>CAWFKG010000018.1:0-98772 GCA_963816365.1 uncultured Bacteroidales bacterium | reverse complement strand
TACACCTCTGACGGTCACCGGATCTCCTCCATCATAAATTATATTTCCCCCACACTTTGCATTATTCTTTGATATCGTATTTGCCATGCAGGGTACTAAGACCGGGTGTAGTATCAGATACGCAACGAATTGAAAACCCATTCTGCTTAGCATAGTCTCCTGTACTTGTGAAAATATTATCATAGTTTAACATCTGAACTATACAATCTGAAAAAAAGTCCTCAGTAGAAGTCCACCATTCACCCCTGGTGTAATGCTGCTGAAGTTTCCATTTAGATCACGATGCCCCCCCGGAAGTCCCGTAAAGCCACTTTCGTTTGTTGCACCCGAATTGGGACTACTCCAATGTACTGTACCTGTTTCTTTCATTTTTCCTCCAGCCGGAGCTCCGCCTCCAACAAAGTAGAACAGGATAGCCCATTCTGGATCGGCTGGTACATGCCAGCCTGCAGGACATAAATTGCTTGTACCTATGGAGTACCAGTTGTATAGTGCTCCATATATATCCTTATAAGTTAAAAAAATCGCTATTGTACCGAGAATAGCCCGATGATCTAAGATTCTTCCATGCAGAATTATTGGTAACGTTGGGAATACTCGTCCCATCACGGAAATGAGTTACCTTAAGGTTTTCAACCATCCAGGTCTGAGTTCCAATTCCAACAATATTGTAGTAATTTCCTTCAACATCAGTGACAGCATCGGATTTATATGTGGAAAACATAATCGAATCTCCATAAGCTGTTCCCATACTATTAGTAGCATAGGCTCTTATATAATATTTTGTATTAGGTAAAAGCCCTGTCAATTCGAACTTGAAAAACTTCCTGTTCCTGTACCGTTAGTAGTATGATTATCCAATATAGTCGGATTGTACGATGTACTCCAGCACACTCCACGGGCTGTGACTACTCGAAACTACCATCATCAGTAACATTGCCTCCACTTAGAGCTGTTGTAGGAGTGATTGATGATGCAGATGTTGTATTCAGCCCTGGTGTAGTGAATAGTGTCCCCCCATCATGGACACAACGGACAGAATAGCCACTTTGCTTACTATCGTGGAGCCTCTCTGCATCGCTGTAGGTATAATATATTCCCAGACGCCATGCACTGAAATTATCGTCCTGCGTTGAACTCCACCAGAGACCAAAGCTTCCATTGCTGTAGAAAACACCGGTGCCGCGGTAGCCACCTGGAAGGGCTGTAAAGCCAGTACTATTGTTAATCTCCTGGTCATTGCCTACCGTGCCTTCTATTCCATATGTTGGCCAACCAAAAGTGGCGGACAGAGATTTGGCTTATGTCAGTTCCACTGCCCTCGTAACCATAACCATTGGTTGTAAGATATTCGGTCAAAATAGTCCATTCAGCATCGGTCAGGAATATGCCATCCTGTGGGACAAACATTTTTACCTCCGTTACCTTCTGCATCATCGACTGCATACCAGTTGTATAATGCTCCTATAAGTAGATTTATAGTCAGCTTCATTATTATACCAACAGTAGCCTGGTGTGGCTAATGCTTCCCATTCAATATTATCAGTAACATTAGTAATAATTGTATTATCGTTGAATTTGGTAGTCTTAAGGTTTTCCGCCATCCAAACCTGTGTGCCAATTGTAACAATATTATAATAATTTCCATCGACATCTGCAATCTGGTGACTTTGTGCAACTAATGAACCCGAAACGGCAAACAAGACCGCAGCTATTGCTATTATATATAGTTTAATATTTTTTCATGACATCTTTCATTTTAAAGGTTTTTGCTTCAATTAATTCCTTCACTGGTTAATTTTTCATATATCCTTTAAGTTTTGTCACATAATCCTCCAGCAGCATTTTTTTAGCTTTCTTACCTTGCCCGGTGCTACCTTTGCCTGGGCCTCAGTGTTATCCATAATACCGGTCACTTCAACCATCCTCTTACCGGTTTTGCTGTCCTTTTCAATCTTCATCTTGCCCTGGTAACCACCTGTTACAAGGTTCTTACCGGCAGGATTTGTCCGGACAAAAGCCACTGTCTCTTCTCCCACAGTAAAATTCCGGCATATCCGAACACTTCATAAATAATATCCCCCACCTGTCCTCCGGGAACTGCAATAATTGGTCCGCGCCAAGATTGCCCTTTATATATACCTCGGGAGTAACTGTGACATATGTGTAAATTATCCTGTGATTTTTATCCCAGTCACAGCTCTTTTTTGAACATTTACCGTAAAACACGGCAGTGGATGCGTTTGTCAGATCCTGGGTTGACATATCTTTTACCTGGGCACTGCTCTCTGTAATCTGGAAAAACAGAAAACTAAAAAAAAGCCAGCAGGTCAGGTTCAGGAATTTTTTCAGGTTTTTCATTTTCAAATATTTTAGATTTTAATAAGTAGCTGTAAATGCGGGTGCAGGACTTTTTGCTACCGACTACGCTAAAGCTACGTCGGTCAAAAAAGCTTCGGAGGCTAAAAGGTGCAGGGTGCTGTATGTCTATTAGTTGTCATCAGGAGAAATCTCACCTCCAGTCACCAATAATCACGAACGGAGCCCAATAAAAAGGATGGGCGAATTTTTCATTTCCCAGCATAGTGAGCTGGGCTTTGCGTAAGGCATCAGTTTTACTTAATTTCTCTTCAATGAGATTCTTGTAAAAATCTCCCATAAGAGTGGCTGTCGAAACATCCGACACACTCCATAAACTTACAAGAACAGCAGGTGTGCCCGCATACATAAAAGCACGAGTCAGACCGACCATGCCTTCACCCCGCACTAATTTCCCCAGACCTGACTGGCAGGCTGATAATACGACCAGGTCGGCATTCAGTTTCAGATTATATATTTCAGTAGCCTGAAGCAATCCGTCTTCCTGAGAATTATTAACCTTCGTCAGTATAAGACTGCTTAAATCAGGATTCGTTTCATCGATAAATCCGTGAGTGGCAAAATGCACATAATTAAAACTTTTCAATGCCCCTTCCCGTTTCACATTCTCCTCTGTAGCTTCATTCCTCAGATATACTTCAGCATTTCCCTTCCTAAAAAATGATGCAATATTTTCAACTTCTTTTCCACTGGATTCAAGCCTCTTTAATCTATTTACCGATGAATTGGAAGTGTCGGTTGGGTTCGCATAAACCGGATCACCGAAAGCAATAAGCTTTTTAAGCTCCGGATCCGATTTCCCTGAAACACTCCTTCTTGCAAGAAGATTATTCAGGACACTTGCTGATTGTGCATAGCTTATGGAATATTTTTTGATCAGAAAAGAAAGATTTGAATACGAATCTCCGGCACTAATTCCCTTATTGTCAGTCAATAATATCTCAAATGGAAGATAATTTAAAATTCCGTCAGGAATGATTACCAGTTTGCTCTTTTTAGATAGGAAGGGTTCAGCGGGCTCTAACAGTAGTTTGTACAGCGAGTATCCTCCCTTTTTAAGAAATTCATTATTTGACTTATCCGGGTTTAAAAGTGCAAATCTGAAAGGTTCGATCTGTTCCTGTAAAACTTTAATGTCAGGAAGCTTAAAAAGCTTATGAGCCGACCGTGTTATTACCCATAGGCATGAGCTGCTGTCGCCTATTGAGTATTCAAGGATGACGGTATTTTTGTCAGGACACAATGCATGTGCCTCTTCGAGAGTTATCAGTTTCGGATAATTGAGACCCGGGAACGCTGGATTTGACACTGGCTTTATATTTGACACCGAACCCGTAAGAAGGTCAAGAAAAGCCCGTGCTTTGCTCTCCTCTGCATAACGGAATGACCTGATGTCATAACCTTTGCCGGGATATTTTAAATGCAGATCGGCTAGCATATTGATAATATCTTCAAAGGCATATCTTTCAGCCGCCATGAAACTTGTCTTCAGTTTGTCATCTTTTAATGTACTTCGGATATTGTTGAGAAATTTCAGGGCCGTATCATTTAATTCCACCGCCTTTTCATATTCTCCCCTCAGTTTATTAATCTCTGCCATTCCTGCAATAATCTTCCATGTCAGTTCAGGACTATCGAGTAACCTGGCAATTTTAAGCCCTTCCTGATAATTTGACATCGATTCTTCAAGCTTTCCGAGACGAAGCAGATCATTTGCCAGATTCAACTGGCAATGAGCTTCATTATCTTTATCCCTGATATTGCGACTGAGCTCAAGTCCTCTGACGTGATAATCTGCCGCCTTTGAAAAATTGTTAAGGGCAAAATAAACAGTTCCTAAATTACTTAGCGCTGAGATCACGTTTAGCTGGTCACCTGACTCTTCATAAATCTTTAGTGAATTATCAAAATATTCGATGGCTTTATCAAGTCTTCCTGCACTTTTAAAAACAATTCCCAGGTTATTATATGCGCCTGCCACTCCATTTTTATCAGCGGCCTCCTTAGAAATCTGCAAAGCTTCACTCAGTTTTTTGAGAGCCGTATTGTAATCCCCCATATTTGAATATACAAATCCTGCATGCGTCAACACCTCACAGATTTTTGAGTTATCCTTAAGTTCAGAATAAATTGAAAGTGCTATTTCAAGATCCTCCAATGCTTCAGAATAA
Source organism: uncultured Bacteroidales bacterium (assembly GCA_963816365.1). Taxonomy (GTDB): domain Bacteria; phylum Bacteroidota; class Bacteroidia; order Bacteroidales; family VadinHA17; genus LD21. The sequence goes on along the minus strand of CAWFKG010000018.1, from coordinate 94,222 downwards.
TTTCCTGTACCTGTCAGAATATCTCCAATATGCAGAAATGCTTCTGCCACCCTTTGCCGGTCTCCGGCTTTTTGGTTTATTTCGATTGATTTCTTGAAACATTGTAGTGCCTGATTGCTCATATTTAGTTTATCATATGCAGAGGCCTTGGCATGTATTGTCCTTCCCAGGTTTACAAAATCTCCTGTTTCAGCTCGCACAATTTCAGCACTATCCAAAAAGTGCAATGCCTGTGCGTAGTCTGGGAGGTAATTGAGATATATTCCACCGATGCTGTTAAGACTGTTACCTGTAAGTTGTTTATCATCAATCTTAACCCTTACTTTCAATGCATCCCTGTAATAACAAAGCGATTTTTCAAAATCCTCTGAATTAAAGCAAATGAGTCCGAGTCCACCCAGAATTTCTCCTTCACCCCTCTCATCTCCGATTTCTTTGTACAGATCCAATGCCTGTTTATAAAGTAAAACAGCTTTTTCACGATCCTGTGTGTTCCCCCTTATACTTGTCCCTTCAGCATACAAGCTGTCTGCAGTCAGCTTCTTTATCTTTTGCTCTTTTGTCCAGGACTCTAAGTATCTTACCCCTGTTGCAAGGTTTTTTTCACCGAAGATTTTCTCGAAATCAGCTGCGGATTTTTCGGCGGTTGCTCTTGTCTGGACGGATTCCATCTCTTTCCCTTTTAACTCGGCAACGAGGGTTTCTTTAATAAGGTCATTGACAAATGGCTTAACATACAATCTGTTCCTTCTTATCAGTGAATCAGCCAGGTAAAAATTGTTTTGCAGATATGCGTCGCCAAGCTTTTTCGAAAACTCTTCCTGAGTGAGCTGTTGGACCTGAGGAGAAGCTGTCACTGGATTTGCAGAGAGGAAAAGGATAAAAAGCGATGCTATGGAAATTATTCCATTAGATTTCTTTGCTGCAACTCTTTTAGCCATGACTGTTGTTTTAATCACCTGACAGTCTGACGACCAGGGACGAAGTTATATACTCAGATAATCAATTTTATTTCCTTTTAGCCAATATCAATGCCTTTTGAAGTTCATCAATAGCTTTATCTTTATCTCCAGTTTCCGAATAAAGTGAAGCTAAAAGTTCGTGAGGCAAGGCGGCATCGCTATTTAATTTTGCAATAGTCTGGAATTCAATGATAGCATCCTGCAATAATCCTTTTTTTATATAATATGCACCAAGTATGGAATGCAAGCTGCTGCTTTCCGGATCATTTTTGAATTTGTTCCGTGTTGCATTTTCATTTGCTTCTACCTCTCTGAATTGTTCAAGAGAAAGAACTGAAAATTTATGATTAGTTGATTTATCAGTATCAATGAGATATTCCCCCTCGACATTCCAGAAATAAGATTCTCCAAATTCCAATCCCTTTTCATTTTCAGGATAATTTAAAGTATTTTCGGTTATCTTTCTGCTCCAGACCAATCCCTTGCTGTTGTATAGATTAACAGCGTAATTATCATATGATTTTTTTGCGATCCACGAAAAAGAAGGGCGATCAGTTTTGATCACGGTGTTGTATGGTGATGTCAGCTCGATAGACTGATCTGTTGCGACCGAGCGCAGTCCGGCCAGTGCACCGGCGTCATTTTTGTCCTCTCTCCTTGCTGAAAAGGCAGACAGATCAACTATCATTGCCGACGATATATTCTTTAAATTGCCATTTATTTGTGTCGCGCCGGATTCTTTCCCTGATATCCTTATGATACTATTTGGGCCCAGACTAATCAAATTACTGTTTGAAAAGAGTAATTTCATATCAGATTTATCTGAGGTTTTGATCTCATCACCCTGGAATAACTGGGTTCCCCAGGAAGCCTTAGCAAATTCACTCCTGTCAGCTTTTCTTAAAAAAGCTTCGCCATTTATTTCAGTAATTACGGCAACGCACTGTGATGCTGGTTGCGCCAATAATAATCTCATGCCCGGATACATAAAGACTAAGAAAAATATGACCAGAGCTTTTTTAAAGGTAATTATAGCTCGCATAGTTCACAATTTTATGGCATTTCATAATATAACTTAAGCGAAGGAATTACGAAGAAAGAGTTGTTTTATTGATCTAACCAATTTGAAATTATAATTCCTATTAAATTTCGGATAGAATACCCAATGCATCATTATAATTTTAGAAGAAAGAATTACAATTTTCTTACAATTTCTTACAATTTTTATCACATATCCCGATTCTATCAAAATATTATTGGATTAGTTATAATCTTGATAGCTTATAAATCAATTTCTTACCTTAAAATTAGTATATGTTTAAACTGAAGTCAAATTTATATTATGAATCAGCCGGATTCCAATGTGAATTATTCCCTTTACTTTATGATTATGTTTTTCAACATCTTCCCAAATATGGCCCCAGACATTATTAACACAACTTTAAGATCCAGGTAATTGCAAAGACAATGTCACCTGGTACTAAAGATTTGAATTAAATTACAGCCGGATTTATATTTGCTTTGTGTTTCAGTCTTTCGTAACTTTATCACTATGAACGGTTAACATGGCGAGTCTAATCCCGGGATTTGAATACGACATCTTCGTCAGCTATCGCCAGAAAGACAATAAAGGCGACAGGTGGGTCAGTGAATTCGTTGAGTCTCTAAAGACTGAACTGGAATCTACGTTTAAGGAGGACGTCAGTGTTTATTTCGATATCAATCCCCATAATGGATTATTAGAAACGCACGATGTCAATGCTTCCCTTAAAGAGAAACTCAGGTGCCTGATCTTTATCCCGATCATTTCAAGAACATACTGTGATCCGAATTCATTTGCGTGGGAACATGAACTAAAACCATTCGTGGAGAGGGCCACTAAGGATCAATTCGGCTTAAGAATAAATCTGCCAAACGGTAATGTGGCAAGCAGGGTTCTTCCTGTACGCATTCACGACCTGACAAATTCTGATATTAAACTCTGCGAAACTGTTCTTGGGGGGGTACTCAGAGGAGTTGATTTTGTTTACAGATCCCCCGGAGTTAACCGGCCGCTACGGCAGAATGAAGATAATCCTCAGGACAACCTTAACAAGACTTATTATCGCGATCAGATAAACAAAGTTTCTAATGCTATTGATGAAATCCTGCAAGGACTAATGAACCAGGGGACAATAAAGGAAAATGAAGGAAATCTGTCAGAATCAACTGAGAATGTTATCAACAATATACCTGGGCGGATGAAGCCAGGGCTGAATGATTTCCTTAGCAGATATTCGCGGAAAATATTTATTTTTTTATTGTTATCAGTGATGTTTGCAGTGGGTGCCTGGTATGTTTATAATTTACTCAGCAGAGGTGAAAATAAAAAATCGCTGGCAATTCTTCCCTTCAGGTGCCCCGGAAATGATCCTGAACAGATTTCTACAGGTGATATTTTTACCGAGGTTGCGCTTATAAAACTGCACAATATAAAAAGCCTGGTACTACGGTCCAGGATCTCAACCAACCAGTACCGGGATACAAAGAAATCATTAAATACTATAAGAAAAGAGCTGGATGTCAGCTATATAGTTGAAGGCAGCATCCGAAGGGAGGGAGGAAAAACAATTATCTGGATAGGATTGACTGATGCAAAGAATAATAAACAATTATGGTCAAATGAATATGTGTGGGAAAACAATCATATCTCAGGCATCGTTAGTGAGATTACAAGGAATATTGCCACTGGCTGTAATGCTAAACTCTCATCCGAGGAACTCAAACTTATTGAAAGCAATCCAACGAACAACAATAATGCTTATCTTAAATATCTATCTGCCAATGTAATATCAAGTGATGCATGGAATCTGGCTTTTACAGGAAATATTTTAACCGATTCAGCAGGATTCAAAAAAGCTATCCGTGAATATGATAATGCAATAAAGTATGATTCTCTTTTTGCTGAAGCATATGCCCGCCGTGCAATTGCCCGGGCATGGGGTTATTATATTGGACAGTTTGATACCACCAGTATTAAATTGTGCTGGATGGACATTGGTAAAGCTCTGAAAATTAACAAAGACCTTACGGATGCGCAGATAGCCCTGGGATTTTATTATAATTATTGTGAACCAGACTATCAAAAAGCCCTTGTACATTTTAACCGTGCAGCGGCTAAAGATCCGGAAAACTATCAGCCCCTGTTCTATCTTGCTATGGTATACAGGAGGATGGGAGACTGGGGAAAATCTCAAAGCCTCATATCAATGGTGATAAGACAGAATCCCCAGGTAGCTCTCTTTCTGACAAACATTGGGACATCTTATACATACCTGCATAAATTTGACTCTGCTCTGATTTATCAACAGAAAGCAATCGATATAATGCCACAATGGAGATCCCCATACGTGAATAAGATTGCAGCTCTCATCCTAAAAGAAGGATCGACATCAGAGGCAAGAAATGTTTTGGATGCCGCAACCAGAAGTACCGGAGATGATTTCCACGATCTAAGAGGATCGCTTGATATATATGACGGAAAGTTGAGAAATGCTCTGAATGAAACAGATCTGATTGTTACCAGGGATTTGAAATCCAACGGAGAAAAATACCTGACCTACGCAAAGATTTACCATCTGATGAATAACCAGAAATATTCAAGGATTTATTACGATTCGGCCTTAATAAGCCTGAATTCAATTAATAATGCTGAAAAAGATGCGAAGGTACATAGCCTTGTCGGAATAGCCCTTGCAGGTAAAGGGATTAAGGATAAAGCTGTTGAAGAGGGGCAACTGGCAGTAGATAATGCAGTAAGAAACAAAATGGATGAAAGCCAGATGAAAATTAATCAGACCATAATTTATGTTATGGTTAACGATTATGAGGATGCTATTATAAACATTGAATATCTGCTTGAAAATCCTTCCCTCTTTTCGATAAAATATTTGCAGCTCGATCCTGTATGGAAACCATTATTAAACACCCAGGAAATCAGAAATTTGATTAAAAAATATTCAGAACAGCAATAAACAGACAGGCTCAAATAATTATGTTAAACTTAATGTTTTAAAATTATGACAAATGATGAATTTAACAATTTAAAATCCTCTCTGATGATGAAAACACCACTTGAATGGCAAATGGATCCTTCTCCGCATTATTTTGTTCTTAAATTAGGACCCGAAACAGATCCTGGTAAGGCAATTACCATGTTAATAAATGAATATGAAGAAATATGTGCAAAAGCAAAAGTCAAAATGTACTCAGAGATTTATAATATTCTAAAAAAGACCGACTCAATTTAATGTAATTCTCTGATATTTTGAGGAAATCATATTTCAGTGGATAGAAACTAATGTTTAAGATTAGTATGACGCAATCTCGAGCCAATGAACCTGTCTGTTTTTTTTTCTGAAAGAATATGAATACCATTCCCATAGCATTTGTCGCTTTTGAGCAATTTGATAATCTTGGTATCGGTTATCTGGCAGCTGTATTATCCGGGAACGGATATAAATCAACACTCGTTGATTTCAGACTTGGAAAAGAAAAGATTCTTGAGGCAATTAGAGGATTAAAACCACTAATAGTCGGATTTTCAGTGATCTTTCAGTATCATATTTACGAATTTGAAGATTTAATCAGGTATCTCAGAACAGGTGGCGTATTATGCCACTTCACTGCAGGGGGTCAATATGCCAGCTTAAGGTATGAAGATCTTTTCGAAACTATTCCGTCACTCGATTCGGTTGTAAGGTTTGAAGGCGAATATACTTTTCTTGATCTCGTAAATCATATTTATGCTGGAACAGACTGGAAAAAAATTGATGGGATTGCCTTTAAATGGAATAGTAAAATAAAAGTTAATCCTCTACGCCCTGTTGAAGAGGACCTTGATAAATTTCCTATCCCTTTTCGGTCACCCCTGAAAGAATATGCCCTTGATAGGAAATTTGCAACCCTTCTTGCATCAAGAGGCTGTGTTAACAACTGTTCATTCTGCTATCTGCGAGAATATTACAGGCAATCCTCCGGACCTTATAAACGTGTAAGAAAGCCCGGCAACGTAGTTCTGGAGATAGAATCACTCCATCAAAAAATGGATTGTTCGGTATTCCTGTTTCAGGATGATGATTTTCCTGTTAAATCAGTTGGGGGTTCAGAATGGATAAGAAGTTTCTGCAATGAATTGGAGCTTAAAAATCTGTCCCGAAAAATCATATGGAAAATAAACTGCCGCCCTGATGAAGTCGATGTTGAAAAATTTTCCTTAATGAAAGAACACGGTTTGTACCTGGTTTTTTTGGGCATAGAAGACGGGACAGACAATGGCTTGAATATATTAAATAAACATATGACCGCAGCAAAATGCCTGTCGGGTATCGATATTCTCAAAAGGCTTGGAATAGGATTCGATTATGGATTTATGCTTTTCCAGCCATCGTCCACCTTTATCACAGTAAATAATAATCTCGATTTCTTAAGAGATTTATGCGGCGATGGCTATTCCCCTGTCAACTTCCTTAAGTTGATGCCCTATTGTTCCACGCCTGTTGAAGATCAACTCAGGAATGAGGGAAGATTAAAAGGAATGCCCGGATTTTATGATTATGATTTTTTTGAGGAATCGATGAATCATTATTATTCCTTTATTAAAGATTGTCTGATCAATTGGCTCAGTGATTCAGATGGGCTTTCAAATATTTCAAAATGGGCAAGAAATTATATATCAGTATTCTCACACTATTTTGACCTGACCACTGAAGTATCATTAATCTCACAGGAAATAAAGAACACAATTTCTGAATCCAACCTGTATTTGCTGGATCAAATGAAGGAATTATTAAACCTGTTTGAATCGGGAAAATACGACGTGGACCATAGTGTGAAATTAAAGCACTTCAGGAAAGATATTGAATTAAAACATGACCATTTTAAGGACCAAATAAATAATTCCATGGTTAGATTACTGCGAATTGTTGAGCATCAAAGAAACTTAAAATTAACTTTGAAAATGTTCAACTATTAATTTCCATTAATTCCTGTTGCCCAATGCTTAATGTACTCAAACACCCTCTGCTTACTCATAAGCTTACCCTCCTGCGACGTAAGGAAACCGATACCAAAGATTTCCGGGAAACACTTGAAGAGATTGCCGGACTTATGGCTTACGAAATTACACGTGATCTCCCCGTCAGAAATATTACGGTTGAAACTCCAATCGGAAAATGCAACACTCAGGAGCTGGCCATGGATGTTGTTCTTGTACCGGTGCTAAGAGCAGGATTAGGAATGGTCGATGGTATATCAAACCTGATACCGACTGCAAGAATAGGACATATTGGTATGTATCGTGATCATGTCACACTTAAACCAGTGACCTATTATTCGAAGTTCCCTGACAATCTGCCTGATGCTGTTGTAATGGTGCTTGATCCTATGCTCGCAACCGGAGGTAGTGCAACTGATGCAATCAGTGTACTGAAAAGCAACGGGGCAAAATCCATAAAATTGGTTTGTGTTATAGGCGCTCCTCAGGGAGTTCAACGAATAATGGATGATCATCCTGATGTTCAGATATATCTGGCTGGGCTTGATGAAAAGCTTAATGAGCACGGCTATATCGTACCAGGTCTTGGAGATGCAGGAGACAGACTGTTCGGCACCAAATGAATTATCTGCTATTTTAGTTTGTCGAGAGCATAGCTAACATAAACATCATTCAGCTCACATAATCCGAAAGTCTTAATTTCATTCTGCCCTTCAGTCAGAATATATTTTAAGAACTCAATTACAGCCCGATCTGTGGGCTTTCCTTCAGAGCCGATAAGGAGCTCTCGACACAGGTTTTTGGGGTATAATCCAAGCCATAATCCCCGGTGTGCCTTGTCCAGGTTACTGAATGGTAATTCTTTACTGTCAATTTTGTTATCATAATCGAGATCTGCAGGTATTATCTGAATATCTTTTCTTCGCTCGCCTGAGGTTATTTCGAATGCATAGGAGAAATTACTGAAACCAATTGCCAGAGGATTGTCCTGAACACTTTTAATCATCTCCTCATCACTAATGACCATTGTTCCCTTGAGGTCGGTAGATTCTTTATTAAGAAAATTTGCGAAAACATCGGATGCGCCCGATTCCTCTACTCTTTTAAAGACTGCTACTTTCTCTTTGCCAGTTGTGTCAAGCAGTTCACCCCAGGTTACCGGTTTATCGCTTGTGAAAACTCTTAATAACTCCTCAGGACTCAATCCCTGATTTAAGATTCTCTTAAAATATGGATTCTTCTGATTCATAATGACTGCTACACCGTCTTTGGCTACAGGTAGTGTCCAGATTCCTGCTCCGTACTCTTCATCGGTCAAAGGTCTTGAGATCATCGCAAGCTGGCTCTTCTTTCCCTGCAGGTCTGCAATTCCCTGCTCTGTTCCTCCTGAACCAACAACAACTCTGACAGAGGGATGCATCTTCATAAAGTCATCACTCCATTTCCTTACCATAGGATATAAAGCGTAAGCTCCGCTGACAGTGAAAGATCCTGAAAGCTCGCTCCTGGATCCTGCAAGTGAATTAATCTGATTTTGAACCGGTTTCCTTTGATTGCATCCCAAAAATACAATAAGACAAAAAAATATTATTGTGGATTTAATGTAGCTCATTTTTTTTTAAAGTTACAAAAATCCGAACATTGAACAACTGACATTTGTTAGGAATTCTGTGTTTGACAACAAATCCTGTCAAAAAAAAAATTAAATTTCGTCAGGTAATCTCACATGCTTGCAAATCCTGTTATAGAGGTAAAAAACGTCTGGAAGTCCTTTAAAACGGTCCAGGCTGTAAAAGGTATCGATCTTCACATACCCGAGGGTCAGTTTGTGGCACTCCTGGGCCCGAATGGAGCTGGCAAAACCACACTTGTCGAGATGATTGAAGGGATTCAAAAACCTGATAAAGGCGAAATAAGCATTATGGGCAAAAAGTGGAAGGGTAATGAGGATGAACTTCATACAATAATTGGGCTGTCCCTTCAGGAGACAAGATTTATAGATAAACTTCGTGTTTCGGAAACCCTGCTTTTGTTTGCCAGGTTTTTCAATCTCGGAAAGGAACGTGTTAAGGAGATTATTAATATCGTTGGCCTTGAGGATAAGCATAAATCATATGTGGTTAATCTTTCAGGCGGACAGCGGCAGAGGCTGGCCATAGGTATTGCTCTGATAAACAACCCGGCCATCCTCCTTCTTGATGAACCTACGACCGGCCTTGATCCGAATGCCAGGCGTGAAATCTGGGAAATCCTTAAGACACTTAAAGCCAGGGCCAAAACTTCAATGATCCTTACCACTCATTATATGGAGGAAGCGGAGAACCTATGCGACTATATAATAATTATGGATAACGGTGTAATATTGAAAGAAGGAACTCTTCAACAATTGCTTGAAGACGATTCCCATGAAAAAGTTGTTGAATTCACAGCTGAAAGAGCTCTCCTCAGGGAGGAACTATTTTCATCTGACTTACCATTTAATATTCATCAGGGGGAGACACACGAAAAAGGATTTGTTACCCTGACCGATTTTGACACCGAACTGCCTGCTTTCATGGCCTTCATGAGATCGAGGAATATATCCCTTAAACATATGGAATGCAGGCGCAAAACGCTTGATGATCTGTTTGTTTCACTAACGGGAAGGAAGATAAATGAATAGATGGATCAGATTTAAACAGCTATGGCAGCTAATATCTGCCCTGTTTCGTGAGATAATAAGGGAACCCGAAGTTCTGTTCTGGGGAATACTTTTTCCTATTCTGATGTCATTGGGACTGGGTCTCGCGTTTACGAAAAAAACCACTGTAATTCGTAAAGTCGCCATAATAAATATATCTGAAAACCCTCTGTCGGTCCACCATAATTCAGTTATTGAGAGCTTTCTGGAAAAGAACTGCGAAAAGGATTCCTCAAAGGTAGCAGGTACCTGGCGGTGGAAATACACAATAAAGGATGAAAAGCTGGGCAACTCGGTTTTCCTTTTTTATAATTTAAAGTGGGACGATGCAGTCAGGTTGCTTAAGAGAGGTACAATTAATGTGCTCCTGACGGGCATAAATGATTCGTTGAAATATGAGTTCGACCCGATGAATCCTGATGCTCAGCTGACTTACCTCAAGCTTAGCAGTGTTATTGGGCAAGGGTCAATACAGCCTGTCGCGAACAATTCAGATATTAAACCTCTTACTGTAACCGGCACAAGATATATTGATTTCCTTGTTCCGGGACTAATAACAATGGGAGTTATGATGTCGAGTATGTGGGGAATAAGTTATGGAATTATCGAAAAGAGATCGAAGAAGCTTTTAAGAAGACTTGTTGCAACACCGATGAAGAAATCTCATTTTCTGATCGCCCTTATTACCGTAAGGGTCACGATGAATTTTATTGAATCACTGATTCTATTTCTTTTTGCGCTATTTGCATTCAGATTGTCGATCCAGGGCAGCATTTCAGCTCTTATTTTAGTTTTTCTCGCAGGTAATATTGCTTTTGCCGGTATCGCAGTATTTGTCTCATCACGCACCTCAAATACCGAAGCCGGAAACGGTATGATCAACTTCGTTGTATTTCCAATGATGATCCTTTCGGGGATTTTTTTCAGCTATCAGAATTTTCCCGACTGGAGCCTGCCTGTTATCAGGAACCTGCCGTTGACAATGCTGACCGACGGTGTAAGAAGTATTTTCAATGAAGGGGCAGGTTATCATGAAGTTGCACTGCCAATTTTAATCCTGCTGATTATCGGAATTTCGTTTTTCTCTATAGGGTTAAAGATCTTCAAATGGCACTGAGCCGCAAAACCCACTAAATCCCCCATATACCCCCTAAATCCCCCAATTGGGGGACTTTTAATTTTCTTTATATGAAGCAAAGTTGCCAAAGCCCTCCATTTGGGGGGTTGGGGGGTTGAAACCATGGGAACGATTGAACATCAGAACATTTAAACATTCGAATTCAGAATGCATAATTGAGTTCTCATTTCAAAATTCGTTTGTTCAAACATTCGAATTCAGAATGCATAATTGAGTTCTCATTTCAAAATTCGTTTGTTCTATTGTTCATAATTGAGTTAGCCCCTCATTTGGGGGGGTTGGGGGGTTGAAACCATGGGAACGATTGAACATCAGAACATTTAAACATTCGAATTCAGAATGCATAATTGAGTTCTCATTTCAAAATTCGTTTGTTCAAACATTCGAATTCAGAATGCATAATTGAGTTCTCATTTCAAAATTCGTTTGTTCTATTATTCATAATTGAGTTAGCCCCTCATTTGGGGGGTTGGGGGGTTGAAACCATGGGAACGATTGAACATCAGAACATTTAAACATTCGAATTCAGAATGCATAATTGAGTTCTCATTTCAAAATTCTTTTGTTCAAACATTCGAATTCAGAATGCATAATTGAGTTCTCATTTCAAAATTCGTTTGTTCAAACATTCGAATTCAGAATGCATAATTGAGTTCTCATTTCAAAATTCGTTTGTTCAATTATTCGAATTCAGAATGCATAATTGAGTTCTCATTTCAAAATTCGTTTGTTCTATTATTCATAATTGAGTTAGCCCCTCATTTGGGGGGGTTGGGGGTTGAAACCATGGGAACGATTGAACATCAGAATCATTTAAACATTCGAATTCAGAATGCATAATTGAGTTCTCATTTCAAAATTCGTTTGTTCAAACATTCGAATTCAGAATGCATAATTGAGTTCTCATTTCAAAATTCGTTTGTTCTATTATTCATAATTGAGTTAGCCCCTCATTTGGGGGGGTTGGGGGTTACACCAATAACTTTTCAATTTTTATGCAACGATTTGATTTTCTTCCTGTCTTTATCAGGATTGGATTTCAAAATCATAAAATTAGAAAAGTATGAAAAGCCTCAGATCGTTAACAATCGTCATCATTATTCTAGGTATCTCGCATTCAGCCCTGGCTCAACACTGGAGAACAGTCGAGGGACATGGGAAGGTGGTCACAAAAGAAAGAAAAACTGACTCTTTCACCGGAGTAAAAGTTAGCTCAGGTATTGATGTCTATCTCAAACAGGGTAATAATGAGGAAGTTACTGTTGAGGCTGATGAGAATTTACACGAATATATCCTGACGGAAGTCAGAAATGGAATCCTGAATGTTTATAGCGAATATAATATCCGCGATGCCGAAAGGAAGCGGGTTTATGTTACCATGAAAGAGGTGAATTCGGTAAAGACAACAAGCGCGGGTGATGTTTACGGAGAGAGTCCGATCAAGAGCGACAAACTAGAATTATCAGCAAGCAGTGCCGGAGATATCAAGTTGGATGTAAATGCAAAAAACATAGATATCGACATCAGCAGTTCAGGAGATATAACCCTCAAAGGGGAAACTGACATGTTAAGAGCTGACCTTAGCAGTGCAGGTGATCTGAATGCTTATGAACTTAGATCAAGGGAAGCAGATATATCGGTATCTAGCGCAGGTGATGCTGATGTTTATGTCACGGACAGAATAACTGCAAGAGCTTCAAGTGCCGGAGGTATCAATTATAAGGGCGATCCAAAATATGTGGACTCCCATTCATCAAGTGCAGGTGGTATTCATAAAAGATAACTCCAAACCTAAATATATCCATCATTAATAAGAGCCGCCGGATCAATTCCGACGGCTTTTTTCTTAACTTTGTAAAAAGTTAAATGAAATGAAGGAAAGTATAAGTATCAATCTGAAAAACATCAGCAAATTTATCTCATTTGAAGAAGTAGCAGCACATGCACAACAATCTGTGAGACACCTTGATACACTAAATGCAGGAACAGGCACAGGAAATGATTTTCTTGGCTGGCTATCACTCCCTGATGACGTACTTCCCCAACTTGAAAAAATAGAAAAAACTGCAAGGCACTTAAGATCTCTTACCGATACAACTGTTGTAATCGGAATCGGAGGGTCATACCTGGGAGCACGGGCAGTAATTGAAGCTTTGTCACACTCATTTTCCACCCTTCTTAAGAATAAGCACCATGACATGATTTTTGCCGGGCAGAATATCAGCGAAGATTATCTGGCAGAACTTCTTGAATTACTTGACGGGAGGAATTATTCAATTGTTGTGATCTCAAAATCCGGAACAACCACGGAACCTGCAATCGCATTCCGGATTCTTAAGGATCATCTGGAAAAAAAGGTCGGAAAACTTGCTGCTGCAGAAAGAATTATCGCTATAACTGATGCAAAAAAAGGTGCTCTCCGGTCTCTTGCTGAGACAAACGGATATGAAACATTTATAATACCTGATAATATAGGTGGAAGATATTCTGTACTTACACCGGTAGGACTTCTGCCGGTTGCAATAAGCGGACTGGATATCAGAATGCTGGTAAACGGTGCTAAATCAATGGAATTGATCACAAGAAAAAATAAACATGCTGAATCCAATCCTTCCCTTCTCTATGCGTCGGCAAGGAACCTTCTCCTTCAAAGCGGAAAACCTGTTGAGATAATAGCTGGTTTTACTCCCAAGCTGCATTTCTTCCTGGAATGGTGGAAACAACTTTACGGAGAGAGTGAAGGGAAAGATGGTAAAGGGATCTATCCGGCCTCCGTTGATCTTACAACTGATCTTCATTCAATGGGTCAATATATACAGGATGGACAGAGGATCCTTTTTGAGACTTTTATCTCAGTAAAAAACTCAGTAAAAAAGCTTACCATTCCTCTGGAAAAAGATGACTCTGATCAGCTGAATTACCTTGCCGGGAAAAGACTTTCGGAAGTAAATTATAATGCCGAATTAGGCACTGCCCTCGCTCATAATGACGGTAACGTTCCTATAATCAGTATTAATGTTCCTGTTCTCGATGAGTATTATATCGGGCAACTGATCTTTTTCTTTGAAATGGCCTGTGCAATAAGCGGATATATTCTCGACGTGAACCCATTCGATCAGCCGGGTGTTGAGGCATACAAAAAGAATATGTTTGCGTTGCTTAATAAACCAGGTTTTGAAGAGGAAGGGAAAAAACTTAAGAAAAGACACACTATGTGAGTGGTACTCCCTTTTTATTCCCAATCCGATAAACCCCCTCGCACTTCGGGCACTCCCCCTGGCAGGCTAATCTTTATACACATCTATTTTAATATCTAGAAATGCCGTTCATTAATTGGCTCTGAAGGAGCCAAATTTGAATAACCCCCGGTGCAACCGACGGTGCAACCGTCGGTGGAACCGGGGGTTAAACTCAACACAAATCCTACAGCTCTGAAGGAGCTGGATATAATTAATTAAGGAAAAAATCTTTCGTCCGGTGTTATCCCAGATTCCTTTAGTATTTGACGATACTCTTAAAGTCACTTTTTTAGTGAGAATACAAAATGCTTTAATTAAATCCAATTATATATCGCCCCTTCAGGGCTAAAAATTAGAGAGTTAGCTGACCCCCGGTTGCACCGGGGGTTATTCAAATTTAGCCACATTCGTGGCATAAAAGGTTTTACAAAAAAGTCGCATGTGATTACTAATAGCACCCAATGAACTGAGATGTGATAAAAGATTAGCCTGGCAGGGGGAGAAAAAAAAGGGGGGAAAAATCTCGTTATTTAAGTGTAATTCAACACAGATTATAAAACTTCAATTATAAACTGCTACCTTTAATTCCGCACATTTCAAAATCTACCAGATATGAATAAAATGAAAATTTCCTCTTACCTATTATTCACTGCAATAGTCGCACTGACTTTTGACAGTTGCAAAAGCTGGACCGAATCAGGTACGGGATCGTTAAGGATAGTTACAAATAAAGGAGGGCAAACTCTGGGTTATGATACAACTTCCCATATTAAACTACTGACAGTCAACGGCCTGGCATTTAAGGACTTGAATAAAAATGGAAAACTCGACAAATATGAAGACTGGCGCCTGAGTGCTGAAGTACGTGCAAAGGATCTGGCCTCAAAAATGAGTGTCGAACAGATTGCCGGACTTATGTTATACAGCGCACATCAGGCAATTCCATCGGGCAGCTCCCGTTTTGGTGCAAGTACATATAATGGTAAGCCATTTCAGGAAAGCGGAGCAAAACCATATGACCTGAGCGACCAGCAAATCAAATTCCTTACAAAAGATAATCTACGTCATGTTCTTGTCACCACAGTGCAAAGTCCTGAAGTGGCTGCATTGTGGAATAACAAATTGCAGGCACTTTGTGAGGGTATAGGCTTAGGAATACCTTCTAATAACAGCTCTGATCCAAGACACCGGTCGAACTCCGATGTTGAATACAATGTTGGTTCGGCAGGGCAAATTTCCATGTGGCCGGGTTCGCTTGGGATGGCTGCCACTTTCGATCCTGCCGTAGTAAAACAGTTTGGACAGATCGCTGCAAAAGAGTACCGTGCTTTAGGCATTACAACTGCACTCTCCCCGCAGATTGATCTGGCCACTGAACCGCGCTGGGCCAGAGTAAACGGGACCTTCGGAGAAAACCCACAGCTTACTACTGATATGGCGCGTGCCTATGTTGATGGATTTCAGACATCTATCGGAGGTAAGGCAATTGCTGACGGATGGGGCTATACCAGTGTAAATACCATGATAAAACACTGGCCTTCAGGAGGACCCGAAGAGGGAGGACGCGATGCGCACTTTGCTTTTGGTAAATATGCAGTATACCCTGGTAATAATCTTGCAGATCATCTTATCCCATTCACTGAAGGTGCCCTCAAGCTTGAAGGTCCAACAAAAATGGCCTCAGCAGTCATGCCTTATTATACTATTTCGTGGGGCATTGACAAACAGAATAATGAAAATGTTGGTAACAGCTATAACAAGTATATAATAAATGATTTATTGCGTGGTAAATATTCATTTGATGGCGTCATTTGCACAGACTGGGGAGTTACATCCGATGAAAAAGCAATTGACGGTTTCGGAACTACCTGCTGGGGAGTGGAAACACTTACCATAGCACAGAGGCATTATAAGATCATAATGGCCGGCGTGGACCAGTTTGGTGGAAACAATGACGCAGGACCGGTAATTGAAGCTTATCAGATGGGAGTTAGAGAACATGGGGAGGAATTCATGAGAGCCCGCATGGAACAATCTGCAGTCAGACTTCTAAAGAACATTATCAGGGTCGGCCTTTTTGAAAATCCGTACCTGAATGTGGCTGATACAAAAAAGATCGTAGGAAATGAAGAATTCATGAAAGCGGGATATGAGGCTCAGCTGAAATCGATTGTAATGCTGAAGAATAGAAACAAAACTCTTCCTGTAGAAAAACAAAAGACTGTGTACATTCCTAAGAGAACTACAGCCGCTGGAAGAGATTTCTTTGGCGGACCGACTCCTGAATCAATAAGTTATCCTGTTAATCTAGACGTTTTAAAGAAATATTTCAAGGTTACCGATAATCCTTCTGAAGCTGACTTTGCACTGGTGATAATCAGGAGCCCGAATTCCGGAAGTGGCTATGATGTTGCCGATGTAAAGAAAGGCGGAAACGGTTATGTGCCGATAAGTCTCCAATACGAGCCGTACAAAGCTGTTTATGCCCGCGACCCGAGCATAGCCGGCGGAGATCCGCTTGAGAAGTTCACAAACCGAACCTATAAAGGCAAAACAGTCACGACATCCAATGCCACCGATTTAAAAATGGTGCTCGATACCCGAAAAGTAATGCAGGGTAAACCGGTTATTGTATCAATCTCAATGTCAAAACCAATGGTCTTCAGTGAATTTGAAAAAGATGCAGATGCCATACTGGTCACTTTCGATGTTCAGGATCAGGCTATCCTGGATATCCTTACCGGTGGTGCTGAACCTTCCGGCTTGCTGCCAATGCAGATGCCTGCAGACATGAAAACTGTCGAGATGCAAAAAGAGGATGTACCTTATGACATGATATGCCATATCGATTCAGACGGGAATAAGTACGATTTTGGTTTCGGCCTGAACTGGAAAGGTGTTATCAAAGATGCGCGGGTAGAAAAATACAAGAAGATATAAAAATAGATTTAATTACTATCGACATCCAACTTTCACAACAGGTATGGAAAGGGTTTTTTTACCTATAATCAGACTTGGTAGGGAAGATTGCTTCGTCGCTTCGCTCCTCGCAATGACTGTGTACATTACCAATTTCGGTTAAACTCACAAAATGAATTAGCCTCAGTTGAAGAGTCATTGCGAGCCCGACGAAGGAGGGCGCAGCAATCTTCGGATCCAATCCTGAATCAATCTATAGAAGGATTCTGTATCTGGAAAAGGTATCTAATTGAGCTTATACTTCTTCACAAATTCATCAATAACCTGGGAAAGATTCGGATCGCCAATCTCCTGCAGATCATAATAAACCCTGGTATTTGGTTTTTTGATCTTGATGATCCTGTTCAGATCAATTGGAGTGGCAATGATAACACTGTCACAATCGGTATTATTAATTGTCGTTTCCAGATCTTTTAATTGCTGATCACCATAACCCATTGCAGGGAGCAGAGTGCCAATATTTGGATATAACCTGAAGGTTTCACTCAGTCTGCCAACGGTATATGGGCGCGGATCAACAAGTTCGGCAGCCCCGAATTTCTTTGCAGCTACAATACCTGCACCCAGCTTCATTTCACCATGAGTGAGAGTAGGACCATCTTCGACAACAAGCACTCTTTTGCCTTTGATCAGAGATGAATCGTCGACCTTTATCGGAGATGCCCCATCAACAACAATTGCATTTGGGTTGACCTTATCAATGCTCTCTCTTACTATCTGAATAGCTTCAGGTCCGGCGCTGTCCATTTTATTTATTACTACAACATCGGCAATCCGCAGAGTGACTTCACCAGGGTAATATTTTAATTCATGACCGGCGCGGTGTGGATCCGTAACAGTTATCATCAGGTCAGGTTTGTAAAATGGAAAATCATTATTGCCTCCGTCCCAAAGTACTAACATCACAACCCGCAGGATCATTTTCTGCTGCTCTAAGGATAGCTTCATAGTCAACCCCGGCATATATGACATTTCCTCTGACTACATGCGGTTCATATTCCTCCATCTCCTCAACAGTACATTTATGCTTTTCCAGATCCTTAACAACAGCAAATCGCTGAACTTTCTGGGCATTCAGATCACCATAAGGCATCGGATGACGGATTGCCACCACTTTTAATCCTTTTTCCATCAGCAGCTCAATAACTTTTCTGGAGGTCTGACTCTTACCGCAACCTGTACGGATTGCTCCCACTGCAATAACTGGTTTTGTACTTTTTACCATGGTATCTGAAGGTCCGAGTAATACAAAGTTCGCACCTGCAGCATTCACAATTGCACTTACCGACATTACTTTCTGATAAGTGACATCACTATATGAAAATACACAATCATTAACTTTATATTTCTTAATAAGATCAGGAAGGTTTATTTCAGCAAAGATCGGGATACCATCAGGATATAATTTGCCGGCCAGTTCCCTGGGGTACTTTCTGCCGTCAATATCCGGAATCTGAGCTGCCGTAAATGCAACGACATTATAAAACTCATTATCTCTGTAGCAAGTATTGAAGTTATGGAAATCGCGACCTGCTGCACCAATTATGATGACATTTTTTTTAGTCATAAATCCTCCTTAGTTTATTTGAAATTTATTAGCTGGAACTGAATTTTCATTTTAAAATGAATCAACAAATGTATAATTTGCATACCGGAATTCCGAGCATTTTATAGTATTTTTTTAAATGCTGTTTTTATGCTCTAATCTTCTGAATAATAATCTGTTAATGCTATTATTGGAGTGCACTGAAAACATGTTAAAGAAAATGTTTTCAATTAGAGAAGGTATATGGCAAATTCTTTGTACTATTATGCTATGTTATGAATGTGCTGGCTCATATATATCTTTCAGGTGATTCTGATAAAATAATCATTGGCAATTACATAGGTGATTATGTTAAAGGACGCGATTACCTAAAGTACCCGGATCTCATCAGAAAAGGGATTATATTGCACAGGCACATTGATGGTTTCACCGATAGTCATCCCGTTGTTCATCGCAGCAAGATATTTTTTACCAGAAAATATCATAAATATTCCGGTGTTATAACCGATATAATTTACGACCATTTTCTCACAAGAGAGTGGGATTTTTTTTCCCGGAGACCACTGGAAAGCGTTACCTATAATTTTTACAGGGCATTGGTGAACAACTACGAAATTATGCCTGAAAATGTGAGGGAAATGATGCCATTCTTTATTATAAATAACTGGATAGAATCGTATCAGACCCTCGGCGGAATACGGCATGTGCTCAACACTCTGAGTAAACGGTCGACACTGCCCAATGAAACCAGATTTGCAATGCATGCTCTTAAAAAAAACTATTATTCCCTTCAGGATGATTTCATGGAATTTTTCCCGCAGCTCATTGATTATGTAGAAAAAGATTTCGGGATCGAAATCTCACACAGGATAACAATACCATTCTGATCATATCAGATACTCGGTACGGCTGGCATCTAGCCTGAGGAAAATAAACAAAAGGATAGTAAAACCCCATAATGAGCTTCCGCCATAACTTAAAAAGGGTAATGGGATACCAATAACAGGTACCAGACCAATAGCCATACCTATATTCAGAAAGATGTGTGTAAAAAGTATTGAAACAACACAATAGCCAAATATCCTCGAGAAGTCAGAACGCTGTCGTTCAGCCAGAGTAATAAGCCTTAGAAGCAGAAATAAATAAAGTCCGATCACAACAGCTGATCCTATAAATCCCCATTCTTCACCTACAGTACAGAAGATAAAATCTGAGCTCTGTTTTGGCACAAATTTGAACTTGGTCTGGGTCCCCTGTAAAAAACCTTTACCTGAAAATCCTCCCGAACCAATTGATATTATTGACTGGTTGACATTATAACCAGTTCCATGCAGATCGGTTTTAAATCCGAGCAGAATGTCAACTCTCTCTTTCTGATGAGGTTTCAGAAGATTATTGAAAGCATAATTAACCGAATTTACATACATGATACTTCCAATCAGGAACAGATAAATTATCAGAACAGATACGGCTCGCCTGTTAAAGAAATAAAAGGCATAAACCACACCGGAAAGAATGAGTGAGATAAATAATACCATCTCATAACTCACAGATCTAATTACATAATTCTTAAGCAAATACATTATCCCTGTAACAACCAGTAAGATACCTGTCCCGAAAAAAATCAATTTCCATTTGTGTGTCGCAAACCAAACAAGGATAAAAGCAACAATTGTTAATGCAATTGTCAGAGTGACATTGTTGGTCAAAAGGGTAAGAAAAAACAGAGCCAGCATCAATAATCCTGATACAAAAATGTAAGGGCTCATTCCTTCCCTGAACAGTACTATGAATAATGAAAAATATACAATTGCCGATCCCATGTCCGGCTGAAGCAGAGTCAGGATTACAGGTAAAATAATAATTGCTACTGCCGGAATTATTACCCCAAGACGTGTAAGCTCCTGTCTCCGGTTGTTCAAATAGCTTGCCAGTGCAAGGGCAGTTCCGAACTTAGCCATTTCTGACGGCTGAAGGCTTATTGCTCCAAATTCAAACCATGATCTCGCACCATTAATTTCCTTACCGACCACAATCACAAGCAGCAAAAGTAACATGCAGACCCCGTAAATGAACCAGGAGAAAAAGAAATAAAACCGGTTATCAATTATTACAACAAATACCGCAAGAACGAGAGATGCAATGATCCAGAGGAACTGCTTTCCATAACGCTGAGAAAAGTCAAGCAGTCCCGCATGCTCTTCATTAAAAACTGCTGCATAAATATTGATCCAACCCATAAAAATCAGAAGCAAAAACAGGACTATTGAAGTCTTGTCTATACCGTTCCATATATTAACGCTCCTATTCACCGACTGTACCCTGACTTTCAAGATTCAAATCAAGAATCCTCTTTTCCAGAGCTTTATTGGTTATCTGTCCTTTTAAATATTTTTCTATCATAAGACTAGCAATTGGCGCGGCATATGTTGCACCGAAACCGGCATTTTCAACGTAGACGGCAATTGCAATCTTTGGATTATCCTTTGGTGCAAATGCAATAAAAACAGAATGATTTTTACCATGAGGGTTTTGCGCAGTACCTGTCTTCCCGCACATAATAATATCTTTTAATTTAACTGACGCTGCTGTACCGCTGCTAACCGCTTGTTCCATTCCAAGAACAATTTTTCCGAAGTTTGCGGTATCAATATCTATTTCATGTTTTGTTGTAAATTTTTTGTCGATAATATGATCGGGTCCAAGAGATTTGACAATATGAGGTGTGAAGTAAAACCCGCGATTCGCAATTGCAGCTGTGTAGTTTGCCATCTGAAGCGGAGTTGTGCCGACTTCACCTTGTCCGATTGCCATTGAGATAACAGTCAGAGCTTTCCATCTGTTCTTACCGTAATATTTATCAAAATATTCCTTGGATGGAATATTTCCAGAAAGTTCATTAACAAAATCGGTCCCGAGTTTATTTCCAAAGCCAAACTCATTCACATAGCTTTTCCACTTGTCATAAGCATCCGCAACAGTATTATAAGCAGGATTTTCGAGTATTCTTCTGTAAGCCTGACAGAAATATGCGTTGCATGAATTCCCTATTGCACCGATTATACTAAGAGGTGACGGATGAACATGACAAGCAACGAAAAGGTATCCCTGGTGACACTCAAAAAGTGTTTCAGGGGTGATTACTCCTTCCTGAAGCCCTATCAATCCGTTAATAGGCTTGAAAGTTGATCCGGGAGGATATGATGCCATTAAAGCCCTGTTAAATAATGGCTCCTGAACCGTATCTCCCTGAAGCATTGCAAAGTTTTCCGACCTTACACGCCCGACAAGGAGTGCAGGATCATAATCTGGTGCTGAAATAAGTGAGAGTACTTCTCCCGTTGAGGGTTCGATTGCAACAATGCTTCCCCTCTTGTTTTTCATCAGAAGTTCCCCATACTCCTGGAGATCGAGATCGATACCGGATACTATATCTGTACCCTGTACGGCCAGAGTATCAAGCTTACCTTCAGCGTAAGAGCCCTTTATCCTGCTGAAGACATCGACCAGGAAGATTTTAACGCCGCGCCTGCCGCGCAACTCCTTCTCATATGACTCTTCTATTCCGCTTTTCCCAATATAATCTCCCGGTTTGTAATATGGATTTTTTCTGATAAGTGCCTCATCAACTTCGCTGACATAACCAAGAATATGCGCTGCCACAGGCTTTGAATATTTCCTGAGTGTCCGGGGCTGAACATAGAAACCCGGATACAAGAACATTTTTTCCTGAAATCTCGCATATGTTTCATTAGAGACCTGTTTCAAAAATACTGATGGTGCACGTCTGGAATAGTTTATTGCCAGTTTCAGCTGTTTTCTGTACAGGTCGGGTGTTATGCCCAGAAGATCGCAAAATCCGGCCGTGTCAATCTTTGTAACCTGTGCAGGGACTACCATCAGATCGTATGCAGCCTGATTATAAACAATCAGTTTCCCGTTTCTGTCATAGATCAGCCCCCGTGCAGGATATTGGGTAACATATCTCAGAACATTATTGTCGGCAGATAGCCGGTATGAGTTTTTTACAACCTGAATAATAAACAATCTCACTAACAGACCAAGTGCGGCAAGCACAATCAGTGCCATTATAACATATTTTCTGTTAATAAATACATCTTTCATAATCAATTATCAATTACCTTCCCTTCCTGTAATATTCAATAAGCAGAATAAATGCTATGGAAAACAATGAACTTAAGATCACTCTCAGCATTGTTCTGAAAAAATCCGCCAGACGAAAGACTTCAAGATAAAAAAGGGCGGTATGATGAACTAAGTATCATTAGCAATGTATAAGTAAAAAACCAGCGGAATCCATAAATCATCATCGAAGGATCTAATCCCAGATCATATCCATCTTTTGGAGAGATAATTCTCAGAATATAAGGACGGACGAATCCGGCCAGAACTGTCGCTGATGTATGCATTCCGGGCGCTCCGGTAAAAAAGTCAATAGTCAATCCGGTTGCAAAAGATAAGAACAGCAGCAGCCATGCTGGTATCTCAATTGGCAAGAGAAGAATGAACATTAAATAAACATACGGATTAATGTATCCGCTGAACTGAATATTGTCAAGAAGCAATACCTGAAGCAGTATAAGCAGTATAAAAATAAGTCCAAATCTCAAAACTGAATTGATCATTTGAATAGTTTTTCAAGATCAAGTTGTTCCTTTTTCTTCAAATTTCCAATAACATCCACAAAATGCAATTTCTTAAAATCAGTCGCAAGCAAAATTGTGATTTTATAGAAGTCACCGCCAAATTTTTCATAATCACTGACAGTTCCAACCATTACACCTTCCGGGAAGATTGCCGAAAACCCCGTTGTCTCAATTGTATCCCCGACATTTACCAGAACATGTTGCGGTATTTCACTCAGTGTTGCATATCTGTAATCCCTGCCATCCCAGTTGAGAGATCCGTAATAACCATTTGATTTGATCCTGGCGCTTAATTTAAAGTCGATGTTTAAAACTGACATTGCCACAGAGTAGTTGCTTGAACAGCCTACTATTACTCCTGCAATGCTATTGGCACTGATCACGGCCATATCAACTTTTATGCCCTGTTTTTCTCCTTTATTTATCGTAAAAAAATTTCTCTGCCTGTTTATTGAATTTTCTACGACCTCAGCCGATGAATGCAGATACTGCTGTTTAAATACTGAGTCAGCCGCCTGTGAAAAAGTAGGACTCTCACTCCTGACGAGCCTTGCAATGTTATTCCTGAGTGCAACATTCTCTGCTGCAAGGGTTTCATTTATCTCGTGAAGCCTCAGATACGATCGTGAAGTATTTATCTTTCTTTCTATGCCCCTGGTCAATCCCATTACTGTATTGACCATCCTTGAATTGTGGTAACTGTTCCTGGTCGAAATCAAATAAAAAGCTATTCCTTCAAGAATAAGAAAGATGATCAGATTACTGTATCTGGTCAGAAAATTAAGCAGGTTCCTCATTCACAATGCTAAGATTATCTCATCAGGAACGGAAATCTATCTACATTTTTAAGTGCAACTCCCGTACCTCGCGCAACCGCATGTAAAGGATCTTCAACAACATTAAACGGGATATTGATCTTATCCGTCAATCTCCTGTCGAGACCCCTTAGTAAAGCTCCTCCACCTGCCAGATAGATACCTTTGTTTACTATATCAGCGTATAGTTCAGGAGGTGTCTGTTCAAGAACGTTTAAAAGAGCTGCCTCAACTTTTGATAAAGATTTATCGAGGCAATAAGCTATCTCCTGATACGAAATTGGTATTTCAATTGGCAGTGCAGTCATAATGTTTGGTCCTCTGACTACAAAATCGGCAGGAGGATTATCTATATCAGGAAGAGCGGCTCCTACTCCGATCTTTATGTCTTCAGCAGTACTCTCACCTATTTTAATATTATGCTGATGACGCATATATGCCTGGATATCAGCTGTAAAGCCATCTCCGGCTATCCTGATCGATTTATTGCATACGATACCTCCCAGAGCGATTACTGCTATTTCAGTTGTTCCACCTCCAATATCAACAACCATGCAACCTTCCGGTGCTTCAACATCAAGACCGATCCCAATTGCTGCAGCCATTGGTTCATAGATCATATAAACATCACGTCCGCCGGCATGCTCCGATGAGTCACGAACAGCACGTATTTCCACTTCCGTACTGCCTGAAGGTATGCAAACAACCATTTTAAGAGAGGGCGAAAACAGACGTGGTCCTTTATTTATCATCTTGATCATTCCCCTTATCATCAGTTCAGCTGCATTGAAATCAGCAATTACCCCATCGCGTAAAGGCCTGATAGTCTTGATGTTTTCATGGGTCTTGCCATGCATCTGCCTTGCCTTCTCACCTATTGCTATCAATTTACCGGTGTTTTTGTCAATTGCCACAATGGAAGGTTCGTCAACAACAATTTTATCATTGTGAATAATGATTGTGTTTGCAGTACCGAGATCGATTGCAATTTCCTGTGTTAAAAATGAAAATAGTCCCATTATATGAGCTAATTAATTTAGTATTTAATATTTAATGTTTAAAATGCCTCACTCCTGTAAAAACCATTGCTACTCCATTTGCTGAACAATAATCAATTGATTCCTGATCCCTGACAGATCCCCCGGGCTGTACTATTGCAGTAATGCCGGCTTTGTGAGCTATCTCAACACTGTCGGCAAAAGGGAAATAAGCATCCGATGCCAAAACTGATCCTTTCAGATCGAATCCGAATGTCTTTGCTTTTTCAATGGCCTGTTTCAATGCATCAACCCTGGAAGTCTGTCCTATACCACTGGCACACAACTGATTGTTCTTTGCAATTACAATTGCATTCGATTTACTGTGCTTGACAATTATATTGGCAAAAACCAGATCTTCAAATTCTGCCGGTGATGGAGCCCTTGTTGTGACCGTCTTCATCTGTGCGGCAGTTTCTGTACTGTTATCTCTCTGCTGCCACAAGACGCCGTTAAGGAGTGACCTGAAACTGTAATTATTCCTATCGGAATCATTCCTGACAAGAATAATCCGGTTCTTTTTTTGTTTGAGGATTCCAAGTGCCGGCTCAGTAAATTCCGGAGCAATAATTATTTCGAAAAATATTTTATCGATTTCAGATGCTGTAATCTCATCAACCTGGAGTATTGGTGACTATAACGCCTCCATAAGCTGAAACCGGGTCACAAGCCAGGGCATCCTTCCAGGCATCGGTTTGGTTTTCCCGTGAAGCAACACCACAGGCGTTATTATGCTTTATAATTACATATGTGGGCTTTACGAACTCATCAATAAGGTTCAGAGCCGCATCAAGGTCGAGCAGGTTATTATAAGAAATTTCTTTCCCGTGAAGTTTCTCAAATATCAGGCTTGTGTCGCCATAAAATATTCCTTTCTGATGTGGATTTTCTCCATAACGTAAAGGATATGACTTATTTATACTTTCCCTGAAAGCTGGGATCGATGCCTGTCTGTTAAAATAATTAAAGATTGTTGTATCGTAATGAGAGGAGGTCTTGAAATGCTTTAGCTGCAAACAGCCTTCTGTCAGCTTATTGATGTATGATCCTTGTTTTTCTTTTAATAATTTAAGAAGATCGGAGTACTGTTCCCGCCCCGAAACAACAAGAACATCGTTAAAATTTTTTGCAGCGGCCCTGATAAGAGATATACCGCCGATATCTATCTTTTCAATAATCTGCTCTTCTGCATCTGATGAAGCCAGTGTCTCCTCAAACGGATAAAGGTCAACAATAACGAGATCAATCTCAGGTATTCTGTATTTTGAAAGCTGTTCAATGTCCCCCGGATTTTCCCTTCTGGCCAGAATACCCCCAAAAACAGAAGGATGAAGGGTTTTAACTCTTCCTCCAAGAATAGAAGGATACGTAGTCAGATCTTCAACCTTTTCAGCAGGTATTTTAAGATCATGAATAAAATCAAAAGTGCCTCCTGTTGAATAAATCTTTACATCCAATTTATAAAGAATGTTCACTATTTCGGCTAATCCATCTTTATAAAAAACTGAAATCAGAGCACTTTGAATTCGTTTGTCACTCATTATATGATAATTACGACCGTCCTTGGAAGCCCCTATACTGGCGTCTAAAAATAGATATTTTTTTATTAACCTCATACATATAAGATATGATAATTAACCTTAGAATGATTTTAGTATCTTTGTCACTCATTATAAATTTTAATCTAAAAAGCCAAATGTTTTTCAGACTTTTAAGAGAGGGATTTATTTTTGCTTTTAAATCAGTTATTGTTAATAAGTTAAGGACTTTCCTTTCACTTTTCGGCATTACGATAGGGATCTTTTCTATTATATCCGTATTTACAGTTCTGGACTGGATGGAAAAATCGATACATGACTCCATTTCATCGCTGGGTGATAATGTAATATACATTAATAAATGGCCCTGGGGCCTCAATCCTAATCTTCAATGGTGGGATATTATCAAATGGCCTGCTGTTTCAGATGATGATTATCAGGCTATTCTGAATAAATCTACAAAAACAGCTGCAGCTTGCTTTACGATTACACAGCCTGAACAGATAAAATACAGGAAGAATCTGGCAAGTGATGCAAATGTATGGGCGGTTACTTCCGAATTTGAAAATATCAGATCATTTGAAATCGAAAAAGGCCGGTATTTTTCACCTGAGGAATCAGCTGCGGGGAAAAACGTTGCAATTATTGGAGCAGTTATTGCTGAAAGACTGTTTGATAAAGCTGATCCTGTCGGAAAACAGATAACAATTGCAGGAAAAAGAACGAATGTTATCGGAGTATTTAAAAAGGAAGGAAAAGGAGGAATAGGTGATAACGGTATGGATGATCAGACATTAGTTCCGCTTAACTTTGGCAAGACCTTTATAAATATGAAAAATAATTTTCTCAATGCAACTATAATGGTAAAAGCCAAGGCAGGGTATCCCTGTACAGGAACTAAGTGATGAAGCGACAATGATCTTAAGAGCTTCAAGAAGACTCCAGCCAAATCAAATTGAGTAATTTTTCAATTAACAGGGCAAGCTTGATCTCTCAGAGTTTCAGCGGTGTTTTTGCGGGCATTAATATCGGAGGCTGGGTAATCGGTGGATTCGCAATACTTGTAGGCGGTTTCGGAATAGCAAATATAATGTTTGTTTCTGTAAGGGAGAGGACAAATATTATTGGTATACAGAAAGCTCTCGGTGCAAAGAAATTCTTTATTCTCCAGCAGTTCCTTGTTGAATCAGTTCTACTTTCGGTAATCGGCGGATTACTGGGAGTTTTAATGATATTTATAGGCACCCTGATTGTCAATTACCTGTATGAACTGAATATGTATCTTACCCTTGCCAACATGCTTCTTGCTGTATTCATCTCCGGTCTAATAGGTGTTGTGGCAGGTTATGCACCTGCAAATACAGCAGCTAAAATGAACCCGGTTGAAGCAATCGGTTTTTCATTCTGATCTCACAACTCTGCAGGTCAGTACTGTAATCATCACAATTTAATTACAGGCAATTTACATGTTCTTATTTAGACATTGATTCAGGTTTTCTTATCTTTGACCTTTTAATAAATCTTGATAAAAACGTTAGCATGTTTTTCAGACTTTTCAAAGAAGGCTTTCTGTTTGCTGTTAACTCTGTTATTGTTAATAAGCTAAGGACCTTCCTGTCACTCTTCGGGATTACAATCGGTATCTTTTCAATTATATCGGTATTCACAGCGCTGGACTGGATGGAAAAATCTATCCGCGACAGCGTTTCAACTCTCGGCGATAATGTAATATATGTTCAGAAATTTCCATGGTCATTTGATCCTAATCTGGCCTGGTGGGATATCATAAAATGGCCATCAATCTCAGACCGTGATTATCAGGCAATTTTAAAAAAGTCAACCAAATCAGTCACCTCTTGTTTCCTGGTAGCTCAGCCTGAGAAGATAAAATACAGGAACAATATAGCGAACGATGTGACAATCGCAGCAATGACCCAGGAATTTCAGAATATCAGGTCGTTTGAAATTGACAGAGGCAGATATTTTTCTCCCTCCGAAACCTCTTCAGGAAAGAACGTAGCTCTGCTTGGGTATGAAATAGCAACGAAATTATTTGATAAAACTGATCCGGTTGGAAAAGAGATAGTAATTGCCGGATTCAAAACTACTGGTAATCGGTGTATTAAAAAAAGAAGGTAAAGGCGGAATAAGCGATAATGGGATGGATGAATTAACACTTGTACCGCTGAACTTTGGCAGAACGTTTATCAATATGAAGAACCAGTTCATTGATGCACAATTAATGATAAAAGCAAAACCGGGTGTTGCCATCCAAGAATTAAGTGATGAAACAACGATGATACTAAGAGCTGCCCGCAGTCTCAGGCCCGAAGAATTATCAAATTTCTCGGTCAACCAGGCGAGTATGCTTTCGCAGGGACTGGATTCAATTTTTGTTGCCATAAACATAGGAGGTTGGATCATTGGAGGATTTTCAATCCTCGTGGGAGGTTTTGGAATAGCAAATATCATGTTTGTCTCGGTAAGGGAGAGAACAAATATTATTGGTATACAGAAAGCTCTCGGAGCAAAGAAATTTTTCATACTTCAGCAATTTCTGGTCGAATCCATGTTACTGTCAATAATAGGTGGATTGCTTGGAGTATTCATGATATTTCTTGGCACTGTGGTAGTAAATTATCTCTGGGATCTGAACATGTATCTTACAGTCGGCAATACAGTACTTGCAGTTTTCATCTCCGGAATAATAGGTATCGTTGCGGGTTATGCACCGGCTAATGCTGCAGCTAAAATGAACCCGGTAGAAGCAATTGGCTTCTCATTCTGATTTTATCATGTTCTCCTCTATCCAGACAGTCAGTGCGACAAACTGATCGACGGTCAGTTGTTCTGGTCGTAATCCGAATTCATGGTAGTCGTCGCGATTCAGATCAAATGCCGCTCTTACCGAGTTCCTTAATGTTTTCCTTCGCTGGTTAAAGCAAGCTTTAACTACTCTGAAAAATAGCTTCTCATCACAGTCCAGTTCTTTAACCTCGTTACTTATTAATCTGATAACTCCCGATTTTACCTTCGGAGGTGGCGAAAAAACATGTTCCGGAACAGTAAAGAGATATTCTGTTTTATAAAATGCCTGAAGGAGCACACTAAGGATGCCATAAGTTTTAGAACCGGGACCTGCGCAAATCCTCTCTGCGACCTCTTTCTGCAACATCCCTGCTATTTCAATTATCTTTTCACGATGCTTAAGAACCTTAAAAAATATCTGTGTCGAAATATTATATGGGAAATTCCCGATAATGGCCATTTTGTCGTTGAAGAATTTATCTATATCCATCGAAAGGAAATCACCTGTGATGACATTATTAAGTTGGGGAAAGTGGGTTTTAATATAATGGACCGATTCGTTATCAATTTCAATAACACGAAAATCTTTAAAACCCCGTTCAAGCAGGTAACCTGTAAGTATTCCCATACCCGGACCAATCTCAAGTACGGTGCTGTATCCGTTACCTGTGAGAGAGTCGGCTATCTTTCTGGCAATGCCGGTGTCTTTCAGAAAATGCTGACCAAGATTCTTTTTTGGATATACTCTGCTTCTATTTTCCATATTTCTTTAAACCCTCCGTTAATTCAATTTGGCTAATATTGCTCCGGGCTCAGAGCTCAGTGTGCCGTGTGCCCTGTGCCCTGTGCAATTAAACCTGAAGCAGGTCCCTTCCGAACTTTCTGAGTATAGGCAATTTAAGCGATTCAAGGAATCCGATAAAGCGCTTAAGGACATTATAATATAGTGTTACAAATAAGCCAAGGATCATTATCCAGACGACAAGCATATTAAATATCAGGGTCTCTATTTTCAGATTTCCGATTTGTTTATAGGGTGCAAAAAAATGAGCCCTTCCGCATTTTGATCCCGGTGCCATAAAGATCGGGTCAGCTTTTTGAATTAATTCATCGCCTGCATCATATATTTTATTTATGGCCAGCCTGTTAAGTACAAAGTTTGCCAGGTTTTCATTATAATTCTGCGACCTCAGATTCATAAACTGATCCTCTCCCATTCTGGTCGATATCTGTTTGTACAGCGAGTCGCGTTTGTAAGTGACCAGGTTGCTCCTTGCCCTGAATAAGATCTTCAGGCTATCAAGATAAGCCTTAACCTCCGTTCCGACCGGTTTATCAAAGGTCTGATAGTTAAGGCTCCTAACCCAGCTTCCCGGCAAAGTTCCAGTGAAGCCTGAAAGATTATTAATATGATAATTCAGCTTCCTCAGATTTGCTTCGGTTTCCACCCTCTTGTCAGGCTTTTTACTGTCAGCAATACAATTATCGACGGTAACTTTTAACGATGGTACGAGAAACGAGGCATACCAGTCATTCTGGCTGATCCGCATGTCATATTTAAAGAAAGGTTTCTCAAATCTGTTGGTTTTGAATTGTTCCACACATAATGCTTCATACGACCATCGTGTCACCATTAAGTCTCCTACCAGGGGTACATAGATTTTATTGCTTATCGATTTGTGGAGGTCATCAAATTTTATCATGGCTCCACCCAGCAGAAGCTGTGGAACAAGTATAAGGGGAATGAGTATATAAATGCTTACTGCCGTTCGCATTCCTGCCGAAATATTCAACCCAAGAAGATTACCGAAACAGGCAGCTGAGAAAAGTATGATCCATTGCGGCACGAGCATTCCCTTTACCTCGAGAATTAAATTAGCAACCAGGATAAATGAAAATGATTGAATCGCCGACAACGTAAAAAGAAAATTGATCTTGGAAATCAGATAACTTAATCTGCTCAGATCGAGAAATTTCTCTCTTTCAAGGATTTTTCTGTCCCTGTAGATCTCCTCAGCACTTACGGTCAGTCCCATAAATAACGAAACAATTACCGCCATAAAGAGGAATACCGGATAATTTTTGTTATTTGCGAAGCTGTATCCTCCGTTTTCACTGAATTTTGATATATATCCGAGTATGAACGCCAGCAATGGGGCTTCAACAAGATTTATTGTCATGTATTGCCGGTCGGCGAATTTCCGGGTAATATTCCGCCTGATGAAGGTTCTTATCTGGTCGGCCTTTTTGGGGACTCTGAAGTTACTGGGCGGAATAATACTTTTGGAAGGCTTTTCCTCAAGAACGGGCATCATCTTTTTTTTGTACTTCTCATACCATTCTTTCGGGCTTATCTGTCTTTCCTTTCCCGGATATCCCGAATTATCAATAACTTTGACCTCAACAATATGCAAAATGTTATCAGTCTCAACATTTCCGCAATTAGGACATTCGCTTTCAGCTGCATTTGCCTGTGAAGTTTCTGTTTTAAAATATACCAGAGCCTCAACCGGGTCACCATCATAAATCATATATCCGCCTTTATCGAGCAGCCACAACCTGTCGAACATCTTAATAATATCGGATGAGGGCTGATGAATATTAACAAATACCAGCTTACCGCTTAATGACTGATTTCTAAGCAGGCTCATTACTTTTTCAGAATCAAAGGACGACAGCCCTGATGTTGGTTCGTCAATGAACAGTACCACCGGTTCGCGCATAAGTTCCAGACCGATATTAAGTCGCTTCCGCTGGCCACCGCTTACCTTCTTATTCATTATATCACCTACCTGCATATCCTTGATATCGTAAAGTTCAAGATCCTGAAGGACCTTCTGCACAGTATTTTTTAATTGCTCTTCATTATAATCACCAAAGCATAACCGTGCATTAAAATAGAGATTCTGATATACCGTCAGCTCCTCAATAAGCATGTCATCCTGCGGAACAAATCCTATCAGTCCTTTAAGCTCTTCAGAATCTTCATTGATATCATAACCATTAATGTAGATATTTCCTGAGGTAGGCTTTATCTTGCCATGAAGCAAATTAAGCATTGTGGTTTTACCTACACCGCTGCCGCCCATAATCCCTATCATATTGCCCGATTCAACCCTGAAATTCATTTTCTGAACCCCGTTATCAGAGTTCTTGAATTGAAATTCAACATCGTGACCTTCAAAGAATATTTTTTCAGGAAATTTCCGGGAAACGAACTTTTTGTAGATTTTAGAATAGTAAATCGGATCGATACCCTGACCCTTAATATTCACCCCGCGGTCAAGAAGATAGGGCCGGCATGCAATAATATCCCTGCCCTTGAAATATAAAACCAGGGTGCCATCGTAAGTAAAAAGCAGTGTTCCTGTACTTTCAATATGCATTACCACAAGATGGCCCTTGAACCCTTTTAATCTGATATGACGCCACTTGTCGTAATTATTATATATACCTGCACCGGATAATTCCGGATTATCACTTTCAATTATCAGTATGCATTCAGGCGAAACATTGTCATAAGATCTGCCAATCATGAAGGCTATTGCATTATCATATTCTTTCCTTGAAATATTGAAGGTCCGCCCAACTATGTCTATAATTGTTTTCTCCTGTTCTGAGATCATGCCATCTTCAAATGCAAATTCAATCAGCTGAAGAAAAACGATCATTCGTTCTTCAAGGAACAGACCTTTTTTTATCTGCCTGCAGATATTGGTAATCTGGAATGAGATAAGAGACTCGTCGTCAGCAAGCTCTGCTTTATCGACGCTCTTTAGTTCATTGGAATAGAATTCAAGATTATTTTCAAACAGTGAGTAATACTCCTCTTCAAGCTCACGGTTAAGATATCTCCTGAGGTAACTGCGCAGAATTTTTTTGCCCCTTGAGGATATTCCGGCAGGATTGATGGTCGAAACAATGGCAAAAATATGAATTAAGGCTAGCAGTACCGATTCCCTCATAAAAACATAAAGTAAAAAAGACCGCAAAGAATTATTCTTTGCGGCCAAAGAATCATCAAAATAATATTATTTTACAATCTGTTCTCTTACATCAACTATAACTTTTGTTATATCTTTAATATTCTGTTCAGTTAGACTTGTGCTTAGTCCTGCATAAACATTTTTAACCGGATCGAGCAATTTTACAAAATCGCTAACGCTCGGATCATTGAGATATGGCTTTGTAATTTCGAGATAGAGATCGAAAGATTCTTTCTGTTTCAGCAATACTCCTGATATTCCGGCAACCTGGTAAGCTGCTTCGGAAACGTGTGTTGTCAGATACATGCCCTCAACCCATGCGCCGCCAACAACCAGCAAAGCTAAATTTTGCTGATCATTATCACTCAGAATGGCATAAGTATCGTTGAAAGCGCTGGTAAGGATCTTTACCAGTTCATCTTTATTGTCATAATTTTGTTTGATCCTGGTATATAAATCTTCATTATAAATTTTTGACATGTTGAGCTCATTGGCAAGTGATCTTATAGCATCCAGATAATCTGATTACTGATTGCTGCTGATTGTAAAGAGTTGCATAACTCAGATCTGCTCCAAAAACGCCAAGGTTAATAGCTCTTGTCGTACTGCTGAAATACCTTTTGGAATTTTCGACCGGATTCGATATCCCGATTATGTAACCAACTTCAAGGTCAGTTAGCATCTTTATAACCTCAGCCGATGTGGGCAAGGGATAAACATTGGATTCGATCTTTCCCTGAATTTGTTTAACTTCTTCTTTTTCAGCTTTTTTCTGTTTCGCAGTCGTTCTGTTTTTACATGAACTACATGAACTCAGACAAGTGAAACCAATTATCAGCAATGGAAGTATAAAACCTGCAAAAATCTTTTTCATCTTGAATTAATTTTAATTTTAGTACGTCATTCAAAAACTGTCCATAAAAGTAGTAAATAATTTTGAAACTATTAAGTGCCTGAAGTCTTGTATGCTTAAATTGGCTAAAATTGTTATTTTATCTATCTTTACGCCCCTGAAACCAGACCATTATTAATGATGTGGAATTTCGATGAACATGCCGCAAGAGAGGGCACTGATTGCATAAAGTATGACCGCCGCGAAGAGATTTTTGGTGTAAAAGATGTCATACCAATGTGGGTTGCAGACATGGATTTCAAAACCCCTGACTTTATTGTCGGATCACTTAAGAAACGTCTGGAACATGAGATCTTCGGCTATTCTTTCCGTCCTCCGGAATATTTTCAGTCAATGATCAGCTGGTTAAAATCGAGACATAACTGGCACGTTGAAAAAGAATGGATCACCTTCAGTCCCGGAATTGTTCCTGCATTGAACTTCTGTACCCTGGCTTTTACACAACCCGGCGACAATATTATAGTTCAGCCACCGGTATACTTCCCTTTCTTTTCAGCGGTAGAATCTCATGGACGTAATCTTATATATAACAGATTGACCGAGTCGGAAGGAAGATGGGTAATGGATTATTCTTCCCTGGCTGCCGGAATTGACGGCAAAACTAAAATGATAATTATATCGAGTCCTCATAATCCGGTTGGAAGGGTCTGGACCCCTGAGGAACTTAACAATCTTGCCGATATTTGCCTGAAAAACAATATCATAATCATTTCAGATGAGATACATTGTGATCTCATACTACCTGGATTTGTACATACCCCTCTCGCATCGCTTTCCGAAAAAATTGCTGAAAATACGGTCACTTTAATAGCTCCAAGCAAGACTTTTAATCTGGCTGGCCTCTCAACCTCATCAGTAATAATCTCAAATCCGGTCTTAAGAAAATCTTTTAACCGGATCGTTGATAATCTTCATATAGGCAACGGTAATATATTTGGAAATACAGCTTCCATTGCTGCCTATACTCACGGGCATAAATGGCTCGATGCATTACTTGATTATGTTGATCACAATGTTGAATTTGTAAAGGATTATTGCAGGGAAATGATCCCCGAAATTATTCCTGTTCAACCCGAAGCAACTTATATGATCTGGCTGGATTGCAGGAAGTTCGGAATGACCGGAAAAGAGCTGCAGGATTTTTTTGTCAGGAAGGCAGGAGTCGGAATGAATGAAGGTTCGACATTTGGACCTGGCGGCGATGGATTTATGAGAATGAATCTGGGCACTACCCATCAGACGGTTATAAAGGCTATGGAACAGATTGAAAAAGCTGTTTCAGCAATAAGATAAACAGAAATATCTTACATTAAATGAAAAACAGTATAAAGGTCAGACTGACCCTGGAAGACGGCACAATTTATCATGGACGATCATTTGGATCGTGTGTTCCAGCAGCGGGTGAAGTGGTTTTCAATACGGCAATGACCGGATATCCCGAGAGCCTGACCGATCCATCTTACCGTGGACAGATACTGTGTCTTACATATCCCCTTGTCGGAAATTACGGTGCCCCGGGGAAGAGTGAAGAAAATGATCTTTACCGTTTTTATGAATCTTCATCCGTTCATATATCAGGATTAATTGTCTCTGATTACTCTTTTGAATACAGCCACTGGAATGCAACTGAAAGCCTCGATGAGTGGTTGAAAAGAAATAACGTTCCTGGAATTTATGGAATCGATACAAGAGCACTGACTAAACGAATACGCGAAAAGGGAGCAATGCTGGGCAAAGTTGAACCTGAAGGAAGAGAGACCGTATTCTATGATCCGAATAAAGTGAATCTTGTTGCAGAGGTCAGCACCCGTGAAAAGAAAGTCTACGGTTCAGGAAAATACAAGATACTGCTGGTAGACTGCGGCGTAAAGTACAATATCATAAGAAACCTGTTGAAAAGAGATACTACCATTATAAGGGTTCCATGGGATTATGATTTTCATACAGAAGAATATGACGGACTGTTTCTTTCCAACGGTCCGGGTGATCCTAAAATGTGCGGAATCACAATCGGAAACATTGAAAAATCCTTTAAGGGGGATAAGCCTGTTTTCGGCATTTGTCTTGGAAACCAGCTAATGGCTCTTGCTTCGGGTGCCGATACCTATAAACTAAAATATGGCCACAGAAGTCATAATCAGCCTGTATTACAGGTAGGTACTGACAAAGCATATATCACTTCTCAAAATCATGGTTTTGCAGTCGATAACAAAACACTTGGATCAGAATGGGAACCTCTTTTCATCAATATCAATGACCAGACGAATGAGGGTATGAAACATAAAAGCAAACCCTTCTTCTCAACTCAGTTTCACCCTGAAGCATCGGGTGGTCCAACCGATACTGACTATCTGTTTGATGTGTTTATTGAGAATATTGAAAAATCAAGAAATGATTAACACAGCAAGCGAATTCTTCAAACTTCGTACAGTTAAGCGAAGTTTTCAAACTTCGCTTAAATAATTCACGAGTCCGTTGGATGTCCGTTGTCACATGATGCATCATCTTGTCGGCAAGTTCAGCAGCAGTCCTGTTTTTAAAACTCACCATCCTCTTCTCAAAAATTTCAGCGATCTCTTTGTTGCATAGATTTCCAATACTCCCTTCATGAACATAATCCGACATTGAAGTTCTTGAGAATGTTGAATTTTTAACCATATCAGATACTGCCTTATATGCATCTCTGAACGGAATGCCCTGTTTAACCAGACGGTTCACCTCCTCAGTGCTGAAAATTGTATTGTATAACGGATTTTCAGTTATATTTTTCTTAATTTTTATATTATTGAGCATTAAAAGCATAATCTCCATACATTCCGTTAACTCTCTGAATGCATCAAACATCAGCTGTTTAAGAAGCTGAAGATCCCGGTTATAACCTGATGGCAGGTTGGTTGTCAGGATTGCAATCTGATTTGGCAGTGTCTGAAGGACATTTGATCTGCCTCTTATCAGTTCAAATACATCGGGATTTCTTTTCTGAGGCATTATGCTCGAACCGGTAATATATTCATCGGGAAAATCAATGAATCTGAATTCAGAAGTCATATACAGACAGACATCCATTGAAAAGCGCGAAAGAGTCTGTGCTACTGATGCAAGAGCTGATGCAATTGCCATTTCAATTTTGCCTCTGCTCAGACTTGCATAGGCTGAGTTATATAGAAGATCATCAAATTCAAGGAGATCCGATGTCAGCTTCCTGTTTAAAGGCAGTGTTGTTCCATATCCTGCTGCTGTACCCAGAGGGTTCTGATTATTCAGGGCCCTGGCACCTGACAAAAGAAGCATATCATCAGCCAGGCATTCTGCATATGCTCCAAACCACAAGCCAAAGGAAGAGACCATAGCAGGCTGCATATGAGTATAGCCAGGCAAAAGTACCTCTTTATGCTGCTCACTCAGAGACTGCAGCTTCACAAATAGCTTACGTATCAGTACCGAAAGTTTATCGATCTCCTCCCTTGTATAGAGACGTATATCAACAAGCACCTGATCATTTCTTGATCGTCCGGTATGGATTTTTTTGCCTGTCGCACCCAGTATTGAAGACATCTCCTTTTCAATCTGAGAATGTATGTCCTCGACATCATTCTCGATCACCAGGCTCCCTTCCTCATCCCATACAAACAATGAATGAAGAGCTTTTAACAAGCCGTTTTTTTCATCTTCTGAAACCAACCCGACATTTTCGAGCATTATCACATGAGCCATCGAACCTATTATATCCCATCTTGTAAGGGCAAGATCGGTTTTTCTGTCTTTACCTGCTGTAAACTCAATTATTGCAGGTTCGGGATTAATCCCTTTTTCCCAGAGTTTCATACTGATGTTTTTAATTATAATGAAAAATCCATAAACCGCAAAGGTCGCAAAGGTTTGCGCAAAGTTCGCAAAGAAAAACACAGTTTATCAAACTTTGCGTTCTTTGCGCCTACTTTGCGTACTCTGCGGTTAAATTTCTACTTTTTCTGACTGGCTTCAATTATAGCCCTGTGAGCCATGAGTCTTATTGCATTAATCCTTATAAATCCCTTGCTGTCAGTCTGATCAAATCCACCCTCAATATCCATACTCGAGAGCTTCTTATCATAAAGAGATGATGGTGATTCACGGCCTTCAATCAGTACATTGCCTTTATAAAGGCAGAGATGCACACTCCCATCAATAAGTTCCTGACTCTTTTCAATAGCTGCCATAAGAAAATCCATTTCAGGACTGAACCAGAAGCCGTTATAAATGATTTCGGCAAATTTAGGAGTAAGCATATTTACAAGCCTCATTACCTCCCTGTCCATGGCTATTCCCTCAATATCCTTGTGAGCTATATGCAAAACTGTTGCAGCCGGTGTCTCATAAACTCCTCTCGATTTGATGCCGACGAATCTGTTTTCTACCATATCGAGAAGCCCGATACCATTTTTACCCGCAATTTCATTCAGATATACATACATATCATAAGAATCTTCTTTAACAGTTCCATCCTCTTTATTTACAAGTTTTACCGGTATCCCGTTTTTGAAATGAATTACTATCCGTGTCTCTTTATCGGGAGCATCCTGTGGCATAACCATCTTTTCAAGCATGCTTTTATGCAGTGTATACATAGGATCCTCGAGGACCCCTGCTTCATGACTTATATGCATCAGGTTATCATCCTCGCTGTATGGTTTATCTATACTTGCCTTTACAGGTATCTTCTTTTCCGAAGCATACTTTAAAAGATCTGTCCTTCCTTTAAATGTCGAAAGGAACTCTTTATCCTTCCATGGAGAGATAACCTTAACGCCTGGCATCAAAGCATAGTAGCATAATTCAAACCTGACCTGATCGTTACCTTTCCCGGTTGCACCGTGTGCCACTGCAGTTGCTCCCTCAGCCTTTGCCACCTCTATCTGCTTTTTTGCAATCAGGGGCCTTGCAAGAGCAGTTCCAAGCAGGTACCTGTCTTCATATATTGCATTTGCCATAATTGCTTTAAGAACATAACCGTCAATAAATTCCCTTTTCAGATCAGCAATTATCACCTTTGATGCGCCCAGCAGCAATGCTTTCTTTCTGCACTCTTCAAAATTTTCTGCCTGCCCGACATCTGCCACAAAAGCAATCACTTCATAATTTTTTTCAATTAACCATTTAAGTATCACCGAAGTATCCAAACCGCCGCTATACGCGAGAACAACTTTTTCTTTCATCATCTAACTTTATTATTTGAAAATTAATTTTGTCTACATTTATCTTTCTGCTTTCCCTTTGTGTTACTTTGAGTTAACCTTTGTGATCCTTCTTCACCTGTTCATGTATTCCCGGGAGAATGATTTCCAGACAGGTATGAACCTGCTGGGTAGAGACTCCGTCTCTCGGAATTACCAGAATTGTATCATCGCCGGCAATTGTACCTGCTATTTCATACCTTGATGAGCCATCTATAAAAAATGCCGTATTGCTGGCATTTCCCGGAATAGTTTTTATGACAATAAGTCCCTTTGCTTCAACTATATCCTGTATGACCGGAACAATATTGAGCCTTGGCGATATTTTCTCAGAATTCCTTATATTTTCTGATAAGGAATACCTGTATCCTCCTTTGCCGTCCGGGACCCTGCCTACTCCCAATTGCCTTAAATTGCGGGATAGCGTAGCCTGTGTACAGCTTATCCCTTTTCCTTTCAATTTTCTGAGCAATTCTTCCTGAACCGAAATATTCTCTTCGGTAATTATTTTTTCTATTGCCAGAAGCCTTTTAGTCTTTTGCATATTTATGCATTTATTTTGCAAATATATGCATTTTTTCAGATTTGCAAAGTCTTATTAAAAAATTATATTATTTTTGAACCTCAAATCGGGATAATGAAAGATGTTGTACAGAAGGTATTAATCCTTGGATCAGGAGCATTAAAAATTGGTGAAGCTGGTGAGTTTGATTATTCCGGCTCTCAGGCCCTGAAAGCATTAAAAGAAGAAAATGTCAGTACGGTCCTGATAAATCCCAATATTGCCACAGTGCAGACATCTGAGGAGCTGGCTGACAAAATCTATTTCCTTCCGGTAACTCCATATTTTGTTGAAAAGGTCATTGCCCGTGAAAAACCTGACGGCATTCTGCTATCATTTGGTGGACAGACCGCACTCAATTGCGGAACAGAACTTTACAGATCAGGTGTCTTTGAAAAATATAATGTGAAGGTACTTGGAACACCGGTGACGGCTATCATGGATACCGAAGACAGGGAGCTGTTTGTTAAAAAACTCGACCAGATCAACGTCAAAACACCAAGCAGTATAGCTGTTTCGGGAGTCAATGAAGCAATTGAAGCCGCAGATAAACTGGGATATCCCATTATTATAAGGGCTGCCTATACCCTTGGCGGACAGGGAAGCGGCTTTGCATACAATGCCGGTGAGCTGGGAACCTTGGCATCAAAAGCTTTTTCATATTCACATCAGATCCTTGTTGAAGAATCGCTTAAGGGATGGAAAGAGGTTGAATATGAGGTTGTAAGGGATAAATATGATAATTGTATCACTGTATGCAATATGGAGAATTTCGATCCTCTTGGAATTCATACAGGTGAAAGCATTGTTGTCGCACCATCCCAGACTCTGACAAACAGTGAATATCATAAACTGAGAGAACTTTCAATAAGAATCATACGGCATATTGGAATTGTCGGAGAATGCAATGTGCAGTATGCTCTGGCTCCTGATTCTGAAGACTACAGGGTAATTGAAGTAAATGCACGTTTATCGAGGTCAAGTGCGCTTGCATCAAAGGCTACAGGTTATCCGCTGGCATTTATTGCCGCGAAACTTGGAATGGGATATGGCTTGCATGAACTAAAAAATTCCGTCACAAAAAACACGACTGCCTGCTTCGAACCTGCACTTGATTATATAGTATGTAAAATTCCCCGGTGGGATCTTAATAAATTCGAAGGAGTATCCCATCTGATCGGAAGCAGCATGAAGAGTGTCGGTGAAGTAATGGCAATTGGCCGGACATTCGAGGAAGTTATCCAGAAGGGATTGAGAATGATCGGACAGGGCATGCATGGCTTTACCGGAAACCGGAATCTCGGCTTTGAAGATATTGAAAAAGAACTGGCTGAACCCACTGATATGCGGATCTTTTCAATTGCTGAAGCACTTGAAAAAGGAATGTCTGTTGAAAGAATCTATGAGCTCACAAAAATTGATAAATGGTTTCTGTTTAAGCTCAGGAATATAATCAGCATTAAAGATGAACTTTGTAAATACGATCACTTGAATCAATCCCTGCAGAGCTGCTGGCGCATTCAAAGATCAACGGATTCAGCGATTTTCAGATTGCCAGGCATGTTTTAAAATCAGGATCAGACAAGATCAATGACGACCTTATGAAAGTAAGGACCTACCGGAAATCACTAGGAATTGTTCCATATATAAAACAGATAGATACCCTGGCAGCTGAATATCCTGCTGTTACAAATTATCTGTACCTTACTTACAGCGGTTCGGAACACGACATAATATGTGAATCCGATAAAAAATCAATAATTGTCCTGGGATCAGGAGCTTACAGGATCGGCTCAAGCGTTGAATTTGACTGGTGTTCTGTAAATGCAATTGATACAATAAAAAAAGAAGGATTCAGGTCAATAATGATAAATTATAATCCTGAAACAGTCAGTACAGATTATGATATATGCGACAGGCTTTATTTCGATGAGCTGACTTTCGAAAGGGTACTTGATATAATTGATCTTGAAAATCCCGGAGGTGTTATTGTGTCTGTTGGAGGTCAGATACCGAATAACCTGGCAATGAGGCTATACAAAGAAAAAGTGCCTGTGCTCGGTACCTCACCTGTCTCAATTGACAGGGCAGAAAACAGGCATAAATTTTCGGCAATGCTTGATAATCTGAAAGTTGATCAGCCACGATGGAAAGAACTGTCAACGATAGACGATATTTTTGAATTTGTCGACAGGATTGGATTCCCTGTTCTGATCAGACCATCCTATGTTCTATCGGGTGCAGCAATGAATGTTGTTTCAAATAAGAATGAATTATCACATTTCCTTAAACTTGCTGCCCAGGTATCAAAACAATATCCGGTTGTTGTTTCTGAGTTTATTGAGAATGCCAAGGAAATAGAAATAGATGCAGTTGCCCGGGAAGGTGAAATGTTAGCATATGCCATCAGTGAACATGTTGAGTTTGCAGGAGTGCATTCCGGTGATGCAACAATGGTTTTTCCTGCCCAGAAAATATATTTTGAAACAGCAAGAAGAATAAAACGTATCTCGCGCCAGATTGCAAAAGAACTGAATATTTCAGGACCATTTAACATCCAGTTCCTTGCAAAAGACAATGATATAAAAGTAATTGAATGCAATCTTCGAGCGAGCCGAAGTATGCCCTTTGTCTCAAAGGTTCTGAAAACCAACCTGATAGAACTTGCAACAAAAGTAATGCTGGGAGTGCCTGCAGAAAAGCCTGGGAAAACAGTCTTTGAACTCGATTATGTTGGGGTAAAAGCGCCTCAGTTCAGCTTTTCACGTCTTGCCAAAGCCGATCCTGTTCTTGGAGTTGATATGTCATCAACAGGTGAAGTTGGTTGTATCGGTGAAGGTTTTTATGAAGCAATTCTCAAGGCAATGTTTTCTGTTGGGTACAGGGTACCGAAAAAGAGTATTCTGCTTTCAACCGGTCCTGCCAGATCAAAAGTCGAACTCCTGAACAGTGCCAGGGCACTCCGTGAAAAAGGACATAAGCTTTATGCAACAAGAGGAACACAACAATTCCTGAAAAATGCCGGAGTTGAAGCACATGTGGCATACTGGCCTGATGAGAATAAATCACCAAATACGATTGAGCTTATAAAATCGCGTGAGGTGGATCTTGTCGTAAATATCCCAAAAGATCTCAGCGATAAAGAACTAAATAACGATTATACAATAAGAAGAAGTGCTGTTGATTATAATGTTCCTCTCATAACAAATGCACGTCTTGCAAGTGCATTTATTCTGGCATTCTGCAAAATGAGCATTGACGATCTGGCAATAAAGAGCTGGGATGAGTATAAATAAAGATGGTTACCTCATCCCCTGACCCCATCTCCCAGGGGTATTAGCCCCTCCCACCTGAGGGCGTGTTGGGAAAATGTATTAGCCCCTCCCACCTGGGGAAGAGGTTGGGGAGAGGAAAAATAGAAGATAGTACCTTGCATAATTCAGGCTGAAGCATATTCACCACAAAACGACCAGATAATATGATAACAATCCGAAAAGCAACACCCGAAGATGCAGCAGTAATCATTGATTTCCAGCAGAAAATGGCCTGGGAAACAGAACAGATGAAGCTTGACCCTGAAATTATCAGTAAAGGTGTAAATGCAGTGTTTACTGATCCTTCCCGCGGACAGTACTGGGTTGCAGAAGATGAAGGCAAAGTTGTAGCATCACTGCTTATTACCTATGAATGGAGCGACTGGAGAAACTGCAATGTATGGTGGTTTCAGTCTGTTTATGTTTTGTCCTGAATTCAGGAGAACCGGTATCTTCAGGTCGATGTATCAGCATATCAAAAATGAAGCTGAAAAGGATGGGATTGG
Source organism: uncultured Bacteroidales bacterium (assembly GCA_963816365.1). Lineage (GTDB taxonomy): Bacteria > Bacteroidota > Bacteroidia > Bacteroidales > VadinHA17 > LD21. Next base: position 50,285 of record CAWFKG010000018.1, on the reverse strand, counting down.
CGGACTCCGGCTTTATGTGGAAACAAATAATTCAAGAGCTCAGCAAACTTATGAGGCTCTTGGAATGAAGAGTCAGCATTATAAAATGTATGAATGGATGAAGGAATAATTATGTACTGGCTGCCGGTTATACTGATTCTTCCTTACCTTATTCTCATTCTAAGAAATTACAGAAGTCTGCTCAAAATCAGGACCTTCAGCCTCACTGCAGAACCGCAAACTTTTGTATCCGTGGTTATTGCCTGCCGCAATGAGGAAAAAAATCTCCCTTCTGTCATGGAAAGCATTGGAGCTCAGAATTATCCCGGAAATTTATTTGAGGTTATAATTGTTGATGATAATTCAACAGACAAAACCTTTGAATATCGCATCAGAATTTACTGTATCTGGCAATGTCCTGATATTAAATAACGGGAATGGGAAAAAACAGGCTCTGAGAACAGGAATATCGGCTGCAAAGGCTGAATTAATTATCACAACTGATGCTGATTGCACAATGGGGAAGAGCTGGATCAGAACAATTGCTGCATTTTATGAAATAAACAGACCTGATATGATTATCTGTCCCGTTCAGATAAAAGCCGTCCGCAGGATTTTTCGGAAATTTCCAGGAGCTTGAGTTTTGAGCCTGCAGGGAATTACTGCCGGATCTGCTTGTCTCTGGAGATGGGACCATGTGTAATGGTGCAAACCTTGCTTTTTCAAAAGGAAAATATCTTAATCATTCAGATAATCTTCATGATGAAATAAGTTCCGGTGATGATATTTTCTTCTGCACAGTCTGAAAAAAGAAAAGAATTCAAAAATATTGTGGCTCGAATCGCCTGATGCACTGGTAACAACAAGGGCTCGTCATCTCTCGGGTCATTTCTGAAGCAGAGAAGCAGGTGGATTTCAAAAAGCACTGATTACACTGACTTGTTTACCATATTTCTGGCACTGTCAGTATTTGTTGCAGTACTTCTACAGATCTTTTATTTTGTATCTATGTTCATTTTCCCTCGGGTTTGCGTTTGTTTTCCTTACAGTATTTGTCCTGAAATCTCTGCCCGATTTTCTGATCCTGAAAAATACCACTTAAGAGATACAATAAAGACCACTGATGAGATGGTTTCTGCCTGCTCAGCTAATATATCCTTTTTATGTCTTTCTGGGTATTATTTTACTCTCTGATATTCAGGAGGAAATCCGAAATCCGATCGAATCCGCAATCCGAAATCCGAAATCACAGATCCGAAATCCGCAATCATTTAGTTTCCCATTTCTGAAAGAAACTTAATCCTTACAAGCCTTATTTCTTCTTCTTCAAATTCGTTCCCAAGTTCTTTGATAGCATCTTCAAGTGAATCAGATTCAGCTTCTTCCCTGAAATATGAATAAATATCGTGCTGACGTTCCTCGTCAATTGTCGATATTGATATAATAATCGAGGTTTATCCTGGTTCCCGAATTAACAATTGCTTCAATTTCCGAAATAAGTTCTGCCATCTCCAGTCCTTTTGCTTCAGCAATATCCTCAAGAGGTCGTTTCATATCGATACTCTGGATGATATAGACTTTAATTCCTGATTTATTTACAACCGATTTGACGACCATATCGAGAGGTCTGATAATCTCTTTTTCCTCAACATATTTTTTGATAATCTCAATAAATTCCTGCTCCGTAACGCTGAGCCTTTCCTGCTCCCACACCTGATATATTCTGAAGTTCATCAATTGTTATAGGGTACTGGATTGCCATATCCTCAAGAGAGGGATCCTGAAAAATCACAAACGGCGGAACATCCTTTATGTTTTGAAAGTTTTTTACGAAGATCCTTCAGAATGCTGAACAATTCCTCATCAACTGCTGCTGTTCTTGCACCGAAAGCATTTTCCTCATCAGTTGTATCAGCATAGTCGTGATCCTCTGCGAGCATGAATGAAGTAGGATTTTCGAGAAACTCCATTCCTTTCGGAGTCAGTTTCAGAAGACCGTAATTCTCAATATCCTTGGTAAGAAATTTGGCAATGAGAGCCTGCCTGATAACCATATTCCAGAATTTCTCATCCTTATCTTCCCCTATTCCGAAGAATTCCAGTTTATGATGTTTATAGGATTTTATTGCCGAGGTAACTTTCCCTGAAAGGATATTTGCGATATGATCGGCCTTAAATTTCTCCTTTAACGGCCAGAATAGTCTCAAGAACACTTACAACAGCCTCATTACCTTCAAACTGTGCTTTTGGATGCAGACAGTTATCGCATGCTTCACAGTTTTCCTTCAGATATTCTTCTCCAAAATAATGAAGCAAGAAGCTTCCTGTCTGCAAACAGATGATTCAGCATATGAAACTGTTTCAAGAAGAAGTTGTTTCCCGATCTCCTGTTCTGCAATCGGTTTCCCCTGCATGAATTTCTCAAGTTTCAGAATATCATTGTAGCTGTAATAAGCAATGCAGTTTCCTTCACCTCCGTCGCGTCCGGCCCGTCCGGTCTCCTGGTAATATCCTTCAAGGCTTTTAGGTATATCGTAATGAATTACGAACCTGACATCAGGTTTATCAATCCCCATTCCAAAGGCAATTGTTGCAACAATAATATCAGCTTCCTCCATCAGGAATTTATCCTGGTTCATTGTGCGTGTTGCAGAATCCATACCGGCATGGTAAGGAAGCGCCTTAATCCCGTTTACCTTCAGGACTTCAGCCATCTCCTCAACTTTCTTACGGCTGAGACAATAGATTATTCCTGATTTCCCTGAATTGTTCTTTATATATTTAATTATCTCCTTTGTTACATCCTGCTTCGATTTTACCTCATAATAGAGGTTTGGCCTGTTAAAGGAGGATTTAAATACATCTGCATCGAGGATACTAAGGTTTTTCTGAATATCGTGCTGAACTTTTGGAGTGGCAGTTGCTGTAAGTGCAATAATAGGCGATCTGCCTATCGTGTCAATTATCGGTCTTATCCGTCTGTATTCAGGTCTGAAATCATGTCCCCATTCCGAAATACAATGTGCTTCATCAATCGCATAAAATGAAATATCTATATTTTTAAGAAATTCAATATTCTCCTCTTTTGTAAGTGATTCAGGAGCAACATAAAGAAGTTTTGCCTTTCCCGACAGTACATCTTTTTTTACCCTGGCTATTTCAGTTTTGGTAAGTGATGAATTCAGAAAATGAGCAACATCATCATCGGTACTGAAGTTTCTCATCGCATCAACCTGGTTCTTCATCAGGGCTATAAGAGGAGAAATTACAATTGCAATTCCCTTTTTCATAACAGCAGGCAACTGGTAACAAAGCGATTTACCGCCTCCGGTAGGCATTAGTACAAAAGTATCCCTGCCCTGCCAGAACATTTCTTATTATAGGTTCCTGATTACCCTTAAAAGTATCAAATCCAAAATACTTTTTTAAGTAATCATGTATAGTAGAATCATTCAACATAATCTTCCCAAAATGATAATATTAGTAAACTGTAAAGAACTTTGATTTTACAGTTTACATAAAGTTAATAAATTTCCTATATCAAATAATATTTTTAAGAATTAATTAACAAAAATGATAATGTGTTAAATAATCAGTAATTATCTGTAATAATCATTTTCCTCTTAATTAAATGAATGCATTAATCATATCCTGAATGTTATGATGATTAATAAGCTTGATTATCTGAATATTTAACAATCAGAATTCCAATCAGATTTCGCACAGGTTTCTATCTTCATAACACTAAAAGATTAATATTGTTTTGCAAAAGAAGATTTATCATCTTTACAGGCTGAATTTTAAACAATTTAATATCAAGTGTTCAATGGCAATATTTGGGAAAAAAGGGAAGAATGGAGAAAAAGAAATGTCATTCCTTGCAGCATCTCGAGGAATTAAGATGGCACATTATCCGGTCGATTTTGGCAATAGTAGTCTTTATGATTATAGCATTTATATTTAAAAACTTTCTTTTCGATACGATCATCCTTGGCCCCAAAAGTCCTGAATTTATTACAAACCGGTTGCTTTGCCAGCTTGGTGAATATCTTAATACTCCTGCTTTATGTATTAACACAAAACCATTGAATCTTATAAGCATAAAAATGTCGGGGCAGATTACAACCCACATTACTGCTGCAATGGTTGCCGGTCTGATACTTGCATTTCCTGTTATACTCTGGGAGTTCTGGCAGTTCTTCAAACCGGCCCTCAAACCAAATGAAGCAAGATATGCAAAAGGTGCAGTTTTTGCTGCTTCAGGACTGTTTTTTGTAGGAGTTCTTTTCGGATATTTTATGCTTGCTCCTCTTTCAATACATTTTCTGAGTTCATATGAAATTGATCCATCGGTTGTCAATCAGATTAATATCAGATCATATATTGGTACTCTGACATCAATATGCCTGGCGACAGGACTGGTTTTTGAACTGCCGATAGTAGCTTTCTTCCTCACAAAGATCGGAATTATTACACCAAAATTCATGAGAAAATACAGGAAACATGCAATAGTGGTCATATTTATTATTGCTGCAATAATCACTCCTCCTGATGTATTTTCACAGACACTTGTTGCAATTCCTCTTCTGATTCTTTATGAGGTCAGTATTTTTATTTCTGCCAGGGTAATGAAACAAAAGGAAAAAGACCGCAAAGAATTCTTTGAGGATGATGAAAAAACTGAACCTGCAACTTCATAGTATTATTAATGAAACTATTATACTGAAAATCTTGTAAAAAAATATCGCAGCAGGACTGTTGTTGATCATGTTTCTGTTGAGGTTGAACAGGGTGAGATTGTTGGATTGCTCGGACCGAACGGTGCCGGTAAAACAACAACCTTTTACATGATTGTCGGGTTAATAAGACCACAGTGAGGGAAAAATATTTCTCGATGATGAGGAAATAACAACACTTCCGGTTTATAAACGTGCCAGAAAAGGTATCGGATATCTTGCACAGGAAGCTTCCGTTTTCAGGAATATGTCGGTTGAAGATAATATCCGTGCTGTGCTTGAAATGTCGGGTTTCCCGAAATCAGAACAGGAAGAACGGCTGGAAACACTTCTTAGTGAATTCGGATTGCAGAAGATAAGGAAAAGTAAAGGGATACAGCTTTCAGGTGGTGAAAGAAGACGAACTGAAATTGCAAGGGCACTTGCACTTAAACCTAAATTCATACTGCTCGACGAACCTTTTGCCGGTGTTGACCCTATTGCTGTTGAAGATATTCAGGAAATTGTTTCAAAACTAAGGGAGAAAAATATAGGCATTCTTATAACCGATCATAATGTTCATGAGACCCTTTCGATCACCGATCGGCCTACCTTCTTTTCGAAGGTACGAATACTCAAATCAGGTACATCTGCACAATTGGCAGATGATGAACATGTAAGAAAAGTCTATCTCGGAAAGAATTTTGAACTGCGCAGGTAACCTAATCAATTTGTTTTCATGATAAATTATTATACTTTTGCGGGGAATTTTACCGCGGATGTGTCGTAATTGGTAGCCGAGCAAGACTTAGGATCTTGTGTCTTCGTGACGTGGGGGTTCGAGTCCCTTCATCCGCACAAAAGTGTCAGGCCGCCCGTAACCTCTTTAAAAGTGCGTTTTGGCGGTTTTTTTAACCAGACAATAAACAACAATTAAAATGAATATTACCAGAGAAAACATCGACGATCTGAATGCTGTTTTAAAGGTTAAGATCGAGAAAACCGATTATGAAGATAAGGTTGAAACAGTACTGAAAGATTACAGGAAAAAAGCAACATATAAAAGGATTCCGTCCGGGAATGGTTCCGATCGGCCTGATAAAAAAAATGTACGGCAAAGCTGTCGAGATTGATGAAATCAATAAGATGGTAACAGAAAATATTCAGAAATATATTACCGACGAGAAACTTGAAATTCTTGGAGATCCGCTTCCAAAAACCGATGAACAGGAAATAATTGATTTCGATACCCAGCAGGAATTTACCTTTTCATTTGAACTTGGACTTACTCCTGCTATTTGAACTGAAACTCTCGAAAAAAAATAAAGTCAACCAGTATGAGATAATCATCGATGAAAAGATGAGAAATGATTATCTCGAAAATTATACACGACGGTATGGTGAACTTAAGAAAAGCCGACACAGACAGAAGAAAAAGATGTAATTAAAGGAAAAATTGAAGCAATTGATAATGATGGCAATGCTATACCGAAGGACCTTCAGTTGATGATACCTCACTTGGTATTGACATTATAAAAGATGAAGAAATAAAAAAAGAATTTATCGGGAAAAATATTCACGATTCAATTGATTTCGATCTTAAAAAAGCATACCCTAACGATACTGAAATTGCCGGTATTTTACATAAAAAGAAGGAAGAAGTTGAACATCTTCAGGAAATTACAGATTTACAATCAATGAAATAAGCCGCTTTTATCCGGCTGATGCCCGGGAAAGAACTTTTTGACAGGATCTATGGTGAAGGAGTTGTGAACTCTGAAGAGGAGTTCATGAAGAAGATCGAGGAGGAGATAACAGCTCAACCTGAAACGTGAAAGCGATTTTAAACTTATGATGGATGTTAAAAACCTGGCAATGGAAAAAACCGATTTCCAGCTCCCTGAAGAGTTCCTTAAAAGATGGCTTCTGAGAGTAAATGAAAAAACCACTCAGGAACAGATAGAAAAAGAATTTGACAATTTCAGAAAAGATCTTAAATGGCAGCTGATAAGAAATAAAGTTGCCCGCGACAATGATGTGAAAATTAGCGAAGAAGAGTTGCAGAAAGAAGCTGAAAACATAACAAGATATCAGTTCCAGCAGTATGGCCTGTTCTATGCAACTGACGAACAGATAGCAAATTATGCAAAAGAGACTCTGAAAAGAGAAGAAGATGCAAAAAGAATAGCCGATAAAATACTTGAAGAAAAGGCTCTTTTACTCATGAAAGAGCTGGTAAAGCTTGAAAATAAGAGCGTTACAATTGAAGAATTTAATAAGCTTTTTGAATAGAAATCAACACTTTGCGATGAATAATTTTTATTTTATTATCTTTGCATGTTAATTTTTAAAGTTAAAAATATGAATATTCTTGACGATTTTGGAAAGTATGCCAGAAGCAAACGCGGAGTCAGCAGTCTGGGTCTGCACAAGTACGCTTCAATTTATGGAAGTTATATATCACCCACTATAATTGAAGAGAGACAATTAAACGTAGCATCGATGGACGTCTTTTCGCGTCTTATGATGGACAGGATAATTTTTCTCGGATTGCCGATTGATGATTATGTTGCAAATATAATTCAGGCACAGTTGCTGTACCTCGATTCAGCTGATCCCGGAAAAGATATTCAGATATATTTCAATACCCCCGGCGGATCAGTCAATGCAGGTCTTGGCATTTACGATACAATGCAGTATATCTCAGCTGATATCGCAACGATCTGCACCGGAATGGCAGCCTCAATGGGTGCTGTTCTTCTAACTGCAGGCAAGAAAGGTAAAAGATCGGCTCTCAAGCATTCCAGGATAATGATACATCAGCCAATGGGTGGTGCTGAAGGAGTGGCTTCTGATATAGAAATCACTGTTCGTGAAATAGTAAAACTTAAAAAGGAACTCTACGAGATAATTGCATTGCATTCGGGAAATACAGTTGAAAAAGTTGAAAAAGATTCTGACAGAGATTACTGGATGACATCACAGGAAGCAAAAGATTATGGGATGATCGACGAGATCCTGGTGAAAAATGTAAAATAAGATAAAATGGATAAATGTTCATTTTGCGGCAGAACCAAGAAAGAGGCCAATATGCTTATTGCAGGTCTCGAAGGCCATATCTGTGACCACTGTATTGAACAGGCTCACAGCATAATGAACGAAGAGCTTGGAAATAAAAAAAATGTTCCTTTTGAGACCATAAACCTTCTTAAACCTGCAGAAATTAAGAATTTTCTCGACCAGTATGTTATTGGTCAGGATATGGCAAAAAAAATAATCTCGGTAGCTGTATATAACCACTATAAAAGGCTGATGCAAAAGCCTGATGCAGAAGATATTGAAATTGAAAAATCAAATATCATCCTTGTTGGTGAAACCGGTACGGGAAAGACACTTCTTGCCAGAACCGTTGCAAAAATGCTGCATGTTCCCTTTACAATTGTCGATGCAACCGTTCTGACTGAAGCAGGATATGTTGGTGAAGATATTGAGAGCCTTCTGACCAGGCTTCTTCAGAATGCAGATTATGATGTAAAAGCTGCTGAAAAAGGCATCGTATTTATCGATGAGATAGACAAGATTGCACGGAAAGGTGACAATCCATCTATAACCCGTGATGTATCGGGTGAAGGTGTTCAGCAGGGACTCCTGAAACTGCTGGAAGGATCAATAGTGAATGTGCCGCCACAGGGCGGACGAAAACATCCTGAACAGAAAATGATCCCTGTAGATACAAAGAATATTCTTTTTATCTGCGGAGGAGCTTTTGAAGGCATTGAGAAGAAAATTGCACAACGACTTAATACCCAGATAGTTGGTTTTGGCGCCTCAAAAATAAGGGAAAAGGTGGATAAGGATAATCTGCTTCAGTACATCGCACCACAGGATCTGAGATCGTACGGACTGATACCCGAAATAATAGGCAGGTTGCCTGTCCTCACCCATCTGAATCCTCTCGACAGGGAAGCACTCAGAGCAATACTTACGGAACCAAAAAATGCACTGGTGAAACAGTACATCAAACTGTTCAGAATGGATAATATTGAGCTCACCTTTGCTGATGGCGTTCTGGAGTATATTGTGGATAAAGCTATTGAATTCAAACTTGGGGCACGAGGCTTAAGATCGATCTGTGAGACCATCATGCTTGATGCAATGTTCGAAATGCCGTCAGTTGAAACAAATGAGCTGGAAATAACTATCGATTATGCTAACAGGAAACTTGAAAGAGTAAACCTGAAGATCCTGAAGGCATCGTGATCGGGGACACCCCTCTGCCGCTATACCGCATCTCCACTAAAGGGGCGAGAATACTCTGTAACTAAGGCAGATCAAACTAAACCTTAACTGATTCTATCACTACTTGGCAAAGTCTTCAGACTTTGTCTTTAAAGAATAAAAACTCTATTTCTTCCGATGATAGATTGTATATGTATAAGGTATATCTTCATGCGTAAATTCTTCCTTATCTGAAACTTCCCATATGTTCATATCAATCTCGGGGAAATAGATATCAGCCGGAGCTTTCCTGTGAACATGGGTGATGAATAATCTGTCAGCAATTGGCATGAACTGCCTGTAAATAGTTCCGCCTCCTATGATAAAAATCTCTTCTCCAGGGGTGCATTTGCCCAACGAATCTTCTATGGAATATGCCGTAACCGCATTATCAATAGTCTCGTTAGGATTATCGGTGAGAACAATGTTTTTTCTGTTGGGTAAAGGCTTTTTGGGCAATGATTCCCACGTTTTTTTCCCCATTATAACCGTATTCCCGGTATGTCAGCCTTTTAAATCTCTTCAGATCCTCGGAGATATGCCACAAGAGTTCATTGTCTTTTCCAATTCCCCAGTCGTCGGAAACAGCAACTATTATTGAGATCATATATTAAAAATTATACAGAAATATCGCCTTTAATATGTGGATGGGAAATATAATCCGAAAGAGTAAAATCTTCATACCTGAACTTCAGAATATCATTTACTTCAGGATTCAATTTCATCTTCGGCAGCTTATACGGTTCCCTTGTCAGTTGAAGCTTTACCTGATCAATATGGTTCAGATAGATATGTGCATCTCCAAGAGTGTGGACAAAATCGCCTGGTTTAAGTCCGGTAACCTGTGCTACCATAAGTGTAAGCAGGGCATAGGAAGCAATATTAAACGGCACTCCAATAAATATATCGGCACTTCTCTGATAAAGCTGGCACGATAATCTGCCATCTGCAACATAGAACTGGAAAAGAATATGACAGGGAGGAAGGGCCATCTTATCCAATTCACCCACATTCCAGGCACTTATAATATGCCTGCGGGAATCAGGTGATTTCTTAATTGAGCTTATCACATTTACCAGCTGATCTATCTTCCTTCCATCAGCCGAGGGCCATGAACGCCATTGGTATCCATAGACCGGTCCGAGATTTCCATCTTTGTCAGCCCATTCGTTCCAGATCTTTACTCCATTATCGTTCAGGTACTTTATATTTGTATCTCCTGAAATAAACCAGAGTAATTCATGAATAATTGATTTGAGGTGGAGTTTTTTAGTTGTAAGCAGAGGAAATCCCTCCTCGAGATTAAATCTCATCTGATAACCGAATACACTTATTGTACCTGTACCGGTCCTGTCTTTCTTTTCAGTACCGGTCTTCAGTACATGATCAAGCAATTCAAGATATTGCTTCATTTTTTTGGTCGGGTTTTCTACTCGGGTAAGATTCTGGCCGCCCAGCCACCACCGGGTGCCAAGTGAATTTTCATCTTTTCACCCGCATTTACTGTAGTTTTAAGATGTTTATAATCTTCCGCATACCTGTCGGCATTAATTCCATCCTGAAATATCTCCATTTTGTATTTCCCTGCCGGGAGAAAAGACAGGTCAAGATCCATGTCACGACTTGTCCAGTCAGTTATAGCTCCGACAAACCATTCTTTCCCTGATCTTCTTGCAAGCAGCAGATAATCACCTATTTTACCATCCAGTCCTATAATATCATCCCATACAACTGGAATATTAACAATAAAATCGGTTGTCTCCTGCTCTTTCATATAGTTTGAAGGGCTATCGGACAGCATCTGCAGGGGACTTTCGTAAATGACATATAATGCAACCTGATGTGCTCGTGTTCCCTGACTTTCCGGACGGGAGTACTTTGGTGAGAAATTAGCTTTGTCCATATTTACCATTGCTCCCGGAGTATAATCCATCGGACCGGCAATCATCCTGGTAAATGGTATTGTTGCATCATGGTCCGGGTGTAATATCCCTGCTCCATTTATCATTCTCCATTCCCTTCACACCTTCACGTGTAAGAGCATTTGGCCAGGTACGTCCAAGTCCGTCAGGTTTATAGGCACCATGAAAATCAATAAGAAGATGATGTTCTGCTGTTTTCTTTGCAGCTTCAAGATAAAAATTAACCACCTTCTGATCATCTCTCTGCATAAAATCAACCTTGACACCTTTTACTCCCCATTTTTCGTATAGAGCTGTCGCTTCATCCATTTTATCCCAGAAAGATTTCCAGACTACCCACAGAATTACTCCAACATTTTTACTTTCAGCATATTTGCAAAGTTCCGGAACATTAATGTCAGGTATCTGTTCAAGTACATTGAGGGAGTTATACCATCCTTCATCAAGAATTATATACTCAATTCCATTCTTTGAAGCAAAATCAATATAATATTTATATGTATCATTGTTTATGCCTGCCCTGAAATCAACACCATAGATATTATTGGCATTCCACCAGTCCCATGCTACATGTCCGGGTTTGATCCATCTTGTATCAGCTATTCTATTGGGAGGAGCAAGTTTATATACCAGATCGCTTTCAAGAAGCTTGACATCGTTTGGTGCAATAACAAATACTCTCCATGGAAATGTTCGCGTACCCTTTGTTTTTGCTATATAATCTTTAGTACTTGTGATAAACAGATTCACGGTCGCCTTCAAGCTTTTCAGTATCGGGATATTTTGGCCATGTCCCTGATATTTTCCCTGATCCGCCTCCAATAAGCCACATCCCCGGATAATCTTCAATATCAGATTCGGTAAGAAGAACATCGACGCCATTTACCTGGAAAAGTGTTGGCAGGCTGGCAAGATGCTTATTTCTCAATTGTATCGAGCGATGAATAGATAAATGTCCTTTCATTATGCGACATAAAACTTGTTTCAAGAGGATACCATGAATGTGATTCCTGCAGGGAAAACCAATTCCGAGATTTCATTTTTTACAGTAATCTCGTCTTTCAATGCAGTTTCAAACCTGTATGCGACTCCATCGTTGTAAGCTCTGAACTGAAGTGAAAAACCTGAATTGAAAGAGATGAGTAAGGATATTGCAATTATCTGTGATCTCAGATTTTTTGTTTGCAACAACCGGTCTTATGATATCATCCAGCTGGCTGACGGTTGCTTTCCTGACTTTTTCATTTTCGCCCAGAACCTTTCCGTTTTCAAGGATCATTGCAATTTTAGAATTGCTTAATAATCTCCTTGCCTTCCCTTGAAGCTGAAACCATTTAATATCAGCCGCAACATTTACTGTCAATTGAAATTTTATTATCCGGCGAAGTGATTTTATAATCCTTTGCCTGAATGAATAATATGCTGTAAATACAGATAAGACAGCCAAGTAATAATGTTCTTTTCATAATAATAAGTTTATGATTATTTATTGACAAAGTTAAAAGGAATGCCTTAATCCTTCTTTTTTCTTCCTTTTGTCGATCTCATCCCTTATCGATGCAGCACGTTCATAATCTTCAGTCTTGATTGCCTCATCGATCATTTTATAAAGCTCCTCATCAGAATATGTATCATATTTTGTTTTTTCAGGCTCGAAGAAATTTTCAACTTCATTTACTGAAGATATTTCACTATCGGTGGGATTAACTGTTATGCCTGCTTTTTTAAGGATCTCTTCGGTAATATAATATCGGACATCCGAATCTCAATGCGATAGCAACAGCATCAGATGTCCTGCTGTCAATTGAATATTCCTTTTCCCCGTTGTTACAAACAAGCTTTGAGAAGAATACTCCTTCTTCAAGCTTATAAATCATAACTTCAATAACAGAGATATTGAACTCATCCGCAAATTTTTTAAAAAGATCATGAGTCAAGGGACGCGGGAGGATCGAGATTCTCAAGCTTTATCACAATTGCCTGAGCTTCAAATCCTCCGATAATAATAGGAATCCTTCTGTCTCCGTTTTCTTCAATCAATATCAGCGCATAAGCTCCGGATTGAGTCTGACTGTATGAAATCCCCATTACTTTTAGCTTTACTCTCTTCATATCAATTGTTTATGCGCCAAATAAATAACCGGTTTTTTGATGTATTTGACAAATATAAAGATATTAGCACTAACACTTGGAGTGAGATATATTCTTTTTTATCAACATCCTTACAATAATATCAGACCTCTTTGTTCATTCACTATCCATCAGAAACATAACGTAGTTCAAACTGGTAAATCCTGTTATGTACATTCATAAGAAATAAAAAATAAGCCTTATTGATTTGTAAATAATCTAATTTTTATATCTTTGCAGTCCAATTTTGGATAAATCCGCTGGGGCAACTGAAAGTTATATGATCGGATGATCATATACGCCTCACGGAGTAACGTAAAAAAAATATAAGATGTACGCAATCGTAGAAATTGCAGGTCAGCAGTTTAAAGTAGAGCACGGCAAAAAGATTTTTGTTCACAGACTGGAATTTGAAGAGGGAAAAGAAGTAGAATTTGATAAGGTTCTTTTAATTGAGGATGAAGGTAAAATAACAATCGGAGAGCCTACAATTAAAGATGCAGTTGTCGGAGGAAAGATTCTTGACAATAGGTGAGAGGTGACAAAGTAATTGTTTTCAAGAAGAAAAGGAAAAAAGGTTACAGGGTCAAAAACGGACACCGTCAGAACTTTACTCAGGTTGAAATTATCAGTATAAACGGTGTGAGTTCACCAAAAAGAGCAGCACCTAAAAAAGCAGAATCAAAAGTAGCTGATGTTACAGTTGCTGAAGAAGCTATAAAGGTGAAGAAAGCCGCCAGAAAAACAGCTGCAAGAAAAGAAGAAGCACCGGCAAAGAAAACTCAGTCCAAAAAAACTGCAGAGAAAAAAGCTGCTGAGAAGAAACCGGCTGAGAAAAAGCCTGCAACAAAAACTAAAAAAAGCAAAGAATAATTAACTGAAATTTAAGCAAATAAAAATATAGAATTATGGCACACAAGAAAGGAGCAGGTAGTTCACGTAACGGTCGCGATTCTGAAAGTAAACGATTGGGAGTGAAGCTTTTCGGCGGCCAGATAGCCAAAGCAGGCAACATAATTGTCCGCCAGAGAGGAACCAAACATAATCCGGGCCTTAATGTTGGCCTTGGAAAAGACCACACTCTGTTTGCACTCACCGACGGTGAAGTTGAGTTCAAGAGAAAAAAAGATAATAAGACTTATGTATCGGTTAAACCGGTTACTGAGTAAATAGTTATCTTTAAAGATCCAGACTCCCGAAATTCTTTTCTGCTTACGGAAAGCATTATCGGGAGTTTTTTGATATTTTTACAGCAGGCGGCATTGGCCTGCTTTTTTTATTAAAACATAACTGAATATGTTAACAATAAATCTTATCCGTGAAAAGAAAGAATTTATAATTGAACGGCTGAAAGTTAAAAACTTTGAAGCTGAAGAAATAATTAACAGGATCCTTGCTACTCGATTCCTCACGCCGTGAAATACAATCCAAAACTGATATGATGCAGGGAGAGATGAACCGTATCTCAAAAGAGATAGGCTCTCTGATGAAAGATGGAAAAAGAGATGAAGCTGAAGCAGCAAAAGAAAAAACATATTCGCTGAAAGAAGAGATCAAATCACTTTACAGATAAACTTATTCCAATTGATAATGAACTCCGGAATGAGATCATCAGATTGCCTAATCTTCCACACGAATCTGTTCCTCCCGGTCATGGAGCTGATGATAATGTTAAAGTCCGGGAGGGAGGCGTTATGCCGTCATATCCCTGATACTGCACTTCCCCACTGGGATCTGATTAAGAAATATGATATTATTGATTTTGAGCTGGGCATTAAACTTACCGGAGCAGGTTTCCCTGTTTATAAAGGTAAAGGAGCAAAACTGCAGAGAGCACTGATCAGCTTTTTCCTTGATGAAGGAGAAAAAGCAGGCTATTCAGAGGTGATGCCTCCGATACTGGTCAATGAAGATTCAGGATTTGGTACAGGTCAGCTGCCTGACAAAGAGGGACAAATGTATCATGCAACACTCGATAATTTTTATCTTGTTCCTACTGCTGAAGTCCCGGTTACAAATATTTACAGGGATGTAATACTGAATGCCGAAATGCTTCCGGTCAAAGAATATTGCATATACACCCTGTTTCAGGAGGGAAGCAGGTTCCTGGGGAGCTCATGTAAGAGGACTCAACCGGCTGCATCAGTTTGATAAAGTTGAAATAGTCAGGATTGCCCATCCCGATCATTCATATGAATCTCTTGAAGAGATGGTAACACATGTCGAAGGACTGGTCTCCAAACTTGATCTTCCATATCGGATTCTTAAGACTTTGTGGCGGTGATATGTCATTTACTTCTGCTCTGACCTACGACTTTGAAGTCTGGTCGGCTGCTCAGAAACGCTGGCTCGAAGTAAGCTCAGTCTCAAATTTTGAATCATTTCAGGCTAACAGACTGAAATGCAGGTTCAAAGAAAAAGGAGATAAACAAACCCGGCTGGTCCATACTCTTAACGGCAGTGCACTGGCTCTTCCGAGAATTGTTGCTGCAATACTTGAAAATAACCAGACTGAATCAGGAATTAAAATACCAAAGGTGCTGATTCCGTATACAGGATTTGAAATGATTAATTAGAACACTTCTCCCTTCGGGAAACTATCCATTTTTAATCCTTAACGGTCAAAGAACTAGCGCTCTTTGGACACTAGGTAAAAACAATAACTGTCTGATCATTGTATAATATTAATTGAATTAAATGGACCGGACAAGATCAATCATATTCTATGCCGGACTGGCCATTTTTTTCTGGTCAACGGTACCGACTGCATTTAAAATAAGTCTGGGGGAACTGGGCATCTTACCGATGCTTACAATTGCTTCTCTCACATCAACCTTGATATTGCTTATTGTTGTTTTAGCTGGGAAAAAATGCTCATCTAATTCTTATCAGCACCCGAAAGAGCTTTTAAATTCAGCAATTCTTGGATTTATAAATCCATTTCTCTATTATCTTATTCTTCTTAAAGCATACCAGTTGCTTCCTGCACAGGTTGCTCAGCCTCTTAATATGATCTGGCCGATAATACTTGTTTTTCTTTCTGTTCCTATTCTCGGACAGAAAATTGAAAGGAAAAGCTTTATAGCTCTGTTTATCAGCTTTGCAGGAGTTTATATCATATCGTCCCAGGGAAGACTTTTTGAATCCGGACATTCGGATCTTACAGGAGTACTTACTGGCTACAGGAAGTTCAGTTTTCTGGGCATTTTATTTTATACTTAATGTAAAAGATAAAAGAGATGAAGGAGTTAAGCTTCTGCTTAATTTCATATTCGGCTCGATCTATCTTATTGTTACAATGATTGTTACCGGAAAATGGCAAATTGAAACCGGTCTCAGGGGAGCAATTGCATCAGTCTATGTAGGTATATTTCGAGATGGGAATAACATTTCTTTTCTGGCTAAAAGCACTTGAAGATGGCTTCCACAACCGCAAAAGTAAGTAACCTGGTTTACCTTGCTCCTTTTCTTTCTCTGGTTTTTGTACACTTTATTCTTCATGAACCCGTTTATTATACCACACCGTTCGGACTTGTTTCTTATTATTTCAGGAATCTTTATTCAAAACAAGCGATCAAAAATCAATGTTTAATTGTTATATACAAAATATTATATCATTAAATAACATGAAAAAGTTCATTTTCCTCCTCTTTTTCTTAATAATTGGATTTATTTCCTGTAAGAAAAGATGTTTCCCCCGCCACATCAACTAACGGTAGATGAACAAGCCAGGGATACTCTTTATTCTGTCATGAATCAATACTATTTCTGGTATAAACTTATGCCGTAATGTAGTTGAAACTGATTACAAGGATCCTTATACGCTTTTAGATGCAATGGAATATAAAACTCTCGACAGATGGAGTTTTGTTGAAACTTATAACCAATATCTGGCTCAGAATACAGGAAGCTTTGTTGGACATGGGATCAGCATGGGTCTTGATCCCTCCAACCAGGTAAGAATTGCACAGATTTACCATGATTCTCCTTTATACAGCTTAGGTGTACGAAGGGGATGGATAGTGAAAAAGCTTAATAACACTGATCTGGCGCCGATATTTATTGCAAATAATGCCACGGCCTATAATCAACTTATTGGGGCTTCTTCCACATCTGTAACAAATACCTTCCTTTTTCAGACACCAGCAGGTAAAGATTCTACAATAACATCAACGAAGGCTTCCTTTACACTGAATACGGTCATCCTTGCGGATACCCTGCATCTGAAATCAGGAATTACCGGCCATCTTGTATTTGACGAGTTTATTCCCCCGTCAATACAGGAATTGCAGAGTGCTTTTACATATTTCAGCCAGAATAATATTAAGGACCTGATTGTAGATTTAAGATATAACGGAGGAGGCGATCTAAATGTACTCACAAATATGGCAAGTTATGTGGCCGGTAGTTCAAAATTTAATACTACTTTTTTATCCTGACTTTTAACGACAAAAATACATCTTCCAACCAGTCTTTTAATTTCGTTACAGTACCGGCTCCTGTCAATATATCAAGATTGGTTGTCATTACAACCAGAGGAACAGCCTCTGCAAGTGAAGATTTTATTAATGGATTAAAGCCAGGTATCGATGTGAAAACCATCGGTGATACAACAAATGGAAAACCAGTTGGAATGGTAGGATTTGCTTATCCCAATAATCAGCCTTACTATTTGTTCTGGCCGATAACCTTCTCCCTGGTTAACTCTGCAGGACAGGGTGATTTTTATAAAGGTTTTGCACCTGCCAAATACGTTCCTGACGATATTACGCATGACTGGAGCGACAGAAATGAGGCATGCCTGAAGGAATCTATCTATTATCTTGAGCATGGAAATGTTTCATCAAAAGAATTAATGGTAAAACGACCTTCAGCAGGAGCTATGTTTCCTGAAATGCCCTTAAAGAATAATAATGCCTACATCATAAAAAAATAATTTACTGCAGATTGTAATCCTTCTTTATGCTCTCCCGCCCGCTGTATGAAAGTAATTTATTTTTAATGGATAAATCTTCAGACGTTCGGGCGGGCTTTGTGTACCTTTGTGGTAAAATAAATCTTTACCAACCTGAAAGACAAATTGAAAGTTAAACCAAAGGAGAGGATAATTCTGGGTATTGATCCGGGTACAAGTATTACCGGATATGGAGTTATAAAGACAAATGGCACCGTTCCCGAGCTGATTACAATCGGATCAATAGATCTTTCAAAGTATGAAGATCACTACCTTAAACTGAAGCATATTTTTGAAAGGACCATCGGGATCATAGATGAATATCATCCTGATGAACTTGCAATTGAGGCTCCCTTTTACGGTAAAAATGTTCAATCGATGCTAAAACTCGGAAGGGCACAAGGTGCTGCTATAGCGGCAGCGCTTACACGTTCATTGCCAATCTTTGAATATGCCCCAAGAAAGATCAAAATGTCTATTACCGGCCAGGGGGCTGCCTCAAAAGAGCAGGTAGCCTCAATGCTGATGAACATACTAAAATTCTCACTAAGCGAAATTAAACTCGATGCTACCGATGGCCTGGCAGCAGCACTTTGTCATTTTTATCAGACAAACAAGCCTATGCAGGAAAAGGCGTATAACAGCTGGAAGGATTTTATGAATAAAAATCCAAAAAGAATTAAAACGAAGGAGATTTAAAGAGCTCATACAACAGCAAATGCGAGAGCAACCACACTTACCTTAACCCCTTCAACTTTCAGAAGTTCGTTTGTGCATGATTCAATTGTCGAACCTGTTGTGATAACATCATCCACAAGTAATACATGTTTACCGATAATGTTTTGAGGATCAATTACCTGGAAAATACCTTCAACATTAGTCCATCTGTCATACCGTGACCGTTTTGTCTGCGTCGCCGAAACCATTATTCTTGCGAGCGAATTTACATCCACAGGCAGCATTGTTATATCTGCAATCCCCCTGGAAATAGTTTCACTCTGATTAAATCCGCGGATCCGTTTTTTAACAGGATGGAGCGGAACAGGAATTATCAAATCAATATCGCATATGAAACCGGAAGATTTTAAAGACTGGCCATAAATTCTGCCAAGTTCATATCCTATCTCTCTAATTCCCTTGTACTTAAGATTATGAATGAGGTTTCTGATCCTGCTTCCTTTATTGTAATATGAAAATGCAGCTGCCCTTTCAATCAAGCATCTGCCCCAGAAAAGTTGAGCCACCGGATTGTCCTGAATGGCATGATAATTTGTTCTCGGAATAACCACATAACATTCAGTACAGATAAGGTATTCATTCCTCATAAGATGATTGCCACAGGCGTAGCACAACCGTGGAAATAAAAGACTTATGAAATCGTCCCACAAATCATATATGTAACTCATGCAGCGAGATGAATTATTCCATAAAGTTATGAAATATCATACTTATCCGCAATATATCAACCCCCTAAAACCCCTTATTGGGGCACTTTAAATCAATGAATTAAGAATGACGAACAAACGAACAGGGAATTTAGAACTGAATCAGATTTCTGAATTCAGATTTCAAATGTTCGTCATTCTGATTTTTTCAGCCCCCCATATGGGGGGTTGGGAGCATAGGCGTCAACCTAAGGAGTTGAATTTAGTAAATTATGGAGAGAGTTTAAAAAATTGGATATAAGCCTGATACATTTCCCCTCCTTTTGAAGGAGGGGTGGCCGGACCACTTTATAATTATGATACGAATACTGATACCGGCCGGGGTGGTTGATTAAAAAGTCAACTATGTAGTTACCTATACTGTATTGTCTTCTAAATTTTCTTGCATTAAGTTTTTTTGATTTTAAAAAGTTCCATAACTCAGCCTCAGCAGAAATGGACTTGTTCCTAAGTGATGATCTGAAGAATTTAAGGCTTTTCCTGTTAAAGAGGTTTTTGTTTTTCATACCAATAAAGGTAAGAAGAAAGCAATGAATCAACCACCCCGGTCGGGAAATAAAATTCTGTATGTACAAGATAATCAATCTTCCCGACCACCCCTCCTTCAAAAGGAGGGGAAACTTTTTTATGCAGTATCTCATTCATTCCCAAAGCTTAGGTTGACGCCTATGGGGTTGGGGGGTTGAGATAGTTTTTACACGCACCTATATGGGGGGTTGGGGGTAAAAAGACAACATTTGAGACACCCTACTACTTTTACAGAATGACCTTACTGCTGATTTTGGCAGCAATCTCCATGAATTCTTCCGGGGTAAATTTGAGCTTGGGATTTTTAAAATTTATATCTTCCATGGTATCCATAGGGATCAGATGAATATGAGCGTGGGGCACTTCAAGGCCGAGGATGGCTATTCCAATACGGTTGCAGGGAATCGCACTCTTTATTGCGACTGCAATTTTCTTCGAGAATAGAATCATTCCTGTTAAATAAACATCTTCCAGATCGAAAATATAATCTGTCTCTTCTTTGGGAACGACCAGTGTATGCCCCGCCCTCAGAGGATTGATATCGAGAAATGCAAAATAATCGTTATTTTCCGCTATCCTGTAGCAAGGGATCTCGCCTCTGATTATTTTAGTAAAAATAGTAGCCATACCATTTTTTTAACTGATTTATCAGATCGTTATTGAAATAATTTCAAACGGAATAGTGCCTGAAGGCACTTTTATCCGAACTATATCACCTACTTTTTTCCCAATAAGGCCCTGGGCTATCGGAGAGCTCACTGCAATCTTACCCAGCTTAAAATTTGCTTCACTTTCAGGTACAATCAGGTATTCCATTACCGAATTATTTGTCTTGTTCCTGATTTTAACCCTGTTAAGTAATCTCACAGATGAGGTTTCAATTTTAGACTCATCAAGAATTCTTGAGCGGGCAACGATATCCTCAAGCTTAGAAATCCTTAACTCGAGCATACCCTGTGCTTCTTTAGCTGCAGCATACTCAGCATTTTCAGAAAGATCGCCCTTATCCCGTGCATCAGCTATCTGCCTGGAGATTGAAGGTCTCTCAACATTTCTCAATTGGTCGAGCTCCTCTTTCAGTTTCTGAAGACCTTCTAAAGTCACATATATAACCTCTGACATCTTTCTCTATTATATTAAAAAAAAGGAAGAATTCCGGGGTCGCCGGAACTCTTCAACAACAAATATATAAATATTTTTGATAATTTACAAATAAAAATCTTGTGAGCAGGTGTTTCACAAGTATTTGTCTTCAAACCGAATTATTACTTATATTTTTTACCAGCACCTTTTGTACTCGCCCTAATTTTTTTCGATTTCTGCCTGTCGCGTTTTGAAAAATCTTTTTTATTTTGCTTCATACGTGCCTTTACTTCAGGAGATTGTATTTCTATAGTTCTTTTTTGGGATCGTTTAATAGCTTTTTCATAATTCTTTTCGAGTCTACGGTCATTGGCCTCCTGTTTCCTTTTTGCTTTTAGAGCAGACCTGGGTCCTTTGACTTTTGACTCTTTCTTAATGCCGGGTGTTTTACCGAACAACTGTTTATCAGGATTCCTCTGGAATATCTGGGCATCGCCTGATCTGATCGTTAATGTTAACAGAAGGATAACAAGAAAAACGTTCTTCAGAGATAAATTATTCATTTTCAGATATTACAATAAAAAATTATCAATCCCGTTAAATTCCCGGTAGTATTGGTAATTTTGCACAATAAAATAATCCCGGATGGCTTTATTTTCAAAAATAAGATTTTTTTTAATCACAGCATCACTTGTCATCATCTTAAGTTCGTGTAATAAGAAGAATGATGTGATCCCCGATACCTATGTGAATTTCACACTCGATCTTAATGATCCGGAATTTGTAAACCTTAGCGGATTTGGAGGCTCAGTAACTGTCGATTCACATACAAATAACTGGGGGCTGGCCGCTGCAGGGTTTGATGGCAATGGCATTATAATATGCTTCGGAGTAGATGAATTTTATGCTTACGACCGTACCTGCCCACACGATTATGTAGTTAATAGTCTGAGCATTAAGGTAAATATTGATCCGGGAAATTCGACAATTGCAGTATGTCCGAAATGCGGAACTAAATATGGACTTACTGTAGGTGGTACTCCCGCCTCCGGTGTCGGGAGATATCCTCTGAAAAACTACAAAACGAGAATCCAGGAAAACTATGTTACCGTGTGGAATTAAAGACAACTGGTTAATGGTTTTCAAAATCTAGTATCTGTAATGATCCGGTTTGTAAGGACCATTGGCCGGGACACCAATATAATCAGATTGTTCCTTTGTAAGTTTTGTGAGTTTAACGCCCAGCTGATCGAGGTGCAGACGTGCAACCTCTTCATCGAGGTATTTCGGAAGTCTGTAAACTCCTATTTCATATTTGTTTTTCCAGAGATCGATCTGCGCAAGTGTCTGGTTGCTGAAAGAGTTACTCATCACAAATGAAGGATGACCGGTGGCACAGCCCAGATTAACCAGTCTTCCCTCAGCAAGAATAAATATGGCATGACCGTCGGGGAAAAGATACTTATCAACCTGTGGCTTGATATTTATTTTTACAACACCTTTAAGATCGTTGAGACTATCCACCTGAATCTCGTTATCGAAATGACCTATATTACACACTATGGCCTGATCCTTCATTTTCAACATATGATCAAGTGTTATTATATCTCTGTTCCCGGTAGCTGTTACAAAGATATTACCTTCATGGAGTGTGTCTTCAACTGTCTGAACTTCAAAACCTTCCATTGAAGCCTGTAAAGCGCAAATCGGGTCAATTTCAGTTACGATTACTCTTGATCCATATGATTTCATCGATCTGGCACAACCCTTTCCCACATCACCATAGCCACAAACAACAACCACTTTTCCGGCAAGCATAACGTCGGTTGCTCTCTTAATCCCATCGGCGAGCGATTCACGGCATCCATAAAGGTTATCGAATTTTGATTTTGTGACTGAATCATTTACATTAATTGCCGGTACAAGCAGTTCACCATTCTCCATCATCTGGTACAATCTGTGAACACCGGTTGTGGTCTCTTCCGAAATACCCTTAAGCTCACTTACGGTACGGTGCCATCTTCCTGGTTCCTTGTCAAGAATATCCTTCAGAGTTGCCAGAATAATTGCTTCTTCCCTGTTTTCAGGTTTTCTGTTAAGTATCTCGGGTGTTTTTTCTGCTTTATATCCCAGATGAACCATCAGGGAGGCATCTCCTCCGTCATCTACAATAAGATTAGGGCCCTTTCCTCCGGGGAATGAGAGTGCCTGTGCAGTGCACCACCAGTATTCTTCAAGTGTTTCACCTTTCCATGCAAAGACCGGTATTCCCCTTGCAGCAATTGCAGCAGCTGCATGATCCTGAGTGGAGAAAATATTGCAGCTCGCCCATCTTACATCTGCACCAAGTTCCGCGAGAGTCTCAATTAAGACAGCTGTCTGAATTGTCATATGTAACGAACCTGTAATCCGTGCACCTTTTAAAGGCTTCTCAGAAGAGTATTTCTTCCTTATTGCCAGTAAGCCCGGCATCTCTTTTTCAGCAATTTCAATCTCTTTTCTGCCAAAATCAGCAAGTGAAATATCCTTTACCTGGTATTGCATTGTATCAAGTGTTACGTTCATAATTCAGATTATATTTGAGTTGTTAAAGTTAACAAAAACATTTCAATTTTTCAGGTCAGCACTTTCAGTGTATCCAGCTTATCCTGAATCATTTGCTCTGTCAGTTGTTTCAGATTATCAAATTTTTTCTCATCCCTGAGCCTTTTCCTGAATGCTACTGAAATCCTTTTTCCATAGATATCCCTTTCAAAATTCAGAATATGCACCTCAATACTTCTGAAACTGATATCTGTATTTACCGTCGGATTGGAACCTATACTCATCATTCCCGGATAAACAGTCTCATCAAGCTTAACCTCAACAGCATAAACTCCGTTGCCGGGTATTAATTTATATTTGGAATCGGGTTCAATATTAGCTGTAGGAAATCCAATTGACTTACCGATCTTCTTACCTTCAATAACTGTTCCGCTTAACGAATAAGAATATCCGAGCCATTTGTTTGCTTCCTCAAGTTTCCCATTTAACAAAGCTGTCACGAATTGATGTGGAGCTTATTGCGCCCTCTTCGGTATGAAAACCCTGTACCTGTTCAACCATGAAATCAAGCTCTTCCGAACATTTTTTAATTGTATTAAAATCACCTTCACCTCTTCTGCCGAAATGATGATTATAACCGATGATGAGGTACTTTGTACCTATCTTCTCAACAAGGATATCTTTTACGAAATCACAGGCCGGAATCTCACTGAACTCTGTTGTGAATTCAATTACAATCAAGATGGTCAATGTTTGCTTTTTGTAGCAGTACTTTCTTCTCGTCCATTGTGGTCAGAAATGAAATATTTGCATTGTGCTGGTCAAGCACAAGCCGCGGATGAGGTGAAAAGGTAATGACTACAGATTCACCTTTTTCCATTTCTGCACGTGATACAAGGCTGTTGAGCAGAGCCATATGCCCCCGGTGAACTCCGTCAAAAATTCCGAGAGTTACAACAGGAGAAATCAGATGAAGATTTTCATATCCTTCATGAATTATCATAACACAAAATTATGTCTGCAAAATTAATAAAGCCCATGGAAATGAAACAAATAAATGATTTAGATTTCGTATTTTTATAGAAAGAATTTGTCTATTTCCCAATTATCATGAATACAACCAGTTTCTATCAATCCGACCCATGGTTGAATCCATTTACGGAAGCAATTGACAGACGATATGCAAAATGCCTTGCAAAGGAAAAACATCTGATCGGAAATGGTACTCTTTGTGATTTCGCGATGGGACATTTTTACTATGGACTTCACCGTGACCACGATTCCTGGGTCTTCAGGGAATGGGCTCCAAATGCAATAAATATTTATGTCATCGGAGTATTTAATGACTGGAAGGAGAAGAAGGAATTCATGATGAAGAGAGTCAATGCAATGGGTGACTGGGAGATATTTTTTTCACCCGGGACTCTAAAACATGGAGACCTTTATAAACTTTCTGTTCACTGGGACGGAGGAAGCGGAGAACGGATTCCTTCATATGCGAACCGGGTGGTTCAGGATGACAAAACTAAAATATTCAATGCCCAGGTCTGGCAACCTGAAGGAAATTATAACTGGAGCTGCAATTATTTCTGCCTCGGCATTTCCTGCCCCGGTAATTTACGAAGCCCATATCGGGATGGCCTACGCCGGAAGAAAAAATCGGCACATACCGGAATTTACTGAAAAGGTCCTCCCGGTTATAAGCAAATCAGGATATAATACAATTCAGCTGATGGCTATCCAGGAACATCCGTTTTACGGATCCTTCGGGTACCATGTATCGAGTTTCTTTGCTGCCTCATCACGTTTCGGGACACCTGAAGATCTGAAGGAACTGATTGATAAAGCACATCAGTCCGGACTAAGGGTAATAATGGACCTTGTTCATTCACATTCAGTAAAAAATGTCAATGAAGGACTGGGTCTGTTCGATGGATCATTGGGCCAGTATTTTCATGCAAATGAAAGAAGAAGAAATCATATCGCATGGGATTCTTTATGTTTCGACTACGGAAAGGACAATGTAATTCATTTCCTGTCTATCCAACTGCCGTTACTGGCTTGAGGAGTATAAATTTGACGGATTCAGATTCGATGGAATTACAAGTATGATCTATTATGATCATGGACTCGAAAAAAATTTTACATCCTACAATGAATACTTCGACGGTAATCAGGATGAAGATGCACTGGTCTACCTGTTTCTTGCCAATAAACTGATCCATCAATTTAAGCCTGAAGCAATCACCATTGCAGAAGAGATGAGCGGGATGCCGGGGCTTGCCTCGAGTACGGAAAAAATGGGATATGGTTTCGATTTCAGGTTGTCGATGGGGGTTCCCGATTTCTGGATAAAACTTGTAAAAGAGACAGCTGATGAAAACTGGGATATGGGAAAGTTGTTCTATGAACTGACCCAGCACCGTCCTGAAGAAAAGATAGTATCATACTGTGAATCGCACGACCAGGCTCTTGTTGGAGATAAAACACTTATTTTCAGAATGATAGATGCAGAAATGTATACCGGCATGAATAAATCCTATCATAGCATCGTGATGGACCGGGGCATTGCATTGCATAAAATGATCAGGCTTATCACCTTCAGTACTTCAGGAGGAGGCTATCTGAACTTTATGGGTAATGAATTTGGTCATCCGGAATGGATAGACTTTCCGCGAGAAGGAAATAACTGGAGCTTTAAATATGCCCGGCGTCAATGGCAGCTTGCAGAAAACAAAGATCTAAAATACTATAGCCTGTTAAAATTCGACAGGAAAATGGTGAAACTTCATACTGACTTTAAAATACTTGATGATCTTACTGTTAACAGGATATATGAAAATAATTCCGATAAGGTCCTTGCATATATGAGAGGAGAATTATTGTTTGTTTTTAATTTCAATCCTACAGTCTCCTTTACCGATTACGGAATACCGGTTACAGGAAAATTCAAAATTGTTCTTGATACTGATGATCCGGCATTCGGAGGCTTTAACAGGATTGACAGGAAAACAATTTACATCTCAATCAGAAAAGCAGAAAGGAACATTATTAATGCTCCTTTATACCTTTATCTGTATCTGCCGGCAAGAACAGCTCTGGTATTTAAAAAAGAACCTGTCAGGAGGGCAACCGATATTTAATCAATCCAGCGAAGCAGGTAGAAATCCTGTTTGTGCGGAAGATCTTTGTGTTTCGGATAAATACGTATTCCATAAAAGAATGATCCTGCTTTTTCAGGTACCAGGCTTGCCCTGTAAAGACATTTGCCGCTCTTGCTGCTGATCAGTTTAAACTCCTCACTGGCCACGAACTCATGTTCACCTCTTTTGCTCATATGGGTGATAATAAATTCCACTCCAACATTTTCTTTCGGAATTTTCTTTACATCCAGTGCAATTTCTGCCCTGTAATCATGCCCTGACCGGTATACATTTTCTCCGGCCCGTTCAAAACTATAATTCAGGACTTCAATATTATCCCATTCATCCCTTATGGTTTTCTTCCAGGCAGCAAGTTCTTTTGCCTTCTCAAAATTATTGTCAATCAGATATTTATTTCGTTTATAAAGCTTTGATATAATATTTTTCATAATAATCATCTATCATCCTTTTCATGGTAAACTCAGGAGCAATTTTTACCATTGTATTTTTAATCAGGCTCACCCACTCAACCGGTATGCCCTGGCATTAAATGAATAATAAGCCGGAACTATTTCAAATTCAAGCATATTATAAATTGTTTCAGCATCAATATCATCCTGAAGTTCCTGATTCTCATATGTTCTTTTCTTTGGCAATGCCCAGCCGGCAAATGCCCTGTAACCTTCAACCCACCATCCGTCAAGAACACTGAAATGGATTGTACCGTTCATAACAGCTTTTTCTCCGCTGGTACCTGAGGCTTCAAGAGGCCTGGTTGGTGTATTAAGCCAGATATCGACACCCCTTGTAAGATACTTGGCCATCTCAATATCATAATTCTCGAGGAATATTACTTTTCCGGCAAACTGTGGCATCTGTGATATTTCGAAATACCCTTTTTATAAGATCTTTCCCTCCTCCGTCGTTGGGATGTGCTTTCCCTGCATAGATAAACTGCACGGGTTTCTCCGGATTATTAACAATACGTGCAAGTCTGTCAAGATCGCGGAAAAGCAGTGATGCCCTTTTATATGTGGCAAACCTTCTGGCAAATCCTATTGTCAGAGCTTTTTCATCGAGATGACCGCTTATACTAAGCAAAGTATGAGGGCTCACATGCTTTTCAATCATATCTGACTGAAGTCTTTTCCTGATATTTGAAAACAGGTTCTTTTTAAGACTGGTCTTTATCTCATAAACCTTCTTATCATCAACACTATACAGTTTCTCCCAGAGGCTCCTGTCGGTCTGATCAAAATTTATATTTCCTGTCATTTCCCTGTAGACCTCCCTCCATTCAGGAGCAGTCCATGTAGGATGATGAACTCCGTTAGTCACATAACCGATAAAAAGTTCCTCCTTCAGATAACCGGGCCAAAGCTTATTAAACATACCCTGGCTGACCTCGCCATGCAGTTTACTGACTCCATTAACCTCCTGCGACATTCGTGCAGCAAGAAAACTCATATTGAATTTTTTATCAGAGTCGCCTTCACATTGTCCAAGAGCCATTAGTTCACCCCAGGAAATAGTTAACCTGCTATGATAATGAGAAATGTATTTTCGGAGAAGATCTTCTTCAAATGCATCATGTCCGGCCGGAACAGGAGTATGAGTTGTAAAAAGTGTTGATGATCTTACCGCTTCAAGTGCCTGATTAAAGGTAAGATGCTGATCAGTTATCAGACCCCTGAGACGTTCAAGGCTGATAAAAGCTGAATGTCCTTCATTGCTGTGATAGATATCGGGTTTAAGTCCCATTGCTACAAGAGCCCTGATACCTCCGATACCCAGAATCAGTTCCTGTCTTAACCTGTTCTCATTATCTCCCCCGTAAAGATAATGAGTAACAGTTCTGTCTTCTGGGGAGTTATCATCAAAATCTGTATCAAGAAGAACAAGCCTGACTTTTCCCACCATTGCTTCCCAGACACGGATCTTAACAGTTCTGCCCGGCCATACCAGGCTTACATACAACTGGTTACCATTTGAATCTTTAACAGGATTAATAGGGAGACGTGAAAATTCTTCAGCTTCATATATTGAAAGCTGTTCACCTCTTGGTCCGAGTTTTTGTTTGAAATAACCATATCTGTAAAGAAGTCCGACACCAGTAATATTTAAATTTGAATCGCTGGCTTCCTTCAGATAATCTCCTGCAAGGATTCCAAGGCCTCCTGAATAAATTTTCAGGCAGGGGTGTATTCCAAACTCCATACTAAAGTAGGCTACTGAAGGCAGTTCCTGGTTATCAGGACGATCCAGATGTGCTTTGAATATCTCATTTACTTTTTTCAGATCAGACACGAAATCATCATCATCTTCAAGTACCAGAAGTCTTTTATAATCAATCTTTTCGAGAAGAAGCTTGGGATTATGCCGAACCTCCTCCCAAAGTGAAGGATCCATCCTTTTAAATAATAATTCTGCCTCCGTATTCCACGACCACCAGAGATTATTTGACAAGATCTTTGAGAGAAGCAAGTTTCTCCGGGACATCACTCTGAACATAAATATCTTTCCAGACTGGTACCTGGTGAGGTTTACGGATATGTATCCCGGGAGATTCAACAAATCTGACAAATTCCCTTGGTTCTTCTCTTCTGTCATTGCTTTGTGCAAGAGCAAATTCATATGCATCAAAATAATGATTAACAAGATTGTCCCAGAGGGCAATCCTTGAAATTGCATGAGCTTTATCCCTGGCTTCCTTAATTTCCGTTTCATTCAGCTTAATAAACTTTGCCATGAAATTCCATATCTCAGAAATAACTTCTACTTCATTATCATCAGTTCTTTCAATAACTGCAATGCCATTTCCCGGATTCTCAAAATAAGTTCTGACCCATAAGCCAAACCCTGAAAGTGATGTTGTTACAGTCGGAATAGAAAACATCTGACTTTCAAGAGGTGTATATCCCCATGGTTCATAGTATGAAGGGAAAAACAGAAAGATCAAATCCAATGAGCAGATCAAAATACGGCATATTAAATATGCCATCATTGCCATTCAGATAACATGGAACAAAAATGATTTTAACCTTTGATTTCTGATCATTGTTAAGATTGTTCATTGCTAACTCTCTGCAAAAGAGGATCAGTTGAAGGATAATGCAGACTATGCGTCAGATATTTGTCACCACCATTTACCGGACCATTATTGTAAAGGATATCTAGTAATATCCTGACGAGGTCCTTTATGATAAGCAGGGATAAGGAAAAAAGCAATACACTCTTTTTCAATGTTACCTTTTTTTTGCAGTTCCCCGAGGGAATCAATCAATATATCAACCCCTTTATTACGGAATTCATATCTGCCGCTGTTTACCACCAGAACACAATCTTCTGAGACCTGATAACCAAGAACAGCTTCAGCAACACTAAGTAGTTTTTCCCTGGCAATGTGTCTGCGTTCTTCAAATATCTCACCTGCCGGAACAAAGGAATCCTCGAATCCGTTTGGCGTAACAAAATCAACTTCCTTACCCAGAAAATGCTGACACTCCCTTGAAGTTATTTCACTTACAGTTGTAAAAACATCTGCTTCAGCAGCAGAAATTTTTTCGAGTGATTGTTTTGCAACAACATTAAACTCCCTGGCTATCTGTACAGAGTGTTATATTCCTCCATCTTTCCATATAGAGGACGATTATTCCCGGCAATACATCTTCCCAGAACAGTAGCATGAGTTGTAAATGAAGTGGCAATCCATGGAGCATATTTTTTGAGGTACAGAATCCCTGTCCCGGTCATCCATTCATGGAACTGAGCAATTGTATTATGATGTTCGTGATAGAATGTTGAAAAGCTTTCAATCACCTTGCCGGCTGCATATCCAAAGAGTGCAGGTTCCACATAATCCCACTGACCGGTATATACTGTCAAGCTTATATGTTTCCCAGAATCCGGCAAATATCTCATTCTGCTGTCCGAAATATGGAGTAAAGTCAATAAGTATATACAATAGGTTTTCCGGAAATATTCCATCTTCCGGTCTTAACTCTTAATCCCTCAGATTGCTGCTCTGGCTTTCCATTCAGCAAATAGTGATTCATCAGGAATAAACTCAGGATTGGTAACATCTTCCCTCCATACATCCGGTCCGATAAGTATATACTTGTCTCCAAGTTCATTTACAATTTTAAGTGCTTTCGTTGAGATAACTGTATGTATTCCCCCAACCTTATTGCATACTTCCCAACTGGTTTCAAATATAAATTCAACCTTCATCATAAAAAATTATTTGTTTAGCGTGCTCTGATTAGCTCTTTGTTCATTTCTTCCGGGTCTGACTTTTATTGCCAGACCTGTTGCAGAGACAGCCTTTTATCTTTTTGACCTTTGAATTTGCTTGTTTATTTTAAGAGTTTACTGGCTGCACCTCGTTAATAGCTTTTTTGTTTTTTTTGCTAGGCTTTAACGGACTATTTTGGCAATTTTCTTGCTAGTTTTTCAATCTCAATACTCTGCTTTTCGATAATCATATCTTTTTCAATGATCTGATTTCCGAGTTTAAATATCTGATCTTGTTCGGCAGAATCAGGAAATATATTTTTCAGTCTGATTTCAAAATCACTCAGAACATTCATATAATTCATGAATGCGTCATAAGGTGTTTCATATGGATTGAAATAAGCATGAACAGCACCATCGGAGAAAAACTTTGTTGCCATATAATAAAAATGGTCACTCGACTGGAGATATTCCCAGTCTTTTTTTATCAGTATCATCTTCGCACTTATTTACTTTCCCTGCCAGGCTGTATAATTTATCGAGGGCAGCAACCTGTAGTTCATTTCCGAGCCATGCAGTAATATCGCGCTCCTCATCTGCCCATG
The DNA here is from genome assembly GCA_963816365.1 of uncultured Bacteroidales bacterium. Classification (GTDB taxonomy): domain Bacteria; phylum Bacteroidota; class Bacteroidia; order Bacteroidales; family VadinHA17; genus LD21. The sequence goes on along the minus strand of CAWFKG010000018.1, from coordinate 18,726 downwards.
AGATTGGTGAAGGAATACTGATTGCTGAAACGGGCTGTAATGTATCGGCAATCTCCGTAGGAGTCATAAACCTGAAAGGTGTTTTCTTCAATATAGCGCCTGGCATATGATACAGAAAATCAAATATTCCTGTCTCTTTCCAGTTATGTTCACCGAATGTTTCATAGTCGAGAAAGATATTTATCAGCTCGCTTTTTGGAGCCAGCTTGTTTATCCAGGAAGCATATTTATCAGCTGTTAATGGCCATGAATTCCAACTCTCTGTTTGAAAATCTGAAAGCAATATCATCGCTCAGTACAAAGTTTCTCAGAAGCAACTTTAAGACGGGGATTTACTGAATTACAATACAGAAAATTCGGACTTTTCCAGCCCAAGAACATGCTTTGCACCTTCTGTAAGCATTGATTTAAATCCCATATCAGCCACCCATGATCCTATAGTGTCGGAATAAATTAATTCAGTATTCCGGAATGAAGTTGCTTCAACTCCAAGAAATTCCTTCAACATCTCTTTATGCATTGGCGACCTGTCGTTCAAATTCACTTCTGCTTCTTAGCGAAACCAGTGAATGAGAATTGGTTTCAGCAAGAAATTCCACCATTCCTGTTTCAGCCAGTTTCCTGAAAGAATCAAGAACTTCAGGAGCATAAAGTCTGAACTGGCTTATTGCCAAGTCCTGAAAGAGAAAATGTCACTTTAAATTTCCCTTTATGTTTCTGAATCAGATCAAGAATTATATTATTGGCAGGCAGATAACATTTTTCGGCTACTTTTCTCATAATAGATTCATTTGAGAAATCATCGTAATAGTAATGATCGTGACCCAGATCGAAAAATCGGTATCTCTTGAGCCTGAATGGTTGATGGACCTGAAAATAAAAACAAATTGCTTTTTTGCCTGATACACTCATATCTTAATTCATTTTATTGTCAATCACTCTGTAATAAATATCACGTACATGTCTGGCTGAATTATCCCACTTAAGACTGATAACTTCCTCCTTCCCATTTTTAATAAACATATTGGAAAGTGCAGGATAATTAAGTATGCCATAGATTGCATCAGCCATTGCATCAATATCCCAGAAATCGGTTTTAACAGCATGTGTAAGTATCTCAGCTACTCCCGATTGTTTGCTTATAATTACCGGTACATTAGATTGCATTGCTTCGAGGGGAGATATCCCAAAAGGTTCTGACACTGAAGGCATAATATAGACATCGCTCATATCGAGCATTGTAAAAACATCGGTGCCCTTTAAGAAATCCGGTAAAATGGAACCGGTCAGTTATTTTAAGGGCTGCAGCTCTTCGCATCATTCTTTCCATCATATCTCCCGATCCGGCCATTACAAATCTTACATTGTTCATAACCTGTAAGTACCTTATAAGCTGCTTCGATAAAATATTCAGGGTCCTTTCTGCATTGTTATCCGGCCAAGAAATGTGACCACCTTTTCATCAAAACCTTTTTTAATAGCCAGGGTCATCAGCGATCTTCACCGGTTCAACGGCATTATAAACAGTTTCAACCTTATCAGGATTGATATTGTATTTGTTTATTACCATGTCGCGGGTAAGATTACTGACAGTAATGATTTTAGATGCGGCATCCATCCCGTTTTTCTCAATCCGGTAAACATCGGGATTTACATTCCCTCCGCTACGGTCGAAGTCAGTAGCATGTACATGAATAACAAGCGGTTTTCCTGAAACTTCCATTGCAGCAATTCCTGCAGGATAAGCCAGCCAGTCATGGGCATGGATAATATCAAACTCATTTTCATCAGCAATCACAGAAGCTACCACAGAATATTTGTAAATTTCATCCATCAGGCTGGTAGTCGTATCTTCCTGAAAAATCTACTTTTCCCTTGTTGTTTGTCTTTACATAAAAATTATAACCCGACACTTCAGATTTGACCAGTTTCCAGAAATCATCAGGATCAGTATAAGGAACAATTTTTGAGGATACTTCAATTCTTTCAACTGGTCGTCTTGAATCCTTTATAAAAAACCTTTTTATATGCAACCGGTACCTGGTTTGCACCAACCAGCCTGACCATAGTCTGATCCTCATCACCCCATGCCTTTGGAACAACAAAGATCACCTCCAGATCGTCGAGAGTTGCCATGCCTTTTGTCAGACCATAGCTGGCAGTTCCTAATCCACCTGAGATATGAGGCGGAAATTCCCATCCGAACATTAACACACGCATATCCTACCTCTGTTATTGATTTGCAAATTTTGTTTCAAGTATAGTCGATAATCCTCAGTACTTCACCAACACTCCAGGCCTGCGAAATTGCTCCCTGGGGCGAATGAGGAGGATCTCCATCATAAATCTCGGAAATAGTACTGATCCCATGTTCGCTCATCACAGCTTCAAGACCATATATTAATTTTTTAACTTTCTGAACACCCTGTTGTCCGTATACTTTCAGCCAGCCTTCACAGAAGGGACCGTAGAGCCATGGCCACACTGTTCCCTGGTGATAAGCATTATCTCTCTCCTCCTGATTCCCTTTACACATTCCCTTATAAAATTTATTCCCCGGGGAAAGGGTTCTGAGTCCTCTGACTGTCACAAGTTCTCTATCCGCAATATCCAAAACATTTTTCATCTGTGATTTATCAAGCATGGAATATGGAAGTGAAACAGCAATAACCATATTTGGCCTGACAAAAGTGTTTTTTCCTTCCTCATCATTAACATAATCAGCCAGATATCCGATCTTTTCATCCCAGAATATATCAAGAAATGATTTCTTAATCAGATCAGGCAGCTTTTCATATTCCTTAATAAACTTTTTATCATTTACATGTTTTTGCCATTTCGAGTGAAAAGCAAACAGCATTATACCATAGAGCATTGATCTCTACAGCATAACCTCTCCGTGGAGTTACAGGATTACCATTGACAACTGCATCCATCCAGGTAAGAGCCTTCCCTGGTGCATCGGCATAAATAAGACCATTTTCTCTCATGTGAATATTAAAAGCGGTACCATTTTTAAAGGCATTCAGTACTGATTTTGCAGCTTCACCATATCTTTCCCAACCATCGGTGCCGCCATGGTCAATATATTGCTGAACTGCCCAGAAAAACCATAGAGGTGCATCAACAGAATTAAATGCCGGGTCACTTTGCATTACCCATATTTGGAAACAATCCATCCTTCATTTTGTTAATCTGCGTATCGAGAACTTCCCTGTAAAGTACAAGTCTGTGCCGGGCCAATGCCAGTCCGGGAAGTGAAATAAATGTATCCCTTCCCCATGCTGCCAAACCATGGATAACCGGCAATAATAAGAGTCTTCCCTCCTCGTTTTTCAACAAATTGCTGAGCAGCATTTCTTAGACAATTAATAAAGCTGTCCCTTGGAATTTTGCCTGAGACAGTCTTTGTAAACTTCTGCTTTAGAGCCCGATGTCTTCTCCTCTTTAGTTGATGCAGAGAAAACAATAATATCACCTTTTTTTGCTTTAAGCTCAAAAAAACCGGGAGTAAACAAGATCTTCTGAATAATCATAACCCCTTTTTTGTTCTTCAAGATATTCAACTCCAAGATACCAGTCAGGTACAGGTATAAACTCAGCATTTGTCGAAAACTGCATTTTTAATGAATGGAAATCCTTCATACATCTTTGATCTGACTACCGTTTTCAATATAATCAACCTTTGTATTTGCAGCCAGGTTGGCATGCGTCAGCTGATGAATATTCCTGAAAGCAAGAAATGGACGGAACTGAAGTTTCATCGGTTCAGAAGCTTCAAGGATAGTAAACCTCATAAGAAGCTGTTCTTCATAATGAACAAGAAGTCTTTCCTGTTTCAGAATCACACCTCCAACCCTGTAAATTCTTGAAGGAATATCATCAGTATCAAAATCCTCAATATATTTATGACCCTTGGGACTGAAATAATCTCCCTTGTATTTTCTTATTCCGATATTAAAGCTCTTGTCTTTATTTACAACCGTAACATCAAGTGAAGATAGAAGAACAAATCTTTCACCACCCAATCTCGTCGACCGGACAAATAAGTAATCCATGATATTTTCGGGTATTGCAGCCGACAAGAGTAGTTGAAGAATATGAACCTGCCCTGTTTGTTCTGATCATCTCCCTGACCAGTGAATATTCAAGATTTACAACCTGAGCTCTTATCGAACTTAATGTAACTCATATAATTACAGTTTGAATGACGTAAAAAAATCTATGTAAGATAATAATAAAAAATGAACTCTGCAAAGGTACATCATCTTGCCTGAAAATTAATAAAATTTCTTAAAAGTATTGACGGATTAAAAAAAGAATAACTTTGCATTTCAATATTTGAAAATAATTATCAATTAACATTTTACTTAATGAATAAGAAGCTTTTTCTCTACCTGTTTATTGTGTTGGCAATTGCTGCGTTGTAAAAATAATTTTGTCAGAATTTCCGGTACAATTGTAAATCCGGTAAACGGAGTCATATATTTATCTTGATGAACTGAAATCGAATGAACTGAAATCTGTTGATTCAGTAAAGGTTTCTTCAGACGGTACCTTTAATTTCAAGAAAGAAATCAAACAGCCATCGTTCTATCTTCTGAAAAGCAATGATAATAATTTCCTGACCATGCTTGTTGAACCTGGTGAGAAGATAACAATAAAAGCACTATGCAGATTCATTGAATTATCCTATATCCCTGGAAGGATCAAAAGGTACTGAACTGATGGCTGAATATAACAAAACCTTACAGATCAACAATAAATAAACTAAAAGGTTTAAACAATATCTATACACAAAATGTAGATAAACCTGAACTGCCAAAAGTGGTTGAATCCCTCGACAGTCTGGCACAGATCTATCTGGGTGAAATCAACACCTATACAAAAAAATATATTGATGACAATCTTACATCACTGGTCAGTCTCGTTGCACTCTATCAGCAGGTTGCACCAAGTGTGTATGTTCTGAATCCCACAAAGGATATGAGGTATTTTGTAAAGGTTGATTCATCGATGTTTAGTCTTTATCCTGATTATGAGCCAGTTATATCGTTGCATGAACAGGTGAAGGAACTGGTTGCAAAAATGAGTGGCGAAACAGCCGCAGGACCGGCATCGGCTTCCGGAACGCGATAGCTCCTGAGATATCCCTTCCTACACCAGCAGGGAGATACAATAAAACTTTCTTCAACAAGAGGATCAGTAGTTCTGCTTGATTTCTGGGCATCATGGTGTACACCCTGCAGAAAAGAGAATCCAAACCTTGTAAATGTTTACAATCTTTATCATAAAAAAGGATTTCAGATCTATCAGGTGTCGCTCGACAAAACCAAAGAAGCCTGGATAAAAGGTATTCAGGATGATCATCTGGAAAAATGGATTCATGTAAGTGATGTTCAATACTGGAATTCAATTGTAGTTCCTCTCTATAAAATTGAATCAATACCATGCAATTTTCTTCTCGACAAAGAAGGCCGGATAATTGCTACAAATCTGAGAGGTGAAAAATTGCAGACTAAACTTGCTGAATTATTTAAATAATCAGCTATATACGAAAACCGGAAATCCGATATTTAATGAAACGAATACTATTTCTCCTGACTCTGGTTCTGATTTTTTCAGGATGCAATAACAAAAGCAAATTCTCTGTTAATGGAGTCATTAAAGATTCAAAAGAAAAATATATTTATCTAAACAGGCTTGATGTTGATACTCCCGTACTTATCGATTCAGCAAAAATCAGCAGGAATGGCTCATTCCAGTTTAAGGTTAAAGGCTACCGGAACAGATTTTTATCAGCTCGGGATTTCACCAACTAACTTTATTACTCTTCTTGCCGAACCGGGAGAAAAGATAAATCTGATCTTTAACGGGAAAAACCTTTTTGAAAATTATAAGGTAAACGGATCAGCAGGATCTGAGAAACTTCAGACACTTGATCTTACTCTTGCCGAAACAAAAAGAAAACTTGATTCCCTGAGTACAGTATATACTGCAGCATCAAAAGAAACCGGATTTGACGTTAAAGGGCCCTTTACTTGAAGCAGAATTTAATGATGTAATCAAAGCTCAGCGGAAAAATAATATTGAATTCATACTTAATAACATAAACTCACTTGCTTCAATCAAAGCCCTTTATCAGAGAATCAATCCTGAAACATATGTTCTTTATGATCAGCACGATCTGCAGTATCTTAAAATAGTGACTGATTCACTTACCCGTCATTATCCAAATTCAAAACAGGTGCAGGCACTGGCAAGAGATTTTGAGAAGAGAGATGAACCAGATGTATCTTAATCAGATTAGAACAGATATGCAAGAACCTGCCAAATACAAAACTGGATCCGGATCTTAAAAATATCGATGGAAAAAGAATCTCACTCTCTTCACTTAAAGGCAAATATGTTCTTCTTACCTTCTGGTCAGTTCAATCGAAGGATTGTATTGAAGAAAACCTTCAGCTGAAAGAGTATTACAAACTTTACAATAAAAAAGGATTTGAGATATATCAGATTAATCTCGATGAAAATGAAGCAGACTGGAGATCAGCAGTAAAATTTGATGAGCTTCCATGGATAAATACAAGGGAAGATGATCCTAAGGACCCGAAAAATGCAATACTTTTTAATGTAAAGAGCCTTCCCTCCAATTTCCTGTTTGACAAAGAGAGTAAAATTATTGCATCGGATCTTCATGGAAGGGCCCTTCAGCTTAAACTCGATCAGTTATTTAACAAATAAACCTGTACTTTGAGCAGAAACAGGAAAAATATATTTTGCTTCTGATTTTCACCTCGGATTGCCTGCCGGCTCCCCTCCTCTTGAAAGAGAAAAAAAAGTTGTCAGACTGGTTAAATTCAATTGTGCATGATGCAAAAGAGATCTACCTTCTCGGAGATATCTTCGATTTCTGGTGGGAATATAAGCTTGTAGTTCCGCGGGATTTACCAGGTTTCTGGGAACTATCTTCAGAAATAACTGATTCGGGAATCCCGGTTCATTTTTTTACCGGGAATCACGATATGTGGGCAGGAGATTATCTTTCAGATGAATGCGGAATGATTATTCATACTTCGCCTGATTACCACCTCATTTGACGGGAAAAAATTTCATCTTGCACATGGGGAGGGTCTGGGAACAAAAAATAAAGGTTATAAACTACTTCTTTCAATTTTCAGGAACAAACCCTTGCAGGTTATGTATTCTGCCCTCCATCCATCAATTGGAGTTGGCATCGGACACAGATGGTCGCTGAATTCAAGGCTCGGAAAAGGAATTACAAAAGAGTTTCTTGGCGAAGAAAAAGAGGATCTGATCAGATATGCCAGGTCGGTTCTCGAAAATGACAAAATTGATTATTTCATTTTTGGTCACCGCCATCTGGCAATGACGTATAAACTGGACCAGGAGACTGAAATTGTGTTTCTCGGAGACTGGATAAAAAATGGAAGTTATGCAGTCTGGGATGGTGAAACTCTTGCTTTCAGGATCCTGGATTAAATCTGCCTGTCTTCAACTTTTACCGTAAGGGTATAATAAGAATAAAGGTCATTTATCTGTTCAAACTGATATTCCAGTTTACTTCCTGATTTCCTTGCCATATCAATCAGTCCCATATTACCAGTACTGTTTGAACTTATTGTCTGACCGGAAAGTGATTTTCTGAAAAGTTCTTTCAAGCCCACTTTATCATTTTTATTTATGATTTCAAGTTTGCTTTTAAGATCTTCCACATTTTCATTTTGTATCAGATTTCCTGTTGTAAGTGAATAAGTCCTCATCTTCCAATCTGATCATTGCTACCGGCATTCCGAACTTTTTCTCAGGTTCCTTGCCCGGGCTGATATTTAGCCACATTCTCAAGAATTTCAACAAGGACACTGAAAACCCTTCTTCTGAGATTCAGTTCAACATCCTCCTCAACAAGTTTTGTTTCGGTGAAAGTGAGAACTTCTTTCTCCACATCCGATGAAATATGGCCTGACCAAATAAGGTAAACATTATTTTCAGCCATCAGTCTTTCAAGCTGAGAAATAGCCTTTCCGTGAAATGGTCGTTCTTTTCCCCCTGATGAACTGCCAACTCCGACTGAATTGACTGTTTTGCTTAAAATAAAATAAGAATACTCCTTATCGAGCGGTACAAAATCATAGTCGAGCTTATTCCCTGTTTTTTTTGCCATTTCAATCAGACCAAGTCCTGCCCCTCCTTTATTGCTGAATTCGGCAGTACTGAGCATCTGTCTGTAGACATTTCTTATCTCATCAGACTGCAGATGATTGATCTCATCCAGCTTGCTTTTCAGATCATTGATATGAGCTGATGGAAGAACATTTCCTGTAGTCACTGTATAACCACTGTCTGTTTTGGAGTAAACAACCAGCGACATATCCGCATGCTGATCCTGTTCACTATGCCTTCGAAACATTCTGAAGGCTCTCAAGCACAAACATAAAAAGCCTTTTCCTTCCTACAAATCCAAACTCCGAATTCTCCATCTCCTTTTCAAGAAGCATCAGAAGCGGAATAGAATTTTCATTTGTAACAACGCCTCTGTAAACGAACATGAGACGTTCTTTCATCATTTTATCACGTATCCGGCGGGTAAGATCCATGCAGAGAGAATTATGGTTGTTAATAGAAGTTTTAAAAATAGTATAATTTGACTATTTCAACAATAAAAATCTTTGTAAAGGGTGTTGAAATTGAATCATCTTAACTGATAAGATAAATTTATAATTATATTTAACTTTAATAAATAAATATATTCTCCTGATTTTCTTCGTAACATATTTGTTATTTGACATTTAATACATGCTTACTGTATTCAATATACAAAGATATTCAATACACGACGGGAATGGAGTAAGAACAAACATCTTTTTCAAAGGATGCCCCTTACGATGTTCATGGTGTAATAACCCTGAAAGCCTCGAAACAGCTCCTTCAATAATGTTTGACGAAAGGATTTGTCATCAGGTTCGGCGAATGTGCCAAACAAGGTAATGGGGAGATAATTATTGAAAATAATACACTGCTAATCAACAGGGATAAAATCTCCGATGCGACTTTATTTGAGAATATTTGTCCCTCCAGGGCCCTGATAGTATCGGGACAGCAGAAAACTGTTTCACAGATACTTCAGGAAATTGAAAAAGATATCCCATTCTACAAAATGAGCGGAGGTGGAGTGACTCTCTCCGGTGGGGAACCTCTGTCGCAGGGACCTGAGCTGATGGAATTGTTAATTCAACTTAAAAAAAGGAGGATCAATGTTTCAGTAGAAACGTCACTTCATCTTCCATGGGAGATCATTGAAAATTATATCGATCTTTTGGACCTGGTCTTAGCAGATCTGAAACATCTTGATAATGATAAATTTATGAAATTTACAGGAGGAAATGCAGACCTCGTGTCAGAGAATTTCATGAAGCTTGATAAATCAGGCAAAAAATTCATTGTCCGCGTACCGGTTATCCCCGGATTTAACTTTTCCACCCCGGAGTTATCAGCAATAATTGACTTTGCTGCCGGTTTAAAAAATGCCAAAGAGATTAATTTTATCCCGTTCCATACCCTGGCAAAAGAAAAGTATCTGATGCTCGGAAAAGAATATATATTTGGTAATCAGAAAAATATCGAAAAATCTGAACTTAAGCCGTTTTCAGAGTACGCCGAAAAGAAAGGTCTTATTTCAAAAATCCTGAACTGAAATGATTTCAGATACAAAAACATCAGAAATTTCTGTGCGTATTGCTAATCTGAAAAGCAAGTCTCCTAACAGCCATCCCGACTGTTTGTACTGAGCGCGCTGAGATATATACCGAGGTGTATAAAGAATTTGAAGGATCCCCGGTCATTCTTAAAAGGGCTTATGCCCTTGAAAGGACACTAAGGAAAATGACAATTTTTATCAGTGACGGGGAACTGATTGTTGGCAACCAATCATCGAAGCTTCGTGCTGCTCCTATTTTTCCAGAATATGTTACATCATGGATATTAAACGAGCTGGATGAATTTGATAAACGTCCGGGTGATGCTTTTTTTATTAACGAAGAGCAGAAAAATGCTCTGAAAGAGATTTGCAGCTGGTGGAATGGGAAAACTCTTATAGAAAGAGGTTATTCACTGATGTCTCCTGTTAACAGGAAGATCCACGATTCAGGAATAATCAGGGCTGAGGGAAATCTTACCTCAGGTGATGGCCATATCGCAGTTAATTTTGAAAAGATCCTTAATATTGGTCTTAAAGGGTATCTGCACACCATAGAATCAGTCGCAGAATAACCTTCTGGCATCTGATCCTCATTTTTTTAAAAAGCAGGATTTTTACAATTCGCTGAGAACGGGCATTGAGGCATTTCAGTTCTTCATCAGAAGATTTGAAAAACTGTCATTCGAACTATCAGGATGCGAAACCGATCCGTTGAGACAGGAAGAACTCATTACAATAAGCAAAATTTGCGGGAATATTTCTGAAAATCCGCCTACAGGCTTTTATGAAGCATTGCAGCTGACATGGTTTGTGCAGCTGATTCTCCAGATCGAAAGCAATGGACATTCTGTTTCACTAGGGAGAATGGATCAATATCTGTTCAGGTTTTATAAGAATGATCTTATTCAGGGCAAAATCAATGAGGATTTTGCCCTTGAGCTGCTTGAAAATATGTGGCTGAAATTACTTTCAGTGAACAAGATCAGATCATGGTCACATACAAGATATTCTGCCGGCGGACCTCTTTACCAAAATGTCACAATAGGTGGTCAGACTACTGATGGTAAAGATGCCGTAAACGAACTCAGCTATTTAATCCTCGATTCGGTCGGCAGGATGAAACTTACTCAGCCCAACTTATCCGTCCGTTTCCACAAGAATATCAGCGATAAGTTCCTGAATGAATGTGTAAATGTAATTGGAAGAGGATTCGGGATGCCTGCCTTTAACAATGATGAGATAATAATCCCATCGCTTATTGACCTTGGTATTAAAAAGGACGATGCTTATAACTATTCAGCCATAGGTTGTATAGAAATAGCAGTTCCGGGTAAGTGGGGATACCGCTGTACAGGAATGAGCTTTCTAAATTTTATGAGGGTTTTTCTGGCAGCAATGAATAATGGTCTGGATGAAATGTCAGGAATTACTTTTCATCCCGGAACAGGCCATTTTACAGATTTCACCGGCTTCAGTGACCTCATGATGGCATGGAAGGATCAGATTAAATTTTACACAAAAGCCAGTGTCGAAATTGACACTGCAGTTGATATGGCATTAGAAGAACTGGTACCCGATATGCTCTGCTCAGCTTTTGTAGATGATTGTATAAGCCGCGGAAAAACTATTAAGGAAGGTGGTTCGGTGTACGATTTTATATCTGGTTTGCAGGTAGGAATTGCCAACCTGGGAAATTCTATGGCAGCTGTTAAAAAACTTGTGTTTGAAGAGGGAACTTTAAGTAATGAGACACTCGCCAGGAATCTCAAAAATAACTTTGCAGGGATGGAAGGTGAAAAAGTGCGTCAGCTGCTTCTTAATTATGCCCCAAAATACGGCAATGATGAGGATTATGTTGATAACCTGCTATGTGAGGCTTACCAATACTATATTGATGAATTGCCAAAATATCATACAACACGTTTTGGACGGGGACCTTTCGGATGCAGATACTATGCCGGCACTTCAAGTATCTCTGCAAATGTTCCATCAGGATCTGTGGTACCTGCCACTCCCGATGGCAGAAAAGCATTTACTCCTCTTGCAGAAGGGAGCTCTCCAACTTCAGGAACGGATACACTTGGACCTACTGCAGTTTTCAAATCCGTATCAAAGCTTCCTGCAAGCCAGATCCTTGGCGGAGTGCTGCTGAATCAGAAACTCTCACCTTCTGCGCTCACAAATGATATTCAAAAGCAGAAACTGATTTCGATAATCCGCACATTTTTTGAATCACTGAGGGGTTGGCATGTGCAATATAATATTGTTTCGAGAGACACTTTGCTGGCGGCAAAGAAGAATCCTGAAAACTACAGGGATCTTGTAGTGAGAGTGGCAGGTTATTCTGCATTTTTTACTACATTATCACCTGATACCCAGGATGATATAATTTCCCGAACTGAACAGTCCTTATAATAATCACATGGAAAAGTTACTCTGTGGAGTTGATCTTGGCGGAACCAAATTATCAGTCGGATTAGTCAGGTCCGATGGCAGGATCGTGGATAAGATAACTGTTTATGATCATCCCGGCAAAACTGAGATCATGATAGTAGATCAGATCACTGGTCTTATCAGGCAATTAGTATCAAAAAATAATTTTAGCGAGTCAGATCTAAAGGGGATTGGCATCGGGTTTCCGGGGCATGTCAGGTACAGGGATGGACATACACTGACAACCTCGAATCTCAAAGGTTTTAAGAATTTCCCTCTGCGTCAGGCTGTGGCAGAGCAATTTAATATTCCTGTTCTGCTGGATAACGATGCGAATGCCCAGGCTTTATGTGAATATAAATTCGGTGCGGGTATGGGTTACGAAAGCCTGATTTTTCTGACAATCAGCACTGGTATCGGTGCAGGAATTATTTTAGATAAGAAACTTTACCGTGGCATTACAGGAACTGCCGGTGAGTTTGGTCACACGATTGTAAATTCCGACAATAAACAAATCTGTACATGCGGAAACGAAGGGTGTCTCATGGCATGTGCCTGCGGTCTGGCTTTACCATATCTTTTTAAAAAGAAGACCGAACAGGGAATAAAGACATTGCTCCCATTACCGGACGACTTTAATTATTCCCGGGTTGATGGAAAGCTGATAATGAAGGGTCTTGAAATTAATGATCCTCTGTCAAAAGCAATAATAGCGGAGTGTGCTGATTATATTGGTATTATAGTCTATAATATCTTTCAGATTTTCAATCCTCCGCTGATCATTCTGGGAGGTGGTCTTACGTGCTGGGGTGAATCTTATCTTGTCCGTGTCAGGAAGAAATTCAGGGAGCTGGCACGAGACATGATCTTTGACGAGATTGATATTGTCGAATCCGCCGCGGGTTGTGATGCCGGACTTATTGGTGCGGCGGCGTTGCTGCTGGAGTAGCGCCCTAGCCGGCCCACCCCTCTCTGTCTAAATTTCTGTAATTAATTGCTTCGGATATATGCTCAGCCGTAATGTTTTCAGAATCACCCAGATCGGCAATTGTTCTGGCAACTTTCAGGATCCTGTCATAAGCTCTTGCGGAAAGTCCCCTTATATCCATGGCTGTTTTGAGCAGTCTGCCGCCTGATTCGTCGAGCTGACAGTATCTTCGTTGCATGGAGGAAGACATCTGTGCGTTCGAATAAACACCTTTAACATTTTCAAACCTTTTAGCCTGTATCGCCCTGGCTTTAACGACTCTGTCGCGGACGACGGAAGAACGCTCCACTTTTCCCGAATCGGAAAGCTTATCGTAATTCACAGGAACAACTTCAATGTGAATATCGATCCTGTCGAGCAGGGGCCCTGATATCCTGTTAAGATATTTTTGAACCATTCCCGGGGTACATACGCATTCCTTTTCAGGATGATTGTGAAATCCGCATGGACAGGGGTTCATACTCGCAACTAGCATAAAACTCGCCGGGTAGTCCACAGTAGATTTTGCTCTTGAAATAGTTATTACTCTGTCTTCAAGCGGCTGCCGCATAACTTCGAGGACCGTCCTTTTGAACTCCGGCAGCTCATCGAGGAACAACACACCGTTATGTCCCAGGGAGATCTCGCCGGGCTGAGGAAATGTACCCCCGCCTACAAGAGCCACATCCGAAATTGTGTGGTGGGGACTTCGGAATGGCCTCTTAGTCATAAGGGCAGTATGATCATCTATCTTTCCTGCAACCGAATGTATTTTGGTAGTCTCGAGAGCCTCTTCAAGCGTCAGCGGCGGAATTATCGTCGGCAACCTTTTAGCCAGCATGGTCTTACCAGCTCCGGGAGGACCAATCATAATTATATTATGTCCGCCTGCCGCGGCCACTTCGAGAGCCCTCTTTAACATTCTCCTGTCCGCGGACATCTGAAAAATCGACGTCATATTTGTTTGCCTCGCTGGCGAAAATCTCCAGAAGGTCAACTTTTACGGGTTCAAATTTCCTGGTACCGTTAAAAAAATCGACTACCTCGCCCAGGTTTTGCATGCCGTATACTTCCAATCCTCCTACAACTGCTGCCTCCCTGGCATTTTTCACAGGGACAATGACACCTTTGAATCCTTCCTCCCTTGCCCGCAATGCAATGGGAAGAACGCCTTTGACCGGCTGAAGAGTCCCGTCGAGCGAGAGTTCTCCCATCAGAACAAACGACTCAATTTCAGCTTTTGCTACTTTTTCGTCGGCTGCAAGAATACCAAGAGCCAGGGGCAGATCGTATGCCGATCCTTCTTTCCTGATGTCAGCAGGTGCCATATTTATTACTATCTGCTTTCCGGGCCAGTGATGATTCAGTGAACCTAGTGCGGATACAATTCTATGCTGACTCTCCTTTACAGCACTATCGGGTAATCCGACAAGAAAAAATTGTATGCCACGCGACTCGTTAACTTCAATTGTTACGGTTACGGCATCGATACCTGTAACAGCACTGGCGAATGTTCTGATTAACATATTTATAAGTTTACTAGCACATTAGGAAACCACTACTCAAATATAGAGAAATATAAGATAAAAGACAAATGTTAAAAGACAAAAGTTGAAACTAAGAGGTTCCTTCGTTACTGGTATTTATACTCTTAATGTGTATCTCAATTTTTGAACGCAGAAAATAATTTGCATTTGAGTTCAAGTGAAGGAAGAAAATGTCGCTGATATCAAATTTCGGAAATATTTTAATATATCGCAATTATTTACGCCGCACAATTACTAAACGCTACATCCAATAAAATCTGATGTGGTAAAATATCAGTCAATCATTTGTATATTAATGTGTTATTAAAATACAAATGCCCCAAAATGTTAAATCTTGGGGCATCCAATTAAACTGTAAATGGTAGTATTTACTGATTAGAAATTATTTCACACGTTTTGCAATTTGTGTTGTTGTTTTGTTATTCATAGTTGCTGTTTCTTTGAATTCATCAGGAGAAATTCTTTCAAAAATGAATTTATCACCAGTAGGATTAACATCAAAAAATTCAAGTTTATCGGGTGATGTAAATTCTCCAAAATAATGAAAAACATAGCCATTAGAAACAATTACTGACAAATCAATTTTATTGTTTGTAGCATCATATCCCCAAAAACCTGTTTCTTCATAGTTTATTTTTCCTTTAGTTACCTCTTTAGCATATAGGCTTAACACATTTTTTCCTAAACTTTTAAATTGTACAGATTGTGTCGTATCTTTTCCTACTGGTGTTTCCCAATTTCCAACTAATTTCATAAGTAGTTCTGCCTGATTTAATTTTTTCGAACTTTCATTGGCTACTTTCTTTTCAATATAAGATTCGACACCATAGAAAATTTTCCATTCATTATTAATTTTCTTAAATATCATTAGCATTACAGTAGGGTCTTGAAGGATAACATGACCATCCTTATAATTTGATAATGACGTGCAATGATTTGAATACAGGACTGTTGAATTATCGGGAAATGTATAATTTTCATCAACTATAGTAATTTTTTGACTTGATATGGTTGCGAAAACTGGTTTGAATATATCTAAGCATTGCTTATAACTAAAAGAATAACCGTTATTTATATATGCAAAATCAGGAGAATTAAGACAGGTACCAAGAACCATGTCCATATTAACATCTTCACATCCTTTATAAAAAGTTGTTACTACTTCTTTTACTTGTCCTTTAATAGTTTCTTTCTGAGCATCAGATAAAGGCTTGTTGTTAGTTCCACATGAAAAACTTACAATAAGCAAAAGCAAAAAAATAATTCTTGTTTTCATAAGTTAGAATTTTGGTTAAATAAGTGTTTTCAAATGATTTTGGCTTAATTATATGATAAAAATTAATCCTGTAGAAAACCAATTCATGATGTTCCTAATGCACAACTACGGGCAATAAAATGCCTTCTTTTAATTGTCTCTAATGAAGACCCAATTTTCATATTAGTAATCTGAAATTAATTTCTGTTTTAACGTTCAAATATTGATTTCAATCCATTAGTAAGTGCAGTGGAATAAACGGAAATATGAGTCTCACCTTCAAATATTCGTGGAGTAAATTTGAGACCCTCATAATTACGCTTCTGTATCGTTTGCACAAGTTCGTTAGTAGAATTAATAATTATTTCTTTACTGTCAAGTGAGCCGTAAGTCATGTAAACTATTTTATTCAAATCATTGTGATTAATGAAATACTCTTCCTCTTTTTTTAATATGCTCTTATTATTCCAGACTAAGCAAGGTGCGATGATTATATATCCTTTAAACAAGTCAGGTTGTGTAAACAGAACATATGTGTTAAGCATCCCACCAAGGGATATCCCCATTATAGCAGTTGAATCCTGATTTGTTTTGTAGTTTTTATTGATGACAGGAAATAATTCGTTTTTAACAAATTTGAGAAAGTTTTCGGCTCCACCTGTCTGTTTAAACCAGCCTTTAAAAATTATTGTATCATCGCAATGTGAAAAATCTCTTGCTCTTTTTTGCCACCAGGCATCCATTCCTTGTCCATAACTTATACCAACAATAATGATATCCTTTATCTCTTTACTCCACATCAGCCAGTCTGCAATTTCCTTTGTCATACCAAATGATTTATCTCCGTCCAGCACATACAGAACTGGATAAGATTTTTTAGAGGGAGCATAACCGATAGGTAAGCCTACCTGAATTATGTAATTTTCACCTGCAACATATTTTGATGTTAACGAAAACTGTTCAGTATTATCGAGGCATACTGGTTTAAGTTGAATATGAGTGGCTTGTGCTCGTAATCCAGATGAACTTAATAGCAGGAATGCAACAACCATTGTTGTTAGACAAAATGTCTTCATAAGACTGGAATTTAGTTAAAAATCAGATTTCAAAAGCCTGTAGGTTAATTACATGAGAAAAGTTAGCAGAAAAAAGAATACTAAACAAATAAATTGTACCAAGTTGTAATATTTAGTGCTGATTCTAATAATCTAAAGTTCGTAGTTAAGTTGTATGCAGCATAAGGATAATATTCTACAATTATCCCAGGTTATTTTTATTCCGGAATCAAAATTACACTGCTTTTTCAATGAGTTACTTTGCAATCACTTTTTTGGGTTGAAAAAAAAGTGCAATAAAAACTAATATGCCGGCAATCAGGTCACTCACAACACAAATAAACCATGAAATTGTTACAAACAGCATATTGGCATGACCTGAAATTGCAAAAGCACCATCTGATAAAAAAAGACCTAATATTAACAATCCGATTCCGGTAATGATAAAGACTATTTTCTGTATACGACCACCTCTTTTATTGACAATAATCATCGCAATAAAGCATAACAAATTACCAGATGGAGGATTATAATGACAATTAAAATTTTGATTGCCGCTCCGAGTTGTAATCCAGGCGTCTTGTCTGCAAATTCACCCGGAATTATTATAAAAGCCAATATCAAAGTCGTCAAGAAGACAAGACCCGCTCCAACATATAGAATACGATTCCTTATAGTATCACTTTTCATAATATCTCCAATAAATTGTAATTGACAGATAATAACATTTATTCTGCTAACTCAAAGTTACACCAGCAAGAAGAGAAAGTCAAATCTAATTATAGCTACTGCATCATCTAATACTTGTTTGCCTCCCTGGCTGATATCATTGTGCAACTTGTTTTATTTATTCTTAAAAATTTTACAAAAGTTTAGTTACTTTTAATTTAAATCTTTATCATTTTTAACTATGGGTAAATTGCTTGCCAGAAAACGTTGGTTCCGCCTGATCCCGATAGCTTTTATCACATATAGTTTTGCTTATCTCGACCGTGCAAATTTTGGATTCGCAGCCGCCGGAGGAATGGCCGGGGATTTAAATATTACAGCAGCAATGTCATCCCTGCTGGGATCGCTCTTCTTCCTGGGATATTTCTTTTTTCAGATTCCCGGTGCTTTGTATGCTGCCAACAAAAGTGCCAAAAGATTAATATTCTGGTCCTTAATTCTTTGGGGAGGCCTCGCTGCCGCAACTGGTCTGATCAGCAATGTGAATTTATTGATTGTTATACGATTTATGCTCGGGGTCGTGGAAAGTGCTGTCATGCCATCAATGTTAATATTTTTAAGCCGGTGGTTTACTAAAGTTGAGCGATCAAGGGCTAATACACATTTTTGATCCTCGGGAATCCCGCAACTATTCTCTGGATGTCTATTTTATCGGGTTATCTGATAAAATCTATGGGTTGGCGCTGGATGTTCATTCTGGAGGGTATGCCGGCTATTGTCTGGGCTTTTTTCTGGTGGCGGCTGGTTGTAGACAAACCGCGGAATGCCAAATGGTTATCAGAAACTGAAAAAAATGATCTGGAAGAACAGCTGCAGGAAGAGCAACAAACTATTAAGCCGGTTAAAAACTACGCCGAAGCATTTAAATCGAGAGCTGTTATTTTGTTATGCCTGCAGTATGCTTTCTGGAATATCGGAGTGTATGGCTTTGTTATGTGGCTGCCATCCATCATAAATGCCGCTTCTGAACTGAATATAGTAAAAACAGGGTGGCTGGCATCTGCTCCCTATCTTTTAGCTAT
>CAWFKG010000017.1:0-144336 GCA_963816365.1 uncultured Bacteroidales bacterium | reverse complement strand
CAGCTGGGCTCGAACCAGCGACCCCCTGATTATGAGTGAGACAAAATCCTGATATTTAGGTTATACTGGTTTGTACGGGTCTTCATTGTCATTCATTTACGATTTTCGGATTGTATACTTTATCACTGATTTTCATAAAACCTGGCGATACTTTTTATTTCATCACCCATTCCGATTATTCAGGGAATTCACAATTCTTCTTACATGAGAACTCTGATCCTTGATAACCCAGATTGTCTATTCGAGCCCCAAGCTGAAATTGTAGGGACGTTGCATGCAGCGTCCCTACACTATTCGTCGAAGAGATTCTAAACCTTAACCTCAACCTTAACCTTACTTTTTATCCAGAACTTTCTGTCCAGTCTGACTATTCATCATACTCATGGGATAGACGTCAGAATTCCAGGTTTCAACTTTCACTTTCAGTGAACCGTCTTTTTGCTTTTCCCAGATAGTAACATATTTCCCTTGATCTGCGATGGGCTTATCCATGTTAGGCATAGTCAAAGTGACTTTATATGTACCTATCTCAGTAATCAGATTCCCGCTAGGGATTACCTTCAAAGTAACCCGTAAATTTGAAGTGTATTTTACTCCACTTTGTGCCATTTCATCACTTGCTTTTCGTATCGCGGCAATGCCATCTGCCATTGGATGATAACTTGGCATTGAAACTGCATCGTCGGTATAAAGATTCAAGACTTTTTCCCTGTCACCTGCCAGCATGTTTTTCGACATTTCCTTATTGAGCGTCTCGATCTTTGCCTTATAGTCTGCATTTGACTGTGAAAGCGCAATATTTGCCATTAACAAAAAGGCTACCATTGTTAACGCTGATATAAATGTTCTTTTCATAATAAGTGTTTTTAAATTTTGAAGAATACGATAATTGGAAAACATATTCATAGGAAAACAATAATATCATACATTAGTTTAGTCTTCATAGTGAATTTTTATAAACGTTCTGATTGTGATCACGACTGATAATGAGCCGGATGAGAAGATCATTGAAAATGTCCCCCATTTATTGGAGGTTCCCATAAAACAAATTCACATTTAAGACGAGGGAACTCATCAGGAATAAGCAAGTGTTACAGGTGAAAAAAACGACCTGAAGATGTGGTGGATAACGCGGCATCCAATGCAGCTCTGATGACACCTGTAGAGACTAAAGAATGATGGCACAACTGAACATATATTTGACTATAGCGATGGGGCTATATCAATTATTTTAAAAAAAGACATTGGTGATAATTCCGTTTATCATTCAGTAAATGTCAAATTTCAGGGTTTAACGAACCACGTATTTTCTATTCACCAAAGCATCATACCTCTTTGGAATCCGATTACAAACCCGATCTAAGGACCACACTTTTATGGGAACCAAACTCAGGTGACAGGTTTTACAGAATACGAGGCGAAATAAGTCAAAATCAAAAACTTCTTCTTATAAATTCTATAAAATCAGGCTACTTTTAGAGTTCAGCTTTGACTATTAACAGTTGAAGAGAAAACTTCCTTTCGCCTGATCCCAGGATCGGATAATCTTTCGGTCTAAAATCCCTATTTTTCTTCAAAACCTGGCGTAAACCTGGCGTAAACCTGGCGCATAAAAAAAGACACTTTTTGCACTATCACCTTAACTATTGAAGTATTATCTGAGTTATAATAATTCAGTATTACATCCTGGTTATTCTCTACTTTAATGTAAGTGTCTGATTTTCATTGTGGGCCCAGTTGGGCTCGAACCGGACCGAGCGTTAAAAAATTGCCCGGTGGGCAATTTTAGCGAAGGAGACAGCCTGCCGCGAAGGCTCGAGCCCAGCACTTCCGAATAGTCTTCTAGTGGGCATTACGCAAAATAGCCCGGAGAAGGTTTAGCGAATTAAAATTCAGGATTATAAAAAAGCCCTCCTACGCTAAAGCTTCGGAGGGCGAAGGTGGGCCCAGCTGGGCTCGAACCAGCGACCCCCTGATTATGAGTGAGGTAAAACCCTGATTTTCAGACCACACTGGTTTGTACTTGTCTTCATTATCATTCATTTACGATTTTCTGAGTGTACTGGTTTTCACTGATTTTCATAAAACCTGGCGGATTACCTGGCGGATTTTGAACCATGTATCCCATCACTCGGGATCTAATGCTTCAGAAATTTCATAATATCACTTCATAACCGTGGATTTAGCCTTCGCTCCAACCTTAAATTTCGACAAATACTACTGACAGTTGTCAATTACAACCATAAATAGCGTAATTACAACTATATGTATTTGTATTTTTTTGATTCCGGGAATGAAGCCAAATATCTTTGCAGTGTCGACAAAATAGAATAAAGAGATAGTAACAATAAAATAATGAGACTATGTTAAATACTAAGATTATTGGAAATAAAATTTCAGAAGCACGAAAGAAAATAAATATTTCTCAAGCTCAGCTTGCACAGCGTCTGTTCATAAGTTCACAGGCAGTCGGAAAGTGGGAACGGGGAGAATCAATGCCTGACATCATTACTTTTAATCGTCTCGCGGAAATTCTGGGTGTAGACCTTAACTATTTTTCGGAAGCCTCAGAAACTGAAACCACCGAAAAAAAACCCGATGTGACTTTGGAAAAACAATCGCCTGTATTGCCGTCCGGAAAGCAAAAGAAAAAGCTTAGCTGGGATATGTCGCGTGGAAACTGGGTAGATGCTGACTTTTCCGGGTTGAAAAATCTGCATGAAAAATTCAGTTCTTCCAACATGCAGCGTTGCAAGTTTATACGGTTCAGATATGTCGGGTCTCCTTCTGAAAAGAAATAATGTTGATAGCTGTGACTTTTCAGGTTCTGACATCAGCAGCAGCCACGTTCAGAGTTCCAACTTAGGCGAACAATATATTTAAGGACTGTTCCCTTAAAGAAGCTGAATTTTCAGGAAGCAATATCGACGGCTGCGATTTCTCTGGCGCCAATTTTACAGGAACTGAATTTTCAGAGAGCTATATCGATGGGCTCCAATTTCTCCGGCGCCGATTTTACCGGAGCGACATTTAAATCTGGTGGCTTCCAGAAAAACCCAATAGCTAATGCAGTTTGGAATCGCACCTCTTTTAATGCTATGTGGATTGTCGATATCGTTTTTGATGGTACAATGGAGGACTGCTCTTTTGAAAACTGCTCCTTTAAAAATGTGACATTCCAGAATGCAACGCTTATTAACAATTTCTTTAAAATTAAAAACAAGAGTTTAAAAGGTATTCGGTTTATTGACTGCAAGGCAGATCGGATGACTTACGAATTCCTGAAAAACGGAAAAGCAGATTTAACCGGTATCACGTTGTTAACACCATAAGGAGGAAATGAATAATGTCACAGAATGAAATCGCCATCTCGGTGCAAGGGTTGAAAAAATCCTATAAAAACCTCCCTGTGTTGACAGGAGTAGATTTTGAAGTAAAAACAGGCAGTATTTTCGCCCTGCTCGGCTCCAACGGTGCAGGCAAGACAACGATTGTCAAAATCCTCACCACGCTGCTGAAACAAGACAGCGGAACTGCCACCGTAAACGGATTCGACGTTGCGTCAAAACCCGACAATGTGCGGCAGTCGATCAGCCTGACCGGGCAATTTGCCGCCGTGGACGAGATTTTGACCGGGCGGGAAAATCTGATCATGATCGCCAGGCTGCGGCACCTGAACAATCCGCGTCAGGTCGCGGACGATCTGCTGAAACGCTTCGGCCTGACCGATGCCGCCGACCGCAGGGTGTCCACCTATTCGGGAGGTATGCGCCGCAGGCTCGACATCGCCATGAGCCTTGTGGGAAAACCGCAGCTCATTTTCCTCGACGAGCCGACCACCGGGCTTGACCCCGAGGCGCGCATCGAGGTTTGGAAGATTGTCAAAGAGCTTGCCGACAGCGGCACGACGGTATTCCTGACCACGCAGTATTTGGACGAGGCTGAACAGCTTGCCGATCGAATTGCCATTCTGCATGAGGGCAAGATTATCGCCAACGGCACGCTCGCAGACCTGAAAAAGCTGTTCCCGCCCGCAAAGGTGGAGTATATTGAAAAACAGCCGACCTTGGAGGAAATATTCCTCGCAATCGTCGGCAAAAAGGAGGAAAAGTAAATGGAAACGATAAAGAAACACTTTTTCAGCGATATGGGCGTCATGCTGGGACGTTCCATGCGCCATATTTTCCGCAGCATGGACACCATCATCACGGTTACCATCACGCCGATCGCGATGATGCTGCTGTTCGTCTATGTGTTTGGCGGCGCAATCCAAACCGGCACGGATAACTATGTGAATTACCTGCTGCCCGGTATCCTGCTGATTGCGATTGCCAGTGGCATAGCCTATACGGCTTACCGCCTGTTTTTGGATATGCAAAGGGGCATCTTCGAACGGTTCCACTCCATGCCGATTGCGCGTTCCACCGTGCTGTGGGGGCATGTGCTGACCTCACTGGTATCCAATGCGATTTCGGTTGTCGTCATCATTCTCGTAGCGCTCGTTATGGGCTTTCGCTCGTCGGCGGGGGTACTGTCATGGCTTGCCGTAGCCGGTATACTCGCCCTGTTTACGCTGGCCTTGACCTGGATCGCGGTGATTGCCGGACTGTCCGCCAAATCGGTGGACGGTGCAAGCGCCTTTGCCTACCCGATTCATCTTCCTGCCGTTTATCAGCTCGGCCTTTGTGCCGACCGCCTCGATGCCGCCGGTCGTGCGCGCCTTTGCCGAAAATCAGCCGGTCACCTCCATCGTCGATGCCATCCGTGCGCTGCTGTTGCAGTCAGCCGGTCGGCAATGATATCTGGGTGGCGCTTGCGTGGTGCGTCGGGATTATGCTTGTGGCTTATATCTTTGCCATGAGGGTTTACAGACGTAAAGCAGCTTAGGAAATCACTTTTTATATTCAAAAACCTGCGGTTTTGAATATAAAAAGTGGGACTCTTGGAACTAATAAAAAAGGAATGGAGTGTTCAATATGTTTATATCAGTATCAAACCTTACGAAAAGCTATAACACTGGGATTATTACCCATGTCCTCAAAGGTGTGGACCTGGAGATGGAAAGAGGGCAAATCGGAGTAATATTAGGCCCCTCCGGTTCGGGTAAATCTACGCTGATGAACATTATCGGCGGCGTGGACCGGGCGGACGGCGGCACGGTCGCTGTGGACGGCGAGCGTATTACCGATTTAAATGACAATCAACTGGTTGAATACCGTCGGGCGAGCGTGGGCTTCGTCTTCCAGTTCTACAACCTGGTGCCGAACCTCACGGTAGCCGAAAACATCGAGGTTGTGTCGAACATCAGTAAAAACCCGCTTAAAACAGACGAGGTGCTTGCTGCTGTCGGACTTTCCGACAAAAAGAACCGTTTCCCCCGGGAACTCTCCGGCGGCGAGCAGCAGCGCGTGTCGATCGCACGAGCCATCGTCAAAAATCCAAAGCTCCTGCTCTGCGATGAGCCCACCGGAGCGCTGGACCTCGAGACCTCGCGGGGCGTGCTGGCGTTGCTCCAAAAAGTAAACGCACAGTTTGGCACGACCATCCTGATGATTACCCACAACAGCGCCATCGCCGGTATGGCGCACGCCGTGTTCCGGCTGAGAAACGGCGAGGTTGCGGAAGTTGCGCACAATTCCGAGCTTATCCCGGCAGAAAGGATTGAATGGTAATGGCACTCCGAAAACGCGTATGGCGTATCTTAAAGGAAAACAAAGGGCGGTATATCGGTATCGTTATTCTGATCCTGTTAGGCAGCTTTTATTTCATCGCCGCTACAGGTATAGCCAATAACCTCGAAAAAATGGTCGTCGGGTTTGCCGAAGAATACAGGCAGGAAGACCTGACATTTTCGGTAGACAGGCCCATTGAGGATGTTGCGGCGCTGGAGAGCGAATCCGGCGCGCTGATAGAGGCTTACCGGCAGTACGACGTTAAATTGCCCGCTGGACAGAGCCAGCCTGGCGGCTGAACTGCGGCTGCTCAGTCTTTCTTCCAAAATCAATATCCCGGCGGTATTATCAGGGCGGGGTCTTGAAAATCCGGGGGATATTTTGCTCGACCCGAATTTTTAGCCGGATGCAAGGCTTGCATATTGGCGATCAAATTGAGCTAAACGGCAAAACCTTCCATATCGTAGGTACAATGGCCGTACCCAATTACGTTTATATCCTCAAGAACCTTTACGATGTGCTGCCCACCAACGGTTTTGGCATCGGGATTGTTTCCAGCGCGGATATCGAGGCGTTCCCGGAGGCGGTCACGGTCTATGCGGCATACTTTGAGGACAGGGAAAATATAAATGCACAGACAGAGAAGTTGCATGGGCTTTTAAGCGAAAAAGGGTATTCCCTTTCCGAATGGATGGACGCCAGGAGTAACAAGCGCGTCAGTATGCCCTGGGCAAACATTTCCAGCATGAAGTCCATGAGCTTTCCCGTATCAACGGTTTTTTTCCTGCTTAGCTGCCTTATTGTAGGCGTGATGATCATGCGCATCGTTAAGTCCGACAGCGTCGTCATCGGAACGCTGTACGCGCAGGGCTACCGCCGCCGTGAACTGACCTGGCACTATATGGCGATCCCGGTGTTGCTGTCCGCCGCGGGAGGTCTTGCCGGCATCCTGCTTGCGTTGCCATGTGTAAAGCCTGTGGTTGATTCGATGCTGGTTTCTTACATCCTGCCTGATAAAGGCATTACCTTCTCTCCCTTAAACCTGGCGCTTGCCGTGTTGATGCCGGTGGCTTTTATTGGTCTGGCAAGTTTTCTTATCATCCGCAAGACACTGCAAAAAACCGCTGTCGAGCTGATGAAAGGCGACGAGCAAAAAGCAAAGGTGAATTTTATAGAACGCGCGCTCCGGTTGGATCGGTTTAAATTTAACACCAAATTCCAGATACGCGAGCAGGTACGCAGCATACCGCGTCTGTTGTTCCTAGTGCTGGGCGTGAGCGCCGCGTCGATGATCATGCTGTATGGTTTTACCTTCAACTACTCGATGGATGTGGTGATGAACAAGGGAGCGCTGGCATAGATACGTGTATCCCCTGGAGTATAACTTCAAGCAAGTACAGAATTTAAAGGATGGAAGTCTTCCCGAAGGGGCGGAGCCGTACAACGTGTTGCGCTGCTATGTCGAGGGCAGGCAATCGGTTGAGTTTTACCTGGTGGGTATGCAGCCGGATTCCGTCGGCTTCAAGATAAACGACCTGCAGGGCAACGCGCTGCCCAGGGATCAGGTAAATATCTCATCTCCGCTGGCCAGCCGGCTGAATCTCAAGGAAGGGACACGATCCGTTTTGTAAACAAGCTGGATGGAAAATCATACAGCCTGACCATCGACGGGATCGTCGAAGCCTATGGTGAGCAAGTTGTTTATATGCCCCTTGACGAGTTCAACCGCATGACCGGTCAACCTGCTCGGAAGCTACCGTACCGTGCTCAGCAGCCATGAGATCAATTTTGACAAAAACCTGCTTGCCGGCGTGATGGATGCGCGGCGATCCCGAGGCGTATAAAGACCTCGCCAGGCCAACGACGCTGATCGTTGCGTCTGTAACGGCCCTGGCCGTGCTGATTGCGGTCGATTATTATCTTCCTTGTCACGTCGCTGATGATTGACGAGAGCCGCAACACCATCTCTCTGCTCAAGGTATTGGGCTACCGCAGGAAAGAGCTGGCGAAGCTGATTCTGAACAGCACTACGTCAGCGGTGTTTATCGGCTTCTGGCTGGGACTGCCGCTCATGCTGGCGTTCGGGAACATCCTGTACGGTATCGTCGCGGAGACGATGAACATGGTGATACCCATGATTGTGAACCCGCTGTATGTCCTGATAAGCTTCGTGTTGATCTTTGCGGTGTACGAGATAACCAAGTGGCAGTGCGGGAGGAAACTCGCCAAAATATCCATGAGCGAGGCGCTGAAAGCGGGCACGGAGTGAGTTGTTTGGTCGAAACCCCATATTTAGTACAATCATCGACAAAAAAATGGAGGGAAAGCGACACAAAAGCTTTTAAAAGAGCTTGCAAATACCAGTTTTATAGTACTTTGACTAAAAAGCAGGATATGTCCCGGTTAATTTAAATTATTGTTCAGTTAATGTCATTTAATCGATTAGAGCCTCCGCCAAATTGCATTTAAAATTCCGTCAAGAAAAACTGACCTATTAAATGGGTCAGTTTTCTTTGTCATCCAATGAAGAGGGCTTTAGTACCTGTTTAATTTTGAACAAAAAAGATCAAAAAGAACAAAAACCTGGCGTAAACCTGGCGTAAAAAAAAAGACACTCACATTTAGAACTGTAAGTGTCTGATTTTCATTGTGGGCCCAGCTGGGCTCGAACCAGCGACCCCCTGATTATGAGTCAGGTGCTGCTAACCAGCTGAGCTATGGGCCCAATAATCTTTGTTGCTGGTTTCTTGTTGCTTGTTACGGGTTGTTAATACGTTAAATTTCAATTAACTAGCAACCTTCATCCAGCAACCAGTGACAACCTTTTAAAATGGACTGCAATAATAGTTATTTGATAGGAAATATGCAAGAACCGGACTAAAAGAATAAATTATAACTTATTTGATTTCCTTAATAACATCAATGATCAGCTTCAGAACATTATTAACATTCTTATTGAAAACCTTAATTACTTCTTCCCATGAAACAGGCAGCTCATCATCCTTCCAGCAATCATAATCTGTGCTCATGGCTATTGCAGCATACGGCAAACCGAGCTCATTTGCAAGAATTACCTCCGGAGCGATTGACATATTTATAATATCTGCACCCCATATACGGAACATCTTCGATTCAGCCCTCGTTGAAAAACGAGGACCTTCAATTGTTACGATCGTTCCTTTTTCATGAATTTTAAGGCCGAGACTCCTTGCAGTTAATATAATAAGTTCCCTTAACTTCCTGTCAAAAGGATCAGCCATTGGCATATGCTTCATCTTTCCGGGTTCAAATTCTTCAAAGAAGGTAATATTTCTGTGCCTGGTGAAATCAATGAACTGATCGGGGATAACAAGGTCACCCCGACAAATTTCTTCTCTCAGACTTCCACATGCAGTTGAAGAGATAAGGTGAGTACAGCCCGCTTCTTTCAGCGCATGAATATTTGCCCTGTTGTTTATTTGTGAAGGAGGGATGGTATGCAACCACCCATGACGGGAGAGGATAACAATTTCGGTACCGTTCAATGAACCGCACATCAGCGAGGAGGAAGGCGACCCGTATAGCGTATCAACATGCTTTTCTTCAGGAGATTGAAGTATTTCAGGATTCTCGAGACCGGAACCGCCGATAATGCCGACCCTTATCATCCTTCTTTCTTGAGATACTCCATCAACACATTAACCGCCTCATCAACGTCATTACCAAATGAAAGTATCCCGGCCCTGTCTCCTGCCATAACGATGATCCTCTTCTCATAAACATCAGAATCTTTGAATAGCCTCAGGATATCTTTTGCGAGACCAATTGTCCCATAATCCATTGACGGATTTGTTGTTGGTACCTTATAAATAAGCTCGTTCCATAGTTCTATACTGTGAACATGCACAACTGCATTCGCCCCCGGATCAGCTAAGTATATTGCAGCATGAGTCAATGATTCGGACGAAGCTTTCAGGGGTCCCACGCATTGAACGGCATTATCTTCGATATTAAATGAATTAACTCTGACATAGTGTCCGGGTTCAAGCTCAGGGATCTCACCTGTCGCAGATCCTGTAATTACAAACTGATTGCCGCCTTTGATCCTCATGCTTATATTTCCAAAACCAACTCCGTTCTCATAAGCACCGATAAGGTCCATATTGTACAGAACTTCCCTCCAATAATTAATTACTTCATACTGTTCATCAGAAATCACAGGCCCCGACTGGTTCCAATGACAATTGAATTTAACTACCCCTTCCATATTAATTGAATTTATACGAAAACATTTCTTTAATATCCTTTTCTGCAGCCCTGCATATCCCTTTTTCAGTTATTAATCCCGTTATCAGGCGCGCAGGTGTAACGTCAAAAGCATAATTAACAGCAATAGTGTTTTCCGGACAGATGCGGACTGACCTGATCTTTCCGTCAGCAAATCCTGTAATGTCAGTTACCTCTTCCGGGTCACGTTCTTCAATTACGATCTCTTTCCGACCATCTCTGATATTAAAATCAATTGACGATGACGGTAATGCACAATAGAATGGTATTTTATTATCAAGAGCAGCCAGCGCAATCAGATATGTTCCGATTTTATTTGCTATATCTCCGTTTCTGGTTGCCCGGTCGCCGCCGACTAAAACGATATCAATTCTTTTATGTTGCATCAGGTGACCACCTGAATTATCGCATATTAACGTATACGGAATACCATTCTGGCTGAGTTCATATGCTGTGAGTTTTGCACCCTGATTTCTTGGCCTTGTTTCATCAACCCATACGTGGACCGGAATACCCTTTTCGTGTGCCAGATAAATTGGGGCCGTAGCGGTCCCATAATCTATACAGGCCAGCCATCCGGCATTACAATGAGTTAGTATGTTTACCGGAGCACCTTTTTTCTTTTTATATAAGGCTTCTATCAATTTTAATCCGTGTTTCCCGATCTGACGGCAGTTTTCCTTTTCTATATCACAAATTTCAATTGCCGCATCATGAGCTTTTTTTGTCAGTGAAGCCGACGATTGCTCATTTCCGAGTCGGGCCATCACATAATCAACAGCCCATGAAAGATTAACTGCTGTAGGACGGGAGGAAATCAGATACCGCGCTGCATTCGCAAGATGTTCCCGTATGTTTGTAAGCGAATTGATTTCAAGTGTGGCTAGATAGATCCCAAAAGCACCTGCCGCACCAATCAGAGGAGCGCCTCTGACAGTCATGTCAGTTATAGCATTATAAATATCGTCAACTGTTCGGAGATCTTTTATTTCAAAGGAAAAAGGCAGCTTTTGCTGGTCTATTACGCGAACAACTGCAGGATCACTTTCATCAATCCAGATGGTCTGATAATTTTGATTGCCTATCTTCATTTTCTAAGTCCTTCCTGACCCCCGGTAAATAAAATATCAAAAATACAAAATATTAGAGTATTTGATAAATATGGCTGATAATTAACAACCACTGCATGGGAGCTTGAAATCAAATTCTTCTGCATTGTCAGGGGGTGCATGCTTTGCGGTTAGTACTTAAAATATATGGGAGTTCTCTTTCGAATTATCGACCAATTCATTCGAAGCTGTTACATTATTTCTTAATTTTATTATCTTTGTAATGAACAGGGGAAAATTCCAGATCATCTATTATATGGTTAATAAAGAGGAGTTTAGAAGAAAAGTGATTCTTTCGGCAGGACAGATTTTCAGCCATTACGGGTTTAAGAAGACTACCATGGATGAGATCGCAAAAGCCCTGAAAATGGGGAAAAGTTCTATCTATTACTACTTTGATAGCAAAGAAGATATATTTGAAGCAGTGGTCCTCTATGAGGCTAATGTTCTTAGAAATGAACTTACTACAGCTATAAAAGCTGTTGAATCTCCAATAGATAAAATGAGAAATTATGTTTTTGTAAGGATGAAATCGTTCGAAAAACTTTCAAACTACTATAATGCCATCTTTGATAAGAATCTTGATCATTTTGATTTTATTGAAACAATAAGAGAAAAATATGACCGGGAAGAGCTGGCAATTCTTCGTCTTATAATATATCACGGAGAAAGGAAAAAAGTGTTTAATGTTGTGAATAGTGAGTACACGGCAATGGCAATTCAGACAACACTTAAAGGACTTGAGGTCCCCTTATTCTGGAAGAAGAAAGAAGTGAATATTGAAAGCAGGCTGAATGCGATCCTTGATGTATTGTTCTATGGCATTGTGAATACCCGGTAATAGTTTTACAGGAATGTTATTTCCGGATAATTTCGGCCCTCTTTTTTACCTTCAGGCTCCAGTATAAACCGGCAACTCCCAGTAAAACAAAAGGGATACTCAGCCATTGTCCCATATTGAGCTTCATAGTCGCTTCAAAAGCAACCTGAGGCTCTTTCAGAAATTCGATAAAAAAACGTGCTGTAAAGACGAGGATGCATAACAGGCTTATTAGCATGCCCTGAACGTGTTCTCCTTTTTTGCGCCAATATAATCTGTAAAGCAGAATAAAAATAGCTAGATAAGCCAGTCCTTCATATATCTGGGTAGGGTGCTTCGGAGCAACCTCGTGGTTCCTGAGGAAAACGAATCCCCATGGTACAGTAGTTTCGATACCATAGATTTCAGAATTCATAAGGTTCCCCATTCTGATTAAAAAACCAGACAAGGCGACGACAATAGCAATCCTGTCGAGAGCCCACAGGTAATCCTTTTTCTCTTTTCTTGCGAAAAGCCAGATTGCGGTAAGTATTCCAATGGCAGCTCCATGGCTCGCCAGGCCGCCATGCCAGATCATCAGGATCTCAAGTGGATGTCTGAAATAATATGCTGGTTCATAGAAAAGGCAGTGACCCAGCCGGGCTCCTACTATTACTCCAATGGCCATATAAATGGTCAGGCGGTCAAGAACAGCTTCCCCAAGATTTTCATTTTTGAAGATCCTGTTCATTATAACATATCCTATCAGGAATGAAGAAGCGAAAAAAAGGCCGTACCATCTTACGGCAAAAGAGCCAATGCGGAATATTTCTGGATTTACATTCCAGGGAATTACGAGTAAATGCATAATTAACCTTTTTCTTTAGGCCAAAGGTAGAAAATATTATTATTGATCAAAACCAAAACTCCTGATTACAGGAAGGGTTTAAATTCAATATCGAAATGAATCCCCGCGAGAACATTTTCCTTTGCTTACTGGGCAGTCAGTAAGCATCAATAATTTACCTTAGGGGATCGAAGATTCTTCGTAACTTGATACGAAGAGCTTCAATCTTTTAAAAAATGATGTAAGTTTGTAATCTGAAAATAACACATTGAATTTATGCATAAACGGATGCTTGACCGTATATTTTTTATATTAATTGTGATAATTATTATTGCAGCTTGTGCTAAGATAAGCACTCCGTCAGGCGGTCCCAAAGACAGAACACCTCCGGTTGTGATAAAAACAGTTCCTTTATATGCAGCGAGAAATTTTCACGGTAACAAAATTGAAATCACCTTTGATGAATATGTTGTTCTGGATAATATAAATGATAAGTTCATGGTTTCCCCGCCAATGAAAAAGAAACCAAAAGTATTCACCAGGGGAAAAGGAGTTGAGATTGAATTTGCAGATAAGCTTAAAGACAGTACAACCTATACCTTCTATTTTCAGGATGCAATCAAAGATCTTAATGAAGGTAATATTCTTCAGAATTATCAGTTTGTACTCTCGTCCGGACCAGTAATTGACTCCCTTTCTGTTACAGGGAATATTTTTAATGCATTTAACCTTGAGGTCCCTGAGAAAACAGAGGCTCTTTTATACCGTGAGCTTGCTGATTCTGCTGTAAAAAAGCACCTTCCGGAATATATCTCCAGGGTTGATCAGGATGGGTATTTCAGGATTAATAATGTTCGTCCCGGGATCTACAATCTATATGGACTAAAAGACCTGGATAACAGTAAAAACTATAATTCTCCTGATGAAGAGTTTGCATTCATGGATTCAACTGTTATTATTACACCTGAAAAAAATTTCATACCTGCCCCTCCTGTTGTTAAAGACACAACCTTAGAGAAAAAAGCCATAGTTAAAGCTCCTAAACCCGTGAAAAAGGGGATAAACAAAAGCTCCTCAGCTGCAAATGACACGGCAAAGTTAAGAAAGCCTGAACCCGTTCCTCTGACAGGTGAGTATAAGCTCTTTTCGTTTGCTGCGATTAAGAAAGCACATTACCTGGCGGGTTCCAGGAGGGAACAAAAGAATCTGATGACTTATGTTCTTTCCCTGCCTCCTGATACAATGAGCTTTGAATTTTCAATTCCCGGAACAGCAGAGAAATCATATTTTACGGAATACACCAGAAACAGAGATACCCTGAAGGTATGGGTGGTGGATAGTGTGCTCTATTCCCAGGCTCTTATCAGTACAATTGTCAGATTCCCTTTTACTGATACTCTGGGTGTAACCGGATATAAGCAAGATACAGTTCCCATGAGATTTGCTGCGCCAAGGCCAACAAAAGGAACTCCTAAAATCAAAAAGAATGCTTTCACCGTTGAGAGTAACATACAATCAGGCTTTCTTAGACCAGGACAAACTATTCTTTTTAGGTCAAAAACTCCTTTCGCCCCTCCCGACACATCGAGGATAAAGCTTTATGAAGTAATAGAGACAACCAGGCAAAAAGTACCCTATTCTTTTATTAAAGACACTACAAATTCCTGCAGATATTTTCTGACTGCGAAACTAGGTGAAAAGAAGAGTTACCTCTTTGTGGCAGATTCAGCTGCATTTGGTGATATTTATAAAGGACGAACCGATTCTATCGGAATAAAATTTTCAATCAAAGACCCTGAGTCCTATTGTAAACTGACCATCGATATTAAAAATTATGAAGGTAGCAGGATAATCCAGCTGCTTGACAAAACTGAAAAGCTGATTGCAGAAAATTACACGGAAAAGGATGGCAAAACTGTTTTTTCGCTACTTGATCCGGGAACCTATCGCGTTAAGGTTATTTATGATCTCAATAGAGACAGGAAATGGACCACGGGAGACTTTGATAAACACCGGCAACCGGAACCTGTCAGTTATTATCCAACAGAAATAGAATTAAAGCCGGGCTGGGAACTCAATTTTACTGATGACAAGGCATGGGATATCAGTTTGAAAAACGTTAAGGATCAAAAATTACGTCAAAAGAAAAAAGGAAAATAGTAATACTTGTACAAATTTTAACTGAGGATTGGAACCAATAAATATGAGAAAATGAAGGAAGTTGTTGCTGGGATTGACATCGGAGGAACTAACACTTCAGTTGGGTTGGTCGAAAAATCCGGGAAAATTGTTGCGGAACAAAAACTCATAACGACAGATTATCCCGAGATCGGTGATTTTGTCTCAGAGCTGGCAGGCACAATCCAAAGACTTATAAAAGCTAAAGACAATATTAAAGTGACAGCTATCGGCATCGGCGCCCCTAATGCAAACTATCATCGGGGAACAATTGAGCTTGCTCCAAACCTTGCCTGGAAAGGTATAGTTCCGATTGCAGAATATATAAGAAAGAAAATTGATGTTCCGGTAGTAATCACAAATGATGCAAAAGCTGCTGCCATAGGAGAAATGAAATTCGGCGGTGCAAAAAAAATGAAGAATTTCATAGTTCTTACCTTGGGAACGGGTCTGGGCAGCGGGATTGTTGTCAATGGAGAGGTTTTGTACGGACATACAGGATTTGCAGGTGAACTGGGACATACAATAGTAGTTCCGGGAGGCAGAGAATGCGGATGCGGTCGTCAGGGCTGCTTCGAAACTTATGCTTCAGCATCGGGTATTGTAAGGACAGTCCTTAATCTGCTGAGTGAGATGAGGGATGAGAGCACACTGAGAGACATTCCTCCTTCACAGCTGACATCTAAAGAGATAGCCAGGGCAGCAGCAAAAAATGATCCGGTTGCTCTTGAAGCAATGGATTATACCGCCGAGATGCTGGCCTTCGGAATAGCTAATGCCGTGGGTTTCTCCAGCCCTGAAGCAGTTTTTCTTCTCGGCGGTCTGGCACAGGCGGGAGAGGTTCTTTTTGGCCCGGTAAGGGAGTATCTGGACATGACTGTTCAGCCAATATTCAAAGGTACCGTGAAAATACTGCCCTCGGGCATTTCTGAAAGCAATGCTGCAGTTCTTGGGGCTGCTGCTCTTGCATTGAATGAATTAAAGTAAAATGAATTTTTAGGAATGATAAAAATTTTGTATTAAATTTGGTTCTTTAAGTTCCGAAGTAAAACGCATTAAGAAAATGAAAATCGCAGAAGTACAAAAACTGGAGTTTAATTCTGAATGCCCTTCACTTGAGGAACTTTCCGGGAGAATGGATCAGCAGAAAGGACGACTCCTGATCGATACCATTAACTGGAAAGGATATGATTATAAACCCGATGTGGCACTGTCAATAGCCTACAGTGACCATGAAATATTTCTGAAATATTACATAACTGAGAATTATTTTAAGGCTGAAAAAACAGAAACAAACCAGATGGTTTGCGAAGATTCATGCGTTGAGTTTTTTGTTTCACCCGAAGATGACGGAATATATTATAATCTGGAATTTAATGCTATCGGGACCTGTCTGCTGGGATTTGGAAAAGACAGGGCAAGCAGCAGAAGAGTTGCTCCGGAAATCATTTCAAAAATAAGAAGACTATCGACGGCAGGATCGAAACCTGTAAAGGAGAAATCAGGGGAATTCGTATGGACAATAACAATAGCCATTCCTTTTGAAGTTTTTTTCAACCATAAGATAAGCAGCCTGAAGGGCAAGATCTTCAGAGCAAATTTCTATAAGTGCGGCGATAAGCTTACGGTTCCTCATTATGTCACCTGGAATCCGGTTGTTACTGAAATGCCGGATTATCATCAACCGGAGCATTTCGGACTTTTAAAATTCGTTTGACCCCCCTTCCCCCCATATGAGGAGTTAGAAAAGCGAAATAGATGAAAAGCCCCCCATTTGGGGGGTTGGGGGGTAAGAAACAGGAGCAAGAACATAAACTAACAGAATCTTAAATTATGATTAAAGGCAATGCACTTATCGGACAATCAGGAGGTCCCACATCAGTAATAAACTCCAGCCTTGCAGGAATTATAGAGACTGCCATTTCTTCATCTTTCATAAAAGAGATCTATGGCATGCACTTTGGCATTGAAGGGTTCATGCAGGAATGGCTCTATGATCTTGGCCGGCAACCGAAAAAAATCCTTGATGGCTTGCGCCATACTCCTTCTTCAGCCCTGGGATCATCACGGCATAAGGTACAGGAGAAAGATCTTCCCCTGATACTTGACGTCCTTAAGAAATATGATATAAGATATTTCTTTCTTATTGGCGGAAACGACACAATGGACACTATTCACCGGGTCGAGTCGTATTGCAGGAATGAAAAATACGAACTGACGGGTATCGGAATTCCTAAAACAGTTGACAATGACCTCTTCGGGACGGATCATACCCCTGGTTTTGCTTCTGCAGCACGATCGAATATCCTGAATGTGATGCAAGCCGGAATGCTTGCCCGCGATATGCAGAAAGTTGACAAGTTTGTCATTTACCAGACAATTGGCAGAGATGCCGGGTGGCTTGCAGCAGCGACAGCACTGGCAAGGAAAAACGAAGAAGATGCTCCCCATCTTATTTATGCTCCGGAGTTTCATTTTGACCGTGATAAATTTCTGAAAGAAGCAGAAGCATGCATTAAAAAATACGGTTGGGTTTCAATAGTCTGCGGCGAAGGATTGAAATATTCAGATGGAACTCCGGTAAGTGCGGCAACTGCTAAAGATAAATTCAATAATACCGAATTTGGTGCAATGGGTGGTTCAAGTGTTGCACTGAGTCTTCACAGGATGATAGCAGCGAATTTGGATACCGGGGTGAATTTCAGATTACTGAGTCGTTGATAATGTGCGACTTCGTAAGAGCATCAGCTGTCGACCTTGATGAAGCATACCGTTGCGGTGTTGAGGCAGTTAAGCTTGCTGAAAAAGGAGAATCAGGATATATGGTAAGTATCAAAAGGACCTCAAACAACCCCTATACTATTGAATTGGGGAAAGTACCGCTGAAAGAGGTAGCTGTTTCTGCAAAACCAATGTCACATGATTTTTCAACAGTGAAGGGAATCATGTATCTCAAAAATTCATCGATTACATTAAACCGCTTGCAGGAGAACTTCCTGAATTTGTTCAGCTTGAAAAAATATTTGCTAAAAAAAAATAAAATAATTAATCATGGCTAAAGAATTTAACAAAGTTGCGCTATCATTTCATGCTCATCCCGACGATGCTGAGGCATGGAATGCAGGAGTGCTGAAACTACTGAAAGACAAAGGTTATAAGATCGTTATAGCCACAATGACCTCAGGTGACCTTGGCGGCTGCAATATGACTATGGAGGAGACAGCCAGGCTCCGGATCGAAGAGGCAAAAAAAGCAGCAGCAGTTCTCGATGCCGAATATTATATGCTCGGAGGTATCGACGGATTTCTTTTTGATACAAAGGAGCTGAGATTAAAAGCAATCTCGCTGATGAGAAAAGTAAGAGCTGGTATCAGTATTCACTCATCTTCCTTCTGATTATCATTCCGACCACCGGACAACAGCCAATATTGTTGAAACAGCTGCCATGGTATCTTCCCTTGGCACCGTTCCTGTAAATGAAAAACCCCTCGATATCACACCGTTGCTTTATCATACTTCCCCTCTGACACTATCCGATCCGCTGGGATCACAGATAGTGCCCCCGCATTTTTTTGTTGATATAAAAACAGCAATTGAAACAAAAAGAAAATGCTCGGATATCATATCTCACAGATTGAATTAATGCAGCACATGCATAAAATGAATGATTTTTTCGGATATGTTCTTGAGGGAAACCGTAATTACGGCAAGATGGTTGGAATTGAATATGCCGAAGTTTACTGGCAGCATCTTGGTGGCGGTTTCCAGAAAGAATCCCAGGTTCAGAATGATCTTTCAGAATTTCTCATAAATAAAATATAATAATTATGAAACTATCAGAAGAAAAGTACAATAAGTATGCCCTTGTAAGGGAAATGATGGAAACTCCTGATATCATTAAGTCCTTTAAACCTGAAGTTGCAGCAAGATTTGCAGAAGTTACAGGAAAGCACAAGGGCTTATTTCTTACCGGTGAGGGAAGCAGCAGGATATTTCCTGCAAAAAGAGCAATCTATGCAAATCATAAAAAAGGTTTAACCCTGCCAATTGTAACAGAAGGTTGTACACAGGCTGAAGAATATAATCTGAAAGATTATGCCGTTTTTGCAGCTTCAAATTCGGGCCAGACCAAAGAAGTCGTCCGCCTGACAACCTCACTTAAAAAACAAAAGCATACTGCAGTGTTTGGTCTTACTGCAAACCCGAACACGAAACTGGAAGAGATTGCTACAGACACACAAGTATTAATCTGTGGTAAGGAAAATGCTGTTGCAGCAACAAAATCAGTTATTGAGCAGGGACTTTTCTACGACTCATTGCTCAGGATCGTAAATGGCGAAAAAATGAGCGGTCTTAAAGATCTGGCCGCTAAGACGGAAGAAGCTCTGACCTTAAAGATTGATCCGGCAGTAACAGCAATAATCAGTAAGGCAAGTATGATATATTTTGCCGGAAGAAATAACGGCGTTGCTGAAGAACTGGCTCTTAAGACAAACGAGATAACCCGTAAAAAATCTGCTTTCCTTGAAGGAACATTTGCAGTTCACGGAATTGAAGAGGTAATGGACAAGAGTGAAGTTCTTATATGGATCGAACCATTTGCAACTGAGATGGAAAAGTTCAATGAGTGCCTGGTGAAAGCAGTTGGATTGAATATCATTGCAGTATCCACAAAAAAGACAATGTTCCCGACAATAATCATTCCTGATGGAGGTCAGTATGCCGAATATGTTCAGCTTGCAGCAGGATGGAATATTCTTGTTGAAACAGGGATCTCGCTCGGAATAAACCTTGATAAACCTACAAGAGCACGGAAAGTCGGAAATGAATATATTCCGGAATAAGAAACGGATCAAATTTTCAGTAATTTCTTGTAAGGCCTTTGTGGACCTTTGTGTGAACCTTTGTGTGCCTTAGTGAACACAAAGGGTATCGAAACCTGTATGTTTTTTCTATCGGTATATATGAAGAAAAACCAGGAAATACTAATCAGAATATTAGTAAATGCTATATTTACATATATAATGTAATCATTTTTAACAATGGCAAAAAAAGAAGTAGCAGTTGGAATAGATATCGGAGGTACAAATACAGTCTTTGGCTTTGTCGACAGGGAAGGGAACATTCTTGGTGAAGACAGTCTGAAGACCACGCATTATGATGAAATTGAAGTATTTGTGGCTGCATTGTACGAAAAGATACTGGTCACTGGTCAGAAGATTGGAAATGGTGCCGAAGTAATAGGATTTGGAATTGGTACTCCCATGGGTAATATCAATAAAGGAACCATTGAACACGCGGCAGGACTTCCATGGAAAGGGATTGTTCCTCTTGCAGAGATTTTCAACAGGCATACAAGCCTTCCGGTTATTGTGACAAACGATGCCAACGCGGCAGCAGTGGGCGAGATGGTTTACGGCGGTGCCAAAGGGATGAAAAATTTTGTCGTGATTACTCTTGGAACCGGACTGGGCAGCGGGTTTGTCATTGATGGGAAACTGGTATACGGACATGATGGATTTGCGGGAGAAATCGGACACACTGCAATCAGGCCGGGTCCCTCTAACCGCGATTGCGGCTGCGGAAGAAAGGGCTGTCTTGAAACATATGTTTCTGCCACCGGGTTAAAAAGATCTCTTCTGAAGATAATGGCTGACAGCAATGAACCAAGTGAATTGAGGAAGATCAGTTTTGATGAACTGGATGCTGAAATAATTCACGACGCTGCAAAGCGGGGTGATTATATTGCAAAGCGAGCATTTACTCATACAGGACGTATGCTCGGATTCAAGCTTGCCGATGTTGTTGCTCATACAAATCCTGAGGCAATTTTTCTTTTTGGCGGACTGGCTCTCGCCAAGGATCTGATTTTTGAGCCTGCAAAAGAATATATGGAAGAAAACCTTCTAAGCATTTACAAAGGTAAAGTGAAACTTCTGCCTTCACAGTTAAGTACTCATAATGCCGCTGTCCTGGGTGCAAGTTCACTGGTATGGTCAATCAATAAATCGTGATTAGCAAATTAAATCCTGCTAATATGGCTAATTTCCCCGTGGTTCTTAATCATATTCTTGGGATTGTTTTTATTATTATTGTGTTTGCTCTCGCCTATGCTTATCTTAAGCCCCACAGGCTTCATAAGCACAGGCTGGTCTCTACATTGTTCCTTAAAATAAGCTATCTGGTATATTTGCTTATCCTTCTGATAATAATTTATCTTTCAGCACTTGTGAGAGGAGGCCTTGAAACGGTTTTCTTCGGAATTGAATTTTTTGCATTTCTGATTGTTCTGTTCGTTCCGACCATTGGCATTTTTGCAAGGAAACTGGGTCAGTTCAGTAAGAAGAGAGAAGGATACAATTACTTCTTCACTGTGGTAAATATTCTTTCGATAGTAGCTATTCTTGTTATGTATTTTATTTGATCAAGTATCATTTTAAACAACGCTAAAGGCAACGGAGACCAGTGCAGAAATTTAAAACCAATATCTATGATACAGGAACGTTTAATCGGGTATATTGAACAGAGTATCAGGCAGAACTGGGAAATTGAAGCTCTGTCAAACTATAAGGAAAAAGGATATTCTTATAAAGAGATAGCTGAAAAGATACTTAAACTTCATATTCTGTTTAAGGGATCAGGAATAAAAGAAGGAGATAAAATAGCCCTGGTTGGCCGGAATTCTGCCAACTGGTGCGTCACCTATCTGGCTGTGGTCACGTACGGTGCAGTTATTGTTCCTGTTCTTCCTGATTTCAAACCCGAAGATATTACCAATATTATCAATCATTCGGATTCCAGGCTTCTCTTTGTTGATGATAAAATAAATGAGACTTTAGATATAACCAGGATACCACTGATAATCGGAGTTCTTTCCCTTGACGACTTCAGGCTGATAAAATCAACTGATGCTGATTTAAAGGAATTATTCTCAACGCTCGATCAGGAATATTCAAAGGCTTTTCCCCAGCTAAAACAGGAAGACATAAAATTTTCTGATATCTCAAATGATAAACTTGCTGTTATCAGCTACACATCCGGAACAACCGGTTTTTCTAAAGGTGTTATGATTACTCATAACAGTCTTGCCGCAAATGTGAGGTATGCACAGAACAATATGCCCCTGAAACCCGGTGATCCTATTGTATCATTCCTCCCGCTTGCTCACACATACGGTTGTGCATTTGAATTCCTTTTTCCGTTTACAATAGGTTGTCATATAACAATATTGTCAAAAACACCATCGCCCCAGATTATTATTCAGGCTTTCAAGGAAATCAGGCCAACTTTGATCTTGTCAGTGCCGCTGGTAATTGAAAAGATATTCAAAAAACAATTAATACCGGTTATCAGCAAGCCTCATATGAAAATATTACTGGCTATCCCGGTTGTGAACAAACTGCTTCATAAGAAAATAAGGGAGAAGCTCGTTGAGACTTTCGGCGGAAGATTTCATGAGATCGTAATAGGAGGCGCTGCATTTAATGCTGATGCTGAAAAGTTTTTTAAAAAGATCGAATTCAGATTTTCAGTTGGTTATGGAATGACCGAATGCGGACCACTCATAAGCTATGCTTCCTGGGATACCACTAAGCTTGGTGCATCCGGGAGAGCTGTTGACACTCTGGAGGTGACAATTGATTCTCCGGATCCGGGAAATATTGTAGGTGAAATAATTCTGAAGGGAGAAAATGTGATGACCGGATATTACAAGAATGAAAAAGCGACCTCGGAAATGATCGATGAAAAAGGATGGATGCATACAGGTGATCTGGGAGTAATTGATAAAGATGGTAATATTTTCATAAAGGGACGAAGCAAAAGCATGATCCTCGGGCCATCAGGACAAAACATTTATCCCGAGGAGATTGAAGCTGTCATAAATAATAAAAATTATATAGTCGAATCTGTTGTAATATCAGTTGACAATAAACTTATAGCACTGATTCATCCTGATTATGAACTGCTAAAAAGGGATAATATTTCAGATGAGCAGTTCATTGACTTACCTCGATAAAACAAGAAAAGAAGTGAATGAACGGTTACCTGAATTCATGGCTGTAAGTAAATTCAGGATTCATCCTGAAGAATTTGCAAAAACACCCAAACGAAGCATTAAGAGATTTCTGTATACAAAAGGAATAACCCCCCTAAGCCCCCAAATGCATCAGGAGTACTCTTAATGACCGTAGACAGTATAATTTAGGTCCCTTCGCAGAATGGGACGATTAATAAGGGGGTTGACGCCAATTCAAGGGGAGCAGCTGAATGAGGTAAAAGTAAAAAGGATCATTAAGATTATTATGGATCTGTATGTTGTAATTGTAGCAGGAGGGAGTGGCAAAAGGATGGGTGCTGAAATTCCCAAACAGTTTCTCGAGCTTGCAGGAAGACCTGTTCTGATGCACACAATTGAAAGATTTAAATTATTCAGCGATGCAATAGAAATTATTACTGTGCTTCCTGAAAACCAGCTGCGTTTCTGGATTGATCTTCAGAAGAAACATTCATTTTCTGTTGCCCATACACTGGTTAAAGGCGGAAGGAACCGGTTCTTTTCAGTCAGGAATGGACTCAAGTTTGTAAACAGCCCTGGTCTGGTAGCCATTCATGATGGAGTCAGACCTTTTGTTAGTCTCGATACAATAAAGCGTTGTTTCGAAACTGCTGAAAAACTGGGTAATGCAATCCCTGCAATTTCTCCGACCGAATCGCTGAGACTGATTACAGAGAAGGGAAGTCTTCCTGTTAACCGGATGAATGTTAAACAGATACAAACCCCGCAGGTTTTTAACACTGTACTGATTAAAAATGCTTACAAACAGGAATATACTCCTGAATTTACTGATGATGCCACTGTTCTTGAAAAAACCGGAGAAAAAATCAATCTTATTGAAGGTAACCGGGAAAATATAAAGATCACCAACCCTGAAGATCTGATTATTTCAGCGGCTCTTCTGGAAACCATTAACTGAAAATACCCCTTTTACCCCTTTTTACCCCTTAAATTGCCCCTCCAAATTGCCCCCAACCCCCTAAAAGGCGGGCT
Source organism: uncultured Bacteroidales bacterium (assembly GCA_963816365.1). GTDB lineage: Bacteria > Bacteroidota > Bacteroidia > Bacteroidales > VadinHA17 > LD21. Next base: position 120,416 of record CAWFKG010000017.1, on the reverse strand, counting down.
AATTCTCAGTCTTTCAATAAATTCATTAGGGACTCCGAATTAGTCCCCTTATAGCGGGACAGCCGCGAAGCGGCAGGGGTTACGCCTTTGTGCCGTTGGGCCTTTTTTCATATCTTGCGGTACATTTCTAAACCACATATGTTTGAAAAAAAAGTTTTTGATTACAAAGGACTTGAAGTAAGGGTTTCTGATTTTGCCAATGAAGGCATACTTGACATTTTGAATCATGCTGTTCAGGGGTCTGAAGGTGGATTAAGATTTTCTCTTCAGAATATTGCACCACGGATCGCTGCATATAAAGATCAGATCAGATTTGTCTCCCTTTATAAAAAAAATCAGATAACAGGAACGGTCGGCTCGTGTTATCGTATTTCAGGCCAGGGAATCCTGCGTTATCCTACTTCATATCTTCGTTACCTTGCTTTTCAATCAGTTTATCAGACTGATGTCACCTGGAGAAGACGAAGGAAGGTTGTTATAAAACCTGAGAAGGATGACAATTTCAAACAAAAAACCCTTGAAATATTCAGTAAACCTCATTTGCTGGATCTTAATAATGTTTTTGAAGGCGACAAGCACATAATGTATGCCTTTTTAGAAAGTATGAATGAAAGATCTAAAAATCTTGTACATCAGGCAGGATACGAGCATATAAGATCATTCCTGACTGTTGCATTCAGCAGATTTTCTCCCGGTTCTGATCACCGGGTTGTTAAACTCAGGAATGAGGAAAAGGCCATGATGGAAACTCTTCTCCGGGAATTTTATCGCGATTACTCATTCTTCAGCACAGATTATTCTTTTTTCGGAGATAGATATTACGTTCTGAAAGAGGGGGATGAGATCATTGCCGGTGTGAATGCTATCCCTTCAGCATATAAAGTATATGATGTTCCCGGTGTCTGGGGATGGGTAATGATGAAGGTTCTGCCTAAAACACCTTATTACCGGAGGCTATTCAGACCTGGAGAATTCAGATACCTGGTCCTGGATGCAATTTACTGCAAGAAAGGTCGTGAAGATCAGCTGGGTACTCTTTTTGAATCAGCTTGTGCTTCAGAAGGATTTCATACCGGTCTGACCTGGCTTGATGATCATAGTCAGCTTTACGATAAAATGAGGACTGTTGTAAAGATGGGTGCACTGAACAGGATGCTGAATGCAAAACCTGGATTGGTGTACTCGAGGTTTATCAATCTGTCTGAAAAAGAGAAGGAATGTTTTTATAATGCGCCTGCGTATATTTCAGGATTTGATTTTTCATAGAGAGGATTAACATGAAAAACTTAAGGATACATTATTTTCAACATGTTCGCCATGAAGGATTAGGCAGTATAAATGAATGGGTTTCATCAAACGGTTATTCACTTACCTCCACAAAGTTTTTTGAAGATCCCCGGCTGCCCGGATTAACTGATATAGACTGGCTGATCATCATGGGGGGACCAATGAATGTTAATGACGAGGAACACTATCCATGGCTGGCTGACGAAAAAAGATTCATACGCAAGGCTATTGATGCAGGCAAAACTGTTTTGGGTATTTGTCTTGGTTCACAATTGCTCTCAGTTGCACTGGGTGCTAAAGTATATAAGAACAAGGAAAATGAAATTGGCTGGTTTGATGTCGATCTGACACCTTCTGCACAGTCAGGAAAATTATTTTTTGGAATTGGCAGAAGCTTAAGAACGTTTCACTGGCATGGTGATACCTTTGACTTGCCTGACGGTGCGATCCATCTGGCTTCTTCGGAAGGTTGCAGAAATCAGGCGTTTATTTTTGGCAGCAAAGTACTGGGCCTGCAGTTTCATCTTGAGCCCACACGCGACTTATTACTTCAGATGATTGAAGGTGGCAGGGAAGAATTAACAACCGGGAAGTACATTCAATCTGAAGAGGAGATACTAAAAAATATACAGCTGATTGATTCGAATAAAAAAATATTATTTATTCTCTTAACCAGACTGGTAGAGCAGGATGACTGTTGCCAAAACTGAAATTACGAAAATCACAAAGAACTGCCTCATTTTTTCTTTGTAAATACGCCATTACCGTATGTTATCAGTTGCCCTTTAAAATCATTAATATATGCAAACGGATAATCTTTTTTGTCTGGTTTAACATACCATGCCGTAGTATAATTCTTTGGCTGAAAGCTTGAACCAGAATTCAAATCATAATATCCGAATTCCATATTTATACAACTATCTTGAATTTCCGTATCATTTTTATACCATCCATCATTTTTTACTGCATTAATAAAAATCTCCCTGACTTGTCCAAGGTTTAATTTTGGTTTATCAGATAAATTAAAATTTGTTATGCTATCACCCTGCTGGTATATTAATGAATCATTTTTATCAAATTCAAAACCCCAATAATCTGAAAATACCTTTAGGTTATTTACAAACGGATATGCACCTACATATTTAAATCCCAAATCTTCAGCATAATGCCAGAATTGTAGGTTTTCATAGCCTAAATGATTTTTATTAAAAACATATATTATACTATTCATTGCCTGGTTTGATACTAATTGAACATTCAAATCATCGATTATTAAATTTGCACATCGATTGTCTTCAGGCAAATTTTCACTTTTCTTGCAAGAAAAAAAGATTATAATTATGATACCCAGGAGAATTATTATCTTTTTCATGACGCGTGTTATAAAAAATAGCGGTAAAGGAATATCATCTTTCTTTTATCTTAATGTTAGTTTTGTCAGCCTGTTATCCCCGAATGTAAATAATAGTTGATTATTGTCCATCCAATCAATTTTTGTCCAGTTTCCATCAAAATACTCATTATCATCATACCCGGTTACTTGTTTGTACTCTTTTGATTGTAAATTGTATATCCAAAGCTGCTCATTGCCAGACCTATCACTGATAAAAGCAATTTGGCCGGCATTTGGCGAAATGGTAGCATTATAATCATTCCAATTTGATTCTATTAATAGCACTATATCCTTTGTTAGTATGGAAGATTCATAAATACTCGTCTTACCATTTGAACTTGTGCCCTGGAAAATGAAATCATTTTCATCCTTCCAATCAGGTCTTGAGACGTTCACAAAATTTGTCTTTGATAAATCTATGATGAGTTCAGTTTTAAAAGTACTTAAATCCATCTTCCATATATTGGTGGAATTTATGTCGGGTCTGTTTTTGTTTGATTGGTAAAGTAATTTACCATCTGAAGGTGAAAACGATGGGTTATAATAGTAAGAAGTATCATCGGTAAGTTTGGTGATTGCTTTGGAAGTTATATCATATATTGCAATCTGGGAATAGTATCCATGACCCTGAGTTTCTGCAGCAAATACAATAGTATCACCATTGGATGACCAGCTTGGGTCATAAGCAAAAGTTGCTAACAGTTCAGGGTCCTTATTATCATTTGAGGATAAAATAATCGACTCTGCCATACAGCAATTTGCTCCACCATTCCAAGCATAATTTTTGTCCAAATATGCGATTTTATTTGCAACAGGTGAATAGGAAACAGAAGCGATGGCATGGTTATTATTAATTGTAGCGAGTGTATTAAAAGTCAACTTTTGATTTGGTATTATCATTATAGTGTCTGAGTAGAGAGGTTTATATCCTTCCTTTTTCCCCACAACGTAAAAATAGTAAGGTGTACCATTATTCAAGCCATCAAGTGTGTATTTGTAAATATTATCATTTTTTAATTCAATGATTTCTTTAAACTTATTTATTTGTCCTTCTGATTCATATATATCAAAATAATCTGGGTCAACTAATTTGTATGGCAGCAATATATCAGCATTAAATTGTTTGTCAGGAAGAAACTGAGAGAAGTATGTTAAAGTAACTTTTTTATCACCGATTAAACTACTGAGACCAGGTCCGCTTAACCTTGTATTAGCAGGAATCTTTTCTTCCTTTTTGCAACTAAAGGAAACAAGAATCAAAATAATTATGATAAAATTTCTCACAGCATCTTTAATTTATCAGAAATTAACTCGTCTGGTATTTGCAAACAAATGTTATTGAAAAGATTAGGTACTGGTTTACAGTATAATAAACAAAATCCATGCCATTGTTAATCTTATAGCAAAAAGTGAAATATCTTATTCCTTGCAGCAAAATTACCTGATGTGTCTGCGATATTGATAATGAATACGCAAGAATATTAGTTCATGCTTAAATTTCCATCCTTGGCACTGATTCTTAAAGGCTTATCCGTGAAGTTGCGAATTTCCAATTGCACTTGGCAATTATCAGAAATTTTTGTGCTATTTTTGCTTAGACTCATAAACGGGCACTGATTAACTCGATCTTTATGTATCTTTTTAACACAAATGCCGAAACCCACATGTGTATTGATTTATAGCAGTTTAGTAAAAGACAAACTTTGTTTTTTATATGTATTTACGGGTTGTTAGCTCAGTTGGTTTAGAGCATTACCTTGACAGGGTAGGGGTCACTGGTTCGACTCCAGTACAACCCACATGAAAATAAAGCGCAAACGGTTATATAATAGCTGAATGCGTTTTTTGTTTGTCTGCCACCGAAGTTTGTCCAGCCATAATTTCTTTATTAATCCCGAAGATTTAGTAACTTTATTAAAATAATAGTAAATAGATGTATTTTATTGACATTAGATGATATACGAAATATTTGTGTGAAACATAAAACTCGTTCCGATGAAAAAGTTCATTTTAATCTGTTTTATCTTCTCAGGATGTTTATCGTTAGTAACTTATTCACAGTTTGAGTATAATAAACCGGATTCCACTGTGAGCCGACACAAGGAAAGAGAAATGATATTCGCCGCATCGCCGACCCTTCTAATGAATACTCCCAATGGAACGCAGCTGGTGGGAGGAGTTAAACTAGGAGTTTTCCTGGGTAAGAGATTCAGTGTTGATGCAGATCTGGTGATAGGACGCGATTATGTTCATGCAGGTCCGGGTCTGATCGGATTGCCATTATATCTGATCGCATCGGCGTCTGGCTCTCAAAATGATGAGCTCTTCTCATGGAATGATGAAAGCAGCCTTACAAACTTCCTGATATCGGTAGCTTTTGTAGCGTTGTCATTCGAACATATTTCCTATCATATTCCGCTGAATGAAAATGTTGAAATTTCACCTTACGTGAGTCTCTTACGATATAAATATGCTTACGTACATCATAATTATTCAGATGTCAATTTTGCCGGTGAACAGTTCAGCTTTGCAACAGGGCTACAGATAAATAATTACTTCGGCAGATTCGTTCTTTCTCCTTATGCCGAATACAACATTGGTTATAAAGATCATATTTCAGGTTGTAATATCGGAGTTTATTGCGGTATATACTTCCCTGGTAAATAATCTGTGAGGTCTAAGTCAATCCGGAATACCAGTTTAAAATACCTCTTTTACGAATATCAGAAAAAGTATTCCAATAATAATTCTGTAGTAGCCGAAGTACTTGAAACCATAATTCTCAACAAGTCTTACAAATACTTTAACTGCGATCCAGGCAGTTAAAAAAGCCACTACAAGTCCGATACAGATAAGAACTATTTCATGATGAGAAAATACGATAGGTGTTTTATACAAATCGTATCCTGTAGCAACCAGCATTGTTGGAACAGCCAGCAGAAACGAAAATTCCATTGCCTGTTTCTTATCCAACCCGTTAAATATTCCGCCCACAATAGTTGCCGCAGCTCTTGACACTCCGGGTATCATTGAGATGCTTTGACAGAGGCCGATTAAAAAAGCATTTTTGTACGAGATGTTTTCAAGAGAATCTGTTTTACTTTTCTGGTTAACCACCTTTTTGTCAATAAGAATCAGTACTATCCCTCCTAAAACAAGAGAAATGCTGACAGTTATCGGGTTGAACAGATAAGTCTTTATAAAATGATAAGCAAAAATACCGATTATACCCGTAGGAATAAATGCTATTGCCAGCTTAAAATATATTGTTAGTCCCTGTAAAAAACGTCTGGCATATAAAAAAACTATTGCCATAATTGCACCGATCTGTATTGAGATCTGGAAAGTCTTCACAAAAGCATCTTCCGGAATACTCATTATGCTTGAGGCCAGTATCATGTGCCCGGTAGATGATATCGGAAGAAATTCAGTTAAACCTTCAACAATTGCTAAAACTATAGTTTGAATAATATTCATTTCGACTTTATTAAATTGGGAATAGTTTATTACTCAGGAGAGATATTTTTTGGTGCTGTGTAGTAAGTATCATTAGATTAGAATCAAATATTGGATTCTATTTGCCTAAAAGTGTCCAGACTTCTCCAGGCATATCATGGAGAAATTCCTTCTGGTAGCTGAATTCCGAATGTGCAGAAAGGAACTGAGAGGCAATAAATGATTCCCCGCACGGATGGCCCATTATAGCCCAAAGTTTAAGATCCTTTGCCAGTGTTCCGTCCGTTGCCTTTCCCTGAACTGCACCCGCTGCTGTGAAAGCAGGCCAGCCCATATCGGGAGCACCCGTTTCGTCAGTATCAATATGCCCGCACAGGGTCAAACCGCTGGCCAGATCTTTTTTACGCCAGGTATCATAATGATCACCCATGAATTTCTTTGCTGCATCTACATCTATTTTCCCTTTGTATTCTTTCATAATCTCATTCCACCTTAACTTTCTTGCATTAGGAGAAGTATTAAGCTTAGCGGGATCATAAGTTGTCTCTTCTTTTATTAGTTTTTCATTGACCGGGAAATTTGAGCCGATAAAGTACCCGTCCTTAGTTCTTTCAAGAAATTGATTTTTTAATCCTAATTCAAGTCTTGCTATTTCTCCGGTCTTATTGTCGGCAAGCAACCAGTCATTGGCATAACCGCCATTATTCCGGTCTTTCATTATGGCTACCCAGTCATCTATTGATGAGGAGTATTGAATAGCTTTCCGTGCCCGTACAAATTCTGCGACACCTGTCGTATCAAATCCTTTAAACTGAGTTATTGTCGTTTCTGTTACTATTATCCCGGCACTGTTAATATAAAAATCATCCCCGCTGTGGATAAATCCGGGAAGAGCATCCATAACTATTCTGTTTCCCTTTTCAGGAACTATATCAAGAATGATGTTCCACCTCTCTCCAATAACATACTCAATCCAGTTATTATGGGCCATTACTATCTTCCTGTCTTTTGTCCAGGAGCCGGCTGCCACAATAGCGCTGCAGTGCCCCGGCGGAGTTGGTTTGTCTGTTGAGTTTAGCCACGGGACATAGTACTGCGCGGTTTCAAGAAAGGAATTCATTGCAATTATATCTTTCCTGTCAATTTTTCCCGTTCCAATCTTTGCTATTACACCTGAAACAATACCATCTATTTCCTTTTGATATTCAACAGGGATATTTTTCCAGAAAAGTCTGTCAGACTCGTTTCGGTAGAATTCCCAGTTTTTGCCGGTTGTTTTTTCATTGAGCATAGCAATAGCACCCTTAAGGTCCATAATTTCATTAGCTAGAAGATATCCATGCTGATATCCGATAACTTCTGGTGCACCTTCAAGATGCAATGAGATCCAGCCATTCTTTTCACTGCGGGTAGCTTTGGACATCATCTGTTCATGTATGAAGGGAGCCTTTTTTGGTGCATTGGTTTTGCAGCCAGCAAGAAAGCATAGAGCTAAAATAACCGGTACAAGAAATCTGTTCATTTAATTAGTTTCCTTAAAAGGCAGTGGATCTTAATATTCCTGAACCATACCGGATACCCATGATCCTGAAGGCCGATGAAACCTTCCTTTGAAATTCCTTCAGTAAAACCGGGGAAAGTCTTGAATTTGCTGTTAGCAACCATATTATCCCATGCCGGAGTCCATAGTTCATACTCAACAACCTTGACTCCGTTCTGGACATGAGTGACTTTCCCATTTTTAACTGTGATCACAATTGTATTCCACTGGCCAGCAGGATGACATGTTTTAGGATCAGCTGCTATCATATCATATAATGAACCTGCCAGATGACTCGGTATCTTATTGTCGGTTGCATCCACATTGTCGAGGATCTGAACTTCCGGTGCCGCATAATAAATTGGATTCCCTGGCACTTCTCTTACATCATAGAAGATTCCTGAGTTTGCCATTTTACTGGCCTTCCAGTCAACCGATAACTCAAAGTTCCTGAATTTCCTTTCACCGTATACTATGTCCCCGTCAGAGCCTTCACCGGGTTTTTTGCCTTCTGCTGTAAACACCTTCATTGTTCCATTGTCAATAACCCAGTTTTTAGGCATGGCTGTTCCATTGCATTGTCTCCAGCCTTTAAAATCTTTACCGTCGAATAACAGGACCCAACCGTCCTTCTTCTCTTTTGCGGTAAGTTTATTCAATCCCTGGCCAAAGCCGGGAAGCATGATAAGCATTGCTGCTGCACATGATAATGAGAAAATAATGTTTCTTTTCATATTGATAATTTTTAAAATAAATTGCTGATGCAAATTACTCAAAAAATTTCACGCTGGTCCGCGAAACCCTGTATAAATCTTTCTCTGTGAGTTAGACCCCCTTGTGTTCCACCTGGAAGGGGAAAAAATCTCAATGTTTTAGTCCGATCTGACTTAGTAGCAGAGTTTTCGCCCCTTTAGGGGAGATGTCGCGAAGCGGCAGAGGGGTATCATAACAGGCATGGATTATATTTAGTATAAGAAAACCCTTAGTAATGAACAAATATTCAATTCATTACAAAAAATGACTAAAAATATAGTCATTTTCTTCATAAAATATTTGGATGACTACAAATATAGTCATATCTTTGTGGTGAAGGATTGACAAGAAAAGGCGTAAAGGTGCAAAGGCGTAAGGGTATAAAGGCGCTTTGCCGAAACGATAAACGATAAACGATTGGTATGCAACTTACAAAAGCAGAAGAACAGATAATGCAGATATTATGGGACATGAAAGAAGGTCTCGTAAAAGATATCCGCGACAGTTTCAGTGATCCGAAACCTGCACGAAATACTGTATCGACAGTATTGAGAGTGCTTGAAAAGAAGGGCTATGTAGGACATAAAGCATTATGGGAATGTCCATCTTTACCATCCCCTTGTATCTAAAAGTGATTACTCTAAAAGTCAGTTATTCGGACTTATGGAGGGTTATTTCAACAACTCTTTTCCTGCAATGGCATCATTTTTTGCCCGTGAAAAGGATCTTACAGTCAAAGAACTCGATGAGCTGCTCGAAGATACCAGGAAGGAATTGTCAAAAGCTGAGAAACAAGGTAATAAATCCCCAAAAGGGGGGAACAAAAAACGGTAAGGATGGAAGCATTTGTTTTATACCTGCTTAAATCAGTGATCTGGATTACAGGCTTTGCACTGGTTTATGTTCTTTTTCTGAGAAATGAAAGATTCTTCCAATTGAACAGGATCTATCTGATTGCCGGTATTCTGACCTCTTTTATTTTTCCGCTGCTCTCAATACACTACACAGTTGTTCTCCCTGACATCAAAAATTTGCAGACCGTTAGTGCTGAAGCCATACAAATTCCCGACACAGGTAACAGTATTGTCCCTTCTATCAAATTAGCATTATTGGTTTTATATGGTCTGGGTGTTTTATTTGTCTTAACTGTTATGATAAGACAGGGACTTCAGATTATCAGATCTATAAAAAAATCTGAGATCATCGCTTTGGATCCGGTAAAACTAATAATAACGCCTGAATATACCTCTTCGTTTTCATTTTTCTCCTATGTGTTTGTCAATCCTTCAATTACAGACCTTGAATCAAGGGAGATAATGAATCACGAACTGGTGCATGTCAGGCAGAAGCACTGGTTTGACCTGGTGCTTGTTGAATTGCTCTGTATGATGCAATGGTTTAATCCTGTTGTCTGGATTTATGTCCGGTTCATAAGGCAGAACCATGAATATCTTGCCGATCAGGTGGCGCTGCAGCGAACATCAGATCCGGCAGTTTACAGGGCAGCTCTCCTGAATCAGATTGTCGGCGCTCCAGTTGTCAGTCTGGTTAATTCCTTTAATTACTCACTTAACAAAAAAAGATTTAACATGATGAAAAATATTATAAGCTCACCTTACAGGAAGATGAAGATCCTTCTTATTCTTCCGGTTTTTGTAATTATACTGTATGCCTTTGCCAGGCCGGACTATAAATACAAATATTCAGACGAGAGTTCCGGCAATAAGAGTCAGTTATCCGGCATCCAGACAAAGCAAGTTAAAGGAACTGTGGTTCAGCAGGACGGAGAACCTTTACCCGGTGCATCGGTAGTTGTACAAAATACCTATATGGGTACCTCGACAGATACCAAAGGCTTCTTTAAGCTGAGCAGTTTTCCGGATGATGGAATGCTGGTTGTCAGTTTTGTCGGTTATAAATCCAAAGTTGTTAAACCGGATTTCACATCAGAGATGGTTGTAACCATGATTAAGGATACGGTGAAATACCTAAATCTGGATCTAAGTACTCCTCCACCTCCTCCGCCTCCTCCGCCAACAAATGGGATTAATAATAATTCCGATGTTGCTACACCTCCACCACCGCCACCACCGCCGCCACCTTCGGATCTCAATAATGGGAAAAAACCTCTTGTTGTTATTGATGGAGTTGTAAATGAAAAGGATGGATATTCGAAGATTAACCCTGACGACATTAGATCCATGAATGTACTTAAGGATGAATATGCTGTAAAGAAATATGGAGAAAAGGGGAAAAATGGAGCTATTGAGGTTACAACTTTTAAGCCAGGTGAAAAAAGGACTGAAGCCAATAAGGATGCATTTGTTGTTGTCGAAACATTACCTGAATTTATGGGAGGTAAAGAAGCAATGGCTTCATGGATAATTTCAAATCTGAAATACCCTGCTGAGGCAGTAAAAAATAAAATTACCGGGAATGTCCTGGTAAATTTTATGGTTACAAGCTCAGGTAAGATAAAAAACGTAACTGTTTCAAAGTCAGTATCTCCGCTATTGGACAATGAGGCCATAAGGGTCATCGGCAGCATGCCTGATTGGAAACCTGGTACGCAGGCCGGGAAATCGGTTAATGTTCAGATGCAGGTGCCTGTGGAATTTAAATTGAATTAATCTTCTAAATCAACAGAACAGAATATTCAAAGGCCGTCTCAAAACATAATTGAGACGGCTTTTTTATGTGAGTTTTTAGGAGCGGTTGTGTGGTACGTCCTGGTTCGTTTCTTTTTGGGCGAGCAAAAAGAAATGAACATTTAATCGTTGTCTTTATCGGCAGCGTCTTTGAAAAACGCCGCATGCACCGTCGCTGGACATTGAGAATCAAGTCCTTTAACAGCTTTCCAGATCACTTCATTGAATTCGGCATCGCTTACCATATCTTCTTTTGTAAAATCAAACTTCTGACTTTTTTCCTGCCAGGTGCTACTGGTCTGATTTATAAGATTAAGATCAACCTGGCATGGTCTTACAGTAAATGCAGGATGATCAGGACTATTGTTCATACATCTCCATAACGGTACGGATGAAGCATCATATTGTGTCATTGGAGGAAGTCCAAGTATGAGCTCCATAGTACGGAGCAGGGAAGTGGTTGTGTAGGGGGTATGATCTACAAAGCCTTGTTTCACATAACCTCCGGCCAGGTAAGCAGTGCTTCTGTGGGCATCGACATGATCAGGACCATTTTGTGCATCGTCTTCAACTATTATCACCAGGCTGTTTTTCCACACACGGCTGTGGCTGAGATAATCAACAAACATACCTACCGCCAGATCATTGTCAGCAACATGGGCAAATGGTGTTGGCCGGTTGAGGCTTAGTCCTTCAGTATGATCATTGGGAAACCGTATTGAGTTAAAACGCGGGAGAGCGTCTGCAGCGAGAAGTGAGTCAAAATCATTTTTCCACTGCCGGAAACGGATAGTATCGCGTACTGACAGATCCCAGCTGGTGAAAGAAGGGCAGAAATGATCTTTTAAGACCGCGATATTTGGATCCTTATCTCCCATAAATTCTGCATAAGTTCGATAGCTGATGCCGTTCCGTTTACAATTATCCCACAGAAATCCATTCTTATTGTTTGCAATTTCCATAGCCCCTTCCCCGGGATATTCTCCTCCTCTTCCTCCATAGCTTGTCGGCCAGTTTTTCTCAAGAAAATCAGTTGCATATGCTCCCATGCGTCCAGTTATGACCATCTGCACTTACCTCCCCGTTAACGTAAAAATTATCAAGTAAAACAAATTCCCGGGCCAGAGCATGCTGATTGGGTGTAATGTTCTCACCGAAAAGAACGAGCTTTGGATCTCCGTTGCCTTCAGGCATGTCACCAAGGACCTGGTCGTAAGTGCGGTTCTCCTTAATAATATAAAACATATATTTGATTGGAGATGCATCTCCTACTTTCATCGGTATAGGATTGCCCTTTGCTCCTTCAGATTCCAGCTCTGTCTTTTTATTATATGGAGTGTTCCTGTAAACAACCTGGGAATAAACTGTCATCTGGTTCGCAGAAGGAATATTCAGAATCTGAAGTGTTCCCCTCAGAAGTCCTCCTATATATTGTACTTTTATTTTATGCTCTTTACCCCCTGCCTGGTACACGACTTCATCCCCTACCATGTTCGGATTCGGGCCGTAGGGATTTGCATGCGACGATAAACCTTTTCCATTGCTTACAAGGATTTTGTTATCTGCTATTCTGACACAGGTCGGATACCATGCAGTGGGGATAAATCCTTTGCTTTTACCCGATCCCGGCTTACCGATATCAAACACAGCCAGGCAATTATTATCAGCATTGGCAATATAAAGTGTTTTTTCATCACTGCTGAGAGCCACGCTGTTCGTTGTTGAACCGGAAGGAGAACCAGCATACAGAGCTGAATTCAATGTCTCGATTACTTTCATTTGAAGAACATCAATGACCGATACAGTATTGTCATTTGCGTTTGCAACAAACAGGATATTTCCCGTTGCTGGTAATGCATAAATCATTTGGATTGTCACCAACTGAAACTGAACCGACTATTTTTTGCTTTTCAGTATCAAATATTATTACTTTATCACAACCCCAGCATGAAATGAAAAGCAGTTTCCGGTCGGGAGATAACAGGCAGGTATAAGCTTCACCTTCGAGAGGGAACTGAGAGACCACTTTTTTAGAATGAGTATCAAGCACATATAGGGAATTGTTTTCTTTTGTAACAGCGTATAGTCTGTTTCTGGAATCATCGATTGCCAATCCGGCAACTGAAATTTTTTCAGGCCAGGGTTCTCCGATACGTAAAGAGTCATTAATCATCAGGCGATTATTCCGTATCGCATACCTGATAATTATATTATCATTTCCTCCTGAGGCATAAAGATAATTTCCGTCATCAGAGAAGGCAAGTCCCAGCCAGGCTTTTCCAATTATAATTGAATCGAGGATCTCCTGCTTCTCAATATCCACAAGCTGGATTGTCTGATCGCTCTCTCCGTTATTAGTTACAGCTGCAAGTTTTTTTGAAGGTGACACGGCAATATTCAGGGGCAGATCACCCAGAGGCAATAACTTCCCCACAGGTGTCAGCTTCCAGCCATTCGGCAGAGAGACGGTGTGAGCTTCAATCTCTTTCAGGGTCTGGCCCTGAAGATCGATACACAGACCAATTAATATTATATGAAAAAGAATCAGAGTTCTTTTTGTACACCTGTTCATTTATATTTTTTAATTAAATCAGTTTGCAACTTGTCGCTTTTTAAGTTCTTCCGGCTTTAGTGTTATCAGATGCCCTATTTGTTTCCCACCACGGTATGTTACAACTCGCAATGTCACAGGTCCTTCAGGAATATCAACAGGCTTGATATATTTAGGTGAATAAGTATTTGGCATGGCACCATCAATCGTATAAAAAATATCGAGCCCCGGAACTTCAGATCCCAGATCCACGGTCATTTTACCCTCTTTTCCTTTAACATTTATGATTGCATCGTAAATTGCAGTTGAATAATTTACACCTTCTAAATCAGCACGAGAGAATTGATTTTCAACACGCTGTACAAAATTAGTCCAGTTTTTTGATGAATTTGGTGACCAGAAATCTTCAGCCAGTGCCCAGCCGCGCGGCCATGTCATATATTCAGCATGATGCAGTGTCACAACCTGTTCAGTCCACAGGTTACCCTGACCACCAAGTATATACTTTGCATCGACTCCCTCAGGAACAGGATCAAAGCTGTAGCATTTGGTTAATCTGAGATCTGCGTATATAGGGGGTTCGATTGTTCTTTCACCCTGCTGATAATCGAGGTATGCAAAAGTTGTAGGCGTCATTACAACATCATGTCCCATCTTAGCTGCCTCTATTCCACCCTTTATGCCCCGCCAGCTCATTACGGTAGCCTCAGGTGCAAGACCGCCTTCAAGGATTTCGTCCCAGCCAATAAGTTTTTTGCCTTTCGATTTAAGGATCGTTTCTACCCGTTTCATAAAATAAGCCTGCAATTCCTCCGGCTTGGTCATATTCATTTTTTTCATCAGCGCCTGGCACCCGTCATCTTTTGTCCAGAAGCCCTTATAGCATTCGTCTCCGCCAACATGAATGTATGGATTCGGAAATATGGCAGCCATTTCCGTAAATACTTTATCGAGAAATTCATATACTTTTTCATCGGAAGGATTAAGGGTATTATCTAAATTCATCTTAAAGGTGCCATTATCAAACCATTCAGAGAATGAAGAACCAGGATTGACCTTTGTGTTCGGATCTTTAGTGCAGCTTAACTCAGGATAAGAGGCAATTGCAGACATGCTGTGTCCGGGGACATCAATTTCGGGAAGGATTGTTACATACTTATCCTGTGCATATTGAATTATCTCCTTGATATCGGCTTGTGTATAAAATCCTCCATCAGTTGCTGCTTCGCCGGGTTTTGGTGCACTGCGGTCACCGAACTGACCGAAACGCGGAACACGCCAGGCCCCTACCTCGGTCAGTTTTGGCAAACTTTTAATTTCAATGCGCCAGCCATTATCATCTGTCAGATGCCAGTGAAGGGTATTGAATTTATATCTGGCAATTTCGTCAATATATTGTTTGACCTCTTCTTTTGTGAAAAAGTTACGGCTTACATCAAGCATAATTCCTCTCCAGCCAAAGCGAGGGTAATCAGTGATTTTAACTGACGGTATGGTCAATGCCATATTCAACGCCGATTTGCTTTCAACTTCCTTAGGAAAAAGCTGAAGCAAAGTTTGCATCCCGTAGAAAAGGCCAGCAGGTGCATTGGCTGATATAATCACACCTTTTGCCGAGGCATCCAGAGTATAACCCTCTTTTCCAATTTGCGGCAGCGCCACCTTATTCAGGATGAACTGAATTGAACCAGTTTTATCCTGTTGTGGTTTTATTGAGAAACCGGTAGAGTGATTAAGCCTCACCGAGAGCATCTCGGCGATTTTACGGCAATCCTGACTATCATAGCCAATAGTCGAATTTTTTGTGAGTGTAAATGATCCGTCAGATGGTTGTACTTCAACAGGCTGCGGAATAATTTGAATGGATGGTTTTTGTCCATATACAGTTACAAGAGAAAATAAGAGCAGAAGCAGGACCAGTTTTTTCATAGCAGGAAAATTTTAATTTTATTGGTATGGTTGATTATAAATCTTTAACGAATTTCAATTTAAATTTCTTCACCTGATATTATTCTTCACAATTCTAATTCCTGAATAACATCATTTACAATGAATTCAGGAACTTTTCGATCGGCCCTCAGGGGGCTGTAATATTTTTTTTTACCGGTTGTTCTCAGAACTTTAAGTACCTCTTTTTTGATTCTTACTACTATTTTCCCATAGATCTCCAGCGGTTCACCATCAATATGAAACCTGGTTTCATCAGTCTCGATGACTATTTCCTTATCGGTTTGGAAATGCCTGACATATTTTGACTTATTGATTCTTTTCGTAAAGAGCCTGATGATAAAAAGCGAACCCAATATTTTCGGGAAAGGTTTAATAAGTACTATATCAATGAATCCGTCATTAGGCTTTGCCTCCGGTGCTATAAAAGCATTATTCCCGAATTGTCTTGTGTTTGCAATGGTAAGAACAAAAAGTTTTTCCGAGATAATTTCCTTCCCGTCGCATTTAATTCTGACATGAAAGGGACGAAGCAAAAGAAATGTCTTAAATGTCAGCCAGACATAAGGCAGGAATCCCCGGAGCTTAAGGTTATTGAAAGAGTGGGCAACAAAGCTGTCCAGACCTATTCCGGCAACATTAAGACATAGCTTGTTATTTATCTCGATCACATCAATATCCATACTGTCGGCTCTTTTAATATCGGACAATAGTGACCGGACATTCATTTTAAAGCCAAATTCCTTTGCAAAACCATTTCCTGAACCAAGTGGCAGAACGCCGAGGATTTTGTCGCTGCCAACAAGTTGCGTTGCTACTGTGTGAACGGTTCCGTCACCTCCGGCAGCTACAAAGACATTATACTTATTGAAGTTTTGTTTTATGAGTGATCCGGTATCTTCCTTATTCATTGATTTGCAGCAGCATAATTCACTCTTACGTCGTTCAAGTTCTTTAGATACAATAAAATTTACAGGCGGGACACCTGATGTCGGATTCAATACAAAGAGTGCTTTATTTTTATTTTCCGCGACATATCTTTTCATGCTCAAATTTAAGTAAGATTTTTTCAATGTGACATAATAATCAGGTTAATCATATCGATATTACCCTCAGACCACATCCCGACTCTTATGAACCCATCATTCAACAGGTTATGGATATTGTATCCTATTCCATAAACGGATACTTATAATCCGTTGCAGGAATAAGAGTTTCCTTAATTGTTCTTGGACTCACCCACCGCAGAAGGTTAAGGTGGCTTCCTGCCTTGTCGTTGGTTCCCGAAGCTCTGGCTCCCCCGAAAGGTTGCTGACCCACCATTGCTCCTGTCGGCTTATCGTTTATATAGAAGTTGCCGGCAGCATAACGCAGAGCACGGCATGCTTTTATCATAGCATATTTATCATTGCTGAAAATTGCACCTGTGAGTCCGTATGGTGAAGTTTCGTCACATAAAGTCAGAGTATCATCGAATTTATCATCCTTATAAACAAAAACTGACATCACCGGGCCGAATATCTCTTCTTCCATAGTGAAGAAATGAGGATTCTTGGTTTCGATAACCGTTGGTTCAATAAAATATCCCTTTGACTTATCGCCCTTGCCTCCGGTAATTATCTGCGCATCCGCAGCTGATCTGGCTTTATTAATGTACGACATTATTTTGTCAAAAGAACTCTCATCTATTACGGCATTTACATAGTTGCGGAAATCAGACTCATCGCCTATTCTGATCTCTGAGGTCATCCTCATAATATGTTGTTTCGTCTCCGCCCAGATCGATTCAGGAATGTATGCCCTTGAAGCGGCGGAACATTTCTGACCCTGGTATTCAAAGGAACCACGCACAATTGCGGTTGCCAGTTCAAGAGTGCTTGCGGAAGCATGTGCAAATATGAAATCTTTGCCACCTGTTTCACCAACCAGCTTCGGATATGATTTATAATTCTGCAGATTGTCAGATACCTGTTTCCAAAGAGAGTTGAAGGTTGAGTTTGAACCAGTAAAATGGATGCCTGCCAGATCTCTGTGTTTTAATACAATGCTGCTTATTAAAGAACCTGATCCGGGAACAAAATTAATAACCCCATCAGGCATACCGGCTTCCTGGAATACCTTCATCAGGTAGTAGTTCGAAAGGAGAGAAGTTGTAGCAGGTTTCCATACGGTGGTGTTTCCCATAAGTGCAACACTGGTGTTCAGGTTTGACGCTATAGCGGTGAAGTTAAAAGGAGTAACAGTATATATAAATCCTTCAAGTGGCCGGTATTCAAGGCGGTTAATATTCTCACTTTCGGATATTGGCTGTTCCTGGTATATGAGTGAAGCAAAATGGATATTGAATCGGAGATAATCTATGACCTCACAGGCAGCATCAATTTCAGCCTGAAGAACATTTTTACCCTGGCCCAGCATTGTGGCTGCATTGATCTGATAACGATATTTTTTTGAAAGCAGCTCTGCAGCCTTTGCCATTATTGCTGCTCTCTCCATCCATGACAGTGTCATCCATTCACATTTGGCATCAAGAGCTGCATTAATGGCAAGAGTAACCTCCTTCTCTGTAGCCATATGATAAGTTGCAAGAACATGGTTATGATCTGAAGGCATAACAACCTTTCCTGTCTTGCCTGTCCTGATCTCTTTTCCTCCAATGATAAGCGGGATATCAATAACCTGGTTTTTTTGAACTTTAAGTTCTTCCTCAAGCAGAATACGTTCCTGACTTCCAGGCTTATAGGATAAGACAGGTTCATTCTTTGGTTCTCTGAAATTGTATATGGCGTTATTCATTATAAATATTTTTTGCAAAAATGATCCTTCTTCTGAATTCAATTAATGATTTTTATCCTATTCTGCCCCGATCTTCCCTATAACTTCTGAAACGCAATTACTAAACATCTTCTTTCCGGAAATGTTCGGATATCCCTGATCTGATGAAGTTCGCTTTATATTGTTTTTTGTAGTAATTTGGATTCAGTTTTAAACCGGTTTAAAATTTTAACCAGAAATATGTCAGAATCAAAATTTTACCATTTTCCCGCCTCCGGATCATTCTATGGCGTTGAAACATTGGAGGGAGCTATTGCAGCTGCTTCTGAAGGAGGATTTGTATGGTTCAATTTTTATAAACCCTCCAGAGATATACTTTCTTCTCTTATTGATAAGATCGGCATTCATCCGTTATCCGTTGAGGACTGCTTTGATGAAGAGCAGGTCCCCAAGATTGAGCATTTTGCGAACAATACGTTTATTATTTTTAATTCATTCAGCTACCTGAAATCTGTACTTTTTATCGATGAGATAAATCTTTTTATCGGGAAGAACTTTATCATCACTGTAAGCGGTCATAATTCAGAAGAAAGAAAGCC
Source organism: uncultured Bacteroidales bacterium (assembly GCA_963816365.1). Taxonomy (GTDB): domain Bacteria; phylum Bacteroidota; class Bacteroidia; order Bacteroidales; family VadinHA17; genus LD21. The sequence continues at coordinate 101,467 of CAWFKG010000017.1, read as the reverse complement.
ACTGAATAATATAGAAGGGATAATTGAAAATGGGAATACAAATGCAAAAAGTGGTCCTGATTTCCTTATGCATATTGTGCTTGACTGGCTGGTTGATGAAAAATACAAGGCATTTGATGATATGGAAGAAGAGCTCGAGCGAGCCGAAGAGTCTCTTCTTGATAATGTGGAAAAATTTCAGCCGGTACAGCTCATAAGCATGAGAAAAAGTCTGATGAGACTAAGAAAAACATTATATCACGAGAGGGAGATCCTGGTAAAAATCTGCAGGTTTGATTGTCCGTATATCTCTGAAAAAGCTATAGTTCATTTTCGTGATATATATGATCATCTGGCTAAATTCTTCGAACTAACTGAAACATACAGGGAGATTGAAACAAGTCTTATGGAACTATATACATCATTGCTTAATAACCTGATGACTAAAATGTCGAATGATACGAATACTTCTGTAAGACGACTTACTCTCATTGCTACTATTTTTATGCCACTGACACTGCTGGCAAGTATAGGCGGCATGTCGGAGTGGTCAATGATGACAGGACCTGATCACTGGAAGATCACATACCCCTTTTTATCCTCGGAATGGTGATTATCGGAGTTGTCAATTACTATCTCATCAGAAGGATGGAGAAAAAGAAGGAGATTGCCATTACTACTCCAAAGCAGGATTAATGGATTTTCTATAACCTTTACCCGCCTCCCGATTCTTGAGGCATGAAGGGATTTTAAGCGTCTGGTTTAACTCCTGTTCTTTTTGAATCGGTCCGAAATTGCAGTTTTTTCCGCTGGAGTTATTTTTGCAGCCTTTTCCAGGATCAGAATAAAAGCGGCCACCTCTTCATCGCTGGCAGGGCATCCGATATTTTGAAGAGGTTTATCCGGAGCGGCTCCTTCAGCCTTTATTTTCGAATCAGCAATGAGGGTCCTGTTCTTATTAAAAATCAGAAAAAACGGAATTCCCTGGTCCTTGCCTCCAAACTTATTAAAAACCTCCATCGCATCGGGGTTCTCGAGATTTTTCTTATCTGCCTTCTCAAGAATGTCGAGGTACCTGATCACAAAATGTTTATCAAAAAATTCCTTGCATGAAGGATCATTGACAGAAGCTTCAAATTTTTTACACCACCCGCACCATGATGCATGAAAAACTATCATTACACTTTTGCCATCTTTTCCGGCAAGCTTATATGCATCATCAAGTGATTTTGCCTGCTGGTTCAGGTTTATCCTGAGCATTTGTAATACCTGAGATTAATAAAATTGCAGCAACGAGAAATAATCTGTATTTCATTTTGTGAAAGTTTTTAATAATTAATCAAACAAGGACTTTAACTTTTTCGGGCTTTTTACCATTTCCGAGGTCAAACATTGCTAGATGCTTTTCTCCGATACTCCCGGATAGCGTATGAAAAGAATAGGCCTGAGAGAATGTCAATACTATAATGTCCGCGTGCCAGGAATAATGCAGTAATGACTATAACAAGACAGATCATTATCAGATATTTATAGCCCCTGTCCCTGACTAGCAGAAATAACAGGAAAACGTTTCCTGCATGTCCTGATGGGTATACACCCAATTCATAATTTGAAAATCCGTGAAACAAAGGGTCTGATCCGTTGAACATTGGCGGATTTCCAAATGGGGTCAGGACAATAAAAATACCTCTTACTATATAAAAAATGCCAGTCATTAATAAAAACATCGGGATCCTGTTATAATCTTTTTTATGTACTATATATATTAAAACGAGGAAAATTGGGATGAGACATCCCACATCATAAATAAGAGAAACGTTGTAAAATGGCAGGTTATCGAGGACTAAATCCGAGAGCATAGGCAGGGTTTTTCCTGCACTCATGTAATTATGAAGATAGGTTTCAGAAGCAAAATTTAAACCTGCTCCTGCAATAATTGAAATGATACCAAAATAAAAATACCTGCTTTTAATCACCGGTACAATGGAATGAAGCATATCCGATAAGGAATTAAGAAGTCTGTTTCTATCCGTATTACTATGATTCATTTACCTATAATCTAAGCAGTTGTATTTTATTCCGCTATGGGTGTCTGGATAAAAATGCTGAACAAAGATAAAAACTTAAGTTGATTAAACAGGTTATGAGAAGAACCTTTAGTCAGACATCTGGTCATACGTTTTCACTATCTCGTCAGCATACTCCTCAGGGGCTTCAATGTGGCCCCATCCTGTTGGAGTTTGCCATAGTCCGTCGTAAGCTGAATCGCGATATGAACGTATAATGTGAGGGATATGCTTTTCAGTCAGAATTTCATCGAGGAGCATTGCCTCTATCTCATTTTTAAACATTAGTATTTTCACAGGTCTGTTCATGTCATTTATTTTCTGTTTTGTACTACTGCACAATTATTAAGGAGGACATCCATCAAAAATCCGGAACATTCACCACGAAGGGTGATCTCGTCGCCGGTTTTGAATTTTGAAGTATCACTCAATGCAAAAGTACAAATTACCGATGACATTTCATTGCCGGTTTTAAGAGCCAGGTTCAGATGACTGCTGTCTGCCCTGGTTATTGACAATATAGTACCGTTTACTTCAAGGATTTTATTTATATACCTGGCTGAGGCTGTTACTTCATTTGCTTCAAAATCTTTTTGCAGGGCAGTAGCCGATATAATGAAATCGGGTTTGACTTTGGAAGTATCGGGGTGTTTGAGATTGAACATATACAGGCCCGCGAATATTCCCCCAAGGGCGACAAAAAAGACCACAAACAATGAGATTTTAATGTAAGGTTTCATTTGGGATAAAATACTAAAGATTCTCTTTTCCGGTGAATTGCCTACTTATTACCAGCCGGAGTATATTTCATAGCAACAGTAACTTCCAGCGTTTTATCAATTTTGTCTCTTACTACCCCGGGAATTGTTATCTTATAATCTTCAGGGACAACATTAAATTTAGAATTCGCATTAATACCGCCGTTCACTACTTCTATTGTTCCCTTTGTATTGATCTTGTTGGTCACATCGTGGATCGTCAGATCGCCTTCAACTGTAATATTATAAGTTCCAGGTTTCGAAAAATCCACATCTGACAGATTTGTAATTTTCCCTTTAAAAACAGATTTTGGAATTTTATCCGATTCCATATAATTCTCGTTGAAATGTTCTTCCATAAGGGCCCTGTCGAAATGGAATGATTTGATAAGTGCCTGAAAAACCATTTCTCCGGTGGAGATATCAAGTGCACTGGCTACCTGATTATTGTCTGCTTTGATCTCCTCCAGAGGAGTATGGGAATAAAAACCGATATAGCCATTTTTGGTCAAATACTTCTGTGCATTTCCAGCAATCACAATATTCAGAAAGAGCGCGAGTAAAAACAATCGTTTCATAATGATTTAGTTATTTAAGTAAGGGTATGAATTATTATTGTGTCATCTATGTACCACCAGCAGTTAACCGGTTCCTCGATTATTAACAATAATTTGCACTAATAGTTTAAAGTTTTCCCGTGTTTAATCAACGTAAATACCCTTGAAATATTAAAACCAAAATGAATATCTCCTTTTCTCCACCTTCCGGTTGTTGCTCCAATAAATTGTTTTTCGGTCATGCCCAGAGAGTTTGTTAAAAACAGTTGAAATACATGACCACCGGTTTCTATATCGAAACCCAGTGAGAGCGGATTATAGATTTGTTGACTGAGATAAGTTTTTGGATTTGCAATGTAGTAGTACTCTCCGTTGAAGCTGATCCTTTTCGATAGCTTCAATCTGGCCCCTGCGCCCAAAGCAAGGATGTCATTGGGATCAAGCTCTGTGGCAACCAGATTACGATGGAGATAAGTGGGAGTCAGCTGAACCGAGAATCCCTCACTTATTTTCCTGGCAACCAGTATCTGGGTCACATAAGCTAACCGTGAGGTAAAATAATTCGTTCTGGTCTGATCGGGAAACTTTAATGTTCTCATTGCGATGGAAGTCACAGCTGAAACTGACACAGGCATCTCTATTGCACCTGTTGACTGCCGTAGAATGCTGAATTTTGCGAATCCGTCATAAGTCTTTTCAAACTCTGATCTGCCAATACCAATCATGACCCAATTGAAGATCCCATACTCAAGACTCAGATGAATGTTTGATATGTCAAGACCCCAAAAGTTATAACCTCCGGAATTAAGTGTTCCGAACCGGTGTGATATTCTTACATCAAGTTGTCCTTCAGGCATTCTTTCTATCGAATGTCCATTCAGCACCCTGGTGGATTTGAAAGTAGCTGTGGTGTAGTTTGTTGCCTTTGAAGTGTCCTGGTTGATCATGCTCATCAAGTCATCCTGGGCAAAGATCCCTAATGTAAGGAGGGATAAGAGAATAGTGATGAATAATCGTCTCATATTTAAGCTGCAATTAAGGGGATTTAATTATTGGGCATTCCGTTTCTTATCCATATATCAAATTGTGTAATTGAACAACTGCCCAGTTTTCCGCCTGGTGGCATTGGGAAAGAACCGGTCTGCTTAATCGCAGCAACTACCCTGGCAGAATTGGTCATTACATCTGAAATATTCTGCAGGCGGATCCCTCCACCAAAAGATGAATTGCCGTTTGAATGGCATGAATAACAATTGTTGTTGAGAATTGTGGTTATTGTCACGCTGAATGTAACATTAGAAGTATCGCATGCACTTGATATTGTTGGATATAATGCTTCCTCATTATCATAATAGCAAGAAACAAAGAAATATAAAAAGATGATTATTGTCGTAAGGAATAGGAATAAACGCTTCATCTTCAAATAATTATTAATTGTTTGGAAATCCATTGTTTATCCATATTTCAAATTGTCTTATTCTGCAGGCTGAGAAAGTAGTGCCCAGAGGCATCTGTGGAACACCTGACCCTTTCAGCGAGTTTATTAATGCACCACTTGAAGCGATTGTTGCAACGTTATTGTACGCTGCCAGCAGAATATTGCCTGATGGTGCATTTCCACTGTGGCAACCTGAACACGAAGTTTGAATAATTGGCCAGATAGTTCCCGAAAATGTAACAGGATTTATTGTATCACAAACTTCTCCGCAGTTTTCATTAAGGGCTCCATAGCTTATCCATTTTCCGATTGAGTCGATCTCCGCTGTAGTTAATTGAGGACTGCTTGCCGGCGGCATTTTTGATTCTCCTCCCGCAATTGTTAAGACAATGTATAACCTGCTCGAGCCAGGATTCCCAGGGGTTACTGAGCCTAATATATTGGTATATGTCGTATAATTATATCCTTCCTGATTTGTTGTCGCATCGTGACATCCGGTAGAAGCACATCGTGATATAATTACTGGCAGGATATCGCGGGTGAAGCAGGCACGTGCTACATATGTATTTCCTCCTCCTCCCTGTCCTGTAGTATCCGTGCAAGTGGTTAATGCAGCACCTTGTTCTATCCAGACCCTAATTATTGTCCTGTTTTCCAGTGACAATGGCTGACCGGGGGGCATATGGTTGTCCCATTTCGCAATAAGTGTCTGATAAACCCTGCTGGCATCAGGATTTCCCGGTGTGACATCCCTCATTATGTCTGTATAAGTATTAAGAGGCCTGCGTTCCTCCCTGCCACCTCCGCCATGGCAACCAGCCATGGCACAATTATTTATAAATATGGGCAGGACCTGACCTGTAAAACAGACCTCAGGCAGATTTGCGATATTTGCTATATGGGTGCAGGATGTAAACCAGGAAAAAATTGTGAGAAGTATTAATAAGGTTAACGACAAAACAATCTTGTCAGGCTTCATTATTTAGATAGTATGTGAATAATCTTTCTAGTAGTAAAAATAATGAAAATTCCTTTATTTATTACATAAAAAGAATCCTGAACTCGTGCTCAAAATTGGGCGTAAAAATATCTTTACCCAAATTCTCTTTTATCTCTTCAAAGGGCCAGTATCTTCCTTCCTCAATTTCATCATTATTAATTACAGGAAGGATATCAGAGATTGTGGAAAAGGAGTTTACAAGCTCCTTTTCACGCGATGATTCCCATACATATTTTCTAAGAAATTCAGGCACAAATTTATATAATCCCAGTTCCTCGTCAGCTTCCCGCAGGAGAGCTTCTTCAATAGTTTCACCGAGACTGACATGGCCTCCAACCGAGGTGTCCCATTTTCCCGGTTGGATATCTTTTGATTTTGCTCTTTTCTGCAAAAACAGCTCGCCATGTGAATTAAAAAGGTGAAGATGCACAACAGGATGCAGAAGCATGCTATGCCCATCATGGCACACTCTGCGGGGTGCTTTGCCAATACTATTCCCGTTTTCATCTACAATAGGGAACCATTCTTCGGGATCGGAATAATTCATAGAGTGCTAATGAAAAATTTAACCCTGCATACCGGCAGGCAAGTGCAAAGTTATGCAAAGTTCGCAAAGAGAATTCATATTACCGTAAACCCGCACCTGATCGTGTTCCCATCCTCATCCACAACTGTCAGAGTATGGTTGCCTGAACCTGCCAGTATCTCAATCTGATGGATGAACCGGGTTATGCCAATATATTTATCATCAAGATGCCAGAAGATCTTTTTTGAGGGATCCCTGTGAGCAACCTCAGTGATAACCCTGGTCAATTCTCCTGTCTGATCGCGAGGTATAAAAATTTTAATACCAGGTGTAGGATAGATAAACTCCATAACGGAAATAGTCTTGCTGCCGGTACAACCTACCGCAGGAGGGGGAAGAGCCATATACCCGGAATGTTTCTTCCTGTAAAAATATTCCATGGCAGGCGGAAGAACAAACCACGATTCATTTATCATATCTGCCGGTGAAACACAATCTGATGTTACCTGAAAGGTTTTTGCCTTGTTTAAATGGACTATCCGGTGATACGGACAGGCTTCGCTTCTTAATCCGTTCAGGCAGGCAGCTACTTCCATTGTTTCCTGACAGTCAGGTCCGGCCCTGAACCCGCTCTTGCTGCAGACCCTAATCATTGTCAGATCTTCATAAGGGGTTTTAAACCAAGAACCTGTCCCCATAATATTGACCAGCTCAAACAATAATGGAGCAGCAGCAGTAATACCCGTCAATCCGGGTCTTCCTTCTCCTGTTGCATTTCCAACCCAAACGCCAATAACATACCGGGGAGTGGTTCCTACTGCCCAGCCGTCTCTGAATCCGAAGCTTGTCCCGGTTTTCCATGCCAGGTCAGGTGATGAGGCAAAATATTGCCAGCCCGACTCACTCTCGGGGCGGTTAACCTTTTGAAGCGCTTCATATGTCAGCCAGATTGCTGAAGCGGAAAGGGGCGGGTCGGCATCTTCTGCCTTTAAGGTATTTGTATCTGATTTCGGGATGAGGACAGGGGCATGATAATCCTCGTTATAATATTTATTCGTATTCAGGAAATGTTTCAGTACCCTGGAAAGAGAGGCATACGCTCCGGTGAGATCCCATAATGATGTCTCTCCGCCACCAAGGATAAGAGAGAGGCCATAATAATCAGCAGGTTTATTAAAACCTGTAAAACCTGTTTTGCGGAGAAGTTCCAGTAATTTTTCAGAGTTATATTTCTGAAGCATTTTAACAGCCGGGATGTTCAGTGATTGCGATAGTGCGAAGCCAGCACCTACAGCCCCGCTGTAAGTCTGATCAAAATTTTTGGGCGAGAATCCGGGAAACCTGGTAGGGACATCGGCAATAAGTGAATTTGGCAGTATATCACCCGAGTACTGCATGCCTGCATAAAGAAAAGGTTTAAGGATACTTCCTGTGCTTCTGAGCGATCGGATATTATCCACATCTCCGCTATGGACACGTGCATCATCGAGAGTATTATTACCGACGTACACTAACACATTACCCGTTTCAACTTCTACGATAAGACAGGCGGAATTGAAGATAAAATTTGAGGCGAGATCTTTCTGATGGGCATTTAAAATTTCTGTTGCCCGTTCCTGAAGCACAGGGTCGACTGTCGTTCTTACCGTCTCGCCCTTGTTGGTTTGGTAGAAATAATCCGTAAGATGAGGGGCGATTGATGGCAATGGTTTTGGACCTCCCGGCAGAGGTTCATCCAAAGCCAGCACCATAGTAATAGAGTCAATATATTTTCTTTGATGCAGCCTTTTAAGGAGATCATCACGACGTTTCTTAAGAATCTCCTGGTTTCTTCCGGGGAAAACAAGCGCTGGAGAGTTCGGGAGAATTGCAAGGGCAGCAGCTTCGGCCCAGGTTAAGTCTGTTGAAGATTTTCCCGTGAATCGCCAGGCGGCGGCTTCAAGCCCGACAGTGTTTCCTCCGAATGGAGCATTTGATGCATACAGAAGGAGTATGTTCTTTTTTGAATGAAATAGTTCCAGTTTTAAGGCAGAAAGAATTTCCAGGCATTTCTCTCTGTAGTTCCTCGGTTTATTTCCCCTTGAGATCCTGGCAACCTGCATGGTTATCGTGCTTCCGCCACTGACTATTTCTCCAGCTTTAATATTATTTTTCAAAGCCCTTAATATTGAAACAGGATTGACGCCTGGATGATAATAGAACCATTTGTCCTCAAAGGTCAGCAGAGCTTTTTCAAATTTTTCAGGGACTTTCCCGGAAGCCGGAAAACGCCATTGCCCGTCAGCGGCTATCCTGGCTCCAAGCAAACTTCCGTCACTGGCTTCAACAACAGTTGAAAGTGGTACCCTTAACACAGGTAATGGTGAAAGCATAACCGGGGTAATGAGTACCCCGGCTGACAGGACAAATATTTTAAATTTTCTGCCCAATTTATTGCCCGGTTACTGTTACCTGATTTCCGGGAATTCTAGAATAACAATTTGGTGTGTACATTGCTTCACACCATACCGACGGCTGATAAAATTCCCCTTTATATGCTGCATTAAGTATCAGAACAAAAGTTTTGGTCTGCCCTTCTGTTAAGCTGAAATAGGTGTTTACCCTGTCATCCCTGAAGTCACGGTAATCAGAAATACTTTCCTTAATTCCGTAATCTGCTTCAAACAGCCTCGTATTCTGTATTTCCCAACCGCTTGGAACCATTTCTGTAAGTGCAATATTCTGAATCAATGAGAATGTATTGTTGGTGACCTTTACAACCATCAAGAAATCAGAACCTTGTTTAAGATTTTTCTGATCAAGGGGTTTCAGGTTCATATCCATATAATCAATTTTCATGCTTACTCCTTTATCTTCACGTGCCATATCGGAGACAAGAGGGATCCCTTTCCTTGTTAGGGTTACATACAGTGGCTGCTCATATTTGTTCTCAATGATAAGTGAGTTATTATCGCTATTCTGCTTCAGATCTTTTAACCAGACTTGTTTCGAAGGCACTGTCTGTTCAGATTTGTTACCGTTGAAAGTGAATGTTATTTTTGAGGGACCACTTTTGTCACCTGGTACTGTTTCTGTCCATTTCATATATGAATACAAGCACCATGCTATTGACTGTGTGCTGTACCAGTCCTCATTATTGAAATTATCACAGATCGTCTTAAGCACAGGAAGCACCTGTTCTTCATTTTTCAAAAGAGTAAGGGTATATAATATAATAGCTTTATCGCGCATCTCACTGCCATAATAATAATTACAGAACTCAGCCTCAGTTCCGGTATTCCTTACATCGAGCAGTCCTGCAGCGATTTCAGGCCTTCCGGTTGTGGCAAATGTAGCTGCCAGCAGCCATCGGGATAATTGAGGAATGTTCGGTGATTCCCTGAGCCTGTTCATAGCCCCTTTTTCGGGCTGACCGGCAAGAGCCAGCGTAAACAACCTGTATGCCTGATCATTGGCTGTCTGTTTGAACATAGCATCATAACGCCAGTCCTGTGCTGCTTTTCTCTGGTAACCAAGCCATCTCTGTCTAAATCCTGAAGGGATATTGTATCCTTTCCTTTCAGCTTCACTCATGAAATGGCCTGCATATGATGTCACCCAGTTATCTGGTTGGCCTGAGCCCGGCCACAAAGCTATACCACCATTGACCATCTGTCTGGAAATAAGTATGTTAATGGCTTTTGAGATATTATCCGAAACAGATTTTGAGCTCGCATCATTGCTTGTGAGATCTTTGAGCCATAACTGTGGAAATGCCTGTGATGTTACTTGCTCGGAACATCCATGCGGATAATCAAGAAGATATTCCATTCTTTTCTCAAGGTTTATTGATGGAAGTGACGAGACCTCAATTGTGGCAGAATTAGATCCCTCAATTCCAAAAGGCTTGAAGGATGTTTCAAACTTTTCACCCTTTCTTATTACCTTAAGTTCAGTCCGTAACTCAGGCGGATTAGGACTTCTCACTTCAATCTCCATATTATAGGTAGCGCTCTCTCCGCCACCGGTTGCAGTAACACTTATTTTTGCCACACCGGTTTTTCCTCCCGCAGTAAATGAAAATTCCGATTCTTTCTCGCCTGTACCTGACACGGATATACTTTTTGTTTTCTCCTGAAAGCTGATAAGATCATTTCCTTCGGCTTTAATTGTAATATCGCTGATACCGTTTTTCTGAATGAAGAGGGAGACCGGGAGGGCGACTTTTTCGCCCGGGCTGACAACCCTGGGAGCGGTTACAAGTATCATCAGAGGGTCATTAACAAGTACGGATTTCTCCGCAATGCCAAAAGCCCTGTCGCTTCCGGCTATGATCATTGTCCGTACGGACCCGGTATACTGAGGCAATGTAATAGTATGAGTATTTGATTTTTCCTGAGGTCAGACTAAAAGGACCAAGGAATTTTACTACCGGTACAAACCTCTTTGCTTTATTGGCAGATTTATCAATAACGGTTTCATCTCCACCTGTAGCAAATACTCTGTCGAGAGTTCCGCCGAAGGCTCCAAGAACAAAATCATAAAGATCCCAGGTCTGGACGCCAAGAGCTTCGCGGGCATAGAAATAGTTCCATGGATCGGGAGTCTTGAAACCTGTTATATCAAGCAGTCCCTCATCAACGACCGCCAGGGTATAGCTCATGGAATTCCCGTTTGCTTCACTGACTTTGATCACCACTGGTTTTTGTGAACGGATCTCATCAGGCATTTCAATTTTCGGTACAAGCCGGGTCTGAGGATCTTCGACCATAACAGGCACTACTCCGTACAACCTCATTGGCATATCGTTGACAGTCTGAGCATGAGGCTGGATCACTGTAACGTATGCATAGACATTAGGTGCCATCTCAGGTCTTGCCTTGAATGAGACTACGGTGCTGCCTTTCTCAGTACCTACCCGCATTTCATCCAGAACACCTTCAGCGTTTTCAAGAGTCACAATAGCTCTTGCATTTTCGGGAGCAGGGAAGGTGAGTTTTATTTCATCTCCGGTGTTATACTTGTCTTTATCGGTGTTGATTGCGAGCAGAGTGGCCCCCTCAGTATTGCCTTTTGAACCATATTCCCAGGGCCAGTCTACAAGAAGTATTTTGCCGGTCGTATGGCCACCGGGAGAGGTAGCTCTTATCAGGTAACGACCCCATTCTTTTTTATCAATGTTAAATGTGAAAGAACCCTCTCCGCCTGAAGTGGTAATAGTTTTTTTAATTACGGGTTTATAATTCTGGTTGGAAATAAATGAAGCAAGATTTTCTTCATCTGATTCCCACCACCATCTGTACGAGATTTTATAAATTGTTATTTCAACTTCTGATCGGACTGGCTTTCCTTTCTCGTCGACCGTGACAAATCTGACTTCATTGACTGCATCAGTAAAAAGCATTCTGCTTTTACCTTTAAGTCCTGGAAGGTTTATCCCGACGAATACCGGATATGGTGCATATTTATAGCTTGTCTGGGTAATACTTTCATCACCTCCGGGCTCTGAGGCTTTAGCTGTAAACACAGCATTCAGCATTCCGGGCGCATTTGTCGCTTTCCCCGGATCAAAAACAACAGTAGCATTTCCTTTATCATCTACTGCATCTTTAAAAATGTTTACCGTTTCTGTATGGAATTCACTTATTGGATCATCAAATTCATATTGTCCATATTTGTCAAATTGTGTTTTTGTCTGCTTCAGGATATAATCAACAGATGCCTTTAGGTTCTTTGCCACGTTTCCATTAAGCCATTTCACATTGAGAGTTCCTTTTGCAACAGGATTGGACCCGCCAAGGATCTCACCCTGGAAATTCAGATTTATCTTCAGCCTGTTCGGTTTTACAGTTTCAATTCTTACCCGTTTTGTAAAGGTGGCACCCCCGATTCTGAATATGGCTCTATAATCACCAGTGACTGCATCAGAAGGGGTTTTTGATGTGAAGACAAGAAGGTTCTTTCCTTCTAATTTCTGAACCTGATTATCAACTTTCTGTTCGAGAGGATTAATAAGTTCAAACTGGACAGGATGTCCTTCAGGAAGATTTCCTTTCATATCTTTTATGATTATTGAAAGGAAAATTGAATCACCGGGTCTCCAGACATCTCTTTCGCCATATATAAAAGCCTTAATTCCGTTTTCGGGTTTGTTTCCCGCCACGTCGAATGAACTCAGAGAAAGAGAAGCTCCATCATTTATTTTAAGCCAGTTCCTGTCTTTATCTTTTTTTGCAATGACCAGGAACGGTTTTCTTTCACAATGAATAGCCACTGACCCATCCTGATTGGTCGTTCCCGAAGAAACCTGCTGCATCTGTAAATCAAATACTTCAACTGATACTTCATTTAATGGCATAGCGGTAATAAGATCGTTGACCATAACATGCAGAATATTGTCTTCCCCTTTTTTTGCCATCAGTCCTAAATTTGACGCCAGGACGTTTTTTGAAATCATTCTATCGGGACTGTAGTAAGCGTCATTACAAGGATTATCGCGCTGATTCCAGTCAAGACCGTATCTGTAATAAACGTCATACTCATCTTCGCTATAATAATTGTCGGGATCGTCCCATGATTCCTTGTTTTGCTCAGCAGCCATCTGAAGGGCTTCTTCATATTTACTTACTTCACCTGTGGCTATACAGGGATAAAGAGAGTAAGACCTTCTCATACCCAGCTCTACCTTATATAGTATACCCGGTTCAATATTTATGTAGTCAGCAAGATCAATAGTATACAGGCTCCACTGACCATCATTCATTGCTGAGCCAGTGACGAGATCAACTTTTCCTGAATATACCGGACGTCCGAACCGTTTTATCGAATTGCTGCCGGTGATATCATTTTCCTGAAGAAAATAAGGAAGGTTGTTATCAAATATCTTGATTATTCTAAGGTCAACAGCTTTAAGGTTTACAGCCCTGAATGGAAATATAAGATTTTTTGAAGAAGGCAGTATCACACCTTTTCCAACAGCCGCTATTGAAGGGTATAGGGAGGTGAAGTCAAGCTGTTTTGAAAAGGACTGAGTGAGGTTAGCTCCTTTATTGTTTTTAATTGTCGGCTCCACATGAAGCATGACAATTCCCTGTAACCTTTTTGCCGGCAGGATGCTTACAATATTCGAAGCAATACTCAACGTATTTTCTGAAAATGGATCTAAATGAATGAGTCCTTCAGTTTCCTGGGCAGGATCAATGGCATCTGAAAATATAATATCTATTTTCTGACTGCCATCCGAGCTTGAAATTACATCCAGAACATTGAATTCCCCGGCAGGAGGTATATTTATTGAAGCAGATCCTTCTTGTTTTACCCGGCCTGAAGAACCATCCCATGTAATAAGAAGTCCCTGAACCTTGTCAGTGCGGTCAATTCCTGTTACAGTGAATTTATGAATGAGACTGGCAGAATGGTCCCAAGTTATTTCCAGCTTTTTTCTTCCCAGTCTGGCATTCAGATAATTTTCGATTTCAGCAGGTTCTATGAAATCGGAAGCTGTTATCTGGCCATGAAGCAGATAGCCGTTTCCTGCAGCACCTGAACAGTCAAGGGATCCTATAGTCACATGGAAGTCTTTTTTGACAGTCTGGACCTTTAATGGAAATACTTTCAGCCTGTCATTCACTTCGGAGAGTTTGTCCAGGTTAAGATTAATCGAGTAAGTGGTCTCAGGATCGAGATGTTTTGAAGGTGTAAAGACAAGAGTTGTTTCATCTTTCCATTCCGTTTTCCCTTTAACAAATGGTTCAAACACAAATAATCCTGAAGCCGACTTGTCAGCCTTAGCAGCAAATTCGGGTGTAAAGTGTACTTCAATAACTGAATTGGCCGGAATAACGCCTGAAGTATATCCTGAAATATACTCACTGAAGCCTTTATCAAGAGGAATATTCACAGTGACGGCTTCAGTTCCCTGATTTTTTATTTGCTGTAATAACTTATTATTCTTTGAACCACAAGATGTTAGGATAAGAAATACAATAAGGATTGGAATGAGTTTTGCAGATTTCATTTTGCGGTGGTTAGGTTCAACAGTTGATCAGATTGGTGAATCTAATATACAAATAAATCAGGAGTAAATTCAGAGGGCTGGAGTTTAAGATTGCAGTTCCTTCTACGCGCGCGCAATGACAATTAAATAAAGCACATCGCCAATCGCCTGTTATACATAATACATTCCTAGGGCGTTACCATCTCCGTCCTTAGTTTTGCGACATAGTCGCGTATCTTATTCAATGTTTCAACTGTTACAGTCATCTGACTTCCGGTGGAACGGAAGACTTGCTTTGCAGTATCAATTTCAAGATCGCCCTTTTTGAAATAGATATCAAAAGAGTCGAAATAGTTTTTCAGGTATTTAAGTTTCTTGGAATAATAAACTACAACAGGGTCATCATAATAATTTTTCAGGAAGCTCAGAAGAGTGGTAAGAGTGTATTTCTGCTGTGCGATCTTCTGTACGACTTCAGAATCGGGCCTGTCAGGATTATAAACAAGCTGGGTGGCAATAAACATAGCTTCGACCCAGCCACCCATAATCATAAGACCAGCAGTGCTTTCTCTTCCGCTTTCACGAAGGTGTGCTTCCATTTTAGTATAAGCATCGTTCATGAGGTACAGAATTGTATCAGGATCTGATATATCATTTTCCACCTTCTTTATAGGTCCGGTGAGGTAACTGTCGGGAATGCCGAGTTTGTTGCTCATATCACGGATAGTGACCATATAATCGATCATCTGCTGTCCTATTCCAAAAACCTTAAGATATCCGAAATCAACTCCATAGACCCCGGTGTTTATGGACGCTTTAGAGATGCTTAAATAGAGATCCCTGTTCGAAACAGGATTCAGAGCTGCATTATTGTAAGTGATCCCCAGCCTGTTAAATATTGTGCACATTTCAACAGGAGTAAGTATTCCATAAAAGATCTCATTTTTTTGTAGAGGTAGATGGCTTTTTTGAGGTGTCTGATTTATAGGTTGAAAAGACCGGCTTAAATGAATCCTTTTCTTTTATACCTTGTCTGCAGGAGACTGAAAGAAATAAAATAAATAAAATAAGGATGATAATTGGCCTTCTCATACTGTCAGAGTTAATAATTCAAAAATAGCAATTAATATTAATCGGTTTGAATAGAGATGATAAATTAGATTTCCTTGATTTTATAGCTCCGGATCTTCGGTACCTGATGTACAGCAGCATTTTTAGCCTCCGTATTCCCCTAAATATTTAATGTAATCACCTCCCCACCCCATGCCGTCTACTTAATCTCTATTGATGAACGAGATATTGCATAAAAAAGTTTCCCCTCCTTTTGAAGGAGGGGTGGTCGGGACGATTGATTATCTGATATATACAGTGTTTTATTTCCCGATCGGGGTGGTTGATTCATTGATTTCTTTCTTACCTTTATTGGCATGAAAAACAAAATCCTCTTTAACAAAAAAAGCCTTAAGTTTTTTAGATCATCTCTTAGGAACAAGTCCACTTCTGCTGAGGCTGAGTTATGGAACATTTTAAAATCAAAAAAGCTTAATGAAAGAAAATTCAGAAGACAACATAGTATAGGTAATTACATAGTTGACTTTTGTTGTACTTCAGAAAAACTGGTAATTGAGCTTGATGGAAATCCGCATGGTGAATATCATAAAATAGAAAAAGATAAAAAAAGAGATCAATATCTTGAAGGCCTTGGATTCTCAGTACTAAGGTTTGAAAACAGGCTGGTATTCCAGGAACCTGAATTCGTAAAAAATGAGATAAGAAAAATCTTCAAAATGAAAGATCCGGAATTTGAATAAACAATCAACCACCCCGGCCGGTATCAGTATTTGTATCATAATTATAAAGTGGTCCGGCCACCCCTCCTTCAAAAGGAGGGGAAATGTATCAGGCTTATATCCAATATTTTACATTCTGTTTTGTACTAAACTCTCTCCATATTTTACTATATTCAACTTCTTAAGTTGACGGTTTTGCCTCCCCGCCACTCTCTATGGAGGATGAAGGGGGTGAGTACTGTATGTCTTACAGCAATATCCTGTTCCCCAGTTTCCTTGAAATTAATCCCAGGACAACACTAAGATTTGCATATCTTTTTTGCAGCTGTAGTATCTTCTCAGTATCGTTGGCTTTTACGGCTTCTTCAAGAAGTGACATTATCTCTTTTCTCTTAATCATTATTTTATCACTCTTGAATTTGAGGACGGCATCGCCTACAATCTCTTTCAGCTTCATATCTTCCGTCTCAACGAAAGTTTGCTTATCCTTCCAGATCCTGCTCAGCTCATGCGAGTCGGCAAGCAGATCGGCTGAAAGACTTGAGATCTCAGGATCTCCATGTTTTACGAATTGTTTGTCACCTGTGATCAGACCATGCTCGACATGAAATCTGAAATCGGCAAAAATCTTTGAGCATACGCTGTCGTCAAACAAAAGATCGTCAGATGTTATCTCCCTGACAATATAATCAGCTACAGATAGCATCTCCTCTTTGCCATCTTCTTTATTCAGGGTCCTTTCAAATTCTACATTTCCGAATTTTAAAAGCAGTCTGATTATCTCCTTTTCAGAATAATACGTAACAGTCTCGCGTTGAACAGGTTTGACTATAACCGGCGGAGGAACAGGAAGATCCTCGGGACCCGGATATTTATTCCTGTCCTGAAAACTTTTATGCTGCCGGAGCTTATTGACTTCATGATATAGGATGGGCTCACTGACCTCAAGTACGGTGCTGCATTCCTTTATATATACTGTCCTTGTTATAGCTTCGGGGATAACAGCAATTGACTTTACAACATCGCGTATAAGATCAGCTCTTTTGACCGGATCATTACTTGCTTCAGAGAGAAGAAGCTGCGTCTTAAAACGTATGAAATCAGTTTCATTCTCCTTAAGGAATTTCCGGAATTCCTCATTGCTTAATTTTTTTGAATAAGAATCAGGGTCCTCATTATCGGGGATAAGGACAATCTTGACATTCATCCCCTCTTCAAGCACCAGGTCAATACCCCTTATGGAGGCTTTAATCCCGGCAGGGTCACCATCATAAAGAATTGTAATATTCTGGGTAAATCTTTTTATAAGCCTTACCTGTTCCTGCGTCAGAGAGGTTCCCGATGATGCCACAACATTTTCAATATCTGCTTCATGTAACGACATAACATCGGTATAACCTTCAACCAGATAACATTTGTCCTCCTGTGTTATCGATTTCCGCGCCTGGTATATTCCGTATAATATTCTGCTTTTATGATATATCTCTGATTCGGGAGAATTCAGATATTTAGCTGTTTTGACATCAGTTTTAAGTATTCTGCCTCCGAAACCGAGTACCTGTCCGGAAAGAGAATGTATAGGGAACATCACCCTGCTGCTGAACCTGTCGAAGATGTGGTCTTCATGCTGAACTGAAAGACCGGTCTTTACAAGAAAATCCTGTTTGTATCCATCTTCAAGAGCCTTTTTCGAGAATGCGTCCCGTTTCTCAAAGCAGTAACCTACCTCAAATTTTTTCAATGTATCCTGACGGAAGCCCCGTTCCCTGAAATAGGTAAGTCCGATAGATATTCCCTCGTCATTATGAAACAGGTTTTCAGAGAACTGCCTGGCAGCATATGATGAAACCACAAGGAGGCTCTCCCTCTCATTCTGTTTTTCCAGCTCTTCCTGTGAAAGCTCTTTTTCAATGACCTCAATGTGATATTTCTTTGCAAGGTATTTAAGCGCTTCGGGGTAGGTCAGATGCTCATGTTCCATTACAAAATTGACCGAGTTTCCCACTTTTCCGCATCCAAAACATTTGAAAATCTCTTTCGATGGAGATACTGTGAATGAAGGTGTTTTTTCATTATGAAATGGACATAACCCCAGGTAGTTCACTCCCCGTTTCTTCAGTGGAACAAACTCCTGTACCACATCAACAATCTGAGCGGCATCCAGAATTCGTTCTATGGTTGAGCGGTCTATCATGGTTCAAAGATATCAGGAAATTAACTAAATGCGATGACCGACCAGGGATTTAAATAAAAGAAGAGAGACTAAGAGACTAAGAGACTAAGAGACTAAGAGACTAAGGAGACTAAGAGACTAAGAGACTAAGAGACTAAGAGACTATAGGGATGATGAGAATATAAAACAAATTATGAATAGGATTCAAGTATTTGTTCTAATTTTAGATTGGAATAATAATTGTCTTACTTAAATCGCTGAAAAATGAAAATCAGATCTCACAAGGAATTAGACGTGTATTGTCTTTTGTTCGATGTAGCAATGAAGATTTTTGAACTAACCAAGAGATTTCCCAAAGAAGAGATTTATTCTTTAACAGATCAAATAAGAAGATCTTCCAGGTCAGTATGCTCAAATCTAGCAGAAGCCTTCAGAAAAAGAAGATATCCAAAATCATTTATTGCAAAACTCACGGATTCGGAGGGCGAAGCAGCAGAAACTCAAACCTGGTTGGATTTCTCGTTAAGTTGTGACTATATGACCGAACAAGAACATTTTGACCTTAATGAAACCTATGACAAAATATTAGGAAAGCTTGTCAACATGTCCCTCCATCCAGAGAATTGGAGTTGGTAACCCTCGTCTCTGAGTCCCTTAGTCACTAAGTCCCTTAGTCACTAAGTCCGTCAGTCACTTATTTAATAAGACCCTGAAATACTCCACAGTCTTCGCCAGCCCTGTCTCAGCATCAATTTTCGGGGACCAGCCCAATTCCTTTATGGCCAGAGAAATATCGGGCTTACGTTGTTTCGGATCATCCTGTGGAAGAGGAAGATAAACGATCTTTGATTTTGAACCGGTCATTTTTATGATCATCCTGGCCAGGGAGTTGATTGTTATCTCGACAGGATTTCCAAGATTTACCGGACCGGTAAAACTGTCGGGAGTATCCATTAATCTGATAAGACCATCGATAAGATCGTCAACATACTGAAAACTGCGCGTGTGGGAACCATCGCCATATATCGTAATATCTTTACCTTTAAGAGCCTGTACAATAAAATTGGAAACGACCCTGCCGTCGTTTGAATTCATCTTTGGTCCGTATGTATTAAAAATGCGGGCAATCTTGATACGCACATTATTCTGATTGTGATAATTCATAAAAAGAGTTTCAGCACATCGCTTCCCTTCATCGTAACACGCTCTTGGTCCCAGTGTGTTTACATTTCCCCAGTATGCTTCATGCTGCGGATGTACTTCAGGATCGCCATAAATCTCGCTTGTTGAAGCCTGAAGGATCTTTGACTTCGTCCTCTTTGCAAGTCCAAGAGTATTGATTGCACCCATCACCGATGTCTTGATAGTCTTGATGCCATTATACTGGTAGTGTACAGGAGAAGCCGGACAAGCAAGGTTATAGATCTCATCCGTCTCAACAAAGAGAGGCATTGTAACATCATGCCGTATCAGTTCAAAATAGGGATTACTTGAGAAGATGGATGATATTCATCTTCGATCCGGTAAAATAATTGTCGAGACAGATCACCTCATGTCCCAGATCAAGTAACCGTTCACACAGGTGAGATCCAATAAATCCGGCACCGCCGGTGACGAGAATTCGTTTCATAGGTTAAGTATAATAATACAAAAATGGATAAACCTATTCAAGCTTAAATCAGAAGGTTCTACAAGTTTGCTTCTTCACCTGCACCTTCACCACCCACTCATCAATATCTACTTCACGTATATTGGTTCCGTCGAAACGTTTCTGCTAACTCGACAGAAGTAGCAAGCGTCTGTGAAGCGATATAGGATGAATGTCTGGTTACTGCTTCATGCACAAAATCATGATCTTCGATAAGACTGTGATTTTATCAGTAACATCAAACCCGTTTTCCTTACGGATATTCTGGATCCGGTTTACAAACTCCCTCGCAATACCTTCATAACGCAAATCGTCAGATACAGTTATATCAAGAGCGACAGTCAGCTTACCGTCATTTGCAACCTGCCAGCCTGGTATATCCTCTGAAATTATTTCAACATCTCCGGTGGTCAG
Source organism: uncultured Bacteroidales bacterium (assembly GCA_963816365.1). Classification (GTDB taxonomy): domain Bacteria; phylum Bacteroidota; class Bacteroidia; order Bacteroidales; family VadinHA17; genus LD21. Next base: position 81,143 of record CAWFKG010000017.1, on the reverse strand, counting down.
AATAATCTCCTGTCCGTTAATAGTAACAGCATGAGTTCCGGAGTTTTCGAATGCAACAATTTCCTGAGGTGTGAATGCTGCAATCGAGTTGCTTATATCCTTCATAAGCTTGCCATATCTGCGGACCGAGCGTTTTGAAATTAGGTTTTATTTTCTTGACAAGAATTGAGGAAGTGTCATCGATATATTCGACTTCTTTGACATTGACTTCAGCAAGTATCAGATCTTTTACTGCTTCAAATTTCTCCCTGAAGTTGTTATCAGGAACCGGGACCATTATCCTGGCCAGCGGCTGGCGGACTTTAATGCTTACTTTCCTCCTCAATCCAAGTATCATTGAAGATATTTTCTGGGCAATCTCCATTCTTTCCTCAAGAGCCTTATCGATAAGTGATTCATCATATTCGGGAAACAAGAACCAGGTGAACAGAATTATCCTTATGTCTGCCGGTCACATCATTAAGATCAGCAGAAAAGACGATCCATATAAAACGGAGCGATTGGAGCTGCAAGCTGGCTGACTGTCTCAAGACATACATAAAGGGTCTGGTAAGCAGCAAGTTTATCCTTGTCATAATCGCCGCCCCAGTACCGTTTCCTGTTGAGGCGTACATACCAGTTGCTCAGGTTCTCGGTTACAAAATCCTGTATTGCACGTCCGGCCCGGGTCAGATCATAATCATTATAACAACCGCTAACCTCTTTAACAAGTGAGTTAAGAAGCGAGATTATCCAGCGGTCTATTTCGGGTCTCTCATTGACCGGGATCTCCTTTTCTGCATATCTGAAATTATCAACATTTGCGTAGAGAGAAAAGAAGGAATAGGTATTGTATAAAGTACCGAAAAATTTACGTTTTACTTCATCCACTCCTGTAATGTCGAACTTAAGATTATCCCAGGGCTGGGAGTTGGTAATCATGTACCAGCGCAAAGGATCACTGACCATTTTCCTCAATTGCAGAATATGCATCGACGGCGTTACCAAGTCTTTTCGACATTTTATTTCCGTTCTTATCAAGAACGAGTCCGTTTGAAATAATGTTTCTGAAAGCAACTGAGTCTGAGATCATGGTTGCTATGGCATGAAGAGTGAAAAACCAGCCTCTTGTCTGGTCGACACCTTCTGCAACATAATCAGCCGGGAACATTTCACTGAAATTGTCCTTATTCTCAAAAGGATAATGAACCTGGGCATAGGGCATCGCTCCTGAATCGAACCAGCCATCAATCAGATCTGCTTCGCGGAACATTTTCTTTCCCGTATCACTGACAAGGATAATTTCATCAACGAACGGACGGTGCAGATCGAAATGTTCGTAATTTTCAGGTGAATTATCTCCTGCTGTAAATTCTGCAAGAGGATTCTTGCTTCATGAATCCTGCTTTGATCGATTTTTCAATCTCAGCTTTTAGTTCAGAAGCGGAGCCAATGCATTTTTCCTCTTTTTTGTCTTCAGTGATCCATATCGGAAGAGGAGTTCCCCAGTAACGTGAACGTGAAAGGTTCCAGTCAACAAGATTTTCAAGCCACTTACCAAACCTTCCGGAACCTGTGGATTGTGGTTTCCAGTTTATGGTATTATTAAGTTCAATCATACGGTCGCGGAATGCTGTTGTACGTATGAACCATGCATCGAGAGGATAGTAGAGAACAGGTTTATCTGTTCTCCAGCAATGAGGGTAGCTGTGTATCTGCTTCTCGATCCTGAAAACCTTACCCTGTTGCTTAAGCATCACTGCTATTTCAACATCGATCGTATCTGCATCGGCAGGAATATTATCATCATATTCATTTTTTACCGGATGAGCTTCGAACGCAGCATAAGTTTTTTTGTTGACATTATTCTTAACAAAAGTCTCATCAAGATCTGCAATCGGGACCATGTAGCCTCTTTTATCAACCATAGGTCCAAAGGAGCCGTCCTTTCTTTTAACAAGAAGAGGAGGTACCCCATTTTCGTTTGCTACCTTGTAGTCGTCTGCACCAAAGGTAGGAGCAATATGAACAATCCCGGTACCGTCTTCAGTTGTGACAAAATCACCGGTCAGTACCCTGAATGCACCTTCCCCCGGATTCATCCAGTCGATAAGCTGTTCATAATTTATGCCTTCAAGCTCCGCTCCGGTGAATTCCCCTGAAACTCTGAACGGGATCTTTTTATCACCGGGTTTATATTCGGTGAAGTCAAGACCTGCATTCGATGCAGGAAACAATGAATTGAGAAGATCTTTAGCTATTATTACTGTGATTGGTTCACCGGAATAAGGATTGAAGCTCCGGACTTTTATATAAATTATCTCTTTTCCTACTGCCAGTGCAGTATTTGATGGAAGTGTCCATGGAGTTGTTGTCCAGGCCATCATATGTACATCGGCAGTATCTATCTTATTATAAAGGAATTCCGATTTTTTATCTCTGGTAAGCTTAAACAGTGCTATGCAGGTGGTATCCTTTACATCGCGGTAGCAGCCGGGCAGGTTAAGTTCATGGGAGCTTAAGTCCGGTGCCTGCTGCCGGGGAATATGGTTGTATTGTATAACCCTTGTAGAGATGACCATTTTTATAGAGTTGCTGGAGCAGCCACCAGAGTGTTTCGATATAACGGTTATCGTAAGTCACATACGGATGATCCATATTAACCCAGTATCCCATTTTCCTGGTAAGGTCTTCCCAGAGATCGGTGTATTTCATTACAGCCTTACGGCATTCCTTGTTGTAATCTTCAACAGAAATATATTTAGGAGAAGCTTTATTTCCGATATCTTCCTTTGTGATGCCAAGAGCTGTTTCGACGCCAAGCTCAACCGGCAGTCCATGGGTATCCCATCCTGCCTTGCGTTTCACTTCATAACCGCACTGGGTTTTGAAACGGCAGATTGCATCCTTGATCGTACGTGCCATCACGTGATGAATTCCAGGTATTCCGTTTGCTGAAGGCGGTCCTTCATAGAATACAAACTCACCTTTTCCGTTCAGTTCACGTACACTTCTGTTGAAAGTATCATTCTCATCCCATATTCTGAGAATCTCCTTATTTACCTTCGAAAGATCAAGACCTTTATATTCAGGAAACCGTTTCCCCATTGGATCTGCGATTAATAAAACTTGTTATTATAAAAAATTCGGACAAAGATAGTAAAATCCCGAATAATTAACAGACTAAGAGACTAAGAGACTTAGGGACTATAGGGACTAGAGACGAAGAGTCTGTAATGAAGCATACTGGTTAGACTACTCTTTAGTATATCTTCCCTACAAAACCTCTGATTCTCTTAAGTTGCAATAATGACGAAGAGCTTTCCCTGATGGATCTGTATGAGAAAATAATGGAAGACTGTCGATATGTCACTCAATCCTAGACTATTTAGGTGTGCAGTCCCTCAGTCCCTTAGTCCCTAGAGTCTCTGAGTCAACAAAGTGGTTACAGAATCTTAGAACCTGGTAATTGTCTAACTTTGTCTTGATTTAACTTGAATCAATATGAAGAAACTAGTCAGTCTTAACCGGTGCCGGCATGAGCTCCGAAAGCGGCATAAAGACCTTCAGGGATTCCGGCGGACTCTGGGAAGAGTACGATGTAACTGAAGTTGCAACACCTGATGGCCTGGATGAAGAACAGGGACCTTGTTCTGAGATTCTATAATGAAAGAAGACGACAGCTGGCCTCCAGCAAGCCAAATGAAGGTCATTTCGGGTTGGCAAAGCTTGAAAAATATTTTGATGTACAGATCATTACGCAAAATATTGATGATCTGCATGAAAGAGCCGGCAGCACAAAAATCGTCCATCTTCACGGGGAACTCACAAAAGCACGAAGCAGTATGGATGAATCGCTGATATATGACATTGGTTATAAGGATATTAATCCGGGTGACAAATGTGAAAAAGGAAGCCAGCTTCGTCCTCATATTGTCTGGTTTGGTGAAGCAGGTTCCGATGATGGATGAGGCGGTGAATCTTACGGCGGAATGCAGATATTTTTGTTGTGGTAGGATCGTCTTTGAATGTCTATCCGGCAGCAGGACTGATCAGCTATGCGCCGGCCAGAGCATCTCTCTGGCTCATTGATCCGAAAGAAGTTGTGATTCCGGTTAACAGGAAGGTGGAGGTGATAAGGGAGATGGCTTCGACAGGGGTTGGAGTTCTGACGGAGAGACTGCTGATGCAAAAATGGTCTTGTCAACTGTTCTTCGCCTCTGTGGTCCCCTCTGGCTCAGCGGCGTGATGTTGCAATTCTCGTGGCTCACAATTTAGCTCCCTTTAGGAGCACCGAGCTTACGAACAGCCGGCGGCCGTTAGCAAAGAGTTAGACTGTCCCGAAGTGAATCGCTAGGGCGAGTGCATAGTGCAAATATAATTATCTTTGTACCACTTTTCAATTTACAATGGCCAATTTATCAAATCAAAACGCCGAAAGATAATCCTCGCCATAACCGGAGCCAGCGGTTCCATTTATGCATATAAGCTCCTGGAGAAGCTTCACGAGATACAGGCGCCGCTGAAGGAGATTGCAGTAATTTTTTCAGATACCGGCAGAGAGATCTGGAAATCAGAAATAGGGTCAGAATTTCACGCCGAAGGAGCAGCGAAGGAATACAACAATAACATCGTTTTATGCTCCGTTCGCATCCGGATCCTCCAGGTATGATACAATGATAATATGTCCTGCATCGATGGGTACTGTGGGACGGATCGCCAATGGAACCTCCGATGATCTGATAGCCCGTACTGCCGATGTAATGCTTAAGGAAAGAAGAAGACTGATAATTGTTCCCCGTGAGACTCCCTACAACCTTATACATATTAATAATATGAAGACACTTACCCTGGCAGGAGCAATTATCTGTCCGGCAACACCTTCATTTTACAGTAACCCAAAGACCATTGATGATCTTGTGATGACGGTGGTTGACCGGATCATCGATCTTGCCAGGATTTGACAGTAATGGTTTCAGATGGATGAATAATGGTTGACATCACGATCATAAAGTTCTTCAGGAAGCATCATGTTCTTACAATTGCCACGACAGTTGAAAATGAACCCTGGTGTGCTAATTGTTTTTATGTTTATCTTGAAGAAGAAAATATGCTGGTCTTCACTACTGATGCTGATACCCGTCACGGGAAAGAATTCGTCAAAAATCCGTTGGTTGCAGGATCGGTTGTTCTTGAGACTATGGTAATAGGAAAGATCCGCGGAATACAATTTCAGGGAATAATCTCAGAACCTGAAGGCAGAATTGTTATCAAAAGCAAAATGGGCGTATCTCAAAAAATTTCCTCCGGCAGCGCTCATGGATACTCATCTCTGGGTCGTAAAACTTACTCATATTAAGATGACGGATAACAGATTGGGGTTTGGGAAGAAGATGATTTGGACACACGACGCACGGCTCACGACACACGGTGAATAAATCACCGTGCAGAATAGAGAATTTAAAGAACTAAATAGAATCTATTATAATTTATTCTGATGATCTCGATTTAATGAGATTAGTCAGCATGGATGAAATGCCTTTGCATTCATTCAAATAATACTTGGCTTCTTCCTCATTCAGGTATCCTATTTTAGAGGAAATAGTAAGCTGAGTATAAAGTTCTGCTGCCGATCCTTTTGCGATAAAGAATTGCCTGATAGCTTGCTTATCAGTTCCGAGTTCATCACCTTCGGAAATATTACTGGAAATACTCACAGATGATCTCTGTATTTGATCTTTTAATCCAAAATCTTTAACAAATGATTTGTTCGTTCCTGTTAACTTATAGATTGAAACTGCAAGTTCAACGGCTCTATGCCAAACCTTCAAATTTTCATAATTGCTCATAGCACAGCGAGATTAAGTGATTACTTTTTATTCCAAATCAAATTTAAAGATCATTTTTAAAAAGTCAAAACAATTCTTCGTATTTGAGTCGTGTGTCGTGAGTCGTGTGTCGTGTGTCCTTTTACTAATTTTCTCTAACTTTACACCCATTAATTTAATTCTGATAATAAAATGTTTTCCGGAATTATTGAAGAAGCTGCTCAGGTTGTAAAACTTGAAAAAGAAAAGGACAACCTTCACATAACCATGAAATGTTCATTTGTCAATGAACTTAAGATCGATCAGAGCATTTCGCATAACGGGGTCTGTCTGACAGTCGTCAGAAAAGACGGAGGATACATATACTGTGACTGCCATAAAAGAGACGCTTGAAAAAACTAATCTGGGATCTCCTTAAAGCCAGGAGATAAGGTAAATCTGGAGCGCAGTACCCGATTGGATGGACGCCTTGACGGACATATGGTTCAGGGACATGTTGATCAGACCGCAGTCTGCTCTTTGGTTAAGGAAGCAGGAGGCAGCTGGTATTACACTTTCGAATATGAGCCTGCTCAGGACGATTATATAACTGTCGAAAAAGGATCAATATCGGTCAATGGAGTAAGTCTTACAGTAGTAAACTCAAAAGCTGCATCATTTGAAGTTGCAATTATTCCTTTTACCCATGAAGTCACTAATTTTCATCAGATCAGGAAAGGAACAGTTGTTAATCTCGAGTTCGATATTCTGGGGAAGTATATCGCAAAGATAGTTAAACAGCAGCTGGGGAGATAGGAAGCAATCCACCCCTCACAATTCAGGCCTTTCTCCTGAGTTTCTTCTTCACTACCGGCATCCCCTCTTTTCTCCATGCCATTATTCCTCCATCCAGAGAATATACTTTAGTAAAGCCCTCTTCTGAAAAGAATTTCGCAACCCTCTTGCTTCTGAATCCGGAAGTACAATATAGAAAAAGGTTACTTTCCTTATCTAAAGTGTCAGCTGATACTTCCAGGTTTCCCGAAGAAGGGATATTGATCGCATCTTTAATTCTTGATTTCCGGTACTCAAAAAACTCCCTGACATCAATCAGTACTGCCTTTTGCGCCTTTTGATATACAGCGAGGAATTCAGCGGGAGGCAAAGATTTGAATTTCAGGGAATCATTAGCCTGTCCTGTCGATATTCCGCAGAGGATCAGAGTAAATAATATTGCTGATAAGTAAGTTTTCATATCTGAAGATAAAAAAGCTGCTCCATTTCCTGAGCAGCTTATTGCCTTTACGCCCTTTGACCACCGTAGCCTTCTTTGACCACCGAAGCTTTAGCGTAGGTGGTGGCGAAGGTGGTTTGAGCCATTATTTCTGTTTCATCTTTGCATCCATGCTCAATGTAGCATGAGGTACAGCTCTGAGTCGTTCCTTGGATATTAGTTTTCCTGTCTCACGACATATGCCGTAGGTCTTATTTTCAATTCTGATCAGGGCAGCCTGAAGATGTTGAATAAATTTCTCCTGACGTTGAGCTAGTCGTCCTGCTTCCTCTTTAGACAAAGTTGTCGCACCCTCCTCCAATACCTTGAAAGTCGGGGAGGTATCCATTGTATCATTGCTCTCTTCATGAGTAATGCTGGACTTTAGTATTTCATAATCTTTCCTGGCTTTATCCAGCTTCATGAGGATAATTTGTCTGAATTCCTCAAGCTCATCATCAGAATATCTTGTCTTTTCAGCCATGGCTAAAATTTTAATTATGCCGCAAAGGTATTTAATTTTTATTAAATTAAAAATCAAGGGAATTAACTAATCACTTTTTATAAAGAAATGGCACAACGGCACAACGGCACAACGGCGCAACGGCCTTGCTGAGAAAGTTTATTAATAATTATTGGGATTACGATATGCAATTTTAGGAAACAACTAACATCCAGTTAATCTCAGAGAAAAGTTATATCTTTATCCTACGTGCTAACTTTTATTTATAAATCTAATATCGCTGTATTATGGGAAATTTTCAAGAGCTTCGTGTGTGGCAACTGGCTAAGGAATTAGCTGTGAGAATTTATAAACTAACTCAAACGCTGTCATTTTCAAAAGACTTTGGATTGAAAGATCAGATTCAGAGATCTGCCGTTAGCGTACCTTCAAATATTGCTGAAGGTGATGAACTTGAAACAGATAAACAATCTATCCGTCATTTTTATATTGCAAAAGGTTCAAGTGCAGAGTTGTTAACACAACTTATCATTGCGGAGGAAATTGGATATTTCTTCACGCCTTTGCGCCGTTGCGCCTTTGCGCCGTTAAGTCTGTAAGCGTTAGTTGCTTCTTGCCTTCCTGAACAGTATATTCCAGCTCGATTTCCAGAAATAACGGAAATCAGTATAGACAGGGTGTTTGTCGAAGGCATCAAGGTATTTGAGTTCGGAAGCCTGTATCGACTCCAGATCGCAGGGCATATCTGCATAGAATGGCGGAATAAGTCCGGGTTTATATTTAATTCTCCGCTCCTGAAGCTCTTTACTGTATAATTCAAAATAATGTTTGCTTAAAGGCCGCACTCCAACAATCTTCATATCTCCACGAAAGAAGTTCATGAGCATTGGCAGCTCATCTAAAAAGGTTCTTCTGCAGATGGCACCCCAGGAGGTTATACGGAAATCATTTTTAAACTTTCCACCATTCTTAAGATTGTGTATCTCATAGACATATTTCTGGATATACTCAGAATAAGGATGCATGGTCCTGAGCTTATATACTTTAATCATCTTACCGTCCTTGCCCACTCTTGATAAAGCAATCAATGGGCCATAAACATTACCATTAATCGGAAAAGGATCTTTGATCTTTCTTGCTTCAATGCACAACAGGTTTCCTATGAATGACTCCTGCTTGATCCTGAATCCTGCCCTTGAGAGTCGGCCCAGCGCTTCGGCACGAGAGATGACCGCATTATCGCCATGTGTAAGGAAGAGGTAGAATCCCCTTGTGAAACTGAGTTTCGGAAGGATCCGTTTTATTATAAAATCAAAAAAATAATAAATATAATTCAATAGGAACGGATACTTATTTAATAGTCTGCGTTTCCTCTGGTCCTTGGTCTCGACACAGCAGAAGAAAAAACCTTTCTCTGCAAGCTTAGTGTTTACGGCATCGAGAAAGCTGTCGAGTTTTTTTATGTCATTGATCTTATGAAGATTGATTATATAATCATACTTTTCTTTCACCAGACTAGTAATATTAAAAATAGTGGTGGTCGATAACACTGCAGTGTGATCGGTAAAATTGCTACAAGTCATATTCAGGATTGCCAGAGCCATTTCCGATCCGCACTCATTTTCGATCGCCAGGGCAATTCGGGGATTTACCTCAGTATGTTCTATCTTTTGATGTCCATTCCCGTTTGTTTTCTTTACAAGCTCATATTCACTTGGCCTCCTTTCCGGCTTGAATTTATCATAAGCATCAAAATCCTGTACAACTGCCTTTTTGTAAGCCATATAGACAGAGCCGAATACCAGTTCAAGAAATGTGGCGAGCAAAGCTGTTCCCAGGACAATGGTTCTTGAATATTGGATCTCTCTGATAGCGTACATTGCAAGGGCAGTAATAGAAACCGCAATAATATTACTTGTAAGAACCCTGGTAAAGAGTGATGAAAAGTTGATGATCCTGCCACGGTGCATTTTCCCGTTAATTAAGGAAACTATGATCCACATTACTGCCAGACCAAGGAAGAATGGTGTATGCGATGGCAGGTAAAACCTGAGGCTTGCAGGCTTGGTCCATACCATAGCAAGAAAGGATACTGTAAGAATGACAATATCTGCAAGGAGTGTTATTGTCCTGAATTTACGCTTTTCCATCAGTCAACTGCAAACAACAGGTTAGAGATAGCGAAGTAAATAAAAATTTAGGAAGATTGTTCAGTTAAAAAGTAATTATCATCTTCCTATCCGGACAATTATGTATTCGGAAGATGCTCCTTGTTTTTTCCCCGACTGCACCCATCAGACATTTTGCTTTAAATTGTCATTCTGTTATTTTTGTCCCTGCCCAGCATTATTATCCTAATGCCATCTCTTTTTGCCCTCCTGCCCAATTTTATTATGCTCATCTCTGCCCCTGCCCAACTCTATTATACTCATCTCTTTTTTGCCCCCCTGCCCAATTTTATTATGCTCATCTCTTTTTTGCCCCCCTGCCCCCCTAAGGGGAGTTCGATTCGCAACTTCTCTTTGGATTTCCTCTATTACAGAATCTAAACTATAAAGTATCTGATCATTTGTAAATCGGATTACTTTCAATCCAAAATTGTTAAGCACTTTAGTTCTGCCCAAATCATACTGGTATGCAATTTCATCATTATGAATATCTCCATCAACTTCTATGACAAGCTTATATTCATGACAATAAAAATCAACAATGAAATTATAAACAGGATGTTGTCTTCTAAATTTTACTGCTAAATACATTTCTGTCCTTTAACTTTTTCCATAGTACCCCTTCATCTTTAGTCATACTCCTTCTAAGTATATGGGTGTCTTAATGTCGCGGAATCCGCTCCATAATACATAGTAATTTTAGATATTACTGTTTTCATTAATAATGCAGCAATATTTCAAATATACAAAACTCACTTAAATAACGAGTACGAACCCCCCTTTAGGGGGGCAGGGGGGCAAAAGGATAAACAGAGATTTAACTTCTCGGGCAGGGGGGCAAAGAAAAGAAAGCTGCAGTGAGGCCATTAAAACCCAAAAGTAACACCCAGATTCACAGTATTCTTTTTTCCGAAAAAATATTCCGGACTCCATCTTGCATCGCCTGTTATATTGCCTGCTGTAAATGAGAACCAGGTATAAAGATCATTTATAACCTGGTAAGAAGCTTTAATTCCGTATGATGTATTATGCCATTGAACTGAAACCAACGGCGGATTACCAATTCGGTATACACCAAGTTCCGTATAATCCGGACCACGTATTGCATCAATAAAGCAGAGATTTAGATCCAGAGTTCTGAAAGGACGGTAATCAAATGCAACGTACCATTCCCTGGAGTTATCCTTCAGATAATATCCCAGGTTATATCCTGCATTCTCAAATGTAAGAGTAGGCACATTATGTTGATATGTCAAAGGATAAGTATATGTGAACTCAGTTGTGAATGAAAGGTTGGGAAATGGAAGATCATCTAATCTGAATCCGGCTTTGTAGCTTAAGAAGTTCCATTGATCTTTTTCAGTGAAACGGCTCACTGACAGTTCATCAACGAACAAAGTGGCATAAATATGAGTGTTTTTTATCTGTCGTGAGCTGATGTCAAAAAACATCTGTGAGTTCATGTTGGTAATGCCGTAAGTTAAGGAATGATCGACCGACTTGTAAAAGAAAAGTGGTATCAGATAGGCCGGATTGGCATTATCATTATCATAAACAATACTGTTTCCCGCCGATATGTTAAGATATTTAAAAGGGGTGAATGTGAACATATTGGCAGCTATGAACTTTTTATGATATACCCTCCGGTAACTGGTACCATAACTATTTGTAACCCAGAAGGAATGGGCACTGTCAACGACCATAGAATTTAGCCAGCCATGGAAATAATTGAAATCAAACCATTTTACCGGAGAGATATGAAGCCTTAACTGGACAAATGTCGGATTATTTCCTCCGAATATATTTGCTCCGTTGTAATTGTTTCCCCATTGCTGATTATCTTTTACCAGTCCTGCATTTCCCCATTTCCACGAATAAGTAATCCCGCCTTTCATCTCGCTCCAGTCAGAAGTACCTTTTATATGACCGTTAACCCTGGGAGTGAGATATTGAGGCAATCCAAGAAGTGGTTTCTCATGGTTATCACCAAGTGAAGCATAGAATCCCCATTTCTGAATATATCCGCGTGCTTCTGCGCCGTTGCGTGCATAATATGCAATGCCTGAGGAGTTGCCAAATATCTCTCCTCCGAGCACAGGATTTATTGTCAAAGAGAAAACTGAATCCTGATAATAGAACAGATCAATCCGTTTCCGAGGGCCATTCTCTCGTTGTTCCTTTGTGCCATTGAGCCATACCCCGGCCTTGCGGTGGTTTGTGCCTTTGCGCCATTAAGCCATTCATTATTAATCTCTTTCCCGAAATCCATCAGATAGAAATCGAGCTCTTTCTGCTGTCTGGCATTAAGCTGATCTTTTTTCTCTTCTGCCTCTTTAAGGCGCTTTGATATGAATAACCGCGAGTAAGGTTTTACAGCTGAATTGATTGATATTATATGGTTGTTTGCCAGTTCATCAAGGAATTCGTAGATCCCGGTATTGCTCACTGATTGCGGAACCTCCTGGCTAAGCAGATTTGTATTCAGTACAATTATACTTACAATACAAAACAGGAAGAGTTTTTTTCTCAGGTCAGACATCTCAGGTCATTTATTGACAAATATAAAATTATTTGTTCTTTAAATGATCATTTGGTGTTTCTAACAGGGTTGCAATCTATTTTAATTTGATTGATGGAGAGGTTCAAATCTAAATTTTGATTAATTTGTTCATTTCAAAACGGGCGCCCGCTACACTGGCCTTATTGGCGCTACCCTTTTGTCTGAAGTTCGCACCATTTCCGCCTTTCCCTCGCGCCATAACTTAGAATATTTACTGAGATATTGAGTGTTAATTGGAATTTAGACGGCCTCAGAGAATTTTGGGAGGGCTGAGCGTTAAGAAATTGCCGGCAGGCAATTTTAGCGAAGGAGCAAGCCTGTAGGGAAAGCGACAGTTTTGAGGTTTGTTGCGGTGGCTTTTAGTAAGCAATACTGTTTGAGGAGGACGCAGGACGACGAGTTGTATTGCGTGGGCAAACCTCAAAACGGGAGCCCCAAAATTATCTGCAGCCTTGATTTTTCTTTGGTTACTTTCTTTTTATCAAGAAAAAGAAAGTGACATGGATTTAGATAAGAAGACACCGATCCGCCGACAGGCGGAGAACTCGCCGACTTCGTCGGACGTAGGTAATGCGTGGGCAATTGACTCGCAGACGCTGGCGCGGATTTGCAATCCGGGCCTTTACTTTCTGCTAGGTTCTTTTGGGCAAGCAAAAGAAATGAACATTTAACTTAAAAAAAATTATCTTTGAAACCGTTTTCAATAGACAATAATGAACGGCCACAACAACATATTCTCGGAGGAAGAAATAATTATTACTCCCGGTATCTCTGAAGAAAAATGGTATGCCCTATATACACGTCCAAGAGCTGAGAAGCAGGTATTTCAACGACTCGTTGAGGAAGGTATTGAAACCTTTCTCCCGCTTCAGAAGACCTACAGGATGTGGAGCGACCGTAAGAAGCTTGTTGAAAAACCACTGCTCTCGTCATACATATTTGTAAAAACCAAAAAGAAGCATTTTCCCCGGGTCTATAAGATCATCGGTGTGGTAAAATTTGTCTCCTTCGAGGGGCAACCTGTCTCAATTCCGCAGAACCAAATCGATAACCTTCGTCTTCTTATAAACAGTGATGCTGAAATAGAAGTCTCGTCCGAAAAATTCGAGCAGGGTGATAATGTTGAGGTAATAAATGGCTCTCTCATCGGCCTGACAGGCGAACTAATTAAAATTGGCAGCAAAAACCGTGTTGTGGTCAGGATTGACAAGCTTGATCAGAATCTTATACTGAAGATACCGATGAGCTTTCTGAAGAAGGTTTAATAAAGGTATCAGGCATCAGGCATCAGGCATCAGGCATCAGGTATCAGGCTTCGGGGTTAACGAATTATCACCTTTGCAACATATCGTCTTACTCCGGACTTTAGTTCAATAATATAAATCCCCTGCTGCGCGGGAGCATCAACCTGTATTAATGAATTCTTTTGAAACTCCATTCCCTGTAAAATGCTTACTGTTTGTCCGGTAGTATTGAAGATTTTTACAGTACCTTTTTTCCCATTCCAATCATCAGTAAGTGGCTGTATATTAATCAGCCCACCTGCTGAATAAATATTGAAATTACTTCGGGATAATGTGTTATCCTCTAAACCTGTCGACAGATTGACAACAAGAGTTTGTGGTACATCTGCAGCTGCATTATAAATAATATCTCCTGCCTGGGATGCGGTAATTACTGCTCGATCCGGTGCCAACAATATGAACCATGTTTCCTGTTACAGTTGCAACAGATGGATTATCACTTGTATAAGCTATGCTTAAGCCTGAGCTGGCTGTTGCCGTAAGAAAGAAGTCTGCATCTCCGGTAATTTTACTGGGAAGGGCTCCAAAGGTTATTGTCTGATTTAACTTGGTTAACGGATTCACTGTTAATGTCCTGGTATATCTGGCCGGAGCATAGGTTCCATTTCCTGCCTGAAGCGCAGTAATATCAGAGGTTCCAACTGACAGAATAGTAATATTACTTCCCAGGGAAGTTGCAACAGAAAGATTTGAGCTTGAATATGTTATTCCAAGCAGACTGGATGCTGTCGCCCCCGGATTGAATGGTGGGTCCCCAATTAGTTTATCAGGGATAACCGGGAAATTGATAGTCTGTGACTTTAGTGTAACTGCCTGATCTGTAAATGAGACCAGAATTCCTCCGGTTGATCCGGTTATATCTCCTTGTGTATATGATACAAGCACAGTTTCTGTTCCGGTAAGAGGTGTTGCCAGAGTAAGCACAAAGGTGCGAGGATCTCCGTCTTTCAGGCCAGCTGAGCTTATTGCTGCACGATTTCCATCCACAGTCACAATAAACTGATTCTGTTTACCTGTCGGGTCAGCCATTTGTATATCGAACTGAATTTCCACATTTGTACTTTTTGAAGTGTACAATACATTGGGACTTTCAGGAGAACTGACATTAATTGTAACTGTTGCTTCAGGAGAACTTCCACCGTTGTCGCTGATTTTAAAATTAAAATTGCCAGCAGAGTTACCAGTGTTACCGGTTGCAGCATATATGATATTTCTATTTATATCAGAGACATTTGTTGGAACAGAGGTTATTAGGCTGCCTCTTGTACCCCCATAATACTGATAAAGTTGTCCCTCGGCAGGCAGAGATGTGATAATTGCACTTTTAGCAGAGGCGTCTCCTCCAGTATACTCCAGTTTGATCTTCTTATCCTGGTTCTGTCCTACCCAGATTATCTGAGGAACTGCAGCGAGTGGAGGAGTGGCACTTGTCGTAAACCTTTTTATCTCACACCAGGTAGTTCCGGTGGCATTAGTGGCAAAAACGCCCCAATATAAAGTTGTGTCAAGAGTGAGACCTGTAACTTCAAATGATGTGGCTGTCCCTGCAGAATAAAATGATGCTCCGGCCAGGTCGGGTGAATTGGAGATCAGTAATGCATATGAAGCAGCATTCCCTGCATCTGCCCATGAAAAAGTATAATCAGTGCCAATAATAGCATCCTGAGGCGGACTTAAGAGTATTGGAATTCCTGGTTCAGGCAGTGTTACATTAGTTGTGAGATATATACCATCATAGATAGCATCTGTGTTTAAGGTATAGGATGCACCTGAAGGAGTATATGATAAAGCCTTGCCGGTTGCAACGGCAGTAGAGTCATGATAAGCATACTGAACTCCTGCTGTCCCGTCTGCGTTCTCAATTCCTATTGCAGCATTTTTACCATGGGCTATTGATGAGGTGTTATCAACTATTATTCGGTACTGGACCTGTATTATGTTCGATGTTTCATGAAGAATGACTGCAAAAGTTCCCATGAAGGCAGGAAAACGATGAAATCCCATATTCCTGAACTGGATTATCAGTTTTCTGTTCGGAGCTGCACCTATAGTTGAATACAAAATTGATCCGGTACCGTCAATAGTAAGATCATCCCAGAAAGCAGCTATGAAGTTATTCGGTGCTGCAGGATCAGGAATTGCATTTGAAATGAAGGAAATATTTGCAGGATCAGCTGAGAATAATACCAGACCATTTGTACTGACATAAAACTGACTATAAGAGTTTCCAAAATAGGTAAAATTAAATCCTATGTTAAATGGCCCATATGCGGCATCATCGACAGGCCCGGCCTTGATAACCGAACCCTGGTATATAGTTTCCGAAGACTGGGCGCTTATTCTTATGCCGATAATAAATAGAATTAAAATTGAAATTACCCGGTTTTTCATTGGTCAGGATTAAGTTATAAATCTGTGCTTCAACCAGCAGAAAAGGCTAATCAGGCATAAATTTAACGAAAAAAAATCATAAAGGTTTGGAAATAAGGCGAATTATTTCAAAATAACACGTAAATTAGTTCTGGTTTCTAGTTTCTAGTTGCTTGTTGCTTGTTGCTTGTTGCTCGTGCTAAAGTAGAAAGGAATAATTATGAAGAGTTATAAAGATTTGGAAATTTATAAGCTGGCGTATGTTATAGCTATAAGGGTACACAAGGCATCACTTAAGTTACCTCAGTTTGAACTATATGAACAAGGAAGTCAAATCCGAAGATCGACAAAAAGCGTAAAGGATAATATTGTCGAAGGATACGGCAGAAGAAGGTATAAAGCCGAGTTTATTCGTTATTTAGTTTATTCTCAAGCTTCCTGCGATGAAGCAACTAATCAGGCAGTTACTGTTATTGAACTGTACCCAAAGATTTCAGAATTTGTAGAAATTCTTAAGGATCTTGACACTTTAGGAAAAATGATTAACAATTTCATCAAATATGTAGAATCTGATTGGAAAACTTAGCCAGTTGCTAGTTACGAGTTGCTAGTTGCTAATTGCTAATTATCGTAAGAAGTAACCAGCAACCAGCAACCAGCAACACTTAGAAACAAATAAGAGCCAAATCTCAGGCTCTTATTCTATAGAATTTCGTTTTAAGAGAAGGGCTTATCCCCGAACGGGCTCTGAAACGGAGTATCATTACCCTTTTTCCCGCCACCCTTCAAACCTCTTGGGTCAGGGTTGGGAGGTATATCAGTCATCATAACCAGAGAAATTGATATTATCCAGCGCTATTCTGGAAACCTCGGGTTTGCTATATGGTTTTTTAGATGATATATTTTGGCGACTTGCTCTTCAAATGCAATCAGATAATTTCAAGATGTGCTACAAAAATACTTTATTTAAAATAATTCACAAATTCATTGTTCTCCGAACTTTAATTAAGGAGCATGTTTAAAGTCGGCTTCAGGCATCGGGCAACGGCATCGGGCTTTAGCATCATGCAATAGGCATCGGGTGTTGCCTCCCGCCCGTCGCCTCAACCAGACGCCCGTCACCTGACGCCTATCTTATCACCACCTTCCCCACATACCTCATCACCCCTGACCGTATTTCAACAAAATAGATTCCTTTTGTAACCGGAGCTGCGACCTGGATCAGTGAGTTTTTGCTGAACTCAGCATTATCGATATAGCCTGCAGTTCGACCGGTAAGATCAATAACTCTTACAGAACCTGATTTTCCATCCCATTCATCAGCGACAGTCCTGATGTTGATCATATTGTTTACAGGATAGATATTAAAAGTATTGTTCGATATGACCGGATTATCAATTCCGGTTGTTATTGTACCAACCTTCATGACAAACCTGTCAGCAATTGTTCCGGTTGAGGCTGAAAAGTTAATAACAGGGGTAGTCTTAAGATTGGTACTAATGCCTGTAGTATTATCAATCAGAGTGACATCATAGTTGTCGAGTCCCTGTAATTGAGTTGTGGTAATAGAATGGTTACCTGATGTGGTAAGATTAACAACAACAGGTATTTCAATGAATGTGTCAGGAAATGGCAGACCATCTATAGCAAAATCTGAACCCTCCGAGACAGTGTAGATAGAAAGAACATCGGATGAGAGAAACATTTTAGGTGCATCAAAATCATAATCAAGTCCTGATTTTGCTGCTGCATCAAAACGCACCACAGTCTCATCAGATAATGTGTCCTGTGCTAATTTTAAACGAACAAGAGGTATTATTTCAAGCCCTTTATACCTGGCATGGATACCGCCCTGGACACGTGCTTCTGCAGGAAGGGTAATGGAGTTTCCTGTGCTGTACGTCTTAATAAAGAACCCTTGCATTGGTGGCATAATACCAGTTACATCTGAGGGTATGCCAACTCCGTTTATGTAGGAACACTGAGCATTGTCTCTTGTAAAGTACAGGGCTTTGCTTGTACTTGCGGGGTAAGGGGTATTGGTTAATATATAATCCCAGTCGAGACCCGAAGAGAAGGGGTTGCCTAGAAGATTAAACCCGTTAAGAGATGAGCTGCCCGGGGGAGTGGTAAAATTCAGATTCATTACGAAGGTTCCTGTGTTAAGCTGACCAGAGAAAGAGTAATTCCTGTCTGTGGTTGCAAAAAAGTCATAACCGTTTCCGGGTGTAAGATTTGTAAATGTTGGTCCCCCTAAACCACCTGTCGAGTATCTGTAACCGTCATAAGCAATCCAGCCGGAGGCCAGGGTACCTGAAACCTGGTTGTCATACCAGCCGACAACATTTGTTGTATAGGTCGGAGCAAATGTACTTACGGGCAATAAAGCAACTGGTGTGGAAATAAAATGCCACTTGTTTAATTTCAGTGTCGGAGCACCAGGATTTCCTCCGGTAAGATATATTTCAACAGTTGCATCATTACCTGAATAGGAACTTACAATTAAGGACGCAGAGCCGGAGGCTGCATCGGACTGAAGAATTAATGTGCCATGGTTTGTGAAAGCACCCAGTGTTGCTTTAGCTCCCGGGCCAAGAGTCATATTATTCCCGGAGCCCAGGGTAAAATCAGGAGCAGGTGTGCTTATCGGATAATTTGTGGCTCCGGAAGGGATAACAACATCACTAGTACTTGTCGGAACACCGCCGTTCCAATTGGCTGCATTTGTCCAGTCAGTTGTTGCAGCAGTTAATTTCCAGGAGTTGGAAATAAATTCATACGCACCGATGTCATAAGGCAAAGTTCTGGGATTGCCTAAAATATCTGTAGTTGGAGCTCCAACTGAAGTTCCGGCATTGTGACAGGGTGAAATAGAAGTAATTTCGTAATTCAGATTATTTGGATCTACAAAATTCGGACCGTCGATTCCTGTATTTGTGGTACCTAAATCTATACAATTAGTAAAAGCTGTCATTGCAATTGTTCCGGTTCTGTTATAAGCTCTTTGTATTGCAGAATTAATAAGACTTGAAGATTGATATGATCCGTTAAAAAATACGCAATTCTCAGTACTCCAGGCAATTGTATTAATCAAGCTTCCACCGGTCGTTCCATAAAAGTAAACATTAACACCTTTATTGCCGGATGAAGAATTATTGACAATAGTACAGTTTACTAACTTTGCCAAACCTGTTTGCCACAACAAAATCCCCCCTCCTCCATAAGTGGAACCGGTATTACTATTATTTCTTATTAGGCAATTAATAAAAGCAGGACCGGATCCGATATCACTCTCAACTCCTCCACCTCCATTTGTACTTATGTTTGAATAAATTAAACAATTACTAATCACCGGACTGGCAGATGCATCAACCATAATTCCACCGCCCCATAATGCATAGTTATTTACTAATTGTACAATTTGAAACATTGACATTTGAATTCTTAATATGCAAACCTCCGCCATATCCATCGATACCTCCACCAGTTTTCATTCCCCACTCTATTGTACAATAAGATAATTGACAAGATCCTGTGCCAGTAATGGTTATATGACCCCAGGTTGCCTGGGTATCTTTTGTAAATGTAATATAGGAAGAACCAGAACCATTTGCTGTCAGCCGTCCTGTATTTGTAATTTTCAGGTCCGAGGCTGTGGTGCAAAATTTTATAGTCACTCCAGCCTCAATTGTCAGGGAACCTCCGGTGGTAACTGTTAAATCCTCATTGCCGGTTTGTCCAACATAGATTGTGCCACCATTGTAAGCAAACATCCATGATTGAGCATTAGTAATAGTTCCACAATAGGCGGTAGCCGGGGTTAACCCATCCCCCACCAGTTGACCGGCTGCAGAAACTCCAAATAAAATAGAAATTAAAAAAAGTAATGTCTTTTTCATGTCGCCTGGTATTGCAATTTTCTTTTTAGACCCGCAACAATTTATTTAGGTTGCATTGTAATCATTTAGGTGTTAACCTACAAATATAGTATTTTTTGGGATTTAGGTTATGAGAATTGATTGAATATTGACGAATGGAAATCTGGTATGGGGCTTGTGGTTTGCTGTATGCGGTTTTATGACTCAATCTTAACTTCAACTTCGACCTTAAAATAACCACCTGAGTTTCCCGATTCTAAGTGGATACATCAGCAATACCCTAATCATACTGCACTTATAACGTTCTTTCATCCACTTCATTGTAGGGAAGGTATCACCTATCAGGAATCTTAAGCGGTATTTTGGTTCGATAGTACGAATTCTGGCTTTGTACGTGGGTTTTCGATATTCTTTCTTAGTACCCTGCAACGGTTCTGATATAAACCGGTCAGGGAACTTAAGAAGACTTGAATCATCGAGCAGTTTAATATCAGTATACAAACGTAACTGACAATCACCTGAAAAAGTATGGTGTTCAAAATGGTGCAAAAGATATTTACTTTGCATCTCCTTTGAGAGTATTAAAACCTTTTTATTCTTTATGGTTATTTCAACAGCATCCGAAAAGGGATCTTCATAATTTTCTACGATCCGGATTACTGTCGATCAAATAAAGTAGAATGAATCTCAAGAGCATAACCGTTTTTATATAATGCCGGAAGGTGCTGTCCGAAATTAAGTATTATTTTTTTGAATAGGGGAGATTTAACAGGTTCTGGCATAAAGCCATTCCTTTGAAGCAGTTCCCAGGCTCTGACAGATTCTCCGGGTTTTATCAGAATATCATTGTCGTTCATCTGACGCAAACCTCTTGATCCGTAAAGGGTATGTTCAAGTGCCATGCCTTTCAGCAGAATATGTTTAATGTTCGCTTCACAAAGTAAATCATTTACCTCTTTCCAGCGTTCTGTCAGCCAGGTGTTCCGGACAATGCTCTTCATAAGTCCGTTTTCCAGAATTGCCATCGAGTCCTTCGGAACATTCCTTTCCAGTCCTGATTCTTTAATATTATATGCAGCGAGTGCAATTATGCCGTGGGCGTTTATCAGCTCAACAAGCTTATGCCAATCCTCAACTTTATCGAGAAGCTTTGATAATAAGTCAAGATTGTGTTCCTTAAATGGATATTGACATAATAATAACAACAAGTCTTTCATATTGCGGTAAAGTTAGGTTATTTCTTTCTACTTATTGAAAGGGCTTGCGGTACGCGGCGTGCGGTATGCGGTATTTGTTTTTCGGATAGACGATTTTATTTCATCTGACGCCTTACATTTATAAGTCTAGTCAACATTGAAGATAATTTATCACAGGTATCAACTAATTGACTTTTAATTTCAGAATCAATATAACCAATCTCGTTGGCAATTATTAATTGTGTCATAAGTTCCGCTATAGATCCTTTAGCTATATAAAAATATCTGACTGATAATTTATCAGTACCTGATTCATCTCCTTCAGCTATATTAGAAGGAATACTGACTGCAGATCTTTGAATCTGATCTTTGAATCCCAGATCTTTTCTAAACTGAAGATTTTGAGTCATTTTGTAAATTTGAACGGCAAGTTCTTTGGCAATTTGCCAAACACGAAGTTTTTGAAAATTTCCCATGATGCAGCGTTTTAGATTAATAATTTAAATTAGCACTGAGCCTAAAGATAATGATTTTATATTAAACCTCATACAGCAAATAATCTTCTGCGTACCTTCTGCCGCACACCGCAAACCGCATACCTCGCGCCCGTTTTCAGAAATTGCAGATTTTGATAATAAAAACAAGTAGGGTATTGCATTATTAAAGAAATCGAGTAAATTTGCTACTCAATAACCTGACCTTAACCTGATGATTAATGCCCTGATCACTTCTGAAACAAGGATAAAGCTCCTCAGGAAGTTTTTCCTTAACAGCAGCACTAAAGCTCATCTCCGGGGGCTTGAGTCTGAATTTGGTGAATCCTCAAATGCAATCCGTCTCGAATTGAACCGGTTTGAAGAAGCGGGTCTTTTACATTCCCTGCGTGATGGCAATAAAAAAGTATATCAGGCCAATCTCAAGCATCCTTTATTCGGTGATATTCATAGTATTATAATGAAAGAAGCGGGTATTGACCGGGTGATTGAAAAAGTAATTCACCGGATAGGGAATCTTATTTGTGTTTATCTCACCGGAGATTTTGCCCGTGGAAAAGATAGTCCGGTTATTGATCTGATACTTGTAGGGAAGAATATTGACCGCGAATATCTGGCAAGGAAAGTCATGCAGGCAGAAGAACTGGTAGGGAGAAAGGTAAGTTATGTTGTGCTTCATCCCGATGAGGCAGATTGTCATCTTATGAAATTGAAAAAATCTGACCTTCTGCCATTGTGGAATAATGAAGACAATAAGTTGATTTTACAGAATACCGGGTCAGCCGGCAGAAGATAATTACGAATTGAGCGACGTGTTTCAGATATAGGCTGGAAACGCTGCAGACATAGATTCTCAGGGCTAGTCGGGCACTTCTAAGGATGTGACTGACGGGGCGGAAGCTTGCCGAACAACAAGACAAAAGACAAAAGTAAAAAGATAAAAGTTTGAAGAACTAACAAAATATCTGGTTAAAAACAAGTAAAATGAGGAAGACCTTAATTAGCAACCTCTCTTACTTTTGTCTTGTGACTTTTATCTTTTATCTTTAACCATACTTTACCCTTTTTCCTTTTATCTTTCCACATACTTTGCTTTATAATTACTAAAATGAAACAAATTCCCCTCGTTCTGACCACTGGCCCTCTTACTGGCCTCAGGTTGTACCAGCCAGAAAGAAACTCGCCTACCTGAATAACCTTCCTGAAACCAGGTGGCGAAGACAACTTTCCCGATGGATATCCCCGATTACAAGATCCAGCCTCGTGATATCCTGTATATTACTGCCAAGGCAATGACTGCTGATGGTAAAATAACGGATTTACTTTCCTCAGGTACTTCAGGCAGCAGTAGCATACAGGGAGAATCAGGCAGGTTTCTTTAATGGTTATGATGTTAATCCTGAAGGGAATATTATAATGCCTGCTAGTTGGGACAATAAAAGTTACCGGACTAACACTTGGAGGAAGCAAGAAAACTGGTCCAGACTTCTGTTGATAAAGTATTTAAATAATTCAACCGTTGTATGTAAACTGCTAAGCTTTAAATTTACTGTTATTGGAGAAGTGACATGCCCCGGGAACATATATGAATTACAATAATTATCTGACTGTTCTTGAGGCAATCGGACGTGCAGGAGGAGTTGGTGATTTCGGAAACCGGAATAAAATACTTGTTGTTCGGCCGGTTGATAAAGGGACCAAAACCTTTACACTTAAATTTGCAGGATAAACAAATACTCTCTTCAGAGGGATATTTTCTTCTTCCGAATGATGTTGTGATAGTTCAACCACTCAGTCAGAAAATCTTTAATCTGAACCTGCCGACAATTTCATTTATTATTTCATCAGTCACAGGTACAATCAGCATGACATTATTACTTAATTAATTATTTCTGCTAAATAGTCAGATTATTGTGTTTATCGTTTCAGGTTTCAGAGTTGAATCAATGAAACGTATAAATTAGAAACATTGCAACTGATTCATCCATTAATATCATAACACTATAACATTTATCAAAATGGAACCAACTAATTACCCACCTCAATCAAATTTTCCCGAAGAAGAGAGCATCGACATAAAACGGTATCTGTCTCTTTTTATGAGCAACTGGTACTGGTTTGCCGTTGCATTGTTTATTTCATTGTCGATGGCTTATGGTATAAACAGGTATTCTCAAAGAATATATTCAGTATCATCTACACTTCTTATAAAAGATGATCAGAACGGGGGAATGGGCAGTATTGCCACAAGTGTCATCCCGGGTGGAGATATTTTCAAGAGCCAGCAGAACCTGAAAAATGAAATGGAGATCCTCAAGTCATACAGACTGAATTATATGGTAATGAAGAAGCTTGAAGATTTTCATGTTGTTTACTTTGGTGTGGGAAGAAGAGGAATTGTTGAATCAATGATGTATAAAACCTGTCCTTTCATAGTAGTATATGATTCTCTTGAACTTGAACCAAAAGGAGTTAAAGTGAGTATCACAATATTAAGTGAACAAAAATACAGGATTGAACTTGATGGGAAGTTGAATTTTGAAACGGAAAAGAACTTTGGAGAAAGGTTTTCTAAATTTGGATTTGACTTTATTATTGAAAAAAGGAATCCGGTTAAACCTGTTTATTCAAAGGGAATTCAAATAGTTACTATTTTTATTTTACAGATCCGGGAACTCTTGCAAACCAGTACCGGGCAAAACTTATCTGTGGCACCTAGAGATAAAGATGCCTCACTGGTAACCCTGTCAGTTTCAGGTTTTGTACCTGAGCAGGAAGCCGATTATCTGAATATGCTTATGGAGGTATATATCAATTATGGTCTCGATTTTAAAAAACAGATTGCCGAACAAACTATAAAATTTATTAACGAACAACTTGATATAATATCCGATTCACTTGAGGTTGCTGCAAAAAATCTTGAGAATTTCAGGAATGGAAAACAATTTTATTGATCTTAAGGACGAGAATACAATTATTCAGAACAGTCTTGAAAAAAGCTGATAATGATAAAGCGGAGGTTGAACTGCAGCTGCAATATTACAATTACCTTGCTGGAATATGTAAATGATAAGAATGCCAGAGGAACAATTATCTCTCCTTCAGTTATTGGAATAACCGATCAGGTGCTTCTTGGACTTGTTAATGATCTTTCCAATCTCAAGCAGGAAAAAGAAAAACTTAGATTTAATATTGAAGGAAATCAGCCTGCACTTAATCATATTGATAAACAATCTGAAGTAACTACGTGAAGCTCTCAAGGAAAATATAAGAAACTGCATTGCCAAGTCTGAATCTTTCAAAAGCCGAAACAGAGAAAAAAATATCAATAAATGAAACAGAGATGAGCAAATTACCTTCCATTGAAAAAAGATTTGTTAACATACAAAGGCAGTTCGATCTTAACAATTCAATCTATACCTACCTTCTTGAAAAACGTGCAGAATCAGGTATTGCCCAGGCATCAACATTGCCTGATAACCGTACTATCGACTATGCACAATTAAGAGGTCTTGTAAAACCAAAAACAAGAAAAAATCTGATGATAGCCCTTGTTCTGGGACTTTTGTTGCCTGCTGCTGCATTAGCCCTGATTGACTTTTTAAACAACAAGGTAATTGATAAAAAAGATGTGATCAGGAAGACAAAAGTTCCGGTAATCGGATATATCAGTCACAGTGACAGTAAAAATGAGATACCTGTTGTCGAAAAACCGGCATCTTCCTTATCCGAATCTTTCAGATCGGTACGCACAGCTTTAAAATATTATGTAAAGGAAAATAAAGTTGCAGTTATTGCTGTATCATCTACAATAAGCTCAGAAGGGAAAACATTTATTTCCATTAATCTGGCTGCTATAATAGCAATGCTTGGCAAGAAAGTTTTACTGATCGGACTTGATCTCAGAAAACCGCGTATCAACAAGATATTTGAATTTGAAAATAGTCCGGGTATGAGCACCTACCTCAGCGGTAACTGTGAATATGAAGAAATAATAAAGAAGACACAGGTGGAAAATCTTTTCTATGCTCCATCAGGACCGGTTCCTCCAAACCCGGCTGAGCTTATTGAAACTGATCTGATGAAAAAATTCATGCAGAGAGCAAAGAAAGAATATGACTATATTATTTTTGACACTCCGCCTGTAGCAATTGTAACAGATGCTCTTTTGCTTGCCGAATATGCAGATATTAACCTCTTTATTGTTCGTCAGAGATATACCTCACTTAATACTATCGACCTGATAGAGCAGCTTAATAATCATGGTGAACTTAAGAATATGGCTATTATATTAAACGATATAAGTGTTTCGGGATATTATGGATACGGTATCAGATATGGCTATATGAGCGGATATGGATACTCGTATGGTACTTCTTATTATGGCAGTAAATATTATGGTAAGTATGGCAAGACGGATAAGACGAAGGAGTATTATGTGAAGAATAAAGGCTAAGATTAAGGTTAAGGTCCAAAGCTAAGAAGACTAAGCCTCAACCTCATCCTCAACTGTCAACCTCAGCCTCACCTTAAACACTAAACCTCAACAATGGATTCACCGGATAAAATTTCGACAATCACTCCACGTAAAAGCATCTTCTTGATCTTAAGCTGGATGAGATCTGGCATTATCGTGATCTGTTTGTTCTGTTCATTAAACGAGATATTACCGTATACATATAAGCAAACAATTTTAGGTCCTTTGTGGTTTTTCATTCAACCTCTTCTGACTACACTTATGTTCCTGCTGGTCTTTGGCAGAATTGCAAAAATCTCAACTGGAGGAGTTCCTCCGATCTTATTCTATCTTGGAGGAATTACTGTATGGAATTATTTTTCAGAATGTCTTCGTCTTACCTCAGATACATTTGTGAAAAATGCAGGCTTGTTTGGCAAAGGTCTATTTCCCCAGGATTATTTCTCCTTTATCGATAGTAGCTTCCAACCTGGTTAAATTCTCAATTCAGTTCATTTTATTTCTGGGCGTTTTCTTTTATTACTATTTTACTAATCAACAGATAAATCCCAATATCAGTCTGTTGCTTTTGCCTGTTTATATTATTATCCTGGCGATATTGGCACTCGGTTTTGGATTGATCATTTCAGCAATGACCACCAAATACCGTGATCTTACATTCCTGATTCAGTTTGGTATTCAACTCTGGATGTATGTTACACCGGTAATTTATCCGATATCTCAGATCCCTGAAAAATACAGGTGGGTGATTATGGCAAATCCTGTAAGTTCAGTAGTTGAAGCATTTAAATATGGATTTACAGGTTCCGGTGAATTTTACCTGAACGGATTATTTATAGTGGTATCTTTTCAATTGTTCTCTTTTTTATCGGAGTAGCAATTTTTAACAGAACTGAGAAAACCTTTATGGACACTGTTTAAGGTTAAGGTTAAGGTTAAGATTAAAAGAACTAGCCTCAACCTTAGCCTCATTAGCCTCAACCTCAACCTCAAACATGATCCTGCAATTAAAATAGAGAATGTCTCCAAACAATACCGTCTTGGTCTTGTTGGTACCGGAACACTTTCGCATGATCTTCGACGCTGGTGGCATCTGGTCAGAGGGAGGGAAGATCCGTACCTGAAAATTGGAGATATTAATGACCGAAGTACAAAGGGGACAAGTGATTATATCTGGGCGTTGAAAGATATTAACTTTGAAGTACAACAGGGAGATGTTCTTGGTATAATCGGGAAAAACGGAGCAGGGAAAAGCACTCTGTTGAAAATTATTGAGCAAAGTAACAGCTCCTACAACAGGAAGTATTACAGTAAAAGGGCGAATTGCTTCATTGCTTGAAGTAGGAACCGGATTTCATCCTGAACTGACCGGGCGTGAAAATATTTTTCTGAATGGAGCAATTCTGGGAATGCGTAAGAATGAAATAAACAGCAAATTCGATGAAATTGTGGATTTCTCGGGATGTGAAAGATATATTGATACTCCTGTGAAACGTTATAGCAGTGGAATGTACTGTTCGTCTTGGTTTTGCAGTTGCCGCCTTTCTTGAACCTGAAATTCTGGTTGTTGATGAGGTACTTGCAGTAGGTGATGCTGAATTTCAGAAAAAAGCAATTGGTAAAATGCAGGATGTAAGCAGTAATGATGGAAGAACAGTTTTATTTGTTAGCCATAATATGACTGCAGTAAAAAGTCTCTGTAAATCGGGAATATTATTGAATAAAGGGACCATTGAATTTACTGGAGAAATTGAAAAAGTTGTTGACTTCTATCTTTCTGATTCAAGTGATCAAAGTATAAAGAATAACTTTTGGGAGGTTGAGGATGCTCCGGGGAATGACTTTATAAAAATCAGGAGCGCTTTGATTACATGTGATAAAGATAAAATCTACAGTTAAAAGTTCTTTTGATATAGTAACAGAGTTTTGGAGTTTAAATGAAAATCTTAAAATAAATGTCAGCATGGTCATCTGGGATATAAATCAAAATCCGGTATTTAATATCTCTACGGAAAGCATTCCACTTAAAGAAAGGATTGAACAAAGCTGTCTTTCATATTCCTGGAAATCTGATGAATGATGGGATATACAGGGTTCAGAATTATTTTGTTAAGGATAGTTCAATTCCTTTATTTATTCATGATAATGCCTGTTCATTTGAAATATTTGAAGACAGAATAAGCAGCGGCTGGCATGGAAAGTGGATTGGAGCTGTTCGTCCGGTTTTTATTAAATCCGAAATTAATTCAGTTATTCTTGGATACTAGATGATTAACAAATTGAATAGTTAAGAATCTTCTTCATTTCTTTTATAATTAAAAGCATGAATCTAAAAAAGTTTATTAAAAAAGTAATTCGTAAATTGCTGAAGACTATTAGGAAAGACTACTGATATTTATGCAGATAATAAGAAAAAAAAGATAAAAGAGTGTTATATCTGTGGTGAACAATTTGAAAAATTTTACAAATATCATATAAATAAAGACAATATAAGGATTGTGAATTATTTTCAACCAGTCGGGAGTGATACGGAAAATTTTGGTTGTTATTACTGCAATTGTAACGACAGGGAAAGACATCTATTTATGTTTTTTGATAAATTGTCTTTCTGGGATAAATTCAGAAATGCAAGGATACTACATTTTGCACCAGAAAAACATCTGTCGCAGAAAATTAAACAACTTCAACCAGCGGAATATATAAAATGTGACTTGATCCCAAAAGAAGACTGGCGGAAAATTGATATAACAAAAATAGACTTTGAAGAAAATTCATTTTGACATTTTAATCTGCAATCATGTAATTGAACATGTTCCTGACCACTTACAAGCATTGAAGGAAATCATCAAGAGTCCTGAAAAAAGACGGGGTTGCGATTTTTCAAACTCCATATTCAGAATTATTGTACAACCATTTTGAGGACCCTAATATTAATACTGATGAATTAAGGCTTTTGTTTTATGGACAGGAAGATCATGTTCGTATGGTATCAAAAAGACAGTTTTTTGATGAATTATCCCAATATTTTACTGTCAAAGTTATTAAAAATGACAGTTTTTTTAGCGACGAAGAATGTTTTAAATATGGGGTAAATAAAAAAGAAGATTTGATAATGGTTATAAACAATAAGGAGCATAGAATGACCAAACCAATTTACGTCACTCAACCCTTTCTTCCACCTCTGGAGGAATTTCAGCCTTACCTTGAAAAAATATGGGCAAGTCATATCCTTACAAATGGAGGCCCTTTTCACCAAGAACTTGAAGAAGCTCTTGCCTCATATCTGGGAGTAAAATACATTTCTCTGTTCTCAAATGGTACACTTGCACTAATAACTGCATTACAAGCATTACAGATCACAGGTGAGGTTATTACAACTCCATTTAGTTTTGTTGCCACAACTCATGCTCTTATGGTGGAATGGCATAAAACCTGTATTTGTTGATATTGAACCTGAAACATTTAATCTTGATCCTGATAAGATTGAAGCTGCAATTACTCCAAAAACTACTGCAATCCTTCCAGTACATGTTTATGGTAATCCATGTAAAGTTCAGCAGATAGAAAAAATTGCTAAAACCTATGGACTTAAAGTTATTTATGATGCCTGTCATACTTTTGGTGCAAAATTGAACGGGACAATCCATAGTAAATTTTGGTGATTTATCTATTCTTAGTTTTCATGCCACCAAAGTATTTAATACATTCGAAGGAGGAGCAATAGTCTGCCATGATAAAAAAACAAAAATGCATATCGACCAACTAAAAAATTTTGGATTTACAGGTGAAACAACAGTTGTCACCCCGGGGATAAATGGCAAGATGAACGAAATTCAGGCAGCATTTGGATTACTTCAGCTTAAATCATGTTGATGATGCGATAAACAAAAGAAAGAAACTATCAGAACAGTATAATAATCTTTTGGCTGGCATAAATGGGAATTACATTACTGCATAGTAAATTCCGGATTGCAGTATAACTATGCATATTATCCCGATACTGGTTAATGACAAAAGAGTTTGGTTGTTCTCGGGATGAATTTATGAACGACTTAAGAAGAATAATATATTTACCCGACGATATTTTTATCCTCTCATAAGTGACTTCCCGACATATAAGGCTCTTCCTTCTTCCGCTTCATCAAATCTAATCAATGCAGGTTCTGTTTCCGGACAAATTCTTTGTCTGCCAATATATCCTGACCTGGGATCTGAGAATGTTGAATATATTGCTGACTGCATAATTAAATCTGTGAAAGCAATGAAAATTGCCATAATGCAACCCTACTTCTTTCCTTATATTGGATATTTTCAGGCTATTATTGGGGTAGATAAATATATTATATACGATAATTTGAATTTCATTAAGGAAGCATGGATGAATAGAAACGGATACCTTCTTAAAAAATGGCAATCCTTGTTATTTTATCGTACCCTTAAAAAGAAGAGTTCATATAAAAAAATCTACGAAATAGAATTGATAGAAAGTAATAACTGGAGGAAAAAGATTCTACATAGTATATTCCTAAATTATAAAAAGGCTAAGTATTTCGATGAAGTATATCCTTTAATCGAATTCGTCGTAAATTATCCGACTTCAAAATTAACAGAATTAAATTATCTTAGTATAACTCAGGTATGTAAGTATTTACGTGTAACTACGGCAATTGAAATCGGTTCAGAGAAATATGTAGACTTGGAAAGTAAACTTGAAAGAGATGTCCTCGATAAAAATGATTTTCCTGGAATATCTATAACAAATTTGGAACGGAAAACCTTAAGAGTGTTGAGCATCTGCAAAAATGAAAATGCAGATACTTTTATTAATTCAATAGGTGGTCGATCTTTGTACAGTAAGCAAGAATTTAAAAAAAACGGGATCTCTCTATATTTTGTAAACACAAATTCTGACCTGATATATAATCAACTCTCTAAAACTTTTATTCCTGGATTGTCAATAATAGACTTAATAATGAATTGCGGTAAGGAGGGATCGATCAGCTATTTAAATAAATATTCATTAGTTTAATGTATTTCATACCGTTCCTTTCAAAAATATATTAGTGACGATTAATCTTATTCAATTAATTTGATGGGAACTAATTAAGAATAATACCATTATAATTAATAAATATAAATTTAGAGAATAATTTAGGTTATAAAAGTGACCTAGGGTATGTTTTAAAATTTTAATCAGCAGGTTTTTATAGAAAATCTTCTTGAATTGTATATTTCAAATAAAAGATTTAACCATAATGTTAAGAAAAATTGTTACATTAATATTGCCGAAGTTTCTAACTAATGGATTTCCATCAAAATATGGGTACAAGGGTGTTTATAAATCTTGGGCAGAAGCACAAAAAGCATCTGGTGGATATAATCAAGATAACATAATAACAAAAACGATTGGTTCATTGGCAAAAGTCAGAGATGGTTTAGCTGCTTTTGAGAGGGACACAGTTTTATATTATAAATATGATAAAATAAAATATTCATGGCATGTATTGACATGGTTGCTCTACGCTGCAATAAAAAAGAATAATGAATTGAATATTATTGACTTGGGTGGATCTCTCGGTACTTCATTTTATCAATATAGAAAATATTTAAATGGATTGAATAAATTTAAATGGAATATTATTGAACAAGAAAAAATTGTAGATGAGGGAAAAAAAAGCTTTTCAAATCCTTCACTTTCTTTTTATTATTCTGTCGAAGAAGCCCTCCGTGAAAATGATGTGAATATAGTTATGCTGTCTGGAACACTTCAATATATTGAAGATCCATATCAATTATTGAATCACATTTTGCAATATAAGTTTGACTATCTCTTATTTGATCTTCATCCAGTTTTTAAAGATGATTTGACTAATGACACTATTTGTATTCAAAAAGTACCTCCTTATATATTCCAAGCTACTATCCCAGTGATGATATTTAATAAAAACCATTTTCTTAGTTGCTTTCACGACTATCAAATAGTTGGAGAAATTGTTTATCCGAATGGGCTTAAAAAAGATGTTGAATATGTTGGTTACTTATTTGAAAAGACAGAAAAGTAAATTTCGTTTTACAGAAATTGTTGTTTTTGTACTACTCTCATAGGCTAGCCTGGAAGGATAAATATGTAGTAATTTAATCTTACTAAAATGGGAAAAGATTACTGGGTGAAATTTTGGAATGGAATTCAAATTATAAGAATTCTGATCCTCAACTTCAGATTGGGCGAAGCATTAACAAAAAACCAATTAATGAGGATAATTGGATATTTACACTTCAATATATTGAAAAACATATTAATCTCAACATCCAAGATCGCCTTCTCGATCTTTGTGCTGGGAATGGTTTAATTTCAATACCTTATTCTGAAAAGTGCAAACATATAACCGCGGTTGATATCTCGAAAACCCTTATTAATCGAATCAACAGTTTTGGACGTCAAAATGTCACCACCATAACAAATGATGTCCGAAAAATAATCTTTAAAAACAGATCCTTTAGTAAAGTTATAATCTACTTTGCACTTCAACATTTTGACGAAAAAGATACAATTAGACTTTTCGAAAAAATATTTAATTGGCTAGAATATGAGGGATTATTATTTATTGGAGACATACCTGATGCTGACAGGCTATGGAATTATTTTAATAATGAAGAACGTGAAAATGCATATTTCAATTCAATTAAAGATAGCAAGCCTATTATCGGTTTTTGGTACACAAAAGAATTTCTTCTAAAGTTGGGTAACTTTATTGGTTTTAAAGAATGCAAAGTATTGGATCCAGCCTGCTAATATGATAAATTCCCATTATAGGTTTGACATAATCCTAAAAAAATAAAATGAGTATCCCATTTGTGAGTATTTTAATGATTACGTATAATCATGAAAAATTCATATCAGAGGCAATTGAAAGTGTTTTAACACAAAAGACAACTTTTCCTATCAAGCTATTTATTGGAGATGATTTCTCAACAGATAAAACACGGGAAATATGTTTCAGTTATAAAACAAGATATCCTGAAAACATTGAATTGACATTAAATAAATCCAATTTGGGAGGAGCATTAAATGCAAGGCAAGTGTATCAAGCTTGTATTAACAGTGGAGCAAAATATATTCGCAATTCTTGAGGGGGATGATTATTGGACCGATTCCAATAAATTGCAAAGACAGGTAGATTTTTTAGAGGCTAATCCGGATTACTCAATATCTTGTCATAATGTATCAGTTTCTGGTGATCGGCGTCAACGATAGCTATCTGACGAATGTTAAAGATTTTTATACTGTAAAAGAATTGGCTACAGGAGAAATTTCTATCCCAACACTATCGGTTGTTCTTAGAAATTATCAATTAGATTATCCTGATTTCTTATCAAAATATTATTATTGAATGATTTCCCATTATTTGTAATGTATGCTCAACTTGGGAAGATTAAATATTTTCCTGAAGTAATGGGAACCACGCGTGTACATGAAGGAGGTTTGTGGTCCTCAGCAGATAAAAAAACGACAACTTTCATACATGTTGAACCACTATCTATATATGATAGGAAATTATAATGAAGAAACTAATAACGCCCTGATTCAATATCATTTAAAACTTGTTGCAAATTCAATAAAAGAAGGAGTATCTACCGATTTGTATCCCAAAGAATTGAGATGGGTGAGTTAAAGATAATTATCCTTATTATAAAAAGACTAAAGCTGTTTAATGAGCTTTGGGATTAACTAACTTAATTAAATTCATTTCAAGGGATTTTAAAAAAATAAATCTTGAAAATTGCGTTTATCATTGGAGCATTCCCAAGCCTTCCTGAAACATTTATCCTGAATCAGATTACAGGCCTGATTGACCAGGGACATGAGGTTTTAATTTTCCCAAAATATGAAAAAAAAGGCATCTTTCATCGTGAAATTTCGAGCTATGATCTGAATTCTTATGCAATATATCCAATACCCTTTCATAAGAATATCCTTAACCGGTATTTTAAATCAATTCCAATTATTTTTAAACTTTTTAGCGACAATAATAAACAGGTATTCAAAAGCCTGAACATATTTAAATTCGGAAAACAAGCTCTCTCTTTAAGGATCTTTTACCAGGTACTTCCTTTCCTGAATAAAAATATTGATATCATCCAGGTTCATTATACTGATTACTGGACAGGGCTATCCTTCTTAAAGAAATTGGGGATCAAAGCACCTATTGTTCTGATGATGCATAGATATGATCTTCGTAAACCTGATTGAATCAAATGGAAGTATCTACTCCGAAAGCTTTAAATATGCTGATAAAATTTTGGCTATCAGCAATTATTCTTATAAAATTTAAACAGGTTTGGAGTTCCGGAAGAAAAGATAATCATTCATCCAGTAGGTGTTGATACAAAGAAGTACAAAACAATAGCCAGACGGCAAAAAGCACAAATGAAATTGTTATATTAAGCGTAGGCAGACTCGCATTCAATTAAGGGTCATCAATATGGATTGGAGGCTTTTCATATAATTAAAAAAGAGCTTCCTGATTTTCGGATTTACTTACAGAATTGTAGGCTATGGCCCGGAACTGGAAAATCTTATGAAAATAGCTTCAGATCTTAATATTCAGAAAGATGTCGTATTTACAGGTCCTAAAAATAAGGATGAGCTCCTAATTGAATACAAGAATGCCGATATTTTTTTACTCCCTAGCCTGGATGAAATGACACCTGTTGTTATCATGGAAGCCCTGGCTTCAGGATTGCCGGTTATCGCTACCAGATGTAGCTGCCGTTTCCGAGCTTGTACATCATGAAGAAAACGGATTCCTGGTCGAAAGTAAAGACACAGAACTTATGGCAACCTATTTAAAAACTCTGATTTCAAATCCTGAATTGCGAAATAAATTAGGTAACAAAGGACGAGCTCATATTGCAAAGAACTATGATATTGATATGCTGAATAAAAGGCTTGAGAAGATTTATTTAACATGTCTTCAAAAATAAGCTTCGGCATAATTGTTCTTAATGGTGAGCCATTTACCCGTTATTGCATCAATGCACTATATCCTCATGCTCACGAAATACTTATATCCGAGGGTGCATGTGAAGGGGCCCGTGCAGTTGCAGACCCTTATGGTCATTCAAAGGATGGAACTCTTGAAATACTCAGAGAGATTAAAAGGCATAACGATCCTGAAAATAAAATAACTATTATAACTGCCGAGGATGAAGGTCATCCAAATGGCTTCTGGCCCGGAGAGAAACATGAGCAAAGCCGGGCATATGCAAAAAGAGCAACAGGAAATTATCTCTGGCAGGTGGATATTGATGAATTTTACAAGGATGAAGATATTGAATCAATCAAACAAATCCTGGAATATGATCCTGAAATTACCTCAATATCCTTCAAACAACTACAGTTTTGGGGAGGATTTGATTATCTCGTTGACAGCTGGTTACTAAAGCGGGGAGCTGAAGAATTTCACAGATTATTTAAATGGGGTCCCGGTTTTGAATATACCTCACATCGTCCGCCAACAGTTGTTGATGCTCAGGGTACTGGATACAAGAAAAATAAAATGGTTAAGAGCAAAACAGACACAAAAACTGGGCATTTACCTGTACCATTATTCTTTTGTTTTTCCAAAACAGGTTGCCGAAAAGGCTGACTATTACAAAAATGCAGAATGGTCACAGCGTAAAAAAGCTGAATGGTGGGCCAACGAAGTTTTTATGAATCTCGAGGATCCGTTCAGTGTATTCAGTGTTTATTGGGATGTATCATGGCTGAAAAGGTTTAAAGGGAAACATCCCGGACAGATCTTATCTATGGTCAGAGACATTGATCAGGGAATATTACCGGTCAAGCAAAGACAAACAAATGATATCGAAAAACTTCTTCACAATCCAGTTTACAATTTGAAAAAGTCCTTTTATATTATTCTAAATCCGTTTGAAGATGTTTTTACACGATATAAGAAGTCTCTTTTGAGAAAAATTAAAAAATTACGTAATGCACATTCTGCATCTCAGCACTCTTGACAATTCAGGCGGTGCCTCAAGAGCTGCGTACAGACTTCACAAAGGTCTGATTCAGAAATCTGTTGCTTCTAATATGTTCGTTCGTACAAAATACTCTGATGATGAGACGGTTATCAGTTATAAATATCCCGTGTCGTTTGAAAAATTCCTATACAGGAGCCGTAAGAACCTTATAAGTTCTGATTTTGCTAAATATTCTCAATTCCCGCCAGACAAATCAGGAACTCTTCAGCGACGACCGAAGCGCTCTGAAAGCAGGATTCAGTCGTCAATTGCCCGATGCAGATATTTATCATTTACACTGGACATCTGGTTTCGTTGATTTGCCGGCGTTCTTTAAAACAGTGAATAAACCTGTAGTCTGGACACTTCATGATATGTTCCCTTTTACAGGAGGTTGTCATTATAACAGCGGTTGTGAAAAATTCAAAACACGCTGCAGACAATGTCCGCAATTGGGGTCAACCTCAGATAAAGATCTTTCCTATTTCAGCTGGGAACGAAAATTCAGAGCTATCACTCAATTTAAAAAAAGAATAATAATAAGAGCTGACAGCCATTGGCTGGCTGGTGAAGCAAAACGAAGCCGTTTACTTAAAGATCTGAATATTGGCACTGTTCATTATGGCATTGAAACTGATGAATTCACCCCTCTTGATAAAATTGCCTGCCGGCGGGCATTAAATATTCCTGTCGATAGCCGGATAATTGTATTTGGCGCACCGGGAATTAATAATCCAAGAAAAGGGTTTCATGAACTTTTGGCAGCATTAATTCAACTTCGAAGAATTTATTCAAACTTATTTTTACTCAGCTTTGGATCAGGAACTTTACCAACCAATATTGATTTAGCCAATTTACATCTGGGGAATGTTGGTAGTAATCATTTACTCTCATTGATCTATAGCAGTGCAGATGTTTTTGTCATACCATCCCTTCAGGAAGCATTCGGGCAAACCGCGCTGGAAGCAATGTCTTGCGGAATACCAGTTGCAGGCTTTGATACCGGAGGCATTCCTGATATGGTCATAAACGGGGTAACAGGTTATTTAGCAGATACGGGCAACATTCACGGTCTTTCATATGCTATAGACCAGATACTTAAGTTAGATGAAAAAAATTATAAAAAGATGGCGGATAATTGCCGCGATAAAGTACTGACCGGATTCACAATAAACCATCAGGCTGATAAATATATTGAGTTGTATCAGAATTTATTGTAATTGTTGCTCATGCAAAGATCATTATTAATAGCCAAATCTTTACGTAAACTAAAAATTTTGCAAGGGAACTGCCTTGCTGCGTTTAACTTCACTCTGAGACATAGATTTGGCAATACTACATACAAAATACCTGTATTAAAAAATACCGGATGGAGCAACATTTTTGAAAATGAGCCATGGATGACAGAATTACTTGAAGTATTACTGCCGGCTAACAAAGGCATTTTTATTGACGCCGGTGCCAATACCGGTCAAACACTTCTGAAATTAAAGAGCATCGAGAGCGGAAGAGAGTATTTTGGTTTTGAAGTGAACCCATCATGTATTGCCTATCTGAAAGAATTAATAAAGGTCAATAATCTTCCTGGAATTAACCTGATGCCATTTGGTGTGAGTGATAAAACCGGTGTAACAACATTACAGTTTTACTATGATAATGATGTTGATGTTACAGCATCGATTATATCTGATTATCGTCCCGGTGACAAAGTTGTAAAACGTGAGTATGTGATTTCTTCAAGACTGGATGACCTGGAGCTTTTTTATGAAAAAGAGATCGGAATTATCAAGATTGATGTTGAGGGTGCTGAGCTGGAAGTTATTTCTGGTGCAAAACGAATAATTTCAACTGAGAGACCTGTAATGATAATTGAAATTCTGCCTGCATATACTAAGAGCAATGTTAACAGGGTAAACAGACAGATTCAAATAGAAGCAA
This sequence comes from uncultured Bacteroidales bacterium, assembly GCA_963816365.1. Classification (GTDB taxonomy): domain Bacteria; phylum Bacteroidota; class Bacteroidia; order Bacteroidales; family VadinHA17; genus LD21. Next base: position 43,210 of record CAWFKG010000017.1, on the reverse strand, counting down.
TTTTCAAAGATCTGAATTATAGTATTTTCAGAATAAATAAGGACAAAGCGAATCACCTCTGGAAATTGACCAGATTAGATTCATTTATTGTTGACGGAAACCTTTCAGAAAGCGATTATATATTAATTCCGGAAGAAAAAATCGAACAGATTTCACAGTTCATCCAATAATTTTCAGACAATCAGCTCATTGAGTTGAGATATATGAACAAAAAGCAAGCATTTTATCGAATTTCATTACTTATCGCAAGCTCAGTTCTCCTGACTTATTTTATTGTTAATAAGGTAGGAGGCTCCATTGAACGCTTTGAAACCAGGATATACCAGAAACTTTCGGGGAAAAAGTCTCAGTATCTTCAAAATGATTCTACTGGTGTACCGCTGGTAGTTTATGAGGGGAGCCTTGGCAGGCAATATAATTCTGTAACTGTGGCTGAACAGGCAATAAAATTGTCTGGCCAAAAAGATTCAACTGATGACAGGAAATTTTTTAACTGCATAAGCTGGTTGATAAAGAATAACATTGTACTTAATGATAGTTCAATTATATTTCTGGATTACTATAACTGGCCGGTTTATAATATGACCTCTCCATGGCGTTCAGCAATGAATCAGGGCAGAGCTATGCAAGCATTCTTACAAGCATTTGAAAAAACAGATGATACCATATATCTTGAATATGCAAAAAAATCAATGAATGTCTTGTATACTGAAGTTAAAGATGGTGGTGTGACTTATAAAGACAGTACCGGGTACTGGTATGAGGAATATGCGGATGACAATGTTCCCCAATCAAGGGTGTTAAACGGAATGATAGTTGTGTTACAGGCGCTAAATGATTTCCAAAAAATGACAAACGATCCGGATGCTCAGTTTCTTTTCAGAAAAGGGGTAAGTTCTGTTAAACACAACCTTCATTTCTATGACAACAATGGTCATTCAAACTATGATATTCTGGGAAAACCCTCAAAACCCTGGTATCATAACTTTCATATCGAATTACTTGATTTTTTATACAATGAAACACACGATCACATTTTTAAAGATTATAAACAAAAATGGATGAGATATAAAGAACCGTCTTACCTTGTGGAACTTTTTTGCAAACCAACCAGGATAGGAGTCTTTGCGGTATCATCTCTATTTATAGCAACTCTTACTCTTGTATTCGGTGTCAGCTTTTTGGTAATGAAGAGGAAAAAACAAAAATCAGCGGGACACGTCTGAAGTTTTATCTAGAATATTCTATGATCGGAATACAGTTACAAGGCCAGTTAGGGAATCAGCTTTTTCAAATTTCATTTATCAGACGATCCTCAAAAATGCTTCATGAAATTTATGCAATAATTGATGATAAATCATATGGTTGTCTTGTTGAAAAATACTTTAAACTCAGATTTCACGAAAGAAAGTATTTTAGAAAGATCATGAAACATATATTTTTTCTGACTCCAAGAAAAATCGTTGAATTCACTAACTGGCAGGAACCAGAAATAATATTAGATTCATTAAAAACCGGAGTCATTTATAAAGGATTTTTTCAGGCAGAACTCTTTGTGGAGAATGATGATAGGGAAAAACTTTTTAGAATAAAAAAAAGATATCAAAGAATTTTTTCTGAGAAATACGGTGATCTGTTTAAAAGATATAAAGTTGTAATTATCCATGTACGTTTAAAGGATTATCTGAATATAGGTACTGAAGAATTAGGGGGAAAAGGACTTCAGTTACCACTTGAATATTATCAGCATGCGCTTGATCACCTTGAAATAGATGATAACACAAAAGTCCTTGTTATAAGTGATGATATTCCATATGTTAAACAGAATTTAAAGCTCAGAGTTCCATTCAGTATTGAAGAAAATCATTTTATTATTGATTTCTTGTTAATGGTAAATGCCAATAGATTAATTATTTCGAATTCCTCTTATTCCTGGTGGGGAGCATTTTTAAATACTACTGAGGATCTAAAGGTTATTGCCCCTGAATTTTGGCTTGGGTATAAGGTGAGAAGAATGTATCCGGTCGATATCATATGTGAATCCTGGGCAACTATTCCGGCAAATTATAGTTGATTATTGGTATAACATATTTTATAGAAAGATAAGCTTGTTAGAGTATCTCCCAACATCCGTACCGTTGAAAACGGGGTGGCCGTGGACAGAAGAAAGCGACTATCTTCCTCCTTTTCAGTCCGATGGCAGTCCATGGCCACGAATAAGCATTGTTACCCCGAGTTTCAATCAGGGACAATTTATTGAGGAAACTATCAGATCTATCCTCTTACAAAATTACCCTAACCTTGAATATATTATTATAGATGGCGGCAGTACCGATAATACAATCGACATAATAAGGAAATTCGAACCATGGATAACCTATTGGGTAAGTGAACCTGACCTCGGCCAGAGTAATGCGATAAATAAAGGCATTAAAATATGTACCGGAGATCTGGTCAATTGGATTTGCAGCGATGATATGCTTTGTAAAAATGCGCTTTTAAGTTTAGCAGAGCAGTTTAAAAATGATATTCATGCTTTGTTTATCGGAAAGGGGCTAAGAATTGATCAATACAGCAAAATTATTGATGAGATCAAACCTTCAGCGATAAAGAACATTTCGGATCTACTGAATATTAAAAACTACTGGAGAAAGGTTGACTCTATCATGCAGCAATCATGTTTTTACCCACTTGAAGCAATAATAAATTCAGACTATCTTAATGAAAAAAACCATTACTCTATGGATTATGAATTATGGGGCCGCCTACTGATGGCTGATATAAGAGTTGTTCGCTTTAATTCTGACATAGGGATGTTCAGATGGTACACAGGACAAAAAACCTCCAATTATAACACATCGACCAATAGTCTTGTTAGAACTGCTCTTCATTTAATTTCAATTAACAGGAAATTTTCGTTCTTTAAAAAAATCAATCTGATTTTTAATGTAATGACTTATTATGTCTCATATTATTATCACTTTATCAGGTCAGAAATAGGATTAAAAAGAAGGTTTAAATCTTTGCTCAATGTCAGTCCTGACAATATATACAAATAGTTTTCCATTTGGGAACGCAGAGACCTTCCTGGAAACTGAGATCCCAATTCTTTCTCTTCACTTTAATAATGTTTATATAGTACCTTTCAAGGCAGATGGAGCCCCTAGAAATGTACCGGGAAATATTCAGATACTTTCTCCGGTTCAGGATAAAAAATGGCACCTTTTTAGAATGTACCTGGTCGGACTTTTATCGTGGTATTTGATATTAGAAATTCCTGAAATAAAAAATGAACTGAAAAAGATTTCTATTTTCAAAGCATTAAAATACCTGGGATTTGCAACTTTAACAAAGAACAGGTTATCAAAAATAATACCCGAAGAGTCATCAGTTCATTATTCTTACTGGCTTAATTTCAGCGCCTTTTCGTTGGCTTTATTAAAGAGGGAAGGAAGGATTAAAATTCTGATAAGCAGAGCACATGGTTTCGATTTATATGAAGAGAGGGGAGAAAAAAGTCTGACATTTATTAAAGCGGCAACAATAAAAAATTTAGACAGGCTGTTTCTGATTTCCGATCATGGCCGGAATTATATATTTGATAAATATCCTGAATTTTCTGATAAATATTATCTTTCCCGTCTTGGAACCTCCGATCCGGAATTTACCAATCTTTCCAAAGGGAATACTGGTCTTACCCTGGTGTCATGTTCAGCGATTAATCCAAACAAACGAATAAATCTTATTTTAGATTCATTGATATTATTCAGTACCATATTCCCATCAATTAATGTAAGATGGTATCATTTGGGAAGTGGAAGTGATTTGGTTGAATACGTAGAAAAGGCGAATAGCTCATTAAAAGATTCTTCGGTTCAGTGTTTTTTACCAGGCCAGCTGACACACTCCGAAATATTCAGTTTTTATAAATCGAAGCCAGTTGACCTGTTTTTGACTGTAAGTGCGAATGAAGGAATACCTGTATCAATCATGGAAGCACAATCATTTGGTATTCCTGTAATTGCTACAGCTGTAGGGGGTATACCTGAGATAGTAAATAATATAAACGGATTGCTTCTTTCAGCCAATCCTTCCCCACTTGAAATTGCTGAGGCGATTTATGGAGTTTATTTAGAAAAGGAGAAATGGGGAAAGAAACGTCTGTATTCGCGTAGAAATTGGGAAGAGAATTTCAATGCTGAAGAGAATTATAATGCATTTGCTTTCGAACTTTTATCGCTGGTATAAGTGAAAATTCTAACAGTCTGCAGTAGTCTTGATTTTATTAACTATACCCGCAGAGCAACGATTGAATCTATTCATAAGTTAAACCCGGATCTTGATATTCTGTTGTTTAACTCTGTTTTGAATATCAGAAGAAAGAAAAATATATCTCTTGATATAAAATTTTACTTTTATCATTTCTGGACTGTAGAAAAGTTAAGAAAAATAAGAGTTCTTACATTTTTTGAACATTTTCTGAGATCTTTTAAATGGATTTCGTTTTTTCGTCATTATGAACTTATTTTTTTTACTGATCCAAATCAGTATTATCTTCTCCCATACCTGAAAAGGGATCAAAAATTAATCTATCTGCTTCGTGATCCGAGTATTTTACTTTATCCCGGCAATTTCAAAAAGGAATTTCCTATAATAAATCGGGCAAATCTGATTTTGGGTATTAGCAAAAGCCTTTGCAGTTATTATTTTAAAAAGTATTATGATTTATTCCGGACAATATACAGTTATGGCCAAATACAGTGGATCTTGACTTGTGGAATTATAATAAATGGGCATCTTTTGTCAGAAAAAACGAAATCCGTTAATCGGATTAGCTGGGAATATTGACTACGTTATCGATATTGAATTAATGATTTTTATTGCAAAGAATCTTCCGGAATACGATTTTGAAATTGCTGGTAAACTGGATTTAAATAAAGAAGAACAGCTTTTGTGGAATGAGTTATTAACTTATCCTAATGTCAAATATCTTGGCTTTGATTCCATTCAATGATTTTCCGGAAATATGTAATTAACTGGGATATCGGTCTGGTTGCAGCAAAACCTGACCATGAATATGCTCATTATCTTAATAATAATAAGCAGTATCAATATCTGGCACTTGGGAAACCCTTTGTGAGTTATAGGTTAGATGCGGAATACAATGTCTTTGAAGATTTTGTTTTTATCGCAGCTGATAAGATTGATTTTGTAAATAAAATCAAAGAGGCAGTAATTAAAGCTAAAAGCAAAGGGATAATTGACAGAGGAATAAAAATTGCATTCGGACAATCATCTGAATGCAGGGCAAAACAATTTTTAGAAATCGCCAATAATTTATAATAACCGATGGGTTGGACTTCTGACATAGAGAGGAAAATTATTGTTTTCATATTACTTCTATTTATAGTTCTATATCTGGTTTTCCCTGGAAAAATCTATGGTATTGAATGGATTGCTTCTGCAACATTTATAATTATACTGACAATTTCAGGCATAAGAATTCTGTCTAAAAGCAGCAATCAGATCAATGAAAAAAGTTTTGTTTATAAGTTGTTCTGGATTGCATTTATAATCCGGATAGTAGCTATGCTTATTCTGCTCATAATTTCCTATAAAACCTGGAATATGTTTTTTACAGTAGGAGCAAGGGATGAAATGGTTTATTATCGTGTTGCCAATGAGGCGGTTGATATTTGGAAAGATCAAACAATAAGAGATGCTTATCTTCATATTTTTTCCAGTTATAAGAATGATATTTCGAATACAGGTTTCTCAACATTTCTGATGTTCCCGATTTTCATATTCGGACTATCTCCGGTAGTAATAAAGATCTTCCTTTGTTTTGTAGGCAGTATAGTTGTTGTAAGGGGATATAAATTAGCTAGTCTGCTGATTGAAGGACCCGCCGCCAGACTTGCGGGAATATTGCTTGTTCTCTATCCGATATCATGGTTTTATTCAGAAATAATGTTGAAGGAAAGTCTTATGGTTCTCTTAATGATCGAGGCCCTTATTCTAATGGTTAAAACACAAAGATCTTTTAAACTTCATTATTTGCTTAAGGAACTTTTATTAATAATCCTCTTATTTTTCTTTCAGACCAGCAGTAAGTATACTTGCTATTAATGGTATCGGGTTTTTCATTCTTTATGCAGCTGAAACGGAGGCCATTAATATTTAATATTTTACTGGCAGGTATTATTATTATTGCTTTTGTATATTTTCTTAAATCAACTGGCAGATTTGATGAATATTATAACCAGTATACCAATGTTGATGAATTCACACAGGAGCGGTTATCATATATGGAAAGAATAAATCCATTTGTGGCATTGGTCGGCTCACCTGTATTTGCCGTTCTGTCATATATCTCCCCATTTCCAAGCGTTGTAACTGTCCCAAATGCCGGGGATCTGCCACATTCCGAATACTATTATCATATAGCAGGAAATATTTTCTGGATTGCATTGGCTTTTTTTAGCTTCTATGGTTTATACTATTCCCTGCGGTATAAAAGAAAGGAGATGGCTGTATTACTGGCATTTGTTATTGGTTATCAATTTGTCTTGCTTAAGGCAATGATGTTCACTTCCGTCCGGTTTTCCTATCCTGCAAAGCCATTTCTGTTAATCCTGGCAGCATATGGGATCTATAAAATGAAAAGTAAAAAATGGTATCCGGTTTACCTGGTTGCTGCTGTTATTTTGATAGTAGGGTGGAATTATGTCAGACTTAAAGGCAGGGGTTAGGAGACTAAGTGACTGAAGACTGAGAGACTAAGAGACTGAGAGACTAAGAGACTAAGGGACAAAGGGACATTGCTCAGTACTTCGATCTCTAAGTCCCTGAGTCTCTAAGTCTCTAAGTCAAGGGAGAAGAAAGCAGTATGAAGGACAAAGTTAATTGCTTAGATATATGGGGTCTATAAGAATTTCATGTATAGGTGATATATTGCCTGCTGATACTGCTTATACAATGGGGAATGGGATTGGAAGTAATATGACGAGGCTGATTGAATATTATTCCGATAACAAGAACAATCCGTTTTGTAATTCAGATATAGTTTTCTGTAATCTTGAAGCTCCCCTGATAAAGCCCAATATTGTTAAAAAGCCATTTGAAGGAAATCCTGAAGTTCTGCGTCTAATGAAGATCCTTAACATTTCAGTTGTTTCCATTGCAAATAACCATATGCCCGATCATGGCAGGGAGGGTTCTGATTCAACTATAAACTCTTTGGAGAGATAATGGATTCATCACATATAGGCTCGAGACAGGAAAGTATTTCCAAAATAGCCATTATCAGAAGCAAAGACAGGAAAATAGCATTTGCAGCTTTTAATGCGATCAATGATCATCCGGAATGCAACTTGATCGCTCCCATGGATCGAGACATACTTTTTAACACCCTGGACGAAATTAAAACACAATCACCGGATTTTATTATATTCAGTTTCCACTGGGGTAATGAATATGTAACCTGGCCCTCTCCAGCACAGGTCGATCTTGCCCATGAGCTTATTGACAATGGAGTAAACATTATTATTGGTCATCATCCGCATGTTGTTCAACCGGTTGAAAACTATCATGGAGGAATTATTATTTACAGCCTTGGGAATTTTCTTTTTGATATGTTCTGGTCAAAAAATGTCAGAAATGGGATGTACGTTGATCTGGTTCTTAATGAAGACAAATCAATTGATTATCAGGTAAAAAAGTTCAGGATACAACCCGATTTCACCCAAGATTATTCAATAACTCAGGAAGTATTATCTGACAATGCAGGCAGGGATAAAAAATGGAACCTGATTCAGGCCGGTCCGCGCGAGCTTTATCAGAAAACATATTTGCATGAATGCAGAAAACAAAGACTGTATGCAAGGCTCCACATGAAGTTATATCTTTTCAGGAATATATTCAAATTAAGTCCTCAATCGAAAGAATATTTATTTAGTAACATAAAGATTAAATCCGGATCTTTGTGGAAAAAGAATTAATCTGTTTCCTGGTTGTCGGAAGGATGGGCAAATCTCTTACTTACTCAAAAGCTGAACCTTTTACAATTAATCCTTCAGTAAGCCGTATTTACATTTTCAGGGAAAAGGAAGCACTTCCGCTTCCAAAAACAGTATACATTACCCTGCCTGGTTGGATATTGAATATAAAACCACGGTTCCTGTCCAGATTTGTAAGACTCATTGCGGAACCTGTTCAACTGATTTACCATGCCTATAAAATACGACCTGATATAATAAACGGCTATCATCTGATACCGAAAGGAATTAATAGTCTGATGGCTGCCAGGTTAACCGGTTCAAAATGCATTCTTTCACTTATTGGGGGTATTGTGGAAATTGAAACATACAGCCGTTTCAGATGGTTTCTGAAACGGCTGAATTTATGGGCATTAAAGGAATACCGACCTGATAACCACAAAAGGGAGCATTGTAAATAGCTATCTGACTGACCATAACATTCTTATCTTCAAAAGTATTGGTTTATAACGGCGCCATAAACCTGGCGAAGTTTTATTTTAATTCATCCACATTAAAAGATATTGATGTTCTGTTTGTAGGTACCTTTCGCAAGCTTAAAGGTCCCGACAAAGTACTGCAGATGCTAACTCTGTTAAAAAAGGATTTCCCATCTTTTAAAGGCTTGTTTTATAGGGGATGGCTATCTTTATAAATACTGTATTGATCAGGCAAGGATGCTCGGTCTTTCTGAAAACGTTGTCTTTACAGGTCACATAGATGATACGGAATCCTATTTTCAAAGGTCAAAAATTCTGGTTATGCCTTCACGCAGTGAGGGCCTTCCGACTTCAATGCTTGAAGCCATGGCCTGCGGATGTGTTCCTGTTATATCAAATGTCGGTAATGTAAGCGATGCTGCCACTCATTCAGTAAATGCCTTTCTGATAAATAATTACAGAGATATTAAATCATTCGCAAAATATATTCATCTTAGTGTTAGTGATGACAACCTTCGTGCCGGAATGGCTCAGGCAGGGTATTCAGACTGTAAAAGATAACTACTCCGCTGCGCAGCAAAGTAAAATAGTTGATCAAAATGATCTCGAAGCTTTACGGGAATAATGGCAGTCTTATAACTGGTTACAGGAAAATATCATTCTTCCGGCAAATGATATTTTTTCCGGACAATCCATTTCCGGATTCACTTCACTTCCTTCTTGAAAGCCAGTACTGGAAGGCTGAAGAGCTGAAGACATATCAGGAAGAACGATTACGGATTTCTGGTAAGACATGCATATGAAAATGTTCCATTCTATCATGATCTTTTTCAGAAGACATCATCTTGTACCTTCTGATATAAAGAAATTGCTGATCTCCAAAAAATTCCGGTTATTTCAAAAAATGATCTGCGTAAACATCCTGCAGGATTATTATATTGCAAGGAATATCTCACCGAGAAAGCGTATTCGTCTTAATTCAAGCGGTTCAACCGGAGCGCCTTTTACCTATTTCATAACTCCTGAAGCTTATAGTATGAATTATGCCTGTGCTATCCGAGGCTGGTACTGGATGGGATACAGTCTTGGTGACACCTATGCGAAGCTTAGCCAGAATCCACGGACAGGTTTTTATAAGAAACTCCAGGACCTTGTTACACGTAGCCAATACATATTTATCAGGGATCTGACACCGGAAAATCTGAAAGATGTAATACAAAGACTGAATCAATCTCAACCCGAATTTATAAGATGTTACCCTGATCCCCTGCTTTTTCTTTCACGTTTGATCAATGATGGGAATAGTATACAATATTCTCCAAAGGCAATAAATACGACCGGGAATATTCTTACTCCAGATACCCGTAAAAAAATCGAAAAGGCATTTGGCGCCCCGGTTTTCGATTCGTACAGCTGCGAAGCCAGTGCCCAGTTTTTTGAAGGTCCTGAGCGCAAATGCATACCTTGCCTCTATGGAATATGCAATTACTGAGGTGCTTGATAACAATGACTCGCCTGCAACTCTCGGAAGACATATAACAACTGATCTATGGAACCTTGCTATGCCTTTTATCCGTTATGACACACAGGATATAATTGAAAAATCGGAAGAAAGTCATAATTCAGAAATGAATTTAGCATCTTTCAGGCAGATTAAAGGAAGAAATTCAGACATACTGGTTACACCTTCAGGGAAATTCCTAATTGTTCATACGTTCACAATTTTCTTTGAATATTTTGCAGAAATTATTCAATTCCAGGTTGTTCAACCCAAACCTGATAAGGTAAAAGTACTGCTGGTTGTAAATGACAGGTATAATAAAGTAACTGAAGCTGCAATTGCTGAAGGTCTTGATGATTTGATCGGTAAAGATGTTGATATTGAGATCAATATAGTTGCTGAAATACCTTTGCTTCCTTCCGGGAAAAGAAAATTCATTATAAGGGATGAATCCATAAAACTTCCCTTTTAGCTTTTTTCAACACAGGAGTAACACAGAGGCTAATTAAATTATTTGATTGCCCTTCCTGCTGGTAATAACCTTTTTACACATCTTGTAGATTGTGAATTTCTTTTGCCAATTACATACTCACCCCCATCCCCATAGTCGTCAACTTAAGCTTTGGGGGATGAATGAGATACTGCATAAAAAAGTTTCCCCTCCCTTTTGAAGGGGGCTGAGCGTTAGTATTCCAGGAACCTGAATTTGTAAAAAATGAGATAAGAAAAACCTTCAAAAGAAAAGATCAGGAAATTGAATAAACAATCAACCACCCCGGCCGGTATCAGTATTTGTAACATAATTATAAAGTGGTCCGGCCACCCCTCCTTCAAAAGGAGGGGAAATGTATCAGGCTTATATCCAATATTTTACATTCTACTATATTCAACTCCTTAAGTTGACGTCTATGGGACGGCGGTGAGTTGATCATGAGCTCCAACTCCGTGGTTAAATACCTATAAATGAATAAACAGTTCGATTTTACGATTCAGAAATTTACAGAGATACTGGATTGTCTGGTTGAGCAATGGATATTCATTTCAGAGCCTTGAAGATTTTTTGCATGATCCTGCTGAAAAAGTTGTGATTTTAAGACATGATGTTGACCGGTCCCCTTTGCTTTCATTGAATACTGCAAAGTTGGAAAACTCAAAGGGGATCAGGGGGACGTATTATTTCAGGATTGTTAAGGAGAGCAATAATCCATTGGTAATGAAAGAAATAGCTGCCTTGGGACATGAAATCGGCTATCATTATGAGGATCTTGCATTATCAAATGGTGTACCTGAAAATGCGATTCAAACTTTTGAATCAAATCTTGATTATTTCAGAACTTTCTATCCGGTAAAAACAATTTGCATGCATGGCAGTCCGGCTTCAAAATGGGATAACCGTGATCTTTGGAATAATTATTCTTACCGTGATTTCGGGATAATTGCTGAACCGTATTTTGATCTCGATTTTACTAATGTGCTCTATCTGACCGATACAGGACGAAAATGGAACGGAGAGAGATCAAGCGTCCGCGATAAGGTATTTCAGGAGAATTTTCTGGGCTAAAAGAATCGATTGAAAAATTCTGACAATATACTTGCAGCAGCTTCTGGCAATAAATTACCTGAGCAATTGATGATCACAGTTCATCCTCAACGCTGGTCAGATGATTTGTTTATCTGGATGTGGGAATATGGTACACAAAAAGTAAAGAATGGCATCAAGAGATTAATTTTTGTGCAGTGAGACCTGAAGCTGGTTTGCCTGGAGTAGTAGTAATCGAAGGACACGTGCAGGGGCTGGCCAATGCCAGGGCACTTGGGAAAGCCGGAATCCCGGTAATTGTAGTCAGTGAGTATAATTGCCTGGCCCATTATTCGAGGTACTGTAAAAAGTTCTTTAAATGTCCGGATTATTTATCGGGTGAATTTATAGACTTTCTTGATCAAGGCTGGCATTAAATGAAGGGATAAAGGATTGGGTCCTTTTGCCCTCGAATGACCATGCTGTTTATAATATTTCCGGAAATATTGAAAGGCTGCAGGAATATTATAAAATTATATCCCCGAAACCTGAAATACTCGAATCAATTTACAATAAAGAGCTTCTTATAAAACTATGCCAGTCTATAAATGTTCCGGTTCCTCTTTCATGGTTCCCTGATAATCCTGAAGACATCAGACTTTCAGAACTTAAATTCCCCTTGCTGCTTAAGGGGAAAAACGGACTTACATTTTATAAAAAGACTGGGAAGAAAGCATTGCTTGTTAATGCTCCTGAAAATTTAAAAAAGATTTTGGATTCCATATTCGACAAAGTTCCGTTTTCAGATATTTACCTTCAGAATTTAGTGCCGGTTGAAAAGAACAAAGCCGTCTCTTTCACCTCTTTTTCAATTGATGGTGAAATAAAATCATACTGGATGGGAGTGAAGATGAGGGAACATCCATTACAGTTTGGAACAGCCACATATAGCCGATGGACAGATATTCCGGAATTAGTCGAATTGGCAGAGAAACTATTAAGAAGACTTTCATTTACAGGTGTCTGTGAAATTGAGTTTCTCCTCGACTCAAGGGACAATGAGTACAAGCTTATTGAAGTAAATGCCAGGACCTGGCTCTGGGTTGATATGGCAATTAAGAGCGGGGTCAACTATCCTCTTATGATTTATAATTACCTGAATAATATTGAGATGGATTATCAGCTTAGAGGATAATGCTGGTTCTGAATGGATCCACTACCTTACAGATATTCCTTATAGTCTGGCTGGCATTGTCAAGGGTAACATTATCCTTTTGGCGAAATTATTAAGATCATATAGAAAATTTCCGTCCCCGGCAGTACTTGATATTACTGATATTATGCCATCTTTTGCAGAAATTGCCCTTTTGCCTTTCCTTATGCTCAGACGATAGCGTGGTCATCTTATATACTTAAAAATGGAAATAATCATAATTATTTTAGCCTCTTTTCTTTACAGCACCGCAGCATTTATTTTCTGGGTATCAAAAGGAGGATTTAACAAACGATTCCTCTATACCGATAATATAATGCTGGGTATAATGCATCAGTATATTTTCGGTTTTGCTTTATATGATTACAGCGATATTTCGCTTAACCGTTTTGTTATTGATATTTAGTCCGTTTATAGGATTTTGTTTATTTATACTACTTTTCCTTTACAGGTTTTTTAGAAATCCAGAAAGGAAGATAACCTCTGATCCTGATGAATTTGTTTCACCTGCTGATGGAAGGATTATCTATATTAAAGAGCTTGAAAAGGGACAAATACCGGTTTCTGTAAAGAAATACCGTCTGGCACATATTAATGAAATTACAAAGACAAATATTCCAGAGCAACCCTGTTACCTTATTGGCATAGCCATGACATTATTTGATGTTCATATGAACAGAGCTCCGATAAACGGACGAGTTGTACTGGTTAAGCATACACCGGGTGAATACCTGGGCCTGAATAATCCGGAATCCACCGTTCAAAATGAGCGTAATACAATAGTAATTCAGAGGGAGGATGGAATAATAGCTGCAGTTGTTCAGATTGCAGCACGTTATGTTCGCAGGTGTATAATTTCTGTAAAGGAAGGTGAGACAGTTGATCATGGGGCCATTATTGGCAGAATAAGATGGGGATCGCAGGCTGATCTGATCATACCAAGAAATTGTGATATTATGGTCAGGGAGGGAGAACAGGTTTATGCAGGAGAAACAGTTATTGCCAGGCTTCTGAAATAATCTGATAAGCAATTTGACTGGATTAGTATGAAAATTCTTGTAGATATAGGTCATCCTGCACATGTCCACCTGTTTAAAAATATGGCTCATGAAATGATTAAAAAAGGTCATGAGTTTTTTTTTACTGTCAGGGAAGAGCGAACACCAGGCTCAGTCTGCTTGAAGAAAATGGATTTACGTATGCTGTCATCGGGAAAAAGCAAACCGGATCTCTCAGGAAGCTTCTGGGCATTTTCGGATTTACATATGAAATATTGAGAATAGCCAGGCACTTTAAACCTGATCTGTTATCTAAGTCATGGCTCGATGTATGCCGGATATGCTGCATTTCTTACAGGTAAGAAGCATATTGCCCTGGAAGATACCGGAAATATGGAACAACTGTTTTTTAGCAGACCTGTAAGTGATGTAATACTTTCACCACAGTCATTACAGGTAGATCTTGGCAAAAAACATATCAGATATAATGGATTTCATGAGCTTGCATACCTGCATCCCGAGAGGTTCAATCCCGACATTTCAGTACTTAATGAATTGAATGTAAAAGAAAAGGAAAAATTTGTAATTATGAGGTTTGTATCCTGGAATGCAACACATGATTTCAGACAATCCGGTTTATCATTAAAGCAGAAATCTGAATTAATAGAAGAGATATCAAAATATGCTAACTGTGTTTATCTCAAGTGAAAGAACCATTACCTCACGGAATTTGAGAAATATGCGCTGCAAATTTCTCCCGACAGGCTTCATCATGCTTTGTTTTATGCTGCATTGTACATTGGTGAAGGAGCGACAACTGCATCAGAATGTGCCATTCTGGGTACACCAGCTTTGTATATAAACACCATTTCACTTGGATATCTTGGAACAGCATCAAATTTATGGATTATTATATTGTTTCCATAATTCGACAGGTCTTGTTAGAAAAAGCCGTTAGTTTATTAAAAACACCCGGTATAAAGGATGAATTTCTGCAACGACGCAAAAAAATGCTTGAAGAAACAATTGATGTTACTGCTTTTTTAATTTGGTTTGTTGAGAATTATCCTGAAAGCAAAGCAATTATGATAAATGATCCTTCATTTCAACTTTCCTTTCAATGATTGTTAAGTATGCATAAAGTTTTAATAGTATTTGGGACACGTCCGGAAGCTATAAAAATGGTACCAGTTGTGAAGGTTTTTCAAAAATATACGGGCTATTTTAATACAAAAGTTTGTGTAACAGGTCAGCATCGTCAAATGCTCGATCAGGTATTAAATTTGTTTGATGTAAAACCCGATTATGACTTGAATATAATGTCACCTGACCAGGATTTATATGATATTTTTACTACCATTTTGCTCAAAATGCGGGATGTCTATAAGGAAGTAAAACCAGATTTAGTTTTAGTACATGGAGATACTTCCACCTCAACTGCATCTGCACTTGCAGCATTTTATCAGCAAATTCCCATAGCACATGTTGAAGCAGGTTTACGTACTTATGATATATATGGGCCCTGGCCGGAAGAAATTAACCGACAAATAACTACCAGGTTAGCAACATATCATTTCGCACCAACAGACTGGGCAAAAGCTAATCTTATAAAAGAAAACATAAATGAGAAAGAAATAACAGTAACCGGGAATACAGTTATTGATACACTCCGGATGATTTTAAAAAAAATCAGGGAATCCAAGGAATTGTCCAGTACTATTGTGAGTCAAATTTTTGAAAATGGTTATGACATTAACAGAATATCAGGTATGAGACGCCTGATCTTAATTACCGGTCATCGCCGTGAAAATTTTGGTCAGGGTTTCATAAATATCTGCAACGCTATAAAAACACTATCAGAAAATTTCCCTGATTTTGATTTTTTATATCCGGTTCATTTTAATCCAAATGTCAGACGTTCGGTCAACGAAATATTACACAATTCAATAAATGAAAATCTGTTTTTAACAGATCCTCTTGATTATCTGCCTTTTGTGTACGCGATGCAGAAGTGCTATTTAATACTTACAGATAGTGGGGGAATACAGGAGGAAGCCTCAGATTTAGGGAAACCGGTATTGGTAATGAGAGATATCACTGAACGCCCGGAGGCAGTGTTTGCTGGTACGGCTCAATTAGTAGGTACTGATCAGACAAAAATAATTTCGTCCGTCAACAAATTAATTTTTGACAAAGACTTCTATGAAAATATGACTATTAAGCGGAATCTTTATGGTGACGGAAGAGCTGCAGATAAAATTGTTAAGTTCTTTTTAGATCTGAAGAACAAAATCTAGGACTATTATGATCCCAAAGGTTATTCACTATTGCTGGTTTGGAGGTACCCAATTACCAAAACTAGCCCTTCATTGCATTGAATCCTGGGAGAAATATTTACCGGACTATCATCTTAAACTTTGGAATGAGAATAATTTTGATCTGAATTTAAACGATTATGTAAGAGAAGCATATCTCGCTCGTAAATATGCTTTTGTTACGGATTATGTAAGATTATTTGTACTTTATAACGAAGGAGGTATCTATATGGATACTGATGTTGAAGTACTTAAAAGTTTAGACAGATTTCTATCCCTTCCTGCATTCTCAGGATTTGAAGGTGAAAAATATGTACCTACAGGGATCATGGCTAGTGAAAAGAATGGAGATTGGGTTAAAGAGCAACTTGATTATTATAAAGGAAGAAATTTTAAATTGCCTGACGGTACTTTTGATTTAACTACCAATACACAGATTATATCCGGCATTATGGAATCCAATGGATTCCTTTTGAAAAACAGTTATCAGATATATAAGAATTGCATGCATTTTTTCCCGTATGATTATTTCAGCCCTTTAAAGTTTGGTAAAATAATTTTAACTGAGAATTCTCATTGTATTCATCATTACGCAAGTTCATGGAATCCAAGAGAAAGAAAGATTAAAAAATTTATTCTTAAAAAAATAATAGGCGGTAATATTACATATCTAATGGTTAAGATTAAACGTAAAATACTTAACCAGCCATTTTAAGAATTAAACTTTTTCCCATATCATATAAAAAAGCTCATTAAATGTTTATGTCTTTAGGAAGTGACTATTTCCTGAATTATGCAAAATCTAAATAACTTTTTACTGATTTCCAGATCTCTGGTGTCCGGCAAGGATCTGACATCTCTTGATGATGACCTTCTTTCTGGTTATTCACCCGTAAAATATAAAAATCATTTTTGTTTTTATCATGGCATCCTTCACAACTCCTTTGAGCTTTTTTCTCTGACGGGTAAAGCTCTTGAAACTATTGAAGCAGTTTTGATTGAACTTTATATAACCGACCCTGAAAAATTTCCTTCACTACTTGCCGGTAATTTCTCACTCGTTATTGGAAATAAAGAGCAGTTATATCTTGTTGCGGGATGGGAATGGCTATGAGAATCTTTATTTTTCATTGTCATCTTCGGCAACAAAAGGAATTATAATCAGTAATTCAATAAAGGAAATTGCAAAGTACATCAGGCTTGAAGTCAATACGGAAATACTTCCGGGATATTTTTTAAAAACTGATATTAATTCGGGTGAAACTTTTTTTAAAGGTATCAGGACCCTGGCTTTTTTTGAGTATGGTAAGTTAAACAAAAGATCATTTTCTCTTGAAAAAGGTTTTTTTGACAATTTTTTCACCCGAACGGAAACTACCGCTAAAGTCAAAATAAATCAGGTGATTAATGACTGTGATGAACTTCTTGGCAAAATCATTAAGGAAAAAGTCAGCCAGTTGAGTCCTGAATTTAAAGTAGTTAATGCTTTGAGCGGAGGAACAGACTCGTCGTTCATTCAATACTACCTTAAGAAGAATAGATCAGATATCGCATATACGGCTAATTTCATTAAAGGAGGCCTGGATCTATTCTTATGCAGAAGACGTAGTCAAATTAATGGACCTTAAGCACAAAACAATTCATATCAGATACTGATTATCTGATTAATTGCCTGCCTGCCGGGATCTATCTTGGGGAGAAACCTTATATGTTTGGCGGTGAGTCCCTGCTATTTCACATGTATGAAGAAATGAGGAAAGATTCTAATGGTCCTGTCGCTTGTTTTGATGGAACCGGTGCCGAAGGTATTTTTGGAGCGTCAAGGATTTTATATGAACTAAGGTTAATCCGGAAATACAGGAGATTATTCGGAATTTTCTTACCGTTGATTAAATTGTATTCAACTAAACTATATGACCGGTACAAGGAATTTCACAAATATGTAAACAGCAGAACAATTCCCGATAATTTTATACTTCGTTATTTTACTGATGAAAAGATCAGAGTTACAGTGAAAGAGGCCTTTAACCTGGCTGACCTGACTCATATTGATGATTTCGAAATGTCGATGATGAGAAAGTACAATACTTCATTATTCGAGGCTGTATATCGGTTTTTGTCTTTTGAGCTTGAGTACAAGCGTGTAAATAATATAAGGACACAGCTTGCTAAAAAGAATCATATTGCCCTGGTTTTTCCTTTCACTGATACACGGATCTTCAGATATCTCATCAGGCTTGACACGGAAATGAAGCTCAGGAATGCTAAAACCAAATATTTGTTCAGAAAAGCAATGGAGAAAGAAATTCCCAAAGAACATTGTCTACAGGAAAAAGGTGATGAAGAACGTTTCAGTGTTTGATGAGATCCTTCAGAATGAAAAAGCTAAAGAAATAATAAGAGAAATCAAGGTTAAACAATATCCTTATTTTAATTTCAATTACGATGAGATATTTGGCTCTCGCAGATACTCTGCACTTGCATATAAACTGATTAACTTTCATATATGGCATAAGCTGTTTATAGACAGGCAGGAGGTGGGAGGCGTAAGATTGAAGGCTGAAGACTGAAGGCTGAAGGCAGTAGGCGGAATGCAGAAGTAAATAGTAGGAAGTATGTAGTAGGAAGATGTAGTAGGAAGTATGAAGTAGGAAGTATGTAGTAAGAAGTACGTAGTAGGAAGTATGAAGTAAGATTGCTGAGAATTGGTAAAAAGTACTGGAGAAAGGGGATTTATTAGTTCCCTTTTTTTGTATCTTACAAGTGGAATATTTATTGTTTAACTGAATAGCTGTCTCATTGATCATAATCACAAAACTGTAAAAAGTAAGTAGTAAGAAGTAATAAGTTAAGAACAAATGGAAACTAAAAATTATCGTGGATTCAGAGATTTGATTGTCTATCAAAAATCTTACAAATTAGCCCTGTGAAATAGAACTATTATGAAAACATTTTATGTCTATGTCTTAAGGAGTAGACTCGATGGAAAATTTTATACAGGTTTTACATCTGATCTAAATCATAGATTAACAGAACATAATTCTGGTAAAGTCACTTCGACAAAAAGTAGAATCCCAATGGAATTAATCTATTACGAATTCATACTACCTACTACTTACTTCTTACTAAAGTTCAACATTTTCAATCCCAGTCTATTACTTTACTAAAAATTCAATAAAAACAGTCCCGCACGCACGTGCAACCTTTTTTCCTATCTTGTAGTCTTGATTTTAGCTTTGTCCTCCATAGGTTTACCGAAGGAGGACCAAACGTATAACCTGATCATAAGTAACTAAAGCAACCTGACATGGCAGCGTCAAAATCCTCTGTAATCAAAAATACAATCAATATGAAAGCAAGAAAATTAATCTCCTTGCTGACAATCCTTATTTTGTCAACATGCAGCCTGTTTTCACAGTCATATCTGATTCTTGTCAATGCGCCGTTAAATCAATATCCAATAACATTCACCGATGTTGCCCAACAGCAATTAGTTTTAAATTTTACGAAGAATGTTACCCCGGGTGCGAATATCAGCCAGGTTGGCTGGTCGATTGCCGGTACAGCTGCTACGATTACCAGGATTGATGCAATTGGTACTAACGTCTTAATAACTCTTAGTACGGCTATTACATATGCTGAAAGATTAAATGTCAAGGTTACATATAATGCTGCTACCGGGAATTTCCTGATGCAGGATGGAACGGAACCCCTCACTCTTACAAATATAGGTGCTGTAAATAATGCTTATCCAACTCAGGCAGATTTTTCCAATGGTCTTTATGGAGAAAATCCCCCGGTAGATATATGTGCAGCTGTGTTAAATGTTTCAGTTACATCTAACCTCCTCATTTCAGCTCGCTACAGGAACAGTATTTATTTCCATGTTCCCAGAATGAGTACATTGTGGATGTATCCTTCACCAGTTCCTAAGACTGAGCCAGATTATGTTGAGACAGGAGGGGTAGGTACAGGTATATTCAATAAAACAAATATATATGCAGCATATCCTGATAATACGATTAATTGTACATGGGTAATATCCATCTTTCCATACATAATACCTCAGGCTCCGGCGCCTGGTTTGTCGGTTACCGACCGTCAGGTGTTTATTACTATTCCAAACTATAAGAAAGATAATGGCACTCCTGTTCCAGGCACAGGTGATTTGGGTCTTGATCCTCCTGTAGATGATCCCAGAACACTTTTTTGTGTTGGTGAGAACATCACAAATTTTATTTTTAGAGATGCAACAGTTTTTGATTGCCAGTTACCCGTTGAACCAAATCTTCCCAATACACAACCTCGAAATGTTCAATTTGTTTATGGAACACAGATCGGGGCCGGGATTCCTAACGTCTTCATTAATGTAAACGGGACTCCTGTTCAGGTGACTGACAATACTGGTGTTTCAATATCCGGAGTCTGGCATGTGAATCCTGATGGATCACCTAATATTCCCGGGTATACCACGCCATCAGGTTTTTTTGAAGGACCTGTAGTCCAGTATCTATGGGATTCCGGCACAAAGCTGTTGATTACGCCTATGATTCAGACATATCCGATCTCGCATACGGGTGATTTTGTAAATGATGCTGCTGGTGATATATTTGATGTGACTCTGCGCAACTGGGGTCCTTGCAATCCTTATGATGGGATGGATCCTTTTACTTACCTTCAGGCAGTTACGGAATTTTCGAGACTAAGGCTTGTCCTTTCTCCCCCATTACCTACAGCTCCAAATGTCACAATATGCCTGGGGTCATCAACTGCTTTAACTGCTTCTCGAAATGGAGTAGATCCAGCTGGTGTTCTTCATTGGTACAGTGATGCCGCCCTAACAACCGAGGTAGCAACGGGAACATCGTATAATCCAGGAATACCTATACCTCTCGGTTCAGGGGTATATAACTACTGGGTTCGTGAAATCGTAACCGGAGGATGTAAAGGGCCGGCAAAACTGGTAGTGCTTACAATAAATCCAAAACCGGCAGCAGCAATAGCACCAGCCACACCGGCAGAACAATGTAAAGGAGGAACGATAAATTTAAATGGCACACCTACAGGAGGCACAGTTCCTTATAGCCATGCATGGACAGGTACAGGAAGTGGCGATTTAAGTGCTGCCAATATTGTTAATCCGGTGTATACGGCACCAGCGATAATTGCACAGACAGTATATGGATTAACCTATACAGTGACGGACAATAAAGGATGTACAGCAACCAGTTCCATTTCGGTTACAGTGAATCCCAATATCACTTCAGGTATAACACCGGCAGCAGCAACGGAATTATGTCCCGCCGCAACGGTAAACCTCAGTGGTAACAGAGCAGGAGGCACGGCACCTTATACCCATTCCTGGACAGGTAGCGGAGCAGCCTATCTGAATTTTACCAATATAGAAACTCCGGTATTTACAGCACCGGTTGTAGGCGTTCAGACCGTTTATGCATTGACCTATACAGTAACTGATTCCAAGGGATGTATATCGACATCTTCAAAAAACATAACAGTAAATCCAAAACCAGCAGCAGCAATAGCACCAGCCACACCGGCAGAACAATGTAAAGGAGGAACGATAAATTTAAATGGGACTCCTTCGGGAGGTACGGGAGCTTACACACATTTATGGACAGGTACAGGAAGTGGCAATTTGAGTGCTTCCAATATTGTTAATCCGGTGTATACGGCACCAGCGATAATTGCACAGACAATATATGGATTAACCTATACAGTGACGGACACAAAAGGATGTACAGCAACCAATTCCATTTCGGTTACAGTGAATCCCAATATCACTTCAGGTATAACACCGGCAGCAGCAACGGAATTATGTCCCGCCGCGACGGTAAACCTCAGTGGTAACAGAGCAGGAGGCACGGCACCTTATACCCATTCCTGGACAGGTAGCGGGGCAGCCTATCTGAATTTTACCAATATAGAAACTCCGGTATTTACGGCACCGGTTGTAGGCGTTCAGACCGTTTATGCATTGACCTATACAGTAACTGATTCCAAGGGATGTATATCGACATCTTCAAAAAACATAACAGTAAATCCAAAACCGGCAGCAGCAATAGCACCAGCCACACCGGCAGAACAATGTAAAGGAGGAACGATAAATTTAAATGGGACTCCTTCGGGAGGTACGGGAGCTTACACACATTTATGGACAGGTACAGGAAGTGGCAATTTGAGTGCTTCCAATATTGTTAATCCGGTGTATACAGCACCATCCATAGTTGTGCAGACAGTATATGGATTAACCTATAAAGTAACGGACACAAAAGGATGTACAGCAACCAGTTCCATTTCGGTTACAGTGAATCCCAATATAACTTCAGGTATAACACCGGCAGCAGCAACGGAATTATGTCCCGCCGCAACGGTAAACCTCAGTGGAAACAGGGGCGGAGGCACGGCAGCTTATACCCATTCCTGGACAGGTAGCGGAGCAGCCTATCTGAATTTTACCAATATAGAAACTCCGGTATTTACGGCACCGGTTGTAGCCGTTCAGACCGTTTATGCATTGACCTATACAGTAACTGATTCCAAGGGATGTATATCGACATCTTCAAAAAACATAACAGTAAATCCAAAACCCGCAGCAGCAATAGCACCAGCCACACCGGCAGAACAATGTAAAGGAGGAACGATAAATTTAAATGGCACACCTACAGGAGGCACAGTTCCTTATAGCCATGCATGGACAGGTACAGGCAGTGGCAATTTGAGTGCTGCCAATATTGTTAATCCGGTGTATACAGCACCATCCATAGCTGTGCAGACAATATATGGATTAACCTATACAGTGACGGACAATAAAGGATGTACAGCAACCAATTCCATTTCGGTTACAGTGAATCCCAATATCACTTCAGGTATAACACCGGCAGCAGCAACGGAATTATGTCCCGCCGCAACGGTAAACCTCAGTGGAAACAGGGGCGGAGGCACGGCAGCTTATACCCATTCCTGGACAGGTAGCGGAGCAGCCTATCTGAATTTTACCAATATAGAAACTCCGGTATTTACGGCACCGGTTGTAGCCGTTCAGACCGTTTATGCATTGACCTATACAGTAACTGATTCCAAGGGATGTATATCGACATCTTCAAAAAACATAACAGTAAATCCAAAACCCGCAGCAGCAATAGCACCAGCCACACCGGCAGAACAATGTAAAGGAGGAACGATAAATTTAAATGGCACACCTACAGGAGGCACAGTTCCTTATAGCCATGCATGGACAGGTACAGGCAGTGGCAATTTGAGTGCTGCCAATATTGTTAATCCGGTGTATACAGCACCATCCATAGCAGTGCAGACAATCTATGGTTTGACTTATACAGTAACAGACACCAAAGGATGTAGCGCAACAAATTCAGTTTCAATAACAGTGAATCCCAATATCACAGCAGGAATTACTCCTGTTGCCGCAATAGCATTGTGCACTGGGTCAACAGTAAACCTTAGTGGTAACAGAGCAGGAGGCACAGCAGCCTATACCCATGTCTGGACAGGTAGCGGAGCAGCCTATTTGAATTTTACCAATATAGAAACTCCGGTATTTACTGCACCAGTTGTCGGTATTCCAACGGTCTATACAGTGATTTATACGGTAACGGATTCAAAAGGGTGTGTTGCCACCGATTCAAAAACTATAACAGTAAACCCTAGTGCACCAGGGCCTGCTGGAGCTATTTCGGGATCTTCCCCCGTTTGCTTTGGTCAGTCAGGAGTTACTTATTCAATTTTAGCTGTTCCGACTGCTTCCAATTATGTATGGACAGTTCCAGCGGGTGTTTCAATTGTTTCCGGACAAGGAACTATAAGCTTAAAAGTTGACTTTACTGCATTGGCTGTTTCCCCGGTTTCAATTTCAGTTTATCCGGAGAATGGTTGTGGACCAGGTAATCCAGCACAAACAATTTCGGTTATCATCACGCCAACGGTAGGTACACCGACAGCCATCACGACATCAGGGGATCCAGCATGCCAGCTAACGAACGGAACGACTACAACAACCTATTCGACGACAGCAACGAACAATACAGGCTTTAACTGGAGTTTAAGCAGTGCATTGGCAGGAGCTATTAACGCCGGAACAGGGGTAATGACCTGGACAAATGGATTCTCGGGATCAGTAGATATCCAGGTAACAGCCAGCGGTTGTAACGGGCCATCATCGATGGTTAAACGTACAGTAAATATCACGCCAACGGTAGGTACACCGACAGCCATCACGGCGGTAGGCGAGCCTACGTGCCAGCTTACAAATGGAACGACGACAACGGCATATTCGACAACAGCAACAAACAACACAGGGTTCAACTGGAGTTTAAGCAGTGCCCTGGCAGGAGCTATCAATGCCGGAACAGGGGTAATGACCTGGGCAAATGGATTCTCGGGATCAGTAGATATCCAGGTAACAGCCAGCGGATGTAACGGGCCATCGTCGATGGTTAAACGTACAGTAAATATCACGCCAACGGTAGGTACACCGACAGCCATCACTTCATCAGGTGATCCTACGTGCCAGCTTACAAATGGAACGACGACAACGGCATATTCGACAACAGCGACAAACAACACAGGGTTCAACTGGAGTTTAAGCAGTGCCCTGGCAGGAGCTATCAATGCCGGAACAGGGGTAATGACCTGGGCAAATGGATTCTCGGGATCAGTAGATATCCAGGTAACAGCCAGCGGATGTAACGGTCCATCGTCGATGGTTAAACGTACAGTAAATATCACGCCAACGGTAGGTACACCGACAGCCATCACTTCATCAGGTGATCCTACGTGCCAGCTTACAAATGGAACGACGACAACGGTATATTCGACAACAGCAACAAACAACACAGGGTTCAACTGGAGTTTAAGCAGTGCCCTGGCAGGAGCTATCAACGCCGGAACAGGGGTAATGACCTGGGCAAATGGATTCTCGGGATCAGTAGATATCCAGGTGACAGCCAGCGGTTGTAACGGGCCATCATCGATGGTTAAACGTACAGTAAATATCACGCCAACGGTAGGTACACCGACAGCCATCACTTCATCAGGTGATCCTACGTGCCAGCTTACAAATGGAACGACGACAACGGCATATTCGACAACAGCGACAAACAACACAGGGTTCAACTGGAGTTTAAGCAGTGCCCTGGCAGGAGCTATCAACGCCGGAACAGGGGTAATGACCTGGGCAAATGGATTCTCGGGATCAGTAGATATCCAGGTAACAGCCAGTGGTTGTAACGGTCCATCGTCGATGGTTAAACGTACAGTAAATATCACGCCAACGGTAGGTACACCGACTGCCATCACTTCATCAGGTGATCCTACATGCCAGCTTACAAATGGAACGACGACGACAGCATATTCGACAACAGCGACAAACAATACAGGGTTCAACTGGAGTTTAAGCAGTGCCCTGGCAGGAGCTATCAACGCCGGAACAGGGGTAATGACCTGGGCAAATGGATTCTCGGGATCAGTAGATATCCAGGTAACAGCCAGCGGTTGTAACGGGCCATCGTCGATGGTTAAACGTACAGTAAATATCACGCCAACGGTAGGTACACCGACAGCCATCACGACATCAGGGGATCCAGCATGCCAGCTAACGAACGGAACGACTACAACAACCTATTCGACGACAGCAACGAACAATACAGGCTTTAACTGGAGTTTAAGCAGTGCATTGGCAGGAGCTATTAACGCCGGAACAGGGGTAATGACCTGGGCAAATGGATTCTCGGGATCAGTAGATATCCAGGTAACAGCCAGCGGTTGTAACGGGCCATCATCGATGGTTAAACGTACAGTAAATATCACGCCAACGGTAGGTACACCGACAGCCATCACGGCGGTAGGCGAGCCTACGTGCCAGCTTACAAATGGAACGACGACAACGGCATATTCGACAACAGCAACAAACAACACAGGGTTCAACTGGAGTTTAAGCAGTGCCCTGGCAGGAGCTATCAATGCCGGAACAGGGGTAATGACCTGGGCAAATGGATTCTCGGGATCAGTAGATATCCAGGTAACAGCCAGCGGATGTAACGGTCCATCGTCGATGGTTAAACGTACAGTAAATATCACGCCAACGGTAGGTACACCGACAGCCATCACTTCATCAGGTGATCCTACGTGCCAGCTTACAAATGGAACGACGACAACGGCATATTCGACAACAGCGACAAACAATACAGGGTTCAACTGGAGTTTAAGCAGTGCCCTGGCAGGAGCTATCAATGCCGGAACAGGGGTAATGACCTGGGCAAATGGATTCTCGGGATCAGTAGATATCCAGGTAACAGCCAATGGATGTAACGGTCCATCGTCGATGGTTAAACGTACAGTAAATATCACGCCAACGGTAGGTACACCGACAGCCATCACTTCATCAGGTGATCCTACGTGCCAGCTTACAAATGGAACGACGACAACGGCATATTCGACAACAGCGACAAACAACACAGGGTTCAACTGGAGTTTAAGCAGTGCCCTGGCAGGAGCTATCAATGCCGGAACAGGGGTAATGACCTGGGCAAATGGATTCTCGGGATCAGTAGATATCCAGGTAACAGCCAGCGGATGTAACGGTCCATCGTCGATGGTTAAACGTACAGTAAATATCACGCCAACGGTAGGTACACCGACAGCCATCACGATTCAGCAGGTCGATCCTACGTGCCAGCTTACGAATGGAACGACGACAACGGCATATTCGACAACAGCGACAAACAATACAGGGTTCAACTGGAGTTTAAGCAGTGCACTGGCAGGAGCTATCAACGCCGGAACAGGGGTAATGACCTGGGCGAATGGATACTCAGGCTCGGTAGATATACGGGTAACAGCTAATGGCTGTAACGGACCATCGGCACAGGTGATACGTACGGTAGTAATCACTCCGACAGTAGGAACCCCGACAGCTATAACGACATCAGGGGATCCAACATGCCAGCTAACGAACGGAACGACTACAACAACCTATTCGACGACAGCAACGAACAATACAGGCTTTAACTGGAGTTTAAGCAGTGCGCTGGCAGGAGCTATCAACGCCGGAACAGGGGTAATGACCTGGGCAAATGGATTCTCGGGACAGTAGATATCCAGGTAACAGCCAGCGGATGTAACGGTCCATCATCGATGGTTAAACGTACAGTAAATATCACGCCAACGGTAGGTACACCGACAGCCATCACAGCATCAGGTGAGCCTACGTGCCAGCTTACGAATGGAACGACGACAACGGCATATTCGACAACAGCAACAAACAATACAGGGTTCAACTGGAGTTTAAGCAGTGCCCTGGCAGGAGCTATCAATGCCGGAACAGGGGTAATGACCTGGGCAAATGGATTCTCGGGATCAGTAGATATCCAGGTAACAGCCAATGGATGTAACGGTCCATCGTCGATGGTTAAACGTACAGTAAATATCACGCCAACGGTAGGTACACCGACAGCCATCACGGCGGTAGGCGAGCCTACGTGCCAGCTTACAAATGGAACGACGACAACGGCATATTCGACAACAGCGACAAACAACACAGGGTTCAACTGGTCACTGAGCAATGTAGCTGCAGGCTCAATAGGAGCAGCCACAGGCATAATGACCTGGGCCAACGGTTTCTCTGGCAGTGTAGATATCCAGGTGACAGCCAGCGGTTGTAACGGGCCATCATCGATGGTTAAACGTACAGTAAATATCACGCCAACGGTAGGTACACCGACAGCCATCACGGCGGTAGGCGAGCCTACGTGCCAGCTTACAAATGGAACGACGACGACGGCATATTCGACAACAGCGACAAACAATACAGGGTTCAACTGGTCACTGAGCAATGTAGCTGCAGGCTCAATAGGAGCAGCCACAGGCATAATGACCTGGGCCAACGGTTTCTCGGGCAGTGTAGATATCCAGGTAACAGCCAGTGGTTGTAACGGGCCATCATCAATAGTCAAGAGGACAGTCAACATAACGCCAACGGTAGGCACACCAGTTTTCACCCTTGGAGCGACTTCATCGAGATGCCAGGGAGCAGGATCAGTCACCTATACTGCTACAGCGACGAATAGCACAGGGATAACCTACTCTCTGGATGCATCCTCGGTAACAGGAGGTAATTCGATAGTAACAGGAACAGGAGTAGTGACATATGCAGCAGAATGGAGTGGGACAAGTATAATCACTGCCAGTGCGGCCGGATGTAATGGACCAAAAACAGCTATTCATACAGTTACTGTTGTTCCTCTTCCAACTACCCCAGGAATTTCCGGTGGGGGTAAAGTAAATATGTGTAAAGGAACAACTGGTCAATTCTATTCTGTCCCGCTTAATATAGGTAATACTTATAACTGGTCGGTTTCACCAGCTACGACTATAACCCTTGGAGGAGGAGTAAATGATAATTTTATTGTATTAGGCTTTCCAAATCCGAATACATATACTTTAAGCGTTCAGGAGTTCACTCCTGCTCCATTAAATTGTCAAGGGCCAATCCAATCCTTAACAATAACCGTCTATGATAATCCGGTTGCAGACGCAGGACTTCCACGTACAATATGCGAAGGAGTAGCAACAACGCTTGGAGGTGCACCAACCGCTTCAGGCGGATCAGGAGTATTCACATATCTATGGACACCATCATTCGGTCTGGATGATGCAACCTCTCCTAATCCTGTTGCAATAACAAATGCAACAAGAACATATACATTAAATGTAACCGATGTCATCTCAGGTTGTGCACCGGTGATTAAATCAGTTGTAGTAACGGTTAACCCGCTACCTTCGGCATACAATGTTACGGGTCCGGCTTTTTATTGCTTTGGTGGAAGCGGTACGCTGACGCTGAGCGGTTCACAAATAGGTGTTAACTATCAGCTTTATAAAAATGCTGCTATTTTCGGTGCAATAAAACCCGGAACAGGTGTTGGCCTCAATTGGGCAGGTTTAACTACAGGTACATACACTGTTAAGGCGGCAAATGCAACCACACTATGTGATAATGATATGAATGGCAGTGTTACAATTGCTGAGAATCCTGATGTAATTATTAACAGCGTCACTCCGATTGAGCCTAGTTGTTTCAGTTCAAATGATGGTGTGATAATCATTAATGCTTCAGGTGGAACAGGAACGCTTCTTTATTCAGTAAACAATGGAGCCACATATCAGTCATCAAATACTTTTGGAAGTCTTCCTCAGGGGACATATAATATAATAGTAAAAGATTCAAGAGGATGCACAAAAACTACTGTCCAGGTTTTAACTCAGCCAACAGCTCTTTCCATCACTTCAATTACAATAACAAATAGTATTACATGTTTCGGGGGAACCAATGGAAGTGCGAAGGTTATAGTCGCAGGAGGAACACCTGGTTATACGTATCAATGGTATTCCGATCCTGGTTTTACTACCCCTATTGGCCAGGTTACCGATGAAGCTACCGGTCTTGCTGCCGGAACATATTGGGTAAAAATAACTGACTTTAACAGTTGCTGGATCTCCTCCAATATAACTATTACACAACCGGCAATTATAACAGCCACGGCGTCAGTGACGAGCAATTACAATGGCAGCCAGATAAGCTGTAACGGGGCATCAGATGGAAAGATGGCAGTAACGGCAGTAGGAGGAACTGGCACATTGAGTTATCTTCTGGTAGAAGCTCCGTTGAATGTCACAGGAGCAGTAAGCGGTATATTCACCGGGTTAGCCCCGGGGCCATATACGGTAAAGGTAACAGACATCAATAGCTGCAGTACCACAACGGCGCCGGTAACAATAAGCGAGCCGACGGCAGTAACGGCAACAGCAGCAGTTACAAGCAATTTCAATGGCAGCCAGCTGAGTTGTAACGGAACATCTGATGGAAGAATAACAGTAACAGCTTCGGGTGGCACAGGAGCATTGTCATATTATCTCAATGAGATACCGGGAAATATATCAGGATCGATAACAGGTATATTTACAGGTCTGCCTGCCGGTTCGTATACGGTAAGGGTAAGAGACATGAATTTGTGTGAAGTCAATACTGTATCAGTAACAATAACCGCACCTTCGTTAGTAACAGCAACGGCAGCAGTAACGAGCGACTATCACGGTAGCCAGGTAAGCTGTGCCGGATCGTCCGATGGAACGATAACCGTAACAGCTGCGGGAGGGACAGGAGCGCTGTCATATCAGTTGATACAGATGCCGGGAAATTCGACAGGCTTCTCAAGCGGTAGTCTTCACGGGAGTTCCTGCGGGCAGTTACACAGTGAGAGTGACCGACCTGAATGGGTGTAATGTAACCACGGTTCCTGTAACAATAACAAATCCAACAGCAATAACAGCACCGATATCTATAACGAGCAATTACAATGGCAGCAGGGTAAGCTGCTTCGGGGTATCAGATGGTATTATAACGGTATTGGGATCAGGCGGAACCGGAACACTGACATATGTCCTTGACCAGGATCCTTCGAATGTTACAGGATCATCCTCCGGCATCTTCTCATTATTGCCTGCAGGTGTTTATACAGTAACAGTAACTGATCTTAACGGTTGTTCAAAGACAACAACATCCGTGACACTTAATAATCCTCCGGCAGTAGCAGCCATAGCATCAGTTACAAGCAATTATAACGGCAGCCAGGTAAGTTGCGACGGAGCAACCGATGGAAAGATAACCGTTAATGCATCGGGAGGGACAGGAGCATTGACCTATACACTCATTGAGATGCCTCTAAATGTCAGCGGATCAGTCACAGGTGTCTTCACAGGAGTAGGAGCCGGAACATATACGGTAAGAGTGAGCGATCTGAACGGTTGTAATGTAATAACAGCTCCGGTAACGATCATTAATCCGGTACCGGTAACAGCCACAGCGCTGGTTACGAGTAACTATAACGGGAGAGAAGTAAGCTGTTTCGGGGCATCCGATGGAAGAATAACAGTGACAGCCACGGGAGGCACAGGTGCACTTACTTATGTATTAAATGAGATGGCTTTGAATCTGACAGGACGCAATACGGGTATCTTTACGGGAGTTCCTGCAGCAGCTGGTTATACGGTAACAGTTACCGACAAGAATGGCTGTAATGTAACCACATTGCCGGTAGCAGTAAATAATCCGCCGGCAGTAACGGCAACAGCCGCAGTAACAAGCGACTATAACGGGAGCCAGGTAAGTTGCAACGGATCAATTGATGGAGAGATAACCGTTACAGCAGGAGGCGGAACGGGTGTATTGAATTATACCATAGTCCAGCTACCGGGTAACCTTACGGGATCAGCCACAGGGATATTTACAGGTATAGGGGCCGGGACGTATACAGTAAGAGTTACGGATGTAAACGGGTGTAATATAACAACGCTCCCGGTTACAATAACCAATCCGGCATCGATCACGGCAACAGGAATGGTAACAAGTAATTTCAACGGTAGACATGTAAGTTGTCATGGAGCATCCGATGGAGTCATAACAATCACATCAGGCGGCGGTACAGGCGCCCTTACATATGTACTTGATCAGAACGCCGGGAATATAAGCGGTGTTGCAACAGGTATATTTACAGGTCTTAATGCCGGAAATTATACAGTAACGGTAACCGACGTCAATGGTTGTACAAAAACAACAACGATAATAACCATCACGGATCCACCTGCAATAACAGCCACGGCGTCAGTGACGAGCAATTACAATGGCAGCCAGATAAGCTGTAATGGGGCATCAGATGGAAAGATGGCAGTTACGGCAGTAGGAGGAACTGGAACATTGAGTTATCTTCTGGTAGAAGCTCCGTTGAATGTCACAGGAGCAGTAAGCGGTATATTCACCGGGTTAGCCCCGGGGCCATATACGGTAAAGGTAACAGACATCAATAGCTGCAGTACCACAACGGCGCCGGTAACAATAAGCGAGCCGACGGCAGTAACGGCAACAGCAGCAGTTACAAGCAATTTCAATGGCAGCCAGCTGAGTTGTAACGGAACATCTGATGGAAGAATAACAGTAACAGCTTCGGGTGGCACAGGAGCATTGTCATATTATCTCAATGAGATACCGGGAAATATATCAGGATCGATAACAGGTATATTTACAGGTCTGCCTGCCGGTTCGTATACGGTAAGGGTAAGAGACATGAATTTGTGTGAAGTCAATACTGTATCAGTAACAATAACCGCTCCGGCTCCGCTTGGAATTGTAATTAACAAATTAAGCAACTTCAATGGAAGAGATATAAGCTGCTTCGGGGCATCGGATGGAAGAGCAGAAGCAGTTGTTTCAGGAGGTACGGGTTCTTATTCCTACAACTGGTACAGCGATGCTGCAATGACAATATCAATAGGTCAGATGACAGCCATCGCTCTTAACCTTTCTGCCGCTACATATTATGTGAGAGTAAGAGACATCAATAACTGTTCAGTATCAGGGAGTGTAACACTTACTCAACCTGTCACTCTCGATGCCTCAGTAACTGCACAGACAAACGTCACATGCTTTGGTACAAACAATGGATCTGTGACTGTTGCTGCAAATCCGGCAACCGGCACGGCTCCATATCAGTACAGTATCAATGGTGGTGGATCATGGCAGGTAGGTAGCACTTTTAACAATCTTATTGCTTCAATATATACTGTCATAGCTAAAGATGCAAATGGCTGTACGAAATATGTACCGGTTACCATTACACAACTGGCACTTCTGGCTGCAACAGTTACAAAAACGGAAGTTACATGCAATGGTGCCAACGACGGCACAATTACGGTCAGTTCACCTTCGGGAGGCTCAGGTACATATCAATACTCCAATGATGGAGGTGTGAACTGGGTTGTATCAGGAATTTTCACCAACCTTGTGCCCGGTACATATGATATACGGATCCGTGATGCAGCAAACATTGCTTGTTCGGCAATACTTTATCCGAACTTGATGATAACCGAACCGATATTGCTTGCTTTAACTTCCACGGGCGACATAACCCTCAACTGCTTTGGCAATACAAACGGAAGCGGAACCTTCTTTGGTTCAGGCGGATCACTGCCATACACCTTCCATGTTGTAACAAATACGACTGGGGCAACCCTTGCAGCACCGGGATTCAACTCACAGGCCTTCTTTAATGCCGGCGCCGGCACAATTACCATTGCTGTCACCGACCTCAATGGCTGTCTGGCCCTGGCAACAATAAACATAACCCAACCAGCTTTACTGACACCAGGAACGATCGGAGCTAATCAGGTACTCTGCGCAGGAGATAATCCGGCACAGCTCACCGAAACAGTTCCTGCTGCAGGCGGACCGGGTGCTTATAGCTATCAGTGGCAGTCAGGTTCAACGGCTGCAGGACCATTCATAAATATAGCCGGGGCCACAGCAATAACCTATACCCCACCTTCAGGTGCGAACACTACCCTGTATTACAGAAGAATGATCACATCAGGCATCTGTATGCCGGCATTCAGCAATGCTGTTGAAGTACTTGTTAATCCTAAGCCTGTTGCAATACTTACAGGCGGCGAGACCATATGTCCTGCACAGAATTCAATTTTAAAGGTAAATATGATGGTTGGAACGGGTCCGTTCGAGCTCGATATTGACAATCTCGGTACCCTGACCGGATATGTAAGCGGATCGGACATTACTGTTTCACCAGCTGTTACAACTACTTACAAACTATTGAGAGTGAGAGATGCTAATGGCTGTGAGGTATTGAGCCCGTCAGCAAATCTTTTGGGTTCAGCAACGGTAATTGTAAGAAGTCTACCGGCAATAACTACATCGCCGGTGAACAAAACCAGCTGCGAATTCGGTATGGTTACATTCAGTGTTGCAGCTACAGGAACAGATCTGACATATCAGTGGTACGTTAATACCGGCAGCGGATTTAATCCGGTTGCTGATGGCGGGATCTATTTCGGAGCAACGAGTTCGACATTAAGTCTGTTTGGTGTGACACGAACCATGAGCGGTTATATTTACCATGTTGAGGTTACAGCATGTTCTTCATCCGTCACATCAGCTGACGCTGCACTTACGGTGAACACAGTTCCTGAGATAACTTCACAGCCGAAAGACACAACTGCCTGTATGAATGCAACGGCCGCCTTTGCAATAAGTGCAACAGGAACCGGTATATCATATCAATGGCAGGTCAATAAAGGCACAGGGTTTATAAATGTAGTCGACGATGCCAACTTCAGTGGTTCGAACCTTAACACACTTTCAATTACTAATGCACAGGCTGCATTTAATAACTATATTTTCAGGATAATAGTAACTGGATCATGCGGTGTTCCGGTTTATTCAAACTTTGCAGTTCTTCGGATTAATATACCGCCGACAGTAACTCTTAACCCGACAAACAAAGCAGTTTGTGACGGCACAGGACCCGTAGTTTTCACGGCTAACGGATCCGGATTAATAGATTCTCTGAGGTGGCAGGTTTTCAGCGGCGGAATTTGGTCCGATGTTCATGATAATGCAATTTATGGCGGATCAGCCTCGCAGCAACTGACTTTATTCACAGCTCCCGTAGGTCTTAACGGGAACCAATACAGACTTGCCCTGAAGGCAAAATGTACGACAGTTAACACAACCGGTGCAACTCTCACAGTCAATCCGAATCCTGTGGTCAATTTCAGCGCTGTGGATCCTATACATGCCTGTGGAAATGTACCTATAGTAATTAATGGGAATCCTTCCGGAGGATCAGGCACATGGTCCACACACCTGTGGACCGGCGATGTTGGCCCTCTGACCAATTACTTCATCCAGTCACCTACGTTCAATTCCCAGATTGCAGGTCCTTACCTGCTGAACTACAGGGTAAAGGACAGTAACGGATGTTACGGAGACGGGAATGTTAATGTCATTGTTGATGCACCGGATGCAAGCTTTACTCAGGACAAATCCAATGGGTGTACACCTGCGACTGTAACCTTCAATAAAGACATGACCGGAATTTCAAAGTTCTGGTGGGACTTTGGTGATGGTTCACCTAAGGATTCGGTCAATGTAAATCCTGTACATACTTTTACAAACGCTAATGCATCATCAATAGCCTACTATGATGTGAAACTTACAGTGATGTCACCCGGAGGCTGTCTTGATTCATTTACCTCGTCCATAACTGTTTATCCGCAAATTGATGCTGCATTCACTGCTACTCCGGGTATCATTTGCAGCGGCAATCAGATGACGTTTACAACACAGCCAGGAGCAAGCAGATACTACTGGGACTTTGGTGACGGAGTCAGCGGCTATTTTGCCAATACTACCGGTCATCTTTACACCAATTTCACCACGGCTCCTGTTGTTCATACTGTTACGCTAACCACTACATCGTTCTACAGTTGTACAGATGTCAAGACTATGGATATTACAGTTATGCCTGTACCGCTTCCGCAGTTTACAGCATTCCCTGTATCGCAGATCTATAGCTCGTCGGGAAATCAGGTTACATTTACAAATACTACAAATCCTGGTACATGGACCTGGTTATGGAGGTTCGGAGATGATGCTACTTCAGCTGATCAAAATCCTGTTCATATCTATACCGCTCTTGGTACTTTCAATGTAGTGCTCACAGTTAGCAATGCAAATTGTTCAGACAGTGTCAAGCATTCCGTATCAGTTACGCCTATTCCGCCGGTGGCCAGCTTTGATCTGATCCCTTCAGGTTGTTCGCCTCTGGATATTAATATAAATAACACCTCGCTGAACACAGATACACCTGGTACAACGTATATGTGGGACTTTGGAGATGGAGGAATATCTACTTCGAAGAATCCGTCATACACATATTTCACGCCAGGTACTTATCGCGTCGAGCTGACTGTGACCGGTCCGGGTGGAACCTCCGTCTATTCGCAGGTTGTCAACTCGTATCCGTCACCTAAGGCGAACTTTGAAGTATCACCGACAGTAGTCTTTGTGAATGACGAAAAGGTAAGAATGTTCAATCTGACCCAGGGAGCTGATTCATATCTATGGGAGTTTGGTGACGGAGATACGTCGAAAGTAGAAGAACCGTATCATAAGTATATGGAAGAAGGAGTATATGACATAACTCTTTGGGCATATGTGCATAATGTGGTTAATAATGAAACCATTACATGCAGTGATAAGTTTGTATTACATCCGGCGAGTTACTGTGGAGCCGTCGGGTCAGTTAAGGTTCTCAACAGTATTTACACCGAATCTGAATGGTGAAATTGAAATGGATCATCTGCCTACCGGAGGTACGGAGATTGACCAGTTCTTCTTCCCGCCAGTAAGGGATAAGGTGGTTGATTATAAGCTTCAGATCTTCAACAGGCTTGGTGTGCTGATATTTGAAACTCACGATATAAATAAGCCGTGGAATGGTTATTACCAGCACAAACTTTGTCAGCAGGGGGTATATGTTTGGTATGTAGAAGGGAAGTATGCAAATGGCAAACCATTCAAGAAGGTAGGTGATGTGACATTACTGCACTAAAAGGCGCAAAGGCGTAAAGGCGTAACAGCGCAATGGCAATATAGCTTAGGAAGCCCGTTGAAAGACGGGCTTTTTTATTTTTTGCACCTTGGCTTCTTAATTGTCGGCGGCAATTCCCAAGACCCCAGCTCGAATGAAATTGCTTCTTCGCTTCGATCTGAGCAATGTCCCTAAATTATCTCAGTTGATGGGAGTTAAAGATTGCCGTGTCCTCCTTCGTCGGACTCGCAATGACCCTGCAAATCAGATTGATTCTGAATGGGAGTTAAACCGAAATTGGGTAAGGCAACGGTCATTGCGAGGATCCGCCAATACGGCGAAGCAAATTTGAATTTGACGATGTTGATGATTATGCATCTTTAGTGGATCCTGAAGATACTGAAAGTGATTTAAGAATTGATCCTGCAATGGTGCACACTGCAATTAAAGATCTTCCGCCGGGTGGCAGAACAATTGATCTATAGAGTGCGCCTTATGCCAAATTCCGCGTACCGTATACCGCACACCGCGTACCGCTTACACATCCCGGAAAAACTTCCGCTGAAGATTCCTATATAATATATGGTATAGCAATTTCGAGTATTTTCGGCCCCTTTTAGGGGAGATGCCGCTCTTGCTTCGCCGAAGCGGCAGAGGGGTTTAGCTCCCAAAACAGATTTTGCTATAAATAATTCACATTTTTCTGATGTTTATTTGAAACATTTAGTAAATTTGGGTTGCTGTGTTTCTAATTCGTGAATAAATGTCTCTGAAAGGAGTGACTCGTACTGCCTGGCGTTGGGAGTGCCTAAAGTTTGAAGTGTTGAAGTGCTAGAAGTTAGGCTACGTGGATAAAAGGAATTTAGTAAGCAATTAGAAGCTGGAACTAAGAAATTTGCAATTCAGTATTCTTGGTACCCGTACTTCTTTTGCTCAATTTAGCCCCCCCTTGGGGGGGTTGGGGGGTAAAACTACCAGAGGTAGCGTAATTCAAAATCAGATAACAAAATCAGGAACAAGTATTGGCATTCCAAACTCCAGGCACTAACTTTTATGGATCTGATACCTTTTTCAATATCAGAATTCAGTCTTGAAACCTACCTGATAAAGATATCACCAGGAGCAGGATTATCTACTGGATTATTATCGGCGACCATCATTTTTAGCATTGCCATTCTTCCTTTTATTTATGTTGATGTTTCAGTGCAGGCACAGAGGATACTTTCAATCAGATATTGAAAAGCAGGTTAGTTTTTACCCCTTTTCAGGGAAAATAATTTATACATCGATCCGTAGTGGAGAAGAAGTAAAAAAAGGAGATACTCTTTTGATTGTTGATACATGAACATTCAGAGCTCAGCGTACAGCTCTGTTGCAGAGAAGAAAGAAAATGATGCTTCTATGAAAGACCTGGAAAGACTGACGCAATTCTACCTATGGAAGGTAGGTTCATCAACATCATAGGTTTAATTACACAAAGATATAAGGCTGAATTCGCAAATTTAAGAAATCAGCAAACTATTCAGTTTCAGAAATACCAGAAGAAGAAAACAGAACATGAACGGAATGAACTCTTTATAACAACAGATAATACCAAAGACTAGATTATGAAAACAGCCTTTTCCATTAAATTCAGAGAAGGACAATCTTGATCAGATATTAGTTATCTCAGAAATCTCTGTGGCAGAACGATCTAACAATTCGAAAAAATGATTCAGTCAAATTGATTGCAGATTTAAACAATGCTCAGAGGAACTTGCAGACAGAATTGTTCTTGCTCCTACTAAGTGGAGAAATAATTCAAAGTTCAGATATTCAGGCAGGAAGTATTGTGACTCCCGGACAGAAAATTGCAGAGATATCTCCCGAAGGAGAATTGGTTGCGACCTGTTTTGTAAAACCTGCCGATATTGGACTTATCCATGAAAAACAGAAAGTCAAAATTCAGGTTGATGCATTTAACCATAATGAATGGGGAATGCTTACAAGGATGATATTATTGATATTTCGGATGATATGATTGTTGAAAATGGATCTATGGCATATTTCAGAATTAAATGCAAACCGGAAAAAACATTTCTTTCATTAAAGAATGGTTACAAAGCAGAAATTAAAAAAGGGATGAGTCTCAATACACGGATCATTGTGATACGACGAAGTCTTGTATCATCTATTATTTGATAAAGCTGATAAATGGTTCAATCCTTACACTTATGTAAAGAAGTAATAAAATCATGACAATCAAAGTAAAACAAAGAGATATTACCGATTGTGGAGCTGCATGTCTTGCGTCGGTTGCTGCCTATTATAAACTTATCAATTGCCTGTTGCCAGAATAAGACAATTTGCCGGAACCGATAAAAAAGGAACAAATGTATTAGGACTTGTGGAAGCTGCCGGGAAAATGGGATTTCTTGCAAAAGGTGTAAGAGGGGAATGGGATAGTTTATTTAAAATTCCAAAACCTGCAATTGCACATGTTATTGTTAAAAAAGTGCTTCATCATTATGTGGTTTTGATCAAAACCACTGATAAGTACATTGAAATAATGGATCCGGCTGATGGAGAGTTTCATAAGATTGATCATGAGGAATTCAAAAAACAATGGACCGGAGTTCTGGTACTTATTACTCCGGAGAGAAATTTACTAGTTAAAAATGAAAAAGTATCAATTCAGACTCGTTTCTGGAATCTGATAAAACCCAGCAGAGGCATTCTTTTACAATCACTTATTGGTGCACTCGTATTTTCAGTTCTTGGTCTTGCGATCGTCAATTTATGTTGGTAAA
Source organism: uncultured Bacteroidales bacterium (assembly GCA_963816365.1). Taxonomy (GTDB): domain Bacteria; phylum Bacteroidota; class Bacteroidia; order Bacteroidales; family VadinHA17; genus LD21. The sequence continues at coordinate 3,925 of CAWFKG010000017.1, read as the reverse complement.
CTGGTCGATAATGTATTACCGGGAGGAAATCTGAGTCTTCTTGAACCTGCTTGGCATTGCAATGATCCTTATTATAGTATTACGATTACTGCTGAGTTTTTTCCAGACAATATTTATTCTTAAAACCGGACAGAAAATTGATGCAACGCTTATACTTGGATATTATCAGCATCTGTTAAAATTGCCTCAGACATTTTTTGATAATATGAGGACCGGCGAAATAATCTCACAGAATTGGTGATGCCGTCAAGATCCGAGTATTTGTAAATGAAGTCTCAATAAATTTTATTCTTAACATTTTCATTCTGATTGTTTCATTTGTACTGATGTTTACCTTCTTCTGGAAACTGGCGCTGATAATGCTGATTGTTGTTCCTCTCTACACCCTGATATACTATATTTCAAACAAACTTAACAGAAAAGTTCAGCGAAAAGTCATGGAAAGGGCCGCTGACCTTGAAGCACAATTGGTTGAATCCCTTAATTCAGCAGGAACTATAAAACGATTCGGGCTCGAGGATTTTTCAAATCTGAAGACCGAAACCAGATTTGTCAGTCTTCTTGAAATAATTTACAAATCGGGATTAAACAGCATTTTTTCATCAAGTTCAACAAGTCTTGTTTCACAGCTGATTACAATTCTTGTTTTATGGGTAGGAGCAGGATATGCAATTGGCTCTCAGATCACGCCAGGAGAGCTACTGTCATTTTATTCGATAGTTGGATATTTTACCGGTCCGGTTACCTCATTAATAGGATTTAACCGAACCCTTCAGGATGCCAGGATTGCCGCTGACAGGTTATTTGAAATTTTTGATCTGGAGATTGAAGATGAAGCAAATAAAATAGAGCTTAAACCTGAAATGGTTGATGATATTTATTTTGAGAATGTTAAGTTCCGCTATGGCACAAGGGTTGATGTTTTTGATTCATTGAATCTTACAATAAAAAAGGGAGAAATAACTGCTATTGCAGGTGAGAGCGGTTCGGGTAAAACCACACTTGTTTCGTTGCTTCAGAATCTGTATCCGCTTCAGTCAGGACATATACGCATTGGTCGTTATGATCTTCAGCATCTTACGAATCAGTCATTGCGAAAGATTATTTCCGTTGTTCCGCAAAGAATTGATCTTTTTTCAGGCAATGTTGTGGATAATATTGCTGTAGGTGATTTTAATCCTGATATGAACAGAGTGATTGAAATTTGTGACAAGCTGGGAATGACAAAGTTTATTGAGCAGTTGCCACATGGATTCAATACATATCTTGGAGAGAACGGAGCAACTTTGTCAGGTGGGCAACAGCAACGAATTGCAATTGCCAGGGCACTTTATCGCAATCCTGAAATCCTGATTCTTGATGAAGCTACATCCTCGCTTGATTCATTGGCGGAAACATTTGTGCAAAACACTATCAGATTACTTAGAGAAGAAACTAAAACAGTAATTGTTATTGCACACAGGCTCTCAACTATTAACATGGCTCAAAGGTTATTAGTGCTTGATAAAGGGAATGGTTGTTCAGGATGGATCCTTTGCAGAACTGTCAGTTAGTTGAGGGTCCATTTCGCAGGATGTGGATGCATCAGACAATTGATATTAAAGAAACAGTAATAACATAAAATACAATATACTATGAAAGTATTTGAATATCTCGATCGCATAAGCATGATGCATAAGCTGGTCTCGAGGCAGAAAACCGGAACTCCCGAAGAGTTTGCGAGACAGCTTGGGTGTAAGCCGCACCAGTCTTTACGAATTGATTGATGAATTAAGATCACGTGGAGTGCCGATTGCATATTCAAAATCGGCCAAGACATTTTTTTACCGGCAGCCATATGATATTGCTGTTACCTGTTCTCTTAGGCCATTGACATATAATGAAGAGAAAGAAAATTCCGGAGGAGATAAATATTTTTTCCAAAATCCTTTTTTTCCGTACGCTACTCTCCGAACTTAGTATGGTAATGTTACCATGCTAAAGCCCCCGGCATGTGAAAGAAAGGGGGAGATACTCAATTAAGTAAAGACTGAATCTTAATTGAGAAAATAAAATTTAATACTATAAAACAATGAAAGAATTAGAAAAAGATGAGTTGATAAAACTCAATGGAGGCGGCCCGAGTCCATGAACTACATTGGAGGTCTTAGCCCTGCAATTCCTCCATCTGGAGGCGATTATATAGTTGGATTTTTTAAAGGATTTTTAAAATCATTATTTTCCTAATTATTTCTTAACATGGACAATATGAATCTTTCGGAACTATGTCATAACGATTTATTACAAATCAGTGGCGGAATTGATGATGTAGCATACAATGCTGGATATGCTGCTGGACAAACTCTTGGAAGAATGGTAAAAAATTTTCTTACCATGACAGGAATAGCAAGATTGTTTTCATTAATTTAGCTATCTTATAAGTTTTAAGCACACATTGACTTAGTTTTGAAAGTCAATGTGTGTTTTAAATAGGTTTTTGTAATGTTTGAACCAGCAGAATTTTTCCATTTTCTTCAAAGGCCACAATATCAATCCCTTGAAAGAAAGAAGACAAATATTTTTGGTACAGCCTTAAAAATCTATTTGCTTAGCTTGCTTTTTATTGGGCTAGTAGACTTGCTAAATACGACCATAATTCGAGCTTTTTTCAAGTCTACCAATCGATAAAACTCTTGAAGTTCCTTCATCACTTAAAGAACATCTTTGGGTATATTTTATTTTAGTTGTGATTATAGCGCCAATCGCTGAAGAGGTTATTTTTAGATTGTCACTAATTTTTGATCCAATTAATTTTGCACTTTCATTTTCGACTCTAATCGGCCTTATTATCAATAAAATATCTAATGGATTTATCGGATTAATTGCTTTTTGCCTCTTCTTCTTTTTGATTAACAGGTTGGCTAATTTATTTAGACTACTATTGAATTCATTTTGGAATAACTATTTCAAATACATTTTTTATTGTTTACCTATTATTTTTGGGTTAGTTCATATTAGTAATTATGAGTTTGTAGATAGGACTCAGTACTTTATTGCTCCTTTACTTATTCTCCCTCAAGTAGCAATAGGATTTATATTGTCTTTTACTCGTCTTTATTATTTAAAAGGGTTTTTAATATGCGTTATTATTCATATGTTAATGAATATGATTTCGATTTCAGTTTTTCTCCTTCAATATTCTCGGCCTAACTAACGCTTGACTTAAGCAGCGGCTAATGAATATTCGTAAATAATCGGACTTTATCCCAAGAACAATAATAATATGTCGTACGTTAAAAATTATCTCCACTGTGTCTGGGGTACAAAAATAGATTGCCATTTCTCTCAAGAGAAATTAAGCAGGTAATTCTCGACCATATGAGGACAAATGCAAAAGAAAAAGACATTTTTCTCGATAGTTTAAATGGGAATTCGGAACATATACATTGTCTTCTATCGTTAAATGCGGATCAGGCATTATCAAGAGTAATGCAACTTATTAAAGGTGAAGCCTCGTTCTGGATAAACAGGAACAAACTGACTCGATTTAGATTTGAGTGGGCGGTAGAATATTTTGCAGTTTCGGTAAGTTTTTCACATATTCCAAAGGTGCGTGAATATATTAAGACTCAGGAAGAGCATCATAAGAAGATGACTTGGGAGCAAGAATATGAAATCTTCCTGAAGGATTACGGATTTATTAAGATTCAGGGCTAAAGCCGAATAAAGAGGTTTTGACCCACCCCAGGCTGAAGCCTGGGGTTACTCTATAAAATAAGATCTTGTTCTATCTCGGAATTGCAGAGGAAGATTATTAGCTACAGAATTTCAGCTGGGTTTACTAAGTAGCCTTTTATAATATTAGAAATTAATTACTAAACCAAGACTTAAGTCTGGGGTTACTGATCAAATTTCGGAATGGAGCTTCATCTCTAAACCAGAAATT
>CAWFKG010000016.1:0-292578 GCA_963816365.1 uncultured Bacteroidales bacterium | reverse complement strand
TTATAGTAACAATATGGCATAACAAAGATTTTATACTTGGTATTGACAGTTATTCATTTTTTAGAGAGATTCTCATCCGACTGACTTATCTCCAAAATTTATTTCTTCCTTGATAATAACTCAAATGATTTTTATAACAAGATATATTCTGTCAGAAATTATAAAAAAATACTTGTACTTACTCTAACGGTGCTATGATAAGCATACTATGGAGATTAATGGCCCAGTAATTGGTCAAATATATTTACCAGCAATATGAATGAAAGTAATTTAATTCCATTTGTTTGCCCGGAATGTAAGCATTCACTCCGTTCAGACAATCTCTCACTTCACTGTGACAAGTGTGACAGGACATACCCGTTAATTGACGAAATGCCTGATTTTATCTCGGGCGATTCCCAGACCAACACAACTCCAATATTTAAATTGGTTAAGAAAGCGGATTTATTATCTTCTTTTTACGAATCAAAATATTGGTATAAATTTTCTTTAAAATTGGCTGGTGCCAATAAGAGTTCGCTTGAAACCCTTGCCAATTTCCATTCAGAAACATTGAAGAATATAAATGGTTCTGTGCTTGATGTTGCATGTGGAACGGCAACTTACAGCCGGCGTATCGTATCATCATCTAAGAATGTTTATGGTATTGATATTTCAATGGGGATGCTTAAAAAAGGGAAAAGTTATATAAAACGAGGCCATATATCAGGCGTTTATCTTAGTCGAGCATCGGTTGATAAATTACCGTTTGATAATGCTGTTTTCGATGGAGTAATTTGTTCAGGGTCACTGCACCTCTTCCCAGATACCATACTCTCTCTTCGTGAAATAGCACGAACCATGAAACCTGGCGCCCCTTTGTCAGTTCAGACATTCATTGAAGGGAACACTATAGTCAATCGAATGTTGAAAAAGCAACCTTGGGTTCACAATTTTAAACTTGAAGAACTACAACAATATTTGGCCGAAGCTGGTTTTGAAGGATTTCAATACAAATTTGATGGGCCTATCGTTATAACTTTCATTACGAACAAGGCTGGTTCTAATTAAGATAGTAGCTCTGAGACCAGAATATTTAGTAAATACCGTTACTAAATGGTTACTAACAACGCAAATTTTCTTATCCGAGAGAATATCTGCCCATCTACGAGGATTGGTTACCTTGGCAAATTCCGTATGACGAGAAAACTATATCCATCTAAAGAATAAAAGAATTAACCATAACACGGACAATGGTAAATTATATGTCAAGGTTTTTGCCTTTGCTACTGCAAGTAAGACAAATTTGTGACTAGAGTTAAACCCGAATAGCCGTATCTGTATTCAATCAAAATCCTGGACTTGACAATATTCTGTTCTCGATACAACCTTTACCGAATCACTGCGCCTTTGTTTTTTTCAAATTTCATCTATAAGTTCACCAGTTCGGATAATAAAGCCTCCTCCAACCAGTGCCACATCCAAAATATGATGGAGAGGAACATGACAGGCTTCATAACCATTGGGTATTAATAGCTGATGAAAGAAGTGCCAGTTTTAGTTTTAATAAAGAAACAGATATTCCGGAGAATATTAAACTAGAGTGTTTAGATGCTTTCAAAAATTCATTTTTCAACGAAGGTGTTTAACGATAACAATATTGATTATTTTTTAACGTTGGTTTCTTTTTCATAAATAATGCAGCTCTTCCCAGGACAAACCAGATTATGATAATCAACTGTAATTTGCATTAATGAATTTCTATCGAACATAGAATTGTCAATCTCGTATTGCAATTTGCTGGCGTCAGAATAGATAGTTTTTAAAAATCCGATGTATTCATTCGAGGCCTTAAGATATCTAATGGAGCCATCTGTAAGTATATAATATTCATCCGTAAGTTGATAAAATTCAAGTCCCTTTTCTATGAAATAATGATACCCATCGATATCCTTATATGAGTATAAATTATTGATCAATTCAGAGACTTGATATTACCTAGTGATATTAAAATAGTTGATCATTTCAATCAATTTTTATCCTCCTATAATGATTTTCAAGGATCCTTTGATGGTTCTAGTGTAGCTTTTTCATTTCATGGGTCAATTTATGGTAGTTCTGGAAGCATGATCATCACTCATGCTAATGCAATCTCAGATGGTTCTGGTGGAGCTAAGGTGATTTAGGGATTTTAGGAGGTGAAAAATAAAATTGTAATTAAAAGGACAAAAGTTTAAATTTGGTTTAAGGCTGAAAAACATCTAAATCTTAATCGGATACCTCAAACCAAATCCAATGTTTAAAAATTATCTTAAATCAGCGTTGCGGTTTTTGAAACAAAACAAAATATTTTCATGTATCAATGCATTAGGTCTTTCAGTAGCATTAGCAGCTTCATTCATTATTTTACTGTTTGTAATTAATGAGTTAAGTTACAACCACTGTCATAAAAACAGAAAACAGGTTTTCAGGGTTCTCAATTATTATGTTGATTTTAAGAACACAATGTCCGGTACCCCTTACATCCTTGCGTCCGCTTTGAAAGATCAATTTCCACAGATAGAAAAAGCCGTTCCGGAAAGATTTCTGAGAGGATTCCAAATAAAGAGTAAAGATGAATATATAAATGTTCCTGATGCCCTTGCGACAAATTCCGATATTTTTGGCATCTTCACCCTTCCGTTGATTATGGGTTCATCTGCTCAAAATATTTTGGATGACCAAAACTCAATTGTCCTTTCACGTGATCTGGCATTAAAACTTTTTCCGGATCAGAAACCTGTCGGAAAAGAAATCATTGGTATTGTTGACAATGAAGAACATGTTTTTGTTGTAAAAGGTGTGTTTGAAAATATCCCTGAAAACTCCACCATCAGAGCTGGGTGCATTGTAAATAGCAAGTGGACACTTGCTCCAATTAACAGAACTTTTAAAATAACCAATGCCGATAAGGACTGGACAAAGAATTTCTGGGTTACCTGGGTTATGCTTTCAAAAGATTGCAATGCCCGTTCACTTGAAAATCAGTTCAGGGCATTTGAGACAAAAAACATAAGCGAAAAACCTATATTTCAGTACTCGCTTCAGAACTTATCAGATGTCTATTTACACTCTGATAATGTAATGAATCCCGGAATACAGGGCAATATTAATAACATAAGGCTTTTTTCTGCCATAGCTCTCCTGATCATAATTGTTGCAGCGATAAACTATATTATACTGTCCACTGCAGTTTCATCGGCGAGGACGAGAGAAATAGGAATTCGAAAAACTTACGGTGCCGGAAATAATAACATCAAAAGCCAGTTATTTGGTGAATCTATCCTGTTATCATTGCTGGTATTGCCGGCAGCACTAATTTTAATGATGGTGTTCATGCCTTATTCAGGGAAGCTTTTTGAAAAACAACTGCATATTATCAGCTCAAATATTGCTGTTTATATTCCTGTATATCTTCTTCTGACGATATTAATCGGAGTTGCATCAGGAATTTATACATCAGGCTATCTCTCCGGATTAAAAGTTCTTGATATCCTTAAAAATACAGTCCAATCCGGGAAAAGAAAACTTTATATTCGCTCATCACTTATTGTAGTTCAGCTGGTCATCTTCTGTTCTTTTGTGGCCAGCACTCTGGTTATTCGCTCTCAGTATCAATTTGCTCTCAGGAAAGATCCGGGGTATTACAACAGCGACATTCTTTTGATTGATCTCGGACGTGATTTCAAAGGATACTCAGCCTATATCAATAATATAAAATCGAATCCGAATGTTATCATGGCTGCAGGAGCAATGCATGGACTTCCCATGCAGGGATCAATGTCATTCATGTATCCAAACTTCCAGAATAAGGAAGTAATGGTACAGGTTGAAGGATTTGATGTTGACTATAATTACCTGAAGACAATGGGGCTTTCAATTCTGGCAGGCCGGGATTTCTCGGAAGAGTTTGGCAGTGATCTTACAAAATCCTGCCTTCTGAATGAGAAAGCCGTTAAAAGTCTGGGAATAGCCGATCCTCTTGGGAAAAAGATCGGAGATAATATAATCATAGGTATTGTAAAGGATTTTAACCTTCATTCTATTCGTTCAGATATCCCTCCTCTCGAAATAAACATGACTGATAAGTACATAGATCAGGTTGCCATACATTATAAGCAGGGAAGCCTGAAAAGTATACTTCCATTGCTTGAATCAGAATGGAAAAAGGCTTCTCCGGATAGAGCTTTTAGTTATATAACCATTGAGGACCTCATCCAATCCCTTTACTCATCAGAGAAAAACTTAACAACTATAGTTTCAATTTTTGCACTATTCACATTACTGATAGCCGCATTTGGATTGTTTGGACTCACACTTTTTGTCGCCAGATCGAGGACCAAAGAAATTGGTATTAAAAAAGTATTTGGCAGCCGGGAACAATCAATTATTTATTCCTTTCTGATTAGATACTTTATACTGGTAACTTTGGCTGCAATCATTTCTGTTCCTGTAACTCTATACTTTATGACGAAGTGGCTTAATAACTTTGCTTTCAAGGTAAATATAAACTGGTGGGTTTTTGCAGAAGCTTTTATTGTTGCAGCTTTCGTAGTTCTTTCAACGGTGTTCTTTCATTCTTATAAAGCATCACGTCTAAATCCCGTGAATGCTTTAAGGTATGAGTGATTTGAGAACTAAATCGCTTATAATTTGCCAATTGTGACATTTATGATCGTTGCATAATAGTATTACTAATTATATTTCAGCTTATAAGTTACGCAGCAAAGTAGCCTGGGACTTTGGGACTGAGCTTTTTCATTTCTATTTAATCACTAATCAAATCAACATGAAAACATAACAGACAACTATATCTGAAGTAAGACTTGTCTATAGGACTAAGGTCAAAGCTTCGGAGAGATTACAGGTTAAATCCTCCAAAAATGCATTTGACATATTTATGGGGAATTGGGACCAGTGTTCAATAGAACATATTGAAGAGTTTAAACTACAGTTAATGAACAGGTCAAATTCAGTATTTGGTATCACTACACACATTGAATTAAATTGAATTATATTCTAAATTCAATTCCCAATTTCCCGGAATTTGTCTAACTTGTATTGATTTGTGAAGGTTGCATGTTTGGCATACGTATTAAATCTAATTCACATAACATTTTAAAACCCAATAACATGAATAAACGGATTGTATTCTACTTAATCATCTTTGTCATCCTGATTTTCACTCCAGTTCTTAACGCTCAAACTACTTTAGAGGAATATAATTATGTCACATAAGGTTACAAAGTTCAAATTGAATCGGGATTGGATATGAAAAAAGGTTATGAATTTACAAGCATTGACACAATCTCAACAAAGATTGCATCTGCAGAAATGAAAATTTTATATCGCATTAAAGAAAGTAAAAAGGAAATAGCTGCATACTTGATTATTTATAGAAGATCTGGAAGAGCTGTGGAATATATTTGTGTGCCAAATCCAAAATCGGATACTGAGATTATACAGAAATATATGACAGCTTTATGGGACGGGTATTCAGAAGCTTCAAGTAAGGGTCAGTTAATATCCTTTGTACTTTCTAGGCATCTAATTTGGTGATGTTTCCACCTTTCGGGACTTGCAAGAACCACTCCACTGCGGCACGGACGCCAACTAACCAAACCGCCGGGCCGTTAGGTTTAAGCTGAACGTTGCGACCGGGACTTGCAAAAACCCATTCCAGAGGCTTGCATTTATGATAATTGATCTGCTCTTAAGAAATTCTAAATTCAAAACATAGAAAGTTATGAAAACAGTATCGAAGTTGTTTTTCGTACTTATCGTCTTTTTAATCAGCTATGATAGTTATTCTCAAAAACGATTTTCTCCATCGGAGTTGATTTCAGATATTGATTCCCTGAACAAAAAGATTTTAGAAATTCATCCAAATCCTTTTACCAAAATTGATTCTATAACCTATTTTAAAGAAATAAGTAGAATAAAATTGTCTATTGATAAGCCATTGACCGGAGATGAATTTTATAGATTGCTAGCCCCAATAACAATAAAAATTGGTGATGGCCATACCGGTCTTAACCCCGATCAAAGTCAAATGATAATTAGTAAACTTCGCTTCCCATTTGATGTTTTCATTCAGGATAAGCATTTGTTTATAATAAAAAATTACTCAGTCAATAATGAAATATTAGCAGGATCAGAGATTTTAAAAATAAACGGCATTACAACAAATGAAATTCTTTCAACTCTTTTAAAGTATATTCCAGGGGAATCAGAAAGGTTTACTTTGGCGGCACTGGAAAATTTCTTTCCAATGGCTTACCGGTTTGTATATGGAGATTGCAATAAATTCTCAGTTGAAATAAAACGGTCTGGCAAAGTCGATATGTACGAAGTAAATACATTAACCAATGAGCAGCAGAAAATTTCAGAAAATTTGAAGCCGTCTAGGTTATATTTTAAAAATAATGTTGCAGTTATTGATTTGCGTAATTTTTCATTCCCGGATTTTACCTCTTTTATTGATTCTGTTTTCACTCAAATTTCAAATAAAAATGTTGGCTCATTAATAATTGACTTACGATACAATGGTGGTGGAGAGGCTTCGTTAGCTGATTCATTGATTTCCTATTTAACTCGAAATGAATATCAATCGATGCAATCTGATTTAATAAAAATAAGTTCTACTACAACCGATTATATACAACAGCTTCAAAGCATGAATTGGGGAGAAAAAAGAGGTAGTTTCTATATCTGTAGCGGAATGACTATAAAACCGATAAAAAGAAAAAGATTCTTTAATGGATCAATATATGTATTAACGAGTTCAAAGACATACTCAACCGCAGGCTTTTTTGCAAATGTAGTTAAGTGCTATAAGATTGGAACGATAATTGGGTCAGAAACAGGTCAACCAATGATTGCTTATGGTGATACATATAATTATTTCTTACCCAATACCAATCTTTCTTGTGGAATTGCTAAACAAAAGTTTGTTTTATGTTGTGCTAGAACTGAGGGACAAGGAGTTATACCTGATTATATAATTAAACCTGACCTGAATGATAGATTGAAAGGGATTGATACAGAAATGGATTTTACTCTGAGATTTATTGAAAACAAGAAATAAAGCCTAAACCTAACACGGACGGTTTGTTTAATTGGGCTTGCCAGCCCGGACAATAGCCTGCAATTAAAGTAATGTTACCATTTTGAACCAACCCCAAATTCTTCAAACAACTGTGTATTAATAACATACGATATAACCAGGATCGTATTTAAGGCCATTTTAAGACATTTTAAGACATTTTCTCCTTCATGACAGTATTAGACTTCATCTTTAACTTAAAATGCCTTAAAACGCTTATAATCAGCCTAATAATACAAATCATGCGATTCAATAATCATGTAACTAAAACATAATCAACATATTATAGTTCATTGTTATGTATGGCTGACTTGGGTTTTTGGGACCTGGGTTGGTCATTTATTTTTTCTATAAGAAGGCGGTACATATTGTCTCGCTGCATTTCCTTGTGCTAGAAGGACCCCACCCGTGGGATAAAGAATGTATCGTCTTTGAAGTCAATATCTCAATCAGCCAATGAACTTAAAAAGAAGGCGACACTTGTTGTGAATGTCAAAGTTTATAAGAAAAAGTGTTAGTCTAATCTTAGAAAGCATAAGTGTCGCCTGGAGAATCCTTATTTATTATTAATAACTACACGTTTAATACAGCATACCAAATTTATGCTAATTGATTTTAATTTCAAAATATATCATTTATTTAAATTAAGGAACGATGGGCTACATTCACCTCCCCACTTCCGACCAATTTTCAACCATAATGAATCCATCCTGATTTAATAACATAACTTAAGCCATTAAATCTATATTTTCAAAGTCTATCCAAGATGCTACAAATAAATTTTTGCATTTAGCTTTACTATTCTTTAATTTTGATTATGAAATAAATAAGCTTCTGATGTCAAGTATATATGACTCCTCATCAGCTACCATCAGAAAGACAATAAAGGCGAAAGGTGGATAAGTGAGTTTGTCGTAGCTCTGAAGACGGAACTTGAATCGACATTCAAGGAGGAAATCACTCGAATAATCGTTAATTTCTTTCATAGAAACAATATAAAGTGAATATGAAAAAATATTATGAATATCAAAAAGTTGTATCCATTTTGTTGTCATTTATCGTCGTAATATCATCTTCAGGTTGTTACAGTATTAAAAGTCTGACGAGGAATGATATTCAATCTGCTAATAGAACGGTTTATTACCTCCATGGATCTGATGCTTCTTATAAACTGTCAAATGCAGTAATCTCTGAAGACTTTCTGACAGGCTCTATTGATTATGTGGTTTCCAACACCGAGAAATCTAAAGTCATTAATATTTACGCAGCTCCCGATTCTTCAATTAAGAAAAACGGCGATCGTGTCCAGGTTCCATTTAGAAATATTGTAAAGGTTGAGGTTTATAAAGTTGATGGCCTGAAAACCGTTATAGCTGTTGTTGGTTCAATTTCCGCTGCTTTCGTTGTTGTGCTTCTGTTTGAATTATTGGCGTTTCATATTGGAAAATGAAGAATTCTCAAAATGTTTCAGTATAGTTTCAGTAGTACTTGGAATAAAGAAGCGCATTCAGTCATTATATAACTTTTTGCGCTTATTTATTTGTTGACCCACCTGGGCTCGAACCAGGACTCTGCGGAACCAAAATCCGACGTGTTGCCAATTACACCATGGGTCAATACGTAATTAAATGAGCTGCAAAATTAGAATTTTTTTTTAAGTGATCATCATCTCTCATAATTGATATTCCCCGACCCGACCTGTTCAGCTGGTTTTTGATAAAATCCTGTCATACCTTGCCGTACTCATCTCCTCCACTTCAACAACAATAAAAGGACATTCAACCAGCGACCTCAGAATAAATCCCAGTTCACACATATCTTCATCGCCTCGTTCATAATACCAGGTTATATCTGCCTTCTTCTCAATATCCTTCATCTCCGACAATTCATGAAGTATGATAAAGATCCATTTTATTGAACTTGTATTTATATATTCAAATCCAAGATCGATTATTGATTTCCCTTCATTATTACGGGCATACTCTGATATCCATTCCTGAATGGGCTGGTAAAAATCAGTGGGATTTTCAGGTATTGATCTTCCCATAATGAAAATCCTTCCCGGCTCCAGAATTATCCAGGGCGTTCTTTTTGTCGGATTATTTTTAATACCGTCAGGATACATCTTAAATAGTATCTCGGGATAATCACCTGTTCTTCATACAAATATACGCCGGAATGACAAAATTATTGTCGGTACCTGGCAATCATTTTAAACCTGAATTTGTAAAATTAAAAAAAGGCAGGTATAATCCAATCTTTATTGCGGCACATTCTGATTAAAAAGGGTACATTCATTCTCTTCCCATAAAGTGGGATGCTCCTCTTCAAAACGTTTCAGAATGGCCTTCATAACCGTTTCGCGGAGAAATTCGGATTTGTTTTTTACCCGGTACCTGTTGCAATAAATATCCAGTGCCCTCATTTCCCTGTTATTGAGCATAAGCGAAAGGCGATTCGTTCGCCTTAAACGGTCTTCCTTGTAAATTGAATGTCGTACACCCATCAACACAGAATCAGACAGCTAAATTAAAAAATCCCAATATCCTGAAATAAACACTTCCAATTAGTTTTTAACACAAATATTATGTCAATTCTCTATATAACTGACTAACTGTGGTTTAGAATATTGACAACTTTTGTAATGATTAATATCAAACGTATGTAGAGACGCCCAAATTGGACGTCTCTACACTCTTGCCCTGTGCCCTCCTCCTTCGCTAAAGCTTCGGAGGACACGTGTGCTTTGCCAGCCGTAGCCTTGGCGAAGGCTGGCGCTCTGAGCTTTTACAGCCGGTTCAATGCATTAAGATCGGCGAATGCTTCCTTTAATCTGGCAAAAAAGGTCTCTTCTCCCTTCCTGAGCCAGACCCTGGGATCATAATATTTTTTGTTTGGTTTATCCTCACCTTCAGGGTTGCCTATCTGACTCTGCAGGTAACCCTGTTTCTCCTTTGAGTACTTATTTATGCCATCCCAGAAAGCCCATTGCATATCAGTGTCGAGATTCATTTTTACAACACCATAATTAATAGCCTCAGTAATGAGATGTTTCTCCGATCCCGATCCTCCATGAAACACAAAATTAACCGGATTCGGACCTGTTTTAAATTTCCTGATAATATGATCCTGTGAGTTCTTCAGGATAATTGGCTTCAGCTCTACATTCCCTGGCTTATAGACACCGTGGACATTGCCAAATGATGCTGCAATTGTGAACATGTTGCTCACCTTTAAGAGTTCTTCATAAGCAAACGCAACATCCTCCGGCTGAGTATATAATCGTGAGCTGTCAACTCCCGATTTATCTACTCCATCCTCCTCCCCACCTGTAACTCCCAGTTCAATTTCAAGAGTCATTCCGATTTTGCTCATTCTTCCGAGATACTTCTTACAGGTTTCAATGTTTTCATTTAGCGGATCTTCCGAAAGATCCAGCATATGCGAGCTGAAAAGCGGCCTGTCATTAGATTCAAAAAATTCTTCCCCGGCATCAAGTAATGCATCAATCCAGGGCAGAAGTTTGCGGGCTGCGTGATCTGTATGAAGTATCACAGGGATACCATAATAATCTGCAACATTATGAACATGGAGCGCTCCGGAAATGGCACCGGCAATTGCGCCAATCTGATTTTCCTTAGGCAAACCCTGTCCACCAAAGAAATGAGCTCCTCCGTTTGAAAACTGGACAATTACAGGAGAATTTACCTCCCTGGCGGTTTCAAGAACCGCATTCACAGAGTTGGTCCCTATAACATTTACGGCAGGAATTGCAAAGTTATTCCTGTTTGCATAATCGTAAAGTGACTTCACATTATCACCGAAGATCACTCCCGGTTCTAAATTTAGTTCCTTCTTAGTCATATAATTATGTGTTAATTAGATTAATCAATATTACTTCCATCACAAAGATAATTAATTATAAAACCTCCATTTAACATAAGAAATAGTGAAATGGATCCGCAAAATTGTATTAATTCCGGATAATTATCGTCTTTAATAAAGATTTTAAGCATTCTTTACCATTAAGGCTTTCAAGCGCAACTATAACATTAACAATATTTTATGTGTCTGAGCAGATGTCTGTCATCTAAAATAAGCACTTTTAGAAAAAAAAATTTATTCTCTCTGAGATATTATTTATCTTCGTGAACTCATTTTTAAAAGAATCTGTCCTGACATTTGTTAGAGGCAACTGAAAAAATAATATTTTATAAACTGATCTTGTAGAAACGAGATTATCTTCAAAAATCAAATAATAAAACATGAAAAAATACTTAATATTTATATTTGCCTGTCTTCTTTCTTCACAGGGATCAATCTTCTCACAACTAAAGGTATGGTCCCTTGAAGACTGCATTAAATATGCTATCGAAAACAATATCCAGATTAAGCAACAAGCAATTCAGACCGATGTTCAGCAAAATTCGCTTGATCTGTCAAAATTTCAGCTGCTACCAACGCTGAACGGTCAGGCACAGTATTCCTATTCATATGGTCACGCGCTCGCTCAAACCAGTTATCAGTTTTACAACTCGGTTAAATCTCAATATTTCTATGTTGGAGGAACAATGCCGATATTCAATGGCCTGCAGTATTATAACGCAATCCAGAAAAATAAATATCAGGTACTGGCAAGCAAGCAGGATCTCCAGGACATAAGCGATAATGTAGCCCTAAATGTTGCACTGGCCTATCTGCAGGTCCTGCTTAACAAGGAGCTTGTGGCAGTTAATGAGAATCAATTCAACATCACTTTACAGCAGATCGAGAAAACAAAAAAACTTGTAGATGCAGGAAGTGTCGCCAAAGGAAACCTTCTGGAGATCGAAGCACAGGCAGGACAGGAGGAGCTCTCTCTGATTACCCAGAAGAACCTGCTCGAGACATCTGTTCTTACACTCACTCAGCTTCTTGAGCTTAAATCACCTGCCGGATTCGAAATTATTGTTCCTGAGATCAATGTCGATCCCAACACGATCATTTCGGGCAATATAGATGATATTTATGCTATTGCAGAGAAGAACAGACCCGAAATTAAAAGTTCGGAGTTGAAACTCACGGCCAGTCAGTATAGTCTTAAAATGGCAAAGGGCGCAAGGAGTCCTGTACTGTCCCTGACCTATTCAATAACTACTCAATATACTTCCAGTTCACCTGAAACTTTTTCAACACAGCTTAAAACATTCAGGAATGAGGGAGCAGGTCTGCAATTAAATATTCCGATATTAAATGGCTGGCAGGTAAATAAGAACATCTCAAATTCCAAATTAAATGTTCAATCAAGCGAGTATACCCTTGAAGCCACTCAAAAACAACTATATAAAAATATTCAGCAGGCATATACCGATGCTGTTGCGGCTCTTAAAAAATACAATGTCAGTCTTAAAACCATTGCTTCAACTGAAGAATCCTTCAGATACACCGAACAGAAATTTAATGTTGGAATGGTTACTCCGGTAGATTATAATGCTGCCAAAACGCAATCTGCTTAAATCACAATCAGATATGGCACAGGCAAAATATGAATATATTTTTAAAACAAAGGTCCTCGATTTTTATAAAGGCATACCCTTAAAGCTTAATCAATAATTAAAAAACAAATCATTATAAGATACAATATCATGAAAAACAACAAGATACTTAAGATCTTACTGCCGATAGTAATTGTTCTGATCCTTTTTGCCGTAATTGGGAAAAAAGCCGGTTGGTTTGGCAAAGCCCTGACACTGAAGGTTGCAGTTGAGAATGCAGAGAAACGTACAATAATTGAAACAATAACAGCCAACGGGAAAATACAGCCGGAAAAAGAAGTAAAGATTAGTCCTGATGTATCGGGTGAAATAGTTGAATTGACGGTGAAAGAGGGTGACCCTGTTGAAAAAGGCAAGTTATTGCTCAGGATAAAACCCGACAATTATATTTCACAGAGAGACAGGGCTCTTTCAGAAATCAGCGCCGCTCAGGCCCGTCGTGCCCAGGCAGAAGCTCAGTTTACACAGGCTGATCTGTCATTTAAAAGAAACCAGCAATTATATAAAGAACAAACCATTTCAAAGTCAGATTACGAGCAGGCTGAAGCCACATATAATGTGGCGAAAGCAGAGCTTGATGCTGCCAAGTTTGGTATTACAAGTGCCGAGGCTTCCTTAAAAGATGCAAATGAAAATCTTACAAAAACGTCAATCTATGCTCCGATGACCGGCACAGTGTCGATGCTTCTGGTAGAGCTTGGTGAAAGGGTTGCAGGTACAAATCTTATGGCAGGAACCGAGCTGATGCGGGTAGCAGACCTCTCAAGGATGGAAGCTCAGGTCCAGGTCAATGAGAATGATATACCGAAGGTTAAACTGGGTGATACTGCTTTGATTGAGGTTGACGCATATCTCGATCAGAAATTCAAAGGGATAGTCACTGAGATCGCTAATTCAGCTAAGACAACCGGCGTTTCTGCTGATCAGGTGACCAATTTTGATGTCAAGATACTTGTCCTGCCGCAATCATATCAGAAACTTGTTGATGCAGGAGATAAAAACCCGTTCCGTCCCGGAATGTCAGCTACAGTCGATATCCGGACACAATCGAAATCAGATATACTTACGGTTCCGATACAATCTGTTACAACGCGTACTGATACTACCACCACAGGAGTCGCTCCCTCTCAGAAAGATATCCGTACCCTTGTTTTTATTACCGATGGAAAGTATGCTCTTGCCAGAGATGTCAAAACCGGAATTCAGGATAACTCCTATATTGAGATACTTTCCGGAGTAGCGCTGAATGATAAAATAATCTCAGCTCCTTTCAGTGCTATCAGCAAAAAATTGGCTGACAGCACTCTGGTTGAGGTTGTAAAAAAAGAAGTACTCTTTAAGGTAAAATAAGAAGCCGGTATCCCTTTCAAAACATGATCATATGTCTTGAAACTGCAACAAACCTGTGCTCCGTAGCATTATGTGACAGTACAGGCGTACTTGCATTGAAAGAAAGTAACGAGTCGAAGTCACATGCCTCGGTACTTACCGTATTCATCGGTGAGATCCTCAGAGACAATCGAATAAGAGCCAGCGATCTTGATGCTGTCGCTGTAAGCAAAGGACCCGGATCATACACAGGATTACGTATTGGTGTATCAGTAGCTAAAGGAATTGCATATGGAGCCTCTATCCCGCTTATCGGTATAGAGACAACGTTTTCAATGTTCTGCGGAATAACCGAAAGCAGGCATTTCGCACCAAAATATAAGGCAAATTCGCTTTATTGTCCTATGCTTGACGCCAGAAGGATGGAAGTATATTATGCTGTCTATGATTCAACCGGTACTAAATTAAAGGACATTTCAGCAGAAATTATCACAGAAGCTACATTTGCTGATATACCTGAATCACAGGAAATTATCTTCTTCGGTGATGGTGCAGTTAAATGTAAGGATGTGATTAACCGTAAAAATGCTATTTTTGCCGATGATTACGTTATTTCTGCCTCCCATATGCATAAACCAGCATTTCAGGCATTTAACAATCACCGTTTTGAAGATGTTGCCTACTTTGAGCCATTTTATCTGAAGGATTTCATAACAACCAAACCAAGAAAAAACATTCTTGGAAACTAAACGGTACTACTGCATACAGTCAGGATAGATGATGAATAGATTTCTTTACATAACAGGTATTTTATTGATAATATCTACTCTTGCAACGGGTCAGGCAGTTTCATATAAAGTCGGGGAGAAAGTGACCTATTCTATTCAATACGGTTTTATTTCTGCCGGAACCGGAACACTTGAGCTGAAAAGCGATACCTTCAACGGCAGGGAAGTCTGGCATTCAATTCTCGCAGCCCGTACCACTGGAATGGCTGAGGCACTTTTTAAGGTCATTGATATTTATGAAAGTTACATTGATCCGGCACCGAACTACCTGTCAAGTCAATCAGAAATATACACGAAGGCAGGTACAGGAAATACAATATTGTTCTGTTCGATCATAAGACAAGGGCCGATTCCAGTATTCTTACAAGCGATCTTACAGGGAAACATATAGCACCTCCGAAGATTCATGATATTCTCTCCTGTTTCTACTTCTTCAGGAATCATATTCTCCCTGTCGACAGCAATCTGAAGAAGGGTGAATTAACAACTATTATGACATGGTTCTGTGACGAGCTGTACCCAATCAGATTGAGATATATAGGGATTGAGAACGTAAAAACCAGGGTCGGAAGGATCAAATGTTATAAGTTCAATCCGGTTACCGAAACCGGAAGACTTTTCAAAACTGAGGAAGATGTTTCATTCTGGTTCTCTGCCGATAAGAATTTTTTACCTGTTAAGATTCGATTTGATATATTTGTAGGTGCATTCTCATGTGAGATTATGAGCTATGAAGGGCTGGTTTACCCCCTTGAGACAATTAAGAAATAGATTAATTAATTTTTTGGATAACAGAAATATTTATGGCAAGTACTGCAGATTTTAGAAATGGATTAGTCATTGAGTTCAATAATGACCTTTATACGATTGTGCAATTTCAGCATGTTAAACCTGGTAAGGGACCGGCGTTCGTAAGAACCAAACTTAAGAACCTCAAAAGCGGAAGGGTGATTGATAATACTTTTTCTTCCGGCACCAGGGTCACCCTCGCCAGGGTTGAAAGACGCCCCTACCAATATCTTTACAAAGATGATGTGGGATATTATTTCATGCACCTTGAGACATTTGAACAGATCCATGTCCAGGAATCCATGATAGAGAACCATGAATTTCTCATGGAGGGTGCCAGCGTTGAGATAGTTGTTCATGCTGATACAGAAACTGTTCTTTCAGTAGATATCCCTCAATCTGTTGTTATGGAGGTTACCTATTCGGAGCCAGGCTTAAGGGGCGATACGGCCAATAATGCACTTAAACAGGCGAAAGTCCAGAACGGTGCAATAATTATGGTACCGCTGTTTGTGAATACGGGAGATAAAATAAGGATCGATACACGCGACAGGTCGTATGTTGAAAGAGTTAAGGGATAAAGACAGGTATGGAAGATAAAAAAGGCTTTGCGGACAGGCTAAAGATCTCAAAATTCAAATTAGACTCATTGCTCGATATTACATTGTCGATCAATGCGAATCTGCCGACCGAGGACCTTTTATCCAAGTATGAATTTATTCTCAGGAACAATCTGGGTATCGGAAAAATACTCATATTTAAACATTCCGGTAAATGGGAATGCCTCTTGAATGGCGGTTTTCCAAAGCATTTTGAGACTATCGATGTGGAATCAAGGCTAATGGGTATCTGCGAGATTTTTTTTGGTGCTCCTGACCTTGGTTTCGAAGGGGTTGATATCATTGTCCCGGTTTATAATAACAACGTCCATCTTGCTTTTGTTTTTATCGGTGACATTGAAGAGGAGGGCGAGGGAATGAGTCCTGTTCTGAAGCATCTGAACTTCATCCAGACCATTTCCAGCATAATCATCGTTGCCATTGAGAACATAAGGCTTTTTAATGAAAGTCTACATCAGGAGGCAATGAAAAAAGAGCTCGAACTGGCAGCTAAAATGCAGAGAATGCTCATACCGGATAACAGTCAGATGCCCAAAAACCCTAAAATCATTGTAAATGGATTTTATTTCCCTCACTATGAGGTCGGAGGGGATTACTATGATTGCATAAGATTATCAGCAGCTAAAACAGGATTTTGCATTGCAGACGTATCAGGAAAAGGGATCTCAGCCGCAATTTTAATGTCTAATTTCCAGGCAAGCTTAAGAGCTCTGTTCACGTCCGATATTGAGCTCGAAATCCTCGTTAATAAGCTCAATTCAATAGTAGTCGTAAATGCGGCAGGTGAAAAATTCATAACACTGTTTGTTGCACGGTATGATCATAATAGCAGAATTCTCGAGTACATCAATGCAGCACATAATCCGCCTGTACTTTATAATACGGTTACCGGAGAGACTCTTCATCTCAGGACCTCATGCGTCGGAATTGGAATGCTTGATGAAATTCCCTCGGTGAAGAAGACTGAAATAATAATAAGGGATTTCTCAAAAATTGTTTGTTACACCGACGGATTTTCTGAATTAAAAAATGCTGATGGCAGGGATATCGGGACGGGGGAAATAATCCGTCATATTACAAACACCGAACCAGTTGCGAACAACATAATGGAAATGATAAAAGAGCTGGGTCTGCCGGATAATAATCCTTCAACGTTTGATGATGTGTCAATTATTGCGGCGGATCTGGTGAAATGACGAAGCGACGAAGAGACTGAGAGACGAAGAGACGAAGAGACGTAGAGACGAAGAGACGTAGGGACGAAGAGACTAAGGGACAGGGGGCGCTACCAACTCCAGTTTTCCGGATGAAGCGACATAGTGACAAGTTTTCCTAAAATATTATCATAGGTTTTGTTTAACGTAAGATACTCTACTTCAGTAATATATTCACATTTTAGGGAGAATTCGAGCCAGGTTTGGCTTTCAGCAGCCTCACTTTCAGAATCCGTCAGTTTTGAAATAAAAGATTTTGGATATCTCCTTTTTCTGAATGCTTCTGCCAAATTTGAACAGACTGACCTTGAGGAACGTCTAATTTGATCAGTCAATGAATATGTCTCTTCTTTAGGAAATCTTTTTGATATTTCAAATATCTTCATGGCAAGATCAAATGAAAGTGTATACACCTCCAATTCTCTGTGAGATCTGATTTTCATTCTTCAGCGATTTAGGTAAGACAATTATTATTCCAACCTAAAATTACAAAAAATCTTAATATTGGGAGGATTTATCAGGAAATGATTATTTCTTCTCTTTGTCTCTTAGTCCCTTAGTCCCTTAGTCTCTTAGTCAATTTACCCTGATCAGGTAGTAGTTCTTCTTCCCTTTCTGAACCAGCAGATATTTCTTATTCAGGAGCGAAGCCTGATTCACTATTGTTTCAGGATCATCTATCTTAACTTTATTCAGACTAAAGCCGCCTCCCTGGATAAGTCTTCTCAGTTCGCCTTTTGAAGCAAAAACCTGCGAATACTCTGTACATAGATCGGCAACAGAAATTCCTTTAAGAAGTATCCCGGGTTTAATATCAAATACCGGTACTCCTTCAAAAACTGACAGGAAGGTACTTTCATTCATCCTCTTCAACGACTCTGTAGTTCCTTTACCAAAGAGAATCTGCGAAGCCTCAACGGCTCCCTCATATTCGCTTCTGGAATGAACCATAACAGTCACCTCCTCGGCGAGTCTTTTCTGAAGGATCCGTTCATGCGGAGCTTTTAAATGTTCCGAAATGATCTCATCAATCTCCTGTTCCGGCAGAACAGTAAATATTTTAATATATTTTGCCGCATCTTCGTCAGAAACATTAAGCCAGAACTGGTAAAACAGATAGGGTGAGGTTTTTTCCGGATCGAGCCAAACATTTCCCGATTCAGTTTTCCCAAATTTTGAACCGTCAGATTTTGTGATCAATGGACATGTAAGGGCAAACGCTTCACCACCAGCTTTACGGCGGATCAGCTCAGTACCTGTTACAATATTTCCCCATTGATCGGAGCCACCCATCTGCAGCTTACAGTTATAGTTATTGAACAAATACAGGAAATCGGTTCCCTGAACAAGCTGATAGGAAAACTCAGTATACGACATCCCTTCTTTTGCATCCGAGCCGATCCTTTTTTTAACCGAGTCTTTCGACATCATATAGTTTACCGTAATGTGCTTGCCTATATCCCTTATGAATCCCAGGAATGAATATTCTCTCATCCAGTCGTAATTATTTACCATGATAGCCCGGTTGTCATTATCCGACTTGAAATCGAGAAATTTAGAAAGCTGTTTTTTTATAGCCTGCTGATTTTTCCTGAGTGTTACCTCATCGAGCAGATTCCTCTCTTCTGATTTTCCGGATGGATCTCCAATCATCCCGGTGGCACCTCCAACAAGAGCAATGGGAGTGTGTCCGCTCCGCTGAAAATGAACCAGAAGCATAACCTGGACCATATGCCCAATATGTAAAGAGTCGGCTGTGGGATCGAATCCAATATATCCGCTGGTTTTTTCCCTTTGCAATAATTCCTCTGTTCCCGGCATAATATCATGTATCATGCCTCTCCATTTCAGTTCTTCAACAAAATTCATAAATCCGATTTATATATTAATCAGGTATCCGGTACTTCATAATTTACTGAAGTACTTGATTCTCAGTCAAGGTCCTGATTAATTTTGATTCCTGTTTTTTGGGCTTAAACTTATTAATTTTTTGCACGCGCTTAATGGATTTACCTATATTTAATTCTCATCCCTCATACCATTGAGCCAGTGTGCCATTGCACTGTTAGATTACCGGTGGTTCATGCTTCTTTTTAAATCGATCAAAGCTTCGATTGAATCCACCTTCTCCAATGATAGGAAAGATCGCAGGAGCGATATCGGAAATCGGATTGTAGAACTTTGACTCTTCGATTGTTTTCCTGGGAAGAAATGGCTTCCTTACATCTATTGCATTAAGGATTACGAAGAACACGCTCATTATAAGCATACTTTTAATCAATCCAAATACTATGCCCAGAATTCTGTTTATAAAACCCAGGGATGCTGCATTTACAACTTTATCTGCCAGAATGCCAATAAAATGAATAATTACCACAATTATTCCGAATGTAATGAGAAAAGCTATTATACCTACATAACGTCCGGTCATATCGAAATAATCATAAAGCTTATCGGCTGTAAAAGTCGAGAATCTGATTGCTCCCCAGATCCCAAGGATCAACGCAGCCAGGGAAGCTACCTCTTTAACCAGACCGTTTATAAATCCCATTACAAGAGATAATATAAGAATTACAACTATAACAGCATCTAACCAGTTCATAATAATACAGTTTATATATTCAAAGATAACTTATTTTCAGTAAGAAAGGTGTGCAACTATTGACAAACTGGTCTTCCTGGCTTAGACATGCACTATTAACCGGGTTGTTCACTTAATGTTTATGTTTTATTAAATCATGTATGACAAATTAAACAAAGTTGGCTCTATGTTTGTTGGAGTATATTGAAAATAATTTCCGGAGAAATTGTCACCTCTCCTGAATCAATGATAGTATCCTTTTTCGGGTGGAAACAGCGATAACTTATTCTGGTTTTGCTTTATAATTTAAATTCAATAATTATGAAAAAAAAGATTTTTATTGTTGCAGGTATCTTCCTGTCTTTACTGGGCCTGAATGGTCAGGATGTCTCTAACGGATATAAAATAGTTCAGCGGATTCATCTCGACGGAGATGGCTTTTGGGACTATCTCAATGCAGATGATGCAACTGGAATGTTGTATGTTTCACATGGTAAAATGGTGCATGTGGTTGACATGAAAACCGGTAAAAGTGTTGCAACTATCACCGATGTGAATGGAGTGCATGGCATCGCGATAGCTCCGGAATTCAGCAAAGGATTTATCAGTAACGGTGCGGACAGCAACGTGACTGTATTCAGTACAAAAGATTACAGTGTCATTGAAAAGGTTCCTGTTACTGGCAGAAACCCTGATGCAATAATATATGAGCCTTACACTCATACTATCATTACATGGAATGGACGCTCATCAAACGCAACGGTTATCGATGCCAAAACAGATAAAGTATTACAAACAATCGCTCTTTCAGGTAAACCTGAGGCAGCAGTAAGTGACGGGAAGGGTAAGGTATTTGTGAATATTGAAGATAAGAGTGAAATTTCAATGATCAATGTAAAGACCTGGAAAGTAGAACAGATCTGGTCCATTAGTCCTGGTGAGGGACCCAGCGGCCTTGCACTTGATAATGAGACTCATCGGCTCTTCAGTGCCACCGATAAGCTTATGGTCATTCTGAATGCAGAATCCGGCAAGGTAGTTACAACAGTTCCTACCGGAGGCCGTGTAGATGGGGCAGGATTTGATCCGGGGCTTAAGAGAGCATACAGTTCCTGTGGAGAAGGAGTTCTTACTGTTGTCCAGGAAAATGGCCCGAATTCATTTAAAGTTCTGGCAAATTTCCCGACACAAACCGGAGCCAGGACCATTTCTGTAAGCGCACAATCCCACAGGATTTATTTACCCACTGCAGAATTTGGACCCACACCTGAGAAGACTGCCGATAATCCGCGTCCTCGTCCTGCTCTGAAACCAGGCACATTTACTGTTCTCGTGATCGAGCCTGTTAAATAAATATAGAACTGACCCACGTGTGTTGACGGTACTTTGATTGTATCCTGAAAGGCCTATGCCTTGAACTTTCAATGTTAAGGTAACTTCGAACAAAATCAGTTCAATAATGTTGATACTGCACATACTCCTATAAGTTTAAATTACTTTATGGCAAGCATTGTACCGGGTTATGAATACGATATTTTCATCAGCTACCGCCACAATGATAACCGCTCAGGCTGGGTATCAGAATTTGTGGCAGCATTACAGGAGGAGCTGGCAGCCACAGTTAAGGAACCTCTCTCAGTTTACTTCGACACTAACCCGCATGATGGACTGCTTGAGACCCATAACGTAGGCAAAAGTCTGGAGGGAAAGCTTAAGTGCCTTATTTTCATACCTGTCCTGTCACAAACCTATTGTGATACAAATAGTTTTGCCTGGCAGAACGAGTTTCTTGCTTTTAACAGGAGTGCCTCGAATGACCAGCTTGGCAGAGATGTACGACTTTCGAATGGAAATGTTGCCGGCAGAATATTGCCAGTAAAGATCCATAACCTTGATCCTGAGGATAAATCACTGCTTGAAAAAGAACTTGGAGGAGTGCTTCGATCTGTTGATTTTATTTACACTGAAGCGGGAGTTAATCGTCCTTTAAAGCCTACCGATGATGCGAAAGAAAATCTGAATAAGACCCAATACAGAAATCAGATAAATAAACTTGCCAATGCAATAAAAGAAATTATTGCTGTATCAAGAAACTTCAACACTAACCGAAAGGATTCACCTTCTGAAAATCTGGTTTCAGCAAAAACCTCTGTCCTGGTGAAAAAATGGAACCCCAGATTAAAAATAGCTCTCGGGGCGGTCTTAATTATTGGACTGCTTGTCTCTGTATATTTCCTCTTGCCAACACTTTTTAGAACTGTGTCAGATAGTGATGACAGATCAATAGCCGTCCTTCCTCTGGTGAATATGAGTAATGATCCGGGACAAGAATATTTCAGTGATGGAATGATGCAGGAGATACTGAATCATCTTTTTATGATCGGCGGTCTTAAAATACCTTCCGGCACCTCCAGTATGAGATTCAAGGGATCGAAACTTCCGGTCAGGGAAATTGCCAGACAACTGGGTGTTTCCTATGTGCTTGAGGGGAACGTAAGCTTATCAGGGAATAATGTCAGAATAATCGTGCGGCTGATCAATGGTAAAAATGAACGGCTATTATGGACTGAAGATTATAAGCGTACTATGTCAGCTATCGATCTACTTGATATACAAAGCGATGTAGCTCAAAAGGTGGCTGAGAATCTTAAAGTGGTCATGAATCCGGAAGTTAAAAAAAGAATTAAAGCAAGGCCTACAGAAAATACTGAAGCCTATCTTCTGTTCTTGCAGGCTCTGGTAGGTAAAGGACAACTTGAAGATGCCCGGCAGTTATTGGAAAAAGCTATTAAATTGGATCCTGGTTTTGCTGATGCCTATGCAACATTGGCTTTTTTCTCACTGATTCAGGGGAATGATCTGTATGGAAAATTAAGCCGCGCGCAGGTACTCGAAAAAACAGAGCCTCTTCTGAAAAAAGCCCTTGAGTTAGATAAGAATTCCGTTATGGCTCATACTTACCTGGCATCAGTCATGCTATGGTATAACTGGGATTTTGAATCCGTCGAAAAGGAATTTAAGATCGTCAATAAACTCAACCCATCTTCCTCTGATGCATACCTCGAATTTGTACAATATTTAATAATTATCGGAAAATTTGAAGAGGCTCTTGAATTATGCAAAAAATCTTTTAATGATTATGACATAACCGGCCATAAATATGTTTCCATGGCTCTGGCATATTGTTACAGCGGACAAAAGGAAAAAGCATTAGAGACTGTAGACACCTATGTGAACATTTTTCCGATGGATAACTTCCTGTTATTTAATTCCATGAGGATTTATGTCAGCCTGGGGAAATATGAAAAGGTAATTGCCTTATTCGATAGTAATCTGGCAAATAAAACTATTAATGAATTAAGCGCTTCCTTTTTAGGGTACATGGGAATTGCTTACTTTAAAATTGGAAATAAAAGCCAATCAGCTGAGTTTCTGAACGAGCTATCTTCCAGAATTATAAAGTCTTCTGTGGGAAGTCCAAATTATTTTTCAGCAGCAGTGTATTCGGCAATGGGCGATAAAGACAAGGCTCTTCAACTGCTGCAAATTGCATATACGAATCATGAAGTGGATATGGTCTGGCTGAAGGTGGATCCGCTTTTCCTGGCATTGCATGGAGATGCACGGTTTGATAACCTGCTCCTGAAAATTGGGTTTAAATAAAATATATGCCCAGGATGACTGAAGTTCAACCCAAATCCAAAACAATTTCTGCATTTTTCTACTTTAATGAGCCGGAATCAGTTGGCAATACCGTAATTATTCATACCCTGTCATTCATAGCGAGTCGCTTTAATGTAAATATATATACAAACCAGGCCGATTTTTTACGACCTAAGCTTCCGGAAGTTCAAATAATTTCGCTGGATCATATTAAGTTAATGAGAAACTCTATTTTCGGAACATTGCACTATTGCAGAAAAATTGCGAAAATACTTGATTCCGATAATTCAGATGTCGTATTTATAGGACACAATTTTGCCCCTATTGCTTTATGGCTTACCAAGACCTGTATTCAATATGTATATCAGGTTCATGAAATGCTGGGATTAGAGAGAAAAACCTTTTATAGTAAAGTTTATCACTTTATTATGGAATATTTGATAATCAGGGGAATAAAGGCAAGCAGGGTAAATTTTGTCGTCTCTGAACCAATTATTCAATATCTCAGACTACATAATGGCCGGAACCTGTACTTAACTCCTCATTGTGTTGATTTAAAGAGGTTTTCAGATAGCAGCTTTTCCGAAATACATAATGGAATATTAAGAAAAAAGGAGGAAGGGTACTTTATTGTTTGTTATACCGGTTGGACTTCCAGGGAGAGAGGCTTGCATCTGATGCTTGAAAGTCTCTATTATTCTCTTATGAAAGACCCTAAAATCCTGTTTGTCATTGCCGGAAGCGATGATAAGCATAGTAGAGAAATTGTGAATTATTTCAGGGACAGAAATCTGGAAAATAATTTAATGTGTCTGGGGAAAATTGAGTATGATTTTATTCCGGGGGTTATTTCATTATCAGATGTATGTTTAAGTATTCTCGAAGACAATCCGGTCTATCAAATGTCGCCGCCTCAAAAAGTCATCGAATATATGGCTTCAGGTAAACCTGTGATAGCCAATAAGATTCAGACACACACAATGTTGATCACAAATGAATATGACGGATTTCTTACGGAAAATAACCCTGCAGTAATTTCCGAAAGGATATTGTTCCTGAAATCAAATCCGGAAATCTATAAACTCATGACCAAAAATGTACTTAAAACCGCCTCAAAGTTTGATACTTCACAGGTATATAAAGAAATGGAAGAGGTAATCAAAAATGTTTTGAATGACAGCTGATCTCCTTAAGGAACTAATGTGAGAAAGATTTCTTTAGCAAGTAGACTACTTTATATTAAAAATCAGTTTTGGGTCAAAAAAAATGTTAATCCATTGATTTCGGTCATGTCAAGTACTTTAAAGCCGATGGTTTCAAGAAGTTTTAAAATCTGTTTTTTATCAAATTCAACATCGATTTTTGAATCCAGATAATGAAGAAGTTTTTTGTACATTCTTGAAGGTAACCTGATGCCTTTATTAGTTTTGCATTCGGAAAAACAACCTATAAAATTGGTCCTTGGCGATAATACATTTTTGACATCAGTCAGAAAATCATTTAACTGGGCAATCTGGTTCAATCTCTTCTCATTGACCAGCATCTTAACACTGTTAAATTCTTCAATATCATAATAAAAATGTTTACTTGCCGGAAGCATAAGCAAGCCAGGCTGATTTGTCAGACCGAGCCAGTTAAGATAACTTAAAAAGCTATCATAAAATTTAAGGTTGACATTTTCGATTCCCGGATTAGAAACAGGTTTATTATGAGAACGGATGATCCGTCTGAAATATTCTCCGACTTTTTCGTCAATTCTGAAGTCAGTCCTTCTTAATGCTGCTGTGTTCCCCATTTTTGACATAGTCTAAATTATAAAATAGAAACCGACTATCTCAAAAGTAGCTCTAAAATTGGAGCAATGAATTAAGATTAGATTAATGACAAATTAAGAAGAGGTTAAGGGAAGCTGGTTACTTTTATTACCTTCTATACTGTCAGGTTGGTCAAAATTGCTTCTTCAGATTTTGGCAGGGTAAATCTGATGCAACAACCTTTCCCGACTTCACTTTCTACCCATATTTTACCTCCATGCTTTTCTACAAATTCTTTACAGAGTAACAATCCTAAACCTGTTCCTGTCTCCTTTGCAGTGCCCTTAGTTGAAATAACTTGTGAAATATCAAACAGTTTTATTAAATCATCCGGAGCTATTCCAACGCCATTGTCCGTAACTGATATCATTGCATTTTCAGGATTTTCCTCTGCATTAATACTTATTTCTCCGCCGTTGTTTGTATATTTTATTGCATTCGAAACAAGATTTCTAATCACTGTGTTAAGCATGTCAATATCCGCAAAAATATTTATCGCATCCCCTGCAAAGTAGTTGATTGTTATTTTTTTTGTATCGGCAACAGGGTTGAGAATTTCAAGAATTTTTATACATATATCCCTGAAGTTTAATACCTGAGGTTTGAACGTAATTCTGCCTTGTTGCGTTCTTGCCCACATCAATATGTCTTCGAGTAAATTATACGTATTTTTTGCTGATTTATTAATATTATTTGCAATGACTTCAATTTCATCAGTATCGAGTTTGCGCAGGTCCTCTACTAATACTTCTGATAAACCAAGGAGATTATGAAAGGGACTTTTCAAATCGTGCGAAAGAATAGATATAAAACGGTCCTTGTCGACATTTAATTGAAGCAATTTTTCCCCACTTTCCTTAAGTGATAGTTCTGCCCTCTTGCGATCGGTGATATCATGTACAATTCCAATGACTCCGATAATTTCTCCCTTCACATCCCGAAATGGTACATTTATATCTGAACACCAGCCAGATTTTCCGGTATCAGCCATATGAAATGGAAAATCAATAGCCGCAATATTCTCGCCATTCAATGCGCTTTTTAGGTTGTTAACTACACCAGCCTCCTCCAGGAAAGGAAATACCTCAGCGGACTTTTTACCTAATACCTGTGATGCGGGAATACCTGATAATTTTTCCATGAACGGATTCCATATAGTATGAAGCAAATTGCTATCATAAACGATAATTCCCTCCTGCAAGCTATTTATAATTTGTGAAATGAATTGATTTGATTCGGCCAATTTCATCTCTGCCTGCCTGCGTTCGGTGATATCTTTAACAAATATTGAAACACCATCTATTATCGGATATGCACTAATCTCGTGAATCATATTAATACTTCCCGGATAGTTTACTGTAAAATGCTGCGGCTTCTGAGACTCAATAACCTGAAGATACATTTCTTTTACATGTTGTCGTTCCTCATTGTCTGGAAATATTTCCATCAGAGATTTCCCTATTGCATTTGCTGCCGAAATTCCAGTTAGTTTTTCGCATGCTTTATTCCAGTATGTGTATTTAAGATCTTTATCCATTGCCAGGAATAAATCAGATATACTATCGGCCAGTTCCTGATATCTGGTTCTTTCCTTAACCAATAACGCTTCTGCAAGCTTGCGTTTTGCAATATTCCTGCAACTTCCATATACCATACCATCCGGTAAAACAATTGCATTTAAATCAGTCGAAATTAAAGTACCGTCTTTTTTTAAAAGTCCAATTTCAGTAAAAACTTTACCTTCACTCAAAATCTGTTTAAACATTTCAAGATATTCCCCGATTCTATTCGGGGGTGACAGATCTACGATTGACTTACCTTTCATTTCTTCCATTGTATAACCAAGCATAACCGTTACTGCCTTATTTGTATACAAGTAATAACCCTGCGGATCAGTTATGAAAATCGCATCTGCGGAATTATCCATTATCGACCTGAATTTTTCTTCACTTTCCTGCAGCTCTGTTTCTTTTCGATGCAGTTCTCCACCTAAAACCGATGATATTCTTATGACAACAATTACAGTAATAATGATGACCAATAATAAAATAATTGCTGATGTCACCGCGGGATATTTATCATTGAAAGTAAATGTGGTATCAATAAACCCACCGAGAATAACTATGAAGATTGTAGTGGGCAATAACCACTTTAATAATTGAAAAGTAAATTTATTATCACTTATCAACTTAAATGTCCAATATTTACAGTCTAATGTCCGGATTAATGTAATGCTGAATAGAAAAAAGCAAATAGTTGCCGGTAATGATACAGGGAAAATTTTGCTGCCATAAAGAAGTGGGGCACGATAAAGGTAACCCAATAATAATATGGAAGATATTAGACATGCAAGTAATGATAAAATGCCACCAACATACTTTAGTTTGATGTAGTTATCTTGCATGGTTGATAACATCTCTATGCTTAGTATAAGAAACAAGACCGAGGTAATTGGCGACATACCACCACTTAAAGTAACCTCCATTCCATCGGGATTTTTAAAAAAGATATTTTCAATACCCGGCATGATATTGAAGAAGAAGCCTGTAAGAATTGCACTATAAAAAAGTGCGATAATAATTAATAAATATGTTACAAAAGATTTTGTTAATCCTGATTTTTCAATCTTTTTATTTATAAGAAGCAGAACACTTAAAATAATAAACGTACCTGCTGTTACCGGAGAAATGGGTATGTAGCTTGAAGAAAAGGAAGTTAACGCAGTATTATTTAATAGCCAGCCAAGTAAGGTTATACAAGCAATTGCGAGTACCATAAAGAGAAACGTTTCTTCTCTTTTTATAATGTGAAAAACCGTCAATTTTATATTATTCATGATTACGGTAAAGGTTAATGTGGAACCTATTCAATTTTTTAAAAAGAAAAAATGGTAATTATTGGCAATTGATTATAGTCGTAATTTTTGAAGGGTTAAGTATACCTCTAAAATCATAAGGGAGTAAATAAAGGAGAACCATACAATTAGGCTCGTGTAGTGTAAATATTTTTTATTTATAACAATACTTTTTGATTAAATCTATCAACAGGATCTTATTGATAGGTTTAGAGATATAATCATTGCATCCTGCTTCAATTGCCTTTTCTCTGTCACCGGAAAATGCATAGGCTGTTTGTGCAATGATAATTACATCATTGTTAAACTGTCGTATCAAACCAGTGGCTTCAATTCCGTTCATTTTGGGCATTCTAATGTCCATTAGTACTATGTCAAGGTCGGAATTGTTCCTGCAAATCTCAATAGATTCAACTCCTGTTATTGCATGTAATACTTCAGAACTTATTTTTTGGAGCATTCTTGTGAGAAGGGAATATGATATTTCATCATCCTCAACAATAAGTATTTTGAGTTTCTTTATTTCGATCTTGTCAGTCACTTCATGAATATCATTGATTATTTCTGTTTCTCCTTCTGACACAGCATCATAAGGTATAGTAAAGTAAAATATTGAGCCTTTCCCTTCTTCACTTTCCACCCATATTTTCCCGCCTAGCATCTCTACATAAGATTTCGAAATTGATAATCCCAGGCCGGACCCTTCATAACCCCGGTTATATTCTTCACTACCCTGTCTGAACCTTTCGAAGATAAGTCCATGCTGTTTTCCCGAAATCCCTATCCCCGTGTCCTTTACAAAGAATTCAAGATATTTCCCTTTTTTCTCATAGCCAAATTCAATCGAACCATCATAGGTAAACTTAATGGCATTTTTAACAAGGTTAGTCAGTATAGCATAGACTTTTTCATTGTCTGTTTTAATGATGGCTTCTCTGCCTTGCAGACTTTTTTTAACTAAAAACTTCAACCCTTTAATTTCAGCTTCCGGCTTGAAGAACTTGTATGTGAATTCAACTTTCTCATTAACATTAGTTTCTGAAGTATTAACGGATATAAGTCCTGATTCAATTTTTGAAATATCAACAATATTATTTATTGTATTAAGCATGCGTGCACCGCTGATCTGTATGGTTTGAATGAAATCCTCCTTGTCATCACTTGTCAGGTTCGGTTCTTTTAATAGTTCAGTAAATCCAAGAATTCCATTCATCGGTGTACGGATCTCATGGCTCATATTGGTAAGAAAAGCGGATTTCAGGCGGTCGCTTTCTTCTGCCTTTTCTTTGGCCTTAATAAGTTCTAATTCAGCCTGCTTCCGTATTGAGATGTCGCTAATGCTTGAGATTATGTGGGGTTCATTATTAATTAAAATGATTCTGGCTGCAAACAGACCGGTAATAATTTCACCATGCTTTTTCCTGAATAGGAATTCTTTGTCGGATATTACTCTTCCATCCTGAAGAGTGAGTAAAACCAACTTTTGATCTTCCTCATTTACCCACATTTTAAGTTCATATGCCGATAAGCCAATCACTTCTTCTCTGGTAAAACCCGATACTGATGTAAAGGCATTGTTAACTTCGATGAATTTTCCGTCTTTTACTCTCATTATAGCTATAGCATAAGGAGATAACTGGAAAGCCATAGAATACTTCTCTTCGCTTTCCCTGAGAGCCTGGTCAGATTGAATTCGTTTATGAATTTGGTTGTTAAGTTCCTTATTTACTCTTGTAAGTTCCAATAAAAGTTTCTCTTTCTCTTTCGCCAGAACGAGTTCTCTGTTCACAATTACAAACTCTGCAGCGCGCTTTGCCTTAGCTATGTTCGCAATTACTAATTCTGCGGCACGTTTTGCTTTCTCTACATTGGCAATCATCAACTCAGCAGAACGTTTTGCCTTCTCACTTTTTTGATATACAAGTTCTCTATTAGCAATGACCAGCTCAGCAGACCGTTTTGCTTTCTCAACATTTGCAATGACCAGCTCAGCAGACCGTTTTGCCTTATTTATGTTTGCAATGACCAGTTCTGCTTCACGCTTTGCTTTGTCAGCATCAGCAATCACCAGCTCTGCTGCACGTTTTGATTTCTCTTCGGATTGATAAAATAATTCTTTGCCTGCAATAATTGACTTTGCTACATTTTTTGCCTTTTCAATATTTGCGATAACCAGCTCTGCTTCACGTTTTGTCCTGTTTACGTCCGCAATTACCAGTTCTGCTGCACGTTTTAATTTCTCTTCATTTTGATAAGTAAGTTCTTTATCTGCTAAAATTAATTCATCAGCACGCTTGGCTTTCTCAAGATTTGCAATTACTAACACTGCAGCGCGTTTTGCTTTCTCTGCATTAGCAATGACCAACTCTGCAGCTCGTTTTGCTTTCTCCGTTTTGGCAATAACCAATTCGGCGGCACGCTTTGCTTTTTCTTCATTAGCCAGAATTAATTCTGCTGCACGTTTTGCTTTTTCTTCATTTGCCAGAATTAATTCTGCTGCTCGTTTTGCTTTTTCTTCATTTGCCAAAACCAGTTCTGCTGCACGTTTTGCTTTTTCTTCGTCAGCAATGATTAATTCTTCTGCACGTTTTGCCTTCTCTTCGTTAGCAATGATCAATTCATCAGCCCGCTCTGCCTTTTCTTCGTTAGCAATGATCAATTCATCAGCCCGCTCTGCCTTTTCTTCGTTAGCAATGATCAATTCATCAGCCCGTTCGGCTTTTTCTTCGTTCGCAATGATTAACTCTGCAGTAAGCTCTGCTTTCTCTTCATTAGCGATCACCAGCTCTGCAGTAAGCAATGCCTTCTCTTCGATTATTATCACTAATTCATCTGCACGATTTGCCTTCTCTTTTTCAGCAAAAACTAATTCAGCTTCACGTTTCGCATCTTGTTCTCCATACAAGACTAACTCTTCTGCCGGTGTTTCTTTTTCAGATATTTGAAAGCAAGGTCCTTTGTTAGCAAGCAGTAACTTTGCCGGCTTTACCTTTTTACTCATTTTGTATTTTGATTAAGTCGTGGGCAATTGAATATCAGTCATATTCAGGTGGATACCAATTCACCAATCAAAAGTAAATACATTGATTTTGATAAACATTACACAATCGCAAAAAGTAATTGCATAATTCACATGTACTATACCTCAGGTTAATCTTGACTTAAATGATCTGATATCTGAAAACTACACAATCAAAGCCGGATGATAATTGAGCAGAATAAAAATTGGAAATGGATCTAATTAATTGTAAATTAGCTCGTTCAAAACCTAATAACAAATGAAGTCTAAAATCAGATCTATCCGCTTTATACCGATTGTACTTCTCTTAATTTTATTTGTGTCAAATCTATATCTTGGCTTTATAACTTATCCCCACAGGAGTTTTGTTGACTATCTAATATTCAGTGCAGTATATCTTGCTTTAGGTTTGCTTTTAATAAGTAAAATAAGGTTCGCTGAACTTATCGGACTGATAATTACCCTGGCTATATTTTTTATTTACCCGGTTATGCTGGATTTTAGAAATTTGCATCCCTGGTCGTCAGGAGTTTTGAGCACCTTTAATGCAATAGTTATAATATCCTGTTTTATCTTACTAATGCTCAAAGTAAAGGATTAATCAAAACTATCTAAAGAATACTATTGAGAATAAATAAACGCTTCGCGGAACAGCAACTCATTAAATAACGGGTAATTTAAAAAAATAAAACGCCCTATAATTCGGATGATTTAATTAACCTGCCTGCTGCCAGGGTGGCTTCTGATATTTATCAGATAGTTCTGTATTGCTGAATGTCGAACGGGTTGAATGAAATAGATAATTCCATTCACCAAGTCTCCGAATAGCGGATTTAGTTGGGTGCTTAGAAATCCATATTCACCAATAGGAAAACATTTTCGAAAAAACCTTCGTATAAAACAAAACTCATTTGTATTATTTGCAACTAATTTTATCTTTATCGGGTCTATGCTCTGAATCGTTATTCCTAGTTACAAAGAAGTGAAAATTTGACCTGTCAGAACGAAACCAGAAAAACAGATAAAAACAATTAAAACTATCTCAAATGAAAAAAACGTGTTTCTTGATTTTTCTGATTTTTATACAATTTTGTATTATTAGTTATGGACAGAAGGGTTTCAAACCCGGATATATTATTACTAACGATTTTGACACGCTTCGAGGATTTATCAGACTGAAATCAAATATTGAAAATAGCGGAAGCTGCGATTTTATAACCGGAAAAAATCAACCTTCCAAAA
The DNA here is from genome assembly GCA_963816365.1 of uncultured Bacteroidales bacterium. GTDB lineage: Bacteria > Bacteroidota > Bacteroidia > Bacteroidales > VadinHA17 > LD21. The sequence goes on along the minus strand of CAWFKG010000016.1, from coordinate 260,008 downwards.
GTTATTCACCAGATGATATAAGAGCTTATAGAATTGAAAATAGTAAATACTATGTATCAAAGAGTGTAATGATCGATAGCTCGAGACAGAGAGTTTTTTTAGAATATCTGGTTGACGGGATAGTTGATCTTTTTTATTATAAAGATCTGGGGAGGGAATATTATTTCATCCAAAAAGATACACTTTTATTGCCTTTAACAAATAAAGGATCAATAGTAACTGTAAAAGAGCAAGGTCTCAGGGGGGAATATGAAGAAAACTATTTTAAAAATTCAAATCAATATAAAAGAATCCTGCAGTATCTTTTTCAGGAAAGTCCGGACGTGCTGAAAGAAATTCCATATACAGCTTTTGATTACCGGCCCTTGATAAAGATTACAAAAGACTATCATAATAGTGTTTGTAAAGACCATAAATGTATTGATTTCACAAAATCAACAAATAAAAGTCTTTATTTAGAACCTTATTTCGGGATTATAAATTCATGGATGGGCCTGAAAACATCAAAGGATAATGTTCGTGAAATCAAGCCGTATCTTGGACTGCAATTGAGACTTAAACCGTTTAAAGGCTTTTCCATGTGGAATCTTCTAGTAGGATTAAATTATTCGACCAATAACTTCCAGGGAGATTTTGAAAACTCATTGAATCAATATGGTTTACCATACTGGATTCGTACCAAATACTCCATTTTGCGTGTTCCCATTACCGTAGAGTACACAATGCCTTTAGAAAAACTACTGCCATTTGTTTCAATCAGCTATGATAATGTATTGCTTTTAAGTACAGATTATGAAGTAGTCAGCGTTCACGGGACTAACCGAAATCCGGAATATACTTATTTCAGAAAGTATCAGTACGGAGCATCATTTGGATTTGGAGTAAAATATAAACTCAATAATAATAATTATCTTTTTCTCAAAAATGAATTTGAATACAGAATTCCCGGTGCTGGTCTTGGCTATGTTCTAGATGAGAGTAAGGTATACTCATATATGATTAATTTGGGATATAGTTTTAAGATAAAATAGAAACTAAAAACAAGATTTCAACGTCCCAGCTACATGTAATATGACCTATTGAAGTTTCTTATTAAAGGATAAAAAGGCGATATATATCAAGAAACTCGCTTCATTTCCTCGTGCTAAAAGGACCCCGCCCCTGGGGTATAAAGAATGCACCGCCTCAGAATAAATGTCTGGCTAATCAAAGAATTAAAAAGAAGGCGACACTTGTTGTGAAAGTCAAATGTCTATAAGAAAATGTGTTAGTCTAATCTTAGAAAGCATAAGTGTCGCCTGGAGAATCTTTATATATTATTATTAATAACTACAATTTTAATACAGCATGCCAAATTTATGCTAATTGAATATAACTTCATAATTTTATTTAAAAATAAAAGTCATGGAAACCAAACTCTTAAGTCGAATCCGATTTCTTCAGATCTGTGTTTTTGGATTATTTATCTTAAATGTAATTTTCGTGATTAATTGCTTTTTTCCTCTTTTGCACCAACAACGATTCAAGATAATTAACATGATTCACTTGGGAAAACGGTTGTGTATAATCTTAAATAACATATTTCTAATTGCTTATATCTTGTTTCTACAAGCCTGGAATCAATATCTGCCCTTTGATCAGGCTAGAACTAAGCTAGAAAAGGCAATTTCCTTAGATCCCGGGTATGCGGATGCGTATGCCTTATTAGCAGGCTAATGGATTTACTCAGGTGGGCATGATGGAGACAAAAGCCGGAATCAGGTATTAGAAAACGCAGAACCCCTTTTGAAAAAGGCGCTTCAGTTATATAATAATTCCTTATTAGCTCATATATCTATGGCACACTAAACCTAAATTATAAAATTACGTTTATGGCCATTTTTTGGTATCCTATCACACATTGAATTAAATTGAATTATTCAGTCCCCAATTTCCCGGAATTTGTCTAACTTGTATTTAATTTGTGAAAGATGCAGGTTAGACTTATGCATTATAATTATTACTAAATCAATTTGTTAATCTGTAGTGCTTATTTGAATGACGCGGCGGCGAACATGGAAAAAGAAAAAATCATAGAAAAATTTGGTGGGGATTATATTGCCGATGAATACTCATACATTATGGGGATTGATATTCGATTTACAGATCATCTGGCCAGTAGATTTAAAAATTGTAATGTACTAGAGACTTGTTCAGGAGCTGGATTCACGACTATATCCTTAGCAAAATATGCAAAACATATTTATAGTGTAGAATTAGATGTTCCTCGCTTAGAAATAGCGAAGAAAAACTTGAAAATTGCTGGATTAGAAAATGGAGTAACTTTTTTAAACGGAGATATAACATTAACAAAAACATTAGATCTGCTACCCCCAGTTGATGCGGCATTTATTGATCCTGATTGGGCAGTAACAGACAAGAATCATGTTTATAGATTTTTAAATTCAACTACAAAGCCTCCTTCAGACAAATTATTAGATTTAATTTTTAAGATAACTTCAAATATTACTCTCATTCAACCACCCTTTATTGATAAAAAAGAATTTAAAAAACTTCCATCACATGAATGTGAATCCTTGTTTTTTAAGGGCCAGCATGAGTTATACTGTTTACACTTTGGAGATCTAGCCCGATTTACAGGAGACAGTAATTTTGATGTAAAAGAATAATTTGATATTTTCAAGCTGAATGGACAAGAAAAATGATTTCGAAAGTCAACTTCTTGTAGTGTGATATTCAACACCTAAATGTATCTTCAAAAATGATATGAATCTCTTATAAGACCAGATTTTTAATCTCCTAAGATAAAAAAGCGCATTCAGCCATTATATAACTGTCTGCGCTTTTTTTCGTGTAGCCCCACCAGGAATCGAACCTGAATCTAAGGTTTAGGAAACCTCCATTCTATCCATTGAACTATGGGGCCAAATCTCACTCTTTTCAACGGAAACCTCCATTCCTTTGTCCGCCGTAGCTTTAGCGAAGGAGGATATCCATTGAACTATGGGGCCATAATTTCAGTCGCAAAAGTATATCTTTTTTTCATCATTCCAAATCATGGGAGATGACGGATAGCCTCCGGATACATACCTGACCCGCTCCTTTATTTTAACTTTTTTTCGAAACAAACACTGTTTCCAACTCCGGCATATTGCCCGAAATTTGGAATCGAACTGTACCCATTCTTCACATAAAGACCTATTGCTTCCGGCTGCCTCTTGCCAGTCTCAAGTATACACCTTGTATACAAAAGTTCACCCGCCCACTTCTCCAATTCTGATAGTATTGCCGTTGCGATTCCCCTCTTCCTGCCTTTTGGCGATACATACATACGTTTGATCTCCATCGTATCTCTTCCATTTTCCTTTATGGCCCCGCAACCCAATGGAATGCCGTTCTCATAAGCCAGAACCACATGCCTGATCTTATCGAGCTTATTGAACTGGGAATAGAATGCGGTGTCTTCTCCGTCTCTATCAGCAAGCTCCTGATCAAGTAATTTCACCAGTCGAATGAAATTGGGATCCTCAGAATTTGTCCTTGTTATTTTTACCATAGGCCAGCCGGATGTTTCTGGTATAGTTTTCGTGAAGCTCTTTTGCAATTTCTGTTGAAATGATCCCGTTTGATCCAAGTATTGTTTGCATTTAAAATCTCTTTATGGTAAAATCAGAATTTATATAAATCTCCGTCGAGATACTTTAGTCCTGAATCAACTATAATCGTCACAATCTTTTTCCCCTGGCCGATTATCCTTGCCCTTTGTATGGCTGCCCATACATTTGCCCCTGATGTGGTCCCGCCGAATATGCCTTCCAGCCTTGCCAGCTTTCTCGCAGTATCATAAGCATCTTCGTCTGACACCGCCATTATTTCATCGGCAAGATCAATCCTGCATATAGAAGGTATAAATCCTGCTCCTATACCTTCCAATTTGTGGGAACCTGCCGTATTTCCTCCTGAAAGTGATCTTACATTCAATGGTTCTATTGCTATGCATCTGATGCCCGGTACCATTTCTTTAAAAATTTCAGAATTCCCCGAAAAACAGCCGCCGGTTCCGACTCCCATTATGAACTCGTCAATATCTTTCCCGAGAATATCCATTATCTCCCTGGCCATTCCGTGATAAGCGTTCCTGTTATCAATATTGTTAAACTGGTCAGTCCAGAAAATATCCGGCCCTTCACTTAGCTCTTTTGCTCTCGCAACTAAAGAGTCAATTAGCTTTGCATTTATCAGGTTGTTTTCTGACTTTATTATTTCAAGATCTGCGCCGAATGCCTTCATAGTCTGAAGCTTTTCTTCAGCAAAAGCGTCAGAGGATACAAAAAGTGCCTTATAGCCTTTTAAAGCACATACCATAGCCAGGGAACTTCCTGTGCTTCCCCCGGTGTATTCCAGTACAGTACCTCCCGGCCTGAGTTCTCCCCTTTTTTCTGCTCCCTCAATCATCGACAAGGCCATTCTGTCTTTCATACTGCCAGTAGGATTGGCCCCTTCATACTTTACAAATATTTCAGCACAATGAGGTTCTGACAACTTTTCCAGCTTTATCAGAGGCGTGTTTCCAATAGCTTTCATTAAATCGGGTATTAATAACTGCAACACCAGAGTCAGGGATTTGGTTCGAACCCCGTATTGCAAGGATAAAATTAATAAAATGAAGTGTTGTTTCATTATGTGGGGGTGTTGAAAAAGTATCTTGACTTTGCGCACTTTGCGCTTTCTTAGCTTTGCTGCAAATTGTTATGTCTTGATAAAACTGCAGAATAAATTCTGATAAATTTACGTTTTATGTACTTTTATATTATAACTCGATCACTGAAATGATGACTGATCCGGAATTGGTTTCAATGTATCCCGATCCGCAGCATTTGATTGCAGAAATAACAAATATCTTTTTCTATGGAATAATATCTGCTGAAAAAAACATTTAAATGAATAGATTCCTGATATACTTATTTCTTCTCTTCCTGATATCCCCTCCGTTGTTGTACGCACAGGACAGTACTTTTGTATTCAAGGGACAGATCGATGGTTATGCAGGACTGAACTTTACTTCTCCGGTTCAGACACAGACCGGGGCAAGATTCCTGCCCTCACTATCTATAGGAAAGAATATTAATAGCAATCTGAGATTCGATTCTGAAATATCATTTGACAGCTATCTCGATTATCACTTCACAGGTTCAGATAATGATGCTTCCGACTCAAGGATCAAACCCTACAGGCTCTCGTTAAGATTAAGTTCCGAACGATTTGAGATAAGGGCCGGATTACAGAAAATTAATTTTGGATCCGCAAGTATGCTTCGTCCGCTGATGTGGTTCGATCATATCGATCCCCGTGATCCGCTTCAGCTTACCGATGGTGTTTATGGTCTGCTTGGCAGATATTATTTCCAAAATAATGCAAATGCATGGTTATGGATCCTCTGGGGAAATGACAAAACAAAGGGCTGGGAAACGGTCCCTACAGTCAGAAATGATCCTGAGTTCGGAGGAAGGATGCAAATCCCGGTTCCCGGAGGAGAAGCAGCTGTTTCTTACCATCACCGTACAGCTGATTTAGAAGGCCTTTTTAGCCCAGCCACTATTCATGGTTCAGCAACCTATCCCGAAGATAAGATAGGTCTGGATGGTAAGTGGGACATCGGTCCTGGTGTATGGGCAGAGTATTCCCTTACTCACAGTGCACCTGATTCCGCTTATTTCCCCAGATGGACTAAATTATTTACATTGGGAATTGATTATACTTTCAGCCTGGGAAACGGGCTGTACCTGTCATCAGAATTTTTCAGATACAGTACGGCAGATGAGATCTTCAACTCCGGATTGAATCAGACATTCTCTTCACTTACCATAAACTATCCATTTGGAATAAATAAGATCGGAAGCATTATCTACTATAGCTGGACTGATAATTCCTGGTACAGGTTTATCAATCTTCAGAGACAAAGCGATAACTGGACTTATTACCTTTTCCTCTTCTGGAATCCTGAGAAATTTACAATTTACAATAACATATCGGGGAATAATATGTTTGCAGGAAAAGGAATACAGGTTATGGCAGTTTTTAATTTTTGAAAATGAACCCTCGAACCCAATTATTTACCAGGACTGAGCTTGAAAATCAATATTAAAATCTCTATTCAGGAAACAATTAATTCTTCACTACAATATATCTCTAACATAATAATCATGGAAAATTCACCACTCATTACAATTGAAGCGCTCAAAAAGCATTTCCTCACATCGGCAGGCAGGTTCACGGCTCTTAACGGGATTGATCTTAAGATCGGGGAAGCAGAGTTTACCGGAGTTGTGGGGCCAAGTGGCAGCGGGAAAACAACACTTTTAAATATTATAGGTTCTCTTGATTCTCCTTCTGAAGGACGGGCAATTGTACTCGGACAATCAATAAGTGACCTGAATGTAAAACAGGCTGCCCTTCTCAGGAGGTCAAAGCTGGGATTTATTTTTCAAACCTATAACCTTCTTCCGGTTTATACCGTATTCGAGAATGTGGAATTCCCGCTGCTGCTTTTAAAACTTGATGACGGTCAACGCAGGAAAATGGTACTGGACTCACTTGAATGGCTCGGACTTACAGATAAGATTAAATCGAAACCTTCCCAGCTTTCCGGCGGAGAATGCCAGAGAGTAGCTATTGCCCGTGCGATGGTCAAGAAGCCTGAAATAGTACTCGCAGACGAACCGACGGCAAACCTTGACGCAGCAAATTCCCACAATATCCTTAAATCGATGGTCCGGCTGAACAACGAATTCAGGACCACGTTTATATTCGCTACGCATGACGACAAGGTCATCTCTTACCTGAAACGGAAGATCTCACTTGTTGATGGTAAAGTAGTCAAAGATGAAATTATCAAAAATTAACAGGCGCGAAATATGAAACTATTATTCAGGCTCGCAGCAAAAAATCTCTACGGGGCAGGAAGGAGAACCTGGCTCAATGTGATTGTACTCTCCTTTTCATTCCTGATAATAATCTGGCATAAAGGATTATTAGCCGGATGGGACAGGCAGTCAAGAAATGATATGGTCAACTGGGAAATCGGTAACGGCGAATACTGGCAATCATCATATGATCCGTACGATCCGTTTTCACTTAACGATGCACACGCAAAGATACCGCCGGCTTTTGACAGCCTGGTATCAACCGGAGCAGTTGCTCCTGTTCTTATAACACAGGGGACCATCTATCCAGGCGGACGTATACAGAGTATCCTTATCAAAGGTATAGGATCAGATCAGAGAGTATTAAAGGTGCCCAGTTCAATGTTCAATAACAGTACTGATGAATTGCCTGTGCTCATAGGTAGTAAAATGGCTTCAGACAATGGATTGAAGCCGGGTGATCTGGTTACCATTCGCTGGCGCGATGTCAATGGAACTTTTGATGCTAATGAAATGAAGGTTGCCGGAATCTTCACAACAAACGTCCCTACGGTAGACATAGGACAGGTATGGGTTCCGATCGACCGGTTGCAGAAGATGATGGGAATGCCGGGTGAAGCAACGATCCTGGTATGCGGGAATTTTGATTCGTCCAATCTGAGACCAGCAGGGTGGAAATTCGAGACCAGTGAAGAGCTGCTAAAATCGATTACTGATATTATTAAAATGAAATCAATTGGCGGGATAGTTTTATATGTGATACTTATGAGTCTTGCTATGCTGGCTATTTTTGACACCCAGGTTTTGTCAATATTCCGGAGACAAAAAGAGATCGGAACATATATAGCTCTGGGTATGACCCGGTCGCAGGTAGTGGGGCTATTCACAATTGAAGGATCACTCAATTCCGTTCTTGCAGCTATACTTGCTGCAATATACGGTATTCCTCTTCTGGCTCTTCAGGCCAGCAAGGGTATGTCGTTTGCCGGCGCCAGTAAAGACTATGGACTGGTATTGGCTGATAAGATCTTCCCGGTATACAGCGTGGGCCTGGTTGTTACAACAATCATTCTGATAATGATAACAACCACGATTGTGAGCTATCTGCCCTCACGCAAGATTGCTAAAATGAAACCAACAGAAGCGTTAAGGGGGAAACTGCAATGATCAGATTTTTATTGAAAGGAATTTTAAGAGATAAGCAACGAAGCTTCCTGCCTGTTTTAGTTGCAACTATTGGTGTTTTTCTGACAGTAACCCTCTACTGCTGGTTGAATGGCTTCCTGATTGACAGCGTGGAATTAAATGCCCGGTTCGCTACCGGTCATGTAAAAATTATGACCGCTCCCTACGCCAGAAATATTGACCAGGTACCCAATGATCTTGCACTTACCGGAGTAGATTCTCTCATGCTGAAGCTTAAAAAGGATTTCCCCGGAATGATATGGGAACAACGGATTCATTTCGGAGGACTGATGGATGCTCCTGATTCAGCAGGAGAAACCCGGTCACAGGGTGCAGTAATAGGTTTCGGGATCGACATGCTTTCAGGCGATCGGTCTGAAATTGAAAGGTTTAACCTTGAGAAGTCTCTACGCAGAGGCAGACTGCCTGAACATCATGGTGAAATACTTATGAGTGAGCTATTTTCACAAAAACTGAAAGTTAATCCTGGTGATACCGTAACGCTCATTGGCTCCACGATGTATGGAAGTATGGCATTGGCCAATTATAAGATCGCAGGAACTATTGTTTTTGGTACAACCGTAATGGACCAGGGTTCAGTTATTATCGACCTTCAGGATATTAGAAATGCGCTTGATATGAATGATGCAGCCGGAGAGATAGTTGGATATTTGCCTGGCAACTATTACGATGAAGAGCTTGCTGACCAGGTTGTGTCAAAGTTCAACAGGCTTTTTCCCCCGTCAGATGATAAATATGCTCCTGTAATTGTTACACTTAAGATGCAGAACAATTTAGGACTGATGATTGATCAGATCAGGAAGGTTGGGGGATTTGTCGTATTTGTTTTTGTTCTGTCAATGTCACTTGTTTTCTGGAATGCGGGTCTGCTTGGCGGATTAAGAAGGTATATCGAATTTGGTACACGGCTGGCTATTGGAGAAGATTATTCCCACATCTACAAAACTATGATCTACGAATCTGTACTCATCGGTATTATCGGATCAGTAACAGGAACAGTGATAGGGCTGCTTTTATCTCTTTACCTGCAGAACCATGGACTTGATGTAGGCTCTATGATGAAAAATGCAACTATCATGATGCCTTCTAATTTCCATGCCAGGATAACCGCACCTGCTTTCATCATAGGATTTATTCCCGGGCTCTTTTCCACTGTTGCCGGTACAGCGCTGTCGGGCATAGGAATTTATAAACGTAAAACCGCACAACTATTTAAAGAATTAGAGGCATGAGAAAATTTGCACTACCATTGATATTGATGTGTGTTTCATTAAATGCACAATCACCTTCAGCCAAAGAGATAATCGAAAAAGTCGATAAAAATATGTCGGCTGACACGAGGGTATTTACTTCGAAAATGATAATACACAATCCCAGGAATACCAGGACGATAGAATCCAAATCGTGGAATATGGGCGAAACCAGATCTTTTACTGAATATCTCTCTCCGGCACGCGAAAAGGGAACCAAAATGCTTAAACTGGATAATCTGTTATGGATCTTCTCGCCGGAAACTGACAGGATCATCCAGATTTCCGGACATATGCTGAGGCAATCTGTGATGGGTTCAGATCTATCGTACGAGGATATGATGGAAGATCCGCATCTTTTAAATCATTATACGGGTAAGGTGGATGGAGAAGAGAAGATCGGAGATCGCAATTGCTGGGTCATTACTTTGACAGCAAATTCACCGGACGTTGCTTATCAGACGCAAAAAGTATGGATTGACAAGGATCGCTTCATCCCCTTAAAAAAGGAGCTATTCGCAAAAAGCGGTGTTCTCCTCAAAAGATTGGAATTGTCCGATGTCTCGCAGGTTCAGGGCAGATGGTTTCCACAAAAAATGCTTTTTAAAGATGTCCTTAAAGAGGGTGAGGGGACCGAGTTCCAGTTCATGGAAATAGAATTCAATACAAAAATCCCCGACTATATTTTCTCGAAGGCAAGTCTGAAAAAATAACCCGCCAACCCCCCATATGGGGGGCTATATAAATCCAGAATTAAGAACGCAGAACAAACGAATAACGAATTATGAAGTATATGATACTTCTTCATTCTGATTTCAATTGATCGTGATTCTGATTTCGTTAAGTCCCCCAATTGGGGGATTTAGGGGGTATAACCAAAGATCCAGATAGCAGTCGTTTCTCATTTTACAGACTTAAGCAGTGAATCTGTAATGATAAGCGTTCTGGATGAAGTTGCATATGCTCCGAAATAGCCCAGGGCTCCGTTACTGAGATTATTATTCGGATTAGCGGGTGTCGACCCGAAGAACGGATTAGTAAAAAGAAGGTCCTCCAGAGTACGGTAGTATCCATACGTTTGCTTATCAATTGACATTAGTTCAATTCTGTAGGTCGCACCGGCTTGCGCATTTGCCACACGCAGTTCCGTTTCCTCTCCATTAGTGTACTGATCGTCATACAGCCTGTAGCTCTCGGTATTGATAGAATCGTTCTTATAAACCTTCACCCTGTAAAAGTTTTTTTCCGGGGGATCCTTGAAAAAGCAGTGGATATCTGCATTTGTTTCCTTGTTATTTCCTCCTCCGAAATCGAACCCATGAGAGAGGCTTTTGACAAGTGTAAGCGAATCGATATTTACATGACTTAATATGGATGAGGAACCGCTGTACACCTGATCATCTGATATCACAGTCAATGTATAGGTCCTTCCAGGAAGTCCCCTCAGGGTTGATGTAAGATAAGTCCCCGGTTCAGTCTCTTTCAAGCTGTCGGTTGTGCCGGCGTCATCGGTTATGCTAACTTTTGCGCCTGAAACAGTCTGCAAAACAGGCTGATTGAAATAGCTTCCTGATTTACTGATAGTAACTCTATAGGGCCCCCGTCTGTCGTTCACAACCCCTTCAATTACTATTCGGGGAGCTGCCTCGTTCAGATCAACATTGATAACTTTCTGACACCCTGAGAATACAACTGACGACAACAGCGTAAGAATCATCAGGAAGGTATCTCTAAATAATATTTTCATATTTTCTTTCATTTTAGCTCCTAAAACTTAAAATTATAGGTAATAGCGGGAACAAACCGGAAGAGGGACAATTGCACTGCCTGCATTTTTGTAGGATCATTTGGATCACGTTGAAAATTTATTGCATATGCATTAGACCGTCCGTAAGCATTATAGATTGAAAAGTTCCAGTTGCTCTCAAATCTTTCAGTTTTTTTCCTCTGCCATGTGAGACCGACATCGAGCCTGTGGTATTCGGGCATACGATATCCGTTCCTTTCAGTATAGTAGGGCACAATATTACCATCTACTGAATATCGTCCGCTTGGAAATGTAACCACATTCCCGCTGATAAAGATCCAGGTAGCTGAAAATGTGAGCCTGGGATTGAGTTCGTACATACCAACAATAGCCAGATTATTCGGCCTGTCTTGTTTTGCAAGGAATACGCTTCCCCCGTTAATGTCGGGGAATTGTCTTTTTGTTTTCGATAATGTATAGCTTATCCAGCCTGTCAGCTTACCATATTTTTTCCTGATCAGAAATTCGGCCCCATATCCCCAGCCCTTACCAAATACGAGCTGCGCTTCCACTTTATTATTCAGGATAAGATTGGCTCCGTTACGATAGTCAATCTGATTTTTCATGAGTTTATAATAAACTTCAACTGAGGTCTCATACATGTTATTCGAAAAGTTCCTGAAATATCCAACGGTATACTGATCAGCGATCTCAGGTAAAATATTGATATTACTCGGTACCCACAGATCGAATGGAGTGGTAGATGTTGTGTTCGATAACAGGTGGATATACTGCCTTGTACGGGCGTAAGAAACCTTAACCGAGCTGGAATCATTAATGATATAATTCACAAGGAGCCGTGGCTCAAATCCGCCATACGTATTGAATATTTTTCCCCTGGGATATGTTGAGGAATCTACAACATCAGCAACCTGATCATATGTATAAACCGTGCCCGGACCTATTGAACTGAAAAGTGAATAGCGGATTCCGTATGTTGCCTTAAGGTGAGGTGAAAATGTCTGTTCATCAGACACATAGATAGCATTTTCGAGAGCATATCTGTTATCCATCGACCTTACCCTGAGAAATGCACTGCTATCAACCTTGCTCGGTACAAATGTATGATATATTGAATTGAAGCCGAATTTTATTGTATTGTTTGAATTAAGATAATAATGAAGGTCTTCTTTCAGGTTCCAATCGGTGATTTCTGAGATTACCCGCATAGTCAGATTTCCCACTTCCACATTGAACTTGTAACTATATTGATTAAAAATTAATGATGTATTTGAAAAGATCTTATCGTTGAATATGTGATTCCACCTGGTCGTTGCAGTAACATTTCCCCAATCGAGGCCAACTGAACCACCAAGGTTGAAATTATCTCTGCCCAGATAGCATGAAAAATACAGCTTGTCCTTATCTGAAAGCTGATAATTCGCTTTGGCGTTCAAATCGTAAAAATAAAGAGTGGATTTACTTGCCGTGGAATCCGCTCCATGACGTGGAAGAAGTCGCAGGAAAAGATCCGCATAAGTTCTTCTTGCAGCTATCATAAATGACCCTTTGTTTTTGACTATGGGTCCTTCAACAGCCAGCCGGGAGGCAATAATACCGATGCCGCCTGATACGTGAAATTCTTTGTTGTTTCCCTCATTCATTTTTATGTCAACCACAGATGACAGTCTACCGCCATATTCAGCAGGAAAACCCCCTTTATAAAGTGTAATATCTTTTATGGCATCAGAGTTGAACGTGGAGAAGAATCCAAGCAGATGGGAGGGATTGTATACGGGCGCTTCGTCGAGCAGGATCAGGTTCTGGTCCACAGCACCACCCCTGACAAAGAATCCGGCATTGCCTTCTCCGGCCGGTGTCACTCCCGGTAAAAGCTGAATGGTCTTTAAAATATCTTTTTCGCCGAGGATTACCGGAATATTCTGAATTTCCCTGACATTAATTTTTGAGATCAACTCATTCTGAACGACATTAATGTTATTCTTCTCACCCATGACCGTGATTTCCTTTAAGGCAATAGACTCTTCATCCATGTCGAAATTCAACTTTACGTTTTCCTTAAGGTCGAGCGTAACTGACCTTGTCTTGTAACCCAGAAACTGAACAATTAGGGTGTATTTTCCCAACGGAAGGGTAAGTGAAAAATATCCGTAAGAATTTGAAGTGATCCCTGTCGAAGGAATCTCCATAGGATAGATAATTGCACCGGTCAATGTTTCGCCGGTCTTTGCATCTCTGATAAAACCGCTTATTGTTGCTGATTTTGGGGCATCTATCGCCGGATACGCTCTAAAAGAGCTCACTAATAATAACATCAGCAATATTAAGGAGATTCTGGTTGTCATTCAATTTGATACTTTTAACCGCAATGCCCGCCCGGCAGCAAGAGAATAGCAAAGCACGCAAAGATAAAAACAATTTATCTGTGTATTGTTCATCCGGAAATAGCATTTGCTTCTTTTGACAAAGGAATAGACTTATTTATTCCTTTATTATTTTCCGCACAAAATTCCCCTCACGGGTGATAAAGTGGATCAGGTAGATACCCTGAGGATATGAACTCAGGTCGAGTCTGTATGTACCGGCATTAATATCAATCATTTGTAGAAGCTTTCCCTGGAAATCAAATAGTTCCGCAATTTTTATATTGCCTGAAAAATCTATATTAAGAAAGTCTTTTACAGGAGAAGGATACAACATCAGCGTGGTGCTATTTTCAGTCTCCCTGACTGATACAATTGTATTTGTAGATGCAATCCAGTTAGTTGCAATACTATTATCCGACAGCGGGTCGGCCAGTTCAAGGTAATACCCGTTCCCATCAGCATTTGGCCAGGGTGGCAGGTTCGAGTAATGAACACTGTCAATTACATTACCAAAGCCATCTGCCAGTACAAGCTTTTCTCCCTTGTTCGATAAATTCCTTGTAAACTGCCCCGATGCAGGAATACCGTACTTTGCCAGGAAAACCGCAGGATTGCTTGCTAGAATTTTTCTTGACCCGGGAAAAATCTGGGAATAAGCAGGAAACTGGTATACAAATCCTGTTCCGCTGAAATAAACCCCGGTCAGGTCTTCGGTCTTGTTCCCGGTATTTTGTATTTCAATGAATTCCTGATCATTGCTGATTGGGAAATCAACTGATGTATTCGGATTATACATGATCCTTGAAATAACAAGAGATGGCGTTGCAACGTTGCTGCAATTTGAATATGGACCAATTGTCGCAGTCATCCAGTCAATTCTCCGTTGCAGCCAGTCTTTCATATTACTTATCTCGGTAGCAAGATCCATAGCAGAGGCCCATCTCAGATTCTCTCTTACCACTGCCTCGCTGATCTTTACAACAGTTGAATCAATCAGGTTATCAATAACCTGAAGATTTAATGGCTGGCCAGGCTGTATTAGCTGATTCCATCTTTTTGACAGGTAACATTTGAAATCAGGATTACTGAAAAGGTCCTGCCAGAATTTAGGTCCCTCATTATCTCCGTTGGCAAATTGCCATGTATCGGTTTTACTCCTGTCAAAACTCCAGATGAACAGGTCATTCCCAAAGGTCAGGTTATTGTCCCAGATTGGTCCGGCCCTGAGTTTTCCATTCCTGTCTTTATGGAAAAAAGTACTGAACTGATAGGCATCCGCGTTTGCAGACAACTCGCTGATAATCATATAATCGACAAATGACGGAATATCGATGACCGATGGATATCCATCAACGAAAGAAGTGTTCCCGCTGGAAGCCGTGGCACTCAGTCTGACAAACTGAGAATGAATATAATTGTCTTGCTGCGCTGTCACCTCTTCGGGTTTGGGTTGAGTATGAATAAATGTAACATCATTTGATCCCAGGTAACTTGACATGGTCCATGCAACAGGATCCTCTGCGTTAGTTTTATCAGCTTTTGTGATATATCCTCCTGTAACAGCATTGGAACTATTGTCGAGAGTCCCTATCTTCATTATATCGACCCTGTCGGAACCCTGTTTAATTTTCTCCTGCAAAACATACAGTCCGTTGTAAGAGCCGTTTATCACCACTTCGCAATAAACGGTCCTGCTTGCATATTCACCTATCATTCTTGATAAATTAAAGCACAGGTAATCGCGGATAAGCGATGGTTCATATCCTAATCCATTAAGGATCCAGTCGTTCTCTTTTGGCAGGCCAAGCAAGGCAACATTATTATTTGTGGTATTATCGGCATTTAAAGTTGTCAGGCCAAATTGCTTCTTGGGAAGCGTCTGAGAGCTTGAGCCTCTTATTTCTATGCTTATCCGGCCATCATAATTCAGGTATTCAGCTGTATTCTGATCTGTAATGTAATTTCTTAGCCCGGCTCCCCTGTAGATTACTTTCATGGTGGCAAAAACCCTGGGTGCGTCGGGGATTTCTACCCCGCCATCGGTATTTATTAAAATGATCGGCAGATTGCTATCGGTAAAGCTCTGCGAAAATGAGGATATGAAGCAAGTGTACAAAAAACCGGCAAGAATCAGGAAGCGCTTCATTTTTTTTGTGATTATCTATTGATACAAAAGTGTCAATTATTTTCGTAATTATGAGTATCGAAAAAAATTAATAGTAATTCACAAAAAGGACGGGTATAAACATTCAGGGTTTGATCACTTTTGCCAGTACCCCGGGAACCTGAAGCAGATCATAATCATTACTGTAAATCAGAAATTTGTCGTTCCATTGCGGATTGAACTTCTCCTTATAATCCCTCTGGCCTTTGTAGTTCGAAAAAGAACGAATCTTTTCATAGGCAAATTTCATTGATTTTTCAGTAAAATTATGAGGGTCATTTAGCCCTGACATTGGAGCAAATCCCAGGTTAACGTAACGTATTCCACAAGATCTGAAATGCTTGAAAAGCTCTACCAGTATATGATCCATTATACCATTAGGTGCATCGGCAGTCTTTCTGAGCAGGTCATATGTTCCTTCATTTTCAACGTAGTCAGGAATTATATTCAGGAATGCAATAATCTTTTCCTCACTGTTTTCAATTGTAATAACTGTCTGTTCCTTTATCTCTTTTTCAACGAACATACCCTGTGAGAAAATAATTTCATCACGTTCTGTTAATCTTAACCACTCATCACTGACTGCTTTTAGCTTCTGGATCAAACCATCACGAAGGGGAGGCGCATTAATATGTGTGGTATATCCCTGCTCCTTAATTTTATTCAGGGCATTTCTGATGGATTTTTTTTCGCCTCCCTCAAGGGAAAATGAATTAAGGTCTACGACGCCTTCCTGACCAAGGAAAAGGCTTTTTCTTGACAATTCTGCATATAATGGCAAAGACTCTTTTGGCACCCGGTAATAAATGTCCTTAAGGCCATTATCATAAGAATACCTGGAGAAGCTGAGAATGCATTTTTTCATTTCATCACTGTTTTCTGCAACAGGATTCTCCAGAACAACCGCAAAATTTCTGCTTACCCGGTATGAGACATATGCATTAATATCGGGGGGCGAGAAGATAAATTTGTCAGAATAAGTTTTAAAAAAGTCGAGGGCAGAACTGCCATACTGCTTTGTAAGAGATTTTGCCCTCTCTATTTCCTCGCTTGTTGAAGTGACTTTAAAAACATAAGGTCTGACCAGTGAGTATACTAGGAACGATAGAGACGCAAAACCGCTTATCTTGATAAGGTAGATAAAATCGCGGGCGAAACTGTCGCGGGGAATCAGATCGCTGCTTCCAACGAGAAAAAAGTTCTGAAGAGTATACCAGAATGACTGGAATATATTGAAATCAATCTGGAAATGTTTTTTATCAAGGAAATAGAATCCAACCACCCCGTATAACATTACAGCAGCCATGCTCAGGAGAGCGGTCTGCAGACCTACAGTTCCGAGTCGTGGATTTGTTTTTACGTGGTACTCCTTTCTTGTTGCTACCAGAGAGCCAAGAATTAAAAGAGCTATCGTGGCCTCTTCGTAATCAATGCCTTTGGTAAGATTACCGAATACAGAGATAATAGTCAAGCCTATTGCAAACCACCAGGCAGTTCGCAATCCTCTTAGCATAAATGCAGCCGTAACCAGAAGAAACAATCCTGCAATAAATACGAAACTGTTTGAGAAGCTTACCACACCGACCAGCAAATAATCCCTGAGAAGCCTGACTCTTTCCGGAAGAGCAGGTGTTAAAACAGAAACAATGTTCACAATTCCGAGAACAAATATCAAAATTGCCGGTAAGATCCGCATTATCAGTTTATCAACCTTCAGGATAAAGGTTACGACCCCGGAAAGGAGAGGAAGCCAGAATTCGAAAAACCTGAACAGTAAGGTAATTGCTATTGAATCAGCATTCGTGAATCCGGAATGCACAAGGAAATAAACCATTGAGACCTCAATTGCTCCCAACCCGCGAAGGAACGGTGATATAATCAGGAATATAACCACTACGATGTAAGCAAGAACAGCAACGGAAAATGTCGGTGAAATACCCAGGGCAATCATCGCTATATAAACATGTGCTATTCCAACAAATTCGATCAATATTGATATTAAAACCGTATAAACAAATTGTTTCCTGTTTATTTTATTGATATTAAGATCCTCAATGAAAAGTTCTGCTCTGGGATAAACTTTTACGACCCAGGAATAAAGCTTCCATTTTCGTATAAGTGAATAATAGACAAAAACGAATAAAAGCAGAATAAGGATAACTCCTCCGAGTGCATACCATTTCCCCATTCCTAAACTACCACCGGAAACAACAAAGATGAATGCGGGTATTGCAACAATAACAACAGAAAGTATTCCTACGAAGGCATAAATTGAAGAGGCAAAATAGACCTGTGACCTTGTGATTCCTTTTTTTTCAATTTCATTGCTGAAAAATGCCAGAGAAGAAACGGCACCTGCAGGTAAAAAAACACTGATGAAATTGCGTTTCAGAAAAAGTATAACAGCATCCCAGAGCCCAATCCGGGTATCTATTGAAGCAAATGATGTTACATACATCACTCCCTGTATAAAAATATAAAAGAGAACAAGCCCTATACCGGCAATTACCCAGTTTACGTTGGCATCAGAAAGGATATTCCTGACCAGCAGCAGCTCATGTTTCTGATGAAAGGTGAACCATGCGGCAAGTATTATGAAAAGTGCAGTGAATATAAATTGGGTGATGAGCTTTGCATTTTCATTGAGAAAGATGAAGACTTTTTCTTTAAAAAAGTCTCTTACGGATGTAGATGCAGTTTCTTTTATCATTTACTCAAATAATCCAAAGATACGAAATTTCAGAAAGCCTTGTTTTCTCTCATTGTCTTCATAATGAGAGGCAGATTGAATTTATAATGATGATCTCCAGGAATCTTTCTGATCGTTACCGATGTTCCGCTTAATAGTCCGGGTATCTCGGTTTTCTCGCCGTCACCAAAGATAATGAGAGTAGGTAACTTCTGCATCTTAATGATCTCATCTACTGTTTTGTAGGTATTTTGTCTGTTGCCCATTCCCAGCATATTAGAATAATGGATCTCAAAGTCGGTCGTAACGGCAGGTGATAACAAGACTGCCGATTCAAGTCTGGATTTTATCTCACCGGGCAATCTGTTTACTATAAAGGGAACAATTTCGGCACCCAAAGAATAGCCTATCAGAACAAACTTTTCCCTCATCCATTCCTGACCATAATAATTCAGTGCTTTGGCTATATCTGAAGCAGTTTCTTCCGGTGTTCGCCGGTTCCAGAAATATTTTTTCGAATCGAGGCCGACGGTTGGAATTCCCAGGGATGCAAGATTATCGGCAATTTGCTGTTCAAACCCGTACCAGCCGCCATCTCCTGAAATCAGCAGGGCAACCGGAGCTTTCTTATCCTGAAATTTTGAATTTGTTATGACTAATGGAAGGTCCCTGACCTGACCGATGTCAATTGCCGGAGGTTTATCTTTTTCATATCGTGATAACAACCTGTTATATGCATCTTTCCACTGTGGCATAAAATCACTCCATTTGGCAAATCCATGTCCGACTTTTGGCAGAGTGATTAATTCAGCATTTTTAGTTTTGGAAATAAATTCCACTTCTGCTGAATACTTGCAGATTATATCAAGCTTCCCGTTAAGGACTATCCAGGGGTTTCCAAGTTTTTCATCGGGTTGAAGAATATACCTCTTCCCCGGCACATCAACTTTTACAGTAAGTCCATTAAATTCACAAAGCATTTTAGGCAGTTCAATGTCGGGGCAGAATCCAAGTGATATTCCTCCGATAAAAGTTCCGGGCCGTGCCTGAGCCAGGATACCATAAACAAGGGTTGCACCACTGGAATAACCCATTATTACGGGTTGCCTGTAATCGGGGAAATCGTACTTTTTCTCTACCTCAGTCGCCAGTTGAACAAAATCCGCTGCAACGTTGTAACAACTGTCGGTACGTTGTCTGAGTACCTTGAAATATTGAAGAATGTCCACACCAATAACCAGGGAGTTCATTTCTGAAAATGTCTGAGAAAAACCAATAACACCCGATTTCCAGCCTCCGTCCCCGGAGATCATTATAATCACATTCTGGTTGGCTTTCGAACTATTATAGATATAGACTTTGCCAAATACCGGAACCCTTAGAGAATCACTTTGCATTCCTTTGCTTACTATTGTTTGGATAGCCAGGAACAGTATGAACAATAAGCTCTTAATAATCATCAGGATAGTTTATTTGTTATCATTTAAATCTCACTTGTCTGTTGTGCCGTTGCGCTGTTATGCTGTTGCGCCGTTGCGCCATTGCGCCATTGCACCGTATTATACCAGTTTCTTGTATTTAATTCTGGCAGGTGTTGTGTCAGCAACTCTCTTCCTATAGTTTTCTTCATAGTCCGAATAATTTCCTTCAAACCAGACAACCTTTGAATTACCTTCAAAAGCCAGCATATGAGTCGTGACCCTGTCAAGGAACCACCTGTCGTGTGAAATAATGACAGCACAACCAGCAAAATTCTCAAGTCCTTCCTCAAGAGCTCTCAGTGTATTAACATCAATATCGTTAGTTGGTTCGTCGAGAAGCAGAACATTTGCCCCGGATTTAAGAGTAAGAGCAAGATGCAGCCTGTTTCTCTCACCGCCTGAAAGGACGCCGCATTTTTTTTCCTGATCAGCACCTGTGAAATTAAAACGGGCAACATAAGCTCTTGCATTTACCAGACGGTTTCCCACCATAACATCATTCTGACCCCCAGAGATCACTTCATAAACTGTCTTAGCAGGATCAATTGCTGCATGAGCCTGATCCACATATCCGAGCGTAACCGTATCACCGATATTAAATACTCCTTTGGAGGCGGCTTCCTGCTTCATAATCATTCTGAAAAGAGTTGTTTTGCCTGCGCCATTCGGACCGATGATGCCCACGATCCCGTTAGGGGGAAGACTGAATTCGAGGTCCTCGAATAGCACCTTGTCATCAAAAGATTTAGTTACCGACCTGGCTTCAATTACCTTATCCCCTAACCTGGGACCATTCGGGATAAAAATTTCGAGTTTATCTTCTTTCTGTTTTACATCCTGATTAAGGAGATTTTCATATGCTCCTAATCGTGCTTTTGATTTTGCATGACGTGCTTTGGGAGACATTCTTACCCATTCAAGCTCACGTTCAAGTATTTTCCTTCGCTTAATATTTCCCTTTTCCTCTGATTCCAGTCTTTTTGTCTTCTGTTCAAGCCATGAAGAATAATTACCCTTCCATGGTATTCCTTCCCCGCGATCCAGTTCGAGTATCCACCCGGCTACATTATCAAGAAAATAACGGTCGTGTGTTATGCAGATCACAGTCCCTTTGTACTGTTTAAGGGTGGTTTCAAGCCACTGCACAGATTCAGCATCGAGATGGTTTGTCGGTTCATCAAGCAGGAGTACATCAGGTTGCTGTAAAAGTAACCGGCATAAGGCAACTCTCCTGCGTTCTCCTCCTGAAAGAACATTCACAATGGCATTACTGTCGGGACACCGGAGCGCATCCATGGCGCGTTCAAGCTTATGATCTATGTTCCAGCCGTCGGCATCATCGATCTTCTCCTGAAGCACTGACTGCCTGTCTATCAGTTGTTGCATTTTTTCGGGATTTTCATAGACTTCCGGCTCACCAAAGCAGTTGTTTATCTTCTCGAACTCCTTTATGATCTCTATTGTTTCCTTCACCCCCTCTTCGACAATCTCTCTCACGCTACGGTTCTCACCGAGCAAAGGATCCTGGGAAAGATGTCCGACAGAATAACCCGGCAGAAATTTGACTTCACCCTGGTATTCCTTTTCAATTCCTGCTATAATCTTCAGAAGAGTTGATTTCCCTGATCCGTTCAATCCGATTATCCCTATTTTGGCACCCAGGAAAAATGACAGCGAGATGTCTTTTAGAACCTGTCTGTGCGGTGGGAATGTTTTCCCCACCCTGTACATTGAGAAAATGATCTTGTTGTCGTCAGCCATACCAGTGAAGTTAATTATCTTACAAAAATAAAAAGAGACGCCCGAATTGGGTGTCTCTATATCAATATATTTTTCAAATTTTTTATTTCACCTCAAACAGCTTGACTGTGTCATCCTGAAGCAAAACCCATAAAGTATACACCCCTTTCAGGGTCCCTATGGGGATGTTCAGGCATCCAAGAGCAGACACAACTATTACAATATAACGTGCCCAGGGCTTATATGCTAAAAGTCCAATACCGCCAATAAGTCCAAGAGTCGACAAGAATCCGAATAGGATTGGCAGGCTTACAGATAAAAATCCAAGAACCATCTCGGCAGTATCATCACCTCCCACCTGGCTCCTCGCAAAACTCATAACAAAGAATATGGCAACAGCAATTATAAGACCGAGAATTGCGAAACCTATCTGAATTGCTGCAACCACGGTTACATGTTTTTTCATTTTTGAATCTTCCATGACGATAATTTTTTAATCAATTTATAAATATTTTCATTCCTGATCAAATGACTGGCATTTTAGAAGTTTGATGCATAATACCCTAAATTATTTTGAATTTGCAACCATTTTGTTATAAATCCGTTCAAGTAAAAAGAGAGTTTTAGTATATTTGTTTTAAAATAATCTGTATGAAAAGGATATTAATGATTGCAGCCGGCTTTGTCTTTATTGCATTGTCATTTACGTCGTGCGAGAAGAATTGTAAAGTTTGCTCGCAAAATACTTATGATTCAGGAGGAAACCTGATAACAACCGGAAGTGATACTCAGTACTGTGATGCAGCATTACTTGGAATCGAAGCAACTCCTCCGGTAACTGTTCTGGGCGTTACTACCAAATGGGTTTGCAGATGATTAATATCTGACCCCGATTAAAGTTACATCATCTATCTGGGGGCCGCCGCCACGCCACTCTTCAAATATCTCATTCATTCGTTCGCCCTGCTGAAGCATTGGTAATCCGTCCATTTGAACCAGTGTTTCCCTGAGTTGCATTGACATGAATTTTTTCTGTTTGGGCCCGCCAAACTGATCGGCATAACCATCCGAAAAAATATAGAAAGTATCCCCCTTCTGAATTTCAATCTTATGCAGAGTAAAAGGTTCCATTTTATAATGTATGGCAACTGGCATTTTATCTGCCCTGTAATGAGTAAGTTCTCCTCCTCTGACCAGGTACAGTGGATTATTTGCTCCGGCATACCATAAAATATTCTTATCGAAATCAACAACACATACGGCAATATCCATTCCGTCCTTTATGCTATCCTCATCAGCTACCTGTTTAAGCGACTTTATTATACCCTGGCGAAGATTTTCAATGATCTGATCAGGCATCAGAATATGCTTACTGTTAACAATCTCGTTAAGCAGTGTTACACCAAGCATACTCATAAATGCTCCCGGCACTCCATGGCCTGTACAGTCAGCCGATATTATTACCTGGGGATTGCAATGCGTGCTTACCCAGTAAAAATCTCCGCTTACTATTGCAAGAGGTTTATACAGAACAAAGTGCTCCAGCTTATCACTGAATAGTTCAAGCGATGGCATCAATGCCGTTTGTATCCTTTTAGCATACATGATGCTATCTTCGATATGCCTTTTCTGGTATCCTATCTGATCTCTCTGGGCTGCAGCAAGGTCTCTTTGCTTTTCAATTTCATCCTTTTGCAATGAAATGGTTCTGTTCTTCTCTTCAAGTTTCAGATTCGCTTCCTTCTTTATTTTATATCCTCTGTAAACATAATATCCAAGAAAGCTTACAAGTAATAAGGCAAGAATGACAAAATAGAGTACGAGTTTCTGTTTTTCAATGGCTTCAAGCTGAACTTTTATCTTGCTGTCCTGTTCTGAAATTCTTTGCTGTTTATCATTTATGGCAGCCTTCTGGATCTCAATTTTCGCCCTTTGTCCTGTCAGTGTATCCATTTGTACCTGAACCTCTTTCAGCTGTGTTGAAATTGTTTGTTTCTGAACAGAGATTTCGCCTTGCTGACTGCTTATCTGAATAAACTGTTTTTCAAGAACTTTTTGTTTTTCCCCTAATGTTTTCTCTTTTGTTCCGATCTCATTATCCAGACTGTCAAGCAGCGCTTTCTGATGCAGAATTTCAGTTTTCTGTACATTAATCATTTCCATCTGCTGATGAATTGTATCCCTTTGCATAATGATCTGTTCACTTGCCTTGCCAAACAGGTTTTCCCAGTCTTCTTTGGTTTTGATCGCCTGAGTCAGCATATTGGAGTTGACTTTCATTCCGGCTTTGTTGATCATATCCTCATTGACTCCGTATTTGGGCATTTCTCCCTCCACTCCTATAAAATTTATCATTGATTCCCTGAACTCATATCCTTCAGTCAGCAGCAATGTCTGATGCTTCTCTATCATAGCTTTAACTTTATTCAGATTGAATCCGCTTGCTTTATTAACATATAACAGCTGAGTATAAGTGATTTGACTTTCAGAGTTGAATTTTACAATCTCCACAGGTTTATCCTGGATCCTGGTTCTTGTTTTTCTCAAGTTGCCCATTTCGAAAAATAAGGCCACATCTCTGTCAAGAATTCCGATCCTGAATACAGATGAATCTGTAAAACCTGGTCCGTAATCTATATATTTAGCTATATCAAATATAAACAGGGCCCTTGTACCGTTATTTAAAACTGTCTGACCAAAAGAATAATTCATCATTAGAAACAATCCCAAAGGAAGGAAGGAAAATCTCAGACAGCGATTTTGATTTAACATGAAACCGAGGATTTATCAATACGAATTTGCATAAATAAATTAAAAATACCAAATATCCCCTTTCATTCTCTTTTGAACAATGTTGATAAAATGTTCATAATTGTGTAAATAAGCAGAACGAAGATCCTTTACTTATCGTAATTTTATACAAGATTAATCGGAATCATAAATGACATTGAATATCAGCAACTTAGAGTTAACAGGTAAAAATATAGTTATTGTTGAGGATGATGTGCCATCTATCAAGTATTATGAAACACTCTTGAAAAACTCTGGTGCTGAAATAGTTATTTTTCATACAGGTAAGGAGTTCATTGATTATTTAGCTGTGGAGAACAATACTATTGACCTTGTTTTTATGGATTTTCTTGTTCCGTTGATCAACGGGATCGAATGCATTAGATTTCTCAGAAAAGACAGAAAAAGCACACCGGTTATTATGATCACTGCATACTCTTCGGAACAGGCAAAAACGGAAGCTTACATTGCAGGATGCAATGAGTATATTTTAAAACCTGTCTACCCGGAAAAGATCTTTTTCCTTCTAGAAAAATACCTGAAATCGAAAATTTCAGTTCCTGATTCTTACTGACCCTTTCCGGCAGGTTGTAGCGTCTTTATATATTCTGCATAGTAGCCCTCAAGCTTCTTACTTATCTCCTGGCCCAATTCAGGCTTCCCGTTTGCAGTACAGGCATTTGCTATCCGTGATGTATACCGAATGGCAGTCTGTATCTCAAATTCTGCGGAGTTTATTATAAAGGGTTTTTGTTTAAGGAAATAATCGAGCCTCTTATAATAATAATCGCAGAATGCATTTGTCATATCTATTGCTTTTGCGGTAGCCCCTGCATCATAATAGGCTTCAATAATATCAGCTGTATAAGGATCATAAGGAACCTTATCAAGAGGCAGCGCATCCATGCAAAAGTCAAGTGTTTCTATTGCCTTTTCATTTTTCCCCTCAGCAGAAAGTGCTTTAGCAAGCCGTGCATAGTTCAGCCTGGCTTTGATAACAATAAATGTCCGCATATGATTATAATCTATATCCACATTTTTGTTATTCGCTCCTCCCCATACAAACTTTTTAACCAGATTCTGATATAAAATATCAGTATCGATCCGTCCGTAATCAAGCCAGCCTTTGTTTTGTGATTTTATGGGAACCAGTCGGTAAGCCAATCCTTCGAGCTGAAAATATTCCTCAAGACCCAGGGCATCATTATGATACCCTGTAACAAAGTAGACAGGACGTTCCCAGTTATTGTGAGCCAGAATATCCAGAACAATCAACTGGCTCTTCATTATATAATTGCCTTTGAGTTTGATATCTATAAATGGAACGATCTTATCAGCATCTTCCGGCTTTACAGTTCCTGACGCAAGCACTTTTGCTTTATCCACCGGAATCCTGATGGTCCTCGATGGAATAATATCGAGTATTTCAGTATTGGACACCTGAACTTTTGTGGCTTTGTTGTCACTGTTTACAAAATCGATTATCGTCGAGATATCAACGGGATCCTTGGTCTTCTCAACAATAAACACCTGATTATTAATTCCGTCATAATACTTTTTTACCGGAAGCGTAACCGGAAGAGGTTTAGACAGGTTCGTCATGCTTTTCATCTGATTGGTATACCAGTCGGTATTCAGCAGCATCAGATTGCACACACGGATATCTGTCCTTTTTCCCTCTACTTCCTGTGCATACCAGAGAGGAAAGGTGTCGTTATCACCGTTGGTAAAAAGTATAGCATCAGGAGCACAGGAATTCAGATAATCAAAAGCAACATCCCGGGCCAGATATCTTCCAGAACGGTCGTGATCATCCCAGTTTTCAACTCCCATAAGTACAGGCACCGAAATGAAACATAATATTCCCGCAACCGCAGCAGCCAATTTCCCGTTCATGAACCTGGAAAACCCTTCAAACAGAGCAAGTACCCCGAGGCCTATCCAGACCGAGAAAAAGTAAAATGAACCGGCATAGGCATAATCCCGTTCGCGGGGCTGGTTCGGAGATTGGTTCAGATAGAATACTATAGCTATACCGGTCATGACAAAAAGAAGAAGAATTATTCCCCAGTTTCTATTATCGCGGTTGAGATGGTAAAACATGCCTGCAAGCCCAAGAATAAAAGGCAACAGGTAATATTTGTTTCTTGACGGATCACTTCCCATGTCTCCGGGTAAATCAGAAGTTCCTAATCGGGGTTCGTCGAGAAATTTGATCCCCGTTATCCAGTTCCCGGTTACGGCACCTCCGTTTCCCTGGGTGTCATTTTGTTTCCCTGAAAAATTCCACATAAAGTACCGGAAATACATGTAACCGTACTGATAAGAGATCATAAACCGGAGATTCTCCCTGAATGTTGGTTTCCTGATGACTTTCTTCTCTCCTGACTGATCCGTTATCTGAATAGGTGTGCCTTTTATTCTGCCCCATTGCTGGTAGACCTCTTTATGGTCACTTGCAGGGCTCCACATCCTTGGAAAAAGAGTAACAAATCTGGGGTCATATACCTGTTCAAGATCTATAACCTGTAATAATATATTTACCATCCTCAAGAACATATCGTGGTTTACCGTCGATATTGTCAGGAGGAGGAGCATTGAAATAGGGACCTTTAAACAACGGCCGTTCACCATATTGCTCCCTGTTTAGAAAATACAGCAGGTTAAACGGATCTGAAGGATTGTTTTCATTTAATGGTGTATTGGCAGAAGCCCGTATAACAATAATGGCATTGGAGGAATAGCCTATCAGTATAACCATAATCACGGTAAGCAGAGTATTCAGAGCGGGTCTGCTCTTCCCTGCCAGATACCATATGGCACCCGATATCAGGATAAG
The DNA here is from genome assembly GCA_963816365.1 of uncultured Bacteroidales bacterium. Taxonomy (GTDB): domain Bacteria; phylum Bacteroidota; class Bacteroidia; order Bacteroidales; family VadinHA17; genus LD21. The sequence goes on along the minus strand of CAWFKG010000016.1, from coordinate 232,792 downwards.
AGCCAGGATATTTAGAATAGATGAACCGGAAATTACCCAGATCCCGGTAAAAAAAAGTGCCGCAATTGCCAGGATGCCGTTTTTTAACCTGTCAGCTGATGAAAATGAAGATTTGACAGCAAAAATAAACAGAACTGCAACCAGGATTATATGAAAAAACATCCCGGTATTAGCTGGAAGTCCTAGAGTATTAACAAAAAACAGGTCGAATTTAGAAGAGATAGTAACGATTCCAGGCATGATCCCAAACATCAGCAACGAGAGAAGAATCATCGACAAGGATAAGGACATTAAAAAACCCTTCCATGAAAATTCAAATTTTTTGAAATAATAGACCAGCACTATTGCCGGGATTGTAAGCAGGTTTAAAAGATGTACTCCGATGGAAAGGCCCATCAGAAGCCCTATGAGGACTAACCACCTGTCGGCATATTTTTCTTCGGCTACATCCTCCCATTTAAGGATTGCCCAGAATACCAGCGCTGTAAAAAAGGCAGATGAAGCATATACTTCACCTTCAACAGCTGAAAACCAGAATGAGTCGGAAAAGGAATAAGCCACTGCTCCAACAATACCGGCTGCAATAACAGCAATGATCCTTCCGTTATTATACTGATTCTCGTTCTTTATAAGAATTTTCTTCGCAAGATGTGTAATCGTCCAGAAAAGGAACAGGATAGTAAATGCACTTGCCAGAGCTGACATGGAATTTACCATAGCTGCAACTTTAGCAGTATTCCCTCCTGCAAAAAGAGTGAAGAACCTGCCCATTATCATGAAAACCGGGTTCCCCGGAGGATGCCCGACCTCGAGTTTAAATGCAGATGCTATAAATTCACCGCAGTCCCAAAGACTGGCAGTAGGTTCAATCGTCCTCAGGTAGGTAAATGCTGCTACGATAAAGACAGCCCATCCTGATATATTATTGATCATCCTGTATTTCTTCATTCTTAATATCAATGTGTAGGAGAGTGGGGAATAAATTCAGTTGACGAAAGTACTTATTTTTTTCATACCATTATTAACGGATTACCGCTCACTAATTTTGCTATTTTTGAACATTCATATTTTAGATGAGGAATAGACTAATTCTTTTATATACGATTTTCCTGTTTGCAGCTCAAACTATCGCTGCGCAATATTATGACACAGGCCAGGATCCGGCGTCACTTAAATGGGAACAGATTAAAACCTCCAGATTCACTATTATCTTTCCTGAGAATTATGGCCCTGGCGGAATTCTTTATGCTAAATCGCTAAATGAATCCTTCTCAAAGCTCTCATCACTTTTCCCTGAAAAAAAATTTAGGATCCCTGTTATAATACACAATTTTACTATCCAGTCAAATGGCTATGTTGCCTGGGCTCCCAAAAGAATGGAATTATATCCGACCCCCGAACAGAACACATTGCCGCTTGCACCGGAGACGCAACTTACAGTTCATGAGCTGACGCATGTGCTGCAAATGGAATCTTTGAATCAGGGCTTTTCTAAAGGGATGTCATTTTTATTCGGAGAACAGTTCACAGGTATTGTTGCATCACTTCTTCCTTCATGGTTCCTCGAAGGTGATGCTGTTTTTGCAGAATCAGCACTGACACCTTCCGGCAGGGGCCGGACCCCATCATTCCAGAAACAGCTTAAAGCACTGATAGTTGATAATAAGGAAATCTATAATTACGATAAGATACTTAATGGCTCATTCAAAGATTTTGTCCCTGATTATTATGAATCGGGTTATCAGATGGTGACCTGGGCCCTTGCTAAGAATGACCCTCAGATCTGGAATAGAGTGCTTAAGTTCACAGCGGACCAGCCATTTACACTAAACCCTGTAAATATAAGTCTTACTAGAAACGCAGGGTTACGAAAGAAAACATTATGGATGGAGACCTCCGATTCGCTTAGAAGGATCTGGACAAAAGATATTAATAAAGCAGAGCCTTCGGATTACGAGGTGGATAATCCTGACAAACATGGAAAATATGTCAGTTACTATTCTCCGGTTTCAGCAGGTCATGATACTGTAATTGCCATAAAAACCTCATTATCGGCTCCATCAGCATTTGTATTAATAGATCTGCGCAAAAAAACCGAAAAAAGGATCCATACTCCCGGACAGGTATATCCTTATTTCGTCTCTTATGCCAAAGGCAAACTGGTGTGGGTTGAAACGGAATCGGACCATAGATGGGCAAACAGAGAATATTCGGTCATTAAGCTCATGGATTTAAAATCAGGCATGGTCATAAGACTGACAAGGAAATCAAGATATCTTGCGGCCTCAATATCTCCCGATGGAAGCCGGATTGCTGCAGTGGAAAACAGTGTAAGGAATGTTAATGATCTTGTCCTTTTTAATGCCCGCACAGGAGAAAAGATAAGGTCCTTTCAGGTTCCTGAAAATGTCTACCTCCAGCATCCGCAATGGTCCGAAGACGGCAGGAAAATAACTTTCATATTCCTGTCAGGTGCCGGGGAAGGAGTTATGTCGTTCGACCCTGAAAGTCAGAAATGGGAGACCCTTGTCGAAGCCGGAAGGAACGATCTTCAGTCCTCTTTCCTTAAAAATGATTCCCTCTTTTATATAAGCTCCTCCTCGGGTACAGACAACATTTATCTGCTGACATCTGACAAGAAAACAACTGAAATCACTAATTCAAGATTCGGGACAATTGATGTCAGTCCTGATGCAAATAACCTATTATTCAGTGACTATACGTATCTGGGCAATAATATCTGCTCCACAAAAATTCCAGTCACTCCGGGGATTGGCAGGAGAAATGTCAGTTCATCCTCATTTCTCATTGACAGATTTAACATTAAGCCTCCGCCAGTCGCTGCAGACACAAGTATGTCTTTCACCCCGGTACCGTACAGAAAATGGGAGCATCTTTTCAGATTTCACAGCTGGATGCCATTCTATGCCAATATTTCCGACCTAAGCATTAATCCGGCAAGTTTGCGACCCGGAGTAACTATTGTGACCCAGAACACATTAAGCACTCTTATTTCGACTTTAGGTTATGAATATTCATCAGATAAGCGCAACTTAATTCATTCAAGGATTGCATGGAAAGGCTGGTATCCTGTAATCGAATCCCAGCTTGATTATGGGACGTTGCCGGAGATAAGCAAAATGGGAGCAGACGTTGCTAATCCCGCTCACATTCAGCCAGGAATAAGCTTCCTGAATACCATTTATCTTCCACTTCAGTTTTCTTCCGGCAGATTCTCAGAGCTTCTTCAGCCTTCTGTGTCATCAGATTACCTTAACGATTATATTTATATTAAGGAGAGAGGGACTTTTGATTATGGACAGATGATATTAACAACACGTCTTTATTTCACCAACTATGACAGGTCTGCAATCCGCGATATTTATCCAAGATGGGCACAGGTGATTGACTTTAATTATTGCTTCGCACCATTCGACAGGTTGATCTATGGTTCATCTGTTTCCTTAAAAACGGCTTTATACTTCCCCGGTCTATTTGCCAACAATGGCATCAGAATAAGGCTGGAAACCGAGCTGCAGGATCCTCAGAAGTATCTGTATGAGAACTTTTCATCGCTTCCGCGTGGTTATAGCAATATAATTTCAAAAAAGATTAATTTTCTTTCTGTAGATTATGTTATGCCCCTGGCATACCCCGATTTCAACATCGCAAGTCTCCTGTATATTAAGAGGATACGAACCAGTCTGTTCTATGACTATGCATTTGGCCCCGGCAATTCAATGTACACGTACGGTACAAACGGACTTGTTCCGATTTATAAAACACCTCAGATCGAATCTCTTAATTCATTTGGATTTGACTTGCTGGCTGATTTTCATTTTCTCAGAATACCATATATGATATCTGGCGGGATTCAGTCAGCATGGAAAAATACTGGAGAATCACCTAATATTCAGATATTGTTCAATATTGATTTGTACGGGATGACTTTCGGACGAAGGAAGTTGTAGATCCTTCACAGCCGGAGACTACGAGCTGTATCTTTTATAAGAAGCCAGGCTTTTCTGACATGCCCGATTGTGACGTTTGTCTGAGCAGTGACCATTCTTAGTGTATATCTGCCATTCAGAACTGTATGGCTCAGGTATAAGTTCCCGGAATCATTTAACTGGTGATTCAGTTTTTCATTGAAAGCATTTATCTGATCTTCAGTATACCCGGCAGGTTTATACCTGAAGCAGACAACACAGATAACCACAGGCGCAAGTATTTCAAAATCAACTTCTTTCAAGATCATCTGTGAAAGTTCCGCTGCAAATCCAATATGACTTCTGACTTTGTCGCGCAAGCCTTCAACCCCGTAGGTCCTGATAACACTCCAAAGTTTTAATGCTCTGAATCTTCTCCCAAGAGGGACTCCCCAATCGCGATAATCATTTACTCTGCCCCTGGTCCTTGTTTTCAGATATTCAGGAAGTATCTCAAAGGTTTTTATCAGGGCGCCTGCATCCTTAACAAAATAGGCAGTACAATCAAAGTTTGTAAACATCCATTTATGCGGATTAAAAACAAAACTGTCGATATATTCCTTCCCATCGAGCATCCATTGAAATTCGGGCAGAATAAGAGCAGTTCCGGCCATTGCAGCATCAACATGAAGCCATACTGCATTTTCATGGCAAACCTCTCCTATGGCTCTTAAAGGATCGACTGACGTCGTTCCTGTAGTTCCTAATGTTGCAACCACGCAACAGGGGATGTCACCTTTATCCTTGTCCCTCAGGATTGCCTCTTTTAGTTTCAGGGGATCAAGGGAAAAGTCTTCCCTCACTGAAATTTTTACCAGGTTCTTTTTACCTATTCCACAAATTTTAACAGCTTTCTCAACAGAAGAATGAGTTTGATCAGAACAGTATACTTTTAGTGTACCTGCATTTTCAAGGCCTTCCGTGTTAGATGAATATTTTGTAATATTTTCCCTTGCTGTAAGTATTGCTGCGAGTGTTGCAGTAGAAGCAGAATCCTGTATTACGCCTTCAAACTCTGGTGGCAGACCGATTAATCCTCTTAACCAGATCATCATTTTTTCCTCGAGCTCAGCTGCAGCAGGAGAGGTTTCCCAGATCATGCACTGCGCTCCAAGGGTTGATGTAATCATTTCAGCCAGTATAGAAGCAGGGCTGGTGTTTGCCGGGAAATATGCAAAAAAATTCGGATTCTGCCAGTGAGTTATTCCCGGCATTATTATTTCATCGAAATCTCTCATAAGAGAGTCAAATGATTCAGGATTGACAGGAGGATGATCAGGGATCCTGGCGAAAATCTCTCCTGGCTCTACTGATGATTTGACAGGCCATTTCTCAACATTTTCCATGTAGCCCGCCATCCATTCAACCAGCTCATGGGCATGTTTTCGAAATTCATCAGGAGTCATTTGAAAAATCTCATTTTACTGAATCTGCCAGAAGAATTATTTTATTTGCTTTGACTTCAATCACTCCCCCGCCTATCTCATAGACTATCTCGTTGTTTCCCTGATCGACCATTCTGACCAGACCGGTTTCCAGAGTTGAGATAATCGGGGCATGGTCCTTTAATACCTGGAATGATCCTTTTTTCCCTGGGACCCTGACCGAATTAATTTCCCCTTCAAAAATTTTTTTGTCGGGTGTAATAATCTCTATTTTCATTAAGAATTATTAATAATTTGAAGGCCTTGATCATTCAGTTATTTTGACTGAGCAAGAATTTTTTCACCTTTTTCGATAGCATCCTCAATAGTGCCAACGAGCATGAATGCTGATTCAGGATACTGATCGACTTTGCCATCCATGATCATGTTGAATCCTTTGATAGTGTCTTCAATTGAAACAAGGGCACCTTTTATTCCGGTAAATTGTTCAGCCACATGGAAGGGCTGTGAGAGAAATCTCTGTACCCTGCGTGCCCGGTGAACAACCAGCTTATCTTCTTCCGAAAGCTCGTCCATTCCAAGGATTGCAATAATATCCTGTAATTCATTATATCTCTGAAGTAATTCTTTTACTCTTTGAGCACAATTATAATGAGCTTCCCCAACGATCTCAGCTGTAAGTATACTTGAGGTTGAATCAAGCGGATCGACAGCCGGGTAAATACCAAGCTCCGATATTTTCCTGCTTAATACAGTTGTAGCATCGAGGTGTGCAAATGTTGTTGCAGGAGCAGGGTCAGTAAGGTCATCAGCAGGTACATATACAGCCTGAACAGAAGTGATTGATCCATGTTTTGTTGAAGTAATCCTTTCCTGCATGATACCCATTTCAGTTGCAAGTGTTGGCTGATAACCAACTGCAGACGGCATCCTTCCGAGAAGAGCAGAAACTTCAGAACCTGCCTGGGTAAAACGGAAGACATTATCCATAAAAAAAAGAATATCCCTTCCGCCGCTCTTCCCATCGCCATCCCTGAAATGTTCAGCAACTGACAGACCCGAGAGGGCAACTCTTGCCCTTGCTCCGGGAGGTTCATTCATCTGTCCGAATACAAGAGCCAGTTTTGATTCCTTAATAGCTTCCTTATCGACTGTTGAAAGGTCCCAGCCGCCTGATTTCATATTCTCAAGAAATTTTTTGCCATATGTAATTACACCGGCTTCAAGCATATCACGGAGAAGGTCATTGCCTTCCCTTGTTCTTTCACCGACCCCGGCAAACACGGATAGTCCGGAATATGCTTTTGCAATATTATTTATCAGTTCGAGGATAACAACCGTTTTTCCTACTCCGGCACCACCGAAGAGACCAATTTTGCCTCCTTTTGAATAAGGCTCAATAAGGTCAATAACTTTAATTCCGGTGTACAATACCTCCTTTTCTGTTGAAAGATCTTCATATTTTGGAGGTTTCCTGTGTATAGGATATCCGCCTGTCTTATCGAGAAATCCTATGCCATCAATAGCTTCTCCGGTCACATTCATAAGCCGGCCTTTTATCTGTTCTCCGATTGGCATCGTGATTGGTAATCCGGTTGCTACAACATCCATACCCCTGCGAAGACCGTCAGTAGAATCCATTGCAATTGTCCTGACTGTTCTTTCACCGATATGCTGCTGACATTCCACAACAAGAAGAGAACCATCATCTCTTTTTATTTCAAGTGCATCATAAATATCAGGCATTTCCAAACCCTGTCTTTCAAAAGTAACATCAACCACTGGTCCGATGATCTGGCTGATTTTCCCGGTATTCTGTGACATATAAATTATTTATTTAATAAAGATTTTTACAGAAGTGACAAATTTAATAAATTTTGTGTTTCTACCTGATTAATCTCTTTATAAATTCAATTTCATTGATTTAGTGCATGTGCGGGACAGCTCTTACTTATCGGCCCGGTAAAAAACAGGGGACCAATGATCTCCTGACTAATTTTCCCTTCCAATAAGTGAGCTGGCAATTTTAGCCAGCTCTGATTTCCTTTCCCTGATACCTGAAATCTTATCGAGAAAGTCAAATGCATTCTTAATATAATCATTAGCAAGATCTTCCGTAATATTTTTAATATTAAGCTGATCATATATCTCAATCACCTTTTTAATCTTGGTTTCAGGATCAAAATCTTTAAGTGCAAATTGCTCGTGAAGCTGTTTTGCCTGCGTTACGGAAGCCAGTTCCAGCGCCTTCACAAGCAGATAAGTTTTTTTATTGGAAATAATATCACCTCCCATCATTTTTCCAAAAACCTTAACATCACCATAAATATCAAGCAGATCATCCTGAATCTGAAATGCAAGACCAAGATTTCTGCCAAATTCATAAAGAAGATCAGATTCTTTATCATCAGCGCCACCAATTATTGAACCAATTTTAGCAGATGCTGCAAGAGAGCCGCAGTTTTCAGCTCAATCATACGTAGATATTCCTCGTGTCGAAACTATTGCGGCTTTTTCAAAATCTATATCGAGCTGCTGACCGACACATACTTCAACTGCAGCTTTATTAAATACTTTAAAAACTTTCAGCAGGTAATGCTGGAGGTGTTTGCAAAAAACATTCATTTGCAATAAATGCCATTACATCACCTGACAAGACAGCCTGGTTAAGGTTCCATTTGCTATGAACTGTAGGAACATTTCTTCTCACAGGAGCATGATCCATAATATCATCATGAACCAGGGTAAAATTATGAAACACCTCAAGACCGGTAGCAGGTATTATTGCATCATCAATCTGATCACTAAAAAGATTGCAGGCCATAAGGGCTAAAACCGGCCTTAGTCTTTTCCCTCCGATTGAAAGAATATATTTTACAGGATCATTAAGCTTTTCTGCTTCCTCGTTATAAGAAAGATTTAGAATAGCCTTATTGACTAATTTTTTAAGCTCAGACTGAGTATACATTATGGTTTTATTTAGAACCAGGTAATCAATTAATGTTAACCTCTAAGCGCTTCTGCACCACTTACAACCTCAAGTATCTGATTGGTAATAGTAGCCTGTCGTGCTTTATTATACTGAAGTGTCAGATCGCGGATCATACCTGTGGCATTGTCAGTTGCCTTATGCATTGCCGTCATTCTGTGCACCATGTTCAGCAACAAACGAATCAAGAACTGCTTTATAAAACTGAATTTTTAGTGATTTTGGAATCAGTTCCTTAATAATTTCCTCCTTATCAGGTTCATAAATATAATCAACCGGAGCAGTTTTCACTTTTCCGGCAGGAACAGTCTCAACAGGAAGAAATACCTCATTTGTAAGATTCTGTACAGCAGCATTTTTAAACTGATTATAAATCAGCTCCACCCTGTCAAATTCCAGTGATGTAAAACTGTTCATAATCTGTTCTGCAACGCTATTAACATTATCAAATGTAAGATCATTAAACAGATTATTCTGTTCGGGAAGCATATTTACTTTTTGCTTTCTGAAATAATCAAATCCCTTTTTCCCGATTGTCAGAAGCTTCAGATTTCCATTTTTGATCTGATCAGCATATTTTTCAGAAATGACCCGTCTGCGTTTCATTTATAACATTGGTATTGAATGCTCCGCAGAGACCTCTGTTGGAGGTAATTACAACAATAAGAACCTTTTCAGGAGAAGATACTCTTCCATATATATTCTCAATCTTCAGAATCCTGTAAGCTCTGTGAAAGATCGACCAGAATTTCATACAGTTTATTTGCATAAGGTCTCAGTCTGCACAATCTTATCCTGAGCTTTCCGCAATTTGGCAGCAGATACCATCTTCATTGCTGAAGTGATCTGCCTGGTCGACTTGAACGAGGTGATCCTTATCCTTATTGCCTTTAAATTCGCCATCTAAAATTCATTTTCCATGTTATCCTGATTACTGTGGCCGATATTTAATGACCAGATCAGCGGCAACTTTTTCAAGAACCCTGGTTATATCATCATTTAGTATTCCATCACGAAGGCTATCAAGAGTATCCCTGTGCTTAAGTTCAAGCAACTCAATAAATTCACTTTCAAAACTCTTCACTTTATTTATCGGAACATCCTTTAAGAGACCCATTGTTCCGCAATAGATAATTGCTATCTGTTTTTCAATAGGTATCGGGTGCATACTGACCCTGTTTAAGAATTTCAACGTTTTTGGCTCCTTTATTCAGTATTGCCAGAGTTGATGCATCGAGGTCAGAACCAAATTTTGAGAATGCTTCCAGTTCACGATACTGTGCCTGGTCAACTTTAAGTGTTCCGGCAATTTTTTTCATTGCTTTGATCTGGGCATTTCCTCCCACCCTTGATACTGAAATTCCAACGTTAATTGCAGGACGTACACCGGAGTTGAAAAGGCTCGACTCAAGAAATATCTGTCCGTCGGTAATTGATATAACGTTTGTTGGAATATATGCTGAAACGTCACCTGCCTGGGTTTCAATAATCGGAAGAGCAGTAAGTGAACCGCCTCCTTTTACCAGATGTCTTATAGCTTCAGGAAGATCATTCATCTTCTGTGCAACTTCATCTGATTCAATGATCTTGGCTGCTCTTTCAAGGAGTCTTGAGTGCAGATAGAAAACATCTCCCGGATAAGCTTCACGTCCTGGCGGACGACGAAGCAGAAGTGAAACTTCCCTGTATGAAACAGCCTGTTTTGAAAGATCATCATAGATTATAAGGGCATCACGACCCGTATCGCGGAAAAATTCACCGATTGCAGCTCCTGCAAATGGTGCATAGAATTGAGATGCAGCCGGATCAGAAGCAGTTGCAAGAACAATAACAGTATATTCAAGAGCACCATGTTCTTCAAGAGTTGCAGCTATATTTGCAACTGTTGAACCTTTTTGTCCGATTGCAACATAAATGCAATAAACCGGTTTCCCTTTTTCAAAATTGCTTCGCTGATTAATTATAGTATCGATGGCAATAGCTGTTTTTCCGGTCTGCCTGTCACCGATTATCAGTTCCCTTTGACCGCGGCCAATCGGGATCATTGCATCAATTGCCTTGATACCTGTCTGAAGAGGTTGCTCTTACCGGCTGTCGGAAAATAACTCCAGGAGCTTTTCTTTCGAAAGGAAGATTAAAAAGTTCACCTTTTATCGGACCTTTACCATCAATAGGCTGTCCGGTCGGAGTTATTACTCTTCCCAACAATCCTTCGCCTACTCCAAGTGAAGCAATTCTTCCGGTCCTTTTAACGATATCACCTTCATTAATCTCTTCAGTAGGACCGAGTAATACTGCACCGATATTATCTTCCTCGAGGTTCAGAACAATAGCTTCAATCCCATTCTCAAATTCAATCAGTTCATTCGATTGTGCATTTGAAAGTCCGTAAATACGGGCAATCCCGTCTCCAACCTGAAGCACAGTTCCAACTTCTTCCAGTTCAACCCCGGTCTGTATTCCTTCGAGTTGCTGCTTGAGAATTTTTGAAACTTCTGCCGGTTTAATATTTGCCATATTATATTTTCTTAAAAATCTTTAATTGTTTCTATTCTTCTATTCTGGAAGTTATGACACTTCCCTTAAGTTCTTTCTTTATTTTACGCAGTTTATTCTTTATGCTGGCATCGATGTAATTGTCATCAATCTGCAGAATAAAACCTCCTATTATTTCAGGATCAATGTTCTCTTTAAGTTCAACTTTGGTTTTGAAATACTTCTGAAATAAGTTCAATAATCTGTTTTTTGACTTTTTCATCAACTTTGACTGCAGTAGTAAGAACTGATTCTGTTATTCCCTTGTATTTTTTTGTCTCGTGGATAAAAACCCTTGCAATTGCAGGAATAAAGCTTTCTCTTCCGTTTTTAACAATCAGATCGATAAGTGAAAGAGTAATATTTTCAACATTATCATCCAAGCATTTTGTGAAATATAGCTTCTTTCTTTGAGGGAGGAATAATCGGGCTCTGAAGAAATTCTTTTGTTTCAGGTAATTTACAGATCTCTGAAATAAAGATCATATCCTGATTGACCTTATCAAGGATCTTTTTTTCGAGAGCTGACTGAAATATTGCTCTTGAATATCTTACAGATATTTTGCTATCGTTCATTACAGATTCCGGTTCCTAATTCTTATTGAAATCAATCTCTTTAAGGTAATTATCGATCAGTTTTGCCTGTTCTCCGGATTGTTTAAGCTTTTCACCAAGCAGTTTTGATGCAATATCAACTGAAAGAGTTGCAACCTGTTCACGAATCTCCGAAAGTGCTTTCAGTTTTTCGTTTTCAATTCCGGTTCTTGCTTTTTCAATAAGCTTTTCAGCTTCCTCGGTTGCTTTTCCTTTTGCTTCAGAAATAAGTTTGTCGCGTACCTCCCTTGCTTCTTTCAGAATATTTTCACGTTCTTCTCTTGCTTTCCGAAGGATTGCTTCATTATCGCTCTGAAGTTTCAACATATCCTCCCTTGCTTTTTCGGCTGATTCAAGAGAACCTTTTATCATCTCATCACGTGCTTTCACTGCGGCAAGAATCGGTTTCCAGGCAAATTTTGTCAGGATCAGAAAAAACAATAGAAAAATAAGTGCTGACCAGAAAAGTGTTCCTACTGCAGGAGTTGTCAGACTGTTTGCTAATAATATCATATGATTTTATTTTAACAATTCCGATAAAATGAAGCTCTGCAACCAACCGTTGCAGGCTTCATAATTTTTAATTTACTACATAAGAGCAACTACTACTGCGAACAAAGCAACTCCTTCAATAAGGGCGGCTGAAATGATCATAGCAAGCTGTATCTTTGAATAAGCTTCCGGCTGTCTGTGCAATTGCATCCATTGCCGATCCGCCGATTCTACCAATACCAAGTCCTGCTCCTATTACTGCGAGACCTGCTCCTACTGCTGCTAATGTACCTGTCATAATTTTAATATTTAGTTAAACAAAAATTCTAATGATCTTCCTGAACTGCCAGACTGATAAACAATGCTGACAGCAGGGTGAAAATATATGCCTGAAGGAATGCTACCAGAAGTTCCATGAAATCCATAAAAATCACGAAAAATATTGAAACCGGGGCCAGTGCCAGTGAATCAAATATGAAGATAAGACAAATCAGGCTTAAAATAACAATATGTCCGGCAAGCATATTTGCAAATAACCGGATCATCAGTGCAAATGGCTTTGAAATCAATCCGATGAGTTCAACCGGGATCATTATCGGCAGAAGCCAGAACGGAACTCCGGGTGTTGCAAAAACATGCTCTCCAATGTGACTTATTTCCGCTGAACTGGGTAATAAGAAATGTACAGGAAGCCAATAAAAAGGTTACTGCAATATTTCCTGTAACATTTGCTCCGAAAGGAGGAGGAAAAGGAATAAGTCCCATCAGGTTATTTATCAGAATAAAAAAGAATGCCGTAAGAAGATATGGCATATATTTTTCATATTTATGGCCAATGTTGGGTATTGCAATATCATCGCGGACAAAAAGTATTACCGGTTCAAGAAAACTCTGAATTCCTTTTGGATGACTTATTCCTGTTTTCTTATAGGAGCGTGCCAAGTGAAAGGAATATCATCAGGCCGATTATTGCAGCAGACAATAATGCCAACAACTGTTTTTGTCATTGACAAATCAAGAGGAAGATTCTTTTCATCTGCAATACCTGCTTCATTTACAGTAACAATTTTACCTTTCAGGTCACCTTCTTCTTCAAGTTTGAAGCCTTTATAAACATTTCCGTCAGCAAGTTGTTTTGAAGAGAAAATATTCAGTCCTTTTTCTTTGCTGTACAACAATAACAGGAAGATAAATTGCAACATTTTCTCCATTTTTCTTTGTATAAATGTGCCATTCATGAGAATCAGCGATATGCTCAAGTATATAGGTACTGGCTTTGAATTTTTCCTTTACCTCCTGCTTTTTCCTCAACATCCTGACCAGAGTGCTGAAAGAGTTGTTCCTGCAAGCAGAAGAAAAAGAAAAAATCTAAATAAATTTCTCTGTTTTCAAATCAGTCTCAGGTTTTATAAAGCTTTGTTTTTCAGTGTTTTCACTATAACCCATATAGTAAACAAAGTGAGTGTTAAATATAAAACAAAAAATATTAAAACAGACGTCAAGGGAAGTTTTTTTAGCAACAAAAAACCAGAGTAGTGCAAATCACTAATTCAAGCAGGAACTTAAGGCTTATTGCCACCAGAGTATGGAAGGTCTGGCTGTCTGGTTCTTTGGTCTGCCCTCTGAAAAAAATGAGAAATGTTATAAAGGCAATTAGCTGAAAATGACAGTTGATAAGATTGCAATTTCCTGAAAGCTGACATCAAGTTTGATTATTGCTGAACAGTTAAATATGCTGTTAAGCAGTAACAGTATATTTAATAATAGCCAGTAATAAAATATATTTATGAAGTTGTTTCAAGAACGGAGTATCACTTAATAAAATCTTTAACTGCAATGTAAATTGCTGCAAAAACACCAAGAAGCGAAAGAACTATTGTAAAAACAGGTGTATGCCAGCCTGTCAGTTTATCAAGTTTTATGACCTCCCCAGACGGTAACAAGAATAATTCCCATCATCTGGAATGCCATACCCGTATACCTGGCAAAATCTTTAAGACCCTTATTTTGCAGGTTTTTCGGGTTCTTTTTCTTTGATGGCTCCTGTTCCTCCATTATTTTCAGTATCACTCATTTTGCAGTTTCCTGAGAATACTGCTCCTGGTTCAATTGAAAGTTTTGATGTAACAATATCTCCATGAATTTTTGAAGATGCTTTCAGGTTAAGCAACTGTCCTACATTAATTTTACCTTCAATAATTCCTGACACTTCAGAGTTTTTGCAGATAACTTCTCCTTTAACTTTTCCTGTTGGACCAATAACAACTTTACCCTTTAGTATTAAGATTTCCTGTAAGAGATCCATCGATACGGATATCACCGTTTGATTTAATATCACCGGTTATATCTGTTCCGTTACTTATAAGGTTTATTGTGGTGTTATCTGGTTCGTTGAACTTTGCCATAGTATTTAAAAGTTTAAGAGATTCAAATTAATAACTCACAAATATAAAAACTATTGCAGATAATAATAAAATTAGGGCTGACAATTAGAAAACATTTAATTCTGGAGGGTACTACCCCCTGGCCGCTTCGCGATCCAAGAAATTCACCCCGAATTCTATTCCGGATCGTAAGCCCACTTAAGGTAAATTGATCCCCAGGTAAAACCTCCGCCGAATGCGGCAAGAATCAGAATATCTCCTTTTTTGAGTTTGTTTTCATATTCCCAGATGCATAATGGAATTGTAGCATTAGTTGTATTTCCGTAATTCTCGATGTTGATCATTACCTTTTCCGGAGGAAGTCCCATTCTTCTTCCTGTAGCATCGATAATACGAAGATTTGCCTGATGAGGAACAAGCCAGGCATATGTCTTCAGATTTAAGATTATTCCGTTCCATGATCTCTACTGCAACATCAGCCATATTTGAAACAGCAAATTTAAAAACGCTCTGACCTTCCTGGTAAATAAAGTGTTCTTTTGCATCAACTGTTTCATGAGAGGCAGGTTTAACGGATCCGCCGGCTTTCAGATGCAGGTATTTTCGTCCTGAACCGTCGGTATGAAAAATATAATCCATAATGCCGAAATCCTCAGTTGTGGGTTCAAGCAGAACGGCTCCAGCAGCATCTCCAAACAGAGGACATGTTGTACGGTCGGTATAATCGGTAATTGACGACATTTTATCGGCTCCGACAACAATTACTTTTTTATATCTGCCGGTTTCAACATATGCTGCTCCTGTCTGCAAAGCAAAAAGAAATCCTGAACATGCAGCATTAAGATCAAAGCTGAATGCATTTTTTATACCGCATTTATCAGATATGATATTTGCGGTTGCAGGGAAGAGCATATCGGGAGTGACAGTAGCACAAATCAGCAGATCAATTTCTTCAGGAGCAGTATTTGTTTTTAGCAATAAACCATTTACTGCCTGTTCACCCAGATCTGAACTTCCGAGACCCTCACCTTTAAGTATTCGTCTCTCCTTTATTCCGACCCGTTGCATTATCCACTCATCGGAAGTATCAACCATTTTGGAGAGTTCCTGATTTGTCAGCCTGTATTCCGGAACCCAGGCATTGATTCCTGTAATGGCTGCCCGTATTTTTTCCATAATTATATTGCTTCTTTAATCTTTTGTGCCAGATTGGCGTGTACAACGTTCCTGGTCTGAAGAATCATATTCATTATAGCTTTTCTTTTTGAAATTCCATGTCCGATTACAACATTGGCATTAATACCGACAATAGGAGTTCCGCCAAAATTCTCCCAGTCAAGACTATCAAAATATGCATCCTTAAGATTCTTGATTTTATATATATGATGAAATGCTTCTCCCATCTTAAGAATTATATTTCCTACGAATCCATCACAAACAACAACATCAGTCATTGTTTCACGGAAGAGCGCATTTCCTTCAATATTTCCTGCGAAATTTATTTCGGGATATTCCTTCATTAATTCGAATGCAGCTTTCACGGTAGGAGTTCCCTTCGTTTCCTCTTCACCTATATTAAGTAGATCCCACAGTAGGATTTTCCTTCCCCAGTACATATTTTGCATAAATACTTCCGAGTAATCCATATTGTAAAAGCACATCTGGTTTACAGTCAGGATTTAATCCAACATCAAGTATAACAAAATTACGGTTATCAATACAAGGCAGGACCGTAGCCAGTGCGGGTCTTAATACTCCGGGTATTACATTTACCGTATAGCTTGCTCCTACCAGCATTGCACCTGTATTTCCTGCACTGCAAAATCCATCAAGCTCTGCCATTTTTGAGCATTCCATATCCGACGGCAATACTTGAGTCCTTTTTCTGTGAAAATGCTTTTGCAGGATGATCAGCCATTTCAATAACCTGTGAAGTATGAACTATTTCAAACCTGGAAGGATTCAATCTGCATTTCATCAAGTTTCCTTATATATGGAAGGCTTCATCTCCAATAAGGACAAGTTTCTCATTAACTGATAAATGCTGAAGGGAATCAACTAGCGCCCTCAATGATTGACTCAGGTGCAAAATCACCACCCATGACATCAAGGCCAATTCTCATATTATACTTTTTAAGTTAACGCAAGATCAGGCTGTTGCCTTCTTCTCAATAGCAAGTTTGCCTCTGTAAAAGCCACACTCAGGACATACCCTGTGATACAGAACTGAAGATCCGCAGTTTGAACAGCTTGCCACTGTAGGTGCAGTTGCCTTATAATGTGTTCTGCGCTTATCTCTTCTGGTCTTGGAATGTTTGTGTTTAGGATGTGCCATTTTAAATTAATTTAATTATCGTTCATTAGTTTTTTCAATTCATCCCATCGCGGGTCGTTCTCCTTTTCCTCTTCTATTAATAAGCTCTTCCAGTTTTTTTAACATTACCGGATCGCATGTGCTTTTACCATTTTTATCAACAGGATGCACTCTTTTTATCGGCAGAGCAAGCATAATAAACTCATATAACTGCTGTTGCAGATCCAATTCGATTTTCATCCGCAGCAAGTGAAAGAATATCAGGATCAATATCTTCTATACTTTTCCCAAATTTAACAAGTAGCCTGTTCTCACTGCTTATGGGCTGGGAAAAACATCTCCAGACATCTGTCACAGCTTACTCTGACACTCCCGGAAACTCTTGATAATTAGATCTGAGATGAGAAGATCTTTTATCCATCTCAATATTCGCAATAAGGCTTCCTTCCTTAACTTCCGATTCTTCAAACTGTTCAAAAAACTCTTTATCAATCTCAAAATCAATTGTGTGGTGCCCTTCTTTTAATCCACTTAACGGTATGGTATATGTTGAGGACATCTCTTTAAATTTTGGTTTGCAAAAATATGAATCCTTCTTCAATTAAAAAAATTATCAACAAAAAAGTAACATTTATTGTCGTAAAAGACCAAATACCGATAGAAAAACGCTGTTTACCGAATTTCATCTTAGCTGCTGACGGTTGAATGAATTACATTTGTATATAGATAAAATTATAAAACTATGAGACACAGAGATTATTATAGACACAGAGATCATTTTCACCTCAGTGGCAGGGAACATCATCCAAGAGTAAGCATCGGATTATTCTTTATTGTACTTGGAGTAGCGCTTCTTGTTGCAACAAACGATTTGCTCGATCTGGGAAGTGTCAGCAGCTATTTTACCTGGGAAACAGCAATGATTTTCATTGGCATTTTGCTGATTCTTAACCTTCATTTCACAGGAGGTTTATTACTTATTGCCGGAGGAGTATGGTTTCTCAAGGACCATATATTCATTATTACCCCTGAAATCTTCAGAACTTTCTACTGGCCTGCAGTAATTGTAATTATTGGGCCTGTCATTTATTCTATCATCACTTTTTAAATAGAAAAACTAAGATTAATAATTAAAAATCAAATAAATTTACGATTATGGAAACAAATGAAAACTTCAGAGATGAGCGTCGTCAGGCCAGGGATGAACGTCATCAGTTAAGACATGAGCATCATCATCTTACAAACAACCGTGCAATTATCGGTGTGATACTTGTACTGGTCGGACTATTCCTTGTAATGAGAAATACAGGGATCTTTCCTGATTTTATTGATCATATTATTTTCAGCTGGCCAATGCTTCTGGTGGCTATAGGACTGGTAATGACCCTTGGGGCTTCTGAAAAAACATCGGGGGTAATTGTAATGGCAGTAGGAGGATTTTTCCTGATCCCAATGATTTTCAGGGAAACCTTTCATGCTTATAATATGTTCTGGCCTTCAATCTTTATAATAATCGGAGTTATCTTCATCTTCGTCAAAACGACGCGGATGGAATGCTGTTGCTTCAGCAGGCATAGTAGGTGATGACTACATTGATTATGTTAATGTATTCAGCGGTGGTGAACGTCAGATTGTATCGGAAAATTTCAAAGGTGGTAAAATATCTGCTGTTTTTGGCGGAATGGAACTTGACCTCACCAAAGCAAAACTCGCTCCCGGAAGAAATGAACTCGAAATTGCATGTGTATTCGGAGGTGCAACATTTATTGTTCCTGATGACTGGAATATTAAAATTGAAGTAACTCCGGTTCTGGGTGGATTCAGTGATTCACGGAAATTAATTCCCGGAAGAATCGTTGATACGACAAGACAGCTTGTAATAAAAGGTGCTGTAGTATTCGGTGGCGGAGAAATAAAAAGCTATTAATCAATTAACGGATGAAACATCCGATACTTGCAAACAGAGTACGACTTATAGTCTGGTGGCTGGTCTGGCTTTTCCTTGCGCTGGGCCAGTCGCTGTTATTTTATTTTGCGTATGGCAGCTTCATCAGCATTAGTATAATTGACAGTCTGGTCTCTTTGCTGATCTATTCCGGCATAGCCCTGTCATTATGGTATCCATTCAGGTTTTTTAACTCAGGAGCAGCCACGCGTGATGGCTCTTATTTCAAATCTTGTTACAAGCGGTGCTCTTATCAGTAACTATCTGGGTACTGCTGACAAAGTTCATTATGACCATTGTTCTTCCGGAACAAACTAATTACCTGGCATACTGGGATGAAACCTTTCCATACAGGGTCGGAACAGGTGTATTCATCTACGGTCTCATCATTCTTACTTATTATCTTTTTGTAAGCCTGAGCAATCTCTCTGAAAAAAAAGCAAAGGAGGCAAGGCTTGAAAGTCTTGTAAAGGAGACTGAACTTAAAATGCTCCGGTCACAGATAAATCCTCATTTTCTCTTTAACAGTCTGAACTCAATCAGCTCCCTCACAATTACCGATCCTGAAAAAGCAAGAGATATGGTTGTCAAACTATCTGAGTTTATGAGATATGCTCTGTCAAGAAAAGACGAACAACCGGTTTCCCTTCAGAATGAACTTGAGAACCTTCGGTTATATCTTGACATTGAAAAAGTAAGATTCGGTGAAAAGCTTATAATGGAAGAGATCTATAGAACCCGATTGTCTTGATTTTAAAATCCCCGTGATGCTTTTGCAGCCACTTTACGAAAATGCTGTTAAACATGGCGTATATGAAAGTACCGAGAGCGTCAGGATCAGTACTCAGGCAAAGATTACAGAAGGGTACATTCGAAATAAGTATAAGCAATAATTACGATCCTGCTCCCTCATTAAAAAGAGGAACCGGAACTGGTCTGTTAAATGTTACCAGACGGCTTGAATTGTTCTATGGCAATAAAGCATCAATCAAAACATTGAAAGAAAATGGAATATATACTGTAGATCTCTACATCCCGGCAGATTATTTGTAAATGTCATTTGAAAATTTATATTTAATTTAGTGGTGAAAAAAGTATAGTTCCTAAGCAGGTCAGGGAAGCACAAAACATGGAAAAGATCAGGATTGTAATTATTGATGATGAAACTCCGGCAAGGGAAATCATCAAGCATTATTTAAATGAAGTTGAATCCATAGAAGTCATTGCCGAATGTGCCGATGGTTTTTCGGGACTGAAAACTATTTCAACGATGAAACCCGATCTGGTTTTCCTTGATATCCAGATGCCAAGACTTACCGGCATTGAACTGGTTGAGGTGCTTACCGAAAAACCCGAGATCATTTTTACAACTGCTTATGATCAGTTTGCTATAAAGGCTTTTGAACTGAATGCTGTCGACTATCTCATGAAGCCTTATCCAAAAAGACGTTTCCTCGAAGCAGTCAAAAAAGCAATTGATAAGATCCGGTCAGGGACAGGGAATAATGAACCGGCAAGTCAGCTTCTTGCAAAAAAGCCGGAATCTTCCTCCCCTGTCAACAGGATTGTGGTCCGTAAGGGAAATGCCATCAACCTTATACCTGTTGAACAGATCAGGTACGTTGAGGCACAGGATGATTATGTCATGATTTACCATGCTGCCGGAAAAGCCCTCAAACAGCAGACAATGAAGTTGTGTGAAGATAATCTTCCAAAAACTGATTTTGTAAGAATTCACCGGTCATATATCGTGAAAGTTGAAGAGATAAAGCGCATTGAACCTTATGGCAAGGATAATCATGTGGCAATACTTCAGTCGGGCGATAAGCTTCCTGTCAGCCGGGCAGGCTATAAGCATCTGAAGGAGGAATTGAATTTCTGAAAAGTTCTTCCATTCTTCAAGTTGAATTATCTCTTTCAATCTGTTCTCTTTTTCCCACCTTGTAAAAATTGTTGATATAGGGCGGTAATGCCTGAATATGAAGAGCGGTACCGGATCATAACCATGAGTTCCTCCGGGCCGGCATCTCAGGATTCGTGCTGTGCCAAGGAACACCCCGGTGAAAGGCCCGTGAATCTTAAGAGCATCAAGCATAAACTGTGAACAGGTTGGAGTATGCCTGCATGATGGTCGTATAAGGGGAGAAATTGAGTACCTGTAGAATAATACCGGAAGAGAAAGCAGAAAAGATAATATTGCATTGATGGCTTTGATCATGATACAAAGATAATAACTGGCGTATATAAAAGGTATGAGAGGGAGAAGGGGAGAATGGGTGAATGGGAGAAACACAAATTGAGCCATTTTTTCTGACAAAATGACAATATACTACTGCCAAACAGGCTTTGGCAAAAGTTTTGCAGTGGTTAATAAATTTAAAATTTCAGGAGGAAAATGAAGTTATGAATATCTGGATAATTTTTATAGGATTCATGATCCTGAGCTGGATCGTGAGCATGACACTGAAATCAAAGTTCACCAAGTACTCAAAAATACCTCTCGACAATGGAATGTCGGGTCGCGAAGTGGCTGAAAAAATGCTACGCGACAATGGTATAACAGGGGTAAAGATCGAAAGCGTCGAGGGTCAGCTGACTGACCATTATAATCCTGCTGATAAGACAATTAATCTGAGCAGGGAGGTATACGAAGGGAGGAGCATTTCATCGGCTGCAGTGGCAGCACATGAAACGCGGACATGCAGTTCAGCATGCGAAAGCATATGCATGGCTTGGATTCAGATCAGCCTTGGTTCCCGCAGTCAGCTTTACATCGAAATGGGTACAATGGATCTTGCTGGCAGGTATACTTATGGTAAGGACATTCCCTGCTTTATTGCTGGCAGGAATAGTGCTGTTTGCTCTGACGACCATCTTCAGTTTCATAACACTTCCGGTTGAAATTGATGCAAGCCGAAGGGCTCTTGCATGGCTGTCAAATGCAGGTATTACATCATATCAGAACCATGCGAAAGCACAGGATGCACTCAAATGGGCCGCATATACCTACGTCATTGCCGCTCTCGGGTCGCTTGCCACGTTGCTATACTATATTATGATTTTCACAGGGTCGAGAAGGTGAAATTTGTAGGGACGTTGCATGCAACGTCCCTACAAATTTTATCTCCCTTCCACCTCCAGCCACCTGGTTCGTTTTTCGATAGTTCTCAGAGCCAGCCATATTACACCGGCACCTGCAAACAGCCAGATCCACATGCCTGTCAGATAAATCCTTTCTGAAAGAAAATAGTTTCTGAAAAGATCAAGAAGGGTAAAAATGACAAATATGTTTATGAAGCTGTTATATTCCCTTTTAAGAACATTTTTAACGGAGAATGGCAGCTTAGGGGGGATATATTTGAAGGAAAACGGGATAATAGAACTTACGGATTCTGACCATTTGTCATAAACATCTCCGAATTTTCTTCTCAGGAATTGTTCCTCAGCGAACATAATGCGCTCATAATAAAGCCAGTATATAAGTATAAATACAATAATGGCTCCGGTTGATCTCAGGAATAAGACCGGCCCGAGCCACATGAAGAAATTCCCAAGGTAAAGAGGATGCCGTACAAGAGAGTATATCCCGGTTACATTAAGTTCATCAGCAATTTGTCCGTTAGTTGTATTTCTCCCGGAGGTATTCTTCGGAGTGAAACCAACCGTCAGGATTCTGATTATTTGTCCAAACAGACTTACTCCAAGAAAAATAAGTTCATCGCGCATATCAAACAGGATAGCCTGTCTGTTGCTCAGATACATCATAACAATGCCTGCAGCTATTATGAATACCGGAAGCCAGCTTCTTCTCTTAAACAACCAGTTCCCGCTATTCTCTAATTCATGTACCAGGGCCATCAGTCTGTTTTTTAGTAATGCCCAAAAGTATAAAAAATCTAGAAACTGACTTTAGCCCTTAAAAAAACCAGGTTAATTATTGTAGTGGAATTGATTCTGCTGTCGAAATGTTGCCAGAATATTGAAAAATCGATATTCTCTGCCAGGGAATAATCAAAGGAGGGTCCGGCAAAATATCCCTTCAGGTCAGGAAACCACATCGCCGATATACTCAGATTCAAAAGAGGAGTCACGGGATAGGAGAATTGACCAAAAGCAGTAAATCTAGAAAATGCCAGATCTTTAGTCGACAAATTACCGTTATATAAAGTGTTGAAAATATCTATCTTAACCGGATTATTGCAATACATGATCTGTAACTGAGCTGTTGAGTTACTTTTAAAGGATTTATCAACTCCTGCCGTAAAGATTCCTGTCCCGGTCGAATCCAAAAAGTATTTTGCCGGCTGAAACCACGAGGCCTCTCCTCTGAAAGATATGGACCCGATTGCACCTGACCAGCCAGCCCCGGCAACGAAATCCGTGCTGTTGAATGATCCTGCAAGAAACTGGATATCATATCCCCACTTATTAAACCTGTACAGGACCGCAGATGTTATGCGATCTCTATAATCAGCTTTAATTGCAAATTCGACAGCTGAAGACGAGCCGGGATAATACTGGATCCTTACAGCATCACTTCCCGGCCGTTCGATATAATCAAAATCGAAAAATGAATATGCGTTAAATATATCGTTCGGGTTCCAGACAAGGGTTTGTCCCCAGTTGATCCGTTGTCGTCCTGCCCTGGCCTGAAATTTTCCGAAATTAAAATCTACCCAGATCCTGTCAAGGGTAGTATTAAGAAAAAAGGATTGTTCATTGATAATGTTCCATGAAAGATCCGCCAGACCCTGATCACTGCCGATCTGTCTGGCATAAAAGCTGCCTGACCTAACCATATCACCGGTGAACAGCCTGTTCCTGAACTCAGCTGCAAAAGTTATATTCTTATTCAGATAGCCTTTAAAATTGAGCCTGTTATGTATGAGGTAATCATTCAGGAATGGTCCTGAAAGTGAGTCAAACATCACGCTTTGCATAGTTGTCAGATAGCCATTAAGTGTCAGAAATTTTGACTTTTCCTGAGATAATAAAGTGCAGGATAACAAGAACATCAAAGCTGGAATTAGTATTTGGAGTCTTTTCATGGTCCTTACGGCATGATGTTATTCTCTTATGTCGTCCGAAATCACCCGTCCATCTTCAAGGGTAATCACGCGATGTGCCATTTTAACAACTCTGGCATCGTGAGTCGAAAAGATAAAGGTGATTTTTTCTTCATGGTTAAGCTTTTCCATTATTTCAAGAAGTGTAGCTGCCGATTTGGAATCGAGGTTCGCTGTGGGTTCATCGGCAAGCACAAATTTCGGCCTTGAAGCAAGTGCCCTGGCAACAGCTATACGTTGTTGCTGTCCACCCGACATTTTAGTTGGCCGGCTATTGGCCCTGTCGGATAATCCGACGGCTTTAAGCAATTCAAATGTCCTTTTATCTCTTTCTGTCCTCGACCATTTCTGAAGAGACATTATAAACTCCACATTCTCTTTTGCTGTCAGTACCGGGATTAGATTATAAGCCTGAAAAACAAAACCTATATTCCTCATTCTGAAATCTATAAGCTTAGAAGATTTTAGCTTTGAAAGATCGGTACCGTCAATAATAATTTCCCCTGACGTAGGATCATCCAGGCCGCCGATCAGATTCAAAAGAGTTGTCTTTCCAGAGCCGGAGGGTCCGACGATAGCTGCAAATTCCGCTTCCTGAAAATCAAGCGTGACTCCATTTACTGCATTGACCTGAATTTCAGATTCATTATATATTTTGGAAACATTTTTGATCTCAAGAACTTTCATGTTTTTCTGGTTTTAATTGTTACAGTCTACTCTGCCCTTATTGCCTCAACCGGATTAAGCTTCAGCGCTTTCATCGCAGGATAAATTGAGGAGATGACTCCTGTGATTATTATAAGGATGGTGATTACACCAAAGAACCCGGCTGTTATTTGCGGATAAACAATCGCTGAATATCCAAATGCACCAAATCCTTCGGCATATTGTGATAGATTGATTCCGGTATTGGAAGTGATCCGGATAACAATATAACTTATTATCATTCCGGCGATTCCGCCCGTAAGTGACAGGAAGACCGATTCGAGCATTATCATTGAAAAGACTCTTTTCTTATTCATGCCGATAGCAGTAAGCATCCCCAGCTCACGGGTCCTTTCAAGAACTACCATAAGCATTGTATTAACTATTCCAAATGCCAGAGCCGCAAGGATTATAATTCCGAAGATCAGGTAAAACTGCTGCACCATGTCGGTCATCATCGCAAGTTCAGGCTGAAGTTTTTTCCAGCTTAAAACCTCAAGATCAGGCAGTTTTGCAGCCAGTGAATCAGTTATCGATTCAGTACGATCAAGATTGCTGATCCTTATAACAATTTCGTGACAAGAGTTGCCTGGCAACCCTGTAAGCCTCAAAAGATCTGAGCTTTTAACAAAAACAGTGCTTTTTTCAAATACACTGTTTGAAACAGAATACAATCCTGTCACTCTGAATACGGCACCCACCTGGTTATTATCCTTATCCAGGAACGTAAGTGTCAGCCTGGCTCCTTCTCTGAAGGACCCGGCGGCTTTCGTCACAAGCTGTCCGTATTTTTTGGTCTCCTGTGAATTGATAACAGATTTCATCTCTTTGATAAACTGCTTCTCATTAGTAAATCGCTTCCCTGTAAATGGAATAAGCTTATCGATAAGCTCCTCCGGAAGGTTGTCTCCCCTCAGATGATCAAGAACAGCGCTGTCAATGGTGTATCTGATAATATTCAACTCCTTTGCCAGATCCTCACCTACAAGTGCCGGGTTTAATTTTGATTCTTTTTCAAAATAATCTCCGGTACCCGGGACTAGTTTGCTGTAAAGATTGAGCACCTGTTTTTCCTTTTCCGGATCAATACCAATTATCTGTACTCCGGTGCTCTTATAAGCTGTATTAGCCATACCTGTAATGATGATTCTATCACTCGCACCGGCGATACCTGCGACTGATTTTATTTCTGATAATGTCACTGGAAGATTTTCGATTATCATCCGGGGATCATAATTGACTCTGAAATCTTTTCTTGTTATCTGAATATCCGATATCTCCTCATTTAAAGCATCGTTAACACGCTGGACTATCAATCCATTCATAAGAGCAATTGAAAAAACCCCGGCAAATACTCCCACAATTACGGATGATATGACAACGAGGCTGCGGACCCTGTTTCTCCACACATTCTTCCAGGCTGTTTTCCAGATCATTTCGTTCTGTTATGCTTTTAGTGAGTTCGCAAGTTTCATTTTAAATATCTTCCTCAAAGGATAGATTATGGCAATTCCAACAATTAAAGCAACTACGACAGATTGCCACAGGAAGTAATAATTTATTGGCATGAACGGCATTATTGGTTCCATGCCATAGCTTTCATATACTTTTGCATATTCACCTGAGAGCCTTATGGGATTATATTGACCAATAATTATTGAAGGAGCGCCAACAATTATCCCGCTAAGTATTCCAAGGAAGCCTATATAAAACATCTCCAGTGAGACAATTCCGGCCAGTTTGGTTTTCTGCATTCCTATGGCTATGAGAACTCCGAATTCACGGCGCCTTTCTATAGTCATCATCAGTACAGTACCGAATATTCCAAATGCTATGACCATATAGAGTATTCCGACCATTATACCGCCGCTTTTATTATCTGCATCCATCTGGTTAATGAGTAATTCGTTCATTTCTCTCCATCCCAGCAGCCGCAAAGGAGGGGGCACCTCCTTGTCAAGAGCAGCAATCATCCTGTTTATTTTTTTATCACTATTGTCCTTGATATTAAGAACTACAGAAGTCAGCATATCCTGAGCATTGTAAAATGACTGACAGACATCTACCGGCAGGTAGACGATTTTATTATCGATGTCGGGCGTTGGCATTCTGACAATCCCTGCAATCATGAATTTCGCAGCTGCCGTGGTACCGTGATAACCTTGTCCGATCATTACCAGTGTGTCACCAATATTCAATTTCAGATACTTAGACAGCCTGTCTCCAATAAGTGCTTCCTGTTTCCCCTTAGCAATATAACCATTGCGAAAGGCTGTAATTTTTTCTATTATCGGCATGACAACAGGTGCTTCTTTGTCTTTTATCTCAAGATCCATCTGAAGAATTGATTCCGCTGAGTAACTCTCATCTTTAAACAGATCGAGCCTGGATTTAACTTTCTCCGGGATATCCGATAGTTTAAGGCTGTCAACAGCGGCTTTTGTAAGCCTGAATCTCACAAGCCTGCTTTTTATTTTCGATAACAGAGCTTCTTTTTCCGGTTCAATTCCCATCACCAGGACTCCTTTTGTCAGAGGCCCGGAGGAGGCCAGTGCAAATGATTCAAATCTTGGGATAAGGTCAGAAACATTTTTGTCCTTCAACAGGATCTGGCTTATTTGAGGGGTAAATGCAAAGGCGTTGTCAACAACGGAATTATCCTTAAAATCTTCATTCTGTATCTGAATATATCCCGTATAGGATTCAATCACATTTCTGAACATGTGGTCATAAGAACCAAGCTGAAGTGATCTCATAAGCAGGGCAAAGAATACGGCAAAGAATACAGATGCAACCGTTATGAGTGTCCGTCTTTTATTTCTCCATAGATTACGCCATGCAATTTTGTAATTCCTCATCCCCATTTATTAACCCGTTATCTTATGTTCCTCATATTCTGTTGCGAAAAGAAATTCTCACTAATCTCGACGTTAAACTTTATTTCTTTGATATACAATTCCGTTTTATTTCCAGGTTCATCTTTTGGCAGCAATTCCATCCGGGTTGGTATTGTCCTACCACCCATTTCCTTAATTTCTGAGCCGAGCTCAGTTCTCACCAGATAAC
The DNA here is from genome assembly GCA_963816365.1 of uncultured Bacteroidales bacterium. Taxonomy (GTDB): domain Bacteria; phylum Bacteroidota; class Bacteroidia; order Bacteroidales; family VadinHA17; genus LD21. Next base: position 205,328 of record CAWFKG010000016.1, on the reverse strand, counting down.
CATCCTGATCAAAAAGTTCAGCCTTGAGTACAAGAAAATCCTTCTTATCAATCCATCTTATCTGAGATCCCCAAACAACCGGTGCAGTTTCTTTAGCAGTCATTTTAATTTTATAACAAAGCCTGCCATCAATAGTTTCTTCGCCAATAATCTCATGGGTATAATCATTGACTACTGAAGACTCTCTGAGCAGATCATCATTTGTGTAATCGGAGCCCATCCAGCCCTGCGACATCATTGAAGGCGGAAGCTTGATCAATCTGCTTATTGCAGGATTATAGCTCCACATTTCAGTGTTCCTTTTGAGGAATGTCTGACCCTTGTCTTTGGCTGGGGCGGTAATGAGGGTTAATGCATAATCACGGCCGAGGGACCAGTTCTTAAATTCAACTGTCCGCTGCCAGGTAGGTCTTATAATGGTCATTGACATTACCATAATGCTCGATTTTTCCCCATTGAACTTTTCATCGGCTGTTCTTACAATTTCAATAGCAGAAGGTGTTTGCGCCCCAAGATTCAGAATATGAATTCCTGACAGAGAAATCAATGCCGCAATAAATAATGATTTTTTCATATGTCTGTTCTCTCAAAAACTAAATTAATTCTTTTTTTCTTATGGCACAAGAATTCACTGAAAGCAAATAATTGAACAGGCCTGATCGATTATTATGGAAAGATTTTTTATCTTTATCAGTTGTACCTAAACCAATTTTACAATGGCAAGTCTCAAGCTTTTACTGGGAATGATCCCTTCGACTTCTAAAATCGAGCAGGCTGAAAAGGCTTTGATTACTGAATTTGAGAAGCTCAATGTTTTTTCAGAATCTGAGGTGCTGGCAAGATATAATGAGCTGGATGGACTGGTAAATTCTTCCGATTTTGTTCAGAAATGCAAAGAAATCAAATCCCTCCGGTATAAGGATTCTGAAGAATATTATAAGGAAAAGGAGTTTATTTCTCTTCAAAAATCAAAGGATATTGTTCTGTATTTTAAAACCATAGCCGGAAGTCATGCTTAAAAGGTTTAAAGATATGGATGGATCGAGTAAAATTCTTGATTTTGAAGCACTTGAAAAATTCATTGAATCTCCTGCATTCAGAGAAAAGCAAAAGATGAAGCCATTCACCTTCAAGGACACAGATGAATACCGGAAATTTGATGAATATCAAAACACTTAAAAAAGATCCTGAAATCAGGGCATTTTTAAAACCCCCAAGAAAAAAAGAAGGCTTTTTTCACGGGCAGCTAAAACATCTGAACCAAAAACCGAAATAGTAAAAACCAAATCAATCTTAAGATTTGAAGAACTTAAAGCTTTTGTAAACTCCTCAGAATTCCTGGCTAAGAAAAATATGAAGCCAATAACCTTCAAAGATTCTGAAGAATATAAAAAGCTTCTTGAATATAAAAGGATAAAAGGTAGCCTTGAAATAAAAGAGTTCTATAAATTCAAATCTTCAAAGGAGTATGCAAATTTTCTGAATACCGATGGTTCCGAGCGTCTTAAGAGATATCATGAACTTAAAGAATATGTCGCAACTCACGGAATTTAAACAACAGAAAGAGTATCTTCTCGACAACAAAAAGATTTGAAAAGACTGAAATGTTCAGGGATATTCAGGAGTATAAGAAACTGAAAAAGAATAAGGATATTATCTGGTATTTTAAAGTAAAGGATTCTGACAAATTCGACATTCTTAAGCGTAGGGAGCTTACATTCAGTGATGAGTTTGACGGTGAAAAACTTGATACAAGAAATGGCTCACCAATTATTACTGGGGCGAAAAGCTGCTAAAAGACAGATATTCCGTTGAATCAGATCTTCAGGCATACACGGAAAAAGAGAACTTTGAAGTCCGGAACAGCATATCTGAAAATTAATACTAAACCTCAGAGAATCACAGGTAAAGTCTGGTCAGCTTCCAATGGCTTTTCAACAAAGGAGTTCAGCTATACTTCAGGACTGATAAATTCAGGTAACAGCTTCAGGCAGAAATACGGCATTTTCAGCGCAAAGATCAAACTTGGAAATCCCATGGCAAAAAGTGCATTCTGGATGCTTGCCGATAAAATTACTCCTCATCTTGATATCTGCAGAACATCAGCAGGAAAAGTCTGGTTTGATTATTTCCCCAATAAAGGTAACGTATCCAAAACATCAATAGGATCAAGATATTCAAATGATTATTTTATTTATACCCTTGAGTGGACTCCTGATAAACTTGTCTGGAAAATAAACGGTACTGAAATATTCTCAAAAACTACTGATGTACCGCAGGAACCAATGTATGTCCTTCTTGCCGGCGGACTCGATAAGCCGATTAATGGACTCACATCGATGGAAATTGACTGGGTAAGAGTTTATAAAACTCTTAATTAGAGAAAATTAATTATAAAATATATGCGTGGGGACATATCATTATATGTCCCTGCTATTTGGTGAGTGATATAATAAATGCCATCAACTCTTCTTATTATCAGGATCAACACTACTATTGTAATCGTAATCATTAATTATCCCGGTTAGTTATTATTCCCATTTTAAGATTGTAAGTAAATTCGAGGTAAGACCTTTACTTACAACCAATGCGCTATATTTAAATTCATTCTAAATAATAACAAGGCAATTAAGAATTTGTTTGCAAAATGATAAATATGCCAATACAGGATTTTTTTTGATTCTGTATGTAACTTTTCTAATTTCATCCGTCTTTGCAGTGTAATTCACTCTATGACAGTTAAAGAATATAACAGGTCTGCTGAAGAATATGCCGATTCGGTTTACCGCTTCATCCGTGGCAATCTTAAGGATGATGAACGGGCAAATGATATTGTGCAGGACAGTTATGAAAGGCTCTGGAGAAACGTTACTGACATTGAATATAATGTAGTCAAGTCATGGCTCTTTTCGACAGCATATCATATTATGATTGATATTATCAGGAAAGAAAAGAGAATGACAACTCTTGAGCTGATCCATGAAAAGGAAATGATATATGAATCTCAATATAGCTGATCTGAATGAAATTCTCCATAAGGCTCTCGACAATCTGACCGAACAGCAAAGATCCTCTGTTCTGCTCCGTGATTATGAAGGTTACAGCTATAAAGAGATCGGAGAAATTACCGGTTTGAGTGAGGCCCAGGTAAAAATAAACATATACAGGGGCAGGATTGCCCTGAAAAATTTTATAGGAAAAATTGAAACTGTTCTATAGACATGCAAATCGACAGATCAAATTATGAAATATGGCTTATCGATTGGCTCGATGGAAATCTTAATGATATCCCAGTGTGAACAGCTTCAGCATTTTCTGACGGAAACCCTGATCTGAAAGATGAATTTGATGAGTTGACCATATTCAGACTAAAACCATCAGATCAACCTTATCCTGGTAAGCGTAATTTAAAGAAAACAATTTCAAATCTTTCGATCCAACAGCTTGATTATCTTTCTGTCGCATACCTGGAAAATGATCTCTCCAAAGAGCAGAAAGATGAATTTAAAGCAAGCCTAGAGACGGACCCTGAAAAGAAGAGGTCATTCGGATTAATTCAGAAAACGAAACTGGAACCAGTCAGTATCAGCTTTAAAAACAGGAACAGACTATTCAGGAGAACACCGGTTCAGAAATTACTCCGGTTATCACTTATCGGGTTACCCGCGGCGGCCATAATATTACTGGTGATCATGACTAATATTTCAAAACCCAGGGCCCTGCAGGTTGTTACGGAAAAAACAGCCAGGGCAATAGATGCTGACAGCACAGAAAAAAAATCAGCCGGTAAAATTTTAGCCGACAGTGTACCAGCTGAAGCGAAAATAGTCAAATCACCAAACCGTCGTAATAATCCTGTAATCGTTGCATCAGAAGACCACTTCAGCAATACCGGATACTTCAATAAAACAGTCGGTTCAAAATAATCCACAGATTCATTATGCTGATCGTGTCGCTGCATTGCCATACAAAATATTTATTACTGAAAAGATCAACCTGAACACCGGAATTGTACCCGGTACTCTGGTAGCATTAAATTCTACAGTTGCAATTCCTGATGAGGATGATGACAGGTCGAAACTAAGGAAGTTCATTGCAAAAACATTCCGTGAAAAAATATTGAAAGAGAAAACGGCTAAAGACAGTCCTTTGAAAGTTTATGAGATAGCTGAAGCCGGCGTCAGCGGACTGAATAAGCTCCTTGGCTGGGAAATGGCTCTTGATGAAAAAAGAGATGGCAATGGAGTTCTGAAGTCAGTATATTTCAGTTCAAGGATCCTTAAATTTAATGCACCTGTTAAAAATTCTGAACCCCTGAAGTAACTTTTCCGATTACTTTCTCGTCCCATCACTGAAACAACTAACAATTTTAAAATTTACTGACATGAAAAGGATTGGAATGATCATATTGCTCACAGCAATAACTATGAATGGATTCAGTCTTAAAGTTACAGCCGAGGGACAGGAAGGTGATAAAAAGGCAATTGATTCTAAAAAAGCCGTCTCCTGCCAGTGATACTGACCGTAAGGAGCAAACTAACATTGAAGACCACGATTCAGTACAAAAGCTTAAAAGCGGAGACAGGAGACTGGATATCCTTGAATCACTGGAAGGTCCGACTCTTAATATCAGAAATTATCCGATGAAAGAAAGATTGGGATGAGTGACAATAACGATCATAAACATGAGAGAAGAAGAAATAGATTCAAAGGACACTGGTCAGGTATCGAACTCGGATTCAATAACTGGGTAACATCAGACAGGAGTATGGCTCTTCCCGCTAATATTGATTATATGACTCTAAACTCGGGCAAATCGACTAATTTCAATATCAATTTTGCTCAACTGAGCCTTGGATTGAGCAGGCATGTCGGTTTCGTTACCGGACTTGGCCTCAACTGGAACAATTACAGATTTGACGGGAACAACAATATTATAAAAGGTGATAACGGGATAATAGAAGTACTTGATCCCGGATCGAACCTTGAAAAATCGAAACTTACTACTCTGTTTCTTACCCTTCCCTTTATGCTTGAATGCCAGTTGCATGTCGAACACAACAACCTGAGTATTGCAGCAGGACCTATCGGTGCCATAAAACTGGGATCACACACAAAAATGGTATTTGAGAACGGACACACGGTCAAGTCTTATGGAGATTTTAGTTTAAATATGCTCAGATATGGTGCAACTGCCCGCGTTGGTTATGGTAATTTCCAGCTTTATGGAACCTATTATATGACTCCTCTGTTTGAGACCGGAAAAGGACCCGCAGGGATTGATCTTTATCCATTTGAAATAGGCGTGGCTCTGACATTCAACAATTAATATGTTTTTCATTTTTGATAATTAATCTCTGTTTCATTCCTGATTATTGGCAGAGACGCCCAAATTGGGCGTCTCTGCTTATTTTGACTATTGTTTGTTAGCGTGCCTAAGCTGTATCATTTGCATTCCAGAATGTACTGATCAGATAATTATGGATAGCAGTATATTATCTCCACGGGAAATAAGACGGTACGCAAAACAGATCATGATCCCTGAAATCGGACTTAAAGGTCAGGAAAAACTAAAACAGGCGAAAGTACTTGTTATTGGTGCAGGCGGATTAGGATGTCCTGTTCTTCAATATCTTACAGCAGCAGGAATCGGGAAAATAGGAATTGCTGAATTTGATACTGTCGATGAAACCAATCTTCAGAGACAAGTATTGTATGGATCAACTGATGTTGGAAAGCTGAAATCAATAATAGCAAATGAGCGTCTGAATCACCTAAACTCGCATGTTGAGTCAGAAATATATAATCTCAGGTGCGATTCTTCAAATGTCTCTTGATATTTTAAAACAATATGATATTATTGTTGACGCCACTGATAATCTTGATACCAGGTATATTATCAACGATTCGTGTGTTATTCTTGGAAAACCTATGGTCCATGGAGCCATATATAAGTATGAAGGTGTGATCTCGGTCTTTAATTATAAGGGAGGACCAACTTACAGATGCTTTAATCCGGAACCGGCAGGTGAAGAATTTAAGAACCCGTTACCTGTCAACAGTGGGCCTGTTTGGTGTCCTGCCGGGGGTAGTAGGAACTTACATGGCTAATGAAGTCATTAAGGTAATTACCGGATCAGGAGATATCCTCAGCGGTAAGGTTCTGTTAATTAATATCTTATATAATACTTTCAACATACATTCGGTAGTCAGTATCCCCGGGAATCATAATATCAAAGAGTTAAACCCCTCTACCGCTTCGCGGCATCTACCCTAAAGGGGAGAAAAAACTCTGCTCTTAAGGCAAATCAAACTAAATCAATTAACTTTACCACCTGGTTATTCTATCAGCTGACTGATATTTTCTTTTATTTAAATGAAACTAATCCTGAAAATCGGGAAACTGTTAGCAATACTGATCGTTACAGTTTCAATTGTTCTTGTTTCGGCCTCATTGCTTCTTAAAGATAAGGTTGGGTTTATAATTCTTAAATCACTCAATAAGAATCTATCGACCAAACTCGATGTCGGTTCTTATAAACTATCGTTTTTAAAAAAATTCCCGAAAGCTTCTCTCGAACTGAAAAACGTCCTTGTCCATTCATCTGCCGGCTTTGATCGTACAGAATTTATCGGAATAAACACTGATACCCTCCTCGCTGCCCGGCTCGTTTCCATGGAATTTAAACTGACTGATATCCTGAAGGGGATATACACCATTGAACGCATCAGCGCCAGAGAGGGCAAAGCAAATTTTTTTACAGACTCAACAGGGCATGTAAATTACAATATATCAGTAACAAATAACAAGCCGGGAAAAGGTGAAACTACAATAGATCTGAAAAGAATTAATCTGTCTGATATGGATGGCTGTTATAACAGCATTTCTGCTCACCTGATAATAAGAGGAACCGTAAAAAGTGGCAGATTGAAAAGCAGGATATCAGGTGGCAATATCGACTTTTTAGCGGTAGCCGATATGAAAATAAATAGTTTTGATCTTTACAAGTTCAGGACAGACAAAACAATTGCGGCCAAAATCGATCTGGATCTTCTAAGCTCTAAAAGCGGCATTGCTTTCAGAAAAGGGACATTGCACATTGATAATTATGATTTCGGAATTAACGGGTTCGTTTACACCGATAATATTCTTGATCTTAAGCTGACCGGCCATAATCTGGATCTTGCAAGTCTGAGAAAATACCTCCCTGACAAATATATCAGATCAATAGCTGATTATAATCCTTCCGGAACAATAGTTGCGAGCAGCACGGTCAAGGGGCAGCTAAGCCGCAGATCTAATCCTCATATTGAAATTAACTGGCAGCTCAGGAACGGTAGCATAGTTTATAAAAAATCAAATCTTGCCTGTAAGAATATTTCATTTACCGGATACCTGTCAAATGGGTCTAAAAACAGTTACGAAACAAGCATCGTTTCTCTGACAGATTTTAAAGCCCGATTCGGATCATCTGATTATACGGGGGCCTTAAAGTTGAAATCATTTAGCAAGCCGCTTGTTGATCTCTCTTTGAAAGGGAGGATTTTCCCGGCGGAACTGAAAGAGTTCTTCAATCTTCACGATATATCAAAAGCTGAAGGATCCGTTGATGTTGATCTGAAGATTATAAACGGGCCTTGGCCAAAAAATAGCTTCTCTCTTAGTAGTATCGTCGATCTGAGACCCGAAGGCGGCATTACTTTCAATTCATTAGGCCTGGGCATAAAAAACAATAAGGTCCTTTTTAATAATGTAAATGGGAATCTGGTTGTTCAAAAATCGATAAGAGCTAATAATCTTCAGTTCAACTATCGCGGACAGAACATAAAAGTTAACGGAGAGTTTAAGAATCTTCCTGAATGGTTGTCGGGAAGAGCAGTAATAATGACTGCAAAAGCTGATGTTGCATTTGATAAACTGATCCCGGAAGCATTTTTTAATGAAAGTAGTGCGTCGGAGAAACCGGATTACAAACGCAAAGCTGTTTCTCTTCCCGGCGATCTTGATCTAAACATTAATTTCAAGATCAACAGCCTGACCTATAAGACTTTTTCTTCTTCAAAAATTGAAGGAGCCCTTAGTTACCAGCCAAAAATAATTACGTTTAAATCGTTGAAAATGGAATCATTGAACGGATTGATTTCTGGCAATGGTTTTTTTGTTCAGAATAGGGACAGATCGGTAATAGCAAAGGGAAATTTTCTTGTCACAAACATAGACGTAAACGGCGCTTTCACAACCTTTCACAATTTCGGGCAGAGTTTTCTTAAGGCTGAAAACATAAAAGGTACATTATCCGGGTCCCTTTCACTTCTTCTACCTATGGATTCTGTACTGGATTTCAGGATAAAGACCCTGACAGCCGAAGGCAAATACCATCTTGTCAACGGAGCTCTGATCAATTTCGATCCCGTGAAACAGCTGTCTTCTTTTATTGCTCTTTCGGAGCTTGAAAACATCAGTTTTGAACAGCTTGATAATGACTTTTTTATACGAAACAATTACCTGTATATCCCTCAAATGGATGTAAAATCTTCCGCCGCTGATCTATCTGTTAACGGCAAACACAGCTTTGATAACGATTATGAATATCATGTAAAAATACTGCTCTCTGAAATCCTGTCAAAGAAAAGGATAAAAACCAAAAGCAATATTACCGAATTTGGTGTGGTAGAAGACGATGGGCTTGGCCGGACCTCGATGTTATTGAAAATAATCGGGAAGGGTGAAGTCGCAAAAGTTGGGTATGACATGAAAGCTGCTGGCACTGAAGTAACGAAAGACATCAAAAAGGAGAGGCAGTCTCTTAAGACTATCCTGAACCAGGAATACGGATGGTATAAAAATGATTCTACTCTTAATACAAAACAACCTGAGAAAAAACCGAAGTTCAGGATTACCTGGGATGATGAAGACTCAGTAAAAAGCCCTCCGGATCGACCTGTAAATAAAAGCGTTATCAGGAAGAAATAGGAGATTTGAATGGTACCCCGTTCTGAATCTTTTTTGCTAAAAGAATTGAAATTTATTTTATAAAGAACCATATACCATTGAAAATTTTTCGAAATAAAACATTCTGGAAGTTGTTTCTGCTACTTTTTGCAGTTATAATTGGAATGGGGTCTCTCATATACACAGAATATCTCGTTTCGAAACTCAAGGTAGAAGAAAGAAAAAATATCCAGCTTTGGGCTGAAGCGACAAGGCTGATTTCGCTTCCCGATACGCTTCAGAATGTTGAGTTTCTGTCAACAATTATAGAAAATAATAACACCGTTCCTGTTATTCTTACTGATGAATCGGACAGCATTATCGCGGCCAGGAACTTTGACTCGCACAAAATTGCTGATTACAGATACCTCAGAAAGAATCTTGAAAAAATAAAGGAGCAAAACAAACCTATTGTCAACAATCTCGAGAATGGACACTTCAACCTCATATATTATAAGGACAGCATAATCCTGAGAATGCTGATATTCTACCCTTACATACAAGTAGCGCTTATAATCCTCTTCATCCTGGTATCCTATCAGGCTTTTAGCTCCTCGAGGAAAGCTGAACAGAACCAGGTATGGGTAGGCATGTCGAAGGAGACAGCACATCAGCTTGGCACTCCGACATCATCGCTTTCCGGATGGATAGAGATCCTTCAGAATAAGTATCCGGAAGTATCAGTAACAAAAGAGCTGGCTCGTGATGTGGAAAGACTCGAGAAGGTGACCGAGCGCTTTTCAAGGATCGGCTCTAAACCATCCCTCACTAAGGAAGATATTGTACCTATTATTTCGCGTACTGTAGATTATCTGAGATCAAGAGCTTCCTCAAAAATTAAATTTGTTTACGATCAAAGCTATAAAAATGAGGTTATTGTTCCTGTAAATGCCGCTCTTTTTGAATGGGTAATTGAGAATGTATCCAAAAATTCAATGGATGCCATGGAGGGGATCGGAGAAATAAATATCCACATCAGCGAATCGGATAAACATGCGCTGATTGATATTTCAGATACAGGAAAAGGAATACCGAAATCTGCTTTTAATAAAATATTCAATCCTGGCTTCACAACCAAGCAAAGGGGATGGGGATTGGGCCTATCCCTTGCAAAAAGGATCATCGAAGAATATCATAATGGAAAGATATTTGTACGTCATTCAGAGGTTGGCAAAGGTTCCTGCATACGGATTGTCATGAACAAGGGTAAATCCTAATTGCTATCTTTGCTGCCCATTATGACACGAAAAGAAATTGAGATTATGGCCCCGGCAGGATCCTATGAATCGCTTATGGCAGCGATTCAGGGAGGTGCTGACTCTGTCTATTTCGGAGTCGAACAACTAAATATGAGGGCTGCTTCATCAAATAACTTCACAATTGATGATCTGCGTAATATCAGTGAAATCTGCAAAAATAACGGTCTTAAAAGCTATCTCACGGTAAATGTGGTTGTCTACGACCACGAAATTGATCAGATGCACAGGATAATAGATGCTGCTGTTGAAAGCGGAATTGCTGCTGTAATAGCTTCTGACCTCTCAGTTATCAACTACGCTTCAACCGCAGGCATTGAGATCCACCTTTCTACACAACTGAATATAAGCAATATTGAAGCACTGAAGTTTTACGCTCAATGGGCCGATGTAGTTGTTCTTGCACGGGAATTGAATCTCGACCAGGTATCTCATATAAGTAAAGGTATAACTGACCAGAATATTACCGGACCATCAGGTGAACCTTTAAAGATTGAAATGTTTGCTCACGGAGCGCTGTGTATGGCTATATCGGGGAAATGTTATTTAAGCCTGCACGAGAATAATAAATCTGCCAACCGGGGTGAATGTTACCAGACCTGCCGGAAATCGTACCTCGCAATAAGCAAGGAATCGGGTTATGAGCTAGAGATTGATAATGAATATATCATGTCGCCAAAAGATCTCTGTACAATAGGATTCCTTGATAAAATGATAGCAGCAGGAGTCAGGGTCCTGAAAATCGAAGGACGGGCCAGGTCAGCTGAATACGTAAAAGAAGTATGTTCTTGCTATAATCAGGCCGTTATTGCAATTGAAGACGGGACTTTTAATAAAGAAAAAACTGACATCTGGAGGACAAGGCTCTCAACAGTTTTTAACAGAGGCTTCTGGGATGGCTATTACCTGGGACAGAAAATGGGAGAATGGAACACAAATTATGGCTCCAGTGCAACAAAAAGAAAGGTCTATATCGGTAAGATCACAAATTATTTTACAAAACTTAATGTTGCCGAAATCAAACTGGAAAACGGAAATCTGAATAAAGGGGACACAATTCTGATTACAGGTCCAACCACCGGTGTAATTGAATACGACGTAGATGAGATCCGTGTTGATCTGAAAGTGACTGAGACTGCATTAAAAGGGGAATTATGTTCCATTAAAACCCCAGATTATCTACGAAGATCTGACAAGGTTTATAAGTGGGTCGACTCAGAGGAAATCCCGCTGAAGCAGGGCTAGAGCCCTGAAAGGGGTAATTGAATTTACCACTTTATCTTTTCTGATGCTTCCAATATTTTTAAAGCATTAGCTTCTATATCATTGGAATCTGCATTTACATAAATAATGTTTTTACTGTCCTTCTTCTTTAATCCGAACAAATATGCCTTATCATAGTAATAAAGTACGATCTCAATAGCCTTCGCAAAATCGCCATTTTCAACTGCATTGACAGCATCACTGGTTTTATCACCTCCAAGCCGCCTGCTGATCTTTATTATAGAGGCAATAAGTAATTCCGGCGGATATAACGAATACTCTTCCATAAGTAGCGGCAGCCTTGAATTTATGTCCATTACCAGGATGATGGAGATTGAAGCCTGCATATTAAGATAAAAAGAATCCGGCATAAAAACTGAACCTATATTCCGGCTTTCATCCTCTACCCAGAAGGGAAGATCGCTGTCTAATCCCTTTAATGAATTAAACAGCAGATTACCAAACTGCTCGGATGTAGGCTGGGGTGGTTGTCCAAGTGCTCCGAACGCAGAGCCCTTATGATTCGCAAGCTTCTCAAGATCAACCACCTGATGCCCTGCCGATTTAATATGCCTGAGAATAAGCGTTTTACTGCTTCCAGTCATACCCCCGAGAATGATCATTTTTTTTTTCTCAGAAAGACTTTCTGAAACGAGCCGGCGATAAGACTTATACCCTCCATCAAGAACACTGACCCCGAGATCAGCAAGTGAAAAGAGCCATGCCATTGCTTCCGATCTCATGCCTCCTCTCCAGCAATGAACAAGCAGTTTTCCATCTTTTGCGATCTTCAGGCCCTGCTGTAGTTTGGCCGAGAGATCCGGACCAGTATGTTTCAACCCTTCCAGAATTGCGGGAATTCGTCCTTCCTTTTTGAATTTGGTCCCGACAGCTTTCCGTTCTTCGTCATTAAAAATAGGAATATTAACTGCCCCGGGAATATGACCAAAATTAAATTCAGAAGGAGATCTTACGTCGACAACCGGAGTTACATGAGAAAGCTCCAGAAAGCTGATAATATTAATTTTATTAATAGTCATGAATTTATTTCAGAAGAGTGAACTCGTTCACCTGGTGTTACTTTGTATATTCCTTTGTGGGACACGAAGGTTATTACAAAGGTTCACAAAGGATCAATAGATTTATTTCTTGAAATATCGCGCAAAAAGCCTCTTGAGTTCATCGATCCTGACAGGTTTGGAAATGAAATCTTTAATTCCTGAAAGTTCTGCTTTCATTTTAGTCTCTGGCATATTATCAGCAGTAAAAGCGACAATAATAACCGATTTGTCTACTTTTATAATACGCTGTGCAGATTCAAAACCGTCCATTTCAGGCATGATCAGATCCATGAAGATCAAATCATATTTCTTGTCCTTTGCCATAAGGTATCCGGCACAGCCATCATCAGCCAGATCATATGTATAGCCAAGGCTTTTAAGAAGCGTTCCTATAACATTCTGATTCATCTTGTTATCCTCAATTATCAGGATGCTGACATCGCTTCTTACGCTGCCGATTTCAGTAGGCAAAGCCTGCTCCTCCAGGAAGGGGAAACTACTGTTTATAATACTCAGCAATTCGCTGACATCAAATGGTTTTATAAGATAATGATCTATCCCCAGAGTAATACAGTTAAGATAGTTACCTTTTATATCGTTTGAACTTATCATCAGCATAATGAAATTTGATGAGAGCTTATTTTCCCAAATCCCTCTGGCAGCATCAAAGCCGTTAAATTCCTCATCATCAAATATTATAACCAGATTATATTTTTCTTCAGGATAATTCATATTGGCCCTGATCTGGCTTACAGTAGATCTTTGCCAGGTGGTGATTGTAACTGTAAGTCCCATTCTGTGTAATGCCCCCAGGATCTCTTCATCCCTGTTCTGATTCCCTGTTATTACCAGTGTTCTGATTTTGTCAAACGTTTTAAGCGTCTCAAGTGAGAGCTTTTTTATCTGTCTGTCGTTTGAATACGTAAGTATTGTAAATGAAATTTTAGTCCCACGGTCACCTTGTAACCCTGACGGACACACTGCAGATAGTTCTCCCCCCATCAGCTCAACAAGCTGTTTTGATAAAATTGTTCCGAACTCCGAATCATCATTGGACCTTACTTTCTTGGATTCCATATTTACAAAATCACCAAAGATTTTTTTAAGGCTCGCGTTGTCAAAGCTTAAGCCGGTATCGAGCATTTCAAATCCCAGGTTTATAATCCCGTTTTTGTTGTTTTTAAGCATACACCTGAGATGGATTTCACCCTTATCAGTATTTCTGACAGAGTGGTTCATCAGGTTGGTAAGGATCTGTCTTAACCTGAACGGATCGCCAATTATACTTTCGGGAACATTATCGTCAACCGTACATAATAATTTCACGTTCTTATCATCAATATTTGTTCTTGCCAGGTCAGTACAATAGGTAATCTCTTCTCTCAGATTGAAAGGTACTTCATCGAGTATCATTTTACCTGATTCAATCCTTGAGAAATCAAGGATATCATTAATTATGCTCAGGAGAACCTCTGTTGACCGGTGGAGCAGGCTAACAATGTCCTTTACTTCCGGAGTAAGATGATATCTTTTAAGAACATCTGTCATTCCTATTATTCCGTTCAAAGGAGTTCTTATCTCATAGCTCATACGTGCAAGGAACTCAGATTTTGCTTCATTGGCTTTGGCTTCCTGTTTTCGCGCAGATTCGAGCATTGTAACATCAATCAGTATCTCCATCGTAGCTTCCTCACCCATGAACATCACCTGTATGCTGTTTCTGTAAAGTACGATCTCCCCTATTTCTTTCTTTATTATAACAAATTGTTCAGGATTGAAAGAACCGCCGAGGTTTTTCGAATAATAATCATTATCACTCTGCAAAGATGTATCAGGAAAGATCTTCCCTTTCATATCTGATTCGCTCGAATATGAATATTGAGCTGCTGCAACCTTGTTAGCTTTGAGAATTTCCCTGTTCTTATTGTGAACAATCACACCTACGGGCATTTCTTCAATCAATTTGAAAAGCATTTTTTCTGATGTCCTTAAACCCTCCATTTCGGTCTTCTGTGACTTGAGGTACTTCCAGAAAAAATAGATTATCACCTGAATCAGAAGCAAAGTGATAATTACAATTATAAGAGAGTTTCTTATCAGCAATCTCTGAAAAAAAGTAATCGGAGCAGAAAAGACAAGTCCCATCTCCCGTTGAAGAAGCTGAGTTGAATAATATGATGAAATGATCTTAACTTTCTGATTATCAATGGTGGCAGAATGCAAGATATTAGCTACAGATCCGCCTGCCAGGCTTCTGGAAATTTTATCTACCTGGGTGTAGGAAGTGCGTCCTCTGTTATTATCGTATATTATTGATCCTGAGTCTGTAACTACCCACTGCCATTGATAATCCTTCAGGTTAAATACTGAAAACATCTGAAAGAAGTATTTCTGATAATCAACAGTGACAACAATATTGCCTATAGCCTGATTATTCTTTAAGACAGGCAGATAGTAATCAAATTTCTGGTTTTCGTGCACCAATAATTCCTTGTCATATATTTTGCCCTGAGCATGAAGAATAAAAGGCTGTTCAAGCCATTCTCCGCTGTTATTGTCATTATCCTTCTTAAGAGTGAACTCATTCTTATTGTTGTCATAATATTTAATTCCGGTCACAAAATCGTTGTACTTGGAGAAAAACAGTTTCATCCTTTCCTTAGTTTTATACTGGCTTTCCGGATTTTTAAAAAACTGATCAAGGTCCTCCATGAAACTGATCTGATTGAGATCGCTTAAAAATGAGTAATTTGTGCTGTCAACAGAAAGTCCGACAGTCTGGACCTGACGGTCAAGTAATTTAATGATGTAATCTATCTGTTTATTATACAGGTTTTTATAATAGAAATAGTTGGCGAGCAGAATTATCAGGAATGCTGAATAAACGAGAATAAGGATCCTTCTCATCTGAACAATATGTTTATCTTCTAAAGTCTATAAAGATAAGTTAATAATGCAATAATCTCATTTCACCTGTACTTGCCATTATCTCCCTCCATAATATTCAGATAGCTTTTGTACCGGAGAAAGGCGATTTCCCCGTTTTCCACAGCACTTCTTACAGCACAACCCGGTTCGTCGAGATGAAGACAATTATTAAACCTGCACTCTTTCGATTTTAAAAATATCTCGCGGAAGAAATGGTAAATCTCATTGCGTTCCATATCGACCACGCCAAAACCCCTTATCCCCGGAGTATCGATCAGGAAAGCGTCAAAAGGCATCCGGTGCATCTCAGGAAAGGTGGTAATATGCTTCCCCTGTTTATGATAATCTGAAATAGCGGCGGTTTTCAGGTTAAGGCGAGGATCGAAGGCATTTAACAGCGTCGTTTTTCCAACTCCTGAATTTCCTGAAATCAGGCTTGTTTTTCCCTTCATCAGATCTTTCAGAGCATTGAGGTTTGACAGTTTGTTCAGGGAGAGCCTTATACAATCATAACCAATTCTGCTATACAACGACTCAATGAATTCCATCCTGGCGAGTTCGTCCTCTCCATAAAGATCCGTCTTATTGATAATTATTCTGGCAGGTACCCGGTAAGCCTCTGCCGTTATCAGAAATCTGTCAATAAATTCTACGGGGGTCTCCGGAAGTATTATAGTGATCATGAGAAATACCTGATCAATATTTGCTGCTAGAATCTGTGAATGTTTTGAAAGATTCGAAGCTTTTCTAAGGATCCAGTTCCTGCGGTCAAGAACTTCGGTAATAATTCCCGAGTTTGACCTTTTGTCTATTTCAAACAGGATATTATCACCAACGGCAATTGGATTTGTAGTGCGGAATTCCTTGATCCTTAGTTTCCCTTTTATGGAACACTCAATTATTTTTTCTCCATCATAAAGGACCCTGTACCGGCTGCCTGTGGATTTTAATACAATTCCCTTTTCCAAGTGATACTAAATTTGGGACAAAAGTAAGAAAATTCATTATACATGTAGAGACGCCTAATTGGGGCGTCTCAATAAACACATTTAGCAAGCCTGATTAAACAATTAGAGACGCCCAAATTGGGCGTCTCTACACGATTATTGTCAGAATAATTAATTTCGTTAGTTATCTGATGCCATCAGAAGGAAAGGTTTCATCTCAAAACTGTGATAATATGGTCTGAGCCTTTCAACATTATAGTAATCCGATACTTTAACTACTTTCTTTGATGAAGTAACCACATCAATTGGAAGATTATCATATCGGCCATTCTTAAGGACAACTATTCTGCCATGAACACCCTTAAGAATCAGGTCAAGGGCCAGATTTCCATATGCCATCGGAACGATAGAGTCAAGGGCATCAGGATCACCTCCGCGTACCATGTAGCCAAGCTTCTGGTTTATTACGTTGATTGTTTTTCCATTATTATATTTCCCTGACAGGTCTTTTAGCTTTGCGGAAACCATGTCCCCAATTCCTCCCAGCTTGGCATGTCCATAAGCATCCTTTTCGCTGTCAGAAAAGATCATTTCGCCTCCCTTGAACATTGCACCTTCTGAAACCAGTACAACAGAATATCTGCTTGGATTATGATTTCTGTCTTCGACCAGCAGTTTTGTGAGCAGTTCGATATCAAACTCATATTCCGGTATGACACATCTGTTTGCAGCACCTGCCATTGTTGGCAGCATTGCAGTAAATCCGGCATATCTTCCGAATACTTCAAGGACCAGAAGCCGTTCATGTGAACCAGCGGAAGTTCTCAGACTGTTAGTCATCTGAATTGTGCGGGTAACACAAGTGCTGAATCCGATGCAGTAGTCAGTTCCGGGAACATCATTATCCATAGTTTTCGGAATAGCAACAACATTTACTCCTTTCTTGTAAAGGTGAACGCCGTAACTGAGAGTGTCATCACCTCCGATCGGAATCAGATAATCAACTCCGAGCCATTCCAGGTTCTTGATTATTTCCGGAGTAAGATCATTCATTTCGGCATTATAAGTACTCTGAAGATGTTCAGGTACACTGCTTTTTGACATATGGCTCGGCCTGGTCCTGGAGGTATGTAGAAAAGTTCCTCCTGTACGTCCTGCCTTATTGACTATATCATCAGTAAGAATCTGGAAGTTGTTGCTATTGTCCGCCTTGGAATCTCTGATTAATTCCGTAATTCCGGCCCATCCCCTTCTTAGTCCGATTACTTTGTACCCTTCACGGTTTGCACGGATTGTCACTGCCCTGATTGCCGGATTTAGCCCGGGGACATCGCCTCCACCGGTAAGAATAGCAATAATACCCTTTGTCGATTTCTGAGTTGCCATGATCTTTTGCTTTTTATTTGATTCCATTATTTTAAAAATTAAGGCCTCTAAAGTATGGATTTTTAATATTATTCCAAAAAGAGTTATTATACCGTGAAAAAGTAATTATCAGCCATGTTTTGAAATGATTTCGAGTTTTCCGACATCAACCACCTCGATAGTCTTGCCAAAGACCCTTATAATCCCTTCTTTTTTAAATTCCGATAACGTTCTTATTACATTTGCGGTACTCATGCCGATATAATCAGCTATTTCCTTTCGTGAAACAGGCAGGTCGAAAACCCTCGATTTATAAATATCGTTTGTAAAATACAGCAATACGAAAGCCACTCTTCCGATAAGGTTTTTCTGTCGTATATCGAGCGTCTGGGAGATTATTTTATCATTTATCCTTGAGATCTTGGTAAGAAGGCCCATTGCAAATCCCCCATTTTTTAAAAACAGCTCTTTTATAAAGTCAAGCTTTACCATACATACAACTGAATCCTCAAGCGCAGAAACAGAGTACTGATACCTTTCCTCTGAAAAAATGCTCATATTGCTTACAAATTCAAATGGCCTTGTAATGGTAATTACCTGCTCCTCACCTGTTGATGTTCTTCTGTATAGTTTGACCAGCCCGCTTTTCAGATATTTAAAATTGCTGATTTTTTCACCTTCGTGATTTATTATCTCCCCTTTGCGAAAAAACTGTTCAGTTTTATGATCACACAGGTCTTCCACACTCTCATCATTCAGATAGGAAAAAACTACATCCCTGAAATCGCAACTAGCGCATGAGCATGGTCTTCTCTTTTCGTTCACTCTTTTTAGTTTTTCACAAAATTATCAATTTCCTGATCACATTGTCAATCTTCAATTTGTTTTATTGACAAATTTGACCCTAATTTGAACGGCCAAAGAAACATTACAGGCAATAGAACCCGAATGATCTATAGGACGGATTATCATATGCATTCCAATTACAGTGATGGAAGATCGGCGCCTGAGGACTATATCTCGCCGGCAATCACTGCCGGACTCAGCGAGATTGGATTTTCAGAACATCTTACATTATTCAAGGACCTTGAGGACTGGAATATGAATCCGGTTAACCTGTCACCCTATATTGATCACCTGGAAAAACTTCGTAAAAACATTAATGGTATTAAACTAAAAATCGGTCTTGAAGTCGATTTTATCGCAGGAAAGGAAAAAGAGATATCCGATTACCTTAGTTCTTTGCCGCTTGATTATATTATTGGTTCAGTTCATTATCTAGGTGAGAAAACGGTAGATATCGGTCCTGAATTTTATGAAGGAAAAAGCATTGACGGGCTGTTTGAATCGTATTTTGACTCTGTAATAGCAGCAGTAGAGTCGGATATTTTTGATATAATAGGACACTGCGACCTTATAAGAATTTATGGCTACAAACCCTCTGCCGACCTTGGTCCACTCTACAGGAAGCTTGCCCGATCAATGAAATCACATAACGTAGCCTTTGAGGTCAATACCAATGGGAGAAACAGACCCATTGCCGACTTTTATCCCGACCGGAGGTATCTACATATTTTCAGGGAAGAGAATGTTCCGG
Source organism: uncultured Bacteroidales bacterium (assembly GCA_963816365.1). Lineage (GTDB taxonomy): Bacteria > Bacteroidota > Bacteroidia > Bacteroidales > VadinHA17 > LD21. Next base: position 185,919 of record CAWFKG010000016.1, on the reverse strand, counting down.
TTTGTGTAAATTCAGACGCACATATGCCTTCAAGGATTGGACAGTATTTTGATGAAGCGTATGAGTTATTGAGGTATATTGGATTCACTGAAATGGCTGTTTTTGACAGGAGAGTAAGAAGAATGATCTCATTTTAAGCAACCAAACTATTTATTATAGGCCCCCCTTCCCCCCTAAAGGGGCTAATTTCCTCAAATTAAGAGGAATACACTTAAATACTGAGAATTAAACCCCCTTTAGGGGACGGGGGCGATAAAATAAAAATTATGAAAAAACCTATCCGAAATCTGTTGGATTATCTAGTATTCGTTTTTGTTATTTCAGCCTTTTCTCCAGCAATGAGTCAAATCAGAACAACTGGTCCGGAAGTGGTCTCATTCCGTGTTTTACCTTTCAGCCTTACCGACATTAAGCTCCTTAACGGACCATTTCTTCATGCTACCGAACTCGATGCCACGACGCTGTTAAATTATGAACCTGATCGTCTTCTTTCCCGGTTCTATACAGAAGCAGGACTTAAACCCAAAGCGGCTCATTACATGGGCTGGGAAAACGAAACACTTGCCGGCCACAGCCTCGGACATTACCTGAGCGCCTGCTCAATGATGTACCAGACAACTGGTGATAAGCGGTTTCTCGAAAGGGTAAATTATATCATAGGAGAGCTTAAATTTCTGCAGGATGCTGATGGTAACGGTTATATAGGTGCATTCCCAAACGGGAAAAAGATTCTCAGTGAAGAAGTCGCAAAAGGCGATATCCGGGCAAAGGGTTTTGATCTTAACGGCATATGGTCACCCTTTTATACAGAACATAAAATAATGGCGGGTTTAAGAGATGCTTACCGGTACTGTGGAAACACCACTGCCCTTGATGTTGAAAAGCGTTTTGCAGATTGGCTCAACGGTATTGTTTCTCCTCTTAACGATGCACAGGTTCAGACAATGCTACGCTGTGAACATGGCGGAATAAGTGAAACACTCGCAGATCTTTACGCTGATACAAGAGAAGAAAAATACCTTGGAATTTCAAAAATATTCTATCACAAAGCAATACTCGATTCTTTGAAAGAGAGAAAAGACATACTTCCGGGAAAACACTGCAACACAAACATCCCCAAACTGATTGCGTTATCGAGAATCTATGAACTCACTGGTGACACATCCGATTTGAATGCCGCCAAGTTTTTCTGGAAAACAGTAGTAAATCATCATTCATATGTTACCGGAGGAAATGGTAACAAGGAATATTTTGGTCCCGAAGATAAGCTCAGGAACCGGCTGGGAGATGAGACAACAGAAACCTGCAATGTCTATAATATGCTTAAGCTTTCGGAACATTTGTTTGAATGGGAAGCTTCTGCCCGGGTAGCAGATTTCTATGAAAGAGCTCTCTTTAATCACATCCTTTCCTCCCAGAATCCTGAAACGGGAAATGTGACATACAATCTTTCGCTCGCTATGGGAGGATTTAAGGATTTTCAGGATCCATTCTCCTTCACCTGCTGTGTCGGCTCAGGAATGGAAAACCATTCGAAGTATGGTAAGAATATTTTTTATCATAATGAAAATGAATTATTTGTGTTTCAATATATAGCTTCAGAACTTACCTGGAAGGAAAAAGGGACAACAGTCTCACAGATAACATCGTTTCCGGAAGAGCAAGGTTCACACTTTGAATTTAAGTGCGAAAAACCTGTAAATTTTACATTGATGGTACGCTATCCTGCCTGGGCCAGGAATAAGATTGAGATCAGGGTCAATAGCAAAAACATAAGAGTTGCAGATCAGCCCGGAAGCTATGTTCCGATTGAAAGAGTATGGAATACCGGTGATAAAGTTGATGTAAGTATCCCATTTTCACTTCGGCTTGAACAGATGCCTGATGACAGCAACAGGGTGGCAGTGATGTACGGTCCGCTTGTGCTTGCCGGTGATCTTGGTCCGGTTGCAGATACATCAATAAAAGATACCACGTATGTTCCGGTAATGATGACATCGGAAAGGGATCCTTCGCTGTGGATGAAACCTGTTGAAGGAAAACCTAATACTTTCAAAACCATAAATACAGGTAATCCTCGTGATGTTGAAATGAGACCATTTTACAGTATCTACAACAGGAGATACTCTATATACTGGGACCTTGGAAAACAGGATCAGGTTGTAGTCCGATAAAGGCTTAGCTCAGGATCAGTTTCAGGTTGCCAGCATATGTTCCAGAAAGATCTTTAAGCCTATTGCAATCAGGAGCAGACCTCCGATTATCTCGACCTTGTTCCCGAGTCTTTCGCCTGCTGATTTTCCTATCCGTATTGCAGTCATAGATGCAAGAAACGTAACTGCGCCAATAAGCGTTCCTGCCTGCCAGATTTTTACATCCAGAAGGGCAAAGCTTATTCCCACGGCAAAAGCATCAATACTGGTCCCGACCGCTAATGTAAACAGAACAATGTTACTGCTGTAATCTTTTGTTTCCTGGTCTTTTGATTTCTTCATACCTTCTACTATCATTTTGATTCCAAGGAAAGAAAGCAATCCCAAAGCGATCCAGTGATCTGTCGCTTTCAGGGCATCTGAAATTATTGAACCCAGGAAGTATCCGGCAATTGTGAGTCCGCCCTGAAATACAGCAAGTACAATTGCAATCCAGGAAGCCTGCCTGAAGAGCATACGACTCCGTATAACACCATATGACAGTGAAACGGCAAAGGTGTCGAATGATAATCCCAGAGCGATAGCCAGAATTGTAAAATAGTCCATTAAGCAAACATAAGTTGGCAAATATAATATAAATCATCACTCAAATGATTCTGAAATTGATTGTATATATTTGATCACTATAATTATGTCGGGGATGAGAGCCGTAATTCAACGGGTAAGCAGAGCTTCCGTAACAATCAATAATGAAGTCAGATCTGAAATTGGAGCCGGATTACTCGTACTGGTAGGAATTGAAGAGATCGATGATGATACTGATATTGACTGGCTTTGTGGTAAAATAGTCAATCTACGGATTTTTGACGACAACAATGGTGTTATGAATCTGTCAGTTCTCGATACAGGCGGAGATATTCTTGCAATAAGCCAGTTCACGCTTCATGCAAAAACAAAAAAAGGGAACAGGCCATCATATATCCGTGCTGCACAACCTGAAATTGCAAATCCCTTGTATGACAAATTTGTGATAAGGCTTTCTCAGCTTCTGGGGAAAGAAGATCCACACCGGTGAATTTGGTGCTATGATGCAGGTTGAACTAATTAACGATGGTCCGGTCACAATAATTATCGACACAAAGGATAAGGAATGAGTACAAAGTTTCGTGTTCCTTTGACTAGTAAACGCCGATAATGAAAAATCTAATTGAATGAAATTATGAATCCCGGCAACACTGAAGATAGATCATTTAAAAAATCCGTACTTCTTGTTACCACATTTGCTGCTTTTCTGACACCTTTTCTTGCTTCTGCAGTTAATCTCGCTTTGCCTTCAATAGGAAAGGATCTTCATGCAAATGCTATCGGACTCGGCTGGGTAATAAGCAGTTTCATTTTGTCATCGGCCATATTTCTTATTGCCATTTGGAAGGCTTGGGGATATTATCGGAAGAAAAAAAATCTTTTCCCTTGGTATACTTGCTTTTTACAATTTCAACTTTTCTGATAATCTTTTCGCACAGTATTTCTTCACTTGATCGTATTAAGGATCTTTCAGGGATTTCAGGCGCAATGATCTTTGGCACAAGCATGGCAATAATCACCTCGGTATTTCAGCCGGGAGAGACGAGGAAGAGCAATTGGGTATAAATATAACTGCAACGTATCTCGGGCTTTCATGCGGACCGGTAATCGGAGGTTTGCTGACTCAGTATCTCGGATGGAGAAGTATTTTTGCATTTCCTGGTCCCGTTCGGTATAGTATCACTAATTCTTATTCAACAGGAAAATAAAAACTGAATGGGCAGAAGCCATAGGTGAAAAATTTGACTGGCGCGGATCTGTGGTATATGGAATTGCTCTGGCATCGTTTATGTATGGATTTTCTCAGCTTCCGTCTTCCATTGGATGGATCTGCATTATACTCGCCGTGTTGATGGCAGCTCTGTTTCTGTTCATTGAGAACAAAATCACCAATCCGGTATTTGATATCCGGTCTTATCATGAAAAACAGGGTTTTTGCATTTTCAGGTATTGCAGCTCTTATTAATTATTCTGCAACCAGTGCAATTGGCTTTTTTATAAGTCTTTACCTGCAATATCTTAAAGGACTCGATGCCAGAACCGCCGGTTTGATTATGATCTCTCAACCAGTTGCAATGACGCTTCTATCACCTGTTGCAGGAAGATTATCCGATAAAAGAAATCCGGGTGTCATTGCATCGTTCGGAATGGGAATTACTGCATCCGGATCTAATATTGCTTTGCTTTATACAGGCAGACGACACCCGATTATTTTGTGATTCTGCTGCTCTTGTTAATGGGTATCGGATTTGGTCTCTTTTCGTCACCTAACTCAAATGCAATAATGAGTTCAGTTGAAAAACGTCATCTTGGAGTAGCATCGGGAGTTGTCGGGACAATGAGGATGGTAGGTCAGATGATGAGCATGGGCATTGCCATGATGCTCATTTCTCTATATATCGGAAAACAAACCATTAATCCTTCAACTTACCCCGGACTTATTTCTGCCATGAGAACAGGATTCGTGATCTTTTCAGCTTTATCTGTTCTTGGAATTTTTGCTTCCCTTGCCAGGCATGGATCGCATAACTCAAAATATAAGGGCGCATCTCAAACTTAAATGAGATCCTGAAAGAAGGGTATTATTCAGAACCTCTGATAATCCCTGTGTGCCGGTATCAAGAACAAATTTCCAGCTTCCATCTGCCTGCTTCTGCCATATGGTAACATATGTGCCCTTAGTGATCTCCCCTGTTGATTTGTTGATATTTGAGTGTATACCATAGGTATAACCAAGGTCTCCGCTGTCAGATATTTTTTCAAACAGCGGTTCCCAGCTAAGGACAAATGAGGTATCACTCTTGCCTGAAAAACGCTCTTCCAGATTTTTTTGCCTTTGGCAGGATAAGAATTGTTTCGAAGGATAACTCCGTCATCAGCAATGTAATTCAGGAATGCCTTATGCATCCCTTCCTTTACTGACATGGCTGAAAAATCCCTGTCAGTCTGTAATAAAATACCCTCGGTGTGGTTTTTGGATCCGTTTTGAACAACTTAATATTCCAATTAAAATCAATATGAAAACAAAAAGCATTATATTAACCCCGTTCTTTTTTTTCATAGCGATGTAATTTAATTTAACTAACAACTGATTACATGACAAAACTATATCAAAAACTGATCAATATCATGTCCTTCGGAAACCGAAATCAAGAAAGGACTAAAAAAAATATCTTCCATGTCAGACGAATTTCACGATAAGCATCTCCTGATGAGTCTTTTGAACATGATTGATCTTACCAGTCTGAATACCACAGATAATAGAAGTCAGATCATACATTTTACCGGCAAGGTAAATAGTTTTTCAGGCCGTTTTTCAAATATTCCCAATGTTGCTGCCATTTGTGTATTTCCCAATTTTGTTGCAGTTGTAAAAGAAAAACTGACTGCCAGGAATGTTAAGATCGCGGCTGTAGCAGGTGCCTTTCCTACCTCACAGACATTCAGAAGCATAAAGGTCACTGAATGCAAAATGGCTGTTGAAGCCGGAGCTGATGAGATTGATATAGTTATTCCGGTCGGTTCATTTCTGGGGAATGATTTTGCAGCTGTTGCTGATGAAATCAGGGAAATAAAAGGTGCTATCGGAAATAAACAACTAAAGGTTATTGTTGAATCGGGACTTCTGGGTGATTTTGAACATATTTTCAAAGCCTCAATGATTGCAATGGATGCCGGAGCTGATTTTATTAAAACATCAACCGGGAAAACACCTGTTTCAGCAACTCCTGAAGCAGCATTTGTAATGTGCAGGGCAATTTCAGATTTTTATTCAGAAACAGGTATCAAGGTTGGATTTAAAGCTGCCGGAGGAATCGTTACTCCTGCCGATGCTATAATTTATTATCAGATCGTAAGGCATTGTCTCGGAGAAGGATGGCTGAATAATACTCTCTTCAGAATAGGTGCAAGCAAGCTTGCTAATAATATTCTTTCAGAAATCTCAGGTTGCCCGAGTACGCATTTTTAAAAAGCATCATACAGGATTTTTGAATTATCATCTTGTAATTATCATTACTTTTGTGTTTTGAATCAGCCAAAGTGATGATAATTTCCTATTCTTATATTCAGCAGGATACTGTTTCGCGTAAAATCATTGTTAATCAAGATTCTGTCATGTTCAAACTGATTCAACATCAGGTGAAAAATTTAGTACAGGCTAAAGATTCAGTCAGTCAAAAATCCGTTTCAGTAATCCGGAAAACTCGTACCTGTTGACAATGATACTACTTCAGTTTGTACAAGAACAGTATAGCGGATGTTACATTTTATGATTTTAATAATTTTATTTTAAGAATCGGATATGGCTCGTACAAACAGTTCCCATTTGTTTTCACTGAAAAAGTCAGACAGCAGCAGATAGAGGCAAAGGCACATCTGATAAAACAGCTAAAGCCCGGCACTGATCTCCCTGTCAACCTCTTCACTCTGACTGGATGATTCTGATAATCCTTTTGTGTGTATTTCTTTTCTCACTTGTCAGGAAAATGTCAGGCCGACCTGTCGCAGAGTTTTAGCAGGTTTTTTCTGTTCAGAGGAATAAATGATCCGGTTTCGCGTGATCTGGGAGGACTATTTCACTGGCAGTCAACAATTCTGAATCTTATTTCATTTATTATTATTGGTCTGTTTGGTTATTCCGTTGTTTCATATTATGATATCGTTCCGGCAGGTTTTAAAGGAATAATTGTCTGGTTAATTTCACTGGGAATTATCAGTTCTGCTGTTACCATTACGGCATCTTGCATGCCTTATAACCGGTGAAGCCAGCGGAGAGCAGGAGGCGTTCAGGGAATACCTGCTGGGTATTTACCAGTCTTACAGATTCGGAGCATTATTTCTTTTTGTGATTATTATTCTTATCTCATATACCAAAATACTGCCGGTAAAGGGTCTTATTTTATCAGGTATTATCGCTGTTGGATTATTGTATCTGTTCAGGGTTATCAGGCTACTGATAATTTTTCTAAACAGGAATATTTCAATATTCTATTTGATTTTATACCTTTGTGCGCTGGAAATTCTGCCTGTTTTGATAGTAGTAAAATATATTACAGGTCTTGTTTAGATTGGCTTGGGTTACTTTGGAAGTTGAACTTAAACTGTAAAGAGTTGAAAATAAAGAAGATTTTAGTATCGCAGCCAGAACCTCTGAATCCGAAATCTCCATATTTCGAACTGGCAAGAAAATATAATCTGAAAGTTGATTTTAAGCCGTTTAATCAGGTTGAAGGCGTTTCCTCAAAAGATTTCCGTCAGCAAAAAATCAATATTCTTGACTTTACAGCAGTCATCTTTACAAGCAAAACCGGTATAGATCACTTTTTCAGAATATGCAATGAGCTGCGGACAGTAGTACCTGACACGATGAAGTATTTCTGCATTACTGAAAATGTGGCATTTTATCTTCAGAAATATATAGTCTACAGGAAACGAAAAATATTTCACGGGAAAGCCAAGTTTCAGGATCTGATTGATGTGATTATCAAACACAGGGAAGATAATTTTTTTGTCCCTCTTTCTGAACCGCATAATGCAGAAATTCCTGAATCGCTTGATAAGAATAACATCAAATATACAATCGGAACGCTTTATAAAACAATAAGCACTGATTTTTCAAATTTAAAGGATTTTGATTATGATATCCTCGTGTTTTACAGTCCTTCAGGAATAAAATCACTGAAAGAAAATTTTCCCGGGTTTGTTCAGGGAGATATAAAAATTGCAGCATTCGGACCAACAACAGCCTGTGCAGTTGAAAGTGAAGGACTGAGACTCGACATAAATGCTCCCAATTCAAAGGCTCCCTCAATGACGATGGCGCTTGATGATTTTCTAAAAGAATATAACAAAAATTTGAGGTAGTTTTCACGATTCAGCCCCTGAAGCTCTTGAAAGTCTCTCGGTAAGGCTTACAGGATAAGTTGCTTTTATATGAATACCATCAGGGAGACGTTTGATAAGTCCGAAAGACTCTGCAGCAGAAAAATCATAGAAACGCTGTTTGAAAACGGAAATATTTTCCATAATTCGCTTCTTAAAGTAGTCTGGAGCAAAGTCGGGGAATTCAATCCCTGGTCCTGCACAGGTAGCTTTCAGTGTTTCAAAAAAAGGGTTCAGGCTTGCTGTCACAAGAAACCTGATAAAAAGAAGGATGAGAGAAGCATACAGGAAAAACAAAAAATATCTTTATGATCATCTGGCATCACAAAACATTCAGATTGTTTTTATTGTTATCGTGAAAGGGAATTCTGTTCCTGATTACCCACATGTTGAAAAATCAGTCAGAGAAATGATAAACAAACTGATAATTCTGACGAGTCGGAAGCCAGAAGAATAATATTACATGTAACTTCTTACTCCAGACTTCGGTCTTCTGACTTCGGTCTTCTGACTCTAATTATGTTAAATTTGTCTTAATTGTTTCTTTATCAAAATGCTTCCCGATTTTTCTTATTAATTTCGGCGTTCTAAATTTAGCAACATGTTTTTATGAAAAAGATACGTTCAACCAAAATAATAATTGTATTTTCTTTGCTGCTGATCATCGGGATCAGCACAGGATTCCTGGTCAACCAGGAAACAAGGGATTTCAGAATCGCTAAAAACCTTGATATATTTTTCTCACTTTTCAGGGAGCTCAACACTTTCTATGTAGATGAAATTGATCCCGATAAACTGATTAAAGCAGGGATCGATAATATGCTTAAAACACTTGATCCGTATACTGTCTACTTTCCTGAATCTGAAGCTGATGAATTCGCTATTATGACCACAGGTAAATATGGCGGAATCGGATCACTGGTCAGAAGCAATGGTGATTATGTTGTCATAAGTGAAGTATATAAGGGATTTCCCGCTGATAAGGCAGGGATAAAACCGGGTGATATTTTAAAAAAGGTCGATGGAATTTCTCTCAAAGGATTGACAACTGAAATTGTAAGTGAGAAGCTTAAAGGAAATCCCGGTACCGATATAAATGTAACAATAGAAAGAAATGGGAAGGATACTGATTATCCGCTTAAACGGGAAAAGATAGTTATGCCTCCGGTCCCATATTACGGTATGATCGATTCGAAAACAGGATATATCCGTTTTACAAGTTTCACCCAAAACTGCATTGAGGATGTCAAGACTGCTTTAACATCATTAAAAAGCGAAAATGCCCAGCAGATCATTCTCGACCTGCGCGGAAATCCGGGAGGCTTGCTTACAGAAGCCGTTGAAATCGTAAATCTTTTTGTTGATCAGGGAAGTGAAGTAGTATCGACAAAAGGCAAGGTCAAACAGTTTGATGAAGATTTTAAAACGACAAAACAGCCTGTGGATGACAAAATTCCTCTCGCAATAATAATAAACAGAGGCTCTGCATCAGCTTCTGAGATAGTTGCAGGTGCAATTCAGGACCTTGACAGAGGTGTAATTATCGGCCAGAGATCGTACGGAAAAGGTCTGGTTCAGATTACACGGCCTTTAAGCTATAACACTCAGCTTAAGGTCACAACTGCAAAATACTATATCCCAAGCGGCAGATGCATTCAGGCACGTGATTTCTCTCACCCGAATGAAGACGGAAGCGTTGGGATTATTCCTGATTCCCTGATTTCAGAATTTAAAACTAAAAACGGCAGGATCGTAAAAGACGGTGGAGGCATAACCCCCGATATCGAGATTTTACCGGATCCGCTGAGCCAGATCTCTTCAGAACTCTTCCTTCGGAATTACATTTTCGATTTTGCCACTGAATATTACTGGGCTCATCCCGATATAAAATCACCAGATCAGTTTAAGTTTACCGATAAGGATTATGACGATTTTAAAACATTTCTTGTGAAAAGGAACTTCAGCTATAAAACAAGTACCGAAGAATCGCTTAATGAACTCATTGCCAACGCTAAAAAAGAAAAATACTATGATATTCATAAGGATCTGTTTATTGACCTGGAGAAAGATGTTGCCCATAATCTTGATCAGGATCTTAAGATGTTCAGGAAAGAAATAACAGATCTGATTGAAGATGAAATAATTAGTCGATATTTCTATGAAAGTGGTGCAATTGCCTGGACCATAACAAAAGATGAACAGGTTTTAAAAGCCCTCGATATATTAAATGACAAAACAGAATATAACTCAATTCTGAAAGGAACTGCAGGAGCCATAGTGGTTCGGTAAAAAACCTATTTCCACAGATGTGAATCGTCCTTAAAGATCTCCTTTTTCCATACCGGTAAATTCTCTTTAATAAGCTCAACGGTTTTACTGCACGCCTGCATTGCCTGAAGCCTGTGACCGGCTGAAACAAGAACCAGAAGAGAGATCTCCCCGGCTTTGACAATTCCTGTGGAATGAATTATATCAACCGACTTTACATCGGGGAATTCGGAGAAGATGATCTTTTTTATGTTTTCAGCTTCAATATTAACCATTTCGGCATATGCTGAATATTCAATTGCTTTAACTGTTTTTCCGTTTATTTCATCAGCCCTGACCTGCCCAAGGAAAATCATATGACCTCCGGAATCTGTTTTCCTGCCTACCTTATCAATAAGCTGAGTAATTATTCCCTGCGGTACTGGACCGTCTGTTAAATAATTTACTTCCATCAGTCGGTATTATTTAATTGGGCAGATTATATCAACCACCAGCAAAAGGAGGCATTAATGCAACCTCATCTCCCGGTTTTAGAAGCCAGGTCATTGTCAGTTATCTCGTTGTTGAGTGAAATCCGAAAACTTAATGTACAATTTCCGGGAAGTCATCCTGGATCCTGAGTTTAAGATCACTGATTGATCTTACATCCTGATAATGCTTAATACTGGTTCCTGATACCTCTGCCAGAACACCGAAGAATAATACTTTTACTTCCATAATTTTACCCCCCAACCCCCCATATGGGGGGCTTTGAACATTTGTTATTAATATTAGCTATTCATTTTACCTTTATCTCCTAACACAATGACTTAGCCAATTCTGCCACACATTCAATAAGCCGATTTTAAGCCCCCAATGTGGGCATTGGGGATCAATGTGCCTCAAACCAGTTATTTCCGGTTCCCCAGTCAACTTTCAACGGAATATCAAGCTTAACAGCATTTGACATCTCATACAAAACCATCTCCTTCAGCTTTTCAAGTTCCGATATTTCAACTTCAAATATAAGTTCGTCATGTACCTGAAGGATCATTTTTGACTGAATTTTTCTGATTTCATCCTATCATGGATCCTGACCATGGCAATCTTAATTATATCTGCTGCGCTGCCCTGTATTGGTGCATTAATTGCATTTCTTTCAGCATTTCCCCTTACAACCTGGTTATGTGAATGAATGTCAGGCAAATATCGTCTACGGCCGAACATTGTTGTTACATATCCCACATCTCTGGCTTTTTTAATGCTTTCATCCATATAAATTTTTACACCCGGATAAGAATTGAAATAACCATCAATAAGCTCCTTTGCCTCCTTTCTTCCGATATGTCAGACGTTCTGAAAGTCCAAATGATGAGATTCCGTATATGATCCCAAAATTTGCAGTTTTTGCCCTGCTGCGCATCTCACGGGTAACATCCTTGATTTCAACACCGAATATCTTGGAGGCAGTAGCTGCATGAATATCATTTCCCGAAAGAAAGTCAGCTATCATGCTTTTATCCTTGCTGAGATGAGCCATCAGCCTCAGCTCAATCTGTGAATAGTCGGCAGAAAGAAAGATATGACCTTTCTCCAGGAACAAACGCTTTTCTGATTTCTCTGCCCCGTTCATCCCTTACAGGTATATTCTGAAGGTTTGGATTATTTGAACTAAGCCTGCCCGTTGCAGCAACAGCCTGGTTGAATGAAGTATGAATCCTGCCTGTTTTCTTATCAACAAGCAAGGGAAGTGCCTCAACATATGTTGAAAGAAGTTTTTTCAGTCCCCTGTATTCCAGCACTTTATCGACGATCGGATGTTTGCTTGTAAGCCGCTGCAATATCTCTTCATTGGTAATAAACTGTTTGGTCTTTGTAACCCTTGCTTTATCATCAAGTTTCAGCCTGATAAAAAGAATATCGCCAAGCTGTTTTGGTGAGGATATATTAAATTCTGTTCCGGCCAGTGTATAAATCTCTTTTTCAAGTGATGATAATATCTTCCCTAAGATTTATTGTAATAGCTTTCAGATCGTCAAGATTCAGAATAACTCCATTTCTTTCCATTGTAGCCAGAACACTTATCAGAGGCATCTCTATGTTATGTGAAAGATCCTCCAGTCCCTCTTTTTTAATCCGTGGTTCAAAGACATTTTTTAACTGATAGGTCACATCGGCATCTTCTACAGCATATTCCATGAGCTTATCAACAGGAACGGACCTCATATTCTTCTGGTTGTTCCCCTTTTCACCTATTAGAGATTCAATATGCACCGGACTATAACCGAGGTATGATTCCGATAACAGGTTCATGTTATGCCGCATATCGGGCTCCAGCAGATAATGAGCTATCATTGTATCAAACAAGGGTCCTTTAACCTCAATACCATAATTAGCCAGAACCTGGATATCGTATTTCATGTTCTGTCCTATTTTAAGCGTTTCGGGATTTTCAAAAACAGGTCTGACGATTTCAAGAATAGCTTTGGTCTCTTTTTGTGATTCAGGGAAATGAATAAGATATCCTGTTCCTTTTTCCCATGAAAAAGTAAGGGCAACAAGCTCGGCATTAAGAGGATCAATGCTTGTAGTTTCACTATCGAAGCAAAATTCCTTCAGTGAATTAATTGTTTTGACAAATTCTTTTATCGCTGAATGTGATTCAAGATTGATATAAGTGTGATCAACACTTTCGATTGTGGCTTTTTCAGCAGCGTGAGAAATTGCCTCTTCTCCAAAAAGAGAACCCTGCTGAGATTCTGGTTCCGGGACAAATAACTGTTGCTGATCCCTGGGTTTTTCAGATTTTTCGATTTCCGAAAGTATCCTGGCAGCAATTGTTTTGAATTCCAGTTCATCAAAAAGAACTTTCAATTTTGACGGATCGGGTACTTCCAGTTCCAGAGCAGTTTCATTCAATTCAACCGGTACATTCTGTTCAATTGTGGCCAGTTTCTTTGACATTTCAATCTGTGCCCTGTTGTTCTCAATAATCTCTTTCAGCTTTCCTTTCAGCTTATCGGTATTTTTAAACAGTTCTTCAATACTTCCATATTCCGATATCAGTTTCATTGCGGTTTTAGGACCAACTCCTGGTGCTCCGGGAATATTATCAGCTGAATCCCCCATAAGTGCAAGAACATCGATTACCTGTTCCGGACGCTGAACATTCCACTCCTCTTTTACATCATCAACCCCCCACAGGATAGATTCATTTCCGCTTCTTGATGGTTTCAGCATAAAGACATTGTCGGAGACAAGCTGTGCATAATCTTTATCCGGAGTCATCATATAAGTTGTAAAACCTCGTTCAGAAGCCTTTTCTGGCCAGTGTGCCGATAACATCATCTGCCTCAAATCCCGGATAATCGATTACCGGAATTTTATATGCCTCAATAAGCCTTTTGATATAAGGGACAGCCTTTTTTATATCTTCAGGAGTCTCATCACGGTGAGCTTTGTATTCCTTATACATTTCATGCCTGAAGGTTGGAGTCGGATGTATCGAAAACAACAGCGATATGGGTTGGTTTACGGTTCCGGAGAACCTCTTCAAGGGCAAGCAGAAATCCGAATATGGCTGAAGTATTCAACCCTTTTGAAGTCACCCTGGGATTCTTGATAAATGCATAATAAGCACGGAAGATAAGAGCATATGCATCCAGAAGAAAGAGTTTTTTTGAGGAATTATCTGTCATATCTGAATTATTTTTATACTTTGCGGCAGGGGAAATTGCTTAAAATATCCTTACTGGTTATCACTGGCATACCATTCGGCAAAAGAAGTGGCTGTTTCATAGAGTTTAAGACTGTGCAACATTAACTCCTGAAGGAAGATGAGAGGCGATCCGTTCCGCAAAATCTGAAACAAGGTTTTCACAGGTAGGCTGATAACTGACCAGCACCGTATTTCCGAACAGTTTGGCAAACATTTCAGCCTTCTCCTTATCGATCTGATTGCTTAGCACAACTGAATGATCAAAAATGCTGACTATCTCCTTTTTTAACAATCTTTTTCAGATCACTAAAATCGATTACCATACCGTTTTTTGGATTCAGTGGATCGTCTGAAGGGTATCCGGAAAGTGTAACAAAAAGCCGGTATGAATGACCATGAACATTTTTGCATGGCCCGTCATAATTCCAAAGTACATGTGCCATCTCAAAAGGAAATTCCTTTGTCACTCTTATTAATTGACTCATAATATTGTGGTTGAAAATAAGATATCCGTCTGAATTAATATACAATATTAACCATTCTGACTGATAAAGGTTTAAAGTTTTGACCAGGGTTTTGTGCATTTTAAGGTAATATTATCTATGACGTGAAATCAATAATGCGTACCTTTGAGATTATATGGCTTAAGAATAGGGGATAATGGAACAATAATGAAATCAGGCTGACTTTCCCTGGAATGTTTAATGAAACATTAAGGAAGTTTGGTGAACATAATGCTTATGCATTTGTTGGAGAAGAACCAAAGACTTATGAAACAGTATATCAAGAAAATCAGTGCACTAATGGCATTTCAGGAAAAGATTGGAATTTGCCCGGGTGATAAAGTTGCAATCCTGAGTTTAAATATGCCAAACTGGGCAGTTGCTTACTTCTCAATTACTTTTATGGGTGCAGTTGTTGTGCCGATTCTTCCTGATTTTTCAACTACGGAAGTTGCAAATGTTCTTGAACATTCAGGTGCAAAAGCTATTTTTATTTCAAACTCACTTTTATCACGGATTGAAGGATTTAAATCAGAAGATCTGAAAACAGCCATTCTTATTGAGGATTTTTCAGTGATTTTTTCTGATAAGGATCCTGCAAAGTTTGATCCTCTGGCACTTCCTCTCAAAGAATATACTGTTGAAGAAGAAGACCTTGCATCAATTATCTACACATCAGGAACAACCGGCCGTTCAAAGGGAGTTATGCTGACACACAAGAACATCTCTTTTAATGCACTGAAAGGCAGGGCAATACAATCTATTGATGAGAATGACCGCTTTTTGTCAGTACTGCCCCTTATCACATACATATGAAAATACACTTGGTTTGATTCTTGCCAATGCTCTGCGGATCGTGTGTTTATTATCTCAGAAAACCTCCTACACCTTCTGTTCTTCTTCCGGCACTGGCTGAAGTAAAGCCAACCATGATGCTTACTGTTCCGCTGATAATTGAAAAAATATATTTTAACAAAATATCTGCCGGCATTCAGGGATAAGACTGATACTTAAACTTCTTTATAAGATTCCTTTTCTCAGAAAAAAACTGAATGCTGCTGCCGGTAAAAAACTGCTGAAAACATTCGGCGGGAAGCTGAAGTTTTATGGTATTGGTGGTGCCAAAGCTCAACAAAGTTGTTGAGAGATTCCTTCGTCGAAGCCAAATTTCCGTATGCAATTGGTTATGGCCTTACTGAAACAGCTCCGCTACTTGCAGGCGCCAATCCGCAGAAATCTGTATTTGAATCAACGGGCCCGGCCATTGAAGGTATTGAGCTGATTATCAATAATCCTGATAAAATAACCGGTGAAGGTGAAATCTGGGCAAAGGGACCAAATGTCATGAAAGGCTATTATCAGGGAACCTGAAATGACCAGAGAGGTTCTTACTCCTGACGGATGGTTTAAAACAGGAGATCTTGGAACATCTTGACCAGAACAATAATCTTTATATAAAAGGAAGATTAAAGAGCATGATCGTGGGAGCCAGCGGAGAAAATATTTATCCTGAGGAGATTGAATCAATTATAAATAATTTCCGTTTTGTTGTGGAATCACTTGTAGTTCAGCAAAAAGGGAAACTTGTTGCTCTTGTTCATATTAACATGGAGGAACTTGAAAAGAAATATCAAATCCTGAAAGAGGATATGACACGGCAATTCGAGGATAAAGTAGATGAGGTTCTCACTTGAGTTACAGGAATATGTTAATTCACAGGTAAATAAATTCAGCCAGATCCATAAAGTTGTTCTTCAGCCTGTTCCATTTCAGAAGACTGCAACACTGAAGATAAAGAGATTTCTGTATACGTAGAAAAATCTCTTATCCTTTCAGCGCCTGCTGATATCTCTTATTCACCTCATCCCAGTTAACCACATTCCAGAAGGCATCAATATAATCCGGTCGTCTATTCTGATATTTAAGATAATAGGCATGTTCCCAAACATCGAGCCCTAATAATAGGTGTTCCTTTTACTGGTGATAAATCCATAAGAGGGTTATCCTGATTAGGGGAACTTGCAACTGCCAGTTTCTTATCTGTCCCTAAATACAACCATGCCCAGCCGCTTCCAAATCTTGTCTTGGCAGCAGTGTTGAATGTCTCCTTGAATTTATCAACCGACCCAAATGCTTTTGAAAGAGCAGCAGATAATTCACTTGATGGTCCGGATGTTCCTTTTCCCAGATTCTGCCAGAAAAACAGATGATTATAATAACCCCCGCCATTATTTCTTACAGCATCTGTTTGTTTTGACATAGTTTTAAAAATGTCGCTAAGCGGTTTACCTTCCAGAGGAGTTCCTTTAACTGCACTCATGAAATTCGTATAATAAGCCCGGTGATGCTTATCATAATGGATTTCCATTGTCCTGGCATCGATGTAAGGTTCCAGGGCATCGTATGCGAAGGGGAGAGGCGGAAACTCTGCAGGCGGAACACCTTCAATATCTGTAACTTTAACATTTGTTTGAGGGTTTCCCAGAACTTTTGGGCTAATGTAGGCAGCCGCAGTCACCAACCCGACTGCCTTAAAAAATTTTCTTCGTTCCATATTTGGTTTTTTATTCAATAACATTCATAATCTATGATTGTTCATACTTAAGTTTCAAAAAATCAGCAAGCTTCAGGATTTATGATATTATTAAACCGTGATAAAAAAAATTCATAAATTTATGGATGTAAAATCAGAGCAGCTGTCTAATAATTCAAATAATTCGATCATCCTAACAAAAGACTAATATGAAAAAAATCACAACAATCGGAAGAATTCTGTTTGCAATTCCATTTGCACTTTTCGGGATCAATCATTTCCTGATGACAGATTATTATCTTGGAATGCTTACATCATTTCATACCGCTGGGGGCATACACGATAATTCTTACAGGAATTATGCTTATAGCTGCCAGCATCAGTATAATAACGAAAAAATTCGTGAAATTTTCCACAACTACTGCTCGCAATACTCCTGTTCATCTTTATTGTTACAATTCATATTCCACATCTGTTCACGATGCTGACAAGACAGCTACACTTATTGCACTTTCTGAAGGATATCTCACTTATGGGTGGATCATTGATGATTGCAGGCATCTATTCTGAGGAAGAAAAACAAAAAAAGTAATAATTTCAAAAACCTGTTGGCTAAAATTTGTGTTATATGAAAGTGAATGCATCAAAACGATGTATAAGTTTTATTTAACCTGAATGAAAAATATTATATCTTTATAAACACTAATATTTCATTGCACTGCTATGAGTCAATTTAAAATTTTCCTGGTATTATTTATTTGTCTGAACAGTATTGAATCATTTTCTCAAACATCTCTGTTTGATAAGCAAATGCAGGTCAGTTTCGATGAGAAACAGGGACAGTATGCTGCTCTCGATACAAAACTGGTCAATGAGAATGGCGATACAGTATTGTTAAAAGATGTTCTTGATAAACCTGCCATTCTAAATCTGGTCTATTATCAATGTCCCGGAACCTGCAGTCCGCTGATGTGTGGAATATCTAAATTCATAGATGAGGTTGATCTTCAGCTGGGTAAGGATTATGAAGTTCTTACAATCAGTTTTGATCCTTCGGAAAAGATCGATCTGGGAATCAAAAAGAAAGCCGCATATATCAGTACGATGAAGAAAAAGGAAGCAGCAAAGAACTGGCATTTTTTTGTTTCTGACAGTCTTGAATATAGCCAAATTAACCAAATCCGTCGGATTTAATTATCAGAATATAAACAATCAGTATGTTCATCCTACCGGGCTTATAGCACTTGGTGCCGATGGAAAGATTATCCGTTACCTCAGGGGAATTGATTTTCTGCCGTTCGATATTAAAATTACTATGGTTGAAGCTGCTAAAGGGAAAATCGGACCAAGCATAAACCGGTTGCTTGCTGTCTGTTATTCTTATGATACGAAGGGCAATCAGTATGTATTTAATGTAACAAGGGTTTCAGCAATTGTTATTTCATTTTTTGTCGTTTTATTATTTTTGTTCCTGTCTTTCTCCAGATTAAAAATAAAACCCAGGCTTAATAAATGAGTACCCGGAAAGCTATTGAAGAACCCAGTTATCTTGATTATAAAGGAAAGTACAAAGGTATCTTTTCCTGGATATTCTCTACTGATCATAAAAGGATTGCAATTTTATACCTCTTTTCTCTTCTTACGTTCTTTGCCATTGGAGCCACACTTGGTTTATTGATGAAGTTTGAGCTTATTGCCCCGGGCAAAACGATTATGACCGCCCAGACATATAACGCCTTTTTTACGCTCCATGGCATTATAATGATATTTGCAGTTGTCATTCCCGGTTTGCCTGCTGTATTTGGCAATTTCCTCCTGCCAATCATGATCGGAGCAAAAGATGTTGCATTTCCAAGACTTAATCTTCTATCATGGTATTTCTATGTCACTGGTGTTACATTGGTGCTGATATCACAATTTACCGGACAGGGACCTCCCGATACAGGATGGACATTTTATGCTCCGTACAGTTTCAGAACAACAGGGAATATGCTTCCTGCAGTTTTTGGAGCATTTGTACTTGGGTTTTCATCAATACTTACCGGACTGAATTTCTTGGTGACTATTCACAGGATGCGTGCTCCGGGTATGACATGGATGAAAATGCCATTATTTCCCTGGACCCTTTATGCCACAGGATGGGTACAGCTGCTTGCTACTCCGATTATTGGAATTACACTGCTAATGATTGTTGCTGAAAGGACCTTGCATATCGGATTTTTCGATCCGACCCTGGGAGGTGATCCGATTCTTTATCAGCATTTATTCTGGACATACAGCCATCCGGCAGTTTATATTATGATCTTACCTGCTATGGGAGCAATTTCTGAGATTATACCAACTTTCTGTCACAAAACAATTTTCGGGTATAAATTCATTGTTGCATCGAGTATTGCGATTGCATTTGTAGGTTATTTTATCTGGGGACATCATATGTTCACATCCGGAATGAGCGGTACTGCTCTTTATACATTTTCACTTCTGACATTTCTTGTAGCAATACCGAGTGCAGTAAAAGTATTTAACTGGATATCCACAATGCATAAAGGCTCAATTGATCTGCAAACTCCTTTTTTCTGGGCAGTTGGGTTTCCTCTTTGTATTCATGATTGGTGGATTTTCAGGACTTATTCTTGGATCACTTGCTACTAATATTCATTTGCATAACACACATTTTGTTGTTGCACATTTCCATTTTATTGTTTTCGGAGGAACAGGTTTTGCCTTTTTTGGTGCAATGCATTACTGGTATCCGAAAATTACAGGAAAAATGTATGATACCAGATGGGCCAATATTGGTTTAATCATCTTCTTTATCGGATTTATTACACTGTATGGAGAGATGTTTTTTCTTGGAATGAAAGGTATGCCCAGAAGATATTATGATTATGATGAGATATTTCATACCGGAAATATATTTTCTTCATTCGGAGCAATTAGTAATGTACTTCGGACTGGCTAGTAATAATAATCAACCTTATTTCATTCATTAAGAAACGGAGTCAAAGCTCCTTCAGATCCCTGGGGTGGAAAAACCCTCGAATGGACCATTCCATCTCCTCCGCCGGTTGAAAATTTTGAAGAAATCCCTGTAATAACCAAAGGACCATACAACTATAAATGAGTACAGTAATAGCAGCACACCGAGACGATCTGGCATCTAAAACCGGGATGTGGTTATTTCTTTTTACAGAAATGCTGCTGTTCGGCGGACTTTTTATTGTCTACTCAGTATACAGGTATCAGAAATGCCAGTGCATTTCATCTTGGCTGCACAGGAACTGAGCGTTTTTATCGGTACAATCAATACCATTATTCTTCTGATAAGCAGTACAACAATTGCAATGTCGATTACAGCCACTCCAGAAAAAAAATAAAAAACTTTCACTTATTGCTTCTTGGTATAACAATTACTTCTGGGACTGGCTTTTCTTGTAAATAAATACTTTGAATGGGGAGAACATATTCAGGGAACATATTTATCCGGGCTCTTCTGTTCTCGCTCTTCGTGGTCATGGCGATGTGCTTTTTTATGGACTATACTTTTTTATGACCGGGCTTCATGCCCTTCATATTATTGTCGGACTGGTCTTTATTCTAGTAATTGCAGTATCAATTATCAAAAAATAAAATCAACTCTGAAAATTATGTTTTACTTGAAAACAGCGGATTATACTGGCATCTTGTTGACCTGATCTGGATCTTCCTCTTTCCATTGTTTTATCTCATTACATAAAACTGATGAAGACAATAGAGAATGAAAAAAATCATATAATTCCTTACAGAACATTCCTTTATGTCCTGGCAGTGTTAATTGCACTTACACTTACATCAGTAGCTCTGACACAAATTTATCTGGGAGCATTGACTGTTGCAATTGCACTGATCATTGCTGCAGTTAAATCTTCATTTGTTTTGCGTATTTTTATGCACCTTAAGTTTGAGAACAGAATGTTTTCATTGAGCGGTCATTGGTGTTATATTGCTCTTATCTGCGCGGTAATAACAATAACTCTTCTGGACTACCTTTATAGATAATCAGTTATGTATTCAACTACAGGAATTGAAGCTTCAAATTATGTATCAACGTATAATACTGCATTTTACTTTATTGCGGGTATTTCATTGTTACTTCTTATAGGGCTTACTGTCACCATGCTCTATTTTATCTTCAGGTATAACAGGAAGAAGACATGCTGTGGCTACTCAGATTGAAGGAAATACATATTCTGGAGATTACCTGGACAGTTATTCCGATTCTTCTGGCACTGTTTATGTTCTACCTGGGATGGGCAGGATGGAAACCCACCACCAAAGCCACCGAAAGATGCCATGAACATCACCGCTGTTGCAAGAATGTGGAATTTTATGTTCATTTATGAAAATGGAAAACAAAGTCCCGATCTGATAGTTCCTGTTAATACACCCGTTAAAATTAAACCTTATCTCACTTGATGTAATTCACAGTCTTTTCATTCCTGACTTCAGGATAAAATCTGATATCATACCAGGAAGAGAAAAAGTTTATGTGGTTTCTGCCCGAGACTGAAGGTAAATATAAAATTTTTTGTGCCGAATATTGCGGATTGCAGCACTCATACATGCATTCTACCGTTAATGTTATGGCAAAGGACAAATTTAATACATGGTATGCTGAAAGTGCAAAGCCGGTTGCAGTTGCCGGGAATCAGCCCCGGGTGCAGCAGGTGAGGCAATTATGAGGATCCAGGGTTGTTTTGCATGTCATACCACCGACGGATCAAAGCTGATTGGTCCCAGTTATTTAAATCTGTACGGTTCACAACAAGTTGTGTTGCAGGGACGGAAAGGAAATCACTGTTACCGTCAATGATGAATATATAAAAAGATCCATTCTTGATCCCAATGCTGATATTACGAAAGGATTCCCTTCCGGACTGATGCAAAGTTTCCGGAGCACCTTAAGCGATGATGATATAGCGAAAATAATTGAATACCTGAAAACTCTTAATGACAAATAATCAGGGGAATAAGCTTAAGGACTACTTAGAACTTGCCAAAATTAAAATTATGATTCCGGTGGGTCTGACAGGATTCACCGGATATTTTATTTTTGATCCTCATCTCAATTTACGAATCTTTATAACCAGCTTCGGGATCCTCCTGATGGCTATCTCCGCGTCAGTTCTTAACCAGATTCAGGAAGTGGAAACTGACAGCAAAATGGACAGAACCAGAAATCGTCCGCTGCCGGGAAACAGGATCAGTGTGAAGGGAGCAACTATTTTCATCCTTATAAACCTTCTTGCCGGTATAATATTTATTTATTATGCCGGGAACCTTAAAGCCGTTATCATTGGGCTTATTACAATCATTTGGTACAATGGGATCTATACCTATGCCAAGAGAATCACGGCATTTGCTGTTGTTCCGGGTGCAATCACAGGCGCCTTACCGCCTCTTATCGGATGGGTGGCTGCCGGAGGCGGTTTATGGGATAAACCGATTATGTTCATTGAATTTCTGATCTTTACCGGCCAGATTCCTCACTTCTGGTTACTTATCCTGAAATATGGAGAAGAATATAAACATGCAGGGATACCAAGCCTGATTGATGTTTTTAGTCCGAAACAAATTAAAAGATTAACATTTACCTGGGTCGTATCTTCAGTTTTTGCTGCGCTTTTTCTGTGTTATTTTGAAATAATCCGGTCCCACATAGTAATTTTAATTCTTTTGATAGCTTCGATTTATATAACCTGGCAATTTTCGACCCTGCTAAAGATCAGGGAAAAGAGCACCAACTACAGGAGATACTCCATGTTCCTCGATTTATATTTCCTGCTGATCCTTCTGCTTCTGATTTCGGATAGGATAATAGGGTGAGGCAGGGGTTAGTTCATCGGGTCCTGGTCGTATCCCTCGCCTTCTGTGCTTGTTTTTGCAATTCCCTCACATAGAGGACCAGCTTCCACCTGTCTTCCGGATTTATCTGAGCACCATGAGCGCCCATTGAGCCAAATCCGAGCGTTATTGTATGGTATATCTCACCATCCTTTAATTTGGAAGTAGGAACTCCTGAAATTTCACGGGGCTTTAATGGATATAATCCGCTGCTAAAAAGCTGACCATCTCCCTTTCCCAGTGCCCCATGACAGCCAATACAAAATGTGGTAAATATTAGTTTGCCCCTGGCTATAACCTCTTCAGTAGGCATAAAGGGGTTTTTAAGCTCGTTTCCTGCCCTTAAACGCGATGCCGAGTCAATTGTATACCTGAAAGGGGTAAATCCTCTGGGGACCGTCCCGTCAACCGGAATTCTCATTGTGGAACTATCACGAAAATTCGGATTTGTTGAATACGTTTCATATTCCTGTGAATATACCATATCAGGTATAAAGTCATATCCGCGCATACTCCTTTGCCTGTCACATGAGGAGATAATTATTCCGGTCAAGTAAAAGAACTGAAATTCTGATTGATATTTGTCTTACACGATGCATTTTCAAATACAATTAACATTTACGATTCATAATTCAGGCTTTCCTCCAGGAACGGATCATTTTTCACTACAATCGGACCTTTTGAGAGAGATCTGAATACTATAAAAATGAACAGACAGAAATAAACTATTGTCATGGAAATTTCCAGGACTCCCATACCAGCCTTATCACCCGCTGTTGCCGGCATGATCATCAGCCAGTAATCTATCCAATGACCTATCAGTACAATTGCGGCTATTAAAGCCACCCAGTTAAGTTGCCGTTTTGAATTATAAGTGATCAGTCCAAAGAAGGGAACTAGAAAATTAATGCCAAGATTAACGAAGAAAACAATTTTATACTCATGGAGCCTTGGAATGAAATAAGACGTTTCCTCAGGCAGATGACCGTACCAGATAAGCTCATATTGCGAAAACCACTGGTATGTCCAGAAAATGCTGAAACAGAACATATAAATTGCCATGTCATGAATATGATCAGTTCTGATATATTTAAGGTATCCCTGACGTTTCAGAAACCAGATCATCAAAGTAATAAACGCCAGTGAGGTAACGAACATTCCAATTAAAACATACCATCCGAAAATAGTACTGTACCAGTGTGCATCGAGAGACATTATCCAGTCCCAGCTGCTTGAAGAAACGGTAATTGCATAAAATACCAGGAAAAGGCCCGAATAGAGCTTTGCCCGATTATAAAACTTAATATCTGAAGAGGTCATCAGTGCATTGGAGCTTGTTCTCATCATACGTGTGAGAACTATCCAGCCTGCAGAAATAGATTATCAGCCTTATAAAGAAAAACGGAACATTAAGCCAGGCTTTTTTCCCTTCTATTACTGGATCAGAGATATTATTATCTGACCAGAGATACAAATTGTGCATGCCAAAATAAATGAGAAGCATCAGTATAAAGGCAACAGGCAGGAAAGCTGTCATTGAATCGGGTAATCTCTGGAGAACCGTATGCCATCCTGAAAGAGCCAGCCTGTGTACTGCAAGGAAGAAGGCCGCTCCGAGTGAAAGTCCCATAAAGAACTGGTTGTTGAGCAGTATATTTGCCCAAATCCTTGGGGCGCCGGCTTTAGAAATAAGAATTGCTGCCGATGCAACCAGGATCCCGGCTACAAATAAAATTACCAGAACGTTTCGGTATAGTTTTTTAAATTTGAATTGTTCCTCCATGTTGCAGTTATCTTATTACCTTATTTCTATAGTTTGAATTCCCGATAAAAGCGATGTCACACTCTTCAGTGTGGCCCCATCATCCGTTGCTTCGACAAGAATGACAAATCTGTCATCGGTTACTCTTTTCTCAATTGGCACGAACCTTATATCCGGCTTCAGTCTTGATCTTATCAGCAGGGCTGCAGCCATAGAGAGTCCTGAAAAGAGAACGGTAAGTTCGAAAGTTATAGGAATAAAGGACGGAGCTGCAAAGTAAGGCTTCCCTCCAATTATCAGCGGATAACTTACAGTAAAGACCCATGCCTGAAATCCAAATGCGAGTAATGCTCCGAGGGCGCCGAAGATAAATCCGCCAACCGGTATTCGCGTTCGTTTCATAGATAGGGCTTCATCAATCCCATGAACCGGGAAAGGAGAAAGCACATCAGCAATGATCACATTACTGTCACGAAGTTTCTTCACAGCCTGGAGCAACGGAACTTCATCATCAAAATATATTGATATATAATTCCTAGCTCTCATGGCTCAAATCTTTTTTATGGTGATCCTCACCTGTTATTTTCAGGACTGATTTAACTTCCGAAATGGCGATAACCGGGAAGACCCGTATAAACAGCAGAAATGCCGTGAAGAAGATCCCCAGGGTCCCGATTATTAACCCATACTCGACAATTGTAGGTTTATACATGGTCCAGCTTGAAGTCAGAAAGTCGCGATGAAGAGAAGTAACAATTATCACGAAGCGTTCGAACCACATTCCGATATTAATAACAATTGACAGGAAGAAGGTGAACATCAGGCTTGTCCGGAGCTTCCTGATCCAAAGCAGCTGTGAAGCAAATACATTACAAACGATCATTATTACGTACGCCCACCAGTAAGGTCCGGTTGCCCGGTTCATAAAGGCATAGTGCTCATATTCATTCCCGGAGTACCACGACATAAACATCTCGGTCATATATGCCAGGGCGACAATAGAGCCCGTCGCAATCAGTATTTTGTTCATGTTTTCAATATGACTCACCGTAATATAGTCCTCAAGTTTCATTGTTTTCCTGGCTATTATCAGGAGCGTTTGCACCATGGCGAAACCTGAGAAGATTGCTCCGGCGACAAAATAAGGCGGGAAAATAGTAGTATGCCATCCCGGGAGTATTGAAGAGGCAAAATCCATGCTCACTATGCTATGCACCGACAAAACAAGCGGAGTAGCTATTGCAGCAAGCATAATAGAGGTGATCTCATGCCTGTGCCAGTGTCTGGCAGAACCCGTCCAGCCAAAACTTAAAAAATTATAAACACTCTTTTTAAATCCATTCTTGAGCTTATCGCGTAAAGTGCCAATATCGGGTATCAGACCCACATACCAGAATACCAGCGAAATTGTAAAATATGTAGATATTGCAAAAACGTCCCAAACCAGAGGTGAATTAAAATTTACCCATACTCCCCGTGTGTTCGGATAAGGGAATATAAAAAATGTCAGTAAAGGCCGGCCCAGGTGAATAAGGGGAAAGAGAGCAGCACATATCACGGCAAAAATGGTCATTGCCTCTGCTGAACGATTGATACTGTTTCTCCACTTCTGCCTGAAAAGCAGCAGAATGGCAGAAATAAAAGTCCCGGCATGCCCGATTCCTATCCACCAGACAAAGGTTGTGATTTCAAAAGCCCAGCCGACAGTCCTGTTTTCTCCCCAGGTACCAATACCCTGCCAGACTGTCCAGGTGATCATGACCAATCCAAATAACATAGCCAGGTTCGACAAAGTCATCCCCATGTACCATAGCTTACCCGCTTTATTCAGAGTTGGTTTAAGCAGGTCGCTGGTAATGCTGTGATAAGTTTTTGTTCCTTCAATCAAAGGAGCCCTCATAGGGGATTGAACAATGCTCATAAGTAATATTTCTTATAAAATCTTGTTTCTAACTTTAGTAAGATAATTAACCGAAGGTCTGGTATATAACTCCTCGAGCAGGTTATATCTCCGTCCGCTGCTGATTAGCCTGTTCAACTCGCTGTTATGATCATTCATATCCCCAAAGACAATAGCGTTAGCCGGACAGCTTTGAGAACAAGCCGTTTTAATTTCATTCTCAAATAATGCCCTGTTTTCTTTTTTTGCATTTAACTTGCCTGCCTGAATGCGCTGTATGCAGAATGAACACTTTTCTATTACGCCCTGGGCCCGCACTGTTACATCGGGGTTGAGAACCATCCTGCGCAGATCCGTGGTCATCCCTTCAACATCCCTTAAATTATGGGAAAGTGTGCCAGCTGATGTATAGTTGAACCAGTTGAATCTTCGCACCTTATACGGACAGTTATTATTGCAGTACCTGGTTCCGAAACACCGGTTGTAAATCATCTGGTTCAACCCTTCAGAACTATGGTTGGTAGCTGCAACCGGACAAACATTCTCACATGGAGCATTCTGACAATGCTGACACAAAACAGGCTGGAAAAGAACGCCTGGATTTTCATCATCTCCTGTATAATACCTGTCAATTCTCAGCCATTGCATTTCGTGAACACGGTGAACTTCCTCCCTCCCGACTACAGGAACATTGTTTTCAGCCTGGCAGGCTATTACGCATGTTCCGCATCCTGTACATTTACTGAGATCTATAGCCATTCCCCAATGATGATGCGGATATATCCTGTCTTTATACAGGCTTTTGTTATGTCCGGTGAAGTAGGCATGCAATTCATTACCTGAAGACGGATTTTTTTTGAACTCCTTCAGAACAGTTTCGCGTGCCAGAGCCCTGCCTTCCATGCTATGATGAGTCTGGGTCTGTGCAAAAGCAATTACCTTTCCGGTCTTTGCTATGGTGACATGTTTCCCGCTATAAGATCTGTTGCCATTCTCCGATGATATCAAAGGCCAGGCATCCGCGCCTACACCTGTACCAACCTTTCCGCAGACTGTTCGCCCATAACCCAGGGCGATACCTATTGTTCCATAAGCCTGTCCGGGTTGTACCAGTACCGGAAGTTCAATTTTGCCAATATTTATAACATCATTATCATTCAGGTTGTTCTCCTTTGCCTGCGCAGGAGATATAGTTGCATAATTATCCCAGCAGATCCTTGTTACCGGATCGGGCAATTCCTGGAGCCAGGGATTATTAGCCTGTCTTCCCTCACCCAGAGGAACCCTTTCATACAAAACTAACTCTAAAGTATTTTTATCTGATTCTTTTCCGGTCAGAGTCAACTCGTGATTGAACGGGGTTTGACTGGACAATGAAGCTGATGCAAGGCTTTCACCTGATACTCCGCCCGGTTCAAAGATCCCTCTTTGCACGGTATGATCAAAAAAATCAACAGGATTCAGGAATTCCGACTGCCGCCTCATCATATTATCGGTCCAGTAAGTTTTTAATAAAATCATACATCCCTTTTGTCGAACCTGACCATTTCAGAAGGGTGTCAGCCATCTGGCGCGTATTAAATATCGGGCTGATAGCAGGCTGCATCAGGCTGTAATGATTCTTTTTTGGTTCAGCATCATTCCAGCTCTCGAGGTAGTTGCTATCGGGACATATGTAACGAACCAGATTGTTTGTTTCATCAGGAGCACCTGAAAGTGAAACTGTCAGATCTACTTTTTTAAGACCTTCCGTGAAAGCATCCCTGTTATACCACGTGTAAACCGGGTTCACGTTCCACATCAGAATTGCATTTACAGAACCATTCTGCATCTTCCCGACAAGCCTCTCCATGTTGCTGTCAAGTGCAGCATGCGTCTTAAGATAAGATTCGAACAATATCGTTTGTCCAATACTGCCAAGCGATCGGTTAATTTCATTTACAAGAAGCTGAATCTCTCTGACATTTGAACCTGAAATTACAAGAGATTTTCCGTTTGCCGCAAGAAGTTTGGCTGATATTCCGCTTACATCAACAGGTGAAGCCGGGGCACTGATATCGTGATGTTCAACAGTTTTTAATAATTTCCCTGTAAATATTCATAAGGACCGCTGCCTCCTGAGAAGGCTTGATCTGAATTCTCAGATCGGCATTACTCCCTGTAAGACTGAGATTGGATTCAAGCTGAACCAGGTAGTTCATTGCCTGCTCCGGATCCCTCCTTGAACTGAACTGTTCCGTGTATTCTATCGGAGAAAGCCATGTGCCCAGAAAATCAGCTCCAAAGCTTACTACCACATCAGCTTTGTCGAACCGGAAATCTGGTATAACCTGTTTTCCGAAACTTATCTTATTGGCTTCCAGCATTGCTGAATATGAGATTGCATCATATTGTACCCATTCAGAGCCTTTGAATTTTTCGAGGAAACCTGAAATAACAGCTTCAGTCGAAGGGCTGAAAACAGTCGGTGTAAGCAGAACAATCGTTCCCTTTTCTTCCGCTATCTTTTGAAGCTTTTCCTGAATATCTTTATCCACTGCATCCCAGGTAACGGATCTGCCATCTGCAAATGGTCCATGAAACCTTCCGGTATCATAAAGATCAAGCACTGATGCCTGGACTCTTGCACTTGTACCTCCCCTGGTCATACCTGATTCAGGATTGCCTTCAATCTTTATTGGCCGGCCATCCCTGGTCTTTATCAGAATACTGCAATAATCATTTCCGTTAATATAGCTCGAAGCATAGTAAGAGTGCTTCACCAGGTGTTATCTCGACAGGAGCCAAAGCATATGGTAAAGCTTTACTGATTTTTGACTGGCAGGCAGAAAGAGCGGAAACAGCAAAACTGAAGCCGCATAATTTCAAAAAATCCCTTCGTGAAGCTTGTCTGTCTTTACTAAGATCGTTCAGAAGCCCGGAAAATACATTTTCATTATCCGTGCCAGCTCATTCAGATTCAACTTCGTCGTTGTGTCGTTTTAGCTCAATTTTTTTCCGAACCTTTTTCATCCCTGAAGGAATTTTCTTGAATTATGTTCAATTAATAATGACATTTCCCGCAATCTTTGCCTCCGATACTGGCGATCATAACACTGTCGGTTCTCCCGGAATTTATAGAATCAGAAAGCCCGGGAAAGTATTTCATGTAATATTCATTACTTAGATTTACTTTTCTTGTTTCATGGCAATGTATGCACCATCCCATTGACAGATCAGGAACCTGTACAAGCCTGTTCATTTCCTTCACATTTCCATGACATGCATCGCAGGTAATCTGCCCTGCGTTTACATGTTGCGCGTGGCTGAAAAAAACAAAATCAGGAAGCCGGTACAGTCTGACCCACTGAACTGCTCTCCTGTTATCGAAAGCATCGACAATTTTGGCAATTTCAAAAGCGCCCGACCTGGTTCCGTTGCGTACCAGCAGATGACAGTTCATACAAACACTCCCAGGAGGAATTCCTGCTGATTTACTTATTTTTGCCGTATAATGACAATATATACAATCTGTCTTATTTTGTCCGGCATGTACGGCATGTGAAAATTTAATCGGCTGGTCGGGAGAATATCCTTCAGACCGCCCAAAAGCAATTGCATTGACAGCCAGGATCCAGGTAATAATAATACCGGTGACAGAGAGAATGATCCACTTGATCCGTTGATTTTTAAATATTTTTTTGATTATAAGATCAATAACGCAAAAGAGAAATAGAACTGAAGAAATAATAAGAATTAAGAGATTCGTGATCAGCGGTTTATTTTGTGCAAGCCCTATTCCGGTGAATTTGTTCATGTAAGCCTTGATAAGAACTATATCTGAGGCAGAAAGCTGAAAACCTTTATGCACCTGTTTCATCTTTGGGCCGATCGGCTTGAGCAGAACTTTGCTTAATTCAAGAGCACTTTTATTCAGATACTTCTTTGAAATGACCAGGGCATCGGGGTTCCAGTTGAGGGTATCAGATACGCGGGCATTGTGGCAGCTCGCACAATTGACCGATTTATCGGAAAGATAAACAAGACCATAAAAGAGACGTTCACCTCTTATCAGCTCTTCACCTGAAAAATCATTCTTTTTATAGATAACCGAATCAGGTAAAGGACGATTCACTGTATCTTTTGACTGCAAGGCAAGTGAATCATTTCCTTTAAGTTTAAGGGAATCTTTCCCCTGAACTTTTGATGTGTCTCCTCCCTGAACTTTTGCGGTATCTGGTTTCCGGAGTCTGGAGGTATCTTTCCCGGTTTGTTTTGTTATGTCAGTTTTCTGAAATCTGCCAGTATCCTTCTGTTGTTGTTTTAATGGTGCTTTTCCCTGAACTTTAGCCTGTTTACCGGTTTCGGTTACCTGAATTATACTGGCCTGACAAGTGAGTATGATAAAAGCAAGGGAGATAAGCAGGAATAAATATCTAATTTTTTCTGCGGAGGAATATCTGCACATTGATACCTAATTATAGAATATTTAAAACTTAATTTTCCGGATTAAATCAAATATCCCTGCAAAATCCAACATGCCCAAAAATATTAAAATGACTAAAATAATTTATTTTGAATCAAATATTTTTGATCAGACCAATATTTGCATAAAGATAATTAAACCTTTAATTCAGCCTCCAATATTAGTTGTCAATTTTTTTACGGGAATCATGTCTGCCAGATCGGGATAATAATATCCCTTTATTGTACGGTTTTCAGGTTCTCCTTTCATATATTTGCAGATTGACAACAATTTGAACTTGAGCTTTTCGTTTTATTTCTATAATTAACTCTCCTATCCATGAAAAAGGTGTTTGCTCTTATTTTTGTAATTATTCTTTCTGCAGGATTCATTATTAGCTGCAAAAAGGACAAAGGAGAACCTCCTGTGTTGCCACTGCCAGAATCTATGATAATCGATTTCAGCAATTTCACTACAGCAAAAAAATCATTTGAAGTGCTGCCTCTGCAAAAAGGTACTGAAAACAGCAACTGGGATTTCGCAGCAACAGTTGCCGCGGTTTGGAAACAGATCATTAATACGCACCTTGGTGTACCTATGACTGCATTCAAAGCAACTGTTGGTCAGGTTCCGGTCTATGTTTCAAAAAAAAACTGGCAATGGAGCTATAGTGTAACCTACTTAAACGGGACATATAAGGCAAGACTCACAGGTCTGATCAGAAGCAGTGACGTTCAATGGAAAATGTACATTACCCAGGAAGGTACTGGCGGCTTTGCCGAATTTCTCTGGTTTGAAGGTACCTCAAAGCTTGATGGTACTGGTGGTGAATGGATCTTTTATCAGGAGCCTCAGACACCTGTGGCGTTACTTCAGGTTGACTGGACGAAAACAGCAGAAACTGTCGGATATGTAAAATATACTTATACTAAAGCCGACCCTTTCCTAAATAGTTATATCGAGTACGGGTTGACAACTGCTGCTTTGAATGCATATTATACAATTCATTATTTTGACGGATTGAAGTTTTCGGATGTCAGTGTGGAATGGAATACAACCACATTAAATGGTCATGTGAAATCTGTCGATTACATGGGAGATTCCAACTGGTATTGCTGGGATTCAAATAAAGTAAATACCATTTGTCAATAGTAATTGGTTATTCTTCGCTGTGAACTAATAAAGAGTTTTTTATTACGGAGGGTGTCTCAAGAGGACACCTTCTTTTTTATTTTCATTTCTTTTGCTCCTCCAAAAGAAATGAAACAAAGAAAAAGAGTCCGGAAAAGACAACCTCCCCCTTTTTGTCCGCCCGCTACACAAGGCCATAATGGCGCCACCAAAAAGGGTGAGGTTCGCACCTTTTCCAGTTTGCCCTCGCACCTTCTAAAGAATTAAATTGTTGATAACTAGTGAAAAAGGAATAGATATATGATTTCAATACTCTCAAAGAGACACTCGGCGTTACTGACGGTAATCTTGCAAGTCACCTGAAAACACTGGAGGAGAACAGCTTAATCAGGGTAAACAAGAAATTTATTGGTAGAAAACCAAACACCAGCTATTCAATAACAGAAAACGGAGCTATCTTATTCCGGAATCATCTCAAAGCTCTTGAAGACATCATAA
The DNA here is from genome assembly GCA_963816365.1 of uncultured Bacteroidales bacterium. GTDB lineage: Bacteria > Bacteroidota > Bacteroidia > Bacteroidales > VadinHA17 > LD21. The sequence goes on along the minus strand of CAWFKG010000016.1, from coordinate 153,180 downwards.
AATCACAATAATTTTTTTACACTATTACTTTGCAGCTCAAAGTACTTTTAAACTAATATTCATTGCTATGAAAATTGAAATCAACGACAACAAAAAGCTGCAGTAATCATTGACATTTAAAATGGTGCTGCTCGCATTTCTCGGCTTATTTATGCTTATTCCCCTTGAAATGATAAAATCAATTATACGGGAAAGGCAATAAGCTCTTCAAAAAAAGCTATACAGTCCTATTTATTTCAGGACTGCTTTTCTTCCTTTATGCATTCATCTTCATATTATTAACCCTTAATGATTATGCCTATCTGGCAGGGAATATCGGGCTTTTCATACTGCTTGCAATAACAATGGTGCTCTCTGTTAAACTTGATCTTTTCAAAAGTCATCAGGAAATTGAAAGTCCAGAATAGGAGTTTGATTGCCTTCTATTTAACACTCTCTTGTTCTAATGCGCAGCGCAAACCTTATTCAGGGTTTTAGCTGCCATCTTTTATTTCAGGCAAATTGTCGTCTTCTTTTTTTTTTACTATTTTGCGCTCCTTATTTTTAACTTAACAATAATGTCAACAGGGAAAAAATCTGTTTTACTTATAATTCTGATACTTTTATGTGATCAGGTCCTTAAGATTTGGGTTAAAACCCATATGGAGATCGGACAGGAGATTCATCTATTTGGCAACTGGGGGATCCTTCATTTCATTGAAAATAATGGAATGGCTTTCGGAATGGAAATGGGAGGCAAACCCGGCAAGCTGATATTAAGCGTGTTCAGAGTTGTAGCAATATTTGGAATTGGCTGGTTTCTTGTTTCACTGATCAGAAAGAAGGCAAACCTCGGGTTGATTCTGGCAGTCAGTGCAATAATGGCAGGAGCTATCGGGAATATTATTGACAGTGCATTTTACGGAATGATCTTCAGTGAAAGTTTCAATCAGCACGCTGTCCTTTTTCCGCAGGGAGGAGGCTACTCTTCTTTTCTCCATGGAAGGGTTGTCGACATGTTCTATTTTCCGGTTATTAATACCCACTGGCCCCACTGGTCACCATACAAACCAGGAGAATCACTTGTATTCTTCAGACCTGTTTTCAACATTGCTGATTCATCAATAACCTGCGGAGTTGCAGCTATAGTATTATTTCAGAAGAGGATGTTCCGGAATCTCTCGTGAAGGCTTTTTTTGAAAACTTATCTGGTTATTTCTCTTCACAACAATTGCTCACACAATCTAAAATTGTTCTCAGGTTTTCATGTTTCAGATAATACCAGGTATTTTTGCCATCCCTTTTTGAAGCAAGTACCCCTTTGTCCTTAAGAATTCCTAAATGATGTGATGCAGCAGATTGTTCTATTCCAAGCTGCGTATGAATTTCAGTCACAGTTCTTTTCTTTCCGTCTTCAAGACATCCTACAATACTTATTCGTACCGGGTGTGCGATTGCCTTTAACATTCCTGCAGCTTTTTCAAGAGTCTCAGGATTAAGTTCCTTAAATTCCATTATTAAAAAGTTTAATAACGCAAATATATATAAATATGTCGATATGATAGTAGCGGTAAGAAAAAGGTGCTGGTTGCTGGCCCTGTGAAATAGTACCAAAATAGCACAGAAGCCTACTATTAAGCATTATTTCACAGGGCTGGGTGCTATAATCCGATTACTGATTACCGATTACCGATTACCGATTACTGATTCCTATTCGTCTTTTTTATTATATTTGACCGAAATAATTATTTATGTCTGCTCTTTCCGGAATAAAGAGACCCGTTGATACTGAAATGGCCGAATTTGAAGCCTATTTCAGCCGCACCATGCGTAGTGATATTCCTTTACTGAACATCATTCTGAATTATGTTTTACGTCGCAAGGGCAAACAGATGAGGCCATTGCTTGTTTTCCTTACAGCACGGCTCAATGGTACAATTGCAGAGTCTACTTATATTGCGGCAACATGCATTGAACTTCTTCATACTGCATCTCTTGTTCATGACGATGTGGTTGATGATGCACATGAAAGACGCGGAGCACTTTCAATAAATGCCCTGTGGAACTCAAAAATAGCAGTTCTTCTTGGAGACTACCTTCTCTCTTCGGGTATGCATATCTGTGTTGAAAAATCGCGTTACGATATGCTCGAAATTATTTCAGAAGCCGTGAAATCGATGGCTGAAGGTGAGCTTTTGCAGCTCCAGAAAGCAAGGAAATTGAACATAAAGGAAGAGGACTATTACAAGATCATAATAAGTAAGACAGCCGCATTGCTTTCTGCCTGCACTGCATGCGGTGCGAGGTCAGTATCGGAAGATACCGAGGTGATCCAGCTGATGAAAGACTTCGGAGAGAATATCGGGATTGCTTTTCAGATAAGGGATGATATCCTGGATTATGAAGGAACGGGTCTTACCGGCAAAACTGTTGGAAATGATATAAAGGAAAAGAAGATCACTCTGCCTTTGATACACGCTCTCGAACAGTCTGTTAACTCAAAAAAAAGGCACATCCTTAATATTGTAAGGAACAAAAAAAAGACCAGGGCTGAAATTAATGAGGTGATCTCCTTTGTTATGGATTATGGAGGCCTTGAATATGCGGAGCTTAAAATGAATCAGTACCGTGATAAAGCCCTCGCCATTCTTGATTCTTATCCCGATTCTGAGGTGAAAGAATCACTTAAAGGATTTGTCCATTATACCAGTTCAAGGGACAAATAAAAGCGCCATCCGCGATTAAAAATCTATACTTGTTCTATTGTGCCACCTCCAGTTGAACAGGTGGTACTTTTGACATATCCTGCATGTAATAGCGCGATCCTATATAAAAAAGAAGGGCGCCTATCATTAAAACGAAAGGAAGGATTGCCATAGCTGTTTTGATATTATAAATGTCAGATATTTTCCCAAGTACAATCGGAGCAGTAAAGGAACCCAGCAAATTCTGAACAGCCACTGCTATTGCATACGATGTTGCCCTTAATCCGGGATGAATGACATCCTGTGTGACAGCAGCAGCACCTGCTATAAAAGTCATGATAATAACACCGAACAGGAACAGTAATGCTATCTGCCCGTTCCCTTTTAAGAGGAAAAATGCAATGAAAAGAAGCAAGCCTGAAATAAATGTTGATATAGCCGGGAAAAGCAGCCGGGCCCTTGGTTCAGTTTTTCTCCATTTGTCTATAAGAAAGCCGCCAAGAGGAGCTCCTATCAGGGCCAGCATCATGACTGCACCAGCCAGAGTGCCGGCAATCTTTGGCTCAAGATGGTTGCCGGTTTCGAAAAATTTCGGAAGCCAGACTATCATTGCGGTTGTAACAAAGACTACTGCAGCCATTCCAAAATAAGTAAATAATACCGATGGTTTTGCCAGGAACTCATGTATCATATCCTTCTTTTCCATCTTTATTTTATTGTTTTTTTTGTCGATAAACGAAAGATCAACTGTTTTATAATCCTTCACAAACATGAAAAGAATTGCAATTAACAGGCCCGGCACCGCAACAATTCCGAAGGCATGCTTCCAGCCAAGCGTCTGCGCTATGATACCGCCCATTGTTACTCCGATAGCAGATCCCAGGGGAATAGATGCATTCCATAACCCCATCATTTTGGATCTTTTCTCCATTGGATACATTCCTGATATTAATGCACTTCCTCCGGGAGCGTATCCTGCTTCACCAAATCCAATAAAGATGCGAGCCATAAATAACTGGACATAATTTCCGGTCAATGCACAAACAGCCGTTGCAATGCTCCAGACAATAGCCATCAATCCGATTGTTTTGGTTCTGCTCCACCGGTCAACAATTATTGAAACAGGAAAAGTAAGTATCCCGATAGAAAGATAGATGACCGAGACCAGCCACCCACACTGTGTATCTGATATGAACCAGTCTTTCTGTATTGAAGTAAACATGGAGTTTACAACCATCCTGTCGGCATAATCAAAAACGTATAACAGGAACAGCAGCATAAACACGTAGTTTGAGTAATTCCTGGAAAACAAATACCCGGTGCGGTCTTCTGGTTTTTTCATCTTAAGGCTGAATTTATAAAACCTTAATACCAAGTAAATAAAAATAAATGTCAGTTGATTTTTTTTAATGCTATTTTAAGTGTTTATACTTATCCGGAGTCAGGAGCACCTTTATTTTGAAGTGTCCGGCTCTTTGCACCATATCCCCCAAGTACTCGAAGCTGCCAGCGGGTCTTTAGATCATGTCAAATATTTCTTAGACTCTGGTCACCTTTATTAGAATTTAATTTACTAATTTTCAATGTTAAACTTTAAAATTATCAGAAGCTATGACAACTTTAAAACAAATTAATGAGTTTCTTGATTCACAGCCAATTGCATTGGTTGGAGTATCGCGTAACCCTAAAAAATTTGGTTATGCTGTTTTTAAAGAGTTAAAAGAAAAGGGTATGAAAATAGTTCCTGTAAATCCCCTGGCTGACGAAATTTTGGGTGTTAAATCTTACCCAAGCGTAAAAATGCTTCCCCCTGAGGTTCAAAGCATAATTGTATTTACGAAAAAAAATATAACCGCATCAGTCATCCGGGATGCCAAAGAAAAAGGAATTAAGCAGATCTGGATACAACAGATGGCCGATAGTAAGGAAGCACTTGAGGAACTAAAAAACACGGATATTAAACTGATCACGGGAGAATGCATACTCATGCATTACAAACCAGACAGTATTCATAAATTTCATGGGGGTCTTAGGAAGTTCTTCGGATTGTTTCCAAAATAATGACAGACTTAAATCATTCATACAATCTTAAATTTGTTGTAAGGGATTATGAATGCGATCTTCAGGGTGTAGTTAATAACGCCAATTATCAACATTACCTTGAGCACGCCAGGCATCAATTTCTTATCTCGAAAGGTATCAGTTTCGTTGATCTCCATAATGAGGGAATAGATCTTATTGTCTCAAAAGTGGAAATTGAGTATAAATCCCCATTAAAAAGCAGGGATGAATTTATCGTTACTGTGGACATACAAAGAGAGGGAAATGCAAGATTACTTTTTGTTCAGGAAATATTCAAACTGCCTGATTTAAAGCTTATCGTGAAAGCAAAAGTTACCGGCGTAGCAAGCAGAAAAGGCAGGCCAGTACCACCACGGGACCTGATCATAAAACTCGGACTTGAATCATGAATTTCAATTTTAACTTATAGAAAATGAAAATAAAATCAACCTTGCCGCGCAATCTGGCTTTTATACTCATCCTTATTGTTACTTCTTCCTACACCTATTCTCAATCCATAAGTATCCTAAAACAGAAGTATGATAAACAGGAAGTCTATATAACGATGAGAGACGGAGTCAGGCTTTTTACTTCAATATACACACCTAAAAATACTTCGGTTGCTCATCCGATTCTTATGAACAGGACACCATACAATATTGAGCCCGGAGGACCTGACAGCTTTAATTATTTCATGCAGCTGTACGAGAGATATACATCGGATGATTATATTATGGTTTATCAGGATGTGAGAGGCAGGTACATGAGTGAGGGTGAATACGAGGATATTCGTCCGGTAATTCCTTTACGGAAGAGCAATAAGGATACAGATGAATCGACAGATACCTGGGACACTGTGGATTGGCTCATTAAAAATGTAAAGAACAATAACGGGAATGTCGGAATTTTCGGAATTTCTTACCCTGGTTTCTATTCTACAATGGGTATCATAAATGCTCACCCTGCAGTCAAAGCTGTTTCTCCCCAGGCTCCTGTCACTGCCTGGTTCCTTGGCGATGATTTTCACCATAACGGGGCTTTCTTTCTTCTTGATTGCTTCAGTTTTTATTACAGCTTCGGTCAACCCCACAGAGCTCTCACACGTAAAGGATATCCCGGATTTAAATGGCCTGTTCCAGACAGCTATGAATTTTTTCTTAATGCGGGTGCTGACAAAAATCTTGCTCCCGAATATTTTGATGACAGTATAAAATTCTGGAATGAGGCTTTTTCACATCCTGATTATGATGAATTCTGGAAATCAAGAGATCCACGGCAGTTCCTGAAAAATGTCAAACCTGCAGTCATGACAGTTGGCGGATGGTTCGATGCTGAAGACCTTTATGGTACCCTTCATACCTATGAAGCAATTGAAAACCAGAATCCGCCCGCAACAAAGAATTTCCTCGTAATGGGTCCATGGTCACACGGTCAGTGGAGTTTTGGAAAGGGAATTAACCTGGGGAACATCTACTGGGGACTGGATGCTAATATGAAATATCAGGCTCAGGAAAAGAGTTTCTTTGACTACTATCTGAAAGGTCAGGGGAATCCCGATATTGCTGAGGCAACAATCTTTGTTACTGGTTCAAATGAGTGGAGAACATTTGATTCATGGCCCCCTGAAAATGTTGTTGAGAAAAACCTCTACCTGCAGCCTTCCGGTGCTTTGACATTTACCTCTCCCCAGACCAGTGACAGCTTTGATGAATACGTCTCAGATCCGATGAAACCGGTGCCTTATGATGATGGCATCCATACTCACCGAACTGCTGAATATATGACTGATGATCAGAGGTTTGCCTCAGTCAGACCCGATGTTATGGTTTATCAGACAGATGTGCTTACCGATGATATTACACTGACCGGTCCGCTGACAGCTGATCTGTTCGTCTCAACTACAGGGACGGATGCTGACTATGTTGTGAAGTTGATTGATGTTTTCCCGCCTGACACTAAAGCTGATCTGGCAAACAATATAAAAGTGCCTCTGGGAGATTACCAGATGCTTGTCAGAGGTGAAATCTTCAGGGGAAAGTACCGTAACAGCTTTGAGAAGCCCGAACCGTTTGTTCCCGGAAAGGTCACTGAGGTAAAGTACAAGATGCCTGATATAGCGCACACTTTTAAAAAGGGGCACAGGATGATGGTTCAGGTACAAAATTCATGGTTCCCCCTGGTTGACAGGAATCCTCAGAAATTCGTTGATATTTACACCTGCTCTGATAAGGATTTTCAGAAAGCCACCCAGAGAATCTACCATGAGGCAGGTAGCGCTTCCTATATTAAATTGACCGTTTTGAAGTAATAGTATATATTTACATTTGTTTCTTGTTCAGTATCTTATTAATATCTTTTTATCATGATTAAAAGTAAACTTACTCGAAGACAGTTTCTTATAAAAACTGTGGCCGCAGGAGCGGGTTCGGTATTACTCGGAAAAACAGCTTTGGGTTTTTCATCCCTATCTGCAAGAGGAGCTGCAGATCCATTCCGGATAGTGACCCTTGGTAAATCGGGATTAAAATCTACATTCCTTGGGATGGGAACAGGATTCAACGGAAATAACCGGTCATCAAATATAACAAGGGCTGGCGTTGCAGAATCAATTATAAGACAGGCCTATGAAAAAGGACTTCGCTTTTTTGACTGTGCCGACAGCTATGGAACTCATCCGTTTACTGCTGCTGCCTTAAAAGGAGTTCCAAGAGAATCATATACACTTAGCTCCAAAATCTGGGTAGGTCCCGGCGGCATTCCCGAGCCTGAGCGTCCAGGTGCTGACGTGGTAGTGGACCGTTTCAGAAAGGAACTTAATACCGACTATCTCGATCTGGTGCAACTGCATTGCATGACCGATGCCAGGTGGACCGACAAACAGAAAAAACAGATGGATATCCTTGAAAACCTTAAGGCCAAAAAAATAATCAGGGCTCACGGAGTATCCGTTCATTCATTGGAAGCAATGGAAGCTGCAGCTGAGAATCCATGGATCGACGTGATTCATGTAAGAATCAATCCGTTTGGTGAAGTCATGGATAAAAATAATCCCTCGGCAGTAGTTCCGGTTATTGCGAAACTTCACAATGCCGGTAAGGGAGTTATCGGTATGAAACTGATAGGCAATGGGAATTTCAAAAATGATTCTGAAAAAATAGATGCTTCTCTTAAATATGTCGTTGGACTGGGCACAGTAGATATGATAATTGTCGGATTCGAATTGCCGGAACAGATTGATAATTATATAGAAAGAGTCAGAAAAGTTGTGCTATAACGAATATGTAATTCATAATTTTAATTATTGGTGTTGTAGAGACAGGTAATTATTTTTGTAGAGACAGGTTATTATTGGTGTAGAGACAGGTTATTATTGGTGTAGAGACAGGTCTGAGACCTGTCTCTAGTGTAAATTGTCAGATGAAAGAATTTTTAATATAGAATTGCATTTATTTATTGCTTAGTGAATATGAAAATTCATAATTTACTTCCCACGATCCCTTTATTATTTCTTGGTTTTGCATTTTTTCAAAACAAGGGTCTGGATAGCATTATTCAGCCCGGGACCAAACCTGAAAAGCTGGCTGGCGGATTCCTTTTTACTGAAGGACCTGCCGCTGATTCAAAGGGAAATGTTTATTTTACAGATCAGCCCAATGACAGGATCATGATCTGGAGCCTTTCTGATAAGCTCTCCACTTTCATGCAACCCTGTGGCCGCTCAAATGGCCTTTCGTTTGATATGGATGGCAATCTGTGGGCCTGCGCTGACCAGAAGAATGAATTATGGTGTATATCGCCCGACAAGAAAGTCACAGTAATACCGTCGGAATACCGGAATAAACCACTTAATGGCCCTAATGATCTCTGGAATGCCAGCAACGGAGGTGTATATTTTACAGATCCGTATTATAAACGGACATGGTGGGATCACGACAAAATGCCGCAAGAGTGTCAGGCTGTATATTATCTTGAACCTGATCATAAAACAATTATAAGGGTAGTAGATGACCTTGTGCAGCCAAATGGCGTTGTAGGCACACCTGATGGCCAGTCACTTTTCGTAGCGGATATCGGAGGCAATAAGACCTGGAAATATTCAATTAATAAAGACGGTACACTAGGCAATAAAAAGCTGTTTTGCGATATGGGTTCCGATGGAATGACAATTGATGTGATGGGCAATATTTACCTTACAGGTGCCGGTGTACAGATATTTGACAAGAATGGTGTTTTCGTGGGCAACATCGGGATCCCGGAGAGCTGGACAGCCAATGTGTGTTTCGGCGGAAAAGATATGAAAAGCCTTTTTATAACCGCAAGCAAAAGTATTTACAGGGTCCGTACACTTATAAAAGGTGCTTATTGATCTTCAGAATTTCTTCTCTTATCAAAACATTTATCACTTTAACGTTTTTCAATTATAAAATTATTTATAATTGTATTCTGATCATTAGTTTTCTGAACCTGATTTGTTCTAAAATATGTTTAAAAAACTCGAGTTTATGGAAGGGACCCGCAGAGCTGATGTTAAGCCCGGTATTGATGTAAGAGTAGAATTAACTCAGGATAAGCGTACCGGCCGGCTCACCGAAGGTAAAGTAAAAGAGGTCCTTACTTCTTCTCCTAACCATCCTCACGGAATAAAGGTTATGCTTGAGAATGGACTTGTAGGAAGAATAAAGCAGATAATCTGATCCGGTTTATCTTAATATCATTCAAAATATTATCTAAATTTGACTTCCCGTGAAACGAATTGAATTCCGGGAGATCTAATTTATAATTGAAGTAATCGGAATAAAATGAAATACGAGGACTTTCTGGTCAGCTCCCTTGGAAAAGGAGGTGTGGTTTCTCCCCTTAAGCATACCCGGCATATCGACAATCCTGTCTATAAATTCGTAAGCGAAAACGAAAGGATCCTTTATGATGTTTCGCTTAATAATTTCACAAGATGTCATGAAAACGGTGAGCTTCCGGTCTCCTTTGAGAAAGCAGGACCCCGTGAAAACATCTATTTTGAACCCGCAAAAACCAAGGTCGGAATTGTTACCTGTGGCGGTTTGTGCCCGGGACTGAATAATGTTATACGCAGTCTTGTCAACGAACTATATTACAGATATGGCATAAGCAGGGTTCTTGGAATAAAGTACGGATATGAAGGATTAATTCCGTCATATAATCATCCTGTCATTGAACTGACTGCTCCAATGGTCGATTATATTCACCTGACAGGTGGCAGCATACTTGGATCTTCCCGAGGAGAACAGGATGTTGAAAAGATGGTAGATACTCTTGAGATTTTGAACATCAATGTGCTTTTCTGCATAGGTGGCGATGGTACCTTGCGCGGAGCACATGCAATACACAATGAAATTGATAAAAGGAAATTGAAGATTTCCGTTGCCGGGATACCTAAAACAATTGACAATGATATCGATCTGATTCAAAAATCATTTGGCTTCGAAACCGCATTTTCCATTGCCAACGATATTATCAAAAATGCCCACAATGAGGCTACAGGTGCATTCAATGGTATTGCTCTTGTCAAACTAATGGGACGTGATTCAGGGTTTATTGCTGCAAATGCAGCTCTGGCTATACAGGAAGTAAATTTTGTACTGATCCCTGAAATAACATTTGATCTTTATGGTCAGCGCGGGTTCCTGCGTATACTGAAAAAACGTCTCGAGGAACGGCACCATGCTGTCATAGTTGTTGCGGAAGGAGCCGGACAGGAATTTTTCGATTGTACAGATGATAACAAAGCTGTTTCAGGCAACACAATATATAAAGATATTGGTGTCTACCTGAAGGATAAAATCTCGGAAGAATTTAAAAGCAAAGGCTTTCCCCATTCTCTTAAATACATCGATCCAAGCTATATTATAAGGAGTGCGCCGGCAAATGCAAACGACAGTAAATTCTGTAATCTACTGGCACAGAATGCAGTTCACGCCGCACTTGCAGGAAAAACTGACTTTGTTACAGGATTCTGGAACAACCAGTTCACCCTGATGCCGATTGAGATGGTGGTTGCCAACCGTAAAAAAATTGATGTTGAGGGCGAATTGTGGTGGAACGTCCTTGAAGCAACCGGCCAGCCAATCAGCATGAAAAATCCCTTACATGATAAAGAACATCATATTTGACCTTGGAAATGTACTTATTAGTTTCAGGCCTTCGGAATATTTCGATAAAAAAAAATATCCTAAAGCCATTAAAACAAAAATCCTGACAGATATTTTCGGAAGTCATGAATGGCAACTGCTGGATAAAGGTGAAATCACAACACCTGAGGCAATTGATGGCATTGCAACAAGATCAACGCTCAGCAAGGATGAAATAGCCCATATTTTCAATTTAAGAACTGATGTGATCTTTCCCCTCGATTCGAACATTAAAGTTCTGCCTGAGCTAAAAAAAAGAGGTTTCAGGATATATTATCTATCTAACTTCCCTGCTGATATTTTTGACGGCGTAAGAAGCGGCTATTATTTTTTCAAATATTTCGATGGCGGACTAATCTCGGGAGCTGCAAGATCCTCAAAACCTGAAAACCTGATATATGAGATGCTGATTGATAAATATTCACTCATCCCCGGGGAATGCCTTTTCATAGATGACATTGAAATAAATGTTAAAAAAGCTGAAGCTTTCGGTATGAAGGGTCTTTTTACAAACGGTTCGCTGAAGATCTCAAAAGAGATAGAGAAGGCCTTGAAGAGTTAAAATACTTCTGCCGCTTCGCGGTATCTCCCCGAGGGATTTTTGTTCTAAAAAGGAATACCCCTCTCCGCATCGCGGTATCTCCCCCAAGGGGGAGAAAATCTGAGTTTATAAGTTTGATCTTACTTGAGAGCCGGGAATTTTTCCCCCTGTCAGGGGGAACACAAGGGGGTCTTCCGATTTAGCTGATTTTCCCTGTAAAATATATGTACTATTGGCCGCATCACCGGAAATATTCAACTCTCGCTGACTTAACTTATTACTTGACAGACTATATATATCTCATAATGTGTTATTTAGCATAACTTGTATTAGATATGTTCCACGTGGAAACTACACCGGTTTTCTGAAATATTCTGTTAAAATGGAGCTTTTCGCAGCGCCGACAAGATCTTCAAGCTCTTCAGCAGAGGCAACTTTTATCTTCCCGACCGAATCAAAATGTTTAAGCAAAATTTCTTTTGTCTTTGGTCCGATACCTTTTATCTGATCCAGGTCAGACCTTATCATTTCCGAAGAACGTTTGTCACGATGAAAATTGATTCCAAAACGGTGAGCTTCATTTCTCAAATTTTGAATGATCTTAAGGCTTATTGAATTTTTATCAAGGTATATTGGAACACTATCACCCGGAAAATAAATTTCCTCAAGCTTTTTGGCAATTCCAATGACAGTAACTTTTTCTCTCAGATTTAATTTATCAATGCTTTTCATAGCCGATGACAATTGCCCTTTGCCCCCATCAATAATGACCAGCTGAGGTAGCTTTTGATTCTCCTCGATCATCCTTCTGTAACGTCTGTAAACTATTTCCTCCATTGAGGAAAAATCATCAGGTCCTGTTACTGTTTTTACGTTGAAATGGCGATATTCATTTTTACTCGGCCGCGCATTTCTGAACACAACACAGGCTGCAACCGGATTTGTTCCCATAATGTTTGAATTATCGAAACACTCGATATGAACAGGCAAATCAGGCATATGAAGATCATTTTTCAGCTTTTCAAGGTTTTTACCTGTTCGGACCTGTGGAGAATGCTCCATTCTTTTTTTCTTCTGCTCCAGTTTATAATAGATTGCGTTACGTTCGGCAAGTTCAAGAAGTTTCTGCTTTTCCCCCGCTTTTGGAACAGTATATTTTATTTTATTAAGCAGAATATCAGGCTTAAAGGGCAAAATAATTTCAGGCGAATCACTTGACATTCTTTGCCTTATCTCAGTTATAGCAAAACCCAGAATAGACTCTTTTTCTTCATCCACTCTTATTTTTAATTCTATTGTATATGCTTGTATTACTGATCCCTGAACAACTTTAAGATAGTTAACATAAACATTATCAGACTCCTGGGTCAATCCGAAGACATCCACATTTTTAATAGTATTGCTTACCACAGTCGACCGGCTCCTGAAGCCTGAAAGTATCTCTATCTTTTCTTTAACTGCCTGGGCTTCTTCAAACCTCAGCTCTTTTGAATACTTATGCATAACTTTCTTCAGGTGATCTATTACAGTTGAAATATTCCCTTTAAGGATATCCCGGATCTGATCAATATTCTCGAGATACTCTGGTTCCGCCTGCCTGCCGACGCAAGGCGCATTGCAATTCCCCATGTGATATTCCAGACAAACTTTAAACTTCCCGGCTTCAATATTTGATTTTGTGAGGTTATGCGAACACGTTCTTAACTTATATATCTGTCTGATTAAGCTAATTAATGTCTTAACCATCAACCCGGAGGTATACGGGCCGAAATAGTGTGAGCCGTCTCTAATAGGGTTCCTTGTGCTGAAGACCCGGGGAAATGGCTCATTTTTAATGCAGATCCATGGAAAGGTCTTGTCATCTTTCAGTAGGATATTATATCTTGGCTGGTGCCTCTTGATCAGGTTGTTTTCAAGTAAAAGGGCGTCGGATTCATTATCCACGACAATATGCCGGATATCAAAGGTCTTGTTCAGAAGAGCTATTGTTTTACCTGATTGATATTTTGAGAAATAAGAGGTTACGCGTTTCTTCAGGTTTTTTGCTTTTCCAACATATATTACAACGCCTGCAGAATCAACAAACTGGTATACTCCTGGATTATCAGGAATAAGAGATAAGATTGATTTAAATTTTGCTTCGGCAGCCATTATAAACGAAGAATTTTGGTGCAAAGATAATTAATCTCACGGTTAGCAGGACCCCCTTGTGTTCCCCCTGGCAGGGGGAAAAAATCTCAATGTTTTAGTATAATTTGCCTAAGCACCATAGGTTTTTCGCCCCTTTCAGGGGAGATGCCGCGAAGCGGCAGAGGGGTATTACTCTGGGAGTTAGACCCCCTTGTGTTCCCTCCGGCAGGGGGAAAAAATCTCAATATATTAACAGAATTTGAACTAAATATCAGACAAACAGGGGCACCAGTTCAAATTTCCTGACATCAAATAATCCCCTGTCCCCGATTTTCAGATCGGGGATAACGAGAAGTGCCATAAATGAGAGCGTCATGAAGGGAGCTTTCATTGGGCAACCCATTGAGCCGACAAGCTTATTAAGCTTTTCATAATCAGATGCAATTTCTTCGCATGAACGCGTAGTCATTATGCCACCTATATCAAGCTGAAGTGATTCGACGACTCCATTTGAAGAAACTGCAAGTCCTCCTTTCAGGTTTATGATTTCATTTATTACATCAACAATATCTTTATCATTTGTCCCTACTGCTATTATATTGTGGCTGTCGTGCGCTATTGAGCTGGCAAATGCCCCGCTTTTTAATTCGAATCCCTTAATAAAACCCATTGCCGGCGTCGAATCTTTATACCTGTCTTTAACAACTATTTTCAGAATGTCATTATCAATATCCGGATCCAGATACTCTGAAATGCCTGGGGACCAATATATTTCCCTGGTAAGCAGTTCTCCTTCAACAGCAACGATTACCCTGATCTTTCCCTGCCTGTTTTTAACCATAATATCACGAACCGTCAACTGATTGCAATAAAAGTTATTTATTGCTTTACCAGGCGTATAGTTAAAAAGAACATTTCCTTCCTTATAGACTTGTTTGCCTCTTATCCATGTTTCCTTCACATTCATTCTTGCCAGATCATCTACAGTAATAAAATCTGCATAATCACCCACCCTGAGCAGTCCTGCTTCAAGATCATAATGCCTGGAAGGATTAATCGTAGCACTTCTTATGACATCAAATAAATCATACCCTTCCGAAATAAGTTTGGTAATTAATTTATTGATATGTCCATCCCGAAGCATGTCAGGATGAAGGTCATCGCTGCAAAGCATAATCATGTCGGGATCCGATTTGAATAATTCTTTAAGTGAATTAAGATTCCTGGCAGCGCTACCTTCCCTGATCAGAATTTTCATTCCAAGTGATATCTTTTCTTTCGCCTCTGCGAGAGTGCTGCATTCATGATCAGTTGTAATTCCCGCTTCAATATATTTTCTCAGTGATTCACCCGATAATCCTGGTGCATGGCCATCAATTGGTTTTCCCAGCTTTTTAGCACAACTAATTTTTCTCATAACCCCTGGATCATTTTGGATCACACCAGGAAAGTTCATCATTTCTGACAGGTATTTAATTTCTCTTTTTTCAAGAAGTTTCCTGATCTCATTATGTTCCAGGCTTGCACCGTTGTTCTCAAATCCTGTTGCAGGAACGCAGGAGGGTGCACCAAAGTAAAACTTAACCGGTACCTTCTTTGCATCCTCTATCATAAATTCAACCCCTTTTATGCCGAGAACATTAGCGATCTCGTGCGGATCAGATACCACTCCGCAGGTTCCATGCTTTACTGCGGCCACGGCAAATGCTCCTGGAGTTATCATTGAGCTTTCAATATGAATATGAGCATCTATCAGTCCCGGCAGAATCAGAATATCTGGTGCGGTAGAGACTTTTTCTATATGTTCTATTCTCTCTCCCTCAATACTTATAGCTGCCGGATAAATACTCCTGCCATGAATATCTACCAGCTGACCAAAGATTTTCATAAAATATATTTTGAAATTCTAAATTATTGTTCCACGTGGAACATGTTATCGTCCCAGATACATCAGCAATATATTTATGTCTGAAGGAGAAACTCCGCTGATCCTTCCTGCCTGACCAATACTGACCGGTTTGATCTTACTTAGTTTCTGTCTTCCTTCTGTTGAAATTGAAACCAGTTCATTAAAATTTATATCGCGCGGAATTTTTAGACTCTCCAGTCTTTTTATCTTATCTGCTACAATTTTTTCTCTCAGTATATAGCCTTCATATTTAATTCTAATCTCTGCTGACTCCGCTATTTCCCTGAAGCGCACCGAATTTACAGCTTCAAGCTTTTCTCCTCCTTCCATAGCTTTAAGCAGTGCCCCTATCTCAACCTGTGGTCGTGAAGCAATAGTGATAGCTTTTACTTTCTGCGAGATAATATTTGTATCGACATTTTTAAGAAATCCATTTATCTCGTCAGGCCCGACACTCCTTTCTGAAAGAAAATCAATTATCTCTTTAACCATCCTTTCTTTTTCATCCAGCCGGTTTACTCTTTCACTATTAGCAGTTCCTATATCGAACGCTTTCCTTGTAAGTCTTTCATCAGCGTTATCCTGACGCAAAAGTATCCTGTATTCCGCCCTTGACGTAAACATTCTGTAGGGTTCATCGACACCTTTAGTAACAAGATCATCAATCAATACTCCAATATATGATTCTTCCCTTCCAAGAATCAGAGGTTTTTTATCTGACCCTTTCAGTACAGCATTTATTCCGGCGATGAGGCCCTGAGCAGCAGCTTCTTCATACCCCGTCGTTCCGTTAATCTGACCCGCAAAGTAAAGGTTATTTATGGCTTTTGTTTCCAGAGTATGGGTTAACTGTGTAGGCTGAAAAAAATCATATTCAATAGCATATCCAGGTCTGAACATTTCAACCCTTTCCAATCCCTTTACTTTTCTTAAGGCCTTAAGTTGAACCTCAAGCGGGAGACTGCTTGAAAATCCGTTTATATAATATTCCACCGTATCTTCACCTTCAGGTTCTATAAACAACTGGTGTGAATTTTTATCTTTGAAGGTTACTACTTTATCTTCAATACTTGGACAGTATCTTGGCCCTCTCCCTTTTATCCTGCCAGTAAACAAGGGACTATATTCAAGACCTTTTCTTATCTCTTCGTGAACCTCTTCATTGGTATGGGTAATATAACAGCTTTTTTGTTCCAGTAAGTTTGGGTTATTCAGGAGATATGAAAATGATCTTCCTTCGTAATCTCCTTTTTGCTCAGTCATCGCATTAAAATCAATTGATCTTCCGTCAACCCTGGCACTTGTCCCTGTTTTCATTCTTTCAACAGTAAATCCAAGCAACTCGAGCTGCTCACTTAATCCCGTGGAGGATTGTTCGCCTGATCTTCCACCTTTCATATTCTTAAAACCAATATGCATTAGGCCGTTAAGGAATGTACCATTAGTGAGGATAACACTTTTAGAATAAAATCTTGTCCCAAATGAAGTCTGTATTCCAACAACATTCTTTTCATCCAGGATCAGCGAGGTTGCCTGTTCCTGCCAGATGGCAAGATTATCTGTTCTCTCTATAACCTTTCTCCATTCTGTTGTATATCGCTGCCTGTCGCACTGAGCTCTTGGACTCCACATTGCAGGTCCCTTTGATTTGTTAAGCATCCGAAACTGAATCATTGATCTGTCAGTAATTATTCCGCTCATACCACCCATTGCATCAATTTCCCTTATTATCTGGCCCTTGGCAATTCCTCCCATAGCAGGATTACATGACATTTGCGCAAGTTTGGTCATATCCATCGTAACTAGCAAAGTCTTTGCTCCCATCACAGCCGCCGCATGTGCAGCCTCACAACCCGCATGTCCCCCTCCAATAACTATCACGTCAAAATGAAAATCCATAGTTCTATTCCTTTATTGACTGTATCCAAAAATCTTCCCTTCTCCTCATATCATCTCTTTCCATCTCGCTTGAATCATCAAATCCGGCCAGATGCAACACCCCATGGATTACTACCCGTAACAATTCTATTTTTAAACTAACATTATAGTTTAAAGCATTCTCTTTTACCCTTTCCAGGCTAATATAAACTTCCCCATTTATTAAGGCTCCCTCATTGTAATTAAAGGTTATAACATCAGTATAATAATCATGTTCAAGAAACTCCTGATTAATTTTCTTTAGATTCTCGTCGTTTGTGATAATGAAACTGAGGTCACCTGGAATTTTTTCTTCTTTCGCGATAATCTCTTTTATGATCTTCACAGCTTTTCGCGATCCTTTAAGCCTGAAGTCTGTTTCATCGTAAAATATTCTGATGCTCAAGAGAGGATGTTCTTAAAGGTCATTGTAACTGAATTTCCCTTATCGTTATATTCAATCTTGTCCGCCAGGTGTGACATAAGATAAATACCTCGGCCATTAAGAGCCTCAATATTTTCAGGGGTTGTCGGATCAGGTACAGTTTCGGGCCTGAAACCCTGACCTTCATCTGTTACTCTTATCTGAAGCTTATTGCTTTTATATTCAATTTCAATATCCACAATTTTCTCAGGTACCGAATGGTTTCCATGTAAAATTGCGTTATTAACTGCTTCCATAGCAGAGACCAGAATTTTCCCATAATAATCCTGTGAAATGCCGATAACTGTGGTAGCTTCATCAATTGCATTCTCAACAATCCTCAAATTCTCTACTTCCGATTCTATTCTGATTTTTTTATACATAACCTGGTAACTGCCGAATGTTATACTTACTTATTACTAATTTGTTTCATTAATCAGCTATTTTTTTGAAATCCATAGCTCCGGATCCAGCTTTTCCTTTTCTTCAAATATCATGAATTTCAGGATAGCTTTATTTCCATTGTCCGCTTCGCAAAATACACTTCCTATCTCCTGTTTTGTATCTACTTTATCTCCCGGTTTAACTTTCAAATCTACAAGATTTTGATAAACTGTCATATATTTACCATGCCTGATAATTACTGCCGCATTACCTCCCTTAATAGAAAACACGCGTGCGACTTCTCCTTTAAAAATAGTTCTCACCGGAGTTTTTCCCATACTTGTGATTTCTATTCCAATGTTGTCTTCTGTAACATACTTGAGTACAGGATGTTTTTGTATACCAAACTGGCTTGTGATTATACCCTTTTCCACAGGCCAGGGCAATCTTCCTTTATTCTCAGCAAAATTTTCACTAATTAATCTCTGTTCAGGTGTATTGTCAGATTTAACAGGTTTTTTTCTTTCTGCTTCCATTAACCTGGCAATTTCCTTTTCAATCTTATCAGCAATTCTCTTTTTTTCTTCCAGCTCTTTTTGCAATTGTTTTTCCTTCTTGCTTAAAGAGTTTACCATTTGCTGTTTTTTCTGCTGTTCAGATTGAAGCAGATTCTTTTGCTGCTCTTGCCTCGTTTTCAAGTCTGATAGTTTAGAGAGGTCAGCCTGCAATCTATCCTTAGTGCTCTGAATCTGTTCCTTAAGCTCCATTATAATCTCAGTTTCTCTTCTTCTGAACTTAGCTACCTGCTGTAAATATTTTAACCTTTTATATCCCTGATTGAAGTCTTTTGCAGAAAGTATATATACAAGTTCAGGATTTTCCTTCTGCGATTTGTACGAATTAATAATCGCTCTTGCATAATCATTTTTCAAATCTGCCTGATCCTTTTCCATCATGTCTATTGCCAGCGTATTCAAATCTATCCGTTCAGTCAATAAATTTATCTCATCGCGCATCCCTCTTATAACAGACTCTCTTAAATTTAGTTTATTTCCAATTATTTTTATAGCGTTCATGCTTTCTTCCTTTTCCTTTGCGGTGGATTTAAGCATGTTATCCACATATGTGATTTCATTCAGAGTCGTATTCCTCTTTTCTTCCAGTTCTGCCTTAGTTTGAGCACTTAAAAAGCTGATTATAATCCAGAATAAAAGATTTGTAAGAACTAAATGTTTCATACAAGCTCAATTAATTCATAACCTTTTCCAGGTACAAATTTCACAGATCCGTTCCATGTGAAATCAACTTTCAGCAATTTAATTTTTATGGTTGCATTATATTGAGAATCTTTTAATTCCACAATTACAGGCAAATAAATATTATCTACATACCTGAAGTTGTAATATTTAATCTTAAATATCGCCCGTTCAAAATTGTCTATTTGCTCAACCAATATTGTTTTCCTCTTTCTGCAATCAATTTCATAATTCAAACTTATTCCTTTTGGAAAGCAGCTTGTTATTATCTTATCTCCTGAACACTTTTCCCGATTCTCTTCACACCCTTTATCTGACACCATGTCTCCGAAAATTAAGGGTAAACAGCTCTGATCTAGACCATATTTCTTTTTCAGGTAAAATGACGTCCCAAAATACAATTTTTTGTTAATCCTGTCATTAACCAATATCGTATCATTTGAAATATATATTCTGGCTCCTTCAATTCCTGAACGTGATCTTATGCTGATAAGGTATTTGTCAGGTTTTTCAAATTTAATGCTGCCCAAATATCTTTCATTTCCATTTTGTGATTCAATTATGACATCGGCTTTTTGAATAAAAAAACTTGAGTTTGTAATATTCTGTCTCTTAACACTTTCTATAACATTCCCAGTAAACGTATTCTTTGAATCTGCAGCAAGTCCTTTACCTTTGAATCTGGTTAAAGAGCAGCCTTCGATCAACACACTTATAAATAATATTATTACTACTTTTCGCAATTTTCAATCTCCTTGAGTAATCCTACTTTTGTACTGTCAAGCTTCAGTGCTATATTCCAGTTTTTCACAGCATCCTCACATTTCTTTTCTTTCTTCAATATATATCCATAATGCTCATAAAAGGTCGCATCGGTTTTATCACCACTCCCAATTATTGATTCCATTACCCTGGCAGCTTCCCTTGTCTTGCCCCTTTTATATAAAACCCATCCGTAAGTATCAAGAAATGTTTCATTTCCTTTATCCTTTTCAATGACTTTTCTTGCCATTTCCTCAGCTTCCCGAAGGTTCTTATTCTGCTCGGCCAGGTAATATGCATAGTTATTTAAAACGGTCAGATCCTGATTGTTGGTCTTCAACGCTGCTTCAAATGTCTCAAATGCTTTAGAATAATCTTTCATCCTATAATATACATCGGCTTTCATTGTCAGCACCTGAATTAACGAATCTTTATTTTCTGCTGCCAGTATCTCAGCTTTTTTTAATTCACCCAGCGCAATTGAATAATTTCCCGTTTCCAAAGCCGCATTTGCATATAATAATTTAGCCGGGAAAGAGGTATTGAACTTTGTAGCACATTCCTCTCCCTTTTTTAATAATTTATCATAATCTTTCAACTGCAGATAAACAACCAGTAGTTTTTCCCAGGCGTAATAATTTTCAGGATTTGATGATATGATTTCTTCAAGTCTGCCTGCTGCATCACTTAATTTACCTTGCCTTATCATCAACTCTGGCCTCAGCAACGGAATTATATTATCCTTATTATAATCTGCCTCGAATACCATCAGGGAAACAGTCAACTTTTCACCCCAGTCTTTGTCAATTTCGGGAATTTCAATAAGTCTGCCCATTAAAGAGATCTTGTCTTCCCGTTCTACCTGACTATTAAGCATGACTGTATTCAGGAAAGCAAATAAATCGTTGTAATCTTTTTCATTGATCAGAAAATCACACAGAGAAATCTGGATCCGGGGATTACCAGGATCTTTTTCCAACAACATATTATAAACATCTCTTGCCTTATCATTTTCTCCTTTTGCCCTGTAAATATCAGCCAGAATCCCATTAAACATAAGCTCTTCAGGATACTCTTTCAGCAATGAAAGAGTTTTTTCCATGGCATCATTATATCTTCCTCCTGACATAAGGTTCCTTATTAAGGATAATTCAGATGTTTCATTTACTCCATATTTCCTGTTAAATTCTTCAAATATGGCATTCGCTTTTTCATAATTCTTTTCTTCTGAATACAGATTTCCAAGAGTTAATTGAAGGTTTTCCTTTTCCGGAAAATATTTTACTGCCTTTTCATAATATATAATAGAGCTGTCGAGATTCTTTTCCTGGTAATATAATCCTGCAAGCATTGTCAGGTACCAAATGTTCTTTTCGTTAATTGAAATTGCTTTTAAAGCATATTCTTTACCGTTTTTAATATCACCGTTTGCAATTACAATTTGTGCCATCTGATAGAAGGCTGCATCACTTTTAGGATCAATCTTTATACATTGTTCAAGATATTTGAGAGCATCTCCGCTATTACCCAGCAACTTCTGTTTTATCGCCTCCACATATACGTAATTGAACGCAGCTGAATCGACTATACCTTTTGCTTTTACTTTTGTTCCTGCAGGTATTACATCTCTTGAGCACGATGAAACTACAACGACAAAAAATGTTAAAAAAAGAATACAATATTTAAATATTTTCATAGCTATTTTTTTCCGGTATGCCCAAATCCTCCAATAACTCTCTGATTCAAGAAGAGTATCCACACTTTTCCAATCCGTCTTTTCATGTTTTGATATGATCATCTGACAAATTTATTCTCCATCCTTTATAACCAAATTTTCGTTTGATAAGTTCATAAGTATGATCTGAGATTTTTTCTTAGATCCATCCCTACTGAAGCTTGTATAGAAAACCGCGATTGATGCTTTGTTTTGTTTATTGCCTTAATTTTCATCATTCAGTCATGGAAAAATTTTTTTCTAACCAAATGACAAATATACGGTTAATGCCTTTACCAATATATTTTTGAATATGTTTTGCTGCAATTAATGCAAATTGAAAACCAATATTTTCGTGTATCGTCCAAAGTTAAATATCTTTGCACTCACAATTGCTGAACTTAAGTAATCAAAATCTGAATTAAATGAATCTTTCTTTTAGTAAACCGGTAATTTTTTTATTTATGGTCCTGAGTGTATCGTGCAAGACCCCTGCAGGCAATCACAATACTTACGTTTCTTTAAAAACGTCGCTTGGTGATATTACTATAAAATTATATGATTCTACTCCGGTGCATCGTGATAATTTCATACGACTGGTTAATTCAGGATTTTATGATGGTATTTCTTTTCACCGTATCATTAAAAATTTCATGATTCAGGCTGGAGATCCGGCTACTAAATCCGTTCAAAACTTTCCTGACTCTCTGAAGACCTATACTCTGCCTAAAGAATTCTATCCTGCGTATTTTCATAAGAAGGGTGCTCTTGCAGCTGCGCGTCAGGGCGATGATGTTAATCCTGAAATGAAATCCTCAGGTACTCAGTTTTACATTGTTCAGGGAGTTAAATTCAGTAATGAAGAACTTAACCTTGCTGAACAGCGTATTAACAGCAATATAAAGCAAAAATGCTTCACCACCTTATTAAAACAGACCGCTGATAGTGCAAAACTCGCAGTCAAAGCTCTGACTGATGGTGAAATCCAGGAAATTGCATCCCTTAAAATGTTTCAGTTCCTGACAACATATAAAGACTATAAAATCCCTGAAGAACAGCGTAATGTATACAAAACTCTGGGTGGAACACCACGTCTTGACGGAACATACACAGTATTCGGGGAAGTGGTTGAGGGCCTTGATATTATAGATAAAATTGCTGAAGTACAAACCGACAGCAGTGATAAGCCAATAACTGCAGTTAAGATTATTAAAATGAAGATTGTCAAAAAGTGATGTCGATTTAAAATATATATTTAATGCTTCAAAAAATTATAGATCTGATAGAAGAGGTTTCTTCTGTTTCTGCAAAAGATCCTATGGAACTTGAATCATTCCGTTTGAAATATCTAAGTAAAAAGGGATTAATTTCCGAGCTGTTCGAAGATTTCAAGAATGTTCCTGTTACGGATAAGAGAGAGATTGGTCAGAAGCTTAATCTCTTAAAGCAAAACGCACTGGATAAATACAATATTCTTAAATCAGAGCTTTTAAACCAGGAAGAAAAAGTTTCGGGAACTGACCTTACAAAACCTGCCTTTCCATATTCTTTAGGAACACGGCATCCAATTTCTATTGTAAGGAATGAGTTGATAGATATCTTCTCCCGGATTGGCTTTACTGTTTCCGAAGGTCCGGAAATCGAAGATGACGATCATGTATTTACAAAACTTAATTTTGCTCCTGAACATCCTGCCAGAGATATGCAGGATACTTTTTATATCTCCAGGATTTCTTCCGAAGACTCACATCCGGAGGATATCCTGCTTCGCACACATACATCTTCGGTTCAGGTACGCGTGATGCAGAATCAAAAACCGCCTATCCGAACTATTTCTCCCGGCAGAGTATTCCGCAATGAGGCTATTTCTGCAAGGGCCCATTGTATATTTCATCAGGTGGAGGGTTTATATATTGATGAAAATGTATCATTTGCCGACCTCCGGCAGACGCTGTTGTTCTTTGCAAGAGAAATGTTCGGAAAGGATACTGAGATAAGGCTCAGACCATCATATTTCCCTTTCACGGAACCATCTGCAGAAATGGATGTAAGCTGCAGGATATGTGGAGGAAAAGGATGTAATGTTTGCAAATATACAGGCTGGCTTGAAGTTTTAGGCTGTGGCATGGTACACCCTAATGTTCTCGAAGCCTGCAACATTGATAGTAAGAAATACACAGGATTCGCATTTGGCATGGGTATCGAACGTGCCGCTATGCTAAAATATGGAGTTAATGATCTGCGACTCTATTTTGAAAATGATCTGAGATTTCTCGATCAGTTCAGGAGCGCATTTTAATTATATTGAGCATTTAAATATAGCAATGCTCTGCATTGCATTAAAAAAGGTGACGAAATGAAACAACAAGAAATTCACGTCCCGCTTTGTAACAGCTGTGCGCTTGAATCAGGGTCAATATTCAAATATCTTACACAGGAGGAAGTTGAGGCACTTAACTATGAAAAGGATTTCCGGCATTACAAGCGTGGTGACATTCTTTATCAGGAAGGAAATCGCATCAGCGGCTTCTTTTGTGTCAACAGCGGGATAATAAAGGTATTTAAAACAGGTTTTGACGGGAAGGAACAGATCATACGGTTCGCCAAGAAGGGTGATATTATTGCGTACCGCAGCGTTTTAAGCAATGAGCTTGCATGTACCTCTGCGAAAGTAATTGAAGATTGCCAGGTTTGTTTTATCCCATCGGAAATACTCATTTCTTTTATTAAAACCAATCCTTTATACGCTCTTGAATTGCTTAAGCTTGCCTGCCATGAACTGGGTGAGGCCAATTCATTTATCACAGATATTGCTCAGAAAACTGTGAGGGAAAGGCTTGCTGAGGTGCTTCTTTTCCTTGTCAATGATTTCGGTCTCGACGAGGATCATTTTCTTAATATCTCTCTTACCCGTGAAGAGCTGGCCAATATTGTTGGTACTGCTACTGAATCGGTTATCAGGTTATTATCGGAATTTAAGTCGGACAAGCTTGTTGAGCTGAACGGAAGAAAAATTAAGATCCTGAATACTAAGGGGCTGGAAAAGATCAGCAACGTTTTCAATTAATAAGATTCTTTTTAACCGCAAAGCACGCAAAGTATTTGCAAAGGACGCAAAGTTATAAATCTGCTATTCAGCCCTTTGCTATCTTTGTCATGAATTTCAGCGTTCCGATAGCTATCGGAATTTGCGCCTGCCTGCAGGTTGTGCAGGGTTAAGGGATTTCATTTTCTAAAAAAGTGTTCCGGACATATCATGTCCGAATTGCTTTCCCAGATGCTTATATGCATGTTCAGTAGCTTCACGGCCCCTGGGGGTTCTTTTCAGGTAGCCTTCTTTAATCAGGAATGGCTCATACACTTCCTCAATGGTGCCACTTTCCTCACCTACTGCAGTGGATATGGTGGTTATTCCTACAGGTCCGCCGTTGAATTTGTCAATAATCACAGATAAGATCCTGTTATCCATCTCGTCAAGACCATGCTGATCTATATTAAGAGCCTTGAGACCATATCTTGTTATGTCGAGATCGATATCTCCCGTGCCTTTAACCTGGGCAAAATCGCGTACTCTTCTTAACAATGCATTAGCAATTCTTGGTGTTCCCCTGCTTCTTCTGGCAATTTCCACTGCGGCATCATCATCGATACTGACATTCAGTATGCCTGCTGATCTTTTTACGATACCTGTAAGTATTTCATGATCATAATATTCCAGATGAAATTTGATTCCAAACCGGGCCCTTAACGGACTCGTAAGAAGGCCCGATCGTGTTGTAGCTCCAATGAGCGTGAAATTATTAAGTGTTAACTGCACACTTCTTGCGCTTGGCCCCTTGTCGATCATTATATCTATCTGGAAATCCTCCATGGCTGAATAGAGGTATTCCTCCACCACCGGGCTTAAACGGTGTATTTCATCAATAAACAATACATCACCTTCCTGAAGGTTGGTAAGTAATCCTGCCAGATCACCGGGTTTATCCAGCACTGGACCCGATGTAACCCTGAGATTGACCTGTAATTCATTGGCTATTATGGTGGCAAGCGTTGTTTTACCGAGTCCGGGAGGCCCATGCAAGAGTACATGATCGAGTGATTCCCCTCTCTGTTTCGCTGCTGTTACAAATACAATCAGGTTATCAATTACCTGTTTTTGTCCTTTGAAATCGATGAAGCTTAATGGCCGTAATTGCTTCTCGAACTCTTTATCATTGGGTGTGATAATATCTTTTCTGATGTTAATATTCTCTTCCATAAGGCAAAGTAACTATTTAATCAGCTTTGTTTCGCCTTCAGGAAGTTTAATTTTAACGCCATTAATACTAGTTTCCACATCATCTTTATATGAAATTACCATAAACAGAACTCCATCTTCGGTATATTTTTTCCAGGTCTTTTCCCTTATGCCCATCTGGTAATATTGTTCCTCTTTAATTTTGCCGGTATCATAATAAAAAATCTGCTGCCCGTCAGGATTACCCTGAACATAGTTACCCTTAAATTTCAGTTTCCCATTGCTGTAATAAAATTTCCACAGGCCATCTCTTAACCCGGTGATATATTTTCCTTCTTCGGAAATATCACCGGTTTTATATTTCCATGGTCCGTTTTTCTCACCATCTGAATACTGGCCCTGGGCAATAATATCGCCTGTCGGAGAATATTCAGTTGAAGCACCATCGCGCTGTCCCTGAAAATATTCTTCCTCTTTAAGTAATGAGCCGTTCCCATAATACCAGTTCCATAATCCATCGGGGCGCCCGTTATTATATGAACCGGTTTGTTCGACTTTTTCTGTAGTGTCATAGAATTTCCATTGTCCGGAGCGTCTGCTGTCGCTATATTGACCCTCTGCCTGTACTTTTCCACTGGCAAAGAGATCCTTCCACTTTCCGTTATATTTACCGGCTTCATCAACAATGCCTTCAGAAAGAAGGAGTCCATTATCATTATAAATAAAAGCATTGGTAACTTTTCCGTCTTTCCCGAATTCACGGTGAACACCAACAGGAATTTTATTCCTGTACGGTCCGCTATAGATCAGCTTCCCATCCTGATCATGCTTATTTACAATTTCGATATCCGGTTCGTCCTCTACCCTCGATTTCACAATTGCTCCATTATCATAAAGCATGGTAAGAACCAGCTTTCCCCTTATATCATATTCCTTATAATAGCCGTGCATAAGGTCATCCTTGTACGTTCTTTCGGATTTTATTGAGCCATTTGGATAAAATTCTTTCCAGTCTCCCTGTTTCAGACCGTTTTTGTCGGTTCTGTTTATCCTTTCCCTGCTTACAAGAAAATCATTATTATATTCAAGGAGGGTAATAATTTTTCCGTCTTTATCATATTCTTTAGATAAACCCTCTTTTTTCCCGGAGCTATAAGCAAAGGTCTGTTTTATTTTGCCTTCGGGAAAATAAATATAAGCAGTACCTTCCTTACTGTCAGCTGCAAAAAGCTCTTTCGACCAGACATATAGTCCTAGTGATGGATCCTTCTTATATTTATAATACCATCCATTCTTTTTACCATACAGGTAATTAATTTTTTCAGTGGTGTCTCCTGTCTGATCATAAAACACCCAGATGCTGTCAAGGAGATAACTGGTTCTTCTTCCTTCAGATTTTTTAACACCCGTAACATAATAGCTTTTCCAGAATCCTTCCGGTTTTCCGTTTTTAATCAAACCTTCACTTGAAATTGCACCGTTTGGATATTTAAATATCTGATAACCATCTTTTAATGGTCTGGTTATCCTGTGCATAACCGAGTCTGCAGACTGAAACAAAAAACATCCAGATTAAAATTCTTTTCATGATTTAAAGTCCAAGTTGTTCAGAGATTTCCATCATTCTTTTAATGGGCTTTTGTGCTTTTATAAGTGTTTCATTATCCAAATTAATTTCAGGCTTTTCGTTTTTAAGGCAATTTAATATTTTTTCAATTGTTATTAGCTTCATAAAGCTGCATTCGCTGCATCCACAGGTGGAATCTGTTGGCGGAGCAGGGATATAAGTCTTTTCAGGACTTTCTTTTTTCATCTGATGAATTATCCCCGCTTCAGTTGCCACTATATAGCAATTCCCCTCATCCTTTTTGGTGAATTTCAATAATGCAGAAGTAGAACCTATAAAATCCGCAACAAGCCTTACAGGAAGTTCACATTCAGGATGAACGATAATTTTTGCACCAGGATTTTCTTTTTTCAATCTCAGAATTGCTTCAAGAGAAAATTCTTCATGAACATGACAGGTTCCGTTCCATATCACCATATCACGACCTGTTTTATTGAGTACATAGTTTCCCAGGTTACGATCAGGAGCAAATATTAGTTTTTCATCTGGAGGCAGAGACTCAACTATCTGAACCGCATTTGAGGAAGTGCAGATTATATCTGATAAAGCCTTTATTTCTGCACTGGTATTGACATATGAGATAACTGTTCTTCCCGGATTTTCGATTAAAAATTTCTTAAACTCAGGAGCTTTGCATGAATTGGCTAAAGAGCAACCAGCATTTAAATCAGGAAGAAGAACTTTCTTTTCAGGAGAAAGTATTTTAGCTGTTTCAGCCATAAATTTAACTCCCGCAAAAACTATTATGTCGGCTGAATTAGAAGCAGCTTTTTGAGAAAGGGCAAGACTGTCACCCACAAAGTCAGCAATATCCTGGATATCGCCGGTCTGGTAATAGTGAGCAAGAATTATGGCATTTTTTTCTTTTTTCAGTCTATTTATTTCTGTGATATATTGTTGTGTTGATTGCATTTTCATATTTTGTAAGACTTGTCAACTAATTTGCATACAAACTTAATCATTATTGTAATATCCGATTTAGATTAAAATGTCACCGGGATTTAATTAACATTATAATATTTTAATAAATTGAATTTAAAATTATTTATAATGATGATAATATCCTGTTAACTGTGTTGATATAATAATAAGATATTTATTGTTTTTCTCATCATTACCGGTGTACCAACATCTTTTCAACAGATCAAAAAACATACCGTTTTTGACTATCAGATCATTAGTAAATTAATTAACAACTGTTATGATATGTTTGTTGATAGAGGCAAAATATCAAAATTCAGGTTTTCAGGGTTTATTTAAAGTTCATATTTTGACATTATTTTCTAATAACTTATTTTGAATTGAGTGACGAGGTCGCTGGAACATAAAAGTGGTTGATAAAGTATGATATCATGAGTCTTTATAAGCAATTACTTACATGTTATTAACAAAAGGATCTGATATGGGAGTTATACCTCTCTTCCGTTACGTTGCATCTCCCCTGAAGGGGCGAAAATACTCTGCTACTAAGGCAGATCAGGGTAAAACATTGAGATTTTTTCCCCTGTCAGGGGGAACACTAGGGGATCCAACTCTCAGAGCAAATTTTGTAGTCACTTAATCATCCTGCGGCTAAACATTCACCTAATAAATTTGTTACTAACCATATATACACTGAATTGAAGATATTAGCATACTTTTTTCTTTTAATAAAGCAAATGTGTTAATTTGCGGGTTTGATTGAGAACATAAATAAAAGTCAGAACGTTGGAAAACAAAAAAATTGCCATAGTATCGGATCATGCCGGTTACCACCTAAAAGAAAAGTTGCTAAGCTATCTGATTAAGGAAAAATACAATGTTAAAGATCTCGGAACCTCATCCGAAGAATCAGTTGATTATCCCGATTTTGGTCATCCACTCGCGAATGCAGTGAGTGCTGGTGAATTTGATTTTGGTATATCGATTTGCGGAACAGGCAATGGGATAAACATGGTAGTAAATAAGCATCCGGGAATAAGAGCAGCTCTTTGCTGGAATGAAGAGGTAACCCGCCTTGCAAGAGCGCATAATGATGCAAATATACTTGCATTACCAGGGTGGTTTATTTCGGAATCAGAAGCCTTTCTTTTTGCAAATACCTTCCTGAACACCCCGTTTGATGGAGGACGGCACTCAAGAAGAGTAGGAAAAATTTCATTAAAAATGTATTGATATGCTTTCAAATTCCTGCAGATATGGAATAAGGGCCGTAATTTATCTGGCAAGCCAGCCATTGTCAGGCGGCAAGACCGGCATAAAAAAAATAAGCAAGGATCTTGGTCTTCCGATGCCATTCCTCGCCAAGATTCTCCAACAGCTGGCAAAACATAAAATTCTCTCTTCATCAAAAGGTCCCCATGGAGGGTTTTCATTACTCAGGGATGCACGGAAAATCACCCTGCTCGATATAGTAAATACGATCGACGGCTACGACACATTTACCAGTTGTATAATGCATAACGGTTTATGCGAAGGGGTGGAAAAAGAAGGCAAACATTGCCCCCTTCACAACGATTATGAAAAATCGAGGAAGGAACTAATCAAGCTTTTCAGTAACAAGACAATACACGAACTAGTTATAAAATCGAAAAATCCTGAATTAATAACTATCTGATTATTTGTTTTTTAAGAGGTTTTATCCAGAGCCATAACAGAATTGATACAAGTATGCCGGCTCCGTTAGCCATAGCATCAAAAACACTTCCTGTGCGGCTGACCGTTATTGTCGCCTGAAGAATTTCCATAAGGATCCCGTAGAATAAGGGAAGCAGTCCGATCAGGAACAGGTTGCCAGCACTTTTTATTCTTTTCCTGTTTTCCAAAATCATTACCGACATCAGACCAAAATACATCGAGAAATGGACAAGTTTATCTGCATTAGGGATTTTAATAAATGATACTTTATCGAAGGTGTGCGAATTAGCCAGGCTAAGATACATAATGATCAGGGCTACCGGAATTGAAAAAATGTACTTCTTAATCATATTGAATATTTAGTACAAATCTACTTAATATTAAGAAATGGCGCAAAGGCGCAATGGCATAATGGCTCAAGGACTACGTGGCGCAAGGGAAAAATGGAAAAGAGGACCCGACAAAATGAAACTCCAGGACTTCCTGACAGAAAAGATGGTTTAACATATCCTTTACGTAACTTTGCCCGGATTTGCATTTATCAGGTTGGTCCGAATAATTTTGAAAATTTGAAAAATGGCCGGAATTTATATTCATATACCATTTTGCAAGAAGCTTTGCTTTTACTGTGATTTCTATCATGTGATATCAAAAAGCGATAATTCTGCATTTATTGAAGCATTGATAAAGGAAGCTGCATTGAGAAAGGACTATCTTGAGAATGAAACAGTATCAACAATATATTTTGGAGGTGGCACTCCTTCGGTCTTCTCATTAAAGGATCTTGGAATAATACTTAACCATCTGTACAAAATATTCAGAGTAAGTGAAAATTGCGAATTAACCATTGAAATTAATCCTGATGATGTCCGGTCAGATTATTTAGAAGGACTCAGGAAGCTGAATATAAACAGAATCAGTCTGGGGATTCAGTCGTGGAGAGATTCAGATCTTAAAATGCTTAACAGACGTCACGATTCTGCACAGGCAGTAAAAGCCCTTAAAGACACATTTGATGCCGGATTCAATAATGTTACAATAGATCTTATTTATGGTATTCCGGGACTTAGCCTGAAGGCATGGGAATCAAATCTTGATTTTTCATTTTCATTTGACATCAAGCATCTGTCTGCTTATCACCTTACTATTGAACCCGGTACCGTTTTTGGTAAAATGCTTGAAAAGGGTACGATAAAAGAAATTGATGAATGTGACAGTGCTGCTCAATTCAATAAGCTAATTGAAAAAGCTGAATCTGAAGGGTTCATCCAGTACGAGATTTCAAATTTTGGTAAGACAGGTTATTTTTCCATTCACAATTCGAACTACTGGAAACAGGTCAGTTATCTGGGGCTGGGACCGTCTGCGCACTCTTTCAATGGCTATTCGAGGCAGTGGAATGTCAGGGATCTTAAAGGTTATATATTTTCCATAAACAACGGGAAATACTTTTTTCGAACGCGAAGAGCTCGACACCAGGATACGCTTTAATGAATATATTATGACATCGCTGAGAACAATGTGGGGGATTGATCTTGATTATGTTGAGGAAATGTTTCAAAAAGAGGGATATGATTATGTGGTAAATCTGTCGGGGAAATTCAAAAATTATGGTCTGATGAAACTTGAAAAAAATTCCCTGGTTCTTACAAACCAGGGAAAGCTGATATCCGACAATATTATTTCTGAACTTATGATGCCTGGTGAGTAATGATTATTTTTTGGAAAGCATGAAATTCGTACGTCCGATAATATTATCATCCAGGTAAAGCTCAACGCTATAGTTTCCCACAACAAAATCACCTTTGTTATCCAGATAGATACAGACATCAATATCCTGATTCATATAATCTACCTGGCGGCTGGCTGAATATATTATTTTGTTGCCTTTATACTCGAAAAGATTATCAGGACTAGTGGTGATCACCAGGGAGTCGGGCCTTAATACTCTCATATACACGTCTTTTTGTCCTGGTTTAGCAAGCGCATTTTCCCGCAGCGTAAAACATATCCTGAGCTTATCAAGAAGATTGATCCTTGTTGTTTCTTTTCTCTTCTTATTGAGGGAGACAGCAACAATATTCTTTGCCTGAATGACGGATGCAATATCAACTTTCGAAGTTAATTCCTCCTTTACTTTAGACAGTTCGGTATTTGTGTTTCTGACCTGAGTGATCTGCTGCTTTATCTCTGTATTTTCTGAGGTAAGCATTTTATTGCGGGTATTGAGAGAATCGATCTGCACAATATAGCTTTTCATTATCTCTCTCATTGTAGTGATCTCATTCTTGTACGATTTGATAAGCCTTACATTTGATGCATTAATAGAAAGCAGCTGGACAATCTTGTTTTTTTGTTTCTCCATTCCCGCTTTCAAGGTATCATTATTCGTTTTCAGAGTATCAAATGCAACTACCATATGCCTTAATTCGTTAGCCAGGGAATCTTTTTCCTGGGTCAGGGCCGTTTCCATTTCTTTCATCTTGCTTTTCTTCTCGAAATACATAACAACAAGAAAAATAAGAGCAACTGCAAGAATGATTGATGTGACAATCATACCTGTCGGAGAGGTTTTTTTTGTTCCCTGAGTTGAAGGAATACTACTGTTTAGATCTGCCATTTAATTTATTACGTTTAAAGGGTTCATTACAAAATTAAGAATATCCTGATACTTTTTCAAATTAATAATATAAACATAAAAGAATAGTTTTTGTTATATTGTTTAATGATTCCTGTAATTTTTGAATCATCATGAATATTATTGAGTTCCAAACCAGGTTATTAATTGTATTATGAAATATGTCGGTGCACACGTAAGCGCTTCGGGAGGAGTTGAAAATGCCCCGGTAAACGCAAACGCAATAGGAGCAAAGGCATTTGCCCTGTTTACGAAAAATCAGAGACAATGGTTTGCAAATCCATTGTCGAAAGCAAGTATTAAAGCATTTAAGGAGAATTGTGAAAAATATGATTTTAAGCCTTTTCAGATTCTCCCGCACGACAGTTACCTTATAAATCTAGGTCACCCAGAGAAAGAATCTCTCGAAAAATCGAGGACATCCTTCCTTGATGAAATGCAACGTTGTGAACTATTGGGTCTTGACAGGCTTAATTTCCATCCTGGAAGTCACCTGAAAGTAATCAGCGAGGAAGAATGCCTGAGCCGGATAGCAGAATCCATTAATTTTGTCCTTGAAAAGACAAAAGGTGTTTCGGCTGTTATAGAAAATACCGCAGGCCAGGGATCGAATATGGGGTTTAAGTTTGAGCAGATCAGATTTATAATTGATAAAGTAGAGGATAAATCGCGGGTGGGTGTTTGCATTGATACATGTCATGCTTATACCGCTGGATATGATATTAAATCTCCGAAGGGTTATGCAGAAACATTCAGTTCGTTTGAAAAGATTATTGGACTTAAGTATCTCAAAGGAATGCATTTCAATGATACCAAGAAGGAGTTGGCAACGAGGGTTGACAGGCACGACAGTATAGGAAAAGGCTTTCTTGGGGAAGATGTTTTCAGAATGCTGATGAATGACACAAGGTTCGACAATATGCCTCTCATCCTTGAAACACCCGATGAATCACTTTGGGAGGCAGAGATTAAAACTCTTTATACTCTGGTGAAGTAACTATGCCGGCTGAACTCCAAGAAGTTTAGAGAGGCTTATTGTTTTAAGTTTTTCCTTTGTCGAGCAATAGCCAATCTCGAATAAAAGCTGCGATTTTTCAGGATCGAGGATCTTGTAATTTCTTAGTTCCAGAGGTGCAATAAAAACATCAAATTTCTTTGCTTTTTCAGCAACCTCTTTCATCATGCTTAGCATGAAGGTTCTTTCGGCAATACTTATCAATCCGGTGACTTTTTCCATATAACCAACAGGATTTACAAATGAACCTATAAGGGTCCTGCATTGGTTTTCAATAGGTTTCAGCGGAAGATTATCAAGAACACCACCATCAACATAAGAGATATTATTGATTTTCACAGGCTGAAAAAGGACCGGGATACTTGCAGAGGCTATTACCGGATCAAAAAGATCACCTTCAGAAAAATAGACTGCTTTTCCGTTATTCAGGTCGGTCGCTGTGACAAAAAGCGGTATTTTAAGGTCCCGGAACTCTTTTGAGCGCAGTCCGGCTTTCAGTAATTTAATTATTCCATTTATTTGAAGCAGACCTTCCCTTGGTAATGCCGGACGCATAAAGTCAAGCCTGCTGGCGCCGTTCATCATTTTAAGTATATCCCTGGGAGAATGGCCATCAGCGTACAAAACACCTATTATTGCTCCGGCACTGGTTCCGGAGATAACATCCGGAAAGATACCTGCCTCGTTTAATGCTTCGATCACTCCAAGATGAGCAAATCCTCTTGCACCCCCGCCGCTAAGAACCAGCCCTGTTTTATATTGTTTTTCTGACATATGATTATTTTCAAAGTTCTAGTGTCTTAGAATATCGAATAACAATTTAAGATTAAGAAAGGTAACAATACCTGCTATTACTGATAACAGGCCAATCAGGAACCGGCTGTTTGCATATTTTCCCATAACCTTTTTTGATGATGTAAGGTAGATCTGCATGACAACAGTAAAAGGGAGCTGAATGCTTAGAAAAACCTGAGAAAGGATCAGTCCCTTAAAAGGGTTGCCGATGAAAAAGATTATCACCAGAGCCGCTACCAGCGAGATTATGATGCCTATCCTGGAGTGATTATCCCTGACATTATAGGGCTCTTTATACATACCCGAAACAATAGATCCTCCGGCCATTCCCGAAGTAATGGTCGAGGCAATGCCGGCAAAGAGAAGAGCCACTGCAAATACGACAGAAGCATTGGTTCCCAGCAATGGTTCTAGAAGTTTCTTTGCCTGTTGCAGTTCATCTACTTTCCGGCCAGCTGCAAAAAATGATGCTGCCGCAAGAAGTATCATTGCACTGTTGATGGCCCAGCCGACAATCATTGAGAACAGAGTGTCCGCAAACTCGAATCTGAGTTGTTTTTTAATTATATTATCGTCTTGCAGGTTCCATTGACGACTCTGAATAATTTCCGAATGAAGAAAAAGATTGTGGGGCATAACAACAGCACCGAGAACGCTCATTATCAATAAAATAGAACCATCAGGGAAAGAGGGTTTAACCCATGATATGCCAGCCTGTATCCAGTCAACTTTAACCAGGAATAATTCGTATAAAAATGAAAGTCCGATTATTGAAACAAACCCGATAATCCACTGTTCAATTTTGCTGTAGGAATTTGAAAAGAGCATTATCAATACAAAGATGGTAACAAGTATGGCACCAATCTTTACCGGGATACTAAACAGCATGTTCAAGGCGATAGCGCCCCCAAGTATTTCTGCAAGAGAGGTGGAGATTGATGCAAGTACTGCAAATGACAAGACAGACTTTGATACCCAGGGCTTTAAATAGATGGTTGCGGCTTCTGACAAACATAAACCGGTAGCAATTCCCAGGTGGGCAACGTTGTGCTGAAGAACGATCAGCATTATGGTAGAGAGAGTGACAACCCATAATAATGTATAACCGAATTCTGACCCGGTCGCAATATTTGCTGCCCAGTTACCCGGGTCGATGAACCCAACGGTTACAAGCAATCCGGGACCAATATATTTGAAAATGTCAAGTGCCCCGAATGAACGTTTGTGGTCCTTCCGTTTCAGGTCCCTGAAAAATCCGAAAATATTAAATAAATTCTTAATATTCAACATTTTGGATAATCGCAATTTTTAACTTAAAAACCTTCAGAAAGCACATTTATCAATAACAAATATAAACAATGATAGCGAAATTCTATTTAATTCCCCGTGATATCAAATAATACTTCGAATCCGGGAAATCAAAGAAATTCGATAAATTTGCAGTGAATTTTATGATTGTCATTAGTAATTAATAAATCTTGCATATGCAATTCTTACTACTGGCCTATGACGGAACCGATCCGGAGGCACTGCAGCGCAGACTAAAAGTAAGGGAAGACCATCTTAAGGGAATTGATGTGCTTAAAAAAAGCGGTAAATTTCTTTTTGGAGGTGCTATTCTAGATAACGATGGAAAAATGATAGGATCGATGATTGTATATGATTTCCCTGACAGGCAATCTCTTGATACAATGTTAAAAGATGAGCTTTATTTTACAAAAGGAGTCTGGAAAAAGATCGAAATCCAACCTTTCCGCCTTGCGAAAAATGATTGAAAAACATGAATTTCAGAAAAATTACTTTGTCTGTTGATAGAAGCATTCTGGTCCTTCTGGCAGGACTCATGTGGTGTGGTGTTGGAGTTATGCTTATCAGGTATGCTGTGTCGTGGTTGTCAATCTACAGTGGCAGGGAGGAAATTTTCTTTTATAGTGCCGGATTCATTGCAGCAATGCCTATTCATCATTTTGGTTTCCTGAAGATTGCTGATAAAAACCTGAACAGGATCCTGCCTCTGACCGGGAAAAACAGCCTTTTATCTTTTATGACCTGGAAAAGCTATTTGATTGTACTGATAATGGTATCAATGGGAATTGCTCTAAGGCATTCTTCTATCCCTAAACTTTACCTGTCAGTCCTTTATAATGGAATTGGTTTAGCCTTATTCCTCTCAGGGATCAGGTATTTCAGATACTTCTTTAAATTATTATCAGAAAAGAAATCCTCTGAATAGATGCCGGTTAATTTCCTGTCATTTGTTTTTGATATTTTAAAACGGCATTGAACACCTGATGGCGGATGGGACTTACATTATAATATTCCCCGTCGGCCAATAATCCTGTATTCTGACGATTTATCAGTAAGATGACGGACAGACTATCCCCCGGAATCACCGAAATGCTGGTTCCTGTAAATCCTGTATGCCCAAAGGTTCCTTCCGGTCCGTTTTTCATGAATGAATCCCCGGTATCCATCATCCAGCCTAAGCCGTTATTGAATTTATCTTTAGTCAGGAACATTTTGATGGTTTTCCATGAAATAAACTGTTCAGTCCCGCATTTTCCCTTATTAATCAACATATCTACCAGTTTCTGCAGATCCTCAACACTCGAAAACAGTCCTGCCGCTCCGGATATCCCGCCGTTTGCATACCAGGCATTTCCATCATTTACCTCGCCCCTGAGAGTGTAGGTACGCCATCCGTTCCATTTTTCCGGATCGATCTCCTTAAATTTAAAGCCGAGAGTTGAGTCATAAACCATCCTTTTTTCATAAGGATTACCATGCGAAGTGGCAGCTATTTTTTTAAAATTGCCTGTTGTGAGCGGGTTGTATGTCGTGTTATTCATCTTAAGTGGCTTGAAGATATTTTGTGCCATAAATTTTTCCAGAGGAAGACCGGA
Organism: uncultured Bacteroidales bacterium; assembly: GCA_963816365.1. Taxonomy (GTDB): domain Bacteria; phylum Bacteroidota; class Bacteroidia; order Bacteroidales; family VadinHA17; genus LD21. The sequence goes on along the minus strand of CAWFKG010000016.1, from coordinate 115,400 downwards.
AACTGTCTCAATTATTTCACCCAGGATAACAAAGCCAAGATCACTATAACTGCGCCGGGCACCTACCGGATACTTGAGAGGAAGCTCACCGATCAGTCTGTAACTTTCCTCTTTGTTCGAAGCCCGGTAATAAAGCGGGTACCATTCACATAGTCCGGCAGTGTGGGTAAGAAGGTGACGAATTGTAATCTTCCTTTTTTCAGGAGTGTCAAAGGCTTTAATATACCTGTAAACCGGATCATCAACTCTGATCAGGCCTCTGTCGGTAAGAAGCATAATTGAAGTTGTGGTACCTATTACTTTAGTCAGGGAAGCTATATCAAACAGATGATCAACGGTCATCTTTTCCGAAGGATTGAGAAGATTATGATTGTAGTCAAACTTCTGGGCATAGCCATACGAATGTTCATAAATGACCTGACCTCCTTTTTTAATTTCGATTACTGCACCCGGAATCTCATCAAGGTTGACTTTAGTCTGAAGAATGCTGTCTATCCTGGTGATGAGCACTGATTTTACAGTTTTCTGAAGGTCCTGACCAAAAATAATAATAGTCGAAAAATACAATGCTGAGCAGAGCAGTAACTTGTAAACAAAAGAACGTTTCATCGATAACATTATCTGGCAGTTTAAATTAGAAACCAATAAATCCATTAACCTCTAAGATCGCAATCCCGAGTACTCCGGATTCGCAAAGTTTGCGCCCCCCTTCCTCCCTAAAGGGGGGTTAATTCTCAGTCTTTCAATAAGTTCATCAAAGACATCGAATTGATCCCCCTTTAGGGGGACAAGCCGCGAAGCGGCAGGGGGTGCTTGCTTTTCGATTGAGAGAGTCATTTAGTGAAGTCTCAAATGGTTTAAAAATTAGAAGGCTTATATCCTACTCTGGGTCCAACGGTTTTACGAAGAAGTAATTCGGTAAATCCCTTTTTCACGAAATTATCCAGCTCACCTACCAGCTTAAATCCAAGCTCATAATAAAGTTTTTTCGCACCGTCATTGAATGAAGAAACACAAATAAATATGTTAGGAGAAAACTTTAAAATCCGCTCCTCACAAAATCTCAGAAGCTTTTTACCTGAGCCTTTTCCTCTGAAGGCTTCGTCAATGCAGATAGTTTGAATATATCCCGAAAATGTTCCGGCAATCTGAAGAATCACGAATCCCGCAATTACATCACTTTCTTCAATTACATAAATCTCTTTATAATTGCCTTCGAATGCCATGAGGCATTGATCATAGTCCATTCCCAGGGTAATCCATGGATCTGTTTTTGACATCATCTCCGCACATACTTCAAAAATTCCCGGATCATTTGTAATTCTGATGAAATCTCTTCCTTCTTCATTAGTTTGTTATTATTTTTCTCAGGCGGGAATGTCTTTCCTCTTCCTGATAATAAACAAAAATAAAATAGTCAGCAATGCATTGACAAAAATATTCATAAAGCCGAAATCAAAGTCAAAAGCCCGTATAAAAAATCCATTAAGTATCCAGGTAAGCAAGTGCTGCTGAAATACAAGCGAAGGGAACCCATTTCTCCTTAAATTTAATTTTTGAAAATAAACCGGTCATGTACAACCCTAAAATAGGGCCATAAGTATAACCGGCAATTTTGAAGATCGTATTGATGATTGCTCCCTTGCTGTTCCAGAACGACATTACAATCAGAAACATAACAATATTCACTCCCAGCAGCACATTGTTTTTAATCCTCTTTTTATCTTCATGCGGCTGATTTTCAATGTCCATGAAATCGTAGCTGAAGGCAGTAGTTAATGCTGCAATGCACGAGTCAATGCTGGCGAATGTCGAAGCAATTACCCCGATCAAAAAAGCGATTGCACCTATCTTTCCAAAATAATTCAGTGTAAGCAACGGATAGAGCTCATCAGTATTTACAAATTTCCCATTTTGAGCAGTCAATGTGATCCCGTGGCGTTCTGCATATAAATATATAAGTATGCCGAGCCCTAGAAACATTGTCTGTGCAAAGGCAATAAAGAAGCTGAAAGTCAGAACATTTTTCTTTGCGTCTTTTGCATTTCTTACGGTAAGTGTTTTTTGCATCATGCTCTGGTCAAGACCAACAAGCGCTACTGTAATCAGCAGGCCGGAGACAAACTGTTTGAAAAAATTAGATCCGGATTGAAAATCCCAGTCAAAGACCTTTGCATAAGGATGGTGAGCAATTGTTTTTGCCATTTCAGAAAAAGACAAGCCAAGGGAATTTTTAATTGTCAGAATTGAAATGATTATAACCGTTATCAGAAACAGAGACTGAAGAGCATCTGTCCAGACAATCGTCTTTATACCTGATTTATTGGTATACAGCCAGATAAGTATCAAAACAACAATGATTGTCACAAAGTAAGGAATATGAAGGGCATCGAAAAAGGCATACTGTAAAATTTTGACAGAGAGAAGAAGCCTGAGTGCAGCTCCGAAGGATTGCGAGACCAGAAAGAAAAGCGAACCTGTTTTATAGGTGACATTTCCAAAGCGGATATTCAGGTAGGTATAGATTGAAACCAGTTTCAGCCTGTAATAGATTGGAGTAAGAACAAAAGCTATGAAAAGATAGCCCACAATTGTTCCGAGTATGAACTGGAAATAATACAGATTGTTATTACCCACATTTCCAGGAATAGAGACCAGCGACACTGCTGATATTCCTGACCCAATCATTCCAAAAGCAACCAGGAACCAGGGAGAGGCCCGGTCTCCATCAAAAAAAGTAGTGTCATGTACATGTCTGGAAGCAATTTGCGAGATCACCATCAGGATTGAAAAATATGAAACGATAATAATAAACAAAAGCAACGGACTCATACTACAGATAAATTTGAATACTAAAGTCAAACCTAACAAAAAAGCGGGATATATAATATTTCTTTACCTTTACTCGTATTGTATCCCTTTGATTAAAATAAGTATTGACCGTACATGATAAACCTGAACTTATTATATAAATAAAACATAAATCATTTAAACCTTAATGAATTATCAAAACCTGTGAAATATGAAAAAGTTAAAAATTATTTTACCCGCACTGTTACTGGCGGGAGTATTAATGGCTCAGCAATCCAATCAATCCGTTATACCATTTAAAATGGAGGATATTACATCTCCGAAATTTCCAAAAGCTGTTGATATGGCAGGAGGGGTTTGTGTTATACCACTCGGGATAATAGAAAAGCACGGACCCGCACTTCCTCTGGGTACAGATATGTATGAAGCGAGGGAAGTTGCATTTCATGCTGCTGAAAAAGAATATGCAGTGGTATTTCCTCCCTATTTTGTAGGACAGATCAATGAAGCGAGACACCAACCCGGAGCAGTGGCATACAGCCATGAACTGATGTGGAAGATGCTGGAAGAAACCTGTGCAGAATTGTCGAGGAATGGTCTGAAGAAAATAATTCTTTTAAACGGTCATGGGGGAAATACCAGTTTCCTTCAGTTTTTCTGTCAGACACAACTAGCCAAACAACAGGATTACATAGTAGTATTATTCAGGCCAGGCAACGATCCGTTGAATGATGCTGAGATCAGGTCTTTAAAAAAGGCGAAGCTTGACGGGCATGCAGGCGAAGAAGAGACCTCAATGATGTATTACATTAACCCTTCATTTGTCGATCAGGATGCACTGAAAAGTCAATCCGGCCTCGACCAGGACAGGTTAAGCAAGCTGCCTTTCGGGTATACCGGCATATGGTGGTATGCAAAATATCCGAATCATTTTGCCAGTGATGTCAATACTCCCAATAAAAGACTGGGGGAACTCTTGATTGCCAGTGAATCAGGTCAGGTCGCTGAATTAATTAAATTCCTGAAGAAAGATAACACTATACAGCAACTTCAGGAAGAATTCTTTAAGAGAGCTGATAATCCTGTACAAAAATAACGAATTGTAAAAAAGATTTGCTCTTGTGACTGATCCCGAAGATTAGCTTTCAAAGGAGATACTGCATAAAAAAGTTTCCCCTCCTTTTGAAGGAGGGGTGGTCGGGACGATTGATTATCTTATACATACAGATTTTTATTTCCCGACCGGGGTGGTTGATTCATTGATTTCTTCTTACCAAAAAACTTAATGCAAGAAAATTCAGAAGACAACACAGTATAGGTAATTACATAGTTGACTTTTTAATCAACCACCCCGGCCGGTATCAGCATTTGTATCATAATTATAAAGTGCTCCGGCCACCCCTCCTTCAAAAGGAGGGGAAATGTATCAGGCTTAAAATAAATACTTTACATTCAGTTTTGTACGAAACTCACTCCATAATTTACTATATTCAACTCCTTAAGTTGACGGCCTGGGTACGGGGCCTTTGAGTGCCTTAATCGTGAGCCATTTTCTACTGCTGTCTTACAGTTGCAAACGCCGGTTCCTCAGTTTTTGTTTGTGATATCCTAAGTTCTGCAGCCTGAAGTATCAGTTCCAGTAGTTTTGAATAACTTACATTACTTACACCGGCCATTTTTGCCAAATGACCATCCCAGCACCATCCGGGATTTGGATTGACTTCAAGCAATCTGGGTATTCCTGAGCCATCGAGCCTGAAATCAAATCTGCAATAATCACGGCATTCCAGCCGGGTGAAGAGTTTCACACAATTCTCGATGGTCTGTCTCTCAACATCCTCGGGCAAGTCAGCAGGTATTGATCTAAGCAGATTAAAATAGGGCGAATCAGGAACCCATTTTGCTTCATAGCCACATATTTTAGGAAGATCGGGAGGCAGTTGAGAATAATCTTCCTCAATAATTGGCAGCGTTGTATATGACTCGGGCGGATTTCCAATTATACCGATACTAATTTCTTTGCCTGTAAGAAATTCTTCAACGAGGATCGAACTTTCGTAACCGAAATCATGCCGGATCTTAAGGATTGCATCATTGAGCTCCTCAATTGAATTTGCGACACTTTGCCTGGTGATGCCAAAACTGCTGTCGGCAAAATTTGGTTTGGCGATAACCGGGAAATCAATTTGCATGTCGAATGCGTTATCTTCTGACCTTACAAAGAATGCACGGGCCACAGGAATACCTATCTCCTTGGCTACACCGCGGATCAATGATTTATCATAGCAATAGGCAAGACATTGCGGACCCGAACCGGTATACGGAATGCCAAGTATCTCCAGAAGAGCAGGAATGTGAAGCTCTTTCCTTGCTTCATTATTATAACCTTCATCACATAAATTGAATACAAAATCAATCTTATGTTTGTTCCTTAGCAGGTCGGCATATAATGATTTATGGGTATTGAGATATGTAAAACGTGTTCCCGGCAGTTGAGATAAAGCAATTTTTAATTTCTCGATAGTAATAAAATCGTCGTCATCAAAGATATTTAAAGGCTTGACTTTATCAGGCATGGTCGGATCACCCATCAGGACCAGTACGTTTTTATCACCGGGGTATCTTGTTCTGACCGGGGTCCACTGTTTTATCACTTTTGCGCTCAGAATAATCCGCCTCTCCATCATTCCAAGGTCCTGGTTCCGTAAAGAATTGACTTCGAGGACGTCGTGAAATTTTATGTATTTATAACCCGACCGTGTAAAAATATCAGTCAGCATATTGAAAGTGTATAATCGTTCGGCATAGAACTGATCAACAATTATCCCTTTTTCAACGTGTGAGATTATTTCACGGGAAATCAGTCTTTCGTTATCTTTTGCCAGGGAACGTTCACGGCAAACAAAATATTTTTTATCAATCCACTCCCAGCTTCTTGCCTGATAATGTTCACGAAGATATGAACCGTCAGCGACATCAATCAGAAAAGTACCATCAGGTTTCAGTACCCTGAATACTTCTTTCAGGATCATTATATCATCTTCATTGCTCTCAAAGTAACCGAAACTGTTTCCGAGGATCATTACAACATCAAATGTGTCAGACGGAAAAGGTAATTTCCTTGCATCTCCTTCTTTAAATGTTAGCTTAAGTCCCTCCTGCTGCATAGCTGATTTAGCTTTTCGTATCAGATAGTGAGACCTGTCAAGACCAGTAATATTTGTATAGCCGCGGTGGGCAAGTTCAATGGAATGTCTCCCCTGTCCGCAAGCCAGGTCAAGTATAGCACTTTCTTTAGGCACATTAAGAAGAGAGGTAAATAATTCAACTTCATTCTTAGTAATCTGGCTGTCATCAACAACATCTGCATCAGTCTTAAGGTACATCGAATTGAAGATCCGCCTCCACCAGTCGGGTCTCAGGTACGTTTCAAGATTGTCGACCGGACCAAGGATTGAGTGTCCGTTTTTGCCATTTTTCTTTATAGGTAATGCTTTAATCATCTGCTTATTCATCATATTATAAATTAAATTGTTTAAGAATATAATTTTCATAAACAATAATCAGGTCATATTGATTTGCGGATGAAACATGACTTGTTAACAACGCCAGCAGGTTATTAACAGCATATGTGAATTAAGAGCAGCGTGGCGTGATGGGAGAGAAACAATTAGATAATATATTTGTTAATGGTAATATTTAAAACCTGAAAAGATGGCTTTTACTTTAGAACCCGGACAGAAGGCGATAGATTTCAAACTTCCTTCGACAGATGGAAAGGAATACAGCCTTTCTGATTTTGAAGAATTTAAATACCTGGTGATCTTTTTTACATGCAACCATTGTCCATATGTAATAGGATCAGATGAAATTACCAGGGCAACAGTTGAAAAATACAGCAAAAAAGGTGTTGGTTTTGCCGGTATAAATTCAAACAGTGAAAACACTTACCCGGAAGACAGTTTTGCCAACATGGTAGAAAGGATGAAAAAGAACAAGTTCCCATGGGTCTACCTTTATGACAAGCCTCAGGAGGTAGCAAAAGCTTACGGAGCCTTAAGGACCCCCCATTTTTATGTGTTCGATGACGAGAGAAAACTCGTTTATACCGGACGTGGTGTTGACAGCCCGAGGGATGTCTCAAGAATGACGGTTAACAATCTGGATATTGCGCTTGATGAGCTTACCTGTGGAAAGCCCGTTTCAATTCCACTTACAAATCCTATAGGGTGTAATATAAAATGGGAAGGCAAGGACGCCCATTGGATGCCCCCCGATGCCTGTGACCTTGTGTAGTAGTGTAACTTTATGGAGCAAGCCGTTCAATAACCCAGGTACCTTTTCTCTTTGAGTAAGTTATCCGGTCGTGTAATCTGAATTTCCCTTCCTGCCAGAATTCAAACCACTCGGGATTGAGCCGGAATCCTCCCCAGTACTGAGGCTTCGCCACAGATTTATCTGAGAACATGTTTTCATAAGAATGATAGCGGTTTTCAAGGTGTTGCCTGCCGGGGATCACTGAGCTCTGTTCGCTTGCCCAGGCTGATAACTGGCTTTCTCTCGGACGGGTTTTGAAATATGATTCAGAATCTATATCAGAAATTTTTTCCGTAACCCCTTCTATCCTTACCTGACGGCCGGATTCTGGCCAGTAAAAGAGTAATGCAGCCTTTGGATTTGATAAAAGTTGTCTGCCTTTCCTGCTTTTATAATTGGTGTAGAAGACAAAGCCCGTCTCGTCATAATATTTCAGTAGAACTGTTCTCACAGCAACATGCCCGTCTGCTGTTGATGTGCCAAGAGCTACAGAATCTGGTATTGCAATGCCATAAGCAAGATGTTGATCATACCAGGTTTTGAACTGTGTGAATGGATCAGGATCAACTGTCGTTTCGGAAAAATCTTTGTTACTGGTCATCTGAATTAAAAGAAGTTCAATGTTTTTCTATTAACACAATTTTAAAAGCATTGTTTGGAGAATGGTAATTATAAAAATATTTACATATCTTAAACCCAAATAAATAACTGACCCATGATAACCAGAAAACAAAATTTAACACTCACAGCTTTGTTCATTACAGGCATGCTGTTGATACATGTTCCTGCTCCCGCAAAAACGCTGTCAGATCTCTCAAAAGAAAGTATAATACCCAAACCTGTATCAATAACTGCCACAGGAGGATATTTTGAATTTAAACCAGGCACCAGGATTTATGTTCAGGGCGAGTCCGGAGAAATCCGTCAAATAGGCCAGTACCTCGCTGACAGGCTTAAATTGTCAACAGGTTTTGGATTGGAGGTTATGACTGCAAGTAAAACTCCGGGGTCGGGGAACGTCTATCTGATACTTGATAAAAGCAATAATAGCTCAAAGCATGGGACCGAAGAATACCAGCTGATCATAAGCAAAAAACTGATAACCTTATCAGCGTCTGACCCGGCTGGCTTATTCCGGGGAATCCAGACAATTCGTCAGCTTCTGCCTGCAAAGGTTGAAATGACTTCAAAACAGACAGGCCCCTGGAAAATTGCGACAGGTACAATAATCGATTACCCGGCTTATTCATATCGTGGGGTAATGCTGGATGTTTCCCGGCATTTCTTTGAGGTTGATGATGTTAAAAGATTAATAGAATATCTTGCAATTTATAAGATGAATGTTTTGCATTTGCATTTATCTGATGATCAGGGATGGAGAATCGAGATCAAATCATGGCCAAATCTGGCAAATCATGGCGGATCTACTGAAGTAGGGGGAGGTAATGGAGGATATTATACCCAGGTGCAGTATTCAGATATAGTGAACTATGCAAAGGACAGATATATTACAATAGTTCCGGAAATAGATATGCCGGGTCATACAAATGCCGCACTTGCTTCTTATGCCGAGCTTAACTGTAGTGGAAAAGCCACGGATCTGTACACAGGGACAAATGTTGGTTTCAGCACGCTATGCACAACACTTGCTATTACTTATAAATTTATTGATGATGTAGTAGGGGAACTTGCTGCATTAACCCCGGGCCCATATATTCATATTGGAGGAGATGAATCACATTCAACGAAACGGGAGGATTATATTCCATTCATCAATAAGGTTCAGGACATTGTGCTGGCACATGGCAAACAGGTTCTCGGTTGGGATGATATTGCAATAGCAAGCCTGAAACCAAATGTTGTTGCTCAGCATTGGGCGAATGTCAAAAATGCTCAGATGGCAGTCAGTCAGGGCGCAAAGATCCTTATGTCGCCCGCAATTAAAGCCTATCTCGACATGAAATATGATAAAAACACCAGACTTGGACAACATTGGGCCGCATACATTGAAGTTGACAGTGCATATATATGGGATCCTGCGACACTGATTCCGGGTGTTGGAAAAGAGAATGTCATAGGTATTGAAGCTGCCCTCTGGACAGAGACAATCACAAACCTGAAGGATATGCAATACATGATCTTTCCACGGCTTCCCGGTAATGCTGAAATAGGATGGACGCCTTCAACAGCAAGGAACTGGAATGATTACAAAGTGAGGCTTGGAAAGCAGGGTGAACGGTTCAGGGCGATGGATATAAATTATTACCCATCTCAGCTTGTGCCATGGGATGTAGTCAAATAGAAAATTTACTACTTTATAAAAAAGACGAATTTACTGTAAGGTGTATAAAAGAATAAAGCGCATAAGGAAAGCTCATTCCTGATGCGCTTTATATCTTATTAACGGGAGTGTAGTGCGGTCCTGGCGTATAAGCCTGATGTTACCACCATCTTCTGAATATTCGTCCGAACCTGCGGTCGAAACTTACAGATTTTCCTGTAAGATTATTTGTAACAGTGACACGTGTATAATGCGGGTGAGTCGGATCAACTTCGAAAGTTACGTCATATGAATCAGTGCCATCAACAAATGTGAGTGCTCCGCTGGCAATTACCAGGCTGCCCCTGTAAGCTACTACTTCGAGCGGGGAAGTTATACTCTTAGAGTAGGTATCACCTTTTTCATTCAGACCTGTAACAGTTCCGGTATAGGTTATTGTATCGGATGAGGCAACAAATCTCCAGAGAAAGTGAATAGCATCAAGAGGCCGGTAAATTACATTTCTGAAATGGTAGATTCCTGTACGCAACTTATTAACATTTCGTGTGAATTTTAATGTATCGGTCTTCCCGGTTGTAACCACAGCCCAGGTTGTAGAAGCATTTATCTGGTCAGTAACTGCAACTCTCAAAGTCTGGATTCCTTTAAATTTGAGAGAAGCATTCTGCCTGGTGACATTACGGGTTCCATTCAGTATAACCGTTGTACTGTCAGTAGTAACTGAAAAATTATTGAATACAAATGCTCTCGATATTAACTTCCTAAAGTAAGGATTGGCACTGGAAATGGTGACAGTTATTTGACCATTTTTTACTATGTTTTCAAATGCTGAGCTATCACGGAAATTATAATATGTTAACGTGACTACTTTAGGGAAGGTGGTCGTATCGGGATGATCGACAGTTATTACAACGGTATCTGTTAATGCAGAAAGGGATTTCGCTGCAGTAACATTATAGTTGTTGTTTTGGAGCTCATCAAGTTTGCTGTCAATGTCTGCCTCAGTTTTGTCAGCAAGCGCATCCTGGGCATCAGAATTTTGTACCTGAACTGACTGTTGGCCTGTAAGTGATTTATTGCCTGTACCTGTGGTTGAATTATCCTTTTTACATGAATATACTGCAAAACCTGTGGCAACCAGTAAGATAATTAACTTAAGAAAATATTTTCCTGTTTTCATACGCATTTTTTTAATGTTATAATTCCAATTCTTTTCTCTTAGAGATTTATATTTATAAAAGGTTTAAAATATTCTTAACAAATATTTTATCACATTGTTTACTAGCAAAGTAAGAGTTGCGGAAAATCTTTTCACCTGATGATTTTTCAGGAAATCAGAATCTCTAATTCATAATTTTTAACAATTTGTCAGGTAATAGCTGACTTTTAATTATTTTTGTTCTTACTGTAACCTGTGTAATAGTCAGAATAGCAAGTTTTCAACATAATCAGGAGTATCCTGAGATGCATATTGGATAATAAAACCTTAATACCATATAAAAATGAAAAAAGTAATCTCATTATTCATCTGCCTGTCATTTGTGTTTGGATCAGGCGTTACGAGCAGCTGTAAAAAAGAGAATAAAATAAAAGGATGCACCGATAAGGATAGCAAGAACTACGATCCATCAGCCCAGGTCAACGATGGAAGCTGTTTGTATGAAGGGGCAGTTGTTTTCTGGTATGATGCCACTGCTTCTACAGGACTGATAGCAGACAGTGCTTTTTCACTGACTTTCTATTTAAATGGCGAAATTGTCGGATCTACTGCAACCAGTGTCTACTGGGCAGCAGCTCCCGATTGTGGTCAGAATGGATCAATCACTGTTGTGGAAGAATTAGGGTCCGTTAAGACACTGTCATATGCTCTTAGCGTTAAAGATCAGACTGGACACGAATACTGGAATCCCGATGTAAGTGTTGATGCAAATACATGTACCCAGTTTCAGCTGTTATGGAATAAAAGGAAAAAATAAAGGTGTCTGTTGCTTTTATGCCTCCTAATTAACGGGATATTTAATGCAAAATCCTGTATCCACATGAATTCTTTGAGTTAATTAAAATGGCAAAACTAAGCGAACTGTCTTACCTGGCAATCTTTAAAGACCTCTTAAAAGATCCGGATAGAAAATCCATTCCAAGGATTATTTATGAGCTTTTTTATCTTTTAATAATTTATCGGGAGATCCCGGTTCACTATTTCAGCAGATTCTTATTTAAAAAGCAAATAACAAACATCAAAGACTATCTGCCCAACAAATTTCTGGGTGCAAAAATTACACCTAATTTTAATGATCAGAATGTAAAGGAAGTTTTAGATAATAAATTGTTCTTTGACTTTTACTATAGTCAGTTCAATATAACTCTGCCCAGGATCCTTATGTACAATTACAGGAAGATGTTTGTCATCGGAAAGAAAAGCATCGAAGTGAACAGTATCCAGGATTTCACGACATTGCTGGAAGACCTGTTCAAACAAAACCCTTCATACGATTCAATTTTTATTAAGAAGACCCTTGCGGGCTCAGGCGGATCGAATATATTCAAGTTATTTCTTCATCAACTCAGCAGGGATTCTGTAGACATCGAGGATTTCTATACTCAGATCATCAAGTCGGAATTTTTATTTCAGGAAACTATAAAGCAACATCATGAATTGAACAGACTTAACTCCTCCTGCTTAAATACCATCAGATTTGATACATTTATTAATAGTGAGGGTGTAGCCGATCTTATTTCGGGATATATAAGGATGAGTATTAATAATTCCTGGGTTGATAATATTTCTTTGGGCGGCTGTCAGGTAGGGATCGATCTCCAGACAGGGAAATTAAAGAAATTCGGATATACGCCAATCAGAAATTTTGGAGTAAAAGTGCTGACAGAACACCCGGTAAGCAAAATAAAATTCGAAGATTTCAATCTTCCCTTTTTCTCTCAGGCGAAAGAACTTGTACTAAAAACGGCAAATTGTATGCCCGGGTTAAGGTTAGTTGGTTGGGATGTAGCTATAGGAGAATCAGGACCAGTCCTTGTTGAAGGCAATTCGGATTATGATATAACCGGAAACGACCTTGCGGCTGGTGGATATTTAGCCAATAGCACCTTCAGAAAAGTCCTTCATGAGATTAATTACTTATGATTAAAAGAAAAGCCTCTCCATGCTGCCGTCATGGTAAACTGTACTGAAATGAACGATGAGATTAAAGGAACAACACAGGGTTCATCCCTTGTTAAGATAGCTGCAATAATAATCATTTTAGCCGGTGTGATTTATGCAAAGACACTTATCACCCCTGTCTTACTGGCACTTTTCGTAAGCATCATTTGCGATCAGCCCGTTACCTGGCTTGAAAAAAGGAGAATCCCAAGGTGGCTAGCGCTTATCATTGTAATTATCGGAATGATTATCCTTTTTTCCGGATTCGCTTTTCTGTTAGGCGAAACCATTTCGTCATTTACAGCTAATCTTTCTCAATATGAATCCAAACTTACATCAATAAGCAACTCATTTTTGCAATTCTTAAATGAGAAGGGTTTAACGATACGTCAGGATCAGATCCTTAATCTTATTCAACCTGCAAAGATCCTGGCATTTACAGCAAATACTCTGAATAAACTGGTCGGCATGGTTGGGAATACCTTCCTGATATTCCTGATCGTCTTATTTACGCTAATGGAATTCAGGAGTTTTTCTGTAAAAGCCAGGGCAATACTCATAGGATCAGACAGATCCATTTCTTATTTATCCACAATTTTACAAAATATACGCCACTATCTCGGGATAAAAACCCTTATATGTATACTTACGGGAGTACTTGTTTATATAGCTTTATTGATCATAGGAGTTGACTATCCGATCCTGTGGGCTCTGATTGCTGCTCTTATGAATTATATTCCGAACATCGGATCTATTATTGCAGGGGTCCCGGCGGTTCTCTTTGCCCTTGTACAGCTCGGATTGAGCGGTGCAATATGGACCCTGGCGTCATTCATGATTGTCAATAATGTGCTGGGAAATTTTGTTGAACCAAGGATAATGGGAAAAGGTTTAGGCCTGTCAACCCTCGTTGTATTTCTTTCTCTTCTTTTCTGGGGATTTATCTTTGGACCGGTCGGTATGTTTTTGTCGGTTCCTTTTACCATGACTATTAAAATAATCCTGGAACAGAACGATAATACTAAATGGCTGGCTATTCTTTTAGGTACGCCTGACGAAGCCAAAACCTATCTGGAAAAAAAGATTTAAAATTGCACTGATATGAAAACAAACCGGCGAAAATTTATTGAAACTGCGGTAACAGGAAGCCTGGCTGCTACAATGTTACCGTTATCAGATTACAGCGCTGAAAAAGCTTCTTACGGATTACCGGAGGATCTGAAATCGAGGTACTCAATGCTTGATGAAATAATTAAGAAGCCAGTATTAAAGAAAGAACTGTTTGTAACACCAGTAATTATTGAAACCCTTGAGCTTCTGCGCTTTAAGAACAACTTTTTATGTCGTGTCCGTTCAAAGGACGGTGCTGAAGGATTATCAGTGGGTCACAGTGAACTTTCAACATTATTCCCGGTTTTTCTCAAAAAGCTTCAACCATATTTTATCGGTCAGGATGCTCGTGAATTAGAATTAATAATGGAAAGGATTTATATCTACAATTTCAATTTCAGATTAAATGGCCTTGCACTTGGTTTACCACTGGCAACAATTGAATTTGCCATTCTCGACATGCTCGGACATATTAGTGGCAAGTCAGCCGGAGAGCTGATCGGAGAGATACATAATCCCGAAGTGGCCGTCTACGTTGCTACAGAATTTCGCGAAAAATCCCTTGAAGAACATTTTGAACTTATTAAAAAAGCCGTATCGGAATACGATGCTCATGCTCTTAAAATCAAAGTGGGTTATCAGTATTCCGATACAAAGGATATTCATTATGCAGGAGTTACGGGAAAGACTGAAAAGTTAATTCCGCTCATCCGTAAGACATATGGTGATAACATGTTTCTTTATGCTGATTCAAATGGTTACTATAATGTAAATGAGGCTGTACGTATAGGCAAACTTCTTGAAGAATATAAGTACAGCTATTTTGAAGAACCTGTAATGTATGACCATTTTGAAGATATCAAAGCAGTTGCAGATGCACTTACGATACCTATCGCAAATGGTGAACAGGATCAGAGCTTTATACATTTTCGATGGTCACTGGGCAATGATGGTCTGGATATTGTTCAACCCGATATATATTACTTCGGAGGAATGATCCGTTCGATGAAAGTTGCACTGATGGCACATGAATTCGGGAAAACTATTGTTCCACATATGTCAGGCGGCGGTCTGGGATTTCTTTATGATTATATTCTTGTCTCTGCCGTTCCAAATGCCGGGGTCCATCACGAATTCAAGGGACTTGATACATCTGTAATTTTTGAATGTCCGACTTCGCCATTAAAAGTAGTTGATGGTAAAATTAGAGTTCCTACCGGACCAGGAATGGGGGTAAATATTGACCCGGATTATGTCAAAAAACATTATGTCGTAAAAATTTAATTTTACAATCACGACCACACTTATGAACCTTTAAACAAGTCCTTAAACCAAGTTGATTTAATTTTGTTTAAGAAACATGTTAAGAATGATGGTATTGTAAGTTTATCTTTTCGCAATGTCAAGTATTATTCCCGGTTATGAATATGACATTTTTATAAGCTATCGTCAGAAAGACAACAAACATGACGGTTGGGTTACCGACTTTGTTAATAATCTTAGGGGGGAACTTGAGGCGACATTTAAAGAAAATATCAGTGTATATTTTGATATTAATGATCATGATGGGCTGCTGGAGACTTATGATGTTGATGCCTCTTTGAAGGATAAAATTAAGTGTCTGATATTTATTCCGGTCATTTCGCGTACTTACTGCGATCCAAAGTCTTTCGCATGGGAACATGAGCTTAAAGCTTTTGTGGAACATGCTTCAAACGATCAGTTCGGACTGAAGATAAAGTTGCCGGGTGGTAATGTTGCCAGCAGGGTGCTTCCGGTACAGATTCACGACCTTGACCCGGACGATAAAAAGCTGATAGAGAGTGAACTTGGAGGATTTTTAAGGGGGATAGAATTTATATATAAAGAACCCGGAGTGAATCGTCCCCTGATGGCTAACGAAGTTCATCCGGATAATAATGTCAATAAAACATTTTACCGGAATCAGATTAACAAGGTAGCCAATGCCATTAAGGAGATCATTGCTGCATTTAATATGCCTGATCCTGAACCACTGAATATTTCAACAAAAGATAATGAAGAAAAGAGTACTTTCAGAAAAAACCGGAATCAAAAAATCATTTCAGGTTCTTTTTTATTTCTTATCATATTAGCAACAGGCTATTTTTTTATAAGTAAACAATCAAAAGCCTCCGGACCTGTTGATAAAACCATTGCGATTCTTCCATTCGAGAACCTTAGTAATGATTCATCCCAGGTTTATTTCTGTGACGGATTTATGGAAGAACTTCTCAACGATCTTCAAAGAATAAAGGAATTTACTGTCAGATCGCGAACTTCAACAGATCATTACAGAAAGACGAACCAGACAATCAAGACAATAGGAGAAGAATTGAAGGTCAAATATGTCATTGAGGGCAGCGTTGAGCGGGAAGATAATAAGCTTAAGATATGGGTTCAGTTAATTAATGCAAAAACTGATGAGCATATCTGGGCAAATGATTATACCAGGGAACTTAAACAAATATTTTCCCTCCAGAGCGAGATCGCTAAAGAGATTGCGAATGAATTAGAAACAGTGTTATCACCTGAAGAAAAAAAGCTGATTGAGAAGAAGCCGACTGAAAATCTCGAAGCATATAACTTTTATCTTAAAGGCAAAGACGCAGAGTGGAAGAGTAGTGATAAACAGGATTGTGACTTTGCAATAAAAATGTACAGACGGGCAATAGAATTGGATCCGAATTTCTCAATTGCTTATGTACGGCTTTCTATTTGTTACTTATTTATGTATTGGTCGTACTTTGATCACAGTCAGGAAATATTGGCAAAAAGCAAACAAGCTATAGACAGATCGTTGCAGATCGATCCGAATTTACCTGAAGCTCATATAGCCCTTGGAACCTATTATTACTGGGGATTCCTGAATTATTCAAAAGCGCTGGATGAAATCAGGATTGCTGAACAACAGCTTGGTAATAATTCTGAGTGTTTCTTTATGAGGGCTAACATCTACAGAAGAGCCGGTGAATGGTCATTAGCAGAAGAGAATTATTTAAAAGCTTATGAATTTGATCCCGGTTCATCAGTTATGACTGAAAATATTGGAGAAACATTCTATCTGACCGGGAAGTTTCAGGAGGCTGAAAAATATTTCGATAAGACCGCCACACTTAACCCTGCATTCATTGACGCATACTGGCTGCGTAGCAAAATGTATTTGAAATGGAAAGGCAATACAGTTCAGGCCAGGGAAACTATGGCAAAAGTTTTCCGATTCGAAGAATCAATAGCAAATAAAAACATATTTGAATTAAACCTCCTGTTGGATATTTATGATGGCAATTATCAAAGAGCATTAAATTCTCTTTCGGCAAAAAGTATTGAAATTATTGATGATCAGTATTATTTTCATCCAAAATCTTTACTCTATGCAGAAGTTTATGGTCTGATGAAGATGCCGGATAAAGCCCATGAGTATTCCGATTCAGCGCGGATTACAATTGAATCAAGAATTCTCAAGGATCCGGACGATCCTCGGCTTTATAGTGCACTGGGGATTGCTTATGCCGGCCTGGGGCAGAAAGAAAAAGCAATATCAGCTGGTGAGAAAGCTTTGGAAATGATGCCTATTGATAAAGAAGCTTACAGGGGTGCCTGCAGGGCAGAAGACCTCGCCAGGATCTATGTAATGGTTGGCAAATATGACGAAGCTCTGGAACAAATCAAAATATTATTATCTGTTCCTTCAGAATTATCTGTTAAATTACTTCTGCTGGATCCTGCCTGGAAACCATTATGGTATATGGCTGAATTTAAGAAATTATCAGGGACGTCTTGAAATTGATTGCAATCATCCCTTGAGCTGCAAAATGTTGGTAATCATATAGGAGCCATTGATAATTTAGTGTTTATGATTAACTTAGCAATTGATTAGAACACATTTTCCAAAAAAGTACAGAAGATTCAGATAAGAATTCTATTCACCTAATTAGTAACAAAATGAAATCGCGTATGATCATACTGGCAGTAGCTTTTGCCACTGCTTCGATTTTTACTAATCCTGCAAATTCGCAGACGGAACAACAGAAAAACCAATCAGCAAGGGCACCATTGCCGGATAGTCTTTTCTTTAATGCGCTGGTTACTCAGTATGTCCAGGCCATTGACCAGGCTGATACAATTCTGGCCTCAAAGATATGGGCTCCAACTGCCGAAATCTCTTTCATAAATCCTGCCGGAACTGAATATGGCTGGGATGGAATAAAAAATATATATAAAATGTTTAAGGATAATTTCTCGGCCAGAAAGCTGACTTTCTTTAATCTGAAATTTGCATACTACGACAATGTTTTGTGGTTAACCTTTTACTGGATCTTTGATGCAACTTTGAAAACGAATAACAATCCGGTTCAAACCAGGGGCCGAGAAACTCAGATCTGGAGAAAGATTAACTATGAATGGCGACTGGTACATGTACATTATTCAGGGATGCCGGTTACAGGACAGGATCAGGGATTTTGATCCTCGCAAAAGGAGATGGGCCATTTAGAGTTGATGGTCTAACGATAACTTTTAATTCAATATTAATAGAAACCAATAATCAAAAGAGTATGGATCATAATAAAACAACCACAGCATTTGATATCAAAGGATATTCAATTGTCAGAAATTTAGGTGTTGTAAGGGGAATTCTCGTAAGATCCCGGTCAATATTTGGTAGCATAGGTGCCGGCCTTCAGACATTAGTTGGAGGTAATATCACTATTTTATCTGAGCTCTGCGAAAAAACCAGGGAAGAGTCGTTTGAGATTATGATGAAACATGCTGAGACTCTCGGAGCCAATGCAATCATTGGCATAAGGTACGAATCTACTGAAATTCTTCAGGGTGTTACGGAAGTGCTGTGCTATGGAACGGCAGTAGTCGTTGAAGAACAAAGGGGACATTAAATTTTACATTGATTAGATAAACCAAAGGAATACTTTATTGTTTATAATGTGTTAAGATAAATCAAACAATTAATTTTATTCAGCAACATTAAAAACAATTATTATGAAAAGAACAATTGTATCAGTCTGTGTTATGATTGTCGTTCTGCTTATGGCAAACCTTGCACAATCTCAATCCAATGCCGATTATAAGGCAAAAATCGAATCGATCAATAAGGATATGGCAAAAAACATGCTGGCAGGCAATACAGAAAAACTCCTGAGCCTTTATACCGATGATGCGATTTCGATGCCAGCTTATTCTCCTATTCACGAAGGTATTGCAGCCATCAGAAAAGCTAGTGATGAAGACGCCAAGTCCGGATCTAAAGTTACCTTTTTCGAGCCTACAACACTGAAGGTTATAGCAAACGGGAACCTGATTACGGAAATTGGGACGTATAAGATGAGTTTTACAATGCCAAAAATGGATAAACCGATAGACGACCATGGCAAATACCTCACTATCTGGGAAAAACAAAAAGACGGATCTCTGAAAATAAAAGTTGAAATCTGGAATTCCGACGTCAATCCAATGAGTATGATGAATCCGACAAGCCAGCAAGGAACAGATAAGAAATAATCTTTCATTTTAAAACAGTCTGAGGTTAAGGTTCCGGATCGCTTTAAGTGGTCCGGCCTCAGCCTCATGATTTTCAGTAATCAGTACAAGGTTTAGGTTACTGTTATTGTTGAGCAGTTCCACGTATATCTTACACAAATTCCACAATCAATCAAACCATGGCAAGAACAGTTCTTTATATTGCAGGGTTGGGCTTAACCATTTTAGGTCTGATTGGAATATTCAGTGAGATTGGAGAGGTTTAAGTTTTCTCAGGGCTTGAAAAACCTTATGATTCAATTGTTAATATGACTTGGACTTTAACAGAATTTTTTTAACGTGCATATAGAAAAGAAAGTAACCGGTCCGGCAGTTACTACAAGCTTTCATAAAATCAGGCAAATACGGTTTTTAACTGAAAGTACATTTGTTTTGAGACTCGACCGCGGAGTTGTACAATTTAAGGCCGGGCAGCATATTATTGTGGGTCTGCAAGGAGAATTAAATCAGCGTGAATACTCAGTATACAGTGGTGAGAAAGAGGACTTCCTCGAAATCCTGGTCAGGGAAGTAATTAACGGAAATGTATCATTACAACTAAAACAATGTAAACCAGGTCAGTTGCTGCAGGTTAACGGACCTTTTGGATCATTTGGGCTGGAAAGATTTAACATGTTCTCCAGGAAACTGGTATTTATTGCATCTGGCACAGGGATTGCTCCTTTTCATAGTTTTGTCAGATCATATCCCGGAATTAATTATATCCTTATTCATGGAGTCCGTTCTAATAATGAGGCATACGAAAAGAATGATTACGATCCCCAAAAGTATATTTTGTGTACTTCAAAAGAAAGCAACGGAGGACATAAAGGGAGAGTCACCAGGTTTTTACCGGGTTATCCGGTGGACCCGGAAATGTTATTTTATGTATGCGGCAACAACAATATGATTTATGAGGTTTATCATATTTTAATAGACAAAGGCATTCCGGATGAAAATATTTTTTCTGAAGTATATTTTTGAAGACAGAATCCAACCGTGCTCTAAACACAACTCGTAGCAGCTCCCATACGTGACTACGCAGGAGTTTTTGGGCCTAACGATCTTGTCCATGCTTACTGGTGGTCAGCTACTGAATCTCCCGCCAATGTTCCCGGCAGCTTCAAAATCGTCTGAAATCCTGAAGATTAATTGCCTTGAGTATTTTTATCTGTATAATTTTGGAGATGTTCCTCTATGGCTAATAATTCTTCCCGATAAAACTTTAACATACCTGCTATATTATCTTCGGAAGGATTTTCCCTTAATTGTTTTTTTAGAATTTTATAAGAATCATCAAATTTTTGAAGTTCAGATTTAAATTTAGCCTTCTCTTCTGAATTATTAATATAATTATAAGTTAGTCGCGTACTTCGATGAATTTGATATCTGTAATTATGTTCTACTTTCCAATATTTAAAGGAAATGCGTGTCAGGGGAGGACAGAAAGAGGTTCTCCATATTAGAAAAGATAAAATGAATATAAATATTGTTGCTAATCCGACTTTTACCAGATAAGGCACAATATTAATTACTTCCTTAAATTTATTTATAAGTTTATTTAAGAAATGTTGATCATGATAGGATTCAGGTTCATTTACATCGAACTTATCTTTATTTTCTCTAATAAATTTTTCTAATTCTTCTTCTTCCAATTTTTTCATATCACTGTATTTATTCAAACCAAAGTGAACAATTTAAGATCATAAGTCAAAGTATAGTTATGTAAAGGTATTTCAAATTCTCTCATAATTCAATTCTGATCAGGAGGGTGAGTGAACATTTTGATATTATTCCTTTATTAAATTGACCTATATTTGAGTATAAAAATAAATTTAGACAATGAAAACCAAACTTGAGATAAAGTATAATTAAAATTTATGAAAGGAAATTACTATGAAAACTAAGCAGAGGGCATTCATTTTGGTAAGTCTGTTGATATCAATTCTCCCCCTAAGCATATCAGGGCAGACAGATACAGTGGTCCAAAAAACTCCGGATGACATAACTAAATGGACAAATAAAACAATAATGTGGGTTGGTCCGCATCAGGATGATGAAAGCGGTTGTTTGGGGACATTGTCATTACTTAAAGCAAATGGTAACAAAATTGTTATGGTATGGTATACAACCGGGAACAAGGGTTCAAGAGATCTTGATATGACAAGCGAGAGACTTGCCGGGATAAGGAAAATTGAGTCTGAAAAGGCATGTGGAGAGATGGGGATAACACCCGCAACGGATACTTTCATTTGTCTCGGATATGATGATGGGATGTTAGAATATGTTCCGGAGAAAGAACTTTGTGAAAAAGTCTGCAGATTGATAAGGCAATACCGTCCCGATGCAGTATTTACCATGGACCCTGGCAGTAACTGGATGAAATGGCTTAAAACCGACCATCGCATGTCAGCTTTAATAACCCTCGACGCTGCAAGGGCAGCCGCTTATCATTTATATTTTCCGTATCAAAGGACATATGAAGGATTGCAACCCTTTACTGTTACAGACTATTTATTTTATGCTACGGGTGAATCGAATTACGATGTTGATGTCACCGCAATAAGTGATAAAAAGATTCGTGCCCGTGCCTGGTATGTAAGTCAATTTGGAGCAGGTAATTTGAAATATGCAGGTCCGGAGCCTGATCAGGAAAATCTCAAAAAACAACTTGGTAATAATGCTGAAAAAATTGCTAAAGGTGAAAAGATATATGAAAAATTCAGAAGGCTCTCTGAATCCCTGTCATTTTGAAAAATCTATTTGAAATAACATTACGACAATTTTCAAATCAAAAAATAATATAAATGGGAACAGGAAGTCTGTATTGTAAAAAATGCGTTGCCAAATGAAATATAAACCATCTCGTTTAATACAGATATATCCTATTGAGTCACCATGTAAAAAGACTATGTATAAATCATTGATTGAGGCCAAAGAATCAATAAAATATCTTCAGGAGAACAAAGGGGTAAAAGATTTATCAGCATATAAATGTTCCGTGTGCGGATTTTGGCACTTAACAAGTAAATAATTTATTTCTTTCCCCCTCAGTGAAGGAGTGATCTGCCTCCTTCACAGCCTGAATAAATGCCCTGATATTCCCGGTCGGAGTATCAGGAGACATCCCGCCCCCGCATGACCAGATAATTCTTGAATGATCTGTGCAGTTACTTATCATTTTACTGACGCTTGCCCTGACGTCAGCCTGAGAACCAAATGCCAGGATATCCCGCGGAGGAATATTACCCAGCAATGTCACTGAATCACCGGCCAGGGACCTTATTTCACTTATAGAATGGTTAAAACTGAAATTGAAAAGATTGACTCCTATCTCCTTAAGGTATTTTGCGCAGATAAGACCCGATGCATCATTATGAAAGAAATTGACTTTTGCATTAAATGTGCTGTAAATTCTTTTCATATGGGGAAGAACGAATGTCTCAAAATCAGATTCCCCGAGAAGTCCGACAATGTCATCGAGAATAAGGATCCCGTCAATATCCCTGAATTTCTCAAACTGAAGGCTCAACCAGTCAATTACAAAATCGGTAATGGTAGTCAGCCCTTTTTGTGCCTCTTCTGGTGTAATGGCAAGGGCCAGCATAAAATCGGTCATCCCGAACAGGAACGATGCAATATTCAAGGGACCACGGCTTGTTGCAAACCTGAACCTGCAGTCGTTCTGTTTTATCCTGTCCTCATATCTGAGCATCCTGTTTATTGAAAATGGCAGAAGGCCGTCGGTCCTTACATCAGGTTTTAACAGGCCAGAAATATTTTCCGGATTAGCGCTGATTTTATTTGGATACGGGAAATCATTTTCACTCCAGACAAGTTTGGAACCGAATGCTGAAGGCTCGGTGCACATGCCAAATTCAGCCCAGAAGCCTGGTAAAAACATGACTTCGGGGAATTCCTTCATTGCCTGTATGTTTGAATTGAACCAGATCTCAGGATTAGCATAATAATCGATTATGCTTGAGCCATACCATTTTGGCAGCCAGGGACTGTCAACTATAAAACCGACAGGTTTTTCTTTTGTGACCTTTCCTTCTATAACCTTTAGCAGGTTTTCCCAATGTCTTTCTTTCATAGCTTACAAATTCAAAATTCCCAACTCAATTCAAAATTCCGTAACATCTGATCAGGAACCAGGCAAAGAAAAAGGAATTCAAAATTCCTAATTATCACCTTTTGGCTTTATCCTGTTATTTAATGGCCTTACGGATGACTGCCGCACTATCAGTTCCGAATTAAGAATTATTGTGCTTACTTTTTCAAACTGGGTGCCTTCAAGAATTTTAATCATGGTAGAAGCAGCAATCTCTCCCATTTCCCTGCCGGGATAATGAACAGTAGTCAGATTAGGCTCAACCACCATGGCGACAGGATCATCATTAAAGCCCACAATTGCAATGTCCTCCGGGATCCTGTACCCGGCTTTCTTAAGTTCACAGATTGCAGAAACTGCAGAACTATCATTGGCTGCAAAGATTGCATCAGGCATGGCTTTGTGCTTCATGAATTCCCTTACAATTAATTCCCCTGAACTGTAACTCAGGTCTGAGACTATAATAAGATCTTCATCATAAGCGACAGAATTATCGCTTAATGCCTGTTTGAAGCCTCGCAACCTGTCATAGTAAACATTTCTGTTAAGGTTCCCTGTAATGGTGGCTATCTTTCTGCATCCCTGATCTATAAGATGCTGTGTGGCATCATATCCGGCTTTAAAATTGTCAATTACGACGCATATGCAATTGCTCTGACAAAAAACCCTGTCAAAAAAAAGTATCGGGATATTTTTCCTGAAAACATACTGGAAATGATCCAGATTTTTTGTTTCAGAGGAAAGAGAAACAAGGAAACCATCGACGCGGCTATTAAACAATGCCTGTATATTTTCAGCCTCAAGGAAATCTGATTCCTCTGATTGACTGATAAGCAACTGGTATCCCTCCTGTTTTGCTACTTTTTCCATTCCGGAAATAACAGTAGACATAAAGTGACTGTCGATCCTGGGTATAACAACTCCCAGCGTCCGGGTTCTTTTGAGCCTCAGGCTGGAAGCAAACTTATTCGGCTGATACCCCATTTCATTTGCAGCCTGAATAATTTTCCTGCGTACCTCCTTCCTTACCCGGGGGTTGTTGTTTAATCCCCTTGAAACAGTCGAGGCCGAAATATTCAGAGCCCTTGAGATATCATATATCGTTATTTCTCCTTTTTTCTTTGAAGCTGCCATAATGAGTCAAAATAACATATAAAACCTAAATAACAGAAATATTTTCAAATAAATTTTGCAATCGGTTGCAAAATAAAATCTTTTATTTAAATTTATTTGGTTTTATATAGATTCTAAATCCTGTCTCAGTTATACCTTTATATACATATGTAACTCAATTATTGATTTTATGCAAACAGAAACCGGAAAACTATCTGTCAGGGAAAAAGTAGGTTACAGTCTCGGAGATGGAGCTGCTAACTTTATCTTTCAGACATTCATGCTT
Source organism: uncultured Bacteroidales bacterium (assembly GCA_963816365.1). Classification (GTDB taxonomy): domain Bacteria; phylum Bacteroidota; class Bacteroidia; order Bacteroidales; family VadinHA17; genus LD21. The sequence goes on along the minus strand of CAWFKG010000016.1, from coordinate 90,655 downwards.
TTACAGCTCAGTTTTTACACTGACACCTTTGGACTTTCAGCGGCTGCTGCTGCAACCCTGTTCCTGATCGCAAGATTATGGGGCGCTGTTTGTGACCCTGTTTTCGGGGCACTGGCCGACAGGACAAAAACAAGATGGGGTAAATTCAGGCCATGGATATTATGGACGGCTGTTCCATTTGGAATCCTTGCATACTTTGCTTTTACAACACCCCATTTCGGTGCTGTCAGGTAAGGTAATTTATGCCTATATCACCTATTTCCTGCTTCTGACAGTCTATTCTGCAAATAACAATCCATACTCAGCCCTGAGCGGAGTGATAACAGGGAATATGGCTCAAAGGACAAGTCTTTCTTCTTACAGATTTGTTGTTGTGACCCTTGCAACAATTGCCATTCAGGGATTTACTCTGCCAATGGTCAACCACTTTCGGACAAGGTGACAGCAGCAAGGGTTATCAGATCACCATGGGGATCTTCTCTGCGCTTGCCATAATTTTCTTTTTTGTAACATTCTTTACTACAAAGGAAAGAATACTTCCTCCCCCCAGCCAAAAATCATCTCTCAGGCAGGATCTTTCAGACCTTTTAAAAAACCGTCAATGGGTGCTGATGTTTTTCGTATTCCTGTTTATGTTCATCTTCCTTTCAATGCGGAACAGCATACTCCTTTATTTTTTTAAATATTATCTGAATCCGGATAGTCAGCAGGCATTTCTTGTTCATGCGGATAAGATCCTGCTGGGACTTTTAAGTCTTGTCGGAATGTCAGGGTGCAAATACTGATGTTGCCGGGAACACTTTCAGCGTGATTAACATTAGTAAGTCAGCTCGCCGCCTTACTCGGAATAGCCCTTTCAAATTTCCTTGGCCGGAAATATGGTAAACGGGATGTCTTCAGAATTTGGCTCGGAGTTGCAGGAACCGTTGCAATTCTCTTTGCCTTCTTACCGCCTACGGCAGTTACACTTGCTTTCCTGCTTTCCGTTCTCTTTAACTTTTCATGGGGAGTGACAATGCCACTGCCCTGGGCAATGATGGCTGATGTCGCAGATTATTCAGAATGGAAAAACAACCGTCGTGCCACAGGAATCGTTTTTGCAGGTATAGTGGTCGGACTGAAGGTTGGTTTGGCAATAGGCGGAGCGCTGGCAGGATATCTCCTCTCACAGTATGGATATGTTCCTAATGTTGTCCAGAGTACGGAGGCCATCAAAGGTATCAGGCTTTCAGTCAGCGTATTTCCTGCAATAGCAATCATACTTTGTGTGGTTCTGCTATTTATTTATGGGATCAACAAAAATGTCGAGGATAAAATGCAGGATGAACTGGCAGATCGCCGGAAAAACTATGCTTAATGCAAAAACTAAAAAATATTTTTACGACAATGAAAAATTCATTCTTATCAGTTTTAAGGAATTATCCTTTAATCCTTTTGCTGACCTTTTCATTATTATCCTGTAAAAAGAAGGATCCGGGATTAAAAGACGTTTTTTCGGATGATTTCCTTATAGGCACCTGCGTGAATGCTTACCAGATAAATGGCTCTGACCCGAAGGCAAAACCATTTATTGCTGCAAATTTTAATTCGGTCACCGCAGAAAATGCAATGAAGTGGGAAAAAATTCATCCCATGCCTGACAAGTATGATTTCGCTGTTGCCGACAGTATTGTAAAATTCGCCCTTGCAAATAAAATGTTTATCGTGGGGCACACATTGGTCTGGCATTCCCAGACACCCGACTGGGTTTTCCAGGATTCACTCGGGAATCCCCTTGGCCGTGATGCACTGATAAAAAGGATGAAGGATCATATATTTACAGTCGTTGGTCATTTCAAAGGAAAAGTGAACGGATGGGATGTTGTGAATGAGGCCGTTGATGAAGATGGCAGCCTGCGCAAATCGAAATGGCTTGAGATAATCGGTAAAGATTATATCCAGCTGGCTTTCGAATTTGCCAATGCCGCTGACCCCGCAGCCGAGCTGTACTATAATGACTACAACAACGAACTGCCGGCTAAAAGAGAAGGTATCCTTCCAATCATCCAGGACCTTAAGCAGAAAGGAGTTAAGATAGATGGGATGGGCATCCAGGGACACTGGCACCTTGACTCTCCTGATCTTAATGTAATTGACGAGAGTATAAGTAAATACGCGGCTCTGGGACTTAAAGTGATGATTACGGAGATGGAGGTGAATGTTCTCCCGACTCCTCCGGAGGTATACGGAGCTGATGTATCCCAACAAGCCCGTTACCTGGAGACATTAAATCCATACCCTGCCGGTCTGCCTGATTCAGTCTCCAACCACCTCGCACAACGGTATGCAGATTTGTTCGGAGTACTCGTGAAGCATAAGGACGTCGTGACCAGGGTGACATTCTGGGGAGTGAACGACGGTTATTCCTGGAAGAATGACTGGCCAATAAAAGGAAGAACAAACTATCCGCTTTTATTCGACAGGAATTACAACCCCAAACCGGCTTTCTATTCTGTGATTAAAACTGCAAAAATACAGTGGAATGCCATTAAATCTCTTTGATTGAATTATTTAAAATATAGAATATGAAAATCAATGCTCCATATCTCGATCCGGCCCTGAAACCCGAGGCACGGGTCGCTGATCTTCTGGGAAGGATGACAATTGAAGAAAAAACAGCCCAGCTTATGGGAATCTGGAATGGCGGCGTCGAGGATTTCAAACCCGAAGTCCTGAGCGACCCTGTGAAGATGCAGGAGATCTTCGGGAAAGGATGTCACTCCGTTCATCCTTCTCCGCTAGAATATCCATGATACTGTCAGAATGAGAAATACGATCCAGAAATTTCTCACTGAACAAACCAGGCTTGGTATCCCGGCCATCTTTGTTGATGAGGGTCAGCATGGCATGATGAGGCCTGAATCGACTGTTTTTCCTCAGGCGATAGGTCTTGCGATGTTCATGGGATCCTGATCTTTTTGAAAAGGTATATGGTGTCGTGGCAAATGAGATGAGATCGAGAGGCACACATCATGCTTTGACTCCTGTGATTGACGTTTGCCGTGATCCCCGATGGGGAAGGGTTGAGGAGACATATGGTGAAGATCCTTACCTTAACGGACGTCTTTCATGCGCTGCAGTAAAAGGATTACAGGGTACAGACAACGGCAAAATTGCAGACGGGCATGTTGCTGCCACCCTTAAACACCTTGCAGGACATGGGGAATCAGAAGGGGGTCAGAATCAGGGTCCGGCAAATCACTCAATGCGTGTACTCAGGGATTATCATCTCCCACCGTTCAAGATGTGCATTGATTATGCAAAACCTGCGTCAGTTATGCCTTCTTATAATGAAGTTGACGGTATCCCTTCCCATGCAAACAAATGGCTCATAAAGGACCTCCTGCGTAAACGAGTGGCACTATGACGGGATGGTAGTTTCGGATTATTATGGGGTAGATCAGCTTTTCAATAAACATTTTGTTGTCGAGTGACCTGAAGGAAGCAGCTATGACCGGATTTAATTCGGGTGTTCAGTATGAATTCCCTCAGGGAAACCTTTATAAATTCCTCCCTGAGCTGCTGAAGGAGGGTAAGGTAAAGCTCAGCGATATTGACAGGGCAGTTGAGCAGGTTCTTACAATGAAGTTCAGAACTGGGGCTCTTTGAAAATCCATATGTCGATGAGGCACATGCTGAAAGTGTCAGCAGGGATGATGAACACGTTCAACTTGCCCTTAAAGCCGCTCATGAGTCGATTAGTTTTACTGAAAAATAATAATCTGCTGCCCCTTTCCCGCAGCAAATACAAGAAAATAGCAGTTATTGGCCCGTGTGCAAATGACCTGTGGTTTGGAGGCTATTCTGGTGAACCTCACAGAAAAACCAGTCTGTTGCAGGGCATTAAGGATAAGGTTGGATCGTCAGCCGAAGTGCTTTTTGCACAGGGCTGCAGGCTTACAACGAATACATCGACAAGCTATTTTAACTGGAAATATGACGAGATAGTATTTGCTTCAAGGGATGAGAACCTCAAACTCATAAATGAGGCAGTAAGTATAGCCAGTCAGGCAGAGATCATCATCCTTGCAATAGGTGAAAATGAACACCTTTGCCGTGAAGGCTGGGCAAAAAATCACATTGGTGATAACATGACCCTTAACCTTTTCGGGGAACAAAATGAGCTTGCTGAACAGATAATTAAACTTGGGAAACCGGTCATTAGTTTATCTTATGAACGGTCGTCCTCTTTCAATAAACATGCTGGCTGAAAAGGCAGATGCGATAATTGAGGGCTGGTACATGGGTCAGGAAACCGGCAAAGCTGCTGCCGACATTATTTTCGGGGATGTTAATCCATCCGGAAAGCTTACTATTACAATTCCTAAATCTGCGGGACAGCTGCCAATGTATTACAATCATAAGCCAAGTGCACAGTTCGCTGACTATATATCGCAGGATATCAATCCCCTGTATTATTTCGGATTCGGTCTGAGTTACACGGATTTCAGATATGGGAGCCCCCGTCTTGCTCAGAGCTCGATTGGCAGGAATGAATCAACGACAGTCACGGTAGAGGTCACGAATACAGGTAAGACAGCAGGGGAGGAAATTGTCCAGATGTACATAAGGGACAAGGTGAGTTCTGTTACACGGCCCGTTAAGGAACTAAGGGGATTCAAACGGATTGAATTGAATGCAGGGGAGACAAAAATGGTCATTTTCGGTATAGATCCTGAAAAGCTTGCTTTTCACAACATAGAGATGAATTATGTGGTTGAACCCGGCATTTTCGAGATAATGACAGGATGTTCATCGAGGGATACCGATCTTCAGATGACGGAGCTTCGCGTTGAATCTTAAAGATAAAATACCAGTGCCAATTTCCCCGAATTGTGAAAAGATACCTTATATAATAAATAAACCGGAATTATATGACAAGAGCAGCTTTTGTGAGTTTCCTCCTATTCTTTCTACCGGTTGTCGTCAGCTCTCAAACGGACAGCCTTAAGATTTCCACCCGGAAAGGATCAGGAAGCTTTACAATCTCATCAGGGAAGGAATTCTGCTCAAATGCTTATAAGTGAAAAAGATGATCCGGGAGTAATAAGGGCATTCAAAGATCTTCAGGCAGACATAAAGACTGTAACAGGTAATTTACCTGTGTTGTCAATTAATAAGGAACGTTCTCATTCAGAGGTGATAATAGCGGGTACCATTGGAAAGAGTCCTTTGATTGATGATCTTGTAAAAAGGAAAAAAATCCGGATTGATGACATATCAGGCAAATGGGAATCCTTTATCATTCAGGTAGTTGATAAACCATTAGCGGGGGTGGAAAGGGGACTTGTAATTGCCGGAAGCGATAAACGAGGCACAATTTATGGTATTTACGAAATTTCCAGGTGAAATAGGTGTTTCTCCATGGTACTGGTGGGCTGATGTTCCGGCAAGGAAAAATAAAAATCTATTTGTTTCTCCGGGACGCTTTGTCTACGGTGAGCCTTCAGTAAAATACCGTGGTATTTTTCTTAATGATGAAGCTCCGGATCTCACCAACTGGGTCGCCTGGAAATACGGGAGTGTCCCGGTTTCTTCAAAACCACCTGTTCCGCCCGGAGTTGCAAACTATGGACATGAATTCTATTCAAGGATTTTTGAGCTGCTGCTCAGACTGAAGGCTAACTACCTGTGGCCTGCCATGTGGAACAATGCATTTAACGAGGATGATTCATTGAATGCTGCCCTGGCAAACGAATATGGTATAGTAATGGGAACCTCTCATCAGGAACCTATGCTCAGGGCACAGAAGGAATGGGACCGCAGGTACCTTAAAACTCTTGGCAGCTGGAACTGGACTAAACATTCCGACACTCTGGCAAAATTCTGGCGTGAGGGCATAAGACGCAACCGGAGCTTTGAATCCCTGATAACTATCGGACTCAGAGGTGCCGACGACACGGAGATGGGACCGGGAGGCCCCAGAGCTAACATTGAAAAACTTGAAAATATAGTAAATGTCCAGAGAAAAATACTTTCTGAAGAGCTTAACCATGATGTGACAAAAATACCTCAGCTCTGGTGCCTATATAAGGAGGTTCAGGATTACTACAATGCCGGCATGCGCGTACCAGACGACGTAACATTGCTCTGGGCGGAGGATAACTGGGGAAACCTGCGAAGAGTGCCTGCAGCCGGGGAACGGAACAGGACCGGAGGCGCGGGGATTTATTATCACTTTGATTATCATGGCGGACCCCGAAGCTACCAATGGATAAACACTGACCCCATCCCTAAGATCTGGGATCAGATGGCTCTTGCAAAACAATATGGTGCCAACAGGATCTGGATTGTTAATGTGGGCCATTTCCGTGGCTATGAATTTCCGATTGAATATTTCCTATCTCTGGCTTGGAACAGTGAGGCTCATACAGCATCTGACATAAAGGGTTTTACAGAGAGATGGGCTAAAAGGACGTTCGGACCTGACTGCCCTGAGGAAATTGCAGATATCATATCAAAAACCACAAAATATAATGGCCGCCGCAAACCTGAATTGCTTTCTCCATCCACATATAGTCTTGTCAGCTACAGAGAGGCAGAAAAGGTCGTATCAGATTTCAGGATACTGGCAGAAAAAGCTGAGCAGATCAATAACCTTCTGCCTGTTGAAATGCACGATTCATTTTATCATCTGGTCCTGTTTCCGGTTAAAGCAAGCCTGATCGTGAACGAATTGTACTTCACAGCAGGAAAAAACGCACTATATGCGGGACAGGGGAGGGCCGCTACCAATGAACTGGCAGAAAAGACCGAACAACTCTTCAGTGCAGATACAAGCCTTATGGGCTTTTACAACCGCAGGTTTGCGAACGGCAAATGGAATCATTTTATGGACCAGACTCATCTGGGATACGAAACCTGGGCTGACCCCCGTATAAACAGTCTGAATGCTTTGCACCTTTACAGGATCCCGGTTCGGGATACTGCTGATATGGGTATAGCATTGGAAGGCTCGGAAAAAGCATGGCCAGGTAAAAGTGAGCATGCTGTTCTTCCTGCATTTGATGTTTTTAACAGACAGGAAAGATACCTCGAGATCTTCAATAAGGGAAGTCAATCATTCTCATTCTCAATAACATGTGACCAACCCTGGATAGTTCTGGATGATACAGCAGGAACAATAAGCACCGAAAAACGAATAACTGTAAATATCGACTGGAATAAACTTCCTGCCGGAGGCCAAAGCGGGACCATGAAGATCAGAGGTGCCGGCACAGAAGTTAAGGTAAGCGTGTCAGTATTTAACCCTGTCCTTCAGCAGTCGGATGTTATTAAGGGATTTGTAGAAGCGCAAGGATATGTTTCAATGGAAGCAGAACATTACACATCAATTAATAACACCCCAGACCGGAAATGGGAAAAGATTGAGGACTATGGCAGGACGCTGTCAGGAATGCGTGCAACAACATTTACGGACGCACCTTCCGCTATCCCTGGAGAAAATGCCCCCTATCTTGAATATGGAATGTACCTCTTCTCTTCAGGAGAGGCAGGCATAAGGATAACTCTATCACCTACACTTAACTTCCTTCCGGATAGAGACCTTAAAATTGGTCTGTCATTTGATGAGGAGGATCCCCGGGTTCTCGTTGTTGTTCCAAAAGATTTTAATGCTATGAACGGCAATAAGGATTGGGAACAGACAGTGATGGACAATGCAAGATTTATCAATTTAAAGCAGATTATCAAGACAGCTGGTTACCATACTCTTAAGATCTGGATGATCGACCCGGGTGTTGTAATTGAAAAAATCGTTGTGGATACCGGAGGAGTCAATGCAAGCTACCTTGGTCCGCCTGAGAGCTATATATTAAAAACTCATCTGCGATAAAGCTGTTAACAGGATATTTAATATTCCCGTTATAAAAATCTGCAAAAATATTTCTGCAATCGGTTGCATTATTAAAATAATTCTCTTATTTTTATTAGCTAATTTGTACCTGATCTGAGTATCTAAGAGGCATACTTTCTTTAAGTAGATAATATTTAATTAGTTATACGTATGGTTTAGTATTAAGAAATTAAACAGGAGATGTTGCAGCATCTCCTGTAATCCGAAGTTAACTATTAACAAGAAGAACATTTTACAATGTTGTATTTATAATTAACCCCTAATACTTCAAATTTATGGTAAAAAAACCTTCCTCAAGTATTTTATCGAAAAAATACTTTACAAAGATTCTCCTGCCGTTAAGTATCTGTGCTCTCATACTTCTGGCAGGGACAGTCAAAATTCATGCTTCAGACTATTCAGGAGTCATCCCTGTAACAGCTGACCAGCAAAAGACAATTACAGGTCGTGTATTCGATCCAAACGGTCTTCCAATGCCTGGAGTTAATGTCCTTGAAAAGGGAACTACCAATGGAGCATTGACAGATGCTGAAGGAAAATTCTCAATTGATGTATCTTCCGGGCAAGCGGTGCTGAGCTTTTCATTTATAGGATTTACCACGCTGGACGTTGCTGTTGGTAATCAGACTGCAATTAATGTTACACTTTCTGAAGTTGTTACAGGACTGGATGAAGTAGTGGTTATCGGCTACGGTACTGCAAAGAAAAAAGATCTTACCGGATCTGTTGCTTCAATTACCGGATCTGTTATGCGCGATGTACCGTCGTCTAATATCACACAGGCCCTGCAAGGACGTGTATCAGGTGTGGATATGGAGCAAACCTCAACCAAACCGGGCTCCCAGTTGCAAATCCGTATTCGTGGTACTCGTTCGCTGAATGCCAGCAACGACCCGCTGGTGGTGCTCGACGGTATCCCTTTTGCCGGGTCTATCGGCGATATCAACCCCAGCGACATCAAGAGTGTTGATATCCTGAAGGATGCCTCGGCAACTGCCATTTACGGCTCTCGCGGTGCAAACGGTGTCATACTGGTAACAACCAACAAAGGTCTGATGGGACAAAAAGCCCAATTTACCTACAACGGGTATTATGGAGTGAAAAATATTTTTGCACAGTACCCTATGATGAACGGACCGGAATTTCGTGCTCTCCGTACTGCAGCCGCAATGTATCCTATTGATGGGGCGGATGAATCTGATGAGTTTAATACTAATTGGCAAGACCTGTTTTATAGAACAGGTGCAGTGACAAGCCACGATTTAGGTGTTTCGGGTGGTACCCAAAAGGGCAGCTATAATTTTGGTGTGGGTTACTACAAGGATGAAGCTGTAATTCCCGGGCAGAACTACAGCCGTTTTTCAATGCGCGGTACACTTGACCAGGAAGTAGGCAGATTTTTCCGCTTCGGCTTCACCACAAACAATAATTATTCCATTAATCTGGGTAACAACCTGGGGCTGTACGGCGTCTTAAGCTTGTCGCCTCTCGCCAACCCCTATAATGCAGATGGCACATGGAAAAGAACTATAAAGATGCCATTAGATGAACAGTGGACCTATTCAAAAGATATTATAAATAATTTGGGCGATGGTTGGATAGACCAAACCAAATCATATGGTTCATATAACTCCATATACGGAGAGGTAAAAATCCCCGGAGTAGAGGGCTTAAAGTATCGTGTTAACCTTGGTGGGAACTTCCGCATGAGTAGCACCGGACAGTACACAGGGCAAGGTGTATTCGCTCTTAATGCAACAACCCCTTCAGTTGCTACAATCATTAACACACTTACCACCAACTGGGCAGTTGAAAACCTGCTGACTTACGACCGCATCTTTGCTGAGAAGCATCAGTTGAATATAGTTGCACTATACTCTGCCGAGCAGACCATGTATAACAAATCAACCGTTTCGGCAAAGGATATTCCCGCCGACGCCTTACAATTCTACAATCTGGGTCGGGCAGCTGGCGAAATTACTATTAACCCTAATGCTGATGCCCAGGGCAATCCTTACCAGGATTATTATCTGAGTGGCTTGAAGTCATGGATGGGACGTGCAATGTATTCTTATGACAACCGTTATATGTTAAGCGTTACTTTCCGCTCCGATGCCTCATCAAGGCTGGCACAAGGACATAAGTGGCATTCCTACCCTGCAATATCTGCCGGATGGAATATCACAAACGAATCTTTCATGAAGAATATCACCCTGATAAATTTGTTGAAGCTGCGTGTGGGATACGGGGAAACCTCTAACCAGAGTATTAACCCCTATGCTACGCTTGGACTTTTAAACACCAGACCTTACAACTTTGGTACTTTGAACTCAACGGGATTTTATGTATCTCAACTGCCTAACACTGGTTTAGGATGGGAGTTCTCTAAAACATGGAACTACGGCCTGGACTTCGGTATCCTGAAGAATCGCCTGTCCGGTACTGTAGAGTACTATGTAACGAATACAAAAGATATTCTGCTGAATGTTAATCTGCCCAGTACATCGGGTGTGGCAAGCTACACCGGGAATATTGGGGCAACCCAAAACAAAGGCTGGGAAGTTTCACTGAACGGTGTGATATTGAACAATCTCAATGGCTTTACATGGGAAGTCGGTGTCAACTTGTATGGCAACCGCAACAAGCTGGTAGCGCTTGCTTCGGGACAACCGGATGATAAAACCAACTGGTGGTTTGTAGGCCACCCTATTGATGTAATCTATGACTACGAGAAAATAGGGATCTGGCAGGAAGGAGATCCGTATCTGAATATCCTGGAAGGTCCGGGCGGAAAACCAGGTATGATTAAGGTGAAGTATACCGGTGATTATAATGCCGATGGTTCGCCCACAAGGCTGATTAATTCCAGTGACCAGCAAATTATTAGTCTGGAACCCAAATTCCAGGGTGGTTTCAACACCAACTTAGCTTATAAAGGATTTGACCTTGGCATTATCGGAGCCTTTAAAAGTGGCGGTATCCTCATCAGCTCACTCTACTCATCGTCAGGCTATCTCAATCTGCTGAGCGGACGCAGGGGTAACGTTAAGGTGGACTACTGGACACCGGATAACACCGGCGCCAAGTATCCGGCACCCGGTGCCAGTGATGTATATTCCGGAGACAATCCAAAATATGCCAGCACCCTGGGTTACTTCGATGGATCATATCTTAAGATACGTACCATTTCACTTGGGTATAACCTGAATCAAAAATGGATACAGAAGTCCGGTATTGAAAAATTCCGGATCTACTGCACCGTTCAGAACCCATTCGTACTGTTCTCACCCTACAACAAGGAATCAGGTATGGACCCCGAAACGAACTCATACGCCAACGATGGTTCCACAGCGGCATCACCACTGTCTTACAACCTCAGACGTCTGCTGACTATAGGCACCAACACGCCCTCAACCCGCAACTACTTGATTGGTATTAATTTAACATTTTAAAAAAGGATAACAATGAAGCGTATACATATAAATTATTTATTAAGAGCAGCTCTGATGATGTTGTTACTTGGGGCGTGCTCTAAAATTTTGGACGAACAGCCTCGCAGTATTTATGAACCCGGTTTTTTCAAAACCGAAAAAGGTGTTAACGGAGGATTGACTTCAATGTACGCCCATCTGCGCTATATGTACGGACAAGCCTACTACTATAACAGTTGCATCACCGGTACTGATGAAGCAACCTATGCCCAGAGTGCAGACCAAAACTTTAAGGATATGGACCTTTCCGGTGCGGGGTCGCTTACTCCCCTCAGTAGCCGTTCTGATGTATTGTGGACGACTGCATTTCCTAACATCAACACTGCCAGTGGTATTATTGAGAATGCTGCCGTAGTAGGAACTATTTCGGATGCTCTGGTTGCAGAAGCCAGATTCTTTCGTGCATTCGACTATTTTCTTCTGGTACAAACATTCGGCGGGGTGCCTTTGGATTTGGGCTCAGGAGAACTGAAGTTCAACACATCTACCGTGAGAACCTCCGTGCGAAACACAGTGCCTGAAGTCTATACCAAAGCCATATTCCCTGACCTGCTGACAGCGATATCCAATTTGCCGGATGTCGGACGTGTAACCGGCGGTGTTACCAAAACTGCTGCTCGGCTTTATTTGGCAAAAGCTTACCTGACATACGGATGGTGGCTTCAAAACCCAAACAGCATTCCCACTTATCCGGCCAGTGACCGGACCGACCCAGACGGTCATAATGCCCAATGGTATTTTCAGTCTGCATATGACATGGCAACAGCCGGAATTGATAATGCGGGAACTAATTTCGCCTTACAGGCCACATTCTATGACGTTAACCTGGCACAAAACGACCGCAACAAGGAAATTCTGCTTTATGCCGACCACACGCAGGCAAGCGAATTTTATAACGGATGCCAGCCTTACTTATGGCAGTGGCGCCGCCCCGGATAACTTTGCCGGCTGGATGATGACATGGAACTATACAAATATCAGAAGTTCCGGTGTAAGTTCTGTTCAGCGTGAAGCATCACAACCCCTGGGACGTCCATGGACACGTATGTGTCCAACTATCGGGGTAATTGAGAACACCTTTGCCGACAAATCGAATGATTCCCGGTATGATGGGACCTTTACAACCGTTTACCGTGGCAACTGGCCTAAAGGTGGCATCACAACTGCATCTTTGGTTAATGCAAACGGGATGTCGGTTGTCCCGGGTGATCCAATACTAACTTTCCTGAACGATGAAGATCCAACTGTTGTTTACACTCCTACAACTGGCGGCATAGGCGCAGGTGTATTACCCGGAAGATCCGATTTTGTGGTATCGCCGAACGGCATAAGCAGGGTAGTATATCCGGGGCTCTGGAAGCTTGGTCCCTACCGTACCGACAATGGCACTGGTTTGGGACAACCGAATGCAGCCAGTACCCGTCCTTTCAACATTGCCAAATTCTCGGAGTTCTACTTTATTGCAGCCGAAGCAGCTGTGAAAGGTGCAACCACACAAGCAGGTAGAAGCGCCTTAGAATTGATTAATGTTATTCGTGCACGTGCCGGAAAATGGCGCTGGGACAACAATGGAAATATCGCCAAAGTTGCAGACAATAGCGCTGCTATGACCGCTGCCACACCTGCAACTATAGACATTAACTATATTTTGGCAGAACGTTCGCGTGAATATTATGCCGAAGGTTATCGCTGGTTCGATCTGGTACGTACACAAACATGGTCAACCATTGCTGCTTCTTACCAGATTTGCGGACCCAATTATGGAGATCATACACCAGTAACGGTAACGCGTACCATTCAACCATTTCTATTATCTGCGTCCCATCCCGGATGCCCAGATACAAGGCATGGAAATGAGTGACGCAGACAAAGCTGCTTATCAAAACCCGGGTTACTAATTGATGAAAAAGTAAATTAATAAATCATGAAAAAAGGAGTTGTACGAAATTGCAACTCCTTTTTTAATCCATTTTCCATCTCAATTAAGGCGGAATAGCAAAATCAATGTATGGAACCAGCTTATAAAGTTAAAGATCCTGATTTTGAGTTAAGTCCTTTTACAGGAATGACCAAGAAACATTATATTGAGTTGGCAAAATATCTGTTGGAAAGAGCTTTGAAACATGTCGATTCAATTGAAACGCCTTTAACATTTCCGACTGTGCCGGGTAAGACTTATCCGCAACCGGATGCACCCGATTGGCGATACCGTTCAGTAGAATTTGAATCTCTTGAACGAACTTTTACGCTGGCAGGTCCCCTGATTCATATCGATCCTGAAATGACAATCAATAATCTCAGATTAAGAGATTATTATAGCCTTCAATTTTATAACACTCTTACGCCAGGGCATCAAAACTCTCTCCCTTTTCCTGAGGATCTTCCCGACTCAAATTATCAGTTCACCTGTGAGCTTGGAGGATTATGTAAAACTTTATTGCTTTTCCCCGATACGATCTGGACACAATACACCCAGCAACAAAAAGACGAAATGGCCAAAACCATATCAAAATGGGCGCACCACCGTACAACCCAGAATAACTGGCGGATTTTTAATATTGTTGCACTTTCATTTCTTAAGAAATATGGATATCAGATTGATGACGATTTGTTAAAGAGTCATCTTTTATGGATCCTGTCTTATCATTCCGGAGATGGGTGGTATCTCGAACAAACCTATAATTACTACTCCATTAGTTTGTTTATTGTTTATACATCTATTTGGAACAGAGCATTTGGTGATGAATATTATCCCGAAATTGCCGGGGTAATTGAAAGTTCCGCCCAGAAATTAATGGGTTTTATTACAAAATTTTTTGCCAGGGACGGATACATGAATATGTGGTCGAGAAGTATCTGTTACCGCACTTGGATTTCAGGAGCTTTCCCTATTGCATTCATGCTTAAAGATAAATCATTGATTGATCCGGGTTGGGCCAGACGACTTTGCTCAGGTTCTCTGCTGCAGTTTGTAACTAGGCCTGAATTCTATTATAATGATATCCCCAGTCTTGGATTTTATGGACAGAAAGAATATATGGTGCAAAATTACAGTTGTGCAGGGAGCCCGTTCCTGATGTTTTTGCCATTTATAAACCTTTCTTTACCGGACGATTCACCTTTTTGGACAGCAAGAGAAAATGAGGGGATCTGGAAAGCTCTGGGAAATAATTCAATCAAAACAGTATTGGAAAGTCCCGGACTTGTCCTGGTTAATCATGGCAAAACAGGAACATCAGAAATTCTACAGGGAAAAGTCTACTACGATGATCCAAATTATTCCAAACTTGTATATAATACACATTTTCCATGGGAAGATCATAATCCCATGGGAGGAACAGCTATGGAATACAGTTACCGTAGCCTGGATCCCCGTGATTTGAGAGGTGATGATGTTAACTTTTATCTTACCGGAAATGCAGTTAAAAATGATTCTGATAAGAACCATGGTTATACTATTGCGCAAAGCATGCTATTTAACGGCGTACGTGATGGAGTGTTATACCGGCAGGCAATTATGAGAAGACCTCCAAATAACGGATTAGGTTATATTATTGATCTTGCCGATATAACCATTCCTGGGGGGATCATCAGAGTCGATCGTTCCCGTCTGGCTTTCGAATACGAAATCACGCTCGGGCATTTCGGTATGCCTCATATAGGTGGGCAAATTGCTGAAATTCACCAATTTGAAGATGAAACAAAAATGGTAATCACAGCATCGATACCCGGAAGGCAAATTGCATTGATTTCATACGGCGGATGGGATAAGCTGGCTAGCCTGGTTCATTCAGACAGAAATGCGGAAGCTGATCAAAGCACGGTGATTTATGCATACAAGAAACGAATGCAGAAAAATCCTTCGATGGAACTGATGATCACGGTGATGTTGCATAAAATGGATGATAATAAATGGACAGAAGAAGAATTATCGCCTATCAGAGAAATAAGAATTTTAGATATAATGCCTACTTATTCAGCTCTGGGAGCATTTATTGTGTTATCTGATGGTGAAAAATTTGGAATCGATTTTAAAGATATCGACGGGAAACGTATGTGTTAAATATGTGCATAATGAACGGTTAATGGATTAATAATTCTACTTGTCTGGACAAGCCTCAAAAGGAGAAGCAGGCAATCCTTCAATATTATACAGATTAGCACCTGCCGGATTATCGGCCCAGGCGTATCTCACGCATATCGGGTCTTTTATTTCATCACTCCATACTATCACCCGATTATTATTGATTTTTGCATTCTGCCCAGACAAATTTTCTGTCTGCTCCGGCAATTGCAAAATAATTTAAATCACCGCCTCCTTTAATTTTTAAACCACTGCCAATGTGGTCAAATTCTATTTTTATGCTGTCTGCATCTTTAACTGATGATTTGTATACAGGGCCGGAGTACACGATCTTTTCATCTCCATAAGCCAGTTTCCGGGCTGCCAGGGCTAACCTTTCCCCTACAACTTTCTTTTCAAGCGGATGGATGTCGTTCCATTCCCCCACGTCAATTGTAACAGCCATTGCTGTATTTGCCACCGATAACGATTTAAGCTGTCCGTATCTTAATTCTGCCCATTTACTTTCGGAAGGCAGATACTGAACCTCCATGAAATTTGGTAACTGAACAAAGATGAAAGGTAGAGCACCCTGTTGCCATTTATTTCTCCAGTCATTTATAAGTGCAGTCAGAAGTTGCTGATATTCTGTGGATTTGTTTGTGTTTGATTCACCCTGATACCATAAAATACCTTTTATCCGGTAGTTTATTAATGGTGCAACCATTGTATTATAGAGTCCTGTTGGTTCATTCTGCATAGAGATTACAGGAGAACCTGTTCCCGATCCGTGAGTAACAGGTCTGAACACCTGTCCAACCTTGTATATCCAATCGCCACGCAAATCAATGCTGTCGCGGCCGGCAGCAAGATAATAAGGTTTATCGGGTACAAATCCTCCTTTTCCGGAAAAGTTTGTCACCCTGATCACGAAAATATTTTTGCCCGGTTTCAGTAAGCCGGCCGGCAGGTTATACCTTCTCGGAGGATACTGATATGTTATCGATCCGGAGAGAACTCCGTTTACATAAACATTATCCGCATCCACTATACGTCCAAGGAAGAGCTTTGCAGGCTTTCCGGTCATTGATTCAGGTACATTGATCTCTTTTCTGAACCAGACTATTCCATTCAGTCCTCTAATTCCCTGATCTTCCCAGTATCCCGGGAGCCAGTATTTATGCCAGCCTTCAGGCACATAGGTATTGTCATACCAGGTAACCGGGCCGCTCATGCCCTTATCCATCGACCTCGAATCAGACGCTGCTTCTTCACTTGCAACGGGTTTCCTTCTGGATGACCTTAATATTGGATTCAGATAAGCAGTGTCCTTTAGTTTCTCAATTCTGGATACCAGCTGAGGAAACGCTTTAAGTCCTTCCTCACTGGTCCAGGCTTCTATCGGCGTTCCCCCCACACTTGAGTTGATAATTCCAATTGGGACCTTGTATTCCTTGTAAATACTTCTGTGCGAAGAAAAAAGTTACGGCCCCAAAGCCAGGTACATTTTCAGGAGATGCTGAGATCCATTTTGCTTCTGGTAATTCTTTATGGACCGATGTAACGTCTGATACAGTCGGGATGAAGAAATTCCTGATCTCCGGAAAATTTGCAGAGGCTATATCATCAGGATATTTTTCCTTTACCCTTTCCATGTTCACAACCATGTTGGACTGACCTGAACAGAACCATACATCGCCGAGTAAAATGTCATTTATAATGATAGTGTTGTTCCCTTTCACCTCCATGGTATAAGGTCCTCCTGCTTTCATTGGAGGCAAAGCAATCTTCCAGCTTCCGTCAGAATCTGTTACTGTCCTCAATGTTTTTTTATTGAATTTAACCTGTACTTTCTCTCCGGGCTCTGCCCAGCCCCAGATTATTAATTTAGTATCCCTCTGCAGGACCATTCCGTCACTTATCAGTACAGGAAGCTTGATGTTAGCCTGTAAAAACAGAGGTAGCATGAAAAGCAGCAGGCTGGTTATAAAAAATTGGATTTTCGGCTTATTCATTTCAATCATAATTGTAAAGTTCAAATCTTAGAATTGAATAATCATCTGAGAAAATTCTGAGTTGTCTTCCCTGATAATTCTGATCGCCATTCAGGAAATTGAAATTCTTTAGAAAGGCACTTTATGATCCTGATATAAATGTTTAAAATTACGATTCTTTTTTGGACCATATAATTAAGAACGGGTCTATTTTCCTGTATATTAAAGGTGAATTATCAGCAATACAAGCGGAACCTGGAGTACAAATTACTGTTATAGGTGGTCATGACCTCCGGCTTTAACAATTTAGAAACAATTTAAATAAGGGTCTGACCTTAACAAATGTTTGATTTTTAATAAACTTATTTGAGCAAGAACTGTTTTTTGAGAAGACAATATTAGACAAAATGAAATTTAATGTCACAGATAATTCATGACATTAAATTTATTTATCAACAATTTAAAAATTTTACGTATGAAAAAGCTAGTAGTTCTATCATTGACTTTACTGTTTGCAATGAGTGTTGTACTCGGACAAACCCAGAAAGCAGGCAAAGAAAAAACCAAGGAAACCAAAAAAGAAACAAAAACAGAAAGGGTTGCTCTAAAAAAACTTGAAGGTTCAACTGTAAGTACTGTGGCCCAGAGCAATTTCAGTTCAGACTTTAAGGATGCTAAAAACGTTGAATGGAAACGGATTGAAACCTACGACAAAGCATCGTTTACTACGAAAGATGGTCAGCAAATGTCGGCATATTATGACATTGACGGAAATCTGGTAGGGACGACCCAGTATAAAACTTTTGCTGATCTGCCGAAAAACGGGCAGAAGGAAATCGAAAAAAATTATAAAGATTACTCCATTGGTCAGGTTGTCTTTTACGATGATAATGAAAACAATGACACTGATATGATTTTATATGGAGTACAATTTGAAGATCAGGACAATTATTTTGTGGAGTTGTCAAAGGGAAAAGAAAAAGTTGTTTTGCAGGTAAGTCCTACAGGAGAAGTATTCTTTTTTAAGCAGCTATAGAAGTCTTATCTGTTTTAGCATCAAGAGAACGTCTTAAATAGTACAGATAGACGTTCTCTTTTTGTTTTTATAAATGCCGTTCTCACAATCTGGGGCATATTACATACCGGCTCGACAATCTGACAACAGTTAATGCAGATTCCCTATTGAGGGTGTTGAAAAAGTAACATTAGAGGATGATTTGATATTTTTTAAATAAACATTTATTAACTTTCTGAGTGAAAGTTTAACACACGAATTTAATGCCCCGACAGAAATAATAATGTTCCGTCATAAGGTTTATCAGCATGAAAACTTATTTTCTATTGCTCACAGTCTGTATGTTATTTTCTGAAAATTGTTATTCCCAGAATTATAAAAGGCCCATTGACTACAGATTCAAAAATGGCGTAAATGGATATTCCGCTTTTTTTTCAAAAAATATTTCATATCCTGAAGCATCGGTAAAAGCAGGAACTATCGGAAATTCAATAACCAGGGTATCAATAAATCCTGCAGGAGAGATAAATAGAGTAGACATTTTAAATCCTATTGACAGTAGTATTGACGAAATGGTCCTCAGGGCCATTGATTTGTCAAGAAATTATTGGAAAAAATGTGATTCAATTAGTCACGATCAAATGTTTTATATTCAGATTTCATTTTCACTGCCTGGATTTTATCCAGTTGTATATGAACCGAAAAAAAGGGAGCTGGTGGCCCTTTTTCCCGATCCTGTTCTTGTTACCTTACCTGAGCCCTTACTTCCTACTTTGTCGAAGGAGAATGAAGGGGAAATCTGGTCCATAAAAAATGAAGAACTTACGGTAAAAGCAAATGCATACCTGGATAGCGCTAAATATGAAAAAGCTTTGCCATATATTAATGAGCTTATTAAAAGAGATCCGTTCATACGGGATTTGTATAAAGCTCGTATAATGGTCAACATCAAATTAAACAGGCCTGAACTGGTAAGTAGCGACGATGACAGGATTTCTGACTTTGCTGAAGGTTTTTCAATCGATGATTTAAACAGAGATCTGGAATAATTTTTTTTTATGTACTATTGCTGTCAAACCTGAAATCAGGATTTAAATTTTTCTCAATGAAGAAACTTATCGTGTTCCTGCTGTTTATCAATACTAGTTTAATAGCTTTCAATCAAGTTATTAACGGAACCATATTTGATAATAAAACAAAAGAAATAATATATTCCGCATCAATTTATTTCAGCGGGACATCAGTCGGGACTTTGTCAGATCAAAATGGAAATTTTAAGCTTGATGTATCTAAATATCCTTCGATGCCTTTAACTATAAGTGCTATAGGATACTACTCAGTCACGCTCAAAGTTTTCACGACAGGTAAGCCGAATCTGGTTTATATGAATCCCAAATTATTTGAATTGAATGAAGTTGTAGTTAATGCAAATTTCAATTCCCGGGAAAGAAGGGAAAACCTGACAACATTCAGGAATGAGTTCCTTGGTACAACCGGTAATGCTATTAATTGTGAAATAACTAATGAGGACGATATCAGATTTAAATACAGCGCTGACAGGGACACCTTGAAAGCATTTGCATTAAAACCAATACTAATTATCAATAAAGCCCTGGGATATCATATCACCTATTTTCTCGATAAATTTGAATACTATAATCCCGGAAATTCATTCTTCTACATGGGAAATATAATCTTTAATGAAGATTCGACAAAAAAAATGCTTTACGAAAGGAGAAGGAAAAACGCATTTCTGGGTTCAAGGATGCATTTTTTCAGGGCACTGTGGACAGATGATCTGAATTCAGCGGGATTTACTGTGAAAAATTCAGCAAATCAGACCCTTGACTACAGTAAAATAGTTTATCAGCAGGATATCCGTACAAAATATCTCAAATACAACGGAAGCCTTGGCATAGCCTACTATTCCAAACAACCTACGAGCTTTATTGTCTTTCTTAAAGAGAGTGTGTTTTTTGATGCCAATGGATATTTCGAACCATATGGGATCAGCTGGGAGGGTGAAATGTCGAGAGACAGGATAGCAGATATGCTTCCTTATGATTATTCAAGTAATAAATAGTTCTGCAAATCCAAAAAACCACCCCACCGGGAGACGGAAAGACCGGACACTTCAACACCTATCCATGGATCAGACAGTATGTACCGGAATTATCCGGTTCAGAATGTTTTTAATGATTCTCAGGTAACAATTTTGGGTATATCCTTATTAAACCTATACAATGACTGCTTGAATAAAGTTCAAGCAGCAATTATTATATAATAAACTCTATGACTAAAAACCAGGGTTTTGTTAATGAGCAAATTGTTGAATACAATAAATCCGGAATGTATCCCTTAAAGCCAGCTCAATCTTCAATAAAAAATCCATTCTTAGTTCCGGCCATAAGAAAAGTTCATTTTGACACTAAATTAAATCCCGATTACAATTTTGGCAATTATGTAGAAGGAGAATGCAACATGCTGGCCAGATCTGCAGGCATAGTTGTAGGTAATAATCCGGGTGGAACTGCATTGAATCCTTTTATAATTTATGGAGATCCCGGTCTTGGTAAGACTCACCTGGCACAGGCTACAGGTTTGCTCATTAAAGAGAAACACCCTCACAAAACTGTCTTGTACGTAAATGCAAATAAGTTCCGAAATCAGTTTATTGAGTCAATCAGAAACAATAAGAGGAACGAATTCATTCATTTCTATGAGATAATAGATGTGCTAATTCTTGATGACATTCATAAATTTGCAGGTAAAGAAAGAACCCAGGAAATTTTTTTCGATTTCTTAAAACACCTGCATCAATCGGGAAAGCAACTTATTCTGACTTGCGACAGAACTCCGACGGAACTTATCGAACAGAGGCTTCTGTCAGCTTTTAAGTGCGGACTACAGACTGATCTTCAAAAACCTGATCACCAGACCCGGCTGGCTATTCTAAAGAAAAAAACCTGCCATTACGGTATAGAGTTATCTGACGGAATTTTAGAATTTCTGGCAGCTAACATACCTGAGAATATCAAAGAGCTCGACGCAGTATTAATCTCACTTTATATCCAATCCACACTAAACAGAAAAGAGATTACCATTGATCTCGCAAGGCAGATGGTTGAAAACCTTACCAGCACCTCCACCGGTGATATAACAATTGAACATATTCAGCAGATTGTATGTGATTATTATAAGATCCCCATTGATATTATCCAGAGTAAAACCCGGAAAAGTGAAATAGTTCAGGCCCGGCAGGTATCAATGTTTTTCTCAAAGAGCCTTACTAAGGCCACTCTGGCGAGTATTGGGTCATGTATCGGAGGGAAGGACCACGCAACGGTCCTGCATGCCTGTAAAACAGTGTATAAGCTGATTGAAGAGAATGAGCAATTCAGTAGCCAGATCAAAGAACTGGAGAAAAGACTGAGATTATTGATATAGTAGAGATAAAGACAATCTGTCAGGTCCGGGATTTGCTTCGGAAGGTGGAAGTGGACCTGCCTGGCTTTAAATCTTAGTTTTGGATAAAAATCCGGATCAGACACAAATAAAGCCCGGGAAAGTGCAGAACAACACTTCCTTTCTGCACATTAGCATTTACAGCAGTACCAGTAAGCCGGAATTGGATGAAGCTCCATGCCAATGCTCAACATCAGTGCCGATCGGGAGGATAGCTACAGTTATCAATTAAAAGTAGCAACAAATATTCCAATCCAATTCAAATTTAATGGTTAACTTTAATAGTGAATGTGATCACTAGAGTCAGATATTAAGCACCGTACCAATCTGTAATAAAACATATTATGTCAAAATGCTTATGTGACTGACGGGGCATTGCTTTAAATTAAGTATGGGAAATTTGATCCTGATGCCAAGATGATACAGGAACTCTGAATAACTTAGATATCCTGAAATAAATGTTTGTCAGGTGTAAGTAATGGACATTCAGCTATCTGACGGACGGTTGGTTTTAAAATGCAGGTTTTCAAACTCAATAAACGAGTTAGGCAAAATTCATTTCGAGCTGTAACATGTCATTAATTTCAAATAAATTTAACCTTTAACAGATTATAAAATGAATACTATCACATTCTTTGGAGCATTTATGTTTCTCTCAATAATTGGATCGAATAAATTAACAGATTGTGATCGTTTCGGAAATATTGTGGGTTGGGATGCTAGAAGATGTAGTTGTTGTGAGGGTTGGAGAATTGAAGTTGATGAACATTCATATTTGTGCGACAGTATCCCAAACGCAAAAGAGAATTTTGGACCGATCGAAAAATGGGAATTTCCTATACCAGTCTATTTAAATTATAGGAAAGCAAAAAATTGCCCTGATACAAGAATTGAAATTATATGCATTAAAAAAAAGTAAAAACTATGATTAGTAAAAAGTATTATAGTGGCAAATTTTCTTTTTTCCCAATTTTTAATCTAGGCTATAGATATCAAAGACCCAACGGCAAAGGATTAATATTCCGTTCATTTCTAGGACTAAGCGGACTCGGGATTGGTGTTGGGAAAGCATTCTAAAAAAAGCCTAAGCATGACACGGACGGTTTAATTAATTGCCTTCGGCAGCCCGGACAACTCCGTAATCAGCCCCTAAAGTCTATGCGAGTAAATTCAATTCAACTTATTAAGTTTTGTTGCACCCGGACTGTTCAAATTCCAAATATCTTAACGGCAACCTACCTTTTACAGGGTTTTCAAAATACTTAGTAAATTGCCCAACAGAATATTTAACGAAATCGAATACAACTAATAAAATGGAAAAATCTGAACAAGATTTATATTACGAACTAACATATTATACACTCGAACATCATGACAAAATATATTTTATTCATCAACACGTTGTTGATGCTTACACTGTCCAAAAGGCTGATGATAACACTAAACCTATTGCGGTCATATTCGCTTTAGCAGGTCTCTACTTATATATTGAAAAAAACTATTCCGGGAAGCAAGTTCAAATGGCACATGTACAAATGTCAAAGAATAAAAAAGCTTGGCCTACTATTAAATTACCAAAACAAAGAGGTGAGATTACAATTTCAAAAGTATTGGAGACAATTCCTGGAATAGAGCGGGATGTTATGATAAAAAAGTGGTGTATTTCGGTGTGGCAAGCCTATGAAAATAGTCATGAAACGATTGCTGCTTATGTAAATTCATATCGTCTGACAAAAGACAAATTACTTAACCAATGATAAACAAATCACTAACCATAATCGGACGGTTTAGTTAACTGCCTTCCGCCAACCCAGGACAACTTTGTAACCAGTCCAAATATCTAAGCTCTTAAACTCTGTTCCATTTATAAAATACTGTGGTATCCAGACAGTTTCATCTCCCGGGACAGCATCTTTGGGTTGGCGGGCCGACGCTCCGCCAGCTGGCGGACTTGTTTTTTGCTCGTAACCTAGACTGTTTCATCGTGACCCATAATTCACAATCCTTACCCGGACTTGGTACCTCGGGACAGCATCATCTGATTAAATTGCTATAAACAATAATTTAATCCTCATTAAATGAATCACAAATTTCTAAAGTATATATTAATGCTTTTAATAAATGGATTACCTGTTTTAACTTATTCCCAACTTCCAGTTGATCAGCCAGGTATGGAGCCGAAAGTTTATAAAACCATTGGTGATATTAAACTAAAGTTGTACATCTTTCAACCCCCTGGCCGAAATGACCGAGAGAGACTCCCTGCGATAATCTTCTTTTTCGGGGGCGGTTTCACTGGAGGCAAAGTTACTCAGTTTGAACCCCAATGTAAGTATCTGGTTGAGCGTGGTATGGTAGCTGTTCTTGCTGATTATCGTGTTAAAAGTCGGCACGGTGCTACTCCTTTTGAATGCGTTGCTGATGCGAAGTCAGCGATTCGCTGGGTTCGAACTCATGCTTTTGAGTTAGGTGTTGACGAAAATCGTCTCGCTGCTGGCGGAGGTAGTGCAGGAGGACATCTCGCAGCATGTACCGCCCTGATAAAAGGTTATGATGATAAGAATGAGGATTTAAATGTTAGCTCCATACCCAACGCATTGGTGCTCTTTAATCCAGTTCTTGATCTTCCGGAAGCTTTTAAAAATGAACCAAGGGAAACTACTAATGATTGGTTGAAAAGAGCAGCAGAAATTTCTCCAATTCATCATGTGATTTCAGGAGCCCCACCAACAATAATATTTCATGGAACAAATGATAGCAGTGTGCCATTCCAGCAGGCCATCAATTTCTGCGAGATAATGAAAAAACAGGGCAATCGTTGTGAGGTCGTGCCATTTGAAGGACGCGATCATGGTTTCTTTAATTATTACGGAGGAGATAATCCAGATTTCCTATCAACGATGGAATATACTGTTAAATTTTTGGCTTCCATAAGCTATATTAAAGGCGATTCGATACTGAAAAAATGACATGAGAACCACCTAACACGGACAGTGCTATGAAAAGCTCTGCCTCGAGGTTCTGTAAAATTAAATAATAATCTTAAAATCTTCTTTTTATAAATTCTATAAAATCAAGCTGCTATAAGCGGTCAAGCATAATCTGCCGCAATCACTTGTCATTTTTTATAGATAAGGGTGTAGGCTTTAATATGGGCCGTCAGCAATCAGAGGATTCACGTTTTGAAGTAGAATTGTTTATATCTTGACGGAAAAAAATCGAATTCATGTTATACTTAATAGGTGGAGCAGCGCGCACTGGGAAAACGATACTTTCGGAACGACTTTTAAAAGAGAAAAGCATTCCATACTTCTGTTTGGATTATCTGGTTAGTGCGATTGATCGAAATCTTCACAACATTCCTTCTCGTCAGGCTGCTTATAGAATATTGCCGCAAGTGGAGGCAATGCTTCGAAATATCGTTGAAGTCAAATCTAATTACATAATTGAAGGAGACAAATTACTCCCTGAATTAGTTATTAAGCTTATCCAGATCTATCCAAATCAAATTGTATCCTGTTTCCTAGGATATTCAAACATTGATCACCAAGAGAAGATCAAAGCCATAAAAGAATATCCCAGCCAGATTAATGATTGGACAGGAAAGCTATCGGAAGCTGATCTAAAAGACCTTGTGACAGAAATGTCGGATTATAGCCTATACATCCAAGCAGAATCCTATAAGTATAATCTAAGTTATTTTGATACTTCTGAGGATTTTTCAAATACTATTGAAAAAGCATATCAATATTTAATCCAGACTCATAAAAACATTTAAAAATCCAACTGCTAACCCGGACGGATTGCTGAATTGGCTGCGCCGAGCTCGGATCGGATATGGATCTACCTGGACTGGCAAAAACCAATCAAATATCCCAGATATTTTGAATTACAGAATAAAGTACGTATATTTGTACTTGATTAAATACTTAAATAAACTCTAATGATTGCAGCAAATTACACAGAATTCAGGACTGGACTTAAAAACTATCTTGATGATGTCGAAAATAACAATGAGACCTTGATTATCAAGAGAGGATCTGGAAAGGGAACAGTCATGATATCCCTTGATGAGTATAACTCCATCATGGAGACTTTGCATTTATTAAGTTCTAAGAAAAATGCAAAAAGACTCTTTGAATCTATTGAGCAAATGAAAACCGGAAAGAAGGTTAAACAAAGCTTAATCGAGGAATGACGAAAATTACTTTTTCAAAAAATGCATTGGAAGATTATGACCACTGGCAAACAGAGGACAAAAAGACCCTCAAGAAGATCAACGCATTAGTAAAGGACATTCAGAGAACTCCATATGAAGGCAATGGTAAGCCTGAACCGTTAAAATTTGACCTGGCTGGATTTTGGTCAAGACGAATTGACTTGGAACATAGATTAGTTTATCAGGTTGAGAACTCGGAAATCCTAATTTATGCCTGCCGGTTTCACTATGACAATAAATGAGAGCGCAAGCTAACTCGGACGATTAAATTAATTGGCTTTTCCAGCCCGGCCTGCATTGTAATGAGCCCCCAAGGTCTATGAGAGAAAACTTTAAATCCGCTTCAGGAGAAATTGTTTATTTTTCTGGACGACGCCATTGGGCTTGTCGAAACCACGCAACCGTCATACGGACGCCGACTTACCATACCGCAGTGCCTTTAGATTTCATTGGTGCTACACTGACTAAAGCACAATCAAACAAAAACCTCTGAAATTGTGTTTTATATGAAGATTAGATTAACCATTAGTGGTGATGCGTTTCTATCAAAGAATAATAAAACTTTATTCCATCAGATTCAACGCATCAGTAGTTATTAACCATAATTAATGAGAATGGATCAAGCAATCATTGAGCTTATAAAAACAGGAAACAATAGCAAATTGGAACAAAAGCTAAAAGAGAACCCTTCACTTGTGGACAAAAAAACAGATCAAGGAGTTTCTCTTATACAATATGCCACTTACTTAATGAACTCTGAGGCTGTTGAGATATTAAGAAAATACAAACCTAACCTTGACATTTTTGAAGCTGCTTGTGTAGGAGATAATAATACAATAGTCCATTTAGTGTTAGAAAATCCAGATCTATTGAATTCATTTTCTCCAGATGGATTTACACTCTTGGGGCTTGCATCATATTTTGGACATATTACTCTTATTAAATCTCTTTTGAAGTTGGGAGCAAATCCAAATATACAATCAAACAATCAACTCAAAGTTACTCCAATACATTCTGCCTGTGCAATTTCTAATTTTCAAATTGCCGAGCTCCTGATTAATAATGGAGCTGATGTGAATGCCAAACAAATCCAAGGCGTTACTGCATTACATTCAGCAGCTCATAACGGTCAGACATTACTAGCAAAACTTCTTATTGACAATGGAGCTGATATAAGTGCCAGGATGGAAAATGGAGTTACACCTTTAAGAATGGCGCTTGAGAAAAATTTCCAAGAAACGGCAGAACTCATCAAAAATCTTGGTGGTCAGTGACAAATTTTAAAAACAACGTACGCCTAACACGGACAATAAAGGTAAGGTGTTTGTCACACATTTTGTTTTTGCCCCTGCATGCAAGACAAATTCGTAATGGCCATTGTACCCGGACATGTTCATCTGCTCGCAATTTAAATCCTGCACACTGATAAATTTCAGGCTTCGAGATTGTTTGTACCGCAACACTATGCCAGTGGCAGTTTAACAACTTTCTCCAACCGATATTATTCATCCTTCAGGCATTGTACAGGCTCAATTCTTGCCGCCCTGAAGGTTTGAATACCTACCGCTGACCAGGCAATTAACAGGGTTATGATCCCCGCCCCTGCAAAATACCACCATTCCAATTTTATTTTATAGGCAAAGATTTCCAGCCAGTAAGAACTGGCAAAATAACTAAACGGCAAGCCAATAATAATAGCCGCCAAGACCATAAGCGTAAAATCTCGCGACAGCAGGAAGATGATTCTCCATTCGCCGGAACCAAAGATTTTCCGGATACCGATCTCCTTTATCCTTCTTTCCGCTGTAAAGGCCGCAAGACCAAAAAGACCAAGGGATGAAATGATGATCGCAACTAGTGAAAAATATTTGGTAAGCACGGATATCTTTTTCTCGGATACATAAAGTGCCTGATAATCGTCATCCACAAATCGGTAGTCGAAAGCCAGTCCTGGATAGAATTCATGGTAAAGTTTCGTCAGACCGGTAATAGTTTCCTGCTCACTTCCTTTTTTGATCTTTACTGCTATATAATAACCTAGAGGAACCAGTTGAATTATACAAGGTTTTACTTTTTGATACAAGGATTCATAATTAAAATCCCTGGTAACTCCAATGATATGCTTTTCCTTACCCCATACTCGGATGGTTTTTCCGACTGGGTCCTTAAGTCCCATCAATTTTATGGCGGACTCATTAAAAATAACAGCCGAACGGTCGTTAGCATATTCCCTGGAAAAAGTCCTGCCTTCCTTCATGGTTATCCCGAAAGTACGAATGAAATCATAGCCCACTTCAAGGTTGTTGAAAGCATTTTTTTCATCTTCATCACCAGGCTCCCAGTCGATCCCTCGCAAGGAGCCATAATTGCCGGTCAGGTTATGATAATAATTAGATACATCCAATACCCCGGGTACATTTCTGGTTTCATTGAGAAAAGCTTCCACCTGCTTTTCTAGAGCGCCTCCATTATTGAAATAATCAGGGTTGTTATCAGGCTGCAATTCCAGTTCAAAATGGATTATATTATCTCGGTTATAGCCCAGGTTTCTGGACTGTACATAATTGATCTGTTTGTATATAATAACAACAGCTTCAATCAGGATCACCGCCACCGTGAACTGGAAAATTACCAAGCCCCTGCGGGCCCAGAATTCGCTGACCGTTCCATGAATTTTTCCTTTTAACACATCAATGGGTCGAAAACCTGACAGGTATAAAGCCGGGTAGCTGCCTGCTAAAATTCCTGTAACCAGTGTAATTTCGACTAATATCGGCAGCATTCTTGGTATATTAAAGCTTAGATTTTTACTAGTAAACTCGTTAAATCCTGGAAGGATCAGTAAAACAAAGTAGAAAAACACTGATTCTTCAATATTTTGAAGAATCATTACTCCTTTCGGGAATATCAATGGTTATAGCACTTAAAGCCTGTCATTATTGTCATTATAGTGATCGACATGCCGTTCATCACGTACCCACAGGTAAATCAGGATGGCACAAGTAAGACCGGTCGTAAGCCCGATCACGTTGATGAGGAATGACATTTTATATCGTTTGAAAATCCGGAAAGAAATAATTAAGTTGTGTTTTAACATTGGTGCGTAGTATGTATTGGAAAATATTCCTTTTATGTTTCTGATAGCAAAAGGTCTCAAGTAGTTTAATACCTGGTACCAGTAATTTAATTTAGCCCGTAAAGGAGATGACTTTTCAAGATCTGAATAAAACAACTCCTCCAGGTCCCCTTGTACTTCTTCGCTAATATCATCCCTGAGAAAGCTAAGGAGAATTTTTTTGGCCAACCGGGGTGG
The DNA here is from genome assembly GCA_963816365.1 of uncultured Bacteroidales bacterium. Classification (GTDB taxonomy): domain Bacteria; phylum Bacteroidota; class Bacteroidia; order Bacteroidales; family VadinHA17; genus LD21. Next base: position 61,201 of record CAWFKG010000016.1, on the reverse strand, counting down.
TTTATGATTGAGTGGTCTCAAATTCTGCTTATATTTAATATCCCATATGTCAGACTATCAGTGATAAAATCAGGGTATTGTTTCCAAAGGGATAATTTGAAATCTCGAGATGCAGCCAGCATACGGTGTCCATAAGCTGTAATAGTGTAAACTCGCTTTCTCCTTCCACCTCTTTCGACAGTAGGCTTTCCAAATTGAGAGGTTAAAAATCCTTTATTCTCCAACCGGTTAAGTGTTGAGTGTACTGCACCGATTGATGATGCCTTGCCTGTTTGGATTTTAACTTCTGCTGCAATTCTAAAAGCATATGCCTCTTCGCCCAGAATTCCTGTCACCAGTAAAACGACTTCTTCAAAGTTGCCTAAATGTGTTACTATCATTTGTTTTTAATTTGTAGAGCAAATATAAAAAAAAGTTTTATATGTTCTACAATTTGGTAAGTAATTAGAATTACTAAAAAAATTATTAGTAAAATCCCATCAGGATGCTGCAAAATTACTTTGGCAAGGATTCACTTCTTCAGACCAGGCGAACATTACTATTATAAAAAGTGTTAATGAATTCAGTGAATACTTTTATAAGTTTTATTTTTTATTAAAAGGAGGATTACCATGTCAAATATTATTGATTTTGAAAATGTTTCTGTAGCAGGTTTAGAATCATCACCTGTTTCGAAATCACTTGCAGGTTTACGTGCTAACGAATCAAGGTATTTTAAGAACAAATACAATCATGATTTTACTATTAGCCCTGCAACCAAAAGCAAAGATATACTTGACTATGTTAATAATATTCTTCTAAGTGAACGTGATATTAAAATTTCATCAAAGCCCCTTGAAACATCAGAATTCGTGGTTGACGGTATAAAATGGACATACGTATTCTATGAAAGCGGACTTTCAATTAACGTCATGTATACACTTAATAATCCTAAAAAAAGGGCAGTAGGCTTTAAACTTTCAGAAGGGATGGAAGTACCAAAAGAGCTGGAAGAGAAATTCAAGTTTGCAAAACAAAAATCAAAACTTGCAGGAATAATTCGTGGTTCATTTTTTGTAATTAAGGGGGAATATTAAGACAACCCGGACTACTTCTTAATCGCCGCGACAAAGTCAATTGGCTGCCGGCCGAACTGCACCACCGGCAGGCAGGTGCTCTGGTGCCTTGGTATAATAATACTTATATATGAAAAATACCCTTTCACCGATGCCCCCAAAAACAAAAAAACTAGAAGAATTTCATGTCATTGGAATTTCTGTAAGGACAACGAATCAAGACAGCAAATCACAAAAAGATATTGGCGAACTTTTCAATATTTTTTTTCGGGATAATTTAATTGAAAAAATTCCTGATAAAGTAAGTTATGATGTTTACTGCATTTATACGGAGTATGAGAGCGACTTTAAAGCACCTTATACAACGGTAATTGGTTGTAGGGTAAAATCTTTAGAAAGAGTACCTATTGGACTAACAGGAATCACTGTTCCAACATTAAAGTATGCGGTTTTTAAATCAATTGGCAAATTACCTGAAAGTCTGGAGAGGACCTGGAATCAAATATGGCAATCAAGCATAAGCAGAAAATATATTGCTGATTTTGATGTTTATGGGCAAAAGGCTCAAAACCCAAACGATGCGGAAGTTGACACATATGTTTCAATTAATTGACCAGCAGATTCAGTGATCGATCCTCGGTTGGCTTGATTTCTGACCCACAAGACACCAGACAAAGGGACTATCCAGATTACAAACTGTACAGATGGAGACATCGTCGAGCTCGGATCGATTGCAGATTTCAGGTTGCTTCGCAAAGGAGCGCTTGGCAGCTGCATCTCTTATTCGAATCATGCATTTCTTTATTTACAGGCCTGATCATATGCGAAAACATGTAAAGCAATATCATCCCACTTTATTTTTTCACCCTGAAAAGTTGAAAGCATTTTGGGGCAATCTGAGTAAAGCTCTTCAAAATTTTTGGAATAACTTCCTTTTTTTACTTCTACTGCCTTTTCATTTCCTTTAACAAAAAGATAAGCCCTGGCTTCACCACCTGTTACCTGGAGTCCTCCCACATTAATGCCTCCTGTCTTTTTACTTGGTACTGCAAAAACTTTTATTTTATTATCAAATCCCGCATTTAATAACTGCAGGAGTCTGTAAGTATCAGTTTTCTTTGTTGTAAGTGCAGTTTCAAAAATTATGTACTCACGATTTACAATTTCATTAAAATCTGAATTCACCATCTCTTTAATTGAATTGCTGGACTCTGAAACCATAAATAATTTCAACAGTTTAGAAGCTTTTATACGCAATGAAATAACTTGTTCAGGTACAAATTTGGCCTTTTCACCATTCTCCAGTTTAATAGAGATTTTATTGAGTCCGTTTATTGAACCTGTGCCACCAACAAATTTTCCCTGGATCTCTTCACCTGATCCAAGCTTTAGGATGCAGGCATTTCCATATAAAGCTCCAAATCCATCATCTCCGACTTCTGCAACAAATCCCTGACCAATAGAGTTACTGGTTACCAGTAATCCCAAAGTAACCAAACTAATGATTAAAATTGTTTTCATAATACTGGGTTTTAAGTTTAGAATATTTGAACAAGAATGGTACAAGTAGTACTGAAAAAACAATATCTTAACAAAGTTATAACTTGTTTAAGCCAAAGTCAATTTTATCTATTTCTATGAAATGACTGATGGCAATTGCTTCTGACCAATACAGAATGATAAATCCATCCTTCTAATACGACTTCAAACGTCATCTGAGATACTTTTAAGTAAAGCCCGCCGTTGCTAAAGCTGTGATGGGCGAAGGTGCGGTACGAATAAAGCTTATTTTCCACTAACACTAATTTAAATTGATGAAAGAGGCTTAGTTTTTGACACAGCATAATTACTACATTAAAATAAGGTTATAGCTTTGTTTAATAAGAAGAGTTATTAGAACCTAATTAACTTACCATGCAGTACCAGATCATAAAGGATTTTAAACCGCTTGTAATAGAAAAAACAGCAAATACTCCACAAATTGAATTGGATAATCTTACTGGTAATCTTATATTCTCTGGCAAGTCTATTCCTGAGAATGCTGCTAATGTGTATGAGCCTGTTCTGAAATGGGTGACAGAATATCTACCAGAAGCAAGACCTATAACTAATTTAAGAATTAACCTTGAGTATTTTAATACTTCATCTGTTTTATGGTTATCAAAAATATTCAGAATCCTGATCAGAATAAATAAGCCTGACCATTCACTTATCGTACACCTTTATATGTCACTTGATGATTATAATGAGATAACCGACTTTGAAGACATCATAGATGCTTTTGGTCCAATTGAGGATGTACTGCACACTACATTATCAAATATTGGCATAAAATTGCATGGGATAAACACTAATAATGAAATAGTTAAAGAAACATTAGTTTTTATTTAAGCTTCGCCTGTATTTCTTTTAATTGACTAAAGGTTACCAATTAAAAGGAGCCTACCGCTTTTTCCTTTTAGTCGTTTGAATTGAATCATTACGAACAATCTCACGAGCTATATTATAGTTTTGGTCATATATAAGAGTATCTGTTGTTGTCCCCTGAACAATGATTATCTCATAAGTGATGACGTTATTTTTTACAACCCGTGTTGCCTGATTAATAATGAAACCGACATAATGACTGGTTATAAAATCAGTTATTGGTACCTTAAGCTCAGCAATCGGAATGGGAGTGCGGTCATATTTGTCAGTAATTACTATGTTGGTCTGCGAATTAACTACAAATGCAGTCATTAATAAAAGCAAAAGCAATATTGTTTTTTTCATATAGACTTACTTTTATTTAGTTCTGCAAAGATGGACCTTTAATTTATTCAAAGTGTTGTATAACAAGCTAAAAAGTTTACATGATTCACATCTTCTGGTTATCCGTGTCTAAGGAAAGCAAGTGTAAAATCCGTCCTTTTTTGAGCAGTTCAAAATCTTGTCTTAATGCAGGTTATTGACAACCCCAATGATGCAAATAAAATTGTAAAGAACCTTTTTAAGAATTAAATTTGATAATGAAATTAATAAACCTCTGGTGTCAAGCATAATAGAAGGCTACGAATGTGATATCTTCATCAGTTACCGCCAGAAAGATAACAAAGGCGACAAGTGGGTAAGTGAATTTGTTGATGCTCTGAAGACAGAACTCGAATCTGCCTTTAAGGAGGAGATCAGTGTTTATTTTGACATTAACCCTCAGGATGGACTACTGGAGACGCACGATGTGGATGCCTCCCTGAAGGATAAATTAAAATGTCTGATCTTTATCCCCATTATATCACGCACATATTGTGATCCAAAGTCATTTGCATGGGAGCATGAGTTCAGAGCATTTGTGGAACAGGCTTCTCAGGATCAGTTTGGTTTAAAGATTAAACTTTCTAACGGTAATGTAGCATGCAGGGTGTTGCCAATTAGGATATATGACCTGGATACAAATGATATAAAATTATGTGAATCCATTCTGGGAGGAACTCTTCGTAGTGTTGACTTTATCTATAAATCAGCAGGAGTCAACCGACCACTGCGATCAATAGAAGAAAAGCCACAAGACAATCTAAACAATACGCTATACCGAGATCAGATAAACAAGTTAGCTAATTCAATTAAAGAAATTATAACTGCAATAGGACAATATATTCTCCAAAAAGAAGAAGTACCAGATGAAGTTTTTAAACGCGAGTCTGTCCCTCGGAAAAGCAATAGAACAAGAATCATCATTGCAGCAATCATTGTTCTTGCATTGATTGTACTTGGGTATTTCTTTATCCCAACCCTATCTAAACCAAAAGAACTTCTTGAAAAATCAATTGCTGTTTTACCTTTTAGAAATGACAGTCCAAATGACTCAACTACCTACTTCATGAATGGTGTCATGGAAGAGATACTCAATAATCTTCAAAAGATCAATGATTTCAGCAGGGTTCTCTCACGTAATTCAGTTGAACGATACAGGAACAATACTGACAAATCTACGCCTGAAATTGCCAAGGCATTGGGGGTTAATTATATAGTCGAAGGAAGTGGACAAAAATATGGTAATAAGTTCGTTCTTCGGGTACAATTAATTGTTGCTAATAATGAAAGACATCTCTGGAGCAAATCATATAATCGTGAAATACGGGAAACAAGTGATATTATTAGTATACAAAGTGAAATTGCACAGTCAATAGCAGCAGAGCTGAAAACAATTATTACGCCTGAAGAAAAGCAACTCATTAATAAAATTCCAACAACAAATCTGACAGCATACGATTTTTATCAGCAGGGAAGAGAGGAATATACAAAATATTGGATTGACAATAGGAATAAGGCAGATTTGCAAAAAGCAGAAGATTTCTATCATAAATCATTGAAATATGATTCTGCATTTGCTAATGCATATTCAGGTCTGGCGATGGTATATTGGGACAAGCACATTTGGAAAGAATATTTCTCAGAAGATTTCATGGATTCTGTTCTGATCCTGACAAAAATTGCCCTTTCCTTAGATAATCAATTATCAGAAGCATATACTTTAAAAGGAAGATATTATAATGAAATCGGAAAACCGGAACAGGCCATTGAAGAATTTGATAAAGCCATAAAAATCAATCCAAACGATTGGAGGGCCTACCGTGAAAAAGCAAACTTCTATTATGCTACCGACCTTGTTAATCATATTAATTATCTTCAAAAAGCTGCATCCATCAATCGTGGAGAAGAATTACCTCAGTTATTACTAGCAATTGGTTGGGCGTATTTTAACGCTGGATTTCCCGAGAAATCCAAGCAATATTATAATGACATATTGAAATTGAATGGCGATTCATTGGCATATTATTCTATTTCAAGTTGGAATGAATTCTGGCTGGCAAATTTCAATAAATCTATTGAATATGGGGAAAAAGCTTATGCTTTGGATTCAACCGATATTGGAGCATTAGGAGAAGATTACGCATGGCTTGGTAAGTATAAAGAATCATTAAAATATTATAAAAAGGCGTTCGAAAGATTGAAAACTAATGGAGAAATCAATACAAACGGCATGCATCGTGTGGGGTATGCTTACTGGCAAAATGGCTATAAAGAAGAGGCTGAATACTGTTTCAATGAACAAATAAAATATTGTAACAGAATGATTGAATTGAAGCGAAAATCGGAACAAAAATTTTATATATACTACGATCTTGCAGGGACATATGCTTTCAGAGGAGAGAAGGATAAAGCATATAAAAATTTAAGAATTTTTAATCAAGTCCAAAAGATACCATTTTGGATGTCAGCATTAATCAAAACCGATCCACTATTCAACAGCATCAGAAATGAGCCGGAGTTTCAGCAGATAGTAAAGGATATTGAAGCAAAATATCAGGCAGAACATGAGAGGGTTAAAAAATGGATGGAAGAGCAGGGGATGCTGTGAAATCAGGCTTTTTTCATTGCAGTCAATATTCTCTCCGGTGTCATGGGTAGTTGGTACAACCTTGCACCTGTAGCATCATTTACAGCATTGGCAATAACGGCTCCCATGCATATAATTGTGGGTTCTCCTCCTCCTTGCGGTGCCTGATCTTTTCTGTCCATTATTACAGTTTCAATTTTTGGGATCCATGAGAAACGTGGTATCTTATAAGTATCAAATGAATGATTTTTGATATCTCCTCCCTGAAACTGTATTTCTTCTGTTAGAGCATATCCCAATCCCATTGTAATACACCCTTCCATCTGTAATGTGGTACCTTCGGGGTTGACACACAGTCCCATATCCTGAGCACATGCCACACGAATAACCTGTACATGTCCGGTCTTATTATCCACCTTCACTTCAGCCATATGAGCTACCCAGGTTCCGGCATCTGTCCCACAGGCAACTCCATAACCCCTGCCACTCGGATTCTTTGCTGGCGTATAACCGAATTTATCAGCTACTGCTTTTAATACCGTAATCATTTTCTCATCCTTCAGATTTTTCAGTCGAAACTCCAATTGATCCATTCCTGCCTTCCAAGCCATTATATTTATCTGCGATTCTCTGGCAAATGTGTTGGTATTGTTTCCTGGGGCGCGCCATGCTCCAGTACCAAAGGGATGTACTGATCCCCTGGCCCAATCTGTTGTTTTTGCATTTGGGACATCATAGATAGTATCTGATCCCCTTGCTCCGGCATAGTAAGTGTGATAATCCCAGAGCGTAATCTTACCTGACTTATCCATTCCCGATGTGATTTTTACAACAGCTGCTGGCCGGAAAGTATCATAAAAGAACTCTTCCTGCCGAGTCCATGCAACTACCACAGGTCTACCGGTGATCTTTGCAAGTTTTACAGCCTCAACTGCCTGCCTATGTGCTGATTTGCCACCGAAACCTCCTCCCAGGAAAGGTGTTTTTATCCTCACCTTTTCAAGTGGAACATTCATTTCACGGGCAATGGTTTCCTGTGCACGGAAAGGTTGTTGAGTTGAGACCCATACTGTAATTTTATCATCTTCTATCTGGGCTGTTGCAGCATGGGGCTCCATTGGTGCATGTGCTACGTAACTGTTATGAAATTCTGATTCTGTAACCGTACTGGAAATTTTCCTGCCGGTTTCAATATCCCCATCGCTTCTTACAACATTTGCAACTGAATCTGCCTTTAAGATACGGTCAAAGATTGTTGTATCATCAACCTTTATCTCGTCGAATGAGTATTCGGCCTTTACTTTCACAATAGCCTGATCAACCTTATCACGGTCATCACTCAGTACGGCAATAAAATCTCCTTCATGTACTAACTGGATACCTTTTATCTTTTCAACTTCAGATAGATCAACAGTTAATAATTTTGCTCCGTGCGATGGAGGTCTTAGCAAACGTGCATGTAATAATCCTGGCAGCTGAATATCAGCTGAATATTTAGCCTCTCCAGTGACCTTGAGCCTGGAATCCTGGTGTAAATATGGTTTTCCGATATATTTGAATTTTGTATAATCTTTTAATTCCGGTTTGCCATCAAGATGTTTTTCAATTCTTTTTCCTTTTGTCAGCTCACCATAGCTGACTTTGCTTTTGTTGTTCTTAATATCACTGATAATGCCGTCCTTTACTTCGAGCTGTGATAGAGGCACGTGTAAGAAATCTGAACCCAGTTGCATTAATACAGTTCTTGCTTCGGCAGCTGCAACCCTCATATGTGGACTAAATGAACGTGTTGTCTGGGATCCATTTGTGCCGCCATCCCATGGGCACAGATCGGTATCACCCATAACCATCTTTACACTTTCAAACGGTACCTCGAGCTCATCGGCCATTATTTGGGCAAGCGATGTAATTGCTCCTTGTCCCATTTCAATTTTACCGGTAAAACAGTTCACCGAGCCATCTTCCGCAATCTGGAGGAAAGCATTAAATTCCGTTGGTAATGATCTGCCCTGTTGGGGTGATAATTCATGAAGTTTAAAAGTATCCCAGGGTTGGAGAAAGATGAATATTCCACCACCGAGAAGTTTAAAAAAGTCTCTTCTTTTCATCCCTGTACGTTCCTTTGACTTCAGGGATTCCGTTTCATTTGCAATTATCTTTTTCATGGTTGTTTTCGATTCTTACATGAGTGTAAAGCATCATGTGCAATAAAGACTTTTTGCACTGGTGTAGTTCACCACTAGATCCAGTCCCTAGATAGTGACCAATTATATCCAAAGATACGAATAAGCCTGGAATCTGATGAAAAAGATGATAACTGAAAGATCATGACTCCTTCACGACATCTTATCAATAAAATTACGTTTAACATATGTATAAACAGCGAATCCACTTAAACAAATTGGTTAAAATTTCATAATTTTATCCTCCTCTCTCTTATTTGGCGTTATTCTTTGTCAGAAGTATGAAAAATAGCAGAAGAAAATTTCTTAAATATGCTGGCATGGCGGGACTAAGCATAGCCGGGAGCAAAATTTCAGAGGGATTTGAGTTGAAGCATGATCCGAACCTTGATTTTTCAAATGCAAAAATCAGCCTTAATACAGAATCCATGAAACAAGGAAAGGAAAACCTTAGTATTATTGGGTTATACGGACAATGGTGTTCTTCTCTTATCGAAAAGAAATTGCCTTCCCTGTCCTTCAGGAATAAAGAATGGTCAGACCCGGATAAATGGCAAATAACTGCTAAAAGGTGCGTTGAAAAACGACTCTCAATTCCGGAAATCGGTGGTATCCCTGAGGTAAGGATAAAAAGGCAGTACAACTATGATGGTCTGCATGTGGAAGAGCTAAGCTGGCAATTACCTTACGGTCGTCCGACAGATGCGATTCTCATGAAACCCGAAAATGCAAAGACCCCTTTGCCGGGTATTCTTGCTTTTCATGATCATGGAGGAAATAAGTATTTCGGCACCAGGAAAATTACAAAAACAAATAATTTTCAGCATCCCGTTATGATTGAGCATCAGCAGAATTATTACTCCGGTAAAGCCTGGGCAAATGAAATCGCCAGGAGAGGTTATGTTGTGCTAGTACCTGATGCCTTCCCTTTTGCAAGCCGACGGGTAATGTTTCAAGACGTACCTGAAGGATTACGTCAGGGTATGAATGACGATAATCCTGAAGATCCAAAGAATGTCGAAGCGTATAACAAATGGGCAGCTGACCACGAGAGTGTAATGGCCAAATCTTTATTCAGCGCCGGCACTACCTGGCCTGGTGTATTTTTTGGTGAGGACCGGAAAGCCCTGGATATTTTATGTTCTCGAAAAGATGTTGAAAAGGACAGGGTAGGATGTGGAGGATTATCGGGCGGAGGAATGCGAACCGTTTTTATGGGTGGTCTGGATCCAAGAATCAGGTGTGCTGTTTGTGTAGGATTCATGACAACATGGAATGATTTTGTTCTTAATAAATCGTTTACACATACCTGGATGACATATGTTCCGATTCTCCCCAATGAGTTGGACTTTCCGGAAATCCTTGGATTACGAGTTCCTCTTCCGACTCTGGTACTTAACAATTCAGAAGATGACTTATATACCCTGCCGGAAATGAATGCCGCTGACAGAATATTACAGGATGTCTTTAAAAAAGGTAATGCTGCTGATCGGTATAAGTGTTCGTTTTATCCGGGAGGACACAAGTTTGATTCAAAAATGCAATCGGAAGCCTTTGATTGGTTTGACCTTTGGCTAAAACATTAGATTCCAAGTCGACAGTGATTTTTAGTAATTGAAATAAATGCGTTATACGCAATTGCTTTTGATACACCTGCAGGCGAATGAAGTAATTGATTTATTAAGCAGACAACCTCCCCCTTTTTGTCCGCCCATTACTCAAGGCAACATTAGCGTGAAGTCTGGAAGCCACTAACATAAAAATCCTCCCACCTATTGTTTATATAAGATGGGAGGAATAAAATTTACCTATACTAATAATACATTATAATTATGAAGTGAATGTATAATTCACTTGACTGGCTCTAATACAAGTACAGTAAAAGTATTGGGTTTTAAAGTAGGTCGTGGCCTTGGATTATCAGCAGTTTTCTCTGGTGTAGGACCAAACTCAGCCGTTGGCAAATAAATTCTATGAGTTTTTGCACTTACGGAAATAGTCCTGGCTCCAGCTTGTGTAGGAACATTTGCCAGTATTTTAAAAGAATTCGCATTTTCTTCCTGAACTACAGTAAGTACTCCTTCTCCACAGGAACTATATGCCCTTTTCAGGCCCGGATCAAAACCTGCACCATCTACACGACCTCCTGTTGGAAGAGTTGTGATGACTTTACCGGTTTCTGCATCAAGTACCACCATCAGTTTATCTGTTGCACTGAAGAGACGATGAGTCACATTATCGAGAGCAAGACCGCTGGGTTCTTCCCCTGGGCTTATGGACCAGGTTTGCTCAACTTTCCATGTTTTCACATTGATCATAGATACCTCACTTTTATCTTCAATATTCACAAAAACTTTCCCTTTTCCATCGCTTACAGCCGCTTCTGGTTTTCCTGCCAGAGCTATTGTTTGGATTACCTTGTCTGTTTTAGCATCAATTACAGTTGCATTCGATGATCTTCCGTTCCAGGTAATAACTGATTTGGTAAAAGGTTCATAAAGAATAGCATCAGGATTTCTGCCTGTTACAGGTACTTTTTCAATAACTTTAAAATCTTTCAGGTTAAATACTGTCACATTACTGTCGGCTCCATTGCTTATGAATCCTTTATTGAATTCAGGAGCGATTGCGATTCCGTGGACTCCGTTCACATCGGTAATAGTCGCCACACTTTTACCGGTTTTCATATCAGCTACATTCACCATTTTCCCATGTGAAACATATAACATCCCTGTTGCATCATCTGCATTGAGATAATCCCAGCCGCCATCACCTTCAAGATGGATCTGTTGAACAATTTTATAACCATTAGGTGCATTCTGGCCATTAAGACCTAATAAAGACAAGAGAATGCCTGTCAAAATGGAGATCATTTTTTTCATAACTTTTGATTTTTAGATTTAATTTATGATACATATATGATTAATTTGTCTCAATTTTTTATGATGAAAGCGAATGTTTATTTCTTAACTTTTTTGGCTCCTTCATTCTCTTTCTTTCCAGTGTTTTTGATGACTTTCCCATTCTTGTCAATAATGACCTCGATTGATGTTTCTCCTTTCTTAAGTCCTATTTCAAAACCTTTCACTGCGGGACTGTCAAAAATTACTATTTCTGATTTTTTATAATCCTTGAACTCTTTATCCAGAGTTGAGGATACTGAGGCGGGAAGGTCTTTTTCAGAAATTGAGGTTTCTGATTCCATCCATTTTCCTGAATTGTCGAAAGCAGCGGACATCTTTTTGCCATCGAGAGTAAAATCAGCTTCCCACTCATTTGATTCTTCGCTATCCCATTTTACTGATTGTGCTGTAGAATATTTTTCAGTAAAGGCTTTTTTTACATTTTCCGGAGGGTTTTTCTGACTGAAAGCTGAAACTGAGATCATTGAAAATGCGACGATTAGGAGTGCTATGTTTTTCATAAAATTCGAATTTTGGTTTAAACACCACAAAAGTATAGGCCAATTCTGTAAAGATTCTGTATTTAAAAATTAATCACTACTTTATGCAGGTCATCTTTATATTCATATCTGATCTCCCATTTGTTAAGTCTGCAGATTTCTTTAACGATTGCAAGACCAAGCCCGGCTGAATCCGATGATTTGTCGGTTTTGTAAAACCTGTCAAAAAACTTTGAAGTTGGTACAGATGGTGGTTCTCCCTTATTTGATATTTCAAATGAAACATGATCCAGTTTGATATTGATAATGCCCTGGTTTATACTATGTTTCACTGCATTGCCTAAAAGATTCATAATAAGTGATTCAGCCAGAAAAAAGTTAGTTTCAAGAAAGCATTCCGGCTTAATGTCTTTATTAAGTATGAGCGACTTTCCATAGATATGATCTTCGAACATATTTATTTTCTCATCAATGAGATCCGACAGATTGATGGACCTTTTTTCAGGGAACTGGTCATTAGCAATTTTAGTCAGCAAAAGTAACGTCTGAGTAAGTTTTGAAATTCTCAAGGTGTACACATATGCTGAATTGATCAGCTCAGCCTGATCCATTTTTAAACCCGGATACTGCATCAGCGTCTCGAGCTTTGTCTGTATGACTGCAAGCGGAGTCTGAATTTCATGTGAAGCATCCTCAGTAAACCGTTTAAGCGATTGATAGTCTGAGATTACTTTCTGGGTAAGCTTTTCAAGCACTTTATTGAGTTCGGTGAATTCGTAAAGCTGGCTCTCAGATGAGAGCTTAAATCCTATATTGTCATGAGAAAATTCCTTGAGCTCATCAAGAGTATTATAAAAAGGCTGCCAGATTTTCAGTGAGAGATTCCGGTTGATGAAATACAGACTGACCAGAAGCAGCAAAAAAACCGAGATTATTACTATTGCAACTGTTTCAAGTAAATCATCCTGTTCAATCAATGTATCCCTGGCTGAAATAAGGTAATTCTTTCCGTTAATAGTAGTTACAAGACTTATCTGCCGGAAAGGGATCTCCTTCTTTTCATATTCGTCTAAGATCAGAGTATCAGTTGATTTATATGATCTTTCCGATTGCTTAGTAACTTCCCTTATGTCAATAAACGGATAATAATTAGGCAATGAACCGTTCTTTTTAATTGACCGCTTTATGACTTTAATGTCGTAACGTAGTTTTTCATTAAGCTGGTCCTTGAAAAAAAAACTTATCACATAATAGAATAAAACCCCGGCAATTAAAAAGGCTGTTCCTGAAATAAAAAAATAGGTTCTGTTGGTTTTTTGAAGTAATCTCATCTGTCTGAAAATTTGTAACCCATCCCGTACACGCTGTGGAGATAGTTATTGCCATCATTGAGCTCAATCTTTCTTCTGATGTTCTTAATGTGGCTGTAAATAAAATCATAATTATCAACGGATGAGATATTGTCTCCCCAAACGTGCTCGGCAATTGATTCACGGGTAATGACTTTGTTCCTGTTTACAACAAAATATAGTAAAATCTCATATTCCTTCCTTGTAAGGTCTATATTATTTCCGTTAATGAAAACTTCACCTGTGTCAATTATTAGTTTTATCTCATTGAATATTATTTCATTTCCTCCATCAAAATGCCGTCTTCGTGCCAAAGATTTAATTCGTGAGTTTAATTCGGCAAGATGAAATGGTTTGGTAATATAATCATCTGCTCCCATATCAAGTCCTTTTATCTTGTCATCAAGAGAATTTTTTGCTGAGACGATAAGCAAACCAGCTTGTCTGTTGGTGCTCTTTATTAGCTTTATAAGATTTAGTCCGTCTCCTCCTGGCAGAGTAAGATCAAGAATTATAATATCATAAATGAACACAGATAGGGAATCTTCAGCTTCAAAATAGGAGCCGGCAGTTTCACAGAGATATCCTTCAGCTTGAAGGAAGTTCTTTATCATCATTACGAGCTCTTTCTCGTCTTCAATTAGCAGGATCTTCATATCTGATTATTACAAGAGTAAAGATAGATCGTAAATCTGGACAAATTCTGGATGGAATTGTCTTTAAAAAAATTTATTCCCAAATGTCTACAAAATCATTTATTACTATTGTACATAATTTAGAAATCGTTGATTAAAACTATAACTGTAATGAAGAATCCTCTGGCGGTTATTATCATTCTACTGATAAGCATTTTTAATCTCTCAGCACAGCAGCAGAGGGCGGGTAGCGCCTCCGGCATAATTATCGAGAAAACGACTAATACCCCACTTGAATTTGCCACAGTGATCATAAAAAGTAACTCAGATAGCACTATGTCTCAGGGTACCGTTACAGGAAAGAAAGGAGAATTCAAATTTAATAATCTTGCTTTCGGTGAGTACAGAATAGTTTACAGTTTTATAGGTTTTGATAAAGTTGAGACGCAGGTTTTTTCGATAAATGCCAAGAGGAGCAAAATTGATCTCGGTAAACTTTTTATAGCTGAATCGACGACTCTTCTTGGAGATATAACTGTAACTGCGCAACGTTCTACCTTTATTAATTCGATCGACCGGAGAACATTCAATGTTGGTCAGGATGTTATGAGTAAGACCGGGTCAGTGAGTGAATTGCTGCAGAATGTTCCGTCGGTTCAGGTTGATCTTGACGGTAATGTAAGTCTGCGAGGATCGGACAATGTTATGTTTCTCATTAATGGCAAGCCATCAACCCTGATGGGAACAAACAGGGCTGCAGTGCTTCAGCAAATGCCGGCCAGCTCTATTGAGAAGATTGAGATTATTACGAACCCTTCCGCAAAGTACAAGCCTGATGGCACTTCAGGAATAATCAATATAGTCCTGAAAAAGAAAAAAGTCTGGGTTTAAATGGTCAGGTATCTCTGAATGCCGGAAATGACAATCGCTACAATGGCAATTTTTCTCTGAATTATAATCCGGGTAAGTTAAATGTATTTGGAAGTTATAGTTTCCGTCAGGATGAGAGGCTAAGATATTCCGATGATAACAGGAAACATTATATTTCAGGCACCGATACGGTTAATTACACTCATGTTGTGTCACGTGATCTGTCCAGGCCACTCTCACATATTATACAGGCGGGTGTTGATTATAAAATAAATTCTAATAATTCTCTGGGTATATCTGGTAATTATAATTATCGCAGCTTCCTCCGCAATTCAAAAGACGCAAATCTCTGGCAATCAACTGATATGACAATTACCAGGGATTATGACCGGTTGCGTCGGGATCCGGAATTTGAAAAGGATGCTGAATTGTCTGCGAATTATGTTCATTTATTTGCGAGGGAAGGTCATGAACTTACTGTTGATTATACCTCTTCCAGATCCAATGAGCAGGAAGACAACCATTATACTGATATTTATCGCATACCTATAACTTCTCCTACTTATGATAATACACTTATAAAACAGGGAGAAAATCAATCACAATTCTCTGTAGAATACGTGAATCCAGTTTCGGAACATATTAAAATTGAAACAGGATATATTCTGGAATCAAGGAAAAGTGATATGGACTTTTCAGGTGAATATTTTGATCCAGATTCCGGTGAGTGGATAAGCGATGCACTTAAGACGAATCGTTTTAAATTTAGAGAGACCATCCATGTTCTCTATGGAACTTATGAGCAGGAGATTGGCAAATTCGGTTTTCTTGCTGGTGTAAGAGCAGAACAGGCATTCCTCAATGCAAATCAGGTTACTACTGATACTGTCATAAAGAATAACTATTTCAGGATTTATCCATCACTTCACCTAACATATAAACTTAATGATATTCATGAATTACAGTTAAACTACAGCCATCGGATCCGCCGTCCTGAAGGTGATGACTTGAATCCCTTCCCGGAGTATGCCGATCCATATAATTTGCGGATCGGGAATCCGAGGCTTAAGCCAGCAGATGTTCATTCAATAGAGTTTGGCTATCAATATAAAAAGAACACCACAACATTCCTTTCAACAATCTATTACCGTTACACTTATAATGGGATGACAGATATTACAAGGTATATCAACGACACAGTAAAGCTTACCACACGTGAGAACCTTACAAAAAGTGGCTCAGCCGGACTGGAATTGGTACTTTCAAAAACTTTTGGAAATATTGGAAATATTAATCTGAGCACCAACATTTTTTATAATACTATTAATGCTTCAGGTCTGGGTTATTCAGCAAACAAGTCAATTATTGCCTGGAGTGCAAACCTGAGCGCTGGAATTAACCTCTCGAAAAGCTCGGTGGTTCAGATTACTTCCAGCTACTCAGCCGAAAATCTTACTCCCCAGGGAAAACAATTACCCTCATTTGTAATTAATACTGGTTTCAAACAGGAATTTCTTAATAGGAAACTTGTAGTGATCGCGACTATTTCCGATGTATTTAATTCATTGAAGAACAGGACTATCATTGATACTCCTGAATTGTTTGAAAAGATCATCAGAAGGAGAAGTGCCAGAATTATTTATATAGGTGTAACCTATACATTTGGTAACCAAAAGAAGAAAAAGGAGATCGAGTACGATAATAAATTATAATTCAGGGGATTCAGATAATATTGAACCAATTGAATTATCCTAAATAGGCGTTTAATTACTTAGTAATCTCAGCTGTAATGATAAAAAAAGAGCTATTCGATTTTTCAAATTCAATATTTACAAATCCTGCGGTTTTTAGCATATTCAGCCATTCATATTTTGAATAAACCTTAACATCACCTGTTCTATTAAAACTCGATTTCATATACAAATTGGTAAGGTATCTTAAAGGTGAAGGATACCACATTTCCGCAATAGTAATATGACCATTCTTTTTTAACACTCTTTTCATTTCATCTAATGACTTCTCCGGATTGGGATAATGATGAAATGAAAGGATACAGACAATGATGTCAAATGCACTATCTTCCCAGGGCAAATTTTCAGAATCTGCCACTTTAAGATCTATGCTATTACCTACTCTTTGTTGGGCATATTTAATCATCATTGGAGAAATATCGGCACCATATAATTTGGATTTGAAGTCTTTAAGAATTTCAAGGAAAAACCCAGTGCCACATCCCAAATCCAGAATAAACTCATTCTTAAATTTTTCAGTTTTCAGAGCAACTTTATTATACAACCTTCTTGATAGCCTTCCATAATAATGATTTTCATATTTGGTAGCTATTTTATCAAATGTTTTCCTCGCATCGTCTTTGTAATCTTTCATATATCAACCCATTCAATTAATTCAATTAAAATGAACTTCACTTTAAGGCCAATTATATTTCAAGTGAATTCAATACTTTTTGTCCCAACATCTCAAGTTAGCAGAATCAAAAAAGTGACATAATTGTCAAATGGTTCTAATTATGCAAACAACGAACAGAATAGCCATATTGTTTGATACTGGGACTTCTGTATACATTGCTAAACGAGTTATACAGACGTCTGTAATAGGCATTGCCGGCTTGTAGTTCGGTGGAGCTCCACCAACAACCATTGGAACGAAAAAAGATGACATTTGAGCCCGTTAGGTCAAAAACACCTGCATAATTTCGGTCACCACTTGGAAGTGCCGTAAAACCACTTTCATTGGTTGCCTCAACATTTGGATTCTCCCAGTGGGCGGTACCTTTTTCTTTTAATTTACCACCAGCAACACTATCTCCTCCTAAAAAGGTAGATAGTGTTGTCCATTCTTCATCGGTAGGTACATGCCAACCTTTGGGGCATAATTTATTTGTACTAACAGTATACCAGTTATACAAAGCGCCGAATTTGTTTTTACTCACTACTTCATCATTATTAAACCAACAGTAGGCAGGTGTGGTTAATGCTCCCCATGCCTTATTATCAGTAACTAATAGTATCGTTTTACCATCACTGTACCTAGTAGTTTTTAAATTCTCTTTCATCCATACTTGTTTACCAATGGTTACAGTTTTGTAAACATTACCGTCAATATCTTTCACTGTTTGTGCATGAAGACCAGTTAGCCCGGCGTAAAACAAGGTTAATGCGAATAATTTTACATTTTTATATTGCATATTTGTTTTATTTTAATTTTCGGTCCTTCCTATTTAATATATCATGGGTCTAAAGTTATTAAATTTAAGATTACGCATAGGTCTTTGATTCTGATAGTATTGTAAACTTAGGGACTACCTAGAAAGTGACCCCTGGTGGCATTATTTAAACCTGGCAGGCTACCAGTTTACACAAAAATATTTACAGTTTCTAATTCTGTGTTCACTAAAATATTTACTGGCTAAAATCTGATTGTTTTTATTACCTGCGTTACCAATTGATGTTTATTTTTGCCAGATTTATTTTCAGAAATATGCAAAATCAGGACGATCAGACTTCAGCAGCATTAGCCAGCGATATAGCAGGGAAAACAATATTTTCCATTTTATTATCCATTAGCTTCTCTCACCTTCTTAACGATACCATTCAGTCCCTTATCCCTTCCATATATCCGGTAGTTAAGAATTCTTTTCACCTTAACTTCTCGCAAATAGGGATCATTACCCTTGTATTTCAGTTAACAGCCTCTTTGTTTCAGCCGCTTATCGGATTGTATACCGATCGTAAACCGCAACCTTATTCTCTTGCTGTTGGCATGGTTTTTACACTCTCGGGGTTAATCCTCCTTTCTCAGGCAAAAAATTATACTTTGCTTTTAGTCTCGGTAGCTGTAATCGGAACAGGATCGTCTGTTTTTCATCCTGAAGCATCGAAGGTTGCCTATATGGCTTCGGGCGGCCGCAGGGGACTGGCCCAATCCATTTTCCAGGTAGGTGGCAACCTGGGAGGATCACTGGGGCCCATACTTGCAGCTATGATCATTGTTCCCTTTGGGCAGTCGAGTATCCTTTGGTTTTCAATACTTGCGCTGCTTGCGATTATTGTGCTTTTAAATGTTGGAAGCTGGTATACCCATCATATGAACAGGATGCGGGAAAAAGTTACTGAAATAACAAAAGGACATGGTTTGTCGAAAGCAAAAGTCGCCTGGTCCGTGGTGATTCTGCTGGTCCTTATTTTTTCAAAATATTTCTATCTGGCATCCATCACCAGTTATTTTACTTTTTACCTGATGCATAAGTTCAATGTATCGATACAAACTTCGCAGGTGCATCTGTTCCTGTTTCTTTTTGCAGTAGCCACCGGAACACTCCTGGGCGGACCCATTGGTGACCGGGTGGGACGAAAGTATGTTATCTGGTTCTCTATTCTCGGTGTCGCGCCCTTTACTCTGTTGTTGCCTTATGCCAACCTTTTCTGGACCACTGTACTTAGTTTAATGATTGGTGTGATACTTGCCTCTGCATTTTCAGCGATCCTGGTTTATGCACAGGAACTTATTCCGGGTAAGATAGGAATGATTTCGGGATTATTCTTTGGTTTTGCCTTTGGCATGGGAGGATTGGGATCTGCTTTGCTCGGAATGCTGGCTGATAAAACCAGCATCGATTATGTTTACCATGTTTGTGCTTTCTTGCCGCTTATCGGTGTCCTCACTGTTTTCCTGCCCGATATCGGAAGAAAAAGAAAATAAATTTCTGCAGCTCATTTTGTAATTGTTTGCTTTTCTTCAAAATCCGTCCACCTCGTTGTAACGCTTAGCATCTACAATAACATAGTTTTATAGCAACCAAGCCCCAAAGCGAGACTAAGAGACTGATAGACTGGGAGAATAGAAGACTTAGGGACCAGTCACTTAATGACTTCAAAAAAATTGCTTCAACGGTAAAATTTTTGTAACCTTATTCCATATTTGAGGTACTACATTTAGTTAACTATATAATTCAATGTTAAAAAACTATTTACTGACCGCGCTTCGTGAGATCCGGAAAAATAAGACTTTTTCAATTATACATGTCTTTGGGCTGTCGATGGGAATAGCCGCATTTGTTCTCATTATACAATACGCCCTTTACGAGCTCAGCTACGAAAATTTTTATAAGAATGCTAACGGGATCTATCGTGTCAGGCAGGACCGTTATAACAATGGGAAACTCAGCACAACCTGGGGAGCAGGCTGTGCCGCAATAGGTCCGGCTCTGAAAAAACAATTTCCCGAAGTGCTTTCATTTGCCAGGTTAACAAATGTTGCCGGCATAATAAATATTGAAGAGAAAAATTTCAGGGAGGAGCGTTGTTTTGCTGCTAATAGTTCTTTTTTGACTATGTTTCCTGTCAAGCTGATTTCAGGTATTGACTCTATAGCTCTCGATGAACCGAATACTGCCGTTATTTCCGAATCTATTGCCAACAAATACTTTGGAGGTCTGAATGCAATCGGAAAAACTTTTCAACTGGAGAAACAGGTTACTTTCAGGATAACCGGGATCTTTAAAAATATTCCTGATAATACACACCTGAAATTCAATATCCTTCTTTCATGGCCCACAGTCGTAAAATGGAGAGGGCCCGGTGTTGAAACTGCCTGGAACTGGGATGGATTTTATACCTATATACTTTTGACAACCGGTACCGATATCTCAGCATTTGAAAAGAAAATGAATGATTTTACGGATAAGCAAACAGGCGATCAGACACCAGTGCGACTTTCATTTTCAAAATTTAGTTTACAACCGCTCAGGAGCATTCATCTATATTCAAATCTGATGTGGGAAGCTGAGGTAAATGGAAACGCTAAAACCGTATATTTTCTGATGGTTATTGCATTTATCATTCTCATAATTGCCTGGGTGAACTACATTAACCTGTCAACTGTCAAGGCAATCTTCAGAGCCAGGGAGGTTGCTGTTCGCAAAATTTCAGGAGCCTCAAGATTTCAGCTGATAAAACAATTTCTGATCGAATCATTTTTAATCAATTTCATAGCATCATTCATTGCTCTGATTATTGTCCTGGTTTCAATTCCATATCTCAGGATGATCACCGGCAGGGAAATGATCGTGAGCTCCGAAGTTTGGCTTGCTTTTCTTTTGATGGTTGTTGCAGGTCCGGTGATAGCCGGTGTATATCCGGCACTGGTAATCTCATCATTCAAGCCTATGTCGATATTCAGGGGAAAGCTGAATGGTGGTGCAGGTGGTACAGGACTGCGGAAAGTTCTTGTTGTTTTTCAGTTTGCGGCTTCGGTTGCCCTTATAGCGGGTACATTGACGGTCTACCACCAGCTTATCTTCATGCGAAATCAGTACTTAGGAGTTGATATTGATCAGACACTTGTAATTAAAGGGCCCGGCGTGGCAGATTCAACCTACGATGCTAAGCTTACAAGATTCAAAGATGAACTTTTAAAATACCCTGTCATCAAATCCATTGCAGCTTCAACTTCAATTCCGGGTGAGAGGCCTCACTGGAATGCGGGAGGAATAAGACGGATTGGTGATGATAATTCAAAATCCAATCAGTACAGGATAATCGGAATAGATTATGATTTTGTAGATGCATACAAGATGTCGTTGGTAACCGGCAGAAATTTCTCAAGAGAATATAAAACAGATGACTCAACTGTTATATTTAATGAACAGGCAATAAAACTGATGGGGTTTGAGAACTCTGAAAGTGCGATAGGGCAGGTGATTTTTTTCTGGGGCGGCTATTATAAAATAATCGGTGTCCTCAAAAACTTCCACAATGAATCACTTAAAGAAAAATATGATGCCCTTATTTTCAGGTGTATCCCCGGGGCCCGCGATTATTTTTCAATTAAATTAAGTTCAATCGGACAACCCGGTACCGATAGTTTTAAAACCACTCAGAATACTATTAAAACTATTGAATCCAACTGGGACCAGTTTTTCCCGGGAAACCCTTTTGACTATTTCTTTCTTTCTGACAAATATGATGACCAGTATCGCGCCGAAAAACAGTTCAGGTCAATATTCGGAATGTTTGCGGTTCTGGCAATTGTTATTGCCTGTCTGGGATTGTTCGGTCTCTCATGGTTCATAATTATTCAACGCACAAAAGAGATAGGGATGCGAAAAGTGAACGGCGCCTCTGCCGCAGATATTCTGTTGTTGATCGCCGGGGAATTTTTCAAACTGGTGCTTCTGGGAATAATCATAGCTGCACCTGTTGCATATTTATTTTCAGTAAAATGGCTTGAAAAATTTCCATTCAGGATAAGCTTCAGCTGGTGGCTGTTTATAATATCGGGACTGGTGATTATTGTAATATCTGCATTAACAATAAGTTACAATACCGTTGTTATTTCCCGTACTAATCCCGCACAATCAATTAAGTACGAATAACTGGTAGAGAGGAGAGAGCGCTATGAGCAACGAACAGATGAAACCTGAAACGAAAGGTGTTACGGTGATGTTACTTGCAACGGTTGACCTTGGCCCTGAGATTGAAGGCATGGCAGGGCGCCAACTTCGAATGCGTATGGTGACCATCGAGCCTGGAGGGGTCATTGGCCCGATTCACAATCATAGGGACAGACCAGGCACCGTATACATACTGCAAGGAACAATCACTGACCATCGGAATGGAGTCGCAACGGACTATGGGCCGGGAGTGGGCTGGCCCGAGGATAGGAACACCACACACTGGCTTGAGAACAGAGGAACGATTCCGGCGGTGGAGATCTCGGTCGATATAGTAAGGCAAGAGTAAGCTCAGCCTAACAACGTGGTATATATAATGGCACCCTTGCGAGCTCCTGTTGTCAGGCACATTAGCAGTTCGCTCACACCCGCTTTTCCCGAAGGTAGCTCATGGCCGTACCTGCTTATAATTTTTTGGCTTCAGTAATATCAATAAATGTTATCACAACCCCATTAATTCTATTCTCCAAAGTTCGATAAGGCATTATCCGAACCTTAAACCATCTTTGGTCGTAAGTCGGAATGTTACTTTCCTTAATAATCAGAGTACGTATTACTTCTCTGGCATGGTCAGCTATTTCGGGATACTGCAAATCGGAAACCATTTCGGTAAAAAGTCTGCCAATATCAGACGGTCTTAGTTTAATTAGTTTAGTCAATTGGTCAGTATACCTCCGAATGTTCAATTCATTGTCGAGTAACAAGGTGCCAATGTCGGTACTATTTAGAAGGTTTGTAATGTCGTTATTTGCCTCCATAAACTCAACTACCTTGCTCTGCAATGTCATATTTACTGTTTGCAGTTCTTCATTCAGGCTTTGCATTTCTTCCTTCGATATAGTGAGTTCTTGGTTGGCGGACTGTAGTTCTTCATTGGTGGACTGTAGTTCTTCGTTGGTGGATTTTAACTCTTCCTGTGAAGTTTGCATTTCTTCACGAGTGCATTCCAACTGTTCTAGGGTGCGCTGTAAATCACTATCAGATTCATCCTTATGGGTAGATGATTTTTGTTTTCCAGTTTTTGATTTTATAATTATGGAGTCTGGAAGTGTAGTCACATCTGTAAAAACTATTAAAATAGTATCTTTAAATTCGTCTTGCTTCTCAGTGGATTGAATTTTAATATCAACAAACTGATTGCTTTCATCGTTTTTTACTTTTATGTTTCGTAAAATAATTGATTTATTATTTTGTTTTACGTTTTGAATAGCACTCAATAATTCGTTACGCAAGCCTTCACTTGCCATTGCATAGATGTTCATGATAGCTTTTCCTGCTGCAGGTTCTAAGTATTTACCAATCCTGCCTGTTATATAAAGGATGTCGCCATCCATATTTATCAACACACTGGTAGGGGCAAAGTGTTGCAGCAATAATCGTTCGGCAAAGGTCTGAATGTTAGAAGTAGCTTTAACAGATGTAATATCTTCCTGATTTCGTTCAGTTGAATGAGAAAATGAACTTAGAAAGTTCATCCTATCAATTTCCATTGGAGTTATCGAGCGTTTGTAGATTTTTAATTTCTTGTCAATCGTAGTAAATAAAATATCCTGTGAGTTTACATTTTCGGATGTGCCAAGTATCATTAATCCACCTGTATTGAGACAATAATAAAACAAATTCATTAGTCTTTTCTGTAATTTAGATTCGAAGTATATCAATAAATTACGGCACAAAAGAAAATCTAATTTTGTAAAAGGAGGGTCTTTTATCACATCATGGGGTGCAAATACTAACATTTCACGTATCGAAGCGTTGACCAAATACTTGTCTTCATTTTTTGTGAAAAATTTGGATATCCGTTCAGACGATACATTGGTGACAATATTTGAATTGAAAACTCCTCTTCTTGCTATTTTAATGGCATCATTATTTATATCGGTGGCAAATATCTGCAAAGTTAAATTTTTACTTTGTTTTACTTTTTCGTAAGCTTCTTTAAAAACAATTGCAAATGAATATGCTTCTTCCCCTGTTGAACAACCTGTAATCCATACTCTTAGCACATGTCCGTTTGGTAATTCATTAAACAAATCAGGTAGAATTTGCTCTTTTAGCTTCTCCCATAAAACTGCATCACGAAAAAAATTTGTTACACCAATTACTAACTCTTTGAAAAGATTCTCCAACTCTTTTGGGTTTTCCTGTAAAAAGTAGACATAGTCGGCAATTTTGTCTATTTGACGAATATACCATTCGCCTTTCGATACGTCTATACATAGTGGGATTTTTATACAAAGAAAAATCGTGTCCCGTTTGTGTACGAAGTAGGATGACTATTTTTTCGAGATTGGTTTTGTTTTTATCTTCTATTAAAGGATTTTTTGTATTAGAAGGATTATTTTTTAAAAAAGCAATAAGTTTGGCGGGTAGATCGTATGCAGATGTGATAATATCAACTGTTACTGCGTCAATGGCACTATTTGGCATGCCATTAAAAGTTGATGTTAGTGGATCTTGTACCAGTACTATCCCTTTTTTTTCTTTAATCGCTTTAACTCCATAGCTGCCATCTGTAGTATTACCCGAAAGAATAATGCCAATACTTTTTTCCTGTTGGTCATCAGCTAAGGAGCGGAAAAAAATATCTATAGGAAGTCGTATACCCAACAATTCGGTTGGCTTGAATAAATGCAGATTACCGTGTAAAATAGAAATATTCTTGTTGGGTGGCATCAAATATACATTGTTTGGTTTCACTCGCAAGCGGTTGGTTACCTCAATTACCTTCATAGTAGTAATTCGTTGAAGGAGATAAGGCATAATGCCTGCATGGTTTTTGTCGAGATGTTGAATTATCACGAATGCCATTCCAGTATCTTTCGGCATATTAGCAAAAAATTGTTCCAATGTTGCCAGTCCACCGGAAGAAACTCCTATGCCAACAATAGGAAAATTGAGTGAAATTGAATTTTGCCGTTTGGTCGGTTTTAAAATGGATGTTGTTTTTACTTTCTTATCATTGATGATTTTTTTCATTAGTTAATATTTTATGTATTCGCAGTACTGACTTGATATTATTGTATTTCAATGATTTGAAAAATAGTTGATTTTATGTATAGTTCCAATGAAATATAAAGATTGAGCTATATTTTAAAAGATTCCAATAAGAAGTACTCAGTTAGATTTGACTGTGATAAACTTATTAAAATGCAAGTTATTCAATTAATTTTCATAAACTTTATAAATAGAAAATAGAATGAAGAAATTAAATTCACTAATGCATAGATGCATAAGAAATCGGTGATGGACTTTGAGTTAATTGGAAAGAGGTAAAGCTCTTTTAATTCACAAAAGAGTAAATGTTGAGTTAGCACATGGGACAAGATATCGGGAAACTAATAATCCAAATAAAAAAAATTGACGGGGGAAATTGCCTTTACTCAATTAAATGAGTTTCCTAAATAAGAGAGCGCCTAACAACGTGTATTATCTAAGATTCACAGTATTTTCAAATTATAAGATAATTACCTATGAAAACTAAGAGTGCTGCAAATGACTTTCCTATCGTTTGCCTGGGCGGTTCGGCCGGGGGACTCGACGCCTATACGCGTTTACTACAGCATCTCCCGGCAGATATGGGTGTTGCTATCGTCATCGTCAATCACTTGAGAACTGTAGCCACTATGCTTCACGAGATTCTCCCACGCTATACAAAGATGCCGGTCGAACTTATAACTGAAAGACTAGACATTCAGCCCAATCATGTGTTCATAATCCCTGAAAAGCGAGACTTGCACGTTCTTGATGATGAGTTCCGTCTAAAGCCAATATCTAAACCCAGAGGATGGCCCGATGTGATTACGGTTTTTTTGCGTTCACTAACGGAGCATTGGAGCGGCAAACTCATCGCAGTCATTGTCTCGGGCTATGACGGTGATGGAGCAGAAGCTTTATGCGGTATAAAAGAAGTAGGTGGAATTACGATCGCACAGAAGCCAGACACCGCAACACAACCGGATATGCCAATGAGTGCAATAGCAAGCGGATATATAGATTTTATTCTTTCACCTGAGGATATCGCTAAAGAAATTGTACAAATTGCGAATGCTGTTTAATAGTAAATCGGCAGGTTGCGGAGCATCATTGACACATCACGTCCAAATCTCTACTATAATAAACACAGGACAACTATGGACAAGGTCTTTCACAATTTCTGCTTTAGTCATACCATCTCCTTCTTGCCGCATAACTGCTGCCACCACCGCCAAGAAGAAGAACAAGACCTAAAATAAATCCCAACCAATATAACGACCCTGAATTATGTTCAGTATATAAACCTACATGCGCTCCAAATAGTTTTGCAATCAACACGAAAGGGGAAATAAACCCGTGAACAATACCATAAAGGAAACCAAATTCCTGATGGGTCATGCCAACAGGAGCACAAGAAGTAACAAAAAACAGAACCAGCAATAATGTTGATCCAATAAATATTCTTTTTTGGTTCATATATCTTAATTTTAAAATGTTTTTACTCGTTAAGTAATTATTAATATGAAATATATGAAAAATGTCAAAATTGCAAAAACCGGAGGGTTTGACTTCTATTCCCGAGGAGTATAGTGATTTCTGTCTCCCTGATCCCTGGAATCTTGTTGATGTCTTTGATGTCTGTTACCATGAGCTCTATTCCCTTGATCTCCATATCTGCTTTGGTTAAGCGGGTAACATATGATTTTTCCCTTGACTATTGGCAAGGTCTAACTTTTGATTAATTGATATTTCGTTGATATAGTGCCTAACAAAGGTATATACCGCAATCCGGGATAGCATTATATAAAATCAGAAATAAGTTATATTATTCACACTCTTTCCCTTTTTCTTCAAAACCTGGCGTAAACCTGGTGCCAACCTTGTAAGGCTGAGGTAAAGGTTAAGGTTGAGAATATCATTTAGTGAATCTCAACCTCAGCCTCAATCTCAACCTATATGTTTAAATCAAAATCCATCCTTCTATGACCACTTCAAAAAACGGTCTGATTTCACCGAACATACAAAACAAAACAACAAAAATTTAACTCTGGGGAGGAGTGGTCATGGGCACTGACTTTTCCAATTGACATCACCTTCTATTTTAATCAATTATTATTAACCTCTGATAACTAGACAAATTACATCTAGTCAGACTAAAAATATTTGTTTTATAATTATTAATATCAGACCTTTATCATATAATGGAGAATAGTTGAAAGATCATTTTAAATGGTTAAATATGAATTTCTGGTTTATTTTCAATTTTTTTACCAGGCGGTACATTATTGATAGGGAAGGGACAATATAACGAATAGCTCATCAGTACTAATCCAATAAAAATATGAAAAATTTCATTTTTGTACTTTTTATCCTCATCCTTTTGGGATGTACAGGGCGGAAAGAGGGCAATGTCGCATCAACCAATACAAAATGGGAATATCCTGCCATTAAACTTCTTGACAGCAGCAATACTTACTGGGGTGTCACCTATAAAGATCCCTATCGATGGCTGGAAAGCATTAATGATTCTGATGTTGTTAGATGGTTCAGGAAACAAGCAGATTTGACGAATTTGACAATGAGCAATATCTCAGGCAGAGATGAGCTTATTGCTGAATGGAAAAAGCTGGATAAGCTTCAACCACCTGTTTACACATTTCCTGATAAGGAAAAGAACAGATATTTCTATCAAAAACGGATGCCAGGTGAAAAGGTCAGCAAGATCTATTACAGGGAAGGCATTGATGGAAAGGAGATGCTTCTGTTTGACCCGATGAATTATATTAAAGGGAAGACACTCTCTGTACAGCAGATAATTGGCAGCTATGATGGGAAAAAACTGATAATATCATATTCTGAAGGAGGGGCAGAAGTCTCCACAATCAAGGTCATGGATGTCGATTCTAAAAGCTTCCTTCCTGATTCTATTTATCCTGCAGCAGGAGCTAATGGCTGGACATTCGATGATAAAGCATTTATGTATATGTGGCTCAAGACGGCCGATAATAAAGATCCGTCAGCAAGGCTGAACACAAAAACAAAACTCCACAAGATTGGAAGTGATATCAAAACCGACCTGGATTTTTTCAGCAATGCAAGCTATCCTGATCTGAAAATAGACCCCAGTGTCTATCCAAGTGCATTTTTGTTAAGAGATTCAAGGGATTACATATTTGCGGTGGAGGGAAGCGTTCAGAATGAACTGAAGATTTATTATGCACCAATCAGCCAGTTCAGCTCTGGTAAAATAGCATGGAAACCCTTATGTACTCCGTCCGATAAGCTTGTAAGGGGAATTATACCGATTGACGACAAGGTCTTTGCTATAACCTACAATGGTGCTAAAAACTATAAACTGCTGATGGCAGACATGAAGAAGCCTGACTGGAAAGATGCAAAATCGATTTCTCCGGAAAAGTCAACAACCCTCGAATCCATCATAAACAGTAAAGACTTTATCTTTATGATCTATAGCGACGGTATCAACCAGTCACTTTTCAAGTATGACATGAATAAATGCTCTACCTCTGAAGTAATTCTTCCGTTCAATGGCATTGTCAATATAAACTGTCTTGATACCAAAACGAACAACTGCCTTGTGGGTATTACTTCCTGGACAAAACCTTATACTGAGTTTTTTTATGATGCAACAACAGATAAGCTTTCGCCAAGTCCGTACAATAAACCCTCTGTCTATCCCGACGAATATAAAAATCTTGTTGTTGAAGAGGTTTCCGTCAGAGGACACGATTCAGTAATGATCCCACTAACAATCATTTATAAAAGCGGATTAAAGAAAGACGGGAACAATGTTTGTTTTATGGATGGTTATGGAGCATACGGAATTAGTAACCTCCCATATTTCAGTGTTATGCATAATTCCCTTGCCGTCAGAGGTGTAGTAATTGCAATCGCACATGTCCGAGGAGGGAGTGAAAAAGGAGAAACCTGGTATAGGGCTGGATTCAAAACTACAAAACCTAATACATGGAAAGATTTTATAAGTTGTGCGGAGTATCTGATTGCAAATAAATACACTTCACCCGAAAAGCTTGCTGGTAGCGGAACAAGTGCCGGAGGGATTCTCATTAGTCGGGCTGTTACAGAAAGACCTGATCTTTTCGCAGCGGCAATTTGCAATGTAGGCTGTGCTAATGCAATGCGGCTTGAATTCTCATCTAACGGTCCCGTTAATGTGCCTGAATTTGGTACTGTCAAGGACAGCATAGAATGCAGGGCTCTGTACGAGATGGACGGAGTTCAGCACGTAAAATCTGACACCAAATATCCTGCCGTATTATGTGTTACAGGGTGGAATGACCCAAGAGTCGTACCCTGGCAACCGGGGAAATTCGCCGCAGCTCTTCAGAATTCTTCCGTTTCAGGAAAGCCTGTCCTTTTGAAAGTAAATTACGAAAATGGACATTTTACGGAGGACAAAGATGTGACTTATGCAAATTTTGCTGATCAGTATGCTTTTGTTTTGTGGCAATGTGGTCACCCTCAGTTCCAGCTAAAGAAAAAATAAATCAGGTGTGAAACTAAATATGCTTGACTACTAAATACTGAAATAGCGTTTGGTCATACGATATTAAAAGTGCAACATGTACAGGGAATTCGGATTATTAAAGTTGCAACATCTACGGAACGCATTAAGTTGATCTTCTATATAAACACATTTGAAATCAATCATTATCCAAAAAAGTCAATTTTTAATTCTTTACATTCCACCCAATCCTGAGCATGCATTCTCCTCCAATCTTCAGATGTGCACTCCTTCAATGCTTTTAATGAATATTCATCAAGAGCAATGAGTTTTTTATCTCTTACTATGAAATAGGCGTGCCATTTTGATATCTCAATCATCTGTTGTTCTCTGGCATGATAAATCATTTCTTGTAGTTTATACTCTGCCTCAATTCTCATTTCATATAATCCTCGTGCCATAATATTGAGTATTAAATAAATAGACTTCTTAATTGATATCGATAATTTCTACGAACTCAAAACAATGATAGTTGCTCTTCTAGAATTAGAAAAAAAATGACTGAAGATGGAGATGAACTTATGAATTAAGTTACTGGCAATGAATGTTACCTGCCTTATTTCATGTGTTGTTAACTATTTACAAAAATGGTTACTGCCCTCTTGTATGGTTCATATGTGCCTAATAGAAAATTTTCAGAAAATCTTTGCAGGTTATGTATTGTTGATATAATTGAGCCTTTCATTTCCATAATCAATGCCTTTGTACAAAATAAGAGATACTTTAGATTTGAAACATTAAATCACAATTAATAAACCATTAATTTGAGATTAATATTTTGTAAAAAAGAACTTTCTCAGCCTTTGAATCTTAGCATAAACATATGCCTTTTCGCTGAAGGAAATCTATTCCTATACTCAACCAGTTACATGTTGGATTAACAGCCACATAACAGGTGATAAAAGGTATTTGAGCTATTCAACCTTTACCAAACTACCGGTTGCAAACCAAGATCGTAAATTTGAACAGAAATGTGTCTAATAAATTTGCTCCCCAGGATGGGTTAAATCACATTTTGTAACATACTGAACCTTATAATTTCACGTTTTCTTATTGACATAACAAAGCCATGAAGACGAGGAACAGAAAATCCACTGAAACGGCTTCACTCCGAGAACAAGAAGAAGAACAATTGCAAAAATCTTTTGTCCGAAGCAAATCCTTCAGAAGACTTGTGATATTTATTGCTGTAATATTTGTTGTCTCAAGTACTATTATTATTTTATCAGAAGTCTTAAATGACTGGCTACTACCACGTTTTGCATTATGGGAGGTTCATCTACTAACTATTGTTGGCATACCAATCTTAGTAACTATAGTAGCCTATTTTGTCAGGAAAAAAGAAGCTGAGTTGTACAGGAATATTGTTAGGGAGAATATGCAACGCAAACAGGCAGAGGAAAAGTTAAGACAAGTAAACAATGAACTAAAAGAACTCAATGCCACCAAAGATAAATTTTTCAGCATTGTCGCTCACGATCTGAAAAATCCATTTACGGCTCTTATTGGATCTACTGAGCTGCTGGTTGATAATATGAATAAGATGGATACTGAAAAAATAATGAAGCTTTCTCAAGTATTGAATGATTCAGCCAAAAGTGGTTATGCCATACTTCAAAACTTACTCGATTGGTCAAGATCACAAACGGGACTTATGAAAATCAATATTGAAAAAATCAATTTAAAGAACTTAATAGAAGAGAATATCTCCAACCATTTGTTGAATTCAACAAATAAGGAGATAAATCTGTGTTCTGATATAAAAGACGATATTTTTGTATTTACTGACAGGAATATGATCAATATTGTTTTACGTAACCTTTTAGGCAATGCTGTAAAATTTACACCAAGATACGGTAAGGTAAATGTCAGCACAATTTTAAACGAAAATGCTGTATCCATCTTGGTTAAGGATACCGGAATAGGTATATCTAATGATAATATCAACAAGTTGTTCCGAATAGATACTGATTTTAAAAGACCAGGAACTGCCAATGAGCAGGGTACGGGTTTGGGTCTGAAATTAAGCAAGGAGTTTGTTGAAAGGCTTGGCGGAAAGATTTGGGTAGAAAGCGAATTAGGAAAAGGTTGTGACTTTAAAGTTACACTACCTTTGGATAAAACAAGAGTAACAACAGAACAATCAGATTGAACTAGCCGTGGCATCTATTTCTTTTGCACTGTGGATTGGCTCTCGCCGGGTATAAAATTTAATATAAACGGGTTGTTGACATAAAAAACGACACGGGCAATTGGACAATGCGACCTTGGACTTCCTGTAACCTGAAATGAAGTCTAAAACCCGTCCTTCTTTGATCACTTCAAAATCGGGTCTGAAAACACTTAACATACATAACTTTACAACAAGTAATTAACTCAGAATTTTGATTAATTGTCTTATGACGGCATCAAAGTTCATCAAATAAGCTTCCCAGTGAGCTTATTATCATAATGTTATAATGGTTTTGCTATAATTCAAATCCCATTCTTATTCCAAAGTTTACAAAAGGGTAAAAAGATACATCATCGGACGTGGTATTTGGATAAATAGTTGAATTAGGACGGGAATCTGGGCTGTAAATTTTATTGACCGTGACAGACATTGTCCGACTCCTGAGCCCAAAACCAACATACCAGTCTGTTATTAGACCATGATTATATGATTGTATGCCAAACATTATTCCAATTCCCAGGATATGTGAAAATTTAGATTCTGTCTGATAATGTGAAAACCCACTGTAGTGCATAGCAAATGTCTGATCCTTATAAAAACAGGATTTATATGTTAACTGTGGGGCATAATAGAAAGATTTTCTATGGTTTGTTGTTTGAGGTGAATTAATTTCTTTGGAATAGATCCTGAATTCCGTTTTCAGGTTTATCCCAAAATCATTATTAAAAGGGCTATTCCTGTAGGAATAAAGTCCCTTATCGGTCGCAGTACCTTCCTCTCCATTAGAATTAAAAGCAGTTTGATTCATTTTACTATCTCTTCTGGGAAAAATAAACCCAACTTGGAACTGCAAACTCCTTTTTGGTGTTCTATAGATCTCAAATGAAACAGGGATCTCACTCAAGATCAGTTGAATTGGATTGAACTTTAATGTTCCGAATGCTCTCTTTTCAGGGATTGAATCTGCATTTGAATAGCCATATAATTCATTTAATGATATGTTGCTATTGTTGATGCCGAAGCATTCTAAATAAATACTTAGAAAAACGATAATTAAAAACGGACTTTTCATGATTGCCAATTAAGAAGGCTAATCTCTAAATTTACGCCATTTTCAGTCCAAAGTCAATTTTATATTTGCGTCATATTAGATTATTTCTGAAATGTGATATCAGCGGCATCTCTTTCTACTACATAGTGCAAGTAGTACGCAGCTTGACTAAAAGGCCATTCAGAAGTCCCCATCATGCTATCTCTGATAATGCTCTTGAGGGAGAGGAATATTTCCAAATCCGGTCTGATAACACTTAACATACATATGGGAACAACAAATTTTTAACTCCTGCTTGGGGTGGTCAATTTGATCTGGCCAGTTTTGGCAATGGTCACTGGCTTTTCCAAATGAGGACTATTCAACCAAATCTGAATAATTGATTCTGTATTATTTTCAAATTTTTTAATGCGTTAATTCTTATAGACCCCTAATCATTAAAAAGGGACGGCTTTAAATACTCTGATACATATTAAAAAACCATATCCCTGCAGCTTCAATTCTGTTTTAGTCAAAGAAATAATTTTTTCTTCGCCTGGTCCAATAACAAGTACCTTATCATCATTTTTTAGGCTCCATGTATAATAAATAGTATTCATATATCCCTGTTCTTGTATTAATTGACCATTTGGTTTGAATGTATATGTATATGGATCACCTACTGGACCGCAAACATCGGTTACTTCCCATTTTACTGCTGTCAATAAATCCTTGGTTGGAGGTCCGGATTCTTTATTACAGGAATGAGTAAGTACTATAAGAATGCACATAATTAGATATAGCAAACAACAGATCTTACTTTTCTTATTCATGTCTATTCAATTTGTAGTTTTTCCCTATTTCTTTAGGTCTTATTGTTTTTGCCTTTTTATCCTTTCCAACAAAATTATACCTTGTTTAAGTCAAAGGCAAGTTTATTTTTGGGCAAACCGTTTAATTTGACTTAATGGTAAAGATTGGTGTTAAGTACTACCGAACGTTGTTTAAATTTTAACAGACCCCGGGGCTCGAACCGGGACCAGATTGTGAAAACGAAGGTTTGATCAGTGGCTGGAAGAATACGAGGTGGGATAACAGTGGAGGTGATAAATAATATGAAATTTTTGCAGCCAGGAATAGCCATTTTAATAATCTGGGATTAAAATGTGGTAATCAATTTGATCCAGCCAACTGTGGTCACGGTCACCGGTTTTTCCACTTATTAACTGTAGGAAAAGATGATCCGTAGACGAAGTAAACTGATTATAGAAGAATGATAATTTTCAATAAATCTTTATTAAATTGCTGTTTATTTGGTCTAGGCCTAAATGGTATTTCAATAATTAATTAATTGAAACTCTACATTAAAAACATGGTTTCTATCAGGTGTCAGATGGTAGTCAAATCCGAACTTGAAAAACTTGGAATTAATCATGCCAAGGTTGAATTGGGTGAAGTTGAAATAATAGACAAAGTTTCAAAGGAACAGTTGGATAGTCTTGATGCAGCTCTTAAATTGGCCGGGCTTGAACTAATGTACGATAATAAATTAATACTGGTTGAAAAAATTAAAACCATAATTATTGATCATATCCATAACAGTGAAGGACAACTTAAAATAAACTTTTCCGAATTCCTGAGTGAAAAACTCAATCACAATTACACCTATCTTTCCAATCTTTTTTCCGAAGTTAAAGGGACTACAATTGAGCAATATTCCTTGTCCCATAATATAGAAAAGGTAAAGGAACTACTTGTTTACGATGAGCTCAATCTGACAGAAATTGCGTGGAAACTGAATTACAGCAGTGTATCCCATCTATCAAACCAGTTTAAAAAAATGACTGGGCTGACACCATCTCACTTTAAAAATCTAAAGCATAAGAAGCGGATTTCTCTTGAAAACCTGTAATTGATGTAAGTAATCTTTGGAATTATGTAACGGTGCGCAGATTAAAGGATTGCACCTTTGTATCTGAAGCTTAACGTCTAGACTACCGGTATGAATTAATGCAATATATTTCTTTAATCATGAAAGCATTTTATTAACAGATGAAAGCTATTCTAATAATAAATCCTTCTTCCGGCAAGATGAAAAGGGAGATGCCCCCTATCCTAAGATGGACTTTAAAAAAATTAGAAAGAAGATTATCGGGATTATTCAAGCCTAAACTAACGGAAGATGACGTTATAGAAGAAGTAAAAAATAAGTGTGATGAAGAGAAGATAAAATTAGATATAGAATTCACAAAATATCCTAAACATGCGACAAAACTAGCAGAAGCTGCAAAGGATAAATACGATTTAATTATTGCGGCAGGTGGAGATGGAACAATAAATGAAGTAATTAATGGGATGGCTGAATCAAAAGCCACCCTGGTAATAATTCCTTTTGGTAGTACGAATGTTTTAGCTTGTGAACTAGGTGTACCTAATGATCCAAAAAAGGCAGCAGAATTAATTACAAAAGGCAAAAAGATAAAGATGGATTTAGGTTATGCAAAAACAAGTAAGGAGTCTAGATATTTTTCAATGATGTTAGACGTGGGTCCTTTTGCTCAGGTTATAAAAGACACAACTCCGGAATTTAAAAAAAGATGGGGGAAATTTGCATATCCGTTTAGGCTGATCAAACTTCTATTCAGATATAAATGGCATAAGATTTATGTCAATCATAAGGTAGAATCGACAGGATATTTTGTAATCATGGCAAACATTAAATATTATGGCGGGGAATATGAAATAGCTGATAAAGCAAACATAAGAGACGGCCTGCTGGATCTGGTGATAATAAATAGAAAAAATCCATGGGATATAATTATGTTAATCTTCTCATTTACAAGTGGCAAATTAAACAAATTTTTAAAAAAGGAATATTATCAAACAAAAGAAGCAGAAATTTACTCTCATTATAATATGCAGATTCAGGTTGATGGCGAGGTTTTAGGAATGGCCCCGGTAAGAGTTGAAATTATACCAAAAGCATTAAATGTAATTGCTGCTTCTCAAAATATCAGCTAATGAAAAAAACAATAAAAGCGTTTTTCAAAATTGCAGGTTCTGCTTCCAGGCGCTGGTGGGGAAAAGATCCTTTTATGCAAAGTGCCGTTATTGCTTACTATGCTATTTTCAGTATGCCTGGATTACTGGTAATAGTAATTTCGGTTGGCTCACTTTTTTTTAAGCGGGATGTCATCACAGGGCAATTATATACACAGATATCTTCAATAATGGGAGTAGAAACAGCTAGGCAGGTTAAGGATATGATCATCACCATTAGTCATACAAATAAATCAGTGCTTGCAACTATCATCGGACTAATCACGGTACTTCTTGGTGCAACAGGCGTGTTTGTCGAATTACAGAAAGCGTTAAACGTAATCTGGGAAGTAAAAGCCAAACCGTGCAGAGCCGTTTTTACAGTAATTCGTACACGGCTATTTTCATTCGGGCTGATTTTGTCTGTTGGTTTTTTGCTACTAATCTCGCTTACAATCACTACTGTCATCGCAGTCATGGGCGATTGGGTGATGAATCATTGGACAAACATTGTACTCATAATATTTTATGTGCTAAATTTTATTATTTCGTTTGGAGTCGTCATGCTCCTGTTTGCACTTTTGTTCAAAATATTACCCGACGCAAAAATTAAATGGAAACATTTATGGTGGGGTTCAATTCTTACAGCCTTTCTTTTTATACTTGGAAAAACCGCAATTGGATTTTATTTAAGTAAAACAAATCCCGGTTCGGCATATGGTGCAGCAGGCTCCATTGTATTAATTCTTCTGTGGGTGAGTTATTCTTCCATGATATTTTTTTATGGTGCAGAATTTACCCGAGCCTATGCCGATTATTTCACTGGAAAAGTTTCGCCAACAGATGTTGCTGTAAAAATTACGGACAAAGTAGATGCCAAACATTAAAGACTCAAACTATCAGGAAATGTATAAATTATGTAACTTATTTTAAGAATTTTGTAACACTTTCAGAAGTTAATAGAATTATCATTGTAACTCAAAAATTCTTTCAAAACTTAAAATTTAAAAAAATGAATACAACAGAATTAAAAGGAAACTGGAATGAGCAGAAAGGCAAGCTCAGACAGAAATTTGCAGTCTTAACGGACAATGATTTGATGTTTGAAGAAGGCAAGAAAGAGGAGATGTTCGGAAAACTTCAAATCAAACTTGGCAAATCAAAAGAAGAATTAGACAAGATTATTGCAGCACTTTAATCATCTGCTTAAACCAAAAACCATCAAGTATTTTTAAGCTTTTAAACCAAATAATTTATTGATTATGAAAAGAGTATTATTAGTTCTTGTTTTAATTATGGCAGTTCTGGTAGTTAATGCACAAGCCACCAAAACTACCGTCACCAACGCTAAGTCAACGCGTACTACCGTCAAGGTAGCGGAGCTTCAAAAAGCTATAACAGATAATATTGCTAAAGACTATGTCGGTTATACAATTAAAGAAGCAACCTGCATTACGGCAAATAACACTGTGACGTATGATGTAGTTATTGTCAAGGGGACCACTACGGAGACTCTTGTATATGACAAAGATGGAACCTTTGTTAAGAAGCTTCCTCAAAATGCAGTAAAGCATCACACCACAAAGAAAAAATAACTGATAAAGTTGCTAAATCGTTTGAAAGCGGTGCTGTGAGGCACCGTTTTTCATTTTGAGATTGTTAGAGCAATCCTACATTGATTTCCCATTTTTTATTCATATCCAGACTCGCCAGATATGTTCTGTGATTTGGGAGGCAGAATACCCCATCATTTCTCCGATCACATCTCTTGACTTATAAGAACCTTTCAGAGTGGTAGCGTAACTACCGTGTGAAGTCTTTAACCTGCGGTCTACTGAAATTTCTAGTTTTTCACTTATAGGAATGGTGGAACTTACCACCGACCTTTGTTTAAATTTAAACAGATTGTCATTAAATCCATTAAAAACCTGGCAACAAATAAAAAAGCCCAGGGAGGCTGGGGCGGTATATTTGATCAGGCCAGCAATGCTCAAGGGCAATTGGTTTTTCCAGACTAATAGCATTCTGAGTTAAATTCATAGTCAACTAACTGTTATTAGGTTCACAATAGACATCTGTATATATTTAACTGATTTTACAATAATTAACTATCTCATCAGGACACTTTATTGCCGATAGATATGTACTTATAATGTAATTTATATTAATACCTAATCAAATGAAAAGAGTTGTAATTAATTTTCTTTTGTGAAACAGGTACCAGGTTCTCCTGCTGCCTCAAAGGAGAATGAGCAAATAAAGGTGTATAACAAATGCCTTCTTGTACAGACGAAATTTTCAGGATATAGTTTCTGGAATTACGAGGAAGTTTGTTACATGGTTGGAGCAAAATACCCGGCTGCCCCTCTTGGATTGCTAACAGTTGCTGCACTCCTGCCCCAGCATTGGATATTCAAGTTAATTGACGAGAACGTTGAACCTTTGCTTAATGATCATTTGAAATGGGCTGATATTGTCTGTACTGGAGGAATGCTTACTCAACAGAAAAGCATGCTCAATTTCATTAGGTTGGCGCATGATCTTGATTGCATTGTTGTGGTTGGTGGTCCCGATCCGACTTCACAACCGGATGTTTACCATGAAGCCGACTTTTTAGTCTTGGGAGAAGGAGAGATTACCATACCTCTGTTCTTAGACGATTTGCAGAAGGGGGCAATAAGCGGGAGATATGTTTCTGAAGAAAAGGCCAATATGATGAATGCTGTTGTACCCAAATATGATCTAATCAATTTCCGGAATTATTTGATGATCGGACTTCAATTTATCAGGGGGTGTCCCTTTAGTTGTGAATTCTGCAATATCATTGAACTATTTGGCCGAATACCCAGGTTTAAGTCGAATGAACAGGTGATCAAAGAACTGCAATACCTTTACGATTTAGGTTACCGTGGCCATATTGACATAGTCGATGATAACTTCATTGGTAATAAAAAGAAGGTTAAAGACCTCTTACGTGAATTAAAAACATGGTCTCAGAACCATCGGTATCCGTTTTATTTTGCTACTGAAGCCTCCATTGATCTGGCTGATGATGATGAATTGCTACAGTTAATGAAAGATGTCGATTTCAGATATGTGTTTCTTGGTCTCGAAACACCCGAGAATGATACTCTGAAAATAAACAAGAAAACGCAGAATGTAAACAAATCAATTGAACTTGCTGTTAGGAAACTCTTATTGTATGGCATCGTGAGTAATGGAGGATATATTATTGGCTTCGATAGCGAAAGCAGACAAATTGTCGGTAATATGATCGATTCTATCCAAAAATCGGGGATCTGCATGGCAATGATCAGTCTGCTTTATGCACTTCCAAATACTCAATTATCCCGTCGGCTTGCTTCTGAAGGCAGGTTGCTTCATCTGGCATCCCGATCAATTGGTGAAAGCGATATTGACCAGACAACGAGTGGTTTGAACTTTATTACGCATATTTCACGTACCGAAATCCTTAAGAATTTTGTTAGGATTCTCGAAGCCATTTATGAACCTTCGAATTATTATAAACGGGTTGTTTTTACAGGATTGAATATCAGACCCCATAATAAATATTCTCCAAACTTTACGACATGGCTTATTCATATGCGTTCATTCCTTAGGGTTTCTAAAAAGGCAGGTTTTAATTCAGTAACCGGATTTTATTATTGGAGGATGGTTTTTACCATAATCTTGAGAAACCCAAAAGGAATTGAAGCGGCAGTGAACTTAGCAGCAATGTTCATTCACTTCCAGAAACAGAAGGAGTATAGTGTTTCAACAATGAATCATACAATTGATGAATTGGAAAAATCCGGTGAAAAAGCTTACTACGCAAGGATGCTGGGAAATAATCAGAAACATAATTAAGATTAAGAATTAAGATTTTATCTACTGAATTAAGAGCATTAGTTAATTAGGGCCTAAGGCATTTATTCTTTGTGTAAAAAGTACTGATTGAAATAGCAGGTTGTCATCAGATCTTTCTTGGGAAATGGTGCTCCATGAGACGGATAGATTTCTCTTGCTGAGCTTTCAATCATCTTATTCCACGATTTCTTATAATCTTCTAAATTCTCAATCCAAATAATATTTCTCTTAATACTCGGAAATCCATTCATGCTCGCGTCTCCACAAAGTAATATACCATCATCCGTTAGTAATCCGATTAAATCACTTGTA
Organism: uncultured Bacteroidales bacterium; assembly: GCA_963816365.1. Classification (GTDB taxonomy): domain Bacteria; phylum Bacteroidota; class Bacteroidia; order Bacteroidales; family VadinHA17; genus LD21. Next base: position 20,915 of record CAWFKG010000016.1, on the reverse strand, counting down.
TGTCCTGGAAGAGAAATTATCTCAAGTTCTATTCCCATTTCTTTAAAGAACTGATTTTTCCCATTCCACAATAAGGTATCATTATCGACTTTAACAACTGTAAATTGGTTAGAGCAGTATCAGCAATAAAAAGTTATTCGGTCTGGTTCCCGAGTAAAGTCCATCCCTGATACTAAAACTCTGGATATCTCTCAAGGAGATCTTTAGCGATAAAAGACTCACTATGGATGTCCGAGTATTGCCCGTAGCTTCATCTCAGTTGTAAGTGTTCCGTCTGTGGCTTTGCACTGAACAGCACCATTATGATAACAAGCTTTTGCATTAGGGTGAACAGGAATTTAATATTTCAGTTGCTGGCTATTTTCTTAGCTTTGTATGGTCGGCAGTCTTAATTTTAACCGTTAGGATGACAGAGAGAAAAGAAACAAAAACCGAAAGACAGGATCGACTTAGGGAAGTGGTCAAAAATATTAAGTTAAAAGAAGGTCTTAACTTGAAGACCCTAGAGAACAATTACAGAAATCTTGAGTTTGCGACTCAAGATCCGTCCTTTCTTTATATTATCGACGCCTATGCCGAATTTATGGAAAACAATTTTGGGGTCGATTTTAACGAAGCTTTTGAGTTTGCAGAAGAAGAATATATTACTGATGGGCTCGATATCTTTTTATTTAAAGAAGTTTCTATAGCCAAAAACATAGTTAAGTCTAGGATTGATTTTTTAAGGAAGAATCGTTAACCATCTGAGTTAAGACTTGGGTGGATGGTTTTTTATTTGATAAGACGAAAATTAATGTGTTACCATAAAATTGACTTTGACTTAAACATGGTTTAACTTGCGTCTGATTAATGATCATAAATTTAGGTCAAATTCATACTTTTTAAAAATAATAGTTACTTAACCAGTTAAAAATATTACCATGAGTAGGAACAATAAAACACTTGGTTTAATCATGCTTATAATGATTACAATCGTGATACCATTGAAATTATCAGCCCAAGTTGAAGGTATGGCAGCTATGATGGCAGTCGATGGTTATGTGGTTCTCAGTAACGGTGATACCTTGAAGGGAATGATAAAGTGGAGTCTCAAATATGTCGAGAATAATCCAGTAGAGATAAAGTTTACTGCCGAGAACGGAACGACTAAAATCTTTAAGGCAAGTGAAATCCGCGGTTTCGGGAATTATATGAAAGTAGTAAAAAAAGATTTTGATAAACCTGAAGAACTTGAAATGGAAAATTATGTAAGTATGCCATCCATGAAAAAAGGGGTACAAGTCTTTTTGAACAGGCTACTGGATGGAAAGATAATAATATTTCAAAACAGAAGTAGTTTGGGATTTTCTTCTTCAAAGGTTGAAGAACGATCAAAAATAGATGGAATATCCTTCAACTTAACTACCGGCGAAGGATTATCCATTGGTCCAACTTATAGAACTTCATACAGGATCATTGAGAGCAGAACAAGGTATTCCAGCTATTTTGTCAGTAAGGCCTATGGGGCTCTTTTAAAGGTAGAAAAGGGGAATTATGATAACCTTTTCCCATCTCTTTTTGGAGACTGCCCAAGCATTGAGCAGGAGCTTGTAAAAAATCCCGATCTGAAGAAGTTTAAGAACTTCACAATACTAGCAGAAGTTTACAATCAGATTTGCAAATAACTTATTGAAACTCATCAACAGGTATAAATGTTCAGGTTGCTCTTACGAATTCGTTATAGCATCTTCCATCCTATATGAAAAACAGAATTCACATGTACCTTTCTTCAGATTCGGTGATGGAGATCAATATGGGGTATATTCTTAGTATTCCTCTTGATGGTATTGCAAAAGTTAAAATGGCAAAATATGATGTTGGATTAACTATCTTTTGTGCTACTATCTGCACTTTAGGAATTTGTACACTGGTAGCTATTCTCATGTTAAATTCTTTGGATTTTAATTTTGGATTTTAGTAAAATATGAAAACACTAAATGAGATACTTTATTGAATACATTAAAGAAGAACATTAAAATAGTTTTCAGGTGTTCGGCTCAGTTACAATAAACAGTATTGCAAAACATCTTATGTTAATAAACTAAATTTTAAGTCAATGAAGAATTTAATTAAACTTACAAGTTTAGGTTTCTTGATGTTAATATGTATTAGTTATTCATGTAAGAAAAAAGAAGTTCCTATTTTGATAACCAATGAAATTACAAATATTACATCAATCTCAGCAAAATGTGGCGGGATCATAACTGATGATGGTTCTCGTGAAGTTATTGCAAGAGGTGTTTGTTGGAGCACAGGCCATCCAACTGTTGCAGATAATATAACAATTGATGGTAGCGGAGCGGGATCTTTCACAAGTAATATTTCAGGATTGAAAGGCGCTTCAAAATATTATGTGAGAGCTTATGCAACAAATAGTGTTGGAACAGCTTATGGGAATGAGGTAAGTTTTGCAACAAATTCGGCATTTACTGGTCCGATTTTTTACAATAATAATGGTAAAATAATAAATGCTGTTTGTTACGGTCCATTTCGAGATGGGCAAGCTCCGGGAAGCGTTCTCACTGAAACTCAGATAAAAGAAGATTTGCTGATAATAAAAAATCATTGGGATGCAATCCGCTTATATATTTCCGATGATAACAGCGAAAAAATTTTGAAAGTGATTACCGATAATAACATTGACCTTAAAGTGTTGTTGGGAATCTGGATTTCGGGAAAAACACCGATAGACAATGCCTCTCAGGTTGATAGGGCAATTGCGCTGACAACCACTTATCGCAATATTGTACAAGCTGTAAGTTGTGGAAATGAAATTTTTATAAGTCCGTCCTCAGATATTTATGTTACAAATACAAATGAAATTGTAGGATATTTGGTAAAAATTCATGCCCAGACTACTGCTCCAGTTACTATTGACGAACTGTATTCCATTTGGTCAGACCCAAAATACAGCGATTTGGTAAGGCTTCAGGATTTTCTTGCGATACATATCTATGGACAGTCGGATAACGTATCCCTTGAACAAACTGTTTCATTTATAGATGATAAAATCAACATGTTGAAGACACTATATCCTCAGAAACAAATATTGATTACTGAAACCGGCTGGACTACCAGCAAAAATGCTGGACAATTTACACCCCTTACCATTGCTGATGAAGTTTCGCAAAAGCAATTTTATACACAATGCCAACAATGGAGCAATTCAAATAAAATACCTATTTTTTATTTCGAAGCTTTTAACGAGCGTTGGAAGGGAGCAACAGCAACTGAAGCCGAAACAAACTGGGGTTTTTACTATGCCGATCGTACACCGAAATTAGTGTTTCAAGTGGGAAAATAGACAGAGATTGTTTTAGAGGACAAATCATTAAAACTAGTAGATCAAATATATACATGTCCAGGATACACTATTTTTCAGGGATCCGAAATTCTTGTATTTAAGAAAAATTGTAAATGATTGGACTTCATGGAATACAAAAGGTGGAATTATTATGGCAGAATTGAGTGATAAATAAAATGAAATAAAATAAGAAAACATGTGCGACATGCGGTCAAAGGTGTTCGGTTTGCTCTCTTAGCCACTAAAATACATTCCATCTATATGGGGTAAATCTTGAGGGAATTGATCTTTTATTTGACTAGTATAAAGCTGAACTTACTTTACAGAAGTTTAATATAGCGCCAAAAAATTCAATGGCGATGGGGTTAGGAATAACAATAAGGTTTTGACCTAATATTGAACAATAACATTGTCCATGGCATTATGATTGGATTGTTAGTTTCATTGATAACCTCGATTCCTTTTCTTGAAGGAAATATTAAGGATTTTATGTTCTTTATGATTGCTGGTATTATATATGGCATCCTAATAGAATTATTTACTACAAAAGCTTTTAAAGTGAGAATTATATAAATCAAGATTTTCAAAAAAATTGGTTAAGTGAGAAAATGTCTATTTCTATTGTTAACAGTTACTTTAACTTATTTCATAGAACTAGAGGAATATATCCTTTATATCTTGGCTCGTGAAAGTATGATGAAAATTGTACCCACGACCAAAGGAAAAAACTAAAGCCAACTAGGACAGTCTAGTTAATTGCTCTTATTAGCCCTGATGCAATTGGCTACTACTTAAAGCGTCGGGTTATTAAGTTTCATAGCCTTGGTCCTGCCCGTTTACCATGACTTTAAAAAGCTACGCCACCTAACGACTTTATCATAGTTTAATGCCCAGATTAATGACTACTTTAGTACATATTATAAAAAAATCAACAAAAAATAGTTTGAATATTTTTAAATTTTTTATCACTTAATATTAATAATGTTTTAATTGCATAAACATTTCAACGGTAAGCAGCACCATTAAAGTGAATGAACTTCCAAGAACAACTGAGATAGTTCTTCCTACGGCAAATTTTGACTTTTTAACTTTTGTAACACTTTCGAGAGGTATACTTAGTATATTTTCCTTATTAATCATTATAACTGTGTCGGAAGAAACATATACTTGAATCGATTTTCTACGGTATGAATGTTTGAAATCAACTTTGCCTGATAATATCCCATTTGAGATTATAGTACTCTCGATCGGGTACTTTGAATTTTTACAATGGATTGTATAATGATAGTTGCTGGATTGAAATGTTGGAAGTTCATTTCTTGAGATATTTTTGAAACCTATACAACCTGAAAACTGTGACAACAGAATGAAGATCAGCAATATAGAAAATATCTTCTGAAGTTGCAAATTTTCTTTCATAGTTTTTAATTATGCCTAAGTCGATTGAATATATGCAAGATAATAATTTATCTGAAATACATACTAAGTGCCAACAGATGAAATCTATTAAAGAATAATCTATATCTTACAAGCTGATTAATAAATTGAATTGAAGATTGTTTAAATAAAATTGACTTTAGAGTTACCAAGTTGTAAATTTGTGTATATAGTGTTCAAGAATATTTGAACAGGCTTCACATGATCAGTTTGGATTAAAGGTAAAACTACCTAATGGTAATGTTTCAAGCAGGGTATTGCCAGTTCGGATCCATGATTTAGATAATGATGATATCAAACTATGTGAATCGCTTCTGGTAAGTGTACTTAGGGGAATTGACTTCATTTACAAAGAACCAGGAGTTAACAAACCACTTACATCTGAAGATGGTGAAAAGCAAAATCTAAACCATACTAAATACAGAATACAGATAAACAAAACTGCAAATGCAATTAAGGAGATCTTTTCAGGATTGAAAGGTGAGTCTTTAGAATCTGGTATGGAAAAGAAGGAAGTTGTACTAATAGGAGAAAAACCATCACCACCTGAAAAATCTATTATTGTTCTGCCATTCGAGAATATAGGTTCCGATCCGGACCAGGGGTACTTTAGTGACTGACTTACGGAGGAGATTATAACTGACCTTTCACATATCCATAACCTTTTAGTAATATCAAGAAGTTCAGCGATGACATTTAAAGGGAAAAACAAGACAATTCCTGAGATTGCACAGGCAGTCAATGTACGATTTGTTCTTGAAGGAAGTGTCCGAAAGGCCGGGAATGATCTTAGGATAACTGCGCAGCTTATAGATTCGCTAACAGATGCTCACCTGTGGGCAGAGAAATATACAGGTAATTTGGATGATGTTTTTTATATTCAGGAGAAAGTATCTCGATCCATTGCGACTGCATTGAAATTGAAACTGAGTACTCAGGAAAGCAAAAAGATTGCAGAACATAAAGTTGACAATATCCAGGTATATGAATGTTTCCTGAAAGCAAGACAGGATTTATGGAAATATACAGAGGATAGCCTTATCAGGGCAGAACAAAGCCTCAAAAATGGCTTGAACCTTCTTGGTGATCACGAGCTCCTGTATACTGGCCTTGGCCAAGTGTATTTCCAGTTTTACGATAGTGGTATCAGACAAGAAGAGATTTACCTTGATAAACTTAAAGATTGTATCGACAAAATATTCATATCTAACCCTCAATCTGCTAATGGATATCAACTTTCAGGACTGTTAAAGTTGAAAAAGGAAAATGCTCAAAATGCATACTGGGATTTCAAGCGGGCTTATGAGCTAAATCCTGCTGACCCTGAAACAATATTATGGTTGTTTTATATTCTATCTCATCATCTTGGGCGACATGCGCTGACTAAACCTCTGATAAAAAAGGTTATCGAGATTGACCCTCTTACTCCAATGACCCAAATGTACATGGGTTGGTATAATTTTTATGAAGGGAATTTTGATAAGGCAGTAACTTATATAAAAAAATGGCATGAAATGGAACCCGATAGTGTAGTTGCAGCCTGGTATTATGGTTTGTTTCTGGGTTGGAATAACGATTATCATGAAGCCTACAATTTTATTGATAATTATTACCAGAAAAATCCTGAAAATATTTTTTCAAAAATTCTTATACTATTCAAATATTGCTTACAAAAGAACAAAGAAGCTGCACTTCCATTGTTCACCGTAGAGCTTAAAGTGATAGGGTGGAATGATTTTGGAATGCCATGGTTTATTGCCGATTTTTATTCACTGATTGATGAAAAAGAAGAATCCCTTAAATGGCTTGAACGAGCCGTTGAATGGGGTTTGATTAATTACCCCTTCCTTTCAGAAATAGATCCCTTTCTTGAAAATATCCGAGGAGAGGAACGGTTCATGAAGCTCATGAAGAGTGTAAAATGCGCTTGGGAGAATTTTAAAGTTTAACCTGACTCCAGGATACCCTTGTAAATATAATTGCTATTAGCTTTATTATAATTTAAATTTGATAATGAATTAAATAGGCCTCCGATGTTAAGCATCATTGAAGGATATAATTATGACATCTTCATCAGCTACCGACAGAAAGACAACAAAGGAGACAGGTGGGTGAGTGAGTTTGTTGAGGCTCTGAAAACCGAACTTGAATCGACATTCAAGGAAGAAATCAGTGTATATTTTGACATCAACCCTCATGATGGACTCCTGGAGACGCACAATGTTGATGCTTCACTGAAAGATAAACTCAAATGTCTGATCTTCATTCCGATTATTTCTCAGACCTACTGCGACTCGAAAAGTTTTGCATGGGAACACGAGTTAGTTGCTTTTAATAAGCTGGCAAAGGAGGATAAGTTTGGAAGAGATATCAGACTTGCAGGTGGGAATGTAGCGAGCAGGATATTACCAATCAAGATTAATGACCTTGACCCCGAAGATAAAACTCTTCTTGAAAATGAAATTGGAGGTGTACTTCGAAGCATAGAGTTTATTTACAAGTCAGCAGGGGTTAACCGTCCTTTGAGGGCGAATGAAGATCACCCCCAAGATAACCTCAATAAAACTTATTATCGTGATCAGATCAATAAGGTAGCTAATGCTGTCAAAGAGATAATTACCGCTTTAAGAAAACATTATCAACATGAAGGTGAAGTCAGAAGAGACATCGTAATTACCAGACCTGAATCCCACAAAAATCCAATAACAAAAATCATTATTGCTTCATCTTTTGTTCTGATATTGATTCTTTTGGGGTATTTCTTAATTCCAAAACTGACAAGACCAAAAGAGCAGCTTGAGAAATCAATTGCCGTTCTGCCATTTAGAAACGACAGTCCTAGTGACTCAACGACATATTTTATAAACGGGATAATGGAAGAAGTCCTTAATAATTTGCAAAAGATTAAAGATTTCAGGGTATTGTCAAGGACATCTACTGAACAATTCAGGGGTGATACAAAAACTTCAATTCCTGAAATAGCAAAAAAATTGAGTGTTAATTATGTTGTAGAAGGTAGCGGACAAAAATATGGTAAAAAATTCGTTCTCAGGGTTCAATTACTTGCAGGTGATAGAGAAAAGCATATATGGGGGGAATCATTTGATCAGGAGATACATGATGTTTCAGATATAATTAAAGTACAAAGTCAGATTGCACAATCAATTGCTTTAGAGTTGAAGGCAGCAATGTCACCTGAAGCAAAACGACTTATTTCTCAAATAACAACACCAAACCTCACAGCGTACGATTTCTGTCTTCGTGGCAATGAGGAATTTCGAAAACTTGATATAACAAGACCTACCTTTAAAAAATCTGCAAAAGCAACCAGGGATTTATTTGAAAAGGCATTAGCTTATGATTCAACCTATGGTGAGGCTTACTTAGGGTTAGCAAAGATTTATTTTTCCAGCCACTATTTTAAAGATTTTCTGTCAAAAGATAGAATGGATTCTGCTCTTATCTTGTTGAATAAAGCACTATTGTTTAATGATAAACTAGACGAAGCATATGTTCTCAAAGGAGATTGTCTGGAGGAAAAAGGGCTTAAAGATCAGGCAGTTCGTGAATATGAAAAGGCATTAAGAATTAATCCTAATTGTTGGCAGGCATATTCTTCTTTAGGAGACTACTATTTAAAAACTGGTGATTATGTCCAAATTATTGACAACTACCAGCGTGCTGCTTCTCTGAATCATGGCCCCGAACGTTCCGGAATTCTAAGCGCTCTCGCATATTCATATTCTCTTGCAGGATTTCAAGAGAGAGCTAAGTATTATAATCTTAACAATTTCAAGCTATCCGGAGATTCCGTCGCATACTTTACAAATTTGGGATTATTTGAATTTTATCAGGGTAATTATGATAAAAGTCGTGAATACTATGAAATAATTGTTTCAATGGATTCAACTAACTTAATTGCCAATTTATTTCTTGGATTGATTTATAGTTTAAATGGACATTTTGCTAAATCAATAGAATTGTTGAAAAAATCTCTTGCAATATTTAGAACAAATGGTATGGATTTTCCAGGTATTGGAATTTCGTTGTGCACTGGTTACGATTACTGGAAAATAGGAAATAGGAAAGAAGCTGAATTTTATTTTGAAAAGGAAATAGAGAATTGTAAAAAGCGGATCAATTCTGGTCGCTTTACAGATTATGAGTTGGCTTTTACTCACGTAAACTATGCAAGCATATACGCTATCAGGAGAGAAAAAAGCAAAGCCTACAATGAATTAAAAATTTTTGATCAAAATCAAAATTTCAACTTAGGTAATGTGAACTATATAAAAACTGATCCTTCATTCAACGATCTTAGAAATGAACCTGAATTCAAACAAATTGTAACTGATATAGAAGCAAAATACCAGGCAGAACATGAAAGAGTAAGAAAATGGCTTGAAGAGAAGGGGATGCTGTAAACATAATTAATGATTTTACTTGTAAGATTTCATAATCATTCCTTTCCTAAATTCATTAAAAATCTTCCAAAACCTGGCGTAAACCTGGCGCCGGCTCTGTAAGGCTGAGAATATCATTTAGAGGATCTCATCCTCAGCCTCAATCTCAACCTCAGCCTCAATCTCAACCTATACCCCTAAAACAGAATAAAATGTATAAAAAAGCCCGCCGTCGCTAAAGCTATGGCGGGCGAAGGTGGGTCCAGCCTCTCTCAATGCAAATGTTTTTTTGAAAAAGCACGTCCAGATCCAAGCTTCAAATATTTTTCGAATTTGTAAGCCTTGTATTTATCTGTAAAAGCAATATATGTTTTGATTTCAACCGGCAGATTATTCTTTGTGGCTACAACCTCCCCAGCATTATGACCTTTGATTCTTTCCTCAAGATTATTAGTACATCCGGTATATATACCACCATTTCCACATTTTAAAATGTAAACATACCAATATTGTTGCGAAAGTGGGCATTGCCCGCCGAAGCCCGCCATTAAGAAAATTAGAGATCCAGCGATGAGTACAAAGAAGAAAAAGCCCGCCGTCGCTAAAGCTATGGCGGGCGAAGGTGGGCCCAGCTGGGCTCGAACCAGCGACCCCCTGATTATGAGTGAGGTAAAACCCTGATATTCAGATTGTACTGGTTTGTACTGGTCTTCATTGTCATTCACTTACGTTTTTCGGGTTGTATACTTTATCACTGATTTTCATAAAACCTGGCGAAAAACCTGGCCGATTTTTGGATCTACTTTATATTTTTACGGGTGTACGACTTCTATAAGGCAATCTTGTATTAAAGATCTTTAATAATATTAATCGCATTGAGGCAGGCAGGAAATCCGATATATGGGATACAGTGAACCATGGCTGCAAGGACTGTCTCTTTTGAATTTCCGGCCTTAAAGTTTCCGAGTGCATGAGATTTAATCTGTGGTTCTGCACCAATAGTTACCAAAACACAAAGCATCAGTAATTCTCTTGTTTTGATATCTAATACTTTTCTTGTATAAAAATCGCCAAAACACATTTCGGTTAAAAATTTTGGAACTGCGACACTTAGACTATCGGGAAGATTTTTCATTTTTTCTTTTATTTCATCTCCGTAAAGGGGATATTGAATTTCACTTCCTTTGCTAAATCTGTCCTCTTCGTTAACTGTTCCTTCATTTTCCAATGGTAACCTTATATTATTTAAGGTAAATACTTCATTTATTGTGTTCATTGCGTTAAGTGTTTTAGGAAAGCCTATCATAGGGGCACACTGATAAACTGCTTCTCGTATTTCAAGCGCAGTGACACCAATATTCAAGGCAGCTTGTGTATGTCCTTTTAATTGGGACAATGTTTGCTGGGCTGTCAGAATCACTACGGTAATCAATTCCCTTTGTTTGTCTTTCAGATTGCCTGCATAAAAAACTTCTCCAAAAATGAATTTTCTCAATATATCCATTAATTCAGGATCTGTTTCTGTCTGAGTCGCAGGTGGCTGACCGAACAACTCAATGTACTTTTGTTTGCTTAATTCTGTTCTGTTCATCTTTTGATCTTTTAAGGTTTGTTTGTATTGCGATGATGCAATATTAGTAACCAACATTAAAATTGTCACTAAAAAAGTAATCCTTTTCATCGTTTTGATTTTAAGTTCAGACAATTGGATTTCAAGATTTTATGTCATAACCCGGTCATTTTTTCCTGTTCTTCAGGGTAACGAGCTCCGACAATAATTATACTGTTGAGTTTTAAAAGGATTGCTGCCAACTCTTCATCTGTAAAAGAAACATCAGAACCTCCAATATTTTCTTTGATGCGTTCCACTCTTTTTGTTCCGGGAATAGGTACAATCCAGTTTTTCTGAGCAAGTAACCAGCCGAGAGCAATACAGGCAGGGGTTGTTTCTTTTTCAAGGGCAAGCTGAGCGACATAATCGGCCAGCAAAATATTGGCAGAAAGATTTTCAGGACTAAAACGTGGTATAGTGCTTCGAAAATCTGTTTTATCAAATTTAGTTTCTTTATTAAACCTGCCCGTTAAAATCGCTTTCCCGAGAGGACTGAAGGGAACAAATCCTATTCCGAGTTCTTCCAGCGTCGGGAGCAGCTCTTCTTCCGGTTTACGATACCACATTGAATATTCACTCTGCACTGCCGTTAAAGGGCACACCCTGTGTGCCCGACGAATTGTTTCTGGAGCAGCTTCGGATAGTCCCCAATGAAGTACTTTACCTTCTTTGATTAATCCTGCAAGTGTGTCTGCAACCTCTTCGATGGGTACATTGGGATCAACACGATGCTGATAATAGAGATCAATATGATCTTTGCGCAGCCGCTTCATTGAGCCTTCAATGGCATTGAGGATAGTTTCCCGACGACTTGACAGACTAACTGGCCTGTTACTTGCGTCCATTTTCATTTTCCCCAGATCAAAGCCAAACTTTGTGGCAATAATTATTTGATCACGAAATGGTTCCAAAGCTTCTCCAACGAGTTCCTCGTTCCTGTAAATACTATAAACTTCTGCAGTGTCAAAGAAGGTGACGCCCAGTTCAACAGCTTTTCTAAGGACTCCTATGGCTTCATCCCTGTCAGGATATGGCGGATAACTCTGTGTAAACCCCATACAACCTAACCCTAAGGCAGATACTTCGAGATTACTTTTTCCTAAATTTCTGATTTTCATTATTATTTATTTAATTCTTTAAGAGTAAAAGGTTTCTCCGGGTACTAAAAAAACATGCACCCGCTAATATTGTTTGGAATCTCATCGATTTAATATCTTAAGTTTTATATTACTTACAAAGGTCTTGCCTTTTCAAATGGATGAGTTATATAAATTCCTGAATTATTTACCATTATTACTGATTAGTACTTCTAAATGGAAATTATAGAAATGAATACTATAAATTTGAGTTATAATTCAAAAGTCATGGGTGAAGTATTCAAACTGGATAGTGTTGCTGAATTCAATGCCATAAGAGGGCAGGAAACTCTGCATCCTCTTGTTAGTGTTCTGGATCAGTCGAAGTCACAGCCTGTAGAGGTAATACGGTTTTATTCGGGCTTATATATTGTTTTCTTAAAAGAAGTGAAGTGCGGCGAACTAAGATACGGTCGTAATCATTACGATTACCAGGAAGGAACTTTATTGTTTATTGCTCCGGGGCAGGTTCTGGGTACTGATGAAAATGTGGGAATGATACAACCTAAAGGCTGGGTACTGGCATTTCATCCCGACCTTATTCGTGGAACTTCTCTCGGCAGGAACATAAAAGATTATAATTTTTTTTCCTACGATGTAACCGAAGCGTTACATGTGTCAGAACGTGAAAGACAGGTTGTGGTGGAATGCTTTAATAAGATACATTTCGAACTCGAGCATGCCATAGACAAGCATAGTAGAACATTAATAATAAGCAATATAGAATTATTTCTAAACTATTGCCTTCGTTTTTATGACAGACAGTTTATCACCCGGGACAATGTTCATAAAGATATTCTCGTGCGTTTTGAGAATCTTTTGGGTGAGTACTTTCAATCAACTAAACCACAAACTTCAGGCTTTCCATCGGTCTCGTACTGTGCCGGGCAATTGAATTTATCATCAAACTATTTCGGTGATTTGGTTAAAAAGGAAACAGGCCGATCAGCTCAGGAATATATACAAGAGAAGATGATAGACATAGCTAAAGAGAAAGTACTTGATATTAGTAAACCAATAAGTGAAATTGCTTATGAAATAGGATTCAAATATCCAGCACATTTTTCACGATTCTTTAAGCAACGTGTCGGGCATTCTCCAAACGAATACAGGTCATTAAGTTGATTTTATGTGGCATTAAATAAAAAGACGCAATGAATAATGAAAAATTTAAATAGTTCCCGCAATCATATCCAGCAAATTAGATTGCCAGAACCAAAGTTCGACAAAATTGAGCTGGCATATCAGGCCTTTGAGAGCAGAAAAACAATTAAGAAGATAAGTGATAAAAAACTGCCAATACAAATTCTTTCTAATCTTCTTTGGGCCGCTTGCGGGGTTAATCGTAAGGAAGGTATCGCAGAAGTTCCGGGAAGGACGGCAGCATCAGCTAGCAATTCCCAGGAAATTGATATTTATACTGTTTTGGAAGATGGGATTTATAAGTACAATCCATTTGAAAATTCACTTATTCCTATTATTGCTGGTGACTTCAGGTCTTTAGCGATCGGTCAGGGTCAGGCGAATTTTGATCCTGGAGTCAAGGCACCTATTCGTCTTATTTATGTGGTTGATATGGATAAGCTTGTGAATACTAAAGGTTTCAAGGAACCCGGACTGAATGACCCTGAAGTTCAGAAGTCATATTACTTTGTTGATACCGGACTTATTGCTGGTAATGTTTATCTCTTCGCTGCTTCTCAGGGTCTGGCAGCATGGTTCCATAACTGTAATAAACCGGCTCTTTCTGAAAAGTTAAACCTGAACCGAGATCAGCGGGTACTCTTTGGACAAACAGTTGGATTTTTAGGATGATAAAATATAATTTAAAATTCAAGATATAGAAAGCTATCCTCAACATGCTCGGTATGTGCTTTGGAGGGCAGAGGTAGGCCATGTCCACCGAACCCCGGAGAAGTTTTTACTGCTATTATTAATAATGTTAGATTTTTCATAGTTGTAATTTTGAAATTTCATTTTGACCGTATTCCCTATTTGTCTTAAAGCTTGATGACTTGTGAGCCATCAAGCTTATCTAGAACATTTATTGGATTGTAACTTTTATCAAGTTACTTATCGCTGGTAGGGTCGTGAACGCATTGGGATTTGGAACGGCTTGTATTGGGTTGCTCTCAGTGAGCGGTGTGCCAGCTAAATTAAATTGCGTTATGCCCGCTCCAGGATATTGATTGATGGCAGTTCCGTCGTCAAATAAACCGATGCTTGCTGATACATCTCCTATTACAGTTGCATCTACCCCGTTTCCTATAGTAGCAAAGAACCAATCATTTGAAAAACCATACATCGTCGCTATGGCAACTCTATCACCTGCTGAAACAGATAAAATCTGAGATACCTTCCCACCTGCTGCTCCATTGATTTTTGGAAGTAGAACAGTGTTTGCAGGATCTTTGAGCACATACACATTTTTCACCCCTGATTTTAATTTCAATGCACTTGCCAAAATATCGGCATTGCCTTTTTGTGCTAAATCCTTCAATCCTTCGCCACGGTCATTTTCACCTGTATTGTAGAACGGATTTACTGAGCCATCATATACCACCACCAAAACGGGCGATAAAGGTGTGAAAATACCAGTTTGGCTTGAGAGATAAGTGCTTAGTACAGAATTATCACCCGTTTCTGAAATATTAGTAAGGCCATTAGCAGTTGGTTGTCCCTCGGTGTAAATGGCATTGGGTAGTAGTTGGTTTCCCCCTGCAACATATGAAATTGTCCAAACACCAGGACTGAAAGGCGTTTGGTTAGCAGTGCCGCCCGAATTGTTGGTAATGGTCAAAGTAAACTGTGAATTGTCATTATAAGTAAGTGATACATTCATTAGCTGTGATGCAGCCAGGTAAGTGTTACCATAATCATCAGTTCCGTTTACTTCTTTGATGTTTTTAATGGTTGCTTCGGCGGTTCCAGGATGTGTTACATTCATGCCAGGTGCTTGGTTTACCCTTGTACCATTGTCCCACAGTTTTATTTGTGAAGAAACATCACCAGTAATAGGTGTTCCATCAGCGTTATACAATTTGATGCCTGGGTTGGCAGGAGCGAAAAACAAATCGTTGCTCCAACCATACATACTTGCAAAGGTGATGTATTGGTTTTTTGCCGCATAAAACGAAAACGATACAGATTGTCCCGGTAAAACAACGGGTGGAGTTCCCGTCCCCTTAAAAGTCCCAGACTCTACCAAGGGTTTACTATCCAGCACATTTTCTACCGAAATGGTCTTATCTAACTTAGCAACATTATCTTTTTTACAAGATGCTAATGATGCTGTAATGGCCAACGCCACAATCGATTTTAAAATACTTATTTTCATAATTTTCTGTTTTAAAAGTTTGTTTAAGCAAAGGTCAGTCCTAAGTATCACAAAGAAGTCACAGAAAATTAAAGAAACCGTAACGTTTTTAAGCAGCATTAATCATTGGTAGTGTAAAGGAAAAAGTTGTTCCCTTACCTAGTTGGCTTGAGACATAAATGTTGGTTTGATGAAGCTCAATTATTTTTTTAACGATAGCTAAGCCTAAACCAGTGCTTTCGCTATATTTTTTTCCTTTATAATATCGTTCGAAAATATAGGGCAATTCATCATGATCAATTCCTTCACCAGTATCGGCAATACTTATTTTCACTTTCCCAGGAACATCCTGCCGAATATCTATATTGATATAATCACCCTCTCCACAAAATTTAATAGCATTGTCGATAAGATTTTGTAAAACCCGGTCAATAAGCAAAATGTCTGCCTCAATCATGGGTAGATCTTTCGGAATAAATGTATTGATACTAACCCCTTTTTTCTGCGTGATAATCCTGTATTTATTAGCAATATCTGAAACAAGTTCAGTTATAGAGAATGGTTCAGGATTGAGTTTAACCTGGTTGGTTTGAAGTTTTGAAAGTTCAAACAGTTCACTCACCAATTTTTTTAGCTTATCGCAGTTTGTATAAATAACTTGTAAATACCTGAATTGTTCGGAGGGTTCAATTGTATCTTTTTTCAGGATAAGCGTTTCAGCGTATCCCTGGATGGAGGCTATAGGGGTTCGAAGATCGTGCGATATATTACTAATAAGCTCTTTACGAAATTCATCTGTTTCTTTCAACTCCTGTATGTTTTTAGTTAAAGTATCAGCCATTTCGTTAAATGCTAATCCAATAGTATCTAATTCGTTGTTATTTTTTACTGCAATCCTGGCTTCCAGATTCCCCAATTGATATTGTTGAATACCATTTACAATCACATTCAGTTTATTAGTAATAAGCCAAATAGCCAGAAGTCCTACCACCGCGGACACCAGCAAAATTGTAATCATCGAACGAATGGACAAACCAAGGATATAGCTACCAATAACCATTTGAGCCGCTGAAACATATTCCTGGCTTGCCAAAACAATGTAAACATAGCCAGCAAGTTTTCCTTCTTCCTTAACTTCCGCAGCAGAAAATGTTTTCTTCTCGCCAGGATTTCGCGGATCATCACCATAAATCATTTTATGCTGCTTATCGCTTAGAAATTGATTGATTGGATCAAGCGAGACCATTTCAAGTTTTACAACCTTTTCGGGGGCAACATAGCTTAGAATTTTGCCATTGGTATTCAGTAAATAAACCTCAACGCTTGGATTGATGGCCATCATCGAGTGCATAATATCAGCCACTGCTTCCTGGTTTACTTTTCCACTTTTAAAATTAGGTTTAATTACGTCTATTGTAGTTTTTGCAAGATCCCAGTTTAATTTCTGGTTCACTTCTATCGAATAATTCCGCGCCGAATTAACAGCGACATACAACGTAATAGCGGTAAATGTAACCAATATTAGGAGAAATATTGCCGATATCTGCCAATAGAGGCGGTTGAATTTCCTGTTTTTTGTAATTTTCATTGTTTATTTCATTAGAATTTCATGATTGTCTAAATTTATACCCTACTCCCCATGTAGTGAGTAGGAATTCAGGCTCATTGAGGTTTTGTTCTATTTTTGTACGAAGTCGATTTATATGAGAGTTTACAGTATGTTCGTATCCTTCAAACTGATATCCCCAAACCTGGTCGAGCAGCTGTGTTCGTGTGTAAGTTCTTCCAGGGTTAGAGGCAAACAAAACCAATAAATCAAATTCCTTTGGCGAAAGCTCAATACGTTTGCCATGCACTTCAACATTTCGAAGGGTAACATTTACATAAAGACCTTCACATTTAATCTCCTCGTATGCATCGCTGGGTTTTACTTGTTGTGTTAGTTCAGCTCTTCGTAAAATTGCTTTTACACGAGCTATTAGCTCACGAATGCTAAAGGGCTTAGTGATATAATCGTCAGCACCTATTTCGAGGCCAATAATTTTATCGATTTCTTCGGATTTAGAGGTAACCATTAAAATGGGAGTGTGATTCTTTTCTTGACGAATTTTTTTACATATTTCCATTCCATCAAGTCCTGGCAGTCGGATATCTAATAAAATTATTTTATATACATTATTGAGCGCTTTGAGAAGTCCCTCTTTTCCGTCGAAGGTCTTGTCTATTTCAAATCCCAAATCAGCAATATGAATTGCAATAAGATCGGCGATATCTTTGTCATCTTCAATGATTAGCACTTTCTCCATAATTAAGAATTTATTTTTTGAAAGTTAAACACTACTTATAACAGAAAGATCACAAAAGGTTAAAGTTTTTTTATTAAGGAAGCATTTAAGGGTAGCTTCTTTAAATTTAGCACCCGTATGGATTGATGCAATTTATGCAATTTCTGCCAAAGCCAGTGACCTAGATCACAGAGAGCAGGACCATTAACGAAGGTGTAGGCCCGTAGAAGTTTTAGCGATGGAGACAGATTGCCGCGGAGGCTCGGGACCAGCCACTCAATGAAAATGTCTCTTTGAAAAGGCTCTGCCTGATCCTTGTTTGAGATACTTCTCAAAATTATAAGCTTTATACTTATTTCTAAAAACTATATAAATAACAAGCTCAACAGGTAAATATTCTTTAGTGGCGATTACTTGTCCGGAATTATGACGACAGATCCTATCTTCAAGATTATTAGTGCAACCTGTATAGAACATACCATTGCTACATTTTAATATGTAGACATACCACACTTGTTGAGAAAGTGGGCTTTGCCCGCCGAAGCCCGCCATATTATGAAAATAAGTGAAACAATGATAGCGACAAATATAATAAAAAAAGCCCGCCGTCGCTTAAAGCTATGGCGGGCGAAAGTGGTTGTGGGCTTTGCCCGCCGTAGCCCGCCATATTGTAAATTATTAGGAATCCGGTGATTAGCCCAAAGATAATAAAAAAGCCCGCCGTCGCTTAAAGCTATGGCGGGCGAAAGTGGTTGTGGGCTTTGCCCGCCGTAGCCCGCCATATTGTAAATTATTAGGAATCCGGTGAATAGCCCAAAGATAATAAAAAAGCCCGCCGTCGCTTAAAGCTATGGCGGGCGAAAGTGGTGTGGGCTTTGCCCGCCGAAGCCCGCCATAATACGGAAATTAGTGAAACAGCAATAGGGACAAATATAATAAAAAAAGCCCGTCGTCGCTTAAAGCTATGGCGGGCGAAAGTTGTGGGCTTTGCCCGCCGAAGCCCGCCATAATACGGAAATTAGTGAAACAGCAATAGGGACAAATATAATAAAAAAAGCCCGCCGTCGCTTAAAGCTATGGCGGGCGAAGGTGCCCTCTGTCGAACCGTGGCAGACCTCTAATGTAGCAATGCATGGCACGCTGGAGATTGTAGACATGCATATAGATACTTTCGGCATTATCGAAAAGACCAGACAGATTACACTTATCACCGAAATAAGTTTCGCGAAGTTTGCTATATCTAAAAAACCTTGCGATGTTTTCATTTGCATGTTATCAGAATATCATGTCCTAAAAATAAATCAAGAATGTCAGTGCATTTGGCACCGCGTTTGATGCTAAAACATGGTAACTTCTTTCATTTTGTTCTTCTCAGCACACACCTTGCCGCAATGTGTTGTAGGCCTCCTTTTTGTGTGGGGGGGT
The DNA here is from genome assembly GCA_963816365.1 of uncultured Bacteroidales bacterium. GTDB lineage: Bacteria > Bacteroidota > Bacteroidia > Bacteroidales > VadinHA17 > LD21. Next base: position 1,958 of record CAWFKG010000016.1, on the reverse strand, counting down.
CTTTCGACCCCTCCATAAGCGGCTTCTTTCAATGCGGGGCGGATTTTTAAAAAGGCTAGATGAAAAAATAAATGGCCTTCTTGCTCCTGCCTTGGCACCGCCGAATCCGTTGAGAGCCCTGTGCTAAAACATTACTTGCAAGCTGGCATTGAGAAGCCATTTAGTTTTCAACTGAAGGCCGTTCAAGTCTTGATAAAGTGGGATACCCCCTTCAACTCCGAAGCTGAAGGGACCCTTTTGATAACTCACACCGATCAGTCCGTCGAGTCGCTGGCCTCCATAGTTGTTGGGGTCGGCATCTGGCATTGGCGCCCCTGTCATGGGATCGAGTATCGCCTGGATCTGGGAATCCTGGCCCCTGATGCGCCCGGTATCGTTATAAGCCAGACGCAGCGAGGGAGTAACGGTGCTAACCGGCACGCTGAATCCAACCTGTCACCTTGAAATTGTCACCGTATCGCCAGCCGTCATCGTTTTTTGCGGTATGCCAGGTGTACTGCGCTTGCGCGCCCCAGTTCCATTTGCGTCTTCGCCGAGACCGTTATAGGTAAGCGCAGGCTTGAGATCGTATGTGCCTGAACCAAGCTGCATATCATAAGGGGCACGCATTCCCATGCCCATTACGTCTACTGTCCGCTTGATGCTGCCGGTCGGGAGACTTAGCCCGAGGCTGCCGACAAAATAGTTGTTGATCTTATACATACCTCGCAGCTCGCTGTCTCCGAAACCGCTAGTGGACATGGGGGCGCTGGAAAAAGTGCCCATTATTGGGCCCATGTCCATTGTCATCTTCATCTTGTTGGCCACATAACTCGTCATTGCCATCACAGTCACACGGTCGGTGATGCCGTACATCGCCATCACCATTTGCATATCCATCGTCATGCTGGTGGGGATCATCATATAGTTATAAGATCGGCCCCTCATAAAACCGACACTGTCATTACTGACGTTATTTGTCCCAGCGCGCAACCCCATCATGTCCATATGCATGAATGAGTAGTTGACCATCCACATGCCCGCTGGGTGGGTATAGTATATGTGATCGCTGAAGGCTGGGTTGAACAGCATTTGGGCGTGCCGGGCCCATGTCCATATGGTTCATATCGTGACCCATGTGCCCTTGATGATCGTGGTTCATCGCCCCCGCCTTTGCAACATCATCCTCAGCAGCCTTCTGTGCCTCATCAAAAGTGCTTACCTTGCCCCCGTATTCTTTCACAAATGCCTGCGCTTCTTGCTCCTCAGCAAAAGCCCATTCCGGCAAATATGTCATAACACCCGGTTTGCTGCCACCAATGACCCAGGTTGCGGTCTTTGCATCTATAAGCTTTGTTGTTGCATAATCAGCAACCGTTATCGATTTAACCTGCTTTTCTTTGTTTCCTCTCATCTCCTCGGCTGCACAGTGGAAACTGCAGAGCCCAACCGTGGTACCGTCGGTGTAAACGATCAACATCCGGCTCCGGACATAAACGTTCCGGTCCATCCCGCATACCTTGCAGGAAGTGGGATTCTCTATGGTGGCCGCTTCGTTGCCGGCAAATGAGGTGCGCACACAGAATAACTGAACAAGAATAAATAGGATCGCAAAAGATGTTGTAAACTTTTTTAGTGGTTTCATGCTTCCCCCTTTTGTATCAGGCCAAAAGCCTTCGTGATTCGTTGCTCTTCTTATTAAATTCGTTAGATTTCACTGCAAACTATCACTTGCAGTAGAACTACAGATTGGCACATCGCAACCCTGCGTCGCGCATATGTCACCTGTGCATTTCAGTCGTACTGTTTCGAAGTTAACTTGTAGATTCTGGGGGAGGGTATTCTTGAAAGACTATCAGTAAAAGGCTAGGCGTTGAACTCATTGTAGTATGAGTTCCAGTATGGTTCCACGGACCAAACAGGTCAGAATAGTCAATCACTAAGGGTGTGTCAATATTTCTCTGAATCCCTGATGCAGG
>CAWFKG010000015.1:0-845480 GCA_963816365.1 uncultured Bacteroidales bacterium | reverse complement strand
AGGTCGGCAGTTCGATCCTGCCCCTGACCACATCCTCTGACCAGGGAAACGCCCGGTCCAAGATCGCGATCCGGGCGTTTTCTCGTGCTGGGGTCTCAGTTTGGGGCCAAGAAGCAAGCGGACGATAGGCGGCTCCGCTGGTACAGGGGAGCATGCTGGGCCCAGTAGGTCCGCAACATCGTCGAGCAGGGCGTGGCGGCAGACGGCTGCGAGCCAGTGCGCGCCCTGCCGAATATTTACGCCCGCCACGACGGTCGGCCGGCTGTGACGACGGCATTCATATCGTCCAGTTCTGGACCGCATGCCCGCAGCGCTCGTCCCTGCGTGGTGACGCGGTGAATTCGGCAGGTGCACCCGGGTGGCCGCGTTCCGCCCCTGGCCGCCTGAACGGCACACGGGTACGACGATGTGTGAGGTGTAGGGGAGCGGTCTGTGAGACCGTCGGCTTCTCACGAAGGGACATTCGGAAGGCCCGGATCTCATCCCGGATCTCATCCACTGCCGAATCCGGCCGTATATGAATCAAGCGGCGCCGCTGCGCGGCGCCGGGCCGGCGTCAGCGCCGGGCTCAGCCTTGGGGAGGCCCGCCCGGCGCACGCCGGGCCACACGCGCTGACTCCGCAGATCGAACTGGCTCACCCGTTGCGCGAATCGGGGTGCATGTAGCCCTCTTCCTCGCGTTCCATTGTCCCGCTCCCGGCCACCGCGTCTAGGCCGCCCTTCGGGCGTCGCATGCGATCGGCTTCGCCGAAGCTAGACACGGTGCCCGCTCGCAAGGGATATCGCACCTGCGAGGAAATGGGACATCTATGGTCTGACATCCACCCGGGGGTCAACTATTATCCCTCCGTGGTCGGCGGGGCTTCACCAGTAGCGGATGGTTCTGGGTGCGGGCCAGACTTCGCGAGAGTATCCGAGCCGACCTCGGAGTCGGCCTGGCCGACCGGGCCCGGGCCATCGGCCGTGACCGCGACCGGCTTGGCCAGGGTCGGCGCAGCGGCCGCGTCCACGACCGGCTCGGCCTGGCGGGCCAGGAACCGGAGCCGGGCCGCTCGCGCGTCCCAGGCATAGACGACCGCAGTTCCGGCGATGAGGTCATACAGAGCACGGTGCTCGCGCTGCACGAAGATGCCCAGGAATCCCAGGCCGAGGGTCAGGAAGCCGAGCGGGAACGTCAGCGAGCGGATCCATCCTCGCCAGGGATCCAGCCTCGTACCGTCGGCCTGCACCACGTGCACGCCCAGCAGCGTCATCCCCATGGTGCTGCCGTCGGCCGCCCACTGAAAGCCGAAGTAGATGAATTGCCAGGCGACGTAGATGATGATCACGACGATGTTGCCCCGGTACCAGGAGACCGTTCGGCCGGTCACGATCTCTGCCACAAACGAAATGAGCGACAGCGTGAGCGAATACAGAACGGTGCTTACGGTGAGGTCGATCAGATACGCCGCGAAGCGCGATACCGAGCCCGCGTAGTGGCCCTGTGCGCTCACCCAGTGGCTCGGGTGGGTACGGACGCTCATGGTTGAGCCTCCGCGTTCAGGTGCGCGCGTGGTGCCTGACGGCCGTGGGCCCTTGAGCCGCAGCAGGCGGGTCACCCAGCGGTCGATGAACTGGTCCAGCCCGACGGCCCCGCTGCGCACCGTATCTAGCGCCTCGGTCGCTATTCCGCCGGTCGACCTGGCGATGATGGCGCCGAGGTCGGTCTGCTCGACGAGCTTTTCCATGTCGATGCGGGCCACAACATCGTTGATGTCGACGCGGTCCAGCACGGCATCCACGTCGACCTCCTCCAGGAGCTCGTTGAGGTCGACCTGCTTGAGCAGTGCGTTGAGGTCGACCTGCTTGAGCAGTGCGTTCACGTCCACCTGCCTGAGCGGCGCGTTCACGTCCACCTGCTTGAGCGGCGCGTTCACGTCCACCCGCGCCAGCAATGCGTTGAGGTCAACCTGCTGGAGCGGCGCGTTGAGGTCGACCTGCCTGAGCAGCGCGTTGAGGTCCACGGCCTGGACCACGATCTCGATGACCCGCTCCGCGACGCGCTGGGCCAGCAATTCCGCCGAGTCGGCCACGCCTTTGCGTGCCGAGCGCAGCCGATCGAGTGGTTCCACCAGATCAGTATGGCCGCCACGTCGGCCATGCGAAAATCATCCGGCACGGGTGAGGCCGGGCCGGATCCGGACGGCGGTCACCGACGGCTCGGTAAAGAACGCGCCGACCGCGACGACCTGGCCCACCACCAGCAGGGTACGCAGCGCTTCCCTGATGAACCGGACCAGCGTGTCGAACATGACGGCCGCGGCGCTTTTCGGAGCCGGCCGGAGCCCAGCAGCCCCAGAGCATCGCCTCGCAGGGTGCATGGCGGAAGACGGCGCCAGCCAGTACGCGCAGATCGAATATTTGCTGCTTGAGGTTGCCCCGCTACAGGCCGCATCTTCGCGCAGATGGTCCAGTTCCGGCGCCGCCTCACCGACCCAATGACGCATCATCAAATCAGCCGGAGCATGGTAGATCGTTCGTTTTTCAGGGAACAGAGCTACCAGGCACGGACCAGGGATGATGCAATGCAGCGGGCTTACTTGGGCGCTTATCAGGCATGATCAAGCGCTCAGAGCCAGCCTGACGGTCCCCGCCCGCACCCCCCTGCGACCCGGACTGTCGCCAAGCAGCTCGCCGGAACAGTACGAGACGCTTTCCACCCGCCGACTCGGCCACCGACTGGCAACGTCGGAACTTCCTCGAAGCGGAAGACGAATCGACACTACGTATTGCGCCAAGAAACTCGGTGAGCCTCCCGGGCTCGCTGCTCGTATCGGTCCAGGTGATCATCGTTCTGGTGCAGTGCCACGCCGCCAGCGTGACAGGCTGCGAGCGAAACTTCTAGCTATGGGCGGGCTGCGGCGACGGCGGCCAGCCCGAAGCGCAGCAGTGCGGTAAGTACGATCCCTCGTTTGTGGCGACCGGTGTCACCGTCGTTTGTGGATGGCTGGTTGGGAATGCTCAACGGCGACGCCAGCAAGGTCAGCCTTGGAGTCCTCCCAACGCTCTGGACGCTAATCGGGCCTCTTTACATCCTCGGTGGCCTGCTGTTTGGCATCGCGATGTTCCGCTCTCGCATCTGCCGCGTAGGGCTGGCATACTGCTGGCTGCGGGGACCGCATTGGCCCCCATGGCCGGACTGCTTCCCCTTGGGTGGCAGCCGAATAGCGATACCGACGGGGGCTAGCTCTGGCCTGGTTGGGTATGCGCTCTGGTCTGAGCGGCCCACGCAGGCCTCACAACCCAACAACCGAACGATGGAGCCCGTATGAGCAATTCCATTGTGCCTTCGCATAGAAGAGTCTCGCTAACGGCAGGCATCCTCTACTTGCTCACCTTTGTGTCGCTACCGAACCTCGCTCTGTACAACTCGGTTAAAGGCGCGAACTATGTCGTCGGCCCTGGTCCGGACACCGCGTGGCCTTCTGGAGATCATTGTGGCCCTCGCCGGCATCGGCACCGCCGTCGCTCTGTTCTCCGTGCTCAAGAAACAGAACGAAGAACTCGCGCTGGGCCTCGTCGCCTCCCGAACCCTGGAGGCCGCCACCATCTTCGTCGGTGTGGCGTTCCTCTTGTCGATCGTGACCTTGCGGAAGGCTGGAGTTGGATCAGGTGGGCTGGTCACCAGCCATGCGCTTGTCGCCCTGTATAACCGCATCTTCCTCCTCGGGCAAAGTTTCATGCCGGCCATAAATGACGCGTTGTTGGGCTTCATGTTGTATCAGTCGCGTCTGGTACCTCGAGCCCTCTCCTGGATCGGGCTCATTGGATCGCCCCTCCTCATCATCGGCTACCTCCTCGTGTTGTTTGGTGCCATTGGGCAACGCAGCTCCTTTTAAATTCTAATATGAATATTACTGATTTGATTAAAAGAAGCACATCGATTCTTTGGCCCATTCTTGGTATGGAATATTCGAAATAGATGCCTCCTTTATATTTAGGAAGAATCTTTTGCAAAATTCTAATTTCCTCTCGCCATGCACTTTTCTGAGTTACCTCATCTGCAAACTTACTCAGGATAGCCATTTTCCCAATAATCTCTTCAGGTTTGGTCAAATTGAAGTTTTCAATTGTATCACTATAGTAAGACCTGTTCATTAATTTGATTTATGTGATATAAATTTATTTTTCCATCCTCTCCCTGAAATACTCCTCCGTCTCTTTATCAGTAAAATACACATAACACCCCTTCATCCCACGAGTCAATAGAACTCTGTACACATTTTTCATATAGGTCTCAAAATTAGCCGGATCTTTTCGTAAAGTCGGGTCTTTGGTGGCTGCCATATCACCATATAGGGAATCAGTTTTTGGATTGTATTTAAGATCCGGACCGATTATTACTCCAATATAATCAAATTCAAATCCCTGTGCAGTATAGATACATCCGACCTGTCTGAATCCGTTAGGTTTATATGCCCACTGGTACCATACCGGGTATTCACCAACCGCATGTTCCCCTTTTGTCTCCCAGGGCATTTCAAAATCGCCTATTTTAACATCATTAACAAGTGTCCCATCCGGTCTGGGATCGTGCCAGGGCCAGCAGTAACCTGCAACAAGCCTGGCTGAATTGGGTTTTTCAAGCTCTTTTGTTTTCAGCTCATTGTAGAGTTCTGAAGGCGAACTGAATATTTTAAATTCAAATATCTCATTCTTTTTCAAAATCTTACCCTTATCCGTATAACCAAGAACTGACTCTATCCATTCAAGGTAATTATTTGATCCCATGCACCGGAATTGAGATAGATAGCTCCACTTCCTCAACAGCTGCGTTGAATTTCTTTGCTGAGTTTCTTATAAATATTGAATTCCCGATCTCCTGGTGTCTTACCCTCTGTTTGTCATCGATAAAGAATACTGTGGTTTTTGCACATCGGATAAGCTGATCAACCATAGGCATATCTGATCTGTCGGCAGCCCGCATATGCTGGTAAACATTGCTTGTCTCTATCCTGTGAGCTTCATCAATCAGCAGGACATCAAGACAATTCTCTTCCATCCTGGAAGGAGTGAGGGAGTAAGGACTTACAAAAATATTTCTGCCGGCAGTACCTACCCAGGCCTGCAATCCGTCACGGAATGGTTTGGATTTTGATGCAAGGAGAACCTTTTTCTTTTTTGCAGCTACTTCTGCAAGAATGTTCAAAGCGATTAATGATTTACCTGTGCCTGGACCTCCTTTAACCAGGATCACAGATTTTTCTTTTTTTGAATCAGCTCTCCGGATTTTTCCCCATATGAGATTCTTCGCAACAAGCTGTTCATTGAGAAGCGAAAATGTGGACTTGTTCTGAATGATCCCCTGAACATTCTCGAGCAGTTTTTTTGAAGGCCGGATGCGGCTCAACATGAACCTGTTATATACCTCGGTTCCCTTTCCTGAACGAAGGAGCTCCTTAATCCTTTCCGCAAGCTTAACAACATCCTCACGACAGTAGACAGGAAAATCAGTAAGGATATTTTTGTAGATAGTATTAAAGAGTCCCGACGTGTCAGTATTGCTATAATTATGACAATAGGAGCAGCTTGTCAGAGTGAGTGCCGGTACTTTATCAAATTCTTCCACGAAATCCAGCAGGTAATTATGGTATCCCTTTATCTGTTGCGAAGGATGAGGAACCACTCTCATCCCTCCACCGGTAAATGTCTCCACAAAATTTCCTTCTATCTCGAGAGCAGTCACATTTGTCCATTGCTTCAGCTCGATAAGGAAAACATTATCCCTTCCCGATGTGTCTTTACCAAACATAAGACAGTCGATCCTGCTCTGATTATATGGTACCTGGTATTCAAGAGCTATGTGACTATCATTTATGCCGGCAATTTCGATCAGATCTTTTACGCGACTCAGGGAATTTTGAAATGAAAGGAGTTCAGAAGGTTGCACTTTATGTCCGAAGTTACTGAGAAATGCATCATTCATAATATCAGAGATCCTGTTGTACAGGACGTCTTGTCTGAACTGTTCCGATGAGTTGCTGTAAATGATCATATTTTACAGCTCGTTATATTTTCTGGCAGTTCCTTTAGCTTTTTCGACAGGGTATTTCTCATTATTCTTCCTGATTTTTTCCAGAACTATCTCTTTAACGTCAAATCCGTGTTTCCCGGCAAGTAAAAGACTGAAAGCCAGCACATCAGCAAGTTCCTCTTTTAGCTTATTCCTGTCAACAAGTTCAGATTCTTCATTCGTTTTCCAGAGAAAAAGCTCATTTAACTCAGCTGCTTCAATGGATATGGCGAGAGCAAGATCTTTTGTATTATGAAACTGACTCCAGTTGCGGGCATCCCGGAACTTAATAAGTTCATCAATCAGAATCTGAATTTCATTCATAGGTTTAGGATTGGATCTTTAAATATAGTGAAAAAGGATATATGCAAATAATAATGTTGTAAATTGCCTGATCTGCTCCGCTGCGATACTCTGCAATCTTATGTGTTCACTTTTCAGGACATAAATACCGGAATGAATCCTTCCGGTTAGCAGGTCACGATTATTCATCAGACGGTTGATTACATAAATTTTGTAACAATATGCAAACACAATCGAATCCTTGGCGTACTTTGGACAATCATTTTATGCGGTAAAATGATACTGTCTGAATCCCCGTCAGACTGCATCTAAATTATGGTGCGAATTGCCTGCACATGTTTGTCATGTCGTTTCGCTGGATGAATTTGCTAATTATGCCAAACCATATTCACGAGATCGTAATTATTGAACCGACCGCAGTACGGACGTTGCATGCAACGTCCCAAAAACAACCTGTCAACGTCCCAACGAACAACCTGCAACTCTACAACGACAATGCCACAACGTCCCTACCAATCCACGAAAAACGAATGGTCTGTCCTGCCATTTCACCAAAATCCGGTTCATTGACGACTGTAACTCAGGTCATATAGATCTCCGGTTTCGAACCGACCACACTGTAAGGCGATGGTTAACTGGAATCAGTAACGGATCGGAACTTCAAGTTCACCTGGCAACCCGACGGTAAGCCTTATGATCATGTGAAATCCATCTGACTGTATGGAAAAGCGAACGATTGCAGCCTCAAGATAAAATCAGACCTGGAACTCTGATGTTAATCCTATGATAAGTCAGTGAAATCAATAGTCCCATGTTGGCTTATGGTTCGAAGCACACAATGAGCTAAGCGACGCAGTTCCGCAGCGGATGGGCACAGGGTAGGTTGAGGTTGAGGCTAGGTTGAGAAGAATGAGTGATGACCTACCCTCTACGCTCCATGCTCAACGCTTTTAAGATTTTTATTTTCTGCAGATTCCGCAAATCTTATTTATTATACCGTACTAACCGGCCTCCAGGGGGGCAGGCGGGGGAATCCTGACCAAATTGAGCCCCTCATTCCGAAGTAACCTGAGCCACTTATTCCTGAGCAACCTGAGCCACTCATTCCTGAGGATAGTCATACTCGTTTCGACTTTCTACATTTCCGAAAACATCTGTTTTATCGCGCAAATAATCACTATTTTTAATGATTAAAAATAAAATATACAATGAATGAAAAAATATTAGAGCGCTTTTTGAGATATGTTAAAACAGACACTCAATCGAAGCCGGATTCAAGCCAGTTTCCCAGCACAGAAAAACAGTTGCAATTTGCTGAAATGCTGGCTGACGAATTAAAAAATGCCGGATTAACTGATATTTCCCTGGATAAAAATGGATATGTGATGGCCACATTGCCCTCAAATGTTGATCTTAAAGTACCGGTAATTGGTTTTTTAGCACATATGGACACCAGTCCCGACATGTCCGGAACAAATGTTAATCCGCAGGTTTTGAATAATTATAACGGCGAGGATATCTTGTTGAACAAAAGTTCCGGGTTAACCTTGAAAACGGCTGATTTCCCGGAAATAAAGCAGTATAAGGGACAAACAATAATTACAACAGACGGGACTACTTTGCTGGGTGCCGATGACAAAGCAGGCATTGCCGAAATAGTAACAGCGATGGAATACCTTGTTTTGCATCCTGAAATAAAACACGGTACTGTAAAAGTCGGATTTACACCTGATGAAGAAGTCGGCAGAGGTGTAGACTTTTTTGATGTAAAAAAATTCGGTGCAGAGTATGCATATACGATGGATGGCGGTGAGATTGGTGAACTCGAATACGAAAATTTTAATGCCGCAAAGGCAAAGGTATTAATTCAGGGCAGGAATGTTCATCCGGGAACGGCTAAAGACAAAATGATTAATTCACTTCTTATAGCCAACGAATTTAACAGCATGCTACCGGTCGGGCAACGGCCTGAATTCACCAGTAATTATGAAGGTTTTTTTCATCTCATTAAGTTAGAGGGAACAGTTGAAAATTCAGTCAGTGATTACATTATCCGCGATCACGACCGGACGAAGTTCGAAAATAAAAAGGTCCTGATGCATGATATTGCCAACCTGCTAAACCGGAAGTACCAGAACGGAACAGTAAAGCTCGAAATACAGGATCAGTATTTCAACATGCGTGAAAAAATTGAACCTGTATTTCACATTCTGGAAATCGCCAGAAAAGCCATCGAAGATTTGGGAATTCAGCCTAAAATCATACCTGTCAGGGGAGGAACTGACGGATCGCGGCTTTCTTTTATGGATCTGCCATGTCCCAACATTTTTGCCGGCGGGCATAATTTTCATGGAAAATTTGAATATGTTCCTCTGGAAAGTATGATAGCTGCAACTAATGTTATTATCCGTATTGTTGGAATGTATGCTGATCATCCATTGGCATAACGGCGAAACGCCGTAAAAGCTCAGGCCAGGTTAAGGCTAAGGTTGAGGTTGAGGTGGAAGAGAGTAAAATTGAACTTATCCAATAATCCTATGTTATAATTAATCCTTATTATCCGGAGATTGACTCAGCTTCTTCATTTCATTTTATTAACTAAAAATATTTACATATGCCAACAGTAGTAGTCCGTCACAAAGTAGGTGACATCAAAGCATGGCTGAAAGGTCATGAAGACAGAACCCGGTTATTTGCTTCTGCAGTATCCAGTTTTAAAACGTTTCAGGACACTGATGATCCAAAATCTGTTGTAATGGTCCTCGAAGTAACAGATATGGATAAACTTAACTCAATCATGACTGACCCCAAAATTCAGAAGGATAAAGACAGACACACAGTTAAAGATCCTATTATTGTTTCTGTTCCGGTAATGGTATAACAGCCCCCCGGATTGACCATTTCAAATGGGATGAAGTGCAGGGAATGGAGAACATGCAGGTGATGTCCTTCAGGACAATCGAACCAGATGTAAGTCCATCCCGGCCTTCACAATAAAAGCATAAAGGCGTGGGGCCAGACATTGCATGCAACGTCGCTATTTCAGTCTGATATATTTTTCAACCGAATAAACCTTTTCATCGGGTTTACCTGCTGTATCGAGACGATGATAAACCTGGAAAACGGTGTCATTCCTCAACTCAAGCTTCATCTTGATTGTCTGGCCTTCGTATGGTTTGTTGAAATGATATAGTATCGTTTCTTCGTAATTATTTCCCTCAAGAGTGTAAGTCCCGAAACCATAGTTGTCTGTGATTATTGAATTTTCGGTCCATCTTCCCACAAACATAAAATTCTTTTCAGACCATGTTTTAAATTCGCTGCCCACCATAACTCCCGGATATGTAGTTTCAGTCTTCCCGTTTGCTACACTTTGTGTTACAACCAGTTGCCAGGCACCCTCAATAGGTAATTTTTTTTCCTGAGTACAATTTCCGGTTATTAAAATAATTACCAGACTTAAATAAATTATCTTTTTCATTGGTATAGGGTTGGTTGATTATCAACATAATAAAGATATGTTCTATAAAATTACTAAACTTTAATGATAAAAGACAAACTTTGATTCCGTACGCCGCACGCCTGACACCCTACGCCTCACGTCTCACCCTGCTATCCTGTACAGATATTTTTGAGTTCTGAGTATAACAGAGTTCCTTAAAACGGCCGGGGTAGCCCAGATACCTGAATCCATCTGACTTTTTGCCACAGGATTATATTTACGTCCTGCTTTAATTACTAGAATTTCACCTTTTACAGAGAAAAAGAAGATATTCCCATTTATATAAACCGGAGATGAGTCATAATTTGAGGAGACATGCGTTGACCATACTTCTTTTCCGTCAGCTGCATCAATACACATCAGGATATTTCTGGTGTTGACAGTATATATCAATCCGTCTTTTATAACTGGCGTCAGACTCTGGTTTCGTGATAATTCTTCACGTTTCTTCCAGAGTACATTGGTAGTTGTAATATCACCTTTTCCATCTGGATTCACAGCAACCAATTCCGTATATTTTTTGCCATCATCACCAATAGAAAATCCTGTATACCAGAATACAACAACGTTTTCAGCAAATGGCATTGCTATAGTCGATTCAGCTCCGTCCACAACTCTCCATATTTCCTTCCCGTCATTTGGATCGTATGCAATACAGACAGCAGAGCCATTTGATATCAGAATATCACGTCCTGCAACATTCATTATTATTGGCGTTATGTATGCCTTACGTCCTATAGGTGCGAGTGGCTGATATGGTTCTTCAGGCCTGCTGGTCCTCCAGATAGTCTTTCCGGTTGATTTATCGAGAGCAACAATAAACCTTACATCGGTGCCTTCGAAATGAAGTATCAGGAGGTCTTTATAGAGTATCGGTGATGATGCCGGACCCTGGACATGCTTACATTTGAGATCTGAGCGTTTCCATACTATGGAGCCATCGGAGGTATTTATACACGCCGTTCCCATGCTTCCATAGTGCACATACACAAAACCTTTTTCGATACAGGGAGTAGGAGAGGCATAAGTGTTCAGGGAATGCTTTCCTTCAATATCATCAGGAGTAAAAACCTTTATATCGTAAATTATATTTCCTGTCACAAAATCGGTACAGACAGCGTAGAGCTCTTTGCCATCAGGTGTCGCTGTTGTAACCCAGACCTGATTGTCAAAAACAACAGGAGAGGAATAACCTTCATCATGAATTTTTGTTTTCCATTTAACTGCAGAATCACTCCAGACCATTGGAATATTTTTTGCTTCTGCTATTCCATTGAGGTTGCTGCCACGGAAGTGTGTCCAGTTTCTATCCTGGGCGCTTGCCTTTTCTAAGACAAAAAATGTAGTAAGGGCTAAAAAACAAAATAAGATAATTGATCTGGAGGTTGGAGGATGGATTTTCATAGAAGGAATTTTATGATCAAATAAAGTGAAATTTAACCAGAAATCTGTTATTACTTTCTTTGTCTTGATGCAAAGAACGAAAGGTCTTTTGTATTATGAAACTGATTCCAGTTGCGAGCTTCGCCCGTAGCGCCTTTCTTCAGAATTCCACAATAAAACACGTCTTACTCTCCTCCGACGAGACAGCTGTGATCGAGCCGTTATGCAATTTCATTATCTCCTGTGAAATACTCAGTCCGATACCCGATCCGTTCTTTTTAGTGGTAAAGAACGGGACAAAGATCTTTTCAAGCAGTGCCGGTGGTATCAGCGGTCCGTTATTGATTATCTTCATGATCACATTGTTCTGAGGTGTTCGCAGCATCTCGATCCTTATCAGTCTTTCCTTGTTTTTTTCCAGAAGAGCTTCTATTGAATTGTTTATAAGGTTTATAATAACCTGGTTAAGCAGTTTCTTATCTGCAATGACTTCTTTCAATGACTTATCTGCAGTAATCTTAAAGCTGATATTATTCTCACTCATCTTCCCTGAGAATGCAATTTTCAGCTGTTCAACCCACCCGTCAACCTCAAATGTTTCAAATTCCGGTTGCGGAAGCTTAGAGATCTTCCGGTAATTGCTGACAAAATTTAGGAGTCCGTTGCTCTGGTCATTTATAAGCTGAAGACCGGTAACAGCAGTTTTTATTGTTTCGTCGTCGATCTGCGACAACATTTTTGGCTTATCATTCGTGCGAAACATGGAATAGAGCTCTTTTGAAACGGTGGTCAGCGGCGAGAGCAGATTCATGATCTCGTGTGTCAGCACGCTGATCAGTTTCCTGTATGAATCGAGTTCCCTGAATTCCAGTTCATGCCTGATATCCTGAATGGAAACAAGCTTGAGCTCTGCATCTTTCCTCTTTATCATGGATGCTCTGAACACGAGTATCTGAAGGTTATTCGAAATCAGATTTCTGTATGTAACATTCTCCCCCGGCTTAAGATTACATACAGCCTCATAAAATGCAGGATGCTTAATCACGAGTGTATTCAGATTTGTAGATTCAGGGGAGAATCCCGCATACTGGCATGCCGCTTTGTTAATCAGCTCCACCTTGTTATTAGCATCAAGTACTATTATGCCTGTTGATGCATGCTGAATTAATGTCCTGTAGTAAGATTCGTTATATTCATTTCTGATCCTGATTTCCTGGAAATGGTGGTTCAGGTGGTTCATGCTTTCATATAGCCTGGTCAGAGTCCTGTTCCTGAAGTTTGTTGCAAAATGGAGTGTTGTATCATCATTTCGCAGTGAATCAAAAAAAAAGGTAATTGTCTCGTTTGTAGCGTTGTAGATCCTTACCAGCAGCAGTATAATTATCCCGCCTGCGAGCACAAACAAGGTGGCAGAAAGATAATGCCCGGTGGCAAGCATAATTCCTGAACCCGTAAATGAAATGATATTCAGCAGCAGCAGGATAATCCCGGCACGGTAATTAAGAAGTTTTTCAGACACCATATTTCTTAATTTTATTGTAGAGTGTCTGCCTGGTAATGCCCAGCTGTTCAGCTGATAGCCCCTGGTTAAAATTATTCTTTTTCAATGTGCTGATTATCATCTTTCTCTCCATTTCCTCAAGGGTCTCTGTCTGATTCGGTGGAGCTATGTCACTGTCAATGAGAATAAAGTCTGAAGCATGAAGCCTGTCGCCCTCCGACAGGATAACTGCTTTCTCCATGGTATGCTGTAACTCCCTGATATTTCCATACCATGGATTTCTTCTTAATTTTTCAACTGCATCTTCTGCAAGTCCGATGTTGGGTTTATCGTATTTTCTTCCATATATCTTCAGATAATGTAAAGCAAGATCTTCAATATCGTCGGTTCTTTCCCTGAGCGGGGGAAGATGGATCTGTATCGTATTCATTCTGAAGAGAAGATCCTGCCTGAACTGATTCTGAGCGACCATCACTGAAAGATTTTTGTTGGTAGCGCTGATTAACCGGAAATCGACAGGTATTTCCTTCACCGAACCTACCGGTGTGACAATACGGGTCTGCAGTACCGTTAAGATCTTCGCCTGAAGGCTTACAGGTATATTTCCTATCTCATCCAGGAATAATGTGCCTCTGTCTGCCATTGTAAATCTGCCGGTCTTATCCTCATATGCATTCGTGAATGAGCCTTTTTTATGTCCGTAAAGCTCACTTTCAAACAGCGATTCTGAAAGTGAATTGAGATCCACCATCACAAAAAGTTCACTACAACGCTTCGATCTGTTATGTATCTCACGGGCAATTAGCTCCTTCCCCGTTCCATTCTCACCTGTTATGAGAACACTGGCATCGGTGACGGCAATTTTATCCACAAGGTTCATGATTTCCTTCATAACGGCTGATTTACCGGTGATAAGGCCTGTGGTCCGGTTGGCATCCTGCTTAAACAGTTTTTCTCTTGATCGCAGATCTGATATTTCAAGATTTGAATTTCTCAATCTGCCTGCTGCTTCAAGTGTGGCTTTTAATTTATCATTGTCCCAGGGCTTTAATACAAAATCTGCCGCACCTTCCTTGAGTGATCTTACTGCCAGTTCCACATCGCCATAAGCAGTGATCATAACAACTTCAACCAGAGGGTTTTTCTTCTTTATCTCCCTGAGCCAGAATAATCCTTCATTTCCTGTATTCACGCCTGCTTTAAAATTCATGTCAAGCAGCACAAGATCCAGATCGCCTTTTTCAAGCTCGGCATAAAGCTGATTTGGACCGGAGATCGTTCTGATGACCTCAAATTCCTCTTTAAGCAATATTCTCAGAGCATTCAGCAGTGCCTTGTTATCGTCGACGATAAGAAGTTTGTTTTTCTTCATGTGTCAGGGTTCAAATAATTATTAAATGTAAAATATTTTGATGAATTATGTCAAAAAATTTTACCTGAGAAGGAATCGTATTATTTCATATATCTGATTATCAATAAAATAATTTTTTGGCATGAACTTGGCCTATATTAAGAAAAACCTATATATGATAAGAACAGTCAATTTATCAAAAATCTTCCGGACCGAAATGGTTGAAACAACAGCTCTTCATGAGGTAAATTTTAAAGTCAGCAAAGGTGAATTTGTTGCTATAATGGGACCTTCGGGCTGCGGAAAGTCAACACTTCTTAATATCCTGGGTCTTCTCGATAATTCCGATTCGGGGGAATATTATTTCGAAGGCACCGATGTATCGGGCTTCGGTGAGAAGGAAAGGACAAACAAGCGCAAAGGAAACATCGGATTCATCTTTCAGAGTTTCAACCTCATTGACGAACTGACAATTTTTGAAAACGTTGAACTACCTCTGATTGCGATGAAGGTGCCTATGACAAAGCGCAAAGAACGTGTTGAAGAGATCCTCGATCAGATGCGGATAGGACATCGCAGAAGTCACTTCCCAAGGCAGCTTTCAGGAGGTCAGCAGCAAAGGGCTGCAATAGCGCGTGCCCTGATCACAAACCCGAAACTGATCCTTGCGGATGAACCGACTGGTAACCTTGATTCCAGTAATGGTGAACAGGTTATGCAACTTCTGGAGGAAATGAATGCCGCAGGAACAACCATAGTTATGGTTACCCACTCAATTAATCATGCAGAGAGAGCACACAGGATCGTTAACCTGTTCGATGGCCATCTTGTGATTGAAAGATCTGAAAAAGTATTTGAATCGATTAACAGAGTCGTGTAAAACAAAACAGCTTATTCACCCCAAATCAACAGAGTCATGATCAGACAATCAATATACATTCTCCTAAGGCGGATTGCCAGGGACAAAGTTTTGTACTTTATCATTCTCACAAACCTTGCAGTCGGGTTTGCCGCCTTCGTTGTGCTCAGCACCTTTATATCCGACCAGTTCAATTATGATAAACAAAACACAAAGTATGACCGGATTTACAGGCTCCAGCTTTTCATGGACCAGAAGGAAAACACCATAAAGCATACCTGGAGTGTAACCGCAGCTCTCAGCCGGAAAGACCTGGTTGATCTTCCTGAAATAGAAAAAATCGCACTCATCCACGATGTGGGTGACAATAACAAGAGCGGAGTATTTCTTTCTGTCGACAAGAAAAATCAGTTCCTGACACGATTTGGTTATTATTCTGACCAGTCGATCTTTGATATTTTCACTTTCAAATTCATTGAGGGTGACCCTGCAAATGCCCTTGTTCAGCCATATTCAATGGTATTGTCAAAAGAGGTTGCAAACCGTATGTTTCCGGGAGGGAATGCTCTTGGCAAACAGGTTTATGGTGAAAACAAAGTTGTTTTCAATGTTACAGGAGTTTATGATGACATCCCTTTGAAATCAAGTTGGCGGCCGTCATTCATAATACCAATGCATTTGTACACGCCTCTCACGGGCCAGTCAACTTACGAGAAAGATTACAGGTCATACTCTTTTTACACTTATGTACTGCTAAAACCGCACGCAAGCTCTTCGTCAGTCGACACAAAAATATATGATGCACTTAAGGATTACACTAAAGAACATCATCCTTATTTGCGTCCGATGTCAAAGCTCTATATAGATCCTTTTTTTGAAAAGACAATGTATATTATTGTCGGGCTTATTTCATTTCTCTCAGCTCTGATACTTATATTATCCTCGATCAACTTCATTAACCTGCAGACTGCAAATGCTACAACGCGTTTCCGTGAGATAGGGATCAAGAAAACGCTTGGTTTTAATAAAAAACGCTTATGGAAACAGTTCATGGGAGAATCAGTTATTCTGACATTTATTGCTGCAATAACCGGACTCTTCCTGGCGCAACTTGCAATACCGGCTATGAATAGGATGTTAGGAAGTGAAACTTTTTCAGGAACTTTTAAAGACTGGAGATTACTCGTTGTGATCTTTGTGGTAACACTTCTGACAGGATTATTATCAGGATTACATCCGGCTTACGTAATCTCTTCTTATAATCCCGTCGCTGCGCTCAAACAGAAATTTATTTCGGAAAAAACCAATGGCATAAGTCTCAAGAAAACCCTGGTGACAATTCAGTTCAGCATTTCCATTTTCATGTTGATAGTTGGCTTCATTATTTACAGGCAGACCCAGCATATGCTAAAGAAAGAGCTGGGATTCGACTCCGAAACGGTTATGTTTGCCAACATCGTTACAGATCAGAAAGGATCACTGGAACCATTACGTCAGAAACTGCTGCAACATCCGGAAATCAAAAATATGTGCGTTTCCGATTATATTCCATTCATTCTGCCTGGCGGAGATGATCTGAACTGGGAAGGAGGAAAACCCGACGAAAAAGTGTTTGTGAGAATCAGTAATGTCAACTATGATTTCGTTCCCACATTCGGGTTAAACATCCTGGACGGTAGAAATTTTTCAAGAGAATTTCCTGCTGACAGATCCAAGTGTCTGATAAATGAAACAGCTGCGAAAGTTTTCGGATGGAAAGATGCAGTTGGCAGGCACATGAAGGTCTATAATAAAGACTTTGAAGTGATCGGAGTAATTAAAGATTATGTTGTATTTTCAGTGTATTCTCCTCTTGAGCCGCATGTCTACAAGCTTGCCAAAGATTCGGTTATGAGTAATGCTGTCTATGCGGTCAATTTTTCAAAAGGACAGGAAAAGAAAGCAATGGGGATTGTAAAGGATGAATTCAGTCAATTTTTCCCAAACGATGCATTTGAGTTCAGGAACATGCAATTCCTTACACAAAATGAAAATGCTCTTAAGGCATGGATAGGTTTCTCAAAAATAATGACACTTACAGCAATCATTACAATCATAATTTCATCGATTGGCTTATTCGGACTGATCCTGTTTCTTACACAGCGAAAAATGAAGGAAGTCGGTATCCGGCGGGTACTCGGGTTCTCACATACCAGTCTGTATATGACGCTTTCATCTGAATTCATCAGACTGATATTCATTTCTGTCCTTCTTGCCTGGCCGGCTGCTTATTATGTATACCGGGTTTTGCCTGCAGGGGCAAATAAATACGATCTGCAGCTCTGGGAATTCATTCTCGCTACGCTACTGATCCTCGCTGTTGCTGTAGGGACCATAAGTTATCAAATAATAAAGGCTTTATGTGTTAGGCTGGTGGATATCCTGAAGGATGAATAACGAAGATGGAGGATTGCCGAAGAGGCACGGATTGCAAATGATTGCAAATCCGCGCCAGTTCCTGTAAGCCCGGCGAAGCCAGATCCGCGGCAGCGGCTGGAGGCCCATAGGGATAATCAGATACTATTTTGAACTAAATCTGTCGTGTAGTGTTTACTATTTCACCCGGTGTCTTTCTCTTAGTACTTATTTGTAAGGTAGCATTACATTCGAAGCAAGTAATAAATTAAAGATGCTGGCTTTTCAATCTGTACTTATTCTAATTAACTTTTAAAAAAGGAGGTCAAAATGTCACTATTTATGGATATTCATCAACATGTTCCCGGCTTAACGAAGGAAGCTGTAGCAGATGCTCATGCCAGGGACCTTAAAATTCAGGGTAAATACAATGTGAAATACCAAAAATACTGGTTTGATGAGGGTAGCGGCAAAGTATTCTGTCTGGTGGAAGCTCCTGATAAAGAATCTGCTATCAGGGTTCATCGCGAAGCTCACGGCCTGCTGGCTGATGAAATTATTGAAGTGAAGGAAGGAGAAGTGTAGCGGCGGAACTAGCAAACATCATCAAAAAATTTTTACAATTGTGAGAATGACAAGAGCTGCAATCCCAGCGTATTAAGGATTGCAGCTCTTTGTTTTGAGGCACAGGGCGCTGATGGCGCCGAATTGGCTTCACCGAGCTCGCAGTAGATTGTGACTCGCTGTCGCCTAAACATTCTGCTCTGCTCGGTTGTAATTGGTGCCAGGAATGCCTCCAAGTAGAAGAGGAATGGATTGCAGTCGAGCAGAAGATCACATGCCTCATACGAAGGGGTGAGATTTTAAATAGTCAATCTGGTAAAACAACGAAGCATTTAAACTTTTCAGATAAAATGTTAAACAAAACAATTTAAATTTTTATTTTTAACCTTTTCAATAGAATAAATGTTATATAATAAAATGATAATCAAAATGAAACCAAGAAATTTAATTAAAACAGTCAGTTTCCTTGTTGTATTAGTTTTTTCAACTTCAACTATTAAAGCACAGGGACGAAATGATGTTATCAAAGCTTACAATGAAGGTGCCAGTTTAGTTCAGACTGATCCCCAGGGAGCAATTAAAGCCTTTGAAAATGTGGTCACCCTGTCGAAACAGGTTGGAGATTCTGCAGCTGATCTAAGTCAGAAGGCTATAAAAGTACTGCCCAGTTTGTATTATAATGTTGCCTCAGATGCATTTACCGCGAAAAAACCAGCGTCCGAAATAATATCGGCTGCAAAAAAAGCAGTTGCCGCAGCAGTAAAATATGATAACCCAACAACTAAACAGAACGCTGATATGCTTCTGATAAAGGCATATAATAATATGGCAAGCGAGTATTTCTCTAAAGATGATTACAAGAATGCACTTGCAACATTTGACAGTGTTTTGATGATCAACCCTGATTATACTTCTGCAATTTACAATAAGGCATTAATATATTTAAAACAGGCCAATTCGGACGATTTTGAAAAAACTATCGATCTGTATATCGGAAAGATGAAACCAGGAACTGATGATGCTAAGATTAAACAGGCATCCGCACTGGCGCTTGGGTATTTTCGTGCAGCCGGATCAAAGTCTGATCAGGCAAATAAACTTGATGAGGCGCTTGGCTTTCTTAATAAAGCTGCAAAATATGGTGACGACAAGGATCTGTTCTATTTCTTTGCCGAGGTTTACAACAAACAGAAGGCTTTCGATAAGGGTTTAGAGTATGCCCAAAAAGGACTGGCCCTTGAGACCGGTGCTGAAGAACCCAAAGCAAAATTCTACTTTCAGATCGCCCTGGCACAGGAAGGTAAAGGTCAGACAGCTGAAGCTTGTGAATCATTCAAGAAGGCCAGCTTTGGAGTTTTTGCAGCACCCTCTAAAGTAAAGCGGGCTAACCTCAAATGTAAATAATGGCTTAACGGCGTAACGGCACAGGGCTGAAGAAGAGAAGGGGAGATCCCGAACAAACTTGTTCATTCATTGTTTTTAGTTCGCATATTTATCAAATTAAAAACTAAAATCATGAAAAAGTATTTAAGATATCTCCTGACACCGGCGTTACTTCTGCCATTTGCTGCATGCAGCCAGGCCCAGATACTGAATGTAGGGGCAAAAGTCCCGGAATTCAAACTACCCGATCAGAATGGTAAAATGTTCGACATCAATAGTGTCGTTGGAAAGAAAAAGCTGGTCATTTATTTCTACCCCAAAGATGAATCACCCGGCTGCACAAAGGAAGCCTGTACTTTTCGCGATGATTACAGCGTCTTCAATGAATCGGATGCCATGATCATCGGTATTAGCGAACAGTCAGTTCAAAGTCACAAGGAATTTGCAGATAAATACAAATTGCCATTCACACTATTAAGTGACAAGGACAATGCGGTGCGAAAAATGTTCGGAGTAAAAACTTCACCGATACCTGGCAGGGTAACTTTTGTGGTGGACAAGACCGGGCATGTGGTATATAATTTCGACTCACTGGTCCAACCGGAAAAGCATGTGGCAGAAGCTATGCGGATTCTTAAAACCATGAGTTAAAAGAGCCCGTAAGCTGGCGCGGATTTATAATCCGTGCCCCTGCTTCTGCGCGGTCATAATCCCTGCTTTCCTTTGTCTGGCATAATAATAGGCACGGATTGCAAATCCGCGCCAGCTTTCTGCGCCAGCTTTCTGCGCCAGCTTTCTGTGAGCTCGGTCCGGTTCAACCGCACACCGCGTACCTCACACCTCGCACCGTTAAAATAAAATTAATATCTTAGAGGAATGGGAATAATCTTCAGGATATTCAACTTGTTCCTCCTGGTCTTTACGCCTCAATCACTCATGTTCCCGCAGGGAGCAACTATTGAGCAGATTACCGATACAGTCCGGTGCCATGATGCTATTGGACAGAGTTATGCACTTTTTCAGCCTGCCCAATATGATAATAAAAAGAGCTGGCCGGTCATCCTGATTTTTGATCCTGCAGCAAGGGGAAGGTCCGGCATTAATACCTTCATTGAGGCAGGCAGAAAGTATGGATTCATCCTTGCCTGCTCCAACAATTCGCGCAACGGACCGCTGGGAGATAACTTCATAGCCGCAGCTGCAATGCTTAAGGATATTGAAGGACGATTCAATGTGGATCAGAGAAGGATATACGCTTCAGGTTTTTCCGGGGGATCACGTTTTGCAACAGCCTTAGCCATAAAAGAAAAGAAGATCTCCGGTGTTATCGGTTGCGGTGCAGGCCTGCCAAATGACAGGAATTATCTACCCTCAGGAAATTCCGGCTTCCTGTATTATGGTCTGGCGGGTACTCTCGATATGAATTATCTCGAAATGCATGACCTGTCAGGTTTCTTCGACAACCGAACCAGGGTCATATCATATCTCAGAACATTTCACGGAGGCCATCAATGGCCAGCACCCAATCTGATCACTGAGGCTGTGGAATGGTTACTCCTTCAGTCAATGAACAGGAAAACAATACCGGCCGATCCGACATTCCTTTCATATGTTGAAAACAAAGCGCAAGACCTGATCAATTCACAGCTATCAGCAGGAAACAGTATTGATGCAATAAGATACATGAGGTTTGCCTCAAGAGACTTCCAGGGAACTCCTTTTGCCTCCCGTATGAACAAGTCGCTGACTGATTCGGAAAAATCGCCAGAATATAAAACAGCAACCCGCAAATGGAACAAAATGGTTGCAAATGAACAGGAGAGAAAAGCATCCTATCTGAACCACCTGAGTGAGATCTTTACTTCAGGTTCATTATCCGACAGTACTTCAACCTTGTTGGTAGGTGAGACCAGAGCACTTATAAAGCTTCGTGATAATGGCAGCGTTGAAAATAGCCAGATGGCATCAAGAGTCCTGAATTTCATTTCTATCCTCTGCTCTGAGCAGGGAACCTCATTTTACAGGGACAAGGGTTATGTACAGGCAGCTTTCCTGTTTGAGATCTGCACATTGTCAGATAGCGAAAACCCGAATAATTACTATAACCTGGCCAGATCCCTGGCCCAAACGGGTAAATCAAAAAAGTCGGTTGATGCATTGTCTGCAGCTATGAAGCATGGTTTCAATTCACGGAAAACTGTTGAACTTGATCCTGCCTTCGGGAATATAAGCAAGGATGCCGGATATAAAGCTTTGATTGAAAAAATGAAATAACAAAAACACCACGCGATCGAATCAGGACAATGAATTTATTTTTTATGAGTAAACGGACTGAAGAAGATAAAAGAAAAGCAAAAAAGTATATTATTCTTTTTGACGGGACCTGCAAACTATGCAACAATGTTGTCAGATTTATAACAAAAAATGACAGCAGTAGAATATTCTGCTTCATACCGCTTGACTCGGAAAAAGCTGAAGAATACTTAAACAGGTATTACACAAAAAATGTAAATAAAGGATCGGTTTTATTGATCCAGGATGAAAAAATCTATACAAAATCCAGTGCAGTATTACACATATTAAAATGCCTGGATGGCTTATGGCCCTTTCTTTACATATTTATTATTGTTCCGGGATTCATAAGGGATCCGGTTTATGATATTATTGCCAAGTACCGGTACAGATGGTTTGGAGCTGTCAGTGGCAGCACTGGTTACAGATCATGTCAGGAATGAATGTATTATGTAATGTTTATAACAGGCAATATCCGGCCACCCCTGCATACCGCAAGCAGCATGTTCCTAACCGCTATCAGCTATTTCTTATATGCGGTCATTTGACTGTAACCTGTTTCAAATTCAGTTCTTGAAATATCCTTAAATCCGGCAGTGTCCAGCATTTCCGTCACTTCCTGCTCTGTAAAGCAATCTCCTGCTTCTGTACCCACAAGCATATTTACTGCAAATACAGCTCCTGATGTAGGCTGCGTACGGTCATTATTCATTATCCAGTCCTGAATTATGATTTTGCCATTTTTGTTTAATGAACCGAAGCATTTCCTGATTAAGTCCTGATTCACCTCCAGCGAGTTGCTGTGAATGATAGCTGATAAAAACACTAAATCAAATCCTACTGGCAATTTATCTTTTGTGTAATCACCGGCATAGGTCCTGATTTTATCAGAAAAACCTTCTTTCTCGAGAAATTTTTTTGTTATTGGTACAACCATTGGCAAATCAAAAACAGTTGCTTCGATACCGGGTTTCCTGGAAGCAAATTCCATAGAAAAAGCACCGGACCCTCCGCCAATGTCGAGTATGGATTTTACTTCCTGCAAATCAATATTTGCCAGTTGCTGCGGAGCCTGTTTTTTTGCCCTGTCGTGCATTGCACTTATAAAAGAGAATAGCCATTCTTCTCCTCTTTCATTAATTTCTGAAGGATTAGCTGAAACACCTGTTTTCACAACCTTTGTAAGATTGCTCCATGTATTCCACAGATGGTTTGAATGCATCAGGCCTCCCAGGTATTCGGGACTCTTTTTTGATAAGAAAGCAAAACTTTCGGCTGTATTGAAGAATAGATGGTTTTGCTTTTTAAGAAAGCCTAAAGATACCAGCGCATTCATCAGACGCTCGCAGGCATGTTCATCTAATTTCAATTTGCCTGCAATCTGCCTGCCTGATGTGCCTGATTCATCAATATTTGTGAATATGTCAAGTTCAAAACCGCTTAAAAGGATTCTGCTCTTTTGAAAAGAAGAGGCAACATCCCTGATTGTATTTGGATTCATAATATGATGGTTTAACAGTATCTGCAGATAGGAACGAATGACTGAGCTTTTTGTTTTTCAAAATATGCATTGGCGTTCCTATATACCTGAATCCAGTTAATTCTTTGCCACAACCTGAAATTTAGTTCCTGCTTCTACAGTCAACAACTCACCATAATTATATTTCATCTCCCTGTTTCAGGTAATAGCCCACTACATTCAGGGAACCGCTTTTACGATAATATTCAGGTTCAGTCAGTTTAGTATGTTCCAATCGTTTAACCTTTATCATTGAACTGCCATCTTTCGGTTTCATGACCTGCACACCTTTTGTTGTTCTGCTTTCGACAGGATTGATCTGGGATGTATTAAACAAGATAACTTTCTTAATGCTGCTAACTGCAACTAAATCAATATCATGTTCAATAAGTTCAATAAAAAGCAGTCGTGATTCACTATTGAAAGCATTCTTCAATTTTTTTCTGTTGTATTCAGTCTGAAAGGTGTTCATTGATATTTTCCCGATTTTCCCGTTTTCATAAGCAACTATCAGGAACCCTGAATAGTTCTTTTCACCCGTCAGGTAAATTGCTTTTTCTCCTGCCTCGAATTCAATTTTCTGCAGTGCCTGAAATTTGTCCCTGATCTCCTTTTTCTGAACTTTATAAACATTATGATTTGATGTGAATACGAGTATCTCGTTTGAATCACTGTCATCCGATACCTTTATCGGGTTAGAATCTGACTGAGTTTTATTTATTGAATCGTCCATCTCAGGATATTTTAATTTAGGTTCTTTATTTGTCAAAGCTATAATTTTTTATTTCATACTTTACCAATGACTGACGGTGCCTGAAATACGTTGACCATACAAATGGTTAACACTATGGTATAAAGCACCTGCATTTTGATCACGAGAACAAACCTCAGTTTCAGCGTTCTTTAGTGGAGAGTATTTAGAAGAAGCAACTAAGTGTCTTATAGAGCTGCATATTACCTCGATATTTCGCGCTGTCTGTAAGACTTATTCTGTAAGCAGGACGTCAGTTTATGAACGGATTTACAAATACTCGGAAATGGCAGAAGAACCAAGTAAAACAATAATTGAAGCC
This sequence comes from uncultured Bacteroidales bacterium, assembly GCA_963816365.1. Classification (GTDB taxonomy): domain Bacteria; phylum Bacteroidota; class Bacteroidia; order Bacteroidales; family VadinHA17; genus LD21. The sequence continues at coordinate 821,304 of CAWFKG010000015.1, read as the reverse complement.
CGGAGCGAGAGTCAGGTTGATCCAGTGCTCCCGATGCGCGTACTAGGCACTGAGACAGTCGTAGAAACTAATCCAGTTATTGCTTGCGTCTGATACATAAGATGATTGGATGCCGGACAAGTTGCCATAACGTCGACTTCAGATAAAAGTAGGTTCCAGGCTCTCGTCTGGTACCACTTCAACCGGGAAGATCACGGGCATAAAGTTTTACAGAATGGTCTATTTTGCCGTATTTAACTTTTGGAACCGGTACTTGCATCAGATGTTAAGTCGCAGCGATATAGCTTCAATAACTATGAACAACTGGTTCCGTTGATAAATGAGATACGTGCAATGATCATCGATCGGATGACAGCCTGGAGTTCCCATATTTTGCTGCAGATAAGATGCATGGGCAGTGGATCAGTTTAACAGGCTCTGTATGAACTCAGGTTCTGGATTAAGAGATTGAAATGAACTAAAGAGATTAAACAGACCAACAACCTTGGAGTTACCCGTTTTCCGAACTTTCAAGAATCTGGAGTTACATGCGTCATCGATTTTCGTGAGTGACATCCTGCTTTAATCCTGGGTAGAAACGCCTCATCCTCTTCCATTGGAATTTTATTATCGTGAGGTCCTTGGGCCTTCCGATATCAACAATTTGCGCACAGAGTCAGCCGACGATCCCGCTCTTCAGAGATTAATTAACTAAGAGCAAGGCACATTTAAAAGGAGCGATCTGCACTCAGAGCGCGGAGGCAGGACTATTGCTATACGCAGTTCAGCAGCACTGCTAAATTCTTGGCATAATGCTCCATAGCTTGTCGACCTGACTGATAAGGTGTACGCGTAACGTTCACTTACAGATAAAGCAAATCATTGCGTACAGCGAGCATTATGATTATCCAGGTCCTGATAAGTTGTTCCAGATGAACGTATCCGACACCATAAAATAAACTCGTTGATCAATGTTTTATATATTACAACGCAGTGATAACCTCTTCAAAGCTTTGACGATGACTTAACCCCAATTACGTTTACAGCAGTGCCACTTGATGTCGTGAATAACTCTTCGAGTCCACCGATCGTGGCACCGTCGGTCAACAGTGGTTCATCAATTATGATCAATCAGAAGCCAATTAAGTATTAACAACAGGTCAACGATATTTAGGCATTGACGTGACCGAATACCGATGACCGAATACCGAATACCGAATACCGAACTCCGGATACCAATATTACTTACTCTCTTCTTTCTGCGGATGCATCCTTATAAACCGGAATCTGGTTAATAAAAATGCTCTTTGAAGATCATTTAAGATCCAATAGACAACTCCACTTATAAGGGCGGCAAAGAAGCACCATACCGATGTAAGATATTGCTTGAAGAAGATTATAGTGACGATGCATGAAAATGTCATCAGTACTCCCAGAAAATGAGTTTTCTTAACACTCGACACAAAAAGAGGGGGTATAGTTGCTATCAGGTAGATTAGGGTAGCAATCATTCCAAGGGATTCCGGGAAATCATTATAATATTTAATATGAAAGCCCTCAATTTGCGGATTGACATTAAAATTCACCAGGCAAAAAGCATAATACATCGATAATCCCACTCCGGCCAGAAGCAGGTATGATAATATTTTTTTCTTTTTTTTCGACACTTCCATCAACCACACCGAAAGAGGAATAAGTACGGGCCATATGACCTGGGCAGTAATTAAGAATATATAAACAGATATTTTTTGAATTACGATATAGTTTTCCAGGGGAAGTGTCAGCCACACGATCCCTTCTGCAAATTGCTGAAAGCCAAAGAATAATGGGATGCTACCAAAGAGGATCTGTGAAGGTCTGTGGATTTTCCTTATCGTAACGATACCAATAGCAGAAATGATAATACCTCCTGCAAAACTTGCCTGCGGCGAAAAACACATTAAATTATCCTTTCTGTTAATGAAAACACTATGATAAAGAACAATTGCCGGCAAGATACGTCTATTTTATGGATCCGGCACCAGTGCAATGATATGACGGATTTATTGCTGACTGAATTTTTTTCACTTAATTTTCTTGCTTTGTATTTGAAAATGATTGAAATTGACTGTTCTTTGCAAATTATATATTTTGCTTTTAATTATGCTACCTCATCCCGGACTGGCCCGAATTAACAAAATATTGCTTTTCGCAATTTTAATAACCCTGGTCTTATATTTTGGCAGAGAATTTTTCAAGCTGATAAGCTTCGCCGGATTATTGGCAATGCTAATGACTCCTTTAGCAAACAAACTTGAAAATCGAGGGGTCTCAAGAGTCTTTTCATCTGTATTATCCGTACTGATAATTGTAATTATATTTTCAGGAGTAATCTTTCTTCTCTCCGCTCAGATTGGCAACATTGGAAAGGAACTTCCACTGATAATATTTCGGTATGAAGAATTAAAACTGGATATACAGTCATGGATTAATGACAGTCTGGGTATAAGTACTGAACAGCTGAGGGTCCACGCTTCTGATGTATTTCAGAAATGCAGGTAGTTTTCTTTCCGATATGGTGAGAGGCACTTTTACTTTTATCGGAAGCTTATTTCTGGTTCTGGTATTTATTTTCCTTTTTTTAATGCAAAGGAATAAATATGAAAATTTTGTAGTAATGCTTTATAAGGAAGAGAACAGGAATGAGGCAAAAGAAATGATAGACAAAATCAGTAACGTTGCTCAGCAATACCTTACGGGAAGACTTGTTGCCGCTTTAATTATGGGCATACTTTTTCTTATTGGTTTTTTGATAATCGGTCTCAAAAATGCTATCGTACTTTCAATGATTGTTGCTATTATGACCATTATCCCATATGTCGGAGCGTTAATCGGTGGATTGGTTCCTTTTTTTATTTCAATCATAGACGGACCTTTTAACCAGTCGGTCTGGGTTATTATTATAATATTACTTGTTAATGTCATAGATCATTATTTTATTGAACCTTATATAGTCGGAGGCAGTGTAAACATCAGCCCTTTCTTTACCATTTTTGTCCTCATACTGGGAGGTGTAGTCTGGGGTTTAGCCGGTATTATTTTATTTCTGCCATTATCCGGAATACTTAAGATAGTATTTGAAAATGTTCAGGGCTTAGAACCCTATGCATCACTCATCGGAGACGAGAGAGACTCTAAAGACCCAAAAAATGTCTGGTCGAGCTTAAAAAGAATGTTCTTTAGGAGAAAGAAAGGTTAATAAATATATTTGTATGCACTCAAATTTACGATATTATGTACCGTTATTCCTTCCGTTTTGTTGTGATGACAATAACTATCCTTACGGTAAACCTGATAACCAATGCCATAACTAATTACATGGTCAGTTATAAGTATCATTATAAGCCGGTTGCTTTTACATTTCTCGGAATGGCAATGATTGTAATAATATTTTACCCGCTATTTATTAAACTTGAGGAACTGATAAAAAACATCTCTGTAAAAGCTGTCAGATCGGGGAAATCGGTAGCTGGTAAATATTTTGGATTATTATCTATATTCCTGGCAGCATTACTCTTGCTTTTATATTTCTATGCGAAAATGTGGTACAAACTCGATTTGTTTCAAACTTTGATTCATGGAATGATTGTATAAGTCAGGTGCCGCATTTATTTTTTCCTGAGCATATAGCGAAAAATATCTCCTTTGTCAGTTTTAAAGTTCTTCTTTGTTCTCTACACCTGATAAATCGTGAAAAACGGAATTATGGAAACACAAAATCAAAATTCCTCATTGTCTCAGGAAAAATACATTTCCGGTGTATGTAACATTGGTCCCGGGGAGAGAAGGAGACGCAGAAACGGAGCATTATATTCCGGAGTACTGACTATTGTAGAAATTATTATACTATCGATAGTTAGCGTAAATCCACTCTGGCGGCTGACTTTATTCATTCCTGCCGCATCATTTGGTGTTGGATTTCTGCAATGGCATAATAAATTCTGTGTTGCATTCGGACTAATGGGAGTTTTTAATTTCGGTGAAATCGGAACGACATTTTCCGTCGAACAACGTGAAGATTTACAACGGGATCGTACTAAAGCAAGGAGGATGATTTTGCTTGGAACTGCATTTGGATTGATATGCGCGGTGTGTTTTTATTTTCTTCATTCCTGATATTCTGTGGTGTGCATTTTTGACTGTCATAAATCCGGTTAACTATACTTCCGCTGATCACCCTTATGCTGGTAAATATCCGCCGACCAGCGTGAATATTTATTATAACTTTGCAGCTAAATTATAAAGATCAAATTCAGTAGAAATGACAATTCAGGAATTACATAAGGATCTGATTGAAGCATATACTGTCAGCAATCTGAACAGAATATCACTTACTCTTCTGAACCTGTTCAAAAGTAAGCAATATTCCGTCCTGCAAAGGATATCTGAGATTATCAGTGAATTTGTAACTATTAAAATTGCAGATAACGGTAAAGGTTTTTCCAAATTTATGATGCTTTATCATCCCGACAGAGCAGGTTTTCATATCAGGGAAATAAATAAGCTCAATGAGCAGAATAATTTTGAGGGACTACTCGAATATTCACATATTCTGAGACTTGAACGCATTGAGGAGATAGCAGCTTCCCTGAATAGTTACGAGGATATCGATTATGCGCCTGTTTATGAATGGGACCTGAGTACCGAAGGATTCAGTATAATTAACATTAATGAGCCTTCAGAGCCACATAAAGTAAAAACTCATACAAAGCTGATAGGTTATACTTTCTATGAAGCGATAAAATTAAGGGAATATGGTGATCCGGATATCGATTTCCTTCCATTGTACCTCGAAGAGATTGAGGAGTTTGAATTATCTTCATCCGATCTTAACGATCTCGATGGGGTACAATATTGCATACACGCCAGAAGCATAGATGTATCGAATAACAGAATAAGCGATCTTTCACCGCTGATCGGTCTTAAGGACCTTGAGGAATTGAATCTTTCTGATAACCAGGTCGGAATAATTGATGAATTAAGCTTCCTGAAAAACCTTAAGAGTGTGCATTTGACAAATAATTACATTGATGACATTTCACCGCTTTTTGAATTGAAAAAACTCGAATATGTAGAACTATCAGGTAACAATGTTGATGGTGATCAAATTAATAAACTTACCGATGCAGGTGTTACCGTCGACTATGAGACTGAGAGACTAAGGGACTGAGAGACTTAGCGACAGGTGTAATTCAATTTTCAAAAGAATTATTTATTCCGGAACAATATATTAATAGTAAATTTACGTTTACTTGTTAATACAGGCAAATTCTCTAATAAATTTCTGAAATGACATACTATATTATTCTGGCGCTCTGTATTATTATAGTTTTGTCCTATATTTTTGATATCACAAGTAAATATTCAAAGATCCCCGGTGTCATTCTGCTCATCGCTCTTGGTATTGGTATTCAGCTTTTCGGCCAGTACACAAAGCTTGGAATACCCAACCTGAAACCCCTTCTTCCTGTTATTGGTACAATTGGACTTATATTGATAGTTCTTGAAGCAAGTCTCGACCTGAAGTTTCAGAAAAGGAGGAAAGTACTTATTGTTAAATCGATTTCTTCAGCATTTTTTCTGTTCGCAATCTTCACAGCAGCTTTTTCATTCGTATTAACATATTTCTTCGGGTATTCTGTACAGAGATTCAATATTAAATGGCATTCCACTAGGGATAATCAGCAGTTCAGTGGCTATTCCTTCAACCATATTTCTTAATTCAGATCAAAAAGAATTTGTGGTATATGAAAGTTCATTTTCAGATATTTTCGGCATTCTTATTTTTGACTTTATCCTCATACATCAGACCTCGATATTGGGAGGCGTAATGAATTTTGCATATACATCCCTGATAACTTTGCTGGTAGCAATTGTGACAACCTCTGTACTGGCGATCCTGCTTCACAAGATGAAATACCATGTTAATTATGTGATCATAATGACCTCTGTTATAATGGTATATATACTGGCACAATTATCACATCTTCCTGCATTGCTGGTAATTATTACATTTGGTATAGTATTGTCGAATAATTCATTACTTGAGAATACTTTTATAAAGAAATTTGTTGATTTCAGAAAATTCAGAACCGACCTGAATTCATTCAGAAAAATGCTCGGTGAATTTACCTTCATTGCAAGATCTTTCTTCTTCATAATATTTGGATACTACACGCAGATCAAAGGATTGTTTAACATCAGCAATCTGCTTACAGGCCTGGCAATTACGGCATCTATTTTTGTCCTGAGAGCGATCTATCTGAAACTGATTCTAAAAATGCCAGTAATGCCTTTACTATTATTTATGCCTCGCGGGCTTATCACCATCCTTCTTTTCCTCAGTATTCCCCTGGCCTCAAGAGTTCCCCTTATCAGCGAAGAGGTGATCACGCTGGTAATCCTTATGACAATTTTTATTCTTATGCTGGGGAATATTATTCACAGGCGGGAACTTATCAATGCCGAGGAGGCTGCTATTAATAACATATCTCCGGAAACACAGCGACTCAGGGACCTGGAGGCATTACGTTTAAAAGAACTCGAAGCTTTGAAACTTAAAGAATATGAAGCCGGGATGGAAGAGGAGATGGAGACTGAGAAACAATGGCATGACGGCATGAAGGTATAAGGTCACCGGGGGTTCCGTCTGTTTCTTTTTCCGAATATCCTCTGGAAAAAGGATTCCTTTTTGTGAACAGGAGTCGGAGTTTGCGTTTCGAAGTGGTTCTTATCTCTTTTGAATAGTCTGAAGAAATTATCAAGAACCTTCTTTTCTTTAAAATCGGGACAATTTAGTTCTGAAGCTAATTCAGGTGCTATATCCGGAAAAGGAGTGAAAAGCTGGTTAGTCAATTCCCGGTTTGCCTGGACTTTTTTCAGGGTCATTCCGACAAGCGGTAAAGCAAGTGCGCTGCCTGATCCGTTTCCGCCACTGCTGAAATGAACGGATGGCAATGAAGCACCTACTCTGCTTATGATTACCAGGGCGGGATTAAAAGCCGCAAACCATGCATCGGCATAATCCTGTGAAGTGCCGGTTTTCCCGGCCAGAGGCAGAGTAACCCCGTATACAGAAGCCATTGTAGCACCCGTTCCTTCCCTGACCGCTCTCTGAAGAATGGCAGACAGGAGCTGGCTTGTCCGTTCAGTTAATACCCTGGTTTTGGGTTCACTGAAGTCATTTTGCCAGATTACTTCCCCATCAGGACTCTTTATTGAGACAATTTTTTGAGGAGTTATAATGTTTCCACCATTTGCAAATGAAGAGTAGGCAATAGCTAATTCCATGATATTCGCTTCAGCCGTACCCATAGCCAGTGAGGGATTATTAACCAGGGGAAAAGAAAAACCCATTCGGGTCCACAGCGAATCAAGCCCGCTGAATTCGACCTGTAAAAACAGGTTAAATGTCGGGATATTCATAGAGTGAACCAAAGCTCCGGCAAGGGAATATTTTCCACCAAATGTTCTGTCAAAGTTCTCAGGACTCCAATTATTAAATTCAGGGACAATAACTGAATCATTATCCAGATAAGAACACGGTCTTATTCCTTCTTCAAATGCCTCGGCATATAGTATAGGCTTGAAAGTGGAAGCCAGCTGCCTGCGGGCAAGGATCTGATCGTACGGCTGGGATTTAAAATCAATTCCTCCTACCCATGCTTTGACAGCGCCGGTAACAGGATCAAGAGCCAGCAATCCTGCGTGCAGCAGCTTAATTGTGTTTATCAGGCTGTCAGAAAGAGAAATTGAATCGGTTTTGGCTCCATTCCAGTCGAATATCTGCCGGAGACGAACTTCATCAGCCCTGTCAGTAAGATTCAGCCTGGCTAGTTCATTATTACTTATTGAGCCGATAAACTCTTTTCCCGAAACAGTTTCATACTGGTCGTTCAGTTTTTTTTGCATTAAAGCAAGATGATCGTGGAAGGATTCATTCGCGTAGTTCTGCAGAGTTGCGTTCAGGGTAGTAGTAATAATCAGTCCGTCTTCTTCAATATTCCATTTTTTATCCTTTTCAGATTGAATGTTTTGCAGGATCTGTTTTGCCTCATTTTTTACCTGATACAGGAAATAATCGGCTGGCCCTTTCGATTCAATATTGTTATAATGTTGTATCAGCGGCAGTTTGCATAATGAATCTGCCTGGGAGGGGACCAGATAATTGTATTTCTTCATCTGATTCAGTACCACGTTTCTTCTGTTTTTTGCATTTACAGGATGAAGCCTGGGATTAAAGTATTCATTTGCTTTAAGCATACCTACCAGGACTGCAGATTCTTCTACGTTAAGAAGTTCTGCATCTTTGTTGAAATAACGTCTGCGATGCTGATTCGATACCGTAAACCTCTTCTCCGAAAGGAACTGTATTCAGATACAGCGTGAGTATTTCTTCCTTGGTGAAGATCCTTTCCAGGCGATGTGCCAGCAGGATCTCCTTCGTTTTGTTAATAATTGTCGAAAAATGTCCGGTACTTTTTCGGCCAAACATGTTTTTTGCCAGTTGCTGGGTTATGGTGCTTCCTCCTCCTGAGCTTTGATGATTCAGTAAAAGAGTTTTAAAGAGCACCCTTAGAAGTCCCCTTGAATCAATACCCTCATGTGTGAAGAAACGGGCATCTTCTGTAGCGATTAATGCATTAATAAGGTGACGGGGAATTAGATTGTAAGAAATATTTGTCCGGTTTTCAGAAAAGATCTTCCCGATGATTTCACCCTCTTCAGATAAAACAATTGTGGCTGTTGCATTCTTATAACTCTGAAGTTCATTTCTTGTCTGCAGGTGGCCAAAGGCTCCAAAAAATACTGAGATAACGAATATTGCCGGAGTTATAACGATTAATAATATGATTACCAGCACTATACGTTTTGACTTACTCATCTGCCACAGACAATTTCTATGTTTGGTAGTGCAAAGGTATTAAAACGGGGGAATTATATAATGTATTATGTATTATAGGCGACAGGCGATGGGAGGAATGAGATTTCTAAAAGAATTTCCTGAACAGATACAGCAGCAAAGATAGCACTGCACTTAGTATTATCATTGTTGTTATTGGTATGAAAATCCTGACATTTTCTTTTCTGATATTGATATCACCAGGAAGGTGCCCGAGCCAGCCCAGCTTATCATCGGCAAAATAAAGTATTGCTCCGGCTATAATGAAAATAGCTCCTATTAAAATCAAAATCTTTCCTAACTGACTCATTATCGTGATTGTCAGGTGCGAAATTAGCAAAAGATCCTTTTAATACTGTTGTGCATAATGCTATTTTGTTGTAACTTAATTGCATCGTTAAGCCATCATTAACTGATCATTCAGGAAGAGGTTGTACACTATATAAAAACAATATAATCTTAATAATCAATTTGATATGGAATATAATGTTGCACAGAAAGTGAAGGAATCCTGGGGAAACAAGCCATGTGCTCACCCGCATCTCGAGAAGGAATATTATGTTGGGGCCTTCCTCATAAATTATGTCTGTACTCAATGCGGCCAGGAATTTTCAATTGCTCAGAAGCTTGAGATGGACGAAACCAGGAGGAAACTTTTAAGACCGCTTATTGTTTAATTCATTTTACAAGAATCTAATGAAATAAGCACTATGGTTTTAAGAAGCATTAATCCTTTCACAGGTGAAACAATCAAAGAATTTGAAGAAGACTCACTTGAGAAAGTCGACAACCTGGTCAGCCAATCCGGTGAAGCTTTTAAAACATGGGGAAAAACAACGTTCGAATACCGGAGATCCCTTATGGAAGAAGCAGCCCGGTTGATAAGAAGAAATCTGAATGAATATGCAGTTTCCATCACCTCGGAAATGGGGAAACCGGTAAAGGAGTCAAGAGCAGAGGTTGAAAAGTGTGCATGGGTCTGTGAATATTATGCTAAAAATGCTGAACAGTTCCTTAAAGCTGAAGCGGTTGATACGGATGCTGATATAAGCTATGTTAATTATGAACCTATTGGCACTGTACTTGGAATAATGCCATGGAACTTTCCTTTCTGGCAGGTATTCAGGTTTTCAGTACCTACGCTTATGGCCGGAAATACTGTTCTGCTTAAACATTCGTCAAATGTTCAGATCTGTGCACAGCATATTGAAAATATCTTTACCCTGGCTGGATTTCCCACATCAGTGTTCAGGAACCTCCTTATAGGATCAGACAAGGTTGAAAGGGTCATTAAACACCGTGGTGTCAAGGCGATTTCCCTCACAGGGAGTGAGTTCGCCGGACAAAAAGTAGCTGAGACTGCCGGCGGAGAGATAAAAAAATCGCTTCTTGAGCTTGGAGGAAGCAACGCCTTTGTTGTACTCGAAGATGCTGACATTAATAAGGCGGTCGAGATTGGTCTGAAAGCACGTTTTCAGAATGCCGGACAAAGCTGCATTGCGGCAAAGCGGTTCATTATTCATAAAAATGTAATTGATAGATATATTTCACTGTTTCTCGAAGGGGTGAAAAAATTAAAGACTGGTGATCCGTCAAAGGAAGATACGGATCTGGGACCACTATGCAGTACAGCACAGGCTGAAAAGGTGGAACAGCAGGTAGAAAGATCGGTTGAGATGGGAGCAAAGCTGGTCACAGGAGGAATTCGCAATAAGGCATTTTATAGTCCGACGGTGGTAACAAATGTAACACCTGACATGCCTTTGTTCAATGAGGAAGTTTTTGGCCCTGCCGCACCTTTTACGATAGCAGGGGACACCTCAGAGGCAGTAGCGTTGGCCAATGCTACGAATTTTGGCCTGGGGGTCTCCCTCTTTACAAATGACCTGAAAAAAGCCAGTGAGCTTGTTCGTGAATTTCATGATGGCGCTGTCTTTATCAATGCCATGGTAAAATCCGATCCAAGGCTGCCATTCGGCGGGACTGGTCGATCAGGTTTTGGACGGGAACTGGCCATTTTTGGAATCAGAGAGTTTGTAAATATAAAAACCGTCTGCTTCGGGCCAAAGTAATGCAAAACACAAATCATTAACCTCTGAACGCTTAGCAGTTCTGGATTAGTGTTTTAAATAAGATTTTAATAATTTTATATCAGAAATTTTAGCTGCCAATGTCCAACAGGTTAAAGCTGATATTGAAATGGACTGTATTTGTATTTCTACTGAAGCCTGTACAGGCTAACGCACAATTACTTCAGGATTCTACTGCTTTTAATCTGGTTAAGGAAGATATTGATTATATTTATAATCAGCAGTTTACTAAAGCCAGGGAGCTTTATCCGGAGATCACCCGGTTATATCCCAACCATCCCATTGTGTATCTTCTGAGAGGATTGCTGACCTACTGGGAGAATTATCCCATGCTGCATACATCACCGGTCCATGCTTCATTTGAACAGGATATGCATGAATGCATAAACCTTTCCGAAGCGAATGATAATCCGGATTATGAAGCAGAATATCTTCTGGCTGATCTATGTGCAAGAGGGATGCTTTTAACATTTTATTCTGATAATGATCTTATTATGGAGGTTACCCCCCTCACAATAAGCACATATAAGTATTTAAGACGCGCTTTTAAATTTGCACATAAATGCACAGATCTGTACTATTTTACGGGTATTTACAAATATTACCGCGAAGCCTATCCGAAAGCCTATCCTGTTTATAGATCACTGGCTTTTCTTTTCCCGCACGGGGATATGGAAGCGGGATTAAAGGAATTGCAAATGGCTGCCACGAACTCCCTGGTGCTAAGGGCGGAATCTTGTTATTTGCTTACATGGATATATTTGAATTTTGAGAATAAGTTCCCTGAGTGCTTATATTACAGCAAGCTGCTCGATGAAATGTATCCCCAAAATGAACTCTATGCTGAAACACACATCAGAAATCTTCTTCTTATGAAAAAATACGACGAAGCCGAAAAGCTTATATTGCCTATATCAGAGGAAAGCGGGAACAAGTTTTTCCAGGCCCAGTTCCTGATATTGAAAGGCATCCTCCGGGAGAAAAAGTATCGTGATAATAAAATGGCCCAGGAGTATTATAATAAGGGGATAAATGAAATTTCATTATTCGGCCGGTATGGTAACGAATTTGCAGCCTACGCTTATTTCGGACTTAGCCGTATCAGTGACGCCAACGGTGAAAAACAAACCCATAAAATATACAGGAGAGAAGCAAATAAACTGGCTGATTTCAAAAAGTACAATTTTGATAAATAGATTCGACTTTTTATTGTCACTGAACTCCCGGATCTTCTTTCCTGTTTTCCAAATTAAAAATGTAAGGTGTATCCAAGGTCTAGCAATAGATTTCCGCTGTGACTGCTTCCGTTATTCGGATCCTTTTGGATTACAATCATTCCGTATGCGCCACGGACATCTAAAAACAGGTCACCCGAACCGGCTTTTTGTAAAAACCCCACTCCGCCGGTCAATCCCAGATTAATCTTGTTGATACTGCTGGTGATATCGGTGCTGGCATTAAACGGCATAGGTGCCGGTATGACGATCATAGTCTCTTCCCGGTCAGCATATATCAGACTCGATCCAGAGGTTTTTTGCGTAGCATTCAGCAAATACCCTATATAAGGACCAAAATTTGCATAAACCTTCTGAGACTTATTCAGTGGAATTGAATATCTCACCATCACGGGAACTTCAAGGTAATTCAATATACTTTCATTGTTAAATGCAGCATAAAAATAGGTACCGACAGGCACCTGAGGATTAATTGGAGAGGCATCGATGGCCTGTACTCCATCGCGTTTGCCACCTTCGCTCGAATACATAAGGTTAACGCACAGGCTGAATTTTGGCCCTAGTACCAATGAAGATGTCAGACCAAAGGCTTCACCTGAGCGTGAAGTGTAATCGCGGCTCAATTCATTGCCGGTTCCGCCATTAAGACGCGGAATATTTAATCCTCCGAAAATGCCAAGGGAAAATTTTGAGTCATTGTTTGACTGACCGTATGAAAATATAGTCACCAGGGCCAAAAGAAATAAGGTTACAGTTAATTTTTTCATATAGTTACTTTTTAGTTGAGGTCATTAGTAAAAACATGTCAGATAGATGAGTAACAAAACAAATTTATTAAAGGTTGTATTAATTACCTAATTTTTTTACTGTCAGAGTGTTGATGAGTGTGATCAGATCCCTAATCATCTCGATCATTCGCATTCAGGCAATTGATCAGGGTTGAATATGAATCGCGGAACATCCTGTTCTGAGGGATTAAGGGAACGATTTAATGATTTAGGCACACAATAGACGATTTGTATGCGGAATATTTATTATTTTCACCGGGATTTTCACGTATACCTGAACAATTGAAGCTCCCTGATATAACGGTTTTTGTTTATGGATGGTCTTAATTCATATTATCAGCTTCATATACAGCCTCGAATGAAGAGATGGAATCTCATGAAATACATTCTGAATCCTATCGACGTGTTATCAATTCTCTTTGCTTTCCAGTGTTCTTATTTCATTAATAATTTTGAGCAGGGCGGACTCTTTTACACCGATAGTGACCTGTTAAAGCTCTTCATCTGGATATTACCATCCTGGGTTATCATTCTGTCACTGGTAAAAGTTACCGGTATCCCGACTAAACGTCACAAGGTTTTATTTTTCCTTTATCTTCAATCATCCGTTTCGATATTTTTCCTTCTGACTTTGTATAACTTCTTCCTGCGGCTTGATTCTATACCGAGGCTATTCCTTGCGGAGATCTCCATCTTCGGATTTCTATTCTTGTTTTTTGGCAGGATCCTTACCTACAGAATCCTTAAATTCTTTGGCGCAAAGGGTTACAATCATGTTAATACCATTATCATTGCCGATACTTTTTCATTGTATTTTATTGAGAATCTATTATCAAAAAAAGAGCTTGGTTATAAGGTGGTAGTGATCTTTACGGAATCAGTTCTGATTAAATATAAATTTGAAAACACTGCGATAATCCTGCCGGAAAAATTCTTAGGGATACTTAATGATCTGATAAAAGTAGATTTCATTGATGAAGTTCTTTACTTAAAAGAAAAACCTGATCCGTGCGCAGTTAGGGATATAATCAGATCGTGTGAAGATCTGGGGGTTACATTAAGATTAAAATCGAAAGAGCCAAAGACCAAGCTTTCAAGTGCGGTCAAAACTGACATTGCCGATGGTAAATTTCTGAGCTTTAATAATATTCCCAACAACTCTTATGCCATGGTTATAAAGAAAACCCTGGACATTAATATAGCTCTCCTCATGATAGTTGTTTTATTCCCTGTATTTATTCTGATCAGCCTGTTAATTAAGGTAACATCACGAGGCCCTATAATTTCCAATATTATGAAAACAGGATGGAGGGGACAGATGATAAAAGTATATAGATTCAGGACAATGTTTGAAGATGAGGCTAAAAATGCAGATTTGAAGGAATATGCATCACCACAGAAAGATCCCGGATCTGTATCTGCTACAGAATCAAAATTTACAAAAGTCGGGATATTTCTTCTTAAATCTGGTCTGGATCAGCTGCCCCAGCTCTTTAATGTTTTAAAAGGTGAGATCCCGATCATTCTTCAGCATCATCCCCTTCAGAGTGAAGCTGTGAATCAGACCAGGGAATCTGAGAGTTAATAAAGCGCCTTCCGTCCGGCCAAACTCCTTTTTGATCACGCAAATTTATTTGCCGGATCAACTTACTACAATCAAACTTTTCCAGTGATGAATTGTTTAAACTATTATTAAAAAGCAAAAACATAATGGTTCAGAAAAGAACAAACATTTGTCTAACCAAAATACATTAACCATGACAGAGAATAAGCTTGTATATAAGGTATTTTATGACACAACCCCTGATCTTATAAGTACCGGCATTCTGTTGCTGCGCTGTATATTAGGGACTTACCTGTTTGTTACGGGTGCAGGAAAAGTAATGCACTGGTTCGGCGGTTATGGCATGCCAGCAACGATACAATTTCTCGCTAAAGTTGGTATCTCAGCGCCACTTGCCTACCTGAGCAGTTATACAGAGTTTCTGGGTGGCTTCCTGTTAGCTATTGGTTTATTCACGCGCCCGGTTGCATTTGCTATATTGATCAATATGACGGTCGCAACGATTGTGAACTTACATGGAGGATTAATGGGACCGACCAGCGCTCAAACTCCCCTTCTGTTCCTTATCATTGATATTGCAGTTCTTCTTTCAGGTCCTAGGGCTTATAGTCTTGACCGGCTTATCTTCGGGAGGGCATCGGGTATATATTTACCGGGTCAGCTGATCTTATAATTCATTTGTAATCATATATTTAAAGGAGCCGAAAAATGGAAATCAGGAGTTCAGAATTTAAAGAAGGGTCATCAATTCCTTCCAAATATACCTGTGATAATATTGATGTATCGCCACCGCTGGAATGGTCGCAGGTTCCGGCAGGTGTGAAGACATTTGCAATTATATGCGATGATCCTGATGCACCTGGTGCAACATGGGTTCACTGGGTTATCTTTAATATTCCTGGAAATCTGAGAGAACTCAGCGAGAATATTCCGGCAACTGAGACTCTCCGGAATGGTGCAAAACAGGGGAAGAATGATTTCGGCAAAATAGGTTATGGCGGTCCATGTCCGCCCGGAGGTACGCACAGATACTATTTTAGACTTTATGCTCTTGATAGAGATCTGGATTCAAAACCAGGTATCACAAAAAAGGATCTGCTAAAATCGATTGAGGGCCATATCCTCGATGAGGTGTATCTGATGGGGAGATATCGTAAACTATAATAAAAATTAATGTTGATTTAACGGGTTATTTTTTAACTATTGATCCGCTGGTTTTACTGTCTATTGAGCAAAACACATATACATGCCGGGGACATATGAATTATATAACTTAATTATATAATTATGTAACGATGTGCGGTACTTTGACAAGTAACTTTGATTCTTAATTAATAATCAAAATTTCAATTATGAAAAAGAATCTGTTACTTGGTTTTTTAATACTGTTTGTATTAAGCACCGCAGCATTTGCAGGGATATCTGATCCGAAAAAGGATTCTGAAAAACCGGCTGTTTCGAATACAAGAGAAAACAAATTATCAAACGAGGAATTAAATCGTTTGACCCGGCGAGCTGAAATAGATAATGTGACTAATACTAATCTTTCAAATAAAGAGACTGGTAATTCATCGAAAAATCTAAAGGCAACTACACAAGTTATAGTTGAAACCAGGCATCATGGAGGATATTTTCTATATGGTGGCGGCGTTCTTGTGGTCATTCTCATAGTAATTCTTTTAGTTTAATAAATTACAATAATCCTGGGCTTAGAAAGGTTATCTTATGGTCAAAATGTTATCTTATGGAATCTGCCTGGCAGACATAAGATACTTTTGATCGTGAGGTACCTTATACTATCATACTGGAATACAGTAGTATAGTAGCATTATCATGAAGGCCAGTCCTCTCTCTCATGCACATATCCTCCTATAAGGATACAGCATGAATCAGCGATTCACAATTTATACCATATTCTTTATTGCAACAGTTCCCGGGAACTTGCATTGCTGATGGTTGCAACCGGCAGCGGTGCGTTTCAGGATATCTTTTAAATAGTCTCCCTCATAAAAATTGTTTAGCATTCTGTAACCTTTTACCTTTAAGGAGGTTTACAGTACAGATTGAAGCAAATAAAATATTGAAGCTTGGACACACTATCGGATAATGCGTTAATGCTGAAAGTAAAAAATGGTGACATTGATAAAATGGGCCTGCTTTATGAACGATATTATCGCCAGTTATACAGGTTCCTCTTTAACATGACCAGGCAGAAGGAGTTAAGTGAAGATATGGTCCAGAATATATTTTTAAGAATGTTAAAATATCCGGAGGGGTTCATGGGCTTTGGGGAATTTAAAATGTGGATGTATCACATAGCAAGAAATACTGTTTATGATCACTTCAGGAAAGGCAAGAGAACGCCTGCTCATTCTGACCTGACTAATTACGAAGACAGAATAGACGGGGAGCAATATGCAGATGCACCAATGGAAAAAGAGCAGGAATTAAAAATGCTGGAAAAAGCTATGGGAAAATTAAGTGATGAAAACCGGGAGTTATTGATCTTATGTCGTTTTCAGGAGCTTAAATATCATGAAATAGCCAGGATACTGAATACCACCGAAGGCGCTGTAAAAGTTAGAGTCCATAGAGCATTGAACCAGCTGAAAAGTAATTATATGAGAATTGACGCTTAAAAAAATTAATATGAACTGCAAAGACTTCAGAGAACATTTTACTCTACTCCTGACTGACTCTCTGGAAGAGAATCAGCGGAGTGAGATTGAAAACCATCTTGCAGGTTGCGCAGATTGCCGGAAAGAATTTGAAGCAGCTGGAAAAGTATGGGAGCTGATGGGAGAAATGCCCCAACCGGAGCCTTCAGAATCGTTGCGGACGAACTTTGACATGCTACTTTCAAATTATAAAAATGAATTGACCCTGAAGAGACATCCGGTTGATGAATGGATAAGTAGGATCCGTGAGTACTGGATCATGCAGGCACAACCCCGTCTTGCATTCAGTCTTGTGCTGATTATCTCAGGACTTGCTCTCGGATACCTGTTGCACAGGCCCGGACAGACAACAATATCGTATAACAGGCAGATCGATTCACTTACTTCACAGGTTTCGGAATTAAAACAGGTAATGATGCTCTCACTTTTGAAGGATCCTTCAGCTTCCCAGCGTATTCGTGCAGTCTCATATACTGACGATATCAGTAATGTTGATTCAAAGGTAGTTAATGCATTGCTAAAGACTTTGAATGAGGATCCGAATGTCAATGTGAGGCTTGCAACCCTTGAAGCTCTTGTTAATCTGGCCGGAAACCCGACAGTGCGTGAAGGTCTGGTCCGGAGCATTAACTTTCAGGATTCTCCCATAATGCAATCAGCCATAGCGGATGTTATGGTAAAATTACAGGAGAAAAGTTCAGTTCAATCTCTGCAGAGACTATTGAATAAAAAGAATTTGAATCAAATGGTTAAAATCAATATCGAAAAAAGCATTCAAAAATTGATCTGACAACTAATATTCATTAATAGATATGAAAAAAGCAATAGTTATCCTTTTAATGGGAATGGGAATCATATGCTCCGGTCCCAGGGCAAACGCCAGGGAATTCAAAGAGCATATGAGCAAGGAATTCACAGTTTCCGGAGATGCTTCCGGTACCACGCTTTTTATTTACAATATCTCGGGTTTTATTAAAGTGGAAGGTTATTCAGGAAATAAGGTGCTCCTGGAAATGGATAAAACCATTTCAGCTGACGATGAAAAAACTCTTGAAACCGGGAAGAAGGAATTCAAGCTTGCTTTTGACGAGAGAACAGATACGATTATGGCTTATATTGCTGAGCCTTATGATTCACGACCCCATCGTAACTGGCATTATAGTGATGACCGTCCCGAAATTGAATATCAGTATAATGTTGATTTTACGGTAAAGGTACCATATGGTTTGAATCTGCATATCTCAACTGTAAATGACGGGATCATCTCGGTGAATAATGTTAGTGGGACATTGCATGTGAATAATGTTAATGATGCCATTTCAATTAAAAATGCGAAAGGAACGACTTATGCACACACTGTGAACGGTGATGTAACGGTCAGCTATCTGACTAACCCTTCTGAATCATCGTCATATTATACTATTAACGGGGATATCCGAATAAATTACCAGCCCGGTCTTTCGGCAGATCTTCAGTTTAAAAGCATGCATGGAGATTTCTACACAGATTTTCCGGAAGCAGAATTGCTGCCTTCTACAGTTACAAAAGAGGAGCAAAAACATGGGGATGGCATAGTCTATAAGCTAAATGCTGTCACCGCCGTCCGTTTTGGCAAGGGAGGCAAGACATTCAAATTCGAAACACTTAATGGGAACGTCTATATTAAAAAACAATCTTAAATCAATAAAATTATGAAAAAAATGAAAATCGGCATCGTATTGCTAAGCCTTCTGATCGCTGCTAAATCTTTTGCACAGTCCGGATCAACTGAAACATTGACAGTGCCATTGAGCAGTCCCGGGAAACCGTATTCACTGAAAGTACATCTGGTGACAGGATCTATTAAAGTAGTTAGTTATGATGGGAAAGATATCATCATAAATGCTACTCCCCGAAAAGGTGACGACGATGAACAATCAAAACCTGCCCAAAACGGTATGAAACGCATCTCATCACCGGGGAACTTTGAAGTTACCGCAAAAGAAGCTGATAATACCGTTACTGTAAATACCGGTAATCCCGAAAAAGCTGTTGATCTTGAACTGAAAATTCCGCAGGATGTGAAGCTTACCCTTGGCACAGTTAACGATGGTGATATAAATGTGGAAAATGTACGTGGTGAGATTGAAGTGAATAATGTCAATGACAAGATCACGCTTACAAATATTTCAGGTTCAGTGGTTGCCAACACAGTAAATGGAGATGTAAATGTGACATTCAAATCGATCGATCCGAAGGCTCCGATGGCATTCTCAACTCTTAACGGCGATGTCAATGTCACTCTGCCGGCTGATACAAAGGCCAACCTGAAACTGAAATCCGATAATGGGGATGTATTCAGCGATTTTGATGTTGATATCGATAAAGCTCCGGCTAAGGTCGATAAGACATCTGAGCCTGGCTTATACAGGATTAAAAAAGATGACTGGGTCTACGGTAAGATCAATGGCGGAGGTCCTGAAATTATGATGAAAAACATGCAGGGCGATATTTACGTGAAAAAAGCTGCCAAATAAGCTTTGTTGATTTCATTTCTGCACAACATCTTCCAACGGCATCCAGAGTCGCTAAATTAAACACTAGACGACTCTGGATTGTTTATATCATTTAAGCCAATGACATTACAAATGAATTGTTTAAAAAGTTTTTGCCTTATCATTTTAGCCATCCTGACAGCACCTGAGTCAGGTATGGCACAGGCTGAAAATTTCGTGAATGATTCGTCTGCCAAGTACCGTGAAATAGATACATTTTTATCAACACTTTATGTTTGTGGTCAGTTTACAGGTGCTGTATTAGTGGCAGAACATGGACATGTTATTTATAAAAAAGCTTTTGGTTTAGCTGACAGGGAAAATAACAAGCCTTTTACCTTACAGACTCCGGAATATATCGGTTCTCTGTCGAAACAGTTTACAGCCATGGGTATAATGATCCTTAAGGAAAGGGGTAAACTTAATTATGATCAGCCAGTCCGGAATTTTTTCCCCGAACTGCCTGAATGTATGCAGCCGGTGACTATCCGTCATTTACTATATCACACTTCAGGGCTTGCTACATTTGACGATTTTCCGGATATGACGGAGAAAGATGTGTTCAATATTCTTTTGAAGCAGAAAGCTTTGAACTTCAAACCGGGAGAAAAATTTGAATATTGTAATGCAGGATATTCACTTTTAGGAATGATCATCGAAAAAATATCCGGTCAGTCATTGAATGATTTTTTGTCAGAAAATGTTTTCAGGCCGCTGAGGATGGATCATACCTCAGTAAATGAATTTCTCAGTAGGAATTCTGAACGGGCGGTGGGATACGATATGTTTGGAACTCAGAATAACTATGATACATTTATGGGAGGAAATGCATCAATCATTTCCACTGTTGAAGATTTATTCCTCTGGGATCAGGCATTATACAGGCCATCAATTATTAGCAGAAAGACACTGGAAGAAGCCTTTGCCAGGACGCCTATAAGATTGAATGATGATGTTTTCGGCAAAAAGAGCTATGGGTTCGGCTGGTGGATAGTTGATGAAAACGGGTCCAAAGATTTATTTCATGATGGTGCATTTGGAGGATACAGGGCATATATTGAACGTTTTCTGACACCACAGAATACAATTATTCAACTCAGTAATCTTCGTCATCCGTTTACTCTTGATATCAGGAACGCTATAGTTAATATATTAAACAATAAACCATATGTTTTTCCAAAGCAGCTTATAAGTGTATGGGTTTTCAATAAAATGCAGCTCACAGGAATCGATACGGCTATTCAGCTATACAAAGATCTGAGAAAATCAGCTGACAGTGCACTCTATAATTTTAATGAACCGGAACTTAATTCCCTTGGTTATTATCTTTTAAGACAAAATAGAATCGATGAGGCGATAAAAATATTTACTCTCAACTCTGATGAATACCCTCATTCGTCAAATACTTTTGATAGTCTGGGAGAAGCATGTCTCATGTCAGGTGATAAACCATCAGCAATCAGAAATTATAAGCTCGCCCTGAAGCTCGACCCTCATAATTATAATGCTGCCAACGTCCTGAAGAGCCTGGAACCTGAAAAATAGTCGTTCTGAATTTTTTACCGCGTAGCGGTTTAAGTATTGTAGCAGGAGCATTAGGCAATCTCCCTATTTCCCGTAGGGATAAACAGGAAAAAGAGGGGGAGCAAAACAAATTCGTAGGAACGGAGTATTTCCAAAAGATCATTATATTTGATTTATGAACATTTCGATTCATTTAGATGCCATACCGGCATTTATTTTTTTTTATAAGCTACCGGGGACATATCCTTTCTGTATTTTTATATTTAAATCTTCGACAAACATTAAAGCCAACAGGGGACATCTTAAATAACAAAAATCATGAATATTCAGGAACTTCACAAAAACTTACCATCACGAATACCTGCACAGATAACCGATCAGATCCAGTTCTTCCTGCGTTCACATGCCGACCAGCAGATGCGAATGGTTATTTACCTGGGGCAACAGATTAATTTCGACGTACTTAAAAGAGCTATGCGACTGGCGATCTATGCTGAACCGGTATTTTCATGTTTCTATAAAGAGGACATAAAGACATCGTGGTGGCAGAAGCAGGAAGATATTGATCCTTCACGATTGATTGATTTAAAAGAAGTTATCAGTGATACTGAAAATGAAATATTTAATTTTCTTACTCTTGAGATAGAGCCATTCAGTTTCCCTATTGTAAGAGCAAGAGTGATCAGAAATGGTCAGAAGGATGTTCTTTGCATTAATATGAACCATACTCCAACCGATGGTTCCGGGCTAAAGGAATTTGTTAAGATCCTTGCCTCACTATATACCAAACTCTTAAATGATCCCGACATTGATGTAAATCCTCATCTTGATGGTGACAGAAGTTTGAAGCAGGTTACAGATAACTTCACATTCTTACAGAAATTAAAATTTGCACGGGAAGGTTTCAGCTCTCCTAAAAAAGGACTGTCATGGTCATTCGACTGGGAAAAAAGTGATAAAGATGACAGGCGGTTTTTTACAACAACAAAAATCGCTGCAGAGACTTTTGATAAGATCAAGTCATATTCAAAGACGAAAAATGCTACGATCAACGATACGGTTCTAACAGCATTTATAAGGTCGTTTACACTGACAAATGTAAGGAACAGTAATGCTGCAAAGCCAATTATTGTTCCATTTGATTTAAGAAAATATGTAAAACCCGGCAATGGTGGCGCGATCTGCAGCCTCACAGGTTCACTGATCTGCAACATCGGAAGTACGGCGGGAAATTCTTTTGACGATACCCTCATTAAGGTCAGAGACGAAATGAACAAAAAGAAGCTGTTGCATGCTGAGATGAATATGATCACCCAGATAAATGTTTTATCAAAATTTATTAATTACGGTAAACTGAAGGAACAGTTAATGAACCGGAAGATGCCTCCGATCCCTCTGGTGACTAATGTAGGCATAATAAAAAACGAAGATATAAACTTCAATAATATCCCTGTTGAGGATGCTTTTATAGCAGGTGCAATCAGTCTTGGTAACTTTTTTTGCATGGGTTACTCAACTTTTCAAAAGGTAATTACTTTTAGCATCGGTTACACGGGTGGAGATATCCAGGAGCAAAAAGTGAAGGTGTTTTTAAATAATTTTAAATCCGAATTAGAAAGTATCAGGTAATACTGCCAAATCAATTCTGTTTATGTTTGTATACTAAAGTTAATCAAAATGAAAACGTATTTAAAAAGAGCTCCTTTAACAGCAGTTATTCTCTTTATTTTTCTTCAGTTAAGCAATGGCAATATATCAATACCCGAAATATTTTCTGATAATATGGTCCTTCAGCAAAAATCAGATATTATATTATGGGGCTGGGCAAAAACAGGCGAAAAGATTGTCATAAGAGCTGACTGGATGGATACTGATATTACGACAGAAGGGAGCACACAGGGCACATGGAAGGTAACCATTAAAACTCCGGTGGCGGGCGGACCTTATAATATTCATTTTAAGGGTCAGAATGAGATAATACTTAAAAATGTATTAATCGGGGAGGTCTGGTTATGTTCCGGACAATCAAATATGGAAATGTCTGCCCAGTGGGGGATAAATAACGGCGACGAGGAAATAAAAAATGCCAATTACCCTGAGATAAGGTTATTTTCAGTCAGCACTGCTACTTCACAGTATCCACAGGAACATCTTACCGGCAAATGGTCAGCTTGTACCCCTGATGAAATGAAAACCTTCAGCGCTATCGGCTATTTCTTTGCCAGAAAACTGAATAAGGATCTCGGAGTTCCAATCGGTGTTATCAATTCCAGTTGGGGAGGTACCCCGGCTGAATCGTGGATGCCGGATGAGGCAATCCGGAAGGACGATCTTCTCCGCGAAGCTGCATCAAAACAAAAGCCGGTGCCATGGGGACCTGTTGAACCAGCAAGGATTTTTAATGCTATGATTTCACCTCTAATACCTTTTCGTATAGCAGGTGTATTGTGGTATCAGGGCGAAGCTAATACTATCAATGGATATGCCTATAAAGAACTATTAACGGGCTTGATTAAAAGCTGGCGGAGTGCGTGGGGATATGATTTCCCGTTCTACTATGCGCAAATTGCCCCTTATAAATACGGGAAGCCCTTTGAGGGAGTTGTAGTAAGGGACGCACAGAGGAAGGTCCTTGATGTTCCAAATACCGGAATGGCAGTTCTCAGCGATATCTGTGATACTCTTAATATCCACCCGAAGGATAAGCAGGATGCAGCATTACGACTTGCTAACCTGGCACTGAACAGGGTATATAAAACTGCGACAATTGAAGATTCCGGTCCTTTATATAAAAATATGACCATAGACAAAAACAAGGCAATAATTTCCTTTGATCATAGTGAAACGTTGAAATGCAAAGGAGAAAAGCTTACATATTTTGAAATTGCAGGGGAAGATAAAGTATTCTGCCCCGGTGAAGCAAAAATCAAAGGACAGCAGGTGATTGTTCAGTCAAAAAAAGTGAAGACACCGGTAGCAGTCCGGTTTGCATGGAGAAATACTGCCACTCCAAACCTTTTTAATGGTGCAAACCTGCCGGCTTCGTGTTTCATTACCTATTAGGAACCAAGCAATTGTCTGACTTTAGCTGAGATCTCTTTTCCATCGGCTTTGCCTGCAAGCTCTTTCGTGGCAACCCCCATGACTTTTCCCATATCAGAAGGTGATTTTGCACCGACCCGGGCAATAACCGACCTGATAACATTCATTAGTTCTTCATCACTAATTTTTGCTGGCAGATATTTTTCCAGGACTTCTGCCTCGGTGATTTCTTTCTCATACAGGTCGGGTCGGTTTTGTTCCTTATATATGGCTGCTGATTCTCTTCTCTGCTTAACTAATTTTTGAATTATTTTTAATTCCTCCTCGGCAGTAAGTACAGTATCCCCGCTTTTCTCGGTCCGGGCAAGAGTAAATGCTGTTTTAGCAGCTCTTATTGCTTCAAGGGTTACTTTATCTTTTGCCTTCATGGCGTTTATCAGATCGCTTGAAATTTTCTCGGTAAGTGACATAAAAAATATTTTTAAATTATTATCGCTCGATTAATAATCACCCTATAAAGATACAAGATACGTATCAGAAGTAATAAACGATTAATTACCTTTTTTAAAATTTAACAAGAGAAAAACTTCCATATGTTCGTTGCAGCCACGCCATGGCGTGGCCCTACATTCACAATTGTTTACACTGTAGGGTCAATGCCATGGCATGACCCTCATGCTATGACCCACATGCTATTCATAACCCTCATGGTATGTACAACCCTCATGTCATGGCATGACCCTGGTGCCCTCTTTGTTCAATGGAATTCAAATTATTTAATTATAAGACTTTAATATATCATAATTCAGATTATTGATTAATTTTAATTTATCAAACCAACTAAATCCAGGGATATGCAACGAAGAACCTTTATTAAAAACGCCGGTATTGCAGGAGGAATGATGGTCATGTCACCATTGATTGCCCGGCAACAAACTTCAGGTAGTTATGATTTTCCACTGACTGACCTGCATGTTCACCTTACTGATACTTTTACTATTAACATGGTGATGGATATAGCCGAAAAAAGAAAAGTAAAATTTGGCATAGTTGATCACCCTGCGGTATGGGCAATAAGGGATGATGCCGACCTTAAAAAGCATATTGAGAAACTTAGGAAGTATCCGGTTTTTATTGGCTTGCAACCTATGACAACTGGCTGGGATAAGAACTTCTCCCCCGAAATGCTCAAACAACTCGATTATGTGCTTATGGATCCTCAGACAATTCCGGATGGCAAAGGTGATTATATGCGAATCTGGAATTTTGACACATATGTTGAGAATACTGAAGCTTTCATGGAAAGATATATGGAGCATTGCCTTAATGTATTAAACAGGGAGCCCATCAATATATTCGGTTGGCCTTTGTTCCTTCCCGTATGTATAGCCCGGGACTATTATACGCTCTGGACCGAAAAACGCATGCAACAAATAATTTCTGCTGCTAAAGCACGCAAGATAGCTATAGAGATAAACGACATGTCGCACACTCCTCATGATAAATTTATCCTCATGGCAAAAGAACAGGGGTTAAAGTTTACGTTCGGATCCGATCAAAGATCTCCTAATGCCGGTCGTCTTGACTATTGCAAGGCTGTGGCAAAAAAATGCAAGCTAAAAGAAGAAGATTTCTATGTACCTGCGAGGAAAGTCTAGGAAATGAATATTCCTTTAGAGATGCGGGCGGTTCACCTTAAAGACAAGGAGGGCACTTTAATAGTCCGGTCTGTACCTGTGCCGCACCCGGGAGACAGTGAGGTCCTTGTGAAAATGGCTGCTGCTCCTATAAATCCATCTGACCTGGCACGGATCAGGAGTATATCCGGTGAGGTGGATCTCATAAATTTTATTCCGGGAATAGAAGGAAGCGGTACTGTTGTTGGGGCAGGTAAAGGTCTTATCCCCCGGCTGTGGCTTGGGAAACGTGTCGCCTGTTCTGCCATTCACACCACGAGCGGTACATGGGCCGAATATATGGTAACTTCAGGTTCCTATTGCTTCCCTCTTTCGCGCAGCATATCAGATGAACAGGGCTCCATGTTACTGGTAAACCCTATGACCGCAATTGCGTTTTTTGATACTGTTCTTTGCGGCAGGCATAAAGCGATTGTTAATTCGGCAGCTGCAGGTGCACTTGGAGGAATGATCAGATATCTTGGGGGAAAATATAAAATCCCGGTAATCAATGTTGTAAGAAATGAAAATCAGGCTCAGATATTGCGGGCTGAAGGCACAAAATATGTCTTGATTAATTCCGATACACATTTCACTGAGCAACTGAGTTCATTGACGCATGAATTAAAGGCTACCCTTGGACTTGATCCTATCAGCGGCTCCTATACTCAACTGCTGCTTGAAGCTCTTCCTTACGGAGGAACAGTTATCGTTTACGGAAATCTTTCGGATAATAATCAGGGGACTACTCTTAGACCTCTTGTGCTTGATAATAAAAAACTTCACGGGTTCTATCTTGGAAACTGGATGAAGGACAAAGGTCTCATTAAAACTATCCGTAATTTAATCAGGGTCAGGCAGCTGCTAAAGAATGATATTAAGATTACCGTGCAAAACAGGTTTCCTCTGGATAAAGCACAGCTGGCCGTTGACACATATCTTAACAATATGACCTCAGGGAAGGTACTACTGATCCCGGATTTTGCTTAGCTTATTTGCCACAGGATATGCCAGCTGACATAAACGAATCAAAATATGCCGGAATAATTCCTGCATTATTTGCCCATCCCTGAATAGCAAAAATGCTTACATACCTGGGATTAATATTAAAATCTCCGCTTACAACTTCCCTGAAAGCAAAGCTCTCGACCGGACCAGCCGAATACAGGAACCGGAAATGGTTATTCTTTTTCTCAATCTTCAGCGCTGTCCTTGCCAGATTAATTCTTACCAGATCCTCCTGTCCGGGTTCGATATTCTTTAGAGAATAATGAGCAATTTCTTCCGGCTTACTTTGAACACCTGCTGTTGAGGAACTAATAGCCTGGATGATTATTTCGGGAGGTCTCTTATACCCGCCAAAAAAGTCATTATAAGATATTGAGAGCCTTATCATTTTGCCGGTGAAGGTTGAATCTTCGGAGAGAAGGATCCCTGCCTGCTGCCAGTTCTCATGGGGATAGAAATTTGTGATATGAGTTTCGACCATGAAACATTCAGATTTTATTCTTCTCATTACAAGGTTATTTATCACAGCTTTGTTTTCATTATCGGGCCAGTTATCACCCCTGATTGTGAATAGTGCGAGATGCCCGGGCTTCTCATTAGCTCTTTTCCACCAGGTAGTATCGACTGACCTGATAATCCATCCTCTGCTTCTTAATGAATCGGTGGAAACAGAATTGAAATCGTCAGTAAAGGATTCATTAGCAGGTAATTGTATTATAGCTTTAATCACAAAAAATACCAATGCCAGTACCATTAGGATCATACAGTGCTATTGCTGCTCTTTTTCCTGTTGGCCCTGAACAATTTATGCCTTGGCGACGTTGCTGAAAACCTTTTTCTGTATTGAAACCAGTAGGGATAATGGCTCTCCGTGTCTTTCCTGTGCAATTTCATCAGTATGCGGCGCTTCCAGCACATATCTGGCCAAAGTATCTAAAGTAGCGACCGATGGATTTTCTGTGCGTGCCTCATTGCTTTTACTGTTGATAACAAAGAATGAGTAGTTCTTGAGGCTCTTTGCTCCAATAACTAGTCCGGTGCTCTCAAGAATTTTATTGAGAGAAGCTTACTGTCAGTTTCAGTGAGGACAGAGGTAAGCGGAAAACCAAAGGCTTTCAGACAGGTTTCCCTGAAAAGTGTTATAAAAATTGTCCTGTCCAATTCATTCATTTCTACGTCGATATCAGCTTTTCAGTCTTTATAGCATGAAGATTTCCACATACAGTTCCGGAGAATTCCGTCGCAATTCCGTCTTCCGGTTTTTTGCCGGATTAAATTTGCCCGTTTAATCTTTAAATAATTGAATTTCAAATTTATGAAATTTTTACTTTTCCCGGCCTTCTTCCTGATTATGATCTCAGGGCAATCGCAGAATCTGCAATTGCACTACGACATCAGACATACAATTGACCCTAATTTGAATCCAGTGAATTTTCCAGACATTCACCTTTGAATACTTTAAAAATATTGATACAATAAGTACAGGATCCTTTCTTTTAAAGCTTCAGGCCGACCTTAACGGGAAGGATAATAATTTGGTCAGGTTTATACACAGATCTCTCAATCCCTGAAATTCTGGAAACCCAAAATTTATGTATCTCTTTATTACAGCGGAGGACTGGGTGTCACACCCTCATCTATCCGGATTCTATATTGCCAATTCCCTTGGTATGGGACCTGGCGTATCCCTTTCAATGGAATGGAGCCTGGATTTCAACAAGCTTATCATTCAGGATTAATTTCTTTGAGAAACGAAGTTACGATCCTATGGCGACAGTATATTTCGGCAAGAGGATTCTTCAATTACAGGATCTTTTCAGGTGGCAGTTTTACGTTCTGGACAGAAAACAGAAATCAGGGCAATGATTATACCAAAGATCTTAAAGGGAAAAAATTTTCATTTTTTGGTGATCCTCAGGTATGGTTTAAGATTAAAAATGGTTTTTCGGCAGGTTCCAGACTTAATGTATACTATCATATTTTAACGACTGAAAATCAGATTCAGGTTTATCCGACGATAGGAGTAAAGTATCAGTTCTGATGGCCCGCGGGGCTGATGTTTCAGAATAAAAGGTTACGTGAAGGGGAGGGCCCCCCAACCCCCCTGAAGGGGGGTAAATGCTTGGCAGGTCAAGTAATTATCGCTAAGTTTCCTAATCAACTTTTTAGTAACTCAAATATCATTCGATGGCAATCTACGAACAGACTCAATTCCTCCTGAAAATGAAGCGCATTACCCCCCCTTTTCATCGGGCAGGGGAGCTTTCCTTAGGTTGACCGCCATGGGGGAGAACGGCTTTTTGTTATAAAACTAATTTGCTCCGTGTTTGTTTACTTAAAAGAAAACAAAAATTAAGGTATAACAGATACCCCGGCACTTGGAACAATTCTATGTAATAATACTCAGATGAAGTGGCTTAAATATTTTTCTTCTGCTTTTGTCATTTCAAACATTCGCTCAGAATAACTTAAAATCTACCTCACTGCACGATTTGCTGAAACAAGCAGAGACAAATTATCCTTTGCTAAAATCAAAAATTTTTGATGAACAGGCTGCTCAAAAAGGAATTGAGGCATCTCGCAATACTTTTATCCCAACCTTAGACGCATCTTACCAGATTAACAAGGCTACTTATAACAATATTACAGGAATGGTGTATCCGCAGTTCATCATCCCTATAAGCGGACCTCCCTCGTCGGGAAATAATATGACCGGAGTTTACGGGAGTGCCGCCAGCTTGCTGCTTAACTGGCAGCCTTTTACATTCGGTCAGCGTAAAGCTCAGGTCGATTTTTCAAGGGCAGCTTTTCAATATTCAAGTGCAGATGCTGAGAATGAGATCTTTCAGCATAAGGTCAGGGTGATAAATGCTTACCTCGACGTTCTTTTGGCAGCCGAGCTGGTAAAAGTGTATGAGGGTAACTATATGCGTGCGGAAACAAATTTTACTCTTGCGAAGACTTTAGTGTCAAATGGAATAAGACCCGGGGTTGACAGTTCATTGTTCAGGGCTGAATTTTCGCGGGCAAAAATTGAATTATTAAACAGCAGAAAGCTAAAGCAACAGGCAATAATTCAACTGTCTGAATTGCTTGCCACTGATGCGGATATTGCTGTAAATGACAGCAGCTATTTTATAAAACTGCCATCGGTACAAGTTTCTCCTGATTCAATCAGAAATCCTCTGTATTCCTTGTACAGTTCTAATACTGAGGTTAGTAAATCGCGAAAAGAAATACTTAACAGAACTATGCTGCCGACTTTAGGTGTCTGGGGAACTACCTATGCAAGAGGATCGGGAGTTCAGTTTGGCGGCACGGTAAATTCCAATGACGGATTATCCCTTCAGCGTTACAACTGGGGAGTCGGTTTGCAGCTTAGTGTCCCATTATTGCAGTTTGCCAGGATAAGACCCCAGTTGCAGCAACAGGAATATCTTATCAGATCAAATACTGAAAAGCTAAACAATATTTCTTTGCAGCTTCGTAAACAGCTACAGATTGCAGACACTGCATTAAACAGTGCTTTTGCTGTCGCCAAAGAAAGTCCTGTGCTCTTTGAATCTGCAAGTTATTCATATACATCTCTACTCTCGCGGTATAAGTCAGGGCTTGCTAATTACGCCGAGCTTGATCGAGGCCCAGTATGTCCTTATAAAAGCAGAAACAGAGAATAAAACAGACTATATGGGAGTATGGAGGGCTTTACTTTACAAGGCAGCTGTGGAAGGGGATCTGGACTTATTTCTTAAACAGGTAAATTGAATTCAAGATGAATTTAGTCAAAGGAGCCTTACGAAATCCTGTCACAATAATAGTAATCGTAATTGCTATTTTGTTTTTTTCATTTCTGGCGGTAAGAAAGATGAAGATTGATACCTTTCCGCAGCTGGGTTTACCTACAGTATATGTTGCCCAGCCGTATGGCGGTCTATCTCCAGAACAAATGGAGGGTTACATTACATCGTACTATGAATACCACTTTTTGTATATAACCGGCGTGAAGTTTGTCGAATCAAAATCCATACAGGGTGCAGCTATTATAAAAATCCAGTTTCAGGAAGGTACCGACATGAGCCAGGCACTGGCAGAAGTGGTAGGCTATGTAAATCGTGCAAAAGCCTTTATGCCACCCGGAACCGTACCGCCATTCATTACAAGATTCGATGCAGGAAGCGTACCTGTCGGCCAGCTTGTATTTACTTCACCAACCCGTTCATTAGGTGAGATCTCCGACCTTGCGTTATTCCGTGTAAGACCCATGTTTGCTACGCTCCCCGGAGTATCTGCTCCACCTCCTTTTGGCGGAAATCAAAAAACAGTTATAATAAAAGTCGATCCTGAAAAAGTGAGACACTATAACTTATCACCCGATGATATAGTTCAGGCATTGACAAAGTCAAACAATATTTCACCATCGGGCAACATACGTGCAGGTGATGAGACCCTTATTACATCTCAGAATACAGTGGTTGAAAATGTAAAGGAGCTGGAAAATGTACCACTTCAAACAGGTAGTGGAATTTCAGTTTATATCAGGGATATAGGAAGTGTTTCTATAGGCTCTGATGTCACTACCAGCTTCGCTCTGGTAAACGGTAAACGAACAGTTTATATTCCGGTGACCAAACGGGCGGATGCTTCTACCTGGGACGTTGTTAAAAGAGTCAAAGCTGCTTTACCTGATATGCAGGCAGCAATTCCTGACGATATAAAGGTCACTTATGAGTTCGACCAATCGGGGTATGTGATCAACTCCTTAAAAAGTTTAATGTTTGAAGGCGGACTGGGTGCAATACTTACAGGTCTTATGGTGCTGCTTTTTCTTGGAAATAAGAGAAGCGCGCTGATTGTCGTTCTTTCAATTCCTCTCGCTTTGCTTACAGGGATAACTATACTGTTTCTCGCTAACCAGACTATAAATATTATGACACTCGGTGGGTTGGCCTTATCAGTGGGTATACTGGTAGATATGTCAACTGTAATCATTGAAAATATCCATCAGCATCTTGAAAGGGGCATATCCAAAAGGAAAGCAATATTGGATGGATGCACTGAAGTAGCCGGCCCATTGCTGCTCATTTTGCTGAGTATACTTGCTGTGTTCACACCGGCATTATTTATGTCGGGGGTTCCTAAAGGCATGTTCAAGCCTTTATCACTTTCAGTCGGCTTCGCTTTAATTGCTTCATTTGTGCTTTCACTCACTTTTGTCCCGGTGGCTGCAAACTGGCTGCTCAGGGATCAGCCTGAAGAAAACAGATCATCCAGAGAAATGCGCTTTGAAAAATTCAGGAACAGATATAAGGACAGGCTGGGAAAAAGAATGGAGAGATCCAAAGCTATTGCTCTGGGTTACCTGGTGGTATCTGTAATACTGATTGTCTTATTATTTTCAATAATTGGTACTGAAATATTCCCGAAAGTTGATGCGGGACAGGCTCAGGTCAGGTTGCGGATGCCTGTTGGCACCCGCATTGAAAAGACAGAGGCAGCAACTCAAAAGTCTATTGGCTCTCGCAGACAGTATCACCGGCGGCAAAATTGAAATTACCTCAGCATTCATTGGAACACAACCGTCCAGCTATCCGATAAACACAGTTTATTTATGGACAAGCGGACCCCAGGAATCAGTGATCAAAATAAATCTTAAAAAGAATTCAGGGATCAGAATTGAAAATTTTAAAGAACAATTACGAGATCAGATCAGGAAAGCCATTCCGGATGCAGTCATTTCGTTTGAGCCCGGTGACCTGGTGGAACAAGTCTTAAACCTGGGTTCCAACAATCCTATTGAAATATTAGTCGCGGGCCGTAATTTTTCTCAGACAAGGGGAATAGCAGAAAATTTAAACCGGAAAATAAAAGCTATTGCTTTTTTGAGGGACGTACAAATATCATCTCCACTTGATTATCCGGGCATCAAAGTAGATATTGACCGGATAAAAGCAGGAAAGCTGGGATTAACAGTCGATCAGATAAGCAGATCAATAGTAGCTGCGACCTCTTCCAGCCGTTTCACACAGCCAAATTACTGGCTTGATAAAAGCACCGGTACTGCTTATCAGATCCAGGTCGAATATCCCCAGTACATAATGAACTCAATCGGTGAACTGGAATTAGTACCGGTTGCAAATAATGCCGGGAATCCTGTTTACCTGAGAGATGTCGCCTCATTACATAAAACCCTTGTTCCCGGGGAATACGATCGTTTAAATATGCAGCGTTTTATTACCATAACTGCAAATATTCATAATAAGGCTCTTGGCACTGCCATAAAAGATGTAAGGAAAACAATAGCTTCTGTCGGGGATTTACCTCAGGGTGTCAGAATAATCCTGCGCGGACAATCAGATTTATTAAGCGAGACGATGACTGAGTTACAGGGAGGCTTGCTTGTTGCGATTGTTGTTATTTTTCTTATGCTTGTCATTAATTTTCAATCATTTAAACTCTCTTTTTCTATACTGTCAATTATACCGGCAGTTATTTCAGGTTCAGTTTTGCTTCTGCTCATTACAGGAAAGACCTTAAATATTCAGTCCTATATGGGGATGATTATGGCTGTTGGAGTTGCGGTTGCAAACGCAATTTTATTCATTACCAATGCTGAGGTTAACAGAAAGAAAGATCCTTCTTCAGACTTTGCAGTAAAAGGGGCATATAATCGTATCCGGCCTATACTAATGACCAGCTTTGCAATGATTGCAGGAATGATCCCAATGTCAATAGGCCTGGGTGAGGGTGGCGAGCAGACGGCCCCTCTGGCTATTGCAGTAATAGGGGGCTTAATATTTTCCACCATCAGCACGCTTTTGTTTTTACCTGTGATCTACAATAGGTTAGTAGGGAACAAAGCATACATAAATCCTTCCCTCGATCCTTATGATGAAAACAGCAGATATTATGAGGCAACAAAAACATAAATAACTATCCTAAAATGCAAAGTATAAGAATATCAGGCATTATTATTTTATCTGTAGTGACTACAATCATGACAATTGCAGGATGCGCACACCGCAATACTCTGCAAGCCACAAAACAATCAGGTAATGACACCGTTGAGGTATTTCCGCTTAAAAAAGAACAGGTAAATAAACAGGTTACTTTCCCGGCAGAATTGACCCCGCTTAACAGGGCAGAAATATATGCAAAGGTGAGCGGTTACATCAATAGTATTAAGGTTGATATTGGCGATCGGGTGAAAAAGGGAGAAGTGCTTGCGGTATTGGATGCCCCTGAGGTAATTTCCAATTATGCACAGTTTTCTTCGGATGAACAAACTGCTTATTCAAAGTATATGACCGGTCTTGATGCTTATAAACGAATCCTGAACGCATCGAAGGTAAGTGGCACCATAGCAGCTGAAGAGATGGAGAAGTCAAAAAACCAGATGCTCTCTGACAGTTCGGCATTTGAGGCAGCAAAGTCAAAACTTAATTCCAATGCCCAGTTAAAAGATTACCTTACAATTCGTTCACCGTTTAATGGGATTATAACTCAAAGAAATTTTGATCAGGGTACATTAGTTGGAACAAATAGTTCAAAGCCTTTATTCATAGTAGAAGATATTGATAAATTAAGGTTGCGTATCCCTGTTCCCGAAGAATATACTATGACCATCCCCGATACAACAGTGATTCAGTTTACTGTTGATGCCCAGCCGGGCAAAACCTTTACTGCATCTTTATCACGCAAATCGGGGTCTGTGAATCTTTCCAACCGTACAGAAATCTGGGAGTATCTTTATCAGAATAAAGATGCACAACTTAAATCAGGAATGTTCGCTACCGCATCAGTAAAATTCAGACGTAAAGATTTGTCTTTTCTTGTTCCTGTATCGTCAGTGGTGACCAATCAGGAAAGAAGATTTGTCATCAGGTTAAACAACAACAGAACTGAATTGATCGATGTACAAAACGGCATCAGTCAGGATGATAAGGTTGAAATATTTGGTAAACTCGCGGATGGGGACCTGATACTTGTAAGAGCAACTGATGACATCAAACCAGGAACAAAACTGACCGGGAAAATTAGAACTCAATAGAGTTCTTTAAATTTTCTTTCTGGAAAATTCTCTCAACGTATTTCAGACCTGTACAGCGCAGTTCTTCCGGTAATGAATAGAGTTTGACCGTCTTTTCCACCGAAGACTATTGAAGAAGGTCGTTCCGGGACTTTGATCAATCCTGTTTGGATCCCGTTTGTGTTGAAAACATATACTTCACCATCAGCAACATACACATTCCCATTATTATCAGGAACCGAACTGAACTCACCCTTCTCTGCAAAGTAATGCAGATCTGAAATATATCCTTTCGTATCGACATTGAATTTAACAGTCCTCTTATCGTATTCATCAACTGCATACAAAGGCTTTCCGGGAAATGCTTCAACGAGTGCACACGATCTTGCCAGATCGTAACAAACAGGTACAATGGTTCTGCCGTCGGGGGCAAGAAAACATAAAGAATCGCGGTTTACTGATACTGTGTTGAAATCATGAGAATCCCTCCACCGGTTCGATGGATAAAGAGCTTTATAAACATTGTCAACTGATCCCATCGGTACGGTTTCAAGCTTATGGATTGTCTCTTCGGGACTCTCCGGATTTACAGAATAGACAAGTGTACCGAATCCTGAATTTCCCCATCCGCTGAATGACGTTCCGCTGGCATCGGGAGGATTGATATATCGTTCGGGCAGGCCATTTATCAGTAAGCCAGGCTGAGGATTGTACCTGAATACTACCAGAAGGTTGTCTTTAGAATCACATGCCAGGGATAGTGGTTCCCATTGAAAATCGGCCAGAAGAGTCAGCGAATTGGTTTCTGCTGACCATTTATAGATTCGTTTCATTCGCTGTTCGGCGAAATAAACATTGCCTTTTGAGTCATGGCATAACCCGAGTGCAAACTCGAAACCTTTCGCCAGCAGCTGAACCGCGTCACTTTTCCCGACAGAACTTAACTTAGGTGTTTTGCCACTTATAAACAAACGGGCAAGTTCTACAGGGCGAACTTCAATACCGGTATTTATATCGTACAGCGGATTATCCGTTGTATACTTTACCTGGCTGTAATTGTGAATATTAAGTATTTCGAGATTTGAGCAATCCCAGGTTCTGACAGAATATGGATAAGGTACTTTGACACGTATTACCCTGAACATGTATAAATTCGCAATTGTCATATTACTGCATTCTTCAAGTTCAAGAGGCTGGCACTCAGAGCCCTCCCGATTTTCCTCCTCGAGCTGAAGTGCATAGATCTTCCAGTTGGACACATTGTTCAGACGTACTTCATTTCTTACATGATGTTCAACAGACATTGCATAAACACGCCCCCTGGTGTTCGTATATGAGCAGTAAAATCCTGATATGGCAAAAGTACTGGCTGTCCATATATTCTTGAATATTCCGCCTCCGTTATTTGTTACCCACAGGCTCCAGTATTGCGTATCCCACACTTGTTCCGATGCAGAGGAGGCTGTTTGTCCCTGCGATAACTTATTCTCTTCCCATTTCCAGGGTACTTTCGGACCCGGATTCATCGTCCCATGTCCGCCGATGAACTTCACATCGTTTATCATCGACTTCTCTCCTGCCATCCATTTGCAGGCGACGGCCCGGTAATTATTCTGTGCCGTGTACAATCCGATTCCGCTGATAATGTTCGTACCGGCTTCGGGTGACTCTATCAATGGTTTTGGTGCTCCGAAACCGCCAAATGCAGGTGAATTTTCAATAAGGGTAAAATTTGTCGCCAGAGGGTGGAATCCGATGAGAACTGTCGATGGTTTAAGCATAAGTGTTTCACTAATCCTGTAGGATCCCTGCGGGACGTATATATCAGGATACTGATCTATTGCGGCCTGAATTGCTTTTGTATCATCTGTCTGGCCGTCACCTTTTGCACCCAGTGATTTAAGGTTTACCCAGGTTTCCATTTCCGGAAGTTTCGGGATATCGGACACCTGCTGAGCCGGCAGCAATTTAAGGACATCCGTTTCGTAAACGGTTTTTATCAGAGCTTCAGAATCCAGATCATCCATCTGAAGTCCGTAAATGAACTTTTTTACCCTATAAATCTCAGAGGGGGCTAAAGTATTAGCATTTTGTTTTGGATAATGAACCAGAACAGGTACTTTCATGCAGGTCAGGTTCCGGATATTGACCTGCATGTGCGCATTATTTTCATCACTGATCTCAATGGCAGGACCAGTAATGTTCTCAAACATACAATCCTCCATGAAAAGCTTTTCCCAGTAATTCTGATCGACAAGAATGGCAGATGGTACATTTTTAACACTCATCCGAACAATCGTAAATCCGGCTTCATGTGTCCTGATAGCAGCTTTACGCTGGCCTTCAAAATAAGTATCGATCATCATAAACTGCCATCCCGGTGAAGCTTTTGTAGTATAAATGCCATAATCGCCTCCATAGAATTTCACATCCTCGATCATGTTGCCAATATCGAAAAGACCAGCTTTCCCGTTTCCGGTAAAGATGTCGCAATGTGAAATAAAACTATGCTGGGCAAAATGTGTCCGCAAAGCAACTGCAGCAGGATTGCCATCTTCTATTTTCAGATCGATGTTTGAGAGGGCACTGTAAAAAGTACCTGCCCCGGCATCTCTTATCTCTTTACCTGCTTCAGCAATGCTGCTGGTGAACCAGAACATGTATGAGGCTTTTCCCTTGTCGCTTGTATTGGGTTCCTGAAATCCGGGAGAATTTTTCCTGAGGATAATTACCGGCCGGTTTTTTCCGTAACCTATAAGGCGGATAGCTGCAGGGATATAAATTGTTTTTGATATCAGATAACTTCCTTCCGGAATAAACAGGATACCAAAATTCCGGTCTGTTTTTAACTGATTTATAGCATTTTGAAGTTGGACCGACACATCAGTTTTGCCATTGGCTGTTATATTGAAATTTTCAGGTGTGAAGAATACAGCAGCCGGATCATCGGGCTTTTGAGTATAATATGAATTACCCGACTTTGGTGCTTTCCCATAAGTGGTTACAACTGTTATAGTTGAAATAAGCAAGGGAATAAAAAGGAGCTTAAGTTTCATATGATAAAGGTTCTTTAGCTGGGTTCCACATGAATTGTCACGGTAAGATTCTTATAGTACGAGGTAAGTTCACTCTCTATTTTGTCGCAGTATTTATGGGCGCTTCCAACTGAAACATCCTCAGGGATCTGAATATGAATATCAACGAAACGGTAATTTCCGGCCACCCTTGTCCTGAGATCATGATAACTTACATCAAGTCCGTCTAATTTCTTTTCTAGCTCTTCGATTTCATTATTGCTCCAGGCAGTGTCGAGTAGGGGAGTGAATGCCTTCGTCAGCAAAATGTATGCTTCCCTTATAATGAACAGTGCGACAAGTATGGCGATAACCGGATCGAGCCAGTTAATTCCTGTGGCCATTATAAGGCCCAGGCCAACAGCAACTCCAAGAGAAGTGAAAATGTCAGTTTTAAGATGAAGAGCATCAGCCTCCAGTGCAACGGAGTTGGTCGCCCGGGCAACTTTATATAATCTCCTTGAGACATAAGTATTGACTATTGCTGATATAAGCATCACGATGGAGCCCAGTGCAATTGAATCAAGTTCGATCCTCTCACCGAATAGTTTCTTTCCGGCCTCCACAATGATCCATACTGCGGCTATAAAAATCAAAAGGGCTTCAATCACTCCTGAAATGTTTTCAACCTTCCCATGACCGTAAGGATGCCTGGAATCAGGCGGATTATCCGAAACCCTTACCGAAAAGAATGCAATTAATGCCGCAATAAGGTCCATTGAAGAATGGATGGCTTCAGATAATATACTGACGGATCCGCTTAACAGGCCTGCTACCAGCTTCATTACAATCAGTAAAGTGTTCGATATTATCGAAAGACGTGCAATACTTACTTTAGCATTCATAATAATTTCGGAATTTGTAATTCCAATTTCGGATTTTTTGATTCATGACTTTGAATTTAGGACTTTCAATCCGTAATCACAAATCCGCAATCCGCAATCATAAAGTTATCAATTCGTATTCTATGTTCCCAAGCCCTATTTTGTGAGCATGCTCCAGGCCTGCCTGCCAGAAAGTGTCGGGGTGTGCTATCTTAAATTTGTCTTCCCCGGCAAAGTCGTTTTCATCATGGTTGTCACAAATACGGCTGCCCGGAAGAGCAGGAGCTGTTCTCACCATATCAGCACATGGCCTGGTCAAGGGCTACCGGGTCAAACGAAGCGGCTATACCCAGATCGGGGACTAATGGATAATCATTGAATCCCCAGCAATCACAATCGGGAGATACATTCATTATGAAATTAATATGGAAAGCGGGTTTATCCTTCACTACAGCATAAGAATATTCGGCAACTCTTTTACAAACTGTTTCGGATGAATTTTGCCAGACAACCCTTGAGGCGTCATACTGACAAACGGCTACGCACTGTCCGCAGCCAACACATTTTACATAATCGATATGAGCTATTTTATCTTTACCTACCTCGATAGCATCATGGGCACAATACTTTTCACAAACTACGGCATCCCGTACAATTCTCTTCAAATATCTCCGGCGAAGCACCTGAATGGAGAAAGAGTTTACCACCAACTGAAGCGCAACCCATTCCCAGATTCTTAAGAGCTCCTCCGAAGCCAGTCATTTCATGTCCTTTGAAATGGTTCATGGAGATGATAATATCCGAATCTGCTATGGCACTTCCGATCTTTGCTGCCTTGCAGTACTCAAGATTCAATTCAATTTCGCGGTAATCAGTTCCCTTAATACCGTCACCGATAATTACCGGACAATTAGTAGCAAGGGGGTTGTATCCGTTCTCAAACGCTGTTTCAAGATGCATGGGTGCATTTGAGCGCCTTCCAAAATAGAGCGTGTTGCAGTCGGTCAGAAAGGGTATGGCTTCTTTTGCTTTAAGGAATTTAACGATCCGTGCTGCATAATTAGGCCTCAGATAAGCCAGATTTCCCGGTTCCCCGAAATGAAGCTTTATCGCAACTATCTTTTTCCGAAAATCAATTTTGTCGATTCCGGCCTTAACAATAAGTGCTTCAAGCTTTTTAAACAGATTTTGCGAAGGTTTTGACCTTAGGTTGGTAAAGTAGACCTTTGATTCAGACATACAGCAGGGTTTCTATACTGATAATATTTTTGCCAGATCCACAAGATCGTGGTTTACGTCTTTATGAAGTTTTACAGCTCTTCGGAAAGGGACAAGTGTGATTTCACCATTCATTATTCCAACCATAACGCTCTTCTGATCATCGATAAGCGCTTCCACGGCAGCATGTCCGAGACGGCTTGCATTAACCCTGTCGATCGCAGATGGCGATCCTCCACGCTGGAGGTGACCCAGCACTGAAACCCTAACGTCATAATCTTTATAATCATCTTTGACTTTTTCAGCCATAGCGAAGGCTCCTCCTTCCTGATGGCCTTCGGCGACAATAATAATATTGCTTGATTTCTTGCGCGAATTGCCGGCTGCTATCATAGTCTTCAGATCCTGATCCGCTCCTTTGATCTCAGGGATGATAATTGCTTCCGCACCGGTGGCAATGCCGCTGTAAAGAGCAATGAATCCGGCTTCCGCCCCCATCACTTCAACAAAAAACATCCTGTTATGGGCACTGGCAGTATCTCTGATCTTATCAACAGCTTCCACAACAGTATTAAGGGCTGTATCATAACCAATAGTATAATCGGTACCATAAATATCATTGTCGATTGTTCCGGGAATACCTACAAATGGTATATCATATTCCTCATTAAAAATCCTGGCACCAGTAAATGATCCGTCTCCGCCTATTACCACAACTCCATCAATCTGAGCATTTTTCAGGTTATTGTACGCTTTTAGCCTGCCTTCGGGGGATCTGAACTCCTCACATCTGGCAGTTTTCAGGATTGTTCCGCCTCGTTGAATAATGTCGCTAACGCTTGAAGACTGCAGCGGAGTAAAACTTGCATCTATCATCCCCTGGTAACCCTGATGTATTCCTACTACTTCCAGTCCGTTATAAACTGCCGTCCTCACCACTCCACGAATAGCTGCATTCATTCCCGGGGCATCTCCTCCTGATGTCAATACCCCGATTCTCTTAATTTTTGCCATAAATATTTTTGTAAAATAAGCCAACAAAGGTAATACAATTTTTCAAGCCCGGCAAATGACGGAACAATCCAATAGTCAGATATTTGAAATGTAGTCCCTTATGTTTTCTATGAGCCATTTAGGAGTCGAAGTGGCGCCACAAATTCCAACAGATTTTTTACCTGCGAACCATGATTTATCCAATTCTTTTATACTGGAGACAAAATGGGTATCAGGATTGACATTTTTACAGACTGAATAGAGCATCTTGCCATTGGAACTCTCCCGTCCGCTTACAAATATGATTATATCATGCTTTTTTGCAAACGATTTAAGATGAGGCTCACGGTTTGACACCTGTCCGCAGATTGTATTGTTTATTATCAGGTTTTTGTCCGGATCAGGGATCCCATTTTCTTCCATTCTTGCACGAAGAATATCTGTAAGATTTTTGTATTCTTTAACGCTCATTGTTGTCTGGGCAAACAGATAAACAGGTTTTGAGATATCGATTTTCCTGAAATCATCCGGACCTGAAACAAGTATCCCTTCATTATTTATCTGTCCAAGCAAACCGACAACTTCAGCATGACCAGGTTTACCAAAAATAACAACCTGTCCGTCACCCTGCTTGGTCCGGATCCATGTCTCCCTTATTTTTGATTGCAGTTTTTTCACAATAGGACATGTGGCTTCAACAATTGTAATATTGTTTTCTTCAGCAATCCGGTATGTTTCAGGTGGTTCTCCATGAGCCCTGATAAGCACTTTGCAGTCTTTCAGGCTCCGGAACTTATCATGATCTATAGATACAAGTCCGAGAGATGAGAGGCGGTCGACTTCCTTATCATTATGAACGATGGGACCCAGGGAAAAAACCTTTTCACCATTGAGAAGGGCTTTTTCTGCAATCTCAACCGCATTTTGCACGCCAAAACAAAAGCCCGACTGTTTATCTATTTCAACTACCATTTCTTTTCTTTTCAATGATCTCTTTTATCCAGATCATCTGTTCATCTACAGTCATTCTGCTGTTATCCAGTATAATAGCATCGTCTGCTCTTCTCAGAGGACTTATATCCCTGTTTTCATCTGCAATATCACGGGCAATAATTGTTCTTTTAATCTCTTCAAAATCGATATTAACTCCTTTGCTCTTTAATTCGATGATGTCTTCTTTTGGCCCTGATATCGACTGAAGCTGTCATGAAAATTTTTATATCTGCATCAGGAAATACAACTGTACCAATATCCCTGCCATCCATTACAATTCCCTTTGAAACGCCAATATGTCTCTGAAGTTCAACCAGCCGTTCCCGTACTTCCGCGATCTGACTTATTCTGCTTACATGAGCTGTCACATCCATGTTCCTTATCTCCTTTTCGACATTTTCGGAATTAAGAAATGTCTCATATTCATTTATATCCGGATTAAAAACAAAATCTATATGAATATCTTTTAGCTCAGAGATGATTGCGGCCGTATTAGCATTTGTGAGACTGATATATTTTCTTCTCATGCAATAGAGAGTTACGGCACGATACATCGCTCCGCTGTCAATAAAAATATAGTTCAGTTCCTTTGCAATTAATCTTGCGAATGTGCTCTTTCCGCAAGAGGAATATCCGTCGATTGCTATAATCAGTCTCTTTTCCATGATCTTTACCCCCCAACCCCCCATTTGGGGGGCTAACTTCAGTTATTTATTTTGTTTTGATCCTTATAACAGTAATTCATTTTCACCCCTTTACCTCTTAAGATAATAAAAGTGATTTTATTATAGCCCCCCATTTGGGGGGTTGGGGGGTAAAAAACTTAGCAAAGGTGATAAATAAACCGTTATAAGACAAGGATTATCTAATTATGGTATCTCTTATAAATCAGATCGGGTCTGATTATCAGGGAGACATTATTTGAAGAACCTGCAAGATGATATATTGCTCTTCCAAATTCAATATTCAGGAATGAGGTATTTATGCCGAATCCCCATGAGAATCCCACGGTTGAAGTTTTTGATTCTATCTCCAGCTCTCTTCTTCTCTGGTAGTTGTAACCTGCACTAATGTAAAAGTTTTTATGGGGAATAAGTTCAACTCCCAGGATAACATGTCTCATGGAATTCTCAAAAAAGCCTGAAGAAGCCTTGTTGTTTTCTGAAGGTATAGTTTCATTGTATTGATAGGTGAGATCGAATTTTTCAAGATGTCTGAGTGTTAAAGAGAAACGAAAGGGTGCATGGGCAAGCTTCTGGGACAGGCCAGCCTGAATCTCAAACGGAAGTTTCTGATGTCCTTCTCCGGCATAGGTAGTTAACTGATAACCAATGTTTTTTAATACGATCCCAGCTGAAAAAAGATTACCTGAATTATGCCATGATCCGCCTATATCAAATGCAAAACCTACAGATGAGTATTTTTCAAGCTGGGACAATACCGGCTTAAAGTTCAATCCGATGGAGAAGACTGAATCAATTTCACGTGAATAGATCAATGAAAGTGCATATTCAGCGGCACTGAAATTTCCGGTGATTACTCCTGATGCATCTGTTTCGGTAAAAGTACCATAATTAAGGTAAGTCAGTCCTGCTGCAAAATTTCCTGCTTTGGGGAATGATCTTGAATACATTGCAAGTCCGTAATTAATGCCAGCAAAATAATTTACATAGTTTAAAGCCAGACTTTTATTCATGCCGGAATTAAGAAGTGCGGGATTGTGATATGCAAGGTTGAGATCATTTCCCTGTAAGGAAACATTTGTGCCGCCAAGTGAAGAGACAAGTCCTGAATGAGTAAGGTTAAGAAATTCGTAAATATTGTCACCTCCTGTTTGAGAAAAGGAAGGTGATACAAGTGCTGT
This sequence comes from uncultured Bacteroidales bacterium, assembly GCA_963816365.1. Classification (GTDB taxonomy): domain Bacteria; phylum Bacteroidota; class Bacteroidia; order Bacteroidales; family VadinHA17; genus LD21. Next base: position 777,253 of record CAWFKG010000015.1, on the reverse strand, counting down.
GAGAATGAGAAAATTCAGGACCTTTTTATTCATTATTTCAGATACTGATCAGATATAGTATGAATTATTTTAACGTAAGTATAGCTAAATTAGTATTAATGAATAAAGCGATATGAGTCATATCAGGCCGTTTTCCCGGTTAGAGCAAGGGCCTCATCTATCTTTTTTTCCCGGCCGTTCATCTGCGACATAAACAGTCCGGCAATTACAATTACCATCCCGGTCAGATTCTGAAAAGTAAGCTTTTCGCCCATGAGGATAAAAGAAAAGAGAGCTGTGAAAACAGGTATACAGTTTGAAAAAACATTTGCCCTGGTTATACCAATATTTTTGACTGACCAGGCAAAAAGAATGAAAGCACCGCAAGATGCAAATATAGAGAGCTCTATTATTGGTCTGAACATATTAAATGTGAAAGGTGTAGATATAAAATGTTTAAAATCGAAAATCAGAAAAAGAGGAAGAAAAAGAACAGCCCCGATTAAATTCTGAACATTTACGATGTAAACAGGAGAGTAAGTGCCGACCAGCCGGCTAAGTGTCAGATTATAACCGACTGCCGACAAAACGGCAAGGGTAAGCAGTGCCAATCCTCTTAATATTGAATGAGATGCTTCCGTCGCTGTTAAGAATAAATACAAGAACACCGATAAATGAAATAATAATACCTGCATAATTTATAACTTTTAGTCTCTCCTTAAAGATCAGCCAGGCGCCTATTGTAGCAAAAACGGGTATTGTTGAGATAAGCACCGAACAAACCGTGGCCGAAACATATGTAAGTCCGAAACTCTCACCCAGAAAATAAAAAAATGGTTCAAAAAGAGCCAGCATCAGGAACAGCTTCCGGTCTGGTTTTTTAATTTTCATATAGTTCTTTGTCACAACCAGAAAGATTGTAAGGAGAATTACTGAAAAAAGAAGCCTGATGAAGACAATTGTAATAGGATGGAATGTTCTGTTTGCATCTTTGAACCAGATAAATGAAAAGGCCCAGAAGATCATTGACAAAACTAATGCACCATATGTTTTAACTTTTTTATTCAATTCAGGATAGGATTAGGTACCAGGAATTTTGCGCTGCGAATTTATATCTAAAATTGGTTTTAACGTTTAAATTTCAGACATTTTTTAGTTAGGATGTTTAACCTCTACAAGGTATTATGGATCTCTTTTCGTTTGCCTTCTACAATACTAAATGCCCTTGGGGGCAATTCATTTGATTTGCAGTTATTGATTCTTCCGTTCCATTCGCCGTAGGCGATAAAGTATTGTAGCATATTGAATTGTAAATGAATATCCATTCCTCGTAGAGGATAAACAATAATGCTGTTCAGGGATAAGCATATCTTTCGACTATAATAATTTAGTCTGATATCGGCTACAACCAATATCAAGACTTACAATCATATAGGTACATGTTATATTTCGAACATGCATATCGAATGATATTTATGAGATTTGATTGTGAATCATAAATTATTATATTTGCCGCCTCATAGGTTGAAAAACACAATATTGATTTTATTAAACAATTTAGAACAAGTTAATTAACTAATATACAAGTTTAGATGAAAATTCTGGTTTGTATCAGTAATGTTCCCGACACAACGACAAAAATCAAATTTGCCGAAGGAAATGCTTCAATTGACACTACCGGTATTCAGTGGGTCATTAATCCATGGGACGAACTGTCGCTTACCCGTGCTCTTGAGCTTAAAGATGATGCAGCAAGCGGAGTAAAATCAGTGACTGTCATTCATGTCGGACCTCCTTCTTCAGAACCTACAATCCGTAAAGCACTTGCTATAGGAGCCGATGATGCAATAAGAGTAAATGCCGTATCAGCTGATGCATGGTTTGTTGCAGCTCAGATTGCTGAGGTTGTAAAAAAAGAGCAGTTTGATATAATAATGTGTGGAATTGAATCGAGCGATTATAACGGCTCAGCTGTTGGAGGGATGATCTCTGAATTTCTTGGGATTCCTTCAGTTTCAGCTGTTTCAGGTTTGAAATTTGAAAATGGACAGCCTGTCTATGATCAGGGAAATAGACGGTGGGAAAGAAGTTTTGAACTGTACCTGTTCCATTTGTTGCCATTGTTCAGAAAGGGATTGCCAAAGAACCAAGGATAGCTGCAATGCGTGGTATCATGATGGCAAGATCAAAACCTGTAAAAATAGTAGAACCTGTCGCTATTGATCCTCTGACACAGATGTTGTCAGTTTGAAAAACCGGCACCCCGTGCTGCCTGCAAATTTATTGATGCCGATAATCCGGCACAGCTGCTTGATCTTTTGCAGAATGAAGCAAAAGTAATCTGATACAACCTTAAGAATACAATAAATCAAAACAATATGTCAGTATTAGTATATACCGAAAATTGGGACGGAAAATTCAAGAAACTTTCCTTCGAACTTGTCTCTTATGCAACAGGCGTTGCTAAAATGCTTAATACAACTGTGACTGCGGTTTCCATCGGAAAAGTAGATGAGAGCGAATTGGACAAACTTGGCGACTTATGGTGCAAACAAGATCATCAATGCAAATAATCAGCTGCTCAAGACATTTGATAGTCAGGTCTATACCAGTGTTATTATCTGAAATTTCCGGTAAAGAGAATGCATCAGTCATAATTATTTCAAATAATAATACCGGTAAAGCAATTGCTCCCAGGTTATCAGTGCGTCTTAAAGCCGGTATAGGATCAGGTGTAAGCAAGCTGCCTTTAAGTCTTAATCCATTCACTGTTTATAAAAGAACCTATTCCGGAAATGCATTTGCTCATCTGGTCATCAAATCAGATGTTAAAATTCTTACTCTTGCACAGAACTCCTTTGATCTGGTTGAAACACCAGTTAATCCCGTCATAGAGAATCTCAGTCCAAGTGTTGATGCGACATTGCTTAAAACTGTGGTAAAAGATGTTCAGAAACAAACAGGTAAGATACTACTAACTGATGCTGACATAGTTGTATCAGGTGGAAGAGGTATGAAATCACCCGATAACTGGCCTCCGCTTGTTGAACTTGCTAACCTGCTTGGTGCTGCAACTGCATGCTCACGGCCAGTGTCGGATGAAGGCTGGAGACCTCATGAAGAGCATACCGGACAGACGGGGAAAATAATTGCGCCAAACCTCTATATTGCCGTAGGAATTTCAGGTGCAACACAGCACCTTGCAGGTATAAGTTCTTCAAAATATATTGTTGCAATAAATAGCGATAAAGATGCTCCGATTTTTGAAGCCGCACAGTATGGAATCGTGGGCGATGCAATGAAAGTTCTTCCAAAACTTGTTGAAGCTGTAAAAGAAATAAAAAAATAAGAATCAATTGGCAATAACTTACCTGGTGTCGCTTGAAAATCAATTTATTTACCTCAGCCCCAAGGGGAGTAAATTGATTTTCTTCGCTCTCCGCCAGCTGGCGAACCGGGTAAAACGAAGAAAATCAATATGACAAAACAGATAATATTTGCAATAACTCTGATCATTACCCTTGGTGTATTTTTTTACACCATCCGGAGGATTGTCAGGTTTTTCAGGTTTACACGACCGGCATTTCCGGTAAAGGATTTCGGAAAGAGAATAAAAATCATGCTGACCATCGCATTTGGTCAGACAAAAATTTTCCGCAGTCCTGTTATTGGATTGTTTCATGCTCTAGTTTTCTGGGGATTCTGTGTTATAATATTCGGAAGCATTGAAATGGTTATTGACGGACTTACAGGTACTGACAGAGTTTTGAAGGTACTTGGACCTGTTTATAATATTATAATGGCATCGGGTGATATTTTTGCACTGCTCGTTGCCATTTCAATAATTATTTTCCTGAGCCGCAGTATCTTCTTTCATATAAAAAGATTTGAAGGTATAGAGATGAAAAGAATTACCCATATCGATGCAAATATTGCCCTATCAATAATCCTTTTATTAATGGTTTCACTGCTTGCGATGAATACAGGATATGTTGAATATAAGATGCTGACAGGTGAAGCAACAGTCGGATTATTTCCGGTCAGCAGCTTTATCGCCAGCCTGATTACCAGCGGCAATGCTGATAATTACAGGATAATTTATGAAGCTTCCTGGTGGACACACATTCTTCTGATTTTTCTGTTTGCCAATATATTGCCTTATTCAAAACATTTCCATGTATTCATGTCAGTGCCGAATGTTTTCCTTTCGCGGCTTGATCCCCTTGGGAAACTTACCGAATATGGACAGTATAACAAGGGAAGTAAAGCTGATGCTCGATCCGAATACTGCTTTCGCTGCATCACCGGCTACTGACGCACCTCCTGAACGGTTTGGTGTAAAAGATGCAGAAGATGCATCATGGAAAAACTATTTTGATTCTCTTGTCTGTACGCAATGCGGCAGATGCACAGCTGTCTGTCCGGCAAATATCACCGGTAAGAAATTGTCTCCCAGAAAAATGATAATGGACCTGAGGGCAAGAATGAAGGAGAAGGGTCCGCTGATGGTTAAGAACGGAAGAGATTTCAATGATAACCGTTCACTGTTAAGAGATTATATTTCTGAGGAAGAGCTATGGGCATGTACAACATGCAATGCATGTGCAAAAGAATGTCCGATCAATATCAATCATCCGACACTGATTGTCGATATGAGAAGATATCTGGTCATGGAAGAAGCATCTGCTCCGGGGGAGCTCAAGGCTTTATTCAATAATATTGAAAATAACGGTGCTCCCTGGCAATATTCTGCAGAAGACAGGATGAACTGGGCAAAAGATCTGGAAATAAACATAAGGTAATAATTCTTATATGTTCCTTTGTGAACCTTAGTGATTACCACCACATAGGATCACAAAGAAATGCGCAAAGTAACACAAAGGGTAAATATTAGATAACAACGCAAAAAAGCGGATTAAAGAGAAAATTTAAAATATGGAAACCCGGAAAATTGAAGTCCCTGTAATGGCAGACCTCTTTGCAAGAGGAGAGAAGCCTGAATACCTTTTCTGGGTGGGCTGTGCCGGAGCTTTCGATGACAGGTACAAAAAAGTTGTAAGGGCATTTGCCAAGATACTGACACATCTTAATGTCAGTTATGCTGTTCTCGGAAAAGAAGAGACCTGCAACGGTGATCCTGCAAGAAGTGCCGGCAATGAAATGCTGTTACCAGATGCAGGCTCTTCAGGTTATTGAGATTTTCAGAATGTATGAAGTAAAAAAAATAATTACCATCTGTCCGCATTGTTTTAACATTTTTAAAAATGAATATCCCGATCTCGGAGGTAAATATGAGGTTATCAATTATCTGCAGTTTCTGAACAGGAATATTGAAGAGGGTAAACTGAAGATTGACAGGAACTCATTAAAAAATATATCGATAACTTATCACGATCCCTGTTACCTTGGAAGGGCAAATGATATTTATGATGAACCGCGGAATATTCTTAAGAAGCTGACAGGCAATTTAGTTGAGATGCACAGGAATAAAAGTTTTGCATTATGCTGCGGTGCAGGCGGTGCCCAGATGTTCAAGGAGGCAGAAAAAGGCGATAAGGAAGTATTTATTGAAAGAACAGAAGATGCTCTTAAAACTGAGCCAGTGTTATTGCAACTGCCTGTCCTTTTTGTATGACAATGCTTACTGATGGTCTGAAGTATAAAAACAAAGAACAGGAGATCAGGAATCTTGATATTGCTGAACTTATTGCACAATCAATTGATTTATAGAATAGTCCAAATAATTATCTGAAAACAATGGAAAACATTAAACTCTTGAAAAGTGGTGAATTTCTTGTAAGTGAAGTTGACATCGAAAGATATTTTTATTCCCGAGGAATTCAATGAGGAACAGAGAATGATCGCCCAGACATGCAGCGATTTTCTTGAAGCTGAAGTATATCCCAATCTGGAAAAAGTTGAGAAAAGCGACAGGGAACTGATGAAAAGCATGCTGAAAAAGTCAGGTGAACTTGGTTTGATGGGAATATCGATTCCTGAAGAGTTTGGTGGTTTCGGACAATCATTTGTGACACAGATGCTTGTAGCTGAAACCACAGGTGCAGGATATTCATTTTCAGTTGCATATATGGCACATTGCGGTATCGGCACACTTCCGATAATGTATTATGGGAACAAAGATCAGAGAGAACGTTATGTTACAAAACTGGCATCAGGTGAATTTATCGGAGCTTATTGTCTTACCGAACCCGGTGCAGGAAGTGATGCAAACTCAGGAAAGACAAATGCAAAATTAAGCGAAGACGGGAAACATTATATCCTTAACGGTCAGAAGATGTGGATCACAAATGCAGGATTTGCTGATACACTGGTAGTATTTGCAAAAATTGATACCGACAGGGTACTGAGTGCATTTATTGTTGAAAGCAAATATCCGGGTGTAGTTATTGGTCCTGATGAGCATAAGATGGGAATTAAGGGATCTTCAACAGCACAGATCTATTTTAATGATGTTAAAGTACCGGTTGAGAATCTGCTTGGTAAAAGGGGAGAAGGTTTCAGGATTGCTCTCAGCATTCTTCATATGGGACGTCTTAAGCTTGGTGCCAATGTTATCGGTGCAGCAAAAAAAGCGATCAATGATTCGGTTAAATATGCCAATGAAAGAAAACAGTTTGGAGTATTAATTTCAACTTTCGGAGCACTGAAACACAAGATGGCTGAACAGGTTATTCGTCTTTTTGCTTCAGAATCAGCTGTATACAGGGTAAGCTACGATATTGATAACCTGATGAAGAAGCTGACAGTTGACTGTGGTGATTACGGCAGGGCATCAATTGAAGCAATAAGCCATTATGCTGTTGAAGCAGCTATTCTGAAAGTTGTAGGTTCTGAAATGCTTGATTTTGTTGCTGATGAGGCAGTTCAGATCCATGGAGGAATGGGTTACTCAGCTGAGATGGCTGTTGAAAGAGGTTACCGCGATTCAAGGATCAACAGGATTTTTGAAGGAACAAATGAAATAAACCGTCTGCTTGTTGTTGATACTGCAATGAAACGTGCAATGAAAGGTGAATTTGATCTGTTCGGAGAAGCTGAAAAACTATATTCAGGTTTGAATAATATAACTGATAATAAGACAGCTGGTGAGAGATTATTTCCAGGAAAAATCAAGATATATCAAAAACTTCAAGAAAGCTATTCTTATTTGTATTCATGGTGCATCAAAATGTTTCGGAAAGGTCTTATCAATGAACAGGAAGTACTGAATAATATTGCTGAAATGATGATGGAAACATATGTTTCTGAATCACTTGCACTAAGAGTTGAAAAAATGTCAACACTCAAATGGAAATGTATCACTCTATAAGGATATGCTTGATGTGAATATATTTGATACTGCAAGTATTGTCAGAAAATCAGCTCTTGAAGCAATTGGTTCATTTTCAACACCTGAAACATGTCCTGCACTGATTAAGGCAATTGAAAATCTCTCAAGGGTGGAATGTGTAAATGTAAAAGATGCCAGAAGACGTATTGCTGACAAACTGATTGAAGATAATGCCTATAAATTCTGATATATCTGTTTAATAATATTTGCAAAAAGGCTTTCTAGAGAAGCCTTTTTTTATTATATGCCTGTTATAATCACAGTTTCATAGTTTCAGGTTAAAACATATATCACTCAGTGAGTGATAAAGATCAATTTTTTACGTGATAAAGAGCATGACGAATATCAAAATTTTGTATCATATAAAAAACTATTAATCAGGATAATCAGATATCTTTGTGAATAAATTAACAATATTTGAAATATGAATCAGAAATTGAAAAGGATCAGACAGATTTTTGTTGCATTAATTCTGATTGCAGCAATTGGAGGACTTTCTTCCTGTGAGAAGTATTCATATACCGAGCGTCCTGTTGATCCGAATGCGACATGGCATTTTCAGACAGATATACAGCCGATATTCAATGCAAACTGTATTGCCTGTCATGGAGGCATCCAGATCACCTGATCTGAGATCAGGGAAATCTTATCATGCCCTTACCAAAGGAGGATTTGTTAAATCTCCGGGAGAGACCAGCATACTGTATATACAGATCACAACCAATTCGGCATCATATCCCAAGAACAACCTCATGCTGAGAAACTAAAAATTCTCTACTGGATAAACCAGGGAGCACTTAATAATTAAAAATATCATTAACCTGATAAAACCTAATAAATATGAAAAAACTCTTAATCCTTCTGACTTTATCATTAAGCATAACCTCTTTATTCGCACAGGAAGATACTCTGAAACCAGCTGACATCAAAAGCCGGTACGGTTTACTTTCGGGACAACCACTTTAATTGATATGAGTACAACTGAAACACCTTACAAAGGTGGCTTGCAGCTGGAAATAAAGCACAGGTTCAGCCTGATCAGAAATTATCATGATCTGTTTGGCATTTATGGTTCAGCCAATACCCGTATTGGTTTGAATTATGGTATCACCGACAGGTTAATGATAGGCGTTGGAACAACAAAAAATTATAAGCTCCAGGATATTCAGTGGAAGTATCTATATTCTCAGCAGACTGAAGATAACAAGATGCCCGTTTCCCTTTCATATTATGGTAACGTTGTTATCGACTTACGACAAGGAAGAGGTATTTGGTCCGGCTGAAGGCTTCAGACAAATTCACAGATTATCATATTTCACTCAGCTAATCCTTGCCCGGAAAATAAATAATATGTTTTCAGTAGAAGTAGCTCCTTCCTTGGCTTATTTCAACTCCGTTCCGGAAAATGCTGATTCGACCGCAGGCTATAAGAATCTTGAATTTAGGAATCTCTGCAGGTGCCCGTGCAAATCTTTTTGGTGCACATTCGGTCATTCTGGAATATGATCAATTACTCACAAAACAGAATATCCCGGTTCAGCCAAAACCAAATCTTTCGCTTGGATGGGAGATAAGTACTGCTACTCATACATTCCAGATATTTGTAGCCAACTATAATCAGATCATAAATCAGAGGAATCTCCTGTTCAACACAAATGATTACAAAAAAAGTGAGTGGCTGATAGGGTTTAATATTCATGTCAGATTCTAATTCAGTTAAGTAATCTGGAATGAGATTAATTAAGTTCCGGATAATTCTTATTTTGACTCTGGTCAATTTATTTACCGTCTCTTCAGCTGGCAGTTCAGGATTAAAACAGAGGATGGGCAAGACCAAGGATACTACTACTGTATTTGTCTCGCGTTTCGAAGTTGATAATGATCGTTGTTTCAAATGTCATGGACAGGAGAAATATGAATATACAAATGCAACACTTGGAAAGGCAGGTCAAAGACCTGATGTGTTCTGACCGTATCGTACGTAAAAAGGATTTTTATTCTTCAAATCATAAAAGCTTCAGTTGTACCGACTGCCATTCTGAAGAGTATGTAAAGTTTCCTCATTCCGGAGAACTCAGAATGGAACAAAAATATAATTGTATTGATTGTCACGGCGGTGATGAAAAATTTGCCAAATATCATTTTGAAGAGATAGATTCTGAATATCAGGAAGAGTACTCATTTTAAAATGGAAGATGAGGGATTTTCATGCTGGAAATGTCATAATCCGCATACCTATAAAATAAGCGTGAGAAATGAAGACAAATCTGAAGCAAACTATTGCATATGACAATGCAATATGTCTGAATTGCCACTCCGATTTCAGCAGTTTTCAGCTTACTAACCGACAGGAAAGAGATAAATATCATTGAGAAGCACGACTGGCTTGCCTAATCAGGCCTTACATTTTGCCAATGTCAGATGCATTGAATGTCATACCCAAATAAATAACAATATACCTGTATCGCATCTAGATCCTACCAAAAGCAGAGGCTGTCAAACTCTGCAATGAATGTCATTCAAAAAACTCAATACTTATGGCCTCACTTTATAAATTTGAATCAAAGGCACAGCGACGAGATGGATTTTTTAACGGAATAATTTTAAATGCATCATATGTTATTGGTGCAAACAGGAACGAATATCTGAACCTGTTAAGTCTGATCATATTTATTGTTGTGATTGGAGTAATCGTCATTCATATCGTTATTCAGAATAAGGAAGAATAAACTAAAATTATTAAAGAAAACGAAGATGTATCTCTACCCAAAATGGATCAGGGTCTGGCATTTATTAAATGCTGCAATGTTTATTATTCTTATTATTACCGGGATAAGTATGCAGTACACCGACAAGGAGAATGCTTCATATATTGTCGGGTTTGCGAAAGCAGTAAAGTGGCATAATTTTGCCGCTCTTGTACTGATTTTGAACTATATATTTTTTGTTACCGGTAATCTGCTGACAAATAATGGCAAATATTACAGGACTTGGAGAAAAGGATTTTTTTTCAAATCTGATAAAGCAGTTGAAGTATTATTCATGGGGAATGTTCAAAGGTGAAAAACATCCATTTCCGGTAACTGAAGAGCGTAAATTTAATCCATTGCAAAAATTTTCTTATGTGCTTGCCATGTATGTGGCTTTTCCTTTGCTTATTATTTCAGGGATCGGTTTGCTGTTTCCTGAAATAACAATAACAACTTTTTTGGGCATCAGCGGGCTTATACTTACAGATATTCTGCATATAACAATGGGTTTCTTTCTTTCGATATTTATGATAATTCATATTTATACCTGTACGCTTGGTGCCAGACCAACATCACTTTTCTGGGGAATGATCTCAGGCTATCACCGTGAGGATTAGGAAAGGAGTTAAACAGAAACGAAATGAAAGAGAGTGAAGAAAATGCTGATGAGGGTTCGTCGAGGCGCAAATTTCTGAAAAAAGTAGGAGTTGGGATCGGAGCTGTCTCCCTTGCTGGTATAGCTGCCACTTCAGTTCTCGGGAACAAATCTAAATCGGGTAAAAAGATTAAACTGTTGTCTACCGATGGCAAGCTTGTTGAAGTAGACAAGGATGATATTAAAGTAGTAAAAGAGAGCGTTGCTGAATTAAAATCAGAAGCGAGGAAAGGGTTGCCGGGAAGGAAGTTTGTAATGGTCATTGATCTTTCAAAATGCAAAAATGCCAGAAAGTGTGTCGAAGCTTGTCAGGAAGGGCATATGCTGCCTAAAGATCATGATTGGATGAAACTATATCTTCTTCAGGATGATCACAATACCGCACGTTACTGGTTCCCTCGGCCATGTTTCCATTGTGACAAACCAATGTGTGTAAGTGTTTGTCCGGTCGGAGCCACATATAAAAGAGACGATGGGATTGTGCTTATTGATAATCAGAGATGTATCGGATGCAAATTCTGTATGACAGGCTGTCCTTATTCAGTAAGGGTATTTAACTGGAAAGATCCTGAGGTCAAATTACCGGCTGGTCATGTATATGACCCGGAAACAGGCATACCTCAGGTTGAAGGAACTGTGGGAAAATGTATATTCTGTGCCGATAAATTAAGAAAGAATGAACTCCCGCGATGTGTTTCTGCATGTCCGATGGGAGTATTATATTTTGGTGATCTCCTTGAAGATACTGTCACCAACGGAACAGAAACTGTAAGATTCAGTAAACTGATGGTTGACAGGGCAGGCTACAGGTATCGTGAAGATCTGGGAACGCTGCCGAGTGTCTATTATCTGCCTCCGTATGAAAGATCATTCCCGGTCGAAAGCGGATTGGATGATAGTGATGAATCAATCAGGGCGAGGTATAAAAATGCGGGGCCAAGGTAATTTTTTTATGCTAATTGAAAATTTATGCCGACAGAAAAACAACTACTTCAGGATCTGACTCCCGAGATTGAGAAAACAGGAGTAAGATGGTATATCACCTTCCTGATTTTCTTTTTGATTTTTTGTGTAGGTATTTATGCACTTATACAACAAATCATGAAAGGCCATATCGTAACCGGTATGCGCGATAATGTGGTCTGGGGACTATATATTGTAAATTTCATATTCTTCATGGGGTTAAGTTATGCAGGTGCACTTCTTTCAGGTGTGCTTCATCTCTTTCATACCGGATGGCGGAAGCCGGTTATCAGAATGGCAGAACTTTTAACGGTCATCTCACTGGTAATAGGTCCTTTTTTCATTTTCTTTTGTATAGGCCGTCTCGACAGACTTCCATTCCTGGTAATGTATCCCAGGATACAATCTCCTATTACCTGGGATGTCATTGCCATCAGCACTGACCTGGTCGGATGCTTCTTATTTCTATACCTTTCTTTGATTGAGGATTTTGCAATTCTTCGCGATTACAGTGAACTGCAGGTGAAACCATGGAAAAAGAAGGTTTACAGATTTTTGGCCCTGGGTTATACAGGTAATGAAAAGGAAAAAAAAATACTATCGAACGCAAGGAATGTTATGGCTGCCATGATAATCGCAATTGCGATTATTGTTTATTCCGTTCTCGCCTGGATCTTTGGCGTGACCCTTCAACCCGGATGGCATTCAACCATTTTTGGTCCCTACTTTGTTATTGCCGCAGTCTTTTCGGGGACCGGACTTCTTATAATACTAATGTATATATTTAGAAAAGTGTATCACCTTGAGGAATATATCACAAAACGTCACTTTGTAAACCTTGGGGTCCTGCTTACAGTAATAGCTGCATTTTATGGTTATTTCACATTCAGCGATTATCTTACGAAATGGTATGGATCGATTAAAATGGACTCCATGCTTATTGATAAGCTCTTTCATGACTATTTTACCTTATTTATTTTTGCTAACTATATTGGTATTTTGCTGCCTTGCATAATTATTGCATTTCCAAGGTTCCGTTCAATCCGAAGTATAACCATAGCTGCAGTAATTGCTGTTACTGCACTCTGGGTGAACCGCTATATTATAGTGATACCTACACTTGAAACACCATTTCTTCCAATTCAGGATACCCGGCCCGACTGGATAAGGTATTCTCCCACCTGGATTGAATGGTCCCTGACTCTTGCCGGGGTATCAGTGTACGGGATGCTGTTTATGCTGGTATCTAAAATTGCGCCGATCATCTCAATCTCAGAGATGAAGGAAGAAGATAAAATAGAGATTTTGAAATAGTGGAGAAGGTTTATATGAAAAAAACAATAGTACTGAAATTATTACTTTTATCTCTGTTTTCTTCAATAGCGATATCCTCTTATTCGCAGGAGAATCAAAAGATCTCTCCTTCTGTTCAGCTTCAGTACTTTAAGGATAATGACGGGAACAGAATTCTTAAAACAAGCCTGACTTTCTCGAGGAACAGAATGGAGATTCCGCTAAAGGACATGAAGATCATTTTTTATTCCGGTAAGGCAAAGAATACCAGGCTTGGGGAAATCATCACGGATGATAAAGGTGTTGCCGTTTATAATCTTAAACCCGGATCTGATTTTTTGACCGATAACAACGGGTTCTGGCCATTCGCATCTGAATTTGCCGGGAATGACACTGTGGGGCCAGGCACCTCAGAGATATTAATTAAGGATGTTTCGCTTAATATGATTTTGACCGAGAAGGATAGTATTAAAACTATCATTGTGAACGCTAAAAAGAGGGAAAAAGGAAAAGATGTTGCTGTTAAAGGTGAGACTGTAAATCTCTATGTTCCACGCATGTTCAGTCTTTTGCCAGTTGGTGAGGCAAAGCTCGACGATTCAGGTTCTGCAACTGTAGAGTTTCCTTCCGGCCTTCCTGGAGATAAGGAAGGAAATATTACCATCCTCGCCAGGTTTGAGGACCATCCGGAATTTGGAAATGTTGAGAAAAAATCCACTCTTAAATGGGGATTGCCTTCTACCTGGTCGGTTCCTGCCGGACATCGTGCCCTTTGGACCAAGACAGCACCAAAGTGGATGATATATACCCTTTCGATCCTTTTATCCGGTGTATGGGGACATTATCTTTTTGCCATTGTAAGCATGATAAGAATAAAAATTCATGCTAAGAAGAACAAAGTTGAAAAAACGGAACTCTTTATAAAGTGAAATTGCTCAATTATTTCAATGTATAATATAAACCAAAATTAAGGATTATGAAAACTCTCAAGTTATTATTTGTAAGCTCATTATTGATGCTTTTCTGTGTCTCACTTTCAGCTCAGCCAAAACCCTGGGTCGTTCCTGCCAACATCAAGACCATGAAAAATCCGGTTGCTATAGGTGAAGCAAGCACGAAAGCAGGACAGGTACTTTATACAAAAAACTGTGCCTCGTGCCATGGAAAAGCTGGTTTGGGTGATGGTGTTAAAGCAAGGTCCCTTAAAGATTTCCCAGGTGATTTTTCAAAAGCTGATTTTCAAACTCAGACAGATGGTGATCTTTTTTATAAGACCAAATCGGGCAGAGCAGAAATGCCAAAGTATGAAGGCAAGTTAACTGATAATGATATCTGGAACATTGTCAACTATATGAGAACCTTCAAAAAATGAGGTTGAGATTTTTCAGATGGATCAGTAGTTCTGTCTGATATATAATTTGGATGTTAATTAGTATCTTTATACATAAAATTTAAATCAAGGATTATGAAAACTCTTAAATTACTATTTATCAGTTCAGCACTAATGATCATGAGTGTTTCTTTGGTTGCCCAGGCCAAACCATGGGATGTTCCCGCCAACTTCAAATCGATGAAGAACCCAATTGCAAAGAGTGACGCCAGCACTCAGGCAGGGCAAACCCTCTATATGAAAACCTGTGCCGCATGCCATGGAAGAACCGGTTTGGGTGACGGACCTAAATCGAAATCACTGAAAACTGTTCCGACGGACTTTACTAAAGCAGCATCTCAGAATCAGTCGGATGGCGAACATTTCTACAAAACTAAAAACGGGAGAGGTGATATGCCAAAATATGAAGGGAAATTATCGGATGATGATATCTGGAACATTATTAACTATGTCAGAACCCTAAAGAAGTAAACAGTAAAACATTTATATTAATTGATCAGAGGCTGCACCTATTTGGGCAGCCTTTTTTCGTGGAGCTAAACTATCGATATTGTAATCTTCAAATACGATAGCAATTGCAATCTTTGACAGGAAGGTAAAAAGCAAAAATCCAATGGAGAATATCATTACTGCAGTTTTAATTTCCGTCATGGATGGTGTATAAACGTAAATCTGTCCTAATACATCAGGTGTAAATGCCGGGATGATCAGGGCAATTCCTTTCTCGACATAAACACTTCCATAGATGAGAACCGCACCAATATTAAGGGTAAGAAAATTCTTTCTTGTTTTAGGGATCAGGAAAAGCACAAATGCAATACAACCCATTATAATTGACGACCAGCTGTAGGGTACAATCTCTTTATGATCACCGATGCCGAAAAGCAGATATTTCCAGTACAATATATTCTCAGTTCCTGAGTAGAACTCTTTAAAAAGTTCAGCAATAGTAAAAAACAGGTAGATGAACATTGCATAGACCATGAGTTCAGCAATTTTCCAGATAGCCTCATCTTTTATTTCGAACCTGGTAGTCTTTCTGAGTATTTGAAACAGGATCAAAAGGATAGCCGGACCCGAACAAAAAGCTGATGCCAGGAACCTTGGAGCAAGTAAAGCACTGTTCCAGAATACGCGACCCGGCAGGGCATTGTACAGGAATGCTGTTGTAGTATGTATTGCAACCGCCATTGGAATGCTGAATAAAACAAGAGGCAAAACGAAGGATTTATTATATTCCTTCTTATAAAAGATGCAATATAACAGATAGGTAACTACAACTAAATTAAGTATTAAGTAGATGTTCAGTACAAAAAAGTCCCATGAAAGCATTGAGGACGGAAAGTTCAAGGTACCTATCAAAGGCAGCATATGCCAGAATCTGAGCGGATTTCCAATATCCACAACTATGAACGAAAGACACATTATAACAGAACAGACAGCAAGCAGTTCGCCAAAAATTACAATTTCCTTGATTGGTTTCCAGTCATAAATGTACGCGGGGATAACCAGCATTACAGCTGCTGCAGCGACACCTACAAGAAAGGTAAAATTGCCAATATAAAAACCCCACGATACCGAATCGCGCATATGGGTTTTAATCAGACCGTGAAGTATCTGTTCAGAATAACCCGTTCCCCCCCAGAGTATTAATAATA
Organism: uncultured Bacteroidales bacterium; assembly: GCA_963816365.1. Lineage (GTDB taxonomy): Bacteria > Bacteroidota > Bacteroidia > Bacteroidales > VadinHA17 > LD21. The sequence goes on along the minus strand of CAWFKG010000015.1, from coordinate 761,214 downwards.
GCAGGATAATCAGCCAGGCATAATATGTCTTACTTCCATGAAATATTATTTTTATGCTGCCGGTAATGAAACGAATAAAATTCATATTATACTTATTAATTTATTCTACTGATTTATAATCTATATTTTATAAGGTCTGATCAGATTCCAAAGAAATAATAAAATTTAGGCTGAGTATTCAACTCCTGTTTCAGAACAAGAACCCGTTTGTTTTCCAGAATGTATCTGATTTCACTTTCCGGGTCAAGAAGATTTCCGAATTTCCGGGCTCCAACCGGACAGATTTCAACGCATGCCGGGTATTTGCCCTCCCTGCTTCTTTGAATACAGAAAGTACATTTTTCGACTACACCCTTCATCCTGGGTCTGTTACCTAAATAATGCACATCAGTATTTAATTCGTCAGACGGTATATTTGGCTCACCCCAGTTGAAATGCCTTGCTCCGTAAGGGCAGGCTGCCATGCAATATCTGCAACCGATGCACCAGTTGTAATCAACGACTGTAATACCGTCAGGCTCCTGCCAGGTAGCTTTTACCGGACATACTTTTACACATGGCGGATTGGTACATTGCTGGCATTGAACAGGTACATAAAAATAGCCCTTTTCGGGTACTTTTTCAGGATTATACTGGGCTGTGGAATGAGCAAAATCAATTCCTCGCTCTTTTTCCATTTTAAGTACCTCAATATAATGAATTTGAGGGTCACGCGACTGGTTGTTTTCTTTCACGCATGCATAGACACATCTCCTGCATCCCACACAACGGGACAGGTCGAGTGCATATCCGAATAAGGTTCCATCTATTGCAGGTTTGTCAGAAACATGAAATTCCTTGCCGTACTTCGCTTTATATTTTGTTTCCAGATTTTTGATTATCCTGTCCTTTTCCTTCTTTGTTAATGTCCTGAAATTCTTGCTGGAGGAAATCATCAAACGCCTTCGATTTACAGCCTGAAAGTGCAAGTGCTGAAAACGTTGCCAGTGAAATATTTTTAATGAATGATCTTCTTGAATTCTTGTTTTCCATCTTTGCTGAATATTCAATAAATGCAGTTATTTAATATCCTCCTGTCTTACAGGCGGGGGATCGGGAGTCAGTTCTTTAAATTTTGGAGAGTGAGGATTATGACAATTGACACAAAGCAGATATTCCTTTTTCCCGTTCCAGTAACCTGTTCTCTTTCCGTGGACCCCGACTTTCCAGTCTCTGTACTTTTCGCCATGACACTGTCCGCATAGTTTATATGATTCTTTGAAATCCAATAACTGCCCGCTTGCAAGTCTTAAATAATTTCTGTTCTTGAGATCATGGCAATCGAGGCACCAGCGGTTTTCACTGTCGTGATTAAACATTGCAGAAATATCATCGTGCCATTGTACTAGTTTTCTTCTGACAGGGTTGGGAGCAAAATTTGCATGACAATCATTACAGGGATAAATACCATCACTGAACGGAGGCGGCTCTACAGCATATTCTTCTGACTTTTGAGTCAGAAGGTTTGCTTTGTTTAAAGTATCTGTGTAATATTCCTGTTCTTTGAACGATAACTTATTTCTGCAGCCACTAAAAAGGAAGATAACCAGCGTCAATAAAATAGCAGATACCTTAATATCCACATAAAATTTATCCTTCATACAATATTCGCTTTTCAATTACATTAGTCGCATATTAAGAATCTTTACTAAATGATTTATTTAAAGATTCCAATATATTTTTTTTAATTGCCGTTTTCAGGAAATGACTGAGTTTTCAAAAAGATTACAGAACGAATTTGTTCTGGAAAAACGGGAAATGGATGCTATAAAAGTATTTTAGCAATACTAGTTTTAATTTTCTGTTATCCCAAATATTTTTGGCAGTAATTTGTTAAATCCAATCTTTTTTTTGCCCATTATCTGAGATCGGTTTATCTTTGTATAATTCAGCCCGATAAGGATAAATATTCCGGGAAATAAGATGCTATTTATAATCAGCCTTATATGGGTAGATTATCAGAATAATGATAAGTTAAAATTAATTCTTGACTTTTGCACGATAATTGTACTTATCTCTTAAATTAAAAACTTAATTGTTATGAAAACTTTGAAACTATTTTTGTCAGTGCTGCCGTTCTTGATGATGAGTGCAGCATTGGTAGCACAACCTAAACCTTGGGTTGTACCAGCTAATTTTAAGATCTATGAAAAACCCGGTAGCAAAGGGCGATGCCAGCACTAAAGCAGGTTTGGCCCTGTATACCAAGAATTGTGCATCCTGTCATGGTAAAACTGGTTTGGGCGATGGTGTAAAAGCCAGGACTCTTAAAGATTCTCCCGGAGATTTTTCAAAAGCTGCATTTCAGACTCAGGCAGACGGAGATCTGTTTTACAAAACAAAAACCGGGAAAGGTGAAATGCCGAAGTATGAAGGTAAACTGGCTGATGACGATATCTGGAATATTGTTAACTTCCTAAGAACATTAAAGAAATAGAATTCAAAACTCTTTATCATATTACAAAGAGGGTGTCTCAAAAGGACACCTTTTTTTTGTATTTATTTGCTAATTTGGCTTGCTGAACCCCGCTTCGTCCAAAGCTTTGCTAAATCCTTAGTTGGCTTCTGGTAGCCTCAGAGGATTATGGGATCAGCGAACATCCTATCATTTTTGTTTATTGTCACATTCTTTTGACCCTCCAAAAGAAAGTAACCAAAGAAAAAGAGTCCGGAAATGAAAACTTCAACCTTTTATGGCAAAATGCCTTAGGCTTCACGCTCCCAAAAAAGGTTGAAGTTCGTACCATTTCCGGTTTACCACCGCACGACGACCTCAGAGGATTTTGGGATCAGCGAGTGAATGAAGTCCTGCTGTTACCTCAAATAAAAAAGCCGTCTCGATTATTGTTATGAGACGGCCTCTTTATGCAATTTTGTGGTTCGCGTTAGTTAATATCGCAGTTAGTTTGCATTCAACCAATCAATTGAGTTCTGTAAAAGCTGTAATGCATAAGTCGGGTTATGAACGCCTAATGAGTTTTCGCTGTTAATGTATTCGTAATTATAAGCAGCGCCTAATTCACCATATTTCCATTCACGACCGATTCTCTTCGCATAATCTGCATCAGTTGAAATGGTAAGAGTATTGCCATATACTATATTGCCTGTGGTCGGGTCGACAGTATTGGCACTATTAAATGCTGTTGCGAATTTCTGGGTAGTTTGGGTTGTCGGGAAAAGGACTCCATAAAAGTCGTGGCTTGGTTCAGGAACATTAGCCAGGGCCCCATGACTCAAAGCCTGAACATAAAGCTTTTTAGCAATGAGTATACCTGCTAATTCGGAAAGTTTAGCGGTGATTGCAGATTGAACAATTGCTATTTTATCAGAACCTTCATGGCATTTTAAACAGGCATCCTGATTTGCTATTAAAGAATGTCCTCCTGTCTGGGTATCTGCATTATATTCGTTCATGTGACAATCAGTGCATGCATTACCAGAGTGTTTCCAGATTCTGGTGTATGTTTTGCCCGGATATTCGTATCCATTTATCCCTGCAAAAAGATTGGACTGGTTCCCATCATGAACAGAAAAGCTTTGTCCTACCTGATATTTGACCGTTGATAAAGGATCTATGGTATTATCGAGAGGAAAGAATGGAAGCTGTTTAAATGTCTTTACAGCTCCTGTTGAATCTTTGTAGTTAACCGCAGTCACGCCTCGAATCTGATGACATGTTACGCATAAATTATTTATTTTACCAAAATCGGTAGTCGTAGCATTATTGTCGTAATTCAAAGCTATAGGTGTAGTGGTCCTCAAAACGAAAGTTACAGTGTCATCAGCAAAATCAAATCCCGAATGCTTATGACAGGTCTGACATGTAATTCTGGTTGCGTCCGGTATTTCAGCAGCGACAACAAATTTTCCATCACTGGTAATTTCCTGAAAACCTTCGTTTGTATGACATCTTGCACAATACTTGGTATTTCTGGAGCTTGATGTCCCCAGATAATGTTTCGACAGATGATACTCTGCAGTTTTTGCATCCCAGTTTGGTGAATTATGACATGTAATACATGCATCATTTGAATTTTTCCCGGCAGGGCCCATTGGGCCTTCACATGATGTCAAAATAAATCCCGCAGCAATTAATACTGAGAATAGTCTGATTAGGTTTTTCATATCGAGCTAGTGTGTTATAAATTCGTTTCGCAATTTAGGTATTTGCTCTGTTACTTTATTAACAGATAATATGCTATTTATGTTCTGTATAATTGATAGATATGATCTAATACGATGACATTTATCAATTAATCAGGTGATATTTATTAGTTTTGTGGATTCTTGCTATTAAAGACCTATTTTTAAACGCTTTAAAAAACTGAAAAATGTCAGTTGTAAATCTAATAAGTAGCTGTGAAACATGTACTCAGAGATGGAAGAATTTTAAGCATCTTACCCATGATCAGCTTATCCTGGTAAATGAAAACAGGTATGAAGCCACTTTTAAACCCGGTGAGATAATATTAAAACAGGGCTCTCCATCTTCCAATGCATTATTTATTTCGACAGGAATGGCAAAAACCTATATTGAAGGACTGAATGGGAAAAATTTCATAATGAGCATTGCTCTTCCCGGAAGACTGATTTTAGGTCCCGGCGCATATGTTGACTCCCGTCATTCTTATTCGGTTTCCGCTATTACATCTGTTCAGGCTTGTTTTATTAATTTTGAAATATTTAAAGAGCTTGTAAGAACAAACGGTGCTTTTGCCGAAGGGCTGCTTGAGGATATAAGCGCAAAATCATTGGGTTCACTTAACCGTATGGTGAATCTTTCCCAAAAGAAAATGCATGGAAGGCTGGCTGACGCGTTATTGTACTTTGCCGATGTTGTCTTCAATAGTAATGAATATGAAATGATACTCTCACGACAGGAACTGGGTGAAATGACTAATATGGCCAAGGAATGTGTTGTCAGAATTCTTAAAGAACTTGAGGATTCCGGAGTTGTCTATTCTGATTCATCAAAAATCAAAATACTTGACAGGGAAAAGCTGATCCGGATATCAGTAAAAGGTTAAGCTAATTAGCAGGAATCAAATGCCTGATTAGGACCTGTAATCTTCTGATTTTCGATCCCTGACCGTTTAATCTCAGTATTAACAAATAGACATTATGAAGTACTTTAAATTTCTTTTCTCTCCTCTTTTGATGGGAATATTGTTTGTCGTGTTTGCTGTTGCCATGGCAGTTGCTACATTTCTTGAAAATGACCTCGGCAGTGCTTCTGCTTATAATATGATTTATAATACAAGGTGGTTCGAGCTGATTTTGGTGCTTCTTGCAGTTAACCTTGTTGGCCAGGTAATTATACTCAAACTACTGAAGAGAGAAAAACTGACTATCGCTCTGTTTCATCTTTCATTCGTCGTAATGATTCTGGGAGCAGGAATAACCAGGTATTTCGGCTGGGAAGGCTCAATTCATATCCGTGATGGTGAAGTACAGCAACAATGCTTTTCGAATGAGAAATATATCGGATATACAGTCAGGGACAGTAAGGGTAGAGTAATCGCCGATTATCGCCGGAAATATTCAATGACATCAGTATCTGCGGATAATTTCAGTAAAGTGATAACAATTAATGGTACAGGATATGAACTGGTACTGGCAAAGATTATCCCTAATGCTGCCGAAACTATTGCTGAAAGCCCTGCAGGAGAACCAATAATATCGCTGCTTGTCACGAAAAACATGATGGAACAAGAGACTCTTACCCTTAAAAGGGGAGATATGAAAACATCAAATGGCATCTCTTTCGGTTTTGATTCACCAAAACCATCTGATATGAATATTTCTCTTGACTCAGGTAAGTTTTTTGTCAGGTCGGGTCTGGATCTGGGTGAACAAAGCATGATGACAAAGGAGGTGACACCCATCTTAAAGGGCAAACAGGTTGAGTTAAAAGAAATGCAGATATTATCATTTAATGATATCAAAATCATACCTCAGCAAATGTTGCTTTCAGGTGTTATCGCAGCAGCAGCAGTAAAGCCTGAAGAACAGACTACCGGTCAGAATGCATTCATCTTTAATCTGATGACCGGCAATAGATCCGCTACTGTATACCTGTGGGACAGGGAAGCAGAAAATGTTGCTACGGCCTCATGTGAAATGGATGGAAACACATTTGAACTTAGTTATGGCTCGAAAGCAACCACACTGCCTTTCGCCATAAAACTGAACAATTTTATTCTTGAACGTTACCCCGGTTCTTCTAGCCCATCAGGTTACAAGAGCGATGTTGTTCTTCTCGATAAGAAAAACAATGTGGAAAAGCCATTCATGATCTTTATGAACAATATCCTTAAATATAAGGGGTATCGCTTTTATCAATCTTCCTTCGACCGCGATGAAAAAGGTACGATCCTTTCTGTAAACCACGATAGGGCAGGCATGATGGTTACTTATACTGGTTATGCTTTACTCTTCTTTTTCATTATACTTTCAATCGTGAACAAAAATTCAGTGTTTCAAAGCGTCAGTGCAGGATACTGGAATTCAGCAATCAGGAAAAGTGCCACTGCTATCTTATTTATACTATTCCTTTCAGGCATGACAAATGCCAGTGCCCAGAAACTTGTTCCTGATAAGGCAGTTGTCAGCAGAGTTTGGAAAGGTTCTTGTTCAGGATCAGAAGGGCAGGACAAAGCCGCTTTTTACACTTAGCAATGATATTCTCAGGAAAGTAACTGCAAAGGATAAATTTGAGGGTCTCACTTCCATGCAGGTCTTCCTGGGTTTGTATTTTGATTTTAACAACTGGAAGGATGTTCCCCTGATCAGGATTGCGAACAGCGATATTCAGAGAAAACTTGGCATAAGTGGCAAGTATGCTTCCTTTACCGACCTGGTTAATCTTGAAGGTAAGGGTACTTATAAAATTTCCGATGAAGTGAACGCTGCTTACTCAAAAGCTCCGTCAGTAAGGAGCAAGACTGACAAGGACATAATGAAAATAGATGAAAGGGTAAATATTGTGTTCATGATATATAAAGGTGATTTTATGAAGCTGTTTCCATTAAAGGATGGAACACATAACTGGGGATCTGCTGAGGATGCTCTTCAAAAGGCCACCAGTAAGGACGATTCTCTTTATATCGCCAGCATTTTGCCTCTGTTGTCAAATGCCTTCCAGACAAATAATATAGCTTCTGTCAGGCAGGTTTCCGGATCCATCAGCGCATACCAGAAAAAATTTTCACAATATTCTCTGCCATCTGAATCAAAAACCAGAGCGGAGCTATTATATTATAAACTGGGCATATTTGAACGTCTCTTTCCCTTCTATGCGTCAATCGGACTAATAATGCTTATCGGACTTATAACCATGGTGATAAGGGGGAAGAAAGGAACTTCAATGTTTGTCACGATTCTGGGATCCTTATTATTTGCAGGGTTCCTTTGCCATACATTCGGACTTGGGCTCAGATGGTATATTGCAGGCCATGCGCCACTGAGCAATGGATATGAATCAATGACCTTTATCTCGTGGGCGACATTACTGGCAGGATTTATATTCATGCGTAAATCAGCATTTGCACTTTCTGCTGCCGCTGTACTTGCTTCAATGACTCTTATGGTCGCTCATATGAGCTTTATGGATCCGGAGATCACTAATCTTGTTCCGGTACTTAAATCCTACTGGCTCACCTTGCATGTATCCGTAATTATAAGCAGTTACGGGTTTCTTGGAGTGGGTGCTATTCTTGGTCTGATTACATTAATTCTTCTTTCATTATCTAACAATAAGAACCGGGAGAGGATTTCGAATACTATTGATGAACTCACGGTCATCAATTTTAAGACACTTACTCTAGGGCTTTATTTTCTTACGATCGGTACTTTCCTGGGAGCTGTCTGGGCAAATGAATCGTGGGGAAGATACTGGGGCTGGGATCCAAAGGAGACATGGTCGTTGATAACCATTATTATATACAGCATTGTGATCCATAGCCGGCGATATCCCGGGTATGAAAGATATCTTTATCTTTAATCTTCTTTCGCTCTTTGCCTTCTCCTCAGTCCTGATGACATACTTTGGCGTGAATTATTATTTATCGGGAATGCATTCCTATGCAGCAGGCGAATCTGCTCCCGTTCCGTCATTCGTTTATATAGCTGTTATTGTTCTGGCGGTATTATCGTTTCTGGCATACTCGAAATATAAAGCACCACACAAAACATAGATACGGATTAACACGTAGAGACAGGTAAGAAATGCAGAGACGCATCAAAAACGTAGGACAGATAAGAAACGTTAGACGCATATAAAAACGTAGAGACAGGTCTCAGACCTGTCTCTACATTATATTTATTGGTACGACATTTTTTGGGTGGAAGATGGGGCTCGAACCCACGACCTTCGGAACCACAATCCGACGTTCTAACCGACTGAACTACATCCACCGTTTCAGGAGTGCAAAATAAGGCCAAAATTTCTATTTCACAAAATTTTAATTTTATTTTCTCATGCTGAAGTCAATTACTATCTTTGGATAGTTCAAAAAAAAATGAACTTCGCTGTACAATTTGTGAGCCTTTAAATTGTTATCAGGAAGTAATTTTAATAGATCATTCCTGGTTTGAGAAAAATAAAATTAATAGACAATATCTCTGGGCTGCAACTTTTCCAGTTGATGAAGCCGGTTATCTTTCTCATTATCAGTATAGTATTTACAAAGAGTTCATACTGTCCACCGAGGACATCGGACAATGGGAAATGTTTATGTTTATCAGCGGGCTCCTGACGTTTTTCTGGGTTACGGGAATAATTCAATCGCTGCTACCTCTCTACCACAGGAATAAAACATACAGAAAAGTAGGGGATAACGGAGTAGATAAATCACCTGAGATATTTAATGCATTTCTGCTGTTGTGTTTTTTCAGCCTGCTTTTTTTTATCCTCGGTCATTCATTAAAAGGCAATTTTTCTGTTTTTCATAACAGGGGAAATGTACCTTTTATCAATCTGTTGTTGCTGTATATTCTCTTAAGCAGTCCGGTTTGTCTTATTGAGTATATCTATCTCCTTAATAACAGGTCCTATCGGATTTTTCAATATGGCCTGTATACTTTTGTTGCACAGCTGATTTTTATAATTACGCCGATATTACTTGGTAAAGGAATAATCTGGTCAATTTACGGGTTACTTTTAATAACAGGGTTCAGATGGATATGGCTGATAATTTTGTTACGGAGATACACCGAAATGAAAATATCTGTCGATTTTATCAAGGAGCATCTGTATCTTGGTATACCTTTAATAATAACTACACTTATAAGCGGATCAGCTCAGTATACAGATGGTATAATTATTTCGGCCTTTTACAGGGATCCGGCTATATTTGCATGTGTTCCGTTATGGGGCAAAAGAATTTCCTCTGGTGCTCATGCTTGCAAACGGACTGAAGCAATGCAATGCTTTCAGAGTTTTCTACCCGGGAGAAGATGAAGGAATCTATCGAGATATTAAGGGTAAAGTCAAAGAGACTTATGCACTTTCTCTTTCCCACTACGATGGTAATGATGCTGATTGCACGCTGGATCTATCCGATAATGTTCAGGCAGGATTTTGAAAAAAGTTCAGGCATATTTCTTAGTGTATGCACTTGCTTATAATACCACGGCTTGTTTTTCCCCAGACAATAATTGTGGGAAGAAAAAAAACTCATATAACTCTTATTGCTGCAATAATTGAAATTGCTGTGAACATTCCTTTAAGTCTTTTGATGATTAAATGGGGTTATAAACTTGTAGGGGTGGCACTTTCAACATTTATTGCCTATGTAGTCAGTAATTTATTTTTGGTGCTATATGTCTGGTATAAAATGAAAATCAAACCTTCAGAATATATACCTCTTAAAGTATTTGCTCTTTATTCTTTTCTGATAGGAATCCTTTTTATCCTTATCGACCACAGGATAATAGATATACATTAGAAAGGGTGTCAGGCGTCAGGTCTCAGGTGTTTGGTGTTCGGGGATAGCGAATATTCTTGGGACTTCCGGCTTCGGACTTCCGTCTTCACGTTAAAGAATTCTGTTTATATTTGCATCTTTAATCGTTAGACTGATTGGATTCACCTGCTGATAGCTGATTCTCATATAACTGATATTATGAAGGTAGTTGAGGTCAAAACAAAAAATGATCAAAAGGAATTTATTGATTTTCCTAAAAAACTATATAAGGACGGATCCTTTTTGGGTTTGTCCAGCTCGATTCTATGGTCGAATCTGTTTTTGATCCTGCAAAAAATCATACTTTCAAACATGGTGAAGCAATCAGATGGATACTTAAAGATGATGGTGATAGTACAATTGGAAGAATTGCAGCATTTATAGACAGAGTAAGATCTTCAGCCAACAGGCAGACCAACAGGAGGCATAGGTTTTTTTGAAGTTACTGAAAACAAAGAAGCAGCATTTATGCTGTTTGATACAGCACTGGAATGGCATGCTTCACATGGGAATGAAGCAATGGATGGACCGATAAATTTTGGTGAAAACGATAATAACTGGGGATTGCTGGTTGATGGATTTATGCAACAGGGATTCGGAATGCCATATAATAAAAAGTACTACAGAGCCTTTTTTGAAGAATATGGCTTTAAAAATTATTTTGAGCAATATCTCGTATCACAGGGATGTAAGAGGATGAAGATAATGACATCATTCAGTTTCCTGAACGGATAATGAAAATTGCCGAATGGCTTTCAAAAAGACCCGGTTATACTTTTCGTCATTTTGAATTCAGCAATAAAGAAAAATATGTAAAAGATATTGTGGAAATTTACAATTCAACCTGGTCGGTCTTTAAAGAAGATTTTACGCCGCTTGATCCCGCAATTCCTTGAAGAATCGTTTGAAAAGGCAAAATTAATTATTGATGAAAAGCTTATCTGGTTTGCTTATTTCAATGATAAGCCGATTGCTTTTTTTGTTCTTTATCCCGATCTGAACCAGATACTTAAACATTTTAACGGGAAACTGGATCTCTGGAACATGATGCGATTTATTTATTTTAAAGCTACGCATAAGATGACCAGAATGAGGGCTGTTGTCGGAGGTGTTCATCCTTCCTATCAGAACAGCGGTGTTGAATCTGCTATCTTTCTTCCAGCTTTATAATGTGTTTAAAAAGAAACCCTGGTTTAAAGAGCTTGAACTCTCATGGGTTGGTGATTATAATCCCAAGAATGATTGCAATTTATGAGGCTCTCGGAGCAAAGAAGGCCAAAATTCATATTACTTACAGGTACCTGATAAATACAGAAGCTTCCATTCATCAGATATAAGAGATGAACTGTCTGATAAACAGAGATATAATGAAGTGAATTCAACGATATAGATCAATAATTTTACAATTACTTTTGTATTTTAAAGAATGTTAATTAATTTTGCAAACCCTAATCAGGGGAATTTTACATGGATTAATTAGAATAAAAAATATTGAACAATGAAAAATGGTATTCATCCAGGCAACTACAGGTTTGTAGTTTTTCAGGATATGTCAAACGGAACTTCTTTTCTGAGTAAGTCAACTGCACCTTCCAGAGAGAACATTAAATGGGAAGATGGAAATGAATATCCTCTTATCAAGCTTGAGATTTCAAATACATCTCATCCATTTTATACCGGTAAAATGAAACTTGTTGATACTGCCGGTAGGGTTGATAAATTTATGAACCGTTACAAGGATCATATGGGGAAAAAGAAATAAATATCTGATTTAAATGATTTGTAAATAGGGACCTGCCATTGCAAGTCCCTATTTTTATTTTAGATAAACTGTGGCACAATCATTGCAATACCCAATATTCAGATCATTTTTAAAAATATATATGTAATTTTGGCATTTCAATTATTAAACAAGTATTAATGAGTGCCCCAGGAAGGAGATGAGGAAAGATTAAGTAAAAGTAAATTGTAAGTAATCAGATGGAAAAGAAATTCAGGAAACCTGTTAATGAAATATTACTTCCGGATATTCTTGATGGAGAAGGAGATATAATACCGATAATAGCTGATGGAGACGATGGTGAACTTGAAGATGTTGAAGTTCCGGAAGCTATTCCGATATCTATCACTCAGAAATACAGTGCTTTTCCCGGGAGTAGTTCTTCCTATTTCGATAGGTCGTCCAAAATCAATTCAGCTTATAAAAGATGCTTACCGGAATGACAAAATAGTAGGAACTGTAGCACAGAAAGATCCTGATATTGAAAATCCTGAATATCAGGATCTTCATTCTATCGGTACTATCGGTCAGATAGTCAAGCTTCTGGAGATGCCTGACGGATCAACTACTGCAATTATTCAGGGAAGGAAGAGAATGATCCTTGCAGGAACTTGTCTCGGATGATCCCTATTTTGTTGCAAAGGTCAAAACAATACCTGAAGTGAAACCTGAAGTTCTAAGCAAGGATTTTGATGCTATTGTAGGATCACTTAAAGATCTGTCCCTCAAGATAATTAAGATAAATCCGAATATAAGTCCCGAAGCATCATTTGCAATTAAGAATATTGAGAATAATACGTACCTGATAAATTTTATCTGTTCCAATACCGATATTAAGGTTCAGGATAAGCAAAAGCTTCTGGAAATTAATATCTTGCGCGACAGAGGATTTATGCTGCTTGAGTTTCTTGTTCAGGAGATCCAGGTTCTTGAACTTAAAAATGAATTGCAGTCAAAGGTAAAAAGTGATCTTGATCAGCAGCAGCGTGAATTTCTGCTTCATCAGCAGATGAAGACCATCCAGAATGAACTTGGAGGAAATCCTGTTGAAAAAGAGATTGAAGAATACAGTAAAAAGGCTGAGACCAAAAAATGGAGCGATGAAGTCAAAAAAGTATTCGATAAGGAACTTGATAAGCTTCATCGTCTTAATCCTGCTGCTGCTGAATATTCTGTTCAGGTAAACTATATACAGACTCTTCTTGATCTTCCATGGAATTCTTATACTGAGGATAATCTTGATCTTAATAATGCACGACATGTTCTTGATTCAGATCATTTTGGTCTCGAAGAGGTTAAGGAAAGGATACTTGAACATCTGGCAGTTCTTAAGCTTAAAGGTGATCTGAAATCACCTATTCTCTGTCTTTATGGTCCTCCGGGAGTTGGAAAAACTTCACTTGGCAGATCAGTTGCCAAAGCACTTGACAGAAAGTATGTCAGAATGTCACTTGGGCGGATTGCATGATGAAGCAGAAATAAGAGGTCACAGGAAAACCTATATTGGTGCAATGCCCGGCAGGATAATACAGAATATCAAAAGAGCAGGTTCCTCAAATCCTGTTTTTATTCTTGATGAGATTGACAAAGTCGGACAGGATTTCAGGGGTGATCCATCTTCTGCCCTGCTCGAAGTACTTGATCCGGAACAGAACAGCACCTTCTTTGACAACTTCCTTGAAATGGAATATGATCTGTCGAAAGTGTTATTCATAGCAACTGCCAATAATCTGGCAACAATAAGTCCTGCCCTGAGAGACAGGATGGAACTGATCGAAATAACCGGTTATCTTGTTGAGGAGAAACTTGAAATTGCAAAACGTCATCTGTTCCCGAAACAGCTTGAAAATCATGGAGTGAAACCAGATCAGATTACTATTGACAAAAAGGTGATGGAAACGCTGATTGAAAAATATACCAGGGAATCAGGTGTTAGGGAACTTGATAAACGGCTTGCAAAAATTGTCAGGGTTACTGCAAAAAATATAGCATCCGAAACAAAATATGATACTGTTCTTTCGCATACAGTCACTGGTCGAAATGCTGGGTCCTCCGAAATATACACAGAGATCTTTATTCAGGAAATGATCAGGCTGGAGTTGTTACCGGACTGGCATGGACCGCTGCCGGAGGGGAGATTTTATTTGTTGAGACAAGTCTGAGCAAAGGCACACGGAAAGCTTACACTTACAGGTAATCTTGGTGAGGTGATGAAGGAATCTGCCGTTATTGCTCTGGAATACCTGAAGTCAAATGCAGAATTGCTTGAGCTTCCTGATAATTTCTCTGAAAAATGGAATATTCATATTCATGTTCCTGAAGGTGCAATTCCAAAGGACGGACCATCAGCCGGTATAACAATGGCTACTTCAATTGCCTCTGCTTTCACACAGAGAAAAGTAAAGAAATACCTGGCTATGACCGGTGAAATAACCTTGAGGGGAAAAGTACTTCCGGTTGGAGGCATAAAAGAAAAAATTCTTGCCGCAAAACGAGCCAGCATAAAGGAGATAATAGTTTCGGAGGAAAACAGAAAAGATGTTGAAAATATTAAGGAAATATATATCAGAGGATTAAAATTCCATTATGTTGAAACAATCATGGGTGTTCTCGAACTTGCCTTGCTCAAACAAAAGGTAAAGAATCCCAAAAAAATATCATTTGAATGAAAAAAATAGCTGTTTTCCCCGGATCCTTTGATCCTTTCACAATCGGACATGAAGCAATTATCAGAAGAGCAATGAGCCTTTTTGATGAGATAATAATTGCTGTTGGAGCCAATGCCCTGAAAAAAAATTTCTATTCCCTTGAGACAAGAAAAGAGATGATCAATAAGGTTTTTGAAGATGAACCAAGAGTAAGGGTTGATCATTATGAAGGACTTACTGTGGATTTTTGCAAGAAAAACGGAGCAGGTTATCTGCTGCGGGGACTAAGAACTGCTGCTGATTTTGAGTTTGAAAGAGCTATTGGTCAGGTAAATAAATCAATGGCCCCCGGAATAGAGTCAGTTTTTCTTCTTACAGTTCCCGAACATTCCTTTATTAATTCCACTATTGTGAGAGATATAATCAGAAGCGGAGGTGATGCCTCCAAATTTGTTCCTCAATCAATTAATCTGAAAGATTATAAAGGGACTGAAGATCAGGATATCATCTGAGAATTGAACAATTAATCAGATCCATCAGCGATAGCCAGGCACTTGTTTTTATTGAATTCAGTTCATCCGGGAAAAGCCATTCAACTTTTGTTATACCTTCCGAAATCTGAGGTTCTGTTATCATCTCCCCATCATATTTCATAAGAACCAGCTGGTTTTCTTAAGGTATGAAATTCCTTCCCAGCTGTAAGTATGATAACTCGGACAAATTGGTTTTACGATATGAATGACCGGTTATTCCGCATTCTTCAGATACCTCCCTTAAAGCACAGGCTTCTGGTTCTTCTCCCTGTTCAATATGACCCTTTGGCAGATCGAGCCTGCCCTTCTTTTCGATAAAAAGGTATTTGCCTGATATATGCTTTACCAGTCCTCCGGCAGCACCTACTTCAGTAAAATAGATCCTGAAGATCTTCCAGATATGTTTGATGTCGGGTCCATATATATTAATTGCAGAAATACTCTTATCTGACTGAAAATCAGCAATTATTTTATAAAGTTCATTTGTATCATAGAATTTATGGAATAAGCCGTATTTTTGTATCCTGTCAGGTTCAGGGCTTATCATTATAAATCTGTTCTCGAAATGAACTTTATACATACTCAGATGGAGAATTTTGAAAAAAAAACCGCTGAATATCTTTTACAAATTAAAGCAATAAAATTGCAACCGTCAAATCCTTTTACCTGGGCGTCGGGATGGAAATCACCAATATATTGTGATAACCGTAAAACCCTATCATTTCCTGAGGTACGATCTTTTATCCGTGATTCTTTCGCAGCCTTGATAAAGGATCTTTATCCACAGGCAGAACTGATTGCCGGAGTTGCAACCGGTGCAATTGCACATGGTGCCCTGGTGTCGGACAAACTTGGATTGCCATTTATCTATGTAAGGTCAGGAGCAAAGGAGCATGGATTGGGAAATCAGATTGAAGGTTATTTTGAAAAAGGGCAAAAGGTTGTAGTAATTGAGGATCTGATATCAACCGGCGGCAGCAGCCTGAATGCCGTTAATGCCCTGAGAGATGCGGGTTGTGAGGTACTGGGTATGGTTGCAATATTTACCTATGAATTTAAAAAAGCATCAGATGCATTTGCTGCAGGAAATTGCAAGCTGAATACTCTGAGCAACTATTCAATGCTGTTGATACAGCCCTGAAAACAGGATATATTGGTCAGGACAGAAGTTGAAACATTGAAAAAGTGGAGAGTCGATCCGGCGAACTGGGGCGGCCTCACCCCAACCCCTCTCCCAGGGGAGAGGGGTTGAATGCTCGCTGTAATATGCTGTAATCTAATTAGATATACCTCTCCCCCTTGGGGGAGGTGTTGGGTAGAGGTAATACAAATAGTGTATTGAATTATGAAAATGGAAAGAATTTCTTCAAATATTAAGTGTATTTTTTATGTCCGATCTATCATATTTTGAAAGCAGATCGGGAAAGCTGAACTGCAACGCTGAAGAGCTTTTTACTTTTGTTACCGATATCAGGAA
This sequence comes from uncultured Bacteroidales bacterium, assembly GCA_963816365.1. Classification (GTDB taxonomy): domain Bacteria; phylum Bacteroidota; class Bacteroidia; order Bacteroidales; family VadinHA17; genus LD21. The sequence continues at coordinate 744,772 of CAWFKG010000015.1, read as the reverse complement.
TTTCGAACAATTTCTGCCGGAGGTAACTATAAATAACTGGTCCGCTGAAAAAGAAATCGTGCAGATTCAGATGTCGCAATGATTGGCACGGTAACTGTCAGATCTTTCAGAAAAGACAAAATATACCAGAGTAGTTTATACCGGGGATGCCCTGAAAAAAAATGACTTCTGCCTGGCACTGCTAATATACTGATAATATGAAAGATCCTGCTGAGGTGAAGGTCACCCTTAGTGCCGATCTTAATCCGATGATGAAAATGGTTGCAGCTAAACCGATAAGTCAGTTTCTCGAACTTCTGATCAGTGAAATGGAAGCCTTCAATGGATGGAATAATACTAAAGAATAAATTCGAGCTCTTTAAATGAGTACTCGGATATTTCCCCGCTCTGTCTCTCAATAATTATCCGGCCCGAATCACTTATTGTCAGAATTCTGCCGGTGAAGTCGGCATTTAAGTCTTTATATTCGCACCATTCATTTAAACGGAATAGTTTTGAAACATACTCCTTTCTGATCTGTATAGAGTTTCCTCCAATTAGTTGTTTGTATCTTATGTCGAGATCATCTGTCAGCTGATTCAAACAAACATGAAGATCATATATTCTTCCGGTCAGGAGAGAGAGGGAAACCGGGTTAGGTGCGTCACCTTTGAATTTATCCTGATTGATGTTCAATCCAATCCCTGCAATACTGTATTCAATCTTAGAGTCCATTATTGAGCTCTCAATCAAAATACCTGCTATTTTGTCATTGTTTACATAAATGTCATTGGGCCATTTTATAGTACAAAATGGAACATATCTTTTTAAAAAATCACAAATTCCCAGTGAGACAGTCATTGAAAGATGAAACTGATCTTCAGGATTTATAAATGAAGGAAACAGTACAATGCTGAATAATAAGTTCTTACCATCTTCACTTTCCCAGGTGTTGCCTGTATATCCCCTGCCTGATGACTGATAATTTGTATAAACAATTGTGCCTTCCGGCAGGTTATTCTTTCTTAGAAGTTCAGAAGCACGGGTATTTGTTGATGACAGGTTTTTAAAAAATAGTAAATTTGAGCCTATTATCATGATTAGTAGCAATTTAACTTATTATCAGGCCGTTTTAACAGTCTGTTTTCAGACTACAGCTAAGATTGGCACTGAAATTGCAAAAGACCATTACAGTAACAAAAATACAGATTAAAAGTGGTACTTTTGCGACTTAATATAAAACCAGATAAATATTGATGAAGAAAAAATCTGACGGAACTGAGGTCCTTTTAGGGAGCGTATTGAAAGGGTATATTTGAGAAGAAGGGGCAAAATGTTCTGAAAATTGATTTAAGGAAACTAGAAAACAGGATTGCAGATTATTTTATAATATGTCATGCCTCCTCAGGAACACAGGTCAGTGCCATTTGCGATTCTGTTGACGATACAGTAAGAAAGGAAGCTTTTGAAAAACCAATACATGTGGAAGGGCTTGACAATTGTTTCTGGGTGCTTCTTGATTATGGAAACCTAATTGTTCATGTATTTCTTGAAGAGTACAGGAATTTTTACAGTCTTGAATCGCTCTGGGCTGATGCGGCCATTGAAACCATGGAAGATAAAATACAGTAAGTTAAATATTTATGACAGAAAATACAAATAATAGTCAGGCCCCGGAAAAAAAACCTGACAAAAATGGGAAACCACGTTTTAATACCAATTGGATTTTTGCGGTACTTGCTGTGTCGGTGATCCTTTTTACATTATTCAACAACGGGAAAGCAGTGCCACAGACAACCACCAGCGAGATTAAAGGGATGATAGCAAATCACGATATTGATAAGATAGTCGTGGTAAACAAGGATCAGGCAGAAATTTATCTGACAAAAAAAGCACTGGAATCAGGCAGATATCCGAAAGTTCCGAAACCCGGAACCGGGTTTGGTATAGCTTTGCCAAAACCAAACTTTATATACAATATAGGTGACGTCAGCAATTTTGAACCATTTCTTCTGCAGGCTCAGAAGGATGCAGGATACCAGGATAAGGAACTTATTTATCCCGATTATCAGACCCGAAAAAACTGGTTCGGTGATATACTCTCATGGCTGCTGCTGCCAGTTCTTCTGATAGCGTTCTGGCTTTTTATGATGAAAAGGATGTCAGGAGGTGCAGCAGGAGGAGCAGGAGGCATTTTCAGTGTTGGGAAATCGCGCGCACAGATTTTCGATAAGGATACAAATGTCAAGCTGAATTTCAATGACGTCGCTGGCCTCGAGGAAGCCAAGACTGAAGTTATGGAAATTGTTGATTTTCTTAAGAATCCAAAGAAATACACCAACCTTGGAGGGAAGATCCCCAAAGGTGCACTTCTGATAGGGCCTCCCGGAACAGGGAAAACTATGCTTGCTAAAGCCGTAGCAGGTGAAGCAAACGTGCCTTTCTTTTCCATATCAGGATCTGATTTCGTTGAGATGTTCGTGGGTGTGGGTGCCTCGAGAGTTCGTGATCTTTTCAAGCAGGCAAAGGAAAAGGCACCATGTATTGTATTCATAGATGAAATAGATGCAGTAGGAAGGGCAAGAGGCCGCAATGCAAATTTCGGATCGAATGATGAAAGAGAAAATACTCTTAACCAGCTTCTTACAGAGATGGATGGATTCGGTACAAATATGGGAGTGATAATCCTTGCCGCCACTAACAGGGCAGATATACTTGACAGGGCGCTGATGCGTGCAGGTCGTTTTGACCGCCAGATACATGTTGAACTTCCCGACCTTAACGAACGGGAAGCTATATTTAAAGTACACCTTCGTCCCATTAAACTTGAAAAGAGCTTTGATATAGGATTCATGGCTAAACAGACCCCTGGTTTTTCAGGTGCAGATATTGCCAACGTGTGTAACGAATCAGCTCTTATAGCTGCAAGGAAAAATAAAAATGTTGTTGAGAAACAGGATTTCCTCGACGCTATCGACCGGATTGTTGGAGGTCTGGAAAGAAAAACCAAAATCATCTCACCCGGGGAGAAAAAAACAATTGCATATCATGAAGCCGGACATGCAACAGTCAGCTGGTTACTTGAGCATGCCAGCCCATTGCTTAAGGTGACAATAATACCAAGAGGAAGAGCTCTTGGAGCTGCCTGGTATCTTCCTGAGGAAAGACAGCTTACCACACGCGAACAGATAATGGATGAAATGGCATATGCACTGGGAGGAAGAGCATCAGAAGAACTTATCTTCGGGAGAATCTCAACCGGAGCATTGAATGATCTTGAAAAAATTACAAAACAGGCTTATGCTATGGTATCGTTCTTCGGGATGTCTGATAAGGTAGGTAATATAAGCTTCTATGATTCATCCGGGCAATCTGATTTTGGATTCACAAAACCTTACAGTGAGAAGACTGCAGAACTTATTGATCAGGAAGTTAATCAGATAATTGCAGAATCCTACCTGAGGGCTAAAGAAGTTTTGAAAAATAATATGAAAGGTCTTACCGAGCTTGCTGAGCTGCTTCTTGAAAAAGAGGTAATATTCAGCGAAGATCTTGAAAGGATATTCGGGAAGAGAAAAGCTGACCTGTTAAAGGACCAGAAAGAAGCTGAGGCTAAATCTGCTGCGGCTATTAAAGATGGACAGGTACAGTCAGCAGTGAAAATAAATAATGTGGACAATATTAAAGAAGTCAAAAAAGAGAAAAAGCCATCCGGCAAGAGAAAAATCAAATCAGGCAAAAAAGAGCTTGTTACAGAAAATTCCTCTCCTGAGAAATCTGTAAAGAAAAACAAGTCAAAAAGTAAAGATTAATAACTGAGTATTGAATATATTTTTCAGACGGACCCTCACCGGAGCGTGGATCGTAATTTTTGTAATGGGTGGATTCTGGCTTCATCCCATCTCATTTTTCCTGACAGGATTGATTATACTGGTTGGAACACAGTATGAGTATTACCTGATGATCAGAAACACAGGCGTAAGGCCTCAGATGACAGCAGGAATTATTACCGGAACAGCAGTATATATTGTCTCTACACTGATCGCTTCAGGATTGCTTCCGCTGCGGTTTTTCCTGGTTCTTCTTCCAATGTTGTTCCTTATAATGGTCGTAGAGTTATACAGGAGACAGGACAAACCATTTGATTCACTCGCACATACATTTTTCTCAGTCATTTATACTGCATTGCCATTCTCGATGTTCCCATTTGCTGCATTTGCAAGATCGGGTCTAAAATCTTTGCTGCCTCACGATAATATTATATTCTCACCGGGTATAATAATTGGTTTTTTTATAATTATCTGGGCTAATGACACGGGCGCATATCTGACCGGTATGTCTTTTGGTAAACACAAATTGATGGAACGGATCTCCCCGAAAAAAACCTGGGAAGGTTTTATCGGAGGCATCATAATAGCGGCTCTGGCGGCATGGTTGCTTTCCGGGTGGCTTGGGGTTGTCAACAGATTCAACTGGGTCATTATTTCCTTAATCATTTCGGTTGCAGGTACCTATGGCGATCTTATTGAATCTATGCTTAAAAGAAGTACAGGTGTAAAGGATTCGGGAACGATTATGCCGGGCCATGGCGGATTTCTCGACAGATTTGACAGTGCTATAGTCTCTTTCCCGCTTGTATATCTTTTTATATCTCTTTTTGGATGATTGGGCGGACTTGATTAGTTTTGTGCAAATTTCAAACAGATGAGGATTCATATTCATAAGGAAGGATATAAGATATTAGGTTTTGGTTTGATGATCTTGCTGGTCCTGAATATCATTGTCAATATAATCTGGGCAGATCTGATAATTCTGAGGTGGACATTTTTCATCTGTTCCTTTATGCTCTATATATTCCTGCTGTTCTTCTTCCGGCTTCCAACACGTTTTTTTGAAACTGATCCCGGGCTTATTTACGCACCGGCCGATGGGAAAGTTGTAGTCATAGAAGAAACTATGGAAAATGAGTATTTTAAGGATTTACGTCTGCAGGTTTCGATTTTCATGTCACCTTTCAATATGCATAGCAACAGGTATCCTGTGTCAGGAAAGGTAAAATATGTATGTTATCACCCCGGGCATAATATGGTTGCATGGCATCCCAAGTCTTCCGAGCTGAATGAGAGAAGCACAATTGTCATAAAAACAGAAGAGGGTACTGAGGTAATGGTAAGGCAGATTGCCGGAGCAGTAGCACGAAGGATTGTTACTTACGCGAAAGAGAATGTCGATGTACATCAGGGAGATGAACTCGGGTTTATTAAGTTTGGATCGCGAGTCGATATCTTTTTGCCTCTGGGTACTGAAATTGAGATTCCCATCCTGCAGCAGGTGAAGGCAAATAAAAGTGTCATTGCCAAAATCTGAAAATAATTGCTGTAATGAGAATGAAAGATGATAAAATAATTGATGTCACCAGCGATGTCAAATGGATTGGAATTCTTGATTATGATATCAGGACCTTTGATATTGTTATGCATACTGATTTCGGTACAACCTATAACTCTTATTTTATTAATGCAGAGAAGAAAACAATCGTTGAGGTTGCAAAGGAAAAGTTCAGCGAGACTTATTTACGAAAGCTGAGGTCAGTTACTGATCCCGGACAGATCGAATACATTATTCTCGATCATACTGAGCCCGACCATTCCGGAAGTCTGAAGCTTCTTCTCTATGAGGCACCATCAGCGACCGTTGTTGGAAGCGGAAATGCAATAAGATATCTTGAAGATATCGTAAATACGCCCTTTAAGTCTCTTGTAGTAAAGGATGGTGATACCCTGGACCTGGGAAATAAGACACTCCGGTTTTTTTCTGCACCCAATCTTCATTGGCCCGATTCAATGATAACACTTCTTGAAGAAGATAAGATCCTGTTTACCTGCGACATATTTGGTGCCCATTATTGTTCAACAGAAATGTTCAGTCGTTTCGATGCTCAATATATTGAAGCGTTTAAATATTACTTCGATATAATTATGAGACCGTACAGCAGGTTTATGCTGAAAGCAATCGGAAAAATAAAGCCGCTTGAGATTGATTTTATCTGTCCGGGGCATGGTCCGATGCACCATGATTATCTCCGGAAAGCTATTGAGCTTACTGAAAAATATGCGGACCAGTATATGAACATTATATCTGAAAAGAGCAGGATGAATATTCTGATCGCTTATGTCTCGGCTTACGGTTATACAAAAGATGCAGCATATCTGATCGGCGAAGGAATAATGGAAACTGAAGGGACCACAGTCGATATAACTGATATTGAAAACATCTCAGCGGAGGAACTGGAATCCAAAATTATAATGGCTGACGGACTGCTGGTAGGTTCTCCGACAATTAATCAGAATACGTTGCTTCCAGTCTATAAATTATTTGCACTGATAAATCCGATAAGGGATAAAGGGAAGTTAGGAGGTGCATTCGGATCATATGGATGGAGCGGAGAATCACCTAATTTAATTCTTGAAAACTTCCGTATGCTTAAACTGAAAATATTTGAGGAAACAGCAGCATTTAAGTTTTCAGGTGAGGGACTTAAAAAGGAATTCTTAATAGAATTCGGAAGGAATTTTGGCCGGAGATATAAAGAGGAATGTGGTCATAATAAATGAAGGTTTTTCAAAATGGACGCTTCCTTTTTTATTCTAATGTCACTTTCTTTTGCCCCTCCAAAAGAAAGTGACCAAAGAAAAAGAGTCCGGAAATGAAAACTTTAGCCTTTTTTGGCAAAATGCCTTAGGCTTTACACTCCCAAAAAAGGCTAAAGTTCGCACCATTTCCGGTTCACCACCGCACTATCCGCTCGAAAATACTGTTAATAACTGTTGTCAAATGTTTAAAAGAAGGTGTTGTATTGCGTGGGCAGGACGTAATGAGTGAGCCCCAAAATCATCTGAAGCCTTGAAATTTCTTTGTAACTTTCTTTGTTTCAAGACAAAGAAAGTTAGTTAAGTTTTCAGACTGCTGCATTGGCGGGTTTACAACAGTTTACAACCCGCAAACAAAAAAGGCAGTCAATTTGGCTGTCGTGTGAACCAGCTGAAAAACTCAAATAAAAAAGCCATCTCAATTATGCTTTGAGACGGCTTTTTATATTTGACAATTTATGAAATTTCAATCTTTTTTGCGATCTTATTTTTTACTTCTTCCTGTTTGGGAAGTGATACGCTTAGAATTCCATCTTTATAATTAGCTTCTATTTTTTCAGTGTTTACATCTTCAGGAACATAGAAACTTCTGCTGAAAGCCGAGTAGCTGAATTCTTTTCTTTTGTATCCATTTTTGTTCTCTTCTGATTCATTTTTAGTTTCCGATGAGACTGTCAGAACATCTTCGTTCATATCAATCTTCAGATCTTTCTTTTCGATACCCGGTACTGCAAATTCAAGTACATAGTTCTTTTCATTTTCACTGATATTCACTGCCGGTTTCGAGCTGGTCCCGTTTGAGAGTACATGAAAAAAATCATCGTCAAAAATGTTAGGCATATAAAATGGCCTTAAACTTCTTCTGGTAATTGTTGGTAACATGGCTTTGTCCTCCTATAATTTAAATTTAACATTTATTCGTTTAATGGATTATTTCAAACTTCGTTCCAATCCATTATATATGACATAATGGCACATTATTTTATAAATCAACGGACAATATGACAGCTGTGTTCCAAATGAACTCACCCCCCTAACCCCATAGGCGTCAACTTAAGGAGTTGAATATAGTAAAATATGGAGAGAGTTTAGTACAAAACAGAATGTAAAGTATTGAATATATGTCTGATACATTTCCCCTCCTTTTGAAGGAGGGGTGGCCGGACCACTTTTTAATTATGATACAAATGCTGATACCGGCCGGGGTGGTTGATTGTTTATTCAAATTCCGAATCTTTTCTTTTGAAGGTTTTTCTTATCTCATTTTTTACAAATTCAGGTTCCTGGAATACTAATCTGTTTTCAAACCTCAGTATTGAGAATCCAAGGCCTTCAAGATATTGATCTCTTTTTTTATCTTTTTCTATTTTATGATATTCACCATGCGGATTTCCATCAAGCTCAATTACAAGTTTTTCTGAAGCACAAAAAAAGTCAACTATGTAGTTACCTATACTGTGTTGTCTTCTGAATTTTCTTGCATTAAGTTTTTTTGATTTTAAAATGTTCCATAACTCAGCCTCAGCAGAAGTGGACTTGTTCCTAAGTGATGATCTGAAGAATTTAAGGCTTTTCCTGTTAAAGAGGTTTTGGTTTTTCATACCAATAAAGGTAAGAAGAAATCAATGAATCAACCACCCCGGTCGGGAAATAAAATACTGTATATATAAGATAATCAATCGTCCCGACCACCCCTCCTTCAAAAGGAGGGGAAACTTTTTTATGCAGTATCTCATTCATCCCCAAAGCTTAGGTCGACGCCTATGGGATTGAGGGAGTGATTACAGACTGTACATCCTGACCCTCACAAATATTTAGCTAATTACAATTTTTTGGATTAGGTTTGTATAAGAAATGGCTCTGACAATGAAACCAAGTTTAAGAAACATTCTCATCTTTTTTGGTATAATACTGCTTTTATGTTGCGTATGGTTTTTTCGGAGCATAGTTGTCTACATCCTGGTATCAGGAGTACTATCTATTATGGGCCGGCCGCTTGTTGATCTGATTTGCAGGATCAGAATCAGAAAGTGGGTCCTGCCCAGGGCTATTGGTGCACTGATTACCATTCTGATAATCTGGGCGGTCATAATTCTCTTTTTTGCAATATTCGTTCCTCTGGTGACAAGACAGATAAAATATTTTTCTTCCATCGATAGTCATAAAATTGTTGAGATTGCAGCAGGGCCAATAACCAAAGTTGAGAATGTTTTCAGAGCGTTCAATAAGGATTTTACCAGCGATATTACTGTTCAGGATTACATAGTTAAAAAGGTTTCCGGGGTACTCAATATTAACATGATCCAGAATGTAATAAACTCCCTTATAAGTATTCTCGGAAACATTATAATCGCAATTTTTTCAATTACTTTTATTACTTTCTTCTTTCTCAAGGATCAGCGTTTGTTTTTTGAGTCCATACTAATGTGGGTTCCTGATAAATATGTTGATAATGTAACCCGTGCATTTTATTCCATAAAAAGACTTCTTACAAGATATTTCATCGGGATTGTTATCCAAAGTACCTGTATTATGACACTTGTCACAATCGGTATGACCATTGCCGGAATTGACTTTCAGCAGGCGCTCGTCATGGGGCTTATTCTCGGGATCCTTAATGTAATACCTTATGTTGGTCCGTGGATCGGTCTTGCGATTGCATTAATAATGGGTATAGCCTCCCATATAAATCAGGATTTTAACACAGTTGTTATACCGCTGATCACATATATGATTTTGGTTGAAGCGATAACACATTTAATTGATAATGTTGTATTTCAACCGGTTATATTTTCCAACAGTGTTAAGGCTCATCCGCTGGAAATCTTTATTGTGGTACTGGCAGCCGGATTTGCTGCCGGAGTACCCGGAATGATATTCGGGATTCCGGCCTATACCGTAATAAGAGTTCTGGCACGTGAGTTCTTTTATAATTTTAAGGCAGTTCAGAAGATAACTTCAGGTCTTTCTTCTGAAAACATTGGAAATAAGATCCGGAACCATGCGGAAGATGGACCTGCAACAAAATAGCGTACTAAGCAGATATTGGAAATAAGATCACATACAACAAAATATGAGCCGATAGATAGATGAAGCATTTCTTTTCATTATTTGACCGACTTTTCCATTTTTATTATGATGGATTCAGAAATATGTCCGACTGGGGAAGAAAGGTCTGGGTGATAATCATCATTAAAGCTTTTTATTATGTTTGCTATATTGAAGATCTTTTTTTTCCGGGATTTTCTTTATAAAAACTATCCCAACGATCATGGGAGAAGTGAACATATCCTTGAACAACTAACAAATTCATCCGGTGACCATGATAGACAACATTGATTTGAGACTCGTGGATTGGTCCAGGGCTCAATTCGCCCTGACAGCAGTTTACCACTGGCTCTTCGTACCTCTGACGCTCGGCCTATCATTCATCCTCGCCATTATGGAGACCATTTATGTTAAGACCGGCAGGGAAGAATGGAAACGTATTACCCGGTTCTGGATGACACTCTTCGGGATAAACTTTGCCATAGGTATCGCTACAGGTATTATTCTTGAATTCGAATTTGGCACGAACTGGTCCAATTACTCGTGGTTTGTCGGAGACATATTCGGAGCGCCTCTTGCAGTTGAAGCCATACTGGCATTCTTTCTTGAATCAACTTTTGTTGCAGTAATGTTTTTTGGCTGGAATAAAGTGAACAAAAAGTTTCACCTCGCTTCTACCTGGCTCGTTGCAATAGGGTCCAACCTCTCAGCACTATGGATACTTGTAGCTAATGCCTGGATGCAGCATCCCGTCGGCATGACTTTTAATCCTGATACCGCCCGGAATGAAATGGTAAACTTCTGGGAGGTAATCTTTAACCGGGTCGCAATTGATAAATTTTTACATACAATTTCCTCAGGTTTCCTTCTCGCTTCAATGTTTGTTCTGGGCATAAGCGCATGGTACCTGATCAGAAAACGTGAAGAGGAAATGGCCAGAAAAAGCATTCTTATCGCAGGCGTTTTCGGACTTCTGTCATCTTTTATGGTTGCTTTTACCGGTGATGCATCAGCCAGGACGATATCAAAGGTACAGCCGGTTAAATTTGCGTCAATGGAGGCATTGTACGAAGGTAAAAGCAATGCCGGGTTAATAGCTTTCGGAATTCTGAAAGACTCCGATAAAAAAATTGGTGATAAGACAGTAAAGGAATTTGCAGTTAAGATCCAGATACCCGGTTTACTGTCAGTTCTTACAGGTGGTGACAGAGATTCATACGTTCAGGGACTTGATGATCATTTAGCGGGCAATGATAAACTGGGCATAACTTCGATTCCGGCAAAAATTGAAAGCGGCAAATACGCCAGGGATATTCTTACAACATACAAAAACGCCAGGCAGAACAATGACAGTGTAAAGATGGCGTCAGTCAAGGGGATTTTTAATACCCGGGAATTTCACGACAAGTATTTCAGGTACTTCGGATATGCATCCATAGATGAACCTTCGGATGTTATCCCGAATGTAACTACTGCATTTTACTCTTTCCACCTGATGGTTGTTCTTGGATTTATTTTCATAATGATATTTTCACTGGCGCTGTATCTTCTGTTTAAAGGAACGATCTCAGATAACAAATGGTTCCTCTGGATTGCCCTGCTGTCAATCCCATTGCCATATATTGCCGGTGAGCTGGGTTGGTTACTTACCGAAATGGGACGTCAGCCCTGGATAATACAGGATATGATGACGGTACAGAAAGCTGTTTCGCAGATCAGTTCAGGATCGGTGATTACGACGTTCATCCTGTTTGCCGTATTGTTCACAGGGTTGTTGATTTCAGAGGTATCAATTATGGTGAAACAGATTAAAACCGGACCAACACATTAGGAGGACAATTTTATGACTGAACTTATTTCTCAGGTTTTTCTGCAACACTACTGGTGGATTATTATTTCTGTTCTTGCCAGCCTGCTTGTCTTTCTCATGTTTGTCCAGGGGGGACAGTCAATGATTTATTCCCTTCCCCGTACAGCTTTACAAAAGACAATGATCATTAATGCTTTAGGGAGAAAGTGGGAATTCACTTTCACAACGCTGGTAACATTTGGCGGAGCTTTTTTCGCATCCTTTCCGCTTTTCTATGCAACCAGTTTCGGAGGAGCCTACTGGGTATGGATAGCAATCTTATTCAGTTTTATAATACAGGCAATAGCTTACGAATTCAGATCAAAGCCAAATAATGTTCTTGGTCAGAAGACATTTGATCTGTTTCTGTTTTTGAATGGGTCACTGGGGCCATTCCTGATAGGAGTAGCCGTTGCCACTTTTTTTACCGGTGCAATGTTCAGGCTGAACGAGATGAACCAGGTCCAATGGGCAACTCCATGGTACGGACTCGAAGCATTATTGAATGTGCGAAATCTTGCCCTGGGATTTGCAGTACTATTTATTGCCAGGATAAACGGATTGCTTTACATTATCAATACTCTTGACGATGACGCGTTAATAAGAAGGTCAGTAAAAGCTTTATATTTCAATACTGTTCCCTTTCTGGTCTTCTTCCTGTTTTTTGTCATTTCACTTCTTTTTTCAGAAGGGTTCGCAGCTGATCCGTTGACAGGTACAATAACTGTGGAAAAGCTTAAATACCTGCATAATCTTACTGAGATGCCCGTAGTGCTGATATTCTTCGTGGCTGGCGTTCTGGGTGTTTTATCAGGTATTGGTATAACAATTTTCAGGAAAAGTCTAAAAGGGATCTGGTTTACCGGATCCGGAACAATTCTCTCAGTCTTTGCACTCTTTCTCCTGGCGGGATTTAACGGGACATCATTTTATCCGTCTTTGTCAAATATGCAGAGCTCACTGACTATCAGCAATGCCTCTTCAAGCTTCTTTACATTGAAAACCATGATGTTCGTTTCCTTTATCATCCCGCTGGTTGCAGCATACATCTGGTACGCCTGGAAAGCAATAAATATTAATAAGATAACTGAGGAAGAGATGAATTCGGAGGAACATAAGTATTAGGGCTTCAGGCAACAGGCATCAGGCATCAGGTCGAATAGGTACCCTGTTGCCTGTAACCTGACGCCTGACGCCGACAAATAGACAACAAGACATGACGATATGTATATAAGTGGAATAATTCAATACCTCATCTGGCCCATCTTTATTTTGCTGAGCTGGTACATTATTAAATATGCCCTCAGCGTTTACGAAAAGAAATTTCCGGAAAAGAATGGCAATTCCACATAGCCTCAGTTCAATTTAATTCACTTTCAGAGGCTAAGATTAATGCGTATCCTGAAGATTGTGAATTTCTTGTCCTAATCACCCTCTTGCGGCTGTTGAAAAAGTCAAAATCCATTAACCGCAAATTCCGATAGCTATCGGAACGCAAAGATTCTACGCAAAGGACGCAAAGAATTGATTTATAATATCTTGACTTTGCGCTCTTTACGCCTACTTGGCGTGCTTTGCGGTTAAAAAGGATTTTTTCAACTGCCCCGATCTTCCTACGCAACTCTCAGAAAAGAAGGGAGATCAGGGAAGAAATAATATAAAGGGGTATTATTAAAGGGATCGCCATAGGTCCGAAAATCGCAAAGTCAATAAGTATCAAACCGATAAGAATATACCTTCCTTCGTTTCCTTTTAATTTCAGGTTTGAAACTTTGAGGGAAAGCAAAGGGATCCTGCTTACCATTAGCAGGGATAAAATAATTGTAAAAAGTATAATCAGGGAGGGAGAGGCCGTAAATTCCTTTAATACCTGGGAATCAGACATATGTCCGGCAATAACTATCGAAATGACTGCGAGGGCATTAGCTGGTATTGGTAATCCTTTGAATACTTTAGACTGTGATGAATCGAGATTAAATATTGCAAGCCGGATAGCACCGCATACGGGCATTATGGCAGGGATCAGCATCAGGAGTGCACCCTCTGTACTATTGTGATCAGTATTGATGCAGCCATTCAATGATATAGCTCCGGAAAGAAAATGATAAATTATCAAAGCCGGTGCAACACCAAAACTTACCACATCGGCAAGACTGTCGAGTTCTTTACCTATGGCTGAATATTTTCCCAGCAATCGTGCTGAAAACCCATCGAGAAAGTCAAAGATCATTGCTGCCAGTATCAGCCAGGAAGCCGTAACAAGATATCCGTTTGCAGCAAAAATAATCGCAATAAATCCTGACGTCAGATTAAGTGATGTTATAAAATTCGGAATATGTTTCATTGTTAACTGAGATAATGAAATTCAGAAGGGAATAAAATTAAGATAAATTTCAGAAAACCGAACTTTCAGACAGGCTTAATTGGGTCATTCTTATCTCATTTATTATTAGATTTGTATCAAATTAGAATATTGAATGATTGATTTCTCAGGAATAAAAATTGCAGTTGATTTTGATGGTACGATAGTCGAACACGAGTATCCGGGTATTGGCAAAGAGAAACTTTTTGCTTTTCAGACACTAAAGGAGCTTGAGAAGAGAGGCGCAAGTATCATTCTATGGACGTTCAGGGCAGGGAAAGAACTGGATGAAGCGGTCGAGTTTTGCAGGAAGAACGGACTTGAGTTTTATGCAGTGAACAAAAACTATCCTGAGGAAGTTTTTGATGAGACGGTAAGCCGCAAGATAAATGCCGATATCTACATTGACGACAAGAATATCGGTGGTTTTCCGGGCTGGAGTGAAGTATGGCAGATATTAATACCGTATGAGATTCAGGAACAGGAGGCTGAGAAAAGAATATCATCGTTACAAAGAAATATTTTTAATAAACTATTCAAGAGGAAAGGTTAAGACTAATGAAAACTGACCAACAAAATATCTCATTTCCTTCTCTGTACTTCTTTTCCTGGTACTGACACTTTCATGTTCGGGCCGGCCAGGGAAAGTGAACGAAACAGCTGTCCAGCCAACACCTTCTGTGGGCGAGGAGGCCCCTTTAAAGCTAATTAAAATAATTTCACCTGATGAAAATACCGGCTTTAAGCTGAATCAGCCTGTTAAAGTTACACTTGGTATTGAAAATAAGAATGTTGTGCCAGATTCCGTGACAATCTATTTTAATGGGAATTATGTAACAACACTTAAATCTGATCCGTGGGAGTATTCCATACCTCCGGTTTTTACTGCAGCGACAGGCCGGAAATCACTTAAAGTCACTTCTTACAAAAGCGGTAAATCAAGGAATACAGTTACACGTTTTATGGTAATCTATTCTGATATAGTTCCTAAAAAGTACGGTTACAAGGTAATTCATACCTATCCTCACGACAGAGCTGCATTTACTCAGGGACTTTTTTACGACAATGGGAAACTATATGAAGGTACCGGTGAGGAAAGCGGGTCGACTTTAAGAGAAGTTGAACTGGAAACAGGTAAAGTCATCAGACAGCACGACCTCGATGCGGCATTATTTGGTGAAGGTATCACGTTGTACAACAATCGGATTTACCAGGTCACATGGCAAAATAAGGTTGGATTTGTTTATGATAAATCTGATTTTAAGTTATTAATAAGATCTATTATGCCACTCAGGGCTGGGGATTGACAACAGTAAATGACAAGATCGTGATGAGTGACGGATCAAATGTTTTGTATTTCAATGAACCTGAGATGTTTACAGTTATTTCCAAAATTGAGGTTTATGATAATGCGAAAAAAAGGGACTCCCTGAATGAACTCGAATATATTAATGGTGAGATCTGGGCTAACATCTGGATGAACGATCATATTGCACGGATCGACCCGGTGACAGGCAAAGTTCTTGGCTATATTGATCTGAAAGGTATTCTGCCGGCAGCAGACAGGAATTCTGATACCGACGTACTAAATGGCATTGCTTATGATGATAAGGGTAACAGGATTTTTGTTACCGGAAAGAGATGGCCGAAACTTTTCGAGATAAAAGTTACGGAATAATCCTGGTGCCGTAAACAATATTAATTGCGCCGGGTATTATACTGAATTCTGCCGGAGTATGGCCAAGTGATTCACCATCGGCTTCAACAAACATTGCTGACTCTGAAGCTGACTTTAATATTTTTGCATTTGTATCCGTCAATCTTTGGATGACTCAGGATCGTACCGTCATAAAGCATCTTCAGGTTCCTGATTATTTCAAACTTTCCCATACCGTTAATTATAGTTACATCAAGCAGGCCATCATCGGGTAATGCCTCCGGGGTTTGTCTCATACCGCCGCCGCAATATCGGCCGTTTCCGACATTGAGTGAAAAAATATCTGCATGGATGATTTCCCCGTCAATATTTATCTCAGCCCTCGTATTTTTATATGACAGAAGACTAGTCAGCAGATTATAGAAGTAAATTAGTTTTCCGCCATGTCCCTTATCCTTCTGAAGATTGGTTTTCTTCACCACAACCGATTCAAATCCAAGTCCTGCAATATTGATAAAATACCTGTTGTTTTTCTCAGAGCCATTATAAAAGGTCACAAGTCCGATATCATGCAGCAACGTTTTATTTCGCCTATTATCCTGACAGCTTTTTCATAATCAGGTGGAATCCCGAACATTCTGCCCCAGTCATTGCCGGTCCCGACGGGTATCAAAGAGAGAGTAATATCGGTCGGAGGACAGACAGTGTTGGTAAACACTCCGTTAACAACTTCATTGAGAGTCCCGTCACCTCCAACAGTAATTATGTTCCTGAATCCTGCTGAAATTGCTTCGTGGGTAATGTCAATAGCATGACCTTTTCTTTCAGTAAATTTAGCAGTAAAGATGATACTCCGCTTTTTCAATTAGCCCGGAGATCCTTTCCCAGTCTTTCCTGCCTTTCCCGTTTCCGGCATTAGGATTTACTATGACCAGTCATTCATTCTGATCTGTACTAGAACTCATATTGAATTGTATATTTGGCAGACAAAGATGGAAATAAATAGACATATTTTAAAAATCAACATTTATATTACTTTAATGATCTGTTTATCAGACTTGAAATCAGAGTGATTAATGCCCGTAAAATGATATTTGCGGATCAGCCTGATTTTTCAATCTGTCATAAAATCAATAAGTTATGATTATCAGAAAAAAATGCTATTGTTAATAAAATGTTGAAAACCACAAAAAAAATGTTTACAATTACATCTTTTACTGCCGGTAGCAGTGGTTCATAAATAGTAAATTTGAAACTCAAAATATAACATGATAACTGAAAAACAGATGGGAAGGATTATAGCGATAGCGAATCAGAAGGGTGGAGTTGGGAAGACAACAACAGCAATAAACCTGGCGGCCAGTCTTGCTGCTCTTGAAAAGAAAGTGCTGATTGTTGATGGTGATCCGCAGGCAAATGCAACTTCAGGTATTGGAATTGATACCCGGCAGATAAGATGTACAATTTATGATTGTCTGATTGACGGAAAAGAGCCGGCGGATGCTTTGCTGGAATGTGAAGTTGAGAACCTTTCAATAATTCCATCAAATATTGACCTCGTAGGTGCTGAAATTGAAATGCTTGACAGGCCTGAAAGAGAAAAAATACTTAAAGACGGTTCTTAAGAAAATTGAAGCTGATTATGATTATATACTGATTGACTGCTCTCCATCACTTGGATCTTCTTACAGTCAATGCTCTTACTGCATCTCATTCCGTGATAATTCCGGTTCAGTGTGAATATTTTGCACTGGAAGGGCTTGGCAAGCTTCTCAATACAATAAAAATTATTCAGAATAATCTTAATCCTGAACTTGAGATTGAAGGATTTCTTCTTACGATGTATGATTCACGTCTAAGATTATCAAACCAGGTTGCTGATGAGGTGAATAAGCATTTTCAGCAGATGGTATTCAAAACTATAATTCAGAGGAATGTTAAGCTCTCTGAAGCTCCAAGTTTTGGTCAGCCGGCAATTCTATATGATGCTGATTCAAGAGGCACGGTCAATTATCTGAATCTTGGCAAAGAGCTGATTGAGAAGCAGGAAGCAAGAGTTAAACAGTAGTGTACAGAACTTTTCAATTTCGGGAAATTACAATGAATATGACAAAGAAAAAATGCGTTGGGAAGAGGTCTTGGTGCATTGATTGATGGAGTGGAGAAAGAGGTACTTGAGAAAAAAGTTGAGGCAAATCTTGATATCTCTGTCGATTCCATAGATGCGAATCCTTTTCAGCCAAGAACAAGCTTTGATGAACAGTCTCTTGAAGAACTGGCATCTTCAATAAAGAAGCTTGGTATTGTTCAGCCGCTTACTGTTCGTGAGACCGGAAGCGGCCGTTATCAGCTGATTGCCGGTGAAAGAAGACTCAGGGCTGCCCGTCTGGCAGGACTTACACATGTTCCTGCCTATATCAGGACAGCCGATGACCAGGCTATGCTCGAACTGGCCCTGGTTGAAAATATTCAGCGTGAAGATCTTGATGCTGTGGAGGTTGCAATAAGTTTTCAGCGACTTATCGAGGAGTGTAAACTCACACAGGAACAGTTGAGCGACAGGGTAGGCAAGCAGAGATCAACTGTTGCAAATTATCTCCGTCTTCTTAAACTGCCTGCCGAAATACAGCTTGGTATCAAGAACAAACATCTGATGATGGGTCATGCAAGGACACTTGTCAATATTGAAGATCCGAAAAAGCAAATAAATGTCTATTATAAAATCATTGATGGTGAACTGTCTGTTCGTCAGGCAGAAGAGCTGGTCAGACAACTTGCAGTCAGGAAGAAGCAAAGATCCGGAAAAGATTGAAAAGAAAAGAAAGCTGAATGATGATTTTACCCAGCTTTCAGATCATCTGAATAAAATATTTTCAGCAAAAGTAAACTTCAGAATAAACGAAAAAGGGAAAGGTAAAATTGTAATTCCATTTGAAAGCCCGGAAGAGATGGAACGCATTTTAGGAGTATTTGACCGGCTTAACTCCTGAAAATAATTATCTTTATCGCGCCGTAATGCTGGTTTTACAATCTGAAAGACCGGTAATATTTTATTTTGAAGACTATTATAAAATACTGATTATATTAATCCTGCAGTTGCTTTGCGTCAGCAGAACGTGTTTGCACAGGATACAGCTTTCTGTTACCAAACCTGTTCAGCACAAATTTAAACCTGAACCACTTAAGGCAACAATGATGGCTGTTGCATTTCCCGGGCCTGGGTCAGATCTATAACAGGAAATACTGGAAAATACCTGTGGTTTATGCAGGTTTCGGAGCTTTGATCTACAGTGTCAGATTTAATTCAAAGAATTATCTCCTGTACATAAAAGCTTACCAGGATTTTACAGATAATATTCAACGACACAGAGCTATCTCAAGGTCATATCTCCTGCAGACCCCAAGTACCTATGATCCTGTACTGTATCCAAAAACCTACTGATCCTTCTTCATGCTTCATATTATAAGGATGGATTGTTACGAATGGTAGATTATTATAAAAGATATCGGGATCTTTCGTATATTGGCATCGCCGGATGGTACCTTATTTCGATACTTGATGCGAATGTTGATGCAAGTCTTTTTAACTATGATATAAGTAATAATCTTGATATTACCTTCGTTCCGATGCAGATGCCACTTCCCGGGGGATTTAGTGGAGCAGGACTAAGTGTGGATTTAAAAATTAACTTTTAAACTAATTATTTAACTATGAGATTTAAAGCAATACTGATAATATTCTTCCTTGCAGTTTTGAAAGTTAAATGCAGCAGCTGATGTATGACACAATAATAATTAAATCGGATAACAGCAGTGACAGAATAGCCAGTGATCTTGACAGCCTGGTCAATACCTGGTATGTGAAAATGGCTATAAGAATAATCCGGACGGGTATTACGGCTGATACAGGAATGTCTCAATGCCCTGATTCAGTGTATGTCAGACAGGCTGAGTAAGATAAATTCAATAATAAGTCTTACATTCAATAATATCATCCGAAATCACATTGAGGTCTATACAGTCAGGCAAAGAGAAAAATTCTGTGCTGTACTCGGATTGAAGGATTATTATTTTCCGATGATTGAAGATGTATTTGATTCCTATGGTCTTCCGGCAGAACTTAAATATATGGCAGTAATTGAATCAGCTCTTAATCCCGGTGTTGTAAACAGACGATTCGGGAGCAACAGGAATGTGGCAGTTCATGTATAGTACCGGACGAATGTACGGACTTACTATAAATTCAGTTGTTGATGAACGCAGAGATCCGGTAAAAGCAACTCATGCAGCTGCCAGGTATATCAAGGACCTGTACCAGATCTATAACGACTGGATACTGGTAATTGCAGCATATAACTGTGGTCCGGGCAATGTAAATAAAGCAATCAAGAGATCGGGAAATAAGAAAGATTACTGGGATATTTACTACAGGCTTCCAAGGGAGACAAGAGGATATATTCCTCAGTATATTGCTGCGGTCTATGCAATTAACTTATTATGCAGAACATAATCTGATACCACTGCCTCTTAATATTCCTGTTGCTACCGATACAATTATGGTAAATAAAGATATTCATCTTGCTCAGATCTCGGAAGTAATGGGTATTCCTCTGGGAGAGCTTCAGGCTCTTAATCCTCAGTATAAAACCGGTTTTGTTCCAGGTTCTTCAAAACCACAATCACTTACTCTTCCGATGAATCACCTGGGTGATTTCATTGATCTGAATGACACAATAAGAGCTATATAAATCAGATGTTTATTTAAATAAATCAACTCGGATAGCAGATCCTACACGTTCCTCATATATAACGACAGATATAAAAGGTAAAACAAAACTAATTTACACTGTCAAGGATGGAGATAACATAGGTTTTATTTCTGAATGGTACAAAGTTGGTCTGTCAGATCTCAGGAACTGGAATAATATTTATCGTAATAATATAAGAGTAGGACAGAAGATTGTTGTTTATGTTGATCCTTCAAAAGCTGAATATTATTCAAATATCAATACTATGTCGTTTGCGGATAAACAGGCATTGGTTGGGAAAACTGCAGTATCTAATTCCCAGCCTGTTGCTGCATCTCCAGCGATATCAACGAGGAAACAGATGGCGAGTTCATTACTTATACAGTGCGGAATGGAGATACAATCTGGGATATTGTTAAAATGTATGATAATGTTACTACCACACAGGTACTCACTTAAATAATATTTCTGATCCGGGGAAAATAAAGGTTGGGCAGAAGCTGAAGATCAAGAAGAAGAGCTGATTCTTTTTTAATATATGCGCCCTTTAAGGTCATTTCTGTTATTACTGATCTTTCTGGCCTGTTTTACCGGTCTTCATTATATAATTAACCTCAGATCAGCTTTTCCCGTCAATCTATGAGTTTATTCCGTCTGCTCTTGTAAATAATTTATTATCTCGAAACAGCAGTGAGACCACGATACCTGAGCCTCCGGCAGATAGCAACAGGTTGATCCTGATGATACACGTAAGACAGCTTTGCAGATACCCTCAGAAAAACTTCTGCAGGTACAATTAAAAAAAGTTCAGCAGATACGATTGCATCAACCGGTGAATTACCGCTTACACTTGAAAAATCTGATAATCCTTTTCAGAGATTTCTCGATTCTCTGCGATATTCAAAAGGTCAGGTAAGGATCATTTATTACGGCGATTCACAGATTGAAGGTGACCGGATCACATCCTTTCTGCGCCATACTTTAAGAAAAGAGCAGGGGAGGAACCGGGCCTGGATTGTTTCTACCTGTCATGCCGGTAATGTATACCAAATCAGTATGGATACGATCATCCTCAAACTGGAAAAGGTATAATTACCTGTCGTATAAATCCGGAGAAATTTCCCACAGGAATCTTGGTCCGTTTATGGCAATCTGCCGGTATTTGCCTGAAGGAGAAAATACTACTGAACCGATAAAAGCTTACGTGAGGATAAGGCCATCAAATCTTGCTGACAGTGCTTCTTCCATATATGATATTCTAAGGATATTTTATGGAAATACAGCAGGTACTGTAAATATCAGGGTTAGAGGAGATAATGCTGAACTTTTTGCAGATACGCTCACAAGGGGATCAGGTTATAATGAAATAAAATGTCCCCTGACTGGTCAAAGAGATATAGTAATAGAATTTGAAGGAAGTGTAAGTCCCGATATTTATGGTATTAGCATTGAAAGCGAAACAGGGGTTATTGTTGACAATATACCTCAGCGAGGAAGTGCCGGTCTGGAATTTACAATGGTTGACAGGAATAACCTCAGAGAGTCGTATCAAGAAACTATCGCCCGATCTGATTATTCTGCATTATGGGCTTGAATATAGTAAAGAATGTAAAAGAGAATTATTCATATTATCAGAAAGGATTGATAAGACAGATCTCGCTGCTTAAAGAGATATCTCCCTTAACTTCAATTCTGGTCGTTGGGGTCACAGATATGGCAGTCAAATGAGGGTGATAGTATCAGGTCGTACAGTAATATTCCTGCAATAATTGATGCTCAGAAGCAGGCCACAATTAAAGCTGATGTTACATTCTGGAATTCCTACAGGTGCAATGGGAGGAAAATCATCAATTATCAGATGGGCAGAAAAGAAACCACCGCTAGCTCAGAAAGATTATGTTCATTTCACATATCCGGGAGCCGATACTCTCTCGGGACTGCTTGCATCTTCATTATTTCGTAACAGCCAATATTGATACAGTCCGGGCAGTAAACGCTGATACTATTCCTGGCACGTATCCCTGTTGCCTTCAGGGTAATAATGGATAAATCCAGATAAAGTTGCAGAAGTAAATTTCTTTCAGATCTCTCAAAGATTCAGTATTAGATTATAATCCAGGTAAACCATTTGTCTTTACATCAGCAGCTTTCTGGATCTTCTTCCTTTTTGTACTTGCAGGATACAGTCTGGTATATAAGAAACTGATAACTCAGGAATATCTATCTTTTCTTAGTGAGTCTGTTCTTTTACTATAAAGCAGGCGGACTATTTCTGTTTATCCTGATATTTGTGACAGTAATTGATTACAGCTGTGGTCTTTTAATCTTTAAATCAAAGAGAACTTGCAGCGAGGAGATTCTTTGTACTCTTAAGTATAATCTCGAATCTTGGACTTCTTGGTTATTTTAAATATACCGGCTTTATTATAAACACGATAAATGAGTTTTTTGGAACCCATTTCAAGGTTTATGACCTTCTGTCAGCTTTTTCAAATTCATTTCTGGGAACATCTTTTGATATAAGTTATATAATACTTCCCGTAGGTATTTCATTCTTTACTTTTCAATCACTCAGCTATACTATTGATGTTTACAGGAAAAAGATGGAGCCGGTAAGGAATATAATTGATTTTGGCTTTTATGTCTCATTCTTTCCACATCTTGTTGCAGGACCAATTGTAAGGGCATCAGTTTTTATACCGCAGATCTATCAGGAGTTCAAGCTTTCCAGGCCTGAATTCAGCCATGCTCTGTATATGATCTCAAAAGGGTTGATAAAAAAAATCATTATTTCAAATTTCATTGCACTTAATCTTGTGGACCGTGTTTTTGATGCCCCTTCAATCTATTCCGGTTTCGAAAATCTGCTGGCAATTTATGGGTATGGGTTGCAGATATACTGTGATTTTTCAGGGTATACCGATATTGCTATCGGGGTTGCACTGATCCTTGGATTCAGATTACCTGTGAATTTTAATTCACCGTACAAGGCCAGAAGCATAACAGATTTCTGGAAAAGGTGGCATATATCACTTTCGCAATGGCTTCGTGACTATCTTTATATTTCGCTGGGAGGCAACAGGAAAGGAAAGATCCGAACATATTTGAACCTGATGATAACAATGCTGCTTGGAGGATTATGGCACGGAGCTTCATTAAGGTTTATCATTTGGGGAGGACTTCATGGCACTGGACTGGTAATTAATAAGATATGGGATTCAATCTTCAGGAATCATGTGAGATCAAGGTGGATCGGTCGGGCAATTGCTATATTTTTAACCTTCCAGTTTGTAAATTTCTGCTGGATATTCTTCAGAGCGCCGGATCTGGAGAGTGTCAGAACTATGCTAAAACAGATATTTGAAAATTTTTCCCCCGGATCATACATGACAGTTCTTCCTGCTTACAGCAGCGTTCTGATATTGATGCTGGTAGCATATATAATCCATTTTCTGCCGGAAAGAACTAAAGAATCCTACAGAGGGTTGTTTATCAGGATCCCTCTTGCAGGTCAGGTTGCAGTCATCATGATAGTAGCCATCCTACTTTTTCAGATGAGGACAACCGAAGTAATGCCGTTTATATATTTCAGGTTCTAGACCTCACTTCCTCCTGTCCCCCGCTCCCAGGAGAGCGGGGGATAAATCAGTGTCTTGATAACGACTGAGTTGTATTTTATCTAAAAGTGAGATTTCAAGTCCCTCCCTCCTGGGAAAGGGATTTAGGGAGAGGTAAAACTTAAGCAACGTGCTTTCAACTCATTACAGATATGTATTCTGGTTTTTTCCGCCTTTTACAAACGGAGCGATTGCACGATCATAAATACCCTGTACATAAGCGATTGCCATACCATAATTGGTAACCGGCACACCTGCTTTGACAGCTGACTGTAGTCTGTTATGAAGCTGTTTTCTGGTTATCATGCAGCCACCGCATTGTACTACAAGTGAGTAATCTGTCACCGGTCGGGAAAGAGCATCGAGACCTGCAACAACGTCAAATTCAAGTTTTTTCCCGGTAAATCTGGTTATCCATCGTGGAATTTTAGTTCTTCCTATATCATCACATGAGACATGATGTGTGCATGATTCCAGAAGAAGGACCCTGTCCCCGTCTTTCAGATCAGAAATTTTCGGGGTGCCTTTCAGATAATTATCAAAATCTCCTTTAAACCGGGCTAGCATGATACTGAAGCTTGTCAAAGGAATATCACCGGGAATTGATGCATCTGCTTTGACAAAAACCTGGGAATCAGTTATTGCCAGAGCTGGTTTTATTCCGGTTTTCTTCAGAAATGCATCCACCTCCCTTTCCTTTAAAACGATCGCCACTGCTTCATTGTCAAGAATATCCCTTATCGCCTGCATCTGGGGCAGAATGAGTCTGCCGGCTGGCGCTTCAATATCAATGGGTGTTATAAGAATTACAATGTCGCCATAGCTTATCAGATCACCAAGCAGGGTTGGCGTCTTGAACGAATGTTCCGGGATTGTATTCCTGATCAGAGTTATTAGCTCCTCATAATTACGTTTATCTGTTGAAGAGAATTCAATAAACGGCGCTCCTGTGAGCGATAACACTTTACCCTTAAACTCCGGTGTTGGCTCCTGAATATCAGACTTGCTATGGATTATAATATATGGGAGATCATGCTCATTAAATTTATTTATAAGGTCATCTTCAAAACTCCCCCATGAATTTTCAGTTACAATCAGCAGAGCAAGGTCAATAATTTCAAGTGTCTCGACAGTTCGTTCTACTCGTTTGTTTCCAAGGTCACCTGAATCATCGATACCGGCAGTATCAACAAGGATCACGGGACCGAAACCAGTGATTTCAAATGATTTTTTTACCGGGTCGGTAGTTGTTCCGGCATGTTCCGATACTATAGCAATATTCTGACCTGTCAGACAATTGATCAGACTGCTTTTGCCACTATTGCGACGGCCATAAATACCGATATGAGGTTTCGACTCCCGTCCTTTGCTAACCATCCTTCAAAATTTGCTGCAAAATTAGCAATTTATTGTCATGTAGATGCTGTATCAAAAGTCCAATAGTACTGTAAATCTTTCTCTGTGGCTCTCTGTGTCTTCCCTGTGGATCTCTGTGTAACAAATAATTAAGAACTTACACAGAGATCACAGAGTTCACACAGAGTTCCACAGAGGACTTTTGAGACACCCTCTGTATGGATTGACAGCTTACTCTGGCTGCAGCTATAAAATTGGAAAGCTTGTACAAATCTATTATGGTACCGATTACAAATCGGCGCCAGCAGGGTCTATTGGGCGTGCCGCCTTCTACAGATCATCGAGCGAGAAACCTAATTTTAACAGGTTTCCTGGTTCAAGGATGGATCTAAGTTTTGATTCTTCAATATACTTTAGTGTGACATTAGCTTCAAAAATGTTGATCTTTCGATCTTTCATCAGCTGTGCAATTTCTGAAGCCTTGTGATATCCGATATACGGACTTAAAGCAGTGGTTACGGATGGGCTCTTTATGAGTGCCTGATAGCCGGCGGTTTCATTGATATGAAGACCCGAAAACAGATTGTTCAATAAGCTTACATTGCATGATATCAGCAGGTTAATACTTTCAATGACTGCAGATCCGATCACAGGGAGATAGGCATTCAGTTCAAGAGAGCCCTGTCCGCTGAGAGAAGAGACCAGAACATCATTGGAATAAATTTTATGAGCAGCTGATATGACAAATTCAGGTATTACAGGATTGATCTTTCCGGGCATGATTGAGCTTCCAACCTGTCTGTCAGGAATTGAAACTGTTTGTTCACCCGAGATGTCCGACGCAAGTAGTCTTAGGTCAGAGGACATTTTTTCAAGATTCACAGCGTGAGCTTTTAAGGTGGCATGAATTTCAACCCATTTATCGAAGCTCGATGTTGCATCGGAGAGGTTTTCGCTATGTGCAAGAGGCAATCCCGTAAGGTTACGAAGTTCAGGCACAACTTCCACTATGAAGAAACGGGGCAGTGAGAGGCCGGTACCGATTGCACCACCTCCAAGATTTACCTGCTTGATCCGTTCAGCGCATTTCGAAACCCTCCACCAGTCGCGTGAAAGGGCTTCATTGTAGGTACTGAAAAGGATCCCGAACGAAGAGGGTACTGCTGCCTGCATTTGCGTATATCCTACACGAAGCTTTTCACGTCCTGCCTTTTCATACTCTTCAACCTTCTGTCGCAGCATATTGATTTTTTCTTCCAGAGATTGAAGCAGTGTCATAACAGCTACTGTGAGTGCTGTTGGAATTACATCATTCGTTGACTGATAAATATTTGCGTCTTCAAGAGGATCTATAAAAGTATATTCGCCGAATTTATGACCAATTTTCAATAGCGCTGAATTTGTGATTATCTCATTGATATTCATATTAATACTTGTACCTGCACCGCCCTGTACAGAAGGAACTATGAACTGTTCATAGTGAATGCCGTCAGAGACTTCCCGTGCTGAAGTACAGATAGCATTAAGTATGTCGTCACTTATTGTTTTAAAAGGGAGAGATTTCCCGAGCTTGCCTTCTGCGGCAGTCCGGAATTTCCTGTAAGTAGTATAACATGCCAGTTTTGTAATGCCAACCGACTTGTACCATTCAATTGGGAAAGGAGAGTTCCCGGGGAAATTTTCTCTGGCTCTTACAGAATGAATACCATATAATGCGCCAGATGGGATCTGTCTTTCACCTATACTATCTTTTTCGATCCGGAACATAGTATTTTTAAATATTACTTCCTGAGACCGGTTTTGCATATGCAAGCACATCGGCACCTGTAATCTCAGTGGGGCACAGGATAATCAATCGCTCCAGAACATTCCTGAATTCCCGTATATTACCGGTCCACTGGATTTTTTGCAGCTCTTTCAATGCGTCTTCTTTTATTATCCTCTTGCACATACCATATTCATTACATATCAATGAATTAAAATAGTCAGCAAGAACAGGGATATCATCTTCCCGTTCATTTAGAGTAGGGACGTGAATCAGAATGACACTGAGCCTGTGATACAAATCCTCGCGGAATCCATTATTCTCGATCTCTCTTTTAATGTTTTTATTTGTAGCAGTGATTACCCTCACGTTAACGTGAACATCCTTATCAGATCCTACACGTGAGATCTTGTTTTCCTGAAGGGCCCTTAATACTTTTGCCTGGGCTGAGAGGCTCATATCGCCTATTTCGTCAAGGAAAAGGGTTCCTCCGTTAGCCTGTTCAAATTTGCCTATTCTCTGTTTTATGGCCGATGTGAAAGAGCCTTTTTCGTGTCCAAAAAGTTCGCTTTCAATAAGCTCTGAAGGAATAGCCGCGCAATTGACTTCAATGAAAGGGCCCTTTGCCCTGCTGCTCTTTTCATGGATCTGATGGGCGACCAGTTCTTTCCCTGTTCCGTTTGCTCCGGTTATGAGTACCCTGGCTTCAGTGGGAGCAACTCTGTCGATCATGCTCTTGACCTTTAATATGGCTTCCGATTCGCCAACGATCTCATACATCTTGCTCACCTTGTTTTTAAGGACCTGAGTCTGAGTGATGAGCGTTGATTTATCCATTGCATTGCGGATAGTGATCAGAAGCCTGTTAAGATCAAGCGGCTTTTCGAGAAAATCGTAAGCTCCTTTTTTTATAGATTCAACCGCTGTATCAATATTTCCATGTCCGGAGATCATAATAACCGGTGTATCTGATGATGTCTCGGATATGTTCTCAAGAACTTCAATGCCATCCATTTTAGCCATCTTGATATCGCAAAGAACTATATCATAAGAATTTGCGGAAAACATTTCGAGTCCTTTTGGCCCGTCTTCTGCCAGGTCTACCTCATGTTTTTCATACTCCAGTACCTCTTTCAGAGTATTCCGGATTGCCCGTTCATCGTCAATAACCAGTATTTTCGACATCTACATTATTTTAGTGCAATATTCAGTTTTTAGATCGGCATCCGGCGTCGGGCATCCTTTTCACCTCACGCCTCACGCCTCTACCCGCTATATCTAAGCCATTTCCACATCTCTTTCCAGGATGTTTTTTTCCCGTACATAAGTATTCCGGTTCTGTAAACCTTTGCTGCCATCCAGACAAATGATGCAAAAGTTAAAAGCATTAATACCATTGAAACTGCTATCTGCCAGTAAGGAACACCAAAAGGAATTCGTGCCATCATTACTATTGGAGCTGTAAGAGGGATAATTGAACACCAGAATGATAGCGGACTCTCAGGATTTTGCATTGTTCCCATTGCTACCATAAGTCCGAGAATAATAGGTATAGTGACAGGAAGCATGAATTGCTGCGTCTCCGTTTCATTATCAACGGCTGACCCAATAGCAGCAAAAACAGAGGCATAGAGAAGATATCCTGTTATAAAATAGAAGATAAAACAGATTATAATAAGACCCCAGGGCTGATTCATTGCATTGTCAAAAATCCTGGTGAATTCGGCAAACTGAGGTGACACCTCTGTCGTCTGGGTGCTTCCGCTGGCCTGCTGATTCCCCGACATTAAGTTTTGAGGCATTGATTGAGAGATCTGCTCAATGCCGGCTTTAGGAAGTAATGTTGTCTTTACGACCCCGACAATTCCAACAGTCAGAAAGATCCAGATAAAGAATTGTGTAAGGCCCACAAGTGCGATCCCGATTATTTTCCCCATCATAAGCTGTATGGGTTTGACCGAGGAAATAATTACTTCAACGACCCTGCTGGTTTTTTCCTCAATCACACCTCTCATTACCTGCGCACCGAAAATGAATACCAGCATATACATCAAGAAATCCAAGAATATAGGCGAGTGCCATGGCTATACCTGTGCTGGTGCCTTGTTCTACACCAGATTCATCAAGCTTTTTAGTCTGAACAGTAACGTTTGTCTCAACGTTTTTCATTATATCATCAAGATTTTCAATCTTGTATGCCAGCAGTTTTTGCCGTTCAATCTCCTTTTTAAGGGAGTTTTCAATATATTGCAGAAGACCGATCGGAGGCTGTTTGCCTGATATGAGATAAACTGCATTCGGAGTATTTACAAGTTCGGGTGATATATAGAGAATTCCATAATATCCTGATTTTTCGAAGGTTTTTTTCAGATCCTCAACTTTGGTGTTTTCGAGGTACACAAATTCGGCATCTTTTGTATTTTTTATTACCCCCTTAAAAAGATCTGAGTTGTCCTCAACTACTGCGATTTTTTTAAATTCACCACTCTGGTTCATCATCAGGACAGTAGGGACAACAATTATTGCAGCCATGAGAATGGGGGCAAGAATGGTCATAATTATGAATGATTTTTTTCTTACCCTTGTTATATATTCTCTTTTAATTATTACGGATATCTTGTTCATAATAGGAAAGTTTCGAAGTTATTTGCAGCAAATTAATTACGGGCTTCAACTACCCTGATAAAAATCTCATTCATTGAAGGCAGGGCAGGGTTAAAGGAAATAATGTTGCCCGATCTCATAAGCGATTGCAGTATATCATTCGTTGTGATATCGCTGGTTGTCTTTAATCTGAAAATGCTTTTATTATTGTCTGTCTGCTGATTCAGAATATTATAATGGCCATTTCCCTGAATTTTCACGTTACCGTCAAATACAAGATCATATTCGTTTGCAGCCCATTTGCTCCTGATCTCATGGACACTGCCTTCCAGAATTGTTTTTGCCTTATCAATAAGAGTGATATTATCACAGAGCTCTTCAACAGATTCCATGTTATGGGTTGAAAAAATAATTGTTGCACCTCTTTCCCTGAGGAAAAGGATTTCATTTTTGACAATATTCGTGTTCAGCGGATCGAAGCCTGTGAACGGCTCATCAAAAATCAGAAGCTTAGGTTCATGCAGAACTGTTGTTACAAACTGTACTTTCTGCTGCATACCTTTTGACAGCTCTTCCACTTTCTTTCCCCACCAGTCTATAATATCGAGTTTTTTGAACCAGTATTTCAGACGTCTCATAGCTTCTGCCCTGGTGAGTCCTTTAAGCTGCGCAAAATAGAGGGCCTGTTCACCTACCTTCATTTTTTTATACAAGCCTCTTTCCTCAGGAAGATAACCGATAAGCTGAACATCAGAAGGGACAAGTTTTTTCCCGTTGAGGAACAATTCTCCTGAATCTGGTCCTGTAATCTGGTTGATGATCCTGATAAGTGTCGTTTTTCCTGCGCCATTCGGACCGAGTAATCCATAAATGCACTGTTCAGGGACTGAAATACTAACTTTATCAAGTGCCAGCGTGTTACCGTATTGTTTTGTGACATTCTTTGCTTCAAAAAGTGCCATAAGGAATTGATTTAATATAATTTCAAATGAAGTGTAAATATAGAAAAATCCTTCGAAAATATGCTAAGCTGGTACAGCTCCTGGAAAATGCAGATTTATATACTACGAGAAACCCTCCAGGTACAGAGCGATACCAGAGATCATGAAGTAAGAATAATAGAACAAACGAAATAAGAAGTCAGAACTTTTGAACTTCTGCATTCTTCCTTCAAATGTTCTGCATTCGCTTGTTTGTCAGTTTATTATTCGAAGTATCCTTTCATCCTTTCGAAAAAGCCTTTATCATTTTTATCCGGATCGGGAGTGAAGGAGTCAGAATCCTTAAATTTTTCGAAGATCTTCAGCTCATCCTTACTGACATTTTTTGGTATCCACACATTTACATTGACAAGCAGATCACCGCGACCATATCCATTGACTTCAGGAAGTCCTTTTCCGCGGAGACGAAGGATTTTCCCCGGTTGAGTACCGGGTTCGATTTTTATCTTTACATTATTATCGACAGTCGGTACTTCCACATGAGTGCCGAGAACTGCATCTGGTATACTTATAAACAGATTATAGATCAGATCATTACCTTCCCTTATCAGTTCGGGATGTTCTTCTTCATCGATTACAACAAGGAGGTCGCCATTTACTCCGCCTCTCCTGGGAGCATTTCCTTTTCCGCTGACGGTCATCTGCATTCCCTTACCTACACCTGCGGGAATATTGATTTTGATTATTTCTTCCTTCTGTACGACACCTTCACCGTAACAGGCGGTACATTTCTTAGTTATTGTTTTACCCTCACCTCCACAGGCAGGGCAAACCGAAGTTGTCTGCATCTGCCCCAGCATAGTATTTGTCAGCCTTGTGACATGGCCCGTACCATGACAGGTTGAACAGGTGGAAATGCTTGAAGCACTTGCCGCTCCGGTACCTCCGCAAGTATCACATATATCGTATTTATTGACTTTAATTTTCTTCTCCGCGCCGGCTGCAATTTCCTGAAGCGTAAGCTTAACTTTAACCCTCAGATTGCTTCCCTTATTGACTCTTCGTGCACGTCTGCCACCGCCAAACCCGCCAAAACCACCGAATGCATCGCCAAAAATATCACCGAATGAGGAGAATATATCATCTACGGTCATTCCCTGTCCTGAAAAGCCACCTCCATTGTTTCCCATTCCGGCATGTCCATAGCGGTCGTACCGGGCTTTCTTCTCATCATTACTTAAAACTTCATAGGCTTCAGCAGCCTCCTTGAAATTTTCTTCAGACTTTTTATCACCCGGATTTTTGTCAGGATGATATTTCAATGCCTGTTTCCTGTATGCTTTTTTTATCTCTTCTTTTGTGGCCTCTTTCGATACTCCAAGCACTTCATAATAATCTCTTTTTCCCATCCCATTTAATTTTTATATTATTCAGCCACCTTTCAGTTTCCGGATTAATCTTCAGATCTATTCACCAACAATCACTTTAGAAAATCTTAAAACCTTATCCTGTAGATAATAACCTTTTAATACCACATCAATTACTTTTCCTTTTTTTTCATCGTCTTCAACAGGAACTTTTGCAACAGCTTCATGCAGATCGACATTAAAATTACTGTTCAGTGATTCAATTTCCTTTATTCCATTCTGTTTAAGAAAGTCGCTGAACTTCCCGTAAATGAGATCAATCCCATCTTTCAATGCAGCACAATCTTCAGAGGAATCCAAATGTTTCAGAGCTCTTTCAAAATCGTCCATAAGAGGAATGATGGCTAGAAGCAGATTTTCACCGGCATATTTAGAAAGGTCCATTTTCTCACGAAGTGTTCTTTTCCTGTAATTATCAAATTCAGCTGAAAGACGAACATACTTATCCTGCATTTCTGCCAGTTTTTCTTCTATGGCCTTAACCTCCGGCAGCACTTTGTCAGAGCCTGTGACTCCACCTTCTAAATCATCAGATTCATCATCTGCAGATCCACCCGAACCTTTGTATTCAATCTGTTGATCCTTATATGTATCTGAATTTGCAGTATTTTCTTTATTTTCAGTTGATTTGTCAATATTATTATTTTTTACATCTAAATGGTCCTTCATTTTCTTTTTCATCATCACAAACAGTATTTCAATTATATAACATAATTTAACAAATTACCTGCCAACCCATTTAAATTGACAAATTGGCAGCGAACTAAGAGACTAAAAGACTAAGGGACTAAGAGACTAAGAGACGTAGAGACTATGTCCCTCAGTCCCTAAGTCCCTCAGTCACTAAGTCCCTCAGTCATTCTTATTGTACTCTTTGAATATCGGCCCCAAGAGCATTCAGCCGTTTATCAATATTCTGATATCCCCGGTCGATCTGTTCAATATTATGAATAACACTCTTTCCCTCAGCAGAAAGAGCTGCTATCAGCAATGCAACTCCGGCTCTGATATCAGGTGAAGACATTACAGTACCTTTTAGCCTGATCATTTTGTCCTGACCGATTACGGTTGCCCTGTGCGGAT
The DNA here is from genome assembly GCA_963816365.1 of uncultured Bacteroidales bacterium. Lineage (GTDB taxonomy): Bacteria > Bacteroidota > Bacteroidia > Bacteroidales > VadinHA17 > LD21. Next base: position 711,686 of record CAWFKG010000015.1, on the reverse strand, counting down.
CACAAAGAATTATCTGTGCACCCATATCAATCAGCTTATCGACAAAAAAGAGACGGCTTTCGAACATTTTCTGATGGATAAGAACAGCTCCCTTTGCCTGGGTTGCAGTAACAAGGAATACACTTAGCAAATCGGGAGTAAGTCCCGGCCAGATAGCATCAGATATTGTCATTATTGAGCCGTCGATAAAAGTCTCTATTTCATAATGTTTCTGACGGGGGATATAAATATCATCATCCCTTCGTTCAAGATTGATCCCCAGACGTCCGGAAAGAATCGGGAATAATTCCAAGGTTGTCGTATGATGTGTTTTTGATTGTTATCTCTGATTCCGTCATTGCAGCCATTCCAATAAATGATCCGATTTCGATCATATCAGGAAGAATAGTATGAACACATCCAGCCAGGACTTTTACTCCGTCAATATAAAGCAGATTTGAACCAATTCCATCAATTTTTGCACCCATCGAAACCAGCATCCTGCAAAGTTGCTGAACATATGGTTCGCAGGCTGCATTATATATAGTTGTTCGGCCCTTGGCCAGAACAGCAGCCATGATAATATTTGCAGTACCGGTAACGGAAGCTTCATCGAGGTGCATATAAGTACCTGTCAATGAAGGAGCTTCAACTTTAAAAAACGGATCGCTTGAGTCAAATTCAAATTTTGCTCCAAGTTTCTGGAATCCTGTAAAATGAGTATCGACCCTGCGGCGTCCGATTTTATCGCCTCCGGGTTTCGGAATAAAAGCTTTTCCAAACCGGGCCAGAAGAGGTCCAACAATCATTATTGATCCTCTTAAGCTGGAACTCTGTGCCCTGAATTCACTTGTCTGAAGATAATCGAGATCTACATTCTATGGCTTCAAAGCTAGCAACTGATCCGGATTCTCTTGTAACTTTAACACCCATGCAGCTGATAAGCTCGATCAGCATATTTACATCACTTATATCAGGAATATTCCTGATAGTAATTTTTTCAGAAGTAAGGAGAATTGCACAGATTACCTGTAAAGCTTCATTTTTGGCTCCCTGAGGTGTTATTTCTCCCTTGAGCGATTTACCTCCCTGAACAATAAAAGTACCCATTAATGTCTGCTGTGTCCTTTTTTCTTAATGAATTGTTTATTCTGTTGTTTTCCATGAGGTTTTCCCTGCTAGGTTTTCTTTTGACTGGAGGAATTAGTTCCCTGACTTCAAGAATTCTTACTCCCTCAGTCATCTTTAATTTCCCTCTAGATAATAATTTCATATCTCCAATTATCACCTCATCAGCTACCTGTCCTCTGTTCCAGGTGATATATGATTTTTTCATCTGATTGACAATCAGAGTTGTAAAGTATTCCTTTTCATCTCCTTCTTCCAATTCACAGGCAGCATCGATCATAAGTTCAATAATACGTCCATAATGGAGAAATCTGATATCACCCTGTTTGTAAGGTACCTGTTTTGGTTTTTCAACAAACTTTGAAGGTTCAGGAACAGGATATGGAGAATCAATATCCAGTTCAAAACTTGCAATAAGAGCCAGATGATCCCATAAGTTTATGTTTAAAATCACCGACATCACGAAGATGAGGATTAAGGTTGCCCATTATTGAAATAATTGTCTTTGCTGCACGGTTTCTCTCAGCCCTGTCCTCAATCGTCTTAATATGATCAACCATCTTCTGAACATTTCTTCCATATTCAGGCAATGCCATTCTTTTCCTCTGAGTATTATAATCGTAATTCATTATGTGCATTTTATTTTATGCAAAGCTAGTAATTTATAACAAATTCACGATAGAATGCTGACTGGTAAAATAGTAAAGATAGGGTTAGTCAAAATTTTGAAGTGACTTTATCTTTTTCTTATCCATACCTTATTACCTTTGATTGTTAATTAACCATTTTAACCAGATTATGAAGATAATATTATCTGTCTCGTTTTTTTGCTTTCATTTTTTCAGTTCAAGGCAAAGATGGGTATAAACGAAATCCATTTATTGATATTATTCATTATGATTTCTCAATTTCAGTAAGTGATACAAGCAATATCATTTATGGACATGCAAAATAGCCGTAAATTTTATCGGAACCGTCAATACACTAGAATTTGACCTTAAAAATAAGGGAACAGATGATAAAGGCATGACTGTTCAAAATGTAACTTTTGACAAGGGGTCACTTAAATGGATTCATTCAGACAATAAAATTAGTAATCACTCTGGATGAATCAATAAAAGCAGGATCCACCGGTGTTTTCAGCATTGATTACTCAGGAATACCTGCAGACGGCTTGATAATATCAGATAATAAATTCGGGGAAACGAACTTTTTTTGCAGATAACTGGCCCGACAGGGCACGCAACTGGATGCCATGTATTGATCATCCGTATGATAAAGCAACAGTGGATTTTATTGTTACTTCACCCGATCATTATGAAGTAGTCGGAAGCGGATATCTGGTTGAAGAAAGCTGCATGCCCGGGCATACAAAACTTACTCACTGGAAGGAAGATGTTCCTCTTGCCACAAAAGTAATGGCAATAGGAATTGCTTCATTTGCAGCAAGGCTTGAAGGCAATGTCAATGATATACCTGTATGGAGCTGGGTTTTCACCGAAAACAGGAAAGAAGGCTTTTATGATTATTCAGTTGCAGTTAAACCGCTTGCTTTTTATAGCCAACTGATTGGACCTTACCCTTATGAAAAACTGGCAAATGTACAATCCAAAACCATATTTGGAGGTCTTGGAAAATGCAAGCTGCATATTTTATGCAGAGAATTCTGTTACAGGGAAGGGTAAAGCAGAAGATCTTATGGCTCATGAAATTGCACATCAATGGTTCGGGAATTCAGTTACTGAAAATGACTGGCATCATATATGGCTGAGCGAAGGATTTGCAACTTATCTTACTGCCGTTTACCAGGAAAAAACATATGGCAAGGAAAAGTTAGACGAAACAATGAAATCAGCCCGGGACAGAGTCATTGGATTTTATTTAAGATCCCCCAGACCGGTAGTTGATACAACTGTTACAGATCTGATGAAATTGTTGAATGCTAATTCCTACCAGAAAGGTGCATGGGTGCTTCATATGCTGAGACGCGAACTGGGTGATGATCTTTTCTGGAAAGGGATGAGACTTATTTTATGAAGATTATAAAAATAAAAATGCTCTTACTTGAGATTTTCAGAAGGTTATGGAGAAAGTAAGTAACAAGGATCTTGGACAATTTTTTAATCAGTGGCTTTATGTTCCAGGTCAGCCTGATTTAAAAATAACCACGAAGCCTTCAGAAAGAAAAGGTTTTACCGATCTGATAATTGAACAGACACAGGATTATCTTTTCAGTTTTGATATTGAGCTGCAGATTAAAAAATCAACAAGGGTCCAGGCTGGTCAGGATCCCTGTCTCAAAAAGAATTACAACAAAGACTATCAGGTATTGATAATATTACGGAGGTTATCCCCGATCCGAATATAAATCTTTTGTACAGGAATGTCCCTGATCTGAATAAAAACGAAAATCAGGTTTATAGCCCGAGAAATTGAATGGCAAGGCCGGAAAAGAAGATCAAAGCGCCGGCAATAAGATGGCTGTATTTCTCAACTGGTTTCAGATTGATCTTATTCAGTCCTAAATTAAAAGCCAGAACTATCAGCATCATTGTACTTATAGTTGTAAGTGAAAACAGGATTGCAACTATTACTGCTCCGTGAAAATTATTTCTTGATGCCGGGTACATTACCAGAGGAATCAACGGTTCACAAGGTCCGAAAACAAAAATGAGAAACAGTACCCATGGGGTTGTTTTAAATTCCTCTTCCTCATGAATATGAGTGTGCTCACTATGATGATCATGTTCATGTACATGTTTCTCACCGCTGAAATGAAAATGTGAATGAGTGTGCTTCTTCTTCTTTATCAGGTTTCTGATACTTATTATCATATAAACCAGTCCGAAAGCAATAAACAGCCATGCTGCTATATTTCCCCGGAATGACTCAACTGAAGCCAGCTTTGTCACTGAAATTCCGACAGCAATTCCAATCAGTCCCAGAATGACTGAGCTGAGAACATGTCCGACGCCACAGAAAAAGGTAATGATCATTGTCTTTCTCCGTGACCATTTCTTTGCCTGGCTGAGTACAATGAAAGGCAGGTAATGATCGGGACCCAGTACGGTATGTAGGAAACCTATTGAGATTGCAGTAATGGAAAGTATGGCTAGTGAATTATTCATCTGTTAAGATTCCGCTTAATTTGTTAATGATAATTCATAATGCAATTATATTTATAAATTACTTAATACCCACGAATTCCCATTAAAAATATACTCCTTGATATTTATGTTTTGTTCATTAAGCAGTTTCCTGGAATCGCTGATGAACTTTTTCATAAGCTGGAATGCTTCAGGCTTGTCGAAAAATTCAGGCCTGTTTTCAAATTCTGAACATGGAAGGATATAGAATTTTTTCCTGTATTTCACAATTGGAGTGTAAACCCATGTAAGGTAATAACCAGCATTTGATATGTGATATTTATTGCTGTTCCTTGTAAGCTCAACTTTTACCATTGACCCTCCGTCGGTTTTTGGTTTTCTCTGATTCGATACAAAATTACCAAGGGAGTAGATTACCAGATCATTTACAGTGGTGTCCTTTTTATTCCAGACCATTTTCTGTATAACATGTGGATGAGATCCTATTACCAGATCAACTCCTAAAGTATGAAAATATTCTGCCAGGTCGGTCTGGCTCTTAGACGGAATTGTATCATATTCCGTACCCCAGTGCAAAAACAGTATAATAATATCTGCCTTCTTATCTTTAGCCTTCTTTACATCTCTGGTAATCAACTCTTTATCGAGCATATTAACAATCACAGGCTGAGGTACGGTGATTCCGTTTGTACTGAAAGTATAATTCAGCAGAGCTATTGATGTTCCATTTCTCTTTAATCATGAGCGGCGTAAGACTATCACGGCTGGCCTGGCTGAGGAACGTGCCGGTATGCGGTATTCCGAGGCTGTCGAGCCGGTTGATAGTATTTATAATTCCATTCTTTCCTCTGTCTGCTGCATGATTATTAGCTGTTACAAGACAGTCGATACCTGCATTTTTGCATGCGACTGCAAGTGTTGCCGGAGAACTGAATTGGGGATACCCCATATAGGGGGGTCCGCCTAAGGTGACTTCGAAATTTGCAATAGAGATATCGGCAGCCGATATTAATGGCTTAATATATTGAAATACATCATCATAATTATACTCATGCGTCTCCCGGTTCTCAGCTGACCAGATCTGTTCGTCGTGACCCATAATATCTCCGATAAAAAGAAGGGAAATTTTATCCTGATCTGTTTGATTAACCTGAACCTGGCCATTTATGGGATAGAAGAGAGGGATAAAAAGAGTAAGAAATACAAATGTCCTGAAATTAAAAGAGATGCGATTCATAAGTCCTCAATTACAAAGTTGCAGATAATCAGATATAGTTCTGTTCGTTACATCTGACTGTTCAAAGATACGTTAAATTGCATGCGGGTTTGAATCCGGTATGATTAAAACTTATCTTTCCGATGTTTTATGGCAACAATTAATTAAGAATTGTTTGTTTATTTTTGGGTATTACATTAACAGATTGGAAGATACTTACGGAAAGATCAGAATCGGGGAAGATGAGAAAAATTATCAGGATTATATGGCCATTTTGTCTTTCTGCACTGGTATTTCTATGTGTCAGGATCTGCCTCCGGGAACAGTGGATTTGTCGAGCATTATTATTCGGAGGGAATCTACCCTCTTATCGCAAAATCGTTTTCAGCAGTTAGCAGGCTCATTCCCTTTTCATTATGGGATTGTTTTTGGATAGTTATTATAATACTGGTATTCGCCGGCCTGGTACTTGTCTTGATCAGAAAAATAAAAATTGGCTGGTTTTTGTTGCGCATCCTCCAGACGGTTGCGCTGCTCTATTCATTGTTTTACATTGTCTGGGGCTTTAACTATTTCAGACCGAGGATTGAAACCAGGATTGGCTGGAAGATACCGAAAGCTGATGAAACATATTTCTCCTCAATACTCGATTCCCTGATTACTGAAACAAATCGCAACTTCATTTCCTTGTCACGATCGGAGTACCCCCTGATTGATAAACTTGTTGAGGATTCGTACCGGAGGCACAGTTCAGAATTAGGGATAAGTTATCCAAATGGCACACGTCGGCCAAAAACAATGCTTTTCAGCTCGTTATACAGTAAAATGGGATTAAGCGGATACTTTGGACCATTTTTCAATGAAATTCATTTGAATTACTATCTTCTCCCTATGGATTATCCTTTCGTACTGGCTCACGAAAAAGCTCATCAGTTTGGGATCACCAGCGAGGCAGAGGCTAATTTTGCTGCATTTGTGATTTGCGTAAGATCGGATGACCAGCGGCTGAAATACTCGGGATATCTGTCATTGCTTCTCTATTTTCTCAGGGATGCATCTCACATGGCGGGGTATAAAGACTTTATAAACAAGGTAGATAAGAATGTAATCAGCGACATACGATACAGACAGAAGTATTATCAGGACAGGGAAAACCAAAAGTTTTCGGAGATTCAGTCTGAAGCAAATGACGTTTACCTGAAAGCTAATAAGATTAAAAAAGGTGTTAATGAATTATAATCAGGTAGTCTCACTTGTGTTAGACTGGTACTATAATTCTAATTCGGATTGAAAACAAGATGCAGTTCGTAAAATGGCACACGTTGAAATTATTCTTTCCTGCAAGTTCTTAAAATCTTAATAATTATTAACTTTGGCGGCTCTATTTTAAATGCCCTGATATAAATCCAGGGGATATTCATGAGAGGAAAAGAACATCATCTTGATATTAAGAAACTATCTTTTGCGGGCCTGATAATCACTCTGGGGGTAGTTTATGGTGATCTGGGGACAAGCCCTCTTTATACAATGCGAGCAATTCTGCTCGCAGGCAAAGCCAACATAAATGAACTTTTAATCTATGGGTCATTATCGTGTATATTCTGGACCCTTACACTTCAGACCACAATAAAATATATCCTGATAACTCTCCGTGCGGATAATAATGGTGAAGGAGGGATCTTTGCACTCTTTGCCCTGATAAAGAGAAAATCGGGATGGGCGGCAGCACTTACAATGATCGGTGGTGCCGCTTTGCTTGCAGATGGAGTTATAACGCCTTCAATCACAGTAACTTCAGCTATTGAAGGGCTAAAACTTTTCAATACTGATATTCCTGTCATTCCTATTGTTCTGATAATATTCGGAGCCTTATTCTTCATTCAGCAATTCGGTACTAATTTCGTAGGAGGATCATTTGGTCCGATAATGGTTGTCTGGTTTTCGATGTTAGGAATTATGGGTTTCTCGCAACTTATATATTATCCCGATATCCTCCGTGCTGTCAATCCTGCATATGCAATAAGGTTCCTGAGTGAATATCCTGGTGGATTTATTCTGCTGGGAGCTGTTTTTCTGTGCACTACAGGAGCGGAAGCGCTCTATTCCGACCTGGGCCATTGCGGCAGGGCCAACATCAGAGTTTCATGGATATTTGTGAAGATAACCCTGCTGCTGAACTATTTCGGACAGGGAGCATGGGTTATGATGAACAATGCAGCTGGTGCGGATTTAAATCCATTTTACGCAATTATGCCAAAATGGTTCCTTCTGCCGGGAATTCTGATATCTACTGCTGCGGCAATAATTGCCAGCCAGGCACTGATAAGCGGATCATATACCCTTCTGAGTGAAGCTGTTTCACTTAATTTCTGGCCTAAGATCAGGATATTACATCCTACATTTATTCAGGGACAGGTTTACCTGCCTTTTGTCAACTGGTTCCTGTGGATCACATGCAGTCTGGTTGTTTTCTTCTTCAAGGAATCTGCAAACATGGAAGCTGCCTATGGGCTTGCAATCACGATAACCATGATAATGACAACATTATTATTGTCATATTATTCCTACCAGAGAGGATGGAACCACAGGCTGGTATTGTTAATGCTCACTGTATATCTTACAATTGAAGGAAGTTTTTTAATTGCTAACCTTCACAAGTTCAGATATGGAGGCTGGTTCACCCTGATGCTGGCATCATTCTATTTCATTATAATGTTCGGATGGTATTTCGGGAGGAAACTGAAAAACCGCTATGTAACTTTCACAGATCTCTACAAATATATCGATCTGTTTAAAGACCTGTCCAAAGATAGTTCGGTTCCGAAAACGGCTACCAACCTTGTTTATATTATCAAAGCCAACAGGCCCGATCAGGTGGAATCAAAAGTGATATATTCAATATTTCAGAAACAACCCAAACGGGCAGATACCTACTGGCTCCTCCATGTTGACAGGATCGATGAGCCTGACAGGATTGATTACCAGGTCAACCAGATAATTCCTGGAGTGCTTATAAGAGTAGATTTTCATATCGGATTCAAAGTTGAACCCAAAATAAACCTCTATTTCAAGGAGGTGCTGGAAGATATGCTTGCTGCAGGTGAAATAAAACTTGAGAGCACTTTTGATTCGCTTAAAAAACACTCCATGCCTGCCGATTTTAAGTATGTTCTTATTGACAGGATTATGCCAAATGACTATAAGCTCTCAGGAATGGAAAATATAACACTTGCACTTCACAGCCTGTCAAGATTATTATGTATTTCCGATGTTAAAGCCCTGCAACTTGATTCTGCAAATACAATTGAGGAAAGGGTTCCTATCACTATTGATCAGCCCGTTGAAACCAGAATCAGCAGGTTGAAATAAACCTCAACCGGAATTGCACAGGATTCGGATTATGATTATTTTGCCCTGTCAATCTTGTAATTGCTTCTGATCGATGAACGCAATGCCATTTGTAATAGGCACCATTGCCGTATTTGTAATAGCTTACAGGCTTTATTTCAGTTTTGTAGCTGCCAGGGTTGCTGTAAGAAATGATCTTACCGCAACGCCTGCACACCGGCTTATACGATGGTCAGAATTATTATCCTATGAACAAATGGGTATTGTTCGGGCATCATTTTGCTGCTATTGCCGGTGCCGGACCATTGGTTGGACCAGTACTGGCAGCTCAGTTCGGCTTCATGCCAGGGTTTTTATGGATGCTTATCGGTGCCGTGATGGCAGGCGCTGTCCATGATTATGTAATTCTTACAGCTTCAGTACAGCATGACGGGCAATCACTTGCTGCTATAGCGAAGGAAGAGATAAACAAAGTGAGCGGAATTACCACAACTTTTGCAATAATCCTGATCCTGGTTGTTGCCATGGCAGGTCTGGGCCTGGTAGTTATAAATGCACTTTCCGAAAGTTCCTGGGGAACTTTTACAATAGCTTCTACAATTCCTATTGCCCTGATAATGGGAATCTGGATGTTCAGGATAAGGAAAGGAAAAACACTTGAAGCAACAATATTTGGCGTTATAATGCTGGTGCTTACTGTTATTGTTGGCAGATATATACCTGATTCCCAGTTTGCTTCAATGTTTACATTCAATCATCGGACGCTCACTATCCTTCTGGCTGCTTATGGGTTTCTTGCATCTGTCCTTCCTGTATGGCTATTACTTTCGCCACGGGATTACCTGAGTTCAATAATGAAAATATCTGTGATTGGTCTGCTTGCAATAGGATTAATAATCGTGGCTCCGGAAATAAAAATGCCTGCATTCACTGAGTTTGGAAAAGGAGGAGGGCCCATAATCCCTGGCAGATTATTTCCTTATCTTTTTATCACTATTGCCTGTGGTGCTATTTCAGGTTTTCACTCCCTGGTCAGCTCAGGGACTACTCCGAAAATGATTATGAAGGAAGCTGATATAAAGACTATTGCAGTAGGTTCCATGCTTACCGAAGGAGTGGTAAGTATTATGGCCCTGATAGCTGCTACCAGTCTTCTCCCTCTTGATTATTTTCAGATAAATGTGCCTGTCGAAAAGTTACAGGCAATCCTTCCCAAGCTTCATGCAATGGGATTTACAGAATCAAATCTAAGTCAGCTTTCAGCAAGTGTAGGTGAAAAAATTGCCGGACGTACAGGAGGTGCGGTATCATTAGGTGTTGGCATGGCATATATATTCTCGTCAATACCTGGCATGAAACATCTGATGTCGTACTGGTATCATTTTGCAATAATGTTCGAAGCTTTATTCATCCTTACAACAATTGATGCCGGTACACGAATTGGCAGGTTCCTATTGCAGGAAGCTTTTGGCAAGGTTTATAAACCATTCCAGAAAACAAACTGGTTACCCGGGAATCTACTGACAAGCGCATTGATTGTTTTTGCCTGGGCATATTTTATTTATACCGGAACTGTATCGACAATCTGGCCGATGTTCGGAACAGCAAATCAATTGCTTGCGACAATAGCTCTTACAGTTGGCACATCTTTCATAATTAACAGGGGAAGAATAAAATATGCATGGGTCACAATATTGCCAATGGTTTTTGTTGGAGTTACGACTATGACTGCAGCATTTTTAAATATTAAAAATATCTATATCCCTCAGGTAGAAGCACCTGAAACCCTTATTCCGGGTTTGATAAATTTAATTTTGACCTTATCAATAATGATCTGTGTTTTGATAATTTTTTATAATGCAGTTCCGAAATGGGTAAAAGCCTATAGAACTAAGGGTGCATAATATGCGAGTTGGAGATTCCTCACTTCGTTCGGAATCTCATGGGTTATTCAAAGGTGTGATACGTGAATTTGTCCCTCCCAGTATTATCTCTTCTGAATTCATCAGCAAGTCAACATATTGTGCTCTTTTATAAACGAATGGATTATTTGTAAGCCTGTTTTTTGACAGTTTGCCTCTGAACTCATCAATACTTTTATAATTCTTAGTTTCCATCCATTTCTCCAATTCCTTTGTGATATTCCTGATCTGCGTCAACCCATTCTTATAAACTGTACTCACAACCTGTACACAGGTTGCTCCTGATAATAGCAGCTTGATTACATCTTCACCGTTGAATATTCCATGGCTGCTGCAGATATCAGCTTTAATGTTATCATATAAGAATCCAGCATATCTTAGAGATTTCTTATAGTCACCATCATTACTAAGTTGTTGAGATTTAATGTGTTCTTCAGTGACTACATTAATATCGGGCTGAAAAAAGGAATTAAAAAGGACAAATGCATTTGCTCCTGCTTTGTCAAGTTTTGTAATAAAATTCAGGATATTTGAATAGTCTGGACTTAATTTTACGCTTATCGGAATTGAAATATTTTGGCTGATCTCTTTAAGAGTATTGATCTGTGCATCTTCGATATCTTTAGCATTCTTTTTAAAATCCAAAGGGATCTGGTAAAAATTAAGTTCTATTCCGTCAACTCCCGTTTCGCTTAAAAGTTTGGCATACCTGATCCATGAATCATCTTTGATTGCATTCAGACTGGCTATCAGAGGAATTGATAAGCTCTCCCTGGCTTTCCTGAGATTAAGAAGATGCTCATCTGGTCCGGCATGTTCAATATTCGGATGAATCTGAACCATTTCCGCATGGAGATCATTGAATTCGTTAAGCCTTTCATCCAACTGGAAGCTCTCAAGCTGAATCTGTTCCTCAAAAAGAGATTTGTAAACAATTGCTCCGGCTCCCTGTTCTTCAGCTTTCTTAAGATTATCCAGATCTGAGACGAGATTTGAAGCGCCTAAAATAATGGGGTTATTAAGCTCTATCCCCATGTAGCTGGTTTTAAGTTTGTTCATATATGCATTTTTAGAATTTTATTCTTCAACGTAATCTTCATCCAGATCGTTATGATCGTCCCCACCCAGACTATAATAGTTATTCTCTTCATCTTCACTTCCGATAAACTCCAGATCATCATCGAGTTCTGAACCCGGAATATCGAGATCATCCCCAGTCATGTCTTCATCAAAATCCTTCTCGTTATTCCTGCCGGGTTTATATAATTCAAATGATTCCATGATATTAAATGGATCCTCCGGATCAATATTTTTTTCTTTCTGATATTTACCATATATATCCTCATTCTCCGAATATGGAGGGTAACCTTCCATATAGTCTTTCTCGGGGGTGTCTTTGTCGGAACGTCGCTTCTTAGGTTTTACGGGTTTATCTTTCATATTAATAGTTATCAAAAAATCTCTTAACGCCGATATAAATATTGAATAGGTCCTTCATTAAAGAAACTCAGATACCAATGACCAGAGTTGTATGATTAAACAAATTCATAACTTTTATTGTTCATTGTTAAATCAGATGATCATAGCCAATATGGATTGTTGACAGGCTTTGTGAGATTTCGTTTATTGTTATTTTTATTTTTTTAAACTTTAAAAATCACATATATTTAAGACTGTTTTTTAAAATATAAAAACAGAGTAATAATTTACGTTCAACACTCCATAATTTATGCTGTTGGTACAAAATATTACTTTCTGGCCCTTTATAGTTTTCGCGTTTATAGTAATTTCCGTTATTGGAATAATGATAGGTCTTTCGTATGTCCTGGGTGAGCGGCACAAGGAAAAGACAACAGATGACCCATATGAATCCGGGATACCTGCTACCGGTGATGCGCGACTACGGTTTTCTTCAGGTTTTTATATTATTGCCATGTTCTTCGTCATTTTCGACCTTGATGCTGCTTTCATTATGCTGTGGGCAGTGTCATTCCGCGAACTTGGAGTGGCCGGTTATATTGGAATCGTAATATTTATAGGATTGCTCGTAGTCCTTTTGATATATGAACTCAGCATTGGGGCCCTCGACTTTGGTCCAAACGGGAAAAGAATATTGAAATATAAAAACAGGATTAACGAAGATCTCTGATGACAAGCAAATATGACAGGTTTCCCGGAGCGGTGAAAGGTATCGCTGATGATGAAATTGCCAGATCGGTCTTACTTGGCAGACTGGATGATATGATTGCCTGGGGAAGAAAAAACTCGATCTGGCCATTTGGTTTTGGTCTGTCGTGTTGTTTCGTTGAGATGGCGACTGCACTTACCAGCCGCTATGATATTGCACGGTTTGGAGGAGAAGTAATACGTGGCACACCCCGCGAAGCAGATGTAATGGTCATTGCCGGTACGGTGTTTCTTAAAATGGCTCCTATAATACAAAGATTGTATGAACAGATGATGGCTCCAAGATGGGTCATCTCAATGGGATCGTGTGCAAATTCAGGCGGAATGTACGATATATACAGTGTTGTTCAGGGTGTTGACAAATTTCTGCCTGTTGATGTCTATGTATCAGGTTGTCCTCCGCGTCCTGATGCATTTCTTGAAGGGCTCCTTTTACTGAGGGAATCAATAGGAAAAGAGGAGCGTCCTCTAAGCTGGGTAATAGGTCCACAGGGAATTCATAAAGCAGAAAAGATCTCGATGCGCGACAAAAAAATGGAAGAAAGATCAAAAATGGGCAATATCAGACCAATGAATGAAATTTAATACCATTATCAGATTTCCAGGTATAGTATGAGCAGAGACAATCAAAATATCATTTCAGAATTAGGAACTGAATTTGGTGATAATGTTATTGTGTATCAGCAGCTGACTAAAGATGATACTCCGACAATCTGGATCGAAAGGAATAACCTGTCACGTATATTAAGATATCTGAAGAACGAAATTTCTCTCCCTTTCAAAATGCTTTACGATCTGACCGGCATAGATGAACGGACACGAACCAAACGCGATGGCCAGCCTGCTAGTGATTTTACTGTTGTGTACCATCTTACTTCATTTGAAAGGAATCAGGATATCAGGATAAAAGTTGCTCTCAAGGATGAGGATTTAAATATTCCAAGTATAACAACTGTGTGGGAATCAGCAAACTGGTATGAACGTGAAGTGTTTGATATGTTTGGCATTAACTTCACCGGACATCCGAGGCTGACAAGAATTCTGATGCCGAAGACGTGGAAGGGATATCCTTTAAGAAAAGACCACGCTGCCAGGGCCACAGATCTTGATCCTTTTGTTCTGACTGAAATTATCAGGGAAGAAGAAGATGCAAATCTTAAATTCAATCCTGATGAATATGGTCTGGATACCAAAAGTGAAGACAGCGATTTCATGTTTCTGAATATCGGACCTCAGCATCCTGGTACACATGGTCTGTTGAGGCTTATCGTTCAGCTGCACGGAGAAGATATTGTAAATATTATTCCTGATATTGGATTTCATCACCGCGGAGCTGAGAAAATGGGAGAAAGACAATCATGGCATACATTTATTCCTTATACCGATCGGATTGATTATCTGAGCGGCGTAATGAATAATCTGGCTTACCTTCTCTCGGTTGAAAAACTGGCCGGTATTGAACTTCCCGACAGAGCACAGGTGATCCGCATCATGATGAGCGAGCTTTTCCGGATTGCCAGCCATCTGGTCTGGCTCGGCACATTTGCACAGGATATGGGACAGATGTCTCCGGTTTTTTATGCATTCAACGACAGGGAAAGAATCTTTGATATAGTTGCTGCAATAACAGGTGGCCGAATGCATCCGTCATGGTTCAGGATTGGTGGCGTTGCTCATGATCTGCCCGATGGATGGGAAAAGCTTATGCAGGATTTTGTCAATTACCTTCCAAAGAGACTTAAAGAATTTGACAATATTGTTATTAAAAACAGGATATTTAAAGCACGTACAATAGGAATCGGAGTCTATACCACTAAAGAGGCAATTGAGTGGGGATTAACGGTTCGGGACTCAGAGCAACAGGTTATGACTGGGACTACCGTAAGAAAAGACCTTATTCGGGGATTGATAAATTTGAATTTGATATTCCGCTTGGGAAAAATGGTGACTGCTACGACAGGGCACTTGTACGGATGGAAGAAATGCGTCAGAGTCTGAGAATAATTCAGCAGTGTATAAATAATATGCCTGCCGGTCATTACAAGTCAGATCATCCTCTTGCCATACCACCGAGGAAAGACAAAACAATGACGGATATTGAAACACTTATCACTCATTTTGTTGGTGTTTCATGGGGACCTGTTATACCGGCAGGAGAAGCAATGGTGCCGATTGAAGCTGCTAAAGGAAGCAATGGTTATTATCTTATAAGTGACGGCAGTACCTCGTCATACCGGTCAAGGATAAGAACACCGTCATTCCCTCATATACAGATGCTGCCATTTATTACAAAAGGATACACAATACCTGATCTGCTGGCAATTCTGGGGGCAATGGATTTTGTATTGGCCGATCTTGGATAGATAATAATGTATTTAAACATATTTCGAATTACTGATTTACCATGCTGACTGAAAAAGAAATAAAAGAGATAGAGGAAGAGATTAAACAATATCCATACCCGGAAGTTGCATGTATAGATGCTTTGAAAATCGTTCAGCATCACCGCGGATGGGTATCGGATGAATCGGTAAAGGATATTGCTCAGCTTCTTAATATTTCAAATGAGGAGGTCGATGGTGTTGCTACATTCTATAGCAGGATCTATCGCAAACCTGTTGGCAGGAATGTAATACTTATCTGCGATAGTGTAAGCTGTATGATCATGGGATATGAATCACTGTATGAGTACATTTCAAAGAAGCTTGGTATCAGTTTCGGCGGGACTACATCTGACGGACGGTTTACGCTTCTGCCGATCTCATGTCTTGGCGATTGCGATAATGCTCCTGCCATGATGATAAACAAGGATCACTACAACAGACTGACAATTGAAATGATTGATGAACTGCTGGGTCGTTATAAATAGTTGAGGATGGAAAGACCTTTAACACAGCATATAAAACCAGGCTCCCCTGCTTTAATCTTGAAAATTACAGGAAGACAGGAGGCTATTACAGTCTCCGGAAAGCATTGAAAAAAATGGCACCTGCTGAAATAACCAGTCTTGTCAAAACTTCAAATTTACTTGGACGTGGAGGAGCCGGATTTCCTACCGGAGTGAAATGGAGCCTTGTGCCTATGGATGCTGATAAATCCAGGACCAAATACCTCGTATGCAATGCTGATGAGATGGAACCCGGTACATTTAAAGACAGGTATCTTCTCGAAGGCAATCCGCATCAGCTCATTGAAGGAATGATCATTTCAGCATATGCCATTCAGGCTGAAAAAGCATATATATTTCTTCGCTGGGCATATAAAAAAGCTGAAGCCAGTCTGCGCAAAGCAATAAATGAAGCTTATAAAGCAGGTTATCTTGGCAAAAATATTCTTGGATCGGGATTTAATCTTGATCTGTATGTTCATTCAAGTGCAGGCAGGTATATCTGCGGTGAAGAGACAGCTTTGCTTAATTCACTTGAAGGGAAAAGAGCATTGCCACGAACAAAACCACCATTTCCGGCTATAAGCGGTCTTTTTGGAAGGCCAACTGTAGTGAACAATGTTGAAACACTTGTCCTGGATCTCACATATTGTGGAAAATGGGGCAGATTGGTTTAAAGGATTAAGCCTTACCGGTACAGGAGGAACAAAGCTTTATGGAGTAAGCGGCAAAGTGAAAAATCCGGGAACATGGGAATTGCCATCTGGGAATTACCATGAGGGAACTTCTTGAAGAACATGCCGGCGGAATGATCGCGGGACATAAATTCAGAGGTGCATTGCCGGGTGGTGCATCAACTGACTTTCTGGTTGAAGAACATCTCGATGTTAAAATGGATTTTACAGACCGTAGCCGCTGCAGGCAGCAGGCTTGGCACAGGAACAATGATAGTTCTTGATGATAAAACCTGTCCTGTTGCATTTATTCATAATGTGGAAAAATTCTTTGCTCTCGAAAGCTGCGGCTGGTGTACTCCCTGTCGTGAAGGACTTCCCTGGGTTGAAAAGATGCTGGCTTCAATTGAAGAGGGAACAGGTAAAATGGAATATCTTGATCTTCTGAATTTCAATGCAAAATATATGGGTCCGGGTAATACATTCTGTGCTCATGCACCCGGTGCTGCGGAACCCTTGCAGAGCGGACTTAAATATTTTCATGATGATTTTGTAAAGCATATTACTGACAAAAAATGTCCCTGGAGGTAAAAATGGTAAAGATCAGGATAGACGGAAAAGATTATGAAGTAAAACCTGAGAAGAATCTTCTCGAGACCTGTCTTTCGCTTGGGATTGACATTCCACATTTCTGTTTCCATCCTGCTCTTGGTTCAGTTGGTGCCTGCAGGCTGTGTGCAGTAAAGAAATTCAGGGATAAGGATGACACAAAGGGTCGTATTGTAATGTCATGCATGGAGCCGGTAACAGAAGGACTCATTGTTTCAGTGGATGATCCTGATGCAAAAGCATTCAGAGCCTCAGTAATTGAAAGCCTGATGACCAATCATCCTCACGATTGTCCGGTTTGTGATGAAGGTGGTGAATGTCATTTACAGGATATGACAATCATGACGGGTCATAATTACAGACGTTTTGATTTTCCAAAAAGAACCTATAATAATCAGGATCTTGGACCATTCATTAATCATGAGATGAACCGCTGCATACAGTGTTACCGGTGTGTCAGATTTTACAGGGATTATGCCGGTGGAAAAGATCTAAATGTTTTTGCGTCACGTAATCATGTTTATTTTGGGCGGCATGAGGATGGTCCACTTGAAAATGAATTCAGCGGTAATCTTGTTGAGGTATGTCCGACAGGGGTTTTTACCGATAAAACACTGAAGAAACATTTTACACGGAAATGGGATCTCTCAAATGCTCCTTCAGTATGTGTACATTGCAGTGTCGGATGCAATACGATTGCCAGTGAACGTTATGGATCGCTGAGGCGGATTATGAACAGATACAACGGAGCTGTTAACGGATATTTCATTTGCGACAGGGGCAGGTTCGGATATGAATTTGTGAATGATGAAAAGCGGATTAAAACTTCATTGATCCGGTCTGGAAAAGAAGCTATTCAGGAGCCAGTCGGAACGAGCAGCTGATTCATATCTCTGGAAAAATCAGTATCAAAAGATAAAAAGATTATAGGAATAGGTTCTCCAAGAGCTTCCCTTGAATCGAATTTTGCATTAATGTCGCTGGTAGGGAGAGAAAACTTCTATCATGGTATTTCAAAAAAGGAATATCATCTGACAAAGGTTGTTTCAGATTTTCTTCAGCATAGCGGTGTACGGACTCCCTCGTTAAAGCAAATTGAAAAAGCTGATGCAATTTTGGTATTGGGTGAAGATCTGACAAATACGGCTCCAATGATTGCACTTGCCGTGCGTCAGGCTGTAAGAAATATACCAAATGAAGAAGCAAAGAAAAAAGGTATTCCATTATGGAATGATGCACCTGTAAGAGAACTGGCTCAGGATTCACAGAAGTCCGCTGTTTATTGCAACTCCATTCAATGATTCTCTCGATGAAATTGCAGAAAGTATTCCGGGCCTCATACTAGGATATTGCAGAATTGGGTTTTGCAGTTGCCAGGAAGCTTGATAAAAAAGCACCTGGAATAAATACTGATAACAAAGATCATTCAGAAGCTTGCAGAAAAGATTGCACTCTCATTGAAGAATGCAAAGAATCCATTGATCATATCCGGTATCAGCTGTAATGATGAGTCAATCTTATATGCAGCTTTGAATATAGCCACGGCTCTTTTGTCTTCAGGTTCAAATGTTATGCTGAGCATGGTTTTGCCTGAATGCAATAGTATGGGACTGTCATTGCTTCCCGGCAAATCATTTGAAGATCTGTTTGAATCTAGCCGGAAATAAGAAGATTGACTCACTTCTGGTTCTTGAGAATGATTTGTACAGAAGAGCAGATGAAGAATCAGTAGATGAATTGTTTGAGAAAAGCAGTCAGATAATTGTTCTTGACCACCTTGTTAATAAAACAACTCAGAAAGCAGATATTTTATTACCGGCCGCAACATTTGCAGAATCGGAAGGAACGATTGTAAATAATGAAGGCCGGGCTCAGCGTTATTATAAAGCAATTGATACTGCAAACCAGGTAAAGGAAAGCTGGCAGATGGATCAGCGGATATTATTAAAGATCAGAGATGGAAATAATTCTTCATTATGGAGCAGGTTTGATGATATTGTTGAATCGCTGGCAAATGAATTGCCTTACTTTTCAAAACTTAAGAAATATATTCCTGATGCTGATTTCAGGATGCTTAATGCAAAGATACCGCGACAGACGATACGATACAGCGGAAGGACTGCAATGAATGCAAATATTGCTGTAAGTGAACCAAAACTTTTGCAGGATCCTGATTCTCCGTTAGCTTTCAGCATGGAAGGGACAGCAGGAAAATCCACCATCATCACTGGTTCCGTTTTACTGGACTCCGGGATGGAACTCTGTTCAGGCTATGTATAATTACCTTGATGAACCTGATGGATCCTTGAAAGGTGGTGATCCCGGAATCAGACTGATTGAGCCTGTTACAAAGGGTGATAGCAATTATTTTGAATGGAAGGATCATAATGCTGATGTCAAAAAAGATGAATGTCAGATTGTTCCTGTATACCAGATCTTTGGAAGTGATGAGCTTAGTTCCGTCAGTCCTTCAGTGATGCAAAGAATTCAGGAACCATTTGTGCTTATTAATCAGAAAGATGCAGAGAAAATTCCTGTTAATGATGGTGATTATGTTCAGCTTGAAATATCAGACATTAAAATAAAAGTAAAGGTTAAAACAGGGAATAGCATTCAGTTCAGGGATTGGCCGGTTTGTCAGTAAATTTACCAGGGATGCCATTTATTGATCTTCCGGGTATAGGTAAATTTCATAAACTTTAACTTATTGTTCATGAAATATGTCTTTATAATAGCGGGAGTACTTTTAATAGCATTGTCAATTGCAGCCGGACTGATATGGGTTGAGCGAAGGCTTCTTTCGGTATGGCAGGACAGGCTGGGTCCGAATCGTGTAGGACCGTTTGGTCTTGCTGCAGGTAGTTGCCGATACAATTAAATTATTCTTTAAAGAGGACTGGGTACCTCCGTTTTCTGACAGACCCGTATTTGTACTTGCTCCGGGAATACTGATGATAACCATACTGCTGACATTTGCAGTTGTCCCTTTTGGTCCTGATTTTTATGTGTTTGACTCTAATATTGGTATTCTGTTTTTCCTCGGTAATTCATCACTCGGTGTATACAGCATTGTACTGGGTGGCTGGGCATCAAATAACAAGTATTCATTGATTGGCGCAATGAGAGCATCGGCACAGATGCTGACCTATGAAGTATTCATGGGACTTTCACTAATGGGAGTTGTAATGATGGCTGACAGCTTTAGTTTCTGCAAGATTGTGGAAGCACAGAAAGGCGGCTGGTTCTTTATACCCCAGTTTATTGGTTTTATTGTTTTCTTCATAGCCGGAATTGCAGAAACTCACAGGCTTCCCTTTGATATTCCTGAAGCTGAAGGAGAGCTTATTGCCGGCTATCATTCGGAATATTCAGGCATGAAGTTCGGGATGTTTTTTGTTGGTGAATACCTTGGAATTACGCTTATATCTGCACTTATTTCCACACTGTTTTTTGGTGGCTGGCTGGGACCTTCATTTCTTCCGCCTGTTTTCTGGTTTCTGTTTAAGACATTCTTTTTTATCTGTGTATTTATCCTGCTCAGGGCCTCATTGCCACGGCCGAGATATGATCAGCTGATGGAGCTGGGGTGGAAAATTTTATTGCCGCTGGCATTGCTTAATCTTCTGATAACCGGTGCAATACTGATATTTTTAAAATGAAGTTAAATAATTTAATTTGACCCTGTTATGATCAGCATTCTTCGCAGCATGTGGCTTACTTTTCTTCATGTGTTTCACAAAACAGAAACTGTGGAATATCCTGAAGTCAAGCCATATCTTGCTCCACGTTACAGGGGAAGGATAGTTCTTACACGGGATGCCGGAGAAGAATGAAAGATGTGTTGCATGTTATCTCTGTGCTGCTGCCTGTCCGGTTGATTGTATTTCACTTCAGGCAACAGAAGATGAAGAAGGAAGAAGATACCCTGAATTTTTCAGGATCAACTTTTCAAGATGTATATTTCTGCGGCTTTTGTGAAGAAGCATGTCCGACATATGCCATTCAGCTTATACCCGATTTTGAAATGGCTGAATATGACAGACAGAATATGGTTTATGAAAAGGAACATTTACTTATCAGCGGTGAGGGGAAATATCCCGGATATAACTTCTATAAAAATGCTGGTGTTGACATGGGAGTAAAAGGGAAAGGTGAAGGTGAGAATGAAGAGAAACCGGTGGATGTAAAAGATCTGATGCCTTAATTAAATTAAAATAGATGGATGTATTTTTCTATATAGCAGCAGTAGTGGCAATAATCTCAACAATAATGGCAATTTCAGGCAGAAATGCCATTCATTCACTGCTTTACCTTATTTTATCACTTTTAGCAATATCTGTTATTTTTTATCTGCTGAGTGCACCCTTCATTGCTGCTCTGGAGGTAATTATTTATGCCGGAGCCATTATGGTACTCTTTATTTTTGTGACCATGATGCTGAACATTGGTCTTGAAAGAGAAACTGAAAAGAAATGGCTCAGACCCCGAATGTGGATTATTCCATCGATACTTGCAGCAATTCTGCTGGTCAACCTGATACTGGCGCTCAAAAATGTAAAGACAGTCTCAATCTGATAAGGAAGCAATACTGCCAAAACAGGTCGGGATCTCACTTTTTTCAACCTACCTGCTTGGAGTTGAAATTGCTGCAATTCTATTGATGGCCGGAGTGATCGGAGCATATCATCTGGGAAGTCAGAAGAAAAAAGTAAAACACCGTTTTCTTGAAATAAAATAGAATCATGCTTACAGTACCCGTTGAAACACAAATATTGTTTGCAGGAATACTCTTTTTTCTGGGACTGATTGGTTTGCTTGTTCGAAGGAACATGATCTTTATGTTAATGTCGATAGAGATCATGTTTAATGCTGCCGGACTGGTATTTATAATTGCCGGAACTCACTGGAAACAACCCGACGGACAGGTAATGTTTATTTTTATACTGGCAGTCACGGCTGTTGAAGTATCAATTGCCCTGGCTTTGATACTGCAGGTTTACCATCATTTTAAAACGCTTGATGCAGATGCAATTAATAATTTAAAAGATACGAATTAATTTGCCCCCCAATGCCGCAAAGCGGGACTAATGCAGTGCTCACAAGACAGACTTAACTTGAAAGCTCTGAATTAATCCACCTTTAGGAGGATGGGCCCGAAGCGGCCAGGGGGTTTGAGGTTCATTAAAAATATTTAATTAACAAATGTCAACATTATTGCTCTCATACCAGCCATTCCTTTTCTGAGCTTTCTCATTCTGGCTCTTTTCGGAAATAAGCTGTCGAGAAGGATTGCAGGTATTATCGGAGCCGGATCAATTGGAATTGCTGCCATACTCACATTTATAATCGCTATTGGCTTTTTAAGATCATTACCTGAAGTTAAATCATATTCAGTCAACCTCTGGGAATGGATAAATGCAGGAAACCTGAAAGTTGACATATCATTCAGTCTCGATGCTCTTTCACTGGTTTTCTGTTTTGTTATCACTTTTGTTGGATTCCTGATACATCTGTACTCCATCGGATTCATGGCAAAAGATGAAGGATTCACCAGGTTTTTTGCATATATGAATCTCTTTATCGGATCAATGCTGGTACTTGTACTGGCTGACAATATTTTGCTTATGTATCTGGGATGGGAGGGTGTTGGTTTATGCAGTTACCTGCTGATAGGCTTCTGGTATAAAGATCCGGAAAACGGTTATGCTGCCAGGAAAGCCTTTATCATTACCCGTATCGGCGACACGGCAATGATCATCGGTATCTTTATACTGTTTCTGAGTTTTGGCACTGTTAATATAAATGAACTGATGCAGCATGCATCTGAAAAATGGGTTCCAGGATCTTCAATAGCGGTTCTTACAGCCGCACTTTTACTTGGTGGAGCATTGGGTAAGTCGGCTCAGTTGCCGCTGCAGACATGGCTTCCGGATGCAATGGCAGGTCCATCACCTGTTAGTGCACTTATACATGCAGCAACGATGGTCACTGCCGGTGTTTACCTGATTGCACGAACCCATGTATTATTCACCCTTGCTCCGGTTGTACAGTCCGCAATTGCGATCATTGGTGCCCTTACATTACTGATTGCGGGGTTCAGTGCTCTGGCTCAGCACGATCTGAAAAGAATTCTCGCATATTCAACTATAAGTCAGATAGGCTATATGTTTCTTGCCCTGGGTGTGGGTGCATGGTCAGCTGCAGTATTTCATTTCATGATACATGCTTTTTTCAAAGCACTTTTATTCCTTGGCAGCAGGGATAGTAATACTGGTACTTAATGAAGAACATGATATTTTCAAAATGGGCGGTCTCAGGAAAAAAATGCCTGTCGTATTTTATACCTTTCTGATTGGTTCCGCATCTCTTTCCGCGCTTCCTCTTATAACAGCAGGTTTCTACAGCAAGGATCAGATATTATGGTATTCCTTCTCATCACAAAGCGGTAGTTTAATGTTATGGCTGGCCGGAATCACCGGTGCTTTGCTTACGGCACTTTATTCCTTCAGAATGATATTCATAACATTTTATGGTGAAGCTAAAACAGAACCCTTATTCACTCCCGGCAAACTGATGACATTCCCTTTAATAATTCTTGCTGTTCTGTCGATTATCGGAGGATTTGTTGAACTGCCGGCCTCTATCGGCAATATTCATCTCTTTTCAAAGCTGGTCGATAATACTTTACCTGCTGTTGTTGCTACTGGTGGAGAGGGGCAGGAATTACTGTTTCAGGCACTGTCAGCAATAATTGCACTGTCCGGAATTTATATAGCCTATCTGGTTTACTTAAAAAAGCCTGCTTTATCAGAGCCCTTCGCTCACAGCAGGATAAACAAATTCTTTGAAAAAGGATGGGGCTTTGACAAACTCTATGATACACTTTTTGTAAAACCGGTTGTCTGGCTTTCAGTTATTGATAAGAATGATTTTTTTGATTTGTGGAACAAAGGATTATCAGGTCTGGCACTATTCCTGAACCGCATGTTCAGTATTACTCAAAACGGGAAAATGAGATGGTATCTGTTATCGTTCGCTATTGGTATTGCAATAATATTAACCTATATGCTTAGTAAATGATACTCATTTATCTATTAGTCATACTGTTATCGGGAGCATTTCTGGCATGGATCACAGGAAAGCAGAATCCTGTCGTGCCTCGCATCATTTCGCTCATAGCGTTGTCCCTTGACCTGATTCTTATTATTTTATATGTCAGCAGGTCTTCGCTAACGCAAAAGGACTGGCTGATTGATATTAAGTTTGACTGGATCCCGGCCTTCGGCATAAGTCTGCACCTTGCGCTTGACGGACTGAGCCTGGTTTTGTTGTTGCTTACTCTTTTCCTCGGAATAATCTCTGTAATTATTTCATGGAAAGAGATTAATTCAAGGGTCGGATTTTTTCATTTCAATCTTCTGCTGATCCTGGCAGGAATCACAGGAGTATTTCTTTCACTTGATCTCTTCCTTTTCTATTTCTTCTGGGAACTCATGCTGGTTCCTATGTACTTTCTGATCGGTATATGGGGTCATGAGAACAGGACCATGGCATCGAATAAATTCTTTCTTTATACACAGGCAAGCGGTCTGCTGATGTTTATCTCAATAATTGCTTTATATTTTGTACATGGACATCTGACAGGAGTATATACATTTGATTATCTCCAGCTTCTCGGAACAACGATGTCATCTTCAACAGCAATGCTCATAATGCTTGGATTTCTGGCCGCATTTCTTGTCAAACTGCCTGTTGTGCCGCTTCACAACTGGTTGCCTGATGCACATACTGAAGCACCAACTGCAGGGAGCCTCATTCTTGCTGCATTGCTTCTGAAAACCGGAGCTTATGGTCTTTTGCGATTTATAGTCCCGTTGTTCCCGGCTGAATCCGTCACATTCGCACCTGTTGGAATGTTGCTAGGCGTTGCCGGCATTTTGTATGGAGCCAAACTTGCTTTTGCACAAACCGATCTGAAACGACTTGTGGCCTACACAAGTGTCAGTCACATGGGATTTGTAATACTGGGTGTATTTTCATTTAATGAACTGGCTTACCAGGGTGTAGTTATTCAGATGATTGCACATGGAATAAGTACAGGAGCTCTTTTTGTGCTTGTCGGGCAGCTTTATGAACGCATTCATACACTGGATTTAAATAAGATGGGAGGGCTCTGGGAGAAAGTCCCGGTTATGGGTGCAATGGTACTTGTCTTTTCCATGGCATCATTGGGATTACCCGGATTGGGCAATTTTATTGCGGAGTTTCTTATTCTGATCGGAGCCTTTAAGGTGAATATCCTTATGTCGTGTCTCGCCAGTCTTGGATTGATTGCCGCAACAATATATTCACTGAGGATCGTACAGAAAGTTTTCCTGGGGAATAAAAATACTGACTGGAAAATGAATGATCTGACAATCCGTGAAAAAATGGTTTCAGCCTTACTGGTAATTGCGATCGTCTGGCTCGGACTTTTTCCGAAACCTGTTCTTAATACAGCGAAACCTGCAATTTTGAAGACGCTGAAGAATCAAAAAGAGATAGCATTACAGATCCGGGCAGTTAACAACTACAAATCCTATTTTACCCCCTTCCCGACCTTCCCCCACGGGGGAAGGAGTACACAATGTCATCAATATAGCTTTATTTAACCGCAGAGATCGCAATCCCGAGTACTCGTGATGCGCAAAGGGCGCAAAGTATTCGATGATATCTTTGCGTACTTAGCGCATTCTTAGCGTGCTTTGCGGTTAATGGATTTCAAAATTTAGATTATGACCGAAAAAGATTTTTTGTGTTTGATTCCCTTCCTGATTATTGCCATAGCTCCAATAGTGATTATGATAGTAATCTCTATGTTGAGAAATTATAACGTTGTTTATGGTTTTTCTGTTTTGTCCTTTCTTGCAGCATTTGGTTCATTATTTCTTATTCTTCCTTCTGTTCCTCATACAATTGAGCCATTATTTATTATTGATGGTTACAGTCTATTTTTCCTGGGAATAATTATCATTTCTGCCCTGCTTGTGACCATTCTTTCCTATGACTACATAAAACAGCTCGAGGGTGTAAGGGAGGAGTATTATATAATTCTTTTCACATCAACACTCGGTGCATCATTGCTGGCTGTTGCAAATCATTTTGTTCTTTTTTTCCTGGGATTAGAAACACTCAGTATCTCATTATATATACTAATAGCTTTCCAGAGAGCAAAAAGCAATTCAATTGAAGCAGGAATTAAATATCTGATACTGGCTTCTGTCTCTTCTGCATTTTTATTATTTGGTATGGCCCTGATCTATACTGCTTTTGGAACAATGCAATTTACCGCGATTGTTACTGCCCTGGGCACTGGTGGTCAATTGTCACCTATAGTCATCTCGGGTTTTGGAATGATGATGGTAGGAATAGGATTCAAACTGGCTTTGGTCCCATTTCATATGTGGACACCTGATGTATACCAGGGTGCACCGGCCCCTGTTTCGGCCTATATAGCTACGGTTTCAAAAGGTGCTGTAATGGCTATTCTGATACGATTTTTCTTTAATCTGAAGGGATTTGATAATCATTACTTATTTATTGCAATTTCTGCCATTGCAATACTTTCAATGTTCGTGGGAAACATACTGGCTATCAGGCAGAAAAACATCAAGAGGCTATTGGGATATTCATCTATTGCCAATATGGGATACCTGATAATAATATTACTGACCGGTAGCAACAGGGGAATACAGGCTTCAGTTTTTTATCTTACATCATATATTTTTACAACACTCGGCGCTTTCGGTGTAATATCCCTTTTGTCGACCAATGTGCACGAAGCTGAAAATACAGAAGATTTTAAGGGACTCTTCTGGAAAAGACCCTGGATAGCAATTGTGTTTACTCTCTCATTATTGTCGCTGGCAGGAATACCCTTAACAGCCGGTTTCATTGCTAAATTTTATGTTATTCTCGAGGGAATAAATGCAGGACTAATGGTGCTAATTTTCTCTCTGATAATCAACAGTGTGATAGGGTTATATTATTATCTCAGAATTATTACCTCGCTCTTTTCAGGAGCAAATGAAAAAAGTCTTCCTGAACTTTCAGTTACAGGAAACATAGCCCTTGCTATAATAGCAGTCAGCATTTTAATATTAGGCATCTACCCCGGCTGGCTGATTGATCTCCTGGTAAAATTTGTATCAATATGACCTTCCTGCACCTGGTAATCATGATCTACCAAGTAACTGCCGGTAGCTTAATTATTTATCTGTCTGCTTTATTAAACGATTTTCGCATGTTGAAATACGTGACGATCACAGCGAAAAGCAAAGGTATTACGCCTGCAATAATAAATAATAAATCGGCTGGTAATCTGAGCCAGGCCAGGTTAATAATATGTTGCTGACCTGAAAACTCCATGCTTCTCGCATGCCAGTATCCATTTTTAATTACATCGAGTAACTGAAGAACCCCGCTCGGGAAAAGCTGGAGGATGACCATACCGGCAAGGCCGATATTAAGTCCCCAGAATGAAATCTTTACATATTTTTCAATTCTCTTCCAGTTTTCAGCAGAAGAAACCTGACGGATAGCGAAAACCAGAAAAGCTAATCCAAGCATTCCAAATACTCCCATCAGAGCTGCATGACCATGGTTGGGAGTGAGATTTGTACCCGTTTCGTAATAGCTGACAACAGGAAGATTGATCAGAAAGCCAAATATTCCGGCGCCGATAAAATTCCATATCCCGACTGCAATTAAGAAATAAAAAGTCCATTTATGAGGAAAATCGATTTTATTTCCTTTTTCGTCAGTTTTTGAACGCATTAATCTGGCGAAGTCTGATGCTTCGAGGGTAAGCAGGATCAGCGGAACTACTTCCATAGCTGAAAAAGAGGCAGAAATAGCCATCGATACCGAGGTCTGCCCGTTCCAGTACCAGTGATGGCCAGTTCCGAGAATTCCTGCACCAAGAAACAAAACTGCATCGAGGTAAATGATCCGTGTAGCTGTTTGTTTTGCAACCAGTCCCAGTTTATAAAACATAATTGCTACCATAACAGTCGCGAAGACCTCAAAAAAGCCTTCTACCCAGAGATGAATGATCCAGAATCGCCATGTATCTACAGTTGAATAATTTGTTGAAGAACCAAAGAAAAATGCAGGAAGATAAAAGAACGGGATTGCAAATGCTGCAAGAAGGAAAAGAGTTTTCAGTTCCCTCTCAGCAGGTTCTGCTCTCGAAGGTTTCACTGATCTGTACAGAAGGAAAGCCCATAATATAAGTCCAACGGCCATCAGGACCTGCCAGCCACGTCCTATTTCAAGATATTCCCAGCCCTGATTGCCAAGCCAGAACCACATTTTCTTCAGAAGATCCTTGACCCCCAGATATTCTCCCAAGAGACTGCCTAATACCAGTAAGCCCAAGAGCAATGAAAAGGAAATTTATGATCGCTATCTGTCCTTTAGGTTCCCGTTTCGACAATATTGCAGATATGAAAATACCTCCTCCAATATATGCAGTTGCTATCCAGAGAATTGCAGTCTGAAGATGCCATGAACGGAGAATGTTGGAGGGGAAAAGTGATGAAAGGTCAAAGCCGAAAAACCCTTTTGTGTCAGCAAAGTAATGCGCCATTAAACCACCTGCTAAAGTCTGAAGCAAAAGAATAAAGATAGCCACAAGAAAGAATTTTATTGAGGATCGTTCGATTGCTGTCGGTTTACCGGGTATTAGCTGTGGAGGCACCAGATCTTTGCCTTCACGCCAGCCAAGATAGTTGAACCTGCCAAAGAAAAAGAGTATCAGGGCAATTCCGCCCAGAAGGGTAATAAGACTCAATGCACTCCATAAGATAGCTGCGCTCGAAGGGCCATTTCCAATCAGCGGCTCATAAGGAAAATTATTGGTATAGGAATAGTTTTTCCCGGGTGCGTTTGCTGCAGATGCCCAGGCTGCCCAGGCAAAAAATGTGGTCAGCTGCCTTATCTCTTCATTGTCGACAAGCAATGTACTTGGTAATCCGCGGTTTAACGACGGCTTTTGAAAATAATCCTTCCAATAGGATATCTGCCCGTTGAATGATTTCTTTTCAGGATCTGTAAACAAAAGATTATGATTCTCATAACTGTACCGGTTTTTGGTCAGGAAATCATGGGTCAGACCCACAAGAGATTCTTTCTGTTCAGACGATATGTCAGAAAGTGAACTCTTGTATTTTTCTTCTGCAATAAAACCTGATACTTCAAGAGCAACATTATGCAAGATACTGTCCGGAAAAATCAGGGCCCATATAAGCACCATGTCCCCAGATGCTTCCATTGTCCATGAGTGCCTTTTTCAGAAAGACCTGCTGGCCGTTCTGAATATCGGTACCTGTAAAAAGGACCGTTCCGGATTCATCAGTAATCTTTTCCGGGATCGGAGGTTTTGAGTTCCGGTAATAAGAACCGGTTGTTACCCAGATAAGTACTGCAAATTCAAGGAGAAGAATAATGATAATTCCTCTTCTCCACCAGGGAGATAAATTCTGGTTTTTTGAGGTATCATTCGAATTTTGCATAGGAGATATATTTAGATAAATAGTAAGATTCGTGGATGTAAATGGAATCCATTTCTATATATTAGCTACTATTCAGCCATAAATATGTCTCTACAAGGTACAAGATTATTTTTTTTCTGCAAAAAAGATTTAATTACAAATTCTCAGTCTGTTGCAGATTATGGTTCCTGGTCCTTTTGATAAGGGTTATTCTATTCCTGAATAAGAGTTTCATGAACTGAACCCTCTCAATTGCTGCAGGATTTTCAAGGTTTGTCTTGCTCAGCTTGCCTCTGAATGAATCGATACTGTCAAATTTATGCTTCTTCATCCACTCTGACGTGCCCTTCAGTATTTCAGGAATGACATCAAATCCCTCTTTGTAAAGGGCCGATGCAACCTGAACAGTGTTTGCTCCGGCCAGCAGTAGTTTTATAAAAGCTTTATGATCGTGCACTCCGGTTGAAGCTGAAAGATCACAGTCAACATGCCCCGATAATATTGACATCCAGCGAAGAGTGTGAGTATATTCCTCATTGAGTGCTATAGATAGGTCCGTGACTTAATTTTATTTTATCAATATCTATGTCGGTATTATATGGTCTGTTAAACAAGACAAGTCCCTTAATTCCAGCTCTGGGACAACTTTTTTACTGATTGAGCAAGTGATGAGTAAAATAAAATCCTATTTTTACCGCTATTGGAAGATTTACATAATTTCTGACTTCCCGTATTATGTCGTAGTAAATCTTCTCATTATCCTCACTGCTTCTTCGCCAGTCGGACGGAAGAATATAAATATTAAGTTCAATTGCATCAACACCGGTCTCCTCTATTTTTTTTGCAAAAGAATGCCAGTCCTGATTAGAAACGCAGTTTATGCTTGCAATTACAGGTATATCAACGGATTCCTTTGCCTCGTTAAGGAAATAAAGATATTTTCCAAGAGTATTGCGTTTGGCAAAATCATAGATATATGAATATGCTTCATCATAATCATAAATCCTTTTGCTGAAAATTGTAGTCAGGAGCATGGCTGAAGGTACTTACGTCCATCGGTGTCATCTTTGATAACTTTTTCGGCTTCAACATGTATCTGTTCCTCAAACAGAGATTTGATAACAATAGCACCTACACCTTTTTTTGCGAGTTCCTTAATATTTGAAACTGAATTTGTAAGTCCGCAGCTTCCGGCAATAAGCGGATTTCTGAGTTTTAATCCTAAATAAGTTGTCTCCAGATTTTCCATATTAGAAGGTATGAATTGTTCAGATATTAATTTTAAGATAACAAAGTTAGCGATTCAGAATGAAAAATATGAAATCCATTAACCGCAAAGCACGCAAAGTTTTTGCAAAGGACGCAAAGGGCCATATATGTTTATCTCCCCTCTGACCAAACAGGATTAAATTTCACGAGAACAAATTTAAATGCTGGCTCATGAATAAAAATGTCATTAACACTGTGTGAAGAAATATAACTCTTTGCGATCTTTGTTTTGAACCTTTGCGTGCTTTGCGGTTAATGGATTTTATTAGTAATTACTATATTTAACTCATTAATGAAAAAAGCAATATTTATATTCCTTCTCACTTTAACAATCTTCGAAGCTGCTTCTGCAGTCACTCCATTTGCAAAATGGACAAAGACAGAGCTTGTCCTTTGCAACGGTATAGTCAGGAGGACAATAAAACTACCGGCTTCAACAGGTCCTTTTCTTACGACTGGATATAAACCATTAACCGGAGAGTTCAATTATTTTTCGGATACCTGTACAGATTTCCGGTTTGAAATTGACGATGTACCTTATTCAGGAAAAGTGCAATGGGATATCGTTAATATTCAGGTAATCACAGATGATAATGAAGGGAGCGGGGCAGCGGTAAAACTTATAAGTAATGATAAGAAAGCAGAGGTGACCCTGAAGTATTTACTTTATCCGAATTCCCCCGCAATTCGTAAAAGTCTTGTTATTAGAAACCTGACAGACAAGACATTTAAGCTGGAATCGGTTGATGTTGAGAAATTTGAAGTGCCGGCTTACTATCCTGTTACTTACAGCTGGATTTTTCATGATTATGGAAGAAGACGTTTTATCGGACCCTACGAAAGCGGCAGACAGGATGCTCTCATAATTGTACATGATATGAATACGGAACAGGGAATAGTTCTGGGTAATGAAGCCACAGGTGTGATGAAACATACTTCGGTATTCTATGAAGCTCAGGATATCTGTATTGGCCTGACCCATAAAAATTCATTGTTCCCTTTCCGGAAATGGATTAAAAAAGGTGAATCATTTGAAACGCCATCAGTATTTACAATGGTTTACAATCATCAGAAAACTCCTGATGAGATTCTTAATACAGTTGTTCCTGATTTTGTCAGGAAATATATGGGAATAAGGCTTTCGGAGCTCAAAGAGAAGCCAACCTTCGTTTATAACACATGGGAACCCTTCCATAAAGATATAAACGAAAAACTGGTGAAGGAGTTGGCGAAAGCTGCTGCAGATGCCGGTATGAAGGAATTTGTTATTGATGACGGCTGGCAGGACAGCTATGGAGACTGGGGCATCGATATGAAGAAATTTCCTAACGGACTTAAACCTGTATTCGACTATATAAAATCTCTTGGTATGAAACCGGGCCTGTGGGTCAGTATCGGCAGTGCCAGTCCCGACAGCAAAGTGTACAAAGCTCACCCGGAATGGTTTGTTCTTGATAAAAATGGTGAACCGACATCTCTGCATGCGCCTGATGACAGAGAAAAATTTACAGCTTGTTTTGGTACAGGATGGTATGATTATATTAAAAATATCCTGCTTAAATTGTCTGTTGATTACGGTCTTGAATATTTCAAGCTCGATTTTGCAGTTGTGACAAGTGCATATACTTATGATCATACACAATCAGGATGTTATTCAACGACTCATCCTGGTCACAGGGATCATAATGAGTCGCTTTACACCAATTATGAGCGCCTCTGGCAACTTTTTGATGAACTACATACGGCAAAACCTGAACTTTTTATTGATTGTACATTTGAAACGATGGGTGGTACTCAGTTGATTGACTATGCGTTGTTGAAACATGCAGAGGGTGACTGGCTGTCCAATTTCGAAGGATTAGCCGGAGAAAAAACAGATATCAGGATCCGTAATATGGCATGGTGGCGTTCACCGGCAATACCTGCTACGTCGCTGGTAATTGGAAATCCCCAAATGCAGGATAGGAACTGGGAGACACATATTAAATCGATCGCTGGGGCGCTGCCAATAATGCTGGGTGATCCTAGAAAGCTCTCTGTATCTGATTTAAATAAATATCGTGGCTATGCCGACTGGCTTCAGCAGATGGAAAGAAAATATGACATTATGAGCTTCAGGCAGGATCTTCCGGGGTTTGGTGAACCAATGGAAGGGATGTGGGATGGGTTCCAGCGGATAAACACAGAAACAAAGAATGGAGGAATCGTTGGTATTTTCAGACATGGTTCCGTAGAGCATGAACGAATTGTAACCGTAAACTACCTTGACCCTGCAAAAACATATGAAGTGAAATCACTCGAGGGGAAAGTTATCTCAACGTTGAACGGAAAAGAATTGCATGGAAAAGGGATTTGCTGGTAAATCTCGACGGTTTGTATTCAGGAGATCTTTTTGAGATAAGTGAAAGACACTAAAATTAATTTGCTCGCAAAGACGCTAAGGCGCAACGTAATACTTGGTGTAGCATTGTGTCATGGTGCCCTTGTGGCAAAAAACAAAATAAATCAGATACTATGAGACATTTAGTTTTTCTTATTCTGGCATTAGCACTTACTGTCCAATTAACATATGCACAGGAGCCACGGACAGTTATCAGCCTGAACGGGACATGGGATTTTGATCAGACAACTGCGGCTTTTCCTCCTGAAAAGTTTACCAGGACAATTCCGGTACCCGGACTGATTCACCTTGCTGAACCAAAAATAGTTGAGTATGATAAATTCTTTAAGCGTCCCGACAAGCCTGAAGCTAAAGAACAATTCAATCTTTATAACCTCGACTATACACCGCGTTACAGCTGGTATCGTAAGAGAATTTTTATTCCGCAAGAACTTGAAAACAAAGAAGGGATAATTACTATAAAAAAGAGTCAGTATGTAACTCAGGTCTACCTTAATGGTATCGATCTGGGTACATCAATAGCCTGTTATACGCCTATTGAGTTTCCCGTTAACCAGGCAATTAAATATGGCTCAGAAAATGAGATTCTGATTAAGGTTGGGGAGAGAGTATGGCTGCCGGCAGAAGCGGCCGGAGGGACTGATAAGGAGAAGGAGCATTATCTGCCTGGCATCTGGGATGATGTATTTCTTTCATTCACAGGGGACATCAGAATAAACAGACTTCTTGTACTTCCTTCGGTCGCAGATAAGAAAGATTACTGTTAAAAGCCAGGTCAGGAGCCTTATTCCAGCCCAGATATTTTACGGAGATCCTATGGAGGATTCGGTTATGCTGGAGGTATCCGTAACCGAAAAAGCATCAGGTAAAGAGTTGGCAAAAGGTGGTGGTCATTTCCTGGCAAAGAGGGACAATCTTACTCCGATGTACTCTTGATATTCCGTTTCCGGATTTTATTTCCTGGTCACCGGAAAAGCCATTCCTATACATAGCAAATGTAACACTCAGCACCGCGAAAGGCTTATCTGATAAAGTGAGTCGTCAGTTTGGAATGCGCGATTTTACAGCAAAAGGTAAATTCTTTTACCTGAATGGTGAAAAGTATTTTCTTCGGGGGACAAATATAACACTCCAGCGGTTCTTCGAGGACCCGGATTGCGGGAACCTCGTATGGGACAAAGAATGGGTGAAAAAGCTTCTGGTAAGTTATCCTAAACAGCTTAACTGGAATGCAATGCGCATCTGCGTCGGGATTGTACCTGATTTCTGGTATGATATTGCTGATGAATATGGACTGTTATTTCAGAATGAATGGCTCTACTGGCAGAATCACGGCTGGGACGATGAGATCAGAAAGGAGTACAGCGACTGGGTATGGTCCGATGGCAGCCACCCGAGCATTGCAATATGGGATGCCATAAACGAGAATACCGATATGTTTATAGGCAATACACTCATTCCGGAGTTAAAGAAGCTTGATCCAACAAGGATCTGGGACGCCGGATATATGAGTGAAGGTCTGATGAAAACAGATGAAATGGATGAGCCTCATCCATATCAGACAGGCATTTTTTCTCAGATGGATATGGAAAAATTCTCTTATCCTCTGGGGAATCTCGACTATAAACCGGAAATACTTCAAACGATAAGGAAAGCAGGCGTACCACAGCTTGTAAATGAATATGGATGGATATGGCTGTGGCGCAATGGTCTGCCTAGTAAGCTTACTGTAAAGACGTATGATTATTATCTTGGTCCCGGGTCCTCTCCTGAACAAAACCGCAATTTTCAGGCGTATCTTCTCCAGCTCGAGACAGAATGGTTGCGCAGTGAACCGAGCATCGCTGGCGTTCTTGCATTCTGCTATCTAGCAAATAACTTATGGGTATACCGGTGACTGGTTTACAGGCAATATAAAAGACCTGACCCCTGCTCCGGCCCTTAAATGGTTCATTGATTGTTTCTCCCCGTCTGCAGTATTTATAAATCTTACCGATGAGCGATATGTTAAACAGGCGGTTCCTCACAAACCAGGAGAAAAACTATCCCTTAAACTGGCAAAAATTAATGATTTACCACAAATTGTTAGAGGAAGTGTAACATTGAGTATTCTTAATGGTGAAGGGAAATCTGTTTCAAAAAAAATTGTACCTGTTACTTTGTCCGCTTACGACCGTTCATCTTTCACAATTGACTTGTCAATGCCGAAACAAACCGGAGGTTATTTACTGTTAGCAGAGTTCAAACCTGACAATAACGGAAGACCTGTGATCTCCAGACGTTTTATTAAAGTCGGGGTAGCTCCCGGGTATAAATATTTTGATATGAAACCTGTTGACCTGAAATAAGAGTTTACTTCCTCAAAGATCCAGGGTATATCTTTCCGGAAGCAAAAACGTTGGCAATACCATGTAAAAAGATTAATATTGCCGTTGACACTATTTCACTGAATGTTTTTATCTTGAATTACTGGAAATAAATTATGGGGTTTTTTCAGACGCTCTTCGATTGGTATATGGCCAATCTGACCTATTTCAGCATTGCACTTCTGATGTTAATAGAAAGCACCTTTCTTCCCCTTCCATCAGAGGTCGTTATTCCATTTGCCGCGTATAAGGCCGGCCAGGGTGACCTGAACGTTTTTATAGTGGTTCTCGCCGGAACTGTAGGAGCTCTTTCCGGATCATTGATCAATTATACTCTCGCATATTATCTTGGACGGCCCCTGGTATACAAATTTGCCGAATCAAGACTTGGCAAATTATTTCTGCTGTCTAAAGAAAAAGTTGTACATGCAGAGGAATATTTTATCAGGAACGGAAAGACATCCACTTTTATAGGTCGTCTGGTTCCGGGTATACGTCATCTTATCTCAATTCCTGCAGGCTTGTCCCGTATGAGCCTCCGCGATTTTATGATGTTCACATTTATCGGAGCCGGCATCTGGAATATTATACTGGCGATTATCGGGTACTATTTATATGCTGTTCGTGAACAGATATTTCCGTATGTCGGACATATACTCGTGGGGTTAGGCTTGATATTTGTGGTTTATCTTATTATCAAAGCCAGGAAGAACGGAAAGAAATTGTGAATTCACGATCACGGTGCTTCATCTAATTATAGTCTTAAAACCGTAAAGAGAGACAACTTAATCCGCCATCAATCTTCCTGAATTCAGAAACGTTCAGCACAATGGTATCATATCCTGCATTTTCAATTTTTTTTCTGGTTTTTGGAAAACCATCAGGAATAAGCACTTTCCCATTTATCCACAATGAGTTTGCAGCATAACTTTCATCCTCTTCTATGATTATCCTGTTGTAGATTTCAAATTCTTTTGTTTTGGTAAATTCACCACTAACAAGCATATTATTGCCTTCAAGATAAGATACCCCTGATTTAAGGTGCAGCATTTTCTTTAGAGGAATTTTTGATCCTGTATATTTATATTTACCAAGGATATTTATCAGTTGATCAGCTCCATAGGAACTTGTCCTGTTTGAGATACCTATAAAGAAATGACCGCCTGCATTCATTATATCTCCGCCTTCAAGAGTTCCCGGATTCAGGATTTCTTCAATTGAACTGTAATAATCTGAAAGGATCTCTCTTATTCCTGTGATCTCACCTTTCCGGGAGGAAACAAAGGGTTTGGTTATAATAGCGCAAGAAGGAGTACAGATAGCGACATCCTCAATAAAGACGGAATCGGGAAACGCATCTCTTGCAGGAAGGATCCTGACCTTCAATCCCAATCGTTCAATAGTCTCGATATATTTTTGGTGTTGTTCAACTGCCAGGGAATAAAGAGGTTTTCCAAGACTGGAAGTTGTAATTCCGTCTGTTATTGCAGGGCATGGGCTACAGACAATTGCGTTCCTGAACATTGGAGTTGTTTAATAGTCTATAAAATGCTGATTATTTTGTCCGAAGACTTTTGGCAGTTTCATAAAGCATCCGGTCTTCCTCGGTTTCAGGTTTTACCTCCAGAAAGTGGCGGCATGGTCTGGTATTTTCATCAACATGAATGAAGGTAACAAACCCATCTACCAGAGGCTTTTCTGCTCCATTCTTCTCAACATGCACATAAGAAGTAAGACTGGTATTCCCGGTGAAAACAACTTTTGATGAGAATTTCAGAACATCTCCTGATCTGGCTGGTTTGGTGAAGAACATTCCGTGTATCTTGAGGCAGACAATATTCTGCGGATTTAATAATGATGCCGCTGCAATAAACCCTGATTCCACAAACCATTCAGCGGTACGACCTGCAAACAGTGTTCCGTGATGGTTAAGATCTTCGCTCTTGACCAATCTCATTGTAACCGTACATGAGGGACAAATAAAACTTGTTTCCATTGATTTTTTTTCAAATGTACTGGATTTAAAAGATTGGAATAATGATTTGTATCAGTATCAGCACCTAATTATCCCTTTGGACAATTTCAGGCGAGAATGCCGGAAGACATACTGCTATGTACTCCGCACCGTCTTCAAATGGTGTGCTATACCTAACCCATTCGCCTTTTGAAGTCATAATACCCTGACCTTCAGAAATGACGAATTCTTCATTTTTTGTAGCTATTTTGAGCTTTCCTTTCAATACAACAGTATATTCATTGAATTCAGGACGCTGTCCGGGCTCAACCCATCCTTCAGGGCTTTTCATATGCGCTATACTTACTTCAGAGGTTTTACTGTTGACATGGCCGAAAAATTCCTTTATTATTTTTTCTTTATTTCCTGCGGCTTTTACGACTGCAGGTGATTTAATGAGCTGTGTCATAGGGGTATATATAATATAAATCAGTCCGAAAGATAACCAAATTTTCCACCCTTATAATCCTCATATGCTTGTTTAATTTCTTCTTCAGTATTCATTAAAAACGGTCCATTTGATGCAATAGGTTCATTTATTGGTTCCCCGTTGAGGATAAGTATTACGCTCTTTTCAATGGCTTCAATTACGATCTCTTCACCCTGATGTCCGAAAAGGACAAAGTGATTTTCAGGGACAGTTGTCGAATTGTTGACATAGATCTCTCCTTCCACGACAAGCATTCCAGTATTAAAGACCTTATTAAAGCTGAAACATGCACTGGCACTCTTTATTAGTCTTGCATTAAAGAGGTCTACAGGGGAGAAGGTTGAGGCAGGCCCTTTACTTCCATTGTATTTACCTGCAATGAGTTCGATACAGCTGATCCCATCTTCGAGTATTACTTTCTTTAAGTCTTTGTGTTCAATAGGTTGATATTTCGCCGGTGTCATTTTATATTTTGAAGGAAGGTTGACCCAGAGCTGTACCATCTGGAAAAGGCCGCCTTTTTTCGAGAATCCTTCTTCGTGAAACTCTTTATGGAGTACTCCGGCGCCGGCAGTCATCCATTGGACATCACCTTCCCCAATAACACCTTTATTTCCCGCGCTGTCCTGGTGAGCAACTTTCCCGTGATATGCAATTGTAACCGTTTCAAATCCCCTGTGAGGATGAACTCCCACACCCCTGGGATTGTCTGAAGGAGTGACCAGCCATTTTGAACCATAATCGAGCAGGAAAAACGGACTCATGCCTTTCAATCCGATTTTAGGTTGTGAGGGGAAGAAATTATGAACTCTGAAACCATCCCCTACCATATGAAAATGAGGTGGTGGCAGAACTGATTCAACTGGTTTTGTATTAGTATTCATACAGATTTTTATTTACACAACAAAAGTTTGCAGAAATGGTTGAATCCAATTTGAGACAGAAATTCTCAGATTGCGTTAAACAGGCCGGGTATCGCAAACGTTTGAACTTCATCTTATTTCGTTACAACTTTAAGCCATTTCTCAGCCAGCTGAGGCCATGTCGCTGCAGCAACTTTTCCTGGTCTCAGACCATAACCATGTCCACCTTCAGGCAATAAATGCATTTCAACAGGAAGTTTCGCATTCCTTAAGGCTGTAGCCATTACGAGGGCGCTATTGCCGTAGGGATCATCAGCAGTCTGGAAAATAAATATTGGTGGCACATTTTTACTTAGTACTAATTCAGGAGTTAAGGAGAAGTCAGGACCCTGATCGAGATAAGCAGGATAAATAAGCATGGTGAATGAGGGCCGGCATGAGATACTGTCTGATTTATCAACAGGTGGATAGGTCTTTTTATTGAAAAGAATACTGGCCCGGGCGCTCAGACTGCCCCCGGCAGAGAATCCCATAACTCCAATCTTATCGCTGTCGATATTCCACTTTTGTGAGTTGTCTCGTACAACTCTGATAGCACGTTGAACATCCTGCAAAGCGCCCTCCTTATTATCCGGTATCCTGTACTGAAGCACAAAAGCAGTATATCCCAGACTGTTAAGCCAGGCTGCAATCTCCGTTCCCTCAAGGTCGTAAGCAAGAATATGATATCCTCCTCCCGGACAAACAACTACTGCTGAACCGTTTTTCCTAGCTGGATCAGGAAGGAAAATTTCAAGTGCCGGATTTGTCACTTCGGAGTACCGGATTATTTTATCATTAACGGATGTATCGACAACTGGTGGTAGTTTTTCTTTTAGCTCTCCGGGGACCATGCCTGGCCAGATATGAATAAGGTCCTTTTTCTGGGAGAAGGCATTTAACGAGCACATTATAAGTAAAATTGCAAGTAAGTTTTTCATATTGAGTAGATTATAGTTATTGTCCTTATTTTTTTCCCTCACCCCCATTAGACTTTTTTTAAGCCCCTCTCCCAAGGGAGAGGGGTTGGGGTGAGGCCTCTTGTTATTCCACTATCTCTGCATCATCAATTCTCTGGGACTGAATATGTACGCGACTGGTCCTTACTTTATTTGCACCCTTGCTTCCAAAGAAACCCCAGCCACCACTTCCAAGTAGAAACCCCAATGCATATAAACCGCCATTATTATTCTGTGCATACATCGTTATCTTATCATTAAACAGCATTCCGATAAAATCAAACGGTGCAATAAAGCCATGCCATAAACCGCCAAGGAATCCGTAAGTGTGTCCGGAAAGACACTGCTTAACAACCTCATTATTAGCACATCCGGAAAGAGTGACTACAAGTGCCAGGAAAATCATTAACAGGAAAGTCTTGTTAAAAATGGAAGTTTTCATTTTGTTCCAGATTAAGTTAAATATT
Organism: uncultured Bacteroidales bacterium; assembly: GCA_963816365.1. Classification (GTDB taxonomy): domain Bacteria; phylum Bacteroidota; class Bacteroidia; order Bacteroidales; family VadinHA17; genus LD21. Next base: position 671,288 of record CAWFKG010000015.1, on the reverse strand, counting down.
TATACACATATTATTAATTCAAAATAAAGAGAGATCCACAGCTTTTCCCGAGTATTTCTTTTCATGATCAAGCAGCCATTTCTTCCTTCTCAGACCCCCGCCATAGCCTGTAAGCCGCCCGTCCGAGCCAATAACCCTGTGACATGGGATAACGATAGAGATTCTGTTCATCCCATTGGCATTAGCCACAGCACGGACCGAATCAGGTTTATTCAGAGCAATCGCTTGTTCCTGGTACGATCGGGTTGAGCCAAATGGTATGTTCTGCAATTCCTTCCATACTGCCTGTTGAAATTCAGAACCCGGAGTAACAAGAGGAACAATGAATTCCTTTCTCTTGCCGCTAAAATATTCTTTAAGTTGTTTTTTCAGCGTTCTGAGATGTTTGTTTTCCCCTTCTTCAAAAGTGGTTTTTAAAAATTTTATAAGGTCCTTATATTCAGTCGGTAACATTCTCCTGTCGTTGAACTCCAGAAGACATACCCCTTCTTCTGTTGCCCCTGCAATCATTTCACCGAGAGGAGTATCTATTTTTAATGTTTTTATCATTTAAATAACTATAAAAAAACAAATCCATTAACCGCAAATTCCGATAGCTATCGGAACGCAAAGATTTAAATCCAAAGTTCGCAAAGCCCCGATAACTATAGGGCTAAATTATCTTATTTTGCCTCTTAATTTCCTACTTTGCTTATTTTGGGAATCTACCGGATGTTGATTTGATATATTTTTTATTCCTGAATCTGAACGCGGACCAATCCTTGTCAACTGAAACCAAACGGATTCCATAAAGGCCGGAATCGTTCAGGACTTTCCAGCCATGGTCACGATCGATATCGGAACTGTATTTCTTTGAGGTTTTTTTCGGATAACAGAACCATAAGACTCCGTCGGCTTTCAGGTTGTGTATAGTAATTGGTGCAATCTGCTCCACTTCAGCAACGGTTTTAACAAATATTATTATGAATTCATATGGATAACGAGGATCAATTTTCTGATCAATAACCAGATCGTTAATTTCAGAATAAATTGATTGTATGAATGTTCCTTCAGCATTAATGACTGATATTCTTTTCTGTCCTTTATAATTAAGTTTATCAAGCAGTTTTTTCATTTTAATGCATGGATTTTAATGCTAATTTAACAAATAATTGATAAATCTGTTAAAAGAAAGTACCTTTGACGTATCATTGAATGGGGTGCCTTATAATTACGGGCTGAGATCATACCCTTAAAACCTGATCCGGATAATGCCGGCGGAGGGACAAAAGAGTATCGTACAAATCAGCAATCCATAACAACCTCATTTTCTTGATATTGAGAATTAATTTCAGATAAAATGAGGAAAATATTTTATTTTGTTGTTTTTGCATTCCTTCACTCAATTACGCAGGCTAATGCATTTCAGGAAAATGGTTTTGTTCTGAGAGGTAAGGTTACTGATTTGAACGGATCGCCTTTAGCAGGTGCCAGTATCAGCATTGAAAATACAATTCTTGGGATTCATAGTGACAAGGAGGGTAATTTTGCACTGCATATTTCACATGGGGGAACATATACTGTCCGTTTTACTTTTATAGGCTTTGAATCAGAAATCAGGCAGATAAACCTAAAAACAGATTCTGTTTTAAACATAAAACTTGTACCAAAGTCATTTATTACCGAGGAGGTTCTGGTTAATGCAACAAGAGCAGGTGAACATACTCCTATGGCTTATACAACTGTTACAAAGGAAGATATCTCAAAAGCAAATATTGCTCAGGATATTCCTTACCTGCTTGGTTACACCCCTTCACTTGTTGTTTCATCTGATGCCGGTACCGGAGTTGGCTATACATATATAAATATCCGAGGTACAGATGTCAACAGAATTAATGTAACAATTGACGGAATACCAGTAAACGATGCAGAATCTCACGGAGTATGGTGGGTGGACATGCCTGACCTGGGATCTTCAGCCGATAACATTCAAATACAAAGAGGTGTAGGTACCTCCACAAATGGTGCTGGTGCATTCGGAGCAACTATCAATTTTCAGACTTCTGACCTGAAAAAAGAACCATATGCAGAAGTCAATTCCTCATACGGATCTTTCAATACTTCAAAAAACACGGTTAATTTTGGGACTGGTTTAATTAATAAGAAGTTTGCTGTTGACGGACGTTTGTCTAAAATCTGGTCCGATGGATATATCGACCGTGCCTTCAGCGATTTAAAATCTTTTTATATCTCAGGTACGCTTTATGGGGAGACAAGTATACTCAAACTGATTATTTTCTCCGGCGTTGAACATACCTATCAGGCATGGAATGGTGTTCCCAAAGACTCCCTTAAGACACACCGTACTTATAACGCATATACTTATAAAAATGAAACGGATAATTACTGGCAGGATAATTATCAGCTTCATTACTCAAAGATAATTAACCCAAGCTATCAGACTCGAGGGAGCTATTCATTATACAAGAGGCAAAGGCTATTATGAGAACCTTGTAACAAATACAAATTACAGTACGTTCAATTTACCAAATGCTGTGGTAAACTCAGACACTATACACACTTCTGATTTTATAACACAGCGATGGCTGAGAAATGACTTTTACGGTTTTACCTATTCATTGAATTACACAAAAAATAAAATTAATGCTGTGATTGGTGGTGGCTGGAACCAATATCTCGGAAATCATTTTGGAGACATCATTTGGGCCAGAATTGTAAATTTCGAAGGTGAAACATACCGGTGGTATACAGGAACAGGCAATAAAAAGGATTTTAATACTTTTTTAAAAGTTAATTACTCTTTAACAGATAAAATAAATCTTTATGGTGACCTGCAATTCCGCAAAATAAATTATTTACTTGGCGGTTTTGACGAGAACCTCAAAGATGTAACCCAAACTCACTACTACAACTTCTTTAATCCCAAAGCGGGTTTTATTTATAATTTTAGCAAGAATCAAAAAATTTATGCGTCATTCGGAGTGTCACAAAGAGAACCTGTCCGAAGCGATTTTACGGATGCCGATCCGGGAAAAACACCTGTTCCGGAAAAATTATTCGATTACGAGTCGGCTTATGAGTATCACACATCAGGGATGATGTTCAGGGTGAATCTGTACTATATGAACTACAAAGACCAATTGATTTTAACAGGAAAAATTAACAATGTCGGATCTGCAATAATGACAAATGTACCGAAAAGTTTCCGGCAGGGAATCGAGCTCGAAACGGGCATCCAGCTGCTCAGAAACTTAAATTGGAATGCCAATATTACTCTTAGCCGGAATATTATTCCTGTTTTCATCGATTATACCGATAATTGGGATACTTCAGTGCAGGATCAGCAAACTCTAAAAAACAAAACAATATCTTTTTCACCATCAGTAATTGCCGCTTCAGTTATCGACTATTACCCATTTACTGATTTTCATGTTGTATTGAATTCCAAATATGTAGGTAAACAATACATTGATAATACTCAAAACAATGACAGGATGCTGAATGCATATTTCCTTCAGAATATTTCCTTTCTGTATACTTTTAAAAGCAGGCTGTTTAAGGAACTGACATGCCAGTTTGCAGTGAATAATTTATTTAATAACATGTACGAAAGCAATGCCTGGGTCTATAAATACATTGAAGGAGGTAAGCTTCGGGTGATGGATGGATATTTTCCGCAGGCTGGAATTACCTGGATGTTCCGGGTCAGGCATAAAATTCTGATTAGTAACAATGACAATTTCTAATTGGATATCAAATAATTACATAGAAATTTTCGGTGCGGTCACAGGCATTATCTATGTCTTACTTGAAATAAGGCAGACTATCTGGCTTTGGCCTGTGGGGATAATAACATCAGGTGTGTATATCTGGGTATTCTTCACGAGCAAATTCTATGCAGATATGAGCCTTCAGGTTTATTATGTTATCATCAGTATCCTGGGCTGGTACTGGTGGACCAGGGGAAAAGGAAATAATGCTCAGGGCACAGGGCAAAGGGATCAGAGCACCGACTTATCGGATGACAAAACAGGGAAGAAAGAATTGAAGGTGACCCGGATAACACTTAGGACCGGTATAGTCTTGACTTTTGTTTTTGTCCTGCTCTATCTTGCAATGTGGCTTATTCTTACAAGACTGACAGATTCTCCGGTGCCTGCAAGAGATGCATTTATAACATCATTATCCATAATTGCAACCTGGATGCTGGCCCGGAAAATCTATGAACACTGGTTCCTATGGATTGTTGTTAACTTTGTATCAGCCATATTCTTTCTGACACGCGGGCTCTATCCGACTGTAATACTTTACGTAGTTTATGGCCTGATGTCGTTTGTTGGACTGGTGGAATGGAAGAAGACAATGCACATATGAATGATTTTCCTTCAGGGTCTTATACTGTTATTGTAGCAGATGGTATTTTTCCTGAACATGCTATTCCACTTGGATATCTGAGGAATGCAAAAAGAATAATTTGCTGTGACGGGAGTGCACAAAACCTGATTCTTGCGGGCATGCAACCTGAGGCGATTGTTGGCGATATGGATTCACTGACAGATTATCTGTCAGAAAAGTATGCAGATCGTATCCACACCGATAAGAATCAGGATACAAACGATCTTACAAAAGCTGTAACATGGTGTATTGAAATGGGATATAGAGATATTGTCATCGTGGGAGCGACCGGAAAACGGGAAGATCATACATTAGGTAATATCTCTCTTCTTACGGAATATTTAAAAGATGTGAATGTAATTATGGTTACCGATACGGGGATCTTCAGGCCATTGATTAAAAGTTCAGCGCTTTCATCTTTCCCTGGTCAGCAGGTATCAGTCTTTTCAATTGATCCGGAAACGGAAATCACATCACATGGATTGCGATTTCCACTTTTAAGGACAAAATTAAAAAACTGGTGGTTTGCAACATTAAATGAGTCACTGGGTGATAGCTTTTCGCTTGAATTCAGTCAGGGAAGGTTGATCGTATACCTTAAATTTTCCTGACATAATTATATTATTTTCAGTTCCTTGACCAGATAAATAAGCTGAACACGGCTTTTTACATTGGTTTTCAGGTAGATCCGGTGAGTATGATCCTTAACTGTCTGAAGGCTGATAAAAAGTTTTTCAGATATTTCCTTATTACTTAATCCATTGCATATTTCACGGACAATGTCTGTCTCCCTTGGAGATACCTCGAACTTCTTACAGAATTCTTCAAATGAGAGATCTTTTTCAGGTTCGGAAGTGAATACCGTGAAAAGTGTTCCATAGTTAAGATATATCGGAAGAAAGGTGTTACCAGCAAAAAATGTAAGAGTAAATATTACGGCAATATAAGTTTGGGAAGCATAAAACAGAAGTGGCAGGCATTGTAAAACCATGACGATAAATAGTCCGGGACCGATTCTTCTGCTGTCATAATCATGAATAATTGATCTTCCTTTTCCGGGGAACAATATGAACAAACAGGAAAGAAGTGAATAGAGGAAGTTCATTGAAATGAAATAATATTTTATCGCTGATACTGGCTTTAGAGTACTTGTTTTTGCGATGAAATATCCTATTATAATTATTATTGCAAAATTCAGAAGCAGAAACCATAGTACAAACCAGTTACTTGAATTTCTGCCTGATATGCCAAAAGAGAACTGTATCAGCATCAGCCATGCAAAGACAAGAAAGGGCAAGCCAAGAAGCATTGCAATGTCTGAGAACCTGACAAGTAATTCCGGAGAAATGTATGTTGAGAGAAAAGACCTGATCACTACCTGGCCCCATATTCCGTAGAAACCGAACGTAAATATAAAAACCTGGAAATATAGCAATATCGAGAAGATCTCATGGTGATATCTGTTCCTCAGACGGGACGATAAGACCACGCCTCCGGCAGCCAGTGCGACCGACAAAATAAATATTACATATCCGATGAAATTCTGCATTGTATAAAGTTATAAAAAAACTACTGAGAAGAATGTTCAAAAATAGCCACTACCAAAGTATTGAGATACATACTAAAGTAGGAAAAAATATATTCACTACTAAGGTATGAAGTCCGGGAAAATTATGAGGCTTAAATTTGCTTCATAGATGTTTATCGGATATTTAACATTAATAATTGTATAGATGGAAACAAATAAAGAGTACAAATTAGTCCCTGATTTTGGTTATTGTCTCGGGACAGGCTGGAAAGTCATGATGGATAATTTCCTCAGGTTATTCGTGGTCATTCTCATAGTTGTGATAATAACCGCCCCCTTTAAAATTTTTAATTTTCATTTTAACGCGTCTGATCTTGGCAATGGACCATGGAATTGGGAACACGGTTGGTGGCATAACTGGTACAGGGGTCCATGGAACATGGGACATGACTGGGGGCATAATCTTATTGGATTTGGCACACTCGGAATATTTGCGGCTTTCTTCGGGTTGCTTACTATGCTGTATTCATTTCTGGTGAAGCCCGTAATTCAATACGGAGGCAATATTATCTTTGTACAGGCAGTGAGAAAGAACAAACCCGATTTTGAGTATCTTATTAAAGGATTTGTTGAGAACTATCTTCACATTATCCTCGCAAACCTGCTGGTAATTGCACTTGTCGTTCTGGGATTGTTTGCACTTATCGTGCCGGGAATAATAATTGCCTGCCGGCTGGCATTCGTTTCCTACATAATAATGGACAAAAAACTCGATCCAATTGAAGCTGTGGAGTTAAGCTGGAAACTTACAAAAGGTCATGGATGGCAGGTATTTTTATTGGCTTTTGTATCATTCTTTATCGCGATCTTAGGATTTTGTCTTTTAATTATCGGGATCTTCCCTGCACTTATGTGGATAGGCAGCTCATTTGCCGCACTTTATGAGTCAGTTCTCAGGGAAAAGGAAAAACCTGCTGAAGCAGTTGCGGCATAAAAAGGATTGTATAATTCCTGTTCAGAAGAATTTTTTTGTTGCAGAGACAGGATTATATTTTGTAGAGACAGATCTCAGACCTGTCTCTACATTTATTTCAGACCTGTCTCTACTTTTGTGCAGGTATTAATGAGATTCAGATATTAACCTTCAAATTATTGAGGGTTATCAAAAAGAAGGACTCACACATGTAAAAATCGTTGCCGTAAAGATATTTTGTAGAAATTGTTTATTAATTTTAGGTTCCATCTAATTGACCTGACAATTCCACTTAATTAAAAACATATAAGATGAAACAATTAATTACATCGCTCCTTGTAGTTGTTATGATCGTATTGCCAGGTACGGCAAATTGTCAGGTTAAGATAGACCTTAAGAAAAAATTAATAACCATTGACAAGAATGCAAAAGCTAATGTCAAGAAAGATGCAGTTAAGGAGGGGACCCAGGATAAAAAGGTCACTCCTGATAAAAACGAAATTAAGACAGGTGACGCAAACAATTCAAAAGCTGAAAACCAACCGGATGTTCAGGAACAACAGTCCCTGCAGTCCTATTCATCATATGATTTTGTCCCTGGGGATAAAGTTATTTTATTTGATGATTTCAGCCAGGATGCAGTTGGCGATTTTCCTGCATTATGGACTGCTAATGCCCCCGGAGAGATCAATACATTGAATATTGCACCTGGGAAATGGCTCAACCTGAATAGTACAGACGGAAATTATTTCCTTTTAAAAAGTATAGATTTTCCGAAGAATTTCATCATTGAATTTGATATAGTTCCTAAGAAGATCGGTGGTCGTATTGCTGCAGGTCTTATCTTATATGGAGAAGATAAGCCTAAGGAAATGGACACTAACCCTCATCCCGGTAACGGGGGCATCATGATCTCTATTGAAAAAGAACGTTGGAATACAATGGGTTACAAAACGGGAGAAAATAGTACAATTACAGGATCTTCAGCTGTAAACCCCGTTGAACCGGAAAAAGTAAATCATGTGATTATATGGGCACAGAACAGAAGAATTCGGATTTATCACAAACAGGCAAAAGTGTTGGATATGCCAACAAATGTTTTTGATGGCACAAAATTTAATCGCTTATGTTTCAGATTATCAAGAGGCGCGTCCTGTGGCTCATACATATCGAATATCAGAATTACTAGTGCAGCACCTGATATGCGAAGCAAGCTTCTTACTGAAGGCAAACTGATTTCTTATGGCATATATTTCGATGTTAATAAAGATATCGTGAAGCCTGAATCGTATGGTACTCTGAAAGAAATCGCGGCCGTATTGAACGAAAATCCAGCAGTTAAAGTTAAAATTGTAGGCCATACCGACAGCGATGGAGCTGATCCTGCCAATCTCGATCTTTCAAAACGTCGTGGTGCTTCAGTGAAAGCTGAACTGGTAAAAGCCTTTAGCATAGATGCTGCCCGTCTTGAATCTGACGGAATGGGTGAAACGCAACCAGTTGCCCCAAATGATACCCCGGTAAACAAAGCTCTTAACAGAAGAGTCGAACTTATTAAACTTTAATCCATATCAGGCAACAGACAGTAAATTGTTTGTTAAAACTTTCCAATAATTAAACTATCAGTGCTAAATGTTTGTTTAGTCTTTGAAATCTTTTAATCTTAATCAGTAATAAGACAAACCATGAAAAAACGATCAGTTTTTCTTTTTCTCATGTTGACGGGTATGCTAACTTCTGTATGCAGTGGCCAGGGGCTATTGGAACGTCTTGATAGAAAGCTTGAACACAAGATTGATTCAGCATTTGATCAGAGTGCAAAGGACAATGCCAGTAAAAACGATAAGAACCAGGCTGACAAGAATAAAACGAATGACAAGAGCGGCACCGATGAAACAGGCCTGGGTCTGTTTGGAGGGAAAGTCGATATAAAATACGATGCTGAATATAAGTTTAATGGCAGGATGTACATGCAAATGGAAGCTTATGATAAAAAGGATGTAAAGAAAACAGATTTTTATACCTATTTTAATTCAAATACGCGGAATACAGGAATTGAGACCAGCATCGCCGATCCGAAAGAAGCTGATAAGCCGGTCAATACAATTTTTATTTATGATTATGAGAACAGATGTTTCCTGATGCTGTTAGGGGATGCTGAATCCAAAACCGGAATAATTTCAACAATGCCTTCTGATTCAGCAATTGCGGCTATGGGCAAAAACCAAAAGGCGAAAACCTCAGGTCAATCCAATACCGAGAAGAGTGATCCGGGTAAATTACCAACTATAACCAGGACCGGGAACTCACGTGTTATAGCCGGGTACAAGTGTGATGAATATAAAATAACCGAACCGGATGTTGAAGGCTATTCGGACGTATGGATGACTAAAGATCTTAAGATCAAAGCTGATAAACAGTACTGGAATAAAGCCGGGATGCCTGCATATTATGGATATCCTGAATTTGAAGGTGCGGTAATGCTTGCAATGGATTCATTCGACAAAAAAAATAATCCGATAATGAAGATGGAGACCAAGGAGATCAATGAAAAGACGGATCATTCCATTTCAACGAAGGGTTATACTTTAATGAAAATGAATTTCGGGCAGTCCGGTAAAAAATAAATATTGACCCCCTTACCGCCTAAAGGGCGGCAAAGTGAACTTCACAAAAGCAAGATTCAACTTTAGAGGAACAGAATGTATTGCCCTTTAGGGGGATGGACGCGAAGCGGCCAGGGCGCTGGTAATTAAGTTATAATTTCCTTAGTTTTGCAAATCTCAGTAGCAACTTTTTGTTTCCATCTTTTTCGAATTCCACTGTAGCAGTTGTATTTGGAGGTTGTCCTTCAATGGATCTTATTATCCCTTTGCCAAACCGCTCATGTTCGACCGTATCGCCTTCTGAGAACAGGGAGGTATCACTGCCTGTAAAAGGAACACTGTTTGTCGGTTCTGTTTTCCTGATCTTTTTAAACCTGTCTTCCTTTGGATAGGAATGAATTTCTTCGCGAAGCAATGCAGATTTGTTCGTGGGAGGATTGTTGTTCTGAAAAGGCTTGCCGCCGGTTTGCGGATAGTGAAGAAACTTCTGATCAATCTCACGCAGGAACCTGCTTGGACTGCATCTCTCAAGGTTTCCCCATTTATACCGGTTAAGAGCGTAACTCAGAGTAGCCTGTTTTTCAGCACGTGTAACTGCTACATAGAAGAGCCGCCTCTCTTCTTCAAGTTCACGGGCACTTCCAGATGACATGGGTGACGGGAAAAGTGTATCCTCCATTCCTACTATATAGACATGCTTGAATTCCAATCCTTTAGCTGAATGCATGGTCATCAGAGTTACCTTATTACGGTCTTCTTCATTTTCAGTATCCTGATCCGTCAGTAGTGCAACGTTAGACATGTAAGCCTCTAAGACTGAAGGTTCTCCATTGGTCTCTGCTGCTTCAGTAAAAACTTTAATGGCATTTAATAACTCCTCAAGATTTTCATACCGGCTGACCTCCTCAGGGGACTTTCCCTCTTTAAGTTCTTTCATGATCCCTGAACCAAGAGCAATTTCCCTGGCCTTTATAAATGCATCGGCAGTATCAGAATTCAAACGCAGATTATTGATTACTTCAATATAACCCGATAATTTTTTAACTGTCCCTGAATTAAAATGTTCCGGATATTTTCCTGCAGCCTGTAGAATACTCCAGGGTGTCATATTTAGCATGGCAGCCAGCTCAAACACCTTATGGATGGTAGTATCGCCTATCCCTCTCTTAGGATAATTAATAGATCTCTTAAGTGCTTCCTCATCTTCAGGATTTATGACCATCCTGAAGTACGACAGGATATCCTTGATCTCTTTTCTTTCGTAAAATGATAAACCTCCGTATATTTTATATGGTATATTCTTCCTGCGCAGAGTTTCCTCGAAGATCCTCGACTGTGCATTTGTACGGTAAAGAATGGCGAAGTCAGACCAGTTAAGCTGCTGGGAGAGTTTCTTATCGAATATGTCTGATGATACATTGAATCCTTCCTCAGAATCGGTCATTGCCTGCATTACCTGTATTTTTTCTCCGGCCTCATTCATTGAATATACCTTCTTCTGGATCTGACCTTCATTATTTGCAATTATAGTATTTGCCAGATTTACTATTGTCTGAGTTGACCTGTAATTCTGTTCAAGCTTAAAAAGCTGGTAATCAACATAATCGTTTTTAAACTCCAGTATATTCTCAATCCTTGCACCACGGAACGAGTATATGCTTTGAGCATCGTCTCCTACCACACAGATATTCTGATGGGCCGCAGCAAGTTTTTTGACAATGAGATATTGTGAATAGTTTGTATCCTGGTATTCATCGACAAGCACATAATTAAATCTCTGCTGGTATTTTGCAAGTACATCCGGAAAATCCCTGAAAAGTATGTTCGTATTAAGCAAAAGATCATCAAAGTCCATTGCATTAGCTTTGAAACAGCGTGTTGCATAGGTCTTGTAAACATCGGCAAGCAATGGCATCCTGCTCGACTTGTCATAATCCTGCATTGAGCTGTCAGCAGCATACATACTGGACGTAACCAGGTTGTTTTTTGCGGTCGATATTCTTGAAGATATAACTCCGGGTTTGTATATATTATCATCAAGACTGAGTTCTCTGATTATAGTTCTGATAAGGCTTTTTGAATCCGTGGAATCGTAAATGGTATAATTCGATTTATATCCGAGTCTTTCTCCTTCCATTCTTAAGATCTTTGCAAAGATTGAATGAAAAGTACCCATCCAGAGATATCGTGCTATTTCTGGGTTAACAATCCTGGTGATACGCTCTTTCATTTCTCTTGCTGCCTTGTTAGTGAATGTAAGTGCAAGTATTTTGCCGGCCGGAACCCCTTTCTGAAGCAAATGAACTATCCTGTAGGTGAGAACCCTTGTTTTCCCGGCGCCTGCTCCAGCTATCACAAGTGAAGGTCCTTCAGTGTTGATAACTGCTTGTTTCTGAGACTCATTCAGATCGTTTAGATAATTGGTGGTCATGCTTGTGATTGAATTACAGCGTTCCGGATGGAGCAAATTTAACAATAACAAATTCAGGTGATCAATTTCATATGATTAAAAGAGCAATTTTTATTAACAGTATCACCCGGGGGTGCAGAGGTTTTCATGTTTTTCCTTTGCGTCCTTTGCGTTTTTTACCTCAATATTGCTCTAATTTTATTATAATTGCAGTAGATTATACCAAAAAGATTAAGAAATCGTTTTAAGTACAAAGACCTGATTGCCTGTGCGTTATTTTTTGATAATAATTATTATGCTGCTGCCGGGTATAGCTGCTGCTCAGCTTTCAGCTCCGGGAATGAGTGCTGTACGATATACTTCCTACCCTTCTGCTCCAACGGCAAAAGATCCGATTTTTATTTATTGTAACGCATCAGGATCACAGAAGGGTACGCTGAATGCTGATAGTCCCGGTGGCACAGGTCCCTTTAATTTCACATGGTACAAATGGAGTGACGCTACAAAAAGCTTCAGTGACTTCGCTCAAAACCGATACAGGAGTTCTGACTTCATCTTCCTCAAATCTTGATCAGGGTGGCTATAAAGTAGTTATCAGCGGAGGGTTTGATACAAGCTTCGTCGGTTGGATATTTACCGATAAACCTCTTGCTGTTGCAGCACTTCAGAACAGGACATGTGATTATGTTGCATTAAAAGGACAGGCAGCAGTTGATACATTCTATTACAATAATATAGCCAATGGTCTTCCGGTAAAATTGCCAGACGGTATCAGGTTTCTCTGGTCATCAGATCCGGCTTCCACTATACCATACCCTGATTTCCTTCTGAACCCTCAGACATTTGACCCTCCACTGGTTGATGTCACATATAATCTTCAGGTTACCGATAGTTTCGGGTGTGTGAGCGAATCATCCTTTTTTTACCAGTCTATTCATGTAAAGGCTGATTTTACTGCCGATCCGGTACAGGGGCAAGCACCACTTGTTGTGACATTTACGGATAAATCGGTAAGGGCTTCTACTTATAAATGGGAATTTGGAGATACGACCACATCCACACTCTCAAATCCGGATCCTCATACATATTATATCCCCGGAGAATATTCACCCAAGCTTACCATTGAAAGCGACCTGCATTGTATCGATTCGATGCGCCTTGACAGAAACATCGTTGTTGATCCTTCCGAGCTCCATATTCCTAACGTCTTTACACCAGATGGAGATGGACTCAACGACAATTTTACTGTAGAATCAAAATCGCTCCGGTCATTAAGTGTTGAGATCTTCAGCCAGAGCGGACTGAAAGTTTATTCCTTCTTCGGGGAGGGAGAATTGCTCAGGGAATGGAAAGGATGGGACGGAAATGTGAATTCTTCATCAGTCAAAGCCACGCCAGGCGTCTATTTCTATGTTATCAAAGCATATGGATGGGACAATCTCAAATATTCAGGCAAGGGTTACAGGGGCTTCGTCTATCTCTACAGGTAAAAGCTCAAAGGCGCAAAGGCTCAACGGCGCAATGGCGCAATGGATAGGCGGCTCAACGGCTCAACGCTAGATTCTTCTTAAGAAAACGGATCCAGTTGTCACTCATTATATTAATTATATCTGAAGAAGAATAACCTGCTTCTGAAAGCATCTCAGGTATCTTTTGAAGGTCGGCGATCGTATCAATATCATACGGACACTGTTCTTTGCCAAAAGCTCCGTCAAGATCCGAACCCGATTCCTGCATGCAATGAATCACCGGTAAGCTGACAAATGTGATCTATGTTGTTAATCATCAGTTTTAGTGATACTCCCATTTCTTCAGGATCCGATTTTCCACTTATCCAGCCTGGCACCATCATCCAGGCATCAAGTGCAACCCCGATGACAGCATCTCTGTCAGCCAGTTCAACAATTTGTTCGTCGGAGAATTGCCTGTTGTGAGGCACAAATGTCCTGCAGTTGTTATGGCTTGCCCATACAGGTCCGTGATAAGTGTCAAGGGCTTCCCGGAAACTTTGGTCACATAAATGGGTGGCATCAAGAATAATACCCAGTTTTTCCATCTCTTTAAGAAGTTCCTTCCCTTTAGTTCCTATGCCTCCGATTGAATCAGTTCCATGGGCGTAGGTTCCGGGACCATAATGAGCAGGTCCGACGGCACGTAAACCATAGTCAAACGCCTTTTCAAGGTAATTCATAGAAATAATGGAATCGGCACCTTCAAGACTTAATATATAGCCAATAGCTTTATTTTCAGCACTTTGATTCCATAATTGAAGATGTTTGTCAAGATCATGAGCATTTAGGATCCTGAACCATTTCACCTGCTTCTTCCATTGCAGTGTACCAGGCCAGCTGGCCCTGAGTATGGGCCCATGCCTGTTCAGGCGATTTCCACCCGGGTATATTATTTCCGGGTTTTACATACCTGGCTATCTGGGTTGCAATGCAAAGACCAACATTTCCTTCACGCATTGAGCGTAAGCTGACAGTCCCTTTTGCCCTGTCGGGTTTATCAGTCATCCCTTCTTCTCCATGACGTATGGCCTCCACTGACCATCTTAAATCACGATTCCATTCAAGGGCGTTCATTGCAAGGTCAAGATGACCATCAAAAATCAAGAGGTTTATTGACATATATACAGGCCTTTATCAGAAGGTTATCTTTCTTCGTCGTGCCTCAACATTCCATATTCCTGTAACATTCTGATCATTAACAACATATACGGTATCATAACTGTCAACTGTCGGGCATATATGCCAGGGAATACAAAACAGAGGATCACCGGTTTTAAATTTGTCAGCCTGAGCCGTTCTGATCACCATATGTTCCTCATTATGGCTGACAAACGTATATCTCTCAATATCAAGAATCTTGACGCGAGGCTGAGGCATTTCTGAAGCTACTGCTTTATGTCCAAGATCGAGGCACAGCAGGTCCTTTCCCGGTTTACTTATTATTCTTGTCAGCAAAACTGCAGCATGTAAAAAGTTCATATCAGTGAAAGTGCTGCTGTAGCCCCAATCCCATAATATTAGTGTTCCGGGACTGGTCTCAATATCTTTCCGTAAGGCATGAATCAGGGAAAGTCGGAGTGCCGCCTGCAATTATTTTAACAGGTGATATACCTTCATTCTTAAGATCTTCGATAAGACCCTGAACTGAAAGAAAAGATTCGTTGCAAATTGTTTTCCTGCGTGACAGATCCGGTTCATGAATATGACCATCATATACATGAAGTCCTTCTGCAATCAGCATGGGCGAATCCATGATCCTCACGAATAATCTTGCTGCTTTTTCACCGGGAGTTACTCCGGTCCGGTTCATCCCATTATTTATGTCGAGCCAAACATGAGTTTCGAGTGCTGTTTTCCTCGCCATGTCTGACAGTTGAATAATTATCTCTTCATTATCAGCGATACAGGAGAACTTGACATCTTCGAATTCCTTCTTTAATTTAAAGAACCTTTCAATATTGGGACCGACCGGCTGGACGGCAAGCAATATATCATGGGCCCCGCATCTGGCCACCATCTCTGCTTCGGATATAGTTGCACATTTAAACCTGGAGATGCCATATTTCATCTGAAGCTTCACTATCTCCGCCATTTTATGTGTTTTTACATGCGGCCGAAGACGATCCACACCTCCAGCAATTTCGATTGTTTTCCTGATATTACTTTCTATACGATCAGGATAAACAAGAAGCGAAGGAGAGGTGATTTCTTCAGTATTGTTGATCCGATACCAGTTATCATTTGAGTCCGACGTATTTTTCATGTAATGAGCACGAGGTTTAAATTTATTTTTTGCTTTGCGTACTTTGAGTCAGCTTAGCGTGATTTGCGGTTAAAGGATTTCAATATAGTTCAAACATAGCTTCGATCTCGACTGCAATATTCATTGGAAGCATAACTCCGACAGCACTTCTGACCCCGACTCCGTTTTCTTCCCCGAATACTTCTGCCATAAGTTCACTGAATCCATTGATTACTGCAGGGTGACTGTCAAAATCAGCTGTACTGTTGACCATTCCGAGTGTTTTTACGATCCTTTTGATTTTTTTCAATTCACCGAAGTGAGTTTTTATTGTTGAAAGCATCGTTAGTCCAACCTGCCTGGCAGCCAGTTTTCCTGCAGCCAGATCCAGATCTGCACCGACCTTGCCTTTAATCATCGTTCCATCGGCTGAAATTGGACCTTGTCCCGAGACATAAAGAAAGTTGCCAATAACCAGAACGGGTTTATATACTCCAACTGGTTTTGGAGCTGGCGGTAGGAATAATCCTAACTTTTTGATTTTTAAATCAATATCTTCTTGCATTGTAGTATATTTGGGTATGTGAAATATACAAAATTTTTATGGATGGTACAAAGGATACAACAGAATCGGCTCTTCACGGAATGCAACCCACTAACCGACTGCTGGCGCCGATTTGCAATCGGTGCCCAAAATTGTAACGGTGCCCAAAATTGTAATCTAACCGGGAGCACCAATTGCATCCGAGCAGAAGAGGCACGGATTGCAAATCCGCGCCATCTTCTGCGAGCTCGACTAAACCAACAACTCTGCTTTGAAGATGGTTTTAGCCTGACCTGAGATTTCCACTCTGTCTCCTTTAAGAGATACTTTAAGAATTCCCTCCCTTTTTGAGACCTGGTGGGAATTGAAATCCTTCCGGCCCGTTTTCCGGCCCAGAATGGTACCAGGGCACAATGTGCTGAACCGGTTACCGGATCCTCATCAATTCCGACACCGGGGGCAAAACAACGGACACAAAAGTCGAAAGCAGGATCACTGGATGGTGCAGTTGCGATCAGATCACCAAATACTGAACTTTTCATGAGTGAGAAATGAGGTTTCATGTTTTTTACTTCCTCCTCATTTTTCATCAAAGCCAGGGTCCATCCGAAACCGGCTTTATATAACTCCTGAGCTTCTGCACCGGTAACTCTTTTAAATTCAGGAGTCATTTCCATTTTCTCTACAGGATATACCGGGAAATTCATGGTTATCCAATCCCCATTTTTCCTGATTGTCAGTATGCCTGCCTTTGATGAAAAACGAATCTCTTCATTTCTTTTTATCAGGCCGGTTTCATAAAGAATGTGTGATGCCGATAATGTCGCATGACCACATAATTTCATCTCAGTTTCCGGAGTGTAGTATCTGATGAACATGAAATCCTTTCCCGGGAAGACAAATGCAGTTTCAGAAAGATTCATCTCCATAGCGACGTTCTGCATCCATGCAGCTTCAGGTTCATGATCGAGAATGCAAACTCCGGCTGGATTCCCTTTAAATGGTTGGGTTGTGAATGCATCTACCTGGTAAATAATTTGTTGTGGTTTCATGTTAGTTGTTGTTGTAGAAATAAATCTTTAACTAAAAAGTCGCAAACCCGAGTACCAGGTTACGTAAAGTTTTACCCCCATTTAGGGGGACAGGGGGGCTGGCCTTTGCGCCTTTTTTCGTCATTCACCGGCAAATTTACCTGTTTAGCAGAATTTATCCGAAACTTAACAGATTAATCTATGTAAACAAAAAAAGTTTTATCAATTTCGTGTTGTTTATTAGCCACCTGAACTATTTTCAAGACGCGAAGCTATAAGAAATATTTTCATCAATTATCAGCGGAGAATTTCAACTCCAAAGGGTCTTGATCTTATTGACAGGTTTGAAGAAAATATTTAGAGAAACAGATTAACCTAAAACGAACTGGAAACAATAATTAAAAATGGAAACGAAGAAAATCCTAATTGTTCTGTTGTTATTTTTGTCAATGACAGGTGGAATCATATCAGCGCAGGACAAAAACAGCGAGATGAAGCTTTCCCTGAAAGAGGCACAGGATTACGCACTTACATATAATAAGAGTGTAAAATCAGCCAGGTATGATATTGAAGCATCAAGGTATGGACTTTGGAATGCGATTTCCTCAGGACTCCTGCAAGTAAATGGAAACGGTATTTTCAATGATAATGTGATTATAGCGACAGCTGTTATCGATTTTAATGGAGTACCGACTCCATTAAAATTTGGTACTGATTTTGATATGGCTTATGGGGTAAATGCCTCAACAACAATCTTTAACGCACCTTATATTGTTGGAATTCAGACGGCCAAATTAGGACAGAAACTTGCTGGTCTGAATGTGGAAAGGGCAGAGCTTGATACAAGGGAGTCGGTGATAATGAGTTATTATCTCATTCTGTTATCAGTCGAGTCAATGAAAATACTTGACGGTAATATTTCCGCACTTAATGAGACACTTCGTTCGACCCGTTCGATGCTTGCTGCGGGTATGGCAGAGTCAACTGATGTTGACCAGATGGTTTCAAACGTATCGATGATTGAGAATACTAAAAGTTCAATGCAGAGAACCCTGGAGTTGAATTATAACATGCTCAGGTTTCAGTTGGGAGTTTCACCCGAAACAAGCATAATTCTTACAGATTCTTTGAAGTCAATTGTAGAAGAGACTGACATCGACAAGGTTCTTAATACAGAATTCAGCATAAAGGAAAATCTGAATTACAAACTTAGTGCCAACCAGGAGCAGATGTCACAAATGGCTTTAAAACTGCAAAAAGCAGCGGTGTTGCCTACTTTATCAGGTTTTTATTCTTATGCTAAAAGCGGTATGGGAAACAAACTAAACGGACTGGGTTGGTTTCCAAGTTCTACAGTTGGATTTCAGGTATCAGTCCCAATATTTGCGACTGGCTCGGGATATTCAAAGATCAAACAAGCTCAGGTCAATCTTAACAAGGCCCGCACAGGCAGCGAAGTTGTAACGGAACAACTTTTACTCCAGGAAAAGCAGTTAAGATACAATCTGGTGAATGCACGGGAACAATATAATTTACAGAAAGCTAATATAGATGTATCAAAAAGAGTCTATGTTAGTGTCGAGAATAAGTATAAACAGGGTATGGCTTCAAGCCTCGAACTGACACAGGCGAATACTCTTTACCTGCAGGCAGAGAATAACTATTTGTCTGCTCTTATGAGCTTGCTTCAGAACAAGCTTGCATTAGATAAATTATTGAATAATATCTAATTAATGATTATTAATAATTCAAAATAATAAAGATGAAATACTTAGGTACAATACTGGCAATCCTGATCACCGGACTCTTACTTTCAGGTTGTTCTTCAAAAACCAAAACCACAGCAACGCCTAATACCGATCCTGCACCTGCTGCCGGGAAAGCTGTTATCCCGGTGAAAGTCTCCGTCCTGGCTAAAACAAAAATTGCCAGGACAATTGATTATACAGCGACAATACTTCCATTTGAAGAAGTGAATATGGCGCCATCAACGCCCGGGAGGATTGACAGGATATATGTCGAACCCGGAGATAAGGTCAGGAAAAATGATAAACTCTTCCTTATGGATCGCACCCAGCTTTATCAGCTAAAACTACAGCTGAGCAGTCTTACAAAAGATCTTTCGAGACTTGACACCTTACTTAAATCGGGTTCCGTAAAACAACAGCAGTATGACCAGCTGAAAACACAATATGATGTGACCAGAACAAATGTTGATTTCATGGAAGAAAATACTTTGATGAAAGCACCATTTGCCGGGATCGTTACAGGCAAATACTTTGAAAACGGTGAAATGTATTCAGGTTCACCCACAACGCAGACCGGTCGATCGGCAGTTGTAACAGTTATGCAGGTGAATCCTCTGAAAGTGGTTGTCAGCATTTCTGAGCAATATTACCCGTTAATAAAGAAAGGGATGAGAGCTGATGTCATAGCTGATGTATATAAAAACGAAAAATTCACCGGTACAGTTTACAGAATTTCTCCCACTATCAATTCAGGGACCCGGTCATTCAATGTGGAACTGGAACTGCCTAACACTAATGATCTGCTGAAGCCCGGAATGTTTGTAAGAGTGTCAATGGATCTAGGAGAGGTGGAAACATTTGTTGTGCCTGCAAATACTGTCCTGGTCCAGGAAGGTACAAATACCAGGTTTGTCTATGTGGAGAAATCGAAGACAGCTCAAAGGATTGAGGTCACTATCGGTAAAAGGTTTGATGATCAGCTCGAGATAATTTCCGATAATCTTAAGGAAGGTGATAATCTGGTAACCGAGGGGCAGGCCAGACTTATCAATGGTGACAAAATTGATATAGTAATGTGATTAACTGAATCTCAACTTCAATAAAATGAGTATATATAGCGCTTCCGTAAAAAGGCCTGTAACAACCATTCTGATTTTTGTCGGATTGATGGTCATGGGACTTTATTCACTAACACAATTACCTGTGGATCTGTATCCTGAGATGGAATTGCCCTTTGTTGTGGTCTATACAAATTATCCCGGAGCCAGTGCCTCAGATATTGAGTCAAATGTTACCCGGCCCATTGAGAATGCGCTGAATTCAGTGAGCAAGCTGAAAGAAATAACATCGACATCGAGTGACGCATCTTCAGTTGTTTTTATGAATTTTGAATACGGGACGAACCTTGATGAGGCTTCTAATGATATCAGAAGCGCCCTTAGCTTTACTGAGAGAATACTTCCTGAAGATTGTGATAAACCCACAATAATTAAGTTCAGTACAAGCATGATGCCAATCATCTTCTACGCAATAACAGCAAAGGAGAGCTATGCCGGCCTTGAAAAAATACTTGATGAGAAGATAGTAAACCCGTTAAACAGGATTGAAGGTGTAGGATCGGTAGCCCTTGCCGGAGTTCCCGGCCGTAAGGTGTATATTGACGTGGATCCCAGAAAAATGGAAGCCTATAACCTTACAATTGAACAGATTGGTAATGTGTTAAGATCTGAGAATCTTAATATGCCTGCCGGATTTATTGAAATGGGCAAAACTGATTATCCTTTACGGATACAGGGAGAGTTTCCTGAAAGTGATGTAGTTAAGAATCTGGTTATCAGTAGTTACGACGGCAATAGCGTTTACCTGAAGGATATTGCTGAAGTACGCGATACTATACGCGAATCGAAACTCGATACCAGGATCAATGGTGCCAAGGGAATGAGCTTATATGTTCAAAAACAGTCAGGGGGGAATACCGTAAAAGTTACCCGGGAAGTTGAAAAAACCCTGACATTATTGAAAAAGGATCTGCCACAGGATGTGAAAATTGAAAAGCTATTCGACAGTGCATCATTTATCAAAGGTTCGATAAGTAACCTGACAGAAACCCTCGGATATGCAGCAATATTCGTTGTACTGGTTGTTTTGTTTTTCCTGGGCAGATGGAGAGCAACTTTCATTGTCATACTTACAATTCCTATCTCACTGATAGTTGCATTCATATATCTTTTTGTGACAGGAGCCTCAATAAATATAATCTCACTTACCTCTCTGTCAATCGCGATCGGGATGGTGGTGGATGATGCCATTGTGGTCCTTGAGAATATAACTAAGCATATTGAAAGAGGCAGCAGGCCGAGAGAAGCATCTATTTATGCAACGAATGAAGTATGGCTCGCAGTTATTGTCACCACTCTTACAGTTGTGGCAGTCTTTTTCCCTCTGACATTCATTAAAGGACTTACCGGTGTACTGTTCAAGCAGTTAGGGATGATAGTCTCAATAACCATTGTAACATCGGTTTTTGCAGCCATTACACTGACTCCAACCTTGAGTTCCCTACTTTTGAAGTGGTATCCCATTAAAAAAGATGCAAAATTCTGGACATATGATGGCAGTATAAGAAAAGGACTTGACGGTTTCGACCGGTTTTATGAAAGGACCCTGCGCTGGGCGCTTCATCATAAAACTGTCATTTCTGTTGCAGCTCTGGTAATTTTTATCGGGTCTATGAGCCTGTTCGGAATTATCAAAACGGAGTTTTTCCCACAGGCTGATGAATCGAGGATCACGGCAAATATTGAACTTCAGACAGGTACAAGAGTAGATCAGACGATGGTCACTGCTAATTATTTTGACGACCTGATAAAGAAGAAGTATCCTGAAGTTAATATAATTTCAACATCAACGGGGACGGATGACCAGGGGGGATTCGCCTCAATATTTAATGCCGGAGGTACCCATACCATTGCATACAACCTGAGTCTTGTACCTATTGAGGCAAGAAAGAAGTCTGTGTTTGAGATCGTTGAAGAAATGAGAGCCGATTTTGCAAAAAGACCCGAAATTATCAACTTTACTTTAAGTACCTCTGACAATATGGGAAGTTTTGGAGGCAGTGCCGTTGATGTGGAAATCTATGGATATAATATTTCAGAAACGAATCTTGTAGCAGAAGAACTGTCAAATAAGATAAAAAATATACCTGGTACCAAAGATGTTAAGATCAGCCGTGCAAAATCAAAGCCTGAACTTCAGATAATATTTGATCAGAACAAGATGAGTGCCAACGGGCTTAATACAGCCATGGTATCCACAGCCGTCAAGAACAGGGTTGACGGGCTCACTGCGACAAAGCTCCGTCAGTTTGGTGATGAATATGATGTTGTGGTACGCTTTAAGAAAGAGTCGAGAAGCACTCTGACGGATATTGAAAACATCGGGATAACAAACCCCATGGGCCAGATAATAAGGCTTGGAGAAATTGCCCAGATAAAAGAATACTGGTCGCCACCAAATATTGAACGAAAACGGAAGGAACGCATAGTACGAGTTTCATTTACACCTTATAAAAGATCTCTTACCGACATCCAGATTGATGTTCAGAAAGCTATAGATAGTACAGTTATGCCGGGAGGAGTAATGGTTCAGATCTCAGGTGCAATAAAAGAGCAGATGGATGCATTTACGGATATTGCCATGCTGATGCTGATAAGCATCATACTTGTCTACCTGATTATGGCATCTCAATTTGAGTCACTCAAGATGCCATTCATAATTATGTTCTCAATTCCATTTGCTTTCTCGGGTGTCGCGATAGCATTATTTTTGACTAACACTCCTTTAAGCGTAATATCGGGTATCGGAGCGGTAATGCTTATTGGAATTGTAGTAAAGAATGCAATAGTGTTAGTTGACTTCATTAATCTGATGCGCGAAAGAGGGCATGAACTGTACGAGGCTATTGCAATTTCAGGACGGTCGCGTCTGAGACCCGTGATCATGACATCTGCCACTACAATTCTGGGTATGCTACCGCTTGCCATGAGCAAGGGATCGGGATCGGAACTCTGGAGTCCGATGGGTGTTGCAGTAATAGGCGGGCTTGTCTTCTCCACGCTGGTCACACTGGTTCTCGTACCCGTGGTATATGCAATGTTTACAAAACGCGGCGAGAGGAACAAGAACCTGGCAGTCTATTCAGAATTCGATTTCATGAATGGTAATGGTGCAAAAAAATAAGTTTCCGATCTTAAATCTTTTAATATGAAGGCAATTATGATTATATATAACCAGGCACATACTGAGAAAGTAGAATATTTGCTTGACAAGCTTGGAATAAAAGGTTATACGCTATGGGAAAATGTACAGGGAAGGGGTACAGCTACGGGAGTTCCTCACCTGGGTACACATGCGTGGCCCGAAATCAATAAAAGCGTACTTACAATTGTAGAAGATGACCTGGTGGATAATGTTCTTGAGAATGTTAAAAAGATAGATGCCATAAACGATGAGGTCGGAATCAGGGCGTTTGTGTGGGATATAATGAAGATGGTGTAATTTATAATTGCGGATTGCGGAATTCGGATTTCGGATTTGTTTTCAATCCGCAATCTCAAATCTGCAATCCGCAATCTTCTCTATTCTTCCTCTTCTTCCTCAGAATATGCCTTGATAACCTGATCCTGTACATCACCAGGCACCTGTGCATATTCGGCAAACTTCATGGTATACATGGCACGGCCACCGGTTATGGAGCTCAGAGCTGTGGAATATTTATTCATTTCTGCGAGTGGAACCTTAGCTTTGATAACCTCAAAACGTTTTTCGCTCGACATGCCAAGAACCATACCGCGTCGTCCCTGAAGGTCACTGATAACATCACCCATACGGTCGGAAGGAACAAAAATTTCAACATCATAAACAGGCTCAAGGATTTTTGGTCCGGCAATTTTGAAAGCCTGGCTGAAGGCGTTTCTTCCTGCAAGACGGAAAGAAATTTCATTTGAGTCAACCGGGTGCATTTTTCCATCATACACATAAACCCTTATATCA
This sequence comes from uncultured Bacteroidales bacterium, assembly GCA_963816365.1. GTDB lineage: Bacteria > Bacteroidota > Bacteroidia > Bacteroidales > VadinHA17 > LD21. The sequence goes on along the minus strand of CAWFKG010000015.1, from coordinate 647,245 downwards.
CGGGCATAAGATCCGGTAAGCGGACCAATCTCCATCTTCTCCATGATCCCTTTAAGGATCGCCGGCATAAAACGGGCATCAATGGAGCCACCGACAATACTGTTTACATAAACAAGTTTTCCTCCCCATGGAAGATCAATCTCTTCTTTATCGCGGACAGATATCTTTATATCCTTGCCATTGATTTTTTGCATTGTTGCCTCTTTTGAGCCTTCCTCAAAAGGTTCAATTATCATATGAACTTCTCCGAACTGGCCGGCACCACCTGATTGTTTCCTGTGTCTGTAGTCAGCCTGGGCAGTCTTTGTAATTGTTTCGCGATAGGGGATTTTAGGAGGATTATAGTTTGTTGGTATCTTATAAATATTATCCAGATGCCATTTCATTATGTTCAGATGATATTCTCCCTGTCCGTGTACAATGATCTGTTTTAATTCCTTGGAGTATTCGATGACGATGGTTGGATCTTCAAGATGTATTTTATTCAAAGCTTCTCCGAGTTTTTCATCATCGCTTTCACTCTGGGCTTTTATGGCTGTTCTGTACTTCGGATCAGGAAACTTCACACCTTCATATTTCCAGTCGTTCCCGGGTACATTGAGTGTGTGGCCTGTTTTTGTGTTTTTTAGCTTTACAAAGGCGCCTATATCGCCAACATGAAGTTCAGGTACCCTTGTCCTGTTCTTTCCTGCACTTATATAAAGCTGTGCCAGGCGTTCCTTGGTGCCATTATTCGTATTGATAACATCGAGGTTCTCAGTTATTTTCCCTGAGTAAACCCTGAAATAATTTATTTCACCGATATGTTCTTCAATGGACGATTTAAAGACATAAACAGAAGCTGGTCCTGCCGGATTTGGCTTAACTTCATCTCCTTTGCTGTTAACCGGGGCCGGCATGTCGGAGATAGAGGGTGCTTCAGTCGTGATGAATTCCATCAGCCGGTCAATTCCGATATTGTGTTTGGCTGAGATGCACAGAACCGGGAACATTCCCCTCGTCAGTATCCCTTTTGCTATACCCTTTTTTATCTCATCCTCTGTAAGTGTATCGTTTGAAAAGAACAGCTCCATCAGGGATTCGTCACTTTCAGCTGCTTTTTCAACAAGTGCACTATGTAAACTAGCAGCTTTGGCAGCCTGATCAGCCGGTATATCAACGATCTCTGCCTTGCCTCCTTCTTTGGAATACCGGAGCATTTTCATTTTAAGGATATCAATAATGGAGTTGAATCCGACTCCTTCATTGACCGGATATTGTATAAGTATTATATTGTTGCTCAACCTTTCCTTCAGCATTTCTAGGGACTTCTCAAAGTTGGCTTTCTCGTGGTCGAGTCCATTGATAACAATTATGAGAGGCTTATTTTCTTTTTCTGCATGCCTGAAATGTATTTCAGTTCCGACTTCAACTCCATTCTGGACATTTATGGTCAGTATTGCAGCATCGGAAGCAAAGAGGGAAGAGATAACTCCGCCACTGAAATCATCGAGACCGGGGGTATCAAAAATATTTATTTTATGATTCTGGAATTCAGTATACATGACTGTGGAAAAGATTGAGTTTCCATTTTCATGTTCAATCGGACGATAATCTGATACTGTATTGTTTCCTTCTATTGTGCCTCTTCTTTCTATAATGCCGCCATCAAAAAGCATTGCCTCTGCAAGGGTTGTTTTACCTGAACCCGAGTTACCCAGAAGGGCAATGTTCTTTATCTGGTCCGCCTGGAATGTTTTCATGTTTTGCTGGATATTATATGTAAAATTATTTTTTATTCGATGCTTAGGAGGGGACAAAAATAATAATTTTTTAAAAACAGTTTAAGAAAGCGGTGAGAATTACAAATTTTTTATTTCCTTTGCAGCAGTTTTTTGAAATACAGGAGTACCGTTTTTTCCGTCGCAGTAAGTTTACAAAACGTTTTTCACAGGGAGAGATCGGGAAGGAACCTGTTTATAACTTACATTTTTAGTAAGATATATTGATTCTAAACATGCCTTAAAGCCAGGGTATTCTTTGTACTCAGGCATTTGATACATGTGTATTATACTGTTTAAAAAATATTATGGACCAAATTTGATTTAGAAAATAAAAACAATACCTTTGCAAACCATTTTTTTAAGTAATTTTTAATGCTAAAATAATTGGAAATATGCCGACAATTCAGCAGTTAGTAAGAAAAGGCAGGAAGAAACTGGTAGATAAAAGCAAAGCACCTGCTCTGGATTCATGTCCACAGAGAAGGGGTGTTTGCGTACGTGTTTACACCACAACACCAAAGAAACCTAATTCAGCTATGAGGAAGGTAGCCAGGGTAAGGCTAACCAACCAGAAAGAAGTCAACGCTTATATTCCGGGTGAAGGTCATAATCTGCAGGAACACTCGATCGTTCTGATCAGGGGTGGCAGAGTAAAAGATCTCCCTGGTGTCCGTTATCACCTGGTTCGTGGTGCTCTCGACACTTCGGGAGTTGATGGCCGTACTCAAAGAAGATCAAAATATGGTGCCAAAAGACCAAAGAAGTAATAGTTAAAGGAATAAGATAATGAGAAAGTCAAGACCCAAGAAGAGGATTCTGTTACCGGATCCAAAGTATAAAGATCCGTATGTAACAAGGTTTGTGAATAATCTTATGTTCAGTGGTAAGAAAAATCTTGCTTTTAAGATTTTCTACGACTCACTTGAAATAGTCGGTGATAAATTTAAAAGTGAAGGCAAGACCCCGCTTGAAATTTTCAAGCAGGCTCTTGATAACGTTACCCCACAGGTTGAAGTAAAAGCCCGACGGGTTGGTGGTGCAACTTTCCAGGTTCCTATGGAGATCAGATCCGACAGGAAGGTCAGCATCAGTATGAAGAATATGATTTCATTTGCACGAAAAAGAACCGGCCATTCGATGGCTGAAAGGCTTGCTGCTGAACTTATGGCAGCTTATAAGCTCGAGGGTGGTGCATATAAGAAGAAAGAAGATACACACAGGATGGCTGAGGCAAATAAAGCTTTTGCTCATTTCCGGTTTTAATTGATAATAGCGGCGGTTGCATAACAGACAGATGGACAATAACCTGAAATATACCAGAAACATCGGAATCATGGCCCACATTGATGCCGGCAAGACCACTACGACAGAACGCATTCTGTTTTACACGGGTCGTACGCATCGCATGGGTGAGGTACATGATGGAAATGCCCAGATGGACTGGATGGTTCAGGAACAGGAGAGAGGTATTACTATAACATCAGCCGCAACAACTACCTACTGGAAATACAGGAATAACGATTTTAAAATTAATATTATTGATACTCCGGGACATGTTGATTTTACTGTTGAGGTAGAAAGATCCTTAAGGGTCCTCGATGGTGCCGTAGCGGTATTCTGTGCCGTTGGAGGAGTTGAACCTCAGTCTGAAACAGTATGGAGACAGGCAAACAAATATGTGGTTCCGCGGATTGCCTTTATTAATAAAATGGACCGTGCCGGAGCCGATTTTTATAGTGTTGTTCAGCAGATACACGATAAGCTTGGTGCCAATCCGGTACCTGTTCAGATACCCATTGGCGCCGAAGAGAATTTTGACGGAGTGATCGATCTTGTCGACAGAAAAGCAATTATCTACTATAATGATGAATCAAACATTACCACTTTCAGAACGGAAGAAATTCCTGCCGAAATGAAAGAGGAAGCCGAAGAGTGGCGTGGTAAGCTGATTGAGGCAGTAGCGGATGTAGATGATACCCTTCTTGCAAGATATATTGAAGATCATGAATCAATTACAAGCGAAGAAATTCTTGTTGCTCTGAGGAAGTCGACTATTGACGGACTGGCAATTCCGGTGATATGCGGTGCTGCTTTTAAAAATAAGGGGATACAGAGCCTGCTCGATTCAGTTGTGGCGTTTCTTCCATCACCTGTTGATAAAGGTTCAGTCATTGGCATTGACCCAAGAAATGATGAAGAAATTATACGCGAGCCAGATGATGAAGCTCCGATGGCTGCCCTGGCATTTAAAATTGCCACTGATCCGTTTGTTGGTCGTCTGGCCTTCCTCCGGATATATTCAGGTGTGCTTAAAGCAGGGGATACTGTGTTGAATGTGCGTACCGGGAAAAGAGAACGTATAAACCGTCTCTTTCAGATGCATGCAAACAAGCAGAATCCCAAGGAAAGTATTTCAGCCGGCGATATATGTGCAGGCGTTGGATTCAAAGATATAAAGACAGGCGACACTTTATGCGCCATAAATAAGCCGATACTGCTGGAGTCGATGGATTTTCCCGAACCGGTAATTGGCGTGGCCATCGAGCCTAAAACTCAGGCCGATGTAGATAAATTATCCATGGCATTAAACAAGCTTGCGGAAGAAGATCCGACATTCCAGGTCAGAACTGATCCCGACAGCGGACAAACTATTATTAATGGTATGGGTGAACTGCATCTTGAAATTCTCATCGACCGCCTTAAAAGAGAGTTTAAAGTTGAATGTAACCAGGGAGCGCCTCAAGTCGCATACAAGGAAGCTATTACTAACTCTGGTGAATTCCGTGAAGTATTTAAGAAACAGACCGGTGGTCGCGGCAAATTTGCCGATATGACTTTCGAATTAATGCCGGCTGACAAAAACATGAGGGGCCTTCAATTTGTAAATGAGGTTAAAGGTGGTCATATTCCGAAGGAGTATATTCCATCAATTGAAAAAGGATTCCGCGAGGCAATGATCAATGGCCCGCTGGCAGGTTTCCCTCTCGATAGCCTTAAAGTAGTACTCAAAGACGGTTCATACCATCCGGTTGACTCTGATGCTTTATCATTTGAAATTGCTGCCAAACAGGCGTTCAGAAAATTTGCAGGTAAATGCAACCCTGTTATTCTTGAACCCATTATGTCAACAGAAGTTGTCACTCCTGAAGAATATGTCGGCGATGTTATAAGCGATTTCAACAGGAGAAGAGGAAGAGTGGAAGGTATGGAATCGAAAGCAGGCGCAAGAGTCGTTAAAGCAAAAGTACCTCTGGCCGAAAAATTCGGTTATGTTACAGTACTTCGGACTCTTACCTCGGGTAGAGCAACTTCAACAATGGAGTTCTCCCATTATGAACAGGTACCTGCAGAAATATCAAACAGAATTATTGAAATTACAAAAGGAAAAATTCTTTAAAAGATGAGTCAGAAAATTCGTATTAAGCTGAAATCTTATGATCATAACCTCGTGGATAAATCTGCAGAGAAGATCGTAAAAACAGTAAAATCTACTGGTGCAGTGGTTAGCGGACCCATTCCGCTTCCGACCCACAAAAAGATTTATACAGTACTTCGTTCGCCCTTCGTAAACAAGAAAGCAAGAGAACAGTTTGAGCTCTCATCATACAAAAGGTTGCTCGACATTTACAGCTCAACGCCAAAAACCATCGATGCACTGATGAAACTTGAGCTTCCAAGCGGAGTTGAAGTAGAAATTAAGGTATGAAACCAGTAAAGTAATAAAGAGATGCAGGGATTAATTGGTAAAAAAGTAGGAATGACCTCCATTTTCGACGAGAATGGAAAGAATGTTCCATGTACGGTTCTGCAAGCCGGTCCATGTGTTGTTACACAGGTTAAAACAGTGGATAAGGACGGCTATTTTGCTGTACAGCTTGGATTCGAGGATAAAAAAGAAAAACACACCACCAAAGCTGAACTTGGACATTTCAAGAAGGCAAATACAACGCCTAAAAGAAAAGTCGTTGAATTCACAGGCTTTGAAGAAGGTCAGTGTAAAGAAGGAGATGTTCTCACAGCCGAACTTTTCAGACCCGACAGCATTGTTGACGTACGGGGCTGGACAAAAGGAAGAGGTTTTCAGGGTGTTGTGAAACGTCATGGATTCAGTGGTGTTGGCGGACAGACACATGGTCAGCATAACAGGGGCAGGGCACCCGGTTCCCTCGGCGCTTCTTCATTTCCATCAAGAGTATTACCCGGAATGAGAATGGGTGGCCGTATGGGAGGAAACCAGGTAATGTCTATGGATATGAAAGTTGTCAGGCTCATGGCGGAGAACGATATAATAATTGTGAAAGGATCGGTCCCTGGTCCAAAAGGTGGTTACGTAATAATTACAAAATAATGGAATTAGCTATTCTAAATACCAGTGGTAAGGAAACCGGAAGAAAAGTCGATCTTAACGACGCAATTTTCGGAATTGAACCTAACGACCATGCCATTTATCTGGATACAAAACAGTTCCTTGCAAATCAACGGCAAGGTACCCATAAAACCAAAGAGCGTGGTGAAGTAGCAGGTAGTACCAGGAAGATAAAGAAACAAAAAGGAACAGGTACTGCCCGTGCAGGAAACATCAGGAACCCGCTTTTTCGTGGAGGTGGCCGGATATTCGGCCCTAAACCAAGATTTTATGGCTTCAAGCTTAATAAAAAAGTTAAACAATTAGCCAGAAGATCAGCACTTTCATATAAAGCATCCACAAATAATATTATTGTACTGGAAGACTTCTCATTTGAAGCTCCTAAAACTAAGGAGATAATCAAAATGGGAAATAACCTGAATATTGTAAATAAAAAATCAGTTTTTGTTTTACCGGAACAAAATAATAATATATATTTGTCATCCCGAAATGTACAAGGGGTTGAAGTTGTAATTGCCAGCGAATTAAGTACTTACAAGATTATGAAGGCATCAACATTGATACTTGTGGAGAGTGCAGTTGACGTTTTACAGGCGACATTTGAAAACTAGTAAACTTTGAGTAATGAATATTTTGCTTAAACCGATTGTAACGGAAAAGATGACGAGCCAGGGCGATAAATTCAACCGCTATGGATTTCTCGTTGCCAGAAACGCAAACAAGTTACAGATAAAGAAAGCCGTTGAAGAATTGTATACAGTTACAGTTGAATCGGTAAATACGATGCGTTATGGCGGGAAAATAAAATCCCGAAATACCAAATCGGGACTTCTTACAGGAAAAACATCAGCAACAAAGAAAGCTGTTGTAACACTTGCAGAAGGAAACAAAATTGATTTCTATAGCAATATTTAATAACCTATATGGCAGTCAGAAAGATCAAACCTGTTACACCAGGTCAGCGACACAAAATCGCAAGCACTTTTGACACTCTCACAAGTGCTACGCCGGAGAAATCCTTGCTTCGACCGCATAAAAATTCCGGAGGAAGGAACGTTAACGGCAAACGGACTATGAGATACATCGGAGGCGGTCATAAAAAGATGTACAGAGTTATCGATTTCCTGAGGGAAAAAGATGGCATGCCGGCAACGGTACGGACGATCGAATATGATCCTAACCGTTCTTCGAGAATCGCTCTTGTTGTCTATCAGGATGGCGAGAAAAGATATATTGTAGCACCGGTAGGCCTTCTGGTCGGCCAGACTTTGCTCTCGGGTAAAGAAGCTGCTCCTGAAATCGGTAATACACTTTTCCTGAGCGATATTCCTATGGGTACGATTATTCATAACATTGAACTTAAACCCGGGAAGGGTGGAGCTATTGCACGAAGTGCGGGAACCTATGCACAGTTATCAGCCCGCGATGGGAAATATGCTACCATCAAGCTGCCTTCAGGAGAAACGAGGTTGGTCCTTACAACCTGCCGTGCAACTATCGGTACAGTTTCCAATCCTGATCATAACCTCGAAAGATCAGGCAAAGCAGGCCGCTCACGTTGGCAGGGACGTCGTCCAAGAGTAAGAGGTGTAGTTATGAACCCGGTCGATCACCCGATGGGTGGCGGTGAAGGAAGAGCATCAGGCGGACATCCAAGGTCGCGCAAAGGCATTCCTGCAAAAGGGTTTAAGACCAGAGACAAGAAGAAATACTCTGCAAAATTTATTATTGAAAGAAGGAAAAAATAACTGATATATTATGAGTAGATCAATTAAAAAAGGCCCTTTCATCGATTTCAAACTCGGCAAGAGAGTTCTTGAAATGAATGAAGGACAGAAGAAATCGGTGATTAAAACTTGGTCAAGAAGATCAGTGATCTCGCCTGATTTTGTAGGCCATACTATAGCAGTTCATAACGGGAACAAGTTTATCCCCGTTTACATTACAGAGAATATGGTAGGGCATAAGCTGGGAGAATTTTCACCTACCCGTACTTTCAGAGGTCACTCTGGTAATAAATAAGTAATGTAAACATTGAAAAACAATTAGAAATGGGTGCAAGAAAAAGAAATACAGCTGAGCAGAAGAAAGAGGCCGTCAAAAACAGGTACCAGGCGATCCTCAGAAACTGCCCTACATCTCCGCGCAAGATGAGATTAGTAACCGATTTGATAAGCGGTCTCGACGTTAACAAAGCACTTGATGTCCTTAAGTTCAGTTCACAGGAGGCATCACGCAGAATGGAAAAACTTCTCCTCTCTGCAATTGCCAACTGGCAGGCCAAGAATGAAGGTGTGAGAGTCGAAGAAAGCAATCTTTATGTGAAACTGGTTCATGTCGACGGGGGACGTTCATTGAAAAGACTACAAACCGCGCCTCAGGGAAGAGCCTACAGGGTAAGAAAAAGATCAAACCATGTGACTCTGGTTCTTGATAGTAAGATTAACGAAGTTGAAAAAACATCAAATTAGAACAGATGGGACAAAAAGTAAATCCGATAGGTAACAGATTAGGCATAATCAAAGGATGGGATTCAAACTGGTACGGCGGAAAAGATTTTTCCGGCAAGCTGGTTGAAGATACCAGGATCAGGGAATATCTGAATGCCAGGCTCGCAAAAGCCAGTCTTTCCAAGATAATTATTGAAAGAACACTGAAACTTATTACCGTGACTGTCAACACAGCTCGTCCTGGCATAATTATCGGTAAAGGCGGACAGGAAGTTGACAAACTGAAGGAAGAACTCAAAAAGATCACCAAAAAGGAAGTTCAGATTAATATTTTTGAAGTTAAACGTCCTGAATTGGATGCTAATATAGTTGCAAATAATATTGCACGCCAGCTGGAAGGGAAAATTTCCTACCGTCGTGCTATAAAAATGTCAATTGCTTCGACTATGCGCATGGGAGCAGAAGGAATAAAAATAATGATCTCCGGTCGTCTGGGCGGTGCGGAAATGGCACGAAGCGAATCATATAAAGAGGGACGTATACCATTGCATACTTTAAGAGCCGATATTGACTACGCTTTGGCTGAAGCTCATACTAAAGTGGGATTGCTTGGCGTCAAGGTTTGGATATGCAACGGTGAAGTATTTGGCAAGAGAGATCTCAGTCCCTAATATCGGTGCAAGAAATGCCAAGAGCAAGAGCCTGAAGAGGAAAGCTAAAAAATAAGAGACTTAGTATATAATTTTATAACAATATTTGAGCAATGTTACAACCGAAAAGGACCAAATTCAGGAGAGCCCAGAAGGGAAGAATGAAAGGAAATGCACAAAGAGGCAACCAGCTGGCATTTGGGTCATTTGGTATCAAAGCACTTGAGCAGAGCTGGATCACCGGAAGGCAGATCGAAGCAGCCCGTCAGGCAGTAACACGTCATATGAAACGTGAAGGTCAGTTGTGGATAAGGATTTTCCCCGATAAACCCATAACCAAGAAGCCGGCTGAGGTGCGTATGGGAAAAGGAAAAGGAGCGCCTGAGGGTTTTGTTGTTCCGGTAACTCCGGGCAGGATACTGCTTGAAGCAGAAGGTGTACCATATGAAGTTGCAAAAGAGGCACTTCGTCTGGGCGCCCAGAAACTTCCGATAACTACAAAATTTATAGTGAGACGCGATTACGTAAAGGAATAATACTTAGACAGAGATGAAAACTTCAGAAATAAAGGAATTAAGCACTTCAGATCTTCTCGAGAGAATCGACACAGAGAGGACCCTGCTCGTTCGTATGAAGCTTAACCATGCAATCACTCCACTAGATAACCCGCAAAAGGTTAAAGATGTGAAACTTACGATTGCACGTCTGCTAACCGAATTGCGTACAAGAGAGTTGAATAAGAAATCTAATAGCTAGATCAGCAATGGAAAGGAATCTTAGAAAAGAACGTATAGGTGTAGTTGTCAGTACTAAAATGGACAAATCCATCGTAGTCGTCATAAAAAGGAAGGTAAAACATCCGATTTACGGCAAGTTTATCAACAGGTCAAAAAAGCTTATGGCACATGATGAAGAAAATTCATGTAATGTAGGCGACACAGTACGTATTTCGGAGACCAGGCCTCTGAGCAAAAACAAAACCTGGAGATTAATTGAAATAATCGAAAGAGCTAAGTAATCATGATACAACAGGAAAGCAGATTAACCGTAGCCGATAACTCAGGTGCAAAAGAAGTTTTATGCATCAGGGTACTAGGTGGTAGCAAGAAAAGGTATGCTACCGTAGGTGACAAAATTGTCGTGAGTGTGAAATCCGCACTTCCATCAGGCGAAGCAAAAAAAGGTACAGTGAGTAAGGCAGTTGTTGTCAGAACAAAAAAAGAGATACGTCGTCCGGATGGTTCCTATATAAGGTTCGATGATAATGCAGTTGTTCTTCTTAACAATGTTAATGAAGTACGCGGAACACGTATCTTCGGCCCGGTTGCCAGGGAATTGCGTGATAAGTATATGAAGATTGTTTCATTGGCACCTGAAGTGCTGTAATATATTAAATGCACAACGATGCAGAAGAAAATACATATTAAAAAGGGAGACTCGGTTATGGTGATAACCGGTGAATCAAAAGGTCAGAAAGGCCGTGTTCTTGAAGTCGACAGAGATAAGGACAGAGCAATTGTTGAAGGTGTAAACATGGTTTCAAAGCATACGAAGCCCAATGCAAAAGCTCCTCAGGGTGGTATATTAAAGAAAGAGGCGCCGGTTCATATCTCAAACCTCATGCTAATTGATCCCACCACCGGCAAACCGACACGTGTCGGTAAAAAACTTAATGAGAAAGATAGATTAGTGCGTTATTCAAAAAAATCAGGAGAGGAGATCAAGTAATGTACACACCTGCGCTACAAACCAAGTATAAAGACGAGATCGTCCCTGCATTAATGAAGGAATTCGGATACAAATCGATAATGCAGGTCCCGAGGTTGCAAAAGATTGTGATCAACCAGGGTGTCGGACAGGCGATAGCCGATAAGAAACTTCTGGAATTCGGTGTTAAGGAGTTATCGGATATTGCAGGTCAGAAAGCTGTTCAGACAATGTCAACAAAAGATATCTCAAATTTCAAACTGAGAAAAAATATGCCCATCGGTATAATGGTAACATTACGCCGTGACAGGATGTTTGAGTTTCTTGAAAGACTGATAGCAGTCGCTCTTCCTCGTATCCGCGACTTTAAAGGGATCAGTTCGAAGCTCGATGGCCGTGGCAATTACACTCTCGGAATCACAGAGCAGATAATTTTTCCGGAGATCGACCTTGATAAGATCGCAAAGATCATGGGCCTTCAGGTTACATTTGTAACGTCAGCAGATAGTGACGAAGAGGCATTAGCTCTTCTTAAGCACTTTGGTTTACCATTTAAAAATACTAAAAACTAGTTATATGGCTAAAGAATCAATGATAGCCCGCGAAGTAAAACGAGCAAGACTGACTCAGAAATATGCTGCAAAGAGAGCACAGCTTAAAGCTGCCGGAGATTATGTTGGACTGAGCCGGTTGCCCAGGAATTCCAATCCGAACAGAATGCACAACCGTTGCAAATTAACGGGCCGCTCCAGAGGTTATATGAGACAATTTGGAGTGAGCAGGATTACTTTCAGGGAGATGGCATCATTCGGACTTATACCGGGTGTTAAAAAGGCCAGCTGGTAAATTTGAGAATATTTATAAACTATATTAAATAATAAAAGATGACTGATCCAATTGCAGATTTACTGACCCGAATAAGGAACGCCATTATGGCCGGTCATAAGGTTGTGGAGGCACCAGCATCCAATCTTAAGAAAGAGGTTGCCAGGATTTTGTTCGAAAAAGGTTATATCCTCAGCTATAAGGTTATTGATGGTGAAGGACCGCAGGGTGTATTAAAAATTGCTCTTAAGTACAATTCCAAGAGCAAGAAGCCGGCAATCAAAGAAATACAGAGAGTAAGCCGCCCGGGTCTCCGTCAGTATATCGGTGTTGATGAAATGCCAAGGGTTCTTAACGGACTGGGTATAGCAATCATTTCTACCTCGAAAGGATTAATGACCGATAAGGAGGCAAAGAAAGAAAAAATCGGTGGTGAAGTACTATGTTATGTTTACTAATTAGGAGGATAACTTAATGTCACGAATAGGAAAATTACCTGTAAACCTGCCCAAAGGCGTTGCTGTGACTATCAGTAACAACAATGTGGTTAGCGTGAAAGGCCCCCTGGGAGAGTTGACTCAGGCAGTCGACAAAGACCTTAAGGTGGAAGTGGTGGGGAACGAAGTCATATTATCGAGACCATCAGAATCAAAGAATCATAAATCGTTGCATGGCCTTTATCGTGCTCTTATACAAAATATGGTTGTTGGAGTATCGGAAGGATACAAGAAAGAACTTGAACTTGTGGGAGTAGGTTATCGTGCAGAGGCAAAAGGACAGAACCTCGAGATGAGTCTGGGTTTTTCACACGAGGTCATTCTGCAACTGCCGCCTGAAGTTAAAGTTGAGACCAAGACTGAAAGAAGAGCTAATCCGATAATAACTCTTACATGCATAGACAAGCAGCTCATCGGACATGTAGCTGCAAAAATCAGATCTCTCCGTCCGCCCGAACCATATAAAGGAAAGGGAATTAAGTTTGTAGGAGAACAGCTCAGAAGGAAGGCTGGGAAATCTGCCAGTGTTTAGGGTATAAAATTGTAAAAGTAAAAAATCATGGCCTTAACTAAGTTGGAAAGAAGAACAAGGATCAGGATGAGGATCCGGAAAAAAATAAACGGTACTGCAGAAACGCCGAGGCTTGCAGTATATCGTAGCAATAAACAGATCTATGTTCAGGTTGTAGACGACCTGAAAGGAGTAACTCTTCTGTCGGCCTGCTCAAAAGAAAAAGATATTGCAGCACAGACAGGCATTAAAAAAATTGAACAAGCCAAGCTTGTCGGAAAGCTTCTTGCTTCAAAATGCAAAGAAAAAGGCATTGAGAGTGTAGTTTTCGACAGGAGTGGATATAAATATCATGGCAGGGTAAAATCATTGGCTGATGCAGCCCGCGAAGGCGGATTAAAATTCTAATGAATTATGGGAAACGGAATAAGAAAAGTTAAAACCAGCGACCTCGAACTTAAGGACAGGCTTGTTAGCATCCAGAGAGTAACCAAGGTTACGAAAGGTGGACGTACATTCAGTTTTTCGGCTATAGTAGTAGTTGGAAATGAAGATGGTATTGTCGGACACGGACTTGGTAAGGCCAGTGAAGTTACAACAGCTATTGCAAAGGGTATCGAAGATGCAAAGAAGAATCTGATAAAAGTGCCGGTCATTAATGGCACAATTCCACACGAACAGGTAGCTAAATTCGGAGGTGCCAAGGTATTCATCAAGCCGGCTTCTGAAGGTACCGGTGTTAAGGCTGGTGGTGCTATGCGCGCGGTGCTCGAGAGCGTAGGAGTGAAGAACGTGCTGGCAAAATCCAAAGGTTCCTCAAACCCTCACAATCTTGTGAAAGCAACTTTTGCAGCCCTTCTTGAAATGAGAGATGCATTTACAGTTGCTGAACACAGAGGTGTCGCAATGGATAAAGTGTTTAACGGTTAGTAAAGAACATTACGATGGCAAAAATTCGTATCACCCAGGTGAAAAGTAAAAACGGGAAACCTGAAAGACAAAAAAGAACCCTTGAAGCTCTGGGAATTCACAAATTGAATCACAGTGTTGAACACGAAGCTACCCCTCAGATATTAGGCATGGTAGTAAAGGTGAGACACCTGGTTAAAGTTGAAAATATTTAAGAAATTAACCTTATTTACAATATAAAGTTATGGATTTGAGTAACTTAAGACCTGCAAAAGGATCAACACATAATAGTAAGCGTCTGGGCCGCGGCCAGGGTTCCGGTAAAGGTGGCACATCCACAAGAGGACATAAAGGCGCAAAACAGCATTCCGGTTACAGCAGGAAAGTAGGATTTGAAGGGGGCCAGATGCCTCTTCAGAGACGTGTTCCGAAATATGGATTTAAGAATATTAACCGCAAAGAATATAAGGGTATTAACATCAGTACTCTTCAGACGCTTGCAGAAACAAATAATATTGAAAAAATCGATTTTGAAGTGCTTGTAATGGCCGGACTGGTTTCCAAAAATGCTTTGGTAAAAATCCTGGGGAAAGGGACTCTTGAAAGAAAACTGGAGGTACATGCCCACGCATTCAGCAAATCAGCTGTAGAAGCAATCGAAGCAAAAAAGGGAACCGCTGTAATACTTTAAGTTCATGAGACTGATTCAGACTATAAAAAATATCTTTAAGATAGAAGATCTTCGCGCAAGACTACTCTATACTTTTGGGATCATTTTATTATACAGACTGGGTAAATATGTTACCCTTCCGGGAATCGACCCTTCACAGTTGGCCAATTTAAAACATCAGACCAATTCAGGTTTAATGGGTCTCCTTGATATGTTTTCTGGTGGTGCTTTTTCCCAGGCTTCAATATTTGCCCTTGGAATTATGCCTTATATATCCGCATCAATTGTAGTCCAGCTGCTTGGTATCGTTTTCCCGTATTTCCAGAAACTTCAGAAAGAAGGTGAGAGCGGAAGACGTAAAATGAATCAGTATACCAGGTATCTTACTGTTGCTATCCTTGTACTTCAGGCTCCTACGTACCTGATAAACCTTACACATACCCTGCCTGCAAGCGCATTTGTTCTTGGCGGTACATTCTTCCAATTTTCCTCTGTAATCATACTTACTGCCGGTACAATGTTTGTTATGTGGCTAGGAGAAAAGATAACTGATAAGGGTATAGGAAACGGAATTTCTCTCATCATTATGATTGGAATCGTTGCAAGGATGCCTCAAAGCTTTATTTTTGAAGTAGGGATAAGAATGAATGGTGCCGGTGGCGCTATTGGTCTTATTGTTGAGGTTCTGTTCCTATTCATAGTTGTTCTTGGAGTAATTCTTCTGGTTCAGGGCACCCGGCGGGTTCCTGTCCAGTATGCACGAAGGATAGTTGGTAATAAACAATATGGCGGTGTACGCCAGTATATACCATTAAAGGTAAATGCTGCAGGAGTGATGCCAATTATTTTTGCACAGGCTATCATGATGCTCCCGATGATCATCGCCGGATACACAAATTCAGGATCAGGTTTTGTTGTGGCATTCTCAAATATGTACGGATTCTGGTATAACCTTGTCACTGCAATTTTAATTATTGTCTTTACATATTTTTATACTGCGATTACTATCAATCCGGTGCAGATGGCAGAAGACATGAAGAAAAACGGCGGGTTCATCCCCGGGATCAAACCCGGGAGAAAAACAGTTGAGTTTCTTGACACAATTATGTCGCGTATCACATTCCCGGGCTCAATTTTTCTTGCAATAGTGGCAATATTGCCATCTCTTGCAGTGAGAGCAACCGTATCTTCGCAGTTTGCTCAATTCTACGGAGGCACATCACTTCTCATTCTGGTAGGGGTTATTTTGGATACACTCCAGCAGATTGAAAGTCATTTGCTTATGCGTCATTATGACGGCCTTATGAAAACGGGCCGTGTAAAAGGAAGAACTGGTGGAGCTACATCAATATAATAAGTTTAGCGTTCTTTGATGTTGTATTTAAAGACTGATGAAGAGGTCGGGTTGTTAAGAGAGAGCAATATGCTGGTGTCGAGAACACTTGCAGAGCTGGCTTCTCTAATTAAGCCAGGGGTTACAACTCTTTATCTCGACAGGATAGCCGAATCATTTATCCGTGATAACGGAGCTACTCCGGCTTTCAAGGGATATGGTGGTTTTCCCAACACACTCTGTACATCCGTCAACGACGAAGTGGTTCATGGTATACCGTCCGATTATGCCCTCAGGGAGGGCGACATAATATCCGTTGATTGCGGGGTTATTTTGAATGGATGGTATGGCGATAGTGCTTTTACCTTCCCTGTAGGAGAGATAAGTGAAGAGGTGAGACGATTGCTTGATTATACCAGAGCTTCGCTTGAGGAAGGAGTTAAGCAGGCAGTTGCCGGAAACAGGGTTGGAGATATCTCTTTTGCAGTCCAGACTAAAGCAGAAAGCGGTGGATACTCAGTTGTGAGAGAACTGGTTGGTCATGGACTTGGAAGAAAATTGCATGAACAACCTGAAGTTGCCAACTGGGGCAGACAGGGAACGGGACCAAAAATGGAAAAAGGACTTGTTATCTGTATTGAACCGATGATAAATTCCGGCAGGAAAGAGACGTTGCAGATGAGAGATGGCTGGACAATAAAAACGGCAGATGGTAAACCTTCGGCACATTTTGAATATGCCGTGGCAGTTGACAAAGGGAGGGCAGACGTTTTAACAACTTTTGAATTTATCGAAAAAGTTTTAAATAAAAAGTAATCGTATGGCTAAACAACCATCAATTGAGCAAGACGGTACTATCATCGAAGCCCTTTCCAATGCTATGTTCAGGGTGGAGCTCGAAAATGGACATGTGATAACAGCACATATCTCGGGAAAGATGAGAATGCACTATATAAAAATCTTGCCAGGCGATAAGGTAAAAGTTGAGATGTCACCATATGATTTAACAAAAGGAAGAATAACATTCAGATATAAATAAGAAATATTAAGGTAATGAAAGTAAGAGCATCTGTAAAAAAGCGCAGTTCTGACTGTAAGATTGTCAGGAGAAAAGGCCGCATTTACGTTATTAATAAGAAAAATCCCAAGTTCAAACAGAGACAGGGATAATTTTAACTAATTTTGCAACTCATTTAAGAAAAGTTTTATATGGCACGTATTGTTGGTGTGGATTTACCAAGAAATAAAAGAGGCGAAGTTGGCCTTACTTATATCTACGGAGTAGGAAGGAGCACTGCACAGAAAGTACTCGATGAGGCTGGTGTTGACAGGAATGCAAAGGTTCAGGATTGGACCGACGAACAGATCAATACCATCCGCAGGATTCTGAACGATAACTATAAGCTTGAAGGCGAACTGCGTTCAGAGACGCAGATGAACATAAAAAGGCTCATGGATATTGGCTGCTATCGCGGTGTTCGTCACAGAATTGGTCTGCCTGTACGAGGACAGAGTACCAAGAATAACGCCAGGACCCGAAAAGGCAGAAAGAAAACGGTTGCAAACAAGAAAAAAGCTACTAAATAAATAGATTATGGCAAAGAAGACTGGAGCATTAAAAAAGAGGGTCGTTAAGGTTGAACCTTCAGGCCAGGCACACGTTCATTCATCATTCAATAATATAATAGTTACACTGACCAATAATTCGGGTCAGGTTATCTCATGGGCATCGGCAGGTAAGATGGGATTCAAAGGATCCAAAAAAAATACACCATATGCTGCCCAGATGGCATCTGAAGAATGTGGTAAAGTGGCTTATGATCTTGGATTAAGAAAAGTTAAAGTATTTGTTAAAGGTCCGGGTTCAGGCCGCGAGTCTGCTATCAGATCCATAAGTAATGTTGGAATAGAAGTAACTGAAATAGTTGACGTAACACCTATGCCTCATAATGGCTGCCGTGCTCCCGGAAGAAGAAGAGTTTAAATCATTGCGGATTGCGGATTTGGGATTGCGGATTTAGAAATCCGAAATCGGAAATCCGAAATCCGAAATAAAAAATAGTAATCAAGTATCAAATTATTATAGAAAATGGCAAGATATACCGGCCCAAGAACCAGAATAGCAAGAAAATTTGGAGAACCAATCTTTGGTCCCGACAAGCATCTTGAAAGGAAGAATTTTCCTCCCGGACAGCATGGAATGAATAAAAAAAGGAAAAAGACCTCAGAATATGGTGTTCAGCTCAGAGAGAAGCAAAAAGCTAAATATACATATGGTATGCTTGAGCGTCAGTTCCGTAATACTTTTGAGAAAGCCTCAAGAAGTAAAGGAGTTACCGGAGCAGTATTGCTACAGCTTCTGGAATCCCGTCTCGATAATGTAGTTTATCGTCTGGGCGTCGCTCCTACAAGAGCCGCTGCACGTCAGCTCGTCTCTCACAGGCACATAACTGTTAATGGTACGGTGGTGAATATTCCTTCATTTCAGTTGAAACCCGGTGATATTATCGGTGTTCGTGAGAAATCAAAATCTCTTGAGTCTATAGTCGATTCACTTTCAACCAAAAAGTATTCAAAACTTACATGGCTGGAGTGGGATGACACACAGATGGCAGGTAAATTTATGAACGTGCCTGACCGTACTGATATTCCTGAAAACATCAAGGAACAACTTATTGTTGAATTGTATTCCAAGTAATAATATTAAGAAAAATTCTATGGCCATTTTATCATTCCAGAAACCTGATAAAGTAATAATGCTGGAAGCGGACGACAAACACGGAAAATTCGAATTCCGTCCGCTTGAACCTGGCTATGGTATTACTGTCGGCAATGCATTACGAAGAATTCTTCTCTCTTCATTAGAGGGTTTTGCCATAACAACCGTTAAGATCGAAGGCATTGACCACGAGTTCTCAACCATAACCGGCGTTATGGAGGATGTAACCGAGATCATCCTGAATCTTAAGCAGGTTCGTTTTAAAAGAATTGTCGACGACGTTGATCACGAGAAAGTTACAATCAAGGTGAGCGGACAGGATGTATTCAAAGCCGGTAATATAAGCAATGCACTTAGTTCCTTCGAGGTTCTGAATCCTGATCTGGTCATCTTCAGAATGGAGCCAGATGTAAAAATACAGATTGAGCTTACTATAAATAAAGGGAGAGGGTATGTCCCGGCAGAAGAAAATGAACCGGTTGACAGCGAATTCGGACTAATCGCTATTGATTCTATATTTACTCCTACGCGGAACGTTAAATATACTATTGAAAACTACCGTGTTGAGCAAAAAACCGACTACGAAAAACTTCTTTTCGAGATAGAAACAGATGGATCAATTCATCCGAAAGATGCCCTGAAAGAAGCAGCAAAAATTCTCATATATCATTTTATGCTTTTCTCCGATGAGAAAATCACTCTCGATTCGGATGATAAGATGGCAAATGAGGAATTTGATGAGGAAGTATTGCATATGAGACAGCTGCTGAAAACAAAACTGGTCGACCTCGATCTTTCTGTCAGAGCACTTAACTGTCTGAAAGCTGCGGAAGTTGAGACACTTGGTGACCTTGTTAAGTTCAATAAGAACGACCTTCTTAAGTTCAGGAACTTTGGCAAAAAATCACTTACCGAGCTGGATGAACTGCTCGAATCCATGAGCCTGTCATTTGGTATGGATGTAAGCAAATATAAATTAGAAAAAGATTAATATAAACTGGTTAAGGAAATAGAGAAATGCGACACAATAAAGTTATTAACCATTTAGGAAGAACCAGTTCACACAGAAAAGCGATGCTTTCGAACATGGCTACATCACTTATCCTTCATAAAAGGATTTCAACAACAACAGCCAAAGCCAAAGCGCTGCGTACTTTTGTGGAACCACTTATTACTAAATCAAAGGTCGACTCAACCCACTCGAGGAGGATTGTATTTGGTTACCTCAAAGATAAATCAGCAGTAGCTGAACTGTTCAGAGAAGTGTCTCCTAAAGTAGCCGAACGTCCGGGTGGCTATACAAGAATATTGAAAACAGGCAACAGAATAGGAGATAATGCTGAGATGTGTGTACTTGAGCTTGTTGATTATAATGAAGGTATGCTCGGAGGAGAAGCTGCAAAAACCAAAACAACGAGAAGAAGGAGAGCACCAAAGAAAAAAGATGAGACCTGCAGCTGAGAAAACAGCTCCCAAAGCTGCTAAGCCAAAAGCAGAAAAAAGTGAAAAACCTGTGACTAAAGAAGAAGAAACCAGCGAAGAGTCAGTTCCGGAAGAATAATAAGATGTTATACAATCCAGAATACGAAAAGGGATAGGTCAGATAAGGCTTTATCCCTTTTTTACATATTATTTAATTGTCTAATAATTAATTAAAAATTTATGGGTCAGATAGCTAGTGTTCATGCACGCGAGATTCTCGATTCACGGGGCAATCCAACAATTGAAGTTGATGTAATGACGGCAAGCGGTTATTTCGGACGGGCTGCAATACCATCCGGAGCATCGACCGGGGAGAATGAAGCGTTGGAACTCAGGGACGGTGATAAGAACCGTTATCTGGGTAAAGGTGTCCTTAAAGCTGTTTATAATGTCAATAACGTGATAGCCGAAGAGATGATCGGACTGGATGTAACGGACCAGGCTGCGATTGATAAGAAAATGATCGATCTGGATGGTACGAAAACAAAAAGCAATCTTGGAGCAAATGCAATACTTGGTGTTTCCCTGGCAGTCGCTAAAGCTGCAGCTTCATATCATGGGCTTCCATTGTTCCGTTATATTGGCGGGCCCAATGCAGTTACATTACCAATTCCAATGATGAATATAATTAACGGAGGATCACATTCCGATGCTCCGATCGCCTGCCAGGAATTCATGATCAGACCGATAGGGGCCTCTTCCTTCAGTGAAGGATTACGTATGGGAGCTGAAGTCTTCCATGCTTTGAAAAAAGTCATTAAGGGTCGTTTACTTAGTACTGCAGTTGGTGATGAGGGTGGATTTGCTCCTAAATTCGAAGGAATGGAAGATGCGCTTGATACAATTGTTAAGGCTATTTCCGAAGCTGGTTACAAACCCGGGACTGATGTAACTATTGCTCTTGATCCGGCATCCTCTGAATTCTATGTGGACGGTATGTACAATTACTCGAAATTTGAAGGTCCCAAAGGTGCGAGAAAGACATCAAAGGAGCAGGTGGATTATTTTGAGCAACTGATAAATAAATATCCAATTGATTCTATCGAGGATGGAATGGCTGAAAATGACTGGGATGGCTGGAAGTTAATGACTGACAGACTGGGCAAAAGAATCCAGATAGTTGGTGACGATTTGTTTGTTACAAATGTTGACTATCTGAAGAAAGGTATTGAGATGGGTTGTGCAAACTCTATTCTCATAAAATTAAATCAGATCGGAACTCTCACCGAAACCCTTAATGCAATTGAGATGGCTCACAGGGCAGGCTATACTACCGTTATTTCACACCGCTCGGGCGAGACGGAAGATACTACTATTGCAGATATAGCGGTTGCAGTCAATTCAGGTCAGATCAAAACCGGATCAGCCAGCAGGACAGACAGGATTGCTAAATACAATCAGCTGCTAAGAATTGAGGAGACTCTCGGCAACCTGGCGATATATGGATACAAGAAATAGCATATTGAGGACAGCTGTCATTAAAAATAATCTGACAGAAAATCGCACATTCATGTCCATTGTCACTTCCCGACGTTATGAACATTTTTTGATTTCTCTTGTTTATATTGCGTGGATAAGAATGAATGCTAACATGATTGTCATATTGTACTAATAGTATAATTTTGACTTTATCAGGTGAGCGATAAAAGACTGCTCGAAAGATGTGGAGACGGAAAGTGTTACTTAATTGAAACAAATTCCGTTTCGGTCAGACCCTCGGGTCTGCGCACCAGGAGAGCCGAAGTCTGAACTAAAGGACCTCGCGTCCAGAATGTTCAGTAAGTCAACGAAAGCCGGAAACGTTCTTTTCAGAGATTGAGTCACAGGGCTTCAGTAAATGAAGGGCTTCGGCCCCAGGTTTTCTGAAACTGATGCAGTTTCCTTCGGGAAACCTGTAACAGTGCCTGAAAGACACTTCGTCCCGGAATCCCGCGCAAGCAGGAGAAAGGACAGCTGAAAGGTTATGCTGTAACAGGCACGACCCGAAAGCCAGGGGTTGCAGAAAAGAGTCTCGTACCCAATGATGCAACCGGTCAGAATAACAGTAATCTGGCATCGTTAACAACCTCGGTTGTAAACGATGGATGGGAACTAATCCTAGTGATGAGTTCCCATTATTGTTTTATATACTTATGCATGACCAATTAGCCGCAGTTAAGCGAAGTTTGAAAACTTCGCTTTTTTATTTTTAAAATGACGAAGTCTGAAGACTTCGCCGAACCGAATGGAATTTCGGTGGTTATTGAATATCTTTGAATTTCAAAATCTACCGCTGATGAGTTACTCAGGATTAACTGATTTTATTAAGGAACTCGAGAAAAACGGCGAACTGCTCCGGATAAAACAATTTATAGACCCGGTATTAGAAATAGCCGAAATAGCCGACAGGGTGAACAAATCAGACGGAAAGGCTCTGCTTTTCGAAAACAACGGAACCAGATTTCCAGTCCTGATCAACATGTTCGGATCAGATTTCAGGATGGCAAAAGCTTTAAGCAGGACCAACCTCGATGATGCCGGAACAGAGATAGAAAAGCTATTTGGCAACTTATTGTATCATAAGGAGACACTGTTTCAAAAGCTTTCAGCCCTGCCGGCACTCTTTAAACTGGCCCGCCTGTTTCCCTCACGTTCTGGCAGAAAAGGTTCATGTCAGCAGGAAATACACAGAGTTCCCGATCTTGATATTCTACCTGTATTGAAATGCTGGCCGCATGACGGAGGTCGTTTTGTGACTCTTCCGATGGTACATACCCGGCATCCGCTGACTGGCAGCACGAATGTCGGAATGTACCGGATGCAGATCCTTGATAAAAATACAACCGCCATGCACTGGCAACGCCATAAAACAGGTGCTAACCATTTTGAAGCCTGGAAAACGACTGGGAAAAAAATGCCGGTCTCGGTAGCACTTGGCGGCGACCCTGTCTATACTTATGCTGCAACTGCACCACTACCTGAAAATATAAATGAATATATACTGGCTGGATTCCTCAGGAAAAAAAAAGTAAAACTGGTACGATGCGTTACCAACGATCTTTATGTACCGGAAGATGCGGATATAATACTCGAGGGTTATGTTGATCCGGCTGAAGATCTGGTATGGGAAGGTCCTTTCGGTGATCATACCGGGTTCTATTCACTTGCAGATCGGTTTCCTAAATTTCATGTTACGTGTATAACACATTCAAATAAAGCATTTTACCCTGCCACTCTTGTTGGTATACCTCCACAGGAGGATGCATGGATAACTAAAGCAACCGAGAGGCTGTTTCTTTCTCCTGTAAGAATGACGCTGCAACCTGAAATTGAGGATTTTCATATGCCGGATGCTGGTGTCGCCCATAACCTTGTGGTTGTGAAGATCAGGAAAAGTTATCCCGGTCAGGGTATGAAAGTGATAAGTTCTTTGTCAGGTGCCGGACAGATGATGTTTACTAAATACATGATCGTGGTGAGCGGAGATCTCAACATACGGAATTATAAGGAACTTCTTTTACATGTCCTTGCTAATGTTGATTATCAAAGGGACCTGATATTCAGCCATGGCCCTCTTGATGTTCTTGACCATTCGTCCGATAGCTATTCTTTTGGGGGGAAAGTTGGAATCGATGGTACAATAAAACTGGCGGAAGAAACACAGGGAATAGAAGAAATTGCCGATACTGCCAGACCGGATATTTCTAACATTAAATTTGATTTCTCCGGCTCGAATATTATAAAGAATTATAATCCTTCACTTTTGTCGGGAGGTATTCCGGTATTGATAATTTCAGTGGACAGGTCAGGGGACACTGAGGTTGTTGAAAAGGTTAAGAATTTATTCAGGGGAGGTAGCTACGGAAGTATCCTTAGATTGATACTAATAGTTGATCATACTGTTGATGTTAATGATTTATTTATGGTTGTATGGCAACTTCTTGGCAATAGTGATCCGCAGCGGGATCATGAGCTTATTTCAGAAGGATCGTTGTTACTGGACGGAACGATAAAAGCATATAGGAATGGCGGATTTCCCAGAAAATGGCCAAATATTGTTTGCTCTGACAATATGACAATTTCGGCCATTGACAAGAAATGGGAATCTCTTGGAATCGGGAAGTTTATTAATTCTCCATCAGCAAGAAATGAAGGACTATGCCGGGAAGGCACGGATGAGATTCTGATTGGGTAGACGGTGATGTATTTTTAAATGCATTCATAAAACATTAGGATAATTAATATATTTTTATTCTCAGATGGGAATATTATTCTTGACATATTTTCATGATCTTATCTTTGACGGTCTGATAAAGATCAATAGTATTATCGTAGTTGAATTAGCCAATACACCCTCATCCTCATCCAATTTCATTGTTTATAGTACTCTGATGATTTTTGTAGTCCTGATTTTTATTATTGTCCAGACCTTAACGCTTGTTAAAACAAGAAAACTGTTAAGCGAAAAAGGCCAGGCTCTGGAGCTTATTGAATTGCAAAAGGTAGAGATGGAGCTTAAGGACAAAGATATAACTGACAGCCTGATTTATGCGCAAAGGATCCAGGAAGCCATGCTTCCATCGGAAGCTTATTTCCGTAAACACTTTGCGGACTCATTCATTTTATTCAAACCCAAGAATATAGTAAGCGGAGATTTCTACTGGATAGGCGAAAAAGGTGAAAAGATATTTATTGTTGCAGCTGACTGTACCGGTCACGGTGTGCCTGGGGCTCTGATGTCGATGATAGGACTTAAGTTAATTGAGAAGACTATTAATGAAGACAATATTGAAATTCCGTCAGGAGTTCTTGCGGTAATGAACAGGGGACTGGAAAAAACCTTCAGCAGAGAAAAAAACATTGGAACAATAATCAGGGATGGCATGGATATCGGGCTCTGTGTGATAGACAGAAAAAGGAAAAAAATGGAATATGCCGGAGCATTTTTGCCACTCTATCTTATTCGTGACGGCAATCTGATTGAAATAGCAGCTGATAAAATTATAATTGGCATGAATCCCGACGGTCACCCTTACAGGGATCATGAAATGGATCTTATGGATGATGACATATTCTATATTTTTTCTGATGGATATGTGGATCAGTTTGGAGGAACGGAGAATAAAAAATTTATGTACAGGCGTTTCAGATATTTGCTAATGAGTATCCACAATTTCCCTGTCAATGATCAGAGAGCAATTCTTGAAGAGAATATTAAGAGCTGGATGGGTGCAAATGAACAGGTAGACGACATGATGGTAATAGGATTCAGACCTGTGATCAGTGAGACTAAATGATCTTTTTAATTTTGTCGATCAGGGCAGCCGGCTGAAAAGGTTTACTGATATAATCATCAATACCGGCTGAAAGGCATTTTTCTTTATCGCCGATCATCGCATTTGCAGTGATCGCAATTATCGGAACATGTGAATTGGTGACTGATTCAAGTGCCCTGATCTTTTCAGCAGCTACAAGACCACTCATGACCGGCATCTGGATATCCATAAGAATAAGATCAAAGCTTGTGATTCCGAATCTGTCGAGAGCTTCTTTGCCATTCGAGGCAGTCTCAATGCTATGAACAAGGGGTGAGAGAGTTAGAAGGGTGATCTTCTGGTTTATGAGATTATCTTCAACAAGCAGTATTTTGAGGTCCTTGAGATCCTTATGAATTTTCTCTCTTTGTTTTAATTCTTCAATCTTTTGGGCAGTGATGGTTTGCTTTGGCTCGGTAACTGGATTGGCATATGGGAGGAAAATGTTCAGGACAGTGGAATTCGTTCCAATCTCCTGAGTGAAAGTACCTTTGTCGGATGATATAAATCTGGCAGCCAGGCTCTTCTCAGCACTATGTTCATTTATAAGGACAATCGGATTATCAGTTTGTATTCTTAATGCAATAGTACTCTCAGTTCCCGTCTCTTTCGTTTTCTTCAGGTTTATAGTTACCCTGGTAGCTCTTTCAGACGATTGAATATCAATCGTATTGAAAAGATCGAGAAAGATCTGTTTAAGGATTATTGGATCGCCAAAGCATTCAAAATCACTGAATTCCTTTTTATTAAGAATAAAATCGATATTAGCTTTATCTTTAAGACTATAAAGTTCAATCGTATTTTGAATAGTAGAGAACAAATTAAATCGTATTGCTTTTCTGTGCTCATAACTCAGGTTTCCTGCAGACTGCATGGTAAGTTCGTTGACCGTAGTCACCATGTTATTAGTAGAGGCGATAAAAGTCTCAAGCAACTCTTTTTGCTTTTTCTGAAGTCCTGACTCCATCAGCATATCGGAAATGATAACCAGGTTATTCAGAGGTTCCCGTATCTTATGAGAGAAATCAATAATTACATCATCTTTCCTCTCATTCATTGAAGAGAACTCATTAAGGGATTCTTTAAAGTTCTTATTTAGTTCAGATGCTTTTCTTACAATAATTACCCCAAGACTTGCAGCGGCAATAACCAAGCAACCAGCGAGAAGTTTAATATTAAATGAAATTAAAAGGACTGCTGCTAAAAGGATGAAAAGTGCCAGGATTGAATATGTATCAATGAACTTCTTTTTCTTTTCGAATATTTCGTCACTAGTTTTATTTGAACCATTATTTCTGTCACCTGTTTCAGTTTCACTGACCATAAACAATTATTTTGAGGTTATGTAAATTTACACAAAATAAGTAATAAATATACATTAACTGAAATTATCAACCTTTGAAGGAAAAGGTTAAATTTGTGATTCCGGTACGAAATTTGAACTGAAATGGAAAAACATGAATGCTATGTTGAAAATATTAAGGATAGTTTTTTTTATTAGCTTATTTTCACAAGGTGTACCTGTTCTCCGATTGTATGGGCAAGAACAAGAGCAAGGGAAAGAAGGTGTGGTTAAATACACGCCCAATTTCAAGTTCAATGATGGCATCTATCTCAATTTTGAGCAGGTAAAGCTGAATAGCCCGATACCCAAAGCAAAACTGCTGACTTCTGTCGATTATAACGACAGGGAATTCTTTAAGAAAATTCTTGAAGGCAATAAGATCTATTTCTATGACAATTTGGGTGTAAGGCAGGATATTGAAAAAAACTCAATCTGGGGTTATTCCCGAAACGGTGTCCTGTATGTTCAGGTTCAGGAAAACTTCAACAGGATCACCTTTATAGGAAGCATCTGTCACTTTGTCGCTGATATAACTACATATGATTCACGCTATTATGGATCTCCCTATGGATACTACGATCCTTACTATTCTCCCTATAGCTACAGTAATTATTACAATCCATATTCATATTATTCACCATATAGGTCTAATATGAGCCGTGACGAGCTGAAACAGTATCTTCTCGATTTTGAGAGCGGAAAAGTGCTGGAGTTTGATGTGGATAATACTGAACTTCTTTTAATGAAAGATAATAAGCTCTATGAGGAGTATGTTCAGCTCTCAAGGAAGAAGAAAAAAGACCTTATGTTTGTATATATCAGGAAATTCAACGAAGATAATCCTTTGTATATACCTGTCCCAGCTCAATAATCCCCTGAATGAGAACCTTACTTCTGACTTTTGCTATGCTCTTTTCCGTCATCACTCTGATGGGGCAGGCTCCATTCCCTGATAAAGATGAAATAAAACAATTTAATGCCTCGAAAACATGTGTGGTTCTTGAAGATGATCCCTTTTCATCATATAACATTTACATAAAGGAAGTGGTTGAAAAATCCTGGAAAATAACACCTTTTGAATTTATTACTGTAAAACAGTTTAACGTAAGAAGACTTGATCCAGCGTATTCTTTCATTGTTATCACACAGACAAATTTTGATAAAGACAGATCTCATGGCCTTTATAATTTTATCAATCTCCTTCAGGGTAAAAATGTCAATAAGCTTGCTGAGATGCCGGAAATATGTGCAGTTCCTCTTTCTTTTGCCGGGGTAAACGATATGGTCTACAGTTACAAGCTTGGAGCTATAATTTCGTTTATGCAGAAGCATGCACAAAAGATATCGGAAGACCCGTCACTTACGCTGGGAAAATATCTTAAATATTATAATAAAAACATACCTGGTGTTAAGAATAAGACCATACTGGTGGAGCAGGACGACCTCTCCCCGGGGATATCTACAATTGACAGGATTAAAGCAATTTATAAAAGTAAAATCGAGATAGTTACTGATGAAGAAATAATTAAAGCTATTGAAGATAAAGCTCCCGATACAGTTATCCTGCATAAGGTGGGCCCAATGGGTGACAGAGATTCAGGATATTGCTTCATTATGCTGATTGGGACAGATGATTCAGAGCTTTATTACTATAACCTGCATATGATTGACAAAGCCAATCCGAACGGTCTTTTGCCCGACGATCTGAGAAGACTTGAGAGATAGGATGCATCATTGACAAGGCAATGCCGTCTTTTAATAAATACTTGGACATCATGGAAGAGAACAGAGTTTTATCAGAAACAGAAAGAAATTGGGCGATGCTCTGTCATCTGTCAGCTTTTGCCGGTTTCTTTTTCCCGTTCGGAGGTATAATCGGACCTCTGGTTTGCTGGCTCACAAGGAGAGACGAGTCTTCCTGGGTAAATATAAATGGAAAGGCATCTCTCAACTTCCAGTTATCTATGCTGCTATACATTGTTTTGGCAATCCCTTTATGTTTTATAATAATAGGGATTCCGATTGTCATGATTTTAGGTGCCCTTAAAGTAATCTGTGTAATTATTGCTAGTGTGAAGGCTCCAAAAGGAGAACTTTTCAGATACCCTCTGGTGATTCCGTTTATACAATAGCCATCCAATTAGCCTGACCCCATCCCGATCGCTATCGGGACCCCAAATAAGGGGCTAACTTAATTATGAACAATAGAACAATAGAACAAACGAACTCAGAATTAAGAATTTACTTCTGAATTTGAATGTTCAAATGTTCTGATATTCAATCGTTCCAATGGTTTTGATTCAGTTCTGTATTCACTGTTCGTTTGTTCTTCATTCTCAATTCATTGATTTAAAAGTCCCCTGCCTACTACCGGCAGCCAGGCAATGGGGGATTTAGGGGGTTGACGGTCCGCTGTTGATACCTGAAATAGTGATATTTTAAGTCTTTTCCTTATCAAATTTCTGATTTCCCACAAATTTTTGATAATTTTCTGATTCAATTAATATTCAATGTCATGGCAAACAAGACAAAAGTTACAGCAAATGCCAGGGTTAGCGGCAAGGACGATTTATATCATGATGTTGAACAGGAGAAAAAGAAAAAACTTGATGATGAGCAGTACGAAGAATTGCTCATGCTGCTTGAAATTGAACTGGTAAAGTTGCAGGAATGGGTAAAGGCCAGTAAATTAAAAGTTGTTGTTGTATTTGAAGGAAGAGATGCAGCCGGGAAAGGCGGTGTAATTAAAACTATAGCAGGCTGCCTGAATCCCAGGATATGCAGGATCGTAGCTCTGGGTATCCCGACTGAAAAGGAAAAGTCACAATGGTATTTCCAGAGATATGCTTCTGAGCTCCCGGCGGGAGGTGAGATTGTCCTCTTTGACAGGAGCTGGTATAACAGGGCCGGCGTTGAACAGGTTATGGGCTATTGCACAACTGACGAGTATGAGGAATTTCTAAGATCGTGTCCGGAATTTGAAAAGATGCTTATCAGATCAGGGATCATTCTTATTAAATACTGGTTCTCTGTAAGTGACCATGAACAGGAAAAACGGTTTCAGGACAGAATTAAAGATCCTACAAAGCGCTGGAAGATAAGCCCGATGGATATTGAATCGCGTGATAAATGGGTTGAGTACTCAATGGCTAAGGATAAAATGTTCTCGTATACTGATACCAAACAATCACCGTGGTATGTGGTTCGTGCAGATGACAAGAAGAGAGCCAGACTCAACTGTATAAGCCATCTTCTTTCCCTCATTCCATACCAGGATCTGACTCCAAAACCACTAAAACTACCGCCATTAAAACACGATGTAGCTTATGTAAGACCTCCGGTAACTGAGCAGACCTTCGTTCCTGAAAAATATTGACCTCACCCCCTTCCGTCCCCCGCTCCCAAGTGAGCGGGGGAGACTTGTTTACATAGCGCATGTAGCTTAAATTTGAATTAAATATCTCGACTAATACGTCAGCTGGCGCGGATTTGAAATCCGTGCCTCTGGTCTGCTCGATTGCAATCCGTGCCACTATTCGCTATAATTACATACATTGTAATTTAGTTCTTAAAGCCCGGATTACAAATCCGGGCTAGCAAAGGGTTTCTTCTCTTTGTGTGCTTTGCGGTTATTTGAATTTCAGATTCTCCGATTCTTTTATACTTTTGTCTTTTATCTTGAAACCATGTCTTCCAAACCATCAATACCGAAAGGAACCAGGGATTTCTCACCTGAAGAGATGCTCAAGCGCGAATATATTTTCGAATCAGTCAAGCAGATATTCAGGTTATATGGTTATCAGCCTATTGAAACGCCTGCAATTGAAAACCTTACGACCCTGTTGGGTAAATATGGCGAAGAAGGAGATAAACTTCTTTTCAGAATACTTAATTCAGGAGATTTCTTATCCTCAATAAGTGACGAGGATCTGGCCAGGCGCGAATCCTCAAGGCTATCTGCCAGGATTTGCGAAAAGGGATTGAGATACGACCTGACAGTACCATTCGCACGTTATGTGGTGCAGCATCGTGATGAAATAGTATTTCCTTTTAAAAGATATCAGATTCAACCTGTGTGGAGGGCCGACAGACCACAAAAAGGCAGATACCGGGAGTTTTATCAATGTGATGTTGATGTAATCGGAAGCGATTCACTGCTAAATGAATATGAGCTTGTCAGGATCATTGACGATATCATTAAAAAACTAAGGATCCCGGCTGCAATAAAAATTAACAACCGGAAGGTTCTTGCAGGAATTGCGGAAGTAATAGGTGAGTCAGACCTGATGATAGATATTACTGTCGCAATTGATAAGCTTGATAAGACAAGTTTGGAGAATGTTAATTCTGAATTGAAAAATAAAGGCTTGTCAGAGGCTTCAATATCAAACCTGCAACCTTTTCTGAATTTGAGAGGAACCACCTCCGGAAAGCTTTCAACATTAGGCAGGTTATTAGCAGAATCTGAAGCTGGGATGAAAGGAATAAATGAGTTAAAGATACTTTTTGAGTACATTGAAAGCAGCCCCCTGGAAAGTGATATTGAACTTGACCTGACACTTGCCCGTGGATTGAATTATTATACGGGCGCGATAATTGAAGTGAAATCAAAAGATGTAAGCATTGGGAGCATATGCGGCGGAGGACGTTATGATAATCTTACCGGAGTTTTTGGAATGGAAGGGGTCTCCGGAGTAGGAATCTCTTTTGGTGCAGACAGAATCTATGATGTTATGAATCAGCTTAATCTTTTTAGTGATCTCATTACATTGTCAACTGAGGTACTGGTGGTTAATTTCGGTTTAAAGGAAACATTATACGCCCAAAAGATCCTTGATTTACTGCATAATTTGAATGTCAGGAGTGAATTTTACCCCGATGATGTAAAACTTAAAAAACAAATATCCTATGCTGACGCAAAAAAGATACCTTATATTATAATAGCCGGTGAAGATGAGATTAAAAATGACAGCATAACGATCAAGAAAATGTCTTCCGGTGAACAGAAAAGCATACACTTTGATGAACTAAGTGAATTTGTGAAGAATGAGATGGGGACGAGGGTAAACGAAGAAAATCAATTGGATTCTGGGAGATTAATTTTTAAACCTAAACAAGTCACTCATGAATTTTAAAATATCACCTGCAGATCTGAAGCTTGAAACGATAAGTGAAATACTTGCCGGTAATGCGAGGCTTTCTCTCTCAGAAGAATCTGTGGACCTTATAACACTTTGCAGGAACTACCTCGACAAAAAGCTTGAAAATCATACCTCACCTATTTATGGTATAACAACTGGTTTTGGATCGCTGCATAATAAAACAATCAGCAAAGATCAGCTTAATAAGCTTCAGGAAAATCTTGTTATGTCTCACGCATGTGGTACAGGGACCGTGGTCAGAGAAGAAATAGTCAGACTTATGCTACTGCTTAAGATTCATGCGCTGAGTCTCGGGTACTCCGGAGTTCAGGTAGCGACAGTTCAGCGTCTGATGGATTTCTTTAATGAAAGCATTAATCCTGTAATATATGAGCAGGGATCTCTAGGTGCATCGGGTGATCTCGCTCCTCTTGCTCACCTGGTTCTTCCTCTTCTTGGTTTGGGAGAGGTGATATTTAAAGGAAAGATAACAGAATCTTCTCTGATCCTTAAAAAATTTGGCTGGTCACCCGTGGTATTGAAATCAAAGGAAGGACTTGCGCTTCTGAACGGAACGCAATTCATGAGCTCGTATGGTGTATATATTATATCGTTGGCTGAAAGACTTTCTGCATTTGCTGATATTACTTCAGCTATCTCGCTTGAAGCATATGATGGCCGGCCAGATCCGTTTTTCGAATGTGTGCATAGGATCAGGCCGCATGCAGGACAGATTGCCACTGCAAAGATTATCAGGCATATGTTGAAAGGGAGTGAGCTCATTTCAAGAAAAAAAGTTCATGTCCAGGATCCTTACTCATTCCGTTGTATCCCGCAGGTTCATGGAGCAAGTAAAGATGCCATTACATATTCGAAGTCGGTAATATTCACGGAGATCAACTCCGTTACTGATAACCCGACAATATTTCCCGACGAGGATCTTATTGTTTCCGGGGGCAATTTCCATGGTCAGCCACTTGCCCTGATCTTTGACTATCTTGCGATAGCTCTTGCCGAGCTGGGAAGTATTTCAGAAAGAAGAGTTTACAGGCTGATAGCAGGCCAAAGAGATCTTCCCGAGTTCCTTGTGGTCAATCCCGGATTGAACAGTGGTTTTATGATACCACAATATACTGCAGCTTCGATCGTCAGCCAGAATAAGCAGCTATGCACGCCTTCATCAGTTGATTCAATACCTTCATCCAATGAACAGGAAGATCACGTAAGCATGGGTGCCAATGGTGCAACAAAACTATTACGGGTTGCAGAAAACCTGGAAAAGATATTGGCAATTGAACTTTTTACAGCTGTTCAGGCTCTTGAATTCAGAAGGCCGCTCAGAACATCACCGCAGTTAGAAAAAGTATACAGATCATTTCGTGAAATGATACCTTTTATTAATGATGATAAGGTAATGTATCCCGAAATCGAAAAATCAATAAAGTTTCTGCGGACATTTGACTGGAAACAGATAATCAGCGAATAATTAATTGATTATTAATTTCGCCCGGGTCTCAGTCTCTGTTGTTTAGCATTCTGAAGCTCATTAAGAAGCTGAATCTTGTACTGGTTTTCTGCCTGATAATATCTTAGTATTTTGACAGGTGGCAGTATTTCTTTAAGTTTTTTATGAAAGTCAACTGCAAGATTGGACTCCTGCACCAGATAATCAACATATTTGTCGCCCATTTCTTCGAGCTGCTTATCTGAAAGTGTACTCACATTCAAATTAAAATTCCTGTTCAATTTAATTTTATCAAGTTGAAGCGAGTTCCTCTGGCTCTGATATTCATTATATACCGGCCAGAATTTTTCAGCTTCTCCTGATGTTAAATTCAATTTTTTTGTGAAGAATGCGATTTTATAATCATTCAGTTTTTCCAGGTTTGAATTCTGGGCAGATGATCTGATTGATGGCAAGGTTAATATTATCAACAGGAAAATTATTACTCTTTTCATGGTTTTAAATTTATAGGTGTTCATAAATATCACTAAGTTCAATGTTATTAAGAATCAGATAATCTATTATATCCTTATTGCTGACATCCGGACCCTCTTCAGAAAGCACCAGTGAAGATGCATCTACTTCAAGTGCAGTAATGTCAATATCATTTATATATGATTCAGGGTTCATCTGATGCAGAGCTTCTGACACCTGTGAATTTGTTCTGTCATGTGTCAGAAGCTTTATTGCTGTATAACTTAACATAGCAAAGCCTGCCACCGAAGCTGCTATAAGAAGACTGGTCCTGAACCTGCGGTATATGCTGACCTTTTTGATTTCCTGATCAATACCTGAAGTTGCGGATATTATCCTTCTGTTTACTTCTTCAAAGTAATTATCAGGTACTTTAAACGGATTTTTATCAGGTATGTCATTCAGCTTTTTAATCATAATTTAATCTATTTCAAAAGTATGATTGAACTCACATTTTTAAGTAAACATGGCTTGGTAGTACGTATTTGTAAACATGCCCGGTTCATTATTTCTTAGATTGTTCAGAGTTTAAAAGGTTTAATCACCGGAAATTATTCTTTCAATTTTCTTAACCGCATAATGATAGGATGCTTTAAGAGCACCTTCCGATGTTTTCAAAACTTTGCTCATCTCTTCATAAGTCATCTCATCATAATATTTAAGATTAAATACAACACGTTGCTTTTCAGGAAGCTTCAGTATAGCATTCTGAAGCTTCAATTGGGCTTCATCACCGTCAAACCAGGTGCTTCCTTCCATCGAGCATTCAAAATAACTCCCAAGATCGTCGATTGAGACAGAAGAATTTTTTTTTCTTCTGTTTATTAATGCCAGGGCTTCATTTGTAGCAATTGTATAAAGCCAGGTATAGAGCGAACTTTCATTTCTGAAATTTCCGATGCTTTTCCAGACGCTTATAAACGTGTTTTGCAGTACATCATCGGCATCTTCATGTATAATCACAAGCCTGCGGATGTGCCAATAAAGTTTCTGGCTGTACTTCTCAACTATAAGACGGAAGCCTTTATTCAGATCTGTCCTAAGCAATTCCGAAATATTTTCGTCGGGGCGGATGCTGTTCAATTTCAATAATGATTTTCTTCTTAGAGTGAAAGAACAGTTAAAGGTTTAAAGATAGAAGTTTTCTTTTTGACACTCAACCCAAGTAAAGTATCATTACGACCTCCCCTGAGCTTGCCAAAGGGTGCGCCTGCCTGCCGGTATTTCAACTTCCCAACCCCCCACTGCAGGATATTATCTAGTCCCCCAAGTCCCCCAATTGGGGGGCTGAGAAAATCAGAATGACGAACATTTGAAATCTGAATTCAGAAATCATGATTCAGTTCTAAATTCACTGTTCATTTGTTCTTCATTCTTAATTCATTGATTTAAAGTCCCCCAATTGGGGGATTTAGGGGGTAGCTTGATATATCCCCATAATTATGATAAATTTGCTGCAAATCAATTAATCCTGACCGCTGATGGCACTTCAATGTGGAATTATAGGAATAACCAATGTCGGGAAAACGACAATTTTTAACTGTATATCCAATACAAAAGGAGAAACAAATGCCTTTGCATTCAGTGCAACAAAATCAAATATAGGAATTGTTCAGGTGCCTGATCCAAGGTTATATGAGCTTGAAAAGCACCAGGTCACTGACCGGATTGTTCATACTACTGTTGAAATTGTCGATATTCCGGGCTTAGCAAAAGGTTCAAATAAGGGTGAAGGAGTTGGTAATAAATTCCTGGGAGACATCCGGAACACCGATGCATTGATTCATGTTCTGCGATGCTTTGATAATGAGGCACTACCACATATTGATGGTTCGGTTGATCCGGTACGCGACCTTGAAACGGTTGATCTCGAACTTCAGGTGAAGGACCTTGAGTCTGTGGAAAAAAAGATTGAGCGTCTAGGAAGAGCTGCAAAAACCGGAGATAAAGATGCAAAACATGGTGTTGAGATACTTCATCACTTTCGTGAACATATTGAAGGATTCAATAATGCCAGGACCCTGGAAGTGAAGGAAGAGGACAAAAAGTATGTTGATGATCTCTTCCTTCTTACAATGAAACCTGTAATGTACGTATGTAATGTTGATGAGAAGTCTGCCATTACCGGTAATAAATATGTTGATAAGGTAAAGGAATTTCTTAAAGGCCGCGACGCTGAAATTCTGGTGATAGCTGGTGCGACCGAAGCAGAAATAGCTGAACTGGAGAATAATGAAGATCGCCTGGCTTTTCTTAAAGACGCAGGGCTCACTGAACCCGGGGTTGATAAGCTGGTACGGGCCGCTTACAAGATGTTAAAACTTCAGAC
This sequence comes from uncultured Bacteroidales bacterium, assembly GCA_963816365.1. Classification (GTDB taxonomy): domain Bacteria; phylum Bacteroidota; class Bacteroidia; order Bacteroidales; family VadinHA17; genus LD21. Next base: position 611,276 of record CAWFKG010000015.1, on the reverse strand, counting down.
ATTCTTTACAGTCGGACCTATGGAGATCAGAGCCTGGACCATAAAAACCGGTATGACTGCACCCAAAGCCGCTGGAGTTATTCACAGTGATCTTGAGAGAGGATTTATAAGAGCTGAGGTTATGAAATATCACGACTTTATTTCGTTTGGATCTGAGCACGCCTGCAAAGAAGCAGGGAAATTTTATATTGAAGGAAAGAATTATGTTGTCGGAGATGGCGATATACTGCATATAAGGTTCAATGTATAAAACCCTTATGTCAAGGCGGCTCCTGATATTGATTTCTCTGTCCTTATTATCTCTGGTGAGGTGCCTGTCACAGATAATAAGTCAGGATGATAAAATCCGCCAGATAATAAATCAGTTTGGACAGGTTGAGGTCACAATTCCATCCGGATCTATAACATCTATGGAATTGCTGACAACCAATGTATCAATTTTATCAGTGAGAGATAAGCTTGTTCATGTAAGTCTTTCCCGGATTACAATAAACTGGTTTATCATGCAAAAGTATGATTATCAGATAGTAGAAAAGGCTGTCTCCAGGAATATTATCTCAGCAGCATTGAATGTTAATGAGGCTATGAACTGGGATAAATATCCAACATATCTGCAGTATGACTCAATAATGCAGAGCTTTTCAAAAATCTACCCTTCGTTGTGCAGGCTCGACACAATTGGTACAAGTGTGAATGGAAAACTTGTTCTTGCTCTTAAAATTTCTGCCAATGTAGCTTCAAATGAAAAAAAACCTGAAGTCTTCTACACATCAACGATGCACGGTGACGAAACGGGTGGATATATCCTAATGCTCCACCTCGCCGATTATCTCTTTAAAAATTACAATGGTGATGACAGGGTGACTAATCTTTTGGATAACCTGACGATATGGATAAATCCTCTTGCAAACCCTGACGGTACATATGGACTTGGAAATATAATCAGCTCTCCCACACGTTTTAACGCCAATGGGTACGATCTGAACAGGAATTTTCCTGATCCTGTGACGCCAAACACTATCAAGCAAAAAGAGACTCTTGATATGATAAGATTTATGAGGAACCACAAATTTGTCCTCTCTGCAAATTTTCATTCAGGATCAGAAGTTGTCAATTACCCGTGGGACAGGTGGCTATCAATATTACATGCAGATGATTCGTGGTTCAATAGTATCAGCAGGTCTTATGCCGATACAGCACATGTCTATGGAGGTCCGGCATATATGAATTATCTCGACAACGGGGTTACTCGTGGAGCAGTATGGTATATTATCTATGGAGGGAGACAGGATTTTGTGACGTGGGAACTTCATGGAAGGGAGGTAACTATTGAACTTGATGATCAGTATGACACTCCTGATTCCCAGCTGACCCTTTTATGGCAGAATAACTGGCACTCATTGCTTGGGTATCTGGAAAATGCATTATATGGCATTCATGGATTAGTCCGCAATATCAATACTCATGTTCCTGTTCCTGCAAGAGTTTTCATTAATGGGCATGACAAAGATAGTTCCCAGGTTTATTCAGATACTCTTACGGGGAGTTTTGTGCGATTTTTATCTCCGGGTTCCTGGGATCTTACCTTTTCGGCTACCGGTTATTTGACTCAAACCATAACTAATATTGTGGTTGCACCTTTTCAGAAAACTGAAGTTACAGTGGATATGTCGCCCGTTCCCGATTATGTTGAAACTGCAAATTCCTTTGTCCGCATTCGCCTCTATCCAAACCCTGCAAAAGAAATTCTCAATGCTATACTACCTGATAATATTGAGGGAATTATGCATGTATCGATCGTTAATCAATCAGGTATGCTGATGTCAGATTATAATGCTGAAGTAACACGGGAGGCACCCTTATTAATTGACGTAAAATATTTATCAGCAGGCGCTTACACAGTCGTAATCAGAAGTACTATTACCCGTTCATCATTCCTTGGAAGGTTCATAGTCATTAAATAATCATCTTCATTTGGTTCTGTAATTAAAACAAGTATTTTTGCACCTTACTCTTAAGTGTGAGGGAGCCGGGGTAAACTATTTACCGGCAAATCTGTGTTAAATTATTTAAGAACCAGGAGCAAACTATGAAAAAATATACAGCGATAGTCTTTTTGATTTTTGTTTATTCGTATCTGTCAGGCCAGGGAGCTTATCTTCCTCCGGACAGACCGCGACTTGTAATCGGGATTGTGGTTGAAGAATTAAAATTCGATCAGCTTGAGAAATTCCGGGACAAGCTGGGTGAAAATGGGATAAAAAGACTTATTAATGAAGGGACTTACTTTAAGAATGCATCCTATGAATATATGCTGACTCAATCTGCACCAGGCCATGCAACTATCGCGACCGGGGCTGAACCATCAGCTCATGGCATTACTTCTGATGACTGGTATGTACCATTAAAGAATGAACTTATTAACTGTACTAAAGACGTCAATGTAAATTCGACTGGCGGAAGTTTTGAATCGGGCCTGCATTCACCTTTAAATCTGCTGGTATCAACATTCTCGGATGAACTTGAAATGGCCACAAACAAAAAAGCTAAAGTTTTCAGCGCAGGTTTACGGGAAAGCTCGGCAATATTCTCCGCCGGGCATGCTGCAAATGCAGCTTATTGGTTTGATGATGTCACAGGAACATGGATGACAAGTTCATATTATTTAAATGCTCTTCCGGTGTGGGTTAATGACTTTAATGCCATGAAGTTTTCAGATTCTTATCTGAACTCAACGTGGAGTATGTCAAGACCGCCAAAGGACTATGTTGATTGCCTTCCAGATTCAAACAGTTTTGAAGCTGGCTTCAATAATATTAATTACTTCCCTTACGATCTTAAGAAAATACGGGCGAAGAATGCGACGGGCACTAAAAATGATTACTCTTTGCTGAGAGAAACTCCTTTTGGTAATTCCCTGACCACAAGTTTTGCTATCAGACTTTTGCAAAATGAACAGCTGGGAAGACATGATGTTACAGATTATCTTACAATATGTTATTCATCAACCGATTATATAGGTCACAGATTCGGACCATCATCGGTTGAGATGGGTGATGCTATTTTTCGACTTGATGATGATATTAAGAATCTTCTTACCTATGTAAATGACAGCATCGGCAAGAAGAATGTTCTGATCTATTTTACTGCTGCCCATGGGATATCGGAGATTCCGACGGTTCTTGAAAAGAACAGGATCCCTTCAGGTTATTTTAAGCAGAACCAGGCTTTGCAGCTGCTCAGAACATATCTTAATGCAGTCTATGGTGAGGGAGACTGGGTGAAAGGTTATTCAGAACGGCAGATATTTCTTAACAGGACATTAATTGAGGATGCACGGCTCTCACTTGATGATGTGCAGAAAAAAGTATCCCGTTTCCTTGTTCAGTTCACTGGAGTCGAAGCAGCATATCCTTACTCCGCATTTGAAACAAATGATTTCGGAAATGGCAATCTTAAAAGGATCATAAACAATTTCAGCCCTCAGAGATCAGGAGATGTTATTGTAATATTGAATCCGGGATGGGTTGAGCAAACCGCTGATTATGTTACAAATCACAATTCGCCCTATGAATATGATACTCATGTTCCATTGATCTGGTATGGATGGTCTGTTAATAAGGCAACAGTGACAAGGAAGGTGAATATGACCGATATTGCTGCAACCTTATCGACACTCTGCAAAGTGCCATATCCTAATGCATGTACCGGGGAACCGATGTTCGAATTATTCAGATAAATTTATCTCTTATCCTGCAGGCTTCAATAAGTAATTCAGGATTTTTCTCACAGCCGTTGCCCAGAATGATCAGATCAGCACCGGCATTATAAATGTCTTCGACTTCATCCTTACTCTTTATTCCGCCGCCTACAGCTAAAGGAATAGAAATATTTTGTCTGACTGATTTAACAATATTCAGCGGAACAGGATTAGTTGCACCACTTCCCGCCTCGAGATATATCATCTGCATACCAAGCATTTCTCCGGCCAGTGCAGTTGCCACTGCAATTTCAGGTTTATCGCACGGAATTGGCTCAGTCTGGCTTATATACTCAACTGACGTTTTTTTCCCGCAGCCTATCAACATATACCCCACAGAAACAAGCTTATCCCTTACATCTTTAAGGTGCGGTGCAGCAATTACATGATTGCCAATAAGCAGTTCAGGATTACGACCCGAGATAAGTGAAAGCAGCAATATAATATCAGCTTTTAGTGTAAGCTGAAGAAGGTTGCCCGGAAAAAGGATCACTGGGATTGCACAGAGCTCCCTGATCTCGCTTATCAGGTTGTCGATGCTTGAAAAGGTGAGGCTGCCTCCCGCAAAAATATAATCAGTTTGGCTCCTGATTGCATACTGAAGAATGTTATGAAGCGAGTCTCCCGTTGACTTATCAGGGTCGAGAAGCAGGGCAATGCTCTTTTTACCGGGGAAATTATAAGTTTTCATCCGCAGGATTCATATTTTTTTTCGTCCATACAATGGCGTAATTATCATATTTTGAATAGAATAGTTCAAATGATTCATTTATCTTGCTTGTATGGACATGTCCGGTGATTTCACCTGATTCACCCAGTGCAAAAGGTTCAATTGTAATATTGTTCCTTATGCTTATTCCCTCTTTGTCGCAGATTTTATAAAGTGCTTCTTTTGCACACCAGTGAATATACAGGTGATACCTGCGTTCATCGAGTTCCCTGGATACTTTTTCCTTCCTGTTAATGAATTTAAATGCAAGGGCTGCAATATTCGAACTCATATATTCGAGGTCTATTCCAACCTTTTCATTGGTGCTTAACAGAATAGCAGTAAGTTTGTGAGAGTGGGAAATACTGATAAATCTTGATCCATCATTCAGGAAAGGCTTATTATTTTTATTATAAACGATCCTGGCATCCTTCCCGATCAGCTCTGAGAGCAGAGCTCTGACACTTAAAAATTCGAGCTTCCTTGAGGTACTGCTGAATCCGTTATACTTCTTTTTTTCATCGTTATCGAGTGTTACCAGCTCCAGGAGGGTATTCAGATCTTCTTCTATTTTCCAAACTCCGAGTATGGAAAATTCATTAAGATAATGTTTTGTAATACAACCCATTGGTAGCTTATAGTATAATTGTTATTTCCACTTCAGAGTTTCAATCAGATGAAGGATATCCTCTCTGAAGAAGTCAATTACGGGTGCCAGTGAATCTGCATTTGGCTCAGAAGCAAAATAAAGAGAGCCTCTAAGATAATGGCTAAGACTGTCTGTAACATAAAATTCAACAGCTGATGCAGTATTTCCTTTCAGATCGTATAATATTCCATAGACCTTGTTTTCAGGATTACTAAAGACCTGCTCGCTGATAGCATCTGCCTTCGCAACATGGTATTTGACATTAAGATTATAGCTCTGATCAAGAAGAGTATCCAAATCATTCTTTACGTCCTTGTAAGTAAGATATATTTTAGCTTTATAAGACGGAAACTCGATATCAAACCATCCGGGGTCTGACCCATGTTCACCCTGGAATGTAAGATGACCATAGGCAGGGTATTCAAATGTTAAAGGAATATTCACTCTTCTGCCAGGGGGTTCACTGAATAGAATATACCTGTGTTCAGGGAGATCAATCCTGAAATGACCTCGTGGTTTTGGTACAGGAACATGCCTGCAGCTAAATGAAACGCATAAGATAATCAATATTGCAATGAATTTAACCCTGCTTATTATTGCCATTATTATTATTTATTTCGACACGGATCTCTTTTATTCTTCTTCTGTCGGCCGATTCTATCCTGAAGATAAAATTGCCGAATTTGATAATCTGATCTTTTTGCGGGATTTCCCCGGTCAATTCCAGAATAAGACCGGCAAGTGTCTCAGATTCTCCTCTGACGTCATCAAAAAGATCATCTTCGATATCCAGCACCTTGCAGAAATCATTCAGTAATATTTTGGCTTCGAATATATAAGTCTTGTCATCAATTTTGCGGTACAATATCTGATCTTCGTCGCTTTCGTCTGTTATCTCGCCTACAATTTCCTCAAGGATATCTTCCAGTGTGACTATTCCTGAAGTGCCACCGTATTCGTCAATGACTACTGCCATATGTATTTTCCTGGTTTGAAACTCTTTAAGGAGATCATTAATTTTTTTTGTTTCAGGCACAAAATAGGGTGGCCGCAACAAAGCCTGCCATTTAAAATTGCCCGGATTATTAGTGTAGGGGAGTACATCTTTCGCATACAGGATTCCCTTTACACTATCGAACGACCCTGAATAGACGGGTATCCTGGAATAACCTGAACTTATGATCACCGGAACGATCCTGTCAAATCCCCATTTGATATCTATTGCAGTGACATCAGTACGTGAGCACATTATTGCGCTTACATTGATATTCCCGAAATTGACAATTCCTTTTAGGATCTTTTTATCCTCTGAAGGGTCATCAGATGTCAGTTCAAGAGCATCAGAGAGATCAACCATGCTTATATTCGACCGCCGGGTTCCTGTCTTTCTCTTTACAAAGGACGAGGAAAAAATAAGCAAATATGTGACAGGTCTGAAGACTTTTTCAAGCAATGAGATGGGATAGACCATAAGCAATGCAATTGTGGTATGATTTCGTGAAGCATAAACCTTAGGCATGACTTCCCCAAAAAAAAGGAGGAGAAATGTAATTGCAACAACATTTATTATAAATCCCATGACAGGCTCTGAACTGAAATCAAACAACTTTGAGCTCAAGAATGCAGCCAGGAGGACTATAGCTATATTGATTGTATTATTTGCTACAAGTATGGTGCTCAGAAGTTTTTCCGGGTTATTGTACAATTTCAGTGCTGCTTTTGACTTTCTGTCCTTTCTGGCTTTTAAAGCTTCAATTTCCCTGGGTCTGAATGAAAAAAAGGCAACTTCGGATGCCGACATGAGCGCTGATCCTATCAGCAGTAAAACCAGTGTAAAGAAACCTATAACTATCTTAAAATCAGGGGAATTAATCTCAACTCCTGAAACGGGCATTAAGAATGATAGTGGGTAATCCTGTTCCAACTGGGTACTTATTAATAAATCTATCTAAAAAGGCAGATCATCTTCATTCTGAGGGTTTTCAGGCTTGATGTCGGCATCAAATTCCTCATGATTCAGGTTGCCTTTATCAGACATAATCCTGCCACTGTTTTCATTCGTCGTCGGGTTATATGAAGCAGGTGGTTCATTTACAACCTGGTCTGAGTTGTTTTTATCGGGTGTTGTGCCTCTTGAACTTTCGGTAGGTGCTGATGATGTGACAGGAGCATGTTTTCTCTCAAGCAATAACAAAGTATCAGCCAGTATTTCAGTTATATATTTATTCACTCCGTCTTTATCTACGTACGATCTGGTTTTAATCATCCCGACAATATATACCAGAGAACCCTTCTTCACTGTTTTTTCAGCCACTTCTGCCAGTGAGCGCCATAAGACAATGTTATGCCATTCGGTTGAAGTTATTGTTTCACCCTGTTTATTTGTATAGGTCTCACTTGTAGCAACAGGAAAGGTTGCTTTTGCTACGCCCTTGTCAAAATAGCGAACTACCGGATCTTTTCCGACATTACCGACAAGTATAACTTTATTGATTGACATATAGTTATATATTTATTATTACTTCAATTTCCGGATTGTAAAGGTAATAAAAAAACCCCTTTCAGCAACCCTGGCCCAGTTTTATTGATTAATAAACAATGTACCAATATTTTACCTTCTTATAGCCGGTTAGATTCTTTTACCGCAGGTCAAAGCAGAATATCGGGCTCATTTATCTATTTCATTGTATTTAAGGCATTAATAAAACGTTTAAAAAAAAATTATTCTGTAAGTGTTTCTATTTAAACAAATAATATTTTTATATTTGCACAGTTGAAAAAAACGAATACTCAAAATAATTTGTAGAATTTTAAACTTCACGAAAAATGACTAAAGCAGACATTGTTAACGAAATTGCCAAGAACACTGGTATCGAAAAGGTAACAGTTCAAAAGACTGTTGAAGCCTTAATGGAAACTGTAAAGGATTCTATGGTAAAAGGTAGTAACGTTTATCTCAGGGGTTTTGGAAGCTTCATCGTCAAGAAAAGAGCCAAGAAGACAGCCAGGAATATATCCAAAAATACAACCATTATTATTCCAGCCCACAATATTCCCGCTTTCAAGCCGGCAAAATCTTTCATTACCAAAGTAAAATCTCACGCTAAGAAATAATCCTCTATGCCAAGCGGTAAAAAAAGAAAAAGACATAAGATGGCCACTCACAAACGTAAAAAACGTTTGCGGAAGAACAGACATAAAAAGAAATAGCAGATCATTAAGTGGTCAGACAAAAATATATTAAACCTAAAGATCTGATGGTCTTTAGGTTTATTGTATTAAGATATCGGATGTGGAGGATAATATATTAACTCAGATTAATATAGTGAAGTGGTAAACAAGGATTTAATCATTGATGTTGGTGATTCCGAGGTTTCTTTAGCGTTGTTGGAAGATAAGCAGTTAATTGAGCTAAACAAGGAAAAGCGTAATGTAAAGTTTTCAGTGGGGGACATTTTCCTGGGTAAAGTAAAGAAGATAATGCCCGGGTTAAATGCAGCATTTATTAATGTAGGCTACGAAAGAGATGCCTTTCTCCATTACCTCGATCTTGGTGCGCAGTTCAGGACACAGCATAAATACTATCAGACGGCTCTTCAGAAACAGGGTAAAGTACCACCGGTACATAAGTTCAAACCTGAACCCGACATTGATAAAGATGGCAAAATTACGGATGTATTAGTCACCGGTCAGACTGTTATTGTCCAGATCACAAAAGAACCTATTTCAACGAAAGGTCCCAGGCTGGCTTCAGAAATATCTCTGGCAGGAAGAAATCTTGTCTTAATGCCATACTCTGATAAGGTCTCTGTTTCCTCCAAAATCGAAAGCGTTGAAGAAAAAAACCGGCTTAAAGCTCTTGTTCAGAGCATCAAGCCGAGGAACTATGGTGTTATCGTGCGTACAGTGGCTGAAGGGAAAAAGGTTGCCGTTCTTGATGCGGAGCTGAGAGAACTTGTACAGAAATGGGAATCAGCATTCATTTCCGTAAAGAAAGAGATAAAATCGCCAAAGCTGTTCATTGGAGAGATGAACAGAACCTCAACAATCCTCAGGGATATGCTGAATGTTACATTTAACAGCATCCATATCAATGAACCCACATTAGCTGAAGATATCAGGATATATATCAGGGAAATTGCCCCGGAAAAAGAAAGAATAGTCAAATTATATAAAGGCACTCTTCCCATATTTGACCATTTTGGAATTAATAAGCAGATTAAAGGCCTGTTTGGAAAGACGGTCTCATTCAAACATGGTGCATATCTGATTATTGAACATACAGAAGCACTTCATGTCATTGACGTCAACAGCGGCAACAGATCGAGATCTGGAAATGACCAGGAAACAAATGCTCTTGAGGTTAATATGGAAGCGGCGACTGAAATTGCCAGACAATTGAGACTCAGAGATATGGGTGGAATAATTGTCGTCGATTTCATTGATATGCAATCACAGGAAAACAAGCAGCAGCTCTATGATAAAGTGAAGGAGGTGATGGCAAACGACAGGACAAAGCATAACATCCTCCCTCTTACTAAATTTGGTCTGATGCAGATAACACGGCAAAGGGTCAGACCGGAAATGAACATTGTCACAAATGAAAAATGCCCTTCCTGCCAGGGTACTGGCGAAGCCAAGCCCACCATTCTATTTACAGATGAACTTGAAAGAGGTCTTTCATTTATTGTTGATAAGATTAAAACAAGGAAACTCATCCTGAATGTCCATCCCTTTGTTGCCTCATATCTGAAAAAGGGTCTCTTTCCGGTTTACAGGAAGTGGAACTTTAAATATAAGATCCACCTGAAGATACAGGCTGTCACTACATATTATATGCTCGAGTATCATTTCTACGATCATTTCAATAATGAAATAGATCTGGCCTGAGGAATGTGCTATGTATTACAGGCGATCGACTATGTAATGCCCGGGCCGAAAGCCTGCAACACATCCAATATCCGGATGATTTACTACTTTTGTAAGCACAATATAAAAACCTTTATGAACCTTAGTGTGAACCTTTGTGTTCCTTTGTGGTAAAAAAAAATCCATTAAACACAAAGGATCACGAAGTGAAAATAAAGTAACTCAAAGGGAATAACAAAAGGTTTAACACTAATGGTCCAGTTAAAAACGGTACAGTAATGAGAAAGCTTTTACTCCTGGTTTCTTTTATTCTTTATGGTTTAAGTTTATCAGCCCAGATCTATGATCCTGTAACCTGGGATTTCAGCTACGAAACGAAGGGAAACAGCCAATATGAACTGATATTTACAGCGACTATTGATAAGGGCTCTCATATCTACGCGATGGATATCCCTGAAGGCGGGCCAATACCAACATCATTCAAAATTGATACTTTGCCTGGCTACAAACTCGATGGCAAACCATATGAAGTTAACAAACCTGTGGAGGTTCTCGATGATGCCTTTGGCTTTAAGATCAAGACTTTTAGCAATTCTGCGGAATTCCGTCAAAAAATAACGGCTGTGGAATCCTCATTTACAGTCAGAGGGACAGTGAATTATATGGCGTGTAATAATTCTACGTGTTCCCCTCCCAAAGATGTTGATTTTACAATTAAAGTAGGTGAAAAATCCGGTGATAAAATTATTAAAAGCAGCACTGAGCCTGGAGCTGGTTCTTCACCAATAAGATCTGACCGAGGCTTACTTAAATTTTTTCTTATTTCTCTGCTCGCGGGCTTTGCCGGGGTGCTCACACCTTGTGTATTCCCGATGATCCCGATGACAGTAGCCTTCTTTTCAAAAGGATCGGAAGACAGAGGCAAGGCCGTTTTCAAGGCAATAGTATTTGGAATCTCAATAGTCCTGATATATGCATCTCTCGGGATAATAGTCTCACTTACAAGTGCCGGAGCAGGATTTGCTAATGCACTTAGCACTCACTGGATACCAAATACGATCTTCTTTGCATTATTTGTAATATTCGCAGTCTCATTCTTTGGGGCATTTGAGATAATCCTTCCAAACAGCTGGGTGACAGGGGCAGATTCCAGGGTTGATAAAGGAGGGATCTTTGCAGCATTTTTCATGGGACTGACGACTGTAATTGTTTCCTTCTCATGTACCGGACCAATAATCGGAGCACTTCTTGTTGAAGCTGCCAGAGGTGATGTATTAAGACCGACCATTGGAATGTTAGGATTCGGACTGGCATTTGCACTTCCGTTTACAATATTTGCATTATTCCCATCAATCCTTAGCCGGATACCCAAATCAGGTGGCTGGCTGAACTCGATTAAAGTGGTCCTCGGGTTTATTATGCTGGCCTTCAGTATGAAATTTCTTATGACCATTGATAGTGTCTATTCTCTTGGTTTACTTTCGAGAAGTCTGTTTATTTCCATCTGGATCGTTCTGTTTTCCCTCCTGGGCTTTTATCTTATGGGAAAGATAAAGTTTGCACACGACAGTGATATCCCATATATAGGAGTATTCAGACTGTTCCTTATTATCGCGACATTTACGTTTGTTATATATCTGATCCCCGGACTCTTTGGAGCTCCGCTGAACGGATTATCATCTTTCCTGCCCTCCCAGGAAACATCAGAATTTAATTTGCCAAAAATGATCTCTGAAAACAGGTCAGTGACTGGTGGGGTTGTCCAACCAGTTGAATCAAGTGCACTTTGTTCAGTACCGAAATATAATGACATCTTTCAAATGCCGCTTGGATTGAGTGGCTACTTCGATTATAAACAGGGTCTGGCATGTGCCAAAGAAAAAAAGAAACCTGTCCTTATTGATTTTAAAGGACATGCCTGTGCTAACTGCAAACGTATGGAAGCCAGGGTATGGTCCAATCCGGATATCCTTAGCAGACTGAGAGATAACTTTGTGATCATAGAACTGTATGTTGACGACAGAACTCAATTGCCTGAGAATGAATGGATAGTTTCATCGGTCGATGGCAAACAGAAAAAGACGATCGGAAAATTATATGAAGATCTTGAAATTTCGATGTTTAAAACCAATGCTTTACCTCTTTATGTAATTGCTGATGATGATGGCAATGCATTGAATAAGCCCATGCCAACTAATTTAAATATCGACGAGTATAAGAAATGGCTGGACGAAGGATCGATGTTGTTTAATACAGGTAAATAAAATCTTTCCGCAGATAATTTCATTCAAGTCTGCGCAAATCCGCGAAATCTGCGGGAAACTAATTCTTCATGAGCAGAAATTATTTCAGGTAAATGTTCCCGTGGGTGGCATCAATTTTAACCTTAGTTGTTCCCGGATTTTTGCCAACCGTACCAGAGGTAGCATACTCTTTACGGTCCTCGTCAAGAGCCTTTTCTTCTGTCCTGGCATTTTTATCAGGCAATACAAGGAAAGCATTAATACGCCTGATATCAAGGTTATAAGAAGACCCAGGGTCAAAACTTAGCGACACATCAGAGTAACTTGAATTAATATTGACCGATTCGAATCCTTTCTCAATAAGATCAGCGTTTACACTTCCATACCTGGTAGTGAGGTTTAGCTCTTTCCTTACAGTATTGACATTATAATCTGTAAAATAGGCATCTCCTTCCAGTGATTCAATTGTTTCAATGAAAAACTTGTCTCTTCTGGATTCACCTCTGAGCATTCCGGCTTTTTTGATGTCATATTTTGAAGAGATCGAATTAATTGAGAGATCATCGGTCTCCCCCAATGATACTTCTGAGAATGATGCATCGATTTTTCCTGATTCTATCGAATGGATCTTAGCATCGCAGAAGACCATAGTTATTGACGATTTTTTCCCTAATGAATTAGCTTTAAACGAACCATTGGATATAGTAATCTTGAATTCACCGGTATTATCTTCCATGTATACGTCACCAAATTTATTATCAATATTAAGATTAAGATAGTCAGGAATGTTAATGTAATAGTTGATCTCAACATGCGAATCATACGATATTATCTTGCTTGTCATCCCTTTAAAGCTTTCAAACAGAGTATTAATGTTCGAAGTAAACTCTGTCTGGGCTCTTACTATATATTTCGAATCTGTAATATTCACGGTAATTCCATCAAACATTTTCCCGATTTTAGAGTGGTCCCTGGAAAATGCTTTGACTTCAGCCCTGATATATGCTGAATCTTTATTCCAGGGTGTAATCTGGATCGTTCCGTATTTATTTTCTATTTCAAGAGTTGTCTCTTTTCCAACCGGTACGGTCTTGATATAACTTCGTGTCTGAGAATCATTTTGAGCTGATATTGAGATGAACTGAAACAATATCAGACATATGCTTAAGATGGTTTTATAGTTCATGGCTTTTCTTTTTTTCGGGTTTGTGTTGATTTTCCTTGAGTACGGTAACCATATCTTCCAGGATCTGGATCTTTATCCTGTAATTCTGAATCAGGGCTTCAACGACTTCCTTGTTGGAGATGTTATCTTTCAGGTCATTTTTAAGGTCGGCACAGATACTGTCAAGATGCGACATGTCGTAATTAAGTTCTTTTTTAATATCAGGATTATTTGTAAGTAAAGGAGCTGCTTCTTTATAGAGTGAGTGCACCAGATTATTATAATAAACTTCAGTTTCCCGCAGTTGCGGAATATTTTGAGTGAGTGGGGCAGACAACCGGTACACTGGTCTGAATAAAATAATTGCTGTACCAAGAATTACTGCGATCATTGCAGCAATGGAAATCCATCTTTGTGAAATCGTTTTCCCTTTTTTTAACTCCTTTCTGATCTTTTCCCACATACCAGCAGGAGGAGTGTGACGGTCGAGTTCCTCCCTGTTTTGCCTGATTTGTTCCTCAAGTTTGTCCATATCAATGATTATTTGAAAGTAAGGTTCTTAACTTTTCTTTAGCCCTTGAATATTGCGATTTTGAAGTCGACTCGGATATTCCAAGGATCTGTGAGATTTCTGTATGGTCATAGCCTTCAAGCAGATAGAGTGTTAAAATAATTCTGTAACCATCGGGAAGCTTCTCAATGCCTCTGAATATTTTTTCTGTTTCATATTCAACATTTTCCTCTTCTTCGTAAACGGTCACTGGCAGAGTTTCGTAATATTCCAGATCAATTTTTCGTTTCTTAATATGGTTTATGCATTTATTTACAACAATTTTTTTAAGCCAGGCGCCGAAAGTCGATTCAAACCTGAATGATTTTAAGTTTCTGAAACATTCTACAAAAGCCTCCTGAAGTATATCCTCCGTATCTTCCCTGTTGTTTAATATCCTGAATGCCAGGTTATACATGGCTTTTGAATATTGATCATAAAGGTTGAACTGAGCCTTCCTGCTGCCTTTCCGGCACTCCTCAATTAAAGGTGCGTGTTTATATAGATCCAAATTATCCACCTGATAAGCTTATCTGGTTATAAAGACAACTTTATATTATTAGGGTTGCACTATTTAACTGAATGCCTGATTTTGTTTCTTAACGGTATACCAACAAATACTGCTATAAGTATTCCGATACTTAAGAAAGCCGAAATTTTTAACAGGTAGTCACCATACCTGACATATGCTGTTATTCTGGTTTCGGGGTAGATCTCTCCCTTTATTACTGTCCTGGTCCACCATTTGGTCTCAACTGTTCTCTTACCTTTGATATCAATCAGGCATGAGACCCCTGTGTTTGCAGATCTTGCGACTGGTCTCCTGGTCTCTATTGCCCTTAGTGAGGCAAAGTAAAGATGTTGCTTATAGCCATTGGTATTTTTCCACCAGCCGTCGTTAGTAATAATAAACAGGGCTTCTGCACCTTTCCTGACATAGTCAGTCACGAATTTACCAAATACAGATTCATAACAAATAACAGGTGCGATTTTCATTGAGGTGGAAGTATGCTCAAAGCATACACGTTCCTTCTGCATGCCATATCCCCATTTGGTTCCTCCCAGATATGGCAATATTCTGGAGATAAGCCTTCCGGGTCCGTTAGAAAATTGCATTTCAATACCGGGGACCAGTTTAGACTTATGATATATCCCAAATGATTTACCACTGTCAATCTGAACAGCAGAATTGAAATGATCATAATACTGGCCTGATGCATCAATTCTCCTTGCACTTGGAGAGGGTGCGCTCTTTGCCGATGGATAGAGCTTATACGTAACTAATCCTGTAACTACATTTATATCAGGATGATGAGATATCATTCCTTTTATCATTCTTATATATTTGTCATTTGCAAGATTATCAAGATTGGCCGGATCGTCAACCGTAGTTTCCGGTGTGATTATCCAGTCGGTCTTATTCCCGATCTCTTTGTTTGCCTGTGCTATCACATTCTTAAGCTGAACTTCGAACGGAATGGTGAATTTTTCAGTATAAGGATCTGTATTTGGCTGTACGATAATTACTTCTGAGCCATTCAGATGGTTTTGCACTATTGTATTATACCTGAAAATTGACAGGGCAGAAGGAATAATTATAATTGACAACCATATGACAAGGAGATAGGCATTCCCCTTTTTTTTAGTCAGGGAATTTACCAGAAATAAGGTAAGGAAAAGATTGGAGCATAAAATCCAGAGAGAGCCACCTGCAGTTCCTGTCAGTTCGTACCACTGGATGAAAAGAATATCTTTTGAAAGCCCGTTTCCAAGGTTTAGCCATGGAGAAATGATATTAATATTCAAGCTGATATATTCATAAGCAAGCCATAAAGTGATCATGGATACAAATCCGGCAAGATTTCCTGCCCTGATCCGGATAATATGAGCCATCCATGTTGTGAAGGCCATTAAGAATGACAATCCCATTATAACACAAATTGCGCCTGTAATGCTGGCCACTCTCATCCAGGAGAGAGAGATTATGCTAAAGATCACAAAACCCGGGAGAATGAATATGAAGAATGCATTGGGAGTAAATTTATTTGGATTCTCAAATAAATAATTTTCTATCAGGAAGAACGGAACGAATGCAATAAGCAGTATGAGTCCCGAACACCAGCTTGTCCAGGCCAAAGCCGACAGGATACCTCCTGCGACCGACAGACCGATAAGGGCGTATTTGTTCATTTGATTCTTTGATCCCGTTTTTTAAAAAGGTCGGGTTTGTTTATGATATATACTCCTGCAAATACTAAAATAACTGCGATAATCATATGTGAAGAAAAATGTTCATTATCTGCAAAGCCCCACAGAGTAGCAACAATAGGAATAAAATATGAGACAGAAGATGCAAAAATCGGAGATGTATCTCTTATGAGCAGATAATAGATGACCAGTGCAGTCGCACTTCCAAGTACAGCCAGGATCCCTATAAAACATAAATTTCTTACCCAGTTTTCAGTATGCATGGCGCCTGAAAAATCTGAGAAGCAAAGATAATATTATAGCCAACGGACTTGTTACAAAGAATGAAAGAGCAGTGATCTTAATGCCGTTCAATCCCTTTACCCTGCTTACCTCGTTGGAACTAATTCCCGAAAGCACTGTAGCCAGAACCACCAGGAGTCCATACAGGTTAAAAGTGAACGATCCCTCATAAAGCAATCCTATCGCTCCCAGCAACCCGAGAAATACGCCGGCAATCTGTGTTTTTATAGATTTCCGGTTGTATAATGTGATGCCGAATACGAGAGTGAACACCGGAGTCAGGGAATTAAGCATACCTGCCAGGGAACTGGTAATTTTAGTCTCGGCCAGGGGGAACAGAAATGCAGGTATTACGCTTCCGAATAACCCGATAATTATAACTGAAAATATGTTTGTCCTGTCAAGGTGGCGAAGATGTTTTAAGGCAATGGGTAACAGACATGCAAAAGTTATCACTATCCTAAGTGCTCCCACCTGAAGAGCAGAAAAGGATTCCAGACCCTTTTTCATTAATATATAACTGGTCCCCCAGATCAGCGATAATATCGTAAGAGCAAGCCAGTGCCAGATTTTCCTTTTTTCAGCCATTTCAAAATAACTTCCAAAAATAGCAGAAGTATTACACTCTGTATTCTATTCCCCATAATAAAAGTTGATAAACTTCTTATATTTACTGATCATAATCACTATAGATGATTACGGCTTTTGAAATACTATTTAAGGGAATCATTTTGGGCCTGGCAGTATCAATGCCACTGGGACCTATCGCTATAATTTTGATTAACAGGACTATAAAAAGGGGAAGGCTTTCAGGATTCTTTTCAGGACTTGGGATGGCGACTGCAGATACATTGCTTGCACTTCTGGCTGGGATAGGATTCACTGTCATCGTTGGTTTTATTAAAGAAGAGAGGTTTATCATTTCTATTATTGCCGGACTAATAATAATCGGAGTAGGGTTGAAGGTATTTTTGTCTAATCCGGTAAAGGATATCAGGAACAGGGAAAAATCTGAAAAATCTTTATGGCGTGATTATTATTCAGTATTTGTAGTTGCAGTGTCTAATCCTTCTACAATTTTTATTTTTGTTGCATTCTTTTCCGGAGTGCATATTAATGGAAATGTAAATCCTGAGCTCGTCCCGTTTTTTCTTATACCGGGGGTGTTGATCGGAACTATCAGCTGGTGGTTTTTCCTCACTTATTTTGTCAGCCGGTTTAAAAAGAAGATAAGGCTCCGTGTCATTGTAAGGGTAAACAAGGTGGCTGGTGCTGTTATAATGATAATAGGCCTGTGTCGTCATGTTAAGTGTGTTCACCAACTTGAAATTGTAGTTAATCAACAAATTTTATACTGACATTAAAATAGCCATCATATTATTGTTATTTACTTGAAATTGATTTATTTTTACAACTGATAATTAGCTTTTTACTGTCCAAAAAGCTATTTTTCATTCTTTTCATGGCTGCCCCAATCCGCTATCTGGCGGATCGGGGCTTTTGCATTGTTAAAATAGGTTAAACTTGAACAAAAGGGATATCGCCGGGATCATTTTAATTATATTGCGACGGAATTCAACTGAAAATGTCATGAAAATATACATCAATTTTTTATTTGCAGGCCTGATTTTAGCCGGTTGCAGCAGCAGTGAAGAGCAACTTGTCAAAAAAGCCGATAAAATTCATTCATCCATTCTTACTGTGGATACTCATTGCGACACACCAATGGAATTTTCTGATCCGGCATTTGATCTGGGGGTGAGGAGTGCTGATGGTTGTGTCGATTTTCCGAAGATGATTGAAGGCGGGCTTCATGCAGAATTCTTTGCAGTATTTACTGCACAGGGGCCACGAAACGATTCAGCCTTCAGCGTGGTGCAGCAGAAAGCCCTGTATATTTTCAATGCAATACATAAAAATGTTGAGAAGAATTCTTAATGTTGCTGAAATTGCCACAACTCCTGAGGATGCTTACAGGTTAAAAAAATCAGGTAAGATTGCTGCATTCATCGGAATGGAAAATGGTTATCCGATTGGCAAAGATATATCCCTGATCAAACAATATTATGACCTTGGTGCAAGGTATATAACTCTGGCGCATACAAAGAATAATGATATATGTGATTCCTCTACAGATCCTGCCGGGCCTGAAAATAATGGACTCTCTCAGTTCGGGATAGAGGTAGTAAAGGAAATGAACCGTCTGGGTATGATGGTTGATATTTCGCATATTTCAGATAAGTCATTCTATGATGTTCTTAAAGTTACTAACGCTCCTGTAATTGCATCTCATTCATCATGCAGGGCGCTCTGCGGAAGTCCCAGGAATCTGACGGATGATATGCTGCTTGCACTTAAGGAAAATGGGGGTGTTATTCAGATCTGTATTCTTGGCAATTACCTTAAAACACCTGAACCAAATCCTGAACTGGAATCAAAACTTAAAGAGCTGAAAGATAAATACGGTGATTATAATACACTGTCAGATTCAGTCAAAAAAGTTGTTCGCAAAGCATACAGGGATATTCAGAAGACATATGAAAAACCTGCAACTGTTAAAGACGTTGTTGATCATATTGATCACGTTGTTCAGGTGATCGGGATTGATTATGTCGGGATCGGAACTGATTTTGACGGAGGTGGAGGAGTTGATGGTTGCAGTACCGCTTCTGAAATGAAGAATATTACTATTGAGCTTGTTACGTCGCGGGTATTCAAAGTCGGATATAACAAAGATCTGGGGAGGCAATGTAATGCGTGTATTGCAAAGAGTTGAGGATCTTGCTAAAAAACCACCATCACAAATTTAATTTTTCAGAGACACTCTCGAAAATTTCAGTGTCTTAATAATCCAATCGGGCAGAGATTTATTCGGATCTCTTTTCCGCAGATCGAGATACCATCCAAACTTTTTCAGGATCGGAACTTTATGTGTTTCAACAAATTCGATAAGCGTTCCATCGGGGTCTTCTATATAGGAAAAATGACCTGCTGCTTCACCCATATCGAAGCTGTTGCCATCGTGGCTGTGTCTTGCTGTCGACTGTAAAGGGAAATCCTTTGCTTTCACAGAAATATTCCAGCTCATCCATGCCATGCATATCAAAACAGAGGTGAATAAAGCCGGGATCACCCCAGAATCTGTCTTCAAATATTTTCTTTCCCTGGAACTGCTGAGGAACTAATGAGTTCAATTACACTTTCACCAAATACTTTACTGAATGGACCCGTGAATGATTTTGATCTTCTGAGCAGTACTCTCCGGCATATCTTTATTTCCACCAGGTAGATCCTGCGAGATCGGTAAAAACTTCCTGTTGAGTCATATATAACCTTATCGTAACCAAGAATATCAGAATATACAACCCTTGCTTTATCAATATCTGATACTCCGATCATAGCTCCATAGGAGCCACCGGTATTTTTTTTCTCGTTCATGAACCAGTCGGTTGCTTCTACCATCTGAAAAATATTGCCGTAAGGATCTTTCATGAAAAAAGTCATCTTGCCTGAGGGATCTGCTACTGGCTCAACAGGAACCTGAACTCCTCTCTGTTTGATAAGTATTATGTGATACATGAATGTCTTTAACCTTTATTTTACAGGCAATTATGCCAAGATCGCCGAATGATATCTCTTCTTTTATTTTGACCGGATCCCTGCCCTTGTACTGCCAGATTTCGAATCCGCCTCCACTCTGAAGATTCAGTGCCAGTACAGCATGCCTGGTTCTTGGTTCTCCTCCGGTATAAGGAAGCATCAGTTTAGCTACTGCTTCATCTTCAAAAATCCGGCAGTCCATACCAAATTGATCGATATACCATTTCCATGCTTCCTCAACATTGGTTACGCCAATACCCATCTGCTGGATTCCGCTTATTATATATCCTTTCATATTATATGATTTTAATGTAGGGAATCAGACGCGACCATGTAGGGAATGGTCACGACCATTCCCTACATGGATTTTATTTTATCTGCAATTCTGAAAAATAGCCAGGGGCAATATCTTCTGATATACAACATTATCAATTCTGCTTCTGCCTACCAGAATTTCCCTTTTGTTTCTCCTCATCCCCCTGATAATTATTTTTGCTGCTTGCAGTGGCAATACTCCTTTAGCCTGTCCCTCATCAAGCTTACCATGTTCCCTGCCTTCCGCATTGAGTGCATGGAATGAGATCGCTGTTCTTACTCTGCCGGGAATAATCACTGAAGCATTTATATTGAATTTCTTATTTTCAAGGTAAAGAGTTTCAAAGAAACCATGGAGAGCTTGTTTGGAAGCAGAATATGCTGACCGGAGCGGAAATCCAAATCTGCCTGATATGCTGCTTGTTGCAAGGATATGTCCTGATTTCTGTCTGATCATAGTTGGCAGGACCGCTTTTGTGAGAGCAATAGTTCCGAAATAATTGATCTCAAATATTTTTCTGTCGAGCCATAACGGTGTTTCTTCTATTCTTGCTCTCTGGCTTATACCTCCGATATTAAGCAAAAAATCTATTCTTCCGTATTTGGCAATCTGTTGTTCAACCAGTTTCTCTATTTCCGAAGTTTCAGCAAGATCAAATGGAACACAATGAACCATTATTGATTCATTTCCGCAATCTGCTTTAACCCTTTCAAGCCCTGGCAGATCATTTGAGGATGCTATAACTGTGGCACCTTCAGATACTAATTCATAAACCAGAGCTTCTCCGATTCCTGATGATGCGCCAGTTATCCAGGCTACTTTTCCATTAAAAACCTTATTTCTCTTCATTTTATAATCCGGCAATCAGGTTAACCAGTTCAGTATGGTTTTTTTTGAGGATATTGAACTTTTCATTCTTTTTTCTTAATCAGGCTTCTAATTCTGAATCCTCCGATTATTCTTCGGAACTGCAGATAATAATTCCATGCGAAAAGACCGGAAAGAGGTAATGTCAGAAAGATAAGCAATCCAGCCCACCATGAGGAAAAGATAAACAAGGAGATGATCAGATACAGAGGAAGAAATACAAATGCAAGTGCAAGGGAAATCCCATACCTGATCGACGAATGAAACTGCGGATCCTTAATCTTCCGTATCTGCAGATTAGGAATTTCCAGGAAAGTAAGATTGAATATATTTCCGTAAATAAATAAGGGAAACGTAATAATGATACCGATCATCCCGGCAATAAGCCAGCCAAGCGGATGTTTCTTTTTTTCAAGAAGTCTGTAGCTGGTATTGAGTTCTTTTGCTTTTTCCTTCACTTTGAGACTGAGCGAACATATTCTTCGGTAAAGATCCGGATCTGATGATCTGAGCAGGTTCATTTTATTCACAAGGATCCTGTCCCTGATAAGTTTTGGTACCCTGATATCATCACTGAATTTTCCATTAATCATGCTTCTGAGTTCATCGATAGCCTCATAATCTTCTTCTGATTCGATGTGGATCATAATTCCTTTCATCTCATCCGAAAGCCGTGATCTCAGTTCATTAAGGGCTCTTTCGGGATTATCCTTGTATGATTCAAAGTATTCAGATACCTCAATAGGTTTTCCATAAGCAACAGTCAGTACCTGTCTGAACCTGCTGTAGTTTGAAAATTCAAGACCAACCGGAATAATTTTGATTTTTAGCGTAAATCCGGTTGCTTCATCAGACTGAAAGGCGACCCGGCAGATCCCTTTCTTCAGTTGTCTGAGTCTTCTGAATCCTGCATGATCTCCTTCAGGAAGAATTACCAGTCCGTTTTTGTTTTTCAGTACATCAATTGTTTTTACGAAAATCTCATCATTGCCTTTAACGCTGCTAAACCCGTCCCTTATTCTGTAAACAGGCAGTATCTTAAGGAAATAAAGGATTGCTGCAATGCTTTTTCTTTTAAAGATATCGGCTCTTGCAAGAAAAACAGGCTGTCCCTTATGAGTGAAAAGAACTGCAAGAGCATCCATCAGTGCATTCTGGTGGTTTGGGGCAAAGATCAGAGGATCGGTCGGGATTAATATTTTCCCGGCCAAGTACAATGACCTTTCTGTAAAAGACATTATTATGCCAGAATCCTGCAACAGACTTTAACAGTGCGTATCTGGCCGAATATTTCTCAATATTTTCCTTCCCCATTTAAAAACGAATATGCACCATTACCATATCAGTCACCTGATGTGCTGAAGTTGTTTAGTGCAAGTTAAAAAAAAGTGAAATGTTGTTGATAAAGCTGAATTACTTTTAAGGCAATTTTTGGAATATTACGTCTTTATACCACCTGCTTAAGGTTGAGGTTGAGGCAAAGGTTGAGTTTGAGGTTGAGAATCTTATACCTTAACCTTGGTCTTATCAGTCTGTCAATCAGCCTTCTTTCCTTTTTGGTGGGACGACCGGTACCCTTATCCCTGTAGACCATGCCTCCTGATTGCCCTATTTCGAGTTTTAATTTTTCTTCTTCCGGAGTCAGATCTTCGATAAATTGTGCTACAAGTTTTGCTCCAACACGATTTTCGATAGGCTCGATCACCCTGTATGAATAATTGACCGGAGGCTTTTTTACAGTAATTATTTCATTTTTTATAACTATTCTTGAGGGTTTTACCTGGATATTATTGATAATGATCCTTCCCTTCCGGCATTCATCTGAGGCTATGCTTCTCGTTTTATAAATCCTTACCGACCAGAGAAACTTATCTATTCGTACATTTTTATTATCGGACATTTAAAATTCGGTCTTTTACGCGAAGATCAGCGAAGTTTGAATTTGACTTCAGCTGAGCAAGTCTTCAGACTTCGCCTAACAAGTCAGCCATAGGTAAAACTTTTCCAACTTTATTATAAGCTGTCATTGTCAGTTCAACACCTGAAAAAGCAAATGATCTTATCATGTCGATAACAATAGAAATTCTCTCGTCCATGAACTTCCTTTCTTCTGGGTCCAGTTTCCCCAGAACAAAATTAATTTGTGCACCTTTCCGGAAACTGTTTCCTATTCCGATTCTGATCCTGGCATATTCATTTGTGCCAAGGATTGAGTTTATATGTGCCAGCCCGTTATGTCCTCCATCACTCCCTTTTGACCTTAATCTTATGCTTCCCAGAGGCAAGTGCAAGATCATCAACAATTACCAGAAGATTTTCAAGGGGGATATTTTCCTTTTTGAGCCAGTAACTTACGGCGTTTCCGCTTAGATTCATAAATGTCGATGGTTTCAGAAGGAAAAGGTCACGTCCTTTGTAACTGATACTTACAAATAGCGCCATAACGCTTGTCCGTAAAAGAAGTATTGGATGCCATAGCCATGGCATCCAATACTGTAAATCCTATATTATGTCGGGTATCCTTATACCCTTCACCTATATTTCCCAGGCCAACTATCAGATATTTCATCAAGCCTGAATGTTGTTAAAAACTAACTTTTCTTCTCAGCTGCAGGTGCTTCAGGAGAAGCTGCTGCAACAGCTGCCGTTGCTGCTGCTTCTGCTGCTGCAGTTTCAGCAAGAACTTCTTCATCAGTTTTCTGGGCAACACGTGAAGTAGCAATTGTGAGAACCATTGATTTTTTTGGGTCGAGCAATTCTATTTTGTCGTATGATAACTCACCAACTTTTATGCCTTCATGAATCTTCAGATTGGTGATATCAATAGGAAGAACTTCAGGAAGATCATTAGCCAGACCTTTTACCTTCAGGCTTCTTCTTTTAATACTTAATTTTCCGCCTGCCAATAACTCCTGCTGAATCGCCTGAAACTTTGATAGGGATATTAATAACTACAGGTTTGTTATCGTGAATCTCAATAAAATCTGCGTGAAGAATATTATCTTTTACAGGATGGAATTGCATATCCTTCAGAACGGCATTGTATACTTTGTCCTCAATGCTGAGTTTAACAAGATGTGCTGCAGGTGTATAAACAAGATTTTTAAAAGTGTTCTCATGAGCATAAAAATGAATATTCTTTTCTTTCCCATAGATAACACATGGTACATTACCTGATTTTCTGATTTCTTTTGAGCTTCTTCTTTCCTAATTCTGTCCTGAAAGATCCTTTAATTTCGATTGTCTTCATTTGTCTGAATGTTATTGTGCTACTAAGAGTTATCATGCCGATAACTCCCCATTACACGTTTGACATTAATTTAAAAATTGGCCTGCAAATATAGAACAAAGGAATCAGAATACAAAATTTGTGCTGATCGACTGATTTTCTGTTACAGCCTGAATTGTTTTAGCAAAAATATCGGCAATTGAAAGCACTTTGATCTTTTTGGAATTGTTAATAAAAGGGACAGAATCGCTGACAACAAGTTCTTCAATGGCTGAATCGTTGATCCTCTCAATTGCATTACCCGACAATATCGGATGGGTAGCGAATGCCCTGATACTGGCTGCACCTCTCTCTTTCATCATATCTGCAGCAAGTGCAAGAGTTCCTGCAGTATCTACCATATCATCGATTATTACCACATTTCGACCCTCGACCTCGCCGATAATTGACATTTCTTCAATGACATTTGGCTTTTTACGGAGTTTATAGCAAAGTACCATTTCAGATTGAAGGTGGCTCGAGTATGCATTAGCTCTCTTAGATCCTCCCATATCGGGAGCTGAGACAGTTAGGTTTTTAAGCTTGAGATTTGCGATATAAGGGGCAAAAATGGCAGAGCCAAAGAGATGATCTACCGGTACATTGAAAAAGCCCTGGATCTGATCTGCATGAAGATCCATTGTTATTACTCTGTCGACCCCTGCAGTACTCAGAAGATCGGCGGATAATTTCGAACCTATTGAAACACGCGGCCTGTCTTTTCTGTCCTGCCTGGCAAAACCGTAGTAAGGAATTACGGCAATAACTTTGTAGGCAGAAGCTCTTTTTGCCGCATCAATCATAAGCAGGAGTTCAAAAAGATTATCAGCTGGAGGATTTGTAGACTGTACAATAAAAACCATGCTGCCTCTGACAGATTCATCAAAACATGGCTGAAATTCTCCATCACTGAAGCTTGTAACGGAACTTTTCCCGAGTTCAATTCCAAGTTTTTCCGCAATCCTCTGAGCAAGATCTTTTGAAGACCTGCAGGAAAAGAGTTTCATAGGTGCCGTTCCAAACATTTTCCTATAGTTTATCGATTAAATATAGAGATCAAAATTTGAGTACAAAATTATAAATTCCAGCTGATATCAGGTGCCATTTGAAAAATTGTTAATAGATTCTTCAATATAGTTCAGTATTTCCTCTCTTCCAGTTCCTTTTACAGCCGAGGTAATGAAGGAGACAGGCAATGACTCCCAGTTTTTCAACATTTCCGAATTATAAAGATTTATTGAATTTTCAAGAGCAGTAATGTTTAAGTTTGTCGCTTTTTGTGAAGACTCTTGCAAAAGGGATTCCGTTTATGCCCAGAAATTCCATAAACTCAAGATCGGATCGCTGTGGTTTGTGTCTTGTATCAAGAAGAACAAACAGAGATACCAGGTTTTCCCTTTTCAGAATATATTCCTCAGTTGCTCTTACCCATTTTTCCCTGAGTTTTACCGGTACTTTTGCATAGCCATACCCGGGCAGATCGACAAGATACCAGCTGTCATTAACAGCAAAGTGGTTAATAGTTCTTGTTTTTCCGGGCTGAACCGATAGTTTTTGCCAGCTTCGACCAGCCTGTCAGCATGTTTATTAGTGACGATTTGCCAACATTTGATCTGCCAATAAATCCGAATTCAGGTTTAGCTGGTGCCGGACACTCTTTTATTGAAGGGCTGCTTTTTATGAAGGCAGCTGAATGAATAATCATTTAAATCATTATTTCAGATCGTTGTAAGGTAGGTCGATCTTTTTATAAACCAGATAATTGTTCCCAAAATTGGTGAGAATCTCAGCTATTATTCCAAGATAGGAGGGCTGTGCAGTTCCGGTCTTTTTGAGATCAACGGAACATATTCCCTTCATCATTTTTATTCTCTTGCATTGTACTGTATCAAATACACCGTTTGAAAGTTCACCCCGCCAATATCTTACATTGGTCGATTGATTTGATAGTTCAAGGGCAACCCTTACGATACCCTTCTTCTGATATTCATCAGTGATTTTGAATACAACCTGCGGATAACCACTAACCAGTTTCCCGTCTGGTGTATACTCTTCAAAAAAAATGGTGCGGAATCCTTTTGAATAGCCTAGTTTAGCTTTCAGCCTGCCTGTCCTGTAATACTGTTTCTGAATGCCATCGATAGTATCTCTTTTATAAGGAGTGGCCCGGAAGATCTGACCTTCCATGTAATACCACATTGATGAATCTTCTCTTAAACCATTCTCGTACCAGAATGTCTGACGCACCTCACCGGTTTGATAAAATGCTTTCATCAACCCTTCCCTTACCCCGTTTTTAAAGGTAACTTCTTTAACAAGAGTCTTGCCGCTCATATATTGTTTTATACCGGTATAGCCTGTATCAGGAACCGTTAACGGAGTCAGTTGCTGCCTGAATTTCTTTTTTTGCAGATCCTTTCCGGATTACATCCTGAAAAGGAATGGAATATCACTAGATTTAATTGAATAATATGATGTGATCGCAGATAAATTATTTTCATGTCATTCAATTTTACTATTAATTGATTTGTTCATCTTCAGAATTAATATATATACTTCAAGCAGACGTAGCTTCCCCTGCTGGATTCAATGTAACTTCCTTTATCATTGCCGGAAGAAGAATAGTTTCTCCTTTTGTTACTTTCTCAGAATTACCATCCCAGCAGATTGAGAATTCACCATCGAGACAAATGTACACAACAAATGAATCATTAAAGTAATACTCCTTATCTATTGTCTTGTTGAAACTGATAATATTAGTATTAAAAAATTCACAACTGACCAGATTTTCAGTTTTGTTAAGTACCGGTTCCATTCTTATCTTGTTTGGTCCCGTCTGGTTGAAATCGATTGCATCAAGAGCAAGATCAGTATGCAGTTCCCTTTTTACCTTCCCGGTGCTCTTTCTGTTCCAGTCAAAGATCCTGTAAGTAATATCCGAGGTCTGCTGTATTTCAACCAGAACGATTCCGGCACCAATTGCATGAACCCTGCCTGCAGGAGTGAAAAATGTATCTCCGGGTTCAGCATTTTCCACATTCAGCAGATCTTCAATGGTGCCATTCTTTAATGCTGCTTCATAAATCTCCTTTGTAACTCCTTCTTTGAAACCAGTATATATCTTTGAATCTTTATTACTTTCAAGAATATACCACATTTCGGTTTTTCCATAAGCATTATGTCTCTTCCTTGCCAGTTCATTACCGGGATGGACCTGTATCGAAAGATCTTCCTGGGCTTCAATAAATTTTATAAGCAGCGGAAACTCATTTCCAAACTTTTCAAAGATTGAGTCACCTGTGATATCACCCATATAGACCTCGATGAGTTCCTCAATATTATTTCCGGCAAGGAATCCATTGCTGATTACTGACTGATCATCAGCTACTGCTGATAATTCCCAGCTTTCACCAATTTTCAGTGATGCCTGATGATTTTTTATTGTACATGGAAACCAGAGCATTTCCTCCCCAGACTTTCTCTTTTAAAATAGTTTCGAACTTAAGCGGATATAATTCAGACATTTTTTTTAAATCAAGTTTATTCAAACTTTAGTTCACTCCCAACTTTTTACTATTTTTGATAATTGATTATCGCAAAATTAATTAAATATGTTGATAGTAGGAATAGCAGGAGGCACAGGTTCAGGAAAAACTACCGTGGTAAAAAAAGTAATGGAAGTATTTCCTAATGAGGAGGTTATTGTTATTCCGCAGGATTCCTATTACAAGGATAACGCTGACATATCCCTTGAGGAGAGACAGAAAATAAATTTTGACCATCCCGATTCTGTTGAATGGCAGCTGCTTGATAGATCATCTTAAGCCTTAAAAAAGGCATGCCGGTCGAAATGCCAATCTATTCTTATCTGACATGTCTGAGGGCAAAAGAGACTATAACCATAAAACCGGCAAGAGTTGTGCTGGTTGAAGGAATTCTTATCCTGACCGATCCGGGTTTACGTAATATGCTGGATATTAAAGTATATGTCGATGCTGATGCTGATGACAGGCTGGGACGTGTTATAAACAGAGATATCATTGAACGGGGACGTTCCGTTCTGAAGGTACTTGAAAGATACCATGATACTGTCAAACCTTCGCATCTGCAATTTATTGAACCTTCAAAACGATATGCCGATATAATAATTCCGAGAGGAGGCGAAAATCAGGTCGGAATCGAAGTTCTGATTTCTATAATTGAAAAGCATCTTTCAAAAAATAAATCATAATAACATGCTTGATAATATTAAGGTAGAGGATGTTATGTTCCTCGATATTGAAACAGTACCGCAGGCACCATCTTATGAACTTCTGAATCCGTCAATGCAAAACCTGTGGGATAAAAAATCAAAACAGTTCCGGTCTCCTGATCAGTCAGCCGGGGATGTCTATGAACGGGCAGGGATCTACTCCGAATTCGGGAAAATAATTTGTATCTCAGTCGGTCTGATAAGAGAAAAAAATCCTTATATTTTCAGACTAAAATCATTTTTCGGTAAAGATGAGAAAGCGCTGCTGTACGGAGTTTTCAGGAATGCTTACAAAATTCTGCGAAGACTAACAAAGAGGCTGTTTTGTGTGCACATAACGGAAAAGAATTTGACTTTCCCTATATTGCCAGAAGGATGATCATAAATGGACTGATAATACCTGAAATACTCGATAATGCAGGTAAAAAACCATGGGAAATAAAACTTCTGGATACAATGGATCTGTGGAAGTTTGGTGATTATAAAAACTATACATCACTCGACCTTCTGACTTCTATTCTTGGTATTCCAACTCCGAAAGATGATATCGACGGCAGCATGGTTGCAGGTATATTCTATAATGATGATAACATTCGAACGAATTGTTCATTATTGTGAAAAAGATGTTCTTGCAATTGCCCGGGTTCTTCTTACGGTTCATGAATCTGCCCGAAATACAGTGATGACAGGATAGAGTCAGTTACATTTCAGTAATCAGTATTCTCCCAACAGCTTCACAGATACTTTATTACCTCATCCGGCCTGTCCGCATGGATCCAATGACCTGCCCCGGGAACCTCAATAATCTCTGCTGCAGGGAAAATCTTACGGATATCCCTGAAATCATCCTGAGGGAATATAATCAGAATCTGCCTCCTTTCAGAAAAATAACCGGGAAACCTGTTATTTGCTGACTATAATCGTTCTGTCGTTCAATTCCCTCCATTATTTTGTCAAGGTTTTTAAGTAATGACTTTGCATTTAATTTCCATGTAAAAGTATTTTCCGTGGTCCTTTGCAGATTTTTAAGAATTAACCCTCTGTCCTTTTCGGAAGGAATTTTTTCTCAGAAGATATTTTCAGCTTCACGGCGCGTTGAGATCTGATTCAGATCAACTGAGAGAATTGCATTGAGGATTTCTAAGATGTTCCGAATATGATTTAATTTCTGAATGTCTCATTTATAAAAGGAGATATATCCGCAATCAGCAAGCCATTTAGCATCTCAGGCCATTTTAGTGCAAATGAAATTGCTGTCTTTCCTCCCATGCTGTGTCCGGCAAGAAAAAATTTCTTAAGCTTCAAATCAGTAACCAGTTCAAAAAGATCATCCCTCATCGAGTCGTAATCGTGTATTTCGCTGTGAGGTGACTGGCCATGATTTCGCTGATCGGGCAGATAAACAGTGAATCTGTCGCTCAGATTCTTGGCGATTGTTACCCAGTTGTCAGATGATCCGTACAAACCATGAAGAATTACCAGAGGAGGTCCGTTACCGTATTTCCTGTAAAAAAGTTTCATTAGTCAGATATCAGGCTAGTTGTCGCTTGTACATCTGTATTGTATTTTCAAGTCCCAGATAAAGAGCATCTGAAATAAGTGCATGGCCGATTGAAACTTCTTCGATCCAGGGTATATTCTGATGAAAATATCTCAGATTATCGAGATTCAGGTCATGTCCGGCATTTATTCCTAATCCTGCATTCCGTGGCTATGCTCTGCAGCTTTTACAAAAGGTTCGACAGCTTCGATGGCATTCTTGCTGAAACCGGTGGCATAAGGTTCGGTGTAAAGTTCAATCCTGTCAGTTCCTGTTAAGTGCTGCATTTTCAATATTTACCGGATTAGTGTCAACAAACAGGGATGTCCTGTATTCCTTCTTTCCTGAATTCTGAAACAATTTCAGTAAGGAAAATCCTGTATTTTCAGTGTATCCCATCCGGCATTTGAAGTAATGGCATCATGTGCATCAGGTACAAGAGTTACCTGATCAGGTTTCACAGAAAGAACAAGTGCAATAAATTCATGTGACGGATAACCTTCAATATTGAATTCAGTTGTAATTATTGGTTTGATCTCCAGAACATCATTATATCTGATATGTCTCTCATCGGGCCGCGGATGGACGGTAATGCCATCGGCTCCGAAAAGCTGGCAATTTATGGCAGCAGTTAATACATTTGGAACATTTCCTCCCCTTGCATTTCTCAGGGTTGCAATCTTATTGATATTAACGCTTAACTTTGTCATTATAATAAATGTAATATTTATCCGTATTGTAATTGTGGTACAAAAATACAATAACTGGCTTTTTTATTTACTATTTTAGTTGAAAATAAAAGTTTGTATGGTTGCTAAAGATTTAATATCCGAAGTGATACCTTCCCTGAAAACATCCGATCTGGGACAGACAGCTTTGAACTGGATGGAGATATTCAGGGTATCACATCTGCCTATTGTCAATAATCAGGATTTTCTTGGTCTTATCTCGGATTCTGATATCTATGACATGAATCAGCCAGAAGAACCAATTGGAAATCATGCTCTTACATTGTTTAAACCATTATGTTGACAGCTGAACAGCATATATTTGAAGTGATTGGACTTGCTTCACGACTTAAAACTTTCGGTTGTTCCGGTTCTGGATAGTAAAAAACAATTATAAAGGAGTGATAACCATCAAGTGATCTTATAAGGCATCTTGGCAGGAATCTCGTCAATGGATCAGCCCGGTGGTATTATTGTTCTTGAACTTATTGAACAGAGACTATTCACTTTCCCAGATAGCACAGATTGTTGAGAGCAATAATGTGAAGGTCCTCAGCATGTATATTACCTCTCCGCCTGATTCAACAAAGCTTGAAGTGACCCTGAAAGTAAATACCAGTGATCTGATTTCGGTGATAAGAACCTTTGAACGATATAATTATGAAGTCAAGACCTGGGTTTCAGATAATGATTCAATGGACCGTTTCTATTCTGAAAGATTTGATCTGCTGATGAAATATCTTAATATCTGAAGATATGCATTGAGAGAGTTGCTATTTATTTTAAGGATAATAATTTAAAAACCAGAGATGGCGTTGACAGAGCTGGTTGAATGAGTTTTACAGGAGAGGAATTAAGATCAGAATCTATCAGAAATCAGATGATCCCGTTGCTGGTACCGGGTGGGAAGCTAATTGAAAGCTTAACAGGACCTTTCGTACGGTTCAGAATCTGCCTGATCTGGTTCTGAGTGTCGGTGGTGATGGAACTTTTCTTGAGACAGTACTTAAAGTTAAGGACCTTGGGATTCCGATTGCAGGTGTAAATACAGGACGAATGGGATTTCTTGCAAATATTTCCGCGGATGAGATAGACCATTCAATTGATATGCTTTGTCAGGGCGATTATGAAATTATTGAAAGATGTCTTCTGGAAATATTACAGACCTTCACGGCTTATTCGAAGGAAATTCTTCATCTGCCCTGAATGAGATAACCATCCAGAAGGCTGATCTGAGCATGATAACCATAAACTGTATTTGTTGATGATACACATCTGAATACATACTGGGCCGACGGACTGATTGTTTCAACAGCCACAGGTTCAACAGCATATAATCTAAGTGTTGGAGGACCAATACTATCACCTGAAGATGAGAGTATTATTATTTCGCCTATTGCACCGCATAATCTGACAATCAGACCAATTATCCTTTCAGGAGAAAGCAGAATCAGAATGGTAATTGAAGGAAGAAGCAATGAGTATCTGGCAACATGCGATTTCAGATCAAAGCGAGTTGCCTTTCAGTGAAGAGATGCTTATTGTAAAAGCTGCCGGTGAAAATCAAAACTGTAATGTTGAAAGGAATGGATTTTTACAGCACACTAAGAAATAAGCTGATGTGGGGAGCTGACTGGAGAAATTGAACAAAGTGTTTACTGAGTGATAAATAGTATTGTGGAACTAGCGAGGTTAAACATAATTTATTATATTTACATTTGATTAATTTTACCTCCGTAGCTAATTGATTATTATATTTGTGTCTGTACTAAAACTGAAATATCTATGAAACGGCCTTTTCTTACCATATTCCTGATTTGTTTCATGGTTTCTATTTCACAATGCTCAGATCTGGAAATTAAAAAGATATGAAGCTGTAGTAGGATTAGGACCGTCATTCTTTTTTGGAGATATCGGCGGGTATTCACAAGGTAAAAATATTCTGGGCTTTAGAGATATTACGTTAAAACAGACAAGGTTTGATCTTAATGTCAATGTTAAGTACAGGATTACCCAGGATATAAATATCAGACTGAGCCTTAGCATCTGGACTTCTTGCATGCAACAGATGTAAGAGGATCAAATGAGAACAGAGGATTTGAATCTTCAACATTCTTTTTCGAACCTGCTCTGATAGGTGAATACTATTTTATTAAAAACAGGGCTGAAAACAGTTATCTGTTTCAGCAAAGGCAGGAGACCAGGATTGATTGGTTTGTTTAAATCACTCGACTTTTATGTATTCACAGGAATAGGAGGTCTCAATTATTCGGTTAAGGGAAATGAAGTGCTTGAAGCATTATGGATATGTACATCCGGCGGATTTGCACGCTGTTATTCCCGTTGGTCTGGGCAGCACACTCGTATATTCACCCAATTTTAATTTTGGAGTTGAATTAGCAGGCAGATATTCATTTTCCGATAATCTTGATGGTTATACTTCACAATATTCCAGCGCAAATGACGTTTATTATTTTTTTAATTTCACTATTACTTATAAGCTGAAGACCGGTGCAAAAGGATGTGCCCTCCTTCAGATAATAAAGAGCTGGATCAGTTTTAATGAAAAGATTACACTGGTTATTATTATTTTTATTTCTGTCACTCTCCTTATCCGGTCAGCGGAATTCTGATTATGGTATAATGGGCGGTGTCTCATCTTATATTGGTGATATTAATCCTAACAGGTTATTATATTCTCCTCTTCCGGCCGGAGGTATTTTCTACAGATATAATTTTAATCCCAGAGAAGCTTTGAGAGCCAATTTATTATATTGGCGGATTAAGAGGCAATGATCTTGATTTCAATAATGGTTTTCAACAAGCCAGAGCAGCATCATTCTCGGGACATGTGGGTGAATTTGCTGTACAGTTTGAATTCAATTTTTTCCCTTATTCAACTGAAGGGAAACAATGGGATTTTACTCCCTATTTCGCAGCAGGTGCAGGAATTGCATTTATTAATACAGCAACGTCTACATATATTCCTGTCATTCCTTTCTCCTTTGGTTTTAAGGTTAATGTCTATAAAAATATCGGATTGGAAGCTGAATATGGTTTTCGTAAAACTTTTTATGATAACTTTGACGGCTTAAAAGATTTGGTTGCCCCGTCAGATTTTGGATGGATCCATAACAATGACTGGTATACTTTCACAGGAATAGCAGTTACATGGAAAATCTATAATAAATTGGCCGGTTGTCCTGCTTATGGTGATGTGGATTCTAAAAGGAAACGCTAGGTTATGCAGCTTAAGGAAACAGATAGATATCAATAAATTGCCATCTCATGTGGCAATTATTATGGATGGAAACGGAAGATGGGCACGGCAGCGGGGCCTTGACAGAATTTTTGGGCATCAGCAGGGAGTTAATGCAGTCAGAGAAGTAATTGAGGCTGCTGCAGAACTGAAGATCGGATATCTTACTCTCTATGCATTTTCGAACGAAAACTGGGGAAGACCCGATGAAGAAGTTTCTGCTTTAATGGGAATAATGATTCAATCGCTTAGTAATGAGACAGAAACATTAATAAAAAATAATATCAGGCTCAGAGCAATAGGTGATATGGAGAGGCTTGCAGATGAAGTAAGGGAAAGACTATTTGAAACAATAAAACTGACTTCCGGCAGCACGGGACTTAATCTGATCATTGCACTGAGCTACAGTTCACGCTGGGAAATAACGATGGCTGCACAGAAAAATATCAAATGACTGCCAAAAATGGAATCACTTAATCCCGATTCAATCACTGAAGAGGATTTTGAAAAATACCTTAACACCTACTGGCATTCCTGATCCTGAACTGATGATCAGAACCAGTGGTGAGTTACGAATAAGCAATTTCCTTTTATGGCAGGTTGCTTATACTGAATTCTACTTTACCGAGAAACTTTGGCCTGATTTTGGTAAAGATGATTTTTATAATGCTATAATTGACTTCCAGAAGAGAGAAAGAAGATTTGGAAAAACAAGTGAACAAGTATCGGAAAAATGATAAATAATGGTGATCAAAAAAATTAGAAGGTCTTTTATAGCAATATTTCTGGCTCTGTTGGGTCTTTCATTGAATGCACAGGAAAAACAGAAGTATAGTCGATTTCATGACGGTAGAGGATTATATCGTTGGAGGCGTAACAGTATCCGGTGTCAGATTTCTTGATACAAATGCACTTATCGGAATTTCAGGACTGAGAGTTGGTCAGGAGGTAACTATTCCCGGAGATGCTATTACTACTGCGGTGCAGAAATTGTGGCAGCAGGGACTATTTTCCGATGTAAGAATCTCAATACAAAGAGTAGTCGCAGATACAGTTTATCTTGATATCAAACTTCAGGAAAGACCAAGGATTTCATCAGTGAAGCTTAATCGGACTGAAAAAATCAGAGACAACCGATCTCAACAAAAAAATAAATCTTCCGATCGGATCCCAGGTAACTGCATACCTTCTTAAACACTGCTGAAAAAATAATCAAAGACCATTTTGTTGAAAAAGGATTCCTTAACACCACAGTTACCTTTGTTCAGAAAGATGATCCTGATCAGCCAAATAATGTGATTCTTAAGATTAATGTTGACAAAAAGGAAAAAGTAAAGATTGCCAATATCACTTTTGTTGGAAATGAGTTCTTTCAAAGCTCCAAGCTCAGGAGGAAATTAAAATCGACCAAAGTAAAAAACCTTAATTTTTTCAGAGCTTCAAAATTTATCAATGATAAGTTTAAGGAAGATAAACAGAAACTTACTACCTTTTATAACGATAACGGATTCAAGGATTTTACTATTCTCTCAGATTCACTTTATACAGTCTCCGAAAACAGGGTTGGTTTAAAAATAAGAATTGATGAAGGGAAACAATACTTTCTCAGGAATGTGAACTGGGTGGGCAACAGTGTTTATAGAAAAGAAGATCTTAGCAAACAGTTTAATGTAGATAAAGGAACTGTTTATAACCAGTCACTCATCGAAGACAGGTTAAACGGATCGTCAGGTGCACAGGATGCTGTCAGTAATTTGTACCAGGATTATGGTTATCTTTTTTCACGACTTACTCCTGTTGAGGCAAAAATTGACAATGATTCGGTCGATCTTGAAGTCAGAATCTATGAAGGCGACCAGGCTTATCTTAATAATGTACTTATTGCAGGAAATACCCGGACAAATGAACATATTGCACGACGTGAACTCTATACTTTGCCGGTGATCTTTTCAGTAAAACAAAAATTGTAAGGTCTATACGTCAGCTCGGAGTTCTTGGTCATTTTGATCCTGAAAAGATTAATCCGACCCCTCTTCCTGATATGACAAACGGAACAGTTGATCTGCTTTATAAACTTGAAGAAAAAGCAAATGACCAGTTTGAGATCTCCGGCGGCTGGGGTGCAGGTATGCTTGTCGGTACTGTAGGAGTACGGTTTAATAATTTTGCAATGCGTAACTTCTTCAAACTGAAGGAGTGGAAGCCTTATCCTTCAGGCGATGGCCAGTCACTAAGTATCAGGGTTCAATCAAACGGAAGATTTATACTTCATATAATATTTCATTTGTTGAACCATGGCTCGGAGGTAAAAACCCAAATACCTTCTCCGTTTCACTGTACGAGTCGGTAATGACAAATGGAAAGAAGAGAGGTGAGGATGGTTACCAGTCGATGATAATTGATGGAGCATCCATCGGACTGGGAAAAAGACTTTCATGGCCCGATGATTACTTTTCACTTTATGGAGAACTCAACTATCAGAGATATAATCTTAACAACTATACTGTCTATACATTCCTGTTCGATAACGGTAACTCCAACCTTTTAAGCCTTACCACCAAACTGACAAGGTTTTCAACAGGTCCTAACCTGATATATCCTGAGAGTGGTTCTTCATTTACACTCTCTTTACAGGCAACACCGCCTTATTCTCTTATTAGCGGAGAGAATATGAAAAATGTATCTGATCAGGCAAAATATAAATGGATTGAATTTCATAAGTGGACATTTAAGGCAGATTATTATTATCCACTCTCGAAAAATGACAAGTTAGTCCTTAATGCCCGTTTTAATTTTGGCTATCTCGGATTTTATAATAAAGATATCGGCCCGTCACCTTTTGAGAACTTTTCAGTGGGAGGTGATGGTATGACAGGTTACAGTTTCTATGGTCGCGAAATGATAAAGCTGAGAGGTTACGGTTCGGGTAGCAACGGAGTGGGATCTCTCACACCTAATGACCCGATAAAAGGGGCACCTTCAGGAAACGTTTATTCAAAGATCACCTTTGAACTAAGATATCCTGTATCCCTGAATCCTCAGGCAACTATTTACGGTCTTGCATTCCTTGAATCAGGAAGAGCATGGTATTCGCTTAAGGAATATAATCCGTTCAAAATGAACCGGGCAGCAGGATTTGGAGTAAGAGCTAATCTTCCGATGTTCGGATTGCTTGGTGTAGACTGGGGTTATGGCTTTGACCCTGTTCCACTGCCGGGCCTCTATCCAAATGCTAATCATTCACAATTCCAGTTTACTATAGGTCAAGAGTTTTAATTAAGCATTAAATATTAATAATTATGAAGAAAATAGGTGTATTTATTGGGATTATTCATTCTGACTTCGGCAATGGCTATGGCTCAGAAATATGCTTTTGTCGATTCTGAATATATAAGGAAAAATATTCCGGCCTTTACTACTGCACAGGAACAGCTCGACAAACTTTCAAAACAATGGGAAAAAGAGGTTGCTGACGGCTATGCTGTTGTTGAACAGATGTACAAATCATATCAGAATGAGTCAGTTCTTCTTTCACAGGATATGAAAACCAAAAGGGAAGAAGCAATCATTGCCAAGGAAAAAGAAATGAAAGATCTTCAGAATAAATATTTTGGAGTTGAAGGAGATCTTTTTAAGAAAAGAGAAGAGCTGGTTAAACCTATCCAGGATGAAATTCTAAAAGCCATAAAAGAGATTGCCGTTGATGGAAGCTATGCAGTCATTTTTGATACTGCTGCAGGCGGAAATATACTGTTTGCCAATCCAAAATTTGACATCAGCGATCAGGTTCTTCAAAAATTAGGTTATAAAAATTAATTAATTACTTTTGCATAAATTGTTAAATAAAATTATTTAAAATGAAAAGATTTATAAGTATAGCGGTGTTGGTTTTTGTTATTGCTTTGGCGGGGCAGAGTGCAATGGCTCAGAGCTTTAAATTCGGACATATAAACAGTGATGAACTCATTCAGGCAATGCCTGAATTTGATTCAGCAACTGTAAAACTTGAGAAATTCCGCAAAGAACTGGTTAATGCACTTGAACTAATGACAGTCGAATTGAATAACAAAAGTGATGCATATTATAAAGAAAGTAAAAACCTCAGCGATATTGTTAAACAAACAAAGGAACAGGAACTTATGGATATGAACAAAAGAATTCAGGATTTTCAGACAAATGCTCAGACATCAGCTTCAGAATAAACAGACGGAAGTTTTTCAGCCTATCTATGCTAAAGTTGACAAAGCAATAAAAGATGTTGGTAAAGAGAATGGATTTGTATACGTTTTTGATGTTGCAAAAGGTGCACTCCTCTATTTTGATGAAACAAAGAGTATAAATGTTATGCCTCTTGTAAAAACAAAACTTGGACTAAAATAAATCATAAATTTTTATCCTATGACCATCCGCTAATCGGGATGGTCATTTTTTTAATATAACAGTAAATTGAAAGAACAACCAATTGGAATTTTTGATTCAGGTGTAGGCGGACTGACAGTTGCTCATGCAATTAAACAGATCTTGCCCGGCGAAAGCCTGATATATTTCGGTGACACGGCTCATCTGCCCTATGGTGATAAATCAGCTGAATCTATCAGATACTATTCTCAGAAAATTACCGAATTTCTTCTTGAGCATAATTCAAAAGTGATTCTGATTGCCTGCAACTCTGCTTCTGCCTCGGCATTTGATTCGCTTAAGACGAATTTGTAAACAAAACCATACTTATTGATGTCATTGATCCGGTTGTTGACTATCTGAGTACCAGGAACTTTAACAAAATTGGAGTTATAGGAACGAAAAGAACAATCAGCTCTGGTACTTATGAAAAAAAATTACAGGATAGATCGCCATTATTGAAGGTAATATCAATGGCAACTCCTTTGCTGGTTCCGATGATCGAAGAAGGATTTATTTTCGACGATATCAGCAATGCAATAATCCGTACCTATCTGTCAAATGAATCACTTGCCGGCATACAGGCCCTGATTCTTGGATGTACTCATTATCCGATAATTAAAAACCAGATCAGCAAAATATTTAATTTTGATGTGGAAGTTGTTGATTCCGCAAGAATTGTTTCTATGATCCTGAGGGATGTGCTTGATAAAAATAACCTTCTGAACGATTCAGGAAATGTGAAGGACCAGTTTTTTATTTCTGACTATACGACCTATTTTGAAAAGATTGCCAGGATGTTCTTTGAGGGAGAGATAAATCTGAAAAAGGCAGATATCTGGAGCTGAAGGTATCCACCCCTAAATCCTCTAAAGGCTCTACCTTCCGCCTTCAACCCCCTAAATCCCCTAATTTGGGACTTTGAAATCAATGAATTAAGAATAAAGAACAAACGAACTCTGAATTTAGAACTGAATCATATTTCTGATTTCAGATTTCAAATGTTCGGCATTCTGATTTTTTCAGCCCCCCAAATGGGGGGTTGGGGGGTTAATAAAATGGCAAGATTGGTCACTTCGTAAAATATGATCAATATCATACTCTAAAGTCTTTTTTTATACGAATTTCATTATATAAAAGTTAATTTTGTGCTTTAGAAGCACTTAGTTATCTTTTTTATATACTATAATGAAATAAATTTAAGGTTATCATGAGTAAAAAATCAGAGGTTATCGAGAGGGAAGAAGTAGTTATCCGTTTCTCAGGAGATTCAGGTGACGGAATGCAGCTGACGGGAACTCTATTCTCCGACACTGCCGCTTTATTCGGTAACGATCTATCTACATTCCCGGATTACCCGGCAGAAATTCGTGCCCCACAGGGAACTGTTGGAGGCGTTTCAGGTTTTCAGGTTCATCTGGGCCATTCCGAAATAAATACTCCTGGAGATTTTTCTGATGTACTGGTAGCTATGAATCCGGCAGCTATCAAAGCCAATGCCAAGTGGATCAAACCAGGCGGTACAGTCATTTATGACGAAGACAATTTTACTGAAAAAAATATTGAGAAAGCAGGTTATCAGAATGATCCCATAGCAGAAGAAAAGCTTGAGGGCTATAATATTATCGCAGCGCCAATCTCTTCAATGGTAAAAGAAGCGCTGAAAGATTTTGGACTCGATCCAAAATCCGTGCTAAGAACAAAAAATATGTTTGCCCTTGGTATGGTATTACTGGTTATTCGACCGTAAGCTTAAGTATACTGAAGATTATTTTGATAAGAAGTTCAAAAACAAGCCGGGAATAGCAGAAGCAAATAAAGTTGCATTACGTGCAGGCTATTATTATGCTGAGACGATCGAAGCTCTGACTCCTACCTATAAAATTCTTCCTGCCGAGATTGCAAAAGGCACATACCGTAATATTAATGGAAATTCTGCAACTGCATGGGGCTTTATGGCTGCAGCCGAAAAAGCCGGACTAAAACTCTTTATCGGTTCTTATCCTATTACCCCTGCAACTGGGATCCTCGAGGAACTGGCAGCACGCAAGGATCTGGGTGTCAAAAGTTTCCAGGCGGAAGATGAGATAGCCGGAATCTGTACGGCGCTTGGTGCAAGTTTCGCGGGACACCTGGCTGTTACATCTACATCAGGTCCGGGTCTTGCTCTTAAATCCGAAGCTATAGGCCTGGCTGTTATGGCTGAACTTCCGGTAGTAATAGTCAACGTTCAGAGAGGCGGGCCCTCTACCGGACTTCCTACAAAAACCGAACAGGCAGATCTCATGCAGGCCCTGTACGGTCGCAACGGAGAATGCCCGGTAGTGGTGATCGCATCAAGCACTCCTTCTGACTGTTTTCATTTTGCCTTCGAAGCAGCAAGAATAGCCCTCGAACATATGACACCGGTTTTGCTTCTGTCTGATAGTTATCTTGCCAATGGTACTGAACCATGGAGAATTCCGGAAATGAAAGATCTTCCAAAGATAAATCCTCCATTTGCTATTAAAACAGAGATACCATTTTTACCATATAAACGTGATGAAGAAAAACTCGCAAGATCATGGGCACTTCCGGGTACTCCCGGACTGGAACACAGGATAGGAGGTCTTGAAAAAACAGTTAAAGGAACTGTATCCTACGTACCTGAAAATCACGAATTGATGGTTAAGCTCAGGGCTGAAAAGGTTGAAAGAGTGGCTAATGAAATTCCTGACCTCGAAATACATGGTGCAAAATCGGGTGATTTGCTGGTAGTTGGATGGGGTGGATCATATGGATATCTTATAACTGCCGTACGTGAACTGCAGGGAGGAAGGTTATAAGGTAAGTCTGGTAAACTTCAATTATATCAACCCGATGCCACGGAATGTAAAGGATGTTTTCAGCAAGTTTAAAAAGATTGTTGTTTGTGAACTAAATATGGGACAATTTGCTGATTATCTTCGTATAAAACATCAGGAGTTCACTTATGAACAGATAAATAAAGTTCAGGGTCTTCCGTTTACTGTTAACGATATTAAAGAAAAATGTATAAAAATGCTGGAGGATAAATAAAATGGCTGAAACTGTAGTTTATAAATATACTCCGAAAGATTTTAAAAGTGATCAGGAAGTAAGATGGTGCCCGGGTTGCGGTGACCATGCAGTTTTGAGCTCAGTTCAAAAAGCTCTTGCCGAGCTGGGTATTCCTAAGGAGAAATTTGCATTTATTTCCGGAATAGGATGTTCCTCAAGATTTCCGTATTACATGGATACTTATGGTTTTCACAGTATTCATGGTCGTGCTACTGCAATTGCTTCCGGTGTAAAAACTGCCAATCCTGAATTGTCAGTATGGCAGATAACCGGTGATGGCGATGCTCTTGCAATAGGTGGCAATCACTTTATTCATGCGATACGGCGGAATATTGATATTAATATAATATTGTTTAACAATGAGATATATGGTCTCACAAAAGGACAGTATTCTCCGACTTCCAATAAAGGTCTTGTAACAAAAACCTCCCCTTTCGGAACAGTTGAAGAACCTTTTTCAGTCGGGGAACTTGTAATTGGTGCAAAAGGCAAATTCTTTGCCCGTACTATTGACACTAATGTCGCTTTATCAACCCAGATTTATATCGAAGCTGCAAAACATAATGGAACCTCAGTAATTGAAGTTCTGCAGAACTGTGTCATTTTCAACGACGGGATCCATGATACAATAGCAGAGAAAGATGTTAGGGATGACAGGACTCTGATCCTGAAACATGGTCAGCCGATGATCTTCGGGAAGAATAATGACAAAGGTCTTATACTTGAAGGTTGCAGGAAGCTGAAGGTTGTTAGACTCGGTGAAAATGGTTTTACTGAAAAAAATATTCTTGTTCATGATGCTCTTGAACCAAACCCTGGAATCCAGTATATGCTTGCTAATATGAAATACCCTGAATATCCTGTAGCTCTTGGGGTTATAAGGTCGGTTGACGGACCAACATATGACAGAGCTGTGGAGGAACAGATTGAAGGAGTTCAAAAAAACGCAAAAATAAAATGCATGGATGATCTGCTTAAAAGCGGATCGACCTGGAGTGTAGGGTAGTAGGAAATCATGATTCACCACGGAAACTGCAGATGGATGAATTGATTCAAAATACTCCTGAATATAACCGCCTGCTTCACGATCAACGCGAGCGATTAAAGGAGCTTGCATGTATTAACCGGACAACTTCTATTCTGAAAGAAGGAAAACCAATTGAAGAATCGCTTCAGCAGATAGTTCTTCTTTTGCCGGCAGCATGGCAATACCCTGAATATACTGTGGCTCGTATCAGATTCATGGGCAATGATTTTGAAACCATAGATTTCCATGAAACAAGCTGGAGAATGGTTCAGGAATTTACGACTATTGATAATGAAAAAGGATCCATTGAGATCTTTTATACTACTGAATTTAATGTGGAAAGTGAGGGTCCCTTTCTAAAGGAGGAAAGAGATCTTATTCAGAATATCGCCAGCCTTCTGACCGGATATATCAACAGTTATAAGGCAAGGGATATAATCAAAAGAACTCAGGTCATTCAAAAAGATGAGGAAGATATAAAAGAGACTTCCAGCAGAAAACT
The DNA here is from genome assembly GCA_963816365.1 of uncultured Bacteroidales bacterium. Taxonomy (GTDB): domain Bacteria; phylum Bacteroidota; class Bacteroidia; order Bacteroidales; family VadinHA17; genus LD21. The sequence continues at coordinate 568,006 of CAWFKG010000015.1, read as the reverse complement.
CCTTCAGAAATTTCTCGACCGGCATAACGCTGAAAGAGATGTCTTTCATGATCTTCAGCCATTCAAAGTAAAAGAGATACTTCTTGTTGCTAATTTGTACGATGCTTATTCAATTGAAGGTGAAGGCCGGTTTTCTGACCATATGCTGGGGGAATATTACCAGCTAAGTCTGACATCAATACCCAGGGTGACCGGTGTATCCGGTGAAGATGAAGCATTTGCCAGGCTGAAAGCCCGTCACTACGATATGATCATAATAATGATCGGTGTCGATAAGGAGAGCCCGATGATGCTGTGTAAAAAGATAAAGGAAAGATATCCCTATATTCCTACATTCCTGCTGCTTAACAACCCTGGCGATGTGACATTTGTAAAAAAACAAAAATCTATCGGGATACCCTTTGATAATTACTTTGTATGGACTGGTGAGTCGAAAGTGTTTTTTGCAATGGTCAAGCTGCTCGAAGATAAGGTAAATGTTGAAAATGACACAAAAAAAGGCCTTACCAGGGTAATCCTGCTGATTGAAGATTCTGCAGAATATTATTCAAGTTATCTGCCGATGCTTTATACACTTGTTATGGAGCAGACCAGGAATCTTATCGAGGATGTATCGACTGATGAATTATATAAAGTGCTGAAACTAAGGGCAAGACCTAAAATCCTTCTTGCTTCCGATTATGAAGATTCAATTTTAATTTATAAAAAATACAAGGATAGCCTGTTATGTGTGATTTCCGATATGCGTTTTCCAAAGAACGGGGTATTGCACGATACAGCAGGATTCGAGCTTATTAAGCATATAAAGCAGGAACTCCCTAATCTTCCTACTGTTCTGCAATCATCTGATCCGGGAAATGCAAGGTATGCACATTCCCTGAAATCAAATTTTATAAACAAGAATTCAGAAAGCCTTCTCCAGGATCTGAAGTCGTTCATCAACTATTACCTTGGTTTTGGCCACTTTGTATACAGGGACACAAAAGGCCGCCAGATAGCTGTTGCTAAATCAATGAAAGAGTTCGAAGCATACCTTCAGACGATCCCCGAAGATTCTCTTGTTTACCATTCAATGAAAAATCATTTCTCACTGTGGCTTATGGCCAGGGGAGAAGTGAAGATCGCAAAAATGATAAACCCGATAGGAGTATCTGACTTCAACAGCCTGAAAGAGCTACGTGAATTCCTTATTGATATCATCCGCAAGCGCCGGAGAGAGATGAACAAGGGGAAGGTAGTGAATTTTGAGGAATCTGCAGTAATTGATGAGACAAACATAGTAAGCCTTTCAGGCGGATCGCTGGGGGGAAAGGGCCGTGGTCTGGCATTTGTCAATACTCTGATTTATAGTTTTGAACTTGGACGACTTCTTCCGGGTATAAACATCAAAACACCTGTAACTGCCATAATAGGAACAGATGAGTTTGATATGTTCATGGAGCGTAATCATCTGTGGGACAAAGTAAAAACAGAAAAGGACTTTAGTGCACTTCAGAAATTATTCCTTGAAGGAAGCCTGAGTTATACTCTTGAAAAGGAACTGAGGATTTTTATCAGGCTAATAAATAAGCCTCTGGCAGTACGATCGTCAAGCCTGTTTGAAGACTCAATGAGTCAGCCATTCTCGGGCATTTTCGGAACCTATCTTCTTCCGAATAATCATTATGAACCTGAAATCAGACTTAAACAGCTTTCCGAAGCTATCAAACTGGTCTTTTCTTCTATCTATTCAAAAAATGCGCGCACATATTTCGAAGCAATTAATTATAAGGTTGAGCAGGAGAAGATGGCAGTTGTGATTCAGGAAGTGGTAGGGAACAGGTTTGAAGATGCATTTCTATCCTCATATAAGCGGAACTGCTCAGTCTTTTAATTTTTATCCTGTTTCGCATATGACTCCACAGGATGGATTTGCTGTAATGGCAGTCGGACTCGGACATTATGTAGTTGAAGGTGAAAGGGCATTCAGATTTTCACCTGCTTATCCGTCTCTTGATATAATATCACATAAAGATCTTTATAAAAATTCACAGGTTAATTTCTATGCTGTCGATATGGCAAAGAAGGAACTTAACCTGCTTGAAGGGGAGAATGCAGGGCTTGTCACACTTGATATCAAAGATGCAGAAAAACATGGAACACTGAAGCATTCTGCCTCAGTACTGAATATGGATAATGATACTATAATACCAGGACTGGATGCCTTTGGTCCACGGGTAATAAATTTTGCAGATATTTTGAAATATGATTATATTCCATTGGCATCCACTCTGAGAGTCGTACTTGATGTAGTTACAGAAGCATTTGGTACACCGGTTGAGATTGAATTTGCTGTTGATCTTACAAAAGATAAGGAAGGGAATGCATCATTCTATCTTCTTCAGATAAAGCCTCTGGTTGGAAGTGGTGCCGGTTATTCGATTGATCCTGAAAGCATTAACAATGATGATACCATACTGATTACCAGAAGAAGCATGGGCAATGGAGTGATTGATGATATTACTGATTTTATTTATGTTGTTCCTGATAAATTCAATAATATGCTAACCAGCGAAATGGCGGCTGAAATTGACAGGATGAACGAAAAGATGCTTAAGGAAAACCGCAGATATGTTCTTCTCGGTCCAGGAAGATGGGGAACAAGAGACAGATTCCTGGGTATACCTGTTGTCTGGCCTCAGATATCAAATGCAAAAATAATTGTTGAGGTGAGTCTGCCCGATTTCCATGTTGATGCATCACTTGGTTCTCACTTCTTCCATAATGTGACATCAATGAATGTCGGATATTTTTCGATTAATCATGGATCAGATGATGAGAATATTTCATGGGATAAGCTTAACAATCAAAAGGAAATTGAAATGGGAAAATTCTTTCGTCATATCAGGTTTGAAAAACCGCCTCTTATACGAATGGATGGGAAAAAAGGGATGGCTGTAATCTCAATGAATAATTAATAAGCCGATATATGAATATTATTGAGGGAATACTCGATCTTCAGCAGTACGATTTTACAGATACTTCCTTCGATCTTCTGATGCAGAAGCGAATTCATCGTGTTCTGGTAATTTGCAGTAATTATGATAATTATATGCTGGAGGAAGATGGCAGGATTGATGAACAGATTTTCAATGAATATGCCTCACTTAACCTGCGGTATCCTCCCACATTTGTTCAGACCGACAATGCAGAAGATGCCTTCAGGATACTTCAGGATGGAAATATTGACCTCGTAATCTCAATGTTGAGCCTTAAGGGTACTGATGTTTTTGCTCTGGCAAAAAGAATCAAGGCAAAGTATGAAAATATACCAATCGTTGTTCTTACCTATTTTTCGAGGGAGGTATCACTGCGGCTTGAGGGTGAGGATCTGAGTGCAATTGACTATGTTTTCTGCTGGCTTGGAGATGCATCTCTTATCCTGGCAATAATCAAGCTGATAGAGGATAAAATGAATGCTGATTATGATATTGAACATATTGGTGTTCAGGCTATTATTCTTGTTGAAAACTCTATAAGGTATATCTCCTCTTACCTGCCGAATATTTACAGGATTGTGCTCTTACAATCGCTTGATTTTCAGCGTGAAGCGCTTGAATGAGCATCAGCGGATGCTCAAAATGAGCGGCAGGCCGAAAATTCTTCTTGCCAATAATTTCAATGATGCTCTCGATCTTTATAAAAAGTATAAATACAATGTTCTGGGTGTTATTTCAGATATCAGCTACAAGAGAGATAATGTTCACGGATGAAAATGCAGGTATTGAACTATGCAAGGTAGTTATGGCAGATGATGACAAAGTACCTTTCCTTATTCAATCATCAAGTACCACTCATAAGAAGATTAGCTGAAGAACTTGGAGCCGGATTTATAAATAAATATTCCAAATCATTGTCTCTCGAATTACGGAACTTTATTATCCAGATATCTTGCATTCGGTCCCTTTGTATTCAGGAATCCTGTTACTCTCGAACCAATTGCTATTGCCACTGATCTTCAGAGTCTTCAGCAGAAATTGCTTACTATTCCCGACAATACACTTGAGTATCATGCCACACGTAACCATTTTTCAAAATGGCTGAATGCAAGAGCTCTTTTCCCGGTTGCCCAGATGTTCAAATATATAAGGAAAGAGGATTTTGATACGATGGACGAAATGAGGCGGTTCCTTTATGTTGCAATATCAAGCTTCAGATTGGGTAAGGGAAGGGGTGTAATTGCAAAATTTGATAAGATCAAGTTTTGATGAATACCAGATATTTTCCCGAATAGGTGAAGGTTCAATAGGAGGAAAAGCAAGAGGCCTTGCATTTATTAACAGTATAATCAAGAACAATAAGCTGTTTAATAAATTTCCTGATGTGCTTATTACCATCCCACGGACAGTAGTTTTAAGCACCGATATCTTTGATGAGTTCATGGATCAGAATAATCTCTACTCGATAGCGCTATCTGATCTCTCCGATGATGAGATCCTTAACAGATTTATTAATGCAGAACTGCCCGGTCATGTATACCAGGATTTCTATGCTTTTCTTGCAGTTTCAAGAAATTACCCAATTGCAGTCCGTTCTTCAAGTAAGCTGGAAGATTCACATTATCAGCCATTTGCCGGAATATATTCAACATACATGATCCCAAGGCTTCCTGATAATAAACAGATGGTTAAAATGTTATCTGATGCCATCAAAGAGGTGTACGCATCAGTCTATTACAAGGCAAGCAAAGCATATATGACTGCCACAGCAAATGTTATTGATGAAGAAAAAATGGGAATCATTCTCCAGGAAGTATGTGGCACCAGGCATGGTGAGATATATTATCCGACATTATCAGGTGTTGCACGATCAATAAATTATTATCCGATCGGTTCCGAAAAAGCTGAAGATGGAATTGTGAATATTGCATTTGGTCTTGGCAAACTGATTGTTGAAGGTGGATTGTCACTCAGGTTTTCGCCAAAATATCCAAAAAAAATACTTCAGCTTTCATCTCCTGAAGCAGCATTAAGAGACTCACAGAAAGAGTTTTGTGCCCTCGATCTGAATATTAATAGTTTTGTTCCATCAACTGATGACGGAGTTAATATACTTGAAGATTGATATTAAGGATCTTGAGAATGAGGCTGCTCTGAAATATATTGCTTCAACTTATGACAGGAACAATAATGTTCTGCGTGATGGTATAAGTTATCCCTGGGAAAAGGGTGATAACTTTTTCAAATATACTTCAGCATAAAACATTCCCTCTTGCTGAAATTTTAAGCACCCTTCTTGAAATTGGTCAGCAGGAAATGAATAACCCGATCGAAATTGAATTTGCTGCTAACCTTGAAACACCTGCCGGGCACTCCCAAGATCTTCAACTTTCTGCAGATAAGGCCAATAGTTCATACTGAGGAGGCTCATAATATAAATCTCGATCATATAAAAGCAGAAGATACAATAATCTATTCTGAATCAGCTCTTGGGAATGGGCTTTTTAAGGGTATCTTCGATCTGGTTTATGTTAAACCTGAATCATTTAATGCTGCAAATAATAAAAATGTAGCTCTTGAAATTGAAAAGATAAACGCCTTGTTTGTAAAACAGGGGAAAGGATATGTACTGATTGGTCCTGGAAGATGGGGCTCAACTGATCCATGGCTGGGCATACCGGTAAAATGGCCGCAGATTTCAGCAGCAAGAATAATTATTGAATCGGGTTTAAAGAATTACAGGATAGATCCAAGTCAGGGAACACATTTTTTTCAGAACCTTACTTCATTCAGGGTTGGATATTTTACAATTAATCCCTATATAAATGAGGGTTATTATGATGTTGATTATCTGAACAAACTGAATGTAGTTTATGAAGATGGATTTATAAGGCATGTCAGATTTGACAATCCTCTTGAAATAATGATTGACGGGAAAAAGCATAGAGGGAGTAATTCTGAAACCGGTGTGAGATACGGTCTCGACCTGGTTCACTAAGTGCATATTCTCAAAGTAAGGCTCGATGTGCTAGTTCCCTGTTTATCTTTTTTATCAAGTCCGATAACACGCACCCTGGACCAACTTCAACAAATGATGTTGCACCGTCTGCGATCATATTAAGAACACTTTGTGTCCATCTTACAGGTGATGTAAGCTGCGAAACCAGATTCGATTTTATAATTTCAGGATCTATCGATGGTTTGGCATTAACATTCTGATAAACAGGACATACCGGTTTACTGAATATAGTATTTCTTATTGCTTCTTCGAGTTCAAGACGGGCAGGTTCCATAAGGGGTGAATGGAATGCACCACCGACTGAAAGTTTAATAGCTCTTTTTGCACCTTTCTCTTTAAGTATTTCGATTGCTTTGTCAATACCTTCATTTGAACCTGATATTACTATCTGTCCCGGGCTGTTATAATTTGCCGGAACAACAACCTCTTTTATGGAAGCACATACCTCCTCAATAATCTTATCATCCAGATCCAAGAATTGCTGCCATGGTCGATGGAGTTTTTTCACAGGCTTTCTGCATTGCTAGTTGCCCTTTTTGATACCAGGATAAGCCCGTCTCTGAAGGTAAGTGTTTTATTTGCAACAAGTGCTGAAAATTCACCGAGTGAATGTCCTGCAACCATATCCGGTCTGAAAGAATTCGCCCAGAACAGCTGCCAGAATTGTTGAATGAAGAAAAATAGCAGGTTGTGTCACCCTGGTCTGTTTCAGATCTTCATCAGTCCCTGCAAACATAAGATCGGTTATCCGGAATCCAAGAATTGAATTGGCATTTTCGAATAATATCTTTTGCTACATCAGATTTCTCATAAAGATCTTTGCCCATTCCAGATAAACTGAGCTCCCTGTCCGGGAAATACATATGCTTTCATAACATTAGATTTTAAACCTGTTATTAGCTTAGAAGATATTTTATGTTTCACAGATTACTAAGACGAGCGTATAGCAATAAATCTCGACTGCGACAAAATTTTTTAATGAAGTTTTGTTCCGATCAGATGCATAAATTCTTCACGGGTCTGCAGATTATCAAGAAAGATCCCTGTAAAAGCAGAGGTTGTTGTAACAGAGTTTTGTTTTTGTACTCCCCTGATCTGCATGCACAGATGCTGTGCCTCAATTACTACTGCCACTCCCGACGGGCAGAGACAATCCTGAATGCAATCCCTTATCTGTGTAGTGAGTCTTTCCTGTACCTGAAGCCTTCTGCTGAATGCTTCAACAACCCGTGCTATTTTACTCAGTCCGGTAATATAACCATCGGGAATATAAGCAACATGTGCTTTTCCGAAAAATGGAAGCATGTGATGCTCGCACATCGAATAGAGATCAATATCTTTTACAAGGACCATCTGTTTATAATCCTCCTTGAACTTTGCCGAGTTAATAATATTACATGGGATTCTGCTGATATCCGTTTGTCAGAAAATAAAGTGCTTTGGCAACTCTGACGGGTGTTCCTTTAAGCCCTTCACGGTCAGGATCTTCTCCAATAAGCTTTAAGACTTTATAGTACATCGATGATAACTCTTCAATATTTTCCTCATCCCATGTTTCTATTTTATTGTAACCATCAAGTAAAACTCCGCTACCGTTATTTATTGATTCTATCTTTTTCGCCATAATATTCTATTGAATTATTTTCAGTTTCTTCAATTTTAACACAATATAAGACTTGCTCCTTCCTTCTCAATAACGGGACTTAATTCGTTCCAGATAGCAATAGCAAGATTCTCAGTTGTTGCTATTTTCCCGTTCATAAAATCAACTTCGAGATTAATGTTTTTATGATCAATCTTATTTATTATTTTGTCGAGAATAATCTGCTTCAGAATATTAATGTTCATAACAAATCCATGTTCTATCGGAAGGTTCCCCTTTTACTGTTACCCATAAAATATAATTATGTCCATGCCAGTTTGGATTTGAACACTTTCCGAAAACTTCTGGTTCTCTTCATCGGACCACTCCTTCCTGAACATTCTGTGAGCAGCACAGAATCTCTCCCGACGTGTCAGGTATATCATACATCAGTATATTTATAATACAATATTAACCAATAATTTTGATCTTTATAATTCATAAAAGCGATATATTTACTACTCTTTCACTCTGAAGGCATACAGTTGATAATACTATGTCATTTAAAATATTATATGTTACAGCTACCAGCTGCCGAAGCAGATACTCTTGAAAAAGTGCTGGTGCTAATGTCGAACTGGTACAGGAACTGACAGATAAATTTGAAATAAGCCTTTCTGGTTACCGGAGTTGGATCAATATCGACAGCATGGGCAATGAAGCAATGGATTGCTCATAATGGGAAACCCGATCTGGCAATTAACGGCGGAATTGCAGGAAGTTTTAAAGATGAGTTTAATACGGGTGATGTTGTAATGCCTGTTTCCGACTGTTTTGCAGATGCAGGCATTGAAGATGGTGAATAATTTTTTTACTCTTTCCGAAGCCGGACTTGACCAGTGCAGATGAATTCCCGTATAAAGATGGTCTGCTTTATGCTGATATCAGGTATAGTGATAAGATGAAGGATTTATTAAAACCTGTCAGAGCCATAACTGTAAACACTGCAACCGGTTCTGAAACTACCAGGAATAAGCTGATTGAAAAAATTTAATCCTGATATTGAGACCATGGAAGGTGCAACTTTTTTCTATATTTGTTCCAGGGAAAATATACCTTTTCTGGCTCTGAGGGCAATCTCAAACAGAGTTGAACTACGGAATAAAAACAATTGGAATATTGACCTTGCACTTAATAACCTGTCAGAGAAGCTTGATGAGATACTTTTAACACTGTAGTGAAAATATGAAATTAACTTTGGGTTTTTCACCATGTCCTAACGATACATTCATTTTTGATGCAATGGTGCATGGCAGAATTGATACTGAAGGGTTGGAGTTTGATTATTTTCTTACTGATGTTGAAGAGCTGAACAAAAAAGCTCTTGAGCTCCGAGGTTGATATTACAAAAATCAGTTATCATGCATATGCCTATGTGGCACGAGAACTACCTGATCCTTGATGCCGGAAGTGCTCTGGGTCACAGAAACGGACCATTGTTGATAAGCAAGAATCGAGATTGGTATTTCCGAACTTCCTGGATCTGAGGATTGCAATTCCGGGTAAGTATACAACTGCCAATCTTCTTTTCAGTATTGCCTGGCCCGAATGTAGTTAATAAGAACGAATATCTGTTTTCAAAAATTGAAGATGCACTGTTAAATGATGAAGTTGATGCCGGACTGATAATTCATGAAACAAGATTTACATATTACAGAAGAGGACTTCATAAACTAGCTGATATGGGAGAATACTGGGAAAATCTTACCGGGTTGCCTATACCTCTTGGTGCAATTGTAATAAAAAGAAGTATTCCGGATGATATTGCACTGAAAGTCAACGGGTAGTTACGAAGAAGTCTTGAATATGCCTATAAAGATTCATTTGCCTCTTATGATTTTGTTTCAGGCAATGCCAGGGAAATGGACAGCACAGTGATGAATAACCATATCAAACTGTTTGTGAATGAATATACACTTAACCTTGGAGCAAAGGGAAGAGAAGCAATAATTGAACTGTTCAGGATTGCCGGTAGAAAAAGGAGTTATTCCTGCGCTGCCGGAAAGGATATTTCTTACCTCACTTTGATTTCGCTATGATTTTAAAATGCTAAATTTGAACATAGATAATTGTTCATTGTTTTAGTTTTAACAGTATTAATCTCAAAAAATTAAAATCATGGCATTTGAACTACCAAAACTTCCGTACAAGCTGGATGCACTTGTTCCGTACATAAGTGAAGAAACGCTTGATTATCATTATGGCAAACATCATCAGGCTTATGTCAATAACCTGAACGGACTAATACCGGGTACCGAATTTGAAAAAGCCGATCTTGAAACAATAATTAAAAAGGCTGAAGGAGGTATTTTTAATAATGCTGCACAGGTCTGGAATCATACATTTTATTTTGAATCATTTGCACACAACGGCAGAAGGATTCCAAAAGGTGATCTGGCTGAAGCAATAAATGGTTCATTTGGTTCATTTGATTCGTTTAAAGAACAATTTAATAAGGCAGCTGCCACACTTTTCGGAGCAGGCTGGGCATGGCTGGCAAAAAAAGAAGACGGAACACTTCAGATTATTCAGGAATCAAATGCAGGAAATCCGCTTGCGCAAAGGGCTTAAACCTCTGATAACCTGTGATGTATGGGAACATGCCTATTATATTGATTACAGGAACAAACGACCTGACTATATTAAATCATTCTGGGAAATTCTTGACTGGGATCTTGTTTCAAAGCAGGTTTTGATCTCATTTCATTTAGATACCGGCTGAGGAGCATCCGAATGCTCACTCCTGAGAAATAACCTTGAGATTAACAATATTTTATACCATGAACCTAAAGGAACTGATTATTAAAAACCCGGTCTTATCGTCGTTTCGATGAATCATACCAGATTGATGCAAATACACTTGAATCATTGATTGATCTTGCCCGTTTATCACTCATCAGGAGCAAACAAACAACCTCTGAAATATCTGTATTATAACACTGCAGACAAGATTGTGAAAAAATGTTTCCTTACCTGGCCTGGGCAGGATATCTGACAGATTGGCCCGGACCGGAAAAAGGAGAAAGACCGACAGCATATATTATTATTCTTGGTGATAAATCAATATCCGATATATTTGGTGTTGATCATGGAATTGCTGCGCACAGTATAATGCTTGGTGCAACAGAAGCCGGATCTGGGAGGATGTATTATCGGCTCGATTAAAAGAGATGAGCTAAGCAATGAACTTATCAATACCTGATAATTTTGATGCTCTTTTAGTCCTCGCTCTGGGTAAGCCTGTTGAAAAGGTAATTATTGAAGACATTAAAGACACTGATGTGAAATACTGGAGAGATGAAAACAAGAATCACCATGTGCCCAAAAGGAGCTTGAAAGACCTGATAATTAAGTTGTAAGATGATTTATGTCAATGAAACGCTTTGCACTTTTAATTCTAATATTAAACTTAATTGTTATACCTTCATTTTGTCAGGAAAATGAAAATTCAGGAGTCAGAATCCTTTTTCACGGGATCGTTATGGATGCTACAACACTCACACCAATCTCCAATTCACAGATTCTGATCAACCGTAAATATTCTGCAATCGCCAGTAATTCAGACGGAAAGTTTGCTTTCTTTGTTAATGCACATGACTCTGTTCTTTTTAAGCATCTGGGCTATAAACCTACATTATTGTATGTAAGTGATACACTCGCCGGAAAGGATTTTGTTGCAGGGATATTTATGAACAGCGATACATTGTCAATCGGAGAGGTTGTCATAATTCCAAGGTTCAATAATCTTAAGTCTGTCATAATGAATTCACCAAGTAAGGTTCCTGCAACCATGGATAACGCCAGGTATAATATAGCAGTCTCCGGCTTACCAGGGAAGAACCACTCAGGGAAAACTTATGGATCCGGCGACCAATTACGGTATGTTACGTCAGCAAATGAAAGTTAATGCCTACGAAAAAGGAGGCATACCTTCAGACATGATTGCAGGTTTTAGCTCAATATTGATGCCGGCTGCTTATCTTCTGATTCATGGGGCACCAGAACGACCCGGTCCGTTTGAACAAGATCTTACACCTGAGGAGCTCAATCAGATTAAATAAGAAATTCCTGGAATCATTGCTGGAGAATAAATAATCAGGACCCTCTGTTCAGATAGTAACTTTAAACCTGCACGCCTTTCCTCCGCCCCGTAATGACTCAAGCAGTTCCACCTGAACAGGCTTACCCGTTATCAGCTTGTGAAACATATAACTTACATAACCGACAGAGCACTGGCAGTAAGTAGGAGAGAGAGTGGCAGGGCCGTTTTCGATCATCGGACACAAGCAATACCCATCCGCAATTTTCAAACCTTTCGGATTACCAACATAATTAAAGAATACAACATTTCCATTCCGGTAGATGTTCTCTTTACCAAGGGTTTTTTGCCAGTTTGATATTGTCAAATCTATATCCTCCAGGGAGTGTGGTGCTTGTTCCGGGAGTTCTCCATATGCACCTTTTGCACACAGTGACCCATTTATTTGCATCAGCTTCGTGCAAGTGCCAGCATCCAGATTCGTATCCATCACATCCATGAATCTCTTAATCCATTTATGTGTAAAATCCATTTTTTCACTGCATGGTGTTTCTTCCGGATTAACGGTTAGGCCTGCTTTTGCAGAAGAAGAAACAGCAAACGGAGCCACTGCCTGCATCCTCATGGCACAGCCACAGACAACACCTGAAGCCAGGAATTTCCTGAAAAACTCTGATCTTTCCATTTTTAGGGTTTTATGTTATTTGAAAGCATATAGGGTCAAAGGTTTATAAACCAAAGTTAAGAACTTACGATTTTATAATGTATGACCTTTATGAAACAAAATACCCTACGGGTAAGCAAAGCCCCGATGATGATTATCCCTTATAGAACATGGCCTTGATTATATGACTTGCCATTTTTGGATTTTCTTTCAGGCGGCGTGTTGAATAGCCAAACCATTGTTTGCCCGAAAGGGACATATACTCTCATGCTATGTCCGGCATTAACAATGCTTTCACGAAGTTTGGGTGTTACACCGTATAGCATCTGGAATTCATACAGATCCTTTGGCACATTATATTTTTTAATCAGGTTATAAGCACCTTCTATAAGTGGTTTATCATGTGTGGCAATACCGACATGAATCTTATTTCTGAACATAAATTCAAGATCTTCAAGATAATGCTGGTTGATTTCCTCATATTTTTTAAAAGCAATTGATTCAGATTCAACATATATTCCTTTACAAAGCCTGTAATTCAATGGAATGTCCTCGCTGTTCAGATCAAGCATTTGCTGAAGATCACTTAAAGTTCTTTTTAAGTATGCCTGTACTACCAGTCCTACATTTGCCGGAAATTCTGACTCTTAATCTGCGGAATAAAGCAATCTCATCATCGGTGCAGGGTGAGTCTTCCATATCGATTCTGATAAAACCGTTTAATGTAGCAGCTTTTGCAACGATCTCTCTGATATGTTTGTAACAAACATCCTTGTCGATAAGCAATCCAAAGCTTGTAGGCTTGAGTGAGAAATTGCCATCAATCCGGTTTTTATATGTAATATCAATCAGATTAAGATACTCTTCTTTATTTGACTCTGCTTCTTCAAGAGTTTTTATGAACTCCCCAAGAACATCAAGAGTTACTTTTATGTTTTTGCTATTTAGCTCTTTAGACACACGCATTGCATCATCAATGGTTTCACCTGAAATGTATGATCTTGAAAATATCCAAATAAATTTCTTCGGAAAATAAGGCAATATTGCAGCAATAAATTTGTTGAACATAATTTGATTTATTTCGTAAATAGTTTAACTTTCTTTTTATCTGATTTAAGGCGCTAATAAAATGGATCTCAAATTATTTTTTAATGACCTTTGTCATTCAGGAAACATTAAAATAGCATGAATTCATTTATTTTGAAAAAATTTATCATATTATGCAACCTTTTATTTTAATGAAATGTCTTAGAATTGTCCTCAGTTTATGATGAGTGACCTGCAAATAATAGAGTTGTGTGCAAAGCATGACAGAAAAGCACAACAGGAACTTTACGATAAGTATTCGCGTCTCCTGCTTGGTGTTTGTCTGAGGTATGCAACTGATAAAGCTGAGGCAGAGGATATTTTACAGGATAGTTTTTTAAAGATATTTTTTAGTATAAAAGATTTTGCAGGTTCAGGTTCTTTTATAGGCTGGTTAAGGAAGGTTGCAGTAAACACAGCAATAACTCATTATCATAAAAACCTTAAATACAGGTATCATGTTGAGATTGAGGAGTATGTGTCAGTTGAGACAGGGGTAACAAGTTTTGAGGAAGATTTTTTTACCTCCGATGAGCTGTTTAAGGTGCTGAATGATCTGCCGGCAGGTTACAGAATGGTTTTTAACCTGTATGCTGTGGAAGGATATAAACATAAAGAAATTGCTGAAATGCTTGGAATAGATACAAATACATCAAAATCACAGTATAGCAGGGCAAAAGCAGTTATCAGGGATAAACTTGAAAAACTGGGAAAATTGAAAAGTAGTTATACGGAGAATGGTTGAAGCTATGATGTCAAAATACTAACAGGTTGAAAAAGAATAAGCAAAATATAAAATTAAGGGAGTTATTCAGGCAGAAACTGGAATATGCTGAGGTCATTCCCGATGCTGGAGTCAGGACCAAACTTATGCACCGGGTTGCCAGGGAAGAATTCCTTAGCTTTAATCCTGGCAGCTTAAACATATATTACCTGGGAGGAATTCTGGCAACAGGAATTACCGCTGCTGTACTGCTTTTCTCAGCATCAGAATACTCTGCCGGTTCAAATCCTTCAGGCAGACCAGGCAAAATGAACAGTTCCGATACGGGCAGTTATATTGAGATCCCGATGGGAAAGCCTTTAACTGTGAAATCTGCCGATTCGCATATAATTCATAATGAATCAATTAAGAGAGCCAGGGTTTCACAACCACCTGATAAATCAATATCAGGAACTTCAATGGTGAAGGAGGCACAGCTCAATTTCACTTCTCCGCCGACAGTAATCAGAAACTCAAATTCTGTTACTAGGTTATTACTCTTTGATAAAGTTGATAAGAACAAGCTTCGGAGAAACTTAAACGCCGGAGCATATATGATAGATGATGATGCATCCTCCGGTTGTGTCCCATTTAAAGTGAAGTTTCACAGCAATTTATCCCCTGGATGATTCATGCAGATGGACATTTGGAGACGGAGGATCTTCGATTCAGAAAGACCCTGAATGGATCTTTGATGTTGAAGGGGAATATAAGGTTGTTCTTGAAGTTATTGGTACTGATGGAAAACATTTGACTTCTACTGTGTCTGTCAACAGTATATCCAAAGCCCCAGGCTCATTTTGAAATTCTCCCTGAAAAGGCAGTTCTTCCTGATGATGAGATCAGATTCCTGAATTATTCAACAAATGCTGTAAGGTTCAGATGGGATTTTGGAGACGGGTCTTCTTCTGAATTATTTGAACCCAGACATACATATGCAAAATTCAGTAACTATAATGTTCAGCTCGTTGTATATTCAGAATTTGGCTGCTCAGATTCTCTGACAGTTTTCAATGCATTTTCCGGTTCTCAGTATTTTATCGATTTTCCGAATGCTTTTATACCAAATGCCCAGGGACCATCAGGAGGTTATTATTCTTCCAAAAGCGATGAAGCCGCTCAGGTATTTCATCCATCATTTTCAGATGTATCCGAATATCAGTTAAAGATATTCAGCAAACTTGGGATCACTGATTTTTGAAAGCAATGATATCAATCTGGGCTGGGATGGATATAATAAAGGACAATTGTGTGAACCAGGTGTTTATATCTGGAAAGTCCGGGGGAAATTCAGAAATGGTGAACCATTCATAAAAATGGGTGATGTCACTCTTCTGAAAAACTGAAGCTTTCAGGCCGGTTGATTGATTCGTTCTAAAGTCATCAGCAATTCCTGTATTTTAGGAATTAGCCTGAATAATTATTCCTTTTAGTAAAATATTTGTGCCAGGACGAATCTTTTGGATATAAAATTCGTTAAATCGTGATAAGATTTTAATTTCATTTGACTATTTTCGTCAGTATAAACCTAAGCGGATCGATCTTGGTGAAGCGGATAATATATTTAATATTGCTGTCTTTCATCATTTTAGGAGATAGTTTTGGTCAGGATCCTACATTCTCCCAGTTTTATGCCAATGCATTATATCTTTCCCCATCATTTGCCGGTGCAACTTCTGAATACAGGTTTGCATTAAACTACAGAAATCAATGGCCGGCAGTTCCGGGAGTCTTTCATACATACAGCATTTCATTCGATAAAGCACTGACTAACTTCAATTCCGGCATAGGCGTACTTGCAACTTATGATGTTGCAGGATCAGGAAATCTTAGTACGACAAATATTGGCCTACTCTATTCCTACGATTTTAACATAAACAAGGAATGGCATATCAGACCCGGGGTAAACTTTAAATTCTATTACCTGGGTCTGGATATTGGTAAACTTGATCTTTAACAGTCAGATAACCGGAAGCGGTACAACACCGTCAGTCACTCCTCCTCCCTTCGATAATGTGGCCGATGTGGATTTTGCAACTTCCGCACTCGTCTACAATGAAAGAACCTGGGCCGGATTTACACTCGACCATCTGCTTACTCCTAAAACATCATTTTACGGAGATGATGCGACTGTCCCTGTTAAAATTAATTTGTACGGAGGTACTCAGATCTTGAAAAAAACCAGGTTGAGACAGAAAATGTCAGGAAGTTCTTTCAGTTGCATTGAACTTTCAGAAACAGGGAAAATTCTATCAGTCTGATCTTGGACTGTATTATTACAAGGATCCTCTTATTTTCGGAATATGGTACAGGGGAATTCCTTTTGCTACATCCCAGGCCGGAGATGCAATAATTGGACTGATTGGAATTAAAACCAGTCAGCTTCATATTGGTTATAGCTACGACTTCACGATTTCAAATCTGATAGGTTCAACAGGTGGCGCTCATGAGATATCGCTTGTTTATGAATTCAATAACCTGTCACTGGGTCAGCTGAAAAAACGGATCAGAGCAATACCATGTCCTGAATTCTAACTACCTGAAGGCTCAATGGAACAATGGCACAACGGCTCAACCCCCATTACGCCTTTACGCCATTACGACATCACACCATTATGCTTTTATGCTATTCGAACATTATAACCCTAATCTCGCCTAAAATTGTATAGCTGAGTTAGGCCAATTTATTTATTTGTTTATATTTGCGCCTGACTAATGTTTAACAAATATTCAATTTGAAATGAAGAAACTATCTATTAGTTCTGTATGTTGTTCTGTTTTTGGCTGTTGCAGGACTTTATTTTCTACATTTTTCAGGACAATAAAAAGCAGTAAAAAGTGAAACCGGCGGTGAATACCTCAGGATCACCTGCACAGGGGATTGCCTATATAAATATCGATACGGTAATTTTTAAATTTGACATGTTTCTTGACAAAAGAAATGATCTGATGACAAAAGCAAAAAAGTGCTGAAGCAGAACTAAATTCAAAAGGAACTCAGTATCAAAAAGGTGCAAAGGATTATCAGGATAAAGTAAATAAAGGTCTTGTCACAAGAGCTACTGCAGCACAGATTGAACAATCACTTGTGTCAGCAGCAACAGGAACTTGTATCCTTCGCGATAAACTTCAGTCAAACCTGGTTGAAGAAGAGCAGGTTATGAATCGTCAGATACTCGAATATATAACAAAATTTCTTGAGGAAAACAAGATCAGAATACAACTATCAGTATATTCTTGGAAAGAGTTTTGGAAGTGTTGTCCTGTATGGTGATAATTCGTTGGATATTACACAAAAAGTACTTGACGCCATTAACAAAAAGTATAAGGGAGAGAAAAAATAAAAGCAATGGGTTTTGCCTCAGCCTACCTTGAAGAAAGGGCATTGTTCCCTGCAAATAATTAAAGAGGCTGCCTGATACAGATACAGGAATAATTGTTGTTGTTCCTGCTTATGATGAACCGGAATAAACAATTTACTTGATTCACTTGCACAATGTGAAGAACCGGATTGCAAAGTTGAGGTCATTATTGTCATAAATGCTCCGGATGATGCACCTTCAGAGAGTTTAGAGAATAATACCAGAACTTTAGATAATATTGAAAGCTGGAAGAAAGAAAATAAAAACTGTTTCTTCCGGCTTTTTGCTTTTATAGGTAGGCATCCACCTGTCAGCCGATGGGGTGTAGGTCTTGCAAGAAAGACAGGAATGGATGAAGCTGTCCGTCGTTTCAACAGTATTAACAATCCCGATGGAGTTATTCTGAATCTTGATGCAGATTGCACTGTTGACAGAAACTATTTTATTGCAGTATGTGATGAATTATTAAGAAAGAAGTGACCGTCAGCATGTTCAATCTATTTTGAACATCCTCTTTCAGGGACATTTCGACAGTGACAATATATCTAAGCATCATTACCTTATATGAACTTCATCTCCGATATTATTTTCAGGGACTTGCATATTCAGGATTTCCGTATGTTTTTCATACTGTTGGATCTGCAATTGCAGTAAAAGCACTGCCATATGTAAAAGCCGGAGGCATGAACAGGAGACAGGCCGGAGAAGATTTTTATTTTATTCAGAAACTGGTTCCTGCAGGAGGCTATTTCAACCTGAACTCAACTACTGTTTATCCCTCACCCAGAGCTTCAGTCAGGGTACCATTCGGAACTGGTGCTTCAATGGGCAAACTCAGCTCTGAACGGGGTTCAACATTTTTGACCTATAATGTTCAGGCCTTTAAGGAACTCAGAACCTTTTTTGGACTTACAGAAATCTTTTTTAAATCGGATATCATGAGTATATGCGACCAGTTCATGATTCCCCAGGGAATTAAACTCTTCCTGGATAAAGAGGAATGGGTTGAAAAAATGAAGGAGGTAAAGAATAATACATCAGGATTCATATCATTTCAGAAAAGATTTTTTGGATGGTTTAATATGTTCAAAATCGTGAAATATCTGAATTTTGTGCATTCAGATTTTTTTGAAAAACAGCCTGTTGAGATAACTGCCTGCCAATTACTGAATACCTTAGGTATCACCTTTGAATCAGAAGATCCCCGCAAGCTTCTGATATTTTTCAGGTCGTTGGAAAAACTGCCTGACTGACGAGCTTTTTTAGCCGCATAAAGTTTGCGCATTCTTAGGGTAATGGCCTTTATTTTATCTGTTTTTCCTGCTGATCTTACGATCTTCCGAAGGTGTCAGAATAATATAGAGATCCTCATCGGGTTTCTTCATGTGATACTGTTCCCTTGCAAATTTCTCGAGGTTATGATTATCGGTTTTCAATTCATGAAGTTTTTGCTTATCCTCTTCGATCCGCTTTAAATAATACTCCCTGTCTATTTTCAGCTTATGCAATTCATTCATCTCTTTGTACCTGGCAATCAGGTTGTTAGAATCAAGGAGCAGAATCCAGACAGCGAAAATAATGATTGTCAGGATATATTTATTCCGGAAAAAAGCGGGGATCTTGTCTGTATATTTAAATCTGATAATCATAGTACAAACCTACAATTTTTTTTTTAACCACCACTCATCAGATATAGCATCTGTACATTATCACCTTCGTGAATAAAAGTTGTCTCATAGTTTTCCCTGGAAACTAAAATTCCATTGATTTTTATGATTCTCATCTTAAATGAAAATTTTTTAAGCAGAAGCATTTCATTCACACTCAGTGCATCCCTTTTAAATTCTTCTTCTCTGTTATTTAATAAGATCTTCATCGATTGATTATAAATCACCTGATATTCATAAGCAGCTCAATTACGACATTTGCCTGCATATTTGCTACAATTCCTACACGTGATGCTAAAGGTGGCATATTATCTGATACTTCTGAACATTCGTCCCCGCAGACAAAGAGGGTGTCATCTATTTTTCTGCAGACGATGTCATCTGTTTTTCCCCACCCTGCCATTCCGGATCCCACAATTAAAGGGGTGCCGGGCATTTTAGTCTGAACAGTTTCAATCAGCATCTCTTTCATTGCAGCATTGTCTAACGCTTCTACAATAATATTACAACCTGAAAAGATATCAGTGATGTTTGTTTTATTGAGTATTATCTGATGGGTAATTACGTGGACTTCTGGATCGATTCGTGCAATATTTTCTTTTAGTGCTGTGGTCTTCATCAAACCGATCTGATCGCTGAAATAATATTGTCTGTTAAGATTTCGTTTTTGAATAACGTCAAAATCAGCTATGACGAGAGTACCGACACCGGTTCTGGCGAGGGCAACGGCACAGTTTGAACCCAGGCCGCCTGCTCCGGCTATTCCGACCCTGAATTTTGAAAGATGAGCTTTAATTTCAGATAATATCATTATTAATCAGGTTCAATTTAAGACTTCTCTCACTTATCAATCCGAAAGATAAGAACGTTTTAATGTATTTCAAACACCAGGGTAATAACATACTGATCAATATCATGCTAAATCCGAGATTATTGTTATAATTTTGACATTCTTAATCTCGGATCTTCTAGCTTCAAATATTTTATTTTATGGATATAAAGTCAATAAAAGATCAGCATAAACTTTTGACTGAATGGAATTATATCTGGACGCCCCTCAATAAAGGTTATACAGATAAAATACTTTATATAAATGTTGGCACAGCCGAAATAAAAGAGAAGGATGTTCCACCTGTGATGAAAGAAAAATTTATTGGCGGAAAAGGATATGGTCTGCGACTTCTCTGGGATGCTACAAAACCTGAGACCAGATGGGATGATCCGGAAAATGAGATCATCATATCGTCCGGACCGATCGGTGGGATAACTCAATATTCAGGAACGGGTAAATCGCTGGTAGTCAGTATTTCACCACAGACAAACTCGGTAATGGACAGCAATGTGGGTGGATTCTTCGGACCTTTTCTGAAGTTTTCAGGCTTTGATGCAATAGAAATCCAGGGAAAATCAGAAAAAGATGTGATTGTTTTTATTGATGGTATAAATCATAAGGTTGAAATATTCGAGGCCCCTGCTGAAGCAACTGACAGTCATTTACTGGGAGAACAGCTGACTGACATGTTTGCCGGTAACGATAATGAGAAGAAAAATATCGGAGTAGTATCAACAGGTTCTGCTGCTGAACACTCTCTGATCGGAATGCTGAATTTCAGCTTCTACGATTCAAAACGAAAAAAAGTAAGGCTAAAACAAGCAGGACGGGGTGGTATCGGTTCAGTATTTCGCAATAAGAAAATTAAAGCTCTTGTATGCAAGATCCCGGGAGTAAAAGGCAATCTCAACAATGTGGTTGACCTTGAAGCTATAATGGAAAGGGGCAAAAGATTTAACCGGGAGATCAGGGAACTGGATGCCAGACAATGTCAGATGAGGGAAGTCGGAACTGCGCATCTGATGGAGGTTATGAATGATCATGACCTGCTGCCGGTAATGAATTATAAATATGGCAGCCATCCTGATTCATACAAGATCGATTCATCGATATGGAAGAAAAATTTCACCCAGAATATTCCTGATGGCTGCTGGATTGGCTGCAATATGTCGTGCAGCAAAGGTATTGATGATTTTATCTTAAAGACAGGTCCTTATAAGGGACAGAAAGTAATTGTTGACGGTCCTGAATATGAGAATGCTGCCGGCCTTGGTTCAAATTGCGGGATTTTCGATCCCGACTATATCATTGAAACAAACTTTTACTGTGATACTTATGGTATCTGTACTATAACATGGAGTACACTTACTGCTTTTATTATGGAGTGTTTCCAGAACGGGATCCTCAATACGGAAAGGACAGGAGGATTGGATCTGAACTTTGGTAATGCCGCCTCTGCTCTCGAGATGCTGCATCAGCTTGCCCGGGGTGAAGGATTCGGAAAGATTGCAGGTACAGGGGTTCGCAGGATGAAAGAGCTTTTTATTAAAAATGGCTGGGGCGATCCTGCATTCCTGAATGATATCGGAATGGAAAATAAGGGCCTTGAGTATTCACAATATATGTCAAAGGAATCGCTTGCCCAGCAGGGAGGGTTTGCCCTGACAAATAAAGGTCCGCAGCATGATGAAGCATGGCTGATCTTTATGGATATGGTTAATAATCAGATCCCTACATTTGAAAACAAAGCAGAGGCGCTTCATTATTTTCCGATGTTCCGAACCTGGTTCGGACTGGTTGGTTTATGTAAGCTGCCATGGAACGATGTTGAACCTGAAAATAATGCACATACTGATGAACCTGCTAAAGTTCCTGAGCATGTTGATAATTATGTGACTATTTATAAGGCAGTCACAGGAAGGGAATTTGACAAGAAACGTCTGGTGGAAGATTCTGAACGGGTTTATAATTTTCAGAGAGTGTTTAATCTCAGACGCGGTTTCGGGACACGTATTCATGACAGGCAACCATACCGGGCCGCTGGTCCGGTTACCGTAGAAGAGTATGAATCGCGGTCAGAACGATATGATAAACAGCTGAAGGAAAAAGTTGGATTCGATCCATCCGGAAAGACAACTGTGGAGAAAATAAAGGTGCTAAGGAATTATCGCGAGAGTCAGTACGAATCCCTGATAGATGCTGTCTATAAGCGAAGAGGATGGAATAAGAATGGAGTTCCTACAATTGATTTTCTGAAAAAAATAGGAATGGATTTCCCTGAAGTAATTGACGTGGTTAAGGATTTTCAGTAAAAATAAATGTAGAGACGCCCAATTTGGGCGTCTCTGCTTATAGCATACTATTTTAAATATGGTGTCTCTACTTAAATATGGCATGCTATCTTAAATATGGAAAACTATCTGTAATGAATTAAAATGCAAACATTTATCTCTTTCCTTCGGGGTGTGAATATGACAGGTCATAACTCAATCAGGATGACCGAGCTCACGAAACTATATATTGACCTTGGTTTTAATGATGCGGAAACATTTATTCAGAGTGGCAATGTCATTTTCAGCAGCGATGATAAGATAACAGCAGCTACTCTTTCTGCAAATATTGAAAAAGCAATACTTGAAAGATTCAACTTTATAATACCGGTAATGATCAGAACAAAAAAGGAATTGGGTGCACTGTCTTCTTCCAATCCCTTTCTGAATGAAATAAATTTTGACCCGTCAAAAATGGCTGTTCTGTTTCTTCATGAGAAACCAACTGAAGCTCAGATTCAAAAAGTTGCAGGTATAGACTATCCTCCTGATAAATTTAAGATTATTGGCACGGATATTTTTATTTATTGTCCGAATGGTTTTGGAAGGACAAAACTCTATACAAACTTTTTCGAGAATAAAATGAAGGTGAAAGGAACAGGAAGAAACTGGAAGACTATAACTACCATTTTGGAGATTGCGAGAAATAAAATTTAGCGGTTCACGTGTCTCTGCAAACCATTTGCTAATTTTGTGACTTATTTAAAAGGTCCTAATTATCAGCAATAATGAAATTCTTATTAGCCATGTTATTATCAACTATATTGCTTCCTACTGGCTCTGAAAGTCTATCCACGGCAGATAATAAAGAGCTAATTATCTTTCATGCCGGTTCACTTTCTGTACCGATGAAGCAGATAGCTCAGGAGTATGAGAAAAATCATCCTGGCACTAAGATCTATCTTGAATCAGCGGGAAGTCTTGTTTGTGCACGAAAAGTCACAGAGCTTAAAAAACCATGTGATATTCTGGCATCAGCCGATTATTTTGTTATAAATGAACTTCTTATACCTGATTATGCCAGCTGGAGCATAAGGTTTGCCACCAATGAAATAGTAATTGCATATCGGAAAAAGTCGAAATATTCAAAAGAGATAAATTCCGATAACTGGATGGAGATCCTTCAGAGGAAGGATGTGATTTATTCCAGGTCAGATCCTGACTCCGATCCGTGCGGTTACAGGACTGTATTTACCTTTCTTCTTGCTGAAAAATATTACAGGAAGCCCGGATTAGCTGAGAAGATGTCTTCGAAAGACAAAGAGTACATACGGCCAAAAGAAGTTGATCTGGTTGCTCTAATTGAATCAAATGCAATTGATTATATGTTTCAGTATAAATCAGTTGCAATTCAGCATGGCTTGAAATACATTGAATTGCCCAAAGAGATTAATCTGTCAGATCCTTCAAAGAACGGTCTCTATTCATCAGTAAGCATGAATGTTGCAGGAAATAAACCAGGGACCAAAATTAAAGTTACAGGTGATTACATTAATTATAGTATCACTGTTCTTGATAATGCACCTCAGAAAGATGAAGCAGTTAATTTCTTGGACTTTCTGTTAAGCCCTGAGGGTTTGGACATCTTCAGAAAAAATGGGCAGGATCCTATATTCCGCTTATCGCAGAACCGGTCAGCAAGACTACCATCAAAGCTTTTGAAATATTTTCCCGGGACCAATAAGAAATGAATTTATAATGAGCAGGAACAGCATATTTACCTGGATTGTGATGATTCTCTCATCATTGGTGCTGTTATTTATTATTGCTCCGCTTGCCGGCATGTTTCTTCATACCGGAGGTGCAGAGTTTCTTGAGACTATAAAAGATAAAGAGGTACACCAGAGTGTATGGCTGACCCTATGGGTTTCATTCGCAGCAACGCTAATTTTTTCGGTGGGTGCCATCCCTTTTGCCTGGCTTCTCTGCACGTAAGAAGTTTCCGGCAAAAAATTTTGTCCAGGGAATAATTGATCTTCCCATTGTGCTGCCTCATACTGCAGCAGGTATAGCATTGCTCGGGTTTATATCCCGTGATGGATTCCTGGGAAAGACAGCTTCATTGTTTGGGCTAAATTTGATAAATCATCCATCCGGAATTGCCCTCGCGATGGCGTTTGTCAGTCTTCCGTTTCTTATTAATGCTGCACGTGATGGTTTTGCTGCTGTTCCGGAACGGCTTGAAAAGGCCGCACTTAATCTGGGAGCCAGCCATACAAAAGTCTTTTTTACAATCTCACTGCCTCTAGCCTGGCGAAGTATTACCACCGGATTTGTTATGATGTTCGCAAGGGGAATGAGTGAATTTGGCGCAGTTGTGATTATTGCATATCATCCGATGATCGCCCCTGTCCTTATATATGAAAGATTCAGCTCTTACGGACTTAATTATGCCAGACCGGCTGCTGTCTTTTTCATCCTTGTCGCCCTGCTGTTTTTAATTGCCCTGCGACTTCTTTCGCTAAAAAGGAAAGAGAAATATATAAATACTGATGCTCAGACTGATTAATATAAACCGGCGACTAGGCGATTTTGCTCTGACAGATATAAATCTGGAAGTATCAGATGGACAATACTATGTGTTACTGGGCAGATCAGGTTCAGGAAAAACCCAGCTTCTTGAGCTTATTGCAGGACTGGAACATCCCGATTCGGGAACGATAATCCTTGATGATGCAGATATTACAAGGCAGCGTATCCAGGACCGAAAGGTTGGTATTGTCTTTCAGGATTATGCAGTCTTTCCCCATATGACTGTCTTTGGAAATATTGCATACCCTTTAAAAGCCAGAAAAGAAGATAAAAGAAGCATTAAGCAAAAAGTGGAAAAAGCTGCTAACGCAATGAATATCACTCATATTCTTGGCGGAGTACCGAAAAGCTTTCAGGAGGTGAATTGCAAAGGGTTGCACTTGCAAGAACACTTATTACATCACCCCGGCTCCTTTTGCTTGATGAGCCACTTTCTTCACTTGATACTTCACTTAAAGATGATCTGAAAAGGCTGCTGAGAAATCTGAATAAAGCGGGACAGACAATTATCCATGTAACCCACGATTACGGCGACGCAATAAGCCTTGCCAAGAGAGTAGGAGTCATACATAACGGGAAGATCATTCAGGAAGGCTGTGTTGGATGAAGTATTTAAAAATCCGGTCAACCGTTTTGTTGCTCGCTATGCGGGGATAAGGAACTTCTTCAGAGTCGACATTATCAGGGAGAATGGATCATTTTATGGAGTCACTGATCATAATGTCAGGTTTAAGCTTAATGGAGTCTCTCCAGGTGCTGATAATCTCCTGCTGTTAAAGAGTGAATCCATTATGCTCACAAATGAAATGCCTGGCGATAAGGAACTCAATGCCATAAAGGGAAAAGTAACTGAAATCATACCTTCAGAATTTGGAATGGAAGTAACAATTGATGCAGGTGATCTGTTCTATGTAAATACATCTGCTTCAGATATGGAAAAACTTAAACTGGCTGAGCAAAAAGAAGTGTGGCTGAGTTTCCCCTCAAATGCAATTGTAGTAGTAAATGGGAACTAAGTTATTACACCAAATTAATATGATATCTATTACTTAATGATAACTTTTGAAGAAGCATACGGAACTGTAATGAAATATGTCTTTGAAACTGAAACAGAAACAATTCCATTTTCAGATACCTGGGGCCGGATACTTGATGAAAATATTGCAAGCGATATTGATATGCCTCCCTTTAACAGGTCAGCAGTGGATGGTTATGCCTGTAACAGGATCGACCTGACAAATGATCTGGATGTAATTGAGGTGATCCCGGCCGGGAAAGAACCTTTACGGACTGTTGGTGAAAAACAATGTTCAAAAATAATGACTGGGGCAATAGTCCCCGGCGGCTGTGATGTAGTATTCATGATAGAAGAATCAGAAATTCTGCAGGACGGCAGGATCAGATTTACAGGGATTGACCCAAAGCTGAATATTTCCTTTAAAGGAGAAGATGTCAGAAGAGGTGATGTTGTTATAAAGAAGGGTAAGCGGATTCAGCCTCAGGACATTGCATTAATGGCATCGGTGGGACATACATCGGTCAGAGTGAAAAAGAGGCCGGTTGCCGGCATTATAAGTACGGGTGATGAGCTTATAGATCCCTCGGGTTATCCTGCTCTTTCACAGATACGTAACAGTAATGCTTCGCAGTTGGCAGCACAGGTCAGAAGAGCCGGAGGAGTCGCAGTCGATTATGGTATCGCCCCTGATAATGAAACAGTTACCTTTGAAATTATTGAAAAATCGATTAAGGAATGCGATATTGTCATTATAACTGGTGGTGTATCTATGGGTGACTTTGATTTTGTTCCGTCTGTTCTTGAAAGAGCCGGGGTAAAGATCTTATTCGACCAGGTCAATGTTCAGCCCGGAAAACCCACAACATTTGGCACACACTCAAAAGCTGTAGTCTTTGGTCTGCCTGGTAATCCGGTCTCTTCATTTATCCAGTTTGAATTACTTGTCAGACCTTTTATAAACAAAATGATGGGCTATACCTGGATACCTCTTGAATACGAGTTGCCTCTGGGCATAGACTTCGACAGAAAATCAGTCAGGAAGGCTTGGATTTATTCCTGTAACAATTAATATGAACAAAGAGGTAATACCGGTCAATTATCATGGATCGGCACATATAGCTGCTCTATCTGATACTGAAGGTATTATTGCTATGAAACCCGGGATTAAATCATTGAAAAAAGGAGAAATTGTAAATGTTCGACAGATTTAACAGAAAATTGAATTATCTGCGCATATCTGTTACTGACAGGTGTAATTTGAGATGCACATACTGCATGCCCGAAGAAGGCATAAAACTCTTTCGGCATGAGGAGATCCTTTCTTATGACGAAATAGTTGAATTTACGAGGATTGCAGTTGCAAATGGAGTGACAAAAGTCCGACTGACCGGAGGAGAGCCACTGGTAAGAAAAGGAATTGTTTCTCTAGTAAGAATGATTTCAGAGATTGACGGCATTGAAGATCTCTCAATGACAACAAACGGAACATTGCTGAAGGAGTATGCAGGGGAACTCAGAGATGCCGGCCTTCACAGGGTAAACATAAGTCTCGATACGATAGATCCTGAAAAATTCAGAAGTATTACACGATACGGGAATATAAGTGATGTATTTGATGGTATAAATTCTGCAAGAAATGCCGGACTATTTCCCATTAAGATAAATTGTGTTGTAAAAGATTCAAAAGATGATGAAGAAGCCAGGGCTGTTACCAGGTTTTGTCTGGATAATGATTTGGAGATAAGATATATAAGTCAGATGGATCTTGTCAGGGGACATTTTTCAGTAGTTGATGGAGGTACTGGTGGCGACTGCTCCTTGTGCAACAGGTTAAGGCTGACTTCGAACGGGAAGCTCAAACCATGTCTTTTCAGTAATATTGAATTTGACATAAGGAAACTTGGCTTTGAAAATGCAATTAAGCAGGCAGCAGAACTAAAACCTGAATGCGGATCTAAAAATGAAACAGGTGCATTCTATAATATTGGAGGTTAACAGATTATGGACAAACTGACTCATACCGACAGTAAAGGAAAAGCGATAATGGTCGATGTAGGCGCAAAAGAAAATCAGCTCAGAATAGCAAAAGCAAGCGGGCATATTACGCTTGCACCCGAAACAATCAGGCTTATTAAGGAAAATTTGCTGAAAAAAGGCGATGTACTGACCGTATCGCAGCTTGCAGGGATCACTGCTGCCAAAAAAACATCGGACCTTATCCCGTTGTGTCATAATATAGTTCTTGATAATGTTAAAGTTGATGCGATAATTGATAAAACAGGTGTCAGGGTCGAAAGTGAAGTCAGGTGTACAGGTAAAACCGGGGTGGAAATGGAAGCATTAACAGCAGTAAGTATTGGCCTTCTTTCAGTTTATGATATGTGTAAAGCTGTAGACAAAAACATGATTATTGATAATATCACACTTACAGGAAAAATTAAAAAATGAACCTTCCTGAAAAATTTGAAGTACTCATTATTACGCTCAGTGACAGGGCGTTCAGGGGAGAGTATGAGGATCTCAGCGGACCAAGGATCAGGGAAAAAGTACAGGAGTTTTTTTCGTCTGTAGGGTGGACTTGCAATATTAATTCAACTCTTATCCCTGACGATTCAGTTATTTTGAGGGATATGATAATCAATGCCGCAACTAATTACAATATTATTATTACTACCGGTGGTACAGGTATTGGTCCAAGAGATATCACAGTAGAGACTATCAGGCCCCTTATGACAAAAGAGATTCCCGGTATAATGGAATTCATAAGGATCAAATACGGAGCTGAAAAACCAAATTCTTTGCTAAGCAGGGGCATTGCAGGTGTCATGGGTAAATCATTAATTTATACTCTTCCTGGCTCGGTCAGGGCTGTTGAAGAGTATATGAATGAGATAGTTAAAACCTTAAAACATACTATATTTATGCAGTATGGTGTTGACAGGCACAGTGATACGGCGTAAAGGCGCAACGAAGTAAAGATGTAAAGGTGCAAAGGTATAATTAACCCTGACCAACCCTCATAGCTAATTGACAAGTTTGTTGAGTGTATTGGCAATGACTGAGCCGATAACCCTGTCGTAGCGTTCATGAGGATTCCTGTAGTAAATCAATATAATATAGTCGTTCTCCGTCTCATAATGACTGCCTTCAAATAATGTTGAAGTTCCATTGCTTTCACCATTCTTAAGAAAAGCATATTCATAATTATACCACCCCTGTTTCAGAAGCATAGTACATTCATACTCTTTTCTCACAGAGTTGTAATTCATAACATTGTTCTTATCAAATGTCCAGTTATTCAGACTTCCGGATACATACATTTTACCTCCCGGGATAATCTGATCTGAAGGGAGTGTAAAATATACATTGACATAATCTGCTTCAATATCTGGTTTTTTGCCTTCCTGGAAAGCTATAAAATATTTGCCGTTGAAGTCCTGCCAGTAAAAATATGGTTTAAATTCCCTGTTCTCCGAGGGATACAGATAAACATTATAGTTGGGAATGACATAATCTATTCTTTTTACATACTCAGTTTTGTAACGTATGCTTTTAATGTCAAAATAACGGAACTCATTGCCACCCTGAAAAATATTTTTATCAGACAATGAATTGTATTTAAGTTCATTGTTTCCGTAAAAATCAGGCTTCAGGTTTCTTTTGGCATTGTCCCATCTTCCATTCTGAAGAATAAAAGCAAACAGGTCTCTGTACGGATCATTAATTTTAAGGCCTGAGTATGTGACATTAAAATCGACCTGCTGACTGGTATTGTTATCTTTTGTCATTTGTGGTCTGTGAGCCGTTACATTAATCTCTGCTGCATCTTCGGTAACAATAAATCTCTGGGTTATAGCAGGTTCTTCGGGTTTGCCTGATGGATATATTTCAAGAATATAATTTCCCGATAAGATTATACCAACCTTGTCATTGGGGAAACTGAGTTTATAGTGGATATAGCTGACAGTTGTATTGAATGAGTTGGCATAATCTTCCAGAGGATTTTCCGTAATACCGGTCATGAAATCATTTGGGAAGATGTCCGATTTGTTCCAGTCCTTATCACAATGTATCAGAGTGTAATAGTATGCTTCCGGCTGATCGCTCAGTAAATCGAAATTAAGAAGTAATTTTTCGTCACTGTTCAGCTTTATGATAGGGTATGAAAGATTCCATCCATCCTTGTATAACTGCACAGTTTTTATCCTTTGATCGAACACATGACTTGTATAAAACAAAGAATCTGTATCATTTGCGCCGGCTAAGGTAATCGATGATAAAAAGAATAATATTAAAGCTGCAGATCTGGCCATAAAATTTGACTAAAGCTGAATAACTGCAAAAATAGTGCAAATTTGTTGAAACGGATCTTATATTCTAATTTCGCAGAAACTTAAAAAATGAGAAAGGCCGGATATTTAATTACTATTCTGTCGATACTTACAGTATCCTCCTGCAGGGATACGCGATCTGTTTTTGCAAATTTCAATGGTTTTGCGCAGGGATCGACATATAGTGTTGTATACGATAATAAAATAAACATTGACCCTGCTGAGCTCAGGCAAAAAGTTGAAAAGATCCTTGACGATTTTGATATGTCACTTTCTACTTATAAGGATTCATCTATTGTTTCCAGGATAAACCGGAATGAGGACGCTGTTGCCGATACATTTTTTGCAGAAGTATTCCGTAAGTCGGCTCTAATATCTGAAATGACCGAAGGAGCCTTTGATATAACTGTGGGTCCGCTGGTAAAAGCCTGGGGATTTGGTCCGGACAAGCATAAAACCTTCACGGAAGCTAATCGCGACAGCCTTCTTAATCTTGTTGGAATGAACAAAGTATCGCTTCAAAATGGGCGGATTATAAAATCTGATCCGCATATGTTCCTCGATTTTAATGCTATCGCCCAGGGTTATTCTGTTGATGTTATCTGCAGGTTTTTCGACAGCCTGGGAATTAAAAATTACCTGGTTGAAATAGGCGGGGAAGTGAGGGCAAAGGGTAAAAAGGCCGGTAATCTCTGG
The DNA here is from genome assembly GCA_963816365.1 of uncultured Bacteroidales bacterium. Lineage (GTDB taxonomy): Bacteria > Bacteroidota > Bacteroidia > Bacteroidales > VadinHA17 > LD21. Next base: position 537,047 of record CAWFKG010000015.1, on the reverse strand, counting down.
AGGATAGGAATTGATAAACCGGTAGATAACAATATGACTCCGGGACAATCACTTGAGGCGATTATAAAAATCAGTGACAGAGCTTTGGCTACATCAGGTAACTACAGGAAATATTACATTGAGAATGGGGTAAAATATTCTCACGAAATTGATCCCAAAACAGGCTATCCTGCAAAAAACACTCTGCTTAGTGTCTCGGTTATTGCTGATGAATGTGCGATGGCTGATGGTATAGCAACAGCATTCATGGTGATGGGAAGAGAAAAAACCATTGAATTTCTTGATATACATCCTGAGTTTGAGGCCTACCTGGTATATTCTGACGAGAATGGCAATTTTAAAACCTGGACCTCTGAAAAGCTGAAAAAAGAACTTGAACAAGAGTGAATCCCAAACTTATCGGAGGTTATTTAAACAACATCGGTATTAAATTGTTTCTAGTCTCAGAACCACCATATAACTTCTTATCGGGGATGAAACAAAACAACCATGATCCGGAACAATATTTGACCAAAGAGAGTATTGGGATGAAACAAAAAAACAATCCATCTGAAAAATATTTAAACAAAGAGAGTATTCTGGCTGATTTCAGAATGGCAAATCTTAGTCGCGACCTGAGTGTCATTGGACGTCGGGAAGTCCTTACAGGAAAGGCAAAATTCGGAATATTCGGGGATGGTAAGGAAATTGTCCAGCTGGCACTGGCAAAGCAGTTTAAAAATGGTGACTGGCGATCGGGATATTACCGCGACCAGACCTGGATGATGGCAATGGGGGTTTACGACTCACTGGAGTTTTTCCATCAGTTATATGGGAACACCGATGATCAGTTTAATACCGGAAGCGGAGGAAGAGTATTCAATAATCACTTTTCCATACCGAATATAAATCCTGATGGATCATGGAGAGATCTGACGAAACAAAAGAATTCTTCAGCCGATATTTCACCTACCGCCGGTCAGATGCCACGACTGCTTGGTCTGGCTTATGCTTCAAAATTATTCAGGCAAAATAAGGATCTGCAGCAAGTTCACCACGCTTTCTGTTAAAGGAAATGAAGTAGCCTTCGGATCGATTGGCGATGCAAGTACTTCCGAAGGGTATTTCTGGGAGACAATTAATGCTGCCGGAGTCCTGCAGGTTCCCATGGCTGTTTCAGTTTATGATGATGGCTATGGCATATCGGTGCCAAAAAAATACCAGACTACCAAGGGAAGCATTTCAGAGATCCTTAAAGGATTTGAAACTGAAAAAGATAAACCCGGAATAAGAATTTTTAAAGGAAAAGGATGGGATTATCCGGGTTTAATAAAGCTCTATGAAGAAGGAATAGCAATCTGTCGCGAGCAACATACACCAGTTGTATTTCATATTGAAGAAGTTACACAACCCCAGGGACATTCCACATCAGGTTCGCACGAGAGATACAAGAGCCCCGAACGTCTGAAATGGGAAGAGGAGTTTGATCCCATAAAGAAAATGAGGGAATGGATACTCGAATCTGAAATTGCCACTGCAGAGGAACTTGATAAGCTTGCATTTGAGGCTGAAGAGGAAGCAAAAGAATCGAGGAGGAAAGGATGGGAGTCGTTTCAGAATCCAATAAAGATTGAAAGAGATGCGCTCGTTAAAATTATACATGACCGGTCATGCAAATGCACTGAGAAGTCAAAAGAAGATTCTGTTGACTTTTTTGCTGAAGAGCTGCAAAAGGTTCCTGCACCAATAAGGAAAGATAATTTTGTGACTGCCAGGAAAATATTAAGAAATATTTGCGGCACATGTCTTAAATCCGATAACCTGAAAGAAGAACTTGAGGGTTGGCTTAAACGTAATTATGAAGATGCAAGGAAAAGTTATGATTCCTTTCTTTACAATGAAACGCCTACATCAGTTCTGAATGTTAAACCTGTTCCACCTGTTTATTCAGCTGATTCACCCGAGGTTCCGGGCCGTCAGATCCTGCGTGACAACTACGAGAAGCTTTTTTCAAAATACCCTCTTTTATTGACATTCGGAGAAGATACCGGGAATATCGGAGGTGTTAACCAATCGCTCGAAGGATTACAGAAGAAATTTGGTGAACTGCGTATAACAGATACAGGGATCAGGGAAGCAACTATTCTTGGTCAGGGACTGGGCCTGGCGCTGAGAGGCTTGAGACCCATTGCAGAGATCCAATATCTCGACTATCTTATGTATGCTCTGCAGGTCTTAAGCGATGATCTGGCCACCACTCATTACAGAACGGCAGGAAGAATGATCGCACCATTGATAATAAGTACCCGGGGACATCGTCTGGAAGGAATATGGCATTCAGGTTCCCCGATGAGCATGCTCATAAATTCTGTAAGAGGTGTTTATGTCTGCTCACCAAGAGATATGACAAGGGCAGCAGGTTTTTATAATACCCTTCTGGAAGGGAACGATCCGGCAATTGTCATTGAACCTCTGAACGGTTACAGGTTAAAGGAAAAGTTGCCCGATAATCTCGGTGAATTCAAGGTACAGCTCGGTATCCCTGAAATATTGAACACCGGAACAGATATGACTATCGTAACTTACGGATCGACAGTTAAGATTGCTGCAGAAGCGGTCAAACAGCTGGCCGCTCATGATATATCAGTAGAATTGATTGATGTTCAGACCCTTGTGCCATTTGACAGGAATAAAATGATACTTGAATCGCTGAAAAAGACAAACAGGATCCTTTTTCTCGATGAAGATGTTCCCGGCGGAACAACTGCTTATATGATGCAGGAAGTCCTCGAAAAACAGGGAGGCTGGCAATATCTAGACAGTGCTCCGAAAACTCTTACTGCTAAGGAACATCGTCCTGCATATACAACAGATGGAGATTATTTCTCAAAACCCAGTGCGGAAGATGTTTTCGATGTGGTTTATGGGATGATGAAAGAGACCGTTCCGGAAAAATATTGATTCAATTTCATATTTCAATATCCGTAACTCCGATAATCTTCAGCAATTCCAATGCGGCTTCTTTCGGACCACTTGTTTCATGTCCGGGAATACCGAGCCTTGTTCTCATCTGACCTACAAAAACATTATTTCTGAAAAAAGATGAGAAGTATTTTGAAGCAATCTTTTCATGGACAGTTTTATACTCCGGAGGACCAAAAATATTTGCGAAGTAAGAATGTACCAGTCCGCTTGAGGTGGTTGTCCCCTTGCTCATCACGGCCCCTTCCCTGAATATATCCAGGGCCCATTCCGGGGAAGTGAACTTTTCAATTACAGGATGTTCATTGTCAATTTCCTCATAATTATTCGCATAGAGGATATAGTCGATTTTATGTCCGGTGATGACAGTTTCAAATTTTGTAACCGGAAAGACAATACGTGCATTGACCTGGCTGGGATTCATAATAATTGAACGGTCAAGATGTCCAAAGGCATAGCCTGGCTGCAGATCATCAAGCCGGAGGAAAGCTCCGATCTCGGTACCGTATCCTATAGGATTGCCGTCAGGGTCAAGTTCGATAGAACCCATATCGTCAGCTATGATTGTCAATTCCCTGATATATTTGTCTGCCAGTACTCTGAACGCTTCAAGTGTTTCCGATTTACCTGCACCGGTATCGCCCATCATAAGTATTGTAGCTTCCTTGTTGCCCTGAAGCATGATTTTCACCATAGCGCCATGAAATGGCATGTTTCCCGATTTCATCACAATGGAATTATGAAGAGTAAGCACCATCTTCTTTAGGTAACCGAAGTATCCGAATTCAGGACGGTCGGGAATTGCTCCAACGAATATCCCGTTTTCATCATCATCATAGAAAACTGTGGAATATTTTGCCAGTCCGTCAAGTACATTCCCCGGAACTCCGTAAATGAAAAGAGCATCGGGCTTTTTCTTAAGATCAGAATCATCGGCCAGTTCGAACAGATTACACATTGAAAAACCCAGTTCAAAATAATCGAGATGGAAATAGACCATTATAAGCAACTTTCCAACTTTTGCCGGATAACAGATCCACTCTCCGGGTTTCAGTGAGACCAGATCAACCGGATTTTGCTGGATCTTTTTAAAATCTCCGGTACGTTTGTTCATTGGTTGCTGGATAACCAGCGGAGGATAAATTAAGCATCTGCCGGATTACAGGTACACTATTAAGCTTTTTATACTTTTCTCCGGTATATGCAATATCTTTTGGAAGAGAAATCACTGCCATTTCAGCGCCTGCAGGAACCTGCCTGTACACGGTCGGATGGCTGCCTGTAATATTTTCCTGGATATGTCTGTAAACTGTTCTGATAAGATGAGTGAGCTGTTCAATTGTTTCGTTAAATGTCCTGTAGGGTCTTTTATCAAGCCGGTCACCTTCAGAATCATTTATGATAAAACGGTCAAAATGACGCCAGTAGTCATAAAGATATTCCACAAAGTTTGCCAGTTTATCAAGATCCTTGAGAAATTTCTTCGACTTGTCAAAAATATGCGGAACAACGCTGCTTTCGTATTTAACCAGTAATGAAAGAGTCTTTACAAGATCACTGACACAATCCTCGTCGACCTGACAACCTCCAAAAAAATCAAGCAAGGGTGAGTTTTTTGACCTGAGATTATCAAGACAATGGTCAATTACCTGACGAAATTTATCACTTGCCAGCATCTCTTCCGCTGTTTCGCACATCCTCTCGCGAATATTCAAAACAACTTTGTTTCCAATTATGCTTAAAGTACTTCTTTGCATGAGATTATTTAACAATTGAGGTAAAAATATGATAATATTTAATTGAAGATAAGTTTTTACTTAATTATTTTTGCATAATATTTGTTCTCCAATTGTTTACTATAATATGCAACCGGAACTCGATTTATTTGCAATAATGCCGGAAGATAAAATTCCGGAAAAAGGTAAGATTCTGATTTCTGAACCTTTCCTTCCGGATACGTTTTTTAACCGGAGCATAGTATATCTGACAGATCATACTCCACAGGGATCAGTCGGTTTTATTCTGAATAAGAAGCTTGATTTGAAGGTCAGTGCCGCTATTGAAGGATTTGAAGGCTGGGATGAAAATCTTAGCATGGGCGGACCTGTTGCTCCCGATACACTTCATTACCTGCATAATCTTGGCGATGTAATTCCAAAAAGTGTGCTGGTACAAGGAAATATTTTCTGGGGCGGTGATATTGATACCATCAGGGAACTGATAAAAGCAGGAAAGATAAACAAGTCGCAGATCAGGTTCTTTCTTGGCTATTCAGGCTGGTCCGCCGGACAGCTTGAGCGTGAGCTAAAGGAAAATTCCTGGGTCATTGCAAAAGTTAATTCAAATATTGTATTGAATAGCAAGGCGACGATATCTGGAAAAATGTCTTAAGGAGCTTTAAGAATAAATACAGGATGTGGGCTGACTTTCCCGATTCTCCGGAGATGAATTAGATTCTAAAATCAATAAATCTGCAGCTGGGTGCTAGGACACCTTCCTTTGTATATGTTCATTTCTTTTTGCTCGCCTCCGGTTTGCCCCCGCACGACCTGCTCGAAATAGCTGTCCAGCATTGTGGGGTTCATTATTGGGTTAGTTAAATTCAGCAGTGCAGTATCTTGAATACCAGCTCTTTCAAGAAGATCACCCGGCTCAGTGCCCGCATCTCCGAATCCTTTTGATCTCATATCATAAGTACGCAACAGGCTGATGATCTGCACAGTCTTTGTGACATTGTATTTTGATGCTGAGCTCTCATAATCCTTTACAAAAAATGGATTTACCTTTAACACTGCTGCAACATTATTTTTTGATTTATCCGTGAGGTAATGGAAAGTTAAAAGCTTGCTGAAGAATCCAAAAAGCGAAGCTATGGAAAGAGTGAGCGGATTATCCCTGGGATTATCTGCAAAATAATGCACAATCATATTGGCCCTGAGGATATTCTTTTCCCCGATTGCCTTCTGAAGTTCAAAATTATTATAATCCTTGCTTATGCCTATGTTCTTTTCAATTAATGCCGTTGTTATGTACGGTTTGCCCTGGGGAAGAGTTATAATTAGTTTATCAAGCTCATTCACAATCTTATGTAAATCTGTTCCAAGGTATTCCGTCAGCATAGCACTGGCACTTGGATCTGTTTTAATGCCTTTCAGCATAAGATATCTTTCAATCCATCCCGGAATAAGGTAATCACGTATTCTGGCTGATTCAAAATATACACCATGACTTTCAAGCGATTTATAAAGTTTCGTCCTTTTATCAATAGTCTTATACTTATAGCTGAACACAAGAATAGTTGATAAAAGTGGCTTTTCAAGGTATATGATAAGATCATCAAGTTTCTTCAGCGATTGAGCCTCTTTAATAATCAGCACCTGATGGCTTGACATCATTGGAAATCTTCGTGCCGTATCGATTATGGCTGCAATATTTGTATCGTCACCATAAAGAATTATCTGGTTAAATGCTTTTTCAGACTCCGGCAAGAACCTTTTCCTGTATATACTCCGTGATGAGGTCAATATAATAGGGTTCCTCGCCTGCCAGGAAATAGACAGGTTTAAATATCCGGTTTTTCAGATCGGAGATGATCTCTTCGTATGTGACAGGCATTGTCAGAATTTTAGATGTTTGACGGATACTCCGTTATCTATTATTTCACGAAGCGAATTTATTCCGATCTTCAGATGTATTTCAACATATTCATTTGTGACTTTAACATCACTGGCTTCGGTCTTAATGCCTGTTGAAATCATGGGTTGATCCGATACCAGCAGAAGGGCGCCTGTTGGTATTTCATTTGCAAACCCGACGGTAAAAATTGTTGCAGTTTCCATATCAATTGCCATTGCCCGGGTCTTGACAAGATATTTCTTAAACCTGTCATCATATTCCCAGACCCTCCTGTTTGTTGTATAAACAGTGCCTGTCCAGTATTCCCTGTTGAATCTTGTAATTGTAGCTGAAATAGCACTCTGCAATTTAAATGCAGGAAGGGCAGGGACCTCATTCGGCAGATAGTCATTCGATGTTCCGTCACTGCGTATGGCAGCTATTGGAAGTATAAGATCGCCAAGAGTGTTCTTTTTCTTCAATCCTCCACATTTACCAAGGAATAAAACTGCATTTGGAGTCACTGCACTCAGCAGATCCATTATGGTTGCTGCATTTGGACTGCCCATTCCGAAATTTATGATAGTTATCCCGTCTGATGTGGCGCTGGGCATATTTTTATCCCTTCCTTCAACCTTTACATTGTTCCATTTTGCAAAAAGTTCAACATAATACATATAATTGGTCAGAAGGAAGTATTTGCCGAAACTATCAAGAGATTTACCTGTATAACGCGGAAGCCAGTTATTAACAATTTCCTCTTTGGTCTTCATATGCACATTTCAGTTAGAAATTATCTCAATATATTTGTAATGGATTGAAGATTTACGCTGACAATAAATCAGGATTCTTATTCCATAGTTTACCTTAGTGTTCCTTAGTGACTTACTTTGCGTTACTTTGTGGTAAAAATTGTTTAAACACAAAGGTACTCAATCCCGAGTACTCGGGATTACTTAAGGTTCACAAAGGAATGAATAGAACAAGACATAATATCTTTGACTATTCATGCCATCAAAAATACAAAACTAAGTTGAAACAGCTAAATCTGCCTCAATATTCCTTCAGGATAACAGGGAAACCGGGAGCGAAATGATCCTCGATCCTTTAAGGAGGAAATATGTAAAACTCACTCCTGAAGAGTGGGTAAGGCAGAATTTTGTTCAGTATCTGATAAATGAAGGAAAATATCCTCCAGGACTTCTGGGAATTGAAGTTTTTTTCAGATTAAATAAATTAAAACGAAGAGTTGACATACTTGTTCATAACAGATCGGGAAAACCAGTAATGATAGTGGAGTGCAAATCTCCTGATATTGAACTTGACGAAAAAGTATTTGAACAGATAGCCACTTATAACTTTAAATATAAGTTGCCATATCTGATAGTTACTAATGGCATGCATCATTATGCCTGTAAAACTGGATCATGTGGAAAATAAGATTGAATATTTGCTGGTTATCCCGCTTTATGAAGAACTTTTAGAGTTATGATTGATGTTACCTGTGCTATAATCAGGAATGAGGAGAATGAAATACTTGTTGTCCAGCGTGGTGAGTCAACCGATCATCCTATGAAATGGGAATTTCCCGGAGGAAAACTGGCTCCGGGAGAGACTGAAGAAGAATGCATAATCAGGGAAATACAGGAAGAGTTATCAATTGAAATAGTAATTATGCGGCAGGTTACCCTGAAATAGAATATGATTATGGCTATAAGAAGATCAGACTAATCCCGTTTATCTGCGATACACTCGATGAAATGCCCTTTCTTACGGAGCATGTTGCTTTCAAATGGATTGACGTAAAAGATCTGATGACACCCGATTACTCTGAAGCTGATATATTCGTTGCAAAGAATTATCTCGACAGTATTGAAGGTGAAAAGATCAGCACTGACAAAACTAATGCTCTCCCTCCGGATAAACTATCAGAAAATACTGATCTGCAGCAGATTGTTAATAATATGATGAGCATGGAGGAAGCTGAATGGATTGCAGCATCTGCAATTGACAATCCTGCCGTCTTTAAGAAATTGTTTGAATATTCACTCTCATCAGATAAAAGACTGGCCTTCAGGGCATCCTGGACGCTTTCCAAAGTTTGTGACAGGTTTCCGGAGATAATTTATCCTTATCTTGAACAGATTGTAGATAACCTGGATAAGATAGACAATGAAAGCACTCTTCGCTCATTTCTCAGAATATTATCACTAAGCGATCTTGAGAGAATCAATGCCCGTCAGCAAGGATTTCTCGCTGATTTTTGTTTTAATAAATTGAATTCAGGATTTTCAGCAATTGCAGTCAAGGCATATTCTATGGAGATATTATATAAGTTATCTCTGATCTATCCCGAGCTGGCAAATGAACTCTTCACCTCAATTACAGTCCTTATGGAAGATGGCTCTGCAGGTATTACTGCCAGGGGACGGATAATATTGAGGAAACTTGCTGAAACACCAATAAAACCAAAACAAGGTCAACAAGAACTATAAGATAACCAGTTTATTATAGCTTTGTTTTATCCTGTTTTTTAAGATTCAAAGGGAGTGTACCACCATTCTGGGTCCATGTACCTTCTATTGTAGAGTCACTGGATACAATCCCGCTATATTCACCATTTATATCCGGTGCCTTAATAACGAGCTTTAGATTATCAAGAATGACCGGACCAGCAGCTATACCCTCTGCTCCCTGATCAGGACTATCAAGAGTGACTGTCAGACTGTCCATTTCAGTTAATTTTAAATTAAAAATTACTCTGAGATCCATGCCGTCAGCAGTAAGCTTACCTAACCATGAACCGACAACATTTTTTTTTGCCGGGGTGTTTTGTGCAGATAATGAGATTGGTGCCATTACCAAAATCGAAAGCAAAGTAAAAAACAGAATCTTTTTCATGTTGATAAAAAGTTAAGGATAACATTAATTATAGTAAAGTTATTAGAATTACCCTGATTTTAATTTTTTTTAAATGTAATAATTCTGAATGCCTCAACTTTTCAACTTTTGAATCCGCTCCAAAATCTATTATGCTTGCCACTAAGGCATCGAGTCACAAAGTTGCGCCAGGAATTTAGTACTTTTGCACATCGTTTTTAATTGAAATATATGAGAATTATAGATACAAAAGGACAATTGTGTCCTGCACCACTGATAGCAGCAAAGAAGGCTCTGAAGGAAAGTCCAGGCAGGAGAATCCTTTATGGTACTTACTGACAATAAAACATCATTTGACAATTTAAGCCGTTTTCTCAAGGATAATAAAGCCGATTTTGAGGTGACTGAAGCCGATGGAGTCTGGACCCTTACAATATCCGGCACATCGGGTGAGGTCGTTAAAACGAACGGCAGAAGATTATTGCACTCCGGACATCCTGCATTTTGAAAAAGGTAATTATGTAGTTGCGATAACCTCTGACAAAATGGGTGATGGCAATGATCAGCTTGGAAATCTGCTCATGACCAATTTTATTAAAGCTTTAAAGGATCTTGAAAGACTACCTCAGAAAATGGTTTTCTACAATAATGGTGTCAAACTTGCCATATAATCTTCCCCGGTAATTGAACATCTCAGGGATCTTGAGAAAATGGGGGTTGAGATATTGCTTTGTGCAACCTGCGTAAACTATTACGCTCTGGAGTCAGTTATAGGAACAGGAACTGTAAGCAATATGTACACTATAGCTGAGGCAATGGCTTCAGCCGGAAATATAGTAAGACCCTGAATTAAATAGTAACAAAAATGAAAGTTGACCTTCTTCAGATGGTTGAATATGGCGGATGTTCTTCAAAGATTTCCCCGAAACTGCTTGAGGAGATCCTTAAGTACCTTCCGTTGCCAAAAGATCCCAACATACTTGTCGATATCGATACCCATGACGATGCAGGAGTATACAGGGTTAATAATGAGCTCGCACTGGTACTTACAACAGACTTTTTCCCTCCTGTCTGCAGCGATCCGTATGAATTTGGACAGATAGCCGCTGCAAATTCAATTAGCGATGTTTATGCCATGGGAGGTGATCCGGTACTCGCTCTCAATATAATGATGTTTCCTGCGGCAAAGCTGCCAATGGAAGCATATGCAAATATTCTTAAAGGGGGATTCGACAAAGCAGCTGAAGCAGGAGTGAGGATCATTGGGGGACATACTATTGATGATTTCCCTCCCAAGTATGGTCTGGCTGTAGTCGGATATATCCATCCTGATAAAATAATAACAAACGCAGGTGCCGTTCCTGGTGATTCACTGATACTGACCAAGCCTCTTGGAACAGGTGTAATACTGGCCGGACAGCGACTCGGGATGTCATCAGTCAGAGACATTAATGACACATTATGTCTGATGAAGCTTCTCAACAAGTCAGGTGCTGAGGTTATGAAAAAGTATAAGATCAAGGGTGCGACAGATATTACAGGGTTTGGGCTTGCCGGCCATGCACTGAAAATGGCAAGGGCAAGTAAGGTATCAATTGTAATAAATATGAAAAAAGTTTCATATATCGGCGACAGCTACTGCATTAATTGACGAAGGGTGTATCCCTGGTGCTTCTTTCCGGAACCTTGATTATGCTGAAAAAGACATAGATTTTGCCTCCGATCTTGACTATAATCTGAAAATGCTTGCCTTCGATGCTCAGACATCCGGGGGGCTGTTATTTTCTGCACCATCCGATAAGGCCGGCAATATCCTTGACGATTTACTCAGTGCCGGTTTGCAGGACTCAAAAGTTATCGGGTCTGTTTTGATGCAAAAAGAGAAATTTATTTATTTGGATAATTGAGATCAATAGTTACACAGAGTAGCACAGAGGGGTTAAGGACATATTCGTCAACCTAAGCTTGGGGATGAACGAGGGATCTCCGTCACTCTTTTCTGCAATGGACTTAAATTGAAATGTGATGAAAGATTAGCCTTCAAAAAAGGGGAAATGTATCAGGCTCTAAATTAAACTTTACATTCACAATTGGGCTAAACTATCTCCATATTTCCCTATGTCCACATAAGTTACGGCTATGGGTTAAGGAGTTAGTTTCTGTGGTTCTCTGAGGATGACTCTGTGGTCCTCTGTGTCAGTTCTTAATGTTTTCATCTAATCAAAATAGTCTCAAATAGTTCACATTTTCGCATCGAAGACATTTTTACGGGATTTCACGAAGTCGTACCTGTCGGACAAAAACTCCTGTCAATCAACTGAAATGCACAATTATTTCACTTGATACGTTAGTTAAGATTCAAATTTGTAACAATATCTTAACAATTTACCATCACTTAAAGAGAATAAATTTAAACAAGGAGTCTTACCTAAAACTCCTTTCATAGCTTCAAGCCATGTTGAACGAAAATACAATATTTTATATATCAAATAGTCATCTATGACATTTCTTTACGTCGTAATTTCTCTTGTACTGGTATTTGATTTCATTAACGGATTTCATGATTCTGCAAACTCAATTGCTACGGTAGTCTCAACTAAAGTACTTTCTCCGGTCGCTGCTGTAGGACTTGCGGCCATATTCAATTTTCTCGCATTTCTGATCTTTCCTCTTAAGGTAGCTACAACAATAGGTAAAGGAGTTATTCATGTTGAAACAATTACTCTCACTTTGATAGCATCTTCCATTATTGCTGCTATTATCTGGAATCTTATAACCTGGTGGCTTGGGCTTCCTTCCAGTTCATCACACACCCTTGTTGGCGGATTGGTCGGTTCTGCAATTGTAGCTAGTGGTATTGGATCAGTCATGATGGGCGGATTATTTAAGATCGTCATATTTATTGTTATAGCACCTGTGCTCGGCATGGTCTTTTCTTTTATAATCTCAGTTATTGTCATGCATATTGTGAAAAATCATTCTCCTTCAGTCATCGATAAACATTTCAGGAGATTGCAGTTATTGTCAGCCTCTGCATTTAGTCTTGGTCATGGGGGAAATGATGCTCAGAAATCAATGGGAATTATATGGGTAGCGTTGATCGCAACAAACCAGGTCGCTAAAGATTCCCCGATTGCCATTTGGATAGTGCTTTCATGTCATACCGCTATCGCACTCGGGACGTTGTTTGGAGGCTGGAGGATCGTTAAAACAATGGGACAACGAATTACAAAGCTTAAACCGTTTGAAGGTTTCTGTGCCGAGACTGCCGGTGCTCTCACCCTTTTTGGCGCGACTCATTTTGGCATACCGGTCAGCACAACGCATACTATAACTGGTTCAATTATTGGAGTAGGAGCGACGAAGAGATTATCAGCTGTAAAATGGGGTGTGACAAAAAAAATATTCTGGGCCTGGATTCTTACAATACCTCTCTCGGCTCTCATAGGTGGTTCTGTCTATTTTCTGATGAATTTATTCCACTAAAAAACGATCTTCCCAAACAGGTCACCAGAACAATATTTCAATTGCCTTATTAAAATTTCCAGTTCTGATTATGTTAATAACGTGACCGTTATTTTTTTGTAACAATTACTTAATGAGTTTGCAATCACCGTGTAATAATGTAACATGACTTTTGTAACATGAAAAACCAAGTCAAACCTAATACAAAAAAAATGAAAAATCGACTACTATTTATCCTGTTTATTTTATTGAGTCTCAACGTTTTTAGTCAAAAAGATACTACAAAAGTTGAATTTAAACCATCAGGCAAGCTTTGGGGCTATGCATTTGGAGACTTTTTATACAAGGGTCATACAAATTCATTTAATATGGCCAATACCCAGTATGGCAGCACACCGAAAGACTTTAACACATTGGAGTTCAGAAGGATTTATCTTGGATATGATTATGATATAAGCGAGCATTTTTCTACCCAGTTCTTATTGGCATACGAGGGTACGTCATTATCCTCCGATGGGAACAGATCGGTGTACATTAAAATTGCCAACCTGAGATGGAAAAACATTTTTCATAATGGTGATCTCGTGATCGGTGCAATGGCACCTCCTACATTTATCAATTCTGAAGCTGTCTGGAGTTATCGCTCCCTTGAAAAGACAATCATGGATATGCGAAAGATCGGTGCATCCAATGATGTTGGTATCAGTTTGCAGGGAAAGTTTAATGATAAGGGTGATTATGGGTATAATCTCATGATCAGCAATGGAAGTGGCGCAAAACCGGAAACCGACAGGTTCAAAAAGTTCTACGCCAATGTTTATGCAAAATTTATGGATCAAAAAATCATCCTGGATCTTGGTGCAGACGATGAATGGACCCAGTCTCATCCTAATCAAAAAAGTAAAATTACCTACAAAGCTTTCATCGGTTATCAGACAAAGATGTTTACCATGGGGATTGAAGCCTTCCAGCAGGTACAGAAAAATAATACCCTCATTTACAACGATTTAATACCTGCAACCGTTCAGGATACAGCTAACGCCCTGGCATCCGGGATATCTGTTTTTGCCAGGGGTCCTATAACAAACAAATTGGGTTATGTTTTACGTTATGATTATTATAACCCCGATAGTAAGTTCAATGTTAATAATATTTACGCTGCGTCTTACACCGGAATGTATACGGAATCATTTGTGCTTGCCGGACTTGATTATACGCCGGTCAAAAATGTACATTTAATGCCCAATATATGGTACGATATGTACAAAAACCATTATGCAGCTGTTAACGGTCTCAGTGCAAAGAGCAATGATCTTGCCTTCAGATTAACAGTACATTATATTTTCAGATAATTGATAGCCGGGGGTCATCTCAGGTAAAAAACAATGTAATTGTTTAAAAATTTAAAATACAGATTTATGAAAACAATCAAATTAGTTTACATTCTTACAATCATAGCTTTTGTAGGAGTTTTAGCAAGTGCATTCTCTCCAGTTTCAAAATCAGGAGTAAAACCTTCTGCCAGCGATATGGAGTTGTTAGGAGCAGGAGCAAGTTTCCCTTTTCCCCTTTACTCCAAGATGTTCAGTGAATATAATATAAAGACTGGAGTAAAGGTCAATTATCAATCGATTGGTTCCGGAGGAGGCATAAAACAACTGATGAGCAAAACAGTCGATTTCGGAGCTTCCGATGCTTTCCTGAGCGACGATGATCTGTCAAAAATGCCTGCTGCAGTGGTACACATTCCGACTTGCCTTGGAGCTGCTGTTATCACTTACAATATTCCAGGGGATCCAATTCTTAAATTTACTCCCGATGTGGCTGCTGATATTTTTCTTGGAAAGATTGCCAACTGGAACGATGCAAAGATTCAAAAACTAAATCCTTCAGTCAAACTTCCCAACATGCCGATTTCAATTGTACATCGTTCAGATGGAAGCGGCACCACCTTTATTTTCACTGATTATTTATCAAAAATAAGCGAGGAATGGAAAAATAAGGTTGGACACAAAACATCTGTCGACTGGCCAACCGGACTTGGTGCGAAAGGTAATGAAGGTGTCAGCGGTATGATAAAACAAACTCCTGGAGCTCTGGGATATGTAGAATTGATCTATGCTTTACAAAACAAGATGCCGGTAGGACTTCTGCAAAATAAGAGCGGAAAGTATGTAGAGGCGTCAATTAAATCGGTGACTGCTGCTGCAAATGTAACTTTACCTGCCGATGCACGTGTTTCTATTACTAATACTGATGCACCTGATGGATATCCGATAAGCAGTTTTACCTGGATTTTGCTATACAAAGAACAAAATTATGACAACAGGCCTGAACCTAAAGCAAAAGAAGTTGTTAAGCTTGTATGGTGGATGACACATGAAGGACAGCAATTTGCAGCTCCTCTGATATATGCTCCATTGCCTAAAGAAGCACTGAAGGTGGTTGAAACCAATTTAAAATCAGTAGTTTTTAATGGTAAATCAATGTTATAGAGGGTAGAAAAACTTTGGTCAGTAAGGCAGTCCCTTAAGGATTGCCTTATTGTTTTATTAATGTCCAGACTATTAAAGTTAAATTTACAAAGGGTAAATTTGCGAAATCCGATTAAGGATATCCTGTACAGAGAAATCAAAAGATGATCATTATGCGATTTTTTAATAGGAATAGGACTAAAAGTGATAATGAGACAAAAAAGCTGTATAATGTTCTCTTGTTTGAAAAATTATTTCAAAAGAGCCTTGGATTGACTGGCATTATATTAATAGTAATACTGTTATCCATTTTTATAACTCTGACAATTACTTCTTTACCATCCATTAAGCATCTTGGAATTAAATTTCTTTATGGTAGCGACTGGAATCCTGTAACCGATGAGTATGGCGCTTTGCCTTTCCTGATCGGTACACTTCTGACTTCGGTGCTTGCTCTGATTATTTCGGCACCATTTGCTCTTTCGACATCTATATTCCTGGGTGAATATTATCCTGAAGGGCCGGTATCGAATATTTTTAAAAATATTATTGAACTATTGGCAAGCATCCCTTCTGTTGTCTATGGTTTTTGGGGAATGGTGGTATTGGTACCTATTGTAAGGAATCTGGAGCTAAAACTTCATGTTTTACCATACGGAGTAGGAATATTCACATCTTCAATCATCCTGGCAATTATGATCATACCATATTCTGTATCCCTTTCACGCCAGGTAATCAGTTTGGTGCCTCCTGCTTTAAAAGAAGGGGCTTATTCACTGGGAGCTACACGATTTGAAGTTATTAAGAAGATCATTCTTCCTTATACTCGTTCAGGTATGTTCGCTGCAGTTCTGCTTGCTCTGGGACGTGCGTTAGGTGAAACAATGGCTGTTACCATGCTTATCGGGAATTCACACTTTATACCTAAGAATATTTTCAGTCCGGGAAATACTATGGCAAGTGTTATTGCGAATGAATTTACCGAAGCTACCGGGAACGTATATTTATCGGTTCTTATTGAGATGGGGCTTTTGCTTTTCGTAGTAACAACCCTGATAAATATATCGGGCCGACAAATAATTAAACGCTACATACTCCACTGAAATGGATAAGCATTTAAGATTAAGATTTTATAAAGACAGGTTTTTTAAGATTGGAATAATCCTGTTTACTGTATTATCGACGGCCCCCCTCTTGCTCATTCTGTTCTATATTGTTAAACAGGGTATCTCATCAATTAACTGGGATTTTTTTATAAACCTTCCTAAACCGGTAGGCGAAAAGGGCGGCGGGATAATAAATGGACTGATCGGAACAGGAATAATAGTATTCTTTGGTTCGTTAATGGCAATCCCTTTCGGAGCATTTATTGGGTTATATCTTAGTGAATACGGAAGAAATAAACTGACATACTGGGTAGGTTTGAGTGTAGATGTTCTTCAAGGTATTCCATCAATAGTTCTGGGGATCATTATATATCTGTGGGTTGTTAAACCCACTGGACATTTTTCAGCACTATCCGGGAGTATAGCTCTGGCAATTATGATGTTGCCACCGATTATTAAATCGACAGAGGAAACCTTGAAACTTATTCCTGGTACAATTAAAGAAGCTTCCCTGGCCCTGGGAGTCCCATATTATAAAACTATTCTTCGTATTATTTTACCAATGGGATTCAGCGGAATATTAAGCGGCAGCATATTAAGTATTTCAAGGGTGGCAGGAGAGACAGCTCCCTTGTTATTCACGGCGTTTGGAAACCCGTTTATTAACACAAACATTCTTAAACCCATGAGCAGTTTACCGCTGCTTATCTTTAATTATGCAGGAAGTGCTTATGAAGAATGGCATAAGCTTGCATGGGGGGCTTCATTCGTTCTTATCATGATGATATTATTTTTAAATATAGTTACCAAGATTTTAGAGAGAAGATGGAAAATCCAGTTTTAAAGGTTGTTCATTTAAATGCTTTCTATGGGGAAACCAAAGTACTATCTGACATCTCATTGGATTTACCAAGAAACCAGGTAGTAGCTTTCATGGGGCCTTCGGGTTGTGGTAAAACCACTTTTCTTCGTTGTATAAACCGTTTACATGAACTAACTCCGGGAGCAAGAACTGAAGGTAATATATTTCTGGATGATGATGAAATACACGACCTCAATTTAATTTTGTTAAGAAGAAGAATTGGTATGGTTTTTCAAAGGCCAAATCCTTTCCCCACCATGAGTATCTTTGAAAATGTCATTTCAGGTTATATTCTTAACGGCATTAAACTGACTAATTCGGAAAAAGAAGAAATAGTGGAAAGTTCGCTCAGGAAAGCTGATCTCTGGAATGAGGTCCGGAATAATTTACATAGAAAGGGGACTTTTCTTTCAGGCGGGCAGCAGCAAAGATTATGTATCGCGCGTTCGCTTTCAATGAAACCTGAAATACTCCTTTTTGATGAACCAACCTCCTCTCTTGACCCTATATCTTCCAACAAAATAGAACAACTGCTTGTTGAGCTTAAAAGTGACTATACTATCATTATTGTCACACATAATTTGCAGCAGGCTGCACGTACAAGCGATCTACTCCGCTTTCTTTTACCTGGGCGAGTTAGTAGAATTTAATAAAACCCAGGTTTTGTTTTCGAATCCGGCAAAGAAGACAGACTGAAGACTATATCTCAGGTCGCTTTGGATGAATCCCGATCCCGCTTTTATTTTGGCAAGTGTGAAGAGAAATTCAATTCCTCCACCGGTTTTAATCCGTACCTGGATATCCCCTTTATGCAGGAGTATTGCATTTTTAACTATAGCTAAGTCCGAGACCTGTTCCGCCGCTCTTTCTTGACCTGCCTGAATCGACACGATAAAATCGTTCAAATACGCGTCCCAGATGCTCTTCAGGAATTCCAACTCCATTATCGGAAAAAGAGAAATGACAAAATTTGTTATCCTGATTATAAAGTGAAATGGTGACCGTTGTATTATTACCTGAATAATTTACTGAGTTCTCAAGAAGATTCTGGAATATGGAAGTAATAAGAGAACGGTTACCTGTGATATATGCATTATTGTCTACACTCAGCTCTACCTTCATTCCCCTGGTCTCAATTGCAGATTTGAAATTATCTTTTACTTCATTTATGATATCGATAACTCTGATTTTTTCTTTTGCAAAGGTATTAGCTGCCTCCTCAATTTTATTTATTACTACAATGTCATTTATCAGACCTGTCACCCTGTCACTCTGGGCAAGAGCCTTTCTCAAGAAAGTACTTTTGTTTTTCGGATCCCATATTGGGCTCATTGATAAGTGTTTCAATATATCCTTTCACTGATGAAATTGGTGTTTTCAATTCATGGGCGATATTTGATGTCATCTCCTGCTTTATAAGACGGTTTTTCTCCATTACGGTAATGTCGCTAAGAATGACTTCAAAACTATTATCGTGAAAGACGACACATTGAATTCTGAAAAATTTGCCATTTTTTCCGATCTGATATTCCAACTTTGGGCATATCTGAATTCTTAATTTCTTTTTCCCCGCAGCTTATCAATAAATTCCATGACAGGGGAAAACTCCTTTATTTTGAAAAAATGGGAGGAAGATATAGTCAGTTCTCCTGAAATCATGTTCATGAACTGGATGAAATGATTATTTGTGAGAATCTTCGTTTTATCCTGTGAAAAAAATGCTATTCCCTCATTTAATGCATTTAGATGACTGAAAAGCTTCTCCTTCTCATTTGAAAGATCATTCTGTGTATTAAGCATCTTGTTATAGATCTCTATTATTTCTTCACTGATGATCCCGAGTTCATTTTTCGGAAATTTTATAATCAGTATCGAAAGGCTCATTGTTAGCAACACGAACAGCAAAGTCCTTAAGTCTGTTAATTGCCGTTCCAAACTTATTGGTGACAATCAATAAAACGATCCATATTGCTATGAAGGATAGAATTATAATAATAAGAAAATATTTTTTTACAGTCAGAAGATTTATAGTTTTTTTGTCATAAACTACTGCAGCCCTTACATAATACCTGTCGAAGTATTTTGCATAATAGTAATAATCCTTCCCTGTAGTTGCTGATTTCCTTATAACTTTTCCAAAGTCAGAATATAGTGATTCGACAATTTCAGGTCGGTTCTTATGATTCTCCATACTTTTCCAGTCATGAACAGAACTGTCATACAAAACTTCTCCTGAAGGACTAACTACTGTTACCCGCAAATCTTCATGGGGCATAAGTCTGACTATTGAATCAATCAGGATCCAATTCCCCTTTTCAAAAATTGAATTTGATTTTATATAGTTATCGGTGATCCGCGTAAAATTATCAAGCTCATTATTAAGGGTTGAGATTTTGAACTCTTTTTCTCTTTGGTACAGATAACTTATAATCAGTAAGGTGAAGATTACAAAAATTGATGAATAATATATGAAAAGATTATTCCTGAATTTATTTCTTCTGATCATTATTGAAAAATTTGTTCATTAAAATTCAAAGAAATATCCATATCCTGTCTTGTTCTTTAAGCAGTAACCGAGTTGGCCGAGTTTAGTTCTGAGCCTCGTAATATTTACATCAACAGTTCGTTCTGTGACGATTACATCGTGTCCCCAGATTCTCACAAGCAGATCCTCCCTCGAGAACACCTTACCCTGATTTTCAAGCAGGGTTCTCAGAATTTCATATTCCTTTTTGGTGAGCTCTACGCGTTCATCATTTATTATCAGTCTTTTACGGACTGTATCCAGATCTATCCCATTGAACTGAAGAATAGCTTTACTTTCAACCTTTTCAATGTACGATCTTTTTAAAACTGCCTTTACCCTGGCTAGCAATTCATTGACAGAAAATGGTTTTGAGATATAATCATCCGCACCCAGACTAAATCCTGTAAGGATATCATTTTCGGTATCTTTTGCAGTAAGGAAAATAATAGGTATATCAATATTGATTTCTTTTCTAAGTTTGTCTGCAAATTTAAATCCCGACATCGGACCCATCATTACATCTAATAGAATCAGATCAAAATTGCCAAGTTGTCTCTTCTGAGCCTCTTCCGCTGAATGAGCAGATTTCAGTCTGATATCCATCATTAATGAGATTATACTGAAGAATTTCACAAAGATCCTCTTCATCATCTACTATAAGAATCCGTTTTCCATTTAATTCCATTGTTGTTCAGATTTTATTTACTTTCTTCATTTTTGGGTAAAGTTGGATCCGCCCCGGTGTGCCGTATATCCATACCCTGAATTGAATATATAGAAGCTTCGGCAATATTGGTTGCATGATCAGCAATTCTTTCAAGATTTGTAATTATACTTTTGAGATCAATATAGCTTAGCAACATTTCTTTTGTTTTATCACTGACTTTTGCTTTTGAAATGCTGTTTATAAGCAGTTTACTGTTCATGTCGTCAACTACCTCATCATTCTTAATTGTCCATACTGCATATTCATTATCGTTGTTTATGAATGAAAGTAAGGCTTTCTCAACCATTGAAATCCCTGAAAGCAACATCACGCGCAGAACTTCCAGCATGGCTTTGTATTCTACTGAGTTTTTAATATTATCAATTGAATTAATTATATTGATAACGCGATCACCAATTCTTTCAAGATTTATAGACATTCTGGAAATGGCAACTGCTTTTCGGATGTCTGATGCAACAGGCTGATACAATATGATAGAATTAATAAATTTTTCACTCACCAGAATTTCAAATCTGTCAATCAATACTTCATTTTTGTCTATTTCAAATCTTATCTTTGCACGTTCTTCCTCACCTTGCTCATCCATAAATTTTTCAAGAAGTTTAAGTTGTGCTAAAATGGTGTCAGCCATCTCTTCAAACGTTGCAATAATATTAAATATTGATTCTTCCCGCATTGTTTTCATTTCTGGTCACTATTTAATTGGTTCAATAATTATTTTGCTTAACAATTATGTTCATCGCAAAGTTAGCTTCATTTAATGTTACAGTTATCATGTATTTGTTACTTATTTGTTACAATTTAGTTAATTTGTGAATGAAGTTGTTGAATATCAATAATAAATGGAGGAATTTCAGAGCCGATTGTTCTTTTAAAGTTGTAAGGCACTGAATGAATATTCTTTATCGAACGGCACAAGCAACTGTTGTTATATTTCAAGACCCTCGATATAAATATTTTATCGTCAATCATTCTTCTTACCAAAATTATCTGAATTACAAAAGTGAAATCTCTGAAACATTTCATACATAAATTATTATTAATTACATAATAGTACTGTAACCGTATCGTATTTATTAAGGAATAGATTTGTCCAAAATAATCCTCATGGACAACCTGATCAAAACCGTACGATTAAAACTAATCTTCCTTTTAATTCTCATTTCATTTGCTCCAATTACCAATGCCGCTGTAATCAAGGGACAAATTACAGATGCCGAAAGTCATAAACCTGTTCCGGGAGCCGCAATCAGCATAATAGGAACAAACAATACTACGGTTTCAGATGCCCGTGGCTATTATGTTTTTAATAATCTTAAATCAGGCACCTATAATATAATAGGGTCTTGCATGGGCTTTAAAAGCTCTGAATCAAAAAGCATTATAATAGGAACTGATAATGCAGTTACAATTCTGGATATTGCCTTGGAACCTAAAGTAATTCAGATGAATGAGGTTGTTGTTCAGGGCACTCAGAATAAAGAGACTAATTCCAGCGCAAGAACAGATGAGAGAATTTCTTCAAACATTGTCAGTATAATCTCTGCCAAAATGATTGAAACACTGCCTGATCTTACAGTGGCGAACGTACTGCAGAGAGTATCCGGAGTATCAATGATGAAAAACAGCTCAGGAAATAATACTCAACTGGTTATACGGGGAATGGCGCCAAGGTACAACAGCACGCTGGTCAATGGCACAATTGTACCTACTACAAGTGGATCGACACGGGCTGTTCCAATGGATATTTTCCCATCAGTTTTTGTTGGCCGCATTGAAGTAACAAAGGCGCTGACTCCGGATATGGAAGCTTCCGGATTAGGAGGATTGGCTAATATAGTAATGAAGAATGCCCCGGATTCTTCCATTTTGTCAGTTGATATAGCGGCAGGATATAACCAGTACTTTCTGGATCACAAGTTTTCAACATTCGATTATAAGGTAATAAATACTAAAAATCCCGCTCAGATACATGGTGCTGATTATATAACAAGTTCATCAGATTTCCCTACGGCCAATCTGGTATTAAAGCAAATTCAGGCTCCTCCGGACCTTAATGCCACAGTTTCATATGGCAACAGGTTTTTCAATAAGAAACTGGGGCTTCTGGTTTCCGGTTCTTTACAGACCAGTTATCAGGCTACAGTGAATAAATACCTTGGGACAGCATTGAATCCAAACACAAACAATTTAGACACTACTTCATGGAACAGGGTAGAGCTATATAATCAGATTAACAGGAAAGGTATTGTCTGTCAGACTTGATTATAGTCCTGATGACAATAACCAAATAACTTTTTCCAATAACTATTTCAATATGGATGAAATAAGAGCCCGGCATGAACAAGACACCACATCAGATATAAATAAAGGAAGGCTCTATTTCGGAGATTTTACGAACCTCGATAAGTCCAGTCTGGAAAATGCAGTTTTACATGGTATACATAATCTTAATGAGAAATTTAATATTGACTGGTCGCTTGGATATTCTGTTGCAGGCTCACAATCGCCCGATTATGTTTCGGTTAATTTTAACCAGGTAATTCATCCCAGTGTACAGCCCGAATATCTGAACTACAGAGACGCTATTGATCGCATATGGCAATGGAATAATCAGAATGAAAAATCGGCCTATATCAATTTAAATTATAAACCCCTGGTCGGAGGACATCTGTTTGAGTTAAAGTTTGGTGCTATGGTCAGGGATAAATATCTGATGAACAATGAAAATGATTATCAGAAAGATTTTACTACTACAGGCAACTACCCAAATCCTGATGTAATTACAATTTTTAATGAGAATTTATTAACCTGGTTAAATGATCAGCAATTGCAGGGCGATGCAGTGTACAACTCTGCAAATTTCAAGGCTCATGAAGAAATAGGAGCTGCCTATGCAATGGTGAAATCGGTTTTTGGAAAATTGCAGGTATTAACAGGTGTAAGATTTGAGACTACTTTCGCGTCAAATACTCATAATGGTCTCGATCATGGACAGAAAGTACTTTTAAGTGCCTCTCAGAAATATTCAGATTTTTTACCCAGTTTACATCTGAAGTATCAGATAAGCGAAAAACAAAACCTGCGTTTTTCAGTCTATCAGGCCATCAACCGTCCGAATATTTCTGAAACTGTACCTTATACAAGCAGAAGTGCTAATGGAAATTCCTCAGGAAACCCTGATCTAAAGCATACTACAGGAACCTGTTTTGATGCCCGTTATGAGTTGTATCCTCGAACGTGATGAAGTTCTGTCTGCAGGAGTATTTTACAAATATCTGAAGAATCCTATTGAAGAACAGGTAAATGGGAATAATGACAGAACTGTCACAAATGCCAATAAATGTACAAATTTTGGCATTGAGTTGGTTAGTATCAAATACTTTGGAAACATTGGAATAAGTGCCAATTATACATACACAAAATCCAGCATTCTTCAACCGAAAAACTGGAACGATCCGGATGCCAATAATGGCTTAGGCGCAACAATTACAAGGATCGAAGATCGTCCGCTGGCTGGTCAGTCTCCACATCTCCTAAATATGGCATTAATATACAGAAGTTCCGGGATAGGTTTAATAAGCCAGGTTACATATACGATGCAGGGAAAGAATCTGGTAAACATAAACAGTAATTATGGACTCGACGGATATCAATTAGCCTATAACGATTTAGGTGCCAGTTTGGAAAAGAAGATATTTAAAAGTGGATATATGTATGTAAAGGGTGCAAATCTGCTGAACGAAAGCGTTCGTTTTCAGACCAAAAATGGTATTAACACCAGAACACTGACATCTCAAAGAAGTTTTTTAATCGGACTAAAATTTAACTTATAACCAGTAAAAAAAGAAATTATGAAAAAGATCAAATTATTTATTAGTAATTGTGACTATCCTGACATTATCGTTATTATCCTGTAAAAAGGATGAGGTGACACCTACACCAACTCCAAAACCTGTTACTGCCTTTAAAGGACTCAGCCACAATCTGAAAGGTACAATCAAAGGAATTCTGAAACAGGACACTACCTATTATCTGGATGACAATGTTACCATTAACAAGGGTGATACACTCACAATTCAACCCGGAGCAATTGTAAAATCAAATGGCAATTTTTCTTTTAACATAAGTGGCAATTTTATTTGCGTAGGCACTGATGCAAAACCAATTACACTTACAACAAGCTTTGGTAGCCCTGTTCTGGGATTTGGCTACTGGGGCGGCATTCAGGCCGACTCAAATGCCTTGAATATTCAGATTAAATACACCCATATTAACTGGACCGGCGGCCCGGCTGCAGATTTAAGCACACAGGCAGCTATTGATGTTGAGGGAACCCAGGCTCATGACTATGGAGCAAAAATTATTATTGAAGATAACTGGTTTTTTGGAAGCGTTGATGATGGAATTCATCTTGCAGGACAGATCCATGTCAGCATAAAAAGAAATGTGTTGCAACATCTGGGCGGACCTGATGGCGAGTCAATGAACATAAAAAAAGGAGTGGTGGGCGACGTTGCTTATAATTATATCTGGGCAGCTGCAAACAACAGCATTAAACTAGAAACAGGGAGCAGCTCTTCCCCAGACCGCTATGAATATTTTTAATAACACAATTATAAACGGAGGATGGCGTAAAGTTGGAGAATTCACAAATGGAATATTGATTGACAAAAATACAGTTGCGAATATTTATAACAACCTGCTTGTCGGCTGCAGAAATGGAATTAATATTACAGATAAAGCTGATTATATTAATTGCAAAGAAGGGAATAATCTTGTTTACGCTATAGACGATTCATTGGCTGTAAATGAATTTTCAGGACAAATTAAGGCTTCTGTCTCAGATATCACCGCAGCCGGCATTACGGCTTGTCATTCAGTATTTACATCATGGGACCAGAATGTTGATATCAGTGATCCTGTATTTTCCGACACAAATGTTCCCAGCCTCTCAGCTGCATCTCCGGCTAAAAATAAAGGAACTACCAATCTTGTCGGCTCAGGCTAAACTATCATCTTATTTTACCATAGCAGGTGCAACAAATGACGTTCTAAATTCGGACATTGGCGCCTACACTTCAGACGGAAAGGGAAATAAACACATGCCATCTTCCGCACAGGGAGTTAAAAAGTTCCTTAAGTAGTTTAAGCTAATTTGTTAAGAATGTTAATAACATAAGCGTATCCGTACTGTTTAATAAAAATATGATGAAAAAAATAAGATTTATTCTGCTAACGATTCTTGGTTGTTCATTTTTGTTTCTGAATGCGCAGAAAGCTTCAAATTTCAAAATTGTAAACAAAATTCATCTCGAGGGAGATGAAAAATGGGACTATTTGTTCTCAGATGACCTGGCAAGCAGGCTGTATGTTTCACATGGGAAAATGGTACAGGTAATTGATGAGGCAAAAGGTGAAGTTGTTGGACAAATTACCGATCTTGATGGTGTTCATGGAATTGCCATTGCACCTGGATTACATAAAGGTTTTATAACCACGAAAAATGACAATTCAGTGACCATATTTGATACAAAATCTTTAGCAGTTATTAAAAAACTTTCAATTGATGGAAAAAGTCCTGACGCAATACTTTTTGATCCATTCAGCCAAAAGGTGTTTGTTTTCAATGGTCATTCAAATAATGCAACTGTTATAAATGCTGAAAACAACGAAATAGTTGCGACGATTCCATTATCTGGCAACCCTGAATTTTCAGCAACCAATGGGAAGGGCAAAATTTATGTGAATCTGGAAAGCTCCAGAAGTATTGCGGTTATCAATGCCTCGACTTACAAGGTTGAAAATATCTGGTCCATAGCTCCGGGAACAGAACCTACCGGTCTGGCTCTGGACAATGATACACACAGGCTGTTCAGTGTTTGTGCCAATAAATTAATGGTAGTAACAAATGCTGAAACTGGTAAGGTTATTGCCAGTCTGCCTATAGGTGAAAAGTGTGACGGAGCCGCATTTGATCCGGGATTGAAATATGCTTACAGCTCAAACGGGGATAAAACAATGACAGTTGTTAAAGAAAGTTCAGATGATAAATTCATTGTTTCAGAGAATTTTCCGACACAGCAAGGTGCCAGGACCATCGCAGTTAATAAACTCACACATCATATTTATCTCCCAGCGGCTGATTTCGATGTTCCGGCTGAAGGGCAGAAATCTAAAATAAAACCGGGAACCTTTGTCGTCCTGGATATAGTTGCACAATAAATGAGTTGAATGAGCAACTCATTCCTGAATCAAGCCATCATTCCTGCACCCATGCTCCTGAACGCAACTATCAACCATGGGTGCTCTTTTTAGAAATCTATTGAAAATAATATTCAACTAATATCAGCAAGAATGAAAAATAAAATATTATTACTCACCATATTAGTAGTTGTTTTCTTTCTGGCAACATGCATCGA
Organism: uncultured Bacteroidales bacterium; assembly: GCA_963816365.1. Lineage (GTDB taxonomy): Bacteria > Bacteroidota > Bacteroidia > Bacteroidales > VadinHA17 > LD21. Next base: position 510,008 of record CAWFKG010000015.1, on the reverse strand, counting down.
TCAGAAGAAAACAGCTCCACAGGTCAATCCCTTAAAAAGTAATGTTGCATCGACTGAGGTGGTTACGTCAAAAACTTTTGGACAGGTCATTTAATTTCATAATTGTCAGTGACTGGGGCTGGAACGGTTACAAGCATCAGCAGGAAGTTGCCGATCAGATGAGTAAAACAGCTGACAGTGTCCATGCAAAATTTATTGCAACCTGCGGTGACAATTTTCAGGTAAGCGGAATTGCGTCCACACAGGATCCTTTATGGACAACGAATTTTGAAAATATTTACAAAGGCCTTTCACTCCAGACAGAATGGTTTCCGGTGCTTGGTAATCACGATTACAAGGGCAGTCCTCAGGCAGAAATTGATTATTCGAAAATCAGCCGTCGGTGGCAGCTGAAAGATCATTATTACACTTTCGCCAGGAAGATTAATGATTCCGTATCGGCCCGGTTCATATTTCTCGATACTCCTCCCCTTGTGGCTGAGTACCACAAAAATGTTGCCGGATACCCTGAAATTGCAAAACAGGATACAGCCAGGCAGATTAAATGGCTGAAAGATGTCCTTTCGAATTCAAAAGAACAGTGGAAAATTGTCTTTGGTCATCACCCTGTTTTTTCTGCCAGTAAAACTCACGGAAATACAAAAGAAATGATCTCCAGAGTCAAACCTCTCCTGGAAAAATATCATGCACAATTTTATTTCTGCGGACATGATCATGATTTTCAACACCTTCATGAGAAAAACGGCAATGTTGATTATATTGTCACCGGTACCGGAGGAGAAACAAGGCCTGCCAGTACAAATGAACTATCAGTCTTCAGTAAATCGGAACCCGGATTTTCAGTAATCTCATTAAAAGGTGACAGCCTGAATGTTTGCTTTATTGGTGTTAATGGTAATATAATTTATAGGTTCGGAAGAATCAGCAAGTAGTTTTTTAGGTCTCAGGGGTTTATTTTGCCTGTATTCATTATGGATACAGGCTTCTTATTATATGGGCGAATTCATGACTTTCGTTAAACTCCAACATTTTTTTCACCACAAAGGTCACAAAGGTTAATTACTAGTAAGAATCAGTCAGTGAGAATAATTTCAGTTTTTCTCCGAAGTTGTCAGTCTTCTCTTTAGTCTTAAAGTTACAGTCACCTTTTCTCCGGGAAGAAGGTCAAAACAATTATCGCTGAACCAACCCTTCAGATCGGTATCAAGGTACAGATCTTTAACAAGCTTATCTGCTGTAAATGTAATTGAGTAACCATCCCCGGTTTCTTTAATTACCCTGGTTATTTCAGGTTTCAGAAGTTTTAAATTTTTGGGTTCTGAGAAATAATAGAGGTTGTTTGCAAGCAGATTATCTCCTTTCAATAATTTTACTGAAAAGACAATCTGGGTTGTATCCATATTTTTTACCAACTCATTTGTATTTATTTTAAAACATTCCCTGCTTGTATTCGCTGGAATATTTACCGGTACATTTTTAGTCCATAAAACTTTGCCATTAAAATCAAGTATTTTCATCTCTGCTTTTGCACTAAATGAATCCCGTCTATCTGATACAACACTTAAAGTGAAATTATTTTTATAGTTAGCAAGGAACTACAATTATGGGGTTAAACGCTTTTTTGGCAGTATAATAAAAGGCTTTTGGATTATTCTGAAAATCGAGACATGACCAGGATGCAACTGGCCATACATCATTCATCTGCCAGAATAAAGAACCCATTGTGTAAGGCATCCAGCGCCTGTGTGTTTCGAGGGCCATTTTCATTCCTTCGGCCTGCAGGACCTGTGAGATATAGAGGTATGAATCAAAATCTTTAGGAGCACGATATGACATTGCTATATACTTGTCAAGAATAGCATTTCCACCCATTGCCTTGTTATGAGCCTTCATTACCGCTGAATTTTTATCGCGGTCAGAAGCTGAGGTAAAATTATACACTATCTTCTTGTCCGGGCCATGCCTGGAAACCATGTTCACTGAAAAAATGTGACCTGGTTTCAAGGTAGGCGGAAAATGGAAGGTTGACGACTGCAATATAGAAATGCATGTCTCCGCTTTGAGGTGTGGTCATTGTCATTGGCTTTTTCCATCCTCCTGCCGGTGACGATGGCCAGTAGTCGTGAGAATTGTAGTCATATTTTTTAAGTGCTTCAGGAATAAAGCCATAAAATACATCATCATATGCTTTCATGACCCTTGCGGCTACATTAGGATTTATACTGTCGGATTTCGGCAGGAGTTTAAGGAGCTTTGATAATGTCTCCCATACCGCTTGCATTTTCCACAGGTAGTCTGAAAAAGCTCTTCATTAACAGGTCCCAGATAAGTTCAGTTTCATTGTTCCCGCTCCAGACCACCAGTGAAGGGTGATTACGCAGCCGTTCAATATTGTCTTTTAATTCTTTCTTAATTGATTCGTAAAATTCCGGGTAATCCGGCATCTGATAAATCGCAAAGGCAAAATCCTGCCATACCATAATTCCATTGCGGTCACATAAATCGTAAAAAATATCATTTTCATATATTCCGCCGCCCCAGACTCTCAGCATGTTCATATTTGCATTCACGGCAGCATTTATGATTTCTTCATAGTGTTTGTCAGTAACCCGTGACGGGAAAATATCCGAAGGAATATAATTGGCACCCTTTTGCAAATACCGGAAGCCCGTTAACCTCGAAATAAAATGATTTTCCTCCATCAGGTTGCGGGGTCTGAACAAGCCTGACTTTTCTCAGTCCTGCATGAGTCTGTATTTTGTCAATTTCAGTGTTTTCTCTTTTAAGAATGCCATTGATTTCGTACAAAGGATGATCTCCAAGACCGTTTGGCCACCAAAGTGAAGGATTGTTTACTGAAAATTGAATTTTAACTTCATTCTTACCTTCATTTAATTTTACCCGAGTCGGATTGACAGTTATTGTTTTGCCATTCAGGGAGTAAGACAAATTCAGGTTTGCGTCAAATGAGGAGTTTGCTTCAACACTGAAAATAGCCGAGAGGCTGGCCTTTTTTGGGGTTACATCATCCTGCACTATTTGAATCGATACAATCCTTGCATCATCCCAGGCTTTAAGAAATACAGGCCGCCAGATGCCACTGGTTGTAAGCTTTGGACCCCAGTCCCAGCCAAACATATATCCCGCTTTCCGTTCATAAGGACCTACATTTGGCCAGTCAGTATTTGTAAGTTCCAGGTTATATCCCAGTGGTGCTTCCATATCAAATTTATCCCTGCTTAAGATTCCCATCGCAACAGGTGAGTGAAAAAGTATCCTGAGTGAATTCTTTCCTTCAACCAAAACCTTCTTAACATCTGCATTCCATTCGCAGAACATATTATCAGTTGACTCAGTAGATGCTGATCATTCAGAAATACCTCTGCATAGGTATCCAGACCCTTAAAATTCAGCTCAATGTTCTGTTTGCTGATCATCTTATTGTCGACATCAATTTCGGTTTTGTACTCCCAGGAGTATTTGTCAATCCATTGAACTTTCGATTCATTATCCCTGTAAAAAGGGTCTTGTATTATTTTATTGTTTATCAAATCAGTATGTATGCAACCAGGAACGACTGCTTTGTACCAGTCGGTATTTCCCACTTTATGAAATTTCCAGTCAGAGTCAATTTCCTTTGAAACAGGCTGAGCTGCTGAGTGTATGGCAACCATTAATGAAAGGATAAGGGCAGGAAATATTTTATTGTTTTTCATTTGATGAGGTTTTATGATTTTCATAAGATGTATTGTGTAATTAACACACAATAATAGTTATTTTTATTCCAGGGTGTAAACCCGGAACTTACCATGGGACGACAACAGATTGATAAATAAACAATTCATTGATCACCAAATCGCGACAACATCCTGGTGAACAAATTGTTATTTTCTTGAGATTGAAATTACAAAAATTAAACATTATGAAAAGAGAGAGATCGATAATTATTGAGTTTCTGACCTGGTCAGCTATTGCCGGGAACATTCTTTTTATGCTCTGGATTTCATATAATGCTTTAAGTGAACATTTTAAAGGGACAATTTATCAGAAGCTTTCCTACATTGGACTAATGGGACTTTTAGTGATAAATAGTATTCTCGTTCTTCGAAAAAGGGTTAGTTCCTAATAAATTACAATCCTGTCACTCTGCCCGATTAGTAATTTGATGGCAAAAATGTAACATAAATTTAATTTTTTTCATTTAGTATCTTCCAAACGTGTCGTATTTTTACGTCATATTTTAAATTTGGATGTCCAATGGAAAAATTTAAAGTTTTGTTCTTATGTGTTCATAATTCTGCCCGCAGTCAAATGGCTGAGGCTTTTCTGAATCAAATTGCAGGCGATAGATTTATAGCCGAAAGTGCCGGCCTTGAACCCGGAGTTTTGAACCCCTTTGTAGTAGAAGTGATGAAGGAAATTGGAATTGACATTTCAGGCAACCAAACAAGAAGCGCATTTGATCTGTTCAAACAAGGTCGCAGGTTCAATTTCGTAATAACGGTATGCGATGCTGCAAATGCAGAACGTTGTCCGATATTTCCGGGAGTAACTAATAGAATAAACTGGTCATTTGAAGATCCGTCTTCATTTACAGGTAATCATGAAGAAAAGTTGGCAAAAACAAGGATTGTAAGAGATAATATCAAATCTCAAATTGAAAAATTCGTAAATGAATGTGACCTAACAACATTAGAATGACTATCTTTTTTGCAGGCACATTTCAAAGCCGGCATTTCAGCTTAACAATATCGCTCTGCTAAAGAAAACTTTTGGACTGTCAATTATTTTGAATCCGCTTTCCTTCAGTCTGCCGATCATGTCGTTGAACATTTTCTTTGTCACATGGAACTTTGGCTCAATTATATAAACATTCCCGTTTGGTTTCAATATAGATTTTAATTCTGCGAAAAGCTTTTTCTGATCAGGGACTTCATGAACCATATAAAAAGCCAGTATGAAATCGAACTTATCTGTGACTCCGATTTTATTATCTTCACATTTATGTAATATAACCCGTTCCTCCAATTCTGTTCCCTTAATCTTGTTCTTTATTATAGCAAGCATACCTTCCTGCAAATCTGCTGCAATAACTTTTCCGGGACTTTTAAGCATTTTTGCAATCTCCACTGTAAAATATCCGGGTCCACATCCTAAATCGAGGACATGCATGTCTTCCCTGATAAATTCGGCAATGATTTTCTTTGGATTCTGAAATAACCTTCTTGCTGAATTATCCAATCCCCCGGCTCTCTCTACCGGACAAATTCTTTTGCTGTTCATTCCATTTATATTTTCGTTAATTAATATTCCTATAAATCTGTAGACGGATTCCCTCTGGAAATATTTTATTCCTGGTGTTTAATGCGCTCATGTCTCCTTATTTAAAATTCTCTCATATAACAAGTTAGATCGTTGGTTGCAAATTACGAAACCCTTTTTGTAACATTTAATTAATATCTGATAACATAATTAATAACAATGAAAACAATTAGTTAGCTTATTTTTGCTTAAAGATAAAATCATTGATGTATATATTGAATCTGTCATGAATAAAAGAAATACTTCAACATAATCTAAATAAATGAAAGCAATAATATATACAGAATACGGACTTCCTGAAATCGTTAAAATGATGGAGGTCGACAAACCCGTACCTAAGGACAACGAAATCTTAATTAAGGTTCATGCAACAACCGTAAACCGGACCGATTGTGGATTTCGGAGTTCAAAGTATTTGATATCCAGATTTTTTACCGGACTATTCAGACCCAAATTTAAGATTCTTGGAACCGAGTTTGCCGGAGAAATTGAAGATATTGGCAAAAATGTGAGTTCTTTTAACATTGATGAGAAAGTATTTGGATATAATGACAAAAAATGCGGTGCACATGCGGAGTATATGACCATTGCAGAAAACGAGGCTGTTGCATTAATGCCCGGAAATTTATCTTTCGAGCTTGCAGCTCCGATAACTGAAGGCGCCCATTATGCACTATGCGATATCAGGGCGGCAAATATTAAAAATGGGCAAAACGTCATGATTTATGGAGCAACAGGCGCAATCGGATCTGCAGCAGTACAGTTGCTTAAATATTTCGGTGCTGTTGTCACTGCCGTGTGTGATACAAAAAATATAGAGCTGGTCAGGTCATTGGGAGCGGACATGGTGATTGATTACACTAAGCAAGACTTTACAAAAACAGACCAGACGTTTGACTTTGTATTTGATGCAGTTGGTAAAAGCTCATTCGCACAATGCAAACCATTGCTCAGAAAAAAAGGCATTTATATATCAACAGAACTTGGTAAAAATTCTGAGAATATATTTTTGGCACTTTTTACTCCAATCCTTGGAGGCAAAAAAGTACTCTTCCCTATTCCCACCATAAGCAAAGAAGATGTTATATTACTAAAAGGATTAGTAGAATCAGGACAATATAAACCTGTGGTTGACAGAGAATACTCTTTAGAGCAGATTGTTGAAGCATACAAATATGTCGAATCCGGACAAAAAACAGGCAATGTTGTAATTTCGCAGATACAGTGAACAAATCATCTTTATGACAGATTGGAACAATTAGCATAAATGTTTGTTAGATAAAATAATACAATTTTGCTCTAGTAGAACTAATTACTTAATGGTCAAAAAGATCAAAAATATTATCTCCTTATTGCTATTAGTGGTATTTCTACTTCCCACATTGGTCAAATTTGAACATCACCACAAACACTATTCGATTGATCTAAAAAATGAAAGGCACAACCCAAGTCTTCAGAATAACTGCCCCATTTGCAATTTTGAGTTTTCCATTTTTATTTTAAATACAGTTAATATTCTTTTACAGAATGAATATTTTTCTGATGCTTACTTTAATAATTACAATTCCAGATACGGTTCCAATCTCTCAAAGTTTTCATTCTTATTAAGGGCTCCTCCGGTTATTCAAATTTGAACTGATGCAGGCTACAGCGCATCATAAATAATTTGTTTAACCAATAAGGAATATTAGAATGAAGAAAATATTTATCATTAGCGTTATGATATTAACGTATCAGTTGACAAACGCACAAAACAAAATTACGGGAAAAATTACTGACAATATAACTGGAGAAGCCGTTGCCGGAGCAACAGTCTATATTCCTGAACTTAAAACAGGAACAATTGCAGATAAAAACGGAGTTTACAAAATTGAGAATCTTCCCAGAACAAAAGTTATCGTCCAGATAAGTTTTTTGGGATATAAATCAATCATTGAAAATATAGACCTGGCAACTACTTCGTCGAAGGATTTTGTAATGGAACAAGCCATTACGGAAATGAACGAAGTTGTTATTACAGGTTCTTCAAGGGCAACTGAAATAACAAGAACACCGGTTCCTATGATAACTGTAAGCAGTCGGGAATTACAGCAAAATTTAAATACAAATATCATTGACGCAATTTCCAAACTTCCGGGAGTCAGTGCAGTAACAACAGGTCCGAATGTATCAAAACCGTTTATTCATGGATTAGGATATAACAGGGTATTAACACTTTTTGATGGTGTGAGACAGGAAGGACAACAATGGGGCGATGAACATGGCATTGAAATTGATGAAAATGCGGTTGACCGTATTGAAATTGTGAAAGGTCCTGCAAGTTTAATCTATGGTTCTGATGCATTAGCCGGGGTAGTCAATATGCTCCCCGCTCAACCGGTTCCTGATGGCACAATAAAAGGTCATGTAGAAACAAATTATCAGACAAATAATGGTCTCATAGCTGCTCATGCTGCTTTGCAGGGAACTAAAAACGGGTTTAATTGGGGTGGAGTAGTATCACATAAACAAGCCACAAATTATCAGAACAAATACGACGGCAGGGTCTATGGTACTGCTTTTAATGAGACGGATTTTAGCGGACATGTTGGCCTGAATAAACAATGGGGTTATTCAGATCTCAACTTTTCGATTTTTAATGACCTGCAGGAAATCCCTGATGGAAGCCGTGATTCAACAACCCGTAAATTTACAAAACAAATTACTGAAGCGGATACCTTCAGACCAATTGTGTCTGATGCAGAATTAAATTCGTATAAAATTACTGTATTACACCAGCATGTACAGCATTACCGTTTATACTCCTCAAATGAATTCATAATCGGGGAAGGTAAACTGGGTCTTATATTAGGATATCAGCAAAGCATACGCCGGGAGTTCAGCCATCCGCAGTATCCTGATATTCCGGGTCTTTACCTTGATCTGAAAACGTTTACTTATGATGTAAAATACTCTCTTCCTGAATCCAATGGCTGGGAAGGGACGATAGGTTTTAATGGCATGTACCAGAGCAATACCAACAAAGGAACTGAATTTGTTATTCCGGATTATAACCAGTTTGATATCGGACCTTTCGTTTTGGTAACTAAGACAATTGGTAAACTGGATTTAAGCGGAGGCGCAAGATATGATACACGTATCTTCAAAAACGATGCAATGTATACACGTCCTAACCCACTGACTGGTTTTGATATGCAGGTAAGTTTGCCCGATACTGCTCAGGCAGATCATCCTTTCTATAGTTTTAACCATACCTTTTCAGGTCTGTCAGCCAGTTTTGGTGCGACATATAATATTACAAAAAAATTTATTGTAAAAGCCAATATTGCCCGTGGATTCCGTGCTCCCAACATTGCTGAAATATCTGCTAACGGAGTTCATCCCGGGACGCTGATTTACCAGATTGGAAATACAGATTTTAAACCTGAATTCAGTCTTCAGGAAGATTTTGGTGTTTCATACATTTCAGATCATATCAGCGGTAATCTGGACATTTTTAATAACAACATTTCAAACTATATCTTTAATCAAAAGTTGTTAAACCATCTGGGGCAGGATTCAGTCATAATCAAAGGCAACCAGACTTTTAAATTTCAGCAGGCGAAAGCACAATTATATGGATGGGAGGCAAATCTGGATATCCATCCTTATGACTGGTTTCACTTTGAAAATTCTATCTCAGTTGTATATGCGTTAAATAAGGGTGGAAATGGTATTCATGTCACCGATAGTTCCAAATACCTTCCGTTTATTCCTCCGCTACATACAAATACGGAATTAAGAGCAAATATAAAAAGTAAGTCAAAGCATTTTAGTTCCCTGTACTTAAAGATAGGAATGGAATATTATGCAAAGCAGAGCAGGGTTTATTCTGCCGACAATACAGAAACTCCGACACCAGGTTACGTTCTTTATAACGCCGGATTAGGAACTGACATAACCAACAGTAAGGGAAAGGTTCTGGTTAGTATTAATATTTTGGGAAATAATCTGACAGATGTTGCTTATCAATCTCATCTGAGCAGGTTAAAGTATTTTGAAGAGTACCCAAATAATCCTTCAGGCAGAAGCGGCATATATAACATGGGCAGAAATATTAGTTTTAAAGTAACGGTCCCAATTGATGTCAAATAATTAGCTGTTGTGGCACGAACCCGTTGCAGATTACACTTACAGTAAAAGTGTAATCTGCTTTATTTTTCTAATTTAGGGATACAATCATATACTTCTTTCTTTTAATCTACCATTTATCCAAAGCAAGCACTTGTTTCTTACAGATTGGTTTGTAGTATCTGTTCCAAAGTAGTGGCCAAAGAGGCTAGAAAATATTGAGGTTAATATTAAAAATCAACTGGTATGCTAAATTCCGTGAACCGGGGAAATATATTGTCCTGAGGCCCGTTTCAAAAGGGAAAATGCTTCTGAAGGGATAAAAATCGGCAGTAATGTCTACTCCGGTAGAATTTGGAAAATTGAAAACGGTTTCATTGTTGGCATTTATATATTTATTTTCAGCATAATCATAGAATAAGTCAGCTTTAATCCTCTTGATGAACAGAACCGGAGAAATACTTAAATCCGGATAAAACAACGGGAAAGCGTAATCAATTCGAATAATACGTAAACGGTCAGATGCGGTTGAAGGATACCCCCTTGGAAATGCGAGGATCGTTGCTTGTCGGAAATATTTTGAGATTTGTTCCTGGTATCCGACATCAATCTGTAAACTATGGTGTCGAAAAATCCCTGGCAGGTATAGCTTCCCTTCTATAGCACCAATACTTTCTTTGAGGATTTCATTGAATGGGGAGATATTGTACCATACATGAAGGGTTTGACCAAATTTGGGGAATAAATCTCTGGCAGATTCCTTCAAATAATGATATGCATAGAGCTCATAATTGATTTGTATCAGGCTCCTACTTATATTATTCAAGCCGGAGGCCTGAAGATCATTAATTATATATGGGTTGCTGTATTTAACCTTCACTATAGGTATAATTCCTGTATAGTACTTATTCCTGGTGAAATTAAAAGGAAGATATACCGTTGAAGCAAATTGAAAATTATCAGCTTTTTCACTCACATTTTCTTTTCTCAGAGAATAAACATCAGGTATGCCACCATAACCTGCTGACAATTGAATTACAGGGAACCAGGCCTTGTAAATAAAATTAGTTGTAAAATTGTTATACCCATTTTTGTATGCATAATTAAAGGTGCTTATTGAAGTGCCAAGTAAGTTTTGAGAAACAATGGAAAGCCCGGGGTAAACTGCAGGATTGTTAAAACCCAAATTAGTATAATCATAAGAAAATGGCGCCCAGCTGTGAAAATTAAAAAGATGCTGAAGTTTATTGTAACCTGTTACATCATAATTAACTGTCGGCACACTGTCAGACTGAATAACACCCTTCTCCTGCTTTGTTGCTGCCGCATATAATTTAACAGAATTATCCCTGACCTTGCTAATTGGGAGCCATTTTAGCGAATCAAGGGGTGATACAACAAGATTAAACCCCATAAGGGAATAATCTGCATAGGCAATATTTCGCCCATCGGGTGACACAGTGACATCGAATGCACCAAACCGTGAAGAGGTGACCTGCCACACCTTGTTTGTCTTAAGATCAAGGGCATAGGCATTTTGGATACCCGAATAATCAGCCGAAAACAACAAAATATTTTTCCAGACATCCAATTGGGAGATGTCATGGAAAGAAGGAGCCAGTAATTCGATCCAGTCTCCGGTATCAATATTTAGTTTTGCAATTCCCTTTCCTTTTTTCGAAAGGACTATGACCGCAATTTCCTTTTCATTGTCCATCCAGCATGGCATTACAAGATATGAATTTTCAGGACTTTGGAATTTTTGTATTAGTCTGCCACTGAATCCATCGAGGATTACAAGGCTGAAATTGTTAGATTTGCCGGCTTCCACGGCAACTATTTTTGACCCGCTTTTATTCATTTGCGGGGAAAAGTATCTGCAATTGTGGGTAAGAAGCTTGAATTGGTTTGATTTTAAATCAAGATATTTTATGTCGGAATAACTGGCATTGTCCCATCGGACGTCAGGCAATTCCTCAGTCCAGATCAACTTATCTTCCGATAAAGAAAGCCTGAAATTATTAAGTTGCCCCGGAGTGAACAGGGTTCTTTCTTTTCCATTTTTGGTAACTGTAATAAACTCATTTAATTGGTCAATTCCCAATTTCTCAACAAGAAGCAGACTATCGGATAAATACTGAGGATACCGGTAGCTGGTATAATTATGGCCTTTATCCTTATTCAAAACTATGAACGGAGTATAGGTACATTCGGAGGCTTGTCTGTTCCATGCGCTGTCAAGGTATGAGAATGTTTCTTTATAGATACCTGACTTTGAAGTCCCGTATTTATGCATTCCCCAATAAAAAGGAACAATGGTGAATGGATACTTCCCCACGTAATCCACTGTTTTATCCCAAAGCTCAGGACCATACTTCATTCTTCCATAGGCAACCATGGGATAACCGAAGTGATAAAAATCCGGCACATAATCACGATACGAACCACGGGTAGCCTTGTCGTAAGAATAAAGTTCTTTTTCACTGGTAACCAGCGCTCTCAACTCCATCTCAAAAGAGGGAGAACGACCCCTTCCTGCATGGGAAAGACTGGTTTCTTCGGTTTCGGCATCCCCTTCGAGAAACCAACGAGGCAACATAGATACAATTCCACCAACTGCCTGTTGACCGAATACGATAGATAATACTTCCGTAAAACCCTGGTTTAACTTGTCTATCTGTACTACATGGCGCAGTTCGTGCTCTGCAAGTTGTTCAAGCCATTCCTGAGCATATATATCCTGGGGCGGATTGGGATATATTTCCATGCGTTTTGGAGCCCAAACTACAAAAGCATTTGAAGTTACAGACCTGGAATGTAACAGTACGGAAATCTTCTTTGGTCGATGAGCCATTGTTTTTGTGTCGTATTCATAAGCAAACATCAGTAGGTTCGCAAAACGGTTTGCTTCAGCTGAAAACTCATGGGGAAAAACTAACTGAAAGTGTTCGGTATTAATCTGTTCCCAATGGATGGAGGCTGGTTCCTGACCTGAAACGCTGAATTGAGATCTGGCATTAAGGGAAACAACAATAAAAAAAACAGAATGGAAAAAATACGCATAGCGGAGAACATTTTACTTCCTTTCAATATCAACAATTAAGTCTTATTTTTTGTTGATCTTTTTCGTAACAAAGGTATTTAGATTATGGGTGGAATTTAAAGACGCGATGAACCGATAAGTCATAAAAAGGCATTTATATCTCTTGCCTGAATTTTCAGACAATCTCTCCTTTAAATAGGTTTAACTTGCACAAAGTAAAACTGACTTCAACCAAATAATTAGAAAAATGAAAAACTTCGGACTATTATTTATCGCTGGATTATTGTTAATGTCGTGCATTAGCTACTCCGTTAAAAGTCAGAGAGAATGAATCTATGTTATCCTGAAGATTTATTTGTAAGATGACAACATTTAAATAAATCACCGACTTATAACTAATGTTTGTTTAGAGAAATATAATTTATAGATTTGTGTTACGAATCACATAAATCATAACACGATGTCTTTAGCCCGTTTTGGAGTCAGTCTGGATGAGAAATCTTCTAAAAGCCCTTGATGAATTTGTTATTGAAAACAAATTGCCGAACCGCTCACAGGCAATCCGACACTTAGTAGAAAAAAATCTGGTAGAAAAAAAATGGCAGTGCAACCAAATTGTTGCCGGAGCGGTTGTATTGCTTTACGATCATCATAAAGGAGATGTTACAACCAAATCCAATGATATTCAACATGAGTATTTTAATGTAATTCTTTCATCCCAGCATTTTCATCTGAGTCATGAGAATTGTCTTGAAATTGTTGCAGTGAAAGGCACAGCAAACAGTCTGACTGAATTGTCAGATAAACTCATTGGAATTAAAGGCATTATTCATGGTAAACTGGTAATGAGCCGGGCAGAATAAATTTAACTTACTGAAATAATTATGCATATTCCCGATGGATATTTAAGCCCTCAGACATATATTCCTTTATATGGAGTATTTGCGGTAGCAGTTACTGTAGCAGTAAAAAAAGTTAAAAAAGAAGTTTCTGCACGTGATATCCCATATCTTGGAATGGCAGCTGCTTTCTCCTTTATCATAATGATGTTTAATTTACCTATACCCGGTGGTACAACCGGTCATGCGGTAGGTTCCGCTGTTATTGCGATATTGTTTGGTCCATGGGCCGCAGTTATAGCCGTATCAGTAGCGCTGATTATTCAGGCGCTTATTTTTGGAGATGGCGGAATAACTGCAATTGGAGCTAACTGCTTTAACATGGCTGTATTTATGCCATTTACAGCATATTATATCTTCAGACTTTTCAGCTTTAATCCTGCAAAAAAAGCACGGGTGTTATTTGGAGCATTTATTTCAGGATATCTGAGCCTGGTAATGGCTGCAATACTTACTGGAATTGAATTTGGGATACAACCATTGATTGCAACTTCCGCGATGGAAAAGCATTGTATTGTCCTTATGATCTGAAGATTGCTGTTCCCGCAATGGCAATTGAACATATGTTACTCTTTGGGATTGTTGAGGGGATTATTACTGTAATAATTGTAAGGTATTTTTTGAGAAATGAATCAAGGATTGATTTATGCTTTCAGAAAGGGAGGTAAAAATGAAAATGAATAAACTTCAGAAAAAAATTCTTGCCATATTACTTTTACTATGTCTCCTTACTCCGGTTGGAATTCTTCTTCCTGCTGTTTTTTAATACAGGTGATGCCTGGGGGGAATGGTCAGCACAGACTGTAAAAGAACTGGTAGGGTATGTACCCAAAGGTCTGGCTAAATATTCTGATACATGGAAAGCGCCATTACCTGATTACTCTTTTAAAAGAGAAGATCCATCGGTTGTTCACCGATCGGGATACTACCTTGTTTCAGGTATAATCGGAGCAACAATAACCTATATTGTCATGCTATTAATTTCCAGAATTATTATAAGAAATGGAGAATAAGATCCCTCCTTATTTAATATGAACGTGCCGTGAGTGAAAATAACCCGACAAAAATTAAAGGGATAAACCTTTCCTTTCTCGACAAGACCATTATAAATTCTTCAAAAGCTGTGAAATCGATCTATTTGCAGGCAGAAAACTGCTGCCAGTAGATAATTTCGTCCAGAAGATCAACCCAAATGTTAAGCTTATTTCACTGATTTATATGGCAATTGTTATAAGTTTTGTAAGGTCACCTCAATTCACAATTAGTTATTTCAGCTTTAATCTTTTTATTATATGTTTTTTCCAGATTAAAGCTTTTTGAAGTATACAGGAAAATATTTCTTCTGGCATTTATTTTCGGGTTCCTGGTTGTTCTGCCAGCATCCCTCAATATCATTACACCTGGCAAAATCATATTTAACATTATAACATTCAATAGAGCTTCACATTTCCTGATTTACAACATTCCGCAAAATATCGGTATTACATCTGATGGAATTCAGGTAGTATCATTGGTTTTTCTCAGAGTACTTAAATTCCGTTTCATTTGCGCTGCTTGTAGTATTCACAACCCCTTTCCCGGCATTTATTAAATCTTTGAAGATGATTGGAGTTTCCGACACATTCCTTATGATCATATTCACTTGCCTACAAGTATATATTTATTCTTTCGAGGACAATTGAAGAAACGTACTTTGCGTTTAAATCAAGACTTTCAGGCAATATTAAAAAAAGCAGTATCAGGAAACTGATCGGAGGCCGGATATTCTTTATTTTTAAAAGATCAATGATAATTTATCAGTCAACTTATCAGGCAATGGTTTCAAGAGGATATAGAGGAAAAGTAGTTCTTCATTCCCAGAATAATTTTACTTTTAAAGATTTCATTGTACTTGTGACCATTGTTATATCAGGCATAGTTATTATTCTATTTTAAGAGTGATGGAAGATATTATCTCATTGAAAAATATTGATTATTCATATTACGGTAAAATCCCCGCACTTAAAAATATTAACCTTTCGATAAAGAAAGGTGAAATGTTTTCCATAATTGGTTTGAATGGATGCTGGTAAATCAACCCTGTTTGCATATCATTAACGCACTTGTTTTTCCCGATTCCGGTGATCTTTTATTTGAAGGGAATCCTGTAACTGAAAAATCGCTTAAGGATAACAGTTTTGGCATGCAGTTCAGGCAACGGATGGGGTATATCTTTCAGAATCCCGATATACAATTATTTTGTCCCACTGTTTTTGATGAACTCTTGTTTGGTCCATTGCAACTCAACTTACCGCTTGAAATTGCTAATGAAAGAGCTGAACAGACCTTATCATATCTTGGAATAGGATACCTGAAAGAACGGCCTGTATATATGCTCTCAGGGGGTGAAAAGAAAAAAGTTGCAATAGCATCTGTTCTTACAATGAATCCTGATATTCTTCTGGTTGATGAACCTCTTTCAAGTCTCGATCCAAAAACACAAACATTCTTCATCGAACTTCTTCTTGAACTTAACCATGCAGGAAAAACCATTATTTTTACCACACATCATCTTGATCTTATCGATCATCTGCAACCCAGAGTAGCAGTGCTTTCAGAAGAACATACAATCCGGAAGACCGGTACAGCTTCTGAAATACTGGGCGATGAAGAGCTTCTTGTCAGCGTCAACCTTATCCATGAGCATATCCATAAGCATGGAAATGAAGAACACAGACATTTTCATTCACATTACAGGTTTCATAAACATTAAAGATTTTCCGCCATTGAAATAAGATTAAATGCGATGCGAAAAATATATATTCTGATTCCTCTGACTGCTTTTCTGTCACTCCATTTGGGCTCAACCGTCTGCAGGTTAAGCTGAAACACACCATAATCATTGATACAGATTGCGGAATAGACGATATGCGTGCTATTAGCCTGTTGCTGAGTCGCCCTGAGATAACAATAAAAGCAATATTATTGTCAGATGGTTCATTGCCTCCTGCAGAAGGCGCCATAAAGATACACTCCTTATTAAAAGAATTTGACTCTGATAATATTCCGGTCGCATGTGGGGATCTTCTTGAAGGAGTTAATCCCCCCTGGCGCGAGTTTAACAGCCAGATAAGTTGGGGTAAAGAATCAGTCAAACAGGCAACAGGTCTTAAACTGCAGTTGATTGCCTGAGCGATATTTTAAAAAATGCCGATGAGAAACTAATACTGGTTTGTCTTGGCCCTCTTACAAATATTGCTCAGCTGATTATTAAAGATGCAAGCCTTGTATCCAAAATTGAACGAATAGTCTGGTATAATGAATCAGTAAAACCCTTACAGGGATTTAATTATGAATGTGATAAGGAGAGTGCAGACCTGGTTTTTAAATCCAGAATAAGAATTGACGTCATAGCCAACCTGAATAAGGATAACTCATTGTTTGATTCATCCATGTATGAGGTCTGCCGGAAATCAAATTCCCGGCTTGCCACAGTACTTAAAAAATGTTTTCAGTCAACCTCTGGTATTTGAAAAACTTACGACAAAATCATTTCAGGTTAGATGATGACCTGGTGGCTTTATACCTTACAAATCCCGAATTATTCGATATTAATATAATTACCGATCAGGTAAATATCAGGTATAATAAAGATTATGATGTTCAGGGAGTCAGAGAGGCTATGACCGACATGATAAATGGCACCTATTTTTCAGAAAGAAACATAGTTTTTAACAGGTTTCCTGTTCAGCATGAAATGTTTAACTACGATATCCGGCCGATTATAGATTCTGCAATTGCACGTTATGGATATGATGAATGGAAAGCTAATGTAATGACTGATGAGTTTCACAGGCATCTGGGAGTATTACTCAATAGTAGGAGCTAAAATGGGTATTAAAGCACGGGAATTATTCGGTGTTGGAGCTGATCTGCTTGAAGTAACCTCCTATGCAGGTACCAAACCGCCATATAGTTGTTTAAATGACGGTATACAGGTAAGTACAGGCGCAACTTTGGGAATGGGGACAATTCATCTTTCCAAACATAGTAAAACAAAACCATCAGCTATTTTCTCATTCAAAGGTCGTTCTATCAGAATCAGTCTCAAAAAGGAATACCTTGAACAGGTAGATGCAGACATTAAAGAGGGGATTATGAAATTCGGGCTGATGGACGATGGTTATTGGAAACTTATTCGCCATAATGCTTTAAAATACTGGGTTGAATGGGACAGAAATAAAATTTTTGATGTAGAAGAAATCATTCAAAAAAACAGATCTAATTACAAATAATCATACTTTACTGACTGATACCTGAGACAAATGCTGAAAATATTGATTATACCGATCTTTTTTGCGTTCCACCCTGTTCATGTTACGCTTACAACCATCGACCAGGTTCAGGGATCCGATTCCATGAAGATTTTTTTCAGAATGTATTATGATGATTTTTTACTTGACTATAAATTGTTTGACCGGAACCATAATCTTGACAAATTATCTGTGAACCAAGCCTTTCCTGCTGATCTGGCAAACAACTATTTTCATGATAAAATTCATATCTATATTAATAACAAACTACTGACCGGGAATGTAAAGACTGTAACTATTCTGGATAATGAAATCTTCCTTAATCTGGTTTACCGGTCAGAGAAAGATCCGAAGAAGATTAAAATCCGAAATCAGGTTTTGATTGGTTTATATAGTGATCAGACAAATATGGTCTTTATCAATATCAGCAAAAATGAGGAAGCAATGAGGCTCACACCTGAACACGATAAAGAAACCTGGTCATTTTAAGGAAGGGAAAAATTAATTATTTAATAATGAAAGTCTCTTCATTATATTCGGAAGTCAATTTGATCCCTTTCTCAAAATTGTTTGCCCTTATTATCATTAGATTTGTCTGGTCACTGTACCACCCTGTGAGAATCTTATTCCTGATGGTTATACTCTTTGGTTTTTTGCTCAACCTGTAAATCAGGTGCAGAATAATGTCGTTATCATCAAGATCAGCACTTAATAACTTTCCGAAAAGCAGTTTATCATTTACATAAATGAAGACTTTCGAATTAAAGTACTGGTTAATCAGGTCCGAAGGAAATGGCTGCTTGTTAAATAATCTTCTCAGATTTCTGTCATCGTCGATTGTCTGTAAATCTTTCAGAAAATCTTCGAATTCCATCCTGCATGACACCTTTAAAGAATCGGTACCCTGAACATAGTCAATGCTGGTCATCGTTACATGACCCGGGTGCATTATCAACCATAACGAAATAGCTAAGGCTTTTAACATTATTCTGATTTGCCAATTAATTTTCAGTGCCTGACTTTATTTCAATACACTGTTACATAAGTGGGCAGCCAAAGTTAAACTTATTTTAAAGGTCGATTGTTATATTACAATATCAATTTTATGATTGGAACAGAAAAGTAAAAACCTGAATTCGGTAATGCATCTTCTAAACCATGATTGAATAACTAAGTAAATCCTTCGATGACATAACATATATTTCAATAATTATGAGGACTACTCTTCTTTTTCTGTTTATGATTGTTGTTGTTCCGACATACGCTCATAATACAGGAAACGTCAGCGGCAATGTATCTGATGCTAAAAAAGGAGTTCCATTGGTCGGAGTTTACGTTCAAATAAAAAATTCCTTAATCGCCACTACAACCGATCTAAATGGAAACTTTGAACTGAAAAATATCCTGATTGGAAAATATGAGGTATCCTTTTCCTTAATTGGTTATAAAACAGTTATTCAAAATGCTTCTGTCAAAGAAAACATGACTGATACATTGAAAGTCAAGCTTGAAGAATCTTTAACTGATTTGTCTGAAGTAACTGTTCAGGCTTCGCATCCAATCTCAGCAGCATCATCGAAGGAAATTCAGACAATAGATATGCAATTAAAGCCCTTCCGGACTTCACAGGATATGTTGCTTATGGTGCCGGGTTTATATATTGCACAACACCAGGGAGGTGGATTAGCGGAACAAATTTTCCTGCGAGGATTTGATTGTGATCATGGGACCGATGTTTCAGTCAATGTGGACGGTATGCCGGTAAATATGGTTACGAATGCACATGGGCAGGGTTTTGCTGACCTGCACTTTCTGATTGCAGAAACGGTTGATGAAATGGAAGTTAACAAGGGACCATATTTAGCGAGTATCGGGGATTTTTATACCGCCGGTGCTGTAAACTTCAAAACGAAAGATATATTGGAAAATAATCTTATTAAAGTTGAAGCTGGTCAATTCAATACTCAAAAATATACACTTATGCTACAGCCTGATAATGGAGGAAGTGAACAAAACGGATACTTTGCCATCCAATATCATCATACCGATGGCCCTTCTGTTTCCCCTCAGAAATTTGAGAGGATGAATATATTTGGTAAATATTTCTTTCAGCTTTCTCCGAACAGTAGATTAACTTTTTCTGCGGGTGGTTTCTCCACAGCATGGAACGCTTCTGGTCAGATTCCGGAACGAGCCGTGAAGGAGGGAATTATTACAAGGTTTGGAAGTCTTTCCAATAATATGGAAGGCGGGGTTACCAACCGGAAAAATTTTAATGTCAACTACAACTATCTGTCTTCAAATGGGAACGAATTTGAAATAAATTCTTTTTTTACACAGTACAATTTAAGACTCTTTTCCAATTTCACTTATTTCCTTACCGATACTGTCAACGGCGATATGATTGAGCAGAATGAACATAGGACGATGGAAGGTCTGAATACCAATTACAAGTTCGTCACATCATTGTTTGGATTGAAGCAGATAAATAAAATAGGAGGAGGTTACAGAGGTGACATGATTGATGTGCAATTGTGGCATAGCCCAAACCGGGTAAGAATGAATAATTTTACCAGCGACATCATTGACGAACAAAATCTGAATTTCTGGTTTCAACAGGAATTTGTATTCAGTTCCAGGGTAAGAGTAATATGGGGTATACGACATGACTTTTTCACTTTTTCCAAGGATGACAAAGCCGGGTCTTCGCTCGATACAATCAACAATGGATTGCCTCACGCTTCCGGATTTGCCGATAAATCGGTGTTTAGTCCCAAATTTAATTTCGTTATTTCAGCATCACAAAATTTTGATTTATTCCTTAATTTTGGACAAGGATTTCACTCTAACGACGCAAGAGATGTAATAATCGGATCAACAATTGCAGAGCTTTCCAGTACCTGGAAAAATGAGGGATTAAGCAGTAATGAGATTTACAGCCGGTTAAATAAGTACAATTTCGATCCGGGAATGCGTAATACAGGCACATTGCCTAAAGCAACCGCCGGCGAAATAGGGATAAAAGGCAACCTTTTCAGCAGAGTTCATTTTTCATCCTCAATCTGGTATTTATATCTTCAGAAAGAATTTGTTTACAGTGGTGATGGAGGTTCCACTGAGCTGAGCAATCCGACCCAGCGTTTGGGTGTTGATTTTGAAGCTCGCTGGCAAATTAATCCCTGGCTTTGGGCTGATGCAGATATTTCTGCTTCAAAAGGAACTATAAATAACTTACCGGCTGGACAAAATTTTATTCCGCTTGCTCCAACTCTTATAGCCACTGGCGGAATCAGTGTCTTGCGTGACCATGGATTCAGCGGAGCTCTTCGTTTCAGACATCTTAGTAACAGACCGGCAAATGAAGATAATTCGGTAGTTGCTTTGGGTCACACACTGTTCAATGCTTCTCTGGACTATAAATACAAAAAGATTACTTTCTCGATGAATATAGAAAACATTCTGAATACCGAATGGAATGAAGCACAATTTGCCACAGAAACCAGACTCGTGGGTGAAAAATCAAGTGTAACTGAATTGTGTTTTACTCCGGGAAATCCCAGAAATTTTCAGTTTGGGGTGAGTTATAAATTTTGAATTGATTTCCATAACTTCTCCAACCTTCACTCTTGTTTCTACCGAATTTTTGTCAGGCTTTCCTAGAGTTCGAAATGAGCTCTGAGGCCGAAGGCATTTACCGGACCACGATCTCTGTTATAAGCTGGATTGATGATCAACTGATAATCGGGAGAAAGAGAAAGAGCAAGCTTTTTTATATGGAATGAGTAGTAAACTTCAGCAATCATTTCAGAGCTATAGTTCAAATGTCCATCACCAATGATAAATCCATATCCTCCGGCAGCTAAATATCTTCTGTGCCAATCTGAAAGCCCGTTTACTATAAATGCAATGCCAATTTCATCATTATTCCGATGCCACTTTTTGCCGTTAAAATTAAAACCACCGCTTATTTCCCGATCAATTTCAGTAAATACCCAGGTCTCGTTCTGACCATCATTCCAACCGGCACGAAAAAATATACCTGTGTTTTCGCTTATCTGCTGTGCCAGGCTAAGCCCAAAGCCGTATTTTGTATTACCTGTTTTCTGGACGCTATCTATATTCGGGATAGTATTATTAGAAATTCCCCAATCTAATGCTTTTTGATAGGACCCCATTTTTGCCTGAGTGTAGTAAGCCAATAAGTGTATGAATCCCGGTAAACCATTCCATGAAGTTTTAGTTTCAAATTCCAGTGCTTCAGATTTTGCATGTTTTATATTTGCGTCAAAAATTGGTCCATTGGCCTGAGTTGGAACCATTACCGTGCTAAACCGAAGAGCCCATTCTGGTCTTACCAGTTCAACTACAACTCCAAAGGTATATCCCTTTGTGTCGGCAGGATAATCCCATGCACCATTACCCATCAATGCCCAATTGAAAAATTGTGTACGGGGGTCATGGCTATATGGATTGTCATCAAAAAAGTCCATAATACTGAACTTCCCTGCATTTACTGCAATGTAGCTTTCAGGTATCTTACCCGCAAGCTGATTTAATTTATCTTCAACAGGGATGGAGTTTTGGCCAAGAGGAAATAATTGTCGTATGTAAAACCGTGCAGGTGTGAACTGTGGTTTGGGGTCGCTGACCCTGTAAACTTCACCATTTGGAAAACCGGCAACACCAAGTGTTTTAGAAAAGCCTTTCCCCATTGAGACTTCAGGATTAAAGAATAGTGCTCCATATTGCCAGAGTCTAATTCCTAAGAACATTGTGGTAGTAGAAGAAACAACAGTTTCGCTATTCGGGCTTAGGCTATTCTTGCCATTATAATCGGAACGAAAGCCAGGATGAAATTGTAATATTTCTGTATTCTGAAAATGAATATTCCATTTTTGATATGTAGTTAAAGAATCGTTTTCAGGTTGGGATAGCCCCTTATAAAAAGAGTATACAATTAAAATTTGAACGAGTATGAATTTTTTATAGTCAGGAAACATTAGGCATACATAATTTATTTAATCAGGTAAACAAATTTTTAAATGATTTGTTTACCTAATATATATTAATAGAAGAATATAATTTTTATTGTTCGAATAATAAAATGGTTGTAAGGCAAACACATTCTGAGGAGGATTATCTTAAGGCAATTTTCCATCTTCATAAACAAGGCAATGCTAAGGTCAGCTTGGCAACTTTAGCATCTAAATTAGGAAACAAGCCTGCTTCAGTTATTGATATGATTAAGAAACTGGTTAACAAGAAGCTGGTTGAATATGATAAATTCACAGGGGCCAAACTAAGTAATATCGGGAATAAGTCTGCACTTCTGGTGATAAGAAAACATAGGCTCTGGGAATTGTTTTTGCAGGATAAGTTAGGTTATACATGGGATGAAGTCCACCAAATAGCGGAACAATTAGAACATGTTTATGACAGTGATTTAGCTGACCGACTTGACAAGTTTCTTAATTTTCCACAATTTGATCCACATGGAGATCCTATACCTGATAGGAATGGTAAATTCCCCGAAATAAAATCATTTCATCTCACTGAAGCTAAGCATCGGGAAATTGGTTTTGTTGTTGGTCTTGCAGATATGTCACATGAATTCTTAAAATACCTTGATAAAGTGGGCATTCATATAGGAACGGAAATTGCATTGATAGAGAATAATGCTTTTGACAATTCTTTAGATATAAAAATCAACGGTAAAACAAAAATTCATCTTAGTCAGCAAGCAGCTCAAAACATATTAGTTCGCAAAACCTAGAAAAACAAATGGATTTAAATCAGCAATAAAAAAATGACTGATAAGAGAGGTGATAAAGAGGTTTTAAAAAATGTTCAGGAAGCTGTGACCGATTCAAAGCCAGATATCCTTGAGAATGGCTGGCATTCAAAGGCTACATCCCTATCAATGCCAGAAATAAATGCGTCAATAGCGGTAAACTCATCCGCGAATTTTTGGCGCAAACTATTTGCTTTTTCGGGTCCGGGGTTTCTGATTGCTGTTGGGTATATGGATCCTGGTAATTGGGCGACAGACCTGGCTGGTGGAGCACAATTTGGCTACCTGCTTTTGTCGGTCATAATGATCTCCAACTTTATGGCCATACTATTACAGCATCTTTCATTAAAGCTTGGCATTGTTTCCGGTCGCGATTTAGCTCAGGCATGTCGTGATAGTTATTCAAAACGTTTCTCGATCTTCTTATGGATACTGTGCGAAATAGCAATCGCAGCTTGTGACCTTGCAGAAGTAATAGGTTCGGCTGTGGCGCTTAATTTACTGTTTAAGATACCTTTGGTTATTGGGGTTATTCTTACTGCTTTGGATGTTCTTATTGTCCTGTACCTTCAGAACAAAGGGTTCAGGTATATTGAAGCTCTTGTTGTAGGACTTATATCTGTAATTGGAATCAGTTTCCTTTACGAATTGATTATTTCAAGTCCGTCTTTAAGCGGAGTCTTCGTAGGTTTCATCCCGAATAAGCAAATCATAGTAAATCCTGCTATGCTTTATATTGCTATTGGGATATTGGGTGCAACAGTAATGCCGCATAACCTCTATCTTCATTCAAGTATTGTTCAAACGCGTAAGTATACCCGGTCAACACAGGGAAGAGATATGGCAATTAAATTCGCCACTATTGATTCAACCTTCGCATTAATGTTAGCTCTGTTTATCAATGCTGCTATTTTAATTCTCAGTGCCGCAGTCTTTCATGGAAGTGGTCACCAGGATGTAGCAGATATAAATGATGCATATAAATTATTAAGTCCTCTTCTTGGAGCGCCGCTTGCCAGTGTTCTTTTTGCGATAGCTCTTCTTGCGTCAGGACAAAATGCGACTCTGACAGGCACCATGGCAGGTCAGATTGTGATGGAAGGATTTCTGAATATAAGATTGCGTCCTTGGGTTCGAAGATTACTTACACGCCTTGTCGCAATTATTCCTGCGGTAATAGTTGCAAGTTTGTATGGTGCAAAGGGCATCGGGAGTCTGCTTATTCTATCCCAGGTGATACTGTCTGTTCAGCTTAGCTTTGCTGTCGTACCGCTTATACTGTTTACAAGCGACAAGACAAAAATGGGTCAATATGTTAACTCACTCTGGCTCAAGATCACTTCATGGGGAGTCGCAGTAATAATAATGGCTCTAAATGCCTTTCTCCTTTACCAGGTAATTAATGGACCATTTAAATAGTAATTACAATGTATAAAAACATTCTTATACCACTTGAGAACAGTTGCTATGATGAGGCAATTCTTAAGCATATAAGGCCTTTGGCAAAGCTTACTAATGCAAGGATTACCTTAGTACATGTTGCCGACGGTTTCATGGCAAGAAACCAGAAGGACCTGGGAGAATCAGAAGAGATGCGTGAGGACTATCAATACCTCAAACGTCGTGAACTTGAACTGCAGAGTGAAGGGTATGAAGTCAAAGCTGTGCTGCTGTTCGGTGAACCATCCAAAGAGATTCTGGCATTAGCTGAAAAAGAGCATTACGATCTGATTGCCATGGCTACCCACGGTCATCGTGGTTTAAGTGATATAATTCTTGGTTCTGTTGCATCCGATCTTCGTCACAGTACCAGAATTCCTGTGTTACAGATTAAAGCGTGAAAATATTTAGTCGTATTCTCGAATATAGCCCAAAGTCCACTCTAAGAAAAGTTCATGCAACAGTTCTGGTACAGAATTCAAAATATGAAAGGATTTATACTGAACTTCTTAACGAACTTTATTACAATCTGGAACTATAAACCAGAAACATTAACAAATACCAAATAAACAATAACTAAATTATATGCATGGTAAAGCAGGCTTATCAGAATTCTCTTAACATTTAATTAATATTCCTAAAACAGTATTGTAATATACTGATAGTACTTTTGCGGATGATGAAAATAGTAATAAAGTTTAAATCATAGCAGATGGAAGCAACTACCGGGAAGCTCACAGATAAAAAAGGAAGCGGGAATTATAACGCAATTATTGAGGTTTCAATGACTATAATATTTGTTGCAATCATAATTTTTTCGGCTTTGGTATTACTCGGATTGTAATTAATATTAATTCTTTTCAACCTGCATGGAACGGATTTCTGAAGGGCCGTAAGTTTGGAACATATAACATAATTGATTATCTCGAAACTGGCACTTTTAAACTCAGGCAATGACCCCCTTAAAAGGTAACTGGTTAATTATTAATATATTCTTAACCATTCTGTAATATCGCCATAACATCATCTCACTACTTTTGGCATTGTCCACTAAAAATGCTGTTGTGGGGAAATAATTTAAATCAAACATTATGAATATTCTTGTATTATCTGATCTTCATATCGATGCATGTGACAATTTTGGCACATTTCAATGGAATGAAATGGACCTTATAATGCAAATCGAGCGTATCAGGGATATCTATTCTATCGACAAAGTTATATTAAACGGGGATGTATTTGAATTAGTTAAATATACTTATGATGAAATAAAAAAAGCTAATCCGGTATTAATGAGTTATTTTGATGACAATGATTTTATCTTCATTAAAGGCAACCACGATATTGTAAGTGAATTTGGTGTTGATCATTATGATATAAAAAATTCCCAGGGTCAGAAAATTCATATCGAACATGGTCATAAAGCCGACTGGTTGAATGGAACAAAGTTTGGCCGGGGTATCGGGAAACTGGCTTTATCTATTCTGAAAAAGATGTCAAATTCGAAGTATTTCATGAACATTTATTTCAAAATAATCACTATTGAAGATGAAATTAATCATATCCCTAAAAAATACAACACAATAAAATACCTTACTCATGCACTAAAACTATTTAAGGTGTATGATGTTGTCATCCTGGGTCATACACACAAATTAGAATCACACCATACTTACTATCTAAATCAGAAAAAACGATACCTGAACAGCGGAGCCTGCTCGCTAGGCCGGTTTCAGGGTATTATCATGGATACCGAAACCATGAAATATGAATTAATCAAAGAATCCAGGGAATCTATAAGAAGCACTTATCTTGTCCGTGAAGCGATTTAAGCTGACAGTCATGTGCATTTAAAAGCTTCCGATACAAAAAGGAAATTATTTGTACCTTACCCGTACTAAATTGATACAGATATGAATAAATACGGATTAATCGTCTGTCTGACAGCATTATGTGCATCACCTCTTCAGGCCCAGACAATTACCTTACCTAATTACGGTCTGAAATCTCCTGAAGTCCTTGAGATCACTAAAATTGTAACCGGTTCACAGAAAACAGTAGTTTATCTGAATCTTGAAAACCGGATTAAAGATGGCTACTTCTGCGCTGATAAAAACATATATTTAATCTATCCCGATGGATCCCGTAACAGATTAACATCCTCTAAAGGGATACCGGTTTGCCCCGAGACCTATAAATTTAAAGCAATTGGAGAGAAGCTTGAGTTTGAACTTTCATTCCCGCCATTAAAGCGTGATACCCAATGGATTGACCTGGTAGAGGAATGCAATGAAAATTGTTTTTCTTTCTATGGAGTTTGTCTCAACAACGATCTTAACAAGAAAATCAACGATGCATCATCCCTTGCTGAAAACAAACAACCTGCTGAAGCATTGGCAAATTTCATGAAAATTGCCAGTGTAATTGATAATAAGAATTCAGGTATTGAAGGTCTTTTGTACCTTAATATTATCAATCTTGAGAAGGAAACAGGAAATGATCACAAAGCCGCTGAGTGGTACGGAAAATTAAAAGCATCAGCTATTCCTCGAAAGGATGCATATATTAAGAATCTGAATTCGCAGGGAATCATTTATTAAAATAAAAGAGGCCGCATCGTTCGACGCGGCCTAATAATTGTGATTAGCTTAGAGGGTTTTATTTTTTTCCGAAGGAGAAATCAAGTCCTGCGGCAATCATCCATGTAGATTTGTTATAGGTTTCAGTATATGTGGTAATATCACTGAAAGGCTTGGAACCTTCTGCATAAAATGCTCTCTGAAATGCTAAATTAAGATCAATCATCGGGGTGATACGGTATCCGAAACCGCCGCCGAAAGAGTTGGTATTTGTGCTGAAGGTCATAGAGCTCTGATAATTATGATTTACACCGGTTGTTGTATGTGACCAGCCGGCGCTGATACGCAGTTTTTCGGTAAGAGCATATTCCACTCCAAGACCATATTCCAGGAAGTTCTTATCGATCTCATTTGTTTTGCCGTCATAATTAACATTTTTATCAAAATATTCATTAAAGCTCGCTGTAAGCATCAACTTTTCTATCGGTCTGAATGTTACTCCCAGTGAAAGTGCAGCAGGCATATCTCCAACACCAATACTATCGTTTATAAAAAGACCTCCGCCCATATTAGGAGCAACTTTCGTTTTAAGATCAATTTTTGTCTTGAATTCATACCTGGCTGAAATGTTCAATTGTTCTGTAGGTGAATAGTTTACACTGATTATCGGAGTAATTCCTGTTCCTGACATTGTTGCATCAACACTAACGTTCTGAGTTGCAGCAGCATTGGCACCCATTATTGCGGCGTTATTAGCATAACCGGTAGCATTCGCAGAGATAAATGCCTTGAGTCTGAGCTATTGTCATACCTGTGGGATTGCCACCTAAAGCAACTACCGTTCCCTGCAGAGTTGCTACCTGGAGAGCAGTTAATCCCACAGCAGTTCCACCTGAAAGAGGAACACTACCTCCACCACCTGTAATAATTGGCTGTAAGGCTGTAGCGGTGCCTGCCAGGGTACCTGAAACAGCAGTGAGGTAAGTCTGACCATCTGTAAAGAACTGGCTGGCAAGAACCATTCCTCCATTATATGCAGTCCAAAAGCAGGATAAGTTGGATTGATGCTTATATTATTGATATGTCCTTTATATTTATTTGATGCTGACACAAACCGCACACCGACAGCAACAGATATCTTGTCATTGATCTTATATCCGACATTTCCCTGGTATCCCATATAAGCTGAGGATCCCTTAAAATAGATGTCTGCTGAGTACTGAGTTGTAGGAATTCCACTAAGAGATAGACTTGCAGGAATAACTGAAAGGGGCATTTCAAATGTTGGCAGACCTGTTTTATATTCTGCACCGCCGCCTCCACCGATTGGATTGAATCCTGCTGAGAACGATAACTTACCTGTGTTATATACGAGATAAACATCAGGGAATATAGGTGCCTTTACATCACCTACATACTCCCGTGGCAGAGTTCCACTCAGAAACGGAAAATCGCTTTGCACTTTTTGAGTCTGAGTGATTGTCTGATTGTTAATTGAAGCAAAAAATCCATTTCCAAGCTTTGTTAAACCTGCCGGATTGAAATAAGCTGCATCAATGTCAGTTGAAGCATTGCGGTTCTGCAGGCGTGTAAACATGGCACTCTGGTTATTGTTGGTAACCAGTCCGCCCGCAAGCAGACTGCCTGTAATTAACAAGGAAGCAACAAACATTAAAAGTTTTCTCATGGGTTCTGATTTAAGGTTTAATTTCCAAATGTTGTGGTTCAGGTCATACTATTTCCTTGATTTTCTGTTTAAAGAACTTTTACCTATACTGGTAAGTGGTATAGAAAATAGAATTCAACGTTCCAAATGTAGAAAAATAATTCATTCCTGCAATAGGTCTAAAATTGTATCTTGATATTTAGTTCATTGTACAGTAAATTTAGGTTTATTCGAAAAAATTGCTGCTGGTTGCTGGTTCCTGGTTTCTGGTTCCTGATTTCTGATCTCTGATCACTGATTACTGATTTCTG
Source organism: uncultured Bacteroidales bacterium (assembly GCA_963816365.1). Taxonomy (GTDB): domain Bacteria; phylum Bacteroidota; class Bacteroidia; order Bacteroidales; family VadinHA17; genus LD21. The sequence goes on along the minus strand of CAWFKG010000015.1, from coordinate 480,555 downwards.
ATCCCTGATTACTGAATTCCATGCAAAAGCGTAAATTCTTTAAATAATCCATAATCAAGCATCTGGTAGTCCCTGCCCGGAGGATAACTCCTGACATTTCTCCATATCCATGGGGAAACAAAACCTGGTTTGGGATTATTATGGTGCGGCCCCAGAAGGTTCTTCAGGCTGCCAATAACATTTACATTAATCTTATTCATACCTGGTTTGATCAGAGCTGTTACATCACTGTGATACGGAGGAAAGGCAATAACAGGTGCATTCTTTCCATTTACTGTGACTTCCGCTACAGTTCCTGCCCATTCCGGTAAGGCAATCTCCCATTTCCCGTCTGTGTTTTCCACGTTAAATTCCTCACTGTAAGAAACATCACGTGAATAAAATGGCATGCCCTGTGATTTCCAGCTGCCTGTGGTGTAAGCAGCGGCAGGAGCTTCAATTTCCCATCCCTTTTCAGCAGGCTTTACTGAGAAATTGCCAAGGATATAAACCGGTTCGATCTCAGCATTGATCTTCATCGGCGCTGTTTTTAGCGTTAATGCATTATCACCGGTCCTGACTAAAGTTCCGATATTGAATACACCGAATGATCTGTCGAGCCACCATTCTCCACTTTCAGGTTTCACTTCAATGCCATTTACACTGACAGTCCATAAATTGGGCCGTTCAACAACTGCTTTAACTGCTGCAAAATCAAATTTCCCCTTAACAGAAAAATGATATGTTGCAGTAAATCCCGTGGTGGATCCAAATGTGTCTCTGTCTACAATATTTTTCCTGAACTGAACCGATGTATTCCAGGGATTGCCGTTTTTAAATCCATAATATTTAAAGACCTTATCAGCTGCATAATAGGTGTTCAGGTCTTTGGTGAGTTCATTTCCAACCTCAATGTCACAGAAATCAATTGTTAGCACATTTTCCTCTTTCCTTGTTACTTTTAACTGACCTGAGGCTTTAACACTGCTAAGATTTTGCACCATTAATGGAGCTTTATACTCTTGCATTTTTTTGTCGGATATGAAGAGTAACAGACTCCCTGCCGGTGGTATGGAATAAGAAAAAGATGCTTCATCACCTGATACCTGACAGCGATAGCCTGAAATCTCTCCGGTAAGCGTATTCATCTCAAGAACATCTTTGCCATTAACCTTAATAGAGCCATCAGACTGCCCCGTCAGACTAGAATTAACAAGAAACAACACCTGTCCGTCTGATAGGATCCTGCGATGATGATACAGAACTCCTCCGGTAACGTTTTCAAACTTAAGTTTTGTATTGCCAAAATACTTATTGATAACATCATCTGATAAATTTCCGGGTTTGAATATCACAGAAGAGTTTTTTGAAAAGAATTTGCTCACCTCTTCGCTTACTGACCCGTTTAGCAGCGTTGGAACAGAAAAAATGATCAGCGTACCTCCGTTCCTTACGAATGTCTCGAGTAGTTCAAAGGTGGTCCGGTCGAGGTTTTCTACCTGCGGAGGTATAACAACCGTTGAATAACCTGCCTGTCCTATGATCAGTTTCCCGTTTGAAACACCTCCCTGATCCTTAATTATGTTTTCCGAACCCAGATCATATTCAACCTGGCTTTTTTCAAGTCGGGTAATAAAGGTCTGAAATGCCTGTCCGATTTCATCAGGCTTTTTACTTTGTTCTGTGTAGGAATCATAAAGCCATGCTGTTGTGGTAGGCTCAATTATAAGGATATCATTAACCTGCCTTCCGGATGACAAGGCCAGTGAAAGTCTTGCATAATGATCATTCAGATATTTATAGTTATTCCACCATGGTTCATGATAGTCGAAGGCAGGAGGATAGTCATATTTTCTCGCCCCTTCCATTGAAAAATATGTAAGATGCTGATTCATAAGGTTTACTCCCAGAGCATATTCCCAGTCTCCATTGCGTTTCATATCGGTAAAAGACAGATCCCAGCCTGAACCTCCGTATGTTTCACTGAGTTTTCTCTGACGACCTGTTTGATTTGCAGCGCTGGCCAGCTCTTTTACAGCTCTTATGTTTCCAAACTGAGCCTTTGTTGTAGAATCGTCAAATTGATTGAATAACATATCAATTGCCGGTATCTGCGACCAGGCGTACATTGCCATGTTATCTCCGCCCGGACGCATATTTGGCCATTCATGCTCCCAATAATGGCCGGTGAATTTCAGACCCTTTGATTCACAGTAATTATGCCATGGTTTTGCCCACCTGTCGATGAATAGCTGCAGCAAAGTCTGGGTATAATTATGTCTCACCTTTTTCCAGTCACCGGTTTCCTCATAAAGGGAAGGTAACTGGGTCCTTAAATCATAGTTCCACTGTTTCATGAAAACATCAAACAGGTCAGGTGTCCACCGGATCCCGCCTGGTGACTCAATCTGAGGTTCATCAGTAAAAGTGCCGGGAATGGTCTTTCCGAACTCATTGCCCACATTCTTTTCATAGCCTGTCATTGTGACTTCAATAAATTTCTGAGTTACTCCGGGGTAGAGCAGATCAACGTAAGAAAATCCGCCATACCAGTCAGATTTTTCATAATATGTTTTTGAGAACAAAAAATACTTTCCATTCTTTCCTTTTTCCTCTGATAGTGAAGCAGTAATGTTTTTATATATTCCATTCTCTTCTTTCAGAATGAGGTAGTATTTACTGCAGCTGTCAGTAAGGACATCAACTTTTGTCATATTAAGACCCGCACCCTGGTTATAGGATTCCGGCATTTCATCCGGGACATGTCCTCCTCCGAAACCGCTGGGATAGGAGTTCTCATCATATATCCAGATATTCATTCCAAGCTCTTTCCCTTTTTCAACCGCATGCCGGTATAGACTGAACCATTCATCTGACAGGTACTCGGTGACAAGTCCAGGTCGCGGATGAATGAAGACCTGTGAGGAGCCGGCGTTTTTAAAACTAATAAGATCCTTATCTATATCATCATTGGTTATATTGGCATCCCAGACAAAGAAAGGGGATGTTGTATACTCCGGAGAGGGTTCGCTGAACTGTGATGAAAGAGTCTTAAAATCAGGGACTTTTACCTCATTTACCATGGTCTTTTTACAGGAATTTAAAATAACTGTACAGGTCACGATCAATAAAACTGCTGACTGCCTGAGTATTTTGTATGATTTCATAGATGATAATATTTCAGATATGAAAACTAACGTAATTCTCAGAAGAATCCAAATTTCGTTATAAGATTCGATGGAGATTGAAGTACCCCCGGCGTAGAACTCTTCCCCCATCTCCTTCGTACTCTAGAATTTTCCTGATAGCCTCAGACTGAAACTTCTCTGAGGCTGGATATCACCGGGTCGTCCCATATATTCAGTATTGGTAATATTTCTGACGACAAGAGAGAGACTAAGAAGCTTATTTACAGTGTACTCAAGGTTGTAATCAATTACCAGGTATGCTTTGTTATCATTAATCCAGTATTCATAAAATCCGGGAAGTATGCTCTCCCTGGTACTTTGATCCAAAAAAACATTGTCGATATTCAGGATCTTTGATTTGATAAAAAAATTCAATCCCAGATTGATCTTTTTATATGAAGTATTAAAACTTAATTTGGCTGAATGCTTTCTTCTGTATTTCAAGTAAATTCCTGAATTCTTCTGTGTTACAGGATTAAATTCTACAGGATAAGTGTAAGTATATCCTCCTGAAAGAGAGGTGACAAAATTTCCCAAAGACCTGGTCAGCATAAACTCAAGTTCATAGCCATATACTCTGGCTTGTTCAACATTGTCAGCTCTGAAACCGAGTCCTGAGATACCTGTTTTGGGGTCAGGATAGAAACCTAAGGGATATTCAATAAGATCCCTGTTCTGCAGTAAGAACAGGGAAAGATCTGCCTGCCCGCTGATTTTCCCAAATAAAACTCCCTGCTTGATCCCAACTTCAGAACTCCAGCCGTATTCCGGCTGGACAAGAGGATTAGGGAATATTTTAACGGATCCAAGAGTTGTCGATGCAAATTTTTCCGCGATTGAGGGATACCTGTAACCCTCTCCGTATGAGGCTCTCAAAAAAGTATATTGTGCGGCCTGCCAGTTTATGCCTGTTCTTAAGATCGGGACTATTTTGTCCTGTTTTCCATCAAGGGAATTTTGTTCAATACGTATTCCGGCAACTAATTTAAGCCTTGGAACAGGTTGCACTTCAACTTGTGTGAATAGTGCAAGATTCAGCCCTTTATGATCTCCGTAGAAATTTGATATTACTTTACTGAGATTCTCCGATATTCCAGGTGTTATATTTATAAAATTTGCAGGTTTATAGTATAACTGATATTCTGAATAGAATGAATAAGCATCTGAATTATTGGCAGTTCGGACCGGAAATCTGTTATCAGACAACTGGAACCTGAACTTAAGATCGTGTTTTAGTTTTCCTCCATTATTATATGACAAATATGGATCGAGGGCAAGGAAACTGGCATGCAGAAGTGAAACCGTTGATGTATCCTGTTTAAGTGCACCCTTGTAAGCATCTTGCCAGAGGATAAAATCCCGTTTAGCTGAATACCCCGTGTTAATATTAAATCCATATACGAGACCATTTATGTTCCGGTCATGATGTTTTACCCTGAAGGAGATTCTTCCGAGATCATCATTATTATATTTTCTATATCCATTGTCATTCATGAGAGTTATACCAATACCTAAATCAGTTTGTCCGATCTTCTGAAGATGCGAAATGGAGGCACTTGAAAATAGCCGGGGTGAATTCCACCATACCCAGTTTTTGTTCCTGGGTTTGTCATAGATCCCTGTTTCGACATAGAATTGAGTAACAGGGACATTCGAAGGATCAGCCGAACGAAAGTTAATAACTCCGTTTAAGGCTGAAGATCCATAGAGTACAGAAGATGCACCCTTGATTATTTCCACCTGTGCAATGTTCTCAAGTGGCATGAATTGCCATTTGATATTTCCGGCATCCGGAGATAAAACCGGCAGACCATCGATCAGGGCGAGGACCCTGCTTCCCACACCATAGCTAAATCCGCTGCCTCCTCGTATTGAAGCCTGTCCATCGAGCACCTCTATTCCGGGTGTTTTATTAATTAATTCCTGGGCATCAATGATGTGAGTTTTCAAATAATCGGCAGTTTTTAGAACATCCATTGAGACAGACAGCTCAGCAACCTTCTGCTCTGTTTTATTTGCACTTACAACTATCTGTCCTATCTCCTTAATATCCGTCTCAAGACCTATATTCAGCTCGAGGGTATCTTTTGCTTTAAGGGTTATGGATCTTGTAACTGACTTATATCCGGTAAGGTGAAAGGTGATATCAAGTGCAGCAGCATTTGATACTATTGAATAACGACCATTCTCATCAGTTATAGTACCTTGTTTTTTTTCATAGATCAAATACGCACCCGGAAGCGGTTCAAGTGTATTTATATCGTATACTTTGCCCCTGACTGTGCATTGGGAGACCGCCACATTAAAGGCTGAATTTATAAGTATCGCTATGAAACAAAAAGCATATCGCATTACTTCGCCTTGAACGTCATCCTGATATTGATGAGGGAAGACAGGTTAAGAACATTTGGATAACTTGTTGTAACTTTGAGGGATATATTTGTTAACTCGGCTATATTTGCTGTTAATGGAATAGGAAGTGAATCTGTCAAAATGACTATTTGAGTTTCAGCAGATGCAAATCTCCAGGTACCGTTATATTTACCAAAATATCCGGTGCCGTCTGTTTTAAATTTGGCATCTCCTTTGAAATTTTCGAGAAATCCGCCGGTTCCGCTTGCATCAGTTCCATTTGCAAGCAGACTATCACTTGCCCAGACAGGGCCTGTTAAGAACTTAAACCTGTCAGACTGTGAGTTTTTTTTGCAGGAACTGAAGAGGCATCCCGTAAAAACCAGTAATATTAAAAGGTGTTTCATATGATTTAATGTTAGTTTCTTATAATTAGCAGAACAACATATCTATCAGTTGGTTCATCATGGTAATTGTCACAGATAATAAGAGGCGCTATAGTTCATAGGAAATAAGGGATCCCGAAACAATATTATAATAGTTAATTTTCATAGTTTCCAGTTAGAATACCATTTTATTATGGGATTTCCTTTTTCCCATTCTATTGGCAGCCAGATATGCCGGCTGTCGGCAAGATTATCAGGCTTCCACCTGTCTCCCATATAGATGAACGCGTTCTTTTTTCCATGGACCGGCAGGATCTGTGTACTTTGAGAACCAAAAGTGGTCTTATTTTCATCTTCTGTCCCCCTGCATGGATTGCCTGTTGCCTTCCATTCGCCAAAGATCTTTCCGGCAACGGCGAGACGGGCCGGATTTGGCTTCCAGCCTGTTGTGCCTGAGGTGATCATAAAATATTTTCCTCTGGAAAAAAAGATAGCCGGAGCTTCATTTGAATCACCGGGAAGAACTCTTATATATTTTCCGGTAAAATCGAGATAATCATCAGTAAGTTCAGAAAAATGAAGAGTCATATTCTCTTCAGAAGCATGGACATGATATGCTTTTCCATCTTTATCCACAAAAATTGTCATATCGCGTGACATCTGACCTCCCTCGAAATCGCGTCGCACCAGTAATCCTTTTATTACAGCAAGTTTCCATTCATCCGACCCGCTTTTTATGCTCCCCTCACCGGAAAGGGCCTTTTTGTATTCATCAGGAAAATTCAATGGCCAGACACCTGCATTGGGACGGACACTCCTGATGTATTTGTATGGTCCGGTAATCTTGTCGCTTACGGCAACACCGGTTAAAGCTGCTTTGTAATCCTGGCCTTTTAGTTCATGATGAAACCACATCACGAATTTTCCTGTCTTCCCGTTAAAAATAACTTTGGGGCGTTCAATTATACACCCGGGATTAAGAAGAGATGCAGTGTCGTTAATTACCCTGAGAACAAGACCCTCATTTTTCCAGTTTAGAAGATCCTTCGAAGAATAACAACTTACTCCATACCGGCTTTTATCTTTTTCCGGACGCGGCAGCCAGTATTCCCCGAACCAGTAATAAGTGTCATTAAAATAAATTATACCGCCCCCGTGTGCATTGATATGCCTGCCATCATTATCGGGCCAGATCTGTCCGGGCTTAAATGAGTGATTAATGTTCTGACAATAAATTGATATAGAGATTATTAAGCATGTAATGGTTGCAACAGCTCTTTTTGAGTCTTCCAACATCTGGATTATGTAGTTAAGTGAGAATTGTTTCAATAAGCAACATAAAGTTTTATAAAGTAAATTCAAAATTAAATTTTTCAGGTATTGCCATTGATTATCTTATATCACAAAGATAATCGTTTAGTAAGACTCAGTAATATGTTTTAAAATTTCGTGGTTTCGTCGTAAAGTTTCATATTTTTGATATAACAAAAACCCATAGAACCTACCCTTTTAAAGAATTCTAATATGAAAAAATCATTTACTCTACAGATTGTTTTCCTGATTTTAATAATTGCCTGTTCTCCTCAGACAGCTGGAATTAAAGATGCTAAGATAGTTTCAGTTCATATGGATGCGGACCGGCTTAACCGTATTGATAAAATGCTCCGGCAGGGCATCGATAGTGGCTGGATTGCAGGAGCAGTCGGTTTTATTTCACGCGATGGGAGAGTTGCTTATAATAAGGCATTTGGTGTTAGCGATATTGAAGCAAGAACACCTATGCATACAGATGACATTTTTCGTATTGCCTCCCAGACTAAAGCTATTACCAGCCTGGCGGTAATGATGCTATTTGAACAAGGGAAATTCCTGCTGGACGATCCGATCTCAAAATATATCCCGGAATTTACAAATCCGCGTGTACTCGATAAATTCAGTGAAAAAGATACTACATATACTACTATCCCTGCAAAAAGGGAAATAACAATAAGAGATCTCTTAACACACACTTCCGGTATAGACTATGCAGGAATTGGCTCTGCACCAATGACAGCAATATATGCCAAAGCAGGTATTCCTACCGGTTTTGTCAGTGAAAAAATCATTCTGGGTGACAAGATGAGGAAACTGGGTAAATTGCCTCTTGTACATCAGCCGGGTGAAAAATTTACTTATGGATTAAATGTCGATGTTCTTGGATACCTGGTTGAGATTTTATCGGGTCAAACTCTCGATAATTATTTCCATACTAATATTTTTGAACCTCTTGGAATGACTGATACATACTTTTATTTGCCTCAATCAAAATTTAACAGGCTTGTAAAAGTCAGTGCTGAGGATAAAAATCATCACCTGATTAACTCCCCTGAAGCATTTGTTAATTATCCCATGTCGGAGGGTACCTATTATTCAGGAGGTGCAGGACTTAGTTCTACAGTAAAAGATTATGCAGCCTTTCTTCAGATGATGCTGAATAAAGGTGAATATAACGGGACCAGACTATTGGCAAGGCGTACCGTGGAGTTGATGACAACCAATCAGATCGGTGATATTAATCTGGGTCCCGATAAATTCGGATTAGGATTTGAGATTACCACTGCCGCGGGTCAGTCAAGACTGGGTGTTTCTGAAGGGTCATTTTCCTGGGGAGGTTATTTTGCAACTGATTATTGGGCTGATCCGAAGGAGAAGCTTGTCGGACTGATATTTTTACAGCAAAGTCCCTTCAGTCATTCCGAAATTCCACAAAAATTCAAAGCTCTGGTGTACCAGGCATTGGGTGATTAAATCCTGGGGTAGGGTTAAGATACCCAAAAAAGATCACAGAGATCTGTACAACTTAAAATTTTGTTAGTTAAATTAAGTCCCATAGCTTATGAAAAGCCAGTTTTTATTTATCCTGATCTTTTTGACTGGTTTAAATCTGACTGCTCAGAAAACTGAGGTTATCTACCTCTCTGGCACCGATAAAGATCACACAGTGCAGTGGGACTTTCTTTGTACAGGTGGACGGAATAGTGAGAGATGGAGTACTATAGGTGTACCTTCAAACTGGGAACTGCAGGGCTTTGGCTCATATCATTATGGAAAAACCGACCTTGCTGAAAATGAAAAAGGGCTTTACAGTTATGAGTTTTCCGTTCCCGGATCCTGGGGAAACAAGAGAGTCTATATAGTTTTTGAAGGATCAATGACTGATACCGAAGTGAAGATAAATGGAAAGATAGCGGGTCCGGTGCACCAGGGTGCTTTTTATCGTTTCAAATATGATATATCAGGTATATTGAATTACAGAGATAAGAATTTATTAGAGGTAACAGTCAGTAAAGAATCGACTAACGAAAGCGTAAATAAAGCTGAACGTACAGCTGATTATTGGGTGTTTGGCGGTATTTTCCGTCCGGTTTACCTTGAGGCTGTTCCAGCCCAGTTTATCGATCACACGGCCATTAATGCCAGTGCCGATGGCTCATTCCAAATGGATGTATTTACTGAGGGATCTGGTAAAGCCAAAACACTGGAAGCCCAGGTGCAAACGCTTGATGGAAAGCATTTTGGACCATTAATGACAGCGAGTCTTCTTGAAAATCAAGCTAAGACAACTCTTAAAGACAATTTTGTCAATCAGGCACTCTGGAATCCTGAATTTCCTGAAATGTATCAGGTTGAAGTTACACTCCTCAACGGGAAAAAAGTTTTACATCGGATCACTCAAAAATTTGGGTTCCGGACAGTAGAAGTCAGATCAGGAGACGGAATATACGTCAATGGTCAGAAGATAATTTTCAAAGGCGCCTGCCGCCATACATTCTGGCCTTCCAGCGGAAGAACAAGCAGTAAACAGCTTGCTGTTAATGATATAAACCTTATGAAGGATATGAATATGAATGCCGTTCGAATGAGCCATTATCCGCCAGACCAGTATTTTCTTGATGTCTGTGATTCTCTTGGTTTATTCGTGCTGGACGAACTTGGTGGATGGCAGAATTTTTATGATACCCCAACAGCCAAAAGGTTAGTTAGAGAGATGGTGGAACGTGACGTAAATCACCCGTGTATTGTTTTATGGGATAACGGAAACGAAGGTGGCTTCAATAAAGATGTCCGGGGAGATTACGATATTTATGATCCTCAGAAAAGAACAGTAATTGAGCCATGGTCAATAATTAATGGCACAAATTCAAAACACTATCCGGGATATAAGTATGTTGAAGACGTACTGAATAATCGGGAAGAGATTTATTTTCCCACTGAGTTTTTGCATGGACTTTATGACGGAGGAGCCGGGGCAGGCCTGGATGATTACTGGAATCTTATGCTTACTAAACCACTGTCAGCCGGGGGATTCCTGTGGGCGTTTGCTGATGAAGGTGTTGAACGCTTAGACCTGAATGATTCTATAGACACGAACGGAAATTCTGGTCCGGACGGAATTCTTGGACCGTATCACGAAAAAGAAGGAAGCTTTTATACAATTAAAGAAATATGGTCGCCTGTTTATTTCTCAGATCAGAAAATAAATACTGATTTTAACGGAACATTTGAAATATTCAACAGATACTTGTATACCAATCTGAAATTATGCAGATTTTCATTTGAGCTGGTGAAGTTTGAAAAAAACTTCCCTGATTTTGAAATAATTAAAAAGCAAGGCATAATCCCTTCACCCGATATTGAAGCCGGAAAGCAAGGATCCTTAAAAGCGAACCTGCCTGCTGACTGGAGAAGCTATGATGTTTTATACATTACTGTAATAGATCATTATGGCCGAAATGTAAACAGCTGGTCATGGAACATAACACTGCCAAAGGATCTTATCTCACGCGAGATAGAAACAACCAGTGAAAAAGTAATTGCTTCCGTATCTGATAGCTTATTGATTCTTTCTTCAGGAGAAACCATGGTTACATTCAATATAAAAACCGGACTGATCGTTGGAGCAAGGCACAATAATAAAACAATTTCATTCAGTAACGGAATTCAATTCGCAGGATTAAAATCTAAATTCAACAGACTTGATCATTACTCAGTGGATGATGGTTATGTTGTTGAATTAATGTACGATAGCTCATGTTATGCAAAATGGACAATGTTACATGGGGGATTGCTGAAACTTAATTACAAATTTACTCCTTCAGGAGAACTGGATTTTGCCGGTATTACATTCTCATACCCGGAAAATTTTGTAACCGGAGCGACACTTTTGGCAAACGGGCCGTACCATGTCTGGAAAAACCGGTTAAGAGGCACCCAATTTGGCCTGTTCAACAAACAATATAATAATACAATCACCGGAGAATCCTGGATTTATCCCGAGTTTAAAGGTTATTACTCAAACTTTTATGCTGTTGAGATCCAAACCATGGAAGCACCAATAATCATCGTTTCTGCCACAAGTGATCTTTTCCTGCACCTTTTTACACCCGGGAAAGCAAAATATTCAATAGGTTATGGCGTTGAGGGAATGGTTAACCCTCCTTTTCCTTCGGGCGATATCTCAATTTTGCAAGGCATAAGCGCCATAGGTACAAAATTTTCGAACCCCGAAGATGAAGGTCCCCAGGGGCAGAAAAATAATTATATCTCAACACCAAATACAACGCCGTTTGAGGGAGAACTGTATTTCAGCTTTGGAAAACAGGTACACTGAACTTTTTATTATCACTTAGCAGTTTAGGAACCGTAGCTCGCAACAGAATAAAATTATTCCGAAATTTTATCTGCAATAATCCTGAGCACCCGGTAAGTCAGATCTTCAGGAATATCTTCTTTTTATAAAGTATATAAAGAAATACCCAGCCAATGGCGGTTACTCCTATACCATAAACCAGCGGGGTCCATGTTTCCGGTAAAAAAGATGCAATACTTCCAAAGAAAAACTTTGTTGCAGATCCAAAGTTGACAATTCTTCCTGTAAGATATATTGTTATTGGATTCATTCCAATAACGACAAAAACGAAAGCCCATTTTTTATATTCCCAGACATCTATTATGAGATAGAAAATGGAGAAGAACAGAAGGCTCAATCCACCTACAAAACAAACGAATGAACTTGTCCACAGGTTTTTATTTATCGGGAAGGCAATATTCCAGATCTTACCAATAACCATTAACGTTACTGCAGCAAGAACAAGATAAAGCACTTTACGTAAAGGTTTGTCAACCAGATACTTTGATAATAGAAATTCTCCGGTGAACATCCCGAGTAGTGCTGTTCCTATTGCAGGCAGTGTACTTAACAAACCCTCCGGATCGTGATTACCCAGATAAAGTCGTCCGGGCATTAGCAGACGATCGATATGACTTGTAAGGTTTCCTTCCCGTGAAAAGACATCTGTTGAACCCAGGTCATGGGCAGGAAACAGCAGAAGCAACACCCAGTAACCAATCAGGATTAAAGAGAATATTATGATCCGCGAATTAAGTTTTGTATTCATAAAGATTATTGAAGCAAACATCCATGCAAGACCAATTCTTCCCAGAACACTTCCATAACGCAGATGGGCAAAGTCAAAATTTATACCGTTATTATATACTATTCCAAGGAGCACCAGTAACAACCCCCGGGTTATGACATGTTTATAGATCGATTTCCGGCTGTCATTCATCGCAGTGCGTTTAGCCAGGGAAAAGGGGAATGAAATTCCTGCAATAAACAGAAACAGGGGGAAAATCATATCGTAAAAATGGAATCCGTGCCATGGAACGTGCTCCAGCTGTCCGGCCCACCATTGCACGACAGGCCATCCTGTCAGTGATGCGAGACCTGCAAAAATTGCTTCTCCTCCCATAATCCAGAACATATCAAATCCACGTAAAGCGTCCAGAGAATATAATCGTTTGACAGTTGGTTTTTTTTCGTTTTCCATTGTTTGGTTTTTAATTGATATTATTTGTTTTCTCTTTATTCAAATAATGCCTGTATTATTTATTTGATAAAGATTTCAAAGGTATAATTTTTATAATCTGGTGCATGATAATTAGAATAATTCAGCAATCTGGTTTCTGCAGATTGACGATATTTGTTATTTAAACCTGATTATTATGTTTAAAAAAATCACTATTTCAGCAATTTTTCTGGGCATATTATTATCTCAATGCACTACAAATCAGGGAGGTATGATTATGACTGTCAATGGACCGGTTGCCTCCCGGGATATGGGTACCACACTTACCCATGAGCATATTCTGGTTGATTTTATCGGAGCCGATTCAATCACCAGCCAGCGTTGGGACAGATCAAGAGTAGCAGAAATAGCACTGCCTTATCTGAGAAAGATAAAAGAACTTAGCTGCAGGACATTCATTGAATGCACACCGGCATATCTTGGAAGAGACCCGCTTTTACTAAAATCAATTTCCGGCTATACCGGCTTAAATATCCTGACCAATACCGGCTTTTATGGTGCAGGTGACAACAAATATTTACCGGAATTTGCATTTTCTGAAACTGCTGATCAACTTGCTTCACGGTGGATAAAAGAATGGAAGTACGGGATAGATAGTTCAGGCATCAGGCCCGGGTTTATTAAAATTGGTGTAGCCGGCGCAAGCCTGTCAGAGATGCATAAAAAACTGGTTATAGCAGCTGCCCGAACACACCTCAGGACAGGGTTAACTATAGTATCTCATACCGGACCTTCTGTTCTGGCTTTTGAACAGCTGGAAATTCTCAAAAACGAAGGAGTTGCTCCTTCTGCATTTATCTGGGTACATGCCCAGGCTGAGAAAGATATCAGTATGCATGTCAAAGCTGCCAAAATGGGTGCGTGGATCAGCCTGGATGGGATAAATGATAATAACCTTGATGATTATGTCAGAATGATTCAGAACATGAAAAATAATAATATGCTTGGTAAAGTCCTTTTATCGCACGACGCCGGATGGTACCATCCCGGTGAAAAAAACGGTGGAGAGTACAGGGGATATACAACTCTTTTTGAGAAACTTATACCACTGCTTATTAATGACAGTTTCACACTTGTAGATATTCATAAGATGTTGGTTTTAAACCCGGCAGAAGCTTTTACCATCAGTGTTCGACGGGTAAACTGAATATTTTGAAAAGTGTAAGTTAAATAACGTTAAAGATCGTCGTATAGCAAAAATGCAACGGATGTTTTGCCTGTTATGATAAGGAATTGCTTTAAATTTACTCATAGATTAACCTTCAACTTTAAATATGATATTATGACAACCCGCAGAGAATTCATTCAGAAATCAGCTCTGGGAGTGACAGGACTAACACTTGGTGCAAAGAGCTATTCAAGAATTCTTGGATCAAATGACAGGGTTCGTGTCGGGATAGTTGGTTTTTCCGACCGGTTCAGATCATCGCTGGCTCCGGCATTTCTGAGTATGGCAAAGGACTATAATTTTGAAATTGTGGCCGTATCCGATCTCTGGAACAGACGTCGTGATGAAGCAGAAGCATTTTTCAGGGGAAAAGGGATTACAGTCAGAAAAGCCCGCAACAATGATGAGCTCTACAGTGGGAAGGATACGGATGCAGTAATTATCAGTACGGCAGATTTTCAGCATGCTCTGGTACTTGCCGAAGCTGTCAGAGCCGGGCAGGATGCCTATTGTGAAAAACCATTTGCAGAAACAATGTCAGATGCACGGGAAGCATTGAAAGCTGTTAAGGAGACCGGCAAAATTGTTCAGATCGGATCACAGCGAAGAAGTACTCCGAATTATATTGCTGCAAATGATTATATCAGATCGGGTAAATTCGGGAAAATAGTTATGGTTGAGATGTCATGGAATGTCAATCAGCCAGGCAGATGGAGAAGGCCACAACTTACAAAAGTCATAAAAGAGACTGATACTGACTGGAAAAGGTTTCAGATGAATCGCGAACCTGCAGCATGGGATCCAAGGAAATATCTTGAATTCAGGCTCTTCTGGCCATATTCATCGGGAATACCAGGACAATGGATGGCACACCAGATCGATACTGTTCATTGGTTCACCGGATTAAGCCATCCGAGAAGTGTTGCTGCAAATGGAGGTATATATCTGTGGAAAGACGGACGGACCAATTTTGATACAATGACAGCCGTTATGGATTATGGAGATGCATAATTCCGGCTTCCAGGTTGTTTATACATCGCGATTTACCAACTCAGCCGGAGGTACCAAAGAGATATATTTTTCAAATGGCGGTTCCCTGAATCTTGATACAAATAAAATTACTTCTGAAGGTGGACTTAGTGAGGGTGATGCCAGAGACATGAATATGCAGCCCAATCTTCTTGAACCAATGGATCTTCCTGGTTTTAAGGTTGAAACATCGGCCAACACCGGTTCAGATCCAATGACAAATGCCCACATGAGGAACTGGATGGAATGTGTACGTAACCGAAAAAAACCTAATGCAGATATCATGGCAGGTTATAATCATTCTATTGCTACAATAATGTGCACAGCTGCCCTCAGAACAGGTGAAAAAGCTTCATTTGATGAGGCAAAACAGGAAGTTATGGCTGGTGGTAAAGTTTTCAGGTATTGAAACCAATAATCAAACATGAATATAAATAAATATTTTTCACTCTGCATGAGCGCTCTTACAGAAAGATTTTTCATTCTGGTGCTGGTTGTTTCATCAGTACAGTTAAATGCTCAAAACTCTGCTGACAACTTAGTTAAGCTGGTAAGGCTCGATGACAAATCAAGGGTTGACATTCTAATCAATGGCACTCTGTTTACCTCATACCGGTATCCTGCAAATTATTGAAAAACCATTTCTCTTTCCGGTTTATTCACCCGGATGGTTCAGTTCTGACGAGAGGTTATCCAATAGAACCACGAAAAGGTGAACGTGTTGATCACCCTCACCAGATAGGGATCTGGTTTAACCATGGCAATGTGAACGGACTTGATTTCTGGAATAATTCTTCAGCAATTCCTGCAGAGCAGAAGGATTCTTACGGTCATATTGTTCATCAAAAAGATCGTCAAAGCAGAAAGCGGAAAGAAGGGAGTGCTGGAAGTGGTAATGAATTGGGATGACAATAAGGGGAATATATTAATGACTGAAAATACAAGGTATATATTTTCAGGTGAAAAGAATTCCCGTACCATTGATCACATCTCTACTCTTACCGCAGTAAATGGTGACGGTCAATATCGGCGACAGTAAAGAAGGAATGTTTGCCATAAGGGTTGACAGAGCTTTTGAAATGCCTTCGGATGAGTCTCTGATCTTCACCGATGACAAGGGCAATCCTACCACTGTAAAAGCCACTGACAATAAAGGAGTAACCGGCATGTACACTTCCAGCACCGGACTTAAAGGAGATGCTGTATGGGGTACACGAAATAACTGGGTTATACTGAGCGGAATGAAGGATAATGTTCGGATTTCGATGGGTATATTTGATAATCCGAAAAACCCGGGTTATCCGGCTTATGCCCATGCCAGGGGGTATGGCCTTTTTGCAGTAAATAATTTTGGACAAAATTCATACGATTCAAAACTGGAAAAGAGGAGCTTCAGGCTTGAAAAGGGGCGATCGGTAACTTTGTATCACAGATTTTATGTACAGTCAGGCTCAGAACTGACAACAGAAGAAGCAAATAAGATATTTATGGAGTTTTCGAAGGAATATTAATATATATTGACCTTCTAACTCCCTCAACATTAATAATTTTATAACCAACGCATTAGCTATGAAAAAATCAAAAATTCTTTATGGGATTATTCCGGTAATATTGTTATTCTTATCCGTTGAAATGAACGGTTTTGCTGCTGTACCGGTAAATCAGCAATACTATGAGATAAAGATCTACAGGATTGCCGATAAATCGCAGGAAGGCAGGATTGATGCCTTTCTTAAAGATGCATATCTTCCGGCGCTTCACCGGGCTGGTATTCCCCTGGTTGGTGTTTTTAAACCTGTTGAGGCTGATACAGCATCTTTCGGGAAGATAGTTTATGTGTTTATTCCCTTTAAAACGGTGGATCAGTTTATGCAGCTTCCGGGATTATTGATGAAGGATAAGGTGTACATGGACTCCGGGAAATCATTTATTGATGCTCCCTTTAACGATCCTCCATACCTGAGACTTGAGGCTGTTTTTCTCAGGGCATTCATGAATATGCCTCAGTTTGTCACACCTAAATTTTCTACCCAGCCTTCAGAAAGGATCTATGAATTACGTAGTTATGAAAGTGCTACAGAGGCAAAAGCCGTAAAAAAGATCGAGATGTTTAACCAGGGTGGAGAGATAACATTATTTAAAAAACTGGAATTCAATGCGGTATTCTACGCTGAAGTGTTGGTAGGAAGCCATATGCCGAATTTAATGTATATGACTACATTTTCGGATATGAAGTCACATGATGAGCACTGGAGCGCTTTTGGCAAGACTGATGAATGGAAAAAACTTTCAGGAATGGAGGAGTATAAGAATACAGTCTCAAAAGCCAATCCGTACCTGCTTCATCCAACATCTTATTCAGATTTTTAACCTCATCCCCCAGTAGAAGATATCCTCTTTATTTAAGTCCCTCCCCAGGGGGAGGGATTTAGGGAGAGGTCAAGCGGGAATTTGAATTTTGGAAATTGCCTCCTCAACCTCTGCAGTTGTCATTTCATGATCGGGAAGATTATTTTCAAAATACTTCTCATAGGCAGAAATATCGAAATGTCCATGGCCGCTCAGATTAAAAAGTATTGTTTTTGATACTCCTTCCAGGTCGGCTTTTCTTGCCTCATCAAGAGCTCCGGCAATAGCGTAAGTTGATTCCGGAGCAGGAAGAATACCTTCTGTTCTTGCGAATTGTACACCTGCTTCAAAACATTCCCTCTGCATCTTTGCCTTTGCCTCAATAAAACCATCTTTGAGAAGCTGGCTTACCAGAACTCCTGCACCATGGTAACGTAATCCGCCTGCATGTATTTTTGCCGGTATAAAATCATGTCCAAGCGTATACATGGGAAGGAGAGGGGTCATTCCTGCCGAATCGCCAAAGTCGTACATGAATTTTCCTTTTGTAAGCTTTGGGCATGAAGCAGGTTCAACAGTCAGAAGCCTGATCTTCTTTTTGTTAACTAGTTTTTCGCGCAGGAATGGGAATGCAATTCCTGAAAAATTGGAGCCTCCGCCAAAACAACCGATCACTACATCAGGGTAATCACCTGCTTTTTCCATCTGGAGAATTGCTTCCTGTCCAATAATAGTCTGGTGAAGTATGACATGGTTGAGAACACTTCCGAGAGAGTATTTGGTATAAGGATCCTGTACTGCCACCTCCATAGCTTCAGAAATTGCAATACCAAGGCTTCCCGGAGAGTTGGGATCAAGTTCAAGAACTTTTCTTCCTGCAACAGTCATCGTGCTTGGTGATGCAACTACCTTTGCATTATAAGTGTTCATTAAGAGCTTACGTCCTGGTTTCTGATCATAGCTGACTCTTACCATAAAGACAAGAAGCTCAAGTCCGAAGTGGTGACAGGCAAAGCTCATGGCGCTTCCCCACTGTCCGGCACCGGTTTCGGTAGTGATTCTTTTTATTCCTTCCATTTTATTGTAATAAGCCTGGGGAATTGCAGTGTTGGCTTTATGAGAGCCTGAATAATTGCCACCTTCATACTTGTAGTAGATCTTGCTTTTTGTTCCCAGGGCCTTTTCAAGACTGACGGCCCTGAAAAGAGGAGAGGGACGATAAGTAAGATAAAGGTCAAGAACCTCCTCAGGTATATCAATATATCTTTCAGTTGATACCTCCTGTTTTATAAGTGCCATGGGAAAAACAGGGGCAAGATCCTCGGGTCCAACAGGTTGTTTTGTGACAGGATGTAAGGGAGGCATAGGTTTATTAGGCATATCTGCCATAATATTATACCATTGCCTTGGCATTTCATCTTCGCTTAATAAAATCTTGATGTTCTTTTTCATTGTATGATTGTTTACTGGTTAATAAATAAAAAAGGCACGCTGTGAACAGCGTGCCTCTATAAAAATATCCTGAAAATGTTATATAATGGCTTGTTTCACAGCTGATCTGATTGAGCTGCGCCACGACCAAAAATATAACATTTGTGTTTTCATAAAGACAAAAATAGTAAAAATTTAAAATATTAACAATTAATAAATAATTTTTTGAAAATTCTTCAATATTACCCAGTTAATCATTGTAATGGTAAATAATCACGTGTATCCTGATTTCATTCATGAACTATTGCACCAAGCTGTCTGAGATCATCAAAAAAAGAAGGATATGATTTTGCAACACATTGAGAATCCCTGATAGAGACTCTGCCGGCAGCACCAAGTGAAGCAACAGCCAATGCCATAGCAATACGATGATCATCATGCGATTCGACCCTGGCTCCCTTTGGCTTGCTTCCGGTTACCGACATAAAGTCATCTTTAATTTCAACCTGTACATTCATTTTGCCAAACTCTTCCTTAAGTGTTTTTGCACGGTTGCTCTCCTTAAATATTAGCCTTGAAACACCTTTTATGGATGAAGTACCTTTACAATAAGAAGCAAGAGCAACAAGCGGAGGGAAAAGATCAGGTGATTCGGTAGCATTAAATTCAAAAGCTTTTAATTCCGATTTTGTTATCTCAATCTGATCGTCACTTATGTTCATTTGTGCTCCGGCGTCCTGAAGAGCAGTGATAATTGACATGTCACTTTGCATACTATCTCTCCGAAGCCCCTCTATAATCAGATTACCGTTAATGGCTCCGGCAACCAGGAGAAATGCTCCTCCACTCCAGTCACCCTCAACAGTATAACTTTTTGGAGTCATACTTCTGGTTTCCTTTAATATGGAACATATTATAATCCTCATTCTCAATAGTTATTCCAAATGACTTCAGTATCTGGATTGTCATATCGATATACGGTTTGCTTTTAAGGTTGTTGACCCTGATTTCTGAGTCTTTTTTAGCAAGAGGCAAGGCCATTAACAGTCCGGTCAACAACTGGCTGCTTACTGACCCGTCAATTTCGCAGTTTCCGCCGGTTATTGGTCCCTGAATTGTAAGAGGAAGAAATCCGCCCGAGCTTGTGCATCTTACCCCCAGCTGATTTAAAGCCTCTTCAATCATGAACATAGGTCTTTTCTTTAGCGAATTTGCTCCACCATGGTAATTTCGGTGGGATATAGTGCCGCAATTGGAGAAAACATACGAATTGCAAGACCAGATTCCCCGCAATTAAGTTTAGTTTCTTTCAATGTAACAGAACCCTTTATTCTTAGTTCGTTGACCTGAGGCTCCACTCTTGCACCCAGTCCGACTGCTATGCTCATAGCTGCAAGTGAATCGTCACAATATGAAGGATTATGGATTATACTCTGACCGTCAGCAAGCAAAGCGGCCGCAATTGCCCGTTGTGTCATGCTTTTTGAAGCGGGAGCTTTGACAGTTCCTTTAATTACTGACGGTTCCAGATATCTTTCCATACGTTCATTTTAATTTCTGATTCAGTTAATTTATTTTCTTTCCTGTTTCCCACAAAGGGTAAATGTCCATGCTCAGACCTTCCCATCCGGAGGAATGTTGTTCACACCATTATTCATGACCTTCATCTGATGGTTAATAGACTCCTGATGGATAGCTTTAAAAATTGTATCGATTAGTTCAGAGCTAAGTCCTTTTGCCAGTCCCTTGGCAAGCACTTTATTAATAATTTCATCCCACCTGGTAGTCTGCAAGATAGTAATATTATTTTCCTTTTTATAACGACCGATTGTTTCTGAGACTTTCATTCGTTGTTCCATAAGATCAAGAAGATGATCATCATAAACATCGATTTGTTGTCTTAATTCCCCAAGCACATCAAGTAATTTCGGATCTGAAGTGCTCGGATTTCGAAGGATTAGCCTGCTTAAAAGTTCTTTGAGATCATTCGGAGTAAGCTGTTGTGCCGCATCACTTAATGCTTTGTCAGGATCAATATGTGATTCAAGCATTAAACCGTCAAAATTAAGGTCCATCGCCTTCTGCGAAATCTCATGAAGATACTGTCGGGCGCCACTAATGTGACTGGGATCACAGATTATCGGTAAGTCGGGGATCCGCCTGCGGAGTTCTATTGGCAACTGCCAGTTTGGCTGATTACGATAAAGAGTTTTTTCATATGATGAGAATCCCCTGTGTATTGCACCAATCCGGGTAATACCGGCTCTGGCAATCCGTTCAATTGCGCCAATCCAAAGTTCAAGATCAGGATTAATAGGATTTTTGACAAGTACCATAACATCCACTCCGCTTAGTGCATCAGAGATCTCCTGAACAGTGAACGGATTGACGGATGTCCTGGCTCCAATCCATAACATATCAATACCATATTTCAATGCTTCATAGACATGTTTTTCATTTGCAACTTCTGTCCCGACAAGAAGACCTGTTTCCTGTTTTACTCTTCTAAGCCATTTCAGCCCTTCAGTGCCCACACCCTCAAAGGAGTTCGGCCGGGTCCTGGGTTTCCAGATGCCGGCACGGTAGACACTAACCTGCTTAAGCTTAGCTAATTGTGTTGCAGTCTCCATAACCTGTTCCTCTGTCTCAGCACTGCATGGACCGGCGATCAGGAAGGGTCTGCCCTTATGACCCCTCCAGTCCTTTATCAGGATGTTCTTAAGTTTTATTTCCATTGCCTTAAAATTTAATTCAAAATTTTTCTGATCTTATTTGCTTCTTCCATAAGTGATTTCAACCCGTTAAGATCTTTTTCTGAAATCATTTTTCTGAATGAGTTCATTTTCTCAATATAAGTATCCATCACTTCAATTATATATTGAGCATTTTCGAGGAATATCGGTGCCCATGTTTCACCGTTACTTTTAGCAAGACGTACCGTACTTTCAAATCCACCACCCGCTAATGTAAGTATGTTTTGTTCTTCCTGTTCCTTTTCAAGAACGCTTAATGCCAGCGAAAAGGAGGTAATATGAGAAATATGAGAGATATATGCAACATGCACATCATGATCGCTCGAATTCATGTATACCTTATGCATATTAAGCAGGTCGAGCATTTTTTCCACTGTGAGCAGAGCGTCAGCATCACTGAGTTCTTTGTCGCATATAATTGCAGTTTTATAGTCAAAAAGCTTACCAATAGCTGCAAGGGGACCAGAATATTCGGTTCCCGCCATAGGATGAACTGCTACATACCTGCCTCTTGCGGGATGATTTTTTGAAACTTTCGCAATGCTTGCTTTTGTTGAGCCCATATCTGTAACAACCTTTGAAGTGCCTGCAATCTTGTCGAGAATTCCCGGCAGCATTTTGCAATTGGTATTTACCGGGGTGGAGAGTATTATTAAATCGCTTTTTTCAATTGCATTCTCAAGATTATCATTTTCATCAATCAAGCCGCAAAGCAGTGCAATATTCTGATGATGCAAATTTGTGTCGACACCGATTATCCTGTCGGCAAATCCACGTTTGCGGAGATCAACCATAAGTGATCCTCCGATGAGTCCTATTCCAATTACTGCAACTGTCATTTTTGTTTGTTATATATTAAGATTAAGTTATTTTAACCAGCAATGTTTTAATCCTGTTTTTTGCTTCATTCAGTTTTTCTTCTGTCGCGCAAAGCGAAATACGGATATAACGTTCCCCGTTCTTTCCGAAAATGAACCCGGGGGTGATGAATACATAAGATTTCATTAAGAAATTTTCTATATAGGATTCACAATCAGGAACTTCTTCAGGAATGCGGCCCCATACAAATAAACCAGCCTGCGATTTATCGAACCTGCAATTCAAGCAGATCCATTATTTCTTCCACGATCTTCCTGCGTTTCAGATAGACTTTATTGACTGATTCATACCATGATTCATCGTTGCTAAGTGCCTCAACTGCAGCCATCTGCATACCCCAGGAACATTCCTGAATCCATATTGCTTTTAACCTTCAGGATAGATTTAATATAATCGCTGTGGCCTGCTACCATCCCGATTCGCCAGCCTGCCATATTGTGCGATTTGCTTAATGAATTGAGTTCCAGAGCAGTATCTTTAGCACCCTCAACAGCAAGGAGACTGATATAATCATTGTTTAAAATGAAGCTGTACGGATTGTCGTTACAAAGAAGTATACCGTGTTTCCGGGAAAAGGCAACAAGTTTCTTAAACAGATCCATCGATCCTTTAACTCCTGTAGGCATATGCGGATAATTTATCCACATTAATTTTACCCTTGCTCAGATCGCTCTGTTCAAGTGAGTCAAGATCGGGAAGCCAGCCCTTATTTTCCGAAAGTTCATATTTTCTGACTATCCCGCCAACAAGGTTTGTTACTGATGAGTAAGTCGGGTAACCAGGATCGGGAACCAGTACTTCATCTCCCGGATTAACAAATGCCATGCTTATGTGCATTATTCCTTCCTTGCTGCCCATCAAGAGAAGAATCTCATTGTCAGGATTCAGGGTGACATGAAAATATTTCTTATACCAGTCAGAAAATGCTTTACGTAGAGCAGGTATTCCCGAATAGCTCTGGTAGCCATGCGATGTCGGTTTTTTTGCTTCAGCAATCAGAGCCGAAACAGTATTCTCAGAAGGCGCCTGGTCGGGACTACCGATACCAAGATTTATGACATCATGGCCCTCTCTGCGCATCCTGTCAATCTGTGCAAGTTTTTGTGAGAAATAATATTCCTGCACATTCTCTGTCCGGTCAGCCGGTTTAACTTTCATATAACATATCTCCTTTAAAATAAACTCCAAGGATTTCCAGGTTGCTGGTATACTTATCCAGAACCCGTTTAATGATATCGGATTTTGTGTTCTTATTCAACTCCAGATCGAGATAGAACATATATTCCCATTCTCCGTTAAGTCGCGGAACAGACTGGATCTTTGAAAGATTGATATCTAATTCTGCAAGCTTAACAAGTACTTTTGCAAGTGAGCCCGGTTTATGTCCTGTTGAGAAACAGATCGATACTTTATTGCCTCTGGTGTTGCCTTTTTCTTCGCTGCCTACAACGAGAAAGCGGGTATAGTTTTGTTTATAAGTCTCTATTCCCGGGGCCAGAATTTCCAGACCGTATATCTCAGCCACATGTGAAGATGCAATTGCTGCCACCCCTTTAGCCCGGGTTTCACTTATCTGCCTTGCACTTCCTGCAGTATCATCGCTCTCAATAAGTGTGATTCCGGGAAACTGGTTAAGAAAAGTCATGCATTGAGCAAGTGCAATCGGATGGGTGCGAATTTCTCTTATGTCAGTTATGTTCTGATCGGGCAAAGCCATAAGATTCTGCTTTATACGAAGATTATGTTCACCAAGGATCTTCATTCCCGATTCCCTTATGAGAGTATAATTATATAGAATGCTTCCTGATCTTGCATTCTCAATTGCCATAACAGCAAAATCAGCTTCACCGCATTTAAGTATGCTTAGTTCAAGATCAAATGTTGAACATGGTACAATTTCGATATCATCATAATTAAAGTACTGCCTTGCAGCAACTTCATGAAAACTTCCTGTCTCTCCCTGTATAGCTATCTTCATTTTTAAAAGGTGTTAAAAAAGTAAGGGCCCCTTTGAGGGACCCTTGCTTTCATATAATTAATATTATCTGTATACAAAAATCCCTTTATCTGTTTTTAAAATAAAAATAGAAGTAATAAAAAGAGAAATAATATTTGTATACAATATTCATTTGGTCGCGTTATTGGCTTACAAAAGTAATGTAATTTTTAAAAAAACAAGTAATAAATCAGAAAAAGTAAAGTTTGGATTGAAAAATAATAGCAGGTCATGTCGAAAAAGTCAAAGGACTTATTCAACAGCTCACACATCGCTGCATATCGTTATTTTTTGTGTCTATTCTTCAAAACCTCCTCAATACTTTGCAGATTTACACCTTTTGCCTTTAACAGAATAAGCAGATGGTAGAGCAGGTCAGCTGCCTCATTTTTGAACAGCTCAATATTATTATCCTTCGACTCAATTATTAATTCAACTGCTTCCTCTCCGACTTTCTGAGCAACTTTATTGATTCCTTTTTTATAGAGCCTGTTTGTATATGATTCCTCAGTATTGTCTTTAATTCGCTGGTCTATAATATGTTCTAATTCATAGATGAAACCCCTGGCAGTCTCATCACCAAAACAGGAAGTACTGCCGGTATGGCAAACCGGGCCGGCAGGATCAACTTTTATCAAAAGTGAATCATTATCGCAATCAGTTGTGATTTCTTCAACATACAAATAATTCCCTGAGGTTTCTCCTTTTGTCCAGAGCCTGTTTCTGCTTCTGCTGAAAAATGTTACTTTTTTGTCATGAACAGTTTTTTCGAAAGCTTCTTCATTCATGTATCCCACCATCAATACCTGCAGGGTATTATTATCCTGTATAACTACCGGTACCAGCCCGTTACCTTTTGTAAAATCAATTTGTTCCATATTACTTATTAATCTGTTATTCTTTCAAATTTATAATAGCTCTGTGATTGCAAATCCGCGTAGCGGTCCATGCTGGCGCCGATTTGTAATCGGTGCCCAAAGTACATTAACGCCCGGATTACAAATCCGCGCTAGCGTTTGCCCGGAAAGCAAATCCGCACTAGCGGCTTTACCTAATTGCAATACCTTCACGTTTCAGATATCTTTTCAGTTCGCTGATATCTATCTCCCCGAAATGAAAAATACTTGCTGCGAGTGCTGCACTGCATCCTGTATAATAAAAGACATCCCTGAAATCTTCCATCGATCCGGCTCCGCCTGATGCAATGACAGGGATATTCACCCTGCTGCTCACATCCCCGGTAATATCAATGGAAAATCCTGCTTTTGTGCCGTCACTATTCATTGATGTAAGCATTATTTCACCTGCACCGAGTTCCTCAACCCTGTGTGCCCAGTTTACAGTATCAAGTCCGGTTGTTGTACGGCCGCCATCCACAACCACAATCCATTCATCATCAATACGTTTTGTATCAATTGCAACTACCACACACTGACTTCCAAATTGACCTGCAATCTCAGATATCAGTCCGGGTCTCCTGACTGCTGATGAATTGACCGTTACTTTGTCAGCTCCTGCTTTAATTAGAATTGAAACATCGTTAACCGTGTCAATTCCTCCACCAACAGTAAATGGTATATTTATTTCAGCTGCGATTCTTTCCACCAGACCTGCCAGAGCTTTCCTGTTTTCAATTGTTGCAGTTATATCAAGGAACACAAGTTCATCGGCACCCTGTTTTACATAGGCTTTTGCCAGCTCAACCGGATCACCGGCATCAATGAGATTGATAAAATTCACTCCCTTGACTGTTCGTCCGTCTTTTATATCGAGACAGGGAATTATTCTTTTTTTTAACATAGTTTTCCCAGTTCTTTTAAAGTTATTTTGCCTTCATAAACTGCTTTTCCAATAATTACCCCTTCACATCCTGCTTCCTGAACAGTCCTCAATATCTTTGATCTTTGAGATGCCTCCGCTGGCAATCAGATTGATCTTTACCGCCTGAAGTATCTCCTTATACAGGTCAGTTGATGGTCCCTGAAGCATGCCATCTTTTTTTATATCAGTACATATTGTATATTTTACACCTTTTGACCTGTAATCAGAAATAAAACTGATTATTTCTTTATCTGAATTTTCCAGCCAGCCGCCTGTCGCAACTTTCCTGTCGATACAATCGGCTCCCAGAATCACTTTTTCCTGTCCGAGTTTCTTACAGCCATTCAAGAAATAATGTCAGGATCGGTTACAGCAATACTTCCTGCTGTGACCTGTCGGGCGCCTGCATTAAATGACAGTTATCAGATCATCATATGATCTTAATCCTCCGCCAAAGTCAATTTTCAAATTTGTTTTCCAGGCAATTTTTTCAAGGACCTTAATGTTTTCCATCTTCTTATTCCTGGCCCCGTCAAGATCGACAAGATGTAGATATTTTATACCATTGTCTTCAATCTGCAAAGCAACTTCAAGGGGATCTTCATTATAAACTTTCTTGGTACTGAAATCTCCTCTGGTAAGCCGGACACATTTTCCGTCAATAATATCAAGAGCAACAATTATTCTCATAATTCAAGAAAGTTTTTCAATATTATTTCGCCGGTCATTGCCGATTTCTCAGGATGGAACTGTGTTGCATAAAAATTATCCTTATTCATTGCTGCGCTGAATGGTAATATATAGTCACAGGTTGCGAAGGTGTCAGATGAAATTTCAGCGTAATAACTGTGAACATAATAGAGGTCATCATCAAGCGATATCCCTTTGAAAAGATCTCCTTTCATTGTCAGACAATTATTCCAGCCCATATGCGGGATCTTGTCAACAGGCGGAAACAATCTGTACATCGGCATCAAATATTCCCAGACATTTGGTATCACCTTCCTCCGAATAACGGCACATCAGCTGTAAACCCAGACAAATGCCCAACACAGGCTGTTTCAGGGAAATGATGGTCTTATCCAATCCTCTCTCTTCAAGATATTGCATTGCAGAACTGGCTTCTCCGACACCCGGGAAAATGACTTTCTCGGCATTCATTAATTCTGCAGGATCATCGGTAATAGTACTTTTGTAACCCAGCCGTGTAAGTGCATTCTGCACAGATGTAATATTTCCGGCATTATATTTCACAATAGCGATCATAGCTTGCCTTTGGTTGTCGGTAAGTTAAAGTTATCTGTTTGTTTAACAGCAAGTTTAATAGCTTTGGCGAAAGCTTTGAAAATAGCTTCTATCTTGTGATGTTCATTCTGACCGTTCGGCACTTATATTCAGGTTACATTTTGCATTGTCGCTGAATGACTTGAAGAAATGAAAAAACAATTCAGTTGGCATTTCGCCGACTTTTTCCCGTGATAAAGCTCACATCCCAGACCAAGCCATGGCCTGCCGCCAAAATCGAGGGCTACCTGTGCAAGGCAATCATCCATCGGCAACACGAAACTGTACCTCTCGATCCCTTTTTTACCTCCAAGAGCCTTCAGTCATTGCATCTCCCAATGCAATTGCCACATCTTCAACGGTATGATGTTCATCAATCCGGAGATCACCCTTCAACTTTAATATTCAGATCGAGGTTTCCATGACGGGCAATCTGTTCAAGCATATGATCAAAAAATCCAATTCCTGTATTTATTGCACTTTTCCCGGACCCGTCAAGATTAAGTTCAACAAATATGGATCAGTCTCTGATGTTTTCCGTTCAACAATTGCGGTCCGTGGGTATTTGTTTCAAGATATTTATAGATATCGTTCCAGTCATTGGTAGACAACAGCTGCATCAGGTGATTTTTCTGAGTTTATGAAAATAGCTTTGCATCCAAGATTTTTTGCCAGTTCAACATCAGTCAGCCTGTCGCCGATAACATATGAAGACTTCAAGATCAACGCCGCCTGCAAGATATTGAACAAGCATAGCTGTCCCGGGTTTACGGGTCGGAGCATTTTTGCGAAGGTGTTGTTTTGTCAATAAAGATTTCTGCGAAAGAAACACCTTCTCCCTTAAGAATTTCCAGAATTTTATTCTGAACAGGCCAGAAAGTATTCTTCAGGATATGATCTCTGTCCCGAGACCATCCTGATTAGTAACCATAACAAGTTCAAAATCAGTTTCCTTTGCTATCCTCGACAGATTTGTTATTGCTCCGGGAAGAAATGTCAGTTTCTCAAAACTATCGACCTGCTCATCTGCCGGTTCGGTTATTATTGTTCCATCACGGTCAATAAAAAGTACTTTCTTCATGTTACTGAAATAGATTCATTAGTATAGTAGAGACAGGTCTCAGACCTGGTCGTTTTCAGTTTTTCAATTCCCGCAAAGCATTAATAAGCGTATCATTTTCATTTCTTTTCCTACTGTAATCCGCAGGCAATTCTCAATCATACTGCTGCGGTTTCTGATAATTATATTCTTGTTAACCAATGCATTATAAATGTAGCTAGCATTTTTGACTTTTACAAGAAGGAAATTGGCATCTGAGGGATAGACCTTTTCAGCAATATTCATTTCTGAAAGAATTGCAGAAAGTCTTTCTCTTTCTTTTTTAATTTTCGTTACCTGACTTTTATATTGCTCAATATGACCCAGTTTATTTAATGCAGCTTTCTGATTGATCGTACTGATATTATATGGAGGCTTCATTTTGTTGAAATACTGAACGATATCCGGATTAATGAAAGCCATTCCAACTCTCGACTGCAGCCAGACCAAATGCCTTGCTGAATGTCTGCATCACAATCAGATTAGAGTATCTGTTAACCAGATTTATAAATGAAGGTTTTTCGCTGAAATCAATATATGCCTCATCAATAACTACAATTCCGCTGAATTTTGATATAATGATATTCAACATCTTTATAGTTCATTGAGTTCGAAGTCGGATTATTTGGAGAACAAATAAAGACCAGTTTTAGATTTTTGTCCGAAAACAAGTATTCTGCTTTTCTGAGATCAATCTGAAAACTGTTGTTCAATGGGATCTTTATTACTTTGATATCATTTACGGATGCTGATACTTCGTACATTCCGTAGGTAGGGGTGAATATAAGTACTTTGTCAACGCCCGGGTTGCAGAATACCCTGAAGCATCAGATCAATAATCTCATCACTTCCGTTTCCCAGGAATATTTTTTCCTCCTCAATTCCTTTAACTTTGGAAATCAATGACTTTAAGCTCTTTCTGATATGGATCGGGATAACGGTTCAGATTTCCGTAAGGATTCTCGTTGGCATCCATAAAAATTCCCGTTTTGCCCTTGAATTCATCCCTGGCACATGAGTAGGGGGATAAGTTTTATAACATTTTCCCTTACTAGATTTATTGAGGTCAATCATTCTGTAAACTTTTTAAGTCTTAGACTAACTGCATTTTTATGACCAATCAGCGATTCGGCTTCAGCCATCAGTTCAATTGACAGGTCCAAGGTTTTTAATTCCTTCAGCGCTGATCTCCTGAAAAGATATTTTTTTAATGAAAGCTTTCAGTCGATACTCCGCTGTAATTTCTGGCAAATCCGTTTGTAGGAAGCGTGTGGTTGGTACCTGATGCATAATCACCTGCACTTTCACAACTAAGATTCCCAAGGAATACTGAACCGGCATTGCTTACCCTGTTCAGCAAAAGTCACTGCATCAGCAGGTATTAATAATCAGATGTTCAGGTGCATAAAGATTGCTGAAATCCATACAATCATTAAGTGTCGGCAAAAGGATAAGTTTGCTGTTTTCAAGAGCATTATAGGCAATCTCCTTTCTTGGCAAATCTTCAATCTGATTATCGACTTCGGTTTTTACTTTTTCAAGAAGCTCCGGATTATCAGTCAGCATAAATACCTGGCTGTCAGGTCCATGTTCAGCCTGCGACAACAGGTCTGCAGCTATAAATGCCGGATTAGCTGTTTTGTCTGCAATTACAAGTACTTCACTTGGGCCCGCGGGCATATCTATTGCAATTCCATCATGCTGGACCAGTTCTTTGGCTTTCGTAACATACTGGTTTCCCGGTCCGAATATCTTATAGACTTTCGGGATGCTTTCTGTGCCGTAAGCCATTGCGGCAATAGCCTGAGCTCCGCCAACTTTAAAGATCTCAGTTAAATGCCGATTAGTTGCGCCGTATAAAGGATAAGTGGACTTATTTTTCCATTTTTCTCCGGAGGAGTGCATACTATTATATCTTTGCATCCTGCAAGTTTTGCAGGAATGCCCAGCATAAGCAATGTTGAAAAGAGAGGTGCGCTTCCTCCAGGAATATATAGGCCTACTTTTTCAATTGCGACACTTTTTCTCCAGCATATTACCCCTTTAATGTTTCAACAACCGGTTCGGTCAGAAGTTGGGCCGAATGAAACTTTTCAATATTCGCCTTTGCTACTTTAATTGCACTTTTCAGCTCCTGTGGGATCTGTTTTTCCGATTCCAGGATCTCTTTAGCAGATACCTTAAGATTTCCACCCGCTACACCGTCAAATTTTTCCGAGTATGAATAGATTGCACTGTCATTTTCTGATCTTACTCCGTTTATTATAGCTCTGACAACATTCTCCAGATCGTTCCTGCCCATTTCCGGACGTTTGCAAAGCTCATCCCAGCTCTCTTTTTCAGGAAGAAGTATTGTTTTCATTACAGTATCATTTTCTCAATTGGAATAACCAGAATGCCTTCTGCACCAGCTGCCTTCAGCTGGTCAATTCTTTCCCAGAATTCATCCTCCTTAACCACTGAATGAAGGCTGTACCATCCTTTCTCGACCAGCGGAACTATAGTAGGACTCTTCATACCCGGAAGAATATTGCAGATATTTTCAATAGCCGATTCAGGAGTATTGAGCAATATATATTTATTCTCTTTTGCATTTTTTACAGCCCTTATTCTGAAAAGCAAACTATTTAGAATGGACTGTTTTTCAGCACTAAGATTTTTATTCCCGATTATCACCGCCTGGCTTTTAAGAATAGTTTCAACTTCATGCAAGACCATTGGTAAGCAGTGTACTTCCTGAACTTACGATATCACATATTGCATCTGCAAGACCAATACCCGGAGCAATTTCCACACTGCCGCTGATCTCTTCAATCTCCGCTGTTAATTTATTCTTCTTGAGGAAGTTGCTGAGAAGATAAGGGTAGCTTGTAGCAATCTTTTTATTCATGAAATACTCCAGACCACTATATTCTTCTTCTTTGGGAATGGCAAGACTCAGCCGGCACTGGGCAAAGCCAAGCTGTTCAATTATGTCTACATCCTTGTTTTTTTCGAATACCATGTTCTCGCCCAGAATGCCGATATCGGCAACCTGTTGCTCTACATACTGAGGTATATCATCATCACGGAGGAAGAGAAGCTCCACCGGGAAATTCCTCGCAGTTGTTTTAAGGACGCTGATTCCGTTTGAGAATTTAATGCCGCATTCTTCCAGCAGTTTTTTTGAATTTTCACTCAGCCGTCCGCTCTTTTGAATTGCAATTTTCAGTACACTCATATTTCTATTTAATGTGCTGAGCAACCTGCGGAAAAAAAACCCGCCTGATCTGCTCAGACGGGTTTATGATATTTTTATCCACATACATATCACTCTCAACTCGCCTGAAAGCAAAGATGAAAATGATGATGTGATGTTGTTTTGTTGTACATTTCTTTAATTTGTGAATGCAAAGATAGTAAATAATTAATAAATAATATTAAATCTAATGTAAAAATTGAAATTATCTTGAATTGTATCCACATGCGGGCTACACCTTTTATTAAACTCTTTCAGCAACCAGGTCACCGACCTCTGTAGTTGAATATCCCATCTTACCGGCACCCATATCCTTTAATTTATTGGCCGTGACATACATTATAGCATTTTCAATAGCATTGGGCAGCCTTTTGCTTCACCAAGATGTTCGAGCATCATACCTCCGCATGCGATTGATGCCAAGGGGATTAATGACATTCTTGCCGGTATATTTTGGAGCTGAACCGCCAATTGGTTCAAACATTGAAACCCCATTAGGATTAATATTTCCTCCGGCAGCTATACCCATTCCGCCCTGGGTAATAGCACCCAGATCGGTAATTATATCTCCGAACATGTTGGTTGTAACAATTACATCGAACCATTCGGGATTTTTAACCATCCACATGCAGGTTGCATCGACGTGGTAGTATTCACGTTTGATATCAGGATAATCAGCTTTCCCGATTTCATGAAATGCTCTTTCCCAAAGATCAAAAACATAAGTCAGATACATTAGTTTTTCCGCAAAGAGCCAGAGTTTTTTTCTTATTTCTTTTCCTGGTGTATTCAAAAGCATAACGTAAACAACGATCGACCTGCATACGTGAATAAACCATATTCTGAATTGCTACTTCATCAGGAGTGCCTTTCATTGTGACACCGCCTATCCCTGTATAAACGTCTCCTGTATTTTCCCTGACAACAACATAATCAATATGTTCAGGCCCTTTATCCTTTAAGAGGTGTAGCTAACTCCCGGATAAAGCTTAATTGGACGAAGATTAATATACTGATCGAGCTCAAACCTGAGTCTCAGCAGAATTCCTTTTTCACAGAATACCGGGTTTTACATCAGGATGGCCGATAGCACCCAGAAAAATCGAATCAAATTTTTTTAACTGTTCTGTTGCAGAATCCGGTAAGTATTTCACCTGTTCTCAGGTAACGGTTTCCTCCAAAATCAAATTCTTCAAAATTCAGCTTAAATCCAAATTTTGATGCAGCTGCACTCAGTACTTTTTTGCCTTCCCTGACAACTTCCGGACCGGTACCATCACCCGCAATAACAGCAATATTGTATGATTTACTCATAAGTTTATTTGTATTTGTTTTAATTATTTTTGGTCAGAATAAGGAGAATTAATCTATAATTTTACTTCAATCAGCTTTTTCTCGGACAGTACTTTCAATTCAAGATTCTCAATAATATTAAGCATTCGTTCAGTCGCCTTTAATAGCCGATTCAGTCTGGTCAGCATCAAATCCCCTTGTTTTAAATTCCTTCCCGTTGTAATCCCATGTAATGACTGTCTCAACAAAAGCATCAGTTTTACCTCCGGGAGGTATTGATACCTGGTAATCTGTCAGAACCGGATATTGTTTTCCAAGCTTGTCATAAATTATCCTTAGTGCTTTCATAAAAGCATCATATTGTCCGTCACCTGATGACGTTTCCTGGTATAGATTGCCGTCAATCTCAATCTGAACGCTGGCAAATGGTTTTAAGCCATAGGAGAGGGAGAGGGAATAGTTTTTGATAAAGATCTTATAATTGATCTGTTCACTTCCAAGTACATCAGCAATGATAAATGGCAGATCCTCGGTAGTGACATTTTCCTTTTTATCACCAAGTTCAATAACTCTCTGAGTCACTTTTGTGAGTGATTCCGGATTCAGAAACAGACCGAACTCTTCAAGGTTTTTTCTGATGGTTGCTTTTCCTGATTGTTTCCCGAGTGCATATTTCCTTTTTCTTCCGAACCGTTCAGGCAGCAGGCTATTATAATAGAGGTTGTCTTTGCTGTCTCCATCGGCATGAACCCCGGATGTTTGAGTAAAAACATTCTCGCCGATCACCGGTTTATTTACGGGTATTCGTATTCCGCTGAATGTCTCTACAATTTTGCTTGCCTTGGTTATCTCAAATTCATTTATTCCTGTTTCTGTTTTGAGAAGATCGCGAAGAACTCCGATAACACTTGAAAGAGGTGCATTACCTGCTCGTTCTCCCAGTCCGTTTATAGTAGTATGTATTCCTTTAATTCCTGCCTTTACTGCTGAAAAGACATTGGCAACTGCCAGATCATAATCATTATGTGCATGAAAATCAAAATGAAGCGACGGATAGCGGTCTATAATCTTTTTACAGAAATTGAAAGTCTGTTCCGGGTTAAGAATACCCAGAGTATCGGGAAGCATGAATCTCTGGATATTTTCATCTTTCAGGGAATCCAGAAGATAATAAACATACTCTTCTGAATGGATCATTCCGTTTGACCAGTCTTCGAGATAAATATTTACCTCCATATCGCGACATTCAGCTTTCCTGATTATCTCTTTAATATCACTTACATGCTTTTCGGGAGTTTTTCTCAACTGTTTTTCGAGATGCCTGAGTGATCCCTTGCAAAGAAGATTGATAACCTTTCCTCCGGCATCATCGATCCAGTTCAGGGAGATATCGCCATCGACAAATCCCAGAACCTCTATTTTCCTGTGGAGATTGTTATGACGGGCCCAATCGGTTATTTGCCTGATAGCTTCAAATTCCCCCGATGAAACACGTGCTGATGCCACTTCAATCCTGTCGACCTTCAGATCCTTAAGAAGAAGTTTGGCAACATGGAGCTTTTCGAGCGGTGAATATGACACTCCCTGTGTTTGTTCCCCATCCCTGAGGGTAGTATCCATTATTTCAACTCTCATTTTACAAGGCTTTTGTTATTTTCATAACTGGTTATTGAATTCTTCATGCTCAATAGAAAATCAATATCATCGAGTCCTTTAAGCAGACATTCTTTTTTATAAGGATTGATTCCGAATTTGACAGAATCTCCTGTAGGCAATATTGTAAATGTCTGTTTTTCAAGATCAATTTTAACTTTTGGTGCCGGGATTTTTCAGGATCATGTTCTGAAGCTTTTTTAAAAGCTCATCAGATATTACTATCGGAAGAAGTCCGTTATTAAGAGCATTATTCATAAAGATATCAGCAAAAAAACTCGATACGACAGCCCTGAAGCCATAATCAAAAATAGCCCAAACAGCATGTTCACGGCTTGATCCGCTGCCAAAATTCTTACCGGCAACAAGTACTTTTCCGCTGAATTTTGGATTATTAAGAACAAACTCCCTGTTTTTCTCACCGCTCTTGGAATATCTCCAGTCGCGGAAAAGATTATCCCCGAAACCCTGCCTTGATGTTGCACTTAGAAACCTTGCAGGGATAATCTGATCGGTATCAACATTTTCCAATGGAAGTGGAACACACGTTGACTCAAGAATATCAAACTTAACTTTTGCCATATCTGATTATTTTTTACTTTTTCTACTTATCTTATTAAATCGCGGGGATCGGTTATTCTTCCTGTTATTGCTGCAGCAGCTGCGGTAAGCGGACTTGCCAGAAGAGTCCTTGCTCCCGGACCCTGTCTGCCTTCAAAGTTCCTGTTTGAAGTTGAAACAGCATATTTACCCTGGGGAATTTTATCTTCATTCATAGCCAGGCATGAAGAACATCCGGGCTGTCTTACCTCGAAACCGGCATTTTTATAAAGCTCTGTAAGGCCTTCAGCAGCCATCTGTTCTTCTACTTTTTTTGAACCCGGAACAATTAGAGCGGTTATATTAGCTGCTTTTTTTCTTCCTCTGATAATCTGGGCAAATGCTCTGAAATCCTCTATTCTTCCGTTTGTGCAACTTCCGATGAAAACATAATCAACCGGATGTCCGAGCAGTTTCATCCCGGGCTTAAATCCCATATAATCAAGTGATTTTATAAATGAAGAAGAGGCTTTATTGCTCTTTGTGTCAGATAGAGGAATTGAATCATCGATTGCCATTCCCATACCCGGATTTGTGCCGTAGGTGATCATCGGTTTTATTGAACCGCATCAAATTTCAGATCGCTGTCAAAGAGTGCATCAGGATCACTTTTCAGCATTTTCCATTCATTTACAGATGATTTCAGATCGTCAATTCCAGGGATTGAAGGAAGGTTTCTGAGATATTCGAAAGTAATTTCATCGGGTGCTATTAAACCGCCCCGGGCACCCATTTCGATACTCATATTGCAGATTGTCATTCTGGCTTCCATGCTCAGTTTTCTGATAGCTGATCCGCAATACTCCACGAAATATCCTGTTGCCCCGCTCGCTGAGATCTCAGAGATAATGATACATGATTATATCTTTTGAAGTCACTCCTTTATGCAAGTCCCCATCGAGTGTGATCCTCATCTTTTTTGGTTTTGGCTGAAGAATGCACTGAGTTGCCAGTACCATCTCGACCTCACTTGTCCCAATGCCAAATGCTATTGTTCCAAATGCCCCATGAGTTGATGTATGGCTGTCACCGCATACTATTGTCATTCCGGGAAGTGTGTATCCAAGTTCCGGACCAATTACATGTACAATACCATTTTTAGGATGGTTAAGACCAAAAAGCTCGATTCCATACTTCCGGCAGTTCTCACTTAGTCTTTCAACCTGGTTTCGTGATAACTGATCACGAATTGGAAGATGCTGGTCTTTTGTTGGTATGTTATGATCGGCAGTGGCAAGAGTTTTGTCGGGTCTGAAAACCGGAATACCTCTTTCCTTCAGGCCATTAAATGCCTGCGGACTGGTAACCTCGTGTATGTAATGCCTGTCGATGTAAAGAACATCAGGTCCATCTTCAATGGATCGCACTACATGACTGTCCCAGATTTTGTCGAAAAGTGTTTTTGATTCATTTATAGTATTATTTTTCTCCGTGCTCTCTAGGTTCTCTGTGTATCTCTGTGTAACTGAATTACCCCCGGAGAATGCCAGGGGTTATTTAATTTTTGAAAGAGCATCAATAAAAGCTTCAACTGAAGCAGTAATGATATCGGTATTTGCTGAAAAACCATAATAGATCTTTCCCTGGTGTTCAACCTGGATATGAACCTTTCCAAGGTCATCACTGCCTTTTGTAATTGCCTGGATCAGAAATTCCTCGAGATGAACGGTTTTGCTTATCAGTTGTTTGACAGCAGTAAATGCAGCATCTATTGGTCCGTTGCCTGATGCTGTTGAGAAATGAACTTCACCGTTTATCTTCATACCGACAGTAGCAACCGGGATCAATGATTTTCCGCACGAAACCTGAAGCAGATCGAGCTTCAGCGATTTTTCTCCCTGGAAAACAACACCGGCAAGTATCCTGATATCTTCATCATTGATCTCTTTCTTTTTGTCGGCAAGCACAAGGAAGCGGTGGTAGATATCATCAATCTCTTCCTTCCCAAAATTAAATCCGAGCAATTCAAGACGATGATTAAGAGCAGCCCTTCCGCTGCGTGCAGTAAGGATTATTGATGATTCCCTTATTCCGACTTCAACCGGATCAATGATTTCATAATTTTCCCTGTTCTTAAGTACGCCATCCTGATGAATGCCTGAGGAATGAGCAAATGCATTTCTTCCGACAATTGCTTTATTTGCCTGAACAGGCATGCTCATAAGAGTTGAAACCAGCCGGCTGGTACTGTAGATCAGTTTTGTATTGATATCGGTTTTAAGTTTCAGGTCATGATGGCTTTTTATAATCATAGCAATCTCTTCAAGAGATGTGTTTCCGGCTCTCTCACCGATACCATTTATAGTAACCTCAACCTGTCGTGCTCCGTTAATTATTCCCATCATTGTATTTGCAGTAGCCATTCCCAGATCATTATGGCAATGGGTTGAAATTGTTGCCTTATCAATATTCGGAACATTATCCCTGAGATATTTTATCTTCTGGCCATATTCTTCAGGCAGGCAATAACCGGTTGTATCAGGTATATTTACAACAGTTGCTCCGGCTTTAATTACAGCTTCAATAACTTTTGCCAGGTATTCATTTTCACTTCTGCCTGCATCTTCAGCATAAAATTCAACATCATCAACAAACTTTCTGTGCATATTTGACTGCATCTGCGGCTCTTTTCAGTATCTCCTCAGGTGTTGTCTTTATCTTATATTTTATATGGAAGGCAGAGGTACCGATACCGGTATGTATCCTTTTTCTTTTTGCATATTGAAGGGCCTCGGCTGCAACTTCAATATCTTTTTTCACAGCGCGTGTGAGAGCACAGATCACCGGGTTTGTAACAGCTTTTGAAATTTCCACCACCGATTTGAAATCACCTGGACTTGAAATTGGAAAACCGGCTTCGATAACATCGACCCCGAGAGCTTCAAGAGCCTGGGCAACTTCAATTTTTTCAATTGTATTTAACTGGCAACCAGGCACCTGTTCTCCATCCCTGAGGGTAGTATCGAAAATAATGACCTTATCGTCCATATTCATAAATTATTAGTTAATGATTATTATTTCACCGGTCTCAGTTTTCTCACTGCAGCACCTGCTCTCCACATTTCGGAATTACCAAGTTCATTCAGTTCTGCATCAAGTACCTGTTTATAATTTGCTGCACCTGTTGATTTAAGAACCCTTACACATTCTTCACCCGATTTTACCTTATTATACAGATCTGTGAATACAGGAAGTGTTGCCGCTTTGAATTTTGGACGCCAGTCGAGAGCTCCGCGCTGTGCAGTTGCACTGCAGTTGGCATACATCCAGTCCATACCTTTTTCATCAACCAGTCTTATCAGACTCTGGGTAAGCTCTTCAACAGTTTCATTAAATGCTTCAGACGGAGCTATGTCCATTTTCACGAAGTACCTGGTACTGAGCATCCATTATTCCTGCAAGAGCACCCATCAGAACACCGCGTTCTCCTGTCAGATCGCTGTAAACTTCCTGTTCAAAAGTTGTCGGGAAGAGATAACCTGAACCAATTGCTATACCCAGTGCAATTGTACGTTCTTCTGCTTTTCCGGTAAAATCCTGAAATACTGAAAAGCTTGAGTTGATACCTGCACCTGCCAGAAAATTACGTCTGACACTTGTTCCTGATCCTTTTGGTGCAACAAGAATAACATCAACATAAGTCAGGAGGAATAACTCCGGTATGTTCTTTATATGTAATTGAAAATCCATGGGAGAAATAAAGTGCATCTCCTTTTTTAAGACATGGTTTTAGTTTTGGCCAGAGTATACGTTGTGCTGCATCTGAAACCAGGTATTGAATTATTGTACCTTTTTTAGCAGCTTCTTCAACAGGAAATAAGTGTTTTCCCGGGAACAAAACCATCTGCAAGAGCTTTATCCCAGTCGGCTTTGAATTCCGGAGCCTGTCCGATAATTACATTAATGCCATTATCCTTCATGTTCATTGCCTGTGCAGGTCCCTGAACACCATAACCGATAACAGCTACTACTTCATTTTTAAGTACTTCGCGGGCTTTTGAAAGTGAAAATTCTTCTCTTGTTACTACATTTTCGACGACTCCGCCAAAATCAATTTTTGCCATGATTCTTAAATATTAAATATGTGATTAATACTGGTTTTTAATTTTAGTTAATTTTCAGGCATACGTCAAATGTTTCTGTTTTAAGCCGGTTTGCTTCATCCATCTCTTTAAGATATGAAGTAAGCTCTTTTACCTGTTTGGTTATAGCTACCCTGCCTGATTTTGCAAACTGCAAAACCCATATGGTTCAAGCTGGGTAAGCAATTCAGCTATTTCTGCTCTTATGGCCTGTTTTTTCAATTACAATATATTCCGGAGAGACTTCAAGAATTCGTGCATGATGAGCACGTACAACATGATCAATAACATTGCCTGACATCAGGCCTTTGGTAGTGACCTTGAAGAGGGCAATCTCCTGGTAAATGATCTGATCGGATGTATGCACAAAAACTTTCAGTACATCAACAAGTTTTTCCATCTGTCTTGCAACTTTCTGGATCATCTCAGTTGTTGTCTTTACAACAATTGTAAGAAGATATACTCCTTTTACAGCTGATTCCGAAGCAGTGAAGCTGTCAATATTGATCTGCCTTCGGGTTAATATTATTGTTATCTGTCCAAGGATACCTATATGGTCCTCGGTGAAAAGCGATATTGTAAATTCCTGTTTCATAATTTTAACTTGTTTTTTCTCTGCACAGATATTTTATTAATAAGTTAATCTTATTTCCGAAACTGATGATCCCGGTTCTACCATCGGGAATACATTTCCTTCCTTCTCAATAGCTATTTCAAGAAGGTATGGACCTTCTGCAGCCAGCATTTCTTCAAGTGAACTCTGCAGATCTTCTCTCTTGGTTACTTTTTTCGCCGGTATATTATATGCTTTGGCAATCATTACGAAATCAGGATTAACCAGTTCAGTTGAAGCATATCTCTTATCGAAGAACATATCCTGCCACTGCCGTACCATTCCGAGGTAATTATTATTAAGAATTATTATTTTCACAGGAACATTATACTGCATAATTGTTCCCAGTTCCTGTATTGTCATCTGAAAACCTCCGTCTCCGACGA
The DNA here is from genome assembly GCA_963816365.1 of uncultured Bacteroidales bacterium. Lineage (GTDB taxonomy): Bacteria > Bacteroidota > Bacteroidia > Bacteroidales > VadinHA17 > LD21. Next base: position 440,068 of record CAWFKG010000015.1, on the reverse strand, counting down.
AGGTAATGATCTGCTTTATCGGGTCTTCCAATTTTAGCTCCCATCCCTGCCGGAAGACCGAATCCCATTGTTCCCATTCCACCTGAGGTGACCAGGCTGTTTGGATGTCTGAATTTATAATAGCGTGCTGCATACATCTGATTCTGGCCGACATCGGTCACAATAATTGCTTCTCCTTTTGTCAGCTCCGATATCAGGCTCACAACCTCACCCATTCTTATTTCACCTTTTTCAGGTTTGGTGTCGTTTTTGATAACTTTATCATATTCAGTCTTATCACAGATTCTGAATTCCCTGATCCATTTTTCAAATGAATTCTCTTTGACAAGAGGGATAAGATATTTAAGGGCATCTTTGGCATCATTGTTTATCTCGACATCGACAATTACATTTTTATTTATCTCTGCTTCATCGATCTCAATATGAATTATTGTTGCCTTCTTAGCATATTTTTTAAGATTTCCTGTAACCCGGTCATCGAAGCGCATTCCGATGGCAATGATCAGATCAGCTTCATTGGTCAGAAGATTGGGTCCATAGTTGCCATGCATTCCAAGCATACCTGTAAACAGACGATGATCCGAAGGGAAGCAGGAGAGACCAAGCAGTGTAAGTGCAACAGGTATTCCTGTTTTTTCTGCAAATGCTTTCAGTTCATCTTCTGCACCTGAAATCAGCACACCGTGACCGGCAAGAATCAGTGGTCTTTCAGCATGGTTTATCATTATTGCTGCTGATTCTATTGCCTTGGTATGCAATGGAATGTGAGGATTATAACTTCTTATATAATCACATTTTTTATATTTGAAATCAAGTTTTTCAAGCTGGGCATCCTTTGTAATATCAATCAGAACAGGTCCCGGACGACCGGATTTTGCGATATAAAAAGCTTTTGCAATAATTTCAGGAATATCCTGTGGTTTTTTTACCTGGCAATTCCATTTTGTGACCGGCATCGAAACACCAATAATATCAGTTTCCTGAAAAGCATCTGTACCGATAAGTTCTGATACCACCTGGGCAGTAATAAAAACCACAGGAACTGAATCGAGAAATGCATTTGCAATTCCTGTTACGAGATTGGTGGCACCCGGTCCTGAAGTGGCAAAACAAATACCCGGCCTGCCGGTAACCATTGCAGTATGCCTGTGCAGCATGTGCTGCTCCCTGTTCATGACGTGTAAGAATGTGCCGAAGCTTGTCCTCATAATCCATAAGTTTGTCATACACAGGCATTATTGCTCCGCCAGGATAGCCAAAAATAGTGTCAACGCCTTCTTCTATCAGGCATTGCAGAATTGCTTCTGCACCTGTAATATGTTGCCTGTCCGTTTACTTCAACAGTTGCTTGTTCTGTTTCCTTTTCAGTCTTCATATACATTTTAGTCTAATTGTCATTTTTCTTATCTTTCTGTCTTTATCTCTGTGCCTTGCTGTGCCCTGAGCCTTATATAAGTCTTACCGCTCCCAGATCCGCTGAACTTACATTTGCAGCATATGCTTTCAATGCTGAAGATATTACCCGGTTACGATTTGCAGGTTGGTAAGCTTTTTCTCCTTTTGATTCTTCTTCTTTTTTTCTGATTTTAAGTTCTTCGTCGGATAAAAGGACATTTATTTTTCTTCTGCTGATATCTATTTCAATCCGGTCCCCGGTTCTTACCAGGGCGAGTTCACCTCCTGATGCGGCTTCAGGGGAAACATGACCAATAGATAAACCTGAGGTACCACCTGAAAACCTTCCGTCGGTAATAAGTGCACATTTCTTATCCAGCCCTTTGGATTTCAGATAAGAAGTGGGATAGAGCATCTCCTGCATTCCCGGACCACCTTTTGGACCTTCATATCTGATAACAACTACATCGCCTTCTTTTACAGAACCTTTCAGGATCCCTTCAGCAGCATCATCCTGGGATTCAAAAATTATTGCTTTCCCGGTAAATGTAAACAGTGAAGGATCAATACCTGCAGTTTTAACAATGCATCCTTTACTTGCAATATTTCCAAAGAGAACTGCCAGACCGCCATCCTTATTATAAGGATATTTTACTGACCTGATGCATCCTTTTTCCCTGTCAGTGTCCAGTTCCTGGATATAGAGTGTTATGTGAACCCATCTTCAGGTTTTTTTCCATTGAAGGGGCACTTTTAAAAATTTTGAATGCTTCAGGTTGTGCTTTTGCTCCAAGAATATCCCAATCTGAAATTGCTTCATGAAGAGTCGGATAATCCACCCGTATTACAGACGAATCAATCAGATTTCCTCGTTCGAGTTCACCCATTATTCCCAGGATACCTCCTGCCCGGTTTACATCCTGAATATGGTATTGTGAACTTGGAGCTACCTTGCAGATATTAGGTATTTTACGTGAAAGTTCATCAATATCGCTTCATTGTAAAATCGACACCGGCTTCCTGTGCAATTGCCAGAAGATGAAGAACAGTATTTGTTGATCCGCCCATTGCAATATCGAGTGACATCGAATTCATGAATGCTTCCTTTGAAGCAATTGAACGGGGAAGAACCGATTCATCGCCATTGTCATAATATCTCATGGCAAGATCAACAATTAAACCAGCAGCTTTCTCAAATAGCTTTACCCTGTTTTGATGTGTGGCTACTATGGTTCCGTTACCCGGCAGAGAAAGTCCCAGTGCCTCTGTAAGACAATTCATTGAGTTGGCAGTGAACATTCCTGAACAGGAACCGCATGTCGGACATGCCGATTTTTCGATTTCATATAGATCGCTGTCGCTTATTGAATTATCAGCACCGGCAACCATAGCATCTACAAGATCGAGGTACTTGTTATTAAGACGTCCGGCTTCCATGGGCCCGCCTGATACAAACACTGCAGGAATATTGATCCTCATAGCTGCCATCAGCATTCCGGGAGTGATCTTATCGCAATTGCTGATGCAGATCATTGCATCAGCCAGATGTGCATTACAAACATATTCAACACTGTCTGCAATTAATTCTCTTGATGGGAGCGAATATAGCATTCCTTCATGGCCCATTGCTATACCATCATCAATAGCAATTGTGTTGAATTCAGCCGCAAAGAGACCTCTCTTTTCTATCTCCTTTTTTACGACCTGACCAATCTCATGAAGGTGAACATGACCCGGAACAAACTGCGAAAATGAGTTAACAACCGCGATTACAGGTTTACCCATTTGTTCTTCCTTCATCCCGTTGGCACGCCACAGGCTTCTTGCCCCTGCCATATTTCTTCCTGATGTTGTTTTTGAACTTCTTAACTGTTTTTTCATTTTTAAAAATCAAAATAAAAAAAAAGCTTCCCGGTCTCCCGGAAAGCTTCTGTATGTCTATAGTAACACATATTAGTCCCGGGTCATGTGCGCTGGGCAAGAATGAGGATGAGGACGATAATATGGATTAAAGATATTCTCACTGTTTAATTATAGAATGATGGACAAATGTACCCATATTTTTAATATATCAAAGAAAAAGTGCAATTTTTCTTCATTTATTTTGTACCGATAATTCTGCAGGATATGAATAATGCTTTGAATCTAAGTGAAATTCAGAGAAATTAAAGCCTAATTGCGTTAGCCCTTAGTGTACTTTATGCAATTAGAATTACTAGTTATGAGCGGGAGATCCTCACTTGTTCGATGACATCATCATTTTGTTAAAGGAAGAAGCGGCGATTCGACCAAAAATTAGTATAAATTCATCTTCGAATCGCCGCTTCTTCCTTCCTGTTCCTCAGATAAAACGTGTCATCCCGAACGAAGTGAGGAATCTCCAGGATGTTTCACAAAAATTTATCATATTATGCCCATTCTGAGCTTGATATCAGAGAGTTATGTCGACTCCCGTCTGGCCCCGGGAGTTATTCATATTTGGCTCTTTCATAGCCATGCCAATGAAAAATGTGTATAAAGAGTAGCTTTTGAAGGAGGAGTAATCGGGACCCTGGTTTACGAATTATCAGTTTCCTTTTTTCAATCAGCTAAAAATTTATTACCTTAGACTTGCTAAATCTATTGTCATTACACTCTGAAAATGAAAATTATCACTCTTCTGCTCTCAACTTTCTTATTGTTTCCTGTTTCATCTGGCCAGAACAAGCCAGGTAACCAAAAAAGCCGCAGGATTGAAAAGATTATTAATTCCGAATGGACATTCAATTATTTTCCTAATTCGGGTGATAGCAAAGGTTATGAAACTCCGGAGTTTGACGATAGCAAATGGATTGCCATAAGTATTCCGCATACCTGGAGCACCTACGAGACTACAGGGGAGCTTCATCCCTTTATCAGGAATGCCTCAGAAGCGGATAATCCTTACTGGTGGCTTGGATGGGGCTGGTATCGCAAGCATTTCCTGGTGAACAAAGAATATTCCGACAGGAAGGTCTTTATTGAGTTTGAAGGAGTTCAGAAGTACTGCAAATTATGGCTCAACGGAAAGTATCTGGGTGATCATAAAGGCGGATATGGCTCTTTCGATTTTGATATAACCTCTTTTATTAAACAGGGGGAAGATAATGTTCTTGCAATAGCAGTCAATAACCGTCAAAACGATGAGTTCAAAATTCCGCCTATGTCTCCGGTCGATTTTGAAGTTTACGGAGGGGTTTACCGTGATGTGAAACTTGTACTGACCGATAGACTTTACATTCCCATGCAGGGGTCTGCGATTCATGAAGGGGGGACTTTCGTCACGACACCCCGGATTTCGGAAACTGAAGGTGTGGTTAGAGTACGGACCTGGGTAAAAAATGACAATCCTCAAAAGAAGAGCTGCTCATTGCAAACTTCCATTGCTGATTCCACAGGTAAAATCGTACAGATAATAAAATCGGAAGCTGTAATAGGTCCGGGGGAACTCTACTTGTTCGATCAGACCGGTAAACCTGTAAAAAAACCACATCTCTGGTCGCCTGATGATCCCTATCTTTATAAAATTTATAGCCAGGTGACAGATGGCAAAACAATTGCAGATCAATATATCAAGTCCTCTTGGTTTTCGTCGGATCAGATGGGACAACAAAGAAAAATTTCTTTATCTGAACGGTAAAAAGCTGGAGATTCACGGAGGGACCCGGTACCAGGACTATCCCTGGCTGGGCGATGCGATCCCAAAATGGATTACAGTCATGGATCTAAAAGATATGGCTGAAAACCTGAACTATAACTTCCTGAAAACAGGCAATTATACTAGTGAGAAGCTTGCATATGAGCTGGCCGACAGACTGGGCATGATAATAGAGGAAGAAGTGCCAAATATTAAAAACCAGGAATTTTCTGCTGAAGTTCAGGAACAACAGCTAAAGGAAATGATACGTCGCGACAGGAACCATCCGAGCATTGTTTTTTGGAGCATGGGGAGTGAGACAAACCATCCGGTTGATTCAAAAATTGCGGCTACTGAAGATACAACAAGGATTTTGGCTTCGGACCTCATTACAAATAGCATGACAGAAACTTCTGTTAAACTTCCCGGTAAAAGCCGCCCTGATGGAAATCTTAATGGAGGATTATATGAAGATCATGGCGCCGACATAGAGTATCAGAATATACCCCTGAAGCATATTGATCCGACAGGGTTAGTGGATATTTACAGGATTCCAAAAAGTGTTTATTATTTCTGGAAAGCTGCATACGATAAAAAGCCCATGGTCTATATTCAGCCTGTTTACTGGCGGTCGCAATTCCTGGGAAAGAAGGAAGATATAACTGTAAATTCGAACTGTGAACAAGTTGAACTGCTGGTCAATGGTGTCAGTAAAGGGACCCTTTCACCTGACCAATCAGGTTGCCATTGTGTTACTTTTAAAGATATACTGATTGCGAAAGGAACAATAAGTGCTACAGCGACTAAAAGCGGAATCAAGGTTAAGACAGAAACCGCTCTGGCAGGTGAGCCTGCAAAAATCATTCTCAAAGGGTCATCGATGAGGATTGCCGCAGATCGTGGTTCCATTGCAATTGTGACAGCAGATATCACTGATTCCCAGGGTAATCATGTTTATGGTGCCGATAACCCGGTAAAGTGGGTATTATCCGGACCCGGTGTACTTGTTGGCCCTTCAGCTTATGAATCGGATATTTACAAGGTTCAGGAGATGGAAGGAGTATTCTATATGGATATGCCGGTATCAAATGTCATCAGATCCACCGGAAAACCAGGTAAGATACATATTTCTGTATCAGCAAGTGGTCTGGCCACAGGAACTTTGGACATCGAGGCTTATGAGACCGAACCCGATAATTCGATTATTAATGAACTCAAATTAAAAGATGAAGGAAGGAAACCTGTTTCAAGGGTAACGCTAAAAGTTAGCAGAATAGAAGATGTACCACGCGAAATAAAATTGACTTCTGATGATATAAACCCCGGTTCTTCAAACAAGTCCGGCTATTCAAAGATGATCAGGGAATATATATTTAAGCATAACTCTTCACTCGATACATCAACAATCGAATTCAGAGCCTTAACGGATCTGTTTGCCTCCCAGCTTTTTTCTAATGGTCATATTGCTGCAGTTGATTATAATTTCAGCGTTGATCATTACAATAATTGCAAGCTTATTTCAGCCTATATAAATGCTACCAAACTGCCAGTTCTTTTCAAAGACGGTTTGAAGAGGCACTACTCCGATATTATCATCAAGCGGGGTGTTGAAAAAAATGCAGGAGATGAGATGAACTGGCTGAACTGGATCCCTTCGGGAGGTACTGTAGTAATTGTTCAGGATGATAAGCCTGCCCAATACCCGAAAGGCACTATTCTTACTAAAAGTACCGGACTTACAGAAATCATCAGTGCAGTTTATCCACAGTTTGTGAATTTTTCACGGGAAGCGAAGGAGAGGGCACTTGGATTTATAAGTAAGGCAAATCCATATGTTCATGTCACAACTACTGGCGACCGGGTGACTGGAGGAGCAGAAGGTAAACCTACAAATATCTCATATACAGCAGAAAAAGGACAACCAATTCTTATCCCTCTGCTGAAATTTATTTCTGAATAATAATCCTTCCGGTTTGACTATTTAAAAATAACACACTACTTTTTGGGAAAATCAAATTATCCTTACATTTAACATACGAATTCGTTAATTGTATATAGTTAGTAATCAGCATCTTGTAAATAATTGTTATATTAGCCTGAAACATTAAAATCTAAATCTGTTTAAAATGAAAAAAAGAAGCTTTGTTTCGATTCTTATGATTATTGTGGTATCAGCTTTTATCTGTACCACATTCTTTACCTGCAAAACCACTCCTCAGAAAAACATTGGACTGCAGTTATATTCTATTCGTGACTCTATTATTAAGAATGTGCCCGCAGCTATTGCCAAAGTTGGTAAAATGGGCTATAAATTTGTTGAAGCTGCCGGCTACGAAAGCGGCAAGCTTTACGGTATGGAACCAGCCGCCTTTAAAGCTCTTTGTCAGGCTAATGGAATGTCAGTCTTAAGTTCTCATGTGTCTCAGGAATTACCTGATTCTGCTAATATGGCTAGTAACCTGGCCTGGTGGGATTCCTGCATAGATGCTCATGTTGCTGCAGGTGCGAAATTTCTTGTTCAACCGGTTATGGGTGACGGTGCATTTCGCAGTCTCGATACACTTAAACGCTATTGTGATTATTTTAATATTATAGGAGAGAAATGTGCAGCTAAAGGTATAAGGTTTGGTTATCATAACCATGATAAAGAATTCTCCACCAAGCTTGATGGACAGACTATTTACGATTTCATGCTGAAAAATACTGATCCAAAAAAAGTCATGTTTGAGATGGATCTTTACTGGGCTGTTGTGGGTAAGGCAAATCCTGTGGATTATTTTAATAAATATCCCGGACGTTTTGAACTCTGGCATATTAAGGATAAGACAGAAATCGGTGCTCCGGGTGTGGTGGATTTTCCGGCAGTCTGGGCTGCAGCTGCAATATCAGGGATGCAATATGGGATTGTCGAGGTTGAAGAATATAATTTTGATGAGTTTACCAGTTGCCAGAAAAGTATTGAATTCCTCAATTCTGCTCCATTTGTTGTTATGCCTAAATAGAAAAATCATAAACCCCCTAAATCCCCCAATTGGGGGACTTTAAACTCCTGAATATTAATAGCCCCCCATTTGGGGGGGGTGGGGGGTTGAGCTAATTTGGGGGACTTTGAACTCCTAAATCTTAATAGCCCCCCATATGGGGGGTTGGGGGGTTGAGATAGCTTCATATCCCTCCTTGGGGGTAAAAAAGCAACTTTTGAGACACCCTCTTTCTTTTTTTGACTATATTTAACCTTAATCAACTTTTTAAATCTGATGAAAACCCACTTTGTTTTTTTCATTTCAGCGTTGTTGTTATTAACACGATGCCAATCCGATTATTTTACATCGAAAGATTATCAGTCAGTGCTGAAAATCGATTCTCATGTTCACATTAACAGTGACAGGGGATTCTTTGAAGATCAGGCAATTAAGGACAATTTCTTGCTTATTACACTGAATGTCGACCATTCAGACTCCGTAGCAGTTCAAAAGCAGCTAGGCTGGGCTCTTGCTTCTGTCAAAAAGTATCCTGCGAGAGTCTTCTATGCAGCAACATTTTATTTTGATACGGTGGGTTGGGGAACCGATAAGTGGAGTACTAAAGCCATTGCTGATTTGAATAACAATATCGCGGGCGGAGCAGTTTCTGTAAAACTCTGGAAAAATATCGGAATGACTGAACGGGACAGGAATGGCAGGTTCATCATGGTTGATGATACCGCTCTTAAACCTGTAATTGATTTTATTGAAAGCAAGAATCTGCCTGTTACCGGTCATCTCGGAGAGCCCCGGAATTGCTGGCTGCCGTTAAATGAAATGACAGTCACAAGCGACAGCAGCTATTTTGCTGAGAATCCTAAATATCATATGTTCCTACATCCTGAATATCCATCATATGAAGCGCAGATAAATGCCCGTGATCACCTTCTTGAACTGCATCCCAACCTTAAATTTGTGGGTTGTCACCTTGGCAGCCTGGAATGGAATGTTGACGAGCTTGCAAAACGGCTTGATAAATTTCCAAATATGGCAGTTGACATGGCAGCCAGGATATGCCACCTGCAATATCAGTCTGCAAGGGACCGCAACAAAGTACGGGATTTTTGCATAAAATATCAGGACAGACTTTTGTATGGCACTGATCTGTCGGACGATGGGAACGGCGATCGTGAAAAAGTTTCAAAAGGGATAAATGAAACCTGGCTTGACGACTGGAAATATTTCACATCAAGTGATAAAATGACCTCAGACAAATTCAAAGGAACATTTGAAGGACTTCAGCTACCGAAAGAGGTTATCAGAAAGATCTATAGCGAAAATGCAATCAGATGGTATAAACTGAATGTAAAATGAAGAAAATAGTAGTTGCTGGAGCTGGCGGGTTTATTGGCGGTCACCTGGTGAAAGAACTCATTAAGAAGGGACAGCATGTAAGAGCGGTTGATCTGAAACCACTTAATGAATGGTACCAGGTAACACCCGGGGCCGAAAATCTCGTTCTCGATCTTCGGTTGCGGGATAATTGCCATACCGCAGTCAACGGCTATAATGAAGTTTTCAATCTGGCTGCAGATATGGGTGGTATGGGCTTCATTGAAAACAATAAAGCTGCCTGCATGATAAGCGTTCTGATAAATACTCATCTTCTTATTGCTGCGAGAGATTGCGGGATAGACAGGTTTTTCTATGCCTCTTCAGCCTGTGTCTATAATGGTGAAAAACAGACCGATACTGATAATCCCGGATTGAAAGAATCTGATGCATACCCGGCTCTTGCGGAAGACGGATACGGCTGGGAAAAACTGTTCAGTGAACGTATGTGCCGCCATTTCTCGGAAGATTTCGGATTTATTGACCAGGGTAGCCAGATTCCATAATGTTTATGGACCCTGCGGTACTTTTGACGGCGGCAGGGAAAAAGCACCGGCTGCTATATGCCGGAAAGTTATTGAAGCCGGCATTACCGGCAAAAAGGAGATCGTTATCTGGGGTGATGGTCTGCAGACACGAAGCTTCATGTATATAGATGACTGCATAAAAGGCATTCAGGATATAATGTATAGTAATATCGGAGAACCAATTAACCTTGGCAGCAGCGAAATGGTTTCAATAAATGCCCTGGTGGATATTGTTGAAGAAATAGCAGGCTATAAGCTTAAAAGAATGTACGATCTGAAGGCTCCAAAGGGAGTAAGAGGTCGAAATTCGGAGAATACGCTGATAAAGAAATACCTGGGATGGGAACCATCGATACCGCTTAAGCAGGGAATGAAAAAGACCTACGAATGGATAAGCGAACAGGTTGTTAATGAAAGCAGAAGTAAAATACTGAAAAATCGTTTCAATAGATAAGTCTTTCATCCGGCTATGAAATTTCCTTACAGGTTATGTCTCGCCGGCGGCTGGATAGACCAGCCCTGGGTCTCGGAAATATATCCGGGATCAGTAGTCGTTGCACAAATCCTGCCGACAATGAATTTCAATGACAGGTCAGGACTGGCTACAAGCTCAAGGAAAACAGCGATTCAAATATGGGGAGACAGATATCCTGAGGGAGACAATGAACAAAATGCCAGAATGTTGTTTGGAGCAGAAAACACTCCCGGACAAAAATATATATCCGGCTCACAGGATCATATAGGACTTCTCTTTCCAGGCATCAACCGGCTTTATTATAACGGCGGCTACTGGCCTGAGAAGATTGAATCCACTACGAAGAAAGAAAATTGCGAATGGCTGTCAGATGTTCTTCACCTTATTCCGCTTAAGCCGCGCCCTGAAGGTTATGACCCTCTTAAAGAGATGCATCTCGAAGATAGCCTTTGTTCGCGAACTGGGTGAGGCTGGTGAATTATGCTGGGAGGCAGTGAATAAAATGGACATTGATAATCTGGGAAAAGCACTTACTGCTACGTTGCTCTCATGGAAAAAAATACTGCCACTGACAGTACCCGATGAAGTTATGAGTGAACTGGAAAGCAAATATCTCCCCAATTATCCTGGTGCGATTACCTCAGGCTGCGGAGGAGGGTATATTATTGTAGTATCGGAAAGGCCAGTGGATGGTGCTGTTAAAATTAAGATAAGGTATTAATATAATCTTTTGCAGATCCCGCTTATTGTTGAAGAAACGTTTCTAATATCGGAGCAGATCTGTGTGATAAGCAGGAAAATGGAATTTGAACAAGTCAGAACAAAAGCAGAAAATGATGAAAACAAAACATTTAAAATCGTTTGGACTGATATTATTATCAGTCATAATTATCGCAGGTTTGCTTTCGGCTCAGAAAGTAAATACAGCTATACCGGAAGGCCCCTACAAGCCTACTGATGAGTCACTTAAGCAGTATCAATACCCTGAATGGTTTCGCGATGCCAAGTTCGGAATCTGGGCGCACTGGGGACCACAGGCAGTGCCACGGCAGGGCGACTGGTATGCCAGGAGGATGTACGAGGAAAATGATCCTGCCTACAAATATCATATAGAACATTATGGCCATCCTTCGGTGTTTGGTTATAAGGATATAATACCGCTATGGAAAGCCCAGAGGTGGGATCCTGATAAACTCATGGAGCTTTATAAAAAGACCGGGGCAAAATACTTTGTCAGTATGGGTACCCATCATGATAATTTTTTTCTCTGGAATTCGAAGCTGAACAGATGGAATGCTGCTAATATGGGGCCTGAAAAGGATGTTGTAGGAATCTGGCAGCAGGCTGCAAAAAAACAAGGGTTGAAATTCGGAGTTTCAGAGCACCTGGGAGCAAGTTTTACATGGTTTCAGGCTGCCCATGGTTCTGATAAGGAAGGCGTTAAGGCAGGTATTCCTTATGATGGTGCCAATCTTGATTACCAGGATTTGTATCATGCACGCACTGCCCCGGGTGATAGCGACTGGCTGACTAATAACCCGGCATTTCAGCTTGAATGGTACAGAAGCATAAAGGAGTTGATTGATAATTACCATCCCGATCTGCTTTATTCTGACAGCAAGATGCCTTTTGAAAATGTAGGGCGCACTCTTATCTCTCATTTTTACAATCAGGATATGACCAGAAATGGAGGAACACTTCAGGCGGTCTATACCTGTAAGCAGCCATCTGACGGAATGTGGGTTGAGGACCTGGAGAGAGGTGTGAAAGATACTGTCGGCCAGTTCCCCTGGCAAACCGATACTTCGATCGGTGACTGGTATTATCGCACAGGTCAGAAATATAAAACTTCAACTGAAGTCATTCAGATGCTTGTGGATATTGTAAGCAAAAATGGCAATTTACTTGCTGAATGTTGTACAGACTCCTGAAGGAGACCTTGAACCCGATATGCTGAAAATACTCGATGAGATTGGTATATGGATTGCAGCAAACGGAGAAGGAATTTATGGTTCACGTCCCTGGAAAATCTATGGCGAGAAACCATCGGATAAAGCCGGTAAAAAAGCTTGGCAGATTCGATGAGAACTTTGGATACAGTTCGAGAGACATTCGGTTTACAACCAAAGGAAATACACTTTATGCATATTGTCTGGGTAAACCTGAAGAAGATATAATGATCAGATCTCTTGGAAAGATCATCAAAACCAGATGCTAAAAACTATAGCTTCAGTTGCAATGGTTGGTAGCAAAGAAAAAATCAGATGGAAACAGAACTGCAGAAGGCTCTGGTGATTAAGAAGCCTGCAAATCTGCCGTCATGGCAGGTAACTGGTTTAAAATTGAGTTCGTAAAATAATTTTTTCCCTGAGCCCTGAGCCCTGAGCCCTGTGCCCTCTGGCCTGTGCAATCATCCTCCTCCTTTCAACCGCTTGATCTCGTTGAAATGATCCATCGTAAGTTTTTCCCTGGCTTCCCGGGATGTTTTGCGATATGTCTCAAACTCATTTTTAAGCTCCAGAAATTCTTTTTTGGTATTAAACATGGCGGAAAGATTCCTTTTAAAAGCAAGAAATCCTAATACCAGGGCAGCGACTAATCCGGCCAGTATTGTCCACATGGCTTTGTTATAAGCTGATTTGTTCAATTCCAGGCCGAGCACGCTTATACTGTTTTTTGTCTTTGTCATCTCATCAAGCCTGGTCCTTGTCGATTCAAGATTGGCTTTCAGGGTATCTATTGTCATATTCAGGACCTTTGCCGTTTTGTTTAATCCTGCAATTTTTGTGTTCACAGCAGATAAAGTATCTGAAATATTCACCTTTAGCTTTTGAAACATATCCTCCCTGATCGCCCTGTAGTTATCATAGATCCGTGTGTGTTCATCCAGATAATTCATTTGCTCTTTCAGGGCATTGTTAAGGAGTGCATCTGGCATGGTAACCTGGCCCGATACTTTAATAGCTGCAATTAAAATTACAGCCAAAATCCAAAAACATCTGATTTGAAACTGTTTCATAATATTCAGTTGAATAGGTTAATTAGCATTGACTCGTATTTAACAAACGTATATTACAGGTTAAAATTATATGCGAAAAAAAAGTAAATTTATAATCTTAAATAATGACAACAAAAATCATTTACATATTTCGATAAGATATACAAAATTAAATCTTTTACAAACACAGGAAAAGATGGGAAGAAATAATAATAACAGGCGCAATTTTATAAAGAAAGCGGTTCTCGGCGGATTAATGGCGGCAAGTATTCCTGAAATTCTTTCGGCTTCAATTGCGCCTTCTGCAGGGAAGAAGAATTCACTAAGTAAGGAAAGTATTATTCTTTTCCAGGGTGATTCAATAACTGATTCGGGCAGAGACAGAGAAGATGATACATTCAATAATGCAAGTGTCCTTGGTTCAGGCTATCCGATGCTGGCTGGTGCCGCGCTTCTGGAAAAACATGCATCACTTAATCTGAAAGTGATTAATAAAGGAATATCGGGGAATAAAGTTTACCAGCTTGCTGAGAGGTGGGACTCAGATTGTCTCAATCTGAAACCGGATATATTAAGCATTCTGATCGGAGTAAATGATATATGGCATAAACTTAACGGTCAGTATAATGGGACCATTGAAATCTACAGGCATGATTATATTGCTCTTCTTGAGAGGACAAAGAAGGCTCTGCCAAACGTGAAACTAATTATATGTGAGCCTTTTGCTGTGCCAGGAGTAAAAGCAGTAGACGAAAAGTGGTATCCTGAATTTTATGGTTACCAAAAAGCAGCAAGAGATATTGCTAATCAGTTCGGTGCAACATTCATTCCATATCAGAGAATCTTTGATGAAGCTCAAAAACATGCTCCGGGTGCCTACTGGACGAGGGATGGTGTTCATCCTTCACTCGCCGGAGCACAACTGATGGCTCAGGCCTGGCTTACAACTGTAAAATAATATCATGACTGAAGTTTTTATCTTCGTTACTATATGTGATACTCTATTAATCATATCTATAATTATAACATTAAAATCACTCATATGAAAAAAATTCTTATCTCCTTATTATTGGGTCTTGCAATTTTTGTGTCAGGAAATTCGCAGAACCCGGCTGGTCCGAAACTGGGAAGAGACCCGGTAAAAAAGGTGGTTGCAGCTATGACACTGGAAGAAAAAGCGGCACTTGTTGTCGGCACCGGCATGCGTATGCCTGGCGGTCCACCACCTTCGTCAAATGCCAAACCTGGCGAAAATCCTTCTCCGGGCAACTGCTATTGGCCAGACGAAAAGTCTTGTTGATGGAGCAGCAGGAACATCTTTTGCACTTCCCCGGCTCGGAATTACCCCAATGGTTTTAACGGACGGTCCTGCAGGTGTAAGAATTAGTCCTACCAGGGAAAATGATAATAATACTTATTACTGCACAGCATTTCCTGTAGGGACGCTTCTGGCATCCACATGGGACGTTGACCTGGTAAATAAGGTTGGAGAAGCCATAGGTAATGAGGTCCGTGAATACGGAGCTGATATCCTATTGGGCCCTGGAATGAATATTCATCGTAATCCATTGTGTGGCAGGAATTTCGAATATTATTCCGAAGATCCTTATGTTACGGGAAAAATTGCAGCGGCGATGGTTAAAGGTGTTGAATCGCAAGGCGTGGGTGTTTCGATAAAACATTTTGCTGCCAATAATGCTGAGACTGACAGAAACGCTCTTAATACAATTGTAAGTGAACGAGCATTACGTGAAATTTACCTTGAAGGATTCAGGATTGCTGTCCAGGATGCCAACCCATGGACAGTTATGTCATCATATAACCTGATCAACGGTACTTATACATCACAAAGCCCTGATCTTCTAACAAATATATTAAGAAAGGACTGGGGTTTCAAAGGCTTTGTCATGACCGACTGGTTCGGCGGGAAAGATCCGGTAGCTCAGATGATTGCGGGGAACGACATGCTAATGCCGGGAACACCTGACCAGATTAAAAAGATAATAGCTGCTGTAAAAGAAGGCAAGCTCGATGTAAAGATCCTCGACAGGAATGTTGAGAATATTTTGAATATTATATTGATGAGTCCGCATTTTAAAGAATATAAATATTCAAACAAGCCTGATCTGAAAGCACATGCTGAGGTCACACGCCAGGCAGCATCTGAAGGCATGGTATTGCTCAAAAATGAGAACGGGGCACTGCCTTTTGGTCCGAACATCAAAAACATTGCAGCATTCGGAAATACATCATATGACATTATAGTAGGAGGAACAGGCAGCGGACTTGTGAATAAGGCTTACAGTATCTCACTTTCAGAAGGATTGAAGAATGATGGTCTGAGTCAGAATGAGAAGCTTGAGAATCTTTATACAAGCTATCTGAATCTTACCAGGGAAGGCAGGCCACCGGTCAGAGGAATGATGGCTATGATGGGATCAAGACCGGTAGAAGAGTTGACCCTTAACAGAGATATTATCAACGGGATGGCCAATGTATGTGATGCTGCTGTGGTGACAATTGGAAGAAATTCAGGTGAAGGTTCTGACAGATTAAACGTCAAAGGTGATTTTCAGCTTAGCGACTATGAACAGGAGCTTATAAAAAATGTGACGACAGCCTTTAAGGCAAAGAACAAGAAGGCAATTGTCATTCTTAATGTTGGAGGGGTTATTGAAACAGCCAGCTGGAGGGATCTTCCTGATGCAATACTTCTTGCGTGGCAGGGCGGTCAGGAGACGGGAAATTCAATTGCTGATATCCTTACCGGAAAAGTAAATCCTTCGGGTAAATTAGCATCAACCTTCCCCGTAAAATACGAAGATGTTCCATCAGCTAATACATTCCCTGGAAGAGAGCTTCAGCCGGATAATTCAGGGGATCAGGGCCGAGTGAGTTCATTTATGAGATCGAAGCCTGCAGTTGTAACCTATGAGGATGGTATATATGTCGGATATCGGTACTATAAAACATTTTTTATCAAACCCGCCTACCCGTTTGGATATGGTCTTTCATATACAAATTTTACCTACAGTAATCTTAAACTCAGCTCAACCCGGTTTTCCGGGTCAATTACCGTGACAGTCGATGTAAAAAACAGTGGTACCGTAGCCGGTAAAGAGGTGGCGGAACTTTATCTGTCAGCACCCTCAAAAAAACTTGATAAACCTGCCATCGAGCTGAAAGGATTTGCAAAAACAAAACTCCTCCAGCCAGGTGAAAGCCAGAACCTGACATTTGTTATTACCAGCCGCAGTTTATCCTCCTTCGATACTTCGCAGTCATCCTGGGTAGCGGAGGCAGGGAATTATGAGGCTATGGTTGGGGCTTCATCGGAGGATATTAAGTTGACAGCCACGTTCTCCCTTGCCAAACCGATTACAGTTAAAAAGGAGACTGTCTCACTTGTTCCAACGGAAAAAATAAACGAACTGACACGTCCGATGAAATAATGCGGGACCGATTCTATTTTAAAAAGTGAAGTGCATCATATTAAGATGAAATGAGTCTTTATATTGCACTTAACTTATTAATCATGATCCGAAATTTCTTTCTTGTTGCTGTCAGGAATATATCCCGGCATAAAGGTTTCACGTTTATTAATGTTGCCGGACTTGCAATCGGGCTGGCTGCTTCATTATTGATACTCCTCTGGGTTCAGGATGAATTCAGTTATGAGAAATTTAATCTCCATGCCGATAAGATTTACCGGGTTGAGGAGGATCAGTTTTATTCAGGAGCCCGCTATCATGTTACTGTTACACCTGTTCCGAGCGGACCTGTATGGAAAGAAAAAATTCCCGAAATAAAAGAAGAGGTCAGAATAAATTTATGGCTGCCAAGGGTTTTATTCAGATACGATGATAAATCTTTCTTTGAATCATCGGTAGCTGCAGTAGATTCAAACCTCCTCAAAGTATTTACACTTCCATTAAGTTTGGGAGATCCGGGGTCAGCGTTGAACTCTCCACATTCTATCATACTTACCCAAAAACTGGCTACAAAATACTTTGGCACTACTAATCCGGTTGGTAAAACAATCACCGTAGAAAACCAGGCCCAATTTACCGTAACAGGAGTGTTTAAAGAAATTCCGGAGAATTCCATGTTAACTTTTAGTTCTGTAATACCTTTTTCATACCTTAAGGAGATTGGAATGGCTGATAATTCCTGGGGAAATAATTCAATTTTTACTTTTGTACAGCTTGAGAATAGAGCAGATTATAAATCAATCGGTAAGAAACTTACAGATATTGTCGTTGAGAACGCACCTCAGATAACAACTAAGTACAGTGTCTTTCCTTTACTTGACATTCATTTACACGGTCAGTTCGGTTTTAAGGAAACAAAGGGACCTGTAATTGTGGTATCAATCTTCACGTTGATAGCTATTTTCGTCCTTGTTATAGCATGTATAAACTTCATCAATCTCTCCACAGCGAAGGCTTCCGGGAGGGGCAAAGAGATAGGCATTAAAAAGGTAGCCGGTGCCGATCAGATGTCTATGATTATCCAGTTTATGCTTGAATCTCTGCTTCTTGTTGCAGTGGCTATGATATTGGCATTGGTCCTCATAGGACTTTTGCTTGGTACATTTAATAATATTTCAGGCAAAAATTTCAGTCTTAATGATCTCCTTCAGTTTAAATTTATAATAAACTTCATTATTGTGGGTCTTGTTGCAGGTCTGATTTCAGGTATTTATCCTGCATTCTACCTCTCTTCATTTAAACCTGTAACCGTATTAAAAGGAGAATCAGTTTCAGCAAAGGGGAATGGCAGGCTGAGACAAATTCTGGTTGTTGTTCAGTTCACACTGTCGATACTCATTGCAACTTCAGCAATATTCATGTACATGCAGCTGAAATTTTTGCAGGAGAAGGATCTTGGATTCAACAAAGAAAATCTAATCTGCATCCCAATGCCGGAAAATTTTAAGCCAAAATACAGTTCCCTTAAAAAGGAGCTTGAAAATGAAACATTAATTCAGGGAGTTACAGCATCACGGTGGAACCCTACAATGATGGGCAGTAATTCCGGTGGTGCAAGCTGGGACGGGAAAGATCCTGAAAAACAAGTACTTATTGGGACAAATGTAATCGATTATGACTATCTGAAAACAATGAATATGCAGCTTAAGTCAGGTCGTGATTTTTCAAAAGACTTTCCCTCTGATATGGTAAGAGACACAACCGGTAACTTTCTGGTAAATGAAGAAGTTGTCAGACTTATGGGTATCGGTGACCCTGTTGGAAAGAATTTCAGATTTATGGGGCTCAGAGGAGTTATTGTAGGCGTCTTAAAAAACTTTCATTTTAAAGGAGCGGACCAGGCAATTGAGCCAATTGCTTTTGCCCTGGCTGATACAAAATATCTTAGCGTTATATTGATCAGGTTAACTCCGGGAAAGATACCGGCATCTTTGAAAGCTGTTGAAACTACATGGAAAAACATTGCCCCTGAATACCCTTTGGATTACACTTTTATTGATCAGGATTACGACAGGTTATTCAGATCACAAATCAGGTTTTCCGCATTACTGAAATATTTTACGATTCTGGCTGTAATTATTGCTTGTCTGGGATTATACGGATTATCTTCATATTCTGCTGAACGAAGGACGAATGAGGTCGGAATAAGGAAAGTCATGGGAGCTGGTTCCCTGACCGTTATGTACGTCTTATCAAAAGAATTTCTTTTACCTGTGCTTCTGTCAATAATAATCGCAATTCCTTTGGGCTGGTTAATAGTCGCCAGTCTTCTAAAGCAGTTCGCATACAGGATTAATTTACATATAACAGTATTCGCAGCTATTGCTGCAGGAGCAATTATAATTGCTGTATTAACCGTTAGTATTCAGGCATATAAAGCATCAGGTATTAATCCTGCAGAGGCGCTTAAAGTTGAATAAATCCTTATGATTGCAGCAAAATCGTTTTTATAGAGTCTATTAATTAAAGACCTCAGATATACTGTAGAGACAGGTCTGAGATCTGTCTCTACAAATATTGAAGTTTTCACAAAAATTTTACCCTTTATTAACCTTTTAAACTCAGATTATCATGTTCAGCAATCTAATCAAGCATAGTATAAGATCTTTTAAAAGACAAAGAGCTTATATAATAATCAATGTACTTGGCCTTTCGATTGGCATAGCCTGCAGCCTTCTTATTGCGATCTTCGTCATAAATGAAGCAGGGTATGACAGGTTCAATACTAAAAAAGACCGGATAGTAAGATTGATCCTTAACGGAAAAATCGGAGGGCAGGAAATAACTGCAGCCTATACCTCAGCAGCTATGGGACCAACAATGGCAAAAGAATTTCCTGAAGTTGAGGATGCTCTCAGAATGACAGGCAGGGGCCCCACTGTGATTGAGTATAATAACCAGACTTTTACCGAGGACCAAATGATAGAGGCAGATTCATCTTTTTTTAACTTTTTTTCAATTCCTGTAATTAAGGGAGATGCTAAAAATCTTCTTAATGCTCCTCAGAAAGTAGTCTTGTCAGAATCAACGGCAAAAAAAATATTTGGCAAAGAGAACCCTATCGATAAAGCTTTAAAGATAGGATCAGATTCAGCGAAATATATTGTTTCAGGAGTGATGGCTGATGTTCCGCAAAATTCGCATTTTGAAGCCAATATCATCTCCTCATTCATGACTGACCCTGCATCGAAGAGCCCGATATGGTTAAACAACAGCATCGCTACTTACCTCCTGCTGAAACCTAATTCCAGTTATGTAACTGTAGATCAGAAGTTGCCTGAATTACTGGTTAAATATATTGGTCCTGAAGTCCAACGATTTATGGGTATATCATTAACTGATTTCGTAGCCCAGGGAAACAAATACAGGTTCTATTGTCAAAAGCTTACGGATATTCATCTCGATCCGTTGATCCAGCAACAGTTCAGACAGCCAAGCGATCCAAAGTATCTGAGAATATTCGGCAGTATAGCAGTACTGATCATATTGATAGGCGCGATTAATTTCATGAATCTTTCAACAGCTCAGGCAGCCAGAAGAGCTAAGGAGGTAGGTATTAAAAAGATAGGAGGTTCCTCCAGGGGAATGCTGATAACGCAGTTCCTCTCAGAATCCTTTATACTTTCCTTTTTTTCTCTGATTATTGCCTTAATCATAATCAAGGTGACTCTTCCTTATTTTAATAACCTTCTGGGCGCAACATTGCATTTAAGCCTTTTGGAAAACTGGTACACCATTCCGGTAATGATCCTGTTCACTGTGATCGTTGGATTTCTCGCCGGAGGCTACCCTGCATTTTTTCTTTCTTCTTTCAATCCCTACGAAGTATTAAAGGGTAGCATGAAGAACAGTATGAAAAACGGAAGGCTAAGAAGGGTGCTCGTAGTATTTCAGTTCGCTGTTTCCATATTATTGATTGTTTGCACTATGGTCATGTACAGGCAGATAAAATTTATGCTGAATAAGGATGTCGGATTCAATAAGGAACAATTAATAGTAATAAACAGGACAGAAGCGCTGGGAACAAAAATGAAGTCATTCAAGGAAGCTGTAAAGGGTATCCCGGGGGTCATAAATATAGCATCTTCGTCTGCAGTTCCGGGCAGAAATAACAGCAACAGCGGTTATATGATGGAAGGAAGGAAAGATGAAACTTTTCTTATGCAGACCAATTACATCGATGAAGATTATATTGCGACATACGGAATGACTCTTGAGTCAGGAAGAACTTTTGATAAATCACATTCAACTGATAAGGGAGCATGCCTGGTAAATGAAACAGCAGTCAGGAATTTTGCCATAAAAGATATGGAAAAGACAAGATTTATTACTCCCGGTGATTCCAGTAAGGGCAGGTTTTTGCAAGTGATCGGAGTCGTAAAGAACTTCAATTTTGAATCTCTCCGGAATCCAATAGGTCCTTATATTTTCAATCTTAAGCCCGATCAATATATCGGTGGATATTTGTCGGTCAAATTATCTGCACTTAATTATGCTTCAACTATATCACAGATTGAGAATAAATGGAAAGAATTTACTGAAAACACTCCTCTGCAATATTATTTTCTCGATGCTGATTTTGAACACATGTATATTCAGGAAAAGCAAAATGCACAGATGGCAGTGATCTTCTCTATCCTGGCAATATTCATTGCAGCACTGGGGCTTTTTGGGCTCACATCATTTACCGTCGAACAACGGACAAAAGAGATCGGTGTAAGAAAAGCAATGGGATCTTCTATTCCTGGTATATATGTAGTTATTTCCAGAGAGGTGATAATACTTGTCTCTATTTCTGCTCTGATAGCCTGGCCATTAATTTATTATATTGCAACCAAATGGCTTGAGAATTTCTATTATAAAATAAATCTTGGCGTTTTCAGCTTTGTGGCTGGTCTTACAATTGCCCTGGGAATTGCGCTCATTACAATAAGTTACCGGATCTTAAGCGCTGCCAGTGTGAACCCGGCTCAATCACTGAAATATGAATAAAACCAGTTGTAACTTAAATCATAACTATTACGTCTTAAATTTTAAATGAAATATTATGTTTAGGAACCTGATAAGATACAGTTTAAGATCTTTTAAAAGACAACGTGCGTACATTATAATTAATATCCTTGGTCTCTCAATTGGGATAGCCTGCAGCCTTTTGATTGCATTATATGTAATTAATGAGGCCAGTTATGATAAGTTTAATACCAAGAGAGACAGGATATACAGAGCGATCCTTAACGGAAAGATCGGAGGTCAGGAAGTTACAGTGGCATCGTCCCCTGCAATAATGGGACCTGTAATAATAAAGGAATTTCCGGAAATTGAAGACTATCTGCGGATGAACGGTTATGGCCCGACTGTTCTGGAGTACAATAATCAGACTTTTACTGAGGATCATCTGGTGGAAGCGGACTCATCATTTTTTAATTTTTTTTCAATACCTGTTTTAAAGGGCGATCTGAAGAACCTCCTCAACGCTCCACATAAGGTGGTTTTGTCAGAATCAACAGCAAAAAAAATCTTTGGCAATGAAAATCCGATTGACAAACCGATAAAGATCGGATCTGATACTGTAAGATACATCATTACAGGTGTTATGGCAGATGTTCCTCAGAATTCACATTTTGAGGCAAATGCTGTTTCTTCATTTATAACAAATCCAAGGTCAAAAAATCCTACGTGGATGAGTAACAGTTTCAGCACCTACCTTCTGTTAAAACCAAATACATCCTATAAGACGGTAGATGCTAAATTTCCTGCATTGATGCAGAAATATGTTGGTCCGGAAATCCAGCAATATACGGGAATTTCACTTGACGATTTTATTGCGAAGGGCAACAAATACAGATTTTACCTGCAGAATCTCACCGACATTCATACTGACACATCCATTCAGCAGGAGTTTAAAGCCTCCGTTGATCCCAAATATCTTAAAATATTCGGTAGCATAGCCATACTTATAGTTTTAATAGCAGCCATAAATTTTATGAACCTCTCAACTGCTCAGGCCACCAGACGCGCTAAAGAAGTAGGGATAAAGAAAGTGGGAGGTTCAACAAAAGGAATGCTTATTACTCAATTCCTTTTTGAATCATTTATACTTTCATTTATTGCGCTGATATTATCTGTAATATTTATAACAGCAACCCTCCCTTATTTCAATAATCTACTGGGAGCTAAGCTGGTGTTGAATCTTTTTGCTCCCTGGTATACTATACCTTTACTTATCCTGTTCGCCGTATTTGTTGGTATTCTTGCGGGAAGTTATCCTGCTCTTTTTCTGTCGTCATTTAACCCGTACGAAGTACTTAAAGGTAGCGTACAAAACAGTACCAAGAACGGACGTCTCAGAAGGATACTGGTTGTATTTCAGTTCGCTGTTTCAATTCTGCTTATTGTCGGTACAATGGTTATGTACCGGCAGATAAAATATATGCTGAACAAAGATGTAGGATTCAACAAAGAGCAATTAATTGTTATTAACAGGGCAGAAGCGCTTGGCACCAAAATGAAAGCCTTTAAAGATGTTGTGAAGAATATTCCGGGAGTTGTCAATATTTCCAGTTCTACAGCAATTCCCGGCCGTACTAACAATAATAACGGGTACATGATGGAAGGAAGAAAAGACGAGACTTTCCTTATGGCGACCAGCTGGGTAGATTACAATTTTCTGGACACCTATGGAATGACATTGGCATCGGGAAGATCTTTTAATGAGTCATTCACTTCCGATAAAGATGCCTGTATCATTAATGAAACGTGCCCGTAAGGACTTTAAGGTCACCGATATCGAAAAGACGAGATTCATGGAGCCACGCGATTCAGGTAAAGTACACTATTTACCTGTAATAGGTGTTGTAAAAAACTTTAATTTCGAATCACTTCGTAATCCGATCGGCCCTTATATTTTAAAATTCCAGGATAATAATATGTTGTGGGGGTATATAACTGTAAGGCTGTCACCCCAAAACTATGCCAAAACCATAAGTGCAATTGAAGATAAATGGAAAGAGTTTGTTTCAAATAACCCTTTACAGTATTATTTTCTTGATGCAGATTTTGAACTGATGTACAAACAGGAAAAGCAAAATGCACAGATGGCGGTGATCTTTTCAATACTGGCGATATTTATTGCATCTCTTGGACTCTTCGGACTCACTTCATTTACGGTTGAACAGCGTACCAAGGAAATCGGGGTAAGAAAAGCCATGGGCTCTTCAGTGACAGGCATCTACGTGGTAATTTCCAGGGAGATCATTATACTTGTCTCAGTTTCAGCTCTGGTAGCCTGGCCGGTCGTTTATTATTGGGCAGGAAAATGGCTGGAGAACTTCTATTATAAAATAAATCCCGGACTGTTCACATTTGTCATAGGATTGATAATTGCTCTTGGTATCGCAATTCTGACTATCAGCTACCGGATAATGAGAGCAGCCAGGGTGAATCCTGCCCAATCACTTAAATATGAATAGTATATTATTTAAATCGTAGCGGTACTTATAATCTGTTTTACATAATTATTTAATATAAATGAATTAATTTAAATTAGACCGTCATGTTTAATAATCTTATCAAGTACAGTATAAGATCTTTTAAAAGACAACGTGCTTACATCCTTATAAATATCTTCGGCCTTTCCATTGGAATTGCCTGCAGCCTTCTCATTGCACTCTTTATAATTAACGAATTAAGTTATGATCAGTTTAATATTAAAAAAGACAGGATATACCGACTGATACTTAATGGCAAAATTGGAGGTCAGGAAGTTACTCTTGCTTCAGCCTCGTCAATTATAGGGCCTACTTTGGTTAAGGAATTTCCTGAAATTGAGGACTTCCTTAGAATGACAAAAGGCGGACCAACAGTGATTGAGTATGATAATAAAGCTTTTACTGAAGAACATTGGGTTGAAGCGGATTCCTCCTTTTTTAATTTTTTTTCATTACCCATACTAAAGGGCGATCCCAAAAACCTTCTGAATGCTCCGCATAAAGCTGTATTGTCAGAGTCATACGCAAAAAGAATATTCGGAGAGGAAAACCCGATTGATAAAACAATTAAAATAGGAAGCGACACAGTAAGATATGTAATTAGCGGAGTCATGGCAGATATCCCGGGTAATTCTCATTTTGAGGCTAATATCCTCACCTCATTTATGACCGACCCAAAATCAGGTAATCAGATCTGGATCTATAACAATCTAAGTACCTACCTGTTATTAAGACCGAATTCAAATTATAAAACTGTGAATGAAAAATTCCCTGATTTGTTAATCAAATATGTAGGACCGGAAGTCCAGCGATTTATGGGAATATCCTTAAGTGATTTTGCTGCACAGGGAAACAAATACAGGTATTATCTTCAGAGTCTTAATGATATACATCTCGACACATCAGTTCAACAGGAGTTTAAAGAAGCAAGCGATCCAAAATACCTGAAGATATTCGGAAGTATAGCCATACTTATTATTATAATAGCTGCAATTAATTTTATGAACCTGTCGACAGCTCAGGCCTCCAAAAGGGTCAAAGAAGTAGGAATAAAAAAGATCGGGGGTTCAACAAGGGGTATGCTAATAACACAGTTCCTGTCAGAGTCTTTTATCCTCTCATTTATTTCTTTGATAATAGCATTGATATTAATCAAAATAACCCTTCCGTATTTCAATAACCTGTTGGGGGCAAAGCTGTTAATCAATCTCTTTACCAACTGGTACAGTATTCCTCTTCTCTTTCTTTTCTGTTTAATTGTAAGTTTACTTGCCGGAAGCTATCCTGCCTTCTTTCTCTCTTCATTCAGTCCTTATGAGATACTGAAAGGGAAGGTGAAACAGGGCAAACAAAATGGAAGTCTAAGGAGAATACTGGTTGTTTTTCAGTTTGCTGTTTCAATTCTTTTGATAATTGGAACCCTGATAATGTACAGGCAAATAAAGTATATGCTGAACAAAGATGTAGGTTTCAATAAGGATCAATTAATTGTTATAAACAGGGCAGGAGCACTGGGAACAAAAGTACCATCTTTCAGAGATGCTGTAAAAGCAATACCAGGTGTAATAAATATTGCCAGCTCCACTGGTGTCCCGGGTCACAACAATAATAAGTTCAGTTACACTATGGAGGGCAGGAAAGACGAGACATTCCTGATGCAGACTAACTGGGTAGATAATAACTACCTTGAGACATATGGCATAACTATTGCATCTGGCAGACCCTTTAATGAATCATTCAGCACCGATCAACAGGCTTGTCTTATCAACGAAAGTGCTGTTAAGGAATTTCAGGATAGCAGACATTTCAAAAGCCAGGTTCATGGCTCCGCGTGAATCAAAAACCAAAACTTACATACCCGTAATAGGAGTTGTCAAAGATTTCTGTTTCGAATCGATGAGGAATAAGATAGGACCGTATATACTCTGTTTTAAAACTGATGAAATGATGGGTGATTATCTTACTATAAAGCTATCTTCCCAGACTTTTTCAAAAACCATCAAAGACATTGAAAAGGAATGGAAAGAGTTTGTACCAAATAATCCATTGCAATATTACTTTGTAGATGAGGATTTTGAAAAAATGTATGTTCAGGAAAAGCAGAATGCCACGATGGCAGTTATCTTTTCAATCCTTGCAATCTTTATTGCTTCTCTTGGTCTTTTTCGGACTTACGTCATTCACAGTTGAACAACGGACAAAAGAGATTGGAGTGAGAAAAGCCATGGGTTCGTCTGTTACCGGTATTTACGTAGTTATTTCCAAAGAGATTCTGATTCTTGTATCCTTTTCAGCTCTGATAGCCTGGCCAATAGTATATTTTGGGCAGAAAATGGCTTACAGAACTTTTATTACAAAATTCCGCTAAGTTTATTTAGCTTTTTAGAGGATTGATGATAGCACTGGGAATTGCCATTCTGACTATAAGCTATCGTATACTGAAAGCTGCTGTGATAAATCCGGCCCAGTCGCTTAAATATGAATAATTAAATAGGGGAAAATGATTAGGAATTATCTTTTGGTCACTTTCAGGAACTTACTGAAAAACAGAGTTTTTACACTGATAAATATCCTTGGCCTGGGAATTGCATTATCAGTTTGCATTGTTGCATTTTTCAATCAAATGTTTAATTATGAATTTGACAGACAAAATTTAAATTTCGATAAGATCTACCGTGTAAACAGCTTCAGGGATATGCAAGGGAGGGAGCAGGAATATGGAATCGTTCCTGCTACTCTTGGGCTTATGGCAAAAAAAGAGATCCCCGGAATTGAAAAGTCAGCAAGAGTAGCACTTTCCGGTTCTCCGGTGAAACGGGGAGTTGATCTATTCCCATCGCAGATTTCGTATGTTGATCCGGACTTCCTGGATATTTTCACATTTCACATTCTCCTTGGAGACCAGAAATCTATTGAAAACCACGGAAATGTTTTGCTCAGCAGGAAAATGGCAACTACTCTGTTCGGTAATGAGTATCCTATTGGCAAGAGTATATCTGTATTTAACAACAACAATAAAGAGTTCACATATACCGTGGGCGGAGTATTTACCGATTGCCCTGATAATTCGAGTTTCAGGATAGACATACTGACTCATTTCGACAATTTTCTTTTAATGTACAATGTTAATGATGCTGACTGGAAATTCTATTGTGCAGCACTTTTTATTCAGGTACCTGATAAATCTTCTCTTCAGTCAATTACACAGGCTTTAAAAAATTATTTACCTGTCCAGAATGAGGCAAGGCAGGATTTTAAAATTAACAGGTATACACTTGTTCCGTTAAAGGAAGTAGGCAAAAATTCGAGAACAACATGGTCGTCGAGTCTTTTTCCTTCATTGCATCCGGCTGCAGTAATATCACCACCTGTTATGGCACTGTTTATTCTGCTGATTGCATGTTTCAATTTTGCTAATACCTCAATCTCGACCTTTAGTAAACGTCTGAAGGAGATAGGATTAAGAAAAACATTCGGAGGACAGAGAAGACAACTGGTTTCACAGTTCATGCTTGAGACAGTTATTATCTGCTTTTTTGCATTGTTTGTGGCAATAGTATTTGCAGAGTTTCTGGTTCCGGCATACAGCAGTCTCTGGTCTTATATGTCGATAGAACTGACTTTTACAAAATATGCTGTATTCTGGCTATTTCTTGTTTTGCTTCTGTTGCTTACAGGTTTTATTGCAGGAGTTTACCCTGCTCTTTATGTAAGTTCTTTCAGTCCGGTAAATATAATGAAGGGTGGTGCTCCGTTTAAAGGATCGGGAAAACTTTCATCAATACTTCTTATGTTACAGTTCACGATTTCCATAATGGCCCTGGTGATGGGAATTGTTTTTGAAAAGAATGCCCGTTACCAGGAAACACTTGATCTGGGTTACGACAGGAAAAATATTATAGTTGTACCTGTTCCGACAGAATATTACACCTCATATCGCAATGAGATTCTTACGAATCCAAAGGTTATTGCAGCTGAAGGAACACAGTTTCATATTGGTTTCGGAGGTTACCGGCGACCCATCAAGGATGAAGTGAAACAATTGGAAGTTGATATTATGGATATTGGTCCTCTTTACTCCCAGACGATGGGACTGCATCTGACAGAAGGCCGTATGTTTGATCAACCCAGAGTGGCGGCTGACCGGTCTAATGGATCTATTATTGTAAATCAGAAGCTTGTCGATGATTTTGGCTGGAAAAATGCTATCGGTCATACTGTTACACTTTATGACACAACCAAATTCACAGTGATAGGAGTGGTAAAGGATTTTTATCTTAGAGGTATCTGGCAAAAAGTTGAACCTGTGATAATGAAATTATCATCGTCTGATCAATATGGCCTGATAGCTGTCAGAGCTTCAGAAAAAGATCTTCCGGGTGTGCTGGATGATCTCAATCTGAAATGGAAAAGCAATGGGTATTAACGACATATTCGGTGGCATGCTTCAGGAAGATACGATGAAGAAGGGAAAGATATAAACGGCAGTATTATGAAGGTCAATATTTTCCTTGCGATTACTGCAGCCTTATTATCTCTCATCGGTATGTACAATCTTGTCTCGCTCGATATTCTCAGACGCACCAAAGAGATGGGTATAAGAAAGATACAAGGAGCTCCTGTTCCATTAATTATGTATCTGGTAAGCAAAAAATTTCTTATTGTTCTTGTTATTGCTTCAGTTCTTGGGATGTGCAGGAGGATATTATATGTCAAATATGCTGATGGGCAGCATCTGGCAATACCATGTTGAGATAAAGACAGGAATACTTATTAATGTCTGCGGCAATAATGTTCGTAGCAACAACACTGACAATAATATTTAAGATTGGAAAATCAGCACTCCGGAATCCGGTGGATTCGCTGAGGTATGAATAACCCTAAGAACCCCCCAACCCCCATATGGGGGGCTTTAATGCTGGCTGATTAACGCAAAGTCCCCCATTTGGGGGATTTAGGGGGTTGCACGTCAAAGTGGATTTAAGGGGTTGATTACAAAAAAAGATACCCGCAATTTGCGGGTATCTTTTTTCTTGTTTTATAAACGGGACTATATATGATTGTTGAAAGTGCTCTAATACATTTTATTGATAAGCTGACCTATTTCATCACGTTTCTTCAGTGGAAAACTATGGCATTTCCCGTCCCTTGTAACTACATTTAAACCTTTAACCGAAAACAAACCTTTGCTGAAATAAATGACTTCAAGTATATTATCAAAAAGAATTTCAAGATTGAATTTATCTGCCTGCTCATCCAGAGTTTTAAAATACAGCCGCTGATTTGTAACTATCAGTTTTCCTTCTATCGTGTTGTTGTCAACTACCTGATTTGTATCTCCGGCTTTCAGAACAACTTCGTTTGCATATAATTTAACTGTCATGGCTTTTGTCTTTTTGTGCTTTCCTAAGCGATTAATAATCTTTCTTGTTTCTCTCTTTTGTTATAAAGACGTACAACTTTATTTAATGTTGCATATCTTTTTGAAGTTTTCTAAAATATTAAAGAGAAAACAGTTTCGATGCCCGGTTTTGAGAACACCGTAATTGTTCCGCCATGAAGCTTCATGATCTGACGTGACAGACTTAGACCTATGCCTGAACCATTCTCTTTTGTTGTGAAGAACGGAATAAAAATATTTTCCAGTATGGTCGTCAGGGATCCCGATTCCATTATCTTTAACTTCTATTCCGGGTATGCTGATCTTCCCCTGCCGTTCCGGATAATTTCTATTATTCCTTCTATACTGTCGTTTCTGCTTATTATGGCATCCGACGCATTATTGATAAGGTTCAGAAGTACATGTTCGATAAGACTGCGGTCACAAAAAAGATTTAAATTATCTCCCGTTGCAGTACATTTCAGTTCTATACCATTTGATGCAAGCTCGTCCTTTTTTAGAAGTGTGATTCCCTCAAATAGTTTGTCCATACTTATCTCTTCAAATTTTGGCGCTGGCAGTTTTGTCAGACTCCTGAACTTGCTTACGAAATCTATGAGATTTTTACCTCTGTCTTCTATATAACCAAGTCCTGTAAGCGCTTCATTGATATTTTCATCGGAAAGATCCGCTGCTGACACTACCTTATCACCTTTTCTGAAGAAACCCGAAATAGTTGATGTAAGAGATGTGACCGGAGTAACAGAATTGATTATTTCATGGGTCAGTACCCTGATTAGTTTCTGCCATGAATCCATCTCTTTTTCATCCAGTTCATTTTTTATATCCTGAAATGAGACAAGCCGGATTTCTTTCTGCCCAATTTTAAATACCGATATCCTTATTGCAAGCTGCTGCAAACGATTGCCCGATTTCAGAGTAATTACTTTTTGTTCCTCAGCCTTTAATTTTTTTAAAGTTTCAGGTAACCCCTGATGAACTCCTTCAAGAGAACTTATAGAATTTATTTCAGTAACACCCAACAGATCCTTTGCAGCCTGATTTATAATTTCAATGTTCCCATCCTGATCAAACGAAAGCAATCCTATACCGACATGCTTTACGATGTAATTCATGTACTGTAACTGACTTTCTTTTTCGATCCGTGACCTGCCTTACAATTTCCCCGATCTCATTCAGGAAATCGCCGAGTTCATTGAACGGATAATCTCTTGACTGTGAAAAATAAAGAGATGGATTATTTTCCTTAATATATTCCAGCATTCTTTTCATATCATCTCTTCGTCTTAAAATATATCTTATCAGACTCCATGTCTGCACAATTTCAAGGATGAGCAAGACAAGAATTGAATAGAGATAATTGGTTTTAAATGAAAGTGAATGCAAGCAATAAAGCTGTTAAGGTTATCAGTATGACCCTGTATAATAATGCCGGTATAATATCTGTTAGAGTTCATACTTTTCAATTTTTGAATAGAGAGTTTTCCTTGTTATTCCCAGTTCCTTTGCTGTCTGGTTTATGTTCCCCTTATGTTTGAACAAAGCCTCTTTAATTGTAAGTTTTTCAACATCATTAAGATTGAGTGAATTATCGAAAAGTTGTTTTCCCGACGAAATTCTTGTTGTAAAGTGAAGGTTTTCCGGTCTTATAATTCCTTCATCAGCCATTATTACTGAATTCTCAATCATATGCTGAAGCTCCCTGACATTTCCGGGCCATTCATACTGCTTTAGTTTATCGACTGCAGTACCGCTGATCTTCAGTAGATTTTTCATATTTTTTTCCGTATAATTTAAGAAAATGTTCGGCAAGCAAAAGAATATCGTCTCCACGGTTGCGTAATGGCGGAATTTCGATCTGAATAGTATTTATCCTGAACATCAGATCTTCCCTGAAGAGGTTATCTCTTATCAGATCAGGAAGATGCTTATTGGTTGCAGTTATTAGTCTGTACATCGATCGGTACCGGTTTGTTTGAGCCTACAGGAATGATATACCGGTTCTGTAAAACTGTCAGCAGCTTTGATTGCAGTGAGATCGGAAGATTTCCTATTTCATCGAGAAACAATGTTCCTCCGGTTGCGGTCTCAAATCGTCCTTTCCTGTCTTCTGCGGCCCCGGTAAATGCTCCTTTCACATGACCGAATAATTCACTCTCAAACAATGATTCGGAAAGTGATCCAAGATCAACACTTATGAAGACATCCTCGGCCCGTTTTGACTGACGGTGTATCTCACGGGCTATCAATTCCTTGCCAGTTCCGTTTTCACCAAGAATAAGGACATTGGCATCAGTCGGAGCAACCTTTTTTACAGTAAGTAAAATGTCTTTCATAGCAGGTGACTCGCCGATCAGGGAATTGAATTTCTTATCCAGATCTTCAGAGAGATGTTTTTGTTTTTGCATGAGCTTTGAAACCTGCACTTTTGACAATCCGAAGCTGATAAGCTGCTTTTACAGTTGATACGAGCTTTACAGGATCAAACGGTTTCTGGATGAAATCTGTTGCTCCTTCCTTCATTGCTCTTACTGCCAGTTCAATATCACCATATGCAGTTATCAGAATTACGACTGCATCAGGATCTTCCTTTATTATCTCCTTCAACCAGAAAAGTCCCTCATTTCCTGTATTGACTCCGGCAGAGAAATTCATGTCGAGAAGAATAATGTCGTAATGATCCCGAATGCAAAAGAGAGGTAAACTTTGCCGGATTTTTTATTGTTGTAACCTCCTCAAATTCCTGTCTGAGAATAAATGAAAGTGACTTCAGGATACCTTCATTATCATCCACTATAAGTATTTTGCCTTTTACTTTCATCATAATTTTTAATTAGTCATTAAATTGCCAAAAATATAACAAAGTGGATACAAATAATACATATATGGATAATAAATAAACACTTAATATTGTAAAAATATAGAAATAAGTACTTGTAAGGATCAGATAATTAATGTGATAAATAAACTGGCACGGGACTTGGTTAGTCTAATGTTAACTGATTTATTTATCGCACAATTAATAAAGAACATTATGTTATCATTTTTAAAGCTTTTTTTCAGAAACTCGCTGCGGCAACAAGGCATTTACATTTCTGAATATCCTTGGTCTTGCAATCGGGATGGCATGTTTTATAATTATAATGCTCTGGGTCAAAGCAGAACTGTCATATGACAAATATAATCTGGATGCTGACAGGATCTACAGGATGAATATGTACAGTAAAATAAACGGATATGAAGGTACTTCAAACTTATTGTCCGGCTCCTCTTGCCGGAGCATTAATGAAGGACTATCCTGAAGTTGAGAAGACGGTGAGGTTCCGGGATAATGGGAAAGCAATAATAAAGTACAACAATACCAGCTATGCTGAAATCAGTATAATATATGCTGATTCAACAGTTTTTGGGATATTTACTATTCCTGTAATTAAAGGGAAATGCAGAAACGGCTCTTGAATGCTCCATTTACAATTGCCCTGAGTGAATCAATGGCAAAAAAGTATTTTGGCAATGAAGATCCTATTAATAAGATTCTGAAGATTTGACAACAAAACAGACTACCGGGTCACTGCTGTTTATAAGGATATCCCTGATAGCATCTCATTTTCATTTCGATTTTATTGCATCACTTTACAGTACATGAGGAATACAAGAACGATATCTGGCTGAGTAATAACTTTCAGACCTATGTTCTGCTCAAAAAGAATGCTGATCCGGTTGCTTTTGAGAAAAAAATGCCGCAACTGATTGAGAGATATGTTGCTCCACAGGCAGCCAGGCTTTAGGAACAACATGGGATAAACTTATTGGAAAGTGGCTTCATGGTTAAATTCAGTATCTGAGAATGTAAGAGATATACATTTGAAAACAGGCATTAACGGGGAATTTGAACCGGGAGGCGATATAAAATATGTTTACATATTTATTCAATAGCAATTTTTATCATTCTTCTGGCATGTATTAATTTCACTAATCTGTCGACAGCAAGATCGGCCTCAAGACTAAAAGAGGTTGGCATAAGAAAGGTTTTTGGAGTTCAGAAGATCAAAACTTGCAACTCAATTCATGCTCGAATCATTTTTAATTGTATTTGCGGCTTACATAATAGCCATGGTTCTTACAGAAATATCTCTTGCCATTTTTTAATCAGCTGACTGAAAAGAAACTTTCAATAAACTATTTCGATATCGGATTTATTGGAGGTGTACTTGGTCTCCTGTTAGTTATTAGTATTCTGGCAGGAGGTTTATCCTGCTCTATATCTGTCATCTTTCAGACCAATTTCAGTTCTGAAGGGAGAAATGGTAACAGGGAGAAAAAAAACAAGATTCAGAAGTATTCTAGTAGTCAGCCAGTTTACAATTTCGCTTATTCTGCTTTCATCAGTTCTGATACTTAACAAACAAATGAAATTCATTCAGAACAAAGAATCTTGGATACAATAAGGAACAGTTACTAATTATAAAAAATGCAAATCTTCTTGATAAGAATAATGAAAATTTCAAAAATCAGCTTTCAGGCTAATCCACAGATCATATCTGTTTCGCAGAGCGGATTTTTACCTTCACCGTCGAACAGAAACAATGGATCGATATGGCGTGATGCAGTAATGTCAAATGATCCGGTCGTATTTACCCACTTCTTTGTCGATTATGATTATTTAAAAACGTTTGATCATGAA
The DNA here is from genome assembly GCA_963816365.1 of uncultured Bacteroidales bacterium. GTDB lineage: Bacteria > Bacteroidota > Bacteroidia > Bacteroidales > VadinHA17 > LD21. The sequence continues at coordinate 405,600 of CAWFKG010000015.1, read as the reverse complement.
AATTGTGAGAGGAAGAGGGTTTTCGAAAGAATTTTCAACAGACTCATCCGGCAATTGTAATTAACCAGGCTGCAGTAAAACTTCTTGGATGGAAAGATCCAATAGGGAGAAAAATTGGTGCAATACTCACTCCTGACTTTGATATTAATCATCCGGTTCTTGAAAAGTTTACAATTATCGGAGTTGTTGAGGATTTTAATTTTAGTTCTCTGCATAGCCCCGTTGAGAGCTCTGGCTATGTATATTAAAGAAAAGCAATGATATGATCACCTGCCGGGTAAGACCTGAAACAAATATTCTTTCACTGGTTGCTTTCCTTAAATCAAAATGGATAGAGAATGCGCCTGATCAACCCTTTGAATATGATTTTGTTTCCGATAGTCTTCATCGCCAGTATGGTGGTGAAAACCGGCTGGGTAAAATTCTTGGAATATTTACCGGTCTGGCTTTATTTGTAAGCTGTCTTGGTTTGTTTGGATTGGCACTTTATGCATCCGAACAACGTAAAAAAGAAATCGGTCTCAGAAAGGTAAATGGTTCAGGTATAGGACAGATAATATGGCTATTGACTGGTGATTTCACGAAACTGATCTTGATTGCTTCTATTATTGCCTGTCCGGTATCGTATTATTTCATGCATAAATGGCTGCAAAACTTTGCATACCGAACCGGAATATCATGGTGGATTTTTGCTATGACCATTTTATTGAGCTGTCTGGTTGCTCTTGCAACTATCGGGTATCAGGCTTACAAGGCTGCTTCAACAAATCCGGTTGATACGCTACGGGCAGAATAATCTGTACCCCATTTTTCGCAAGTACGCAAAGGAAACTGTAGGGCCACGCCATGGCGTGGCCCTACAGTTGATATACATCGTAAGGTAAGGTCATGCCATGGCATGACCCTGTAAAAACCACAATTAACTACTACATTTTGACGGGGGTTGACATATGCGGCAACGAAGGATATTTATTAATCCCTCCAATACTGTCTAATTATTTGACATATATTTGACAGATGTTTTTAAATTTCAGTATTTTGTTAAAAATTAGACAGATGATAAAGGGGACCATTCTTATCGTTGATGACAACAAAAGTGTCATAAGTGCGCTCGAAATGATGCTGCAGTATGAGGCAGAAAAACTTATTACTATCAGCAACCCTAACAGGATCAATGAAGTATTGGAACAGAATGAAATTGATGTTGTACTGCTTGATATGAATTTTCAGGCAGGAGTTAATTCTGGTAATGAAGGACTTTTCTGGCTGAAAGAAATATTAAAATACGACAGTAATATTAGTGTTGTTATGATAACGGCGTATGGGGATGTTGAGCTAGCAGTTAAAGCATTAAGGGAAGGAGCTATCGACTTCATTCTCAAACCATGGGATAACAAAAAGCTCCTGGCGACAATAAATGCAGCATGGAAACTGAGAAGTTCACGAAAAGAAGCACTCCTTCTAAAGAATGATAATCAGTTCCTGAAAAAAGAAATAAAAAGAACCGAGGAAAGAATAGTTTTGGGAGCTTCCCCGACCATGATCAACGTGATGAATATTGTGCGGAAAGTTGCAGCCACAGATGCGAATGTTCTGATCACAGGAGAAAATGGGACAGGTAAAGAATTGGTTGCCAGGGAAATCCATAATCTTTCAAAAAGAAGTAATGAGCTTATGATTAGCGTGGATATGGGTTCTATTACCGAAACTTTGTTCGAAAGTGAAATGTTCGGTCACGTGAAGGGTGCATTTACGGATGCTAAAGATGACCGAGCAGGCAAATTCGAAATAGCTCATAAAGGAACGCTCTTCCTTGATGAGATTGGAAATCTTTCATTACAATCACAGGCTAAGCTGCTAAGTGCACTTCAAAACAGATATATTGTACGGATAGGATCAAACAGACAGATACATACTGACATAAGGTTAATCTGTGCCACAAATTGCATTCTTCCCTCAAGAGTCATTGAAGGTTTATTCAGAGAAGACCTTCTTTACAGAATTAATACTATTCAGATTGAAGTGCCTCCGCTCAGGGACAGGGTAGATGATATTCCTGTTCTGGCGTTTCACTTTCTGAAACTCTACTGTGAAAAATACAACAAGCCTGTTAAGAAAATCAGTACCCAGGCACTTGAAAAGCTTGCAAATTATCAATGGCCGGGAAATATTCGTGAACTTCAGCATTCAATTGAGAAGTCGGTAATTCTGTCCGATTCTTCAGTCCTGGGTCCATCTGATTTCTCATTCAGTACTCTCTCGAAAGCGGCAAACGACGATAACGGCAGCACTCTTGAAGAAATGGAGAAAAAGCTGATAGCTGAATCAATTAAAAAGAATGACAATAATCTGAGCATTGTAGCTTCAAAGCTGGGAATAACCAGACAAACTCTATATAATAAACTGAAGAAGTATGATCTATAGAAGATTCTATTTTGTCATAATTATTTATCTGGTTTGCATGATTCTTCTTGCGTTAGGTTTTGCATTCAGCTATGGTAAGGACCTAACCTATACCATCATGTCCTTAATAAGCCTGGTTTTTGTAACAATATCCTTTGGCGTCTGGCTTAACAGGACCAATAAAAAGCTTGCATTCTTTTTCAGTGCTGTCAGGAATGAAGATACATCACTATTTTTTCCGGAAGGAGTCGGATTTGCGAATGAGAAACTGCTTAACAGAAGCCTCAATGAATTGAATACCAGATTAAAAAATGCAAAGATCAATATTGAGCTCCAGGAGAAGTTTTATAAAAGCATTATGGAAAGGATCAGCACCGGGATAGTATCTTTTTATAATAATGGTGTTGTGGAATATACGAATCCTGAAATTAAACGGATGTTCGGTATGGACCAGATTTCGCATATAAGCAAACTAAATAGTATTGATCCGAAGCTGACCGACCTGCTTCTGAAAATTGAATCAGGTGAACAGAAACGGATAAATGTAAAAGTTAACCATAACCTGCTGAGTCTTGCAGTGCATGCTCAAACAATTATTATTCAGAACAGAGAGGTAAAAATTGTGACTCTTCAGGATATTAAAAGTGAACTCGACATGCACGAAATGGATTCATGGCAGAAACTGATCAGGATCCTGAATCATGAGATAATGAACTCAGTGGCTCCTATCACTTCTTTAAGTTCTACGATTTCAGGTTTTTACAGGGACGGTGAAGATCAGAGAAGGCCTGAGCTTATTACTCCCAGAATAATATCAGACACTATCAGGGGCCTGAATATAATTGAAGATCATGGTAAAGGCCTTATACATTTTGTTGAGTCATACAGGAGTCTTACTCAACTGCCGAAGCCCGAATTTACCAGGGTAAATATCAGAGAATTTTTTGAGAGGATTACAATTCTTGTGAACAGTTATTATGATTCGGAGAGCAAAAAAAATAAGATTCGGCCTGTAATTACATCGAGGGTAATCCCTGGTGACCTCACTTTAATGGCAGACGATAAACTGCTTGCACAGGTATTCCTTAATGTTGTCAAAAACTCAATTGAAGCTTTCGCCAATCCAGTTAACTCCCATGCCAATTCTGTAACACATAACAAAATATTATTAGAGGGATCCCGAAGTTCTGACGGCAGGATCATACTTACAGTTCAGGATAATGGACCAGGTATGGATGCAGAAACCGTAGAGAAAATATTTGTTCCGTTTTTTACTACCAAGGAATCGGGCTCAGGCATAGGATTAAGTCTGTCGCGACAGATTATAAGGATCCATAACGGTAACATATCTTGTGATTCTGCCCCTGGCATTGGCACAACTATCTCAATGATATTCTGATCAGTTGTCAGCGCTATATTTAGTTAATCCTTATGTAAAGTCTCTGCCGGATTTGTCCTGGCTGCTTTGTTCGCTGCCCAGCTCACAGTGAGAAGACCGATAGCAAGTGTAAAAAGACCTGAGACAATAAAGAGCCATATGCTTATGTTCGTTTTGTACGCAAATCCATTTAACCATTTTGTCATTGCATAGTAGCTTACCGGTCCGGCAATAAGGAATGAAATGATTATCCATTTGAGTAATTCAAAATTGAATTTCTGGAAAATATCCATTGAAGCCGCTCCATTTATTTTTCTTATGCTTATCTCTTTCGTCCTGCTCTGGGTGGCAAATGTTGCCAGCCCGAATAAACCAAGGCTGGAAATGAATATTGCTATGACTGACAGGACCAGGAATAGCAGGTCCATTTTTTGGTCCTTATAGTATGAGATCCTCATTGTATCTTCAAGAAATTCATATTCAAAAGGATAATCAGGGCTGATTTCTTTTAAAATTGATTCGCAGCTTTTCAATACATCCTGACGGTTGGTTGGCAGATATTTGATCACGATATTTTCAAATTCTCCCACTTCGTTTACGGTTGATATAAAAATAGGTTCGGTTTTATTATACAGTGAGGAAGTGTTAAAATCTTTTACGACACCTATTACCTCGTATGTTGTACCATTTCGTGATATTGTCTTCCCAACAGAGTTATCCCAACCCAGTAATTTTACAAATGTCTGGTTGATTATAGCTTTATTTTTGTCCGACTCTGATATTTCTGAAATTACGTCCGTCAATGAGTAGAAATACCCATTGTTTTCAGATAGTTTTCATCAACATAAACGGCACGTGCCATCATCGGTTTAAGAGTGCCTTCAGGAACATACCCGTTCATAAAAAAGTTCACGCCAGGCTTTCCACCTGCTGATACTGAAACGGATGTTATTCCCGGGATGGAAGAAAACCTGCTTAGAATCAGTTCATAAGTTGCAGCGGTCTTTGAATTCAGATCTATCATGAGAATATTTTTCTCATTGAATCCTTTATCGCTCTTTTTTACGTATTGCATCTGGGAATAAATGACCAGGCAGGAAATAATCAATGCGATCGAAATCGCGTACTGAAATGTTACGAGAAGATTCCGTGAATACTGTTTCCTTCTTCCGGTGTTAGCAATTGATAACAAGGACAAGAGGGTTTATTGAAGAAAGATAAAAGGAGCTATAAAAACTGGCAAAAACAGTGCAAAAAATGAATATAGAAGAAATTGTAATCAACCAGACTGCAGGTTTAATAAGATCAAGCGATAGGCTTGACTCCAATCAATCCCGAGGCATAGGGAAGTATCAGTTTTACTAGAAGAAAGGCAAGCAGAAGAGATACTAAAATAGCTAAAGCTGATTCTAAAACGAAAGATAAAATTATACCTTTTCTGTCAGACCCGAATATTTTTTTCACTGAAACTTCTTTTGCTCTCTTAAATGAAAGAGCAGTGCTGATATTTACAAAATTGAAGCAGGCGATCAATAAGATTAGCAACCCTATACCTGAAAACAAGAGCACTTGTTTCATGCTTCCTTTATCCCCCAGTTCATATTCAGCCTCAGAATGAAGATGAATATCGCTTATTTTCTGAAGATAAGGATTTAACGCATATCCGTATTCCCGGTATTTTTTATTAATTGCCCCTTCCATATATTCCAGTATCTGTTTTTCAAGAGCAACGGGATCTGCTGCTTTAACAAGTCTCAGGTAAGTATAACAGGAAAGCCCGCCATCCCATCCAACATGGATTGTTTTAGCGATTACAGAAAGAGGAGCGAGGCAGTCAAACTGCATATTGGTGTTAACCGGAGGATCTTTTGCTACGGCGGTAACTGTGAATGTCTCCCCTGAGATGAGTACTCCTTTTCCCAGCGGATCTTCTGATCCAAAAATCCTTCTGACTGTTTTTTCTGTTAATACTATCCCCTGTGGAGAATTAAGGCAATTTTGCTTGTTTCCTGTCACCAGATCGAAGGAGAACATATCAAAGAATGTGCTGTCAGTATATAGTATTTTGAGTTTGATTGTTTTATCATTATAAATAACAGATTTCTCATCATATTCAAATCTGACCATATTCTCGACAACAGGAAACTCTTTTCTAAACTCGGGCCCGGCAGGAGCATTGATCTGCTGCCATATTAATGTCCTTAGTCGGGAGTTTTAAGAAGCTCATCCAACCCTGTATATGCGTTCACTGTCTTTATGAAATTTATCATAACTGGTTTCCACAGAGATCCAGATAATTATCACCAGAACTGAGGCGACACCAATTGTAAGACCCAGGATGTTTACAAATGAGTATGGCACTTGTTTGACCAGCGATCGTAAGCCATTATGCAACAATAATTTTATCATATACTCTGAATTTGGTAAAACCGCTGAAAAAGAACCTCAAAGGATATACCAATAATAGTATATTACTGATATTCAGATAATATAGGTTGGTAATCATAACTAAATAGTGAGGTTATTGTAAATAAATCATACAATTTGCTTCAAATTTTTAGACAAAATTTAGATTTTTCTCAGTGGTTAGAATGTATAAAATAGTAGAGACAGGTCTCAGACCTGTCTCTACACATATTGAATTAAATAATATTGCTTTTTCTATTTTTCGGTAACCACCTGTCCATCGAACAGATTCACAACTCTGTGAGCATATCCGGCATCCCTGTCGGAGTGGGTCACCATTATAATGGTTGTACCTTCTTTGTTCAATTCAGTCAGCAGGTTTATGACCTCAATACCATTTTTAGAGTCGAGGTTACCTGTCGGCTCATCAGCAAGAATAAGCTTCGGATTTGCTACAACAGCTCTGGCGATTGCTACCCTCTGCTGTTGTCCTCCGGAGAGCTGCTGAGGAAAATGTTTGGCACGGTGTCCTATTTTCATTCTCTCCAGAACGTCCTCGACACTTTTCTTGCGGTCGCTGGCTTTCATCTTCAGATAGATCAGTGGCAACTCTACGTTCTCATACACATTCAGTTCGTCAATCAGGTTAAAGCTCTGAAATACGAAACCGATATTTCCCTTGCGGAAAATTGTCCTGTCGCGTTCTTTCAGGTTAGCAACTTCAGTTCCATTGAAAATATAACTGCCTGCTGAAGGATTATCAAGTAATCCAAGGATATTAAGGAGTGTGGATTTTCCACATCCCGACGGGCCCATAACGGCTACATATTCTCCCTCTTTTACATTGAGAGTCACTTTGTTGAGAGCAGTTGTTTCAACTTCTTCGGTTCTGAAGATCTTAGTTAAATCATTTGTTTTGATCATGACTTTAGTTATTAAGAGTTATTTAGATTTTTTAAGAATTAATTTTTCATTTTTGCCGAAGGTTTCGTAACCTGACACTATTACTTTTTCTCCCGGTTTCAGACCTTCAAGTACTTCATAATATTTTGGGTTCTTTCTTCCTATTGAAATATTACGTTTGGTTGCGAATGATTCGGTCGGATCCAGAACAAATATCCATTGTCCGCCTGTCTCCTGGAAGAATCCGCCAATCGGAACAAGAACTGATACTTTTGGCTGACCCAGCTGGAGACTGATATAATACGTCTGGCCGGTTCTGATATTATCAGGCATGCTGTCGCGGAAGATCATTTCAATTTTAAAGGTTCCGTTCCTTACCTCCGGAAAAACCCTTCTTACCGTAAGATCGAATTTACTGTTCTGCCTGTCGAGTGTGGCATTGAGTTGTGCTCTTACACGGTCGATATAATGTTCATCAATCTGCGAGGTAACTTTATAAGAGGTCAGTACATTTATCTGTCCCATGTTTTCTCCGCGGGTTATTTGCTGACCGATCTCTGCATTCAGTATTCCAAGTTCCCCGTCGACGGTTGCCCTTACATTCAGGTTTTCCACTCTTTTCTTTACCATGTTGAGGTTGTTCCTCATATTCTGGAGGTCCCTTTTAATGGTTTCAACGTTAACCGAACGGAAAACAGAATCCTGTTTTTCACGCTCAATGTATAAGTCCCTGGAGGTTTTGGACATATCGAGATCTTCCTTTGATCGAAGATAATCCTCTTTTGAGATAAGGCTGTCTTTGATAAGAGTTTCATTCTGTTGAAAATTACGGGCTTTTCTTTCAATATCAAACTTAAGTGTAACTAGCTCCCTTTTAATCATCAATCTTTCCTGTTCCATCTCAATCTGAGTAGTTCGCAGGAAGTTCTCCTTTTCTGCAAGAAGTGATTCACTGTTCAGAATATTCATATAAAGGTCGGGATTGGATAGTCTTAAGATAATATCTCCTTTTTTGACCATTGATCCTTCCTCTATAAGCTTTTCTTCAACTCTTCCGCCTTCATCAGCATCGAGTAAGATAGTAGTTATAGGTTCCACAGTTCCTGGCACTGTAATGTAATCATTGAACTGATCTTCGGTTACAGTTTCAATTATCAGCTTGTCTTTTTCAACTTTGTATGTTGAGGTACGGTCGGCAAAGAAAGCCATATAAATAAGGACAATTACTGCTAAGCCTAAGGCAATATATCCGATATGTTTTTTCTGAAGACCTGTTTTCTTTGGTAATACCTTATCCATTGTTTCGCGAGGAGTATCCATTTCAAGTTTTTGTTTATGATTATTAATGATTTTTGTTTAGTATCCCGTATAATTTGAATTTTTATTGCTGATTTACAAGATTTGTGTATTCACCGGTAGAGTAGAACTGAATTGTAAGCTTCCTGATCAGCAATTGCAGTTTTGTTCTGAGAGCCTCTGTTTTTGCCTTAAATAAGGTTGTCTTGGACAGTGCATAATCTGTTACATTAACAAGTCCGGTCTCAAATTTTTTCTCAACTGCATCAAAGGATTTTGTGTTATAGTAATAATTTGCGTTTGCAGCTGCATATTCATCTTTTCCCCTGTTATAGTTGAGGCAGGCATTTTCAACATCTGTATATAAATTATTCTTTTCCAGCTGGAGCTTTAACTCGGTATCATTTCTTTTGATCTTCGCCTGTTTAATGGTCCTGTAGTTTGAAAGATTATTAAAGAGGGGTATATTCAGAGTAAGCATTGCCTGTTTGTTCTGGTAACCATTTATTTGTTTTAAGTAAGAATTTTGAACAACTCCCTCTCCTGGGTTTAAAACCTCATAATAGTATGAAGTTATTTGACCATTCAATGTCAGTTTGGGAGCAATATTCCCCCTTGCGGCTGCTATCTGTTTTTTTGAAGCTGTTAATTCATATTCGATTTCTTTGAGTCGCGGGAGATTTTGAGCGGCAAGTTGATAGACACTATCGGGACTGAACAAATTGTCCGTAATCAGAATATTATCCAGATCAGGTATCAATATATCAAATTCCGATCCGGGCTCCAGCTGAAGCATCTGTTTTAAAGTTGTAATAGCCTGACTTGTTGTGTTATGAGCTATCGTGTAAGAAAGCCTGTCAGTAGAAACCTGGCTCTGAATTTCAAGTTGTTTAGCCAGAGCTTCTTTGCCTGTTTCTACCATTTTAGTGATTCTGAAAAGCTGTTTTTCAGAAAGATCGAGCTGCATTTTTGAAGCATCTTCCAGGCCTCTGGCATATAACACCTGGTAATATTGTCCGATGATGTCAGTAATCAATGTATTTCTTGTAATTTTCTCTGATTCCAGACCGGCTTTAAGCATGAATTTATTTGCAGCTATTGTATTTATCTCAGCGAATCCACTGAACACTACAAGATTTGAGAATACGCCCAAAGTATTTGTCAGGTTCTTATTAAAAACTATCGCGTTTGTTTGGTCAATGGATCTTCCGTTTGCCAGGTAAAGCTGGGATCCGGCGTTTAGATTCGGCAACAGATTCATTCTTGATGCCAGCAGATCTGATTCTTTCGACAGAGTCAGAAGCCGCTGCCGTTGCAGTCCTATATTGTTTGTTACCGCATAATTAATGCAATCTTCGAGAGTCCATTTTTTCACCTGGGCAGATAATTCCTGAAAGCATAAAACTATTAGGAGTGATATTATAAGATAAGTTCTTTTCATTTCAATTTTCTAATTCCAGATTCATAATTAGTAATACCGGATTACATTATGCCAAAGAATGTGCCAAAAAGATATATAGCTAAATACCAGTAATATATAGTTTTCAGCATTTGTTAAAGTGTCCAAATAATAGACAATGTATTGTGTAAAATTATTACACACTGGCCTCCTCTTGCAAAGCAGAGAGGGGGTAAGGTAAGTGAGTACATTAAGCACAATGAACATAGATCGATGTTTCCTTGTTATCACTGTCAATTATAATTGCACTGATAAAAATGAAACTTGATGTAATTTTCTACCGGCTCTGGAAAGATTATATTAACCAGAATCCTTCTGCCGGGAAGATTTATAGCCTTTTCATAGAAGAAGGTGAAAATGTTATTAACGATCATATAGCATTCCGGACCCTTGATTATCCTGAAATAAATATTGACGCGGTTGCTAAATCCTTCATTAAAAATGGATATACAGCAAAAGGCGAGTATATTTTTAAAGAGAAGCATCTCTTTGCCCGACATTTTGAACTGCCCGGAGATAATGCAGCACCACGCATATTTATAAGCCAGCTGATCCTATCGGAATGTTCGCCCTTCATCCGGAAGACATTCAAAGAGGCTTATGAGAGATCAGAACTCAATAACTCCATTCCTGAAGATCTGATCTTTTCAGGCAGCGTATTTCATCCGGTATCATATGAGGTGTTCAGCCGTCTGAGAGAGGAATCGGAATATGCAGCATGGTTTTATGTCTTAGGATTCAGGGCAAATCATTTTACTGTGAGCATCAATGCCTTAAAAAAGTATAATAATATTTTGAGTGTGAACAATCTGCTGAAGGAGAAGGGTTTCGTTCTCAACAGTTCAGGAGGCGAAATAAAAGGAACGCCCGAAGACCTTCTCCGGCAATCAAGTACAATTGCAGATACCGTTAAGGTAAAGTTTCAGGAAGGATCATACGAGGTACCATGCTGCTATTATGAATTTGCGCAGAGATATCCCGATTCAGGCGGACAATTATACAATGGCTTCGTAGCAAAATCGGCTGACAAGATCTTCGAAAGCACAAACTTTTACAGGAAGAAATAATCACCGGTTTAAATCAATATTTGTTCGGTCACTAAGTGGAATTGATCTTCCGTTCCATTTAAATGTACCTGTCAGTCCTTCCGGAAGAATAATTTGTCCTTTTATCCCATCGTTTCCGCTCTTTTTTAGGTCAAAGCTGATAATACCTGCAGGGTGCGGCATTTGACCTTTTATGAATGTGAGCTTCCCAAGGGCAGGTTCGATCTCAACAGTTTTAAATCCGGGTGTTCCGGGACGAATACCTGCAACTGTTGCAAGAAAATCATAGTCGGGACTGGCACTCCAGGCATGGCAGTCGGAGCGGGCAGGGTCAGGATTTTCTGCGAAAGTTGTCAGACCTTTTTGCAGCATCTCGTACCAGAGACCAAGTGTTTCGAGGTAAAGATCAGCCAATCCGGTTTTTTTCAACGCCTGTGTAAGATAAAAACGGAAATACATAGTTGGCTGGATCAGACTTTTATCATTCATGAATCGTTTCACAAAATCTTTTTGCTCGCTTTCCGGAATTGTATTTGTAAGGACGGCAAAGATCTGGGCGTGCATGCTGAAGGCTTTTTTTGCAGGTGTATCTGAAAGGTACCCGCGTGATACGTCCCAGCACTTCTGGTAGACTGCCTTTGTAAGATTTTGCGCCAGTACAGAAAATTTATCAGCTTTTTCCGGTTGCCCGAAATATCTGAACAATTCGGAGGCCCGTTGCAGGGCAAATGCAAATTGCATCGTAAGTATCGATGAACCGCCATCTTTCGATCCACCTTCAGGAACTCCGCCTATACCGCTTTCATTGTTCCAGGCCCATTCATTTGCCCAGTCGACAAAGTTCCAGTATTCTACCCTGCCAAGCATGCCTGTTTCCTTATCAATTCTTCTTGTGAACCAGCCAAGCACTCCCTCTATTCCAGGCAAGAAGCTTTTTATGAACTCAGGATCATCCCGTAGCGTCCAGTAATCATTGACCATGTCAACCCAATACAAGGAGAAGGGCGGGATAATCTGAGGACCGGCTGATGGATACCTGCTTCGGGTTAATCCTTCATAGAAAACAGATTCATTAAAGTTCATCAAAGCATTCCTCACCAGTCTGTCATCACCCGATACATATAAAGAGATAAGTGACTGGATCCGTGTATCTCCGATATACTGAAGCTGTTCATAGTAGGGACAGTCAAAATAAGTTTCGTTAGCACATAAACGTGCGGTCCTCCATCCAACATTCCAGATATCCTTTAATTCAGGGAGGTTGGAATCGAATATTGCATTCTCTTTTAAAGGATATGCCGTAAATTCACTGGTGAGGCTATTTACGAGCAAAGGTTCGCTGCCTGTTGCAATCTCCATCTGAAGATATCTCCAGGTGCGAAACCAAAGCGGACGAAACAGCCTGTCAGATTTGCCATCGGGTAAAAAATAATCGGAATAACCAAGAATAGATTTCCCTTCTATTTCATTCCTGTTTCCTTTCAATCCTTTCTGATCAAATAAAGATTCGGCGTACGTTAATTTTATACTGCTTCCTTTGCCCTGAGATACAAGCAGTTCGGGATAGCCGGTTGTCAGGTTACCCTGGTCGAACAATACTATTATTTTTGTGTCAGCAGGAATGCTCCAGCCGGTTTTTCCTTCAAGAAATCCTTCAGGCAAGGGACTGCCCGATGTCCGGCGCACAACGGCAAATCGCTGTGGTCTTTGTTCCATCAGTGGAATTCTGCGTGGCATGAGCTCCCAGTTTATATCTGTTCCCACTCCGTGAGGATGAGCTGCATCGAGAGTGCGAGGAGTCAACCAGGAACGATCATCATAACCGGGAGCTTCCCAATCCCACGGATACAGTGCACCTTCGACCCTGTCACACGGGCCTACTACCGTAAATTGCCCGCTTGTTTCCTCTGAACCTGCGGGTGCCGGAGAATAAGCCGTATCTTTTATTACCTTCCATGAAGTATCGGTATTAACTATTTCTTCTGATGCAGAATTTCCCTGGACAATGAAAGCTGTCTTTATGGAGAACTGGGCCCATGGTTTTAACTCCCCGAAATTCCAGACCTCAGCTGCGAGCACATTCTTTCCGGCTTTGAGGAATTCAGCAATATCGATACTCTCGAAGGACCAATGTTCCAGATCGGCACGTGCAGGACCAAAACAGACAGCTTTTCCGTTGACAAACAGCCGGTATCTGTTATCTGCAGAAATGTTAATGATGAACTCCTGCGGCAGCTCTTTGAGTTCAAAATTCTTCCGGAAATGGAAAACACCATAATCGAGCAGGGATTCCGAAGGATGAGCTATCCACTGAGCTCTCCAGCGATGGTCTGAAAGAGAAGGGTTGATCTTTTCAGAAGCTACCTGCTCCACATTTTGTGCTGAGAGCGTGACGGAGATCATGAAAATCATGAGGGAACTTATTTTTGAGCGCATGCTGATAATAATTTTAGGTTCATAGATCCAAATTATTCGAAGTTATCTGAAATAACTAATATATCTGTTATATTTTTTATATATTACATTAATCAATTATCGTAAATACTGTGTCATAATAATAATCACAAATAGAATAATTCATCAAAAATGAAGAGTAAATATTTATTCTGTAATTTCTTCAGATTTTCATTAGCCTCCATTGCAATAATGGTAATGGGAACCGCTTTTTGTTCTGCACAACATGAAGCGGTTCCGGTTGCTCAGGCAAGCTTCACACCATCGTCAGAATTCAGTGTAAAAGCTGACGGGAAAAATGTTATGGTCTATTCCTCTCCTTTTCCTGCAGCTTTTTGCAGTATTGAATTGTCAAAACCGGCTGACATTATAATCAAATCTTTGACGCGTGACGTCAAATGGGCTGATATAAGGCCACTTTCTTCCGGAATTAAACCGGTAATAAAAAATGACAGCACCATTTCTTTCAGGATTAGCAGCCCGGGCCAGTATAGTATCGAACTGAACGGTATTTTTAAAACTCCTCTTTTTGTGTTTGCCAATAATGCCAGAAATGATAAACCGGAAAAGTCAGCGAAAAATGTTCTGTATTTTGAATCCGGTAAAATTCACTACCCCGGAACAATAAATTTAACAGAAAACCAGCAGGTTTATATTGAAGAAGGAGCAATAGTCGTAGGCAATATTAAGGCTTACAGGGTAAACCACATTAAAATCGGGGGAGGCGGAATACTTGACGGCTCTTATAGCAGGCAATTTATGGACTCCTGCGCCAGGGTATATAATAAAGGTCTGTCTGGTAATGCAGTAAAGGGGGGTATAGATGCTTTAATATCTCTAACTGAATGCAGGAATGTTACCATTGACGGTATCATATTATTCAACAGTAAAACCTGGGATGTAGTTCCTTCTCTGTGTGACAGCGTGAATATCAGCAACATAAAAATCATTAGCGATAACAATTCGGATGATGGCATCGACATTGTAAGTACAAGAAACATCCTTGTTACGAATAGTTTTATCCGTACAAAAGATGACTGCATAGCCATTAAAAGCTTTGCAAAACCTCAGTCTGTGTCAGGTCCAACGAATCAGAGAGAACAGGTTTTCGGGAAGCTTTCAGAAGGCCCTTTTTATCCTGTTGACGGCGTTATTGTAAAAAACTGCGTCTTCTGGAATGCAGCCTGGGGCAACGCATTGGAGATAGGTTTTGAATTGTCAGGAGATATCAGTAATGTTAGTTTTACAAATAATGATATAATCCGGGTAGAAGGCGGTGCTGCATTCAGTATACATAATGCGAGGAGAGGAGTTGTAAGTAATATACTTGTAGACAATCTCAGGGTTGAAGGTGCTGACCAGAAATTATTCGACCTGGCTGTTTTCCGCTCCATTTATTCTGAAGATGGCACCGGTGATAAAAAGGAAATCAGGCGGCTTTACCTCAACGGAATATGGGATAATGTACTGAGTGTTCCAGACAGGGAAAGTGAGAATCATTCAAATTTCAGGGGTCATATCAAAGATATAATTCTGAAAAATATTAGTGTCGTGGATGGTCCCTTCCCTTTTTCGGTTTTTTACGGTGCAGATAAAGATCATCTAGTTGAAAATGTGACAATAGAGGGATTATCTGTTCATGGAAAATATATCCGGGATATTTCAGATGCGAAACTTTATCTCGAAAATACCAGAAACATTATTTTCAGGTAATTTATTGTTTTGTTTATTCAGCCAGTTGAGCCATTAATGAGGTGGTTACCGATAATTAATCAATATTTCATGTACCATTGGCAGCATCGTTTTAAAATCAGCATACATTGAGTTTTCGATTTTTGACATTGTAAAACCGGCCGGTTTGCCGTCAACAGAAACTGAGATCACACCCGTACAATCCTGTGGAAGCAATATATGATTGCTTATCTCTTTTCCGCTTCCTGTAATTTTTATCCCGATTTCCTTTCTTGATGGATTATGATGATATTGATAAGCCAGATAGGCTCCGGATGCAGCTAATTGAACAGTAACATTGACAGAATCGACCCCCGCTGAGGTCCACCTTGGTGAAAATTTCACCTTATCATATGCTAGTCCTGAATTTTTAACACCTGCCAGACCCTCAACCAGAGCTGCCATTCCGTTTGCTGCAGCCCAGTTATCAGGCCCTCCGAATGATTCACCTTTTGGCTTAATATAGTGCTTTTGATTCGCAAGGGTAATTCCCAGAACTGTATAGATCCCTCCTTCCAGCGGTGCATCGAAAATCAGTTTAGCAATTGTCTTTTTTGGATAAGGATTGTCAATAACAGCCCAGCATACTCCCACTTTGGTGCTCCTGGGGTTTGGACCGCTCCATGCAACACCGGCATTTTCATTTTCCAGACTGGAAAACCACCAGTTTGTAACCTCTTTTCCTTTAAAAATGTAGCGCGATTCCACGCTTCCGTCAGCATAAACAAACCGTATTGCACCTGCTACATTATCAGGTATATTATCAGATGAAGAATGCAACAGATAAACCGCAGCAGCCGAATCGTTTACAGGAATTTCTATCTGAACAGGAAAGCCCTTCTTAGTCGATACAGCCACAACAGACCGGCGCTGGTTTTTCTCAGGATCTATGACATCGAATGGTATATTGTGAAAGAGTTGCGATCCGACAGGAAGACCCCTCATATCGTTACCTGAAGATTGCCCGGCATCCATCCACGTGAAAACACCCTTCCCGCCTTTATCCCAGATATCCATGTTAGCCCTGGCGCTGATATCGATCTTTTTAAATTTTGGTTCGGGCGGAGCAGGAGGGAATGATCCGGTATAAGCGAACCAGAGTCTGTTCCCATATTTTTTCATAATCATAAGCATGGTATCCATAATTCCGGAAGCATACTTCTCATATCCATTTTCATAAGCTCCTCTTGCCATTTCTCCCATCGCATGTCCGGCCATACCACCGTTCATATACTGCCATTTGACATCGTGATGACCAAATCCCTTTTCAAATGGAGGGTAAATTGAATACCATTCACCCGGAGAACCGGCAGGAAGTTTTGTCCTTAGATCGAGGTATGTTTTGATGATTGCCACGTTCATATCATGGGTCAGCCCCCTGTTAAGGGAATACATATTTCCCTGCGAAATCTGTGATTTTTCATCAACTCCCAGTTTCCTTATTACATTGGGATCCTCATCAATAAAATGGGTGAAATACTTCCCGTTCCAGGACAGGGCGATAAGCCTCTCCAGAATTTCGTTACCACGGACCCTGTATTTTTTTGCTTTCTCATTGAAGCCTGAAAAATCAAACATTTCAGCAAGCTGTTGACACGCCTCAAAATATCCGGTATTATCCCCGAAGAAAATTCCATACTTGGTTTTCCCGGGTACGACAACCATAGTTGGACTGAGTGGTGCCGGAGGTGTATATTCATCCTCAACCTGAAAATCCCATGAATCAATGCAGTACGGACGTTTGAGAAGATGAAAACGCTTTGACCAGTGAAGAGAATCAGTTACACAGAAATCGAGAGCTCTTGCAGCGCAATCCAAATTGTTTTTCATCCATTCATTATCTGCACTTGCTTTCCAGTGCTGGTAAATCATATTTACAAAATTGTATTCAACATGGTTCTCGTTTGGCTGACGTACAAACCAGGCGCCATTGTCGCGGTTAAAATATCCGAGATAAGTATAGGCTGTTTCATAATAATGATAATCACCCTTATCTGGCTGAACGAAACTCCAGATCATACCATCGGGTTTTTGTTTTTCCCTAAAAAGATCGACCAGGTCGCGGCTATAAGGGCTGAAATACTGCATCCCTCTCATGGTATTATTATTGTCGAGCACCCAGTTCACGAAGTAACGATAGGTCCTTCCATTCCATTTCACTTCCTCGTAGCCTGTGGGGGAGTAGACCAGCATGCCATTGTATAATAAATTGAATAACTCAGAGGTTTTTCCTCCATCGGATATGCTTGTCTGCGCTTCAACATTAAATGTCACACTTGAGGTCTGATTTCCTTTTAAATCAAACAGCCTCGCTGTGTGGATACCCGGTGCACCTCCGGCAAAGAAGCTTTGATTGCCTGAAACCCGGGTTTTTAGATATTCAACGCCTTTCCCGTCGGTGATAGAAATATATCCTGACGGTTGACAAACAACTACAAGTTCATCAAGCGGACGAACCACTGATGTTTGCTGAAGAACAGCCATTTGTGCCTGATCCTGACTGTTCGCCGGGAATGCAACAAGGGATACAAACAGGAGTAATGATAGCTCCTGTATCCACTTCAAAATAATATTGGTTTTCATGGATGCAAAGTACTGATCAATTAAACTTATCTAAGCTTTAAGGTTTCAATTCATTAAAACCTGCTTTACCTTCGGTAAATATTCATTAGAATTAGATAAGTCCGGAAAAAATGCTCCGGACTTATTTCTAACAGGTTATTATTCCTGAAAATTCGCTTCCCTGTCGGCTAATTTAATAACCATCATTCTGGGTTACATTGGTATTAGCTGATGTTTCACTCAATGGTATCGGGAATAGAAGGTTTTTGGCACTAAAAAAGGAAGCATCAAAATTCACCGCATCTGAAACAACTCCCCAGCAGTTTTCAAGGATGGAACCAGTATCCGGTTGCGAAGGTACCCAGGTTGAAATATTAATCCAACCGGCTTTTTGCCAGCGTTTCATGTCGACCAGAC
This sequence comes from uncultured Bacteroidales bacterium, assembly GCA_963816365.1. Lineage (GTDB taxonomy): Bacteria > Bacteroidota > Bacteroidia > Bacteroidales > VadinHA17 > LD21. The sequence goes on along the minus strand of CAWFKG010000015.1, from coordinate 387,545 downwards.
GATGATCTTCCTCCCCGCAGAGTTCTCTCATGCGTTCGTCCATAATAGCTTGTCTGTCAACCGAGGCTAAAGCTGCAGGAATGGCTGAAACTATGCCATCAATCGATGAATTCCTTGCTCTTTCTCTAACGTCATTTACCTGAGTTAATGCAGAAGCTGCATCACCGGTTTCCAGGTAAGCTTCGGCAACAAGCAATTTAACATCGGCAAAACGAAGTATTCTTGGATTGGTTGTGGTAGGAGCCGACCCATAACCGTTTTTACCGTAAGTATCTCTTGCGGGGTATTTGATGCCTTTACTATGGTCAGCAGGATCATTGTATATCGCTGGCCGCATGTATTTATGGAATACGAAACCAGTCGGATAACCGCTTCCGACGAACCATAACAGGTCCCTGTTATATTTATCCATATAATTGCCAACAGTATCCATACATTCTGTAAATCGGGGATCCCTGTTATCAAATTTGCTGATGAGTTTTTGGGTAGGGATCATTGGCTGGTTCCATGTCCAGAATACACCACCACCCATATCGAAGAAGACAAAGCATGCACCCTGACGCCCGATATTTCCTCCAAAGTCATTGTCAAGCCAGACAAGATCACCGCTGGAGGCATCACCAGCCTGGTACTCGAAAAGTGATTCTTTGTTATTTTCAGTGGTTCCGTCAAAATTGTCTCCGTATTTTACACCCTCGATAGTAGTGATACTCTGGTCGATTTTATTAAATGCAGCGATGGCTTTCTGATAATCCTGAGTCTTTGTATCCCCATAATCTGCCCTGATGGTATAGAGTTTAACCAGCATTCCTTCAACAGTATTATATGTTATACGACCCAGATTATTATTATCCCATTGTTTTTTATCGGCCAGAAGTACTTCGGCCTTTAATATATCAGTAATAGCAGAGTCGAGAGCCTGCAACCCCGAAGTTTCTGCAGTATAAATAGCCGGATCGCTGACACTTGTTATCCGTTTGGTAATCAGAGGAGGTTTGCCCCAATTGATCCATAGTTTGTAAAAAGCGTAACCCCGCAGGAAATAGCATTCACCCTTGTGAGCATCCATTAAGCCGGGTGTAGTGTAAAGATCTTTATGGGTCTCTATAATATCCAGCATAGTGTTGGCCCTGTTTACCAGGCGCATTAAAACATTCCAGTAGTTGCTTACCAATCCGTGTGAAGGATTAAATCCTTTAAAATTATCGAGGTCATTATTGCTTCCCCCGGCATTTTGAGTGAACGAATCATCGGGCAGGATATATAAGGGATATACACAGCCCATAGCAGCAAATGAGTATAAATCTGTCATTTGTGCGTAGACACCTCTGATTCCTCTGTCAAGCATTTGTTCGCTGCTGAAGAATTGATCTTCAACCTGTTTAGTGGCCTGAACATCCAGATTCTCCTTATTGCAGGATAACATGGATCCCAGAGACAGGAATAAAATGCTGTATATTAAGTATTTTGTTTTTTTCATAATAATAAATTTTAATTGTATGTACCTGATTTCTAAAATCTGGCGTTTATGCCAAAATTGATAACATAAGGCATAATATTTGCACCGTCGGGATTCAGATCCGGCCATTTCGTAATTGTAAGAATATTATTGGCCCCAACATACACCCGCATATAGCTGATTGAATTTCCCAGAAAATCATAAAAAGATTTTGGTAAAGTATACCCGATTTGTATGTCCTGCATACGGAGATATGATCTGCTTTTTTTATCTCTGTCTGAACTTCTCATATTGGAATTCGGATCGCTGTACACGTTGCGGGGGAGCCAGGACGAAAGATTATCAGGTGTCCATGAATTAAGTGCGCTCACGAGAGTATTATTGCTTCTTGATCCCATTCCGGTAAGACCGTCCCAATGGCCATAAATTCCACCAACTCCATTAAAGAGAGCTGCGAAATCGACTCCTTTCCAGCTTAAACCTAAATTCAGGCCGTAGTAAAAGGGTGGAATATTGTTCCAGAGGTAAGTCTGGTCATAACTATCAAGTTTTCCATCGGCGCCCGGTGTCTCATAAATAAAGTCACCTGAGGCAGCTCCGTTAATATCCTTAAACCAGGCATCTCCGGCTACTACTTTCTGACTGCGGCCATTATCTGTTACGGCTGCCTCATGTTCATCGGCCTCGGCTTGTGTCTGATATATACCTCCAAACTTATATCCTCTTTCATATCCTATGGGTTTCCCTTCTTCGATCCAGCCGACATTCGTAACAAAATATCTCAAATGGTTATAGGTCTTTTCCACATTGTTTTTAACTGTCGTCAGGTTGCCGCCAATAGTATATCTCACATCGCCAACGTTGCCTTCGTAGTTTAATACCATTTCGACTCCCCTGTTACTTACTTTGGCAAGGTTGACAAAAGGTGTGTTCTTGTAACCCAGGCTTGGTGGCAGGTTGATCTGCTGAATAATACCATCGGTTAATTTGTAGTAATATTCGAATGAACCGGATAATCCTTTAACCAGGCTAAAATCGATACCAATATTGTTCGTGGTGGTCTTTTCCCAGGTAAGGGAAGGGTTTGCCATATCGGTAATAGCGGCTCCTGCACCCCAGATTCCTTGTCCATCGGTAGAATATCCCCATGAATATGCAGGATTAGGATTAACAACATAAGCCCAGGCCAGATCACGGACTTCCATATTGCCTAAGGAACCCCTGGCAACCCGTAGCTTTAAATCGTTGATCCACGAAACGTTTTTCATAAATTGTTCATCACTTATTCGCCATGCAGCCGATATTCCGGGAAATGTTCCCCATTGATGTTCCTTCGCGAATTTTGAACTTCCGTCGCGACGAACAGTAATATCCAGGTAATATTTCGATTTATAAACATAACTCAGGCGTCCTAGGTAACCCTGTAATGCGTTTCGCTCGAGATCAGTCTGAAGGTTTGTATTTTTATCCTCCATATTGCCAACATAACGCAGGCCCGGATCGAGAGTCAACATGGCATAACCTGTTCCCAGTACACTATAAAAATTGTACTTCTGGTCCATAGCGTTGAAAAGCAGGTCTATATGATGTTCCCCGATAGCCTTTACATAATTGACTGAGAACTCTTTTACCAGGTTGAAGTTCTCCGATAGATTATCTGACTCAGAACCTACAGCATTTGGAAAATTTACTGCCTGACTTTGTGATGTTCCATAGGAAAACTGCCAACCGGCATAATCTGTAAAAACATTTGACTTGCGTTTATAGTAGTCGCCGCTCAATGTTCCTTTAAATGTCAGTCCTCTTAACGGTGTAATTTCTATATAGGCAGATCCCAGATTACGGAATTCACCGTATGTATTATCAATTGTAGACAATGCTCCCAAAACATTAGGCTTCGGGTCACTCGCCCATTTGCCCGGGGTTCCTGTCAATCCATCACTATTAATAGTAACTGTGCTTGCATACCCAAGGTAACCGTCCGGGTCATATATTGGTTGCCATGGTGACACTTGTGAAAGACTCGACAAGTCAAAACCTTCGATTGTATTATCTCTCCCGTTTACATACGACAGACGATAATTTGCGCCAAGCTTAAGCCATTTATTAATCTGAGAATTGATATTGGATGACAAGGAATAACGCTCCATGGTTTTCGACAACAACATACCATCATTGCTGGCATAGCCGGCTGATAATGAATATGTGCTTTTTTCTGATCCCCCGCTTAAACGTAAATTGTATTCCTGCGTTTTTGCATTCTGATTAATTCCGGCTTTCTGCCAGTTATATGTTTGTGGTGATGAACCAACGTAATTGCTGGAAGCAGGGTTTAATTCGTTCCATAGGGTTTGATCGCTGCCGATGGTTGAATTTGCCAGATAAGCATCCTGTTTAAACTTGATCAGCTGTGCGCTGTTCATCATTTTATAAGTATTGGCAAGATTCTGAACCCCATACCGGGCATTTAATTCAAGTAAAGGTTTGCCAATTTTACCTTGTTTGGTGGTTATAAGAATTACTCCGTTTGCAGCACGGACTCCATAAACTGCGGCGGACGCAGCATCTTTCAGAACGGAAATTGATTCAATATCGTTGGGATCTATTAAGGTCATGATGTTTACATTTCCTCTAAGGGTACCAAAACGGCCATCCGCTAGTGCATCAGCTCCGGCCCCTATTTCCGTAACCGGTATTCCGTCAATTACATAAATCGGATCGGCTACTCCCCAGGTATTTACACCCCTGATCCTGACTGTCGGCCGGGCAAGCGGATCTCCTGTAGCTCCCGAGACCTGCACTCCGGCCATCCTTCCCATCATTGAATACTCGGCCGAAGTGTTGACACTCTTTGAAATATCTTTTGAACTTACTGTTGAAATTGAAGTAGTAACATCTTTTTTTGATCTTGATCCGTATCCAATTACAACAACTTCATCGAGTAACTTTGATTCCTCTATAAGCTTAACATCAAGTACGGAACCTGCAGAGACAGGAATCTCCTGAGAAATGTATCCGATAAATGAGAATGTGATGGTTGCATTCATTTGTGGCAGAGTTATTGAGTACTTGCCGATAGCATCAGTAAATGTTCCGATGGTCGATCCCTTGACTACCACATTAACCCCGGGAACGGGGGCACCTGTTTTTGCATCGGTAATTATTCCGGTGACAACCTTCTGTTGTATCATACCTTTGGGAGCAATTACAATCAGGTTGTTTTCGAGCACTTTATAATCAGCATTAGAAGATACTAAAAGGCTTGTAAGCACCTCTTCAACATTTTTATCAGTTCCTTCCATGGTAACCTTCCGGCTCAGATCAAGAAAATCTTCATTATAAAAGAAGCGGATATCAGTGTTTTTTTCGATATCATCAAGCACCTCTTTAACGCTCATCTCTTTATAATTAAAAGAAATCCGGGTATTTTGGGAGTAAACTGAAGCCGAAACCTGTATCATTCCAAGAAAGCAAAGAATTACAGATAGTTTCATGGCCAGTAGGTAGGTTTTAAATTCGGGATTTTTCTCCCGGATGGTTGGTTTTGTAAAATTTATCATAATTTTGTAAAGTTTAAGGGTTTAACGATTCTGCCTGACCTGTGTTTAATAAGTTGGCAGAAGACTGAAAAATCTGATAACGTGGGAGACTGGCAGGTCTCCCATTTTATTTGAGCAGTTATGGTGACCGGTTATTCATGACATTGATCTGTTATTTCCATGCATATCTTAATTAATTAGTTTTTAACGGTTTATTGTATTTAGTATTTTGACTGCTATTCTCATAAAACATTACCTGGTTATGATTGATTTCGAATCTGATCGGAGCAGCAAGGCACATAGCATTAAGGACCTGTTCAAGGGATTCTTCCTTCAATGTCCCTGTAAATTTATAACTCTGAAGTACGCTGTCCCTGAATATTATTGAAATATCATACCGCCGTTCGAGTATCGGTGCCAGTTTAGCCAGTTTTTCACTCTTAAAAATCCAGCGGCTGTCTTTCCATGATGTAGCTAACTTAGTATCTATCATATTTTCAACAACTAACGGTACAGTTTTTGTTTTTTCAGGAGTTTTAGTTAAGGCAATCGGAGACTTTTGAACTGTATTATTTATACTAATGTTTTTGTTGCTTTTAACATAGACGGCTTTCTGATTTGGCTTAAGAAAAACCGGGGCCAAATCAATCTTAATCTTTGGATCCCCCAATTCATCAATGCGCACCTCTCCCTTCTCAAGAGTAGTTTCAATAACGCTTTCATCATCATATGCCTTTACATTAAAAGCCGTTCCAAGTGCTGTAATAGTGACATCTGAGGTCTTTACCCTGAAGGGCATATTGGGATTTTTTGCGACAACAAAATAAGCTTCCCCTTCAAGAAAAAGATCCCTGCCCGCTTTTCCAAAATTGCTCTGGTATCTGAGTTTTGTCCCTGAATTCAGCCAAACCGTACTGCCATCGGTAAGTGTAATAAATGAACGTGATCCTTTGGGTGCAAATGCTTCGAAATAAGCAATTTCAGATTTTTTTTCTGGTGTTCTGAAAACAAAAAAAGCAGCAACTCCCAAAGCAACAACTAAAAACACTGCTGCTGCAACCCTGGTAAGGACAGATACAGGAATCCTGAACACAGGTTTTGGCATCGGTCTCTTATCATTTTCTGCAATTTTTTCAAGAAGATTTGTCCAGGCCTGATTAGGATCTGTGTTCGTATTGCAAAGCTGACTGGAAGCATACCATATTGTTCCAAGTTCACGGAAATAACGTCTGTTCTCCTCATTTTCACCGAGCCAGCCAATCAGCTTGTCAGCCTGTATCTGAGTCAGTTGATTAGTATAGTAACTCTCAATAGCTTCACTTAAAAAATCTGAAATCTGTTGTTCTTTCATACAAGTAGTTCTATATATAATGACACAAACATTTATCATTGGTATTACACGAGGAGGGAATTTTCTTTAAAAACCAGACGCAAGGATTGCCTGTTAGTTAGGGAGAAATTCCTTTAAAAGGACATGAAGCTTCAGCAGTGCCCTGTAAATCTGAACCTTTACAGTGTTCTCCGAGATTCCAAGCTTCTCGGCAATTTCCTTATGCGACAGCTCCTCAGTCCGGCTCAGAATAAAGATCTTTCGGCATTCAACTGGCAAATGTTCAATGCTCTGCTCAATTCTGATACTTAATTCGGCTATATTGATTTCCATTAAGGGATCTGTCGATAAATCAGGTGGTATAAGGATATTTAACTGGTTTATAGTTTCAGCATTCAATTCCGAAAACTGTTTATGCTTTCGTGTCAGGTAATTAATGCAATGATTATGCACTGTCTGGTAGAGGTAACCTGAAACGGAAGTTACAATAACAAGTTTTTCAGGCAATTCCCACATCCTGACAAAAATATCCATTACAAGGTCTTCAGCTGTCGTCTCACTATGTACAATATTCCTTGCATATTTGCATAAGCTGGGATAATAGCTCTTGAATAGAAACTCAAATGACTTTTGATCACCTTTTTTAATTGATTCTACAAAGTACTGTTCGGCCAGGTTTAACATGAAGGAATGAATTTGTAATTTCCCCCCAGGTTCAGGTTATCCAATTCGCATTTTTAAATTTAGAATAAATCTTCTTAACATGCAAATACTTCAGTCAGATAACCTGACTCATTATATAACCCGAATTTGTTTAATCCCCGATTCAATCAAAAATAAAAACAGATAAGTCATCAGTTCAGTTTGCCACTGCTGATGACTTATCCAACCTAAATCCTGACTATTTACGCCCCTTCAACTGAAATTAAATAAGTCCGAATGTTACCTTACATTGTTTAATAATGCTTACCCAGTTTTATTTATGCCTGTTCTTTATTGTTAAAAATCATTCCTGAATAATTAAGTTACGGCGATCATTCATTCCTATTTATTCATATGACACATTTTCGTGTCAGACTAATTACAATCAGTGTCAATAATTATTTTACGAAATATTGCTTGGACACAATATGTTTTTCTCATTACATTTATCGATTTTAAAAATAGGGAACTTATTCAAAACATTATCATCCCCTTTAATTGAATAAATATGTGGTCAAATTTGTAGTTTTGAGAATTGCACAGAGGAAAATCGATCAAAATTAATCAACAGTCAAGAAAAGAATTGAAGTGGCTCGTAATTGAATATGAAAAATATCTTTAATCAGAATATAGAGAAAGAGGATTATTAAGATGTCAGATAAGATCATAGTCTCAGGTGTTGGTTGCTGTCTGGTCGACTTGTTATATACTGACATAGATTTCAGAGGCCATAAGATCCGTCCGTACCTGTCAAATAAGCGTGGTGATGGAGGCCTGATTCCGGGCCATCTTGTATTTCAGGAAGAATTTGAAAAATACAGTGGTGGTTCTTTCGATTTGGCTTTAAACAAGATAACAGGTGGAAGGACATATAAAAATATAAATATTGGAGGTCCATCTATTGTATCACTGATAAATCTGGCACAACTTGCTGATAAAGAATATTGTGAAGTACGTTTCTATGGACGTGGGGGAAATGATGAGTTAGGTCAATACCTTATTGCATCACTTAAAAAAACACCTGTGGTGCTGAAAGATTTTAAACTTATCAATAAACGAACACCTTCGACCGTCGTACTATCCGATCCATCTTACGATAGCTATCATGGAGAAAGGATGTTTCTAAACTCAATCGGAGCGGCATGGGATTATTTTCCGCATGAGTTAAATGATGAATTCTTTGATTCAGATATTACGGCTTTCGGAGGGACAGCTCTTGTACCGCGGATGCATGATAATATGAACTCTCTACTGAAGAAGGCCAAATCAAAAGGATGTATTACAATCGTTAATACAGTATTTGATTTCAGGAACGAAAAAGAAAATCCTTCAAAAAAATGGCCTTTGGGGGAGAGTGAAGAAAGCTACAGATACATTGATCTTCTCATTGCTGACAAGGAAGAAGCTTTACGTTTAAGCGGCAAAAAGGATACGAACAATGCAATTCGATTTTTCAGAAATAAAAAGGTCTCATCGTTAATCATTACTAATGGGACGAACAATATTCTGACCTATTCTGATGGTAGCTTTTTTAGTAAATCAGGATTAAGAGAAATGCCAATTTCACAAAAAATTAGTGATCAGCTGAAGAATATACAGGCTGGAGATACCACCGGTTGTGGCGATAATTTTGTTGGTGGAGTCATGGCATCAATAGTGACCCAATTATCACAAGGTGTCAACCATCCTGATCTGGAGGAAGCATGTAGTTGGGGGATAGTTTCGGGTGGTTTTGCGTGTTTTTATATGGGAGGTACCTATTTTGAAGAAAATCCTGGTGAAAAACTTGAGAGAATTAAACCGTATTATGAATTCTATAAAAAGCAGATATCGTATTGATTACCGGAAAATAGTGATTTTCGGGGCAGGTAAGATTGGGAGGTCATTTATTGGGCAGCTTTTCGGAATTGGCGGTTATAAAATAGTATTTGTCGATATCAATCCGGACATTGTTGCCAGACTTAACAAAGAGAAAAGTTACAGAGTAATAATAAAGGGAGAAAAAGAAGAGGAGATTGTTGTTCAAAATGTCCAGGCAATTTCTGTCTCCGACAAACAAAAAGCAATAGAGGCTGTTTCGACCGCGGGAATACTTGCTGTTTCAGTCGGCAAGAATGCCCTTGATGCAGTTATCCCTGTTATTGCATCAGGTCTGGAACTGAGGTACAGTTGCAATCTAAATTGCCCGCTTGACATCATAATTGCTGAAAACATGAGAGCAGCTGGAGATTTTATGAGAGAGCAACTGATAAGATATCTGCCGGCTGAATATCCCTTTGGAAAGCTTGTAGGAATGGTAGAAACCAGCATTGGCAAAATGGTCCCGATTATGGCTCAGGCTGAATTAGAGATAGATCCGCTGATGATTTACGCAGAACCCTATAATACATTGATACTTGATAGAAAAGGATTCAAATCACAAATCCCTGATATTAAGGGATTATCTCCTAAAGAGAATATAAAAGCCTGGGTCGACTGTAAAGCTTTTATTCATAACCTTGGTCATGCCACAGCTGCATATTATGGTTTTTACCGGCATCCGGATGATGTTTACTTATACGAGGTGCTGGAAGATAATGAGGTTTTTACTTTTACCAGAAATGTGATGCTTCAATCAGCAGATATTCTTAAAGCATCCTATCCTTTGGATTTTGCAGATGGATATCTTACAGATCATATTGATGACCTGATTTTTCGATTCCGTAATCGGGCTTTGAAGGATACTTTATTCCGGGTAGGTCATGACCTCATCCGCAAACTTGGAACTGACGATAGGTTTATGGGATCAATACACATGGCAATCCAGTACAATATGCCTTATGACTTTTTACTGAATGCAATGTCGTTTGGATTATGTTTCGATGCGAAAGATGAGAAGGGTAATTTATTTCCTTCAGATCAGGCATTCATGAAGTCACTTTCACAGAATTTTGAAACAACTTTGATAAATGATCTGGACCTCGATCCGGTAGCTGACAAGTTTATAATAAAGGAACTAAAAAAACAATACAGAAAAATTATTCTATCCGGCAAAAACTCACAACTCCTCTTCTTCAAGCAAAGGGAGTAATTAGGACTTCTTCAATGAAAGCCTTTTTGCTATCTTAGTATCAGGACAAAAACACTAAAATTACCTGTCGCCATTGTACATAAGATATCCAATAGGTTGATAATAAGATAATTATGAAATATATTATTAATTACCTCATTTTTATGCCACTGCTAACTTTGTTAAATCTGAATATCCAGGCACAAGAGTCAGCATCAGTTCCGATACGTCTGGCTATTGCAGGCGCTACCCATGGACATATTGCATTTATTCTTGGAAGGAAACCAAAACCTGATTTTAAACTTGTCGGGATATATGAACCCGATCGGGAATTGGCGTTGCGATATGCGAAAATGTATAATTTCAACCTTAACCTGATCTATGATAATCTGGATAACATGCTTGATCTTGTAAAACCTGAAGCTGTAGTTGCATTCGGTTCAATATATCAGCATACTGCTGTAGTTGAGGCATGTGCTCCCAGAGGGATCCATGTGATGGTTGAAAAACCTCTCGCTACCAATGTGGAGCACGCTGAGAAAATGAAGGAACTTGCCGATAAGTTCCATATATATTTGCTTACCGATTACGAAACATCATGGTATCCGACAACGGCTAAATCCTTTCAGCTTGTTAACGACAGTAATTTTATAGGCAACATAAGAAAAGTTGTAATTCATGACGGACATCAGGGACCGAAAGAAATTGGTGTAAATAAAGAATTTCTCGATTGGCTGACCGATCCTGTTCAAAATGGGGGAGGTGCATTAATCGATTTTGGCTGCTATGGTGCAAATCTGATGACCTATTTAAAGAAAGGGCAGGAACCTCTGTCTGTGACTGCTGTAACCAGGCACTTTAAACCTGACATTTACCCGAAGGTAGACGACGAGGCAACGATAATTGTCAGCTATACTGACGCCCAATGTATCATACAAGCTTCATGGAACTGGCCGTTTGGCAGGAAGGATATGGAAATATATGGCGAAACGGGTTACGTTATTGCAGTGAACAATAATACATTGAGGTTAAGGAAAAGTAATATGGATGCCGAACGTACTATCGTAGGTTACTGCCAAGGATATACCCGTATATGAAGATCCGTTCTCATATTTTGCTGATGTTATCAAAGGGAAAATAAAGATGACAAAATATGATCCTTATTCACCCGAAAACAATTTAATTGTTGTCAGAATTTTAGAAGCAGCAAGAAACTCAGCTGCCACTGGTAAAACTGTAATATTTAATAAATAATTTTAAGTACCTGCTGATATAAAAATGGTAAAAATGAAAGAACTTAACCAGACGGTCGGTAATTATCGTTACAGGATACTTGCTTTGGTTTTTATGGCTACAACTCTCAACTACTTCGACCGGAGTATTGTTGGAGTAATGGCTCCCACACTGCAAAAACTTTTTGACTGGTCAAATAAAGATTATGCAGCAATAATGGTGTCATTCAAAATCGCTTATGGAGCAGGTTTACTATTCATGGGAGGTACAATTGACAGGCTTGGCACTAAAATCGGATATACTCTTTCAATTGCTATATGGAGCCTGTTCGGCATGTTGCATGCCGCCATAAGGCCTGCATTCAGTTTAATAGGGTTTATTGTTGCACGTTTTGGACTGGGAATTGGTGAGTCGGGTAATTTTCCTGCAGCAATTAAAACTGTGGCAGAATGGTTCCCGAAAAAAGATCGTGCCTTTGCTACTGGCATTTTTGATGCTTCAACCAGTATCGGGGCAATTTTAGCTCCTTTCATTGTTGGCGCTGTTGTTTCCGTTGAAGGACATAACTGGCAATTGCCATTTCTTTTCACAGGGGCAGTGAGTGCTCTATGGATTTATTTATGGATGAGAACATATCAGAAACCTGAGGTACATCCAAAGCTTTCAGCGAAAGAGTTAGCTTACATTAACAGTGATTCTGAAGAAGAGTCAACTGAAAAAATTCCGTGGTTCAAACTATTGCCTAAGAGAGAAACATGGGCGTTTGCTTTAACAACTATAACGGATGGTGTCTGGTGGTTTTATCTTTTCTGGGGCGCAAAATTTCTTGCAGAACAATTTGGTGTTGACATAAAAAACATCGGAATTCCATTCCTGATAATCTTCATAATGGCTGATGCCGGAAGTCTGGCGGGAGGATATATTTCAGGTGCATTAATAAAAAAGGGATGGTCGATAAACAAAGCCAGAAAAATAACAATGCTGGTTTGTGCTATCATTATTTTGCCGGTTAGCTTTGTACCTGTTATTGCCAGTAAATGGGTTGCAGTGTTTTTGATTGGCCTTGCTGCAGCAGGACATCAGTCATGGTCGATTAACGGGTATACGCTTGTTCCGGATGTTTTCCCGAAAAAAGCTATTGCATCTGTAATAGGAATAGGTAAAATGGTTGGTGTAGTATTCGCAATAATTGCTGATATTGCATTAGGTGCCGTGCTCGATACTGCTAATAATTCGGGTTATTTCTGGGCATTCCTGATCTCAGGATTGTCATATCTGATTCTTATTGGATTTGTACATCTACTAATGCCGAAAATGACACCTCTGGATGATAATCTGAATTATATTACAGGAAAAATATAATAATTGATCTTCTTCGTTTACCCCGTTCCTCCAGCCGGCGGAGAGCGATGAACCGACATGGGGTAAAAAATTTGATTTTCCAGCTTCTTGTACAGATTGTTATATCTACCTTTACATTAAAATCGCCTGGAATACAAAGAATAATAATTAAAAAAGTATAAATCATGGCAAAAAATGAATTATCCCGCAGAAAATTTATTGGTAAAACAGCAGCAGGAATGGTCGGAGCTGCCGTAACATCGGGCAGCTTCTTCAATGAGTGCAGCTTCATATAACCGGATTATCGGAGCAAATGACCGGATCAACATTGGATTTCTTGGTTGCGGAGGACGCAGCAGTGATCATCAAAGGATGGTAAAGACATCGGAGAAAGATAAAAATCTGAGTGTTGTTGCTGTATGTGATATCTGGAAGCTTAACAGGGAAAAGGCTGCAGCAAACTGCAAAAAACTCTTCGGAACTGATGTGAAACAGTTTAAATATTCCGAAGAGATGCTGAAAATGAAGGAACTTGATGGAGTAATGATTGCCACAGGAGATTTTCAGCATGCAAAAATTTTAGCCGAAGTTGTCGGAGCAGGTAAAGATTGTTATTGTGAAAAACCTATGGCAATTGATGTGGATGATGCCAAACTTGCCAGAAGTGCTGTCCTGGCTTCAACACAGGTTGTACAGATGGGGTCACAATGGGTAAGCGATCCGATACAGAAAAAAGTGAGGGAAATAGTTCTTTCAGGGAAACTTGGTCAGATCACAAAAATTGAACAGGTGTGGAATGATAACGGACCACGCTGGCATGAACCGAATGATCCTGATGTTGCTGCCATACAGAGAGGAGGATACCGACTGGAAAAGATGGCTGCTGGGAAAGCCATATGTTCCGTTTGATCCGTGGAAATATTTTGAATTCAGGATCTTCCGCGATTACTCAGGTGGTATTACCTCACAGTGGATGAGCCATGGTGTAGGTCTGGTCCATTTTTATACAAACACTGCGATCCCCGATTCAATGGTAGCAAACGGAGGAATTTTCGGCTGGCCCGACATACGTCAGAATCCCGATACTTTCCAGGCACTTGCCACCTATGACGATGCGAAGCTCTTATATTCCTATACCTCAAATTATGCAAGCAAGTTTGGTGATTACACATGTATCACGCGGAAAAGACGGAACCTTATTTTCACACGGAGGAGAAGGCAGCGCACGCTGGTTTTCTGATACCTGAGCACCAGTCTCTTCCCGGCGGCTTTGATTTTTATGAAGGGATGAAAGAGACAATAAATAAGGGGAAAGCTGAAATAGTAACAACTGAGGAATACGGGATGAAACTCGGACCAATTTACCTGAGCGATGAAAATAAGTATCACCTCGACAACTGGATTGATTGCATGCGAAACAGGAGTATTGTGCCAAACGGCAATATCCATACCGGTTTCTGGCATTCAATTGCCAGCATAATGGCAACACGGGCTTATCGTGAAGGTAAAAAGCTTTACTGGGACCGCACCAGGGAAGAGATAGTGGACCATCCGGTGATTGGTTAATATTTAAGAACAGATATTTAGATCATTGAATTATTTAAATTACGGGTGTATTTTGATTCAGATTCCAGCTCACTGAGAATATGTTACATATTTTGATACTTTACATTTGTCTTGTTTCTAAAATCTGGCAAAGTACGAATACCAATGCCGGTGAACTGTCAATTTATCCCGGAGAAAGAACAGATAGCCTGCCTGATGTTCTGCCAGCAAACCATTCCGACCTGACAGCAGCCAGACTAAAGCTGGAAGCTGCAATGAAATTTGGAGAGCACAGGTTAACCGATAACCTGAAGGAGTGGGAAGCGTACAGGTCACAGCTCAAAAATGAGATCATAAATAAATCAGGTGTAATTGTAGATCATGAATTGCCATTAAACATAAAAGAGACATTCAAAACTACAGTTGGATGGCTATACTGTCAAAAATATTGCTTTCCAGACACGGCAAGGAATATATGAGACTGCTAATCTTTACATTCCTGATGGACCAGGGCCATTCCCTGCCGTGATAAATATCCCCGGTCATTGGGACAAGGCCAAACTTGATACAAGCGGGCCACAGGCAGTCGGCCATAGTCTCGCTTTAAATGGCTATGTATGCCTGACTGTCGATCCATGGGGTTCAGGAGAAAGGACAACAATCCATGGCATTTTTGAAGATCATGGAGATGAGAACAGTCTCGGATCATCTTTAATGAATATCGGAGAATCTTTAATAGGCATTGAGATTTCGGATAATATAAGAGGAATAGATCTCCTGTGTTCACTGCCTTATGTTGACCGCGGCAAAATAGGGGCAACAGGGGCCAGTGGAGGCGGAAGTCAGACTATATGGCTATCGGCCCTGGATGAACGTGTTAAAGCGACAATGCTGGTTGTAAGTGCAGGTACCTTTGAATCTCATGTAATGGGATCACCGTGTATTTGCGAGGTAATGTATAATGCTTTAAATTTTACGGAAGAATCAGGGGTCCTTGCTCTGATAGCACCAAGAGCCTTAAAGATGTGCAATCATGAGAAAGATGAAATTCCGGCATTTTTACCTTCCCAGATGTTGCGTAGTTACAATAATGCCAGGCAGGTATTCAGATTGTATGGGGCTGAAAAAGATATTGCTTATCAGTTATTCAATCTTCATCATGGATATATGAAAGAAGACAGGGAAGCTCTTCTGGGATGGCTTGACCTTCATCTGAAAGGGATTGGTAACGGCACTCCAAAAAAAGAAAAACCGTTTCATCAACTTAAGGAGGACCGGTTAATGGTATTTCCAAAAGGAAACAGGGATCCCAGCTGTAACTAGGTACAGTTGAATATTGTATTAAAAAAGGTAATGCTCTGAGAACAGGTTTTCTGAATTCCCGTTCATTTGATGCAGAGCTAAAAAGAAAGGAATTGAGAGATATCCTTGGGATTAGCCAAAAATCCAATTTGATAGAGGTTCACAGATTCTCAAATACAGACCGGTGGAACAGGATAGCTTTAGAGACTTCTGATAATAAGCTCATACCTGTATTGTTACATATTCCGGCAGCCGGTTCCAATGAATTTGTAATTGTCGTGAACCCGGAGGGGAAAGATAAAATAACATCTGACCAGATCAATGAAATCGTAAATGAAGGGAAAGGACTGGTTATCGTGGATCTTTCAGGGACCGGTGAACTTTCAGGAACTTCTCCGGGATCGGGATATGGATGGGGTAAGCTGCGGGTCATCTCCAGATCGGAATTGTGGTTTGGGAGAACTATTATAGGCGAATGGGTAAAGGAGCTTAATACAGTAATCGGATTTTTAAGCACCGAATATAAAGTGCTGTATAGTGGGTATTGATGGCAGCAGGGAGGCTGGATTGGCCGGATTGTTCCTGAGTGTAACTGAAGGTAATGTTGATAACCTTACTTTGCGAAATGTACCTGTAAGTTATCTTTTCGATACCCGTCAGGGAATTGACTACTTCAGCATGGGCATCCATATCCCCGGTTTTCTTAAGTGGGGAGATATTTCGCTGGCAACCGCTCTTTCCTGCAAAAAGGTTCTGTTTATTAACCCCGTAACTATGTCAGGAAATGCTGTAAATGGAGAGAAACTGAATGCTGTGGAAGCTGAGTTTGAAAATATAAGAATCCTATGTCATCAGGCTGGAAAGGTAGTTTTTAAATAGAATAAATCCCACTTTCTCCATGCACCCTGTGAATTCTAATCTCTTTTGTCTCCAAGCGTAATGAATCAGACTGTCAAAAGATCTGTATCAGCTGATTTTAATCCATTCTTCTTGTTTTACATATCAATGAAATATCCTAAATTCGACTTAGATTTAAATCAGATGTAAATGATAAACAAATCTTTTTCAAGAAGAGAATTTGTAAGGCTATTCTAACCGGAGGAACCAGCTGCAGTGCTTATCTCCTTTAATACTGCCTGCAGGAACAAAATCAGTCAGTGGCGTTATCTCAATGAAGAAGAAATTGCCCTGCTTGATGCAATTGTTGAACAGATAATTCCTACCGACGATTTCCCGGGCGGGAAATGGGCCAATGTCTCAAATTTTATCGATAAGCAACTTGACTCATATTACAGGAAACATCAGCTTGCATATCGTGAAGGCCTTGCTGCTTTTGAAAATACTGTGATTCAGATGCAAGGTAAAAAATTTGAAGAACTTCCATTTCACAGAACAGACTGCAGTGCTTGAAAAGATGGAGAATGGAGAATTCCCGGGAGATTACTGGAAAGATCACCCTGCTGCTGATTTCTTTGATCTGGTAAGACAGCATGCTCTACAGGGTTTCTATGGAAGTCCGCTTCACGGAGGAAACCGAGGATATATCAGCTATCGTATGCTCGGACTTGATTATCCGAATGTAATCGGACAAAACAGGTACAATGATCTAAGCTGGCGAAAATACAATCCTAAATCCCTTGAAAATGTCAAATAAACATGTTAATGCTGTTGTGATAGGTGCAGGAGCCGGTGGTGGAGTAGTTGCAAAGGAACTTGCAACCGGAGGTCTGACAGTTGTCCTGTTTGAACGCGGAAGATGGCATACCTTCGACGAACATGGAGATGATGAACTCACTTCTCAAAGGACTTTTCCTCTGAAATGCGGTTATGGCCCTGATAATGAGCGCAACTGGAGAATGGCTCCTGATGGAAAGAATGGATGGACAAAGGTTTTCCCTAACGACTGGAGCTACGGAAATAATGCAGCCTGTGTTGGCAGCGGAACAGTCAGTTACGGAGCAATGGCCTGGAGATTTCAGCCTGATGACTTTCATCTTAAAACCAAATATGGTGCTGTACCCGGGAAGCACACTCGATGACTGGCCATTGAGCTATGATGAACTGGAACCCTATTATGAGAAAGCTGAATATGAATTAGGTGTATCAGGCGATCCGACAAATGATCCTTTGTTCCGCCCAGAAAGAATCCTTATCCTATGCCCGGCTTTTCATTTAACAGGGAAGGAATCATTCTGGAAAAAGCTGCAAAAAGACTGGGTTTGCATCCATTTCCGATACCCATGCTGCGAAATTCAGTACCTTATAACGGTCGTCCTGCCTGTATCCGCATGAGAACATGTGTAGGTTTTGCCTGTCCGGTTGGTGCCAAAGCCGGCACGCAGAATACTGTAATTCCTGTTGCATTAAAAACCGGAAATTGTGAGCTTCGGATAAACTGCATGGTCAGTGAAATAATAGTCGACGACAAGGGTAAAGCGAAAGGAATCAGATATTTTGATGCAGATAACAAACTGCAGGAACAAACCTCTGACCTTGTAGTTGTGTCAGCATCTGCCAGCGAAACTGCCAGACTTCTTCTAAATTCAAAATCAAAGTTATTTCCAAACGGAGCAGGCAATAATAATGGCTGGGTGGGCAAGAATATCCAGGATCATGCATATACAGGAGCATATGGCCTTTTTGAGGATGAAGTATATGATGATGTAGGTCCGGGTGCCTGCATTGCAGTAAATGATTTTAATCATCGCTTTCCTGATATTATCGGAGGCGGGGTATTATGTAACGAATTTATCCGGATGCCCTATCAGTTCACATCCATACGCCCTTCAGGCAGCAGGATGTGGGGAAAGGATCATAAAGATTTTCAGAAGCAAAATTTTAAAAGACATATTGCAGTACATGGACCCGTGCAGGAAATGCCGGTATTTGACAAAATGGTTGAAGTAGATCCTGTAGTCAAGGATTTCTGGGGAATACCTGTTGCCCGGATCAGTGGTTTAAGGCATGATAATGATATTAAAGTTGCACATTTTCTTGCTGATAAAGCAGAAGAATGGCTGAGAGGAAGCAGGAGCCATTCAGACATGGCAGTCTGTTCCCGGTAAAGCAGAGTACTCCCAGCCAGCATCAGAGCGGGACCTGTCGGATGGGGAATGATCCTAAAACCTCCGTAACCAACAGATATGGCCAGTTACATGAAATCGATAATATCTTCATTGCCGATGGCAGCCTTCATGTAAACAACGGCGGTTATAACCCCGCTCTTACTATTTTATCTCTTGGTTATTGGGTTGGAGGTCATATCAAAGAGATGTGGAAGGGAACTAATATGAAGAGTTGAACTGATTGTCTCACCTCTGGTTTTTGAATTTAAAAGAATACCTGGTCAAATGAAAAAGATATTTATTATTAGTTCAATTCTACTCTTGCTGGTTGTGGCATTATTCTTGCTTCTTACTCGCGATGGAATGCAGCTTCTCCAACTAAAACCTGTGCAAGTTGTCATGAAATTTCGCATTCGGTCGATCTTTGGACAGGGTCGGCACACAGGAACATAGCTTGCAAGGACTGTCATGGTACCGCTCTTAGTGAAGGATTCCACAGTCTGAAAGAAAAGGGAGCAATGCTTTTTCATCATAGCAGCAAATTAAGACCTGAGGATGTAAGAATCTCCGAAGATCAGCGTCTGGTGGTAATGAAAAGGTGCACAGGATGTCATCAGACTGAGTATGCCAAATGGAACTCAGGCGGGCATGCAATGAACTACTCAGAAGTATTTCTAAATGCTGCTCATAACAAAGCCGAAGCCATTTATGAAGATTGCCTGCGATGCCATGGTATGTTTTTTGACAAGGGAACCGTTTCTGATATTGTCGGACCACTTGATACTGCCGGTCCCTGGACATTGAAGAATGTGAGCCTCGCAGAACGTCCTGCAATTCCATGTTTCAGCTGCCACCAGGTTCATCAGCCGGGCAATCCCGGAATAAGGCAGAAGCTGGAAACACCCGGCTCACTGCATTATTCAAGGAAGAATGAAACTCTCACTTCATTCTATTACAGGAGGGACACTATGTATTTTCCAGTTTTATTGCTTACTCCTCCGGAGATAAATTTCCAGGCAGTGCCAGTAAAGATTTCAAAGGATCCTAATCAGAGCTTGTGCATTCAATGCCATTCACCCAATGCTTTCAATATGGGTGGTACAGGTGATGATCGTACTCCGCGGGGAGTTCATGAAGGAATAAGCTGTCTGGCATGTCATGATCCGCATTCCAACTCAGCAATAGCTTCCTGCAAAAATTGCCATCCTGCCATTTCCAACTGCAAGCTGGATGTAGAGAAGATGAATACCACTTACAAGGACCAGTCAAGCAAAAATAATATTCATTTTGTTGCATGCACAGACTGTCATCCTAAGGGAAGGCCGTCAATAATTATACAATAATTGTCCGCTCCAACCATTTAAATTTAATATGATCTCGCCTCCGCTAACGCGAAATGGTTTTAAATCGAATATTACGGTTTTGCCACAGGCCATCATGCAAAGTTCGTCGTTTTTTAACGAAAGTCTGATAGATCTCTGTGGCGGGTCAGAGTACAAAACTTCCTGGGATCCTACCAATTTTATTATCCAGCTATTCCCACTGCAGCATGATGCCCCAAATTTAATTTGCAGAGAATCGCCTGTTATCTTAGCGTCTGAAATAAAAAATGGATCGTTTGGATAAGTATTAAATGCGTGGTCATCAATTATAACTTGTTTCTCTGTGGAAGGAATTTTATCGACCTTTTTACAAGAGTCAGAACCAATGATCAATACAACAAAAAGTAATAATACTGTATGATTTTTATTCATATAGCTATGTTTATGAAAGGTTATCCGTTTAGTGTCTAATCCACAAAAAGCGTTCCATTTCTTATCGAAGATCAATCTTGTTTTCTTCCTGTGCGAACAGGAATACTCAAATCCTGGTGTCCGGGCATTATTGCATCCTGAACGCCGCAGGACACAAAAAGATGAGTATTATTGGTATTTTTTATAACCCCATGCTACATCATATTCTGCATCAGTAACATAGTTAAGTGGCCAGATTTGCCCGTTATGTGTATGCCCTGATAATTGAACATCAATATTGTTTCTGCTAGCTTCTCCAGGCAATACGGCGCATGATCGAGGAGTATTACAGGAAGATCTTTTGTCCTGAGCTTTAAAAGCGAATCGATCGGTCTTTTTTCATTATTGCCTCGGTATTTTAGTCCGATAATGCTAAATTTTGTTTTCCAGTTCTATCAGCGAATCTGACATCATTGTAATACCCAGGCGTTTATTAAAATCAATTTTATCTGCCACATTTCGTCCCGGTAAATCATGGTTTCCTCTCACAGCATATATGCCATTTATCTGATTTTATATCTTTCAATATTTCAATAAATTCATTAAGTTAACTTAATTATAAAGAACGATTCGTTTTCATGGTTTTTAAGGGAATTGTGCAATTAATATTATTTAAATTTAATGTTTATTTCCAAAATCTCCGAGACACTTCCTGTGCGAACAGGAGAAATAAATCATTTCCATTATCCCCTATTTGCCGTCACTAATTCTTACTTTTTCTTAATGATCTTGTTATTATCAAATTCTTCTTGATATTCAATCATATCCTTCCTGTTATAACGAATCCAGGATCCATGTTTTTTATTATTCTTGAAATTTGCGATCTGCCAAAGTTG
Organism: uncultured Bacteroidales bacterium; assembly: GCA_963816365.1. Classification (GTDB taxonomy): domain Bacteria; phylum Bacteroidota; class Bacteroidia; order Bacteroidales; family VadinHA17; genus LD21. The sequence continues at coordinate 366,351 of CAWFKG010000015.1, read as the reverse complement.
TCCTGTTTCCCGGTAAAAAATCCATTCACCTTCCATCAGGTCATTGATAAAAGGTCCCTGGGCTTTGACTTTACCATTCTTAAAGTAATAGATAAGCTTATCACCAATCATTTCATAAATTGGATGGCCGTTTGCATAAAGTTTCTTTTCCAGCATATTTTAAAATTTAATTTATGTCAGGTATTAATATGTCCATGATTTTGTAATGCTTATCAAATTTACAAAACTGGGTCATAAAAAGCGATATTGTATTTTTTTTATTTACTGACTCCGGCTATGAAAAAGCACGGACTGTGTCCACCATCTTTATTTAAGTCAGCTCAAATGAGATTGGTACACTGAGCCCTGTGCATCTAGCGGATTCTATATGATATTCCGGCCAGGGTCCTGAAGCCCGACCAGTCTGTGGTAAGAGGCTTACCTGAAGGCAATGCAATGAATTGTTTTGTGTTTTCCAGGAGAAAAGAACCCTTAGTATCAATTTCATAACCCAGAGAGAAATCAAGAGATAATCTTTGCCAAAAATTCCAGATAATCCCTATTGAGGGCTCGCAATAAATATTTTCAGCGTGAAAATGTTCAGAAATTGTTGTTGTATCACCCTGTGTCAGATTCAGAGTCTCTTTCATGTAGAAGGTCGAGAATATAAGTCCTGCTCTTGCTTTTGCATACAGATCTATATTCTTAAAGGAATTGAAAATGTAACGATACTGGAGTCCGGCTGCGATACCATTTATATGCAAATCAAGAGAGTATTCACCGGAATAATCCTTTATATCATTTCTCCCGCCGGAGGTTAACATTGTAAAATTAATCCCGATAAGGTGCCGTTTGTTCAGTATATTTTCAAATGAAGCCGAATAGTAAAAATAAGGAGGGAATTTTGCTACTTCTTTGGTATGCGGCGGAGCAAAAGTCAACAGGTAATTCTGGAAACTTTTTAAGTCATCATGACGGTAGGTTCCCAGACCGGAATTAATTTCCACTATCATGCTCTGAGAGTAAATATACTCTGCCGGTAATATCATGATAACTATAAAGCAGAGCTTCTTCATTTCTTCAGATAATTTGAAATATCCAGACCATAACCTGTATTTGAAAATAGTCTGTTGTCATATAATTGTGGCCTGGAATCAGTGCTTATCATTTTGAAAATCATCTCAGAATTTATCAGATCGAATACATATAAATATTTATAGTCGGTCATTAATAAATAACCTGATTCCGGATCAATATTTCTCAAAACCTCGGATTTATCCGGCAAAGTGGTAGAACTTACAAGACTAAAGTCAGGCATATTTCTTACTTCCAGCATGTTGCCATCATAGAAAGTAAGGAGTAATCTGTCCGGATTATTAATATCGAACAATGCGGAGCGGTAAACCCGGGTATCTGAATAGATTAGATTCGCAGTACCACTGCTCAGATCATAGACCTTTATTCCATTCATTGTGACAATGCAGGCATATTTGCCATCTTTTGAAGTGGCAGAGCAAGCCCATTTACTATAAACAGGATAATCCGTTATCGGGAATGTGAGCACTACACTTTTTTCGGCAATACTTATCAAATCGTAGCGGGAAGGCTGCACAACCGCTATCATGTCATTGTCGGTAAAATAGAAATGGTCAACTGAATTGTAGCCAATATCATATGGGATCACAATTGGATTCTGAAGTGTTTTATCATTAAATATATAGATGTTATCGGTTGATATTGCAGCAACTCTGGATGAATTCGTAGGACAGCTGTACTGACCCTGATCTATAAGATTTGCTATGGTGTAGTTCCGGAGTAAGGAAAAAGTTTGAACGTCATAACACTGAATATTGTCGTATGTATTGACATATAATGCTTTATCTATGCTGTTATATCCCCAGGTCGGCCAGTTTGATGCCAGATTTACCCCCTGAGAATGATGTTTGGAATCCAGCTTCGTGTAATTATAATTGTCAGGACAAGGTACTACTGGTGAGGTAAATAAGTTAAATTCAGGATTGTCCCCAAATCCAGGATTAGGAATTGTTACTGAAGATTTATCTGAAGATTCAAATATTGTAACATAATCTTTTTCGATCCGGTAATGGGCGCGGTATTTTGATTTATCCCAGTAAATCCTCAGACTGTCTACCCCGAGATCTTCAAATTTCAGGACAGGAAAAGGCTCATCTGTTGAATTCGAGATACCCATTGTTTTCCAATTACTCAAAATTGTATTTACCTGGAAAAATAGTGTTCCTCCAACGAAACTACTGTCGATATAAGAAGTGATGTCTGAATTGGTATACACTTTTGTAAAATTGTTAAAATTCAAAGACCCTTTCACTTCGTATGATACAAAGTTATATTGCTCGCATTTTGGCCAACTTACTTTAAAATATCCGTCACTGGTTACTGAGAATGAAGGCTTTATAGCCGCACCCATGTTTGCATCAATCAACATAGGCCAGTTTTTCACTGCATTATAGCCTTCACCTCCGAAGTAGTCTGCGACACTTCCTGAACCGCTGTTTGTATATGCATTCAATGACAGCTGGTACTTCCCGGAGGAAAAATCTGCAGGTGAAATGCTTATACGTCCTGTATCGGATGTAACTTCCCATTTCTTGTCGCCAAGTGAAAAAAATCCACTTACTATTTTAAGGCCATAAGTATTTATATCGTATGTTAATACAGTTGGACCATAAATTTTTATTGTATCAGAGGTTGACGACAACGAAATAAACATATTATGGGAGGAAGGAGGTGGTTCCACATTGACAAAATTGTCCTTTTCGCTTTGATATTCACATCCATGAAAGGCCAATAAACACAATAGGCAGAAAAACGTTGATTTCAGATAATATATCATCATTTAACCGTTTAGAGACAGATCACAAAGCCCACAAGGGCTTCGAGATTTTTATTTAACGTTTTAGACACCGGGTTTCCAACAGTCGTATAAGTATAATTGGATTCTGATGTCGATTTATAAGACAGACTGATATCAATCGAAATATATTCATTTATAAATGCAGCCACTCCGCCAGTGAGTTCATACCTGAACAATTTCACTTTGTTTGTTGAGGTATAGCTGAAATCCACTGCTGTTCCCTTTCCCCAGCCAGGACCGGCTCCGGCCTGTATGTAAGGTTTAATTGCAGATTTTCCAACATAATACCTGATGAAAGGAATAAAAGTATAAGTGGAGCCATGTGAAGTAGATGATCCGGATGAAGACCTGGCATAAGAATAAAGAAACTCCAGACCTACGGGAACATTATCAAAAATAAAGTAACCGGCTTGCGGGGAAATTGCAAGAGTTCTGTACTTGCCGTACTCATACGAGTTGCTCTGACCCACAAATGAAGAGGTGTTGGATGAGAAATTCAGTACATATTGTCCCCCGACCAGATATTTTCCTTTATCCGTTTGGGAATACGAAACATAACTGGAGAATAAAAGGAAGAGTAAAAAAATTGATTTTATTATTTGCATTTTCATTTGAATCGTATTTTTTTAAAAAAACAATCTCCTTTAGTTCTCAGGGTTAAAGATAGACTATGATTGCCAGAGAGCCTGTAGATCCTTTAATTGTGTTTTTCCACTTTGTGCCATAATTGTATAAATAAGTTGTTGAGTTGTAACCATAATCAGCGTCAAATCCTGCATGTTTATTTATCAGCAATTCAATCCCTCCTTTAAATTCATAAATCATAATTTTTGATTTTTGAGTCGTTTCCGGGAAGATTCCCTGCTTGCTTGTTGATCTGCCAAATCCTGGTCCCGCGCCTGCTTGAAAGTATGGTCTGATTTTGCCATTTACAAAATAGTATCGCAAAAATGGTACAAAAGAGAGTGATCTTAAAGTATTTGTTGTCAAGCCATTAGGCTGTACTGATTTATTATAATTATAAAGAAGCTCCAATCCTGCACAGAAATTTTGAAAAATGAAATATCCCGCTATCGGTGCAATACCGGCAGTTTTAATCTTATTATTATAACCACTTGGGTGACCTGGAGTTGTGACAGAGATAGAGTTCAAATCGATCTGACCTGAAATCATAACTTTCCCGTAATCAGCCTGTGACATTGCAAGCTGACTTATCAATGTTAATAATGCAATCAGGTAAAAAGTTTGTGTTCTTTTCATTTAATACTTCATTTTCTTTCGACAATCAGGATGGCATGTAAGGACCAAGGTAAATAAAAAATCGACCGTTAGTATTGATTTAGTTTATTTTTGTGCACTTAGCTCAAGCCTCAGACAACAGCGAATAGAGCTCTGGGAAAAGGGCGAAGCAACATGAGGAAGAGAAAAGACTGCGTCCACCGTAGCCCGGAGAAGCTTTAGCGATCAAATTTGTTAAAAAAGAAAGGCCCTCCTTCGCTAAAGCTTCGGAGGGCGAAGGTGGAGCTGCGGGGAGTCGAACAGACCTGATTAACATATTTAAAGCCAGATATATATGCGAATGTAACGATTAAAGGTATCCTAAGTAGTGTCTATATTTTGGCATAACCTTATAAATATAACATGAAAATAGAAAGCAAATCCTCCTTATACAAATAACATTGTCCTACATAGTGTGACCACGCTATACATTGAGGCTTTCTTTTACACGTTTTGCATGGATTATACACCTTTAATTCACGTATCCTGGAAACTCATATGGTTAACAGCAACTTCTAAATAGGAGATTTCAATCGTATCAGGAGTAAAATATATATTATCAATGACTGCTCACGTATGTAATATTTAACCTCTTTCTTAAGATTATAACCCAGAGGATCCATATTGATGATGAGATGAGAACATAATACAAGCTTCCATCGGAATTGATATAAATCTTACGATAGTATATTAAATAAGCAATAATACATCCTTATTATCCTAATCTGGTCTATTTTATTAAAGAGAATAAACCGAGCTCACGATAGTTAATAAATCTTCATTTATTCAGATTTTTAAGAATAATCATAAAAAGGACGTGGACCTAAATCTTATCTGAGTAAGAGGTACCGCTAAGCACCCCAATCACAAACAAGCAAAGCCCACGTCGTCCGTGAGCGTCTTGCTTGTTACTCCTGTGATGTTATTAAATAGCGGTTTCTTACACAAGAATAACAGCTTAACGCTATTAATATCTATAAAGTCAAATGTCTGTTTCTTCTTTAAAATTATTTATGCTAAAATTATGAAATATAAATCAATTAGCATAGGATAAAGACTGTCTGAGACGATTGGAGATTCACATAATAATAAATTATACTTGGTTTAATTCTTCTAATAGCAGATACACACTGGTTGAAGGGTTATTATACAAAGTACGTTTTTTTGCATTTGCAATAGCCTTTCTTTCGCATGTATCAAATCATTTTTAAGTTTTGTAATATAGACCTTTCTTGTATTCTCTGCAAATTCTTCCAAGTTTCGTATACCATTTGTTGTGAGAATTTATTACATATATTAGATATTGGTGTAAATAACCAAAGTTCTATGCAAGGATTAGATACAAGTAAAATAAATTTATTTTTGGACCTCAGTATTCAAGCATTTCAGGTCCACCCAGATCATATAAGAGGAAATATGGTCTTTACCATGTTGCGGGAATGAGGTTAAAATTCTGGCAACATACTTTTGATTAATCTTGTTCTTCGAAACTTCGATTTAATCTGAATTGGAACCCGGTATCTGCTTCTAATGAAACTGATATTTCTTCTTCTGATTCTCCTTCACAGAACACAAAGAAGGTAGGCTTTATTTCTTACCCTTACACCGTGTTTGGTACTTAGCCATTGATAAGACATTTCAAGTTGGCAAGGGAATCATCTATGAATGGAACAGCATCAAACCTCCCTTGGAGATAAGCCTTTTCACATCCATGGTTTCTCTGAAGTCTTTATAGTCAAAGAGCGATATAGTCAGTGGAAGCATCAGTCTTCTTATTGATAATATATCTGGTCCTTGCGGATTCTATCCAGATCAAGTAACTTAGTGTTATGCGTAGAAAGATAAGCTGTGAAGATTGTTCCTAATAGAACAACTTGATTATGAATTCAACAATACCTGTATGCAGCTCAATTCAATCTCATCTTCAATAAATATTTTGTTGTTTCTATTACATCAAGCACACAGAGTAAGAATCACAAACAATTTCCTTCGTTCCTCCCAATTCTTCTAACCAAATTCAAAAGTATACCAGAGATTTTTATGGTATGTCGTTAATATACTATAATTTCTTGTTGTTCAGTCAGTAACAGCTGGAGTACTCAGTGGGCAACGGCAACATTAACACTCTTTACCGGAAACTCCTTCTTTTTATACTTAATATCTAATAATATCACTGTCAGCTATTTGAAAAGCCTTAATTAACTCCCGCGTTTGTCTCTAATTAGAGATTCAATACGTATGGGTGAAAGTTCCCGGTATAACGCAAAATGAACTGATTACTTAAGAAAGTGAACATCTGTTTGGGTAGTCCTCGGTCCATCTGGCTGGCTCTTCAACATGTAGAGTGTTAATCTGAAGTGTTTCTGCAACATCCACGGGTTTTGATAGCAGTGCCGAACGAATACTTGTCCTTCTTGTCCCTTTTAATAGTTTCATCTCTGGTGAAAACTTTTGCCCTTCTTTCATTCGGATAATAGATATTCTCTTCAGAAAGTATTTTTAGTTGTAGATAAGTGTAAACCCATACTCATATTCAATCCCTTTACAATCAATCTTAATAATGAACGAGTCTTGTTTTTCAGGAGAACCGTCAAATTTGAATGGATAAAAGGAGATGAAAATTACATTACGTGAGTATGAGACTGGAAAACCATATTGAACACAATCGAATAGCCTTAATGATATTCGTCTTACCAGAAGCGTTAGCTCCATACAATGCCACTGCCTTAAGAATTTTTTCATCTAAGGTGAAAACATTGTTTTCAAGGTATCTAACCTTCCTGGATTGGCTATTGCCTGCTCGCAGGTTAAGAACAATTTCATCCTTTATGGAGAAAAAGTTGCTCAAATGAATTTCGAGGATCATTTCGGTGCGTATTTTGTAAATATATTACAAATATAGCATTTAGAATAGATTATTCAAATGTTTAACCTTATTTTTATTATTATCATGGCTTTACTCGATGCCCTACGATCTAGGCCATATTTCCTCCAACACCTTTCATTATGGGATCTCTAATTCTATGACATCTAAGTGTTTGTTATTTTTCTGACAAACCCTTATGGTGATTCTGCGCCATCGTGCCGTAAGCAATACGAATCATTTTCTTTTTATCGTCAATAGAATAAAATGTATCATCCTCAACCTGGTACTTGACTTTTAATCTATCGCCATATTTTTTCTCGACTGCCTTCTCTGCCGATATACTTGAACCATGCTTTCTCTTCAAGTGATGTTGGTTGCTAATTCTCGATTCATCACTTTAATAAACCTCGCCTGCATTTCTGTGATTGGTTTCAATTCCCCAGATACCAAAGCCATGAACCAATGTCCCCATTTTTCTAATATTTCAATTTCCTCCTTAGAAAAAATTATGAGATTACAGTCAATATTGAATAGACCCTTATGAGCAATGTATTCAAGATGTTCTCCTTTGCTATTCATATTTGCAGAATATAGATTCCTACTCCCCCCACACCTTTGCTATGCGATCTTTGATTTTCTGCTCAAAGAGATGGATAAACTCTTTATTGAGAGCAATAGTTTCTTCCTCTTTCTTCAGCTGAGATACAATCACCATTTGTATGTCTGTCGGGGGTAATGGTATTATTATATCTGATACATCCTTCTCATTGATACTCGGATAAGCACCTTTACCCATCCTGGCTATCATCTGCTTCTGTATAGATTCATCAAAAAGCATATAAAACAAGTATCGTGAGTTAATCCCCTCTTTGCTGGTTAAGACAGCGAATCCCGTTGAGGCTATTGCTCTCTCAGGCAAGTAGCCTAAATAAGCATACGCTTTAAGGTTGGGACGGACTGTAGATACTAGGACATCACCCTGCTTAACCACTCTACGTGCTCTTGAAGGTGCATCAGCGATTTTTATAATGTTTTCAAGGTTAACAATTCCGGTACCATTCTCAACCGAAGAAATGTCTATGTATCTGAACCAATCAGTATAAGTTTTCCCAGGATTTACAGTTTCCCTGTTTATTTCCGCAACCTCACTCAATCTCGCCATCTTCCACTTCGGATCAATATATATGCATGGTTTGTAATTCTCCACCACTTGTCTTGCACCATCAATTATTTTCTGATAGATTTCTATCTCACTAACAATTTCTTCTTGGATCGAGAGTGGTGGCAGAGGTATGTCTATAGCGGATAGCATTTCTTTGGTTATAACACCTATAGCACTACCCTGAGACTTTTTTCTTAGTTTTTCTGTCCATTCAACAAGATTGTAATATAAAAAGGAAGGGTCAATCTTGTTCTCATTTGGTCTCACTGCAGCTACAGACCTACCGATAGCCAACATCAATACCTCTGTTAAGCTTACCAATAGTTGCCCCAACGACACAAACTAAAGAATCGTTTGGCTGTGCTATTTTTAAAGGATTTGTTGTCCATTCTTCAATCCTTGGTCGTATTATGCCAAAATTACCTACCTTCACAAATGGGATCCCTCGGTTATCCATATTACAATTACTACCGGGAGGTGCTTGACCCATTACAATTTCAACAACTTCCCCAAGACGTATAACTTCAAAACTTGAAACTCTTTGTTCTTTTATAATATATCTTTCACTATTTAAATTAAGCTCCACAGTTCCAAGAATCTGATCTTTTAAGACAAGAGTAATACATGTATCATTTTTAAAATCAAAAGAGGATCCTTTTAATATTGACCTTCTATAATTGGAGATACTTAATAAAGCATTTGGGATGTCATTCATCTCAATGTACCTTCTTTGTGCCCCCAGATCAAATCCATCATTGCTCAATCTTTACAAAGAGTACCTTATCGGTCTTTTTAGCCAGTGACTTATCAAGCCATAGGATTGAAGTCTTGACTCCTGAATACGGATTAAAAACCCCAGCTGGTAAGGAAATAACTCCTACTAAATATTTCTCAACCAGCATCTTTCTCAGCTGCTTATACGCATTGCCAGATTGGAATATTATACCCTCCGGCACAATCACTGCGGCCCTCCCATCCTGAGTAAGATGTTCGGCGATGTAATCAACGAACAGCACCTCGCTACGATTGCTCTGTACCGAAAACCTCTTGTGTGGTCTTATACCACCCTTTGGCGACATGAATGGTGGATTTGCCAGAATGACATCGCTGTATTCGTTCCAGTGATCCTCGCTGGTAAGGGAATCGTATTCAAAGATCTGAGGCTCTTTCACTCCATGCAAGTACATATTCACCAATGATAGCCTGACCATATCTGGGGAGATGTCATAACCATGCATATTATCTGCAAGTATCCTGCGCTCATCAGCAGTAAGTTTATCTCCACTATATCCATTAGTTGTGAGTATTACTTCATTTACAGATTGTGTCCCATTATTGGCAATAACCGGATCTTCATCAGGAATGTAATTGGATGAGTTCTGCTTTATGATATGCTTGTAAGAACTGATAAGGAACCCTGCAGTACCACAGGCGGGGTCCAGGATGACCTCATGTCTTCTTCGGATCAATTATCGCCACCATAAAGTCAATGATGTGCCTGGGAGTTCTGAACTGCCCGGCATCCCCCTGACTACCCAGGATTGATAAGAGGAACTCAAAAGCATCACCGAGCTTTTCACTATGGGTATATTCAAACTCGTTAATGATCTTCAGGAAACTTTTCAGAGTCTCCGGATCGCGATAAGGCAGGTATGCGTTCTTAAATATATCCCGGAAGAGCTTCGGAACACCTGGATTGGTATCCATCTTGGTGATAGCTTCGCTGTAAAGATTCAGTAGCTCATATCCACTCTGACGTGGATCAAATATCCTTCTCCAGGAATACTTTCCAAATTCACCACTAAAGAATGTTCTCTTTCCACCAAGTTCCTCAGCCTCCATGTCCATGTCATCCATGAACTTATAGATCAGTGCAATGGTTATCTGTTCAACCTGGCTTTTAGGGTCTGGTACCTTACCTACAAGTATATCACGTGCATTATTGATTCGGGTCTTTGTTACGCTATCAAGCATAATAATCAGTTAGTGAATTTATTAAGGGGAACATAATCCTTTATGTACTCAGGTATTGCAAATCGCCAGTGTTCAGGTACAGCTTTAAAGTCCTTGGTGCTGAATGAAGGATTGACATTCAGTTCTGCAAATTTCTTACTCTCAATTATGTCCCTCAGCTTCCCATCGGTAATATATGATTTGAAAAAGTATTTCAAAGCAATGATGTCATCCTTCTCACCGGGTTTACAATCTGTAATAAACTTGTCAAACTCCTCGTCCAGAAGCTCATCCTTTGACTTGATGAACGGTATCAGTCCAAAAATATATTCCACAATCTCACGAAGTGTCACGCGCCGGTCTGTGTTAATGGATTTACGAAGTTTCTCAATAGTATAAAAGTCTTCAGGCTTATTCAGTATCTCCCGGTTAATGTGATCAAGTATTTTATCCCAGTTACCTTCTTCAAGACTCTGTACAATTACTTCATCTTTCTTAACAGTCTCACCAAACCTATCAAAGAACATCCTGTCAATCTTCATACCCTGTAACCCTACTATAATCTCATTAACCGGGATGAAGAACATCACGGATCGAATACTTCATACTCTGTGAAGGTCCTGGAGGCCTAGGTTCACCATGTTCTCTTGCTTTATGCAAAGATGGCAGCTTCAAGCACCTGGTCATATTGAAACTTCTCCTCGAAGTATTCGTAGTTGCCAAAAAAATCGAAGAGCTTGAATTTTTCCTTGTCAACCTTGCCTATCTCCTTTGCCCGTGGAGGATCGGTAACCTGACCTGTGAAGTTATGCTTTCTGGTGCCCCTGCCTTTAATCTGGATAAAGTCTGTCGGAGAGAATATCGGTCGCATCAGGCAGATATTTAGTATGTCAGTGCAATCATAACCGGTAGTCATCATGCCAACGGTAACACATACCCTTGTTTTACTTGTGCGATACCAGGGTTCAAAATTTGCAGTACCGGATAGATTATTGCTCTTATCCGAGAAGTTCAATGTAAACTGCTGAGCTCCCTGTACAAGTGAAGTAACCTGAAGTGCAAAGTCAGATTTATATCTGTCCGGGAAACGTATATGTGCATATTCATTAAGTAACTGAGTAATCTTACATGCGTGATTCTGACTCACTGCAAATATTATAGTCTTGCCTATCTCTCCACTGATAGGATCACGAAATGCATTGTCCAGAAATGCCTTACAAAATACTGCATTAGTATCATCGGAGAAAAACTTCTTCTCAAAGTCCTTCTGAAAAAATGACTGCTCCTCTTCCTTTGATCCTCCCTCATCCTCTACTGGTACAAATACGGCATAGCCTTTGTCAGATAGAAGTTGAGTTGTTACGTCAGTCCTGGCATCTATGACCACAGGGTTTATCAGGAAGCCCTCATTCACACCATCAATGAGTGAGTAACGGAATGTTGGTGTCCCGCTTTCACATCCGAATGTCCTGTAGGTATCCAGAAGAAGCCTTCGTTCATATTCTCTTGGATCATTCCGCGATGGATTCTTTGCATCAAACCGCTTCAGATAATCACGGGGAGTAGCAGTCAATCCAAGCTTGTATCCGATAAAATACTCAAACAGAGCCCTTGCATTACCTCCGATAGACCTGTGAGCTTCATCTGAAATTACAAGATCAAAGTCAGTCGGAGAAAAAAGACGAGTGAACTTATTATTGAATAGTAATGACTGTACAGTTGTGACAACAATGTCAGCATGTCGCCAGTCGTCCCTATTCTCTTTATATATAATTGTTTTGCAATCATTCTTCAGATACTCCTTGAAGGCTTTATCAGCCTGTATTTCGAGCTCAAGCCTGTCCACCAGGAATAATACCCTTTTTGCATTTCCAGTCCGTAAGAATAGCTTAATGACCGCAGCAGAGACAAGAGTCTTGCCTGTACCGGTTGCCATCTCAAACAGGAAGCGTTCATTGCCTTTCTGAACAGAGTCCTGAATAGCATGAACGGCATTTACCTGGTACTTTCTCAGGAACCTAAGTTTATTAGTCTGGATGAACTGTTCCCGGGTGTTTGGATCCTGGTACTCCGGTGACTGACTATAGTTTGGTTTCTGAGTAAGAACAATATAATCCTCTGAGATCTTCTCACTGATTAGACGTTCCGGTTGTGGTTTATATGCTGAATAATTCTTTACGGATTGCTGAGTAGGAAACTTCGTAATGATAGAAGGGTTGGACTTCTCAATATCCCAGAAGTAATGAATGTTTCCATTCGAGAGTATCACATATCCACAGTTCTGAGCTCTGGCATATTTACGTGCTTGTTCCTTTCCAACCAGTGGGTTCTTATCTTCAGATTTTGCTTCAAGTACTATTAATGGGAAACCCCGCTCATCAAGAAGAAGATAATCAGCATATCCATTCGTAGTTTTTTCATAGTCTTCACCCATCTCATCTGAGACCGTGTGGGTGATCTTGAACATTGTTTTCAAGGACCACATTTGCTTTACCCATGCTATCATCAATCAACCTCCATTCTGACTCCTCGAGCAGTTTATTGATCTTAATACGGGCTTTGGCTTCTTTGAGCGGCATTGACTTTTCTTTAAGAAAACTAAAATTAAACAATAAATCGGGAATATAAACTATTGAGACTTAATTTGAAGGAAACTAAGTTAGGGGTCTTTTGCAAAAAAATGGATACTAAAAAATATCCATTTTTGCTACTCCGAAGAGCATCATCCCTAGTTCAATATTTATCATCGATTATCTCAAACTCGATCATTCACTGATGCATCACCCCACCTCCTTTATCAGAACAAAGGGAATAAGAAGTACAATTATAACCAGAGTATGGTCTTTGGTTGTCAGTCCTATTGACTTTGTCCCGGCAGCAGGATTAGTCAAGGTGGCACAAGTACTAATAAGTAGGTAAAATTTTCTCTCTTAGACTTTTGAATGCGAGGATAAAATAGTCCGGGTTAGCTGACGTTTTATTTTTTATTTGATTGATTATCAATTCAAAGTAATCACCAGGTGTTGTTAAAAAGGCAAGTCCTCTGGTTCCATTGAAATAAGATCCTTTATTGATAAGGCTTTTTTCTTAGTGACTTTTTCTATTCCAAACTTTATGAGAATAATATTTACTCGGGTGAGAATCTCCGCGTTATTCATTAATATTGGATTTTCTCCAATTCTGCTAGCAATTCTTTCGGCGTTTTCTTTTGCGAAATTTTCGGCCTTTTCAATTATCGCTAATCTTTTTATTGCTTCATCTTTACTTATTGATATCAAGAAAAGATCTGTGATAGAATTAAGTATCTGATTCTTTGTTTTATCATTTCTGCATAATATTTTAAAAATCGCTGCGGCTACTTCATGTACCATTTTACCATTAGCTTTGAATCCTTGATATTTTCCAAGAAAGCCATAGGGATCAATCCCTTTAGTTATTGGTATTACTAATTTGTTTTTTCCTATCGCGATTCCTATTTCTTGATCTGTCCAGTTGCTATTATGGAAATCTGGGATAATAAGTGCTGCCATGGCGTCCATTGAGGAAAGGGCTTTTTCTATTTCTATCAGCCATTCCTTGGTAGGTTCTATATCTTCGTGTGCAACAAAGGAACTGATTCCATATATTTCAAGATTGTCTTTTAAATGTGAGACAGTTTCTTTAAAGGATGATATGTGGCTGAAAAACAATTTAAAATATCCTGGTTTCCAAAATATTAGCTCTCCTTCAGAATAAGTGATGTCTTCCGATTGTATAGGATGATCTATCTCTAGCTCTTTTGCAATCTCAACTATGGTCTGATCTGGAACATCTTTTAAAAGATCTTTTGAATAGACGTACTTGCTTCGGTAATCATCGACTGGTTTAGTCTTGATTTTATATTGAGTAAGATATGCTAACAATATCTGAGAATGTCATTCTACTCTGCAATTCTCTTGATACTTTGTCAATGATTGTAATTCTATCAATTGGTTTCATTTGGATTTGGGATTTTCGGTTCTGATAGAGTCTGTAACTATTTACTTAGAGAAAGAATGTTTGCAGTCCGGTGCGCGTGTCCGGGTTTTCGAGCATTACTAATTTGTCCTAGGTGCAGGAGCAAAAGCAAAAAATGTGACAAGTCAACTTACCCATATTGACCGAGTTGGCATTAGTTATTTTTAAGTAATGGGATGAATATGGTTTTCGATATTACAATGAGGTTGTCAAGGGGTTTATGATTCAAGCAGATAATTAAAAAATCTATACTCATGTTTTAAAAGGAGTTCTTCAATTTCTTTACTTGAAAAACCAGTTTCGGAAAGGATGATAATGACTAATAGTATTCTAAGTTTTTCAGTCAATTTGAACAGGTCTTCACCAGAAAGAGCTTTTGACTTAATACTATCATCATAATGTGTATAATAGTTACGTGAACATACGGTCGCATCAATCAAATTAAGCAGATCGCTTCTTCCTTTAATTATTTTTGTAAGTGGACTTACTGAAAACTTTCTAAATAAGAATTTTAATCTAGACCTTAATTTGGCTCCCATTTATAAGCAAGTTTATCGATAAGCCATTTTTTATGAATTTCAGATAATCCTTCAAGAATAGGTTCCAATTTTGATTGAAATTCCGTCTTTAGTTTTATGGTATCTTCAATCATTCTTCTATGATAAATTTCCAAAGCTTGCACGATATTTAAAAACTTAGTCTCCATGAATTCGTCTTTATCTGAGAATGAAGCGAAGAGTGAATTAAGAACTGGTGGAAATTTTGTTTTTAAGGATAAACCATTTTTGTATAATATCTTCAAAATATAACTTTACCTTATCATAACTAAATAGGAAATCATGGAATCCTCTATCTAGAACTTTTGTATTCCTTTTAGGCTGAGCAAAATAGAGCTTAATATCTTCTTTTTTTATCGGATCTGTTCTAATGAATTCAATTGCTTCGTAATAAATATCTTCATAGATTCCAAGAGTAAGAAAGGTTCTAAAGTGAAATAAATACCGTAAGAATTCTTGAAACCAAAGATCTGTTGAATACGATAATTCTAAATCTGTAGTTTGTTGAATTTGGTAATTTGGCTCTGGGGCAATTCCACTTTTATAAGAAAATACAAAACCTCCAGTGATGTTATCATCGATCTTAAATATAATAGATTCTGGAATTTTATAATTCGTACTAAGCTCCTTTGTTTCAGTATTGACTTTGATATCAAATCCCCATACATTTGTCCATTCTTCAAACTTTACAATATTCGCTCTAAGATTTTTAAACTTTATGTCTTCAGATTTTGTGAAATACTCTCCCTCAAAAATAAATTGGACAACGTAACGTGTAATTTGTATACCAGGGAAGCTCGCGGTAAAACCTATCGATATACAATTAAATAAAGTAATCTTTTTCCCTCTAGCTGTAAATCCCAATATAATATTAATATCCTCAGTTATTATTGATAGTTCATAGAAACTACCAGTCAGTTCTAAAACTGATCTATTATCTGGATCAAATACTAGGGTTCCTTCTATTTTGTTTTCTTGCTTATCCGGTAGAAACCAAAATCCCTTATATTCAAATTTTTCTATCATAGGAGTTTACATTTTGGTTAGAGCAAGGACAATAAATTAATCGAAGAGGCAGAATCCCGAATTAATGCCAACTCGTTTAAGGCGTTTGGAAATTGGAATTTTAAAACAACCGTTCGTCAGATATAGTTATGTTAGTCACTTATATCTGACAAAACTTTTTTCAGGATAATTAGGTTATGCTTTTTAAAGCACTGCCCCGTCAGTCACATAAGCATTTGTGCGTAATGTGCTTCCATACAGATTCATACGATGCTTATAGTCTGACTCTCAGGTTAAGAATTCATATTAAAGTTAAACAATATACTATAACTCACAAGAGTTATATCGGCAATGCTTGAAAATTGTTACCTGGTCTTGTAAGATTGAAAAAAAGGAAGTACAAAACATCCTTTTTTGCTTCTTTAGAGCAACTACACTGTCCCGAACAATTCACATATTTTTCAATAGGTAACGTTTTAGGTTACCTGATCTATTTTATGATAACGAATAGTTGGAATAATACATTTGATTTTTCCAAAAATAGACAATAATGAAAATAAAAACGATTATTGAGAATGGCAAAGAAATTAAAAGCGTTGAACCTCTTTAAAATACTTAATGATCAGTCCTTTTCATAATAAGAAATTTCCTCATCATTCCTAATTTCCATTTGCAATTTGAAAAAGTATTTTCGAAAAAGTAACAATTGATCATCACGCTCATCTTCAGGTTGGAGTTCTGATTCCTTCTGTGCATAATATTGAGCAACAATCATTAAAACAAAATTGGCAATATTCTCATTTCTTACATCTTCATTTGCTTTAACATTATCGTATTTAACAATTATAGGATGAACAGCGTTAATCCATATTATCCCTTTTGAAGACAAATCTCTATCGCTTACAGGATCGTCATATTCTTTAAAAATCGGGCTATCAGGATTATTTGGATCATTTGAGAACATAACCTGAAGTCCCTTATTAGTTTTCTTAGGCTGAGAAGGAGTACTAACTTTTCCAACTTTAACTGCTACATCAATACCATCTAAATCAGGTAAAAATTCTGGAGTTCCAGGATTTAAGCCATTTCCCGAAGAACTGTCTTCTGTCTTAACTATCCAGTTACCTTTTACAAGTAAATCTTCAGGATCTTCAGGCAGTGACTTTCGAAAAATTGTCTTGTTCTCATCAAGATCAGTATTATCCAGATTATCATCTAGAGTTGTCTGATACTCTTCTGAAAGAGTAAATCGTTTCTTTAATTCTTTTAAATCCAACTTGAATTTTAAATCTTGTTTGCTAAGAAACTTGCTTAGCTCTTTCAGTTTTTCATTAGCAGCACTAATTCTCTTTTCCCTATCAAGCTGACGCTGATTATCTTCAACCTCATCAATAACTAATTTTATCTTTTCTCTTATATAAACTTCAGTATAGCTTCAGTAAGATCATCTCCTTCCTCCAAGCCTCTTCTATTTTCCTTAATTGCTACTGAATCCATTAACTTTAATAGATTATGTCCATTAATGTATTTAGTAAATTGTCTCTCATCAAATGATGATACTAACAAATTCCAACACTTGAAATACTATCTGATAAATCAATGAATGCATTTTCTGAGATAGGCTTTTCGAAATATCTTAAAATTAGATGATTGTCAGAGCCATCTGTATTTTTCAATCCTTCAACAAGATCGAATTTCCATATCTTCTTTGCGGAGATTGGATCTGGTTCAAGAATATTGTAGAATTGTTTCCTCCATTTGTGTATGTCTTATGATTCTGAATACACAACTTTGACATTTCAAAATATGCCTAATGCGACTTAATTTCTCAAGATGAACCACAAAATCTTTTAATTGTTGGCTAACTCTTATGGAACTCTCTAACATTATTATAGTTCCATTTGGAGATTCAGTGATTTTATCCTTATAACCACCACTATTGTAACCCCTTAAAATACATTGATTTTTTGAATCCCATTTAAACCAGGCTTTGCATTCTTTCCCATTTTGAATTGAAGTAATCCAGCAATGTCTAAAATTCATAATAGCATATGCTTTCCCACCTGTTCCAAAGCGACCAGTGACTTTTTCCCCTTTTTCCCGTCCACTAAAGCTTTCAAAATATTGGAAGAATTTATTCTCGATTCCCCAAAAGGACATACCTTCAGCAAAATCTTGAATAATAAGTTTTTCAATTTTTTTGCCTGATCTAGAATATATTTCTACTATTATAAGATTATCGTTAAAGTTTCTTAATCTTCGGTATGAGTCATCAGAGTTAGATATGTATTCAGCAATACCGCGTGGATGATGTCCCCCTCCTTCCCACTTTTTAAGTTGATTCTCAAGTAATTTCCCGAAGTTGACAGGTACTAGATCTGTAGGTATAGTTTCTAACATGTCATTCTATCTTTAGTAGTTTATTTTTAACATATGCAAATTCCTTATTTAGATGCTTATGGACCATTGCTAGGATAGGATCTTTTGCAGAGAATGTTCTAACTATTAAATCAATATTTTTTATCTTATTCTCAGCAACTGTGGTTTTTGTATGCCAATTAACTCCGTAGAAATAAAGAAAATCTGTTTCTACAATTTCATTCAACTTATTAATTGAATACTTTTCATAAGCAGGCGTTTTCTTAAGTCTTTTCATATGGTCCTTCTTCAATTGAACTTATTGTTCTGTCTGCAGCATTTTTTGAAATCGAATCTGGAATTTCTTCATTACTAATTAGTGCCACTAAATCAGCATATCGTCTTTTTGAAATTTCAGTTAACAAAAAATCCACCTTGTGAAGAACCCTGTAACAATCCTTTTCGACCTTTCATATCAAAGACCCTTTTCATTATCACAAAGGAGTCAGGAAATTGAGGAAATCCTCTTAATGAATGTTTTGTTGGATTTATTAGAACACTTCCGAGTCAATTCTTCTATTGAAAACTTAAGATGTTTTTCTTGACTTTTGCCCACTACCCAGATAATCAAGCTTTCGGTTGAAAGTTTCCTCAACTGATTTAATTCATATGACTCAGCTAACTTCAAAGTAATTCTTTTTATTGCCATTTTATTTTTTTTAAGCCCATATTCTTAATGAAATTGTATCATTTTTAGTCCTAATAAATCTTTTTTCTAACTCATACCCAAATAATACAACACTAATGGAATCCTTTGATATATAAAGTTCTCGACATAAAATATTTTCCAATTCTCTTCTTGAAATTGGTTTGTTTCTTTCTTCAAGGATTTTTGCAGCGACATCACCTATTGTACCAAAATATCCACCCCATTCGATCAATCCATAAATTCCCGGTCCCTTAAGTCCAAAAACATCATTTCGCCTTATCAGAGTACTATGTACGCTTTCCACAGATTTGATTTGGAAACCTCGTTTAATACTTTCCATGTAAATATCTGAGAAATGCATTGGTTGTTTATTTCATTAAGAAGGTCAACAAATAATTCATGTAAATATTGATAGATCTTCTTTCTAAAAATTATAAAGTCATCTTCGATGACAATTTTGGTTTCCTCCCCATTTATAAATTTTATTAAAAGTTGGATAATATTTAATATTTGTATCCTTTCATATAAATCAATATTATTTCCCTTCCTAAATGAATGAATTAATTCATCTATTCGAATCTATCTATTTTGACATTTTCTTTAGATATAGAGCTGTTATTCAAATACTTAAAGCATCTTTGAAAATAAAAGGGTATGATTTCTTTTAGAAAAGAGTATGCTATAAACAGTTAATTTCATTAGTTAACAGAAATTCAAATTCTGGATTACATAATAATGAAAGAACATATGCAATAAACTGAGAACTAAAGTGAGTTTCCGTTCGATTAATTTATCTTTATAGCAAAATCTTAGTTTACAATAAATATTCTCTCACAAAAATATTTATGGAAATTTAATTGATATTTTTTAGCAAAATAAGAACAGATTTCTCAAATACTTTTTAATAGAGATACTGCTATCTGTGCAACTCTTTCTTTTGACAAATGGTATCGATAAGCCAATCTCTAATAATGTTTCCTTGTCTACATTTTGAGCGAAACAATAATAGTTGTTAAAAATATCAAATTCAATATCTCGCAAACATTTTGTATTAGTTAAATAGAACTAAATGTGACGTTGAAATGAATCTTAACGTCCTGTCCTAATATGTAAACTTTTCTATAAGTTTGCTGACAGTCAATTTAAATTTCAAAATCTCTAGACTTATCGAACTTTTTCCGCAATTTCTACAAAAAAGGGGTTGTTTGAGGTCAGTGAAAAGAGTTTCATTATAAAATCCAATCTATGAAGTTCGGAATTCATTCCGGACAAGATATTTTTGTACACTAACACTTAACCTACTTCAATTCAATTTCAAACATTAATTTAGTTCTAAAATTGAATTCAGGAGTTACTATTGGATTATTTTGGAGTAATTGTGGTTTCAAAATAACAGGTAGGATCAAGGGTATATGAGTTACAGTCACGCTGCAAACTTCGTTTACAAATTGATTTAGTTCTTTTGCTGTCTTAGCTCCGCAATTTCTACAATTCTTAAAATTAATTCTATTTTGCTGAACAAAATATTGATCATAGAAAAAATTGAACAGGAGCAAACCTTGATCTTCTAAAGTATTTCTACCTCTTGCGGAAAGTTTTGATAACTCAAATTCAAATTTTTTTTTAATTTCTTCATTAAGTGGAATGAATAATCCTTCCAAACTGCACACGTGGTCTACAAAATGATCTAACTCTTCGGCAGTCTTTTGTCCACAATTTCTGCAATTATTAAAATTTATTTTTAATAATTTAGTAAAATAATGTTCATAGAAAAAATCGAAAAGTAGTATATTATGATTTGCTAAAACTTTTCTGGCTCTTGCACTAAGTCTTGGTAGCTCAGCTTGAAATTTCATTCTTACCTCATCTTTTGTCATGCTAGTTGTACATTCTAATTGAAGAGATCATAATATCTGCATAAAAGTTTTGCGAAGATTTCACTTTTGCAGTCTAAAGTTAATCATTTGAATATTAATTAAAACGCTTATCAAAAAAAAGGAAGCACAAAAACTTCCTTTTTTTGCTGTCAACTGATAGCAACTACACTTGAACCATACTTCTCCCGGATCAGATCAAGAGGTATCGGTTCCTGATTCGGTGATCTATCATCTTCCTGACGATAATACCAGGACATCTTATTAGCTGAATACCGGAAACCCAGTTCCTTCAAGGTATCCTTAACCTGATAGGTTTTTCCAGTTACCCATAACCAAGTCCCGCAAATCTCAAGATGTAATCCTGAAGGATCAACTTTTTCCTGAAGTTCCTTGATCTTCTCTGATACAGTTAGTTTCTCTTTCACTTTCTCTTTCTCTTTCTCTTTCACTGCCTCAGCTAGCATTGCATCTCTAAAGACGATCATAAGCATATCGTAATCAGCGTTGATCGTGTTCATCATCTCGTTCGGTTCTTTGCTGTTTGCTGGATTAAACACCGGGATAATTCATCATAACGGGTTCTAACCTCACCTGAAGTCTTGCAACCATAGAAAAAATTTGTTTTCATAATATATTAGTTTTGATTATCACTAAAAGAATAACTTGACTTTGAAAAAGAAAGCCATCATTACGATGGCTCTGGGTCACAAAAGTCCGTTGTCGGCAAAACTATAGTAATCCTCATCATTTATGATCAGATGGTCGAGCAACTGAATGTCCATAACATTACCAGCCTCTTTGATTTTTTGTGTAATTTTCGTATCTGACTCGCTAGGATTGAGATTGCCACTTGGATGGTTGTGACAAATGATGAGGCCTGAAGCATTCGATTTTAAAGCAGCCTGAAGGATTATTCTTACATCGGTGACAGTTCCACTAATGCCTCCCTTAGACACTGCCATAATGCCTAAAACAGCATTAGAACGTGTTTGAGAAGCAGAAGTTTGAATTCCTCACAATGTTCGACAGTATCGGAATTCCAGTTTTCTTTAAAGATATCATTCGCATCTCTTGAGGATGTTCTGTTCCTTCTTTGTGAGACAGGTACTTTACTTTTGTAAGTCAGTTGCACTTCTGCCACATTAAACATTGATAATTGAATAGCGTTTTTCATGTTGGATAATGGTTAAGTTTAAATCCGAACAGAAATAACTTATAAGAAATAAAGAATTCTTTCTTGGGTCCCCTTTTTCACCCCTAATATAACCCCCCCACATCGTTTTCTGGTTCCATCTATCAATTCATGGAAACATTAGGTTGAACAGCCACTTTTATATACTAGTAGAAGGTTGAAGACGGGAAAATTAATAGATAAATAGTTTCTAATAAAAAGAATAACAGGTCAATTGTATATAAATAATAAGAATCTCTATACACAAGACTGCCTCAACAAATTCTGTTGATGATCGATCCTTGGGTCATGAACATCAGCAGACACCTTGCCAGGGAACAAACTTATAGACTAGTGTGAAACGTGTGCAGGGATTTTGTGCGGCAATTTGATATAATACCCGTTATGGGCCCGGAGGGCGAAGCACGAGAGAAACGAAGTGACCATAACATGTATTATGTCAATATTGCTTTGGTAGGTGGGAGGGATTGATCCTGGCTATCTTCCCATATGTTATTTTACATCTCACTGAATGCAGATGGATTTTCTTACGAGTTTATTACCAATCACTTATAAATGTTGGCAACTTTTATATCAGTTATAAATGTTGGCAACTTTTATTCCTCTTATCATATTACTTCAACCTTGGGGAGATCAACATCTTGTAAACAGCAAAATATCAAACTACTACAAGGTTTCTAACAGGGTAATGCCTATTATAATCTTCTTCTCCTTTTTTCTCTTTTCTTCCTCTTTCTTTCTCTTCTCCTTTATGTTCCTTCATTCGCTACGTCATTTCCTTTCTTAGCTTCACTAAAGGCCTTCTTTGTGGTCTCCACTATTGCCCAATGATCCAGGATGTATAAACTTATAATTTCTCTTACAAACCTGCTCATGCTATAGGAACCTACCTCACCATGTTTCTTTTTCTTGATAAGATACAACCACTTTAGATACCTCATCTGCTCATCGCCCAGATATACCTTTAACTTTTTCTCACTTAACTTAGTCATTTTACCAGCTGTCCTTGCCATATTATCTTTCTCTTATTAGTTATTCCTTTTTTAGATAATAAAGTGGCCCAAATTATCTTTAAACTGGGACACTTAATGCTTCAATAATAATCAACTCGTTAATTTCGATCTTGACCTTCATGGTTCCCGTCTCTTTCAATTGTGGAATAAGAATCCAATGTACATCCATTTTTACATTGCCAGGTTCCACTGTAATATCTGCCGCCAGATCTTAATAGCGCCCAATGGGTAGCGCCACAGACTTTGCATTCCATTTCTCCTGTTCTAGGATCAACAAGTTTCATTACTTTTTTCTTTTTCATAATCTTATGGGTTTATTTAAAATTCATTTTCATTTCTATCTTCATCTTTTTTAATTCTTGTAATGTTAATCACATATAAGTTTGTGTACCACCTGGTTTTTGAGTAAACCGATTTTATGAAGTATTCTACTGAGACTTGTGTACCGACTTGTAAATTGTGTAATAGATTGCATTTTTCTGCCCAGCAGTTAAATACTAGTGTATTTTTATAATTACCATCTGGTTCTGATATTATGAACTGCTGACTCGGGAATGTTCCTGACTGTATTTGTCTATTTTCTATTGGTAATATTTCTTGAATAATACCTTTAACAGTTGTTTTCATAATGATAGAGAATTGAATTATTAGAATAGTACATTATATTATACTATAATACCTTATTAGTGCCTCATCAGGGTCTATTATAAACCAAGCAGATTTACCAAAGTCCTCATTACAGGGGAATCTTTCACTCTCAGGAATATCTCTACCCAGAATATGGCTGAATCGTTTGCGCTGTACCCTGATTCTGAAGACTTCATATCCGATAGGTACATTCTTATAGGATTGTTTATAAAGTGCCTTATTTTGGTCACGTTGCACAAGAATATACTTATACCCATTCTTATATAATTCTTCAGGTAACCTTTTCAACTTTGAATATTCTGAAGGTTTGACTCGAGTAACTTCTCCACATCTGACGCCTTATAGAAAATTGAACCTTTTATTTTACTATAGGGAAGCATCCCGGAATTTCTGAGATTCTGAACAGAACTGCTTGATATCTTCAGAATTTTGCGGACAGCAGAGGTTCTCAACCACTCAGGTATTTCTTTCGAAGAAGTTTGAGATATGGTTTCCTTTATTTCCTTAATGAGTTCTTGTTTCATTTGTAAGAACTCTTCCACAGTTAGAACATTTATTTTCATACTATTTGTTTTTGTTTATCAACGAAGATAATTTTGGTTATAAAAAAAAAGACAACCATTTTGTGGTTGCCTTGAGGTTGTTTCACATTTTCAGAAAATTAGCTTCTAAGTTTAATAGGTTTACTCAGTGTTTTTATGATATTATTTCGTAGCATATCATTTTCAGATCCCTGATCCCTTAATCGGCTTATCTCGACCTTGGTATCTTTCATTTCTTGGAATCGGTTAAAATTAGAATTAAAATACTTGGCATTGTTGTCAAGAAATTTCGCCAGTTCATTATCAGATAATGGATAATCTAACAATTTCGAATCCATTAACATCATAAAGAGTAAGGCAATCTCATTCTTTTGGAGATTGAATTGAAGTTTTCTAATGCCTCTGAAGTATGAACTTAATGATTCCCTCTTTTGAGATTTTTTTTCATCACTATCTAATCCAAGCTGACGCGAAAATACATTAAGAATGAAATCCCTGGAGTCTTCAATACTTTTCATTAGGTCATCGCAGGTGGGATCCTCGGTTTCCCTTAAGATATTAATGAAATTTTGCAAATAGGCAAGGACAGAATATAATATTGCATTTTGTCTTTTATCTGAATTAATCGACGTGAGATATCCAAGAAGGTTTTCTTTGAATCCTTTATCGATTGATTCTACGTGGACGGATATGTATTCATCAAAAGTTTCATCTCTAAATTGAGAATCTCCAGATTTTAACTTAATATCATTATAATATTCAGGAAGATAATAGGACCTTACATCTTTACCTGAATCATAAAATTCGGAAGTCGAAAACTGCTTACGAAGTTCTAGGAGGCTATATTCCCCAGATTTAAAGAAAATGCTGTATCCTTCAAGGATATCATAAATCCTATTTTCCATTTCTCCTAGTTTTTCTTGATTGTTTTTTAATTATATTATGATTGAGTTTTTGCCTTAATTCACTCATATCAAAACTTACTTTTTTATCAATTACTTTGGCATAAATCTGAGTTGTCCGTATACTCTTATGCCCCAACATTTCACTTACTGATTCAATCGGTACTCCATTCGTCAAAGTCACAGTTGTTGCAAAAGTATGACGAGCCAGATGGAATGTTAAGGTTTTATTTATTTCTGCAAGGGTAGCTATCTCTTTCAAATATGCGTTCATTTTTTGATTGCTTAGAATAGGCAGAATTTTATTGCTGTTTATGCAGGTAGGATCTTCTCTGTATTTTTCGATGATCTCAAGTGCTTTCGGAAGAAGTGGAATATTGGACTTTGATGATGTCTTTTCACGTTGTGTAAATATCCATCTTTCTCCATCTATGCCCCTTACAATATTATCCTTGGTTAGTTTGAAAACATCGATATAAGCAAGACCAGTATAACATGAAAAGATAAAAATATCTCGCACTTGGGCCAATCTTGATACTTCAATTATTTTATTTTCAATTTTGTGAAGTTCTTCATCTGTTAAATATTCCCTTTTGACAGGCTTTATTGTAGCCGCAAAGTTCTTAAAGGGATCCTTACCAAGCCAGTCATTCTTTATTGCCAGGTTGACAACCTTTTTGAGATTTTTGATGTATTTACTTGCAGTATTATGATTACATGACTTAACAGTCTTGAAATAGTGTTCGAGGTTAGTAACAAACTCATGATTAAGTTGTGTCAGATAAAGATCATCAGTTTTATATTGATATTTAATAAATTTCTCAACATGGCTTTTTGTTGTTTCATATCTGGTCAGGGTTGTAGGGGAGAAGCCGGAACCAACTTCCTCCTTCATCAGTTTGTTGTGATAGGAAAAAGTCTCCAGGATAGTATATTGCTTATCTGAGATCCCTTGTACAAGGTTGCGGATACCTATTGCAGTCACAGGTTTACCATCTTCAATCAATGACTTTTGCCCCTGATAAGCCTTACTCCTCTGCAGGGATAGATATTCATTCAATTGTTTTATTTCGTTCCTTGAGCCTCTGGGAGGCTCCGGACTCATTATTCCAGTACTCAGGATTAATGAACCGGTGAACAGCCATTTCAGCGCGTTTCCCATTTACAGTTATTCTCATATAAATCGGGATTTCCGTATCACTTTTCTTTTTGTCTCTTCGCAGATAAAACAAGATGGAAAGGGTCTGACGTTCGTTCATGGTAAAAAGGTATACTCATTCATGTGAAATTGCAATAAAATTAAGTAAATTTTATTAAAATTACCAAATTATAATATAATTTAATACAATTTGTTACGGCTTATTAGGATACCTCATCAAATATTCATTTGAGGTATCCTAATAAGGGTCATTTAATTTAATTTTGGGTGGATATTTCACTACATGATAGAAATGAAAAATGCCTTAAGTTATTAATCTTAAGGCATTTTACTTTAATCTACTTCTTAAATCGTGGAGCTGGCGGGAGTCGAACCCGCGTCCAAACATGGAAATCATATGCTTTCTACATGCTTATCCTGCTTGATTTTCGTGACCGGTCAGCTGCAGAACAACCTAACCTGCCCTTATTTCCTGTTTGTTTCGCCATCGGGTCGGAACAACCTTCAGACTAGCCCCGGATTGCGTGCGTCTCCGTATCGGGTTGGATCAGGGCTTGACCGCCCGGGAAACGTCTCGTCCCAACACATGTGCCGGGAGATTATGCCTTTCGGCGTAAAGTGCTTAAGCTACTGTTATTCGCTTATGCTGCGAGAGCGTAATTGTTTTCGCCTTTTATTGTTTTGTGACACTGTTTAAGTGACGTGCCACCACACACTGCATGCTTACATAACACCCCTCATGCTGTCAAAACCATGTCAGCCCCGGTGATATGAACCGCAAAGATACAAAAATGTACGTAAAGTCGAAAACCTGTAGAAGTCAGACGTCTGGAAGGACATATGTGACTTGCTAGACTTCATGGAATGTATAGACTTTATAGACTTAATTTGTATCTTCACATCGGTATCTGATATATATGCGTTTATGGCAAAGACATTAAGAGTCGGAATACTACGGGAAACAAGAAACCCTCCCGACAGAAGGGTGCCTCTTACACCACCACAGATAGTAGCTCTTGAAGAACTATATCCGGATGTTGAATTCTTCGTTCAGCCAAGCGATTACAGATGCTATTCAAATGAAGAATATGAATACCTCGATATCCCTCTGAAGGAAGACCTCAGGGAATGTGATATACTGATGGGCGTTAAAGAGGTTGATAAAAGAACTTTCATCCCGGAAAAAACCTACCTGTTCTTTGCGCATGTTGCAAAAAAACAGCCTCATAATCTTGACATGTTCAGGGCAATGGCTGAAAAAAAGCTCAGCCTCATTGATTTTGAGTACCTGACAACTGATAAAGGTCAGCGAGTCGTGGCGTTTGGTCGTCACGCAGGAATCGTAGGAGCATATAACGGGTTAAGAGCCAGGGGAATAAAGACCAATAAATTTAAACTTAAACCAGCTTACCAGTGCCATGATCTTGATGAAATGTGGGCCGGACTGAGACTTATTGAACTTAAGACCAGGACTAAAAATCCTGATAACCGGAGATGGTCGCGTGTCTAATGGAGCAATTGAAACGCTGGGTGTTGCCAATGTAGTGCAGGTAGATCCGCATGATTACCTGAACAGGGAATTTGATGTACCGGTTTTTTGCCAGATCAGACCCGAACATTATACAAGACATAAGTCCGGTCAGAAATTCAGATTTCAGCCATTTTTCTAAATCTCCCCAGGAATATGAATCGACTATTCCTGCCTTATACTAAGGTGACCGATATCCTGATAACGGGTCATTTCTGGGACCCGAGATCCCCTGTATTTTTTACAAAGGAAGATATGAAAAAACCTGATTTCAGGATTTCGGTGATTGCGGACATCAGCTGTGATATAAACGGACCAATTCCTTCTACCCTTCGTGCGACAACAATATCGGATCCCTTTTATGCCTATAATCCTTTTCTGGAAACAGAAGAACCTGCCTTTTCGAAACAGACAAATATCACTGTGATGTCAATTGATAATCTGCCTGGTGAGCTTGCCCCGGGATGCATCTCACGAATTTGGCAAGATGCTGATGGGAAATGTCCTGCACGATCTGCTGACTGAAATACCAAGCCCGATGATCGACCGGGCAACCATTCTAAAGAATGGGGTACTGACCCCCGGGTATAATTACCTTAATGATTTTCTCAATGGATATTAAAGGGTTTAGTTCAGAAAAAAAATGAGGATAATTTCACTGGGACCTGCTTATCCTTACCGCGGAGGACTGGCGTCATTTAATGACCGTCTTGCCCGGCAATTTACTTCTGAAGGACATGATATTGAGATATTTACCTTCAGTTTACAATATCCTAAGCTTCTTTTCCCGGGAAAGACCCAGTATACTAATGGTCCGCCTCCGGAAGGTATTATGATAAGCCGGAGCATAAATTCGGTTAACCCTTTTAACTGGATTGTAACCGGATTAAAAATCAGGAAACAAAAACCCGAAATTCTTCTGATCCGGTATTGGCTTCCTTTCATGGGTCCATGTTTTGGAACAATTGCAAGGATCGCAAAATCTAACAGACACACCCGGGTGATCTGTATTTTTGATAATGTGATCCCTCACGAAAAACGAACCGGGGACAAACTCTTTACAAGATACTTCACCAATAGCATAAATGGCGCTATAGTAATGTCGCAGACGGTTCTAAGTGACCTTGCTGCATTCCGTGAAGGATATTCCCGTGAAGCTCTCTCCTCATCCCTTATTCGATAATTATGGTTCACCGGTAGGACGAGATGAAGCAATAACTTTTCTTAAGCTGGATGGTGATGCATCTTACCTGCTTTTTTTTGGATTTATCAGATCGTATAAAGGCCTTGATCTCCTGATTGAAGCTTTTGCCGACACAAGACTGAGAAATAGAAAATTAAAGCTTCTGATTGCCGGGGAATTTTATGAAGATATTAATCCCTATAAGCAACTTATTAAAAGGAACAAACTTGAAAATGAGGTAATTATCTTTGATCATTTTATTAAGGATAATGAGGTTCCTTTTTTCTTCAGTGTAGCCGATCTTGTAGTTCAGCCATATAAAACAGCTACCCAAAGCGGCGTTACACAGATAGCATATTATTTCGAAAAGCCGATGCTGGTGACAGATGTTGGCGGACTGAGGGAAATTGTTCCTGATGGCAGATGCGGATATGTTGTTAAACCTGAACCTGAAGCTCATAACAGAGGCAATTATCGATTTTTTTGAAAATGACAGGAAAGCTCTGTTTACAGAAGGAGTGAAGCAGGAAAAAGAGAAATTCTCGTGGGATAAAATGACGAAGGCAATAATAAAGGTCTATGATAATTGTTGAACCCCTTTTTAATTAAAAATCTCATGGTTCTAGAATAATCTACCTGAATTTCAGAGTATTATCGCCCCTTTAGGGGAGATGCCGCGAAGCGGCAGAGGGGTTTCTTTCCCGGGTCAGTGTTGTATTATCTCAGATATTCACCTTGTCCTTAATCAGATAACTATTTCGCTCCGGGGAATTTCTGTTTATAAGCTCACCAAGGAATCCTGTCAGAAAAAGCAATGATCCTATTATCATTACGGTAAGGGCAATATAAAAATAAGGTGTTGTTGTCACAAGAGGCGCTCTTAGATTATGCGCAACAAAAGCCAGCTTTCTTATGCCCAGAAAGCCCGCCATAGCAAAGCCGATCAGGAACATAAGGGTACCCAGAGTACCAAAGAGATGCATGGGGTTCTTGCCGAACCGTGTTATAAAGCCAATAGTCAGAAGATCGAGATAACCCTTTATGAATCTGTCAAGCCCATATTTTGTGACTCCGTACTTTCTGGGCCGGTGTTCAACAATTTTCTCCCCGATATTCCTGAATCCGGCTTCCTTTGCCAGCATCGGTATATACCTGTGCATCTCGCCGAATACCTCAATACTCTTCACAACTTCCAGCCTGTATGCTTTTAGTCCGCAGTTAAAGTCATGCAATTTTATCCCTGATGACCATCTTGCCGTTCCATTATAGAATCTTACTGGTGAAACGCTTTACAAATGGATCATATCTTTTCTTCTTCCAGCCTGATACCAGATCGAATCCCTCATCCTGGATCATTTTATAGAGTCCGGGAATTTCATCAGGACTATCCTGCAGATCTGAATCCATAGTAATAACAACATCGCCTGAAGCTTCACCAAAACCTGTATGCAGAGCAGCTGCTTTTCCATAGTGCCTTCTGAACCGGCAGGCCTTTACGAAATGATCTTTTACAGCAACCGACATAATCCTGCTCCATGATGAATCGGTACTCCCGTCATCTATAAAGATTATTTCAAAAGACAGTTTGTCAGCTGAACATACCTTTTTTATCCATTCAGTCAGTTCCTGAATTGATTCTTCTTCATTATAAACCGGGATAACAACCGACAGATCCATCAGAGTTTGAATTCAGATTAGTTTTCAGGAGTATCTAAAAGCGGATTGCCCTCTTTCTTGACAAAGATACTGTACCAGCAGAGAATAGATCACTCCTGCAAACATGGTACCAAAAATAGAAACGATTACCATAACTCCAGGTTTCATAATTTTTGCTGTGAATGCCATACCTGCATCAATAGTAGCCTGAGGCAGCCCTTTCTTCACCATAGCATCTTCAGATATTGCCAGTGATTTTTTTACTAATTCCGGATCAATAACTGCCCATAGAATGTATGTATAGATTGCCATTATTATTGAAACATAGACGAAGATAACTACACCTGCTCCAACAGCCTGGCCATAGGTTATCTGACCATGCATAAAATTATCACGATAAGATTTCAGCAGAAAGTAAAGAAGAATTAATTGAATTGGAATGTTGATATAACCCGCCGTTTTGTTTAGAGTAAGGTCAAGAAAATACAATACGAGAGAAACAGCGATTCCTGCCAGAGCTAAAATCAGACCATTGGTTAAGTTAGCTTTCCAAACATTAACTTTTTCTTCCATGATGTAGATTATTTGATTCTTTAATTAGGTAAATGATTAACAACAAATATAATGTAAAAATATAGATGGGACCTGAAGTAAAATTGGAATAATTATTTTGCAGGCTTCCCTAATTTATCGTACTTTTGCGCGGGGTAAGTCTTATACGACCAGCTCCTGCTGAACTCCCCCAGGATCGGAAGGTAGCAAGGGTAGGCAGTTGTAGCGGTGCGATATAAGTAGCTTACCCTTTTTTATTTCGTACCCCCAAACCCCCTATAGGGGGCTTGAAATCAGGTGTTCTTAGCCCCCCTGTATGGGGGTTGGGGGGTAAGATTTTCAGGGAATCATGCTTATCCGTATTTACAACGAGAATCCAAACCCGAAGCATATCAGGCAGATAGTTGACCTGCTGGAAAGCGGAGGCATTATAATATATCCAACCGATACTGTCTATGCAATGGGTTGTGATATCCTGGCAACAAGATCAATAGAAAAAATAGCCCGTTTTAAAGGATTAAATCCCAAAAATCCGGAGCTTTCCCTCATTTTTCATGATATGAGTCAGCTTTCAGAATATACAATAATCAGGGATAATACTATCTTTAAGCTTCTGAAGAGAAATCTTCCCGGACCATTTACATTTATTGTTCAGGCAAATAATCAGATCCCAAAACTGTTCAAAAACAAGAAAAAGACAGTTGGTATCAGGATCCCAGATAATAATATCGTACTTGAACTGGTCAGAGAACTTGGACGTCCAATTATCACGACTTCAATACATGATCCTGATGAAGTGATTGAATATACTACTGATCCTGAACTGATCTACGAGAAATATCGTGATTTTGCAGATATTGTAATAGATGGAGGTTTTGGAAGGAACGAAGCATCTACAGTCGTCGACTGTACCGGCGAAGAGATAGAAGTTTAAGGCAGGGACCGGGTGTTCTTGAATTGTAAAGATCAGTGCCTGTAGAAATTCCTGCTGAACAGGATCATAACTGTCAGCAGTTCAAGCCGTCCTAATAACATCAATAGCGAAAGAAACCATTTCCCAACCATTGGCAATGCAGAATAATTGGTAAACGGGCCGAAAGTTCCGATACCCGGACCAATATTGCCAAGCATTGAGGCAGAGGTACTGAATGAAGTGATTATGTCAAATCCCATGAATGAGATTACAAACGCCCCAAAGCACATTATGAAAAAATATAATGTTATGAATACCAGGAGATTATAAATAGTTGTTTGTGGTATTACCCTTTTATCAAGACGTACTGGTATAAATGCTGTAGGATGAATCAGTCTTTTTAATTCCTGCCGGCTGTTCTTTGTTATCAGCAGCAGTCTGACAATCTTAATGCCTCCGCTGGTTGATCCTGCCGTCCCACCGGTAAACATCAGGATGAAAAAGATTATCAGGATTATATTACCCCATAAATTATGGTCCTGTGTATAAAAACCTGTGGTTGTAATTATGGATATTACATGAAATGCACCATCAAGTAAGGCTTTGCCTAATGAAAATCCCGATTTAAAATAAAGAATCGATGAGACTAATACCACAAAGACAAAGCAGATAAACGAATAAAAGACAAACTCATTATTGCCTATTATCTTTTTGAAGTTGCCTTTAAGACCAAAATATATCATGGTCATGTTAGTTCCAGCAATAAACATGAAGACCGTCACTACGATCATTATATATGGAGAGGAAAAGGCGGCCATGCCATTATTACGGGTCGAAAATCCGCCTGTGGATAAGGTAGAAAATGAATGGCAGATTGCATCAAAAAATGGCATTCCTCCCAGGATCAGCAAAATGATTTCTGAAAGAGTTAATAAGAAATAGATAGCAACCAGACGTTTGGCAGCCCCTTTTATCCTTGGGTTGATCTTGTCGGTTGGCTGCCCCGAGAATTCAATTGCAGCAATCTGGATATTAAATGATTTGAATACAGGTATTACGGAAAGAGAGATAAATATTATGCCTATTCCTCCCAGCCATTGTGTAAGACTTCTCCAGAAAAGGATCCCATGAGGCATAGATTCAACATTTGTAAGAATCGTGCTCCCGGTGGTGGTAAACCCCGACATTGACTCAAAAAAAGCATCACCAAAGCTCTTTATTGAGCCGCTTAAAAGGAAAGGTAATGTTCCGAACAAGCTGAAAACTAACCATATACCTGTAACTATAATGTATCCTTCCTTATTGCCATAGATTCTTTCTTCATTCCTTAGAGGTGTGAAAACCAGGACACCTGTGACAATCGCAATCAGTGCAGAGA
This sequence comes from uncultured Bacteroidales bacterium, assembly GCA_963816365.1. Taxonomy (GTDB): domain Bacteria; phylum Bacteroidota; class Bacteroidia; order Bacteroidales; family VadinHA17; genus LD21. The sequence goes on along the minus strand of CAWFKG010000015.1, from coordinate 333,052 downwards.
TAGCAAAAAGATATTGCCGCATTTTCATGGTACAAAAAAGAAACAGCTGCAGAAACAAGCATGAACAATCCTTCAACAATGAGCAGCAGGCTGAAAGCCCTGGCTATTATTCTGAAGTTGATCATAAACAGTTAGGTAAAGTATTTAGATATCTTCTCGTAGGCTGATGGCAATGTAAATACTACAACCTTATCGTTGGCATTTAAAATTGTATCCCCGGTCGCAATGAATGGTTCACCATCTCTGGTTCCGCCACCAACGATTGCATCTTTGGGAAAATCCATACTCCGGAGAGTACCCTTTGTTATTTTTGCATTTACGGGGACATTGAATTCGATAACTTCTGCGTCGGTGCCGGTCATGTACTTAACCTGTGTCACATTAGGATTTGTAGTATGCCTGAATATCCTGCTGGCGGCAGATATCTTTTTATTGATGATTGTATCAATCCCGGTATTCTCGGCGAGATTAATAAATTCCATGTTTTCAACTTCAGCGATTGTCTTTTTCACCCCCATCCTTTTTGCAAGCAGACACGATAGAATATTTGTTTCAGAATTGCCAGTTACTGCCACAAAAGCATCCATTTGTGTGATCCCTTCCTGTTCAAGCAGTTCAACATTTCTTCCATCGCCATTAATAATCAGGGTATTATCGAGGATTTCAGCCAGATCCTGACATTTTTCAATATTGGAATCAATCAGCTTGACCTCGCAGGTTTTCTGCAAATATAATGCAACATGTTTACCGATCCGGCTGCCTCCAAGAATCATAATGCTTTTAGCTTCAAAATTCTCTTTCCCCGAAGTTTTCATCATTTCATCAATTCCTTCGTGGGTTGAAATAACGAATACCACATCTCCAAGCTGAAACTGTTCATTCCCTCTTGGAATAATGGTTATTGCGTTCCTTTTGATTGCAACTGCCCGGTACTTATCAGTCCTTCGGCTTATAGAAATTTCCTGCAGACTTTTGTTCAGTATAGGAGCGTTCTTATCGAGTTTCTGGACATACATTGCCAGCTTGCCCCCCGAAAATTCCATAAATTCCGTTGAACCTGTTTCATGAAGTAGTCCCAGAACCTCACGAGCCGCAATAAGTTCAGGATATATAAGAGAATCTATTCCAATTGATTTGAAGAACTCCAGCTGTTGAGGGTTCAAGATAGTCGAGATTATCAATCCGCGCAATCGTTTTAATTGCACCAAATCTTTTTGCAAGTATTGCAGCTGTAATATTTGTGTCTTCAAAATGAGTTACTGCAATAAAAAGGTCAGTCTTTTTACGTAACGAATCTTTAAGTATTTTAACTGAGGTGGCTGAACCTTCATGTGTCAGAACATCCAGAGAACTATCTATCGGTTTAAGCCGGGATTCTTCGGAATCGATGAGAATAATTTCATGATTTTCATTAGATAACATTTTGGCAAGATGTGTCCCTACCTCACCAGCTCCTGCAATTACAATTCTCATTTAAAGTTTTTTGAAAAAACATGACAAAATAAGAGATAAATCCCTTAATACTCAAGTTTTTTACAACTTTTATTTACTAACCTGTCATAGCCTTTTAATAAACGCTCCGGACTTTCTGACAAAATGAATTGAGTCACCACTGACAGAACGAAGCTGGGAAGGAATTCGAAAACCAGGTGTCGCTTTTGATGAAACGATGATAGTACCGGGAGGCCGGGTAAATTTTAAATCAGATGTAATTTTTGGTTTAAAACCCGTCAGGATAAGAATATCAGGAGAAAACCTGTCACAGATATTATCACTCAGACTATTTGTAATGAGTATCTTTCTTCCGCTTGTATTAAGATAGTATGAACCGTTTATTAAAGAAGTTGATTTCAATCTGAGTCCCATTGTGGCGCAGTGTCTTTTAACCTCAGGTAAGACCACTGATGTATCTGATAGCAAATTAAGAGTTTTTCCGGTCCTGATGCCAACAGTGGTGGAGCCGACAGTATTGTACACTATCAGTTCATTCGATGATTTTGAAGAAAACTCACTTAATGTACCAGAAAGAACAAACAGGAGAAGAAATAAGAGAGGATAATAAAGAGGAATCGATCTCTTCTTCAAAAGCCAATAGCTGAACAGAAAGATCGTACAGGAAAGCAAGATACATCCGGATGTTGTTAAACCGATTCCTTCAATAGTCGAATATGGTAATGAAGCCGCCCTGAATGTTAACCACTCAGTAAGTCCGGTAAGATAATTAAGCAGCATGGCTAATAATTGAGAAAGAAAATGAATAGGGAAAAACATCGGCACTAAACATCCTGTAACGATCAGCAGATTAGAGACAGGTACTATTGTAATATTCGCAAGTATGAAGTAAGTAGGGAACCTGTTAAAAAGCATAATAGTCAGAGGCAGTGTTCCTGCCTGAGCTGTAATTGTTACCGCAGCAGATTGCCAGATCTTGTCAGCAAGCCAGTTTTTAAAGAGCAGAAGAATGTAAAAGTCGTAATAGAAGCAGATGATATAGATCACTGCAGAATATGAAAGCAGAAACCCGGCATCGAATATAACTGAGGGCCGGAAAATGATCAGAAAGCATGCTGAGGCGAGCACGGAGTTTATGCCATTTGCGGGTCTCTTGATCAGTTTTCCTGCCTGAAGGAATGAAAACATCAGAGTTGCTCTCAAAACAGACGGTGTCAGCCCCGTCACAAAAGCAAAAGACCATAGGATAAGAATTGTAATAACAATCCTGAGAATATTGAATCTCTTCTTCATGAAAAACAGGAGATTAAGCACGAACAGGCTCAGTATTATAGCATGAAGTCCTGATACCGCCATTATATGCATAACACCTGCTTTAATGAAGCTGAGTTTCTGTTCAGGATCAAGCATACTCTTCTGCCCCAGAGTTATAGCTGCAACAAGTGCAAGTCTTTCGCCCTCGATTCCGCGCTCCCTGAACATGCCGATAATTCTTTCCCTGGTAATCAAAGCTCTGTGGATCAGCTTTCTATGGACAGGACTGATGCGTCTGACAATATCAATGCTTCTGGTAAACGCATAATACCTGATCCCCTGGTTCTCCATGAAAAACCTGTAATCGAATTCATTCGGATTTGACCTGTTGACAATTTCCATGGGAGTACACCTGATTATAAGCATGTCTCCCGGCAGCAATGAAGCTGCAGAGGGATCTTTTTTATTATAAAGTAAGATGGATCCTTTAACAGGTTCTGACCTTTTTCCCAGGATTGCTCTGTTAAGTTTGATGATAAGCCTGTAACTATTCTCTTTTTCTTCAGGATAATCGGAGAGGGTACCTGCAAATATTGTCTTTTCAGGCCTCAGAGTGGATAAACTGTTTTTTTCATTTGTATAAAGCAGCAGGCCGCTCAAGAATAGAGCGAATGTAAGGGTTAACCCAAAGATCAGATTGACCTGAAATTTATTGAAGAAAAGACTGGCTGAAAAACCTGAAATAATTATACAACAGGCCAGTAACAGGAACACAGCATCCGGTTTGATATAAAGGCCTGAGATAATTCCGATACACAACGGCAGGCCGATACGAAGAAACGGAATTTCTTTATGTAGCACAGTCTGCAGCTAATGAGACTGTATAAAGTTATGAAAAAGTTTTGAGTAGCTAAAGCTGTGAAAAAGTTTAAAGTGAAAATTGTTGAAAAGTTTAATAGCTGAAAAGGTTGAAGAATAAAAAGTGCCCAGGTATAAGTTCCCTGCCCATCAGGCAACACTTTATTGAAATGTCCTTCGTAATGATTAAAAAGTCCCTGACCAGGAGAAGCTCTACCCATTTGGAACAAGACTATCTGAGATGACCAGAATCTCCACAGGCTGGGAGAAGGAGATTCCTCACTTCGTAACCCATTGTAAACCGCTTAAAATTTGACTTAATAACCAGGAGTTGACACTGCATTTACAACTACACTCCCTGTCATCATAGCATGAATACTGCAATGGTATGGGAATGAACCGGCTGTTTGAAATGTATAGCTGTAAGTTCCGTTACTGCCAATACTTCCGCTGTTGAACAGACCATTATCACTCGTCACGGTATGTGCAATTGCATCTTTATTAGTCCATGTTACAGTTGTACCTGCAGTAACTGTAACTGTGGCGGGATTAAAAGCCATATTTTGAATCATGACCACATTGGCTGCTTGTCCGCTAGTCCCATTTGTATTACCACCCGTTCCATACGTATTATTCATTGCACTCTTAGAGCAGCTGTTTGAAATAGCAAGAATTGCAGTAACAATGGCGATTCCGATAAAATACCTGCTTTTAGAAATAACTGATTTTTTCATGACATTCAATTTTAATTTAGACTAAATCTAAATAAGCAAATTGCGTGCCAATAATTTTATGTTGTAAAAAATAATAAGCAGAGTAATTGTCCCCCTTTAGAGCTTGTCCCGCAAAGCGGGAGTGGTTGGAAATCTCAGAGACCTATTTAATCTTCTGCCCCTGCAGAATAGTCTTATAGCTGGCTTCAAATTTGCCTTTGCTGATAGCCAGAAGTTTGCTTTTAAGAAGCCTTCTTCTGAGCGGGCTCACTTTATCCGTGAAAAGTATACCCTCTGTATGATCGTACTCATGCTGGATTATCCTTGCTTTATAGCCGTCAAAGACTTCATCATGATGCTCCCAGTTTTCGTCATAATAGCTTATACGGATATGCGATTCACGCATAACCTCTTCTCTCAGATTCGGAATGCTCAGGCATCCTTCATTCATAGGCTGCAGTTCTCCGCATCTTTCAGAAATTTTAGCATTTATAAACACTTTCTTGAATTCAGCAAGTGAAGGATCATCTTCAGCCACGGGCTTGGCATCGATCACAAATATTCTTATTGATTTTCCAATCTGGGGTGCCGCAAGACCCATTCCTTCAGAATGATACATTGTTTCAAAAAGATCTCCAACCAGTTGATTAAGTTCCGGATAATCTTTTTTAATCTCCACTGCCACTTTTCGTAACACCGGGTGTCCATATATGACGATTGGATAAGTCATTCCTGTTTGATATTTTCTTTTTTATTAGATCTGTTATCCAGAAAAGACTGGAGGATAATAGAAGCACTTATTTTATCGATCATCGATTTATTCTGTCTGTCTTTTTTTTTCACTCCGCCCTCAATCATTACCCTGACAGCCATTTTCGATGTAAACCTTTCATCGGCAAGATAAATATGTATATCGGGGTATGCTTTTTTAAGTTTTTTTATAAATGGATTAATATAACTAACAGATGCACTCGGATTGTTGTTCATCTGTACAGGATACCCTATTACAAAAGCTTCCACCTCATTTCCTTCCAGATAATTTTTTATAAAAATTTCAAACTCAGGCACATTGACCGTGGTCAGAGGCGAGGCAAATATCTGCATCGGATCTGTTACAGCCAGTCCGATCCTTTTTAATCCGTAATCTATTCCAATTATTCTACCCATAATTTTTATCAGGGAGCAAAAGTACGAATTATTATTAAAAAGTAGAGACGCCCAACCTGGGCGTCTCTACAACATTATTATTTAAAACCTGCTATTCAGTTTTAATTTCCTCTGCGGCTGTAAAATCCATAGCCGCAAGCCGCTGATATGATTTGTATCTCCATTTTGAATTCTCTTCGGCAGCTTTAAAAAGAACATCAGCTTCGCCAGGAAATGCTTTCATCAGAGACGTATATCTCACCTCTGACTTCAGGAAATCCTGGAATTTGGTCCAGTCAGGTTCCTTCGAGTCCAGAGTGAAAGGATTTTTTCCTTCCGCTTCAAGCTGGGGATTAAACCTGTAGAGATGCCAGTAACCGGCTTCAACTGCATGTTTTGTCTCAAGCTGAGACTTGCCCATACCTTCCCTTAAACCGTGGTTGATACACGGAGCATAGGCAATTATGAGTGAAGGTCCATGGAAAGCTTCTGCCTCTTTAATGGCCTTTAGATACTGTGCATTGCTTGCACCCATTGCAACCTGAGCCACATAAACATAGCCATAACTCATTGCCATCATGCCCAGGTCCTTTTTACGTATTTTTTTACCTGATGCGGCAAATTTTGCAACAGCTCCTGCCGGCGTTGACTTGGATGCCTGGCCACCGGTATTGGAATAAACTTCCGTATCGAGTACAAGAATATTAACATCCTCTCCTGAAGCTATGACATGATCAAGACCTCCATAGCCAATATCATATGCCCATCCATCTCCACCGAAGATCCAGTGCGATTTTTTTACAAGGTATTGCTTCAGATTGAGTATCTCTTTAGCGACCTCTGATTTTTCCTTACCGCAAGCTTCAATTACTTTCTCGGATGCTATCTTTGAAGCTGCTGCATTATCCTTATCCTTAAGCCATTCTTCAAAAATGGCTTTGGTTTCACTGCTTACAGCGCTATCTTTAATGGCACTTTTCATACGGAGTGCTATGCGGTCCCTCAGCTTGGAAGCTCCGAGGGACAAACCAAGCCCGTACTCAGCATTATCTTCAAACAATGAATTAGCCCATGCAGGTCCCTGACCTTTATTATTGTGGGTATAAGGTGTGGAAGGAGCAGAGCCGCCATAGATCGAAGAGCATCCTGTTGCATTTGATACTATCATTCTGTCTCCAAAAAGTTGTGTTATCGCTTTGATATAAGGTGTTTCGCCGCAACCTGCACAAGCTCCGGAGAACTCGAAAAGTGGCTGTGCAAACTGACTATTCTTTACATTAACAAATCTGTCAACAACATTATCTTTATAGCCGACTTTTTCATGCATATATGTCCAGCGCGGGGCCTCTTCGATTTGTGATTCAAGGGGCTTCATTATCAATGCTTTATTCTTTGATGGACAAACTTCGGCACAATTACCGCAGCCGGTACAATCAAGCACACTGACCTGTATTCTGAACTGATATTGTTTGAGAACTCCCGGGATGCCCTGGATCGTTTCTGTGCCGGAAGGAGCATTTGCTGCCTCGTCAGCTGTTAAAAGGAACGGACGAATAACTGCATGAGGACAAACATAGGAGCACTGGTTGCACTGAATACATTCCTTTGGTTGCCATTCGGGTACATTGACTGCAATCCCGCGTTTTTCATACTGTGAAGTACCGGATGGAAAAGTTCCGTCTTCCCTGCCGCTGAATGCACTTACAGGAAGATCGTCACCTTTCATAAAGTTAATTGGCTCCATGACTTCACGTATGAAATCAGGAATATTCCGTGAATCGGTTTTCTTTTTAATTTTGATGCCTGCCCATTCCGGGGGGATCTCAACTTTTATAACATTACCCCCTTTATCCACGGCTGCATTATTCATTTTTACAACCTCTTCCCCTTTTTTACCATAGCTTTTATAGATTGCCTTTTTCATCTCTGCTTCGGCCTTTTCGTAAGGAATTACGTTTGCTACTTTAAAAAAGGCTGCCTGCATTATTGTATTGGTGCGGTTTCCTAGTCCGAGTTCCTCTGCAATCAGAGTGGCATTAATTATATAAAAGTTTATATTGTTTTCAGCCATATGTTTCTTCATATGGTCAGGGAGACGATTCTTCGTTTCCTCAGCATCCCAGATTGAGTTAAGCAGAAAAGTTCCATTTTTCTTCAGCCCTTTCAACATATCATATTTGTCGAGGTAAGACGGCACATGACATGCTACAAAGTCAGGTGTATTGACAAGGTAGGGTGAACCTATAGGTTTATCGCCAAAACGCAGGTGCGAGGTAGTAATGCCACCTGATTTTTTTGAATCGTATGCGAAGTACGCCTGGCAATATTTGTCTGTGGAATCACCAATGATCTTGATTGAATTTTTATTTGCACCAACAGTACCGTCAGATCCCAGTCCATAGAACTTTGCAGAATATGTACCCGGCAATGCTACATGAATATCGGGTAGTATAGGAAGCGATTGGAAGGTAACATCATCTACAATTCCGACTGAGAACTGGTTTTTCGGTTCATTCAGTTTCATGTTCTCAAAAACTGAGAGGATCATGCTTGGCGTAGTATCTTTCGAGCTGAGTCCGTAACGCCCACCTACAATAACGGGTCTGTCCTGCCTGTCATAAAACATCTCCTTAAGATCGAGGTAGAGAGGTTCTCCATTGGAACCCGACTCCTTTGTCCTGTCAAGAACAGATATTTTCTTTACAGATTTCGGGAAAACATCAAAAAAGTATTTTGACGAGAACGGGCGATAAAGATGAACACTTATTAAACCGACTTTTTCACCTTTTGCTCTCAGATAATCGATTGTTTCTTTAGTAGTTTCGGTAACTGAACCCATGGCAACGATAATATTTTCTGCATCGGGAGCCCCATAATAGTTGAATGGTTTATAATCGCGGCCGGTAAGTTTGTTTATTTCCGACATGTAAGTGTTAACAAAATCAGGAATAGGTTCATAAAACTTATTGATTGATTCTTTTGCCTGGAAAAAGATATCAGGATTTTGAGCTGTTCCTCTTGTTACAGGATGCTCCGGATTCAGAGCATTTTCACGGAATCTTGCCAGGGCTTTGATATCAATTAACTTCTTCAGGTCATCCATTTCGAGAGTTTCAATTTTCTGAACTTCGGCAGATGAACGGAACCCGTCAAAGAAATGCATAAAAGGGATCCTTGATTTAATTGCTGAAAGGTGGGCTACACCAGCAAGGTCCATTATCTCCTGTACGCTTCCGCTGGCCAGCATAGCAAAGCCGGTCTGACGTGTGGCATAAATATCACTGTGATCACCGAAGATTGAAAGAGCATGAGCTGCTACAGCACGTGCGCTGACATGAAATACTCCGGGAAGAAGTTCTCCCGCAATCTTGTACATGTTGGGTATCATCAGAAGCAAGCCCTGTGAGCAGGTAAATGTGGAACAAAGGGCTCCCGTCTGCAATGCGCCGTGCAACGCGCCGGCAGCTCCGGCCTCAGATTGCATTTCTACTACTTTAACCTGTTCCCCGAAAATGTTTTTCAATCCGTTGGCAGCCCATTCATCAATGAATTCTGCCATGGTAGAAGATGGTGTGATAGGATATATGCAAGCAACTTCGCTAAACATATATGCAACATGCGCAGCGGCTTGATTGCCGTCGCATGTTATAAATTTTTTAGTTGCCATTGTTATAAAAGTGAATTAAATGAATGTTTAAAAAGACGGTGCAAAAATATAAAAAAATTGTATTCATTATCCACCGTTCATGGAAATCAGAAATTCTTCATTCGACTTGGCCTGGAGCAGCCTGTCGCGAAGGAATTCCATGGCTTCAACCGAGTTCATGTCGGTGAGGAAATTCCGCAGAACCCAGATCTTTTGAAGTATGTTTTTATTCAGAAGAAGATCTTCTCTTCGTGTGCTTGAAGCAGGTATATCAATTGAAGGGAATATTCTGCGGTTTGAAAGTTTACGGTCGAGCTGCAGTTCCATATTTCCTGTTCCTTTAAACTCTTCAAAAATGACATCATCCATTTTTGATCCTGTTTCAGTAAGAGCTGTAGCAAGAATTGTAAGTGACCCGCCATTTTCAATGTTACGAGCGGCACCGAAAAATCTCTTTGGTTTATGCAGCGCATTGGAGTCAACTCCACCGGATAAGACTTTTCCGGAGGCTGGCGCTGTGGTATTGAAAGCTCTTGCAAGACGTGTTATGGAGTCAAGAAGAATTACTACATCGTGACCGCACTCAACAAGACGCTTAGCTTTTTCGAGAACAATGTTTGCAACCCGGCAATGGCGCTCTGCAGGCTCGTCAAATGTTGAGGCTATAACTTCAGCCTTGACATTCCTGGCCATATCTGTAACCTCCTCGGGCCTTTCATCTATAAGCAGTATCATAAGATAGACCTCAGGATGATATTTTGCAATTGCATTTGCAATCTCCTGAAGCAGAATGGTTTTTCCGGTTTTTGGCTGCGCTACGATCAACCCGCGTTGTCCCTTACCGATAGGTGTGAACATATCAATTACCCTTACTGATAAAGATCCTTCTCCGGGCTGGCATAAAGTAAATTTCTCATCCGGGAATAGTGGCGTAAGAAAATCGAATGGAACCCTGTCGCGTATGAAATCAGGACTTCTTCCATTGATCTCATCAACTTTAATCAGAGGAAAATATTTTTCACCTTCCTTAGGAGGACGAATTGATCCTTTTATAGTATCACCTGTTTTAAGTCCGAAGAGTTTTATCTGTGATTGCGAAACATATATATCGTCGGGTGAATTGAGATAATTATAGTCGGGGGATCTTAGAAAACCATATCCGTCAGGCATGATTTCAAGAACACCCGTATTATATATAATGCCTTCAAAATCATATGGTCTTTCTTTCTTTTCTTCTCTTACAGGAATAGTTTCACGTACAATCTCTTTTACAGGCGGATCAACAATTATATCACCAAAATAAGCTATCAGCTGAGGGTTTAGGTTCGTCTATCGGAAGATCTCCGTTAAGAGCGGGAATAGCATTATCTATCACTGGCTCAGGAACAGGCTCGGACCTTGGTTCTCTCAAATCTGTTACCCTGTGGACCGTTAGATCCTTTCTATTCCTCTCAAGTTTTTCTTCTTGCTTCTCGTCAATCTTCCATTTGGGAGCTTTTCTGTTATCACGAAGCTGCTCCGGTCTTTTGAACAGATCAGATTTAGTCGTCAGCTGATTCCGGCTTTTTCATTCTGTTCCTGCCAATCGCCCTGCCGGGGCTCTGGTCTTTTAACTCCATCAGGTGAAACAGACATCACAGATTCTATCGGTCTGTTTACCAACAGGTTTTAGTGTCCTTGGACGTTTGCCTCTCCTCAAAGATGAATTCAGCCTCAAGGTTACTGGCTTCTGAAGAAGGCGGTATCCTCCGGCGGCCTCAACTTTAGGTGGAGTATTATTATCTGTGGCTTCAATGGCCTGCTGGTCAAGGATTTTATAAATCAAATCCTGCTTTTTCAAAGATTCTGCTTTTTTTATATTAAGTTCCTTTGCTATATCCTTTAACTCAGGAAGCAGTTTCTTACTTAACTCAAGAATGTCGTACATATTGTAATGATAAATGGAATATAAGAGATATTAAATGATTTTGTTGGAAACACGGGTCAAGATATGAAGATGAACCCGATGGATTATGCATCTACATACTTCACATATCCGAAATGCCGCTGCAATATTAAATAAAATTGCTAATATATTTCCTAATAAATGTTATCAAAAATGCAACGGACTTAATCAAATTAATTAATAATTTGATATTCAGTATGTAAAAATAACGCTGCAATTTACTAAAAAACTATTATTTACCAAAAAATAATTGGCATATTATATTCGTGAAAATAGCTTTTTTTTACTAAAATTGTACCTATTGCCTGAAACTTCGCTCGAAAAACTAAATATTGCCCAGCTAATGCGTCAGCTCAAGATAACAAAACAGGTTACTAACCGTGACACCCCATCGCTGGATAAATATCTCCAGGAGATTGGCAGAGTCGATCTTATTTCACCTGAGGAAGAAGTTGTTCTGGCCAGGAGAATTAAGATCAGGTGAAACCGAAGCCCTGCGAAAACTTGTAAAAGCGAATCTTCGTTTTGTGGTTTCAGTGGCAAAGCAATATCAGAATCAGGGAATGAGCCTGCCTGATCTGATCAATGAAGGAAATCTTGGTCTGATGAAAGCTGCTCAGCGCTTTGACGAGACCAGGGGCTTCAAATTCATCTCTTATGCCGTATGGTGGATCCGTCAGGCAATTCTTCAGGCTCTTGCAGAACAGGCCAGAATAGTCCGTCTTCCGGTTAACAAGATCGGATCAATAAACCGGATAAACAGGGCATTTGCACGTCTTGAACAGGAATATGAAAGGGAACCATCCTCGCAGGAGATCGCAGAGATACTCGAGATGATACCTGAAGAGGTAAAAGACGCCCTTGAAAACAAATGGACAGGACCGTGAGCATGGATGCTCCTATCAAGTGCAGAGGAAGACAATAACATGTACGATGTTATTCAGAGCGCTGATACACCCAGTCCTGATAAAAACCTCATTAATGAATCTCTTGCTTATGAGATAGAAAGAGCACTGAGCACACTCTCGCCGCGTGAATCGAAAGTTCTTGAAGTTATATTTCGGATTGGGAATGAAACATCCCTATACACTCGAGGAAATAGGAGAGGAGTTGAGCCTCACCCGGGAACGTGTAAGACAAATAAAGGAAAAAGCAATAAAAAGAATCCAGTTTACTACACGTTGCAGGATACTTAAATCGTACCTCGGATAACAATTTGTTCTATATTTCCCGAAAATAATCTTAAATGGACCATCTTGTTTCACCCGTCACTGCTGGCTGCTAATTTTGGCAATCTTGAAAATGAAGTATGGAATGGTAAACAGAAGCGAAGCTGACTGGCTTCATCTCGATATCATGGATGGAGTTTTTGTTCCAAATATATCCTTCGGATTTCCCGGTTATCAAAGCTGTAAAAAAAGTTGCAGACAAAACCTCTTGATGTTCATCTGATGATTGTTGATCCCGACCGGTATCTTAACCATTTCAGTGAAGCCGGAGCCAATAACCTTACTGTTCAGTATGAAGCATGTACCCATCTTAACCGGACAGTCACAGAAATACGCAACCTTGGCATGAAAGCCGGAGTGGCACTGAATCCGCATACGCCTGTCTCATTTCTTAAGAATATACTTCCCTATATTGATATGGTCCTTATAATGACAGTCAATCCCGGGTTTGGAGGACAGATCTTTATCAGGGAGAGCTATAATAAGATTTCCGAACTTCGTGATATGATTGACTCAGGTGGTTATAACGTTTTAATTGAAGTAGATGGCGGCATTGATACTTCAAATGCTGCCAGTCTTATTGAATCGGGGGTTGATGTTCTTGTAGCCGGCAGCTCCGTATTTAATTCCAGGGATCCTCTGGATACGATCAGAATATTAAAAAGCCTGACGTGATGCTGGCGCCGATTTGTAATCGGTGCCAATACCCAAGGCAACAGCTGGCGCCGATTTGGCTTCGCCGAGCTCGCAGTAGATGATGACGACCTGCACCCCAACCTTTGTATTCTGCTCGGTTGCAATCGGTGCCAAAACCATAGGCATCTTTAGCACGGATTACAAATCCGCGCTAGCGGTCATCTTTAACACGGATTATAAATCCGCGCTAGCGGTGGTCCCAGTTACCTGATTGGAAATATACTTTATAATTTCCTCAACCTGTTCCGGCTGAAACCACCTGATATCTTTATCCCTGCTCCACCACGTCATCTGTCGTTTAGCATACCTGCGGCTATTCCTTTTAATAAGTTCTACCGCTTTCTCAAGAGTTATCTTCCCGTCAAACATATCGAAAAATTCCTTGTAGCCTACACTATTAAGAGCATTAAGGTTTCTGAACCTGTAGAGCCCACGGGCCTCATCTTCAAGACCAAGTCTTATCATACTCATCGACGCGTGAATTAATTCTTTTATAGAGAACTACGCGTGGGAGCTCAAGTCCGATTTTTATTATTCCGAAACTTCTGGTCTTCTTTTGCTTTTTAAGAAATGAAGAGTAGGGTTTTCCGGTCAGTTTCACAAATTTCCAGAGCTCTGATTATTCTTTTGTAGTTTTTAAGATCGACTCTTGCATAATGCTCAGGATCAAGTAATTTTAATGAGGCATCGCAAGCCTTCTATTCCCTCTTCCCTGTATCTGACAATGTATTTTTCTCTAATCGCAGGATCAACATCAGGTATGTCGTCAATACCATAGCAAACGGAATCAATGTACATAGCTGAACCTCCTGACATCAGTGCCAGCCTATTTCTGGAGAACAGCCCTGGAAGAAGATCAAGAACGTCCCTCTCGAAAAGACTCGAACTATAGTGATCTTCTACTGATAAAAATCTAACAAAATGGTGCTTTATTTTTTTGAGCTGCATTTCGGAAGGAACAGCTGTACCAATACTCATCTCCCTGTAAAACTGCCTGGAATCAGCTGAAATAATTTCACAATTAAAATGACTGGCAATATCAATGGAAATATCAGTTTTGCCGACCCCGGTCGGACCAAGCAAAACTATAAGAAAATTATTCATTGGAAAATCGTATCTCTTCGAAGACTATTCTTCGTCCTCGTTCAGGTTTTCTATGTTTTCGAAATCCGGCAGCGTTTCTTCATCATCTCCGTTGAGAAAGAGATCATCCACTTCAGGTTCATCTTCATCATCTCATCATCGCGAAACAACAATATTATTGTATAGTTTTCGCGATGTTCCTCCAAATATCACCTGTTTGGGAGGGATTCCTTTCGAATTTGTACAGGAGGGATACTCACGACCTTCAATTTCTTTTACTTCACCGGTATATTCAACAAACAGAGATCTTTCATTAAAAAAATCGAAGACATATAATAATTTTTGGTTCTTACGGAATATAATATCTTCCAGAACTGCAACTTCCATCGTCGAAGAACCAGTACCCATATCAAAAAGAGTGAATTCTTCCTCTTTCTCCCAATTGTCTGTTGCCATAAAAAATGAAGCCATCTGGGATTTATCAAACTCCAGTTCATCCTGAATCTGAGTTGTGAAAATCCATTAAGGTATGCGTATCAAGAAACTCAAATTCCCTGACAAATGACTCATCTTCATCTGATAACACTACAAATTTGTAAACCATAATATGTATTAATTCGATGGGTGCAATATAATATTTTTTAGATTACAATATTCCGGCTAATTTTTTTTTTAGAAGAAATTCTATTGTGTCAATTCCATCGGCATAATCCCACAGATGAGGCCACTGGGCTTTGCCAAAAGGAATATTATGTCTGCCTACTATGCATTGAATTTTTTCTTTTAGGAACTCTGTTTGCTGTTTTACAGCATATTGAGAATCGTAATATTCAAAATAAAGAACAGAAACAGGAGAGGAAATTCTGTTGTCTTCCTTAATTAAGAGATAACCTGTATCGTAAAAAGCTCTCCTTATTGACGAGGTAAACAGCTTTATTAAAATCGTAATTGTTGGCATATTTTGAATTATTTGATAACATTCCTGAAATTGATTCCCAGATGTGTGAAACTGACATTAAATCATATCCTTTCGGTACATAAATCTTTGAAACATTCCTGCAGCCAAGTCCAAAATATGAAAAAATATCCTCTCCCAGTGCTTCAAGTTCATCATTCGTTTCATTTCCTTCAATAATCGCAATACTGTTCCTGTTTTTCCTTATTATATTAGGATATTTACCAAAATAGTAATCAAAGTACCTGGAACTGTTATCGCTGCCGGTGGCTATAACTGCGTCGAAATCAGTCAGGGCTGCCATCTGTAAATTTAATTTTGTCCTTGAAGCCATGATTAATAGAGCACAGGAGATTACCGATATAGATAATCAATTCAGGATCTTTTGAGCTTGTTTTTGCAATCAGATTATTCCCGGTCAATAAGCACGGAAAGAAAATCATGAAATCCTACCAGCGGTATATTGCCGGCCATTATTACTCCGACTTTTAAGGGAGTTGCCTGCAAATGAAAAGCGGGATACGGATTTATCCACCTGACCAGATTATCTTCAGTGAGTTCGTTTGCAATTGCAGATACGGCTCTCCTGACATTTTCCGGTGTGAACCATGCATTATGTTTATACTGATTGTCAATCAATGTATCCAGGAGGGACCGGTCGTGACCGGTCCCTGTGGTTGTTAGGTCATTGCTTTTCAGAGAGTTACGCAGTGACTCACCGAGAAGTGCAAATGATTTTATCCTTTCTTCAAGATCCATAATTGCAGAGTTACAGGCTGCAAATTTACGGAAATTGATTTAGAAACAACGGGAACCGTTAAAATGGCAGAGACAGATCTGAGACCTGTCTCTACACATAGAATTTATGTAGGTTGCAGGATAGTTTATTTCAATTTGAAATCAATTGGTATTGCATACCAGACCGGTACATTAGTTCCTTTTAGTTTGCCTGGTGTGAATTTAGGCAGAGTACTGACAACCCTGACAGCCTCATTGTCCAGCGAAGCACTTACGCCTTTTAATACAGACACATCAGTAACAGTACCATCTTCACCGACCATGAAACGGGTAATAACCTTTCCCTGAATACCACTGATTTTTGCATCCTTTGGATAATGTGTACTATCAGCAAGGTATTTTAGCAATGCTATATCTCCGCCCGGGTAGACTGGCATTTCATCTACCATCTTATATGCGACTCCTTCCTTTACAACCGGGGCTGAATTCTTGTCAGAATCAGGGGAAGGCGGTTGGGGAGACGGAGGAGTTGGAGGCAGAGTTCCTGAATGAGATTTTTCGAGTGAAAAATTAACCGGGACCATATACCATACGGCGACCGGTTTTCCTCCCTGTTTTCCCGGCTTAAATGAGGGAAGTGTGCTTATGACTCTGGTCGCTTCAGCATCAAGATCTCTATTTACTCCTTTTAGAACGCTTATCCGGTCAACGCTTCCGGTTGCGGTAACGCAGAACCTGAGAATGACTTTTCCCTGAATATTTTTTGCTTTTGCATTTTCAGGATACCGGGTATTCTTGCCAATATATGCAATAAGAGCAGAATCACCACCGGGAAACATTGGCATTTCCTCCACTACTACAAACGGTTCTTCTTCCTGAGCTGATTGTTTAAGTGTGGTACGGGATTTTCTGGCTG
The DNA here is from genome assembly GCA_963816365.1 of uncultured Bacteroidales bacterium. Classification (GTDB taxonomy): domain Bacteria; phylum Bacteroidota; class Bacteroidia; order Bacteroidales; family VadinHA17; genus LD21. The sequence continues at coordinate 316,421 of CAWFKG010000015.1, read as the reverse complement.
CACATGAATAAATCAAGATCAGAATAAGAAACATCATAGATACGACAAGAAGTAAATTAAGGCTAACTCCTTTTTGTGTAAAATTTTTAGTTCTCATAATCATTTTTAATTAGGTCTGAATGTAAAATCAAAGATACAACGAAATAATTAGTTATGCAACTAAATTATTAATTAAATAGAAAATTATATTTTATGGGATTTAAATTTAAAATATGCAATTAGGCCTCAGACCCGTCACTGCAATTATAGATTATACTTGCTATACTATTATTAATTCAGTGTGAATGCAATAGGTACCATGTACCAGACCGGAACTGCTTTCCCTCCCTGTTTGCCGGGCTGAAATGACGGAAGTGAATTTACAACTCTGACAGCTTCAGCATCGAGCTCAGGAGCAACACCCTTAAGTATGCTTATTTTACTGACACCTCCCTCGGCTGTAACACAGAAACGGATTATTACTTTCCCCTGTATATTTTGCTCTTTTGCTGCCAGTGGATACCTCGTATTCTCAGCAATGTATTTTAGAAGAGCAGGATCTCCACCCGGGAACATCGGCATCTCCTCAACGACTACAAACGGATCCTGCTCGAATCCGAACGTGTCATTGTCTTTTTCTGACTTTGCAGTTTCATTCGATTTTGGCTGTGGCGAAGGAGGCGGTGGGGGTGGAATAATATATGAATCAGATTCTGATAATATATTTTGAGCTAATATGCCAGGAATCAAGTGTTTAACAGAAGAATCAGGGATTCCGCTATAGGCAGAAATTGCAACAAGAACAACTCCGATAATCGGCAGTACTATCAGTATCTTGGCATTTGCTATAGCTGACGTCCGTTTTTTTGTCATCATGACCATCCTTTTTTTAATAAGCGAAGGATTTGAAAAGCTGTTTGTCAGATTGAATGCTCCGGATTTGAAAACCTGGCTTAAGAGCAGACTCTGGTAATTGACTATTGGGACGCCTGAGTTCAGACAATCCTGATCAGCCTGATATTCATGGATAGCACGTAACGACCTGTTGAAAAGGTAGATGACCGGATTAAACCATTGAAATGCCTTAATGAATTCAATAAAAATGATATCAATGAAATGATTCTGTTTAAGATGATTTTGTTCATGTCTGATGATCTCTACGGCATCTTCATCGCTAAGTCTTGCATTAATAAAAATATATCCCATCGCTGAAAAGCCGGATGTATTGAATCCATGGAATCTGATTATCCGGTTTTCTTCATTTCTGTTACGAATTATAAGGAACAGAAGATTAATAAGATCAGTAAACAATTTGAAAATGAAAATTGCAGCAATAATAAAGTAAACCTTATATATAGTCTGCAGGATTACTGTTGAAGCTCCTGTGTTTATTTCATAGGTCGATCCTTTATTTGCAGTAATAAAAACTTCGGAAAGCAGTCTTCCGAAAAACTGGATATTCCAGGGCTCGCTGGTCTTTAGATGTGATGAATGGTAAGATCAGTGTAAAAAGCAATGACAGGAGAATATATGCCCTGTTGCGGCCATAAGACGTATCACGGCTTAACATTAATGAATATACAAGATAAAAGGCAACCATGTAGACTGCAACTTTTACCGCATATATGATCAGGGTATTCATTACTTGATCCTTTGTTTTTTAACTTCCCCTTCCATTATTTTCATTATCTCTTCCATCTCCTTAACAGAAATACTCTTCTCCCTCGCAAAAAAGCTTACCATCTTTTCAAAGGAGTTTGAAAAATAGTCATTCACAAACGTACTTAGATGCGATTTGGAATACTCGTTTTTTGACACAATTGGAAAGTACTCATGTGTCCTTCCATAGGCTTTGTGAGAAACAAAACCTTTATCCTGTAAGATCCTGACGATCGTACTCACCGTATTATATGCTGGTTTTGGTTCATCAAAATGTTCAAGTATTTCTTTTACAAAACCTTTTTTTATCTTCCAAAGGACCTGCATCACTTCCTCTTCAGCTCTGGTTAAATCTCTCATATCCAATGTATTATAATTTATATTGTCTATTTTCACTTAAAGCTGAACAAAGTTACAACGAATAAGTTAGTTATGCAACTATATTGGCAGTGAATTTTAACTGCAAATTAGATAAATCAAGAATTGTTTACGAGTAGAGACGCCCAATTCGGGCGTCTCTACATACTCCGATTGCCAGATCCTCCTTCTTCCAGAGCGGTTTCATAAATTCCTAATTATTCAAATATTAAAAATTCAGTTTTCGGCGATAGGAAAAAAAGTGTACTTTTAGTTTTTTATTAATGACACTCAGCCGGAGATATTATAAATGAAGAAAAGCATATTAAAGATAGCCATTTTTAAGGAGAATCTGAAGATTTCATTCAGGGCTATCAGATCAAATAAGGTAAGGGCAATTCTGACAATTTGTATTATAGCAGTGGGGATAATGGCTCTTGTCGGGATTCTGACAGCGATTGATGCTATAAAATCCTCTCTTACAAATCAGTTTACAATGATGGGAGCCAACTCATTCACTATTACTTCCCGCGGAATGAATATTCAGGTAGGCAATGACAGAAACAGAACTAAAAATTTCTCAAGGATATCATTCAGGGAAGCAGAGGAGTTCAAAAATCGCTTTACAGAAGCAGCATTCGTTTCAATTTCTTTTAATGCATCAGGTTTATCAACTGTTAAATATGGTTCAGAAAAAACTAATCCCAATGTAAGTCTTATCGGATCGGATGAGAACCAGCTTACAGTTGCGGGCTATGAGATTGAAACAGGCAGAAATTTCAGTGCTGATGAAATACAGTCGATACGGCATAATGTGATAATCGGATCAGATATTGTCAAGGATCTTTTTGGTTCAGGAGTTGATCCTCTGGGACAAGAGATTACTGTTGCCGGTATGAAGCTGACAGTTACAGGAGTTTTGAAAACCAAAGGTTCAGGTTTTGGTAATCCCGACAGGGTTTGTTTTATGCCTATTACAACTGCCCGTCAGTATTTTTCCCGGCCCAATATGACCTTCAATATTACTATCATGCCCATAAATGCCGTAAACCTTGATGTTATGACAGGTGAGGCAGAAGCTGTTTTCAGAACTGTCCGCAATCTTAATCCAAGAGATGAATCGGATTTCAATATTTCAAAAAGCGACAATATTGTCAATATGCTTCTCAAAAACATCAGATTTGTAACACTTGCTGCCACGATTATTGGTATTGTAACATTATTCGGTGCTGCAGTAGGCCTTATGAATATTATGCTTGTATCAGTCACTGAACGGACCCGCGAAATAGGTGTCAGGAAAGCAATAGGGGCAAAAACTCAGACCATCAAATATCAGTTCCTGTTTGAATCGATAATGATTGGTCAGCTGGGTGGCGTTTTTGGAATAATTCTTGGTATTCTTATCGGGAATGCTGTGTCATCGATGCTGAAGTCAAGCTTTGTCATTCCATGGATCTGGGTAATTACCGGAATTGTTGTCTGTTTTATAGTTGGTGTTGTTTCAGGATATGCTCCCGCTGTCAAAGCTGCAAATATTGATCCCATTGAAGCTTTAAGATATGAATAAAATATCAGAATATGGAAAAATTTGTAATTCAGGAAGAGCTAAAAAACTGTCCGGGCATTGCTTATTATCCCGATTCAAACAAGCTTGAACTTGTTGGACGATCCATCCCTGAAAATCCCGAGCTTATCTTCCGGCGTCTGGAAGAATGGCTAACTCTTCATTTTGAAAAGAACAATGGACTGGAAGTAAATATTCAGCTCGAATATATAAACAGCGGTTCCTCAAAGTACCTTTATGAGATACTTAAAAAGACTGACAGGTTACGGGCGGTCAGGAAAGACAGTTAAAATGAAATGGCTTTATGAAGAAGACGACGAAGGGATGCTGGAGCTTGGTGAACATTACCGTGATACAGCTGGTATTCCGCTGGAAATTAATATGATAGTATAAAATCAGAAGGGACGTTGCATGCAACGTCCCTTCTTGTATATGGTAAGGACGTTGCATGCAACGTCCGGTATCTTATTTCACAGTGTTCATATGAGCAATGAGATCGAGGAGTTTGCAGGAGTAAGCCCACTCATTATCGTACCATGCAACAACCTTAACAAAGTTATCATTAAGAGAAATACCTGCTCCTGCATCAAAGATTGATGTACGTGAATCACCTATAAAGTCGCTGGAAACAACAGCATCTTCAGTATATCCGAGAATTCCTTTGAGCGGACCATCAGCAGCAGCCTTCATTGCTTTCTTTATATCATCGTAACGTGGCAGCTTTTTCAAGACGGCAGGTGAGGTCAACAACCGAAACGTTAAGTGTAGGAACCCTGAAAGACATACCGGTAAGTTTTCCCTTCAGTTCCGGAATAACTTTGGTTACAGCCTTAGCTGCACCGGTTGATGAAGGAATAATGTTGCCGGCAGCTGCACGGCCGCCTCTCCAGTCCTTTTTAGAAGGACCATCGACTGTTTTCTGTGTTGCTGTTGTTGAATGAACAGTTGTCATGAGACCTTCAAGAATCCCGAAATTGTCGTGAAGTACTTTTGTAACCGGAGCAAGACAGTTTGTTGTGCAGGAAGCATTGGATACAAACTGCATATCTGCTTTGTATTTAGTATGGTTTACACCCATAACAAACATCGGGGTATCATCTTTGGAAGGAGCTGACATCACAACATGCTTTGCACCGGCTGTGATATGACCCATTGCGCTTTCCTTTGTCAGAAAAAGACCTGTGGATTCAATTACATATTCAGCGCCAACCTCATTCCATTTCAGGTTTGCAGGATCTTTCTCGGAAGTTATACGGATACTCTGACCATTTACAATAAGTTTGCCGTCCTTAACTTCAACTTTTCCGTCGAATCCGCCGTGAACGGTGTCGTAACGAAGCATATAAGCAATATATTCCACTTCGAGGAGATCGTTTATTCCGACTATTTCTATATCGTTCCTTTTCATGGCAGCCCTGAAGGCCAGTCGGCCGATCCTGCCAAAACCGTTGATACCTACTTTAATTTTTGACATTTCTGTTTCATTAATTAGTTAATAAATTTGACTCACAAAATTAATATTTTCCTTGGAAATGTCAAGAGCTAATAAAGATCATTGACTCCTTTTTCTCCTGAAGATATTTGAAAGCTTATTTGATTCAGGATCAAGAGGATCAAGTATTACACCGAACCTGTAACTCACGAACAGTGAGAAAAACAAAGCTTTGTTGTCTGAACCGGACATAATCGGAATCTTCTTGGGAAAAGCATTGAGCTGGCCACCTACTTCAATTGCGTGAATTACCTTATCCTGCTTGCTGTATTCAAAATTGAACCCTGCTTTAGCGTATAAACCCGGCATCACCTTTATTTCATTGAGTCCCTTGGTGAAAGAGGCTTTACTATAAATATCCTGAGGCGAAGCGATTGAAGCAGGATCAAATTTTTCCTCTATTATTTCGTAATGAATTGCCGGTAAGAAGGTGCACTACCCTGTAATAGATTGGTTTGTAAATAGTCAAGTACCGGCCCTGCAGAATAGAAATACCTGACAGCTATTCCACCAAGATCGGCTTTTTTGAATAGTTCATGCTGATGCCCGAGACCAGCTCTGACGTAAATAGTTGAATTTAGCTTGCCAAAAATGTAGGAGCCCTGAGTGAACAGACTTGACTGTTTGTATTCTTTAACAAGCTTAGGATACCTGCATCTATTTCAAGCAGATTTTTATTTCTGATAATCAATTCTTTTGGCAGCCCGGTAACTGATTCCTGCACCGTCGGTATTGAGAAGTATGGCAAATGATTTTTCGTTACGGAAAAAAACCTTCTGTTGTTCATTTAATTCACCCTGCGCATACAATGTAATTGTACCTAATAAAACTATTACCGCCAGTATAAGCAGCCTCTTCATATTTTTGCTAACTTATAAAAATGGATGAACCGGAAGAATTATTCTGAGTTTAAACATTCTTTCCTGGCTGCTCAGTATTGGCTCTCGTATGACCTTTCGAATAAGCCGGACAGTCCTTTTTATTACATGAACTGACAACGAGAGCAGTAACAAAAGTAACAAGGAGTATAACAGCAATCTTTTTCATAGTGGTTCAATAATATTAATGTACAAAAATAAACTTTTAATTCTAAATAACAATCTTTATACCAAAATTAATATTAAACGGAATAAATGCAGATGTATTATAATTTATTTGTCAACATTTTGACCTTCTCTTTGATTTCATACACCAGTGTATAAAAACGATGCATGAAAACGAGTAGAGACGCCCAATTTGGGCGTCTCTACATAGATAAATTAATCGTGTATTTTTTTTGCATATTTTTTACCCTGAAGTCAGACAAACAATTAACTTTAACAAGTTTTAATTGAATCTTCTCAGGGAAAATGAATTTAAAGAATCGTTTAGAGTCAGACTTTTGGAAAACGAAGATCTAATCTATGGCTTATTCTTACCGGGGTTATAATAACTCTGATATGTACTGAAATCAGGTAATGCATTAGTAACCTACACTTCTTCCGACAAATATTGTGTCTCATGCCATATTCATCCAATGGCTGATCAGAGCTGGAAGCTATCATCGCATTATAATAATCGTACAGGTAATATTGTGCATTGTGTTGATTGTCATCTTCCGCCCAAGGGACATTTCGGATACCTCTATGCCAAAGCCAAACATGGTTCAAAAGATGTATATGGGTATATCTTCAAGGACAGTGCAAAAATTAACTGGGATGAAATAAAAACTTCTTGATAATGCTAAAGGTTATGTATATGAGAAATCATGTAAGGAATGTCATCAGAATCTTTTCCCTGTTAAATTATCAGTCGACGGGAGCAATGCTCATTTGCTCTATACAACCAGCAAAGGATCCTTTAACCTGTATAAACTGTCATCTCGATGTCGGACATTATGATAAGAATGCACTTCATGCCCACAATACTAATTTTGGTGTAACTGTAACGGTTAATCAGGCCGAGTATAAAGAACCGGCCAAAGTTGAGAAATTTGAAAACTTCACTGAAAAAATACCGGGATCCAGTGTTTCTTTTGATATGGTTGCAATTCCGGGTGGAAAATTTATAATGGGGAGTCCTGAAAATGAACCTCTTCGTAAATCTGATGAAGGTCCACAGCGCAAAGTGACACTTTCAAGATACTGGATAGCTAAAACAGAGGTAACCTGGGATGAATATCTGGCATTTTTCAGAGCAACAGGTTCTCAGGGAAGAACTGAAGGACAGGTAGTGACGAAGAAGAATGTTGATGCCATTAGCGGAGCAACACCTCCCTGGGGTGCTCCTGATCAGGGCTGGGGAAAAGGTTCCCGGCCGGCAATTACTATGACATGGCATGCAGCAGCTGTTTATTGCCAATGGCTGTCAAAAGTAACTGGTAAAAAGTACAGGTTACCTACTGAAGCTGAATGGGAATATGCCTGCAGGGCCGGAACCGAGACTCCTTATTTCTTCCCGGGTAATCCTAAAAAATTTACTTCCAAGGGTTTGATCAGAAAGCTCTTTGGTCCCGATACTGCAGTAATTGCATCAAGAGTGGTTTATAAAGTAAATAGTAATTCAAAGACTAAAGAACCACAATCAGTCAAAGCAAATCCATTCGGCTTGAAAAACATGTCGGGCAACGTTGCAGAGTTCTGTCTCGATTACTATTCGCCCGATGCTTATAAATCAGATACTGCAAAGTTAAATCCGACTGGACCTGCAGATGGTCAGGAACATGTTATAAGGGGTGGCTCCTTCAAAAGCGATGCAAAAGATGTCAGAAGTGCTGCACGCGATTTCACCAAAACAAAAGCATGGCTTGTCACTGATCCGCAGATGCCAAAAAGTATCTGGTGGTACTCCGATTGTATCGATGTCGGATTCAGGGTTGTTTGTGAAGCTGACAGCACGATTGGAAATTAGAAAAATATTTTAACTCGAAAATATATGCAGAATATTGACAGAAGAAAATTCATTGGTAAAACTGCACTTGCAGGTCTCGCTTTAGCCGGAGCAGGTGCAATAATTACATCATGTAAAAGAACGCCTACAAATGAAGCCCTCGGTCTGCCTCCGATTCTCCGGGGAGCTCCAAAGGGTAAAAAACTAAGGGCAGGTCTGGTCGGAGCCGGAGCAAGAGGCACCGGTGCAGCAATAAATTTTATAAGCGCCGGTCCCGATCTTGAGATCATTGCTCTTGCGGATGTTTTTCAGGACAAAATAGATGCCTGCCGCGAAAGGTTTGCATCATTTAATTTACCTATCCCTGCTGAAAATTGTTTCACCGGATTCGACGGATATAAGAAGCTTATGGCCATTCCGGATGTTGATGTCGTTATCCTGGCAACACCATGCAAATTCAGGCCTGAACATTTTCTTGAAGCAGTCAATACAAATAAACATGTCTTTATGGAAAAGCCCATGGCGGTAGATCCTGTCGGCATCAGATCGATAATTGCTACTGCAAGAAAAGCCGCTGCAATAGGATTGTGTGTTGTAACCGGTACTCAGAGACGTCACCAGGAAGACTATATAGAAACATATAAACAGGTTGTAAGTGGTGCAATTGGAAAGATAACAGGTGCAAAAGCATTCTGGAATCAGGATCATGTATGGTTCCGGGAACGTGAAAAAGGTTGGGATGACATGACATACATGATACGTAACTGGAACAATTTCTGCTGGTTATGCGGTGATTTTATTCTTGATACGCATGTGCATAATATCGATGTCATAAACTGGTTTTTAGGTAAGCACCCTGAAAAAGCAATTGGGTACGGTGGCCGGGCACGGCGGGTAACAGGTGATCAGTATGACTTCTTCAGTGTAGATTTCGATTATGGTCTGGGAGTAAGTTCACATAGTATGTGCCGTGAGATTGACAGTTGTTCGAACGGAACAGGAGAACTTATTATTGGAACAGAAGGATATACTAACTGTAATAATAAGATATGGGATCTGAATGGTAAATTGAAGTGGGAATTTGAATATCCGAAAGATGAAAATGGAAACCAGACACAAACCATTAAAATTCCGGCCTACGTTCAGGAACATATGCACCTTGTTGAGGCTATTCGTACCGGACATTATGTGAATGAAGGCGAACAGACCGCCTTATCGACATTAACAGCTATCATGGGAAGGACATCAGCGTATACAGGCCGAACTATTACCTGGGATGATATTTTTAAATCAGATATGGACCTTGGTCCTAAAAAGATTGAATTTGGTCCTGTCGATATGGTCTTCGAGACACCGATTCCGGGCACACCTGTGGCACTGTAATGAATGATTCATAATTAATTAATTTGATATGGCAAATAAATCATCGAGAAGAGATTTCGTAAAAAAGTCAGCAGCAGTGGTTGCAGGTACTTTTGTACTTCCTCAGATCATACCTTCATCAGCTTTTGGAATGGGAGGAAAAGTTGCGCCAAGCGATCGTATTGTTATTGGTTCAATAGGTCTGGGATCGCAAGGCACCAGTAATCTGAATGATTTTTTGAAACTCAAGTCACCTCTGCAGTTTGTAGCAGTGTGCGATGTTGATTCAAAACATCTGGCAAATGCCAAAGAGATAATCGACACTGCAAACAAGAATAAAGATTGCCGGACATATGGCGATTATCGTGAGTTCCTGGAAAAAGAAAAGTTGGATGCAGTCTCAATTGCTCTGCCGGATCACTGGCATGGGATAATTTACTCAGCTGCCGCAAACAAAAAATTAGATGTCTATGGAGAAAAACCAATATGCCGTACCATAAAAGATGGTCAGACTATTGTCAACGCAGTAAAAAAGAATAATATAATCTGGCAGACAGGAAGCTGGCAGCGCTCTTTAGCAAATTTCCATCGCGGAGCGGAACTGGTGATAAATGGCAGGGCAGGTAAGATAAAATATATTGAAGTAGGACTCCCTGACGGAAATAAAGGTATCGGGACTCCCCCTGTTCAGGAGGTTCCTCCACAACTCGACTGGGAAATGTGGCTTGGTCCTGCTCTGAAGGTACCGTACCGTGGCGTTTCACATTGGGACTGGCGATGGATCCTTGATTATTCCGGGGGTCAGCTGACCGACTGGGCCGGACATCACATCGATATTGCAAACTGGGGAGCGGGACTGGAGCATACCGGTCCGGTTGAAATTTCCGGAGCCGGGGTTTATCCTTTCGATGGAATTTTCAATGTTCCGGTTGAATATGACTTTCTTTGCAAATATGCCAATGGAATTGAAATGAGGGTCGCAAATGCTTCAAGACTTCCCCTGGGTATGGGAACAACCTGGCATGGCGATCTGGGTTGGATACATGTTGACCGTGGAGATATTATTTCTGCCTCAGATCCGAAGATCCTTAATGAAGTCATAGGCGAAAATGAGATTCACCTATATAAGAGCGATAACCACTGGCAGAATTTCGTTGAGTGTGTTAAATCGCGAAAACCTGCAATTGCTCCTGTGGAGGTGGCTTACAGGGCCATCTCAGTTGCTTTGCTCGGGGAAATTAGCATGACAACAGGACAGACCATTAAATGGGATCCGGAAAAAGAAGAAATAATTGGCAACCCGGTGGCTGCACGTCTATTGAGCCGTCCGTATCGTAAGCCATGGTCATTACCAACAGTTTAATCAGAAAACAATATGAAAAAACAATATTTGCTTTTAATAGTTTTTGCAGTAGGTTTACTTGCTTTCTTAACTTCATGTAAGGATAAGAACGGCTATAAAACCTTGATTATAACCGGTCAGAATAATCATAACTGGAAGGCGAGTTCTCCCGTTCTGAAACAGATTCTCGACGAAACAGGTTTGTTTACTTCACAGATTATGATCACTCCGGATAAAGGCGGTGATATGAAAACATTCGACCCCGATTTTTCAAAGTATAAACTTGTTGTTCTTGATTATAATGGCGATTCATGGTCAGAGAAAACGAATACCGCTTTTGTGGAATATGTGAAAAACGGGGGCGGAGTCGTAATATATCATGCAGCAGACAATTCTTTTCCAGCATGGAAGGAATATAATGAGATGACTGGTCTTGGGGGTTGGGGAGAACGCAATCAGAAGGATGGTCCATATGTATATTATAAGAATGATAAGCTTGTCGTAGATACATCTGCAGGTATCGGGGGTTCTCATGGCAAAAGAAGAGAATTTCTGGTTCGGACCCGGATAACAGATCATCCTGTAACAAGGGGCCTTCCCGTAGAATGGTTGCATGGTACTGATGAATTGTACAGTCTGCTGCGTGGCCCTGCAAAGAATATGCAGATCCTGGCAACCGCTTTTGCTGATAGTGCAGCTGGCGGAGGCACCATGAGAGATGAGCCGATTCTTATGACAATAACTTACGGGAAAGGAAGCATCTTTCATACTGCAATGGGTCATGCCGATGAAGGCGGCGGTCCTTCGATGCATTGTGCCGGATTCATTGTCACTCTTCAGAGAGGTGCTGAATGGGCCGTTACAGGTGAAGTAACCCAAAAAGTCCCCTGGGATTTTCCCAACGTGGCAGGAGTGGTGCTTCGTCCTGACTTTAAAGAGATTACTCTCGATGAAGCATTTGCCAATATAGGTAACTATGAAATTGCAAAAAGTACCAAATACCTTTCATGTATTCAGAGTCATATCCGCGATCTTAAAGGCGACGAGGCGGGAATATTAAATATTGAAAAAATGATGGTGAAAGTCCTTAACAGCAAGGAAGCTACAACAGATTCAAAAAAACTATTGCTTCGTGAACTGAGCTGGATGGGATCAGATTATTCGGTTCCGACTATTAAGAATCTGGTTTCAAATGCTGACCTTAAAGATGAAGCTGAATATGCTTTAACCAGACTTCAAAAATAAACAATCTTAACCGCAAAGCACGCAAAGCCCTTTTTTATGTTTTCACTGGTAATACCCATATTTAACGAAGAGAAAGTGATAGATGAACTTGTTAAAAGGACCATCTCATCTATTGAGTCTTTTATTAAGGATTATGAGGTGATTTTTGTTGATGACGGCAGCACTGATGAGAGTCTTGCAAAAATTTTATCATGGCAAAAGAAAAACAGCAGGATTAAAATTCTGTCGCTGTCGAAGAATTTTGGTCATCAGGCCGCATATACTGCCGGACTGGAACACTCCACCGGTGAGCTGGTAGCTATGATGGATGGAGATCTTCAGGATCCTCCGGAGCTGCTCACCACTATGTATAAAATGATCAATGACGAGGGTTATGATATTGTAAGCGGGAAAAGGACAGGAAGGAAAGGCAAACATGACCGGGACCTTTATGCTGTTTTGTTTCATCTTCTGTTTAAATATATTGGTGAAATTAAAAATATGGAGAATTCAGGAAATTACTCCATGATGAGGCGTGAAGCTGTTGATGCCTTGCTATCGATGAAAGAAAAAGTCAGATACCTTCCCGGTCTTCGCACATTTATCGGATTCAGACAGGGGTATGTAGAATTTGTAAGAGACGACCGTTTTAAAGGTGTCCCTAAGATGAGTATTAGTAAACTGTTGATCCTGGCAGCAGATGCCATCTTTTCCTTTTCAAGATTCCCGATTCGTTTTTGCCTGATATTAGGATTGATCGGGACCCTGGTTTTTCTTGGTGCTGGAATTTATGTTCTGATAGCCAAAGCATGCGGATTTGCACTAATTGGATGGTCTTCAACACTTTTGAGCATCTATTTTCTAGGCTCTATTCAATTAGTTTTCATGGGAATCCTTGGCGAGTATGTTTACAGGAACTATAAAGAATCGCAAAACCGGCCGCTTTACTTTGTCAAAAAATTCTATGATGGTGGCCCGGAGAAATGATGAATGAGACAAGATTAAAATATATCTTTTATTTTTTCTCTGTAGTCCTTCTTGTTTTGATGCTGCTGTTAAGCAAGAATGCAGGTATCACCTGTGATGAAGTGCTTCATTATGATCATTCAGTTTCAGTTTATAACTATTTTGCATCACGTGGCTCTGATCAGTCCGCACTTAATACTCCGGTCACCAATCTGAAGTATTATGGGCAATCGTACGATAATATTGTCACAATACTGATCAAATGGTTTGACATTGAGGATGTTTACGGTTTCCGTCATCTGATGAGCAGCATTGCGGGATGGCTGGTAATTTTTGTGACTGCTCTTTTTGCGGTCTGGCTGGCAGATTACAGGACAGGTATTCTGACACTTGTCCTGTTTGCAGTTTCACCGACCTTCATCGGCCACACGCAGAACAACCTGAAGGACATCCCATTCGCGCTTGGATATATATCAGGCATATTTTTTATGCTTAAATTTATGGTTTCGGGCAGGAAAAACTCTTACAGGGACGTAATATTTCTGACTTTAAGCATTGCTTTTACAATAAGTATCAGGGCAGGAGGATTATTATTGATCTGCTATCTATTCTTTTTCTTTTTCATATTCTATTTTTTCAGGTACCTCAGGGAGAAAAAAGCCGATATCATTGAAATTAGAACAAAATTTATTTTGATTTGCTGTATCTCTGCCGTTTCCTGGTTCTTAAGCATTTTATTTTGGCCATATGCCCTTCAGAGCCCGGTAAGGAATGTAATTGAATCATACCATGTAATGGCTCATTTCCCTTCAACATTTCGACAGATATTTGAAGGAAAGGTTGAATGGTCCGATTATATGCCCTGGTATTATCTGCCCAAATCAATGCTAATCACAATTCCTTTTATTGTATTAACAGGACTGATGTTATCCTTCTTATTTATAATTAAAAAATCAAGCGCCGAAAAAACACCGCTTTATGGATTAGTGATATTTACAGTTTTATTTCCGATTGTTTTTGTAGTTTACGAGAAATCAAACCTGTATTCTTCCTGGAGACAATTTCTTTTCCTTTATCCAGGAATAATATTGCTTGCTTCAACAGGTTATCGTTATCTTTATATTTATTTAAAAAGCAGATATCTTCGATGGGGTGTAGTAGCAGCTTTCTGTGTGCTTTCATTCCATCCTCTGAAATTCATGTTAAACAATCCCCGGTTCTTTTATTTATATTATAATCAGATAGTTGGAGGATTGAAGGGAGCCTATTCAAATTATGAGACAGATTATTATTATGTGAGTCAGACTCCTGCATCCCGCTGGTTGATTGATTACCTGGCAAAGAAAGGTGAGGAGGGTAAAATTAAAGTCAAGGCAACTTATTCTGTCAAATGGCTGTTCCGTAATCATCCGGAAGTTGAAACATCTTATTTCAGGTATGAAGAGAGAAGCCAGTACGACTGGGATTATGCAATTGTAGCTAACAGGTATATTCCTCCATTCCAGTTGAGAAATAAAATATGGCCGCCTGAAAATACCATCCATACGGTTTATGCCGATAATGTCCCGGTATGTGCTGTCATTGAACGAAGATCGAAAGATGATTATGCTGGTTATGTAGCATTAAGTGAAGGCAGAAATAAAGAGGCAATCGGTTACTTTGAAAATGCTTTAAAATTTGATGATAAGGATGAAATGATTTTTTATAATTTTGCAGCAGCTTTGTACGACGATGGACAGTATCAGAAAGCCGATTCACTTTTGAAAAGAGGGTTAGAGATTAATCCCGATTTTGAGCCGATCCTTATGTACCTTGGAAATATTGCCAGGTCACGTAACAAAACTGATGAAGCAATAAGCTACTATGAAAGAGTTATTAAAGCCAATAGAAAATATTTTGAAGCATATGTCGGCTTGTCTGAACTATTGATAGAAAGTGATGTGATAAGGGCACGCAAATTGCTGACCACCTGCCTTGACATGAATCCCAGGTATAAGCGGGCAATTGTTGCACTTGCTGATACCTACAGGCACTCGAATCCGGATATAGCTAAAAAATATGATGATCTGGCAAATACAATGAGGTAGAAACCTTTGTGAACCTAGAGATCCCTTTGAGTTCCTTAGTGGTAAAAAATGTAACATTTAAACACAAAGGACTCAAAGTAAAACACTTAGTAACACAAAGGAATAAAAGGTGAACACATTAAAAAAATATATTCTAATCAATTAATTTGTAAATGTTTAAGTAATGAAAAAATCAATTTTAGTGTTTTCAATGGTGATGCTTCTTATCGTAAGTGGTTTCAATATGGCTGCAGGGCAGCAGAAGCCAAAATCAAAGAAAGATACAGTTAACATGGATACCGATGCAAAGCCGACTTATTATTATCCGGTTGAGGATGATAAGAAAGGGAAGAGTTCCGCCTCTACAATTGCAATTATTGTTGGAGCTGTAGTTATAGCTGGTGCAGCTGGGTTTTTCCTTCTCAAAAAGAAAAAATAGTTAATATATGTCCAATCTGCCCGTTGATTGGAATAAAAATGGATAAGCTTAAAATATCCACTGCTCAGTTTGAAAACCGGAGTGGTGACAAGGAATTCAATTTAGGGAGAATCGAATATCTGGCGCACAAAGCCGCCAGTGAAGGCTCTCACGCTATTGCCTTTCATGAATGTTCAATTACTGGATATTCATTTGCCCGGCATCTTTCGAAAGATGAAATGACAGCCCTGGCTGAACCTGTACCGGATGGGCCCAGCACTAAAAGGCTTCAGGAAATCGCATTAAGGAATAATATCTTTGTCCTTGCCGGATTATTCGAGATAGACAGGGAGAGGAATTTATACAAAACGTATATATGTGTTGACAAGAATGGACTGGTCGCAAGTTTCAGAAAGTTGCATCCGTTTATAAATTCCTGTCTTACTGCCGGCGACAGGTACTGTGTTTTCGATCTTCTTGGCTGGAAATGCGGTATCCTGATCTGTTACGATAACAATATTATAGAAAACGTCAGGGCGACCACTCTTCTTGGAGCAGAAATCATTTTTATGCCTCATGTTACAATGTGCACTCCATCAACTCGTCCCGGGGCAGGATTTGTTGATCCGGAATTATGGAAAAACAGGGAGAATGACCCGACATCTCTGCGTTTGGAATTTGACGGGATGAAAGGAAGAGAGTGGCTGATGAAATGGCTTCCGTCGAGGGCCTACGATAATGGGATATATGTTGTATTTTCCAATCCTATTGGGATGGATGATGACCAGCTGAAGAATGGGTGTTCAATGATCATAGATCCTTTTGGAGATATTCTGGCTGAATGCAGGAACCTGGGTGATGATTCTGTTACAGCAACATTTACACGTGAAAAACTTACTGCAGCCGGAGGGTATCGTTATACCAAAGCCCGCAGGCCCGATCTTTACAAAGACATTATTGGCCAGCCTCACATACCGGAACAAAAGGTGATCTGGCTCAATACCCGGAATAAACAAAATTAGTATTTGATTTATTATTATTTCTCGCAGAGACGCAAAGACGCAATAAAATACAGTGGTACTGTACTTTTCCAGAGAATTACAAATTATTTACAATTCTGGTAATTCCGTTCTTTATTAATGCTTCATTAAAGTTGATTAATAGTCCAAGTTTTATCCCTGTAATCTTCAAATAGGTAAGTAATTGTTTAGGATGCACAGGTGCAATAAGCTCAACTGATTTGAATTCAATAATTACTTTATTTTCTATAATGAGATCTGCTCTGGAACCTAGCTCCATTCTTAGATTGTCCCATACAACAGGGACCATTTTTTGTCTTTCAACTTTTAAACCAAGTTTAATAAATTCATAATACAATATTTCCTCATAGACCGACTCAAGCAGACCCGGGCCTAATTTGGAATGTACCCTGTAAGCTACATCAACTATTATTTTTGATATTTCATTTTCAGTCATAACTTGATATTAATTAAAAATACTTGTCATGAACTGTTTTGCGCCTTTGCGTCTTTGCGAGAAAATAATTATAGTTTAATCCAGATATTTCCTCCCTTATTTGAATCAACAACAGAGTGTATAAATTTCATTCCCCGTACACCATCATGAACAGTCGGAAACTCCCCGGGGGTGAATTTTTCACCCCTTATTGATTTTGCAGTGCCTTTATATATATTGGCAAGAGCTTCATAAATTCCTTCGGGGTGACCCGATGGCATCGTATGACTGCTCTCTGCAAGCTTATCGTTGTATCCGTGAGCCGGCTTGAATATTTTTGTCGGTTCGGAATCGCTTAGCATAAAAAGATAATTCGGATTCTCCTGGCCCCACTTGAGACTGGCTTTTGATCCATAGACCGCTATTGTCAGACCATTTTCTTCTCCTCCGCAAACCTGACTGGCTCTTATGACTCCTTTAAGATATTTGCTGAATCGCAATAAAACAGTACCATCCAGGTCAAGAGCTATATCCTCTTTAACAGGATTAAGATCGGAAAGCACCTCCTTTATTTCCAGTCCTGTGGTATATTCAATGAGATTAAAGGCATGTACGCCAATATCACCCATACAGCTGCTGGCTCCGGCATGTTTAGGATCGAGTCTCCATACTCCGGTTATCCTGCTTTCTGTCCCGTGAATTATAGAATTTATCCATCCCTGGTAATATTGCGCGTCAATACGCTGGATAGTTCCGAGCAGTCCTTTTGAGATAATGTCTCTCATCTGTCTGATCATAGGATACCCTGTGTAGGTGTGAGCTAAAGCGAAAGTCAGCTTTTTATCTGCAACCAGTCTTTCAAGTTCCTCTGCTTCACCGACCGTAATTGTCATGGGCTTTTCACAAACCAGATGAAATCCTGCGTTAAGAAGGCTTTTGGCAAAGTGAAAGTGCAGCGCATTGGGCGTAACTATCGCTACAACCTCCATACGCTCATCATGGGGTATTGCAGATTCTGATTTTATCAGGTCATCCACGCTTTTATAACAACGCTCAGATCTTATTCCTTCATTTTTAGCAAACTCTTTGCTTCTTTCGTAGTCGGAATCAAAAACTCCGCCGACAAGTTCGAAGTCGTTACATATCCTTGAAGCACGACGATGTGCGTCACCGATGAAGGCTCCAATGCCGCCACCGATCATTCCCATTTTAATTTTTTTCATAACAAATACTTTTATCTTTTAACTTTCTTTGACCACCGAAGCTTTAGCGAAGGTGGTTGTCTTTTATTCTTTTATTTTTTGAAAATGAGTTTCCTCTTACTTATTTTTACCCCCCAAACCCCCCATTTGGGGGGCTTTAAACATACATAACTTCTTAAGATCCCTTTTTATATGCAAGGCACTAATAATGCAGTCTTATAATGAAAAATACCTCTTATCCCCACATATGGTGGGAAGGTGGGTAAGATTGTCAAACATGTTTTCTCTTCCAGATATGCAGGAAAGTAAATGCAATTATAAGTACAGCCGGTACAAATGCAACAAATCTCAAGGTATGCTCTCCGCCAGTTAGCTGAGCTGCGGCCCATGCTGTTGCATCTTTTGTTCCCTCAAGTGCGGTTCTTAATACTTCAACTGTTTGTCCGGTTGGAACGGCAGCCAATGTCTGAGCGTCGAAAATAGCACCAAGAACAGGTTGTGCAATTGCCCCGCCGAGAAAACCGATTCCCCCCATTATAGCCAGTCCAAGCGCGCCGCTCTGAGGGATATTCTCCGATACAAATCCCAGCATTGATGGCCAGAAGAAGGCAACACCCAGTGCAAAAATTCCTGCTGATGCAAATACCATTGCACCGCTTGTATAGCCCATAAGTATACATCCTGTAAAGGCAAGGATTGAAGATGTCAGCAGGACGACAGTGGATTTAAAATTATGTATCAGTGTTCCTCCAAACTGACGTGTAAGCGCCATTATACCGGATATCCAGACCAGAAGGAGTATTGGATTATGTGATACATTTGCCAGAAGGGCAGCAATCCACTGGTTTGTGCCCAGCTCGGTGCCCCCGGTAAGAACCATACAACAAGCCATAAAAATGAATAATGGACTAACACATGCTTTTAACATGTCTTTGTAGCTGAAGCCCGAAACAACGCGTTCAGTCTGTGGGAAAGTTTTGTTTAAGAAACATATATCCATAAGCAAAAGTTGGAAGCAGCATTACGGCCATAGCATAGCGCCAGTTTAAAAGTCCGACCTTGTTGAATAGAAAGACAACCAGTCCTCCAATGACAATTCCTGTGGGGAACCAGGCATGAAACCGGTTAAGCCTTCGGGTTTTCTGATCAGTATACATGCTTGTTATCAATGGATTGCATGCAGCTTCAACACTTCCGTTCGCAATTCCGATCAGCAATGTGGAAATAAAAAGGGACCAGAATCCTGTTGCAATTATTGTAAGAATTATCCCTGCGACATGGCAGAAGAAAGCAATTGAAATGATCCTTCCGATACCAATGACATCAACAAGCGGTCCACCGAAGACCATTGCCAGAGTAAAGCCCCAGAAGGCTGTCCCTACGATCCATCCGACTTCGGTATGTGTGAGGTTGAATTCAGTTGCCCATGCTTGTACAAATGAACCCCTTGTAGCAAAGGCCAGCGCCGTTACGACTAATGCAACGCAACTTGCATTAAATAGTTGAGTTTTCCTGATAGTCTCCATCTTGAGATTGTTGGTTTTAATTAGTTTTCGTGTTACAATTTAATTTCTGTAAAATTATTTTTTTTCAAATGCAGCATCAAATGCAATATTTGAGGATGGAAAATCAACTTTTCTGACAAATTCACAAGCTTCTTTTGCACCCGAATTCCCTGTCCATGCCGCTGTCTTCCCATTCAACCGATAATGGTCCTTTATAGTTGATCCTGTTAAGAGCCCTTATAATTTCTTCAAAGACAATATCGCCATGACCAAGACTTCTGAAATCCCAGAAGCGTCCTGGTGTTCCGAATTCAGTGTGACCACCGAAGACACCTGCTTCAGTCGGTACTTTTGACCATCCTACATCTTTCATATGAACATGGAAAATCTTTTCTGCGAATATATATATAAATTTCACATAATCAACTCCCTGGTAACCAAAGTGAGAAGGATCAAAATTAAATCCAAATGAAGGATGATTATTAATAGCATTCAGCGTCCTTCGGGCTGAAGCTATATCAAATGCTATTTCGGTGGGATGAGCCTCCAGCGCAAACTGAATACCGAGTGCACTGAAATTTGTCAAGGATTGGTATCCACCTGGCAGCAAAATCTTCATACCCTTTGTCAATCATTGCAGGAGTAACAGGCGGAAAGGAGTAGAGGAGGGGCCATACTGAACTTCCTGTAAAGCCGGTGACAATATTAACGCCCAGTCTTTTGGCAGCTTCTGCGGTGCTGATCATCTCTTTAGCCGCCCTTTGCCGGACACCTTCAGGATCTCCGTCACCCCAAATATAACCAGGCAGAATACTTTTGTGTCTTTCATCAATACGGTCACAAACGGCCTGTCCTACCAGATGGTTAGCAATTGCGAATACTTTAAGTCCGTACCTAGCAAGTATCTCCTTTCTTTTATCGACAGTATGCTTCGTCGGCTTTATTTACCTCAAAATGATCGCCCCAGCATGCTAATTCCAATCCATCATAACCAAATGATTTAGCTTTCTGGCACAATGTCTCAAATGGCATATCTGCCCATTGACCTGTAAAAAGTGTAACTGGTCTGCTCATAGTTGAATATTTTATGCATTATTAGTAGTTCATGTCAAGTTGGGGAACTCTTCCAGGTGTCCATGGTGCTTTTATGGCATCGAGCAGTTTATCGAGATTCTGAAGATCCTGGCCTGCTTTTTTGACCCTTTCAAGGATTGGGGGAAAATCAACCTTCAGGATATCCATCTGCTGTTTTGCAGTGGTGGTGATATCCCCGCTTGTACCATAACTTGCTGAAGCCATATTACTTAATCTTTGGGCAAGCGGCATATCCATAGGAGGAAGTTCTTCCTCGCTGGCTTTTGCCTCAGGACCGTTAATGATTAACAATAAATTATGAAGTTCATCATTGATCCTCGCAGCTTCTTTCATCATTTCCGGTGTAGCTTCAGGGGTCTGATGAATAACCTGTAAAACAGCATTATTTTTATCTGAAAGTTCGTCTAAATAGCTTATAGTGCCATACATGCTTTTTGCTAAATCAGATGCCTGTCCGATCCAGGCATATTTTGCCTTGATGTCGCTGGAAGTAAAGGTTGCAAGATTAAGCGGTTTACAATTGAATGGAACAGTAGAAGCAAGGTCTCGTATTTCACCCTTAGAATACATTGACAGAGATACTTTATAGGTCCCTGGCATTACCTGAATTCCGCTTCTTCTTCTTCTTTCTGAGCCCGTACTCAACGGATCATATTTTACCGTTGTTACCGGACTGATTCCTTCGTAGGTAAAGTTCCAGGTAATCCTGTTAACTCCCTTATCAGCTGATTTGTACATTTTTTTAATAATATGGCCGTTCTCATCGGTGATAGTAAAAATCAGGTATGGTTTTATTTCTCTTGCTTCAGCATCGAGGTCAGCTATCGTTGGCTGAGGTATCGGTTCTCCCTTTTTAAACAGCTCTTTTTCTTTTTCCTGTCTGATTGCTTTTGCAGTTTTAGGGACATCTTTCACATAATAGGTGAATGTAGCTCCGAACTCCGGATTTGGTGCTTTGAAATATGTTGATCCCTGATTATCAAATCCATTTGATTGTACATACATTTTTGCATCATTTATCGGGAATATGTAGCCTTCCTTACCGAGCATTTCTTTTTTGAAATTCCGCAGGGGAGAATAGTCGTCAAGAATATAGAATCCTCTTCCAAAGGTGGCAATGACAAGGTCACATTCACGTTCCTGCAATGCAATATCACGTACTGCTATTGTTGGCAACCCTGTTTTCAACTCAATCCATTCATTGCCACCATCAACACTGAAAAATAGAATCCGAATTCTGATCCCGCAAAGAGAAGGTTTGGATTGATATTATCCTGCTGGATTGTATGGATCGTACCATTTACCGGAAGCCTTTTGTCAGATTGATGTCCAGGTTTTGCCTTTATCGGAACTTTTAAGTATATAGGGCTTAAAATCATCGCTCAGCATATTATTAAAAGTAGCATATACGACATTTTCATTGAATTTATCAGGAAGTATATCACTCACATACGTGTATTCAGGTATTCCCGGGAAAGTTGTATATTTTGTCCAGTTTTTTCCTCCGTCCTCAGTGACGGAGATAACCCCGTCGTCAGTTCCGGCATAAATCAGATCTTTTTTTGCTTTCGATTCAGCCAGGGAAACAACCAGGCCCCAGAGTGATGTTGAAACATCTTTTGCCACTGCATCAATGCTCCAGTATTTTCCCATTACCTTGAACTTGTTACGATCCTCATTTCTTGAAAGATCCTCAGATATTACTTCCCAGCTCCGGCCGCGGTCATCGCTTCTGAAAACTTTATTCGCTGCCATATAGATCCGGTCTCTTTTGTGAGGACTAATGATAAGCGGAGTATCCCAGTACCAGCGGTAGGTCTTTTCACCTTCACGCGGAACAGGTCTGATATCCATTGTCTCTTCACTTTTCTTATCCCAGAGTGCAGCGTTTCCATACTGAGATTCTGTATAGACGATATTTTCATCAACAGGATCAACAGCAACCCAGAAACCGTCGCCACCGACTGTTACCTTCCACTCTGCATTTACTACGCCGTCCCTGCTTATATTACGCGATGGGCCACCCATTGAGTTATTATCCTGAGTCCCACCATAAATATTGTAAAATGGCAGGGCATTATCAACGCAGACCCTGTAAAATTGCGAGACCGGCAGGTTTGATTTAAATATGTAGTTTTTGCCTTCATCAAAAGATTCATAGATACCCCCGTCACCACCGATATAGAAATGTTTAACATCTGAAGGATCTATCCATAATGCATGATCATCTACATGTCTCTGATTATTTCCCATATTAGTCCAGGTTTTTCCGGCATCGATGGTCACCTTTGAAACTGTTTCCAGGCTGTAAACCTTATCGACATTTTTGGGATCGCAATAGATCTCATTGAAATATTGTCCGCTTGAAGCATAGGAGCTCATTTTTTCCCACGATACTCCTCTGTTGACAGTCCTGTAAAAACCACTTGCCTCGTCGGCGGCTTCCATTATGATATAAAGTACATCAGGGTCTACCGGCGAAATTGCCAGGCCCATACCTCCGATATCCACTGAGGGAAGACCTTTCATTATCTTATCCCAGGTTTTGCCTGCATCTTTCGACTTATAGACAGCTGATTCGGGCCCGCCTCCGATCTTTGTATATACGTGCCGTCTTCTCTGCTCGGATGTTGCATAAACGACATCCGGATTACGCGGATCCAATACTACATTATTAACCCCTGTGTTTTCGCTGATATTCAGTACTTTATTCCACGTCTTGCCACCATCGGAAGTTTTATACAATCCGCGATCTCCGCCGGGTCCCCAAATAGACCCTTCGGCTGCCACATAAACAACATCAGTATTACGTGGATCAATAGCTATCATCCCGATTTGTCTGGATTCCTTCAGCCCCATATTTTTCCAGGTAGCTCCTGCATCTTCAGTTTTATATATACCGTCACCATAACCAAGCTGACGCTGATGAGTGTTTTCACCTGTGCCTGCCCATACAACTGAAGGGTTTTCAGGATCTATAGCGAGACATCCGATTGCATAGGCTCCGTATTTATCAAATACCGGAGTCCATGATGTTCCGTTATTTGTTGTTTTCCAGATATTACCTGCTCCGATTCCAACATAAATCTCTGAATGATTTTTAGGATTTACGGCAAAATCGGATATTCTGCCTGAAGCCCATGCAGGACCTATACTCCTGAATGACAATCCTTTGAAAACTTTGACCAGTACGGTATCCTTCTTCTCTGGTTCTTTGCCTGACTCTTTTTTCTTTTGCGCGGTTAACGGATTAATACAGATAAAAAATCCGAGAAGCAGCAGCAATAAATGAAGTTTTTTCATGTAAGTATTTTTTATGGATTAGAGTTCTTAGATTCATGCTAAGATATGAAAAACCTTTACTCATGCACCCTGTTTTTAGTTGATTTTGCTTACTTTGTATTATATTCTTTAATCAAAAAAAATGACAAAATTTCCGGACGTGCTTCTAGACCGCAGATCAATAAGGAAGTATACTTCAGAACCTGTTGACGATAAGCTTCTTAATGAACTTCTTGTTATGGGATGCCACTCCTCAACCACGGGCAATATGCAGGTTTATAGCGTTGTAATTACCAGGGATTTAAAAAAGAAAAATGAACTTGCCCCTTTTCATTTTAATCAGTCAATGATCACCGAGGCTCCTGTTGTTCTGACATTCTGTGCAGATTTTAACAGATTTAATAAATGGTGCTGTGCAAGGAAAGCCGAACCGGGATATGATAATTTTCTTTCATTTATGACCGGAGCAATCGATGCTCTTCTCGTGGCACAGACTGTGTGTATTGCGGCCGAATCAATGGGACTGGGAATTTGTTATCTTGGAACCACAACCTACAATGCACATAAAATAATCGAAGTGTTGAAGCTTCCCGGAGGGGTTGTTCCTGTTACTACAGTTACAATAGGATGGCCCGCAGAAAGACCTGACCAGGTGGACAGACTACCTCTTGAAGCAATTATTCATAAGGAGACATATAAAGATTATACACAGGAGGATATTGACAGGTACTACAGAGCGAAAGAGGATAGACCCGACTCTCAACAGTTTGTGAATGAGAATAATAAAGAAACCCTTGCCCAGGTTTTTACAGATGTGAGATATAAAAAGACAGATAATATTTATTTTTCAAAAATACTTTTGCAGGTATTGAAGGATCAGGGGTTTATGGAACAATAAACCTGTGGTATTACCGGGGGGAAAGAAGACCCCCAAACAACCAAGGCGGGCTTATCAAATAAGATAATTAAGAATATTGAACAAACAAATGATGAATTCAGAACTAAGTTCTTCTTAATTCTGATTTCACATGTTTAATATTCATAATTCGAAAAGTCTCCCTTGGGGGATTTAGGGGTAAAGCAATGAAAGGAGCAATGATTTATTCCTGGTCATTAAGTTTGGAGAGCGTTTATTTCTTCATTTTCTCCGGATATGGTGGCCGTACCGGCGTCTCAGGAGGATTTTTTGCCAGTTCCTGTAGCGCCACTTCAATTGCTTTATCAAGTTGGGGATCTTTTCCATTTATAACATCTGCGGGCCACTGCTCAACCTCAATGTCGGGAGCAACGCCCACATTCTCAACGACAAACCCGTCTTTTGTCCAGATAGCAACATTGGGTGCTGTGACTGACCCTCCATCAATGAATTCGGGGAAACCCAGAATACCAACCAGTCCGCCCCAGGTACGTTTGCCTACAAGTGTTCCCACCTTAAATTTTCTGAACATCCAGGGCAGCATATCACCTCCCGATCCGGCTGTTTCATCAATGATCATGACCTTCGGACCCTGTATTGATGCACTTGGTGATTTGAGATCAAGCTCCATACCTCATATTCCAGTAAGCCTGCAAGAGGACGTTGAAGGATATCGATATAATAATCAGCCAGTGAACCTCCTCCATTAAATCTTTCATCGACAATAATCGCTTTTCTGTTGGCCTGGGGGAAGAAATATCTCTTAAAGTACTCATGTCCCGCATTTGAAGTATTTGGTACATAAACATATGCAACCTGACCATTTGTGGCCTCAGTGACTTTCTTAAGGTTTCCTTCAACCCAGTCGCGGTTTCTTAATGAATATTCATTGGCAATAGGAACAACTTTTACGACTCTTGAACCTGAATACTCAGGCTTGTCATTTATTGTCAGTTCAACAATTTCCCGGCTCGTGTTTTCGAAAAAGCTGAAAAAATCCTTATCTGCAGTTACATCCTTTCCATTTACCGCAAGTATATACTCTCCGGTTTTGATGTTTAAACCTGGTTCGGTAAGAGGAGACTTCAGATCAGGGTTCCAGTTCAGACCGCTATAAATCTTAGCTATACGGTACCTGTTTTCTGAAACAGTGTAGTCTGCGCCGAGCAGACCACCAATGACAGGCTGAAGAGGATGAAGTCTGTCTCCGGGAGAGGTTATACGGTGATGCCCAACTCCAAGTTCACTGCACATCCATTGAATAAGCCTGTTCAGGTCACTTCTGCATGCAAGATCAGGCAGAAACTTTGCATATTTAATTTTCATTGCTTTCCAGTCAAGCCCATGCATGCCGGGATCATAGAAGTAGTCACGGTTAACCCTCCATGCTTCATCGAAAATGTCAGGCCATTCAGCTGCCGGATCAATTTTTACTGTAATTGAGGAGGTTCCAAGAATACCCTTTCCCGACTCAGGTTTTTTACCGGTAGTGGTTATTCCAACAACTTCTCCTTTTGAATAAAGCATCTTCTTCCTGTCTGCTGATACGATATAGTTATCAAGTTCCATTACTTCATTGTCTTTCCGTTCCTTCAGATCGAACTTGTGCAATACAGAGGTCTCAGAAGGATCTGATGGCCTGATTATATACAAGATTTCACCTGTAGACCCGATACCCAAGATCTGAATAGTTGCCTGCCCTGACCGGAATACTTACAATTCTGTCGGTGATGCCGGAAGTTTCAATATTTACAGCTTTAGGTTTTTCAGGAGCAGGGAGCGGTTGCCCCGGAATCTTTCTTCCCTGTTTTCTCCTTTTCTGCAGGTTTTTCGGGTTCCTTCTTTGCCTGTTTTATGCCCTCCTCATCACTCTCTTTCGTAAATGGTGATACAATATCATTTCTAAGTGTAACCAGGTAGATAGAATTCGTCATCCTCATATCCTCATTGGAAAGATCGAACCAGTTTACAACCGGACCGGCATCGGTTGATGCTAAGAAATACAGATATTCACCGTTCGGATCAAATACCGGATCGGATGCATCGCTCATTCCATCAGTAACAGCAAATGAAGTTTGCTTATCGACCGAGTAAAGATATACGACCCTGAAATTTGTTTTCAGCAGTTTTGTATAGAGTATCCATTTTGAGTCTGATGACCAGTCTCCAAAGATCTTCCTGAAAGCTCCAGGGGCCATATATGTCGTCAGAATCAATTTTTTTAATTTCGCCAGACTCAATATCAAGCAGATACAGGTTTCTCCCATTATCTGAATATGTAATTTTTCTGCTGTCGGGTGACCAGACCGGGAAGGCATAAAAACCGGTACCGTTCAGTTTAAATGATTTTGCATCACCTTTTCCATCCTGCGGTTTGATATCAAGAGTGTACTCACCGGAAGCATCGGAAAAATAGGCTATAGATTTACCATCAGGTGACCATGATGGATATTTCTCATGAACGCTTGTTGTAAGTGTTATATTTCTGGGATCACCTTTTTCGGCAGGGACTGTGATAATATCGCCCCTGAAATCGAATACTGCTCTTGTACCTGTTGGTGATATATCAGCTGATCTGATATAGTTAATCCCCTTTACAAATCTTGGCCGGAGTTCAAGGAGGTCAGCTGCAATCCGGTATGGTAAGTTTTCTTTGAGTATTCGATGCAATATCATAGATGTGAAGATATCCTTCCTGTTCTAAAATTATCTTCCCATTCATGGCTGAGGCCTTTAAGTATCGGGAAATCAGTAAAGAATGTCAGCTGAGTTACCTCTTTTGATCCCTGATCGAAGGAAAACAAATTAAATTCACCATTTCTGTCGCTGATAAAAAATATTTTGCCCGATAACCACATCGGGTCTGCATCGTTACAACCTCCCTGAGGCTGGGGAATTTTTAAAACTGAATGATCTGCAAATGAATAAAGCCATATATTAGAAATTGTGCCTCCTCTGTAGTGCTTCCACTCCAGGTACTGGGGTGCGAGCGGTGTATATGCCATATATTTGCCATCAGGGGAATAGGAAGCTGACCATGCGTTGGGGATATCAAGTTTTTCAGGTGATCCGCCGGATAATCCTACTGTATAACAGCTGAAAGTATCGTGCTGAAAATACTGAACGCTGTGAGGCAAAAAGAACACTCTTTCCGT
The DNA here is from genome assembly GCA_963816365.1 of uncultured Bacteroidales bacterium. Lineage (GTDB taxonomy): Bacteria > Bacteroidota > Bacteroidia > Bacteroidales > VadinHA17 > LD21. Next base: position 288,514 of record CAWFKG010000015.1, on the reverse strand, counting down.
CAGGAGTGAATCCGCGTACCAGATCTGCTCCCGGGTGCCACGTTAGTCGGGTTGGGATGCCTCCTTCAACTGGAATGGTAAATACGTCAGTATTTCCGTCATACTGTGCACTGAAGGCAATTAAGGTACCATCGGGTGAGAAATGGGGATCCGATTCAATTCCTTCATCCACTGTGAGTCTGCGCGGATCCGAACCGTCAGGATTGGCTATCCACAGATCCTCTGCATAGATGAAAGCAATATGATTAGCGCTGATTGCCGGTTGGGCCAGCATACGTGTGTCATTCGTGTTTATTCCTGATACTCTTTCAGGAACAAATAACAGGAGGGAAAGCATTAAAAGCAGAAGCACAGATAATTTTTTCATAGAGGCTAATTATTTTGAAATAAATGGAAATGCATTGAAATATCTTGAAATGACTTGAAATGACTTGAAATAACAGCCCTCAACCTTCCTCAGCCCTTCTGTAACTGTGATTAGCTCCGGCCTGCTGAACCGGAGTAATTACAAGCTCATTAATGCATACACGATAGGGAAGCGTTGCACAATAATAGATTGCATCCGCAATATCTCCGGCAGTAAGAGCATCAAACCCTTTATATACATTTTTAGCTTTTTGAATATCACCTTTGAATCGGACAAGTGAAAATTCTGTTTCTGCCATACCCGGGGCAATTAGAGTTACTTTAATATTATTCTTCAGCATATCTATTCTCATAGCTTTTGATAGAGTATCAACAGCAGATTTTGAAGCACAATAGACATTGCCATTTTCATAAGTTTCTTTGCCTGCAATTGAACCAATATTGAAAATATGTCCTTTATTCCGTGCAACCATCATGCGGAGCAACTGCTCTTGTAACATAGAGTAAACCTTTTACATTCGTATCGATCATCCTGTCCCAGTCATCTGTATTTCCGTCCTGTATATGTTCTAGACCGGCAGCAAGACCTGCATTATTGACCAGTATATCGATCGCTTTCCATTCTTCGGGAAGATTTCCGATTATCGTATTAACTTCATCCTTATTCCTTACATCAAAATTTAATGAAAGGACTTTAATATTACCATGAGTGCCAAGTTCCTTTTCAAGTGCAGTAAGTAACTCTTTTCTCCGTCCGGTAATAATGATATTATATCCGTTCTCGGCAAATTTTTCTGCAATTGCTTTTCCGAAACCTGAGGTTGCTCCGGTGATCATTACTATTTTGTTCATATTTATTCCATTTGTTTATTGTTATGTAAAAATAGAAATAATTTCTGACCAATGTACTCACCTCTTTAATGGCTCTCGAAAAAGCCATTTTAACCTCAAAGCACGCTAAGGAGGCGCATTGTGCGCCTAAACCGACTTAAGTATATGTTATTATAGACTATCTTTCAAATAATTCTATCTTTGGGTTTTGAAAAAATAATGGGAAATCAGTCTGCGAGCCTGAATGAGGAAAAAAAAGCTGCAGTTGAATCGATGTTTGATTCAATTGCATGGAGGTACGATTTCCTTAATCATTTTCTCTCTTTTAATATTGACCGGCTATGGCGAAGGAGAGCCATTAGATATAATTTCCAAATCTTATAAATCGCCTGATATCCTCGATGTTGCAACAGGAACCGGCGATCTGGCAATAGCTGCTATGAAGCTTAATCCATTAAAGATTACAGGAATTGATATATCAAATAAAATGCTCTGCAATCGGAAGTGAAAAAATTAAAAGAAAAGGGTTCTCCGGAACGATTGATCTTATACCTGGCGATTCGGAGAAAATACCTTTTGAGGACAATGTTTTTGATGTTGCAATGGTAGCATTTGGAGTAAGAAATTTTGCTGATCCGCTTAAAGGTCTGTCGGAAATGAATCAGGGTAATTCGTAATGGGGGCATGATTTTGGTGCTTGAATTTTCAAAACCTTCAGGTTTTCCTTTCAAATCGATTTACAATTTTTATTTCAGAAATATTCTTCCTCTTTTCGGAAGACTTTTTTCAAAAGATAAAGCCGCCTACAGATATTTACCGGATTCCGTGATGAAATTTCCGGATAATGAGGAATTCCTCAAATTGATGACCCAGGCAGGATTTTCAGATACGCATCAGGTAAAACTTACAGGTGGGGTGGCAAGTATTTATACAGGTATCAAAATATCAATGCAATAATTGGAATTCAAACGAGTTTATTATCTTGTATCACTAAATCAAAAATTTCAAAGAGGATTGAAACAAAAAGCTGCTTATTTAATTTTATTTATCTTTTTTCTTCTGAATAATCTCAGTTTGTCGGGACAGAAGCAGAAACCTAAGAATGAATCATGGTATGATGAGAAGCTTATTCATTTTGGATTCAGCCTGGGATTTAATGCAATGGATTTCAATATTACTCCTTCACAACAATACTATCAGAAAGATTCACTATATCCTGAAGTAAGTACCCTAAATCCGGGTATTAATATTCAGATTGTCACTGATCTGAGACCAGCTAATCATCTGGATATCAGATTTCTTCCCGGTGTGTCTTTCGGTCAGAGGGTAATAAAATTTTATAAAAACGGTGTACTTGTCAATGATCAGCAGAGACTTGAATCATCATTCCTTGAATTTCCGCTGCTGCTTAAATATAAAGGTGACAGAATGAATAATGTCAGACCATATGTTATCGGCGGGTTCAATTTCAGATATGATCTGGCAGGCAAGAAAGAATTTGATGAATGCAAAACCAATATATATAAGGATTAAACGACCAGATCTTTACTATGAACTGGGAGCAGGTATGGATTTTTACCTTACATACTTTAAGCTCTCTGTTGAGCTGAAGATGTCGAATGGCCTGGGGAATGTGCTTGTACAGGAAGCAGCCCCGGGGCATCCTCGAGTATTTTAATGCAATCGAAAAAATGAAATCGCAGATCTGGGTTCTTGCATTTCATTTTGAATAGAAATGGTAAAACAGGTTCAGATTAATCTTACCCTGCTGCAGCAGCTGATGATGCAGCAATCAGAAAAATAGCAGCTTCACTGGCAGGAATTGATCTTGTCTGCAGTTACTGCATCTAAGAATTATTAAAAGATCGGTTGATGCCAGGAAAAAAAATATACGGGTAAATCTGACTGTTGAAGTTTTTTCAGGGGAAGACTCATCAATTCCGGTAATAGCTCCGTTTATTCCTGCAGATGTTTCCCTTAAACAGGAGGTCATAATTGTTGGTGCCGGACCGGCAGGTCTCTTTGCCGCATTGCGATTAATTGAACTGGGTTTGCGGCCGGTGATTATTGAACGAGGCACGAGATGTGTCATCACGAAAAAAAGATATTGCACTGATAAGCCGTGAACAGATTGTTAACCCCGAAAGCAATTATTGTTTTGGAGAAGGAGGTGCCGGAACCTATTCTGACGGGAAGCTGTATACAAGATCGAAAAAAAGAGGAGATAATACAAGAGTTCTGGAATTGCTTTGTCTTCATGGTGCAAATGAGAATATAATGTATGAGGCTCATCCTCATCTTGGCACTGATAAGCTTCCCGGGATTATTTCTGAAATCAGGAAATCAATACTCGATGCCGGTGGTCTGTTCATTCTTGAAAAGAAAGTTACAGATTTCATTATTGAAGGCAATTCAATAAAAGGAGTTGTAACATCAGATAATGAAAAGTTCAGATCACCATATGTGATTCTCGCAACAGGTCATTCTGCAAGAGATATTTATGATATCTGCAAAAATCAGGGGAGTAGAGCTTGAGATGAAATCATTCGCAATGGGAGTAAGAGTAGAACATCCACAGGAATTAATAGACAGGATTCAATATCATGGAAACTCACGGGGGGAATTTTTTCCTGCTTCTTCATATAATCTTGCAAAACAGATTGATGGCAGAGGAGTTTATTCTTTTTGTATGTGTCCGGGTGGGTTTATTGTACCATCTGCAACTGCGCAGGAAGAGGTGGTTGTAAACGGAATGTCTCCTTCAGGAAGGAATTCACCGTATGCCAATTCCGGAATTGTTGTTGAGATCAAACCTGAAGATCTTGTCAAAATACAGCAGTTCTGGAGAAATGGCTGGCATTGAATTTCAAAAAGAACTTGAGCGTGAAGCCTGGAAAAATGGTGGACATACCCAAAGAGCCCCGGCTCAGCGTCTGGCTGATTTTGTTGCAGGAGAAAATTCTGCTTCACTGCCAAAAGTATCCTATTTCCCGGGAGTAACTTCTTCTCCTCTGCACAGCTGGCTTCCTAAAGCAATTGGAAGAAGGCTGAGAGATGGATTCAGACTCTTCGGTCAGATTATGAATGGCTATCTGACAAATGAAGCTGTAGTTCTGGGTGTTGAATCAAGAACATCTTCACCGGTAAGAATATCCAGAGATCCGGAAAAACTTCAATCATATAAGGATTTCAGGTCTATATCCCTGCGGTGAAGGATCAGGATATGCCGGAGGTATTGTATCATCTGCAGTCGATGGAATGAGAGCTGCGGAAGCAATAGCGAAAATTATATAGTAGGGAACGGTCTCGACCGTTCCCTGCTAAATAAACCGTTCCCTACTAAAAAATTTATAGATTTGTCTGTAAGATATTTGTAATGATAAACCCATTCAGAAAACCATACAGCCAGGTAGAAACATCAAAGGAGAAGATGCTTTTTATTCTCATTTTCGGGCTCTTCATTTTCCTCTTCCTTTTTCTTTTTAAACCGTTCGGACTGGCTCAGCTAAAATCTGAAACGCAACTGTTCATTGATCTCGGTTTCGGACTGGTGACAATATTTGTTCTCATTATTTTCAAATTTATTTTTGAACCAATTGTGATCAATGATAAATGGACCTTCGGAAAAAGTATTCTTTGGGGATTGCTTATTGCTTCAAGTATTGGTGCGGCTAACTATTTCTATGTCAATATTATTTTTCATCAGCTATTTATTTTTAAATATTTTCTTTTTGCGATCTGGACTGCTATTCTGGTTGGGATAATTCCGGTTTCAATAGGATATATTATTTCATTTAACAGGATCTACAAATCAGCTCTGAAAGAAGCTTCCATTTCTACCTGATGATGTATTATGGGAAAATGAAGTCATTATAAGGGGAGGCAATCCAAAAAACGAATGCAAACTTAATCCCAAAAGCATAGTCTACCTTTGCTCGAATGATAATTATATTACAGTTGTTACAATCACAGGGAGATACTATTAAACAAGATACATCTTCGGGGCACACTGAAGGCAGCAGAAGATGAGCTGATAAAAAATTCATCGTTTATCAGATGCCATAAATGCTATATTGTTAATACCGCATATGCCGATCATTTATCAGGGAATATCCAGAATATGAAAATTAAATTAAAACCACAAGGTATTGAAATTCCTGTTTCCCGGTCAAAGGCAGCTGAAGTCTCCAGTAAATTCAGGTGAAACCTGAACTCGTTATTTAAATTTCGAGTCAGAATAGTAACATTTTACCCCAAATTCTGGTATTTCACCCCTCCTTATTTACATTTTGCCACATATTTGACTGATCGACCACAATTATCTTGGAGGAATACTGCCGTGATTTTAGATTTGCAGAAAAAAGTAAATGACAGATTCATTGATACTTGGACTTAAGCAGTGGTTCAGCCTGTCTTGCAACATGCGGGATGGTAATGTTTCCTTATCTGATGTCGGGTTCTGCAGGTGTAAAAAGAATTGCACTTGATCTTTCTCTCTTCTTACTAACCAGATGTTTATTTATTTCGTACTTGCAACATTTGCATGGTATTTTGGTCAGGCTTTCTTTAGTAATCCTATTGTAAGAAATATTGTACCCGGAATTCTTTATATTGTTTTTGCTGTTATGCTTGTGTGGTATAGCATTAGTAAAAACCGTACAATCCGGATTGCCCGGCAAAAATCATAAAAGCAGTTAATAATCATAGACTTGTACCAATCTTGCTTGGTATGGTAAACAGCCTGGGTTTTTGTCCTGCATTGTTTTTAATTCTTACAAAAGGTGCAACACAGGGTACACTTGTTCAGAGCTACATGGCCTTCCTGGCATTTTTTATAGGATCATCGATCTGGTTTTTACCCTTGCCTTTTGCTGGCAAAATACAGAAAGAAGGAGGTTCTTGAAAAATATTGGAATTCTTGCTACAGGTCTGGCAGGTATTATTTTCATGATAAAAGGTTTAACTAATTTAATAGGAGGAATAATAAATGGATAACAATTTAACAATCGCAGGATGAAGAAATCTTCGGGAAATCTCTTCTGTATACTCTCCCGATGTTTCTGATAACATTTATGTTCATGACAGGCGGGAGACCAAATTTTTCAGATCCGGCTTCAGCAGTCTGGCCATGCTTATCAGCTTTTCTTCTTGTGAATGTATCTTTACTTTTTTATGCATTACACAGGTAAAACAGACAGGTACAGAGCAATCCTGTTTATTATTTTCGCTCTGTCTCTCTCTTATACCCTGATTCACAATATGCTTGAAGTGAGAAAATCAATGTCCTTCTCCCAGGCTGATATTCTTGAATGTAAAATTCCATTTTGTCATCTGGTTATTCCGATGATGATTCTTCCTGCCGCATTTACTAAATCAATAATTTTTCCGGGAAGTATTATTGGCGGATTTGCTAACATTTCATCAATGGTTGTTTTATGGCTAGTTGCAACAATCGTACTGGGCAGAGGTTTCTGCAGCTGGGGTTGTTTCTATGGAGGCTGGGATGATGGCTTTTCAAGAATAAGAAAAAGACCCGTGATTAAAAAGATCAGTGCTTTATGGAAATGGATGCCATTTGCAGTTCTGATTATGGTAGCTCTTACTGCTGCACTGGCTATGCTGCCGACATATTGTTCATGGATCTGTCCTTTTAAGGCAGTCACTGAATTTGAACAGGTTACATCAGTCGAATCTGCCACAAAAGCCGGAGTATTTCTTTCTCTTTTCGGCGGACTTGGTTATTGTGCTGCCGGTTATGACCAGGAAAAGAACACAATGCAGCTTTCTGTGTCCTCTTGGTGCAATAAATTCAGTGTCAAATAAAATTACTCCGTTTACTGTTAAAAATTGACAAAAGTACCTGCAATGAATGTTTTAAATGTGTTGAAGTATGTCCCTTGTATGCACTGACACCTGAAGATATTAAAGCCGGAAAGGTTTCAATCTTTTGCAGCAAGTGCGGAAAGTGTGTTGATGCCTGTTCTAAAAAAGCAATTCATTATGGAATAAAGAGGCATTCCTGCAGGAACAATGAAGAATTTTTCAAGAAATCTATTTCTTTTTGTCTCATTCCTTTTTATGGCAATCTTCTCAGCAGGATCGATAATAAATACTTTCAGCAGTTTATTGAAACTCATCTTTTAAACCAGTTGGCAAAATGAAAAAAGTAAAAATAATTGCAGGAATTTCCTGGGCATTTATTTGTCTGATTGTGATAATAATTTTATTCCCGGGACTAAACAGTTTTTCAGTTTCTGTCTCCAAACTTCCTTTTATGAAGCTAAATCCGAGATATACCGGAGGAGAGATTGCCAGTCAGATCGTGATGGAACGTTGTACACTCGATATAAGAAAACCTGTGTTTCAATGGGTTTTTAAGGGAAAGGAATTCGGGTTTTGTGCAGCTGGACTGGCATGGAACTATCCCTGAAATGATAAAAGATTCTATCGATTATGATAATGACGGAATTAATGATTTTAGTATTTTAATAAACAGGAAAGAATTCGAAAACTGTCATGAACCCGGTTAACAGAAAAGTGAAAAATGTTGTCATTTCGACTCCAACATCATATGGATGGGCAGCACGAATTGGGCTGATAAAATAATAATACGTTAGGATTAACTTAAATAATTACTTGTATGAGACCTGATTATTTATTTTTCATTTGCTTTTGCTTTTTCAGAGATCCTGTTGATTCCTGCGATCAAACGGTCAGCTAAAACAGCTTCAAAAACAAGAAGAGACAGGGGTTCGCTTATTTTTCTCTGGCTTATGATAACCTGGGATTTACTGCCGGATTTTTCCTGTCAAAACCCGTATAATGATTTCTCGGCAGGATGTCGGATTTCCTTTTTATTGCAGGCGGATTAATTATCAGATGGATTGCAATCCTGCAACTTGGAAAATCATTCACTGTTGATGTTGCTATGACAAATGCTGCAAAACTGAAAACTGATGGGATTTATGAAAGAATAAGACATCCAAGCTATCTTGGTATCCTATCAGTTGTTTTCGGATTTTCCTGTACCATGAATAGTATTTATTCATTTCTTGTACTGGTAGTTCCTGTATTCATTGCTGTGATTTACAGGATCAGTGTTGAAGAAAAGGTCCTGATGGCTGAATTCGGCGACCAGCTATACAATTTATAAGTCAGAAACAAAAAGGCTAATTCCCGGCATATTACTGAAAGCGCCTGAAACGCTCATATTTATGGATTATCTTTCTGACCTGCTCAATATTATCGATTCTTTCAATCTGAGCGAAATCAAGATACTCAGTATCATAAGTCCGATCAGGAAAACCAGCGATCTTGTCATAGATCCTGTTGCCTGAGATTTCAGGCTATCCATTCCGAAAATAAATGCAATTCCCGATATCTGTCCCATAAGCAGAAGCATTCCGTTTGATGTACCTTCTGATGCAGGATAGGTTATTTCAGCACCATATTGAAAACCTATTGGTCCGGAGCTTAGCAGGAAGAAGCCCAGCACCATACCAGATGTAAGCAAAAGCCAGTAGCTTGTAGCAAATGTGATACCCGCTAAGTCCCAGAGTGGCTCCTGCAAGTGCAATAATTATAAATGGGGTTCTTTTTTTATACCTGTCGGACAGGATAGGGATAAAAAGCGCTCCGATAATTCCTCCGATAATCATTAAGCCTCCTGTTATTCCTGCCTGAGTAGCGGAAAAACCTCTGGGTCTGAGTATATCTTCTATCCAGGTTGTAACAGCATTGAAAACACCGAGACCAATAAAGAATATGACCATCAGCAGGATGAAATCTTTCGTCCGGAGCGTCTGCTTGAAACCATCATAAACCAGTGACCTCTCTTCCTGATCAGGCAGGCAGGGAGCTGTTGGAGGACTTTCTTTAATTAAAAGAAGAAAACCAACAGTTGTTAAAATTGAAACAATGCCATAAATATATAACATTCCGCCTATTCCGGAACCAATTATCAGATATGGGGTAAGTGTCATTCCCAAAAGAATTCCCAGGTACATTGCAAGAGTACCCAGACCGGCAGCAGTCGCCCGTTCTTCGATCGGGAACCATCGTGCCGCCAGTTTTGTAATAGCATTCAGGATGAAAGGCTGGCCTACTGCTATGCCAATTTGAGCCAGGAGCAGACAGGTTGTAATCAGTCCCGGCAAATCCGCGGACCAAGACCAAATACTCCTGTAAAAACCGCACCGATGCCCACGCCTATCCTGATACCGAATTTGTCTATAATCCATGATGCAGGAATCGAAACAACAATATAAACAATCATGAAACACATTGAAAGTAGTCCTATCCGAAGATCAGAAACACCATAATATTTTGTCGCATCGCCGGTAATCGGAGCAAAAGTAATCCATAAGAGCTGATTCACGGCAACCATGAACATATATACTATTAGCATCATCCATCTGGCGCCGTACACTTTGAAATCTGTCTTTGGCATAACTTACTAAATTTGAACAAATATAATTTTATTAATCAGTTATGCTGCCTGATTTTCTGAGAAATTCAGAAAAAACCACTGAGGCTGCCATTCCTACATTTAATGAATCAATTCCTTCCCTGGCGTTGCTGAATTTAGGGATTTTAATTTTATCGGTGATAAAAGGAATAAGCTCATCTGATATCCCTTTTGACTCATTCCCTAATAGAATAATTCCTTTCGTGTCAGCCTGTGAATATATAATAGAATCGCCTTCAAGCAAAGTTCCAAATACCGGTACAGATTCCTTTGCAGAAGTAAAAAACTTCTTCAGATCATAATAAAAGACATTTACATGAAGAATAGCTCCCATACTTGACTGAATTACTTTCGGGTTATAGACGTCAACACAATCGAAGTGAACAGACAATATTCTTTATCCCAAACCATCCGGCTGCTCTGATAATTGTACCCAGGTTCCCCGGATCCTGAATAAAATCCAGCGCTACGCAGAGCTGATCTAAAATCTTTGATATATTCATCTCATTTTCAGGCATATGTACGACTGCCAGAGCATTATGGGGTGTTTTGAGTGTGCTTATTTGTTTGAGTTCTTCATAATTTATATCCTCAATCATTTTGACAGACCTTTTAAGATCAGGATTTAGACCATTAAGAAATTCAGGTTTAGCTACAAGCATCTCGACGGAAGCATTCGCAGCAAGGAATTCCTTAACGAGCTTATCTCCTTCAATTACAAATAATTTCTCTTCATCCCTTACCTTTTTATTTTGCAGAGACTTAATAAATTTGAGTTTGGTTTTACTGATCATTTTTTTTACCATAAAGGTACACAAAGGATTACACTAAAGATCTTAAAAGGTGTAAATCAAATTTAGCAAACTGTGAGGTAGTTTTTTACATACTATTGGAGGAGGTCACAGTCTTCCCGGGAATGTAGATTTTTAACTTTCAGTTCAGATTATTATTGATATATTTGGCTTTAAGTTTTAGGGTAGATTTTGAAAAATTCCATCACATATATAAAACTCTGTCAACCAGGATATTATATTTTTGTAATCTTACCTATTTTATTTATAACATCCTGTAATCCAACAAAATATGTGCCTGAGCAGGAAAGTCTGTTAAACGAAAATCATATTAATGTAAATAAAGAAGGCATCAAGAAAAGTGATCTTATACCCTACATTAAACAAAACCCGAACAAAAGGATTTTTGGCGCAAGGTTTTATCTTGGCCTGTATAATCTTTCAAATATAAATAAGGACAAATGGCCTCACAACTGGTTAAGAAATATCGGGGAAGGACCTGTTATTTATGATTCTTATTCTACTGCAAAGACAAAAGATCAGATCAAGTCTTATGTCGATTCAAAGGGCTATTTTGACGGAAAGGTTACTGATACTGTTGTGACTGTCAACAGGAAATCAGATGTTTTTTATAATGTGGATTTAAATCCACCTTACACGATCCGTAACCTGACGTATGATATAGCTGACACCAATATCAGGAAACTCTGTTTTTTTGATTCTGTGAACTGTGTTATTGTGAGAGGTAAACCTTACGATGTTGATGTTCTGCAGGCTGAGCGAACGAGGTTCGAACGATTTATCAGGGATCATGGTTTTTATGGATTTACAAGTGATTATATCTGGTTCGGAGTTGACAGCACTGTTGGGAACAGACAGGTTGACATTAAATACAACATAAAAAATTTTACCAGGGTGGATGCTAACAACAGAATAGTAACTGCTCCTTTCGCAGTTTATACTGTAAAGAATATCTATATCTATCCCGATTATGTACCAAAGGATGCGCTGGAGGGGGGTGAATCATATTTAAAGAGGATGGACACAACATTCTACAAAGGTTACTATTTTATTACATCAAAGAAGAGACATGAGGTAAAATATGATCTGATTATTCAATCACTCTATCTGAAAGCAGGTTCTGTCTTTAATGTGACAAACACAGAGCAATCACAAACTCATCTGCTTGCACTGAAAATATACCGTCTGGTCAATATTAATTATGCTGATGCACGAGAAAATGAGAATCTTCAGGGAATGGAATTAATGCTAGACTGTAATATTCAGCTTACTCTGCTCAGTCAACAATCCTACAAAGTTGAACTTGAAGGCACCAATTCGGCAGGAAACCTGGGAGGTGACCTGAACCTTATATATCAGCATAAAAACCTTTTTCACGGAGCTGAATTGTTCAGTACAAAATTGAACGGAGCATATGCGGCATATTCTCAGGCGGGCAGTAGATTATCAAGTACTCAGGAATACGGACTGGAAACCAGTTTGCGTCTTCCTGAGTTTATTGTTCCTTTCTTCAGAATGGAAAAATTTGTTACAAAATATAATCCCTCAACGACAATTCTCGCTGCATATAATTACCAGAGTTTGCCCGTGTACACAAGGACCCTTGCTAATGCCACATTCGGGTATAACTGGAAAGCAGGTAGAGGTAATTACCAGGAACATATACTTAACCCCGTTCAGTTTAATATTGTAAAGATTTTATCGATAGATCCTGCTTTTGAGTTATCCCTGGCAAAATCTCCTTTTCAGGCAAGCAGCTATAAAGACGTTTTAATACTCGGAGGTAGTTATTCATTTATTTTTAATAACCAGAAAGTTAAAAATTCTAAAGATTACTGGTTCCTGAGAGTAAATACTGAAACAAGCGGTAATTTCCTTGGACTTGCCGAAAAACTTGCAGGCAGGACAAAATCGATTGTATTGGATACGATAAAAATAGGGGGAGCAAAAACAATTGACAGTACCCATGTTTACAAAATATTGGGTCAGCCGTATGCACAATACGTAAGAGCCGATATAGATATAAGATATAATTACAAGTTCAATGATCTGAGTTCGATAGTCTATCGGGGTTTCATGGGAATTGGCATACCGTATGGAAATTCAAAAGCCGTGCCTTTTGAAAGGCAGTATTTTGCAGGCGGGGCAAACGACATCAGGGCCTGGCAATTGAGGTCACTCGGACCGGGTTCATACGCCGATACATCAAAGTTTTTAAATGAAACTGCAGACATTAAGCTGGAAGCTAACGCTGAATACCGGTTTAAACTTTTCTGGATTCTTGAAGGTGCTGTATTCATTGACGCCGGAAATATCTGGAGTTTTAACAACGACCCTTCCAGGCCAGGGTCCCAGTTCCAGTTAAAAAAATTCTATAAAGATATTGCAGTTGGTACCGGCACCGGATTCAGGTTCGATCTGAAATTCGTCATCGCCCGGGTGGACATAGGTATGAAGTTACGTGATCCGCTTCTTAAAGGCACCTCTCCGTGGATATTCTTAAACGGTCCATACAAACGTGATGATTTTACTATTCTGCTGGGTATAGGTTATCCATTCTGAACATGAAATTCCAGAGCCTCTGCAGTAATGTTTGTTTTTTATAACCTTAAATCTAAAAAATCAGGTACTTATTTAGCCATTTTTGCCGGGAATTGCATAAATTGCATATGTCTCATTGCATTTTTTTATTATGGATCTGAATATCCAACCGATCAAAAGCTGGTTTGGCTTTTCCCGAAGCGAGAGAAGATCATCGTTTATAATGCTTTTAATAATAATCCTGATAATTGGAGTCAGATATGTAATTCCTGACAGCAGGATCGACATTGAATATATAACCGATACTATTTCAGCAGGAGATGACCCGCCGGGACGTGCAGAAAGAACCGGTGATATTAGTGTAAGTCCAATCCCCTTCGATCCCAATACAGCATCGCATGCAACATTAATTAAAGCAGGACTGGCTGAGAAGGAAGCCAATACGCTGATAAATTACAGAAAAAAAGGAGGAATTTTCCGGCAGCCTTCAGATATTAAAAAAGTGTATGGAATTGAAGATGCAAAAGCAGAAAAACTAATTCCATTTGTAAAACTTAATCAGTCAGGATTGCCAAAAGCAGACAGTCATCCGGTTCAAAAAAACTCCAGGATTGATATAAATACAAGTGATTCCGTAGCATTACTAAAACTGCCGGGAATAGGGCCTGTCTTATCTTCAAGGATCATCAGATACAGGCGTTTGTTAGGTGGATTTGCACGAATTGAACAGTTAAAAGAGGTTTACGGATTGCCGGTTGAGACATACGAGACCATAAGAGGGAGGGTTTTCGCAGATTCTACTGTAATCACAAGGATCAATATTAATTCTGCAGTTTATAAAGAGTTGATACATATTCCCTACTTCGAAAAATATGAGGTATCGGCAATTTTGAAGTACAGGGAGTTAAAAGGCAGAATACGAGGGATTAGCGATCTTACTGAAAATAAATTGATTACAATAGAGAAGGCTTACAAGGTTGGTCCTTATCTAAAGTATAGTGAATAAGATCTTTTACGGTGATAATTTATGACAGGCCACTCAACTTATCCCCCTATGAAGGGGTTCAGGGGGGATGTCTTGACGGCACTATACCAAGCGGATGCATTACTTTAGAAAATGAAACGAAACACTATAATACATTACAATCCGGTATTAAAGGAGAAAGCCCGCCATCTAAGGAATAAATGCACCTTATCTGAAACATTGCTTTGGTCAAAGATAAGACGAAAGACATTAGGGTATGAGTTTCACAGACAAGTTGCTATAGATGAATTTATTGTAGATTTTTATTGTCATGAACTCAGGCTGGCAATTGAAGTTGATGGGAGCAGTCACGAAGGTAAATATGAATATGATCTGCAGAGACAAAAGAGGCTTGAAAGCTTTGGTGTGATCTTTATCAGGTTTGAGAATATAGATGTTAAACAAAATATGAAAGATGTTATAAGAAATTTGATAAACATAATTACAGAGATAGAGAAAAGTGAGAAATTGAACACACCTTGACATCCCCCTTGCCCCCTTCAAAGGGGGAATTTATTTCAGACCTGCTTGCATATTCCCCTTCAAAGGGGGAATTTTACGACAGACCACTCAACTTTTCCCTCTTTGAAGGGGGCAGGGGGGATGTCTTGACGGCACTAATTGTGGAATTTGGATGTCGCACGACCCAAAATCAAACGGATATCCTACTGATTCAGGTTCAGGGGGATGTCAAGACGGCACTAATTTTATAATTTGGTTGTATCAACGACCCAAACCCAGCGTATATATGAAAATTTTCTGAATTGCATTTTTTATTTGGATTGATCTAAAAATTTTCTTAATTTTAGTCAGATTCAATTCTAAATGTTGAGCTTGCTTAAATGTTTTTTCATGTTAAAAATCGACTTATCAGGTTAATTTATTTCCGGAAATGTTTTGAAAAGACTATTTCTATTTCTAACTTTGCGCCTCGATTAAAAACTGAAATATAAATTATGATTATTGTACCATTAAAAGAAGGCGAAAACATAGAAAGAGCTTTAAAAAAGTTCAAAAGAAAATTTGAAAAAACTGGTGTGATACGCGAATTAAGATCACGTCAGGCTTTCATTAAGCCTTCAGTACGCCGGAGAGAAGAGATCAAGAAGGCAATGTATGTTCAGAAGATGCAGGAAAGCGAAGAATGATTCGCTGCTAAGCATCTGAATTATATTAAAAACACAGATAAAAGGTTCCTTCATGAGCCATAAGGAATCGTTCTTACAATATCTGCAAATCGAAAAACGGTATTCACTGCATACTGTAAGATCCTATTTAAATGATCTTAATCAGTTCTATGCATTTTTATCATCCATCGGACTTCCGGAGGATCCCGTGCCGGTTACGTCGCACGACATCAGAGCCTGGATCGTAAGTATGCTCGATAATAAATATTCAGCTGTAAGCGTACATAGAAAAATTTCCTGTCTTAGAGTATTTTATCGCTATTTACGGAAGGAAGCGATTATTCAGAATGATCCTCTTGAAAAGGTAGTCCTGCCAAAACGGAAAAAGAGCCTTCCGGTTTTTATTGACGAGGAAGCAATTAACAAATTGCTCGACAATTACAGCTTTGGAGAGAGCTTTGCAGGCATCAGGAACCGTACGATCATTGAGATACTCTATTTGACAGGCATGAGGAGATCGGAATTAATTGGATTAAGAGACAATGATATTGATCTGTCAGAGGGTTCGCTTAAGGTAACCGGGAAAAGAAACAAGCAGAGGATAATCCCATTGGTTAAGCCATTTATTAAAAGGCTCGAAGAGTATATTAAGGTCAGGAATGAGAATGTATGCAGCACAAGATAATGGCTGGTTTTTCATAACCGATAAAGGGAACAAGTTGTATGATAAATATGTTTATAATACTGTAAATAGTTATCTGGCTATGGTAACCACAATTGAAAAGAAAAGCCCTCATGTTCTGCGGCACACCTTTGCTACTCATATGCTTAACCGGGGTGCTGATCTGAATTCAATAAAGGAGTTACTGGGACATGCAAACCTGTCAGCCACTCAGATCTACACACACAATACATTTGAAAAACTCAAGAAAGTATATAAACAGGCTCATCCGAGGGCTTAAATATTAATCAATTAATCAGGAGGTACTACTATGAACATTCAGATTCATTCGGTGCGGTTTGATGCCGACAAAAAGCTAATCGACTTTGTTCATCAGAAACTGGAAAAATTGACCCAGTTTGGTGAGGATATTGTTAATGCTGAGGTTTTTCTCAGACTCGACAAGGATCAGGAACGTGAGAACAAAATTAGCGAAATACAGCTGGAGTTACCGGGAGGACCTTTATTCGCAAGGAAGCAAAGCAAGACCTTTGAAGAAGCGACTGATGAGGCTATGGATGCACTTAAGAAACAGATTACCAAACATAAACAGAAGAAGAGAGGAGTCTGATAATTCTATTTTCAAAAATAAATAGATTTATTTTGATAAATAAAATATAAATCCATACATTTGCAAACCGTTTTTTGAGGGTGGATTATGCACCAGCGGGGCGTTCTTTAAATTGCCGATGTAGCTCAGTTGGTCAGAGCAGCTGATTTGTAATCTGCAGGTCGGGGGTTCGAATCCCTTCATCGGCTCTTGAAAGATTTGTAAATGTGTGTCTTAGGAGTTATGCTCTGTTTAAATGGGGAGATACCAAAGTGGCCAACTGGGGCAGACTGTAAATCTGCTGGCGAATGCCTTCGTAGGTTCGAATCCTGCTCTCCCCACTTCAAACGGGTAACAAGCCGTGGACCCTTGAATTTAAAAGGAGCATACGGTTCTCTTTGGACGATATCAGGCGGGAGTAGCTCAGTTGGTAGAGCATTAGCCTTCCAAGCTAAGGGTCGCGGATTCGAGTTCCGTCTCCCGCTCACTTTTTGAGGCCAGAGTAGCTCAGGGGTAGAGCACTTCCTTGGTAAGGAAGGGGTCGGGGGTTCAATTCCCCCCTCCGGCTCAACAGGAAACTTGATTTATAATTGATTATAGATAAACTTAATTTAATACGCTTGGAGTTATGGCAAAAGAAAAATTTGACAGGTCGAAACCGCACGTAAATATTGGTACAATTGGTCACGTTGACCATGGTAAGACCACCTTGACGGCAGCGATCACTATGGTCCTTGCCAAAAAGGGTCTCTCTGAAATCAGGGATTTTGACTCAATTGATAATGCTCCGGAAGAAAAGGAGAGGGGTATTACCATTAACACTGCTCACGTTGAATATCAGACTGCTAAACGTCATTATGCACACGTTGACTGTCCCGGACATGCTGACTATATCAAGAATATGGTTACCGGTGCTGCTCAGATGGATGGTGCAATCCTGGTAGTAGCTGCTGATGACGGTCCGATGCCTCAGACTCGTGAACATATTCTTCTTGCACACCAGGTAAACGTGCCTACTGTGCTTGTTTTCATGAACAAAGTTGATATGGTTGACGACCTGGAACTTCTTGATCTTGTTGAAATGGAAGTCCGCGATCTGCTTAACTTCTATAAATTTGATGGAGACAATGCTCCTGTCATTCGTGGTTCTGCTCTTGGAGCAATGCACGGTGAACCAAAATGGGAAGAAAAAGTTATGGAACTGATGGATGCAGTGGATTCATTTATTCCAATACCCAAAAGAGAAAATGAAAAACCATTCCTGATGCCGGTTGAAGATGTGTTTTCAATCACAGGTCGTGGTACTGTTGCTACAGGGCGTATTGAAACTGGTGTTGTCCTTACTGGTGATGAACTTGAACTTATCGGACTCGGAGCTACAAAACGTAAATCGGTATGCACCGGTGTTGAGATGTTCCGTAAGATCCTCGACAGAGGTGAAGCTGGTGATAACGTAGGTCTTCTACTTCGTGGTGTTGACAAGAAAGAGATCAAAAGAGGTATGGTTCTTGCCAAACCGGGCTCAATAACACCTCATACAAAAATTAAAGCAGAGGTTTATGTCCTGAAAAAAGAAGAAGGCGGACGTCACACTCCATTCCACAATAAATACCGTCCTCAATTCTACGTAAGAACACTTGATATTACAGGTGAAATTACGCTTCCTGAAGGAACAGAAATGGTAATGCCGGGTGATAATGTAACTATTACTGTCGATCTTATCTATCCTGTTGCTATTAATGTAGGTCTCCGTTTTGCAATCCGTGAAGGTGGTAGAACAGTTGGTGCAGGACAGGTAACTCAGATATTGGAATAAGGTTTTGGATATAGTATGGTCCGGTCGCAATCCGGACCGTACATATATACGGGTGTAGCTCAGTTGGTAGAGCACTGGTCTCCAAAACCAGGTGTCGGGAGTTCGAGTCTCTCCTCCCGTGCAAAATAACATAGTACTATGAATATAAAAGGATATTTTAAGGAATCATTTACAGAACTTGTACACAAGGTAACCTGGCCAACATGGAGTGAACTTCAGAACAGTGCTGTCTTAGTTATGGTGGCTACTTTGATATTTGCAGTTTTGGTTGCAGGTATGGATTTTATCTTTAGCCGGGCAATGCAATTCATTTACAGTTTGTTATACTAAACGGGAGATTGTTCCAATGAGTGAGAATGTAAAGAAGTGGTATGTGCTTCGGGCTATCGGCGGAAAAGAAAAGAAAGTAAAAGAGTATATCGATAGTGAAGTTGTACGCCTTAAACTCGAAGAGTACGTCTCACAGGTCCTGATCCCGACTGAAAAAGTGTATCAGATAAGAGCAGGAAAGAAAATCAGCAAGGAAAGAACTTTCTTTCCGGGATACGTATTGGTAGAAGCCTTACTGACAGGTGAGATACCTCATTTATTGAGGAATGTGCCAAATGTAATCGGATTTCTGGGTTCACAGGACGGAGAACCTGTACCGCTGAGAAAATCTGAGATAAACCGGATTCTTGGTAAAGTCGATGAACTGAATGCAAGTGATGAAGAATTGAATGTTCCGTTCTTTGTCGGAGAATCGGTAAAAGTGATAGATGGTCCATTCAATAGTTTCACAGGAATAATTGAAGAGGTAAATGATGAAAAGAAAAAGCTTAAAGTGATGGTGAAGATTTTTGGCAGAAAAACCCCTCTTGAGCTTAGTTTTATGCAGGTAGAAAAAGAAAATTAACTGAAAGATATTGATAGTTGTAATATTCATAATGCTTCCTGAATAACTATCAAGCTCTCGCAATAAACACGCAAATTTTAAATTATGGCAAAAGAAGTTGCTGGACTTATCAAATTACAGATTCGTGGCGGAGGTGCTAATCCATCACCACCTGTCGGACCCGCTCTTGGTTCCAAAGGTGTTAATATCATGGATTTCTGTAAGCAATTTAATGCGAGGACTCAGGACAAGGCTGGAAAAGTAATACCGGTAGTAATAACAGTTTATGGAGATAAATCATTTGAATTTGTCACCAAAACTCCCCCGGTTGCTGTTCAGTTGCTTGAAGTTGCTAAAGCGAAGAAAGGTTCTCAGGAACCTAACAGAGAAAAAATAGCTTCAGTATCCTGGGACCAGGTCAAAACAATTGCTGCAGATAAAATGGAGGATTTAAACTGTTTTACAGTAGAGTCCGCTATGCGAATGGTAGCTGGTACGGCCAGAAGTATGGGAATCACCGTCAAAGGAGAATTCCCCGTAAAATAATTAATTAGGAGAAAAATGACTAAACTTACCAAAAACCAGAAGTCTGCCCTTGAAAAACTCGATAAGGACAAACTTTATACATTGAAAGAAGCTTCATCGCTGGTTAAAGATATGACTAAAACCAAGTTCGATGCTTCAGTCGATTTAGATGTACGGTTAGGTATAGATCCGAGGAAATCCAATCAGATGGTTCGCGGTGTAGTTTCACTCCCTCACGGAACAGGTAAGGAGACACGAGTACTCGTGCTCTGCACCCCCGATAAGGAGGCTGAAGCTAAAGAAGCCGGAGCCGATTTCGTTGGTCTTGACGACTTCGTTGAAAAGATCAAAGGCGGTTGGACAGATATGGATGTTATCATAACCATGCCATCAGTAATGGGAAAGGTCGGTCAGTTAGGTCGAATCCTCGGTCCACGCGGACTGATGCCAAACCCAAAGAGTGGTACTGTTACTATGGAAATTGGTAAGGCTGTTAAAGAAGTGAAGCAGGGTAAGATTGATTTCAAAGTTGATAAAAGCGGAATCATTCATGCCTCAATCGGAAAAGTCTCATTTGAACCAAATAAGATCGTCGACAATGCAAGAGAGTTCATCTCAATTGTAAACAAACTTAAACCAGCAGCTGCAAAAGGAACCTACATTCGTAGCGTATTCATATCCAGCACAATGAGCCCTGGGGTTAAGATCGATCCTAAAGGTCTTGATGATTAATTGGTAAAGTTAAAACTTGAAGAAATAATGAGACGGGAAGAAAAAAATGCTATCATAGACAGCCTTGCTGAGAGATTAAAAGAGTACAGCCACTTTTATCTGACTGATACTGCTCAGCTAAATGCCGCTGATACAAGTGACCTGAGAAGAAAGTGTTTCGAAAACGATATTAAGCTTGTCGTTGTGAAGAATACCCTACTCAAAAGAGCACTGGAGCAGTCTGAAGGAAACTTTGATGAACTTTATCCGGTTCTGAAAGGTACAACGTCCATCATGTTTACACAAGCCGGAAATGTTCCTGCAAAACTTATTAAGGAATTCCGGAAAAAACATGATAAACCTGTGCTTAAAGGTGCATACGTTCAGGAATCAGTTTATGTTGGAGAAAATATGCTCGAAGCACTTATCTCCGTCAAAACCAAGAAAGAACTGATAGGTGATGTGATTATGCTTTTGCAATCACCAGCCAAAAACGTTATCGGAGCGCTCCAGTCAGGTGGAACAAAAATTCATGGTGTTCTTGAAACACTGTCAAAAAGAGAAAAGTAAAATAATATAATCAAATTAAAAAATCGATAAAAATGGCAGATCTTAAGAAATTTGCAGAAGAACTGGTTAACTTGTCTGTAAAAGAAGTAAATGAACTCGCAAAAATACTTAAAGAAGAGTATGGTATTGAACCTGCTGCAGCAGCTGTAGCTGTTGCCGGACCGGCAGCCGGTAGCGATGTAGCCGCTGTTGAAGAGAAATCAACATTCGACGTTATCCTCAAAGCTGCAGGTGGCCAGAAACTCCAGATAGTTAAACTAGTTAAAGATATCACCGGACTTGGACTGAAAGAAGCTAAAGCAGTTGTTGATGCTGCTCCTTCACCAGTAAAAGAAGGTGTTTCTAAAGATGAAGCTGAAGCTATTAAAGGTCAATTAGTAGAAGCAGGAGCTGAAGTTGAACTTAAATAAGTTATACCTGTTTGATGGGTTATTGGTTTAGTCCCGCTTATGTGGGACTAGGCCTTTTTGTTCTTTTAATTATAAGTTCACTTAATCTTTTAATAAATGTCCTCAAAAAATACCGAAAGAATAAGTTTCGCGTCCAGAAAGAATCAACTTGAATATCCTGATTTTCTGGAAGTTCAGTTGAAGTCCTTCGGCGAGTTTTTTCAACTTGGAACTACTCCCGAAAACAGGAAAAAAGAGGGACTATTTAAGGTTTTTACGGAAAATTTCCCGATAACAGATACAAGGAATAATTTCGTCCTTGAATTTCTGGATTATTATATCGACCCTCCACGTTATACAATAGAAGAATGCATCGAGCGCGGACTGACATTCAGTGTTCCGCTGAAAGCAAAATTGAAACTTTACTGTACTGATCCCGAACATGAGGATTTTGATACAGTCATCCAGGATGTATATCTTGGAACTGTTCCATATATGACGGAACGTGCTACTTTTGTGATTAACGGAGCTGAAAGAGTAGTCGTTTCACAGTTGCACCGCTCACCCGGTGTCTTCTTCGGACAAAGCGTTCACGCTAACGGAACAAAACTCTATTCAGCCAGAATAATCCCTTTCAAGGGATCATGGATAGAATTTGCTACCGATATAAATAACGTTATGTATGCATATATCGACAGGAAGAAAAAACTGCCGGTAACAACACTTCTGCGCGCTATCGGTTTCGAAAGCGATAAGGAGATCCTCGAGATCTTTAACCTCGCTGAAGAACATAAAGTATCAAAAACAAATATCAAGAAACTCGTCGGACGTAAACTGGCTGCCAGGGTACTCAAGACCTGGGTAGAGGATTTTGTCGATGAGGATACCGGCGAAGTTGTTTCAATTGAAAGAAATGAGGTAATCCTCGACAGAGAGACTGTTATAGAATCAGAACATGTCGATATGATAGTTGATTCAGGTGCAAAGGCAATTCTTTTGCACAAGGATGATACAACTCTGTCAGATTACGCAATAATATATAATACACTTCAGAAAGACCCGTGTAACTCTGAAAAAGAGGCAGTTATCTATATTTACCGTCAGCTCCGGAATGCTGAACCGCCCGATGAAGCAACTGCACGCGATGTTATCGACAAACTGTTCTTCTCCGACAAGAGATATGATCTTGGTGAAGTTGGACGCTACAGGATAAACAAAAAACTGGGACTTAACACTGAAATGAATGTTAAGATCCTTACACGGGAAGATATTATCAAGATCATCGGTTACCTGATTGAGCTTATCAACTCCAAGACCGATATAGATGATATCGACCATCTCAGTAACAGAAGGGTACGTACCGTCGGCGAACAGCTATTTGCACAGTTTGGTGTCGGACTTGCCCGTATGGCCCGTACAATACGTGAAAGAATGAATGTCAGAGATAACGAGGTCTTTACTCCGGTAGACCTGATTAATTCAAAAACTCTTTCATCTGTAATAAATTCATTCTTTGGAACAAACCAGCTGTCACAGTTTATGCAACAGACAAACCCGCTTGATGAAATGACTCACAAGCGTCGTATGTCAGCACTCGGACCCGGAGGTCTTTCACGCGAAAGAGCAGGATTTGAAGTCCGTGACGTTCACTATACTCACTACGGACGTCTTTGCCCTATAGAGACTCCTGAGGGACCAAATATCGGTCTTATATCGTCACTTTGCGTTTATGCGAAGATCAATACACTGGGATTCATTGAAACTCCCTACCGTAAAGTTAAGGATTCCCAGGTTCAGTTCAGTGAAGATGGCATAGTATGGCTTAGCGCTGAAGAGGAAGAAGAAAAAGTGATTGCTCAGGCAAACGCACCTCTGCTCGAAGACGGACATTTTCAGGAACTGAGAGCAAAGTGCAGATATGAAGCAGACTATCCGTTGGAAGAGGCATCAAAAATCGACCTGATGGACGTTGCCCCGAACCAGATTGCTTCAATTGCAGCATCATTGATTCCATTCCTTGAACACGATGATGCCAACAGGGCACTCATGGGTTCAAACATGATGCGCCAGGCGGTTCCTCTTATTAATCCGGAGGCTCCGATAGTTGGTACCGGCCTTGAAGGACAGGTAATCAGCGACAGCCGTATTCTCTTCGCAGCTGAAGGCGACGGAGTTGTTGAATTTGTTGATTCAAATGAAATAGTAATCAGATATACCCGTACCGACGAGGAAAAATTCGTAAGCTTTGATGATGACATCAAACGCTATAATCTTCCAAAGTACAGGAAAACAAATCAGAATACCTGTATAAACCTTATTCCTATTGTAAGGAAAGGTGAGAAGGTATCTAAAGGACAGGTTCTGTGCGAAGGCTATGGAACCAAACACGGTGAACTGGCTCTTGGACGAAACCTTAAAGTGGCCTTCATGCCCTGGAAAGGTTATAACTTTGAGGATGCAATCGTAATATCTGAGAAAGTTGTTCAGGAAGATTATTTTACTTCAGTTCATATCGATGAATATCAGCTTGAAGTCCGCGACACAAAACGTGGTCTGGAAGAACTTACTTCCGATATCCCCAACGTAAGTGAGGAAGCGACTAAAAACCTCGATGAGAATGGTATTATCAGAATCGGGGCGCATATCAGACCGGGAGATATCCTGATAGGTAAGATCACACCAAAAGGTGAATCAGATCCTTCACCGGAAGAGAAACTTCTTCGCGCAATCTTTGGCGATAAAGCAGGAGATGTTAAAGATGCTTCACTCAAAGCAGGTCCTTCACTTGATGGTGTTGTTATTGATAAAAAACTGTTCACCCGCGCTATCAAAGACAGGAAAGCCAAAGCAGTTGAAAAACCTCTGCTCGACAAAATTGAAACAGAGTTCAACAGAAGTGCTGATGAACTTAAAGCAAGACTTGTCGATAAACTTTTCATTCTTGTTAACGGCAAAACATCACAGGGTGTTAAAGATTATCTGAATGTAGATGTTATTCCTAAAGGAAGCAAGTTCACTTTGAAACAGCTTCAGGAAGTCGATTTCCTGAATGCCAATCCTAATAAGTGGACTACCGATAAGAAGAAAAATGACAGCATCAAACAGCTCCTTCATAACTATATAATTAAGCATAAGGAGATTGATGGTGTTTATAAACGTAAAAAATACAATATTACAATCGGAGATGAGCTGCCTGCAGGTATCGTTCGTCTTGCTAAAGTGTATATAGCTAAAAAACGTAAAGTAAAGGTTGGAGATAAAATGGCAGGCCGTCATGGTAACAAAGGTATTGTTGCAAGGATTGTAAGGGCTGAAGATATGCCTTTCCTTGAAGATGGCACACCTGTTGATATCGTTCTGAACCCACTGGGTGTACCTTCGAGGATGAACCTTGGACAGATCTATGAGACTGTTCTTGGATGGGCCGGGCAGAAGCTTGGACTTACTTTCTCAACACCTATTTTTGATGGTGCCACTATTACTCAGATCACTGAATATACTGAAGAGGCAGGACTTCCAAGATATGGAAAGACCTACCTTTATGATGGTGGAACAGGTGAAAGATTCGACCAGCCTGCAACCGTAGGCGTTATATACATGCTCAAACTGAGCCACATGGTTGACGATAAGATGCATGCCCGTTCAATCGGACCATACTCACTTATCACTCAGCAGCCATTAGGTGGTAAAGCTCAGTTCGGAGGTCAGCGTTTTGGTGAAATGGAAGTTTGGGCGCTCGAAGCATTCGGTGCCGCTCACATCCTTCAGGAAATACTTACAATTAAATCTGATGATGTTGTTGGCCGTGCCAAAGCATACGAAGCAATTGTCAAAGGCGAACCAATGCCTCTTACCCGGAATTCCTGAATCACTTAATGTTCTCCTTCATGAACTGAGAGGTCTCGGACTGAGTGTTATACTTGACTAAGTCAGGTGTAATGCCAGGTTTTTGAATTTTTAGTTTTAGAATAAAAAATATTCAGCATATGTCATTCAGAAGAGATAACAAAACAAAGACAAGTTACTCGAAAATCTCAATAGGTCTGGCTTCACCTGAAGAAATACTTGATCGTTCAAGTGGTGAAGTACTGAAGCCTGAAACAATAAATTACCGTACATATAAGCCTGAACGCGATGGATTATTCTGCGAGAGGATATTTGGTCCGGTAAAGGATTACGAGTGCCATTGCGGAAAATACAAAAGAATCCGTTATAAAGGTATCGTTTGCGACCGTTGTGGTGTTGAGGTAACTGAAAAGAAAGTACGCAGGGAAAGAATGGGACATATCTCACTGGTTGTTCCGGTTGCTCATATCTGGTATTTCCGTTCATTGCCAAATAAGATCGGATATCTTCTTGGTCTTCCTACCAAGAAGCTCGATTCAATAATCTATTATGAGAGATATGTTGTTATCAACCCGGGTATTAAAGCTGTGGATGGTGTTAAATATCTCGATTTTCTTACAGAAGAAGAATATCTTGAAATTACTGAATCTCTTCCAAAAGAAAACCAGTATCTTGAAGATAATCACCCTGATAAGTTCGTTGCTGATATGGGTGCAGAAGCTCTTTATAAGCTACTCAGCCGTATCGATCTCGATGAAATGTCGTATTCCCTTCGTCACAGGGCAAATACCGAAACTTCACAACAACGTAAAAATGAGGCTCTGAAACGCCTGCAGGTTGTTGAAGCTTTCAGGGATTCAAAACAGGTTAATAAACCTGAATGGATGATAATCAAGGTTGTACCGGTTATTCCTCCTGAGCTCAGACCTCTGGTGCCACTCGATGGAGGACGTTTTGCAACAAGTGACCTGAATGACCTGTACAGAAGGGTAATTATCAGAAACAACCGTCTGAAAAGACTTATCGAGATCAAGGCTCCTGAAGTAATTTTACGTAACGAAAAACGTATGCTCCAGGAAGCCGTTGACTCACTGTTTGACAATTCAAGAAAAGCAAATGCTGTTAAAACAGATGCAAACCGTCCGCTTAAATCACTCAGCGACAGTCTTAAAGGAAAACAGGGACGATTCCGTCAGAACCTGCTTGGTAAAAGGGTTGACTATTCCGCACGTTCAGTAATCGTTGTTGGTCCGGAACTCGGATTGCACGAATGCGGTTTACCTAAAGATATGGCTGCTGAACTCTACAAACCATTTATTATCCGTAAACTGATTGAACGTGGTATCGTAAAAACAGTTAAATCTGCAAAGAAAATAGTTGACAGGAAAGACCCTGTTGTCTGGGATATTCTTGAAAACGTTTTGAAAGGTCATCCGGTTCTGCTTAACAGGGCTCCGACACTGCACAGGCTGGGTATCCAGGCATTTCAGCCAAAACTGATTGAAGGGAAAGCTATTCAGTTGCACCCGCTGGTTTGTACAGCTTTTAACGCTGACTTCGACGGTGACCAGATGGCAGTTCACCTTCCTCTTGGAAATGGTGCAGTGCTTGAGGCTCAGATGCTTATGCTGGCTTCACATAATATTCTTAACCCTGCAAACGGTGCACCTATTACGGTTCCATCGCAGGACATGGTTCTTGGCCTTTATTATATTACCAAAGGAAGGAAAAGCACCGAAACGGATAAAGTACGCGGTGAAGGTCTGATCTTCTATTCCCCCGAGGAAGTCAATATTGCATACAATGAAGGCAAAATTGACCTTCATGCACTTATAAAAGTAAAAGCCAACGACAGAAAAGATGGTGAGCTAGTTAACCACCTCATTGAAACCACTGTAGGAAGGGTAATTTTTAATCAGTTTGTACCGGCAGAGGTTGGATATATAAATGAGATCCTGACCAAGAAATCATTAAGGGATATAATCGGACGTGTTCTGAAACTTGCAGGTACAGCTAAAACAGCTGATTTTCTTGATGCTATTAAGAATCTCGGATTCTATTCTGCCTTTAAAGGCGGTTTGTCATTTAACCTCGACGATGTGATCATACCTGAAGAAAAAACGAAATTCGTTGCTGAAGGATATGAACAGGTAGAGGAAGTGCTGAATAATTACAGCATGGGATTCATTACAAACAACGAACGCTATAATCAGATAATTGATATCTGGACACATGTTAATGCCAGGCTTACCCAGACCCTGATGAAACAGCTTTCCAATGACAAGCAGGGATTCAATTCAGTTTACATGATGCTTGACTCCGGTGCCAGAGGTTCGAAAGAACAGATACGTCAGCTTTCAGGTATGAGGGGACTTATGGCAAAACCTCAGAAATCAGGTGCTACCGGTTCTGAAATCATCGAAAACCCGATCCTTTCTAACTTTAAAGAGGGTCTTTCGGTTCTTGAGTACTTTATTTCCACTCACGGTGCACGTAAAGGTCTTGCCGATACAGCTCTTAAAACAGCTGATGCAGGTTATCTGACACGTCGTCTCGTCGATGTTTCACAGGATGTCATAATAAATGAAGAGGACTGCGGAACACTCCGCGGACTGATCGCTACTGCAATTAAGAAAAATGAAGAGGTTGTAGAATCTTTGTATGAAAGAATTCTTGGCCGTACCACTGTTCATAATATTTATAATCCTCTTACAGGGGAACTGATAGTTGAATCGGGACAGGAACTCACAGAGGATCTTGCCAAGAAAATTGAAGATTCTCCGATTGAACAGGTTGAGATCCGTTCAGTTCTTACCTGTGAATCCAAAAAGGGAGTCTGTGCTAAATGTTATGGTCGTAACCTGGCAAACGGCCGTATGGTTCAGAAGGGTGAAGCTGTTGGTGTAATTGCAGCCCAGAGTATCGGTGAACCCGGAACTCAGCTTACACTCCGTACATTCCATGTTGGAGGTACTGCTTCAAATATTACCACTGAATCGAGGCTTATTGCCCGTTATGGTGGCATCGCTGAGATTGAAGAGATCAGAACTGTTCCCAAGAAAGATCCTGAAAAGGGTGATATAGAGATAGTTATAGGACGTCTCGCAGAGCTCAGGATTGTTGACAAAAAGACCGGCATTGCGCTTACCACACATACTATACCTTATGGCTCAAAGCTTTATATTAAGCCTGGCCAGGAGATAGAGAAAGGTAAACTTATTTGTGAATGGGATCCGTTTAATGCTGTAATAATCTCTGAAATGGGAGGGAAGATCGGGTATGACTTCCTGATTGAAGGCATAACATTCCGTGAGGAGTCTGACGAACAGACAGGATTTAAGGAAAAAGTCATAATTGAGAGCAGGGACAAAACAAAGAATCCTGCAATTAAAATCCTGAATCCAAAAGGTGAAGAACTTAGAGTCTATAATCTTCCGGTCGGCTCACACCTGGTAGTCGATACAAATAAGATGGTCGAACCAGGTGAAGTGCTTGCTAAAATACCACGTGCAGTGGGAAAATCTGGTGATATAACAGGAGGTCTGCCGCGTGTTACCGAGTTGTTTGAAGCTCGTAACCCGTCAAACCCTGCCATAGTATCGGAAATAGATGGTGAAGTGACATTCGGCAAGATAAAAAGAGGCAACAGGGAAATCTCTATCAAATCAAAGACAGATGAGACAAAGAAATACCTTGTACCCCTTTCAAAACAGATTCTGGTTCAGGAAAATGATTATGTGAAAGCCGGAATACCGCTCTCCGACGGAGCTATTACACCATCCGACATTCTCGCAATAAAAGGACCAACAAAGGTTCAGGAATATATTGTCAATGAGATACAGGAAGTGTATCGTCTGCAGGGTGTGAAGATCAATGATAAGCATTTTGAGATCATTGTCCGCCAGATGATGCGTAAGGTTGAGATCGTGGACCCGGGTGATACAAAATTCCTGGAACGTCAGGTGGTTGATAAGCTTGAGTTCATGGATGAAAATGACTGGATATACGGTAAAAAAGTTATTATCGATGGCGGTGATTCTCCGACTCTTCGTCCTGGAATGATTATTTCGGCACGTAAACTAAGGGATGATAACTCTGTCCTGAAGCGTCGTGACCTGAAAATCGTCGATGCCAGGGATGCTATACCCGCAACTTCAAGTCAGGTATTGCAGGGGATAACCAGAGCATCACTTCAGACAAAGAGCTTCTTCTCAGCAGCCTCCTTCCAGGAAACTACAAAGGTTCTTAATGAAGCCGCAATATTGGGTAAGATCGACAGACTCGAAGGACTGAAAGAAAATGTTATCGTCGGTCATCTTATTCCGGCCGGAACTGGTCAGAGACAATATAATGGTATTATTGTAGGATCACTTGAAGAGTACGAAAACCTTGTGGGAGTAGAACAGGAAACTGAAGCAGAACAGGAAAAATAGGATTAAAAATAAATTAGCAAATTAGCATGACAGATCCCAAAAACCCTAATCAAATCAGTATTGAACTGAATGAGGAAGTTGCTCAGGGTACTTATTCAAACCTTGCGGTAATAACTCATTCTGCTTCTGAATTTGTCATTGATTTTGTAAGGATTATGCCAGGAATTCCAAAGGCACAGGTTAAATCGAGGATTATTCTGACACCGGAACATGCCAAAAGACTCGTTGCGGCTCTTCAGGATAATATTTCCAAGTATGAATCTGTACATGGAACAATTAAAGAAGTTAAAGGGTCGGGACCTTCAATACCCCTCAGTTTTGGAGGACCTACCGCCCAGGCATAATTAACGCAAGACTAAGAATAAGAGCCGTCACATTATTTTATTGACGGCTTGATTTTTTGTAATATCTGAAATAATGGCTTACTTTGTCCGTTAATTACTCATTGTAGAATAAGATTATTCAATATGCCAGGAAAAACCCTCAGAAGAATTTTGGTTGCATTGGTTATAATAGCACCCGTCTTTTCATACACAGATTGCAGAAAGCAGGCAAAATGCGGATGTGGTCAGGATGCCCTTCGCACACTTTCTGCAGCTTCTGCGAATGTTTATTTTAATGATACCGGGACTATTATGTATTTTCAGCTTGAAGGTGATCCGTATTCGACATATAATTTCTGCAATCCCTCAGAAATGTTTCCAAGGCTGGTTGATGCTAAATCGGGTGATGTCCTACAGATTTCCGGCCATGTTTACTGGAATTGTAATTATGTGTACCAGGCCAGCAATTCTGCTTACCAGAGTATTGGTACAGGTATATGACGTTCAGGTCACAGATCTGTCACTCAATTTGTACGGGAAATCTAAACCGGCACCAGAATCCCAGTTCAATTCTGCAACTCATAAGAATTAAGCATTTTTCTCATTTCGTTTTACCGGCTGCCTAAGATTCAGGTAATTTTGTATATTTCTGAAAAATTTGATAATGTATCAGAACAGCATTTCTTTTGCCGGAGCAGGAAGAGTTGCAGGAGCTTTGTGCAGAGAGTTGTTCCATGCCGGATTCCGGATTGATGTAGTAGCTTCGGAAACTGAAACAGGCGGAAAGTCACTCGCTGATTCATGTAAAGCAGAATGGTCATCGGTTCTTAATTTTCCGGTATCGACCAGGGTTATCATAGTTGCTGTTCCTGACCATAAATTAAAACAAGTACTTGAAAAATATTTCCTGCACGCGTGAAACGCTGGTAGCCCACACCGCCGGTAGTTTCGGACTCGATATTTATCCTGAACAGATTGTCCGGAAAGGAATTTTCTATCCCTTACAGACCTTCTCAGAAAACAGAAAGGTCAGTTTTACTGATCTGCCGTTTTTACTTGAAGCATCCGACAGCGATTCATCAGAAATTCTCAGGAACCTGGCAGAATCTATCCATGGGAATGTATATTTTGTTGATACTGAGAAGAGAAGGATGATTCATCTTGCTGCCGTCTTCGTAAATAACTTTTCTAACCATATGCTGACTTTAGGAAAGGAGGTTGCTTTGAAATCGGGTTTTACGTTTGAACTTCTGGCTCCATTAATAAAAGAGACATTTTCAAAAGCACTGTATTCTGGTCCTGAAAACTCGCAAACGGGTCCTGCAGTGCGACATGATAAAAATACTATTGAAAAGCATATGGAATTACTATCTTTCTCTCCCGATTTGCAGAGAGTTTATAAAGAGATGACGAAGTCAATTATAGATTACTATAGGACAAAAGATAAATGATGGTTGCTTGTTACTGGTTGCTTGTTACTGGTTCAACAACAATACTTTGTTTTACTGGCAACCAGCAACCAGCCTCAAGTAACAAGCAACAGACGACGAGATAATAAGACTAACATGGCTAAT
This sequence comes from uncultured Bacteroidales bacterium, assembly GCA_963816365.1. Lineage (GTDB taxonomy): Bacteria > Bacteroidota > Bacteroidia > Bacteroidales > VadinHA17 > LD21. Next base: position 257,014 of record CAWFKG010000015.1, on the reverse strand, counting down.
TTTAAAGAAGATCTTGTAAGAGTAAAAGCATTTATTTTTGATATTGACGGGGTATTGTCTCTGCAAACGATAAGTCTGAATTCCTTTGGAGTGCCCAACAGAACTGTGAACCTTCGTGATGGATATGCGCTTCAGCTTGCCGTAAAGAAGGGTTATCATGTTGGAATTATTTCGGGAAGCAGTTCAAGAGAGTATCAAAAAAGGCTCAGGCTGCTGGGTGTAAATGATATCTACCTTAAAAGCCGCAGCAAGCTTGATAATTTCAGGACTTTTATTAAAAAACACCAGCTCGACAGCTCAAGCGTGTTGTTCATGGGCGATGATATTCCCGATTTTGAAGTTATGAAAGAAGCAGGTATCCCGGTTTGCCCCTCTGATGCCGATAGTGAAATCAAACAGGTAGCATCTTATATTTCCGATAAAAAAGGAGGAGAGGGATGCGTAAGAGATGTCATAGAACAGGTTTTAAGATTACATAATAACTGGATGGATTCAGACGCATTTACATGGTAATTTATGAAAGCATTCCTTAAGCTCATCCGATGGCAGAATCTTCTCATGGTTGTACTGACAATGATACTCATGAGATATGCTGTTCTGGCACCTTTAATTGGAAAGATCGGAGTAATACTGATTAATGGATCAGGAGAGGAGATCCCAATGTCGCTCCAGTTTCCATGGTACCTGTTTGCATTGCTGGTATTCGCTACAGTACTAATAACTGCCGGTGGTTATGTTATTAATGACTATTTTGATATAAAAACCGACCTTATTAACAAGGGAAAAGTCATTGTCGGTTCCAAAATACCAAGACGAAAAGCCATAATGTGGCACAGTATATTTAATATTGCCGGTGTGTCGGCAGGCTTTTATATATCTGATAGAGTCGGGTATTTATGGCTGGGAACAATGTTTCTTGTTGTTTCCGGATTGCTATATTTTTACTCAGCAAGCTACAAACGGCAGTTCCTGATTGGAAATATTTTAGTGGCATTTCTGACAGCTATGGTTCCAATGCTTGTCGTATTCTACGAATGGCCGGCACTATACAGATACTACACAATAAATGCCATAGTGCTTCCAAAGTTCAACCTGATAATCTACTGGATCGGCGGATTTGCCTTATTTGCTTTTCTGACGAATCTAACTCGCGAGATAATCAAAGACACTGAGGATTTTGAAGGAGATATAGCCTATGGTAGAAATACAATTCCGGTAGTAATAGGAGTAGTAGAAGCAAAGGTAGTGTCTATCAGCCTGGCCATCATTACTATTATTCTGCTTTATCTTGCATGGCATTTTTTTATTAATGATACAATTACTCTGGTCTATATATCCGTCATGGTTGTACTGCCACTTTTATATGTAATTTACAAACTGGTCGGCAGCAGTGAAAAGAAACAGCTGCATGGTGCAAGCAGTATAATGAAGATAGTGATGCTAACCGGTATACTCTACTCCGTAGTTGTAAAAATAATACTCACCTGGAACCTGTTCTGATGATTACTGACAAGCTCAACAGTTTCAGGATAATCCTTGCTTCACGTTCACCCCGAAGACAGCACTTGCTTCACGAGCTTGGTCTGAAATTCGATGTTGTTATTAAGGAATATGAAGAGATTTATCCCGAAGGTCTTTGTGGCGCTGAAATTGCCAGGTTTGTTGCACATGAAAAAGCAGCTTGCTTCAAGAAAGAGATATCAGATAATGAGATAGTTATTGCAGCAGACACTATAGTATGGTGTAACGGGAAAGTACTGGGGAAACCGGTTGATCGTGAAGATGCAACCCGAATTCTTAAAGAAATATCAGGAAACACTCATGAAGTCATAACCGGGGTATCTCTTCTTTCCCGAGCAAAGGAGCTGACCTTTTCTGAATCAACAAAAGTCACATTTGAAACAATGTCGGAGGATGAAATATATTACTACATAGATAATTACAAACCCTATGACAAGGCCGGTGCATACGGTATCCAGGAATGGATCGGCATACTGGCATGCAGCCATATCGATGGTTCCTATTTTAATGTTGTGGGACTGCCAGTGCAGAGACTTTATAAGGAACTTCAGAAGTTCATTTTAATAAAAGACCTCCGGAACCAGTAATTGATTTCAAAGCTCACCCTTCCCACCCTGAAGGGGGGAAGTACACAAAGTTCTCTGGATTTCAAAGCCCCCTTTAGGGGGTTTGGGGGTAAATCAAGGGGAAATGTATGAGTTAAATTAATGAGAATTGAAATTGATAATTTATATAAATGAAAAATAAACTACTGACTACCTGGATATTGCTGACCATTCTATTAACACCTGCCTTAAGGGCCGATGAAGGAATGTGGATCCCGCTCCTGATTGAAAAATACAATATTAAACTGATGCAGGAAAAAGGATTTAAGCTGTCGGCTGAAGATATCTACAGTGTGAACAAAGCCTGCATGAAAGATGCTGTTGTACAGTTTGGAGGTGGTTGTACCGGCGAGGTCATTTCAGATGAAGGACTGCTGATTACAAATCATCATTGCGGTTATGGTCAGATTCAGAGACATTCGACACTTGAACATGATTATCTTACCAATGGATTCTGGGCGATGTCGAAGGAGGAAGAATTACCCGATCCCGGTCTCACAGTCACATTTCTTAAGAGGATGGAAGACGTTACCGATAAGGTGATCAAAGGGACAAGCGATTCTATGACAGGAGCGGACCATGACAAGATGGTGGACTCAAATATTTCAGAAATTGCAAAAAATGCTACTGCAGGAACAGTTTATACCGCATCAGTTGTGCCATTCTATATGGGGAAACAGTATTTCCTTTTTGTGTATGAGACATTCAGGGACGTTCGTTTTGTTGGTGCTCCGCCTTCAGCGATAGGAAAGTTCGGTGGTGAAACAGACAACTGGGTCTGGCCACGCCATACCGGAGACTTCTCTCTGTTCAGAATCTATGCCGATAAGGAGAATAAACCTGCCGATTTCTCAAAAAACAATGTTCCCTATAAACCTCTGTATCATTTCCCTATTTCATTAAAAGGCATAAAAGAAGGAGATTTCACTATGGTGTTCGGTTATCCCGGTTCAACTTCAGAATATGTGCCATCTTATCATATCGATATGGTCAAAAACTTCATCGATCCAAAGATGATTGCTATAAGCTCAAAAAAGATTGAAATAATGGAAACGGCAATGAATACGGATCCTTTGATAAGAATCCAGTATTCCGGTAAAAAATCGGGGTTGGCAAATTCATGGAAGAAATGGATTGGAGAAACCCAGGGATTAGAGAAAATGAAGACAATTGAAAAAAAGACAGAGTTTGAAAATAAGCTAACGCTTTGGATCAATGAAGATAAAAGCCGGGTAGCAAGGTATGGTGATATCCTGCCAAAGTATAAAGAGCTCTATGCAGGAATGAAGGATTACTCTCTTGTTAACAGTTATACCAATGAAGTTTTTTTTAATAGTGGTGCTGAAGCAGTAGGTTTTGCAAGGAATATTAAGGCATTGGTGGACCTGATACAAAAGAAGGGAGATGAGGATCAGGTAAGCGCGATGAAAACGAGTTTGATAACAAATGGCAAAAGTTTTTTTCAGAATTATAATCAGGCTACGGACAAGAAACTGTTTGTCGCTGTCATGACAATGTACGGTGAAAATCTTGACCCGAAATGGCAGGCTCCTGAGTATATCAAACTTAGAAACTCATGTAAAGGGAATTTTTCCACTATAGTTGACAAGCTATTTAAAAAGACAATATTTGCCGATGAATCGAGGTTCAGTAAATTTGTTGCTGATTTTAATTCAGCAGACATTGGTAAATTGAATAAGGATCCGTTCTACCTGCTGGTGAATAATGCAAGCGACTTTATCGCAGCAAATGTACGACCCGAACTGAAACGTTTTGCCGGTGAAATCCAGAAGCTCAATCCGGATTACATGTCTGCGCAAATGGAGTTCGATAAAGAAAGGGTCTTTTATCCTGATGCCAATTTTACGCTGCGCGTAACTTACGGAACAGTAGAAGGTTATTTCTCAAGGGATGCCGTATACTATACTTATTATACGACACTTAAAGGAATAATGGAAAAAGACAATCCCAAAATTTATGATTATGATGTGCCTCAAAAGCTCAGGGACCTTTACCGTACAAGGGACTTTGGCAGGTACACCCAGGATGGAGAAGTACCTGTATGTTTTATAGCTAATAATCATACTACCGGTGGAAATTCCGGCAGTCCGGTCATTAATGGCGATGGCCAGCTGATTGGCGTTAACTTCGACAGGGCCTGGGAAGGCGTTGCCAGCGACCTTTCCTTTAACCCTGAACAAAGCAGGAATATCAGCCTCGATATCAGATATGCAATGTTTATTATTGACAAATTTGCAGGTGCAGGATATCTGTTGAAGGAGATGACGATTGTTGAATAATGTATTATTTATGATGTATTACAGGCGATGTATTAATCAGATATCGCCTGTCGCCAATAATACATAATACATCTTAAAATGATTTTATCGTTTTAATCTTATCGGTATATTTCTGACATACAGCCTGCTGACTCTCTATTTTGCCCTTGACTTCTTCCTGCATTTTTTCGTTATCTGGAATTGCAGAATTTGCCTTTTCAATTTCAGCGTTAGCTTTATTGATCCTGGTTTCAGATGATTCTATTGAATTCTGTGCTTTCTTTTTCTGTTTTTCCAATCCGTTTATGTAATTCGTTTTCTCCTTCTTAACGGGCCCCTCGTCCATTGAACTCAATTCGCTGTTCTGTACGGTTATTTGTGATGATATAGAATCAACCCCAATTTTTTGTTTCGATATGTTCTCATTTTCAGTGGCAATCGTCTGTTTTGCTGATTCTATTGATTTTTGAAGCCTCGACTTTTCTCTTGCAAGTGAAGAGAAGTTACTTTCCAGTTCACGAAGCTTTTTGTTTTCTGCCTCTGACTGATTTTTAGCCAGGTCTATATACTGAGTTTTGGCAAACTCTTTTAAATAGTTTTTAGCGTTTTTGAATTGGGTTTCTCCGGCGCTTCTGTCAATATACTGATCTTTCTTCACTTCAAATACCACAGTGAGCTTAAGCGTGGAATCGAGATTCATCAGTTTACTGAATACATTTACAGGATTTGGAGCGACATCTTTTATTATGGCACCGAATATCGACATTTCGCCATCTTCAGTGACAAGTTTAGATTTACTGTGTTCCTGTAAATCCTTTGTCCAGGCTTTCAGGGTCTTTTCGTAATTGACCTCTGGAATAATAACTGTCAGTCCATTCATATGGCTGTTCCCAAATTTCATACTATCCTCAGAAATTAATATTGCCTTTTGAGCTTTAATTCCGGTTGAGAACAGTGAAATCAGTAAAACAAGAGTAGAAATTGATTTCATAGCAGTTGGTTATTTATTATTATTGTCACTAAATTCTTTCTGTCTTAAACCTGAAAAAATGACTTTTTTGCCGAGTGTAACTGTTTAATTGATAAAACGATCTTATTAATTGTATTAACAAGTGTGAACAGTAAATGTTTACAGATTTATCTCAGGATCTTCTTTTTTTGTACACTTTCAGGAGGAGATCAGCGGGAAGCAACAACACGCTTTGGTTTCACTAAAAAACACTAACTTTCACAAAATATATTGTCAGATGAAGATTGTTGCTGATGATAAGATCCCGTTTCTGAAAGGAGCACTTGAACCTCTTGCAGAAGTTGTCTATATTCCGGGGAAACAGATTAACAGGGATATGCTGAAAGATACAGATGCTCTTCTGATCCGTACAAGAACAAGATGCACAGAGAATCTGCTGGAGGGGACAAGTGTAAAATTTATTGGAACTGCTACTATCGGTTTTGATCATATCGATACTCAGTACTGTAAAAAGAATAATATCATATGGACAAATGCTCCCGGATGTAATTCATTTTCTGTTCAGCAATATATAGCAGCTGCCTTGCTGAAGATCTCCTCTGAAAACAAGTTTAATCTGAAGGATAAAACCCTGGGGATCATTGGAGTAGGCAATGTAGGATCAAAAGTTGAAAAGTTTGCACAGATTCTGGGGATGAAGGTTTTGCTGAACGATCCCCCACGGGCCAGAAAGGAAGGCAGGAAAATTTTCATAAGCTTAATACGGTTTTATCTGAATCTGATATTATTACTGTTCATGTACCTCTTAATGTTGTTGGTGAAGATCAGACTTATCATCTTTTTAATGATGAAAGTTTTAAAAAGATAAAAAAGGGAGCATGGTTCATCAATTCCTCACGAGGTGAAGTGACTGACACACATGCACTAAAGAAAGTTCTTTATTCAGGAAAACTGAGCGGTGCGGTAATTGATGTCTGGGAAAATGAACCGGATATCGATCTTGAGCTTATGCAGCAGGCTTTCATCTCAACACCGCATATTGCAGGATATTCTACAGATGGTAAGGCAAACGGAACAGCAATGGTGGTCAACTCTCTGGGTAAACTATTTCAATCTTCCACTGGTAAACTGGTATCCTGAAAGCATTCCTCCTCCCTCTTCTCCGTATATTTCAATTGATTGCAATGGTAAATATGAGGAAGAAATAATCAGGGAAGCAGTGTTTCATACATATAATATAGATGAAGATAGCAAACGGCTTCGTCGGTCTTCAGCGGATTTTGAAAAACAAAGAGGTGATTATCCGCTTAGAAGAGAGTTTACATCCTATACAGTTAATCTGAATGACGGAAGTGACAATGTAAGCGAGATGCTTGAAAAGCTTGGATTCAAAGTTAAAAAATGACCTTCTGACTAGCATTATTGTTAAGTAACCTGACTGTTACACGTTCCATTGCCAGCGCATACTCCTTTACCTGGAAAACAAATGCCTGAAGCCTGGTCTCAAGAGAAACCGAATCCTGACCATCGTATGGCAATATTTATAAAAGGAATATTATTATGATCTTTCCTGAAAATATCACTTACAGAAGCAATAACTGTTCCCGGCATACAGGTAAATGGAAGAATGGCAGCAATTCCTGAGATACCCCTCTCTGATAACGCTACAGAAGTTCCTATTGATACAGCAGGATCTCCGTCATAAAACTCATTCACATACTTATTGCACAAATTGAGCATATCGTGAAGTGAAACATCTTTTTCGTGATCAATAAATTTTTCAATTCCCCGGAGCAGGGAAGCCACAATCAAATCCTGACCCAACCCCTGAATTTTTGACTTTACAATACCTTTTTTATCATTCTTCCACCTGCTGTCGCGTGTAAAACGATAGGTTGAATAGGATATCCACTCCGAAAATGGAGCAACAGATACTTCAACTCCAAGATCCTCAAGTCTTCTTGAGATATTCCCATTGCAGGCGGCATTATCACGCATGAATATTTCACCGATTATCGAAACAACCGGTTTCCTCTAGCTTTTATCAACTTTTATTGCCATAAAATCTGCTGCAATACCAACAAGAGTTCTTATGCAATCCGCTTGATCCGTTTTCTATACATTTTTCAAGTCGTGTCAGTGAATCTTCATAAAGTTTGTCTGAATCTCCTTTGTTTATTTCATACGGTCGTGTTTCCCTGTGGATTTTATGCAGGTAATCAGCAACTACAAATCCCTTCCAGGCATTGATCCTGAATTTCTGTCCGTGTTCTCCTGCAACATCTTCATATGATGTATCATTTGAAGGGGTAATAAGTTCGGCTTCCTGAAAACCCAGCCTGTCAAAAAGGATCCTGTGAAACTGATTATACTGACCAAACCGGCATGGACCATTATGATCGGGCATAAAAAAGCTCATTTTTGAGGGATCAGCTCCGGGTTCCATCAGCTTTTTGAGAAAGCTGCCTGTGGTGCAGATCATCGGAAAGCATTCTTTTGAAGAAGTGTATTTTCTTCCAAGTGCCAGATCCTCTCCTGTCTGTTTTGGAAGCACTTCGGATGGTATACCGCAGCTGCGGGCAGCAGCAGAAATCATATAGGCACCATCATTCATATATGGAAAATACATTACCCTGTCTTTTTGAGGTGAAGACGGGACTTGGCCGTGGTCTGAAAATTGTCACATCTTTTTTCTCATTTTTCTCCGAACCGCTCAGACTGTCCAGAAATGCTTCAATACGGGTAATCATTCCGGCATCAGCTGAATGTTCATCAATCTCAAGATGAAGAAATGGTTTGCCTTTTAGTTCTTCAGTAACATAATGCCAGATAAATGAGTCGGGTCCGCAACGGAAATTACTTATATATACTGCATGGAGCTTATCACTTTTTGCCACCAGCTGTGCCGCAGCAATAAGTTTTTGTCCGTTTGGCCAGTACATGTTCCTGTAATTTGTAAATATATTGAATGGAGACAGATCAAGCATGTCCAGAGGGATAGGCATAACATTCTGACTTATAAGCTTTTCTACGAGTCCAAGATTAAGATGTTGATCTGTGCTGTTATATGGTCTTCCTAAAAGCACAACAGGACGGCAGTTTTCAGGAATTGAATTCAGAACCTTCTTACCATAATCAACCAGACTTTTTTCGAAGGATGTCTGTACTTCATCAGCATTATAAACTGCTTTCCTGATCTCTGTCTTTATTGATTCCGAATTTCTCACTGAAATATTCTGTCATTTCTACCAACAAGAGCTCTTTCGAAAAATCTGAAATGAAGTGTAGGGATCAGGAGTTTTGATTCATCAACTTTTCCCCGAAGTGCAGCCTTTATCATAAAAGGATATGTCTGCACCCATGGACAGTTGCAGTTCAGTGTCTTATTCCCTTCCTTTTGTTTCCCATTTACAATGAAAGGAAGAAAAATATAGTCAACACCTTTTTCTATAAGATCAATAACATGACCGTGCATCAGTTCCACAGGAAGACAGGTTTCGGTAGTTATTGTCTCGATCGACTTTGTTACAAGAGATTTATCCGATTCTTTTGAAATGACTACTGTAAATCCAAGTTGTTCAAAGAAAGTCCGCCAGAATGGAAACTGCTGATAAAATACCATAAGTGCCCTGGGAATTCCAATAGAGGTTGATTTCCATGTTTCCTTTTCCACAAACCCATCCATCAGCATTTCAGTCCTTTTGGTGAAAAGATTTGGGATATTATTATTCAGCTTTTTCCTGTCGTCAGTCTCGTATTTTTCACAGCGTCCTCCATAGTAAAGTGATTTTTTTTCGCCCTCTATCTTTACCCGTGCTTATTTCACAATGATTTGTACAACCCTGGCAGACAAACCTGCTGACCTTATATGACTGGCATTTCTAACTCCGAAGCCTTTGAATCTGGTTTTCTGACCTTCTGCCATCGATCTTTTGGCAAGGATGGCGGCACCGATTGCTCCGGTCACATCAAAATGAGGAGGTATAATAATATTCTTGCCAACAACCTGTTCGAATGCAGCAACAACTGCCTTGTTATTTGTTACCCCGCCCTGGAAGAATATTTTATTTCCTATCCTTCTGTCACCGACAACCTTCTGCAGATAATTATAGACAATGGAATATGCGAGGCCGCCGACCAGATTTTCATTTCTTGCTCCTTTCTGCATAAATGAATTCAGATCCGATTCCATAAAGACGGTGCAACGGTCACCAAGTTTTACCGGACATTCAGATTTCAATGCCATGCAGCCGAATTCCTCTACAATATTGATATTCAGTTTTTCAGCCTGTTCTTCAAGAAATGAACCTGTTCCTGCAGCACAAACCTTATTCATCTCAAAATCGACTACAACACCATTTTCGATGCTGATATATTTTGAATCCTGTCCCCCGATTTCGAATATAGTATCAACAGTAGGATCAAAATCAATTGCAGCGGTTGCCTGAGCAGTAATTTCATTTACGATATTATCGGCACCAATAAAATCACCGGTCAGATAACGTCCGGAACCAGTAGTTCCTGCCCCAAGAACTATAATATCTTCGCCAACCTCATCATATATTTCAGTCATTCCTTTTCTGATTGCTTCAAGAGGCTTCCCTGCGGTTGGCAGATAACGTCGTGCAACGACACTGTGCTCTTCATCTATTAGTACAACATTTGTACTGAGTGAACCTATATCAAGTCCAAGGTATACTCCAACTTTGCCGTTTCCATTTCTGACAAAATGGACCGTTTTTCTGTATTCTGCATGAGATTCCTTTAGAGGAGGCAGGCTTACAAATTCAGTAGCTGTGCCGGTAAGATATTCCTCAAGTTTGTGAAATGCCGGAGAAATGGTTCATATTGAGCTTATTAGCACGGCTGTAATAGACAGCACCTATAGCTCCCATCGCGGAATGATGAGCAGGTATAATTAGTTCACCATCAACCAGATTAAGTGTTTCCCTGAAAGCCCTGTATCATACCGGTATTTGCTGCAACTCCTCCGGAAAAAACGACCGGTTTTTTAATCTCTTTGCTTCTGGCGACATTACTTCGAAAGTTCCGGGCCAGTGCAAAACATAAACCCGCTACAATATCATGAAGTGGAGTAGCTATCTGCTGATGATGGATCATGTCGCTTTTGGCAAAAACACTGCATCGGCCTGCGATCCTGGGAGGATCAACCGATTTTAGTGCCATTGAGCCAAACTCATTCTCGATCGGAACACCTATTCTTCTGGCCTGCTGGTCGAGAAATGATCCTGTTCCTGCAGCGCAGATGCTGTTCATTTCAAAATCAACAAGCCTGGAATGTCCGTTTTCAGGGTTTTTCTCAAGAATGATAAGCTTGGAATCTTCTCCGCCGATCTCAATAACGGTTCTTGCTTCAGGAAATAATATTCCAGTTGATGTTGCCTGTGCAATTATTTCATTTACAAAAACTCCTCCAATAAGTTCTGTTGCAAGTTTTCCTCCGGTACCGGTAATTGCAATTCCTTTTATTGATGCGGAAGAATATTTTTCAAGGACAGATGATAATCTGTCTTTAAGAACATTAAACGGTCTTCCATGAACATAATCATAATACTCTTCCAGAATGTTATTGTTTTCATCAATTATTACAGTATTAAGAGAAACAGATCCAATATCAAATCCAAGAAAATAATCAGATGATTGAAAATTCGGAAGTAAAAGATTTAGGTATCATAAAGAGAGGTTTTGATCAGGTTAAAAATTAATTCTTTTGGATCAATATACCTGAAGTTCAAATAGTATCAAATTCTCTCTTAAGATTCAATCTAAATAAATAATATTATGCTAATTATCATTATTTTAGATTGTATAACATGTTCATTATCAATAGATTTAAAAATATAATATTATGTTTATAGAATATTATAATAACAAAGTATTATAGATTAAAGTAGTTTTATTTGCATACTTCTGAATTATATTTTCTAAATATTTGAATTCCCGAGCATAGATTTTCCATAAAGTTCATTTTCAGTTCTTAGCTTTAATTATCAGATCCAGTCTTCCTCAAGCAATTCACCGTTTATCCCGACAATAATCTTTTTTACCGGTACTTTTCTTGATGCATTCGCAAGTGCTGCTCTTACCATTTGCAACAGACCGCCGCAGCATGGGACTTCCATCATCATTACTGTAATTGTATTTACTTTAGCTATGTCAATCATAGCTGTCAGTTTTTCAATATATATATTCGGTTCCCTGATCAAGTTTCGGACAGGCAATTGCAAGAGATTTCCCTTTAAATGTTTACTGTGAAAACTACCCATTGAGAATGCCACACAATCTGCTGCCAGTAAAAGATCAGAATTCCTGAAATAAGGTGCATTTGGATTTACAAGATGCATCTGGACTGGCCATTGTCTGAGTTCCGATGGCTGATCGATTGGATATTCTCTGCTGAGGTTTTCAATTATCATTGTTCTGATCCGGGCATCCGCCTTCATGTATGAGTTCATGATGACATTGCAACTGATCTTTCCATGATTATGACTTCATATAACTCGTCAAGATTGAATTTAATCGATTCTGTGGCTTTCAGATGAGACGCCTTCGTGAAGAAACCTGTTTCTCCATGATCCTTCAGATGTTTGAGATGTGCAATAATGTATTTTTCCCTTTATCTTTCATCTGTTCCATTACCCGTATCTCATTGTATGGTTCAGCTTCCCTTGTCTCAATTGTAATTGCCCCTTCAGGACAATGTCCAATACAGGCTCCAAGTCCATCGCACATAAGTTCGCTTACCAGTCTTACCTTTCCATCGATTACCTGCAGTGCACCTTCGTGACAATTTGGTACACACTGTCCACAACCGTTGCATAAATCTTCATCGATTTTTAAAATATCTCTTTTCATATTAATTGTTTTGGTAATTTTCTCCTGCAAAATTGAAGAAATGAAACGAAGGGAATTGTAACATATGTTACAAATGAAAAATTACATGTAACATGTTCTAAACCCCCAGTGGCTGGGCGAAGTCATGTTAATGGATAGCTATGGGTGCAAAATACCCATGATACTGAATCTATTCTAATCGCAGCTCACTATCATTTGCCATTTTGATAAGTCCCACATAAACCATCTTGGCAACGTCTTCCATTATATCAATTGTAACTGCATCGGGATCGTCACCCGGCAGATGGTAATACACTTTTTTATACCAGTCGGTTGTTCCAATTTCCATGGTCCTGTATCCGGCCATGCTGAAAACAACACCATCACTTCTTGGTCTGCCATAATAACTCCGGGAACAGGCGCATGAGGTCTGCATTGTTCGGTGAATATATTGTGTATTTGCCTGTACGAAATAATTCAGAAGATCCTTGTATGGACTTCCGGCACTAACTGGAAAGCCTCTGCCGTTTCCAACCATATCAAGATTAATATAAGTCACTGTTTTATCTTTTGTGAAAACAGGTTTATCGAGTATAAAGCTTACTTCCGATCAGACCGGATTCCTCTCCGCCAAAAAAAAGAAATAACACAGACCTCTTTAATCCGATTCCCGAATATTGCCATTGCTTTTGCAGCACCCATTATATCAACCACGCCGCTTGCCGTTATCGAGAGCTCCATTCACAACTTTTCCTGCATTGCCAACAGCATCGAGATGGCCTCCGATTATAATTACCTCATTTTTCAGGACAGGATCGCTTCCTTCAATCATACCTATTACATTACATGACTTTGCCTTCAGGATGTCTTGTAGTATTAGCTTTGATCGTAAAATATTTGCCTGTATTAAAGGATTCAGGTTTAAAGGTCTTATTTATCTTTTTGAGAATTTCCTTATTTGTTGTTTTTAGTCCGGCAAAAATATCAGCAAGAGGTTGAGGACCAATGCCGCATACAATAATTGATGGGTCATACGATATATTTGGATTTGCCATTGCACCATCGATATAAAGCATTCCTGCATGCTCCATGTTTTACTGCATTTTCAAGCTTATACTGATGATAACAATATCCGACCCATTTTTTGTATTCAGGATTTCGTGGATCAGAGTATGGTACATCCCTGTTCATCAGCACAATCTTTCCTTTTACATCAATTCCTTTATAATCATCATAATTCAGTTCAGGAGCTGTAACACCATATCCGACAAAAACAACTTCTGAAGTTATTTCTCCCGTTCCCGGAATTCATGCCGGGGTAATAATCATCGGGATAGCTATAATTTTTCTTATTACTGAACCATCAGGCTGGTGCAGATTAAGTGTGAGACTGCCAATATCATTTACTTCAGTATATGGAAAATCGAACCATTGAAAATAATCTCCATTATCACCAGCAGGTTTAATTCCCCATTCTTTTAACTTACCTGCCACCCATTCTGCACTTGCAATAAATTCAGGTGTACCGGTAAGTCTTCCGTTAAATTCAGGAGAACAAAGTTTCTCCATCCAGGTCATCATCTCCTCGCTTTGAATTGAATGAAATTGTTTCAAAAGTTTTGCTTCAAAATCGTCCTGTGAAAAAACTGAGCGTGGATAGTTAATATCAGTATCAGAAAAAGGATAATTGATTTTTTTCATTCGAGTTCATTTTTAGAAGCCTTAAAAATAGGAGAAAAATTGATTGATACTCAATCCTGGGACATTACTTTTAATTCACTCCGGACTTTTTTAACCGCAAAGCATCCAAAGTTGTGCAAAGGGCGCGAAAGTTAAGAGAAGTTATTTATTATTTTTGCATAAAAAACAATGGACTACTCTCTTCTTGTCTGATGCCCCTCTTTTCAAAGGAATGACTTCAGAAGCTATTGAGGCAATTCTTGCTGATGTTCCTTTCAGGGTCAGGAAGTTTCAGGCAGGCATCGATGATATCTCAAAGCGGAGAAACGGTACATTCGCTGATGATTGTACTCAGCGGTATTGTGAAAGGTGAAATGGTCGATTATGCAGGCAGGGTGATTAAGATTGAAGATATTCCTGCTCCCGGAGCAATTGCTTCTGCATTTATTTTTGGAAAACGAAACAGATTTCCTGTCAATGTATGTGCAGTTTCTGACGGGGAATTGCTTTTAATTGAAAAGTCTGATTTTCTGAAATTATTAATGAAGAATGATATTCTGCTGGTCAATTTTCTGGATATGATCTCAACCGTTCACAATTTCTTTCTGAGAAAATCAAATTCCTGAATTTTAAAACAATAAAAGGGAAACTGGCCTATTATATTCTTCAGAAAGCAGGGAAAGGAAAGATATTCAATCACACTTGGTATGACACAGAATGACCTTGCTGATTTTTTTGGAGTTGCCCGGCCTTCAGTTGCCAGGGCACTTGGGTGAACTTGAGAAAGAAGGTTATATTGAAGCAAAAGGTAAGAATATCAGAATAATTGACAAAGAAGGACTTGCCGATCTTACTGTTGATTGACATAATTATTCAGCTTCATCTGGAGAACTGATTCTTTTGCATCGGGAAGAGTAATTATGAAGCAGGTTCCTTCACCTTCTTGCTTTCAACAGATATGCTTCCATGATTTATCTTTACCAGCTCATAACAAAGCTTAAGTCCCAGTCCGGTTCCCTTTTCATTTTCAGTTCCCGGAGTACTTTCAATTTCAGTAGCTGTAAAAAGATATTTTTGTTTGATTTCAGGAATGCCAATCCCATTATCACAAATCTTTAGCATAATACCTTCTCCATTAGTTGTTTTGTCCTTAAGAAGAATGCTTATTCTTCCGCCGCGTGGGGTATATTTAACAGCATTTGACAAAAGATTTCTGATTATAATATCGAGAAGATCTTTATCAAAGAATGCAATTGAATTTCCTACCTGGGTGAAATTAACAGCGATCTCCTTTTTATCAGATGTCTCCTTGAAAATGCTCAGGTTTGTGAGTATTATATCTGCAAGATCGCGTTTTTCAGGAGAAAACTTTATTTTATCCTCCTGATCTCTGTCCCCATACAAGCATATTTTCAAGCAGACTGATTACCAGCTGAGCATATTGGATGCTTGAATTGGCAAAAGTGTCGTATTTTTCTTTATACTCTTTTTCTTTAAGAAGATTCAGCATGTAAAGAATATTAACCACAGGACTTCTCAGATCGTGGGCTATAACAGAGAAAATCCTGTTTTTGAGTTGTATAGTATCTGATAATTGCTTGTTTTGGATAGCAATCATAGTGTTCTGTTTTTCAATTTCTTCATTCCTGTTTTTCAGTTCCTGAGTTCTTTCATTAACCAGCTGCTTCGAGGTTATGATTCACAAATGCAAGCTCATTCTGCAAGTTTTTCCTTTTCATTAAATGCTTTTATCCATTTATACATTATCAGAGCTGTCTGGATGAATACAAACAGAACAATAATGTAGGTAAGAAGATATCCGAAATTGCTATCCGACTTGCCCAGTGATACCCTAAGATCGTGAAACCCTGCGAACAGCAAGAAGAATAAATGCAAGAAAATACATAAAATCCAGACCATTTTTTTTCAGTGCTCCAAGAAAACTTTTGTATAAGAAGATAAGCGATCAGCAATATCATTAGAGGATAATAGACAGAGTGAATAGCTGAATATGCTTACAGGAAGAAAAAGTGTCAGAACTGAAGCAATAATGAATAATATTGAGTAATGAACCATGCAATAATCCTGGCAAATGCTGAAGGATAAAGATTTAAGTACAAACCACGACCATGCCGATAATTACAAGGTATAAAGCAAGATACTCAAATCTGACTATCCATATCCAGTTCATGTCAATAAGGTTGAAAATAAGGAAATGAGAAGTAAAAAGAGGTCTCAGAGCCAGACCAATTGTTGTCAGACTGAATGAACCCAGAATTTTTTCGGCAGGATATTAAGATAAAAAACAGAAGAAAGAAGATTGAAAATCCCAGAAGCAGACTGATTACTGACCATTCTGCTGCCCAGCTGTTTGCCAGTTGTTTCTTGAACTTCACTGAAATGTTCCAAGCTTTACAGGTAACCAGAATCCTCCCCTGCGATGATTAAAATTTGAAACATTTATTATAATATTAAGTGAATCGGAATCCTGATTAATCCTGAAAAAATTTCTTTTGTACTCTGGTTTTGTTTCCTCAGCTGATTTTCCGGGAGTTCCATTGCCTCCAAAATATTTTCCGTTAAGATAAATATCATAAGATGAATCAAATACAGGCAGATCAATTGCCAGAGGTTTGTTAAATCCCTTTGGAAACAAGAACTGTCAGCCGGTAAGTGGCATAACCAAATTTTTCAGTCTTTACTGATTCCTGGAGGATAATCGGTCCAGTAGGATGGCACTTTGCCAAAATAATCAGGCTTTATATTTTCTGGTATTAAAATCATAGGGATGAAGTATCTTTTTCCAGTAAAACTCCCATTCCCCGTTAAGCTTGACTAATAAAATGATCAGGATTTTTAATTTCGCGCAGATCAAGAATGCCTTTTATGGCTCTGGGATGATGATTCTCTTGCATTCAGGTTAATGTAAAAAAGAGAAATAAGAATAAATGAAGATACAAGTCTTAGTTCTCATCATTTGACTGGAAAAGTTGTAGATACAAATATAGATCTTTTAGCAGAACAACAATTCACGAAGTCGGTATACCAGGCAGTAACAGTTTCAGCTGGTATAAATGTATATAAAAAAGGAAAGACACCGGGCGGTGTCTTTCCTCAATTAACCTAAACCTGATCGTTGAAGTCGCCGAATGGCGATTGTAGAGAAATTAAAACTATTGTTAATATTTTCTTTTCATGACTGCTCTTATACCCTAATAACAAACTGAACCTATAAAAATGTTCACTAGGTTATCTGTTTTCTTTCAATGTATAGACGTTTGATAACCAGAATTGTTGCATCGATTTTTGTTAATGATTTGTTAATCATATGTTAAATTTTGTATATTTCAGATATACAAGTAATTACAGGGGATCAAATCGGTGTCTGAAATCCAAGTCCAGGTAAACTAAATCATATACCCTCCAAACTATTTTTTTATTTTTCATACTCATCGGAAATATTTAACTTGCACCTGACTTTGAAATCAAAATGATCGCAAAACTGAAATATCGTTTCATGATGCAACGTCTTGGCAGAAGACTGTATTGCTGTCTTATGTTCTACGGTCTTCTGAACTGTATTCATTCTGTTCATCAGAATAAAGACCTCCTTTAGTCATATTTCCCCTATTAAGTTACACACTTTTTTTATGAAAGGACTCATTTTCAGCGTTAAAAGATACTCTATCCACGATGGCCCGGGGATAAGGGTGACTTTTTTCATGAAGGGATGTCCGTCTGAACTGTATCTGGTGTCATAATCCTGAAGGCATATCTCCTTATCCCGGAAACTGTTATGCAGACTGAACAGGATTGGCGACAGAGAATTCAGCAAAGCAGGAGATGGTAGGCAAATACTATACTGTTGAATGACATTCTTGAAATTCTCGAAAAAGAGAAAGTTTTTATAAATCAGTCAAAAGGAGGTGTCACCTTCTCAGGAGGAGAACCTATGCTCCAGTTTGAATTCCTGCTTGAAGCATTAAAAGCCTGTAAAGAAAATGGATATCATACTGCAGTTGATACTTCAGGGATATTCATCAGCTGAAAATTTCAAATCAATAATTCCATTCACCGATCTTTTTCCTTTTCGACATAAAACATCTTGATGAAGAGCAGCATATTGAGTTAACTGGTGTTTCAAATACAAATATCCTGGATAATTACAGACTTTTGCTTGGATGCGGTAAAGATATAATGGTAAGAATTCCGGTAATTCCCGGATTTAATGATGATCCTGATCATCTTGAGAGACTAAGAAAATTTCTTAATGTCAACAAAAACCGGTATGATAAAAAAGATCAATCTTTTACCTTTTCATAAAACAGGATCTTCAAAATATAAGAAATTCAATATTCCATACAGAATGGGAAATGCAGAACCACCCGGCAAAGAAGAAATGCAGAAGTTGAAGGAATTTTTTATGGAGACAGGAGTTAAAGTAAAAATCGGAGGATGAAGAACGGTGCTATGAACGTTGTATGTGTAGGAACTTTGTGTGTGAACTTTTCATGCAACGGTCCTACAAAGTTTACGATTAAATTGGATTCATTTTATAAATCAATTAATATTATGAATATATCATCCAAGAGTTAAAAAATTACGTGAACAGAGCCTTAATGCAGTTGAAAAAATCAGTGCCGAAAGAGCATTGCTTATAACTCAGTTTTATAAAAGTGATGAAGCCCGCGAACTGTCAGCTCCGGTAAAAAGAGCAAAGGCATTTGAATATCTGCTGAAAAACAAGAAGATATGCATAAATGAAGGTGAGCTGATAGTAGGAGAGAGAGGACCTGCTCCCAAGGAGACTCCTACATATCCGGAGATAAGCCTGCATTCGATGAAAGATCTTGAGATCCTTAACTCAAGGGACAAAGGTTTCTTCAGGGTTGATGATGAGGTGAAAAGCATTTATGAAAATGAGATTATTCCATTCTGGAAAGGCAAAAGCAATCGCGACAGGATAATGTCACTGATGACCCCTGAATGGCTGAATGCTTATAATGCAGGTATATTCACGGAGTTCCAGGAACAGCGGGCCCCCGGGCATACTGTTCTGGGATACAGGATGTTCAAAACAGGTTTTCTTGCTGTGAAAGAAGAAATAAAGGCGGCTGCAGGTACTCTTGATTTTTTCACTGATACTAATGCCTATGAAAAGTTTGAGGAGCTTAAAGCAATGGATATAGCCTGTGATGCAATCATCATGTATGCAAACCGTCATGCTGATGAACTCGATAGACTTGCCTTCATGAAACAAACTCTGTAAGAAAGACAGAACTGTTAAAAATGGCAAATATATGCCGGAAGGTACCGGCAAATGCCTCCGGAAACGGTACATGAAATGCTTCAGCATTACTGGTTCATACATCTTGGAGTAATAACTGAGCTAAATCCCTGGGACTCATTTAATCCCGGAAGACTCGACCAGCATCTGTATCCTGTTTATAAAAAGGAAACGGAATCAGGTACGCTTTCAAAAGATGAATTAGATGATCTTCTTGGCTGTTTCTGGGTAAAATTCAATAATCATCCTTCACCGCCAAAAATGGGAGTAACTGCCAGTGAAAGTAATACATATACCGACTTTTGTCTTATTAATCTTGGAGGAGTGAAACCTGATGGCACAGATGCTGTCAATGAGATGTCATATATTCTCCTTGATGTGATCAGGGAAATGAGGCTGCTTCAGCCGGGTTCCATGGTACAGATCTCAAAAAAGAGCCCTGACAGGTTTATTTATAAAGCTCTGGATATAATCAGAACCGGTTTCGGACAACCATCATGCTTTAACACAGATGCGATAATTCAGGAATTGCTCAGGCAGGGAAAGAATCTGACTGATGCCAGGAATGGTGGAGCTTCAGGATGTGTTGAAACAGGAGCTTTCGGTACAGAAGCATACTGGCTTACAGGTTATTTTAATCTGTCAAAAATTCTTGAGCTGACACTGAATAACGGATTTGATAAAAGAACTGATAAGCAGGTCGGGCTACAAACAGGTTATGCTCGCGATTTTAAAAGTTTTGACGATCTGATTGAAGCATTTAAGTTGCAGGTGAAGTATTTTGCTGACATAAAGATCAGAGGAAATAATGTTATTGAAAAAACTTTTGCATTACTGGTTGCCTGTACCTTTCTTATCGCTGCTTGTTGAAGATTGTATTTTGAACGGTAAGGATTATAATAGTGGAGGAGCCAGGTATAACACATCATATATACAGGGTGTGGGGCTTGGAAGCATTACTGATATGCTGACCTCAATCCGCTATAATATTTATGATAAAAAGACAATAAGCTGGGATGAACTGATAAAAGCTCTTGAAGCTGATTTCAAAGGATTTGAAGCAGATTCAGTATGAATTGATCTATAATACTCCAAAGTTTGGTAATGATGATGATTATGCTGATCAGCAGGCAGTTACTGTTTTTGAAATTTATTATGATGCAGTAAACGGACGACCGAATTCAAGGGGAGGTGTCCACCGGATAAATATGCTGCCAACAACTTCTCATGTATATTTTGGAAGTGTAATGGGTGCAACACCCGATGGACGGAATGCCAATCTACCTCTTTCAGAAGGAATTTCGCCCTTCACAGGGTGCAGATCATAATGGTCCTACATCTGTCATCAAATCGGCTTCAAAGATTGATCATCTGCGTACAGGAGGTACTCTCCTGAATCAGAAGTTTTCTCCGTCATTTTTTGAAGATGAAGATAGCTATGAAAAGCTTACAGCCCTGATCCGGAGCTATTTCAGTCTTGATGGTCATCATATTCAGTTTAATGTAGTTAATGCTGAAACCCTGAAGGATGCACAGAAGCATCCTGAATGGTACAGGGATCTGATTGTCCGTGTTGCAGGTTACAGCGATTATTTCAATGATCTTGGTGAGGATCTTCAGAATGAGATAATCAAAAGGACAGAACACGAAGAAGTCTGAGATTTTTTACCTCATCCCCTGCCCCCTTCTCCCAAGAGATGAAGGGTGTAATGAAAAGATTATTAATTAGTTAAGTCCCTCCCCCCTGGTGGAGGGATTTAGGGAGAGGTTATTTCTTCTTATCCTTCGTCTCATTGAATACCGAAGTAGCTGTTGCAACTATTCCTGCAATATCTGTCAGATTTGACGGAAGTATTAATGTATTATTTGTCTTTGCAAGATTTCCAAATGCCATAAGATATTGTTCTGCGATCCTGAGGTTAACAGCATTTAATCCGTTCTCTTCAGAGATTGCTGATGATATTGCCCTCAATCCGTTAGCTGTTGCCCTGGCAAGCTGCTCAATCTCCGAAGCCCGGCCTGCAGCCTCATTAATTCGTTTCTGCATTTCACCTTCAGAGTTTTTGATGAGTGACTGCTTGTCTCCTTCAGCAACATTTATTTTTGCCTGTTTGGCTCCTTCCGATTCAGCGATGATTGCTCTTTTTTCCCTTTCAGCTCTCATCTGTTTTTCCATAGCATCTTTTATGCTCTGGGGAGGCGAAATATTTTTAACCTCATACCTGGTTACTTTTACACCCCATGGTTCACTGGCTTTATCAACAGCTTCAACAATAGTGACATTAATTGTCTCGCGTTCCTCGAACGTTCTGTCGAGCTCAAGTTTTCCAATTACACTCCTCATTGTGGTCTGAGCAATCTGGATAGATGCAAATCTATAATTATCAATTCCATAGGAAGCTTTTTGAGGATCAAGAACCTGTAAGTACAAGATACCGTCAACTTCAACAGCAATATTATCGCGTGTAATACAGATCTGAGGTGCAACATCAATTGCCTGTTCCTTAAGGGTGTGTCTGTACCTTACTTTATCGAAAAATGGTATGAGCAGCTGGAACCCTGCTGTAAATGTTGCTCTGTATTTTCCCAGTCTTTCGACAATAATTGCCGTTCTCTGAGGAACAATTTTAATCATCGATGCAATAAGGATAAATCCTAAAAAGATTACACCAACTAGAATAAAAGTAGTGCTTGATCCTTCCATCTTTAATTATTTTTTAGGTTCAACTATTAATTTAAAACTATCTTTTTTCATAATAATAACTCTTTGTCCTTCTTTAATCTCCGATAAAGATTCAGCATTCCATCTTGTCCCTTTAAACTCTACTTTCCCATCTTTCAGACCACCAAAATCAGTTTTGGCAATTGCTTCTTTTCCTGTAAACTCATCTTCAACATCTTCTGACAGGTTACGCTTACTGTCTAAGAATTTTTTCTGAATCATTCTTCTTAGTGCAACAAGTAATAGTACAGATGTAATTGCAAAAATTATTATTTGCAGATTAATACCCGGATTTCCGATAAGGCAGACCAGAGCTGTGATCCAGGCGCCAAGCCCAAAGAAAAAAATGAAGAAACCCGGAATGACAAGTTCAAGAAGAAACAGGACCAGACCCAGAATGAACCAGAAGATTTCTGGTCTGGAAAAAATGTTTGTGATCATAACTAATAATTTATTATTGTTAGCGAGATGGTTGTAATTAGAGTAAAGATATAAATAAAACTTGAGATAGTTTAAAATTCTGTTGCGATTAGGGTAATAAAAATAAGTTGTCAGGATAAAGCGGATTGTGGTGCAACTTATTTTTTAGATATGGTGTCATTTATATTCTTTAACCATGTTGTAACCCTTTTGGAAAAGAAATTCAGGTTTTCACAGGTAAAATCACCTTCCTTCTTAATCAAGTGTCCTTTATATGTTCGTAAGTTTTCAGAAAACTGATAGCAGATATATTGTATTGTTCCTGCATCTGCTGCTACATTTTTTAAAGCTGTAACCTTGCTTAATGAAATGTTTTTAATATAACCGGCATACTTTTTCAGCTCTGTTGCAGGGATTTTTTTGCCTGAATTAAGACAGCTTTTGAAATTTTCGATGACCTGGCTTTCATTAATATTCAAATCTTTATCAGGAAAAATCCAGTTCTGAGGATTTTTATATGTTCTGACATTTCCTTCATTGTCGATTATAAACCCGGTATGCTGAAATCCCCAAGCATAATTCACATAATCAACCTGAAAAAGCATTGTCTGTTTTTCGCTGATAGCGACATTCTTTTTACAGCCTGTTATAAGAAGGGATGCAACCAGAATAAAGAAAATATTAACCTGAGTATTTTTCATTAATGCATGTTATAGAATAACCCTCAAAAATCGAACCAGTCCGGACAGCAAGAAAAGGATTTGCAGACAAATTTATTTAATATAAGGTTAAAGAAGAGCGTGACATAAATAAATTTTATCTTTTGGTTTATTTTTTGTAAATTATAAAGCCAATTATTAAGTACAAACAGTTCTGCAGGCAGAGTCGTCTCATCCGTTTCTAATACGGGATAAGTAGTTAATTTACAAACTTATAGACATACCCCAATTCAGCCTATCCAATAACTAACCATTTAAGGAGGAAAGTGTGATGGAAAAGTTTTTTGATTATTTTGATGGTCGGTACAGAGAGTCAATACTTAAGAAGGCTCCTGCTGATGATGGTCCGGTTATTACAATTTCCCGGCTGACCGGTTGTGATGCCCGTCAGGTAGCTGCAATTCTGGCTGATGAGCTTAATCATAAATTCGGCACTAATAAATGGAGATGGGTTGATAAGGACATTATCTATGCAATTGCAAAAGAGTTAAATACAGATGCTCAGCGCGTTGAAAATTTTTATAAAGGGTTTGAATTATCCAATCTTTCTGAAATGATTATGGCTTTCTCAGGAGGGTTTATAAGCGATCTGAGGGTTAAAAAAGCTATTAAGGATGTTGTACTCTCCATGTCAAAGGAGGGCTACATAATACTTGTCGGAAGAGGCGGTGTTTCGATAGCTCACGAAATAGAAGACGCTCTGCATATAAGGCTCATAGCACCATTCTACTGGAGGGTTGAGAATGTAATGAAAAAGAAGGCAATGAATATTGAAGCTGCTGAGAAATACGTTGTGGATACTGATGAAAAGCGATTTAACCTTATACATACATTCCTTGATAAAAAACCTCTTAATATTGACTATCTTTTCGATACCACAATAAACAGGAGCTCATTTTCAATTCAGGATATAGCTGATATGATTGTCACAATGTTTGAAAAGAAAGTTTCCAGGCAGATTGCAGAAAGGAAGAGAATAAAATTAGTTCGTTAAATTCATTGAAAAGGATAAATCAAATCCCGCTGCAATCTGCAATTTTTTTTATGTGAACGCTGAGTCTCCTGTCAAGGCTTTTCCTGTATGCATCCCAGTCAGATATCGGGTATTTGGCCACTCCGCTATCCATTGCTGCCCTGGCTACTGCCGGAGCCACACAAGATATCAGCCGCGGGTCAACCGGTTTGGGAATAAAATATTCTTTCCCGAAAGCCATTTTGTCAACATTATATGCTTTTAAAACAGAAGCAGGTACGGGTTCCTTTGCAAGTGCAGCCAGGGCTTTTGAAGCTGCAAGCTTCATCTCTTCATTAATAACAGAAGCTCTTACATCCAATGCACCGCGGAAAATATATGGAAACCCAAGAACATTATTAATCTGGTTCGGATAATCTGACCTTCCGGTTGCAAAGATCAGGTCACTCCTGGTTGCCATAGCGTCTTCAAAGGAGATCTCGGGACTTGGATTAGCCATTGCAAAAACAATAGGATTTTCAGCCATTGTCATAAGCATTTCTTTTTTTAAGACACCGCATGCGGATAATCCTAAAAATACATCGGCACCTTTAATGCCTTCTTCCAGAGTATGTATATTTCTGTCAGTGGCAAACTGTTTGTTGCCTATACTAAGGTCCTTTCTGTCTTTTGTCAATATGCCGTTAATATCACACATTATTATATTATCAGGATTTACACCCAGATTAACGTACATCTTAGTAGAAGCGCATGCAGCTGCACCAGCACCACAAACAAATAATTTAATGTCATGAATATCTTTGCCAACAAGTTCAAGACAATTTATCAGGGCAGCACCTGTGATAATTGCTGTGCCATGCTGGTCGTCATGCATAACGGGTATATTAAGTTCTTTTTTTAAACGATCTTCTATCTCAAAACATTCAGGAGCTTTTATATCCTCCAGATTAATGCCTCCGAAAGTAGGTGCAATAGCAGCACATATCCGGATAAATTTCTCAGGATCTTTTTCATTAACCTCAATATCAAAAACATCAATATCAGCAAACACCTTGAATAACAAACCTTTTCCCTCCATGACAGGCTTACCTGCCATTGCCCCGATATCCCCAAGCCCAAGTACAGCCGTCCCATTTGATATAACTGCAACCAGATTTCCTTTAGCTGTATAGTTGTAAACATCCTCCGGAGTCTTTTCAATTTCAAGACACGGATATGCTACACCCGGAGTATATGCCAGGCTGAGATCGAATTGGGTATTGTAAGGCTTTGTAGGTATGACTTCTATTTTACCATGGCGTCCTCTGCTATGATAGAGAAGAGCATCTTCTTTTGTTACTTTTTGCATGGTGATATATCTTTAGTTATTTTTTGATCGTCTTGAGTAACAAACTAGTATTGATCTAAATGATATTCGAAATTACATCGTTCTAATCAGTATTAGTATGATAAAAATCAGCGAATTGGCTCTTCGTTATTAATAATTTCCGTGTTAAGTCAATACCCGTAACCTGCTTAATTTACTATACTGAACCTTACAGCAGGATTCAACTTTCACAACTCCTGATTAATCGCTTTTTGGATTTTTACCGAATACAGTCTGATTATGATTTTAATAATGCACCAATATATTTTGCATTGATAACAAAATTAGATATTTTCAACGCAGTTTTGAGTATAGTTGAACAAGCCATTATATCACTTCTTCCATGAATAAAAACATTGCAATAGGTACTGATATCGGTGGAAGTCATATCAGTTGCGCAGCAATTGATCTGGCATCAGGTAAGATCTTACGGGAAACACTTACAGAAAAACAGGTCGATAACCAGGCTCCGGCAAAGGTGATAATAAGTACATGGAGTCAGGCTTTATCCGGAGTACTGGATAAAGTACCTCATGAAAATGTTAAAGGGAATAGGTTTTGCGATGCCGGGCCCGTTTGATTACGTAAAGGGTATATGCTATATACAAGGTGTTGCGAAATATGAGAATCTGTACGGAATAAATATTTCAGAATGCTATCTCAGACAATCTTGGTATACACGATGGATTTCTGATAAGGTTCATGAATGATGCTTCATCCTTTGCAGTTGGCGAAGCATGGGCCGGCAGTGCCGCAAATTACAACCGTTCCCTCTCCATTACTTTCGGTACTGGCTTCGGATCGGCGTTTATCAGTAACCGTATACCGATTGTTGATGGTCGCGAAGTACCAAAACTAGGTTGTATTTATCATCTTCCCTATAAAGACGGGATCGCTGATGATTATTTTTCGACACGTGGATTGCTTTCAAGATATAAAAAGATCACCGGCAAAGAGTTATCCGGAGTAAAGGAGCTTGCGGCAATCGCCTCCTCAGATAAGATCGTGATGGATCTCTTTAACGATTTTGGAGACAATGCGGGAATATTTCTGGCTCCCTGGCTTAAGAAATTCAAAGCTGAAATTTTAGTTATCGGAGGCAATATTTCAAATGCATATAACCTTTTTGGCGATGTTTTTGAAGAGAGACTGAAAAAAGAGAAATGTTTTTGTAAAGTAGCTCTTTCAAAACTGAAAGAAGATGCTGCCCTTCTCGGAAGTGCATACCTGCTTGATGATGATTTCTGGCAATCGGTACAGCACGCCCTTCCCTTAATGTAAACATAACTTAGCCTTAACCTTAACCTTAACCTTAACCTTAACCTTAACCTTAACCTTAACCTTAACCTTATTAGCCCTGAACCTTAACCTGAAAAATATGACTACACAAAAAGTAAACATCACAAAAATTCTCCCTGTTCTCATGGCATTTTTTGTGATGAGTTTCGTTGACCTTGTCGGAATCGGTGTCGATATGGTAAAATCAGACATGAATCTTAGTTCGACTCTTGCCCAGTTAATACCTTCAGCAGCTTTTCTCTGGTTTCTTCTGCTTTCAGTTCCCGTAGGTGTAATGCAGTCACGTCTGGGTAAAAAGTTTATGCTTAATGTCGGAATGGGTGTAACTGCATTAGGATTACTCGTTCCGTTTTTCATGTATTCCTTTTCAATGGTACTTGTTGGCTTTGCTTTGCTGGGAATAGGTAATACAATTGTACAGGTCTCAGCAAATCCACTTATCGTTGATGTAGTTCCATCGAACAGGGCATCAAGTTTCCTGAGTTTCTCACAGTTTATAAAAGCCATTGGTTCTATGATAGGAGCTCCGCTTGCTGCAGTTTTTGCTGCACACTTCACTCACGATTGGAAGCTTTTATTCCTTGTTTTTGGTATTGTTTCAATTCTTACTGTAATCTGGCTCGGTTCAGTAAAAATAGATGAAGTAAAAAGTGAAGAGGTCAAAGCAACATTTTCATCAGCATTCAAACTGCTGGGTACAGGCTTCGTTCTGTTAATGGTTCTTTCGATTTTTCTTGTTGTAGGAGTAGATGTCGGTTTCAATTCCAATTCCGGACAATTCCTTATCAAACAATTTGGCATTGATCCTACGACCGCTGCTTCCGGCAGAAGCGTTTACTTCTTCGGCCGTATGCTGGGGACCTTTAGCGGTGCTCTGCTGCTGACAAGAATATCATCCCGTAAATTCTTTCTTGGATCATCAGTCCTTGGCATTGTCTGCCTGGTGACTATACTTCTTGTTAAGTCAACTTTTATGGCCTGGGGATTGGTATTCATGATAGGCCTGGCAGTAGCAAATATCTGGCCGCTGGTATTTTCAATTGCAGTCGAAAAATATCCTTCACGTAAAAATGAAATATCCGGACTGATGATGATGGCGATTTCGGGTGGAGCCGTTATCCCATTACTTATTGGTTGGGTAAGTGATCTGAGCAATGTCGCTTTTGGAATGTCAATTCTTATTGTTTGCATGATATACCTTTTCTTAGTCTCAGTTTACTGCCTGAAGAGATAACCCTCAAGCCCGCTAAGGTGGATGTGAAACTATCTCAACTCCCCAACCTCCCATATGCCTGCCTGCCGGTAGGCAGGGGGGCTTGAAGTCAAGGAATTATGAATAACGAACAAACGAAGAGTGAATTAAGAAGTGAATACAAATTCTGAATTCTAACTTCGAATGTTCTATATTCTGATTTCGGTAAGTCCCCCAATTTGGGGGACCCGATGGTTATTGCTGTTTCGTAAGGAATACCCGCTCCTATAAACCGGACCGTCATATTATCAGGAATGTCAGCAGGTTCATTTTTCATCCATTCAAATTCCATGTATATACATTAAACCTGACGATTCATACAAAACCCAATATGATAATGATTTATTACGAAAGATCACACTATTTTTAATAGTGAATTTGATGGGTCTGTTGATGCATAGAGAAGGTTAAAATTAATGAAAGATCCGGAGATCCGGTTTTTGTACATTGATTCAGATGAGCTATCAGACCCAGGAAAACGACAAAAGAATTTCAGAGAATCATGAATTAATTAAAAATGTATGAATAACACGGGTAAATAGTTCTAGGTTTAATTCTCCACAGTTCCGGAGTTCCCCTTTCCCCATTTTCCCAATGCTCTGGAACATTTTTATCCCCCTTCACTGTAAAGTAAGTCTAATGACCGACACTTATCAGCCCGAAGGGGGTTCCTTTTACCCGCGGTAGCGTATGGATGCACCGCCCAAGCCTCGCACCGCCCCCGGTTTAGTAAAAATAGAACTTCTTACGTTTGTATTTTGACCTTAAATCATGCAAATTGCAGAGTATTTACCATTTTCTAAGTGGTGATCCAATTAATAATTTCTCAGAAGTAAAATGCATGTAAAATGAAAGAAGTTAAACTACACAGACGTAGACTCATTGACCCGCCAATGCGGGGACCCTGGAAAATCTAAAAAATACCTGGTTTGAAATATGAAATATGAAATATGAAAATTTGAAAATATGAAATTAAATAAAATACTTCCCGTCGTTTTTTCTCTGCTTCTGGCCTCAGCAACATCTTTCTCCCAGGATAACAGAACCTCTGAAACAAAGGTAGCTGATCTTCTTGTACATCTGCCTGCATATGACCAGCAGTTAACCAATAAGCTTATGCTGACTGGAGAGCTTGTTGTTGATAATGTTACCCTTGAGAATTATTGGGACAGGAGTATCCCAATTTTCCCGACAGGTCCTATTGAATTGCAGGCTCATGGTACTGATTTGGCATTCAGGGATCTATATATCAGGGAGATAAGCGATAAGGAACTGAATCTTACTCCTGAGGAAAAGTCGGAGGGCTTTGTTTCTCTCTTTAACGGAAGAAATCTTGATAACTGGGTAGGCAATAAACAGTCTTATGTGGCCGGAGATGGTATGATTGTCATTAAACCTGTCGATGATTCAGGCGGTAACCTGTATACTGAAAAGGAGTATTCTGACTTTGTATTCCGGTTTGAGTTTCAGCTTACTCCTGCTGCAAACAATGGTCTGGGTATCAGGGCTCCCCTTACAGGTGATGCGGCCTATGTCGGCATGGAACTTCAGATACTGGATGATACTGCACCGGTATATGCAAATCTGCAACCCTACCAATATCATGGATCAGTCTACGGTGTGATACCATCCAGAAGAGGATTTCTGAAACCGGTAGGCGAGTGGAATTATGAGGAGGTCATTGCGAAAGGAACCCATATTAAGATTTTACTGAATGGAACTGCAATTGTAGATGGTGATATTGCGGGTCCAAGAGATAATGGTACAATGGATCACAAGGATCACCCCGGACTGAAAAATAAGACCGGCCATATCGGATTTCTCGGACACGGATCGGTGGTGAAATTCAGAAATATCAGAATAAAAGAACTCAATTAATATTTTTTAACCGCAAAGCACGCAAAGACTTAGAAACCAAAGCACGCAAAGTTAAAACGCAAAGTTTGAGTCTCTTTGCGCACTTTGCGCAAACCTTGGCGATCTTTGCGGTTAATGGATTTTCATTAAATTTTTGAAAATTATTAGCATAAATGAAAAATATATTCCCTTTACTAATTTCAATTATTTTCTTCTCATCCTGCTCAAAGGTGACACCTCCGCAGCCTTTTGGGCCGGTTCCAACCGAAAGACAGCTTGCCTGGCACGAGATGGAATATTATATGTTCGTCCACTTTACTGTTAACACCTTCACCGATAAGGAATGGGGTTACGGCGATGAAAGCGAAACTGTATTTAACCCAACTGAACTCGATTGCCGGCAATGGGCGAGAGTCGCACGGGACGCCGGTATGAAAGGCATCATTATAACCGCAAAGCATCACGACGGATTTTGTCTGTGGCCATCAAAATATACCAATCATTCAGTTAAAAATTCGACCTGGAGAAATGGAAAGGGGGATGTTTTAAAAGATCTTCGTTCAGCCTGTAACGAATTCGGACTCAAACTGGGTGTCTATTTATCACCCTGGGACAGAAACAGTTCTGTTTACGGCACTCCTGAGTATCTGAACTATTATCGGAATCAGCTAAGGGAGCTGCTTACAGACTATGGTGATATTTTCGAAGTCTGGTTTGATGGAGCCAATGGAGGAGATGGTTATTATGGCGGAGCAAGGGAGAAAAGAAAGATTGATAACAAAACATATTACGACTGGCCAAATACACATAAGATTGTGAGAGAGCTGCAACCATCTAGCTGTCATGTTCAGTGATGCCGGCCCTGATGTGCGATGGGTAGGCAATGAAAACGGAACAGG
Organism: uncultured Bacteroidales bacterium; assembly: GCA_963816365.1. Taxonomy (GTDB): domain Bacteria; phylum Bacteroidota; class Bacteroidia; order Bacteroidales; family VadinHA17; genus LD21. Next base: position 226,310 of record CAWFKG010000015.1, on the reverse strand, counting down.
TAGTCTGACGAACTGGTGCCTGCTTAAAAAAGATGATATGTATCCCGGCGGTGATTTTGCCGCGATTCTTGGTGAAGGTCATGAGGATGGGAACTATTGGGTACCGGCTGAAGTAGATGTTTCAATAAGTCCAGGCTGGTTTTATCATAAGAATCAGGATTCACTGGTCAGATCACCTGAGAATCTTATGGAACTATATTACTCTTCTGTAGGACGCAACAGTAATCTTCTTTTAAATGTGCCGCCTGACCTGAGGGGACTTCTGCATGAGAACGATGTCAAGTCGCTTCTGGCCTTCAGAGAGCTGCTTAATAAGGAATTTGCAACAGATATTGCAAGGGGGAAGAAGGCAACTGCAACGATCTTCAGGGGAAAAGGATATGAAGCTTCAAAGGTAAATGACGGAAATCCAGAGACTTACTGGGCCACAAAAGACAGTCAGACAACCGGCGATATAATCATCAATTTGGGAAAGGCGACTGAAGTTAACAGGATACTGCTTCAGGAATATATTAAACTAGGACAAAGAGTTCAGGAATTTAAGGTTTCAGCTTATAGTAACGGCGGATGGCAACCATTAATTGATGGTACAACAATCGGTCACAAGATAATACGGAAATTTCCTGTTATCCTGACTTCGAAAATAAAGATAACTATCAGTAAATCAAAAGCTTGTCCGGTTATTTCGAATATTGAACTATACAGAGCTCCGGGGAAATGATTGAAGTGATCGGGAAAATAATTGTAGGGATCGGTCGCGACCGATCCCTACAATTATCAATCTACATGAAACATTCTTGCTACTTTTACTGCTGCAGTAACTCTTTTGGTGATGCCTGTCCAGTTTTTCTTCAGGATGTGGTCCTTTGTTATGAGATTGGAGCCAATGCCGACACAGGTTACACCGGCATTAAACCATTCGGTTAAATTTCCAAGTGTTGGTTCAACTCCACCGGTTGGCATTATGCTTGTCCACGGACATGGCCCTTTTATTGCTCTGACAAAATCAGGACCGCCTACCGATGATCCCGGGAATATTTTGACTATTTCAGCGCCAAGCTCTTCGGCATAACCGATTTCTGAGATAGTACCGCATCCCGGAATCCAAAGGATTTTTCTCCGGTTACTTACTTTTGCCATTTCAGGATTGAGTATCGGAGAAACAATAAAATTAGCGCCCAGCTGAATATATAATGAAGCTGTACCGGCATCAACAATTGATCCTGCTCCCATCACAAGTCCCGGAACCTCTTTTTCAGCCCATTTATTAAGGTCGCTGAACAGTTCATGAGCAAAATCACCCCTGTTGGTGAATTCAAAGACTTTTATACCGCCGTCAAAACAGGCTTTTATTACATTCCTGCAAATTTCGGGGTCCTTATGATAGAAAATAGGGACAATGCCTGCTTCCTTCATCTTTAGAACGACGTCAATTCTTGTAAACCGTGCCATAATCTTACTAGTTTACACAAATGTATCTAAATTAAGATTAAAAGCAAACTTGAAAGTACTCTTTGAACTCCGGCTATTATCCCGCCCCGGAAGATTTGCTTTCGGGGAATTCCCCGCCAACTGGCGGGTCGGTTTGTCACTTCGTTCCTTAACTTATTACTTTTATCATTTGTCATTTGTCTTTTGTGTTACCTAATAATTATCTTAGCAACTCAATCTGTCAGCATGGCCTTAAACTACATCTGGATTGCATTTTTTCTTATTGGGTTTATAGTGGCGCTTGGTCAGTTGATATTTGCCGGCAATACTCAAATATTCAATGACCTGGTAAATTCTGTTTTCTCAAATGCAAAAACAGGTTTTGAAATTTCACTGGGATTGACAGGAGCTCTTACTTTATGGATGGGGCTGCTTAAAGTCGGAGAGAAGGGCGGGGTAGTTGCGATCCTTGGCAAACTTATTGGTCCACTTTTTGAAAAGCTTTTTCCCGGACTCCCAAAGGGTCATCCTGTTTATGGATCAATTATGCTTAATATTTCAGCAAATATGCTGGGACTCGATAATGCAGCTACTCCAATGGGACTAAAGGCCATGAAAGAAATGCAGGACGTAAATCCCAATAAGGAAACAGCGTCCAATGCCCAGATTATGTTCCTTGTTCTCAATGCAGCAGGTCTGACAATTATTCCTGTGAGCATAATTGTGTACAGGACCCAGCTTGGTGCAGCCAACCCGGCGGATATTTTTATTCCGATACTGATTTCGACTTTTGCAGCATCGACTAACAGGAATGATAAGTGTTGCTATAATTCAGAAAATAAATCATTTTCGATAAGGTGATACTTGCATACCTGGGAGGCCTTTCTGCAATCATCATAGGAATAATAATCTATTTCAGCAGGTTGCCTAAAGAACAGATATCAACCATTTCAACCTTTGCTGCCAACTTTATTCTGCTGTCTGATAATTGTGCTTTTTATTGTTCTGGCATTTATCAGGAAGGTAAATGTTTATGATGCTTTTATTGAAGGAGCCAAAGAAGGATTTAATACTGCCATAAAGATTATACCCTTTCTGGTAGCAATACTTGTTGCAATAGGTATTTTCAGAGCATCCGGAGCACTGGATTTCATAATCGCGGGAATTACAAAGTTTTTTGCCTGGCTGGGTGTAGATACTCAATTCACCGGTGCTCTTCCTGTAGCATTCATGAAACCTCTTTCAGGTACGGGGGCCCGTGGTCTGATGATCGATGCTATGAAGACTTATGGACCTGATTCCTTTATTGGAAGATTGTCATGCACCATGCAGGGAACAACAGATACAACATTTTATATAATTGCTGTCTATTTTGGTTCTGTAGGAATAAAAAACACAAGGTACTCAATCGGATGCGGATTACTTGCTGATCTGGCAGGTTTTACAGCTGCAGTATTTGTTGCATATCTCTTCTTTACCTAAACTTCATCCATGAGTATATTAAGAACTTCAATTCTGGTAGGCATAAGCATAGTTGCTATTATTATTCTTACATCCAGATTAAAACTAAAAGCATTCATTGCCCTTTTCCTTGTCTCTCTTTTTCTGGCATTTACAACACTTCCTGCAAACACGATCGTGAGCACAATCAAGGAAGGATTCGGTAATACCATGGCATCTATCGGTTTCCTTATAATCCTTGGAGCAATAATCGGCATCACACTCGATAAAACCGGCGGAACTATCAGCATAGCCAGATATATCCTTTCAAAAACTGGTGAAAGCAGAAGCGCTTCAGCTCTGGCTATAACAGGTTTTATTACGGGATTACCAATTTTTTGCGATTCGGGATTCATAATCCTAAGTGGTCTGGCAAAATCCTTCAGTTCCAGGTCGAAGATCGCAATGCCATTCATGGCAACAGTGCTGGCAACCTCACTTTATTCTGTCCATTGTCTCATCCCTCCGCATCCTGGTGCTCTTGCAGCTGCAGGTATGATAAAGGTGAATATCGGGTACCTTATTCTTTTAGGGATAGTCTTTGCTGTCCCGGGAGCCCTTGCTGCATTTTTCTGGTCCGGAAGGATGACAAAGGATAAAAACTATCCTGCTTCCAAAGTTATTGACGTTGATCCTCAGCTTACTCCTGTCAAACTGCCGTCTGCATTAGCTTCTTTTCTCCCGATTGTAGTCCCGCTCTTACTGATAACAATCAAGTCATTAGTCTTACTGGTTGACAAAGGTGGACAAACTGTTCTTTCAAAAATATTCTTTTTCCCCGGCGAACCGATATTTGCTCTGGCGATTGGTGTAATACTGGCCATGTTCCTGATAAAAGAAAAAACAATAGAATCGATGAACAGCGTTTTTGGTGAAGCGATCGAGAAAGCAGGACCTATACTTATTGTGACGGCTGCAGGCGGGATGTTCGGTATGGTAATAAAAGCGACAGGAACCGGTGAATCGATAGGCAGGCTTCTTGCCGGCACCAACATTGGCATACTGGTACCTTTTCTTATAGCGGTAATTATGAAAACTGCCCAGGGTTCCTCTACTGTTGCGATAATCACTACTGCTTCGTTTGTTGCACCGATGTTATCGCTGCTTGGTCTCGATAGTGAATGGGGCAGATTACTTACCATGTTATCGATGGGAGCTGGTTCGATGATTGTCTCTCATGCAAACGATTCTTATTTCTGGGTCATCTCGAATTTTTCAGAAATTGATCCGGCTGTTACTTTAAAAGTCTATTCCTCTTCAACCATCGTTATGGGGTTAGTTGTCTTTGCATGCGTATGGATCACTTCAGTAATAGTTTTATAGGAACGATGATAAATGAACCAAGAATGCTTTTATTAACCTTTTAGAAAGCTCACGATGAATTACAGAACAATTGCAGAAGAGATCTTTCTGGCAGGAGTTGAAAGCGTGCTTCCCTCCAGATTTATATCCAGAGAGATGTCTTTGAATGATAATTGTCTGAAAATAGGCCAGTTGAGCTTTTCTCTGGAAGCAATTGAAAATATTTATGTTATTGGTGCCGGGAAAGCAAGTGCAAAGATGGGGGCAGAAGTAGAAAAGATACTTGGCAACCTGATTACTGAAGGACATATTGTTGTTAAATACGGCTATTCATGTAAACTGAAATATATTGATGTTTCAGAAGCCGGTCATCCGATTCCTGACACAAACGGATTCAATGCTACCAGGGAAATACTTAAAATTGCTGAAGAAGCCAACTGGAACGACCTGGTCATATGCCTGTTATCTGGCGGAGGTTCAGCCCTTTTATTCGATGTGCCCGATGAATGTACTCCACAAGACCTGATTAAATTAAATGATCTGCTCGTTAATAGCGGAGCCAGTATAAGTGAAATTAATGCAGTGCGAAAACACTTATCAGCTGTTAAGGGAGGTAATCTTGCGAGAGCAGTATACCCTGCAACTCTGGTGAATCTGATTTTGTCCGATGTGCCAGGTGATTCTCTCGACGTAATTGCTTCAGGACCAACTGTTCCGGATCCTACCACTTTTTCGCAGGCTCTGACAGTACTGACAACATTCGGATTAACTGAATCTGTCCCGGGTGGAATACTCAGATACCTGCAGGAAGGAGCTGACGGAGACAGGCCTGAAACTCCCAAACCAGGTGATCCGGTTTTTGATAAAACGTTCAATATACTGATCGGGTCAAACAGAATAGCGCTCGAGTCTGCAAGACAGAAAGCATTAGAGTTCAATATAAATGCCGTTATTATTGACGATCAGCTGCAAGGAGATATCATCACGGTTTCAGAGTACATTGTCGAGACGGCACTGAGGTTTAAATCTGATATTAATGAGGTTAAACCTGTCTGTCTTTTATTCGGAGGTGAAACGACAGTTAAAATGACCGGAAAAGGAGCCGGAGGACGAAACCAGCATCTGGCGTTATTGTCAGCTATCTTACTTCAGAACAATCCAGGAATAACAATTTTGTCTGCAGGAACAGACGGCAATGACGGATCAACTGATGCAGCCGGAGCTGTTGTTGATTCAGACACTATTATTGCTGCCCGCTCCAGGAATATTGATCCTGAAAAGCATATCAGTGAATTTGATTCATTCCATTTCTTTAAAAAAGCCGGAGGACATATTATCACTGGTCCGACAATGACAAATGTAATGGATATTATTGTGGTGATTGTGGAATAATCAGAAATCAGTGATCGATGGACTAATCAGAAATCAGAAATCCAACGTACAATCAGTAGATCAGTACATCGGTAGATCAGCATAATCAGTAATAAGCAACCAGCAACCTGCAACAATTGTCTTTAATTAATAAATATCAATACGAATATGAAAAGATCACTTCCATTAATTATTATTTTCTTAAGTTTGATTTCATGTAATCAGCATTCTGTACAAATTCAGGCAACTGCAGCTAAATCAATTACACAATTAATTGATACAACAGACATGACGAATAATTTTTACGATAATGTTGAAACATATCCGCTGCCGGTAGCAGAACTTTATGTTGATGGTGAGATAGCTAATCCGGGTAAGGTAGATTTTAAGGATCTTCCGGTACATTCAGTCATCGTTAAAGAGACTTTACTCGACAGCGCCGGGGGAGACCGGTTTGTTGGAGCTTACAGATATGACGGGTATTCACTCTTTGATATTCTTGATAAAAGGATACTTAAGAAGGCAAACATAAGTGAATTTAAGCCAATTATTGATTTGTATGTTGAAATTGAAAATGCGAAAGGTGAAAAAGTTGCCTTTAGCTGGGGAGAAATATACTATCCGAACAATCTTCATAAAATATTGATTGCCAATGGTGTATCGAGAATTGTACCTTCCAGGACAAAGGAACTCTGGCCGCTTCCGGGTGCAAAGCAGGATCGTTGCTGCAAATGATCTTGTGACTGAAAGGAATATCAGTTCTCCGGTAAGGATTACGGTTAAATCATATCGGCATTCGTTTCCGGTTCACCAGGGGATATCACCAATGTATTCATCACAGATTGATGTTTTTAATTCTTCCAAACTGGTTGACCAGATCAAAGCTCTTCCGGATGATCTTATCAATCTGACCTATAATTCAATATTTTACGGACGGGGAAAAGGCATCCACAGCACTACACCATTTAAAGGTGTATTACTTAAGGATCTCCTTCTGAAAAACTATCCTGTCAGCACCAGTAATCTGAAATCAGGTATACTGTGTATTGCCGGAATAGATGGCTACAGGAGCGTTGTATCTTATTCTGAACTCTTTAACCGGAATGACCAGCAGGAATTTATGATGGTCAGGACAGGAATAAAAGAAGACGGAGGCCTTTTCAGAATTTTTCCTGCATCGGATTTTTTCTCCGACAGAGCCATTAAATCAGTAAGCGAAATACATCTCGATAATAATAATTAAAAAGAAAAATTATGAAAGCAAGACTTATTGTTCTGTTATTCTGCATGGCATTGGTTTCCAGCAGCTACGGAAATAAAAAAACAGGAGAAAACACTAAGGATTCAGCCAATCTGACCCAAACAACCGTGTCAGACTTTGGAATGATGATAATAGCCAAAGTATCCGTTAAACCTGATAAGATTAAAGCTTTTACGGAAGCTGCCAGAGAGATAATTGCGAAATCAAATAAAGAACCAGGATGCAAATCGTACCAGCTTTATCAGGATCCATACGATAATACCAAATTTGTTTTTGTTGAAGAGTATAAGAATCAGGCAGCAATTGACGCTCATTTTGCAAGTGATTATTTCAAAGCTTTTGGTCCCAAAATAGCTGATCTGGTTACGGAACCGGCAAAGATCAAAATTATAAGCGTGTCGAATGAGGTAATGAAATAATGAAAGCCCTTGTCCTCGAAAAATATAACCACCTTGTTTATAAAGATGTTCCCGATCCTCTCATAAAAAGTGATGAAGTACTCGTCAGGGTGAAGGCATGCGGAATTTGTGGATCTGATGTCCATGGATTGGATGGAAGCACAGGAAGAAGAATTCCTCCCATGATCATGGGGCATGAAGCGTCAGGGGTCATTGTAGATACCGGGAAAAATGTAACAGGATGGAAATCAGGAGACAGGGTGACATTTGATTCGACTGTTTATCCGCTGAATGACTGGTTTACACTTGAGGGTTTATATAATCTCAGTGACAATCGTGAAGTTCTCGGAGTATCTCCCGGTACATATAAAAGAGATGGGGCCTTTGCAGAATTCATTGCAGTTCCTCAGCATATTCTGTATAAAATACCCGATAATGTCTCTTTTGAACAAGCTGCAATGGTGGAAGCTGTAGCGGTCGCTCTTCATTCGGTTAATATCTCGGGCTTGAGGACCGGAGATAATTGTGCCGTAGTTGGCTCCGGGATGATTGGAATTTTTATTCTGAAACTTCTTAAAATATCAGGAGCCTCAAAGATCATTGCTGTTGATATTGATCTGAAACGACTTGATAAAGCCATATCAGCCGGTGCCGGTCACACTTTCATTTCAACAGAAGAGAATCTTGCTGAAAAAGTAATTGCCCTCACTAACATGCGGGGTGCAGATATTTCATTTGAAGCTGTCGGGAAAAGTGAATCAGTGAATGTTGCAATCAATATTCTGCGTAAAGGAGGCAAGGCTGTCCTGGTAGGAAATATATCGCCTGCCATTGAATTTCCGCTGCAAAAAGTTGTTACACGGGAGTTAAAGGTGCTCGGGAGCTGCGCAATAAGAGGTGAATATGAAACTGTCCTTGATCTGCTTTAAACGGGCAGATTGAATGTTGATGATCAGATTTCAGCAGTTGTCCCTCTTTCAGAAGGAGCCCTCTGGTTTGATAAGCTTTACAGGAAAAATGATGACCTTGACAAGGTTATACTTGTTCCATAAAATTGCCTCAATCCGCAATCCGCAATCCGCAATCCTCAATCCGCAATCCGCAATCCGAAATCCGCAATCCGAAATACTAAAGACGATGCCCAAACGAATTTTTAACATTTCAATAGCCGGATGCAGCAAGGTAGCTCATCTGCATGCAAAAGCTATCCGTAATATTCCAAATGCCCGGCTAGCAGGTGTCTGGAACAGAACAACGTTAAAGCTGAGGATTTTGCTGCACAATACAAAACAAATGCCTTTACCGATGTTTCCGTGATGGTAAAGCAAAACAGATCTGATCTTGTAATTGTCTGTACTGCACATCCTTATCATAAGCATCCTGCTGTTGAGGCAGCATTGGCAGGCGCAAATGTGCTTGTTGAAAAACCTCTTGCTTCTGATCTTCAGGATTGCGATGATATCATAAAAGCCTGTAAAGATAACAATGTAAAATTAGGAGTTATAAGTCAGAGAAGATGGTATGAGCCTGTAAAAAGGGTTCGGAATGCCATTGAAGATGGAAAAATTGGCAAACCGGTACTGGCTGTAGTTACAATGTTAGGATGGCGCGATAAAGCATACTATGATTCAGATCCGTGGAGAGGATCATGGAAAACAGAAGGCGGCGGTGTTCTTGTTAACCAGTCCCCACATCAGCTCGATATCCTGTTATGGTATATGGGAGAAATTGACGAAGTTTATGGGTTTGGAGAAACCTAAATCATCCCTATATAGAGGTGGATGATACTGCTGCTGCTATAGTAAAATTTAAAAGCGGTGCAATCGGAAATATACTGGTAAGTAATTCTCAGAAACCCGGTCTCTACGGGAAAGTCCATATACATGGCGAATACGGAGCATCAGTCGGAGTTCAGACTGACGGAGGTGCAATGTTCATTGCAGGAAGGACAGGCGTTGCAGAACCACCTGTGAATGATCTCTGGACTGTTCCCGGAGAAGAAAACCTGTTGAAACAATGGCTGATTGATGATACTGAAACTTTCAACAGCTGTGATCCAACTGTAAGATATATCCAATGTCAGATCGAAGATTTTCTTCATTCGCTCGCAGACGGTAAGGAACCTGCGGTAACCGGAGAAGATGGACGCAGAACCGTTGAACTATTCACTGCTATCTACCGATCCACACGTGATAATTTGCCTGTTAAATTTCCTCTTAAACCTGAAAACGCCAGACGTGAACCATAAAACAACCAGTATCCAGTAACCAGTATTTAGTATTGTCTAACCCCAAAATCGTAAGTTCATGCCCCTAGTCATTGTTATCCTTGGAATTTGTCTTCTTCTTTTCCTGATACTTGTTCTGAAGTTCAATTCATTTTTATCGTTTGTCATTGTCTCACTTGCAGTCGGTCTGGCTGAAGGAATGACCTATAAATAACGCGGTTGTTTCGATAGAAAATGGCATAGGCAGTACGATGGGTTATCTTGTACTGATACTTGGTCTTCGGTGCCATGCTTGGCAAAATGGTATCAGAAAGCGGGGCAGCTCAAAGGATAACAACTAAACTGGTAGATGCTTTCGGAATTAAACATATTCAGCTTGCACTGATGCTGACAGGATTTATTGTTGGCGTTTCATTATTCTACGATGTCGGATTTTTTATTATGATTCCCCTGGTATTTACTGTAGCAGCTTCAACAGGACTTCCATTACTTATATGTCGGATTACCGATGCTTGCGGCACTTTCCGTTACTCATGGATACCTTCCTCCTCATCCGGCACCGACTGCAATTGTAACACTTTTCCATGCAGATCTCGGTAAAACTTTGATTTATGGAATAATTGTTGCAATTCCTGCAATTATTATATCCGGACCATATCCTGTCAAAAGTCCTGAGCAAAATAGATGCAAAGCCATTAGAGGAATTTTTAAATCAGAAAGTAATGACTGATGAGGAAATGCCTGGTTTCTGGGTCAGCTTTTTTTCTTCCCTGCTGCCTGTCATTCTGATCACGATTTCAACAATTGCCGGATTTGTACTTCCTGATGATAACGGAATAAGAAAAGTATTGGGATATATTGGAAATCCTGTTATTGCGATGCTGATATCTGTCTTATTTTCTATCTATACTCTTGGTTTGGCAAGAGGCAGGAAAATGACCGACATTATGAATTCGCTGGCCCATTCAGTAACAACAATCACAATGATCATGCTACTGATTGCCGGTGCCGGTGCCCTGAAACAGGTTCTGGTAGATAGCGGAGTAAGTAACTATATTGGCAGAACTTCTGAGTCAATCTTCACTTTCACCACTTTTTCTTGGATGGTTGATTGCAACAGTTCTCCGGTTTTGTGTCGGTTCTGCTACAGTGGCTGGAATAACCACAGCCGGAATAGTTCTGCCTCTAGTGACAGGAGGAACTGTAAATGCCTGAATTAATGGTACTGGCAATAGGCTCCGGAAGTCTGATGTTCGGACATGTAAATGATGGTGGATTCTGGCTCTTTAAAGAATATTTCAATCTGAGTATTAAGGATACGCTGAAAACATGGAGTGTTATGGAGACATCTATAGGCATTATCGGATTGTTAGGGGTTATGGCGCTTAGTCTGATAATAAAATGATTATTGAGTAATTGAATTTTTTCTTATACATTTAAGCTTCAGAACTACTGTTAATCAATCTGAGGATCGATTTCGATGAAGAAAATTCTTTCATTGGTCTTTTTAATAGCAATAGTTTATTCAGTTAAGGCACAGAAAGGAGCCCCTTTACTCACTAATTTTAAAGAGAGCAATGAGATTGAAAACCAGAATTGGGCAGTATGTCAGGATGATAACAATGTAATGTTATTTGCCAACCGAAGGGGGATCCTTACATTTGACGGACAGAGCTGGAATTTCATCCAGATACCTACAATTCCATATTCCCTTAAATACAATCCTTCGGAAAAAAGAGTCTATGTTGGTGGTGAAAACAACTACGGATACCTTGCCAGGGATGAAAAGGGAATTTACAAATACTTCTCTGTTTCCGGTGATTCCTGCTCTCTGGGGCTTAATATCCAGAATAATTTTTACAGATTCCACTGTTTATTTTTATGGAGAACAAAGTATAAGCAGACATAATTTAAAATCGGGAAAACTTGAGTTACGGCTTAGGCAAAAAGATAATGAACCGTTTTCCGGGATGTTTATTACTCCCAAAAATACTTTCATAAATGTGCTTGCCAGGGGACTTTACAGACTTGAAAGTGATACGTTATTCCCAATTGTCACCGGCTATCTTGTAAAAGATGAGGAGATACTTTTCAGTCTTCCATACAGCAATAAACTGGTTCTTCTGGGAAAAAGCAATGGAGATCTGTCTCTTTTTGATGGTATTAAATTCTACGATTATCCGATAAAGGATGAGGGCTATCTCAGGGAAAACATACTCTCTGAAGGATTATCAATTTCTGATAGCCTCTATGCATTTTCAACTCTTGAAGGAGGAGCACTTGTTGTTGAAAAAAAGAGTGGCAGGATCAAACATACAATTAACTATGTAAATGGATCTACCTGATGATGAAATTTTTGCCCTGGGTATTGATAATAATCACGGTCTCTGGTTATCTCATCAATATGGACTCACCCGTGCTGATCTGAGCCTACCGGTTGAAAATTTCAGTATTTATCCCGGCCTGAAAGGTAACCTGATAACTTCTCTCTGGCATAATAATGAATTGTATGTTGCAACCAGTGAGGGTGTGTATTATCTCAATGAAGTTAAAAATTATTCTCAGGTTGAGGTTCTGGTGCAAAGGGAAGGATCTCTGAAATCCCAGGCTGTTGAACCGGGCAAGAGGAAAATGCCTGTCCCTCTGCAATGCATGAGCCGCCAAAAACAAGGAAAAGTATCTTTGCCCAGATATTTGGTAAAAAGCAGGTTCTCTCACGCGTTGCTCAGGTACCTCAGGAACAGAATCGCCCATCACTTGTCTTCCGGATTTAAAACTGCCTGAACCAAAATATTTCAAAAAAGTAACAGGCAGACTGAAATCAATAAATTATGTCTTCAAGAAGATTGATGGACTTAATGAAAAATGCAAACAAATGGTTTCTGCAGGAAATGTAATTCTTGCATCGACGAACAGAGGTCTGTACATAATATACGGATCATAAGGCTCTAGCCATAACGCGTACCCGGCTATATCAATTATATCAGTGCTAAATCAACAGACAATAAATACTATGTTGCTACTTCAGAAGGCTACTTCTATGTTACCCCGGATAAAGACAATAAGTGGATTGCGGTGTTTCCCGACAAATCATTCAATCACTCAATATATTCGATTGTTTCCACTGATGAGAATACAGTATGGGCAGGCGGCGACGACATCGCTTACAGAATTAATCTCAATGGTGGCATAACCAGGGGAGCAACCTGTAACATATAACTTAAACTCAATTCACCTCAGAGATATATAATTGAATCAGTTAATGACACGGTCTTCCTTTTTACATCTTCCAAAATAAATTACTATGATCATAATCTCGATAATTTTGTGGATTACAGAAAAGGATATTACAGGTAATAATGCCAGAATAAAATTTGTTTTTTCTCAGCCCGATGTTCCCTGGATAAGAACTGAGGACGAATGGATAAATTTAAGTTCATGCAGCTGATATTGATACTAATGACAAGGCTCTTCTTAAAATATTTGATAATCTCAGTTCAATATATACCACAAATGATAATATCTGGATTGTGAACGGAGATAATATGATCTTCAGAATTTTGCGCAATAAAATGCCTTCAATAAAACCTGATGTCGGCTTATTTCTCAGAAGTATCTCCGATGCAAAAGGTGCTAATTTCAAGCTTTCCGATATTGTATTCGACAGTGGTGACAATACTGTCTATTTTGATCTGGTGGCACCCGGGTATCTCAAACAAAGTTCCACACAGTATCAGTATATTGTTGATAAGATAATGAAGAACTGGTCAAAATGGTCCTATAATAATACAATTCACTCTGATGATAAAACCTGGTAAATATACACTTCAGGTGAAGGCAAAAGATATCTGGGGAAATATAAGCGATCCTAAAATTGTAGGATTTACAATTGAGGCTCCATTTACTCAGACAACAGTTTTTTATATAATTGTTCTTTGTGCCATATTCGTCGTCATAATAGGGATAATAAGATATCAGGGAAAGAAAACTTAAAAAGGACAAGCGGATCCTTGAGACAAAGGTAAAAGAGCGAACAGCACAGATTGAAGCTCAAAAGCAGGAGATTACATCAAGCATTGAATATGCCAGCAGGATACAGATGGCCATGCTGCCGGAGCAGGAACATTTCAGCAATTCATTCTCTGAATATTTTATTATATTCAATCCGCGGGATATTGTCAGCGGTGATTTTTACTGGATAGCAGAAGATGAAAAACGTATTTACTTTACTGTTGCTGACTGCACCGGACATGGAGTCCCGGGAGCCTTTATGAGCACACTTGGTATATCAACTCTAGATGAGATAATAACCAATAATCCTAACCTTAAGGCTAATACTGTTCTGAACTTGCTGCGTGAAAAGATCAAAACATCACTTCATCAGACCGGCAAAGAGGGTGAAGCTACTGATGGAATGGACATGGCTTTCTGTATTCTTCATAAAAACAGAAAAACAATCGAATTTTCAGGAGCGTTTAACCCTCTGTTCCTTTTCCATGATGGAGAGTTCAGTGAATATCATGCTGACAGGATGCCAATAGGAATCTACTACGGGGAAAAAGAATCATTCACAAATTATGAGATTGAAGTTCAAACGGGAGATACTGTCTATATCTTTACAGATGGTTTCGCTGATCAGTTTGGTGGGCCTAAAGCCACAAAATACATGAAATATAATCTTAAAAAACTTCTTACGGAGATCCATGGATAAACCGATGGCAGAACAGCGTGGTATCCTGGAATACGAATTCGAGATGTGGAAAGGTTCCGCAAACCAGGTCGACGATGTTACAATTCTAGGTGTGAGAATCTAGCGTTGTTGACTCGTATATAGTTTCTGGTTTCTGATTTCTGATTTCTGGTTTCTAATTTCTGATTTCTGGTTTGTTACTTATCTTTATGTCATTATTCTGAAATAAAGATGAAAATAAAATTTATAGGTGCAGCAAGAGAAGTGACCGGGAGTAAACATCTCATTACTACAGATTCAGGTAAAAAAATCCTTCTCGATTGTGGAATGTTTCAGGGTAAAGGACTGGAAACCGACAGCATGAACAGAGATCTTATGTTTGATCCCTCCACAATCGATCATATAATTCTGACTCATGCACATATTGATCATTCCGGATTGATTCCCTATGCTTATAAACTCGGATTCAGAGGATCAGTGATCTGCACAAATGGAACACGCGATCTTTGTGCAATTATGCTGGCTGATTCCGCTTTTATTCAGGAACATGATACAATTACATTCAATAAGCGACGAAGTAAGAAAGGACTTCCTCAGGTCGAGCCACTTTATTCACAGGCCGATGCAACAGGATGTATGAAACTGTTTATCGGCGTCCCGAATGAGATGAAATTCAGGATTGACGAAAACATAAAAGTCAGGTTCACAAATACCGGCCATATGCTTGGCAGCGGTGTGGCCAATATTGAGATAAATGAAAACGGACAGATTAAAAAAAATTGCTTACACAGGAGATATAGGCCGGCCGGTTGATCAGATTCTTGCACCATCCCCAGCCTTTTCCCCAGGCTGATGTACTTATTACCGAATCAACATATGGTGACAGATTGCATCAGGACTCAAAAGAGGCAGAAGAAGATCTTCTGAAGATAGTTGTTGATACCTGTGTGAATAAAGGAGGTAAACTTATTATTCCTGCATTCAGCGTCGGGCGTACACAGGAAATAGTGTTTTCTCTTAATAATTTCTTTAATGAGGGAAGATTACCTAAAATCGATATTTTTGTCGATAGTCCGCTTGCAGTGAATGCAACAGCTGTTTTCAGGATGCATCCGGAATGTTTTAATAAAAATTTCGCTGATGTTCTTGCAAAGGATCCTGATCCATTTGGTTTTGATAATCTCTTCTATATAAATAAAGTAGAAGATTCAAAAAAACTTAATGATCATAAGAAACCATGCATAATAATCTCAGCATCAGGTATGATGGAAGCCGGTCGTGTAAAACATCACCTGGCAAATAATATATCAGATCCGAAAAATACAATCCTTATTGTGGGATATTGTGCACCAACAACCCTGGGAGCAAGAATAGGCAGGGGAGATAAGGAGGTTTCTATATTCGGAGTGGTTCATGAGGTAAAAGCTGAAGTGAAAAAAATCGAATCATTCAGCGGTCATGGTGATTATAAGGAAATGATAAGCTTTTTAAATTGTCAGGATAAAAGTGTGCTTCAAAATATTTTTATAGTTCATGGTGAGTATGAAACCCAGAAAAAGTATGTTTCATCCTTAATGAATGAAGGTTTTAAAAACATTGAAATACCGGCAAAAGGACAGGAATACGAATTTAGTGGGTTTTCCGGAGAGGCCTCTCCCCAACCTATCCCGAGTACTTCTACTGTATATATTTCCTTAATTCCTTTCTGACCATTTTCCAATCGGGGAATACTTCGGATAACAGTTTATAGAAATGTGGTCCGTGATTATGGTGTTTCAGATGGCACAGCTCATGTATAATAACATATTCAATATAAAGGTCAGAGAGTTTTATCAGCTCGGTACTTAATGTTATTTTTCCTTTATTTGAACAGCTTCCCCACCTTCTTTTCATAGTCCTGATAACCATCCCGTTGGGCTTAAACATCTGATTTTTATGTTGTATGAGAACTTTTTCCATTACCTCCGGAAAATATTTTAATGCTTCGTTTTTGTAGCCCTTGTACAACAACTTCCGGATGGCTGCCGGATCATCTGTCTTTTCCAAACCCAGTTCAATAGTACTATCGTAAAACCTTATATACGATTTGCCTGAGTTTTCAATTTTAAGAAACGAGTGATTCCCATGGAAAAGATGTGCTTCCCCTGATGTGAAGGACTTGATCATCTGACTATTATCAAGCTTTCTGTAATTGTCACGGTGTTTTAAAACCCATTTATACTTTTCGCTGACAATCCTGTTTATTGTTTTTAGTGACGTCAGGTAGGGTGCTCTTACAATAACTGATGAATCGGGATGTACACTGATACCTATTGACCTTCTGTCGGGAATAGAGAATTCTGAATTCAATATCGCCGGTTTGGTGAATTATATGATCCTTAACCTTTAATTCCAATTCAGTTAATTAATTTCGGAGAATGTATGAAAACTGTAATTTTTATTCTCAAAGTAAGTTAAAATTGAATCAAGCAACAGATAAAATTTATCTTTCCTCCTTGGATCAGTTCCCGGATGAATAAGCAGTATATATCCATTCATTCCTTTGAGTTTTTCATAGGATAATAAATTCTTCATGAGCGTATCACTTGAATAATATGGTTTTCCTTTGTCAGGAAATGTCCAGTCCTGACTGGTTATTGTCCCTGACGACATATTAACGAGTATCGATCCTGCCAGGTTTGTCCAACTTGCGATTGAATCATTATACCATTCATATGGGGGAAGGAATACCCGGGCTTTCGTCCTGGAAACGCCTGATTTCGACAGTTGCAGTGTAATTATTTTCCAGATCTGACAGAAATTCACTCTTTGATAATGAGCAGCGAATCCCGGTTTTCCCATGAGCAGTAAAGCAGGTGTTTGTCTGAATGCGGACCAATATAATGACCATCGGCCTTTAGTCTGTCAATAATATTTTTATTGACGGGATTTCTGCAGAAGTCTCCTGTCAAGAAAAAAGATGCCTTTATCTTATGGCTTCTGAGTGTTCCAGTTATGGTATCAAATCCATCAGAAAAATCATGAGCTGTAAAGCAGAGGATAGATATTTCTTTTTGTTGTATCCATCCTGATTATAGCTCCCCTTTGACGATGTTATTATGATTTGGATTGTGACATGACCTGACTTTGGATTGAAGTGCTGAAAGATAATAAGTCAGACTGGCAGTTCCATCCATTGTACATTCATTTGTAGAATAATCCGCAAAATCATCGTGGTATACTGCCATTTTGGTCTGGAACTGAGCATACTGATCTTCTTTGGAAAGGTAAATGATACTTCAGGGAATTGAATATTGTCGGATAAACCGGGCCATCAACCAGTCCTCCGAAAACCTGGCCTCCCTTAACAACGTATGAAGAATGTGTATTCTACAGGAAAGTCTCCTTTTTCAGGAAGTCCTACGATCATACTTGTACCCCAGGGATTACATCCGAACAGCCAGTCGCGGTGTGCAGCTTCCAGTTCAGCATATGAATTGTCGCCTGTTATCTCAGAATAAAGATGTGCCTGAGTTATTACTGCAGCTATCAGGTTATTTGAGCACCAGATGAAAGGAATACCGACATGAAAAGGATTCTTTCTGCCTTTTAGCTCAGTAAGATCAAGCCCCTTTTTCATATATCCTGCAAATTCAGAATCATTCCGTAGTTTCTGATGCCGGGCAATCGCAGGATGTCCCATATTTACAAATGGATACCACTGATAATGACGGGCAGTATCTCTTCCCATCCATGGAGTAACTGGCTCTTTTCGTCCGAACTCCAGCGCATAATCAAGATATTTTGATTCTTTGGTAAGATTGTATAATTCAATTGCTGCAAGTTCCATATCATCCACCCAGTTATCTTCCTCGTAAAAATAAGGAGCTGTTCCGGGGGCTGTCTGGCATACTCCGGGATTATCAAGTCCAAACCTGAAAGCTCGATAGTCGCCCGGGTCAGAAGCAATTGAGAAAAATGGGGATCAATTTTTTTATAGACCTCGGCACCCTTTTGCAAAAGCAGAAGAAAATTTACCTGCTGTTGAAGCTATTCCGGTGGTTCTGTTTTTGTATTTAAAAAGACCCTGGGGCTTACCGGTACAAAAATATACAGGTCTTTCCTTCCCCTTTCCATAATTTGCAGTATCCTCATTTGGAAATCTGAATCCTATATGATCACGGTCATCTGCAATCTGGTTATACATTATTTCCGGAGCCGGATTCATTTTTAACAGCCAGTCCAGACCCCATCTGATCTCATTGAGAATATCCGGCAAGCCATCTGTCCCGGGCAGACCGTTGGCTAGATATTTATCGCCGAATGATGAAGGATTCTCAGAATAGGCAAACAGCATCTGATAGGTAGCATTTGCCGATGTAGTGACATATTGCAGATAATCAGCAGCATCATGCCATCCTCCGGTTACATCTATGTGAGCTGAGTCAGCGGATTTACCGTATATTTCATATCCGTCATGAGTGTGACATGAATCTTTTATGTACGGATTAAATCCGCATCGTTGCTGTCTCATATATGAAAGAAGAAAATCTGCAGTACCGTTATATACATCCTCTGAGATTCGAAAGGCGGGAGATACAGCTTCCCCTGCAATAATTTTATAGACACCCGTAATTTTCAGACTTGTGAAAGGCAGACGGTAACAACTTATGAAGGGATTCAACGGTTCTGTTCTGATTACATTATAAAATGTCATTACGACCTTGCCTGATCCAGCATCAATCACTTTAAAAGACTTAAGGTCTAAAGATTTTCTGCTTAAGAATACTGCAACTTTGACATCTGTATTCCTGTAGCCGAGCTGGTTGATCCTGATCCATTCATCGGGTTCGTCCAGAACAAGAGACTATGGAGATTAAGCTCCAGAAAATTAATGATATACACGTGATTTCATATATGTTTCGCTGTTGGCTGAGAGGATGCAATTTAATAAAAATTGAATGAAGATATCATTATAAGTGAAGTTACAGTCGGACATTGACAAATGTTAAATTTTTTGGTTGTATATGTTAAAAAAATATTAAAATTTCAATATTTCCGGAATATTTCTTCGGTCCTTCTTGTCTATTACTCAAAAATGAAGGTTTCGACTTTTTATCAAGATTAGAGAAGAAGGCTTTTAATGACTGATGATTTAGACAGAGTTTAAAAATTTAACTTTACATGTTACCCGAACTGAAAATGGTTAGTAAATTATTCCCAATAATTTTTTTCGACCATATCTTAACAGGTTAGTAGGTTTTAGGTTAGTAGGTTAGAATAGAGATCAGGGAGGTAATATCAACGGGCAGCAGGTTTACTGCTGCCCGTTTCTTTTTTGCACCGAAACTCAATATCTGACTTTATCAACCCCCTAAATCCCCCAATTGGGGGACTTTGAACTCCAAGACCTTAATAGCCCCCCATATGGGGGGTTGGGGGGTTGAGATAGTTTCAGGGAGAACTCTGAGACACCCTCTACTCATATGAATCATTTCTTTTTTAAAGTGATTATGGTTATTTCGGGTGGCATCCAAATCCTGAAAGGAATAGCCAGGCATCCGAGTCCACGGTTGACATAGTGGTACTGACGTCCAGCCGTATAAAGTCCATTCCAGTGGGGATAAAAATATTTTGCCGGGCTCCATTTTACTTTTTTTGTCATAATGCCCATCTGCATTCCATGTGTATGTCCTGAAAGTGTAATATCAATATCTGTCTTACCGGCAACTGCCTCGGCCCATTGATTTGGATCATGGGTGAGCAGTATCTTAAGATCGACACTGTCAAGTTCCCGACAAGTGCATTGTCCAGATTTCCGTGAATCATGTGAGGATATCGTCCTCCGGTAACGACACCAACCATTCCGATTCTTGCGTTACCTATTTTGACTATTTTAAACTCATCGTTTAAGAACCTGATATCCTGAAGCCTTGATAAGGTCATTCATTATCAGTATATTATTATCCCTGTCTGCTTCAGTGAAGAACGGATCATAGGTTCCGACATCATGATTACCCAAAATGGCAAAATTGCCATATTTGCCTATGTGCTCTGGAGAAGGATTGTATCGTCATGTTCAAATTCCCTCCAGCCAAAACTCACGAAATCTCCTGTATTAATAAGAAGATCAGGACTAAGCATATTCACTTCATTTATTACTTTTTGCAAGTTGTACTTTATGATGGTTGTAAAAGCAGGAGAGATGCATATCAGAGATCTGGACAATTTTCAACCCATCGAGATCTTTGTTCAAATCTTCTATTTTTATAGTTACCTCTTCTTTTTTAAAATTAAATCTTCCGTACAGAGTCACCTATACTTATGATTGTAATTACTACCATCATCATTATAAGCCCGGTGTTAGTTAACCACCTTAAATGGCCTCCTGTTTTCCGCTTTATTAATTTGCCCGAAAAATGAAAAAGGATAATTATTATTCTGGGAATAACAATTGCGATAATTATTGCTGTCATATTAAGCATCAGCCAGACATGCTTCGGGTTATCATAAAAACTGTTATAAGAAGACATTTCAATAAAAATTATCCATGTCCAGAGGCTGAGAATAATATGAATGATAAGCGAAATGTAGTATCTGGTTATGAAACGTTATAGAAGTGCTGCCGGAGAACTGCGAGACTAAGGATCTCTGTACTGAGAAGAACAAACAATAATGCCATAGGAAAGCTTTTAAAGCTTAAAAGTACTCAATAATTTTTTAACCTGATTATTCTTACATTCGCACTGAAAATAATTGATAATAATGATCTTATTGATTCTTCAGGGGATCCTTTGAGTCATTTGTGGTTAATCATATAAATATATGACTGAAGTTAAATTTTATGATCCGCTGTTTGTTCCTGATTCAAAACTTACATATTCAGTTATATCAGCCATATATAACGGTAAGTGGATATTTGTCCGCCATCAGCAGCGTTCAACCTGGGAAATTGCAGGAGGGCATATCGAAAAAGGTGAGACTTCATTTGATGGCGGCCGGTCAAGAGAATTGATGGAAGAGACTGGTGCTCTGAAATTTGACCTGGAATGCATTGCAACATATTCAGTAACTAAAGGATGGAGAAACCGGATGGGGAAGACTCTATATTGCCAAGGTATTTGAAATTGGTCCGATACCCGATATTTCTGAAATTGCTGAAATAACATTGCTCGATCATCTTCCGGCAAATCTGACTCATCCGGATATTCAGCCTCATCTATTCAGGAAGACGGTTGAATTCCTTAAGTTAAAATGAAGCTAATAAGATTAAAATTAAGCTAAGAGAAGCTCAAGCTAAGCGAAGTCTTCAG
Source organism: uncultured Bacteroidales bacterium (assembly GCA_963816365.1). Classification (GTDB taxonomy): domain Bacteria; phylum Bacteroidota; class Bacteroidia; order Bacteroidales; family VadinHA17; genus LD21. The sequence goes on along the minus strand of CAWFKG010000015.1, from coordinate 204,838 downwards.
ACTTCGCTTATATATATACTCGAAACTCACCTTCTTGAGCCATTTTTCCTCAAGCAAACGTGCAATCCTTTTCACAACAGTGCGTCTGATTTCAAGATCAACCGGCAGATTGGGATCCTGATGGGCAATATTGATCCTTGTACCGATAATAAAGTGGATCTCATCACTCTCCATTATCAGCCTAACAATTTTATCTGCAGGTCCTTTTCCAAGCTTTACACTGTTATTATATGTTTTCAGTATCTCATTGACTTTTTGAAGAGTAAGTATCCCTTCCGTTACAAGATCGATCCCTTCCAGAAAACTCTCAGGTGGCAGTTCAGGATCCTCGAATATCAGTTCATCAATTATTGTCCTGTTCAGTTCCCTTGCAATAATATCTGCAGTGGTTCCTCCGGAAAGAATCACTTTTCCCTTGTATGCCAGGACCTTTGCAGCCAGTTCTTTATCTTTTTCCTTTTCATAAGGAGGACCGGTACATATAAGCAATTTACGCGGTTCACGGAAATAGATTATTGCACAGCTGATATCATCACTGGCTTTATAGTTGTCGTTTTTATGAGCCATTGTAACAATCTTGCCGGCAAGCATATTTGCTGAAATAGATGATTCACTATCTACCAGAGATGCTGCATAAGTCGAAATATTTTCTCTCTCCCATCCAAAAGGGAAAGGTTCACTGCCCATCCCGCTCTGAGATACTCCATCGGAACAAAAGATGATCCTGTCTTCTTTCTCAGGCATAAATGAGCAGGTTTTCAGCACCTTGCCGGAGTTTTTACCCTTTTCGAGAACTACCTTTTTCCAGGAAGGATCAAATATCTGATTTCCTCTGAAAATAATGCATGAGGGATTATCATATTCCAGGATAGTTGCTTTTCCGGTACTTTCAATATCAATTATGGTGAAAGTCGAATAGCTGATCTTCCTCTCGCTGCACACCGGAAGAGTATTCATTATTATCTCGGCTATCCGGTCAACTTCCTTATGTTCCCGGGTGAAATTTATAGCCATTGTGGCAGTGAGTGTGGCAAGAATATTTGCTTTGACTCCATGTCCCATGCCATCAGAGAGAACAGCTATTACCCTGTCTTCTTCTTTAATGTATCTGTAGAGAAATACATCACCGCTTATCCTTTCACCGTCGTAGTTCCTTTGCTGACTGTTGACCTCTATAAAAAAGTTCCTGTTCACTTATGATTATTTCGGATTGGTTTTCTTATTCGCCCTTTTTGATTTATACGACTCAATTATAGAGTTCAGCATCTGCTCGGTTTCTGATGCACCTTCTCCAAGAAGGAATCCGATTTTTTGAACCATTTCGAGGTTTTTCTCAATCACTTCGCTTACCCTGCTTGTCACCTCTTCACCCTGTACTTCAGGAGAATAAAGGTCGCGGATTATTGCTCCGCAAATCTTGTTCTTCTTGATAGGAAAGATTGAAATATTCAGCATTTTATCCTCAAAATGAACATCCTTGCTTACAACAGGCTCATCTTCTTTTATAACAAATGTGAACATATTATATACATTGAAAGGGATAAGAGTTTTAATATCTGCCCCGGCAAGTCCGGGAATTACATCCGATATAGCTTTTGCATCTTCACCGATTATATTTATAAAGCTTTGATTTGAATGAAGGATCTTAAGATTGTTATCAACGATAACCACTCCGGTAGGAAGCTTTTCGAGCATATTATTCATCATGTCGGAAGCACTCTGTGCTATCTCCTTTTCTCTTCGGGCAAGTTCTTCCGATTCTTTGAGTGCCTTTTTTGTCTCGGCAAGCTTCCTGTTTGTCTGCCGGAGAGTTTCAATATATTCCTGTTTATTTCTCAGATTGAATGTATGACACATCTCAGGAACTGCAAGTCCCTTTGCAACAGTAGATGCAAAATCACGGCACGAGAGATAGCCGCAGGCACCGCAGTTTATCTCTTCATCAGGATTATCTTTTCCGATTATTTTAAGCACTTCTGCTTATAGCCTCTTCCGGTGGTTCAGGAATCCTCTGGTCATCGGGAGTAAAGGTTCTGGAAAAATCGAGTTTTGACCATTTTTCCATATTTTTCTGCCAGAGCGCTTTATCAAGCTGACTTACCCTTTTTTCAGCATACCTTCTTACAAGTGCCCTTCTCCTGAACCGTTCATTATGATGTTGCATACCAGGACCAAGAAGGCATCCGTGACAGAAGAAGAGGTTGAAATGATGCTGTATTGTGTCAATATATTTATCGAAATCATTTATTGCTTCAAGGATCTCCTCTTTTCCCGAAGCAGTTATTACCCTGCTTGAAACCATGTCGCGTTTTATTCCGCCTGCCTGGATAATACCTGCAGGAAGAGGATAGAGAGCTCCCCAGTTCCCGTGAGGAGGATCAAAATCAGACATTTTTACCAGTCTTTCCTGGATCTTGAATTCATCAAATAAGTTCCCTTAGTTCAACAAATGTCAGAACCCCGTCAACAAGATTTCCTGAATCATAAATAAGTGCTTCATCTTTTGCATCGATACATGGACCGATCTGTACAGTTGCTACATCAGGTCCGTATAACTTTTTAACAACCATTGCAGTGGCAATCATTGGTGAAACCAGTGGAGCCAGATTGGGTACAAGTTCAGGATGAAATTTCTCAACAAGTTTGACAATTGAAGGACAGTTGGCTGTTATAAGATACTTTCCTTCTGCCTTTAAAAATAGTTTTGCATATGCTGCAGCTATCAGGTCAACTCCGAATGAATCCTCATGAACATAATCGAATCCAAGTGATCTGATCATTGCAACAAACTTCCTGTAATCAGTTATATCATCAAACTCAGAAGCAATGCTTGGTTCAATAAGAGCAGCAGTTTTCCTTCCTGATGAAAGAAGTTTTTTCACATCTTCCTTTGAATCGCGGAACTCTATAGCATTCGGAGTACATGAAACATAACATAATCCGCATCCGATACATCTGTCAGGCAGAATATAGGGATGAGCCTTCTGTGGTTTAACCTCAATTGCATTGACAGGACAGACCCGCACGCAGGAATATGAATTTCTGCATTTTTCGTCATTTATATAAAGAACAGGTTTTCTGTTTGTCATCTCAATGTTTTAAACATTAAACTCATTCAACTTCTTCAACCATTTAGTTCTCCCCTTCACCTGTTCAGCTCCTATTTTCTTATACTATTCCGGCAAATTCTTTTTCCAGAATACTCTCTATTTTTGAAAGTGTGACATCCTCAAGTGATAACTCCGTTTATATTCAGGTTTGGCCCGTTGCTGCATCGACCCATACATCGTGCTCCTTTGAAAATGACTTTGTCGTCCAGATGATTCTTTCTGAGATACTCCCTGATGAACATTACAACATCCTTATTCCCCCGTGAAAAACAGGAACTGCCAAGACAAATCTGCATCTCAATTCTCTGAGCCATTTTTCTTACTGTTCAAAAATAAACAACAACCTCAAAAGTAATAATTATTTCTGAGCTGTCATAAATCCACTATGAATCTTGAGATTTCACAGTTTTCCCTGTCAATCATGCTGATCATGATATACTGTCCATGAATTATGATATTATAAGTTGTAAAACTTGCATGTTATATTTGTAAATATATTGATAATCAGCATATTATAAAATATATGCTTGTTATAAAATAATTTATTATTTTATTGTTAATTAAATAACAATGTTTATTTATTAACAATAAAATAAATTATATTTGTGTCATAAATATTATACTTTATATTATCAGAATGAGTACTGATCTTGATATAATTCTGAAAAAATACAAACAGGGAAAAGAGAAGATCTTATTCCGCTGCTTCAGGAAATACAGGATGATCTGGGTTATCTTTCTGAAGAAGCAATTGTAAAGATGGTAGTTTCCTTGGTCTCAGCACCACAAAGATATATGGACTTGCCACATTTTATGACAGATTCAGATTTATTCCATCAGGAAAAATTCAGATCAGGATCTGTCACGGAACATCATGTTTTCTGAACGGATCACAGTCAATAATTAATAAAATAAAGGAAGAGACCGGAGTACTGCCGGGACAGACAACCAGAGACGGCAATTTCAGCTATGAGATAGTATCATGCATGGGTGGCTGCTGCAATGGTCCGGTTATAAATGTTAACGGAGAATATCATACCCATATAAAAGCTGAACAGCTTCCTGAACTGATTAAAAAGATTAAAGTACGTTATTGAAAACGACTAATTCTATTTAAAATCTCCTGATGGAAGATTTAAAAACATTCCTGATTGATAAGGTTCTGATGTTTGAATCCGATACATTGATAGCCGGAAACGGAGAAGGTCATTGCAGCAGGTCAGAAGGGAAAAACCTGATAATCCTGTAATCTATGTATCCTCCGGAACCAGCAGTATCATTGCAGGATCAGAAAAGACCTGTTCAGCAATCGGAGCCTATATAAAAGAAAATGATGCCATCTGCAGGTTTGGTTCACGTAGGATGTCAATGGTCCGGCTACTTTTGAACCGCTGGTCTGTATTCAGATTCCCGGGAAAAATAAGCTTTTCTTCAGAAATATAACAGAAGAGAAGGTTGAACCTCTTCTTAATGGTGTATTTCATAATGATATAAATGAGGATGACCTTGCAGGTCAGACAGGGACAAGAGGATTTGAACTATGGTCGGGGATTCCTTTTATGGATGAGCTGCCATTTTTTGCAAGACCAGAAAAGAGTTGTCCTGGGAAACTGCGGATGCTATGATCCTGAAAGTATTGAAGAATACATTGCACGCGGAGGTTACCGGGCATATATTAAAGCAATAAGACATTATACTTTTGAAGAGGTCTGTGATATCATTGAAAGAAGCGGCCTGAGAGGCAGAAGCGGAGGAGGATATCTTACAGGACTTAAATGGAAGCATGCTCTTAATACAACGTTCAAATGCCAGGTATCTTATCTGTAATGCAAAGGAGAGTGATCCGGGAGCATTTACCGACAGAACTATCCTTGAAAGCGATCCGCATCGCCTGATTGAAGGTATTGCAATTGCAGCATATGCTATCGGGGCATCTAATGCCATTATATTTATGCGATCGGGTTCTGATCATGCAAAGAACAGACTTCAGAAAGCAATAGACAGAGCCAGAGAATATGGTCTTTTCGGACATAATATTTACTCGCAGCGGTTATAATCTTGATATAGTTATCCGGATTGAACCCGGAGCATTTGTATGCGGTGAAGAAACAGCCCTTATAAATACTCTTGAAGGAAAACGCGGCATGCCTCAGCTTAAACCTCCTTATCCGACAACTGCAGGACTATTTGGCAAGCCAACAGTTATAAATAATGTGGAGACACTTATGAATGTTCCGCTTATAATGCAGAACGGACCGGAATGGTTCAGGACGCTGGGAACAGAAAACAGTCCGGGCACAAAAGTATTTGCAGTTGCCGGAAAGGGCAGGCATGTCGGGTGTGGTTGAAGTAGAAATGGGTACCACTATCAGGACAATTCTCGAAGATATTGCTGACGGAATAAAAGAGGGAAAAGAGTTTAAAGCTATACAGCTTGGAGGAGCTTCAGGTTCATTTATTACAAGCTGAAAACCTCGATATTGCAATTGATTATGAGGATCTTAAAGAAAAGGGGATCGGAATGGGAGCAGGTGGATTCGTGATAATTGATGAGAATACCTGCATGGTTGATCTTGTCAGGTATTATATGGAATTCATCCGTAATGAGAGCTGCGGGAAATGTATTCCATGCCGTGAAGGAACAGGAAGAATGCTTGAGATACTTGAAAGTGTGATCAGGAAACCTCTAAATGAAGAGTCAGGAACAACCCTTGAGAGGTTTAAAGGAGTAATGCAGCTTGAAACAATTGCATCCGTAATGAAAGACACTTCTCTTTGCGGACTCGGACAGACAGCTCCAAATCCCTTTCATAAGCGCTCTTAAGAATTTCAGGGATGAGTTTGAAGAACATATTTTTGACAGGAAATGCAGGGCAAACATCTGCAGGGGACTAAGAACATTTTCAATTGATGTTGACAAATGTACAGGATGTACCGCATGTGCAGCCAAATGTCCGGTAAATGCAATTTACGGAACCACGGCTTCAGCCTTTTTTCATTGTAGAGGAAAAATGCATTGGCTGCGGTATCTGTTTCGATATTTGTAAGTTCAGTGCAATAAACGTTAAATAGCTTTTATGCTTTTTACAATACAGGTAAATAATAAAAAGATCAAGGCTGAAAAGGGCGAAACAATCCTTTCAGCCCTTAATCGCAACGGAATTATTATACCGACCCTTTGCAGGATGAAGGAATTTACACCTACCGGTGCCTGCAGGATGTGTGTTGTTGAGGTTGAAGGTCGTGACCGTCTTGTTACTGCCTGCTCTCAGCCAGTTGAAGAATGGATGAAGATTAAAACACATTCTCCGAGGGTGATCACGGCCAGGAAAACAATTGTTGAGCTGCTTGCTTTCAAACCATCCCGACGATTGTCTTTATTGCGACCGGAACCTGAACTGTGAACTTCAGCGATCTTTCGGAAGAACTTAATATCAGAGAACGACGTATCCGCGGAAGAAAAATAAAACCCCGTCTCGACCAGTCAAGCCCTGCAATAATAAGAGAACTGTCAAAATGTATTCTTTGCGGACGATGCGTCAGGGTTTGTGAGGAGGTAATAACTGCAACATCACTTGATTTTATAAATAAGGGAAGAGAAACACATGTTGGTGCTGCCATGGACAGGGATTTTAACTTTTCGAGCTGTATTCATTGCGGCCAGTGCGTTCTGGTTTGTCCTACAGGTGCGCTTCATGAAAAACATAATATAACCGAAGTTCAGGAATATCTTAATAAACCTGAAATATTAAAGGTCATTCAGTATTCCTCAATGGTAGTTTACGGAATTGCTGAAGAGCTTGGAATGAGATATACCAGGGATTTTGATAAGATACTGAATTCAATTCTTCGCAAAATTGGGTTTGATAAAGTTTTTAAAACAGGAATAGGTACAGATGTATGCATATCGGAAATCGCAGATCAGCTCGCAGCAAGAATTGAAAATAAATCAGATAATCCTTTGTATATCTCTGCCTGTCCGGCATGGGTTAAATATGCAGAACAGTTTATTCCTTCGCTTATTCCTCAACTTTCAACAGTAAAATCGCCTCAGCAGATTACCGGAGTACTTATCAAAACCCTGGTAGCTGATCAGATGAAAGTAAATCCGGATGAGATCTTTTCAGTGTCTGCCACTCCCTGTATGGCAATGAAATTTGAAGCACGCCGTGACGGAATGATGAGAAAAGGAATCAGTGATGTGGACAGTGTTTTGACAGTAAGGGAACTGGCAAGGCTTATAAGATTATATGGAATTGACACTTCAAATGTTGAACATGAACCGGCTGATGAACCTATATCGGGAAGAAGCTCAGCTGCTATTCTGGCTGAAGTATCGGGAGGTATGGCTGAAGCTGTTATAAGGACCTATCATTATCAGAAGATGAAGAAAGAGCCTGATAAACAAGTTTTTAAAAAGCTCAGATCGGGGGGAGTATTCAGGGAAATAACCATTAATGGTGGTGAATCAGAGATTAAGAGTAGCTGTTGTCGATGGTCTGACAGGTCTGGAAAAATTAAAAATTTCAATGGCTGCAGGGAAAAAGTATGATCTTATTGAAGTAATGACATGTCAGGGAGGATGTGTTCATGGTGCAGGGCTGCCCTTCAGTCCATCAAAGGATGAAATAAAGAACAGGTCAAAACTTGTTTACCAGGCAGATGAAACAGAAGCAATCAATCTGCCATGTAAATCACCTTCTCTTATCAATCTGTATGAGAAGCTGTTAAAAGATAATGCTGAGATTGCAGATAAGAAGATATTCTTTACTCATTTTGAGAAAAGAAATGTATTATTATGATTAATAATATCTTATGATATGCTGGTCTACACCATAAAGGAACTTTGCCGCACATGCTATACCTGCGTCAGGGAATGTCCTGCCAAAGCGATACGGATTGTCGGAGGACAGGCTGAGGTAATTGATGAAAGATGTATCGCATGCGGGAATTGCACAAAAGTATGCAGTCAGGGAGCAAAGGTATTTCTTAATACCACCGACAGAGTACTGAAGCTTCTGGAAACTGATCAGAAGGTAGCTGCAATTATTGCTCCAAGCTTTCCTGCAGAATTTTATGATATTCCTGATCATCATATTCTTACTGGTATGATTAAGGAACTTGGATTTGAATATGTAGCTGAAGTCTCATTTGGTGCTGACCTGGTAGCTGACAGGTATAAAAAACTTGTATCGGAGGAGAAAAAATTTTATATATCATCCGATTGCCCGTCAATAGTAAAGTATGTAAAATTCTATCATCCGGCCCTTGTGGAAAACCTTGCTCCGGTTGTCTCACCGATGGTAGCAATGAGCAGAGTTGTACGCGAAAAATACGGGAAGGATACGAAAATTGTTTTTATAGGTCCCTGCATTGCAAAAAAAGCTGAAAGCACTGAAATTGATGAGGCAATAACCTTTACTGAACTACGTGATATGATGTCGGAGAAAGGCATTACTTCTGAAACTGGCAAGCCGGTGGATTTTGATCAGCCTGTTGGCGGAAGAGGTGCAATATTCCCTGTTGCCCGTGGATTGCTTCAGACCGCCAAGATCAGCGATAATGCCATTACCGGAAATATTATTGCAGCTGAAGGAAGAATAGATTTTCAGGGTGCATTAAAGGAATTTGAAGCCGGACTGATTAAAAAGCAGCATATGGAACTTCTTTGTTGTGAAGGATGCATAATGGGTCCTGGTCTGTCAAAGAATGGCAAGCAGTACAACAGGCGCTCACTGGTTAGTTCTTATGCCAAGTAGTAAGATGCAGAATATTGATTCTGAGAGCTGGCAGACATCATTTGACGAATTCAATGACCTCGATCTGTCAATTAGCCATAAACCTGAAGATCATCGGATTGAATCGCTAGATGAAGCTGATGTAAACGATATTCTCATGAAGATGGGTAAGAAAACAAAGAAGGATCAGCTCGATTGTGGCGCCTGTGGATATGAAAGCTGTGTCGAACATGCAATTGCTATCAAGAAGGGCCTTGCAGAAGTGGAGATGTGCCTGCCTTATACTATTGAAAAGCTTCACAAATCGGTTAAGGACCTTGCTTTATCTAACGAGAAGCTGTCTTCAATGAAACAGGCTCTCAAACAATCCGAAAAACTGGCCCATATGGGACAGCTTTCCGCAGGTATAGCGCATGAGCTTAATAATCCGCTTGGCGTGGTTATAATGTACAGTAACATACTGCTTGAAGAATCCAAGCCGGAAGATCCTGTGCGAGAGGATCTTAAGCTGATTGTAGAACAGGCCGGCAGATGCAAGAAAATTGTAGCAGGCTTGTTGAATTTTGCACGTAAGAACCAGGTGAATCATCAGGTAGTAAGCATCAGGGATCTTGTGAATCATAGTCTTGAGAGCCTTATTATTCCTGCCAGGGTTAAGATTAATATTGACGACAGAACTACAAATCCTGAGGCAATGCTCGATCAGGAACAGATGATGCAGGTACTTACAAACCTGATAAAGAATGCATTTGAAGCTATGCCTTCAGGAGGAACAATAAATATTAAAATGGAAGACACGCTCAGTGATGTAATAATAGTAATAAGTGACACTGGCACAGGCATAAAAGAAGAAGACAGGGCTAAAATATTTGAACCATTCTTTACAACGAAAAGCATAGGAAAGGGTACAGGCCTTGGACTTGCAACTGCTTATGGTATTGTCAAGATGCATAAAGGCCAGATAACTGCTGATTCGAATAATGATCCCGCTAAAGGATCCGACAGGAACCAGCTTTAAGATTATGTTACCGAGACGGAAAGAATAGAGTATGCGGTATGTCGTATGCGGTTTGCGGATAGGCATACCGCAGGCCTCAAACCGCAAACCCAAAGAATTAATGTTAAAAAATTAACACCAATCATATTTATCATAATAACTGTTTGATTTAAAGAAATTTTAGAAATTTGTGGAACAATGAAGAAGAGTGATGTAACAATACTTGTTGCCGATGATGATCCGGATTACCTTTTTCAGACAGTATTTAATCTTGAAAAGGCAGGTTACAAAACGGTGGCTGTTGAGAGTCAGGCTGAAGCAGAATCAGTAATAGCAAGATTCAGACCTAACCTGGCAATATTCGACCTGATGATGGAAAGTGATGACAGCGGATTCATATTATGTTACAAAATAAAGAAAAAATACCCGGATGTTCCGGTCATCCTGGCTACTGCTGTATCTCATGAAACAGGAATATCCTTCAGTATCGATTCTGATCAGGAAAAGTCATGGATAAGGGCTGACAAATATCTTGAAAAGGGTATAAGGCCAGAACAGCTCGATCAGGAAATAATGAAATTATTAAAACTTTGAAATGGCAGTTCTGAAAGTACTAGTTATTGATGATGAACCGGGGATACGTTCAGGTGTTTCCAGGATACTTAACAATTTTCATGTTACGTATCCTTTTATGGATGAGGATTATACATTTGATGTTACTGAAGCTGCCAACTGGGGAAGATGGTATGACAATTCTTGAAAGGGATATGCCTGATATCCTTTTGCTTGATAATAAGCTACCTGGTATTCAGGGAGTTGATGTTCTTGAATATATAAGAAAAAGAAATTATGATATTGTTGTTGCAATGATCACCTCTTATGCTTCTCTTGATGTTGCAATAAGGGCAACCCGCGATGGTGCCATCGACTTTATTCCCAAGCCTTTTACGCCTCAGGAGCTGAAATCGAGTATTGAAAACATAACGAAACAGCAGTATCTTAAGAGGATAACCCATAAAATGAAACAGGAAGGCAAAAAGATCAGGTATCAGTTTCTTTCCGTTCTGTCGCATGAACTAAAAGCCCCGCTGAATGCCCTGGAAGGATACCTCAGGATGATGCAGGGAAAACAGGCAGGTGAGCTGATCGATGATTATGCAACTCCTATTGAAAGATCTTTGCAAAGGATACAGGGAATGCGAAACCTGATTATGGATCTCCTTGATTTTACAAAAATACGTCTTGAAAGGAAAGAGGAAAAAATAGAGGAAGTTAATCTGGCTGAAATTGCTTCAGCAGCAATAGTAACTGTTCAGCCATATGCCATTCAGATGGATGTAAGTATTAACCTCGATGTAAGTTCCGATGTTGTTATAATGGCAGATCCCGGTGATATGGAGATTGTTTTTAATAATCTTATTTCAAATGCAGTTAAGTACAATAAAATAGGAGGTAAGGCAGAAATTACAATAGATAGTTCCGACAGTGAGGCAATTCTTATCATTTCGGATACCGGAATCGGCATAACCAAAAATGATACTGAAAACCTTTTTACTGAGTTTGTAAGGATAAAGAATGAAAAAACGAGAAATATTTCAGGAAGCGGACTCGGATTATCAATTGTCAAGAAAGTTGTAGAATTGTATCATGGGACAATTAAGTTCGACAGTACACCCGATGTAGGAACAGTATTTACTATCAGATTACCAAAAAAACAATTAGCAATAACATAAAGATCATACCAGAACTTCTTCATACTCTGGCAAGTTTAGTATCAAAAGAAAAGAAAACCTCATACCTAAAAAACAATTACATTATGATGAAACTACCAGGAAAAACCGTCGAAAGGCTGAGCGAGTACAGGAGGACACTTCTGGAATGCCTTAATGAAAAAAGAAACTTCATCTTTTCACACGATCTGGCTGCACGTCTTCATATTACAGCTGTTCAGGTCAGACGTGACCTTATGCTGATTGGTTACTCAAGTGTTCTCAGAAAAGGATATGATGTAAGGGAGCTTATCGATACTATTGGCAAGATCATTGATTCGGAAAAGAGTCATGAATGTGGCAGTAATCGGGATTGGGAATCTTGGAAGAGCAGTTGCCGGTTATTTTAAAGGGAAACGGTCAAAGCTTAATCTTGTAGCTTCTTTCGATAATGATCCTCAGAAAATTAACAAGGTTATTTCAGGTGTAAAGTGCTATCCGTATAATGAGATTGAAAGAATGATAAAGGAACTTGATATCAGGATAGCAATTCTGACTGTTCCTCCTGATTTCGCAAGGGAGATTGCTGAAGAAGTTGTCAGATTTGGGATAAAGGGAATTCTAAATTTTACAACTATTCCTTTAAATGTTCCGTCGGGAGTCTATCTCGAGGAATATGATATGATAACCTCAATTGAAAAAGTTGCCTATTTTGTTAAAGAAAATAAAATTCAGAGCCCTGGTTTATCATGAAGATCTTCAGAAGCTTTGAGGAAGCTAAAGATATTATAAATCCTGTAGTCACCACCGGATCTTTTGACGGTGTTCACATAGGGCATAAGACAATACTGAACCGTCTCAGATTGCTGGCGGAAAAATATCGACGGTGAATCAGTTCTGATCACGTTTGATCCTCATCCCAGGAAAGTACTCTATCCCGACACTGCCGGGAAAGACCTTAAACTGATTAATTCACAGGAAGAAAAGCTTGATCTCCTTGAGAAAGCGGGCCTTGATAATGTCATCATTGTGGAATTCACAAGGGAGTTCTCCAGAATAACCAGCGAACAATTTGTCCGGGATTTTCTGCATGGAATTCTGGAGGCAAAAGTCATTGTTGTCGGGTTTAATCATCATTTTGGATTCAATAAGGAGGGAGATTACAGAACAATTATGGGAGTGGCAGGGGAAATATCATTTTGAAGCTGAAGAGATACCGGAACAGGAGGTATATCATGAAACTGTAAGCTCTACAAAAATCAGACAGGCAATAAGTGAGGGTTATATTCAGAGAGCGAATGCCTACCTCGATCACTATTATATTATAAAGGGTGTAGCTGAGAACTATCTTTCAGAAGAGGCCACTGATTTTCCTGACCTGATGAATATTCCCCTGAACGAAGAATGTAAAATTCTACCGTTATCCGGGCATATATGCCGTATCGGTATCCTTAGGTTTGTTAAACTCAAAAGGTATGGCAATAATTTACAGGAGAAGGGATAACACCCAGGAAGTTCTGCTGCATATTTTTGATAAAAATAATTTTAATGCTGGCAGCAGGATCACTATCTCTTTTCATAAAAAAATTCATGGTGCAGTTAATTTTTCAGACAGCGGGGCTATTTCTAAAATCAGACTGGCAGAAGAGGAGATATCCGAACTTATTTATTGACAGAAATCATTTCCTGTAGGCCATTAGTTGATTATCTTTGCAGTTCTTTAAAACCTCACCCCAACCCCTCTCCCAAGGAAGAGGGGCTGGAAAATATTCTTTTCTTTCGGGCTGTTGAAAAGGTCCTTTGCGACCTGAGGTAAGAAGAGTTATATTAATATTATTATAATGAAGTTTTCACCTGAAAAATTAAGTATTCCTGATCAGCGAATGAAGCCATTCATTGATCCGGCTGAGATATGGAATCTGATAAATAATACAAGACCTGATAAGCAGAGAGTAAGAGATGTTATAGCCAAATCACTTGACAAGCAGAGACTTACAATGGAGGAGACTGCTGTCCTCATTAATTCTATCGGGACGGGTCTGGCTGATGAGATCAAGCAGGGTGCCCGCGAGCTGAAGGAAAAAGTCTACGGCAACCGGATTGTGCTTTTTGCACCTCTTTATGTGGGGAACAAATGTATCAACAATTGCCAGTATTGTGGATTCAGGGTCACCAATGCGGATGCGATCCGGAAAACACTGAGCGATAATGAGATAGTTAAAGAGGTTGAAGCACTTGAGGATAATGGTCAGAAGAGACTTATACTTGTTTATGGTGAACATCCCGATTATTCACCTGAATATATTGCTCATACTGTCAAGACAGTTTATGGTGTAAAAAAAGGCCATGGTGAAATACGGAGAGTGAACATTAATGCAGCTCCGCTTGATATTGAGGGATTCAGAACTGTTGGAGAATCAGGTATCGGAACTTACCAGATATTCCAGGAAACATATCATCCTGAAGCTTATAAATGGTATCATCTTGGAGGCAAAAAGAGAGACTTTGAGTGGCGTCTTACAGCTCTCGACAGGGCCCAGGAAGCCGGGATCGATGATGTCGGTATTGGTGCACTCTTCGGACTTTACGACTGGAGATTTGAGGTAATGGGACTTATCCGGCATACAAATCATCTTGAGGCATGCTATAATGTAGGACCCCATACTATTTCTTTTCCACGCATCAAGGATGCTCTTAGTCTTCATATTAACGGCCAATATGAAACAAAGGATGAGGAATTTAAGAAACTTGTTGCCATTCTAAGACTGGCTGTTCCTTATACCGGACTTATCCTTACGGCACGGGAAGCACCTGATGTCAGAAGGGAAGCATTGCAATATGGTGTATCACAGATCGATGGAGGTACGAAACTCGAGCTAGGATCGTATTCCGATACCAAAAATGAGAAACAGAATCTTAACCGCGAGCAATTTAAGATCAATGATGCACGGTCGCTTGCTGAAGTTGTAGATGAGCTGCTTGAAAACGATTACCTGCCTTCATTCTGCACATCATGCTACAGTATGGGGCGCACCGGTGAACATTTCATGGAGTTTTCAGTACCCGGATTCATAAAAAGATTTTGCACCCCGAATGCAATTCTTACTCTGTCAGAATATATCTGCGACTATGCCGAAGGAGAAACCATCGAAAAAGGATGGAAAGCTATTGATAAAAACGTTGTAAAACTTGAGCCCGGAGTCGCTGTTGCAACCAGGGAAAAAATTGAGAGGATCAAGGCAGGGGAGAGGGACCTTTATTTTTAAACTGAGGGAATAGGGGACTAAGAGACTGAAGGACTGAGGGACTGAGAGACTGAGAGACCAAGAGACTATAAAACTCTTACAAAATTATTTATTATGATAGAAGTTCTCGGAATTAAGATCATCGACAGAATTAAAGAAGCCGGGCTGACCCAGGGAATATTGTCGAAGCATGCAAATGTCATTACTACACGCCTTGGATTTCATGAAGTTACGGATGAGGTCTGCAGTCGTGAAGCATATATTACTCTTAATCTTAATGGCGATGAGGCTGAGAGAGATAAACTTTCATCAGAACTCAGAGCGCTTGAAGGGATTGAGTTGCGCAGTATGTCATTCACTTCTGAGAAAGAACCGCAGAATGATGGATCCGCTGCAGAAAGCGTGGAGATCCTAGGCATTCTCGTTGAAAGAAGTCAGCCGGTTATTTTAGCTGTGCAAAAGCTGCTTACTGCATACGGCTGCAACATACGTACCCGTCTGGGTGTTAATGAAATTTTTTTTGGAGAACCGGCTGGACTGATTATTCTTGAATTGAAAGGAGATGGTAAACAGAGGCTCCTGCTTGAAAAGGACCTGAAAGCATTAAATCATATACATGTCAGGACAATGGTATTCTAGGTGCTGGGTGATGGGTGACTTATTTCTTACTACTTCTTCTTAGCTCATAATGCTTTGAATCTCCCCATTCACCATATACAACCTCAGCATCTGCAAGGCTGACCCGTGCTTCGAGACAACTCTGGCAATCTTCAGCTGAATCATCGGTACATGGCTTATTATCATAAAGTTTATAGCTGTCGCGGTATTTCCCGGGAGTAATGTTAGGCATAATTATATTTGCGCCAATTTTGACTGCTTTTTCCCTGCCGATGGGATCGATTGCCTGAAGAGCGGTCGCAGCAACAATATTGATATCTCTCATCATCAGCCTGATTATTGCAATCATTTTAAGTGTAAGCTCAAATCTTTCACTCAGCGGCATAAGACTTTCAGAATATTCTATAAGAGGCGTATCGGCGTGTTCAATGTATGGACCCATACCGCACATGTCGATATTGAAATCCCTCATAAACAGAAGGTCTCCTGCAAGATCATCCAGTGTCTGGAATGGCAGACCGATCATTACACCTGTCCCTGTCTGGTATCCTATATCCTGAAGGCTTTTAAGGCAGTCGAGCCTGTGATGGTAATCATGTTTTGAATTGTTCGGATGGATCTTATTATAAAGCGACTGATTTGTAGACTCTATTCTCAGAAGATAGCGATGAGCACCTGCATCGAACCATTTCTTATATACTTCAGGCTCCTGCTCACCAACTGACAGGGTCACACCTAATTCGCCTTTGGAAAGTTCTTTGATTTTATGAAGAAGGTTCTCAATCCTGTTTGTAACGAACTGGCTTTCAAGTTCCCCGGATTGGAGTACAATTGACCCGTACCGGTTTTCGTGGGCAAATTTGGCAGCAAAGAGAATTTCTTCATCTGAGAGATTGTATCTTGTAAGGTTCGTATTACCTTTTCTTATTCCACAGTAGAGACAATCTTTACTGCAGATATTTGAGAATTCAATTAAGCCCCTGAACCATACCTTATTCCCTATGTATTTTTCCTTTACTTCTGATGATTTTTTTAAAAGCAAAGCCCTGCCATCTCCCTTTGATTCAAGGAGTCTGACGATATCAGTTTTCGAAAATTCGGCCTGTTCGAGTATGGCATTTATTGTATTGACCATCAACTTTAGAATTGACAGGCAAAGGTAGTTAATGTAATTGTCCTTTTGAAGTTTGAACAATAGAACTTCAGAACAGCGAATTAAGAATTTTACTAATCATTCTGCATTCTTCATTCATTTGTTCAAATGTTCTTACTTCATTAAAAACCTCTCCCAAACATACCCCACAAGTTGATTTTAAGATCCTCCCATCGTCTCATGGCTGCATCTGCAAAGCTATTGGTATAGGAGGTTACAAATTTCTTTGCCTCATCATGTTTGCCTTCCTTCACCAGTTCAATTACTCTCTTTTCCACAGAAGGGATCTCTGCAAAAGCTTTATCTTCAAATTCCTGTACTGCAGGTTCAATCAGTGTTCTTCCTTTCCCCCAGTTTACTGTTGCAAGCCTGTTTGCCTCCCGGAATGACCATATGGCAGCATCAGTTCTATAACGTGGCTGACCGCAGATATTAAATGTTGACGGCAGGCTCAGGACTCCTGAAAATATTGGTATCCTTGGGCTCTCTCCCGGATTATCAAAGGAGAACCAGGCTATCGCTCCTACCTCATCCGGAAGCCAGTCGCGGCATTGAATTACATGTGAGTAGGAGCAGCCGGCTATTGCAATTGTTCTCTGGCGATCAACCAGTCCGGGCTTAATTTCATTCAGTAATGTACGGATATCATTATTCATCCAGTTACTTATTACAGG
This sequence comes from uncultured Bacteroidales bacterium, assembly GCA_963816365.1. Lineage (GTDB taxonomy): Bacteria > Bacteroidota > Bacteroidia > Bacteroidales > VadinHA17 > LD21. The sequence continues at coordinate 187,594 of CAWFKG010000015.1, read as the reverse complement.
GGTCTTTATTTTTTTCTCAGTTTCCTTTCCGTCTTTGTCTTTCTCCCTTGATAGTAACAAACAGGTTTTTTGTCATATCCCATTGTGTTCCTTCATATGTCTCCCTGAAGAATTTCATTATATCACGGGGTGATTGCTTCTTTTCAGGCTTTACCGAGAATGGAAGTTCGTCAGCATCGAAAGAGAGATTTAACGATGGAGCCACGGTACTGAGGATATAAAACTCTCTTATCGAAAAAGGCTTCTTACCGTTTATGATCTTCCAGAATTTAAGTGGTTCTTTTCCATCCCAGTAACCCATATTTCTGGCAACATTTTGTAGATCAGTACTATACATAAAATAGTCGTGATTTTTAAAATCAATTACCGAAATCCTTGGAATATTGGCACACACTCCGACATTTTCATCAGGAATTCTTTCCGCGCACCAGATAGCCGATGGCTTTCCCTTTCCTGATCCAGCGATTTCCAGCTGCCATACTTCTTTAGGATCAGCAAGTGTTATACATTCTGCCATGTCCCCATATCCATATTCCTCAGCAAGTTTTCCTATTAGTGCAATGCCTTCTCTGGCAGTTTTACATCTCTGCAGAGCTATCTTTTCCAGTTCTTCTATCAGAAACATACCTTCCGGGTTTATCAGCTCCTCTCTTCCGTAGATGGTTGTTTCCCCAATGGCAAGCTGCTTTTCATTAAGACAGGGGTAGGCAGTATTAAGATATGAATAGGTCTCGGCAGCCTCAGGAATTTCTCCCTTCAAAGTCACCTTTGTCATATCCCATGCCTCTTCGGTATGAAGCATCCCGGAATATACCTGATGCATTGTACCCTGGTCAAATTTTTGATGCGGATGGATCTCGAGCCATGTTCTGTAATTTCCGTCACAGCTATGGGAGGTCATTACAGATCCATCGGTTGAAGCTAGTTTTCCTACCATTATGGTGGTACAATTCTCGCTATAACCCGGACCGTCCGTATCAATATCATAGTATTGAGCTCTCAGAAGATGGGATGAACAGAACAGGGATATTATTATCCAAATTATTCTGGGATTTACATTTTTCATATGAAATAGATTTAAGATCAACAATTGATTCAGACTTATCTTACAAAAGTAATTTTTTAAGATACGTTCACAAATGCGAACCATATTTTTAAAAACATACACTACCTGTTCCAGTCTCTGTGCTGTTGAAAAAGTCGAAATCATTAACTGCAAAGGTAGCGCCCCCCATCCCCCCTAAAGCTAATCTTTCATCACATCTTTTTTATTACATCCCAGCTATGAGAAGGAGATCCCGAGCGCCAGCCTCCTTCTCTCTTTCTGCAACGGACTTAAATTGAAATGTGATGAAATTTAGCCCCCAATGGGGGGTAATTCTCAGTCTTTCAATTAAATCATTATGTAAACCGATTTAGTACCCCTCTAGGGGGACAGCTGCACAGCGTCAGGGGTTACGTGCTTTGCGGTTAAAAAGGCCTTATTCAACAGCCCCAGGGGAGTAAGTAATTCTGTTTTAAATAAAGCGTTTTATCTACTGACATTTATCTTGTTCCGTACTATTTATTTTTATTATCTTGCCTCCCTTAATTATTGACAGACATTGATTGTAAGTCATTATATATCAGAAAAATATTTATTTGTCGTTGCATATAAAAGTGCTTATTGCAGCTTATGATAAATGAAAAACTTATAAATCCCGGGAGCATTGTTGTTGTGGGAGGATCAGACGATCTGTTCAAGCCCGGAGGAAAGGTCCTTAAAAATATAATCGACGGGAAATACCAGGGAAACTTATATGTTGTTAACCCTAAACAAGATATAATTCAGGGAATCAGATCATACCGTGATTTGAATGATTTACCTGAGACCGATCTGGCGATACTTGCTATTTCTGCAACTCAATGTTTACCTGCGGTTGAGATTCTCGTCAGGGAAAAAAAGACCAGGGCATTCATTATTATATCAGCCGGATTCAGTGAGTCAGGCAGTACCGGCATAAAGCTTGAACAGGAAATTGCTGCTATTATCGGTAAATCGGGAGGATGTCTTATCGGACCTAATTGTATCGGTGTAATAACACAATCATATCAGGGGGTATTTACATCTCCTGTTCCCAAGTTAAATAGAAAGGGATGTGATTTTGTCTCAGGCTCAGGCGCCACGGCGGTCTTTATTTTTGAATCAGCTATGTCAAAAGGGCTGAACTTTTCAAGTGTATATTCAGTTGGTAACAGTTCACAGACGGGTGTTGAAGAGGTACTCGAATACTGGGATAATACATACGAACCTGATCTCAGTTCCCCGATAAAGCTAATCTATGTGGAAAGCATAAGAAATCCGGATAAACTTCTTCATCATGCATCATCTCTTATACGCAAAGGATGCAAGATTGCTGCAATTAAGGCAGGAACTACGGAAGCCGGCAGCAGGGCTGCTACGTCGCATACTGGTGCAATGGCTTCATCAGATTCGGCGGTAGAAGCTTTATTTCGTAAAGCAGGAATAGTAAGATGTTCAGGGCGAGAAGAGCTGACAACTGTGGCGTCGGTATTTTTTCACAAAAGCCTTAAAGGAAAAAACATTGCTATCATAACACATGCCGGAGGTCCGGCAGTAATGCTTACTGATGCACTGTCAGCCGGTGGTATGAATATTCCGAGGATAACCGGAAATCATGAGGAAAATTTGCTTGCCATGATGAATCAGGGAGCATCGGCGGTCAATCCGATTGATATGATTGCCACTGCTACTAATGATCAGCTTGACAGGGTAATCGATTATGTCGATAAAAATCTTCCGCAGATAGATGGGATGAGTGTTATTTTTGGTAGCAATGGATTGAACGATATGAAGGAGATCTATGACCTGTTACATAAAAAAATAAGAGACTGTAACAAGCCCCTCTATCCTATACTGCCCTCGGTGACAAGCTCTTTTAAAGAACTGGAATATTTTCTTAACAAGGGCCATGTTAACTTTCCTGATGAAGTAGTATTGGGAAGAGCATTGACTAAAATATACAATACTCCTTCACCAGCAGAAGAGAAGGTATTTCTTCAGGATATTAATGTTCCTCTTGTCAGAGAGATCATCGATAAAACTCAGAGCGGATATTTAGAACCCTCAGTAATACAGCAGCTTCTTAATGCAGCTCACATACCTGTTGTGAAAGAACAGGTTGTCAGCTCAAAAAAAGAGCTTTTAACAGTAGCAAATACAACTGGTTTCCCTCTTGCCCTTAAGGTAGTTGGTCCGGTCCATAAGTCAGATGTGGGAGGCGTCACTCTCAATATAAAATCTGTCAAGCATCTTGAAGCCGAGTTTAAAAGAATGATGCAGATTAAGGGTGTAAGGTCGGTACTTGTTCAGCCGATGCTATCAGGAACTGAACTTTTTATCGGAGCAAAATACGAGCCTCGATTCGGTCATATAATTCTCTGCGGGCTTGGAGGTATATTTGTGGAAGTACTGGGTGATGTATCATCAGGTCTCGCCCCGCTAACGTTTAATGAAGCAGAATCGATGATCAGGAGCCTGAGAAGCTATCGGATAATCAAAGGGACACGGGGGAAGCCCGGCATAAATGAATCTAAATTTGCAGAGATCATTGTAAGGCTCTCAAGTTTATTGCGCTATGCCACAGAGATCAAGGAGATGGATCTTAATCCATTGATTGGCAGCCCTGATGGCATTACAGTTGTTGATGCAAGGATCAAAATTGAAAGGTAATCTACCCGCGTTTTTTCGATGCTGATAAATTTTATATTTATATTCGAATGTTCATTTTTCTCAAAAAATAGTTAATGATATGATTATCCCACAGTTATCAATTTTTCTTGAAAATAAATCAGGACGACTTACGGAAGTGCTTGAAGTTCTTGGAGAGGAGAATATCAGGATAACTGCCTTAAGCGTTGCTGATACTGCAGAATTCGGGATCTTGCGTCTCATTGTTTCTGATCCTGCAAGAGCAAGAGAGCTATTGAAGAAACAGAACTTTACAGTGAATCTTACAGAAGTTATATCTGTGATGGCCCCAAATGAGGCAAAATATTATGCAAAGATTCTGAGGATATTATCCGATCTGGAAATCAGCGTGGAATATACTTATGCATTTTCAGTGGGTGATAAATCGATAATAATTCTCCGCTGCAGCAATACGGAGGATGCGATCACGGCATTGAAGAGTCATGAGATGGAATTGCTGAAGGCAAGTGATTTATATAAAATATAATGACCCCCCAACCCCCCTAAAGGGGGACTTTTACACTACATTTATATGTAAATCATATTTATAGCAGAGTCCCTCTTTAGGGGGACCCCGCGAAGCGGGAGGGGGTGCTAGAGGTGAAAGAAAATTTATTATAACTAAATTGTAATTTGAATAATTCTCCTGATTAATAGCAAAAAAATGGAAATCTGGAACCGCCATTTCGAGTGCATGGATCGAACAGGACTTAAGCATGTTCAAAGTGAAAGACTCAGGGAAACAGTTGAAAGAGTTTATTTCAATGTTCCGTACTACAGAAACAAGATGCAGGAGGCAGGACTTGGACCTGAAAGTATTCAGACAATAGACGATATAACCAGATTACCTTTCACAACAAAACTTGATCTCAGGGATAATTATCCGTTTGGCCTTTTTGCAGTTCCGATGAGCGAAATTGTTCGTGTACACGCTTCGTCCGGCACAACCGGCAAGCCTACAGTTGTTGGCTATACACGTAACGATATAGCCACATGGTCAGAAGTGATGGCCCGGACCCTGACAAGCGCCGGAGCCAACAGGAATGACTTCATACAGGTTGCATACGGTTATGGGCTTTTTACCGGTGGACTGGGACTGCATTACGGAGGTGAAAAGATTGGTGCCTCAGTAATTCCGATTTCAGGAGGCAATACGATAAGGCAAATTCAGCTGATGCACGATTTCGGAAGCACAGTTCTTGCATGTACACCGTCGTATGCCCTGTATCTTGCAGAAGCAATACATGAAAGTGGAATTGAACGGGATGACCTGAAATTAAGGGTCGGCGTCTTCGGTGCAGAACCATGGACGGAAAATATGAGGAGAGAAATTGAGGATAAGCTTAGAATCACCGCAATTGACATCTACGGACTCAGTGAAGTCATTGGTCCCGGTGTGGCAAGTGAATGCCTGGTGCAGGAAGGATTGCACATAAACGAAGACCATTTTTATCCCGAAATTATTGACCCTGAGACTCTTCAGGTTTTACCTGAGGGAAGTACGGGAGAACTGGTCTTTTCTACACTTACTAAAGAAGGATTACCGCTTATACGTTACCGGACACGAGACCTTACACGTCTTGATTATACAAAGTGCAAATGTGGCAGGACTATGGTAAGAATGGAAAAATGTCTCGGTCGCAGCGATGATATGCTTATTATAAGGGGCGTTAATCTCTTTCCTTCCCAGGTTGAGACTGTCCTTCTTGAAATGAGCGAGATTAAACCACATTACCTGTTAATTGTCGACAGGGTCAATAACCTCGACACACTTGAATTGAAAGTGGAAGTCGATGAAGCTTTTTTTCAGGATAAGATCAGCCAGTTGGAATCACTTCGCCAGAAACTTCAGAACAACCTGGAGAACTCCCTGGGGCTTGGCATAAAAGTGACACTCGTTGAACCAAAGATAATTGAAAGAAGTGAAGGTAAAGCTAAACGTGTAATTGATAAAAGGAAATTCTAATTCTACTGAAACATAATGATTGATATACCAATATCTCCCGAATCAATAAAAAATTTATCTGAAGCAGCTGGCATACTCTGTCCCGGAACTTCTTCCATACGTGAAATAGTTCACCTGGTAAATGTAATTGAAGAGAGTACCGGCATAAAATTCATCAGGATGGAAATGGGTGTTCCCGGCCTTCCTGCACCTTCTATTGGTATTAATGCAGAAATAGCTGCCCTTAAAAATGGAGTTGCTGCAGTTTATCCCGACATCACAGGTATTGAGCCCCTGAAATCCGAAGCTTCAAGGTTTATAAAACTCTTCCTTGATACCGATATCAGTCCTGAAGGCTGTATTCCTACTGTCGGGTCGATGATGGGTGCAATGATAAGCTTTCTGGTAGCTAACAGAAATGACAAGACGAAAGAAGGAACATTATTTATCGACCCGGGATTCCCTGTTCAGAAGCAACAGGTTAAAATGCTGGGACATGATTATTGTTCTTTTGATATATATAATTTCAGAGGAAAGAAATTAAAGGACAAGCTCGAATCGCTTTTAAGACCAGGCAGGATATCATCTCTTCTTTTTTCAAATCCTAATAATCCTACCTGGATCTGTCTGACAGAAGAGGAACTGGAAATAATCGGCAAACTATCAAAGAAATATGATGTCATTGTTATTGAAGATCTGGCTTACTTCGGCATGGATTTCCGAAAAGACTATTCAATACCGGGTAAGCCACCCTTCCAACCTACTGTTGCTCATTATACTGATGAATATGTTTTGCTTATTTCAAGTTCAAAAATATTCAGTTATGCAGGCCAGCGAATTGGTATGATGGCTATATCTGATAAACTGTTTGACAGGTCCTATCCTGATCTTTTAAGGTATTATTCGACTGATAAGTTTGGACATTCAGCTATCTTTGGGGCTTTATATGGTTTGTCAGCAGGGGTAACACATTCGGTACAGTACGGTTTAGCTGCATTACTTAAGGCGGTTAATGACGGAGATTACAAGTACAGGAATGATGTTGTAGAGTACGGAGAGAAGGCAAAAGAAATGAAGAGAATGTTTACATCCAATGGCTTCAGGATAACTTATGACAGGGACCTTGACGATCCCCTTGCCGATGGTTTCTATTTCACTATCTCTTATCCCGGGATGTCAGGGAATAAATTGATTGAAAGACTCTTATGTTATGGAATAAGTGCCATTTCTCTTGCAACCACAGGAAGTGAGAGACCTGAAGGTCTGAGAGCATGCGTTTCACTTGTTCCCCGTGAACAGTTCGGCGAACTTGAAATACGATTAAAAAAATTCAGTGAAGATCATACAAATGAAAAGAACTAAATGATAAGAATATGGCAAAGATAAGGGGGAGCATAGTCGTTAATGTTGAGAAATGCAAGGGATGCGAAGTATGTATGGTTACCTGTCCGACAGGTACCATCGCAATGGCGAAAGAAGTGAACGGGAAAGGGTATAATTATGCTTATCCTGCAAATCCTGAGCTGTGTATTGGTTGTGCAAATTGCGCTATGGTTTGTCCCGATGGTGTAATAACAGTTTATAAAACAAAAATTTAAGCTTGTGATGGAAAAGGAATTAAGATTGATGAAAGGAAATGAGGCTGTGGCTGAAGCTGCAATCCGTGCCGGAGTTGACGGTTACTTTGGGTATCCAATTACACCTCAGACTGAAATCATTGAATATCTTATGGAAGCTAATCCGGCTAAAACAACCGGCATGGTGGTACTTCAGGCCGAAAGTGAAGTAGCAGCTATTAACATGGTATATGGCGGTGCTGCCTGCGGTAAAAAAGTTATGACGTCATCTTCATCTCCCGGAATAAGTCTTAAACAGGAAGGCATTACCTATATTGCCGGAGCAGAGCTTCCATGCCTTATAGTTAATGTTGTAAGAGGCGGACCGGGACTCGGAACTATTCAGCCGGCACAGTCAGATTATTTTCAGGCGACAAAGGGTGGCGGACATGGCGATTATCATCTTATAGTTCTTGCACCGGCATCGGTACAGGAGATGGCTGATTTTGTTGGCCTGAGTTTCGAACTGGCATTTAAATACAGGAACCCTGTTATGATGCTCTCTGATGGTGCAATAGGACAGATGATGGAGAAAGTTTACCTCAGTCCGCAAAAAGAACGGTCAAAAGTAGTGCCTGAATGGGCCACGACGGGAAAACCTGCTACAAGAGAGAGGAATATCATTACATCACTCGACCTTGATCCGAACCGCCAGGAATTATTTAACAGAAAGCTTCTGGCTAAATACAACGAGATCAGGGAGAAGGAAGTAAGGTATGAAGAATTTCAGTGTGACGATGCTGAATATCTGATGGTTGCGTATGGAACAAGTGCAAGGGTTTGTCAGAAATCGGTTCAGATTGCCAGGGAACAGGGGATAAAAGCAGGATTATTGAGACCAATTACTCTATTCCCATTTCCGGCAAAAAGAATTAATGAGCTTGCAGACAGCGTTAAGGGAATGCTTTCTGTTGAGATGAGTGCTGGACAGATGATCGAAGATGTGCTTTTGTCTGTAAATGGGAAGGTTCCTGTATATCATTTTGGCAGAATGGGAGGTATTGTCACAACCCCTGAGGAGGTGGTTGAGAGTCTGAAATCAAATTTTATAGGAGGTTAAACAATGACTGAATTTTCAGGAATCAAAGAGATAATAAAACCGGAGAACCTGGTTTATAAGAAAACGAGAATAATGACAGAAAACACACTGTCATATTGCCCGGGTTGCGGACATGGAACAGCTCACAGGATTCTTGCTGAAATAATCGATGAGGAGGGACTTCAGTCTGAAGCGATAGGAGTTTCTCCTGTAGGATGTTCTGTCTTTATGTACAACTATCTTGATATTGATTGGCAGGAGGCAGCACATGGCAGGGCACCGGCTGTTGCAACAGCTATCAAGCGCCTTTTACCCGAAAAATTTGTATTCACATATCAGGGCGATGGTGATCTGGCTGCAATCGGAACAGCGGAAACGATACATGCATGCAACAGGGGAGAGAATATTCTTATAATATTTATTAATAATGGAATTTATGGTATGACAGGAGGACAGATGGCGCCAACCACCCTGCCCGGGATGAAATCTTCAACATCACCATATGGCAGAGATGTTAAAACTATGGGTTATCCACTTAAAATAACTGATATAGTTGCAACGCTTCCCGGATCGTATTACGTGACCCGACAGAGTGTTCATACTGCCGCAAATGTTAAAAAAACCAAGAAGGCAATTAGAAAAGCGGTTCAATATCAGAAGCTTAATAAGGGTACATGTCTTATTGAAATAGTCTCAAACTGTCCATCGGGCTGGAAGATGACACCTGTACAGGCGAATAAATGGATGGAGGAAAATATGTTTCCGTATTATCCGCTTGGCGATCTGAAGGTGCCTGAAGATTTAGTCAATTAACATAAATAAAGTTATTCTAAAGAAAAATGACTGAGGAAATAATAATTGCCGGATTTGGAGGACAGGGCGTCCTTTCTATGGGTAAAATAATGGCCTATTCAGGTGTAATGCAGGATATGGAAGTCAGCTGGATGCCCTCATACGGACCTGAAATGCGGGGCGGAACAGCAAATGTTATCGTAATAATCAGCAATGACAGGATCAGCTCACCAATTATTAAACAATTTGATACTGCAATAATATCTGAACCAGCAGTCGCTTGATAAATTTGAAAACTCGATAAAACCCGGGGGAATTCTTATCTATGACAGCAATGGTATTACCCGGCATCCCGAGAGGAAAGATATCACAGTCTATCGTGTAGATGCTGCTGAAGAAGCTTCCAGGATGAACAGCCCGAAAACTTTCAACACGATTGTCCTGGGAGGTTTCCTTAAAGTGAAACCAATAATCAAGCTGGAGAACGTCATTAAAGGATTAAAGAAATCCCTTCCTGAAAGATATCATAATCTTATCCCTATGAATGAAAAGGCGCTGAAAAGGGGAGAGGAGATAATAAAGGAAGTTCAGAGGGCTATTTAACTTTGGCCGCTTTCCCCGACAGATACGTCTTGAATTCCTCGGGAGCCTGAGGTTGTGCCATCTCAAAGGAGGCATTTACTGACTTATCATCAATTTTCGTGTAGGTAAACCTGAATCTTGTTTCATTTGGAGTGATGCTGCTGGTCAATATAATTGATTTATCGGTGTAGCCAACTTTATATTTTATAGTATGGCCTTCGTTATCAAAATAAATTGCCTCCTGGTCGTTATTCCCTGATCCAGGGTAAATGATAAGCAGATCATCATGAACTATTGCAGCTGATTTGTCAGTAGCTGGAAAAACCGTATGACTTTTTCTGACCAGTATTTTTCCGCCGAGATCGGTTTGAAAAGAAAACCTGCCTTCACCCTCTCCGGGCTGACCATTATGTTCCCCAACCCATTCTCCAATGAGGTAGTCCCATTTTTCCCATGTATTTTTTGCTTGCTGACCATACAACAACTGGCTGAAAATAAGTAAGATAGCAAAGAGTAAGATTTTTCTTGATTTCATAGTTAATTATTTTTTCTATGTTTCAACTTAGCTAGTTTGAATTTGCTTCCCCAGTGTTCCTATTGACGCCAGACGCCTTTAGCCTATTTTTCATAGAAATGCATATCCTTTATGTATTTCCAGACCGCAGCGGGAAGGAAATACGACATATCCTTTCCATTTCTTATACCATCACGGATGAAAGTGCCGGATATTTCCATCAGAGGAGCATTTACCCGATGAATATCAGCCGACAGAAGTATCTGATCAAGTAAGATTGAAGAAGGTTTTGCAGATTCAGGACGCGGATAAACGTAAATCGGATACTTATTTACAAGTTCAGTAACATTTTTCCATTTATGAAGAGTAAAAAGATTGTCTTCCCCCATCACCAGACAAAACTCATTAACTAGGGTACTTCTCATTAAGATACGTCAGAGTATCAATAGTATATGAAGGTATTGGCAGCTTGAATTCTATATCGGAAACTTTTAATCTGTCATTATCTCCAATCGCCAGCTGTGCCATATAATAACGATGATTATCGGCAAGAAGAGTTTCTTTCCTCTTTAATGGATTATGGGGACTGACTACGAACCAAACCTGATCAAGACCGCTAAATTCGGTCATATAACCTGCAATAGCCAGATGTCCGATGTGAACAGGGTTAAATGATCCGAAATATAAACCGATTTTTGCCATCTGTGAATATTAAGAATTAACTATCGAGAAAAGATCTGACCATTTTCAGAACTTCTTCTTTTGCCTTATCCAACTGATGATTGACAATAATTGTATCGAACTGGTCAGCCAGTTTTAATTCCTCTTTTGCTTTTTCAACCCTTATTCTGATTTTGTCAATTGTATCGGTACCTCTTTTGATAAGCCTGTTCTCAAGTTCCGGAACTGATGGAGGCATTATGAAGATTGCAATTGCATTTGTGCCAAATTTTTTTTTCAGGGTTATTCCACCTTTTGCATCGACATCAAATAGTACATGATTTCCCTTTTGCCCATATTCTTTCCAGTTCGCTTTTAAGAGTACCATAGAAAAGATCCTTATAGACTTCTTCCCATTCGACAAACTCATTCATTCTCAATTTTCTTTTTGAACTCCTGAACAGTCAGAAAAAAATAATCTTCACCATTTTTCTCCTTGCCTCTTATTGGCCTTGTCGTTGCAGAAACAGAAAATGAAAGATTTAATCCGCTGTCGAGCAGATGTTTAACTATAGTGGTTTTCCCTGCACCGGATGGTGCTGATATTATTACCAGTTTACCATCCATTATAAAACATTTAGAGTCTGCTCTTTGATTTTCTCAAGTTCATCTTTCATCATCACCACCAGTTTTTGAATTGAAGCATCATTTGCTTTTGAACCAATGGTGTTTATCTCACGACCTATTTCCTGTGCAATAAAGTTCAATATTTTCCCATTTGGAGAAGGAGTATTCAGTGTTTCAATGAAATAATCACAATGGGTCTTCAGCCTGACTTTTTCTTCATTGATATCATATTTTTCAAGATAAAATATGATTTCCTGTTCAAACCTGTTCTTATCGATTTTTTCAGTTCCCAGGTTATCTTCAAGCAGGGACATCAGTTTTTCCCTGATTTTTGTAATCCTTCCATGCTTCGAATGTCTCGACTGTTTCAAGTAATGACAGAATTTTACCGATGCATTTTTTGAGATCCGTCATTATTGAGTTGCCCTCTTCAATTCTGTACAGTCAAGCATTGTAACCGATTCAAGTATCTGATTTTTTACAATTTCCCATTCAGTCTCAGAAATTTCCGGCTTTTCCGTTTTCAGAGTGTCGGGAAGCTTCATTATTGCAGAGAAAATCTGATCATCGAGGTCAATTTTGAGATCAGCAGCTATCTCCCTGAACTGATTATAATAATTTCTGACAGCTGATTTGTTTATTACCGTAGCTACCTCATCATCGAGCATATCACAAAAAATTGAAAAATCAATTTTCCCTCTGTCGAGTCTCTGACTGATAAGGTTTCTGATTTCAGGCTCCTTTTCCTTATAAAGCCATGGAAGCTTGGTGTTTAAATCAAGTTGTTTTGAATTAAGAGATTTTATTTCAATTGTTATTTTTTTTTGCTGTGTTTCGGCAATTGCCTTTCCGTAGCCTGTCATGGATTTAATCATTTCCTCAATATTATTTTAGTAAAAGTGAAGCGAGTGAAAGTTACATATTTCCCTGTTAAATTACTAATTACAGTGCTTTAAACGAGGGGATGAAAAGAGACTAAAGTCTTTCAAGTCTTATAGTAAAATGTCTCATAATTGGTGCTTCCCAGGATATTCTGACCCCTCTGTTTATATGCTCTCTTCTTTCAAAAACATTTCTGACGACTGAGGCAACATAATCCATATGATTATCAGTATATACCCTGCGCGGCAATGCCAGTCGAACCAGTTCCAGATCGGGAAACCTGTTCCGGTGAGTTACCGGATCGCGGTCAGCCATCAGTGCACCGATTTCAACTCCTCTTACTCCTCCTTCGAGTATATAGCTCAATTGCAAGAGTCTGGGCCGGAAATTCTTCTTTCGGAATTTGCGGGAGGAACCTTTTTGCATCAATAAAAATGGCATGGCCGCCAAAAGGTTCAAGAACAGGAATTCCGTAATTCTTCATCCTTGATCCCAGAAATGCAACCTGGTCTATCCTGCGATCTCAGGTATTGCGGATTCTGTACCTTCATAAAGTCCCTGAGCGAGAGCATTCATATCCCTGCCCGACATGCCTCCGTATGTTATAAAACCTTCATACAATAATATTATATGTAGAAGCCTGACGAAAAAGTTCTTCATCTCTGAAGCCAATGAAACCTCCCATGTTAACAATTGCATCCTTTTTTGAACTCATTGTCATACCATCGGCATAGGAGAACATTTCCCTGGCTATATCCCTGATATCTTTATCCGCATAGCCTTCTTCCCTCATTTTTATAAAATATGCATTCTCGGCAAAACGTGCAGAATCAATTATGAATTTCACACCATATTTATGAGACAGCCTGCCAACTTCTCTGAGATTGTTCATGCTAACAGGTTGTCCGCCTGCAGTATTGTTTGTAATTGTTACAATTACACAGGATATTTTTTCCGCTGGATTGGTTCCTCAGTATATTCTCGAGCTTTTCAATATCAACATTCCCCTTAAACGGATGCCAGCATGTTATGTCAGAAGCTTCATCAATTGTACAATCAACAGCTGTTGCCTTTCTGAACTCAATGTGGCCCTTTGTTGTATCAAAATGCGAATTTCCGGGAACAAGGTCTCCTTCTTTTACCAGTACTGAGAATAGAACGTTTTCTGCTGCTCTTCCCTGATGGGTAGGGAGAAAAAAATCAAAACCGGTTATATCCTTAACTGCATCTTTGAGCTTATAATATGATGATGCACCTGCATAACTCTCATCGCCCAGCATTATTGCAGACCATTGCCTGTCGCTCATTGCGCCTGTGCCGGAATCGGTAAGCAGATCGATGTATACCTGTTCTGATTTCAGATTAAAAAGATTATAATAAGATTCCTTAATCCACGTTTCTCTCTGTTCTTTTGTAGACTTTGAATATATTTTCGACCATTTTGATTTTAAATGGCTCAGCGAAAGGTAATTCCATGATTAATAGATTTTAATTTAATTACAAACACCTGAAGACAGTGATGATGGTTAGATAAAATGCGAAAATAGAATTGAGATTATTTAAGGCAGAATTTACCCTTTCAGGAGGAAAAAATCTCTGTTTTTTATATTCCTGTATATATTTACAGGCTTTTTATCCGTTATTGTAGCAAGGGTCATTAAAATTGAAAATTAATTCCATAAAATTAACAGTATTTTATGATTAATTCAACCATGAAATCAGATTGGAAAATTAATAGAGCATGAAAGTTCAGAACTTAAGGTTGTTTTTAACATTAATTTTTATAAACATCTGTATATCAGTTTTTTCACAGGATAATTTAAAAAAGGCGCTAATAACAGACAATATTATAGATTCATTAAAGAAGAAGGGAGTTATTCTTAACGGGAATCAAAAAAAACCTCAGATTTCCCTTTCAACAAGCAGGCTCTAAGATATCTGCAGCAAAGATTTGCATCCACAGATGTGGCGTAACTCGCACGATCCGTTAAGACTGGCATTGGCCGACTGATCTATGAAGCTGCGCATCCTCCTTTCGATTCACTAAGGACAAGACTGATAAATTTCCCATATGATTCCCTGAATATTTCATGGGACAAATTTTATATCTGGGAGCCGATCAAACTCAGGATACCTGTTCTTTCCCGGCCGGAGTATAATATGGGGGTTGATTCTGTATCAATAACCGGCATTGACGGGATCAGGAATGAATCTGATTCCCTAAAAACAAGGATGGAAGTCACTAAAGCTGCTCATTATATCAGACCTGCGGTAGAATTAAAAGACACTACAATTATGGTGATAATTGATACATTGAATGAAGTTACATCCACGCAAGCAGGATCTCCATTCAAATACTTAAATTATCCTTTTCAGGGAGATTCTATTCAGGCTGCAGTTAATTCCCTGATAAAATATATCGATAATCGCGACTCGTTGGTTCTCAGTTTTACAGGACTTGGTAAAGTTGTTACTCCCCTGGTTCTGAATTCAAGATCAGAAAAGGTGGTACGTTACTGGTTAAAAAATGAATTTTCAGATTCGGTAGCAATATGGATCGAAAATCCATCAAGGAATACTATCGGACTATATCTTGAACAGGGAGTTAATTTCAGAAGACCCGACAGGCAGGCAAACTATGGTCATCCAAAGATTAATGTTAAATCGCTGGATAATAAACTACTTGATTTTAAGAATATTGGTATTAAACCGATATACTGGAAGTATCGTTCCGAGTCTTCATTAATTCTCAATCAGTCTGCAATGAGCAACTGGGTAAAAGGAGGGGAAGGCAGTCTTTCGACTGCCCTGGATATAACAGGATATGCCGATTACAATAATAAGGCACTTAAAGTTATCGTCTAATAATTTTGTCAGATTTAACTTCGGATACATCGCATACAAAGAAAGACGGACTTACAAAAAACCTTGACCTTCTTGAAACGAACCTGAAACTTAATCACCTGGCTTTCGGAAAGGTTTATTTCAGTGCAGTACTGCTGTTCAAGACACAAATCGCGAAGGGATTTAACTATTTTACCACCGTATCGGGCAAGGACACATCAAATCTGGTTTCAAAATTCATGAACCCGGGTACTCTGACAATCGGACTGGGGCTTGATTACAAACCAAATAAAACAACATCAATAAACTTTTCACCATTGTCATATAAGGGTACTTTTGTCACGGATCCAGCTTACTATAATAATAAGTATGATTCTACACGTATTGATCAGACACAGTATGGAATCCCTAAAAACAAAACATCACTAAATGAACCAGGTGTCAGCTTAATGATCAGTAATGAATTAAAGCTTATGAAAACAGTCGATGTGATAAACAGAATACAGCTATTTACCAATTATATTCATAATCCTCAGAATGTGGATGTTGACTGGGAAATGATAGCAACCACACATTTAAACTGGTTTACTGATGTCAGATTAAACACTCATCTTATTTTTGATGATGATACCAAAACCAGTGAGCAAAATAGTAAAGGACATGCCCATTCTCCTGCCTGACGGAACGGAGAAAAAGACAGCAAGGATCCAGTTCAAGGAACTTGTGGGGCTGTCGCTATCGTTCAGGTTTTAGAAATAACGGCCTAATGGCGCAATGGTACAAAAGCTAACCGGTAAAACTTCTGCAGCTTAGCTTTATCCTATTATCAGAGATCTTTCTGATATATCCTGAATTTCTTTACGACCTTACATCCGACCCTTTCATACTCACCTCTCATCTTGGTATTGTTTTCAAGTACAAGATGACTGTCAAGAGTATCCATCTTATGTTTTATGCCGGACTGCAGAATTTTGACACCCATTAGCACATCAAGTCCTTTTCCCCTGTATTCTTTCTTTACTCCACCGAGCATCATAAGCAGTTTTTTTGATCTTTTTGATTCTCTGAGGATCTTAAAGATCCCGAAAGGAAGAAGCTTCCCGTTTGCATCTCTTATTCCCTTGCTGATATCAGGCATGCCAATTGCAAAACCTACTAATTTCCCATCAGCTTCAATGATTTTTATGAATTTTGGATCGAGGATAGGCAGATAACGTGCAGCAAAATCTGTCTTTTCTTTGTCATTGAGCGGTACAAATCCGTAAATCTCAGCAAAGGTCTCATTCATAAGTTCAAGTACGCCGATGATATATGGTTTAAGTTCTTTTTTGGAATTGAATTCAATGATCTTATACTCTTTATTATTTTCAAAACGTGCAAGTACCCTGTCATAAACAACTGGAAATTGTTCAGGAATCTTTCCCAGATAATCAACAAGATCAATTTTTTTCACATAACCTTCCTCTTCAAGGAGTTCAGGCATATATTTTGAATTATTAGGGGCTGTCATAAACAAAGGATATTCAAATCCTTCAATCTGGAAACCCTGAGGATCCTTGTCTGAAAATCCAAGGGGTCCTATTATCCTGGTCATTCCGTTCTGTCTGGTCCACTCTTCGACTCTTGTTATCAGTGTATGAAAGACTTCCTTGTCGTTATAGCACTCCATAAAACAGAAACGTCCATGCTGTTCATTATTAATGGAATTATACCTTTTATTAATGATCCCCATTATCCTTCCGACAGGTTTATTATCCCTGTAAGCCAATAAAAGGATTGCATCAGCATACTTGTACGATTTATTCTTCTTTTTATCGTATAATTCCCATTCGTCCATATAGATAGGAGGAAGCCAGTCAGGTTCATTTTTGTGAACTTTTTCCGGCAGATAGATGAAATCGCGTCGGTCTTTTCTGGTAATGACCTCTTTAATAACTAATTCCCCCATATAATAGCATTTTTGATCGTAACAAGAAACAAAAAAACTTTAATAAGAACAATTTCTGATTAAATAAAATTAGAATTATATGATCAGAACACCAGATCGAGAATAACAAAAACCGCAAAAATAACGCTCGCAATGCCATTTGTTGTGCCGAACGCTAAAGTCACTTTGCTGAGATCATCATGTCTCACTATACTGTGCTGATAGAGCAGCAATGATGTAAAAAGTACTGCACCTGCCCAGAAAAGTATACCGCCTTTGCCATATATTCCAGCAATCAGAACAAGTAAGAAGGTGATGACATGTACAAAGACAGAAATCCATAGGGCTTTTTTCCGCCCTGCAGCTGATGGGAGTGAATGAAGTTTATTTGACTTGTCAAACTCATCGTCCTGAAGAGCATAGATTATATCAAAACCGCTTACCCAGGTCAGAACAATAAATGAATAGATGACCGGAAGAAGACTGAATTTTCCGGTGACTGAGATATATGCACCAATAGGAGCCAGGCTAAGACCTAGTCCGAGTACAAAGTGACACAATGCTGTAAATCTTTTTGTCAGGCTGTATCCGATAATAACAGCCAGAGCAACTGGTGAAAGGAAAAGAGTAAGTCTGTTTATAAAGCCGGTTGTGATTACAAACAACACCGCATTTATTATTACAAAGAAACCTGCAGATCTGGCGCCAATAATGCCAGAGGGAATCTCCCTTTTTCTGGTTCGAGGATTAAGAGCATCAAAATCCTTGTCCGCCAGCCTGTTGAATCCCATTGCAGTATTCCTCGCGAAAATCATACAGAGGATTACCAGAATGAGAAGTCTGATATTCAGGTAATATTCCGGTTTTGATGCAGCAAGTGAAAAACCTATAAGGGCGAATGGCATTGCAAATACCGTATGGCTGAACTTTACCAATGCAAAATAGTCTCTGACTGATCTTAGAATTGCAATCATTGATCTAAAAGCCTTCTGTAAATTTCATAACTATCATCATCGAATGCGACAAAGATTACCTTTTCAGGGTAGCTGTTACTTTTAAGGAATCTTTTTGTTTCATTAAGTGCAATTGAAGCAGCTATCTCTATGGGAAATCTGTAGGCACCGGTCGATATCCCCGGAAAAGCCAGTGATTTGATTTTCTTTTCTTTGGCAATTTCAAGACTGGTCCTGTAGCAGGAGGCAAGCAGTGAATGCTCATCGTGAATCCCCCCGTACCACACCGGTCCAACTGTATGAATAACAAATTTAGCTTTAAGCCGGTAACCTCCGGTAATTTTTGAGTGTCCGGTTTCGCAGCCGTTAAGTCTTTCACATTCATGACGAAGCTCAGGTCCTGCTGCCCGGTGTATAGCACCATCTACCCCGCCACCACCGAGGAGAGAGTTGTTTGCAGCATTGACAATTGCATCAACATCCAGTGAAGTCATGATCACCTTTAATAAGTTCAACCCTCTTTTTGTACATCTATCTTATCTGTGCATTAAGATCATTCTCAAAAGCCCTGATCAGATTGCTCATAACCTTGTCGATATTTTTGTCTGTCAATGTTTTAAGGTCGTCACGGAGGATAAAACTGACTGCATAGGATTTCTTGTTTTTACCAAGACTGTTGTGTTCATAAACATCGAAAAGATTAATGTCATGAAGAATATTTTTTTCGGTGCGAAGCGCAATATCTCTTATCTGAGAGAATTTAATACTACGGTCAAGAAGCAATGCAAGATCGCGTTTTACAGACGGATATTTGGGAAGTTCATGGAAAGAAATGGTATAAGTTTTAATCATTTTAAGAAGCAAATCCCAGTCAATATGTCCCCAATAGACATCCTGACCAATATCAAACTTTGAAAGGTAACTTTTCGATATTCGTCCTGCTTCTGCAACCATCATTTTGTTGAACTGATAGGAAGAAGATTCTGCGAAATATTTTTTAGAAGTCTCTCCGGTGGTCAGGTTTTCGGGCTTGACTCCCAGCCTGGAGAGAACCATTTCAACAGATGATTTTATGTTGAAGAAGTCAGTAGGATTAGTCTTGAAGTTCCAGCTCTGTCTTCCGGTATTGCCCGAAATGAACAGATCAAGGGAGGCATTTTCAGTATAATTTTCAACCTTTGGATACGCCTGATCTGATTTATGATAAAAGTAACAATGGCCGAACTCATAAAGCCTGAGATCGGGATTTTGTCTGTTAATGTTCCATATTATTGAGCTGAGTCCTCCGAATAACAGTGATTGCCTCATAGCATTCAGATCTGAACTCAATGGATTTGCCAGCATCACAAGCTGGTCCCTGTCAAAATCTTCATTGTTTTCATACCAGGCCGAAGGGCAAAGTGAATTGCACATTATTTCCGCAAAACCATTATCGGAGAGCATATCAGAGACTATGTTGACAATTTTTTCCTTATCCGGCTTTTCCGGATATGAGAGAGTTGAATTGACATGCAGGTTAACCTCTACATTATTGTATCCATATATCCTCAGAATCTCTTCAATTACATCCGCTTCCTGTCTGACATCGACACGATATGACGGAATTATAAGCTTTAGGCCGGTATTATCCTCACGGAATACCTGAATATCGAGAAGTGAAAGAATTTTCTTTACAGTATCAGGTTCAATTTTTTTACCGATAAGCCTGTTAACATTAGAATATTTGATATCAACATGAACATTTTTGATCGGGACAGGATAAATATCGATTACTATCAGATGAGATCAGCCCGCCTGCAACCTCCTTAATCAACATTATTGCCCTTTTTAAGGCCCAGGTTGTCATGTTTGGATCTGTGCCTCTTTCAAACCGGAATGAAGCATCAGTTTTTAATCCGTGTCTCTTTGAAGTTTTGCGGATAGCAACAGGATTAAAATAAGCGCTTTCGAGAAAAATATTTTTTGTTGCAGTCAGCTAACACCCGATTTGATTCCTCCAAAAACACCTGCTATGCACATTCCCTCCTTTGGATTGCAGATCATAAGATCGCGTGAAGAAAGGGTTCGCTCCACATTATCGAGAGTAATAAATTTGCTTTTTTCCGGCAAATTTCTGATTATGACTTTTTTCCCATCAATTTTATCAGCATCAAATGCGTGTAACGGCTGACCTACTTCCTGCTGAACAAAATTTGTAATGTCGACAACATTGTTTATAGGATTGAGACCTACGGCTCTCAGTTTATTCTTGAGCCAGTCGGGAGATTCTCCGATTGTTACCCCGGTAATTGTTATACCTGTGTACCTTGGACAATCGGTTAAGTTCTCAATAATGACTTCATATGGGTTGCTGGTATTATCAGGCTTAAAATCTGTTATTGAAGGCAGCACGGCTTTATGAACCATTCCGGCATTCAGATTCAGGTAAGCAGCAAGATCGCGGGCAACTCCAAAATGTGATCCGCTGTCAATCCTGTTAGGTGTCAGCCCAATCTCAAAAACATGATCTTTTACAATTTTAAAATAGCTGGCAGCCGGTGTTCCGGGTTTAATATTTTTGTCCAGAACCATGATGCCATCATGAGAATTTCCAAGGCCAAGCTCATCCTCTGCGCAGATCATCCCTTCCGATATTTCTCCCCTGATTTTAGATTTTTTTATCTCCAGACTTTCATTCCCTTTGAAAATAACTGTTCCTGCTGTAGCCACCGGTACCTTCTGACCTGCTGCAACATTGGGAGCCCCGCATACTATCTGAAGCGGTTGCGGACCACCGATGTCAACGGTGGTTACGGAAAGTTTATCGGCGTCAGGATGTTTTTTACAGGTAAGAACTTCACCGATCACTACTCCCTCGAGACCTCCTTTTACAGAGACCCATTCATCCATTCCTTCAATTTCAAGTCCGATACCCGTCAATATTTCTGCAACTTTTGCAGGTTCAAGATCAATCTTTAAATAATCTTTAATCCAGTTATATGAAATCTTCATCTCAAGATAAACGTATAATATTATGAATACGAATGCAAAAGTAAAGAAAATCCATTAACCGCAAAGGTCGCAAAGTAAAGAATTCGCAAAGACCGCAAAGGGGGAATCAACGTGATTTAACTTTGCGTCCTTAGCGTTCTTACCAGCCGGTTGATAACGGTTGTGAGCTTTGCGTGCTTTGCGGTTAATTCTTAAGGATTGTCTCTAATTTATCTATATTTGTAAATCAAACACACTATTATATATGGTTATTGAAAAGGAAGATAAACTGATTCTTTTAACGAATGATGATGGTTTATATGCGGGTGGATTAAAAACTCTGCTTGAGGTTATGGAGGAGTTTGGGAAGGTCATCCTTATATCGACAATCGAAAGTATGTCGGGTATGTCTCAGGCACTGACTGTTAAAACCCCTTTGCGGGTAAAGCTGCTTGATGAAAATGACAAACACAGGATCTACGCCTGTAACGGCACACCGACTGATAGTGTAAAACTTGCTGTTAATCAATTGGTTGAACGGACTCCTGAGTGGGTCGTTTCGGGAATAAACCATGGTTCAAATGCTTCTGTCAGTGTCCTTTATTCCGGTACCATGGCCGCTGCAATAGAGGGATGTCTTTATGGCATAAGCTCTGTGGGTTTTTCTCTGAATAATTTTTCACCAACCGCTGATTTTTCAGTTTGTAAAAAGTATATCCGTATCATTATGAAGAAGCTTGCATTAGAGCCTCTTCCCATTGGCATTTGTCTGAATGTCAATATACCTGCAGCAAAAAGGAATGAAATAAAAGGTATAAAGATCTGCCGCCAGTCAAAAGGAAACTGGAGGGAGGAATTTGAAAAAAGAAAGGATCCTATGGGTAAGACCTATTACTGGTTAACCGGGATATTTCAGAATCATGAACCTGATGCAACTGATACCGACGAATGGGCAATTGCACACAATTTTGTATCTGTGGTGCCCGTTACCGTCGATATGACGGCTCACTGGTATATTGATGAACTTAAAGGCCGGTTTAAAAAATGAAATTCTACGAGAAATACGACAAAATTCTTACTGGCTTAATTTCTGGATTTTTATTCCCATTTGTTATAGGGATAATAATATATTTATTTTCTTCAGGTCATCAGTCGCTTCACTCGTATATTGCCAGAATAGTGGATTCAGACATTGTAACACACTCAATCAGTCTATGCGTTTTTCCGAATCTTTTAATTTTTATGATCTTTAACCGGTTCGACATGTTGAAGGCAACCAGGGGAGTGCTTGCAATAACTATATTCTGGGCAGTGATTGTTTTTGGTGTAAAGTTTTTAGGATGAGGTACTTTATTATTGCAGGAGAACAATCGGGCGATCTTCATGGCTCAAATCTGGTAAGAGAACTATTAGCAGCTGATAAGAGGGCTGAGATATTCTGCTGGGGAGGAGACCTGATGGAATCTGCAGGAGCCACTCTTCTTGTGCATTACAGGAAATTGGCTTTTATGGGTTTTACCGGTGTTATAAAGAACCTCGGGGCAATAGCTAAAAACATAAAACTTTGCAAGCTGCAAATAACCGAATATAAACCAGATGTCGTAATTTTTATTGATTATCCCGGTTTCAATCTCAGGATTGCAGAATATGCAAAAAAATCGGGCTTTAGAACATTCTATTACATATCACCCAAGCTTTGGGCCTGGAACGAAAGAAGGGTTATTAAAATAAAGAAGTATATCGACAGGATGTTCATCATATTTCCTTTCGAGGTTGAGTTTTATAAAAAGCATGGAATAACAGTTGAATATCAGGGAAATCCGCTCATAGATGAGACTGATAAACGGATCTCTCAATTTCCTGCCAAAAGAAGAGATGCAAAAATATCTGGGTCTTGAAGATAAACCTTTGATTGCGTTACTTGCCGGAAGCAGGAGAGGTGAAATTGAACATGTCCTTCCTCAGATGATTAAAATTATTCATCATTTTCCTCAATATCAGTTTGTTATAGCCGGTGTTAAAAATATACCTGACGAACTTTATGTTAAAATAA
Organism: uncultured Bacteroidales bacterium; assembly: GCA_963816365.1. Lineage (GTDB taxonomy): Bacteria > Bacteroidota > Bacteroidia > Bacteroidales > VadinHA17 > LD21. Next base: position 164,439 of record CAWFKG010000015.1, on the reverse strand, counting down.
TTGGCAATGCACGGGTTAAAGTGATTAAAGAAAAAACTTATGAAATCTTATACGCATGCTGAAGCTGCACTCGTGACATCAGGTACGGCAACCCTGGAAGCGGCATTGCATGGAGCACCACAGGTTGTCTGTTATAAAGGCGATTTCTTTTCAATGCTGATAGCATGGATGGTGGTTAAAGTAAAGTACATCTCACTTGTGAATCTCATTATGGGATATGAAGTAGTCAAAGAACTGGTCCAGTACGACCTTACCGAGAAAGCTTTGCTGAGAGAGCTTAGATCCATTTTGCCGGGAGGTGAAAAGCGAGGGAAATTATTATCTGATTACGAAGTACTAAAAAGCAAGCTGGGATCAGCAGGGGCTTCTGGACGGATTGCCAGAGAGATGGTCAGAGAGTTGAGCAAGGAGACTGGGAGGCTGAGAGACTAAGAGACTAAGGGACTAAGAGACTAAGAGACTAAGGGACTAAGAGACTAAGAGACTAAGAGACAAAGAGACATCTAGGAGAGTGGATTTTATAGCAGAGAGACTCAGTAAAAAACTCGATGTAACTCTGTGGTTAAGAGGAGGATATGTGTGGAAAAATATAATTTATGATTAGATTTCAGGATATTATTATTGTTGATTTTAACTGTTTTCATTACAGATATTTCAGCTCAGGTAAAAATCCGGCTCTTCTGCGAATCAATCCCCCGAATCCGCTGTCTTTTCGGTTACTGAAGGTGCATATGAATTAAATCTCTTTAACGGAACTGCCATTGCGGTATTAAAAGATGAACCCGTCATTATAACAAGATATGACGGTAAACTTGCTGTAATGAAGAGAAATTCACAAGTTTTTGCCTGTGATTCATTAATACTGTCAGGCAAAACAGGCAATGATTCTTTTTCACTGAGGATAAATGGTCAATTCCCTGTTAAACAATTTTATTCTGGTGATCTTCAGTGTTTTCCTGACATGGGGACATTGATATTCATAAACAATTCCGATATTGAAAAATATATTTCAGGTGTCGTAATGGCCGAAGGTGGGAACGGAAAGAATCTAGAATATTTCAAAACACAGGCTATAATTGCCAGGACTTATATGTACAAGTATTTCGATAAACACCTGCAAGACAAGTACAATGTATGTGATAATACTCATTGTCAGGCATTTAATGGATTATCTTCAGATACACTTCTAAATAAGGCAGCTTTGGAAACCAGGGGACTTGTTATTCTTGATAAAGACAGTGCTCTCATAATTTCTGCATTCCATTCAAATTGTGGAGGAGAAACATCATCTTCGGATGATGTATGGTTGTCGGATCAGCCTTACCTTAAAAGTGTTACAGATCCGTATTGCATCACTTCGCGAAATGCAACCTGGAGAAGAAGTTTTACAGTAAGCGAATGGGAAAATTATCTCAGAAAATGGGGATATAACGGTTCACCAGATGATCCTTCGACATTTAATTTTTTGCAGGAATCGAGAGTCTCTGATTACAGATCAGGATCATTCAAACTTCCACTGATAACTATCAGATCCGATCTGAACCTCAGGTCTACATTTTTTTCAGTTTATGCCGTCGGAGATTCAATTATTCTTAAAGGAAGAGGCTATGGTCATGGTGTTGGTCTTTGCCAGGAGGGAGCGATGATGATGGCTGCAAAAGGGTTTGATTACCGGGAGATTATTAATTTTTATTATTCCGGAGTTATTATTTCGGATATAAAAAATGCAGTAATTTTACCACCCAAACCCTGACTTAGCCCCCCAACGCCCCTAAAGGAGGGCTAAAAAGTGGCTGTTAATTAAATCCCTAAGAAAAAGGGACGATTAGGCATTTATTAACGTTTTCAACATTTGTCAGGGGGTGAAAAACAAGGAGTGCTATTAGATTACGGAATTTGGATTTAATGTAGAAAATTATTGAATTTCGATGTTTGCAATTTTCAGAAAAGAGATAAGCGGTTTTTTCAGCAGCCTGACAGGATATATTGTAATCATTGTTTTTCTCCTGATAAACAGTCTGTTCATGTGGGTCTTTGCCAGGTGAGTGGAATATACTCGATAACGGCTATGCAGGACTTGATACCCTGTTTTTCCTTTCCCCCTGGGTTTTCATGTTTCTTGTTCCTGCAGTGACAATGAGGATGATAGCAGAAGAAAAACGTCTTGGCACCATTGAGCTGATTTATTCAAGACCAATTACCGAAAGAGGAATCATATATGGAAAATACCTTGCATCTGTTTGCCTGGTACTTCTTGCTCTTTTACCCGGACTGATTTATTATTTTTCAGTTTATCACCTGGGTGAAACTCCCGGAAACCTCGATAAAGGAGGCACATTGGGCTCATTTATAGGTTTGTTCTTCCTTGCATCGGTATATGCTTCTGCAGGAATATTTGCTTCATCACTTACAGATAACCAGGTAATTGCCTTTATTCTGGCAGTACTAATATGTTTTATCCTCTTCATGGGATTTGATTCATTTGCCTATTTGCCAGGATTGAAAAAGCTGGACGAATTTGTAATACGCCTTGGGATCAATGAACATTACAAATCTATAAGCAGAGGAGTCATTGATATCAAAGATGTTGTTTATTTCATAGCAGTTGTAGTTTTCTTTAATGAAGCCACCCGGTTTCAGCTGCTGTCGCGTAAATGGATGAAAAAAAGCTGACATGACAGACATAACAGGCAATAAGCGGATAAAATATAAAAGCTGGCTGCAATTTCTGACTGTGATCGCAGGTATCATTTTAGTGGCTGCTGCAAGCTCATTTATAAGATTAAGATATGACCTGACGGAAGACAAAAGATTTACTCTTTCTGATCCAACCCATCGAATTCTTGATCATCTTAAAAATGACATTTTCATTCAGGTGTATCTCGATGGAGAAATTCCTATTCCATTCAAACGCCTGAAAAGATCTGTGGGAGAAATGCTCGATGAATTCAGAATAGCTTCGGGCAGGAGAATTGACTATGAGTTTATAAACCCATCAGGCTGCCAAAGACTCAAAGCAACGGGAGATCATTATATCAGCGATCTGATAAAAAAAGGATTGAACCCGGTTGATCTTCATGCAGGTGATGCTGAAGGTGGATCAACACAAAAGATTATTTTCCCCGGAATGATAGTTAATTATAACGGGATTGAAGTTCCAGTAAATTTTCTTAAGAATAATCCGGGAGTTCCATATGAACAGAATATTCTTCATTCGATCGAAGGACTTGAGTATGAGATGATTCAAACTATTTCTACATTAAGTTCCGATACAATAAATAAGGTCGCATTTATTGAAGGTCAGGGTGAAATTCCTGAGATTGAAACAGCTGATATAACTATGAATCTGGCGAAGTTTTTTACGATCGACAGGGGTGTGATCGGAGGTAAACCAGGTATTCTCGACAAATATGCAGCAGTAATAATTGCAGGTCCTGAAAAAGCTTTCAATGAATCAGACAAGCTGGTGCTTGATCAGTATATAATGAACGGAGGAAAAGTTTTGTGGCTCATTGATGAGGTTGCTGTAAATACCGACAGTCTTGTATTTGGCGAGACTGTTGGACTCTATCGTCCGTTAAATATTGAGGATCAGCTTTTCAGATATGGGGTCAGGATTAATCCGTTAATTGTTCAGGATATTGAATGTGTTCCTATCAGGCTTATGGTTATGAGTGGTGGAACGCGTCAGCAAGTGGTGTCGGCTCCCTGGGTGTATTATCCTCTTCTTAAACCTTCGCCAAATCACCCTATTACACGAAACCTTAACAGAGTGGAAGGTGAATTCGTAAATTATATAGACACAGTTGGTCTCGATCCGGCAATCAGGAAAAAGATATTACTGTCTACTTCCGATTTTAGCCGCACAATTTCACCTCCTGTGATTATAAGTCTGAAAGAAGCAGAAATGACTCCACCTGAGAAAGATTTTAATAAACATAACCTTCCGGTTGCTGTACTGCTTGAAGGCGTGTTCCCTTCAGCATTTAAGAACAGGATGGTCAGCAATCTGACCGATGATAAAAATCTGAAGATCAGAACAGAAAGCAAAGAAACAAGGATGATCGTTATTGCAGATGCCGATATGATAAGAAACGAGGTGGAAAGATCAGGATTGAAGGAAACTCCGCTTCCTCTGGGTCAGGATAAATATACCGGACAAGTATATGGGAACAGTGATTTCCTGATCAATTGTCTTAACTGGCTTGTCGATAAAAATGGGATCATGGAGCTCAGATCAAGAGAGCTTAAATTGCGTCTGTTAAATTCCCAGATGGTAAAGCAGGAAAAATTAAAGTGGCAGATGATCAATATAGCCGGCCCGGTAATTATTGTCATATTTGGAGGATTGTTTTATAGCTATTTCAGGAGAAAAAAATACACAAAATATTGATAATGAATAAAATATTAATCAAGAGTGTTATTTTGGCAATCATATTCGGATTATTTCTTTTTATTTTATTCAGGAACAGATCGCCTTTCGGAAAATCAAACAGCTCATTTGCTTCTGATCCTGGTGAAGAGATCACCAGGATAGAATTTTCAGAGAGCGGGAAAAAACTGACTCTGGAAAAAAAGAATGATGCCTGGATGATAAATGGTAAGACAGAAGCCAGGAAAAGTGCAGTTCTGTTTATAGTCAGGATTCTGAAGGAAATAAAAATCAAGTCACCAGTATCCCCGGAATTGTATGAAAGCTGAAATTAAAGGGAAAAATATTCTACCTGTTAAAGTAAAAGTATTTGAGAAAAACAGGCTTCTTAAGTCTTTTCTTGTTTTCAAAACCCGATCAAATGCCTATGGTAATATCATGAAAATAAAAGAATCCTCCAAACCATTTATAGTATATGTTCCTGGTTATGAGGGTGATATTGGTTCGGGTTTTACGACCAATGATTTATTCTGGCAACCTTACACAGTCTTCAATCTGTTGCCTTCAGAAATAACTTCAGTCAGCTTTGAGAACCTGGCGGATACTGCATCATCGTTTACAATAACCAACAGTCATCATCATTTTTTTTTATCCGGTGCCGGGAACAATCCCCGTTATGATTCTTCCCTGGTGTACCGGTATATTTCATATTTTGCATGGGTCCCGTTTGAATCGTGGGCTGTTGATATAGGAGAAACAGAGGCGAGACTAATTGAAGCTCAGCCGCCTCTGTACAGGATAACTGTCATTACATCATCAGGCAGTAAAAAAATTCTTACTTTATGGGGGATGACTACCGATAAAAATGGAACAAAGACTACTGATAGTGACAGAGTTGCTGGGAAAGACGGATGAAAAGGATGATCTTTTTGTTATGCGGTATTTCGATATTGATCCTCTGATTAAGAAGAGATCATATTTCTTTCCACAATAATATTTTATTTGAGGTAATAGTTTTTTTTTGTAATATTGGTAATTGAGAATTAGTCAAAGCCGATAGTTCAATTCATTCATTTTGACTTGAATAGCAAAACTTGGAATTCAATAAATCAACTTAAAGCGATATCAATATGAAATTTGTAGTATCCAGCTCGGAACTTCTTGGTCATCTGCAGGCAATAAGCAGGGTTATCAGTTCAAAAAACACACTTCCAATACTTGATAATTTTCTTTTCAATCTTTCAGGCAACGATCTTGAAATAACTGCTTCCGATCTTGAATCGACTCTGATAACAAGAATGAAGCTTGAAAACACCGACGGAGATGGAACCATCGCTCTTCCGGCCAGAATATTGCTTGATACATTAAAGGAGTTTTCTGTACAGCCGCTTACATTTGATATCAATATGGAAACCATGGCTGTGGTTATCAGTTCTGAAAACGGTAAGTTCAATGTTGTCGGGCAAAACGGTATCGATTTTCCTGCCCTCCCTTCAATAAAAAAGGATAAAAAGTTTTTATTCTCCATTAATGCTGATGTGCTTGCTTGCAGGTATAACGCAAGACTCTCTTTGCTACTGCTGATGATGAACTTCGTCCTGTAATGGGTGGCATCTTTGTAGAAGCTTCAACCGACAAAATTACATTTGTTGCCTCCGATGCTCATAAGCTGGTGAGATATCAAAGAAGTGACGCACATGCCGATGACAATGCATCATTCATACTTCCAAAGAAACCGGCCTCGCTCCTGAAAAATATCCTTCCAAGGGAAGAGGGACTGGTGACAGTTGAATTTGATGATAAGAATGCATTTTTTATTCTGAGCAATTATAAGGTTGTCTGCCGGCTGGTTGAAGGAAACTATCCAAATTATAATTCCGTTATACCAAAAAACAATCCGCGTAAAATCACTATTGACAGGGTAGAATTTTTTAATACGCTGAAGAGAGTATCCGTCTTTTCAAATCAGGCCAGTAATCTGGTCAAGCTACAGCTAAAAGGCAACCAGGTTATGGTATCTGCTCAGGATATTGACTTTTCGATCTCTGCTTATGAAAGGATAAAATGCCAGTATGAGGGAGATGAGATTGAGATAGGATTTAAATCCGTTTTCCTGCTTGAGATCCTTTCAAATATTGGCTCACAGGATGTTATGATTGAACTGGCCGATCCGACAAGGGCAGGATTGTTCCTGCCGGTAATCTCGGAAAATGAATCGGAAGATCTTCTGATGCTGCTGATGCCAATGATGATAAATGCCTGACCTTTGAAGCTGAACCTTAAACGTCCTATTGCCTTTATCGATCTTGAAACGACAGGAATCAATGTTTCAACCGATCGGATTGTCGAACTATCTGTCCTGAAAATCAGTCCAAATGGGAAAGAGGAGTGGATGAGCACACGGGTAAATCCCGGAATACCTATTCCTCCGAAAACTACTGCAATACATGGTATCAGGGATGAAGACGTTGCAAATTCGCCAACCTTTAAGGAAGTGGCAAGAAATCTTGCAGCTTTTCTTGAGGGATGCGATCTGGCAGGCTATAATGCCATAAAATTTGATATACCTGTTCTTGCGGAGGAATTTCTGAGGGTCAACATCGATTTCAATTTCATAAAAAGAAGATATGTTGATGTTCAGGTGATATTCCATAAAAAGGAACAGCGAACCTTATCTGCCGCATACCAGTTCTACTGCAAAAAGGATCTGGAGGACGCTCACGGCTCAAAAGCCGATACTGCAGCAACATTTGAAATACTCAAATCACAGCTCGACAGGTATAATGATCTTGAAAACGATATTGAAAAGCTTGCTGATTTCAGCTCCTTTAACAATAATGTTGATTTCGCAGGGAGAATAATACTTGATGAAAATGGTATAGAAATATTCAATTTCGGAAAGCATAAAGGAAAATCTGTTGAAGCAGTGTTTAACGAAGAGCCGGCATATTATTCCTGGATGATGAACGGTGAATTTCCCCTTTATACAAAAAAGGTACTTACCGAAATAAAATTAAGATCATTCGGAAAAACTCAGGGATAAGATGAAGATCATCTGCATAGGTCTCAACTACAGAAAACATGCTATAGAACTGGGATGGCCACATCCCGGATGAACCTGTTGTTTTTCTGAAACCTGATTCTGCAATCCTCAAAAATAATAAACCATTTTTTCTGCCTGATTTTTCAGCTAATATCCATTATGAGGTGGAAGTTGTAGTTAAAGATAAGCAAACTGGGTAAGGGTATTTCTGCGAAATTTGCTCACAGGTATTTTGATGAAATTACACTAGGCATTGATATAACTGCACGGGATCTTCAGAACAAATCTAGCCGCAAAAGGTCATGCCATGGGAGATTATCCAAATGTTTTGATGGTGCAGCTCCCCTGGGTCATTTTATTCCTGTCTGCAACTGTAAAGGATATAAATAATCTTGATTTCAGGCTTGAGATCAATGGTAAGACCAGACAGGCCGGAAATACTTCCGATATGATCTTTGGAATCAACGAGATTGTTGAATATGTCTCAAGGTTTTTTACCCTCAAAACAGGAGATCTGATATTTACAGGAACACCTCCCGGTGTTGGTCAGCTTACATAAAAATGACAATCTGGTAGCTTATCTTGGTGATGAACCTGTACTGGATTTCAGGATAAAATAACATAATCCGCTGAGGTTAGCAGATCTCATTTTTAATGACCGACAGCGCCTTCTCCCTGTAATAGTCTCCGGCGAGGTTGTTCTTTACGAGGATTATATCAATATAATCAATGGCTTTCCGGACCGTCTGTGATCTCCTGCGGTGAATGTGACCGGTTATTGGATTGGTATTCAGAAAGGACGGCCCGGTGAATTTTCTGGAAAATAAAGGTAACATCAACCCGAAAGCATTTCTGTATGCCTCAATCCTCGAAGTACCCCCTACACCTGCCGAAGTGTCTCCTTCATCCTGAACTTCATCGTGTAAAATAATTCCGATGGTGCCTTCTTCCTGGTAGCGAACAAGCTGCTGGTAAAGTGCTGACTTTGAAGAAATCATGCTTGCCCCAAGAACCAGATGAAATGGTTTTCTGAAATAGACCTTGTTCCTGTTTTTCAAAGCAAGATAGCAGGCGGTTTGTGCTGCTACCACACTTCCTGAACTGGAGGATGTGATTATCAGTTGAGTGTCGGGCGCAAGTCCTGCATTAAGGATCTGACTGAAGGCAGTCATGAATATTTTATTGTCATCATGACCGGCAATCGGTTTCTGCGAGTTATTCAAAGCCCATAAAACGTTCATCATGGGGTATTTAAAGTAGATACCCTTTATGAACTCAAAATCATTCTGTAATATCTTTTTCATAAGCCGGATATACGATCCGGTAAAGACATTAAACTTGTCGTCGCGGGTCTCTCCTCCGGCAAAGAACCAGACCTTATATTTTCTGTTGATGTCGCTTTCAGTATGATAACTGTCTGACATTAACTTCTGTTTATATTAATTAAACCAGTATGATAACTTCAGTACTAATCCACGGTTCTTAATTTTGAAATCGCCGGGAAATGCATTTTCAGTATATACAATGAAGAGATCGGATACCGGAGCATAACGCCATTGGAATCTAAGATTATAATTAAGGTTGTTGATCTGATTATTGTATTGGACCAGACTTGTAAAGAATATTTTGTCAGTAAACGTAATATCAAGTCTTGGTCCCACCAGAATAAATCCTGCACTTTTGTATGGTTCAGGCAAGGATATATTGTTATACGATGATATAATAGCCAGACTTGCATATGGTTGAATCCTGTAATACAGTTCACCATATGCTGTAAACCTGTTGCCTCCGTAATAGCCACCGTATCTGCTGCTGATCAGATAGTTGAAGGGTTTTCGAATATCTGAGGTAAAGGAGATGCCCATCTCTTTCCAGTTGAATTTCATATTGGCATCCAGCGGAACACCATTGTCATTTGTCGGATCGAAAGGATTCAGGAGCTTGATAAATATCTCCTTTGCGTCAACCACAAGTATGCTCTTATTCATCCACTCAACCTGGTAGAAAACCTGTGTCTCCCTGTCTGTAATATTCAATGATGGATCAAAAAACATGTCGAGTTTAAAACCCGGGCCATGATCTGCTATATTGCTTGATGATGGAAAAAACTTGTACTGAAATATAGGATTCAATTCATAATAACCTATTCTCCTGATATATCCGACTTCAGCATTATAATTAGCTCCTACCCACGACTGATTCAAGGTAGCATTAAGATATTGAGTTGTATAGGCAATATTTGCTGAAATTGCTGCTGCATCTCCCTTTGCTCCCGGATATAGCGACTGATGATAAAAAGCTTTGCCAAGCCAGCGATTATCTGCACTCGCCAGATTATACTCCAATCCTGCCACACGATTGTAACTGTTCCCGGGCAGGTTCACCTCATTATTGATATTTATCACCTGCTTGTTAACAAGAAAAGCTGTTATATTAGAATGACTGAATATCTGTCTCTGAATCGCAGCAACCGTGAAATTTCCTGCAGGTACGGTGTCATTCTGGGCAGTTTGAATGTCCATAAGTCCAATCCTCCAGTTATTTCCAATCTTTCCGCTCAGTCTTGCTCCAGCAATGACCGAACTTTCAAGTCCGATCCTGCGCGAGAAAAAGGGGCGGAGGTTGTCATTGCCCAGTTTTGCAAAAAGATCGCTGTTTTCAAGATAAAACTGCCTCTTCTCAGGAAAGAATAGCTCAAAACGATCCAGATTTGTTACTTGCCTGTCGACTTCAACCTGTGAATAATCGGGATTGACCGTCAGATCGAGGTTCATAGATGTGGACAGAATAACCTTTGCATCAATTCCGGCATTGGCTTTGCGCTTAAAGCCTTCACCGGCCTGATTATTCTGAGTGGTCTTGGCCCGACACGTAGGGGATCAAGGGAAAATCTCAGACCCGACGAGGCGAGAGGTTTGTCCCATACGAGTGACCCAGTAAATGCCAGAGTGGCTGTAGCAAACTGCCTTGGCATTGGAGCCCAGCTTGATTTTTCATTTGTCTTCAGATCGAGCCTGCTGAAATTTATTCCCCACTCTTTATCTCCGCCATTATAACGTATACTTCGGAATGGTATGGCAAATTCCGCAACCCAGCGGTCTTTATAATTTTTGACAGCCGATCTCCATTTAATATCCCAGTCAAGGTTTACAGTACCTCCGTTTGCCTGAACACCATCCCATTGTGCTCCGGCAGCCGAAACACCGAATGCAAAACCATTCGTCTGATCATTGTATGTATCAATGAATACTATGAAATTATCGTTCTTCAGAAAATTGAAATCGCGTCTCAGGGATTCCACCGGGCGCTTGCCAGGTGTTGAATCCCAACAGACTATACCGACAAATAAAGTCGATTTATTATAGATCACTTTCACTTCTGTCTGTGCAGCGGCGAAGCCCGTATCTGTCGGAAGAACTCTCTGGAAATGTGTTGCTATATCTGCTGTCTTCCAGGCTGGTTCATCAAGAATTCCGTCTATATTAATGTTATTAGTTGTCTCTGTAGTATTTATACGATACTTCTCACGATTGATTCCTTTTGATTGTCCAAATAGTATTGCATTAGAACAAAGTATAACAAAGGTGCAGAGTAATAGGCAGGGTCTGAACATTGAGGATTTAAAAATTGACACAAGATAAAGAAAAGTTTGAATAAGTTCCTGAATTTATAAATTCGTAATTATCCGGTTTACATAAATAAATTGTTCTAACTTTATTAAAAATGTATGATATAATTTCCCCGTATGGTAATAGAGATAAGCAAAGACGCAACGGAACTAGGGTTTAAAGCTGCAAAATTTGCTGCTGAAAAACTAAATGAAGCAATTAATCTTACTGGTGAAGCCAGACTACTGGTGTCTACCGGAAGCTCACAGTTTGAAACTTTTCAGGCTTTGTTGAATGAAAAACTTGAATGGGAAAGAGTAGAAGTTTTTCATCTCGATGAATATATAGGGCTCCCTGTTACACACGGGGCCAGCTTCAGAAAATACCTTTATGATCGCTTCATTAGCCAGATAAGAGTAAAGAAATTCCATAGTGTTGATGTCGAGGGAGATATCCACCAGAACATCAAAGTTCTGACAGCGGAAATAAGGATAAAACCTATCGATCTGGGGCTTATCGGAATAGGTGTCAATGGCCACATTGCTTTTAACGACCCCCCTGCAGATTTTAAAACACATGAAGCCTATATCGTTGTAAATCTTGATGATCAGTGCAGAATGCAACAGGTAAATGAAGGATGGTTCAAAACTTTGGATGATGTTCCATCCCAAGCCATATCGATGACCCCCTGGCAGATAATGCAATGCAGGACTATTGTCTCGTGTGTACCTCACAAGGTCAAAGCTATCAGTGTCAGAAACACACTTATTAATAATCTGACAGATTTAGTGCCGGCAACAATTCTGAAACAACATAAGGATTTTCATCTTTATCTTGATGTAAATTCAGCATCTGAAATAATACCTTTGCAGGTATAAATGGCATTGATTTTCTTTGTTTACCCGGCCCCGGGGGAAGCGAATAACCGGGTATGGAGGGTAATCTCGTTGAAGTCAAATATCAGGGAAGTTTATACATAAATATTTATTTGGCGATTTTTTCTTTTCATTTGGTATTAATTAATTCTATTAATAACTTTGGCCGTTAATTTAAATTTAAAAAGATGGGAAATTTAGGAGCTACTGAGATTTTGTTGATTTTGGTTGTTGTTGTACTTCTTTTTGGAGGCAGGAAGATTCCTGAACTTATGAAAGGTATCGGTCAGGGCATGAAAGAATTCAAAAAAGCTTCCCGTTTGGATGATGATAGCGAGAAAGCAAGCTCTGAACAAAAAGACGAAGAAAAAAAATAAAGGTTGACTCTCAAATTGTGATATGAGACAACCTTATATCTTAATGTATTGTAAATCAATCTGAAATAATATATTTTGGTGCTTTTCTGTGTTTTGTCCCCTGTTCATAGCTATACGCTATTTCGAGCAGCAGGGGTTCATTCCATGCTTTACCGAAGAATGTAACTCCTACGGGTAAGCCATCAATAAAACCCATTGGTACAGTTATTGCAGGATAACCTGAAATTGCTGCCAGGGAAGAACTTCCCCCTACAAAATGATCACCCAGAAGCAGATCCGTTTTCCATGCAGGTGACCCGGTAGGTGCCATAATTGCATCGAGCTTGTTAGCATTCATTACTTTGTCTATTCCGTCTTCCCTTGTCGCCTTGGTCATTGTGGCGAGTGCCTTTTTATATTCAGGTGAATTAAGATCTCCTTTTTGTTCAGCCTGTTCAAGAATGCTTTGATCGAAATATCTGAGTTCAACACTATCTGATTTATTGAATTCAATCAGCTCCTTAAGATTTTTTACAGGTGAATCGCTACCTGGGCCGGCAAAGTATTTATTAAGTCCGTCCTTAAACTCATAAAGCAGTACCTGGTATGAGGCATCATCATAATTCAAGCCTTTTGGAAACTCAATATCAACTACTTCTGCTCCATTTGCTTTAAGAAATGCCACAGCTTTATTCATCAGAGTATCAACTTTATCTGAAAAGCCCATGGATTTTTTTAAAAGACCAATTCTTTTACCTTTCAGACCATCTTTCTTAAGAAACCTGGTATAATCAGTTAAAAATTTGCCCTGAGAAGCAAATGTTTTGGAATCTGATGAATCGATGCCTGTCAGTGCTCCAAGAGTTATAGCTGCATCTTCCACGGTACGTCCCATCGGACCCGGTGTATCCTGGGTGAATGATATAGGTACAATTCCTGACCGGCTGATAAGTCCGACAGTAGGTTTAATACCAACAATTCCATTATTATTTGAAGGACACACGATTGATCCGTTTGTTTCCGTGCCTATTGCAATCATACAGAGATTTGCTGATACTGCTACTCCTGAACCTGAACTGGAACCGCACGGGTTACGGTCGAGAACGTATGGATTTTTTGTCTGTCCTCCAACTCCGCTCCATCCGCTCGATGACATCTTGGCCCTGAAGTTTGCCCACTCGCTCAGATTTGATTTTGCAATTATTACTGCTCCGGCTTCTCTCAGCTTTCTGGCGACATAACTATCTGATTTCGGGAACGAATTTCTTAATACAGTTGCACCTGCAGTTGTAGGCATCTTGTCGTGAGTATCAATATTATCCTTAAGAATTACAGGTACACCGTACAAAGGTCCCCTGACCTTACCTGCAGCTGCTTCCCTGTCAAGGTCCTCTGCAATCTTAAGAGCGTCAGGATTAATTACAATTACGGAATTCAGCCGGGGGCCATTTTTATCAATCTCATTGATGCGGTCCAGGTAGATTTTAACTACCTCTCTGACCGTATATTTACCTTCTTTATACCCCTGTTGAAGCTGACTGATTGTTAACTCTTCAATCCAGCTATTATCAGGTTTTTTCTGAGACGTGCTCATTGACGGGGTTTTGCAGGTGATCATGCATAGAATCAGTGTGATGATCAGTAATAAGGATCTTGTAAACTTTGGTTTCATGGTAATATGGATTAATTGTTATCTAAGTAAAGGGTGTCTCAAAAGTTCTATCTCAAATGTGACTTTATCAACCCCCTAAATCCCCCAATTGGGGGACTTTGAACTCCTAAATCTTAATAGCCCCCCATATGGGGGGTTGGGGGGTGAGATAATCTGCAGTTTTTAACTATTTGTATATTCCTTAAAATTATGAATATTAAATCAATTTGAATAAATTTGTCATAGTGGAATTTTAGAGGTTTCTGATTGGTAGCAGAGACGACCAACTTGGGCATCTCTACACAAACGGAGGTAATTCGTTCATAATCTTTTCTGGATCTGGATAAACATTATATCGGAACATGAAAAACATCTATCTGCAAATTCTTGATCATCAGTCCGATAATTCCAATCTTGTTCTTGCAACAGTTACAAGAACACATGGTTCTACTCCACAAAAGCCAGGTAGCTCAGCGCTATTTGGAAAGAAAGGACTTCTCTGCGGAACGGTAGGAGGTGGAGTAGTGGAAGGGAGAGTTGCTAAACTTGCCCTGGATGCAATTGAGTCAAAGAAATCAGGACATTTCCGTTTTAACCTTGCCAATGATATCTCAAAAAAAGAGGAAGCCATATGCGGCGGACAGATACAGCATTCTGATCGATGCCAATCTGAACAATTATTTATCCGTTTTTGAACAATTAAAAAAATCTCTTGATAACAGAATTCCCGGTGTCCTGATCACGATGGTTACTGCTTTCACAGAAGAAACAGTAATGATCAACCGATACTGGATGAGTGATACTTTTATACCTGATATGCCTGAAGAATTTCTCAGCGCAATCGAGCCACTGGTAAGAAGTATGCTGACCGAAGGCATTCAATCGGATTACAGGGAAATTGAACTTAAAATACCTGATGAGGAACCGGCCTCCCTGTTTTTTCTTGAAGCTGTTTTTCCTCCTGAAAAACTGATAATTGCAGGGGCTGGTCATATTGGAAGAGCCCTTGCTCATCTGGCTGAAATGCTTGATTTTGAAGTTACGGTGATTGATGATCGCTCTGAATACGCCTGTACTGAAAATATTCCTGAGGCCAGTCATATAATAGTTGAAGATATAGGTGAAGCACTGAAGATTCTGAAGAAGAGCAATGACACCTATGTTGTGATTGTAACCCGGGGTCATAAAGATGATGCAGATAGCCCTTAAGCCATGTATCGGGTCCGGATTAGCATATACCGGCATGATTGGAAGTAAAAATAAGATTGCTGCAATGAAGGCTGATTTTTTGAAGAACGGCTGGGCAACAGATAAGCAATGGGAGTCTATTTATACTCCGATAGGAATTGATATCAAATCGAAGACTGTAGAAGAGATTGCTATAAGCATTGCTGCACAGTTGGTGCTGGTACGGAATAGTAATAAGAAATAGGAGTTACAAATAAGGAGGGATTATGGGGGAAATCTGGGCTATTATACTTGCAGCAGGTGAATCGAAAAGAATGGGAGTTCCGAAAATGTTGCTGCCTTTTAATGGCTCTACAATGATTGAAAAAGTAATTTCAAATGTTTCAGATTCAAAAGTCGATAAAATAATGGTTGTTGCTGGGCTCAGGGAAAGAAGCATTAATAGAGAAGATCGGCAAATTAGGTGTAAAGTATTGTTATAATGATAATTATAAAGATGGAATGTTGTCATCTGTAAAATGCGGATTTGACAATCTGCCATCAGGTTTTAAAGCAGTTCTTGTTTTTCAGGGTGATCAGCCATTGATCACTCCTGATGCAATTAATTCCGTGATCGATGCATATTTATCATCGGGTAAAGGTTTAGTCATTCCAGTTTATAAGGACAAGACGTGGTCATCCTATTCTTATCGATGCAAAATACAGGGACGAAATAGAAAAAATCAATCCTGATGAGGGGCTTCATTCATTACAGCAAAAGTTTCCGGATGATGTTCTGGAAGTTAGTACGATGAACCGGGTATTCTCAGAGATTTTGACACTTTCGATGAATATAATAAAGGAATTAATCAAATTCAATAACTATGGAAGAGACAATTAAATTTCAGTTAAACGGGAAAGAAACCGAAGCCCAGATTGATCCTACCCAGACTCTGCTGTGGGTATTAAGGAATCATTTCGGGCTTACCGGAACAAAATTTGGTTGCGGAATGGGGTTTTGCGGAGCCTGCACTGTTCTGATTGATAATGAACCTGTCAGGTCGTGTCAGTTGTCGGTTGGAGATGTAGCCGGCAAAAGTGTTGTTACTATCGAAGGACTTGCTGTAAATGGCAAGCTTCATCCCGTTCAGAAGGCATTTGTCGAACATGATGCATTGCAGTGCGGGTACTGTACCCCTGGAATGATCATGAATGCAACCGGTCTGCTTATGAAGAATCCTGCTCCTTCTGTTCAGCAGATAAAGGAAGGTATGGAAAATAACCTGTGCCGTTGCGGCGCACATGTGCGTATTATTGAAGCTGTTCAGACTGCATCTAAAGAAATGAAAGGAGGGAAGTAATCATGAAAAAAGAGCAAATTAAAGAGCAAGGATTCATTACAAGCTTCTGAACATCATGGCATGCCCAGAAGAGATTTCTTTAAGATTCTCGGAGGAGGAATTTTCATTTTCTTTCGCCCGTGGAGAGCTTTGGATCTTTTCGGCATGCCCGCTGACCAGGCCAGGGGTGTACCGAAAGATTATAATGCATTTCTTCGTATAGCTGAGGATGGAACAGTAACCTGCTACACAGGCAAAATTGAAATGGGTCAGGGAATAATCACCTCATTGCCACAGATGATGGCTGATGAACTTAATGTTCCCTATGAAAGAATAAAGATAGTAATGGGTGATACCGATATTTGTCCATGGGACCAGGGTACATGGGGATCACAAAGTACAAGAATCTTTGGTCAGATCATGAGAACTGCCACTGCTGAAGCCAGAGGTGTTCTTCTGGATCTTGCCTCCGCACAACTGGGAGTGCCTGTAGCACAACTGGAAGTCAAGGACGGAGTAGTTACTGACACCAAAGACTCCAAAAAAACAGTTACTTACGGCCAGCTTGCAAAGGGCAAGAAAATTGAAAAATTCCTCGACGTTAAACCTTCAATGGAAGATTTTAAAAAATTCAAAGCTATCGGGAAATCGTATAAACGTGTTGATTCAAACGAGAAGGTAACAGGTGAAGCAAAATACTCAGGCGACATGAAATTGCCGGGGATGGTTTTTGCACGGATACTTCGGCCGCCTTCACATGCCGCTAAGCTGACATCTGTTGATTATTCAGGTGCAGAGAAAATTGCAGGAACAAAAGTTGTCAGGGACGGTGATTTTATTGCTGTGATAAATGAAAATCGCGACAATGCTGATGAGGCAATAGTCAAAATAAAAGCTGAATACTCATTCAATGAGGTGCCTGTGAATGATAAGACTATCTATGATTTTATGCTGAAAGCTGATTCAACATGCAGCTGCCGTCAAATCAACAGGAGATATTGATGCCGGACAAAAACTATGTGATAAAACATTTGAATCCGAGTATCACGATCCTTACCTGGCACACAGCTGCAATGGAAACACACACGGCTCTGGCTCAGCTTGAAGACGATAAAATGACTGTGTGGGCTTCTACACAATCGCCCTTTGGATTAAGGGAGGGCATAATGCGCGAACTCAGCATGCCTGCCGAGAAAGTAAGAGTCATTACTCCATTCGTTGGTGGCGGTTTCGGTGGAAAAGGCGAATATCCAGCAGGGGATAGAGGCAGCAAAACTTGCAAAAATGACTGGCAAGCCCGTAATGCTGATGTGGACGCGTGAAGAAGAATTCTTTCTTGATACTTTCCATCCAGCCGGAGTTATTAAGGTAAAATCAGGTATAGACAAGTCGGGCCTGATCAAATTCTGGGATTATAACGTATATTATTCCGGCACAAGGGGTGCTGATGCAATTTATGATATCCCTAATGTTCACATCGTACATTACAGCCAGAAGAACGGGGCAACTCCGGTTCATCAGTTCGGTACAGGAGCATGGCGTGCTCCAAATAACAATACAAATACATTCGCCCGGGAAGTTCAGATAGATATCATGGCTGCCGCCGCCGGTATCGATCCTCTTGAATTCCGGCGGAAAAACCTTAAGGATCAGCATATACTTGACTGCCTGAAAGCAGTAGCCGATAAGTTCGGATACGTAGCAGGCAAAGGTCCAAGCGGAAGAGGTATTGGAATTGCCTGCGGATCTGATGCCGGTGCCTGGGTAGCTCATATAGCAGAGGTAAAAGTCGATAAAACCACCGGCAAGGTTAACGTAGTGCGTATTGCCTGTGCACAGGATATGGGATTGTGTGTTAACCCTGACGGAGCTACTCTTCAGATGGAGGGATGCATAACCATGGGTCTTGGGTACGCCCTGGCCGAGGAAGTGCTGTTTGAAGGAGGCAAGATAAAAACTCTAAGTCTTGATACTTACGATATCCCTCGTTTTTCGTGGCTGCCAAAAATCGAAACAGTCATCCTTGACAGGAAAGATCAGCCTCCGCAGGGAGGAGGGGAACCTGCTATTATAGCTATTGGCGCCGTGATAGCGAATGCAATTTTTGATGCAACCGGCGCCCGGCTCTACAGAATGCCAATGACACCGGAAAGAGTGCTCGAGGCATTGAAGAAGGTGTGACTTAGGGACTAAGGGACTAAGGGACTAAGAGACTAAGAGACAAAGAGACTAAGAGACAAAACAAAAGGCACCCGGCAACTCTTAAAGGTAGATCAGGAGAAAAAGAAGGGGGAGTAAAATTCCGATTATTGTCAGAATCGCTCCCCTTTTTTGTATCCCATTTTTACCCTTTATGATAAATAAGCCGGTGATTGTCACAGTGATAAGAGCGAGGCAAAAAAAGTCGCTGAAGTATTTCCACCATTTTCCAGGGTTATAGTGCAGGAAATTAATCTGGTAAAAAAGAGGTCTTCGGGTAATTAATTCTATAACTCCTATTCCCGAATCAGTATTTAGTTTCACCAGACCGCCTTCAATAAATATTGTGACATTGTTACCTGACGGGAAATAGAATGTCTTAAAAGTGTTGTCAATTTTTATGCTTTGCAGGATTTTTAAAGCTATATCCTTATTGAAGGTCCCCCTGTTTATTTTAATATCAGTAGTAAATGTGCGGTTGTCAAAAACATAGTTTGGATTCCAGTCGTTTTTATGGTTAAGCGCTATGCCCGACAGGCAGTAAATTATAGTCAGACCTGCTACAAGATAACCTATATCACGATGGGTCACCCTGTTGAATTTTGAGAGATTCATTCAGATAAACGTTAGAAATATAATGTATCCCTGACTTTCTATATTTCTTTTTGGGGTTGTTTTACGGTGTGGCTTTTATATTGCATAACAATATTAGCCATTGAAGTCTGACTTTTAAGTGCTGATTCAGTTTCACAGCTGTCGCTCCCCATTGCAACACCTTCACCTGGCTGCGTCGATTCCATAGCTTTTCCTTTCTTTTCAGTTGCGGCCGGTATTGTTTCACCCACTTTGGTTATAAGTCCTTCAACGGCAATTTCGCTTCCCAGAAGTTCCATGGGGAACTTAGCGATGTTTTCACCTGCAGCAACATATAATCTTACATCAGGATTTTCCCCGACCACAAACAGTTTTTTACCTGTTTCAGTACAGACATGAACCACCTTACCCTCGACTATTATGCTTTTTCCCACATAATTATCAGGATTTGCAATGAGTTCGGCAAATTCAACTTTGACACTTTTTCCCGTTCCATCCGTTTTAGATGAAACATCTTTTTTCCCTGAATTAGCGCACGAGGAGATCAGTGCGATAATTGTTACGAACGAAAACAGTCTTCTGATCATAATTATAATTGCGTTTGTTTAACTTGCTTGGCAGAATGAGTAGCAATATGGGGAAAAAATATGAAATATCAATGAAAAGACTCATTTTTTGGATCAGATTCATAAAGCGCCAGACTAAAATAATTTCAAAAGATGTTATTAAGTCTTAAATATTTTATCGAACAAATTCCTTAACTTGATTGTCGTATTAATTCACTTTACTATACTGATGTGAAACTACTAATTGTTGAGGATGACCGTTCATTAAACCGTTCCATTTATGATTACCTTAAAATGGAAGGTCATATTTGTGAGGTTGCTCTGACTTTTAATGATGCACTGGAGAAAGCAAGCTTAAGCAAATATGACTGCATTATCCTGGATATCGGGCTCCCCGATGGCAGTGGTCTCGATCTGATCAGGGAGATGAAATCAAAGAAACTGACGGGAGGAATCCTTATACTCTCTGCGAAAAGCTCTTTGGATGATAAGCTTACAGGATTAAAGACAGGAGCCGATGATTATCTGACAAAGCCATTTCATTTTGCAGAACTTAGCGCTCGTATCACTTCAATTTGCAGAAGGAATAACTTTCTCGGATTGAATGAAATAACATTTAATGAGATAAGAATTGATACTGAAGGGAACCAGGTTTATGTGAATGAAAGATTATTGGTACTTACCAAAAAAGAGTATGATCTCTTACTGTTCTTCATGGCTAACAGGAACAGAATTGTTACTAAGGAATCTATAGTCGAACACCTTTGGGGAGATAATGTAATACTCACTGATTCATTCGATTTTGTATATACTCATGTTAAGAATCTGCGAAAGAAAATAATCACGGCAGAGGGCAGGAATTATATAAAGTGCATTTACGGATTTGGATATAAATTCATCGAAAGTTGAAATTATTAACAAAGAGTACCTTTTACTTTTTAGTTCTTTCCATTATGGTAATGGTTGCAGGTGGTGGATTACTATATCTAACGATAAAAAAAGTTATTTATAATCAGATTGACTCCAGTCTTACCACCGAAACAACTATAATAGAGGATCAGATTCAACTTACAGACAATATTCCTGATTTTGAAGCCAGCTTTGGTCATAAGATTGAAGTTAAATTGTTGAATTACCCGGTACGTAATTTCCAGTCGATAAAGGATACAGATGTTTACGACACAAAATCCGACTCTTTTACACCTTTCAGGTATATCTTTACTTCAGGCAATACAAATCAAAAAAAAGGATTCGTAATTACTATTTTCCAGATCATTAGCGAAAAGAATGATTTATTACGTGCAATAGGCATCTACCTGTTTTTCCTTTTCTTTTCACTTCTGCTTATTTCAATACTTATCAACTATCTGATATCCAGGAATCTATGGAGTCCATTTTATGATTCCGTAAAAAAAGCAAGAAGTTTCAATATTGAATCGGATAAACCGTTGGATTTACCCGATACTGATATAGTGGAATTCAACCAGCTCAATGATGTTTTCTATTATATGACCAGAAAGATGAGAATGATTATCTTAACCTGAAGGAATTCAGCGAAAATGCTGCTCATGAAATACAGACTCCTCTTGCTGTAATACGGTCGAAGACTGATTTGCTCATGCAGCAGAAGAAACTTAACAGGGAAAGCATCAGTCTCATTAAGTCTATAAATGAAGCCACGACCAGATTATTTAAACTGAATCAGGGACTGCTCCTGATTTCCAAAATAGAAAATCAGATTTTTCATGAAACAAAGACGGTTTCGTTGAAACAAATTACCATCAAAGGCCTGGATAATTATAAAGAAATCATGCAATTGAAGAAGATAAAAGTTGAGATGGATGCTTCTGATGAAGCCTTGGTTGAAATGAATGACGTGCTCGCAGAAGTACTGATTTCAAACCTTCTCAGCAATGCAGTAAGGTTCAATATTGACGGAGGCTTCATCAGATGTCATATTGATAACAAATATCTGATCTTTACGAACTCCGGTCTTGTTATGACCACCGATCCCGAAGATCTCTTCATTAGATTTCATAAAAGCAGCAACAATCCTCAGTCAGTAGGTCTTGGTCTTTCAATTGTCAAAAAAATAACTGACACATATGGAATGAAAATAACTTATACCTGTCATGATACCAATCATGAATTAAAAATCCTGTACAAGACAAAGGGCAAATCATTACGCATTCTCTGAACATTCTTAATCTTTTGTTAAAATTTTTGCAACTTCAGATCGTCGTCAGATTCACAGAATAGTTTTGCATTGTTATAACAATTAATTTATCAGATATGAAAAAGTTATTATTAGGCTTATTATTTATGGCGGGAGCTCTTGTTGTAAATGCCCAGCGCACTCCCGTGAAGGTTTCTGACCTTCAGAAAGCTATTACAGATAACATTGCAAAAGACTATGCTGGTTTTACAATTAAGGAGGCAACCCAGGTAGTTGAAAACAATGTGACGACTTTCGAAGTCGTTATCACAAAAGGAACTATGCAGGACACTCTTGTCTATGATGCTACAGGAAAGTTCCTGAAAAAAATGGAAGCAAAATCCGATATGGTTAAGGCAGGTTTAAAAACTACAACTAAACCGCCTGCAAAGAACAAGTAATAACCAGCAGATTGTATAATAAATTAAAATAAAGCTAAGCGAAGTCTGAAGACTTCGCTTAGCTTGTTATTATAGTTCGCTTATTTTGTTATTATAGTTCCCATCCTTTACGGTATTCCCTCACAAGGTATTTATTGGCTTCGGGAACATTGGTAATCTTCATGTTCACAGAATCATACTCAACTCTTTTACCGGCACGCAATGCAACTGCTCCAAGCAGAATTGTTTCGGTAACCGGACCAGCATATAAGAAACTGCCCGGTGACTGGGTATTGTTTTTGAATGAGTTGATCCAGACATCATTTGAATCCTCCCGGGTTCTTTCAGCAGGTGTCCTCTGAGGTGTGCTGTTTTTATTGTCGATAAACAACTGTGGGTTCTCACCTCTGAATCCGCCGATTATCTTCCCTTTATCACCAACGAACATCATACCTTCACGATCCAGCGCCTTTCCGGAAGCAACATACTCTTCCGGAGTAGATAGGTTTCATTCCTCCGTCATACCAGAAAAGATCAAATGGTGGCAGATCTCCCTGAGCATTGAATTTAAATCTGATTATACAGGAGAGTGGGAATGCCACATCATTTTTAACTCCGACTGAAACATTCCCCTGAATTGCACAGGTGGTAGTACCATATGCTTCTGCACTTACAGCAGGAGCATTAATTCCCAGGGTCAGGAAAAGCGGGAACAGGCTGTAATGTCCCATATCGGCTATACTTCCTGCACCAAAATCGTACCATCCTCTGAAAACTGCATTAGTATAATTTGGATGATATGGCCTGTCAGGAACAGGGCCCAGCCATAAATCCCAGTTAAAGTCCTTTGGAACAGGAGGCGTTTCGGTAGGATTTGCCTGCCACTGAGGCCACATTGGTCTGTTCGACCAGTTATGAATCTCCATTAATTTGCCAATAGAACCCTCAGCTATCCATTTTTTGATCAGATCGTAGTCTGGTCTTTTACTCCAGGCAAGAAGATGAGTGCTCAGGCCTGTTTTTTTAGCGGTTTCAATTAACAGCTTTGCTTCATACATCCTGTTGGCAATAGGTTTATGAGTAACGACATGTTTCCCTTTTTTCATTGAAGCTATTGCTACCGTTCCATGAAGATGATCAGGAGTCATGATCTTTATTGCATTCAGATCCTGCTCTTTTTCAAGTAATTCCCTGAAATCCTCATAAGAAGCACATCCTTTATATGTACCTGAATCTTTTGACTTTCCATAATATTTCTGAACAAATTCCTGTCCGATATCTCTTCCTCCAGGTATTCCCGTGATATTTTCTCCCCAGGATTTATCGCCTAAAGCTGCACGGATACTGTCTCGGACATCATTTAACGACCAGTCAATATAATTGGTGCTGAATTTGTTGGGATCACAGACAGCAACTATCTGTAAAGCAGGATTAGCAATTAATGCAGTCATTTCCCTTAATCCCTGTGTACCACAACCGATATATCCAAGAGTAATCTTGTCACTCGGCGGAATATAACCCGGTCCTCCCAGAACTATGTCTGGGCACAACAGTAATTGCGAGGGATGCAGTTGCTGCTGATCCCAGGAAATCACGACGGTTAATTTTTTTTGAGATTGCCATTTTTCTGAATAGATTTATAACATTAGTTAATATTTATGCATGTTGGGAATACAGATATTGAGCATCTGATTATCAGAGACTCTTAATATAAGCTGCACTTTCTTTAAAAGTCTCTATAGCCATTTCCACAAAGAAATTTTTTACTCCTCCTGTTTTTAGAGTTGCAAAAAATTCCTTCCAGTCTACAATGCCTTTGCCGATTGGAACTTCCTTCTTTTCTTCAGCGGACCAATCAGCAAGATGTGCAGAAATGTACCGGCCGGGATATTTTTTAAAATAGGTTGAAGCTTTATAGCCTTTGCTTATCACTGCTACCTGGAATTGCATTTTTACATAAGACGGATCGAACTGTTTCATTAAGGCGTCATATATAAGAGTATCACCGATTTTTTCAAATTCCATATTGTGATTATGATATCCCATCTGGATACCGGATTTTTTGGATTTTAATCCCATCATATTCAGTTCATCTGCTGCCTTGAGCCAGTCACTGAGCGTCGCTTTATCAGGCAGTCCGAAACTCGAAAGTATCATTTGTTTCTGACCTGATTCCTTGGCAAATTCAATACGCTCATCAAGATGCTGCCTGAGTTCGTCCATACCATAATGGGTACTTGGCCATGAAAGGCCGGCATCATTAATGATCTTTTTCATCTCCTTTGCTTTATATTTCATCAGGGGTCCAAACCCCATACTTTCATAACCCGGAGGAGAACACATTTCTACACTTTGATACCCCATGTCTGCCACCATCTTTAAAGTACCAGCGAAATCACTGCCAATTTTTTCCCTTACTATCCATGCCTGAAATCCTAAAGGCATCTTGACAGGCGCTGGTAAAATTCCACCGGCAAGGTCGAGAGGAATCTGTGAAGCAATGACAACTGATCCTATTCCCAGGGCGCTTTTCCCCAGAAACTGTCTTCTTGATAATTTGTTCATAATGAGTATGTTTATGTGATTTAAGAACTTATTGTTTAATGGTAACAGGAATCGGCATCTATACAAATTTATTAAATTAAAGCAATAAACGAATGAATCTTTAAAGTATTTTTGCCCTGGTTCAATTACCTTTATTGATAATTATTGATCAGCACGATTTAGGATATGAATAAGATATATTATATATTGTTCGCATTAACATTAACAGCAATGTCATTTACAAAATTTCCACATGCAGAGATAAGCAACGGCTTGATCCGGGCAACGATCCTTCTACCTGATGCCGGTAAAGGGTACTATCAGGGAACTCGTTTTGACTGGTCAGGAAATATTGCCAGTCTTGAATGCAGTGGCCATAATTATTTCGGCCAGTGGTTCACAAAGTACAGCCCTGAAATACATGACGTAATAATGGGTCCGGTAGAAGACTTTACCCCCCTTGACTATTCTGAAACAAAAAAAGGAGAAACCTTTGTTAAAATAGGTGTGGGCGCAGTCTATAAGCCCGATGATAAGCCTTATTTATTCTTCAGGAAATACAATTTAATAAATGAGGGTAAATGGTCGGTAAAAAAGGGTCGGGATAATGTTTTATTTATTCATGATCTTACTGACGTGACATATTCCTACCACTACGAAAAAAGTGTCAGGCTCATTAAAGATAAACCTGAAATGGTACTGAGCCATACTCTGAAAAATACTGGTAATCACACAATTGAAACAAGTGTTTATGACCATAATTTTTTTGTTATTGATAAACATCCGATTGGGCCCGGACTTGTTGTCAGATTTCCATTTAATCTTAACCTTGACAGTACAATATCCGGAATAATCGGAATGGGTGAATTAGCTGAAATTCAAGGTAATCAGATATCATTCATCCGTACCATAGGCAACGGAGAAGAGGTTGAGTTTCCAGACTTAACAGGATTCGGCTCAACTGCCGATGACTATGAGATAAGGATTGAAAATCGTATTACCGGTGCCGGAGTAAAGATCACCTGCGATCAGCCACTCCTGAAATTAGCATTCTGGGCTTGCCCGACGACGCTGTGTCCTGAGCCATACATAAAAATTAAAGTGGAACCCGGAAAAGAAATCACGGTGGTCGATCAAATATGAGTTTTATACTATTACGTAAAGTAGTCAAAGGCTCGAAGGCTGAGGCCAGAGTGCATCAGCCTAAATACTGCCAAATTTATCATGTCTTTTTTACGTGCATAGTGATTTCCATCTTTTACGATAACTTTTTATATGTTTAAAAATTTCTTCATCAATGCCATCCGCAATATGCAGAAGCATAGCGGATATTTGATTTTAAATATTACCGGACTTACTATAGGAATAACGAGTTTTCTGTTGATAACAATTTATGTTCTTCATGAATTAAGCTATGACAGGTTTCATAAAAACTATGAAAATATTTACCGGATCAAGGTAAAAGGATTGATGGCAGGATCAATTCTGGATCAGGCTATAACTGCAGCTCCTATGGCGCAGGCGCTTCTTGCAGATTATCCTGAGATATTGCATGCAGTAAGGATCAACAGGGCAGGTGCATGGCTTGTGAAGTATGGCGAGACCCGGTTTAATGAGGACGGAGTACTTTTTGCCGATTCATCATTTT
Source organism: uncultured Bacteroidales bacterium (assembly GCA_963816365.1). Taxonomy (GTDB): domain Bacteria; phylum Bacteroidota; class Bacteroidia; order Bacteroidales; family VadinHA17; genus LD21. The sequence goes on along the minus strand of CAWFKG010000015.1, from coordinate 137,881 downwards.
TCAGTGTTTTTGACTTTAAACTTCTGCGTGGTGATCCCAGGACTGCTCTTGAAAACCCGAGATCAATGATCCTGACAGAAAAATATGCAAAAAAATATTTCGGAAATGAAGATCCGCTGGGAAAAAGGATAAGTCTGGAAGCTGATACAAATCTTTATACTGTAACAGGTGTCATTCAGAATATTCCCGGGAATTCACATTTTAAATTCGATATGCTGGGTTCACTGAATTCTTTGGGTAATTCCAGAAGTACGGAATGGCTTAATCATGATTTTTATACTTACATAGTTCTTAAAAATGGAACAAAAAAGGCCTCAATGGAAGCAAAACTTCCTGAAGTGGTATTAAAATATGTTGGTCCGGAAATAAAAAAATTTATTGGAATAACTATAGAAGATTTTCAAAGAGCAGGCAATCAGTTTGGTTATGAGCTTGAACCATTGAAAGATATACATCTCAAAGGAGCAACACAGTATCAGCTCGAGCCGTCCGGATCGCTGACTACAGTTTATATTTTTGCCATTATAGCTGTATTGATACTGCTGATTGCAATCATAAACTATATCAATCTGGCTACTGCAAAGTCGGCCGGCAGAGCAAAGGAGGTTGGAATCAGAAAGGTTTCAGGATCAGATAAGGCAGGGCTGATATTGCAGTTCGTTGGGGAATCTCTTATTATTGTAGCAATCGCCGCTATAATTGCCTCATTATTTGTTCTGGTGCTTACTCCGGCTTTTAATCATCTTATTGGCAAAGAGATTTCATTAACTCTCTTCTCCGGATACAAAGGAATTCTTGGTATAGCGGCTTTAATACTATTTGTCGGAACAGCTGCCGGAGCCTATCCTGCATTTGTTCTTGCATCTTTTAACCCGGTCGAGGTTTTGAAGGGGACATTAAATCCCGGTTCAATTTCCAAAACCCTGAGGGGAATACTTGTTATTTTCCAGTTTACAGTTTCAATAGTAATAATAATCGGTGCATTTGTGATCTACAGGCAGCTGAACTTCATGACTTCAGCAAGTATGGGTATCGATAAGGAAAATTTACTCGTATTAAGAAGACCCGATGCCCTGGGCAATAAACTGGAATCATTCAAGGAACAGGTTCTTCAGATCCCTGGGATTGAAAGAATTGCCAATGCAACCGCAATACCCGGAACAAATAATTTCAACAACAATGCTTTTTTTCTTGACAATGATCCCACTAAGGCCCCTTATCTGATCAATCGTGACTGGGTAAGCTTCGGATTCGCTGAAGTGATGGGAATTAAGCTTGCCGATGGAAGATTTTTGTCAAAAGATTTCGGAACTGATACAACTTCAGTAATGATAAATGAAACAGCTGTGAAATTCTTAGGTCTGACTAATCCGTTAGGGAAGTATATTCTTCAACCAAATGGTCCTGATAAGTTCGAAAAGTTCCGTATAGTTGGTATCATGAAGGATTTTAACATTGCATCTTTACATGAAAAAATAACTCCTGTCTGCTTTATGCTTATGAGAGGAAATTACGAAGGCTATCTATGTATCAGGCTGAACGGGAAGAATACACAAGGGGCCATTAAATCGATAGAAAATATCTGGAAGGATTATACAAACAGGCAACCGTTCCAGTATTCATTTTTTGCAGATGAATTTAATAAGAACTATGAGACAGAATTAAAAACAGGCAGAATATTCATTCTGTTTTCGGTCTTAGCTATATTCATTGCATGTCTCGGATTAATAGGCCTTATAACTTATATGACTACAATCAGAACACGCGAGGTCGGCATCAGAAAGACCTTTGGAGCTTCAAGAAGTATAATTGTGACCCTTTTATCACGCGAGGTTATCATTCTTATCCTCATATCTTCACTGGTAGCATATCCTGTTGCATACTTCGGCATTAAGATATGGCTTGAGAGCTTTGCTGAAAAGATACATGTCAGCCCTCTTATTTATATAGTTGCAAGTATAATAGGACTAACTATTGGATGGCTTTCGATAATATTGCAGGCGGTAAAAGCTGCTGCTTACAATCCGGCTGAGTCATTGAGATATAAATAAAGGCGTAATGGCTCAATGGCGCAAACCACCTTCGCCGCTCCGTCGCTGAAGCTATGGAGCGTAAGCGACAAGGCTACAGTGGTCAAATGGCGCAAAGGCTGCTGAGCTTTATTTAACTTCAGTGCGGGACCCTGTTGTAACAACAAGATTCTTCCTCCATTCAGATTTAGTTCCGTTACCATTTACAAGAAGAACATCATATGATCCGGGAGGACAGGCGTTCATTGAAGTGATATTGTCATAACTTTCCACCTCAAGATTCCTGACAGGAGCAGGCGGGCCAGTTTGTTTTGCAGCTGTACCTGCAGGATACAGGCGCATATTTTTTATATCCTTGTTACCACCTGAATATGAGATAACGCCACCATTAAGATTAGTTGATATCTTATAATTTATATCAGGCTTCATGGTAAAGTTTTCGAGCCATATTTTCTGTGTCTGTCCTGAAATTCCAATTGAAATAAGCAGATCGTATGTGCCGGGTTTTATTTTACCTGATGTCTTTGTGGCAGATTCATCAGGAACTAAAGCCTTATCATGTTTACCTTTGACATAAAAAGTTGGTATACCGGAGTTATTTGTCTGGTCAATATTTCCTTTGAACCTGTTTACTTTCGAATCGAATGATGCCAGCCCGTTAAGGGTTCCCTTCGACTCTTCGATAGTAATCTGATAGTCGTAAATTGTAACATTAACCGTGGTCTCATTTTTAGGTTTAATAACTACATTGCCTACTACAAAACTCAGTGTTCCCGGTTTCCCGGAAAGTTTGTAGGTTAGCTTCAGGTCGTAGGTACCCGGGGCCACCCCCTGTACTTTTACCTCTTTTCCATCGTGCATAAGCTTAAATGATGATCCTGCCGTAAGATCTCCAAGTATTCTGGTGCTTACTGTTAGCGGTGTCTGATCACCGGGTTTTAATGCTGCATAATCCTGCTGAATCCATACATGGCCCCAGGAATGTTCAGTTTTCACGGTTATACCGTTATCGAGTTTATAACTGTAGTCCGAAACAGGCTGAGCCTTAATAGAGAGAATTACAATTACCTGCAGAGCAAATAGGGATAGTAGTCTTTTCATTTATTTGTATTTTTTAATAGTTGGGAATGATCCAATCAAATTTACGATTTTTAACTCACATTTAAATTATTTTTTTTTGATTTCGAAGCATGCTTTTCGCCCCCCGGCAACTCTCTATGCATTCCCTGCATTCTTAATTTCTCATGTACTGAGGAATATTTACCTTTGATTTGTTGTCTAATAAAACATCAACCAATTAAAACTTTAAAGAAAATGAAAAGGAACATCGAAAAAACACAGGTTAAAAGCTCTGCGTTCATGCGGTTCATCTCGCTTGCACTTGGATTGGCACTCATTGCCCCGGTAATGGTAAATGCACAAGCCGGGAAAACAAATTTTGCCGGGGACTGGACTTTCAATACAGAGAAGAGTACTCTTCCAGCCGGCCAGGGTGGTGGAGGAGGAATGAGGATGGGCGGTGGCAATATTGCTGTCACACAGGAAGCTAATATGCTGACTGTTGTCAGAACAAGGACAGGTCAGGATGGTCAATCAACGACTATGACCATGAAATATACACTTGATGGAAAAGAGAGTGTAAACACATCTCCAAGAGGTGACAGCAAATCTGTAGCAACCTGGGTTGCGGATGGGAAGTCGCTTTCAATTGAAACTTCGAGAACTATGGACATGAATGGTGAATCGAGGACCATGAAATCAACAGAAGTATGGACACTTACAGATCCAAAAACACTTACGGTTACTTCTACCAGGCAGGGCCCGAATGGTGAGGTGAAAGCTACAATGGTATATGAAAAGAAATAATGTTGGTTTTTAGTATGACAATGAACAGGCTCCGTGAGGAGCCTTTTTATTTTTCATGAGAATAATTCATTCCATTCAGTTGTCTAATAGGAAAAGAAATAATCCTGTGTTCCAAACAGGTGAGAATTTTTAAAATACAACTATTAACAAATTATTATCATGAAAAAAAATTTAACAGCAATCGGTTTAATGATTGTGCTGATGTTAGCAGGAACATCATGCCGTAATTCAGGGCATGACAGGGACTTTCGGGATTCCGGAAGGATGATCAGAAGTAGAATGGGTCAGGCTTTCCGGCATTACGGGAACATGCCGGGTATGAGAGGTATGATGGGCCGGGGAATGAGAATTGGAATGATGAGAGGAATGCATCACGGTATGGGACCCGGTATGATGATGGGCATGGGACGAATGCCAATGGATAGTATAGGATTTATGCCATTCGGTCCGGGAAGAAGGTTACTGGAAAGCATTCCAAACGTTACGGATAATCAAAAAAAGCTGATGGAGGATATCATCAAAAAACGCAATGATGATCTTAAAAAACTCAGGGAGGAGACATTTTCCAAAATGAAAGATATTGTAGCTGCTGACAGGAAAGAAATGCTTAATGTTCTTACTGATGATCAGAAAAAGTTTCTTGAATCCGAAAGAGGAAAAGCTACTCCGCCGGATGTCAATAAGAAATGAACTTATTCTTTATCAAAAAATAACTAAGCTTTATTTTGAAACTGGCGCATTCATGAGATCCCTTATTTGTCTCCAGCCGATCAGTATTATATGATTTGTCTTTAACAGTTCCTTAAATTCAGGACCTGAAACCAAATCAAGATCGTGCTGGCGCCAGGCAGAACCATAATCTTTGTGTCCCTTGCTTATAGCCTGCATTTCATCATTATCAATAGCAAGATGAACGATCATCTCGTTTAAGCCTGGCTTCATGGCTTCAATTCCCTTTTTATAAGGATCAATCCATTTTCCTGTAATCATATTAGCATCGAGCATAAATAAATTATCAAGAAGAAAGATTTTTGAATCCATTGATTTGGCCAGATCAGGTGGTAACATTCCCAGGTAAGCCCGGGGAAACAGGATCGGTAAATGGTAGATATCAGAAAGATCGAGATAAATTTTTATCAGTTCAGGATTAGCCATCACGCTTCCCATATGCGTGTCAAGATGGGTAGGCTGAACACCAGATGCTATCGCTCTATCTATCTGGGCTTTCAGCTCTTTTTCAGCATCAGAACCCTTTGCAGATTTCCCAAGTTCCTCTACCGAGGGGTAGAAGTAATTATTTTTATCAAGCAGGCTGGGAATCTGATCCGATGAAGATATACCCCCCCATTTATACAGATCCCATTCAGCGGTCATGGTAAGGTGAATACCAACATCCAGTCCCGGATTATCTTTTGCATAGGCCATTATCTCAGGGGCCCACGGACAAGGTACCATTATGCTTCCGGAGGTAATTCCCATGTTATCGAAAGCTTTTATACAGGCTGTATTAACTGAGTGAGCCAGACCCATATCATCCGCATGGATTATAAGTAATTTGGAATCCCGGGGATATCCGAGCATTTCTGCCAGGTTCTTGTTTCCCTGTGAACTTAGGCTGATAGTAATTAACAGACTGGTTAAAACAAGCAATAACTTTTTCATTTTGAGATTAATTATTTATGACAGGGTTAATGGAAATTATTTCCTTGATAAACGGTACAAAATTTATCTGTGAAATTATAAATAATTCCGGTTAATCTGCTGATGATGTTCTGATCTGTATCAAAACTTATAATAATAAAAAAAGGCCCCACAGGTTTTGGAACCTGTGAGGCCTCATACTTTGACATTCACAACTTATGCCTGCAAATCAGAGCATAATCCTTTTTTTATTATTTAATTTCAACAACAGCATACTTTGATATTTTCCAGAACTGCTTCCGGATCTTTAATCTCTATGCTGGCTATTTTGTTGTCTTTGTCACGAACCATTGCATATGAGCTGCTTGGATGATTGTAATAAGTTTTGCGTCTTTTGAATTTACAGGAATACTTTTTGTCTCCAGTAATGTTTACCTGAGTAAACAAGCTGTCAGAAAAATTCTGGTGCAGTGATTCTTTTCTGCCAAGACCAAGGAATCCTCCTTCTTTGGAAACAAGACCTTTGGCCTTAAGAGTTTTGTAAGTTCCATAAGCTACAAAGCCTTTTTGTATTTCAGCTGTCTGGTTAGTTATTTTTTCATCTTTCTGTGCAATTGCAATCTGTTGCATCGCTCATACGTGTATTTAGCTGTCCGATTTCGAAATCTTTCTGAGTAAGAGTAGTTTTTAGTTGAGCTACTTCAGTTTCGCGATCTTTCATTGAAGCTTCCAGTTCAGCAATCTTAACCTGCAGACCCTTTAATTGTTCCACCTGAATTTTTAAGCTGTGCTGTCAAAGATGCAATTTTCTTTTTATTCTGATCAAGCAGGGTATTAACATACTCGATATCCTTCAGGATCTGCTGTTTTTTGTCTTTTGAAAACTCCTTATCCGTTGATTTCATGGAGATAATGTTTTCCTTTTCTTTTACAGTGTTAAGATCCTTTTCAATCTCATCAAATGTCAACATCCATTCGTTTATCACTGAATCACGTGAAGTTAATAACTGTGTATATGAGCGTTTCTGGTTTTCGACTACAGCAACATGTTTTTTCTGCTCATTTTTGTACATCGAATTAACCACTAAAGCTCCTGCAATAAGAACGATAAGGAATATTATGACGCTTGTAAGAACGCCCTTTTTTACTCCTTCCTTCTTTGCTTTTCTTTCATTATTCCGTGCTGCCGCATTATCATTTGTGACGGTACGGTTACTGTCTACTTCATTTGTCATTTTGTTTCCTCCTAATTTAATTAACTTTTTGGTTGTAGTTTCTATATTGTTGATTTGTAAGCTTCACTGTTACTGGTTCGGGGTAATATATATATGTCTTTTTAGGATCATGTATCCATATAGTCAAATGCTATGCCCTGATTCAGTATCAGATATAACATGTTTAAAATTAGAACTTTACCTATATACAATTTGTACAGGTAATTGTTCATTTTGAGAAAACAATTCTCATATTGAGAAACAAATGGATTCCGGAATAATAGTTTGAACAGGAGTTTTAGTCCTCACTCCTTTTCTTCCTTTAAGTATACGGTAGATAGTAGAAATTCCTATATCGAGTTTATCAGCTGCCTGTCTGATATCGTTGTTGTATTTCTTGAGAGTAGCTTTAATAATTTTTATCTGATACTCACGCAGAGTAAGATTGTCATTTGCCACATCAGACAAAGGATCACCCCTGTCAACGACCAGATCAGCAGGTTCTATCTCATCCTTTGAGGATATGGTAACTGCAAGTTCAACCACGGATTTCAATTCACGGACATTTCCGGGAAACGGATAATTCATCAGTTTTTTTTGTGACTGAACTGATAATTTCTTTAAACCGATCGATTATTTTCTTCACAGAATTTCCCGATAAAATGCCGGGCAAGGATCAGAATATCATTTGCTCTGTCGCGCAATGGCGGCAGTTCAATAGGTAATCCTAACAGCCTGTAATACAGATCTTCCCTGAAGTTCCCTTTCTTTACCTCCTCTTTGAGATTTTTATTTGTTGCAACAACAATCCGGCAATCGGTCTTCACAGGTTTATTGCTTCCAACCCGGATAATCTCCTTCTCCTGAAGAACACGCAATAGTTTTGCCTGTAAGATTAAGTTCCATTTCTCCTATTTCATCAAGAAAAAGTGTCCCGCCGTCGGCTTCCTCAAACCGGCCGATCCTTCTGTAAGCTGCCCCGGTAAAGGACCCTTTTTCATGACCGAACAATTCACTCTCTATCAGCTCTGAAGGAATCGCTGCAACATTTACTGTAACAAATGGCCTGTCCTTGCGTTTTGAATTGTAATGGATTGCTTTTGCCACCAGTTCCTTTCCTGTTCCTGTTTCACCTGATATTACAACGGTGATATTGGTGGCAAGTGCTTTATCAATAAGATCATATACTGTTTTAATGGCAGGACTTTCGCCAAGTATGCTTTCACGGAAACTATATTTTTTTTGTACTTCCTTCCTGAGAGTAGAAATTTCTCTCTTAAGTCCTATTCCATTCTGTATATTCTTTACAGTGTTCAGGAGCCTGTCCTTAATATCTTCAGACTTGCCGATATAGTCATATGCTCCCAGCTTCAGTAATTTCACAACAGTGTCGATATCTTCCTGTTCTGATATCAGTATGACCTGAATATCAGCATTTTCCTGTCTTATTTTTTTTAGTATGTCCAGTCCGGTATAATCTGGCAGACGGTAATCGAGAGTTACAATATCAGGTGATTCAAACAGAGAATTAAGAAAATCCTTTCCATTGAAAAAACTCTTAATCTCATAGTCGGGATTTAAAGAGAGGGTATGGACCAAAAGCCTGTTATACCATTCGCTGTCTTCTACAACAAATATTTTAAAAGGCTTTTCGGACATATCGGAATGAGTTCTGGTTTTTGGTTTATTAAAGCACCTGCAAAGTAAAGTAAAAATGACCTTATTTGCCAGAGTTTTAACTGATTTTCGCGATGTGTTCTTTAATAAGTCCGCTAACGGATTCAAATTCGGTCAAGGACTCTCCGGTCAGTTGCTCTACATCTTTTGCTTCAGCATTATTTTGAAGGCTCACCTCAATCTTTCTCAGAAGGTCAAATAGATCCATTGCACCGATATGTCTGCAGGGGGGCATCATTTTATGAGCGAGTTCCCTGATTGAATCCACCTGTCCTGACCTGGCAGCTGCTTCCATTTCCTTAATTCCTTTTTCAGTGGACTCAATAAAAGAAAGAAGCATCTGTTTTACAAACTGATTCATCGCCCCCTGAAATATGATAAAGATTTTGAAGATTAATCTTATCATGCCCGTCACGACCGGCATTACCTTCTTTTACCATTTCAACAGCCGGTGGAGATTTATAGTCCTTAATCACCGAAAGAATGGAGGTAAGTAACATCTCCTCGGTAAAGGGTTTTGGAAGAATGGCGTTCATCCCGGCATTCCGGTATTTCTGCCAGTCCTCATTTACTGCAGCAGCTGAGATACAGATCACCGGCATTTCAGATTCAGGAATATTCATCTCGTTCCGGATGAACTGAGTTGCCTTTAATCCGTCTATTCCCGGCATTCTGGCATCCATAAACAAAAGATCATAATGATCGGATTTTAACATCTCCAGAGCCTCCATTCCATTTGAAGCCTCATGGTATCTGACTTTCCATCGTTCGAGTATTGTTTTGAAAAGAAGACGATTGTATTCCTCATCATCAACAATCAATACTTTCAGATTTCTGATTTCTTCAGGTATCATAAGGGGAACTTCTGCATCCTTTCTTATCAGTTTCTCATCACCGCTAAGGTAAGGTATATGGCAGGTTATTTTCGTACCATGGTTTTTTCTGCTTACACAATCTATTGTACCATTATGCAGTTCGATAAGTTTTTTGACAATTGATAAACCTAACCCTGTTCCGCCATATTTACGTGTAGTGCTCATCTCCTCCTGAGTGAAATCTTCAAAAATGAAGTTTATTTTACTCTCTTCAATCCCGATTCCTGTATCAATTACCTCTAATATCAATTCAATTCTTTCCGATTCCTTTCTGACCGAATTCACACTGAAATGCACCTTTCCGTTCCTCGTGAATTTTACTGCATTGCTAACCAGATTAATCAATATTTGTTTAAGACGGTATGGATCGCCTAATAATACATGAGGGGTGTCGGGACTTATTGAATAGCTTAACCTTGTATTGTTCCTGAGCGATTGTTTTTCGAACAGTGTGCAAACATCTTCAAGAATCTCTACAATGGCGAAATGTACTTTTTCAAGGGCCAGTTTGCCATTCTGCAGTTTTGAAAAATCGAGAATATCGTTGATAATATTAGCAAGATGATCGGACGATGATTTTATGATTTTCACAGTCCGGGTCGTATTTTCATCCAGTGGTTCATGCAAAAGCTGCTCGGTAAAGCCTGAAATTGCTGTAACAGGTGTCCGGATCTCATGGCTCATATTTGCCATAAAGAGTTCTTTTGTCCGTGCAAGTTTTTCAGCTTCATCTTTTGAACTCTGGAGGGCTATCTGATAGAGATGGGTTTTTCTGACATATCGCACGATAATAAACATTACCAGTATTGCCAATAAAGTACCTGATACTGAAAACATTGCAAGCCATGATATATGTTTTCGCTGCCAGTTTATCGGCTGCTAGTGCCTTAGTTTTAACGAGTGCTGAAATCTCATTTTCAATTTTAGTAATCAGGTCATAGAATTTTTCTTTAATCTCACTGCTTGTAACGGCAAGTTTCGATTCACGTAAGGTCAGTCTTGCTTTTGTTATGCTGTCCTGGAGTTCTAAGTTCTTTCAGATTACTGATTATTTCATCCTCATTCAGCCGGCTTTGATTTTTGTTCAATACACGTTTTAGTATATTTTTTTCAGTTTTATGAGCCTCAGAGGAGCTGCTATCGAGCCGTACCGATAATTGTTTCAGATATCCCAGGACTGTCCGGCTGTTATGGAGATATAACAGTTGATTCCATATTATTATGTTTTGTTCAATAAGCTTACTGATCGTATCGGTCTGTTGAAGGAGGATCGAATCGTTTATGCATTCCGTATGCAATTTGCTCACTTTTTCATCAATATCGGAGATTACAGAGTAATATGGCTGAAGGTCAAGAGTATCATAAGTGCTTGAAAAAATACGGATGCTGTTTTGAGCCTTTTCCAGGTCCATGGAAATCTCCCTGATGCTTGCCAGCCTGGGGTCAGGTTTTGTGTCTACCTGAATCGAAGCAACAATTGAAGAGAGATTGCGATATGATAAATAGCCGGTGGCTGAGAGTAAGACCACAGCCAATATCATTAATAAACCAATCTTTATCTGAATTGATATTTTACTTCACGGGTATTTTAGACGACTAAATAATACCCAAAGCTATAAAAATTTATTTTCAATAAATTGATCAAGGTATAATCTGCAAAGAGCAGGAGCGAAGGTATCCTTAACAACACAAAAATCGTAATTGTTCTGGACGCTTCTTTCTTCGATGCCCAGGGTATGTGAAAGAAGCACTGCGAGAGTATTGCTGTTCTCTTTTTTCAGTTGCCTGATTATCTGAGGGCCGTTCACACCATTGCCCAGATTATAATCAACAAAGGCGATAACATCATTGTCAATAAATTCACGGGACTCTATTTTTTGCATGCAATCCAATGAATCGACAAATGAATGAAGAACCAGCTGGTACTTCTGTCTGAACAAAATGAGTGCTTTGTTGCAAAGCGTTGAAAATTAGATTATTGTAATATTCATTATCTTCAACTACAAGAACATTAATCTTTTGTTTCATTTATCAGAGGTGTTATGTCGGTTGATGTTAATCCAAAAATGTGCCATATTTTTCGGGCACTAGGGCCGGAAACTGTATCTGATTAAATATTAAAAGATTAGATAGCAACAAAATTTCTTTATTGAAATATTCTGCAAGAAATAATTCTCAAAATGAGAATACGGATTTTAAAAACGAACGGAACAGCAGGGCATAAAAAAGCGAATTCCTGCTTTCGCAAGAATTCGCAAGAATTCGCAAGAATTCTGAGGCGATTACCTGTGATTAGAATCCTTGTTATCGGAATCTTTTGATCTGTCGTCTTTTTTTACAGTTGTTACCGAGTTGGTTTTTTTGACGTTGCTTTTGGCAGATGAACTTACAACATTTGTTTTCTGCTGACCCGGTGCGCGCCTTACTCCGTTATTCTGGCCTGAAGAAGAATTAGTCACTGACTTATTAGTAACAGTAGAGGCCGGTTTTCTTACAGCAGCATTGGATCTTTCAGAGGAAGGATTGGTATTTGAGCTGCGGGTAACTGTAGTAGTTGACTTATGGGTCGTTACTATATTTTTATCCGTATTAGGATTGGTTGGCCTGTTTGTTACATTATTCGGATTCCTCCTGTTAGCACCCGGATTATTACCTGATGGCTGGTTTGTGACGGGTCTCTTTGGCATCGAGGTTGCAGGTTTATTTGACACGTTGGTCGTTGGTCTGCGATAAGTGGTGGATTTGCTTCCGGTTGAGAGAGCGGTTGCCTTTTTGTATTGCTCTGGATGTGCCTTGGCGAAAACATTTTCTCCTTCCTGTCTCTGTTCGGGATGTGAATAGGTATTCTTATAATAACCTTCATGAATTCTGTGATTGACATCAGGAGAATAAGACCGTCTGCCAGCATAATAAAAGTCGTTCCACCGTGTATACCTGTGATAATCTGTTCTTCTGTAACGTCCGTAATAATCGTAATACATATTACGATGGAAACCATAATAATAATTCCATGAATATGGGTGCCATGTGTGCCAGTAGGATGGATAATAACCCCAGTACCAGGATGAGTGCCATGCTGTATATGTAGGAAGGAAAATAAATCTGACGCATGGCCAGGCTGCGATCTGAAGAGGTGTGGTTCTGACATAAACAACAGTTTGTCCATTGACAACTCTTGTGTTTCCCGTATATCCCGGATTAGGTGTTCCCATGGCAGCGGTGTCATCGAAATTGGGTTCGATTATATAGTTCTTTCCATATAATTCCTCGTCGCCGGTGAGTTGGATCTGTACCTGCCCGTTTTGAAACCGCTGTACAGTAAAAACGGCTATGTCCTGATTTTCTTTCGGGCTTACTGCCACTTGCAGAACAATGTTATGAACATTTCCATCGACGTCATCAAAAACTTTAATGTAATCTATCTGATTATCTCCATTAAGGTCGAGATTATTGATGTTGGTTTGCGGATCATTCAGGCTTCGTTCAAAATCTTCAAGTGTTTTTGATTCCTGGAACAGATTCATAACTGCATAAAGATTAAGATTATCCCCGGGAAGCCCCAGGTAATCGGGCTGTGTATCCTGTGCCATTAAGGTAGCAGTTGTGGTAAACAGAGCCAGCAAAATTGATGTGATTATAAACTTTTTCATGACTTAAAAAATTAAAAGAACAAGTTAGTATAAATTTGTAATAACAAAACTTATACCAACTTTTTAATGAAAATTATATTGTACCGGAAACTGTACACTTGGCAACTACAGATAAGTATCATGAAATCACCACATACAATGCATTATGAACATAATTTAAAAACTATCTTTATTAAAAATTACTAATGAAACTTTCAGCTGTATTGATCCTTTTTTGTTCGTTTTTCATAAATAGTCCGGGCAATAAGCCGTCAACAGACTTTAAAAATATTAAACAGCTCTGGGTTGAAAGCAAACTGGAAGGGTTGATATCCTTTGAGGTCTTCAATTTCGCAATCCTTGGGTATCAGCGGATGGGAAGTCTGCCTAAAAAGAGCATTATCACTATTATTGATTTTTCAAAACCATCAACTGAAAAACGTTTTTTTGTAATTGACCTTGAAAACAAACGGCTTTTATATAAATGTCTTGTCGCTCACGGGAAAAATTCAGGGGACAAATATTCAACCAGCTTTTCAAACAAGCCGGAATCTCTTAAGAGCTCACTGGGTTTTTATTTAACGGGAAAGACGTATTCAGGGGAGCATGGTTACTCACTCAGACTTGAAGGTCTGGAAAAAGGGATCAACGACAACGCCATGATGAGGGATATAGTGATTCATGGAGCAGAATATGTAAGTGAGGACTTTATTAAGAAATATGGAAGACTGGGACGCAGCTGGGGATGTCCGGCACTGCCGGTCGAAATTTCAAAGGAAATAATAGATACAATTTCGGGGGGAAGCTGCCTCTTTATATATGGTGATGATGAATACTATAAAAAGAATTCCGGATTTCTAAAAAAGAAATAAGACTTTATTTTCTGGCATCAGCTTCAGCAGCCTCATTCAAAACTTCAAGGTTATGCCTGGCTCTTCCTGCAATTACAGCATTGGGATCTTTTGTCAGCTGTTCAAGAAGCTCCCTTGCTTTTTTCCAGTTTTTGGCAAAGATATAATCATTCGATTCTTTAAAAGGCTTATCGGTAAAAAGTTCTTTTGTATCACGAATAAATTGAGGATAAAACTTATCTATGTAATCCATTCCAGCCTGATAAGCAAGGTCCCCGATCACATCTGTCGCACCGGGTACTGAAGGTACAAGTATGATAAGCCCCGACATGGCCGATCTTGGCCTGTATTCTATTGACTGGTCAACTTCACTCCGGTCAATAAGATCGCCTCCAGCTGAATATAAAGACAAAAAGAACCTTGTATTGAGATAGAAATTAATGATCCTGTAACTTCGTCCGAAATAATTATTTTCAATCGTGTCACGGTCAAAAAAGATACTTGCGGAATCGAGAGCCAGTAACAGGTTTGATTTGAATCTTGTGCAAATCCTGCTGATAGTGTCCACAGGTAACAGGGTTGTGAGAAGGCCTTTTTCAATGCCATTTTTCAGAGTATCGGCCACCAGGAAACTATATGCACTGTCATTTGAAATTGATGATAATCCGTCAAGCAGGTTCATAACTCCGTTATGGTATGATACCCTGTTGCTTTTACTTACATTATCTGTCAGCATATAATCGAACAGATTGACAAATACTATGTTATGATGATCATTGTTAAGAATGATTTCAGGGTCGACTCTCCTGCTGATGTAGACTATTCTGGAACAGGAAGAAATTATAAGAATGATGGTCAGGGCAGGAAATAATCTGTTAAATAATTTCATTAGTTATACGTGTTCAATCCGACAATGCATTATAACAATCAGAAACTAACCCTCGTGATATTTAAGCAGTTCCTGAACATCCTCTAGTTTGAACTTATTCAGCTGCGATATCTTTGTATCTTTCCTGTAAGCAGGTGGTACTATCATAAGAGCTTCATTTTTATTGTCAGCTTCCATAAAAAACCAGGCTTTATGCACTCCATCAAGGCATCCCCAGTCTGCATTGGTAAGAAAATGCGATCCGGAACTCAGTAAAATTTCAACTGACCTCAGACACTCATATTTTTCTGATCCATGAGGTATTTCTATAAGAAATTTTGGCATGATTGCAGTTATTTACAAAAGGTTAAAAATATTCAGTTAAACAATTGGCTACAATCAATGTTCGGTTTCTTTGATCTTCGTTTAAAATAAAATCCCCATTAGTTATGATTCATATTTTAGAATCATTAATTTTTTAAATTTGTATAGTTAAACTAATAATTGCCAAATATGAAGGAACTTCTACGCTGCCGTCCATGCGGATTTGTTATCGAAGCAGATAAACTGGGAGATGTCTGCCCTGCCTGCGGGATGCCGAGAAAGGTGTTTGAACCTTACAGGGAACGTGTTTCGCGGAACAGACTTAAATTTCTTAATTTTGATCTTCATCCTATAGCCATTCATTTTTCACAGACACTGGTAATGGCAATCCCCGTTCTGGTGATAATTACCACCCTTTTTAGACAATTTCAACCGGAATTGCTGAAAGAAGTTTTGTTTTTTTCAGTGGTCATTTTCCCGTTCACCCTTATTCTGGCTATTATCACCGGCATTATTGACGGACTGACACGATTCAAAACTCTGGCAACTCCAATATTAAGAGTTAAAATTATTTTCAGCCTGATAATATTGTGCCTGTCGGTTGCCCTGTTTTTTACAACTCCTGTCGGAAAGCTTTACCCTCTGACAATTGTGCTAAGCATCCTCTCATTCGGTGCAGGTTTCCAACTCGGCTTATGGGGTAAAAAGCTTATAAACGTGATATTGCCCGGATCTTATCCTCAGAGAAGAGGAAGCAAGCCCGTTCAGCCTGAGGCAGAAAAAGTGTAGACGGAAGACAGTTTCAAGCAGCAGGACGTTCAACAGGAATTATATCAATATCGACAATTTTTGTTTGACGGAGTATCTTTATACTTGTTGGTTTTGATATTAATTTGCTGCCGATCAGATGTTTTGTGAGGTCAACAGATTGTGAAATAGTTCCGCCGTCAAATTCTATGATAATATCTCCTTCATGAAGGCTTGCTCTGGATGCTGGAGATAATGCTTCGAGTCCTGTTATTATTAATCCTCTTCCTGAGCTGAGCCTGTAGAAATTTTTTATCCTGGGGTTAATTTCTATTTCATGTGTCATTAACCCAAGAAAAGCTTTGGTCACTTTTCCTTCGCTGATAAGATATCGTGCAATCTCTTTTGCAGAATCTATGCCGATTGAAAAACTCAAACCCTGTGCACTCGGAATTATCGCTGTATTAATCCCGATTGCTTCAGCATCTGTATTGATCATAGGACCACCTGAGTTTCCGGGATTCAGGGCAGCATCAGACTGAAGTATATCATCTATCAGCTGACCACCGGGTGTCCGCATAGTTCTTCCCACTCCGCTGAGCACACCCACTGAAACCGAATGCTGATAGCCTAACGGATTCCCTATCGCGATTACTAACTGTCCGATTTTCAGATCGCCTGAAGAACCCAATCTGACAGGGGTATAGCCTGTACCGAATATCTTAATTATAGCAATATCTGTGTCTTTATCAGTTCCTACCTTCTCTCCTGAAAATTCATTTCCATCCAGCAAGGAAACATTCAGACGGTCAGAATTTTCAATTACGTGTGCATTGGTAAGGATCAAACCGTCGCTGGAAAATACAAATCCCGATCCTGATCCGGTAATCCTTTCATTCCCTCTGATAAGTGTGTACTTATCTATTTTGACAACTGCATTCTTCGCCTTTTCAACTGCAGCTACGATTATTTCAGAAAAAACATCCATAATGCCTCCCTTTAGAAAAATCCTAACAGCAATATTAAAGCCAAAAGATATAAATCGATTCCAATGCTAATTTTTAATATCTATTATTCTAAGAATCAGCATATTGAATATTCAGTCAAATTGTCATAACAGACCTTAATACTACGGCACTATGGTTTACCGGCCTAAAAAAATGGTAACTTTGAATTCAAATTAAGTAAATGAAGGCTGTCACGATAAAGGAACTTAAAGAAGAATTAATAAATTATACACCTAAAGAATTACGGGAACTTTGCCTACGTCTTGCAAGATTCAAAAAGGAGAATAAGGAATTACTGACATATCTCTTATTTGAATCATCAGATGAAGCACTTTACATAGAAAGTATAAAAAAGGAAGTTGATGACCAATTTGAACTTATAAACAGGAAGAGCTATTACTTAATCAAAAAAAGCATCCGGAAAATAATAAGAACAATAAGGAAGTATTCCAGGTATTCACAGAAGAAAGAAACAGAGGTAGAATTGCTTTTGTATCTGTGTGCTAAGCTGAGGAAATTCACACCATCAATTCAAAAGAATACCGGACTTCTTAATTTCTATAACAAGCAATTAGGGAATATCAGGAAAAAGATTACTTTTTTGCACGAGGATCTGCAGTTTGACTATGGAGCAGAATTGAATGAGTTATTAAAGGTATAATCATCCCTGTATCAGCACTTCATGACAAAATTCATTCTGAATTGTTTAGTATTCTTAAAAGCAAAGGTATGAAAGCAATGATCTTAAATTCAATAGTTGATCTTAACTACAAGAGTGATCCTCTCGAAATGCGCGATATACCTGAACCGGTGCCTGCTGATAATGAAGTTTTAATAAAAGTTCTGTCATGCGGTGTCTGCCACACCGAGCTCGATGAAATTGAAGGCAGAACCCCGCCTCCAAAGCTTCCTGTAGTGCCGGGCCACCAGGTAGTAGGAGTGGTGGAAAGTACCGGCAGCAAGGTTACAAAACTAAAACCTGGTGAGCGGGTAGGGGTGGCATGGATATACTCATCTTGCGGAAAATGCAGTTTCTGTCTGTCCGAACGGGAAAACTTATGTCCCGAATTCAGAGCGACTGGCAGAGATATTAATGGAGGATACGCTGAATATATGACTGTACAGGAATCATTTGCTTACCAAATCCCTCCAATATTCACAAATTCACAGGCAGCGCCTCTATTATGTGCCGGTGCGGTTGGTTACAGATCACTGATGCTTTCAGGCTTGAAGGACGGCTCCAATTTAGGTTTTACAGGGTTTGGAGCTTCTGCTCATCTGGTACTTCAGATAGTGCAATATATGTTCCCAAATACCAAAGCGTACGTCTTTGCCAGAAGTGAGGAAGAAAGATTATTTGCACAGGAACTGGGAGCATACTGGACAGGCAATACAACAGATGAGGCTCCTGATAAAATGGAATGCATTATTGATACAACCCCGGTCTGGAAACCGGTAATTGAAGCTCTTAAGAATCTCGAACCCGGGGGCAGGTTAGTGATAAATGCAATACGAAAAGAGGAATCCGACAAGGATCAATTATCAAAACTTGATTTTTCAACACACCTGTGGATGGAAAAAGAAATCAAAACTGTTGCAAATGTTACACGGAGAGATGTAACGGAATTTCTACGTCTGGCTGCTGAGATACCAATTATTCCGGAAATTCAGGAATACAGGCTTGACGAAGCTAATATTGCCCTCATGGAGCTTAAGAAACGAAAAATCCGTGGAGCAAAAGTCCTGATACTGGATTAGAATAATAAATTGGCAATTAATCTGATACTGAAAGCAGGTTTCCATCAGGATCTTTAAACCATGCTACCCTGGTCCCGCCGGGTGCTGTCCAGATTCCAGAGTCATCCTGTTCTATAAAAGTATATCGTTCGAATGTTATCCCCCTTTCATTCAATAGCCTGACAGTTGAATCAATATCTTTAGTATCCCAGCCCAGAACGGTAAATGGCTGGGGTGTCAGCTTCCCGACAATAGAGACCCTCAGATGTGCTCCATTTGTTTCAAATTCAATTCCGTAACTGTCTTCAGACAATATCTTCAATCCAAGTTTTTCGGAGTAAAACTCACGGGCTTTATCGGGCTGAGTCGTTGAAACGAATGCCTTTAATTTCTGATTTGTCAACATAAAATACTTTTTACGAACTTGTCTTTAATTTTTTTGGTAAGAAATCTGTTTCCTCTATAACCGGAGGATCATTGAAATCAGAATACCGGATCCATTCCGGGACAACTACAAAATATGCAATATCATTCCACTTTTCATAACGCTGCTTTCCGTCAGGAAATACCCGGAAATAAAGCTTTAAGCATTTTATTGAATTCATTTCCTGCCTGAAATACAACTCTCCCTTCATATTGTACGGTTTGTTCATTGTCCCAGCCTATTACCAATGCGACCGAATGGTTCAGATTTAAATTTTTATATTTTCTGGAAGTGGTTACCGTATCAAAAATTATCCTGAGGTCAGGAGCAACTGCAAAGCCAACAAGAGCAGATTCCGGTGTGCCGTCTGATGCAACAGTTGAGAGTACCGCATACCGGTGTTTCGAAATAAATTTGTATAATAAATCTGTTTTCATCCTTTAGAAATACAATATTTTAGCAGGTGCTCATAATCAGTAAACTAATTAATGGTTTGCTGTTCTACTACCATTTTGGATTAATGAAGTACAATGATGTACCATCGGGGTCATTAAAATGTAAAAATTGGCCACCCTCCTCCTGCCTTTCTGTAATATCTACTGATAAATTCTGAAGCAAAACCTTCGCGTCTTCAAAATTACTTGTGATAAATCCTATCGAGGTATTTCCTGAATTTGCTCTAAGATTTACAGCATCAGTCGGATGAAGCCCAACGATTATCCCCGGAGCCGTCAGTTGAGCATAGTCATTATTCCATCGGCTTTTTAATTGAAGTCCGATTGATTGATAGAAAGAAACTGATTTATCAAGATCTTTCACATTAATTGTAATATTAGCTTCTGTTATACTCATGATTAATTATTTTGCATTTTTTTCATCCTTACGGTTAATAATTGTCAGATGGCAAAATGGCCGGGAATTACAAAGAATTATTTTAACGAGGATTTCCTCCTCATTATAACAGTTGCATTTCTATTATGTTTATAGCCGCCAGTTGAACATGAACCTTGGAAGCAGCCTGCATCAATTCCCGCTCCTGTCGTGACTTGTAAAATGAACATAATCTGATTCTTTTGGGTTATTTATGAAAAAGAATTACTTTTGAATTATGTTTAATGCCGGGAAAAATATCAGGATTATCAATTATGATTCACTAATTATCATATTGATCCTATTTTTCGGAGTACTGATTTATAATAATTCAGATAGTAGTAAATCTACTCTGAAAAAAAATCCGGTTTCATACAATATCCGGGTAAGTGAGAGTCCTGCCATTTCCAGCTCCTGTATTCGTTTGCAGGCGCTTCAGAAGTCGTGGATATCAAATAAGGATAACTTTAATTTTTCTCTGACAAGCCGGAATCAGATAGCTGAAAACAAAAAAACCGGTTTGAAGATCATCCGTCTTCAGACTGAAAGAATAAATTCCTGCAAATTTCCGCCATTCATACCGGGATATCATCTGTATCCTTCCGGGTCTGATGAGCCTCCGCATTTAAGTTAATTGACGGCGCTGTATTTATACAGATAATTATTTCTGTTCAATTAACTTAATTTAAAAAATTATGAAGAGTTTAGTATCTTTAATTATATGTGTTATTATTTCATTAACACTCATTTCTGCTATTCAGAAGAGTACTGACAGTACCACTGGCATTACGCTTCAGGCAGCTGGTAAAAATGTGAGCAATGAATCGCTAAAAAAATCTGCTGATATAATTTCTTCGCGTTTGAAACTTTATGGTATCGGCTCAGCAGAGGTGAAGGTTTTGGCTGATAAGGGACAGGTAAAAATATCGTTGCCTGATAAAACAAACGTTTCTGAGATTGAAGGACTGATCACCTCAAAAGGTGAACTGGCTTTCTATGAGACATTTACTCATAACGAAATTGTAGGTTTATTAAAACCTGATAATCAGCTCTTTAACTTTCTTGATAGTAGCCTGGAAAAGAATGAATCTGATCCACGTGTTGGATGTTCGATTCCTGAAAACAGGGAAAAAACAGATCAGTTTCTTCGGACTTCAACTCCTGTCAGAAATTGTAAATTCTTCTGGGGATACGAGTCAAAAAAATCAGAATACTGTTTATTTGCATGTAAAACGAATGCAGAGGGAAATCCTTTGATTACCCGTGACGATATACAATCCGTAAAAATAGTCGCCGGGAAAGATACCATTGACAACAAAATTCAAATAAAATTAAAACCCGCTGCCAGTGGTATTTTTGCGGATGCTACAAAAAATAATTTAAACAGAGTTATTGCAATTGTCATTGATAACAAGGTTTACTCATGGCCGGTTGTCAGGAATGTTATTGAGGGAGGAGAGATTGAAGTTACCGGTAACTTCACTGAAAAAGAAGCGAATTTTTTTCCGGCGCTCTTCAATTCCGACCAGCTTCCCGTAAGCTTTAAATTGCTTAAATAGGAAACATTGCAGAGGCTGTATCAGATGCAGCCTCTTTTTTTTAATATACCTCAACCTCAACCTTAACCTTAACCTTAACCTTAACCTTAACCTTAACCTCAACCCGATCCCATTTTTTGAACAATTCCACACGATTGTGGTTATTATAAGTTATTATGGTGAGGCATATGATATCTACAACCCGCAGATTCAATTAAAATATCAGATAATGAGGAAGATAATATTCCAAAATATGATTTCTCTTGACGGATTTTTTGAAGGTCCCGGAAGGGAGATTGACTGGCATAATGTTGATGAGGAATTCAATGAAACTGCTGCTGAGTTTTTGGATTCTGTTGATACGCTCATCTTCGGACGGATAACTTATGAGCTGATGGCAGGATACTGGCCCACTGACCTGGCCCTCACAGATGATCCTGTAATAGCCGGAAAAATGAATAGCCTTGCAAAGATCGTTTTTTCAAAATCGCTTGAAAAAGCTGAATGGAATAATACCAGGCTCATTAAAGATAATATTATTGATGAAGTCATCCGCCTGAAAAAAGAACCCGGTAAAAATATAGCAATCTTTGGAAGTTCTGACCTGGCAGTAACTTTAATTCCGTCAGGATTAATTGATGAATTAAGGGTTATTGTGAATCCTGTCATACTTGGCAAAGGAAAAACTTTGCTTAAAGGGCTGGATTCCAGGTTAACACTTAATCTTCTTGAATCAAAGACCTTTAAATCGGGTAATGTTCTGCTTTCCTATGCACCATTGAAAAGTTAATTTTCAGGAGTGAATTGTTTGTAACGACAAAATACAAAATGTACAAGCAGGAATATGAAAACAAAATCTATTAAGCAGTCAGCCACTTTTAATGCCTCACCTGCAACGATATATGATTTGATAATGGATGAGAAAAAGCATACCGCTTTTACTGGATCAAAGGCAACCGTCAGTACAAAACTTAAAGGTAAATTCAGTGTTTTTGACGGATATTGTAAAGGGTACAATATTGAACTGATCAAAGGGAAAAAAATAGTTCAGGCGTGGCATTTTGCGGAAGATGGCTGGCCTGACGATCATTACAGTATTTGTAATTTCGAATTTGAGGAGGTTGGTAAAAAAACCCGGCTCAGATTCCTCCAGACTGAAGTTCCTGAAAATAATGTCAAATCCCTTAAAGAAGGATGGAAACAGTTTTACTGGGATGCAATTAAGACCTATTTAAAATCCAACTGATTAATCAAGATATCACCGGCTATTTTATGCCTGGTCAAGGATTTTGTGTCAGACCCCAGATTGATTTCTGAGGAGTAATTGAATCTTACGAGCGCCTCGAAGAACTTCTTTCAAAAGGATTGAAATGATCTCAAATTTATGATTGTACAGAACGGTCGCGGCCGTTCTGTACTTTTCAATTCCCGAATACTTTCTTAAGCAACTCGGATGTTCTCGCCATAGGATCCTTGCGGATCTTTAACTCTTCCCTGGCAATCATAATAAACAGACCATCAATAGCTTTTTGGGTAACATAAGCTGCCAGATCGGGATTCATTTTTCTAACCAGGGGTATCTTATTATATATCGTTATAAGGTCGCTCCAGTACCTGGTGGCATCTACATTGTCAAGAGAAGTTTTTATAATTGGCTGAAATTTGTTTATAAGTTCGGGTGAAGTAGTATTTTTCAGATACATTGTTGCTGCATTATCAGCTCCTCTGACTATAGTGATGGCATCCCTGACTGTCATTCCTTTAATTGCAGCAATAAAGATGGGTTTTGCTTCCGCTGCAGCTTTTTCAGCTGCCCTGTTCATCGAAACATTGAACTCATCGACTTTTTTCCCCATTCCAATGTTCCTCAGTTTTGACTCCATATCTTTTGCCTCTTCGGGGAACGGAATCCTTATTTCAGGATTTCCCCAATATCCATCAAGCACAGAAACCAATTTCACACTTTGACCTGTACCATTAACAAGTGCTTCCCTTATTCCATCTGCGGCATCCTTCTCAGTCAGTCCCTTGTTCTTTGGGTTAAAAAGTTTTTTTGCATCTTTTAAAAATTGTGCATCTACAGTCTGAAGACACAGAATAACTATAAATGCCAGGAAACAGGTTTTTTTCATTTTAGTCATAATTTGAATGTGCAGTTTTTGGAGCAAATATCCTGCCAAAAATTAAATTCAACCGTTGAGTTTTTCTCCATTAGCTTTCGGCTGAAGTTTGGAAACCAGTGCCAGCAGCTGTTCTTTACTAAAAGGTTTTGAAATATAGTCATTGCTGCCGGCATTGAATGCTTTTAACATTTCATTACTTAGAGCAAAAGCAGTCTGGGCGATTATCGGAAGTTCGGGCCTGAATTCTCTGATCTGTTTAATAGCTTCATATCCATTCATGACCGGCATTTTGATATCTATCAATACCATTCCTATATTGTTGTTGGCATGACATGCTTCAACAGCTTCCTTTCCATTTACTGCACGCAGGATTTCAGCACCTGTCCCTTTGAATATTTCTTTAATATAGAGATAATTGATTTCATCATCCTCTGCTACTAAGACTGTCAATTTATTGAAACTAATTATTTCATTGACATTTTTAGCTTTGGGTATCTCTTCTTCATGAACCGGTTCATAAGGTATTGTGAAAAAAAACTTTGAACCTTTTCCTTGTTGTGATTCTAACCAGATCCTGCCTTTTAGCAAATCAATATTGCCTTTGCATATTGCCAGTCCCAGGCCAACTCCTTCATATAACTTCATAATGTCCTGGTCGACTTTCCGGAACCGTTCAAAAATCTTGTCGTGAAATTCAGGATCAATTCCAATCCCGGTATCTTCAATATAAAATTCCAGTTCATCACCAGCCAGAGAATAACCAAACCTGATCTGTCCCTTCTCGGTAAATTTAATTGCATTGTTCAACAGGTTATCGAGGATCTGCCTGACTTTTATGACATCGGTGAGGATTATGCTTAAGTGATCCGGAAGGCCTTTTGTTACTGAAAATGAAATTTCATCTTTTACGGAAGGTTTATACGACTGGTATAACTCATCCATCAGATTATTCAACCTGGTTTTGCTTTTATTCGAGCCGATATTTCCGGTTTCTATTAGTGATATATCTAATACTGCATTTACAATATTAAGAAGCTGATCCGAACTTTTTGTGATCATTTCCAGATAATCTGCCTTTTCCTTTTCAGACGTTTTTTTGTCTTTCAGGAGTTCGGAAAAACCAACAATGCTATTCATGGGAGTACGGATCTCGTGCGAGATATTCTGAAGAAATGCGGTTTTTAATCTGTCACTGTCAATAGCTTTTTGTTCTGCAGTTATTAATTTAACCAGATGACTCTTTAATAATGAATAGAACAAAAGAGCTGTAATAAGAACATAAAACCATCCTTTGAATGTCTGAATCCTTGTTAATAAATCAGGATCCCGTACAAAATAGCTGAGTAATTTGTCAGAAAAAACAATCCATAAACCACCGATAATTATATAGCCAGCAATAATTCTGTATTCAAATTTCCATTTTTGCATTTGACTCAACAGGTTTGATTTAATGTTTTCTCATATTCAGATCCTTTTATATCCTCTTTTTTGCCAAATATAAGAAACATCTGAGACATAGCAACTTCTATACGCTATTCATCCTGTCAAACGCCTTTTGCAAATCCTCAGGACCTGCTTTAGTCATAGCTTCACTGAATCCGTAAGCAATTTCAGATTTGCCTAGTTTCAGCTGCATAAAAACAGCTTCAATAAATTCTGTTACGGGGGGAGAGCTGGTGTGCAGACCTTTTCCCCCCAGATCGGTGTTGAGTGCCGGCGGTATAACCTCTATGACTTCTATATTTCTTGATCTTACCAGATGCCGCAATGAAATTGTAAATGAATGGAAGAATGCCTTGGATGCACAATATACAGCCATCCTGGCCATTGGTACGTAGGAAAGGCCTGAAGTAATATTTAAGATGGTATTTAATGATTTCAGCTTAAGAAAAAGAGAAGTGAGATGAACAGGAGCTTCAATATTTATCGCAATTTCTTCCTTTGCGCGTTGAAAAAAATCACTGTCTGTAATTGATATCCATTGTTGAATTCCGGCATTATTTATCAGGACATTGAGATCACTGTGATTTTCTGATATCCATTTAAAAAGATCTTCCCTTTCCACTTCTCTTGAAAGGTCGCTTTTTCTTGTAATAACTGATGGATATTTTTTTACCACTTCCTCAAGCAGTGCTTCCCGTCTGCCACAAATTATTACAGTATTGCCTTCTTTAACAAATCTTTCAGCCAGTCCCAGTCCGATGCCGGAAGCACCCCCTGTGATCAGAATTTTATTCTTTGAAATTTTCATGGTACGACTATTTATAACCTTCGTATAATTTGTCAATTGCTAGTGCCAGGTCAATATCCATCCTGGTAATTCCATTAGCATCATGAGTGTTAAGCCTGATTGTCACACTGTTATAGACATTACTCCACTCAGGATGATGATCCATTTTTTCCGCTACCAGGGCGATTGCTGTCATGAATGAGAATGCTTCTACAAATGTTTTGAACTTTAAATCTCTTGTAATATGTGTTCCGTCAAATGACCAGCTTTTAAGATTCACTTTAAGAGATTCCTTGACTTCAGTTGTTGAAAATGCTTTCATATTTTTATGGTTTTCAGATTAATACATGATGACAAAAACCAAAACTTACCAGCGAATTGCCAAATGATTCAATAGATTTATTGGTGATTAATATCTGTATATACTCCGTCTTTTTCCGAATTGGACCTGATCAAAGTATTCGTAACTGAATCTTCATTTTCATGGTGATAGATATATGAAGCTATATTTGTCTCTTTCATAACAATTCCGGCTTCTATGATCCTGTCGAACAGGTCAGCATCAGTGCCGATAAGTATATTCCTGAATCCACCTAATTGAGTCAATATGTTACGATCAATAAAAAAAGTTCCGCCTATAGCACATTTGCTGAGGTGAATACTTTTCTCGTTATTGAACCTGTCAGGAACAAACGGGTTTCCAATGATTCTTGTGCCACCATATAAAAATTGTATCGAGTGGTCCCGTTGCAAAATCTCCTTCCTCGAGTGTAGATGGAAAGGTTCATACTCGTCATCGGAGTCAAGGAAGGAGATAAATTTTCCGGTTGATGCGAATATTCCGCTATTTTTTGACAAGGCTTCTCCACTGTGAGGCTTCCTGAAATATTTTATCTGAGTATTTGAGCAGATGTAGGGTAGCACCTGGCGCCGTGTGTCATCAGTGCTTTCATCATCTACAATAATCGCCTCCCAGTCATGCTCAGTCTGAGAAAGCATTGAGTTCAGCGCTCTTTTTAACATTTGAGCTCTGTTGTAAGTTGTTATGATTATTGAAAAGAACGGCTGTAATGTCCTTTGCATATTATTTCCTTTGTACTGATATGGTTCAGTCTTCATATTTTAGAATTTTACTGGTAAACACCAAAGTTCTTTGATTGTTTATATGGATCCGTATACCCGGGAAAAATAACATGTGCCCTGTTCAAACCACAGAGCTTCCTGTTTCATATAGTCAATAGTAATCCAAGATAAGAAGTAAAGGTGTTATCTTTTACTAAAGTGCTTCCAAAGGAAAAAATAATGTGAATTTTCTCTGTTGGATTAATAGAGCCACCCAGATTAAATCCTGAGGTGGATTGTGAGTCTTTTGTGCTGGCGGTCTGATAATAGATTTCACCTCCCAATGTTATTACTTTTGAAAAGTCGTACTGAATTTCCCACCCCGAAAAAATCCAGTTTTTATTATTCGCCCCGGGATTAATCCAGTAACCTGCACCTCCATAAGTTGTTAGTTTTCCCCACGATTTCTGAAACCATACCGGAAGATAGATCTTCATTTTTCCATTGCTGAATTCATTGTTTTGCACTGTAGGGATTTCCAGAATCGGAAATACGCCAATCTGCGGTGAATTTTTTGTTTCCTGAACAAACCGGTATTTCAGGCCTAACTCAGTATTTGCATATCCGTAGCCTGACCCGTGACCGCCGGTATAGTTATAATTCATTGGCATCAATAAATGAACCTGTACATTTGGTATTATTCCATAGTTAATTTCAAAATGCGGGGCTGTCCCGGACCAGACTCCTGACTGATGGTTGTTTATTGATGAAATGTAATACTCCCAATGTTTGAAATCCACCGGTTCAGGATCATCAGTGTTAAAAGGTGGACCCGCATTCATTATCTGAACACTGCATAGGAATAATAGAACAGAAAGGGAAAAATGTCTTTTATTTAACTCCATAGATCATCTTTTACTACCTCCTGATATTTTTGAATCGATCGAAAATTTTCCTGCACCGTAAATCAAGAGATAGATCAGCAGGAGAGTCATGGCAAAGTCGGTACGATATTCATGTGCCCATGGCCAGACTCCCTTATTAACCAGGAGGGGCCATTTTGTTGTGACAAATGCAGTAATCATTACAATAAGCAAGGGTATTGAAGCCACACGTGTCAACAGCCCGATTAAAATAAGCAGACCACACACAATCTCGAAAGCGCCGGTGAAATAAGCCCAGAATGCGGGATGACTGAATCCGATATTAAGAAACCTTCCGGTCCCCAAAAGTTCCGGGAACAGATATTTTTGTACACCTTCAGTCAGGAAAATCAAACCCACAGCCAATCTGATCAGAATAGTTCTGTTGTCATCGTTTGAACTTGAGAAGATGGATTTACTATTAGCTTTCATTTCAGGCAAAACTTTATTGCATTATAACAAGAATTAAAAACTATTGTTTAAAGAAAGCTTATCATAAAATTTGCAGCAACAGGTATGAATTAATTATCAATGATATCCATAAATATTAGCAGACTTCAATTAAGAGTTTCCGGCACAACCCTGACAGCAGCTAAGCCACAACGATAGTTTTACCGGAAATTAAAGCTTATCTTTGAGCAATCCGGCCAGGAGAATTATTATTAACCAACCAATTATCATAAATGGGTAGATCACAGGAAACATCAAACAAGAAGGAAGTAAAGAATAAAAAGGACAAAAAAAGGAAAGAAAAGGAAAAAAAGAGGCTCATGAGGAAAGAGAACGGGAAAAGCAGCTTTGCAGACATGATTGCATATGTTGATGAGTACGGAAAGCTGACCTCCACACCTCCGGATCCAAACAAGAAGATTGAGGTCGAAGCTGAAAACATTGAGACCGGTGCAAAAAAGAATATTCCGGCTGCAAAAGCCAGTTATATCCGGAAAGGTGTTGTCACCTTCTTCAATGATTCAAAAGGCTTTGGATTTATTCGCGATATGGAAAACAAACAAAGTGTTTTTGTTCATGCAAATAATCTTCAGGAACCAATCAAGGAAAACAATATAGTAACATTTGAGATTGGGAAAGGGCCAAAAGGACTGACAGCTTTAAATGTAAGGCTGTTCAAAGAGTAAATTGTCAGTCCTGACCGGTATGCCGGCATCATATAATTAAAATAAGAGATTACCACAATAATTTTCAAAGCTGATTCCCCTCCTTCGAGGGGAATTTTTATTTCTAATCCTGTCTGGTTTTTGCGGTCAGTTTAAACAATTCCGGCCAGCCATTGTTCTTATTATGATGATTAACTCATTATTATATATGAAGCTAACCAGCGGTTTCCCTCCAAAGAGGGGAATTTCAACCTCTATTGTTGCGTTAAATGCAATATCTCACCGCATCATTTTTCACTCACATTTTTTATGATTATGTTATGAAAAATATTATAAAAAAGCTAATCTCGGTTACCTCATTGCTTGCATTAGCAATAAAGGCATTTGCTCCGGCAAGCGAATCACTGATTATAATCAGAACTATGCCGGTTGAGCCCTTTAAAAGCCTTATTCATGCAATTGGTATGGTCGAAACTCAATTTGACACGCTGGCTTATAATCCTCTTGAAGAAGCAGTGGGTTATTTCCAGATCCGCCCTATACGTCTGGCAGATTATAATAACCGGACCGGAAATTCATATTCCATGAAGGATCTGTTCAATTATAAAATTTCAGAAAAGATATTCCTTTATTATGCCGCAGAGATTGGGCCTTATAATTTTGAACGGATAGCAAAGACCTGGAATGGATCAGGTCAAAGTACGATCCAGTACTGGGAACAGGTTAGAAAATTCCTTTGATATACTTAACTCATCTTAGAATTGGCCACGCCATGGCGTGGCCCTACAATCAATAAATCGGGCCTGTAGGGTCATGCCATGGCATGACCACAAAAAAGGCCATTCATTAATCTATTTAAAACTGTCATACTCCCTCCCTGACTGAAAATCAGGTAATCGCATATTTATGCTAATTGTAAAATGAGACCTGCAGTTTGTTGATTTACCCTTTTCCGGTATTCTTTTATGGTATAATTTCGTTCATGACAATTTAACAAAGTGTATTAATTTGAAAATGATTTTTTAATTAACCAATTTCTTTACAGCCATGAAAAGAATATTATTTGCAGTTACAATGATCTTAGCATTAAGTACTGCGTCGTTTGCAGGCGGTTTTGTTGCAGGTGGAAAAACCCACACAACAATTGGAGACTACAAAATTGAGGTTGCTGATAATCCAATTACAATAAATGGTCAGCAGCTGAAGACTTATCAGATCACCTATGAAAACTCTCCCATGAAAGTTTTGGTAGCAGTGAGGAATGACAAAAATTGCAAAAACTATATTGTCCTTTCCAATGTCTTATCGGTTCAGTATATATGCAATGGGGATTATTTTGGCGTTCAGATGCTTGAAAAACCATTAGAATCACTGAATAAAGATGGCTATGCAACCACTGATGAAGGATTGAATAAATCGGAGTATTTCCATCAGAAGCTTATTGTCCCTGGAAAACAGACCGAACTAGCAAGCACTGAATTGATTGCGGCCTATTTCCCTATGCTTATTAAGGATGAGATGATTGCAAGGAGATAAAGCTCAGATATTTCAAAATGGCAACCCGCCTGTTACTAGTTTTAGAATTAAATTTGACTAAGAAGAGACATCAATTGATGTCTTTTCTTATTGTATTGTTGCAGGTAACCGGCAATAAAACAAAAATCCTCCTTCCTGTTTTATGAACCGGCAATCCGTTCGTCTGTCAAAAAAAGACTTTTTTGTTGATTGTGCAACTATATAAACAGGCTTGTCTATTTTTCCGTTTAATAACCACTCTTTGTTGCTGCGTTCAATGTTTCCTCCAGGCATCTCCCTGAAATAAAAAAAAGGTGCATAGCTGTAAAATCCATAGGTAGTGACATAAACATCCTGACCCGAAAGACTTTGATAGAAAGCTATAGCCGGAGCCTGCGAATATCCCTCAATTTTAGGAACGACAGACTTCAGATAGAAAAATATGCAAAAGGCAGTAGAATAGAACAGCACAATGATCCCTCCGAAAACCTGCTTCTTGTTAATCATAATCATTGATACAACAAGAAACACCAGATAAAATGCACCTATCAGGAATTCATAGCCGCTCCACTGAACCGGAGTATTAAGGCAGGCAATAGCGAAATCATCTTTAATGTATGGCGAAATGATTTCTTTGTACACTGGTATAAGCGGAACTGCAATCAGGACTAATGCGAATATTGATCCTGTAACAATAAGTATCCATGAGAGATACTTTCTAAAAATGTTCCTGTTATTCAGAAGCTCATAAATAAAGTAAGCCGCAAAATAGGAAAGAGGAAAATATGCGAGTGAAGAATAGTGTACAATTTTTGTTTTTACAATTGAAAATAAGATCATTACAACCCAGAAGAGAATAAGCATCCATCTGAGAAAATATTTCCCGTCTTCGCCGGTACCGGTATTTCTCCTTACAAGAACCGGCAGAGCAAGCACGGAAATTGGGAAGCAGCCAAGAAAAACGATTAGAAAATGGTAATAAACTGGTCCGGAATGCCCGGCAACTGGCTTGAGAAACAAGTCAGCCTGGTACTTAATAAATTCCTTTATAAACCAGAACCCATTATTGATCATCTCAGGAACAAACCATAATGAGGTAATAATTAACCACGACACTAAAAAAATCATAATGTTTTTCCAGTTTGAAATTCTTTTGAGTTTCATGTTAACCCAGTATACCACTATTGATATGGCTGCTATCAATAATCCGACGGGCCCCTTTGTAAGAGTTGCAAGCCCCATAGTAATACCTGCGAGAAGAGCATATTTAAATCCGTTGTTTCCCGCTACCGTCCTGATGCTGGCAGCTAAAAATACAACAGACAAAAAAATGAAAAAGTTAAAAAAAGGATCAATTATTCCCGATTTAAAATAAAGATGAGGAAGAAACGATCCCAGATACGCCAGTGACCATATAAATCCGAATTTTTCGTCATAAAGCCTTCTTCCTATAAAAAATAATGTAATAAGTGTAATAATTCCAATGACTGCATTCGGAAAGCGGGCTGCAAATTCATTTATTCCGAATAACT
Source organism: uncultured Bacteroidales bacterium (assembly GCA_963816365.1). Taxonomy (GTDB): domain Bacteria; phylum Bacteroidota; class Bacteroidia; order Bacteroidales; family VadinHA17; genus LD21. The sequence continues at coordinate 106,083 of CAWFKG010000015.1, read as the reverse complement.
TCATGCTTAGTACCTGCATCCAGAAGAAGAGTGGCGGCTTTTCCAAGAAGGGGTGAAAGTCAATCTGTACCCGGCTATAATTACCTGTAACTATCATTTCCCTGGCAGATTCAGCGAAATTTATCTCGTCCCAATCGAAAAGGTGGACAGATCCCAGAAAGGGAATAAAAAAGAGAACCGCTGAAATAATAATCAGATAGAGGTAAATTTTTCTTGGCATTATAACCTTAATTAACCTTTAATTTATGTTTGATAACCATCCTGGCAATCACTTTCCTTTTCCAGAGAATAATAATGAATACGAGCAGCAGGATGGCAGAAGAACGACAGACCCATGTTTTTAGAATATTGCGCTTTGGAACATATTCAGGCATACTCATGCCATTATATCTGAAAAATGGATTCAGAAAGTAAATTGTGCCATCATAGCCTTCAATTTCTGTTCTTATGTAGGTGTCGGTTGAAGTGAAAAGATACGTGCCTGTAGAACAGTTCTCTGATCTCCTTTTTTCTATCCCGTGCTGACCAATGAATTTTATTGTCCTCACCTCCTTACTTAATGTGACTTCAAGGGAATCATTTTTAAATGTGATTGAACTGATCCTGGGTAATTTCAGTAATGCAGCTTTTTTCTCCTGATTGGTTTTAAACGAACTTATATTAAATTTTACTCCAACTGACCGGCCGGTCCTGATAGATTTTAAAACAGAATCTCTGACCAGATCAGTGTTAATCAGATTAAAGCTGCTGCAGATTTCTTTGATATTATCCATCTCATGGGAATCATCATCAGCAATCAGGAATACTGGATGACCCTCCGAAAGGACGGTGTCATAGTATGATTGAAACAGACGATCATGATTCGCAATCTCAAGAAGTTCATAGTTGCCCAGATACTTTAAATTGGCATAAGAATACGCTTTTCTGTACACAGGATGCACAATCGAAATTATGGTGCCTGGATCCTTTTTAAGCTGGTCAATAACGAATTGCTCATTACTAAGGGTCTGCCGGAATGGAAAATCGAGCCAGCTGATTCGTTTTGCATTAAGGACCAGCTGGTGATTTTTATAATACTGGTAGCCATGCTCATAGACCGGGACGTACCAGTCATATTTTTTCTCACGGATATTTATGCTCTGATAATCAGATATGCTGAAAATATTATAGCCAAAATATTGGTACATGCTATCAAGAAGAAGTGCAGACCTGGCTACCCTCTTTGGACTTTCAAGCATTTTTGCTGTATGAGCATGAAAATTTGCCATCCTCCATTTGGCAGTATCAATATTGCTGTAAGGGTTATATATGAATTTGCCGTGAAAGGGATGGGTATCAGGGAAGGTATATTGAGGATTAAGGGCAAACTGAAATATCAATAAGATAAAAATGAGGAGGCAGAATCCTTTAATGAATTTAAGTATGATCTTAAATATCTTCACAATTAGTAGTTAAAGACAAATTTATGGATCAGATGACTATTTTCTCAAAATTTTAGAATCATATATTATCAAATTTAACGACAAATTCTTATAAAAGTAAAAAAAATCAGGAATAACTTACTCAAGGAATATGGCACGAATGGACAAGTATGCTTAACTTCACATATAATTCAATTAAGCGATGGATGAAAAGATACCAGCCGGTTGGCAAAAGTTTCTGAAAGGTTATCCCTGGTTCAATTGCAAGGGATGTTATCCGATAACTGCCTATTCAGAATTTATTCCTCCGCCCAATCTCGGCTATAAACCATATGGCAGGCCTGATTCCCGTATTATAGAAGGAGATGATCCCTTTGGCTGGAAGATCTCTGAAATAGAAGAGGAATATGAACTTAAGCCCGGGATAGAACATGTAGGGCACCAGATAATGGATAATATTGTTAAACTCGGACAGGGAATTCCGCAACACTATATCAGTGGTCATGGTGATGAAAACCTTGCAAACAATCCTTACTGGCCGCCCGACCTCTCATCACATGCCGGATCTTTATGGCACGAACGATACGTAACATTGATTCCCTTAATGCTTTCGCGTACACAGGATGATAAGGGACGTGTTGTCTGGACATTCTTCGGGAACAGCATACATGAGCCTGAAGAGGCTTTCTGGAAGAGTTTTTTTACAGCACCTGGCAAAGAACATACTGAAGCTGAGTCAATATCTTTCTTTACCGGGTTGCTATCCGATGCTTACGGTGAATCGTTACCTGATAGTGAATCTCTTTATAATGCGGGATTCAGGATAATGTCTTCTGACGAATCATTATTACCACAGTGGACAAAGAAATTCATAACAGGCGACGGATCACCAATATTGGACATCAGATACCTGTTGACCTTCAGGCCTTTCAGCCAGTTGCCTGATCAGGTTAAGATTAAATATCTTTCCGGGAGCCTGTCGCTTATTCCTTTTCCCGGTAGCCTTGTATTCTGGGGTATGCCCGGGTATCTTCGTTTAAAAAAGCAACTTGCTGTGACTGCCCAGATCCCGTTGTTGAACCTCGTTGCCCGGAACAGGGGTATTGAAGGATTAAAGGTTATACAATCGGGATGGCTTCATGAACCTCATCCTGGCAGCAAGGATATTATAATGAACGAAAATCTTATTCACAATTCTTACCATCGCACTCATCGCTGGCAAAAAATACACCGATTTCAGGATGAATTGAATGAAGTTGCGCATAAAGTAAAATTGATTAAAGCATTGTTCAGCACCGAACCCGATGCTATGGGTTTGTATGACAAGCCATTAGCTTGTAACAGTCAATTGTGGAGCAATAAATTTGAGCTTTTGCTCAATGGACCCCATGCTAAAAAATCTAAAATTGTTGAGGTGGAAAAGACCCTTTTAAATGGCGGACTATTTGGTTACAGGTTCTTTTTTCCGCCGATGCGGGTAGGAGAGTACGAAATATATCTTCACAGGCCACTTATAGCATATGTTGGGAAGAAATCTGAGAAGGTTGAGATAAAGCCCGATTCACTTTTCGGGTATATTACCGGCTACCATACAAGCGATCGGGATATGTCTGATCCTGTTGAACTTTGGCCCAGAATGCAAAAGCGCGATCTCTATCTATCTGCCCTTCATGATTTTAATACGACCAATGATCATTATGCACATCAGACATCTTTTAATATTATATCCTTATTTGAAAGCTGGGAATTACAAAAACGCTCCCTCCTGAAAAGATCCTTTGCACAAAACCTTTTGAATATTGCAAAACATAAAAGCCTTGAGAACTGGCTCAATGAACTTGATAATCATGCCAGGCTCCCGGAATTAGCCGGACCTGTTCAAAATGCCCTTGGACAAATTATAGAACCGCAATATGATACAGAGCTTCCGGAACCACTGACCTTTGATGAAACAGCTACCCGGAAATTTGAAGAAAACTGGTGGAATGATATAAAGTTCCTGGCGCAAGGTGAATTCATATACAAGGATAATGCAGATATAATGCTGGATGAGACAACACTCTCGCTGGTACGGAGAAATAAACGCGATCTCGAACAACTTGGTGATTATCTTATTGAAAGGTATCACAGGATAATATCAGAAGCCGGAATGGAGGGACAGGCAATGGTTGGAGAATTGCCCTTTAAATGGCGTACGTTATTTGATTTTACCCAGTACGGAGGATGGCTTGGAAATCAGAATGGCAGCATACACGAACGCAACTTGCTTGTAGTTATTCCCGGGAAGAACCGAAAACAGGCAGTTGTGCTTGGCGATCATTATGATACAGCATATATGGAAGATGTATATGAGAGGGAACGCGGGGGGTCAGGAGCAAGGTTAGCGGCAAAAGGGGCAGACGATAATTATTCCGCTAGCGCAACATTGTTGCAGGCGGCACCAGTGCTTATGAAATTATCAAAAGAGGGTAAACTGGAGCGTGATATATGGCTTTTGCATCTTACCGGTGAAGAATTTCCGTCTGATTGTATGGGTGCCCGCAATCTCTGTCAGTCACTTGTCGAAAAGAACCTGGTTCTTAAATTAGATAGCAAAACGAGAATTGACCTTTCGGAAACTGAAGTCTTGGGAGTTTATGTGATGGACATGATAGGACATAACCGCGATAATGACCAGGATATTTTCCAGATATCACCAGGAAAAAGTGCTGAATCATTATTCCTTGCCCTGCAGGCTCATATAGCAAATATAATGTGGAATGAGTTTACACATAAGTGGAACAGGAAACCTGAAAGAACTAATTTATGCCGGGGACAACGAATCAACGGGTTGAAAGAGATACCCGATATTGCCAGGCATCTGTCTTTAAAGGGAGAGGTTCGTACTCAATATAATCCTCATAGTTCACTCTTTAATACCGATGGCCAGATATTTTCAGACACAGGAGTCCCTGTAGTACTGTTCATGGAGAACTACGATATTAACAGGAGTGGATATCATGATACAAAGGACACTCTTGAGAATATTGATCTCGATTACGGTGCAGCTCTTGCAGCTATCGCAATTGAAACGGTTGCACGTTTTGCATCATTAAAAGAAACTGGTTTCTGATAATTTTTCATGACCTTTACGGAATAAAATTATGATCATGAATATTACATTCAGAACAACTCCCGAAAAAAGAGACATACAACGGGTTATGGAAATTGTTGAATCAACAAAGTTTTTCTATGACCATGAAGTTGAAATAGCTGTTGAACTGGTAGCTGAGAGGCTCAGTCATGGTGAATCAAGCGGTTACTATTTTGTTTTTGCGGATGTTGATGGCGTCACGGCAGCTTATTCCTGCTATGGTCCGATTGCTATGTCAAAAACCTGTTTTGATCTATACTGGATCGCAACTCATAATGATTTTCGCGGACAGGGAATAGGGAAGAAACTTATTGAGGAGACCTGCAACTCAGGCCCGGGAAATGGGATGCAAGATACTCATTGCTGAGACTTCGGGTCTGGAACATTATGCTCCTACAAGGGCATTCTATATCAACAATAAATTCATACTTGAAGCCACCCTGAAGGATTTCTATACAGAAGGTGATGATAAGCTATTCTATACTAAAAGAATAGGATAATGGTACACTGCCATGGCATGACCCTACACTGGCATCTTATTCTGCACGCGACATGGCGTAGGCCTGACTCGTTAATTACCAATATCTATTTTTACCGCTGCCGCCTTCAATCCTTTTGATTCGGCTTTAACTGTAAATGAACCTGTTGCACCCTTATCCGCAGCAACAATCACCAGGCACATCCCATTAAAGGCTTTCTTTGACTTTGCCTGAAATAACTCATGACTGGCTGCATCACCGTTATCTGTAGCAACTATCTTTCCGGGTCCTTCAATGCTGAAATTGATCTGGTTATTACTCTTTGGAACCAGAAGCTTATTCTTGTCTTCAATCCTTACGGTGATGAAGATAAGGTCAGTACCATCAGCGTGAACAACAGGCCTGTCAGCGGTCATCGATAGCATGGAAGCTTTCTCAGTTGTCCTTACCACATCCTCTGCCCATTTGACTCCGTTTTTATATGCAATTACCTTAAGTTCACCTGGTTGATATACGACATCATCCCATCTCAGACGGTATTCAAATTCACCTTTTTTCTTTCTGCCAAGCGATTTCCCGTTCAGGAAAAGTTCAGCTTCATCGCCTGAAGTATAAACATGTACCGGAGTGACCAGACCTTTTCTTTCCGGCCAGTTCCAGTGAGGAAGAATATGTGCCATTGGTAATTCTGGTCTCCATCTTGACTGATATAAATAAAAACGGTCTTTTTTAAAGCCTGCAAGATCCATTATTCCAAAATAGCTGCTTCGTGACGGGCACATCGGTTACACCTTGTTTGTCCAGCATTTTAATAACTTCCTTATAATCCCATGAATCAGGTTTTAGACCAGTCAGATCGCCATAATAAGGTGTCGGTTCACCAATATAATCAAATCCTGTCCATACAAATTCACCCATGGTTGCCGGATATTTATCGAGCATCTGTCCATTGCTGATCGGGTGTTGTAGCCCATGCCGGGTAAGCAACATCATAGGATGTGATCTGGAATATCCCTTTACCGGGAAGATTATTGAAGAGATCGCCCTGAACAACAGGAAAGAAATATTCACCTCTTGAACTGACTGTTGATGCTGATTCACTTGAATAGAAAGGCAGGTTATCATTATCCTTCAGATCAAAAAATCTCTGATAGTTCGATAAATTATAATTTATCCCGAATATATCAAGAGTTTTCTGGAATCCATTTGTTCCTGAGTTGCCATTGTCGCATCCTGCAGTTACCGGTCGTGTATTGTCTTCTGACTTTACAATTGAATTGAGTGCTCTTGACAGATAAGGATTTCCCTGATCAGGTACCTCATTTCCGATGCTCCACATGAATACCGAAGGATGATTCCGGTCGCGACGGACCATAGCTTTCAGATCTTCAGCGTGCCATGCATTAAAAATGAGATTATAATCTTTTGGTTTCTTGCCGATTCTCCAGGTGTCAAAAGCTTCGACCATTATAAGAAATCCCATCTTATCGCAAAGATCGACAAGTTCAGGTGCAGGAGGATTATGACTTGTCCTTATGGCATTGCAGCCCATCTCCTTAAGGATTTCAAGCTGACGTTCGGCAGCCCGTGTATTAAAAGCTGCACCAAGTGCACCCAGATCGTGATGGTTACAAACCCCCTTTATCTCAACTCTTTTCCCATTGAGCAGAAACCCATTACGGGCAGTAAAATTCAATGTTCTGAAGCCGAAATTGGTTTCATACCTGTCGGTTACAGTTGTACCCTGCATCACAATGACCGCTACACGGTATAGTTCGGGATTTTTTAATGTCCCACAACACCGGATTTTTTACAGGAATATCAAGCCTGAACTCATGAGTCTTAACAGCCGGGATCAGTGGCAGTATCGACGACCGATTCTGCAACCGGTGCAGCAACGGTTCAAATTTATCATTCAGTTTATAAACAATAGCTTTAACAGTAACAGGTTGGGATTCATTTAAATGGCTTTCAACTTCAGCCTGTACACTAAGCATACCTCTTTCTTTCCGGATTTCCGGAGTAGTACAGAATACACCATTATTTGAAATATGCAGCTGGGAAGTCTTTACCAGCCATACATTACGGTAGAGTCCTGCTCCGGGATACCATCTTGAATCCCAGTTTTTGGTATCGAGCCTGACTGCAATAATATTTTCCTTGCCCGTCAAAATATAAGGTGTAAGATCGAGACGGAAAGATGTATACCCGTATGGCCATTCACCGACTATACTTACCGTTAAGCCATACTTTTGCATTAGCCATCGCTCCGTCAAAATCGACATAGATTCGTTTCCCTTTGTCATTATCACTTATGTGTAAAATGCTTCCGGTACCATCCGATCCCTTTCCATGGCAACAGTCCGGTATTGTTTTCAAGTGTATCGCTGAATGGTCCTTCTATTGCCCAGTCATGAGGCAGATCAACAGATCTCCAGTCAAGTGTCGTTGACAGAAGGGAGCTGGAGGTTTTCAGGTTCCTTATCTGTAGTAACAGATTCGTTTGAAGCATTAAAATACTTTACAAATTTCCATCCCTGGTTGAATGATTCACGTGTGCGTGGTGATTCCTGTGCCATTAAAGCATCACTGATACATATTGTTATCATGATCATTAAAAATGACAGGATTGTTGTTCTTTTCATATACTCCTGGTTTGAATTTTTCTCTAAGTTAATTATAATTTATTCCCGCTTTGCGGGATTTTGTATCTTCGTCACTAAACTTTTTAATTTTGTCTTTTATCTTTTATCTTTTATCTCTTATCTTTTATTTTAATACACACATAAATGAACAGAATCAAATCTATCTGCTTATCATTAATAATCTCCTTTTTGCCATTTCTTTCAATTCTTCCGCAATATCTGGCACCGGTTCAGAAAACATTTACGCGGCAGGATACTCTGCGCGGCTCAATAACTCCTGAAAGAGCATGGTGGGATCTGACATATTATCATCTTGATATTGCTGTTAATCCTGGCGACAGTACGATATACGGAACAAATACAGTAACCTACAGGGTACTTAATACCTGCCAGCCTTATGCAGATAGATCTTCAGGAACCACTGAAGCCTTTCAAAGGCTGTTCAGAATAACAAAGATGCTTAACTTTAAAAGAGAAGGAAATGTATACTGGATTGAACTTGCAGAGAATCAGGAGCAGGGGAAGATCTATTCAGTTATTCTGACTTATGGCGGAAGACCAAAGGTATCTGTGCGTCCTCCCTGGAGTGGAGGCATTACCTGGAAGAAGGATAAAAACGGTCTGCCATTTGTCGCCTCTGCCTGTCAGGGTGACGGGGCGAGCCTATGGTGGCCATGTAAAGATCATATGTACGATGAACCTGACAGCATGCTTATAAGTGTCAATGTTCCCGGAAACCTGATGGATGTATCAAACGGACGTTTGAGAAGTGTGGTAAAACAAAAGAACAAGACAAAGACCTTACAACTGGTTCGTTGCAAATCCCATTAATAATTACGGAGTAAATATCAACATTGCCGATTATGCTCATTTCTCAGAAGTATTTAATGGTGAGAAAGGACCTCTTGACTGTGATTATTATGTTCTTAAGGAAGATCTGGAGAAAGCAAAGATACAGTTTAAACAGGCCCCTATGATGCTTGACGGCTTTGAGCATTGGTTCGGTCCATATCCTTTTTATGAGGACGGCTACAAACTTGTCGAAGCACCATATCTGGGGATGGAACATCAGAGTTCGGTAACATATGGTAACGGATTTAAGAATGGATACCGTGGAACTGATCTGAGCAATAGCGGATGGGGATTAAAATTCGATTTTATTATCATACATGAATCGGCACATGAATGGTTTGCAAATAGCATAACCTATGAAGATATAGCCGATATGTGGGTTCATGAGAGCTTTGCTAATTATGCCGAAAGTCTGTATGTTGAATATTATTTTGGCAAGGAGGCAGGTAGCGAATATGTTCTGGGTACACGAGCCAACATTCGGAATGACAAACCAATAATCGGTATCTATAATGTCAATTATGAAGGATCAGGTGATATGTACTATAAAGGAGGAAATATGCTTCACACTCTGAGGCAGATAGTTAATGATGATGAAAAATGGAGAGGCATACTGCGTGGTCTCAATAAAGATTTTTATCATCAGGTTGTAACGGGTTCTCAGATAGAGAATTATTTGAGTGAAAAAACCGGGATTGATCTGAAACCTTTTTTGACCAGTATCTGAGAGATATCAGGATACCTGTTTTTGAATACTATGTAAAGGGAAATATTCTTTCCTTCAGGTGGAATAACTGTGTGCCTGGCTTTAATATGCCACTGAAGATCTATGTCTCAGGAAAAGAGCAGGTTGTGAAACCATCTACCATTTACGAATACTCTGAAGCTGGATGTTGAAAATGCAGTTATAAAAGTTGATACAGGTTACTATGTTGCAACTCTCAATGCCACAGGAAAATAAAAAATTAAATCCATTTACCGCAAAGATCGCAAAGGCTTAAAACTGAAGATCGCAAAGTACTAAACTCCGCTCAGCGAAGTCTCCCGACTTCGCTGTTTTAGTTTACATTTAATTAAAGAGGCTGTCCCAAATGGTTGTTTTGTTGTTGATTTAACCCCTCCCTAACCTCCCCTTAAACAAATAAGGGGAGGGAACAAATCATTGTGGTTTAAGGCTTTACACCCCTTCCCTTACTGTTTAAGAGGGCCGAGCGTTAAGAAATAGCCCTGTGGGCTATTTTAGCGAAGGAGCCGGTTTGCAGGGAAGGGGACGGGGGAAGGGTTCAGAAGAATAAAAAGTGGAATAACAGGACTTTTGAGACACCCTCTTAGCAGTTTTTAAAGTTTTGCGATCTTTGCGGTAAATGGATTTAAATATTAAGGTTTTACAAGTACCGGTTTGCCAAATCCTATCTTCTCAAGTGGTTTCAGCTGCGTTGCAGCATCGCCGACAATCACATAATACATTTTATCAGGAACAATATATTTATCAGTAATTGCCTTATGCTCTTCAACAGTCATATTCTTGATTACATTTTCCTCCTGCTTGATATAATCATCAGGAAGACCGTATTTTGACATTGTTGAAAGCATACCTACCAAGCGATCCGTTTGTCTCGAACCTAAGGGCATTTGACAGGATCATGGCAGTTTTTAATAAACTGAAGATCCTTTTCACTCACTCCGTTACGATATTTTTCCATCTCATCCTTAATTATTTTCACCGATTCAAATGTTGCATCAGATCTGACACTTGTTGCAGCAACAAACGGAGCTTTGATCTTCATTTCCTGGAAAAAGCTTGATGCACCATAGGTATATCCTTTTTCTTCGCGAAGAATCTGATTCAGAATAGCTTGTAAATGCACCTCCGAGCCTGTAGTTGACAAAATCTGCTTTTACATAATCAGGATCATTCCTTGATAAAGCAAGATATCCCACATAAATCACCGACTGACGTGAACCGGGAATATCAACAAAATAGATCTGGGATTTTTCGGGATCCTGGCGGAAGCGGATACGAATTCAATTTAACTTCTTTCGGCTTTCCATTCCGTTTCAAGAGGTTTTAGTGCAGCAAGAACCTGTTCTTTTGATACATTTCCGGCAATCAGAATTTTTGTAACTGAAGGTGAGAAATTATTATTGTAATAATTTTTCAGATCATCCAATGTTATCTTATCAATTGATTCTCTTGTTCCCCTGGTGCTATAACCAAAGATATTATCAGTTCCATAGAGCAATTTGTTGAACAACAGACTTGCAACACTTCTTGGCTGAGCTTCCGCCTGAATTATGGTGTTTCTGGTCCGGGTTTGAGCCAGTGCAAATTCTGTTGTATCCCAACGAGGTTCAAGAAGCATCTCTTTCAGAAGATCAGTGGTTTTATCAAAGTTCCTTGAAAGAGCACTTGTACTTAATTGTCATTTCTTCCCGGCCTGCATCCATATTAATACTTGAGCCGAGAAGCTCTATCTCTTCCTCAAGTTCTTCAGGTGTCTTGTTTTTTGTTCCCTGGGGCAGAACGCTGGCAACCATACCAGCTACTCCGGGAAGAGTCAGTCTTATCCTGCAGAACGCCTCCGTTAATAACCAGACTTATTTCCACCAGAGGTAATTCCTTATTCTCAATTCCATAAACCTGAATTCCATTTGACAGTGTAGCTTTCCATACTTCAGGGCACTTTTACTTCAGGCGCTTTACCAGCAGGTGGTTCGATTGTCCGGTCGAATTGATGAAGGTGTTTTTACAATTTTTTCGTCTGCCTTCGTGTGCATATCTCAACCTGACTTGCTTCATTTATATTCTCTTCTTTCACACCTGCAGGAACTGAATTTTCTGCAATCATTTCTGGTCTTTCCTTTTGGAACAAAACTTGTTACAACATGAGGTTTCCCCTTGATATATTTTTCATAAGCCATTTTACATCATTGAGGGTTACTGCTTTTATGTTTTCAATATCTTTTTCAATATATCCCGGGATCGTTAAGGAAGGTGTTATAAAATGCCAGCTGGATTGACTTACCGAAAACACTGCTGATTCCCTCATAGAAACTTTTTTCACTCGAAGCTTTAACTCTTTCAATGTCATTTTCAGTTATTCCTTCTTTTTCAAAACGGTCAAACGCTTCATTAACCCCATCTTCAATTTCTTTGAGCGTTTTACCTTCATTTGCTCTTATTGTAATTGTAGAATTCTCCGGCCAGTTCGCTTGAATTGTTAGATGCAGTGTTTTTGATGTCAGTTTTTTCTCCTTTACCAGAACTTTATACAGATGGAGCTTTTTTCCCGTCAGCAAGTATTTTTGCAAGAAAATCAAGTGCATAGGTATCTTTCTGATATGACTGTGGACCGGCCATACAAGAGTTATCTCAGGTACATTTGCAAAATTATCCTCATGATAAAGTTTTACGGTTTTTTGAAGAGTTGGTATCATTGCAGATGCGCTTTGCGACTTCTCCATGTGATTTTATTTCTCCGAAATATTTATTTATCATCACTTTAGCTGAGTCGGGATTGAAATCACCTGCCAGTACAAGAGTAGCATTGTTTGGTCCGTAGAAATGTTCGATAATAAGCTTTAACATCATCAAGTGAAGCATTCTTAAGGTCAGCCATTTCACCGATCACTTCCCAGTTATAAGGATGATCGGCTGGATAAAGATTCTTATCTATCACATAATCTGTAAAACCATAAGGTGTATTATCTTCCCTTTGCCTTTTCTCATTTGAAACTACATTCTGCTGAACGTGCAAGCGTATGCTTGGTGACTGAATTGATAAAAAATCCCATCCGGTCCGATTCGAGCCATAACACTTTTCTCGAGAGCATTCTTAGGAAACATCTCATAATAGGTAGTTATATCGCGTTCTGTAAAACCATTATTTGTTGCCTCCCACACCTTCAAGTATTTTATCGAATGTTCCCGGTGCAACATTTTCCGATCCTCCGAAAAGCAGATGTTCAAAGAGATGGGCAAATCCGGTCTTTCCGGGCGTTTCCCTGCTTGAACCTACATGATACATTATGGCATAGGAGATTACTGGATCTGAATGATCGGTATGCAGAATTACCTGAAGCCCGTTTGGCATGGCATATTTCTCGTAGCTGATTTTAAGCTTGTCAGGTTCAGCGGTCTTATTGCATGCCGGACCAACCAGTAGTAAAACAATGACAATAAAGATGTTTGAAAAGAGATGAATCTTTTTCATTTTTAATGATTTAAGAATTAAAATAATTTTTTTTCCAGGCCACTATCAAATCGTGAATTTTAATATTGCATGGCGTATTCAGAATTTAAAACAATTTAGGACCTTATAAGTTTTCAGAACAAGCAATTAGATAATATTTTGTAATAAAATTACCGGTGGTTTTTGTTGCTAATTTGACTATATTTCGGTTACCCTAAAAATCCTGAAAATATGGAAAAGAGATTAATTTTCATTCTGGTTTCACTTATGCCTCTTCTTCTTTCTGCTCAGAAAAAGCCTTTTCTTTCAGATATTTACAGCTATCTTGAAAATACAAAAGTATTTGAATTAAATCAGGATGAAGGTCACGTTCCACTTGTTCCGTACCTGACAGTTGCAGAAGCTTTAAAAAACGACAGGTACAAGGCGTCAGGGTTCATGTCGCTTAACGGCACCTGGAAATTCCATTTTTCCAATACACCTGAAGGGACCCCTGATAACTTTTTTATACCGAACTATAATGATAAAAACTGGGATACTATTCATGTTCCTTCAAACTGGGAGATGCAGGGCTTCGGTGATCCTCTCTTCCGTAATGTAACGACTCCATTTCCTCCAAATCCGCCGTTCATTCCCAGGGAATATAATCCTACGGGTTCATACCGCAGAACTTTTAATATACCTGCTTCATGGAAGGGCAAGGAGATCTTCCTGCGAATGGAGAAAACAGCTTCAGCTTCATTTGTCTGGATAAACGGGAAAGAAGTAGGCTATAATGAAGGCGCTCAGGAACCCGCGGAATACAATATCACACGATATCTGAAACCGGGTAAGAACACTATCGCTGTTAACGTTTATAAATATTCTGACGGATATTACCTTGAGGATCAGGATTACTGGCGACTGGCAGGGATCTTTGATGATGTATGGCTATTTGCCACTCCGTCAGCCCATATCTTTGACTGGCATGCAATTACTGATCTCGATAGTGATTATAAAAATTCAAGCCTGGACCTGACTGTGGATGTCAAAAATTACGCACAGGGCCCCGTTACTGATTTTAAGCTGCGAACAACACTATATGACTCAGGTAAAAAAATAATAAAGACCTTTACTTCAGAAAAGTTCACAGTTTCTCCGGGAGATAAATACACGGTCAGAATGTCTGACGAAATTGAAGATCCTGCAAAATGGTCAGCAGAATTTCCAAATCTATATACTCTGTTATTTGAACTCATAAATTCCAGTGGCAGGACTGTTGAGGTGATCAACGGGAGATTCGGTTTCAAAAAGACTGAGATCAGGAATCAGGTCTTCTATCTTAATGGAGTTCCTGTCAAGCTGAATGGCATTAACAGCCATATGCAGCATCCGACACTAGGACATACAATGAATGAAGAGACAATCAGAAAGGATATGTCAATCCTGAAGCGGTTCAATATTAATTGTGTCAGAACTTCACATTATCCTCCGGTTATCAAATATCTTGAACTTGCTGATGAATATGGTATTTATATAGTTGATGAAACAGGTGATGAATCCCATGCCACAGAATATTTATCAGAGAGGAAAGAATGGGAAGCTATGTATCGTGAAAGAGCACGAAAGATGGTATTGCGCGACAGGAACCATCCGTCAGTTCTGTTCTGGAGTGCAGGAAATGAAAGCGGGGAAGGAGACAATATCTGTTCAGTAATTGATGAAGGGAAAAAATATGATAATACACGTTACTGGATGTACGGAGGTAATGCATTTTCACATAAATGCGAAGAGATCATAGGACCGAGATATCCTCAGATCTATTGATCTTCTTAACAAACGTATTTCTGGTCCCTGACAGTGTTGATCCGCGACCATCATTTCTCGATGAATATCTTGCTGTCACCGGCAATGGTGGAGGAGGACTCGATGAATACTGGGATGCGTTTTACAGTCATCCGAGAAGCATGGGTGGTGCAATATGGGATTTTGTAAGTACAGGTATTACTGAGAAGATCAAAACGCTTAAAGATGCATCAGATAATAATGTTCAGGTGAATGTAATGGGACGGGCAAAACTTGGTGCCTTCCACTGACGGGAAAGGAATTGATCTGAATGGCCATGATCAATGGGTTGAGGTATACAGGGACAACGCACTGGAAATCAGCAGTAACAAACTGACTCTCTCATTAATGGTTTATCCGCGTTCATTAAGCAGTTCAGCCGGTACATTAATAACAAAAGGAAACTATCAGTTTGGCATTCATCAGATCAGAAAAGACTCGCTTGAATTTTATATCACCACAGATCAAAAAAGGAAGGTTCAGATTGCACTTCCTGAAAACTGGGAATATAGCTGGCATCATGTAGTAGCACAATATGATGGTTCGTCAATCTCATTGTTCGATCGATGGAAAGGAAAGCAGACCGGTGAAAGCAAGCGGAAATATCAGGAATACACCTTTCCCTGTAAATATCGGCAGGAATGCAGAAATTCATGGTCAGGAAACTTCAGTGTATATCTGTGATGCCATTATCGACAGGGTGGGCATATTTGCAGAGAAGGTTTCAGCAGAACATGCTGAAAAATCCGTCATCTGATCTTAAGAAACAGAGCTGCATTATGGCTCGATTTTGAAGATATGACTGAGAATGGTGAGTTTTATCAGCTATGGAATAGGGGCGAGGACCTATGGAGCTATATGGCCAGACCGCAGGCCACAACCAGAGATGTGGCAGATAAAAAAATCGGGACAGCCTGTTACCGTAACACTTATTTCACCCGAGACAGGGGAGGTAGAGATAACTAACAGGTATCTTTTCACAAACCTGAAAGATCTGCAAACCGAATGGATATTACAGGGTGATGGCGAGACGCTTGATCACGGAACACTTGTTGTGGATCTTGAACCACAGAAAAAAGTCAAGATGATTGTACCTTTTAAGAAACCTGTTATAAGCGAAGGAGTTGAATACCGATTGACAATGAGTTTTCGGCAGAAGGAGAAAACCATGTGGGCTGATCCGGGATTTGAGATAGCATGGGACCAGATGGATTTACCATGGTTCAGGCCTGCCGGAACAGCAGCCGCAAAGGAAGGATCTGCTCTGACTGTCAACGAAGGTGAAGATAATGTGGTTATCGGCGGAAAAGCATTTGTTTACATTTTTGAAAAGGCAACAGGCGCTCTTTCTTCTATGCAATTGAATGGGAAAGAGATGATTAAGAAAGGAGCAGAACTTAATGTGTGGCATGCTCCGCTTGCTAACGAAACTGATGAATGGGGTTTCGGATATTCAAACCACAGGCATATTACAGATGGTTATGGCCTGATGGCCGCAACAGAATGGTACTCTGCGGGCCTTGATAAATTGCAGAGAGTAAATGAGATGTTTAATGTGAGAAAGACGGAAGATAATAATGTAATTGTTGAAATAAAAAATTTGATGGTACTCGGTACACAAAGGGGTGCCTTCATGAATCATTTTATCTATACAATTAATTCCGGCGGAGAAATGTCAATAAAGCATTCGATTGTTCCAAACGGAGATATGCCGGCCTGGCTTCCAAGGATAGGTGTTGACTGGATACTTGATAAAAGTCTTGTTAATCTCAGTTGGTATGGAAGAGGTCCGCAGGAAAATTATCCTGACCGGAAATCAGGTTATAAGACCGGTGTGTACAAATCTACGGTCAATGATATGTATGAACCCTATCTCATACCTCAGGATTATGGACTGAGGACCGATAACAGGTGGGTAAGGATTACAGATGACAAAGGTACTGGTCTGGAGTTCAGCGGGGATAAGTTATTCAATTTCAGTGCACAGCCTTATTCAACAGAAAATCTTACCAGAGCCCTCTATACCTTTCAGTTGCACCCTTCTGACGGCATAACATTCAATTTTGATTATGCCACAAGCGGAGTAGGCTGCACGGCTTTATCGGTCTCTTCTGCTTACCAGGTGTTGCCGCAGAGATATGATTTTGCAATTAAAGTGAAGCCAATAATACCACCCGGTGTGAAATGATAGTAGAGACGCCCATTTTGGGCGTCTCTGCAACGGCGAAACAGTGAAATCTAATTTGAGACACCCAAATAGGGCGTCACTACATCTGCTTTAATCTGGCTTGAACAAAAAAGTGGTTTAGCAGTTATAGTTAAACAATGAACTAATTTTATTTTAAGAAGATATGAAAATTGCGATAATCGGAACAGGTGCTGTGGGCAGGACCATAGCTTCCAAACTTGTGGAACTCAAGTATGATGTCATCATCGGAACCCGGAATGTGTCAGATAAGCTGGCGAGCACTGCAACGGATTTTTATGGTAATCCCCCTTTCAGCGACTGGTTAAAAAGCAACAAAAAGGTCAGACTGGAATCCTTTGCTGAAGCGGCATCTTTTGGAGAGCTTGTGATAAATGCCACGAATGGCGGCAACTCGGTGACGGCATTGATCCTTGCAGGTTCTAAAAACCTTTCAGGAAAAATCCTCATAGATATTTCCAATCCTCTGGACTTCAGCAAAGGGATGCCACCCAGTCTGCTGCCAGGATTAAATAACACTAATTCTCTGGGGGAAGAGATTCAGAAAACCTTTCCTGAGGCAATGGTTGTAAAAACTCTGAATACCATGTGGTGCGGTTTGATGGTCAATCCAAGCATGATTGGTAAAGGTGATCATATAAATTTTATCTGTGGCAATAATCCGGAAGCCAGAGCCAATGTAAAAAAGATCCTTAACCAGTTTGGCTGGCTCGACAAGAACATTCTTGATATTGGCGATATTACAGGGGCAAGGGCAACGGAATCAATGCTTCCGATATGGTTAAAGGTAAATGGATTATTAAAAAATGGTGCATTTAATTTTAAGATTGTCAGTTAACTCCGGGAATCGCAAGATCCTCTGGGAGAAGAGTCTACTACTTTCAGGTCTATAGTATATTTTTCCGGTTTGTCAACGCACCGCTAGAACCTTTTATTTCAAGACAAAGAAAGTTAGTTAAGTTATTAATACTATTCATTGCTTGAGTATACCAGGAGATGTAGAAATAGAAGTAAATAAAAAAGCCGTCTCAAATATGTTTCGAGACGGCCTCTTTTTTATCAGTCATGTAAAAGCTTCATATTGTTCCTGAAGTTATTTGGCAGATCCGAAATTATTCAGTTCCTGCATTGCTGGTTTACGCACTAATGCAAGGTCAAGACTGTTTACATTACACTTGCTGATCTTATCAAACAGTCTTTCAGAATCCTGCTTGTCACCTTTTTTGCTGTAGGCAACGGCAGTATAATACCAGGTCATCGGATTGGTATTATCGCCTTTCGATAAATATCCTATTGCCTGATCATAATCACCTTTCTTAATTTCAAAAAGGCCAAGCAAAGAGTTTAACAACATCTTTTCACCAGGATCTTTTCTGCTTGCAACTTGTGTCTTGCATTTTTCTGCTTCTGCCTGTGCCTTATCAAGCTCGTCATTGGCAGTAAGGAAATAAAAGTGCCAGAGCATGGAGCTTGTAGTCAATCTCTCTTTCGTAGCTTCCGGCAGGTTGGCTTTGCCAATCAGCTCATCGGCTTTTTCAAGATATTTCATTCCCTCGGCAGGATTTCCGCCTTCTGAAATTGTGAATCCCTGGTAGGCATATGAATTAAATAAATTTGGAACCAGATTTTCCTTTTCTGCCAGGGTACGGTATTCATCAAAGGTTTTTCCAGCCTCTTCCTGATTTCCTTCGTAAATGTAAGTTACAGCTTTCAGGGATAATGCATCAAGCTTACCCATTGTTGTCGGAGACTTGTCAAAATAGTCCTGGTAATATTTCCTGGCTGATGTAAAATCTCCTTTGAAGACATAATTGTTGCCAATTCCGGCCAGCGAGGAAGTGAAGGTGGGATCTTTTTCAAGAGCTTTGTTATACTGAGCTATTGATTCATCATATTTCCCCTCCTTCAACAGCAGTTCGGCATATGAGTCATAAGGATTAGGACTTTCCGGGACCAGTTTAATATAGGTCTGAAAAGCTTCTTCAGCATCCTTGAAATTGTTCAGTGCCGACTGGCAATATCCAATCATATTATAGACTGGGGCAAAGTTTTTATCAATATCTGAGCATTTTTTAAATTCCGTAAGTGCATTCTGAAAATCGTTGATGGTGAAATAATACTCACCTGCAACTTCATGTACTCTTTTATCAGATGGAAATGCAGTCAGCAGTTGATCGACATATTCTTTCTCTTTCTCCCCGTTTCCGTCAACCATAGCCTGTCCAAGCATGATCTCCAGCTTTTCTCCCGGTGATACTTTGTCGGAAAGACCGACTGCTTTGTCAATATTCTGTCGCATAACATTATATCCGCCTCCTGACATTGAACGATAAAGATATGCCAGAGCAAATGAGGGATCTTTCTCTATAGCCTGATCAAAAAGTTTAGATGCAGCGACCATTTCAAGGTTTTCCTGCTTATCTCTTCCTTTTAAAAATAAATCTAATGCCTCCTTGGATGATGTCGTTACAGGTATTTCTTTTACCTGTCCAGCAAGATTAAAGGGCACCAGAAATATTATGGTTAATAAAAAATACAAATAATTTTTAAGTGGTTTCATGTCTACCTCCATTTTATTGGTTAAACTAAAAAAATAAATTCCGTTAAAAAACAGTAAAATCCTTTTATCTGGAAAATCGTTAGTGTAGTATAACCCACCGAAAGTGTATTTGTTTATGACTTCCTTAAAAAAATATCTCCTTATGAAAAAAAAACAGTATGCTGCGCACTATCGTAGATGCAACAGGCATACTGTCAATTATGAGAGAAATAGTGCTAGATGGTTACTGATCAAGCAATTACAAAAATCAGAATTAATTATCTATGTGAACATCAAATAGCAGAAGAAAAAATGATTTAACTGTAATGTAATGAATATTTCAGCTTCCCATGTTATAATAAAATCTTTCATGAATGATCTGGTCGTCTTTCCATTTCTGAACAGCTACCTCTTCCATTTTGCTTCGTTTTCCATCCTTCATGGTCACATCCATCCACGATTCTACCATCGTCGTTGCCTCTTTTTCATTTGAGGTGATAGCCTTTACTCCAGTTCCATGGACATCCTTAATCATGTTCATAAATTCATCCTCAAATTTCCGGTTTGCTTCTTTTCCCTTCCGGGTATCTCCGAGTTGCTTCAACCATAACAACATCCTTGTGATAGTATTTTTCAAATGCATCAAGCAATTTTCCCTGTGCCAACATATCGTATATGTCTTTGGCGTTGTCGTAATAGCTCATATATGTTTTTTAGAATTTAGTGATTAATAAGGAAACAATTATATCAGGAAAAAAGTTTGACAGGACGTAATATTGAAAATAGTCTCCGAGGCTTATTGAGTCTCACTTAGTCTCTTCACCTGTTCTTATTTTCCGGTCTTTCCTGATTCTCCAAATACAGAAGAGCATCAATAACTAATTTATCCTGGATTTCGTTATTGAAATGTATGGGAGAGTTCCTTATCGGTTTTATTATCATAATCCATGTCATTGTGTCCCATATTGATATAGATCATTTTATATTTTTTATTTGTCCATACGACAGGATAATATCCGCTGTGCCATATCTCATAAGGTTTAGGTCCTGTTCCAAGCGGAAAACTTGATGGAATCAATTGAAACGAGTATTTTGAATATCAGGATTTTTACTTAGATCATTTTTCCAGCTGTACCATTCATTTGGTGATGCTTTAAATGTTTCAGGCAGATGTTCTGTTGAAGGATGATTATGATTCTCCACTCTTAAAACAGCGCTGGTTGGACGCCAGGTATTACCTTTATATTCCCCTGACCCAAGAAATTGATTGTGATACCAGTCCCAGTTCTGAGGATATGCCGAAGGTGTGAGTGCAAAACCTGCAAAATGAAATCCGATCCAGGCACCTCCTTTATCCATATATTCTCTGAATGCTTTCCGTCTGCGCCGCAGAATCAGGCCTTGTATCGAGAAAAATCACAACCTGGTATTTGGCCAGGAATGACTGCATTCATATTATTCCAGTTATTTGTTGAATCGTATGTGAAGTTGTATCTGGCCGCCATTTTGCAAACCATCTGTTTGCTTCATGAACAAAACTTATATGTGCCTTATCGTTTTTTGCGGTGTAAAAAGCTATTACTTTGAATTTCGGCGATGCTTTCTGTTCAATTCCCTGAAAATGCGAGGGATACAGAATAAAAGTGCAATCGCAATTATCTGAAATCCTGATCTTTATGATTCTATTTAATGATCTTAGCATACAATAGTGAATTTTAAAATTTAATACCTTTATAAAATGAAATTGTTTATTAATATGACCAGAAAGAAGGGCCGCCTTCAACAAAATAAACCGGCATATTCTGTTATAAAACCTTTCAGCCATGTGGCACAATAATCCATTCCGGCCTCTTCTGAATTAATATGTCCAAGGAAAATGATGGCTTTATTTCTTCCCTGATCAACTGCATCACGCATATATTCATAAGTTTCCCATTGCTGAGCTTCGCCGGCAATTACAACATCCACATTCTTGTCCTCCAATAAGCTTATATGCCTTGCACTTCCCGGTGCACCTGCAGCAAGCCTTACATTAGTCAGTTTCATATTCAGGATTTCCGACAACATAAAATGAATTTTTCGGGAATACCTTTTTAAGGTTTTTAAGAAGCTCCTTTAAGGTTGTTTCAGGAAAAACAAACTGATTGGTCGTGCCCTTTACCACATAATCTTTCCAGCCCAGCTTTAGCGATCATTCCTGTTTCAATTCCATCGGGCTTCATTGAAGTGTATATAATCATGAAAACGCCAGATAACCAGTTTATGATCAGTTATGAAATGCTTTTTTTCGAGAAATACCGGATCATTCTGAAGTGCTGCTGGTCTCATCAAGATGATTATAATAAAGAGGTTCATGAACAATGATAAGATTACAGTTCTTATCGACTGCCTGTTTCAGAACCTCCATTGTCGCAAACATACATGTGATTATTCCTGTTACCTGTGTTTGGGGATCACCTTCTTTAATAACATCCACAGTATTTGGAATAACGGATTGCTTCCGGTTTTTTTAATAATTGTTGCGATCACCTGTTCTGCAGTTAGTTGCCAGTGAATTTTGTCCGTTTATGTACTCCTGACTCATGATTGTGAGGAAGATAACCGAAATGATAATCTGATAACGTTTTCATTAAAATGCTGAGTTAGTTAAAATGATTTACTGGTTAAAAATAGAAGAAATAACTGGAAATTGTCTTCAGCAGACTTTATATATTTACATCTGACCTTCCTGATCAATACATTTTTAATGATATATGATTATATAGTAATTGGTTCAGGATTCGGAGGAAGTGTTGCAGGTCTTCGTCTGGCTGAAAAAGGATATAAAGTTCTGATTCTGGAGCAGGGGAAACGCTTTAATCCTGAAGACTTTCCCAAATCAAACTGGAATATTCCAAAATATCTGTGGATTCCGTCACTAAGATGCTTCGGATTTCAGAAGCTTTCATTTTATGCTACTGCAAGTATTCTGAGCGGTACAGGAGTTGGAGGCGGAAGTCTTGTTTATGCCAATACACTTTATATTCCGCCTGATGAGTTTTTTAACAATGCATCGTGGAAAAGATTTGGCGACTGGAAAAAGATACTTGACCATTCTTATGACAGGGCTTCATTCATGCTTGGAAGAAAAAAATATTCGAAGCTGAATATTGAAGACAGACTGCTCGAAGAAGTATCAAAAGAGATGAATGCTCATGAGTACATTTGAAACAGTTCATGTAGGAGTAAATATTGACGGAACTGAATCAGGAAACAGATCCATATTTTAATGGGTTGGGTCCCCTTCGAAAAGGATGTATTGAATGTGCAGGATGCATGGTTGGATGCAGGGAAAATGCTAAAAATACTCTCGACAGGAATTATCTATGGTTTGCAGAGAAACTCGGTGTTGATATCATGCCTGAAACAAAAGCAGAAAAAATTATCCTGTCACGATAATTTGTATCATGTTGAAACAAGAATATAACATCCTTTTTTAAAAGAAGGAAAAAGGTTTTCACGTCTAAGGGAATTATAGTTGCTGCAGGTGCGCTGGGGACACTTGAACTTCTGCTGAAACAGAAATACAAATATGGCTCACTGCCTTTATTGTCAGACACTCTTGGTTATGAATTGAGGACCAATGCTGAAACACTTTGTGCTGTTTCAGGTGGTTTTGAAAAGCTTAATAACGGTCTGGCAATAACATCAGTCTTCAGCCCCGATCCGTACACTCATGTCGAGATCGTAAAATATCCTGATAATTCAAATGCCATGAAATGGTTTTTTGGTCTCTCGGCAGAGGGAGCAGATACGTTCTCTCAGGAGAACCTGGAATCTTTTTGTAAAGACGCTTCTCCATCCTGGCATGTTTCTGAAAACAGTATTTAACTTTAGCTGGTCCACCAGGACGGTGATCTTTCTTGTAATGCAAACCACCGACAATGCCATGAAAATGATCTGGAAAAAAGGTCTTTTTGGAGGCAGAATGAAGATTGACAACAGCGGCAATAAAAAAGTACCTGCATATATTCCGGTAGGACAGGAGGTTATGGAAAGTTATGCAAGAAAGGTAAGCGGAATACCCCAGAATATTTTACTTGAAGTCTTTTTCAACAGGCCAACAACAGCTCATATACTTGGAGGTTGTCCTATGTCGGAAACCATAGAAACGGGTGTTGTGGACAGAAACCTCAAAGTTCATGGATATCCCGATTTTTATATTACCGACGGTTCGGTAATACAGGGTAATATTGGTGTAAATCCAAGCCTGACAATTACAGCTGTGGCGGAATATTGCATGAGCCACATCCCCGCTAAATCAAATTCCGTTGAAACAGATATTTCAAAACAATTAACACTTCTTGAAGACGAATGGAAAAAGAAGAAATCAATCTGATAATTGATTCTCAGAGAAAATTTTTCGCATCAGGAAAAACACTTGAGCATAAAATACAGGCTTGGGATCCTGAAAAAGCTCAGGTCACTGATATTATTGCATGAAAAGGATATAGTTGATGCTTTATGGAAAGATTTTCACAAACCTGAATTTGAAGTAATTGCTACTGAGTCGAGGTTTGTTATAAAGGAACTGAATTATGCGATACGTAACCTGAAAAGATGGTCAAGATCCAGGCAGGGTCTATACCCCGGTTGTACATTTTCTTTCCCGCAGTACTGTAATTCCTCAGCCCTATGGTCAGATACTGGTGCTTTCACCCTGGAACTTCCCGTTTCAGCTTGCATTTGTTCCTCTTATAGGAGCAATTGCGGCAGGCAACTGTGTAATACTTAAGGTTTCGAGACAGGTTCCCAATATTGTTGAAGTAATGGAAGCAATTCTGGGTCAGCTTCCAACGGAACTTGTAGCTATGACCAATGGAGATCATACTATAAGTGAATTCCTGCTAGAACAAAAATTTGATTACATCTTTTTTACAGGAAGCTGCAGGGTAGGTAAATATGTAATGCAAAAAGCAGCAGAAAACCTTATACCTGTTTCTCTTGAACTGGGAGGGAAAAATCCATGTGTTGTTGCAGCTGATGCCAGGCTTGATTTTGCTGCAAAAAGGATTGCGTGGGGGAAATTAATAAATTGCGGTCAGACATGTGTAAGTCCTGATTATGTTTTGATTGATAAAAAAGTAAAAGACCAGTTTCTTGAACTTATCTCAAAAGAGATCATGTTGTTTTATAAAAATGATCCGGAAAAAAGTGATGATTTTGCCAGGATTATAAGTTCTGAGAATGTTTCAAGGCTTAAGGATCTGATGAAAAGCGGTCAGATAGTAACCGGAGGAATTACCGATCCGGAAACCAGGTATGTATCTCCAACGGTTATAAAGGATGTAAAACCCGGAGATCCTATAATGCAGGAAGAGATCTTCGGTCCAGTTCTTCCTGTTATTGATTTTGAAAATTTTGATGAGGTGTATGGTATTATTGAACAGAATCCGAAACCTCTTTCGACATATATATTCAGCAATAATAAAAAGCTTATCCGTGAGTTTCTGAGCAGGACAAGATCGGGAAATGCGGCTGTTAATGAGACAGTTATGCAGATTGCTTCACCTTATCTTCCATATGGGGGTGTCGGATGCAGCGGGATGGGAAGGTATCATGGGAAAAGATCCTTTGAAACTTTTTCCAACATGCGGTCCGTCGTGATAAAGTCTAACTTGCTGGATATCTGGCTGAGATATCCGCCGTACTCAAAGTTGAAAACCAGAATTGTCAGCCTATTTATGAGTTAGGATATAAGGTAATTCACCTGACAGCCTGATAGCCTCCCGACACACCGTTTTTGGAAAGCACCAGTTGCCATACCTGGCTACGTCTTCTCGATCTGAATGAACCGGCAGAAGAGAGAAGAAAATACTTCCACATCCTGTAAAACCTTTCTGAATAATTGTCTTTTATTTTGTCCCAGTTCCTGTCAAAATTGTTATACCAGGCCATAAGGGTTTTATCGTAATCCTGCCCGAAGGAATGCCAGTCTTCCATAATAAAGAGTTTTTCGATTGCTCTTCCCAGCCGGGCAATAGATGGGAGCATGCCATTAGGGAAAATATATTTATCTGACCACAGGCCAAGTGAATCATCAGATTTATTGGTCCCTATTGTGTGCAAAAGAAATAGTCCGTCTTCATTCAGGCATTTACTTGCAATTTCAAAATATGTCCTGTAGTTTTTGTATCCTACATGCTCAATCATTCCGACACTTACGATTCTGTCGTATTTTTCTTCTAAATCACGATAATCCATCAGCCGGAAAGTGACAGGCAGTCCTTCACATAGTTTTCTACCCAGTTCCACCTGTTCTTTGGAAACTGTTATTCCGTCAACTCCGACATCATATTTTTCTGCCGCATATTTTCCAAATGCACCCCATCCGCAGCCAATATCAAGGACGCGCATTCCGGATTTAAGATTAAGCTTCCTGCAGATAAGTTCAAGTTTGTTCTCCTGTGCTTCATCGAGAGTTTGTGCATTCTTCCAGTAAGCGCAGCTGTAGTTCATCCGTTTATCGAGCATATTCTGAAACAGGTCGTTGCCCAGATCATAATGTTTTTCTCCAACAATGAATGCCCTGTGTTTTGATTGGTGATTGAATAATCGTGCAGAGAAGAGCCGGACTATAAGTGATATCTTAAGTTTGATTTTTTCATCAAGTTGAGCCTTTAGGATCTGGCAGATAAACTCATCAAGTTTTTCTGCATCCCACCAGGCATCCATGTAGGATTCGCCTACACCCAATTCACCTTCTGTAATTGCCCTCCTGAAAAACTCATCATTGGAAACTCTGATGTCCCAGGGATTATTTCCGTTAACTTTAACACCGGCCAGTGCCAATATGTCTTCTGCAATTATTTTAGGGTTGTTCTTCATGACCTTTATACCATAAGCCTGTCTGCTAGCAAAAAACAGTTTTGTTTTAAATTTTGTTCAACACTCATACAAAATTAGTTCTTCAAACATAAGATGTCAATAATCTCATAGATCATTTATGATGACATTGTTGTCGGTCAGGAAATTGATACGGCAAGAATATTTTGTTATTTTTAGCGTTCAGCAATTATATCCTTTAGGACGATTTATCTTACACCAGATGTTTCACACGATTATCACCTTAGCTTATGTAATTCCAAATATCTATGTGTTCCTTAGGGTGTGGAAGCTTTT
This sequence comes from uncultured Bacteroidales bacterium, assembly GCA_963816365.1. GTDB lineage: Bacteria > Bacteroidota > Bacteroidia > Bacteroidales > VadinHA17 > LD21. The sequence continues at coordinate 79,630 of CAWFKG010000015.1, read as the reverse complement.
TATAAATAAGGGGTACAGAATATATTATACCCTTATTTATATTTTTATTGCCTCAATCTACCCGGTAAGTAATTTTGTACATGCAAGCGACTCAGGCTTTTCAGGGTACCTGCTGACTGCTGCAGCAAACTACATACTTCCGTTTTATCTTTACTTGTTTTTGCTTGTTATTATCTTCGATATTTTTCTTCTGATCAACAGGCTGTTCAGAATCATTCATTCAGAAAATCTACGGACCACAAGATTTAAGGTGATCAGCTTATCGGTGATTTTAATTTTGGCCATTGGTATTGTTGCGGGCGGAGCCATTAATTTGGATACTATCAGAACCTCTGAGTACACGATTGATATTCCTGCCGGATCTTCACCTTTAAATCATCTGAAAATAGCCTTCGTTGCAGATTTCCATCTCCAGAAGAGGGTTAACATTCACTTTGTGCAGAAGTTTGCAGAAAAAATCAGAAAGATCAATCCTGATATTATGATTTATGGAGGCGACATTGTTGAAGGAGACAAGGGAGACGGCAGCCTGATTTCATTTGCGCAGGTTCTTGCAGGTATAACGGCAAAGTATGGTGTATACGCGGTGCTCGGGAATCATGAGCATTATGCCGGGCAGGAGAGTGGCAGCTTTTTCGACAATGCAGGTATGAAGGTACTGAGTGACACAAATATTATTATTGCCGGTTCATTTAACCTTACGGGAAGAAACGATAGCCATATAAATAACCGGAAACAAATAAGCGACCTTCTGAAATCGACAGTTGACTCGCTTCCGGTAATTCTTATTGATCATCGTCCCACCGAAATAGATAAGGTAAGCCGGACCCGCGTTGATGTTCAGTTATCGGGCCATACACATAACGGTCAGTTATTTCCGATAAATCTGATCACTAAAAGGGTTTATGAGCTAAGCTGGGGCCATAAAAAAATCGGGAATACCCATTTTTTTGTCACAAGCGGCATACGGCTATGGGGTCCGCCTGTTCGGACAACGGGCAAATCGGAAATAATGATGATAAATATCAATTTTAATTAATGATCATGGAAAAACCTATTATCGGATTCATAGGCTCAGGAGGTATAGCGCGGGCTCATGCTTATTCACTTAATTCGCTCAAATACTATTATAATGATGCCCCTGAGATAGAATTGGAAGCTGTTTGTTCAGCAACAAGAAAAAGCAGACAATCATTCGGTACCCGATTTGGATTCATTAAATCATATGATTTAGAGGAATTTGCAGCTGACAAGAAGATAAATACGGTCTTTATCCTCGGGCCCAATAAAGTACATTATGAGCATTTAAAGATTGTTCTTGGTATGAGTGGTTTAGGGAGAATATATCTTGAAAAACCAGTCTGCTCAAATCCCGAAGAAGAGAAAGCAATATTAGAATTGTTAAAGGACCATCCGGATATATACATTCAGGTAGGTTTTCAGTTTCTCTTTTCTGCAACGATAAGAGAAATGATCAGGTTCTGGAAATCAGGCAAGTTGGGTAATCCAATCCATTTCGATCTGAAATACTATCATAGTGATTATCTGGCGAAAGAGTACCGCGACAAGCGCAGGACGAGGCTCACACCTGCACCAGATGGAGGGGCCATGGCGGATCTTGGTTCCCATTCGCTGAGCCTTTTGATTGCATTTCTGAGTGACCGGCTAAAAATAACCGGAGCATTGCAGGGCGGACACTTTGCGGATGTAGTAGTCGATTCGGATCTGTTCAGTCTTATTTCAGTTTATGATGACGCATCGGGTGCTGTCGGAATACTATCAGCAAGCCGTATCAGCTCTGGGACAGGTGATCATTTCTCTTTCGAACTTTATGCAGAGAAAGGTGCGATCCGTTATATCTCTTCGTCACCCGATTTATTTGAATTTTATCTGGAAGGATCCGAAAACTGGAACAGAAGGTATGTCGGAAGCAATTTTAAACCGGTAAGCTCTTTCCCCTCACCTCATGTACCGGGAGGATGGCTTAGATCAATGATCCATGCCCAGTATGTTTTTCTTACAGGTGACAACCAGAATGATTTTGTGCCGGATATCAGGCATGGTCTGGCTGTTCAGAAGATGCTGAGGCAGACTGCTGAGCACCTTGGTATATTCAGGGAAAAATACTACCGCTAGCGCGGATTTAGCTTCGCCGAGTTCGCAGAAAGATGGCGCGGATTTATAATCCGTGCCCAACACCTGCTCGGTTGTAATCCGTGCTAATTCTATCCGACACCGATTGCAAATCGGCGCCAGCAGATCTCTGATCTCTGATCTCTGACTAAAAGATATCAAGTTTCTTTTTGCGGTCTTCAGCCAGGCTATAGAAAATAGGCGTAAACAAATCTTTTGCTCCAAGGAGTAAATAGATCCCCGTATTTTTCTCCCTGGCATATTCATTTTCCACAGTTCCGATCAGTTTAATCTCATTAAACATGCCGGCCACTTTATCTGAAGGTTTGTCACCTACTAACAGGATATTCTGAATTTTTTTCAGATGAGGCAGCCAGAAAATATAATCAGTATTAAAGGAGTAAGCTTCGGGCATTCTCTTGTGGTTGAAATAGTTCAAAGCGCCTGTTTCGCCATAATTATCGCAGAAAATCAAAGTATTTGCCAATTCGTTTTCCGGAATCATTCTATATGCTGCCAGTGATTTATCTGCCATTTCCCGCCAGCCCAGCATATCGGCAAAATCCTGAGGCAGGTCATGGTTCTTCCCGTCTTCCCAGCGAAGCAATCCTAACTTTTCGAACTCCTTTGCATGTTGCCTGATCTGAACCGGGGTGTATATCGGGTATATTACTTTAAGAGTAGCCAGGAATAATAAAAAATTGAAGCAAATGAGAACCCGCATAACTGTTAATTTCCATTTTTTTGCCAGGATACTGTCGAAATACACTGATCCGAAAGCTATTATGACAGGAAATATCCCAACTGCATAATAATCTTTCGCTTTCATAATTGCAAAAAGAGCCATTACTGAAACGAAGCAGATCCCGATAAATCTGAATGGCCTGAATGGTTTGTAATATACAAATGCAGCGAGAGCTCCAATAGTCAGTGGCAGTGAACCTAAAAAGAACAGAACCTGGCTTTTCAGAAATCCGATCACTGTGTTATTATCAAGCTGATTATGCTTCAGTACTTTCATATGATGAAAAACCGGGAAATGATTTATTGTCTGCCAGATAATGTTTGGAGATAAGATTATTAAGCTTATTATAAAAGCTTTCCAGAATGATGGGTTAGCAAAAATCTTTCTCTGGTCAGTTAATAAAAAGCCAATTACCAAACCAGCGATCACGAACAAAATGTTGTATTTATTGTAGAAACCGAGGGCTACGATAACTGACAAATAATATAACCATCGGGTCTTCTCCGATTGAATAAATTTAATGAGGAGCCAGAATATAATTGTCCAGGCTAAAATATCAAATGAATTCGGTTGAAATAGAATATTGAGCCTTATTAAGATAGAAAATACCAGGGCAGTCGCTGCGAGAATCTTTGAAAACAGGGTACCGCCCAGAGATTCAACAATTAACCATGCAAAAACTATTGTAAGAGCGCCAAAGAGAGCAGGGAAAAATCGGATCCAGAACATGCTTCCTCCAAAGAGATATATGATCTTTGAGACAAGTGCTGTAAAGGGGGGAACTGAAATATATCCAAATGCTAGGTGATTGGCCTGATCGAGATAGAGATATTCATCACGGTGCAGCTCATAAACCGGATTAATTACGATAAACTGCAAAAACAGTTTTATTCCTATAAGCAGCAGCAGAACCCAATACTGTGCCAGGAATTTTCGGAGCTTTGATTCCATAATGAGTTTTATACGAATTTACTAAATAATCAGAATTATACTAACAGGTCAACCTGAACGGAATTTTTACAAATATCTTAGAAGTTTTTTCTCCTTGTGGACTGATTTGTAGCTGCCATACCATTTACATACCGGGTACAAAAGCACAACAACACTTATCCATATTAAATAAATAACAGGCAGACCGACTCCTCCACCTGCTTTTGGCCTGCCGTTATTAAAGGCTCCAAACAACAGATCCTTACTTCCAAACCCCTGTAAGCGCAGCATTAAAAACATCAGTGAATGAATTATGAACAGGTGAATGATAAAATAGAAAAGCGGCACTTTCCCATAAACAGTTAGTATTTCAGTAAATCTGTTCTTTAATTTTTCAGAAATAAAGAGTATCAGGAACATTATGCCCAGGAATAATAAAGTAAACAGAAGTGATAAAGGATATTTAGTTGTATTTATGAAGGATAGAAAGGTAAACAGAGCGGACTTCTGGTGACTCCATTTCAAAGGATCACCATAAATATTTATAATCCTGAAAGCAACAAATAAGGATAACGCGGCTATGCCCAGGTTAAGAAATATTTTACTCCTTTTCTCTTCAGGGAGATCGAAAAATTCACCACATGCAAAACCTGCCAGCATTATCCCAAGCCATGGGAGAAGGGGATATGCCGTAAAAAAGGCTAACCCCTGACTAACCTGGGTTAGGGAAGGCCGGAATAATACCGATGTGATGAATATCACAACCGGATTTGTTGGCACAGGCGTGATCAGTAAAAGATCATGTCCGAAAATAAGTACCAGACCAATAATTCCAATTATATGGGAGGGCAGCTTTAACAGAAATGCCAGGACAATAAAACTTAGCCCAATTGCTGATATCACTTCCATCAGGAGCAAACGGAAATGAATATCATACCAGAGAGCGAAGTTTATGACTGTAAACTCAAGAAATACCAGCCATATTCCCCTTTTCAGAAGAAACGATCTGCTTTCGGAAAGATTCTTATTCCTTTTGAACGAAATAAAAGCTGACACTCCTGACAGGAACACAAAAGTAGGAGCGCAGAGATGCGTGACCCAGCGTGTAATGAATAATAAAGTGGTGGTGGTCTGTAAGTTAGTAGGACTCTGGGTCATGGAAGTAGTATGCATAAAATCCCTCACATGGTCCAATGCCATTATTACCATTACCAGGCCTCTCGTAATATCAATGCTTTTTATCCGGTTCATTTTTTCTCTTTACCACTTAGGAAGACTAAGGTTAACACTAAGGTTCACAAAAGTCAGTCACAGGAAGAGATGCACGGTTTGTTTTATTATTTTTCGATAAGGCCGTCGATAATCTCCATGGAGTCAGTTATGCATTTTTCACAAATAGTTTCGAAGAGATTGTTTTCTATGGCATACCTGTGTCCTTCTTCTGTTCTCAGATCGCATTTCAGCAATGAATGACAATTTGTGGTGCCATGCAGCTGTTTAAATTTTGCATCGAATTTTTGAATCATGGAATAGGTTTCTTCTTTCCTGGAGCTGTTTTCAGTAAACTTAGAACAATTGTAAATACCAAGTATCATGAATGATCCGGTCACCGCACCGCAAGTTTCCTGCAGTCTGCCCATGCCTCCGCCAAATCCGCAAGCTACTTGCAAAGCCAGATCTTTATCGAAATTCAATTCCCCGGAATAAGAAGTTACAACTGCCTGTGCACAATTCAAACCCGCTCTGAAAGAGTCTATGGCTTTTACTCTCGCCTGTTTTATCATAACGGTTTTTTCTTTAAAGGTAAAATTTTCATTATAAAAAGAAATAAGAGAAGGATAATAATTCTCTTCTTTTACCGTGATTAAATGTCAGGAACTTGAAGATTAATTCTAACGGACTTTGGCCGATGTTAATTCAAAATCCTTTAACCACACAAAAGTATATCCCATCTCTCTGAGCTTAGGAACAATCTTTTCAATCGCCTCCTTTGTATTCCACTCGGGGTGATTCAAATGCATTATAACGATCGCTCCGGGCTTTATATTTCTGATCACATTATCTTCGATCACCTTCTCCGGAGTATATGGAACAGCATCACCTGACAGGACTTGGTAACTTACTGACGTAATACCCAGCCTGGCAGCCATGCTGACGCAAGCTTCATCCATAAATGCAGTTGCAGATCTGTAAAACCGTGGCCGGTGGCTTGTAATAGCTTCAATTTTGCGGGCATTTGCTTCTATCTCATCAAATGCATCTTCAACACCTGAAGTTCCCTTGATACCATATGCACTTTCTCCGCTGAAGGAACATGGCCAGTGATTAAAACCATGGTTTTCGATCTCAAACAGACTATCGTGGCAAAGATCAAGGAACATCGTAAATTGCGAATCGATCCACTTTCCGCTGATAAACAAGGTAGCATGGATCCTCTCATCTCGCAGATAATCAATTAATTCTTTGTCATACCCGTTGCCATTTTTGCCTCCGCAGGCATCAAAAGTGAATGCAATGATTTTGTTTTTTGTACTTAATCTTTCATCTATACCAGGTACAAACTCACCCCAGCTGCCAGCTTTGCTCAGCGCAAATTCTTTAACAATTTTTGACTTCAGATCTGTATATGACTTATCGTGATTCAGTTTTTTAAGGAATGCAGCATTGATGAACTCATTTGCATCCTGGGATATTGAGGGTGCAATGGAATATAAGATCATATAAAATATGAATGCGACTCTCATAAAACTACACAATCAGCTTCAGTTTCAACCAGCCAGTCATCTTTAATAAAGCCTTTGGCTTCGATAAAGCTGCAGGCGGGCCGGATCTCTGAAAAGGATTCACCATGAGCCTTAGCAGCCTTTTCCCATTGAGAAATGTCTTTAAGAAAAATCCGGGTCCTTATTACATTTTCCAAACTTCCCCCTGCCTCAATAATAGCTTTTTTCATTATCTCAATGCAAAGCTTGGTCTGATTGTAAAGATCATCAGGATATGCGGTGTTTCTATCCGTTCCGATCGGAGCTGTTCCTGCAACGGCAATAATACTACCAATTCTTACGGCTCTTGAGAATCCGATTGGCTTTTCATATTCTGAACCTGATGATATGTTTAACCTTTTCATTTTGTTTTTAAAGTTATGTCTTCACGATTTGAATTCAAAACAATGGATGTGATTTTATATTTGCGGGAAGATTCTATTTCTTCAATTGATTCCACTTTTCCAGAATGTTTGCTTCCCCTTTGAAATATCCGACTTTTGCACTCTTTTCGAATACTTCATAATCTGGTAATATGTTTATCTTATCTGAATCGGGGTACTCAACCACATCCATGCCTATTAATGTCCTTAAATCGAGATATGTGCAGGGTTCCGCTGTATGGTTATAGAATTGATGGGCTCCGGTTTCCCCCATTTCAATGAAGACAATATCTCCTTTTGAAATAATTTCAAGACTGTCAGGTGTACGGAGTGTCATCGAACCTGATATAACCATCATCAACTCCTCTGCATTCCGGTGGAAATGATAAGGGAATGAAAACTGCCCAGGGTTTAATAACCTTAAATCAAAAAACAGATTCTTTGATTTTGCAACTGCAGTTAATCTGGGTGAAGCTGTGAATAGTCTGAAGTTTTCGATCTTATCCGGATCTTCCTTAAATTCAATTTTGTCATTTTTAAAAATTGTAGCCATAGTCTTTAATGTTAATTAATGAAACCATGTAATATTATGTCATCTTAATTATTCCATGCAGATAGAAATTCATAACATGAGGCGATAAAAAATAGTGGGATTACGAGGATGTATATATAGAACACATTCATCAGTCTGTTTTTTTGAATTCTATATTTCCAGATCTGCCAGCCATTCAACTTGTTGTCAATATATAAATCGATGCCGCATCTTATTCCGGCACCGATTGCCAAGGAATACGGAATAAACTGAAGAAGCAGAACAAAGAAATAGTAGAACGTTCTTCTGAAGCTTTTAAACCTGCTTTCATGTGCGGAATCTATGGATACAATTCCTCCTACCCAACCTTGTCTGAATGCCGTATAATAAGGGATAACAATACCCAAACCCAATATCGTCTGAGGGATCGCCCCTGATAAAAGGTTACCTTTAAAGTCAAACATTGCAGCCGAAAAATTATTTCCTTTCAAATAGTTTATTGAGGCTTTATCGCCTGCTACCGCTTTTCCTACAATCTTATCACGTGAGGAAAGAGCAAACTGATTACCGGTCTGCGACATGATTATGCCTATAGTACAAGAAAGACAATATGTCAGAAATATCGATAAAACACATATTTTAGAGTGCTTAACAGCAGTCCCGATCATTTTAAGTAATTTGCACATAATCAGAGATCAAGTAAATCAGACCTTTAAAAATTCTCAACACAAATCTATTGATTTTATTTTGGTCTGATTCAGCTCAGCCGGATCTCTGCCTCTTTATTCAGGAATTTTCCCAATAAATGGACTTTATTATCAATGAGGTTCTTTGTCGTTTTATCAACAGGTTGAAAAAAATCCGTTTCAATAATTACTTTGTTTTTTTGAAAGGTACGTTTCCATAAACCTGCGACCTGGCCATTTATCACAACAGGAGGGCGAAAAATTCCATTGTCCGAAACTGCCTTTTTGTTATGAATCAGAGCTAGTGAACTGCTCCGGTCACGGTAGCTTATCAGAAACTCATCGAAAGCAGGTAATAAATGGATTGAAGACTTATTGTTCAATTTGCCTTCAAAAGAATAAGGGAACCAATATTTATCTGAGCCAATGGTCTCCTGTATGAAGAATGATTTAACAAAGTCTATCGCTTTTCGTGAATCGGTCAGAGAAAGATTTGACCACCAGGAAAAATCCTCCAGCGTGGCGGGAGACCTGCTGGTAAAGTATCGTTTTGCCAGATTAGCCAATGATTCATCTCTTGATAAATTATTCTTATGTGGTACCCTTTCAGAGAGCAATGCATATGACTGTTTATTATTTTTTACCGGTCCGCTGCATGTAATCTCATTCAGCTCTGCCCATAATAGGATATGACTCAGCCTGTTATTATCAGTCTTAATATTAGCTCCCAGAAATTCCAATGCCAACTCATTACGCGTCAAACTTCCACTTTCGGCCAGTTTCTTTTCAACAATTTTATTTGTTCTTTTTAAGATGGCTTCAGTAAGTTCCAGGTCTTTGTTTCTCGACTTCATGGATGATTTTATTTTTGGTGCTGAAAGCTGAAGCATCCAGTAAAGGTCATCAGCAGCTACGAAATGCCATGTTGGCCGCAAAAGATGTGTTCGGATTATCTCCCCTTTATCTATTGCCGACTCGATCATCTCTTCTGAAGGATCACAAAGCCTGATTCCTATTGCCCATTTTGACATCGGGTAGTCCTGGGCCTGTATTGCGCCCATCCAGCTTACAATATCTTTCGCAGCATTGAATTCCGGATTGGCTACTTTTTGACTTATAAGGCGGATATTTGATATTTCCGTTGCGGTCATACCCTGATGTTAGCTTATATGGACGATTCTAAACAGTAAAATTAGTCTTAAACAAAATTAGATCCTGTTTTACTTCCGGAATTCTTAGGATTTAAGTTAATTTGCAGCCTTGAACGGCCCGTAGCTCAGCTGGCAGAGCACCTGACTCTTAATCAGGGAGTCGAGGGTTCGATTCCCTCCGGGCCGACATTTTAAAGACCCATTTATCATAATATCAGATGAATGGGTTTTTTATTTCCCCGCGATTGTACCGCAAATTCAAATACTGGCCATTTTTAAAAGCAAAATCCCTGACTTTGTTTAAAAATGTAGCTCTAACAAAACATATTAAAAAAATCTTGTTAGATCTATATATTTACATAGTTGCTCGATTGTCATTCCCAGTATGATAATTAAATTTTGGTTCACATAGACCTATGTAATTCTGTATTGCGGTTATGAAGCAATTCATTGAGAAGAAGTCATATTCATAAATAATTGTATTTTGATAACCAATTTCAAATAAATATCGCCATTTTGCAAAAGCATCCTGATGGGCCTCAAGCAAGGAGGTAATTGTTACATAAGCTTTTGGTACTTTTGGGCCATCGTCATTCATGTCTTTAGGCATCATTTTAATACGATAACTTGTTAATTCTTTCCTTGGTTCCATTTTATTCTTGAGATAATCCTGCTCCAATTGTCCTTTTATATCAGCTGGTAACGCATTATACAAATTAAGTAGCTTATGCCCTAAGGGTCTTTTTCTCAAAGTTATCATGTGAATGGCCTTAAGATATAGTTCTGCAGATAAATTAAAATTTACTACAGCAGGAGCTATTCTAATAAGGCCAAGATATGAAGTATCACCATGTAGTTGTTTTGCCAAATCGTAACCAACACGATAAAAACCTTCAGCCAAAACTGGAGAAAATCCTGGCAGATAATTGAATATTTTATGAGGCTTTGATACCATTTTTGTTTTAATTTAAGGTATAAGTTACTAATTTATTAAATCTAAGTTTAAATAAAAACAAAACCCCGACTTTTCAGATTCGGGGCCAACAGCTATAATAGGGACGTTTAAAGTCACTAATGAATTTTATTTTTGAATTCCTGGATTTTCAGGGTTCGCTGCTAAAATACTCTTCATATCTAATGAAGGTAAAAAATATTTTCCTAATGGGAATTGCGCCGTTGTATCTGCTATAAAACCCCTAGCACTTCCTAAAAGTAAGGGGATACAAGTAAAGATCAACATTTTATCAATGATATTTTTATCTTCAGTTTTCGGCAGTTCAAAAACAGCATAAGGTTTTAAATAGATATTATACCCCGGATTATTGTTTGGAGTGGTCAATTTTAAATCAATCACTATCTGAAATATATTCCGTTCGCCCTCAATTTTACAAATATCATAGCTAAGATCAACATCCAGGTCCATAGCTATAGCTATCACTTCTTTTTCTTTAGGTAGATTGCATTTAAAATTGATGTCTATTACCCCAAAATGGATGTATTTAATATCCGACTTTTTTATTATCATATAGAAATGGGTATTCGGTCCTTTTTATTTTTCGGATATGTTACATGGTATTTAGGTGCATTCTGTCCCATCTTGCAGTAGTCACCCAGGCCTACTTTTTGAAACTCATCAAAATTAACCACTTTGCACTTTTCTTTTGACTTGAGTTCAAATTTAAATTCGAGATTCAAATGATAAATTAAAGAAGCAATATGATTCAGACTTAATCTCTTATCTCCAGAGAATAATTGTGTTACAAAGCTATTAGATACTTTCAGTTCCTTAGCTATGTTTGTCTTCCTCAAATCAGTACTTTCAATTAATTGATGTAGAAGGTCAAGTTGAATTGTATCAGTAATAAAGTCAATTTTATCAAAATCATCTTTGAATTTCAGTTTTTCTGAAACTTTCTCTGCGGTTTTCATGTTGCGATAATGTAAGTAAGTTTTGATATTTTTTCAGCTGCTGCCTTTGTATCAGAATCGTCTTTTATTGTTCTTTGAGATTTAAAGAGCAGTGTGACCATAATAACCTTTTTACCACCCTGATTAAACTCATTACAATAAATTCGTGCGTTTCCAAAGTATCTGCCGATGAATCTCATCTCGGCAACATTATTATAGCCTTTTACTTTTTGATATAATGCATCGTTATATCTATGTTTCAGTATTTCGTATAATATTCTATTAAATTTTTTTCTCTCTTTTCTCCTGGTTATGAAATCCTTAATTGAATCTGATTCTTTCTTGCTTTCAACATCAATAAAGATTTCAACATTTGACCCCGCAAGCTCCGGATAAATATTAAAAATATAATCTATATTAAGCTTTTCTACCTTATTTGCCACAAAGTTAACCTATAAGTTAAATATTCCAAATATTTTAACAATATTTTAACTGTATTGCTATTTTTGATTCTGAGATTACCAAATTTATACAATGGGTTTTTAGAAACCAAACATATTCTATTATTTAGGTTTTACAACTCCTCCTGAATTTTATATTCCGGGAAAAATCTACTTTCAATTTAAAGGTCATCAATAAAAACCCCGGATTTCTCCAGGGGTCCTTCGCTGCGGGTTAGACCTCGTATAGCCGTCCCGACTTAAATTCAAACAAAAATGAACTTACAAGTTAAAGAAATTCCGGGGCCAAATTCAAGCGGACTGAGCAAGATTTTTTAATTCTGGCACCTTAGAATCTTCAATTAATTCCAGCATACCATCAATTATGGTATATGCCCAGGATAGAGTATCACGATTATCTTCGTCCTCTTCCTTAATTAATCCTCCAATCAACATAGTTTTCAGTTTGTCACGAAAACCGCGAATGCTGTCTGAGTCGAATTTCTTAAAATGATCTGTAATTTTTTCAGTTGAAGTTTCCATTGTGGTTTGTTTTTAGTTTACAGACCAAAGTTCAGCCAAAGAAATGTAATTTGCAAATTTAAAATCACGTAACTAAATGATATTGAATCTTTTCCACATTTATTGACTTGTTTCAATTTTATTTCAACATTAATTGACTTGCTTCACTCGATAACAGAACGGAAAGTCTGAACAGATGAGGCAGAAAGTGGAAAAATAGAAAATCCGCTATTTATTGATTTTCTTCAACATTCGAAACAAAACCCTCCCGATGGACGACCGGGGGTTTCTATAAGTTGAGTTCTGACAAATATGTAACTTTGATTAAAACCCAACAAATATGAAAAATTTATTAATTCTGATCGGTCTGATATTCTGTTTGAACCTTCATTCACAAACAGAAGCCCTGGAAATTCAAAATATGGCCTCAAGATACTCAAGAGGCGAGTTTACTCAGCCTGAATATGTTCAATATGGTAAGGACTGGAATGAAATGTTAAAGTCTTTAGGGGGTTATCCAAAATTACCTTATAATGAAAAAACGAAAGAAATTGAATTTATAGCAATTAGGTCATTTAGTAATGTTGATAAGAAAACAATCTATGATAGGACAATGGAGTGGGCCGCTAGAATTTTGGATCATTAACATCTGTTTTACAATATTCAAATCTCGATAATGGGAAAATTATTATTAAGGTTGGTTTGAAGTATTTTATAGAGCTGATATTGAAACATTTTGGATTGCAAAAAAGGAAAAGGCTAATTCGGTTAAAAGCAACTTTACTTGTATCTTCACTTTCAAGGATAATAGATTGAAAATGGAAGTGATAAACATTGATTATGAATATCATTATCCATCTAGTTTGATCGGGAATATGTATGTTCCTCCGTATATAATTGCAGGTCCAATTAATGAACTCTATCCTGTTACAAATAGCGAATCGGTAGAATGGAAAGGAAGATTAAATTTAATGGATGAAACAGGGAAAAGAATAAATTCATTATTTGACGATCTGGATAGGTATATTAAGAATAAAAATGCGGATTACGAATTTTATCCTCCTTCATCTTCATGAACGTCGCATCGGGATCTGTCTTGGAGTAACTGTTACGATTACCAAGAGTCTTTTCCTGCTGTTCATATTTCTTAAGATTCTCGTGCCAGTTCTTCCTGGCATAGTTAAGTTTCTGCCTCACTTCCTTATTTACAGACTTGCCCTTTAGCGCATTGTCAATACTCCCTATTACTTTTCTGACAGAGGCCTGATCGATCTTTTCAAAATCCTCGGGCTCATTATTCTCAAGCTCTTCCCTGGCCACTGATTCTGCATATGCCCATAACTCATCAAGCTGTTTCCTGATTCTTTCCTTGCTTCTTATTATGCTCCGTCCCCACACAAAGGTATACCGGTTGGCATTGGCTTCTATCTTGGTACCGTCAAGGTAAGCTTCTTTTAATGTTATTACCCCACTATCAACCAACAGTAAAACAACCTGGCTGAAGACTTCTTTCAATACCCCTTTAAGCCTGTCACTGCGGAAGCGATTTATCGTGTTATGATCAGGATAGCTCATCGCGCTTAACCACATAAAGTATATATTCTGACATACCGCTTGTTCCAGCTTCCGGCTTGAGTATTGATTGGTAAGGTATCCATAAACCAATATTTTCAGCATGAGCCAGGGATGATAACTCGAGCAGCCTCCTCCTTTATATTTCTTTACAAGCATATCAAGATCAATACTGTCAATGACTTGATTTACAACTCTTACCGGATGGTTCATAGGGATCATCTCTTCCAGTGATGGCGGAAGAAGTAAAATTTGGTTGGGACTATAGTCTTTAAAGACTACTTTTGATCTATCTATTTTTTGCATACCTCAAGTTACGTAACCTGAGGTTCTTGGAGGGGGGATGCCTCCCCCCCTTTTTCACTAGTTATCAACAATTTACAACTTTAGAACGTGCGCAGGCAAACCGGAAAAGGTGCGAACCTCGCCCTTTTTGGTGGCGCCATTATGGCCTTGTTTAGCGGGCGGACAAAAAGGGCAAGGTTGTCTTTTCCGGACTCCTTTTCTTTGTTTCATTTCTTTTGGAGGAGCAAAAGAAATGAAAATATAAAAAAGAAGGTGCCCTTTTGAGACACCCTTTATTTTTTTCACATTTTTGGTTGAAGCAGACTGGCTCTGTTGCCTTCAGTATCGATGAACGATACAAATTGTCCGACACCCGGAATTTCCATTGGCTCACCAAGCACTTTTCCCTTTGCCTGTGTTACCTTTTGAATTGATTCCTTAATGTCATCAACAGCAATTACGATAGATGGATACTGAGCCTGCATATCATCTCTTTTAGGGAAGAAACCTCCGTTTATTGCACCGGGCATTTTCGGCCGGCCCTTGTCGTCAGTTTCACTTGTGGCAACCGTTACATAGTTACCCATATCTTCACCCATCAATTGGGTCTGCCATCCAAAAACATTTGAATAGAAAGTTGCCATGCGTACTCTGTCTTCAGCCGGCATCTCAAAATGTACTACGGGATTCATTTTTTTCATATGACCTGCTTTTAAAATTTCTACTTTAATTCTCAATATAATATGGTTTCTCAATAATTCTTAAGTTTTGAATCAGATCTGCCAGGCAAACAGCTGGCCTTTTGACTCAGTGTACCTTTTAAAATTATTAAGAATGGATTGCCATCCGCCCCGCTGCAAATCCAGGGAATTCACTGATTCAGTTTCAAACGATTCTACAACTTTTGTTTCAGTGCCCTTGTCGTGAAAGGAGATTTTTACTTTTCTCCCATCGGGAATAGTATATTCTATAACTTTATGTTTGAGTACTTTTGTGTAAACTCCTTCAAAATCAAATCCGGTACTGCCATCTTTGGCTGCCATCTTCGTTTTGAACTTACCGTTTACCTTAAGATCATTTTCTGCATATGGCGCATGCCAGTCATCAGAAGCATAATACCATTTTGTAATATGCTTAGGTTCAGTCCAATAACTCCATACCTTTTCAACCGGAGCTTTAACAGCTGTTTCAACTTTTATCGTTTTTAATTTCCTTGTTTCCATATTTAGAAGTTTAAAAGTTTCTAATTGAGTTTAAAACCTCATACAGGTAAAAGCTAAAACAACATAAAAATGCCAAAGTTCAAATTCCGGGAAGTCCACCCCTAACACCAAATAATATTATTGCATTCTGAACAATTATTGCCTAATTTTGGTTTTAGCCGGAGATGCTGTAAAAGTTCTGTCCCGTTCCTATGCTTCAGTAACCGGTAAAACATCTGTATTAAAAATTATTAAATTATTGGAGGAATCTGTTATGAAAACTAGAAGCTCATTTTCAGTATTAATCTTTTTTATCATAATCGCTATTGGTTTAGCTATCGCTTATTCCGGAAATAAAAATCTGGCAGGAACAGGAACAATGGTCACTGGTGCAATTACCCTTCTTGCTGCCATAATTATTTCAGCCTCGATCAAGATAGCTGACCAATGGGAAAAGGCTGTTGTCCTGCGATTAGGTAACTTTCAGTCGTTAAGAGGACCAGGATTGTTTTTAATTATTCCAATAATAGACACAGTTGCATACTGGATTGATGTCAGGGTTATTACTACTTCTTTCACGGCTGAAAAAACTCTTACGAAAGATACTGTTCCTGTAGACGTGGATGCAGTACTATTCTGGCGAGTCATGGATTCCAAAAAAGCTGCTCTCGAAATAGCCGATTACAGAAATGCAATTAACTGGGCATCACAGACTGCCCTTCGTGATGTGATCGGAAAGACAATGCTATCGGAAATGCTTGAAGGAAGGGACAAAATGAGTGTGCAGCTTCAGAAGATCATTGATGATCGCACTGAGCCATGGGGAATAAATGTTATTTCAGTTGAGGTCAAAGATGTTAATATTCCATCTTCTCTTCAGGATGCCATGTCGATGCAGGCACAGGCTGAAAGGGAACGTCAGGCAAGAGTCATACTGGGTGATTCGGAACGTCAGGTAGCTGAAAAGTTCGGTGAGGCAGCCAAGACTTATGCTGATAATCCTACAGCTCTTCATCTGAGAGCAATGAACATGCTCTATGAGGGATTGAAGACAAATTCCACCATCGTGATAGTGCCAAGTTCTGCACTTGAAACCATGCAGTTAGGTGGTCTGGCCGGCATGACGGCTTTAACAATGGGTCTGAAGGGAGAAGATAAAAAAGGGCCGGACTCGTCGAAAACCAAATAAAAGTGTTTTGTCACACACCCTGGTGCTGTTGCGCCCTTTGACCACCGTAGCCTTGGCGAAGGTGGTTTGTGCCATTGCGCCCTTTGACCGCCGTAGCCTTGGCGGCGGTGGTTTGTGCCGTTACGCCATTCATGAACATTCTTACCCGTCATGCGTTATCTTCAATTGCTGTCAGTCAATACAAAGATGAGCATATTGTATTTGTAAACATGAAAGAGGATAATAATTCATGACAGGAAAGAAAATTGATGAGAAAGAAATCAGACGTAATAATCTTGATAGATCATCATCCCCTTACCTCCTGCAGCACTCCGGTAATCCGGTATGGTGGCAGGAGTGGAGCGATGAGTTGCTGAGATTTGCTCTCAGCTCAGATAAACTTCTGTTTGTTTCCGTGGGTTATGCAACATGCCATTGGTGCCATGTGATGGCGTCTGAGGCGTTTTCTGATCCTGGCACGGCCAGTTATCTTAATTCTCATTTTATCTGTATAAAAGTTGACAGGGAACAGCGACCCGATATTGACCAGTTTCTTATGGATTTTATAAATAATCAGAATGGCAGGGGCGGATGGCCCCTGAATGTTTTCATAACACCCGATCTTCGTCCTGTTTATGCCCTCACTTATGCTCCGGCCAAGTCAAAAGATTCAATGCTATCCTTTCTTATTATTGCACAGAAGGTTCATGAGTTTTATGAGAATAACAGGGATAAAATTCCACCATTTGTGACATCGGGGAATATCCCCGATATTGCAGATGAGAATTCCCTGTTAAGCACATTGTCAAAATATTACGATGCGCAAAATGGTGGATTCGGTCGTGATCAAAAGTTTCCACCGCATTCATCCTTACTCTTTCTTTTGTACCAGTTAGCAATTGATGAGAGCCCATCGATAAAGACAATCTGCAGCAAAACACTTGACTCAATGAGCCTGAAGGGACTTAATGATCATCTCCAGGGAGGAATCTTCAGATATTGTGTCGACAGTGAATGGACCATTCCCCACTTTGAAAAGATGCTGTATGATCAGGCTATGGCACTATGGTGCTTTTCACTCGCATACCGCGTAATTGGCAAGCCTGCGTATAAAACTATGGCTGAGAAAATCTTAAAATGCCTTGAGGAATGTTTTAATGTTGAAGGTCTTTACATTACAGGTCTTGATGCTGATACTGAACATGTAGAAGGAGCAACCTACCTCTGGAGCTACGAACAGCTTAAGGATGAACTCCTCCCGGAAGAATTTGAAAAATTCGCCAGATCATATTATATCAGCATGTCGGGAAATTTTAAGGGGCTTATCCATCTGCTCAGAACAGATAATAATCCACTCGACTACATTGAAGACAAATTACTTTCTGTAAGACGCAAACGTAAACAACCGTCAAAAGATGATAAATTTCTTTGTGGGATCAATGCTCTGCTGGCTATGGCATTATCACAGGCTGGCAGATATCTGGAGCGGCCCGATCTTGAAAAGAATGCTGCCGGATTGGTACATACTCTTCTCGACAGATTCTGGGACGGTAAAAAGCTTATGCACTCCTGTTATAAAGGTGTCTTCCGGGAACAAAGCTTCTTATTTGATGCTGCAGCTATTCTCACTGCAATCACTATGTTATACGAAAATGATTATTCATGGATTTCCACGATGATCCGGATGACTCAGTATGTAGAATCATTTAAGGAAAATGATAAATGGAGGGAATCATCGGCTGTCGACTTTCTGACAGTCTATGCATCATGGTCTGATCACCCTGTCCCTTCGAGTGTCAGCCTTGCAGAAATGGCATTAACACGTGTTGAAATTCTTACTGGAAAGGACTACCAGTCAATAAATTACAGGGAACCATTTAAATCGGATTTTTACAATATATCTGTTATGATGCATAATGGTTTGTTCCATTTGATCGAATCAGAGAAGGATTTACTTTTGGAGAGGGTACCTGTGAACTCAGTGCGGATACACGGTAAACAGGAAACTGATTGCTTTATGGGAACATGCCGTCCATTGGAAAACGGACTTTATGCACAGTGAACTTAAAGGATTACCTGATGTTATATCAGACAAAAAGCCAATATTATGCAAACGATTTTAGGTGCAAACGGAACGATTGGTTCTGTCCTGGCAAAGGAATTAGTAAATTATACAGATAAAATAAGACTCGTTAGCCGTAATCCGCGGAAAGTGAATGAATCCGATGAGATTTTCCCTGCAGATCTGTCAAATCCGGCAAATGTCGATAAGGCTGTTGAAGGATCTGATGTAGTTTATCTTGTAGTTGGTTTTGACTATAAATTAAATGTATGGGAG
This sequence comes from uncultured Bacteroidales bacterium, assembly GCA_963816365.1. Taxonomy (GTDB): domain Bacteria; phylum Bacteroidota; class Bacteroidia; order Bacteroidales; family VadinHA17; genus LD21. The sequence goes on along the minus strand of CAWFKG010000015.1, from coordinate 60,873 downwards.
GAGAAGTGGCCAAAGCTGATGAGAGCAACTATAAACGCCTGTATTAAACACAACGCCAGACTGGTCTTTTTCGACAACGTCTATCTTTATGACATCAATGCCATACCTCACATGACAGAGGAGTCCGCTATTAATCCTCCTAGCAGGAAAGGTGCAGTGAGGAAACAGATTGCCCGGATGATAACAGATGAAGTAAAAGCAGGGAAGCTTATGGCCCTGATAGCACGATCAGCCGATTTCTATGGTCCGGATAATGATAAGAGTTTTGTAAATGAAATGGTTTATAAAAATTTCTTAAAAGGAATGCGTGCCAGCTGGTTTATAGACGCTGACAAGAAACACTCATTTACTTTTACTCCGGATGCTGCTAAAGCCACGGCGCTCCTGGGAAATACTGACGATGCATACAACACAGTCTGGCATCTGCCAACCGATAAGAATACCCTGACCGGCAGGGAATTCGTTGAACTGTTTTCCAGGGAGATGAAAGTAAAGAACAAATTATCTGTAATGCCAATGTGGATGATCAAGGCTGCCGGAATATTTGTCCCGATTCTGAAAGAGATGCCGGAAATGATGTATCAGTATGACCGTGACTATTTTTTCGATTCATCTAAATTTGAGAAGAGATTTAATTTCATCCCCACCACTTACTCTGAAGGGATAAAACGCACTGTGGGACAGGTTCCTGGAAATTCCTGAGATCATAAAATTCATAATCTCTGAATATCCGCTAATTTATCGTACCTTCGCCGTCTTTACAACCGGAATAATCCCCGCCTTTCCTGGCAGTCTTTATTTCATATTTTATTTACTAATATTTTTTTTATGCATTTTGAATCATTGAACATTATTGAACCAATTTTAAAGTCATTGAAAGAAGAGGGTTACACAATACCTACTCCCATACAGGTAGAAGCGATACCTGTTATAATGCAAGGTACTGATCTCATAGGCTGCGCTCAGACAGGCACAGGAAAAACTGCAGCATTCGCAGTACCTATTCTTCAATTATTAAGTCAGAACAAGTCATTCGACAGAAAGAAAAAAATCAGAAGTCTGATCGTAACACCTACAAGGGAGCTGGCTATCCAGATCCAGGAGAGTTTTAAGGCATATGGCCGTTATACCGGACTGTCATGTACTGTTGTTTTCGGAGGAGTGAATCAGAATCCTCAGACTAATTCCTTACGAAATGGTGTGGATATTCTTATTGCGACACCAGGCAGATTGCTTGATCTTATGAACCAGGGTTTTATTTCATTGAGGGATATAGAAATTTTTGTACTGGATGAAGCAGACCGGATGCTAGATATGGGTTTTATTCATGATGTCAGAAGGATCATAGCTGCTCTTCCTCAAAAGAGACAATCACTTTTCTTTTCTGCTACAATGCCTCCGGAGATTGTGAGACTTGCAGGGTCCATAGTATATAAGCCTGTAAAAGTGGAGGTTACTCCTTCAGCATCAACTGTCGATATAGTGGACCAGTTTGTCTACTTCATCGACAGGGGAAATAAGAATTCTTTGCTGCTTGAATTATTAAAAGATGAAAAAATTAAGACAGCACTGGTGTTTACACGGACAAAGTATGGCGCCGACAAAGTTGTAAGGGTTCTTAAGAAGAAAAACATAAGCGCCGAAGCTATTCATGGCAATAAAGCCCAAAATGCCAGGCAAAAGGCGCTTTCAGGTTTTAAGGCTCAGACAACCAGAGTACTTGTTGCTACAGATATTGCTGCCAGGGGCATTGATGTTGATGATCTTGAGTACGTTATAAACTATGAGATTCCAAATATCTCAGAAACATACGTTCACCGTATTGGCAGGACCGGAAGAGCTGGTGCCAAAGGTACTGCTATTTCATTCTGCGATGCTGAAGAAAAAGAGTATCTCCGGGATATCGAAAAACTGATAACCAAGAAGATCCGGGTCATTGATGATCATCCGTTCCCACTGTTAAATAATAATCCGGTAAAACCTGTGAAACAACAGTTCAACAGCCGCATTCCGAATAGATTCGGCTCTTCAAAAAACCTTATTCCTGACCGGAGAAATCAACGGAGATAAGTTCAACGGCTCAACGGCTCAATGGCTCTATGGTCCAACTGTTCCCCGGTTTAGCAGTATTTAACTCTATTTATGGCCTTTGCGCCTAAGGTATTTGAACTTATGCAATATCAGGTTGTTTAATACAAAAAACACATTATTATGAAAATATTATTGGGAATAGTCATTGCGATAGCAGGGATTATAGTTCTGTTGTTGATAATAGGATTATTATTGAAAAAAGATTATTCAATAAAAACTGAAGTGGTAATAAATAAATCCAAAGCAGTTGTCTTTGATTTTCTAAAGCTTCTGAAAAATCAGAATAAATTCAGCGTATGGGCCTCAATGGATCCAAATATGAAAACTGAATTCCGGGGAACTGATGGAACAGAAGGATTTGTATCAGCCTGGGATAGTAGTATAAAAAATGTAGGCAAGGGTGAACAGGAAATTCTGAAAATTGTGGATGGTGAAAGAATTGATTATGAGATCCGCTTTCTCAAACCATTTAAATCGACCAGCTGGGCCAATCTTACTACTACTACTGTCAACGATAATCAGACAAGAGTGTGCTGGGAATTCAACGGTAATATGAAATACCCGACAAATCTGATGCTGCTTTTCATGAATATGGAAAAGATGGTAGGTAACGATCTGAATAAGGGGTTACAGAATCTGAAAACCATTCTTGAAAAATAGGATTCCCAAAATATATTGTTTAAAAGGCTTTTCGCGTCCTTCGTGATCCCGAGTACTCGGTATTGAGTACGTTTGTGGTAGACCGAGAATAAAAGGATCTCAGAAATTCCTTAATTTATTGTATTTTGCGATAGGAATCTAATCGTTAAAATACATTTTTCATGAAAAGATACCTCGTTTTCATTATAATTCTTGGATTATTCAGCATAAAGTCAAGCGGACAGACAGATACCGTTGATGTACGGATAAATCAGCTCAGAAGTGAAGTATTAACAAATCTTACTCACAACATTCTGCCTTACTGGTCGACACGAATGGTTGACAATAAAAGGGGCGGATTTTATGGCCGCATTGACGCACATGACCGTGTCTATCCCAATGAAGATAAAGGTGGAATACTCAATGCACGGATACTCTGGACATATTCTTCAGCGTACCGTATCCTGAAAGACACAGCTTACCTGCGGATTGCCACCAGGGCCAAAGATTACATCATGGCTCATTTTATCGACAAGAAATATGGAGGTGCTTACAGAAGCCTCAAACCCGACGGAGAGCCGGCTGATACCAGGAAACAGACCTATACCCAGTCGTTTTTTATTTATGGGCTTTCGGAATATTATCGAGCTACCGGAGATAAAGAGGCTCTTAAAACAGCGATTGAAATATTTGAGCTTTTTGAAAAATTTGCTCTCGATACCACGTCTGACGGTTACTTTGAAGTCTATACCAGGGATTGGAAGCGATCACATGATTTGTTGATAGGAGAAAAAACAATTAATGATGAGAAAACAATGAATACTCATCTGCATCTCATGGAAGCGTATACAAACCTTTACAGGGTATGGCCCGACAAGCGGGCAGGAGACAGGTTAAGGAACCTTATTGAATTATTCCTCAATAAAATAGTTGACCCCGGAACGTCGCACCTGATTTGTTTTCTCGACAGGAGTTGGAACAGAACATCCGATATCGATTCCTACGGTCATGATATTGAATCTTCATGGCTTTTGCCCGAAGCTGCAGGTGTGCTCGGTGATCGGGTCCTGCTGGCAAAAGTCAGGAAAACCAGTATAAGAATAGCTGATGCTGCTTCTGAAGGACTACAACCTGATGGCAGCATGATCTATGAAAAAGATCTTTCAACCGGCCACACAGATACTATACGGAGCTGGTGGGTAGAGGCAGAGACTATTATTGGATGCCTGAACGCCTGGGAGATGACAGGTAACCCGAAATATCTCAATAATGCAATTAACTGCTGGAGTTATACTAAAAATCATCTGGTCGATTACAAATCAGGAGGATGGTTCAGCACAGTATCTGAATCAGGGATTGCAGGAACAGGTGACAAAGCCGGATTCTGGGTATGTCCTTATCACAACGGAAGGATGTGTATGGAAATATCAGAAAGGATTCCTTCAAATAATAAATGACTTCAGGATATGGTTGCAGTTTACGATTTCTAATTGCTAACAATATGAAAAAAAGTTTATTAAGTCGCAGGTCTTTTGTTAAGACAACTTCAGCAGGCACTGCAGGTGCCGCCTTAAGTGCAGGTGTAATATTGCCCATTTTCTCAACTTATATTCAGAATATTGATAAACCTGCCATTCTTGGCGGAAATCCAGTTCGTGCCAGGGGTACAAATCTTGAAGCATTGTGGCCGGTTTTTGATGATACTGATATCCGGATGTATCTTGATGCTTTTAAAAGCAGAAGGTGGTCTGAGTACAGTTATTCACCGACCGAACTTTCAATGAGGTTTGAAAAGGCCTTCGCTGAAATGATGGGAGTTGCTTATTGTGCTGTAACTACCTCCGGAACAAATGCACTCGATGCTGCACAAAGGGCTCTCGAAATTGGGCCTGGAGATGAGGTCATAACTCAAACTAATACCTTTGTTGCTACAGCACAAACAACATTTAACTTATTTGCCTTACCGGTGTTTGTTGACACCGACCCGGAAACATTCATGATAAATGCTGATCTGATAGAAGAACGGATCACGCCGAAGACAAGGGCAATTCTTCCTGTACATATTGGCGGAGCATCAGCGGATATGGATAAGATAATGGCAATTGCGAAAAAGCATAGTCTTGCCGTGATCGAGGATACCTGCCAGGCACAGCACGCTGAATGGAGGAACAAAAAACTTGGCTCAATAGGTGACCTGGGTTGTTTCAGTTTTCAGGAAGGCAAAAGTCTATGCAGCGGAGAAGGGGGCGCAGTGATCGGAAATGATGATGCCTTGATGGCCAAGGTAGATGCATATACCAACAATGGAAGAGATCCAAGGAGCAAGGGAAGGACTTTCCCGGGTTCTAACTTCCGCATCACCCCTTTTGTCGCAGCTACTTTAATGGGCCAGATGCGCAGGCTGGAAGCCCAGAGCAAACTTCGCGACGAAAATGTTGCATACTTCGGGAAGCTGCTTTCAGAAATTAAAGGTGTTCGTCCGACTAAAAAGTATGCCGGACAAACACGCCGGGCATATTACGAATACCAGCTGATATATGAAAATGAATACTTAAATGGTCTGCCAAAAAAGAAATTTCGGGAAGCGATGGGAGCTGAGGGAATTCATTTTGGCAATGGTGTGGATTCTTCCCTTCATCTGGATCCTTTTATAGAAACATACTTTAATCTCAGGACCTTTAAAATGATATTCCCCCAGGAACGGCTGGACAAATACAGGAAGGAAAACCTTTGTCCGGTCAACGAAATGATCGATAAAGAAACAGGTTTATCCCTGGGCCAAAGAGTCTTTCTTGGAACAAAAAAGGATATGGAAGATATTGTAGCTGCCATAGTAAAAATACAAAAATACTCTTCAAAATTGCTTTAAATAAAGGGCTTATATAAGCAATAAGTAAAGAATCAGGTTATATCAGCGTAATGACTATTTTCCCCCGGGTTCTGCCTGTTTCGATCTGCTGATGGGCTGCCCCAGAAAGGATCACAAAGTGCAACCCTAAGGGACCCAAAGGAAAAACCAGCCATAGATTAACTTTTTCAACACCCCTTTAATATAATTGGAATTCATTAATGACGCAAAGGGTTAGATCAAGGTATTATAATTCAGTTCTTTGCGTCCTTTGCGTAGTCCCGAGTACTCGGGATTGCGACCTTTGCGGTTAATGGATTTTGTGTGAGCAGGCCCCCTGTTGAAAACTATTTAAAATAAACTTCGGAAACTTTTAACTTAATATTTGTTTCCTAAGTTTATTTATTTATTTTTGCGCCATGAATGATGAGTTGAAAAATATTCTGATTAAGGTGCGTGAGTTATACACAAAATTCGGGATTAAAAGTATAACCATGGATGATGTGGCAAGGGAACTGGGAATTTCTAAAAAAACTCTCTATCAGTATGTTACCGACAAGGATGACCTGGTCGGAAAGTACATTGATAATGAAATTTTATTGCGGCAGGAAGAAATCTGTAAATGTTTCAGGATTGGATTCAATGCTATTGAAGAGTTGTTTGAGATCTCATCCTTTATGAATAAGCTTATGCGAAATCAGAATTCGGCTACTGAATATGATCTCAAAAAATATTATCCGGCCCATTATCATAAAACTGTAAAAGCACGTCGTCAGGGAATTTATGACTATATAATGACAAATCTTAAAAAAGGTATTAAGGAGGGGTTATACAGAAAAGATATGGACCTGGAAGTAATTGCTAAACTCTACCTCTGGAGAGCGGAAAATGCACATTTTGATGAACTTTTTACAGTTGAAGAGTTCACCTCTGTAAAACTGTTTGTCGAACTTATCAATTATCATGTTCGCGGAATTGCTACTGAAAAAGGGATTATGGTGCTGGAAAAGAAATTAAAAGAATTAGAAACTTCTTATAATAAATAATTTTTAAATCGAATTTTATGCGTAAATACCTTTTAATGTTTATTCTGCTTGGATCACTAATTCAAAATTACGGTCAGGATAAAAATGAAATTCTGAAACTGTCAATTTCTGAAGCTCAGGCTTTTGCTCTTCAGAATAACCGTGATGTACAGTCATCAAAAATTGATATTAAAAGTGCAGATAAACAGATATGGGAAAATCTTGCAACAGGTTTGCCACAGGTAAATGTCGCAGCAAATTACCTTCATCAGTTCCAGATTCCGGTATTGCCGTTCGGGATTGATTTTAATTCAATTCCTGATGGCCTAATTAATAAGAGTGATCTGGTGAATGCTTTTAAGAATGCACCCCCTATAAGTCTTGGTGTCAAGAATAATACGGTAATCGATTTTACCGTTTCTCAGCTTATCTTCAGCGGAGAATATCTGGTTGGACTGCAGGCTACCAAAGTAGTAAAAGAGATGAGTGAGAAAAGCCTTGTTAAAACCGAAAATCAGACAAAAGAATCTGTCGCAGATACATATTATCTGATTTTGGTTCTTGACGGAAAACGCAAGAGTTTTGAACGAAAGTCTGCTGGCAATTAACCAAACATACAATGAACTGGTAAAAATGAATGAACAGGGGTTAAACGAAGAAACTGATGTTGATCAGGTTAAAATCAGTAAATCCAATATTCAAACTCTGATTACTTCACTTGAATCACAGAAGGATATTTCCCTGAAACTTCTGAAATATCAGCTTGGTGTGGGTTTTGATCAGAATATTGAACTTACCGACAGTCTCCCCGGAATTATTCAGCAGGGAAATATTCAGTTATCTTGCTTCTCCGGCGTTCAATGTAAACAACAGCATTGATTATCAGCTGGTCAGCGATCAGAAAAACCTTTCTCAGTTATTGCTTAAACGTGAGAAGTCAAAATATCTGCCAACACTTTCAGGTTTTTACAGGCATGAAGAGCAGACAAATAAACCCGCTTTTAACTTTGTAGTGAAAGATGTTGTTGGAGCTAACTTAACCATACCTATTTTCACAAGCGGCATGCGTAATGCCAAGGTAAGTGAGGCTAAGTTTGACTGTGGATAAAGCGCAGCTTGCCAGGGAAACTGCCGAGCAGGGCTTAATAATGGAATTTGAAACTGCCATAAGCAGCTATCAGACTGCTTACAGTAATTTTAATACCAACAAGGAGAGCATGGACCTGAGTAAAAAGGTCTATGACAAAACAGTTATAAAGTACAAAGAGGGTGTATCATCAAGTTTTGAGCTGACACAGAATCAGAATCAGTATCTGACAGCTGAATCGAATTATTACAATTCGGTTCTGTCACTTTTGAATGCCAAAGCAAAACTCGATCGAATTTTAAGTGCAAGTAAATAGAATATATAATTTTGAAATCGCAATAATAAAACAAATCAGATCAGATATGAAAACCATTAAATTAAGTATAGCAGGTCTTTTGGTACTATTTCTTCATTTTCTCGTGCAGCAGCAAATAAAGAGGCACAACTTTCAAAATTAAAACAGCAACAGATCTGCGATAGCTGATAAAATAAAGAACCTGGAGGCTGAGATTAGCAAAGAGAAAAAAGATACTCTGAATCCCGAAAAATTTAAATTTGTCGGTCTGAAGGATGTTAACAGCAATACCTTTGATCATTTCATAAGAGTACAGGGAAAAGTTGATGGTGATCAGAATGCTGCTGTTTTTGCAGAAGCTCCCGGAACGGTTACTTCAAAGTTTGCAGATGTAGGACAGAAAGTTGTTAAAGGCCAGGTATTGGCCCAGATTGATGATCAGCAGTACCGCGAGCCAGATGCAAGGTCTTGAAACTCAGTACAAATTTGCTTCTGATATGTACGATAAACAAAAACGTCTGTGGGATCAGAAAATCGGAAGTGAAGTTCAGTACCTTCAATCCAAAACCAACAAAGAATCTCTTGAAAAGCAGATTTCATCCTTAAAACAACAGGTGGATAAATTCAAGATCAAATCACCGATTGACGGAACTATTGAAGAATGCAATATAAAAGTCGGAGGAGTAGTTTCTCCTGATCCGCGTGCCGCTGCTTACAGGGTAGTTGCATTTAAAAATCTGAAAGTAACTGCCGAAGTATCTGAAGCCTATTCAGCAAGAGTCAAGACTGGAGACAATCTGGTTGTCATATTTCCCGATATAAATAAACAAGTTGATGCCAGAGTTGCTTTTGTAAGCAAATATATTAATCCTGTAAACAGGACTTTCCTTATTGAAACCAAACTTCTGGAAGATTTTAAAGATCTGAAAGCTAACATGATAGCAATTATTCAGATAAATGATTATCATACCGATAATGCAATTCAGGTTCCAATGAATGTGATTCAGACTGATCAGGCAGGCAGTTATGTTTATGTTGTACAGGTCAAAGGACAAATACAATGCAGCATATAAACAGCCTGTTGTTCTGGGCAACAGTTATAACGGAGTTGCCGAAGTTCTTAAGGGTTTATCTGTAGGTGATAAAGTGATATCAGTTGGCTATCAGGAACTGGTAGATGGTGAATATGTAAGATTTTAAGTATTATTCTGATTTTCATATTATCAGAGAATTAAAAATATTTTCATGGAAAAAAAGTATAAAGAATTTTTCGCTACCAGCTGGGCAATTGACAATAAGATCAGTGTTTATGTTCTGGTATTTATAATAGCGGTATTTGGATTATTAAACTATTATACTATTCCCAAGGAACAGATCCCGGAGATTGTGATACCAATGATAAATATTAACACAATTTATCCCGGAACATCACCTTCCGATATGGAGAACCTTGTGACACGGCCATTGGAGAAGAATCTGAAATCCATAAGCGGTGTTAAAAAGATTACATCCCGTTCAGTGCAGGATTTTTCCGCAATAATCGTTGAATTTAATACCGGAATTGAGATTAAAGATGCAAAACAAAAAGTAAATGATGCTGTCGATAAAACGAAAAAGGATCTGCCCACTGATCCTTCGTTTATTGAACCTTCCGTAATGGAGATTGACCTGTCAGAGATTCCTATTCAATATATTAATCTATCAGGAGATATACCTCTCGACCGTCTGAAGAAGTACGCCGATGATATGCAGGACCGGATTGAAAGCCTGAAAGAGATTACCCGGGTCGAAATAGGCGGTGCCCTTACCAGAGAAATCCAGATTGACATTGATATGTACAAGATGAAAGCTGCCAGTCTTACTTTCAGAGATGTGGAACAGGCAGTGAGCCTCAATAATATGACAGTTTCAGGTGGAAATATTGACTTGCAGCAGATGAGCCGCTCAATCAGGGTTGTAGGTGAAGTAACAAATATTGACGAGATAAAGAATATTGTAGTAACGACCTCAAGCGGAGCCCTCGTTAAACTAAGAGATATAGCATCTATACGTGATGGTTTTCATCAGCCTGAAAATTTTGCACGGTATAACGGTAAAAATGTGGTTACACTCAACGTGATCAAAGAAGAGCGGACAGAACCTGCTTGATGCATCGGATAAAATAAAAGCTATCATAGCCGACATGCAGAAGACAAAGCTTCCGTCAAACCTTGTTGTTGAGGTTACAGGTGACCAGTCACGGAACACAAGGAATACAGTAAATGAGCTTAATAATACGATAATCCTTGGATTCATTTTTGTCACAATAGTGCTGATGTTTTTCATGGGTCTTGTAAATGCGCTTTTTGTAGCATTATCGGTGCCGTTATCCATGGCAATTGCATTCATTTTTCTGCCATGGATCGGATTTACAATGAATATGCTTGTCATGTTTGCCTTCATTTTTGCTCTGGGGATTGTTGTTGATGATGCCATAGTTGTGATTGAAAATACGCACCGGATTCACAGGATAACCAAGAATGGATATCACCCATTCTGCAAAGTATGCCGCCGGAGAAGTTTTTCTTCCAATACTCTCAGGTACGCTGACAACACTTGCACCATTCTTCCCGCTTGCATTCTGGCCGGGAGTAGTTGGCGAATTTATGGTTTATATTCCCGTTACACTGATTATTACTCTTTTTGCCTCATTAATTGTTGCTTATATATTCAATCCGGTATTTGCTGTCGATTTCATGAAGCTTGATGATGAGGACGCACCTGTTAATAAACGCAATGTATATAGAACTACTGCCATAATAGCTATTGATCTCATTACCATTTTATCTGATGGGTGCAAGAGGGATTGGCAATTTTTCACTGTTTATAGCAATTTCCTTCCTCGGTCATGAATTATTCGGATATAAGGTACTTAGAAGATTTCAGACTCATGCTATTCCGGCAATGATGAGGAAATATGAGAATACACTGAAATGGGTATTAAAAGGAAGAAGACCGTACTATATACTTGGAGGTCAATGATTGCTCTTTTTGTGTTCACAATGATCTTGAATAATATAGTAAAACCGAAAGTAGTATTCTTTCCCGATAATGAACCGAATACAATTAATACATTTATTAAAATGCCAATAGGCACACAGATAGAGGTAACAGATTCTGTTGCCCGGATTGCAGAGCACCGGATCATGAGTGTACTTGGTGAAAAGAATCCGATTGTGGAATCGGTTGTTACCAATGTTGCATTTCTTGCATCAGATAATAATTTTGATAATTCCAGCAAATCATCAAACCTGGCTAAGATTGCAATCAATTTTGTTGAGTACAAATACAGGCATGGGCAAAGTACAGGTGCATATATGAATAAATTGCGTGAAGCTTTGAAGGATATTCCGGGAGCTGAAATAGTTGTTGATAAAATTAAAATGGGACCTCCAACAGGAAAACCGGTAAATATTGAAATTGCCGGAGAAGATTTAGTACAGCTCGCCTCAACAGCTGATAATTTTAAACGATATATCGATTCTTTGCAGATAGGTGGAATTGAGGAGTTAAAATCTGACTTTGCCACCACAAAACCTGAACTTATTATTATTCTCGACCGGGAACGTGCCAATACTGAAGGTATTACCGCGGCAGTTGTCGGTGATGCAATCCGTACAGGCCAGCTTGGGAAAAGAGGTATCCAAATACCGGGAAGGAGAGGACCAGTACTCAATAATGCTTCGTTTTGAGGAAAACCAGCGCAAAGATCTGGAGCAATTGCTTAATCTTACAATTACTTATCGCGATATGAACTCCGGACTTATCCGGCAGATCCCTCTTTCAGTAGTTGCACATGTTGAATATGTGAACAGTTACGGACAGATCAACCGGCTTAAACCTGAAAAGGGTGATTACCATTTCATCAAATGTTCTTGACGGATTTAATGCAAACCTGATAAATGCCCAGCTGCGTAAAGTGATTCCGCAGTTCACCAAGCCATCGGATATTGATATCCGTCTTACCGGTGAACAGGAGGATCAGGCTGAATCAATGGTATTCCTTTCAAAAGCAATGATTCTTTGTCTGTTCCTGATCATGTTCATTCTGATTACACAGTTTAACTCAATGTCGAAAGCACTGATAATTGTTTCAGAAGTTGTATTCAGTCTTATCGGAGTGTTACTTGGTTATATGATCTTCGGAATGACAATTTCAATTATTATGACAGGTATGGGAATTGTGGCACTGGCAGGAATTGTTGTGAGGAACGGAATATCTGCTTGTTGAGTTTACTGATAGATTAAAAGAACAGGGAGTCAAAACACGGAAAGCCATTATTCAGGCAGGACTGACACGTATCACACCTGTAGTTCTGACTGCTACTGCTACAATCCTTGGACTTATCCCGCTTGCTATAGGAATGAATATCAACTTTGCCACCTTGCTGAGAGATCTGAATCCTCATCTCCATTTTGGAGGTGATAATGTTATGTTCTTCGGACCATTATCCTGGACAATAATATTCGGATTAAGCTTTGCAACATTCCTGACACTGGTTATGATCCCTGTAATGTATTATGTGATTTATACCCGCAATCTGCGGAAACAACGGCGCAGGTTTCACCGGATGCTGGCAAAAAACAGATTGGAAAGCTGACATTCCAGGATTTGTTAAACATTTAAGCCATATCTGAACATTTAATTTACCTTTGATGTTCCATTATATTATTTAATATAAATGATTGGTAATTATGGCAACGAATGACAACTCAACTGAAGATCCGCATTTAAACAAAGCGCTTGAACACCTGAATTCTGTTCTGGTGAGCGGAGAAACACTGGATGCATGGGCAATTCAGAGAAGATTATTTGCTATAACTAAGAGAAGAATACTTATTGCGGCCACTTCCGGCCGGTTCATTAAAATTAAAAGAGGACTGCTTGGCGGATTTGATATGACCGATTTCAGGTGGCAGGACCTTGGAGATGCAAAAATAAAAGTTGGGATATTCGGAGCCGACATTTTTATGAAAATATATGGTTCAACTGATCTGGCTATTTCGAAAGATTCAGATCAGGTTTTGGTTTTACCCGGTTTCAGAAAGGATACAGGCTGAGAAGATCTATCGGCTGGCTCAGGCTCAGGATCAGTCATGGAGAGAAAAAAGACGGATCAGGGAACTCGAGGAATTAAGAGCAAAATCCGGAGGTGTTACGATTGGCACAAACACTGGCAGCCATCAGACTGCAAATGCCTCTGAAGATGCTTCAGCAAAACTGGAACAAGCCAAACAGATGCTCGAAAAGAAACTGATTACCGATTCGGAATTTGAATCAATTAAAGCGCGCATTATAAGCGGACTATAATATTAAACTCTATTATATTTATGAAAAACATTCTTCCGGGAGTACTTCTCCTCTGTTCATTAGTATCCTTTTCACAAAAGCCAGATTCATCAAAAACTGAAAGATGGAAATCTATCTATAGAGCCAGTGCAACAAAAATTAATGATCTGGTAAATACAAAGCTCGATGTAAGCTTCGATTATACAAAATCGTGGATGTATGGAAAAGCCTGGATCACTCTTCATCCTCATTTTTATCCGACCGATTCTTTACGGCTCGATGCAAAATCGATGAATATCAATGAAGTTTCAGTAATCAAAGCAGGTAAGAATATACCTTTAAAGTATCGCTATGACAGCCTTAATCTTTTTATAACGCTTGACAAAACCTACAAAGCTGGTGAAAACTATACTGTCTATATTAATTATATAGCCAAGCCTAATGATATAAAAAGAAAAGGAAGCGCTGCAATTATCGGGTGCCAAGGGTTTATATTTTATTAACCCCCTGGGAGTGGATAAGAAGAAACCTACCGAAATCTGGACCCAGGGAGAGACGGAATCAAACTCAGGTTGGGTCCCTACTATAGATAAGCCAAATCAGAGGCAAACCGATGAGATCATAATGACTGTTCCTGATAAGTACCAGACACTCTCAAATGGCATTCTGATAAGCAAAAAGAAGAACATCAACGGCACGCGTACAGATACCTGGAAAATGAATCTGCCTCATGCTCCTTATCTTTTGATGATGGCTGTAGGGGAGTACTCAATAATAAAAGACAGTTATAAAGGTAAGGAAGTGAACTATTATGTTGAAAAGGAATTTGCACCTCTGGCGAGGAAAATCTTTGGTTATACTCCGGAGATGATAGGTTTTTATTCGAAAATCACCGGTATCGATTTTCCATGGCCAAAATATGATCAGGTCGTTGTAAGAGATTACGTGAGCGGAGCTATGGAGAATACTACAGCCACTGTCCATGCCGAATCAGCTCAGCAGGATGCAAGACAGCTTGTTGACGAAAACAGATGGGAAGATGTCATATCGCACGAACTCTTTCATCAATGGTTTGGTGATTATGTTACATGCGAGAGCTGGAGTAATATAACCCTAAATGAATCATTTGCCGATTTCAGTGAAGTACTGTGGCTGGAGCATAAACATGGAATGGATGCTGCTGCAGAGCACAATTATCTGGGCTATGCAGAACTATTTAAGGGGCGGCAATGATAAAGCCGACCTGGTTAGGTTTTATTACAGTAATCGGGAGGATGTGTTCGACCTGGTGAGTTATCAGAAAGGCGGGCGGATACTTAATATGCTCAGGAACTATGTTGGTGACAGTGCTTTCTTTAAGTCTCTCAATCTTTACCTCAGGACCAGGAAATTTAATTCAGCCGAAGCCCATGATTTGCGTCTTGCCTTTGAAGATGTAACTGGTGAAGATCTTAACTGGTTCTGGAACCAGTGGTACTTTGGAAGCGGTCATCCAAAACTTGATATAAATTATATTTATGATCCGTCAGGTAAATCTGCTAAAGTAATTATAAAGCAGACACAGAAGGGAAAGATCTTTAAGCTGCCATTGTCAATCGATGTTTACCAGGGGCACGGGGAAGAAGCGTTATAAAGTATGGGCGGAACACCAGGCCGATACATTCGTTTTCCAGACTGTCTCCAGACCCGATCTTATAAATGTTGATGGGGACAAAATCCTTCTCTGTGAAAAAACGGATAACAAAAGTCTTGACAATTACATATTTCAATACAAATATGCCGGATTATATCTTGACAGAAGAGAAGCTATAGATTTTGCTGCCAGGAGCCAGAGTGAAGATCCTAAGGCACTTGACCTGATGAAAACTGCACTGAACGACAAGTATTTCGGATTACGGCTTTATACTATACAAAGATTAAATCTGATAAATGACTCCCTGAAGAAAACAGTTGAACCGCTTTTGACCGAAATAGCTGCAAATGATCCTAAAACACTGGTAAGAGCAGGAGCTATCGAAGCTCTTGGAAAATATAAAAAAGAGTCCTATAAGCCATTATTCCTGAAAGCTCTTAATGATTCATCATATTCGATCGCCGGCAAGGCACTTGTCGCTCTCGGGGCCATTGATACCATTGATGCCCTTGAAGAAGCAAAGTCGTTTCAGCAACCAGAATGTAAAAGGGGCACTTCTGGACGCAGTGACCAATGTACTCTTTGCATATTCCGGTGAGAACGATTTTGATTCACTTGCTGCACGGTTTAATGCTCTGCCTTTTGGCAATGAGAAATTCACTGATACTGATGCCGTTTGCCAATTATATGAAACGGATTAACGATCCGGTTAAATTCAAAAAAGGCGTTGATATGATCGTAAGTTTCCGCGACACGATCCCGAAACAATATCGCCAGCAAATAGATCCCTTTTTCAATGGTATGATTTTGAATGGTATAGCTTCATATAAGCAATCAAAAGGAATGACTGAACAGGCTGACTATGTAAAATCAAAATTGCCTGCTAAAGCTAAGACTCCGGATAGCAGTCAATATCCCTGTTGAAACCCTGCAAAAGTACGTTGGAGAATATGAACTGGATGGAGAACCAGTCAATGTGACTCTTAAAAATGGCAAAACTCTTTATCTGACATATACCCGAACAACCGGAAATGGAATTGGCTCCGGTTTCGGTGAACAAATTTGCTGTAAAATTCATGGAAGGGTATTCAATACAATTTAATTCCAATGATAAAGGTGAAGTAACTGAACTGGTGTTCACTTCACCCGGCGGAGAAGTAAAAGCACCGAAAAAGAAGTGAGGTGGAACTATCGGAGTAACCTACGGTAGACTACAAAAAACGGATTTGTCTCAACGTATGCGTAGAGACAGGTCTCAGACCTGTCTCTACATAAAATAAGACCTGTCTCTACTATATTATATCTTAACGAATATTTTGTTTTTATACAGCCAGTAACACATATACCACAATACAGCCCAGATCCCAAGACTGGTAATAATTTCAACTGTTCCTTCTCCTCCCCATGAAAACAATAAGCTGCTGAAAGGAGCTATTATTCTATGAATAAGACCAGCTCCGCCAATTGAAAAGAACAGGTAAATGAAAATGCTGTTCATACCGACTATTATGAACATTTTCGACCCGCTAATAAATTTTTTCTTTACATCAATCAGCCAGTAAGAGAAGCACAGAGCGAGAATAGCCCATCCTCCGCTTGCAAAGACGAACGAGGACGTAGCAATCTTCTTGATAATAGGAGTCACATTTAATCCGTCGAGAGAATATCCGATAAGTAAAGCTGATACTCCTGCAATAAGTAAAATCTGGATCTTTTTAGATGCAGGCTTATCACTCATAAGAAGCTTCCCGCAGAGAACTCCCCATACTGTATGCGCTGTGGTCGATACAAAATTTAATGTTGCCCATTCACTTGCACGGTCGACACCTTCAATTTTATTATTAAACCATGCTCCCAGATTTTCAAAATTGACCCAGGGATGATTAAATCCTTCCACAGGGAAAAACCGGTAGGCGAGATCAATCAGCAACAATATTACAAACGTAAATATTATCTGAAATTTGTAACTTTTATTTCTTATCAGGAAAGCTACAAGGTATGTGACTGAGAGCTGAGCCAGTACATTCTGAAAGCGGAACACAAGCTTTCCCGCATCAGCAAAATAAAGGGCCCAGCCGAGGAATAACAACAAAGCTGACCGTTTGATCGCATGCCGGGTAATGGTTTTAATACTGTCACCCTTTTTTAATCTGTTTGCAACAGCAAAAGGAATGGCTACACCCACGATAAACATAAAAAAAGGCTGTATCAGATCCCAGAAATGCATTCCGTGCCATTCATGGTGGCTAAACTGAATTCCAAGAAAGTGCACAAAGCCGATATTAGAGTTTTCCAGCTGGCCATAAAGTTCGGTTGCTTCACCCGCTAAAAGAAACATGGTGAAGCCACGAAAGAAATCTATCGATGTAACCCTGCCCGGAACAGGAGGAGTCATTGTTTGTGTATTTGCATCCATATTGCTGAATTATTGGTTTTATAGATCAGGAAGCCGGAAATATATGATTTTTTTTCTTAGAGATCATAATAAGTCAGTCAAATTCATTATTTTGTTTTCCGATTTTTCATTAATTTCTCACATTTTTTGGACCTCACACCGCAAATTGTTTCTAATACTTTATGTATGAGACATTCTGTAAAACTTTTCATAACCTTATCCTTTACTGCAGGATTAATTTCCTGTTCGATTAAAGACAAAAATGAGCAGGCTAGATTTCTGCTTTCCGGGGACTGGTTCATTAAATCATCGGTTACTGCAAAGGAAAGCGGAGAAATAATATCGTCTGACAAATTCAGGCGGAAGGGGTGGTATCCCGCGCAGGTGCCTACTACGGTCCTGAATGCTCTGGTAAAAGATGGAGTATATCCCGATCCCTGGATTGGGCTGAACAATTATAAAATCCCGGATGTCTCTGATGAATTTAACCGGAAATACGACCTGATAAAGTATAGTTACCTTGACGGGAAGACCAATCCATGGAAGGATCCATACTGGTTCAGGAAAGAATTTAAACTTCCGGACAGCTTTGACGGGAAAAAACTCTGGCTGAATTTCGACGGCATCAATTACCGTGCAGATGTATGGCTGAACGGACATCAGATTGCAGGACAACAGGAGATGGCAGGTATGTTTTTGCGCTTCAGATATGATATAACCCAATATGCAAGCGTAAAACATAAGAATTACCTTGCTGTCAGGATCTATCAGGTTGACCACCCGGGTCTGCCTTCTCCCGGCATACAATTTGACGTATTTGGAAAGACCAGGGGACATGCTATCGATATTTTTAAAGATGAGACACTGAAATTCACAGGCGGATGGGATTGTGCTCCTGTAATACGTGACAGGAATATGGGCATTTATCAGGATGTGTATATAACTGCTACCGGTCCGGTTTCGATCGAAGATCCATTTGTTGTTACAGATCTGCCACTGCCTGACACCAGCCGTGCTGACCTAAAAATAACTGCGGAGTTGAAAAACCACAGCAATCAGGATGTACAGGGCGTGCTTACAATTAAAATTAGCCTGATGAATACCCTTCAATTTCCCACTTACAGTAAAAACCTGGGTGGCAGCATGCAGGATATCATCGTCAGCAAGGAGGTAAAACTGGCTGCTGATCAGACAGTTGATGTCTCTCTAACTCCGGCGGAATTTTCCTCGCTGTCAATCCATAATCCATATCTGTGGTGGCCTAATGGATATGGTAAACAATATTTGCACAATATGGAGCTGAAGTTTATTATTGACGGAAAAGCCTCCGATATCGATAATACAACCTTCGGCATACGCGAGGTAACAAATGAATTAAAGAAAATTGGAAATGATTATGGCCGGGTGTTCTATATAAACGGACAAAGAGTATTTTGCAAGGGTGGCTGGCTTCAGCCCGATGCATTACAGAACCTGTCACAAAAAAGAGTTGATGATGAAGCACGGCTTTTGGCAAAGGCCAATGTTAACATGGTAGCCAGCGAGGATGCTCCGTCTCCTCCTGATATTGTGCTGGATTCATATGATAAATATGGTCTTATGTGCTGGGAAACTTTCTACCAGTGTTACAGGATGTATCCCGGTGATACTGTTACCGAAAATAATCCTTCTGATCATGCACTCGCGTTGCGCGAGGCACGCGATATTATTAAGCGATACAGAAATCATCCCTCACTTGTCGTCTGGTGTGCGGCCAATGAAGTTACGGTGGCTGAAGATATTTACACCCCGCTTAGAAGATATGTATCTGAACTTGATGGGAGCAGGCCATTTCTGGCTGCATCGAGTACGAGCTGGGATATAGATAAATACACACCTTATATTAAGGCTGACCTTCCGCTGGGTACAACAGATGATGGAGATCCTGATTATAACTGGAACCCTGAGCATTTCTATTTTGACAAAATTCTCGAAGTCGATAAACAGGCATTCAGGAATGAACTTGGTGTAGCTTCAGTTCCGGTTTACAGCAGCCTGAAAAAATTCATTCCACGATTTCAGCACGGACACCAGAAGCGCAATCTTCCCTTTAGACAGCACATGGGCGGAACATGGAGCCTGGGATGATAACAATTATGCTTTCAGAGGTTACGACAATGCTATCCGGACATTATATGGCACCCCTTCAAGCGTTGAGGATTATGCAAGAAAAGCACAGTTTGTAAATGCCAACAGCTACCGTGCAATGTTTGAAGCTGCGAACCATCGCATGTGGACCATTACAAGCGGTGTAATGCTCTGGAAGCTTAATGACTGCTGGCCCTCAGTTTTATGGCAATTGTATGACTGGTATCTCTGTCAGAATGCTTCTTATTATTATTCACAAAAGGCAATGGAACCTGTTCACATCCAGATGAATGCCAACAATAAGATGATATCTGTGATCAATACCCGGCATACTGATCTGGATAGCCTGCAGGTACATGCTGAAATAATGGATTTTAATATGAAATTAGTTTGGATCAGAACGGCGACGGTATAATATTGGTGCGGATATGTACAGGGAATTATTTTCAGTTCCTCAGGATTTAATCACTACACCCGTTTACTTTGTTAAGCTCGAATTAAAAAGAAAAAATGGCAGTATGTTGTCAGAAAATACATATTGGTTGTCATCAGCTGACAAACCCGATTATTCAGCGCTGGCCAGTCTGGAATCAGTTCCGCTTGAAATATCAGCCTCTAAAGAAAAAACAGGCAAGGAAATTCATATTACTGTGAAACTGGCCAACTATTCCGGAAAGCTCTCATTTTTTAACCGGCTTGTGATTTCAAGAGGTGAAAAAGGGGAGGAGGTGTTGCCCACTTTCTGGGATTCAAACTTTATAATACTTTTTCCGGGTGAGGAAAGAACAGTTACAGCTACTATTGAAACAGAAGACCTGCATGGAGCAATTCCTTATCTAAGTATAGACGGAAACAATAAAGTTAAACCGATGCCTCTTAAGAATAAGAAAATTTAAAAGAGTTGGATTTAATAATTGCTTAAAACTGCGGGTAAAATGTAGTTGGTCATCATTTTATCTTCCTGTGAGTGTGCGTATGGTGCTCCGTAGGCAGTTGCAATTTCCCCTTTAAGGGTCTTAATCAGATCTTTGTCATAATTTTCCGATGATACCATAAAGCCATTATAAGGTAATACCCGGCTTAATTTAATGTTTGAGATATCAATGACCGGGTTCCTTTTAACCTGTAAATTCAACGATCCTGAAGCAATTATTTCTCCCACTTTTAAACCTGAACCAGTTTGCACATATGGGCGGATTTCCATTTTTAATACATGCCGGCCATCGGTTAAAACACTGTCTCCTCCGTTACTCATAAACCTTGACCAGAAGAACTGGCTCCACCACCATCCGCCTTCATTCTGATTGTTTATAAGGGGCTTGCATATGGTTGTGGCAGTGTCCTGTGTCTCAGGAAATGGAGCACCGGGCCACAGATTGCTTTTGTAAATAGCTTGATCATCAACATAAAGAGAGAACTGGTAATTTCCTGATTTGACAAGCTCGGCAGAACTGAGATCGGGAGCAATGAAATGCATAAAATTTGTTATTGAATTTCCTAAAAAAACTGTGATAAACAGATTGCTTTTATTTGTCAGCTCATAAGTTTTTAAAAAATCTGTCTCCCTCAGATCACCTGAAGGAATAGATTTTGAAGTAAAAATGATCTTCCCTATGTTAGCCCGATGTAATGGAGAAGTTATTCCCTGGTTTTTAACAATATCTTTTTGTTGCGCAGAGATCTGGCTCAGGCAAAAGTGAAGGAATATAAAGAAGAATAGACGGAGTCGCATGGTTTACATGAATTAGTTAATTTTTAAAGCTATTTTAACCTTCATCACCATATAAATATAAGGAAGAGGTTAATTTATATGTTTTTACATCACGTAATGTTAGAAAATATTCTTAAGCGTTAATTTATAAAAATAAAAAGGTTGCCCGTTTCCGGACAACCTTGGCGATATGTAGTGTGGTTCTGTAGTTAATTCTTATCGGCATAATCTACAGGACCACCAAATATCTGCGAGGTTGTATAACCAGATGCAAGGGTAACATTCATTGCGAATGAATAGCTGCTCCCTGACTGACTGACAGTAATAGTACCATCAACTATTGTATCAGTAGTTGAATTGTTTGAATCACTTCCACTGGTTAATATTAATGCTCCGGAACTAAAGGTAAAAGGAGAACCCGTATTGGAACTGGTAAAATTATAATCTCCGGATGGTATAAGTCCATCATTATTTACATAAAATACCACTCTGACCTTCGCTGAGACATATGTTACTTCATCATCCGGACTATACAATGTAAAGTGTTCCGTATTTAAATCCAGCACCATGAATCTGAGACCTTTACTGACTGTGCCTGAATCGAGTATGGCACCGATTGATTTGGCTGTTCCCTGAGGTGTGACAGGTGGTGTAACAACCGGCTGAAGAGTATTATTCTTTTTTGAGCAGGAAAATATAATTATTAAGATGAAAGTAAACACCGGAATGATTCTTTTTATTAAATGTGTTTTCATGACTGTGGATATATTATAGTTGAAATTTACTCTTACCGAGTACTGCTCAAATATTACTTTTCAGTTATTATTTAGAAATATTCTAAATAGATAACAGTTTCAACTGAAAAGGGTTCATCAGTTAAAATAATAATTTTGCAAGGCCCCGACTGCCGCCTCTAATTAATTCGGATTACATGATGAATTTATTGAAAGACTGAGAATTAATCCCTACCTCCGGACTATTCTTCTGGTTTCGGCTTCCGTACGACCTGTGAAAAAATGGAATTGATGCTCTGAGTTCATTTCTGTAATTTTATTATTATCTCTTCCTATTAAATTATACCTTTAAAGTTGAATTAGATATCCGGGTTTAAAATTCAGAAATTCCGGGTTCAATTGATCAAATTGTTGACAGCCATTAGTATTATCCTGGTTACCCTGCGCTGCAGCAATGCAGATGGACCGGTAATTCAGGTCTATTCTTCATCGCAGGATGGTGACAGGAAGTATTGTTAATTAACCAGATTATTTAAAAATGAAAAAAAATCTTTGTTTGTCATTTGCTCTATGCATATTATTCTCGTTTGTGTCCACGAATGGTTTACTTGCAGAAAAGCTTCCCACTCCCTTTGTAATTCTTCCACAACCGCAAAGCGTCATTTTGTTGAACGGACCCGGACTTGAATCCGGCATTCTCCATCACCTGATACTAAACAACGAAGTAACCCGCCCTGTGATGGGAGAGATACTCTCGAAGCTTACGATGGGTGATGCAACAGTTAAAGGATCACTCACTCTGATACTTGATAAAACACTTACATCAATCCCTTCAGATGAAGGTTATGTGCTGACAATTTATAAGGACAAGGCAGAGATTTCTGCAAAAAGCGAGGCCGGTCTTTTTTATGGCTGCCAGTCGCTTGAACAGCTGCTCGAAGATGCCATGGATTCGGGCAAGCCGGTTCCATCATGCAGAATAACAGATTACCCGGCTCTATCTTACAGGGCAGTTCATTTTGATCTTAAACATCATCTCGATCATATGAACTATTATTATGAGAGCATTGACAGGCTGGCCCGGTACAAGATCAATGCAGTTGTAATTGAGTTCGAAGATAAGCTTCGTTATCGCCGGCAACCTCTGGTTGGTGCTCCGCAGGCAATTAGCATTGATGAAATGGCGGCATTGACGAGATACGCCCGGAAAAGACATATCGAAATTACTCCTCTTGTTCAGGGCCTTGGACATGCCACCTTCATTCTAAAACATGAGGAGTATGCAGGACTTCGGGAGTTGCCATGGAACAAATGGGCATTCTGTCCATTGAATGAGGGTACCTACCAGGTGCTTTTCGATATGTACCGTGATGCTATTGATGCAACACCCGGTTCAAAATATCTTCATATCGGCGGTGATGAGATCGGGAATATAGGAATTTGTCCGAGGTGTAAACCGATGGCAGATAAAGAGGGGATGCTGAGCCTGAGTCTGTACTGGCTTAAAAGAGTATGTGAGTTTGCAAAAGAAAACGGACGGATCCCTATTTTCTGGGACGACATGCCATTGAAGGAGGGAGGTGTATATGAAAGCACCTGGAGTGACGATGTGACATCTGCCGAAGCTGCAAAAGAATGGGAGGCAGGTATCCCGAAACTCGATAACCTGCTTACGGATTTTCCGAAAAACTGTGTTTATATGCGCTGGAACTATTCCATGGCCAGGCAACCGGGTAATATTCTTGCTCTCGACTGGTATAAAAGTCGTGGATTGAAGGCTATGATCGCTACTGCAACAAACACTGAAGGTGGAATGTTTTTCCAGGAGGACGAAAGAGACAAGGGCAATGTCTTCTGCAGGTATCGTTTCAATAAGAAGCTTCATTCAACTTGCTGCAGAGAAACAGATATTCAGGGATGCTTTGCACTGCCTGGGATGATAAATCTCCCACATATGGAAAATTACTGGCGGGGATTTATTGCAGCAGCAGAATACAGCTGGTCACCGAATGGCAGAACACTGGAAGAGTATGATAATGCCTGGCTTCAGAAGGAATTCGGTATATCTGTACCAGACTATCTGACCTTTAAGTAACAGAGTTAAGGAGAGGCTCGGTTTTATTTTATGATGCTCTCTTCAGGCATGGCAGCCAGATGGATGAAGATAACGCACTGCAAAGCCTGCCGCAGGTTGAACACTGGCTTCCACCTGTTGAAGGAAGGGAAAAGATTCAATTTGATTATACAACAAAGCTCATTGAACTTCCGGATCTTAATGCTCCTGGAGTATGGAGCAACAAGTATAATGACTTGCTCAACAGGGCATTGACAGAGAAAAATAGTTATAGAGAGTTATACGGAAGATTAACAGATCTCGATAATAAATCCAAAAGGAACAGATACTACTGGAGCCTGTCGCTTGCTCTGTACAACCTTCAGAGTTCAGTTCCCGATCTACTGCTTGCCTTAAAGGAGAGTGACAGTCAGGATAAAGCTCAGCAGGCAGCTGGAACGGAAGATGTAAAAAAAGCAGTGAAAGGATTTAGGCAGGCTTGGAAAGAACTGGAAGATGTTTATGGTCAAACCCGATTCATTTCTTACCCGGCAAATTATGTCCCTGACAGTTATTTCCATCTGGCAAGTCAGAGGGAAGATCTGACATGGATGATCCAGCCCGAAGAATTGTATTTAGGGATGATTGAGAAATGGTTAAAAAATTAAAAACCGGACCTCTTTTTTATTTGTTCTGCCTGTACTTCAAAATCTTCAGTTTCCCTTCTGACCTGAACGATAAAGCTATTTTCCTCAACATTTCCGAAAGCCGCTTTCATTTCAGCCATGTTTCTGAAGGTGGTCTTCCGGAAGGGGTTATCGAAATCTTTTTTTCTTGAACTGTACACCTGATCAGCAACGAATTTCTGAATTTTCACTGTTTTTTCAAGAGCTGACTTCCAGTCGTTTTTCGAGAGATTATCTATGCCATATAATTCACATAGTGTTGCAAAGGCATGCTTTTGTTTATCAGTTTTGTACTTGATCCAGAGCTCATCGTACCTTTCATGGATCTCTTTCCAGGTTTTCAGTTTTCCTGAGCCTATATCAGACCGGATCTTATCGACATCATGCCTTAGCATCATCTGTCCGCCAAGATTGACCCATTCTTTTTCTCGCCCGCCTTTCAGATCCCTGCACATGGAAGAGAATGTGGCTTTTGGATTTGAGCTCATGTAAGCCATAAGGTTTTTTGTAGCATAATAATGCAGTATATCACGGTAAGCATGATAAGCTTTATATGGTTTTAATATTACGACTTTTCGTTTTGTGTTCTCCATATTTTCTCCCAGAACCTCCAGATTGCTGATCAATTCCTCTTTACCTGATAGCAGGTCTCTTCCCAGGCTGGCAAGATAATCATCATCCTTGATCCTTGAAGGACATGCCTTTTGCCCGCAAGCTTGCTTTTGCTGTCCAGATCTCAAGCAGGTTTATTGAATTAAATATCTCCTCTGCTGTATCAGGAGCGAATGGATCAAATTCAATGTTCTGATCTTTATGAACACGCTTATCGCGATTCTGGAATTTCCATGAATTGCGGGCCAGGGCGTACATATTATATAACCACCAGTACGCCGGCATGACTTCCAGCTGATCTTTCGAAACATTGTTATTAAGCAGTGAAAATGGCAATGGAATATCAAGCTCAGCAGGATAATCTGCTTTGGACAGCAAAACGAAAAGATGCGAAGCGGCAGGAATGCTTTACGCTTGTACACAAACCGGGCCAGAATCCACGTCCGGCCTGGATTTCATTGTCATTGGCCCGGCTGTTATGATTTGAACCGATTGTTGCACCGGCTGCCATATTGCTCTGTCCCATTACGACTGATGCAATCAGGAACGAATTATTGTGATGTTGCTCATGTGCCGGGAATATCAGGTTATTAAGCACTTCACAACATGAGATGGTCGAATTATCGCCCAGGAATGAGTTAATTAACCTTGCACCATATTTAAGGTTGGAATTATTGCCCAGGATAAATTTCACAGCTTTGCATCCGTAAAATATATGACAGCCATAACCGATAATTCCATTCACCAGTTCAACTCCTTCCCCAATTTGTGTTGGTTCTTCCTCGGAAGAATTGATTGTAAGATTTTTTAATTTATTGGCCCCTTTGATATAGCAGTGTGAACTGATTTTTACATCCTTAATAATGTTAGAATTTTTTATTACGCAATGATCGCCTGTCGTTCCATAATATCCGCGCCGGTTATCAATACTTTTTTGTGTTATCTTTTTGAGATTTTCCTGTAAGTCAGAATCATCTATATACTTGGCCCACAGATAGGCATCGGCAGTTATCATACCATCAAACGGGAGAACCCTCCGGCAGCCTGTTTCATTCATAAGATCGAGCCATGTCCTGACATTTTCCGGCTCACCATCTTTAATTATTCCATTGCCGAACTTCGCATGATCAGTTGTATGCATTTCCTGGATATTGAAAAGAATGCAGCGATCGCCGATAATATAGTGAGCCAGGTAGTGGACATTATGAATAGCCACATCATCGCCAATATCGCATGATATGATAAGGCTGTTCGTAATTCCGGAAGGCACTCTCAGATCGTGATGCTGAAGAATGATATTCCGTATGCATCCTATCCTGACAAGGCCGTAAAACCTTGAGTTTTTAATCTGGTTCGTGTCAAACTGATCGGTAACAAGTATTTCATCCCAGTTATCGGCAGTATTATTATTTTTTACCAGTCTTTCAACCTCATCCGACCTGAGATGTCTCCATCCGGTCTTTGGAGGGATGATCTGTTTATTCCGCTGGTAATATTCATCTTTTCCTTTGGGGAGGTACTCTTCAGGAATGAAATTCCTGCCAATGTTGTCAGGCGAAATAATTAATACATTGTCCATTGTGGAGTGATTTTAAGATATGGTTATAAAATTAGATTATTTCATTCACAGTTGGAAGTATTTTACTCTGAATTGAAATACATTAAGCGCAACTTCCTGTTCAAGGCGATTGCTTCGTCGCTTCGCTTCTCGCAATGACTGAGTAAATGGGGGAAATTCAGGTTGGTAGCTTAAGAGAAGTTAGTATATGTGATGGTCATTGCGAGCGAAGCGAAGCAATCTTTCACTCGCAACCCGGACTTTCTTTCATTAATAATTCCCAATTTGGGAAGGCATGTAAGCTAACAATTTGATTTTGTTTTTTATTCTGTTATTTCCTAAATTTATACCTGTCTGCAAAAAAGACAATCTGAGAATCCGGCTTGTTAAGTGAACTATTACCGAAAGTCTATGGTTTATATGCTGTATCCTGACCTAAATTTTTAAACAAAATGTGCAAAAACCACCTTAACCCAATTAATTGTATTGTTCCGCCCTACATGCTTAGAAGGTTGATGGAATCTGACAATAAAATGGTTGCAGATCTGGCTATAAGCTCTAATTTCAGGAGCTTCAGGTTCCGGAACGACAGGATCTTTTTCCAGAAAGCAAGCTTTCACGATAAGGTCATTCTTGGGCTTATTGCTGGGCAGACTGGAAAAGTGATCATGCAGATGGAAGTTTATGATTGCCGGCAGAAAACCGATTTTGCCACTGCAAGCTTTACTCTGGGATTCAAAGAATAATCAGAAGTTAACTTCAGTAGCCGGGAAAAATGTTATAAAAGGGGGTAAAGCATCGTGGGATTTCTACTGGCAGCTTTTTGGCAGGAACTCAATGGATAACAAGGGGATGCTTATAAGACAGTATGTCCATTTTGACAAGGGAATGGATAATGCCTACTGGGATGGAAGACGCATGGTTTACGGCGACGGGGATGGAGTAGTCTTTACAAGTTTCACCAGCGATATTGATGTTATCGGTCATGAGCTGACACATGGAGTTACTGAAAACGAAGCCAATCTCGACTACGAAAACCAGTCGGGTGCAATGAATGAATCATTTTCTGACATCTTTGGCATAATGATAAAGCAAAGATTTAATAATCAGGACGTCAAAAAATCAAACTGGCTGATCGGGGAAAAGGTGCTGATAGGTCCCAAATATGCATTACGCAGTCTGAAAGCACCAGGCACAGCTTATATAAATCATCCTGAATTAGGTACTGATCCTCAGCCTGCTACAATGGAAAATTATCAGAACCTGCCAAATACTTCATCAGGCGATTGGGGAGGAGTGCATATTAATTCAGGCATCACTAATTTTGCTTTTTATGTTGCAGCATACAATATGGGAGGATATCGCCTGGGAAAAAGCCGGACGTATCTGGTATTCAGTGCTCACAGATAAAAATTTAGCACATAATGCTAACTTTGCAGATGTAAAAAACCTGACCATTGTTCACGCTGAGAAGCTTTTTGGGGTCAACAGTCCGGAAGTAAAAGCCGTAAAACAGGGATGGTCTGAGGCTAAAGTCTGAAAGAACCAATGAAAATAAAGCTTATACGGACCGGAGGATTCATTCCTGTAATAAAAGCAGCAGAAGCTGATGTGGATATTTCAGCCCGCGAAATGGCAGGACTCCTCGAAATTATTCAGCATGATCCTGCTGCACCAAGAATAAAAGATGGCAACTCCTGGGAGCTTGCCGTTGGCTTCAGAAGTATTACAGTCGACCTCGAAAAAGTCCCGGACAAGTATAAGGCCATTTTCGATCAGCTGAAAAACGACCTGAAAATTATTAAATAGGAAAGATCTGTCTTAAGCGTTCTTAAATGCTTTCTTCCCTGCAAAGCTTGCATATTTGCCAAGTTCATGTTCAATACGCATCAGCTGGTTGAATTTTTCAACCCTTTCCCCACGACAACCGCTGCCGGTCTTTAAATGTCCTGCGTTTACAGCAACAGTAAGATCAGCGATAAAGCTGTCGGGCGTTTCACCACTCCTGTGTGATATAAAGGCATTGTATTTATTCTTATAGGCAAGCTCAATTGTCTCAAGTGTTTCAGTTACCGTACCAATCTGGTTAAGCTTTATAAGCACTGAATTAGCAACGCCTTTCAGGATACCTTCAGCAAGTATTTTCTTATTGGTGCAGAAGAGATCGTCTCCCACTATTTCTATCTTGTTGCCGATAGTTTTTGTAAGGTTTTGCCATCCTGCCCAGTCATTTTCAGCAAGCCCGTCCTCAAGAAGGACAATAGGATATTGATTTGCCCAGCTCTCCCATAGCTTAACCATTTCATCGCTGGTCAGGAACTTCCCGGTGCTTTTGAAAAGTTTATACTTCCCGTCTTCCCAGAGACTGCTGGCAGCGGGATCGAGGCATATGCTTACATCATCTCCGGGTTTGTAACCTGCTTTGGTTATGGCTTCCAGGATTACTTCAACTGCTTCGTCATTAGACTTCAGGTCAGGAGCAAAACCACCCTCATCACCAACCCCTGTGCTGTAGCCTTTTTTCTTTAGCACTGATTTGAGTGTATGGAATACTTCAACACCCATCCGGATAGCTTCTGTAAAAGTGCCAGCGGAATGAGGGGCGATCATAAATTCCTGAAAATCAACATTATTGTCAGCATGCATACCGCCATTGATAATATTCAGGCATGGTACAGGCAGAAGATGAGCATTGGCTCCTCCCAGATACTGATAAAGAGGAATACCGGCACTTTCGGCATCGGCACGTGCATAAGCCATAGATACTGAGAGAATTGCATTTGCACCAAGCTTTGATTTATTGTTTGTTCCGTCCAGAGCAATCATCAAATAATCCAGTTCCCGCAAGCTGTTTATATCTTTGCCTTCGACCTCCTTTGCGATGATCTTATTTACATTTTCGACAGCCTTAAGGACACCTTTCCCCCCATAGCGTTTTTTATCTCCGTCGCGAAGTTCACAGGCTTCACGCTCTCCGGTTGAGGCACCGCTGGGGACCATTGCCTTTGCTTTTGTTCCGTCTTCCAGTGTCACATTCGCTTCAACTGTCGGGTTCCCTCTCGAATCGAGGATTTCCAGTGCAGATACATTAATAATTTTCATAGTGATTCAAGTTAATTAGTAAAGCCAATAAAAGTAATAATTATTTATATTATAATGACAATCAAAAAATGAAATTTGGCCTGCTGTTTAGGGGGTACCTGTGAGAAATTGATGGTCAATACCATATACCTACGACGGTATTTTTGAATTCAGGTTTCGGATCTGTGATTTCTTTCATAATAAAGTTAGCGACATCAGGGGGATGAATGTATTTAAAACCACCGTTAAATGTAAGACTTGTACGATATCTGCCCATACGCGGACCGTCTTTTATAATCGGACACCCGGCGAGTGTCCAGTTCAGATCCGATTTTTTAAGATTTACAAGAGCTGCAGCATGATCATTAAGAGAATGCCTGACTGGTGTAGCTTTTATTATCCAGGTACTTAGTTTACCGATAAAGTTTTTATGTAAAATTTCTGACACTACCGAAACCATTAGAAATCTTTTCAGACCTGATACCTGCATTGCGGCAATTAAAGCTTTTGTACTCTCCGTTACCACGGTTGACGGTTTCAGCTGCACCGGACCGATCGCTGACACAACAGCATCAAATCCGGTTTTCATCAGAGCCCGCAAAGCATCTGAATCGGTAAATTCACCCTGCACAATACGTAATTTGGAATGCTCCCGGCTAAGACGCTCAGGATGGCGCACAAATACAGTCACATCATGGCCTGCATCCAGAGCTTGTTCCACTATAAACCTGCCACATCTGCCTGTTGCACCGAATACCAGGATTCTCATTGTCAATTCTTTAAAATCTTACTGCAATTTTTATAAGGTTCATATAGACAGTCAAACACAGAATAAGCAGGTTTTGTTTCAGCCATCCGCCCGTAATACATAAGACACTCTTTACAGGCTGTTAATAACTTTTTTTCAGTTATATTAATTAATATTACTGTATACTATTGTATATTAATGTTTATTAATGTATATTTGATAATAAAAACACTATGAAAACTAATCAATCTATCTTCAAGGTATTTCAGCACAGCGATGAATACTTCGAAATGCTGAGCGAATCGGTAATTTCCAGAAAATGGGTAATTAAACAGATACTTTATATTCTGCTTTTCTCATTTATTTATGGACTTGTGATGGGAGGCTACAATGGAGTGCAGCAAAGTCTTGTAACCGGAGTTAAAATTCCATGCCTGATATTTCTCTCATTACTGATTTGCTTCCCCGCACTTTTTGTCATTCAGTACATGATCGGTTCCACCATGACCATATATCAAATGACGAACATAATTCTGTCAGGCTTTATAGTATTCACCACCATAGCCTTATCTTTTTCGCCAATAGTGCTTTTCTTCATGGTTACAAGTGATAATTATGCGTTTATAAAATTGCTGCATGTCTCCATATTCACTTTTTCAGGTATTTTTGCCGTCAAAACAATTATTACCGGGCTTACGTTCTCCTGTGAGAAGAAAAACATATATCCAAAGCTGGGCATGAAAATTTTTAAAATATGGGTTGTTATCCTTGCCTTTGTCAGCTCACAGCTAGCCTGGAATCTAAGACCATTTGTCGGTGACCGTACTCTGGCATTTGAGCTGTTCCGGCCTCGACAGGGTAACTTTTATGTTGCTGTTATCCAGTCAGTAGCTAGCCTGGTTGACGCTAAGAAGAACATAAACAAGGACACGGACAAAAACACTGCCAAAGATCCTGAAAAAGAGAACAGTGATAAAGCTCAGCAGTAATGCAAAATGTGATAAATGCTGAATGACGATAAAATAATGACCCTTGAGGAAGTGGCTGAATACCTTAGGGTAAAGCCACAGACAATCTATACCTGGGCTCAGGAGAAAAAAATTCCTGCTGCGAAGCTGGGCAAGGAATGGCGATTTAAAAAATCAATCATCGATAAGTGGTTTAATGACAGGATCGATGATAAGTTCAAAGATTATTTATCTGAATAACCAATAATTTGCACAGGTCCCATTAAACCGGAAGGCTGAAGCGGCGACTCCGGCTTGTAGAATGGCATGGTTGTAAAAGTAATTTTGTTGTGTACACCAGGCTGCAGATCTCCGATAAGCCTGTTTACCCACAAGTTGGTTACTTTAATTTCGAGCTGATTTTCACCCTGTTTTAATGCACCGGTAATATCAACCTTGTATGGAGTTTTCCACAACACACCCTGTGACTTCCCATTAACTACAACCTCAGCCATGTTTTTCACTTCACCAAGATCAACGGATATAAGACTGCCTTCTTTAAACCAGTTTGCAGGAGCATCAAAAGTCCTGGAATATGAACCTGTTCCTGAAAAATATTTTATGCCATCATCCTCATTCAGGTTCCATGGTGTAAGCGTATCAAAGGTGGCTTCTGCCTTTGCTCCCCTGCCGGTCTGGAACTTTACATTCCATGGACCATTAATTAATGTAAGCTTTGTGGCAATCTTTTGCGGAATAGTCAGGGATTTTTCTCTGGCATTTTCACGGAAGACCACGAAAACAGCATCGTTGGGTTCAAGGCGCAGAGGCACACTGGTCTTACCATCAACAATATTATAAGTTACTTTTTCGATTAACCCGGTTTCAGGATGCCATATCTCAGGGCTCTTTCCATTGATCCTGAATGTACAATTCAGATTCTGTGCGGGATTGTTCCTGTTGCTCACCCAGTAAATGTCAATATCATTCATTTTTCGATGAACATATAACAGGCTTGTATTTTCAATTGATTTTGTATAGATGAAATCAGGAACAACCTTAAGCATGTCTAATACTTCCTTTAATGTTTTTCCGGTTATAACTTTACCCTGACCAACCACGTTATCATCATTTTCTTTTGCCCAGAGTTCATTCACAATTTTCCTGAATACCTGGGGATCATCACTAAGGCTTGGAGATTGAACAGGTTTAACACCCGTGACAATTGCTCCAGCTTTCACCAGGTCGTAGATCTTTTGCAGGACCGGTAATGACATCTGCTGACAATTATGATCAAGAACCAGCAGTTTATACGACATACCACCCGGTGTAACAATTAGTCCTCTTTTCACATCAAGAAGATTAAGAAGGGCGTCAGCATTGACAAAATCGTAGGCATAACCCTGAGGAATATCCGGAAGTTTTGGGCCGAATAGTGCAGTTATATTATTGTCTTCGCCGTAAAAATATATTATGTCAGCAACAAATTTTCCCTGCTGCAGCATATAGGAACTCCGTGACAGATATTTTAACCATGGACCTGCTTGTTCCGCCCATGTTTCATGTCGTGTAAACCATTGTCCGAAAGGCCCCAGGGAAAGTCCGGGGATCTTGTCGTTAGGTTGATGAACAGAGGTATGTATTACAAATCTGTTGAGCCCGCTTGCCAGTTCCAGATCAGCTGTAGGCTTTAAATTACCCGGGTAATACGACCAGGCATTGCCACCCAGTCCAAAGGCTGTAAATGATTCTGCAGCTGCCAGATTCTGGCCATATATATGTGCAACAGATGCTGATTCGCGGATATCAGCTTCATAGCCCGATGTATTATTGCCGCTTAGCACGTTCGGCACCCACATAGCGGACATAGGTACAGCTGCTTTTCGTTTTACTTCCATTCCGTCGGCAATCAGAGCGCGACCACTTTCATGAGATTCCGAATACCGTTTCATGCCATAGGTTTCCAGAATATTTGTCAGCTGATCATAATGATATTCCGCTACCATTTCACTTAATGTCTTTCGGAAATCCCACAGGAACCTGTCGCTCTCTTCTGAGCTTTTGACAACATGTCCTGCAAAGACCGGCAGCCAGTTTATCATACTGTATCCGCGTCTTTTTTCAAATTCCTGCATCATGTTGCCTGTCCAGTTCTGAGCACCAGCCTCCCAGCTGTCGGTAACCATAAACTTAAGGCCTCCTTTGCTTCCCATCAGGCCTTTGGTGGCGTTCCTGTACTGGTCGAGATAATTCTCAAAGTATCTTTTAACTGCTGCCGGATCGAGCTTGTCCACTTCAAATCCTGTTGCTTCAGCTGTAGCCGGATGATTTGTAATACCCAGCAGCGAGTAGCCAAAACGGATTATAATCCAGTTCCCCGGAGGAGCAGTCCAGGTCAAAGAACCATCGGTATCCATCTTTCCTGTCAGATCTATCACGTCTGTTGCAGCAATCGGGTCATCAGTTGCCGGTGTTGCCTGATCGTACAGGTCAGATGCAGGAGCAAAGGCACATTTTTCTTCAAACCTGTTGATGCGGGTTGAAGGACTCAGTACAATTTCAGCGATCTCTGTTCCTGATGGAGGCTTTGGGGCATTGTTACCTAATAAAGATGCCAGGCCTGCCATGGCAGGAGGATTTTTAAAAGAGATCCTGAAAAATTTCGATGTAGAAACCGGAACCGAGATAGTTTGCTCAACGACATTTCCTGCCGGAATAAAACATACATGGCGAAAACTCTTTCCATCATCACTTATCTCAAGACTACGGGTTTCGGTTAAATTCCCGGTCAGGCCAAAAGGTCCTTTATCGCCGCCTCCAACAATTGTGACAGATTTAATTGTCTGGGGATGGTCAAATTCAAAGCAGATCCATGCATAGCCTTTTGCTGTATCAGCCGGCAGAAAGCTTGTGGTCATCAGATCGCCGTCGGTAAGCTGATTAAGATTAAAGCTGCCTCCGCTTGAGCTGACTCTGGGCTTTAAGTCCTGAAGAGGAACATCCGTTGGAGGCAATTTACAGGCAACAACTGCTATATCCTGAAAATATTCAGGGGGCTTGACTGCAGTCTGATCACCTATACTTAAGGACTCATTTCCAGCTATATTTTGAAATGGACCGGTAACGACCGGCGGTTTTGGAATAGTACCGGTGAATGTTGTTCCTCCACGGACAGCTAGTTCGCTCCAGACAATTTTTTTCATCCCATCTTCAGGTTTTACCCACGGCCCGCCACTTTCACTCCATCCCGGAGAACCGGCTATGGCCATTTCCAGCCCAAGGGAATCAGCAAGCCCTGTAGCAAAAGAAAAGGCATCTTTCCAGTCATCTGTCATGTAAGTCAGTCTTTTTTGAACGATCTGAGGTGTCATCAAAGCTGCATCAAAATTCTGGAAACCGCCGATTCCAACCCTGTGCATCCATTCCAGATCAGCTCTGATACCCTCCTTCGTGATGTTGCCATTCATCCAGTGCCACCACACCCTCGGTTTGGCGCTGTCAGGAGGGTTAAGAAACCCGGCTTCAAGTGTTGCACCTGGATTCACTGCAGGACCTTTACAACCCACCAGTAAGGTTAAGGCAAAAATAAAAGATAAGGTTAAGGTTAAGGCTGAGAATTGTGATATTACACAGGGCAATGCTTTCCGGAAATTGAGGTCGAATGTTTCAGTTTTCATAAACAGGATGATTAATTTGAAATGTTTTATTCAAATATCAGATCATGCCAGAAAATTACTAAATCGTAATGAATTGTGAATATTAAATCATAAAATATCGGGATCCGCAGGATGACAACTTAAGGAAATTATCATTTATCCGGATATAGAGTACCACCTTTGGTAAGCCACGATACACCGAAGGCGATCAGGGCGAGGGTTTCAGCCCAGAACACGAAGTGTGATCCTGAATTGGGAACATGGAAAAAGTTAAAAAATATCACAATCGAAACCAGGCACACTATCATTACCACGCCGCAAATAACATAAATGATGTTTCTTTTAAGTTTCTCATCAGTAGGTTCCGATTCCTTCCTTGTAAATAGTATTAGTGAAAATCCTGCAAGGATCATAAAGAAAACAGAAGCACAGATAAAATGTATCATTCCGATCAGACTGACAGGTTCAAATTCTGAAGTCGGAAACCAGGCAATTCCAAGTGCAAAAAGACCTGCCAGATTTCCGGTCCAGTTATCCCATTTTGAATAGCCCTTATAATAGAACATGAACAACGCAATTGCACAAAGGGCGCCGACAAATACATCCCGCATACCGGTATAGTAATACTGACTGATGGTTTTTTGAACGGCATCTCCTTTGAATATCAGTAACATGCCTAGCATTAATACGAGAGGCAATAAGATGCCTATCCATCCGACAGCTTTTCGTAATGCCAGATAAGAATAGGTCTGGTCAGTGTAATTATCTTTCTGTTTCATTCGTGAGACAGCGTCACGCTGTTCTCTTTATCATTATAGTAGAGCCTCAGCTGATGTTCATTTATCGCAAATGACTCAAGCCGGTAGACAACATCGGAAAACATATTGCCCCATTGCGGCTGTGCAATTTTAGTTCCGCCATAGGTTATTATGTGGATGTTTCTTCCTGACAGGCTATATTCCCCGAAGACGGTATTAGTGGTATTTTGTCCAGATATCGAATCGTTTGCAAAAGTCATAGAAACATCCATTCCGTTCCATGAATCGACATCATTTTTGATAGTGACAGAACCTTTCCCGAAATCTTCATAAGAGACGACCTTCCATTTTCCGTTGATAGTCAGGATCGAAGGATCATCCTTAAAGTTCTCATTTATCTTCTCTTTTTCACAACTTTGTGCAACGATGAAAATGCAAAAAACTGCCAGTGATAATTTCTTCATATTCAAAGTCTTAGGTACAAAATTATTTACAAAAATCATACCATTTTGTAGCATCAGAAAGAACATATTTTGTTCATTTCAATAAGCTCATCAATAAATGCAGCTTGTGCTTCAATTATCTTCAGTTTTCCAGTAACCACATCAAACCATTCCCCGCAATCGATCTCTGGAAAGGATTGTTTTTTACCTGATTTTGGCGGCCATTCCATTTCAAATGTATTGCTTCTGATCTTATCCGGATCAAGGTTCCCTTCACATGAGTAACAATAGACTTTTTTGCCGCCTTTCTGAATGACCGGCGTGAGTGCGGTAAAATTTCCGGTCAGGTGAATACAGGTTTCTTCTTCAAATTCCCGTATTGCAGCATTCAGGGGAGACTCTTCATCGGTGAATTCTCCTTTCGGAATGGACCATGCGTGCAAATCCTTTCTCGCCCAGACCGGGCCGCCGGGATGAACCAGGAATATTTCAAGGATTGAATTTGTTAGCCGGTATAAGAGAATTCCCGAACTTTTTTTACCCATATGACAAATGTTAAAGATTAAAGACAAAAGTCACAAGACAAAGGTAAAAAATGCAGGTATAATCACACGAGTTATTTTTTAGTATTTTTGCAGGGTTATTATAAAATGGTGCAACAAACGGATTATACGGAACGCATGCCTGTATTGTTCCTGGGACATGGGAGTCCCATGAATGCAATAGAGGAGAATGAATTCTCCAGGAAATGGAACGAGATAGGGCAAACAATACCTAAGCCTCGGGCAATATTATGCATATCAGCACACTGGGAAACACGGGGAACTTTCGTAACTGACATGGAAAATCCAGCTACAATCCACGATTTTGGAGGCTTTCCGAAACAATTGTTTGAAGTGCAATATCCCGCGCCCGGAAGTCCGTTACTGGCAGCTGAAACTAAAAGCATTATTACCAAAACCGAAATCGGATTAGATAACAAATGGGGACTTGATCATGGCTGCTGGTCGGTGATAAGACATCTTTATCCAAAGGCCGATGTACCGGTAATCGAAATGAGCCTGGATTTTAGCCAGACGGCCCGGTTTCATTACGACCTGGCCCGGGAACTATCAACTCTTCGTAAAAAAGGAATATTAATAATAGGCAGCGGAAACATGGTACATAATCTCGGTATGGTAGCCTGGGACAGGCTGAATTCTGCAGAATATGGCTACGACTGGGCCATCGAAGCAAATGAGATAATGAAAAAATTTATTCTTTCCGGTGACCACAAAAGCCTGATAGATTTCAGATCGCAGGGAAAAGCTTTTAATTTATCAATACCTACGCCGGAACATTATCTGCCACTTATCTATACTTTAGCTCTGAAAGAAGAGGATGAAACGGTGACCTTTTTTAATGACAAGATTGTAGGCGGATCCCTGTCTATGACATCGCTAAAGATTGACAAGATCTGATTGGCACACAAAGAGAAAAAACCTATAAA
This sequence comes from uncultured Bacteroidales bacterium, assembly GCA_963816365.1. Classification (GTDB taxonomy): domain Bacteria; phylum Bacteroidota; class Bacteroidia; order Bacteroidales; family VadinHA17; genus LD21. The sequence continues at coordinate 22,928 of CAWFKG010000015.1, read as the reverse complement.
ACGTAAAGCATTTCAGGGTTTCAGTATTTTCAGGACCAGCGAATTGATGTTCTGACTGTCCTTTGATGAATAGACAACTGATCCCTTGCTTACATCGAGGATATAAGTAAAGCCGTTCTCAGATGCAACTTTATCAACAGCCTTAATTATTTTATCGAGGATTGGCTGGATTAGTTCAGAATTCCTTTTTTGAAGCGAGGATTGCGCATTCTGTTCAAATTCTTCGAGCCTCTTTTGCTTATCTAGAAGTTCTGCCTCCTTGGTTTTTTTTATAAGCTCAGAATATGTGGATTGTGATTTTTCATAATCATCGAACATCTTGTTGTAGACGGAAGTCATCTCATTATATGTTGATTGATATTCTTTTGTCTCTTTATCCAGAACGGCAGCGGCACTGTCCCTGGCAGGCAAAGCAGCTAGTATCTCAGCTATATCAACATGTCCTATTTTCAGGCTGGTCTGCGGAAAAGCAGTCAGGGAGGCAGATATCAGTACCGTGATAAAAACTGGAATCAGAATGTTTTTCATGAGTCTGGTATATTGGTCGGATGTAAATAATTGTCAATAAAGTTACTCAGTAAATCTCTATCAAAAGGTTAAGCTGGAGTTAATCTGTGTTAAGGAGCAGTTAAAAAAAATCCCCCGGCCAATCCGGGGGAGCAGGTGTTCTGTTTTCATTCAGCTTTTCTGAAAATAAAATCAGGATTAAAACAAAGTCTGATCCTGATTTTTATTTCCCGAGCTTCTTTAAAAATTTGCCGTCTTTGTCAAAAACAAGAGTCTGGGTCTCCATTCCCTTTGCAACCACTACATGATAGTTAAGAGCTTTATCCTCCCATGTACTTGATGCTTCCTTTACAGTATAACCGGGATAATCTTTAGAAATAGTCGCTGTTACAGCGGCAGGTAGATCAGAAACCTTAACAGTGGTTTCCTTCGACTTCATCTTGTTTTTGCTGTATGCGGTATCAACCTGTGCATTCACAGTCAATACTGACACCATGAACACCAATAATAATGCTATCTTTTTCATAATTATAATTTTTTAGTTTACATGTCAAAAATATTGTGTGATTCTGAAGTCGACCTGAAGTTTATAAAAAAAATCAAAAAAAAACCCCCTGACTTGCCAGGGGATCATTTGCTCTGCATTTCAGCATTTGCATAAAATCAGGAGCATTATCCTGTTCATTTTTTAGCAAGTTTCTTTAAAAACTTACCGTCTTTGTCATAAATCAGAGACTCGCTTGAAGTTCCTTTTGTAACAACGACTTTGTAGTTGAGAGCACCGTTCATCATTCCACTTGATGCTTCTTTAACTGTATAGCCCGGATAATCTTTTGCAATATTATCAGTAATGGCTTTCGGGAGATCAGATACTTTGACGGTGGTCATCTGCATAGTTTTCATCTTGCTATGTGTGGTGTCGGCCTGTCCATTGACTGCCAGCACTGACAACATAAACGCCAGAATAAAAAGTAATTTCTTCATAACTATTTGTATTGGTTTGAAGTCAAAAGTATGATGAGATTCTGAAGCGCTTCTGAAGTTGAGAAGATTTAATAAAAAATAAACCGCAAAAGCCATCCTAATGTCCTGCGGGCTCGCTGGCGCGGATTTGCAATCCGGGCCATTTTTTCCATGCTGGCATTGATTTGGATTCAAAGGATGGTCGCAGATTTGGCTTCAGATGCTGGCGCGGATTTGCAATCCGGGCCAAGGACTATTTATATGTTTTCATCTGAAGGATTAGCGGCGGGAGGCTGAATTGATGTTAAAGTTTTTTGGCACGGATTGCAAATCCGCGCCAGCAGGTGTTAAAGTTTTTTGGCACGGATTGCAAATCCGCGCCAGCAGGGCCTGTTAAGTTTTTTGGCGCCAGCGGACTATTTGTTATCATCCTAATGTCCTGCGGGCTGGACGATCTTAACATATCTTGAGTAGTAACTCTCAAGCTTTTTGGTCAGCCCATCTGCGAATTCTGTTTTTCCACCGGCCTTACAGGCATCTGCAGCCTGTGAAGTAAACTGAAGAGCGGTCTGAACTTCATACTCTGCTGAAGCCATGATAGCAGGCCTCTGTCTAAGGTAATAGTCCAGCAAGGTAAAATAATAGTCGCTGAGATTCTTAGTAAGTTCAACTGCCTTATCTATTTGTCCGGCAGTAACATATGCAGTAATTATAGCAGGCAGGTACATATCATAGCCGAGTTTATTAATAGGAAAGGTTTCCATGCAATAATCCAGCACCTTAACGGCTTTCTCATTTTTCCCTTCCAGGGCAAGGGCAGTTGCAAGCCTTGCATAATTAGACCGTGCCTTAATAACCAGCAGGTTCCGTTTATGGTTATAATCTAAATCAACTCCCTTCTTGTTTGAACCTCCCCATACAAATTTGTTCATCATATTATTATAAAGGATATCGGTATCGATCCGGCCATAGCTGGTCCAGCCTTTATTTTCCGACTTGATAGGCACAAGCCTGTATGCCAATCCTTCCAGCTGAAAATATTCCTCAAGACCGAGGGCATCTTCGTTATACCCTGTAACGAAATATATCGGACGCTTCCAGTCGTTGTGTGCCAGAATATCAAGAACCACCAGTTGATCTTTTAGTATTGCACTGCCTTTCAGCTTGATATCAATATACGGGACTATCTTAGCTGAATCTTCCGGTTTGACTGTGCCTGAGGCAATAACTTTTGCCCTGTCAACAGGTATCCTGATTGTCCGGGTAGGAATGTTGTCGAGCAGCTCTGTTGCCGAGATCTGGATCTTAGTTGCTTTGTTATCGCTTTCGACCCAGTCAATTACTGTCGAAATGTCAATAGGGTCTTTCGTTTTTTCAATAATATAGACCTGATTATTCACGCCTTCATAATACTTGCTCCTTTGCAATGTTATAGGCAAAGGATCTGATTCATGCGATTTATCCTTCATTTCGTTTATGTACCAGTCGGTATTCAGAAGCATCAGATTGCAGATCCTGACATCTGTCCTTTTTCCTTCTACCTCCTGTGCATACCAAAGAGGAAAGGTGTCGTTATCTCCGTTTGTGAAGATTATTGCATCGGGTGCACATGAATTAAGATAATTGAAAGCGATATCCCGAGTAAGATATCGTCCGGAGCGATCATGGTCATTCCAGTTCTGGGAACCCATTCTTAGCGGAACAGCAAGGAAACATACCAATCCTACTACAGGTGCTGCAATACTTTCTTTCACAACTTTAGCCAGCTGCTCAAAAAGGGCAAGAACACCAATGCCTATCCAGACCGAGAAAAAGTAGAATGAGCCGGAATAAGCATAGTCACGTTCCCGTGGTTGATCGGGATATTGGTTAAGGTATAGGACTATTGCCAGACCTGTCATAAAAAAGAGCAGCAGAATGACCCACCAGTTTTTATTATCTCTCTTGAAATGATAAAAAGTGCCGATTAATCCAAGTAACAATGGAAGCATCCAATAGACATTTCTTGAAGGATCGTTCTTCATCTCGGGCGGCATATCCGAAGATCCGATCCTGGGTTCATCGATGAAGTTAATACCGGTGATCCAGTTCCCGTTCACAGAGCCTCCAGTTCCCTGGGTATCATTCTGTTTTCCTGAAAAGTTCCACATGAAATATCTGAAGTACATATACCCGATCTGGTATGAGAACATAAATCGCATATTCTCAATAAATGTCGGCTTACGGATTATTTTGCTTTTGCCCGATTCATCAGTCACCTGAACCGGCACGCCTTTCATTTTTGACCAGGCCTTATATTCATCGGCATGCTCAGGCTGATCGCTCCACATTCTGGGGAAAAGCGTAACGAACCTCGGATCATATTCCCGCACAATTTCATGGCTGGTAATTTCATACTTCCCGTTTACATCATTGTATCGTGGTTTTCCATCCTTTGTACCGGTCACGGGAGCGTCAAAATACGGACCCTTGAACAAAGGTCTGTCTCCATACTGTTCGCGGTTCAGAAAATACAAAAGATTGAACGGATTATCAGGGTTATTTTCATTAAGAGGAGGGTTTGCCGAAGCCCTGATAACTATTATGGCATTGGAAGAAAATCCTATGAGTATGACCATAACTGTGGTGAGGGCAGTATTCAGGATTACCGTATGTTTTCCTGAAATATACCATACAGAATAGCCTAAAAGACCCAGCATTAATATATTGAAAATGACTGAACCAGTCAATACCCATATCCCGCTAAGAAAGAATGCGATAAAGGAGAAAATGGCAGTTTTCTTCACGCTTGAGCCATCGAGGGTCGATTTTATTGCCAGTATGAAGAATATTATGAGAAGAGCAATATGAAAGAGGAGTCCGCTTTTTACCGGCAGTCCAAGGATATTAACAAAGAACAGGTCAAAACGTGAAGTAATTGTAACCACTCCCGGTCTGATCCCATACATAAGAAGCGCTAGAATAAGAACCGAGCTGATGAGCGCGGTAATAAAACCCTTCCATGAAAATTCATATTTTCTGAAGTAATATACGAGCGCCATCGCCGGCAGGGTAAGCAGGTTAAGTAGATGGACCTCAATAGCTAATCCGACAAGGAATGCAATAAGGATTATCCATCTGTCGGCATATTTCTCGTCAGCCACATTCTCCCATTTGAGAATTGCCCAGAAGGTCAGGGCCGTAAAGAATGCCGATGATGCAAAGACTATTGCTTCTTCAGCCGAGAACCAGAAAGAATCAGAAAAGCAATAAGCACACGCACCGATCAGGCCGGCAGCCATTACTGCCATAATACGCCCCGGGGTATATTGATTCTCTTCCTTTATCATGATCTTTTTTGCGAGATGCGTTATGCTCCAGAAAAGAAAAAGGACAGCAAATGCACTTGCAAGAGCTGACATTGAGTTCATCATTGCAGCCACTCTTGAGACGTTTCCTCCTGCAAACAGCGTAAAAAACCTTGCCATGATCATGAATACAGGATTCCCCGGAGGATGGCCGACTTCCATCCTGAAAGCGGAGGAAATAAACTCACTGCAGTCCCACAGACTTGTAGTCGGTTCGATCGTCTTTAAAAAGGTAAAGGCTGCGATTGCAAAGGCCGCCCAACCCGTAATGTTGTTGATCAGCGTATATTTTTTCACATTATATATATGTAATTATGGATAAATAACTTACTTATCTGATGAGAGAACGAAATTAATAAATATTTTAGAGAAAAGGAACACGGAATAATATCGGGTTGTTCAGACCCACCCTCATTCAATTCAAAAAATCAGCTTTTTAGCGCTTCTGTAGGGTACATTTTGGGAAATTTCTTTGTTTAATTTGTTATTTAACGAGTAATTGAATATCACGAACATCATTGCAATCTCATTCGTGATGGCCTGTATAAAAACACGCTCATCGTTGATTATCCGATCAACAGGCAGTATACAACAGCAAAGGACATTTAAATTTTGCGGATTTGATATGACTAAAGTAAAAGGAGGACATGTCTGTTTCTCAATGATCATTTTATTACTGATATGAGGGTAGTCGGTCGTAAAGCCAGGCCGTGTTTCCAGTTGTTCACTGATAGTCTTTCCTGAACTGCAGTTTATTATTCTGAAAAGGACCCAGTCCGTATTCACTATTCCAAGTACACGATCACTAAAATAAAAAAAGGTCTTTTTGAAGTCATCCTTCGTTTCAGGAAATCTGATCGTATTATTAAATATTGATTTAATTTCCTGGATCTGAACATTTATCTTGCCGATATATTTTATTGAGTCATCAAGCTTTTCCTTAACTGCTTTTTTATCCTCGCTGATTTTATTTATCTGATCTTTCTGTTTTGAAGCTTCTTTTCTATAAAGATTCAATATCAGAATATTCAGGAAAAACAGGATACCAAGAAGAGTTCCCTCAATGATTTCTTCTTCAATAACCAGTTTTTCGGAAATGCGGAATGGACCGCTTATTAATTTCGGCACATAGACTATAAAGAAAAACAGGATTATATATATTATCAAATAGATAATTTGGAGCGCGGAGGGATGGAAGTTTAGTTTTCTCATTTAGATGCCGAGAATCGACTCTTATGTGTAACTCTAAACAGACAATTAAATTGTGTTATTGTTCAATCTTAATTTTTGAAGCCTCAGGGCATAGAAATGTACACAAGATTATTATTCCTTCATGGTACAATGCAGGTTCTCTCTGGTCAATATGACATTTTTATTCTTTTTTATCGGGAACCTTTATCTCAACGTTTTTTGTTTCAGGATCTTTCTTTTCAGGTTCATCGTTAAGGGCAGAGGCTTTTTTAAATTCTTTCATACCCTGACCTATTCCCTTCATTAGTTCGGGAATCTTCTTTCCTCCAAATAATAACACTATTACCAGTATTATCAGGATGAGGTGCATCGGACTGCTAAAATCAAGCATGGTTATTCAATTTATTATGTAATTTTTATAAACGACAATTTAAAATAAAAGTCCATCCATGCAGATATCGGATTCCATGGACAGACTTTCAATTCTGAAGCATTGCTAAAACTTCCCGAAAAAATATTGCGGGATTATTTTTTCTTGGTATGACTTTTAGCTGTAGCCTGTGGAAGCTTTTTAACGAATGCACCGTTGCTGTCATAAACAAGAGTCTCTTTGGTTGTTCCTTTTGTAACAACTACATCGTAGGTAGTAGTATTATTTGATGTAACACTGCTGGCTTCTTTAATTGTAAATCCCGGATAATCTTTTGCAATATTGTCTGTTATAGACTTCTGCAGATCAGCGACCTGGATTGTAGTTTTTACAGGTTTTGTCTTGGTGGTTGTAGAAGTTTTGGTTGATTGCGCATTTACAACCAGAACTGACATCATAATTACCAGAATACTTAATACTTTTTTCATATCTAATAAATTTTTTTGGTTTGAATAACCCAAAAGTATTTTGCAATTCTGAAGAATGTCTGAAGTTGTAAATATTTAACTTATTATTAAGATATTAGTTAAAAGTCCGCCAACATCTAACTTGCGATTTTTTGCTGCAAATGCACCTTTGAGCCTTTGCACCTTTGCACCTTTGCGCCATAATATCAGTATAAATGTCCTTCCTTTCATATAGCCGGTAGGAGAGTCCCGTAAGCAAAACTGAGATTCCGATAAAATATGCAAGATCCCAGGGATCCAATGAATATTCGGGACTGATTGCATTAACATTTGCAAATCTGAATGGGCTCAGGTACCCGATATTTACAGCACCTTCTGAGATCTTTGAAAGCGTATAGATAAAATAAAAGAATAAAACCAGCCCAATGCTGAATGTCGTTATCGGCTTTGCCCTTTTAACAAGTGTCGAGAGGAATAGTCCTATAGCTGCAAACAGAATGTTTAGCAGCATAGTGTATGTTGACAGGATCAAAAAGGACTTAATGCTGAAAGATCCTTTCCTGACCAGTTCTATTGAAATGAATCCTGCCATTGAAGTGATGCCGTTGAGCAAAAATATATAAAAGAAAAGAACGGCTATTTTGCTGACGAATATCTCACTGCGGTTAACCGGACGTGTAAGAAGATACTCGGCAGTTTTGTTGTATTCTTCCTTAAGAAGGATATTGGAAGACAGAACTATAGCAAAAATACTTCCGAGTACCATCATATAGATCACATTGTTTGCAGAATAGAATCCAAGTACTGACATAAGGTCATTGAAATTCGAAATACCCTTGAACTGGAGCGCTCCCTTAGGGATTATTGTCAGCATTCCCGCGATCTTTGACTCGTTTTCAAGAAAGGTCCTGTAGAATGACATTGTAAGTGCAATCAATAAGGTTATGACGAGCGACCAAATAATGAGACTGAAAGCATTTCTTCTCATCTCCTTCATAAAAAGATTCCTGTTCATCCCTGGTGACTTAGTTTTTATAGTAATGCATGAAAATTTCGTCAAGCGACGGTTCTTCAATCATCAGATTATTCAGCTTCTTTCCCATAAGGAAACCAAGAAGTTCATCAGGATTTCCTGAGTACATAAATGATAATAAATTGCCACGCGCAGTTATTATACTTTCAATACCGGGGATATTAAAGTTTTCTCTGTTCACCTGATCTGCAAACTCTATTGTGACCTTCCTTAATTGTTTCTTTCTGAGGTTATCAATATCCTCAACCTTTATGATATTTCCATCTTTGATGATGGCTACCCTTTTACATAATAGTTGTACTTCTCCAAGTATGTGTGATGAAAAAAAGATTGTCATGCCTTTCTTATTTTCGGAGCGCAGGAGATCAAAAAAAACTGACTGCATCAAAGGATCGAGACCTGTTGTAGGTTCATCCAGTATGAGAAGGCTGGGATTGTGAAGCAGACTCTGAATAATAGATACCTTTTTCCTGTTACCCATGGATAGCTCGGCAATTTTCCGGTTCAGATCGAGTTCGAACAATTCAGACAGCTCGGCGATCCTTTTTTCCCCGTTTTGCATCTGGTAAAAACGAATACAATAGTTCAGGAATTCCTTAACATCCATGGAAGAATATGCATTTGCATCTGAAGGAATATAACCTACATGCATCTTGATCTTCTTTGTTTCCCTGATGACATCCATGCCCATGATCCGCGCGCTACCGCCTGTAGGGAAGATCATGTTCATCAGAATCCGGATGGTAGTCGATTTGCCGGCTCCGTTCGGTCCTATGAAGCCAAAAATCTCTCCTTCATTGATTTCCAGGTTAATATGCTCAATTCCCTTTGCTTTCCCATAGAATTTGGAAAGATCGGTAATATCTATAACAGGTGCTACCATATAAGATTTATGTTTTCTAAATCAAATATAGTGAATTATTTAATTGAATTTTTTTAACCACGGAGTTACACAGAGTTTCACGGAGTTACACGGCTTTATAAGACCGGAAAATTTTGCGATATAATTTTAAAAAGCTATCTTTATATGTCTCGCTAAAACTTAATTATTATGAGTTTATTACATGGTGAACTTACTAGTTCAATTTTGCATTGTGCCTATAAGGTGCATAGTGCACTAGGACCTGGTTTATTGGAATCCGCTTATGAAGAATGTCTTCAGTATGAACTAGACAAAGCAGGTTTAATTGTAATTAAACAGAAGCCAATGCCCCTGATTTATGAAGAAAAGAAGCTAGATTTAGGCTACAGAATTGATCTGTTTGTGGAGGGTAAAGTTATAATCGAGATCAAATCTGTTGAGGCACTAAATCCTGTGCATCTGGCTCAAATAATGACTTACCTGAAATTATCAAAATGCAAAGTTGGATTCCTCATTAATTTTAATGTGCAGTCCCTGAAAGACGGTATAAAGAGAGTAATAATTTAATAATCCGGTGGCTAGCCAAATTTGAGAAATTTTAGCAGTGTAACTCCGTGAAACTCTGTGACACTCTGTGGTTAATGGATTTCAGCCTTGCCAATTATTTATAGTAGAACTTCTCCTTGCTGATCTCAACAAGGAACCTGCTGGGATACGACAGGAAAGCGTTATAGGTAGATACAAATGACGGCATCGTAATGATGAGATCCTGCTTTGCCCGGCTGCATGCGACATAAAACAGACGCCGTTCCTCTTCGATTTCTTCAATATTATTTAATGCCCTCACCGAAGGGATCAGACCGTCAAGCGCATGAGGAATGATCACACTGTACCATTCAAGTCCCTTTGCTGAATGTATTGTCGAGATTGTAAGAGGCTTGTCCTCCGATTCGTCAATTAACGGTACCGTTTTATTTCCAAATTTCTTTGACGGGGGATCCAGGGCAAAATCTGTCAGGAATTTATCCAGCGTCTCATATCTTGATGAGAGGTCAACCAGAACCTTAATATCAAGCATTCGAATCAGATAATCCGACTCGGTTGCCTGGAGGATCGGAGCGTAATATTCTATGATAATCTCAATCTTCTGTGCTATACTTATCTCATTGTCTGCAGCCTTATTGATCATGTTCCTCAGCCTGTTCAGCCCTTCAGCGAACCTTGTCTTTTCGAAAGAATCTGTTTCAAGTCCATGTTCGGAAATAATTTTATCTATGATTTTCCGTGCAGTTGTCAGTCCTACTCCGGGCAGATATTTTAATATCCTGTGCCATGCCACCGCATCATAAGGATTCTGAACAATTCTTAAATATGAAATAACATCCTTTACATGTTTTCTTTCATTGAATGCCAACCCTCCGACAGCGATGTAAGGGATACTTCTTCTGTTAAGCTCGATTTCGATGTATCTGGCATGCCAGAATGCCCTTACCAGTATGGCGACCTGATTCAGAGCTATTCCTTTTTCCCTGTATTCGATTATTTTATCAACTATAAATGCGGCTTCAAGCTGCTGATCATAGAACTTCCGAACTACCGGCAAGGTATCATATAAGATCCTTGAAAACAGATGCTTCTTGTAGCCGATTTTTGCATTTTCGATGATATCGTTGGTAAAGTCGAGGATCTTTTGATTGCTCCTGTAGTTTTGTTCTATCTTAATAACTTTGCAGTCGGGGTATTTCTGTGGAAATCTTAAGATATTTTCATAATTGGCGCCCCTGAATGAGTAAATGCTTTGTGCGTCATCTCCAACTACCAGAATATTCCTGGAATTTTCTGACAGATATTCAACAATCTCTTTCTGGACAATATTTGTATCCTGATACTCATCGACCATTATGTATCTGAATTCATTATTAAGTTTTCTTCTGAAGGCCGGATTGTCGCGCAAAGAGTCTCTCAGTACTTCCATAAGATCATCATAGTCAAATATCCTGCATATCTTCTTGTATTTCTCGTAACCCTTGTTTATCAGTTCTATCTGATCGATGAACTCCAGCAAGCCCGAAAATTCATTCTGAATAACGTGCCTGATGGTGAGATTTCTGTTCCTGGCAGATGAGATTATTTCCTGAAGCCGGTTCTTCTTTGGAAATGCCTTCTCCTTTTTTTCAATTTTGAGCTCAGATTTTATTAAATCAATGGTATCTGCAGAATCTTCAGAGTCAATAATCGTAAAATTTGAAGGGACGCCCAGCAGGTTAGCATTCTTTCTTAAGATGTAATTTGAGAATGAATGGAAGGTGCCTCCAAAGACTTTTTGAGCTTTGTTGTCGTTGAGCAGGCCCTGCACACGGCCTATCATTTCACTAGCTGCTTTCCTGGTGAATGTCAGAAGCAAAATCTCCCCCGGATCAATGCCATTTTCAAGCATGAATGCTACCCTGTGGACTATTACCCTTGTCTTGCCGCTTCCGGCACCCGCAATAACCAGTACAGGGCCGTTAATAGTTGTCACAGCTTCAAGCTGAGATATATTCAGTTCTTTTTTATAGTCAATTTTATAGATCTGACTCAGTGCAATCTCTGAAGTTTTGGTGGATTTGCGCTCGATAGCGCTTATGATTGACTTTAGTTCTTCTATTTTTTTTGAGGTTTGCTCTGTTGATTCCATCTCTGGAAAATCCTTCAGCGAAACAGTTGTCAGGTCAGTTCCCGGATGATCAGCATAGGGTAATGAATTGACTCTCTGCCTTATTGCCAGATCACCTATAGTGTCGAGAAATGATTCGGGCGATTTCTCATCATCAGGCAATACATTACCTGAAGGACCTGAGGTATCGTCCTCAAAAGCAGAAACAGCTTTTGATTTTTTATTGAAGCCATCAAAAAACCTATCCAAAACCGACATATTCAATACAGAATTAGAATGCAATTCAATCCGGTGTAAAGTTAATCATTAACCTTATTGAAATATTCGAATGATTGAATGTTGAAAAGCTGAAATGTTGAAATGTTTATAGGTTGAATCTATTAACTCCAAATTCTATTCTCTATTTAAGGTGTGACCTGGTCTCTTTTGGATCCCAATCCCCCTAGTTCCTGGTCCGTTTGGCCCCCCAACCCCCCCTAAAGGGCTAATTCCGTGATACTTAGGCAGATTGCTCTAAATTGCAGTAAAATCCCAATTTAACCGAAAAGCACGTTTAGGAGGTGCAAAGTGCTCAAAGTCAGGATATTATAAATCAGTTCTTTGCGTTCTTTGCGTAATCCTGAGTACTCGGGATTGCGACCTTTGCGGTTAATGGATTTTGCCTCCTGATTTAAAGGAAAGCGGGTGTAAACTTGAGCTAATAATTAAATGCAATAAACATTTCCTGTGATTTTTTGTTTTGAATTCATAAAGTCATTGATCAGTATCAAGTTATGTAACCAAATTGCAACCAGGAGTCCCCGGGTTAAGGAAGAGCTATTATTCACATTACAAAGTAAATTGGTACAAACACTTTAAAATAAACAGAAATGAAAACAAATAAAAACGAATTCAACCCGCTTCTCATTCCAAAGCGAAAGGTTCCTGAACTCAGACAAATTCTGTTTGTCTTCTTGGCAGGTATTCTGGTCATGGCTGGCGCTTGTAAAAAAAGCAAGACCAACGATGTTACATTTAAGGCAACAATGAATGGTGCCAGTGAAACTCCTCCCAATGCTTCCACAGCAACAGGAACTGCGACCCTGATCTTTAATCAGGACACAAAAACCTTCAATATTGTGGTCACCTTTAGTGGGATAACTGCTACTGCATCACACATTCACAAGGGTGCTCCGGGTGTTCCGGGCAATGTAATATTTGGTTTTACGCCCCCTATCGTATCGCCGATAAATTATACTTCGGCTGTCCTGGATTCCACTGAGCAGGCAGATCTTTTTGCTGATCAGTACTATGTAAATATTCACTCAGAGGCATTTCCGGCAGGAGAGATCAGAGGTCAGCTTATCAAGCAGTAGGAGATGGGGTATAGTTGCCCGGGGCTTAAGCAATAAGGTTTATTCCCCTTATGGGCATTATGAAATAAAAAAAGGGGTGTAAATACACCCCTTGACAATCTCAATCAGTTAAGATTAAAGACCTTTGTTAAGAGCCGGAGCTGCTTTGAATTTTACTACTTTTTTAGCAGGAACATTCAATTTGGCACCAGTACGAGGGTTGCGAACTACTCTTGCACTTCTTTTGTCAACTTTGAAAGTACCCAGACCAGGAAGCTGGATTCTCTGCCCTTTTTTCATTGATGTTCCAAATGCTCCAACGAATGCATTTAAAGCTTTGCCGGCATCTTTAATAGAAAGACCTGCATCAGCGGCAATTGCATTAACTAATTCTTTTTTTGTCATAATACAAAGATTTAATGGTTAGACCAATCTTACTAATTGAATACAAATTTATTTTTTTTTAAGTCATGTGCAAATTTATTTTGCCGTTTTTCCACAAATAGTGGCACTTTTAGGCCAAAATGGGCTTTTTTTTGTTTGAAATCAGGTTTTTTGTCAGAATGACGCAACCGCTCACTAATCTTCAACTTCAGAAACTTTTTGAAGAATATTTGTTCATAATCTGTTAATAAAAACTTTATATTATTGAATATTAGCCATTTACGCGAAATATTTCAAAAAAATTCTCAAAAATCAAAAAAATCTTAACTTTGCGGCGGATCTTGAGTTCATATAATGAAGCTATCCGCCTTCGCTAAAGCTTCGGCGGACAAAGGGAGAAATGGCAGAGCGGTCGAATGCGGCGGTCTTGAAAACCGTTGAACTGTAACCACGGTTCCGGGGGTTCGAATCCCTCTTTCTCCGCCAAAACAATCTGATCAAATCCCTCGATAGAGGGATTTTTTGTTTTACCGAAGCACCCGAGAAAGCTTGCTTTCGCAGGGTGCTGAGAGGAAAACAAAAAAACCTGAAAGGTTTGAGCAGATTGTTTTGAAGCTCCCCCCAGGGGATCGCGAGCATTGCCCACCGTAGCCTCTGGCGGAGGTGGGCGAAGCGAGCAATCCCTCTTCAAATGTATAATGTATTATAGAAGATATGCGATTTAGGTTTGAGCAGATTGTTTTGAAGCTCCCCCCAGGGGATCGCGAGCATTGCCCACCGTAGCCTCTGGCGGAGGTGGGCGAAGCGAGCAATCCCTCTTCAAATGTATAATGTATTATAGAAGATATGCGATTTAGGTTTGAGCAGATTGTTTTGAAGCTCCCCCCAGGGGATCGCGAGCATTGCCCACCGTAGCCTCTGGCGGAGGTGGGCGAAGCGAGCAATCCCTCTTCAAATGTATTATGTATTATAGAAGATATGCGATTTAGGTTTGATCAGATTGTTTTGAAGCTCCCACATGGGATCGCGAGCATTGCCCACCGTAGCCACTGGCGGAGGTGGGCGAAGCGAGCAATCCCTGATCCCAAAAAATTAAAAAACCCGAAGGGTAATTTAAACTTCGATGCCTTCCCCAGGGGATCGGGAGCGCAGCCTTTCTTTAATTATTTAATATCTATGTCTTCACCACAATGTGGACATTTATGGGTCTTTTTTTCAATTTTAGAATGATTTATCTTTTCAATAAAACCAGCACTTATTATACCAGTTGGTAATGCAATCATTCCTATTCCTAGAAATGCAACAATTCCACTAATAATTTTCCCTAAAGTTGTGATAGGATAAATGTCACCATATCCAGAAGTAGTCATAGTTGCAACCGCCCACCATATTGATGCAAAGATATTAGGGAATTTGTCGGGTTGTACGGGGTTCTCTACACTGAACATTACAAATCCGGAGACAAGGAGAAAGAGACCAGCAACGAAAAAAGTCATACCAAGTTCAGCTCTTTTTTCTTTTAAAACCTCTCGAATAAGTTTAAGTGTTGAATTGTATCTGCTAATTTTTAGTACTCTGAAGAACCGGATTAACCTTATTAGTCTGAGGAATCTTAGATCAACTTTAATGATAAATGGTATATAGAAGGGGAGTATTGCTAACGAGATCAATAAGACCAAAAGGTGAAAAAATGAACTTTGCAGCAGACGTCATTTTGCTTTTTGCTGGATGTGTTATATCTGAAACATATATTCTTAAGATAAATTCTATCGTGAAAATTCCTATCGAAACCAACTCAAATTTCCTTAATATGATCCTCAGTGGTTCCGATAATCCAGTCAGAGTATCCAATGCTACAGCTGCTACATTCAAGATAATGAGGCCAATAATAAAATAATCGAACAATAGGTTTATTTTAGAGCCGTGAGAACCTTTTTCGACGAGGTTGTAGATTTTTTGCTTTATCATGATAAATAAATAGTTACTCAACTAGAAATACTCGATCCTCTTCTGTCTTTGCAAAACCGCGTTGAACAGCTTTACTTATTCCTTCAACCATTGATGATTCAACATTACCCCCAATACGATTAAAACCAAATATCCGTGCAGCTTCTTTAATAAGATCTGATTTATCCAGACTGATCATATTTTCAAGAATTTCATGTATTGCATTTGATACTTCTTCTGGCGAAATATCAGAAGCATCACGTCTCTGAGATTCAAGTTCAGAAATACGGTATTGAAAATAGGATTCAGGATTTTGATTTGCACTCCAATAAAATCTTCTTTCTCCACCAGTAAATTTTAAACCCATTTGGCTAAAAAGCGAATTGAAATATGCATCAATTCTTGAACCAAGACGACTAATAGACCAAGTAGCCAACACTCTACGACATAATAATTCTTTACTTATTGGGGCTTCTGTGTGGAGAATTGAAAGAATATCATTACTTACTGTTTCTTTAAAGTGAGGTAAGTTAAGCATATCAGATTGAGGAGTAAAACTATGCATTGGTAGGCTGAGTAGAATATAATTAGCTTTGTATTTTGATTTTTGAGAAATGCTGTCATTAACTACAGCCTGATAGTTAGGTGTTTGAGTTTCAATATTTTCTATAACTTGTTGAGTCTCTAATTCAAGGGGTGCTGTATCATTATTACTTACGTTCTGAACTGCCTGTTTTATTTCCTTTAAAACTTTATCTTTATTATCCCACCAGTCGCAAGACCATATTTTATGAATGTTCCACCCTAACAGATTGAGCACTTCTGACTGAATTATTTCCCTGTCTTTGGCAGTTTTTAAATCTCTATAACTCTGACCATCGCATAACACTCCAAGTTGATATTCTGATGGAACCATGGGATTCGTTATTCCAAGATCAATTTTAAAGCCCGAACTACCTATATTTGTTAGTACATTAAACCCATCTTTTCGTAGGCTTTTTGCTAATTGTTCAGTAAAACCTGATCCTTGCGTTTTACCGTTCTTATTAACTAATGATAATGAGTTTTTCCCTTTTCAGCAAACTCAAGAAATGCTTTGAACGCAGCTACTCCTAATGGACGACGTCTGTGTAATATCTATTTGTTCAGCTTTTAAAGTAGAAAATACTATCATTTCATATCTAGCTCTGGAAACAGCAACATTGAGTCGTCGCCAGCCTCCCTCTCTGTTCAAGGGACCAAAGTTGAGATTTACTTTATTCTCTTTATCCGGTCCATATCCAACTGAGAATAAAACCACATCTCGTTCGTCGCCTTGAACATTTTCGAGGTTTTTAATGAATATTGGTTCAAGTGCTTCTGTTGCAATTATTTCTAAATCTGGTCTTTGTTTGAATGCTTCCGTCAACATGTCATCTATCAGGATTTGCTGAACTGAGCTGAATGTAACTACTCCAATACTCTTCTTTGAAAGAATAGGGTCAGAAAGTCTTTTTAATATTTCCTCAATTACAGCTTTAGCCTCAAAACTGTTCTGACGAGTTCTACCACGGTCATAATATCCTGGAATTTGATTGAATTTAACTTTGGTTATCAGATCGTCAGGTGAAGGGAAAGTCAATAAGCTATTATCGTAAAACTGAGAATTACTGAAAGTAATAAGACTTTCATGTTTACTTCGATAATGCCAAAGTAAATGTTTTGAGGGTAAAGACATTGCAAGGCAGTCATCCAAGATACTCTCCATATCTTCCTTTTCTATATTTTCCTCATCTATATTGTTTGTTGAAAAGAAGTTGGTTGGTGGCATTTGCTTCGGATCGCCAACTACGATTAAATTATTTCCTCGGGCAATCGCGCCAACGGCTTCACTTGTTGGCATCTGGGAGGCTTCGTCAAAAATAATTAAGTCAAATTTAAAATTATTAACATCAATGTATTGTGCCACAGATATTGGACTCATTAACATACATGGACAAATTCGTGTAATTAGAGTAGGAATGTGTCAAATAATTTTCGAATACTCGTACCCCTTCCTCCATTCCGAATATTACGCTGTAAAATTCCAATCTCAGAACTTTGCGCAGCCTCCTGACTAAAAAATGGAACCTTTGATGCTAGTTTCTCATATAATTCATCTTTCGTGAGCTTTTCAAAATCCTTGCTGAACTGACGATATTTACGAATCTTATCTTCAAAAAGTTTTCCATTAAAGGAAGATAATTGATCATCCTGTTCGATTATATACTCAGCACAGTTTTGAAATAAGTTTTTAGTAAAAAGGTATACAATATCCTCCTTTAATGTCCCCTTTTTCGAAATTGCATGAACAAGCTGGCCCAACCCGATCTTGTTGACATTATTTTTAATTTATTTCCAACCAACCCAATCACGTAATGAGTCAATGCCACTATCCCAATTATTACAATGTGCAGAAGATTTTCGACAAAGATTTCATTAAGGCTTCAATGTGTTCAAAATCAATACCAATAGATCAGAAAGCTTATTTTCAGCTTCAGAATATGTTTAAGACAACCTGATAGTTTAAGAAGTACAGATTTGTGAACGGAAGAAACGCTTTGTGGCCTTCCTGAAGGTTAAGACAAATGAGCTCGTTTACCGTTGCTACGTTTACAGAATTACTTGAAAAAGATAACAAAGAACTATTAATATTCAAACATCTGACAAACGTTTTAATTTCCACCAGTCTCCGTCTCCGCTTTGCCACCTTAACCCTAAATAGGAGCAATGAAATCGCTATGAATTATCTGATCTGACCTTGTTCCTTTTATACTCAATTATATCATTAAATGTTGTTTCAATGCACGTCTTGTCTAATTTTCCATCAACGAAAGAATCCTTAAATTCGTTCATTATCTTATTTTGACCAAAAATCTAGGAACAAACCACTGTTTCTGGTATCATCCCAATCTGCTTTAATCTTTCTACATCTATATCTAGGATGTCCCTTGTGAATGTTTTAAGTAAGATCTCTCTGAATTGGTTACGATTGATCCCCATGTTGAGAAATATTACAATCACTCTAGAGATTCATCGAGATCTATTTAAACGTAAAAATGCAGATGGAATATCTGTGCGGAAACCAAGAAGTCTGCAAATTTCATTTAAAGCGTTCAAACTGGAATCTTTCCCCTAATGGTCGAGATCAATAATTAAATTTCTATAACCTCATCAAACTATTTTCAATCACTTATGAAGCTGCTAGAAGCTTACTCAATAAGATTAACTTGCCGTCGGCTTTTGGTTTGAGTATGAATACGTTTCTGTTTTAATTTCTTTTAATAAATGATTATGTGGTTCACCGCACATTATTCCTGCGGCTTTTAATTCTTCGGCAAGTTCTGTCCAGATTCTGACTTGTTCTTTGGTTAAGAGAAGCGATTATCCCTTTTTCAAACTTTATATTAGAAGGATATTCCGGAAAAGTAGAATACCCGGAAAATGCCTCAAACAAAGAAAATCCAAATGGATACTTTTTATGTAGGCGCTTCGACATAACCGTTTAAGTTCTTTCCTAACCTGAAATATTCTTTCAGCTTCAGCATTGAAATCTTCAGGTGGCGCTTTATGGATGATTTCAGTCGTTCCTTTTCAATTGTTCTAACAAAGCCGACTTTTTGGATTTCCTGGAATGCAATTCCAGACAGAATGGAGCAATACCAATAGCTTCTGAGTCTTCTTTGAACAACTGAAAGAGCTGCCATTTTTTCGGCTGCAAACAGAACTTTTTTGCCATTATATAGCGCATTTGCAATGATATTGGTAATTGTTTGAGATTTCCCAGTCCCAGGAGGACCATGTAAAATGAAACTTTTGCTTTGCCCTGCTGCACTAATTGCCTCAAACTGAGAAGAATCAGCATTAATAGGCAAAATAATATCTGTTGGATGATACTTTACATCTAAATCTTCAGTAGAAAATTGATTTAATTCGACATCCCATTGTGCATTGCCCGAAATAAGGCTCGAAACAATTTTGTTCTGAACTAATTTATCGGAATTGTTGTGGATGTCATTCCACATTATAAACTTGTTAAAGGAAAATATGCCCAATATAGCTTGTTCTTCAATGTCCCATCGGTTTTGAACCATGATGGCTTGTCGAATTATGTTAAAAATTCTTTTAACATCTACTCCACTTTCATCTATTGGTAATGGATCAAGTCCTGGAATGTTTATTTTAAAATCCTGCCTAAGCATTTCAAGAAGCGTGATATTCATTAACGTATCTTCTTCTCTGCTTCGAATAATAAATCCTTTAAGCGCTGATTTTCTTATAATATCAACAGGTAATAGCAACAACGGGGAAAATCTTGGTTGTTCACTAACTGATGTTTCATACCACTTTAAAAGTCCTAAACATAAATACAAAGTATTTGCCCCATTTTCTTCCATTGACAATTTCGACGATCGATAGACGTTATTAAGGCCTTTAACAAGATCTATTTCAGTAAGATAAGTCCTAAGTCGCCGTTGTGATAACTCGTTTTTAACTAAATCAATTATTGGATCTGTCTGATTTAAAGCTTGATAAACTCCAGCCATCCTTAAGGGATTTTCCCAGTCAGTAGGTTTTGGTAATAATTGAAACTCATCACCGGCTGCTAGTGCATCCTCAAGTTTGTTAAGGTTAACTGAAATTAATTGAATAGTACTTCTTGTTATTCTGGTATTCAGCAAATTATTTCGGAGGCTGAGATCTAAAAGTTTGCGTTCCCAGAGTTGTTGTTTTGAAAACTCCTTTTCTTTTTGATCCAAATTGTTATCCGAGAATATTTCTTCTGGTACGGTGCTGAAAGTAACAGACTTCTGTTCATTATTGAATTCCCATCCTAGATCAGTTTTAACTCTTTGAGGAAGAGGTCTAATACCTGCAAACCTAGATCGTTTTACATCAACAAATAGTATAAAATCTTCACTTTTTGCAATATGATAATTACCAGATCTAACTGCATCATCAAAGATATTTGTATTTCCTGAATTCATACAGGTAGTTTCTACTAATAGAATCTCATTAATACCATCGGCAATCCTCTTTGATAGTAGCGCAGGATTCATCATTAATGCTATCAGGGAATGTATCATCAATAAGCCACCCACCTGCAAAAGCATGACCTTTAATAAATACAACAATTGGATTAATTCCGATTGCTTCCAGGCAAGAAGTATAAATTAAAGACAAATCAAGACAAGTGCCTAGTTTTTGATTCAACAGAGTATCAATCATCCTGATCCTTTGTCCAGATTCTTCGAAGCTTGCTGGTGAAGTACAATATACTATTCCAAGTTCACGGACTGATTCAAACACTGCAGCCATCTGTTTTTTGACACGATCGGGATTCCTACTTTGATATTCATCGAGAGATGGATTACCTGTCCATTTGTTTAAAATTTCAGAGGCTCTTGAAATAATTTTGGATATTGTGGATTATTGGGAGTAATAAATGAGGAAATTGTCTCCGGCAAAATGGAAATTCCTTGCCATTGATCAAAGGCTAAAACATCAATTAAATAATCATTTTTTATAAGAACGATATCTTCACTTTGAATGGTTAGTTTGATTGAACCAGATATTCTTTCAGTAAGTTCAGAAAGAAACTTTGGTGAAAGTATCAAATCAAAATTATTTATCTGAAGTGATTCACCGGCTTTAAGTAACAATATTTTTGTTGATACGGGATTCCCAAACTCAGGTTCAAAATTTAAATCAACATTAATATTTTGAATATCACTTTCTGTTGAATTATTGATAATTAATTTCCGAATTACAGGTATGTGATTCTGTTGCATTGAAAAACTAATTACCTGAGAATAAATGAAATCAACTTTTAGATCTTGCTGCAGTTGCGTTTCCATATCTAGATTGTATTTTATGACTTGCTTAGATAATTAAATTCGTGTCTTATATATACTTAAAATTGGTATTTAATTTGTATTGAATGTTCAAGGTTTTTTAAGCATTAAGCATAGAAAGAAAATCATTTTCATTAATAATTTTAATGCGAGCTCCTGATGAATTAAAATCATGAATTTTCTTAAGTTTAGAGGGACCGGCACCTTCCCCAACAATGACATAATCTGTTCTTTTATTAACTCCTGTATCTATGTCTGCTCCCAAATTCTTAATTCTCATCGCAGCATCTTCCCTTGTAATTGTTTGAAGTACTCCGGTAAATACTACCTTCTTTGAATAGAAAGGATTATTCGTATTTTCTACATCCAAATTTGGTTTTAAAATTTTGCCTGTTAATTTTTCATGGCCTTCAAAAATATTTGAATTTTCAGAAATACGTATTAGATCATGGTTTGGTTTAATACCTTGTTTTAAAAGAAGATAGGCTTGTGCACAAGCTTTTGCGTCCGATAGTGCATCATGATGCCTAGAAATATTTATTTGTAATGATTCAGCAAGTTCTTTAAGCTTTAGTCCCGACAACTTATATGTGCAATCACAAATCAGAATCAATTTATTTAAATTGTAATAATCTAGAGTCGAATTAAGAATATTTAAATCAAAGCTTGCATTGTGAGCAACAAGGAGCGATCCAATAAATTCATCCTTAATTTTTTCCCATACTTCTGGAAATAACGGTTCATCCTGTGTTCTAAAACTATCAATGCCATGTATGCATGAGTGTCTTGCTTCATATTCGTTACCAGGAGGTTGAATTAAGTACGATTTTTCATTCATAATTTGCCCATCTCGAATGACTACATATCCAATCTGACAGAGACTAGCACTATGACTTGTTGCTGTTTCAGTGTCAAAAGCTGTGAAAGTTATATTTCCCATTTTTTAATATCGAATAATGTTAACTGCCTATAAAGAATGAAGTTCTTTTATTTCATTAATTATTTTTTCAATTTCATCTATTCCTAAAGCATAGGATTTTGATTCACAATACTTCATCTGAAGATAGTTCCTTGCTGACAATATATTGTGACTGACCTTTGAAATTCGTTTTTCCTTTGCTGCATTACCTTTCAAGAAATGAATTTCATCTATCTGTTCTTCAACAAATCTTTTAAGTCCGTTTATGATAGCATCTATACAATAAGAATCTAATTCAAAACTTTCTGGACTTCCAAGGCGGGATAAATCAATATCGCTTGGATTGCGATTAAAGTACCTAACACAATAATCATCTACTCCCAATTGAATATAATATTGATAATCAGAATTATTAGAGAGAGCTCTTAGCTTATCTGTTAGCATTTCAAGAAATTCTATTCGGTTTTGAATTGTCTCGACATTTTTAGAATTTTCGAGGATAAACAATGTTTCCAAAAATTGAATTGACGAACTTTGGATTGTGATTGAATTAATGCTAGCCATAAGATTTTCTAATTTTGTAATAATCTATAATCCACAATATTAAGTAGGCTATACTACATATTAATTATGTGATAATGGGACATAAAAACTCTGAAATAATTCAATTGGTTCAATTACAGCAATGCCCCGTCAGTCACATAAGCATTTATGCGTAATACGCTTGCATACAGACTAGTACAATGCTCTTTATCTGACTCTCAGGTTAAGAATTCATATTAAAGTTAAACATTAAAATTTAACTAATCAGAGTTATATGAGAAATCCTTGAAAATTGTTACCCGAAAGTTGAAATGCAAAAAAAATAAAGCCCAAGAACTTTCTTTTTTGTTACTACAGAGCCACTACATTGGCCCGTATACTTCTCCCGGATCATTTAAAGAGGTATTGGTTTCTCATTAGATGATCGGTTTTCGTCGGTTCGCCAGTACCAGCTTTTCTTGTCTGAAGAATATCAGCAATAGGATTTTGAATTCTTCGCAAAATTACAATGTATCAGAATTCCAGCTTTCTT
>CAWFKG010000014.1:0-163675 GCA_963816365.1 uncultured Bacteroidales bacterium | reverse complement strand
CAGGTTATTTCTTTTCTGAATTTATCAGGAAATCAAAGTCTGAATAATATGGTGCATCATAATGCATGCCCTCTTTGTTCGTCTGAAAAAATTGGTCCGCTCTTCACATGTACCGATCATTTTATTAGTAAAAAGGAATTCTCAATATACAAATGTTCTGAGTGTGAATTCCTGTTTACCCAGGACTCTCCTGAAGAAGCTGAAATAGCGGGTTTTTACGAATCGGACAGTTATATATCACATAGTGATACATCTGAAGGATTTTCGAACAAGATCTATCGTCTGGCCAGAAGTGTTATATTGAATAAAAAGAAAAATCTTATTAAAAAGATTACAGGTCTGGAAAAAGGAACAGTCATTGATATCGGCAGTGGAACCGGCTACTTTGCAGATACTATGAAAAAAGCCGGATGGAACGTAAAAGGCATTGAAATAAACTCAAAGGCACGTCAGTTCTCAATAGCGCATTTTGGACTCGATATCATTTCACCAGATAATATTTCAAATTTAGAGTCAGGCAGCTTCGATTGTATAACTCTCTGGCACGTTCTGGAACACTTCCATCATCCATTCAATTACTTCTCTGAAATCCGCCGGTTATTGAAACCCGGCGGGACATGTGTGATTGCTTTACCCAATTGCAGCTCATATGATGCAGAATATTATAAGGAGTTCTGGGCCGCCTGGGATGTTCCGCGGCATCTCTGGCATTTCAAACCCGCCACATTCAGGATTTTTTCTGAAAAAGCGCAATTCCTCCTATCAGGAAATCCCCGGACACTTCCTCTCGATGTCTTTTACATATCGCAGCTAAGCGAAAAATATAAAGGTTCTTCATTTCCTTTTCTGAAAGGAATATCAGTAGCAATCATCTTTGCCTTTATGTCTGTATTGACGAAAGAAAGAAGCAGTTCGGTTATTTATATTATCCGGAAATCCGTCGTCGTCTAGTAACGATCGAGCCAGCGATATTTTCTGGTATTGTCCCCGAACTTAAGCGCGACGGTAATCTCATGGGTGCCATAGGTAATACTCTGTATTTCCTGAAGGGTGTAATCATATGCATACCCAAAGAATATATTCTGATACTTTACACCCACATTTGCTATTAATGCTCCGCTTGTACGGTAAGCCAAACCAAACCAGAAACCTTGATTATAAATATAAGTAGCACCGACATCAGCTTGTGGCTTAAGTTGTTCTGACATTTTCAGAAGGAAAGCAGGCTGGATCACGGTATTGCTTGTTGCACTTATATCATAGGAACCGAACAGGTAAAACTGACGGCTCATGCTAAAATTTTTATAAGCAGGACCGCCGATTTTAGCTGCAGCTTCTGACAGCTGATCAGCTGAGAAACCGAAACTATACTTTGCGTTCAGAAGGTAAGCACCAAACGTTACATCAGGTACAAAGATGCCGCGTCGCAGGTTATTGTTCAGCCAGGGTTCATTGGGATCCTCAAAATTTATCTGCTTCTCATCAATTTTGTAATAGTATCCTGTAAATGCGAGACCGAATGACAGCTGCGTACTGTTCTGTAGCCACATGTGGTATGCATATGCGACCTGAAAGCCCGTTCTTTGAACCAACCCATTCTTATCACTGAAAACATATGCTCCAAAACCAACCTTGCCATCTGTCTTGGGTCTGTAAACCTGCCTTCTGACCCTTGTCTGCTTCAGAATGAAACTTTTTTTAAGTATTCTCGTCTGCCAGCTGAAAGAAAAGGTCCTCGGAGCCCCGGAATAACCAACCCATTGCTCCCTTGCAGTCAGGCTTACACTGGTGAATCCATCGCTTCCGGCCACTGCCGGATTGATCAGAAACTTATTATAAAGATACTGACTATACAGAGGCAGCTGTTGTGCCAAAACAATGCTGCCTGATAAAAACATCAATGATATAAAAATAAGTTTTTTCACAAACTCATTACATGTTAAATTCTACCTTACTATTGTCACGTTACCTACTATCGGTTTCGATCCGTTATGCAGATCAATTATATAGTGATATGAATCAATAGGCAAATTTTCACCATTACTTGTTCCGTCCCATGGCCTCGGATATCCCTTCTCCGATCTCCATATAGTTTCACCCCATCTGTTGAAGATAATTACTTCCATTGAGGGATACAACTCTTTCAGACCAATATTCCAGACGTCGTTGATCAGGTCACCATTTGGTGAGATCGCATTTGGAAGTACGAGACAGGTTTCGTTTTCAGCTTTGACATAAACAGAGTCTTTAACGGTACAACCGTTCATATCAGTAACCGTAACTTCATAATAACCTGCCGGTATATGTGGCAAGACTCCTATTGGTTGAGTTATCCGACCATCTGTACAAATATTCAGCTCCTCTTACTCCACCTGTAACAATAGCGTCAATTCTGCCGTCTGGCTTATCAGGGCAGAACGGAGCTGAAACATCAAGATGAATTTTCATAGAGTCGGGTTGTGTCAATGTAATTGTTCCGCTTGCATGACAATTATTTGCATCTGTAATTATAATACTGTAGATTACCTGCAGGAAGATTTGTCCTTGTCTTGCCAAATATACCATCTGCCCAGAGATAATCAACAGTTTTTACCTGATTTACTGGTTCAACATCTAATAGAACCGGTACTGTCTCCTGCACAATTAATATTGAAACCGCCCGCAGATGCTTGAAGGTAGCGGTGAATGTCATTCCAAGTTTCCCGGGCTCAGTAAGATCGAAGGTTTCCGAAGCTTTGCACTCATTAAGGTCCGTTATCTGCAACTGGTAAATTCCGGCTTCAGATTCGAGATATTTTTTGTTGTTGCAGTAAATCCATCAGGTCCTGTCCAGACATAAATAAAAGGAGCCAATCCGGTTGTCGGATCTATATTTATGAAGCCATTTGCCAGACCATTGCAGCTAATGTTATAACCATTATAGTCAGACAGATTTTTAGAATAACTCAAAGCGGGTGGCAGATCAATTCTTGCCGTGTCTGTTCTAATACATCCATTAATATCTGTAACAGTAACTATATATTCGCCGGCGAACCAGATCTGAAATATCTCTGGTAATCGCTCCATTCGACCATAAGTAAGAATAGGGTGCAACACCGCCTGTAACAGTCAAACCAATGGAACCATTATTAAATCCGGGAGACTTGCATGTAATATTTGCGGCAGAAAGCTGAGTAGTTAATTCAGGTGGTTGAGTCAGAATGATATCTCGTGAGGTTACACAATCATTGGCATCAGTCACTTCAAGATGATAAGTACCTGCAGTGAGTAAGGTCTGATCCTTTTGTCCGGCAATCAGACCCGATCCATCGGAGGTGCTCCAGACGTAACTATATGTCCCATTGCTTCCTCCTGAAACCGTGATACTTATCCAGCCTGAATTAGAACCATAACAATTAATATTATAAGCTCCATCTGTTGAAACAGATGTCACTGCCGTGCTAATCACAAGAGCTGACGGTTCAGTGAGAGTAAAGGAAGGTGAAGGAGTAAGAATACAGCCATTCTGATCTTTTACCAGGCATGTATAAATATCCAGCTTTCAGTCCGGTGATATCTTTCGTAGTTGCTGTAAATCCGGCCGGTCCGGTCCAGGAAAAGACAAAATTGCCCGATCCGCCCATGATAGTCATACTTATAGATCCATCATTGCCTCCGTTACATGAAATATTGAAATTACCATCAGATGATCTTGATAACTGAGAACCAGATAATTGCATCCCGTCAGGTTCAGTAATTACCGTACTATCGATATGGACGCAATTTAAAACATCTTTTATTTCAAGATAATATGTACCAGCTGTCACATTATCAATCCTGCTGGTAGTAAATGATCCTGGGATAACTCCGTTGAAAGTGTACCACCTGTAGCTGTATCCGCCACGGCCACCCGTAACAAGGGCAGTTGCATAGCCGTCATTATACCCTTTACATGAGATATTAAAATTCCCTGCATAGATCGATTTCTCATATGATGCAACCATAGGAGGCGGAACTCTGAAAACTATTCTGCTTGAATTCTCACACGAATTGACATCACGGATAAGAAGAGTATAACTTCCAGCCCCAAGATTATTATAATAATGGTAAGTTAAAGGATCTGTCAGATTCAGGTTATTGGTAAAAGTGCCGCTATATATAGTCTCAGTGTCATTTTTGATCACCGAATAATTATATGGGGGTGTTATTCCTCCGGTAACAGCTACAAGAATAGTACCGTCCGTCGATCCGATACAACTGATATTATAGTTTCCCGGAGGTATAACATCTGCAGAGATATAAGCTCTTGCCGTAACCGGCACGATACTAATCGAATCTTTTCTGCTGCAGCTGAGGTTATCTGTCACTTCAATAACGTACTTACCGCTCGAAAGGTTAGCAATCGCTAATGAATCGACTTTATGATATCCTACGGGTCCGTCCCATACTACCTGGTATGGATTTGCTCCTTTGGATATTACTGCCCTTAAAGCTGCCAGTCCTGCACCACCTGAACATGTAAGCGGTTTTGTAACAACAATGCTCTGGAGTGGACGTGCGTGAACCTTTATCTCACTTATTACTCTCCTCCCAGGTACACAAATGCCATTATCAACTTTCGGTGTAATAGCATAATAAACAGATTGAATTGTATCTGAATTATTCTGATAGGGGAACCCAATTATATAACCGGGTATTCGATTCACTTCAGGAGAAGTATTCCCTATTATGATTCCCGGACCTCCGGTTATGGATATATTATAATCAAATCTTATTGATCCTGAAGTCATAACAGTTGGTGTTGTTAATTGAATGGCAGTTGTACCACCGAAGCAGATTGAGGAATCTGGTTTAAGATTGCTGATGTTGCTGGGTACTACTCTTGGTGTCGGATTAACAGTAACTGAAATATCCTGTGCCAGTCCGTCAGAGCACCCCGTTGGGCTGACAGGGACAACTCTGTAAGTAACTATCTGAAAATGATCTGTCCCATTAATTAGCCTGTCAGCAATGATTTGATTATTTGGTATTCCGTTTAAGGGAGTAATAAATCCTGTTACAGTACCGGTTGTTGTAACAGTATATTTAAATGAAATCAAACCGGATGTAAACAGACTTGGACTCTGCAGCTGAATATTAGTGGTTATGCTATCACATTGCAGGCTATTTGATGGTATCGGGAAGATCCTGGGTGTTGGATTTATAGTGATAACAACTGTTTTTATTGGTCCCGGGGAACAGCCCGTTGGGCTTATCGGTACTATTGTATATGTTACTGTTTGAGGTGCATCTGTTGGATTATGAAGGATATCGGATATTACATGGTCCTTTGGTAATCCTGTGACAGGTGTCGTAAACCCTGTCACTCCGCCTGTTGCTCCTACTGTATAATTAAATGTAATAGGTCCGTTGCTGAAGATACTCGGGCTGCCTAATGTTACATTTGTTGTGCCATCATTACAAAGAGTCTGTCCCAGAGTGCTGGGAACCACCTGTGGTGTCGGGTTTACTATGATAACCACTATCTTGGCAGGCCCATCAGGGCAGCCGGTCGGACTTACCGGAACAATGGTATAAGTTACTGTCTGAGGAGAATCGGTAGGATTATGCAGTACATCAGAAATTACAAAATCTTTAGGCAGATTTGTAACCGGAGTGGTAAATCCTGTTACACCTCCTGTTGCTGAGACTGTATATTTAAAGGTTATTACACCACTGGTAAAAGTACTTGGGCTGGCTAAAGTAACACTGGTTGTACCATCATTACAGATCGTTTGCGAAAGATTACTCGGTACAACCTGCGGTGTCGGATTTACAGTTATTACTACTATTTTAACAGGTCCTGCGGGACATCCTGTCGGACTAATCGGAGAAATAGTGTAGGTAACAGTCTGGGGATTATCTGTCGGATTATGAAGCACATCCGCTATTACATGATCTTTAGGTAATCCTGTAACTGGCGTAGTAAAACCGGTGACTCCTCCGGTAGCTACAACTGTATAATTAAAGGTTATGACCCCGCTGGTAAATACACTTGGACTCCCCAGGGTTACGTTTGTAGCAGCATCATTACATATGGTCTGGGTAAGGGTGCTGGGTACAACCTGCGGTGTCGGGTTGACTGTAATTGTCACTATTTTAGCTGGTCCTGCTGCACATCCGGTTGGACTTATCGGTACAATAGTGTAAATTACCGTTTGTGGACTATTGGTTGGATTATGAAGAACATCCGATATTATATGATCCTTTGGTAATCCGGTTACAGGTGTTGTAAAGCCGGTGACCCCTCCTGTTGCAACAACCGTATAATTAAAGGTAATTACTCCATTACTGAATATGCTCGGGCTACCTAAAACTATATTCAGGGCTGCGTCATTGCAGATGGTCTCAGAAAGCGTGCTGGGCGCCACCTGTGGAGTCGGATTGACTGTAACAGTCACAATTTTCGATGGTCCTGCTGCACAGCCTGCTGGACTTACCGGTACAACCGTATATGTTACTGTCTGTGGCGCATCTGTTGGATTATGAAGTACATCCGAGATGATAAAATCTTTTGGTAATCCTGTAACAGGTGTTGTAAATCCGGTCACTCCTCCGGTGGCAACTACCGTATAATTAAATGTGATCGCTCCGCTGCTGAATGTACTCGGACTGCCTAATGTTATATTTGTCGTGCCATCATTACAGATAGTTTGAGTCAGGGTACTGGGTACAACTTGTGGCGTAGGGTTGACAGTGATAACTACTGTTT
Source organism: uncultured Bacteroidales bacterium (assembly GCA_963816365.1). Classification (GTDB taxonomy): domain Bacteria; phylum Bacteroidota; class Bacteroidia; order Bacteroidales; family VadinHA17; genus LD21. Next base: position 156,945 of record CAWFKG010000014.1, on the reverse strand, counting down.
TCGAAGGTCCTGCTGCACAACCTGCCGGACTTATCGGAACTATTATATAAGTCACAGTTTGTGGTGCATCTGTAGGATTATGAAGTACATCGGAGATGACATGATCCTTCGTTAACCCAGTGACTGGAGTCGTAAACCCTGTCACTCCTCCCGTTGCTACCACTGTATAATTAAAGGTTATAGGTCCGTTGCTGAAAGTACTCGGGCTGCCTAATATAACATTTGTCGTTCCATCATTACAGATCGTCTGGATTAGTGTACTCGGTACAACCTGCGGTGTCGGGTTGACAGTAATAATAACTGTTTTTGATGGTCCGTCAGGGCATCCGGTTGGACTTACCGGAACAATGGTATAAGTTACGGTCTGCGGAGCATCGGTTGGATTATGCAGTACATCAGCTATCACAAAATCCCTGGGTAACCCGGTAACCGGAGTCGTAAATCCGGTAACGCCTCCCGTAGCTGCGACTGTATAATTAAAGGTGATAACCCCACTGGTAAAAGTACTGGGGCTGGCTAATGTAACACTGGCAGATTCATCATTACATATAGTTTGAATAAGAGTGCTCGGTATTACCTGTGGAGTAGGATTTACAGTGACAGTTATAATCTTGATCGGATCGGTTGCGCTACATTCCGGACTAATTGGAACTACAGTGTAAATAACTGTCTGAGGTGCATCTGTCGGGTTATGAAGTAGATCTGATATGACTGAGTTGTTGGCCAACCCTGTAACTGGCGTAGTAAATCCTGTAACCCCCCCGGTGGCGACAACAGTATAATTAAAGGTGATTACACCGGTAGTAAACGTACTCGGGCTGGACAGTACAATGTTTGTCGTTCCATCATTGCAGATTGTCTGGGCCAGCGTACTAGGATTCACCTGTGGTGTTGGTTCAACCGTAATAACAATTATTTTCGGTGGGCCGGCAGGGCATCCGATTGGGCTGATCGGTACAATTGTATAAGTAACAGTCTGAGGATCATTTGTAGGATTATTCAAAACATCCGACAGAACAAAATTATTTGGTAATCCCGTAACCGGAGTTGTAAATCCTGTGACACCACCAGTTGCAACAACTGTATAGTTAAAAGTGATAACACCACTGGAAAATGTACTTGGACTGGCTAGAACTATACTGGTCGTTCCAGTATTACAGATTCTTTGTGAAAGAGCACTCGGTACCACCTGCGGTGTTGGGTCGACTGTAATAATCACAATTTTTGATGGTCCTGCTGCACAGCCTGACGGACTTACCGGCACAACCGTATATGTTACTGTCTGTGGCGCATCTGTTGGATTATGAAGTACATCCGAGATGATAAAATCTTTTGGTAATCCTGTAACAGGTGTTGTAAATCCGGTCACTCCTCCGGTGGCAACTACCGTATAATTAAATGTGATCGCTCCGCTGCTGAATGTACTCGGACTGCCTAATGTTATATTTGTCGCGCCATCATTACAGATAGTTTGAGTCAGGGTACTGGGTACAACTTGTGGCGTAGGGTCCACAGTGATAATTACTGTTTTCGAAGGTCCTGCTGCACAACCTGCCGGACTTATCGGAACTATTATATAAGTCACAGTTTGTGGTGCATCTGTTGGATTATGAAGTACATCGGAAATGACATGATTTATCGGTAACCCCGTCACTGGAGTCGTAAATCCTGTTACTCCTCCAGTCGCTACCACCGTATAATTAAATGTTATAGGTCCGGTGCTGAAGATACTCGGGCTGCCTAATGTTACATTTGTTGTGCCATCATTACAAAGAGTCTGTGTCAAAGTGCTGGGAACCACCTGTGGCGTTGGGTCGACTGTGATAACCACTATTTTGGCCGGTCCGTCTGAGCAGCCTGTCGGACTTATCGGAACAATAGTATAAGTTACTGTCTGTGGCGAATCGGTAGGATTATGCAATACATCAGAAATTACAAAATCTTTAGGCAGATTTGTAACCGGAGTTGTAAATCCCGTTACACCTCCTGTTGCTGATACTGTATAATTAAAGGTGATAACACCGCTGGTGAAAGTACTGGGGCTGGCTAAGGTTACACCCGTTGTCCCGTCATTACAGATCGTCTGTGAAAGTGTACTCGGTACCACCTGTGGTGTCGGGTTGACTGTAACTGTCGTTACCCGTACAGGACCGTCACTGCATCCATTCAGCTTTGGTATCGCTGTATATGTGACAACTATTGGTATGTCACTACTATTGGTTAATGTACCTGTTAAAGTGAAGGGCAGATCAGCCTTGAGCAATGTAAACCCGGTTGAGGCAGTTCCTCCAAGGTTGGTAGGATCAGTGCTCGTGACCGTAACAACATAGCTCAGATCAGCTGTCGTAATGCTGACTGTAGGACTGCTAAAAACAAGATTTACATTTGCCTCATTGCAAATAATCGGTGCATTATTTATTATTGTGATTTTGGGTGTAGGCTCAATCCATATTGTCTGAATTTTAACAGTAGTATTACCGGCAATATCTGTAAGAGTCCAGGTTCTTAAGATAAAGCCATAATTATCACAATCTATTAAGCCTGAGTTGTCATCAGTATATGTTGCATTTAGTAATGTCGCGGGAGTGCAATTATCTGATTCATCGGTGACATCTCCCGTAATAGATGTGTTTATGTCATAAGTACAATCAGATGCCCTGCAGATTGTTATTGTTCCTGGCACTGTAAACGTCGGGTTAGTGATATCATGGACAGTGATGGTCTGTATGCATTCACTGAAGTTGCCGGCAACATCCGTTGCCCTCCAGGTCCTGGTGATAACATAGTTATAATGAAGAACACTTGCTGCATCAGCGCTGTAGGTGCTCACATCGCTGAAGGTGATTGTTATATTGGCTGACGGTGCGCAGTTATCTGTTGCTGTGGCCGTACCTGTTCCTGCAGGGGTATTGTCATCTTCACAGCTCACAGTGACATTGGCCGGGCAGGTGATAACCGGGTTAGTGATATCATGGACAGTGATGGTCTGTATGCATTCACTGAAGTTACCTGCAACATCCGTTGCCCTCCAGGTCCTGGTGATGACATAATTATAATGAAGAACGCTTGAAGCATCAGCGCTGTAGGTGCTCACATCGCTGAAGGTGATTGTTATATTGGCTGACGGGGCGCAGTTATCTGTTGCTGTGGCCGTACCTGTTCCTGCAGGGGTATTGTCATCTTCACAGCTCACAGTGATATTGGCCGGGCAGGTGATAACCGGGTTGGTGATATCATGAACAGTGATGGTCTGTATGCATTCACTGAAGTTGCCGGCAACATCCGTTGCTCTCCAGGTCCTGGTGATAACATAGTTATAATGAAGCACGCTTGCTGCATCGGCGCTGTAGGTGCTCACATCGCTGAAGGTGATCGCTATATTGGCTATCGGGGCGCAGTTATCTGTTGCTGTGGCCGTACCTGTTCCTGCAGGGGTATTGTCATCTTCACAGCTGACAGTGACATTGGCCGGGCAGGTGATAACAGGGTTAGTGATATCATGGACAGTGATGGTCTGTATGCATTCACTGAAGTTACCTGCAACATCAGTTGCTCTCCAGGTCCTGGTGATAACATAATTATAATGAAGAACGCTTGCTGCATCGGCGCTGTAGGTGCTCACATCGCTGAAGGTGATTGTTATATTGGCTATCGGGGCGCAGTTATCTGCTGCTGTAGCCGTACCTGTTCCTGCAGGGGTATTGTCATCTTCACAGCTGACTGTGACATTGGCCGGGCAGGTGATAACCGGGTTAGTGATATCATGAACAGTGATGGTCTGTATACATTCACTGAAGTTGCCGGCAACATCCGTTGCCCTCCAGGTCCTGGTGATGACATAGTTATAATGAAGAACACTTGCTGCATCGGCGCTGTAGGTGCTCACATCGCTGAAGGTGATCGCTATATTGGCTGGCGGGGCGCAGTTATCTGTTGCTGTGGCCGTACCTGTTCCTGCAGGGGTATTGTCATCTTCACAGCTGACAGTGACATTGGCCGGGCAGGTGATAACCGGGTTAGTGATATCATGGACAGTGATGGTCTGTATGCATTCACTGAAGTTACCAGCCACATCCGTTGCCCTCCATGTCCTGGTGATGACATAGTTATAATGAAGCACGCTTGCTGCATCGGCGCTGTAGGTGCTCACATCGCTGAAGGTGATCGATATATTAGCTGACGGGGCGCAGTTATCTGTTGCTGTCGCCGTACCTGTTCCTGCAGGGGTATTGTCATCTTCACAGCTGACAGTGACATTGGCCGGGCAGGTGATAACAGGGTTGGTGATATCATGAACAGTGATGGTCTGTATACATTCACTGAAGTTACCAGCCACATCCGTTGCCCTCCAGGTCCTGGTGATAACATAGTTATAATGAAGAACGCTTGAAGCATCAGCGCTGTAGGTGCTCACATCGCTGAAGGTGATTGTTATATTGGCTGACGGGGCGCAGTTATCTGTTGCTGTGGCCGTACCTGTTCCTGCAGGGGTATTGTCATCTTCACAGCTCACAGTGACATTGGCCGGGCAGGTGATAACCGGGTTGGTGATATCATGAACAGTGATGGTCTGTATGCATTCACTGAAGTTACCTGCCACATCCGTTGCTCTCCAGGTCCTGGTGATGACATAGTTATAATGAAGCACGCTTGCTGCATCGGCGCTGTAGGTGCTCACATCGCTGAAGGTGATCGATATATTGGCTGACAGTGCGCAGTTATCTGTTGCTGTGGCCGTACCTGTTCCTGCAGGGGTATTGTCATCTTCACAGCTGACAGTGACATTGGCCGGGCAGGTGATAACAGGGTTGGTGATATCATGAACAGTGATGGTCTGTATACATTCACTGAAGTTACCAGCCACATCCGTTGCCCTCCAGGTCCTGGTGATAACATAGTTATAATGAAGAACGCTTGAAGCATCAGCGCTGTAGGTGCTCACATCGCTGAAGGTGATCGATATATTGGCTGACGGGGCGCAGTTATCTGTTGCTGTGGCCGTACCTGTTCCTGCAGGGGTATTGTCATCTTCACAGCTGACAGTGACATTGGCCGGGCAGGTGATAACAGGGTTGGTGATATCATGAACAGTGATGGTCTGTATGCATTCACTGAAGTTACCTGCAACATCCGTTGCCCTCCAGGTCCTGGTGATGACATAGTTATAATGAAGAACGCTTGCAGCATCAGCGCTGTAGGTGCTCACATCGCTGAAGGTGATTGCTATATTGGCTGACGGTGCGCAGTTATCTGTTGCTGTGGCCGTACCTGTTCCTGCAGGGGTATTGTCATCTTCACAGCTCACAGTGACATTGGCCGGGCAGGTGATAACCGGGTTAGTGATATCATGAACAGTGATGGTCTGTATGCATTCACTGAAGTTACCGGCCACATCCGTTGCCCTCCAGGTCCTGGTGATAACATAGTTATAATGAAGAACGCTTGAAGCATCAGCGCTGTAGGTGCTCACATCGCTGAAGGTGATTGCTATATTGGCTGACGGGGCGCAGTTATCTGTTGCTGTGGCCGTACCTGTTCCTGCAGGGGTATTGTCATCTTCACAGCTGACAGTGACATTGGCCGGGCAGGTGATAACCGGGTTGGTGATATCATGGACAGTGATGGTCTGTATGCATTCACTGAAGTTACCAGCCACATCCGTTGCCCTCCATGTCCTGGTGATGACATAGTTATAATGAAGCACGCTTGCTGCATCGGCGCTGTAGGTGCTCACATCGCTGAAGGTGATCGATATATTAGCTGACAGTGCGCAGTTATCTGTTGCTGTGGCCGTACCTGTTCCTGCAGGGGTATTGTCATCTTCACAGCTGACAGTGACATTGGCCGGGCAGGTGATAACCGGGTTAGTGATATCATGAACAGTGATGGTCTGTATGCATTCACTGAAGTTACCAGCCACATCCGTTGCTCTCCAGGTCCTGGTGATGACATAGTTATAATGAAGAACGCTTGCTGCATCGGCGCTGTAGGTGCTCACATCGCTGAAGGTGATCGATATATTAGCTGGCGGGGCGCAGTTATCTGTTGCTGTGGCCGTACCTGTTCCTGCAGGGGTATTGTCATCTTCACAGCTGACAGTGACATTGGCCGGGCAGGTGATAACAGGGTTGGTGATATCATGAACAGTGATGGTCTGTATGCATTCACTGAAGTTACCTGCCACATCCGTTGCCCTCCAGGTCCTGGTGATGACATAGTTATAATGAAGAACGCTTGAAGCATCAGCGCTGTAGGTGCTCACATCGCTGAAGGTGATTGTTATATTGGCTGACGGGGCGCAGTTATCTGTTGCTGTGGCCGTACCTGTTCCTGCAGGGGTATTGTCATCTTCACAGCTCACAGTGACATTGGCCGGGCAGGTGATAACCGGGTTAGTGATATCATGGACAGTGATGGTCTGTATGCATTCACTGAAGTTGCCGGCAACATCCGTTGCTCTCCAGGTCCTGGTGATGACATAGTTATAATGAAGCACGCTTGCTGCATCGGCGCTGTAGGTGCTCACATCGCTGAAGGTGATCGATATATTAGCTGACAGTGCGCAGTTATCTGTTGCTGTAGCCGTACCTGTTCCTGCAGGGGTATTGTCATCTTCACAGCTCACAGTGACATTGGCCGGGCAGGTGATAACAGGGTTGGTGATATCATGAACAGTGATGGTCTGTATGCATTCACTGAAGTTACCGGCAACATCCGTTGCTCTCCAGGTCCTGGTGATGACATAGTTATAATGAAGCACGCTTGCTGCATCGGCGCTGTAGGTGCTCACATCGCTGAAGGTGATTGTTATATTGGCTGACGGTGCGCAGTTATCTGTTGCTGTGGCCGTACCTGTTCCTGCAGGGGTATTGTCATCTTCACAGCTCACAGTGACATTGGCCGGGCAGGTGATAACCGGGTTAGTGATATCATGGACAGTGATGGTCTGTATGCATTCACTGAAGTTGCCGGCAACATCCGTTGCCCTCCAGGTCCTGGTGATGACATAGTTATAATGAAGAACGCTTGAAGCATCAGCGCTGTAGGTGCTCACATCGCTGAAGGTGATTGTTATATTGGCTGACGGGGCGCAGTTATCTGTTGCTGTGGCCGTACCTGTTCCTGCAGGGGTATTGTCATCTTCACAGCTCACAGTGACATTGGCCGGGCAGGTGATAACCGGGTTGGTGATATCATGAACAGTGATGGTCTGTATGCATTCACTGAAGTTGCCGGCAACATCCGTTGCTCTCCAGGTCCTGGTGATGACATAGTTATAATGAAGCACGCTTGCTGCATCGGCGCTGTAGGTGCTCACATCGCTGAAGGTGATCGATATATTAGCTGACAGTGCGCAGTTATCTGTTGCTGTAGCCGTACCTGTTCCTGCAGGGGTATTGTCATCTTCACAGCTGACTGTGATATTGGCCGGGCAGGTGATAACCGGGTTGGTGATATCATGGACAGTGATGGTCTGTATGCATTCACTGAAGTTACCGGCAACATCCGTTGCCCTCCATGTCCTGGTGATGACATAGTTATAATGAAGCACGCTTGCTGCATCGGCGCTGTAGGTGCTCACATCGCTGAAGGTGATCGATATATTAGCTGACAGTGCGCAGTTATCCGTTGCTGTGGCCGTACCTGTTCCTGCAGGGGTATTGTCATCTTCACAACTGACAGTGACATTGGCCGGGCAGGTGATAACCGGGTTAGTGATATCATGGACAGTGATGGTCTGTATGCATTCACTGAAGTTACCAGCCACATCCGTTGCCCTCCATGTCCTGGTGATGACATAGTTATAATGAAGCACGCTTGCTGCATCGGCGCTGTAGGTGCTCACATCGCTGAAGGTGATCGATATATTAGCTGGCGGGGCGCAGTTATCTGTTGCTGTGGCCGTACCTGTTCCTGCAGGGGTATTGTCATCTTCACAGCTGACAGTGACATTGGCCGGGCAGGTGATAACAGGGTTGGTGATATCATGAACAGTGATGGTCTGTATACATTCACTGAAGTTACCAGCCACATCCGTTGCCCTCCAGGTCCTGGTGATAACATAGTTATAATGAAGAACGCTTGAAGCATCAGCGCTGTAGGTGCTCACATCGCTGAAGGTGATCGATATATTGGCTGACAGGGCGCAGTTATCTGTTGCTGTGGCCGTACCTGTTCCTGCAGGGGTATTGTCATCTTCACAGCTGACTGTGACATTGGCCGGGCAGGTGATAACAGGGTTGGTGATATCATGAACAGTGATGGTCTGTATGCATTCACTGAAGTTGCCGGCAACATCCGTTGCTCTCCAGGTCCTGGTGATGACATAGTTATAATGAAGCACGCTTGCAGCATCGGCGCTGTAGGTGCTCACATCGCTGAAGGTGATCGTTATATTAGCTGACGGGGCGCAGTTATCTGTTGCTGTCGCCGTACCTGTTCCTGCAGGGGTATTGTCATCTTCACAGCTCACAGTGACATTGGCCGGGCAGGTGATAACAGGGTTGGTGATATCATGAACAGTGATGGTCTGTATGCATTCACTGAAGTTACCGGCAACATCCGTTGCTCTCCAGGTCCTGGTGATGACATAGTTATAATGAAGAACATTTGCAGGATCTAAGATGTAGGTGCTCGCGTCACTGAATGAGATGACAGGTGCGGGATCACAGTTATCCGTTGCTGTGGCTGTACCTGTTCCCGCAGGGGTATTGTCATCTTCACAACTGACTGTGACATCAGCAGGACAGATTATCGCAGGTATCTCATTGTCCGTAACTGTCACCGTCTGATCACAGCTGTTGGTGTTGCCATGGATATCGGTGACAACCCAGTGTATCGTTGTGACTCCTACTGGATAAGGAGCTGTTAATATCAGTGCATCGCTCCTTGTACCAACCGTACCTGATACCCCGCAGTTATCTCCTGTTGTGGGGACACCCACTGCAACTGTATATGAACATAGTCCGGCATCTGCTGTATGGGTGATATTGGCTGGACAGGTGATCGTCGGTAACTCATTATCTGTAACTGTCACCGTCTGATCACAGTTGTTGGTGTTGCCATGGATATCGGTGACAACCCAGTGTATCGTTGTGACTCCTTCTGGATAAGGAGCTGTTAATAGCAGTGCATCGCTCCTCGTACCAACCGTACCTGATACCCCGCAGTTATCTCCTGTTGTGGGGACACCCACTGCAACTGTATATGAACATAGTCCGGCATCTGCTGTATGGGTGATATTGGCTGGACAGGTGATCGTCGGTAACTCATTATCTGTAACTGTCACCGTCTGATCGCAGTTATTGGTGTTGCCATGGATATCGGTGACAACCCAGTGTATCGTTGTGACTCCTACTGGATAAGGAGCTGTTAATATCAGTGCATCGCTCCTTGTACCAACCGTACCTGATACCCCGCAGTTATCTCCTGTTGTGGGGACACCCACTGCAACTGTATATGAACATAGTCCGGCATCTGCTGTATGGGTGATATTGGCTGGACAGGCGATCGTCGGTAACTCATTATCTGAAACTGTCACCGTCTGATCACAGTTATTGGTGTTGCCATGGATATCGGTGACAACCCAGTGTATCGTTGTGACTCCTACTGGATAAGGAGCTGTTAATAGCAGTGCATCGCTCCTCGTACCAACCGTACCTGATACCCCGCAGTTATCTCCTGTTGTGGGGACACCCACTGCAACTGTATATGAACATAGTCCGGCATCTGCTGTATGGGTGATATTGGCTGGACAGGTGATCGTCGGTAACTCATTATCTGTAACTGTCACCGTCTGATCGCAGTTATTGGTGTTGCCATGGATATCGGTGACAACCCAGTGTATCGTTGTGACTCCTACTGGATAAGGAGCTGTTAATAGCAGTGCATCGCTCCTTGTACCAACCGTACCTGATACCCCGCAGTTATCTCCTGTTGTGGGGACACCCACTGCAACTGTATATGAACATAGTCCGGCATCTGCTGTATGGGTGATATTGGCTGGACAGGCGATCGTCGGTAACTCATTATCCGTAATTGTCACCGTCTGATCGCAGCTATTGATGTTGCCATGGATATCGGTGACAACCCAGTGTATCGTTGTGACTCCTACTGGATAAGGAGCTGTTAATAGCAGTGCGTCGCTCCTTGTACCAACCGTACCTGATACCCCGCAGTTATCTCCTGTTGTGGGGACACCCACTGCAACTGTATATGAACATAGTCCGGCATCTGCTGTATGGGTGATATTGGCTGGACAGGCGATCGTCGGTAACTCATTATCCGTAACTGTCACCGTCTGATCACAGTTATTGGTGTTGCCATGGATATCGGTGACAACCCAGTGTATCGTTGTGACTCCTACTGGATAAGGAGCTGTTAATAGCAGCACATCGCTCCTCGTACCAACCGTACCTGATACCCCGCAGTTATCTCCTGTTGTGGGGACACCCACTGCAACAGTATATGAACATAGTCCGGCATCTGCTGTATGGCTGATATTGGCTGGACAGGCGATCGTCGGTAACTCATTATCCGTAACTGTCACCGTCTGATCGCAGCTATTGGTGTTGCCATGGATATCGGTGACAACCCAGTGTATCGTTGTGACTCCTACTGGATAAGGAGCTGTTAATATCAGTGCATCGCTCCTTGTACCAACCGTACCTGATACCCCGCAGTTATCTCCTGTTGTGGGGACACCCACTGCAACTGTATATGAACATAGTCCGGCATCTGCTGTATGGGTGATATTGGCTGGACAGGTGATCGTCGGTAACTCATTATCTGTAACTGTCACCGTCTGATCACAGTTGTTGGTGTTGCCATGGATATCGGTGACAACCCAGTGTATCGTTGTGACTCCTTCTGGATAAGGAGCTGTTAATAGCAGTGCATCGCTCCTCGTACCAACCGTACCTGATACCCCGCAGTTATCTCCTGTTGTGGGGACACCCACTGCAACTGTATATGAACATAGTCCGGCATCTGCTGTATGGGTGATATTGGCTGGACAGGTGATCGTCGGTAACTCATTATCTGTAACTGTCACCGTCTGATCGCAGTTATTGGTGTTGCCATGGATATCGGTGACAACCCAGTGTATCGTTGTGACTCCTACTGGATAAGGAGCTGTTAATAGCAGCACATCGCTCCTTGTACCAACCGTACCTGATACCCCGCAGTTATCTCCTGTTGTGGGGACACCCACTGCAACTGTATATGAACATAGTCCGGCATCTGCTGTATGGGTGATATTGGCTGGACAGGTGATCGTCGGTAACTCATTATCCGTAACTGTCACCGTCTGATCACAGCTGTTGGTGTTGCCATGGATATCGGTGACAACCCAGTGTATCGTTGTGACTCCTACTGGATAAGGAGCTGTTAATATCAGTGCATCGCTTCTTGTACCAACCGTACCTGATACCCCGCAGTTATCTCCTGTTGTGGGGACACCCACTGCAACTGTATATGAACATAGCCCGGCATCTGCTGTATGGGTGATATTGGCTGGACAGGCGATCGTCGGTAACTCATTATCTGTAACTGTCACCGTCTGATCGCAGCTGTTGGTGTTGCCATGGATATCGGTGACAACCCAGTGTATCGTTGTGACTCCTACTGGATAAAAAGCTGTTAATAGCAGCGCATCGCTCCTTGTACCAACCGTACCTGATACCCCGCAGTTATCTCCTGTTGTGGGGACACCCACTGCAACTGTATATGAACATAGTCCGGCATCTGCTGTATGGGTGATATTGGCTGGACAGGTGATCGTCGGTAACTCATTATCCGTAACTGTTACCGTCTGATCACAGCTGTTGGTGTTGCCATGGATATCGGTGACAACCCAGTGTATCGTTGTGACTCCTACTGGATAAGGAGCTGTTAATATCAGTGCATCGCTCCTTGTACCAACCGTACCTGATACCCCGCAGTTATCTCCTGTTGTGGGGACACCCACTGCAACTGTATATGAACATAGTCCGGCATCTGCTGTATGGGTGATATTGGCTGGACAGGCGATTGTCGGTAACTCATTATCCGTAACTGTCACCGTCTGATCGCAGCTATTGGTGTTGCCATGGATATCGGTGACAACCCAGTGTATCGTTGTGACTCCTACTGGATAAGGAGCTGTTAATAGCAGCACATCGCTCCTCGTACCAACCGTACCTGATACCCCGCAGTTATCTCCTGTTGTGGGGACACCCACTGCAACTGTATATGAACATAGTCCGGCATCTGCTGTATGGGTGATATTGGCTGGACAGGTGATCGTCGGTAACTCATTATCCGTAACTGTCACCGTCTGATCACAGCTGTTGGTGTTGCCATGGATATCGGTGACAACCCAGTGTATCGTTGTGACTCCTTCTGGATAAGGAGCTGTTAATATCAGTGCATCGCTTCTTGTACCAACCGTACCTGATACCCCGCAGTTATCTCCTGTTGTGGGGACACCCACTGCAACTGTATATGAACATAGTCCGGCATCTGCTGTATGGGTGATATTGGCTGGACAGGTGATCGTCGGTAACTCATTATCTGTAACTGTCACCGTCTGATCACAGTTGTTGGTGTTGCCATGGATATCGGTGACAACCCAGTGTATCGTTGTGACTCCTTCTGGATAAGGAGCTGTTAATAGCAGTGCATCGCTCCTCGTACCAACCGTACCTGATACCCCGCAGTTATCTCCTGTTGTGGGGACACCCACTGCAACTGTATATGAACATAGTCCGGCATCTGCTGTATGGGTGATATTGGCTGGACAGGTGATCGTCGGTAACTCATTATCTGTAACTGTCACCGTCTGATCGCAGTTATTGGTGTTGCCATGGATATCGGTGACAACCCAGTGTATCGTTGTGACTCCTACTGGATAAGGAGCTGTTAATATCAGTGCATCGCTCCTTGTACCAACCGTACCTGATACCCCGCAGTTATCTCCTGTTGTGGGGACACCCACTGCAACTGTATATGAACATAGTCCGGCATCTGCTGTATGGGTGATATTGGCTGGACAGGTGATCGTCGGTAACTCATTATCCGTAACTGTCACCGTCTGATCGCAGTTATTGGTGTTGCCATGGATATCGGTGACAACCCAGTGTATCGTTGTGACTCCTACTGGATAAGGAGCTGTTAATAGCAGTGCATCGCTCCTCGTACCAACCGTACCTGATACCCCGCAGTTATCTCCTGTTGTGGGGACACCCACTGCAACTGTATATGAACATAGTCCGGCATCTGCTGTATGGGTGATATTGGCTGGACAGGTGATCGTCGGTAACTCATTATCTGTAACTGTCACCGTCTGATCGCAGTTATTGGTGTTGCCATGGATATCGGTGACAACCCAGTGTATCGTTGTGACTCCTACTGGATAAGGAGCTGTTAATAGCAGTGCATCGCTCCTCGTACCAACCGTACCTGATACCCCGCAGTTATCTCCTGTTGTGGGGACACCCACTGCAACTGTATATGAACATAGTCCGGCATCTGCTGTATGGGTGATATTGGCTGGACAGGTGATCGTCGGATTTATATTATCAGTTATAGTAACTGTAATATTACAAGTGGCCTGGTTACCTGTTACATCTTTTACAATATATGCCACCGTGGTTATACCCGCATTGAAAGTGTAGGTCCCTACCTGGTTTATACCTGACCCGGAAGATGACGCAACAGTTGCTCCGGTCATAGTCCAGGTGAGTGATGACAATGAACAGTTATCCGCTATGACTGCATCTGGAATGACAACTGATGAGTTACAGGTGCCGGCATCAACATTTTGGACTATTATTCCCGGACAGGTTATAGTAGGGGGAGTATTATCAAGGATGTTAATTGTAATGTTTGCTGATGTATTACAACCGGTAGCAGTTATAGTCTCTACCAGTGAAACTGTTCCGATTGGCCCTGGCCCCCAGTCAACATTAATCTGATTTGTACCATCTCCTGTGAAACTAACATCTCCGCTAACTGTCCATGCATACGAATGTCCGACAATATTAGCAGTATTGTATATCTCATTCGATTTATCAGGACAAACCGTCAAATTTCCGGTAATTACAGGCGCGGGAACGGGATCTTTTATAACTGAATATACCGGTGAAGAGGCAGAACAACCCGTAGAGGTATTTGTGACCGATAAAGATATCTGACCGGTTCCTGCAGCTCCCCAATTGACCGAAACCTGATTAGTCCCATTCCCGGTAAAACTTAAGGCGCCGGCTATATTCCAGTTGTAGGTTTGATTTGCCTGTGCCGGGACAGAATAAATAACTCCAGTTGCATTTGCACAGACTTCAAAATCATAAGTAGAACAATTGGACTCGCCTGAGATATTGTAGAAAGTCGATGGAGTTTTCTGATTATTGTATTCTGTAGCAATCCAGCCAGCCGTTCTGGATATACTCTGAACCCTTGGTTCATCAATAATACCATTAAAAATATACCCGGACTGATTGGCATTTTTCCCAATTTCAAGATGTTGTGCAGGGTTTCCAATAGGCCCGTTAAAAGTTAAATCTCCCCCCCCTGCTACAAGTAGACCATCAATATATGTATTAATCGTTTTTGAAATGATATTCCATGTGAATGCTATATAGTGCCATGAACCAGATGTTGGCAACGGTATATCATGAATTGATTTAGTTGCGCCTTGTAATTCAACACGTATCCCTGTCGCGTCGAGCCAGAAGAGGGAATAGCCCGGATCTGACCACCCACCTCCCATATTTACAATATGTCCCGAAGGAGTATTATTACATCTGACCCATGCAGAAACTGTAATTGAATTATTGATGAACAGACTTGAGTTATTGCCCGCATCTATATAAGTTGAAGTTCCATTGAAGCTTTTTCCATATCCAATTTGTCCAGCTGCATCAGCTGATCCGAAATTGGTACCATTATTAGCGTTCAGAGTACCATCCGTATAATCAGTCGCATTCAGATGCCATACACCCCTGAAGTTCGGATCCCACACTGACTTAACTGAGGGATCCGTGCTAATCTGCGGGTTCCCATATAACATCAGTATTGTAGTGTTTACTGAGGCAGATAATACAGGTAACCTTACCCAGGCAATTAAATTGCCGGTTACCGGATCATAGCTTTCAACCTGATGATCGAGCTTATTATTATTTGCATCAGTAAAAATTATATCATATCCGTTAGAGTTTTGAACATGTCCCCCGTTAACAACTGTTCTTAACTGATCTCTTTCCGGTGAATTTGAAATATTTACCAGAACCGGAAAATTCATTAGGTCAGAACCACCATTTACCAAATTATGATCTATTGTTATCGATTTCTGAAAAGCATACCCCAGAGCAACAGCCGGGGCAGGATTCACTGTAACGACTACATTGTCGGTATTGACACATATACCGTTTGTAACAGTCAAAGTATATGTGGTAGTTACAGCAGGACTTGCAACAGGATTGGCAATATTGGGATTATTTAACCCGTATGACGGACTCCATGAATATGTACCCCCGCCTGAACCGTTTAAAGTAGCAGAGGATCCTTCGCAAATTGTCCGGTCCGGTCCGGCACTGGCTGCTATATTGCACCTGCCGGCAAAACAATAATCGAACGAAGTAGAATTCAGGATGTTGATCCCTGTTCGCGTGATTGTGCTGTTTGGAATGTCAACAGTGCCATGTGTCCCATAATCGGACCACGACGCAGCTCCTGCATTTCTTCCCGAGATCCTGGAGTTTGCATCAATAGCAAAGCTTGAGAAGCCGTCGCCATCGAGTGATAGTGTATAGGTAGTTGCCGGAAGTGCAGAACTGCTAAAACGCCAATAACCATCAGTAAAATCAAAGTCTAATTGATTAACTAAATCATCGAGATAAGGAGTAAATGCCCCGGGGGAAGCTGCCACGAACTGAGCTGTAATATTTGTAGATGACCCCAGAGATGCGAAGTTAAAAATTGCCGGACGGTAATAAGAGGCAGTGCCAACAGGAAAAAGGTAATTCACTCCGGGTGTAATTACTCCTCTTGTAAACCTTCCAATTATAGTTCCAGAGGTCCGGATCAAAGATCCAACGGATGTCGGGCTTAATACCATTACATTTGAACCGGTATTGATATTACCCGATGTCATTGTAAGGGAATTGCTGCAGGTGACAGTATTAGATAGGATCAGATTATTATTTCCGGAACTTCCGGAATTGTTGATTGTAAGATCATAAAATGTTTCACTTGAAGGATTTGCAATAGTCTGGTTATTGATTCCATTGAAGGTAACACTTCCTGAGCCTTCGGTAAAAGCCCCATTATTTGTCCAGTCCCCTGAAATGGTCAGATCGTGACTGTTGGAATTAAGAGTAGTTGAGGTACCAATATTAAGATTCCCTCCAATCACCTGATCAGCAACTATATTTTTGGTGCCGGACCCTGAAGTGCTTAAGTTAGAATAAGACGAGGAAGGTATTTTAATGTCCTGATCTCCGGAACCGCTAAAATTAACTGTATTACCGGGATAAGAAGCGTCCAATGTACGCTCACTCATTATGAAATATGTTGTGCTGGCATAGTTTAATATCCCTTCGTTTATCCATTCAGTCCCTGGAACATCACTGATATTTAATCCCTGGTTTATTGAAATTGTTGTTTGGTTGGTAACTGTATAGGGACCATTGAATTCAAAATAATTCATCACTATTGTCCCGGTTCCACTCAAAATTATGTTAGCAGCAGCTCTGGCGTGGGAAACTGAAACGCTATTGCTATTATTTATAATGTTGCCATAAAAGAGAAGCTGCGTACTGGGCAAGGCATTTGAAGTCCATGTTCCTGTGTTCGTAATTGTAATTGTTCCATGAAAGGCTACAATACCCCCGCTATTGTTATCACTAAGTATGCTTGATATATTTGTAGCTCCATTTACTATAAAGTTATACGCCGATAACTCCAGTGTTCCCGAATTTATATTCAGATCTCCAATAGGCCGCGCAGGACTTAGATCCAGTGTAATGTCATTATTAATATCTACCCGGCCTGGAATACTACTCTGGCCAGGGTAGCCCTGTAAAGCCGTAGGTTGGTTCCATGAACCGACATATATCTCCCATGTGGAAAGGTTACTCCACAATCCACTAGCTTTCGAACGATAATCACCATTGGTCTGGCCAAAGAGACTCTCGCCTGCAAAAAGCAACCAGCAACAAGCAACCAGTAACAGTCTACCAATACTTCGTCCCTTCAGCTTCCGGGAAACTGAGTTAACTGAAGAAACAATATTTGCAAATACAGAGGTCAAACTTTCAGGTTCAGTATAATAAAATAACCATTATCCGACTCTAAATTCTTTTTTTTTAAAGCCGGTTAATGTTTAATATTATATTTTGATCCGTTACAAATTATGTAAACGGAGTCAACTATTCACATATTTCTAGACTTCCGATCATTAACAATGGTTGCACAACTCTAACCATTTAATAATAAGCTAAAGATAAAAATTATTTCAAATGATCATGGTTTTTTTTGACCAGGTATAAATAAATCTTTTACACCAGTTTCAGACTAACTAAAATTCTGCTGTAAACTGATTGGGATCAGGAAGAGCTGATGGTACTCAGAGAATCAGCATCGCATCACCATAAGTGCCGAAGCGATACTTTTCCTTGACGGCTGTTTTGTAGGCATCAAAAAGAAGATCATAACCGGCAAAAGCGGAGACCATCATTAAGAGAGTAGAATATGGCAGATGAAAATTGCTTATCATCATATCCGGGACTTTAAATTCGTATGGCGGGAAAATAAATTTGTTGGTCCAACCATCAAATGGCTTCAGATAGCCGTCGGTTGAGACTGAACTCTCAAGAGTTCGTACGACTGTTGTTCCAACAGCACAAATCTTGTACTTATTATCTTTTGCTTTATTTACAATTTCAGCTGATTCTTCCGTTATAAGTATCCTCTCAGAATCGACTTTATGTTTGGTCAGATCTTCAACATCAACGCTCCTGAAATTACCTAAACCAACATGAAGGGTAATTTCGGCAAATTCCACTCCGATAATTTCAAGTTTCTTCAGAAGCTCCCGGCTAAAATGCAATCCAGCTGTCGGGGCAGCAACCGCGCCTTCATACTTTGCAAAAATAGTCTGATACCTCTCACTATCCTCAGGCTCTACTTTCCTGTTGATGAACTTAGGCAGAGGAGTTTCTCCGAGGCTGTACAATGTTTTTTTAAATTCGTCATAGGTACCGTCAAACAGAAACCTTAATGTCCTTCCTCTCGAAGTTGTATTATCAATGACTTCTGCGACCAAGAGGTCGTCTTCACCAAAATACAGCTTATTCCCAATCCTTATTTTCCTTGCAGGATCAACCAGAACATCCCATAAACGCTGTTCTCTGTTTAATTCTCTTAAAAGAAAGACTTCAATTTCAGCTCCTGTCTTCTCCTTATTTCCATATAACCTTGCCGGAAAAACCTTTGTATTATTGAAAACCAGAACATCATTCTCATGAAAATATTCCGTAATATCCTTAAATATCTTGTGCTGAAGCTCTCCGCTTTTTCTGTTAACAACCAATAATCTTGATTCATCCCTGTTAGCAGAAGGATATAGGGCAATAAGCTCCTGAGGCAAATTATACCTGAATTGCGATAGTTTCATAATTAATAAATAATCATTTAAAATTAGAGAAGTCCTTTATACGTAATAATTCCAACTTTGTTTCATAGGAATGCATATTTTTTTTAAAATAATCCGGATCCTGTATGTCTCAGAATTCTACTTGTTTGTGCTTTCCACATAATAACATGACAAGCTCTTTTGTTCAATGTATTCCTTGAAATTTTCGATAGTGTAAGCATTTTTTACATGATATTGGCCAATCGAGGTTCTCTCGAGAGCAGATAAATAGCTTCCGCTTTTTAGTGCTAATCCTAAATCCCTGGCAAAAGATCTGATATAAGTTCCCTTACTGCACACAAGCCTGATCTTTATTTCCGGAATATTAAATGAGAGTAATTCTATTTCCCTGAAAAAAACTGTTACAGGAACAAGATCTATTTCAATTCCCTTACGTGCAAACTCATAAGCTCTCTTTCCTGCTATAAGCTTAGCAGAATACATGGGAGGAACCTGTTTCTGTTCACCTGCAAAACTATTCAGTACATTTTTAACCAGCTCCTCTGTAATATGGTCTGTCGGATAATAATTGTCCGTTTCTGTTTCCAGATCGAAGGACGGTGTCGTAGCTCCAAGATGAAATGTGGCTATATATTCTTTATCCAGATCACGGAATTCATCAATCTTCCTGGTCGCTTTACCTGTGCAGATAATCATTAGTCCGCTGGCGAGCGGATCAAGGGTGCCAGCATGACCAACTTTTATTTTTTTGATTCCAAAGGTGCTCCGGATCATTATTCTCACTTTGTTTACAAGATCGAACGATGTCCAGTAAACCGGTTTATCAAACAACAGGACTTTCCCTTCTTCAAAAATTGTTACTTTTTCGGATGACATTCAAAGTAAATAAGTACATGAAAACATCAATTTTTATGCTCTAGTGCAGCAGCTAAAGGTCCAAAAAAAGACAAAACCAGATTAGTTCACAGTCAGTTGTGAAACTGATCATACAAGTCAGTTAAATAAGAAAATTCTATTTTATTTATTATCAGTCTCCTTCGGCTTCTTCATAATAGCCCATATTTCGAATATGAACCCTGCCAGAACAACTATCGGAGCAAGAGTTATTCTCCGGAAACTGAAAATGTTGTCACTGAATTTATCAGGACTTGGAGATTTGCCGCCCAGCATCAGGAGAAATCCGATGACTATTATAGCGAATCCGATAGCCAGCAATTTATAGTTTTCGCGGCCAAGTGCAAAATTCAATTTTTCCTTATTTTCGTTTTTTGCGCTCATAGTTGATTAAAAATAAAGTTTGTCTTCTGAAATACTAAGATACCTGTTAACGGAGAAAAATGTAGAAATGATATTAATTAAGATGCCTGTAATTACGATCGAAATACCGAGAAGAAGCAAAAGATAGGTGCTCTCAAAGCTAAACATCAGGAAAAACTCTTTTTCAATCAGATAAAGCAGTCCCATCAGTAAACTCATTGCAACCAGGGCCGCCAGAAGTCCGTGAACAGCACTCTGAACAAGAAATGGCCTTCGTATGAATCCACGTGTTGCACCCACCAGCTGCATTGTTCTGATAAGAAACCTGCGTGAATATATCGACAGACTGATTGTATTGTTAATTATTGTCAGAGCTATCAGAAAGAGAAAAGTACTTATTACCAGCAGAAAGAGGCTGATCTTTCTTACATTATCGTTGATAAGAAAAAGCAGTGATTCCTGAACCAATACTTCTTTCACAAAAGGATATTCCCTTACATATTTTTCAATTTTTGCCACACTGTCAGGGCTTGTAAACCCGGCATAAAGATAGACATCAATTGAAGGTGGAAGGGGATTGTCGCCCAGAAAACTAATAAAATCCTCACCAAGATCTTTTTTCATTTTTGCAGCTGCAGCATCCTTCGAAACATATTCTGTCGATTTCACATAAGGTTTTGCATCAAGGTCCTTCTGCAACATCCTTATATCGGGCTCTTTTGCTTCATCGTCAAGCATTATCGAGAATGAAAGGCTTTCCCGGAGATAGTCCGACAGCTCCTTTGCATTGATCAGAACAAGACCCAGTACCCCCAGAAGGAAAAGAACCAGAGAAACACTTACAACAAGAGTAAGATATGAGCTTCTCAGTTTTGTCTTGGAATATCCCGACTCTTTGTTTTTCAATTCCTGAAATTATGCTTTTACCTTTATAATCTTGTCTTTTATCTTAGTCAACAATAGTCATCCAGCCAAACGGATCAGGCTCATCACCGTTCTGAATAGCAGTAAGTTTTTTGTAAAGCTTTAAGGTCTGAATTCCCGGTTCACCGTCTTTGCAATATTCATAGATCTTATTCTTTTCCGGATCAAATATCTTTCGCAATAGGAGCTAATTACTGCAGCAGTTCCGCAGGCTCCGGTCTCAGCAAATGAAGAAAGTTCTTCAACAGGAACCTGTCTGCGTTCAGTTTTCATCCCCAGACTTCCGGCAATTTCAATCAGACTCATATTTGTAATTGAATTCAATATTGATTCTGATTTTGGTGTAATATAGGTATTATCTTTTATTCCAAAGAAATTTGCCGGACCGCATTCATCAATATATTTTTTTTCTTTTGCATCAAGGAATATGGTATTGGAATATCCTCCATTACGGGCAGCAATGATAGCCCTCATGCTTGCAGCATAGTTACCACCTACTTTGTAAATGCCTGTACCCAGGGGAGCAGCCCTGTCAACATCCCTGCATATCAGCATATTCACAGGTTTAATTCCACCTTTGAAATATGGACCTACAGGAGTGACAAAAACAAGAAAAGTGTATTCTGAAGCAGGTTTGACACCTACCTCAGCACCGCTGCCATACAGAAGAGGCCTGATATACAAGTGTTGCACCTGATCCATAAGGAGGAATAAATTTTTTGTTTAACTTGAATTACTTTGAATAAAGCTTCCCTGAACATTTCAACAGGAAATGCTTCCATTTTAATTCCATCAGCAGAAGAAATCATTCTTTTTGCATTTTCTTCCCAGCGGAATAACCTGATCTTTCCATCTTTTCCCATATATGCCTTAAGCCCTTCAAATGCTTCCTGACCGTAATGCAAACCTGTTGCAGCAATATGAATATCAATATATTCTGAAGAAGAAACTTCAAGTTTGCCCCATTTCCCATCTTTATAAACACAACGGATATTATAATCTGTCTTTATATAACCGAATGGCAGACATTCCCAATCAAGATTTTCCATAAACACCTGGCTATTAAAATATGGCTGTAAAAGTACATTTTTAAAACATATTTTAAGCACTTTTCTCCGTGAATTTGGATTATTCGCCTGTACACCTGCAGTCCTGCAATCTGATCTTCTTCAGGAACACTTCTGAGAAGTCTGGCTGTTTTGGTAATAAATCTATGATCTGATAAGAGCTTTTGCTGGAATCTCATATCCATGATTTATTATCCGGATGTTTACCATATTCTGTTCTCTCCCTCAGTAATTTATCTGTAAGCTTCAGATAATCCACCCGGCCAAGATAATCATACCTGGCATCATGAAGAATATTATCCGACTAAATGATTCCTGATGATCAGTAAAAGAGTTTCTGATTATCTTCTTTAGTCGTTTCGACATTTTCCTGATTAAATCCATAACCCGGAAGTAATCTCTTCAACCAGACGTATGGATGCTTCCATTGGTTTTTCATAATCAGAGATATATCCTGTAAGAAGAAAAACTGCAGCCAGTTTAAGATTAATAAATTCTTCATCAGGAATTTTTTCAGCTCTTGAAAGCAATTCAACCTGGTTGCTGATATTTTTTACCATGGAAGAATTGTGAAAATAAAGATTTGGAGGAGCTTCATCATCAAACATCTTAGTTACCATCTCCTCAATATCCTGAAGCTTGATCATCTGCATCCTGACAATAAATTTCCTGTTTGGCCCGCCATTTTCATCATGATAATTCAGGAACAATCCCGTTCACAAAATACATTTCCAGTTCGCCTTTATACTTAACAGGCATTTTCCCACGGATATTCACATGTGAAAAACTCCTTTACAAATTCATAGGTTGTGCCTGAAATATTTATTTTTCCAGCCTCTCCTGATGATTCCATCCTGCTTGCAGTATTTACCGTATCGCCCCAGATATCATATGAAAGTTTTTTTTGACCGACAACCCCTGCAACAACAGTCCCGGTATGAATACCTATCCTGATATCCCAGTACTTCATCCCTTCAAGTTCCGATGTTTCCTTAAGATTTTTCATATATGCCTTCATTTCAAGAGCGGCAAGAATAACTTCAACCGGATTGGTCCTGTTCTTTTCAGGAATACCGCCGGCACACATATATGCATCACCGATGGTTTTAATCTTTTCAATTCCGAACTTCTCAACAACTGAATCAAAATAGAAAAAGAATTTATCAAGTTCATCAATTAAAACTTCAGGATTCATCTCTTCGGCAATCTTTGTAAAGCCCTGAATATCTGAAAACAAGAACTGTAACAAAATTATATTTGATTTTGGTTGCCTTCCCTTTTTCCATGATCTCACTGGCTGTATTTCTGGGCAGAACATTTGCAAGTAATGCCTCCGTCTTTTCTTTTTCAATTATCAGATCCTCGGTCCGCTTATTAATTATCTGTTCAAGCATGTATAGCTTACGTGCAAATCTTAAATTGAGCTGATCATAAAGTGCCCAGCCAAATAATGAGAGTATTACCAGGTATACCAATATGGCGAATCCTGAAAAGTACCATAGAGGAAGTACTCTTAAAGAGATCAAAGAGGTTTCACCGCCATTATTTCCCGAATTTATATATCTGACTTTAAACTTATATTTTCCTGCAGGAAGGTTAGTATACTCTTTAAACCCGGTGCGTTTCCAGCTGCTCCATTCTTTATCGAAACCTTCAAGAAAAAACTGATAATCGATACTATCGAGGTTGTAATTCAAATTCAACATTATTATACCTGTGGTTTAAAATAATATTTTGCCTAAGATCTGTATGCGGCACTCTGGTACTGTCTGAAATAAAAATAACCGAATCACCGTTAATTAGAATGCGCCTGATTGAAGGTGTTACCTCCGGATCAGGAGAATCCTGGATTGCAGAAGATTTTAAAAGGACTGAAAACAAAATAACTCCGAAAAGGAAAATCAACCTTAAGAAATAAGACATAAACAATTATCTTGCTTTTTATTATTCCAAATGTAGTACTTAAAAAAATCAGGTCAAAAGGAAAGCTCAATTTTGAGTATTTTTGCAGCCAATCGAAAAATGATCCTATGACATTAGTTTTTGCCTCAAATAATGAACATAAAATAAAAGAAATAAACAGCCTCCTTGGAAACAGTTTTAAACTTTTAGGTCTTCGTGATATAAATATTATTGAAGATATTCCGGAGAAAGAATCCCGGATTGAAGGAAATGCAATTGCAAAAGCCAGGTATGTTTATAATGCCTCCGGTATGGATGTGTTTGCAGATGATACCGGCCTTGAAATCTCTGCCCTGAATGGCTTACCCGGTGTACATTCAGCCAGGTTTGCAGGAGAAAATAAGGATTCATCCGCAAATATTGAGAAAGTTTTATCGATGCTTGGAAATACAGAATTCAGAAAAGCAAGATTCAGAACTGTAATTGCTCTTATCCTTGATAATAAAGAATATCTCTTTGAGGGAGAGGTAAACGGAACAATCATCCGCGAGAAAAGAGGTACCGAAGGATTCGGTTACGACCCGATATTCATTCCTGACGGAAAAACAAGCACCTTTGCTGAAATGGCGCTTGAGGAGAAAAACACTATCTCCCACAGGGCAAGAGCATTCATGAAATTAAAAGAGTTTTTACTTCAGTGCCGGTGAAAAAGACTTCTGCATATTGCTTTTTATGTTAATGACGCTCATGTTGAAGAGCCAGACTCCGGTTGGACAATGGTCAGATCATCTTGTTTACAATACAGCCGATTGTGTTACAGTTGGCAAAGATGAAATATTTGCCTCCACCGGCTCATCAATACTTATTTACAACAAGGGGTATGCTGAACTAAAGAAGATGTCGCGAATTGACGGGCTGACTGAGACTGGAATAAGTGCAATTGCATGGTCAGAGAATAAAAAAACTCTTATTATTGCCTATCAAAGCACGAATATTGACCTGCTGAGCAACAATATTATCTATAATCTCCCTGATATAGACAGGAAATATATACCGGGAAATAAAAAGATAAACAAGGTACGTACAAATGGCAGTTATGCATACCTGGCATGTAGTTTTGGAATTGTTGTAATAGACCTCAATAAGAAGGAGATCTACGATACATGGAAGCCCGGTAATAGTTCTGAAACACTTGCAGTGTGGGATATTGCCTTTGGGAACAATAAAATCTATGCTGCCACCGATATGGGAGTTTACTCAGCTGATATTACCAATCAGGGGCTCTCTTATTTTGGGAACTGGACACTGCTTGATTTTCTTGAAAGCCCGACAGGTAAATACACATGCCTCACTTTCTCCGGGGAAAAGCTTTATGCAAACCTTTCAGATCCTTTGGCAGCAGGTGACTATATCTATGCAATTGGTACAACAAGTTCATTATTCTCATTCACAAATGGCATTGTTAACAAATCATTTGATGGTTCCACAGCAGGATTTACAGTATCCTCAGGAAGCTCAGTAAAATATTATAATACAAATGGCTCCCTTGTCACTTCAATCTCTTCGTATGGCTGGGCAATTCCGAATATTTCGCAGGCAGCAGCCGATAACGGAAATATCTGGATTGCCGATATTAACTCGGGACTTATAATGGGTGAAGGGATGTCGGTATTTTCAGCCTTAACTCTTCCAGGACCATGCTCAAATAACGCTTTCAGCATTGTCTCAACCAATGGAAAAACTGTGATTTGCGGAGGAGCAACCAATGTTTCATGGAATAACCAGGGGCTTCCAATGGAGATTTCAATTCATGACAATAATAATTGGACAGATATCAAATCGGGTAGTATTGTTGATCCCCTGAGGGCACTAATAGATCCCGCCGATAATAATCATATGTTTGTATCAACCTGGGGCGGAGGACTGCTTGAGTATGAAAATAACAGCCTGTTAAAACAATACAATGCTTCTAATTCACCATTGCAGACCATTATCCCCGGCCAGCCTTACGTGAGAGTATGCGGACTGGCTATGGATAAGTCAAAAAACCTCTGGCTGACTCAAACTGAGGTGCCGGGAAGTATAAAAGTACTAAGACCGGATGGAACCTGGATCGTAAATCCTTTGACTATTAATGCTCCGACAATCGGAGATATCATTATTACCGGAACAGGTCAGAAATGGATCATATTGCCCCGTGGTTACGGACTGTTTGTTTTTGATGATAATAAGACACCTGAAAATTTCAACGATGACAGATCAAAAAAAATACTGGTTCAGGATACAGAAAATCAGATAATACCAACTGTCTATTCAATTGCTGAAGATCTTGACGGTAATATATGGGTAGGAACGGATCAGGGCCCGGTGATATACTTCAATCCCGAAAATGTATTTGATAATGATCTGAAAGCCAGTCGTATTAAAATACCAAGGAACGATGGAACCAACCTTGCAGATTATATGCTGAAAACTGAAACAATAACTGCAATTGCAGTTGACGGAGCCAACAGGAAATGGCTTGGTACAGCCAGTTCAGGAGCCTATCTGCTTTCACCTGACGGAACAACCCAGATTAAAAACTTCAATGAACAGAACAGCCCAATTTTATCAAATTCCATTGTAAGCCTGGCTGTTGACAATAAAACCGGAGATGTCTGGTTTGGCACTTCAAAAGGGATACAGTCATTCAGAGGTGATGCAACTACCGGAGGAGAAAAATTTGCAGAGGTCTATACTTTTCCAAATCCGGTCAGAGAAGATTTCAAAGGAAATGTAACGATCACAGGGCTTAATCCGTGATTCTCAGATCAGGATAACAGATATAAGCGGAAATCTGGTATATGCCACAGTTTCTGATGGTGGTCAGGCTACATGGGATCTTACTACCTATAACGGACGACGTGTCGCGACCGGAGTTTACATCGTATTTTGCGCAAGCAAGGATGGTTCGCAGTCGTGTGTTACAAAGATGCTGGTGATAAAATGATCATCATTCAGTTATCAGGCTCTGAATTCTCTCGATCTGCAGTTGCTTATTTACTTCCCGGAGACTCCTGGCTGTTTTGGTAAAATACTGATGTCCCGATATAAATTTGACCTGAATCTTATTCCAGTCATTAAGCGATCCCATTTTATTCTGGGCCTTCAGTTCCTCATAAAGCGTATTTGAAACCGGAATGAAATCACTTCTTCCCAGGTAATCGAGATCAGAATCGCAAATTATATTTTCGAGCAGGTTCGTCGGTTCCGGAGGTAGTTTGGTTGACATAATTAAAGAACATATCCGGTCAATCTGTTCAGAAGTATAATTGTATTGAGGAAGCATCTTCCTGGCGATCTGGGTTCCATGATATTCATGATTATCATAGGCTATGGTATGACCAACATCATGAAAAAGTGCTGCCGTCTTCAGCAGTAAGATCTCCTCGTCGGAACAGCCTTCGCCCCATCCTATAAGTTCCACTTCAGTAACGACATCGACCGTGTGTTTTACATTATGGTAAAAAAGGTATCCGGGCAGATCCATTTCGAGTTTATCCAGTATAATCTCCTGAATATCTGTAAACTGTATAAGTCCGAACTTAATCCTGAATGTTTCATTAGGGATAATCCCTTCACCGTTAAGCGAATATTCAGATTTAAGTCCATTCACTTTGTACATCTGGAGATCATCTTTGTATTTGACCGGGAGTCTTCCAAAGTACTCACAATCAAGAAACTCTTTGACAAGTTCATAAGTCATTACAGAAATCAGAATCATACCGCTGTCCGACACAGCTTTCGATACGGCTGGCGATATTCACAGTATCTCCTTTAATATCATAATTTATCTTCTTTCTTCCGGAAATTGCCGCAGTGACCGGGCCTGAATGAATTCCAATTTTCAATTCCCAGATACGGCTATTCTTTCCTCTCCTGCTTATTTCATGCTTCTCAAGAAAATTTCTCATTTCAATAGCAGCCATAACCACATCAACGGGGTTTGTAATATTCTTTACGGGTATTCCTCCCGCACACATATATGTATCGCCGATAGTCTTTATTTTCTCAATTTTAAATCTTGCAACAATAGCTTCAAATTCAAAGATTATTTCATCCAGTTCATCCATGAATAATGAAGAATCCATTCCCTCAATAATTCTTGAAAAACCGTGGATATCTGCAAAAAGAACGGTCGCCATATTGAATTTAAGTGACCTTTCTTTCTTTTCTCCTTCGCTGACTGCCTTCAGATTTTCGGGTGCAACCCTCTCGTAAAGAACTTTAAGCTTCTGATTATCCCTTACCAGCTTTTCATTCATCTTTTCAAGCTGCTTTAAATGCTCCTCAAGCTCCTGATTCTGTTTGGCAAGCCGGGCAATCCTCTTTACAAGCTCTTCATTATTAGTTACTGACATAATTGAATTGATTGGTCAGTAAATATAATAATTTCAACTAAGAATAATACTCATTGTTAAAGACTATCTCAATTGCTTGAATATCAATTTATTTACCCCATCCCCAAGGGGAGTAAATTGATTTCCTACGCTCCCCCTGGGGACGAGAGAAACGAAGAAAATCAATTGTGAAGTAGGTTACAAATTTCTTTAATTCTAAATTTGTGAAATAGCTTAGTCTATGCTTGAGAAAACCAGGGGAATAGTACTTCATCAGATAAAATACTCCGATTCAGGTATTGTTACCCAGATTTACACAAGGAAATTCGGAAGACAATCCTTTCTTATAAAAGGGATGAGGAACAGGAAAACAGGAAAACATAATATTCTGTTCCAACCTATGTTCATTCTCGATCTTGAGTTATGTACTATAAACCTGCACGTGAAATGCAGAGCCTGAAAGAATTTTCTGTCTCCTTTACTCCATACGATATATATTCTGATATTAAAAAAAGCAGCGTTGCTATCTTCCTGGGAGAAGTTTTTAACTTCTGTGCTGAAAGAAGAAAGCCCTCATGAAGAGATGTTTGATTTTATTGAAGATTCAATTGTCTATTTCGACAGCTGCAGAGAAGGGTTTGCAAACTTTCATATTGCATTTCTTGCAGGACTAAGCAGTTTTCTTGGATTTGAACCAGGTCAAAAATTGAATAAAGAAGATCTGTTCTTTGATATGCAGAATGGCATTTTTGTTCCGGTCACCTCCGGTTCATGGCAATTATGCCAGCGAGGAAGTCTCAGATATCCTGGCTGACTTCTTCCTGGCCTCTTATGATTCAATTGGTAAAATATCCCTTACAGGCAAGAAGAGGAATGATGTTCTTGAAACACTTGTAAGATTCTACTCGCTTCATCTTCCGGGGATTAAAAAAATTAAATCACTCGAAATACTTAAAGAGGTATTCAGCTGACCTGTGATGCATCATCCTTATGTTTTTTATCTATCTTTAAATGTCAAACTGATATTATCATGGCGATTATTCCATCTATAATTAACTGGCTGAACGTCAAGCGTATAAATCAGATTGAAATATTTAAAAAATATCCTGTATGAAACCCAGCAGGAGATTCTGTACAGTCTTCTCGCAAAGGCAGCAAAAACTGAGTGGGGAAAAAAATTCAACTATTCATCAATCGTTTCGATTAAGGATTATCAGTCGAGGTTTCCTGTCCAGACATATGAAGATATAATTCCATATGTCGAAAGGCTGCGACATGGTGAGGCTAATCTTTTATGGCCTGGGGAGATGAAGTGGTTCGCAAAATCATCAGGAACGACCTCAGCAAAAAGCAAATTCATTCCGATGAGCCGCGAAGCGCTTGAAGATTGTCATTACAGGGCAGCAAAGGATATTCTGGCAATATACTCAATGCAAAGACCCGATACACGGATATTCTCAGGCAAGAGTCTTACCCTCGGCGGAAGTCACAGAATGAATCAGTTCAGCAATGATTCATTATACGGCGACCTCTCAGCAATTCTTATCGAGAATGCTCCATTCTGGGTTGATATTATCAGAACGCCCAAACAAAAGATCGCCCTTCTTGAGGATTTTGAGGAGAAACTTGAACTTATCACTAAAAGTACTGTTAATGAGAATGTTACAAGTATTTCCGGTGTACCGTCATGGTATCTTGTTTTAATAAAACAGATCCTTGCTTTTACAGGCAAAAATAACCTGCTTGACGTATGGCCTAACCTTGAAGTCTTTTTTCATGGAGGCATAAGTTTTACACCATACAGGGAACAATATAAAAAGCTTATCGCCGGCGATCAGATGAATTATATGGAGACATATAATGCATCGGAAGGATTCTTCGGAATTCAGGATGATCTGGGAAGGAATGACATGCTGCTTATGCTCGATTATGGTATTTTTTATGAGTTCATCCCGGTCGACAAAATCAACACTGAGGATCCTCCGGTTTATACTGTCGCTGACGTAAAAACCGGGATTAATTATGCAATCATTATCTCCACAAACGGTGGCCTCTGGAGATATATGATGGGAGATACAATAGTGTTTACCTGCCTTGATCCCCATCGCTTTACCATATCGGGAAGAACCAAGCATTTTATTAATGTGTTCGGAGAAGAGGTGATTGTTGACAATGCCGATAAAGCTCTCGAAGCAGCCTGTAAAGCCACTGATGCTGTTATAGCAGAATATACCGCCGGACCGGTATTTATGAATACAAAGTCGAAAGGTTCACATGAATGGATAATCGAATTTGAAAAATCCCCGACCGACCTGCTATTGTTTACTGATGAACTCGATAACAACCTGAAAGCTGTAAATTCAGATTATGAAGCAAAACGGTATAAGGACCTTAACCTTGTCTTACCGCTTGTAAAACCTGTTCCCAGGGGAACTTTTAATAAATGGTTAAAGACAAAAAATAAACTTGGAGGACAAAATAAAGTCCCAAGGCTCTCCAATTCGCGGGAATATATTGAGGATCTGTATGTGATAGCAGGGATTAAATGTGATTAAACATTTGGGTGCATGTTTACCAATTTTTATTAATTTTATAAACATTAAATTTAATTATCACATTAATGCATATAGCAATAGCGGGAAATATAGGATCGGGCAAGACAACACTGGCTGGGCTGCTGGCAAAACAATACGGATGGATTGCTCATTATGAGGATGTTGATGACAATCCTTATCTTAATGACTTTTATGAAGATATGCAACGCTGGTCATTTAACCTGCAGATTTATTTTCTGAATTCCCGGTTCAGTCAGATACTCGAAATAAGAAAGTCTGACAAAACAATTATTCAGGACAGGACTATCTATGAAGATGCTTATATATTCGCACCTAATCTTCATTCTATGGGACTAATGTCGACCCGCGATTTCGATAACTATTCTTTGCTCTTTAAGATGATGAGTTCACTTGTTAAACCACCGGATCTGCTTCTTTATCTCAGAGCTTCTGTTCCGACACTGGTAAATCAGATCCAGAAAAGAGGAAGAGAATATGAAAGTTCGATACGCATCGATTACCTTAAAAGGTTAAATGAACGATATGAAGCCTGGATGGAGACATATAATCTTGGTAAAGTTCTTATAATTGAAGCTGATCATTATAATTTCCCCAACAATAGCGAACATCTCAGTGAGGTAATGGATAAGATCAATGCTGAGCTTCACGGGCTTTTTTAATAATATTTAATCCGTTACAATGAAAACAATCAAGTCGTTATTTGTTCTTGTCACTTTACTTTTAGTATCTGCTTACACTACATGCTCAGACCGATCTTTCGAAACCGGCCCCAATGGATCCCGGTATCAGAACCGGCAAGCTTGAAAACGGACTGACATACTTTATCCGGAATAATAAAGAACCTGATAAGAGAGCCAGTTTTTATATTATACAGAATGTCGGAGCCATACTTGAAAATGATGACCAGAATGGGCTGGCACATTTTCTCGAACATATGGCATTTAACGGAACAGAACATTTCCCGGGCAAAGGGATCATCAGCAGTCTTGAAAAACACGGGGTAGCATTTGGAACCAATATTAATGCCTATACAGTTTTCGACGAAACAGTTTATAACCTGAGTGATGTTCCTGTGGAAGCTCCTGGTCTTGTAGACTCATGTCTACTGATTTTAAACGACTGGTCACACTATCTTACCCTTTCTGATAAGGAGATAGATCTGGAACGAGGCGTGATCAGCGAGGAGTGGAGAACCAGCAAAAATGCCAGCCAGCGTATGATCTTTGAAGTCATACCGGTTGTTTTAAAGGGATCAAAATATGCTGAAAGAGATATAATCGGCAACATTGATATAATTAAAAACTTTTCCTACAACACCTTAAGAGATTATTATCACAAATGGTACCGGCCCGACCTCCAGGCAATTGCAATCGTGGGCGACATTAATGTTGATGAGGTTGAAAATAAAATAAAGACTCTTTTCTCATCTATTCCTGCAGCCGTCAATCCTGCTCCCAGGAATTATGTTGAAGTACCTTACCATAAGGAGACAAACTACGTTCTCGCCCAGGACAAAGAAGCTCCTCAGACTTCAGTCTCTGTTGTTGTTCTGCATAAAGCCGTTCCTGCTGAAAACAAGAACCTGAAATATATCCGTGACAGTCATATTATTTCACTGATGAATTCAATGATCAATACCAGGATAAGTGAGCTTTTACAGAAAGAAAACCCTCCGTTTGTCACTGGCAATGTATCCTTAGATGGCTATTATGCCAGGGGTTATGATGCATTTTCAATAATTGCCTCTGCACGCAAAAATGAAGAAGCAAAAGCACTAGAGGCTATCTATACTGAAGCAGAAAGAGCCAGGAGATTTGGGTTTCACAAAAGGAGAACTCGACAGAGCCAAGGCTAAAATGATCTCAGATTATGAAAACCGGTATAAACAAAAAGATAAAATAGATAATGACACTTATGCCGGGGAGATACAGAGTCTATTTCCTTACAGGCGAACCACTGACCTCTATGGACTTCGATTATGAATTTCTTAAAGAGATTATAAATGGCATTACACCTGAAGAGACGTCTGCAAAATTCAAGGAGGTCATGATCGATGAAAACCGGACCATTGTTATTCAGGGACTGGAAGGCAATGACATTAAACATCTTACGGAACAGGAGGCTTTGGATATTCTGACTAAGGTCAAAAATTCACAGCTGACACCCTATGAGGATAAGGCACTGGGTGCATCATTAATTAAAGAAGATCTCAAGGGATCACAAATTATAAAAACAGTTCCTCTTCCACAGTTTGATGCTGTGGAATGGACACTTGCTAACAATTCAAAAGTTGTATACAAAAGAGTCAGCTATGAAAAAGATAATGTTTTGCTTTCTGCATACAGCTTTGGCGGTATTTCCAAATTAGATAATAACCTTGTCCTTCCGGCAAACCTGATTTCGGTGATCGTTCCGATGTATGGAGCCGGTGATTATGATAACATTACATTGCAAAAAATGCTTGCCGGTAAGAAAGCCAATGTAACATTCGGACTGAGCGAAACTTCAGAATCTATCAACGGTTCTTCAACACCGAAAGATTTTGAAACTATGATGCAGCTTTTATACCTCCGGTTTGCCCGCCCAAGGTTTGATACGGTTGCGCATGCAGCCATAATAGGAAGGTTTGCAGGATTGCTTGGCAATATGGAAAAAGATCCGAATAAAATAAAGAGTGATAGCATATCATTGATCACCACAGGCTATAACCCAAGAACACCGCTCCTTAATAAAGAAACAATAAACAAAATAACACTTGAGGACATCAGGAAAATATATA
Source organism: uncultured Bacteroidales bacterium (assembly GCA_963816365.1). GTDB lineage: Bacteria > Bacteroidota > Bacteroidia > Bacteroidales > VadinHA17 > LD21. Next base: position 123,427 of record CAWFKG010000014.1, on the reverse strand, counting down.
CTGATCGCTTCAATGCAGCAGATGAATTTACATTCTTTATTGTAGGGAATATTGGTAAAGACACTGTTATGCCACTGGTTGAAAAATACATAGGCTCGTTGCCAGCTGCAGGACGGAAGGAGAACTGGACCGACAGGAAGGTTGAACAGCCGAAGGGAAAGATAATCAGGGAAATCAGTCTTCCGCTAACTATCCCTAAATCGACAGTTTTCATCTCTTTTGCCGAGGGGATGAAATATACTCCTTATAATTATCTCGGACTTGAAGTTATCCAGGGGATTCTCGATATAATCTACACTGAGAAGGTAAGGGAGGACAAAGGAGGAACCTATGGAGTCAGTATCTCACTCTCGGAACAGAAAAGACCTGCTGAACTTGCTGAAGGTATGATAACATTTGATTGCGACCCGGCCCGTGCAGAAGAACTTAAGAGGATCATCTACAATCAGCTGGATACAATGATGCTCATGGGGCCTTCGCAGGTAAATCTTGATAAAGCAGTGAGTAACCTTCTTAAGACCAGGCAGGAAAATAAAATGCATAACGCCTACTGGAGCAGCATATTAACGAGATATTACAGCTATGGAATAAACTCAGATGATCCGGCAAACTATGAGAACATTCTTAAATCTTACACGGTAAAAGACATTAAAAAGCTGACAACGCGGATGTTTAAAAAAGCTGATGTTGTTGATCTGATATTCAAACCGGCAAAATAATTATCTAATAAAAAATAAATTCACATGAGTTCCTCAAGAAGAGATTTTATTAAGACAGCCTCTGTTCTGGCTGCAGGAAGCGTTATCCCATTAACCAGTCTGTCAAAAGCGAATATGGGTATATCACCCAGTGATAAGATCAGGGTGGGTCTCATCGGTGCACACGGCCAGGGATTCAGCGATCTTACATCGTTCCTGAAAAACCCGGAAGTTGATTGTGTTGCAATGTGTGACATTGATCGCAATGTGCTCACCAACAGGACTGACACATTGATAAAGCGCGGGTTCACAAAACCAAAATTATATGTTGATTACCGTAAAATGCTTGAAAATAAGGATATAGATGTAATCATAAACGGAACCCCCGATCACTGGCATTGTCTTATCCTCGTTGATGCCCTCGAAGCCGGAAAGCATGCTTATACAGAGAAACCTATTAGGTAATTCTATCGCAGAGATCAACATCATGCAGAAAGCCGTTAAGAAACACGGGAAGATAGTGCAGATTGGTCAGTGGCAAAGATCTCAGCCTCACTTTGTTGATGCAATAAATTATCTGAAATCCGGAAAGCTTGGTCGTATCCGGACATGCAAAGCATGGTCATATGTAGATTGGAAAGGTGCTGTTCCGAAAGTTCCCGATTCTCCTGTTCCTGAAGGAGTGGATTATGATATGTGGCTCGGACCGGCTCCAAAGCGGCCATTTAATAAAAACCGCTTCCATTTTACCTTCAGATGGTACTGGGACTATGCTGGCGGATTGATGACAGACTGGGGTGTCCATCTGATTGACTATATTCTGTATGGAATGGGAAAAAGTATTCCTGCATCGGTAATGGCTTTAGGCGGCAAAGTATGCATTCCCCGATGATGCATATGGAAACCCCTGATACAATGACAGCAGTTTATGACTTCAAGGATTTTACAATGATCTGGGAACATACTATTGGAATAGGTCTTGGAAACTGGAGAAGACCTCACGGGATGTCTTATATCGGTGAAAACGGGACATTGGTTCTCGACCGTAACGGATGGGAGGTAGTCCCTGAAAAACAGAGAATTGAAGCCCTGCCTGTGCAGAAAAATGTCGGAGACGGCCTCGATCTTCACGTAAAGAATTTTCTCGAATGTCTCAGGAACAATACCCCTCAGAAACTTAACGCCGGAATTAATGTAGGAAGGGATGTAGCTCTCGTTGCCCAGATGGGGAATATTGCATTCCGCTCAGGGGAAAAGGTGAGCTGGGATGATACAAAGCAATCATTTCAGACAAGTACAGCAAACAAATTTATTGTTCCTGAGTACCACAATGGCTGGACTCTTCCGAAATATTAATAGTATTGAATGATTTTCAAGTTCCTTAAATTTATTCTTGTTGGCTTTTCCGGAATGGTGGTTGATTTTTCAATAACCTTTCTGCTTAAGGAGAAACTTAAGGTCCACAGATACATAGCAAATTCAGCCGGGTTCACAATTGCAGCCAGTTCAAATTACCTGTTCAACAGGTTCTGGACCTTTGAAAGCAATAATCCTAAAGTTCTGGTTGAGTTTAGCACGTTCTTCCTTATTTCACTTATCGGCCTGCTTATTAATAACTTTTTTCTGTTTTTGCTTGAGAAGAAAATGAGGTTTTATTTTGCTAAGTTCCTTGCAATCATTATAACGTCTTTATGGAATTTCACAGCTAATTATTACCTGAATTTTAATCATTGATCCTTGCCTCCCTGAACCTGCTGTTACTTACAATATACAATATGCCTGTCTCTGAACAAATTGCCATTTTATAACTGCCTGGTGGTAAATCTTTCAGAGTGAACCTGCAATCGACTGAAATTGTTTCGCCGACCTTCAATTCAGAAATCTCTGCCGGAAGGTCCAGATTCTTCTTAAACTCAAGAATTCCCTTCTTTAAAAAAGCGATCTGAAAAACCACTGGCAATTCCTTATGCTCTGAAATCAATAATATAAGGATAAGGATTAAATATTTTCAAATGAATAGTGTTTATGCCTGTCCTGCTGAAGGTATACTGGTCATCAGCTAAAATAACACACTCCCTCTGCAGCGACTGAAAATTTTTAAAAATCCTGGTAAATATGGAATCTCCGCCGGTAAGAATGTGTTTTGTCAGATATTGCTTATAATAGTCAGGAAAAAAATGAGGAACATATAATACTTCTTTCCCGTGCACCTGTTCTTCAAAATTCCAGATGTCATATTGTGTCTTACGGTATGATATGTTATCAAGTGTGTAAGCAAATTTCCCGGTATAAAATGTATAAACCGAAGCCCTCTGATATGAATTGGTGAATACAACCGGCACGGTCACCTGCAAGATTACTTATATCCCTTACCCATTGCTTCTTTTTATGAAACTCATTTTTAAAGAATGAAACAGGCAGATAATCAATCATACATGCTGACCTTGCAAACTAAAAACAGAGGAAAGAAGATAATTGCGACCCATTTAATATAACCTCTGACCGACGGTTTAAAATCTGACATTGTTCAACAGAATAATTATCATCGGAACGCTAATCAGTGCAGTCCATTGTGGTTCAACCCGATAACGGAAACTTGAAATGAAAAAGAAGATAAGGAATCCTGCAATGATATAGTAAAGTGCTTTGTCAAACAAATTTTTAGCTTTTACTTTAATCATGATCCATACTAACAGTACAAGAATAAACGGGTTATGGAAGAAAAACTGACTTGCCAGATATTCAGGAACATGAGCAGAATTGAAGCTCGAGACTCTCTCCACCAGATGATATTTTACAGATGGAAATCCGTTTGAATATTGCCAGAAAAGTGTGGAAAGAAAAACAGAAAGGATATAAATGCGGCAATATAGAATTTGATATTTTTAAGTAATCCGGGGTTTGAAAGAATGATTAGAATAATTAAGAGTGCACCATGGTATTTACTATACATCAATGCGGCCATTGATAATACCAAGGAATAAAGTGTTCTGCCACGTCTCTTCTTCCAGAAATCGTTTATAGACCAGAAGAAAAACAGCCGAAAAAAGAATCAGCGGGGAATCAGGAGTAGCAATAAAGCCGAACATATTATAAACGGGCAGGATCACAATTATCATGAAAAACAGTAATATGTTTCCCTTTTTCCCTTTTTGTTCCTTATCAATTGTCTGCCAGATTACTAACAGAGTAATTAGCTGTGTTAAAACAACTATTAGTCTTACTCCCAGTTCATTATGAAAAAGATAATAACCTATCCTGATCATCAGGGCGATCATGGGAGGATGATCAAAATAACCCCAGGCAAGGAATTTTGAGTACATCCAGTAATATGCTTCATCGTTATTTAAAGGTGTAAACCGGGCTTGTACCAGGTTTAGAATACCCCAAATGATAAGGAAGAGCGTAAAAGGATTTAAGAAATGCTCCTTTAACTTAATATTCATTTTTCTTTCAGAATAAACTCAATATTCTTCAGCTCTTCATCACTGAAATTCAGATTACCAAGTGTTTTCAGATTATCATCGAGTTGTTCCACAGTGCTTACACCTACGAGTACTGATGTTATCCGCTGATCTTTAAGCAACCAGGCAATTGCCATCTGGGCAAGCGATTGATTGCGTCTTGAAGCAATATCGTTTAGTCTTTTGGCCTTTGAGATTCTTTCTTTCGTAACATCTTCAATCTTCAAAAAACCGTGTGGCTTAGATGCCCGTGAACCAACGGGAATACCTTTAAGATATTTATCGGTAAGCAATCCCTGTTCGAGGGGTGAGAATGGAATGCATCCAATTCCCTTTTCATCAAGTACATCAAGCAGCCCATCTTCAACCCAGCGGTTGAACATTGAGTATTTCGGCTGGTGAATAAGACAATTCACATGCATTTCTTTGAGTATCTCAGCAGCTTTACGGGTAAGATCAGCGGGGTAACTTGAAATGCCAGCATATAATGCCTTTCCCTGGTGAACGGCCTGAGCCAGAGCACCCATAGTCTCTTCAAGCGGTGTCTCAGGATCAGGACGATGAGAATAGAAGATATCAACATAATCGAGATTCATCCTTCTGAGGCTCTGGTCGAGACTTGCGAGCAGGTATTTTCTTGAACCGAAATTGCCATATGGACCCGGCCACATATCCCATCCGGCTTTTGTTGATATGATCATTTCATCACGCAAATTGCTGAAATCCTTTTTCAGGATAATGCCGAAGTTTTCCTCTGCCGATCCCGGAACCGGACCATAATTATTTGCCAGATCAAAATGAGTTATCCCCGAATCAAAAGCTCTCCACAGTATCTTTCTGAAATTTTCGAATATATCCACTGATCCAAAATTATGCCACAAACCAAGTGAAATTTCCGGTAATCTGATTCCGCTTTTTCCGCAGCGCCGGTAATTCATATTGTCGTAACGCTCTGTTGAAGGATTATAATACATTTTAGCAGCAGTTTATGATTATATAATTGGCTTACAAATTCTAGTCAACTTTCTCTATTCCAAAGTTAAACAATTTTCCTCTTGAATTTGTCCTCATTTCAACCTAACTTAACCGTTCAACTTCTTTAAAAGGACCAATATGAAAACACTGATCAATAATCACATTTTATGGCTATTCGTTGCCATAGCATGCAGTTCATCTGATCTGCCTGCCCAACTATCTGTTGTACAGACGAAAAACGGAACTGTCGCAGGATACAGTAAGGATGATATAAGCATTTTCAAGGGAATTCCATTTGCAGCACCTCCAATTGGTGACCTGCGCTGGAAGGCACCTCAGCCGGTGAAGAACTGGACAGGAGTCCTGAAATGCGACAGGTTTTCAGCAAGTCCGATGCAGAGAAAACCGGTACCATTTATGATGTGGACTGAAGAATTCATTACTCCTCCCGGTAATCTGAGCGAGGATTGCCTTTATCTCAATATATGGACCCCTGCTAAATCAGCCAAAGAGAAATTGCCGGTATTTGTCTGGATATATGGTGGAGGATTCTCCTCAGGCTCGGCAGCCTGCGCAGTTTATGATGGTGAAGAATTTTCAAAAAAGGGAGTTGTTTTTGTCAGCTTTAATTACAGGGTTGGGGTTCTGGGATTTCTTGCCCATCCCGGATTGAGCAGCGAAACTGAAAATAAAGTGTCAGGCAATTATGGTCTTCTCGATCAGATTGCTGCTTTGAAATGGATAAGGCAAAACATTGAGGCTTTCGGAGGTGATCCGCAAAAAGTCACAATAGCAGGTCAGTCAGCAGGATCTATGAGTGTTTGTGCCCTTGTGGCTTCACCTCTTGCCAAAGGACTCTTTCGTGGTGCAATTGCCGAGAGCGGCGGAATACTTAATAGCAGTTTTATGAGGAAACTTCCACAAGCTGAAAAGTCAGGTTTAGCTTTTATGGAAAAAATGAAAGCTTCGGATATTTCAGAGCTCAGAAGCAAATCAGCGGATGAACTCATTGCTGCAGGTGACAACTTCGGACTTGTATCCGATGGATACGTAATTCCGGATGATGTCTTTGCAGCTTTTAAAGATGGTCAGTTCAATGATGTCGCAATGATGGCAGGCTGGGTCACAGGCGATGGATCCCTTATGGGAAATAAGACAATGACACCTGAACAATATAAACAGAATGCAGTTGAAAAGTGGGGTGAAAACGCTGAAGAATACTTGAAACTGTTTCCCGGTAATACGAATGATGAAGTTGCATCGTCATTAAAGGAATTTAGCCTGATGCAGTTTGCAGCACTCCCGGCTTATCTGTGGGCCGGTTTCAGCAAAAATAAGGCATTCATTTATCAGTTCAGCCATATACCTGTAAAGAAACCCGACTTCCCCGATTATGGTGCTTTCCATACATCAGAAGTACCTTTTGCCCTGCACACTCTGCATTTATGGAAGAGACCCTGGAGAGAGGTTGATTTCGCTGTGGAAAAAACTATGAATGAGTTCTGGGTTAACTTTGTTAAGTCGGGTGATCCGAATGGCAAAGGGCTCCCGGAATGGGCCCCATATACCAGATCTTCAGGAGATATAATGGATATTGGAGATCTGAGCAGATTATCCCCGCGACTTTACCAGAAGGAGTTTGAATTTCTGGAAAAACCGGTTCTCAAAAATCCATAAATGAGTCACAGTTGTAAAAGAGGAGGTCAGTCTTTGTACTGCGTTTCTAATGAAAACTGTTGGATAAAAGCCGGGAACCAGTCTCCCGGACAGTCAGTTTTTCTTTTTCAGCATTAATCTCAATCGTCTTGCTTAAGCTGTTTATTACCATATTCGAAAATATTCTGGCACCCTTATCATTTAAATGACCCTGATCAGCAAACAATTCAGGATGTCCGACAAAAGCAGGATCATCTGAAAAATCCAAAAAATTGACATGATTATGGTGAATGATATCAAGTGAAATCTTAGCGACCGCGTATTCAGGAGTTTGAATCTCATTGACCATGTGGTAAACCGGTGAGTTGATTATATAAAGAGCTATATTTTTTTCTTTGCATATGCTGATTATATTTTCCAATGCATTGACCATGTTGGTATCCAGACTTGATTGAGTCCTCATTACTGCCTGACTTACATATTCCGGCTTATACTTCAAAATCTCAGGATTCAAAACTTCGTTAAGCGGAACATACCCTTCAATATCGTGCCTGTGTGCTGCCCGTGTATTTGTGTTGAACCCGACTATGTTTATAATATCAGAATTGAAGGGATAAATAGCTGACATCAGTTTCATTTTTTCAAAAGGTCCGCGTAATTGTAAAAAAGAACGAATTACCGGATAATCCTGATAATAAGGCAAGAGTATTGAAAGTCTGTCATAATCGCCATCAAAATGTACAATTCCTGTGGGAGAAAACTCCAGGACTATTATTTTAGGCGTATAACGTTCTGTTAAAACCTTTATTTCAGCATCGGGTAGTATTATACTGTGTCCGCCATCCAGTCCGGCATTGTAACAACTCATATTCATTCCGGCGCTGATGATCCGGGAGTCGTAATGATGCTGGGCACGTGAATTGCCGAATACCACAATATCAGAGTTGCATTTTGAAAGAAGGTAACTTAAAGAATAATCCTGGCCTCCGGTTTGATTAAAATAGAGTCTGCGCAGAACCAGACCAAAGAGCCTGTCCGTGATCACAATGACAAGTATGAATAAAACTATTTTAATTATCCTTGAAATATTCTGATTCATAATAAGTTAAAATTGAAAATAAATGAATTGACCGCCATCAAAAACACCTAGCAATAATATCAGAACAATGAGCGAGGCATAAGCAATCTGTTCTTTAAGCCAATTGTTCGATCTAAATGGTAATGTACCAAGTCCATAGTATTCACTTCTGAATTCTATCATAATGAGGAATATAACGCCTGTTATGCAATACAGCAATTGTTGAATATTGCCAATAAATAATTTCCCTGGAAATAAAAAGATCCTTTTTATTATCAGGAATGCATCTGAAACATTATTGGCTCTGAAAAAGATCCAGGCCAGACATGACAACGAGAAGGTAATAAGGATTTGCAATAAGCGGTTCAGTTTAGGAACTTTTACAATTCCGGTGAGTCTGTTGAATTTATCCCTTAGCTTCTGGGAAATAATTGCAATTATTAGATAAAGACCATTTAGAGCACCCCATATTACATAGGTCCAGCTGGCACCGTGCCATAAACCACTAATGAGAAAAACCAAAAACAAATTGAAATACCAGCGGGGAATTGATACCCGGTTGCCACCAAGAGAAATGTACATATAGTCTCTGAACCAGGTAGATAAGGAGATATGCCACCGCTTCCAGAACTCAGAAATATTGTTAGCAAAATACGGACGGTTGAAATTAGTCATTAACTTAAATCCCATAATTTTTGCTGCTCCTATTGCTATATCAGAATAGCCTGAAAAATCGCAATATATCTGAAATGCAAAAAATATTGTAGCTAAAGTAAAGGTAGTGCCATTGTGTTGTTCAGGATTGTTATACACTGCATTTACATAAATAGCCAACCTGTCAGCAATGACAATTTTTTTAAATAATCCCCAAAGCATTAGTTTCAGACCCTCTACGATTCTGTCGTACTCAAGTACATGCTTCTCCCTGAATTGATGAAGCAGGTTTTGAGGCCTTTCAATCGGCCCTGCAACGAGCTGCGGATAAAACATTACATACAGGGCATAAATGCCAAAGTGCCGTTCTGCCATTTGGTTTCCGCGATACACTTCTATGGTATAACTCATTGCCTGAAATGTGTGGAATGATAAGCCTATAGGCAATATAAATTTAAGATAGGGCAATGGGTTATCAAGTGCGAATCCCTTTAAGAGGAGAGAGAGATTATTACTGATGAAATTATAGTATTTGAATATCGCCAGAACCCCGATATTTGCAACCAGGCTGAATATTAAAAACATCTTCCTCTTCCTTCCTTCCGCATTTTCCAAAAATATTCCGGCGAAGTAATCTATTGTAATGGTAAAACCAAGGATCAGAATATAAATTGGTATGAATGCCATATAAAAATAGCAGCTGCTTATCAGCAATAAAATCCATCTTCTGCTGAACGGAATTATAAAATACAGAGAAGTTACAACGATGAAAAAAATCAGAAATTGAAATGAGTTAAAAAGCATAATCCATAAAATACCTGTTAACAATTAAGACCAGTTTCTGTATTACAAATTCACATACTATTTTGTTCATAAAGCTTTTCCTGACAGCATACCTCACAAATCTGTTTTATGTCTTCGGATTCACCTCTTATGTTATGGGTAGTAATGCTCTTTAGTCCTTTGATTATACAAGTATTAAACCATAACTAAAAGGCCTTTACTTATTCAATTAAACAATGGAAAATGAACTTTGTTAAGTTGCCTTTTCTCCTGAAGTTAAAAATAGAATCTGCAAGTTGTAAAATATATTTACGAATGACTGTAAATATATTTTACTTTTTAACGCTACAAATATATTTATATTATTGTATATCTGATATTTACAATTATGGCATTATTATAGTACTTAATTATTAAAACAACTGAGAGAGGTCCGGTAGTTGACGAAGAAAATCGAAATAAGACAAAATGATATTACTACAGCTTAGAATTATCTTCAGAAATTTTAAGAATACTCAACTATATTCAGCGATTACAGTTCTTGGATTGACTGTAGGAATGACTGCAACCATTTTACTTTTTATTTATGTTCAGTATGAATTAAGTTACGACCGTTTTCATGAGAATTCGCAACGGATTTACAGGATAAATTCAGTTTTAACACATGAAACAGAACAGATATATCCCATATGTATCGGTCTGAAGGACAGCACTCTTCAAAAACAGGTTCCCGAAATTGAAGAATTATTACAAATTAAAGAAGCCAACTCTTTTAATGAAACTGAATTTATCACAGAAAATGAACGGTTTAAAAACATTGGTTTGATTTATTCCGAGCCGAATATTTATAAGGTTTTTACAATTAAATATCTAAGAGGAAACCCTGATGAGACACTTGTAAATCCTAACTCCGTTGTATTGACCCGTAGTCTTTCTGAAAGAATGTTCGGATCAATCGATATCATTGGAAAGACAATTCTAAAAAACTATGCAAAAAATCCATTTACAGTCACCGGAGTAATTGAAGATTATCCCTCAACATCTCATTTAAAGATTGATGCAATTATTCCCCTGAAATCAATTTCTTATATCTACAACGAGGGATGTGAACTGAATACTTATGTTCTGTTCCATAAAAATATCAATCTCAAGGAAGGAATGGATAAAACGATGATTTCTTATGGTAAGCTTCTTTCTCAGCATTTTAGCGGCTTGAAGACAAGCTGCTTTCTTCAGAAGGTGACCGATATTCATCTGAAGTCCGGCTTTCAGGCTAAAAGCGGGGTTGATGCTGAATATAAGAAAGTACTTATTTATCTGTCACTTGCACTTGTTGTTCTGTTTATTGCCATCATTAATTTTATTAATCTTTTAACGGCTCAATACGAAGGCAAATTGAAAGATATCGGTATTCAGAAGGCAATAGGTGGTTCCCGGATACAAATAATAATGTCGTTCCTGACAAAGTCATTCATCTTTTCATTCGTGTCATTGATTTTTGCCGCATTTCTGGTCGATATGCTGATCCCGGAACTTGGACTGATTTTAAACAGGGACCTGATAAGCGCTTATCATAACAATTTTACACTGTTTGTTGTGCTTCCATTTTTAGCTGTAATTGTCGGATTGATTTCAGGTATATATCCTGCGCTTTTCATATCAGGATTTTCTCCTGACAATCTGATTAAAAGAAATTTGTCAGTTACCAGGAGCAGCCGGTTTACCCGGATCCTGGTAGTGTTGCAATTTTCCATAATGATATTCCTTATGGTCAGTCTTATAGTAATGAAAAAACAGATCATTTTCATGAAAAATGCCGATTTGGGTATTAATGCCGATGGTGTTATCGCAATTACTGACTTGAATTCCAACATCGGGAAATCTTTCCCGGCAATTAAAAATGAATTGAAAAGTATTCCTGATATAAAGTCTGTTGGCGCATCCCATCATCTTTTTGGTGATTTTCCAAGCGGCCAGCGCATAGAAGTTATTGGAAATGGTCCAAAAAAAGAATTTCCGATAATGGAATACAGGGTTTTGCCCGGCTTCTTCGAGACTCTTGGTTTCAGGTTTATTTCAGGGCGCCCCTTCGACGAGAAAATCAAAACCGATGAAACTGCTGTAGTGCTGAATGAAACAGCTGTCAGAACACTTGGTCTGACTGATGCTTTGAACTCGGGGATTTTGAAGGACGATACCATGCAAGTGATTGGTGTTGTAAAGGATTTTCATTTCTCTTCGCTTGAGGAAAGCATTGAACCTATGATGTTCAGATATGATAATAACATATTAAATATAATGTTGAAGATATCTGACAATGATGTCCATAATGTGCTGCCGAAAGTTGAAAAAATAATTAACCAGTTTGATCCGGCGTATGTGATGAATTATATTGTACTTGAAGATTTTTGCCGCAACAGGTATGGTTCGCATGAACAGATGGAGACTTTATCAACCTATGCTGCCATTATTTCGTTGTTGCTTGCAATGCTTGGCCTATATGCTTTAACTGCAATCATGGTACAAAAACGGACCAAAGAAATTGCATTAAGAAAGATAAACGGTGCAACAAGGACACAGGTAGTGAAATTACTGATTTCAGCATATGTGCTTCAGGTATTGGTTGCATTTATAATTGCTGTGCCTGTCGCCTGGTATATCATGCATGCCTGGTTGAAGAATTTTGCCTATAAAACAGATCTAAGCTGGTGGATTTTTATACTTACGGGCATAATTGCGTTAGCTGTTACACTGCTGACTGTAAGCTGGCAGAGCTGGAAAGCAGCTACAAGCAACCCCGTAGGATCTTTACGATTTGAATAGGATAAATTAGTATCAGTAACAAACAAAAAAGCCCTGATATCGTTGTGAATCAGGGCTTTTTGTTATTCTTTGCGCTCCCCAGGTAAGACTCGAACTTACGACCCACGGATTAACAGTCCGTTGCTCTAACCAACTGAGCTACTGAGGAATATACTTCAACTATCCTGAACTGAATTGATCTGCAAATTGATCCCGGCTTTCCGGTACTACTCCGACCAATTGATTTATTCAGGAATTTTCCCTAAATATCGTCTTGTATTTAGCGTCGCAAAAATAAGGGCTTTTGCTGAATTAAGCAATATCTTTAGAGAAAATTTTTATAATGAAGAGGATACTTGGAATCGGGAATGCACTGGTTGATGTTATGACATTGATTGACAGCGAAACTGTACTTGAAAAATTTTCATTGCCTAAAGGCAGCATGCAACTTGTCGATGGTGAATTATCGGCCCGGATAAAATCCGAAACAATAAAATTTAAAAGGAATCTGGCTTCGGGAGGATCAGCTGCAAATACGATTCACGGTCTGGCAATGCTGGGAGTGAAAACAGGTTTCATCGGATCTGTCGGAAATGATGATACCGGTGATTTCTTTGAAAATGATATGAAGAAAGCCGGAGTAAGTACTTATTTGTCACGCAGAAATTCAATAACAGGTACAGCGGTAGCTCTGATCTCACCCGATTCCGAAAGAACATTTGCGACTCACCTCGGGGCTGCCGTTGAATTGCAGGCAGGCGACCTTAATCCCGAAGACTTTCAAAAATTATGACATCCTTTACCTTGAGGGTTATCTGATAATCAATAAAGCTCTTGTAGAAAGAGCCTGCAGTATTGCCAAAAATAACAAAATGAAAATTGCTCTAGATCTGGCAAGTTATAATGTTGTGGATGCAAAACTCGCTGATTTCAAAGAAGTTATTGCTAATTATGTAGATATTCTTTTTGCCAATGAGGAGGAAGCAAAATCATTTACAGGATTTGCACCCGCTGAAGCATTAAATACTCTCTCATCCCTGAGCGATACTGCAGTGATTAAAATTGGCAGAGAAGGTTCAATGATAAAACGCGGATATGAGCAAATTAAAATCGGAACTATCCCTGTGCAATGTGTCGATACAACCGGGGCAGGCGATCTGTACGCTTCCGGCTTCCTCTATGGATATGCAAACGGCTTGTCACTCGAAGACTGCGGAATTGCCGGATCCATTCTGGCAGGTCATGTAATCGAAATAGTCGGTGCAAGAATGGATGAGCATCGCTGGAAAAATATCATTAAGATGCTCAAAGAAAATGTTAATGATCGATAAAAGTTATTCAAAAGTATTGTGTAAACCCGTCGGAGTATAATTTTTATGAGCATAATTTTTATAACTAACGAACAATTATATAAGCAAGCCATCCAACCTATTGCCAGCGCTACTTCCTTTGTCTGGATAGGTACTGCTGATATTAAAGATTTGCATGTACACCATAAAGGAGATGTTCAATCCTTTTTATGTGTACTTGATGGTCTGTTAAAAAGGAAAGTAGCCATCCGTCTTTTACACGCAAAAGAACCCGGAGCGAATTTTAGAAGAAGTTTTGACAAATTTCCTTTATTATGGGATACAATGGAGAGGCAATTGTGCCCGAGGGTTCATTTCAAACACATTATAATTGATGGTAAATTTGCTTATTCCGGTTCTGCAAATCTTACCGGAGCCGGTTTAGGCATTAAAAGTCATGATACCCGCAATTTTGAATCAGGGTTTGTTACAACTAATCCCGACGTAATTGATGCCATTATGAACCAATTAGGGCCACGCCATGGCGTGGCCTTACGTATTTTATGGGATTGATGTTTACCAGATTACCGGCCTCTGTTCGGGTGCTCTGAATAACTTGTCACCTGGTTTCACCAAAGGAAAGGCTTCATAAAACTCAGGCATGTTATAAACGACACCGTTTATCCTGACTTTTGCCGGGGAATGTTCGTCAGTTTTTACTCTTTTCCTTAATTCCGCATCTCGCATATTGGTTCTCCAGATCTGGGCATATGAAAGGAAGAATCGTTGAGTATCAGTAAAACCATCAATGCGTTTAGGTGTCTCCTTGCCTTCAAGAGATAACTTATAAGCATTAAAAGCGATAGTAGCTCCACCAAGATCGGCAATATTTTCACCAAGAGTAAGCTTACCGTTTACAAAGGCAGAATCAAGAACTTCGAAGTGATTATACTGATCTATAAGCATTGCAGCGCGCTCGTCGAAAGCTTTCGAATCTTCTTTTGTCCACCAGTCACGAAGATTGCCATCTTTATCAAATTGTCTTCCCTGATTATCAAACCCGTGTGTCATTTCATGACCGATTACCATGCCTATAGCACCATAATTTACCGCATCATCGGCATCCATATTAAAGAATGGGGGCTGCAGGATACCGGCAGGGAAAACGATCTCATTCTTGTTGGGGCTATAGTAGGCATTGACTGTCTGTGGCGTCATTCCCCATTCGTTCGGATCGACTGGCTTACCAACCTTATCCATTGCGTACCGGAATTCGAAAGCCTGGGAATTGAGAACATTTAAAACATAGGAACGCGACGACACAGTCAGGCCGGAATAATCCCTCCACTTATCAGGATAACCAACCTTTACTCCCATTTTGTCCAGCTTGGCAAGGGCTTCCTGCTTAGTCTGAGGTCCCATCCACGTAAGATTTTCGATCCTTTGCTTCAATGATCTCTTAAGGTTCATCACAAGGTCGATCATTTTTTGCTTGGCAACGGGCGGAAAATATTTCTGAACATACAGTTGCCCGATGGATTCTCCAAGAGAATTGCTTGTGGCATCAAGTACCAGCTTCCAGCGCGGCTCCATTTTTTCCTGTCCCGACAAGGTCCTGTTATAGAAATCAAAATTCTGGTCAACAAAATCTTTGCTCAGATAAGCTGCAGTGCTGTTAATCAGCTGCCAGCGCAGAAAGGTTTTCCAGTCTTCCACGGGAACGGATTTCATCATAGCATTCAGCTCCTTCATAAACTCAGGCTGATAGATATTGATTTCCGCCAGTCCGGGATATCCAACCTGTGTCAGATATGTGTGCCAGTTGAAATCAGGAGCAAGTTTAGTCAAACCTTCAATTGTAACTTTATTATAGGTCTTTTGCGGATCCTGATTTTCAACATTTGTAAAAGAGGCTTTCGCAAGCTGAGTTTCCATTTTCATAACAGTTTCAGCATTCTTCCCGGCAACTTCAGACTTATCCTTTAACAACTCAAACATTTTTGTCAGATGGATGAGATATTTTTCCCTGATTTTCCTGGTAGATTCATCATTATTGAAATAATAATCCCTTTCGGGCAAACCAAGACCTGCCTGGTAAAACTGGGCTATAACACTGGTGCTGTTCCTCGAATCCTGTCTGGAGAATAAATAGAAGAACGGACTTATCTGATAAGTCTGGAAAAAGGCCCCGACAGATTGGACATCAGAGATGCTCCTGATTGAATCAATTTTGTCAAAGAACATTTTCAAAGGACTGATGCCCTGATTTTCAATTGAGACCGAATCCATTCCGGAGTTATAGAATGTACCGATTTTTTCTGCAATGCTACCCGGCTGGACATCTTTTGCCGAGGCAGCTTCCATTATTATTTCCCTTATATCATGCCTGTTTTTTTCAATCAGTTCATCAAAAGATGAACGCGAATTCTTGTCGGCAGGAATAGGATTGTTTTTCATCCATGTTCCATTCGTGTAAGTGAAGAAATCATCACCAGGTTTGATTGTTGTGTCCATATTCTGAACATCAAAAGCAGGGTACTTTTTCACGGTATCAGTTGTTTTTTTGGCATTACCTGTGCAACCTTGAAGCAAGACAATAATCAGAATTCCGATTAAAATATTTTTCATCGCTCAATTTTAAATTTAATAATAGAATGCAAAAGTAATGTAATAATCCGGATCGGTTTATTGAATTTACAAATTGATAACCCCGGTTATCCCATGACGACTTTCACTTTATGTTCAGTCCCGGACTTAAATACCGGAACAAGATTTGAACCGTTTTTCTGACCATCGACTACAACATCCTTTATACCTTTGGATTTTCCCTCCGGATTGATAACCTCAATGTTATAGGTTGCACCTCTGAACTTCCTTACTGCTGTAAATCCCTTCCAATCAGATGGAATGCATGGATCTACTATTAACCCATCATACTCAGGACGTATACCAAGCATAAACTGTGTTACTGCATAGAAATTCCACGAAGCTGTTCCGGTAAGCCATGAGTTTTTGGCTTCACCCGGTTTAAATGCATCCTTGCCGGCGACCATCTGAGCATACACATATGGTTCCGTCTTATGCAGATCGCTTATATCTTCAAGGTATGAAGGACAGATCTTTTTGTAATATTCCCAGGCGCGGTTTCCGTTACCGACCACTGTTTCACCAATCATGATCCACGGATTATTATGGCAGAAAACACCTGCATTTTCCTTATAGCCTGCCGGATATGAAGATATTTCACCATACTCGATATAGTACCTGGTGAATGCGGGGTTATTGAGCACTATACCGTATTTACTGTCGAGCCGTTCCTTTACGGCATCAAGAGCTTTTGTGCAAAGTCCTTCCTCCTTGCCTATACCAGCCATGGTGCACCATCCGTTCGATTCAATAAATATTTTAGCTTCTTCGTTTTCTTTGCTGCCGATCTTATGGCCATAATAATCATATGCTCGTATAAACCATTCCCCATCCCAGCCATCTTTCTTAATAACTTCAATCATCTTATCCACAAGTTTCTGAGCACGGTCAGCCTCGGCCTCTTTTCCCAGCCTCTTACATAGCTCAACATAATCGCGACCATAAACCACAAAAAGACCTGCTATCATAACAGACTCGGCCTTAGATCCTTCTGTTTTATTTTCAGTAGTCTGGAAAGATTCATTCGGATCGTTTGAAAAACAATTCAGGTTAAGACAATCATTCCAGTCAGCACGGCCAATAAGAGGAAGGCCGTGCGGTCCGAGGTTGTTTACCACATGATCAAATGATACGGTAAGATGGTCGAACAGTGCTCGTGCTGTTGAAACATCATTATCAAATGGTACCATTTCATCCAGAATTCCAAAATCACCCGTTTCCTTAATATAGCTTACTGTTCCCAGAATAAGCCAGAGAGGATCAT
Source organism: uncultured Bacteroidales bacterium (assembly GCA_963816365.1). Taxonomy (GTDB): domain Bacteria; phylum Bacteroidota; class Bacteroidia; order Bacteroidales; family VadinHA17; genus LD21. The sequence goes on along the minus strand of CAWFKG010000014.1, from coordinate 106,118 downwards.
CATTAAAGCCTCCTCCAATATCGTTATTACCTCGCTTATTTAGTGGCTGGTACTGGTGGTAGCAGCCTCCGTCCGGAAATTGTGTCGAAGCTATATCAATGATTCGTTCGCGGGCACGTTCAGGTATCTGATGAACAAATCCCGTAAGGTCCTGGTTCGAATCGCGGAAACCCATTCCTCTTCCTATTCCCGATTCGAAGAAAGAAGCTGAACGCGAAAAACAAAATGTAATCATGCACTGGTACTGGTTCCAGATATTCACCATCCGGTCAATCTTTTCATCACCTGAATCTACAGTGTAGATACTCAGCAGATTATCCCAGTATTTGCGCAGATCAGCAAGTGCAGCATCAACTTTTGCAGGTAGTATTGAACCTGGCAATTGTTTCCTTTGCTTTTTTCTTGTTGATAATATTTTTTGATTCCCATTTTTCATCTTCTTTGTTTTCGACATATCCCAGAACAAAGATGAAATCCTTTGATTCACCAGGTTTAAGTTCCACTTCAATATAATGTGAAGCAACAGGAGACCATCCATGAGCTTCACTATTCCGGGGTTTCCCTTCAATAACCACCTGGGGTTCATCAAATCCGTTATACAGTCCGATGAAAGATTCACGGTCAGTATCATATCCCTGAACAGGAACATTAACCGAATAATAAGCATAATGATCGCGTCTTTCCTTATATTCTGTTTTATGATAGATGACTGATCCTTCTATTTCAACTTCACCTGTAGAAAAATTCCGCTGGAAATTTTCCATATCGGAAGCAGCATTCCACAAGCACCACTCCGTAAAAGAAAAAACTTTAAGTTTCCTTACGTGATCCGAGTTATTGGTAAGTGTAAGCTTCTGAATTTCTGCCCAGGTTTTCAGAGGAACAAAATATAGTACATTGGCTGTAATACCATTCTTTTCACCCTTTATATTAGTATAATTCATACCATGACGGCACTCATAACTATCCAGCTCAGTTTTACAGGGTTTCCATCCCGGGGACCAAATGTTCTCCCCATCGTTAATATAAAAATATTTTCCGCCGCTGTCCATTGGTACATTGTTGTACCTGTATCGTGTTATCCGGCGGAATTTGGCGTCTTTATAAAAGGTGTACCCGCCGGCTGTATTTGAGATAAGTGAGAAGAAATCCTCATTTCCCAGGTAATTGATCCATGGCCATGGAGTGCGTGGATTATTTATCACATATTCCCTCTTTTTGTCGTCAAAGTAACCGTATTTCATATCTGTTTTAATTGATTATGGTAGGGACTTCATGTAACTGACTTATTGCTACTTGTTAGCTCTTGCTCTTCTGTTATTTAATTCAATTGTAATCTCATCCATTTTCTTCTGGTTTAATGGATAGAGTGTCATAACACCGGCGGCGATCAGGGCAATAATTGTCGGAATCCAGCTCATTAGCATTATGATACCCGGAACTGCACCCTGAATGGCTACCGCATCCTGTCCGTTGTAGTTAAATGCTGCTAACACAAATCCGATTATTGCACCGGCTAAACCTCCTCCAAATTTGGTTGCAAAAGAACCTGCAGAATAAACGAGTCCGGTTGCTCTTCGTCCATTCTTGAATTCTGAATAATCGGCAGCATCACCAAGCATAGCAAAGAATAGTGTCGGGAATATTGCAGCACCAAACTCTGAAATTATACCAATTGCAAAAATGCTCCTTATATTTTCAGGACCACAAAAAACAAGTAAAGCATTTACAATACCGGAGAAGATCAGGGCATAGATGAACAGATTACGTTTACCAAATCGTTTGCCCAGAGGAGATGTTATCATAGCACCCGCTATTGAAGCCAGCATCAATCCTACCATATAGGAGGCAGCCAGTAGCTGATTGTGCAAATAATGGGTGAAATAGATTACCACAATACCTTGCTTGATGGAATTATAAACATTGAAAAGCAGTCCGATAATTAGCAGTATTATCCAGGGCCTGTTTCTAATAAGATCTTTGAGGTCTTTCCCCAGACTGGTCTTCTGTTCTTTGGGAGGTTGCACACGTTCTTTTGTGGTGGCAAAGGTTATCATCAGGAACAGAGATAAAAAAACGGATAAGAGATAGATAGCGCTGCTATAACCTTTCTTCTGGTCAATTATTGTTATGTCTTTAGCCACAAGATTGTCCTCACCCGCCACGATAAAGGAATATTTTTTTTGTGCTTCCATTGAAAAGCTTTTGCCTTTAGTGGGAATGTTCAGGCTATCGGCCATTCCGGAATTGGCCCAGGTAAACAGGGCAATTCCATTATGGGTTTTAATGTTTACATTTTTAACATCCTTATTTGTCGATACGGTTACTTCATATTTTTTTGCCTCAAGTTTATCGATATTAATAGACGGATTGATATTGCCAAAATGCACAACCAAAAACAACAAAGCTCCCTGAACAACCATGCCACCGGTAAATGCACCAACCATACGATACGAACCCAGACTTGTACGTTCTTTGTCGTCGCTGGTCATGACAGCCATTAATGCTCCATAGGGTATATTATTTGCAGTGTAAATAAAGAAAAATAGCAGGTAAGTAGCATAGGCATAAACTATTTTCCCTGTCGGGCCCAGATTTGGGGTTGTAAACAGCATTGACAATGTAATTCCTAAAGGAATGGCTGTCCATAATATCCAGGGACGAAACTTCCCGTATTTAGAGTTTGTTCTGTCGCAGACTATACCCATTAAAACATCGATAATTCCATCACCGAACCGGGCAATTAAAATCAGTACCCCAACAGCAGCAGGACTTATTCCAAAAACATCGGTGTAAAAGATAAATAAGAATGTTGCCACACCGCGCCAGGCTATATTAGCTGCCCCGTCTCCAAGAGCATACCCGACTTTTTCTTTTAAGGATAGTTTTTCCACAGTTTCTGGTTTTAGAAAATAATAGAATTTTAACTTACAGTTTGAAGAACCTTACCTGTATTTCTGACCTTGTACCCTTTCAATCCAAAGAAAACAATGTATCCGAAACATACCAGGGGGACAATAAAGCCGACCGCCATGTTTGAGATGTCAGCAATCCAGCCCATTATCATCGGGAAGATTGCGCCTCCGACGATTGACATAACCAGTATGGAAGATCCTTTTTTGGTGAGCGGACCAAGATCATTTATTCCAAGGGCAAATATTGTCGGGAACATAACCGACATAAAGAAATAGGTTGAGAAGAGAGCTACTACCGATACCCATCCCAGGCCTGCAACAACAAGAGCCATTGTAAAAACATTCATTATTGCGTAGAAAGCCAGAAGTCTGTTTGGACGAATAATCCGCATCAAAACCGTACTCCCGGTAAATCTTCCGAGCCAGAAGAGACCCATTCCCCCGAAACCAAGAATCTGTGCAGCATGCTGGTTTGTCATGGATGGTATTTCCTCTGTTACATAATTTATAAAAAAACTATTTACTCCTGTCTGGGCTGCAACATACAGGAACTGGGCTATGACCGCGAATACAAAATGCGGATGTTTCAGAAGATCTTTCATCCTGCCTCCCTGGATTGTTCCTCCATCAGTAAAATGAGATTCTTCCTTTACTTCGGGAAAGGCAACACGCCAGAAAAAGAAAGCAACAACAAGTACCAATGATCCGATCAGAACATAAGGAAGTGCAATCGACGCAAATTTATTGCTGTTGCCATTTACTGAAAAGATCAGCATTCCTCCCACGAGAGGACCGGCAATCCATCCCAGGCCGTTGAAGGACTGGGAGAAATTAATCCTTCGCGCTCCACTTTCCGCCGGACCAAGGACTGTTGTATAGGGATTTGCAGCTGTTTCCAGGCAAGTAAGCCCGCATGCTATGACAAACAGACAGAAAAGGAAACTCCCGAATGTCTGAACCAGAGTTGCAGGCAACATTAAAAATGCACCTGTGGCGAATAACAGCAAGCCAAATAAGATACCGCGCTTATATCCGAATTTTTGCATCAAAAGTCCAGCGGGTATGGCCATGAGAAAATAGCCCCCGTAAAATACAAATTGAACAAAGGCAGATCTTGCCTTAGACATATGCAATAATTCCTGAAAATGTTTATTTAGCACATCAAGACATCCATGGGCAAAACCCCATAAAAAGAAAAGACTTGTTACCAGAATGAAAGGAACAAGAAATCCCTGAAACACGAATCTTTTTTGGTTTCCAGCAGTATTTGAATCGTTTGTCATCTTAGATATTGTTTTGAGAATACAATATTGCTATGATTTACGACTTTACCAAAAAAATACAATTTTATTATTGCGAACTACTTATATTATATTTAGTGCATATTGTTCAACCTCCCTTAAATATATCATAAGGTATTTGAAAAGGGGAAATTTGAAGATGGATGGCTCCTGAGTCATACTTGATATTCAGATTAAACTTTTCAGAGTTTCTGGATATTCAGCCCGCCGTTAATTTCAAAAATCATGCCTGTCGAAAAACTCCAGTCACCCCTTGAAATTGATGCAACTGCCTTTGCGATATCGTCAGGCAAACCCCATCTTTTCTGAGGTACAACGCCATCGCTTATAAGTTTTTCGTACTTGTCTTTTATTTTAGTGGTCATATCAGTCTGTATTACTCCCGGCCTGACTTCGAAAACAAGAATTCCTTCTAATGAAAGCCTGTCGGCGAATACAGTTGAAGCCATACTTAATCCTGATTTTGACATGCAATATTCTGCCCTGTTGGTAGAGGACCGGGCAGCAGAAACTGAGGTCATAAAAACTATAACAGGTCTGTAATCAACTATCTGCTGCTTCAGCCAGATCATTTCGCGGGCAATTTTCTGTGCAAAAAAGACCGGACCTTTCAGATTAATATTCATAACCCTGTCGTAACTTTCTTCTGTCATATCGAGAACATCATATCCTTGAAGCGGAGCTACTCCGGCATTATTAACCAGAACATCAATCCTGCCATATCTCTCAAGAATATTTGTAACGACCTCTTTTTGGCAGTCAGTGCAGGAAATGTCCAGACCAATCGGAAAAAACTGAGCCCCCTTTTTTTCTACCACAGGACCAAGGTTTTCCATACCCTCACTGTCAACTGAACGGGCAATAGCAGCAATATCGTAGCCTTCATCTGCTAAAGCGATCGCAACCGAATGGCCTATCCCTCTGCTGGCGCCGGTTATGACAGCCACAGGTTTGTTATTCATACGTAAGGTGTATAATCAGGTTTCTCAGTAAATTCGGTTTAAAGGTAATTATTTGCCCGACTTTGTCAACAATCGGGGTAAATATCTTCAATATTTTATTTCAGGTTCATTCAAAATAGATCTGATGTTGATCGTTTCCTCATTTTTTGAGAGATCCTGAATTATTGAGGATGAGTCAGTTATACCTGAATCGCAGCGACTAACGATCCTTAACGAAAATTCACCGACCTGGGACTAATCCATGAAGATCTGAGCAGTGATCCTGCATAGTATCTGATTAGTTTACCGTACATGAGTGTACGGGAAAAGACTTTTGGAATAAAAAACAACACCAGACCCAAGACAGCCATTATGCTTCCTGATATCAGGTTGTTTAACACCAGGAATATCTGGATAAATAATTTAGCAATTCCCGTTTTATGCTTGCTTATATAAACATGCCGGGAAATGTGTACTTCAGTTTTTGTTAAGGAAGCTGTTTTAATATTTATTCTCGAGCTGCCGCCATGATTATGCTCGACTATTATGTTATTGCAAAATGCAATTTCACCGCCACTATTCCTGATCCGCCTGCATAGATCAACATCTTCAAAGTACATCCAGTAGTCTTCATCAAATCCGCCTGAGTTTTTAAAGGTGTCATTTCTGATCATTACAACGGATCCCGAGATCCAATCAGGGAAACTGATCTCCGGTTCCCGTATTTCAGTAAAATGTTTACGGGGTCTAAAGATCATTCTCAGAAATCCCGTGAGATTGAAGATTGAAGGAAACTGACCATAGGCTCTGCTCTCCCTGCCTGCTCCATTGACCTGTCTGCAGGAAATTACAGAGTACTCAGGGTTCTGTTTTGCAGTATTCAAAAGCTTGCCAATTTCAGATTCGGATACCACAGTATCGGGATTAAGAAATAATAAATACTCTCCGGAAGCATTCATGGCTCCTGCATTACATCCGTTGGCAAATCCTCCATTTACATTGTTATAAATGAACCTGAACTTTGTAAATTTCTGTTCAATTAAATTGATTGCTTCTTCTTCCGATCTGTTATCCACAACTATCACTTCAGTCCTGAAGTTTTCCCCGGTGAAAGAGTTGACAGAATAAAGACAGGCATTCAGCTTTTCCCATCCTTTGTAACAAACTATGATGATTGAGAGATCTGTCATTCGAATAAAAGTAATGAATTCTTATAAAGAGTTGCTTGTTGGTGGTTTCTTGTTACTGGTTGCTGGTTGCTTGTTGCTCGATTCATTCGTCCCTTTGTCCCTTAGTCACTTCGTCTCTTCGTCTCTTCGTCTCTTCGTCTCTTCGTCTCTTCGTCTCTTCGTCTCTTCGTCTCTTCGTCTCCCGGAGTATTTACAGTTATTGTCTTATAATTTTTCATCTTCTCCATCCCCTTCGTTCTCCTCTTCTCCCATTCCCCCTTTCTCCTCATCACCCTCTGTTACTTCGACTTCAGAGGATTCCTCATCCATCCATTCATAGACCGGTCGCTGGGGACCTTTTTTCCGGTACCAGACAGCCAGGACGACACCCGAGAAGAAGCCCAGCATGTGAGATTCCCAGGACACATTTTTGTATACTCCGGGAAACAGGCCCCATACCATTGATCCATAAAGAAATACAATAAGCAGTGATAATGCAATAAGCCTGAAATATCTTCGTATTATGCCACTGAAAAAGAGAAATGAGGCCAGGCCATATACCACTCCACTCGCCCCGATATGCCATGCTTCCCGGCCTGCCAGCCAAACAAGCAATCCGGTAAGAAAATAAGTCCAGATAAAGACTTTTAATGCGACTTCTGAATAAAAATAAAAAAGTGCTACAGAAAGAAAAAAAAGGGGTAATGTGTTACTGAATAAATGTGTAAGGTTGGCATGAATAAAGGGGGAAAAGAGTATCCCGGGCAATCCCTGTAATGTTAGCGGATAGATACCAAACCGTGACAGATCTATTTCAAAGAGAACCTCGATTAGCTTAACCAGCCACATAAAAAACACAAAAATCCCGGGTATAATCATACTCAGAAGAAGCTTTTTCCTGTAAAAGGCACCTTCTTTCTTTAAATCTGAGACATGTTTTGTCATTGATTTGACAGTTACTGGTTGCTGGTTGCTTGTTGCCGGTTGTTCGTAAATGAATTTGTGAAGGAATTCTAACGCACTCTACCCGGAAACTCAATCCCAACTTCGCTTCTGATTCTGTCTAAGGTACTTATTAAGTCGAGACTAAATGAGTGAGGAACGATTTCACTCTGTAGCTTTCCTTCATCAAGACATTTCATAACCTCAGATGCTTCGAACTGATAACCCATTCCATCCGGAAGCAAAGAATATTCTTGACTCTTTTTGCCATTCATTTCAACATTAAGGCGTTGAGACATATCACGACCTCGGGAGAATAGCAGATTTCCGTTTTCACACAGGATATCACAGCCGATACCACCCGCAGTACGGAATGAACTATAAAGGGTTGCCATGCGGCCACCCTCATATCCGAATATTATGCTGATAGAATCTTCCGATCCGGTCTGCGAAAAGGACGCTTTTGCCATAACCTGCGAAGGAACTCCCATAAAGTAGAGAGCATCAATTACAGGGTATATTCCGATATCAAGAAGTGATCCTCCTCCAAGGGTAAGATTAAACTTTCTGTCAACCGGATCAAACGGTGCCTGAAAAGAGAATCGTGCATTCAGATGTATAATTTTCCCCGGTTTACCAGTCTGCAATATCTCTCTGGTTTTCCTGTAAATTGGCTGGAACGGCGGCCATAATGCCTCCATTAGGAATACTTTCTGGTTTTCAGCTTCTCTGATCATCTCTTTTACTTCCAGACTGTTTAGCGCAAATGCTTTTTCACAGATCACAGCTTTTTTATGCTTAAGGCAAAGAAGAGTATGTTCATGATGATATGAATGAGGTGAAGCGATGTAAACTATTTCCAGATCAGGATCCAGAACCAGCTCTTCATAGCTGCCATATGATTTCTTAAAACCAAATTCTTTCGCAAACTGTTTTGCGCGTTCAGGGTCGCGGGAACCAACCGCATGGAGCTCAACATTATCAAGTAATTTGAGTCCTTTTGTAAATTTTGCCGACATTTTACCGGGTGCCAGAATTCCCCATTTATATTTTTTCTTCATGACGAGAAATATTTTGATAAATATAGGAAGAAGTGACTGGACTGTCAGATCACTTCAGGATTTTTATAACATCATCGAATTTTTCAGAATTCTTTCAAGTACATTTTCAAGGTCATTTATTATTTCTTCATTTTTGAACCTTAAAATTTTAAACCCTTTTTCTTCAAGCTTAAAAGTACGACCTTCATCGTATTCCTTCTGTTCCAAAATATCATGAATGTTCCCATCCAATTCAATTATCAACTTTTTTTGGTGACAATAGAAATCTGCAATAAATATATCTACCGGGTGTTGCCTCCTAAAATTTTAATCCGTGCAATTTACTATTTCTCAAATGTTTCCAAAGGATTTCTTCAGCCTCAGTCATGGATCTTCTCAATCCTTTAGCATTCTCGAATATACCTGGTTTTGCATTCCATGTGAGATTAATTTTATAGTCGACATTTAAAATTTTTTTCACAATCGCTTATTTGAATAATATTTATTTAACTCAAAGTTAAACTTAATTTATGCCAATTGTGATTATTCTATACTGCTTTAGCCAATCTCTGCACCCTACCCCTCTACTTATATTTACCTCACACCTGTCTCTCCTTTTTTTACCTCACCCCTGCCCCTCTCCTTTAGGAGAGGGGTGTAATACACTGAGTGTGTTTGTATTACACTCCTTCTCCTTAAGGAGAAGGAGATGGAGGATGAGGTAGACTAATAGGAGAAGGAGATGTAGGATGAGATAAAACTCCAGGGAGAAATATATCCTCATTATCTGTCATTTAAAAAATAATTTAAAAATAATTACATTATTTTAGTACTATGTATTGCATAGTATAATTATTTATATATATCTTTGCATTGTCATGTTACATGTATTAAATAGTAGTAAATAACTAAAAGCACCATGAAAATCACAGTAAGCATAAATCTCGGCGGATATTCGTTCAACATCGATGAAGATGCCTATGCGGAACTGAAAAGGTACCTGAAGAATCTTGAACTTCATTTTGCCGGAGAAGAGAGCTCCTCCGAGATACTTTCGGATATTGAGACCAGAATGGCTGAACTGTTCCGGGCAAAACTTACCACCTACAAACAGGTAATAAACATTGAAGATGTACAACAGATCATAAAGGTATTGGGTACTCCTGAAGATATTTCTGAAAGTGAGGGGCCGTCCACCCGTGATAAATTTTCATCACCGGGTTATCACAGGATGTACCGCGACACCGACCACAGAGTTATCGGAGGTGTTTGTGCAGGAATGGCAGCATACTGGAATATTGAATTGTGGCTTGTCAGATTGATTTTCTTCATACTGGCAATTATGGGCATCGGTATCCTGATTTATCTCATTTTGTATATCGTCCTTCCTGAAGCAAAAACCACTGCAGAAAAAATTGAAATGAAAGGGAATCCGGTCAATATCCACAATATAAAGGATTCCGTAAAAAAAGAATTTGAGACAGTCAGAAAGAATATGAAAATATAATGACGGCTGATCATAAATTATTTGAAGTATAAAATATAAAACCTAAATATCATGGATCTAGAAAATAACAAAGCACAAATGCGTAAAGGAATACTGGAGTATTGCATCCTCTCGGTGTTATCCAGGAATTCCTGTTATGCAAGTGACATAATAAAGGAACTTAAAGAAGCCGAGGTAATAGTGGTTGAAGGCACCCTCTACCCGCTTCTCACAAGGCAAAAGAATGCCGGATTGCTCAGCTATCGCTGGGAAGAATCCCAGCAGGGACCTCCGCGGAAATATTATGAGCTTACCGAGGAAGGACGAAAGTACCTTACCGATCTCGATAAATCGTGGCTCGAGCTTGTCGAATCAGTTAATCTTATCAGAACCAGATAACCTAATATTAACCAATTAAAACTGAAACTAATGGACAAGACAATAAATATAAATCTCGGAGGCACTCTGTTCCAGATTGATGAGGAGGCATTCCGTATATTGCGCGATTATCTTCAGGCAATTAACAACCGGTTTGCCAATGTACAGGGCGGAAATGAAACAATTGAGGACATCGAATTGCGCATTGCAGAGATCTTTCAGTCGCAGAAAGGTTTAGCCGGGGTAGTTACAAAGGAAAATGTCGACGCAATGATTTCAATTCTTGGCAAACCGGAAGATTTTGATCATGGAGAACCTCAACAGGCACCACAATACACATCTCATAAAAAGAGAATGTATCGTAATACTGATGATACTATCATTGGCGGAGTATGCAGCGGAATAGCAGCCTATCTTGATTCTGATCCTGTTCTTTTCAGGATTCTCTTTGTGCTTTTTGCCCTGTTCTTCGGTGCTGGCTTCCTTATATACCTGGGGTTATGGATAGCTCTTCCGCCACGCCAAAGAACTGATGGCTCCGCTTAACAGCCCGGCATATAACAGCCCTTCCAGGGTTGGGAACGCTATCAATGAAATGTTCAGGGCGATTGGCAGAGTGTTCTATATAATTGTAAGAGTTTTCCTGATAATGATAGGAGTTGTATTTGTGATTACCGGGTTCCTCTTTATTCTAAGTTTTGTAATGATCTTCTTATTCAAGTATCCCGGAACATTTTCATTTGATTCTGCCGGAGTAAACCTGATATACTTCCCCGATTTCCTGAATTATATTGTTAATCCAACTACGGTTCCATGGATTATCTTTCTGACATCTGTTGTTTTAATATTACCGATGCTTGCACTTATCTACTGGGGTGTAAAAATGATATTCTGGTTCAGGGCAAGAGACGGAGTTGTCAGTCTTGCTGCTCTGGTAATATGGGTTATGTCAATAACTGCACTTGCAATAATCCTTTTCAATGAAGGGATCAGCTTTGCTGAAACGGCAAGATCAACAACGGAAGTTGTACTGCCACATTCGCCGGATACTCTGTATATAATGTCGGATCTGAAAATTGCAAACCTTAAATTTGATAAAGAAATTGCTCTTCCCCACGAAGAATATTCAGTTTACATAAACGATGATAAGAAAGAATTGTATATCCGTCCTTTTTTGAATATTAACCGGTCGGATGACAAATTAACCAGAGTGGAAATCAGAAAAGGATCAGCGGGTCGTACTGAGTCAGATGCTATGAGGAAAGCAGAAGAATTGTCTTACACTTACAGTATCAGCGCTGATACGCTCCATCTTGATGAATATTTCACCAGCCCGTCTGGTCGAAAATGGGCAGCCGACGATATTAATATTAACCTTTATATCCCTTCAGGAACTGTCCTGAAATTTGAAAAAAACCCTAAAATTCTTCTCAGGGGATCGCACATAAATGAGTCTTATGATTACCTGGAATCCAGATGGGAATCTGACAATACTGTTTGGGTAATGACTGAAAACGGACTCGAAACTCTGACTGAGAACTCATTCAGACATAAATAATTCCTTGTTTTTTCATTCCTGATTTCTTCAATGACATCCGGTATCCGTCCTGGGATACCGGATTTTTTTTAGAAAGAACATAAAGGCAGCAGGCGCATGAACGTAAAATATTTGTATTTGACCATTGGATTTTCTATCAAAATACTATATTTATAATTGACAACTATCTAATTCTTAATTTATGAAAAAACCCATTCTTTTCTTACTGGCAATCTTCATCTTCTTTGGGAATCCGGTTAATGCACAGGTTAGCCGTTTAATCAATAAGGTCAAAAAATCCGTTTCAAACAGTGTTGCCGGAACACCGGAATCAGATTCCAAAGCGTCAAAAGAGGAGCCTGAACCTAAATGTGCCTGCGATCAGCCTGAGTCTATTCTTGATCTCGGAGGGACCCTGAAATTGATGTACTCTGAGATTTCTATCATTGTAAGAGATGACGATGCAATCCTGATTAAAGACAAAATCTCAGACGACTACTACATTGCAAAGGATGGTTCCACTCAGGGACCCATAAAGGCAGGAGATAAGAGACTGGCAGGCTTTGAGGGCGTTGATGCTGCCGATGTTGCAAAAGAAACTAATGCCTGGGCGAATAACGAATATATCAGCAGGGAAGGTGAGAAATATGTTATTAAATTCAATGGAAAAAGCTATGGTCCCTATGGCCAGATCAGGGAGTTTAAAGTAGCCAAATCGAAAGACAAGTTTGCGGCAATTGTGATCGAAAATGTTCCTGTAAGTGAAGCTGAGGGGAAGAAAATGGATGAAGCTATTAAAAATGCAAAAACGGAGCAGGAGAAAAGGGATCTAGCCATGCAGTATTCACAGCAGATGATGAAGAAAATGCAGGAGGGAGGCGGAGCGATGAGCATTCTGCCAAAACTTGTCACAAATATTCAAGGCGTAACATATGATCCGCTTAAATCAGTGGGAGGTACTTTAAACAATAATATTAAATATGACGACATCCTTTTTAAGACCACTGATAAAGTCGTAGACTTATCGAATAAGGTTTTGCTTAATCTGAAACCCGAGACTCGGAATATTGAAAATTTATTTGTAAATACTGACAATACCAGGTATGCTTATTATAATTATGGTACGCTTACTTTCGATGATGGAACGGCAATGGCAGAACTTTTCAATCCTCACCTTATAAAAGCTGAAGGACAGGTATACATTGCCTATATGTACTATTCTCCGAAGAAGAATTCAATTATGCAGTGTAAGATTCCATTCTAGAGAAAACTATTTAGTGAAGTTATTAATTACATGTCTGCTTACATGCCTGTTCGCTCAATTTGTTTCGTCACAATCCATTGATTACCAGGAACTTTTTGGAGATGACTGGGAAAAAGCGGTGAATTTTGAAAAGGAGAACAGGAACTGGATGGAACCTCTTCTCGCAAAATCTCATGTCTCGTATCCGGTTGCTATTTCTATTGTTTTTCCGGAGATTGTGCGATATTCGGCACTTCGTGATAAAGTGGAAATCTCCCTGCTCAAAACTCTTTATGTTAACCTCGGAGAGGATTATGCCGACTTTTCCATCGGACAATTCCAGATGAAACCCTCCTTTGCCGAAGCGATCCGGAGAAAAGCCGCTTCTGGATTAGAACGAAAATCGGGTATCCATTTTAAAAAAAAATCTGATTTTGATGATATTAAAGATTTCAGAAAATCGATTCTAAATGACCTGGAAGATCCGAAAAGTCAGATCAATTACCTGATAGCATTTATAATGATCTGCGAAAAGGAATTTAAAACAAGCTGTAAGGACGAAGTTTCACAATTAAAATTTCTTGCCACGGCTTATAATTCCGGTATTGATAAAAATGCATCTGAGATAGAAATGATGACCGATAAGAAATATTTTAACACAAAACTGATCTCGGCTGAAAAATACTGTTATTCGGATGTTTCGTTATTCTGGTACAAACAGTTCATTTCACATTAATAATTCACTGATCTGAAGATTAGAATCTGGCATGATTATACAACATTTGAAAAGGCCCGGAAGATTCTTTCCCGGTTCAATAAACAATCACAACATTAGGATGTTAAAATAGAAGATCAAATTCAATGATTATTTTTTATGAAGTTTGTTTAAAAATTGAAAGTAATAAGATGGATAAAATACAAAGCTCTATCGCACCCTGGTTAACAGTCAGTAACAGTGTCAGGGCTGTTGAGTTCTACAAGTCGGCATTTGGAGCACTCGAAGTCTATCGCCTTGAGGGACAGGATGAGGATCTGGTGGCAAGGCTTTCTGTTGACGGAGCAGAATTCTGGGTGAGTAATGCATCTGATAAGAACCTGGGTCGTGAGACACTGGGCGGTGGTTCAGTCAGAATGATATTGACTGTTGCAGATCCGGATTCACTTTTTAATCAGGCTCTGAAAGCTGGTGCAATACAGGTCTTCCCGGTTGGTGAGGAACATGGGTGGAGGCTGGGACGACTTGAAGATCCTTTTGGGCTGCATTGGGAGATAGGAAGGCCAGTTTAAAGAATCGTAAAATCCAGGGTAAAGGAAAATCAGACTTCGAAGCCCTAAATGTCTAAAAACACACATCATGGAACTATCTGATCTTGGATATATCGATGAGATTGATAAATACCTGCAGGCTAACAAGCTGTCAGAATTCGCAGTAGGCAGGGTTACGCAGGAGCACCGGGAACGATACAAAGTATCAACGGGAGAGAATGAATATGATGCTGAGATTACTGGGAATCTAAGATTTACTGCAGCTTCAAGAACGGATTTCCCTGCTGTAGGAGACTGGGTTACTATGACTCTGTATGATTCAGATATGGCAATAATACATAAAGTATTACCGCGAAAATCAGTTCTTGAGAGACAAACTGTTGGAAAAACCGGAGAAAAACAGATCATATCTGCTAATATTGATACTGCATTAATCATGCAGTCTATTGATAATAACTTTAATATCAACCGGCTTGAAAGGTACCTTACAATATGTCACTCCGGAGCCATCGAACCGGTTCTTGTTATCAGTAAGATAGATCTGGCATCGGATATTGAGATCGGGTCAGCAATTAAAAGCCTTCATCTCAGGGAGAAAAACATAAAAACAATCATGTTAAGCAATACCTCCCTCCAGGGACTTGATCAACTGGTCGGATCGCTTCAGAAAGGCAAGACATATTGTGTTGTTGGATCATCCGGAGTCGGAAAATCGACCCTGATCAATAACCTGTTAAAAAAGACCATTTTAAAAACCGGAACCATCAGCGAAAGTACAAACAAGGGCAGACATATAACCAGCCATAGGGAGCTTTTTGTACTCGACAATGGAGCAATAATTATCGACACTCCGGGTATGAAAGAACTTGGGGTTCTGGAAAACCAGAATGGGATAACATCGACCTTCGAAGAAATTTTTAATCTGAGTCTCGAATGCAAATTTTCAGACTGTACACATACCACAGAATCGGGGTGTGCAGTCGTAGCGGCTTTGACTAAAGGAGAAATCAACATGGAATCTCTTGAGAACTTCCGGAGGCTTCAAAGAGATCAGCAACGATTTCTGACAACTATTGCTGATAAAAGAAAAAAAGATAAAGAATTTGGGAAAATGGCTAAAGAGATCATGAAAGAAAAGAAAAAAACCAAGTTCTGAAACTTCCCGGTTTTCCCTGCCGGATTGATTACCGTTAATTTTCGATTCCGATAGCGACCGGCAAGCTGGAAATAGTAACAATATTAAATGGAACATCATCACACTCATAGTAGTCCTATTAAACTGAGTAATGCTTTCAAAATTGGCATTTCCATAAATGTTATTTTCATTATTATCGAAGGTCTGTCCGGACTCATTTCGAACTCTACAGCTTTAATTGCTGATGCCGGTCATAATCTGAGCGATGTTCTGACACTGATACTATCATGGATTGCAATCATCCTTTCTCAGAGACAGCCTACTCTTAAGTTTACATATGGATTCCGCCGGTCAACAATACTCGCTGCTTTGCTCAATACGATCCTTTTGCTTGTTGCTGTTGGTTTTATTATTTATGAAACTGCAGTGCGACTCAGCCATCCGGTCACAATAAATGCAAACAGCATGGTCATTGTTGCTTCCATCGGAATTGGAGTAAACGGATTTACAGCCTGGCTATTTATGAAAGATAAAAACCGCGATCTCAATATCAGAAGCGCATTTGTGCATTTTCTCTCAGATGCTCTGGTCTCTCTTGGAGTAGTAATAGCCGGATTATTAGTGAAATATACAGGCATACAATGGTTTGATTCTGCAGTTTCATTTATAATTATTGCTGTGATACTTTACGGGTCCTATAAACTGCTTATTGATTCCGTCAATCTGGCTCTTGATGCCGTTCCGGACAATATCAAAATCGAGCACGTACTTGATTATCTTAAAAACCTTCCTGAAGTTACAGGAGTCCACGATTTGCATATCTGGTCCCTTGGAACTACCAACGCAGCACTCACGGTCCATCTTAAAACATGCGTCCCAACTGATGTCAGTTTTATAACCTCAATTCAGCATCAGCTTCATGAACAGTTCGATATTGAACATTCAACCATTCAGGTTGAATACGGAAGTGATGAAGATTGCGGTAATAAATTTTAATTTACAGTATTCGGTCTACAATGTCTTTCATAAACAATCTCTTTTCTGAGTTGTTAATCTTTCTCTTGACTGAACCAACTTTAAATCGCAGAATATGAAAGAATTTATGTTTTTCATTCGTAAGCAGAGCAACAGTGAGCAGACATTGCCTCCTGATAAGTTGCAGCAGTTTCTGAAAGCATGTGAGAATTACATTGGTGATTTAAAACAACAGGGGAAACTGGTTTCCGCAAAACCGTTTGCATGGGATGGGAAAATTATCTCAGGAAAAGCTAACAGCTGGAATGAAACGGCATATAACGAAAGAGGTGAAGTAATAGGTGGATATTATCATATTCTGGCCCGGGATATTGATGAAGCAATTGAAATTGCCAAGGCAAATCCTGAATTTTACTATAATGAGAATACCCGGATAGAAGTTCGTCCCGTAAAAACGATGGAATCTCAGACCGGATTTGTTTATCCTTCCGAAACGATATAAATTTGGATGATAAGATTTACATTTGTGAAAATCCTTTTGTGTTCTTCGTGAAAAACTTTTTTGTCATTTGTAGTTAATGGATTTTTTTGTTTAAGAATAAACTAAATATCAATGGAAACAGAAACTCTTGAAATCAAAGCCGCCATCCAAATTGTTAAGCCAGCAAATGAGGTATTTGAAGCCATTGTTGATCCCGAAAAAATGTCTAATTACTTCATATCACATGGAACCGGCAGAATGGAGAATGGGAAAGAGATAACCTGGAAATTTCCTGAATTTGATCAGCTTGCCCCCATAAAGGTTGACAAAATTGAGAAGGATAAATACATTTCCTTTTATTGGGAGAATGATGGTGTGGATTTGCTGGTGGAAATGACTCTTACTCCCGCTGGCGATAGCTCAACCGTGGTAAATATTACAGAAAAAAGCCGTAAAAATGATGAAGCCGGAATCAAATGGCTGAAAGGCAATACTGAAGGATGGGCCAACTTCCTCGCCTGTCTGAAAGCTTATCTTGAATATGGTATTAATTTGAGAAAAGGTGCATTTGATTTTATGTCCGATTCAAAAATGAAAGTCTGAATTCACGAATCTTACTTTTCTCCCTTTCTCCCTTTCTCTCTTTCTCTCTTTCTCCTTCTTTTCTGGTATGGTATTTGTTAATTATCACCTGAACAATACTACCTAAACTGAATAAAATATGCCGTTTACTAAGCTATTTGCATTACTTTGTTTGGCATCATTTAATGCATTGATCTTCGGAAATCCTCAATATTCTCAGTCTGATCTTTCGGCTCAGATTCCTTCAGGAAATGACTCAGTAAAGATTGTCGAGAAAGTATACCTTCATGTCGACCGACAAAGTTATTACCCCGGCGATGATTGCTGGTTTAAAGCATATCTCATTGACGCTTCAGAAAGGTTGCTATGTGCTAACAGCATCAATCTGCATGTTGAGCTGATCTCTCCCGATTTAAAAATTATCGAAAGCATGGTTATAAAACTTGATAATGGCTTGGGAAATGGAGATATCCACCTGTCAGAAAAACTTCAGTCAGGAAGGTACAGGCTCAGGGCGTATACTAACTATATGCGCAACTTCGGTGATGAGTTGTTCTTCAATAAAGACATTAATATTATCAACTCATCAGATGCAGGGAAAGCTTTTTCTGACAGCACCAATCTTACCAAAACCAGGCCGGAGATCAGCTTCTTTCCTGAAGGAGGCTCGTTAGTTGAAAATGTAACTTGCAGGGTGGCATTTAAAGCAGTGGGTGAAAATGGATTTGGACAAAATGTATCAGGAGAAGTTTATTCATCGTCCGGCGAAAAGATTGCTGAACTCAGAAGTACTCATAATGGCATGGGGTCATTCTTAATCACCCCTGTTCCCGGATTAGGATACTTCGCTACAATTGCAGATCGTAACG
Organism: uncultured Bacteroidales bacterium; assembly: GCA_963816365.1. GTDB lineage: Bacteria > Bacteroidota > Bacteroidia > Bacteroidales > VadinHA17 > LD21. The sequence continues at coordinate 87,858 of CAWFKG010000014.1, read as the reverse complement.
GTGATTCATTCAGATATGATATTCCAAAAAGCTTTTCCACAGGCATTGTTTTAGGCATTATGGAAAACAGGAAAAATGAGCTGGCATTAACATTTAAAACCAATGATCAGACATTACCCCTTATCCTTGATCGTGATCTTTTACTTACTGTCTCAGCACGCAACATGCCACTGAAAACATATTCTTTCAGAATGAAATCCCTTAACAGCTTCTTTAATCTTCCTGCGGACGATCTCCCCGAAGGAATTGTAATGCTGACTCTGTCGGGCACAAATAATACCCCTCTTTCCGAAAGGTTGGTTTATGTACAGAACAAAGATGAGGTTAAGGTTAAGGTTGAGGCTGAGAAATCAGAATACAGTCAGCGTGATTCGGTATCGTTGAAAGTTTCGTTGCTTAATAGTTCCGCTATCCCGCAGGAGGCATTTCTTTCATTATCTGCCACAGATGACATTTTCGCAGATAATAATTCCCTGTTCCCTTCAAATATTTCATCATGGTTTCTTCTTGAATCCGATGTACGCGGACCCGTAGAAGAACCATCGTATTATTTTGATCCCTCCAATCCCGACAGGTTAAAAAATCTAGATCTTCTTTTGCTTACCCAGGGATGGCGAGATTTTGAATGGAAATATAAAACCATGATCTATCCTCCCGAAAACGGCTTTACCATATCCGGCAGAGTAAGGAAAAAATTTGTAGATAAGCCTTTAACAAACTCGATTGTCAATATTGCAATATTCAAGAGCGGAAAACCATTAATAGGATTCGTGCCGGTTGATTCAACAGGAAGGTTTTCTCTTATAGGAGTTGACCTGACCGGGAATGCCAAAGTCGTCGCCAGTGTTACTGATGAAAAAAACGATTTGAAGGGCTGGTTGCTTCTGGATTCCCTGAAATACTCTCCCGCAATTGTAAATGCCGGTATAGCCCAGACCAGGATTGCGGGGAACAATGATCAAAATACAGATGAAAATCAGGTGATAAATGATAATCAGCTCATTAATAAATCCCTGCATACGTTTATTCAGTATGCAGAAATCAGAAGCACCATTCAGAAAAAGTACAAATTATCAGACACAATTACGCCGGGGGAAGTAAAAATAATTGCAATCAGGCAGGATAAACCTGAGTCAGCGCGTGCCAGATCCAGAAGATATCTCAGGGGTACACCTGACAGAGAACTTGTGATCACACCCGATTTACAAATTTACAATACCGCATTTCACCTTATCGAATTAAGGTATTTGAATCCCTTCATAAATCCCTTCAGAAAAACAAGGCTTGGCCACAGGATGAGACATCCGCTTTACATGATTGATGGTAATCAGGTAATGGAAGATGAAGTCAAAGCCCTGCCTATAAGTTGGGTCGAAAGAATCGATGTAGTGGATGATGAGGATGTGGCGTCAATGGCAGCTATGAAAAAAGTTGTAGAGATTGAACTTATAGATAGGACGGGGAGTATCACTTCAGGCCCCGGATATTGCGATGGTGTTATATCAATTATCTTAAAGGATGATAAGGATATTGTCAATAACTTAGTTTTTCACTCTGTAAATGTTAAGTTTTCAGGGTTTAATGAACCGCGCATTTTTTACTCACCAAAGCATCATACCAATTTAAAATCCGATTACAAACCTGATTTGAGGACAACCCTTTTTTGGGAGCCAAATATTAATGTTCAGGGTAATAAAGATTATATGGTGAAATATTATAATGCAGATAACTCATCACATGTGATGATATCAGTGGAAGGCATTACATCCTCCGGAGTCCCTGTTACCGGTAAGGCAGAATATGATGTGAAATGAATCCTGGAACCAGTCAATAAAAACAAATTCGGATAAAGTACTAAATCTATTAAAATTAAAACTTATGAAAACATTCAAGAGAATTTTGATGCTTTCTGCTGCCTCATTACTAATTTTTAGTTTTACATCCAATGAGCTGCCAAAAAGCTGGTTCCGATCCGGTAGTAAGTCAGACAGCTATAAAGTCGCCACAGACAGCATTACTTTTCAGAGTGGGAAAAAGAGCGTATGCATAGTATCAAAAGATACTCTTATTGAAGGTTTCGAGACAATTATGCAATACTGCAGCGCTAAGAATTTTTTAGGTACGAGAATTAAAATGACCGGATATATAAAATCTGAAAATGTCGCCGATTGGGCAGGCATGTGGCTCAGAATTGACTCAAAGACACAGGGTGAATCACTGGGTTTTGATAACATGCAGGACAGACCAATAACCGGAAGCTCTGACTGGACCAAATGCGAAATCGTAATGGATGTCCCAATGGAAAGCATAACACTGAATTTTGGTGCATTGATAAGCGGGACAGGCAAAATCTGGTTTGATAATGTTTCATTCGAAATACTTGATAACGGATCTCCAAAAACTTCAGACGAACTGAATAGCATGCCACTCCCGGAAAAACCTCAGAATCTTGACTTCGAAGAATAATCTGGTTGCTTGTCAAATAAATGTCACTCAATGGCTTCCAATCTCAAACATCTTCTAGTTGCACTGATTTTAGTCTGGCAAGCCAATATTGTTCTTATTTCTCAGTCAGGAAATTATATTGAAGGTAAAGTAATAAGCTCTGCCACACAGGAACCTGTTCCGTTTGCAACGATCCAGCTTAAGAACCATCAGTTAGGTGTCTACGCAAATGCAGACGGTGACTTCAGGATTGTTCGTGCTTCTGAATTTCAATCCGATAGTGTGATCATAACCTGTATCGGATTTAAACGATATTCATTAGCATACACTGATTTAAACTTAAATTCCTTAAATAAAATATCACTGACACCGGTTATTTATGGAGTTGAGTGAGATCACTGTTTTCGCTTCAGGAAGAAAATTGGGGTCACTGGCAATAATCGGAAGAGCTATAAGGAACATAAAGAATAATTATCCCGACGGACCTTTCAATTATGTTGCATACTTCAGAGATTATCAGAAAAGGGATGGAAAGATATTTAAACCTTAATGAAGCAATTATTCAGGCGACTTGATAATGGGTTTGAATCAAAATCCATTACAAACAAGTACCGGTTACTCGATTTCAGAAAAAATACAGACTTCCCGAGAATGAATATTTCTCCTTATTATCAGACTCCGAGTGGATACACTGGCTTTAATAACCCTGAAAAATTATCCCCTGGGCAACACTTGGCGATCAGGGAGGAAATGAATTATTGGTTTTGATGGTTCACGACGCTATCAGAAATTTCAATACAAGATCATTTTCCTTTATCAATATTTTTCGGACAGATTTCCATTTATAATCACAACTTCTCCCCTCCCGTTCCTGTTTATAATAATAATCTTTTGCTGTTTAAAATCATTTTTAATGGTAAATCAAGAGTATTGGTGATTCACTTCTTGTATCAGGGGCCATCTATATTCAACCGAAATATTACTCGATTCATAAGCTTGAGTATTCGTGTTCATATAAGACCAGAGGAAACAGGTCTGAAAGAAATGTTTAACGTTGATATTGAATATGGTCATGAAAATTCTGTTGACTCTCTGATGTGTCTGAAATATGTCTCCTTTAACAATATTTTTGAAGTGGTAGATAAAGATGATTCAACCTGTTTCAGGATACTGAAGGCATCTTTGGACACTAACTCATTACATAAACCCGACACTGATAATTGATTTTAATAAACAGATCGATCCTGTAACCGCTTCCAGAAAAGATAACTATGAGATTACATGTCCGGCAAAAAAACACTCAAAATCAAAAGTATCCAGGTAAACGGAAAGACAGTGTTCATCAGATTAAAAGATGAGGATTTCAAAAAGAAAAAGAAACCTGCAGGATAAATATTGACAAATATAAAAGATGCAGATGGGAATGTGCTGATAAACGCAAATCAATAGAGCTTTACCAGTACAGAGAACTGTTTGTTCAGGAATATAACAAAAATCTGCCTTTGACGGATAGCTGCTTTGTGAAATACCTGCCCCTTGAACAAAATTGCATTGCAAAATACAGCGGCAAATTATAATTACTGGATGAATACCCCTGGCACAAAAAGTAAAAAATTTAACCTTAGACCAAGCAATTATTAATTTTACATGCAACCTGAATTGAACAGGATAAATGTATAACAATTGAAACAATGAAAAAAGAATTCTATATTTATTATTTTTGTATTGACTTTGGATGCAGTAATCCGTCCTTCAATAAAGTGGGATTTCAGATCCTTTTATAAACCGGCTGAGAATCCTGTACTGAAAGCAGATTCAACATTCACATTTACAGATCCGGTAACTAAAGAGATCGTAAGATGGCAGAAAGCTGATGTTTTTAACCCTGCCGCTATCGTAAAGGATAATAAAGTATATTTATTATACCGCAGTGAAGATAACCCGGCAGCTATTCTTGGAGGCCGTACATCACAGAATCGGTCTGGCGTTTAGCGAAGATGGCCTGCATTTTACAAAATACCCACACCGGTTTTATATCCCGACAGCAGTGAGTTCATGAAATATGATTATCCCGGGGGTTGTGAAGATCCCAGGATCGTCCAGACCGGAGACAGCTTATATGTACTGGCTTACACTTCATGGAATTATAAAATTGCACGTTTAAGTATCGCTTTCTCGAAGGATCTGATTCACTGGGAAAAGAAAGGACCGGCATTTGCAAAAGCTTATGAAGGAAAGTTTCTGGATACCTGGTCCAAATCCGGATCTATTATCACCAGAATGGATGGAGACCGGATCAGGTAGCAGCAAAGATTAACGGAAAATACGGTATGTACTGGGGTGAAAATTTTGTTAACCTTGCCTGGTCCGATAACCTGACCGACTGGTACCCGGTACTTAATGAGAAAGGGGATCTTAAAGCCTGTTATTAGTCCCAGAAAAGGAAAGTTCGACAGCAGCTTACCGAATGCGGCCCTCCGGCAATAATCGGGGATGATGGAATAGTATTATTTTATAATGGTAAAAATTCCGTAGGTGAAGATTCTGACCTCAAAGTACCAAAAGGAACTTATTCTGTCGGGAGAGTAGTTTTTGATATTTCAAATCCCGAAAAGGTCATTTCTCGTTCTGATACCTGCCTGTTAAAACCTACACTGCCGCATGAGCTTTCCGGACAATATAAATCCGGCACGACATTTTCCGAAGGACTGGTTTATTTCCATGATAAATGGTTCCTTTACTATGGGACAGCGGATTCATTTGTCGGTGTGGCAATATCAAAATAAAAATCACAAAACGGATAAAATGTACTCACCCATTAATCCCCTTGACGTATTGAGTTCCTGGTCCGATCAACAAAAGTTTTACATTTTTGTTATATACTTCAACACTTTGCGTCCTGAAGGCGAGCTTTTAAAGCGCCAGGCGTTATAAGTGATAAGTAATATAATACTGCTATGGCAACCAGTAATAAACCGACTGTAGCAAATGGCAAAATCTGCTACATAGAGATCCCGGCTGTTGACGTATTGCTGTCAGCCTCATTTTACAAGAAGATCTTTGGCTGGCAAATACGTGAAAGAAGCGATGGACGGATTGCTTTTGATGACACGGTTAATGAAGTAAGCGGCACCTGGATAGTCGGCCGTAGTCCCTCAACTGAAGCTGGAGTATTGATCTATATCATGGTTGATAATGTGGCATCAACCGTTAAAGCAATTATGGCTCATGGAGAAAAAATTGTGCAGGAGATCGGTGCTGACTATCCTGAGATAACTGCAAGATTCAGAGACCCTGCCGGCAATATTTTCGGATTATATCAGGAACCTGTTAAATCTGATTAGAAAGAATTGGTTAGGAGAGATGAAATCAAGAATAGGAATTTAAGAGCGTGAATAAGCTGTCAAATAAGAAAATAATGATCACAGGTGCTTCCCAGGGCCTTGGCAGGGAATTAGCCCTTGCATTTGCAAGGGAAAATGCCGAAGCAATATCTATTTGCGCAAGTATGTCGCAAACCTGGGCATCGGAACCCTGTACGACACAACGGGTTCACCAGGGTTCACAAAGGATGTCTTCTATTTTGAGGGACCAATAAGTCAAAAATTCTCTCTTTTATTTACCTTTGCCTGCATGACAGCAATAAAACGTCTGGCTGGTCAGACTGCTATTTACGGAATCCCCAGTGTTCTGGGACGCATCCTCAGCTATCTGCTGGTACCACTTTATACCTACGTATTCCGACCCGGTGATTATGGAACAGTAAACGTATTCTATGCGTATACTTCTTTCCTGATGGTGATCCTGACATATGGAATGGAAACTACCTTTTTCAGGTTCAATGAACATGAACAGGATAAGGAAAAAGTGTTTAGTACCGCAATGATTTCTCTCATTATTTCGTCTTTGTTCTTTCTGGTAGTTGTATTATATTTTTCAGGAGATGTGGCCCGTTGGATCGATTATCCCGATCACCCTGAATATGTCAGATGGTTTGCCGTGATCCTTGCACTGGATTCCATTTCTGCTATCCCTTTTGCCTATTTACGTGCAAAGAACCGGCCTGCACGTTTTGCCTGGGTCAAGATGACAAACATCACATTAAACATCTTCCTGAACCTGTTTTTCCTGGTTTTGTGTCCAATTGTACTGAAACATATTCCTGAAACTTTTATCGGCCGCTTCATAATTACTATATACCGGCCTCACTGGGGTATTGAATATATCTTTATATCGAATCTTGTTGCCAGCTTTGTTACATTGATCATGCTGATGCCCCAGATCTCAGGTGCTCGATGGAGGTTAAGTCCTGACCTGTGGAAGAAAATGATGTTCTATGCTTTCCCGTTATTGTTTGCGGGAATGGCAGGCATTGTAAATGAGACCTTTGACAGGTTATTGCTCCGTTACCTGCTGCCTGACGATATCTCATCATATATGGTTGGTATTTATACTGCCTGTTACAAGATCTCTATCCTGATGACAATTTTTATCCAGGCGTACAGATATGCTGCCGAGCCATTTTTTTTCGCACAGGCGAAGGAGAAGGATGCCAAAGAGGTCTATGCAAGGATCATGGATTATTTCATAATTATTGTATCATTGATCTTTCTGGTGACCATGCTTTATCTCGATGATTTTATTCTGCCCCTGCTGGTCAGGAATAAAGAATACTGGCAGGGAAAGGGCGTGATACCGGTTTTGATGATGGCAAACCTCTTTCTTGGTGTATACTATAACCTTTCGATCTGGTATAAACTTACTGCTAAAACATCCTGGGGAGCATGGCTTTCCCTGATTGGGGCGATAATAACACTTATTTTGAATTTCTGGTGGATACCTCTCAGTGCTGAGCACCTGATTTACGGTTACTATGGTTCGGCCTGGGCAACATTCATATGTTATGGTTCAATGATGATCATTTCATACCTGGTCGGTCAGAAATATTTCCCGGTAAAGTATAATCTTGTAAAATTTGCCGGGTATCTTGGTCTTTCGGTTCTTCTGTATGTGATAAGTTTATATTTAATCCCTGAAGCTTCTGTACTGCGTATCGGATTTCATACATTCCTGCTGATAATCTTTCTTGGAATTGTATATCTGGTTGAAAAGCCAAAGCTTTCCGCAATAATCTGATAAATCTGTTTAATTTTAATGAATATTTAATCTTTACGAAATAGATTTGCAACTATGGCTGAGACATTGAAAACTCATAAGGAAGAGCATCTGAGAAGCTCTGAATTCATCACCGACATTGTCATAGGAATGTCTGACGGATTGACTGTTCCGTTTGCACTAGCCGCAGGACTGAGCGGAGCGGTTCAGCACAATTCCATTGTTATTACTGCAGGCATTGCAGAAATTGTAGCCGGTAGCATTGCGATGGGACTGGGAGGATATCTTGCAGGCAAAACTGAACAGGAACATTATGCCTCCGAACTTAAAAGAGAATATGACGAAGTGGAAGATATTCCGGAAGCAGAGAAGAACGAAGTAAGGCTTGTTTTTGCAGAGTACGGTTTGAATGAAGCAACTCAGAATACGATTGCCGATGAGATGGCTAAGAACAAAGATAAATGGGTGGATTTTATGATGAAATACGAATTAGGTCTGGAAAAACCGAACGTTAACAGGGCAAGGAATAGTGCAGCTACCATAGGAATTTCCTATATAGTAGGCGGCTTAATTCCCCTTTCAGGCTACTTTTTTACCCGGACACCATACCAGGGACTGCTGATCTCTGCCCTGCTGACTGTTCTCTGTTTGTTCCTGTTTGGTTATTTCAAAAGCAAGATGACCGGACAGCCGCTTTTAAAGGGCGCCCTGAAAGTGACAATGATTGGCATAACTGCCGCTGCTGCTGCCTTTGCCGTAGCCAAGGCATTTAATAATCTCTTTTGATTAAGGGAACGGTAATATTTTAAGCATACATGAAATAAGTAAGAAATGAGATTTGAACATCGTAAACAGAAAGTGGCTCCTCTTCGGCAGTTCCTCGTCAGGATGGGGCGATACCTGTTGTTCTCAGGAATATTAATCCTCTTTTCTGTATCAATAGGGACAATGGGATATCATTTTATTGGAGAGCTAAGGTGGCTGGATAGTTTTCATATGTCTTGCATGATCTTAACTGGCATGGGACCTGTCGCAGACATGAAATCTGATGGTGCAAAAATCTTTTCCTCATTATTTGCGCTCTACAGCGGAGTGGCATTTTTAAGCATTACCGCAGTATTCTTTGCCCCTATAGTGCACAGGCTGCTGCATATTCTGCAGGTTGAAGACAACGATGATGATACTGAGAAATGAAAAGAGGAGCTTTTTTGGTTTTAGTATTGATCTTTTCATGCAAGATTTTATCAGGACAGAAAGAATTATCAGATTCATTGAAGACCGTCAGACTCGACGAGGTTGTAATCGCTGCGAACAGGGTACCGGTTTTACTGAAAAATAACCCAGGCGCAGTGTCATTAGTGACACCTGAAGTACTTTCAGGTATGCCTAAAGCAGCGGGAGCTGAAGAGGCTTTGCGTCTTATCCCGGGAGTGCGAATAGATAATCAGCACGATGGAGAAAGAGTTCATGTTTCGATCAGGGGACAAGGTATTTTAACTGAACGCGGTCTGCGTGGGATCGGAGTCATGCTCGATGGAATTCCGGTAAATGATCCTTCAGGTTTTGCTCCCGACCTGTATGATGTTGATTGGAGCACTGTGGATAGAATTGAAGTACTACGTGGCCCGTCAGCCAGCCTTTATGGCGGAGGCGGTGCCGGAGGTGTCATATATATCACCACGAAAAACGGTGGTCAAAAATCATTCGGAGGAGAGCTGGATCAGACCATCGGCTCAAATGGCTTCAACAAATCATTGATCGGGCTGAACGGATCTAAAGACTCAATTGATTACCGCATCAGCTACTCACGGACTGACGGTGCCGGATATCGCGATCATCAGGCATTCCGGGGAAATAAACTTTATGAAAAAATTAACTTCAAACCTTCTGAAAAGCTTTCAATAACACAGATTATTTCACATACTGATTACTTTCAGCAAAATCCTGAAGGGCTAAATATCGGACAATTTGATAACCTTCGCCAGGCAAATCCCGATGCCAGGCCATTTAATGAATACCAGAAGACAAATCGCACCACGATAGGTTTTCATGCGAAGTATGTCTTCAGCAACACACACGATATCGATGTCACATCGTATCTTCGTTCGTGGAATTATAAAGAAACGAGCAATAAAAATGCGGAATACAGGAACATTACCAATCCCGGGACAAGTCTTCAGTATAATCTGCATCTGACAGCGGGCAGGATTAAAAATGATATAAGTATCGGGACAGATCTGAAATGGCAGAACATTAACCTGTATAAACTTCAGAGTGCGGCTGATCCCCTGAGAAAGGAAAGTCTTGACGAAACCAATATCGAAACTGATTCCCTTGCTTGCCAACCAGATAATTTCACAAAGTAGTTTTGGAGCATTCGCACTATATAAGCTGGGAATCGGAAAGTTTAACATGATCGGAAGTGTCCGCTACGACGATATGAATAATGTGCTGACAAACAAAATGCTTTCGCAGGATTCAGCCAGGACCACCAAAAATTTTGAAAATATATCTGCCCGTATTGGTGCAAGTTATTCCGTGATAAACGCTGTTAATATATTCATCGACTGGAGTCATGGTTTTATGCCTCCCTCGACTGAAGAATTAGCCAGTAATCCAACAGGGTACAGTGGATTTAACACTCATCTGGTGCCGGCTACATCCGGTTGCAGCGAAATAGGGATTCGTGGTTTTTACAATGAAAAACTGTCATATGAGATCACGGGTTTTATGATGAATACAAAAAACGACTTTTTCAGGTTCAAACAGACTGGAAGGGGAAACCAGGAAGTATTTTATGGAAATGCAGGAAACAGCAGGCGATACGGAATCGAAACATCTGTTTCATACGAGATTCTCAAAAACCTTAAATGGCAGGTTGCATATACTTTTTCAAATTATAAGTACACCTCATCTGATATCGATCCTGTTTATACTGATCCTGCCTATGTTCTGACATCGCCGCCAATGAAAGGTCAATGGTTGCCAAATTCTCCGGAAAACCAGTTTTATTCCGAAGTTGTATACTTAATAAACAGTAGAATTGAACTAAGTCTTGCTACTGAATACCAGTCACAGTGGGCTGTTTATACTGATCCGAAAGCTTATTACGGCCAACTGGACCCAGCAATCTTTCAAAACTGGCAGGAAGGATTTAATCTCTTTCATGCCCGGGTCTCTTATAAGCTTAACATCGGAAAAATCAAAGGCGAATGCAGCCTTTTTGTCCGGAATCTTACAGGAGCAAGATATATGGCATTCACGGAGCCTGATCCTGATGGCAATGCTTACCATCCCGGACCGGGAAGAGAGTTTTTCGGATCCATAAAAATAAGATTTTAAATGAATTCAATTTATAATCTCCTGCCCGATACTAAATATAAATCCTTAGTGACCCTTTATTTTAACCTTTGTGTACCTTTGTGACAGACATCTGAAATTGATGATTTGATCAATAAAGTTTAAGTAAATGAATATGAAGACTGGTAGTATCAACTGTTTTTATCTGACTGCTATTCTTGGATTTATTATATCACAGTCAGGGATGGCCCAGGGAATTTCAGTAAAATATGATCTGAATTCGTTATATGAAAACAACCAGCTTGAAGTTTTCAACAGAAATGTGAACGTTTTTTCAGAAGATGATAAAAAAGGAATACGTTTTTCAAAAAATGAAAATGACGGCATTGCCTGGTTAAAGCATATTATTTTTACAAACGGGACTATTGAATTAGACATCAGAGGAAAGGATGAATTTCAGCAAAGCTTTGTGGGAATAGCTTTTCATGGTGTTGACGACAGAACCTTTGATGCCATTTATTTTCGGCCTTTTAATTTTCAATCAACCGATCCTGAGCGCAAAATCCATGCGGTTCAGTATGTTTCCATGCCGGATCATTCCTGGCAGGATTTAAGAGAAAAATTCAACGGCAAATATGAAAAAGCTGTCATTCCTGCACCAAATGGGAATGAATGGTTCCATGCAAAAATTGTAATTAAGTACCCGGCTGTAACTGTTTTTGTAAATGGAAGCCAGGAACCCAGCCTGAGCATTGAGAAGCTGAATACCAGAACATCCGGCAAAATAGGATTATGGGTCGGAAACAATTCGGATGGAGACTTCGCTAACCTGATGATCTTTCAATAGAACTGCTGAAAAGTATGCTGACTAGAATAAAAATCTGTTGTATCGGCAGTGAAGATGAAGCAAGGACAGCTATTGAGCTGGGTGCTTCAGCAATAGGTCTGGTTAGTAAAATGCCAAGTGGTCCCGGACCAATCCCTGATGACCTGATCAGGCAAATAGCAAAAACTGTCCCCCCTCCTGTTGCCACTTTTCTGCTTACAAGCGAAACATCGGTCCAACGGATAATTGAACATCATCGGAGAACAAATACCAGTACCATCCAGATAGTGGATGCATTATCATCGGGGACATTTGATCAGCTTAAAACTGCACTCCCCGGAGTGAAAATCGTTCAGGTGATCCATGTCATTGATGAAAGATCGGTGGATGAAGCTCTCCTGATTTCAGGTATGGTGGATGCCATCCTTCTCGATAGCGGTAACCCGTCATTAAAAATTAAAGAGCTTGGAGGCACAGGAAGGGTTCATAACTGGAAATTAAGCAGGCAGATAAGAGAAAACTCTAAATGCCCGGTATTCCTTGCCGGAGGTCTGAATCCGGATAATGTAAGGCAGGCTATTGAAGAGGTTCGGCCCTTTGCAGTTGACGTCTGCAGTGGTGTAAGAACCGATGGCCGCCTGGATAGAAAAAAAGTAGAGCTTTTTATCAGGAATGCATTAATGTTGTAGGGTACTCTCGTAAAATACGCTATTTTTAGGTTCAATTTAATAGTAAAATATTAGTCAGCCATGATTAAAAAAATTATTATCAGCTATTTAGTGATACTAATGTCAGTCATCACCGGATCAATTGCATCAGCACAGGTTAACCAAAAATCAAATTCCAGTTCCATGAAAATACAGCCAATTCCTTTAGCCGGTTTTAAACACCTTGATATCGGGAATCCTTCAATTTCAGGATTAGTTAAGGTGTCACAGAATGGATATGATATAACAGCCGGCGGAGCTGACATCTGGGGCATTAAAGATGAATTCAATTTCGTATATGTGGAGCGGACAAGAGATTTTGATATCGTTTCAAGGATTGAAAGTCTGACAGCAGCTAATCTCTATACCAAGGCTGGACTGATGGCCCGTGAAGATCTGACTGCAGGCTGCAGGCATGTCTATTTCCAGGTTTTCCCGGATAATAACCCGAGGAACAATAATAACGGCGGTTATGAATTTCAATACCGGCAGGTTAAGGATGGTGAAATGAAGGCTATTTATCCCAAAAGTGCCGAAGGTACTCCTGAATTTCCTGTTAACTATCCTAATACCTGGATCAGATTGCAGCGGGTAAAAAATGATTTCACAGGTTATTACAGTACTGATGGTAAGACATGGAAAATTTACACCACTTTCACACTGGAGCTTCCTGCAAAGCTTTATGTCGGAATGGCGGTTACATCTCATAATATCAACCATGCTGCTTCTGCCAGGTTCAGAAACATCGGGGAAATCAGACATTAGAAAATCAGATATAACATGATGATTGATCACGTTGCGATTTGGACTTCACAGCTTGAAAGGCTGAGGGATTATTATGTTAATTGGTTCAATGGCCTCGCAAGTTCGAAGTATACCAATAATGTAAGACAATTTGAAAGTTATTTTATATCATTTGAATCAGGGACCAGGCTTGAATTAATGAAGATGCCAGGAATTCCTGGAAACCTTAATGATACTGTTGAGAAACAGTATCAGGGGATCATCCACCTTGCTTTCGGGATGGAAAATATGGAAAAGGTAGACAATAAGTTCCTTGAATTAAAAAATGCCGGTTTCAGGATTCTGAGAGGTCCGAGGAAAACAGGTGACGGATATTACGAATTTGAGACTCTCGATCCGGATAATAACAGGATTGAGGTTTCAGCTGTTTACAGGAAATAGATATGTTACTATTTGCCTCCTTTGTGGTCACAAATGTGTTTCCTGATCATGACTACTCTGTACAACAGGGTATTTATGCACAATTATTGTCTATATAGTATTTATTATGAAAGAAATAGCAGCAATTATTCTTGAAAATGATGCAGGAGAATTTTTACTCTATCTGAGAGACAACAAACCCGGTATTCCCTTCCCCGGTTACTGGGATCTGATCGGAGGCCACGTCGAAGAAGGGGAAACACCTGAAGAGGCACTGGTCCGCGAGGTCAAAGAAGAACTCGATATCGAACTGAAGGAATATACTTTCTATAAAAAGTACGAATGTCTGACCGGTGATGCCTATGAGAACATTAAATATATCTTTACCGGTAAGATAAATATACCAATTGAAGAAATCACCCTCCTTGAGGGAGTTCGTCCTCAGTATTTCTCAAGAAAAGAGATCCCAAATGTAAAATTTGCAAATATTCTCAAATCAATTGTAATGGAATATATTCAGGATAATAGACCAGCGATAGATCAAAAGTAAACACTATGAAGAAATCAGTAATACTCTTATTAATTTTCATCAGCGCATTCGCCAATGCTCAGACCATTTCAGTCAATTCTCCTGATAGCAAAATTGTCGTTTCAGTAAGTAACGATGATAAATTGAGTTATTCAGTTATCATACAATGGAAGATCTGTTATAAACCCATCCCGATTGGGATTTGAATTTAAAGATGAACTTGCAATGACCGGCGATTTCACCATTGCTGATCAATCCATCAGGAGTTTTAATGAAACCTGGATCCCGGTTGTAAAATCGAAGCATGCCGCGATTGCAAATAATTACAATGAACTTCAGCTGACCCTAAAAGAGAAATCCGGAGCCATGAGACAGATGGAATTATTTGTGAGGGCTTATAATGACGGTGCTGCTTTCAGATACAAACTCCTGAGAAGTGGTAAAATTGGTGACAGACAGATTACAAAAGAATTAACCACTTTCAGCATTCCCGGTGATCCGAAAGCATGGATTGTTGAATATGGTGGCTATTCTTCTTCAAATGAAGCTGAGTTTATGGAACATCCTCTAAGCTATCTCAATGAGAAGTCCATTGCTGGCATGCCTATGCTGATGGAATATGACAATAAGTGCTGGGTTGCAATAACTGAAGCTAAAATTGATAATTATGCCGCATTCTATATCGGAAAAGATAACACAACAAATCAACTTGACAACAAAGCTGGTCCCTCTTCCTGGTGAACCTGAAACAGGTGTAAAGGTGCGCTTTGACGATGAAGTTTATACACCATGGCGAGTTTTGATGATAGGGGAAACACCCGGAACTGCTCATTGAATCTGAGATTATTCAGAATCTCAATGATCCTTGTGCTATCAAAGAACCTGCCTGGATCAATCCCGGCATGAGTGCATGGGATCACTGGTGGAGCGGGGAGGTGAAAATGGAGATGCCTGTAATAAAACAATATATTGATCTTGCTTCATCAATGGGCTGGCCATACATGCTTGTCGACTGGCAATGGTATGGAAAGTTTAATTCCCCGGAAGCAGATATCACTAAATGGGCTCCTCAGATTAACATGCCTGAAATAATTGAATATGCCAGATCGAAGAATGTCAAAATCATTGTATGGCTCTATTCAAGCGATGTTAACAGGAATTCAGCCTATAAAGAAGCTTTCCCTTTATATGAAAAGTGGGGAGTAGCCGGGATAAAAATCGATTTTATGGATCGTGATGACCAGCAGATGGTAAACTGGTATCACGATATAATCAAGTTGTGCTGCTGAAAATCATCTTATGGTTGATTTTCATGGAGCATACAAGCCTGATGGGATAATCCGGACATGGCCCAATATGATCACCCGTGAAGGTGTTATGGGAAATGAATATTACAAGTTTTCCGATAAAATGAGTCCGGAACATAATGTCAAACTGGCATTTACCCGAATGCTTGCCGGCCAGATGGATTATACTCCGGGTGCTTTTCTGAATGTTACCAGGGAACAATACAAGAACCAGACTCCGGCCTTAGTCTGGAACACCAGGGCTGCAGAACTTTCAAAATTTGTGATTTATGAAAGTCCTCTGACTGTCGTTTGCGATCATCCCGATAATATTCTTAATCAGCCCGGTTCTGATTTTCTTAAAATAGTTCCTACAACCTGGGATGATATTAAATTTATTGGAGGTTATCCGGGTGATTATGTGGCAATAGCAAAACGAAGCGGAGATAACTGGTTCCTGGGTGTAATGAATAACAGGATTGGAAAAATTGTAAATCTGGACATGTCCTTTCTGCCTGCCGGTAACTATGAGGCTGAGACCTGGAGTGATACCAAAAATTCGGATAAGGAACCTAAGGAGCTTAAGAAAGCTTTGGTGTCAATTAAATCCCCCGGAACTTTTAAAGTAATTATGGCTAAAGATGGTGGATTTGTTGCAGTAATAAAAAGAAAGTGAGAATATCCATTAACCACGGATTACACAGAGGACACGGAGAATTAGCAGATTAAAATGTCCGTGTCATCCGTGGTGAATAAGAAGGTTTATAATCAATATGCTTTGAAAAAAGACTGGCGAAAAACAGAACAGTATCTGCTGCCTGAAGTAAAACCCTCTCCGGTCAAAGGCAAATATGATATCTATCCTGTCATTTAAACTGAGTGATGATCAGATATCTTCAGGCTTTGATTCACTTGCTGAAGCTTTGTCGGATAACAAGATCAGTTATCCTGGATGGCTATGTTGGCGTTTTCTATGATCAGTTCTCGTGAAAAATCTGGATGAGTTACTTAAGAAAAAAGGGATAAGAACTTCCTGGAAATTCACTTCTGGATTATCTGAAAAATCCTGAAATCATCGAAGAGATGGTTGCCCCATTCACTGGAGGTGATGATCCTGTCTTCGGGAAACGTACAACACTCTAGTCTTGAGGATTTTTTTGATATCCCTCTGTTAAAACAATTAAGACCCGATCCGGAAGCTGATCTGAATTTAATAATCGGTCCCGGTGCATCACTCTCCGGATGGAAAGGATTACTTGTTTATATTGACATTCCAAAAAATGAAATACAATTCAGGGCAAGGGCGGGGAGCATCACTAATCTTGGAGCATCAAATGTGTCCGAGCCGAAGAAAATGTACAAACGATTCTATTTTGTCGACTGGATTGCCCTGAATTGCCACAAAAGAAGCGTTTTAAGCGAAGTTGATCTGTTTGTTGATGCACAGAACCCGGAACACCCCTGCTTGGATGTCAGGAGAGATCCTGAGGCATTCCCTGTCGGTAATGAGTCAGGCATTTTCAGGGTGAGGCCATGGTTTGAACCGGGTACCTGGGGTGGGACTGGATCAAGGATCATATTGCAGGATCTGAACAAAAATGTACCCAACTATGCATGGTCATTTGAATTGATTGTTCCTGAAAACGGCCTGCTCTTTGAAAGTTCCGGAAAACTTCTTGAAGTATCATTCGACTGCCTGATGTTCCAGGAAGCAAAGAATGTCCTTGGTGATTGTTATGAGAGGTTTGGAACAGATTTCCCTATCCGGTTTGATTTCCTCGATACTTTTGACGGTGGAAATCTTTCCATCCAGTGTCATCCCCGTCCTGAGTATATAAAATCACATTTCGGTGAAGACTTTCACCCAGGAAGAAACATACTATATTCTTGACACTAAAGATAACGCTGTAGTATATCTTGGATTTCAGGAAGATATAGATCCTGCGGAATTCAGAAATGAGCTGGAGGAAAGCCTGCTTAAATCAAAACCGGTCGATATAGAGAAGTTTGTACAGAAACATCATGCATCAAAACATGATCTTTTCCTGATCCCGTATGGCACAATTCATGGATCGGGCAAAAATAATCTTGTCCTTGAAATCAGCTCAACTCCATATATTTTTACTTTTAAAATGTACGACTGGCTGCGTCCGGATCTCGATGGGAAACCAAGACCCTTGAATATCAGAAGAGGAATGGAAAACCTGTTTTTCGACAGAAAAGGCGATTATGTAAAGGAAAAACTTATCTCAAAACCGGTCCTGATGGATGATGGAGATGACTGGCAACTCTACCATCTGCCAACCCATGAAACTCATTTATATGATGTTCACAGATTCCATTTTAAAAATACTGTTGAAGTTGATACAGAAAATAAATGCCATGTTTTGAGCCTTGTGGAAGGAAGCAGCATTACTGTTGAAACTGCAAATGGTTTTTCACAACGATTCAATTATGCGGAAACCTTTGTGATACCGGCAGCTGCCGGAAGTTACAGAATTAATAAACAATCAGATAACGATGCGATTGTTGTTAAAGGCATTTGTAAAATGAATATACTCGCATCCTCCCGGGGTGAACTATTTAGTTGCGTGGATCAATCCTCAACACTTTATGAAAAGATTACCATGAGAAAATTTATTGATTGGCATTATATGTTTCTCCTTCTGAATTCTCTGTCATGCCCAATCATTCCTCACACCTGACGATTATCTGATTAACGGCTACTCAAAAAAGATCGCTGGTCTGGATTACGACTATCAATCCTGCATACCGGGCTTGCGCGAAAGTATGCTTCTCAGGGCAACCAGCGGGAAAGATTTCATAGAATGGGAAACTGAGCAACCCCCTGACAGAATATCAAAAAAATATGCAACTTTCATCTGGGTAGCGGCCCTGGGATCAAGTCCGGGCCGGGCACAGATGGATTTGACTGTAAACGATACCCGTAGTTTTTCATTTTATACCGATGGAGTACCAGTCTGGGAAGTGAAAAATGCCGATGGTTCATCCTTAAGTTTTAATTCAATTATGGTTGATCAGAATGGTGACAATCATGGATATATGATTTTAAGGATTCCTGTTGAAAAACTGATCCCGGGCAGAATCATTTAGAATAAAAGTTACCGGCAGTCATGCAAATCTTACCTCATGGTATATGACATTTAAGAAACCTGTAAAAACAGGAGTGACTATGAATCCTTTCCCTGCAATAATAAAAAAAGGATCTGCCCGGCTTCAGCTTGTTGAAGCAGGCAGTTTTTTATTTTGGAAAAGAGACCGGATGCAAAAATATATGCAAATGGAAAAGTGATTGAAACAACTTCTACTGAAATTCGGATATAACGTGGTAAACCTGGGATTGCAACCTGTCTCGGAAACCAACTCAGATTGATATAAGAGTTATAGCCGGTGATTTTTCAGTGAAGAACAGGATTAGCCTCGATCCGGTAAAAAAATGGAAGATAAAATTTATCCAGCACACACATACCGACATTGGTTATACACGTTCACAAACCGAAATCCTTGCTGAACATCTAAGATATATTGATTATGCCCTCGATTATTGCGATGCCACCGATAATTATCCCGATAATGCGAAGTTCCGCTGGACATGCGAGGCAGTCATGGCCTGTGGATGAGTATCTTAAGTGCAGACCAGCAAGCCAGATTGAAAGCGTCTGATCAAACGCATAAAAGAAGGAAGAATTGAAGTGACCGGTATGTATTTCAATTTTGATGAAATCCCCGATGAAAAAATCCTTGCCGCATCTCTTGCAGCAGTTGGCAGGATCAAAGCAAAAGGGCATACCGGTAACCCTTGCCATGCAGGACGATGTTAACGGCATAGGCTGGTGCCTCAATGATTATTTTAATCAGATAGGTGTTAAATACCTCAATATGGGAACCCATGGACATCGGGCTCTGATCTGTTTTGATAAGCCTACTATGTTCTGGTGGGAATCGCCCTCCGGTAAACGTCTTCTCACATTCAGGGCGGAACATTATATGACCGGTAATACAGTTCTGGATATGCAATATGGAGACATTGACAGGTTTAAGAACAAATTGCTTAATTATCTGATCAGTCTCGATGCGAAACATTATCCGTATGACTGAAATGGCAATTCAGCATTCGGGATATCTGACAGATAATTCACCTCCTTCAACGATTGCCAGTGATCTGATAAAGCAATGGAACGAACTGTTCGTATGGCCGCAGCTTTCAACTTCAACTGCCGAAACGTTTTTCATTGATATGGAAAAAGATCATGGAAGTGAATTCCCTGTGATCAGAGGGGCATGGCCCGACTGGTGGACAGATGGTTTTGGTGCCTCAGCCCGCGAAACAGCAACGACCCGTTTAGCTTCCTCGTCTCTGATTGCAAATGAAGCAGGTCTATCCATGGCTTCCCTGTCAGGAGTTAAACTTCCTGATGAGATAAATAAAAGTATCGATCTTGCAGACAATGCATTATTGTTCTATACTGAACATACGATGGGATATTCGGAAAGCGTTAGGGAACCTCTTAGTCAGCCGACAATGGAGCAGCGTGCTCTTAAGGAATCCTATGCATGGGAAGCAAACCGGCGGACTGCTTCAATAGGAGAAGAAGCAATGGGTCTGCTGCAAAGTAAATTCAGCCGCGAATCAGCAACCTTCATTAATAGTCTTTAATACACTAAACTGGAAAAGATCGGGACTTGCCACTGTGTATATTGATCATCAGATAGTACCAAGGGGCAAAATTGCCGGAATATTTGACCATGAGGGCAACAGAATGGCAGTTCAGGCTGTTTCACACCGTTCCGATGTCACGCAATGGGCAGTTTGGCTTAAGGATATTCCTGCTTTCGGATATAAAAAATACATAATAAAAGCTATTGATGAACCACAGGCCATCGACAGATCCATCAAATAACAACATTCTTGAAAACAAGTGGTATAAGATTAGTTACCAGCCACGCAAAAGGAACAATTGACTCATGGTATGATAAAGACCTGGAGATAGAGCTGATTGACAAACAAAGCAAATACAGAATGGGCGAATTCATCCTCGAACAGCTGGGAAACAGGTCGCAGATGGAAAGCAGAAAGCTGGATGATTTTAGACGATCCTCGCTTGATACTGTATGGTTTGATTCAATGACGAAGGGTGAAATATGGAACAGCTATAAGATTTTACGGTGAATCGGCAACTGCTGAAAAGCCGAAAGGCTTTACGTTCGAAATCAGGCTTTTCAATACTGAAAAGCGTCTCGATCTTGCATATTCAATTATTAAAAAGAGCATTGTCAGCCCGGAAAGCTTCTATATAGCATTCCCTTTCGACATAAAAGATGGAA
Organism: uncultured Bacteroidales bacterium; assembly: GCA_963816365.1. GTDB lineage: Bacteria > Bacteroidota > Bacteroidia > Bacteroidales > VadinHA17 > LD21. The sequence goes on along the minus strand of CAWFKG010000014.1, from coordinate 67,140 downwards.
AACATTATACTGAAGTTCAGGGCGGTGTCATAGAGACTGGTAAAGATCAGATAAAAGGCTCCTCAAATGACTGGTATACTGTTCAGGATTTCACTGCGGTAAGAAGTCCTGTCACACAACTCGTAATTGGTTGTCCGGAGATGCCCCTGATGCAATTCGGAGCGATCAATACCGGCAGGTATACTGCAGGTGCAATGCCCCAGAGTACTAATCTGTTTTCATGGCCAATGAATAACTACTGGGTGACTAATTTCAATGCCGACCAGAGAGGAGGACATTCCTGGACATATTATCTTACCACCTCTTCAGATGTTTCAAACAGTTTTGCCACAAGGTTCGGCTGGGGATGCCGTATTCCATATCTGACTAGGATCCTTCCGGGATCCGGAACAGGAGATAACAACTGGGAAGGATCTTTTATCACCGGCTGGCCTTCAAATATTCTCCTTATAAGTGCCGAACCAGATGCTGGTGGCAATTACTTCACGATTCATTTAAGGGAAATTGATGGAAAAGAGACTAGCTTAACTCTCTCAAATGGACTGAACGGGAAAGCTTTATCTGCAGTAGAGGTTGATGTCACCGGAAAACCGGTATTAAATCCTTCCCGGACTATCGGACCCCTGGAATCTAAATTTTTCAGGGTTATCCTCTGAATTTTACCCAAAAACCTCATTTGGAGCACAAATGAAAAAAAAATTTTAGAATGAAGAACAAACGAGTAGTGAATTAAGAATTTCAAAGACTTCGACATTCTGATCTCAACTGTTCGTCATTCTGATTTCATTAACTCACCCATGTGGGATTTTACCCGCCAAACCTCCCATTGCGATTTTTACCCCCCAACCCCCCTATTGGGGGGCTAAATGAAAATGGAATTTTAGAATAAAGAACAAACGATTAACGAATTAAGAATTTTTAAAAGAGCAAAAATGTATCAGGCTTATTTCCAATACCTTACATTTTGTATGGAAGTTAAGTCCCTCCCCTGGGGGAGGGATTTAGGGAGAGGTAAAACTCATGTTAATACATAATCACATGGGAACAAAAGTTTTTGTTAATTTACCGGTAAAGGACCTTAACAAAACTGTAGGATTCTTTACCAAGCTTGGTTATAAGTTCAATCCTGAGTTCTCCGATGAGAGATCAAAATGCATGATTATAACCGATGATATCTCAGTAATGCTATTGGTAGAACCTTTCTTTAAAACTTTTACTTCCAAAGAAATTTGTGATACCAGAAAGAGCACCGAATCGATTTTGTCCTTGTCGGCAGATAGCCGCATACAGGTCGATCAGATCCTGAAAAGAACGATTGAAGCAGGAGGAATTGAAGCAGGTAAGCCACAGGATATGGGCTGGGCTTACGAACGCAGTTTCCAGGATCCTGATGGTCACTTGTGGGAAGTCATCTATATGGACCCGTCGAAAAGGGTAAGTCAGAGCCGGCAACACATATCGTGAGTATAGATCCAAGATTTACCCGAAAGGGTAAGTATATTCTAACGTCCTGATGTGATAATACACATCAGGACGTATTTTTTTCTATTCTTTCATATAACTTTACCAGCATCTTGTTAAAAAAGTTATGAAAACCTGGCACATAAAAAAGAGGTACAAAATAATTTCAGGAATCATTCTTTTTATAGCTATTCTCCTTTTTGCCGCCCCCCGCATTGCACGCTGGTATATAGTAAAAAACAGCCTGGAACTTACAGGTCGAAAGCTCGAAATTAAAAAGATAAGAATCAACTATTTTACAGGCACTGTCCGGATATATGGTGCTGCACTCTATGAGACTGATTCAAAAACTGTTTTTCTGAGTTTTAATCAGCTCAAAGTAAACCTCGACTATCTGCCGCTGCTCAGGAATGAGATTTTTGTTAAAAATATTTCTCTCGATGACCCATTTATCGAGGTTCTCCAGAAATCTGACAAGTTCAATTTCTCTGACCTTACATCCACCGATACAACCACTGTTGTGAAAGATACTGTACCTGCCGCTCCTAAGAAATACACATAAATAATATTAAGATAAACCGTGGTTACGTAAAATATACCGATATCCCTCTCGGCAATACAATTGAGCTTAATAAACTTGATCTGTTAATTCCGGGATTTATCTGGAACAGCGACTCAACAAATCTGGATGTCAATTTTAGATTCGTAGACGGAGGTGGTCTTTACTCAAGTCTTGCATTAAATCAGGCCGACAGCACTTATTCCGTGAATCTGAAGCTGGACAGTCTGAACCTTGCTATAATAGAGCCCTATGTTCATAGTAATATGCATATCTCTGCATTGCGTGGATACCTGTCGAATGATATAAAAATAAATGGGAATATGCGGAGTGTGATGCAACTCTCTGTAAAGGGTATTAATCATATTTATGACTTCAGTATGACCGATACCCTCAACAGGACTGTATTATCATTTAAGGATCTTTCAATTGACATTAAGAATGTTCAGCCTGACAAGAACATAATAAGTCTTAATTACGTCAGTCTGACCGATCCTTTCATCTTGTTTGAGATGATAGATTCGACTAATAACTGGCTTGCTTTAATGAAACAATCCGGAAAAACAAAACCTGATTCGCTTCTGCAATCATCCGACACTGCCGTAGGATCGGGTCCGGGATCGTATACCTTCTCGAAGCTGCAGATATCAGGAGGAAAGATCCGGTTTTCCGATAAAACTCTGGGATATCCGTTCGAATATGCGATTGACAACCTGAAGCTGGAGAGTACCCCGGTAGCTGGATCACCCAACAAATTAGACCTCAGTATTTCCGCTGCACTCAATAACACAGGAACTCTTGAAATGAAGACTACTTTGAACCCGGCGAACTTTAATGATATGGATCTTGCCTTAACCATAGGGCAATTCAGGATGAAAGATCTGGATGCCTACTTCAAACATTATTTCGGGTTCCCTGTCACAGGTGGAATCATGAACTTTAAAACAGAAAATAAGATCAGACCGGAATCCCTCGTCAGCGAACAACACCCTTTATCTTCCGAAAATTCACCCTGGCTAAATCTACAAATGCAAAAATGCTGAATATCATATACCTCTTCGCCTGGCTCTTGGGTATCTTATCGGACAAGGATGGAATCATTGATCTTAAAGCCCCTGTAGAATCCAAAGGGAAAGAAGTTAAAGTCAGAAACCTTGGAAAAATAATTTTAAAAATAATAGGTAATCTGTTTGTTAAAGCCGCAGTCTCTCCGTTTAAACTGTTGTCCTCTTCATACAAAGTCGATCCGGCTGCCTTACAGGAAATTCGTCTCGATCTTATGGAGCCCTCCCCTGATGAGAAAAATCTTAAATCGGTTGATATAATTGCTGATATCCTTAATAAAAAACCTGCTCTCAATATCGATCTTTTCTACTGCGCTGATCACTCAAAAGCCGTCGATTCCCTTGCTTATACACATGACAGTAGAAAACTATGTCAAGAGATAAAAATACTTCCGCATTGCAATGTCTGAAATTGTTCCCGACAGTACCCTGACAAAATATATTCTCAGATAAAACAACTCTCAGATTCTTCGATAAGCTAATCTGAATATTAAAGCTTATACAGAAGTTATATCGGAACTGAAAAGCTTGAAGCAAAACTTGATTCGATCAGAAACGCTTCAGATCAATTTCATAACAAACTATCTGAGTCATGACAAAGCAGATATCCTGCAGTCCGTTTCAGAATTATGCCCAATAGCTCCGGATACTATAAAGCCCTCAGGAAATTATCCTTCATTCAGAACTTACTTTACAGCTGGAGACGATAGTCAGAAACTAAATGGAAGAATCTTATTTATATTTCTCATCCTCAGGCTTTAGTGACAAAAAACCATCGGGCATAGGCGATTCAACATGTAATCATTTTCCCGCTTAACAGGGTGCGGGAAATGAGATCGAGCAGGCATGAAGCCTGACACGACGTATAAATTCCGCTGAAGCACCGTATTTGCGATCTCCGACAATTGGGCAACCTATATCGGAAAGATGCACCCTTATCTGGTTTTTCCGTCCTGTTTCAGTTTTTACATCAAGAAGTGCATAATTATTTATATCCTGATCGTTTTGTAATGTGTAATTGCGAGTTTCGCACTGGCTGTTTCCTTTACTGAATGCATTTTCATGGCATTATCCTCAATGAGCCAGCTTTTAATGGTTCCTTCAGGATTTTCAGGAATCCCTTCAACAAGCAAAATAATGCTTTTCTGTTTCTTCCCATTTGTCTTTTATAGTATCCATCGCATTCTCCGATTTGGCCAGGATGCAGAACACCAGACACTTCCTTATCAAGACGATGTACCACATAGGTCCTGACACTGCCCTTGCTCAGATTTTTCAAAAACTCCGAAACGATCCATTGGACACTTGCGCTGCCGTCGATGCTTGATGTTGCAATTCCGGCAGGCTTATCAATTACAATTAAATCCTGGTCTTCATATAAAACAGGAAAAGGAAGGCTGGCTTTTGTTGCTATTCCCGGTCTTCAGGTTGAATTCAACTGTATCACCTTGTTTCAAGGGGTAGTGAATGCAGAGTTACCGGTTTATTGTTAACCCTTATGGTTCCGCTCTGCAATAGTTTTTTTATCCTGGTCCTGGGTGAATCGGGATACTGCTCAAAGAGGAATTCGAGCAGTGTCTGTGATTTATTTATGGTTGTTTTCAAGTATTTTTAACTGCAAAGATCGCAAAGTTTAAAAACAAAGATCGCAAAGAATTGTATTATTAAGGCTTTGCATTGCACACTTTGTACTCATTCAGGCGGGAGAGAGTGTGAGAATTAAAAATAAATTGTACCTTTTGTGTAAATTACAGAAACGTATCAATATTAATTTCTGAAATGAAAATAAAAGCCATTATTACCGGGGCCACCGGTATGGTTGGGGAGGGAGTTCTCATGGAATCACTTCTTCATCCTGATGTGGAAAAAGTACTGGTTATAAACAGAGACCCTGCGGTGTTGTCGCATCCTAAACTGACTGAGATACTGCATACAGATTTTTTTGATCTCTCTCCCATTGCTGATAAGCTGACAGGATACAATGCCTGCTTTTTCTGTCTGGGTGTATCGTCTGTTGGGATGAATGAAGAAAAATATTATTCACTGACTTATACGCTTACAATGCATATGGCTGAAATCCTCGCCCGTCAAAATCCGGAAATGACATTCTGCTATATCTCCGGAGCAGGAACCGACAGCACGGAAAAAGGCAGACTCAACTGGGCCAGGGTGAAAGGGAAAACAGAAAATGATCTGATGAAGCTTCCGTTCAAAAAGGTATTTGCATTTCGTCCGGGATTTATGCTACGCTGCAAAAGGAGCAAAAAATGTTCACGGATATTATGCACTATTCAGAATTCTGTACCCGCTGCTCAGAGCACTTATTCCCAAGATTTGTCTCAACTTTAAAAGAGGTTGCGACAGCCATGATAAACTCGGTAATATATCGGTTATGAAAAACCTGTACTTGAAGTAAAAGATATTGTGGCCCTTTCGAAAAAATAATGATTCAAAAAATTCCTTGCTATCCATTTTAGTAATTCCAAATAAAACATCTACATTATGAACACAATACCTTCAACACCGAAGCCTTCCTTCTGGTCAGGATATTGTTCGTGGAACAAAAAAAGTTTTAAAATGGCTGCTGATCATAATTGTGATCGTTGGAGTCATCTTCATCTACTGGAAATATTTCTATACTTACAGTGAAGGTTACCGTGCAGGATTACTTGCAAAAATTTTCAAGCAAAGGCATCATATTCAAAACCTATGAAGGAGAAATGATACTGAGCAGTGTCTCAGTCCAACAGGGATGTTGCGATTGCTTCGGAAAAATTTCTTTTTACTCTGACCAACAAGGCACTGATCAGACAATTTGATACGCTTCAGGGAGAACATGTAATTGTACATTACAAGCAAAAGAATGCAGCACTTATTCTGGCGTGGTGATTCACCATATCTTGTCGACAGTGTAAAGGTTAGAAGATAGTAGTTATTTCATTACTTTTTTGAGTATCCCGAATACTCCTCGTATAAATGTTGCACTTGTCAGGACTTTAACCATCTCATCCTGCGGTGTTTTGGTGCTTCTTCCATAAGTAGTCCGTGGGTGGACTATAGGTCTGGTCATCTCCCCTTCTCCCTTCTCCCTTTCTCCCATTCTTTCCTGGCTTGCCTCCTCAGATTCTGGATTTCTGAATTTCTGATCACTTTTCTGCTGAGAATTTCATAGGCGCTTTCCCGATCAATAGCCTGGCTGTATTTACGAACCAGATCTGAATGATCTGTTTATTGAGCTAATTTCAGATGAAGATAGAATATCCATCCTGCTTTCCGGAGCCCGAAGCATCGTTGCTGCAAGCGGAGTTGGTATACCTTTTTCATTCAGAGCTGTCACCAGTGCCTCTCCGATTCCCAGGTTTGTTATGGTTTCATCAGTTTTATAGTATTCTGAAACAGGATAATTCTCAGCTGAAAGCTTTATTGCTTTTCGGTCAATTGCTGTAAAAGCCCTCAGTGCATGCTGAACCTTAAGTCCAAGTTGTGCTAAGACTCCGTCAGGAACATCCATTGGATTCTGTGTTACAAAGAAAATACCAATGCCCTTTGGATCGGATCAGTTTAACAATATTTTCAATCTGATCAAGCAATGCTTTACTGGCCTGATTAAAAATCAGATGGGCTTCATCAATGAATATTACCAGTTCAGGCTTTGCAACATCTCCCTTTTCCGGCATCTGGCTATATACTTCAGCAAGAAGTGACAGCATAAAGGTGGAAAAAAGCTTTGGTTTATCCTGAATATCTGTAAGACGAATAATGCTGATATATCCATTCCCGTTTTTATCGACCCTCATAAGATCTCTGATATCGAATGAGAGTTCCCCGAAGAACAGATCCGCACCCTGTTGTTCAAGCTCAAGTATTTTTCGCATTATTATACCGGTTGTCGCAGTTGAGATCTTTCCGTAATTCTTTTCAATCTCTGCCTTACCCTCTTCAGTTACATACTGGATAACTTTTTTCAGATCCTTAAGATCGAGCAAGGCAAGCTGGTTATCATCACAATATTTGAAAATCACTGCAAGCACGCCCTCCTGAGTATCATTGAGGTCGAGGATACGTGAAAGAAGGACAGGACCAAATTCAGAAACCGTTGCCCTTAGGCGCACTCCTTCCTGCTGTGAAATGGTCATCAATTCAACCGGAAATCCTTTGGCTGAAAAAGGAATGTTTATTTTTGTCATGCCTTTCGAGTATAAAGGGTTTTGCTTCTCCTGGTTTTGCAATACCGCTGAGGTCACCTTTCACATCCATAAGCAAGTACAGGAATACCCTTTTCAGATAGCTGCTCTGAAATCACCTGCAGTGTTTTGGTTTTTCCGGTTCCTGTGGCACCTGCTATCAGACCATGCCTGTTCATTGTCTTTAATGGTATTTTCACCTGCGTGCCGGGGATCGGCTTACCATCGAGGATAGCTGCGCCTAATAGAATACTATCCCCATCACAGGCATAACCATCATTTATAAGAGCTGTAAAAGATTTATTTCTGTCCATGGCTTTCGGTTTTTGTATGAATGAACAACGATGCAATTTACATGTTTAACCAGTATTCACCAATAACCTGGATTCATGATTTTTTAGTTAAACGATATACGATAGATAGCTATGCCCAATTATTTTGATTAATTTAATAAATTATCAGAAATGTTTAACTTTGAATAGCTCCGATCACATTGATATTTGAAATAGTATTTAGCCAGAATCTAAACCAGTGAAATATGAAAACAAGATTCAGAGTATTTGCAGCGATTCTATTTTTATCAGGAATTAATACCCTGGCTTATGGTCAGCTTACTGATGCTGAAAAGGCTTTGCGCACAGCCTCTGTCGATACAATTCAGGGTTGGAAAAAAGGAGGTGTCATTAATGTTAACCTGGCTCAGACTTCGCTAACCAACTGGGCTGCCGGTGGTCAGAATTCCTTTGCTGTAAATGGATTGCTCAGCACATTTGCTAATTATAAAATGAACAAAACAGCATGGGCGAATTCTCTCGATATCGGATATGGTGTTCTTAATCAGGGAGGAATCAGGGTACAGGAAAACTGATGATAAATTCGATTTTCTATCAAAATATGGTTACGAAGCTTTTAAAAATTTCTATTATGCCGCTTTGCTGAACTTTAAAACACAAATGGCACCCGGATAGAAATATGAAGATGCCACCTCAACAAAGACCAAGATCTCTGACTTCTTTTCTCCGGCATATCTTTTGGCCGCTCTCGGGCTTGACTATAAACCTACTGACCATTTCAGTGCATTTATTGCACCTTTGACCGGGAAAATTACTTTTGTTACAGATAAACAGCTGTCCGATGAAGGAGCCTTCGGCGTAAAACCGGGGAAAAAATCTTTGACTGAATTTGGCGGATATCTCAGAGCAATTTATACCAGGAATGATTTTAAAAGTGAGTTTCTTAAAAATGTTACATTCACTACAAAGATCGACCTGTTTTCTAATTACCTAAAGAATCCGCAAAATATTGTAGTAAACTGGGAAACTCTGATTGCCTTTAAGGTAAATAAATTCCTTTCGGCCAGTATAAATACTCAGCTTGTTTATGATGACAAGATCAAAATCCCGCTCGACAGAAATGGAAACGGGATAATTGAACCAGGAGAAGGTGTAGGATCACTGGTTCAGTTCAAAGAAATACTTGGTGTCGGATTGTCATATAAATTTTAATGTTCAATAACTTAAACCTGAAATTATGAAACTAGTCGATGAATTTAAATCCTTTGCATTGAAGGGCAATGTTCTTGATCTGGCGATCGGTATCATTATCGGTGCTGCCTTCGGAAAAATTGTCACTTCAATGGTAAGTGACATTATCATGCCTCCTCTTGGATTGCTTATTGGCGGTGTTAATTTTACAGATCTCAAAATTGTTCTCAAAGCAGCTGTAGACGCAACACATCCTGCAGTTACATGGAATTATGGAAACTTTTTACAGGTAACTTTTGATTTCCTTATTGTTGCTTTTTCTGTTTTTCTTGTTATTAAAGCAATTGTTATCGCTAAAAGGAAAGAAGACGCCAGCACCTCCCGCCCCGCCGGCTCCCACCAAAGAAGAAATTCTGCTTACAGAGATACGTGATCTGCTGAAGAAATAACTCCGCACTATCTCAACCCCCCAACCCCCCATATGGGGGGCTATTAAGATTTCGGAGTTCAAAGTCCCCAATGGGGGAATTAGGGGGTTGATAAAGTCACAACTGGGGGATTTAGGTAAATGTTCAGAGAGAACTTTGAGACACTCTCCTACTTTTTGTTAGATAAATTTACCCTGTTTATTTAAAATTAACCTCGGATGAAACTTGAGAAATTTCTGATTGTTTTCCTCATAATATGTCTGCTGTTTTTAAACTGTTGGCAATCATTTGCACAGGCTCTGCCTTCCGGACTGACAATCTGGTTCACCCAACCCGCTTCGAGCTGGAATGAAGCTCTGCCTGTAGGTAATGGCAGGCTGGGTGCAATGATCTTCGGAGGTGTGGAAAATGAACATATTGAACTGAATGAGTCATCTGTCTGGACTGGTGAACCCCGCTGGGATGCCAATCCGGAAGCATTAAAAACACTGCCAAAGGTACGACGGCTTTTGTTTCAGGGAAAATATAAAGAGGCAGAAGAGCTGGCACAAAAAAAGATCCTCGGGATGAAGCCGCAGAACCCTGCTGCAACATACCAGGCACTGGGAGATATTTTTATTGATTTTGGTCCGCAGCGAAACTTGTCCAATTACCGGAGGGACCTTAATATTGAGAACGCAACAGCCAGTGTAACCTATTCTGCCAACCAGACAAACTATTTGAGGGAAATATTTTCAAGTGCTCCTGATCAGGCTATCATTATAAGATTATCTGCAAATAAAGCTGCTTCAATAAGTTTTACACTCCGCCTCTCCCGCCAGGGAGATAAAGCGACAATTACGGCAACCGGCAACGAAATCGATATGAACGAACATGTTGGTGATGGTACCGGCGTGAAAATATTCTCACGGCTTAAACTGGTAAACAGACGGAGGAACCACAAATACTTCGGGTGACAGCATCAGGGTTCAGAAAGCAAATAATGTAATAATATATCTTGTAGCGGCGACAGATTACTTTGAGCGGAGACCCGTCAGAGAGTAACCAGGACACAGATAGATTCGGTAATAAAGCGTCAGTACAGCGATATTAAGAAAGATCATATTACTGATTATCAATCATTCTTCAAACGGGTAGATCTTGACCTCGGTACCGGTGACGGAAATTATTTCACCACGGATGCCCGGATTACTGCAATGCAAAACGGGTATGCCGATCCGGATCTGATAGAATTATATTATCAATTCGGCAGGTATCTTCTTATCAGCAGTTCCCGTCCCGGAGGTCTGCCTGCAAATCTTCAGGGGATATGGGCTGATGGACTGAATCCGCCATGGAGCGCAGATTATCACATAAATATTAATATCCAGATGAATTACTGGCCGTCAGAAATCACAAACCTGGGTGAGCTTCAGGTACCTTTCATCGATTTTATTGATGCCCTTCGTCCTAATGCACGGCGGACTGCCAGCGAAGTTTATGGAATGAATGGAATTGTAGCTCATTATACAACCGATCCCTGGCATTTTACTGAACCAACAGGGGCAATCGTCTACGGCATGTGGCCAATGGGCATCGCCTGGAGTTGTCAGAATATCTGGGATCATTATCATGTTTGGAGGCGATAAGGAATACCTCAGAACAAAGTCCTATCCGATAATGAAAGAAGCTGCTGAGTTTTGCATCGACTGGCTGGTTGACAATCCTAAAACAGGATACCTTGTATCCGGTCCCTCAATATCACCCGAGAACAGTTTCAAAATCCCGGGAGGCGATGGTAATGCAAGCATGGTAATGGGTCCGACAATGGATCATATGATCATACGCGATCTTTTGCAGAATACAATTCAGGCAAGCACAATCCTCGATGTTGACAAACCATTCCGCAGGAGGATGGAAAAAACGCTTGAAAAAGCTTGCTCCGACAAAGATAGGATCAGATGGAAGAATAATGGAATGGACTGAAGAATTTGAAGAATCTGAACCCGGGCACCGACATATCTCGCATCTTTATCGGACTTCATCCCGGGAACCAGATAACACCACAACACAATCCGGAACTGCTTGAAGCTGCCAGAAAAACAATTGAATTCCGTCTTGCAAATGGTGGAGGACATACAGGATGGAGCCGTGCATGGATAATCAACTTTTTTGCTCGCCTGAAGGATGGTGACAAGGCATACGAGAATCTGCTTGCACTCCTCAGAAAATCAACGCTTAATAACCTTCTCGATAATCATCCTCCCTTTCAGATCGATGGCAATTTCGGTGGTACTGCCGGCATAACGGAAATGCTGCTTACAGAGTCATGCCGGAGAGGTTGAGCTTTTGCCTGCTCTGCCATCAGCATGGAAGAAGGGATATATCCACGGGACTAATGGCACGTGGTGGATTTCAGGTCGATATTGACTGGGAAAACGGTAAATCTGAAACATGCAAAAATCATCTCAAAACTCGGAAATCCGCTGAAGGTAAGTTATGCCGGTAAAGAAATTGAGATTGCTGATACCGAAAAAGGAAAGGAATATCTCTTCGGAGAAAATATTAAAAGGTTAAATTGAATATCTTTTTACTATACTTTGTCGCTTTTGTGAATTACTTTGTGCCCATTGCGGCAAAACATTTTTACCACTAAGCAACACCAGGGATAGCACAAGAGAACACAAAGGATACAATAGATCATGATTAACTAAAACCTGATCGATGAACAGATTAATTGTAATATTTCTATCGCTTTTTTGCATCTCAACTATTTCTTTTTCGCAGTTTAAGCTGGATATAGAAATTATTAATATCAGAAATAATACGGGGAAAATAATGCTGCAGCTTTTTGATGAAAATGAAAAAATAATTGCACAGGAACAATGTTCCATTAAAGAGAATAAGTGTTTGATTTCCATCCCGGATCTCAAACCGGGAAAATATGCTGTACGGTATTATCATGATGAGAATCTGAACGGAAAAATGGAAACAAATCTCGTAGGAAAGCCGACTGAAGGTTACGGATTTTCAAATAATGTTATTGGCAAATTCGGTCCTCCTTCATTCGAAAAATGGCTCTTCGAGTTAAAGGGTGATCTAAAGATCACATTAAAACCAACATACTAATCTCCTTATGGCCCTGTGATCTCTGTCAAAATACCTGACGCCATTTACAGTAAATTGATATTGCAAGGAAAATATTAATTTGCATAACTGAAAACGGGACGAAAGACATTTAAATCAGTCTTTAGTTCAAATTTTGATACATCCGAAAGAATAAGTAAAGATGACCCTAAAAAAATCCGCAGTAATAATTGGTGCAGGAATAGGAGGTATAGCTACTGCAGTATACCTTGCAAAGAATGGATATAGTGTAGCCGTATTTGAAAAGAACTCTGCACCGGGAGGCAGATGCGGTCAGCTTATACGTGATGGGCACCGTTTTGATCTTGGAGCAACTATGCTTATCATGCCTGCCGTTTACAGGGAGATATTTGAATCGCTTGGCATTCCTCTTTTCGAAAATGCCACGATTATGCCCCTGGATAACCTCTATAAGATCTATTTCGACAATAATGATGTTTTCGCCTTTTCAACCGATAAGGAAAAGATGAGGATGCAGCATGAATTGATTGAACCTGGAAGTTTTGCCAGATCACGGAAATATGTGACTGATGGCTATGAGATCTTCCAGGTCGGGATGAATAAGCTTATCGCACGTAATTTTTATAATCTTTTTGAGTTTGCCAATTTCAGAAATTTAGGCATGCTTATAAAACTTAAAACATATATTTCAAATTATCGCTATGTAAAGAGGTTTTTCGGGGATACTCATCTGAGAATGGCATACACTTTTCAGAACATATACATTGGACAGAGCCCGTTCAGCTCGCCTGCCCTGTTCTCCATGGTCCCGGCAGCTGAGCTTACAGAGGGATCGTTCTTCCCCGAAGGCGGAATGTACACCATAGTGGAGAAATTGTTATCCGAAGCTCTTTCTTCGGGTGTGAGTTTCCATTTTAATAAGCCTGTACACAGGATAAATGTCTCAGGCAGGATTGCAGAAGGAATTCTGCTCGAAGACGGTTCTGAAATCAATGCTGATATAGTCATTGCAAACGCTGATCTTCCATATGTTTACCGCCAGTTACTTCCTGACCGGGCAAAATCGCTGATGCTTGACAGAATGAAATATTCATGCTCTGCTTTATGCTTCCACTGGGGGCTTGATAAGGTCTATCCTCAGCTCGGGCATCATAGTGTTTTTCTTTCTGATGGATTCAGGGAGGGGCTTGAGAGTATTTTCAAGGATAAGTCAATAAGTAATAATCCAAGTTTTTATGTGCACGCACCGGTAAGAACAGATCCGACGGCTGCTCCGGATAACCAGGATACCTTATCAATAGTGGTTGGTGCCGGACATATTGATAAGAATAAGAACCAGGACTGGGAAAGTCTGAAGAAGAGAACCAGGTCAGCTGTTATCAGCCGTCTGAAGAAGCTGGGGCTGGACGATATTGAGGAGCATATTAAATTTGAGATCTGCTATACGCCTGAAAGCTGGGAGAGTGCCTGCAATATTTCAAGGGGTTCTGTCTTCGGCAGCCTGGCTCATAATCTGCTACAGATGGGATATTTCAGGCCTCATAATCAACATGACCGCTATAGAAATCTTTACTTTGTAGGAGGGAGCACTCACCCCGGAAATGGGATACCAAATGTCCTTTTATCAGCGAAACTTACTTCCGAAAGAATCCTCAGAAACTAATATATTTGATATTTACAGTTTGGTATAAATGAATCTACAAAGAAATAAATTTTTAGAGATATTCAATTCAATTGATTTTCAGCAGATCAAAGATCATCCGAATATCCTTATAGCTGCCAATTTCTGGGATGATGAAAGGTTCTGTGCTGCAAAAATCTGTTATAAATTCATGCGTACTATCGATGATCTTATTGATAATTACAAGGCAAAGAACCGGCTGATTAAGCCGGAAGAAAGAGAAGAATTTGTAACAAATGTGGAAGAATGGCTTAAGATGATCATAATTTCAAAAGAATGTAATCCACTTCAGGGAGAGCTTCGTGAAACAATTGAGAAATTCAGGATCCCGATATGGCCCATGGAAGCTTTTGCCAAATCGATGATTTATGATATTAACAATGACGGGTTCCTTACCCTGGAAACCTTCCTTGAATATGCAGGTGGTGCATCTGTTGCACCCGCATCAATATTTGTTCATTTGAACGGACTGCAGTCAGTCCATGGCCGGTATGAGAAGCCCCGGTTTGATGTAAAATGGGCGGCTACACCCTGTGCTATATTCAGTTACCTTGTTCATATTATTCGCGATTTTCAGAAGGATCAGCTGAACAACCTCAGCTATTTCGCCGATGACCTTATAATAAAAAACGGATTAAACCGTAAGATTATTAAGGAATTCGCTAATGGGAAACCGGTCAATTATAAATTCCGCAATCTTATAAAACAATACTATGAGCTTGCTGATGAACATCGCATCAAGACTTATGATATAATCAAAGAGATAAGACCGCATTTGGAACCACGATATCAGTTAAGTCTTGATATAGTCTTTGATTTATACCTTATGGTTTTTGAAAGGATCGATCTTGAAAAAGGCAAATTCACAACAGAAGAGCTCAATCCGACTCCAGGGGAAACCAGAGAAAGGGTGTACAATCTGATAATGAATTTCAAAACAGATTAATCATACAATATCCAATATCTAGACACCCCGACTGACCGATGATCAGGATGTTTTAAATACTGACGATCAATTTCATATAATTCGTATCTTTAAAAGGGACTTATTACACTGGAATGAACAGATTTATTATTTTGGTTTTTGGGTTTGTTTCCTTAGTAATGTTCAGTTGTTCATCTATGCAGAAAATTTCACAGCATAACTTTGACTCTGATTTTTACAGGCTAAAGACACAAGGAGCTAAATCTTCAAAGGTTTATGCTGAGGTTACTGAAGATTCTATAATTGTCTATAATGTTACTTCTGAAGGAAAGAATGAATTCATTAATACTTCCTCTTCAGTGGGTAGCAGAATAAGCAGGATTAAATCAGACAATTATCTTTATGGGAGTTGCTTCACAAAAAATTCACTTGACGTGGATCTGACCTCCATATTATTTAAATCGCGACATTCCAGGGACGACGTTCCAAATCAGTTCAGTGCTGATCTGAATTTTGCCGTCTACGCTGGTTTTCGTAAAGATATTTACAGGATCGTTACTCCCGTTCATCCCTTGCAGGAAGGGAGATCATCAGTCCGGCAGGTTGGCTTCAATGCAGGGATCTTTGCAGGTATAGGTTCTTCATCTGTAAACCCAACTGTCACCAATAATAAAGTAAGTCAAACCTATGATGCAATGATATTCCAAAAGGGATTTGCCGGTTTCATTTCAATTAATGGAATGTCGGTTGGCCTTGCCGTGGGGTTTGATAATTTTCTTGACAAAAACAGATCTTCATGGATCTATAATCAGAAAGCATATCTGGGTCTGATTATCAGCGTCTCAGGGTTTTAAGTTAAAGATCTGACAATCATTATATAATCGGAAACTTTTTCCGGAATATTCTGTTTTAATCACACAGAATGTTCTTGTTTTATCAAACATTATTATTGTTAACTTTGCATTTCCAAAAACCGTCAATTTATGACAATCGAGACTCTGGTACCGATAAAAGAGATGGATGGCCGGCGGCTTTATTATACATTTATTGCAGGTGCCAGAAAAGTCATTGAAAATCAGGTTGAGCTAAATAAAATAAATGTGTTCCCCGTAAATGACGGTGATACAGGAACCAATCTTGCATCGACTATCAGGGCTGTGATCGATTCTCTCCACCCGCACAGGTCATATAAAATTACTGCTGACAGGATTGCTGAAACGACACTTGTCAATGCCCGTGGTAATTCAGGAATCATATTTGCCCAATTCCTCCATGGAATGAGCACTGAAACAGGTAATTTCAAAACTATAACCATTAAACAGTTTGCTGAGAGTATTAAAAATTCTGTACGTTATATATATGAAGCAGTTGCCACCCCTATCGAAGGCACCATGCTTACTGTGATCAAGGATTGGGCCAATTATATCTATGAGAACAGAAATCTAATTACAGATTTTAACCAGCTTTTTCTTGGCTCGTTAGACATCCTCTATAAGTCTCTGATAGCAACCAGATCAAAACTTGCAGTTCTTACAAAAGCAAATGTCGTCGATGCCGGAGCAAGGGGCTTCGTTTATTTTGTCGAAGGAATAATTGATTTTATTACAAACCGCAATCTGAAGGACCTGATAATGATCAGGGCTAAAACTGCTCTGTTTGAGAAGTCAGAAGAAATTATCCCTGAAAAAGCAGAATACAGGTACTGTACTGAAGCGCTTATTAAAAACAGCTCTTTAAATAACAAGTTGTTGCTGCCGATATTGGAAAAATACGGAAACTCAATTGTTATTGCAGGTTCTGAGAAAATGATGCGATTACATATTCATACGGACAATCCGGCCGCTCTTTTCAGTGAACTCCGCCATACCGGTACCCTTGCCTTTCAGAAAGCTGACGACATGGTCAGACAAAGCCAGGTCGTTTATGACAGGAAATGGAAAATAGCATTAGTAACAGATTCAACCTGTGACCTGGCACAGGATATTATTGATCACTATCAGATAAACATGCTGCCGATCAATGTAAACTTCGGCGAGAACCACTATCTCGATAAGATCACTCTCCAGCCTGAGCAGTTCTATACTATCCTGAAAGAAAATAAAGACTATCCAAAATCCTCACAGGTCAATGAGAAGAGTTTTATGAACCTCTATTCTCACCTTGCTTCCCATTACGATTCAATAATTGCTGTACACCTGAGTGACAAATTAAGCGGAACATTTAACAGCAGCCAGAAAGCTGCCCGGGCAATAAGTAAGGAATTTAATAAGCCCATTTCTGTAATTAACTCTAAAAATATCTCCGGAGCACTGGGCCTGGTTATCCTCAGGGCTGCACAGGCAATTGAAGCGGGCTATTCGCATGACCAGGTTACCAATATGGCGGAACAGTGGAGCAATAATCTCCGGATTTACATAAGTGTGAAATCGATAAAATACCTGGTACGTGGAGGAAGGGTTTCGGCAGTAAGAGGCTTGATTGCACGAATACTTAATATTAACCCGATTGTTTCAATTGATGCATCCGGGAAAGCATTTGTTTTTGACAAAACATTTAACCTGAAAGCGAATATGCAAAAGGTGATGGGATACATAACAAAGCTTCATCAGGAAAAATCAATCTGGAACTACATTGTCCTTCATGCAAATAATAATGCTGCTGCAGAATGGTATTCTGAAAAAATGCAGGACCTTACTGATAAAAAACCTGTTTCAGTAATAAATATTTCTCCTATTCTTGGTGCTAACGCAGGTCCGGGAGCTGCTGCCGTAGCAATTCTCTGTGACTGACCATCATTTATATTCTATAGAGTATTTTATCTGACGAATGTGTTTCTCATGAAGCATTTTGAAAAGTCACTTCGCATTCTGTAATTCCTCAAACTTGAATAATAATCCATGCGCATATATAATTCATTGGCTATATTTTTTAACACATTTTAATGAAATTGACAAAGATTTAGGATTATCTTTAGAATACCCGTTAATCAGAAATAAATTAAAATTTATGAAAAAAACAGCCCTTACATCTACCATATTAATTTTCCTTCTTTCACTTCAGGCAATGGCTCAGGTAAAGCCTGACTACTCTAAAATAGACATGATGCTTGTAAGGGGTGAATATACCAGGGTCATTGATACCTGTTCTAAAATGCTTGCTAACGATAGTCTTAATGCTGAGATCAATTTTAAAATGGGACTGGCTTATCAGAATCTTATATCGGACGATAGGGCGCTTGCCTGTTTTCAGAAGGCAGCAGCCTCTTCTCCCGATAATAATGTTTATAACTTTACCGTTGCAAAGAGCTATTTTAACAAGGGGAAGAGTGGAAAAGCAAAACCCATTCTTCTGAAATTATGTGCTGCTGACACGACGAACTGGCCTTATGCCTACTATCTGACGAGCATTTACATGCAGGAAGGTCTATATGATGAAGCAATAAATTTATATTACCGTTTCTATAAAAAGGATTATTTCAATTATACATTCGCGGATAAGATAGGTTTCGCCTACCTCCAGAAAGGTGACTTCGTCACCGCGACCGGATTTTATAACCGGTCACTCGCGCTCAATCCGGTAAATACCAATGCTATCAAGAACCTCGCATATCTTTACGCCGGCACCATCAGTGCTGACACTGCTGTAAAGCTACTGACAAGAGGAATATCAATCGACTCTACAGAGATGGATCTTTATGCCCGAAGAGCGGCAATCAATTACACCCGTTATAATTTTAAAGATGCACTGACAGACTATCTGAGGATCTTAAGTTCCGGAGACTCAGCTGTTTTAAATCTGAAGAGAGCCGGAATAGGTTTCTCGATTAATCATCAGCCAAAAGAAGCCGTAGAATATCTGTCAAAAGCTTACATAAAAGATACTGCTGACGCTGAGACGATAGGCAGCCTTGCTCAGAATTATATGATACTCAACAATCTCAAAAACAGTGAGCATTTTTACAGATGCCTGATAAAAGTGTATAGTCCGATAAGCGACCACCTGGGACTTACCTGGCTCCTACTCGCCGAAGTACTGAAATCCGACAGCCAGTTCGGTGAAGCAATAAGTGCTTACATTAAAAGCCAGCAATTCAGATCTGATAACAATGTTTACATGATTATCGCAAATCTTTATGATGAGAAACTTAAGGATATTCCAAAGGCCATCCGATACTATGAATTGTATCTCAATAAGTTGAAGAATTCCAAAGATAAATACGATGCTGATTATACTGAATCCGTCAGGAAGCGTATTGAATCTTTGAAAAAAATGCAAAAGACACTCAAACAGCCATAATATTTCATAATTTTATAAAAGCTTAATCATGCATCATGAAAAGATTTGGAAAATGGTTTTCAGGCATTCTTCTGGTGCTGCTTATTGCTTACTTTGCCGGACCTAAGCCATCAAAACCTGATTTTACTCCTCATGAGGTAAAACTCCCGTCTTCCCTGATCGAGCTCGAGAAGAATATAAATAGTAGTGAACATGCAATCAGGGGGCTTAAACCCGATAATCAGGCCAGGATAATCTGGGCCGATTCTTCTAAGAAAGAGAAGACAAAAATCGCTTTCCTTTATCTCCATGGGTTCTCAGCAAGCCAGGCTGAGGGTGACCCCGTACACAAAGACCTGGCAAAAAAATACAATGCCAATCTATTCCTTTCCCGGCTGGCTGAACATGGTATTAACAGAGATGACAGTAATATGATCAATCTCTCAGCCGGGGAATTGGAATCTTCAGCAGAGAATGCGCTTGCCGTTGCTGAAAAATTAGGTGATGAAGTTGTGGTTATTGGAACTTCGGCTGGAGGAACACTTACCCTCTTTCTGGCCTCCAGGCATCCTGAGATTAAAGCCATCGTACTTTATTCACCCTGCGTGAAACTTTTTGATGAGACAGCTGTGATCCTCGATAAGCCCTGGGGATTGCAGATTGCCAGACTGGTCTCGGGCGGACCGACAAAAAAATTTCATTCCGATAGTCAGGCGCATGCAAATTACTGGCAGCTTAATTACCGTATTGAAGCTCTGGTTGCACTTCAGAATCTCATATCAAACACCATGAGACCGGGGGTATTCGAAAAGGTAAAATGCCCTGTATTCCTTGGATATTACTTCAAAAATGAAATTGAACACGACAGTACAGTTTCCGTTCCGGCAATGTTAAAAATGTTTGATGAACTTGGCACTCCTTTTGCTTTAAAAGAAAAAAGGGCATTCCCCAATGCGGGAGCTCATGTGATAGCGTCGTACATAAGATCCAAAGACTGGCAGGATGTTGAAGTAGAAACAAACATGTTCCTTTCTGACGTTGTGAAGTTATAGAGGGGCACTTAGAATACTGACAAAATGAAAAATAAGGTTTTAACCCTTATATCAATCATGTTAGCTTTTGCATTGCTTCCTTTGTCATGCAAAAAAGAAAAAAAACAAGCCGGACTGATAACCGATAAAGATGGAAATACTTACAAAACAGTTGTTATAGGTGACCAGGTCTGGATGGCGGAGAATCTTAAAGCCACCAGCCTTAACGACGGAACGGAGATTGCTGTTATAGCTGATTCTGCGGCATGGGAAAACCTTTCAACACCAGCGTTCTGCTGGTACAATAATGATGCGGCTTCTTTCGGTGGCACCTATGGAGCATTATATAATGCCTATACGATTAATACAGGCAAACTTTGCCCTGCAGGATGGCATATTCCTGAAAAGGAAGAGTGGCTTGTATTACGCGAATTTCTTGGAGATTCAGTTAACGGAGGGGCAAAATTAAAGGAAACAGGCACTAATCATTGGCTCCCTCCAAACAAGGGGGCAACCAACAGTTCCGGTTTTACTGCTCTGGGAGCCGGAATACGTTATTTCGAAGGTACATTCGCTTCAATATTATCATATACGGCATTCTGGTCAGCGACTGATACCGGTAATGATAAAGAATGGTATATCGCTCTCTACTACGCTGAAACCTCATTCATCATGGACTTAAGAAATAAGAAACATGGTTTTAGCGTAAGGTGTCTTAAAGATTAAAGAATATCTATTCCCGAATTCATGAAACCAAAAAAATTTTCACTGAAATCCAGGTTTGGAAGTTTCAAATTTGCTTTTGACGGTTTGCTTTCCCTTTTAAAAAATGAACATAATTCCAGAATACATCTGATTGCTGCAATAGCAGTGATTATAGCGGGAATAATCGTGAAATTAAATCAAATTGAGTGGGCTCTTATAACTATTGTGACAGGACTTGTATTTCTCACGGAATTGCTCAATTCCTCTATTGAAACTTTAGCAGATCTTATTAATCCCGAATGGAATGAACTGATAAAAAGAGCTAAAGATTATAGTGCTGCCGCCGTACTGATCTCCGCCATTATGGCCATGATCGCAGGAGGTCTGATATTTATCCCTAAACTCCTGGCTCTGGTACATCCTGCAGGCTGAACCGCCGACATTGAGCCTTGCCTGAAATAACTTGTTATTAGGGTGATAAATAACATAAAAGCATTTTGTGCGAATAAAATATTATGGCATATTTTTTGATTAACTGCCTTAACGCATTTAATCTGAATGTTATGAAAAAATTAAATTTAAAATTGGAAAGGGTGATACTGCTACTTGGATTGATTTTTATTTCGTACAGCAGTTATTCGCAGGATATTAAGCCTTCCCGAAAGGAACAAAAAGCCGCAAAAAGAGATAAAGAATATTATAATTTTCAGGTCCTGGATACAATGATTCAGAACAGGAACTTTATACTTGAGGCAGATTATCTGGAGAATGAATTTGGAAACAGGAGACCGGTACTGTCGAATCTGAATTTTATTAAAATCGATGCAACTGAGGCAGTTTTGCAGACCGGGAACAGCACAGGAATGGGATTCAATGGTGTTGGTGGTGCCACGGCCCAGGGAACTATCCAGGGTTTAAAAATAGATAAGAATCTTAAAAACCTGAGCTTCTACCTTCGTTTCACTGTGATGACTAATATCGGTATATATGATGTTGCCATGACAATATATTCCGACAGATGGGCAAGGGCGACAATTTCAGGGTTAACCCCTGGTAAACTGGTTTATGTTGGCAAAATTGAAAACAGTGATACTTCAGGATTTTTCAAAGGCCAAAACTCAATCTGATAAAAAATAAGAAGGTCACATTGATGAGAGTCACCTGACAAATGTATCAGTCCATTGAGATAGAGCTCAACTGAAAATATTATATTTGTCAGACTACAAATTTTAAAAAGTGAACACGAATATAAGGATATCGATTTTTCTCATTACTTCATTCGTTTGTTTCACATTCTTTGCTGGCTTAACCCGATCCAATGAGGAAGTTCCTGCCCCCTTACTTCCTGGTTATCTGCGGTTCATTTCAAAGGACACCGTTAAATACCTTTATGTAGGAATGGAAAAATGTGCCTCCGTCTGTCATAATAATCAGGATATGGGTTTCCAGTATAATATCATGAAAAACGGACCCCATTCGAATTCATATAATGTTCTGGTTTCGGAGAGAGCTCTCCGGTTTGCAAAAAAAAATAATATTAAAGATGATCCTCAGAAAAGCAAGATCTGTTTGAAATGCCATATTACAGGGGGAGGACTAGATTCCACCTTTTTTGCAACTACATACAGGAAGGATGAGGGTGTGACTTGTGAGGCCTGTCACAAAGCAGAATTTATTACCAAAGCCTATTTACCAAAAGAAGCTGATTGTCTGAGGTGTCATAACAATTCTGTCCATAAGGTTCCCGGGTTGAACTTCAGGAAAGACTGTTCAAAAATTGCGCACCCCAGGCCAGCACCTAAAATTAAAGAGATATGACGTATTCAATTACTCTGGGTTGAGCTAACGGTATAATTATTCAGCAGAATGAGAAAACTTCATTTCCGTCCGGAAATAAAAATATTATGGATTTTAACAGACCTCATAATATGTGGAATAGTTTCTTCGCATTACAATGGTATTGCTTACTCAGAAAGCACTCAGAAGCAAGATTCGGTAAATACTCAAAGCAGGTATGCTGATACATGTAATCAGACTGTTAGCACCAATCTAAAAACAAGACATAATTTCTACAAAACCGATAGTATCTTTTCTTTTCGATCCTCTAAAGGATATTTCCCATCCTTGCTTAATAACCTTGAAGAGCAGATGGTTTCACCGTTTAAGCTTAGTTCAAAACAATGGTTAATGACTGCTGGTGCTGCAGGTATAACTATTGCACTGTTTCATTTCGATGGCGATATAGATGAATGGGCACGGGTTCAGAAACAAAAACATTCCTGGGTGAACAAGAGTTCTCCGGTCATAACAAATTTTGGCGGACCCTGGGGTATTTATTCCGTTCTGGCGACCGGAGCAATCAGTGCAGTTTGCAGTAATGAAAAAAGTGTTCAGACAGCCTTACTCGCCACTCAGGCAATGATAACCTCAGGAGTATGGGCTAATATTATAAAAGTGCTTACCAGCAGGGAGAGGCCAATGGCTGATTATGTTTTCAGCAAATCGGAAGGAGGAGCCTGGTATGGTCCTTTTGCTGCATGGGATCAGGACTTAGCAGTAAGAAAACCAATCACCTCGTTCGATTCTTTTCCTTCGGGTCATACCGCAACAGCTTTTTCAATCGCCACAGTATTTGCAACGCAGTACAAGGATCATAAAGCAGTCCCGATCATATTCTATTCAGCAGCAACTCTTGTTGGAATATCGAGACTGACGGAACATGAGCACTGGGCCTCCGATGTATTTGTCGGAGGATTATTAGGATACCTCTGTGGCAAACAGGTTGTTAATCATTATAATAAAACACATCAGGATAAGACCAATCCCTTATCCTTAAAGTCAAAAAATAAAACGGAATTCTCATTCATTCAAAATGGCAATCAGATAGGATTCTTCCTGAAGTGGTAGAATAATCTGAACAAAACCTGTTATTATCCGTTTTCCTCTCGACTGAATAATTAGCATTATTTAACATTCTGCTCAATTTTTCTTCAATTTCTTTTTCTTCTTTTGCACCGTCAATTTATTCAATACTTAATGACTGGCTAAATTTTCATCTAATTTTTATTAATAATGTATATAAACAGTATGAGACTTTTTACCTTTCTTGTCGTTATCCAACTATTCTTCATCATAGACCTAAGCGCCCAGACTAAACCAAACTCAACTATTTCAGGTAAAGTATTGGATAAATCCACAAATGGACCACTTGAATACGCAACTATTTCTCTTATAAGCAAACTGTCAGGAAAGGTTGTAACAGGTACGATTGCCGATGCAAAAGGTAATTTCTCAATATCGAATATTCCTTATGACACTTACGAGGTCACTATCGAATTTATAGGTTATGAAAAGACAACCCTGGATAATATTACAATTAGCAGTAATAAACGTTCAGTAATTCTGGAACCAATTTCCCTTGCGCCTTCCATGCATAATCTTGAGAGTGTTACAGTAACTGGCGATAAACCTGTCGTGGAAAATAAAATTGATAAAATTGTCTACAATGTCTCCAATGATATTACCTCGCAGGGTGGCGCTGCAATTGATGTCCTTAAAAAGGTACCACAGGTAACAGTCGATATCGACGGAAATGTTGAATTACAGGGAAACTCCAATATCCGGTTCCTGATCAACGGAAAGCCTTCCAGCGTGTTCGGGAACAGCCTTGCCGATGCACTTGCATCAATACCTGCCAGTCAGATTAAAAGTGTGGAGGCAATTACCAATCCGGGTGCAAAGTATGATTCCCAGGGGACTGGCGGAATTATCAATATTATACTTTATGATAATAAGATGCAGGGTGTAAATGGAAATATAAATCTATCTGCAGGCTCACGTCTCGAAAATGGCTCTCTTAATCTGAATGTAAGACATAAGAATTTTGGCTTAAATGCATATTTCAGCGGCAATGCAGCATTAAAATCAGAGTTGCCTTATTCTCAAAACCGTACTTCATCTGACACTGCCGCTAAAACCACTACAAACATGCTGCAGTCAAGCCTTACTGATTTTGTGAGAAATGGCTTTCGCTCGGGAGTAGGTTTTGACTGGGATATTACCAAGAACGATATTTTAACAGGCTCACTGGGCTACAATCAATTTCAGTATCGAAACAAGGGGATAACAAATCAGGAAGAATTAGTTTCCGGCTTGTCTGGTCCTGAATCGGATGTTTTCACACAGCGCAATTCAGACAGTCGTTTCAGGGTTGGATCAATTGATTATAGCCTCGACTACAAAAAGAAATTTAAAAAGGAAGGACAGGAACTGGACATAATGTATAATGCCAGCGATGGGAGGCCCTTTAGCAGATATACCCAGTCGCAATCATATGAGGGACAGACGATCCCATTCTCTGGAACGTCAAGCACTAATCCCGGAACTGATAATGAAACAAATATATCGGTCGATTATTCACATCCCGTAAATAAAAACTTTCTGATTGAAGGCGGTGCAAAGATGGTTAACCAAAAACTCACCAGCATCGCCGATGTTAGTGTTTTCCAGCCTTCCATTGATCAATATGTAAGTGATGCTCTGCAATCATATCATCTGAATTATACTATGAATATATATGCAGGATATCTGTCCTCCAACTTCAAATTGTTTAACTTCCTCAATGTTAAATTAGGAGGAAGATATGAA
This sequence comes from uncultured Bacteroidales bacterium, assembly GCA_963816365.1. Taxonomy (GTDB): domain Bacteria; phylum Bacteroidota; class Bacteroidia; order Bacteroidales; family VadinHA17; genus LD21. Next base: position 41,609 of record CAWFKG010000014.1, on the reverse strand, counting down.
TACACTGATGTTAAAATCGATTTCCCAAATACTTCTGTACCTGCATATGGTACTTTCGTACCTTCCATTGTTCTGTCACACGATTTCAGCAAGACCCAGTCGCTGAAGCTGGCTTATGGCAAACGAATAGAGCGCCCTGAATACCGGGAATTAAATCCCTTTATTAACCTGAGCGATCCGTATAATATTTCTACAGGAAATACATTACTGAAACCCGAGATTGGAAATAATTTTGAATTAGGCTTTAGCAATACATTTAAAAAGGGAGGGAACCTTTACATATCATTAATAGAACGCATTAACACTCAGGATGTTAAACAGGTGACAACCTTTTACCCAACCTATCTGATAGGTGATTCAACTTATCATAATGTTTCTGTTACAAACAATCAAAACATTGGAGAAGAATATAATACAGGTATAAATGTTTCCGGGTCATATCCTTTAACAACTAAATTGAACCTTCGAGGCAATCTTATGATTATGAATCGCTATACGCTAAGCAACACTATAGGCAACGGATCATCAGGATTCAGGACACGCCTCAACCTGAATGCAACTTATGAGCTGAATAAAAATCTGGTATTCGAACTATTCGGTTTCTATAGTTCGGCAGTACAAAATATACAGGGAAAGAGTCCACAGTTCTTTGTTTACACTTTTGCACTAAGGAAACTGTTCTGGGATAAAAAAGCAAGCTTTGGATTTACAGCAACCAATCCGTTTGGTAAATATGTAAAGCAGACATCTACCATTTCTGCTGAGAATTATTCATCGATAAGCGTACGACAGGTTCCCCTGCGATCATTCGGTATAAGTTTTACATATAAATTTGGGAAGCTGGAATTCAGTAAGAACAAGGAAGATGAGAATAATAATAATTTCATGAATGAAACCTCGGCAAAAGCGAATTAATCAAATCCATTCTGATCCCCCGGCAGCCCATTCAGGTCTGGCCATTTCATAAGAATAACTCAACATTAAGTTGATTCTATTGTTTATTTATCATTATCTCCTAAAACTTAACAGCTATTATGAAACGTCGCGATTTTATCAAAACAACAGCAATTATGGCTCCTGCTTTGAGCCTCTTTCCTGCTGATTTGTCCTTCATTAAAAGGGAATCAGTGACAGGAAAGCTTGAAAAGAGATCTCTGGGGAAGACCGGAGAGATGCTTTCGGTGCTTGGATTCGGTGGAATCGTTGTCATGGATGTTACGCCAGAAGAGGCATCTTCATCCGTCAAAATGGCAATTGATGGCGGAGTAAATTATTTTGATGTTTCACCTTCATATGGTGATGCTGAGCTTAAACTTGGGCAGGCACTGGAACCGTACCGGAAAAGTGTATTCGTTTCCTGTAAAACAGATGGTCGCACTAAGGAAGATTCACGCAAGGAACTGGAGCAATCCTTAAAAAATATGCGAACGGATCATTTCGATCTTTACCAGCTGCATGCAGTTACAACACTGAAAGATGTTAAAACCATTCTTGGTAAGGGAGGTGCTATTGAAACTTTCATTGATGCCAGAAAGGAGGGCAAGATTCGCTTTCTCGGATTCTCAGCTCATTCAGTGGAGGCTGCAACTGCTTTAATTAATGGTTTTGATTTTGATACAATCATGTTTCCGGTTAATTTCTGTACCTGGTATGCCGGTAGCTTCGGACCACAGGTACTTGCACTTGCACAGGATAAGAAAATGGGTATCATCGCATTAAAAGCAATGGCAAAGGGAGTTTGGCCAAAGAATGCTGACAAATCAAAATATCCAAAATGCTGGTACGAACCGGTAACAAGTGAAGAAGACATTTTAAACGGGTTGCGTTTTACCTTGTCTCACCCGGTCGCTGCTGCTATTCCTCCCGGACAGCCAGAACTATTCCGGTCAGCTCTGAGTGTCAGAGATCAGCTTAAACCGATGAACAACGAGGAGTTGGAATTAATTAAATCAAGGGCGCTTAAAGGAAATCCTATCTTTAAATATCAATCCTAGTACCAGCTTAAAGCTAAGGTAGTATTTAGGCTCATTTCAGTGAGGCAATCGAACAAGTTGCCAAAGAGATTGTTTAATGATTTTAGAAAAAGGTTGGTTTACGAATCAGAGTTATAATTCTCCTTATTTATAAAAGTATTATTTTCATACATCCTGTTTATATTGACAGTATGGGGGTTATTCATACTGGATCGTTAAATCTTTATATCACATTAAGAATGGATATTTAGCATGGCAAGTATCATCCCGGGTTTTGAATACGACGTATTCATAAGCTATCGACATAATGATAATAAGCAGAATAGCTGGGTATCGGAGTTTGTTAATAATCTGAAAGGTGAACTTGAATCCACTTTTAAAGAAGATATTTCCATTTACTTCGATGAAAACCCTCACGACCGTCTGCTGGAATCGCATGATGTCAATAAAAGTCTTGAAGCCAAGCTGAAAAGCTTCATTTTTATTCCCATCCTGTCACAGACATACTGCGATCCGAAAAGTTATGCCTGGACGAATGAATTCCTGATTTTTAACAAAATGTCTAAAGAAGATCCTGTTGGTAAGGACATAAAGCTAAGGAACGGTAATGTTGCGAGCAGAATTCTTCCTGTGAGAATACACGATCTTGATCCTGAAGACGTTATGTTATTTGAGAAAGAAATCGGCGGTGTTATCAGAGGGATCGATTTCGTATTCAGAACATCATCAGGAGTAAACAGACCACTGAGGTCTAACGAAGATCACCCCAACGACAATCTTAACAAAACATATTATCCTGACCAGATCAATAAAGTAGCCAATGCCATCAATGAACTGATCAGATCGCTTAAGAGCGAACAAAGTGATTCTCCTGTATCGAATATGACAAATATTCAACGTGTTCCTGATGGGAGAAAAGCTTACGGTGTGAAAAGAAGCATTTGGAAAACCACCGGAGGTCTCAGATGGAACAGAAAGGCAAAAACAGCAATTGCAGTATTGCTTTTTCTTGCAGGCGCATTTTCCGTATTTAAAATAATAGAACCAACCCTCCGGTTTCATTCCCTTGCAAAACTTGAAAAATCAATTGCCGTGCTGCCCTTTATCAATGATAGTCCTGATTCCGAGAATGCTTATTTCATTAACGGTATTATGGAGGAAGTTCTGAATGACCTGCAAAAAATAAAGGATTTCAGGGTCCTTTCGCGTACCTCTACCGATCACTATATAGGCCAGGATAGACCAACAATTCCTGAAATTGCAAAAAAATTGAATGTAAATTACATTGTCGAAGGAAGCGGTCAAAAGTATGGCAATACTTTTCGGCTTAGAGTACAATTGATAGCAGTAGCCAATGAAAGGCACCTCTGGGCTGATTCTTATGAACAGGAAATCAGGGATCCTAAGGACATATTCGGAATACAAAGCCAGATCGCTAAGGCAATAGCCATAAATTTAAAAGCAACGATTACCCCTGAGGAAAAACAACTTATTGAAAAACCACTCACTGCAAACCTCACAGCTTATGATTTCTACCAGAGAGGAAGAGAAGAAATCACAAAATACTTTCTAAACAATGACAACCGGGAATCTCTGAAAAAAGCCGAAGATCTTTATCATAAAGCCCTGAAATATGATTCAACCTTCGCCCGGGCTTACAGCGGACTTGCAATGATATACTGGAGCAAGCATTATTACGATGAATATTTTTCCAAAAATTTTCTGGATTCAGTTCCGATACTGGCGGATATTGCTTTAAAATATGACAGCCAATTGTCAGAAGCGTTCGATATTAAAGGTGAATATTATACCCTAAAAGGCCTTACAAATCAGGCTGTTGAAGAATATGATAAAGCCATTGGCATAAATCCAAATGACTGGATGGCATATTTAGGTAAGGGCAATTTATATGCTGATGATGATCATATTGAATCAATAAAAAACTTTCAAAAAGCCGCATCTCTGAATCACGGATCAGAACTTCCAATTTTATTACGAAGCATTTCAAATGAGTACGATGCTGCCGGATTCATTGATAAAGCCAAATACTACAATGAGGAAACTCTTAAACTGGACGGAGATTCTGTTCGCTATTTTGCATTACTCTCCGAGTTTGAACGCAACCTGGGCAACTTTGAAAAATCTCTGGCATTATCTATGAAAGTTTACGAATTAGATCCCAACAACGTGACTAATCTTTTTGAGGGTGTAGCACGAAACTTGATGTACCTCGGCCGCCATGAAGAATCATTGAAATATTACAAAATCTGGTTTGACAAAATAAGTTCTCTCGGCCAGTTTGATCTGGGTAGCATGCACAGGATAGGATATGCTTATTGGGTTAATGGATTCAGGAAAGAAGCAGAATATTACTTCAATAAGCAAATTGATTACTGTAACAGTATTATTAAATCGGGTCGCCCTGTTGTAACTGAAAATTATACCTATTATGACCTGGCTGCTGTTTATGCGTTCAGAGGAAATAAAACTGATGCTTATAAAAATTTAAGATTATTTAACCGGGGTAAGGTGTTCCCGCTATGGCTTGTAACTTTGATGAAAAATGATCCATTGTTCGACAGCATAATGAAGGAACCAGCCTTTCAGCAGATTGTAAGAGAAGTTGACGCAAAATACCAGGCAGCGCATGAAAGGGTCAGGAAATGGCTGTCCGAACAAGGCGAGTCTTACTGATACCTGGTATTATCTTATTAGTTATTAATCTTCAATTAGGATAACCTCGTACGTTTGTCCCGGGCAGCTTCAATAGTCAAAACTGAGAAATCTTCAAATTAAATTAAATATTTAGTTGCATAACTAATTTATTCGTTGTAACTTTGATATGACTAAAATACAATGAAGATGAGGAACATCCGCATAACCGGATTATTTAAAAAACTGACTATCAGGAATGTTACAGACAATTTATTGATTTTCAGATGAATTAGGATAATTTGTCTATAATATCCTAAAGTCATGATGTTCAAATATTTGGTTAACAATAAATATCATGGCAAAAGAATTCAAAAGGATCCCCAATTTCGATGAAATTGTATTCGCTATCAGGAACAAGGAGTATGGTGCCTACGTACTCCGGAAGAAGTATAATAATACTTTAATTGTCGCTTCATTGATTGGAATATTTATAATCGCAACTGCGATTATTACTCCGTATCTAAATGCAAAAGCCACAGAAAACAAGGGAAAACGTGCGGAACGGCAAGTAGAAATTAAGATGGAGAATCTTGATCAGCCTGTGGAAAAAGTTGCGCCTCCCCCAACTCTTCCTCCTCCATTGGAAGTAGCACAGCAGCAGAGATACGTGCCGCCTCAGGTTGTCGATTCAATTAAACCAGATGAAATAAAGCAGCTTATGACAGCCGATCAGGCTCAGACTGAAGTAATCAATAAAGATGTAGTCGAGGTCGTTCAGCAGGATAAAGAGGAGGTGCAGGAAGCAGAATCTGAGCCCCATCCATTTATTGTGGTTGAGGAGATGCCTGTATTTCCAGGTGGTGAAACCGAACTTCTTAAATATATAAATGCACATACGAAATATCCTAAGATTGCTGAAGAAAATAACATACAGGGAAAAGTAATTGTAAGGTTCTGCGTGACCTCAAAAGGTGGTGTTGATCTTGTCAGTGTTTTCAGGAGTATTGATCCGGAGCTCGATGCTGAAGCCATCAGGGTTGTAAAAACACTTCCACTCTTTAAACCGGGCAGGCAGGGAGGAAAACCCGTACCAGTTTGGTTCTCTGTTCCAATTGTTTTTCAGATCCAATATTGATTAAAAACCTCTTGCCGGAGAGGAAAAATTAATTGTTTTTAACACGGTGAAGGTTTAATTTTGTTAAATGAGATCTTTTAATGTGATCAGTTTAAACTAAATAAAATGTTTAAAAGGTTTTGCTATGTTTATTCTCATTTCTGTGAATAATTTAAAATTTAAGCTATGGGTCATCTGGTCGGTAAAGAGATATATGTGAAACTTGGGGATAAAATTGACAGTCTTCCGTTCAGGATCAATAAGAACAAGGCATTATTCAATATTCTAAAAGAACTTTACTCTGAAGAGGAAGCTGAATTAGTCATAAAAATGCCTTATGGATTAGCTCCGGCTGATCAAATTGAAAAAACCACAGGGATTGAGAAGAATAAACTGGCTCCGATACTTGAAAGTCTGTGCACAAAGGGACTAGTAGTTGACCTCTGGATCGACAACATGTATTTTTATATGCCTTCACCAATGGTTATAGGAATTTTTGAGTTTACGATGATGCGTACCGGAGAAAATCTTAACACACAAAAGTGTGCGGAACTTTTTTACGAATATATGAGTGATGGAAATTTCTACGCAGTGAACTTTGCAAACGGACAACGGATTTCTCCAATGCGCACACTGCCTCACGAAGGTACTGTAGATCAGTCCGATTTCACCGAAGTGCTCGATTATGAGAAGGCTATATCAATAGTGGAGTCACATAAAAAGTTTGCGATCGGGTTGTGTTCCTGTCGCCACGAGAAATTACATGCCGGTGTCAAAAAATGTGAATTTCCGCTGGATGTATGTGCCACTTTTGGGAATAGTGTTGACTTCATGGTAAGACACAATTTCGCAAAAAGTGTAAGCAAGACGCAAATGCTGGAAAACCTCGCAAGGTCAAAGGAGATGGGTCTGGTATTCAGCTGCGACAATGTAAAAAACAGTGTCTCCTTTTTGTGTCAGTGTTGTGGATGTTGTTGTAATATGTTATTGGGGATCAGCAAATTCGGTTACCCGAATACAATAGTCACATCTGATTTTGAGGCAAATATCAATACCGATACCTGTGAGGGATGCGCGAAATGCGTTAAAGCCTGCCCTATTGGAGCAATCGAAATTATACCTTCAGAAAATCCTGAAAAGCAAAATAAAAAAATTGCACATATAAATAAGTCGGTTTGTATAGGTTGCGGCGTATGCTCATTGAAATGTTCCAAAACCGGATCATTAAAATTAATAAGACGCAAAAAGAGGGTTTTTTATCCTGAAACCACATTTGAACGGATTATTTTGCAATGTCTGGAACGCGGAACCCTTCAGCACCAGATTTTTCAAAATCCCGAAAAGATATCACAAAAGATCATGAAAGGAATAGTAGGAGGATTTCTAAGACTTCAACCGGTGAAAAAGGCACTGATGAGTGAAAAGTTACGGTCTTCTTTCCTTGATTCTCTGAAAAAGGAAACATCAAGACAAAATAAACACTATCTTTTGGAAACTTGACTTGTCCTCTGAATACTTAAGATTATAATATTTATGTAATATATGGATCTTGACTGGCTAAAGAACCTGGCCCGATTATATCTGCCGGTATATCTTTTTGAATCTGATAATATGAGAATAGCATATGTCGGATATTCGTCCATTAAAAAAGCTTACTTCATTGGATTTCTTCTCAATCAGAATAATCGTCATTCTTTTTTAGGAAGACGATCGTTTTGGAAAGTTCCGGATCTTATTAACTCAGGCAATCTTGATATTGTCATTTCTGAAATAAGCCCGATCGCCTTAAAACATTATCAGGAATTTAATGGATACATTATCCCTGAATGGATTTCCATGAAAATAAATATTGACTGTCCACTTGGTGATGTCTGTAAAAGGAGTCCATCTCATTTTTCTGATGTTTTAAGGCTGATCAGGAAATATAATCTGACTTATGAGATTCTGTCTGATAAAGAAAGTTTTAATTATTTCAATGAAAAACTTTACTTACCGTATATCACAAAACGGCATGGAGAGGAAGCATGGATTGAGGATCTGAGCATAGCCTGGAACGAATTTCCAACCCCTTTACTCATTGCAATCAGGGAAGATGGAGTAATTGTAGGCGAATCGCTCATTAGAAAATCAGGAAATTCTCTCCGTCTGTTGCGTTTGGGTCTGCTGGATGGTAACGATGACTATCTTCATCATGGAGTTATAGGGGCCATATATTATTTTTGCATTCTTGAAGGTCAGAATTATGGATGCAAGTATCTTGAATTAGGAGGTACACGGCCATTTCTGACCGACGGACTTACTAAATTCAAATTAAGGTTTGGCGGCGAATTTGAATCAAAGCTTTCTTCTACAAAGGAATACCTCTGGCTTGGAATAAATGAAAATTCAGTCAAGGCAAAGGAGTTCATGAAAAGGAATCCTGTTATGTATGCCAGAACGGATTTCAGCTCTGCCAGGTCATATACAGGTTAAAAATCGTTCGGTAAAAAAGAAGATATAAATGAAGTTTATTATTATGACGGGCCGTGGAGCGGATAACAATTTTGCTGATGAGTTGATCACTTCAAAATTACTACCTGCAATCATTGTGACCGAAAGTCCGTTTTATTGCGGAAAAACAAATCCATTAAAATTTATTGCTAAAAAAGGGTTTCTGTTGCTGAGATATTTGACAAAACGAAATAAAGTTAAAAAAAAATACCAGGCTTATTTTCTTGCAAAGAAACATTCAATACCATACTGGCCGTCACAAAAGGTTAATAATGATGAGCTTGCAGAATTAATTAAAGAAATGAATATCGATTATGCATTTGTTTTCACTTTTGGGATAATAACCGAAAAGATATATAAAGCAACGAAATATGGCTGTATAAATTTTCATCCCTCACTTCTTCCCTTGAACCGTGGAGCCAGCCCGGTTAACTGGACCATATTAAATAAACAACGCAAAACCGGTATCACATTTCATTTTATCACAAAAGATATTGATGCCGGATCTATCATTGAACAATATGAAATACCCTTATCAGGATATGAGACTGCAAAAATACTGAATGAATATTTGTTTAGCCTCGGAGCATTATTATTTGTTAACCTGATCATGAGGCTTAAATTTAATTATAAATTCACTCAGATCAATAATGATATTCTGATCGGGACATATGAACCTGCTTTTGGAAAAGAGAATCGTATTATTTCAGATAAAAATACATTTCAGGAGATGGATCTGACCATCAGGGCATCGCGGTTCTATGAATTTTGCGCGGTATATGAATATTCAGGAAAAGAATTTGTGATTTACAATTGTATCGATGTCACAAATTGTACTCTTCCTCTTAAGGAGTACCCGTTTTTTGATGAAGAAAACAACATATATTTAAAAACTTCCGACAATAAAGTAGCGTATTTAGTGATAAGGCATACACCGGCGGACAATATTTTTGGCCGGATTAAGCACAGTCTATTAGAGCATTATTATTCCGTTTAATTAAAATGATTAACTTTATTCGGGTATTGAATATTGAAAGTCAGATAAAAACCCGGTATGAATAAATCATCAAACTAAATCAAAAAGATATGAGCACTGCAAGGAATTTCCGAATTTTATTTATCGCATCGATTCTACTTTTAACACCTGTTCTGATCCATGCACAAACAGATAAAAAAGCGATCGAATTAAAGAAGCTTGAAACTGCGCTTGCTACAGCAAAGTCCAGAGTAGCTCTGAACGAACATCAGCTCAGCGTTGCAGACTCACTGATCACTTTGGGAACTAAACAGATAGCAGAATCAAAAACAGAAACCAAAGCAGTTGAAACAGATCGTAAAAAACTTGATAAGGACAATGCTGCCAAACAAAAACCCCTTGTTAAGCTTTCAACCTCAAAAGATAAGGAAGAAGCCCTCAAGGCCAGGTCGGATCTTAAAGCCCTCGATGTGCAGTATAAATCAGATTCCAGGGCTCTCAGCAACCGTTTAAAGGATGCAACAAAAATGATGTCTGCCGGGAATTCTAACCTGTCGAAAGGAAAAGCAACTAAAAAGAATGCTCAGGATGCCCTTAAAATTTCAAAAGCATCTCTTAAGACTGCTCAGGCAAAATACGATGCCGCCTCTTCACCCGCAGAAAACGCGGACACAAAAGGAAAGAAAAAGAAATAATCAGAGGATCAATATCCCCACATCTTCATTGCTGCAAGGTCGTCCTTTACACAATTCATCGGGGCCTCGTTCTGGTACGCCTCCTGTTCAATGATCATCAGCCATGCCCCGTTTTTAATGGCAAGGGCCAGAACATCTTTTACATCGAGAACTCCTTTCCCGAGAATTGTGCTGTCATGTCTGTTTTCTTTGTTCTTCTCTTTTAGCACATCCTTAACATGAAGTGAGACAAATCGGCCAGGGTATTCTTTTATTATATCCATAGGGTTTGTACCTGCGGCATTGTACAAATTGGCAATATCATATTGCTGAATAGTTAATTTCGGATCCGAATTCTTCATTATGATATCGTACAACTTCATATTATGAAGGACAGCATTTCCATCGAAATCATCGTGGTATCCGAATTTCATTCCGGATTTCTGGCAAAGTTCTCCGCATTTGTTCCAGAGATCGATCACTTTTAAAAGTGTGTCATAATCCTTCTGGGCATTTTCTGCAAGTTCGGGAGTGATAACGAACTTCTGACCCATAAGTGCAGCATCTTCCACCGTACGTTTCCAGGTATCGGTAAAATCTTTTTTTGAAGCATCCCAGGCCTGCATCCCGAAATCGACATGACCGCTGTACATCTTCAGACCAAGGTCTTCCAGTATTTTCTTAAATTCTGAAGGCTCAAATCCGTAAAATTTACCATCAGCGTAGCCGGCATGTTCAACCACCTTATAACCCATATCGGCTAATTTCTTTAGCGAACCTTTAGGATCACTTTTCATATCATCGCGTACAGAGTAGAGTTGTAAGCCAACAACCGTTTTCTCTGCAATTGCAGCAAACACTGAACGGGGAAGAATCGCCGTGCCAAGAGCGATAATGGCGCCTGATTTTACAAATGTTCTTCTTGAAGTTTTCATTGTTATGAGTTATTAGTTTTAATAAAAATTGAGAGTCAAATAAGAATTTTATACATAAAATTATTAATTCATAAAGACATAACAAATAAATATTGAAAATTGCAATTCTATGATGCCAAAAAGTGTTTAAGGTGTTTGGGGTTCTAATATCCAGGATATTGTGTAACTTTAATTCAATTGAGATAGTTAAAATTAAGCTTATGGAGCATTCGTATACAACAGATTTGACAGGTAAGGTAGCTCTGATTACCGGGGCTGCCAGAGGAATTGGTCGTGCATGTGCATTGGCACTGGCCGAGGCCGGAGCAGATATTGTCGTTGGTTTGCGAGACATTCATTCTGATGAAGGAGTGGTGAATGAGATAAAAGGTTTGGGCAGAAAGGTATTGCCGGTGCAAATGAATGTAAGCAAAATCAATGAAATTAAAGCTGCATTTGAAATTATAGAAAAAGAGTTCGGGAGATTGGATATCCTTGTTAACAATGCCGGAATAGGGCCTCCAAATGCAATTGAAGATGTAACGGAAGAGGACTTCAATTATACCGTTGAAGTAAATTTAAAGGGAACTTTCTTTGTGAGTCAGTATGCCGGCAAACTTATGAAAAGACAGAAATACGGACGTATTGTCAATTTAAGTTCGCAAGCCGGGTTCATAGCTTTACCAACTGAGTCTGTTTATTGTATGACCAAAGCCGGAATAGCTCATCTTACGAAATGTTTTGCGGTTGAGTGGGGAAAATACAACATAACTGTTAATGCAGTGGCTCCTACGTTTATTAAAACTCCAGGTACTGAAATATGGCTTCAGGATGACGAGTTCAGGAATGGAATCCTTTCTAAAATTGTATTGGGAAGGGTGGGCATTCCAAAAGATGTTGCAAGTGCTGTTTTGTTCTTATCTTCACAGGCTTCATCTCTTATTACCGGGACTACACTGATGATTGATGGAGGCTGGACCGCTCAATAAATTGCAGTTTTAAACAATGTTCCTTATTTACCTTCTTTCCAGAAATCAGGCTCTGTCAATGTACCTCTGACTGAACAATCAGCACAACCTTTGAAGTTTGTAATTATTGAGAAAGGTATTGTAGGCAGAAAAACTTGCTGGATCGTTGAATCTGCTCCGATTATCCAGACAGATGGATGGAGCAATCCTTCCTCGATAATCCAGACATAATTATTAAGATTTGGAATAGGATCTCCATTGAAAATAGTATCACTAATGCAATTAGTGTACAGGTCAATCAACCCTGCAAAATTATCTTTTATAAAAATCCTTTTCGATGTACAAGCCGAAACGCTCAAATAACCAAGTACTTTTTCATTTGGATCATCAACACAGAAGACATTATTTGGAATAGCTGAAGGGATCTCATCGTACAGGCCTCCTACTTGTTCAGTAATTCTTTGCAATTTCTCCCAGTATAGGTATTCGTCTTCATTCAGGGAATATTGGTTCACTAAAATGCTGTATTTTACCTTCAACCTGTCAGTAAGGTTCGAAATAAAGTTTATTGGGAATCGCTCGATCCTGGCTTCTGCCAATGAAGTGGTGTTCTTGATCTTTATTTCATTTGAATTATTTGCCATCCAGCATATCTTGTTGGGTACCAAAGTATAAGGAAGATGAAATTCCCATGTCTCAGTATACTTCCATCTATAGAACTTAATTTGATTAGTGGGATCATGAGTATTTAAGTAAACCTGACAGCCTTCCTGAGAACTGACACCATTGATTTCCTTAATTGCAACTTTTTCATAATAAAGACTGTCTATCGGTGGGACAGGCTTCATCTCAATAGGGTACGATTCGAAGTTATGATTTTTATAAGAAGTGTTGGTATGAATATGTAAAGTATAAAATCTTCCTATTGTCCCCCTGAATTGTGAAGTATCAGTTACATATGTCCCGGCAAAGGATTCAGTTAAACTGAAAATATTTCCGAGGTCATCGGAAATGGTTACAGTACATCCCTCTACCGGTTTAGCGACACTTTTCACTCCAAGAGGAAGAGAACTGGAAAGTTTTATAGTATCAGCAACTGGTTGATTAGTTATCAGACCTTCAATAACAAGCGATTCCTTATTTTCTTTAGTTTGAGGAACAAACTCTGTTATACATCTGTTCTGAAGAAACAAAAATGATATGATTATGATTTTCTGTATTGTTTTCATCAGAATATATTAATTTCCTTATCGGAATTATTAGACTTTAAATAATCACCTGAAACATTATAAGCTTTTTTTCAGCTGGAGTTACACTATTCTTTTCCTTTTTGTAAATTATTCCCACTTTCTCTGACAAAAGTAGGAAATAAAATTTGACTCTTACATTCCGGCAGGCATGTTGGCTTCGCAGTGCCCGGACCGGATAGGATCCACCTATCAAAATCATAGGTTAGATCGACATTACAATGGTCATATGCGGAGTGAATATCTGATTGAGATAAAATAGCTAAATTTATTATGTTTTTCAGACCATTCGTCAATATGCGAAAAACGAATTTAGTTAACATTGATTTTTTTATTTTCATTGCATTCGCTTCGGGAATGTTAACAGGATGCTTTAATACTGAAGGAACCCTGAAAATAAAAGGAAAAGTTATAGATGAAAGCACAAAAACAGGAATTCCCTGGAAAAACATAATTGTTCAGGGATTAGCAGATAGCAATAATAAATTAGAACCCATCCCAGCCGGCCAGTTCTCAACTGACAGTTCAGGTTGTTTCACATATTCATTGAGAAAAATCAAAGATGTCTATGACTACAATTTTTGTTTTATTGGTAATTCAGAATATCCTGTCACTATCAGTCAAATATCTCTCTTCCGACTTGAAAGTAATGCAAAATATCTATCCTTTTCTCTCAGCAAATTAGTAGATCTGACTATAAAAATATATAGAAAAACCAGAACGCCTGTTTACGATACCCTCCGTCTGATTTGGGAATCAGATGGAGTTTATGGATTGTCACTTTATCCCTATACAATACATAACTATGGAAGAACAAATAACTCCTTTGGACTTCCATCAGATAAAGACTTAATGTGGATAGGCGGAACGGTTAATTCAGTAATAAACACTAAAGTATTTGCTGACAAAAGGACAGAATTAAGCTGGATATTGTACCGAAACGGAAAGAAAAAGGAATTCACAGACACTATAACATGCAAAAGAGATACTGCAAACATAATTTATTTTGCATATTGAGAGAATAGAAAGTATTGGGTTTATTGCAAACAAAGATCCGGACCGTATTGGTATTCCTCATAGTTCCCCTTTCTCAAATTTTTCAATCATCTCCCCTGCGATACTTAAATTCAAGGAATGTTTTGGAAGATTTCCCCTGGTGAACCATGCGGCCTCTGTAATTTCTTTGTTATCAATAGATATGGGCTGTGTTTCATCAGCCTCAGCTTTAAAACCAATCATCATCGAACCCGAAAGAGGCCAGGGTTGACTTTTATAATAACGGATATTCTTAATATCCAGTCCCACCTCTTCTTTGACCTCACGTGTTAAAGCCTCCTCGAGCGATTCGCCGACATCAACATACCCTGCAATTAATGAATACCAGTTTCCAGGGAAATTTGAACTGCGAGCGAGCAATATCTTATCATTACAAATTATTGCTACTATAATTGCCGGTGAGATTTTTGGAAATACAATCGTACTACAATTGGGACATATTAAGGCTCTTTCATCAGGCTTTTGTTGTGTTCTTGTCCCGCATTTTCCGCAAAATCTGTTTTGCGAGTACCAGTTCATCAGATGGAATCCGACAATACTGATCCATGCTATTTCCTGCTGCCTGATAGTTCGGAAAAAATTGATTTCCCTGTAAATAAAATGGGTCTTATCTGCCTTCAGGTTATCCCAAATAAGAAAACACGGAACATCATTAAATGTAAATAAAAATGTATTTTCCGTTTTATCTGAAATTTCTGAAAAGTCTTTTTTTTGTGGTATTTCGAATTCATCGCCACTGGTTTTCAATAACAATGAATTTCCATCATAATGAAGGATAAAGTCCTTTTCTCCGATATTTTTGTTTGCCAGGTATTGATTATTGAAGCGGTGCGGAAAAATTTCCTGAATCATATTGATAACTAATTTAGATCATATTGCAATTTTCATGATTTTTCATTATTCACCAACACTCACTTCAACCTGGGCTTCCTGTATAATAACGTCATTATAATTTATTTGCGGTTTAATAATTCTGGTAATTATCTGTTCACCTCTTTTCAGAGTATTATCGGTTTTAAATTTTGCAGATATCTTCATCCCCTGATCATATGGCTTATTTAGTAGTTCAACCATCTCATAGCCATTTTCTTTGAAATTATCCTGAATGCGTTCAACTGCAAATTCAAGCTGTTTCAATCCTTTAGTTTCCGGATCCATGCCACTTAAATTCTTTTGAATACGAATAATTTCATCAGCAACTTTTAAAATAAGTGAATGGTCAATATTCTCTGATCCGTCCTGTTCTGTTTTGCTAAGTTTTTTTTGAAAATCTAATGACCAGAACACTTGATTGTCAAGCTTTATAATCTCTTCCCGAATGGCTTCAGATGAATTTTTTATCTGATCCGACAAGTCTGTTTTTACCAGGGTTAACCTGCTTCTTAACCACACGAAAAATATTACAGGCAACAATGCTATTAATATAATGGCAAGAATCCATAATAGAATATTATTGCTTACTCTTTTGTTTAAAGCTGTAACGTCAGTATTTGACTTATCGCTTAATTGTTGAAGCTTCAATTCAAATTTATTGGCCATCGTCTGTATGTTAATGTTAGTAAGAACTAATTCATTTCTCATAACATTCACACTATCGACAGTAGACGATGAGTCTGGCTTCAAGTTTTTTCATGTTTGATTTAGTTGCAGTGATCTGCGCTGACAATCTCCCATTAAGGTTTTCAAGATTCATGATCTGGCTTCGAAGTTGTTGTATAGTGTCATTTTTAGTTTGTGCAACTGTAACAGCACTAAAAAATGCAATTACTCCTATGATAAATATTGTCTTTCTCATTTTATAAGACTTATTAATATTTAAATAGTTACATAATGATTTTTTCTAATGATCTATCCTCAAGGGGTTTATAAACTAAGCTTTATATATGCCCTTTATGGTCGTATATGTTGTCATTTCAAAATTAAACTATTTGGATGGATTTAGGAGCTAACTTAAATTAAAAAGCCCCGGCATCAAAAGCACTCGATTCCAATACCAAAGTCCCTTAAAAGTGGACATTGGGGATGGATTTGCCAGAATTGAAGGTTTTATCTCCACAGTGAGAAAAAATAAACGCAGTGTCTCCTGGGAATTATGCACTGCAGATGCAGGGCACAATTTTATTATAGAATAAAGATAACTAAACAATTACACTTTTATTATGTTTATTCGGGTGATATCACTTTTTTGGGCGATGGGGAACAATTCCTTTGGGCTTTGAGCCCATGTCCCAAATTATTTACTATATAAAAAAACTTCAAAAATGAAAAAGCTACTTATTATCATATCGTTTGTTAGTTGGCTGATAAACGTATCATGTTATAATTCAAACGACTCAAAAAAAAATTCGAACACCCCGGATAAAAACACTGTGTCTTCACAAACAACTCCGGGTGCAGGCAACGGAACAATAACCTGCCTTATGGATGGCAAACAAAGAACATTTAATGTAAGACAAAGTTTTTTTGAAATTCCTCTTGGCGTAGATCCTAATGGTGTAAAAGACGGCCTGGAAATCCTGGATGGTGATGCTAAAAGAGAAGGATTTCAATTTGAAATTAAAAAAAGCGGAACAACTAAAATCAAGGGTGTTCTTGCCAGAGATAATGATATGGGCTGTATAATCAATTATTACAATCCACAGGGGATTACGTACACAGGCAAGGATGTTACTGTAGTTGTTACTTCATACGACCAAAAACAATTAACCGGTACGTTTTCGGGAAAGTTAGTGAATGTTTATTATGAAGGAGGTTCAAAAGATGCAAAGAATTACCCCGAGTTTATACAAATCACCGATGGAAAATTTGATTTGCTGCGGTAGAAAACAAGAAAAGGTAATGACTATTATTCCTTCAGATTCTCATTACCAGACAAAGATTGCAAAGCCGCTCTGGTGTCTGACAAATCCATAAAATAACACATATATGGGTCTCCCGGAACTTTAAGATGATTAAATCTTTGGTGAAACTTGGAATATGTCAGTCTTCTTTACCGGATTTATCCTTTTTGAGTCTTGACATAAAATAATTTACATATGATGAACTGTCTTCTCCATGCTTTTCAATAATATCATCCTTATGAATCACAAAAGTGGAGTGTTCCCCGCAGATCTTTGAAAAATAGACATCAAATTCTATATTGTTTCTATTTATCATTATGATCCTGACAAGATTCTTATGAATTCCAATTGCTGTAAGATCAGCCCTGCAAACCGGACAAATGAAGTCCAGCATCTCTCCTTCTTTAAATTCTATTGATGAATGGTGGATCAGATCATAATTGCCAATTTTAGGATTTAGTAATAAAATACATTGCAGATTTCTTGAGACTGATTTGACAATTAAAATTATATTGTTCCAAACTCTTAAGAAAGATCGGCAATGAGGACATAAATAATTATTCTTCAAAGGATTTTTCATTGCAATAGGGGTTCTATCTAATTACAAAATTACACAATAAGAACTCTAAAGTCAATAGGCTTATTCTTTGGACATATCCCAATTTTTAACCAAATCCAAAACTAAGTTGTGGTTCATGTGTTTTTAATGGCATATCAACATATTGGATTAATCGGATATTCATTGGGTGCATTCTTAGCTGTTTCTGTAGCATCTTCAATGTCAGAAGTTAAAGCAGTAGTTGATTTTTTTGGTGGTGGAAGGCCTGAAACAATTGAAAATGATGTGATAAATTTCCCCCCTCTCCTGATTCTTCACGGTAAAGCAGACAATATCGTACCTGTTTCAAATGCCTATTTATTAAAAAATGCTGTGATTGAAAAAGGTGGTCGGGTTGAAATGCACATTTACCAAAATGAACATCATTCATTTAATGCAGCGTGGAGTCCACATTATTCAGAATCTGCATCTTCCGACTCATTACATAAGACAATCGATTTTCTTAAAAGACAACTAATATTGAAGGATAAGTAAAAAATGTCAACAGCTAATAGTTGGTTCTGTTAAATCAAAATTTATAAGCAACTCCGATATGCAGTGGAATAATCTCAGCTCCAAGTTCCAGCATTGCCGCAAATTTTTCACTGAAATAATATCTACCGCCGATAAACACTGATCCGTAACCTCTGCTGGCAAATGCACTTCCTATATGTGTGCCGGATACAATAATATAGCCAAAGAGCAAACCAGTATATGTGTCAAGTTTCTTCACAAGCGGATAATGAAAAACTCCTCTTACACCTACTGGAATGTAAGTATAATTCTCATGACCAGAATAAACTTCATATTTATAAGAACCAAAACCAATAAATGGAGCTACACCTATTGCACCTTTCTGAAGTACATTGTCTGCGACCGCGAATTCAAGAGAAGCAGAGGTGGGTGGGAATGATGTGGTATATGCGGATCCTAATAAAGATCCTAAACCTAATCCTACATTTAAAACCTTGTCACCCTTAGAGAATGTGGAATCCTGAGCAACCACTTGAGCAATAAATAAACAAATAAAGAAAAGAAACATTAAAACTTTTTTCATACTTCAATATATTTAAATTTTCTAAAATTATTTTAACTCCAATTTACTCATTGTTAAGGTTTGAAAAAGAAATTTTACACAACGATAATGATATTAAGGACGACCTCTGTTTAATTCTTGATGTTCAAAATGAGATCAGACAGAAAATGAAGTAAATTGCATTGGATAAAGGTCGGTTTTATGAAAAGGCATATAATCAGCAAGATTGGAATACATCTGTTGTTATGGATAATTCTGACATTCTTCTTATTATACCTTTACTATGATGGCAAATCACCCCTTTTGCAGCAATTTATAGCGACACTGGTAGTAACCGGCTTTACATCTCTTCCAGCTTACTATACCAGTAAAGTGCTTGTGCCTAAAACTCTTTATCATAGAAGAATCCCCAGGTTCATTGGTTCTATATTATTGGTTGCTTTTGCCAATACGATACTTACATACCTTGTTGCAGGAGAATTTTATCATCACTTAAGCGGGAAACCTGTATTTACAAACTCAGCGTATATTCTTACTGTTTCTTCTTTTCTTTTTATCATCAATTGTATTGCAATAGGTATTAGCAGCGCTATTCAGATTATTACGGATCGTTTTGGTATGGAACATCAGTTGCACGAAGCGCAGAATGAGAAGATAAGAACAGAGCTATCATATTTGCGGGCGCAAATAAATCCGCATTTTCTTTTTAATGTATTAAACACTATTTACTTCCAGATTAATAAAGAAAACTCAGAAGCAAGAAATTCTGTGGAGAAGCTTTCTGAGTTGCTCAGATACCAACTATACGAATGTAATACAGATAAGATTGATATTTCCAAAGAACTTGCTTATATAAAAAATTATGTTTCTATACAGCAGCTGCGAATGGAAACAGGCACAGACCTACAGGTAACTATTCCTGCCGATATGGTGCATTTTCAAAATTGCGCCACTTATTATTTTGCCTATTATTGAAAATGCATTTAAATATCTTTCAAATTATAAAGACTCATCTCAAAATAAGCTATACATTACTATTTATAATGAACCTGATTCGCAAATTATTGTGAAGGTGATGAATACATATTCAGATAACACAAAACAATCAGACAATTCGAATGGCCTGGGTCTGAAAAATATGGAGCGAAGGTTGGAGCTCTTATATCCAGGTACACATTCATTGGCGAAAAAGCGAAATGGAAACACATTCGAAGTAACACTTAAAATCCAGAAACATGATTAACTGTCTTGTTGTTGATGATGAGCCTATTGCACGCGAGGGTATGAAGGAATACATTAGTCAGGTAGATTATTTGTATCTGGTTGCAGAATGCAAAAGCGGTTCAGAGGCTGCAGGTTTATTGCATAAAAATAAGATTGACCTGGTTTTTCTTGATATCCAGATGCCCGACCTCACAGGTATCGAGTTTGTAAAGGCTCTTGCCGGACCACCTTTGATTATTTTTACAACCGCATATCCGCAATATGCCATAGAGGGCTATGAATTGGATGTTATGGATTATCTGATTAAGCCAATTTCATTTGCCCGATTCCTGAAATCAATAGAAAAGGTTCAAAGTTATCTAAAGACAAAAGATAACAACGTAAATACTACGAATGAATTCTTTTTTATTAAATGTAATGGGAAAATTGAAAAAATATTTACAGCTGATGTTATCTATATCGAAGCGATGGCTAATTATGTGATTATCCATACTCAACAAAAAAAGTACATTACATATATTACATTTTCAGGTATTTGCAGAAGTTTACCTGATCATCTTTTTATGCGTATTCACAAATCATATATGGTTGCTGTTTCAGCTGTTAAGACTATTGATGGTGACGAGGTTATAACCAGTACAGTCAGATTACCCTTTAGTAAAAGTTACAAAGAGAAAGTAATGAATAAAATAGAGTTTAAACTTATTAAACGATAAAGATAAAAGGCCCCCAGTCAGGCAAATATTACCTTAATATCTCAAGAACCATTAAAAACCAGCAGAGCCAGATTCCATATATCAGATCTTAGAAGATTTTGGTGGATGGATTTTTTATTTGACTTGTGTTATTCATTAACATAAATTTGATTATGCAATTAACTTACAGGTAGTTTATACTTATTCATTTATCAAAATCCAGCAAATGAAAACAGAACTTATTTTTTTGGTTTTACTTAGTATGAATTTTTCATGTGGAACAAATAATAAACCAATTTCAGATGCCGGGAATGACAAAACAAAAGAACAGGTAAAAAAAATCGCAGAAGAAAATAAAGACAAAGCCCAAACTGACTTAAATGAGCAATTAGTTCAACAACTGGACAGTATTTTTGAAGATGATCAAAAATATAGGATGCAAGTGAATGCGATTGAAAAAAAATATGGTTGGGAATCAAAAGAGATGAAAGAAAATTGGAAAGCCATAATTGAAAAAGACTCTGTAAATCTAAGAAAGGTTAAAATTATTCTTGACAATAATGGTTGGCTGGGGGAAGATATTGTAGGCGAAAAAGGGAGTGCTGCTTTGTTCCTTGTTATTCAACATTCTAATCTTGCTACACAGGAACAATATTTACCAATGATGAGAGATGCTGTAAAAAACGGCAAAGCATCTGGTAGTAGATTAGCTATGCTTGAGGATAGAGTTGCATTAAGACAGGGTAAAAAGCAAATCTATGGGAGCCAAATTAGTAGAGATGAGGAAACAAAACTTTTTTATGTTTTGCCTTTGGAAGACCCTGAAAATGTTGATAAGAGACGTGCAGAAGTAGGACTTCAACCTATAGCTGACTACGTAAAAGAATGGCAAATAAAGTGGGATGTAGAACAATATAAAAAAGATTTGGCTAAAATAGAAGCAAGAGAAAAGCAAACTAAGAAAAGAAAACCGACAGGATTCTGATTAAATTTTAAAAATTCCTTTATTAATTTTAAATATGAAGACACCTATGACACTTTTTGGCTGTGGCCCCAAACTAGCTCTGCTATCTCTTCCCTATGTTATCCTTTCATTAATTGTGATGTTTAAATATCCTGAATTCTTTGATCTAAGATTTTTAGATTTACCTTATGTTAAGGTTTTAGGATTTGTATGGTTGGGATTGGGAATGATATTCTGGATATTTTCAGCTGTATTTTTTTTGAAGTACTTTAAACCTGGTAATCTTATTGTAAAGGGACCTTTTGCACTCTGCCGTAATCCCATATATTCCTCTATAATAGTATTTATAATACCTTCTCTGGCACTCATATTTCATTCAGGTTTAATCTTTTCAATTTCTTTAGTATTATATCTCGGATTTACGATTTCCATTCACGGGGAAACCAATTTGCTAAGAAGGACTTTTGGAAAAGAATATGAGATATATGAGAAGTCTGTTAATGAAATTTTCCCGTTTCCATGGAATCTCTTCAAGGGGAAAAGTATCAATTAGTGATAATCAGGATAAAAATCGTTCAGTTTTTATTCGATTGAGTGGGATGGAAAATCTCAGGAAATTAGTTTAAAAATACTATAATATAATGCCTTAAAGATTGCTTCATGAATACAAAAATTAAGGTTGAGTTAGGAAATGTTCAGAAAACCCTATTTATGCCGCTCTGGGCCAGAGCAGTTGAAACACAAAAGAACAAACCGACATTGATCGATAAAACTGCTGTTGAGATTATAGATTCTGTCGATTTCGACTTTTCGATAATGTCAACAAACATACCTGAAATCAGTCAAATTGCCTGGATTGCAAGGTGCAAAAGATTTGATCTGATTGTAAAAGATTTTATAAACAAACATCCAAATGGCACGGTTGTTAACATTGGCTGTGGATTGGATACGTCATTTGAAAGAATTAATAATAACTCGGTTCTGTGGTATGATTTAGACCTTCCTGATGTTATAGAATTAAAGAAGAAATTCCAAAAAGAGACGAGCAACAGAAAATTTATTTCAAGTTCATTCCTTGACACAAAATGGTTTAATGAAATAGTTATTTCTGATAAGGTTTTATTTATATCAACTGGTGTCTTTGTATATTTTGATGAGACCGAGATAAAAGACTTTATTATCAAAATTGCCGATAAATATGATGAATCCGAATTATTCTTTGACGTTACATCACCAAAAGGTCTTGAGATAGCAAATCTGGTTATTCAAAAATCCGGTTTGGATTCCAGATCGTTCTTCAAATGGGGATTAACTGATAAGTCTATAATTACTTCATGGGATAAAAGAATTACTTTACTAAATATCTATTTTACATTTGCAATTGATGGCCTTGAATTGAGTGAAAAAAACAAACAAATTGCGTTGATCTCAGATTCACTTGATATTCAGTATATGGTACATCTGCAAATGAAATAAATAAAGTTATCTTAACCTGACCTTCCCTTCAATGTCAGACATTTGGATCGATGGGTGATTTTTTAATTTGACTTGTGTCATTGTCTTTCCTAACTTTAACACAATTATAGGTTAACACGGGAGGGCTCCTGCCTGATTTAGTATATTATCTTATCTTCATCCAGTAATAATATGAAGACAAAAACATGATAGTTGGCAAAGTATTTAAACGGATCAAATGTTATCAAGTTATTTAAATTTATGCTTGAAATGTTCAGTGTCGTTCAAATAAAATCAAATAACAGCTAAATGAAAAATTGTTTTTTAATCCTGATCGCTATTTTATTTATTAGTTCGGTAGTTAATGCCCAGTATTCTCTCAACAAGACATTGTATAATAGTAAACATTACACCTATCAGACATAACATCATTTGTCAATAAACTAAATTTTAAGTCAATGAAGAATTGAATTAACCGTTAGTTGTGGAAATTGAATTTTTATTAGTCAATTTCATGACACCAATATTTCCACATTACATGCCGAAAATTGTCTGCTACTTTCAATCAAACAAGTTCCGGGAACGATTGGTGATTTTTTAATTTGACTTGTGTCATTGTCTTTCCTAACTTTAACACAATGAATAACTATCATGCCAAGTCTCATCACAGGTTACGAATATGACATCTTCATCTCCTACCGACGGAAGGACAACAAAGGTGACAGGTGGGTTAGTGAGTTTGTGGATTCCCTGAAGACAGAACTGGGATCAACCTTTAAAGAAGAGGTCAGCGTCTATTTTGATATCAATTCTCATGATGGGCTTTTGGAAACACATGATGTAAACGACTCTCTAAGGGAGAAATTGAAATGCCTGATCTTTATCCCAATTATTTCACGAACATATTGTGACCCAAAGTCTTTCGCATGGAAGCATGAGTTCAGCCCGTTTATAGAGCAGGCATCACATGATCGGTTTGGATTGAAAGTAAAACTTCCCAATGGTAATGTTGCAAGCAGGGTTTTACCTGTTCGTATTTATGATCTGGATAATGATGATATGAAACTTTGTGAATCAGTCATGGGAAGTGTGCTTCGTGGAGTTGATTTTATTTATAAAGAATCAGGAGTTAACAGACCTATTACACTAAAGGATAATGAGGATAAAAACCAGAATAAAACTAATTACAGGAACCAGATTAACAAAGTTTCGAATGCAATAAAAGAAATCATTGTTGGATTGAAAACAGATTCATTTTCCTCTGCTAATGAACAAAAAGAGTTTCTTTCAGGTAAATATATGCAAGACTTTCTTGAAAAATCCATTGCAGTTTTACCGTTTGTTGATATGAGTCCGGAGAAAGAACTGGATTATTTTTGTGATGGTATGGCAGAAGAAATTATTAATGTCCTTGCACGGAATGAGAATTTAAAAGTTATCTCACGCACATCAGCTTTTGCATTTAAGGATAAGAATGAAGATGTACGTGAAATTGGCAAAAGACTTGGAGTTGAGACATTACTTGAAGGAAGTATCCGGAAATCTGGTAACCGCATTCGCATAACAGCACAACTTATTAATGTTAATGATGGATCTCATATATGGGTTGATCGTTACGATCGTGAAATAAAAGATGTTTTTGCTACACAGGACGAAATATCTTTGGCAATCCTGGACAACCTGAAAGTTAAGCTTTTAGGTGAAAAGAAAACAATGATTGCTAAACTCCATTCTGAAATTATTGAAGCTTACAACCTTTATTTGAAAGGTACCTACTACTGGCAGATGCTGACAGCTGAAGGATATAAGAAAGCGGCTGAGTTTTTTCAGCAAGCACTCCAAAAGGATCCAAACTATGCTCTGGCTTATACCGGATTAAGTTATGTTACTGCGTACAGCACCGGATGGGGAAATCTTGCGCCAAATAAGGGATTTCCCAAAATTATTGAGTATATTAATAAGGCTCTCGAAATAGACAATACCCTTGCAGAAGCCTACTCCGGACTTGCAGGGATCAATTTATATTATTATTGGAACTGGAAGGAAGCAGAACGGAATTACAAGCATGCTCTTCGGATAAATCCAAACTCTTCCCAGATACATTTGGATTATTCGAATTTTTTGACGTTTAGCAGACTGCATGAGGAAGCCATCTTCGAAGCAAAACGGGCCCAGGAGCTTGATCCTCTTTCAATCTATATTAATACGTATACCGGATTTGCTTTTGATTACGCTGGCCAATATGACAATGCAATAAACGAATATCGGAAGGCCCTGGCAATAAATCCGAATTACTTCATAACACACTATCATCTCGGGAGAGCTTATTCCGGAAAAGGAATGATCAAGGAATCTATAGCTGAATATGAGAAAGCCGTTGACATTTCAGATGGTACGCCATTACCAATTTCAGTCCTTGCATGCGCTTATTATCTTACAGGGAAAAAAGTTCAGGCAGACAAACTTCTTGAAAATTTATTAAAGAGAGCAGAGGCCGAATATGTGCCTGCAACAACTATTTATCTGATCTATAGAATCAGGGGAGAAGAGATACTGGCTTTGAATTGGCTGAAGAGAGCATGTGATGACCATGATATATTGCTTCCCTGGTTTAGGGCTCATCCTTT
Organism: uncultured Bacteroidales bacterium; assembly: GCA_963816365.1. Taxonomy (GTDB): domain Bacteria; phylum Bacteroidota; class Bacteroidia; order Bacteroidales; family VadinHA17; genus LD21. Next base: position 16,103 of record CAWFKG010000014.1, on the reverse strand, counting down.
TCTTATTCCTGAAGGATCGAGTTATATGAAACTGTTAGAGGAAATGGGTCGGGGTTTTTAGATGGTAAATGATAGGTTAATAACACTTTAACTGGTCAAATCCAATTTCACATGGTTAGACATAATCTTATTTTAATGATTCTGTCTATTTTATTTTGAACTTAATCAGACAAAATACGAATATCTTCATACTACACAGTAAATAATCGTTATGGCAAGACACTATATTAACTTGACCATCAGAAACCTGATGCTAAACAAAGGATATTTCATCATTAACCTTTTGGGATTAACTATTGGGATAACCTCATTTATCCTGATTGTATTATGGATAAAAGCAGAAACATCATATGATAAATTTCACAAGAACGCAAGTAACATTTATAGGGTAGATTATATTTTGTATGAAGAAGGCATTCTTGAACAACATTCTGCATCAGGATCAACTGGCATTGGAAAGGAGATAAAGAACATGTTTCCTGAAGTTGAAGATTATACACGGTTTTATCGTACAGAATGCATTGTATCACATGAGGATAAATCCTTTAAAGAGAGGAACGTCCTTTTTGCACAATCATCCTTTTTCAATCTCTTTACATTTCCACTTTTGGTGGGAAAGGCGGATTCGAACCTTCTGGCCCTTAATCATGCTGTTATCACTGATTATTGGCACAATAACTATTTACCGACAGGTTAATTTCATGCGTCATCACGACCTTGGTTTTGATATCGGAGGGTTAGTGATTATTGATGGTCCACGGATAATCAAAGCAAATTCATACGAATCGTACATGAAAAGTCTGGAATCATTCAAAAATGAAATAGGAGCTCTATCCGGGGTTAAAAGTATCACAACCTCTTCAAACGTGCCAGGGACAGAAATAAAAAACTCGCGTGTTTACGGAATTCCGGTAGAAGGTCGTAACACTGAAAAAAGGATTGATATATACTTAGTTGATAATCAATTTTTTAACACTTATGGTCTGACTTTGCTCGCCGGAGATAATTTTAGTCCATCAATAGAACAAGACTCCAGTAATATTATTTTGAATGAATCTGCGCTTTCCTATTTTGGTTTTAAAGATACAGGTAGTACCATTGGTAAAATTTTAAGAAGTGGCAGTCAGAATGTCTCCATAAAAGGTATTATTAATGATTTCAATCAACAGTCTCTGAAAAAAATACCCGGTCCGATTGCATTTTTCAATCTGCCGGCAAATTCGTACTATAGCATTAAAACCCGTATGACAGGAATTGATCACCTGTTACCTGAGGTGGAAAAAATCTGGACTTCACATTACCCCGGGAATCCATTAAATTACTTTTTTCTGAACGATTTTTATAACAACCAGTACCTGGCAGACCAGCGTTTTAACGGATTATTCTTTGTCAGTTCCCTACTCGCAATAATCATTGCCTGTCTCGGTTTATCAGGCTTGTCTACTTTTGCTATTACACGACGCACCAAAGAAATCGGCATCCGCAAGGTAACAGGAGCCAGGATCATTCAGGTTATAGTTTTATTGAATAACGACTTTGTGAAATGGGTTTTGTTAGCCATATTAATTGCTACTCCTATTGCCTGGTTTGCAATGTATAAATGGCTTCAGAATTTTGCCTACAGGACAGAACTTAGCTGGTGGATTTTTGCATGTGCAGGAATACTTGCACTGGTAATTGCATTGTTAACAGTTACCTGGCAAAGCTGGCGGGCTGCAACAAGGAATCCGGTTGATGCGTTACGATATGAGTGATATAGATTTCAATAGCACCAAAATGGATTGCAGGATCTCACGCTCGACATATGACAATTTGTTTCCAATTTTTGAAATTAAATCTCTAAGATCATGAAAAGAAAATTCAAACTCCAAGGAAAAACAAATTTTAGAAGAATCACGATATGCACTTTATTCCTTTTAATTGGGATAATGTCAACATTTGGTCAAAAGAATACCTTAACTGTTAAAGATGAATGGTGGCGACCTATAGTTGAAAGGCATAATATTGATCTTAATTTCTACAACTATAAAAACTGCTTTACTTTAGTTAAACCTGACACAACTTTTAATGAACGTTGCATGGAGCTGGGAAATAGTGATTCTTTCAAAACTAGCAAAGTTACCTTCAAGGATTTTGTACTCATCACAAAAGAGAATGATAGCATCTACTGGATCGTTAGATCTAAAGTTGCTTATCATGATTTTGATGAAAACCTTATAGAAATGGGAAAATCCACACTTGAAAGTTTTAATCTTAATTCAAAGAATACTAATCCCATTAGCAGTGACACCATTAAAACGATGAGCTTTGATATAAAAAAGATTTTAATGAAATTGACGGACTAAAAGCAAAATAACCTATGCCTAACACGGACAATATGGGCAAGTTGCTTGTCACATTTTTTGGTTTTGCTCCTACTGTCAAGACAAATTCATAATGGGTGCTAAACCCGGATAGGCGTATCCACACCCAATCAAAATCCTGCATCAATACAAATTACTGCCTTCGAGACAGCATCTACGGCAACGCTGCGCCTGCGACCTTTTCAAATTTTATCTACAGCCCTTTTAATCCCATTTCAACGTTGAGTATCAATGACAATATTTAACAAGAAGCGCTTATTAAAATATTTGTCAAAGAGAATGAAATATATTATAAGCAAGAATTAGTTCTCAGAGTTGCAGAACCGTCACCAACAAGTGTGACATCAGTTATTGTATTTAATAAGGGGGAGAAATTGTTGACCGTGCAACAGAAAGACAGTCTGATTCTCAGATAAGGCCCAAATTCTTAGCATAAGTTACTGCTTCGTTTGTATTTGAGGCTTTTAACTTTTCAAGTATTTTTTGACGATGATTATTAACAGTATTGACACTTATAAAAAGTTTGTCAGCGATTTGTTTGCTTATTAAGCCCACAGAAACCAAACCAAGAACTTCTAATTCTCGTGTTGACAGTCGTTGCCAGTTACTTTCCATATCATCGTCATCAAACAAATATTGCTTACCATTTCGTAAATTAACTACTTTACGATGGACTTTATCAAATTTTTCATTTTCAGGTAACATATCGGAAAGCGATAAACCAAGCCAAATCTTACCTCTCTTGGTTAACTCTAATGTAACAATTTGTTGAATAATATGAAAATATTTCCCTTGGTTTCCAAGTCGATAATTAAAAATAGTTTTATAATCTTTCCTTTCTTCCGCTGGTAAATTAAAACCAAATGCAAATACCTTTTTATAAGTATCAAGCACAACGGGACTATCATCAGGATGCATTAAGGAAATAAAATAAGCCAGACCATAGGTTTGAACTTCATTCTGGTCAATTCTTACCAATTCTTTATGTTTCGACTTGATAGTGACAAATTCTCTTCTGTACAAATCAAAAACAGCTATCGAACTATTTTCAACTTCAGCCATTCGTTCCAATAGTGCGATACTATTTTCAATTGTTTTGTAATCTGGAATTTCATCCTCAAAGTCCTGTTGAGATAAAATGGAATCGATTGAGTCTTTTATTAATTTGATTTCCATATAAAATGATGATAATTCACTATTGTGGAATATTCCTCACCAAATTTATTTTGTGAGACAATTTAAGTAATATAGTTTTATATCTGCAAGGAATAACATAATATTAAACATAAAGGAGAGTTCAAAAATGGTTATAATTGATAATGAAAAATGTACGGGATGTAAAATATGTATGAATATATGCCATGAACATTGCATGGATATTGAAAATAACCTGATTACTATAAGATACAATGATTGTAGTAACTGCAGCCAATGCATTGCTATTTGCCCACAACAGGCATTATCTTGGGATAATATTCAACCTATCGCATTTAATAATGAAAAATTGCCTACTGATGAGCAAGTGGATGAATTATTAAAAGAAAGACGGACTATTCGAAGTTTTTCTGACCAGAAGATTAATAAAATATTACTTGAGGAAATCATAGATTATGGGATGTATGCCCCAGCTCATAGCTTTGATTTTAGAACAATTATTGTTGACGATGATAAGATAAAAGAATTGATTGATAAAATCCTTATGCGATTTACTACCAGGATATATTATTTATTAAAACCCAGAATAATAGGTAGGCTCGCTAAACTTATTTCACCAGTTTTTGAATCAGAATATTTGAAAGCAAAATCAAAACTTGCACTTATAGTTGACAGAAATACGGCATTTCCAACTTTCCCTTCAGCTTTCATTTTTATCATTGCTTATAAACGTGTACCGCTTTCTTTAGAAAGTGCTCAATATGCATTATATAATATAAATCTATATGCTCAAACAAAAGGGTTAGGATGTCGAAACTTGGTGGGTAATCAAAAAATACTTAATAATAATAAATTGTTCAGAAAAAGATTGAGATTAAAGAAAAATGAACAAATCTGTGGAGTAATGGGAATAGGATATCCAAAGTTTAAATTCAAATATAAAGTGCAAGGCAAAAAAATGAGGATTCAATGGAATAGTGGACAAAATTGATATATCCTTATTCGGAGTATATATTCAATCTTTTATTATGAGATTGATTCGAATATAAGCAGCAATTAGCTGTTCATTGCAAAAAGCGATGACATTGACCATTCTTAGCCAATTTAAGTGCATTTGGTATATATAACTATGCAACAGGTATTTAACTCTGGCAATTAGCAGTCAATTAATCCCGATAAACGTAAAGAAATCGAATACCTTTCCAGTCTGAGTTAAAGTTTGCCAATTTACATCCATAAGGATAAAATTGTGCCCATTACTAACAATGAAATAAGCCAAAATGCATTATCTAAGAGCCAAAGTCCCGCAGGGTTTCTTCTCATAAAGTTTAGTACTTAGTGTAAACGCTGGTGCAATGTATCCTACCCAACCGAAAAACCCACCCATAAGTCCTCCACTTATCCCGCTAATTTTGAAGTAGGCGTTGCCAAATACAATCGAATGGAACAGAATAAAACTTAGTATTAATGAGCCGATAAACACCAATACGATATTTATTGGTACTGGTTTCATATCAGTAATCCCAGTTAGTTTCTGCCACAACTTTCTGAAGATTACAGCGTACCAAATAGTAGCAATGATATAATTTGCAATTGCAGCGACCAGTATAACCAAAAAATGATGAATATGCACTGATTATAATTTTATATTTTCTACTCATTTGGCTTTTCGAAAGACGCCCCGTTTTTGTGGTGGGTTCTGGTCTCCACATTATTTTAATGAATATTATTAAAACAATCCATTTCCTCTTTTGGGCATCAAAATTTTAAAATAAAAGCCGAATATTCTTACCAGATTGGCATTCGTAGTACAGGATTATTGTAAAAGCGATTGTTTTTACTGTTCAAACCTTGAATTTGAGAAATGATTTTGCATAATGCAATAAAACCCTCACTATATCAGAGGACTCTTTCATTTAATTATTTGGAATCTCAGCACTAATAATCAGATAAATGCTGTTCGTTTTTTCAATATTAATATTAACAAACCCAGTGTTAGTAAGCATATTAAGCCATTCACTTTTTGAATATACTTTAACATCGCCAGTTCTGTTAAATTTAGACCTCATATATAAATTAGTAAGATATCTTAATGGTTCAGGAACTGGATAGTTCCAATAGTAATATGACCTTTATTTATTAGTACTCTTTTCATTTCATTTAATGATTTTTCCGGATTGGGGATAGTGATGAAATGAAAGGATACATACAATAATGTCAAAAGTATTATCTTCCCATGGTAAATTATCAGAATCTGCGACTTTTAATTCTACAAAATTACCTACTTTTTCCTGGGCATGTTTAATCATCTCAGGAGAAATATCAGCACCATATAATTTGGATTTGTACCCTTTAATAATTTCGAGGAATAAACCCTTGCCGCAGCCTAAATCCAGAATAAACTCAGTCTTAAACTTTTCAATTTTTAATGCAACTTTTTTATACAATATTCTTGATTGACTACCATAGTATAATGCTTTTCATATTTGACAGCCATTTTATCAAATGTTTCCCTTGCATCATCTTTGTAATTTTTCACGTTTCAATCCTCCAAATTATTTTAATTAAGATATACTATTAAATAAGCCGTATAATTTTACCTCATAATGGCTGTCATACTATATTAATAATATATTAATTAGTTACAATCTTTTTACCTTAGCTATTGGTGGTCATGCAGGTATTTCTTACATAAGCAAAGCAAATCGTTATTCATATGAGTTTGGATTACCAACACTCTGCTCTTTTGTTTGCTCAAGGTTGATTTGTTATTTTAATATTATCGTAATAGTCGACTCTTGAGATACTTGAAATCTACAATCCTCAAAAAGTAGGTGCTGAAAATCTTGGTCTGTAATTATTGCTAAGTCCGTATGGTTCTTTGGGAATGCTGAACCATCCTTTATCCAATTCCTTATTGTCATTGATATCTTGATAAACTGCAACGGCATATATACCTTCAGAAATGTCAAATGAAAAGTCCGAAACTTTGATTGGTTGCTTTTACTGTTTTTGCTGCAATCGATTTTTTGAAAAAATCCTTACTGTTGTCATATATCTCAACAACAATACTTCCTTTCCCAACTTGAATGTTTTTTACTACTATATTCAGTTTGGCAAGATTTATAAAAAGTGTTGTTATAAAGAATATGTTTAAATATATATTTGTCATTAATGACTTATAATAAAATTTGAATGGTCATATAAAGTAACATTAGTCCATAAATATTGATAAGAGCGGTTCTAAGCCAATGTGTGTTCAAAATTTTAGCAAGGTAAGGACTCGCACCGCCTAAGGTATCTTTTGAAAGTTTGGCTTGCCATGGTCCCCATAGAATTACTGTAAGAAAATGGGAGAGAAATTGAGCGGCAAATGCAAGCCAGATTTCCCAAATATGAATTTTGTCTGGATGAAACCAGATTAATGCAATTGAACCAATAAATGAAAGTCCGACAGGAAGAAAGACCCAATAAGGAAGTTTTTTCCAATGAACATCCTGTACATTATGAAAAGTCTTTGTGTCAAGAAGTTTCCAGGTCCTAAAAATGTCTATTTCGAGTGCCCAAATTGTCCCAACATTATAATATGCAAGGACTAAGTTTAAGAGAAGAAAAATTTCTTTTGTCATATTATATAGTTTTTATCTTTTTCGTTTTGAGTCTGTTGGTTAATAAATATGAGAAGTGAATAATAAAGGATCGGGTACTGCCCGATTCTCTTTCCTGGGTGCACTGCCAGCATCATCGTAAGATCCCAACTGTTTTTGGAATTCAACAAAGTATTCATGACTTGTTTTCATATTTGAACTATCCATTATCGGTGTTAAATTAAGGCAAATTTATTTCATAAACATCTTGACAAATATTGCCGCTATTGTTTGTCCGGAATAAGAAAAGTAAAATTATCAGATTATCTTAATATAGTTAAAAGGTACATCCAAGTCTGAAGAAAAAAAACTTGCTTTTTCGAGGATGTCGTCATCTTCATCTATGTAGTACCAGTTAATTATAAATCTTTTCGTGTTTTTCAGGAGATGGATATGCGTAATTTTATGAATTATATCAAGTAAAAACCGACTGCCCACGCTGTTAATATATTCAAGACGAATTTCAATAGTGGGTAATCCTGCAGGATTTTTAAAATAATCAATTATCCATTCTTCTATTGGTTTAAAAAATTCCTCGGCATTTTCAGGAATTAGCTGTCCAGATAATATAATAATTCCTTTTGGGTCAAGAATGACCTGTGGAGTGTTCTTTGTGGGCGATATTATTTGTTGATAATTCCCCAAAGTATAATCGTTTACAGAAAATCGAATGTATATTAAAGTAAACGTGACAGGTGGTTACATATCCAATTTAAATTTATAGTGAAATCTAATCAATTGTTTATAACGTTTGCCTGTTCGTTAAATTTTGGCAAAGTAAATTTAAAATCACTGCCTTTACCAACTTCACTTTCAACCCAAATTTTACCGACCATGTTTTTCCACAAATTCTTTACAAAGCAATAAGCCTAACCCTGCTTCCGTTTCTTTTGCCGTCCCTTTTGTGGTAAGAACTTCAAAGATATCAGTTCCGGACACTTTCTGGTGCATACCGACCCCATTATCTGAAACCGATATTGTAATGGTTGAATCATTTTGTTTAGCACTAATATTTATTACACCACCATTATCTGTAAACTTATCGCATTTGAAAAAGGTTTCTGAGTACTCGTTTTTAACATATCTATCTGCAAACACATTTAAATTGTGTGTTGCTGGATAAACGACTGTGATGTTTTTAGCATTGGCATTCGGTTTGAGAATGTCAACCGTATGTTTGCAAATATCTGCAAAATTCAGGTTTTGTGGATTGAAAGATATCTTGCCTTGTTGTGCTTTTGCCCACATCAATATATCTTCAAGTAATTTATTTATAATTTGCGCAGATTTATAAATATTCTTAGCGATATCTTCAATTTCGTCTATTTGAGACTGTCAATCTCATCAGTTAGTACTTCAGAAAACCCAAGAATATTATTAAATGGATTTTTTAAATCGTGTCCAAGAATTGATATAAATCGGTCTTTGTCTGCATTTAGTTGCCTTAATTGAATTTCACTTTCTTTAAGTGCCAATTCTGCCTTCTTGCGTTTGGTGATGTCAAGATATGTTCCAATAATACCAGTAACCTCACCTTGCTTATTAAGAAGGGGGGTTTTGCTTGTAAGCAAATTAATTTCATTTCCTTCAGCAGTTATTTGTAATTCATCATAGTCTAACTTTGGTTTTTTGGTAATAATAACCTGCATGTCATCGCTTTGGTACAATTTCGCCACTTTGCTCCATCCCATCTCGAAATCATCTTTCCCAATAATGTCCTTTGGACTGGAAAATCCTGCATCATTTGCAAATAATGTGTTACAGCCTATATAGACAAAATCTTGTCCTTCCAGAAAACCCTTGCAGGAATAGAGTTGATAATACTTTCTATGATATGTTGTGATTCTTTAAAATGCTCTTCTGCCTGTTTCCGTTCTGTAATGTCGTTGAGTTATCCCAAACACAATTTTATTTTCTCTATCAAATGTGGCTACTGAATGAATATCTTTTATTTCTCCGGTATCAGCCGTTTTTATTTTGAATTCAACATCATAAGGTTTATTATCTTCTATTAAATTTTTTAAAGCATTATCGAGAAAGGGTCTATATTGCGGTAACGGGATTTCTTTAATAATAGCATATTCAAATTGGTCATTATAGACACCATATAATTTTTTTGTACCATAGGATGCGTACATTATTTGAGAATCGAGATGGAGTTCCCAGCATCCAGACTTGGAAACAAGTTCTGCTTGTCTTAATCTTGCCTCACTTTTTTGCAATGAATCAAATGAATTCATACTTTCGTTTTTCATGGCTTCTTCATAACTCAAATTAACTTAAACATTACAATACTAATGGTATGATAAATAATTCATTCAGAGTACCGAAATAAATAATTCAAGGCTTTAGCATTAATTTTCATCTTTAAAATGCTTTTTAATTAAATCATAAAGAAGAGTCTTATTAATTGGTTTAGAAATATAGTCATTACATCCCGCTTCATAGCCTTTTCACTGTCACCAGTAAAAGCATAGGCTGTTTGTGCTATGATGATTACATCTTTGTTAAATTGACGGATTTGTTGAGTGGCTTCCAATCCGTTGATTTGGGGCATTCTGATGTCCATTAAAACCAAATCAAGGTCAGGATTATTACGACAAGCCTCAATGGCTTGTACTCCCGTTATTGCATGTAAAACTTCTTTACTGATTTTCTGGATGGTTCTTGACAGCATTGAATAGGATATTTCATCGTCTTCGACAATCAATATTTTCAGGTTTTTTAACTGAACTTTATTATGCTCTGCCGAAACAACATTTTCGATTGTCTGTGTTTCTTCTGATACAGCAATATAAGGAATGGTGAAATAAAATATTGAACCCAAGCCTTCTTCACTTTCCACCCATATCCTGCCACCAAGCATTTCTGCATAGGATTTCGAAATGGATAAACCCAAGCCACTGCCTTCATAACCTCGGATATGTGATTCACTGCCCTGCCTGAATCTCTCAAAAATCAGTTGCTGCTGTTCATGTGGAATGCCTATCCCCGTATCTTTTACAAAGAATTCAAGATATTCACCCTTTTTCACATAGCCGAATTCGATTGAACCATCGAAGGTAAACTTAATGGCATTTCTAACAAGATTAGTCAGTATTCCGTAGACTTTTTCATTGTCAGTTTTAATGTTGGCTTCCTTTGTTGTCAAACTATTTTTAAAGAAAAACTGCAATCCTTTTTTTTCAACTTCTGGTTTGAAAAACTTATAAGTAAATTCAATCTTCTCGTTAAGATTCGTTTCCTTTATATCAATACTGATAAGTCCTGATTCAATTTTGGATATATCAACAATATTGTTGATTGTATTGAGCAAACGTGCTCCACTAATCTCCATAGTCTGTATATAATCTTGTTGTTCATTAATTGTTAAGTTAGGCTCTTTTAAAAGTTCTGCAAAACCAAGAATACCGTTCATTGGAGTACGTATTTCATGGCTCATATTTGTGAGGAAGGCGGATTTCAACCTGTCGCTTTCTTCTGCCTTTTCTTTGGCTTTAATTAGTTCAAATTCAGTGCGCTTGCGTTCTGTAATATCCCTGCAACTTCCATATACAGTACCATCAGGTAATAATGCAGCGTTAAGGTCGGTTGTAATATAGTTCCCGTCCTTTCTTAAAAGTTCAATTTCAGTAAATCCTTTACCTTCATTTAACACATTAGTAAAAATCTTAAAAATTTCAGCTTGTTTATTTGGGTTTGTAACATCTGCGATTGTCTTACGTTTCATCTCTTCTGATGTATACCCAAGCATAGCCGAAACCTCCTTATTAGTATATATATACTTTCCTTTTTGATTTGCCACGAAAATGGCATCAGCAGAATTTTCCATTATTGACCTTGATTTTTCTTCGCTTTCCTTCAATGCCAAATCTGTTTGTTTACGCTCTGTTATATCTACAGCCATTCCTATAATTTCCTTTGATATACCATTTTCATCATGTATTATTGTGACAAAAAGATTAACCCAGACGAGATTACCATTTTTATGGACAAATCTTTTTTCCATGTTATAATTGGATATTCTCCCTTCAATTAATTCATTGAATTGATTCATATCTTTATCAGCATCTTCGTGATATGTAAAATCAGTAAACTTCATTTTAGACAATTCATCAATGCTATAACCAACCATATTTGACAAAGGTAAATTTGAAATGAGTGTACGACCTTCCGTATCAAGCAGGGCAATTGCTATGGGGGCTTGATTAAAAATGGCTTTAAAACGCTTTTCACTTTCTCTTAATGCATTTTCTGCTCGTCTGCGGTCAGTGATATCATTTATAGTTACAAGGCATTGTTCGGTATTATTAGTAACGAGACCAATAAGGTAAACATACTTCGGTAAGTCGCTATTTGTTAATAGCGTCACATGGCATAACGCTTTGGTTTTACTTTTAAATACTTCCTCAATAAAGTGATTGAATATTGGTTTTGTACTATCTGAAACAAAATTGCCAAACCAATAGTCTTTTAAAAAGAGTGTTCTTTGCCAAGAATTTGAGACGCAAAGAGGTTTGACTCGATGATTTTACCTTCTCTGTTAAGTGTAAAATAACCTGCTGGTGCAAAATTATATAATTCAATATATTTTTCTTTAGCAAGTTTTTCCTGCTTATTTGCCAGTGCAAGTTCTTTGTTAGCCTTTATTAACTCTGCTGCACTTTTTGCTTTCTCTACTTTAGCATTAATTAACTCTGCTGCACGTTTTGCTTTCTCCACATTAGCAATTACTAACTCTGCTGCACGTTCTGCTTTCTCTACCTTAGCAACTACTAACTCTGCTGCACGTTTTTGTTTCTCGCTATTTTGAAAGGTAAGTTCTTTGTTAGCAATGACTAACTCTGCTGCACGTTTAGCTTTCGCAACATTTGCAATTACTAACTCTGCTGCACGTTTTTGTTTCTCCACCTTAGCCATAACTAATTCAGCTGAACGTTTTTGTTTTTCTATGTTTGCTATGACTAATTCTGCAGCACGTTTTTGTTTCTCGGTGTTTTGAAAGGCAAGTTCTTTGTTTGCAATGACTAACTCAGCTGCACGTTTTGCTTTCTCCACTTTAGCAATAACTAACTCAGCTGCATGTTTTGCATTCTCTATATTTGCAATGGCCAGTTCTTCTGCACGTTTTGTTTTATCTATGTCTGCATTAATTAACTCTTCTGCATTTTCTGTATTAGCAAGGATTAATTCATCTGCAACTTCTCTGTTAGTAGTGATTAACTCATTCAATTTCTCTTTTTTACTCTTCGTCTTTTTTGACATAATTGTTTTCTTTAAAATTGTAGTATTTCAATGTTTTTACAGCAAACATTTGAATCATTTTGTAAACATGCAAATAGGGTTAACAATGGGTTGTTGCTGTTATTTTTTTTGTCAATTTTGTTGTTATTGGAAATAGTAAAGTTTTGTATGAAATTTCAATGCTTCGAATTGCACATGCTAATGAAAGGAACGGATTTGAGAATTCTGACGTTCCGTAAGATGAGAAAGAATAGGTTAATCAGAAAAGGCAATGCCAATAAGAAATGTAAGTAAAAAATTAACCTATATTGAGCACAACAATGCAAGTTAGTGATTAAATTAACTAATCAATATATTTTAATGGGTTTCATGATTTATTGCTTCTCCCAAAATAACCGACAGTTCATAATACCAGAAATACAAGGGACGATAAAAGAGGAGTGCTATCGATTGTTGCTGCATCACCCTCGTGAAGGTATTGATGGACTTCCTCCTGGGTCGTTGACCTGTATTTTAATAGGCGACACTGGTTGTTAATTTCAATGTCTGAAGAAACCTGATACGTTTGATCCCTTCGTTCATAAAGAATATCTATCTAAATGCTAGTGATTTATCCAAATTTCAATAATTGATATGTAAAGTTGGGTCTGCTTAATTCTGGATAGGGTTAGGGTAGCGTTGTGTGCAAATGAGTAAAAATAAAAAGGAGCTACATTGCTGTAACTCCTTGATTTTCTTTTGTCGGGGTGGCAGGGATTACTCTTATTTCGATTCGTCGTGATCCTAGGGGCTGATTCAAAACAAAAAGCCTTGCCACGCTGCGCGTGTCGATGGTCTTTTTTCATTCATTCGTTGAAGGTAAAACCTTCAACACTCTGAATGAAGCTTCCGCCGCCGGAAAGGCTTTTTCTTTCGTCGGGGTGGCAGCAAATTCGAACCTGCGACCCTCTGGTCCCAAACCAGATGCGCTACGGGCAAGCGCTACACCCCGCTTTGAACTCCGTAGCTTTAGCGAAGAGTTAAATTAACCACCTCGCCTTCGCCAAGGCTTCGGCGGATGAAGGAAGCGCAAAAGTATCATAAATTTTCTGATTTCATAATATATCATATGCAAATCGATAATTTTCTTTGAACATCAGGGCTAATGTAATTCTGAACCCAAAAAAAAGCCTTTTAATACAAAAACCCGGTTGTGCCAAAATCTTAAATCCACTTTAATCTGCGATTTAATTCTTTGATGTGTCTGATTGGGGCTAACTTTAACAGCCGGATAACTTCTTTTAGGCATTGTCATAACATTAATGCCTTATATGTCAACTGTTTAATAACTAAAGTACTAATTATTCCGTTTGAAAGATTAAATTGTTTATTAACATTTTTTTTATTAAAATAATACCCAAAATAATCTGACAATCTTTAAACATTTAGCACTACGATTACTATGTACTTAACACAATTTATAAAGTCAGTTCAAAATCTTGTTTCAGCCACCTGGTCCAATCGGATCGTCAATGCCGCTGTTGCAAGGAGTGGCAATTGATATTGCATTAACATTAGTATTCTGATCGCTTATTTTTTCTTTGATTTACTTGATTTTAGTTACTTGGAACATAGTGCCTCCTCGACTATATCTATTTCAGTGCTGTTACATCACGACAATTGGTTATGGCGATATTCTTCCAAAAGCCGGAACCGGACAAATATGTTCTTGTTTTATTGAAGCATGTTTTGAGTTGACCTTTATCCCTGGTTTTTGGCGGCTATATAGCATACAAATTTTTGCAGAGGCCAAACGATATCCTGCTGACTCATAATTTTTTTATACGATACAGAAATGGAAAATCTTTCTCTCTTCACGGTTAGGGAATAAAGGAAAAAACTTAATTGACTGCACCGCAACCATCGAAGTTCATTCATATTGAAAATAATGTAAAAAGAACTTTATATAAACGTGAAATCAATACTCCCCCTGGTGGAGTTACCTGGTTCCTCTGAATGGCTGGATGGTGAGGAAAAATATTTAGGCCCTCGAGCAATTTAAAAACACTCATCAACAAATCCTGGTACATTATTGATCCGTACCACCGTTGCCGGCTTTGATTTAACTCAGGAACCTGGTTCATGTTTTAAATATTATACTATGGATAAATCAGATACGGCGGAAAATTTGGAAGACGTCTATACATGGCAAGGCCTAATCCAACTACACCCGATTCGGACAAATTTTAATAAGGTTGTCAGTTACTGTCCACCAGCAATTTTATTGATCTCACCTTTGCTGTAGGAAGTATCAAAGCCCTCTTAGAGTATGGCACAGCGATTCCACTAATGTTTCTCTATTTTCCGAAAAAGTATTAAAAAAGCTATTGCTCTTATAATTAACTACTTACGCGATCATGTAATTAAGTCATCTAAACAACCTGAGAATTAGCTTTAATTAATATAAGGCATATACATTAGAGTCAGTACTTCCAAAATAAACTAAGCCATTATCCACTGCAGGTGATGAAAGGACTGATCCGTATCAATAAACAACACTCCGATACCATTTGGTAACATACGCAATTGTCCATTTAGAATCCCCAATGGAATATTATGAAGAATGTGATTGTCTATTAAAGGAAGAAAACTTATTCAATTTGTCCGTTCGTTTGACTGATAAGAATGCATCTGCATAAATTATTAATACCCACAAAATGAAAAAAGCAATTTCTGCCTTAATTATAGTTTACCCTTTTAATTTCATGCACCAAAAAGATTTATAATTCATCAAGCTGGCAAAGCAAGAGGTTAATGTCGATGGCAATTTACCCGAATGGCCAAAATGCTTAGGTTTTACGACCAGGAAACCGGTTCTAGTTATAGTATTTCAAACGATAAATTTAACCTTTATTTTTGTTGCAGCATTTCTGATGAAACATGGACACTAAAATTCTGCTGTCAGGTATTGAATTTGGAATTGACACTCTTGGGAAAGTAACATTGCGGTTGGATAAGATATCCGGCTGGCAATTCATCAGTACCTGAACCGGAACAATTAATAATCGCTCTTGGAAAGACTTATCCCAAATTACGACCCTATCGTTCCGCTTTCAAACTTAAGCTCCTTGCCAAGCACGGAATACAGCTGATTGGGTTCAACCTACTTGGGGCAAATTTATATCCATCACTCCTTCAAATAATTCAGGTATTTCAGCAGCTATTAATTTCGACAATAAAGGTTTCATGAATTATGAGCTCGTAATTCCGTTTTCAGCCTTCTATAAAAACGAGTGAGCGCCTGCCGATTCCAACAGGGTTTTAATGACCATATTAAAATTAATAAAACCGATAAATCGGACAATGGTGGAATCAGCAGTAACCAACATGGAGGAGGCATGAATAGTGGCGGAATGCGTGGAGGTGGACTAGAGGTGGCGGTATGAGAGGTGGTGGTATGACAGGTGGCGATGAGAGGTGGCGGAATGGGCAACGGCGAAATGTCGGGGAGGGAATGGAGGAAACCGTTATCAGAGATCTTCAAACACTTCAGGAACTACCAAAACTACTAAAACTCAAACTTGCATTCAGGTAAAGTTATTACTCAGGTATACATTTCAAATCATTAATAATCCACACTCTCATGTAAGGCTTGCCTCATATAAGCTCCTTTGCCTTTCAGTTATATTTTTCATCAGAAATATAATCATCATAT
>CAWFKG010000013.1:0-8336 GCA_963816365.1 uncultured Bacteroidales bacterium | reverse complement strand
GAAACGGTTTACTTACTGAGGGAACTCATTCAAATGTCTTTTTTGTGATAGATGGAACCCTTTATACGCATCCTGAATCGAATCATATCCTGTCAGGAATTACACGAAAGAATATTTTAAGGATTGCAGAGCAGGCCGGAATTAAAATCAGGGAGGAAGCCGTGCAGGAAAACAGGATCAGATTTATCCAGGAAGCATTTATTACAAATACTTCATCAGAAGTCACTCCTGTAACAGAGCTCGGGGGAAACACCCTTGGTGCAGGTGCCCCCGGCCCCGTCACGAGATTAATAAGCGATAAATTTGATATTGAGATAAAAGCATTAAAAGGCTGAATATCACAATATCTCAAATGCATGTATTTTTTATCTTTGCAAAAACTTACAAAACGGTATGAGCGATATTAACTTAAGCGAACAGGAGCAGATCAGAAGGACCTCCCTGGATGAACTCAGAAAAATTGGCGTAAATCCCTATCCGGCCCAGGAATACAAAACCAATGTCTTTGCACAGGATATTCTTGAAAATTATACACCTGAAAAAAACAATTTCCAGGAAGTCAGTCTTGCCGGCAGATTAATGAGCAGACGAATCATGGGAAATGCTTCATTTGCAGAACTAATGGACTCTTCAGGGAGAATACAGATCTATCTTCGTCGTGATGATATCTGCCCGGGGGAAGATAAAACAATGTACAATACAGTATTTAAGCACCTTCTCGATATTGGTGACATTATTGGCGTAAAAGGTCATGTTTTTAAAACCCAGATGGGAGAAACGACTGTTCATGTCGATGAGTTTACAGTTCTGAGTAAATCAATCCGCCCGCTTCCTATTGTCAAAGAGAAAGACGGAATTGTTTTGATGCAGTAACCGATCCTGAAATGCGATATCGGCAGAGGTATGTCGATCTTATTGTCAATCCTCAAGTTCGCGATGTGTTCAGAAAAAGAACACAGATAATTAATTCAATGCGCGAGTTGTTCAATTCAAGGGGTTACCTTGAAGTTGAAACACCAATTCTTCAGCCTATTCCCGGAGGTGCTGCAGCAAGACCATTTATCACTCACCACAACACTCTCGATATGCCTCTCTATCTGAGAGTTGCAAATGAACTTTACCTGAAACGTCTCATTGTTGGCGGGTTTGAAGGTGTTTATGAATTTGCAAAGGATTTCCGTAATGAAGGAATGGACCGGAATCATAATCCTGAGTTCACAGTAATGGAGATCTATATCGCATATAAAGATTATAACTGGATGATGACCTTTACCGAGGAGATAGTAAAGAAAGCTGCTCTGGATCTCCATGGTAAGACTGAAATTATGTATGGAGATAAACTCATAAACCTCAATCCTCCGTTTAAAAGGATCAGTATGACTGATGCCATTAAGGAAAATACAGGCATTGATATATCAGGTATGGATGAAGCCGGACTCAGGGAAGTCTGTGATAAACTTGATGTTCCAACTACAGCTACGATGGGAAAAGGGAAGCTGATAGATGAGTTATTCGGTGCAAAATGTGAACATAACTATATTCAGCCTACTTTTATAATTGACTATCCTACAGAGACATCACCTCTTACAAAAATGCATCGCAGCAAACCGGGTGTGACTGAACGGTTTGAACTGATGATAAACGGAAAGGAGATTGCCAATGCCTATTCCGAGTTAAATGATCCTATCGACCAGATGGAAAGATTCCAGGACCAGCTCAGGTTATCAGAAAAAGGCGATGATGAGGCGATGTTCATTGATCTTGATTTTATAAGAGCTCTTGAATATGGAATGCCACCCACCTCAGGAATGGGAATAGGGATCGACAGACTGACTATGCTGCTTACGAATCAGCCATCTATCCAGGATGTATTGTTATTTCCCCAGATGAAACCTGAAAAGAAACTGATAACCGATCCAGATGAAAAATATCTCGAAAAGGGAATCCCCGCAGAATGGATTGATCCCCTGAAAAAGCTTGGCTTCACAACAGTAGCCAGGCTCATGGAAGTTGAAAAGGCCGGAAAACTCGCCAATGATCTGAATGGCATCAACAAGAAAAATAAGCTTGGACTTCCAGGATTGAGTCCACAGGCGGTTGAAGAATGGTTGAAATAGAATTATATAGAGAGATGTAGAGACAGGTCTGAGACCTTTCTCTGCCATTACTGTTAATTCTCAGATTCTTTTATTCGTAAATTCTCAATAAAAGTTATCAACTTTTGTAAAAGATTGTAATACAAGCAAGTATAGAGACTAAGAGTCACTATCCATAATACCATCAAATCGAACCAGAAGGTATCAATCTCGACATGCCACACCTGTTTATAAGGTGCATAGAGCTGGGCCCGGCCATAATTTGAAAGAGGCTTCATATAGCCTGGCTCATATTTCTGAATTATTTTATTCGCTGTTTCAGTGTACTGATCAATCCTGCCCCTGTCCAGAACCACATTAACCAGTTGTTTATTTTCATAATGGTTCTTCAGATTCGCTAACCCTGTGTTTCCAATTTTATCTTCAATCGATCTGCTTGCAGAATCCTCGAGCTGTATGTACGTCTTGAACTTCTGCAGGAAATGACTTCCTAATCTGTCAAGGTACAATTTAGTTGCCTTCATACTTGTGGTATCAAACGTATTGATATTGAGAGGAAATTTTTGATCTCCCGACACATTATTAATTCCGGCAATACCCGATAACCAGTTTATGTAATAGTTGAGTTTACGGATATTATTGATATTATCATCTCTGTATAATATACTGTCTTTATATTTATCTGTCTTCCAGAGATCATCCTGCAATGCTTTTATAAGAAATAATGCATAATAGTAGTTCTGGCTTTTCCCCAACTTGTATTTAAAAAAATCTCTTTCATATCTATTGTTTTTAAATTGTTCCACAGCCAGTGCCTCAAATGACCAGCGTGCAGCCATCATATCACCTATAACCGGTACAAATTCGCCTGAAGTAAGGCTTCCCCGATGAAGCTTGTCGAACTTTACAAGGACCCCGCTGAATAATAGCTGCGGAATAATTATAAATGGGATCAGGATATAAATTGTTATGACTGAATTGAAAGCTGATGAGATGTTCAATCCAAGCATATTAGCAAAACAGGATGTAGTAAATAATACAAACCAGTAGGGCAGGGTCATACCCTTAATTTCCAATATGTAATTGCCTATCAGAATAAATGAGATCGTCTGAATTGCAGAAATCATGAACATTATCATAACCTTTGAATTCAGGTAGCTGAACCAGCTCAGATTCAGAAATGATTCCCTTTTCAAAATTTTTCTATCCTTTACTATCTCCTCAGCACTTATTATTAAACCCAGGAAAAGAGAAGTTATGACACACATAAAAAGATATGACGGCAGGTTTTCGTTGTCTCTGAAAATGTATTCATCCCCGCCGGTATATTTAGTAAAATATGACAGCAGAAAGGCCAGAAAAGGTGCTCCAAGCAGGCTTATTATAACATACTGCCGGTTAGCCAGCTTCGACAGGAAGTCCCTTATAAAAAAAATCTTCGACTGTTTTAAGAGACCCGGTATGCTGTAGAAATTTTCAGGAAGGACCTTCTTCTCTCTAATTACTTTGTTGCCGGTTTTACCAGAATCCTCACGGTACATTTCAGCCCACTCCTGTGGTGAGACCTTTCTTATGTGTGTGTGTTTCCCATTCTCATTGATAACCTTTGCCTCTATTATCTGAAGTAACTGGTCGGAGTTTACATTCCCGCACGTTATACACTGATCCTCATGAGCATTGGCATAGCTCGCCCTGGTTTTGAAATAAACAATTGCCTCTGACGGATTTCCATAAAAAATCTGATATCCTCCCCTGTCAATGACCATGATTTTATCGAACATTTTGTAAATGTCGGACCCGGGCTGATGGATATTTATAATTACAAGCTTACCTCTGTCCGTCTGCTCTTTAAGCAGATTCATAACTATCTCTGAATCGACAGATGAAAGTCCTGACGTCGGTTCATCGACGAACAGGATTGTTGGTTCGCGGATCAATTCAAGGGCAATATTCAATCTTTTTCTCTGTCCCCCGCTAATAACTTTATTCAGGCTGTTGCCTACCTTCAGATCACGGATCTCATCAAGATCCAGTTCTGCCAGGGCCCTGTTCACTACATCTGTAAGTTTATCTTCAGAAAGATTGTCGAGACACATTCTTGCACTATAATACAGATTCTGACAGACACTGAGTTCCTCTATCAACAGATCATCCTGCGGAACAAAACCGATAACTCCTTTAAGATGGGTCTTTCCTTCATCAGAATAAAGATTATATCCGTTTATGAGTACCTCTCCCGTCTGTGGTCTGGTAATTCCGCTTAAAACATTTAATAAGTGTTGTCTTTCCAACGCCGCTTCCACCTAAAATGCCGACAAGGTTACCTGATTCTTCATGGAAGTTGAATTTCTGCATTCCATATCCGCTGTTCTTAAATCGAAGGTAGACATCAACAGCATCAATTGATACTTTGACTTTAAATGTATCTTCGGTGAATACGCTCGAAATATCATTATAATATATCGTATTAATACCCGATCCCCTGATAGTAGATCCATGATCAAATGTATAAGTCTGCCCGGGAAAAATATTCTGACCGTTAAGAAAGAGATCCTCTTTTCCTGAGTATTTTAAAATATAAGTATTGATACTTTCAATATGAAGAAATAATATGCTGTCCTTGAGATTTTCCCTGAACAGATGTTTTATTCCGTCAAATCGAAGTTCAGAATTATTATCGATGATCATTACTCTATTCTTATCAGGCACATCATTTACAGACTTCAAGATAAAAGACCTGATGTTCTGAAACTCTGCCTGCGAGATATTAAATGCCGATGAAACAGTTTCGAGGAATTCAAGCTCATTTTCGGTTATTTCTGCACCGAATAAAATAAAATCCGTGAGCTGTACCATAACATATATCTTCTGTCTTTGCTGCAGCTCTTCATTTATTTTTTCACAAATGCCTAGGATCCTGACTGAAGTAAGTGAGGTCCTTTTCATGTCTCTGATACTGCCTCTGTCAACTTTATCACTATTGTACTGAGTAATGTAGTCGTCGAACATTTCCATGTACCTATTCACCAGTTCATTATTCAACTGGCGTGACAGAAATAATCTGACTATATCCTTTTCCCGGCTTGAGATCTCTGAGATATCCCTTACATCACTGATCAATGCAAATAACTGTATCAGTGCTTTTAAAATAGGTTCAATCATTGGTCAGATAGTTTTTTTCTGCCTCAACCTTAAAACAATATCTAATAAACATTTATCTTTGTTTTAAGTTATTCAAGATAATAATTATTATGCATTTGGAAAAATATTTCAAGCCGTTCAACAAGCTTTTATATCTCTCGTTATTAGATGCCACGTTTTTCGGGTACAATAATCAGGATCATTAAAATGTCCGAACACGTAAATATTTCTTGACTATCACGGTCCGTTGGATTATACAGTTATAGATCTCTCTCTTGATTAAGCTCAAGGCAACAAGGCAGTATTCGGTATTGAATAAGACGACTGGTAAACGAGCTTTATTCAATGGTTGTGGAATGCCTTGAGAATATCATTAAACACTCTGAACTGAGTATATTGAAAAACCCGGCAATGTACTCAAAAATCGCTGTGGGTAAGCAAAACGACAAAATCACAATATGAGCTGGAAATGCGATGACGACAGATTCAAGGGTTAATATTGCCAGCCGGCTTGACCATCTGAATAATTCAGATGAACCGACATTGAAAGCTTTATATGAAAATAAAATCAAGAGTGATCTTAATAATGATGACATTTGCGCCGGACTCGGATTTATATACATAGCCTTAAAATCAGGAAACAAAATTACTTATAGTTTCAGACCATTAACGAATGGATATCTCTATTTTGAAATAATAATTACGCTAAATAAATTTATCATGAGAAAGTTGATTATTGATCAGAAATCCAGCTCACCTAAGGTCATACTCGATCCTGAAAATAAAATCTACCTTATCTCTGGTGAATCGAGACCCCCTGATGTCAGGGAGTTTTATGGACAGGTCCTCGTATGGCTGGATGAGTTCAGTTCACATCTCATCAAACCGGACAATAAAAAAGAACCGGTAATTTTTAATTTTGATTTTGAATACTTTAATTCATCATCGGGTAAATTAATTCTTGATATCTGCAAGATTCTGGCCGGGTTACATCAGAAAGGAGTAAATGTCAAAATCAACTGGCATTTTGAAAAGGATGATAACGACATGCTTGAGGCTGGAAAAGAGATGTCGCGAATCGTCAGATTCCCGTTTGAATATGTTGAATCAGGGATAAACTAATTTCAATGTTTCATTTAAATTTCGCTTATTATAATTTCAGACAATAAGGTGCCGGATGTGGTCCAACAGTGCGTATAATGCAGGTAGTCTGTCAATTTTTGACATGTACACGGACAAGAAAAAGTATAATAAGCTTTTTGTTGAACCAGTGGCAGAAAATCTCTATCAGGATTTTAAAAAATCAGGTTATGCATTTCAGCGCCCTGACTCATTCAATAAAGAATTCAAAGACCTCACAAAATCTGAACTATCATTCTGGCATGACTATGCAGCCAACATACCTTACAAATTCAAGACAATAAATCTGTTTATTCGACCATTCACTGATTTTTGCAGGACCTGTATCATCACCGACAATGAGGTTTCATCACTTGCTCAAACTGATTTTGATATTCTACGGTCAAATAAATCGTTTCAAAGCCGCCTTCAGGACCCTGACAATTTCCTTATTGAATTAAATTATTTAATCCCGTTCGAACTAAAAAAGCTGGGGTTTGAAGTTATACATCACGAAGAGGTGTTTGAGATAAATATCATAATGATCAGGAAACTTGCCAGAGCCATTCACTCAAGATATTTGCATGAAGTCAAGAGAAGTACTGTCAAAGCGGACAATTACCTTTTTTATAATGCAGGGCTTTCAGGTAAACCATATGTAATAGATTTTGATGATCTGCAGGATGAAATTAAATATTCCAATATCGATAATGCTGTACATATTCCAACGAAATTACTGTCAATCGGATACAAAATCAGAAAGGTCAAAAAAGGTTTCAAGCCATTTGCCCTTCATCTCAATCAGGAGGAAATTGAAACTATGGCCCGTGTGGAGCATATCAGGTGGGCCTGGGAAAAGAGATTAAACGGATGGAGCTATGGCAAAGTTAAGGATGATATCAGGAAAACACATCCGAGCCTGATCCCCTATGATCAATTGAGCGAATCTGAAAAACAAAAGGATCGTGAACTTGTAAAATTAATTCCGGCATTCTTACATGATATTGACTATGAGGCATACCCCGTTTCCCCAAACCGTATCAAAAAATTATCATATGCAATTAAACCTCAAAGCAGTATACATAGGATCCTTGATGAAACGCGGGAGTTAAATGCCCAGATAAAAAAGCTTGCAACTCTTACGCCCGAAATAGAAGAAATGGTGAGAATCAGGAACAAGAAGATCGAAGAGGCTATAAGCGAAGTGGAGGGAAGCTATAATTACGCGCAGCATATTCAGGAGACATTTTTGCCGGACGACCTGTTTGTAAGGGAATGCTTCACCGACAGTTTCGTCCTGTTCAAACCAAAGGATATTGTCAGCGGTGACTTCTACTTTTTCAGCCGGCAGAAACATATGATCATATTTGCTGCCGTTGATTGCACCGGGCATGGAATTCCGGGGGCCCTCCTCAGTACGCTTGGTTATGGGATACTCGATCAGGCTGTTAATGAAATCAAACTGACGGATCCCTCCTATATACTGCACCATTTATACAGCAAAATTCACAGGTTTTTGCGAAACGACACAGAAGGTACTGGGATCTCAGATGATATGGATATTGTACTCTGTACTCTGGATATCAGGTCAAATACACTTATTTATGCAGGTGTTAAGAATTCCCTTTATCGCATTTCTAACGGCGAACTTATTGAATATCAGGCCCAAAACTCAACAGACGATAATTGTGAAGGTGGTGATTGCCAGTTTATTTCAACTAAGATCCAGTTGAATTCATTTGATACAATATATTTAAGCTCGGATGGTTATTCAGATCAGTTTGGTGGAAAGCGTCATAAGAAATATCAAACCGGCAGATTTAAAAATTATTTACTGAGTCTCCAGGAATGTTCAATGTCAGAACAGAGTGACAGGCTTTACCAGGAAATTGAACAATGGAGGGAAGAAAATAATGAAGACCAAACCGATGATATTCTGGTTATAGGAATAAGAGTTTAATTAAACATGCCAATTAATAA
>CAWFKG010000012.1:0-58134 GCA_963816365.1 uncultured Bacteroidales bacterium | reverse complement strand
GGTTTATCGCTCGATCACAGCTCCTTTAAGAAAAAGATTGTCTGTCGCACCAGATAAATTTAGCTTCCCCGAAACTGTTCCGGTTATTTCCGACGCGAATACCTTAAGCAATGGATTAAGAAAACCGATCGGTAATTTTGTGGCTTCAGCATTCAAATCTATTTTTTTGTTGAAGGATCATAGATTCCGGTCACATCAAACATCTTCACTGAATTAAGGTTATTGCTGGCTTTTATATTTACGACTTTTTAACATTGTCGAGTTCAGAGTTGATTGAGATATTTCCAAAGGCATTACCCAGGACTGAAAAACTGTCCACATAAATATTACCGGCAAGCAACAGACTCTTGTAAACATTGGTCAATAGTATTTTACCGTTGAGCTGCCCTTTAAAGTCGAGAGGAATGATGTTCGGATCATTATTCTTTTTCCGGATTAGCAGATAGTTAAGAGGAGCAATATCAATTCCCTTAAACTCGAGATGCAGCGTGTCGGCCGGATTTTCTGAGATGGAACCATCCACCAGGTAGTACCGTTCCTTACTGGTTATAAAGAGTTTTTTAATATTTATTGAATTTGTATCAATCAGAATTGAAGAATTACTTACCTTCCAGAGATTATTATCCGAATAAATACGGGAAGAATCAATTTCAACCCTGAGAATTGCATTACTGTTTCCGGCTGGGTTCTTTGCAACAGTTCCATGAGCAATGAAATTTCCCTGGTTGAGGATAGTGTCTTTATTATCCCAGTTGACTGTAAATATAAAATTATCAGGTTTTGTTTTAAGTCCGACAGAGAATTCTTTAAGGTCTGACTGCCCCAGAAGGTTAAGCGATGAACTGTTTATATCCAGAGTTAAATCAGAGCCGGTAATGTTGGCCTCGAAATTAAAATCTCTTAATACATTATTTTTAATTGTAAGTAAATCAGACTTTCCTTCGATTTTTATGACACTGTCAGCAAAAACTGACCCTTTTAAATAACTCTTATCAGCAATCAGTATTCCGGTTCTGAAAAATTTATTGATCTTATCGGTATTCTTAAAATTGATATTAAATGTGAACTTATTTTTTTTGAAATCGTTCTGTTTGCCGCTTAAATGAAACTGTGACGGCATAAGTGAAACGAGAGTAGATTTCACCAGACTTCCAAGACCTGCAAAATTATAATAACCCTTTATATCAGCATCTAAAAAATCTGTTCGCAAACTTAATACAGGAATGGTTCCATCTTTATAGGTCTTAATGGAAAGATCATAAAGTTCAAGATTATTGTTATATTTTCTGAAATTGGAATTGAGCAGTCTTATTTCACCATCAAGATTATCTATGCTGTTTCCTTTAAAGTTTGACGTCAGAAGCATTGTAATTTTGGAAGTAGTATCAAGTTTATCGAAATTCAGCTTGTAGAGGTTAGCATCAGCTACGTTCAGGGTAAAATCAAATTCCGGCAGCTCATTATTGAAATTTAGCAATCCAAGCAGGTCGAGCTTAATATTCTTGTCTACGATATTTATGCTTCCGTCCCACGTCTTTTCAGTAAATACTCCATTCAATGATATGTTGCGATAAACATACTTGTTTATCTCAATGCTGTCGATTTTGGCTGTGAGATTGGCAGAAAGCTTTTTTAAGGAATATGCATACCCGTCAACATTGGCCTGCATACTCATGTTTCCCAGAAATTCTGATTTTCCTGTAAGTTCTCCAATATTTATATCGCTGCCTTTCAGCAGCCCTTTTATCATATACTTTTTTGATTCTCCGGGCCGCACCGATAAATCAGTACCGTATATTTCCCAGACTGGTTCTGATTTCTCCATATGTTACAAAATCGGTTGTAAATCCCGTGAAACTTCCATTGAATGAGATGTTTCCAAGTTTTTTCAAAGCATCAGGGATTACTATAAAACCCTTTCCCGGAAATTCTATCTGCTCAATATCCCTTACATTTGTTTTAAGACTATTAACCCCGATATACAGGAATGTATTTTCTATTTTTGGAAGACCTGAAAAATCGAAGTCACAATCAAGCGTGGTAAAATTCCTGTATGAAATTTTGATATTACGTCCTCGCAGTTCAGATATTGTTCCAAGTAAGGTTCCTGAAATTCCCACAGATTCATTCAGACTATCGCTCAAAGGAACAAAATATTTAAGGTCCGATGAATTTATCAGAGACTTATCGAGCTGAATATCAAGTTTTACATGTTCGGTAAAATTTTTGTAAGAGTTTGGTGAATCGGCTATCAAACCAAACCTTGATATATTAAGCGTGCTGCTGTCACAACTGATAAAGGCCGAATTCAGAAGGATGTTAAACCTGCCAGGACAACTGAACCGCTCAACTTTCTTAGCGTGAAACCACAGGATTCTTTAAATCCCAGACTGTAGATATTAAAAGTGGTAGTATCATTGAGTGTCTTCAGATCTTCAATTGTTCCATTTATCCCGGACAGTTTCAGGTTGTTGAAGTCTATTTTTGTTTTTCCCTTAGGAGCACTATGATTAATAAGGGAGAACCGTGCATTATTAATATCTATCTCATCAACTGAAATCCTTGTCCCGCCCTTCTTTACTGTGTCGGCATTGTTTCTCAGCTTGTTGAGATACCAGGTAAGGTTCATCAAACCAGTTGAGTCAGTTATCAGGGCAATTACTGGTTTTATTAAACTTACTTTACCTATCCTGAAAAACTTATTCTTAAAATTCATGCCCCTGATGCCAACTGTTATAGTTTTTGAATACAGCATCGTATCATTGTTCTGATCTTTTATTAATATATCATTGAGGGACAATTTATTAAAGAATTTATACTCGATTTTTCCAACAGATATTGTTGATTTTATCTGGCTTGAAAAGTGACTGGTGATCCTTTTTACCAGGAAGGTCTGAACATCGGGGATCTGCAATAATAAATAGAGAACAGTGGGGAGCATTATAATGATCCCAAAAAGTATAATGAAGTACTTGATCGATCTTTTAATAGTTTTTAGCATATAGATACCAAAATCTCAAAATATCGGATTTCAGACCCGCAAAAATTAAGCCATAAAGATAGTGAAACTCAGAGTAATTGTCTGGTTTAAATAACTGTAAAATTTATAAATTAATAGTAATAAAGTTACAGGTTCCGCTTATATTTTTGACTATCTTGGATGTACTTTTTGAAATTACATTAAAGCTTTTAGCTGCAGGAAATGAAAAAACAAAAATTCAGAATTATAAGTTATACTAAAGGAGATACCTCTTTTTACGAGACAAAAGTAAAAACCTGGATAGGATGGGTTTCCTTTACTGTATTTTATAAAACGGAAATACTTCACATTCTGTCGCAACCCTCGGTCCAGAAATCTTTGGCCTATGAGCGCATTTACCAGTATTGCCAGGCGAAGGGTTATAAAATGAAAGAAATTGAAATTACCGAAATAAAGAAGGATGATAATAAGAAATGGATATTTTTTCAAAGAATTTATTCTGATTAGACGTACCAGTCTGTCCGTGAGGGGTACTGCTTCGTAATATCACCCGGGAAATGTTTTGTTTATGAATATGTTTTTTGCTGCAATATTTTTAGGAAATTTGCAGATTGAAATATTTTAATATTTTCGGAAACAAAAGATTCTGAATTTATTTAAAATCAAGGTTACCGATGTCAGTTACAATTTTAGCGATAGAATCCTCGTGCGATGATACATCGGTTGCAATAATGAGAGATGGCTATGTCCTTTCAAACCTGATAGCTAACCAGGATATTCATATGTCTTACGGTGGTGTTGTACCGGAACTCGCATCAAGAGCCCATCAGGCTAATATCGTTCCGGTAACACAACAAGCTATGCTTAAAGCCGGAATTAAGGCTGCAGATATTAATGCTGTTGCCTTTACCCGTGGACCAGGTCTGCTTGGATCGCTACTCGTAGGAACATCATTTGCAAAGGGATTTGCCCTCGCCCAAAATATACCACTAATAGAGGTAAACCATCTTCAGGCACATGTGCTTGCCCACTTCATTCTGGAGAAAGACAGGAATAATCGTTTACCTTCATTTCCTTTCCTGTGCCTTCTTGTTTCAGGGGGCCATACACGGATAATTGTAATGAAGAGCCAGCTGGAAATGGAAGTTATCGGGAATACCATTGATGACGCGGCAGGCGAAGCTTTCGATAAGTGCGGGAAAATTATGGGGTTTACTTATCCTGCCGGTCCTGCCATAGACAAGCTTGCAGGTGAAGGAAATATGCATGCTTTCAGATTTGCAAAACCACATGTTAAAGGTCTCGATTTCAGCTTCAGCGGGCTAAAGACAAGCTTTCTCTACTTCCTGCGTGACAAATTAAAAGAAGATCCTGATTTTGTGGAACATAATAAGGCAGACCTGTGTGCATCCCTTCAACATACGATTGTCAGTATTCTTCTTGGAAAAGTCGTGAATGCATCGCCAGCAAACCGGGATTAATGAAATTGGAATTGCCGGAGGAGTTTCCGCCAATTCAGGTCTGAGAAATGAGATGAAAAGAGAGGCCGAGAAAAGAGATTGGAATCTCTTTATTCCTGAATTAAGATACACTACGGATAATGCCGCTATGATTGCTATTACAGCATATTATAAATATCTTAGAGGTGAATTTTCGGGTCACGATATTACTCCCCTTGCAAGGTACTGATATTTATATTATTATAATATGAATGTCTCCGGTTTGAAATTCCTTGTGGTTGGAACTTGTGCATATTCACATTATGGAATGTGTTATTTCTGATAAAATTCGTAAATTCGGGACAAATTATATGAGATGGAGGAGCTGAGGATTTCGCCAACAAAGAATACCCCTGAGATAATTTTGAATCCTGAGGGAACGATCCGTATCAAAGGTAGGTCAATCCATGAGAATGTAACTGAATTTTTTGAACCGATAGAAGATTGGATCAGCGAATACATAACTGTTCCGGCTGATGTTACCAGTGTGGATTTAAATCTTGAATATTTTAACAGTGCCAGCGCGAAAGTGTTTATACATATACTGCAAAAGATCACTTACGTTACTTTAAAGCATAAGAAGTTCATATTCAACTGGTACTATGAAGAGGGCGATGATGATATCCTCGAACGCGGAGAATACTTTGCTTCTGTCCTCGATGTAAGGTTCAATTTTATTAAACTTAAGTGATCCAGCGATTCATGCCCGCCCCACTCTCGCCAGTCTAGTCACCGGTCAATTTTGGTATCAGGTTCACTCTGCCAGTGGATCAGCAACTCTTCCCATAAATAAAATTGAATTGGTAGTAGTTTCCCTGATTACATATAGAAATGAATGGTCAATATTCAATTTGAACGGAACAGGGGCTACTGTATTTACGATACCTACAATTGTGGCAGCTGCTGCTTCAGTGCCCTCTTCATTTGTTTCTATTAACGCCTGATGTTTTACAAAGCTCAGTTTAAGGCTTACATCGGATATATTTGACAGATCTGCAAAATCACTAAAGGCAATACTCATTCCCATGTCCGAAAGAATATCTTTAAGTTCCTTTTTGTATGTATATTTAAATCGTGGAAATGAAAGAATTGTACTCCTTTCACTTATCTTATTGATCCAGTCCGTGAAATTTTCAGCGGTTAATAACGGAATAATATTACTGATTCCGTTTTTATCATCAGGCACGATTACATCCATAACGAAATTACCCTGTCCATACGGGAATTCAGCTAAGGTAAATCCATTGCCAGAATAGCTTTTAAAGGAAGAAGTCTGATTCATCATAGGCACTTCCGCTGTTACTCCTCCAGGCTTATAAAATGATCCCTGAACAGTATTATTTTTGTCAAACTGAGAACTCCACTTGCCTTTAAAATAAATAGCATTTATCAGCAGCATCACAGTACTTGAATCCAGTTTGTCCAGCATGTTTTTAATCAGCCCGTTTGTCTTGCTCTCAATCCAGCTGTTTACCTGATCAGGGACTAGCGGATCTGTTATGTTAAATGACTTTGATTCAGCATTATAGAACTGAGTCAGTATATCTGTAAAGGGCTTTTTCACGACAAAATTATTTTCTATCCACACTGAGTTGGCAATTGATATCAGAACTCTCTTGTCGACATTCAATAACGCCTTTGTAAGATCTTTGTATGAATTATTGATAATATCAGGAGTAAGTCCGTTTAATCTTAATGCATTCAGCATATCATCACGGGTAGCTCCGTTGGCACCGTTAATAGTCATTGAGAGGGCAGAAGAAATACTTAGTGGCGAGATGATCACATTCTCAGTTGCGGTTGAGTTTTCAAGGACTCTATTAAAGAGATCAAATGCAAATAAATTCTCAGATGATATCAAAGAAACCTGGTCGGTAGTCATGTTGATCTGAACCGGATCGACTGGTAAATTTGCATCAGGTTCTTTTTTGCAGGAGAAAATCAGAAGAAATATAGCCAGGATCGTAAATGATGATGTGAATTTGATCTTTTTCATATTCATGGTGTTAAATGGACAGCCAAAATTGCATTTCGTCTCGCAAAATCGGGGTTAGTCCGGGTTAACGATAATTTGACTCAAAAACCATGCCATTGCCTATGCTTTGTTTTTCGTTTTTTAGAAGTCTCCAGATATGACTTCAGATATGCAAAAGATACAACAAAAAAGACCAGGCCCAGCATGAGAAGCATTATGAATACAGCAATTGATGGTTTTCCCAGGTAAGGTATCGGGTTCTTCAGCCTGTAAATATATCCGTAAATTGTATAGACAATTACCAGAATCGAAACTGCAAAACTGAATATTATCGTTGTCCCGTCAAAGATCCTTGTGGTTCTGTAAAACTTTGTGTTTTTAAATTTTCCATAAGATGTATGAGCATAAACAGTAGCTCGTCTGCGCGACCTGTCCTGCCTGTATTTCCTCCAGTCTTCCATAGCCTGTTCATAAGCCTGCTCATCAGTTCTGATCTTCTCGTGGTTTGCTATTAAAAACTCATAAGCTTCAGTAACAATTATAAAATGGTCCTTGGCATCGGGTGCAGGATTAATATCGGGATGATACAGGCGGGCTTTCTTCCTGTATGCTTTCTTTATCTCTTCAATGTTAGAATTCTGAGGAATTCCAAGAATTTCGTAATAATCGGTAGGTGTCATTTGCATCAGCTTATATTGCTCCATGATTGTTTCTGACTGAAAAGCCTTTTCAGTTCCGATCTGAAGACCAGATTCTGCTTATTTTCAAGTAAAGGATCAAGCCGGAGGATCTCTTCTGCAATATGCCTCACATATTCGATTAGTTGCCCATCTCTGCCAAGGTCGGCAATCTTCAGATCAAAGGGAATGCCGCTCTGAATGGTTCCTTCGATATCGCCGGGCCCCCTGAGCTGAAGATCTGTCTCGGCAATCTCAAAACCATCATTTGTCCTGATCATTACTTCTATTCGTTTGGCAGCTTCTCTTGTAAGTTTATCAGAACTCATAAGTATGCAATATGACTGGTCCGCACCCCTGCCTACGCGTCCTCTAAGCTGATGCAGCTGAGACAATCCGAAACGTTCCGCGCTTTCAATGACCATTACCGTGGCATTTGGTATATCTACGCCAACCTCGATGACCGTGGTGGCAATCAGAATATGAGCAACTCCATCCTTAAACAGCTTCATTGAGATCTCCTTGTTTGCGGGAGTCATCTTACCGTGTACAATGCTTATGCAGTATTGAGGAGCCGGGAAGACCCTTGAAATAGTATCCCATCCATCCTCCAGATCCTTATAATCCATTGTTTCAGATTCTTTGATAAGAGGATAGACAATATAGATCTGCCGGTGTTCAGCTATCTGGTTCCTGATAAATCCAAACACCTTATTTCTTTCTGAATCAGTAAAATGCATTGTTTTTATCGGTACCCTGCCAGGAGGTAATTCATCGATAACCGAAACATCGAGATCGCCGTAAAGCGTCATTGCCAGAGTTCTCGGAATAGGAGTGGCAGTCATTACAAGGATATGCGGCGGATTTAGGTTTTTCTGCCAGAGCCTGGCACGCTGCGCAACACCAAACCGGTGCTGTTCATCGATAATTACAAGACCAAGATTAGCAAACTGAACATTTTCCTCAAGAAGAGCATGTGTTCCAATCAGTATATTAAGAGATCTGTCAAGCAGGGATTCGGCAATTAATTTACGGGAAGATTTTTTTGAAGAGCCCGTAAGCAGACGTATTTTAATATCAATACCTTCCAGCAATTTTGAGATAGTCTGATAATGCTGGCTGGCAAGAATTTCAGTGGGAGCCATGATGCATGCCTGGTAACCGTTATCCAGAGCTATGAGCATGCTCATCAGCGCAACAAGTGTTTTACCGCTGCCAACATCTCCCTGAAGCAAACGGTTCATCTGTTTTCCTGAACCAAGATCCTTTCTTATCTCTTTCATAACTCTTTTCTGAGCTTCTGTAAGAGTAAATGGCAGGTTGTTATAATAGAAATTATTAAAATTATCACCCACACTTGAAAATACAAATCCCTTATATTTCAGACTGCGGTTTGTTTTGAATCTCAGAAGGTTAAGCTGAATATAAAAGAGCTCTTCAAATTTAAGGCGGTGTCTTGCTTTTTCAAGTTCATCAGGATTCGAAGGGAAATGGATTTTATGGAGAGCTTCATGCAGTTCCATCAGTTTATACTGCGAAACAATGTAAGCAGGTAAAGTTTCAGGCAATCTTGTTTTAATCTGTTTCAACATATTGCCGATCAGTTTGCTTATTGTTTTCGAAGAAACAAACTGATTCTTAAGTTTCTCAGTAGTACTGTATTGCGCCTGAAGCGCCGAATTAATTCTTTCGGCCATTTTATCGGAAGCTTCAATCTCCGGATGGATGATATTAATAATACCGTTAAATACACCAGGTTTCCCGAAAACTATATATTCAACTCCCGGACTAAAGCTTCCGGTTATCCATTTTCCTCCCTTAAACCATACAAGTTTCAATGTTCCGGTCTCATCCTGAAAATCAGCTACCAGCCTTTTGCCTGCCCCATGGCCTTCTGTACTATAACCTCTTATGGTTCCTCTTATCTGAACAAACGGAAGGTCGGGATCAAGTTCGGCAATCTTGTAAAACCTTGTTCTGTCGATATATTTATAGGGAAAATAGTAAAGCAGATCGCGGAATGTGAGAATATTCAGCTCGTTATTAAGAAGTTCTGCCCTTTTTGGACCAACTCCAGTCAGGTAGGTAATTTCAGTATCTAAAAACTCCTTTAAGATCATAGAGTTAAATCTATATTTACCAGACCCCCTGTCACGCTTACGCGGGAATTCTCCCTAAAGGGGAACTAAATCAGTGCTTTCAAGGTCAATTACACCTGAACACTTGCGGATTAACCCCTCTTTAGGGGAGATGGGGGGTCGATTATAAAAATATTTATTAAATCATCATCCGAAAATACGTATTTTTGAAAACCTGTCCTAATTATAATAGTCGTGCTGATGATTTTTCCCCGGACTTTCAAATATCTGAATTACATTCTGCTGTCACATCACCGGAGAGGGCATGGAATTCACAGTCCGTTCGTATTTGATCTTGTGACAAGGGTGTTCACAAAGAAAATTGATCCTGGAATTATTATTGCGGCAGAACAGATAAGGAGGAAGATGCTGAGCGACAGAAGCAGAATCGTGGTTAAGGATCTCGGTTCCGGGTCAGTATCCCTGAAATCAAACTTGCGAAAGGTTTCAGATATAGCCAGGCGTTCGCCAGTTCCTGCGAAATATGGTGTGCTTTTGTCAAAAATAGCAGCAGAATTTGGCAACCCGCATATTATTGAACTGGGTACTTCATTGGGAATAAGTACAATGTACATGGCTGCTTCATGTCCGGATGCAACAGTGTATACCATAGAAGGCTGTCCGTCAACAGCAAGAATAGCAAGACAGAACTTTATTGAAACAGGCCTGAATAATATTCATGTATCAGAGGGATCTTTTGATGAGGTTTTACCCGGAATTATTTCAACAGGAATTAAACCAGGATTGATATTTATAGATGGAAACCACAGGAAAGAACCTGTTTTGAAATATTTCAATGTACTGGCAGAATTTGCTGATAGCAAAACAGTTATTATCATTGATGATATCAACTATTCAGAGGAGATGGCAGAAGCCTGGAAAGAGATAAAGCTTCATAAAAAGGTCACTGTGAGTATTGATATTTACAGAATGGGAATTTTGTTCCTGAAGGAAGGGATCACTCATAATCACTATATAATCAGATATTAACAAAAATTAAGTGTTTTAATATTTATTATTTGATATATTTAATCTAATTTCGGAAATTCAAATTTTAAGCGTTATGGAGAAAGTAATTGAGATTCACGATATTGTTAAGAATTATCAGGTTGGATCAGTAATTGTGAGGGCTTTAAGATCGGTCAGTATTAATATTGAAAGAAATGAATATGTTGCAATCATGGGACCATCAGGATCAGGAAAATCCACTTTGATGAACCTGCTCGGATGCCTTGATACTCCTTCGAGTGGCACGCTATATTCTTAACGGTACCGATGTAAGCAAAATGGAAGATGATTATCTGGCAGAAATCAGAAATAAAGAGATTGGATTTGTATTTCAGACATTTAACCTTCTTCCGCGATATTCAGCACTTGAAAATGTTACTTTACCATTAATATATGCCGGAGTTCCGAAACTCGACAGGGAAAAAGTAGCAGTTGAAACTCTTGAGCAGGTAGGTCTGGCCGACAGGATGACTCATAAGCCAAATGAACTGTCTGGAGGACAGCGTCAGCGTGTTGCAATTGCAAGGGCTCTTGTAAATAAGCCGTCAATTATACTTGCAGATGAGCCTACCGGTAACCTTGACAGCAAGACATCTATCGATATCATGGGCCTGCTTGATGAAATTCATAAAAAGGGTAATACTGTGATTGTTGTTACGCACGAAGAGGATATTGCTAAACATGCTGCCCGGATAATCAGGTTATTCGACGGTGAAATTGCACAGGATTACCGCTAATGAACATTATAAAAAAGCATAAAGTTTAGCCCTGAGATTTTTACTTCTTTTTATTCCTTCTATTTCGTCATGAAGATCTATACCCTTACAGGTGATGATGGTACAACTTCATTGTCGGGAGGCAGGAGGGTTCCAAAACATTCAATCCGAGTTGAAGCATATGGTTCTGTTGATGAGCTTATTGCATGGATCGGACTGTTACGGGATCACAAAGAAAATCTGAAACGGAAAGAGCTTCTTATCTATATTCAGGACCAGCTCATGAAATGTGCTGCTGCACTTGCGTATGACAGTGAGAATATCAGAAGCAGAAAGATCTTGCCTGATCCTGATTGTGCATTCAGTTATTGAAAAGGAAATTGACATAATGGAGGAAACTCTGCCTCCACTCAACAATTTCATTCTTCCGGGAGGAAATATACTCGTATCATATTGTCATATAGCCCGATGTGTATGCCGCAGGGCAGAAAGGGCAATTTCGAGATTAAATATGACCGAAGAAACGCCTGAAATCGTGAACAAATTTCTTAACCGGCTCTCAGATTTTTTATTCGTATTGTCCAGAAAAATAGCCTTAGAGCTTGATATTGAAGAGGTTAAGTGGTCAGTTTGATATGTTAAAAAACTTAAAATAGGGTATTGTTTTTTAAGTAAAATAATATATATATTTGCAAACTTTGTTTTAAGCTTTATT
The DNA here is from genome assembly GCA_963816365.1 of uncultured Bacteroidales bacterium. GTDB lineage: Bacteria > Bacteroidota > Bacteroidia > Bacteroidales > VadinHA17 > LD21. Next base: position 46,426 of record CAWFKG010000012.1, on the reverse strand, counting down.
TAATCAGGAAAATATGTACTGGACACTTGAATTAGCATCAAAACTTGAGGATGCTCCATGGCCTGCCACTAAGGATGAGCTGATTGATTTCGCCATTAGGTCGGGTGCCCCAATGGAAGTTATTGAAAATCTTGCAGGAAATTGAGGATGAAGGTGATATTTATGAAAGTATCGAAGATATCTGGCCGGATTATCCAAGTAAAGACGATTTCTTTTTTAATGAAGATGAATATTAAAAAAGAGGCTGGATTCTAAGATGATCAGCCTCTTTTTCATTTATTGAATATATCATTCTTCTTTTTGGGCCGGAGGTCATCGAACCACTTGTAATCCTTCGAGCCTGATAGGATTCAACGGGAGAGGAGGATCAATGAAACCTTCAGGATTCTCATATTCAAAAATCTCAGTTACTTTACCGTTATCAACCATGATCTCCATATTTGCACATTTTGACTGATTTACTCCTGCAATAGCTCTCCGTCAAGAAGATAATAAAGTAACTCCCCGTTACCTTTAATATCTATTTTATAAAGTTCATTATCTTTGAAATAACCGGTGAGTGATCTGCCTTTTATCTGGTTAAATCTTAATGAATCCACTTTGCTGGCAATAAATGCATTATTATATAATTCCAGGCGGTCTGTCTGTCTGTTTTTGGTAAAGACTGCCATTGAATCTGATGTCAGCTGGTTCTCTCCTGACCAGATTACCGGAATCTCTGTACAGTCTGATCACCGAATCCTGAAAGGAGTAGGAGAGGGAATCACATTTTGCCTGCAGATCTTTGCTGAAGACCCGGCAGCCATAGTAAGCTTTCATCAGTCTGAAGACCTTTCCGGTTGTATCAGTCACTGTCTTTGAACTTATTGTATCAGCATGCAAAAAAAGTGAATCCTGGTTTGAGATCTGAATAAACACTGCCTTGTCAGTAACCATGAACTTTTCAGGTTGTTTAAAGTACCATGCATAGTTGCCCTCTATAGCAATTTTATTAACTGTATCTTCAATCACAACATTTCTGAATGACTCGCCAAATCCGGTGCTGTCATTAAAAAACAGTGAATCTCCATGAATGATCTGTTTCCTGTTATCAATCATTGCATTTTTCCAGAGGGAAGTCTTTTTATTTTTAGTATCATACCATCCTTTTTCACAGTAGAGATATATGCTATCACCACTTAATTCTGTTGGACCCGTAAAATATGCAATTTCTGATATTGTATTGTAATCCATTGTATCAGCAGTCATTACGTAATCAGGATTTACTATTTTTACACTATCCTTGAAATGAAAAAGATTTTCTGATGCATAATAGAACACCAATTATGCTTGTAAGCGTGTTTTTGGCATTTGTAATTCTGCCCCTGTTAGTATACCTGGCGATTCTGTTCTGAACATCATAATGTATTGAATCGGTATAAAGATGAGTCTCTTTATCAATAAGTTCAACATTTCCTTTTACAAAAGCTAATTTGCTTTTTCCGTCATAAAAAAGGTAATCACCATAAAGATCAAGGGTATCTCCCTGTTTAATATGAACTTTCCTGAAAGCCTCTACCTGGTTTTTATCAGGGAAAAAGTGAGCACTATCGCACCACATTATAATTTCATTATCCTGAAGGTGCACATTCCCTAGAAGATGGTGAATATCCTTTCCGGTACTGGGATCTTTCAGAATAAGAACTGAATCAGCATTTTTGAGAACTATCTTTTTCTTTGCCATCTGATTCCCGGGTGTATTCTGAGGATGCAGTGAAGTAACAAAGAACAGGATTACAATGACACTTAGTATTTGTCTGACAGCGGTTCTATTGACAAGCCATTTCATGAATTTTATTTCAGCCATCCTTTTTGAAGAAAAGCACAACTTTTGAATTCATCGCTTATTTTAATATAAGTGATGGCAATTTTGTTTTTAACCCATTTTTCAAAAACATCGGTTCGTTCTTTAACGAGAGCTGCATCATAAAGAGTCTGATAATCATCTTTCAGGTTAGCAGTATGTGCAGGCAGGACATTATCAAGCTTAACAATCCTGAAAACCTCATTATTATTCTCATCAGTTGTTTTAAAAGCATCAGATATCTCTCCAACCTTCATTTCCCTGATCTTTACATACATCTCGGGATTTAATTCCTCGAGTGTGAACCAGGTGACACGAGCCGAAGGATTTGGGCTTACTAGTTTACCACCATTGATCCTGCTGTCCTTGTGAGTTGAATAACGAAAAGCAGCTGTTTCAAATTTAATACTGTCTTTCCTTATAAGGTTTGCCAGACTATCGAGCTTCGTTATTGCCTGTGCAGCCTGATCAGGTTTAACTTTTGGCCTGATAAGAATATGACGTGTATTGACCATATCGCCTTTACGGTCAATAAGTTGTATGATATGGAATCCATATTTTGTTTCCACAATTTTGGAGACAGTATTTTTTGTGAGGCTGAATGCTGCATCGGCATATGGTTTTTCGAGTTCACCTCTTACCTGAATCCCATCTCACCACCATTTTTTGCTGATTCCGGATCTTCAGAATAGAGTATTGCCAGTACATTAAAACTCTTGCCAGCAAGTATCTGACTTCTGATATCCAGAAGTTTCTGACGGGCTTCAGCTTTATTCTCTTCATTATCGGGAGGATCAACCTGAATGATACTTATCTGATATTTTGCAGGAATAACAGGTAGACTGTCTTTAGGAAGTGAATTATAAAACTTTCTTAACGCTGCGGGTGTTACTGTAATATTCTTTGAAATCTTATTCTGAACTTCACTTACAACCTGTTGTTCCAGAAGGGTTTTCTTTATATCCCGTCTGATTTCAAGCATGCTTTTCTTAAAATATGTTTCCAGAGCCTCTTCACTTCCGGCTGTTCTGATGGCGTCATTCATCCTCATATTGAGATCGCCTTCAACTGCATCATCCGTAACAATAATACTATCTATCCTGGCCTGATCGACGAAAAGTTTTGAAACAAGCATCTGCTGAAATACCCTGCATGTTAGTTGATCAAGAGGAGTTTTGTTTCCGTTTCTTCTCACATCGGCAATGCTATTTTCGAGATCAGACAGATAGATAACCTCATTTCCCACAATAGCAGCAACTGATTCAACCAGCATCTGAGAATTAGCAATAAACACCCCTGGCAGGAACAAAAATATCAATGTCAGCCAAAATTTAGATTTTCTTATTTTCATTATATAATATATTTATCCGGGTGAAGGAATCCGATTTGTACTGATTATTAGAATATCTTAAAACTATTTTCTTTAAGTGCATCATTATAAATTCCATTTTCAAGCGACTGAATAAATTCGAATCTCCTGGTATTCCAGATGATTCTCTTTATATCATCTTTTACATATTCAAAAGGAGCAAGGGAAGATCTTAACCTGTAATCCCGTATTGATATCAGATATACTGAAGCAGAATCACTTGTTTCGAAAAATGTATTTCTTTTGAGAAAATTCTCTTCATTTTCAATATTCTGATTCAGTTCAACTGCTAATTCTGTTCATAGGGATCCATTCTTCATTAAAATCATCAAATTTTTCAGCAAACTGATAACAATAGCTTTCAAGCTGCTGAAGATCGTTCTGATCATTTGAACGTGCAAGTACCCTTATTTTATTGAGATCAGGAGTTTCAAGAGGCAATTTTATAAAAAGAGCTTTTACAATATTTGAAGTCAGCACAAAACTATTTTCGTTTGCTGAATAATAATTCTCAAGTTCTGTTTCAGTTAAGACAGTATCCAGTTTTTCAAGCATCATCTGTCTGCTGATACTGGTAAATAACCAGATTTGTCCTGGTTTCTTCAAGCTGTCTGGCAATCTCATCTTTCATGTCAGGAGACAGATTATCTTCAGCTTTTTGAAGCAGAAGTTGTCTTTTTGCCCATTTGTTGATATAATTCTGATACAAAGCTACGTGAATCAGCATCATTTATGCCTCTTTGAATAAGTTCAGGCATTTCATCGTAATAGAGAATCTACTTTACCAACTTCAGCAACTGCAATTCTTTTGGTCTTGTTTTGACTCTTTATTGCAGCCGGCTAAAATGAGAAGGCAACTCAGTATGATTATTGTTTTATTCATTTTTCAACTTCTTCTTCACTTCATCGAGTACCAAATTATCAATCCTAACGCTATATTTTTTATTTAATTGTCTGATCCATTCGCTCTCCAGAGATTCCTGATAACCTGTCATTACATCACCCTGTACATCTTCATATTTCAAAGGAGCAGGTTCAATGACACCTTTGATAAGGATCATTGAAGGGAAGCCATTATAGTTGATAGGATGCGGACCTTTGGACCATTCAATTTTGTCAATTTCAGGATTATCACCTTTGTACCAGCTGCCCTCTTTTATATAGAGCAGTGTGTCATTCTTTTTATTGAATTTTTTGAGCAGATAATGTATCCAGATCAGGTTTGCGGGAATATTTTTTAAAGGCTGATGAAAGTAATTTTTCACCATCAGACGATTTCAGGGTGATAAATCTTTGCCTCAATGCCTCTTTTGGAAAGCCAGTTATTTTTATGGTCTTCATAATAGCGATGAAGTCCTGCAGAATCATTGCTTACCCTGTTCCAGACCTTTTTATCTGAAATTTCAAACAGAAGCATGCCGTCGTGAAATTCATTCATGAGATACCTGAATTCCGGATATTTCTTTTCGAGAACGGAATTCTCATAACCTATCAGATGATCAGACACCTTTATGTCTATTAATTTATTGATGAAGAGGGATGAATCTTTTGTCACAACCATTGATCCTCTCTTTTCAATATAATCTGCAAAATCACTATGTTGTAAAATATTGATTTGCAAATGAATATAGATTACCTTCAGGTAATAAGCTCCGATCATATTTTTTTAATCCCTGAATGATCAGAGTATCGGTATGAGCAATAAACCAGTTATATGCTTCCGGATTGATCTGAAAATTATACTCTTTCTTTAAGTTTCTCGACAAATGATTTTTTGCTTAATGAATTAAGATATGACTGATTGATTTTGCTTTCAAGAAATGAGCTGGTTTCTTCAAATGTTCCGGGCGTTTTTTTATCAAGCAGTTTAATGATATGCCATCCGTAAAGTGTACGAACAGGTTTTGTATACTTTCCTGTATCTTTGATTGCAAATGCTGCTTCTGAAAAATCACTGATAATTTCACCTGTTCCGAACCAGTTGAGTTCACCTCCTTTTGAAGCTGATTCTTTATGATCAGAATATTTTTTTGCGAGTTCACTGAAAGAGGCTCCTCCCTGCAAGCATTTTATAAATTGTATCAATCTCTGCCTTTGCTTTTTGTGCTACTTTATCATCCGCTCCGGGGGGTACTGCCTTCATTATATGAGCTACTTTTATCCTCCCTTTTGAAGGTCGTTTGTCTGTCACTTTAATTATATGATATCCGTATGGTGTCCTCACCGGCATTGAAATTGCTCCCTTCTTCAGGGTATATGCAGCATCCTCAAATGGCATTATCATCTGAAAAACTGAAAAATAACCGAGATTTCCTCCATTTATTTTAACTGATTTATCATCAGAAGTTCCTCTGGCAACACTTTCAAATGGTTCTCCTTCTACAATTCGTTCCCTTATGTCGATTGCTTTTTTCCATGCTTTTAGTGTATCCTCAGGAGAAGCATCCTGTGGCATCGCCACAAGAATATGCCATGCATTTATTTCAGTCAGTGATCTTTGATATGCCTTTTGCAGGAGTTTCTCTTTTGTCTGGGTATCAGTAAGATAATTTTGTGCAAGCTGGTTTCTGTAGCCATTCAGTTCATTCCTGAATGATTGGGTGGTATCATATCCCTGCATTAAGAGCATCGGCTACTTTGAGTTTAAAAACAGTAAATTGCTGCAGATAACTGTCGATATCCAGTGTCTTTCCGGGCTCCTTGCTTTTTTTATACATCCTGATAAATTCTCCTGCCTGGATCACGTTCCCGTTTACAGTCATTAATATTTTAGTATTCAAATCCTGTGCCTGGCAAACACCCTGGTACAGAAATATAATAGTGATTAAATAGGATGATCTGATTTTCATCAGGAGTTGCTACCGGTTATTCAAATGATTTTCTGCTGTAGTTCGGTGCTTCCCTTGTTATTGAAACATCATGAGGATGACTTTCGATAATGCCTGAATGGGTAATTCTTACAAATTTGCCGTCTTTTTTGAGAATAGTGATATTTTTTGCTCCAAGATATCCCATTCCGGCCCTTAATCCTCCGGTCATCTGGTAAATTACTTCAGAGAGAGTTCCTTTATATGGTACCCTTGCCTCAATTCCTTCCGGAACAAGTTTTCTTATATCATCCTCCATATCCTGAAAATATCGGTCTTTTGAGCCCTGCTGCATAGCTTCGATAGATCCCATTCCCCTGTATGCTTTAAACTTACGGCCATTATAAATGATTGTATCTCCGGGTGATTCCTCAACTCCGGCAAAGAGTGATCCGGCCATAATAGAATCAGCACCTGCTGCAATAGCTTTTATGATATCTCCCGAATACCTGATACCGCCATCAGCAATAACAGGAATTCCTGAACCTTCAATAGCTTTTGCAACATTATAAATGGCAGATAGTTGCGGTATTCCTACACCTGCAATTATCCTGGTTGTGCAAATTGAACCCGGGCCTATTCCTACTTTAACAGCATCAGCACCTTCATCGACAAGCTTTTTAGCTGCATCAGCAGTACCAATATTACCGGCAACAACTTCAGCACCCGGGAAGTTCCTTTTTATTTCCCTGAGAATATTGATAACGCTTTTTGTATGAGCATGTGCCGTATCAATTGCAATAGCATCGACATTTGCATTTATAAGAGCTTCAACTCTTTGCAGTGTATCTGAAGCTATACCGACTGCTCCGGCCACCCTTAGTCGTCCTTTGTCATCCTTGCATGAATTCGGACGATCCTTGGTTTTTGTTATGTCCTTATATGTAATCAGACCGATCAGTTTGCCGGAGTCATCAATCATCGGGAGCTTTTCAATTTTATGCTTCTGAAGGATCCTTGCTGCAGCTTCCAGATTTGTCTGATGATTTGTAGTGATCAGATTTGTAGTCATTACCTCAGTTATCTTTCGTGATCCGTTGTTTTCAAACCTCAGATCCCTGTTTGTGACAATTCCTTTCAGAATGCCATCTTTATCAATAACCGGAATGCCTCCGATCTTATATTCACTCATCAAATTCATGGCTTCAGCAACCGTAGCATCGAGATTAATCGTTATCGGATCAAAAATCATAACATTCTCAGCCCTTTTAACGCGTTTTACCTGCGCGGCCTGCTTCTCGATAGTCATGTTCTTGTGGATCACACCGATCCCTCCTTCCCTGGCAATCGCTATTGCAAGCTCATCTTCGGTTACAGTATCCATGGCAGCAGAAACAACAGGCGTATTGATACGGATGTTTCTTGTGAACATTGAGCTGAGATCAACTTCCCTTGGAAGTACCTCAGAATATGAAGGAACCAGAAGGACATCATCAAATGTTAAACCTTCATATAGTATCTTATCTTTTAAAAATGACATCAGATGAGATTTTAAGTTTTTGATGGCGCAAATTACGAAAAAAAACAGAAGTACGTAAAATGTATTATGTATTATAGGCTATTGGCGATGTTTGGTGCACAGAGCTCAGGGCACATGTGCATAGAGCAGGACCTCTTTGCCCCATTTAACTTTGCATCTTTGACGTGAGAATTATAGTACATTTGTAGATAGTGCCACCCGGAATGAATATCGAACCATACAGACAGATTTTAACAAAATACTGGGGATATACCTCCTTTAAACCATTGCAGGAAGAGATAATAAGATCTGTTGCTGAAGGAAGGGATACACTTGGACTGATGCCGACAGGAGGAGGAAAATCAATAACATTTCAGGTTCCGGCACTTGCTACATGAAGGGATATGTCTGGTTATTACTCCGCTGATTGCCCTGATGAAAGATCAGGTAAACCGCCTTAATAATCTGGAAATAAAATCCATAGCAATACATTCCGGAATGTCGGGTGAAGAAATTGATAATGCTCTTGAGAATTGTATATACGGAGATTATAAATTTCATGTATATCTCACCTGAAAGAATCTCAACAAGGATTTTTCAGGCTAAAGTCACAAGGCTTGAATCTGTCGCTTGTTGCAATAGATGAAGCACATTGTATTTCTCAGTGGGGATATGATTTCAGACCATCGTATCTGAAAATTGCATCGCTCAGGGATCATATTTCCGAAAAGGTTCCTTTCCTGGCACTGACTGCATCCGCCACTCCTCAGGTCATTGATGATATAATGAAGAAACTCGGCTTCAGAGAAAAGAATGTTCTCAGAACAAGTTTCGACAGGAAAAATATTTCCTACCTGGTACGAAAAGTAGAAGATAAAGGAACTTATCTTGTTAAGACGCTTCAAAAAACAAAAGGAAGCGGAATAGTTTATGTCAGAAGCAGAAAGAGATGCAAAGAGGTTGCCGAACTTCTGGTTGCAAATGGGATAAGTGCTGATTTTTATCATGCCGGATTGACAGATGAACTGCGCGACAAAAAGCAAGCATTCATGGACAACAGGTGAGACACGGGTAATTGTTGCTACAAATGCTTTCGGAATGGGTATTGACAAATCTGAAGTGAGATTCGTAATTCACTGGGATATACCTGATTCCATCGAGAGCTATTTTCAGGAAAGTGGGAGGGCAGGACGCGATGGGAAGCCTGCTTTTGCTGTTCTTTTATATTCACCTGCAGACAAAACCCGACTGACAGATACTATCAGAAAGAAATTTCCTCCTGTTGAAAAGATCAAAGACACTTATGAGGCATTATGTAATTATCTTCAGGTACCGCTTGGTTCAGGAAAAGATAATGTTTTTGACTTCAATATGTATGATTTTGTATCAAAATACAGGTTACCTGTAATCGAAACATATAACAGCCTTCAATTCCTTCAGAGGGAAGGTTATATGGAATTTACTGAAGAAATAAATAATCCCTCGAGAGTGCATTTTATTGTTAGCCGTGATGATCTGTATAAATTTCAGGTAGCAAACGAATCATTCGATGGATTTATAAAGCTTCTTCTCAGATCCTATACAGGAATGTTCAGTGAATTTGTTCCGATAAATGAGGAAGCGCTTTCACGAAAATCAGCTGCAACGCGTGACACTATATATCAATATCTGGTTAAATTGTCAGCCTTAAATATTATCAGATATATTCCCGGCAAAAAGACAGCACTGGTAATCTTTACCGAAGAGAGGCTGGTCAGGAAAGCTTTGCTGATCTCACCTGATAATTATCTTCATGTAAAGGAAAAATACGAGATACGTCTGAACAAAATGATCGAATATGCTGATTCAGATAACCATTGCAGATCAATGTACCTGCTTGATTATTTCGGTGAGGAATCAGACAGGTGCGGTATCTGTGATGTTTGCCGTGAAAGAAATGAGCTCGATCTGAGCAAGTATGAATTTGATCTTATTCTGGAAGAAATAAAAAGTGCTCTGTCCAAAAATAATCCCGATGCGGAAGAACTCGTTAAAATAATTGATTTTCCTGAAGATAAAGTGATAAAGGTAATCCGCTGGCTACTTGACCATAACAAAATTATTCCGGATCAGGATCATAGACTTAAATGGGTTTCATAAGCTCAGGTCAGATACTTATAAACTCCACCCGCTGCGATATTGCATCTGAAGAAGTTTATTAGCATCCTCGTTATTGGTAATTTTAAGATTTCCCGAATCCCATTTAATTTCTGCGCCGCCCATTCTTATAGCAGATATTTCCGAGCTGACATGCTTCAGTCAATGGCCCGGCAAAGCCAAAATTGGATTGGGTTGTTCCATTACCCTTGCATGCTTCTATCCATTCTTTATGATGTCCGATGGAGCGCGGCAAATAAGGCTTCGGCGCTTTAAAATCCGTAAGCCTGTGAATTTGGGATAAATCTCAGGTATCTTGTTCCTTCCCCCCGGGAAAGCAATTTACCTTTATCGCCGACGAAAATCACACCATTTTCGGTATCCCAATCAGGCAGATCCTTTCTGTAAACACCATTAACGGCATCGGCATCAAGTTCTGCAGGCCTTGCTGGCAGTATTCCGCCGTCGTACCAATGGATGGTTACCGGAGGCATTTTTTCCCGTGCCGGAAATTCAAAGTGGATCACCGAAGCCAACGGATATGTTTCAGGGAATACGGGTGAAGAACTTGCCTGGATAAGCGTAGGAGCCGTGAGTTTTAAGGAAGAGAACACCGGGGCGAGGTTATGTATAGCTTCATCGCCTATGGCACCGCTTCCGAAATCGAACCAGCCCCGCCAGGCGAAAGGCACATAGGCCGGGTTATAGGGCCGTTCAGGAGAAGGACCAAGCCATAAGTCCCAATCGAGAGTGCGGGGTACAGCTGGAGTATCCAAAGGCCGGTTAATTCCCTGTGGCCAGATCGGCCGGTTTGACCAGGCATGTACTTCGCGCACATCGCCGATAGCGCCCGCCCAAAGCCATTCCTTAAGCTGCCGGTTGGCATCAGCAGCCATGCCCTGGTTTCCCATCTGTGTGACAACACCAGTTTCTTTCGCGGTTTTGGCCAATGCCCTTGCTTCGAATACGGTATGAGTTAACGGTTTTTCACAATACACGTGCTTTCCCATCTTCATGGCCATCATGGCAGCGACTGCGTGTGTATGGTCCGGCGTTGCAATCACCACTGCATCTATCGATTTTTCTTTTTCAAGCATCTTCCGGAAATCTTTGTAGATCTTCGCTTTGGGATAACCCTTAAAAGTACGGAATGCTCTTTCCTCATCCACATCGCAGAGCGCGTAAATATTGGCTAGCTTCTCAGGTTTTCTTGGTTCATCGTCTTCTTCATAATAGGCCACTTTATTGTTTGCCTCAGCGGTTGCATCATCATAGGTTATCTTTAAAACCTGCCTTTCATCAACCTCCAGAGGACAGATCGCAGTTATATCACTTATTCCACGGCCGCCAACACCTATACCTGCAATGTTGAGCATATCGCTGGGTGCAGTATAACCGATCCCTCCCAATGTGTGACGCGGGATAATAGTAAATGCAGCTGAAGCCGCACCAACAGTGCTGATAAAATTCCGCCTCGACAGACTTTTAGCCTTTTGACTTTTTGTTTTCTCGTTCTTTTTCATATTAATTAAATTAAACACTAATAGTGAGTATATAGTAACCCTAATTCATTTATCTATCTTTGCCCTGCTTACCTGTTCAACCAGGTAAATAATTGATTTATAGGAAATACCACTATGCAGACTCAAGCCGATCTCACAAGTCCTGCTTGTGGAATACCCGTTTTTCACCGTCCCGGGCAGCTGGCTTCGCAGATTACTCAACCCATGCTTATTCAATTCGGGATAAGTGAATCCACGATCTCCGGCAAATCCGCAGCAATTTGTTTCAGGTACGATCACTTCCGTGGCGCAGATCTTTGCGAGCTCTAACAAATCGTTATCGAGCTCCATCTTTTTCATACTGCATACAGGGAAAACGGTGATGACCTCATTAACAGGGGTAATACTCAGATAGGGCAGGAGGTGCTCCTTTATAAACTCCACCGGCTCGTAAAGCCTGAGATCTGACTTCATATTTTCTTTCATTGTATAAAGGCAGGGACTCATATCGCAAAGAACGGGATAATCTCCGTTCCTGCTGGCTTTCAAAAGAGCAGATTCTAATTCATCAGATTTTAATCTTCCTGCTTCAGTATAACCTTTGCTTAAAAATGCCATACCGCAACAGAGGTTATTGAGGTTATCAGGATAGATAACTTCATATCCGCCTTTATGTAATAGCTCAACCACCTTCCTCGACAGCTGGATCTCTTCCCGGTGATCTGGCGATACACCCATTGAACGATTAATGCATGAAGGAAAATACACTACTCTTCGCTGTCTGTCCGGACTCACTTCCTCCTTTTGTTCAATAACTTTGGCACCTTTGGGAAAATACGGATTCCATAGCGGTATTCTGTTACCCGATAATCTTCGCAAACCAGTTGATATACTTCGCATTATTTTGGTTCCCAGTATAATATGAAAAAAGCTGACAACTGAGAGTGCTCTTCTTGCTGCAGATGTTATCATACTCATATGAGTTGCCAGAAAAATTGCTCTTTTATGGACGGAGGCAACTTTTTCTGAACGCAGGCTTTTAATCAGTTTGCCTGTATCGATGTCAACCGGACAGCTCATAGCACACAATCCGTCGGTTGAACATGTGTCATTTCCCGAGTATTCAAACGATTTTGACAGAGCTGCAGCTATATGAGGTTCGCGTCCGCTTTTTGCAAGTGATGCCATTTCCCTGAAGACCACAATTCGTTGCCGTGGTGTCAGTGTCAGACCGGCTGAAACACACGACGGCTCACAGAATCCGCATTCTGTGCACTTATCAATTATATCGCTGGCCGGAGGAAGTGGTTTCAGGTTTTTTAAGTGAACTTCTTTATCGGGATTCAGGATCACACCCGGATTAAGAATATTAAGGGGATCAAAAATATTTTTGATCTCCATCATCAGTTTGTAAGCGTCTTTTCCCCATTCCATTTCAACAAACGGAGCCATGTTACGGCCGGTTCCGTGCTCCGCCTTCAGAGATCCTTCATATTTATTAACAACAAGACCCGAAACTTCCGACATGAACCTGCCATAACGGTCAATCTCTTCCTGCGAACTGAAATCCTGGGTGAAAACAAAATGCAGGTTTCCTTCCAGCGCATGGCCAAAGATCACAGCTTCATTATACCTGAACTTCTTTAACAGTTTTTGCAGATCGAGTGTCGCCGCTGCCAATGACCCAACAGGGAAAGCCACATCTTCAATGATTACAGTAGTACCGGTCTTTCGCATGGCACCCACTGACGGAAACAATCCTTTCCTGATTTTCCAGAGACGATCATATTCTTCAGGGATATCTGTAAAACTCACCGCCCTTTCTACCGGTATCAGTTTAATGGAATTCCTTATTATTTCAACATTTCCGGCTATTTCATTTTTATTTCCCGCGACGGTTTCAACCAGCAGTGCACACACTTCCTCTTTCAGATCTTTAAGGTATCCCGGCATACCTTTCTGGTTTTCGACAGAATGCAAACCTGACCGGTCAATTAGTTCAACAGCCGATACTGGTGCAGCTTTTAGCAGGGCAACGGCCCTGCATGCACTCTCAATATCAGGAAAGATCATCAGCGAGCTTGACTTGCATCGGCTGTTCGATAACGGTTGTGAAGCTGACGTCGGCAATAAATCCCAGCGTACCTTCCGATCCGATCATCAAGTGTTCAATTATATCGAAAGGATCGGTGAAATCTATAAGAGCGTTAAGACTGTAACCGGTGGTGTTCTTCATTTTGTACTTCTTCCTGATCCGTTCAGCTAGCAAAGTATTCTCAACTGCCGATTTCGAGAGGTTTTCGATATCAGACAGAAACTTTGAATGCGAATTTCTGAATTCTTTCATACTTAACTCATCCCTGGTATCGAGCACAGCTCCGTCAGCCATAATGATCCTCATACCGGCAACTGTTTTATAAGAATTCTCAGAAGTGCCGCAACACATGCCGCTGGCATTATTTGATGCAATTCCGCCAATCATTGCGGCATTTATTGATGCAGGATCGGGACCTATCTTTCTGCCATACGGAGCAAGGAGAGTATTAACACGTCCGCCCGTAAGTCCTGGCTGCAACCTGATTTCTGAGCCATTGTCATTTATGTGGAACTTTCTCCAGTTGGACCCGGCAATCACCAATACAGAATCTGTAATCGCCTGTCCTGACAGACTTGTGCCGGCGGCCCTGAATGTTACCGGGATGTTTAAGCCGGAGCATTCTCTTAGTATTAATGAGACTTCATTTTCATCATTTGCCCTGATAACCATCTTTGGAATGAGCCTGTAAAAGCTTGCATCGGTTCCATAGGCAAGGGTATGCATTGGATCATGAAAAATCCTTTGCTTATCCATGGTTCCGGTAAGGATTTCATAAAGGAATTTATATTTTCCTGCTAGCATAGCGCAAGATAAAAAATATTTGCCATCAGGGTGCAAATACCAAAGGTTCATCAGGACTTATATATCTGATTCCTTTCTGTATAGATCGATGAATTTATTATTTCTTTTTGCAAAGTATAAAAAGAAAAGGCTTGCAACTGTGCAGATTATAAGTGCCTGAATCGAATTTTGAGGCCCCGTTTGCCCCCCGGTTAAAATAACCGGTCCGTTAATTGTGCTTCTTAACAGAGTTTGTTGAATTGAATTTCCCGGATTCAAAGCACCAAATATACCGGGTTCAGCAAAATCCCATGCAAAATGCAGAAATATTGTAAACCAAAGACTTCTGGTGAATACGTATGCAGCAGATAGTAATAACCCTGCCTGCATTGCTGTTGACATGACAGAAATGAGAGTTGCCCCGGCGACATTCAGGTGGAAAAGAGCAAAAAGCACAGTGAAAATGAGGAGGGAAATCAGTGTCCCAAATTTTTCCTCCGTGATACGAAAAACCACTCCACGGATAATTATCTCAGCAACAAATCCTGCAGTCAACGAGGTGGTAAATGCAGCAAAAAGAAATGAAACCGGATTAATACCGGTAACTATGTAATTGCCAGTGAAATAGATGACCAGTACGAATGTTGCCTGCTGAAGGAATCCAAATGCAAAACCTGATGCTGCATATTTAGCAAACGAAACCAGGCTTAGTTCCCTGATTTCTCTTTTTTCATAATGCCTGTAAAGGAGTATGTATCCTGCTAAAGCTAAGCCTGAGTCTGAAATTGCTGTGATAACATTTTTAAATTCACCTGATATGCCGTGATTTTCAAGGACTAATCTCCATAACCATTCTGAAAATGCAACCAACCCTATAATAACAACCAGACCAATGATAATCTTTGCCAGAAATGACTGTAAAATTTGTCTTATAACGGATTGCATTTTCATCGGAAATCTTGTCTCTCAGTCTCTCAGTCTCTCAGTCTCTCAGTCTCTCAGTCTCTCAGTCTCTCAGTCTCTCAGTCTCTTAGTCTCTTCGTCTCTTAGTCTCTTCGTCCCTCCATCTCTTAGTCCTTTAGTCTCATCGTCCCTCAGTCTATCTTTTAAGGTCTTCAACTATCTTTGTGGCTTCTTTGACCGAAAGCTCCCGGTTATACAATACACCCTGAACACCCTGAAGTTTGCTTCCTTCTTTAAGACTGCCGGTATCCAATGGGCCAAAACCGATTTCCTCTATCAGTTGACTGATCTTTGCTTTGGCATTTTTATCGTCACCTGCTATGGGAATAACTCTTCTTTGCTCAACAGGAAGTTTTTTATTCCCGGTTTCAGCAAGATGCTTGAACCAGATAGTATTGAAAGCTTTAACCAGGATTCCTCCGGGAAAATGTTTTATGACCCTGGAGCTCGATATGTCGTTGCCTAAATCATAGAATGTCCCGTCTTCTTTATAGGGATTTGTTGTATCAACTATAATCTTCCCGGGTACATTGAACACCGGCAGGGAATCCACTGTTCTCCAGTGTATTGACAGTATTATCACATCGCTGAATGTAATAGCTTCATCGACGGTTACAGGATGCAGACCGGTTCCAAGTTCATCGACAAAGCTTTTTAATGAGGCAGGGCCGCGGGAATTTGCCAGGGCAACTTCATGTCCGGCTTTTACCAGTAAGCGTGCAAGATTTCCGCCAATATTTCCTGCACCTATTATAGATATTTTCATAGTCTTGTATATTTAAATTAAAGGGTTGCCATATCGATTACAAACCGGTAATGTACATCACCCTTCAGCATTCGTTCATATGCTTTATTAATATCTTTGATAGCAATTACTTCAACATCTGAAACAATGTTGTGACTGGCACAATAGTCCAGCATTTCCTGAGTTTCGGGCAGACCACCGATTGTTGAACCAGCCAGACTTTTTCTTCCGGAAAGAAGGCTGAATCCAAATATTTGGGCAGGAGTAGGAGGTACTCCAACACAGATTTGGATACCATCGGTTTTGAGTAAGGAAAGGTAAAGATTATAATTATGTGGTGCGGATACTGTATCGACTATGAAATCAAAATAGCCCTTAACCTTTTGCAGATTTTCTTCTTTTGAGGTAAGAACAAAATTGTGCGCACCAAGTTTTTTGGCATCAGCTTCCTTAGACGGTGATGTGCTCAACATGGTAACTTCAGCACCGAATGCAGCTGCAAATTTAACAGCCATGTGGCCGAGTCCGCCCAGACCAAGGATCCCCACTTTATGGCCTTTACCGACTTTCCAGTGGCGCAGGGGAGAATAAGTTGTAATTCCGGCACACAGCAGAGGTGCCACACCGGTAACCGGCAGCTTTTCCGAAACATGCAGGACAAAATCTTCATTGACTACTACTACTTTAGAATAACCTCCGTAAGTGGGAGTCTTTTTGTCCTGCTCATAGCTGTTATAGGTAAATGACTGGCCCCCGGTGCAATACTGTTCCAGTCCATGCCTGCAATTATCACACTTTCTGCAGGAATCTACCAGGCAGCCAACACCTGCAAGTTCTCCCACTTTGAATTTATGTACATTGTTTCCGACTTTTCTTACCCTACCGATTATTTCATGTCCGGGTACCATTGGATAGATTGATCCTCCCCATTCATCACGAATCTGATGAAGATCGGAGTGGCAAACGCCACAATAAATAATGTCTAACATGACATCACCGGCATCTACTTCACGGCGCTTGAAGTTCCAGGGCGCAAGAGGCGACTTTGCATCGTGCGTTGCATAACCTTTTGTCTCTATCATATGATTTTTTTCAAATACAACATAACCCTGTCTTATTATGTTCACTTTATTTATGAACTATTGAGTAAGAAGAGCCCGCTTGCCTCCTGCCGATTCCCCTTACGCTCGGGACTCAAACAGATGCAAAAGCTAATTATTTAATTGAAATCTTTTTAGTGAGCTTAATATCATCTGCAGAAGCGCCCACCATTATTTCAATATCACAGCGATCATCTTTCCAGGTCTGCGTTGGCTTATCCCAGTAACGAAGGTCCTTTACAGGTATAACGAGGTTAACTGACTTGCTTTCAGCCGGCTCAAGAGTGATCCTTGAGAATGCCTTGAGTTCCTTTTCAGGCCACACTACAGATGGATTGATCCTGTGAATATAGGCCTGCACAACTTCGTCAGCCTTCATTTTCCCGCTGTTTTTCAACATGAATGATACAGAGATCGTATCTTTTGATCCATATTTCTCCTTGTCAGCCTTTATTGTCGAGTAACCGAATGTCGTATAGGTAAGTCCGTATCCGAAGGGGTACATTACAGGGACTTTCTTTGTATCATACCAGCGATATCCGACGAGAGATCCCTCGGAATAGACAGCTGTATTCGGATCACCACTCCCGACGGTCTCAGTGTCCTTTTTACCTGTTTTTGAATCTTTATCGGATCCTTTAACAAGGTTGGCGAATACGTCTGCGTTCCTAATGTCTCCTGTATAGTTGCCCAATGCATAAGCTGGTGAATCTTCAAGCTTGACTGGCAATGTAAAGGGCAAACGTCCACCAGGAGAAATATTCCCGATAAGTACATCGGCAAGTGCATTTCCTCCTTCTGACCCGTTGAACCATGAAATAAGCAGTGCCTTTGAAACCGGACGGACCACGTTGAGATCATTAGGAGCGCCACTAACCAATACCGTAACAATATTGGGATTAACTTTTGAAATTTGCTGAAGAAGGTCATCCTGACCTGACGGAAGCATGATATTCTGCCTGTCTCTTCCTTCGGTTTCAACTGCACGGTTGTCACCACCAACGAATAATACAATATCAGCCTTAGCAGCCGTATTTACGGCTTCCTTAACTAATTTTGCATTTTTTATTACAGTTTCACGAGCTTCTTTGATTAATTCCTCAGGGGATGTTTTGCGAAACATTCTTGCAAAATTAAATTCAACAGGTATATAACCCTGGGCATAAACGATCTCTGCTTTGTCTCCGATCTTGTTTTTAAGACCTTCAAGAGGAGTAACCTCGTACAATGTTTTTACACCAGCTCCCATGCCTCCTGAGGCCATAATCTGTGTTGCATTAGCTCCGATAACTGCTATAACAGGTTTCTTCGAAAGGTTAAAAGGAAGAATCCCGTCATTATTCAGCAAAACAATTGACTTACTTGCAATATCATACGCAATCTTCTGCTGTGGAAGCTGAGAAGTAATTTCCTTATTTGCCATATCAGCAGGCATTGGTTTAATGGCTAACCTGACTCTTAAAATTTCACGAACACGCTGATTAATCAGATCCTCAGGGACAACACCGGCCTTAACCGAATCAAGAAGGGATTTTCCAAGGTATTTTTCCCCTGGCATTTCAACATTAAGGCCATTCTTAATCGATTGAACTGTGCTGTGTGTGCCATTCCAGTCTGAGATAACCATTCCGCCAAATCCCCAGGTATCGCGCAGTATTTTATTAAGAAGAGAATCATTTTCAGAGCACCACCATCCGTTGACCTTATTATATGCTGCCATCACTGCATACGCATCTGCTTCTTCAACCGATGCCTTAAAGGCAGACAGATATATCTCATGCATCGCACGCTCCCCTACAATCACATTTACGGATCCACGATTATTTTCCTGGTTATTAAGTGCGTAGTGCTTTACACATGAAGCTACGCCATTGTCCTGAACTCCTTTGACATATCCCACAGAAAGTTTTGCATTTAAAAACGGATCTTCACTAAGATATTCATAGGTACGTCCTCCTGTTGGAATTCTCTGAATATTGATAGCCGGGCCGAGCAGCATATCTTTGCCGCGAAGCCTTGCTTCGCGGGCCATACCAGCTCCATATGCATAGGCAAGATCAGGGCTCCATGTTGCTGCAAGAGCCGACCCTGTAGGGAAAAAGGTTGCTTTGTCTGTTTCCCATCCAAGCGGCATCCAGCTTTTGGGCTGCATCTCCTCACGGATGCCAAAGGGTCCGTCGGTATATATCAGATCAGCAATTCCCAGTCTTTCTACACCGGCAGAGACGAACATGTACTTCGCATGCAGCATATTTACTTTCTCTTCAAGTGTCATTTTACTGATGATAGTGTCAATTTGAGGATCATACGCAAGTAAAGACGATTTATGAACTGTCTCCCTGCTACAGCTCAGAAGAACCGTTGCGCAGATAATCAGGATAATTTTTTTGTAATTCATAATTCAATGTTTATTTTGTCCGGGTTCTCAAAAAAAGGAATTATATGGTATCTGATTAGTAATCCAATGTGCTATAAAAATTAGACAGACAACTTAAAAGTAGAATAAATTTATTAAATCCATTAAAACTACCTGTTGATTATGAATAAAATTGGAGCAGGCATCCCTTCGGCTCTTCTTCACCTCGTCTCTTTGGTCCCTGAGCCTGAACATCACCTTTCCTCTATAATACATAATACATTCTTTACGCCTTTTTTTATTACTTTTGGCATCGGGTAAAATAAAAATTTGAGTTTCAGTATGGAGGCTAATTCAGATCCGGTATATTCCAGAAATGTGGTAGAATTTGTTGCTGTGGCAAATGAATTCTGTAAATATGCGGAGCACGCCTCAACATTGAAAGGGGATGAGTTGCTTAAGATCCTGCAACGTATTTTACCTCTGATGTACCTGAAGGCGTCTCTGCTGCCCCAATTGGAGCCTTTTTTTGAAGATGGAAATGAAAAATTTGTAACAGAAGCAGACTGGAACATAATTAATGAAACACTCAGGGAAAAATTCGGCACAGCAAATGATTATCTCGAAGTATTTGATGAAAAAATAAATCAATCGGAAGGACCTGTTGCATCAAGTATTTCTGAAAACATGGCAGATATTTACCAGGATATAAAAGATTTTCTTCTTCTTTATCAGACCGGCACGAAAGAGGTAATGAATGATGCCGTCTGGGAATGCAGGATGAACTTTGAAAACTTCTGGGGTCAGAAACTGGTAAATTCGATGAGAGCAATTCATAAATTCCTTTATTCGGGAGAAGAAATTGGAAAGGTTGAGAAAGCGGATGAAGACCAGGATGAACACAGAAATACTGCAGACTGGTTTATAACAAGAAGACAAAAAGATTTAAGAGGCGAGAATGAATAATATTTATAAGGAGAACATTAGTGTTGAAGAGCTTGCGGAGCATGAACTCTCATGGTTTAAAGGTGAAATAGTAGTAGTTGACAATCTTAAAACATTTTATGAGGTCTTCCCAAGGCTTCTCACTTCTGATCTTCTGGGATTTGATACCGAGACGAGACCTACCTTCAAAAAAGGAAAAAAGAACACTGTTTCTCTTATCCAGCTTTCGACAGAAGATCTGGCGTGCCTTTTCCGTATCAATAAAATTGGGCTACCCGATGAGTTGGTCAGGTTGTTATCAAGTCCGTCCCTGAAAAAAGCAGGAGTAGCAGTACATGATGACATACGATTTTTGACAGGAATCAGAAAGTTTGTCCCTGACGGATTCATCGATCTGCAAAGCTTCGTCAAGGATTTTGGAATTCAGAGCTCAGGTCTGAAAAAACTTGCAGCCATAGTTCTGGGATTCAGGATATCAAAGCGTCAGCAGGTAACCGACTGGGAAGCAGAACAACTTAGTGAAGCCCAGCAGATCTATGCAGCAACAGATGCATGGGTGTGTTATCAGATCTATAAAAAACTGGTTAACGGAAATAAGGTTTAGAAAAGAGAATGCAAGAGCGTGTAAAGATAGTCCTCAAATCCGGTAAAGAACAGTCAGTCCGAAGATTTCATCCCTGGATTTTCTCTGGTGCCATAAAGAAAATGTACGGGAATCCTGTCGAAGGAGATCTGGTGGATGTTTATGACAACAAGGATACCTTTCTGGCGGTAGGTCATTATCAGCCAAGCTCAATTGCAGTAAGGATATTATCCTTTGTACCTGAAACGCCCGATGTCAGTTTCTTCAGGGAAAAGATAAAACGTGCAATTGATTATAGAAAAAAGATTGGTATCATCGGTAATCCTCAGTTAAATGTGTTCAGACTTATTCATGGTGAAGGAGACGGATTACCCGGACTAATTGTTGATTTTTACAATGGCATTGCAGTAATGCAGATGCATTCAGTTGGTTTTTACAGGATAAGGACAGAGATTGCATCGATACTGGCAGAATTGCTCAATGATAGTATTGTCGCTGTCTATGACAAAAGTGAGGGGACAATTCCGCATATGTCAGGAATAACATGCCACCAATGAATTTCTGATTGGAAACTCGGGTCCCGTGATAGTAGAAGAAAATGGATACAGGTTTAAAATTGACTTTACCACTGGTCAGAAAACCGGATTCTTCATCGACCAGAGGGAAAACAGGAAGCTTCTTGAAAAATATACCGATGGACGTACAGTACTCAATATGTTTGGCTATACCGGAGCATTTTCGGTTTATGCAATGAAAAATGCTGCAGCGGTTCATACTGTAGACAGTTCTTTTCCTGCTATTGAACTGGCAAATGAAAACATAAGGCTCAATTATGGCGAGGATAAGAGACATGAATCATTCCAGGTCGATGCCTTTGATTACCTTAATCACATCAAAGATCAGTACGACCTCATCATCCTTGATCCTCCTGCTTTTGCGAAACATAATAATGTTCTGGCCAACGCTTTGCAGGGATATAAAAGGCTGAATATAAAGGCAATAGAACAGATCAGAAACGGGCGGTATTATTTTTACCTTCTCCTGTTCACAGGTTGTGACGAGGGAGAATTTCAGAAAATCAGTCTTTGCGGCAGCAGCCAATACCGGTCGCAGCGTAAGAATTTTACATCAAATGAGCCAGCCGGCTGATCACCCGGTCAATATTTATCATCCTGAAAGTGAGTATCTTAAAGGTCTGGTTATTTATGTTGAATAATATACTATGAATACTAACAGGAATATCTTACTGGTTGCAAAGAAACTCGGACTCCACGAATGGCAGGTCGAGAACACTATTAGGCTCATGGATGGGGGAGCAACGATACCCTTCATCAGCCGGTACAGGAAAGAGATGACTGGCAGCCTTGACGAAGTTCAGCTGATGCATATTAAAGAAGAGTATGACAGGCTGAAAGAGCTCGATGCCAGGAAAGAAGCCGTAATAAAGTCAATTGAAGAACAGGAAAAAATGACTCCTGAACTCCGGCAGAAGATAGATGCGTCCATTACAATGTCAGAACTTGAGGATATCTATCTGCCTTACAGACCCAGGAGACGCACCAGAGCAACAATTGCCAGGGAAAAGGGACTTGAACCTCTTGCTGCACTTATCATGGAACAGAAGGAGAATGATCCGGTTTTAAAGGCAGAAGGTTTTTTAAATGATATGGTTGCAACAGTTGAGGAAGCTCTTGCGGGTGCATCGGATATCATGGCGGAATGGATAAATGAGGATGAAACGTCAAGAAAGCAGCTGAGATATCTTTTCGATAAGGAGGCATTCATTTTTTCAAAAGTGGTTAAAGGAAAAGAGGCAGAAGGCATAAAATACAGCGATTATTTTGACTGGTCGGAGCCACTTAAAAAGTGCCCTTCTCACCGACTGCTGGCAATGAGAAGGGGAGAGGAAGAAGGGTTTCTCAGACTGTCGGTGGAACCTGAAGCGGAACACGCTCTCACTATTCTTAATTCAATATTTGTGAAAGGGAAAAATGCCTCTTCAGATATTGTGAGTGAAGCAATTAAGGACAGCTGGAAAAGGCTCCTTTCGGCATCTATGGAAACAGAATTCAGAAATATTTCCAAGGAAAAAGCCGACATCGAAGCAATTACAGTTTTCGCTGATAATCTTCGTCAGCTGCTTCTCGGATCGCCTCTGGGAGAAAAAAACGTCCTTGCCATTGATCCCGGTTTCAGGACAGGATGCAAGGTTGTATGTCTTGACAGGCAGGGCAATTTTATTCATAATGAGACAATCTATCCGCATCCGCCCCAGAACGAAACTGCGATGTCAATCAAAAAGATATTATCCCTGGTAAATGCCTATAAGATCGAGGCAATTGCCATAGGTAACGGCACGGCAAGCCGTGAGACTGAAGATTTTATAAAGTGGATCAAGTTTGATATTGACATTCAGGTTTTTGTTGTGAGTGAAGCCGGTGCATCTATTTACTCAGCCTCTAAAACTGCAAGAGAAGAATTTCCGGATTATGATGTCACCGTAAGAGGTGCAATTTCAATCGGCAGAAGACTGATGGATCCATTAGCTGAGCTTGTAAAAATTGACCCCAAATCGATCGGCGTGGGGCAGTATCAGCACGATGTAGATCAACAGAAGCTTCAGAGATCACTTGACGATGTGGTTATGAGCTGTGTAAATGCAGTAGGAGTGGAGGTGAATACGGCAAGCAAGCATCTGTTGACTTATGTTTCAGGCCTCGGACCGCAGCTGGCACAGAATATTGTTGATTACCGGACTGAAAACGGACCTTTCAGGTCAAGAAAAGAGCTTCTTAAAGTAAAACGTATGGGAGATAAGGCTTTTGAACAATCTGCCGGATTCCTGAGAATACGTAATGCCGAAAACCCACTTGATGCAAGTGCGGTCCATCCCGAAAGTTATTACGTTGTGGAAAAAATGTCAAAAGATCTTGGATGTGAGTTAAAGGAACTGATCATAAATGAGGATAAACGAAAAGAAATATTGCTGGAGCGCTATGTTAGTCCGATGACCGGACTGCCGACCCTGAAGGATATTGTTGAAGAACTGGCAAAACCGGGACGTGATCCCAGGTCGAAAATTAAGGAGTTCAGCTTTGCAGATGTTCATTCAATGGAAGATCTCAAAGAAGGAATGGTTGTTCCGGGTATAGTTACAAATATCACAAAATTCGGAGCCTTTGTCGACATCGGAATAAAGCAGGACGGCCTTGTGCATATTTCAAATATGAGCAGGAAATATATCTCTGACCCGTCTGCCGTTGTGAAGCTCCATCAGCAAGTCATGGTGAAAGTCCTTGCAGTCGACATTGAAAGAAAGCGAATTCAGCTCTCGATGAAGGATGTGGAAATGAAAAATGTCTAGGGAATAACATATTTTTGAAATGCGCAAATTAAAATTATAAACACAACCATGAAAAGATTTAATCTATCATTATCGTTCCTGTTTGCGATAATCCTGTTTTCCTGCAACAATCAACCTGCTGTAAAAGCGCCGGTTGCCGAGAAAATCCCGCATGAGTTATTCAGTAATCGGACAGATAATTATTTCTGGATGCGTCTCAGTGATGAACAAAAGAATGCTTCAAAACCTGATGAGCAGACTACAAAGGTACTTGACTATCTTAATGAGGAAAACGCATACTCAAAAGAGGTTCTGAAAAATACTGAAGGGCTCAGGAAGACTCTTTACGATGAGATAGTCGGCAGAATAAAAAAAGATGATGAATCGGTTCCATACCTGGAAAATGGCTTCTATTATTATAATAAGTATTCAGAAGGAAGTGAATATCCGGTATACTATAGAAAAAAAGAAACTCTTTCTGCTCCGGGGGAGATACTTTTGGATGTAAACCAACTTGCCGCCGGAAAAAATTATTGCTCAGTAACAGGACTGACTGTCAGTCGTGATAATAAAACGCTTGTGTACGGGGTAGATTTTGTCAGCCGGCGACGCTATACTCTTAATTTTGTGGATATTAAGTCAGGTTCAGTATTGCCGGATAAAATTGAAAATTCAACCGGACAGTCAGTGTGGGCCGCTGATAATAAAACAATTTTCTATGTAACCAAGGACAATGAAACTCTCAGATCAAGTAAAATTTTCAAACACAGACTTGGAACAGCAGCTGACAAAGATGTACTCGTATATAACGAAAAAGATGAGACTTTCAGCGTCAGTCTTGCTGAGACAAAAAGCCGGAAATACATTCTCATTAATTCAAACCAGACACTTACCTCAGAAACCCGGTATATTGATGCCTCAAAACCAGATGCTGAGTTCAGGGTGTTTGAACCACGAAAAGTGAATCATGAATACAATATCGACCATGTTGGAAATGAGTTCTATATCAGGACAAATGCCGACAGTGCATCGAATTTCAAATTAATGAAGACCGAAGAGGGTAAAAATGAAAAGGCTAACTGGAAAGAGGTACTCCCTCACAGAAAGGATGTTCTTCTTGAAAACTTTGAACTATTTGATGACTGGCTGGTAGCACAGGAGAGAAACAAAGGCCTCAACAACCTGAGAATCATCAATAGAAAGGATGGGCATGAATACAATATCGATTTTGGTGAAGAAGCTTATACGGCAGCCCTAAATATTAATCCCAATTCAAATACAGATGTCCTCAGATATATTTATTCATCACTTACAACTCCCAACTCTGTAATTGACTATAATATGGTCAAAAAAGAAAAGAAAATAATGAAAGAGGATGAAGTTCTGGGAGGTTTTGATAAGAATAATTATGAATCTAAGAGATTATGGGTGAAGGCTGCAGATGGTACGTTGGTGCCTGTTTCAATAGTATATAAAAAAGGTTTTGTGCAGGATGGGAAAGCTCCTCTTTTGCTCTATGCCTACGGATCTTATGGCTTTTCGACAGATCCCGTATTCAGGTCAACCATCCTGAGTCTGCTTGACAGAGGCTTTGTTTATGGAATTGCCCATATCAGGGGAGGAAGTGAAATGGGACGTTACTGGTATGAGGATGGTAAACTGCTGAAGAAGAAAAACACCTTTACAGATTTCAATGATTGTGCTCAATATCTTGTTAATGAGAAATATACTAACACTAATGAGCTTTTTGCAATGGGTGGAAGCGCCGGTGGTCTTTTAATGGGTGCGATTCTTAACATGCGACCTGATCTGTATAAAGGAGTTATAGCAGCGGTTCCATTTGTAGATGTGGTTACTACAATGCTCGACGAATCAATTCCTCTGACTACAGGTGAGTGGGATGAATGGGGTGATCCAAGAAAAAAGGAATATTATGATTATATGTTATCGTATTCTCCTTATGACCAGGTTAAACCCGCTAACTATCCGAACATCATTGTAACAACCGGTTACTGGGATTCCCAGGTTCAGTACTGGGAGCCCACGAAATGGGTAGCAAAGCTCAGAGATATGAAAACTGATAAAAACCTGCTTGTGATGGATTGCAATATGGCGGTCGGTCATGGAGGAGCCTCGGGAAGATTTGAACGTTACAGGATCACAGCGATGGAATATGCATTTATTCTGGATCTCGCAGGTATAAAAAAATAACTAGATTTAACCCCCCAACCCCCCAACCCCCCATATGGGGGGCTATTAAGATTTAGGAGTTCAAAGTCCCCCAGTTGGGGGATTATTTTTTGTTACACAGAGGGTCACAGAGAAGAAGCACAGAGAGCCACAGTGGCGAAGAATTACTGTAAGATTTTAATAAATTCAATTTTTCGTGTCGTATTCATCAGCTGGCTTTTTTCCTGACCGGCTATTTTCATATCCATATTTACATCTTCATGCAAAATTCCGTATTCTATCTGCTTGTCAGAAAGTGACAACCATACTGTTCCCCAGTAATGGCTTCTTCCTTTCATTTGCATAAAATCTGTTTTAAAATCAATTGGATTGTCCATGGCCAGGAATTCTATAACAGCGCAAGTTTTTCCGTTCATTACCGAGATCCCGGTCCAGGTAATCTTTATATCCTTGTTCTCGAAAGTTCCAAGATCACCAAGTTCAATTTTACCGTTAATTTTATGGGCGGTGTATGGTATATTTAGCTGCAGTGAATCGTAATATGTCCATGCAAATACTTCAAAACTGATTACGTCCCATACCAGGTTCTTCGCGAATACTCCCGTTGCTGCCGGGAAATTTTTAAATGCTTCTGAATTTATCATATTATCCGATGGACTATAGGTAAAATTCTCCATATAATCCTGCTTCACACCGGCTGTAAAAGCACTGGTTGATGGCTGGGAAATTGTAGCATTATTCCATCGTACCTTTTTTCCTTCAAGTCCACGGGTATAAATGCCTCTTACCTGCATTTTATTAATAAAATTTCCAAGAATATCATGATTATAATAATCAGTAATAACTTGGTAGCTATAAGGTGTTTTCTCCTGGAGTGCAAGACCGGCCGGAAGTTTTCTAAGTGCCAGATAATCAATTTTGCCTTTTTTCTGCGCATAGGACGGTGATAATGAACAGACAATTGCAAAGAAGAGGAGTAGAAGAAGCTTTTGCTTTTTTGGACGGATGTTTTTTAGTGTTTTCATAGTTAAGAGATTTAATAATTACGACATAAAATTCTATGAAACTCACCGCGTTTTAAAAGAAAATATGCAGAACGGGCATAAACACCTCCTGATCTGTCAAAATCAACGATCGAACCGTGAAAAAGAGGGTGTCTCAAAAGGACACCTTCTTTTTTTATCTGTTCATTTGCCTGCGGCGAGCTCCCTTCGGTCGGTTCTTTTTGTTCGTCCAAAAAGAAACGAACCAAAGAAAAAGGGCGCCGGAAATGAAAACCTCAGCCTTTTTTGGCAAAATGCCTTTTGCGTCACGCTCCCAAAAAAGGCTGAAGTTCGCGCCATTTCCGTTTTGCCACCGCACGTTTCCACTCGAAATTACTGTTAATAATTGATGTAAAGTGTTGAAAAGAAGGGGGATGCCTCCCCCTCCAGGAACCTCAAATTATATAACTTGAGGTATGCAAAAAAATAGTAGAACAAAGGAAATCATTATAAATCAATCATAAGAGAAAGGCTCACAAGCGAGCGGGGAATAAAATACCGAAGTCAGAGGCCTGTTGATGTTGAAGCTGTTTTTGGTTTGCTCTCTCTGGCACATAACCTTGGCAAACTGGCAGCAAAAAACTAAGGCGAGACCCTTTTTTTACTACACTATTCTTCGAAATACTTTTGAATCTCCAGAATCTGATCTTTCTAAAGCGAAATCAAATAAAAAAGCCGTCTCATTTATTGTTATGAGACGGCCTCTTTCTTTTCAATCTATTCCAATTTATTTTTTAGTACATCATTGCCCCCATACCGGCATTCTGCATTGATTTCACTACAGGTTTCCCAGGTAATTTTACATTGCGCATTGCAGCATTATAGACAAATGATGCGGTTATCACTGCATTTTGTTTCAGATCAGGCATCACCAGTCTTTCATATGTATCCATAACCGTATGATAACCCCGGCCATATTCAATTTCGTCCTGAATAAACTGAAAACCGGGTAATCCAACCCTGTCGAATGAGAGATGATCCGTACCTGATGTATTTCTTATTGTGATGGTGGAACAACCCATGTCTTCGAACGGTTTTAACCATTCCTCAAATATTGGTCTGACAAGTTCGTTTTCCTGCAGATAAATTCCACGGTATTTTCCCGATCCGTTATCCATATTAAAATATCCGGCAAATTTATCATAATCAGGTTTGTGCTCTTTTGTTGCCGGGTCGACAAGGTACTTTTCGACATAACCTGATGAACCGAACAGCCCTTGTTCTTCACCACCCCATAACGCTATCCTTATTGTACGCCGTGGAGCAACTTCAAGACTTTTAAGAATACGAATGGCTTCCATCATAACGATAACGCCCGATCCGTTATCTGCAGCACCGGTTCCTCCATTCCATGAATCGATGTGAGCCCCCAGAAGAACTACTTCATTTTTAAGCAGCTTATCTGTTCCCGGTATTTCACCTATCACATTATAAACCTTTGGACTATCGAAGAATTTGTTTTGTATTTCAATTTCCATTTCAACAGGGATGCTGTGTTGTATCAGACGTACCATTCTGCCATAATCCTCGATAGGAAGGTTAAGCTCTGCAATTGGTTCTTTATCACCTGTTTTGAAGTTTGCGCCATTTGACCTTGGAACATTGAAAGTGCCTGAATTATTAAGTATCACTGCAGCACCTTCGTTCTTAAGGAAGTCGGATATTTTTGATCTGAGGGCACGTTGAGCCATCATAGCTGCACGGTCAAAAGGAGGCCTTCTTGAAGGTGTAGTTGATGAGGCCATCGAGAGGTCCTTCAGCTGAGCATCTGTCAACCGGCTCGCAAGCGGATCAAAACTTACTTCATAAGTGGCAGTGGAAGGCATAAGGATTATTTTTCCCGCAAGTTGACCCTTGTATCTGACAAGATCACTGTCTGCTTTAACATCGAGGTAAATTACTGCACTTTTTATTAGACCGTTTGTACTGCCCGTCCATGCAACAGGATTGCATGCAAAGTTTGAATAATATGGGGCGGTTAACGCGGCATATGTCTTGATATTATCCCAGCCCCCGCGAGTGAAATCCTTTGCAGCTTCTATCCTGACATTCTGCAGTCCATACTCTTCCATCTTCTTCTTCGCCAACTCAGTCGCACGATTAAATCCTGTAGATGCCGTTAGTCTTGGCCCGGCAAAATCAGTCATCCAGAAGGCTAAATCCTCTACTTTTGAATTTTTTAAACCCTCCTGCTTGATTTTATAAATCATTGAGAGGTCAACAGGTTCATTCTGCGACATTAACCATGCCGGCAGAAATAATAGAATAAATAACGAGATTGAGAATTTCTTAATTTTCATGTAATTATTATTAAGGTTTGTAATCATCGGTCTCAAATGTATATAAAAAGGAAAGCCATTTTAAAAATTAACAATAATTAACTTTGCTGCTGTTGCCTGTCGCTGCGCCCGAGTTCGATTTAGTCTTTCCACGCCGGCCACGCCATGGCGTGGCCCTACTTGTAAACCAGTTCATAGGGTAGTGACATGCCATGGCATGTCACTACTCCTGAATTCGATTTATAAGATGATTTACTTTTATCTTTTTACCTTTGTCTTTTATCATGAATTATGATTTATCCGGAGAATTTTGAAAATAAGATTGGCTTTGACAGAATACGGACACTGCTTAAAGAAAAATGCCTGAGTCCAATGGGGCTTGAAAAGGTTGAAAATATTAAATTTATTGATGACTTTGAACAATTATCCCGCATATTATCTGCTACTTATGAATTCCAGCAGATACTCGTTTTTGAAGATTTTTTTCCTTCGGAGAATTACTATCAGATTTCTGATTGTCTCAACAAAATAAGGATTGAGGGCACTTTTCCGGAAGTACAGGAGGTATTCGATCTTAAGCGTACACTCGAGACTGTTAAAATAATTCTTAATTTTTTCAGGAATAAAGATGCTGCAAAATATCCTGTTCTTCGTTCACTATGCAGTCCGGTCAAAACCTATCCCTACGTGCTTGACGCAACAGACAGAATTATTGACAAACGCGGTGTGATCAAAGATAATGCTTCCCCGAGGCTTAAAGATATTAGAAGCGAGCTTATCGGAAAAAATATTCATGTGACCAAACGGCTGAATGCCATCCTCAAACAGGCCCAGGCTGATGGAATAGTTGATGCCGATACCTCAGCTTCAGTTAGAAATGGCAGAGGAGTTATCCCGGTAAGTTCTTATGACAAAAGAAAGATAAGAGGACTGATCCACGATCAGTCTGCTTCCGGTAAAACAGTTTTTATTGAACCTGAGGAAATTGTTGAAATCAACAATGATATAGTTGAACTGGAATATGAGGAGAGAAGGGAGATCGTAAGAATATTGACTTCATTTGCTGATGATATCAGACCCTATATCGACGATCTCATAGAATCAAATTTATTCCTCGGTGAAATAGATTTCATCCGGTCAAAAGCTCTTGTCGGCAATCATCTCCATTCAATCAAACCGGTATTGATAAATAAACCATTCCTGGCGTGGAAAAGAGCCGTACATCCTCTGCTATCGCTTTCATTTGAAAAGACTGCAGGCCGGAAAGTTATCCCTCTCGATATTACCCTGAATGAAACTGACAGGATATTACTGATTTCGGGCCCTAATGCAGGAGGTAAGTCTGTGTGTCTTAAAACTGTAGGACTTCTTCAGTACATGAATCAATGCGGACTGACTATCCCGGTTGCAGAGGGCTCAGAAACCGGAATCTTCAGGAATATTTTAATAGATATTGGTGACGAACAAAGCATTGATAATGACCTAAGTACATACAGCTCTCATCTTATCAGCATGAAACACTTTGTAAAATACGGGAATGATAAAACGCTGATACTAATTGATGAATTCGGTACAGGGACTGAACCGATGCTGGGAGGTTCAATTGCTGAAGCAATCCTTAGTGAGCTTAACAGGAAAAAAGTATTTGGTGTGCTAACGACACATTACACAAATCTAAAACACTTTGCATCCCTTACACCCGGAATTACCAACGGAGCAATGGCTTTCGATAATCATCTAATGCAACCTCTTTTTCAGTTAATAATCGGAAAACCCGGCAGCTCCTTTGCATTTGAGATCGCACGAAAAATTGGCTTGCCTGAAGAGATTCTTGAAGAAGCTTCAGGAAAAGCCGGAGTAAAGAATATTAATTATGACAGACATCTGAAGGACATTGCACGTGATAAACGATACTGGGAGAATAAACGGCAGAGTATCAGACAACAGGAGAAAAGACTTGAAGAACTGATGGCTGAATATGAAAAAGAACTCTCAGGTGCCAAAACACTAAGAAAAGAGATCATTACAAAAGCCAGGGATGAGGCCCAGCAATTGCTTAAAGAATCTAACCGTATGATTGAGAATACTATACGGCAGATCAAAGAGTCACAGGCAGAAAAAGAAAAGACCAAAGATATCAGGCAACAACTTGAGGAGTTTAAAAGTGTTGTTGAGGAAGAAACAAAGCCTGTCGAGACTGAATCGGAAGAGAAGATAGCCATACTGGGTACAAGGGCAAAAAGAATTAAGCTGGAACCTGAACCGGAAATTAAAAAAGATGCAATTGAGCCTGCTCCGGAACGTCCGCTTAAACCGGGTGATGCTGTGAGAATGATCGATACCCAGGCTGCCGGTGAGGTAATTGAGATAAAGGATAAAATGGTTCAGGTCGAAACCGGAAGTCTGAGGTTCTTTGTGCCCCGTGACAAAATTGAAAGGATCACCAGGTCAGATCTGAAAAAGAGCCTGAAGGCCAACCAGGTATACAGGGAAAATGATCCGGAGCTGGTTCAGCGTAATATCAGCTTTAAACCTGAGATCGATATTCGCGGCGTCCGGGGAGAGGAAGCGATAAATCAGGTCCGCGATCTGATTGATAACGCACTTATAGTGCAGCACCGGAATCTTAGAATATTGCATGGGAAAGGAAATGGTATACTCAGACAGCTTGTACGGGAATACCTTGCAACTGTGGATGTTGTAAAATCATTTCGGGATGAGCATGTGGAATTCGGAGGATCAGGGATAACTGTGGTTGAGATGGATTTTTAGATGAAGAAGGCGCCCCCTGGCTGCTTCGCAGCCATCCCCCTGAAGGGGGAATAATTCGGACCCATTTAGAGATTTAACCCCCCTGCTACCGGCAGGCAGGCTTTAGGGGGTAGGGGGCTAAATAACAGAGGAGCAATGAGTTACACAAAGAATTAACTAAATTATATAAAGATGAAAACAAAACAGGCGATTCTTACTTCATTTCTGATCTTATTTTCAATTCTTTTATCCTGTAATAGTGGCAAAAAGGCCAAACCGACGCAGACTGCAACCGGCGCTGAGAAAAAACAGGAATGGGCGATCGTGATCCATGGCGGTGCAGGCGGAATGACCAGAGAGAATATTACTCCTGAAATCGATAAGCAATACAGGGAATCGATGACGGTTGCTATTAATACCGGTAAGAAGATCCTTTCAGAAGGGGGTTCAGCACTCGACGCTGTTGAACAGACAATCAGGACCATGGAAGACAATCCTCTGTTTAATGCCGGAAAGGGTGCAGTATTCACGCATGAAGGAAGGAATGAGCTGGATGCTGCAATTATGGATGGATCCAATCTTGCAGCCGGTGCCGTAGCCGGCGTTACGGATATCAAGAATCCTATTACGGCAGCCAGAAGAGTAATGACAAATTCACCTCATGT
Organism: uncultured Bacteroidales bacterium; assembly: GCA_963816365.1. Lineage (GTDB taxonomy): Bacteria > Bacteroidota > Bacteroidia > Bacteroidales > VadinHA17 > LD21. The sequence continues at coordinate 13,409 of CAWFKG010000012.1, read as the reverse complement.
GATGCTAGCAGGAGCGGGTGCCTCACAATTTGCCAAAGAACAGGGCCTGGAAATTGTTCCTCCATCATATTTTTATACAGAAAAGCGATTTAATGAACTTCAGGAAATATTAAAAAAGGAAAAGCATGGAACTGTCGGGTGCTGTGCACTTGATAAAAATGGTAATCTGGCTGCAGGAACTTCAACAGGCGGAATGGCTGATAAAAGGTACAACAGGATAGGTGATTCACCGATTATCGGTGCTGGTACCTATGCTAATAACAATACATGCGCCGTATCTGCTACCGGTCATGGCGAATATTTCATAAGATGGACTGTTGCGCACGATATTTCAGCATTAATGGAATATAAGGGACTCTCCCTTGAACAGGCTTCAGAACTTGTTGTAAATGATAAGCTGGTAAAGGCCGGAGGGAGCGGCGGTGTGATATGTATGGATAAATCAGGTAATATTTCAATGCCGTTCAATTCTTCGGGAATGTTCAGAGGATTTGCTACTGCGGATGGAAGGGGAGGCATTTATATATATAAGGATGAAGGTGTTAAAAGGATAGAGCACAGGGCACAAAGCGCAGAGCAAAACTAAAGGTTGTTAAGCCCTGTACCCTGAGCCCTGTGCCCTGTGCCCTGAGCTTTTAAGCCTGGTGATTATTGAATTACCAACTTTCCTGCTGTTGTTCTGATCCTGATAAGAGATTTTGTTTCCTTATCGGGTCCGGTAATTCCAGTCAGAGTAGTCGAAAAGTTATTTTCATTTTTTACGATTCCGCTATATTTAACTGCCGGGAATCCAACAGCGGCATCAGTTGCACTGATATCCGCTTTGAATGATACACCCTTTCCGGGCTCCAAGATTACCTGGGCCTGTCCTGCAACAATGTCAATACTGCTAAAATTTCTGGTCACTCCTGATATCCTTATTGATCCGTATGTTGCCTTTGACTTGAGTTGTCCTTTAAGTAATCCAATCTCAAATTCAGAGTAAATGCTTTCTGATAACAGATTATTTATAGATCTGATATTATAACTGTCAGATTTAGAATTACATATTAGCGAGCCTACTTCACCTATCTTTATTTTTGATATGCTTGATTTCATTGTGAGTGCCTGTGCTTTTTCAATATCAACTGAAGTGCAGTTAAAAAGAGTTAGCGCCATCCAGTTCATTTCCTCAATATTTATCTGAGAATGGTCCATATATATTGAGCTTAAAGGTCTTATATTCCCTTTAGTCAGCTTCTTAGCGCTCAGACTGCCCTGAGAAAGTCTCATATGAAAGGTACCTGACAACTCATCGATTGACACATTCCCAAATTCATTTGTAAGATTGACATCTATATATGAAGGCATTCTGACCAGGTAATCAACACTGAAACTTTTCCTGCCTTGCCGGGCTTCTTCAGAAAAAAACTTTTTGTCATATGATGTAGATACCAGAACAGTATCTTTTAATCTTTCTATCTTTATTGTGACAAGCTTCAGGTTACTTTTTACAAGGTCTTTATTGTCCTGAACGATAGTGATTACTCCGCATACTGTAATGGAATCGCTATTGACGGTAATGAAATTCACATCCCCGTATTTATTTGTGAGTCTGAGAGCGGAGCCCTCTCTTACCGGAAAAGCCTTGGTTATATTACAATCGTTGACCTGTGCTGACAGATTGGTGACAAGAAAGATTAAAATGGACAGTCCCGATATTTTTCTGTAAAGTTGCATATTCCCGGATCATTAATTTGTTTGACTGTTTGACTCTAAAGCTTATTCATATTAAAGACAGCAATTAAATGGATGTGCTGCAAAATAAAAAGCGGAAATGTAAGTACATTCCCGCTCTTATAATAATGTCGTAAGAAAATGATTAGTCGAGTCTTACGTTGCCGTACGTGGCATATATGTTAACCTTTGATGCAGGGTTTTCTTCGTTTCCGAATATCCCTGAAACTTCATGTGAGTTATTCTCGACGATGCGTTTCTGATTTTTAAAATTTTCTTCGTTGTACTTCAGTCCTCCGTAACTGACTTTTGCATCGAGCTTATAGCTGGCTGATTCCTCAATACCAAGCTTTACTCCCATATAATGTGTCTCAACATCAAGCGATTCAAAACCTGCAGGGATACGATCTATCGAAAATGAACCATAACTGCCTGTGTAGTTGAGCTTTTTCGTGAGTTCTCCTATATTGACCTCGGTGTATCCATTATCGAGGACCAGGTTTTTTATATTTTCGATCTTTATATTGTCGTATTTACTTTGACCTACAACTGAGCTTGTTTCACCGAGGATTATCTTGGAATATTTACTGTCAAGGAGTAAGGCCTGGCTTTTCGCAATCTCAATGCTTCCCACGTACCTCTCGGTAAGGTTGAGCCAGCCGGTCTCATCTATAGTTGCTTTTCCGTATGCAAGGGTCAGCTGACTCAAAGGCTTGACATTTCCTCTGGTAAGCTTTCCGGCAGTAAGGTTTCCATATTTTATATCGAGATCCATCAATCCGTGAAGTTCGTCAATATCCGTATTGCCATATTTGTTTGAAAGGGTCAGATCAGTTCCGACAGGCATTTTAATATTATAATCAATGCTGAATTTCTTTGAATCACCCCATCCGGTAAAATTAAAGTGGTCGTCAAGAACTGTTTTTGCCGAAATTACGTTGGCGCCTTCTGAAAATTGAACATCTATCTGATCGAGAAATTTCTGAGCTCTCTCTTTGTTTGACATATCAACGGTTACCTTTACGTCTATTACAATCTGGTCTTTATTCCAGCTCTGAATTACAACATCTCCGTATTTGTTGTTGATATCGAGTGTTTTTGTTTCTGCTGTATATTCCTTATGAAACTCCTTTGTTAATTCCTGGGCAGAGATAGAAGCAGAAATTAAGAAGAGCGAAATAAGGAAGAACATTCCTGTTTTATTAATTGACTTTTTCATTTCCTGTCTTATTTTGATTTTCGTTCCTGATCGATTTAAGCTGATTTACAATATAAGTCATTACTTCAAGCTTAGTCTGATAGTGTTCAATCATTGCATTTATAATACGTTCGTCGTTGGGATTTGCCTTGAGTTCTTTCTGAAGGGAAACATATGTTGAATCCATACTTTTCATCTCCTTCATGAGCATCGTTTTTTGCTGAGGATTGTTTTTCAGATCGACATTAACGATTTCACCTTCCATAAGGTTTACCTGGTGCACATAGTAATTTTCAACCTCCTTATATTGTGGTGAGACCTGTCCAAGTGTCATCCTGCTGCTGCCCGGACGAATGAAATGATCCCATGTCCATAATGAGGAAAGAGTGATCAGCAGAGTAACTACAGCTGCTTTTAGCAGGTAAGGCACGATACTCCTTTTAACGGGAGCGGCCTGAAATCTTAGTTCAAGCTTCCGGTTAAATCTTTCCAGGTGACCAGCCGAAGGTTCTGCCTCTTCGAAAAAATCCTTATTGCTCCTGATTATTTCTTCTAAGTTTTTCATATCCCTTTAATTTTTCATTTTCCTTTTAATTCTCCAATGAGTTTCTGTTTTGCTCTCGAAAGTTGCGATCGTGATGTGCTGCTGTTTATAGAGAGAATTTCTGCTATTTCGTCGTGATCGTACCCTTCAAGAAGGTATAGAGAGAGGATAACCCTGTATCCATCGGGAAGTCGTTCAATAGCCTCTTTAACCTCCTCAACTCTCACGTCAATCTCCTCATATCTGGCTGTATCTTCACCGCTTTCATCTTTTATACCTACGTGCGCCTCAATATCTTCAAAGATCGCTTTTCTTTTATTCAGGGCATCAAGTGAACGGTTAACCACTATTTTTTTGAGCCATGCACCGAAACTTACCGTTCCTGAATAAGTATCAATTTTTTCAAAGGCCGACAGAAATGATTCCTGCATTATATCTTCAGCTTCCATAGTGTCATTTACTATCCTCAGACTTGTATTGTACATTGCTTTGTAGTACAACTTGTAGATCTGAAACTGTGCTTTCTGGTCGCCGATTTTACACCCATCCAAAAGATCCTGGTGTAGGTTTCTGAATGCCGCTTCTACATTTGCCATCTTTATATAAAGACTAGTTTTTATATGTTTTGCTGCACCCACCCTCTATTAAATTTCTAATCAATAGACGTGGTATTTTTTCCAATGCTGCACTCATTTTGAGAAATTTTAAATAAAATTTCAGAAAAAGTTGAGAATTATTCCCTGGGTCACCTTGCCGGTTGAGTAATGCAACTCCGAACCAAACAAGCTGTGAGGTATTGAAAACACTAAAAGAAGCACCACTGCAGCCAGAGCAGTATAGAACGGAGCATCCTTTTTCCTGTTCATAACAACAGCCAGTACCCAGAATATTAATGCAATAAGTGTTTTATTATCCGTAAGGTCCCATCCAAACGGTACCCCGCTCCAGAGATCACCGAATGCAAAATACTGAACAAGCGGCCCCAATACAAATCCACCTGCAATGAAGAGGAAGAGTGTCCATATTGCATACTTTTTATATAAAGGATATTTTATAACACTCATAAGTCCCGCAAGCGTTGAAAAAAGCATGGCAAAAAACATTAACAGGATATGTGGTACAAGAACAAATGCCGGCACATCGCCTTTAAATCTTATTACCACAGGTGACTCTTTTAGAAATGATCTGGTACCTTTAGTATCGGTTATTTCAAAATAGTATTGGAGTTTTCCGGCTGGCGGTTGCTGTGGTACCTCTGCAAAAAGACCTTTTTCTTCATATATTTTAAATATCCTGTTCATGATGAACGAGTGCACCGGGTAGACTTTGTATGAAAAGTCAGTAACCTGATATTGATCCTCAGTCTTAAATCTTTTGAAGAAAAGCTTTGCCCTGACGGAAGTATCATTAATATTTAATCTGACTTCAGGTTTTTCATTAAGACCAAGGCTCCTTACCAGTTTCAATTCCTGAACAGTATCATTGACCGGAATAGTCAACCTTTTCGGATAGGTTGGACCGGTCTTTCGCTGGTAAATTGCCGCCGTGATAGTAATAAGGAAGGCCAGAACCCACAGAATAGATTTTTTCATTGGGGATTGATTTATGTTCAGATATTATCTTTGACGTGTATTCCTTTATAATTGTATCACTAAAACCACTTTTTTATCATTACGCAATACTTCGACGCTTATTGTCTGCCCATGTTTCAGCTGAGCCATCCTGAACATGTAATCCTGGATATTATTCACCGGTTTCCCGTTTATAAATGTGATTATGTCGCCTTTTTGCATACCTCCGAGAGCAGCAGGTTTACCGGGGGTGACGAAGTCGGCCCGCAGACCGTTCTTAACCACTCCGGCAAAATCAGGCATTATTCCGAGAGTAACTCCCTTGGACCTTCTGTAGCTTACATTACTTTTTGCCGGACCTGCTTCCTTAAACTGAAGCTTGTTGTCAGTTGACGCAAGAGTTTCTGCAACATTGAAGATCAATGAAGATATTCTTACCATTCCTTCATAATTTATTTTATCATAAGTATCAGTCGGAGTATGATAGTCGAGATGAGCACCGGTAAAATAAAAAAGAACCGGAATATTCTTCAGGTAAAATGAGGAGTGGTCCGAAGGCCCGTAACCTTCGTCTGACAGGGTCAGTTTTATTACTGATGTATCAGTCTTTGCATATACCAGATCTTTTAATCCGGCTGCTGTGCCAACTCCGAAGATCTGCAGATTATTTTGTTCATTTAATCGTCCGACCATATCGAGATTGATCATTGCATTCACTTTGGAAAGATCTATACCTGGGTCGTCAGTAAAATGCTTTGAACCTAGAAGTCCCTCTTCCTCTCCGCTGAAGGAAAGGCACAGGATGCTTCTTTTATGACTACCCTTTGTCCTGGCAAATTTTTCAGCCAGCTCAAGCATCATAGCTACTCCTGAAGCATTATCATCAGCACCATGATGAATACCAATAGTATCCAATGCCCTGCTTCCTGAGCCAGGACCTCCCATACCAAGATGATCGAAGTGTGCACCAAGAATTAAATATTCACCTTTAAGTTTTTCATCTTCTCCCGGAAGAAGCATTACAACATTCCTGGTATTTGCAAATTCCCTGATAATTTCGGCTTTTCCATTAATTGTAGCCTTAGTATAAAATGAAAATGGCTTTTTCGTTTCATTAAGCTTTTTCTCAAGAGCTGCAATTGTTTTTTTTGATTTTGACAGAATGAGGTCAGCTAACTCCTTTTTAATCCTGAAGACTGGGATATCAACTGAATATCCTTCTGAATTAAGCGGTTCAAAAGCATCCTGCGGATCAAATCCTGGTCCCGAGACCATGAGAACACCGGAAGCTCCCATATCTTTCGCTAACAGCGCTTTATCGCGGTCGGCACTGAAAGGAATAAAAGGACTTTTCATATTTTCAGTTTCAGGGTCACCCCGGAGCATCATTACCCATTTCCCCTTTACGTCAATTCCATTATAGTCATTCCACTTCAAACTGTCGGTGTTAATATTGAAGCCATAACCGGCAAATACAACTTCTGATTCCAATGCAGCATTTGAGCTGAAGGCGAATGGCATAAAGTCTTTCCCGGCGATATAATTTATGCCATCTGACAGAAAGAATATTTGAACTGCCAGCCAGAACTCTTTTGGTTACCTTAAACCTTTGTAAACCATCACCTGTGAGAGGTGTCAATCCGTATGAGAGAAGTTTGCTTTTTATGTATTCCGCTGCCAGACTATCACCGGTTGATCCTGTCAGCCTTCCTTTAAGGGAATCTGATGAAAGATATTTTATGTGTTCCTGAAGCTCTCTGACTGTAACTTCACGATTTCCACTGCATGAAAATGCAAGGAATAATACCAGGAAAGGAAGAATTCTTACGGCATGTTTAAACTGAAGATTTTTTTTCATAACTGAAGTTTTTCTTTACTCAAAGAGTTTAAATGCTTCCTTAATTAATCCAATAGCTTCCATGAGCTGCTTTTCGGTAATAATCAGAGGAGGTGCAAATCGAATAATATGATTATGTGTGGGTTTTGCAATGAGACCCTTATCTTTCATTGCCAGACAAACATCCCAGGCTTCCTTGCCGTTCCTGGGTTTTATGACAACCGCGTTTAATAGCCCTTTCCCCCGCACCAGTTCAACCATGTCTGACTTAATGCTCTGGAATTCCTGACGGAATATTTTGCCAAGACGATCGGCGTTTTCAGCGAGTTTTTCATTTTTGACGACTTCAAGAGCCGCTATTCCGACTTTTGCAGCGAGCGGATTCCCTCCAAACGTTGATCCATGCTCTCCGGGTTTAATCGTAAGCATGATCGCGTCATCGGCAAGCACCGCGGAAACCGGCAGTACACCGCCTGATAAAGCTTTTCCAAGTATCAGAATGTCAGGACGGACACCTTCATGATCGCAGGCAAGAAGTTTACCTGTTCGTGCGATTCCTGTCTGGACCTCATCAGCAATAAAGAGCACGTTCTTCGATTTGCATAATTCATACGACTTTTTAAGATAACCCTCATCCGGAACATAAACACCGGCTTCACCCTGGATCGGTTCGACCAGGAAACCTGCCACATCCGGATCTTTGAGAGCATTTTCAAGAGCCTTAAGATCATTATAAGGGATGATTATGAACCCGGGTGTAAACGGGCCATAGTCATTTGTTGCGTCAGGATCCGTCGACATTGAAATGATCGATATGGTCCTTCCGTGAAAATTACCTTCGCATGCAATGATCTTTGCATTATTTTGTTTTATGCCTTTTTTCTTATAAGCCCATTTACGGCATAATTTAAGGGCCGTTTCATCAGCTTCGGCACCAGAGTTCATGGGAAGAACCTTGTCGTATTTAAAATACTTTGTGATATATTCCTCATACTCACCAAGAACAGAATTATAAAATGCCCTCGAAGTCAGGGTGAGCCTTTTTGCCTGATCAGTTAATGCTTTAATAATTGCTGGATGGCAATGACCCTGATTCACAGCTGAATAGGCTGAAAGAAAATCGAAATATCTCTTCCCTTCGACGTCCCAGACAAATGGTCCCTCCCCATGATCCAGAACAACTGGCAGAGGATGATAATTGTGTGCTCCATATTTGTCTTCCCGATTTATATAATCCTGAGTATTCATGTTGTTGATAATTAGATAGATAATATTTTATTAATAATGCATACAATCTTACAAAAGCTTTTTAATATTTCAAAATTCCAAAATGATGCAAAGATGCCAGGTTACACAAAGGGTATTGCATTTAAACTTATTCTCCTTTTGAGCCTTTGTGTCTTCGTGCCTTTGTGGCATTTTTAAATTTCTACTTTTAACTACGGATTACACGGATTTACACGGATTCAAAGCCCTACGTCTCTTCGTCCCTTCGTCTCTTCGTCCCTTCGTCCCTTCGTCCCTTCGTCCCTTCGTCCCTTCGTCCCTTCGTCCCTTCGTCTCTTCGTCCCTTAGTCTTTCTTCCCATCTTTTTCGCCTAATCCGGGTCTTAATTGCTTAGTCCGCTCCTCAGACTGTTCGTGTCTCCAGTTTTCGATTTTTGCTGCATGACCTGAAAGAAGAATGTCAGGCACCTTCCATCCGTTAAAATCTGCAGGCCTTGTATAAACAGGTGGAGCCAGCAGATCATCCTGAAAGGAATCAGAGAGGGCAGACTGTTCGTCAGAGATCGCTCCCGGAATTAGTCTTACTATTGCATCAGTAATAGCAGCTGCTGGTAATTCGCCTCCTGATAAGACATAGTCACCGATAGATATTTCCCTGGTAATAAGATAATCCCTGATTCTCTGGTCAACTCCCTTATAATGACCGGCAAGAATTATTATATTGTTCTTAAGTGAAAGCTGATTTGCCAGTTTCTGGTTAAATTTTTCACCGTCAGGAGAGGTGTAAATTATATCATCATATTCTCTCTCACTTTTAAGCATTTCCAGAGCTTTAAAGACCGGTTCTATCATCATAACCATTCCTGCACCTCCGCCGAAAGCATAATCATCCACACTTTTATATTTGTCGTTTGTAAAATCACGCAGATTAATGATATTTATTTCCACCAGTTTTTTATCCCTGGCTCTTTTAACTATAGAATGATTAAAAGGGCTTTCGAGCAGCTCAGGCTGCACAGTAAGGATATCGATTCTCATCTGTTTTGTTTTTCTTAAAAATAAAGCTTTAAATGAAATCCATTAACAGCAAAGGTCGCAAAGATTTTGCGCAAAGTTCGCAAAGAACGTGAATTATATTGTAAGTGCGGTCAAAAGTTGAGACAGGTCTCAGACCTGTCTCTGCACTCGATTTTAGATAATTTCTCATATAAAACAAGTTAAATATGGTTGATTTTAAATTCGCCTATATTTGCGGCATGGAATGCAGAGAAAATTGCGGAGCTTGCTGTATTGAACTTTCAATATCATCATCTATACCGGGTATGACCGGAGGCAAACCGGCAGGAGTGAGGTGCATTAATCTTATGTACGACTACAGGTGTGCCATTTATAATGATCCCGGGTATCCAAAAGTTTGTTCTGATTTTAAAGCGGAACCTGAGTTTTGCGGCAACGACAGGGAGGAGGCTATGAGGATTTTGGAGTCTCTCTCGGGCCCCCCAACCCCCCTAAAGGGGGGCTAATACAGATAAGTAATTGAAATTCAATATGGTAGCGGAATTTTTCCCCCTTTAGGGGGATCCCGCGAAGCGGGAGGGGGCATTATTTCTCCGAACTATACACAACCCTTCCACCTGTAATTGTATAATCCACCTTTGTTTTCATAATCTCATTTTCAGGGATTGTCAGTAGGTCTTTATCAACAATTACGATATCGGCCAGGAAACCGGTTCTTATCATTCCTTTTCGGTCTTCCGTAAACTGCGCATATGCTGAACCAAGCGTATAATATTTAATAGCATCCTCCATACTTATCTTCTGTTCCGGGTGCCAGCCATCGCCTGATTCGCCCAGCCTGTCCTTGCGTGAAACTGCGGCATAGAGCCCCTCCATAGGATTAAGCGGTTCCACCTGGTAGTCCGTGCCGAAAGCCAGAATTGCTCCCGCATCTGCAAGACTCTTCCATGCATATGCCCCTTTTGCCCTTTCGGGGCCAATACGCTTTTCACAGAATTTTTTATCGGAGATGCAATGTGTTGGCTGCATAGATGCGATTACACCTAGTATTGCAAACCTTGGAATATCGGATTGCTGAAGCGTCTGTGCATGTTCAACACGGAGCCGTCTGTCGCGTTTCCCATTTATACTCTCAGCTTTTTCAAAAGCATTTAATACCCAGTTATTCGCTTTATCACCAATTGCATGTATTCCTATCTGGAATCCCATTTTATCAGCAGTAATAACCATTTTCTCCATCTCCTCATATGGAGTCAGGGCTAGTCCCGATGTAGAGGGATTATCGGTAAATGGTTCAAACATCAGCGCAGTTCCCGATCCAATAGTTCCGTCCATAAACGCTTTCAGGTATCCGAATCTTATCCAGTCAGCATTTCTTGGGTAACGCTTTTCAAGTTCAAGATACCATTTTAGTTTGGCAGTGTCGCCTGTGAGTGATTTTCCGATGTCTATCCTGCAGGTAAGATCTCCATCCTTCTGAAGCTTTACATAAGCTTCGAAATCTGCTGCACCGGGAATCTGTATGCTGGTGACTCCAAATACACTCGCCTCCTTCAACGCGAGGAGATAACCCTGCCATAATCTTGCTTTTTCTTCAGAAGAAGTTCTCGCAGGTTTTGTCTCTCCGGTTTTAATCAGTTCTTCTGCATTCTCCTTAATAATGCCTGTAGGTTCGCCAGTAACAGGGTCTTTGATTATTTCGCCGCCAAAGGGGTTTTCAGTGTTTTTGGTGATACCTGATGCTTTAAGTACAAATGAATTAACCAGGACGGAATGTCCGTCTGCCCTGCTGAGCATTACAGGATTATTGGGTGAGACTTCATCTATCAGTTCTTTTGTTGGCCATTTTTTGTCAATAAACATCTCATGTTCCCAGTGGCCGCCTTTTATAAGTTCCCCGGGTTGTGATCTTGCCACCTGTTCTTTGACTTTTCGTGTTATATCTGACGGGTCAGTTGTGTAGCGCAATTCAATATAATCGGGGTCAAGCGGACCGAAATGGACGTGAGCATCGTTAAAGCCCGGAATGACGAGCCTTCCCGAGGCATCGATGACTTTTGTGCAGCACTTTTCTATCAATAACGATATTTCAGCTGTGGAACCGACGGCGATTATTTTTTCTCCCTTTATGGCTACAGCCTGTGCTATTGGGTTGTCTTTGTCAATTGTCAGAATTTTGCCGTTTATTATTACGAGGTCGGCTTTTTCCATTTGTCCAAATGAACCTGATGTTAACATGATAAATACTGATAATGAGATGATTAGTTTTTTCATTAGTCCATTGTTTCGTTTTTGAAATATAGTAACCTTTTTCCATGCTAAGACGCAACGGCACAAAAGTTTTTCGGAAATAATGCGATTAATGCGCTAAGCGAAGTCTGAAGACTTCGCCTAACATTCTTGTATCTAATTTTAACTTCTCTTTAAGAATTTTGTTGATCCATTATGATGCAGGATGTTACAAAACCGGTAATTTCGCAAAAACAAAAGATAATGAATATAGCATTGATAGGTTACGGAAGAATGGGTCATGAAATTGAATCCATTGCCGTAAAAAGAGGTCATTTTATAAAACTGATTATTGATCAGGATAATGGGAATGATCTGAATCAAAACAGTCTGAACGGAGTCGATGTTGCAATTGAGTTTTCGACCCCTGCATCAGCTTTTGATAACATACGCAAATGCCTGACTGAGATGGTACCCGTTGTCTCAGGCACGACTGGCTGGCTTGATAATTATTATGATGCTGTCGAGGTATGCAATAAAAATGAGACAGCATTTATACACTCTTCAAATTTCAGTATAGGCGTCAATCTGCTTTTCAGGCTAAATGCTGAACTGGCTAAGCAAATGGAACGCTATAACAACTATAAAGTATCAATTGAGGAGATTCATCATACTAAAAAGCTTGATGCGCCCAGTGGTACGGCAATTTCTCTTGCAGGAGGCATTGTTGAAAATAATTCTGAGTATAAAAAATGGTGTTTTGAAAATGAAAAGATAAACAACTGTGTGCCAATTCATTCAGTAAGGGAAGGTGAAATTCCCGGAACACATACAGTTACCTGGGATTCTGATATTGATAAAATAAGTCTCAGGCATGAGGCCAAAAACAGGAAAGGTTTTGCACTTGGCGCAGTCATTGCAGCAGAGTTCATACATTCCAGAAAAGGAGTGTTCACAATGAGCGATGTAATGGGATTCTGATAATTATTTCTATTTTTAACGGCTAAATAAATATTTTATGACTAGTGAACTTTTAACAAAAAAAAATATAAGATTTGCTATTGTTGCAATTCTTTATATTCTTGTAGTGATCTGGATTGGCAATTACTGGCTCCTTATCGGATTGGGAGTTGTTTACGATTTATATATCAGCGAAAAAATTAACTGGACATTCTGGAAAAAGAGACATGCAAAAAACAGCGCATTCATTGAATGGCTTGATGCTCTGATTTTTGCGGTAATTGCAGTTTCGCTTATAAACATCTTTCTTTTTCAGAATTACAGGATCCCGACACCATCAATGGAAAAGTCATTGCTTGTCGGCGATCATCTGTTTGTAAGCAAACTTGCCTATGGTCCAAGAATGCCAAACACTCCTATTGCATTTCCTTTTACCCAGAATACCATGCCGCTTACAGGAGGTAAATCATGGTCAAACCTCGTGCTCTGGCCTTATAAACGTCTTGCAGGAGCCGGTAAAGTAAAAAATAACGATCCTATTGTGTTCAACTTTCCTGCAGGAGATACAGTTGTTCTTGAAGAAACTAGTAACAGCTATTATCAGATCGTAAGAACAAGAGCCGCTGAACTCAGGGAGATGGATAATAATAGTATAAAAAAGCCAAACAATTACTATTCACAGATGGCGAGGAAGGAAATATGGGAGAAATACCATATTGTATACAGGCCAGTCGACAGACGCGATAATTATGTAAAAAGATGCATCGGTATTCCAGGTGATTCTGTCACTATAAAAAAGGGAGTTCTCTACGTCAATGGAAAAATTGTTCCCGACAATGGAACACAGCAGACGACTTATTCAGTCACAACGAATGGTACCTCAATTAATCCGAAAGCATTTGAACGGCTTGATATTTCCAAGTCGGACCAGACTATATTATCAGGTTCTGTGTATCTGCTACCACTTACGAGGTCAAATGCCGAAGCAATAGCCAGGTTTACTAACGTAACTGAAGTATCACCTGTCTATACGAGTAAGGGCGAGTATATACCGCATATTTTCCCATATAATCCGGTTTATGGCTGGAATGAAGATAACTACGGCCCTATA
>CAWFKG010000011.1:0-356519 GCA_963816365.1 uncultured Bacteroidales bacterium | reverse complement strand
CATAAGCTCTTAGAAACCGTGAACTTCTTTTTTTGGCCCAATCCCGAGTAGTACTGTTATCTCTTCTAGGGATCCATCCACTTCATTAGTCTGATTGGTGGAGTAGATAATAGTTTTCCCGGTAACATCATCTGCTTTAATTGATACTATCTTATCGATGTTAAGAATAACATCCTTTCCTTTCTGTTTGAATACTTTGAATGCCATTTGATTATTATTATTAGTTAACCTGCTTTTGGCACTGTTTGAGAATTGGTGACAGGAGTGTTTTTAAATAAAACACTAACAATGAATCTGTATTAAAGTTTAACTTTGAAATCAACTTGTGTTTTTATTCTATTTTAGATTATGAAAAGTCTTCTTCTTGTTTTATTGGTTGTATTCTTCACAGGTACAGTAAATGCTCAATCAAAAAGTACATTGATATTTGGGGATGCTGTGCAGAAGTATAAAAAAATGGAAACTGCCGGCACAGTATTGACAGTCATTGGCAGCGTAGCACTTTTTACCGGTAATATATTGTACTGGAAAATAAATAATGAGCCTGATAACGGAGAACCTGACAAAACCAAAATGAATACTTACAGATATATTATGCTTGGCGGATTGGGAATGATGAGTGTTGGGATTCCTCTATGGGCCATCGGAAAGACAAAAGAGAGACGTATTAGAATTGAAGCTGACCTGATTAAATATAAAGGATCTGTCTGGGCAAATGGTATTGGAATCAAAATGAGATTTTAAATCCCCGGCCGCCTGGCTATTATCTGCAACCCGCGTGCGGTAAACCTATTTTAAGAAATATTGATAGGGTAAGTCGATCTCTCAAGGATCATATTGCTGAAAGATTGACTTTTAGTATTAATACTATGAAAAGGACAAAATTCAAAAAATATAAGCCGAAAGGTGAAAAGAAGTTTGTCAAGATCAATGATAAAACGCTAATTGAAGTTGATCTCGACATGTCTGATGATACTGCCCGGAAAGAATATCTCGAAAAAATTGCGAAAAGCAAACCCACAAAGAAGCAGATCCAGGAAGATCTGTACCTGGTCAGGAAGTGACTCCTCAGTTTTTTACACGGGTATATGTTTCTATATAAACTGATTTGTTATTCACTATTTCATTTCGGGTTACCATATCAGGTGATTTGATATCAAAGAGCACCTTAAAATCTGCCTTATCCGGATTGGAGGCAAATTCTAACGGAACCTGTTCGCATCTGTTATTGGCTGTGAACCAGGCTGACTGAAGCATAATATTCGGACTGTCTTTTGCAAGTCCTGCAACAACGATTTTATCACTTTTTTTGTCGTATCCCCATAGTTGTTTCATTTCAAACCAAATCTTTCCCTGGGTAACGCTCGTGAGCTTGAATTCAAGTCCACCGTTTCCATATGGCTTAAATTCTGCTGTATAAACAGTATCTTTATTTGTTTCGTTTTTCCAGGTACCTATAAACTGTTTCATAAGTTCAACCTGATTGAGCCCTGATTGCCCGGATTGTGCCTGTATTCCATTAGTGAAGGAGCAAAAGGAATACAGCAATCATTGTGAATGAATAAAATTTTTTCATAAAATCTGTTTTTATAATTAATGAGGATTTGAGAAATCCTGAATCATTAACATTCACTACCTGAGATTGTTCAACTCAGACCGTCAGACATGTACACAAAAAAATCCCGGGCAGAAAATGAGACTGCCCGGGATTAAATATCTAATCGAATTATTTCCAATTCTACATAAGAATTTGTCTTGCGTAGTGAACGACAGGTTTTGACCTCTTTCACGGAGTTTGACCATGGTTTGACATCATATTCCAGTTCAATATCGCAGAATAGATGGCCAACCTTTTTGTTTGATCAGAAGAAGAATATCTTCAACGGAGTTTCGCCCTGACCCCACACCTGATTAGTATTTGGCGGATCTGTTTTGGGTCCGGTCTTATCCTTCATGTGAATACTGACGATCCGATCGTGGTACTTTTCGATTATTGTGTTGGGGTGTATTCCCGTTGAACCGAAAGAAGTGTCCCGAATCAAAATTGAACATTACAGCTGGTGAAACAGACATGAAATCGATCATACTTGAAACCGGGTATATCTGCAAATTGCATATGTTGATGGAATATAGCATACATACCATTCTTTTCAGCAAAAGGGGCAAGTTTCTTTACATTGCTCCATTGAGAGTTCCTCAGTAACCCCTTTGGCTCCCATAATTTTAGCTGCCTTAAATGCATAGTCTATCTCCTCATCTGACCATCTTGCGGGAGAAAACTTTACTAATATGAATATTAATCCCGGCATCATCGAAAAGCTTACGTGCAGCTTCAAACTTTGACATTGGCAGTGCTAAACGCCATGCTTTTCATCTCTGCCTGTACTTTGCAATTGTGTCTTTCTGTTCCTGCGTCAGTTCGCGACGCTGGGTGGAGGAGGTGTTTGCCGCAGGAGTCCCTGCAGGAGCTTTTGCGGGTGGCGGAGGCGGAGCAAACATTCCCATCATCGGATTCTTTGGTGCACCGAGATACTCTTCCGAGATCACCGCTCATCAGTTCAATTGAACTAATGCCGGCTGACAGACAATATTTAATAATATTTTCAATGCCACCGGGCTGATCACGCCAGCTGTAGGTAATTGCACCCATCTGCACACTGCCGAAATTTGAGTTTGGTTTACTTCCGGCCTGATCCTTTACAAAAGGCATACCGGTTCCGAATAATTTTACCGGCATCATTGAAAAAGCAGCTACTGCTGCAGTACTGCCAAGAAACTTGCGTCTTGACAGGCTCTTTTTTGAATTGTTATTTCTTTCCATATTTTCTTTTTTGAATTACATTAAAGCATAGTCTAGGAAATATTACAGCCTCCAGCCGGTACGGAATTCATATGAGAACTTAAATTTACACAAAAAAAACCCGGATTTCATAAAATCCGGGCAACACTATTCAAAAAGTCATGAAAAATTAAATTGCAGTACCTCCTCTCTCCCCTGTTCTGATCCTTATACATTCTTCAAGCGGAGTTATAAATATTTTCCCGTCACCAACATTCCCTGCACCATTTGTACGGGCAGCCTTTAGAATTGTATTGACAGTAATATCCACAAAAGCATCATTGACTCCAATTTCAATTCTGATCTTTGGTATCAGATCGGGAATAATGATCTGTCCCCTGTACATTTCTTCAATTCTCTGCTGTCCATGACCCGATACACGGCTGACAGTGATTCTTTTTATATCAGCTTCGATTAGTGCTTCCCGTACTTTATCAAGCTGAACTTCCCTGATGATTGCTGTTATTAGTTTCATTTTCTGATATTTACAAGTTTGCCGTATTAACTTGGATTTAACATTCCATATCCTCTTTCTCCATGATAGGACCTGTCGAGACCTGCCATTTCATCAGTTTCAGATGATTTAAATTTAATAAACTTATTCAGTACAAATATTATTATGAAAGTCATGACTGCAGCATAAACAATTGCCATGGTTACTGCGAGTGCCTGTACTCCAAACTGGTTCCACAATGTCCACTTTCCGCCTGCAGCAGCTGCTGCATCATGCATCCACGACGGACGGATAAAGAATGTCAGCAGAAGAGCTCCTACAATTCCTCCGACACCATGAATACCAAAAGCATCGAGACTGTCATCATATCCGAGTCTGTTTTTCAGCTGAATTGCCGAATAGCATAGGAATGAAGCCAGAAGACCAAGGATCATTGCTCCATAAGGCTGAACCACTCCGGCAGCAGGAGTTACTGCAACCAGTCCTGCCAGAATTCCTGAAGCAAATCCAAGAGCAGTAGCTTTTCCCTGGTGAATGCTTTCAATCAAAATCCACGACAGAGCACCTGATGCAGCTGCAACCTGAGTGGCTGTCAGAGCCTGAGCTGTGCTTAATCCTGAAGAAATACTGCTTCCTGCATTAAAACCGAACCAGCCTACCCATAGCAGTCCTGCTCCAAGCATAGTAATTACCATATTGTTCGGACGAATCACCTGGTAAGGATATCCCCTGCGGGCACCGAGAAATAATGCAGCAACCAGACCGCTTACCCCTGCAGAGATATGAACAACAGTACCTCCTGCAAAATCGATGGCTCCTTTTGCCCCAAGATGAAAAAGAAAACCGTCGACTGCCCCACACCCAATGACAAATTGGATTATAAACAAGCAAGACTCCAGATAGCAATAAAGAAACAATAGGCTTTAAAGTTGACCCTTTCAGCAAAAGCTCCGGCTATAAGTGCAGGAGTAATAATAGCAAACTTACCCTGGAACATTGTAAAAACATATTCAGGAATACCTGCATCCATAATATTTGTGTCGATCCCTTTCAGAAAAAAATAATCATGATTCCATCCGAACCATCCTCCCAGAACATTCTTTCCGAAACACATGCTGTAACCCACAATTACCCATAAAACACTTATTATACCCATTGCAACAAAACTATGCATAATTGTTCCAAGTACATTTTTTGAACGTACCAGTCCTCCATAAAACATTGCAAGTCCGGGAATCATCAGTAATACAAGAGCAGTAGATGTCAGCATCCAGGCCGTTGCTCCTGAATCAATATGAGTATTATCGGCAGCAAATAACCCTGTACTGCTGATAAATAGCAGAAATAAAATTAACAGGTACCTTTTCCGAGAAATTTTCATAAGATTGTAAATTTAATGTAGAACCAATAAAAGATATTATTATACAAACATATGTATTTTTAAGGGGGTATTTCAAATTATTTATGTATTTTTTTGATACTTATATCAATATTTTAGGGGGTATTCATAATTATTTCATATGTTTTTTCAAATTCACTATTAAAAACAGAATTTTTAAATTCAGAGTGATCAATTTCTGATTTCCCTTAATAAACTGCTCTATATTCTCATTTATATTCCCATCCTTGCCAAGAATTTTTACAAAAGCGCTTCCGATAATACCTCCTCTTGCATATTTCCCTGCGTTTATAAAAGCTGTCGTGATTTGAAATTCCAAAACCAATAAGACATGGATTTATCAGATTCATTTCACTTATTCTTTTAAAATATGATATCTGTTCATCAGAGAAGTTTCCTTTGATCCTGTAACTGATGAAGATGATACCATATAAATAAAACCACGACTGATTTTGTCAATATCCCTAATCCTTTCGTCGGAAGATTGAGGAGATATAAGCAAGATATTGTAAAGATCATATTTATTAAAAATGGTCCGATAATTCCTCTACATAAACAGCAGGAGGCAGATCCGGAAGAATAACTCCATCAATGCCAGTTTCAATACAATGTCTGCAGAAATTCTCCATGCCAAACTGCATGACGGGATTTAAATATCCCATCAGAAGAATTGGAATTTTCACTTCATTCCGTGATATCGGTCAATTGGTTAAAAAGACAGCTTAAGGGTCATTCCATTCTTTAACGCCTGTCTCATTACTGCGCTGAATAACAGGTCCGTCAGCCATAGGATCGGAAAAAGGCATTCCTATCTCAATCATATCAGCACCTGTATCTGCCAGGGCTCTGATTATATGTAGTTGTTGAATCCAATTGCGGATATCCTGCAGTAAAATAGACTGAAAGTATATTGTTCTTTTTCTCCCTGAAAAGTTTGTCGATCCGGTTCATAGTATGGTTTAAATTAGAAAATCATTATTAAATCCCCAGAACCATTGCCGCTGCGCAGCTGTCCCCCTAAGGAAGACTAATTCAGGTTTCATAAGTGATTTGATTTACGAACTCCGATGAACTAGCGTGCTTTGCGGGAAGGGCACATTCTCCATATATTTAATATAGGTATCCATATCCTTATCTCCTCTTCCTGAGATTGTTACGACAACAACATCATCTTTTTTGAACTTATGTTTTCCCAGCCATGCAAGTGCATGAGCCGATTCAAGAGCAGGCACAATTCCTTCAAGCCGTGGTAAGCCTGAATGCAGCTTCAAGAGCTTCATCGTCATTCACATTATCAAAAACAACCCTTTTTATTTTATGAAGATATGAATGAATTGGTCCGATACCGGGATAATCGAGTCCTGCTGAAATCGAATATGGTTCAGTGATCTGACCATCATCTGTCTGCATCAGCATTGTTCTGCTGCCATGTATTATACCCGGACGGCCTATCACCATAGTAGCAGCTGTTTCCCCGCTTTCAATACCCTTACCTCCAGCTTCAACGGCAATCAGTTGAACACGATCATTTTCAAGATAATGATAGAACGATCCGATAGCATTGCTTCCACCGCCAACACAGGCTATTATATAATCGGGGTTCTCCTTGCCTGTAACTTCTCTGACCTGAAATTGCATCTCTTCACTTATGACAGACTGAAGCCTGGTAACCAGATCGGGATATGGATGCGGACCCACGACCGAACCGATAATATAATAAGTATCCAGAGGATTGCTGATCCAATCGCGGATAGCCTCATTTGTTGCATCCTTCAGGGTTTTATTTCCACTCGTAACAGGAACCACCTCAGCTCCCAGCATCTTCATCCTCAAAACATTCGGAGATTGCCTTTCAATGTCTGTCTGTCCCATATAAACAATGCATTTCATACCCATGAGCGCACATACTGTTGCAGTTGCAACTCCATGCTGACCTGCTCCGGTTTCGGCAATGATCCTCGTTTTTCCGAGCCGTTTTGCAATTAAAATCTGTCCAACAGTGTTATTTATCTTATGTGCACCTGTATGATTCAGATCCTCCCGTTTAAGAAAGATCCTTGTATTATGAAATGATGACAGCCGTGAGGCAAAAAATAAGAGGAGAAGGTCTTCCTACATAATGTTTTAACAATGAATGGAATTCATCCTTGAATTTTTTATCGTTAAGTATTTTCAGGTAATTATCTTCTAATTCCTTCACATTCGGATACATCATTTCAGGAATAAAAGCACCTCCAAATTCTCCATAATAACCCATTTTCATCTACATTATAGTTCATAGCTGATCATTTTTAATTGCATTAATAAATGTTTTTACCAGACTGCTATCCTTAATTCCGGGAGCATGTCTCAAACCGGCTGTTTATATCAACCGCAAAGAATCCTTTGTTATCTACTGATTTAATTGTATCCGTATCTTCCGGACCGATTCCTCCGCTCAGGAAAAATGGCTTATCAAGTGAATATTCTTCCAGTTTTCCCCAGTTAAACTTCCTTCCGCTGCCACCTGGCTTCTCACTTTTTGTATCGAACAAGAAATAGTCACAACAAAGTGCATATACTGTATCAAGAAATTCAAAACTAAATTCCTTATCAATATTGAATGATTTAATTACTGTCAGTCCTGATGACTTTAACTGCGAAACAGGTATACAGGTGATTCATTACCATGCAACTGTATCATATCAAGACCTGTACGGTTTGATAGGTCAAGTATCTTATGATTGTCTTCATTTAAAAAAACACCTATCTTTTTAATACCCGAAGGCACATTGTTGAAAGAGCGTCATCTCAGGTCATCTCCCACATATCTGGGTGATCCTGGATAAAAAATAAATCCCATGAAGTCAGGCTTTGCTTCAGCTATTTCCTTAACATTCAAAGGATCGATTCATTCCGCATACTTTAACTCTGTATCATGTCTTCATTTTAAATCTTTTAACAAATTCTGAAAATGCTTTTACCGGATCAGGGGTGTTCATAAACTTCTCCCCTATCAGAAATCCATTGTATCCTGCATTCTCTGAGTTTTTCTATTACCTGTGGTGAAGAAATACCGCTTTCGGAGATCTTTAAAAATCCATCAGGAATTTTTTCCGACAACTTCTCAGAAACTATCAGTATTTACTTCAAATGTTTTCAAATTCCGGTTATTTACACCAATGATATTAATGTAGCTGTTTACCTTGTCAAGTTCATCCTGCTCATGTATTTCAAGAATGACCTCCATTCCCAGTGACCTGGCTAACCGTGACGAGATTGAGAATCGCTTTCTTCTCCAAGAACTGCAGCAATGAGCAGGATTGCATCGGCGCCGATAGATTTTGATTCTATCACCTGGTATTCATCAATAATAAAATCCTTCCTCAATATCGGGAATATGCTATTTTCCCGGACACACAAAAGATCAGCTGCATGAACCTCCAAAAAAATGATTGTCAGTAAGAACAGATACAGCCTGAAGCTCCTTCTCTGATATATCCGGATATTACTTCTTCAACCGATGAAAATGAATTTAATAATACCTTTTGATGGAGATTTTCTCTTGAACTCAGCAATAATTCCTGTTCTTATTGCTGTCGACAGGCTCTCTGAAAGAGAAATAGTCTCACGGTTGAACAGTAAACTCTTTTCCAGATCTCTTTACAGAAGTTAATTCCATAAGATGCTTCAGCTCTTTCTTCTTGTTTTCAATTATCTTATCAAGAATGGTCATGACTGCAATTCGATCAGTTTAATAAATGAATTCATATGCTTTTCCGCTTAAAAGAGACTCGTCTGGCAATTTCACGGCATTCTTCAAATGATTTTGAAGGGTAATAACATTTCAGAGCCATCTGAGTATTTATTGTCACAACATCATTCTGGACAGCTGATCCTTCACCTTTAAGAATTTTCATAAAAAGTTCAGCTGATTCCGAAACATTCGATCCTCCCTTCAACTCTGATTGCTGTGCTCGTTTATAGTTCATCATCTCCGGTGATACTATCTGTTCAACACCGTTCAGAATATACTTGAAATCGGAGGTAAGAGAAACCTCATCATATCCGTCGAGGCTGAAAATAATCATATACCTGGTTGATGATTGCTGGTAGAGATAGTTGTACAAACGGGCAAGTTCGAGACTATAGACTCCGATTAGTTGTCTGGCAGGGAATGATGGATTAACCATTGGTCCCAGCATATTGAAAAAGGTCTTTATCTTCAGAGCCCTCCGTACAGGCACGACATTTTTCATTGCAGGATTAAAAAGAGGAGCATGTAAGAAACAGACTCCCGATTTATCGATCTCATTTTTCAATTTATCAATGTCTGTTGAAAATCTATATCCGAAATGCTCCAGTATATTAGAAGACCCGCATGTTGAACTCACTCCGTAATTTCCATGTTTGGCTATTCTGACTCCGGCTCCGGCAAGGACAAATGTCGTAAGTGTTGATATATTAAAAGTGTCTTTGCCATCACCACCTGTCCCGCATACATCCATGGGTTCAAATTCTGACAGGTCGATCCTGATGCAAAGATTCAGCATGGCATCACGGAATCCGGTAAGCTCATCAACTGTAATGCTTCTCATGAGATAAACTGTCAGAAAAGCTGCAATTTCCGATTCTGAATAAATGCCGTTCGCAATGTTAGTAAGCACTTTTTCAGCCTCCTGTCTGGTCAGGGTCTTATGCTCGAACAGATGGTTCAGTATTTCACGCATGTGTTTTAATCTTATGAAAGGTTTATAATTCGTATAATTGACTGTAAGTGTTTAAACATACCTAATTATTTATCCAGTTGTTTATTATATCCAAACCATGTTCAGTAAGAACTGATTCGGGATGAAACTGAAGTCCCCTGACATCATATACTTTATGGCTTATTCCCATAATTATCCCGTTCTCATCCATGCATGTGATCCTGAGACAATCCGGAAAATCATCACCTGATACTACCCATGAGTGGTATCTCCCTCCGATTATCGAAGAGGGTATATTCAAAAAGAGAGGTTCGCTCAACTCAGTAATATGGACGGGCGTGGAAATACCATGGTAAACCTCGACTTAAATTGACAATTCTTCCTCCGAAAGCCTCACCTATTGCCTGGTGTCCCAGGCATATTCCCAGTATACTTTTCGTTGATGCATACCGCTTTATAAGGTCAATGCAGATTCCTGCATCAACAGGAACACCTGGTCCGGGAGAGAGGAGTATTTTTTCATAATTGTCAACATCGTCCATTGAGATTTCATCATTCCTGAAAACGGAAGGACTTATACCTGTGATCCTTTCAATATAATATACCAGATTATAGGTGAAGGAATCATAATTATCAATAACAAGTATCTTTTTCATTGTACTATAAATTATTATTATTTAATGTTTTCCGCTATTTCCAGAGCCATTCTCAATGCTCCGAGCTTATTATTGACCTCCTGCAGTTCCTTCTCTTCATCTGAACTGGCAACAATCCCGGCCCCGGCCTGGTAATAAAGGGTATTTGCTTTGCTCAGGAAAGTCCTGATCAGAATGGCATGGTTAAAATTGCCCCTGAAGTCGAGGAACCCGATAGCGCCGCCATAGTATCCTCTACTCTGATTCTCGCATTTATCTATAATCTTCATTGCCATGAATTTAGGAGCTCCGGTGAGAGTACCGGCCGGGAATGTAGCTGACATCATATCTGCCATCGTGGTACCTTCTTTAAGCTCTCCGGAAACAGCTGAAACCAGATGAATCACATGGGAATAAAACTGGACCTCCCTGAAGCTTTCAACTTTCACATTGCTTGCATGTCTGCTCAGATCATTACGCGCAAGATCGACGAGCATAACGTGTTCGGCATTTTCCTTGTTGTCGGCTGAGAGCTGCTGTGCAAGCAGCTTATCATTCTCATCATCACCTGTACGTCTGAAGGTTCCTGCAATAGGATTAATATAAGCTTTGCCCTTACTGATCTTCAGATGTGCTTCAGGAGAGGATCCGAAAATCTTATAATTCCCGTAATCGAAATAGAACAGATAAGGAGACGGATTAATAGATCGTAATGCCCTGTAAACATTAAATTCATCACCTGTGAACTGTTGTGAGAACTGCCTCGACAATACCACCTGGAACACATCACCCAGATGACAATGTTCCCTGCCTTTACTTACCATTGCTCTATACTCCTCATCAGACAGGTTTTGCTGTTCCTCTCCGGCAGTTTTAAAGGAGTAAATCGCCACATTTCTGCTGTTAAGCAACGACTCGATCCTGTCAGATTCACCTGGTTCCCCGTCTACCTGGTTCTCAATTATCTGTAAAGTGTTCTGATAATGATTTATTGCTATAATATATTTATAAAGATGATACCTGGCATCAGGAATCTTATATGGGCAGTCTGAAACAGTCTTCAATTCTATCTTCTCGAAATATTGAACAGCATCGTAGGATAAATAACCGAATAGCCCGTTTACCGGAATATCTGCCGGGATATCCGATTGAATGAATGCATTGGTGAATGCTGAAAACCTCGAATTGAATATTTGCTTATCCATGATTTCAGTAATGATTTCTGATCCATCCGGGTATGTTTCTTTAATAAATCCGTTATCGGCTTCAAAACCGGCAAGCGGTTTCATGCATATAAAAGAATAACTGTTTTCATTGCCATGATAATCTGAGCTTTCAAGCAGAAGGGAATTTGGATATATGTCTCTAATTCTCAGATATATACTTACCGGTGTTATTATGTCGGCAAGTAGCTTCCTTGATGTTGTTTTAATCTTGAATCCTGTCATAACATTCTTTTTATTCTTTTTATAATCTCATTTTTAAGCTTTGGATGTGCCATTAAATCAAAAAGGCCTGTCGTGATTACGACAGGCCGTTTATTAATATCTTATAATATTATATACAAATAGCTGGTAGTCTCACGTCAAAATGTGAAATATACTTAACCACCAACGCCAATATGTATAAATTGTCTTCATTTCTGCTGTTTGTTGCCCTGCAAATGTAAAATATGTTTTTGAAAAAACAAATAAATTGACTTTTAGTTTTACTATTCGCCTAAATCCATTAACCGCAAAGGACGCAAAGAACTTCATTCATAATATCTTGACTTTACGCAAACTTTGCGCCTACTTAGCGTGCACTTTGCGGTTAAAAAGGACTTTAAAACCGTGAAGCTCTCCTCAGAGGGCCGCTCTCAAAGACAACATTTTACAATCCTGTGACAATTAATGACAATTTATTACCTGGTTATGACATTGATTCATTTATAATCGAGGCAATTTTGTATAACGAAATAATTAACACTCTAACTATGAAAAAAATAATAAGAAAATTATGACCTTTTTTTTGCTCTTCATTATTCTTTGTCTTTCAGTCAATGCTGAAGATTTAAGGAAGATTGTATCTCTTTCCGGATCATGGAAATTTTCAATAGGAGACGACAGTAAATGGGCAAGTCCTTCTTATGATGATTCAGGCTGGGATCAGATAAATGTACCAGGGAAGTGGGAGGATCAGGGCTATAATGACTATAACGGATATGCATGGTACAGGAAAACATTCAAGGTGAATGATATTCCTGCGAATACTACTATCTATTTAATGCTTGGGCAGATTGACGATGTTGATGTGGTATACCTTAATGGTAAGGAGATTGGCAGAAAGCGGAAGTTTCCGCCTGACTTTGAAACTGCGTATGACAGAATCAGAAAATATATCATACCTGCAGATTATCTTAAAGAAGACGGAGATAATGTAATCTCGGTAAAAGTATATGATACCTATCTCGATGCGGAGGTATTACTGACGGGCCGACAGGTATTTATTACGATGAGGATAATGAATTGCTCAATCTGAAACTTAGTGGGAACTGGAAATTTCAGACCGGCGATAACAAAAACTGGAAATCTCCCGAATTCAATGACGAAACATGGAAATCAATAAATGTTCCTTCGACCTGGGAAAGCCAGGGATATGACGACTACGACGGATATGCCTGGTACAGACTAAAGTTCACTTTGCCTCAGAATCTTACATCAACGGTGAATTGTATTTTTCACTTGGAAAGATTGATGATATAGATGATGTCTATCTGAATGGAGAACATATTGGAAATGTATATGATCTGAGAAAAAAGTCTCATTATGGGATTCAGGACTGGGAATGGACAATGCCCGGAGAACATATAAGATTCGGGAAGGCACTGCTAAACAGAAACGGATCAAATACAATTGCAGTAAGAGTCTATGACGGACAGGGTCTGGGAGGCATTTATGAAGGGCCGGTTGGGATAATGTCAGCTGAAAATTACCGCAAATACAAGAAATAAGCATCATAATGACTCTGATCATATTACAGCTCCTTCTGGGAATATATGTATGATAAGATTTTTCGGAAATAATAATTCAAATAATGAGATTAATGATGAAAAAATTTCTTAAAAATACAGAACAGGAACTTTATTAATCTCTGCCATTAATTATTCTTTTCAGTCAGTCGGGATAAGACATATCCCGCAGAAGAAAATCTGGTACTTCTGAAGAGCCTGAAAGGTCAACTGGCAGTTTTCAATCGGTATGAATGATGAGTGGATCTCGCCAAAATTTGACGATAGCAAATGGGAATCAATTCATGTACCATCACCATGGGAAGACGAGGGATTTAACGGCTATAACGGTTATGCTTTTTACAGGAAAAATATTACAATATCGTCTACTTACAAGGACCGGATGCTCTACTTAAATATGGGATATATTGATGATGTTGATGAAGTATATCTGAATGGAAATAAAATCGGTTCAACAGGCAGTTTTCCGCCAAATTATAACACTGCCTATAATGCTGAACGTATATATTATATTCCTGCAGAGTATCATCAATTTTGATGGTTCAAATCTGATAGCCGTAAAAGTTTACGATTCATACGACCAGGGAGGTATTGTAAGCGGTGATATAGGATTGTATGGTGGAAAAACATCAGTAAATCTTGATGTTAACCTTCAATCCTTCTGGAAATTTCACCCGGGTGATGATCTCAGACGCAAAGAATCGGATTTTGATGATAGCGGATGGCCAGTGAAATATTTGTCCCTGCAAAATGGGAAGATCAGGGATACAGAGATTATGACGGTTATGCCTGGTATCGCAAATCATTCACATTCAAGGCAACCAATGATGAAAAAATGGTTCTGCTCATGGGAAAGATTGACGATATCGACCAGGTCTTTATAAACGGAACATTTAGTAGGATCCACCGGTACTTTCCCGGCAAGGAAATGGGATGATGTATCTGCCGGCGAGGCATGGATAGCATTCAGGGGTTATTATATTCCCGATGGATTACTCAAAAAGAATCAGAAAAATGTAATTGCTGTCAGAGTACTGGATACAGGAGGAAACGGAGGGATCTATGAAGGACCTGTCGGGATCATCTCACAAACAAAATACATTGAATACTGGAGAAAAATCAAGAAATCGGGAGACTAATTTCACGCATGTTGTTAATTAGAAGGGATTAGGTTGAGACAGGTCTGAGACCTGTCTCTGCTCTTCTACTGAGACCGGTCTCTACCGTTTTATTTGCATAACAAAAATTCATCCGAAATTTTATATATTTAAAGAAATTATCTGTTCATGGGGTTTTCGTTGCGAAAGGTGAGCTTATTAATTCTGTTGATCATTGTCCTGCCAGTTATGATCTTTTCCATTTTTGAGATTGGCAATCTTCGTCAGAATGAAAAAGTTATTCAGAATATTTACAAAAATCAACTCGACGCAATTCTGTTTTCCATAAATCAATATTCCGACGATATTGTGAGCAACCTTGCAAGCCGGATCGAAAACAATTCAAACAATTACAAAACTGACTCAGGAGGATCTAAACAAAATTATAAATGAATTTCAGGTTAACAGCCTCATACACTTCGATAAAAAGCTTGAATTTATCTCCTCAGAACCATATTCATACCGCGATAGCACCTTGCTGTCTGATATAAGAGCAATGATTGAAAAGAATTACCAAAATTATTGAGCAATTACGAACATATATGAAGGAAGGTTACCGGAAAATTGATACAATAGGAAACACCGGTGAAGATATGCAATGGATAGTTTTTTTAACTCTTTTAAAAATGAGGAGGTAATAAATGTTCTGGTAATTGATCCGGATAAATTTATCAGCCAGGTCCTCGATCCCAAGATTCAGGAGATTGCGAAAGGAAAATTTGATATTGCAGCCTATCGCTCAGGTGATGATTTGCCTTTTTATACATCAAACAAACAATATATCGCGGGTAAAATTGATGATAAAGAACCATTCTGGCTACTGAAAAACTATACCATGGGCATAGAACTGAAAGATGCTACAATAGCTGATCTGACCAGAGACAGGATAAGGAGAAATCTGATAATGATTGGATTGGTAGATCTCATTTTGCTTTTCGGAGCATGGCTTGATCTTCAGAAATGTCAGGAAACAGGTTGAACTTTCGCAGTTAAAGAGCGATTTTGTTTCAGGTGTTTCACATGAAATCCGTACTCCTCTTGCATTGATAACGATGTATATTGAAACACTCGAAATGGGAAGAGTGAAAAATGCTGCAAAGATCAGGGAGTACTATACCATAATTTTAAATGAAACAACCCGTCTTTCAGGCATAGTAAACAGGATTCTCAGCTTTTCACAGATAGAAAGCAATAAGAGAAAATACTTTCTCAGTGAGACTAATATTAATGAAATTGTGGAAAATGCAGCTAATTCATTCCGGTATTCAATGGAGAACAGGGGATTTTCTTACTCTTTCAAACCTGAAGAAACTCTTCCACTGGTAATGCTTGACAGGGAAGCAATTACCGATGCATTTGTTAATCTTGTTGATAATGCAATGAAATACAGCACTGAAATAAAGAATATAGTTGTCAGAACCGGAATAAGTGATAAATATGTATACGTTGAAGTGGAAGATCAGGGCATTGGTATTTCAGAAAAAAACCAGAAGTATATTTTTGATAAATTCTATCGAGTTACTGAAATGAACCTGGCCAACAAGGTAAAAGGATCAGGACTTGGGCCTGGCTATTGTAAAACATATAATGGATGCTCATGAAGGCAAAATTTTTGTTAAAAGCAATCCGGGATCGGGATCCCTTTTCAGACTGTTCATTACCAGTTAAATAATTAAGGTAACAATGAAAAAGATATTGATTGTTGAAGACGAATTGAATATGGTAAATGGCCTGAAAGATAACCTTGAATTCGAGGGATACGAGGTAGATACAGCTATTGAAGGACGTACAGGTCTTCATAAAATCCTGCAATTCAGGTATGATCTGATATTACTCGATATTATGCTCCCTGAAGTTATCAGGATTCGATATTTGCAGATCTGCCCGAAAAGAAGGTGTAAACACTCCGATTATCCTGCTGACAGCCAAGGGTGAGGAAATTGACAAAGTACTGGGACTCGAACTTGGAGCAGATGACTATATCACAAAACCATTTAGTTTGCGTGAACTACTTGCAAGGATAAAGACAATTTTGCGGCGTGCTCCAATTGGAAAAGAAGGAAGTGGTGAACCAGAATTTATAAGCATAGGGAATATTAAAGTTAATTTCAAAAATTACCAGGCTCTTGAGGGAACTAATGAAATCAAAATGTCATACAAAGAATTTGGAATATTGCATTACCTGTATATGAATGCAGGTAAAATTATTCAACGCGATGATCTCATGAGCGATGTATGGGGCATTGAATATGATATTTCAACCCGAACGGTGGATAATTTTATCCTTAAACTGCGACAGAAAATCGAAGTTGATCCTAATAATCCGAAGATCATTCTTACCGTTCACGGCATCGGTTATAAGATGATATTGTCGTAAATATCAATCTAATTCAATGTTTGTAGAGACGCCCACCCTGGGCGTCTCTTATTGATGATTGATGATGATTTAGACGCCCAAACTGGGCGTCTCTAAAAATGTCATCCAAATTTAATAAATCATTGAGCCCTATATTTCGCATTTCGATTAGGTTTGAGACGCTCAAATTGGGCGTCTCTACACCTTTTATTTTCAAAGAAAATTCTTGTCCAGATATTCCTGAAACTTGCTTTTGTACTGATCACTTACGGGAATATATTCTTTCCCGAATACGATCCTGCTGTGTTCAATCGTATCAATTTTCTCAAGATTGACAATGAAAGAACGGTGAACCCTCATAAATTTATTTTCCGGAAGCTTAAACTCCAGAAGTTTAAGGGAAGTCAGGGATAATATGGGCTTAAGTGAATTATACGTATATACCTTAACATAATCTTTGAGTCCTTCAATATAAAGAATGTCATTAAAATTTATTCTCCTGATCTTATAATCTGATTTTAGAAACAGGAACTCGTTATTGACATCAACTCTTGCAGGAATCTTTTGTTCCAGATGCAGCAGTTTCTGAACTTTATGGACAGCTGTCAAAAACTCCTCATAGCTGAAGGGCTTTAATAAATAGTCTACTATCTCCAGTTTATAGCCCTCCAGTGCATACTTTTCAAAAGCTGTGGTAAATATAATTTTAGGCCCTTTTTCCATAAGCCGTGTAAATTCAATCCCTGTAAGATCTTGCATCTGAACATCGACGAAGATAAGATCAACCCTTGCATTTGAAAGGAATTCGGCAGCATCAAACGGATTATCAAACTTACCGGCAAGCTTTAAACCGGGTGTCTTTTCGATATAGCCTGTAACCAGCTGTAATGCCAGTGGCTCATCATCAATAGCAACTGTAGTTATCATCAGGCAAAGTTAACCTTAAGAATCACTTCGTATTCCTTATCCGACCTGTTTATTTTTAGGTCATGCATCCCGTGAAACATTAAATTCAGCCTTTTTGTGATTTATAAGAAACTGCAAGCAGCGGGTAATCAAATATTTTAAAAAACGAAGGCTCAGTAAAAAATACACCTTCGTCTTCTTTAAATGATTTAATCGCTGTTCCGTTATTGTCAGGTATCAACAATTTATCATTGTGGCTTGCCCAAACAGGAGCTACCTGTTCTATTTGGCCAAAATTGTTTTCAATCCTTCGGGCAAAGGAAAAGGAACATCTTTTCCGGTATTTGCTGCCTCTGCATGATGATATTCGGTTAACACACGATAGATGCGATCTTTCTTTGAGTGAAAATTGTCGAAGCTTGTTTGAAATTGTATTATGAAAAAGATCATCATACAAACAGCAATACCAACAGCCAGGCCGGCGATGTTGATAATAGTGTAATTCCTGTTTCGGATCAGACTTCTGAATGCGGTTTTGAAATAATATTTAAACATTAAACAAGTTGTATTGAGTTTAAAAAGAATAATTTAAATGCCAGTTTATTCTGTGTTAGCGAGTGTGTATTTTTTTGATAAATGTAAGGCAGGAGACAAATGCCCGAAAACTAAATAGAAGTATAGGGGGATTTCACCGATAGAAAGGAGGAATTGCGATATGTATCAAAAAGAAAATAGGGATACGTGGTAAGCATGTCCCTATTTCTTCTGACTAATTAATTGTATTAAATCATCGCAGGCGCTGACGCTTTTATCATATACAGATTTGCTTCCATAGCATCGAGATAAATAAGGGCCCAGGAAAGTGGTACAAAGAAATTCCTGTTATAGAAATTCATTGCGCCATCCTTCCCTTTTTCTTCATCCAGATTAAGGATTGAAGGCAGAGCTTTGGCCGCATCTTCAAAGCCTTTGGTCTGCTTCATCATATCAATAAGCTCAGTGATGGCCTTGTCAAGCTCCATTCCGGTGGTGATCTCACCGTTGTCGGCCAGTATTGATGTTAAATTATCAGGTCTTAACAGATTTCCCGGATCTTTTTCCCATTGTTCTCGGGTCAGTCCTTCATGCTTTAATATCAGATCCTGGTAGTCATTAGTGATCTTAACTATTTCATCAATTTTCCTATTTATTGCTGACTCATTGACAATTACAGGGAGCTGTACCAAAGCGGCTCCTACTTTATTATAATTCTTTGAAATGCTATAACTGTCATCAATGGTTTCTTTTGACACATTTAATGATAGAAGTCCCGAGAATACTGAATTCATTGCCAACAGAAGTAAAACAAAAACGGTATTGTAAATATTGAAATTTTTATTCTTAGATGTGACAATCAGAAAAACAGGTAGAAAAACAATATATGGGAAAGGAAGAGCAATAAGCAGTGCGATGCCTGCATTAGGCCAATGCATTATTTTAAAAAGTATTCCAATGAATACTACAAAACAGGTAAGGTAAGTTACAATATAAAGTAACCTGTTCTGACTATTGCCTTCAGCTTTGTAATTGTTTATAAGTGCAGCCGGAAAGAATAACAGAACCAGGAGTAAAGTCCCCGCAGTTATCATAATTTGTGCTGCCGGCCAATGTTCCATTTTGAATATAACCCCGGTGGAAATAATAATGGCCGAAATCAATCCCAGAATATATATCTTTTGCTTCATGATCTTGTGTGATTAGTTTGTTAATTATGACTTGCTACTTTATTCAAAATACATGATTCGACTGTAAGCAGTCCGTTTTTCAGAATTTCGAGGGAATGGAGTGCTGACATTAAAGACATATCACCTTTTTCGGGGTTCCCATCCGGTAGGAATGTTTCCGTATCAAACATTTTTTTGTACTTCAACAAATCTTCTGCGGAAGCTATATTTGCCAAGTAACTTTCATATTCTGCAATTGACGAATTAAGCTCTTTCCTTGTACTACAACCGGGCATTAGAAAAACCCTGGCAGGTCGCTTGTCTAATGGTAGTGAAAGTTTCCCGTATAATATTTCCTGCCCGGTATTAGTCTGAATTATCTGAGTGTCACTTACAGCAGGCTTACCGGACTGCCCTTCGGATTCCTGAACCATCTTTTCCTGGATACTACTGATAACTCCAAGCATTCCGGTTGTTTTTGTATGCAACTGTTCCATTTTAACATAGGCCAGGGAATCATGATACTTACTGATCAGGGAATTATTATACCTGAATAAATAATTATATAAAGCAGTTTGCTGATCATTATTAGGATAGTAATATACCTGGTATGAGTGCTGCAGGTTCAGAGTTATCATAGCTCCGGGGACAACGATTAATAGAAACCCAATGACCATGAATATGAATCTGGAATTAACATGATTTTCCTCTTTCCAGGTAAGCCGGGTAAACATAGGGAATGCCAGGAAGCTTAAAAAGAGAATGCCTAAAATAATAAAAAGGGTAGCGAGAGGCCAGTGCTGAATCTTAAAAAGCATGCCGGCAATAAAAAGTACTATGCCTGCTGCCCCCAGAATATAGACTGGTCGTTTAGCTTTGTTTTCCTGATCCAATAACCTGGTCAGAGTAAGTGCTGGTATAAAAAACAGAACACCTGATAATACAGCCAATGTTAAAATTACACCAGCCATTGGCCAGTGCTGAATTTTAAAAAGAGTACCAATAATTAGTAGCATCCCTGCAATAAAAGCTGAGATGACCAGGAAAAGTCTCTTTCTGTTATGAGTCTCTTTCCATAAGACACTCAGGGATGAAGGCAGTAAAATAAACGCCAGGATAAATGCTCCGAGGGTCATCATGACACCAGCCATGGGCCAATGCTGAATTTTGAACAATGCCGCAAACCCAAACAAGATTGTGCCTGCGACTCCGGAAATTTTCATTGTGTTTTTCATATAACGATATTTAGTGTCAACTGCATAAAGTGTCTCTTCCTGTATCTCTTTAAGCCTGCGCGATCCCATCTTTTGTTTAACCCTGCTATATGCTTCTGCAAAGTTTAGTCCTGCCTGCATCTCATACTCCACATCACAGCAGACATGATCAATAAGGTCTTCCAGGAGATGAGAAAATGTGATCTCCTGTCTGCTGATGTCGCGGCTGATCTGGTCTATATGTTGAAGACTAAGTTCAGGCATGGCTCATTCCTGGTTTTACATCAACTATTCTTTGAAGGGATTCGATGAATTCATTCAGTTCTTTCAACTTTTCAGCTATAACAGTATGACCTTTAGGAGTCAGAGCATAGTAGATTCTTATTCTGTTATTATAATTTTCTGAAGCAGTAACAAGAGAGCCCTCCTTTTCTAATTTATGAAGAATGGGGTACAATGCTCCGTATGTAAGTTTTATTTTCCCTTCGGTTAGATCCTCTACCCTGCGGGTTATTGCGTAACCGTGCATTGGTCCTTCCTCTTTTAATAGTTTAAGGACGATTGTCTTTAATGATCCTTTTATCAGGTCTGATGGTATCATAATATAATATATAAGTTGTTTATATATTACAAATATATTATATTATTAATTACAAATGCAAATAATTAGTGAAAAAAATATGCACAGGCAGATTTATACCGATTCAGTAAGGAATGGATATGGTCAGGTACGGAACGGTCGCGACCGTTCCGTACCCAACCAATTTTCTGGATTTTTTTCTATGTAACGTTTAATTATGTTTAATGATTTGATGTTCCTGATAATGTGATCATGATATGATTTTTGCCATTTAAAATTCATATCACCGTCCAAATGTATTCGTTTTGATACTGTCGTTTTATATGCGCCTAATAATTCAGGGAATGGTTTGATTTTGGGAATTGTTTGATTTATGTCCGGGGAACGATCATGGTCGGGTTGGGAACCATTTCCACTGTTCGAAGGTCAATAATTCCTTCACGGGATAAAATACATGGATTTATTTTCAAGCCTTCCAAATAAAGCAATGATCCTTTATTCAATATCCTGGTAAAAAAATAATACCTGTTTGCAGAATAATCAAATCCGGATAACCTTATCAGCTTCCGGTCATGCATTTATCAATTGTTGAATAACTGGCCAGCCAGACCATATATTGTTAAAATTAAGCAATTTAGGATTCATTCACAAAATTATTTTCAAAATTATTTGTTTCTTTAAAAAAATATTTTAATTTTGACCATTCGGTTAAACCTAATAGTTAAACTAACAGGTTAAATATGAAAGAACATGAAAAACTGACTGAGGAAAAGATCTTTGAAGCTGCCACCACTGTCTTCGAAGAACAGGGCCTGACAGGAGCCCGGATGCAGAATATAGCTGACCGTGCAGGAATAAATAAAGCCCTGCTCCATTACTATTTCCGTACAAAAGACCACCTGTTTGAAGCTGTATTTGCAAAACTTGCAAAGAAGATATTTTCAAAATTTAATCCCATTTTTGAAAAGGATCTCTCTCTTGAAGATAAAATAAGATTCTTTTTCAGGGAACACATAAACTTCATGCAGCAGAATCCAAAGCTGCCCGGTTTCATTCTGAATGAGATAAATCACAACCCCCAACGTATAAAGAAGCTTATCAAAAATGTAGATTTCAAAAACCTCTGGAGTACAATCCTCGATCAGCATAAGGATGAATTATATAAGTATAATATAACCGATGAAACATTGCCTCAGATCATAACAACAATAATTTCATTGAGTGTTTTCCCTTTCGCTGCCAAAGGAATCCTTGAAGTAGTATTTGAAGACCTCGGAGTTGATTTTGATAAATATATTGAATTGAGAAAACAGTTTGCCGCTGAATTTGTCATTAAGGCTATAACCAGATAGGAAGTGACTAAAGTGATTAAAGTCTGGAGTGACTAAAGTTTAAGAACAAAAAATTAGAATAGATGAAAATGAATGTAAGTTTATTATCTATAATTATCATAGGAATGTATTTTGTGCCATGCAGACTTCAGGCCCAGAAGATACTTACCCTGAAAGAGTGTTACGATCAGGCTGCTACGGCTAATGCTCTTGCAGGTGAAAAAAACAGTTACTCGGATATTTCAAGATTAAAGGACGAGAACCTGGTAAAAGGCTGGCTCCCAACCCTTGACGCCAACGGCAGCCTTATATACAATTCCTCTGTAGTGGATATGAGCAGCGTCCTTGGATCTCTGCCAATACCAGGCATTGCCGGAGCAATAAAGCCTCTTCCTCATGAGCAGTATAAAATCACAGTTGATATCAATCAGGTCATATATGATGGCGGCGCCATTAAAGGAGCAAGAGACCTTGAACAGGCTGACCTGAGTGTAAATCAAAAACAGACTGAAACGGATCTTTATAAACTGCGTGAACAGATAAACACATTCTATTTTAACCTTTTACTTATAGCAAGGCAGAAAGAGCTGCTCAACAGCTATCTGGAAATAATAAATAAACGCATCGTATCCATGCAATCAGGAGTCGAAAATG
Source organism: uncultured Bacteroidales bacterium (assembly GCA_963816365.1). Taxonomy (GTDB): domain Bacteria; phylum Bacteroidota; class Bacteroidia; order Bacteroidales; family VadinHA17; genus LD21. The sequence continues at coordinate 333,593 of CAWFKG010000011.1, read as the reverse complement.
GAGTCACCCTGAGGTCCGATGTAGATGTTCTTACCTCGGAGAGGATTAAGCTGGAACAGCAATTGGCTGAAAATGAATTCAGGAAAACCTCTTTTCTTAAAATCCTGTCCGATCTTACGGGAAATCAGATCGACGACTCAACAGAATTTATTCTGCCAGTACAATCAGCTGAACTTTCTGAGAATCTGCTACGTCCCGAACTACAGCTTTTCGATCTGCGAAAAGAACAGCTTGCTGTCGGAATGAAGGTAATTGAAAGCAAGAGAATGCCAAAGGCTATGGGATTTGCTACATTAGGTTATGGCAATCCTCCGGGTAGTAACTTCTTTAAAAATGAGTTTGCAGGTTATTATGTTGTCGGCGCAAGCATAAAGTGGAATATTTTCGATTGGAACAAAGCGAAGAACGAAAAACAGATAAACACCTTTCAGCAAAATATTATTGAAAACCGGAAAAATGACCTGGCCGACAATCTTAAAAGACTTCTTGAGGCAAAGAATTCAGAAATTGAGAGTCTTAGGTCTTTGATCAAATCCGATACTGTACTTATAACTTTAAAGAAAAGGATAACTGCAGCAGCCGAATCAAAATATCAGAACGGTACTATCACAGCAACCGAATATCTGAATGAACTTGATGCAGAACGACAGAGCGTAATAAACTACGAGATCCATAAAATTAATCTTTCTATGGCTGGAATTCAGTATCTGAATATAAGCGGACAGGAGATAAAATAAACCCCCCAACCCCCCAAATGGGGGGCAATGGGGGTAAGTTTCCAGAGGATTGATGCTGGAATTTTATAGAATAAACTAATGTTTCTGACATAATAGATTGATAATCAAACATAATAACAAAATGAAAACCAGAACCTTACTAATAATTGCCGCCATTCTGTTAGCAGGCTGTAATAATAAAACAGAAAAAGCTGATGCCTATGGCAATTTTGAAGCAACTGAAGTCATCATCTCAGCCGAGACCAAATGGGCGAATACTTCAGTTAAATGTAACAGAAGGTACACAGATTGAAAAAGGTGCTGTTATAGCTTTAATTGACACAACATTGCTGCATCTCCAGAAAGCTGAGCTGGATGCCGGCATGAGCAGTGTAAAGACACGCATAAGTTCTGTTAATGCTCAGAATGATGTTCTCATGCAGCAGATGGATAATATTAAACTCAATATTTCAAGAACTGAAAAAATGCTTAAAGATGATGCTGCAACACAAAAGCAATTTGATGATCTGACCAGCCAGTATGCGGGCCTTAAGAAGCAGATAGCAGCAAATAACACACAAAAAGAATCCATTGCTGCGGAACTTTCAGTTTATCAGTCGAAAAAAGCAACATTAAATGAACAGATTTTCAGGTGCACAGTAAAAAGCCCACTTAAAGGAACAGTCCTTGAAAAGTACGTAGAAGCAGGTGAGATGACTTCTACAGGTAAACCTCTTGCAAAGATTGCCGACCTGTCAGTTATGAAACTCAAGGTATATGTAAGCGGAGCTCAGGTGGGCAAAATTAAGACCGGGCAGCAATGTACCATAAGGATTGATAATGGAGAGAAGGGATATACTTCCTTTCCGGGGACCATAAGCTATATTTCTGATAAAGCAGAGTTTACACCAAAAATAATCCAGACAAAAGAGGAACGTGTGATATTGGTATATGCCGTTAATATCGATGTGTTAAATGACGGGACTCTTAAGTCAGGTATGCCCGGGGAAGCACTATTTACAGCTGAGGCAAACTGAAAAGATGACAAAAGTTATTGAATCATACGGTATTGCGAAATCATTCGGACAAACAAAGGCTCTGGATAATATATCCTTTTCAGTAAATGAATCTGAAATATTTGGTTTTATCGGACCTGATGGTGCAGGGAAAACCACACTTTTCAGGATCATTACAACTCTGCTTATCCCCGATGAAGGAAAAATGAATGTCATGGGTATGGATTCTGTCAGAGCTTATAAAGATCTCAGAAAAAATATAGGATATATGCCCGGGAGATTCAGCCTGTATCAGGACCTGTCAGTCGAAGAAAACCTGAACTTCTATGCTACAGTATTCGGGACGACTGTTGAAGAAAATTATGATCTTATATCCGATATCTATTCCCACATTGAACCATTTAAGAAAAGACTCACAGGTCAGCTTTCCGGAGGAATGAAACAGAAGCTGGCATTATCCTGTGCACTGATACATAAACCGCGGCTCCTTGTCCTGGATGAACCGACAACCGGTGTTGATGCTGTTTCAAGATCAGAGTTCTGGGACATGCTTGCCAAATTAAGGGAATACAACATAACAATCATTGTATCAACTCCATATATGGACGAAGCAATTCGATGTGACAGGGTGGCACTTATCCAGAATGGTAAAATACTGTCAATTGATACTCCTAAAAAGATCAAAGATGGTTTCAGCAGGAAACTTTATACCGTAAAGTCAGAGGAGAAATACAGACTTATAAAAACACTGCGGAAGAATCCGAAGTTCTTACAGCATATCCATTCGGTGATTCTATACATGTGACATTAGTTAATAATGCTTCAGAGAATTCCATTCTTGAATATCTGAACAGAGAGGGAATCAGGGATGCTGCAATTCAGGAAGCAGATGCTGGTATTGAAGACAGGTTCCTTGAGCTGATGGAGAAAGGCGACACGAAATAAATGAAAGAAAAGGTAATCACGGTCCGTAATCTTGTTAAGAAGTTCGGCAGCTTTGTGGCTAACGACAACCTCAACTTTGAGGTATATGAAGGAGAAATATTCGGATTTCTTGGTGCTAACGGGGCAGGAAAAACAACGCACTCCGAATTCTATCCGGACTATCAAAGCCAACTTCGGGAGAGGTCAATGTAGCAGGATTTGATGCATACAGTCAAACCGAGCAGATAAAAAAGAATATCGGGTACATGTGTCAGAAATTTTCACTCTATGAAGATCTGACCGTAAAGGAAAACATCATCCTCTATGGTGGAATCTATGGAATGAGCAAAATCGCTGATAAAAGAAAGGTTAGCAGACCTTCTTGAGAAGCTGCAGTTTCAGGATTACGAGAACAGGATGATATCTGATCTTCCACTGGGACTCAGACAAAAACTCGCATTTTCAGTTGCAGTTTTGCATGAACCCAAAATTGTATTCCTTGATGAACCGACAGGTGGCGTAGACCCTATTACAAGGAGACAGTTCTGGGAGACAATTTATGAAACATCTTCAAGAGGGATTACCGTATTCGTGACCACGCACTATATGGATGAAGCCGAATACTGCGACAGGATCTCAATTATGAATGAAGGGAGAATTGTTGCTCTGGATACGCCGGAACGTCTTAAGAAACAATATAATGCAGCTTCTGTTGAGGAGGTATTTATAAAAATCGCAAGACCATGAAACGCTTCTTAGGTTTTTTACATAAAGAGTTCCTGCATATTTTCAGGGATTACAGGACTCTTTTTATCCTCTTCGGCATACCGGCTGCACAGATACTTGATCTTTGGTTATGCAGTAAGCACCGATATTAAAAATGCAGGAATTGCCACTCTCGATCTGTCTCATGATGAAATTACACAGAAACTGACAGATAAAATTATCTCCTCCGGCTTTTTTAAAAAGACTGAAACGCTTCTGAATTATAATGATATCGACAAGGTCTTCAAAAAGGGGAAAACCAAAGCTGTAATAGTGTTTGAAGATGATTTTGGTAAAAAACTTACTGGTGAAGGCAAGGCATCCCTCACCATTATTGCAGATGGGTCAGAACCAAATACAGCCACTCTGATAACAAATTATATCACTGCAATAGTAAATGATTTTTCTACTGGAGCTTGCCGGTCCGGCCTCAAGCTAATTCAATCCGGATCAACCCTGACGTAAGAATGTTCTATAACCCTGAGCCTTAAAAGTCATTACATGTTTGTTCCGGGAGTCATAACGCTGATACTGATACTGATTTGTGCTTTGATGACATCAGTCACAATAACGCGTGAAAAAGAGTTCGGAACAATGGAAGTCTTACTGGTATCTCCCCTTCGTCCGATCCAGATTATCCTTGGAAAAGTAGTGCCCTATTTTATCCTGTCATTCATTAACGTCCTTCTGATACTTGCATTATCCTGGTTAGTCTTTGGACTTCCGGTAAAGGGAAGCCTGGTTCTCCTTCTTGCCGAAAGCATGCTGTATATTCTGATGAGCTTAAGCCTTGGTATTCTGATCTCCACGGTATCGAAGAGCATGCAGCAGGCAATTTTTATTTCCCTGGTGGGGCTGATGTTACCGACAATTCTGCTTTCCGGATTCATCTTTCCGATCGAAAACATGCCGAAAATTTATGATTATGTAAGCTCAGTTATGCCACCGAGATATTTTATTATAATAATAAAAAACATAATGATCAAAGGAACTGGTTTTATGTATATATGGAAAGAGACGCTTATTCTTATTTTCATGACACTGGTTTTTATAGGACTAAGCGTCAGGAACTTCAAAATCAGACTGGAGTAAAATTTACTTGTGAAGTTAAGCGAAGTTTAAAAACTTCGCTTAACTACTAAGAACGAAGCTAAAACTATGAGAACGATATTTTACCTGATAAGAAAAGAGTTTATTCAGATATTCCGGAATAAATTCATATCAAAAGCAATTTTTGCTGTTCCGATTGTGCAGATGCTGATACTTGTACCTGCAGTAACATTCGAATTAAAGGAAGTAAAGCTGGCTATTATAGATAACGATATGACACCCGAATCGAGAGGTTTGATAAGCAAGCTTAACGGTTCGACTTTTTTCAAGGTATCCCTTTCAACTTTTTCAGATACAGAAGCGAATGATCTTCTCAACAGGAACAAATTCAGCATGATCCTCCAGATCCCTTCGGGATTCGGAAAAGATATCGGTTCCGGGAAACAAGGTAAGCTTCTTGCCACAATTGATGCTGTAAATGCATCATCAGCTCAACTTATCATGGGCATATCTGAATGGTGTTATCCGTGATTATAATGCCGATCTTATTAAAGAGAATATTGCAATTAATCCGCCTGTTCCTCCAGCCAGTAATAGAAATTACAAACAGATACTGGTACAATGAGTTGTTAAACTACAAATACTATATGCTCCCCGGAATACTTGTGATACTGGTCACCGCAATCGGATTCCTGCTTGCCGGCTTAAACATGGTAAGGGAAAAAGAGATAGGTACCATTGAGCAGATTAATGTTACCCCCGTAAGGAAATATCATTTCATCATTGCAAAAATGGTGCCTTTTCTGCTTATTGGTCTCATTGATCTTGCTATTGGATTGATACTTGGGAAGATCGCATTTAATATCCCCTTTGAAGGAAGTATTCTGCTTATGTTCCTTGGCAGTACAATTTTCCTGATCGCAGTACTTGGTCTGGCCCTGTTTATTTCTACTTTCTCCGCAACACAGCAGCAATATATGTTTGTGGCATTTTTCTGTATGATCATTTTCATCCTCATGAGCGGAATCTTCACACCTTATGAAAGCATGCCGATGTGGGCCCAGGATTTTAATCTGATCAATCCCGTGGCTTATCTTATGCGGATAAACAGAATGGTCATGCTTAAAGGATCAACTATGTCTGATATTAGCAGGGAACTTTATTCTCTTCTTCTGATAGCAGTTATCTTCACAACACTGGCAGTCCGCAGGTACAGGAAAACTGCCTGATTTTATAATTTTCCCGCAGATCCCCCTGATCAGCGCAGATAAGTGTACCTGTTTGAAAATCTGAGATATCTGCGAGATCAGCAGGAAACGATTGCAGACAGTTCGGTTCTGAAAAGTTATGTACCAATTATTTCTATATTTGTAGGATTGATTAATAAGGGATGCACAATCAATTTTATGAACTTGTATCCCGTTCAAATGTTAGCTATATCTATATTAATATTTTAGTTAATGCCTGATGTTATAAAGCTTTTGCCCGACTCGGTAGCCAACCAGATCGCTGCAGGAGAAGTGATACAAAGACCGGCCTCCGTTGTGAAAGAGCTGATCGAAAACTCAGTCGATGCCGGCGGGAGAAATATCAGGGTAATAATAAAAGACTCAGGGAAAACATTAATTCAGGTAATTGACGACGGCACAGGTATGTCTGAGACTGATGCCAGGTTATCTTTTGAAAGACATGCTACTTCAAAAATAACGACCGCACAGGATCTCTTTGCCATCAAAACAAAAGGATTCAGGGGTGAGGCTCTTGCGTCTATAGCGGCTGTTGCAATGGTGGAACTTAAAACACGTCGTGAAGAAAGTGATACCGGAATACTGGTAATAATAAACGGCTCAAAGGTAGAAGCACAGGAACCCTGCAGCTGCCCGGTGGGTTCAAGCTTCTCAGTTAAAAATCTGTTTTTCAATATTCCGGCCCGAAGAAAATTCCTGAAATCAGACAATACTGAAATCAGACATATTGTCAATGAATTTCAGAAAATCGTATTGGCCCACCCTGATATAAGATTCTCTCTTCATCATAACGAAAGCGAAATATATAATCTCATCAGCGGTAATTTAAGACAGCGGATTATCGGTGTTTTCGGAAAGCAAATAAATCAGGATCTGATAACTCTTGAAACAGAAACAAGTCTTATAAATATTAAAGGTTTTATCGGTAAGCCCGAGAATGCAAGAAGGACCTATGGTGAACAATTCTTCTTTGTGAATAACCGTTTCATGAAACATCCTTATTTCCATAAAGCTGTTGTTGAAGCCTACCAGAATATCCTGCCTGTTGAAGCTATTCCTTCATACTTTATATTCCTGGAAGCTGATCCTGCATCAATCGACATAAATATACATCCTACAAAAACTGAGATAAAATTTGAGGATGAACGATCAATATGGCAGATACTGATGGCATCAGTCAGGGAAGCGCTTGGAAGATTCAATATTGTGCCTTCGCTTGATTTTGAAAATGAAGCTCTCGTGGATATCCCTGTTTTGAGATCATCAAATATTCAACCTGAACAGCCGAGGATCGATATCAATACACAATTCAATCCTTTTGACGGAGAGGAAAGGACCAACGCAAGATCGGGATTCGTTGAAAGGTTCGAAAGAGAAAACACAGCGAACTGGGAAAAACTCTACTCTGCTCTTGAAAAAGAGAACGATAATCCGGAACAATTTGACAAGATAAGGGAAACACAAAGAAAATTTTTCCAGATAAAAAATAAATATTTTGTCTGCCCGGTAAAATCAGGTCTCATGCTTATCGACCAGAAAAGGGCACACGAAAGGGTCCTGTATGAAAAATTTCTGGAATGTCTGAGTAATAACAGGGCAATAAGTCAGGTGGATATGTTTCCTGTTACAGCTGAATTAAATCCTGCCGACTATTTTATTATAAAAGAGATCGAAGGAGAACTGAAATTGCTGGGCTTCAGGATCCAGCATTCGGGTAAAAATAAGATAACTATCAACGGCAGACCTGCTGACAGTGATTCGTCAGATCCACTGGAGATGCTGGAGATATTACTTGAAGATTATAAAAGCACGCAGGCTGATCCGTCATCAGGGGCAAAAGAAAAGATCGCTGCAGGTATGGCTTGTGCATCAGCCATTCGATATGGGAAAGTGCTGAGCCAGGGAGAAATGGAAGACCTTTTTGACTCACTTTTTGCATGTCAGGCGCCTAACTATTCTCCCAAAGGAAAGCCTGTCGTAAGTATAATGACCCTTGAGGAAATTGATAAAAGATTTAAATAGAAATCCTGCAAGGAACACAAAGCAATATGTAAGGGAATATGGGCAATTAATAACTTTTATGAATAAAATTGCAGACAATAAATTGAATGACAATTTGACTGCTTGATTTTAAAAAAGATTTTTGGCCCGACAATTGAAGACAAAAAATAAATAATAAAAACTGTTAGATGAACGGATACGGCAGAGGCTTCCTGGGGTTACCCCCCGTTGTGAAAAATATCATAATGATCAATGTATTAATGATACTGGCCTATTATGCAGCCAGAAGTGTCTTTGGCATTGATCTGCGATAGTATACTGGGACTTTATTTCCCAAAATCTGAACAATTCAAACCTCTGCAGATTGTTACTCATATGTTTATGCATGCAGGCTTCATGCATATATTCTTTAACATGTACGCTCTGTTCATATTTGGTCCAATACTTGAGAATGTGTGGGGACCAAAACGTTTTTTGATATTTTATCTGGTATGCGGTCTTGGTGCTGCTCTTACCCATGAAACAGTAATTGCTTTCGAATACAATCATCTGGCTACAGAGCCTAAGTCCGGAGAATCTCGAGCTGGTACTTAAAAAAGGAACTGAGCTATTTAAACAAAGTCAGGGATTTACAGATCCTGATATGCAAAAGCTTCAGATGTTGCTTAATACACCAACAGTAGGTGCATCAGGTGCAATATTTGGCGTTCTGCTTGCCTTCGGGGTTCTATTCCCAAATACCCAGTTATTCCTTCTTTTCCCTCCAATGCCCATAAGAGCAAAATACCTGGTTCTCGGATATGGGGCACTGGAATTGGTTCTGGCAGTAACACAACCCGGAAGTAATATTGCACATGCAGCTCACCTTGGAGGTATGTTATTCGGCTATATTCTGATAAGGTACTGGAGAAAAACCACAAATACTCTATACTGATGGGAATCTGGGACGAAATAAAGATTGACATTCAGAAATGGCAATAATCTTACAGGCTGATTTATATTAATATTAGCGTATTTCTTATTCTTGCAATTGTTGTCAGGAATAGGTTTTCTGCTTAACAATCCGGAAATTTCGGGGAAAGCTCTTGATCTTTTTTCAGTTCCGGCATCATTTAAGTGCCTTGCTTGCCAGGCCATGGACATTAATTACATACATGTTCACACATAAGGATGTCTGGCATATCCTTTTCAATATGTTGTGGTTATACTGGTTTGGCAGGATATTCCTTGAATATCTCGACGAGAGAAAGCTGGTAGCTGTATACCTGCTGGGCGGAATCAGCGGAGCATTGGTTTATATCCTTTCATTTAATATTTTCCCGGCATTTACCGGCGTTGTAGCTGAATCGGTAGCCATTGGAGCTTCCGCTTCTGTAATGGCTATTGTAATAGCAATAGCTGCATATGTACCTGATTATATGATTCAGCTTTTTCTATTCGGAAGGATAAAGATAAAATACATGGCTCTGGCAATATTTGTTCTTACATCAGTAATGGACTTCTCTGTAAATTCAGGAGGCAAGCTTGCACATATAGGAGGAGCATTCTTCGGTTATATATATACTATTAACCTAAAACATGGACGCGATATGGGAAAAGGATTCAACAGGATAATAGATTTTTTTGTAACAGCTATTTAAACCAAGGAAAAAACTAAAAGTCACACATAAAAAGGTTGCAACAGAATACGAATACAATAAAATAAAGGCAGAGCAACAGAAGGTAATCAACAGCATACTTGGAGAAGATATCAAAAGGAGGATATGATAGTCTGACAAAAGAGGAAAAGCAAACTCTCTTTAATGAAAGCCAGAAAAAAAATTGATCTTAAAATATTGTTCATTAATATAACCTTATTGCCCATCTTATCAAAAATCAGGAATTTACCTGTCACAGTTCTCTTTAATACAGTAAATTCGTAATCACAAATTATTGTATTTGAGAAAGATCCTTTATAAAATTCTTTTAGGCATAAATATCGTCTTTGCTGTTACACTTCTGATGTCATACCTGGCTGTGGTTATCAGTCCTGGAGATTTTGCTCTTCCTGCATTTTTTGGGCTTGCCTATCCTTATCTGCTGTTAATCAATATCATATTTGTAGTTATCTGGATCGCACTTGCTGAGATTTGAAGCTCCTGTTATCTTTAGTAGTAATTGCAATCGGGTTTAATCATTTCTCGAATTATATAAAACTCTCAAGACCCTCGGGAGATAAAACCAATACCTTTAAGGTACTGAGCTACAATGTGCGACTTTTTAATTATTTTGAAAATAATCATGGCGTCACATTCTGAAAAAAAAGTAATAGACTTTATAAAATCTCAGAAACCGGATATAATCTGCCTGCAGGAGTTTTTTATATTAGGTAATCCTGCTCAGGAAGAGGCATCTATGAGTGAAGCTCTCGGAGGAAAATATTATTCACATATGAAAATTCTAGGAAGCGGCAGAAACAGGTTCTATGGCATTATCACTCTAAGCAGATTCCCAATTATAAATAAAGGTGAAATAGTTCATCAGGGCTCTTCAAGTCTGTCAATTTACACCGATGTCCTTATACAGAAAGATACCTTCAGGATTTATCAATAACCATCTTCAGTCCTTCAGGTTGAAGAGAATGGAACGGTCATTTATTGAGGAGCTGACATCATCTGATGATAAAGAGACTATGAATGAGGTGAAAAGCCTGTCAGTCAGTCTGAAAAAGGGATTTGTCAGAAGGGCTATCCAGGCCCAGGTTGTAAAAGATCATATTAACAGATCACCTTACCCGGTTATTGTTGCAGGTGATTTTAATGATACACCTGTATCTTATGCATACAGAAAGATACGTAAAGGACTAAACGATTCTTTTGTCAATTCAGGATATGGTGCAGGATTTACATATAAAGGGAATTATCCCCCTAACAGGATAGACTACATCTTATATGACAACAGCCTTATAAATAGCTATTTTGAAATAATAAAAGTAAGATATTCCGATCATTATCCTATAATTGCCTATTTCAGGAAGAACACTTAAAAGGGAAGCTTCCTGAAATCCACATTGCCACCCGAGATTATCAGTCCAATCTTTTTTCCATAGAACATACCCGGGTTTTCTTTTACAACCGCCAGAACTGTTGCTGATGATGGTTCTATGATTATTTTCATCCTTTCCCACACCAGAAGCATGCATTCAATTATTGATTCTTCTTTGACAGTAAAGATTTCATCGACATTCTTTCTGTATTATGGAAAAGGTAAGTTCACTAAGGGAAGTCAGAAGTCCATCGGCACATGTTACAGGATTGACCGACGGAGTCAAGTACTCCTGTGGTGAATGACGTATATGCATCATTTGCATTAACCGGTTCTGCTCCTAATAACCTGAATCTTCCTGTTGATCCCTTTAGTGCAGGTTGAAGTGCCGCTCATAAGGCCGCCACCCCCTATCGGCGCAATTATTATTTCAAGATCACTCTTATCCTTCAAGCAATTCCAGTACAGCTGTTCCCTGTCCGCAGATAACATTAAAATTATCATAGGGATGAACAAGTGTTGCACCGGTTTCTTGCATTATTTTACGGGTAGTCTCTTCCCTTGCCTGCAGAGTGGGTTTGCAGAAAGTGATTGCAGCTCCATATCCTGCCACAGCATTCTTTTTAACGACAGGGGCCGTTTCGGGCATCACAATATTTGCTTTTATTCCGTTCATTCCTGGCTGCAAGTGCCAGAGCTGCTGCATGATTTCCTGATGAATGGGTCACAACACCTTTGAGCTTTTCTTCAGATGACAACGATAAGACGGCATTAGTGGCACCCCGGAACTTAAATGCCCCTACCTTTTGAAAGTTTTCACACTTAAAATATAGTTCGCAGTTAAAAAGTTCGTTTAATTTTTGAGACGTCATAACAGGAGTTCGGTGAATGAATGGCTTAATTCTTGAATGTGCAGCCTGGATATCGGCTAGTTCAGGTAGTTTCATTAGAGTCGTTTTCTCAAAAGTAACAAATTTATTACCTCATAGCCATATTTACTTAAATGCAGAACTTTAGTACATGGAGTTCTGTTTATTCTTAAATTTGAATGACAATTTTAAAACCTGGAATATGGAACCTTGCACTCATCCATGGCACTGCGTTGAAACAGGGAAGAATGCTCCTGCTTGCGTGAAAAGCGTGATTGAAATCCCAAAGGGATCGAAAGGGAAATATGAACTGGATAAAAATACCGGGCTTTTACGACTCGACAGAGTATTGTTTTCATCTGTTCATTATCCTGCTAATTATGGTTTTATACCTCAGACATACTGTGACGATCATGACCCTCTTGATATACTCGTAATCTGTTCCATTGATGTCTACCCGATGTGCATTATTGATGCAAAAGTGATTGGTGCAATGGAAATGGTTGATGGTGAAGAGCGTGATGACAAGATAATTTCTGTTGCCAGTAACGATATGTCAGTCAATTATATAAACGAACTTTCCGAGCTGCCTCCCCATACTCTTGTAGAGCTTCGGAGATTTTTTGAAGACTATAAGAAACTCGAACATAAAAACGTCATAGTTGAGCAATTCATGAACAAGGAAAAAGCCTACGAAATAGTATTGGAGAGTATGAGACTTTACCAGAAGAATAAAGAAATTCTGAAGAAACCCTCGTTTTGAGATTATTTTGACTTTGCCGTGGCAATAATCATTTTGGAATTTAGCCTGTTGCCTACAGAAAGAACATTTACCAAATCCTGGATAGGAAGTGTATTATCAAAACGCAGCATTATAAAGGCATCCGGAGAACGTGTAAGCTCTTTTTTCAGTTCCGTCTCAAGCGCATCAAAAGGAACCTGAGTATTGTTTACGTAATAGATCTTTTCTTTAGTCATTGTAAGGTTGATCTCTTTTTTCTGGATCGTCTGGCTGCTCCGCGAATTAGGCAACGATACTCTTATCATGCTTGGATTTAGCAACGTGGATATAATGATGAAGAACAGCATTAGAAAGAACATTATGTCATTCATCGACGAAGTGAATACTTCAGCTGTAAAATCCTTTTTCTTTCGCAGGCTTATCATTTTGACGGGCTTTTTAACAGGTCAATGAAATTCATTGCATTCCATTCAAGCTGGTGAATAGCTTTGTTTACCATTATATTGAGCCAGTGGTACCCGATATATGCCACTATACCGACAATGAGTCCCGAAGCACTTGAAACCATTTTGACATAAAGTCCGGCAGAAACGCTACCTATGCTTACATCACTTGTCATCGAAATATTGAAAAATATTTTTATTACTCCGATTATAGTTCCCAGAAAACCAAACATCGGGGCGATACCTGCTATTACAGCCAGGATTTGTATATTCTTTTCAAGGTCGTATACTTCAAATTTGCCCGCAATCTCAATTGCCTCTTCAATTTCTTTGATTGGCTTACCCAGACGGGAAATTCCTTTCTCTATCATTCTGGCGATGGGTTTTGCAGTACTCCGGCACAGTGTAAGAGCTGATTCGGTCCTTCCGTTCAGAATATATTCATGAATGCTGTTCATGAAATCCACGTCAGAACTTATGTGCCGCCGTATAGTTAAATACCTCTCGATAAAAACATAAACAGCTATTATAGAGAGCAGTCCAATCGGGATCATTATAATCCCGCCTTTCAGAATGATATCTATCAACCTGGTTACATCAGGTGCTTGTTGAACAGGAAGCGAAGGGGATCCAACAGTTTGGTTCAATGTATCAAACGCCTGTGCTATATGCAAAAGGACTGCAGTCATACTGATTCGTATTTATGTATATATGATTGAAAACGAAATCTTAATAGAAAAATTATCACTTACCCTAAATTTACCTGTTTTATCACGACCCAATTTACGGCAATACCGTAAAAATTCCAAATTTAATAGTTAACACAGGTTTTTCCCAAAGAGTTTGTACATTTGTTTCCAATAAATTATTGTTCTGCTGAAGCAATTGACTCTAACGAACATTCTCTTCTAATAAAAGGATAAATATGTTTTACAATTACATCTTATTGCTGATTGATCAACCGCATTTAAAAGACACCAATTCAGTTAATAACGTAGCTGAGCTTTTAATGAAGGGCGGTTTTATAATGATCCCTATCATTCTTCTGTCATTATTCAGTATTTATCTTTTTATCGAGAGGTTTCTCTATATCAGGAAATGTTCTGTTGTTGATGAAAACCTCATCTTTAATATAAAAAAGGAGATCAGGAATAAAAAGCCACAGGAAGCACTATCGTATACAAGGAATAGTGATACCTCTCTGGCAAGGATCCTTGAGAGCGGACTCACCCAGCCGGGAAAAACTCCCCGGGACCTTGAGAATTATATGGAAGCTACAGCCAATCTCGAGATATCCGAGATGGAAAAGAATACAGGTTATCTCGGCATTATTGCGGGTATTGCTCCTATGCTCGGGTTCATAGGCACCATAGCAGGAGTAATCAAAATATTCTACAACATTTCCCTTGCTGATAATATCAGTATAGGTATCATTGCGGGAGGATTGTACCAGAAGATGATCTGCAGCGGGACGGGTTTAATTGTGGGTGTAATAGCCTACAGCTGTTATCATTATCTGCAGATGATGATAGACCGTTATTCAATTGATATGCAAAGGCAGGTAAATGATGTTATAAAAGAATTATAATCATGATTATCAGGAGAAAAAGGCATTTTAAGCCGGAGGTGAGTACATCATCTCTGAATGATATTATGTTTTTCCTGCTGTTGTTCTTTCTGATAGTATCATCTCTTGCAAATCCCAATGTTATCAAGCTCTTGCTGCCGAACTCAAAATCAGCCCAGAATCTTAATAAACAACAGATCACAATCTCAGTTACAAAGGACAAAAAATATTATATCGATAGTCACGAGATAAGCTTTGACGAAATTGAACCTCTTTTAAAAGCAAGAATAGGAACACTTCAGGAACCGACTGTTATACTCAGGCTGGAATATACACTTACTGTTCAGGATCTTGCAGATCTTCTTGAAATTGGTAACCGGTTGAAGGTAAAAATGGTTATGGCAACAAATAAAACTCCTGGTTCCTAGCGCCAGTTTTATTGTTGTACTGAATACTTCGTTCAGATCAGTAAGCTTAAGTTCCATTTAAATTGTTTCAAATAGCAGATTCCTACATAAAACTGTTGTACATCATTAACAGATAAAATTGTGCAATTGGTAATTGTTGAGAAGATATTGAATACAAAAATATATTTATCTTAGCGGCTTCGTAAAATTTCGATTTTTAACTTTCCTATATTCTGATAAATGAAAAACGTTATTAAATCAGTGGTTCTGAAGTACGGCAGGAAATTGTTTATGCTGACCTTAGTATTATTTTCTCCATTATGCCTTTTTGGTGCAGGAGGAACCGTTCCCTCAATCGGACCTGTCAGAGTCGAATTCGTTATTTTCGGGCTTATCCTCCTTGGAGTAGCTCTGTTTCACAAGCAAACTTTCTGGGTGGCTGTGATAGGACTTACAATATTGTTGACTTTCAAATTGATTTTTGACCCGGGATTTCATTTACTTGAACACCTGTTCGGCACAACACCTTTTGGCGATCAGCTAATGCATAAAGCATTGCGGCAAGGAGAATGGGGAATTATTCTTAATCTTCTGGGTCTTTTGCTAGGGTTTGCCATATTATCAAAAATATTTGAGGAATCAGGCGTTCCCGACATTTTGCCCAGGTTTCTCCCTGATGACTGGAAAGGTCCCTTTATTCTCCTGATTTTTGTATTCATATTATCGTCATTCCTCGATAATATTGCCGCTGCGCTTATCGGAGGGGCTATTGCAATTGTAGTTTTTAAGAAGAAGGTTCATATTGGTTATATAGCTGCAATAGTAGCTGCCAGTAATGCAGGCGGCAGCGGAAGTGTTGTAGGAGATACTACTACCACTATGATGTGGATTGACGGTGTCAGCGCTTTTAATGTTCTGCATGCCTATATAGCCGCCGGTATTGCTCTGTTGTTTTTCTCATGGTTCGCATCTCACCAGCAGGATAAGTATCAACGAATTCAAAAAAATGCTAATCCGAATGCTAAGATTGACTGGGTGAAAATATTTAACGTCGGATTGATGCTGGCCGGTGCAATTATATCAAATATTCTGTACGACATGCCTGCCCTTGGAGTATGGATCGCAATCATTATTGGAGCGTCTCTCAGAAAGGTACCCTGGAAAGAAGTTTCCGGAGCAATTAAGGGAACAATCTTTCTGCTCAGCCTCGTTACCTGTGCCTCCCTTATGCCAGTGGATGACCTTCCAAAAGCGTCCTGGATAACAGCTCTTGGTCTGGGATTCCTGTCATCTGTATTTGATAATATCCCTCTTACAAAGCTTTGTCTTGAACAAGGACATTTTGATTGGGGAATGCTGGCATACAGCGTCGGCTTTGGTGGTTCAATGATATGGTTCGGTTCATCTGCAGGAGTAGCCATTACAAATAAATTTCCTGATGACCGTGATGTTTTGAAATGGGTTAAGGGTGGCTGGCATGTTGCAGCTGCCTTTGTAATCGGGTTCTTTACACTTTACTTTATTATGGGTTGGGAGCCAGCTGATAATAAGGAACATAAAATAATCAATTGTCCTGTCCCGGGTTGCCCTATGGGTAAAGTACCATTATCAGAAAATATTCCGGGGACAATTGGTTACCTGGAGCTGATAAAAAAGTAGGGACGTTGCGTGCAACGTCCCCTACAGGTTTTGATTATCTGAAATTACTATTATCCGAACAGACTCCATGCAACAGTAACACCAGCCATAACAACGGCTACCATCGACATAAGTTTGATGAGGATATTCATTGATGGGCCGCAGGTATCTTTGAATGGATCACCGACGGTATCACCTACTATACTTGCTTTATGGTTCTCACTTTTCTTACCACCATAATTTCCTCTTTCAATGTATTTTTTAGCGTTATCCCATGCGCCACCTGCGTTGTTGAGCATACTGGCAAGTGTAAATCCGGTGGTCATTCCACCCATTAATAATCCAACAACACCTGGAACACCAAAAACTATCCCTACCACAACAGGTACTATAATTGCCATAAGAGCAGGAACAACCATTTCTTTTTGTGCACCTTTGGTTGCAATTGCAACACATTTTGCATACTCGGGTCTTCCGGTACCTTCCATAATCCCTGGAATTTCACGGAACTGACGTCTTACTTCATCGACCATTCTTCCTGCATTTCTTCCAACAGCTTTCATAGTCATGGCGACAAAAACGAAGCACATCATTGCACCTATGAAGAGACCTGCAAGTAAGATTGGATTAAAAAGTGAAAGGTTATAAGCGAAAACAAAATCTTTAACACCTGCATGCGAAACCTCCACTGCTGTCTGTCCTGCCTGTAAAGTTGCAGGGGCGTGACTGTGATAAAATAACACATCCCCGATCTGTTTAAATCCGTCAGCACTTTTATCTGCAAGTCTGCCAAGCCATAGTTTTACTTCTTCCATATAGGCAGCAACAAGTGCAAGAGCGGTAAGAGCAGCTGAACCAATTGCAAAACCTTTACCTGTTGCAGCTGTAGTATTTCCAAGACCGTCGAGTGCATCAGTTCTTTCCCTTACTTCTTCAGGAAGTCCAGCCATTTCAGCATTACCACCTGCGTTATCAGCAATAGGACCGAAATGCATCAGTTGCCAGTGTTACACCGAGTGTTGAGAGCATCCCGACGGAGGCAAATCCAATGCCGTAAACACCCATGGCAAAATTGTGGAAACCTCCTGCAAAAGCATATGCGGCAATGATACCACCGACAATAGTCAAAACCGGCAGCCAGGTTGAGAACATACCTACGGCCATACCTTCTATAATCACTGTAGCGGGTCCGGTTTGAGATTGTTTGGCTATTCCCTGGGTAGGACTATACCCGTCAGAGGTATAATATTCAGTAGCCTGCCCGATAATTACACCGGCAACAAGGCCTGATACAGCAGCTCCGAAAACACCCCAGGTGATCCAGTTTGCGGCAGCCATTACTGCCAGTACAACTAGAATAAGGGAGGAACTTCCTCCGGTTCCAAGCAGAAGCGCTCTGAGAAGGGTTTTCGGAGAGGCCGATTCTTTTGTTCTAACCATATATATTCCGGCGATTGACAATAAAATCCCGATTGCTGAAACCAGCATAGGCGCAACGATAAATTTAATCTGGGAATCAGCATGTCCCGCTATAGAAGGGAGTGCAGCACCAAGAGCAGCCGTTGCAAGTATTGAACCTGCATATGATTCATAGAGGTCAGCACCCATACCTGCCACGTCACCTACATTGTCACCTACATTATCAGCTATGGTAGCCGGGTTACGCGGATCATCTTCAGGTATACCTGCTTCAACTTTTCCTACAAGGTCAGCACCCACATCAGCAGCTTTTGTAAAGATCCCTCCACCTACACGTGCAAACAGAGCCTGCGTAGAGGCACCCATACCAAAAGTGATCATAGTAGCTGTAATCTCAACAAATTTCTGATGTTCATCAATTCCAGCCTGTACAAACGTAAGACCTAAAAAGTTTAATCCTGCAGCCATATGTTCCGGAGTAAATACGACCTTGGTCAGGAAAATAAACCAGGCGGCAATGTCGAGGAGGGCAAATCCAACAACAACTAGTCCCATAACAGCCCCGCTGCGCAGAGCAACCTGTAAGCCTTTGTTAAGCGATTTTGAGGCGGCCCAGGCTGTCCTGTTCGATGCAAAAGTTGCAGTTTTCATTCCAAGATAACCGCAAAGACCTGAAAAGAAACCGCCGGTAAGGAATGCTACCGGAACAAAAGGGTTCTGCACCCCCATATATGCCAGAATTGATAAGAGTACAACAAGAATTATAAATATCTTGCCGACAACCGTGTACTGGCTTTTCAGGTAAGCCATTGCACCTTCTCTGACATATTCAGCAATCTCTTTCATCTTATCTGTTCCTTCCTCCTGGGCTTTCATACCTTTATAAAAGATCCAGGCGAACAGCAATGCACAAAGAGCTGAAATTGGGACAATCCAAAAAATGCTACTAATCATGATATCTGTTATTAAATTAAAATTAAAAGGTTAAAAAATAAAAAAAATTCACCGGTACAAAACTATATGAGTTTTTCAATAATTCAAACGAAATATATCTGTTCTTAAAATAGTTTGCAATTTAAAAAGAGTCTAAAGAAGAGGCCATAAATAAAGTGCTAATGAAAAAATCAGAATGAAGAACATTTGAAATCTGAAATCAGAAATATGATCAATTCTAAATTCACTGTTTGTTTGTTCTTCATTCTTAATTCATTGATTTCTAAGTCCCCCCTGCATACCGGCAGGCAAGCAATTGGGGGATTCTATATTCTATTACGGATATATTAAAATTCAATTCGGCTAAAGAGTCCTGAAAAAATCATAATTTAATTTTTCAAGTTCTTCCATCCGGGGATAAGGAAAATAAGTTATATCATCTTTGGAGCCTACATAAAACCCGGTATCAATCGTTCTGTAAAGAAGTTCTCCGGAGTATATCCGGTTAACAGTTTTCATATGTTTTTCATATTCCCCTTTAAGAATCTCAAGACAATCTCTCATATGTGCTAAATTGGGATACGGAAGGTTATCGGCAGACCCTGCCAGAGGATTGGCTGCCAGTTCACCAAGTTTTAATTCAACAAAGAAAAGCTTTGGAAGAACAATCGGCGTAGATCCGTCGGTAAGACTTTTAAGAAAAGCCGAAGGAGCTAAATCACTGGCAACCATAGGCATTACCGGACATAGTTCCTGATACAGATGAAGACTGCTCTTTGGTTCCTTTGTTTTGTCGTAGATTGCTTTTTTTAGTTCGAGGACCCAACCATGATCTGTAGACAGATACAAACTTTTTAGTGCTGTTACCGGTATCGTTTCAAGTACCTTGTATACTGAAAGATACACAGAACTCTTAGGGCTGCCATCAGGCTTTGCCACACACCTTTTATTAAGACTCTCCACATCTATCAGATGTTTAATCATTAACAGATCGACTTCGAAGAAAATTGCCTGGCCATGGTTTCGCTTCTTGGTTCCAGTTGAAAGATAGCGACCAAATTCTTCGGGAGGAAGCATCGATCCGACAAGCGCTTCGGGATTGGAAGTTAAATAAATGTATTTGCTCATAGCTTTATTATTAAATTATAAAAACGATGATTTCATTACAGATAATTCAACCTAAAGATAAATGTCGTGCCAATAACAAATTTAAACTAGTTTTTGCAACTGTTACTGTCGACTCGCCTGGCATGTCTTTTTTTTAATGAATTTATTACAAACGGTATGGATGTTATAACAATCAGGAAAATAACTATATATCCCAGGTAATTTTTTATTCCCGGTATATATTCACCAAGGAAATAACCAGTCAGAACCAAAGCAATAACCCAGAAGAATGCCCCTACAAAACTATATATAAAGAATTTATATAAATCAAGCTTAACGATACCGGCAATAATGGGTGCAAACGTTCTGACTATAGGTAGAAACCTGCTTAATATAATTGTCTTCTTCCCATGCTTTTTATAAAACTCGTGTGCAGTAACAAGATGTTCCTGGCGGAAGAAAAGTCCGGATTTTCGTCTGAATAACAGTGGCCCTACTTTCTTCCCAAAGCCATAACCAACCATATTGCCTGCAACCGCAGCTGCAATAATCAGGATTATGAGTAAGGATGGGTGCATATCAAGTATATGCGTTGAGCATAATAAACCTGCAGTAAATAAAAGGGAGTCCCCCGGGAGAAAAAAACCAACAAACAATCCTGTCTCGGCAAACACAACAAAAAGCAATAGATAGATCCCTCCGTAATGTATAATGCTTTCCGGGTTTACAAGCTGCTTTAGGAACTCAAAAATTTCATGCATTTATTGTCAGTTAAGAAGAATCAAAGCTTCTATTGTTTCAACCTGCAAACGGCTTGTTCAGATCTTCCAGCAGTTCACTGGACAGTACTCCTCTGGCAATTTCACGTACCTCACCTGTCATACGAATGTTCCAGTTCTTATCGATTTCTATTTTCAGTGTTCCTCCCTTCATATGCATGGTAAGATCACCTTTGATAAGACCTCTTTTTACCAGAATACTTGATGCAGCACAGGATGAGCTCCCGGAGGCCAGAGTATAACCGGCTCCCCGTTCCCAGATCAGAATCCGGGCGTCATGATCAGAAAGGACCTTGGCAAATTGAACATTGATACGATTGGGAAACAATGAATGATTTTCGAGTAATGGACCATAGGTTCGTATCTCTTTCTCATCCAGGTCCTGTTTGATAACAACACAATGCGGATTGCCTACCGACACACAATTCACTTCATATTCTTTATCACCTGCAATGATTTTTTGCCCTATGAATTCCGGGAGATCCGAATTAACAGGTATATCCTTCGAAGCAAAGATTGCCTTGCCCATATCCACCCGGATAAGCGTTGCTTTTCCTTTTTCTTCTTCAACGATTTCAGCATAAACAATATCGGTAAGTGTTTCCACGGAAAACTTCTCTGCCTTTGCATAACCATAATCATAGAGATACTTGCAAAAGATGCGGAGCCCGTTGCCGCTTTTTTCCGCCTCTGAACCATCCGGATTATAAACTCTGAATCCAAAATCAGCTTTTGCCGACGGAACCTTCATAACAATGCCATCAGAGCCTATTCCGAAATGAATGTTGCACAAACGCATTATAGCCTGTTTTGTAAGCTGGAAAATCTATATTTGTACTCTCAAGGACAATGTACTCATTGCCTAATCCGTGCATCTTTACAAAACTGTTTTTCTCCATCTCCAGTTGAATATAATTGTGCTCCTAAAGAATAAAATTTCTTACGAGATCGTCCAGAGTGTCTCTTCTGCGTATTATCCGTGGATTGCCATCAGACTCAATAAGTACCTCCGCCGGCCTCAGACCGGCTGTTGTAATTTGAACTCATTGAATATCCGTATGCTCCGCTGTCAAGCACACCAAGAATATCATTCTCAAAGATTTCAGGAAGCTTTCTGTCTTTTGCAATAATATCACCTGTCTCACAGATATTGCCCACAATATTCACAGTTTCCTCTTTTAATGAAGGTGTGCCATTCTCCCTGTATATTTCAATATCGTGATGTGAGTCGTACATAACAGGACGTATCAGCACATTAAAACCAAGGTCGGTACCGATATATTTAATATTATAATTTGTTTTAATCGCATTAACTTCTCCCAGCAGAATGCCTGATTCGGCCACGATATACCGTCCGGGTTCTATCTTGAATTCTATCTTCTTTTCCATACTCTGTTACCCATGAATTAATAACATCCGAAAGTTTCCCTCCGAGCTCTTTCAGGTCGAGCCGTGGTCTGATCGGACTGTTTTTTGTACGGAATCCCGAATCCACCTCCAAGGTCAATAAACTCCAGGTCATCGAATTGCCTGGCTATGGACAGTATGCTGCCTGTACTCTTCAGAAAAGCTTCACTGTCCATAAAAAGTGAGCCTATATGCTGGTTTATCCCGATCAGTTTAAGGTTATATTCTTTAATGATTCTTTTTACCTCCGGAATACTGTTCATTTCGATCCCGAACTTTGGTCTTTCGCCCGGCGGTTGTCACCTTTTCATGATGCCCGGCTCCGACACCCGGATTCAGCCTGAATGCCACCCTGCCTCCCGGGATTGATCTTCCCGAACATCTCAAGCTGTGATACTGAATCAACTGAAATATTTACTCCGGCATGAATGGCATATCTGAATTCATCTTCATCTACATTATTGCTGATATATAATATCTCTTCCGGTTTATACCCTGCCAGCATATTTATATATATTTCGCCGGGCGACATGGCATCGACCCGTAAGCCTTCACTCCTGACAATCTTTATAAGTTCCAGGTTACTGTTTGCCTTGAGGGAATAATTGACTGTGAAATTTGGATAGGAAATAAGTGCCTTTCAGATCACGGCAGCTTTTGCGCAAAATATTCTCGTTATATACAAAAGCGGAGTTCCGTATTTTTCGGATAGCTGAACAGGATCGGTATTGCCAAAAAACTTCTTTTCGCTGCTTACTCTGGAATAAATATAATTCATTGTTTTTGGATGAAAAGTAACTTTAATATATTTGACGCTAAAATATACAAAATGGCGCAGATAAACGATAATTATTTTAAACTTCAGGCTGGTTACCTGTTCCCTGAAATTGGCCGGCGTGTTCGTGAATTTCAGAAGGAACATCCCCAGGCTGATATCATAAAAATGGGAATTGGCGATGTCACACAACCACTGACACCATCTGTCATCCGTGCATTTCATGAAGGTGTTGAAGAAATGTCGAAAGCCGAAACATTTAAAGGATACGGTCCCGAGCAAGGCTATGATTTTCTGCGCGAAGCTATTGCAAAAAACGACTACCCGATCGCGGTGCTGATATACATGCTGATGAGATTTTCGTTTCTGATGGGGCAAAATGTGATACCGGCAATATTCTGGAGATCTTTGGCCTGAATAATGTCATTGCCATGCAGGATCCTGTTTATCCAGTTTATGTCGACACAAGCGTGATGGCAGGCCGTACAGGTGAATATCTGGGAAACGGGTACTATGACGGGCTTGTATACCTGCCCTGTAATGCTGAAAACGGCTTTATCCCGGAAATTCCGGAAAAGAAAGTGGATATAGTCTTCCTCTGCTATCCCAACAATCCAACAGGAACAACTGCTAGCAGACAGGAGTTAAAAAAATGGGTCGATTATGCAATTAAGAATAAATCAATTATACTTTTCGATTCTGCATATGAAGCTTATATTTCTGATCCCGAAATTCCACATTCCATATATGAAATTGAAGGAGCCAGAGAAGTAGCCATCGAATTCCGCAGTTTTTCAAAAACTGCAGGATTTACCGGAACCCGCTGTGCCTACACTGTTATACCTAAGAATCTTGTTGCTTCAACTTCAGATGGATCGGAAAAACCCCTTGCACCCCCTTTGGTTCAGAAGGCATACCACAAAATTCAATGGTGTTTCATACCCTGTGCAGAAGGCAGCCGCAGCTATCTTCACACCTGAAGGGAAAAAAGAGGTGAAAGCTACAATCAATTACTATATGAACAATGCCAGAATCCTGCGTGAAAGCCTTGCCAAACTTGGCTTTCAGGTCTTTGGCGGAATTAATGCGCCCTATGTATGGGTAAATTCAGGCCGGCAAATCAAATCCTGGGAGCTTTTTGATAAACTGCTGAATGAAGCAAATGTGGTTGGTACACCGGGATCAGGTTTTGGTCCCTCAGGTGAAGGATATTTCAGATTTTCTTCATTCGCCACGCATGAAAGTGTGCTCAAAGCAATGGAAAGACTTGGAAATCTGAAATGGTAATTCAGTACGTCTCCAAATGAGTCAATCAGGAAGTTAAGTATAACGGCATGATATTTGTATTTTAAGGTGTATATTTGTACTGGTGATTGACCTGTTTTAAATGTTTCACAAATAAATGCCTTGTCTTAAAATTGACTAATTATTGAATTTGTGTTATTTTTGAACGCAATCCTAATTAATGTCAATGTATGCCTAAAATATCTGCTGTAATAATAACGTATAATGAAGAGTTGTTCATTGATAAATGTCTGGCGTCATTAAAGGGGATTGCTGATGAGATAGTTGTGGTTGATTCATTTTCCACTGATGCGACTGAAGAGATCTGCAAAAAATATAATGTCAGGTTTATAAAACATGCCTTTGAAGGCTTCCGCGATCAGAAAAATTTTGCACTTCAGTTTGCCACCTATAAAAATATACTCTCACTCGACGCAGATGAAGCCCTGAGTGATAAACTAAGGGAATCCATTATAGCTATTAAAGATAACTGGGAATATGATGGTTATCTCTTCAACAGAAGAGGCAATTATTGTGGAAAGTGGATTAATCATTCTGAATGGTATCCTGACAGACAACTAAGACTGTTTTTCGCCGACCATGGAAAATGGGGAGAACTGAACATACATGAGAAATTCTTACTGTCAAATGGCGCTAAGATAGGCAGGCTGGAAGGTGATTTACTCCACTGGCCTTTTTCATCACGTCAGGATCATATCGATAAAATGAAAAATTATTCGCTTATCGGTGCTGAAGAGTTTCATAAAGCAGGAAGAAAGGCTAATCTGTTTACACCATATATTCATTATCTCTGGGGATTTTTCAGATCATACATTATTAACAGGGGTTTTCTTGACGGCCGTAACGGATACCTGATCTGCTCGATGTATGCAAAATCCTCCTTCAATAAATACAAGAAGCTGAGGCATCTGAATCAATAATGGTACCGGACGATAACTTCCTTTAAATGAGTTTCGAAGAAGATTTAAAAGAGTCTTTGAAGACCCTGAGGAAGGGTGGTATCATACTTTATCCGACTGACACCATATGGGGCCTTGGCTGTGATCCTTCAAATGAAGCTGCAGTTAACAGGATCTTTAAAATAAAATCAAGAGATGAGAGTAAAAGTCTCATACTCCTGGCTGACAGCTTAACGATGATCGAAAGATATACAGGATGATTGCCCGCCGATAGCTTTTGAACTCGCAGGTGTTTCCGATAATCCTCTTACAATTATCTATCCCGAAGGAAAAAATCTTGCTAAAGGGGTTTGCGGAGATGACGGATCAATAGCAATCAGAATCTGCCGCGATAGATTCTGCAGCGATCTGATTGGCCGGTTTCGCAAACCTGTTGTTTCTACATCAGCTAATGTGAGCGGAAGACCCTCCCCCGGGAATTTCAGTGATATTGAACATTCTCTGATAGATAATGCCGACTATGTCGTAAAGTACCGACAGGATGACAGGAGTAATTACTCTGCATCCCCGGTCATTAAAATAAATCGTGACGGTACATTTAAAATTATCAGATCGTAAGCTTATTTTGATCTTACTTTCCCTGATCCTGATACGTGTGCATCAACCTTTGGATTACCATCATAGGTCACATTTCCGCTGCCTGAAACGCTTGCCATAAGAGATTCTGTGACATTACAGCTGCAATTCCCGCTGCCTGAAATGTGTATTTCAGCTGTCCCGAGCTTATAGGATCCGCCGTCATAATTACCTGATCCGCTGATTGAAATGTTTGCTTTGTTTGCATTTCCGCTGCTTCCGAGGATTATATCCCCCGACCCTGAAATGCTGCAATCAAGCTCTGAAACAGTAATATCACCGGTATATATTTTGCCGCTTCCGCTCACACTGAGATCAAGATCGCTGGTCTTGACGGCATCTTTTATTTCAGCTTTCCCTGAACCTGATACACCCAATCCGTTTAATTCAGGCATTGTAACATATGCGGTAACTTTTTCATTCATATTAAATCTCCAGTTTTCTTTCTTGATGACAAGCTTGCCTCCGGAGACTTCGGTTATAATATCATCAAGATACCTCTTTTCTCCTTCAAGAACTACTTTAAATTCAGGCCCGATATTGATGTAAAGATTGCCTGCAACGCCAAAGCTTACTTTGGTAAAGTTTTTAACGTCCCTGGTCTCTTTTGTATCTGACTGGCCACTGGCAATACTTGCTGAAGCAGTTATTGCTAAAATAAATGCTGATAAGAAAATTATCCTTTTCATAGTGTATTGGTTTAATAAAATTGATATAATACTAAGAAAAGACATGTTTTTTCGTCAATAGCTGCACCGATTGAAATTATTTTAAGTTAATTTCCGTGAGACCTTCCGGGATATTCATAATGATTATTTTCTTTCGATTGTCAATACTGACAATAAAATGTTCATGAAAGGGAATCAGAATGCTTTTCCTGTCTGAAGAGGTCACATTTATTAGCCATTGTCCGCTGTTTGAAATTACATCCGATATTGATCCAAGCAATTTGCCCTCGTCTGCTATTACCTTATAACCTATGAAGCTTTGGCTACGTTTTTTCTGACTTCCGACATCTGTGCCGGAGGTTAAAAAAATCCTGCATCCGATGAATTCGTTCATTGATTCATTCGAATCATATCCTTCGAACCGGAGCTTTAAAATATCGGCTCCATTATACTCCATACCGGTTATAAAAAAAGGAACCGGTCTTCCTTCAATTTCCAGAAAGACCGATTCCATTTGGGGAATATTTTCAGTGAAGAGCTTTTCTATCTTTACTGCAACGGCTCCCTCATAGCCGCTAACTCTTGTGATCGTGCCCAGTAATATGTCACATTTGTAAGCCATTGGATCGTTGATCCTTTTGACCCCTCTGACTACTCCTGAGGTTTGTCTTCTGCAACCTGTTCCGATGCTGTCTCATCTGAAACCGGTGGCAGTGTTGTTTCTTGCTCCGGTGCTGCCTCTTCGGTAACGGCTTCAACTTTCTCCCCTGCTGCTGCTTTAGCTGCAAGCTCTGCATTCTTCTTTGCAAGTTTTGCCACTCTGGCTTCGTTAACCTTCTTCTCAACCGAAAGCCTCTTTCCTAAGTCATCATCCTGGGATTTTTCAAGATTTGCTTTTTTAGCTTCGATTTTTGCTTCATTCTGTCTGATCCAATCTTCGAATCTCCTGGTTGCTTCAGCTTCGTCAAAAGCACCTTTTGCGACACCTTCAAGAAGATGTTTTTTCATAAGTACACCTTTATAAGACAGGATAGCTCTACAGGTATCTGTAGGTAATGCGCCATTTTGCAGCCAACCTAAGGCTCTATCGAAATCAAGTTCGATTGTAGCGGGGTTAGTGAGAGGATTATACGATCCAATCTTTTCAATATATCTGCCATCCCGTGGCGATCTGCTATCTGCAACCACAATGTGGTAGAAGGCCAGCTTCTTGCGGCCTTTCCTAGCTAATCTGATTTTAACTGCCATTAATTCTTACGCTTTTTATTTAACCTGTTTTAAAAATTGTGGCTGCAAAGATATAATTTTAATTAATATGAGTGAAGCTAATCTATAAAATTCCGGCTTATGCTTCAGGATTAGTTGCAGAATAAATCCCAGATCTGTCCAATACCACGCCAATGAGGTGGCCTAAAAGTTCCAGTTTAACCGCAAAGCACGCTAAGACCACCTTCGCTAAAGTTTCGGTGGTTGAAAAAGGCGCAAAGTGCGCAAAGTCAAGGAGTGCCACGGGTTGCAAACCCGCGCCATCTTGTAAAATATAAAACATTGAACCACAAAGGGTCACAAAGTGCATCACTAAGGAACACAAAGAAAAACCAGTCAAAATAGTACTCATCCCTGGCATTCATTTTAATATTTAAATTGTAAATATCTCCTCATCGATCTTAAACCAATTTTGCCTATTTTTGTTACCTTCAGAAATCAGATATTTAACTCCCCAATATGGCAGGATTTGCACATCTACACGTTCATACTCAATACTCTATCCTTGATGGGGCTTCAAATATCGGTTTGCTTATCGACAAGGTGAAATCTCTTGGAATGGATGCAATTGCCATTACTGACCACGGAAATATGTTCGGAGTCAAAGAATTTCACAACACTGCAACGAAAAAAGGGATAAAACCCATAATAGGATGCGAGATATACGTCGCAAAAAGATCCATTGAGGATGTCAGCGGAAAAGAAGACCGTTCCGGAGATCATCTTATTCTTCTTGCTAAAAACCTGACAGGATACAAAAATCTTATTAAACTGGTCTCAATTGCCTGGATCAAGGGCTTCTACTATAAACCGCGCATCGATAAGGATCTATTAATCAAGTACAAGGATGGACTAATTGCATCTTCAGCCTGTCTGGCAGGTGAGATCCAGGATGAAATCCTCAATGGAACCATGTCGGGCGCAGAGGCTTCATTGAAGAGTTATATTGACATCTTTGGAGAAGATTTTTATCTTGAGATACAGCGACATGAGACCTACGATCCTGAGGCTGACAGATCGGCGTTTCCGCTTCAGCAAAAAGTCATTGAAGCATTTAAAAAACTTGCAGTCAAATTTAATGTAAGGCTGATCGCGACAAATGATATTCATTTTATAAACGCTGAGGATGCAGATGCACATGACAGACTGATATGCATCAATACCGCAAAGGATATCGATGATCCCAACAGACTGAGATATTCAAAGCAGGAATATCTTAAGAGTGAAGAAGATATGCGCAAGATCTTCAGCGATGTTCCTGAAGCTATAGATAATGTTGCCGGTCTGGTTGCCAAGGTGGAAAAATTCAAGCTCGATCACGAACCAATAATGCCGGAATTTGACATCCCCGATGGGTACACAGATAAGGACCAGTATCTGAGATTTCTTACTTATAAAGGAGCTGAGGAACGTTGGGGAACACTGACAAAAGAACAGACTGAAAGGCTTGATTTTGAGCTTGCCATGATTGCCGAAATGGGATTTCCGGGATACTTTCTTATTGTCCAGGATTTTCTTAGGGCAGCGAGGGAAATGGGAGTATCAGTAGGACCGGGAAGAGGCTCTGCCGCCGGATCAGCTGTCGCGTACTGTCTGAGGATCACCGATATAGATCCTATTAAGTACGGACTTTTGTTCGAACGATTTCTTAATCTCGACCGTATTTCAATGCCTGATATCGATATTGACTTTGATGAGGACGGACGGGAAGCAGTGTTGAAATATGTGGTTGATAAATATGGACACGATAAGGTCGCTCATATAATCACTTTCGGGTCGATGGCTGCTAAAATGGCTATACGGGATGTCGCAAGAGTCCAGAAGCTGCCGCTTCAGGATGCGGACAGGCTGGCCAAGCTTATTCCCGAGAGACCAGGGATAACTCTTAAAGCTGCCTATCTGGAGGTACCGGAGCTTGCACGTGAAAGAGAATCCTCAAATAAGCTCATAGCGCAAACACTGAAATATGCCGAGGTTCTTGAAGGCTCAGTGCGTCAAACCGGAGTACATGCATGTGGCATAATAATCGGGAGAGACTCTCTCGATAATTATATCCCCCTTTGTACGGCAAAAGATACTGATCTTTATGCAACTCAGTACGATGGAAGCCATGTTGAGTCGGTAGGTTTGCTGAAAATGGATTTCCTGGGTCTGAAAACTCTTTCAATTATAAAGGACGCCATCGACAATATAAAAAAATCAAAAGGGATTGAAATAGATATTGATGCTTTGCCTCTTGATGACAAAAAAACTTTTGAACTCTTCAGCAACGGCGAAACAACCGGGATCTTCCAGTTTGAATCAACCGGTATGAAAAGGTACCTTCGTGATCTGGAACCCAACCGGCTCGAAGATCTTATTGCCATGAATGCCCTCTATCGCCCGGGGCCTATGGAATACATCCCAAAATTCATCCGCAGAAAGCATGGTACTGAAAAGATTGATTATCCGATTCCTGTAATGGAAAAATATCTTAACGATACCTATGGAATTACCGTTTACCAGGAGCAGGTGATGTTATTATCGCAGGAGCTGGCTGGATTTACCAAAGGTGAAGCGGATTCCCTCAGGAAAGCAATGGGGAAAAAGAAACGTTCGCTCATGGACGAAAAGAAGCTAAAGTTCCTGGAAGGATGTTCAAAAAAGGGCTATAATGAAGAAATTGTAAATAAGATCTGGTCCGACTGGGAAGCTTTCGCCCAGTACGCGTTTAATAAATCTCACTCAACCTGTTATGCCCTGGTGGCTTTTCAGACCGGGTATCTCAAAGCAAATTACCCTGCAGAATACATGGCTGCCGTACTCAGCCGTAACATAAGTGATATAAAAAAGATCACAACTTTTATGGATGAAACAAGGAGGATGGGTATGGAAGTCCTCGGCCCGGATGTGAATGAAAGCAATGTAAAATTCACTGTAAACAAAGACGGGAACATAAGGTTCGGACTCGGAGCAATCAAAGGTGTAGGCGAAAGTGCAGTTTTGCAGCTAATTGAAGAAAGGGAAAAGAACGGCCTTTATAAGGATATTTATGACGTTGTCGAAAGGGTCAATCTAAACGCCCTTAATAAGAAAAACCTTGAAGCAATGGCTGTAGCGGGAGCATTTGATTGCTTCCCGAAAATTTCCAGGGCACAGTATTTTTCTCTCGATACAAAAGGATCGAGCTTTATTGAAAGTCTTATCAGATACGGCAATAATTCAAAGTCAGTAAAGAATTCAAGTCAGCAGTCTCTATTTGGAGAAACTGGAGGGTTTGATATGATAAAACCTGAACCTGCTCCCTGCCCTGACTGGCCAAAACTGGAAAAGCTTAACAGGGAAAAAGAAGTAATAGGGATCTATCTTTCCTCCCATCCGCTTGATGATTTCAAACTTGAGATAAGTACATTTACAACAGCAACTCTTGCAGATCTCCAGAACCTGCGTGAATATCTCGACCGTGATGTCGTTGTAGCCGGAATGGTTACGGATATAAAAACAGGCATCGGGAAAAATGGGAAACCTTATGGCTCTTTTACATTACAGGATTATTCCGATTCTTTCAGGTTCATGTTGTTCGACAAAGATTATATAGATAACAGTAAGTTCTTTATTGTTGGCTACTATCTTCTGATTAAAGGAAGAGTACAAAAGAGAAAATACAAAGAAGACGAAATTGAGTTCAGGATTAAAACGATCAATCTCTTATCAAGTGTTAAGGATGAGCTCATCAGGTCTGTCACTCTGAAAATTGACCCTGAAAATATTGACAACGAGATGATCAAGGATCTGAAAAGCCTTATAAATGAAAACAAAGGTGATACGGAGCTTAAATTTCTATTTCTTGATCCCGACGATAAAATCTCGCTGCCCATGTTCTCGCGTACATTCAGAATACGGTTAAACAGCGAGCTGCTGACATATCTGGAAGACCATCCGGGAATAGAATTTAAAGTAAATTAGCTATCTTTGCACCGGGTAAAAGATTATTTTAAAATACAGACTATATGGAACTAGAGGTAAATGATAAGAATTTTGATGATCTGGTCATTAAATCTGATAAGCCGGTTGTGGTGGATTTCTGGGCAGAATGGTGCGGACCATGCAGGATGGTTGCCCCGATCATGGAAGAGATTTCACATGAATATGAGGGGAGAGCCCTTGTGGTAAAATGTGATGTGGACAGCAGTCCAAACGTTTCTGCAAAGTATAGTATCAGAAACATCCCAACAGTACTTTTTTTCAAGAACGGACAAATAGCTGACAAGCAGGTAGGAGCAGTTCCAAAAAAGAACTTTGTGGTAAAGCTGAACGCTCTTATTTAAAAGGAAAATGATTCTCAACCTGGCCGTTCGGGAAATCTCAAACGGCCTTTTTAATTATCCCAAATGACAGTTTGTGTTTTTGCCTCATCAAGCAGCCGGATTGATAATAAGTTTGCCACAGCCGCTTCAAGACTTGGATTTTTACTTGCACACGCTAAAATTGATGTCGTATATGGTGGAGGCGGAATCGGGCTCATGGGCAGGCTCGCTGATGCTGTTATTGAAAATGGAGGCAGGATAACAGGGGTAATTCCTTCATTTATGATAGATGAGGGATGGGATCATTCCGCTGTTAATGATATGATCATCACAGCAGATATGGGGGAAAGGAAAAAGCGGATGTTTGCAATGGCCGATGCTGTCGTAGCACTGCCGGGAGGACTCGGTACCCTTGAAGAATTAACAGAAGCGATGACACTGAAGCAGCTTGGCCTGTACAAAGGACCGATCATAATCGTGAATACCCTTAATTTTTATAAATCGTTTATAGAATTTCTGGAACATATGGTATCGGGCAGTTTTCTGAGATTCGAACATAAAGGTATGTGGGAGATTGCTGATACAGTTGAAGAAGTCATACCTCTGCTTGTGAAAAAAGACAGCTGGTACCGCGATCCGCGCAGCATCGCAAAGATTTAATTTTCCGGAATTTTCGTACCTATGAACAGAATATCATCAACCTGATCAAGATTACCTTTCCATGTCAATATTTCTTTTTCGAGTCTGTCCCTCTGCTCATTAACGGGAAGGTCGCATATTGCCGACAACAATTTTTTAACATTAGCCGATTTATATTTCTTGACTTCTGCTGATCCAAATTGATCAGCGTAACCGTCGGAACACATATACACCATGTCTCCCGGTTGGATATCAACAGGTTGATTGGTAAAACTCTTTTTCTCATCCATGGTAGTCATTCCAATAGGGAATCTGTCGCCTCTGTAAACAATAACTTCACCTTTTCTTACCAGGTACATAGGATTAAACGCTCCTGCGAATTCCAGTGTGAAGTTTCTCTTATTAAATGCTATGAGTGCGAGATCCATACCATCGGTTATTGCTTTTTCATGACGCTGCAAAAGAGCCTTCATTACTTCGATATTGAGCTGATCGACAATTGCTGACGGACGTGTCAGACCATATTCCCTTACAACTTTGTTAAGTGAATTATGACCAATAATTGACATAAAGGCTCCCGGCACACCGTGTCCTGTGCAATCAACTACCGCAATGAACTGCCAGTCGCCATTATCATACATCCAGTAAAAATCACCGCTTACAATATCCTTTGGCATAAAAAGAACAAAAGTTTCCTCAAAGGTATCCTCCTTTGGAAGCATTGCACGCTGAATGCGCTCGGCATATCGTATGCTGGCAGTAATATCTCTGTTTTTCTCCTCGATTTCCATGCTCTTCTGAACTACTTCTGCCGTCCTCTCTTTAACCTTTACTTCGAGGATCATTTTCTCTTTTCTCAGGTTCCTTTCCCTGATTTTAATATATATTACAACAAAGACAACGAGAATTAATATTGATGCCAGGATAAACCACCAGGTAAGATAAAAAGGCGGCATTATAATAAAATGAAAAGTTACAGGTTTACTGTTCCAGATTCCCTGACTGTTGCTGGCTATTACATTAAATGTATATTTCCCCGGAGGCAGGGCTGAATAGATTGCCCTGGTCTGAGTTGTAACCGGCTGCCAGTCAACATCTGCTCCGTCAAGTTTAACCTTATATCTCACCACATCCGGATTTGTAAGGCATATGCTGTAATAGTCGAACAGAACTGGTTTCTCATTATAATTCAGCTTCAGTCCCGGTGCCATTTTCCGGGCTTCATAGTTTACCTGCATATCCATCAGATGCGTGAGAGGTTCCAGACTTCTGGTTGAAGCTTCGGAAGGATTAAGGCGGGTGGCTCCGTTTGCTGTACCAAACCACAAGTCGCCGGTTGTGCTTTTAAATACAGCGTTCGGCTTAGTTTCAATGCCTGGAAAGCCGTTCCGTTCTGTATATGAAAAAATCCTTTTGCTTTCCGGGAAATACCTGTTTAGTCCATTATTTGTGCCGATATAAATACTGCCATCATCCCCGATAGTAATCAAATTTATGTTATTTGAGAGAAGTCCGTCATTCTGTGTTATACTCAAAATAATGGAATCATTTCTGAATGCTTTCAGTCCCTCGCTTGTTCCAATCCACAAGACACCTTTTCGATCCATAACAAGTGCCCTGGGAATTATACCTGATAAAGCCGGCACTCTTTTAAAATCATCTTTTGATGAATCATATTTAATAAGACCCGGCTTCCCCCTCATACTTTCAGTTCCAATCCACATGTTCCCGTTATGATCGCAGTAAAGAGCTGAAATTTTACCTATTATCAAACTGTCAATGAAATTAGAATGCCTGAAATTCTCCTCGTCAATTTTGCCTATGACCAGTCCGTCCAATGTTCCTATCCAGAGATTGTTTTTTTTATCTATTTCCATTGATGTCACCTGAACACCCTTGATCAGTTTTGAGTTGATATAGGGTTGATCCTCAAATTTAGACCTCTTCATATTATAAAGGATCACTCCCTGGTCAGTCGATCCGATCCATAGATTTCCATCCCTGTCCTTCCTGAAAAACCTGACATCTTCGTTAACAGAGCTATTCTTATAATTATAGAACTCAGGTTTTTTGCCGGAATCAGGATAATAGCGAGTAATGCCTCCATTTGTCCCGAACCATATTGATCCTGTAGTATCCTTATAAATTGCATTTACATTAGGATCAGGAAGTATCTCCTTTTCGTTGATTGTTTCGAATGCCTCTCCTTTAAATATTGTGAGCCCATTATCATAATCCGCAATAAGAATATTACCTTCAACATCTTCAATAATATCATAAATCTTCGAAGCCTTCAGTCCATTCCCGGAGTTAAACTTCGACATCTTTTCACCGTCAAATTCAACGATGCCGCCCCCGAATGTACCAACCCAGATCCGGCCTTTACTATCCTCGGTCAGACAGGATACGGTGTTACTTGACACTCCGGCTTTAGGCAGGTCAATTACTTCCATTCTGCTTTCTGACATAATATATTTATAAAGACCTCCTTTGTCGGTTCCGAACCAAAGATTCCCTTTTTTGTCTTCGAGCAGGCAAGTTGTGTTAAAATAAGTAGTCATATGAGGCATCCTGTAGTTTTCAAACTTCTGCTCCCCGGCATTGTACTTTCTTAAACCTGCATCAGTTATGCATATATATGATCTGTCCCTCTTCAGATCTGCACCATATACCCGGTCGCTTAGTCCAGCCTTGCCTCTGAACTGCCTGGCTTTTATATGCTTAATATCTCTGATTGGAAAATCGGCCTGAATGGCACCATCATTTGTAGATGTGAACCAGATTTTATCATTTATCTGAGTAATGCTTGTAATCTCACCGGTTAATTTTATTGAATCGAATGCTGCCTGTTCAAAGATTTGGCCATCATACCGTGAAATTCCACCAGGCTTTAAATGACCAAACCAGATATATCCCAGCGTGTCTTCAAAAATGGTCTGAACCCCACCCGGAGCCAGATTGTCATGCAAAGAGAAATTCTCAAACTTCTTCCCGTCAAAACGTGAAAGGCCATTTGCCGTTCCCAGCCATATAAAATCTTTTGAATCCTGAAGAAGAACATAAACTTTCTGTTCGCTCAGACCTTGCTTATTGCTGTAACTATCAAAAAAATAGTTCTGTGCCCCAACAGGTAACACTGAAGAAGGTATAAAAAACATAAGCCAGACCAAAAGTTTTGTCTGGCTATTAATAATGATTTTATACAACATATAAAATCCTATTTTGCGATAAAGAAGAATGTCCCCAGCATGTCTTCGAGCCCCTGTATCCTGCCGAACTTGGGTGTCTGTCTTTTGTCGGATTTCACAGCATCTGTCACAGATTTAACAATCGATTCAATAGGAATACATGCATTCTTGTTATTCATCAGAGTATTAGCAAATGTTGCCGTGAATTTTGAATTATCGACCGCCAGTTCATATGCATAGCCTGTCGAGGAAAATACCTGCGCTGACTTGGCACCTGCCACGTTGGCATTGTCACAGGTTGGAGCCTCCCCAGTGAAACGTGATGCAGAGTAGAAGCCAGGGCCCGATTCACATGCATCAGAAACAACAAGAGTATGGACAACGACGTCGCTATAACCCTGCAACCCGGCTTTTAACGAATTGATGTTAAAATAGGTAAACTCATCGTCGCGTTTTGCATCAACCGGGATCCAGTAACCGACATCATTAATATATTTGCCATGACCTGCATACCATATCAATAATGATTTTACCTGGTTCTTCTTTACCTGGTCGCGTAGTTCAATATTAAAAAACCTCTCCATCTCTGCCTTAGTCATGTCTTTTTTATGAATATAATTATGTATATCATAATTGGCAAGGGCCCTTCGGATAGTACTTACATCTTTTATCGGACCATCAAGGCTTGCAAACGTTTCATAGCTCGAGTTTTCAATGAAGACCACCCAGGTCCTGCCCATAGGATTTTTTGCTGCAATCCCTGCACCTTCCCTGTTAAGAATAAATTCTGTCTCCTGTTTGTTCCCGTAAATATCTTCAGCCACCACATTAAACTTATTCATGTTCGAAATATCCAGAGTCGCAGTGAATGCAGGATTGAGCTCATTGGGATTATAGCTTGCCGTAAAACTACCTACAGTGATGGATTTTATAGGACTCTCATCTGATATTTTACCCTGAATAGCAATATTAGGAGTTTGCGAATCAAGAAGCACCTGTCCTTCTTCAGTGGTATAAGGTGCTATTATAAATACCTTGGGCGGGTTAATTTCAGTGCGTTTGAGACTATAATTTAGGAGCTTTTCATTATTATAATCATCAATAGCAGACAAAGTAATTTTATCTGTACCGTTAACACTGATATTAGCAAGAAAATCATATTCCCCGTTTTTCTCCACCAGCATAACAGGCTCATTATTAATGGTAAATGATTTAATCTTGCTTTTATCTTTAAGGGTACCCGAAATGAGAAGAGCAGTTTTGTCTCCTTTGATTTCTATAGTGTCTTTTGCCGGCAGGGGACTAACGACAGCTATTTCCGGAGGATCCGATTCCTTGTTTATTTCATACAGCCTCTTCTGGGAAAGTTCAAGCATCTCGCGTGCCTTCTCATCATACTTTGAGAGATAAGTAATCTTATTATAATCTGTTCTGGCTTTATCATAATCCTGTATCTCCTCATACGACTTGGCCCGGGCATAATAGACATCAGGGTCTTCTTTCCTGAGCGCACTATTAAGTGCAATTGTTTTTGAAAAATCATTTATAGCATTGGAATGCTGGTTGAATTCCTGGTAGCACAGGCCTCTTTCGAAAAAGAATGCAGGATTTTCGGGTTCAATGAGAATAGTTCTTGAAATATCATTTATTGAGCTGGGGTAATCAAGGTTTTTCTTATAGACTTTGCTCCTCTCAATATAACCAGCTGTATTCCTGTCGTTATTTTTTATAACCTCATTACATTGTTCCATCGCCTCTTTAAGATTTGAGGATATCAGCAGGTCGGCAAGTTCAATTCGTGGTTCAGCCAGTTTTTTGTCTTTCGATATTGATCTCCTCAATTCTTTTTCTGCAAGAGCATCATTTTTAAGTCTTCTGTAAATAAGTCCCCTCCAATAGTAATCCATGGGTGTATCTTTAATTACTATTGCAGTATCGGATGATTGCAACGCCTGGTCATATTTCTTAAGCCAATAAAGTGATATTACTTTTTCCGGATAAACTTTTGAATTTCTTTTATCCAGGGCGACGACATGATTAAATAGCTTAAGAGCTTCTTCATAACTTCCAAGTTTATTGGCAACTGTTCCAAGACTTATCATAGCATCAACATCCTTGGGAGCAAAAACCAATGTTTTCTCATAATCTGCTTTTGCCTCGGCAAGTTTAGAAAGCTTTTCGTAAGCCTGTCCCCTGACATAATAGTAATCAGGATTTGAAGGTTCGAAGCTGATGGCGTTAGTAAACTGAACGATGGCATCATCATACTTTCGATTATCAACAAACTCCATCCCTGCTTTGTATGACTTTCTGGCACTTTGCCCAAAAGCACATACCGCCACCAGGGTCATAATGGTTGCCATTAACATTACCCGCTTCTTCATATCTGAACTAAATTTAGTTTCTCTTCAACTGATCAAAATTAGAAATATTTCTTCAATTACCAATCTCCCTAACTCCCATCGTTTAAATATATTCCGAGGGAGCTCCCGCTGAAATTTGTCTTTGAAAATAATTTCCCGCCAATATGAGGTGCTTCCTGTCCGTCTTTAAAATAATCCCTCCCGGTAAAGACCTTCGCTTCATCCCAGATACCGGTTGAAATAAAGTGATTAAGTATTTCTGCCCCACCTTCGATGAATAAAGACTGAATACCTGAAGAATAGAGGTATTCAGATATCTGGATTGAAGATGGAACATCATCCTTTAAGATTACCTTTTCTGCTTGCGGGAGATCTGCTTTAGAATTTTTGGTAAATACTATAACCCTATTACCTGAATTAAATATTGAGGATTCCCGTTTGATTGATCCTGAACTGCTTAGAATCAGTTTTAAAGGATCAGGGCCATTCCATTCCCTTACATTAAGTTTCGGATTATCTGCTCTGATAGTTCCCGCTCCCGCCAGAATTGCCTCTTCAGAAGCCCGCCACTTATGAACAAGGGCTCTCTCAGGCTTGCCTGTGATCCAGTTCGGTCCTGACTCATGATCAGCTGATCTTTTGATGTCAATATATCCATCAGCACTCTGAGCCCACTTGAGAGTTACATAAGGCCTTCTCTTTTCATGAAATGTAAAAAACCGTTTATTGAGTCTTCTGCATTCTGACTCCAGTACACCTGTTGCAACCTCACAGCCGGCTTCAAGGAGTCGTTTCACTCCTTTCCCGGAAACATTCAGACTTGTATCAAGAGTGCCGATCACAACCCTGCTTATATTATTTGAAATGATGAAATCAGCACAAGGGGGAGTCTTACCGAAGTGAGAACATGGTTCAAGATTGACATAAAGGGTTGATAGCTTCAACTTTGATTTATCAGTAACAGCGTTTATTGCATTAACTTCCGCATGAGGTTCACCGGTTCTGAGATGATAACCTTCGCCAAGTATCTTTCCTTCATGAACGATTACCGAGCCGACCATAGGATTCGGGTATGTCAGACCTTCAGCCTTAAAGGCAAGCTCAAGGCATCTTCGCATGAATTTAATTTCGTCCGGCTCAATCATTTCAGTGAAAACACTAAATTTGACTTATGGGTGTTAAGATACAAACAATAAAAGATATCAGGTTTTATCTTGCAAAGGAACTTAAAGCCATATATAAGGAACCGGAAATAAGAATCCTTGCCGATATTATAATTAAAACAGGTTACTGGCATAACAAAGTTGCATCAGCTTTATAATAACAATTATATTTTAAACGGAGGAGTGGCACAAAAGGTTATAGAATATGTCGAAGAACTTAAAACAGGCAAACCAATTCAATATGTCATTGGTGAAACGATATTTTATGGCTGCATAATTAAAGTGAACCGTTCAACACTTATCCCACGTCCGGAAACAGAGGAACTTGTAGATCTTATCATCAGGGAAAACCAGGGTTATAAAGGTCAAATAATTGATATCGGAACAGGATCTGGTTGCATAGCTGTTGCCCTGGCAGCAAATATCAGGTCGGCTACACTTACAGGAATTGAGATTTCAGAGGAAGCGATCAAAATTGCAGCTGAAAATGCAGTTCTGAATAATGTGAAAATCTCACTTCTAAAAGGCGATATATTAAACCCCGACACTGAAACTGTAAGTAAAGCTGGTATGATTGTCAGCAATCCTCCTTATGTAAGAAATTCAGAGAAAGTACATATGGCTAAAAATGTCCTGGATTTTGAACCTCACCAGGCCTTGTTTGTTACTGATTCTGATCCCCTGATGTATTATAATGCCATCCTTAAACTGGCTGAAAAAGTTTTGCTGCCCGGGGGGCTTCTGTATTTTGAAATAAATGAGGCGATGGGCAGATCATTGCAGCAATTGTTCGAATCATTTGATTATTCTGACATTAAAGTCTTTTCTGACATAAATGATAAAGAGAGAATAATAAGAGGAAGAAAAAATGGCTGATAAAGCACTGCTTAAGATTGCCCTTGATAAAGTCAATGGCTCAGTGTTCACGTAGGGAGTTCTGCTGTGACGATATCCGCAGTAAACTTTCATTATGGGGTGTCGACAATAATGACGCCGAGAAAATAATCGGAATACTTATCAAAGAAAATTTTATAAATGAATCGCGATATGCAACTGCGTTTGTAAGGGATAAATTCAAATACAATAAATGGGGCAAAATAAAGATTGAATCACATCTCAGAGTAAAGAAGCTGCCTCCGGAAATCATAAGTTCCGCTCTCAATTCAATTGACAATGAGCAATATATTAAATTATTGCGTAGCCTTATTGAAGGTCATAGAAGAACAATTAAGGCTAAAAATCAGTATGACCTGAAAGC
Source organism: uncultured Bacteroidales bacterium (assembly GCA_963816365.1). Lineage (GTDB taxonomy): Bacteria > Bacteroidota > Bacteroidia > Bacteroidales > VadinHA17 > LD21. The sequence goes on along the minus strand of CAWFKG010000011.1, from coordinate 293,093 downwards.
AAAACTCTTACGGTTCGGGTTATCCAGGGGGTTCGAAAGCAGCCTGGTATATGATATTCTGAATGAGCTTGGATGAGTAACGTCGTTTCAACCTCGTTGCTTGCACTGTGTCTACCTAAGGGACCTTTAAGAGAAAGTTAGATTAATCCTGAAATTATGCTGACGATAAAGGCCAGAATGCAGAGAAAAAAGATTATACCCGATCCTGCACAATCAATAAGTATTAACTGCTTACGTGTATCAGAGTACTTAAGATAGAATATTGAAAATGCAATTCTGAGAACAAGCTGAGCAGCAAAAAACAGGAAGATCCTCATTCCATAAGGATTCCACTGGTATGCTTCAGCTGGTCTTCCCCCTGACAATCAAAGAAAAACTATGAGATAATCCGCACGAGATGCATTGTTCGCCTGTCAGCTTTTCATGAATGCAGGCCACAGGGTAGTTATCCTTCACAGGTGAAAAAATGCCGGAGTATGCAAAAATCAGCATTATTACCCCGGCAAAAAATATATTGATTAAGAGATAAGGCTCATTCCTGAGCTTTATCTTCAATATTCTGCTCATTATTATTTTTTCTTGCGAACAGTTCTATGTTTCTGAATGCTATCGCTTTTCTGTATACTGTCGCGTTTCTGAATGCTGTCATTTTTCTGAGCATTCCCGCCCTCAAGATTTTCAAGTTCCTGTTCCTGATCTTTTTTCCGGGCGTTGGTGTTTATTTCAACCTTATCACCGTTGCTTTCTACTTTTATTGAGACCTTAGCATTATCAAGTTCCTTCGTAACATTATCCTGAACATCATTTATGATGTTGTGAATGTTGTTTGGCCAGTTGTCAGCCTTATGAACGATCTTGCCCGCAACAAATATCTGGGAAAATGAGATCAATGTAGCAACTACAGCAATTATCAATCCCGCAAGCAAAGTTCCCCGCGGTGAGCTGTTTCTTGAAGCCTGGGAAAGTCCGACTGTTGCAAGAATAATAGCTATAATTCCCGGAATAATTGCTATCAGCCCAACACAGGGAATGACTGCAAGTACAAAAGTTATAATAGCCGTTATAAGTGCAGCGATCCCAAGATTCTGTCCCGATATTACTTTTTACCTCTTCCATGACATAAATTTATTTGTTATTATTCATTCCTGTTAGGATGTTAACCAAATCCTGCTCTAAAGACGTCGCAGGATTCTCAATGATGCGTCCCGCCTCAATATTATTTTTATAGATAATAAAAGTAGGAACCCGTTGAATATTCAAGCTTAACATATTCTCCAACCGGTGACTTTTTGGCATCATCCACCCCGATGAAAGTCAATTTAGTCATAGGAAACTGCCATACGTCCATAACCCGCATGAATCGAGGAACCTCTCTCCTGCTGTCGGGACACCAGGTTCCCATAACAATTTTGATTGATATTCCTTCTTTATTGATTTCCAGTAATTTATTTACTGCATCAGTTTTAAGCTGGTAATCATCAAAGCCCTTCTGATACCATGTTGAATAGGGGTAATGGGTCAATTGATCGGGGTTAAAATACCCCAGAAGCCAGGTTGTCTGATCAGTATAATCAATTGCAGGCTGAGTGGCCGAAACTTGATTGACTGAAACTGCAGGTTTGTTCTCTGCGACAGGCTTTGTTGCTTTACAACTGCTTAAGAGACCGAGAACTATCAGGAACAGTATATAATTATTTTTCATATGCTTAAAATTAAAAGAATGCAAATTAAGAGTATTTTTTCAATTGCATAAAATTTATCGGAGCGAATATGTTCTGTACCGGATCAGAATTTAGAAGCCCGGTTCTTCAGACGGTTAGTATAATAAATAGAGATTCCGATAGAGATTGCGGCCAGGAAAAGCAAAGCCAGCACACGGTAAATTATCTCGATCCTGGCCAGATCAACCAGGAAAAGGTAAAATGCGGAGCAGATCATGGTTCCAAGAGCCATATACCTGTATTTTATGTTTTTAAGCAACAGACTGATTAAAAAATACAGAAGAGCCGCCATTGTCCATGAAAATGTCACAAATTGCCTGGGGACGGCATGCAATAATGCGAAGAGCATCATAAAGAAACCTTCAAACATATACAGATTCCTGATCATATCAGTCTTGATCTGTAACCGTGACTTTTTCCAGTTAATTATCCTTGCTGAAATTAGCGAAATAAGTACAAAACAGAAATTAGCGCCGGTTATGTTCCTTGTGGATAACAGGTAAACGAGCAGTATAAACAGGAATAGGACACTGTTCATTACGATTATTAACCTGTTACGAAACCATAGAGCCATCGATACAACAAGCAGGCTCTGTACCGGCAGCAACAGATAAACCCGGGGAAGTCCAAAAGTCCCGTAAAGTGCCACGCTCATTGCCATAAAACCATAAAGAGCATAAAATGCAGATGCAAAATTCCAGTCGGATCTTGAGTGGAGGATTGTTGAATACACAAGGCAGCACAGTGAAATACCACTAAACAGTACTACGTAGCCAGAATTGAAAAATCGTAAAACTATCAGAAGAAGCAGAAGAGTGAATAATATTCCGTTTATAAATATTACACTCGTTAAAAAATCATCTGACGCGGAATCATTTTTTCTGAATAACGACATGCCGGAAAAGCAGGCACCAAGACCCAGCAGGTATATCACAATATTATGATGTTCCGTAATCATTTGTACCGGATGGCCCGCGAGCGGATTCCCAAACAATAACATGGTAAATGTGACATAGCATAGCAGGATGGTCACGATTAACAATGGCTCCCAGTTAAACCTATAGTATAGATATATTGTCCATGCTGATGTGAGAATCACAATTGGCAGAGTCAGATTAACAGAATCTGCCAGGACAGAAGTAACAATCGCAAATAAAACAGCCAGCATGGAAAATGCTTGCGACCGGTTGCGAAACGAAATATATGCCATTGCAACCACAAGTAATAACAGGATGATTACTGAAACTGATCTTTGAGCAATAAGGGGGGATACTGAAAAGAAATGCAACCTTACAGTCATGTAAAACAACAGCATCTGGGCATTAATCCTGAAAATAAATGCCATGTGAACATTTGATCTCTTTATGTGGTATGCCAGATAAAAGATCGCCCCCGATGCAAGGTATCCAAACAGTACAGGGATAATTCCCAATCCCATGTTCATCATGTACTGTGTCAAAAATATTATCCCAAAAAGCAATACAATATTGCCAAGCCAGGCCAGTCCGAATCGCCCGATCTGTGATTCAAGACCTTTTTCTTCGTCGTTTAAATTTTCGGTACCTGGAGTTTGTTGATCCTGGTAAATTTGTCCGGTTGTTTCAATATTGGATTTTTCACCGGTTGTACCAAAAGCAGATTCCAGCTTACTAAGCCGCTGTTCTAAAGAATCCAGACTCTTCAGAATTCTTTCAATTTTTTCATCCTGATCTTCCATGGCAAATAATTTAAATCAGTATTGACAAAGATTATTTGCTTCGGCTACAAGGCCTAAAGTTACTAATCTTCTTCTTTCACCATCTTCCAGGGAGGTAACAACCAAAGGAGGAATGCAAGAATCCCGACAGGCAGGATAAGCCAGAATGCTGCCATCAAGGTCCCATCGAGACCAATCAATCCAACTTTAAAACTTGTAAAACCTGAAAAACTCTTGGAAAACAATTGTCCGCCGATTACAACATTCCATCTCATAGAATAAACTCCGATCAGAACAAGAATGCTCACAATAAGATACATAGACTTTTGAAGTCTTATTTTATGCTTATAGAACTGCAGAAACGCAAGCGTAACCAGAGGTATTATTGTTCCGATCAAGCCCTGTGCCACAAAAAGGGTAAGATACAGCTTACCCGAAACGAGAAGTTTTATTATCTCAAAAGATTCTTCAGCTTCATAGATCCTGTGAATCTGATCAAGACCTTCAAGAGTAAAGTCAAGTAGCAGGATGAAGAAGAGATACTTTCCGATCGTATCAAGAACATTCAAATCGATCTCCTTTTTCCGGATATATGAAACTATCATATAAACCAGCATTACCAGCGCAATCCCGGACACCATTGCTGAAAAAAGGAAAATTATCGGCATAAGAGGTGTCGACCACCATGGATTAGCCTTAATTGATCCGAAAATAAAACCTACATATCCATGTAAGATAAATGCGGAAGGGATTCCGACAACGGTAATTATATGACCCAGCTTCCTGTCCCATTTAACAGTACGCGGTGTAATATCATTTACTCCGAGAGTAAGTATCTTGTAAACCCATTTCATCACTCCCTTTTTCTCATTTGACCATACAACCATGCTATGCCTGTAGTCAAACCATATTTCAAGCAAAAGCACCACAGCAAGATACCACAGGTATACAAAACCAAAGATTGCCATCGCTGACGATGAATGAGGTGTTATCATGATCTCATATGCTCTCTGCGGCTGGGAAAGATGACTTATCAGCGGCATTGTAGCAACAAGCAAAAATGAAAGTGCTGTAAGAAGAGCTATCTGATAGGTAGGTTTAAGAATTTTGACCTTAAAGACCCTCTCGAGTGATGCCAGAATAAATGCTCCTGCAACAAGGCCGGTAATAAACGGGTAAACAACAATCAGAATTCCCCATTGCAAATCAATTTCATTCGGGAAAATATAACCCTGTGAATGGGCCAGAATATCATACAAGATGTTGGAAATGTGGATCCATATTATCTTACCTCCGAGCTTAGTCCGTTATAATAAAGCTTCGAGCCGGTATTCAGATGGGGCCTGAGTACCATTGTTGTATGCTCTTTTAAATATTTTACCAGATCACTGTTTTTGTCTCTGAGATTGCCATACATCCTTGCACCGGTCGGACAGGTTTCCATGCAGGCAGGAGCAAGACCTTTTTTCAGACGGTGATAGCAAAGAGTACATTTATTTGCCACTTTCTTGACAGGATGGATAAACCTGCATCCGTAGGGGCATGCCTGTACGCAATATCTGCATCCGATACAATACTTTTCATCAATAAGCACCACTCCCTCAGGACTTTCATACGTTGCACCTACCGGACATACCTGGGTACAAGGCGATTTTGAACAGTGGTTGCACATTTTCGGAACAAAAAATGATTTAAAAATATCCTCATTGGGGATTGTCTGTTTGAAACCATCGATCCCTCCATTCGGAGAAGTGATATCCACACTGCCATCGTTCTTCACCGTATATTGTTCCACCCATGTACGGAAGAAAAATGGTTCAGGCGGAACATCATTTTCTTTCTTACAGGCTTTGGCACAATTACCGCATCCGATACATTTTTGAATGTCTATAACTATTCCATACCATGGCAAAGTTTTATCTTTTGGCTCCGCAGCAAAAAGCAGAAACTGCGATGATTTCAGCCAGGCGTATCCAATGGTAGCTCCTGCCATAATTCCTGCATTTTTCAGGAATTTCCTTCTTGAAGTATTTATTTTTTCATTTCCCATGGCTGATGTGGATTGTGACAATCTATACAATTCTTCCCAACATTGTGCTTATTAAGATCAACCTGATTTATAGTATTTTTTTGTTTCGCCGCATTCATTGCGTGACATGATCCGCAAAATTCCCTTCCTGAAGGCCTTAAAATATCTCCTGCCTTGCTGCTTAAAACATGCCTCTCACCCGGGCCATGACAGGTCTCACAATGTATATCACTGTGAACATCCTGTGATTTCTTGTCCTCAATATCCTGATGACATTTAAAGCAAGCCTGCTGTCCTGCATAATGAATTTCAGGTTTTGCATTATCTATCAGTGAAGCTCCCCTGTAATGGCCGTATTCTCCAAATGTTTGCGGTACCAGAAAATGCCGCAGCAGAAGAAACAGAAAGATAAATGTTGCAAAGGCAAGTGCAAGCCTCGGAATTTGCGGTGGGATATATAACTTCATCCGGATTTGAATATTAAATGCAAGTATCAATTTCTGGGAGCACAAAATTAAAATACCAACAGATGAATATTTTGAAAAATGATATTTATGAGCCTGATTTAATGAGATTTAGAACGATTCTAAATTATTCTGAAATAGAATTTCAGGCCTGACCTTATGGAAGTCATCGGATGATGAAGGTGTAGGGTCACGCCATGGCGTGGCCTATCCCATCATCAATTGATCTCCAGCAATATCTCCAGGATCTGTTTGGCGGCTTTTGAAACAGAGGTACCCGGACCGAAAATTGCTGCCACACCTGCATCGTACAGAAACTGGTAATCCTGATGAGGTATTACGCCTCCTGCAATAACAAGTATATCTTCCCTGCCCAGACTTTTCAACTCCCTAATTACCTGGGGAATCAGCGTCTTATGTCCGCCTGCAAGGCTTGAGACACCCAAAACATGAACGTCATTTTCCACAGCCTGTTTTGCTGCTTCTGCCGGAGTCTGGAAGAGCGGCCCGATATCGACATCAAAGCCGATATCGGCATATCCTGTTGATACAACTTTTGCACCGCGATCGTGACCATCCTGGCCCATCTTGGCGATCATTATCCTGGGCTGCCGCCCCTCTTTTTCTGCAAATCGTGCTACCAGCGCCCTTGCTTCTTTAAAATCATCATCCGATTTGTATTCAGATGAATAAACACCTGAAATTGTACGTATCACTGCTTTGTACCTCCCTACAATTTTTTCACATGCAAAAGATATTTCGCCCAGACTTGCACGTTTTTCAGCTGCTGTCACAGCTAATTCAAGAAGGTTTCCTTCTCCTGTCTGAGCACATCTGGTTATCGCATCAAGTGCAGCCTTACATTCCGGCTCGTTTCTTTCTGCCCGTAATTTAGCAAGCCGCAGTATCTGCGATTCACGTACAGCCGAGTTATCAACCTCGAGTGTTTCGAGCGGATCTTCTTTCTCAAGTCTGTACCTGTTAGTACCAACTATCGCCTGCACTCCTGAATCTATCTTCGCCTGAGCTCTGGCAGCTGCTTCCTCGATCCTCATCTTTGGAACACCTGATTCAACTGCCTTTGCCATTCCGCCCAGACTTTCAATTTCCCTGATATGCTCCCAGGCCCTCTGTACAATTTCATTTGTAAGTGTCTCAACGTAATATGACCCTGCCCAGGGATCAATTGCCTTACAGACCTGGGTCTCATCCTGAATATATATCTGAGTGTTCCTGGCTATCCTTGCCGAAAAATCCGTAGGCAACGCTATTGCTTCATCGAGTGCATTTGTATGAAGACTCTGTGTATGACCCAGTACTGCAGCCATGGCTTCAATACAGGTGCGTCCGACATTATTAAAAGGATCCTGTTCAGTGAGGCTCCAGCCTGATGTCTGACAATGAGTTCTGAGAGCAAGCGACTTGGGATTTTTAGGATTAAATTCACTGACAATTTTTGCCCATAACATCCGTGCTGCCCTCATCTTGGCAATCTCCATGAAATGATTCATTCCAATTGCCCAGAAGAATGAGAGCCTTGGAGCAAAAGCATCGATATCGAGCCCTGCATTTATTCCGGTCCTCAGATATTCAAGTCCGTCAGCCAGAGTATAGGCAAGTTCTATATCGCATGTCGCTCCTGCCTCCTGCATGTGATAACCTGAAATGCTTATCGAATTGAACCTCGGCATTTTTTCAGAGGTGTACCGGAAAATATCAGCAATTATCCTCATTGAGAATTCAGGAGGATAAATATATGTGTTCCTGACCATGAATTCTTTCAGAATATCATTCTGGATTGTCCCGTTTAATTCATCGAGACGAGCTCCCTGTTCAAGTGCAGCAACAATATAAAAAGCCATAATGGGAAGTACGGCTCCATTCATTGTCATCGACACCGACATTTTATTGAGTGGTATCTGATCAAAAAGTAACTTCATATCAAGGATTGAATCGACTGCCACTCCGGCTTTACCAACATCCCCTGCAACTCTTTCATGATCAGAATCATATCCTCTGTGTGTTGCCAGGTCAAAAGCAACTGATAATCCTTTCTGCCCGGCAGCGAGATTTCGCCTGTAAAATGCATTTGATTCCTCGGCAGTAGAGAATCCTGCATATTGCCTTATTGTCCATGGCAACATTGCGTACATGCCCGAGTAGGGTCCATGCAAAAATGGAGGAAGTCCGGCTGCATAATTAAGATGCTCCATACCCTCCAGATCCTCTTTTGTATAAACGCTCTTTATCGGGATCCTCTCAGGTGTAATCCAGTCTTTTTTCAGACCCTTCTCCTTCTCCCACTCAAGCGGATCTTTTTCAGTAAAGGATAGATTTTTAAGGTCGCTATATTTGAATTTTGGTCTCATTATATCTGGGTCACGCTATTTTTGTGTGTATTACTGTCAATTAATCCTTTTTCAACACCACCCCGAGGTTATTCCAAGCTGTTCATTGAAATCGGTCAGTATTTCAATTACGTTTGATCTCAGATGGATGAAATTCTCCAGTCCCTTCGACCTGAGTTCCTCAATCATCGCCGGATTTCCGGCAACTACTGTTATCGCCTTGCCATTTAATCGATTAAAAATATCCGGAGCAAAAAGAGGATATTCTTCATCCGAACTGCAAATTACCACAATGTCAGCTTTTGACTTAATTGCCGCTTTACTGCTTCTTCAACAGATTCAAATCCCTGATTATCAATTATCTGATAACCTGCACAACCGAAGAAATTAGCTGAAAACTGCGAACTTGCGTTTCGCATTGCAGGGTTTCCGATTGGCAACAGGAAAACAACAGGTCGCCTGTCTGCTTTGTCGATTGCAATTCTAAGCTTTTCATACTGTTGAGATCCCCTGGAAAGTGTGATAGGGTCAACTATACTATCGGGGTCGACTGGTTTTTTACTGAATATTTTATTAAGATCAACTGTATCTGAGATTTTTTCATGGAGATCAGGGTACTGATTTGTTCCCAGAAGAATATTTTTCCTGATAGCTGAATCGTTTTGCCGTTTTGTGGCCGATTCTGATAATTTTATCCTGAATAAATCCTGATTTCAGACATGAAAGGAATCCACCCTTCTCCTCAATTTCAAGGAATAATTTCCATGCATTTTCCGAAATCAGATTTGTAAGATTCTCAATATAATAGGAACCTGCTGCAGGGTCTGCCACTTTATCAAAATAAGCTTCTTCCTTAAGAATGAGCTGCTGGTTACGTGCAATTCTTTCAGAGAATTCATCCGGATTTCTGAAGACAATGTCAAAGGGTTCTACAGTAAGTGAATCCGTTCCTCCCAGAATAGCCGACATTGCTTCAGTCTGTGTTCTGAGAAGATTTACGTAAGGATCGTAAACTGTTTTATTCCATTTGCTGGTCACACAATGAATATTCATCCTGATTTTTTCAATATTCGCGGGATGAAAGCCATTAATAACAACAGACCATAGAAGCCGGGCAGCTCTGAGCTTGGCTATTTCAGGAAAATAGTTTGATCCTGTTCCGAAGCTGAACCTAATCTTTGAAGCAGCCATATCCGCACTTATTCCCCGCTGGGTAAGCTGGGCCAGGTATTCGCTTCCCATTGAAATACCGAATGCCAGTTCCTGAACAATATCAGCGCCAGCGTTATTGAAATTTGAGGCATTAATATTGATCATCCTGAAATGAGGAAGTGATGCTGAAGATTTTATGAGAGAAGCCAGGTAATCAAATCCTTCCTCCGGAGGAATACATAATGTTCCATTAACCATCAATCTGCTTAAAGGATCAGCTTCAATGGCTCCTCGGAATTCGTCGGGGTCAGAACGGGATTTTCTTACATAATTTATTATCAGATCAAGAATTTCCTTTGCTTTACCATTGGAGGAAAATTTAATTCAACTCCTCCAAGGAAGATTCTCTCGAGGAGAAGATCAAAATTCTTTTCATTAATTGATTCTGGGTCAGCAATAATAAAGCCAAGTGAATCAATCCCTTTCATAAGGATTGCCAAGGCTTTCCGGTTCGCCTCCGAATAATTGGTTACTTCAATATTCTGTCTTACCAGCCAGTTGTTATTTCTGATCTTTGTACCTCGCAGATAAGGGAATTCACCAGGCAGAGTATTGATATACATAAGATTTTCAACATCTTCCATCCGGTAAAAAGGTTTTACCTCAAAACCTTCATTTGTTCTCCAGACAAGTCTTTTATTAAAGTCCGCTCCCTTCAGGTCGGTCCTGATCTTATCCATCCACTCCTCTGTCGTCACCGGAGGAAACTGATCAAATAATTTTTCCTTTTTCACCATTCTTGTCAGAATTGTAATTTCCGACACAAATTAAATGAATTGGTTAGCATTGTTTTATGAATTTTATCATATTCTGATGAGGTCGGATATCGGGCTATTTACCTGCAAACTCCATCAGAAAGGATTTAATAAAAGGATTCAGGTCACCATCGAGAACTGCCTGTACATTTCCGGTCTCATGGTTTGTGCGCAGATCCTTAACCATTTTATATGGATGAAGGACATAAGATCTTATCTGTGAACCCCATTCAATCTTTTTCTTCTCCCCTTCAATCTTTGCCTGCTCCTCCTGTTGTTTTCTCAGTTCAAGTTCATAAAGCTGTGATTTAAGGATCCTCATTGCATTTTCCTTATTATTAAGCTGCGATCGTGGTCTCCTGGTTTTCGATTACCAGTCCTGAAGGTTTATGCCGTAACCTGACAGCTGTCTCCACTTTATTGACATTCTGTCCCCCTGCACCGCTCGACCGGAAGGTATCCCAGGTTATATCAGCCGGATTAATTTCAATCTCAATATTATTATCAACAAGGGGTGATATAAAGACCGATGCAAAAGTTGTCTGCCGTTTTCCCTGTGCATTGAAGGGAGAGATCCTGACAAGCCTGTGAACACCGTTTTCGCTTTTGAGATAACCATAGGCTCTCTCACCGTCAATCTCTAATGTCACCGATTTAATTCCAACCTCATCACCCTGCTGATAATCAAGTTCTTTGACTTTATAATTGTTTCTCTCAGCCCAGCGAAGATACATCCTCATAAGCATTGCTGCCCAGTCGTTGCTTTCAGTACCTCCCGCACCTGAGTTTATTTTCAGTATTGCACCCAGCTGATCTTCCTCTTTCTGAAGCATATTCCTGACCTCGAGGTCTTCGATCATCGAGAGGCAGTTTTTGTACTGGTTCTCAACTTCTTCTTCAGTTGCTTCACCTTCCCTGAAAAAATCATTTATTACATTGACATCATCGATGGCGGAATTGATTTTGTCAAAAGCTGTTGTCCAGCTTTTCAGCTGGGCGATGCTTTTTAAAAGGTCCTCGGCTTTTTTCGGATCGTTCCATAATCCGGGTTGTTGAGACAGGCTCTCTTTTTCAGCTATCAGTTCAAGCTTGCCCTCGATGTCAAAGATACCTCCTTAACGCATCGCGGCGTCCCGATAAAGCTTTTATCTGTTCGTTAGTTATCATTTCTGAAATTTTCGACAAATTTAGTCTTTTGTCGCATTAAAGCGGAAAAAAATCAACATTCTGTTGGAAAATGTCCATTTAGGATGATTATAATACATAATAATTTAATTTTGGCATTCTCAAAACCGAGTATGCTGAAACTGATTCTGTACCTGCGTCCCCTTGCCAGATATTTGCTGATTGCCTGGGCTATAACAATTATAATTATATCGTCTATTCCTAATATCCCAACGTTAAAGATACATATGGCCAGGTCAGAGTACAGGCTTGATTACCTGCTTCATTTTTGTGAATATGGCATTCTGAGTTTTATGAGTTTCCTTTCTTTTGCAGGAAAGGAGTTTAAGATCAATTATAGAAGGTTCATCCTGATAACAGGCAGCCTGGTGCTGTTCGCTATTTTTGATGAATTACATCAGAAGCTTATACCCGGGAGGACATTTAGTATAAGAGACATTGCGAGTAATGTTACGGGGATTATGGCAGCGGTTGTATTTACAGTGGTGGTATTCAGAAAATTGGGAGCGGTGTTTAAAAATAGGTCTTAAAATCAAAACATCGCAGGAGATTCTTTGCTGACTGTACTACCACTGCTAATGACAACATTTTATAACTCACTCATTATATATGACATATAAATTCTAGTTGTATTTGCCAATCAACTCTTCGTAGCATACTGCCCAGCGAGTGATCTCCTGATCATATAACGAAGTCGGTAAATGCTTGAAAGTTTGAGCCATCTAAATTAATAAGGCCGTAGGCCTTACATATATTAACGTTGGGCAACACCCGACGTTTGAATCACCACAGTAATAAGAAGCCCCGTAGTGGGCGAAATAGAGACATTTTATTGCTCCCACTACAGGGCTCAATAAGCTGATGTGAATCCGTGAGGGTGTCTCAAAAGGACACCTTCTTTTTCTATTTTCATTTCTTTTGCTCCTCCAAAAGAAATGAAACAAAGAAAAGGAGTCCGGAAAAGACAACCTTGCCCTTTTTGTCCGCCCGCTACACAAGGCCATATTGGCGCCACCAAAAAGGGCGAGGTTCGCACCTTTTCCGGTTTGCCTACGCACGTATAAGGAGTTAAATTGTTGATAATTAGTGAAAAAAGGGGGATACCTCCTAACAGAACAGAGAATTTACCGTATGATGAGAAGAACGACAGTAATACATGCCCAATGGGTCAGCAAATGAACTTTATCAAAGAAAAGATAAAAATCACAATGGGTTCAGTCAGATCAAACGATTGTACCAGGTCCGAAGCGGTTACATCAATAAACCTTGAAGCCTGAAAATGAACCTACAAAATTAAAAGGGATGGCGTATCCATTAGTTTGCAGTACGGAAGCATTTACCTCATCGCCCTTATTTAGCTTCATTGTAATAGTACCTCTAAAACTACCACCTGAATCTGTTGGACCAATTATAGTTTCATAAGGATCGCCAAACAAATTAATGATGACAGAACTGAGAGATGGTAAATTTATGAAAACACTAAATGAATAAATCCCATTGAAGGGAGCAGTAAAACTACCCGAAGAGGAATTGTAATTCCCGTCTGTATAATAAACTCCTGTAACTTGGTTAAAAACCACATTAACAGGTGTTTTATCCGGAAGATTGACTGTCGACGCAACTCCTGCCCTGAAAGCAATTATTTGTCCAAGGCTTGCTGTTCCTCCGCCATTAGATAATGATAATTGATAATTATCCTGATTAAAACTTAGAGTCTGAGTAAATTTTGATAGATCAATAGCTGTAGCTGAAGGATTTTTCGTTATTTTCAGTTTATTGTTTATATCCAGCTGCAGATCCTGGATCTGATTGGTCAAGCCAACTTTGTTCCCACCTAATATAGAAAGAGTATCTCCCAGAAGTGTAAGCTGATGAGGAACATTCAGTGTTGAAAGATTTACAGTATTTCCGCCGGAAATTGACAGGTTATCACCATTAAATGACAGATTCTGGTTATCTGAAGACGGATCACCGGCATCACCTTTGGGACCCGGGTCACCTTTTGGTCCGGGAGGTCCCGGCTCAAGGGATTTCTGTGCATAGAGTGCATACGGAACGGCAAGGAACTGAAGCGTCCCCATGTCTATAAAATCATTATCGAATTTCACTTCTATCTTGACCCAGTGATAAGCCTGTCCCCATTGGACCTGAGATAATTCTCCATAAAGACCTCCCGTCGGTGTCCCATTACCAATTATTAATGAAAAAACACCAAATTTAGAGGTAATAACATGCTCATGCAGCTCCTGGTAAACAAGTGTACCAATAGGACTTCCGGAGAGAATTGAAAACTTGACCTCAATCTCCTTATTCATAAGTTCCTTGCCATAATTATCCCTTGCAACAGCCTGGTAAAAAATGCCAGGGGGAACATTCTGACCAAAAGAGGCTGAACCTGCAAATAATAATGATAACAGCACAAAGTACCTCTTAATACCTTTTTGAATCATAATTTTCAGGATTACATTTTTTCAATTTTAAATGTCCGGCTAATTTTTGAATCACTGCTCGTTACACGTACTAAATAAATACCAAGGGTCAGCGAGGAAATATCAATATTCTGTTCAATATTGTACTGGGTAATAAATTCCAGGGTCATCGACCTGATTATAGTGCCTGTCATATTTATGATCTCAATCCTGAAATTCCGGGCAATCTCTCCGAATAGTTTAATGGTAATATAATCAGTTGCAGGATTCGGATAGACCTCAACACCGGTGCCCGGTGGCTGGGTATTGGATATATTAAGCATACCGGGTTGCTGGAAACCCTGTGTAAGTATAAATCCGGAGCTTAATATCTCAACTGCCGTTTCTCCTATAGTTTGCGAATAATTCAGATTTGATGTTGTTGCCAGACCAGCAGCCGGAACAAGAACCTGGTGCGACAACTGCTGGGAAAAACCATTTACTGTGGAAAATAGTATTAGCAGTATTAAAATCTTAATTACCTTAATCATATTATATTTGTTCCGCAAGACCAAATATAGATGTATTTTTGAAAAAGCAATAGCTTTTGTTAATAATTATGTTAATAACTTGGTTATAAACTCATCAGGCATGTTAATAATTTACAATCCTTTACTGATTTTATTACAGATCTTTGGAGTTTAAAATGCTGAAATCATACCTGTATCATAATCTGACCGAAGCAGGCTGCGATGAGGCCGGAAGAGGATGTCTGGCAGGACCGGTGGTAGCTGCTGCAGTTATCCTGCCAAAGAATTATAAGCATCCTGTTCTGAATGATTCCAAAAAACTATCTCCAAAACAAAGAGCTCTTCTGAAAGATGAGATAATCCACTCAGCAATTTCCTGGAAGGTGGCATTTGTCGATAATACTGAAATTGATGAAATGAATATTCTGAGAGCATCTATAAGAGCAATGCATATTGCAATTGAGGGACTGGATAAGGTTCCGCAATTCCTGCTGATCGACGGGAACAGATTTTATGCTTATAAAGACTTAAAGTATAAAACGATTGTCAAAGGTGACGGTCTGTTTTTATCAATTGCAGCTGCCTCAGTCCTTGCCAAGACATTTCGCGATGAATTCATGGAAAAGATCCATAATGAGTTTCCTGAATTCGGTTGGAATAAAAATAAAGGATATCCTACTTCATTTCACAGGGCGGCTATTATGAAATATGGCATCACTCCCTATCACAGGAAAACTTTTAATCTTTTCGATACCCAGTTGAAATTCGAATTTTGAATATTCCGTTATTGGTTTTAAAAGTTATCTTTACCCGACAATCAAAAATCAATCAATATAAGTTATTTCATATGAAAAAATTGTTTGCAATACTGTTAATCATTTTCTTCGGTTTTGGATTCAAAGCTAAAGCCGATGAAGGTATGTGGCTGTTGCCGCTTATCGAAAAACTGAACATGGGCAAAATGACTGAACTTGGGCTGAAACTCTCTGCAGAAGACATCTACAGTCTCAACAAGGTCTGTCTTAAGGATGCTGTCGTTATTTTTGGCGGCGGATGTACTGCGGAAATAGTTTCACCGGAAGGCCTTGTACTTACGAATCACCATTGCGGATATGGATCTATACAGGCACATAGCAGCGTTGACCACGACTACCTCCAGGACGGATTCTGGGCAATGTCGAAAGAAGAAGAGTTGCCGAACCCCAATCTTTCTGTGACATTCCTCATCAGAATTGAAGACGTAACTTCACAGATTCTGGCAAATGTAAAACCAGACATGAGTGAAACAGATCGCACAGCAGCTGTAAATGAAGCAAGACAGTCGATTGAGAAAAAAGCCACCGAAGGAAATAATTACAGGGCACAGGTTGGAAGCTTCTATGGCGGAAATTATTTCTATCTTCTTGTCTATGAGAGATATACTGATGTCCGTCTGGTTGGTGCACCCCCATCATCAATAGGTAAGTTCGGCTTTGATACCGACAACTGGGAATGGCCTCGTCACACAGGTGATTTCAGCGTCTTCCGTGTTTACTCCGGACCAGATGGCAAACCTGCAACTTATGCAAAAGAAAACATTCCGCTAAAACCCAAATATTTTCTCCCGGTTTCAATAAAGGATCGTAATACCGGTGATTTTGCAATGATCCTTGGATATCCCGGAAGGACCAACAGATATATGACCTCATATGAAGTAAATGAACAGCTGAAGATTGTACATCCCGACAGGATCAAAATACGTGGGGTAAAACAGGATATTTGGATGAAAGATATGCTGGCTGACCAGAAGGTAAATATTCAGTATTCAGCAAAATATTCCGGCTCGTCAAACTACTGGAAGTATTCAATCGGTCAGAAAGGCAGTCTTGAAAAACTTAACGTAGTAGCAAAGAAAGAGGAACTTGAAAATCAATTCAACAAATGGGTTGCTGAGACTCCTGAAAGGAAAGCAAAATACGGTGAAGCTCTTAATATGATAAAAACTGCCATTGAAGGCAGGGCAGAATATTACAATGCCCTCCAATACCTGAATGAGTGTATGCAGGGCTGCGAACTTTTCAGTCTTAACCGTGGAGTTGCCAATCTGGTTACTGCCCTCCAGTCAAAAGATAATCAGAAAATATCGGACGCAGCCGCTCAGATCAGGAAAACAAGTACCGACTTTTATAAGGACTATAACCCTTCTACTGATAATAAATCGATGAAAGCAATGCTGAAGCTCTACCGGACTGACGTTCCGGCAAAATTTCATCCCGATTTTTATGCAAATATTGTAGATAAGAAATTCAGAGGGAATATCGACAATTTCGTCGATAACATGTTTTCCAAATCAATTTTTGCCAGCCAGGAAAAACTAAATGCTTTCCTTACCAAACCTGTACTGAAAACCCTTGAATCTGATCCTGTTTACCTTACAACTACTTCAATTTACAAGACTGGGGGCGAAATATCAAAATCCAACAGCCAGTTCGATGCATCACTTAACACGGGTAAAAGGCTCTGGATAGCAGCATTAATGGAAATGGTTCCCGAAAAAACCCAGTATCCCGATGCAAACTCAACCATGCGACTTTCATATGGAACAGTCCAGAGCTATGATCCGCGAGATGCTGTCACTTATAAATATTTTACCACACTTAAGGGTGTAATGGAAAAGTATAAACCGGGTGATTATGAATTTGATGTTCCGAAAAGGCTTATTGATCTTTATAATAAGAAAGAATTTGGAAGATATGCATCACCAAAAGGTTACATGCCTGTTTGCTTTTTAACCACAAATGATATAACCGGTGGCAACTCTGGAAGTCCCGTCATGAATGGCAACGGCGAGCTGATCGGATTGGCGTTCGACGGAAACTGGGAATCAATGAGCGGCGACATTGCCTATGAACCTGAGCTTCAAAGAACGATTGTAGTCGATATCCGCTATGTACTCTGGCTAATGGATGTTTATTCAGGTGCAAAACGTCTTGTCGATGAGATGACTATAGTTCAGTAACATAAATTAAGAATCCAATGCCTTTTGCCCCCATCTCTACTCTGAGACGGGGGCATTTCTTTCGACGATTTCTCTTACACAGAGTGTCACAGAGAAGCACTGAGTTGCACAGAGAAAAAATGAAATTTGATTATATTTGCACCAAATTCTGAAAAATGCATTTGAACCTGATAGAGATCCTTGCTGCCTTTATGGTACTCTTTGCTATTATTGACATTCCGGGGTCGATTCCTATAATAATTGATATTAAATCGAAATCAGGCGATATTAAATCAACTAAAGTAACACTTGTCTCATTTCTGATACTTCTGGCCTTTTTATTTATTGGAAGCCCGTTACTTGGGATATTCGGTATAGATGTATCATCTTTTGCAATCGCAGGGTCATTCATCATATTTTTGATTGCAATGGAGATGATTCTCGGCATAGAACTCTTTAAACAGGATTCTCACGGAGGAGGATCAATATTTCCGATAGCCTTTCCGCTGATCGCAGGCGCCGGATCAATAACAACTATACTTTCATTGAAAGCTGAATATCATACAGTCAATATATTTATCGCCCTTGTTCTGAATATGATCGTGATCTATCTTGTATTACGATTGACTTCAATGTTTGAACGCATATTAGGTGCCGGTGGACTTCAGATTCTCAAAAAAGTTTTTGGAGTCATCCTGTTATCGATTGCAATAAAGCTTTTTATTACCAACTCGGGTATCTCCTTCCCGCATGCAAGGTGAAATTACAATATACACTGATGGCGCCTCCAGCGGAAACCCTGGTCCAGGAGGATATGGCGTTGTGCTGATCTCGGGGAAACACAGGCTTGAAAAATCGGCAGGGTTCCGGCTTACAACAAATAACAGGATGGAACTAATGGCAGTCATAGAAGGACTGGAAGCCCTGAAAATACCTGGCAGCAAAGTAGTTGTTTACACCGATTCGAAATATGTTGCAGATTCAGTCGAAAAAGGATGGGTGTTCCAATGGGAATCCAAATCATTTAAAAAGAAAAAAAATCCTGATCTCTGGATCAGGTTTCTTAAGATATACCGGAAACACAATGTCAGGTTTGTCTGGATAAAAGGCCACTGCCAATAACACTGAAAATGAGACCTGCGACAGGCTGGCAGTGGAAGCTATCAGAAGGCTCGCTCCTGGAAGATACTGGCTATTGCCCTGATAATAACGATAATAACATATTTTAATTTACTGATTAGATGAAGTTGTACGCAGTTAAAAATTTTCAGGTCAATTATTAAAAAGATATTGCAGATGGAAAAACTTTATATTAGTCACACCAGGAATACTCCTGAGATTCACTTTTCACCACTGGAAAATATTTTTCTGATCCGCGGAATATCCATCCCCGGAAGATGTTCGTGCAATGTATTATCCTGTTATTGAATGGATTAAACAATATATTGATGAGATCATGGAGACTGGAAATACTAACTTTACATTAGATTCACCTCTAAGGTTCCAGGTCGAACTTAAAGTATTTCAATTCATCATCAGCTAAATTCCTGTACGACATTTTTCAGGAACTGAACAGACTCGTTCCATCGGGAATACCCTTTGTTGTCGAGTGGGTTTATGACAAAGAAGATATTGATCTGAAAGAAGCCGGATCTGAAATTGCAATGCTTGCCGGAATGGAATTTTCATTTATCGCAAAGTAAATGTAGCCAAGATGAGAGGACAGGCAGAACTTTACAGGTTACTGGAAGAACTGGCGATTAAATTTGAGTATCATGAGCACCCTGCTGTTGCAACTATTGAAGATGCTAAAATTCATTGGAAAAACTATAATTCGGGAAGATGCAAAAATATCTTCCTCAGGAATCATAAAGGAGACAGACACTATTTAGTTATTCTTGAATACCTGCGACAACTAAATATGAGAGATCTTGAAAAACGCTTAAGACAGGGAAAACTCACATTTGCGTCAGATAAGCGGCTAAAAAAATACCTGGGTGTTGAACCAGGTTCGGTTTCGCCATTCGGACTGATTAATGATACGGGGAAACATGTTCATCTCTTTATTGATCAGAAACTGAATGAATATGAAAGGCTGACATTTCATCCGAACATAAACACAGCTTCGCTTGTAATATCAAAAACAGATTTTCTGAAGTTCCTGCAATACACATGGCAATACTTTTGAATTTATCAGGCTATATGAATAGGGTAACAGTATTATTGACAGGTCTTTAATGGTAATACCTAAAATTCTTTAGTAAGAAGAAGTTAAAATTCAGGTTTTTTTGCATCAAAATGCCATCTTTTACGTCCTTATTCAGGAAACCTCAAAACCAAAGCTCTGAATGAAAAGATTTTTTATCTCTGTATTGGTCGCAGCAACTCTACTTCCTGTGGTCTTCGGACAAGATCCGGAAAAGAAGCAATATACTGCAACACAGATATCTAACCCGCCCGTCATCAATGGTATTCTAGATGATGACGCATGGCAGTCGGGTACCTGGGCAGGCGGTTTTACGCAAAATCAACCATACAGCGGCAGACCGGAGAGTCAGAGGACCGAATTCAAGATACTTTTTGATGATAACAATCTTTATGTTGCAATCAAGGCGTATGATACTGCACCTGACAGTATCGTGAACCGCCTGACCCGTCGGGATGAAGCTGATGGTGACCTCGTTGGTATCATTATCGATAGTTTTCATGATCTCCGTACCGGATTCCTGTTCGGGGTAAGCTCTGCCGGCGTAAAGTACGATCAGATGTTCACTAATGACTCAGGAAACGGAGACTCATCCTGGGATCCTAACTGGTGGGTCAAAACCTCAATAAACAAAGAAGGCTGGGTGGCTGAAATGAAAATTCCTTTCAGTCAGGTCAGATTTGATAAAAACTCCGCCGGAGTATGGGGCCTTGATATAGCACGTATTTTATACAGGAAGAATGAAACTACCTTCTGGCAGCATATTCCAAGAGAAGCTCCGGGAATGGTTCATCTGTTTGGAGAACTTAAAGGACTTGACCAGATCAAACCGCGGAAAATTTTTGATGTAACACCCTATGGCGTTGCCAGAACAGAAACTTTTCAGGCAGTTCCGGAAAATCCTTTCCAGGCCTCCGGAAAACTGTCAAAGCTGAATGGCGGCATCGATGCCAAGATAGGAGTCACAAATAATATGACAATGGACCTTACAATAAATCCCGACTTTGGCCAGGTTGAAGCTGACCCGTCCGTAGTAAATCTTTCGGCTTATGAAACATTTTTTACCGAGAAGCGTCCATTCTTTATCGAAGGAAACAATATCACAAATTTTGGCCTGGGCATTGGTGACGGAGGCGTTGGAAATGATAATCTTTTCTACTCGAGGAGAATAGGCCGCCAGCCACAGGTATCTCCTGACCTGAAAGACGGATGGTATGCTGATATACCTTCAAGAACCAATATTCTTGGAGCAGCAAAACTTACGGGAAAGACAAAAAACGGGCTTTCTGTCGGAATCGTTGAGGCAATGACATCACAGGAAACTGCCTCAATAGATACGATTGGCGGCAGAAAGACAACTACAGTTGAGCCTCTGACAAACTATTTCGTAGGACGGATCCAGAAAGATATTAACAATGGCAACACCTTGATAGGCGGGATCTTTACCAGTACTAACAGGGAACCCAACGCTGATGTAATCAACCTTTTGCACAAGGCAGCCTATACCGGAGGAATTGATTTTACACAGTACTTTAAGAATAAAAACTGGATGTTCAACGTAAATACAGCTTTTAGCATTGTGGAGGGTTCAAAAAAAGCTATCACCAATACCCAGGAATCTTCTGCACACTATTTCCAGCGTCCCGATAAAAACTATGCAATTCTCGACACAAACAAAACATCCCTCTCGGGAGCAGGAGGCAGGGTGCAGATATTGAAACAAAACGGACACTGGAATTTTATGGGGGCTGCGTTATGGAAAACACCTGGTTTTGAAACCAATGACCTGGGCTACATGCGTACATCTGATCAGATACTTTATGTTCTCTGGGGCGCATATAATCAGTTTGAACCTAAAAGATTCTATAAAAACTTCAATATCAATTCAGATATCTATGCAACCAGTAATTTTGGCGGCATCTGGCTCGGTGAAGGCTATGAGTGGAACATAAACCTGAATCTTAAAAATTTCTGGAATGTATGGTCATACGGCAATTTAAATACATCCCAGCTTTCTACAGATATTCTTCGCGGCGGACCAACAATGAAGCTGCCGGGCACTGTCAATTCAAGACTAGGTATTACAACAGATAATCGTAAGAAATTAATGTTAAGTGTCGTAGGGAACATTACAAAAGGATATGAAAACAGTTCTCGAAATTTATATGCCGAAATAGACCTGACTTATAAACCCACCAATTATCTTGTTTTTACAATCAGTCCGGCCTACGACAAGGCATATACTGATCTTCAGTATGTTACAGAGACAGGATTTGAAAGCAGCGCCAGGTATATATTTGGCAGCATTGACCAGAAAACTATAAGCACGTCATTCAGAGTAAATCTGAACATTAGTCCAAACTTAACCTTTCAGTACTGGGGACAACCATTTATAGCGTCAGGTAAGTACTATGATTATAAGTTCATTACAGAACCTATGGCAAACAGGTACCAGAACCGGTTCTGGACCTATAATGCCAGTCAGCTGACTTTTGATACGGATCATTTTAATGTAGATGAAAACGTTGACGGAAAAACAGATTATACGTTCGGAAAAGATGATTTTAATTTTAAACAATTTCTTTCAAACCTGGTAATCAGATGGGAATATAGCCCGGGATCAACACTTTTCCTTGTATGGAGTCAGACCAGAAGTTATGACACGAGTTCAGGTCAGATGGACTTTTTTAACAACCTTGGTGATCTTTTCAATAATGGGAAAAATGTGCCTCATAACGTGTTCCTGATTAAGTTCAGCTATCGGTTTGGTTTAAAATAGGTTTTTTAACTTCATCTTTAGGTAGTAGAGACAGGTCTCAGACCCGTCTCTACATTTAATATCACCTGTTGATCGACGTAAATTTTGATGTTACAATTATTGTTTCTTTCTTTAGCTTCCATCCGAAAGATTAATATTAATTCAATCATTATGAAATTATCTGCAGTTCTGTCTTTACTTATCCTGTCGCTGCCATTATATTCTCAGGACTTACCAGCTTACAAAGTATTTTCCGGAGAAGGTAAGAAAGCTGACTTTAGCGATATCATAAGGGCAGCATCCAAATCGGATGTTGTCTTTTTTGGTGAACAACACGATAACCCGATTGCCCACTGGCTGGAGCTGGAATTAACAAAAAGTCTTTTTGCTGCCCGGGGCAAAGACCTGATCCTGGCAGCCGAAATGTTCGAGACTGATAATCAAATTCTTATTGATGAATATTTATCAGGGTTAATTAAAGAAAGTTCCTTTGAATCTGAGGTGCGTTCATGGAAGAATTATGCTACTGATTACAAACCGCTTCTGAATTTTGCAAAGGAGAACGGACTAAAATTCGTTGCTTCAAATATTCCCCGAAGATATGCAGCAGTAGTTTCATCAGGAGGTTTTGAAGCGCTTCAGAAAGTTCCTGCAGAAGAGCTTAAATATATTGCTCCCCTGCCAATAGACTATGACCCCGAACTTGCCTGCTACAAAGATATGCTCTCAATGGGAGGTTCGATTGGCGGACAGATGGGTGGCAAGGTCAGTGAAAACCTTCCTAAAGCTCAGGCTATAAAAGATGCTACTATGGCGAAATCTATATCAGGCAGCTGGCAAAAAGGACAGACGCTTATCCATTATAATGGAAGCTATCATTCTGATAAGCATACCGGAATTCTCTGGTATCTCAATAAATATGATCCGTCAATAAAAGTAATTACCGTTACTACTGTTCTTCAGGATGATATTCAAAGAATGAGTGATGAAAATAAGGGACTTGCCGATTTTGTAATAGTAATACCAACATCAATGACGAGAACCTATAAATAAAAAATGTATTATGTATTATAGGCGATAGGCGATGGTATGTATTAATGTATTATAGACGATATAAAATTTGATCTTTTCGATAGAATCTGTAAGTTCGAATTATCGTGCTGCAAGACTTGCTCAGAGTGAAGCAGCATTTGTTGCGAAAATCAGTATTGTCATTGAAGAAGCTGATGAAAGCGTAATGTGGATTGAAATGATAATGGATAAGAACTTAATTCCATCCAAATTCTTTGATGACTCTAAAAGACTTTTGAATGAGGGATCAGAACTTACTTCTATCTTAATTGCGACCAGAAAAACTATTAATTCGAAAAACAAACACGATTGAACAAAAATGTATTATTATCATACTTAATCTATTATATATCGCCTATAATACATCGCCTATAATACATATATATTCTGGCACTCTATTTGCTCCGTAATACATGTAGAGATACCTCTGATTCGATATAGTTCCACGGTTGTCTGTGATTTTTTAACAACTTAAAACTATCAGAAATGAAGAGGAAAAATGAAAAGGTACCTGAATTTGATGAGATCATTTTCGAGAACCGAAACAGAACTTACGGAGCCTATGATATCCGGAAACGATACAAATCTGCAGCCAGTCTATCATTACTTGGCGTGATTGCTATCAGTACAATCTTAATTATTGTGCTTTCACTTACAACAAAGCCTGTCGTCGCATCAGCAGAACCGCCATCAGTGGTTCTATTAATGTCCGATCCTCTCATGAAGGATTATGTTCCGCCGGCTCCGGTAAAACCACGAGCCGATTTGACAAGTATCCCCAGGAACCTTAAGCCTGTTGTTACTGATGATACTTCAAAGATCAAATCATTTATGCCCTCAACGGACGCAATAATAAATTCACTACAGAATCCTGATGTTAATGACACTACTCCTGCCATCCAGCCAGCCGATCCGGTAATTCCTGATGATGAAACACCTCCTTATGTAATTGTAAAGGAAATGCCCGAATTCCCGGGCGGACTTCCGGCACTGCTGAAATATGTTGGTGATAATCTGAAGTATCCTGAGGATGCACAGAAAAATAATATACAGGGTAAGGTTATTTTAAAGTTCGTTGTGAACAGAGATGGATCAGTTAACAGGATTGAGATACTCAGAGGTGTCGACCCGTTACTTGATAGTGAAGCAGTAAGGGTTGTCAGCATTCTGCCGAAGTTTAAACCAGGAAAGCAGAATGGCGTTCCAGTCCCGGTCTGGTTCATGCTGCCAATTGTGTTTAAGATGGAAAATAATTAAGAGCTTCAAATATACTCACCCCCTTCTTTTCCCCCCTTTTACTTCGTATTGAGGGGGAATTGACTAATATACAATGTATTACGCCCACTCTCTAATTCTTAGAGAGGGGGTTTGGGGGGGCATAGTCAACCTAAGAGATATTAAAATATGGAGAGAGTTTAGCACAAAACAGAATGTAAAGCATTGAATTTAAACATGATACATTTCCCCACCTTTTGAAGGGTAATCTTACATCACATCTTTTTTATTACATCTCAGCTATGAGAAGGAGATCCCTCATTCCTCCAAACCTCCGCAAGCTCCGATTTGTCGGAATTCGGGATGACAGGTTATTTTGAGGGACATAGGAGGAAGAAACGGCGATTCGCAACGACATTTTATTCATGAAGTATTTCACTCGCGAATCGCCGTTTCTTCCTCCTGCTAATCAACTACATACCTGTCATCCCGA
Organism: uncultured Bacteroidales bacterium; assembly: GCA_963816365.1. Lineage (GTDB taxonomy): Bacteria > Bacteroidota > Bacteroidia > Bacteroidales > VadinHA17 > LD21. The sequence continues at coordinate 268,025 of CAWFKG010000011.1, read as the reverse complement.
GCGCCAGCGAGGGATCTCCTTCTCTCTTTCTGCAACGGACTTAAATTGAAATGTGATGTAAGATTAGTTCAAAAGGAGGGGAAATTTTTTTATGCAGTATATCATTCATCCCCAAAGCTTAAGTTGCCGGGGGGATGGGGAGTGAGTTCCTTACTAATATAGATTATTTTGTCCCCGAGGCTTTCTGAATTTCTGTGAACAGCGCTTTAAAGCAACTTACCTGTGAATTCTCCGTATTCTCAGGTTTCCTGCCATAATAATTATCGAGAAACTGACCCGCACCTGACCATATAGTCTGGCACATTCCCAAATAACGGCCAGCCATCTCGGGTGTTGAACTTTTTCTGAACTTCACCATATCCTGTACCTGATTAACAGCATTCCCTGCATCCCTCCAGGGGCAGGTAATAACACTTAATCCCTTCATTGCAAAATATACAGGAGTCTGATCAGGACGTTCATAATGCCAGTCACATATTATGACATCCTTAGGTATCATATCGATAGCCCTGTATGTATTGTTATAGCTTGCTTCCCACTCTCCCAATCCTGTCGTCTTCCCGTCGAGCAACCGATCGCCCCAGATCCACAGATGCCTGCCTCTACTTGCAAGGTGATCGCGTAAAGTACGAACCTCACCGGCGAACAGCTCAGCTTTATCCCTTCCGGCACATAGTGGACACTGTGCTTCTCCTATATAGAATACTTCATCCATGCCGGCATGAAATGCATCAGCTTCAAAAACATCACAGATCTCATCAATAACATCAAACACAATTTTATGGACATCAGGATTCAGAGGACAATAACTCTTACAATATAATCCGTCCGCATTAGGCCATACATATTTCTCAGGCATTTTAACCATTGGTGTTTCATCAAACTGGGGATATACTCTTAATAAATTTCCGGTTTTACCCGCCCACGACTGGTGACCAAGCATATTTACCTGTGGTATAATACGGATGTTATTCTTTCTGCATGCTGCAACAAGTTTCTTCACCTCCCTCTTTGAGAGGGCATCTGAATCGCGCAATTCCGGATGGCTCTCATACTGATAATTATAGTCGACTCTGAGTATAAGTGTATTTACCGACCTGGGAGCAAGTTCCTCATCAATAAATTTAATAAATGCTTCAAGGTCACCTGATTGAGGAGCCGCAATACAAAAACCCCGAACAGGCAATAGACCTGGATTCTCAGAATTTGATTTTACAGGTGTCTGTGAAAATGCGATCCCGCTTATTGTAAAAAGAACTATTGCAAGAGTATTTTTCATGACCGGAATGATTTGAAATTTATAAGTAAAAAAAACTATATGATAAAGTTATTACATTTTTAGTCTTAACCAGCCTCATCTAAGATTGTTTTAGTTATAGTTCAAACAAAAAAATCAATTATATTTAAGTGTACGCTTAAGAACCTGCTTCTCAGTTAATGAAATGAAAACATCAATATTAAAAAATTGGTATACAACCATTTATAATGCTTGCTTTTTGAAATATTTCATTCTGAGCCTTGCATTTTCATTTCCTTGTATAAAAGTTTTATCACAGGAATATTTTCAGCAGCAGGTCAATTATAAAATTTATGTGACTCTAAATGACAGGAAACATGAACTGAAAGGATCTGAATCTGTTGAATACATTAATAATTCTCCGTGACACTCTGGGATTTTTATACTTTCACCTCTGGCCCAATGCGTTATTCGGGAAATAATACTGCGTTGGCCAGAGAATTAATGAACAGGGATGGAAAGTCAAAACTATTCAATGATCCCGAGCTAAGAGGATATATAGATTCCCTGAATTTCGAGGTTGGAGGCTAAAAGTATTAAATGGAATCTTCTTGATGGGTATCCCGATATCTGCCAGCTTATTCTGAATAGTCCTCTGAAACCCGGCGACACAATATATATAACTACCCCTTTTCATGTCAAGATTCCTGAAGGCGTAACTTCCCGGTATGGGTCATATAGGTGAATCCTATCAGATCTCACAGTGGTATCCCAAACCGGCTGTCTACGACAATACAGGGTGGCATCAAATGCCATATCTCGATCAGGGTGAATTTTATTCGGAATATGGCAACTTTGATGTAAGCATCACATTACCGGCTAATTATATAGTTGGCGCAACAGGAAATCTACAGAATGAAGAAGAAAAGAAATGGCTCACCAGGATTGCAAATGATACTGCCTGGATGAAAATCCCTGATTATATAACTGACAATTTTCCTCCCTCCTCCCAAAAATTGAAAACTATCAGGTTTACTGAGAACAATATACATGATTTTGCATGGTTTGCCGATAAGAGATTTCATGTACTGAAAGGAAAAGTCAGGCTTCCGGAATCAGGAAAGGAAGTCACAACATGGGCGATGTTCACTAACCAGGAGGCATACCTCTGGAAGAACGCCATTTCCTACATTAATAGTGCAATAATGTATTTTTCAAAATGGAACGGTGACTATCCGTACAAAACATTTACAGCAATTCAGAGCGCTCTCAATGCAGGTGCCGGAATGGAATATCCGGAGCTTACGGTAATTGGTCTTTCAGGCGATTCTTACCTGCTCGATGAGGTAATAGCTCATGAAATATGCCATAACTGGTTTTACAGTGCATTAGGCTCCGATGAACGAAGATTTCCTTTTATGGATGAAAGTATCACATCAGCTAATGAATCGAGATATATGGCAATACGTTATCCCGGGAAAAAGCTTTGGGAACTGACTATAAAAAACAGGAAACTGGCAGTTTTTTTCCATGCAGATAAAATGCCGGTACAAAGGATCCAGGAGCTTGAATGGCTTATTCCTGCACGAAGTAACCTGGAACAAAGCATCAATCTTCCAGCTGCTGAATACAGCGATAGATAATTATGGGACCATAATCTACAGCAAAGCTGCCCAGGGGTTCAATTATCTCCGGGCTTATCTCGGAGATTCCCTCTATGATTCCATAATGCATGATTACTACCGGTCCTGGAGAAACAAACATCCTCATCCTGATGATCTGAAGGCAGTCTTTCAATCTCATACAGATAAAGATCTCTCGTGGTTTTTTGATGATTTTCTGGGCACAACCAAAAGGCTCGATTATAAGATTGGCACGTTACAGGAATGGAAAGGTACTTATAAAAAACCGGGGTGAATTAAATGCGCCGTTACTTATAGCAGATTTAAAAGGAGATTCAGTCTATTTCAGAAGAATGGGAAGATGGATTTGGCGGTAAGAAATGGATCAGTTTGACACCAGGGAACTTTTCAGAGATCAAGATAGATCCTAATCATAAGATGACTGAATTATACAGGCTTAAATAACAACATCCGTACAACAGGAATTTTCCGTAAAGCTGATCCTGTACAGATCCAGCTATTATATACTATTGAAGATCCGGATAAACGATACTTAATTTACGTGCCATCATTCAACTGGACAACTGCAGATGGTTTTATGGCCGGTGTGGCTTTATTCAATGGAACTACAATTCCTAAACCTGTCGAGTATTTTTAATGCCCTTCTATACCTTCCGTAAACAGGGACTTACAGGTTATGGTAAAATTTCCTTTAACAAAATTCCTTATAACAGTTTTATCAGACTTGCTACATTAACACTTGAAGGAGAACAATTCGGGGCATCCGGGAAATCTGGATTATCATAAAGCCAGGATTGGACTAGACTTTTATTTTAAATCGAACAACTGCAATCAATCCATTGAATCAGAAAGCGTTCGGATATTATATTACAGCATCTGACCTGAGGCAGATTGAGTCTATGACGGAGGCTAAAATGCGTTCATACCTGCAGATTCGGATATTTTCTTGAAGAAAAGAGAGTAATCAATCCTTTTAACATGCTGGTTTCTCTTGAATCAGGGAAGTCGTATCAAAAGACATCTTTTGAGCTGAACTATAAATACAGCTATGGAGGAAAGAAAAATGGACTGGAATTCAGGCTGTTTGCGGGGACAATGCTTAAAAATAATGCCTCTGACCCGGTATATGATTTTTCTGTCAGCGGAAGAAGCGGTCCTGAACAATATTTATATGAGGGAGTATATCCTGACCGTTTTACCGCGTTTCCGAAAACCTTCTTTTCGAGGGAAATGACCCTTTCTGAAGGAGGCCTGGTATCTGCTGTTAATGACAGTCTTGGTTACAGTCGCTGGATTTGTTCATTATCTTTAACCAGCTCTCTTCCTGGATTTGCTTCAAAGATCCCTGTAAAACCGTTTGTTAATTTACTACTTAATGATCATAGTTTTAAAACAGCTAATAAATCGCCGGTATTCTTTGAAGCCGGCATAAAAACTGGCATCTGGGGCTTCTTCGAAGTCTATTTCCCCTTTATTGTTTCTGACAATATAATCGCCATAAGCGGATCACTCAAAGAGAGAATCCGCTTTGTTTTCAGGCTCGATAAACTAAATCCTTTCAAATCAAAATCGCAGGTACTGAACTAAATCAAAAAAATAAAGAACCCAATTGTCTGAAGGACAATCAGATTCTCCTGTTATAACTCTCATTTTTCTATGTTAAAATAATAAGCAGTATTAAAATGACAATCAACGCACCTGCTGAAATGTAGACTCCGCCGCTTATGTCTTTAAGTTCACGTTTGATGGAGCGGGCTTCTTTCCTCAAATCTTTCTTTTCTGACGATTTCAATTTTGACATATCCATCGCCTTTATCTCGTTTAATCTTAGCTCCAAAGCTTTAGCTTCTGCCGATTCTTTAGTCTCCACAGGTTTTTTTGCGACCATAGAAGTATGAACTTCCTTAGTTGAAGCAAATGATTGAACCGGGAGAATTGTCAATGACAGAACTGCTGCCATTAGACAAATAATTATTTTTTTCATATGAATAATTTTTATAATTAGTTTAATAAAATAACTCATAAAATAAATAACCTGGCATCTACATTTTTAAAACAAAACGAAAAATCCGATCACTTTGCAGCAATCAGATTTTCTTTTATTTATAATTTTTTTGGTTTACAAAACAAGAAGAAGTATTATTAATACTACAATTAATACACCGGCAGAAACATAAATACCGCCGCTAATATCTTTAAGTTCGCGTTTTATTGAGCGTGCCTCTTTCCGCAGCTCCTTCTTTTCTGTGGATTTCAATTTTGACATATCCATCGCTTTTATTTCGTCTAACCTCAGTATTAAGGTCTTAGCCTCTGCTGATTCTTTAGTTTCGGGAGGTTTTGTGGCAACCAGCGAAGAAGGATCTTCTTTAGTTGCGCCAAACGATTGAAGCGGAAGAAATGTTAATGTCAATACAGTTGCCATTAAACAAAAAATAAATTTTTTCATGTACTTGAATTTTAAGATTAATATAATAACAGATGATATTCTAATGAACCGAAAGTCAATCCAGGATCCTTCTTCCCGATATAATTCTGATTAATAAAGCAATAACTGCAACGACAAGGAGAACATGGATAATGCCTCCGGCACTAAAGGCAAAAAATCCTATTGCCCATGCAACAACAAGGATCACGATTATAGCAGTAAAGTAGATTTCCCATGATTGTAATTTTTTTAAATTTATGTTACTATAAATACAAATAATATTAATTGGTCCAAATCAAAATAAAACTAAGAACTATTGCCTTACAAAGATATGGCCGCCTTATGCACATACAGTTACATAATCTCAGGAATAAGTTACATTATTCACATCTTTGAATTGCATGGAATGCGGCTGTTGAAAGCAATATAAAGCCATATGAGGGATTTCGGTGGAACCCAGGAGTGGCGCATACCTTATAGCCAGATCGCTCCAAAAAACAAACCACCCTTCAGGATCAATGAAGGGTGGTTGGTTCCAGATAGTATTAATCTATATAATTAAGCTTTGTTGGCGCTGCCAAGAACATTTACTACTTTGTGTTTGTAAAGCTCTTTCAGCTTATCACGTGCGGGACCAAGGTAGTTACGCGGGTCAAACTCACCGGGTTTTTCAACAAAGACCTTCCGGATAGCAGCTGTCATAGCAAGACGGCCGTCGCTGTCGATATTTATCTTACAAACTGCTGATTTTGCAGCTCTGCGTAACTGGTCTTCTGATACACCTGCAGTGTTTTCCATTTTCCCGCCAAACTTATTAATCTCGGCTACGATATCCTGTGGCACAGAAGATGCCCCATGAAGAACGATCGGAAAACCCGGAATTCGCTTTTCACATTCCTCGAGAATGTCAAAACGCAGCGGCGGAGGCAATTCGCCTGGTTTTACTTTGAATTTAAATGCACCATGAGAAGTTCCGATGGAAATCGCCAGGGAATCAACTCCGGTCTTTTTCACAAAGTCTTCAACTTCCTGAGGTCTGGTATAAGATGTATGTTCCGAAGATACTTCATCTTCAATACCTGCCAGTACACCCAACTCACCCTCAACGGTAACATCGAACTGATGGGCATAATCAACAACCTGTTTGGTCAATCTGACATTTTCTTCATAAGGGAAATGTGACCCGTCGATCATAACCGATGAGAAACCGCTCTCTATGCACGATTTGCATGTTTCAAATGAATCACCATGATCGAGATGCAGAACAATGGGAATTGCATAACCCAGTTCTTTTGCATATTCAACTGCTCCCTTGGCAAGATATTGGAGTAATGTCTGGTTGGCATATTTACGTGCACCTTTGGATACCTGTAGAATTACCGGCGATTTAGTCTCAACACAGGCACTTATAATTGCCTGCATCTGCTCAAGATTGTTGAAATTGAAAGCAGGAATAGCATATCCTCCTTTTACAGCATTCTTAAACAAATCTTTCGAATTCACTAACCCTAGCTCTTTAAAATGTACCATAATCTATTGTTTTTTAATTCGGCGCAAAAAGTAGTTAATTTAGCCTTAGCTACCAAGATATTTGATGAAAAAATATATCAATGGCCCCCGAAAAATCCAGGGAACTTAATGCATCAGGGATCCGGTTTATCAGTCAAAAAACTGAATTTTTTGCATAATACCAAATTTTGATCCCTCTAATTAATTTGTTTGTCAAAATCGAAGTTTCATTGTTTCAAAGCAATATTTATTTTTATTATACAGATAATCAACATCATATATTTAAATTAGCTCTTTGCTCCTCTTCCAGCAAGGATTTATGATAAAATTTAACTCAATTTTGACAAACTACGCTTCTTTTGTACATCAGGAATTGATTTAGATAAATAATCTGTCATTTTCATTAGACAAGAGGTTTGTAAAACTGGTATAATTCCGTGTCATATGGTATTTGGGGCTTGACAAAGTAGTTAAGGCATCTTAATTTTACCTTCTATTAAAATATGGAATGTAATGATGTTCGTCCGAAATAAATTCAGAGACATATTCTCATGCTCATTATCAATAAAATAAAAATGAGTCTGAAATAATGAAATTAATAACCGCCTTTTTTTTGATCTTTGTTTTTTCTGTTTCGGTTAAGGCACAGTGCGGCCTGAAAACAATTAAGGACCCTTGTGATGATATCATCACGCGTTCAGCTTATTATGTGAACGTATCCAGCAAACCAGGGGTCTTAAAACTGAAGATCGAACAGAATATCACTTACAGAGATACCTCTACTGCGCTATTCATCCTCCTGACACCTTCTTACAAGTGTTGTTTCGGGAAAGAAAGCAGAATATCAATAAAGTCGGGCGATGATATCATTACTATTCCCTTCTCGGGAGAAACCAAATGCAAAAGTGAAGGCGAGAAATTATCTGATTATGCTGTAATGACCAGGGGAAACATTGAATTCCTAAAAGCACACACAATTAGCTCAATAAGGGTCTATTATACTAATAGCTATGATGATTTTGTAATTAAAAAACAGGATTATTTTATCAGGACCCTGATGTGTTTTTAAGGTCTACAAACTGAATTCCGGGAATTAAGTGTAACTTTAAGCGTCTGTTAGGTAGAATCTAAATTAATTGTTTAGGCTGTATCCATGTACAGAATAATTGTACAATTTAAACATCTGATATTTGGGTTATTGGTAATCTGTTTCTCAAGCCAGATCGTTTTTTCACAGACTCATTCAAGCAGAAACAATTATACAGGCGACTGGGAACAATCTTCCAGCTGGAATCCTGTCTGGAATGCACCCCAAACTTCTTCTCTGGGCGGAATTGTATCCATCAACGGATATATCACTGTTAATGGACCGCTTTCATTTTCTGGTTCAGCGAGCAAATTAATAATATATGATACCCTTGTCATAAAGGGTAATTTGACACTTGGGGATAATAATGACCTGACAATTAATGATAACGGAATTCTGATTATCAGGGGTTCACTTTCTTTGGGCAATCAAACTATTATTACTGCCAACGGATATCTGATAATCACATCCGACATTATCAAAAACGGTTCCGTAATTCAGGGTTCATTAACCAGCAATAACGACCCGGTAAAGATATTCGTGGAAGGTACAATTCCGGCAGAATTAACCAGGAATAATGCATTATACTCCGCTATCAACTGTATTTCTCCCGTCACAATGCGTTATCCTTCTTCAAATTGCAGTTACGGGAACATGACTGATCTTATTAATGACCCTGTTTATTCATTCTTTCAGACTACCTGCCTGGTCCCCAAACCCGATATTTCATTAACCGGCGTGACTTCATTTTGTGACGGGGGAAGCGTAACATTAACATCTACTTCCGGTTCATCGTACTTTTGGTCCACAGAAGCTACTACCGCTAATATAAATGTAACAACCTCCGGGATCTACAGCGTTAAGGTTAAAAATGCAGCCGGATGTTTAAGTGCCCAGTCTGATGGAATAACAATAACTGTCAATCCATTACCGGTGACACCTGCAATTACAGCCGACAGATCCACAACTTTTTGCGATGGTGGCAATGTAACGTTAAGCTCAAGTCAGGCAGCAGGTTACTTATGGTCAAATGGAGCCACAGACTCAAGCATTATTGTCAATAAATCCGGCAGTTATTCGGTCCAGGTGACTGATAACAACGGTTGTACAAGCGAAGCATCAGTACCGGTTGTAGTAACAGTGAATGAACCCCCCGTGTCAGCTATTACAGCTCAGGGTCCCACAACATTCTGTGCCGGGGGAAATGTAACTCTAACCGCCGGAAGCGGATCAAGTTATTTATGGTCAAATGGTGCTACTACTAAAAGTATAAATGTAAACACTGCTGGGTTGTATTCAGTTAAGATAACAGATGCCAACGGCTGTCTGAGTGCCTCGTCCGTTCCGGCTGAAGTTATTGTAAATAAGTCTCCTGTTGCTGTTCCAGGACCGGACCAGGAGCTTAAATTCACTTTTGAAACGCAGATGAATGCAGAATTGTCAGCTTCTGAAACGGGTGAATGGTCTTTGATTTCCGGATCAGCGCATATAATTGACATCCACTCACCTATAACCAGGATTACCGGATTGGATATCGGAGAAAACATATTCCGGTGGAAAGTCCTTAACAGCAATTGTGAAACAAATGGAGAAGTCAAAATTACCGTGTCTGACCAGTTTGTACCTTCAGTTATTACACCAAACGGTGATGGTAATAATGATTTTTTCAAAATAGGTGAATATAACGGCAAAGTACAGCTGATCATAATTAACCGATGGGGAAATGAAGAATATTCAAATTCCGACTATTCAAACGACTGGGATGGCAGGAATAATAAAGGGATTGAACTTCCGGCAGACACGTATTTCTATATTTTGAAATTTGATAATGATAAAGTATTAAAGGGAGCCGTATTAGTAAAAAGGTAAATGAAAAGGATTATAATCTGCATTTTGGTTTTACTTTCTCCGTTTCTTCTTAAGGCACAGATGTTCCCGCTTTCAGATCATTATCTTATTGATGCACTTGATATTAATCCGGCTTTTGCCGGGTGTCACGATGCTTTAAGCACATCCTTAATATTCCGTGACCAATGGGTAGGGTTCAGGAATTCCCCTAAAAGCTATTTACTCTCGGTTCATGCACCGGTCGACAATGACAAGATCGGACTCGGATTAGTTGTTGAGAAAAACAGTATAGGCATATATAATGAAACCAGTTTTATTGGTAATTATGCATACCGGATGGAACTTGGAAACGGAAAACTTGCCCTGGGTTTGGGATTGGGAGTTACTATTTACAATACTGCCTGGAATGAGCTTATTGCAGCTGATGCAGGTGATGCACAATTATCAAATACTTTAGAAAGAACAGTCTTACCTGCTGTCAGTCTGGGAACTTACTATTATACCAGAAAGTTCTATGCAGGCTTTTCTATCCCGTTGCTCCTGGGTTATGAAACGTCTGCTAACTCAGGCAAATATAAGCTGAGCAATAATTTTTCGGGAAGCAACTATTTTATTACAGGAGGTTATGAAGCTGAGATAAGTCGTCTGATCAAATTCCTCCCTTCCATATTGATAAAGTATCATCCTGGCAATGCAGTTCAAATAGATTACAATGCACAGGTTAATTTGAAAGATAAGTTATGGCTGGGAATTGGTTACAGGAATAGCAAAACACTGGTAGGAATGCTTCAATGCCAGCTGAATTATCAGATCAGAATGGCCTATTCCTACGATTATTGTTTAGGAGTTGTAGGAAAATATATGAGTGGTTCTCATGAGATAATTCTTAATTATAAATTCCGATATGCCCGCACTGTAATGGGTCCACGATATTTTTAAACAATTAGGCCTATGAGCAGATTTATTTACATTTTAATACTATTTTCAATTATAATCAAAACTGAATCATATGCCCAGTCGCAATATTATGTAGCCAGTCCTGTCACCTTTAGCTCAAGGATATCCGACGAATTCTCTCCCGTTTTTTATGATGGGGGAATAGTTTTCTGTTCAAACCATTACGACAATTCGCTGGTAAGTTACAATGATGGTCACAACAGACTTTTCAAAATTTTCTTTGTAAAGAGAAAAGGCAATACAGGCTGGTATACTCCAAAGTTATTGTCAAAAGAAATCACCTCTTTTTTTAATGATGGCCCGGCTACATTCAATGATAAAGGGAATATCATTTATTTTTCCAGAAATAATTCAATAAATAATTCACTCAGAAACATTTCAGATACATCAAACAAGCTTGGAATATATTCCGCAGAGCTAATTGACGGGATATGGACCAACATCAAACCATTCACTTATAATAATCCTGAATACTCATTTTGCACTCCGTCTTTGTCTCCCGATGGCGGAAGGATCTATTTTTCGTCCAATATGTCAGGAGGTTCCGGAGGAATGGATCTTTATTATTGTAACCTGAGAAACGGCTCATGGGATCCCCCCGTTAATATGGGTCCGGTCATAAACACATCAAAAAATGAAAGTTTCCCTTATGCATGTAAATACAACAAGCTCTACTTTGCTTCAGACGGACTAAAGGGTTTTGGTAAGAAAGACCTGTTTTATACTCAGGAAGTGAACGGAGAATGGATAATGCCTGTTCATCTTGATTCGGCTATAAACTCTCCTTATGATGATTTTGGACTCGTTATTGATTCAACATTCAGTACAGGTTATTTTTCGACTAACAGAAGGAATACTGATGATATATTCAGTTTCAGCCTGGCTCAGGTTGAGTTTGAGAGTTGCGACAGCGTAAAAAAGAACAATTATTGCTTTACCTTTTATGATGAGAGGCATCAACTCATTGATACAATACCAGTAACATATAACTGGGATTTCGGTGACGGGGAAATATACAGAGGCACTGAAGTAAGGCACTGCTTCCCCGGGGCCGGGAATTATTCAGTGAGACTTAATATAACAGATGATCTCACTGGTGATACAATTGCGAAACAAGTTGATTATAAGGTTGAACTTCAAAATATCTCACAGGCAATTATTAATTCTCCTGAAACTGGAATTGTGGATAATTCCATAACTTTCGATGGAGTTGTGACTGATCTTAAGGGTATAAGCATTACCGATTATTTCTGGGATTTCGGAGATGGTTTTAAACCAGGAGGACCCGAAATGACCAGGGTTTTCAGGAAGAAGGGAGATTATTTAGTAAGATTAGGCCTGCTTCAGGAAAAAGACAGCATGGGGGTGGTTAATAAAAGATGCTATACAAAAAAAATAAAAATCCATTAAGTGAAAAAATATGTATTTATCATATTGCTTCTCCTTAAGACTGCATATCCTCTTTGCTCCCAGTCCGCACCTGCTGTTGATGAGAATATCCCTTATCTCGTGACCTTTGGAGGGAATTCTCTCACATCCTGGGGCGATGATGATTTTTGCCAGATATTCTTTTGCGTGATCCCTGCTTCACAAATTGATCCTATATATATCAGGGTTTATGATCCCGATACGGGAGGTGATCTTGATGAAATAAAGGGAGAATTTAATACGGTCATAGAGTTTTCAGTTTATGGAGGCGAAGGATGTTGGTCAGATACAGCTGCACAGATCATAAATAAGTCAGGAAATTTTAAGAGCGGATTTCTCCTGTCCTCAAAATCATTTGGAGCTGATCCTAAATATGATAAAAAATGGTTCACTTTTGGTCCCTTCAATCCTTCCGAAGGAGAATATTCCCAGAAACTGGGAGGCCACGTATTTAAAATAATAGCACTGGGTATATCAGGAGATGACGGAAACCTCTATAAATATTTTTTAAGTACTAGTCCGGTTGATAATATTCCTGTAGAGGGAGGAAATTTATTAACTTACAAATATCATCTGAGATTATCAGACGATCAGAAGCACATATCGCAGATATATCCATTCATTGATGACAGAACTATTTCTATTGAAATATCAAATTTTGACTGGGATAATGATGGAATGATCAGAATATTTTCCGTTGCCAAAAATGGCATCTTGTGTGAAGTGTCAGGAGAAGATAACTGGATTAAACAGGAATTTCCTATCGTGCCTGATGAAAAGAATTCATCGATTGAGATACAATTCATAAAGAATCAGTCATTGCTGGTAAAGAACAACAATGTAGTTTTGACCGTAAAGAACCAATACGGTATATCGTTACCATTTTATGTGGTTCCTATTGGAGGCATTCCTGTATATTCACCTAAGATCCGTATGAGATGATTACTAATAATTCCTGAATTAAATGCAATGCATCAGACTCTGAAAGACCATAAAAAAATTTCTTTCTCCTGCCCGGGATTCATGATTCTGTTCTTTTTCGTTATTGCTTTTAATGCTTCCTCCCAGGACTATAATTTCCGTAATTTCAGCTCCGATGATGGATTTTCGCAGTCATATGTTTACTCTTTACTGCAGGATGTACATGGATATTTGTGGATTGGCACTGATAATGGGCTATTGAGATATAACGGGTTCAGGTTTGAAAACTTTACTACCGCTGACTCACTGGCTGACAATTTCATTACCTGTGGCATTACCGATGGCGACAATTTGTGGTTTGGTCATATGAATGCAGGCTTATCCTTTTTCGACGGGAAGAAGTTTCATAAAGTCAGAATGCCCAGGCCTGAAGTAAACCGGATCACGCATATTGCAAAAAGTCCGGGTGGCCAGATATGGTGTAGTACTTACTCTGGTAGTCTGCTGAAATTATCGAAAGACTCAGCTGTTATACAGTATAATTTCCCAAAGAACCCGCCTTCCATACTTACTTTCGGATTTATTAATGAAAACGATTTACTGATTGGAACAGCTAATGGGGTGCTGTACTGCAGATTAAAAATGCCTCAAGAAATTGAATTAATCAAAACAGTTACAGATATTCCGGAGTCAAGAATATCAGGGATAGTGAGAACAAAGAACAAATCAGGATTTTATATCGCCACTGAGAATGATGGCATTTATAAGCTTGCAAGTTATAACAACCTGCTGACTGCTTCACGAATAAATGTGGACAAGGATCCGGACTTAATTGGAATAAGGGACATTTATGAAGACTCAATGTCGAATATCTGGCTTTGTTCTTATGGCAAGGGACTGATCAAATTGATTCATTCGGATTCCGGGGGATTTTCACCTAAATATTTTAATACTTCTGACGGATTTATAGCTGATAATGTAACAAAAATAATCGAAGACCGGGATGGAGATATCTGGAGTGGAAATTATGGTAAAGGACTAACTCAGATTACAACGAAAACATTTTCTGTTTATAAATTTGATGATCAACTTGTTGGGAATAATATCTTTTCATTTTGGTTTGGCCGGAAGATCAGATGGATCGGAACTGAAAATGGTCTGGTAGAGCAAAATGAACTTACAGGGAAAATGATAAAGTTTTTCAGTAATAAATCTGGGTTACCAAAAGATACAATAACAGCACTTTATTCTGTCACTGGAGAGGAACTTTGGATTGGAACAGCACGACATGGGTTATTCAGCATGAAACCCGGGATCGGGGAAATTGCCAGATATCCTCTTGGCAATGGGACACTTGAAAACTCTATAACCTGTATCAATGGACTAGGCAGCAAGATTTGGGTCGGCACAAAAAAAGGATTATGCAAAATTACCGCAGGTTCTAATAATATAGCCTGGTATACAATTAATCAGGGCGGATTACCTCACAATCTTATTAACGGGATATATATAGATAAATCAGGCAGGATTTGGGTGACAACACGCAGTAATACCCTTGCATATATTAAGGATGGGAAGGTTAATAAAATAGTTCTGAATTCACCGAATGGAAGTTCCACACTTGGACCGATAACTGAAGATTCCAGCTCCCGGATCTGGGTTGGATCAAACGGCAGCGGAGTATTTATGATACAGTCTGATTCCGTTGTTAATCTTACCTCAAAAGATGGGCTTGTTTCAAATTATTGCTATTCACTCATCAGTGATAATAATAAAAACCTTTGGGTCGGACATAAAGCCGGATTAAGCAGGGTCAGAATAACTGATTATTCAATAAAACCGATCCATCGTTTTGATGGCACAACTGATAATTATCAGTTCAATCCCAATGCAGCTTTTAAAGAACAGAATGGCAAAATCTGGTTTGGCTCATTGAAAGGATCTGTTATATACGATCCATCACAGGAGTGTGTCCTGCAGCCACCTCCTGTTCTGAGCATTACCTCACTCAGAATAAATGACGAAGAAAAAGACTATACCAAAAAAATAATTCTTCCTCCGGGAAAATATAAGATCAGAATTGATTTTATAGGCATCAGCCTGAAAGAGCCGGCTCTTGTTACATATCAGTACAGATTAGCCGGTTATGACCAATGGTCTGAAATCACAAAAAATGCCAGTATCACTTATAATCATTTAACAGAAGGCGATTATACTTTTATCCTGAATGCCTCAAGCGGAGATGGTGTCATTACGGAACTTCCTCTGACCTTAAACATTATTATTAAAAGACCCGTCTGGAAGCAATGGTGGTTTTATTCTGCAGTTGTAATATTACTGGTTTCTCTGACATCAGTCTATATAAAAAGACGCGAACGTAAACTCCTGATGGAGAAAAGAATACTTGAAGAAAAAGTAAAAGAGAGAACGTTAGAGATCCGGGAGCAGAAAAATGAAATTGAGTTACAGAGGGACCTGATTAATGAAAAAAATGCAAATATTACTTCAAGTATAAAATATGCCAGTCATATACAAAATGCCATATTGCCGCCCGGTGCTCTTTTAGATAAACTGTTCCCCGATAATTTTATGCTGAGCAGACCAAAAGATATTGTAAGCGGTGACTTTTACTGGTTAGCAGAAAAGAATGAAAGAATTGTTGTTACGGTTGCAGATTGTACCGGACATGGAGTACCCGGAGCATTTATGAGCCTTCTGGGAGTTACATTCCTGAATGAAATTATAAATACGCAGGGAATCTTAAAATCTGACAGTATTGTCACCGAATTGCGTGAAAAAGTAATTCACTCCCTGAAGCAAACCAGAACTGACGGATCAAACTCAGACGGAATGGACCTGGTATTATGTGTATTGGATACACGACAGAATAAAATTCAGTTCACCGGAGCTATGAATGACCTTGTATTCATAAGAGATGGAAAACTCAACGTAGTAAAAGCTGACCGGACTTCAGTCTGTGTATTATTCAACAAATCTGACTCATTTACAATGAAAGAAATTGAATATAAGAAAGGTGACATATTTTATCTTTTTACTGATGGTTATCAGGATCAATTTGGCGGCAATTTTGACAAGAAATTTTTAACTCCTAAATTCCATCTGACACTGCTTGAAATTCATAAAATGCCAATGCAGGATCAAAAATATATTCTGGGAAAAAAACTGATAGATTGGATGGGAGATAATGATCAGACTGATGATATCACCGTAATGGGCATTCGTTTTTGATAGTTTTTTAAAAAGGAACCAGGGAGTTTTTGGTCCTGGTCAGGTCGCTTCTCAATAAATGCTCAGATCACTGATTGAAAATTGAGCTGTTCCAGGATCGACCTGCCTGCATTTTTATAATCTGTATCTCTGATATAAAAGATAGTTGGCTCACACAAGTTCCATTTGGCTTTTATGTCATTAACATAGATATCCCGGACTGTAAACAGAATATGACTTTTTGATTCCGTCAGCAGGCTATTTATGCCGGCAGCCCAGCCTTTATTCTGAAGCTCAAGTAAACCTATCTCGTCAATAATAACAATCTTGTCCCCATGTGAAATTAAGGATTTTAATACTGTATTTCCCATTGTGATCCCTTTGCTGCAAATTGTAAATCTCCCGATTTTTTCTGACCCACTTTCTTCATTTTGCCGAAGAAAAGCCTCTTTTTCCCCGGTTTCAATATTTACCAGATCGTAACCTGTTGTCTGGGCATCATTCATCAACCGTTCTGAGAGTATACCTCCCATTGCAATATTATTCTTCCTGAAAAAACCGATCAATTTCTTTAAATAAGTTGTTTTCCCTTCTCCAATAGCTCCGGTTATAATAAATACTTTCCGGGTTGGATCAGTTATATTCTTAATATCGGCCAATCTCCTGTCGGCTTGTGATATAACCTGATAAAAAATTGATACAGGATTCCTTATAAGAGTTTTTAAATCAGGAATATTAGCTATAAATGAAGGTAAGCTTTCCGCTGAAAGCTCAAGAGCCAGCGGCAGATTTTTAAAGGAGGTTTTTAGAAAAAAGTTCCTAACTACCGGATTATACAATTCGGTCCCCAGCACTGAAAACCCGACTATGATCAATACGGCTCTGAAATTCATCTGCACTCCTGTTATGAGTCCTTTAAGCAAGGAATTTTCGCCTGGCTGGGTTTTAGTAAAGACAAATGCAGTAACCAATGTTATGAATACGAACAATATCCAGAATTTAGGCTTGGAAAGCTGTCGCAATGCCCTCTTATACCTTACTGACCAGATTATAACAATCCCTGTTATAGTCAGGCTCCATACTGCCCATGTTGTCTGACTTAATAGTATAAATGAACATATAATCAAACCAATATTTACAATAAGCCAGACGACTGAATAACTAAATTCCGGTATACCATTGTGTGGGAGTTTCTCTGATGTCTTGATTATTGATTCCGGCAAATTCTGAACAGGCTGCCTTAGCATCTTCCTCCCGACCCTGATACCTGTCACAGCTGCCAGCAGTCCGAACAGAGCATAAACAATCAGCAGTATAATAATTGGCAGCCAGACTATATCAGTCTTGATGTTAAGCTGCTTCTGGGCAAACTTCAAAAAATCACTGTAAACACCAATGATATCCGATCCATAAAATATTATGTAATTGATGATCTTCTGAACCAGGTTCCACGACATGGCCAGCATTGAACCAATTGCATATCCTGCAATTGTTCTGCCTAAGAGACTTACGGATAACCCCAGCAGGAATGCTTCAGTGAAAATGGCAATCATTGGACCAAAGATCACAGCGCTTGGCGACATGGTTTTCATCAGTGCACATATCAGTCCTGCACGCCAGAATAGGCCTTTATCTGTCCAGAGGTAACTTATCGATATCAGTATAACAATGCCGATTGCTGTAAGTATATTGCCGCTGAATGGTACCTTCAGATTATGAAGGAAACTTCCGAGTACTATCTCCGATGCGGCCCAGATTGTACCGGCAATTGATGCCTTAATCCACTTTTCACTTAACCGGTGCTCCATCTCACTTTAAAATACAGATCTTCTGGGCACAATATTCGAACAAGTGAAAGCCTGTGCCACCTTGAGAAACAATGTCAAACAGAATATCGGGGTTTGTAATTTTGACAGCACCGATAATGGTTACTTTATTTGCGAATAATATATCGGGAAGTATGCCACTGGAGGGGCCGGTTACTATCACCTGCGTACCTGCAGTAATAGTCTCCAGAAGTTCATCAATTGTCCTGTTGACGAGTGTCTGACCTGTTATGATTACTACATCCGATAAAGGAAGTACTTTTTTAAAATCGCTTGCCGGGACAAAGAACTGTTTGTATTCCTGAGGAAGGGCATGTTCATTCATCTCAAGGACAAATAACTTATTTGAGGTTTCAGAGATTTTCCGGATGTATGAATGAAATGCACCGATAACCGTAATTGTCTTCGGGGAATTAATATCCAATAACTCAAATGGATCCTTATCAGCTATCATTTTATAAATCCCTGACAATATGTACTCTGAAGATATTGCATTCAAAACTGCCACTTTTAATGATAAAATAGTATTTGACTCTTTCCTTGATTCAAGGAGAGCCATCACACTTTGTCCCCTGATTTTCAGAGGTGTGAAATCACCAAAATCTCTTCTGATTTTTGTGCAAAAGGGCTTATCGTCTGTTAAAGTGGCCGAAGCGCCTGCGCTTCCATCGGATAATCTGACCGCTGTAAGGTATATTCCAATTCTTACATCAGATATTGACAGCGTTTCAAACTTGTTTCTGTACCGGCTTTTTAAAAGATTGTATGTCTGTTCAATAATCACCTGGTATGACTACGATCTACTTTCTAAAACCTGAAATATCAACAACTGATAAGAGGCAATTCTTGTCATCGCCGGTAACTACACCTTCCATATAAACTGTACCTAAGTGATTGCCATCATACCCAAGCTTCACTTCGCACGATTCTTTGCCTTTTTTAGAATAGATCTTATTAAAGAACGCATCGAATACTTTTCTTGAATCTTCGGAGATGAAAAGCCTAAAGTTGCTATTGACCAGACTAAATCGTTTATCGCCAAGTATCTCTGCTCCGGTAAAGTTCAGCTCACATATATTTCCATCGGGATCGAGAGTGAAATAGCCCATTGGTGCAAAATCGTATAGCATGGTATATTTTTTAAGAGCTGTTTCCGCAGTTTCATTTGCCTGGATCAGTTCTTCATTCTGCATTTCTAATTCTATCTGATGAACCTGAAGTTCGTGAAGCAGCTTAATAGAGTCAGTTTCGATGGCTAGATTATCCAATTTAACCTGCTTCTTCTTCAATAATTCTTCTGCATTTCTCCGCAGCATCTGTTCATCAGTAAAATTTCGTTTTTCTCTATTCATGGTGTTCTTATTTTTTTATTGATAATATTATTCCAGTCGGGACCTTAAAATTATTCACAAGTATTATGGAGGATAAATCAATTTCAACAGGTTTATCTGCTGCCGTAATAACTGACATTTTGAATCTTGTGCCCTGAGATTCTCTCAACATTTTATTTAGCTCCTTTTCTGTTTTTTTCCTTAGCGATTCCGGAATAAATGTGTGAAAATAATTCCTGTTTAATATATCCTCCAGCTTTTTCCCGAAAAATTCTTCGGCTGCCGGGTTAATCTCAAGAATTTTCCAATCGGTAGACAATTTAATAAAAATATCTGATGCTGAATTCAGGAGAAGCTTATTTATCTGTTCAGTTTCATGAAGCTTTACTTCCACGTCTTTAAGATCAGATATGTTGAAAAAAGTTATGACGACACCATCTACCTTTTCGTCCAGTGTGGAGTAAGGCATTGTACGAATAGAAAACCAGCGGCCGTCTTTTGTGGGAATTTGCTTTTTAATATATTCATAAGACTTCAGCACTTTGCGTATATCAGCGGTCAATTCGGGATATATAAGGTCTGAAACAAGGTCAGTAAAAGGCCTGCCGACATCGGTTTTTATCAGTTTAAATATTTTGACGGCCTGATTGGTAAACCTGCGGATATTAAGATCTTTGTCGAGAAACAGAGTCGCAATATCTGTGCTGTTCAGAAGGTTTTTCATATCATTGTTCACCCTCGTAAAATCATCGACTTTCGACTGCAACTCGGCATTCAGTGTTTGAAGTTCCTCATTCAGGCTTTGCATCTCTTCTTTTGAACTCATCAACTCCTCATTCGTCGATTGCAGTTCTTCATTAGTTGACTGCAATTCCTCATTTGTGAATTTCAATTCTTCCTGAGAGGACTGCATAGCTTCAAGTGTGTCCTGGATCTTTTCACGTGCATATTTTAACTCCTTCTCAAGCTCAATCTGTCTCATATTATCCTGGGACTTTTTCTCCTTGCGGGCAACCTGTTTTGAATCAACAATATCCTGAACATCCTTGAAGATCACCAGCACCTTGCCCTTCAGGGCTTCCGGTTTTTCAATCCATTGGATGCTGATATTTAGAGTGTGAGCGCTTCCGTTGGTACCCACTTTAACATTTCGTAATACCACAGGTTCCTTTTTCAAAAGAGCTTTTCGAAATGCAATTGGAAATTCACTGCGCAATCCTTCACGCAGCATTGCGAAAATGTTCATATTTGCCTTGCCGACAGCAGGTTCTAAATATTTCCCGGTATGTCCGCTGATATAAATAATATCTCCGGTTTCATTTAAAAGAACCCCGGCTGGTGAAAATTTCTGTAATAAAAGCTGGTCGGCAAGGGTTTGAATACTCTGAGCCGATGTGGAGACTATTTCTTTTTCAATGTGTGCTGATTTTGTTCTGGAAAATGAAGCAGGAAAATCAAGTAAATCGGGAGCGAGAAGAGTATTAGCGCGTTTAAATATTTTACATTTCAAATCCAGCGGGGTAAAAAGATGGCTTTGAGTTCCAAGAGTCTCAGAAGTTCCCAGAATCATTATCCCTTCAGGGTTAAGACTATAATAAAACAGGCCTACCATCTTCTTTTGAAGCTCGGGCTCCATATAAATAAGTAAGTTCCGGCATGAAAGGATATCGATCTTTGTAAAAGGCGGATGCATTACAATATTATGCTGCGCAAACACAACCTTTTCCCTTATTTCCGTATTGATGAAATAGCCGTCTTCTGTCTTCAGAAAGAACCGTTTCAGTCGTTCCGGTGAAACATGTTCAGCAATATTTGTAGAAAAGACACCCTTTCTCGCTATCTCAATTGCTTCATTATCAAGATCCGTTGCAAAAATCTGTAAAGAAAATCCTCCATGCGGATTTATTTTTTCAAGAGCTTCCTTAAAAACTATGGCAAGTGAGTATGCCTCTTCACCAGTTGAACATCCGGGAATCCATGCCCTGAGAATTGAGCCGGGTTCAAGCTTTGTTATTATATCAGGTAAAATAGTTTCTTTTAATTTTTCCCAGACTGCCGAATCACGAAAGAAATCAGTTACCCCGATAAGCAATTCCTTGAAAAGTATTTCAATTTCTTTAGGATTTTCATTCAAAAAAAGTGCATATGATGCGATCCTATCTAATTTGTGTATAACCATACGTCGTTCAATACGACGATAAACAGTATTCTTTTTATATAATGAAAAATCATTGCCGGTATAAGTCCGGAGCAGATTATTTATCTTTTCAAGTGAACTCTTATCTTTAATTTCAACATTCGGTTCTGTCCTCAGGACAGGAATGTGTTTAAAAAATTCTTTTAGTCTTGATGGAAGCTCGTTTGGAGCAGCCACGATATCGATAGTAACAGATTCTATGGCATTCCGCGGCATGCTGTCAAATTTTGCGCTTCCGGGTTCCTGCACCATAACTATCCCGTTTTTTTCTTTCAGAGCACGTACCCCCAGGCTGCCGTCTGAGCCCATTCCCGAAAGAATAAGGCCGACACCCATGTCTTTCCGGTCATTGGCCAGCGAGTTCAGGAAAAAATCAATCGGCAGGCGTTGTCCCCTTTCCTGTACTGGTTTATGAAGATGAAGAACTCCTTTTAAAATTGACATGGTTTTATTCGGCGGAATGACATAAACGCAGTTTGGTCTCACAACCATCCGGTCCTTTACCTGGCAAACAGTCATTTTGGAAACTCTCTGAAGCAGTTCAGGAAGCATTCCCTTGTGCGTCGGATCGAGATGCTGTACAACAACATATGCCATACCGGTGTTTTCAGGCACACTTCCAAAGAATTGTTCTAATGCCTCCAACCCACCGGCTGATGCACCGATTCCCACAATCGGAAACAATTCTGTTTCTGATTTAGGGACTGCCTTTGTTGATGACAATACTGATTTGATCTTGCCAGGTTTCACCTATATTTCTATTAAGAATTAGTTATTCCTTTTCTCCCCTCTTCTGCTATTGCTATTGTAATGACGATATAAAAATCACAGTTTTCAAAAAGAAAAAGTTACATAATTTTGATAAAATGTTGCATAATTTACAGGTGATCTATGATATTGTTTATCAGGCTATTACGTGCACATAATGCGGTAAGGTGAATGCAAATCTGCTTCCTTTACCTGCCTCGCTCTCTATTTTTATGTTTCCCCCGTGGAGCTCAATAAATTCTTTACAAAGCAATAGACCCAATCCCGTACCTTTTTCATCACGGGTCCCGGGAGTAGAATGAAATGAGTCTATTTTAAACAGCTTTTTTTTGTCCTCTTCAGAAATCCCAATACCGTTGTCTTCTACCGTCACTTCAATAAATTGTTTGTCTTCTACAGCAGTTATTACAATTTTACCATAAGCATGGGTATATTTTATTGCATTGTTGATCAGATTTCTGAAAATGGTCTTGACCATCTGAAGATCCGCAGTTACATTCAGTTCGGGCTCAACTGTATGGCTCATGGTGATCTGTTTTTGAAGAGCTGAAGTTTTGAGACTTTCAATTTCTTCGTGCAACAATTCGAATAAATTAATTTTGACCGGTTTAAAGGTCTTTTCTATATTTTGAGAAACAGCCCAGACCAGGAGATTATCAAGCAGGGTCAATGTATTATTAGCGGAATTATAGATAATGTCAATATATTCCTTGATTTCAGCTTTATTAAACTCTTTCAGGCTTAATTTCAGCAGGTCGAGGATACCCAGGATTGAGCTGAACGGGCTTCTCAGATCGTGTGCTATAATTGAAAGAAATTTTCCGTTTGTAGAGATAATTTCCAATAGTTTGCTTGTTCGTTGACCGGCCAATAGTTCCAGGGAGGTATTACGCTCCTCCATATCACATAACCGGGATAAAAGCTGCTTTTCAGAGAATGAATCACTACCGGAATCAGGAAGTGACTTTTTCAACGATTTTGAAGTCTTATCTTTAATGTAATCTCTCTTTTTTGAAAATTTCAGTATGTTCGTATGGTCAATCTGCTTATTATTCATAGAATTGAATTATATTTTTATTATCTAATTAATTGACGGGTTATTGAAACTTATATTCCGGAGTTGTGTAAAATGTGATGGCGTCAGACCAGTGATGCTTTTAAACTGACTGGACAATTGTGCCACACTGCTATAATGCATTTTAACAGCAATTTCTGCCAGGTTGAGCCTGCCGAGTCCGAGCATTTCTTTTACCAGTTCAATCTTTTGTTTGATTATATATTTTTCAATTGTAATGCCTTTTACCTCCGAGAAGAGACTATTAAGGGAAATGAAGCTTTTATGTACCCTGAGACTTATGAAATCTGAATAGCTGGTATGCAAGTCCTCATCGGAACATGACTCCAGATCAGTAATGGTACTTTTTAATTTTTCAATAAGAAAATTCTTCTGATCATCAATCAGTTCAAATCCATGCTGTTTTAATGCTGTAAAAAGTCTTCTACGTTGTGATTTTGTTAATTTTTTCCCTATTGTCACCTCACCTAAGTCCAATGAATCATATTGTAAACCTAAATTGTCGAGTTCAGTTTTTACTGTAGTTCTGCAACGACTACAAACCATATTTTTAATATAGAGCTTCATTTTCTTGAATTTCGCTGACAAATTTTCTTTTGCCGGAAACAAAAAATCCCACTGTCCTTACCTTGATCAAAACTAAACCGTCTATCAGTAGATCCGACATATTAATTAAGTTCTTATTACTACCCGCGACAAAGGTATCGGGTTATTCATACAGAATCGTTACATAAAATCATAACAAGTTTGCATGATTCACAGATTCCCCACGCTATGCAGGCTCAAAGTGCGCAAAGTCATGATAAAACCAGAAGCCAGAGACCTTAATGGAATCTGGCTCCTTTCAATATATTTAATGTTTCAGTACGGTGACAACAAATTAAGATGAACGACTTAAACTTATTGTCTGGATTCGTATGAATTTTGGATATTCATCTGAATTACCGGTTACCGTTATCATTACGACGGTTATTTCTCTGATTGTTGCCATTCTGGGAGTTATCTTTCTGCCAATGACCTTTGGACCATGATTTTCCGTGTTGAGTCGTCTGCCAGCTTCCAGCTACATATGACTGTCCTTGTCTTGGTCTTTCCCAATAACCGGCCTTCTGCATATAGACATGGGTCTGATTGTTATAATTCCAGTTACCTTCAATCCATATACTCGCGTAAGCTGGTTGAGGAGATCTGGCATATTCCTGATATTGATAATTATATGATGGATCAGTGGCCATATAACCACCCATACAGGAGGTAAAGACCATTGCTACCAGGGTAAGTGAGACTAAATAACCGAATATTCGCATGTACTTTCCAAATTTGTGAAAAATGCCGACACGAGCCTCATTTTCCACCAGGTCAGACACCATAATTGAATATTCCAGAACCTGTTTTAACTCTTCATTTTTTTTCATAATTTGATTACTATTTATTTTATTTGGTAACTCTTTAATTGACACTTCCTTATTCTCCATGGTTTAATATTTAGTCGTGAACTGATTTCACTTCACAAAGGTGATGCTATTAATTAAGGTAACTCTTACACAACTTGGGAAATAAGTTACATCATTCACGCATTTGGGGGCGCAAAGGCACAACGGTACAAAGGCTCAACGGTTTAATAGCGCAAAGGCTCAAAGGCGTAATGGCTAAGAGGTTGAATGGGTGACTGGGATGGCAGATCAGTGTTTAAGCCCGACGGCTGGTCCTTAATCCGTAAATTGTCTGGAAGTGATAACCATAAACGGTAAAGGTGATTGCGTCGATCATCAAACCGGGTCTTCTGAAAAGTGTCCATATCAGAAGTTTCCAGTATTCACCTCTGCCTTTATTCAAGATTCCAATTATAATAATGGATTTGAAAAACGCGCTGACCTGGAAAAATTCAAGTTTCATTTGTTGTCCCCGGGCTCTTTTGTAATTCAACAGAAACTGACGTATCCTCGTGTAATAAGGTTTTGTGGCATAGATATTCTGAATAATCTTTTTATATCCCTCCATCAGCTCATTGAGGTTCATTTTTGGTATAAAATTCATTGATGAATCGGTATTATTTCCTGTAGCTTCAGTTGTCAGCCTTTCCTCTGACTCAAGCCGCCTGTAAAGCTTCGTGTTTTTAGGAGCATTTAACAATCCCACCATTGCAGATACGATTCCGCTCTGCTGTATGAAATCTATTTGCCGTTGAAATACAGCCGGGGTGTCGCTGTCAAATCCGACAATGAATCCGCCGGATACCTGAAGTCCGGCATTTTGCATTTTTCTCACACTCTGCAGCAGGTCTCTGTTACTGTTCTGCTTCTTATTGCAGGCCTGTAGAGATTTTTCTTCAGGAGTTTCGATCCCGACGAATGTAGACGTAAATCCTGATTCAACCATTAACGACATCAGTTCTTCATCATCTGCAAGATTGACAGATGTTTCGGCGTTAAAAACAAACGGATAGCCATGTGATTGCATCCATCTTTTCATGACAGGTAGCAGGTTATATTTGATTTCATTTTTATCGCCGATAAAATTGTCATCAACTATTACCACAGGTCCACGCCAGTTAAGGTCATAAAGTATCTGAAGTTCCTTTAAGATCTGACCGGGAGCCTTCATCCTTACTTTGTGACCTAATAATGTGGTAATTTCACAAAAATCACATGAAAATGGACAGCCGCGTGAAACCTGGATATTCATAAAAGCATAATCCTTCCTTGATAAGCAGACTATAATCTGGCGCAGGTGTTAATTTCATATCGGCATACTCACCTGTTTTATATATTTTTTCTGGTACTTTCCCGCTTTCCAGATCTTTTAGAAATGGAGGCAGGGTAATTTCTGCTTCATTCAAAATAAAATGATCAATCTCGGGATAGTTCTCATATTCCTGAGTAAAGAGGGGGCCGCCTGCAACCATTTTGACCTTATGCTTCTGACACTCTTTTATAACATAGCTCACAGATTCTTTTTGTATATACATGGCACTTATAAATACATAGTCTGCCCAGAGGATATCGCTTGTCTGGAGAGTTGAAACATTCATGTCCACAAGTTTCTTTTGCCATGATTCGGGCAGCATTGCAGAGACGGTTATTAAACCCAGAGGCGGCACAGCTGCTTTCTTTGGAGATGAAGCGTAAAGCATGTTTGAATCCCCAGAAGGAATCGGGGTACTTTGGAAATACTAATAAGACATTCATTGACTATTACTTTCAATTGCAAAAGTTGATTAAAAAGAGATATGAGCTCACCTTGAGAGAGGTGACTATTTTTTAGGCGACATCAATATTACGACTCCTCCAACTCCCATAACAGCAATGCCGATAAGAGGGGACCAGCTGACGTGATGTGGTTTGCTTGCTGTAATTTTAAGGCTTCCGATATCAACTACTTTTTCCCTGGTAAAAAAAGTAATGGCTGTAAAAATGGTCAAAATTAAACCAAGGATTACTATCAATAATTCCGGCTTTTCTCATATCATTTTTGTTAATAATAATGCAGAAAGGTAAAAGAAGACCACAGCAAAAATGTTACACAATCCTGAAAAAATGTTACATTATTTACAGATTAGATCAACTCACCCCCATCCCCTCTGCCATCGCTACAATCTGGCTCTTTCGCTAAATTAGCCCGCTGGGCTTTCTTTACACTCAGCCCTGTATAGAGGGGAGTGCCCATAGTCTGGATTCTCATATATTCAAGAACTTTTCCGTCCTGAAACATGAGATAATAGGATGCATTCCCCCTTCTTTTCACTAGTTATCAACAATTTACAACTTTAGAACGTGCGCAGGTAAACCGGAAAAGGTGCGAACCTCGCCCTTTTGTGGTCGGCGCCATTATGGCACTTGTGTAAGCACAAAAAAGGCTGCCCATTTGGGACAGCCTCTTAATAAATGTCTTATATAATATTCAAATTACACCAGTTTAACATTTACGGCATTTAATCCTTTCTTCCCTTCCTGAAGATCAAAAGTTACTTCATCATTTTCCCTGATCTCATCATTCAGGCCCGATACATGTACAAAATATTCTTTTTCCGATGCACCGTCCTTAATAAATCCAAATCCTTTGGAATTATTAAAAAATTTTACTGTTCCTGTACTCATAATTATAATTTTAATTTTGGGCAAAGTACATATTACAATCCGGATAATGATCTAATTTTCAATAATTCGCATTTATAATCAATCCTGTTCGTCTGCTTTTAGCCCTAAGTTTAACCGACTAAGAATTTTAAAATTTAACCTTTTTATAAAAAATCCTTTTGGTAATTTCAGCTGCAAGAATGTACACAACTACAATCAGCAGTAAGAGCAAATAAGTTGAAAGCGGAAGCGGAGCTGAAACCAAAGATATTTCCAAGCGGAGTGAATGGCAAAATTAAAGTAATAGCTGCAATAGATAAGGTTGCTATCAGCAGATATTTACCGGGTCTGCTTCTGAAAAATGGTTTTCTGCTCCGATAACCAGCACAATCATTGATGCTGAAATAACTGATTCAAGAAACCATCCGGTTCTGAACTGAGCTTCATTTGCGTGAAGTACAAGCAGAAGCAAGCCAAAGGTAAGGTAATCAAAAACCGAGCTTACAAGTCCGAATGTGATCATAAACTTGCGAATTGCTTTTATATCCCAGCGTCGTGGATAATCAATCATTTGTTCATCCACACTGTCTGTAGCAATAGTCATTTCGGGAAAATCGGTCATCAGGTTTGTGAGCAGTATCTGTTTTGGCAGCAAAGGAAGAAAAGGAATAAAAAGCGATACTCCGGCCATGCTGAACATATTTCCAAAATTTGCACTGGTTGCCATAAATACATATTTAAGGGTATTGGCAAAAGTGGTTCGTCCTTCTCTTACACCATCGATCAGAACACCAAGATCTTTTTCAAGCAATACAATATCGGCAGCTTCTTTGGCCACATCAGCAGCAGTATCCACTGAGATGCCCACATCTGCAGCATGAAGTGCAGAAGCATCATTGATACCATCTCCCATATAACCAACAACATTTCCGGCTTTTCGCATAGCGATAATAATCCGTTCTTTCTGATTTGGTTCTATTTCGGCAAAAACATCTGCAGTTCCAACACTGTCTGAGTAGTGCACTATCGCTCATCTGGCGAAGTTCAGGACCGGTTATGATTTTAGTATCAGATAATCCCATCTTCTTGCTCAGGCTGACAGCAACCAGATGATTATCCCCGGTAATTATTTTCAGAGATACGCCAAGCTTTTTCAGTCTGTGCGATTGTATCAGTAATATTTGGTTTTGGAGGATCAAAAAGAGTAAGAAAACCTGAAAAATGTCATATCCTTCTCATCATTTTTGTTAATGAGCGAATCTGACGGTATATTCTTGATAGGCAATCCCCAAGAGTCCGAAACCATTGTTGCTGAATTCTTCAAAGTGCTTTTGAATAGTATCTTTCATCGATAGTAATGTCAACTGTTTTTCCCTCTTTGGTTTCAACAGTTGAACACACCTCCAGGATGTTTGTCAGTGCTCCTTTTGTATATCATCAAATGGGTATTATCCTGAATGACAGCTATACTCAGCCGTTTTCGAAGAAAATCATAGGGAATTTCGTCCTGCTTCCGATATCCGATAGAGTCGATCTTTTTGTACTTCAGAATTGCTTCATCTATTGGATTCGTAAAACCTGTCTGGTAAAAAGCATTAAGATAAGCAAAAAGGAAAACCTTGTCGCTGTGCCTCCCCATTCACATCGAGGGCTGATTCCACCTTTACTGATTCCTTCGGTGAGAGTACCGGTTTTATCGGAACAAATGATATTCATGCTTCCAAAATTTTCGATTGAGGCCAGCCGTTTTACAATCACCTTTTTCTGCAGCCATCTTTTTGGCACCATGTGCAAGGTTAATACTGATAATTGCCGGTAATAACTGTGGTGTCAGGCCCACTGCAAGTGCCAGAGAAAAAAGAAAAGATTCCAGTACAGGCCGGTGCAGATAGACGTTTATTGCAAATATAATGACTACCAGTATCAGAGTGACTTCACCCAGAAAATAGCCGAATTTACGTATTCCGTGTTCAAACTCGGTTTCCTGTGGTTTGAGCTTAAGCCGTTCCGACACTTTGCCAAATTCGGTGTTTTTGCCGGTAAGGATAACTAACGCCTTTGCACTTCCGCTTACAATATGTGTGCCCATCCAGACAGCATTGGTTCTTTTCGACAGTGCTGTATCTGCTGTCAGTACAGAAACATCTTTTTCAACCGGAAAAGTTTCGCCGGTAAGCATGGCTTCATCTACAAACAGATCCTTTGATTCAAGAAGCAGGCAGTCACCGGGGACAATGTCACCGGCATTCAAGATTACAATATCACCGGGGACAATATCTTCGACAGGAATTTCCTTTTCATTGCCGTCACGGAATACTGGCTGCTGTAATCTGAACCATGGCAAGTAATTTTTCTACTGGCATTAGATGCACTGTGTTCCTGCCAGAATCCAAGTATTCCACTTATAACCACAATGGCAAGAATGATTGAAGCATCGACTACGTTATGCAAAAACAACGACAAGAACTGTTGCAAATAGAAGAATGAGAATTATCGGACTTTTAAACTGTGCAATAAGCAGTGTAAAAGCATCTGATCGCTTCTGAGGTTTCAGACGATTTGCACCATAATCAAGGAGTCTCTTTTTGGCTTCGTCAGTTGTCAGACCATTCACAGATGTCTGAAATTTGCCAAGTAATTCTGTGCCACTTATGCTCCAGAAGGGATTCGAGGTTTGTTCCATTTTTACCGATATCCGCTAATTCAAATTATTCTTAATTATTTAAATAGTTTTTTTATCAAATTGTTCAATGTTGCAAGATTTACCGGTTTTGAAATGTATTCATTGCATCCTTCCTCAATAGCCAGCTCCCTGTCACCATTCAGTCCATAAGCAGTCCGAGCAATGATGATCACTTCTTTGTTAAATATACGGATCTCTCTTGTTGCTTCATAGCCGTCAATATGCGGATATTACACTGGATTATTTTCCGCTGGATTACTTTTTGAATCCATTATTATATAGTTGTTAGAAGGATCAGACACCTTTATAACGACCGGATTGTTCCAGTCTCATTGTCATGTCTTCCGGCCCTTTATTTATGAGTTCGAGTTCACATGAAATATTCACCTCATCACTCACCATTACACCTCCAGTTTCCAGCGTTGCATTCCAGACAAGGCCCCAATCGCTTCTGTTAATTTTGCCGGATAAAGTAAATCCTGCTTTTTCATTACCCCACGGGTCTTTCGCTATACCTCCGAACTGAACGTTTAATTTTACATTTTTTGTGATCCCAATAATTGTCAATTCGCCCCATAATTCCTGATTACCATCAGCGTCTGGCTTTCCCATTGTGCTTGAGATAAAAGTTATCTGTTTATGTTTGGTTACATCAAAGAACTCGGCACTCTTCAAATGTTCATCACGTTTTGCATCACCTGTAAAAATTGATGACGCATCTATCCAAAGATCGACATCAGCAGTTGTAAAGTCATTGGAATTTGTATAAATGCTTGCATCGAAGGTTTTGAACGTTCCTTTCACATGCGCGATCATTAAGTGTTTTACTTTAAAGGCAATTTCACTATGAGCCTGGTCAATTGACCATCTTGTTTGTGTACGAGCTAAATTTTTTCCCATATTTTCATGATTATTTAATAAAATTTAAAAAGCGTTTAAGCAAATTGAAAAGAAGTCCGTAAGGAAATAAACGCTTTTTATAGTTGCGGCATACAATTTAAAGATGTATATCCTTGAGATAAACGAAAACCCCAAAAACTTTGAGAAGCCATACTATAAGTACAACCACAACAACGACGTTGAGGATGTTTTTTATCTTATGGTCCATTGGGATATAATTATTGACAAGCCATAGCAAAAGGCCTGCAACAATCAATACGACTAAAATAGTTAATAATGGCATATATTGATTTATTAGTACATAACAAAGGTAGTGTGCATTTAAGCCGCAATACTTACATAACTATTATAAAGTATTACATTATTCACGTGCTTAGATCAGACACATTTGAGAAGTTTTTGCTTATTAATAAGAGGTGGAGTGTTGAAGATGTGCAATTTTAATTCATTTCTGGAATCTGTGTTTTTAACATTGTACTTTGCACCAGCAGGTATAACAATTTTATCACCATTATCAAAGCTAAATTCATTTCCATCAATTGTGCAAATCCCTTTCCCTCCTTCAAACCGGAACAACTGAACGATGCCGCAATGGAATTCTTCACCTGTTTCTTCAAGAGGTTTTAAACTCATTAATGCAGCCTGAAGATGTTCGCTTGTATATATTACTTCTCTGGAGTTCGCTTTTTTAAGAGCGCCATTTCCCTGGTTACAGGTTGATTCTTTCATATTAGTGATTTTTAATTCGGGTTGGATTAAACAGTTATTTGCATTTTATGCTAAAACTTTCTTTAATAGTTGAAGCTGATCAATTGTATACAGTTGCTACAAACTTCTTCAGCTGGTTATTGAATTCAGCAGAATTCTCAATATTGCTTAAATGGGCAGCATGATCTATTACTTTCAGAACAGAATCTTTAATTTTTTCATGCATCAATTGTGCTGCGTCAGGCGGCGTTATTTTATCTTCTTTCCCGACTAAAATAAGAACCGGTACTTTTATATCCTGCAGAATGCTGCAAGTCTCTTTGCGCAATGATAATGCAAGCAGAGTGTTGCAAAGGGATTTTTCAGATGTTCTCATTATCATCTCTCTGACCGCTGCAATTTCAGCTGGCCGGTTAATAAAAGATTCAGGTGCGAAATAATTCTTAATGCTCTCATCGGCATATTTTTCAACTCCGGTTTGTTTTATGCTTTCAATCGCTTTCATCCTTTTCTCTTTGCCTTCAGGCGAATCTGCAATACAATTGGTATCGCTCAATATGAGTGCATTGAAACGTCCGGCATAGTGTTCTATGGCATTCAAAGCTATGTATCCGCCCATGGATAACCCGCACAGTATCGTTGTATTAATCTTCGTAGCATCCATTAGTGAAATGAGGTCTTTTACAAAAAGCTCAATTGTGAAATCTTCGTTACCCGTATCAGAATCACCAAAACCACGTATATCGTAAGCAATAACATGGTAATGATCCCTGAGAGATTCTACCTGAAGATTCCACAATGTCTTGTTGAAAGGAAAACCATGAACAAAAATGACAGAGGGGGCTCCCTTCTTACCTTCCCCGATGTAACTTACCACATGGTTATTTACAGTTAAGAAACTGTTTCCTGAATAGCTCATAAGGATACTTTTAATATCTGATATTATCTGACTTATTTTTAACTGATTGTTCTAAAGACCTCAATCACAATGCTGATAAATCAGGTTGCCGGATTTTCATCCTGATTAACCAGGTAATTCTGTATACCCATTTGCTCAATTTGAGCATTTTGTATTTCTGCCCAGTCGACATGTCCCTCTTCCATTTTAAGGATTTTTCTCAGAAGATCAACAGAGCCTTCATCATTTACTTCACGAGCAAGATTGATTGCTTTATTATAAGCCTGAACAGCTTCAAGTTCATCTTTATCATCGTTATTTATCATTTCCGGAACCGTCTTTCCAATCTTTATTGCATTAAGTTTGGATACAGTTGGAGCACCATCAAGAAAGATGATACGTTCAATGAGCCACTCGGCATGATGCATTTCATCCATTGCCTGTTTTCTGATAGCCACATGAAGTTTGTTGTAACCCCAGTTTTCACACATTTCAGAATGCACCATGTACTGGTTTATTGCAGTAAGTTCATCCGCCAGAAGCGAATTCAGGACTAATAATAGTTTTTTACTCCCTTTCATAGTTTTACGTTTTTAATTTGAATGCTTATATAAGAATACGAAGTTGAGGAACTTTTGTGGTATAGATATTACACAACTCCTGAAAATAGTTATATAGTTTACATATTCTTCAAATCGGGGAACATAGGCAGAGTTTAACCAGGCAGTAATCTTTAATCTGTGAATCATACAACTTGTTTTTGAAAAAGTGTAATGCTTTCACTGTTATACTTATCAATCTTTGCAAAGATTGTTAGGGCCCTGTTATTTAACAAAATCAGAAAAGATAACTAACGAATAAAAACCGAACTCACATTTAATATGCAGTGAAGTTGTTTTAAAAAAGAAGGTGATATGCATAAGTTAAAAAAAGTTACTTTATTTATTGTCAGTTTCATTACAATAACAGTAGTGATCGCAATTTTGTTTTTATCTCCCATAACAACTTACCTGATTTCAAAGTATTCCAGGAACCTAACAGGACGGCAAATCACTGTGGGTTGGCTTTACATGAATCCTTTAACCGGCGCTGTTAATATAAGCAACCTTAAGATTTATGAATTAAAATCCGACAGTATTTTCTTTTCGGCTAAAGGGATCAGCGCAAATATATCCATGCTTAAATTGCTTTCAAAAAATTTTGAAATAAAAAAATTAACAATAAATCAACCACGGCTGACAATTATTCAAAATGAGAAAAGGTTCAATATTGATGATCTGATTGAGAAGTTTTCTTCAAAGGAAATTACAGATTCAGGCCACCCGGCAAAACATTTAAGTATCCTTAATGTAAGAATTTTTGACGGAGTATTATCTTATCGTGAACAACAGATACCCATAAACTATTTTATTAAAAAAGTAACCCTGATGAGTAGCGGAAAACGCTGGGACACTGATTCTGTTAATATCAAATTTTCTTTTTTACCGGGAATAGGAAACGGGGATATAAAAGGTGACCTCACAGTCAATCTGAAAAGCTATGATTACAGGATTGCTGTTCTGGCACATAAGTTTGATTTAGCTATTATTGAGCAATATCTCAAGGACTTCATGAACTATGGAAGCTTCTCCGCTAATATTGATGCCAATATAAAAGCTAAAGGAAACATAAATGATCAGGAAGATCTTTCTGCTACGGGACAGATAGCTATTAATGATTTTCATTTAGGAAAAAATCCGAAAGATGACTTTCTCTCGTTTGACAAACTGGCATTATCAATCACTGAACTTGATCCAAAGAACCATAAATTTCTTCTGGATTCAATAACGCTAAACCATCCATATTTAAAATATGAGATTTATGATCATTTGGATAATGTTCAACGAATGTTTGGTATAAATGGAGCAAACATTACTGAAGCTAATACAAATACAGGAACGTTTAATCTGATAATTGCACTTGCGCGCTATACTAAAGTACTGGCAAATAGCTTTTTCAGAAGTGATTATAAGATTGACCGGCTAAGGATACACGACGGAGACATAAAATTCAATGATTATTCTACCAGTGAAAAATTTTCCCTTGAATTAAATCCTTTGGCCGTAAATGCCGATTCCATTGATAAAGATCGCAGAAAGGTAAATGTTACGCTTGAATCACCTGTAAAACCATATGGCAACGTATCTGTAGGGGTAAGGTTTAACCCAAAGGACAGCTCTGATTTTGATTTACAATACCATTTTAGAAAATTGCCGGTCGCTATGTTCAATCCATATATAATTTCATTTACATCTTTCCCATTAGACAGGGGGACCCTCGAATTTAACGGGTCATGGAATGTGAGAAACGGACTAATACATAGCACTAATCATCTGGTTATAATAGACTCCCGTACCAGCAAACGAATAAGGAACAAAGACACAAAATGGATTCCGGTACCTCTGATAATGACTTTTGTCCGTGAGCGTGGCAACGTTATTGATTATGAAATTCCGATAACAGGTAATTTAAAGGATCCGAAATTTCACCTGCATTTTGTAGTCTTAGATTTATTAAGAAATGTATTTCTAAAAGCCCCTTCGACGCCTTACAGACTACAGGTAAAAAATGTAGAAGCTGAAATTGAAAAATCGATTTCCTTAAAGTGGGAAACCCGACAAGCCGCCCTTTTACCGGGCCAGGAAAAGTTCATTGAGAAAATGGGAGACTTTCTTCTGAAAAATACCGATGCAACAATAGAGGTTTATCCAAATCAATTTGCCAGGAAGGAAAAAGAATATATTCTGTTTTTTGAAGCTAAGAAAAAGTATTTCCTGGCACTAAATAATAAAAGCTCAGCATCTTTCAGTACTCAGGATTCGGATAAAGTTGATAAAATGTCAGTAAAGGACTCACTGTTTACTTTATATCTGAACAAACATGAAAAAGACTCGCTTGTCTTTACAGTTCAGGAAAAATGTACAGACATTATTGATTCAGCTTTTGTAAATACCAAATTTGATCAGTTAAATAAGGAACGTGAGAATGCTTTTATTCATTATTTTAAAATAAAGGGAGTGGATAGCCGCGTAAAAATTCTAAAAGGGGAACAGGTTGTTCCTTATAACGGTTTTTCATTCTATAAAATAGAGTATAAAGGAGAATTTCCGGAATCTTTGATTAAAGCGTATCACAATATGAATGAATTGAATAACGAAGCGCCAAGAAAAAAATTTAAGAAGGAACGAAATTCAATAAATCTATTGGTTCAATCCAAATTGTGATTTAAAATTATCCACAGAACAGAATTGATCAATCATTAACCTTAAACAGTTACCAGTCACCTATGTAATACTTCAGAATTCAAGTAACAGATACTATTTATTTCATTTTTGAATTTTACCCTCTTTCATTTTCCCCCAAGGGGGAAAGGTTTAGATTTTCCTTCCCCCGGGGAAGGCCGGGAAGGGGGTGACGTTACCATAATCGTGAAGAATTACACACCTCTTTGTATCCGGCGTGTGAATTATATAACATATTCATTAAATAATGTAAGGCTTATTATTAGAGGTCCATGTACCTTTATACCAGCAATTTATTATTCATCAAATGAGTTGTATACCTACTAATGTATTTTGAATAAATTAATTATTAAAATTCAATATTATGAATAATGAAGCCCGCATCTCACAGCCTCAAAGCTTGATGACAAATTTAAGTCTGGGGGCTGGCTCCATGGCTCTTGCTCCGGCTAATGAGGTGATTGACAATTTAATTACTGAAGGGGGTAACGATTTTTATAATTATATCGACCGGATTGGCCTGGTAAATGATCCGAATCTGATTGTGCTGTCTTCCGTTCATCATTATTATTATGATGCCGATGAAATGAAAAATGTAAAAACAATTGTCAATCTTAAAGAGCTTAATAAGATTAAACAAATCAAAATTTTCCTCCAGTCACATCTTTATACCATGCCCCCCGAATGCAATTTTATCGGATTTTTTTCAAATAATGCAAAGGTTGACAGGTATGCTTTGAGATACAGTTCATCCCTCTTGCTTAATATGAAAAAGTCTGAAGATATCGAGAACGGTATTGTCTCACGCATTCCTGTTATAAACATGATATACGGACTTATGGATTGGAAAACAAATAGATATATGTCTGAAAGTGGAGTGACGATACTTTTGAAAGAGTTCGGTTTTACGGTACTGGACATGACAGAAATTAACGGTCGCACTTATTTCCATTCTCAAAAGGCTGGCAGGTTTTACAATTGAATAAGTTCCGCTAAGGGAATACTCAAACAAAATCTTTTTATCGTCTCACTACAATGTAACCGCTTGCAGCTTTTTTACTATTTGTCTTAAGTATGTAAAAATAAGTATCCTCAGGTAATGGATTTCCGTTATAGTTTATTCCGTTCCATGAATTATCATAATTTGCATTTTTATATACCTGGATACCTCTCCTGTCAAAAATTTCCAGTTCTATCCGTCCTGTTGCATCAGATCCTTTTATAATTAAATAATCATTCTTCCCATCCATATTAGGTGTTATTAAAGTGGGAATTTGCAGATCATTAACAATTATAAATACGGTATCTGAAGATTCAGGACAAACTTCATTTGTAACTGTCCACAAAAATATATTGTTGACCTTTGAAAGTCCGGTAACCGTTGTCTTTCTATAGGCAGGATCTGAAAACTCACCTGTACCTGAAATTACGGACCAGACACCGGTTTCATAATTATCAGCCAGTGCAGCATCCATCGTTGTTTCAAAGCTGGAAAGGATCTGATCTGGTCCGGCATTCGCTACCGGGATCTGAAATACCATTACAGTTACCGGCTTGACAGAAAACAGGCCATCCGCTGAAGTACCTTTGATAAAGTAGACACCAGCAGATGCAGCACCAGGTGTCTGGTATTGCATTGTAGCTGCTGAATCGGTCCAATAGGTGTACGATAAATTTAAAGCTGAACCTAATGTAATTTTAAAATCAGTGAGGTCAACTGTAGAAGGGAAACATACAGGCGACGGATTATTGATGACTAGTAAAGGAGCACCTGAGGGCTCAATAATTGCAAAACTTTCTGATAATGCTGAAGTACACCCCTTTGAGTTGGTGACAGAAAACCTATAAGTTCCCGGATCCAGACCTGAAATCGATGACGTTGGTCCATTACCTGAAGTCGCAGAATTTCCAGGAGTAAGTGTCAGGGTCCAGGAATCGTTCTCCGGCAATCCATTCAAAACCACACTCCCGGTTGGCACTCCTGAGCCAGGTTGAGTGACCGCACCAATAACAGGAGGTGATGGTGTTTCCGGGGAAGGTGGTATTATCACTGCCTCCGACATTATTGAAACACATCCTGCGGCAGTGGTCAAAGTATAGTTATAGATGCCGGCTGGCAGACCATTAAGTTTTATACTGGTACCTGTACCATTTAAGGTTACAGTCCCGGGATAACGAGTTAAAATCCATTTACCTGTTGCGGGCAAATCAGTCAGTGTCACGCTTCCTGTCGGAACTGAACATGAAGGTGTTGTTATTGACCCGACAACCGGTGCTCCGGGTATAGCAGGTTGTGGTGATATTTCAATATTGCCTGATGATGAAGAGGTGCATCCGGCGGAATTGGTCACAGTAAATGTATATATTCCTCCGGATAAATACTGAATTGTAGTATTCGTACCAGAGCCGGTAGAGGCTACACCATCGGGAGAACGGTTAAGTGTCCAGGTGCCCTGAGCTGGCAATCCGGATAATACCACACTTCCTGTTGATTCAATACATGTTGGCTGTATAATTGAGCTTGCTAAGGGTGCTGCAGGCAGGGTAACGCATCCGCATGATACATTAAAGCCGGCTCCTGTTGTAGTACATCCTGATGAATTCTTTACAGTTATTATATGACTTCCATTGTCTACATTGGAAAAAGAAGTACCACTCTGGAACAATATGCCATCAAGACTGTAATTAAGTCCTGATCCGGAGGGACTTGTGACTTTTACAACTGCGTTTCCGGGGCCCAGTGCACAATCTACTGTCTGTACGGGGTTGCCCGGAGATACTGGTTGAGCCGGAATAACAACATTTTCGGATGTCTTTGATGTACATCCTTCCGAGCTACTGACAGTAAAAGAATATGTTCCTGTTGCAAGGCTTGAAATAGTTACGCTCGTTCCTGTGCCTGTGGTTGTGATTGCTCCCGGGTTGCGTGTAAGTGTCCATATTCCGGTTGAAGGCAGGCTGTTTAGTACCACGCTTCCGGTTGAAACCCCACATGTAGGTTTGATGATAGTACCAACTACAGGGGCTGAAGGATTGGTGGCCTCTACTGTCAATGTATAGGTCGCTTTTGCTGCAGCACATGGCAAACCTAAAGGATTATCTGTCGTAACAGTTATTATAACCGTTTTCCCATTGTCTCCCTTTTTTGGAGTATAGGTAAATGCAAAAGGTGATTTTGATGTATTGGCAGGACTTACAGAACCGGCTCCATTTTCCGTTATTGTTACTTTTTTTGTACTGCCGCCAAAAGTATTGCCAGATAAAGTTACAGGTGTTAAACTGCAAATTCCGCCGGAGGTGCTACTAAGTGTGACTGTCGGGCTATTCACACATTGTCCCGATACCTGCAGTGAAATCAATAAAAAAATGCAAACCAAAAGAGATATTCTGGTCATTTTTTTATCTGGATAATGTTGGAAGTAATTTACAAAAAAATCGTGGCATAATCGATATAATTTTGAGAATAAAAATTACATTATTCACAGATTTCCATTGAATTGAACACCGTCGGTTTTATTTTTCGATTATCAGAATTTAACTCCTCGGAGGATCTTAATCAATAATACGAAAATCGATCCGACGGTTCAGTTTTCTGTCTTTCTCCAGAAAATTTGGTGCGATTGGTTTAGAACCACCAAATCCCATAGAGATCATTCTTTTTGTATTTATTCCTCTTTTAATCAGGTAGTCTACCATAAACTGAGAATGTCTTTGTGATAATGCCAGATTCTTATCAGCAGGACCTCTGTTATCTGTATGAACAGCTAATTCAAGTTTCAATGGCGGATACTTTTTCATTAACTTAAATACCTGATCAAGCATTATATAAGCACTTGATGTTAACTTTTCTTTGGAATCAAAGTAAGAATCAGCATAAGCTCCATTGATCTTTATGAGATTTAGCAGTTCCTTTTCAGATTGATCTTTAAGCAGGAACATTTTTACCCTCGCTTCTTTATATCCAAGAGCCATCATTTCCCTGTAAGCAGGATATGTAGCCATCAGGCTCATTTGCTGATCAACATTATAACAGTATTTAATTGTATCCTGATAAGGTTTTTCTGTAATACTGAATTTTTTGGGTACGTTTCTGAAGAAAGCCTTATTTACATCCATGCGGTTTTTGGATGCCACTAATTCAACAACAAACACTGCATCTTGCTGATATTCATTTTCAGCCGAGTAAAGATTTGTCATCTTAACATTTTCAGCATCCTTAAGTTCAAGGAAATCTGGTTTCTCTGAAGACTCTTTGGCCAGATAAGTAGCTTTTTCCTGATAATCATTTAAAACAGTTATCTTCTTTGAGATGCCTGTTTTTCTTAAATTTCCTGTTGATTCTGATTTTAATGTCAGGCAGAGATTTACAATATAATCTCCTTTTTTCAGGTATGAATGATTAACTCTTTCCCCTGACGATCTGATGTGGTCTCCAAAATCCCAGGAATAAGTTATTATTTTATATCCGTGCATATTAGATTTGAGTCCGTCAAATTCTGTAATATCACCTTTAGTCGTCACATTGGCAGAACTTATAAATGGTTGTTCATAATTAGCAATTTTCAAATTGTAGGATAATTTTGAGAAGAACAACCTGCCAGTATTTCTGTCAATAAGATCAAGCCTGACATTATAAACGCCGGCGCTTTTATAGCTATGGTTTGTAACCATTTTTGACGATGAAGTTCCGTCTCCAAAATTCCACATATACCTGAGATTAATAGTATCCACAACAATTGATCCGGTATCCCTGAAGACGAAAGCGTACTTGTTGTCTTTTTGAATGTTATTATAGAAGACCTGTGGAAGACCCGTCTTAAAATGATAGATCTCTGTTGTTTTATTTCTGTCAGTTGAGAAATATCCTTCATTCATTACCGAGTCTGTAGTTATTCCAAAATCATTAAACCTGGAGTTTATAGGAGGATCGAGCTGGATAGGTGTTAGCCATTCCTGATTCGAAAATTGAGAATAGAAAATATCCATTCCGCCAAAGCCCGACTTTCCGTCGGATGAAAAGAACAGATCTCCAGACGCATTGATAAACGGATATGATTCGTTTCCTTCTGTATTTATTACCTGACCAAGATTTTCTGGTTTGTCCCAATAGTCACCTTTCCATGTACAAAAATACAGGTCATAACCTCCTGAACCTCCTGGCTTATCTGATGCAAAGAATAGCTTTTTACCATCAGGTGAAAGATAAGGTGTTGTGACATTGTATCTTTCATCATTATAACGGAATTCCCTTATTTTTGTCCATTGTCCATTAACCAGAATGGCGCTGAAAATTCCAAGTTTATTTCCTGATTTCGAATTATTATTTCTTTTATTAGTTAAGTCAAGATTTCTTGAAAAGTAAATGGTATCACCACTGCTGTTAAAAGTCACCGGTCCATCATTGACTTTGGTCTTCAGAATATTAGAAAATAATTTAGTATTCCACGATTTTGCGTTATGGGATCTGCTTGTATAGTAGATATTAAATTGTCCTGTCTTTTGAGAACCACCGGAATTTAATGCTAAATTCTGGCCCCTGTTAGTACAAAATACGATACCTTCTTTGTAATAGACAGGCGAGAACTCATCGTTTTTCTTTGAACAAAATGGAGCAATTTCAACAGAATAGGTTTCAAACTGTCCTGATATAAATTGGGAAGTCAGAAAAGTTATCAGAAGGCCTGTAAGAAGTTTTTTTTTCATTTTAATAGACAAAAAGAGTTACCACCACCAGTGTTAAGAATAGGTTTTTCATTTGTTTCATTTTTAAAGAGAAT
Organism: uncultured Bacteroidales bacterium; assembly: GCA_963816365.1. Taxonomy (GTDB): domain Bacteria; phylum Bacteroidota; class Bacteroidia; order Bacteroidales; family VadinHA17; genus LD21. The sequence goes on along the minus strand of CAWFKG010000011.1, from coordinate 226,219 downwards.
AATTTGTAAGGCAAAGGTCCGCCTATTTGCTGTGATAATCGTTACATAATTAAGGCAATAGATTGCATCATTCACGTATTACAGGATAATAGATTAAAGGTGCAAAGGCTCAATGACGTAATGGCACAAAGGCGTAATGGCATAATGGTATAATGGTATATTCTAACGGTACATAACTATTGCGGGCTTACCGATCTCAAAATCGCGGAAACCGAAATCAGTTGTGCTGAATGAGTTCATTTTGAAAATATCCTGTCCAATTCCGGGGATCAACGGGAAAAATGAAATGGATATCTGAAATGTATTAAATATGAGGTTTTCATTTTTTATTAAGACTCCAAAACCTATCTGTGAATACAATTTACTGTTCTTAAATCCTTTTACAGCGTCACCAAGCATTCCAAAGGAGCATGCAAGAAAAGGTCCAAAATGGAATCCTGCCAGATTCCACGGAGAATATGACTGTGTCTGCAGCATAAACAAAAGGCGATTAGTCCCCGACAAACCAATACTGTTAAATCCTTTGATACCATGGCGATCATTGAGAGTTAAACTGTCGTACGAGAACCTGTTAATCCCTATAGTGACCTGGGGTTTTACAAATTGCCTGAATTTCCAGTTACCGATTTCAAATAATCCGGTGAAATAATTTATGCCGACAGTTGCAACACCCTGTTCCGTTTGGGAGTTACGAAAAAAGGTTCCATATTCAACGTTTGTACTCAGGTATCCCCATTCATGGTAGTTTCCGATGGAAAACAGCATTCCCAGATATGGTCGCCAGGAACTATTTCTTAACTGGTAACCTCCGGTCAATTCAAAGGCCTTGCCGACCGGCACATCTTCGATAGTACCATATTTAAAAATATATTTATCCTGAACATATTTACGGGTAGAAATTCCAATTCCGGCCAAGTAAAAATTCTCGTTGGAATAGATCTGCAACGGATCATTAATATCGGTTGGTTTATCGAGGTAACGAATTCGTAAATACCGGGCAGAGAGTATTAGATTAGTTGCCAGTTCATCTTCCGTAGAGCCATTGAAAATCCGTATTGCCTTGGCTGCCCAGAAATCCTGTGTCTTTAATTTTAAATTCAATGGAATATATAGAGGACTCTTGCCCACCAGAGAATCTCGTTTAACCTGAGTGGCGAGCGAAATACCTCCTGCCCATTTTGCATACGGTGAATAAAACGGACGGTCAAAAGCCATGCTTCTTCTGATATTTCCGTATCCGTCAACTTCATAATGCAAATTTGAATTGATATAAGTGGTCATAATATTCGGAATGAAATAATTAGTACGAAACTTACTGATACCGGTACTGATATTTCTTGAAAAGACATTCTGAAACTCGTGTCCGAATCCTAAAAAATTTTTATCCGCTAAACCAATTTTCATAGATGATGGTGAAATGGCAGCTTCACCTGTAATACTCCAGTTATCCAGTTCCCGGATAAAAATATCTACTGAATCAGATTTTGATCCGGCGGAAGCAACATAAAAATAGACATCATGTACAAATTTCTGACTTCGGATCAAACGCTCCGATTCTTTAACATAAAATGAATTAAACGGCTCATTTTCACGGATAAGCAGGAGGTTTCGGATCGCTATTGTCTGAGTTTTAATATGTAAGGAATTTCCAGCTTTAGTTAAAATGTTTTGTTGGGTCACGGTCGTGTCATCAGCAAGGTAACCAAATGGGTCGAGGGTAACAATGTCGATCTTCCGGATAATTTTCCCCTGGAAAGTGCTATATGGTTTCTGGATCAGTTTTTTATAAACTTTCTTTTTGACCCCTTTCTTTGATATGATTGTGATCGGTTTGAAAATCAACTTGTACAGGAAAGTATTGAACTTGTTTCGTTTTGAATAGGTTTCAATATCCTTATAAAGTTGTGTTGAATCTGTTTTGACGGTTGTTTCCTGTGCAGATACTAAAGCATTAATGAATACTGAAATAAACAGCAGTATGAATATTCTTTTGAACCACATCGGGGGTCTACCATTATTGAACGTTTTACCAGATAATTATTTTTTCTTTTTCTCAATTGCCTTCAATACCTCTGCTTTTTTTGCTGCAGAATCAACCTTGATTTTTTCTGCTGCTTTTTCTTTTCTTTTATAATATCCTCTGAAAAGAAAATTTTCCTTGGCAGCATTCATATTTTCATCCAGGCCTTTACTGCTCTTTTTAAGATTCACAATTGTCTGATTAATATTCTCTGCAATTGTTGAATCCTGGATAAATCTCCCGAGAGTTCCGCTTCCGCTGTTCACTTTAGTCATAATCTCTGCAAGCTGATATGAAACAATTGCAGCATTATTAGCTGTTACCTGCAGACTTGCCATAATAGCATCAGGTTCAACTGGTTCTTTTGATAGGATCTGCTGGCCGTCTTTTGCCAAAGGTGCATCAGAACTGCCCTGAGTAATAATTAAAATCCGGTCACCTATAAGACCGGCTGAGCCGATAGCCGCTTCACAGTCTTCTTTAATAAACTTCTGAACATTTTTTTGAATCAGCATATCTACCTGGACTGTTGAATCATTAATTATTTTAATATTGTCAACTGTGCCGACATTGATTCCAGAAAAACGGATATTATTTCCAACCTGCAATCCGCTCACATTATAAAAAGTCGTAGTAAGTTTATAGACAGGGACAAAAAGATTTTTCTGCCTTCCAATTATAAAAACGGCAACAATAAAAATCATCAGTCCTCCTGCTATAAACAAGCCTAACCGTACTTTGAATTTAGTTGTGTGCTTTTCCATATATTATTGTATTAAATCTGATACCTTTTATAAATTATTTAAAGAATGATCTGATCAATATGTCAGAAGACTTTTCGAATTCTGTAAGATTGCCTTCCTTATAAACTTCTCCATCATGCAACATGATTACACGGTTTGCCGTATTACGGGCACATTCAATATCATGTGTGATAATCAGTGAAGATGTCTTATATTTTTTCTGAACATCATTAATCAGTGAACTTATTTCATCTGAGGTTGCCGGATCGAGCCCGGTTGTCGGTTCATCGTATAAAATGATCATCGGGTCAACCACAATTGTCCGGGCAAGGCTGATCCGCTTGCGCATTCCGCCCGATAACTGAGATGGCATTTTATTCAGAGCATCAGCCAGGCCGACATTTTCAAGTGCTTCATTTATCTTTTCATTTATTTCTTTTTGTGTGAGTCCCTTTTTTATTCTCTTCAGAGGAAATTCAAGGTTTTGCTTAACCGTCATTGAATCATATAATGCACCGCTCTGAAAAAGAAAACCAATTTTCTTGCGCATCTCTCCTAACCTTTCATTGTTCAACGTGTTCACATCTTCACCCAGAACATTGATTGTTCCGTCGTCAGGATTGAACAACCGGACAATACACTTTATGAGGACAGATTTTCCGGAGCCCGATTTTCCAAGCACTGCCAGGTTCTCTCCGTTAAAGAGCTGTAATGACACATTTTTCAGGACTTCCTGTTCGCCAAATCCTTTCCTGAGGTTATTGATTTCTATAACCTGATCGCTTCTTTGATGCTTAGCCGCACTGATATCTGATTTAAGGAAAGGATCCATCTGTATTCAAATTATATTATAATAAATCGGTAATTTGTACTGCAATCAGATCGACAATTATTACCAGCAGAGAAGATACTACTACTGCCGAATTTGCAGCTATACCAACACTCTCAGTACCACGTCCGGCAGTATATCCTTTATAACATCCGACCAATCCGATCACGGCACCGAAAAAGAAGGATTTAATTACTGCAGGCAGAAGATCTATAAACTCAAGATGACTGAATGCCTGTGAGCAAAAGAGAACAAATGATACATCTCCCTTAATGTTCGCGCCCGCCCAGCTTCCAAACATACCAAGCGTATCGGCATACAAGACTAAAATGGGTATCATCAGTGTGGCTGCCAGAACCCTGGTAACTACCAAAAATTTCATGGGATTGGTGGATGATACTTCCATAGCATCAATCTGTTCCGTCACTTTCATTGAACCCAGTTCAGCACCCATTCCAGAGCCTATTTTCCCGGCACAGATCAATGCTGTGATAACCGGTCCCATTTCTCTGATTAGTGAAACTGCCACCATACCCGGAAGTAAGGAAACGGCCCCGAAATGAACCAGCGACGGTCGCGCCTGAATTGTAAGCACCAGACCCATGATGAAACCCGTGACTGTTATTAACGGTACCGATTTATAACCTATTAAAAATGACTGACGCAGGAATTCTTTAAATTCAAAATTCCGTGAAAAAGTTTCTTTGACCGTACGGGAAAAGAATAAAAAAAAATCGGCAACATCTGTCAGGAAGTTGTGTGCTTCAGCTGTTTTTGCTATTGCTTTCTCACTGAGTCTGATGGTTTGCTCCTTTGCAATATTTTTTACCTTACTTACCGGATGAATATTTTTCATAGAAAATAACTTATTTCATCTGAACCTGACAGATTCAGATTACACCGATGAGCGGAGTTACTATAGATCTACAATAATGTAGAGCAGCTCCTGTTTTGATTTTCCGAGTTTATAGCCTAGCATTTCGATCATCTCTTTTTCCTTACCCTCACGATAACGCAAATCTGCGTCGGTAATGACAGGAAATCTTTGCTTAAGCTTCTCCTTTTTCTGGTTCCAGTATCCTGCCACATTTGCGTTCATGTAATTTAATTTAAGGGGTGGTAAAATTCAAGAGTATCGGTATTATTCGTTCTTCTTTATATCGTCTGCATTATCGGATTTCTTCTTTTGATCCTTCAAAGTATTGGATTGCTTTGCCTTACCTGTCTTTTTTGTCGGAATCGTATTCATCTTCTTTACATTATTCGGCTGAGTCTGTTCGTTTAAACTCTTTGGAGGATTTGTAGTTTGTGTTTTTACATTACCTGGCTGAGCTTCTCTTTTTATATTTTGAGGAGGATTTGAATTCTGTGGCTTTACATTATTTGGCTGAGCTTCTCTTCTGATATTTTGAGGAGGATTTGAATTCTGCGGCTTAACACTGTTTGGTTGAGCTTCTTTTTTTATATTCTGTGAAGGAGTATAAATTTGTGGTTTCGGATTGTTTGGTTGGGCTTCTTTTCTAACATTCTGAGAAGGACTTGTATTTAATGGCTTTGTAGATTTTTCAGGCAAATTTGATGCCTGGTTGGTCGCATTGCGCTGTGAAGGTTGTTTCACATCCTTCAGGTTAGTAATTCTTGAGGGTGCAGGTTTCACTCCTCCGCCATTGCTCGTTGCAACTTCAGGCCTGTAAATCCGGAACTTACCATTATTCATGTCTTGTCCCGGTTTATTGTATTCCTGAATGGCAACAGGATTGACTTGTCTCCCTGTAGCTCTTTGTATATCAGTACGCGCTGGTCCTGCGATGTACGTTGTATGCCTGCTATTATCAACATAAGTATTATTAATCACTGTTGAACGTCTGGCGATCTGGTCCTCATCTGACCGGCTGATATAATAATGATAAATGTCATTTCTGTCAATATCCCGGTCCCTTACGAAGATCCAGTGATCGTTACGGTTGTCATATCCTCTGCTGAAACTGACAGTGAGACTTATACCAGGTTCCATAGGAGCCCAGCCATAATAACCGTCTGCTCTTCTCCATGAGACCCATGCTGGTCCCCACTCATTACCAGGTACCCATAACCAGCCATAATACTGATCATAATCCCAGCGACCATAATGGAACGGTGCCCATCCCCAGCTGTAATCCGACATCCAGGTCCATCCATAGTCAGTCAGAATCCAATGTCCCTGAGTGGAATATGGTACAAAATCCGGTCCGGCGTCAGGAATCCAAACATATCCGTAATCGCGATAGTCGACCCATTCACCATAGGGACTTAATTGGTCGTAGAAAACCTGGAAACTAACATAAGGTTGCTGAGCTGATGCCTGTTTTGGGAATATTATAGAAGTAATATTCACAATAAAGATTAAGACTAAAACTTTAACAATTGATTTCATAGTGATATGGCTGAAATTTTAAACTTGTGATTATCAGGCAACAATCCCTGATTCAATCGGAATCATTCCTTAATCGTAACAAAATTAGAGATTTGGCCCGGCGGATGTGTTACATAACTTCTGAAAAGAGTTATATAATTCACGCATGGTATGATTTTCTGATGCTAATTAATCCTTAATGCAGCGAACAGAAAAACCAGAATTTTTATCGTCACCGCCCTGTTGAATATCCGGATTCTGATAACTAAGGGACCAATCCCAGAGTCCGCCATCAGGCTGCAAAGCTATGGCATCAGCCGAAAACCATACACCCATTGCCCCTAGTTGACTAAAAGCTCCGTTAGAGCTTCTCATTCCCCCCGGGTAACCATTAAAGCCGGTGCTATTATTAGTTGTTTCCTGATCCTTGCCGACGGCTCCGATAGTTTCCATAGGACCACGTGGCTCGTAAACATATGTATAAACATTCCATTTCGATGTTGAAGCAATAGACTTCGCTATTGCATTAATATTTGTACCAAAAGCATAGCCATTCACTGAGAGAAAATCTTTTAATGAGGTCCATTCTGCATCAGTAGATATATGCCATCCTGCAGGACATACATTTCCTTCTCTTATTACGTAAGCATTATACAGTGCTCCAAATGGATTCTTATATGCTGCTTCGTTGTTGTTATACCAGCAAAACGCTGGTTTAGTAAGGTTGCTCCACGATACACTATCAGCAACCAGTGGAAGTGATGTACCGTCAGTGTATTTTGTTGTTTTCAGATTCTCTTCTGACCAGTATTTGCCATCAATCTCAACCATATTATAGTTGTTGCCATCCCCGTCCCTGTTTGGATTAATATCAAATATTATGGTTTTGTTCTTATCAGGTATATCTGTCAGAACAGTCTGATAATCTCCTGACATAGCTGTAAATTTCAACTTGTCACCTTGTGTATACAACATTTCGGTTATCCTGCCGCCCTTTTCACCGACTGACGCTTTGATATCAGTTGCCTGTGCACTTCTGCTGCCAGAGATCTTCTCGATACCTGCCAAACCCGATGAGCTGCCATTACTAATTAATTTACCTGATAACTGGTATTGATTACCTCTTACATTGACGATATAAATACCTCTTGATGTTTCGCCCGAAAATTTAAACACCTGTAAAGAGTTATCCAGATAGTCTTTAAAACTGATTATTATTTTCCCGGATAGATCCAGGATAGTTATCACGGCATTGCCGGATACCGGAGGCTGAATTTCCAGCATTGCTTTATCTGTCATGGGATTAGGATAGATCTTTATCCCCGGATGGGAGGCGCTATTATCATTTATACCGGTTATCACGGAACTGCCTTTGAGATTCAGAACATCTGTTCCATCGATTGTAACAGACTCTCCTGTTGACAGATTATCAACCTTGACAATGTTTAAAGGTATGCTTGATGATACCGCAAAATCAATGAGATAATTCTGTCCACACGCTGTACCTATGCTAAAATATGAAACAGTAAAAATGAAAAGAAGTGTCTTCATTATAGTAAAACATTTTCATACAAAGATGAAAGTTCCAATAATCACACGTGTTACACATTTTCAATATTTAGTTACATAATTTACGTATCAGGTGATACGCAATATTCTGATAACTATTACTTTCCAATTTGGCTCCTCATTACTTTTCTTGCAAGAAAAATCCTGCTTTTTACAGTTCCTATTTTGAGCTTAATAGTATCAGCAATTTCTTTATACTTGTATCCTTCAATGAACATTTTAAATGGGATCCTGAATTTATTATCCATCCGTTCTATACTGTGATTAATTTCTTTCACTGTATATATTGAATCAGGGTTATCAGTAACCTGAGCGTTTGAAAGGTTAGTGATAAGTGAAGCATCTGTATTTTCCCCATAAGATCTCAGCAGAACACTATGCCTGTAATTATTAATAAAGGTATTTCTCATAATTGTGAAAGTCCAGGCTTTCATGAATCCTGTATCTGTGAACTTATCCTTATTTAGAAGTACTTTCAGGAATGTATCCTGTACCAGGTCTTTTGCGTCCGCACTATTTAACCTGAGACGATTTGCATAGCTCATTAGGCTTTGCTCGAGATCTGTTAGTTGATTGGTAAATTCAATTGCTGTCATTTATTTGGTGTTAATCAGGTTTATTACTTGGTTTGTTCGGCTTAAGCTCTGTTAAGACGAATCTCATCAAAAAAGGGTGTGCGTTTTTCCTCAACACATTTTACTGCGTACAGATAAATTGAGGCACTCCATGTCTGCCAGTCCTGCCCCATAGGTCTGCCATTCTGGGATTTTATCCACTCATTAAATCCAAAACTAAGCTTTGCAGCTCCTGAGAGCCTGATAAGATGTGTGAGAGCTACAAGCTTTTCATGCGCAAGTGTATACTTTTTGGCTGCAACTAATGCAGCAACATAGAACCCGCATACAAATGGCCAGATACCTCCATTATGATATTCTCCCGGATTATTATATATAGCATACCGGGGAAGCCAGTCCGGATCTTCAGGTTTAATAAAAGGAAAGAAATTAGGTGGCAGATCAACAGCCAGGTCACCACTCTTTTTCATGGCGGTACATTCCTCCTCGATCCATGAAATCATCTGATCAGCCCGGTGAGGTGAAGCGATTCCAGATAGTATGGCAAGGCTGTTGCCGAGAAGGTCGAACCGTTCGCTGCTATGAATTTTATAAGACCATAAAGCATAGTAGGGTTTATGTTTTACTATCAACCCTTCATGAACATGACGATGTTTTGTTCCGCCCTTAATTGTGAAACGGCTCATCTCACTGTGCATCTTGTCGGCTTTGTCATTCCTTCCAAGGATCCTGAGATAGCTGTATACAAGAGTATTGACAAACAATCCATATCCGGTAACCCATTGTTCATCGCGCCAATCACTTGTTGGCTGCTGGGCAATCATATTCCTGTCCGACGGGCTTTGATAATCCATCCAGGTCAGGGCTTTTTCCACAGCCTGACTGAGAAAATCTTTCTCACCTGAAATTTTTCTGAAAATTCCGGCACCAAGCAAAAATAATGGTGTAGTATCGCTTGATCCACGGTCCTCTTTATCATGTACAAGTGAAGGTATATGACCATGTTCTGTCTGGTTTTTTGCCAGCGTTTCCAATACCTTCCGGATGCTTGCCAGAAGTTTCCTGTTTTCCGAAACTGCTATTCCAAAAATAGAAAACATCAGATCTCTTGTATACGGTTCAGGATATCCCCAGCCTGCAGTACGGGGAAGGCCATGATAAGGCCCGTGAGCATTATAAAGCAGCACTTCAATAGCAGCTTTCCTTGCCTCTTCAATCTCGTGATATTCTGCAGCTTTCATTATTTAATTCCTAATTTATTACCTATTATTTCTACAAACCGTTTTGCGACAACACGGTAGTCAAAGTTTTTTACGACCCTTTCCCTGGCTGCCTTGCCCATTTTTTCACGTAACGCTGCATCAGTCATAAGAAGCATCAGGTATTTTCCAATATCATGTACATCTGCACGATAATCCACCGTGCGTGGCTCTTTAAACAGTCACTTTGTGTGTTCCTTCAAATCCTGATTCATCTCCCAGGGTAACCTGGTCGACAACTATTTTCTGTGCCACCTTTGCAAGATAGGCTGTTTCGCCATGTACCAGTGTATCAAGCATTCCCATTGCCTTTATACCTATCACCGGTTTTTCGCAGGCTCCGGCTTCCACCTGGGGCATTCCAAATCCTTCAAGCCGTGAAGGAGCTGCATATATATCGCATGCTCCGATAAGATAAGGCATGAAATTCCTTGAAATTTTATTAGTTTCATAGGTGACATTTTTTTCAATTCCGAGATTTGCAGCCATATCAAGGTCAGCAAAGTTTTGAATCTGCGTTCGTGGCTGGGGCCATACTTTGCACACATATTTCCAATCTGGTGCTTTTGTATCGATGATGGCGAGTGCCTGCATAACTTCCTGGGCTCCTTTTGACGCGGCATCCCCACCAATTGTCAGGATCATTATCTGATCGGGGGAAATGCCCAGGGATTCGCGGACCGCCTTAATCTTCGGGTCATCCTTGCTGTGTGATATGAAGGAATCCGTATCACATCCGACGGGTAATACTTCAATTTTGTCTCCGCTAATGCCGTCGCGGACATACATCTCCTTTACCCAGTTTGATGTCACAAGGATGAGGGGCAGAGCATTCAGTACCTCCTGGTAATTTGCTATATAGCCATCTGCAACCAGCCAGGGTACGGGTTGAACGCCATAACGCTGCGGATGAAGTACGAGCTGGGGTGCATGTCCCCAGTAACCTACGCCGACAACAACATTCGGCTCAAACCAGCGATAGTACCATTCTTTTTCCTGTGCCGATTCGAAATGAACAGCCTGTGCATCAACACCCATTTCAAGAAGTCCCCTGTACAAAAGATCTCCCTGGGTGGCCAGCCCTCCCGGTGAAGGCGGATAATCATATAATAACAATACTTTCATGATTCAACAGTTTTATTAAGCCAGAGTTCAGCTTCGGCCGGTATGGTAAATTTCCAGAATGATTCTGCAGTCGGCGTAGTTTCTGCCTCAAAACCACCCTTTTCAAAGCCATACGTGTCAGTTATTATCCTATATTTCCGAAGCCATATCCTTTTTGTAAGTTTCCGGTAAACTGAGGTGTTTTCCTGAGCCTCGGGATAGTGTTTTTTGTTATCGTCAGAATAAGCGAAAGTCCATAATTCACCGGCTGAAAGTTTGCCGGCACTCCAGAGCTTAATGACTGCCCTGCCTGTTTCTTCATGTCTCAGATGCCTGGTATATTCGCCTGCAGGATTATGTGTAATTATCAGGTCGAAATGGGTTGCAGGCATTAATTCAACAATGGCGGCCTCTACCTCCTTTTCATCAAGAGGCCTTTGTTCGGGACCATCCTCCATATCGCCCATAACGCCCACTGATTTAAGTATTCTCAGGGTGTTGTGAAACTTTGAGGAACGGTCCTTATCGTTTCCCCTGCAAAGACAGGCGATAAACCATTGCCATCGCGGATGGCTCAGTATTGTTCCACCGGCCCATAATGTTTCATCATCTGGATGAGCCACTATAACTGCAACTTTTTTTGTGAAGATCCTGGTCATTGTGGGGAAATTTGTGTGGAAACAGAATGTATATCAGATTACAAAGATGTGTCACCTTTTGAAGAAAAAAGTTACACAACTTTATGTTTGTTTTACATTATTTACATATAAGTTAAGTCAGCTACTGATTTTTTCAGAGTTTTTAAGTTCATTCAGGAGTTCATTTAAATCAATTGTAGCATAGGTAGATGCATAATCTGACATGGCATATGGAACAATTAAATTTCCATTGTGAATAATAGAACCGCACGAGTAAACTACATTTGGTACGTAACCTTCCCTTTCTTCACTATTGGGAGAAATAAGAGGGGTCTTCAACCTGCCAATTTCATTTTCAGGATTATTAAGTTCATATAATGATGCTCCTAACACGTATTCCCGCATGGGTCCTACTCCATGAGTTATAACTAACCATCCGGCATCCGTTTCTATGGGTGAACCGCTATTTCCAACCTGTACAAGCTCCCAGGAATACTTTGGCTTCTGAATAAGTTTAGCTTCCCTCCAGATGGAGATGTTATCAGAATAAGCCAGATAATTATTTACTCCATCAGTCCTGCACAATATTGCATACTTCCCGTTTATTTTTCTGGGAAACAATGCCATTCCTTTATTCTGTGCGAGTTCACCATGTATTGGTAACCCTTTGAAGTGATAGAAATCTCTGGTCGAAAGCAACTTTGGCAAAATGAACATTACCATCGTAAGCAGTATAGGTGGCGTAATAGATCACTTTACCGTTATCCTCTGTGAATTTAACGAAGCGTGCATCCTCAATGCCATTTTTTTCTGAATCGGAGATTGGAAAGATCACTCTCTCGGAAATTGCAGAGTCAAGTGAAAACTCAATTTCATAATGGGATAGAGCCAGCCACATCATCTGATTAATGATTAACTCCTTATTTGGTGTAAGCTGATGGGATTTTCTTATTTCTTCAACCGCTCTCTTCAATTCACCATAAGTAAATCGCTCGGCCAATTTTTCCAATACAAAAAGAGGCGAAAGGCTATTATCGAAATCGTGCATTTCATCCAGTTTCTTAATAAAGGATTTTTTATTATAAATATGCCTTTTGATACGTGCAGCTTCTGCCAGCATTTTGCCGACCGGCTCAATGATCAGGTCGTTATTTCTATCTATCACAGCTGAACGGAAAACGATCGATGAAATATGACCTTCTCCAGTGGCTCTGAAACTAAAAATCAGTCTTTTTTCATCAGTTCCTGTTTCCGACTGATCAGGGTCCTCCACGACTGACGGGTTAAAAAATGCTGCAGATTCGATTGAATATTCCATTGTGAAATATGAACCTATAAGCGTTCTTCGTGATTGATTAATTTTGAGTGGTTTTATACCCAGCTCATTAAATATCCCGTTCAGTTTAGCAAAGTGAGTTTCCAATATCAGTGAAATATTTCTGTGACGTCGGGAATAGCCTCTCAGTACCTGACTTAATACAGTATATACTTCACTATCAGACATAGCTAATACATTCAGTATAATATTTTTACTTCTGCTCCTTAGAAAAATTACAGAACCGTGCGATTACCCTGGCGGGATCAGGAGAAAATTTGATATTCTTCCTGGTAACAGTAATTTGCATGTTTCGATTTTACTGAAATTTATATGATTAATAATCATCTCCTGCTTTTTTCTGATAGATTATCTGAGGTATCCGATGAAAAGTTATAAGAGGTCATTGAGCTCTGATTTCTCATTGCCGGAAATACAATTGCTTCTTCTCTCGCTAATTTATTTTCAGAAACAACCATGGATTTGATAACTGATGTTTCGTCCGCTTTTCTGTACTTGTCAACAGTCAGTCGTGCCATAAGGTAACTTATTGTGGATTCAGCACCCTGGTTGAGGTTCACATGCGTTTCTTCCAGACCGTCGTAACAACCACCGGTACAAGGGTTATATATGATCTGATGCAGACGGTTATTTCCTAAAAACCAGTTAAATGCAGTTTCCATTTTAATCAGGTAGTCTTCATCAGCAAATGCATCATAAAACTTGCTTAATGTCATAATGGTATAAGCGACATCAATGGGTTGTTCACCAAAATGTCCTGATTCCTCTCCCTTTTGAAGCCAGTTTTTATTGGAAATAACTTCTATTCCATTTTCATTAAAAATTTTTGATAAGAGAAAGTCGGAAAGATGATAATGCTATTTCCCTGTAAATCGTTTCCCCGGTCAACGACCAGGCATATAACATAGCCTCAGGCAGAATGCTGTTTGCATATGTAAGATAACCTTCAAACCATTGCCATTTTTCGTTCGATTCATGCCTGTACATCTGAACCAGTCTGTTTGCCAGTATTTTTACAAGGTTCTGGTTTTCTGAAGATCTCATTGTGCTGTTATAATAAAAATAATCCCTTTATAGCAAAAGCCATGGCCCTTGTGGAATGAATTTCATGAACGCGGGACATCGCTTTTTGAATAATTGAAATAGCCAGGGAATTAATTCTCTCAGGAAGAAATTCTTTCGCAGAAATCAGATAACCCAGGGCCCAGAAAGCCCTTCCATTGGCATCATCGAGGTTTACAGCTTTGTTCTGATCAGTAAATTTATTTTCAATATCCATATAGTTCAAAAAGTTACCATCAGGCTGAAGGCAAAGCTTAATAAAACTCAAATATTTGTTTATGTACCATATACTCTTTTTGTCGCCTGTTAAAACAAAATGCATGACACAGGGCAATCATTGCCCTGGCATTGTCATCAAGGGTATAGCCTGAGCAGAGATCAGGATGGTTGACTTTTGAAAACTGGATTATCCCGGTATCGGTCGTCATCCTTTTTACATGGTCCAGATTGAGAGGCGGAAGATTATATTGCAGTTTAATCTTATTGCCTGCGATTTTTTCGAAGAGCATTGTATGTTCAACGGCAGAATTTTCCCAGGCAGTGGAAACGATTTTCTGCAAGGTGTTTATTCTGATATTCCTTCGCAATGGGGTATCGTTCAATAACCGCATGACGCCATCAGCCAGTTGCTGGGAGTTACGAAAGTCGAAAATAATTCCTGTATCCTCTGTAAGTACTTCCCTGGCATGAGGAATAGGAGTAGAAATGATAGGGCAGCCACAACTCATCGCATAGGCAAAAGTACCGCTTACAGCCTGGTTGGGATCATTGGTAGTGAACAGATAGATATCTGTAAGTTGCAAATATTCAAGTAAATCGGGTAATGGAAGATAGCTATTAATAAATTTTACATGCTGTGTCAATTTATTACTGATTATCATTGCTTCAAGGCTGTTCCTGTATTTTTCTCCCTCTTCTTTTAAAACTTCAGGATGGGTTTTGCCAATTATGAGAAATAATGTTTCAGGGCAGCTTTTCACGATATGAGGCAAGGCTTTAATAGTTGTTTCAATTCCTTTTCCCGAACTCAACAGTCCAAATGTTGTGAGAACCTTTCGACCCTCGAATCCATATTTCTTTTTTAAATAATCCTTATTCAGATGTGGAACCAGATGAGTGCCGTGGGCTATCACAGATATTTTTTCTTTTGGCAAACCATAGTCATTAATTAAGATATCTGCAGAATTATGAGTCATTACGATAACTGAACTGCACTTTGCAGCTATGTTTTTTACATTCAATTTCAGCTGCTTATCAGGAAAGGGCAGTACCGTATGAAAATCAACAACAATTGGTTTTGTAAGCAGAGTTAAGAACTCCATAAATGACCGTTCCTGTTTTTTAAAAAATCCGAACTCATGCTGGATCAGGATTATTCTGATCCGATCGTCCTTATTTATTGTTAATGCAAGTTTTCCATAGCTGTCAGACAATGAAGTTTTCAAAGTATATTTTACATCATCGGAATATTGAAAATTCTCATCATTTGATTCAAGCGCACAGACTTTTATGGAAAAGGAATTGCTGAATTTATTATTAAGGACCTTGATCAGATCCTGAGAATAGGTTGCTATACCGCATTCCCTTGGCGGGTATGATGTAATAAAAAGTATTTCAGGCAATTCAATAGATTTATTTAACATATCTTCTTGTCCATACGTGAATGGAGAATTCTGAGGAGATATAGTGTTTTCAAAGCCAAACAATCCTTCATGATAATAAACACTCTCACCGTTTTGCTTCGATATTGATTTACTTTTCATTTTTGGAACTATAAGTTAACAATTCATTTACCAGATCATTTAACTTCACGGATGCACATGCGATCACTGTATCTGCAGCGCCATAATAAATAAATAAAGTATTGCCAAAAAGGGCGGTTCCGGTCGGAAAAACAACATTATTTACTTCTCCTTTTAATTCCCATTCATACTGGGGTGAGAACAAAGCATAAGGCAATCTGGCTAAAACCTTACCCGGCTCCTCTAAGTCAAGCAATGCAGCACAGGCAGAATAAACATGATCTTTCCCACAATGCTCCACGCCGTGATAGATCAATAGCCAGCCATGTTCAGTTTCGATAGGCGGACAGCCACTGCCGATATAGCTTGACTCATGTCCAAGAAGGGGATCGAGTACAATATGATCTGGAAGGTTCAGAAAATAGTTATCCCAGAATTCTTTCGTGAGATCCTTAAGTCTGTTTATATAAGCAATCTGAATTCCGGGCCTTATGCGGTGAAGGAAAACCAGTTTCCCGTTTATTCTCCTGGGGAAGAATACTATATTTTTATCCCAAAGCATCATCTTTTTACCGGGATCTGATACGTGATTAAGGTAATAGTTCTCATTTAAATTGGCTACCGATTGAGCAAGGACTACAAATTGTGCATATGTAACTGGAGGTACAATCATCCCATGTTTTCTGAAATTCCTGAGGTCCTTTGTAGTAGCCAGAGCTCCCCTGGCATTAGTTCCATCGTACCCTGTATATGTAAGATAATAAAGGTTTTCAATCCTGACTATCCGGGCATCTTCCACACCATGTGATTCATAGTCATTTTCAGGTATGATGATTGGTTTTTGCCATCTTTCAGTGACAGTCAGAGGACCATCAAGTTTACAATATCCTATGGTTGAATGATTTCCTTGCTGTACTGCCCTGTAAAACATGTGAACAGAGTCACCAACACGCATAACTGCAGGATTAAGGACCCCTTCATTTTCAAATTCCAGATGAGTTTTCTCCAATACTATGCCTTCTTTTTTTACCTCTATCATATGAAATTCTTTAACCTTTTTCTAATATTATGTTAAACTCTCACATTTCTAACACTTGCAGACCTGATATCTCTACCTGATTCAACTGATTTGGCTTTCTTTTGTTCATTTTGCCATGCAAAGGTGAATAAATAAAGTACCATAAGTGTTACAGAACTTTTTCTAAAAGTTATATTATTCACACTTCATTTTTTGAAGCTATTGTCCGAATTTACTTGCAGTTAGATGGACTGCCCGCTGTTTTATTTCTTCTTGAAAATTGTCTTGATCTTTAAGATTGGCGGCATGGTGTCGCCTAATAAAAAGCCCCATGGCTTTAGTGGTTCTATATGGTCACAAATGAGTTTTATGATAGCGAGTAAAGGCATGGAAAGAAACATACCCGGAATGCCCCATAAAGCGTTTCCAACAAGAACTACTATTACTGAGAACAACGCATTGATCTTTATTTTGGAGGCAACGATATAAGGAACGATGTAGTGGTTGTCTATAAGTTGAATAAAATAGTAAGCAATCAGAACATAAAGAGCGTACCAGGGAGAGGGTTTGCTCACAAGCGCAACCATCATTGGCAATGCGACTGCAATTATACCTCCAATATATGGTATTACGTTTAGCAATGCTGCAAGAATTCCAAGAATGAAGGCATATTCAATTCCAAGTATCAAAAGAGCTGTCGTATTCATTGCCGCCATCAGAACAGCTTCAATTACCAGTCCCACAAGATAGCGCTGAATAACAGTTTTGATCTGGGAAACTATCTGCCTTACATGACTCTGGTAGTTTGATCCTGAGAGCATACGGATAAACTCAATTAATAATGGCTGATAAAATAGTATCATGAATATGTAAAATGGTATCAATAGCAAGATTACCAATCCATTGCCAAGTATAACTATTGTCTGACCTATTGCAGCAGTACTTACATTGATTATTTCACCTTTAGTTTTGGTGACCCAGTCATGTATTTTCTGAGGATCCTTGTCAAAATATTCAGCGGCATCTGCGATGTTCTGATTGACAAGAGTTGTAAACTTATCCACGAGCACGGGCCATGATTCGCCAAACTTCCCGGCTTGTGAAATAAGGACTGCACTAAATGCAGCAATAACTAAAAAGGTAAGGAACATGGTCATCAAAATTGCAAGAATCCTGTTTATTTTTTTCCGGACGAAAAAATTTACTACAGGGTGGAGCACAATCGCAATTATAACTGCGAAAACAATCGGAATAATTATGCTTTTTGCGATATACATTATTGCCAGTAAGGCAATTAAGCCCACAAGAAATATTGTTACCTTGGCATAAAATGGTATCTTCGATACTTCAGCTGGCACGGCTCTTTGATTTCATTATTTTTTTCTTTAGAAAATGTTGAAATATTGAAATGCCGGTCGATTTTATTGTATCAGAATTCTTAGCAACAACATTAGTAATGCCAAACTGAAGGATAGAACCAAGCAGCTTCCTGAATATATTAGCTGATCTGCCGGTAACTACTTTTCTGGAGAGATAGCCCGAAGCCATTGCCATAAGGGCACCCGGAAGATCATCTATCAGAAATGATGGTGAAGCGATCCCCTTCAATGTTCTCCTGAGCACGTTTAAAGGCTTAAGACTTTCGTATGTAATAAAAAATTGTTCCTTTAGTAACTGGCCTTTTACTATATGTTCAGCTTCCAATAATTCAATCGCATCCTTAAGTCCGGCAGTAGAAGTGATTTTTTGCATAGATCTTTATTTTAGAACATTTTTGACGAAATAATTGCCAACAAGGTTTTTGATCCGCTTATGCATGAAGAAATGAATGACAATTCCTGCAAGAATATAAAATGCAGCTACAACAAAGAATCCATAAAATGTTTCCCCAAGTATATCACCCAGCCAAAATGCTATTCCCAGATTTAAAAAAAACAGGAATGAAGCAATGAGTATGAAAACAATTGAATGTGGTACCAGTGATGATACAACATCGGATGTTTTGTCAATTGTTTTAAGCTTTACAAGTTCTAAGCTTGTTTTTCCGTAATCAGAAGCTGTTTCCAGCAGCGAGTCAAGTAATTTACCATTGTCTTCCATACTTTCAGTTTAAACAAGCATCACTAATTGCTTCCAGGGTTTGAACTGGTATTTGAAATTGTCAGGAGAAAAACAGTTTCTTCCTCTGTTGAGAGACGATATTTCAGATGTTCATCAAGAGTCATAAGCTGACCCTCATTAAGGGTAACGGAATCTCTCCGGATATGAAATTTCAGTCTGCCCTCAATTATCTGAACTGTTATAGAGTCATTTGACTGGAAGGACAATATTTCCGTTCCCTTATGCATCGCCGTGAGGATAACCTGTTTTTCAGGAGCTATTCAAAAGAATCAAAGCATTAAGCTCCCCTTTCGTCCACGTACAACTATGTTTCATCGTTTCAATCAAGGAGGGCAGATCAAATCCTGACAACCGGGAATCAGATGATTTATAATTCGTCATGCAAGTGCGGTTTAAATTCAGTGTTTCAATTTCCATGATTCAAATTTTTACCCGGTTTTAAAAGTTAAATCAATTTGTGATCATTTCATGCTCCCGCATTTTTAGCCTCTTTTTTGGCTTCCGATACTTTCGATTTGACTTGTTCAGTAAATTCAGAAATGTCCTCCTTTACCTCATCTGCCTTAGCTGAAAGATTTTCGATAATTTCATCGAATTTTTCTTTTAAAGCATCCGCATAATCTTCGCTCTTCTTTACGATTTTTTTGCGTGTTTTTTCTCCCTTGTCAGGGGCAAATAAGATCCCCAGCAATGCACCTGCTGCAACGCCGGCCAAAACTCCCAATAATACTTTTCCTGAGCTCATAATCAAGTTTTTTAAATGAATACTTAATAAATAAATGATTTTAAAGAACTTTTCGTCCTTGTATAATCCTGATCAGTATAGCAATTACTGCTATCACCAGCAGAATGTGAATAAGTCCACCTGCACTATATCCGATAAATCCTATTGCCCATGCAATAATCAGAACCACAGCTATTACATAAAGTAGATTTCCCATGATTTATGAATTTAATGTTTACAATAAAATGACAACCAATAAATTAACCGGAACAACGGAACCAACTGATATATTGACTATCCCGTTTCCATGTCTGTAATTACGTCTTTCCGCACATATACCTGAGTGGAATATTTGTGTGTAAATTTCCTCTCCAGCAGCACCCTTGTCACAACTGATAAAAGCGCGAGAACGAGTAATACATGAAACCCTCCACCGATACCGTACCCTATAAATCCGACGGACCAGATAAAGATCAGTACTAATGCAACGAAATAAAACAGGCTTTTCATAATACTATAGTTTAATGACTGAAAAATTGGTCCGGGGGAATTATTTTGAATAATGCGGACTAATATTTCATCAACAAAGGTATGGTCTTCCTGCAGCCTGACAGTTACACTTTTCTCTGAATAAGTTACATTATTCACACCTTGCTTTATCACAAAAAAGAAATCTGTCAACCTGCGTATTGATTGACTTTGTAAAAATTGAGTAGAAAGGTATGATGGGTTACAGGCTTCCCAGTGCGACTCTCCTTTTGATCTTAAGATTTTTAAAATGAGACGGTGTAAGCCCGGTCATTTTTTTAAACTGGTTTGAGAGATGAGACACACTGCTGTAATGAAGCTTCCATGCAATTTCGGTCAGATTGAGTTCATCATAGACAAGCAATTCTTTTACCCGTTCTATTTTATTAGCCAGGTAAAACTGCTCAATTGTCGTTCCTTTGATTGCGGTAAAAAGATTTGAGAGATATGTGTAATTGTGATTGAGTTTTTCGCTAAGGTAATCTGACAGGTTGATCTTGATTTGTTCGTCACTGTAATGGATCAGTTCGATAATTATTGTCTTAATTTTCTCAACCAGAATTTTTTTATTGTCATCCATCAGTTCAAGGCCCGTCAGCTTAAGTGCATCACCAAGACTGGTTAATTGATCCTCCGAGATCGTACCGGTTATTTCAACTTCGCCCAGGTCTAACCTTGTGTAATGTACTCCGAGCTTTTCAAGTTCGGATTTGACCACCATCTTGCAACGGATGCTAACCATATTTTTGATATACAGTTTCAAATTATATTTTATTGGGTTTTACTTTTCTCTGCCTGACAAAGATACATTTTTTTATTATTTTAAGCGGTGAATTCACAATTACATGAAACGGGAAAAAAAGCATCTTTTCATCTTTCAATAGAAATCGAATTCTCTTTACAATGCTGCCCTAAACATTTTTCTTAATAAAGCAGGGATAAGGAATGACAATTCATTGATGAACATGTAAATCAAATGTAAATCATATACTTTTCCTACTATTTGTGTAATGCATGTTAATCAGAGATGGTCTAATTTTACGATATGTAATTTCAATTTTTATTGAAAATATGATCTACATAAGGTTTTGCCTCTTAGGATTTACTTATTTAATAGCAAAAAAATGTTTAACAGAAAGATTGTAATTGATGTTCTGAACAGAACCTTAGCTCTGGATTTTACGACGAACAGGAGAACCAAGAAACTCCATAACGGACAAGACAGTGTTATCTCGACATTAATCCATGATATTTTTGGTGGCGAAATACTCAAGACGCATGAGAGAAAAGGCTGGCATTTCTATAACAGGATCAATGGGGAACGCGTCGATTTGAGCGGACCAAATACTAAGGAAACAGAGAATATTAAAAAATTCGAAGATCTTCCTTCGACTCCTGATGAAACTTCGGGTTACTTCGACCGGACCGATTATTCCATCTTTTTCATGAGGTTTGTCAGGACCCTGGAAGAGGCTGTCTGATTCAGAACCCGCACATCACTAACTCAAGTCTGTTTATCCTCGCCAGGTATTGAGAGTCATATAACCCACAACACTGGAAGCAGGTTTTGGACGAAAACAAAAAATCCCTGGCACTTCGTACAAGGGATTTTGTTGAGGTCGGTGGCGGATTCGAACCGCCGTAAACGGTTTTGCAGACCGCTACCTAGCCACTCGGTTAACCGACCGTGTACACCGTAGCCTTGGCGAAGGTGGACCATATATTAAATTAAAAGAACTCCCAAAATGCCTCCAAACAATATAAGCTGACCAAAAGTTTGGGTGCAAAAATAATAAAATTTGGGTTATTTGTCGCCTTTGAGCAAATTCATCAAATTTAATTTTATCAACCCTTCCCCTACATGCCGTGCTTAAAAAATCCAAATCCATTAACCGCAAAGGGGCTCGAGCGTAAAGGAGGATGTCTCAAAAGAACACTTTCTTTTTTACTTAATGTTCATTTCTTTTTGTTCGTCCAAAAAGAACCGAGCAGACCAAAATCATAATCATTTCTCATATCTTACTTCTGCGAGCTCGACGAAGTCAAACGAACCAAAGAAAAGGGCGCCGGAAATGATAACTTCAGCCTTTTTTGGCAAAATGCCTTAGGCGTCACGCTCCCAAAAAAGGCTGAAGTTCGCGCCATTTCCGGTTTGCCACCGCACCTTCCCGCTCGAAATTACTGTTAATAATTGATTCAGCGTCCCGTAGATGTGGAAGCTGTCTTTGGAATAATAAAGTGGAATAGTAGGGTTAAGAAACTCACAGGGAAGAGTTAGGGTGGGGTTGCGCTAATTTTCATTCTTCCCATGCAGAAGCAGATCAATAGCATCACTGAATGAACCAGCGGGAATGACTTTGCCAGTATTAACAAAGAAGATCTCATCAGCATTTTCAATTGTATTCAGACGATGGGCTATTATAACCCTTGTGGTCGATGCAGGAAGCTTCTTCAGGATGCTGTCAAGCAATTGCTCCGTAACTGTGTCAATATTTGCAGTAGCTTCATCGAGAATAAGCAGCTCAGGCCTACGCAGAACAGCTCGCATGAAAGCAATGAGCTGCTTCTGACCAAGACTGATCCCATCGCCTGCTGTCTGGACCTTAGTCTCAAGACCGTTATCAAACCGGGCAAGAAGAGTCTCGAGACCGGCTTCGGATATCGCCGCTGCCAACTGATCGTTTGAGTAATTCTTATAACTGGTATTTCCATAAAGAATATTGTCCCGTACAGTCCCCGAAAACAGGAAAGGTTCCTGCAGAATAAATCCGATTTTCCTGGTGCGCTCCTCAGGATCATATGAACGTATATCCTTCCCGTCAAGCATAATAGTTCCCTTTGTAGCATCATATAATCTTGACATAAGCGAAGCAGTGGTAGTCTTGCCACCCCCTGTAGGGCCTACAAATGCATACGTTTTGCCGCGCTGCAGATCAAAGCTCACTTTTTTCAGAACTTCTTTCCCTTCAGGATATCTGAACGATACGTTTCCGAAATGAAGATATGATGTGCTTTTTTCACAATCGGCATCCTCCATTTTAACAAGATTGGTCTCGAATGACAGCAGCAGCGAAATGCGGTCCCATGCTGCCAGTGCTACCTGGAAGTTGGCCCACAAAGCCGCAAGCTGACGCAAAGGATTATAGAAGTTGGAAACATAAGCAATAAAACTGATCAGGAGGCCTATTGAAAAAAAACCTTTGACAATCAGATAGATACCTAATCCCAGAACGATCAGCTGACCAAAATTAGCTGCCATAGTGTAAACAGGCGAAAGTATGTTGTTAGCTATACCTGCCTTTACTGACTTGATATAATTGTCGTCGTTCGCCTCACCAAACCTTCTGCGGAAGTAATCACGCCTGTTAAAGGCAATTATAACTTTGAAATTAGCAAGACTTTCCTGTATCTCGGCGCTAAGGCCGCCGGTGCTCTTCAGGCTGGCAGCATTGCGGCGCTTTATCCATGGCGAGACAAACCGGGTAAATATCCATACAATAGCAGCAGGAGTAAGTGCAGCAAGTCCGAGAGGAAGGTTAATAATCAGAAGGATTATCCCGGCACCGGTCATGGTAATAAGGCTACCGATGAACTGCATTAAAGACTGGGAGAAGAACTGGTTTACTTTATCGGTATCATTATTTATTCGCGATATGAGATCGCCAGCTTTGTTCTGATTGAAAAAATCGACCGGAAGTTCCTGTAGTTTATTGAATACAGAATTGCGCAGACTGAACAGCATTCGCTGACCGATACCTCCCATCATTCGCATCTGGCCATAGTTCACGATAAAAGCTATTAAGTAAAGCACCAGAAGTATACCGGCAAATACCAGCACACCATGATATTCTTTTGTCTGAATATATGTATCGATGGTATAACCGATCAGATACGGACCCAGAAGGCTTAGTCCGGCATTCAGGAAAATCGCTGAAAAGGCAATTGCCAGATTCCGTCGTTCCTGACCGATAATTATTATCAGTTTGCGGAGAGAAGCAAGATTAGAGATTTTTTGCGCCGCTTTATCCGCCTGCTGATTTAAATTATAGTTCATAATGCTGGGTACTTCGTTGCGAGCTGTAAATCTGTATATATTCAGGTGAGCTCTCCTTCAATTCCTTATGCCGGCCGGTTGCAATCACCTCACCCTCCATGAGAAGTATTATCTGTTCAAAATGACGTACCGGTGCTATTTTCTGTGTAACTGATATCAGTGTCATCCCGGGATAATTGTTTTCGAGATTGCACAGTATCTTATTTTCGGTTGTCCTGTCAACCCGTGATGTGAAGTCATCGAGTAAAAGTATCCTTGGATTGATTGCAAGGGCACGTGCCAGCATTATGCGTTGCTTTTGTCCGCCCGAGAGACTGGTTCCACGCTCCGAGACAATTGTGTCGAGCTTATCTGGCAGTAATTCAATAAAATCAGCTAATTCAGCTGTAGCAATTGCCTTCTCAAGAGACTCTTCAGTTACCTTATCGTTAAAAGCAATGTTTTCCCGAAGACTCATATTAAAAATGACACTGTCCTGAAAGACAAATCCTATCTGGCTATGGAAGATCTCTTTTGTATATTTCTGCATATCTATACCGTCGAACTCTATTTTTCCTGAATCAGGCAAAATCAGATTTGTCAGAAGATATAACAACTGGCTCTTCCCCGCAGCTGTCGGTCCGATAATTGCTGTTTTGCTTCCGGCTCTGACCGAGAATGAAATATTCTTCAATACTGGTTTATCACCATAAAAGAGCGAAACATTTTCAAGCCTTATGTCGCCTTTTATTGTTTTGCTGATAATACCCGGCTCAGCGATTTCCGGTGCTTCCAGGACTGCCTGTATCCTTCCGTATGATGCCTGACGCCGATGCAATGATATTGCTCATAAAGCCGATCATAAGGATCGGGAATATCAGCATAAGAAGGTAACTGTTAAATGCGGCAAAATTCCCAAGGGTCATTGTCCCTGCCACAACAAAATGACCACCCAGCGCCAGAATCGTAACCACTGCCAGGTTTGCAACAAACATAATTACCGGGATAAGAGTAGCAAACAACCTTAGTATGGACATTCCCAGATTACGCGAAACAATGTTGGTCTCAAGGAACTTCATGCTTTCGGGTTGCTGGGAATTAAGCACCCTTATCAGCGCTGAACCCATTATACTTTCGTTGATTATCTTATTCAGAGCATCAATGTTCTCCCTGCCCTTTTCTGAATAATACTCTCACTTTCCTTAAAACTATAAAAAATGTCACTCCAATTATCGGGACTATTGAAATGACAGTCAGCGCCAGTTTCCAGTTAATGAGAATTAGCAAGAACTGATACCCCGACTAATAACGAAGACCGATGAAATAATGGTAACAAATGCCATCGATACAAACATCTTTATCGAGTCTGTATCGGAGGTGAGATTTGTTAAAAGCTTTGAAGGATTTGACTTCAGGATAAAGTTATAGCTCTGGCGTGAAATTTTATCGGAAAGTCTTGTACGTAAATCTCTTGCCAACCCTTTCAGATGTATATGTCTGAAGAATATTCTGTCCGAAATGTAAAAACAAAAATTGCAGCTGTTGCAGCAATAAACTCAATAATTACAGTCCGAAGATCAAACCGGTTTGCAGAGAAAGCATCAATTCCTCCGGCAATTATTTTGGGTATGAGCATGTTAATAGCGCTTCCAAGCAGTGCCATAATAATCAATATTGCCACAATTCCCGAATAGGGCTTGAGCAGACTGAATAAACCTGATTTTGGAGATTTATTATCCTTTGATTTTGAGACGGGCCTTCCCATTTAATTTGCAATAATCTGCAAAGAAATTCAATAAAGCCTATAGTTCAATGCAAAAATCGGTAATATCATAAAATTTACCGGCGAGTACCCTTAACGGGTAATTACTACACTTACTGATCCTATCTTACCTCCCATCGGAGGATTCATCTTTGAAACCTTGACTGTGACTTTCTGTATCCCCTCCATCTCAGCATAAATAGAATCGAGGATCCGTCCGGCAATATGTTCAAGAAGATGAGATTTCATCTCCATCTGTGACTTAACTATATCATAAACCTTCTGATAATTCACTGCATCTTTCAAGTTGTCACTTTTAGCAGGTATTGTCATATCTGTTTCTATTGTAAGATCAACAAGGAACTTGTTCCCTACTATACGCTCTTCCTCTGAAATGCCCATGAAAAGAGTAAAACTCCATGTTTTCAATCTGAATTAGGCCCATTTATTTCATTTTTGAATTATTTCTTTAACCGCAAAGCTAAGGAGGTGCATTCCCTGCCGTTAGCACGGCTGTTCCCCTAAAGGGACTAATTAGTATTTGTGATGCAATTCTATTGAAGGACTGAGAGTTAACCCCCCTATAGGGGGCATGGGCGCGCCCTTTGCGCCTAGCCTGACGGTAGGCAAGGTTAATGGATTTCATTTTCTTATGAAAATAATTCAATATTTATTTGGTTTATATTATAAACTAGTTTATATTTGTAACATATTTATATTATTTAAACAGGAAATATAAAAATAAGCATTATTATGGAAAACGAAGAAAAAATGATGACAGGCGAAGAAAGCCTTAAAATCATAACCGAAATGATCAACAAAACTAAAGTCAACATCAATCAGGGAAGTTTTCACCTGCTCTTCTGGGGATGGCTCTTAATTATCTGCAGTCTTTCGGCATGGCTTCTTGAAAAATTTACCGGTTATTCACATCCTTACTATGTATGGTTCCTGGTGATCCCGGGTGCATTTGTATCAATGATCTATGGATTTGTGAACGGTCGAAAAGCAAGGGTTCACACCTATGCCGATATGCTATATATGTGGACCTGGATTGGATTTCTCTTGGCGGCTATTGTACTCTTTATTGTACAGGCAAAAAATATGGAAGCCATTACTTCATATATTCTGTTGCTGGTAGGATTTCCCACATTTCTTTCGGGATTCATAATCAAATTCAAACCACTTATTCTCGGAGGTATCTGTTTCTGGATTAGTGGCACTTCTTGTACATTTTGCCGGACCATCTCTTGCTCCGCTGGGTACACCTGTAGCAATGCTGATTGGATATCTTATTCCCGGGATATATGTTAAAAAACAAGGTAAACCATGACACAGATTTAATGACCTTGATCCAATACTACATTCGCAGTTGCGTCTGGCAATAGTTTCGCTTGCTTGATGAGTTCTGAAGTTGCTGAATTCACATATATAAGGGAGCAGACTGGGGCAACAGCCGGAAATCTGAGCATTCAGATAACAAAACTTAAGGAAGCCGGATATATAGAGGTGACAAAAAAATTCAGGAATAATTATCCGCAGACCCTTTGCAATATCACATCGCTGGGAAGGCATAAGTTTAGCGAGTATGTTAATTCACTTAAAGATTACCTGAATCCGGAGTAAAATGATGACAAATCTTATTCCTGATTTCTTTATCAGACAGGTTCACCATTATGTATATCAGAACTAAAAACCCAGGCATTATTTTGTTAATCACAATTAGTTAATACTTTAACCATTAGAAAATGAAGCAGAGAAAATCCTTGTTTATGCAAATTTTGATCTGTCTTTCTGCTTATTGTGCCTATTTACCTGCACCGCACAAAGCACTTATCATGGGAATGGTCAAAGATGCAAAAGGAACTCCCGATAGAATATGTCAATGTATTTATTAAGAACTCTACTGACGGGTCCATAACTGATTCTCTGGGCAGATTTAAAATTAATAACAAAGCTTCAGGGCAATCAGGTAATAAATGTCTCATTTATTGGTTATGAACAAATATCTTATCCTCTTACCATTGCGGATAAAGAATATACTCTGAGTTTTACATTAAAGGAAGCAGCTAATATGCTCGATGAAATTGTAATTTCAGCAGGCACAATCGAGGCAAATAATGAAAGAAAAGTTACTATTCTGAAGCCTCTTGATATTGTCACCATTGCAGGTGGCGCAGCTGATATAGTCAATGCAATTCAGACTCTGCCCGGAGTACAACGGAATGGAGGCGATCAGACAGGACTGTATGTCCGCGGAGGTGATGCAAATGAAAGTGTGGTCATAATAGACGGGGTTACCTCTCAAAACGCCTTTTTCAGCAGTGTTCCCGGAATCTCTCAGCGAAGTCGTTTCAATCCGTTTCAGTTCAAAGGGACCTCATTCAGCAGTGGCGGATACAGCAGCCGGTATGGACAGGCTCTTTCTTCGGTACTTGATTTACAGACAAATGACCTTCCAAATGAGAGCACAGTTAATATTGGAATGAATCTAACAGGTATTTCTGTTTCAGGTTCAAAGCTAATGAACAACAATGCATTTGAATATACAGGTTCATATCTTAACCTGGCACCTTATATGGCAATAACCAAAACAAATTATAATTACTATACAAATCCCCAGGGAGGGTCCTTTTCAACACGATGGGTTTCAAAAGTGGAGGACAAGGGAATGTTTAAAATGAATTTCAGTGAAAGTATTACCAGACAGGGAATTACTATTCCGGATCCTGAAAATTTCAGCACCAATATCAACTTCGGCAATCAAAATGAAAACACCTTTTTCAATATGTCATACAACTATATTTCAAGCGACAAATTGAAATATTTTTCAGCTTTTTCATTCAGCAACAATACGGATAACATCAGGTTTGGAATTTATCCTTTGTACAGGCACGACAGCCGTGTTCAGGGAAGAGCCGAATTAAATTACGAACTTACACAGAGATTTCTATTTGTTGGCTGGTCTCGGAAATACAGCGGATAAGTTACGACCAGATAGTTAATGATACAATCTTCAACCAGGTTCACCGATTCACAGATTGCAGGATACCTGGAAACCGAATGGAAACCTGCAAGATGGTTCGGTCTTAAAACAGGTATAAGGGGCGAATACAGTGATTTATTATCAAAAACGAGATATTGCTCCCCGGATTTCACTGGCTCTGAAAGACAGGTGAAAAAAGTCAGATATCTGCAGCGTATGGTATCTTTTATCAAAGTGCTCCAACACAGTATCTGCTGCAGGGATACAGGCCGGGTTTCCAGCAGGCTGTCCACTATATCATAAATTTTCAGAGAATTAAAAACGACAGGACTTTCAGGATAGAAGCATACTACAAAAGCTACAACCAGCTTATTCGTGAAAAAAATGTTGCTTATGACCCCAACCAGTACAGATTCTATTTCAGCCCGGTTGACAACTCAGGCAGCGGATATGCAAAAGGTTTTGATATTTTCCTGCGCGATAAAAAGAGCATTAAGAACTGTGAATACTGGATCTCGTACAGTTTTATAGATACAAAACGTCTTTATCTAGATTATCCTGTAAAAGCCACTCCTGATTTTGTATCTCCACACAATCTGAATGTTATCACAAAATACTTCATAAATAAAATTCAAACAAATATTTCTTTAAGCTATTATTATGCAAGCGGCAGAACCTACTACAACCCGGGTAATGTTGTTTTTCTTGGTGACAAGGCTCCCGATTATCAAAATTTGTCATTAAGTATAAGCTACCTCACTAACATAAGAAAAATGTTTACTGTCATCTATTTAAGCATTGACAATATTACTGACAGGCATAATATATCAGGTTACAGGTATTCGCCCGATGGTTCGTCACAGATACCCTGTTGTTCCTTCAACTTACAGAACAATATTTTTTGGAATAAACCTTTCTCTTACTAAATTTAACAGGGATGAATTATAAACAATATAAATCAATTATCATGAAACCATTAGTTAAAACGTTGGGACTGTTAATGTTCTTAGCCCTTCCTGTTTGTCTGAAAGCACAAACAATGGAAGAAAGCCTGAGTAATACTCTGATGAAGATGGACTCGGTACAAAATCTATCTGGGATGATGAATGTGTCTGCACAACTTGATATGATTGCCGCAAAATGGGAAAATGAGTGGAGCACTAACTACTATGCTGCATATGCAAAAGTAATTGCATCCTTTATTGTACAGGACAGCAAGAAAAAAGATCTTTTTCTTGACGAAGCAGAAAAATACTTTGGAAAGATCAAAGCAATTGATAGCCAAAATGATGAAACATGGGTTCTGGCTGCGCTGATCACAAATGCCCGGATAGCTGTTGACGGACAAAACAGGGGAATGCAGTATGGAGGTATTTTTAATCAGTATTTGGCAAAGGCTGAAAAGATCAATCCCGATAACCCTAGAATATATTATCTTAAAGGTTCATCACTATTTTACACGCCTGAAATGTATGGAGGTGGAAAGGCACAGGCAAAATCAAATTTTGAAAAAGCTAAAGAGTTGTTTGCGAAAGAGTCAAAAACATCTGTGTTAAAACCACATTGGGGTGAGAAACAGAATCTGGACCTTCTTAAACAATGTGATGAAAAATAATATACTATTTAAAAATAGGATGAACTTAAATTCATCCTATTTTTGTAATCTTAAAAATATCAGGGATGAGTGACGAGTATCGTAAAGGAAAAAGAAGAACCAAAACCCTCAATAAGTTTTATTGAACAATTTATAGTTGAAGATCTTAAAGACGGGAAAAATAACGGAAAGATCATTACCCGCTTTCCTCCGGAACCAAATGGATATCTTCATATCGGTCATGCAAAAGCCATCTGTCTCGATTTTGGAATGGCACAAAAATATGGAGGAAAATGCAATCTCCGGTTTGACGATACAAATCCTGTAAAAGAAGAAGTTGAATATATTCGACTCAATTAAGGAAGATATCCACTGGCTGGGTTTTGACTGGGAAGAAAGGGAATTTTATGCTTCTGACTATTTTGGCAAATTGTATGATTTTGCTGTTGACCTCATACAGAAGAGGACTTGCTTATGTTGATGATCAACCTGCCGATCTGATCTCTTCTCAGAAAGGTACTCCTTCACAACCCGGTATAGAAAGTCCATTCCGCAATCGTGCTGTAACAGAGAATCTTGATCTTTTCGAAAGGATGAACAAAGGGGAATTTGACGAAGGAAGCCGTGTTCTGAGGGCAAAAATTGATATGACCTCTCCGAACATGCATATGCGCGATCCGATCATCTACAGGATAATAAAGTCGCCTCATCACCGTACAGGTAGCAAGTGGATTGTATACCCGATGTACGATTTTGCTCACGGACAGAGCGACTATTTTGAAGGAGTAACCCATTCCCTTTGCACCCTTGAATTTGAGGTTCACCGTCCTCTTTATGACTGGTTTATCGATCAGCTGAAAACAGATGATTACAGGCCACGACAGATCGAATTCAACCGGCTGAATCTTACCTATACCATGATGAGCAAGAGAAAGCTGCTCGAACTGGTTCAGGAAGGTAAGGTAAGAGGATGGGACGATCCGAGAATGCCAACGCTATGCGGCCTGAGAAGAAGAGGTTACACTCCTGAATCGATAAAAAGATTCATTGACCTGATAGGTTATACAAAAGTTGAAGCCATAAATGATGTTTCGCTCCTTGAACATGCTATCCGTGAAGATCTTAATATAAGAACACCGAGGGTATTCGGTGTGCTGAATCCGCTAAAAGTCATTATTAAAAACTATCCTGAAGGAAAGGTTGAAAATGTTGAACTGATCAATAATCCTGAGGATGAATCCATGGGTAAAACGACTGGTACCGTTCAGCCGTGAGGTTTATATTGAACAGGATGATTTTATGGAGATCCCGCCTCATAAATTTTTCCGGCTTGCTCCCGGTATGGAAGTCCGTCTTAAAGGAGCATATATAATTAAATGTGAAGGATTTAAGAAGAATGAAATTACCGGTGCCATTGAAGAGGTTTATTGCACTTATGATCCGGAAACAAGAAGTGGTGAAAATACTTCAGAGAAAAAGGTAAAAGGAACCCTTCACTGGGTATCGGCTCCTCATGCAGTTGATGCCGAAGTAAGATTGTATGACAGGTTATTCAATCATGAAGATCCGTCAGGACAAAAAGATGATGACTACAGGAAATTTCTTAATCCCGATTCACTGAAAATACTGACAGGCTGTAAAGTTGAACCATCGCTGGCATCTGCAAAACCTCTTGATAAGTTCCAGTTCCAGAGACTTGGATATTTTTGTGTTGATTATGATTCGACACCAGGGAAACTGGTCTTTAACAGAACGGTACAGCTGAAGGATACGTGGGCGAAGGTGAATAAATAAGGAGTAAGGAGTAAGGAGTAAGGAGTAAGGAGTAAGGGGTAAGGAGTAAGTGAGAGGTATGGAGGGAGTAAGAAGCCATTAAGTATTAATTGATAAATTATAAAAATGGTAACAAACTTCAGGGACCTGATTGTTTACAAGAAGGCGCATAACCTTGCGATGAAAATTTTTGAATTATCTCAGAAATTCCCAAAAGAAGAAAAATATTCCCTCACAGACCAAATGAGAAGATCTTCAAGATCTGTGAGTTCATGCATTGCAGAATCATGGGCAAAAAGGTTATACGTTAAGGCTTTTGTTAACAAACTTACAGATTCTTTAGGGGAAGAATTTGAAACGGAGGACTGGTTGGATTATTCTATTGACTGTAAGTACATTACAAAAGAAGAGTATAAAGTAGTGATTTCGGAATACCAGGAAGTTCACAAAATGCTTATCTCAATGATTAATAATCCTGAAAAATGGTGCCTGAATAATGAGAAGCGTTAGGAATTTTGATCCCTTACTCCTTACTCCTTATACCTTACTCCTCAATCATATTTCTGAAAACGATCTATATGCATATAGAGTTTTCAAAAAAAACTCTATATTTGCCCCCTCGAAAATTGTCCCGTAGTGTAATTGGCAACACGTCTGATTCTGGATCAGAAGAGTTCAGGTTCGAAACCTGACGGGACAACCAGATAATCAATCACTTACAAATATTTTTGTAGGTGATTTTTTGTTTGTTGCCAGGTTCTTGCCAGGTTTTTGAGAGATTTTTGACTATCTGTGAAATTTAAACTAAGGTCGGTCGTAGTTGACACCATTCTTTGTTAATGAAATTAATCTGTAAAGTGAAACCAGGATTACTAACCAAATGTGTAAGGTTTTTCTAGGACGAGACAGTACATAAGAATAGCTGTGGCCTTGACCACAGTTAGCAGGATAATATTGACCACATTTGGCTGATGAAAAAGACCTTTACTCCCATATTTCAACATTAAACATTTAACTCCAGCCTTGGGTGGTTAATGTTTTCTAATTGAATATGGTCAGTGTAAAAGTCCCTATAAATTCCATAAGTTAAATTTGACATTTTTCAAACAAAATTATGTTAGGTGTTAATTACCACCGTTATGCGATGAATAACTCTTAATTGGTTAGTTAAACCGGCCGAAGCCTTCTATTTCATGGTAGGGTTTTGCAAAAAATTCACTTACCGTTGCATTGAAAAGGTCTTTATAAACAATCAGGAGTTGAATGACCCGAATTGGGTAGTATCCACAAATATGACTTTGGAATTGATTGTGCTATCAGCATAGTATGTTCCGGACGGATGACATCATGATCTCCACCGATGACCAGAGTAGGACAGCTGATCTTATTTAACTGGCCGGTAGTTATATGTGGCTCAAATATTAAGAGATTTAATAGTTTAAGATCATGCTTAACAGAAGGAGTAGAGGGCTTTTCTTTCACCGAGTTGTATACCCTCATTACCCAATTGACGATAAAAGGATCAACAGCAGTAGTGTCGGGCCATAAGTTGGCGCCTGTCACGGCCAGCTTTTTTACCTTTTCGGGATGACGCATAGCAAGGAGCAACCCGTTTATTCCGCCGTCACTCCAACCTACTACATAACATGAATCCACATGAAGTGTATCAAGCAGACCATTGAGATCGTCAGCCATCATTTCATAACTTAAGGAATCCTCTTCATCAACTGATTTTCCCTGAGACCTGCTGTCAGCGATGATTACCTTATAGTTTTTAGAAAAATAAGGGATCTGGTTAGTGAAGTTGTTTATGGAACCCCCGTTGCCATGAACGAACAACATGGGCTGTCCTGTTCCATAAGTCTCGTAATACATATTGAATCCCCTTACCTTTACATATTTCCCGGCTTTTTCATTATCGCCATACTTAATAGTATCGGTCTGACCATATATACCTGGAACATGCGTCAGCAGAATCAGTATTGTGATTAGAGCAGATGAAATTTTCATGGCTTACATTGTAAATTCATATAAAGATACGAATTCTTCAAAAGTCCTGTTAAGAGAAAATATTTGGTCTTCATTGTAATAAGTTTAAAAGTTTGAAATAAAATACCAATTGATGATCGTTTTTATAGGTTTATCTTTTCAAGTCAAATTTTCCATCGGCTATTTGAATGTATTGAGAATAATTCTTTAACGTGCCGGCTATGAGGCAGGTTATTGTTCCCTTACCTGCTCCTGAAGTGGTTGTTGTGGCTCCTGAATTACCACCTGTTATTGTCCCAGAGCTCGATGAATTATTACAGGAATGATTTATCAGCAATGTAAGATGAGGGGAAGAATTATTTTTTTTATTTTTCAGATTTATTAATTGATGAAATAAAATTGGATAACATTTTTCAGGTAAAAACTTAACCTTTATTAGCCTGTATAGGAATATCAAATTTTCCATCCGTTATGGTAACCTCAGCTTTGCCCGCGCCTTTAAATAATTTCAGCTTTCCTGAAAATGTACCCGAAACACGTGTTGCAGAAATGTTTGTAACTGTAACACTGAAACCTTCATTGGCATACATAACATATTTTCCCTCCTCTCCTGAAGCTAAAAATAATTGTACGTTGAAGTTATCTTCATCAGCAGTAAGCGCTACTGTACCTGTTTTACCGGGTATTGTGAAGCGCAGTGAATGAGAGACTGTTTCTGTATTATCCTTATAGGCATCGTTGAGAAAAAACGATACCTTGTTTCCATTATCAGATTTCGTTACAGCAGCTACATTGCTCATCATCATTGCATCTACATCCCCGCCGGAAATTTTTGTGCCATCTAAGTTGTAGGAAAAAACTATATCGCCTGATGATGAAGATTCACTTGCAGATTGCGATGCGTTTTCTTTACCTGCGTTTACTGTACTATTGCCAGAACTTGCAAATAGTAGGCTGGCTAAAAGAATGATTGGGGAGAATAATTTTAATTGTTGCATACAGATATATTTAGTTAAAAACAAAAATCTGGCTTAAAAGTTCAGGCGTTACCGGTTGCCCAACAACTTGACAAAGGTTTATATTCAAACATCTTACAGTCGATGGCCCTTGCTTATAAAGGCAAAGGGGATTTAAAAACTGCTTTACAATATTATGAGATGTATTCTCAGGCGAAGGATACTCTAATAAAAGAAAAAATATCAAGAAACTTCGCGGACCTGGAAACACATTATCAAACCAATG
The DNA here is from genome assembly GCA_963816365.1 of uncultured Bacteroidales bacterium. Lineage (GTDB taxonomy): Bacteria > Bacteroidota > Bacteroidia > Bacteroidales > VadinHA17 > LD21. The sequence continues at coordinate 191,180 of CAWFKG010000011.1, read as the reverse complement.
AAAAAGAAAACCGCATCACCACACTTAACCAGAAAAATAAACTGAATGTGTTAGAACTTAAACAAGCTTCCAGTACCAGAAAAATAATGATTTTAGGGTTAATCAGTTTAGGGATTTTTTCATTGCTGCTTTATTTCATTTACCGAAATAAAGAAAAACTAAATAAATTACTTAACCAGCGCAATCAGCAATTAGATGAACTTAGCAACGAACTTTCAATTGCCAACGATACAAAAGCAAAATTATTTGGGGTTATCAGTCATGACCTGAGGTCACCTGTAAGCAGCATCGTACAGTTGTTACATTTACAAAAGGAAAACCCGGAACATTTTAATACAGAGCGAGAGTGAGAGCGTGAGCAGCACTCTCATTCTGTTTTCTCAATACTCACTCCCACACTCACACTTTTTAGGCGCAGCGAAAACTTGTCAAAGAAACCTAACGAGACGACGTGATAATCAACCTCTTACGAAGCTTTTTGTGCGTGGTTTTTTTGTTTATTGCCAGGTTCTTGCTAGGTTTTGAGGGGATATTAATATGATTCTTTACCCTTCTTTTAAGTTCGGTGGTAATCAACACAATTCATTTTTCACTCCTTCAACTGTGATTAGTCTTGGTGGAGATGGCACTTCGCAACTGATATGAGCGGGTGGCGGCACCGGCAGCTATAGCCCAGAGAAACCAGCTGCTGTAGAAGAGACAAGGGACCCAGATCTTCATGCCATCGGGGCCACGAAGGCTGCCCTCTATTAATTGGGTGACCACCGACCAGCAGGCCGCCGGCCCGATCATGGCGACGATGGCTGTTGCAGACCAGGCTGCGACCAGCAATAACCTGCGTGGCATCCAGCCCGGAGTTGAAACCAGGAATAGTGATAGAGCGGCAGCCAGCATCCAGGGGATAGTAATAAGCAATGGAGCGAAACCGGAGCCTGCCGCACCTGGAAACATGATCCCGATTGTTCCTCCAAACGCCCAACATATCCTGAGAACCGGGTAGGGCAGCGCCAGGACGAACGCGGCGTAACCATACCATTTAGGAGGTCGGGCGGCAGAAGGGTAAACAGGTAGCGCCAGGACGAGACGTGCGAGCATGACTACGGCAGCGAGAGCCAGCATCCGGGTCGCCATCCCTGGCCAGTCGACACCACCAATTGGCATGAGGGGAGTCAGGCGGAGCAAGTCAAACAGTAACCCATTCGCTGCCCACACCATCAGCAGGAGTCCGCTCCAACGCAGCACCCCTTGTATGCGAAGCCACCGGGGGCGATTATTCAATTGTATGATCCCAGCCGCAGAGATCACAGCTGCAACTATGGGGATCCAATCCGGAGTGGGAGTCCCGCCGTATTCCGGCCGGTTACCAATGAACATAACCAATACACTGGTTACCAAAACCATGGCGCAAAGAGCCAATGCAATCCATTGTTCTTTAACGGGCCGTGGTAAACTCACTGTCAATTTATTCTCTACATTACTACTTGATCTCATTTAATTATTAGTTAATAGTTTAATTCTAATTGAATTACTTATTATGAAGCATTTTTTCAGAAATAGAATACCGGCTCCTTTCGCTCTTTATATAACGTATTTAGTCGTATTGCTGCATCTTTTACAAGACCTGGCTTCATCGTTCTTGCGTTTTGAGGACAGTTCTTGATGCAGGCACAACAGGTGATGCATCTTACCTTATCAATAAGACTGCTATTTTCTAAATCTATGGCACCAACAGGACATCCTACTGCACAAATACCACATTGCCTGCACTCGTTACTAATTGCTATAAAATCAACGCTCCACAGCTTCGTAACTCCTCTATAGGGATACTTGCCAGGTATATTTATATCAGGAATGTTATCAGCTGATGAAACAGACAGTAGTACTTCATTTATTTTACGCCCGAATAATTCTGCGTTATGCAGGTCATTCTCATCAGGACGACCTTCGGCTGTTGGCGTTTCTGAACTTGAAAAAGAATGTTCTCCGATAAATGCTGCCCCTGCAATCGGTTTGCATCCGCATTTTATCAAAATATCTTTTAGCTCAAGTAGTGCATCATCAAACACACGATTGCCATACACAACGACACATACAGCAGGCGTACTGAGAGCTTTAATAGTATGCAGCCATTCCATTAAAAGTGCAGGCACTCTTCCCATATAAACTGGTACTCCAACAACAAGTAATTCATTCTTCAATGTTTGTAATTGATGTTTTCGGGTATCTGGTTTGGTTATATCTATTAGATCCACATTGCTCTTATTAATTCCACGTGCAATACCCTGAAGAATAGCTTTTGTCGTTCCTGTAGGTGAAAAACAAACGAGTTTAAGTGATTGTACTTTCATCAGATGTCCTCCTATGATAATGTTTTTTTAAAAATAGTTAACTACCACTTTTTTAACTGGTGATAGAATGTAACCATTAGACTTCCGGGTACGATAAGAGGATTAAACTCCTCAAACACTTTACTACTACGCATTTTTTCACCAATGACCTTTACTTTTTCTAAATTTTCATAGTGGTAAATTAGATACCATGCGTTTCCCTCAATACCTTTCACAAGTTCAGCATCAATATAGCCATCCAGCTTTTTCTGGAATTCATTTAATATATCAGCCTTTGATATTAACCGTTCAACAGAAGTTGTTTCCAATACTTGAAATTTTACAAACTCCGTAATAATTTTTTCATTCATAATTTTTGATTTAAAAGTTTATGAAGGCAAAATTAGGTTACGACAAATTGATGAAATAGTATAAAAACGACAGTTAAGATAATTTTCCAATCTGTAGTATCGAATTGTTTTGATGAATAAAGTTTTTGGGTGTATTTCCTGAAAAGCGTTTAAACTCCTTGATAAAATGCATCTGATCAAAATAACCATTATCAAAGGCTAAATCTGATAATTTGGAGTAATCGGTGTAAAGAAGTTGATTCAGACTTTTATGAAAGCGATTAAGCGTACCATAGGTATTAGCTGATGCACCAACGTATTTATTATACATGCGTTCGAGTGTGCGCATACCAATATTATTCCGTTTACAAAATTCTGATATTTGGAGTGGGTTATCGCTTTGTTTAAGGACATTAAATATTTGCCTGAAATTTTCCGGAGTACTGTTATTATTCAAGAGCAGCAGGCACAATTCGTTTTCAAGAGTAGCTATCCGGGCAGCAACATTGGGAGAATCCTTCAAACGTTTACTAATCGTATTTGCGATCCTGAATCCAACTTCCGCGGCTCCGAGGAGTTGATTCTTAAATTCAGAAACAGGAATTTTTACAAAAGGGTAAAATCCTTCAGGGAAAAAACAAACCCCAAGTACATCCACCTTACCATTTATTTTTAAGTGGGCATCTCTAAATTGATCATGTAAGCCTGAAAAGTACACATCTTCAAGCAACTGCACCTTGCCATTCAGAAATAAGTAATGAGTATTTTCATTAAGATTGAATCTCAGATTGATATTTCTCTGAGGAATTAACTTATGATTAAGCCGGGCATGTTCAATATGAAGCTCCCAGAAGAATTTGATATATCTTTTTAGCAACGGATGCTGTACTGCGTATTTTCTTATTTCATTCTCCATCTGAAATTGATCAGGGTTTTTCAAAAAGTGACATTGTTCTTCATGGTTTAATCAGGGCTATCTGAAAAGTTTACAACCTCTCTTACATACTCCTTATTTTCGATAATTTTAATAAAAAACGCAGCAGCCGAATTCCTGCTAAGTACCATTTTCAGCGGATTTTCACCTTCTTTAACTTCGACTACTCCTTTAGTACTTATTTCAGATGAAAGCATCGGAGCTCTGCAAATAGGGCACTTCCCATTCAAGTTGCTTAGTTACCAGAATTTGTTTGCCAAAAAGATTTAGAAAAAATCTTAAAAACTTCCTGCTAAAATTCCAGACTTCATCATCTCCAATCGATTGTGCGGCACCTCCGATATGGATATAGCGTTTGATTCCATTTTTGTCCATTTTCCTGACTATTTCCTTCAAAGCCTTTTCATATTGGTAAGGGTCAAATTGTTTAACTGTCTGAGAAGGCCCTACTGTAGAGAGAACGGCTTCAGCTCCTTCTAACGCTACCTCAACTAATGAAGATTCAAAAACACTCCCTTCTATGATTTCAATTTTATCTTTGATTTCTTTAAGTTTCTCAGGATGCCTTGCCAGAGTCTTCACCTGATACCCTGAAGCAATTGCTTTTCTGATCAGCACTTTGCCGACAAATCCTGTAGATCCAAAAATCGTAATTTTCATTTTATTTAAAATATTGGACGAGATCCGATTTGATAATCAGTTATTCATCTTAATTCAAAGTTAAGCTTTGATATTATTCAAGTCAATTATTTTTTTGAAGGATAATTACATTTTGATATGCTCTGCATAATAAAATAGCCCACCGTCCGGCACTCCGGGAACAAAAAGTCATATATGAAAAGATCAGGATTATCAATCCCATCTATTGATCCAATGTCAGCAAGAACATCATTTGCCCGCAGGTAATCGTAAATTACTTTTCCAGTTTTTTTGTTGTACCTGTTTTTGATCTTAAATAATAATTGCCCTTATCACAATTTACATTTTAATTTATCAGTATATCGAAAAGATATCTCCATGATTATTTAATTTTGTATAGAGGCAAATTTATTCTTAAATAGATTTATCAGAAATAGTTACTTTTCATCATTTATTGAAAAATGAATTCGGATCTATACATTCAACGATTCAATAATTTTTTTTCTGATTACAAGTGTGCAGTTGATGAAACCGATTATGCCCGGTTTGAATTGAACAGAAACCTCCTTCTTAAAATAGCACAGGTAGAAAACAGTTCCCTGGCAGTATATGACCTTAACAAGAAACAATATGTTTTGGCAGATTCAAAATTTGACCGGAAAACTGGTTATAGGCTTAATCATGATTTCCATGTAAATCCTGATTATTTCTACGAATTAATGCATCCTGAAGATTTCCCATTCGTTCTGGACACAATAATCAAAACTTTGGAATTCCTGAATTCAGTATCCCCTGTTGAGAAAACCGAGTATAAACTCATTATTGATTTCCGGCTAATGAACACCAAAGCTATCTACCTGCGTTTTGTGCAGCAGGTTGTTGTCCTTGAACTTGACAGAAACGGTGATATATGGCTTATACTTAAATTAGTTGATCTGGTATCTGAAAATTCGTCAAAAATACCTTCACATAGGAAGTTATTGAATATGAAAACGGGGAAATTAACCCTTTTTAATGATGAAGTGGAATATCCTTCGGATACAGTTCTTAGCAAGAGAGAAACCGAAGTTCTTGGCCTTATATCTCAGGGGCTCAATAGTAAGAACATTGCTGAACGCTTATTTATAAGTGTTAATACAGTTAATAATCACCGGCAAAAGATCCTTGCCAAAACCAATTCCTGGAATAGTTCACACGCACTGACATATGCTAAACGATTAGGTATCATATAGATTTAATAAAACCTATATCTATTGTCTATCCAGCAATAAGACGTTGTTGTACGAAATGATGAAAACTAACTATTTCATGCTGCTTTTCCTTTCTTTTATTTTGCATCATAACAGTTTATCTAATTTTTAAATACTATGAGAAAAACATTAATATTTTACTGCTCTGAGACAGGAAATACCAGAAAAATAGCTGAATCTATTTTTCACGTTATTCCGGACAACAAAGAGTTGAAAAATCTTTCAGACGTAGATAGTCTTGATGAATATGGCTTAATTTTTATTGGCTTTCCGATTTATAATTTTGAGCCCATTAGACAAGCTAAAGATTTTATGCAAAATCGGTTATCCGGGAAGAAGATAGCAATCTTTATGACAATGGCTCTGACTTCTGCCCCATCCAATGAACAAACAGTAGGGTTATATAATCTAACTATAAATAATTGCAGAATGTGTGCTGACGGAGCCACTATACTTGGAATTTTTGACAGTCCCGGGGAACTCTCTGAGAAAACTGCAACTGCTTTAATAAATAGTAATGATCCTCAATTGAGAATGTTTGGAATGATGAGAGATTACACAATAGGATTTCCGAATGAAAAGAACTTTAAAGATGCTGAATCATTCGCAAAAGAAATTTATTCTCAATATTTACCGGAAGCCACGGATTAGCTTAAGAAATTATAAATGATTCAGGTTTTAATTATACTCAGGGCTTATGGAGGTTGGTGGTAGTTACCACCTATTAATCCCACAGCAAGCCAAAATTCAAATATCAAATAAATCTCTCATGCTCCAGTCGACAAATCTTGCCAGGTTTCTTGCCAGGTTTTTGGGATAACAGGTATTAAATAATGGAAATGTAATGATTTTGTCTTTATGCATCAATCTTGATAATCAATGTGTTAAGATAAGAATATTATATTCTCGTATTCTTCTGGATCAGAAGACCACCCCTACAGTCACGCTCCTCCCTAAAATTGCCCAAAGGGCAATTTTTTAACGGTCGTCCGGGTTCGAAACCTGACGGGACAACTTAATAATAAACCACTTACGATATTTTTTGTGAGTGGTTTTTGTTTGTTGCCAGGTTCTTGCGGATTTTATGACAATCCATTGAAATTAAAACAAAGGTCGGTGGTAAGTTATCGAAGCCGAATACCAGACTGAACATGAAAAAGTTAGAAAATGGCTGGAAGATGAAGGGTTGTTGTAACTAGCTATTATAAAAAAATTGATGCTTGCTTTATGTTTTAATGTTCATCCTTAACAAGTTTCATAAGAATAAAATCTCAATTCATACAACAAAAATATTAGTCGGTCAAATACATGCATTTTATATAATGTAAAATGTGCTATTTAATGTACTTTAGGTATACCTAAACTAATATTTAATGAAATGCAAAAGAAAAGACTTTTTCATTAGGCCTTTATTTTATTTGTGTCTTGTCTCTAACCAATCCACAACTCGGAATTTCTGTTGGTTGTATAAAAAATACCAAATGAAAAAATTATTAATAGTTGTAATAGTGATATTTGCTTGTCTTAGTTCATGTATTAAGACAATTAAAACTGAAGAACCACCTAATAGTACAAAAACTCTGACATCTTATAGTTGGAAAGCATATAGTAAATCAAAATTTCCTACTATTACAAAGGATACAATTATATTGAGGGATACTGTTATGGTAATAAATACTGTAACTCTGAGAGATACTGTTATAATGGGAGATACTATCACTATAAGGGATACTATTGTAATGAGAGATACAATTATAATATCACCGCCACCAATTCCTGTTACTAATATTGATATCGATGGGAATGTTTATGATACCGTTAGAATAGGCAGTCAAACCTGGATGAAGGAGAATCTTAGAGTTACAAGATTAAATGATGGCGGAAGGATAGTAATGCCGTACGATACTCCTTGGGATAGAATTATAAGCCCTGGATTTTGTTGGTATAATAATGATATGAGTAACAAAGATACATATGGCGCCTTGTACAACTGGTGGGCAGCAGTTTCAGATAAATTATGTCCAGTTGGATGGCACGTACCTACCGTTAATGAATGGGAAATACTTGGACATCAGTATAGATCTAGCGGTATGGTTGAACTTATGGAAACTGGAACAAATCATTGGATTGCAGGTACAGGAACTAATACAACTGGTTTTACAGCTTTACCAGGAGGTGGAGCTGGATATGACAGCACTGGAATGAAATTTAGTGGAATGGGTATATCAAGTGATTATTGGACGCCCGATGGACCTGATTATTCTCATGGAGGAGGATTATGGGCTTATCCCATTCCTTGGGTTGATCCGTGGGGTATGACTCCTACATCAACTCTGACCTATGACCCTCATGTTGGCCTCTCAGTCCGGTGTCTTAAAAATTAATAATCGGCGAGGGTACGGATTTAAGTTGTCAGTGATTATTTGAGGATTTTCTTATTTCTTGCTAAGGATCACAGGAGTAAGTCGCTGATAATGTTGCCATTGGTACAAATGCTCTTGGAAAAAATAAAGTGCCAGCTCCAGGGTCTTTGGGTGGCCCGGGATTTTTAAATGTGGCAATCGGGAAGGATGCTAAGAGTGATGCAGTATCAAACATGAATGTTGGAATTGGTGCTGATGCATTAAGATATATTACCACAGGATATGCAAATACAGGTGTTGGAGAACATGTTTAACGAGTTCCAATCCTTCATCTATGTTACGATCCTTATTAATCAGGAAATAAGCAAGATTATTCATCATGCCAGGATTTTGAGGTTGTAAAGAAAGAGTATCTTTTTCACTAAATGATAGCATAGCCGTTGGGATGTCAATAACCTTGGGCAACTCTGGCCGGAATAAATTGACCACCAAATGCCGGAGTTAAATAATTGTTGTTTATCAATGTATGTTAAGTGTTATCAAACCTGATTTTGGAGTGGTCAAAGATTTAATGTTATTCCGGCCAGCAGAAAATTACTTTATATTTGTCATAAATAACTGGAATATGTCAATGAGCAGTAAGGTCACATCCGCCAGTACTAATATCGGCAAAACACGTTCAAGACGTGTTTTCATTAACCAGACAATAGGTGGAATTGCGTTCATGGGTGCAACCAAATCTGGAGTCTTAACCGGGATTGCACATCAGAATATAACCGGGGAAACAGTTAACCGAAAACTTAAAATAGTTGTCACTGGAGGCCATCCGGGAGATCCGGAATATGGTTGTGGAGGCACTATCTCCAGGTGTACTGACATCGGACATGAAGTACTATTATTCTATCTGAACCGGGGGGAGGCTGGAATTACAGGAAAGTCAGCCACAGAAGCTGCCAATATCAGATCTGCCGAAGCTAAGAAAGCTTGTGAGATTCTGAAAGCCAGGGCAGTTTTCGCGACACAGGTCGATGGCCAGTCTGTGGTAGATGCTACCCATTACAACGAGTTCTACGAGATCCTGGCAGAAGAAAAACCGGATATTATTTTCACCCAATGGCCGATAGACAACCATCCTGACCACAGGGCCTTATCAACCCTGGTTTATGGTGCGTGGAGGCGTTTAAAAGAATCACAGGCTTCAAACCCACCGGTTTTATACTTTTATGAGGTCTCTAATGGCGAAGATACCTTGATGTTTTCACCAACTTATTATGTCGACATCACTGCCCAGGAGTCACGTAAACAAAAGGCCTGCATTGCACATGCGTCACAAACCCCTGAAAAGTTTTATCCTCTCCAGGAACAAGTATCCAGGTTCCGTGGACTTGAATGCGGCTGCCAATTCGCTGAAGGATTCATTCCTCATGTGCAATCATGGCATGGTTTATTAGCAGCCTCATATTGATCTATCCGGGTATATAGAATTTGGCTAAAAGAAATTGACCACCAAAATCCGGAGTTAAGTGTTTGTAGTTAATCTTTGTATGTATTGTGTTATCAGACTGGATTTTGAAGTGGTCAAAAAAGTACGGTTTTACACGGTTATATCATCATTTACTCTATTTATTCAAACTTTAATATCCCTGATTTTAATTTCCTCCCCTTCAAAATACAATTCTTTTAAAACTATACCTGGTAGTCCTTTTGTAACAATTCTAATAAGATCCCAACAAAAATGGTCAAGGCTGTTGATTATTCCTGTCATTTTTCTTTCTATTGAACAATATTATTCCTAATGCAAAGTCAGCTGCCGCATTTCCTGAATTTGAACCTCTAATTTCTACACCAAGGCCCAGTCTTACATCAATCAAAGAATAAAAAGTAAATCTATATCCACCTAATATTGACAGAGAATTTCTCCACTCGGGCGTACTATTTTGTAAAGTTTCCTGTTTTATTGCTCCCCCGTTGATTAAATAACCTGCTGCTAGATAGGCAGTGTTCTTATTATCTGAAAAATAATAAGTTGGACCGAATACCACACATGTGCGAGATGGATAAACTGAAGCATAACCCTTATCAGAAGTTCTACCGAACCAACCAGCAGAGAAGCCTAAGTGAGCTTTTTTTACTTCAATCCCAGCAATTCCATGAATATTTGACCGCCCATATCTGGGTATTAAATGTAAGCCCAAATCAATAGTATTTTTGTAACCCTCAATTTGAGCATTCGAACCTATCGTTATAACAACTAAGGAAATTAATAGTATTAAACGTCTCATAAAAACAGATTATAAAGTAGTTGATTGATATTTTACATTTATAAACAGCTAAGCAATTAACTATTGTTGCCTGGCTATTTGAAAGGCAGTGCCATCATGTCTTTGGCGATAACCTAATATTCTGAAATAATGAGTCCTCATTTCGACCTGCTTAGGTACGGGTACTGTAATATCACCAACATGTTATAAATGGTTGCACCCGTTCGATAAAATTGACTATCATAAAATGTGGGATTATTTGTTCTTTTTAACGGAGAGTAATACACTCTTGAGGTCTCAATAATGGGTTTACCTGTCAATCTCTCCCATTTACCGCTGAAAGTACCAACATTACTGGAACTTGTTATGGATAAAGACTTGCCTGTTAAACTGATATTATTATCACTTAAAAAAATTGACATATCTACAAACTCATACAAATTCCTGTTCGAGGAAAGAAAAATCGAATTTGGTGATTCTGTAATATCACGCCATGGAAATGGCAAGGCTTTCATTCTGTATAAACACAGGCCGTTTTTCTGACTAAGAGAAACGTCACGGTTACTTAGTGATTTAGTTGCACATTCATTTAATAAATTATATCTCATTTTAGGAGATACTTGTCCATTTGTCTTCCCTAAGCAAAAACCGGCCATAAGGCTTAGGAGAGCTAAAAATCTAAATGATTCCATTGTTTGAAGTGTTTAATGGTCAACATTCCGGAGCACAATTTTTAATTGTTTTACGTAGGTTAGCAGAACTTTTTTGGTACTCTGTTGCAATATAATCTTATACATATCGTCAAAAACATGAATCTGGTTGTCCCGGACTTGTTGTGTAATATTATATAAGACGTAATTAAACATGATTGGTAAAATATCTGGTTTCATTTTGTGTTCTCGAAATGGTATGGATTGTAATTAGTTCATTTTGATCCAATCTAAAATAAACTTATACACTTCATTCTTATTGGTCTCATTCAGCATTTCGTGTCTGCCATTATCAAATAGCTTTAAAGTGAGGTTCTTGACACCTGCTCTTTTAAATTTATTATATACCTCTCTAACTCCCTTACCATTATTTCCGACCGGATCTTTCTCACCTGAAAAAATCAAAACAGGCAAGTCTTGTGGAGTTTTGTCTATGTTTTTTTGTTTGTTCACAAACAAAACTGCCCTGGCCAGATCATTAAAATACCCGATGCTGAAAACAGCTCCACAATATGGATCAGCAACATATTTATCAACTTGTTCGTTATCGTGGCTCAACCAATCAAATTTTGTACGGCTAGGTTTAAATGGTTTGTTGAATGATCCAAAAGTCATCCTGTCCATAAAAGGTGAAGGGCTTTTAGCCGGATAAAAAATCATCATCACTCTGGTCATTAAAACTCCAAAAACACCTAAAATGCCTGGATTACCACCTGTACCTGAAATAATTACACCCTGTAATTTGATTCCAGGATCAAAAATGAATTTTCTGACAATAAATGAGCCCCCGCTGTGACCAAAAACATAAAGCGGCTTATCTTTATTCTTTTCCTTAATGTACAAGCTAAGCTGTCTGAAATCTGAAACTACCTTATCCCAACCGTTTTTAGGTGCCAGAAAACCAACATTATCCAAACTCCCGGCAGTTTTTCCATGTCCCCTATGATCGTTTGCATAAACAGCGTAATTATTTAAGGTCAAAAATCTTGCGAAATCCGCGAATCGTCCTGCGTGTTCTGCCATTCCATGGGCTAATTGCACCAAACCAATAATCTCTCCCGAATCATCTGGCAACCATTCATATACATGAATTTTTGTACCATGAATTGTCTCCAATTTGAATTCATTTGACATCATATTAATCTTGATTTTAAATTTGGGAGAATACAGGCAAACAACTTTTCTCTATCATTTAAGCTTTACCTGAATAATGACCGGATTGTGATCTGAGTTGGTAAAACCAAGATGTTGGCATTTTACAGAAACAGATTCTATATTAGGTGAAACAAGGAAGATATCACAAACACTTGTGGGTGTTGTTGTCGGGTCATATGCTGCCATAACGGTTCGGAAAGAAGGTGTGGCAGGATCATAAATCCATTTCCATTCCTCTGGTATGAAACTTGATTCGATACCCACCAGATTAAAATTTCCGATCTGTCCGGTGAATCCCTTATTCCCTGTAAAATCAGGTTTAAAATCAGGAGGGTATTGGTTCCAGTCACCTCCTGTTATTACATAATTACCTGCATTATATTCATTTAAAACAAATTCCCTGAGCTTTTCCATCTGAGCCTTTCTTATATCTCCGCCTTTATCAAATGCTTCATTATGGGTGTTGATCAATACCAGTTCTTTTCCATTCTCTATCCTATACCTGTTGACCATAAAACATCTGTCCAGTTTGAAGAGTTGCGTTGGGAATCCGAAATCACCAGGAAGGGAATATCTTGTTGATGATTCAGGAATGAACTTCGAAAATGTAGCAATACCTGATAAAACCTTTCCCATAGGGTTCGCGGGTGGCATGGGAACGAAAAAGACATCATAATTCTTCGCAAAAGAGGGCTGATAGCCAGATAGTATTTCTGACAGTCTCTGGTATTGATCAATCCGGTAACTTCTTTTGCTGTTCCGGTCAATTTCCTGAATAAAAATGAAGTCAATTGTGTCATTCCTTTTCAAAAAATCGCTGATCGCGGAAATATTTTCAAGACAATTTTTTTCGGGTGTAATTACTTTTATGCCTCCATCAAAGAAAAAATCCATATCCTTGTCCAGTCCTGCATAACCGATATTCCAGGTCAATAGTGTAAATGTACGTGAATCGTTAAGCACTGAAGGTTTGTCTGACTGCGAAATCACCTCTTTCTCTTCAGGTTTATAATCTGAAATAACAGCATAGACGATAAGACCGACAAAGCCAAGAACCAGAACGACTATTAATATCAGAACACTTTTAAATATTTTTTTCAGGATTTTCATAGGACACAACTTAGTTTAATCTCAAATTTATACAATCTATAAAAGGAAATCAAATATATATTTGCATAAAGTACAATACCAATTCTTCCAAGTTTTTATCGCTTTGTCAGACAGGCATTGAGTAATTCTGAGATCATCAAGATTTTTGAACTTGAAGTATTACCACGAGTTGAGTATTCTACAGGTCAGGCTGAGAAGTTTACCCAGGTCTATTCATCGTCCAAATGGGGTAAATATGCCTGGTCTTTGCTCATATGGAGAATAAAATCCCTGAGAGCCATTGAATGGCATGGGACTAAGGATATCATTCCATTTTGACATCTGCACAGTAACACCTATTGAAAAATTTCCGAAATTATAAGTGGATCCAATGGCATAACTGCTTTTTGGCAGAAACGTAATATGGAGAAGTGCCTGTAAGTCGTTTTATCCCGGCACCATACACAGTCAACTGAGAATTAATATGATAGCTGGCTGATCCGTATACAGATAATTCGTTAAATGTTCCATTTATTGCAACTTCAGGATTAAAATTCAATAATGTAGAATAAAAGCGTCCGGCAATAATTCCGCCATCAACCGACAACTTTGGAGACAAGGGAATTGATAAAAAAGGAGATAGTGTAAAACCAGTTACAGTACCCAAATGAGGAACAATCATAAAGGTACTTCCCACAGAATAATACAGTTTGGGCTTTAAATCTGCTTTATGGGAATTATCGCAGCAAGGCTATCGCGTGTAATTGATTTGTTGCGAAAAAGCCTGGAGAGGAAATAGTGAAACCAGGACAATAATTAAGCTTATATTACATTTACATCCAGACATGGCTAATGATAATCCTAGTTTAAAAGTCGTGTAAAATTAACAAGAAAAATAACAAAATGATATCTTTTATTAAAAGTTATGGTATTAGAGATTTATAGTCAGCTCTGATATTGCACTTCAATGCAATAATCAAAATCGAATTTTGTTTAACCTGAAGTCAATATCATTTAACGGTTGGCCCTGAAGGGGCAACCACGATGCCGGTACTTTAGCCGGCATTTTTATTTTGGCAAGGCAGGTCGAGAAGCCTGGAGCTAAATAGGATTTGCCTTAATTCTTTTTAAACCAGAGCAGGTCATCCAGAGGAACATTAAACCTCTTTTTTACAGGTCCTTTTATGACCGCATTGTTTTTGTCCTTCCAGGTTCCTTCTGGGAAAATCACCTCTCTTGAAGTACCGCTTTCCAGCATCGGAGCAACCAGAATACTGTCACCAAGCATGAACTGATCCCTGCAATCCTCAAAACCCTGGTTTGGAAATTCATATTCAAGATTTCGCACAATGGGTTCACCTGTTTTTGCGCTTAGTTTGGCTAACCTGATAATTTCAGGCACAAAACTTTGTCTGATCGCTACAGCTTTCTTCACAGCAGTCAAATGTTCTTCGTCAAGAACCCGCCAGGGTGCAACGGAGAATTGCATCATTGGCATCAAAGCATGACATTGAGATGAACGTACAATCAATTCCTGATCCAATACCGCTCCCGAAATAAATGAAGAATAATCTCCCCCTCCAATCATATCAGGACAAGTAAAAGTGTAACCCAGCAATGAAGCCACTGTAATATGAGGTACAAGTTTATTCAAATCACTCCATGTATGATACTTATCCCTGAGTCTTTCAACAATTGGTTCATTTCCTCTTTTCCACATGGCTCTATACTCATTTAGCGGATAATCAAGTCCGAATGTTCCCCAAAGCTCTGTATGTTCATTTGATGTGATTTTATTGTATGAAACCGAATTTTCCGGATAATATTCAGGGTCACCTGCATCAAACTTAAATCCATCAAGTCCGTATTCACTAACCATATTGTCCAGTTGCTCTCTGAACCATTCCACTGTCTTTGGATTTGTAAAATCCAACACCATACTATAACCATTCCACCAGTTAATGATTGAAGGATTTTTCGCCTCAGCCCATGTAAGGTGGGAATTTCCTTCATTGTTCATTAACACAAGCTTTCTTTTCAGTAAGTCCCTGGATACTTCTGAATCAGGACTTATAAATGGACATACCCATAGCATTACTTTAAATCCCATTGTATGTAATTCGTTTATCATTGCTCGAGCATCAGGGAATCGGTCCATTCGGAATTGAAATTTTCCATAAGACGGCGCCCAGTTATCATCGATCATTAAAACACCCGGAGGGAACCCGTTATCAATGATATCATGAGCATATTTTAAGATGTCCTTCTGATTCTGGTTATAGATCAATTCAATCCAGGTATTATATTGGGGTTTTTCAAAAAGAAGTAAATCAGGCAGTTTACCCGTTGGCGGAAAAAACTTTTCAGATGCTTTAAGATAAGCTCCCTTTAAATCAGCACCACCTGATCCTACAAATACACTATCATCATATTCTGAAAAAACTATTTCATTTTTATTTACAGCAAAAGCAAATGGTGAATTGGACCATGCATATCTTCCTCTCGAAGATAAAATAAGCGGTGCAGCCTGATTACCTTTAGTGTCGCCATTCAGATTTAATGAATAACCTACACTGAAAGGCATTTTATCACCTTCATTCACAGCCGCGCCGTACCATCTTTCATCTTGTATAATATTAATTCTTTTTACATGCTGAGCCTGAGCAATAAGCTCACTGACAGCTAAACAGATTATTAATACAGCCTTATTCATATATAATTTTTCAGATTGTACTGTCCTTATAAATTACTGCTGGTTAAAATGAAAAAACAACAACAGAGTAAAGATACTCTGTTGTTGCTATGTTTAATGATGGTAATTAGAATTCTACAACGCTGTGAATGTCACAGTGAATTTTTGACCATTCGTGGGTATTATGGTGTAATTAGTTCCATCCATATTTACCATATCCCATGTAAAACCATCTTTCAGGTCAACTGATACTTTGTAGAATGCTGACTCTGCAGGAACAGGTAATAATAATCCATTCCCGGACATTGTGACCCCATCAAAATATTTGGAATAAATCTCCATTTTTGATGCATCAGGATTTGAAAAAGGAGCCGCAAAGAAAGCAACATCACCTCCCCATGGAAGTACGTATATCGTTGCTTCATAAACATTGGTTGTACCAACTCTGTACAAGGTAGCCATAGATTCCTGATTCCAGTTATGAGCATCAGCATCGTACTTACCCCAGCACCAGCCATCAAGATAAATTGCAGTCGGATAACCAGTCTCCTGCCTGATAAAAATATTACCCAGGAAAGGATCGATTCTAACCAGGTATGAGCCTGTCTCCTGTATCATACTCCATGTTGCATTACCAGCTCCCGTGAAAACGTCAGGATCAGAAAAGGCCTTTGTCAAATCAATACCCTGAGCTGTGATGCTCTGACCTTTGGTTAAAGTGATTGTACCTTCGTATAGGAAATAATTCCCAGCTACCAGTGATAATGAAGTGTTTGCAAATGTCACTGAACTGGCAAGAGCTCCATTGATGTAAATCCCCTGGCTAGTATATTCAAGCTTCCTTGTATCGCTCTCCAGGCTTACTTTGGTAACATTGGTTCCATCGCTGAATACTTTAATAGTAAATGGACCGCCGGCAGTAACGACAAAGCTTGATGCTTCATCATTGGTTGTTCCTTCTGTAATCTGACCAGAAGAGTATAAAATATATTGCTCAGCAGCAGGTTTTTTGAAACGGAATACACCGGCTACAATATTACCCCACATATCATCAATCGGATCTCCGGAACCTGTATTAGGAGGTGTCCATGACCACATCTTACGGTTTCCCAGAGTAAAGCCGCTCATCTTCATTTTCTCGTTTTCAGCGGTAATATTACCATCGGCCCAATGTCCGGAAATATTTCCAAGGATATACAAACCTTCCGTCATCGGCGTCCATGTCTGCGCATCACCCAACACTAACTCAAAGCTAACCGGGTTAAATGAAATTTTGAAAAACTCTTCAGCTTCTTTGCCTATAGTAATGTCTCCTGTTCCCATGGCAATAATTGTTGCTCCATCAAGGCCCCATGATAATCCGGTCTTATCAGATTTGGCGTAGATTTTACCAACACTGGCGGCAGGAATGAAATCTTCAAGTTCAAAAACGCCTCCGTTTTTGGTCATAGGAAAAGATGTGTTGTTAATAATCAGATATAAATTATCAAAAGTCGGGAGGGCGAGTGCGGCAATTGTAATGTCTTGAGTTGCCAATAGATTTTTAGAATTCTTTACAGACACACTTAATGTCATATCGCCTGCCACAGCATTTTTAGGAAGAGGTATTGTCAGCGCCTGATTAAGGCTAAAAGTTTTCCCGGTAAGCATTTTTGTATCTTCAAAAATAGTGCCGCTGGGATTACTCATAGTGACAGTATAAGACTTTAAACCGGTTTCATCGGAAAAGCTTCCTGAAAGTGTTATAACATCACCAAATTTCAGGCTGGACTGAGGAGTTATTGCCAGATCGGAAATTGTTGCTTTACCTGCGTTTGGATCAGGTTCTTTATCTTTCTTACATGCTGAAAAAGCAAGCATGATTGTTAGCAGCACCAGGGCCAAATACTTTAAATTTCTCATGTGGTTGGTTTTAGTTAATAAAAGTTTGTCTATAAATAAATAGTTCTATTACAATGGTCAGCTGTCTTTATTTTTTAAAAAAGAGATTTCCTGAATAAACATCTGCTTTATTCTCAGTCGCGATTTGAATATTCATATTTAACTTATTATACCCCGTTGTCTCATCCCATACATTTTGATTAGCCAGACGGATTGAATATGCAGGTATATTGTAAAGTGTTACTTCTGGATCGGGCAAATTCAGATAAAGCTCATATTTTCCAATCGGCATATCCTGAGGAATTCCTACAACAGTGTCTATTGCACTTTCCAGGGTTGGTTTCCATAAACGAGGTTCAATACCCAGATTCACTTTATAAATCTCTGCAGATTCTGTGTTTTTTAGTACGAGTTCCACCGAACGTGGGTTGTATAACGGAGCATAACCGAGGTTTTTCAGAATTATTCTTGCATGGAAAGATCCACCCTGTCCGATATTACCTGTATATTCACCTGAAAGAAGCTGAAAACGGTAACCTAATTCGCGTATTATATTATCCATCGACCCGTCAGTCTTCCATAGATCATTGACACCGTGGAAGTAATCCTGGTTCAGGTGACTCCATCTTAAATTCCGCATTTCTGTCTGGGCTTTAGTTCCATCAGCAGGATCAACACCCTCTGGCGGACAAGTTTCGCCTCCTATTGGTACGTAAAGACACTCCTTGTTGATGTACGCTTTATCGACTGTAACATTCTCATAGGTTCCATAATCGTTTGAACTTGCTAAAAAACAATCATTATGAAATCCCACACGTGCAACATCCAGTGTTGTAAAAGCTTCAGCAGAAGTAATATTGGCCGAACGTTGGAAATACTCTCTTTTGTAGGCTGGAGTACGCACCTCTATCATCCTGTTAACAGGAAGGGATTTCAATATCTTGTTATAAACCTGGTAACGTCCGCCTGAAGAATTTAAACCGTTTGTTGAATAATATCCTTCGCCCCAGGCACCTATAAACCCTGCCTGCATCACTGCAATCACATCTGCATTTTCTTCCAGATAAGGCTTCAGCTGGTCGAGATGTTGGGAAATTATTGAAAAAGGCGCATCCGCTTCTGTTTCATTCGAAGAATAGGCAAATCTTAATATGCATTTGATTCCTGCATTTCTCATAGTTGCAAAATCTTTATCGAGATCTGCAAGGGCTGCATCTGACAATGGAGCACTTTTGAAATTTCTGAGATAGACGATCCTGTAGATTAAGGTAATATTATCGTTTATCCGGTATTGTATCAGGGTAAATTCATCAAGAGAACCACCCGATCCTAAATTACATTCGGTGTATTTGGAAAATCCGCGTTCGGGATTGGCAAATATTGAATTGTCGGAAGTGTAATTAACAACAGTCGCTACGACAGGTTCAACAGGTTCAACAGTTGGTTTTTTTGTACATGCTGTACTCCCCAGCAAACCTGAGAATAATGTGATCAACAATAAGATCTGGTTCATATTTTTATTATTACTGTTATTACTGTGCATAGCCTGGATTTTGTTTTACCTGACCTTTTCCATCAACAATCACAGAAAGCGGAAGAGGATAAAGGTATTTGTATTTGGAAGCATAAGGAGCTACATTACTGTTGAGCATCATAACGCGATCGTACAATTTATCGAAGCGGATGAGGTCGGCTCTGTACTGACCACTCTCGCACCAGAATTCATGACTGCGCTCTGTAAGCAACTGGTCAATAAACGATTCTTTTGTTGGAAAATCACTTAATAATTTACCGGTTAATCCGGCTCTTATGCGAACCTGATTCATCAGATCCAATGCTTCAGCATTTACTGCGCCTGATGGTTTCATGACAATAGCTTCAGCCAAAGAGAGTAACACTTCAGGGTACCGGTATAGAACTATACTCAGTTTGCTGAATCCGCTGTTACCCGGAACACTGGGATCCATCATGTATTTTTGAGGTATCGGTCCTAAATCCATAGTAGCCCTCGGATTTGCCCTGTTCACCAGCATATTATCATCTGAACTGACATATTCAGTGATCAGGTATGTTTTCCTTGTATCATTTGCTTCAAATGTATCATAAAACCACCATGAGCTTTGTACGGTTCCCCATCCTTTTACAGGAGAATCAGAATCAGGAGGCATAGCCATCATCAGCCATTGTGATGTGTTTGGCCCGGCCTGTGAAGAAGGGATCGCAAAAATGTATTCAGGATTGTTTTTACTCATTCCCTCAAGCTGAAAAAGTGAAGGATAATTTGCTACAAGGGAGTATCCGTATTCTGATCCCATTAATTCCCTTGCAAGAGTTTCAACTTTATCATAATATGTTTTGTCGTTTACAGTCTCATGAAGGTAAAGACGGATTAATAACGTCTTTGCAAGGCCTTTGCTGAATTTTCCATAGTCAGCATCTCTTGGCATTGGAAGATTATCTCCTGCAAATATCAGGTCATCTTCAATAAATTTAACCATTTCGTCATTGGTAAGACGGGGCAAAGGCTCTTCTTTCAAAGGATTTTTTAACACTTCAATAGGAGCTACTACCAGGGGTCCGTACATGTCGAATAAAATATATGACAAATATCCCCTGGCGCAACGTACTTCAGCAAGGTACTTAGTCTTTACATCGTCACTCAGGTTGCTATTTTCAATAGCATCCATCACCAAAGTGCAACGGCTGACCTTGCTAAAAAATCCATAAGGCTGGTCCCTGGTGTAATAAAAATAAGTGACCTCATCATTTGTTTCATTAAATGAGAGTTCCGAACACAGCTTCTGAGCGCCGAATTTCCCCATCAGGACCTCGTGCAACTTTCGTTGACAAACATCTGACCTCTTTCTGAGTCAGAGTTTATTCCGTCCCACCAGTTGCCTCTTAGTGGATAATAGCATGATAAAACCAAAGCCTGTATATCGCTTTCTGTTTTCGGGAATATTGATGGATTAATTTCTGAATAATCAATCGGATTAAACTTGGTACAACTATGCATTAATGATAGGAGTGACACCATTACAGTATATAAGAATAATTTTTTCATCTTCTTTATTTCTAATATGTTAAATTAAAATGTAACATCGATTCCGAATGAGTATGTTCTTGCATTTGGATAGGCAGCTGCATAGGCATCAGTTTCGGGGTCAAGTCCTTTGTAAGGTGTAAATACAAACAGGTTATTCATATCAAAATAAACGCGTAAGCTCGAAAATGCCTTTTGGTGCAGAATGGTTGCCGGCACTGTATATCCCAGTGACACGTTTTGAAGCCGGATAAACCATGCTTTTTCATAAAACCAATCGCCGTATCCGTATCTCGACCATCCAAAAAATGAACTTGGCTGGGTAGTGGATGGATTATCAGGTGTCCATCTGGTTGTCAGTGTTCTTAAACCGTTATAACCGTATTGAGCAATGCCATCTGCCGAGACTCCAAAAGCCATGTATGTGGGATCCATCATTGCTCTGTCAAACAATCCGTTCAATTCAAAATTAAAATCAATAGATTTATATCTGAAATGATTCGACAAACCGGCAATATAACCGGGGTCAGTTGTTCCAAACAATCTAGTATCAGCATCATCAATAATGCCATCAGCCATCCCGGTAAGCAGGAACTTTCCGTTCTCAACAACAGGGTCGCCGTTATCATCCCGTTTGTATCCGTTAATATCTGCAATTATTATTTGTCCTGGCTTTAGATCAGGCTGAGCTGCCGGAGCAGGATCGCCTGCCTGCATAATACTAACCGCAACCCTTGAATAAACCGCTCTAATTGGGTCATTGACATTTTCGTATACATTTGGCTTCCAGTCAGCTGTTCTTTCCAGCCAGTTATCTCTGTACATTGAAAAAGTAAAATCTGTGGTCCACGAAAAATCAGAACCTGTAATATTCTTTGTATTAATTGTAGCTTCAAAGCCTTTACTCTGGGTTTTCCCGATATTAGCCATAACAAAGCTGAGATCCTGATATGTATTTAGGAGTTTAAAGTTTAGAAGATCAGAGATTACTCTGTGGTAATATTCGAATGAACCTCCGATTTTACCTTCAAACAAAGAAAAATCTAATCCAAAGTTTAATTCAGTTGTTGTTTCCCATTTTAAGTCGGGATTTTCAAGACGAGCCTGAAAAACGCCTATTTGAGGAGTGCCGTCAGCATTATTCCATGCAGGTGAAGCATAATAGGATGCAAAAGCATTGCTTCCTATGCTGGAATTTCCTGTTTGTCCATAACTTGTACGTAATTTAAGCATCGTCACTGTCGGGGCCATAAAATTCATAAATTTTTCATCTGCCAGGTTCCAGGCAATTGCAACAGAGGGAAAGTAACCCCATTTTTTATTCTTGGCGAAGACACTTGCTCCATCAGCGCGGAAGGTTGCAGTCAGGAGATAACGATCGAGCAGAGCATAGTTAAACCTTGTAAAATATGACATCATATTATTTTCGTTGCCCCATGAACCAACGATTTTCGTTCCCGAACCTGCATTGAGGTTATTCCAGCTGAATCCGTCTGTGAGAAAATTATTATTACCAGTGTTATTTCCGTTAGCTTTGAATTTTTCTGCTGACATACCAAGTAAGACACCAAACTGATGTACATCATTTAATTTTGCAGTATAATTTGCAGTAGCTTCAGTAAGATACTGCTCATTTAAATCCTGATTAATAGTTGCAATACCGCCTCCAAGTGCTCCGTGCAAAGTTGTTTTTGGCATGTAGGTTTTTCTTCCCTGGTATGCTATATCTGTTCCAGCATTCAATTTTAAAAGAAGCCCTTTTACCGGTTCGGATGTGAGATTAACGTTAGCAAGAAGTCTGTCCATAAATCCTTTGTCCAGAACAGTTAGCAAAGAATATGGGTTAGGCTGAGTTGGCAGTAGCGGATTTATGGGGTATTCACCATCCGCTGTAATTGCAGTAATATGCGGTCCCATCTGGACAGCCGCGCGCAGCAATCCCGATTTTTCCCATTGCTCACCTCCAAGTGGGGTGTTATCATTATCAATACGACTGGCAGTCAGGTTGAGACCCAACTTAAAATATTTATTGATCGTCTGATCGAGATTGATCTTGCCTGTGTACCGTTTCATTTCAGAATTTTTTATGATCCCTTTCTGATCAAAATAATTTACGGATACCATGTATTTAGTCTGTTCGCTTCCTCCCTGGAGGCTCAGATTATGTTGCTGAATACTACCGATCCTCGTAATAAGTTTAACCCAATCTGTTCCTTCCCCTGCATTGCTGATCTGGGTATCTGTATATGGCAATTTGTATGAAACACCATTCTTGGGAGAAAGCATGGCTGTTTCCAGAGTGCGGCTTCCATACGGGTTAACATCATTTTCAAACATCCACATATCCCAGCTCGACTCATTTTTCTCAACCATCCAGTCTTTAAGGGTAAACACATCAAATATGTTAGCATGCTTCTGAATAGCATATGATGTATTATAGGTAACCAGTGGTTTCCCGGTCATACCTCTTTTGGTTGTAATAAGTACAACCCCATGAGCAGCCCTGGCCCCATAAATTGCTGTTGCAGAAGCGTCTTTAAGTACTTCAACTGAAGAAATATCGTTAGGATTTACAAAGTTCAGGATACTTTGTGTCCCGGCATCCAGACGCTCGTTACCGCTGCCGGGCTGATCAAGGGTGGCTATCGGGAATCCATCAACAATGTATAAAGGCTGGTTGCTTGCGTTAACCGAACCTGCACCACGAATTAAAATATCGAGTCCGCCACCGGGCTGAGCGCTGTTCTGGGTAATCGAAAGTCCGGCAGCCTTGCCTTTTAACGCATGTCCTATCGATGAAGCAACGGACAGGTCAACGTCCGAAGCCTTTACCGATGAAACAGATCCTGTCAAATCTCTTTTCTTTACCGTACCGTATGCAATAACCACCACTTCATCTATAACCTTGCTGTCTTCTTGCATCGTTACATTAATATTTATTTTCCCTGCAACCGGAATCTCCTGGGTTGACAAGCCCATGAAGGAGAATACAAGAGTTGCATCATCTGGAATATCGGCAAGAGTGTAATTCCCATCAGCATCCGTAACAATTCCTCTGGTAGTGCCTTTTAATTTAACTGTTACAGCTTGAGTTGGCACACCAGTGACGTCCGTCACTTTACCCGATATGGTTTTTGTTGCCTGACTGGGAATACTTTTAACGTCGGGAGCTGTCAGCACTATTTGCCTGCCTTTTATAGTAAAAGCTACTTTTGTTCCTTCAAATATTTTACCGATTATATTTTCAATTGTGGCCTCCTGTAAACTGATACTTATAATCCTGTTAACATCAATAATTTTTTCAGAGTACAAAAAGGAATAATTACTCTGCTTCTCAACAGTTTCCAGAGCTGCTTTAACAGTAGTATTTTTCAAATCAATAGAATATTTGCCAGTCTGCGCATATGTTACTGTGCTAACTGTCGCTAAAACTGCCAGAACGATTATTTTGATTAAGGGTTTCATACTGGTTAAAATTTTTAAAATACCGGGAAATAAGGTTCCTGGTGAAGGCTTCGATAATTTTCTTTTCATACTCATGTATTTTTGATTGTAATAATATAGAGGTTAAATCATTGTATATTAATTTTATTTTTGAGTCCGATCATAAGTCTTTGTTTTGAAAAGCTTCCATCTGGATATCTTACTTTTGGTGTCAGACTATAGTTGACCGGACTGGCTAAAGACATAAGCTCAAGCACCTGGGATAATGTCTCTTCAGAAAAAGTAGCTGTACAAGTAAATTCATTCACATCTTCATTTACAATTTTTACGTCAACATTATACCAACGTTCCAGTTTTTTGGCAATTTCCGGTATTGAGTCGTTTTTAAAGATCAATAATCCATCTTTCCAGGCAACATACTTCCGTATATCACCTGATTCCAAAGTACAATTTTTCTTTAGTGAATTATACTTAATACATTCTCCCGGTTCCAGGGTTTTTATCCTTATACTGCTTCCCCTTTCATATATACCCACCTGGCCTTCCACGAGAGTTGTCTCAACAAAATTATCATCGGGATATGCACTGACATTGAATTCAGTTCCGGTCGCTTTAATATCCAGTTCTTTGGTATCCACAATAAACGGCACATTTTTATTATGTGCCACCTTAAAATAGGCTTCCCCTGTTAAAAATACTTTACGGCATTTACTGTCGAAGCGGTAAGGGTATTGCAGCTTACTGCCGTGATTTAACCATACCTTTGTTCCATCACCAAACTCAATATTCATGCGGGAACCTGCAGGAGCTTCAACTTCCAGCTCATTTGAATTTGCTGTGTAGCGGTCTTTGTCTGAAACTATTGTATAAACCAGTAATGATAATACAGGAAATAACAGTATTGCGGCCACACGTGTAATAACTTGCAAAACCCTGTTTCCCAATGGACTTTTCCGGATTGCCGGCTGTGTGGCATTTTGATTGATGTCTATTTTATGATGAATTATATCCAGTAACCTGTCATACTTTATTTTATCGCCGGATAGTTCAGATTTGAATTCATCCCACACCTCCTGTGCCATTCTTTTGCCGGAAATGGTCATGGATTCTTCTTTTATCCAGATAAGAAGCTTTTCAAACTCCTCATCTGTACAATTTCCATTTAAATATTTTATGAAAATATCTTTTCTCATATGCTGAATTAAAAAAACTGATCAGGTCAATTTGAATTTCGATTCTTAACAGAAGGTTCGGTTATTTATTAATACGCACGAATGTTCCGATACCACTATCTTAATTGAAAATAAATTTATTTTCTTATGAAAATTTAATGGAAACAGAGAAAGATTGATGAAGCATTATGCCTGATCAGAAGTATATATAGAAGAACAATATACTTCCCCAAAAATTATTCAGGTTCTGCCGAAGATATTTTAAAGCTTTCACCATGTGATTTTCAACGGTATTTTTTGATATCTCCAATTCCTCAGCAATTTCAGGATAAGTTAAACCTTTTTCCCTATGCAGCAGGAATATCTGTTTTTGCCTTTCGGGCAAATTAGAAATCAGATGTTCTATCTTATTATTTAGTTCAATTAGTTCAATTTCAGTTATAAAATTAGCCTGAGTTTGATTTACTGAAAGAACTCTCAGATACTCAATATACTTTGTGCTGCTGATCCTTTTACGTATAAGGCTTATGGAATTATTATACGCAATAGTGAAAATAAAAGAATTCAATAACTTATAATCCCCAAGCTTTTCCCTGAATGTCCAGATTTTTAAAAAGACTTCCTGCACTATATCATCTGAGTCGGCTTCATCTTTTAAAATTCTGAAAACAAATGAGAAAAGCTTGTGGCTATATAGCTTATAGAGCTCATCAAATGCCAGGATATCCCCATTTTTTAAGCGGATCAGAAGCTCAAGATTAATATGGTCATTCTCAAAACTCAAGTCAGAAAAGATCAGGTAATTCGGGTCTCTAAATTAAGAAAATTACTTTCCCTTCCGAAAAATATTTATCAAATGATCTCTCAATAGCTACTTTATTTACATTTGGAGAACTAAATTATATATGATCCGGTTGGCATAGAATTTGATATTCATACTATTGTTACCCTAATTCGTATCCGAAATGGTACTCCTGAACCTGTCTTTCCTGATTACTTCGTGTCTTTTCCATTTTCCTCCTGTGGGTAGTATTCAACCTGTAAACCCTCAGGATTCTTTTAATTTAATCGAAAAAGTCTATCTCCATACTGACCGGGAAAACTACTCTCCGGGTGAGGATTTATGGTTTAAAGCATACCTGGTAGAGGGAACGTATAGAATGCTTACAACACATAGTAATAATCTGCATGTAGATCTTATTTCACCTGATTCGAAGATTATCGAAAGCCAAATTATAAGGTTAATCAACGGTCTTGGAAATGGAGATTTCAAGCTGCCGGAGAAACTATCTTCCGGAAAATATCAAATAAGAGCCTATACTAATTACATGAGGAACTTCGGGGAAGAGATGTTTTTCAAAAAGAACTTCACTGTAATAAATACTGATAATCCGAAACCCGGTATTCCAGACAGTATAGTGCATGTAAAGAACAAACCTGATATAAGATTCTTCCCTGAAGGTGGTTCACTGGTTGATGATGTCACATCCCTGGTCGGATTCAAGGCAGTGGACGCTACGGGAAAAGGATGTGAGGTAAAAGGACAGGTATTCTCCTCACATGGTGATACGGTAGCTTCATTCAATAGCACTTTTAAAGGAATGGGCACTTTTAATCTGAACCCTGCTCCCGGTGAGCAATATTATTCCATTATTTATGATAGTAATGGCGACTCAGCAAAAATGCAAATTCAAAAAAGCCTGAAAACCGGTACGGTTTTAAATGTTTCAGAAACACATCCGGGAGAGCTTGATCTTTACATCCGGACTAATAAGGAAACCCTGCCTGTGCTAAGAGATCATGATCTCTCTCTGACAGTTTCCCTTCACAGTATCAAATTGAAGACAATATTCTTCAGGTTAAAATCTCTCAACAATCACATGATCCTGAAAACTGATGAATTTCCTGACGGAATAGTGTCTCTTGCAATATATGACCTTGAGGGTAGGCCCTTTTGCGAAAGGCTCGCTTTCGTTCATAACAACGATGATGAAGAGCTAACAGTAAAAACCGATAAACCTGTTTATACCACCAGGGATTCAGTTTCGGTCAGAATTTCTTTGTCAGGTAGTCATGTTCAAGATAAGGATGCTTTTCTTTCACTCTCAGCTTTCAGTGAGAAATCTGCAGATGAAACCGATCTTTACCCCACTAATATCTCTTCATGGTTCCTGCTCGAATCGGATGTGCGGGGAGATCTTGAGACGCCATCTTATTACTTTGACCGGGCGAATGTTGACCGACTGAAAAATCTCGACATCCTTTTACTGACCCAGGGCTGGCGCGACTTTAAATGGAAGTATGAAAATTATTTTGAGACTGAAAATGGATTCACAATTTCCGGGAGGGTGAGGAAAAAAATGGTCAATGAACCTCTTGAGAACTCTACAGTGACCCTCGGGTTATTTGAAGGTAAAAGACCAAATGTCTATTTGGTACCTGTCGACTCCTCGGGAAGGTTTCTTCTCAAAGGAATTGATTTCACAGGAAAAACAAGTTTAATTGCCAGTGTTACCAATGATAAAGACAAGCTGAAAGGCTGGCTTATTCTGGATTCATTAAGTTATATTCCGGAAGAGGTCCATAATAAAAACTTAAATATCAGACAAGTTATAAGAGATAGCCCAATAAAAACTGTTTCTAAATCATCGATGGAAATTAATGACTCCCTGAAATATTACAAAAGCAATAACAATCTAAAAAAGAGATACAAACTGTCTGACACTATTGAGATTGGCGAGGTGATAATAAGTCCAAAGCTCAAATTCGAACCATGGAACAAGTTTGAACCATACACACCAAAACGCCAGAATGAAATTAACCTCAGAACATTGTTTCCCGATCGCGAGATTACCGTAACTGCTGACCTTGAAATGTACAATACGTTAGGAGAGCTTTTGTCCGTGAAGCTACATATTTACTATAATAATAATCCCGGTGTCAGTAATATTGGAGGGCTTTTGACAACGCAAGTACCGGGAAAGCCCTCATGCAACAAATTGACCAATCCTTTTACAATGCTCGATGGTATGGAAGTAGAATATGATGCCATATCATACATTCCGATAAGCTGGGTGGAGAGAATTGATGTTCTTTGTCCTATACGCGCCGAACTGGAATGGGGTGAAAATAAAGGTGGTAATGGGGTCGTTTCAATTCTTTTAAAAAGTGACGCTTTATGGTCCAGCACCATTCCAACTTATCACTCTGTCAATAAATCAATTACCGGATATAATGAACCGCGTATTTTTTATTCTCCAAAGCATCATAGTTCCCTGAAAGCTGATAAAAACCCCGATCTGCGGACTACGTTGTTCTGGGAGCCCAACATTGAAATTGAGAAAAATAAAAATGTCATTCTCAACTATTATAATACCGACAATTCGTCAACAGTTAAGATAGCTATCGAGGGGATAACTTCAGACGGTGTACCGATTACAGCTTTAACTGAATATGATGTGAAATAGAAAACATTAAATCAATTCTAAATAACAATTTAGATTGATATTCAATGCATCATACCCTTAAACTTCCAGTCTCTCGGTTATAATAACATGTTGTGTAAATCAAAAACCATTGACGATGAAAACAAAAACCTTAATTATTTTACTCCTGTTCTTTTCCTGCTTCTTAATAAATGGTCAAAACATTAAACCCGAAAGACTAAAAGGTTCATGGGTTGGTAATATTGTATTACCAGATAGTACAAAGATACTTGTCGTAATGAAATTTGATATAAAGGAAAACCTTATCGAAGGCAATCTGGATGTTCCTGCTCAGTCGACCAAAGATATCTATATTGATTCGGTCAGGGTTCTGAAAGACAGCGTTATTACAGACCATTCATCAACTGTAGGACCGGGTTCATTTTTTAAAGGATTAATACTCCCAGGTGATTCAGTAATTGATGGAAAATGGATGCAGAGCGGAGGATCATTTCCTCTCAGGTTAAGAACGACTACATATGTTTTCACCCCCGTACCCAGAAAGAGCAATCTGAATCCGGAAACTTGAAGGATATAAAATTGTTAAACTGATAGAGAGCACACCTCTAAAAGATCAGCAAATGACAGGTCTTTGCTGGTGCTTTGCAACTACCTCTTTTATTGAAACAGAAGCTATACGACTTGGGAAAAAACCAGTAGTACTCTCGCCTATGTTTTTTGTGATACCGACATATATCGACAAAGCCGAGAAATATATAAGAATGAATGGCAAAAGTTGTTTCGGCCCCGGTGATTTGACTTTCAGTGCAATGAGCGCATACAGAAAATTCGGTGCAGTTCCTCAGTCAGTTTTTTCAGGGAAAGATAGATTCCACCTCTATGTATAACCACGGAAGGATGGACTTTAAACTGCTTGAAAAGGTTAAATATTATGTAAATTCAGGCAGGGGGAACATGACAGCAGACGGGTATAGAGAAAGTATAGCAAATATTTTATCCGGTACCCTCGGGAAAGCCCCCTCTTCCTTTACCTATAACCAGAAATTATACACCCCAAAATCATTTGCCGAAGAGATGGTTGGAATCAATCCGGATGACTATGTCGAAATAACCTCCTTCACTCATCATCCGTTTTATTCTAAAGTTTGTACTGGAGATCGAATCAAACTGGAATAATAACTACTACTTAAACCTTCCTGTAAATGATTTTATCAATGTTGTTGATTATGCTTTGTTACACAATTATTCTGTAGCCTGGGATGGCGATATAAGGGATGGTTATAAAAATGGTTTTGCAGTACTGAGTGATTCTGTAAATTCAATTTCACAACTGATGAGGCAAAATGCATTTGATAATTACACCACTATCGATCAGCATAATATGCATATTATCGGAATTGCCAGAAACGAAAAGGGAAAGGAATTTTATATTATTAAAAACTCAAGTGACGTATTGGATTGCGGTGGGTATTTATATATGTCAAAGGAATTCTTTTTACTGAAGACAATTTCAGTTATGGTAAATAAAAACGCAATACCCACTGACATTAAGAAACGGATAACCGTGGCTCTGTAATTATACTGTTAGAATCTTAATTTTCGACAATTCATTTCTCAGGTCCGTCAGGCTGGATTTCTTAACTTTCTATTAAGATTGTTGTTAATTTTGATTTACAATGGCTTAGGCATTTAAGGAAGTTTGAGCATCGCTCAATAAATCGAACAAATGAAAAATTCTTCAAATAAGCTTATTCGTTTCTGGAAAATACTGGGCCCTGGTCTGGTTACGGGTGCTAGCGATGATGATCCTTCAGGTATTGCAACCTACTCTCAGGCAGGTGCTGCATACGGACTTTCGACTCTCTGGACTGCGATCATCACGTTTCCGCTTATGGCTTCAATTCAGGAAATGTGCGCCAGAATTGGGCTGGTTACTTTACATGGTCTGGCAGGAACGCTTAAATCATATTATTCCAAACCTGTTTTATATTTAATGTTATTGTTTAGTTTTCCGGCTATAGTGATGAACATTGGTGCCGACATTGCCGGAATGGGGGCAGTTGGTAACCTGCTGTTTCCTTCAGTAAAGGCAACCCACTTCTCCATCGGTTTCACTATAATGCTATTGGTATTAATCGTCTATCTGCCATATCAAAAAATTGCCCAGGTTTTGAAATATCTTTGTCTGGTTCTTTTAGTTTATATGATTGTTCCGTTTTTACATAGACAAGATTGGGCTGCAATTTTAAAATCCACTTTTATTCCGACAATAAAGTTTGATAAAAACTTTATAAGTATTCTTGTTGCAATTCTTGGAACTACTATTTCACCCTATCTTTTCTTTTGGCAGGCTACCATGGAGGTGGAGGGTAAAAAGAACAAGACCAGCAAAAAACTATTAATGGTAAACAAAAGGATTATACACGAAATGCGCGTGGATGTTGATTTTGGTATGTTATTTTCAAATCTTGTTATGTTCTTTATAATTCTTACTGCCGGTTCGGTTTTATTCAATGGCAATATTCATCAGATTGATACAGTTGAACAAGCAGCCAAAGCTTTGAAACCATTAGCAGGAAATGCAGCATATATACTTTTTGCAGCAGGTATAATCGGTACCGGGCTTCTGGCAATTCCCGTTTTGAGTGGTTCCCTTTCTTATATCATCACAGAATCATTTGGATGGAAAGAAGGATTGGATAAAAAGTATTATCAGGCTAAAGCATTTTATTTCATCATTGCGATTTCATTGATCCTGGGATTATCATTGAATTACATTGGCATTTCGCCGATAAAAGCGTTGATCTATTCAGCCGTTCTTTATGGGTTAACAGCACCTGTATTAATTGCCATCATCCTCCATATTTCAAACAACAAAAAAATAATGGGCAAAAATACAAATGGAAAAGTTTCCAATTTTCTTGGGTTCCTGGCATTAATTCTTATGAGTATGGCTGCTGTCATTTTGATTTACATGCTAATTAAAGCAAGGTAGAACTTCATAACGGTTAAATTGCGCGCCAGGCAATTTTTTGGCAGCAAGTGTCGTTGACAGTTTTAATTTTCTGTAACTTTTAAAATTTTCAATCCAAGAACACCTCTGGCAACAAATACATACTCTCCATTAGCCTCTACAAAGTTGACTGATGCCTCAAGGTCAACATTACCCATCCATGTTAACTTACCATCGGTATCTATTTTAGCAACATCCAACCCTCCTGCGCCATTTGCAACATAGACCCAGCCATTATCCGTGACTGACACTCCGTTTGTAACATAATCCAGGGGTGATTTGCCTTCAGGTACTGTTGGTGCTGGTAAAGCTGATATTAATGTGGAAGGCATATCAGAAGATACGTCATAACATTTTAAACCATCCTGACCAAGGGAGACAAGAGCAAAATTATTGTATAATCTTAAAATGGATTTTGCTTCAGGATCAGTAGCACCACCAATTTCTTTATCCCATGTTCCAGGATTATATAAATGGCCAGGATTTCCACCGAGTGCTATTTCAAAATCTTTATTAACATCAACTGAACGGGCATTTTCAATATTCATAAAATTCACTTCTTTCATTTGATTGTCTAATATAGTCAATCCTCCACCAGTGCCGGATGTGACGTAAAGCTTGTCATTGTAATATCTTACATCAGTCCCTACATAACCCTTAAGTGAGAAATTTACAGACTGGCCTGAACTAAATTGATTGGATGAATTCAGTTCATATCTTCCTACAAATGCACTATCACTTGTTTCATCAGCTCCTGTAATCCATAGAAAAGTATTACTACTTGCAGAAGATGCATATTTGACATCCACTGAGCTTACGTCTTTGCCTTTATTAGTTTCCTGATTTATAAAAATAACACTTGATACCAATTCAGGATAATACGGAGAACTTATATCAACAATATCAACTCCTCCCAGATATCTCGGACCCTGGGTGTTGTATGTTACATAAGCATAATGATCCGCTATCCGTATATGTGAGGCCTGTAAAACTTCACCTTCATATTCCGGGGGTGATAAACGCGCAATCAGGTTAATAGTTATGGAAGAACTCAATGTCCCTTCACTACTTTTCTTTGTTTTTCCTGTCGTATCTCCAAAAATGTATGAAGGTCCATTCTCAGTAAAAGAAATTCTTTTATTTAATACATCCCGGTCGTTACAGATCAGCATATTCTTTAATACTATATCATTTGAAGATGCGACAGATGGCTGTTCCCCAATTTTCTTACAGCCTGTTCCTGCGAGAAGTAATACAGCAAATAAAATTAATAGTTTTTTCATATGTACTTATTTTTAGCCCCGTTTGATAGTTAATAAATCTTTCTCTAGTGTCAGTATCCTTCTTTCAACTGCCTTAAATTCTTAATTAAATACATTGTAAAGGTAGCTTCTAAAATTATTTTATCAAGTGTCAAATGCCCAATTGCAGATCAAATGCGCAATGAAAAATATTTTTTATCAATGAAATCCGGATAGATAATAATAGTAATTAATGATTGATAACTGAAAAGTAAGGATTCGTCAAAAATAGGGAAAAATTTACCAGAAAAGTGAGTTTAGTTATATTGATCATATTCAGAAAAAGAATAACGCAATGTAGACCAGCGAATTAGACGGCCAGAATCCAATATTATTTAGTACAATTCCTGATTATGCAATTTTGACTACCGGTTGATTTTTAATGACAAGAAATCAACTGTTGTCCCACTTCGTATTCTTCCAGCCACTAATCAAACCTTCGTTTTCACAATCAGGGCAAAACCAATGTATTTCTTCAGTATCAGGTCTATATGCAGTTTTAATCATTCCACTGCATCCTTTTTCAAAGCATTTGACATCGGTTGTTGTTAATGATTGAGCAAGGTCTTTTGTAGTTGTATCGATAATAAGTGTCAGGAAACCTATAAGTTCTCTGGCTTCTACAGGCATCTCTTCTGGCATTTTTACTGATGCTTCAAGGAGGTGTTTTATATTGGTTATGTACATTTTATAAGTGGTCTGTAATTGTGATTTTGTATGATGCGGTTATTAAAAAAGTTCTTAGTCGAAATAACAAATGCAAATTTAAGAGTTTCTGCAAATATAAATTTCCTGAGCGGGAAATCAAGTGACCTCGACCAATTTCAGCTATATCAATTTGATCAACTTTGTGAGAATCCCATAGTGTGCTTGAAACCTTATTGTCACTTAATTCGTTTAACTGGCAGAATTCCAATAAACTAAGAGGAAGTTAGGATGTATCAGGAGACCTAAATAATAATATTCTCCCAATTCGGGAGAATATGGTAAACCTCGGATTCACGCCCGATAAGGTAAAATCCTATTATAAGGGCATGAAATCAGGCAGATCTGCAAATGTTGATCTTACATACCAGGTTGCACCCAGATATGGTGTCGGAATTAAATACAAATTCTTTGATACTTCCGAGACTTTCGACCTCGGAAGTTATGGAAAAAGTAAATGAAGGCAATTATTAAAACCGAATTCGAATCCAGTTCACTATAATCAACAATCAGTTTCACGGAAATTCACAGAATCACCCGATCTTTGTGCCAGCCATTGGACCGGGTTTCAAAGTATGTATTTCATCTATGTGAATCAAAATAACAGCTTTTGGCTTTGGCATACCGGCTTTTAACGATAATTCTGCAGTCTTATCAAAAATCTCACCTCCGGTTATTACTTTCGGAGTCCCAAGAAATCTATAACCGTCAACTATTTCCCGGTTAACAACAGCAATTGATACTTTGGAGCCCTCCAAAATATTCTTGTAAGTAATGCCACCTGTTACTTCTGCATACATAAGGGTTTCATCATCGAAGATCCTTGTTGAACGCTTGGGAGCATTATTCGGAATCCCTTCTTTGCTGACCGTTGCATGGAAGCACTGCTGGGTCAAAATCATCTCCTTCATCTTGTCTGTAAGCTGTGCCATGATCTGTAAACTCCTTTATGATTTAATTAACAATTTGCTTTAAAATTTTGAGCCATTCATGACTCAAAAATGATCAATAAAATGACTCCGTCTTTTTAGAATCAATAACGAATATACAAACATAAACCAAATCCGGTAAATAAACTCCATAATCGGGCATGAAGTTGATCCTAATCCCTCAGGCAACGAACTGATTCACCGCGTTTCTTAGGACTGCTGCTACCCGCTATACTGTTACTCTGTGAAAGATAATGGTCAATGGCGCTAAGAAGATTGCTTTCTGTCAAACTCCACCAAATACCTATTCTTCCTATGTTGAGAAATGCACCGTTCTCAGCACGATAGCCCCCCGGAAAACCTGTAAAGCCGCTATCATTAGTACCATTGTTGTCATCGCTCCACCTTCTGTTGCTTTTCATTTTAAGGCCGGCTGTTCCCTGTCCTCCCAAATAATTGGTTAACTTTCCCCAATCAGCATCCCCCGGCAATGTCCAGCCGGCCGGAGCTAACCCTCTCGGATCATTCACAGCAAACCAGTTGTATAGTTTGCCGTAAATCACACCGATTGCCGGATCATTATTGTAATAACACCAGGCAGGTTTTCCTGCGTCACCGGCAGCTACCCAATCCTTGTTTGTTTTTGCCTCCGGAATTGTGTCTCCATTCCGAAAGGTGCTGACATTCAGGTTTGCTACTGCCCAGGCCTGAGGGCCGATCTTTATTGTTCCCACATCTTTGCTTTTATCAACAGGTGCAGGTTTAGTACTCTTCTGGACAGGTTTAGTACTCTTCTGGACAGGTTTAGTATTCTTTTGGACTGATTTAGATTTCGTCTGGGTGGATTTTGTGGTAGTCTGTGCAGACTTTGTATTATTTTGCACAGATTGCGAACTTGTTTGTGCACCCGAACAATCTGAATCTTCTGATATGTTTCCATATGAAATAAAAAGTATGAGAACGCCAGATAGTGTGATAATCGCTTTTGCCTTTTTCATCTCGTTTTCATATTTGTGCTTATACTAAACATGTAATAAACAGATAATAGATAACCAGGAATCCATTTGATATACGGTCAATTTTAATTTTTGTTGCAGTACCATAAATAAAACAAGCCAGTCTCACAACTTTTTGAGTATTTCGCTTACTTCGGATAATATTGAATCAAATTTTATTTGTATCTCTGTTGATCCAAACCTGAAAACTTGTATCTTTTTACTGTTTTTAAAAGCCTGAAGTGGTATCGTTGGAGTCCATGATTAATTTTACTAAATATGAAAAATAAGAACATGCTGAATTATTTAAAATTCTCTGCACTTTTTCTCATGATTGTTTTGATTCTTTCATGTAATCATAGCCCAAAAGTAAAAGAGGTAAAAAAACCATCAGACAGTACAGCTATAAATACGGTTGACAAAGTTAACGATGATCTTGTTTCATTCATATCAGGAATGCCTAATAATAAAAGCGGGTGTCTTTCAAGGCTTGATTCAATAGCTAAATGGAATCATTATGCAAGGGAAATAGACAATATGTTTTCACATGCAAATTCATTCCGTTTTAAAAAAATGAGGGTGTGGGCTGACAGTGAGTTTATAAAAAGTCAAAGCATAACGACACTGTTTTATCCATTTTCAGGACCTGATTTTTTGAATGCGAATATCTTTTATCCCGATGTCGATCAATATATAATGATAGGTATGGAGCCGATTGGATATTTGCCTGATGTATGTAAGATGCACCCCGATTCAGTATACAGTTATCTGAATACTATAAATAATTCATTGAAAGATATTTTCAAACGCAGCTATTTTATTACATCGAAAATGAACACTGACCTCAGAAAAACTAAAATAAATGGTACACTTCCGCTAATAGCACTATTCATCAAAAGAACAGGTCATCAGATAGTTTCTATTCAACGTGTAGGCATAGATTCGGTGGGCAAATTGCAGATTATTGACAGCTTAAAGAATAAAAAGAATATTGTTCAGGGAATAAAAGTTGATTTTCTTTCTTTATCAGGGAAAAAAGTGCAGTCAGCTCTTTATTTCAGAACAGATATCTCGGATAAGGGTCTGGCCAAAAACCGGGGCTTCAAAACTTACCTCTCGGAATTGCCCCCATCATTTTCATATTTAAAAGCAGCATCATACCTGATGCATTCTGATAACTTTAAATCGATACGTACTCTTATATTCGATGTAAGTTCAACAATTCTGCAAGATGATTCAGGAATTGCATACCGGTACTTCGATAAATTGAAATGGGATATAAAGTTATACGGAAAGTATTCAAAGCCGAAAAACGAATTCGCATATATTAATGAACCTGATCTCGGAAAAGCGTTTAAATCTTCTGTACACAGGCCATTGCCTTACAGTCTGGGATATAATTGGGGAACCGACCATACCAGCCTTCTGTATGCAATAAAAAAATAAATTTGCTTTTAAAAATCAAAAACAATTGTACAGTGCCATATCTGTATTTTTAATACTGCGGATGGTGCATCCTCTTTTTAAATATATAAAAAGCCGGAATCCCTGCCAGAACTGTCAATGCTGCTATAGAAGACTCGATTGGCCTTTCCGCATAGGCGAGCCCCAGGATAAGCAGACCAGTCAGAATATATAAAATCTGCGTAGCCGGATAACCTGGCATTCTGATAGCATTAGGATTATCTCTTCTCAGCTTTATGACACCAAAAACCGTTAGTATTGGAAATATTCCCAGAGCAAACCCCATATAGGTAAGAACCTGATCAAATGTCCCGGAAAGGACCATAACCACAGCTATTATGCACTGGAGAAGAATGGAATTTGACGGCACCTGATATTTAGGGTGAATTCTGGCAGCTGATTTGAAAAATAATCCATCTTTAGCCATAGAATAGTAGACACGTGGTCCAATTATGATAAAAGCGCTCAGCGAGGAAAACAGGGCAAATGCTATCAGCAGTGAAAAAAGCACATCAGCTGATCGTCCGAAAAGATTGCCCATAGCAAGTCCCCCGACTGAAATGACTCCTTTCATTTTCTCGGGAGTAATGCCGTAAACATACAATATGTTGATCCCAAGGTAGAGTAATATCACAATACCTGTCCCATAGAGAAGTGATCTTGGAAGTATCCTGGAAGGGTTCTTTATTTCGGAGCCCAGGTATGTTGAAGCATTCCAGCCGCTATATGCAAACATAATCCACATTAACGAAAGTCCTATGGTCTTCCACCCTTCAATACCAGGAGCAATGTTACTGCCTTTGCTGAAGTTACTCATGTCGCCTTTCCCTGAGGTAAATCCTGCAATTAAGAGGGTCATTATCAGAGCAACCTTAAGAACTGTAAGAATATTTTGAATTCTTGCTCCATATTTAATTCCACGGTAATGTATAAAAGTGAATATCAATATGATACATACTGCTAGCAACTTGCCGGTCATTTCAGCGTTCATAATTCCCGATTTATCGAGCCAGGAAGGTATCACAGGAATCGCCCTGAAGAAATACTGGCTGAATCCAAGGGCTGAAGCCGCTATGGGCGCTGAGAACCCAACCATGAATGATACCCATCCGCTTAGAAATCCAAAAAGAGGATTGTAAAGCTTTGATAGAAACAGATACTCTCCTCCCGCCTCAGGCATTGCTGCTCCAAGCTCACCATATGACAACGCACCACAGATTGCAATTATTCCACCCACTACCCATAATATCATCATCAGGATTGGATCATGCAGACCTGCCATTAGAAGACCTGAGGTTGTAAATATCCCTGCACCAACCATATTGGCGACAACAATATTTGTAGCAGGAAAGAGACCGAGTTGTCTCTTTAGCTTATCGGTACTATTATCCATCTATAAGTTCTTACACAACTTTTTTAATTTTATGAGGAGCAAGATAAATAACATTATGATGCAATCCAGCAATAGCAAAGGGTAATTTTTATTTAAAGCCTTGCAGAAATGCTTATTCACCAATTGTAGTATTCATAATAATTTCATCAATCTTTTTTTGTACCGTAAATAGTTTCAACTTTGCTGTCAAACTTAACACGGGAAAACATGAAAAGATCCTTTTTGCCCTTAATGACCTGCATATTCATTTTTATCAGCATATAATCGGGTAAAGGCACAAACACCTCCGACACCACAGAACCGCGTATACCTTGAAAACACCGAACAATTCACGATCGAGTCAAAATATGTGGCAGACGAACATTATATTATTCAGGTCGGCTTACCTGCCGGCTATTTCCACTCTTCCAGATCTTATCCTGTCCTATATGTACTCGACGGAGATAAATCATTCGGAATGACTAAGGAAGTCACAGACTGGCTGACCTGGAGCAATGAGATCAGGGATATTATTATTGTAGGAATCAGTTATGGAAAAGGCACCAGTATCTGGTGGGAAAAACGGGCACGAGATTTTACGCAATTTAAGGATACGGTGTACTATTATTATCCAAATGCCGGCGGAGCCGACAATTTTCTCGGGTTTATCAAAAATGAACTGTTCCCGGTTGTAAATAAAAACTATCGTACAAATCCGGATTCAAATACAATTATGGGCCTGTCTTTCGGGGGATTGCTAAGCACGTATGTTTTGGTTACTCAGCCCGATATGTTCAGAAACTATATAATTATCTCTCCTTCATTGTTTTGGAATGGCAACAGCATATTAAAGACAGAATCTGAATATTTCAGCAAACATAAGGATTTGAATAAAGTGGTCTATATGGCCTATGGCTCTTTAGATGATAAAAACTGGGTCATAGATCCAACAACTGAATTTATCCAAATCCTTAAAATGCGCAAATATGAAGGTCTTAAATTTATACAACAAGTATTTAACGGAGAAACACATGTTTCCGTTTATCCGGTTGCATTAACTCATGGACTTAAGACCGTATTTAAGCATTGACTTTATTTGTTTAAAGTCAAATTAATACTAACGGTTATTGATTCCGGAGTACCATCATTATTGAGATCTTCACTTAGATGATCTGTAAATGTTAATTTCAGAACAGTTGATGTAAGCTGCACAATATCAAATACTACCGGACTGCCGGTACTGGGAGTAACAGTGATCTGCGTCCCGTCAGAATTCAAAATCCAGGTTCCGGTTTCATTCGTCCCGCCTAATGTTGATGAATAGGTATTATCAGATTTAATCTGAATCGTTCCGGTTACGGATTGCTGGATCCCAGCATTAAAAATAGCTGTATATGTTACGACATCTGTAGCTGAGAGATGCAATACATCTGTAAAATACTGGGCCAGGGTCATTGTGCCAACCATCGTGGTGTAGCTGGCTGTTCCTACTGTCCATGTTCCTACAAGATTATCAGTAGCTTTTTTGCTTTTACTGCATGCGGAAAAAATCAATACGGTACCTAAAACAAGAATAAAATTCCTGACAATTAAATTTTTCGTTTTCATAATGATCTGATTAAATTAAATTATTCCTTCACAGGTGTTTTTATTTGATTATATTTTTGTAGGCTCTAGACTTATAAACTCATATTAAGCCAGATTAGAAACACCAGGCCAGGTATTTTGTTCGAAAGATACTTAATGAACCCGCCAGGATAAAAGTGACAGCCATTCAACTTATTACCTGGCCGGATAACTGTAAAAGCGACGAATCCGTTAAATTGTTTACATAATAGAACAATTTATTTTGTCAATGTAAGTTTTCTGATAAATATCTGACAGTTGGCCAGAGACTCAATAAGCTCATGGGAATGCTAAAATCTCTTATCTTATCACTTTTGATGTTTGCTCATCCAGCGAATGTTTCATTCCTGGGTGTGGAATGTTTTCCTGAAAAAGGAATAATCAAGGTCAGTTTAAACCTCAATTATAATGATTTTATATTTGATTACAGGTTAACTATTAACGACGATCAGAGCTTTGATCTATCAGGTAAAATAGATACTGCAGAAATATTAGTCAGTAAATATCTCGACAATAGAATACAGATCTTCGCTGATGATAAAATACTTAAAGGACACGTTACCAGCATTGAATCGTCTGATGGCAAGTTGAAGCTGGATCTGATATATAATTATAATAAGAGATCAAAATGTTTTAAAGTAAGAAACCTGATACTTACTGATGTTAATAGATCTCAAACCAATCTGCTTATCTTCAAATATAATGATCTTGAAGAAGACGTTAAATTAACTCCGGAAAAAGCAGAACATACTTTCACCGTAAAATAAGATTAAAACCTGTTTAATACTCTGCCATATGAATCCGTCATTGGGTCAATGACAGATCCTTAAAATAATTTGCAAGTCTATTTATAATCTTTGCATCCACTCCAATCTGCTGTTGTGCTTCTTCCCAGTTTCTCTGTTCAATAGCCTCACGGATGCCGGGCATAGTCTTTACGCCATAACCTGTATAAAATCCGGGAGCATACAAAGTGTGTTTATACCATGGCCTGCGAGGCAGCCCTGATTCATTCAATAACTGTTGCTCTGCCCTGTAAAGCGATTGATTAAAAGCCTCGCTCATGCTGTTTGCTTTAATCTTGTTCTGGTAAGCGGTATTCAGACTATCCGCACTAATTCCCAATTGGTGTAAAGCATTTTCCAGCGGAGAAAAATCAAGATATGGAACCTCAGGTTTTGCTTGTGGCAGAATATAGCCTTTTGTCGGATCCTCACCTATTGCATGACCGTTTGAAGCTATGATCAGATTCTCTAATCCGGTACTTTCACGACTCGTTCTTAACAATGTCATCAGTTCCTTTGAATATCCATCAATGGTGTTATAAAGGTGCGAAAAGTTAAAAGGCAATCCATCTGCATCTGCCAGCCTTAAAATAGCGTGCCCTGCAGTTTCAGCGAGGGTCACACCATATTGAAATCCACGGTCCTTAAACTTTTCATACATACTGAATGAATCATAGATTGAATGATAATCACCGGCCTCGTCTTCTCCTCCGTATCCCAGGTTCAGCGAGGGAATTCCTGCATGCTGAATAAATGAAGAATAATCTGAACCGGAACCCATTGCATTTAGTTTTAATTCTTTCCCTTCCCATATCCTTTTCTTTTCATCCTCGTTTTTAGTTGAAATGGCATCGTGATCTCTTTTCCTTTCAAAAACGCTGACATTCGTCTGAGGATCAATTACCTGTTTCGAAATTTCATCCATGAGGGTTTCAAGGGAATGCGACCCTTCGGCATATAGGAAACCACGGCCATTCCCATCGGAATTTATATAGACAACAGCTTTCTCTTTTAATTCTTTTTCATGATCCTCAACCCATTCTGTAGAACCCAGCAAACCCGGTTCCTCCCCGTCCCATGCGCAGTAAACGATTGTCCTGGCCGGTTTCCAGCCGGATTTTAACAGGTTGCCTATTGATTTAGCTTCTTCCAGCAAGGCTGCCAGTCCGCTTATCGGATCACCTGCCCCGTTCACCCAGGCATCCTGATGATTTCCGCGTATCACCCATTCATCCGGAAATTCTGATCCTTTGACTTTTGCTATCACATCGTAACATGGTACTATGTCCCATTTAAAAGCAAGCTTCAGATGCACCTTTGCTTTACCTGGTCCGATATGGAAAGCAAAAGGCAAACCACCATGCCAGCTGACAGGCGCTACCGGTCCGTCAAGAGCTTCCAGCAATGGTGCAGCATCATGATAACTTATCGGTAAAACAGGTATTTTTAACAGACTTTGGGCCTCCGACCTGTCAAGCCTTTTTGCATCTTTTTCTGCACCTACACCCGGAGTCAGAGGATCGCCCGGATAATAAGACATGTCGATAACTGATCCTCTCTGTACCCCATATTCATTTCTGAATGCACCTTTCGGATATACATCTCCCTGGAAATATCCATCATCAATAGGGTCACTGTAAATTATGCAGCCAATGGCTCCGTGTTCCTGTGCTACTTTAGGCTTTATACCTCTCCAGCTGCGGCCATATTTTGCAATTACAATTTTCCCCTTCACGTCAATTCCCATCTTATCCAGTACTTCATAATCTTCAGGAATACCATAATTTACAAATACCAGTTCGGATGTAACATCTCCATCGGCACTGTAGGCATTATAGGTAGGCAATTGTCCTGACTGACCTGATGTAGCATCTTCTTTGAGTGCCGGCTCTTTTAAGACAGCCTTGTAAAATGTCGGGGAGGTCATTTCAAGTATCCTTGTTTCAGGAGTCGGGAACAGAACATAAAAAGTTTCAATTTTTGCATCCCATCCCCAATTGGTGAACAGGCTCAGAATATATTCAGCATTAGCTTTATCTCCCGGAGAACTTATATGATGCGGTACAGCCGATAGCTTCTTAATTGTCTCTCCGATATTGACTTTACTTAAATTTTTGTCAAATGCTGACTCAAGGTTTAGCTCCTTATCTATATTTTTATCATAGAAGCCGGTGATTTTTTTTGTCTGTGCAACGGATGATTGCACAATGAAGATCATGATAACTATAAACAGTGATTTGTACATATTTAAATATTTAGTAGTTAATATTAAAAATACTCGGAACCCGGGAATCTGGGTCTTGCACACTAACTCCAGCCTCTGTAAAATCATTTATCCTCACCAGCTTTAAATGTTGTCCACGGCTGGGCGGGACGGTCAAAAAGTATTCCATTCATCCAGTCGAACTGCTGATGCTTTTCTAAATAAGCTTTGGCATCAAATGGAGTACCGCATGCAGAACCCCATCGTGCTTCAAATGACATTTGCTTTGCCATCTTCGAATCAACAACTTTCCCGTCGATGGTACCCCAGGGGGCAAAAGGAATATCAGCATGATATACATCAGAATCCAGATCAGGATGTGAGCATAATGTCCGCACGTCGGGAGTAGTGCTGTTTAAATAAGTATCGTAATGATCTGCTTCAAATTTCTCCGCCAGATCAAGGTCTATCTTTCCGGCATTTTCTTTCATTAATTGTTTCCACCTGACTCTTCTTGCTATGGAAGAATTCCTTATATCTGTCTCAGATGTTTTAGTTTCGAAGCGCAGGATCCTAAGATCTTCGGCAACGTTTGAGCCAACAAAGTAGCCATCCTTCTTCTTTTCAAAACCAGTATATTTCAATCCCAGTTCAAGCCTTGCGATTTCATTGGTTTTTATATCGCCGATCAGCCATGCATTGGCATATCCCCCATTGTTGCCTGTCTTCATTATCCCGCACCATTCATCAATTGTTGATGCATATTGTGTTGCATGCCGCATCCGGGCAAATTCGGGAATACCCTTTTCATCGAATGGAAAGAAACCTCCGATTGTAGTTTCGGAGCCCACCAGACCTGCACTAGTTATAAAAAAGTCCGTTTCGCTGTGAATCAATCCGGCAACAGATTGCATCAGTATCCGGTGCCCTTTCTCTGGAAAGATATCAAGAATAACATTGCACAAGGGATAATAGAATCCACTCATCGTATTATGTCCCAGTACGATGCCACCGTCAGCAGTCATACTTCCTGTTGCAATGAACGAGCTGCAGGATTCTTTTTTTGGATTCGGGGAATTAGGTGATATTGAATCTTTCACAGTTGGCCACCAATACCCGTCGA
Source organism: uncultured Bacteroidales bacterium (assembly GCA_963816365.1). Classification (GTDB taxonomy): domain Bacteria; phylum Bacteroidota; class Bacteroidia; order Bacteroidales; family VadinHA17; genus LD21. The sequence continues at coordinate 146,908 of CAWFKG010000011.1, read as the reverse complement.
GTTCTGTGTAGCCATTATATGTTACAATTTCATCCCTTGTGGTCACTACTCCTGCCGCCTTCATCCCTTCAACAATCCCATCAATTTCTTCCAGATTTTCAGCATCAACCTTCGGTGAGAACATTTTACCCCCCTTCTGTATCAGCCATTGCCAGTCGAGGGCGGTCTCATAATGCCAGACCTCGCTCATCTCCCTGAGTGCTTCTTTTATTTCTTTTGCGAGTAAAAATCCATGCTGAAACCCACGTTCTTCAGGTGTACCTTCAATATGGAGATAGATCCATCCATTCTTCTCATGACGATTTGCTTTTGAAAGCCAGGACTTTTGCTCATTTGAAAGTTGATTATTAACCTGACTATTGACCAGGATGTTACCTGTTAAAACCGATAAAAGAAGAATTACTGCTATTTTCCTCATGCTGAAAGATTTTGTTTTTAACGAAAGATAAGGTATTTTTCAGTTCCGTATTCCTTATCGGGTTACCGGGAAAATGTAAAATGCTTCCCCGGAACCAGACTGCTAAGTAAAATGAAATTATGACAGCTTTATCTGTTTATATTAATATTTAGCTTTCAGTGTATGTTAATATCGCTTATACAATGGAGGAAAACAAGTTATATAAGATACTTATAACCGGACGTGTTCAGGGAGTAGGATTCAGATGGAGGGCATCAGGTGAGGCCAGGATCCGGGGTATTAAAGGGTTCGTGAAAAACATTTCCGATGGAAATGTTTATATTGAAGCCGAGGGATCCGTTCAGCAATTAGATGATTTTGTTAACTGGTGCAAAAAGGGTCCGGGCCATGGTTTTGTTGAATCTGTGAATATAGAAGTTTTCCCTCCGGTCAAAAATTACACTGAATTTCGGATAGAATATTAACGAAATCAGAATCACGATCATTTGATATCAGAATGAAGAAGTATCAAATAATTCATAATTCGCTATTCGATTGTTCTGCGTTCTTACTTTGTTAACAAATAAATTTCTAAGTCCTCTTCCATTTAATACCGCACCCGATTGCTTTGGTTTCAGTAATGGGAACCTGGTTATTCATTAGCAGGGCATTGACTGCATTGACTACATATTTCTTATCTGCCTTTACAGGATCGTCTGCATTATTATCGATAGCCCCGACGTATCGTACAACTAACTGATCTCCTGTTCTCGAAATAACGTATACATGAGGTGTGTTTGTTGCCCCCCATAGTTTTGCAACTTCCTGGGATTCATCATAAATGTAGGGGAATTTATAACCTTTGTCAAGGGCCACCTTTTTCATCTCCTCAAACGAATCTCCCGGTGAAACACTTTTATCATTACTGTTAATTGCAATTACAGGATAACCTTTACTGCTGAACTGGGTATTAAGATCGATAATTCTTTGTTCATATTTTTTTACTACCGGACAGGTATTGCAGCAGAATACCACAATGAATCCCTTTGCATCTTTAAATTGTGACATAGAGATCAATTCTCCGCTAACATTTTTAAGGTGAAAGTCAGAAGCAATATCGCCGGGTTTGTATGGCTCTCCAGCATTGATCCTTGAGGTCAGCATCAGAGCTCCTGCCAGTAAAATCATTAACTTCTTCATATCGTATTGATTTTTTGGTTATAACAATGAATTTATATATTTTTTAAGTTCAGGTTCCGTCACTTCACCCGGATGAAAATATCGCGTTTTCTTAGAGTTGTTATAAAACAAAGTGGCAGGAATGTCACCCTGCCAATCAGGATCCACCTTGTTTATCCAGGCATTGTAATCTACATCGGTCATAACAGCTACTTCAAGCGTAATATTGTTTTTTTTCAGAAAAGGGATGAGTTGCTTTTCGACCTGGCTTGGAAAATCGAGACTAATAAGAATAAATCTGACTTTTGCAGGATCATAATCTTTTGCGACCTTTACGAAACCAGGCATTTCTGAAACACAGGGAGGACACCATGTGGCCCAGAAGTTCACAACAAATAATTTATTATCAGGATTCTTAAGGATCTTTTCAAGTTGAGGGATTTTTATGTACTCAATTTTCTGACCCTCTAATCTTGAAAATGACAGAACCATTATTGTAAGAGCTGATACATAATAATAAAGTCTCTTCATCATATCTCATTTTGCATCTAAACCGGATTGAAGTTAAAATGTTCACCCGGCAGATGTTAAAAGAGACAAGAAAAGGCTGCCTGTCTAAGGCAGCCTTAATTATTATTTCAGTCTATATTTTATACTCCCAGCAATTCAGCTCTTAATTGAATGAGTAGCTTCATCCCAGAACACGGGTTTTTGACGGAAATAAGCTTCATTTGCCATATGACAGGCAATTGCTGCATGGTTCCCGAAAACAGCGTCTTCAACGACCGGTTTACGCGACCTTACTGACTCGAAGAAATTCCACATGTGCGGATTGAAATCGTCCCAGTCGTGGCCACGGTAGTTTACCTCGTCATACATAGGTTCTTTTCCCAGCTTAGGAGCATGTTCACTATACCATTTAGCCTCATATTCAGCTCTCATCTTATGCGGAAAACCAGTGGCATAATAACTGGGCGCAAGATCTATCCCGGGCTGAGGTGCATAGCGGAGATTGAATTCGCCAGCATCGAGAATGCCTTTGGGGCCCATAAAGCGTGCCAGCTCAGGAGTTTCAGTGCCCAGTCCTAAACGGCAATAGACTGGTATTCCGTGATAATCAAAAAGCACTACATGCAGATCGGGCATGTTTCTTCCATCTTTCCAGCGGAAGATCCCGCCTAGAGCCATTGCCGAACGGGGAGCTTCATTCCATCCTAGAGTAAACAGCATACCGCTTACCAGATGAACCATCAGATCACCCCCTACTCCGGTTCCATACTCTTTCCAGCAGCGCCACCGGGCGAAACGTTCAGCGTTAAACGGGATTTTCGGAGCATCATTCAGCCAGGTATCCCAGTCAAGCGTACTCGTAGACAAATCAGTAGGTGGAGGATACTCCCATGCACCTGTAGGATCATTGCGGCCAAGTGTTATTTCGACCTGCTCTATATCACCAATGTCTCCGCTGCTGTACATTTCACGTGCTTTCTCACAAAGCATTGAGCTTACCCTCTGGGATCCTATCTCAACAATCCGCTTGTTTTTTGTTGCGGCTGCTACCATATCAAACCCATCAGCTACGGTATGTGACATTGGTTTCTCACAATAAATATCTTTCCCGGCGTTACAGGCATCAACAACTACCCTTTTATGCCAGTGATCAGGTACTGCAGCTATGATGCAATCTATATCCTTGTTGTCAAGCAATTCCTGATACTTCCGTGTTGTAAACAGTTTAGGGTTACCAGTTATTTCTTTTGCCAGCGTATGCCTTCCATCATACAGATCGGCAGCTGCCACGCATTCAATACCGGGAAGAGCCAGAGTACCTGTAAGCAGTCCGGAACCCTCCATACCGATACCAATTATTCCGAACCTCAGCGTATCGCTTGGAGCGACTTTTTTCGTTGAAGAACCGAATGGTTTTGCCTCGAGTTGGATGGTTCTCGATGCCATAAGGCCGCCGGTTGCCATTGCACCAGCCTTGATGAATTTTCTCCTGGTCAGATTATTTTTCATAAGTCTTGCCTCCTTTTTTTATTTGAAATATAATTCCTGCTATACGTTTTAAGTTCATCTTAAAGAAACATTATAGTAAATGTAAATTAAATCGCTAATTAAAACAACATAAGTTTTTTCTCTGAAATTTGAACACTGCATTATTGCTGTATTTTATAATTCCACCTTCTCTTAGATATTCTTTAGAGCTTCATGTTGATGGCGTGCTCTGTCTATAAGGTCCCTGAAACGGAGATTGTCTCTTAGAGGTTCAAGGAATCTGTTATATTCCGCAAGGAATTTATAATTACTGAATCCCCAGTCAACAGATCTGTTTAACCAGATAATTGCTTCATCATATTCACCAACCAGTACCAGTGCATTAGCTATACAAATCGGATAGAATTCGTCTGTCTTTGAAAAGTCTATTATCCTGCTGTTCCGGATATGTTCATTGACCGCACTGATATTCGATTCCATAGCTAACTGAAATAATTTACAAAAGTCTTTCCACGGATTGCTGCCTGTCAGTGCAATTTTTTTAAACCATACATACGCGGTTTCATTATCTCCGGAATAGGCGGCCAACTGTGCTACCCACCATCCTACGAAGGGTTCACCAGGTACCAGCCGGTCATGGGCATCCTTTATCAGTTTATAAGATTCCTGAGTATTCCCTGAAAACAGAAGAACACATGCACGGGTCCATAATGACATGTAAATAAGTGGATTGCTTGCCAGTGCCTTTTCAGAGTAAGCCTGAGCTTCATCAAGCATACCTAATTCTGCCAGGATAAATGAAAAAAGGTAAAGAGTATCCCCTCCAAGGTCGGCTGCCGGCTTTGCAAATCTTATATATCCGGGAAGGTCTCCTTTTTTATACAGGATCAATCCTTTGCTGCTTAAAGCCTCAGCATTATCCGGATCGAGGGTAAGCGATCTTGAAACATACTTATCCATGAGATCCAGGATCTCATTGCTGTGATTGATCCCCAAATCGTAATATGCCCAGTACATATAACTTAAAGTGGCATACAACTGTGCATTTTCTCCTTCTATTTCAAGCGCTTTCCGAATAAGTAGAATTCCACGTTCGATACTTTCCTCACTAAGTTTATTAAATTCATTTTTAGCCAGTATCCACATGTCATATGCTTTCGAGCTGGTGATTGGTCGTTTAACAAGACTCTTCTTCTCCTCAGGAGACAATTCAATTTCAAGGGCATCAACGATTCGTCTGGCTATCTTATCCTGAACGTCAAAAATATCATCCATTGTTCCGTCAAATCGTTCTGCCCAGATGTGTTCATCCGAACGGGCATCTATAAGCTGTGCTGTGATCCTGATTCTGTTTTCTGCTTTTCTTACGCTTCCTTCCAGAACATACTCAACTCCTAATTCACGACCGATTGTGATCACGTCCTTTAAAGAACCTTTGTAAACCATTGATGTGCTCCTCGAAATTACCCGGAGTGACTTCAGGTAGGCAATATTAGTAATGATCTCCTCAGTCAGTCCGTCACTGAAATACTCATCCTGTGCATTCGGGCTCATATTTGCAAAAGGCAGAACTACAATTGAATTCCGAGTTTGATGATCCTTATTGGCATATTCACCCTTTAAAACATCTTCCTTAAAACTATTCCCGGAAGATGATTGATACAGGCTTCCTTTTTCTGCACCGGAATTAAATCTGAATTTTATTAAAGCATTCAGAATTTCTTTGATCGTATTTGCCGTTTTGTTTATCTGATCCCGGTAAACTGTCACGTTAAGATTATTCTTTCTATCATCATCAGGCCTTAAAGGTCTGTTTATCCCTGGTTGTTTATAGATAAATTCTATTCCTCTTAATGATCCTCCTGTCTCATCTTCATAGAGCTTTTCATCTTCCTTATCGAGATTGTGAATTTTTACAGGCAAAATTCTGCTCGTCACATTCCCTCCCGCTAGCCTAATATCTTTTCCAAAAGTATCATTCTGAACAATCTTGTTGAACGCTTTAAATTCTTCCTGCCAGGCAAAGCTTTGTGGGTCGCAGTATGTCTGAGAAATAATAGGAATGAAAATCAGGCATCTCAATTTGCTTTCGAGGCTTTTGCTAACGTTATGTGTCTCGAGTAGTCCGTCCTGCGGATTTTTATCAAAGTAAATTGTCAGATTTTCCTTAAAGGTTGACTCAAGTTCCTGTTTAAGATTTTCAACAAAATCTGTTACCCAGCCATCATGCTTATTATCTTTCTGACGATAACTGATGAAGATATCGTATTCGTAATCCTGAATTAAACTTGCCATTAGAGCTATTCATTATTATAAAATTAGGAATATCATGAATAAGGAACAAAATAAAATCTGGAGCTTTTATCTCTTCACAATAAAAGCATGTTCCATACTGCTAAACAATCAGTAATAAAAAAAGTATTTTTTTAACAGGAATTTATTAAACGCTTGAATGATAAGAGGTGCTCATTTATATAACCAGACTTCAAAACCCAAAAGGCTCTCAATTATTTTATGATCCTAGTATTTAGTCTGGTTGCTTAAATTTAAGGATTTTTAAGAGTTCTGTTTTTGAAGAACAGCAAAGAATAGATTCCAGATGTCTATATTTGTATTAAATTGTTCGGTTTCTGTATTTCTTTCGAAATCGGGAAATTAATAATGGGAATAATTGAATTAGAATAAAAGTCCTTCATTAATTTAAACTATTTAACACTTATGAAAATCAAACTGTTTTTAATCGTTATCCTGCTTGCAGGATTTTCTGGTTTCACTTCAATCGGTCAGACGCCAAGATTTAAAATATCGCTTGCTGAATGGTCGTTTCATATCGCTCTGGGCAAGGGTGTTATGACCAATCTCGATTTCCCTGGAATTGCAAAAAGGAAATACAATCTGGATGCTGTAGAGTATGTATCATCTTTTTTTAAGGGTAAGGCAGAGGATAATCAGTATCTCACCAGTCTGAAGGACTCGTGTACAAAAAATGGTGTTACAAGCCTGCTGATAATGGTAGATGGTGAAGGAAACCTGGCAGATACTTCGGCAGCAGCCCGGCAGAAAGCTGTTGAAAATCATTATAAATGGGTAAAAGCAGCCAAGTTCCTTGGCTGTCATTCAATCAGGGTAAATGCCGCAGGCAGAGGAACTATGGGGCAGATGCAGGCTGCAGCAATTGACGGCTTAGGCAAATTAGCTGAGTATGCTTCAGGATTTGGTATAAATGTAATTGTAGAAAATCACGGAGGTAATTCTTCAATCGGAAGATGGCTGACGGAAATTATGAAAGCAGTGAACAGACCTAATATCGGCACCTTACCTGATCTGGGAAATTTTTATGAATATGACCGCTATCAGGGAGTCAAGGAGATGATGCCTTTTGCAAAAGGAGTAAGCGGAAAAACCCATGATTTTGATGCCGCCGGCAATGAAACAGTTATTGATTATGAGAAAATGATGAAGATCATTGCTGACTCAGGCTTTAAGGGTTATATTGATGTTGAATATGAAGGGACAAAATTAAGCGAGGACGAAGGTGTAAAAGCTTCAATTGCTCTTGTACAAAAGGTTATTGCTCCATATAATAAATAGTATCTCGATAATTAAACTCATATAATCAAAGGGGACATGCCATGGCGTGTCCAAGCTATATGAATAATGAAATAAAGTAGGGTCATGCCATGGCATGACCCTATTAGTATATGGCAATTCAATTTAGATCAGCTTCATATTCACCGGATCCCAGTTAAGTATTTTCTTCTGGAAATAGCTGTCGTTGCATGCCAGACAAGGGGCACAGGCCCTGAATCCGAATACCGGGTCCTCAACAACCGGCTTTCCGGTTCTGACTCCTTCAAAGAAGTTTGCGAGATGCTCGAGATGCTCATCATAACCTTCGGGAGCAGAAAATTTCGTTCCAGGTTTTTCGGGCCTTTTCTGATCTTCCTTCGACCATTTCTGATTATACCTTTTCATAAGCTCTTCCTGCATAGCTTTGGGATAAGTATCGAATGCATCCCATCCGCCTATTCCCGGAGCTTTCGACATGATACTGTTTGTGATTATAAAACCGTTATCAGTCATCTCGATAATGCCTTCACTTCCAATAAACCTGGTAACCGACTTTTCACCATTCCCACTTACAAAGTTCACTCTTAACATAACCTGGAATGCAGAATGTTCCTTTGTCTCGGGATATTGCATTATTGCTACCATGATATCCGGAACATCACGTTCATCTTTCCAGTAAGTGAGCTGACCCGAAGCATATATCTTTTCAGGACCTTTTGAATCGGTCAACACATGTATTCCTGATAAAAGATGAACAAATAAATCACCTGCAACACCGGTTCCAAAATCACGGTAATTTCTCCACCAGAAGAATTTTTTGGCATCATAGGGTATTTTAGCCATTCCTTCAATGTACCTGTCCCAATCAACTGTCTGAGGCGAACCGTCAGTAGGCATTGTATATTCCCATGCACCCAGAGCATCCTGCCTGTCGAATGAAGCTTCAATACAGTTCAGCTTGCCGATAATGCCCGATTTATAAAGCTCCCTGGCTTTGCGGTAAACAATACTGCTGACCCTCTGGCTTCCAACCTGCATTGTTTTCTTTGTCTTATCATGAGTGGCAATAACCTCGAGTCCCTCGCTTAGTTTATGTACCATTGGTTTTTCGCAATAAACAGATTTGCCAGCATTCATTGCATCGATGGATATTCTTGAGTGCCAGTTATCGCTGGTGGCAATTACCACTGCATCAATGTCTTTTCGGTTCAGGATTTCCCTGTAATCTCTGGTAGTGAAGATATCCTTGCCATATTTCTCTTTTACTCTTTCAAGTCTGCCAGTATACAGGTCACAGGCTGCAACTAACTCAACTCCGGGGACTTTTATCGCCGCATCAATATCCTGATTGCCCATAATACCCATTCCTATTCCTGCAATCCGGATTTTGTCATTTGAAGAGAAATCCCTGTCATATGCAATAAAATGCTCTTCCATTTTTTCACGTGAAGAAAAACCGTACAGAGGTCCTGCAGATAAAAGCACTGCTGTACCTCCAAGATTCCGGAGAAATTTTCTCCTTGATGTTTTTGATTTCATATGAGTTGGTTTAAGTTTATTAAAAATACAGATGGTCAATATTAGAGTATGAAGATAAATGATTAATCTTTAAATCCGATAAATTAAAAACCATTATTCATGTTACTGGAATTTCTCCAGAAGATCCTTTACTGCATCCTTGTGCACCAGAAAGTCCATCATCTTCAGCTTTACATAATCCTCAGAGAAAAAATAATATCCGAATTCGCTTGCTTTGGGATCATTATTCCGTGAACCCGAGCCTGAATCCTTTATCAGATACCAGTCCTTCCCGTCCTTATCAAGGTAGCCTACCAAATGAATTCCGTGATCATCAGTTGTAGTTTCATTTGAGAACCGGAACTGCCTGGCGTCGTCATTAATGTATGCGGAAGGAATATCAAAATCAGGGATAATTGCACATTGAGTTGTACGATCAAAACCTGGCTCAGATACGTCGCCTCCGATACTGACAGTATAACCGTTCCGGACTACTTTTTTCAGAGTCTCCATGAATACACTGAGAGGAACATTGCAATAATCAGTACTATGCCACCAGTTATCAGGCACCTTATACTCCACATGTTTATAGAATGGCTCCTGCTCATATGAAAGAATATCCACATAATCGTCAGGATTGATCCTTATAACATCATGAAGATATTGTTTCGGGTTTATCTTTTTACCATCAACAATGATTTCCGAAGGAGGTTCTCCCATATAATGATTCATAATCGATTTTATCGTTGCTACTGCAGTTTCTTCATCCCATGCTGAATTTGTCTTAAGCGACTGCAGATATGCTTTCATTTCAGTTATCATTTCCTCATGATTGGGGAACTTTCTGCCATCGAGCAATCCGGTATAGTCCGTCTCAGGAACAATACCATATTTCTTCCAGACCCGTGTTACGGCATTTGCTTCGGAACCCTCATCAAATGCCGAAGTGCCCCTGCTTTGAATAAAGCCGCGTGTCTTATCTACATATTCCCAGTAAACAGTATACATTTCCGAAAGCTTTACTTTCATCTTGCTGATCCTGTATACTTCTGATTCAAGAAATGATGTCGTTGAAAAACACCAGCATGTGTTCGTATTTCCTTGCGAAACAGGAGGATTGTGCCACTGCTGATTCTTGTAAAGCTCCACTTTATTAGGGAGCTGATAACCCGATAGATCAACAGTGAATACCTTATTTTCTTTAACAGGATTTAACCGTTCTTTTACTTCCCTGTCATCTTTCATAATTGAATTCTGATAGAATCCGGGTTTTGGCACTGTAAAAACGGCTTTATCTCTATTTTGCCCGTTAGCTGGCAGAAATAGCACTAATCCTGTTATGATCATGCTATAAAGGTTTCTTAAATTCATTGTATCCATTTAATAAATTTTTAGGTCAATAAATGTATCTATTTTTTATTGGAATCCACAGATCTTTTTCCGAATCGGGGTATACTATCTTTAATTAATTGATCTTGTCTATTTCTATATCATATTTATCTAAAAGTCCAACCACTGCCGGAAAAGAAAATTTTGCTCTTTTTATCCGGTTAATCTCGGGATTTATTGAATAATTAGAAGAAGTCCTGAAATCAGTTTTCTCTAAATTTGTATGATCAAAAGTCGCTCCTGTCAGATCACAGCTTTCAAATACTGAACCGCCCAGATCACAGCCTGTAAAATCCACATCATGAAGCTTCAAATTTATGAATGAAGTGTTCTTAAGTATTGTCTGATAAAAAGAAGAGTGGCTGAGATTACAGTTTTCAAAGCTCAAAGCCATTCCCGGGCTATTGCAATTCCCGAAGTGCAGGCCGAGTAGTTTGCAGTTCCGGAATTTAATCTCTCTGAAAGCAGTTTTGATCAATCCAACCATGCTGAGATTGCAGTTTTCAAATATGCAATCCATAAATACTATATTGGCAAGATCAGAATTTGAAAAATCGCAATTTATGAACCTGCATGATTCATATTCTCCTGCAGGTAAGTATTTCTCTCTAAAATCAGTCTTATCGAAAGTTTTTTCCAATATATATTCCTGTCCCATTGTTGCATAGATTGGTGTAAACAAACCTTGCATTTTTTTGTTTACTTCATTACATACGATACCGTGAATTATTGTTTTTAATTATCCAGCTTAAACATACACAAAATTATGTCGGAAAATACACCATTCGAACCCTTTACCAATGGGGAAGTTTACAATCCGTCATCTGACTTTATAGCAAAAGCAAATGTGCCTGACTGGTCATCAAAATATTCTCAGGCTGAACAGGATCTGTCAGGATATTGGGCGGAACGAGCATCAGAACTTGAGTGGTATAAGCCCTGGAACAGGGTGCTCGATGATACTGACAAACCCTTTTACAAATGGTTTGTCGGAGGCAAGGTGAACATTGTTCATAATTGCCTTGATCGCTACGCCAAAACATGGCGCCGTAATAAACTGGCCCTTATCTGGGAAGGTGAACCAGGTGACCAGCGTTCATTCTCTTATCATGCGCTTAATCGTGAGGTATGTAAATTTGCGAGTGTTATTAAAGCTATGGGGATAACAAAAGGTGACCGTGTGACAATTTATCTTCCGCGTATCCCGGAAATTGTAATAGCAATGCTGGCATGTGCTAAAATAGGCGCTATCCATTCAGTGGTCTATGGCGGATTCTCAGTCGAATCTCTGCACGGGCGGATTCTTGACTCCCATTCCAAGATTGCAATTACAGCAGATGGTGGATGGATGAATGGAAAGATTGTTAAACTAAAAGATATGATGGACGAGGCGTTGCAGCGATCACCAAGCGTAGAACATGTTATCGTTGTAAAGCGTACAGGTCAGGAGGTTATGATGGAACCCGAACGCGACCTTTGGTACCACGATCTTATGTCACTTCCTATCGCAAGCCCCAAATGTGAGACGGAAATGATGGATGCAGAAGATCCGCTATATATCCTTTACACATCCGGTACCACCGGTAAACCAAAAGCAGTTCTGCATACCCATGGTGGATATATGGTAGGAATTTATGCCACATTAAAAGATGTATTCGACCTGAAGGATGAAGACAGGTGGTGGTGTACTGCAGATCCGGGCTGGGTAACCGGTCATTCTTATCTTGTTTATGGTCCCTTGCTGAATGGAGCTACATCCTTTCTTTATGAGGGTGCACCTACTTTTCCATACCCAAACAGATGGTGGGTGATGATTGAAAAATATGCATTGACAATCCTCTATACTGCACCAACAGCTATCCGTGGATTAATGAGGTTCGGTGAAGCATGGCCCAACAGGCATGACCTTTCATCGCTTCGGCTTCTGGGATCTGTAGGTGAGCCTATCAATCCTGAAGCCTGGAAATGGTACCATCGGGTCATTGGCAAAGGTAACTGCCCTATCATGGATACATGGTGGCAGACCGAGACAGGAATGTTCATAATAACACCTTTACCGGTGACAACATTAAAACCTGGTTCTGCCACACTTCCTTATTTTGGTGTTGCTGCCGAGATTGTGGATGCAAATGGACAGGTAGTACCCGACGGGGAAGAAGGTTTCCTGGTGCTTAACAAACCCTGGCCCGCAATGATTCGCAACATCTATAGAGATCCTGACAGATATGTTAACCAGTATTGGAGTACTTATCACGACAAATATATGACAGGCGATTCCGCCAGACGTGATAAAGATGGCTACTTCTGGATAATCGGGCGCGTAGATGATGTTATTAAGGTATCGGGTTACAGGTTAGGTTCCGCTGAACTTGAATCAGCACTCGTTAGCCATCCTGCCGTAGCAGAAGCTGCTGCAATTGGTCTGCCGCATGAGGTTAAAGGCAATTCTATACATACCTATGTCATTTTGCGAACAGGCTTTGATCCTTCAGATTCCTTAAAAGAAGAACTCCGCAACCACCTTGGTCACGAAATTGGTCCGATTGCAAAACCAGAGTCAATTAACTTTGTCGACAAATTGCCAAAAACCAGGTCAGGTAAGATAATGAGACGACTACTTAAGGCTCGTGCACAGGGACTTCCTGATGGAGATATTACAACGCTGGAAGACTGATGAACATGTAAATAACTTTGGACATAATTGGTTATATTTACATTCGTTTAGACCTCCTGGTACTGTATTTAAGTAAAAAATAACCAATCAATATGAAGAATAAAATCCTTCCCTCTCTTTTTGTCTTTTTTCTGATTCTGGGTGTGAAGAGCCTCAGGAGCGAAGTAATGGCAGAAAATCCCAATCATGATTCCGTTACTGTTAAAAAATGTAAGGATTTCAAGATTACCGGTGATGGACAGTCAGATTCCTGGAATAAGACCGGCTGGATAAATCTTGTTCAGCAGGATTCGGATAATTCGGCTTACACAACGAAAGTTAAGATCCTCTATTCTGAAACGGGAATTTATTTTCTTTTTAACTGTGGCGATAAAAAACTTACTTCGACGATGAAATCGGATAATCTGAATTTATGGGAAGAAGATGTCGTTGAAGTATTCTTGTGGACAGATGAAACTTTTCCTGTTTATTTTGAATATGAACTTTCTCCCTTTAATTATGAGTTGCCTATTATGGTACCTAACAACAAAGGGCATTTCTTAGGCTGGCTCCCCTGGCATTACGAAGGAGACAGAAGGACACAGCATGCCACAAGCGTAACAGGAGGCAAGATGGAGAGCGGAAGCCCAATATCATCTTGGATCGCTGAGTTCTTTATACCATACAAATTACTTGCTCCTTTAAGCAATGTGCCTCCGGTATCAGGCACAAAATGGAGAGCTAACATGTACAGGATTGATTACGACAATGGTACGGTACCTTTTGCCTGGCAAAAGACAACCGGCACCTTTCATGAGTACAATAAATTTGGTATTTTTATCTTTGAGTAGGAAAGTCTGTAATATCAAATTGCACCGCAAAAAATTGCTAAAAGCTAAACTATAGCTTAATTTTGACATTAAATAGAATAATATGGCACAAAACGAAAAATCGACTCATGAATCGTTTAAAGTCTCTGGCGACGAGATCTTATCAAAGGTCAAAGAGATAATCAAAGAAGGAAACGCCAGGAAGATAATTATTAAAAACGACAAGGATGAAATCATTATGGAATTTCCTCTGACAATTGGTGCGATCGGAGTCGTTTTGGCTCCAATATTTGCAGCTGTGGGCACGATAGCTGCCCTGGCAACCAATTGCACAATTGTAGTTGAGAAAAGAATCAATGAGGAAGGAAAATAAAATTCTTAAGTATTAACTCAATATTTTGGGAATGATGAAAACTACAAAAGCAAAAACAGTCAGTAAACCAAAGAAGACCTCAAATGCGGGCAAAACAACGAAGAAGAAAAGTGTTACTGCCGCAAAATACGTACCCGGGGAAGATGAAATCCGCGAAAAAGCCAGGGAAATATATTACGAGAGGATTGCCCGGGGGGAACATGGTACTCCTGAAGGGGACTGGCATGAAGCTGAAGAGCTTTTAAAGGGTTCCTGAGGTTCCATTTTCGCGCAGCCACCAGCGATAATTTTGCCTGATTCATTTCAGATCGTAATAGCTGAAGGTCTTCAGATAATCATATATTGAAGTACCAAAAAGATCTTTCTTGTTTATCTTTCCATTTGAATTGAGGTACTTTTGTAATGAACCTGCTCCACCCAGATGCGATGCTGCAATCATTCCAGATTTTGTAATTACGACTCCATTAATTGTTTTTCCGATGAAGTGTTCGTAATCCATCAGAAAGTTAAGATTTACCTTGATCAGGGTCTTAAGAACCTTCAGCTGTAAATCTCTTGGAAATATTTCAGGATTCGCCCTGAAGCGTTTGAGCGTTATTTTTTTGTACCCGAGATACTTCAAGGTAGATTCATCAAACTGCCATTCTCCAAAACAACCAATTTGGTTTACGGATTGCCAGTTGTTACCCGATTCCCTGAATCCAAGATCTTCTATAAATCTTGAAAATTCTGATTCATGAAATTTCTCACCAAGGAATTCTGAAAATGATTTCAATTTAAGCATGCTCAATCTGAAATCAATGTTCGGTGCTCCGCAGACGTGAGAAATAAAAACGAATAAGATTGTCAGAAATGCTTTTCTCATGGTTAAAAGGTTAAGAAATAGAATCTTTCATTTCAAATTATATAAGCATAAACCACAAAATTAGACCTTATGTTTACTGAAGTCAATTGTCTGAGAGCCTGCTGCAGGTCAATTCAGTCGTGTTTTTTTTTGATTCATCAAAGAAAATCGGGTGATTAGATCAACAAAATAATGTTTAATAAACGAACTGGTTCAATTCGTCAAAATGTGGCAATTATTTACCAGTAAAATTCAGATTATACTGATATCCGGCAGACCATCATAAACATAAAGCAGTATTAATCAGGAGAATAAATAAGCTGAAGTACTTTTGTACTCCTGAATTATGCAGTTAAAGCAGATTTTGACTAATTGCCGGATAAATTAGATAAAGAATGATAAATAGTTTCTTTTATCAGCCATTCGCATGACGAAGAGCAAGTTACATATCAGCTTGTAACTCCTATTCGGTCATATTTTCAATTCCAAATCAGGATCGCAGTTTTTTACGACCAGGGTATCTTTAAAATAAAGTAAGCCACGATTAATTACAGGAAGCGTTTTATCCTGTTCCAGTAATTTGTTGTAAGGCGACCAGATCCATTCCACTTTCTGGCTATAAGTTCTAAATTATAAGGACCTATCTCTTCAGCATAGTACATGAATATCTTCTCCGATGTTTTATAATCAAAAAGATCTTTTCGGGCAACAGTGCTTCCTGTCCGTTTATTATAATCAATAAGTCTGATAGGTCGTATCTGAAAAATTCCGGCAGCAGCTTCCAGTGGATTGAAGGCCAGGGTATCATTCTTTGTTTCTACCATTCCAACAGCAAAAGCAAGTTGCTTATATGGGCGTACCGGATCAGGTACCAAAACTGACCATGATCTGATACTGGGTGCTGAGACCTTCAGTGAAAAGGTTATTAGTATGAAACAGAGAATTCTTATTTTTTTAAGATTAAAGCGCATCACAAAAGGTTCGATATTTTGTGTAAAATGTAAATACGGATTATTTTTGTCTAATTGCGATTTATTAAGAAACATGGACTGAATACAAATTTACGATATAACTTGTTGTAAATAAATGAAATTCGTTTTCTTTTATAAACAAACTTTCAACCATTCCAAACGATCCATTTGTAAAAAAGGAAGACCCACTCAATTGTATTGAACAGTTCGTGGGTCTTCATCAATTTCTCAAAAAACGACCAGGTGTTCCTATGCTTGCAATCCATATAAATCATTATACAGATTTCATTCTGCTGTTTTGGGTTCTGAAGTATGTCAATCCATTAATAACTGTCATATCGATTACAGTGAATCCGTGTGATTCAAGACGCCTTGAGAAATTCCGGCCGCTAATCTCAATGTCGAATTTTGAATCCACAAAATTAAGTAATCGCTTGTATAACCTGGAGGTCATGCTAACTCCCTCTTGCGTTTTAACATCGTAAAAACACCCGATGAAATTGGTCATCGGAGACAATCCATTAGAAAGAGTATGTAAGAAATCATCCAGATGTTTAACAAGGTTCAGTTTCTTAAGATTTATCAATGTCTTCACCTCTTTTAGTTCTTCATAATCGTAATAATAATGAAGGTTTGAAGAGAGCACAAGCAAATTATCCTCATTTGCCAGATCATGCCTGTTAAGATAATTTCTGAAGGAGTCGTCGACCTCCTGAACCAGTTTATCGTTCACCAGCTTTTTTGCTCTGGTTTCTACAGACAATTTCGGTCTGAAAGACTTTATACCTAATTTTTTTACCGGTTCCTGTATTACTGAAATATCTTCCATAATTTTGTGTCTGATTATGGATGTAAAAATAAATCATAATTATATGCCTGTCAAGACGCTAATGCCCAATTAGTGGGGAAATAAGACTGATCTTATTATACTTAATCCTTAAAATTCCAA
The DNA here is from genome assembly GCA_963816365.1 of uncultured Bacteroidales bacterium. Taxonomy (GTDB): domain Bacteria; phylum Bacteroidota; class Bacteroidia; order Bacteroidales; family VadinHA17; genus LD21. The sequence goes on along the minus strand of CAWFKG010000011.1, from coordinate 130,237 downwards.
CGTCTGATTACTGGAACAAACTATTAACACCGGGAAAATGGAGTTTCGTCAAAATTGGATTGTCTTTTATGACCTGACAGCAACTTAATGACCAGGAGAATAAATGTTTAAATATATTACTCCCTGATATTCAATGTTATACATTTATAATTACAAATGGATTATTAAATAATTTAAAAAACTCGAATTTTGACTAACATTGAGTAAAATGTGATGAAAAACCAGGCTATACCTGCCAGCTGAACAAAAAAGTATGGAAACAAGGCTTCAGGCAGACTGAATCCATACTTAATGAACATGTAAAAAACAGTATCTTTAATATTGAAATATTACATTTCATTCAATCCTGGATATGTAAAGCAAGATCACTTTAATTACAGAAAATGAAAACCTTAAATCTGACCTTATTACTTACCGCTTTAGCCCTGAGCAGTTTTGGGCAAAAGCTTCCTGTTCCGGCAGACAAAAAAGCAACCAAAGAGACAATTATTCTGCTCCAGTCTCTTAACAACCTCAGGAATAAAGGCATAATGTATGGGCATCAGGACGATCTGATGTACGGTTACACCTGGTGGTATGAAAAGGATCGTTCCGATACTAAAGACATAACAGGTGATTATCCGGCTGTAGCCGGCTTTGAACTCGGTCATATTGAACTCGGTGACAAGAGGAGTCTCGACTCGGTGAGCTTTGTCCAGATTACAGAACAAATAAAAGTGCATTACAAGCGTGGCGGTATTGTCACTATCAGCTGGCATCTTAATAACCCGCTGACAATGCAAATCAAGGATACCCTCTCCAGGTCACATGGCACAGCGTGGGATGTAAGCTCAAAAGAAGTAGTATCTTCTATCCTGCCAGGGGGAAAAAATAATGAACTTTTTAATACCTGGCTTGAACGACTTGCCACTTTCTTCACAGGGTTAACAGACGATAAGGGGTTGCCAATTCCGTTCATCTTCAGGCCTTTTCATGAACATTCAGGTTCTTTCTTCTGGTGGGGCACCAACATCTGCACCGATCAGGAGTACTCAGCCCTATGGCGATATACCGTCAGTTTCCTGCGTGATAAAAAAAATATACACAACATACTATATGCGTACAATACTGACAGGGTAACCAGCCTTGAACAATACATGAAAGGTTATCCGGGTGATGATATTATTGATATGCTCTCGCTCGATATGTATGATCGCGGTGAACAATTTGGACATGAGCTTGACACAGCATTAGGTTTTATAACAATGGAAGCCGTTTCAAGAAATAAACTCACAGCACTTAGTGAAACTGGTGAAAGAAGAGGAATGAATAACTGGTGGACGTCTGTCCTTCTTCCGGTCGTAAGCAAATACCCTGTTTGTTATGTTTTGACCTGGAGAGATGCGTATAAGACAAAATTTTCCGTTTCCGGGAATCCGGTTGAATCATTTACTGAAGATTTTAAAAAATTTTATGACTCACCGCGGACCGTATTTTTAAAAGAAGTCTCTGTAGCAAATATTTACAAACGTAAATAGCTTTAATTGTCCCTGATTATTTAACAGACTGGTCCGTTTTCAAGCCACGAAGTGGCGGGGTAAAGCTTTTGTTCCGGGAACCAGGAATCAGTCTTTAATAATCTTAATAGATTTTCTGAAATCACTGTTATAAACTTCAACAACATAAACCCCTTTGGCAAAGGTGCTTATATTTATACTGGTCTGATAACGGCAGTTCACCAGCTGGCTGATTTTTTTGCCGCTAGTGGAAAATATCTCAATGTTATAAAATTTATTGTTGCTCAGTGCTACGTTGATCTGCTGACTTGTAATTGACGGCCATAAAAATACTTCCGGATCGCCGGCAAAATTTGTTCTTTTTACATAGACATATATTGAATCACTGAGCTGAACTCCACAGGTGCCGGAAACGGTGGTCCTGTAAATTCCGATATCTGAAGCATTAACATTTGACAGGACCAGGTCTGAAGTATTACTATTCTCAATCATTGTACCATTTTTTTGCCATTGATACACAAGATCATGTCCTTCGGCTTTGACCTGCAATGATGCCTGGCCGCCGAAAGGTGCTTCAACATTTGGGGAGAGAGAGGTAATCTTTGTAACCGCATAAACGGTAAGTTTAACTGTGCCTGAATTTACGGTACCACAGGCACCTGAAATAACACAAGAATAATCTCCTGAATCATTGATTGTTGTACTCGCGATACTAAGTTTTGATGATACCCCTGTCTGAACGACCTGCCCGTTCTTAGCCCATTTATATATCAGATCATATCCTTTTGCGTTCACACTTAGCGTAACAGGTTGCCCTGCACAAACATTAGTATCAGCTGATTGACTCAGAAATGCAGTTGGAGGAGCAATCACAGCATGGACTCTGAACCAGTCTGATACTTTAGTACCAATAGTAGCCCTGAGTATTATGCTTGCCTTTCCTGTGAAATTTGTATTCCAGTTTACTGAAGCAGTCCTTCCATTTCCGGTAATTACACCGGCACCAGAGGGCAGCAGCGCCCACTGATAAGCGGATGCACCGGGAACAGGAATTATTGAATATTGCCCCGATATAGTACCCTGGCAAATTACTGAATCCCCCAGAGGTATCAGCCCGGTATGGCTCTCTATCCAGTTTTCGAAGTCCGAAACCCTGGAATAAGCACCATAGGTGTCACAGCTTGTACTGCCCCAGCTTACAATGCCCGCCAACCTGTATTCACTTAATACCGGAACTACCAGAGGTCCGCCGCTATCGCCGTTGCACGCATCCTTATTACCATTCAGAAAACCCGCCATAACATCAGTTGCAGGGATTGAGCTCCAGACGGCAGATGCCTGTGCATTGGTAATAATCGGAAGCTGAACCTTTTGCAGAGCCGTCGGGACAACCTCCGGACTTACCTGGGTCAGACCCCATCCTGTTACCCACGACAACACACCCGGTACAGTTGCTCCTTCAGCAACTTCATCTGCTGTTATAAGATTTATAGGAGTGGCATTAGTAAAATTTATTGTATCAGTTAACCTCAGAAGTGCAATATCATTAAGGAGGGTCTGATTATCAAAAGCTTCGTGCACAATAACTTTATCAACAGAATATATTTTCCCCTGCGCGGGATCCGATGGATCATTTGCCCCTACCTTTACAAACATACTTGAGGAGGAGATAGGTGCCCCTGTATCATCCTGTGTGCAATGAGCAGCTGTGAGTATCCAGTTACCGTTGATTATTGATCCTCCGCACCGGAAATTTCCTGAAACATAATATATCTGCCACGGGAAATCGGAAATGAGAGCAGCTGTACCTCCGGTTATCTTCTGATTATAAGACCTGACACCTGTGAAAAAAGGGAAGAGATGCACTCCTTCACCAATACCGGCAATAACGCGGATCAGTGGTTCCCCGTTTAGTACAAGTGTATAAAACTCTCCTGACGGAACATAAATTTCATAAACTGTGACCTTAAATGTGTAATGTCTGTCTGCTTCCAGGCTAAATGATACAGAATCGTTAGCGTTATTATCAATCCCTGCAAAGACCGATCTGTTCTGATCATCAAGGATTTGCCAATCGCTTATGCCAGTCCCTTTTGTATTGTATACCTGGATTGTCACCTTCTGTGCCAAAACAGGGAACGAGATAAGAATTAAAAGAGAAATGGATAGAAGCCTTTTCATATTCAAATATAATCTAAGCCATACAAATTATTCCAATAGTAACCATAAATTGTAAGCTTTCGATTTTCCAGGATAGTAATAATTTAAATCTATCGTGTAAAACAGTCAGGTGATTCAGAAGTTTGCTTTTTGTTTAATTTATAATCAATCTAAATAAACATATTGTATTGCCCGCAGAAAAAAATCAGATATTATCAGAACGCAAATAAATTATCTAATGCCAGTATCAATATTTATATTGAGCAAAGTCTCATCTTCTGCCTTTATTGAAACTTTAGCCGGCAGATTGCTTCCTCCCGGACCGTTCTTTGCTTTATCAAGAACAATAAGATAATTGCCCGGAGGGAGCTCAATAAGATACGAGCCATCAATTGAAGGATTGAGCTGGGCAATTTTTCTTGAACCGTCAGGAGTAAATACGTCTACCGGATATGCTTTATAAGTTTCTGCAGTCGGCTGACAGGCCGGACTGGGAGGAATTGTCTCAACCGGGCAAATCGGGCCAATTGAGATTGTTCCTTTAAGAAATCCCGGGTTAAGCGTTATTTTATTGTCACAACCTGAGATCAGTGTAAGACAAATCAGGAATATAATGCCAGTGATCCTCTTATATAAGTTTTTCTTCATGATTAATTATCCTGGTACCTTAATTTTCATCAATTATTGTGCCAGATAACTCACTTTGCATTCTTAAATGCTTCATTTACCGATGCCCTGAAAATATTATATGACCAGGTAGCCCCGGATATTGCATCTATTTTTTCAGTATCCTGCTTCTCTGAGAGCATTTTAGGATAGGTCTGGACTCCTTTCCAGTCATTCCTGCTCTGCTGAATGTACTCGGCATTCCCTTCAAAGTGCTTCTCATAATTCCCATCGAATGTTTCATGAAGGTTTGAATCCCTGACAACAAAACTGATCTCTGTAAATACTCCGTTTTTGAGTGTAAGATGAACGCATCCCCAGTAAGGCTCATATATATATTTTGCCCGCGAAAATCCAACGTAGGTGCCGTCTTTATACCTGACAGCAGTGTCCTGAACAGGCTTATCGGGGATCTTGAGTTCCTGAGCAGAGACAGAAGCTGATAAGAACAATGTTAAAAATGTGATGAAAAATAAGGTTACTGGTTTTTTCATGGTGCTAAAATTTATAAGTAACTTCTCTCAAATGAATTTGTCATTAGAGTAGCGCAAGCGAATGATCTCCCAGCTCCCGCTATTGGTAGCCCCATTTTTTCATTATATCGAGGTCAGCTTTCGCGCAATACATTGGAGTTTTGTCACCATATGATTCCTGTTCAATAATATAGCATTTTGTCCCGCCTTTGGCAGTAGCAAGTTCTACAACCTTTTGAGTATTTACAATGCCCTCGCCGAGGATTGTACTTTCATACTTTTCGGATGATCCTGCTTTTGCAGGTATTTCATCCTTTACATGCATAATTTCAAACCTGCCCGGATATTGATTCATAACATCAAGAGCAATTGCTCCACCATTATAAAGATTGCCGATATCCAATTGAAGGGCAACAAGATTTGGATCTATGCTCTTCATGATGATATCGAATAATTTTATACCATTCAGCTTCTGGCTGAACTCAAAATCGTGGTTATGATAACCAAATTTCATACCATATTTTTTGCACAGCTCACCGCTCTTGTTAAAAATATCCATATATCTCTTGAAATCGTCATAAGTCTTTCTCATGCTTTCGTCCATAAAAGGACTTATGACCCATTTCTGCCCAAGTGTTGCTGCATCTTCAACAGTTTTTTTCCAGCTGTCGCTGAAATCTTTTTTGGCTTCATCCCAATGTTTTTTCTCCATAACAGTATGACCGCTTATCATTATCAGTCCCATACCGTCAAGTATCTTCCTGAATTCAGGAGCCAGGAAGCCATAAAATTTCTGATTAACATAATTAGCATGTTCAAGGTATTTATAACCCATTTTTGCAAGCTGATCAAGAGATCCCTCCGGATCTTTCATCATATCATCGCGCACAGAGTATAGCTGGATCCCAACCATTCCCTTCTGCACCCTGGCAGCAAAAACTGTCCGGGGCATAATCGCAGCTCCCAGGGCAACCAGGGCGCCCGTTTTTACGAATGTTCTTCTTGAAGTCTTCATCGATATGCGTTATTAGTTCTGATTAAACAGTAAGTCTATTAAGATTACCTACGGTTAAAATTATAAAATCAACCAAACAAATCAAAAACATTCTGACATATCCAATCTGCGTTCCTACTTCAGTGACAGACTCCTGGAATCACTTCTACCCGTTACAGGGCTTTTTGACTTGAATAATGAAACAAGTTCCGCTTCATTCATAGATAGCGACGGATTGAATTTATCTGATGCCATGTATTTTAAGTATTGAACTGTACAACTGCCGCCCTTCCGGTTTATTTTGTATTGCTTCCAGAGGTGACATGCATACAAGCAGTCTCCCCTTACCTACAGAGAATTCAAATATTAATCCCAGTTTGTGGTTTCTGTCAATATTATCAACAACCTGCACAATGGGCCGGTAACCTTTTGGTGCATTATCGAGTATAAAAGGCCGGCTGTTCTTAAGAATGGCCCACCATTGCCAGTTTGAATGAAATTCTGTTGGAAAATCACTGAATAATGGATGCTTAGGGTCTGTAAGGATTGACATTGTGCCCGGGGACACAGGTCTGTTATTTGATTCAGAGATACTCTTGAACATGCTGTAATTCCAGTAATCAGGTGTAAACAATCCTCCGACCGAAAGATCTTTGATCTCATTGAAATCGCGGAAATAACAATACCATTCCGCCGTCATAAAGCTTTGAAAGAGTGACTTTATCAAGGCTCCTAGAAACAATAATGTTTTCTGGTACTTTTATATTCGTAATAAAATGGATAAATCCACAGAGGATATGAATTTTCATAATGGGTACCTTCCAGAATTATTGAGAGTGACATCTTCTGAGCTCTGGTGAACTTCAATAGATCAATGTTAAGAGTTCCGATATTTGTAAGCTTCCCTGGCAATATATCAGCTTTGGTTCCGCCCTGAAAAACAATTTCGCCTGCCTCATTTTTAAGTTCCCATCTTACCTGCTGAACCGGAAATGAGATATCAGAATAGTTGGCCACCTGGATTTTTCCTGTGAACTGCTCATTATTTGTCCAGCAATATTTTCCCATGATGACCAGCGGAACTACCCTATTACAGAAGTGACTAAACTCCTCAGGAGTAAGAATTCCTTTGTTATCCATGAATGCATCAAGAAGGCCTACCAAAGCTGTTCCCTGACCAGGAAAATCCTGAAGATCAAGTAAGTGAAACCCTCCGAAGCCAGGCGTTCTCATTGCCATCTCTATATCCGCCTTATAGCATATAGCACTCAGGGCCCCGGAAGCCCTGAAAAAGTCGACAGCCTGATCACTCAGATTATTTTCTTTTAGTCTCTCCCTGAAAACTTCAAAATTCCATGGTTTCATGACACCAGTATATTTTTTAATCTCCGAATAATCAGGATATATCTGATATTGTCCAACCTCGGTACCAACGGCAGGAACATTGCATTTTGCAATGGCTCCTGAATAGTTAAGATCTGTAGAGGGATAACGGCCGTTAATATAACCTCCGTCGTAAGCATCAGCGAATGAAAATGAACCTCGGATATGCGTTCTGTATGTGGTATCTGTATCAGCTCCAACACGACAGGCAGCATAATAATCTTCGCCAGATGCGTGGCCCCTGAATCCCAGATAATTATTTGATCCATAAGCCAGAAGATGCCTGCTGTCTATCGATCTGAAATGATCTAAAAATTCTTTCATTACATCAAAATCACCTGAAAGCTCATTGCCAAGAGCAAACATTACAAATGAAGCGTGATTTCCATAATCATTGAGGATATGATCACCTTCCTTGAGCAGGAAGGAGTTAAGGCCCAGATTCTTGCTTTTGCTTAAGGCACCCCAGAATGGCAACTCCGGCTGTAGATAAATACCTTCTATATCAGCTGCTTCAAATGCAGCAAGAGGAGGCGTCCATGAGTGGAACCTGTAAAAATTTATATTGTATGATTTTGCTATCCTGAAGACTTTTTGCCAGCTCCCGATATCCATTGGAGGATAACCGGTTATTGGAAATACGCAGCCATCATTTTTGCCCCGAAGAAATGTCTTTGTACCATTAATTGTAAACTGGGTACCTTCTGTCGAAAACTTCCGCATACCGAAATCAAGTACTGTAGAGGCTAGCTCTTTTCTCCCCTTAAGAGTAACAGAGAGTTTATATAAGGCAGGATTAAACTCACTCCAGAAGATGGTTTTATTTCCCATGCTATAAGTAAGTTCAATAGTATTTGGGCCTTTCCTGAGCGTTATTGGAAAAGACTTTGAAGGGACTCTGTGCTTTATATCCGAATTCCATGAGTCAGCTTTCAGTATCAGCCTGGCATTATTAATTTTACCTTCGGGGTTGGATATATTTACCCTTACTGTAATTTTCTTCAGAACAATATCGGGATAAACCTCGACAGCATCAATATGAACCTGATTAAATTCCTCAAGACAGAGCTTACCAATAATGCCATTCCAATTGCCTTGCGTTTGTTCAGTCCAGGCAGATGAACCTGTTATTCCTTCCGGTACAGTTCTGTTATCGTTATTCACCATAATCGTAAGTTGATGCTGACCGGGAGCCAAATGGTTTGAAAGATTGTAGTATTGAGCCGTAAGTAAATCGTTATTGCTGCCTATGAGATTATTGTCAACCCAAACCTGCGTAGACTTGGTCCTCTCCATCATCAGCCTGATGTACTGACCCTTCCAGTTTTCGGGGATAAAGACAGATTTTTGATACCAGGCCATTCCTGCATACATATACTCACGTGAAAGCCTCCCCGTTTCCTGCCTGTTCGTATTAGGAATCCCTTTCTTGTTTTCATCGAGTGTCCCTGGTAATTTTACTGAATCGTTAAATGTCCGGCTGCACCACTTTTCGGAAACACCAATTCCGGCAGTATCTAGCGCAAACTTCCATGAACCTTCAAGAAGGATAGTATCATGAACAGGGACAAATGATCTGTTTTTACAGGCTGTAACTACAATTAAGATTGTGATTAATAGATACTTAAATTTACGATACATGGATTTTAATTTTGATGAACCTTAATGTCAGACCCCATTTTCATTATGCTAAAATCCTTCCGTCACTCATACATATTGTTAATATCTGTGCCAGATAGACCGATCATGAGATTTCCGATCTTCTCATAAACTTCTTTTAAACATTTTTCTCCTTTATCCGGAGTTGCTTTATGAGGATCACCAATACCTGTGTCAGTAGTGACCTTTGACCACTTTCTTTCCGCCCATGCCCAGTTTTCATTCAATTCCTTTATCCTGAATTTTTTAGAATCACCGTTCCCTGCTTCATTTAAGGGCAGAACCAGTTCGGGTGCAATGAACAACATTACACTTGTTTCCATCTCATCAGCATGGCCTCCTCCACTTTCAAAGAAATCTGAGTTCAGGAATGATTTATACCAGTTACAGCTGCAGATAAACATATCGGGATATAATGGACCAAGCTCCCTGATCATCTGTTTAAAATCATTCCCGCCATGTCCATTCAGAATCAAAATCTTATGGATGTCATGTCTGTTGAGCACATCGATAATATCTTTCAGTATTGCAAATTGCGTACTGGGGTTCAAATTAATGTCTATTTTAATATCAAGTTGTCCTGTATTTACCCCGAATGGGATTGCCGGCAGTACTATTATCTTTGAACCACTTTCCCAGGCAATCTGTGCTGATTCAGCTGCAATCTTTTCAACCATAATGTTATCTGTGGCAAATGGCAAATGGTAATTATGGGCTTCGGTTGCTCCCCAGGGCAAAACCGCCAGGTCGAATTTCTGGTCTTTAATTGTTTTCCAGTTTGTCTCTGATAAAATAAATGGCTTCATACTCACAAGTTATTAGTAATAAATGCAATCGAATAACAATCCGGATATCTTTTATTTCCGGTTCACGAAATTAGCAAATTCTCTCAACTTATTTCTTATAACATCAGCATCAATATATTAATAATTATCGATTGATTTATTAATTTTATCCTAACTTTATTGAGAACAATACTGTTATGATTCGCGATAAAAAAATTGCAGTAGTTTTGCCTGCTTTCAATGCTGAAAGAACTCTTTCACGAACCTACAATGAAATCCCTCTTGATATAGTTGATCTCGTTATTCTCACTGACGATGGTAGTGTTGATAATACTGTAATGATCGCCAGACAACTTAATATTCAACATATTATATCGCATGATAAGAATCGGGGTTACGGAGCAAACCAGAAAACATGCTACAACAAAGCTCTCGAATTGGGTGCTGATATTATTGTAATGCTTCATCCTGATTATCAGTATACTCCTAAACTTATACACTCAATGTGCTACTTAATTGCAAATGATTTGTATCACATTGTATTAGGATCAAGAATTTTAGGAAGAGGAGCACTCAGGGGAAAGATGCCATTATACAGATTTATATTTAACAGGATTCTGACCTTTATACAGAATCTTCTTATGGTTCAAAAATTGTCAGAATATCACTCCGGATACCGTGCTTTCTCCAGGCAGGTGCTTGAAGAAATTGATTACAATTCTAATTCCGATGATTTCGTCTTTGATAATCAGATACTTGCGCAATTGATTTACCGGGGATATTTTATCGGAGAGATCTCCTGCCCGACAAAATATTTTGAAGAAGCATCCTCAATAAATTTCAGAAGAAGTGTAATTTACGGATTAGGTGTACTGCAAACTTCAATAAAGTACCTTATCAATAAAACAGGCGTATACCATTTCGAGTTATTCAGAGAAAGAAACAAGCCCATCTGAATTTTCTTGTCTGAAATAGAAGATGTCTGCTTTTTTTGAGCATTAATACTGTTATAATAAACAAGATATATGAATTCACCATATGAAATTGCAAGAAATTGCCGGCATTATGCCATGTGCAAAATAGATTTTCTGGGAAGCGGAGTATGTGAATCGGGACTTGAAAGACATTTTGTAAGCTTCTACCCTCAGGGCAGAATGATCCTTTATGAAGCACTCGCAGAAAACAAAATCCCAGTTACTGAAAAATGTGTTGAGATTGCAGATAGCTGCAATTTATGCGGCAAATGCGATTATCAATGTTATTTCCTAAATGAGATGCGTCCGACAAAAGTAATGGAGGCACTAAAAAATCATGTAGAGACTTTTATCAGAAACGGAGGAAATATCAAACCTGCAAAGGATGACAGTCTGCTCACTGAAATAAAAAAAATTGTCGGTAGTGAATGGGCAACAAATGATGAAGCAATCAGAATAACATATTCCCACGATATGAGTGCAATTTCGGAACCTAAATTTCCCGATTATGTAGTTATGCCGGATACAAAAGAAGAAATAGTTTCTCTTGTTAAACTATTTAAGAAGAACAATATTCAGTATACCCTGCGCGGAAATGGTCAGAATCTTCTGGGATTTGCTGTCAATGAAGGTGTTATTATTGACCTTAACAGGATGAAAACAATCGAATTCGATGAGAAGAACTGGCTGGTAAAAGTTGGGCCGGGCGTTACAGCTTTTGATCTTCAGAAGCAGGCTCAGAAAAGGGGTTACAGGATTAATGCAGCAGAACCTGCCGCTCTTTTGTGTGCAAATATTATGTGCTCGGGAATAATGTCTACATTTTCAACTACTTATGGAATAAATGCCGATAACTTTATAAATGCAGAATTTATTGATCACATCAGGCTCTCTTTTTAATCTGAATGATACTTCGTCACCTAATCTTTATTCCTACAAAAATCTGGAGCATAAGCATTCTCCCGGAATTTGTGTATCTGCGAGTATCCGGCTTCATCCTGTTACAGATGATGAAAGAGGGATACTTGTGCCATTTGAAACCCTTAATAATGCGCTTGATTTTATTAAGGACTGTTCGATTCGGCATATCGGTCTGGCTATTGGGATTGTTGGTGCTGAATATATCTCAACATTTCTTTCTCCCACAAAAAAAATCGCTTCAGAAATAAAAAATATATTCATTGATAAATTAAATATTCCCTGGCTTGTAGTTGTAATCGGGGATAAATATGCAATACGAACTATAAGTGAAATGGGATTTCCTTTCTTTGACCAGAATCTGTTTAAATCGCTTTACCTTGGATTGCCATCACTTAAAACTGCACAATGGCTCGACCTGGTAAAAGAACTTTCTGATGATGAACCTTATTCATATTTAAAAGTTAAAAGGTTTCGCAGAACTTCTTGAAACAGCTCTTTCCCCTTCCGCCAGGCTGTATTCCCAGGAAGTTGATAAGGAATTAAGTCCATTTTTTGAAAAACTTTTTTCACACACGGAAATGACTGATCTCGTATGGCTGAATATGTACAGGATAATGAGTACCCGTCTGGGTCGCAAAAAACCTTTTTTGCCTGCACTTATTTATTTGCCCATAGATAACGATCTGATTAGTGAATTCTGTGATAAATTCAGGCTCATTGCTGAAAAACATCATATTGACAATGATTTTGGTTTTATCACTCCGATTGATAACGGGAAAAGATGCATTTTTGAATATGATTTCTTTTATGACTATAATGATCCTGAGGAGATCCAAGAGAATAAGACAGGCAGCAATGGAAGCAAACATGTTAATTGATGAATATTCAGTTAAAACCGGTACGTAGTAAAAGGACATCCCTATGTTTTGTACCAGGGATTCTGCAGAAAAGAGAATTTGCTTTATTCATAAATCATAACTTCCTGATATGCCTGACAAGAGCAAACCAGTAATAGCCCTCACCGGAGCAACCGGATTTCTGGGCAGCCACCTGATGGCATCCCTGCTTACAAAAGGCTATAGAATTATAGTTTTCGGACGTCCCTCAAAAAACGAATCTCTGAAGGAACGAATCTCCAGACTTTTGCACTGGTTCGGAATTGAAAAATATTCTGATCAGGTAACATGTGTTGATACCGATTTATCGCAGAATACATCTGGGAATAGATGATGGAGAATATACGAGACTTTGTTCAACTGTCGGTTCTGTAATTCATTGTGCATCAGATACCAGCTTTTCCGAAAGCAAACGTGAAAAGGTAATGGCTGCAAATGTAAATAACCTGAAGGGAATACTTGATTTTTCGAGAAATGCACATGTAAGTTTTTTTCATTATATAAGTACTGCATATGTTGCAGGTACTGGCGATAACATTTTGCAAGGAAATTCTCTCATCCGCAAAATCATTTACCAATGTATATGAGGAAAGTAAAGCCGCTGCTGAAAATATCATATCCCAGTTTTGTCGAGAAGAACTCAATTCATCTTTCAATAATAAGACCATCAATTGTTTATGGTGATTCACAAAGCGGACGATCGCTTAAGTTCAATGCATTGTACTTTCCGATACGGTCTGCTCAATCCATAAGGGATATTTATCTGAATGATATTCACAATAACGGAGGAATAAAAGCAGCTAAAAACGGAATTTACATTGATAAAGACGGATTACCTTTTCCTGCCGCTCAAAATATATCCTTCCAGGAGAAGGAGATTTGAATATTATCCCTGTTGATTATTTTGTAAATGCCACTATTAAAATAATTGAGAACTGTTCCCGGAGTGGTATCTATCACCTTACAAGCAATTATCCTACAACAATGAAAATTGTTGCAAAGTATTACGAACAACTTATGAAAGTCAGGGGTGTGGAGATTATTTATGGCCCTACAGCCCGACAATATATTGCGCAATCCGGCTGAAGAACTGTTTGATCGCTTTATTGAACCTTACCGGCCCTATTTATCTGATAACAGAGTATTCGACAGAACAAATACCATGCCTGGCAACAGATAATCTGAAACCTCCGGAATTTACTTATGAAATATTTAAAACCTGTATGGAATATGCAATAAGTGTTAACTGGGGAGCATCGATTTTTATTTCAAGAGGAGTTTAAATATTTAATAAGCTATGGCTAAGGTTTTACTTATTAACTCCAACAGATTCAAACATCCCTGGCCTGTCATACCATTTGGTCTCTGCTATATAGCAGCTGTCCTGGAAACAAATGGAAGACATAATGTAAGTTTTCTCGATTTATGTTTTTCTTCAGATTGCGAAGAGGATATTCAGAAAGCAGTACGGAATTTTGCTTCCTGATGTAATTGGGATCAGTATAAGAAACATTGATGATACAGGAGGATATAATGTACATTTCCTGCTGGAAGATGTCAAAAATGATGTAATTGATTTTTGTAAAAAAGAATTTCATGGTCCAATAGTCATCGGCGGTCCTTCAGTTGGTATCAGCGGAAGAGAGATGCTTGAATATTTTGACCTTGAATATGCAATTCGAGGTGACGGGGAAGCTGTGATGCCGGAATTTGTAAAACGTATTGAAACTCACGAATCCCTGGAAGGATTAAAAGGTCTGATTATCCGAAGAGAAAAAGAATTATTCAGGATTCTGAACCATACCGTGTTCTGATCTCGATTCACTTCCTTTTCCAAACCTCTCAGGTTTATTGATCTTGACCGTACCGCCGTTTCGGTTCTCCCCTGCACATACAGACAAAACGGGGCTGTGCCTTCAGATGTTCATACTGCACATATAATAAAATTGAAGGAAAGCAATACCGGTTAAGGAATCCTGCTCTGATTGCAGATGAAATTGAAATTCTTGTAAAAGAAACCGGCATCAGACATCTGGAATTTACCGACAGCATTTTTAATGTACCTCTAGCACATGCAAAAGAGGTTCTTAAGGGAAGTCATCAAGAAAAATCTAAACTCTAAGACTTCATACAATGGGACTTTCGCCTTCATGCTGTTGATGAAGAACTTCTCGATCTTATGAAAAGTGCAGGATTTAATGAAGTTGATATTGGAGCCGAATCGCTTTGTGATGAAATTCTTGAAAGTCTGGCAAAGAATTTTAAACGCGGATGATATAATAAATGCTGCAGATCTTTTAAAAAGAAAAAAAATTCCTGTAACATGGTTCATCATGCTTGGTGCACCGGCTGAAACCAGGGAAACTGTCATTGAAACCCTGAATACGATTGGCAAGGTTGCCTCAAAATGGGATCTGGTATTTGTTTCCACCGGTATAAGAGTATATAACGGTGCTCCCGTTGCTGATGAGATCATGAAGAATAATAAGAGTTGCACTGATGACAATTTTTTGCATCCGGTAAAAATTGAACCTGTAAAAATAAGCCTTGAGGATATTCACTCAATTGCAAAGGAATTCTCTTTTCGGTTCCCAACTTTTATTTCTATGAAAAAGAACAATAATCGCCGGATGGCTTCTTATCACTGGGCAATTTTTTATTAAAGATGTTCCATTCCCGACAACCTGTCTGGCGGTTACTCATACTCTTTAAGAAGGATTGAAAAGGCGCTGGGAATGCTCTTCTTTAAAAGAGGTATTCATGCTCTGAAAATGAAATCAGGAATAAGGAAAGACACGAGATCAATACGGTTTTTCGCTGATAAAGACCAGATTACTGATAATTTTAATTAAAATGAAGAAAGTTCCTGAAGAAATATACCGCAGAATTGATAACGACATATACAATCTGAGGGAGACAGATGGTGGCAGACCGGATTTCTCGCTTAATCTGATAAGGACATTATTTAATCCTTTCCGGGTTGGTTATGCAAAAAAAATAATTGAACAAATTATACAAGAAAGATCCAAAAAATACTAAGTGCTGGAGGTGGGTTGCGGAGGAGGAATATTATCTGAAGAGATTGCCGAATTGGGATTCATTACAACAGGAATTGATCCTTCCGAATCATCACTGAAACACGGCAACCGAACCATTCTAAAGCAGAATAACCTTAAGTATTAAGTATGAGAAGGGACAGGTGAAAATCTGCCATTTGATGCTGAATTCTTTTGATGTGGTCCTTTGTTGTGATGTACTGGAACATGTTCATGATCTGCCGAAAGTAATTTCTGAAATCTCACGTGTTCTGAAAAACGGAGGAATATTTATATACGACACCTTTAACCGGACATATTTCAGCAAAATAAGCGTTATAAAAATTTTGCAGGAATGGAAACCATGGGCCATCATGCCTCCTGATCTTCATGTCTGGGAAATGTTTATCAAAGCCTGAAGAAATCAGATCAGTTGCTTGAAGAAAATAATCTGAGCTGGAAAGAACATCGCGGTGTAAAACCGAATATTTCATACATCTGAAAATGCTACGTTATCTTCATAAAAGAGCCATTGGGAAACTGACCTATGAAGAATTCGGAAGAAAATTCCGTATGGTTGAAGGCAAAAGCACTCAGGGTTATGTATATGGGTTATGCGGATTAAAGCCTTGAGGGAAATGTTACCCCTCATACCTCCTCGACTTTTCAACCTTTCAGTCCAGAATTAATTAAAACTTCGTACCGGATCCTGACATAGATAGACTGTGGTTCCATACTCCCTGGAATCGGGATTGGTTATACTGCCGACTATGTTATTTTTCTGAATAAAGCTTTTACATCTTCTCCCGGGGTCTACGATTAATATAAACTACAGAAGTTATATCGGGATTAAACTGTTTTGGTACCCAATACTGAAAACTCTCAGAAAAACTGACCGGATCCGGTAATCCGTATTTCTTGCCAATAATATTAATGGCCGAGGCCTGCCCGTAATTTTCACCATAGATAAAGGCAGCTTTTTTATCCTCTATCTGCTCATACGCTTTGCTTGTAACCTGTGTTAACTCTTCCCATCCCAGCATATCAGCATAATCCTGTGGCAATGAATGTATTGATCCATCCTCAAATTTTCTTCCTATTACAATTCCATATTTAGTTTCAATATTTTTAAAATAGGTGACGAGACCCTGAGCTTTAAAAACGGGTAATCCCATCGGAAGCATAGGAATAGTCAAAAGAACAAGCATAACCGGAAAAGCAATTCTTATCCAGGGTTTTCTTATCCATTTTTCATACGAAACTGAACCGGCAGCAATCAGAAATGGAAACACACCTATAGTATAATAGCCTTTCCCCCGCAAGAACATGAGGATAACCACTACCAGAATAGTAACTATTCCCAGAAATCTGTATCTCCTGGCATCTTTATCACTCATCAAATAAATTATTCCTGAAATTGTAAGAAAGGAGGCAAATGAAGGCATAATAACCTGGTCAGTAAGGAAAGATAATTTATCAACATGAGCAAGCTGTGTTCTTTGGAGTTCTGCCATATGATTAATGACAGGCAACCCGTTAACAAATTGCCATATCAAGGTTCGGAAGAAATATTAATATGCCTCCGGCAATACCATACCAAAAATTTCTGTTCCGGAATATTTTCCTGTTTTCGGTAAACGGAATAACAATCAACAGGCTTAAAAACAATATCCCAATCAGATACTTATTCAACAATGACATTCCCGCGACAATCCCAAGAGGATCAATGTTTTACCTGATTAAGTATTTACATATCTGATTATCAAGTAAATAATAAGTGTCCAGAATACCACATCAATATAAACGGGCATAAATTCTGAGAAAGTCCGAAGCGCAAAACCGGCAATAAGGAACCCTATGGCGGCAAGAATCCTGGCGTATGGCCTTCCGCCAAGTTCACCAGCTATAGCTGCCACCAGGATCACCATAACACCGCTCAGCAGGGCAGGAAAAAGACGAACCGCGAACAACGAATATCCGAAGAATATGTTCCATCAGCCATGCAATCCAGCCAATCATTGGCGGCACGCTGGCGTAACCAAAAGCCGGATGCTGGCCGAGAGTAAAATAGAGCATTTCATCACGGTTGTATTCAAGATTATTTGCAACCAGAAGATGAATGGCAACTGAAAAAAGAGCCATAAAAATTATGAAAAGGCCCGGATAAGTTTTGTAAAAATTATTTGACTTCATAATAATTGTTTTACCAAATCACGTTTTTTTTGTTTAATGGAAAGGAAAGTTATTAAATAATTTAAATAGTCTCAAATTTGAGACCTTTCTTAACCGCAAAGCACGCAAAGCTCCAATGATTTGATTTTCCGAGCAAAGCGAACCTTTATTTCAGTTCTTTGCGAACTTTGCGGTTAATGGATTTACATTTAGTTAGAGAGACACTATTACAAAACACAAGAATATGAAAAACCTGAAAACAATATTAATCTTTTCTTTCTGACAGCAACTGCAACATGGACAATAAAAGCTCAGCCATTAAAAGAAAACCCTGCCCTGGATGACCAAGTAAAAAAATTTCTTTCTGACCATGCAGGTCAATGGTACGATATGAATGTCCCGACTTCAGATGGTCAAATACTATATAATCTGATAATAAAGGGCAATTACAAAAGCGCCCTTGAGATCGGAACATCTACAGGTCACTCAGGTATCTGGATTGCCTGGGCTCTAAGCAAAACAGGGGGAAAGCTTACCACAATTGAAATTGATGAGGAACGGCACAAAACTGCACTCGCAGAACTTCAAAAATGCCGGATTGTCAGATTATATCGATGCAAGGCTCGGTGACGCACATTCACTTGTTAAAGAGCTCAAAGGTCCGTTCGACTTTGTTTTCAGTGACGCAGATAAAGACTGGTACAAAAACTACTTCATCGATATTGATCCAAAACTTATCGTCGGCGGCTGTTTCGCTGCTCATAATATAGCTCCGACCGGACGGGTTAAATGGCCGCGGGCAGGCTGAATTTTATGAATATGTCAGCCAGACTCAAGAACTATGAGACCTCGGTAAATACCGAAGGAGCCGGAATGTCAATAAGCTATAAAAGAGCTGACAAATAATTTACGCTATTTTTTCGCTCCCGAAACAGGAGAAAAACATATAGTTAAACCGACTCTGTTGGTTCCCATGACGTGACTATCATATTCAATATTCCATTGAGGATAAAACAGACCTGTCATTTTATACGTTGCAACCGGTGAAGCAAGATCGACAAACGGGGTCACCACTATACCTGGCATTGGCTCAAAATCAATTCCCATAAGAAAAGTCAATCCTGTAGAAACACCTTCATCTTTTCCATATGATTTGGATTTATCCCCGTTAAAATAGTTTGCTGTCCATTTGTAGAATCCAAAAGCGGCACCTGCCCAGGGACGAATACTATTATTACCCATCACAAATTTGCCGCCCAGCCTGAATCCGGTTGTCTGCATATCAAAATGAACATCAGTCGGGAGATCATGGACATACTGAATGTGTGGAGCACCAGTCTCATTCCAATGTGTTGCACTTTCTTCAACAGTCCATACTGATTGTACATCTGCTCCTTTTTTAGCGAGGAGGATATTATAATCATAAGCATTGCCATCAAGAAACAGGGTGAAATGATTTGATATTTTCCCCTGGATCATTATCCCGAAGCCGTAGCTTTTAACTGTGCTCCCCTGGCCTTTAAGGAACGATGTGGTACCCATATTTGTCAGTGCTGTCGCCGGCCATGTGCCTGTCGGATACACTCCGGAGAATCCGATCAGAAACCTTCCCTTCCCCGTGTTCTCACTTGCCGGAGGTGTCCTTTCAGCAACAGCGGAATTTACCACCACCGCCTTCACATTGGCAGTATCAGTTTTTATTGATCACTATTAAATACATCTTTCGTCCCATTTTCGTAAAGGATATTTGGAACATCCGATTTGTTAACCACATATACAGGTCCGGTCTGATTGTCAAATTTCTTAAACCGTATATCCGATTGAGTGATTTCGAGGATTTTTGAACGTATCAGCTCGCCTGTCCTTAAGGATATTAAATCCTGTGAATAACAAAATACTGACATTGAAATTGTCATCATTAAAATAAGAATAGATCTTTTCATCCTTTTATTAATTAATAATCCTGCCGGAACTTATCATGCAAAGATCTTGTACCTGCTATCTGGCAATATCTGCCAGATCACGAATAACTACAGAAGCACATGCAATTCCGAATGCTGCCGGCATATATGAGATAGTACCTACAATTGAGGCCTTGTTCTTTTCACCTTTCGTTGGAACGATCCTGCTTTTATCTACCTGTTCAGGAGAATAGACAGCAGTAAATCCCTCCCTGATACCCAATCTGTGAAGCCGTTTTCTCAAAATACGGGCAAGCGGACAATCAGTTGTTTCTGATATATCTGAAACAGTTACATTAGCAGGATCAAATTTGCCTCCGGCTCCCATTGAGCTCACAACGGGGATTTTTCTCTGTAAACTATGATAAATGAGAAATATCTTTGGTGATAATGTATCGATTGCATCTACTACGTAATCATATTTCCTGTCCAGCACCTCCTCTATCCTTTCATCCTTAATATATTCCGCGATGACGGTGAGCTGTATATCAGGATTGATGTCGATGATCCTTTGTCCCATTACTTCCGCTTTAGTCCGGCCTTCGGTACTCTTAAGGGCAGGCAGCTGACGATTCCGGTTCGAAGCATGGATATGATCGCCGTCAATAATTGTCATCGATCCTACACCCGATCTGCAGATCATCTCAGCGGCAAAAGCTCCTACCCCACCTAAACCCACAACCAGAACATCGGAGTTTTTTAATCTCTGCATCTTCTCGCTCTCCAGAATTAATTCGGTTCTGCTCAGCCAATCGGTCATATTACGTGTTTTACAAAAACCTGCTGAGTATTAGCTCAACTAACAGGAGATTGCCGGTTAAAAAAATCATTAAAATTATTCAGGATAATTGATTTTAATTCATCGACAGATAGGTCCAGATCGTTTGCAACTTTACTATAAATGTCTCTTATATCCACATCTGCTCCGTCAGTTTCAAGAAATATTTTGTTTAAGGGTAATTTTTTTAAAAGGCCGGATGACTCTGGTCTTAGAATAAAATCAAACCAGAATGAAAGATACATCCCTTTGGAAAGCAACTGAGTTGCCAGTTCAACATTCCCTCTGAATCCGTGAACCAGCCATGGCATTTTGGGTTTGAGTTTTTTTCTCACCAGAAGCAGCTCATCCCATCCCCTGACACAATGAACAACAACAGGTTTAGCTGATTCTTCTGAGATTTTTACCTGCTCTTCAAAAGTCTGACGCTGAAGCTCTATCGGAGGGTCCCTCTCAACCTGTCAAAGCCTGCCTCTCCCACAGCAATAACACCAGGTAAGCTTATCGAACTTTCAACAGAGTATAAAAGTTGTTTATGATTGACTTCCGTCAGAAACCACGGATGAATGCCATAAGTGTAACGCAACTCCTGAAGCATCTGCAGGAGATTTCCCTTCATGGGCCATCAGGCTTTCCAGGATAAAGATCCCTGGAGACGGAGTCCCGTCATGAACATGTATGTCTATATAATCTCCGGGATGCGGAAGTTGCATCTGATTTATTTAGCTAACTGGGATATTCCTTTGTCAATCCGTTTTAAGGTTTCTTCCTTACCGATCCAGCTGATAATATCAAATATATGAGGACCCCTTAAAGCACCTACAATTACGAGCCTGAAGGCATTCATAACAGACCCTGTGTTATAACCATTTTTCTCAATCCATTCTTTAACAAGCGGTTCAGTAGCAGTGGCGGAAAAATCAGACATATTCTCAAGCAATAACCTCAATTCCATAAGCTGCACAGCAGAATCCTCATTCCATCTTTTCTTTACCGCTTCCGGGTCATAAGTTTCAGGAGCCTTAAAAAAGAAATCAGTCTGGTCCCAGATTTCTTTCACGAAACTTACCCTTTCTTTGACCATTTCTATCAGTGTCTCAAGTCTGACAATATCATAATGGTAACCATGGGCCCTCAGGAACTCCCTGAATTCCAGAGCAAGCTGGTTATTACTCTTTTTTTGAAGGTATTGATGATTGAACCATTTTGCCTTTTCAGGGTCAAACCTGGAACCTGACCTGCCAACTCTTTCAATTGAAAAAGCATTGATCAGTTCGTCCATAGAAAATATTTCCTGTTCAGTTCCCGGATTCCAGCCCAGCAATGCCAGCATGTTAATAAATGCATCGGGATAATATCCTTCCTCCCTGTAACCCTTTGCAGTCTCACCATATGGCCAGAGCAGAGGAAATACCGGGAAACCCATTTTATCTCCGTCACGTTTACTTAATTTGCCTTTCCCGTCGGGTTTGAGCAAGAGAGGAAGATGAGCAAACAGAGGCGGATCCCATCCAAATGACCTGTACAGCATAATATGAAGAGGCAATGAAGGCAGCCACTCCTCACCACGGATTACATGACTGATCTCCATAAGATGATCATCGACAGAATGTGCCAGATGATAGGTGGGCATGCCGTCAGATTTAAATAATACCTTATCATCGAGGGTTCCGGAATTTACAACAATATTTCCGCGTATAATATCATCAAAATGAATATCCTCATTAGCCGGCATCCTGTATCGTATCACATAATGTTCGCCTTTGCTGAGCCTGACTTTCCACTCAGATTCACTTAATGAGAGGGAGTTTTTAAGGTTTCCTCTGACAGCAGCATTATAAATAAAAGTCTCTCCATTTTTTTCTGATTCTTTCCTAAGTGACTCAAGTTCTTCGGGAGTATCGAAAGCATAATATGCATCGCCTTTATTTACAAGAATATCTGCATATTGCCTGTAAATTGATTTTCTATCACTCTGTCTGTAAGGGCCAAATTCCCCGCCCTCTCTTATCCCTTCATCGACAACTATTCCGCACCATTCCAGAGATTCCATAATATATTCCTCTGCACCCTGAACGAATCGTGCCTGATCTGTATCTTCGATCCTCAATATAAAGACACCTCCATTCTTCCTGGCAAAAAGATAGTTGTAAAGAGCAGTTCTTACACCTCCGATATGTAATGGGCCTGTTGGACTGGGGGCAAAACGCACTCGCACTTGTTTCATATATAGTTTAATCGCTTAATTTAAATGCAAATATAGATAAACGTGGTTACATAATATAGCATAACGAAAATCAGGTTTCAAACGCAGTATTTGTATTATTTTAGTGGCTTGATTTTCTACGCACTCCGCCAGCTGGTGGACCGGGGTAAACGAAGAATATAAATCAATCTAAATAAATATTAATTTTGTGTTTATGAAAATGATGAAAGCACTTGTAAAAGCCAGGCCTGAAAAGGGATTATGGATGCAGCAGGTCCAGGTTCCGGAGCCAGGCTTGAATGATGTCATTATTAAGGTCAGTAAATCAGCAATATGCGGAACTGATCTGCATATTTATGAGTGGGATGAATGGTCCAGAAAAACCATCCATACTCCAATGATTATTGGCCACGAGTACATGGGCTATATTGAAAAAATGGGCGCCGGTGTAACCAATCTTAAAATTGGTGAGAGAGTTACAGGCGAGGGCCACCTGGCATGTGGTCATTGCCGGAATTGTCGCCGTGGGAAAGAGCATGTTTGTGAAAACACAGTGGGCATCGGTGTTCATATCGATGGATCATTTGCAGAATATGTTAAGGTACCAGCTGTAAATGTAATCCCGCTCGATCGCCGGATCCCGGATGAGTGGGCAGCAATTATGGATCCTTTTGGAAATGCTACGCATACTGCATTGTCATTTCCTCTGATTGGTGAAGATGTTTTGATAACCGGCTCAGGTCTGATCGGTAGTATGGCAGTAGCAATAGCCAAATTTGCCGGAGCCAGATTTATTGTTGCAAGCGACCTCAGCGATTCAAGGCTTGAAATAGCCAAAAAAATGGGAGCAACTCTTACTGTCAATCCAACCAGGGGAGAGAAAATCTCAGATGCTGTCAAGAAGCTGGGGATGAGAGGATTCGATATTGGTCTTGAGATGTCAGGTTCCCCTAAAGCATTTGTAGAGATGCTTCATAATATGTACAACGGATCAAGTATTTCATTGCTTGGCATCCTTCCTTCGAATTTTGAGGTACCCTGGAGCGATATCATATTTAAAGCCATAACATTAAAGGGTATCTATGGCAGGGAAATGTGGGAAACATGGTATAAAATGGAGCAGATGATAATCGGAGGAATAGATTTAAATCCTGTTATAACACACCGCTTCCCTATTGACGATTTCCAGAAAGGATTCGATGAAATGGAGAAAGGCAACTGCGGAAAAGTAATCTTAAACTGGAACTGACATATATTTCTTGGTGAACCTTTGTGCCTTTGTGCCTTTGTGGCTAAAAAAATTGCCACCAAGTCACCAAGGCTCCAAGAAACACCAGGAAATAATAAGTGACTAATTATTTTTTACTAAAAACCTTTGAGAGCTAATAATATGTATACAAATTATAAGACTCATCTCGATTCACTTCTTAATGAAATAAAAGAAGCCGGATTGTATAAGAATGAACGGGTAATTGTCTCACCACAGGGCGCAGAAATCGAATTGAGCACCGGACAGAAAGTTCTGAATTTCTGTGCAAATAATTACCTGGGGCTTTCCAATAGTCCTTCTCTTATTGAGGCAGCAAAAGCCTCTCTGGATGATCACGGCTATGGAATGTCATCTGTAAGATTTATATGCGGTACAACCGATCTGCATAAGGAACTGGAGAAAAAAATTGCTGAATTTTTCGGCACGGAAGATACAATTCTTTATGCAGCCTGTTTTGATGCCAACGGAGGGGTTTTCGAACCCCTGCTTTCTGAAGAAGACGCAATTATTTCAGACTCCCTGAACCATGCATCAATAATAGATGGTGTACGGTTATGCAAAGCCCAGCGCTACAGGTATGAAAATGCTGATGTTGAAGATCTCGAAAAACAGCTTCAGCTTGCACAGAAGCAAAGGTTCAGACTTATAGTAACAGACGGAGTATTCTCAATGGACGGAAATGTGGCCCCTCTTGATAAAATTGTACCGAACTTGCTGAAAAATATAATGCAATGGTTATGGTCGATGAATCACATTCGGCAGGAGTGGTTGGAAAGACAGGCAGAGGAGTTACCGAACTTTATAACATTGCCGGAAAAGTTGAGATCATTACCGGTACCCTCGGAAAAGCATTTGGTGGTGCAATAGGTGGTTTCACAACGGGTAAAAAAGAGATAATTGAGGTTCTGAGACAACGCTCACGACCCTATCTCTTCTCAAACTCAATACCACCAATGGTAGCAGCAGCTGGTATCCGGATGATTGAGATGATGACAGAAACCAACGTTCTTCAGGATAAGCTGCACTTTAATGCTGATTACTTTACTTCAGGCATGAGAAAACTGGGTTTTGATATCAAGCCCACAAAATCAGCAATCTGTGCAGTTATGCTTTACGATGCCAGGTTATCACAGGATTTTGCTGCCAGTCTTCTTAAAGAAGGCGTATATGTTGTTGGATTCTATTTCCCGGTCGTTCCAAAGGGGCAGGCCAGAATAAGAGTACAACTCTCAGCGGCCCATGAAAAGGTACATCTTGATGTGGCTCTAAAAGCCTTCGAAAAAACAGGCAGGAATTTAAAGGTTATAAAATAAGAAATAATGGTAAAATCGTATGGATCCTGATAAAAAAAAGTGCCTGTTATGTGGGGGATCTGCAGTATTAATTCATGACAAATACCCTGGTTATCAGAAACCTGATACTTTTAAGCTATACCATTGTAATGAATGCAATACATCCTTTTCGTTGCCAGAGGTCCATACTTCACTTATATATGAAAACATATATAAAAACAGCAGTAAAGTACCCGGATATAATCGTTACTGGAGATATGCAGAATTTGTTCACAAATTTAAATGTCCATTCAGATACCTTGCTGAAACTTCGGAAACATACTGGGGGGTAAGAGAAATTCTTTCCGGTCCCGGAATTAAAAAAGAATTGCTGAAAATTCTGGAGATAGGCAGCGGGTTGGGCTATCTCACCTATTCTTTAAATAAGGAAAACTATAACGCCATCGGTCTGGATATTTCACAAACAGCCGTAGATCATGCAATTGAAAGATTTGGGAATCATTATATATGTGCTGATCTCTTTGATTTTGCCCGGCTCAATCCGGGAGCGTTCGATATAGTGATTTTAACAGAGGTAATAGAACATATCAGCAAACCCTTAGATTTTATCAAATCGATCTTAATGCTTCTTAAATCTAATGGAAAAGCAATTATTACCAGTCCTAATAAATCTTTGTATCCTCCTGACATATTATGGGCGACGGACCTTCCACCTGTTCATTGCTGGTGGTTTAGTGAGGAATCTATGAACTATATTGCCAGGTCATTGGATATAACTGTAAGCTTCGTCAATTACAAGGAGTATTATAAAAAGCATTATAAGGTGATTGCATTTAAGAAGTGGCGTGACAACCGCCTGCCAATTCCCTTTTTTAATGAGAATGGTGAACTGATAAACGAGGTTGCCAGTACAAAGAATTCTATAAAGCCTTATCTGCAAGTGCTACTGACAAGGATTCCATTTGCATCGACGATTTCCAATAAATTAAAACAATATATGCTGAAGATTATTGGAAGATCAAGGGTATTATTAGATAAAGATCTTATTGTCTGCCGCGAGAGAGGAAATATATTCTGTGCAGTAATGGTTAAAGGCTGATTATAATTTTCTGTTATAATAAATTTTATCTGAATAAAAAAGGGTGCTTCCCTGACAAGCACCCTGCTGATTTATAGTAATTCCCAAAGACAGGGACCCCACATTTATTACTCAACCACATTTGGATGATCCGCAATCTTTGCAGATCAGACATCCTTCCTCGTAGACAAGGTTATCAGAACCACATTCTCCGCACTTGCCTTTTGCTTTTGTTCCGTTTGGAATATATTTTTTAAGTGCCCGTTCAACTCCGTTCTTCCAGTTATTAATTGACTCGCTGTCGAGCTTTAGGGATGTAACAAGGTTAACTACATCCTGGATTGGCATTTCGTGTCTCAATACACCTGAAATCAGCTTGGCATAATTCCAGAACTCCGGTTTGAACATATGGGAAAGGCCTTCAATATTCTTTTTATATCCGATTTTGTCAGTGTATTGAAAGTCATAACGCGTCCTGCCGTCATCATCCTTGATCTTAATTATTTTACCTTTTACGATACTTTTCGGAATGGGGAATATCTCCTCGTCGGCTATCCCTGTAAAGATTTCGTAAGGACGGCTCTCCTTAAGGCCGACAAAGGCGATCCACTTTTCCTCATTAATATTAAACCTGATTACATCACAGTCAAGCGATTTTGGACGTTTGGGTCTCTCGGGTCTCACCTCTGCTTTTCCAGCTATCAGCACTCCGCTCCTCGATCCGTCACGATAGACTGTGGCCCCTTTGCATCCCGATTTCCAGGCTGTAAGATACAGCTCGCTCACCAGTTCTTCCTTAGCATCTGCCGGAAGGTTGATAGTAACGCTTATTGAATGGTCAACCCATTTTTGTATTGCACCCTGCATCTTAACCTTTGCTATCCAGTCAACATCATTTGCAGTGGCCTTATAATAAGGTGATTTTGCTATAATTGCTTCGATCTCTTCGTCTCCCATCCTGGTAACCTCATCGGTATCATAATCATTCAGCTTTAGCCAGTCGACAAATTTATGATGAAAAACATTGAACTCTTCCCATGAATCTCCAACTTCATCTTTAAATGTAACTTTGACGTCGATATCATTAGGGTTAACTTTTCTTCTTCTTTTATAGAATGTGGAAAATATTGGTTCAATTCCCGAGGTGGTCTGTGTCATAAGGCTCGTGGTGCCTGTAGGAGCAATAGTAAGCAGAGCAATATTTCTTCTCCCGAATTTAACCATGTTAGTATACATAACGGGGTCAGCTTCTTTCATCCTTAGTATAAAAGGATTGTTTTTTTCACGCTCAGAATCATAAATAGCAAACGCTCCCCGCTCTTTTGCCAGGTATGTCGAAGCTTTATAAGCCTCAATGGCAAGGGTCTTATGAATTTCAACTGAGAAGCTGGTAGCCTCATCGGTCCCATACCGCATTCCCAGGCCTGCCAGCATATCTCCTTCTGCAGTTATCCCTATACCTGTTCTCCGGCCTTCTTCCGATTTTTTCCTTATATTCTGCCAGAGGTTTTTCTCGACATGTTTTATTTCCTCTTTTTCAGGATCAGCATTTATTTTTGCCAGGATTAAATCGATCTTTTCAAGTTCGAGGTCGATTATATCATCCATCATCCGCTGAGCCAGACCGACATGTTCCTTGTACAGATCAAAGTCAAATTCAGCTTTGGGTGTAAACGGATTATTGACATAGCTGTACAGATTTATAGCCAGAAGACGGCAGCTGTCGTAGGGACAAAGAGGTATCTCACCGCAGGGGTTTGTAGAGACGGTTGCATAGCCGAGATCGCTGTAGCAGTCGGGAACACTCTCCCTGATTATTGTATCCCAGAATAATACACCGGGTTCGGCAGATTTCCATGCATTATGGATGATCTTGCTCCATAACTGTACTGCATCAATATCTTTAGCAAATTTCGGATTATCAGAATTAACGGGATATTGTTGTCTGAAAAGTGTTTTGTTCTCGACGGCTTTCATGAAATCGTCGGTCAGCTTAACAGATACGTTGGCTCCTGTAACTTTGCCGCTTTCAAGCTTGGCATCAATAAATTTCCCGGAATCGGGATGCTTGATAGAGATAGAGAGCATCAAAGCACCTCTCCTTCCATCCTGGGCCACTTCCCGTGTCGAATTGGAATACCTTTCCATGAAGGGTACCACGCCGGTCGAAGTAAGTGCACTGTTAAGAACGGGGGTTCCTTTTGGTCTGATGTGCGACAGGTCGTGACCAACTCCTCCCCTACGTTTCATGAGCTGCACCTGTTCCTGGTCGATTTTCATGATCCCTCCGTATGAATCTGATGATCCATCGTTTCCTATCACGAAACAGTTCGATAATGAAGCAATCTGGTAATCATTACCGATACCTGTCATTGGGCCTCCCTGGGGAACAATATATTTGAAATCTTTAAGAACGTTGTAAATCAACTCTTCAGAGAGCGGGTTCTTATATTTCATTTCTACCCTGTGTATTTCGCGGGCCAGCCTGTGATGCATGTCGTCGGGCGACTTTTCATAAAGGTTCCCGAAAGAATCCTTTAAAGCATATTTGTTTGCCCATACCCGTGCTGCAAGTTCATCGCCTTTGAAATACTGAATGCTCGCTTCAACAGCTTCTTCGTGAGAATAAACAACCTTTTCGCGTCCCTTGTTCTTAGTTTTTTCAATATTTTTCCCTTCTCCTGTTTTCTGCATCTCCTGTGCTGAATTTTGGCTTTTTGCTTTTTCAGTTGCAATAGCTGATTCCTGGACAAATAGTTCTTCCATATCTTTTTGTTATTCTCTGATTTTTATGAGATTAAACGGCCACTGATTTTCAAAGCGGGTAATCGCTAAATTAAACAAGCGTTCTTCTGAATGCAAGAGTAAAAATTTAAGTTTATTAACATTTGGCAACATAGTTATTAACTTTTATTTATCTGCTTGATTATAAATTTGTTAATTGACTTCCGCTTTTCAGGGAAACAATTTTCATAAGCAAAAGTTCAAAGGTATTATGAGGATAATTAAGGCTATACACTTGCATTTAAATACTGCCAGTTTTATTATTGGGCCTTAATAAATGGAGAATCTCTCAAAATAAGAAAGACAACCTTTTTGAGTTTAAATTTTTAGAGAAGTTAATAGAAGGGCAAACCCGAAAATTTGAGAGTTGCATATTATGTTAAGCCAATCAAAAAAAGAGGCTGCCAGAATCTGACAGCCTCCATAAAAGAATTGACAAAATCAATTTAGAAAATCAGACGAATTCCCAGAAGACAACCCCAGGTACTGGCTGTGCTAATATCTTTGCTCAGTGTTGTCTTTGTTGCAAAATCATCCAGCGAAGTAGCATTAAGTTTGTAAACAGGTTCTACCGTTGAAGTCCCTCTTGTGGCAACTGTCAGGGGCCGTACGTTATCGTAACTAGCCAGCGGGTTGTAGGTGTATGTTCCCCACTTATTGTTCAATAAATTGCCAACATTGAGCATATCAATACTAATCTGAAGGGTATATTTGTGTTCACCTCCAAAGTTTGAAAATACATCCTGAAGTAATTTTGCATCGAAGCGATGGATCCATGGCTTGACTTCACCAAATCGCTCAGCATACTTACCTTCACGCGACTTCAGGTATTTATTGTTCTGGACATAATTCCAGAATGCATCCTGCTGTTCTGCTGCAGTCATACCATTGGCATCAACAAAATTTATACCAGTAGCGCTGGTAGGAATATACATCAAGTCTGATGAAACTCCGTCCCCATTCAAATCATTGGAGTAAGTATAAGACCAGCGTCCTTGCTGATAACCCTGGTAAACCAGTGAAAAGGTGGTAGCAAACATTTTTGCATACTCAACACGATACGAGAAGACACCAACTAATTTATTCGGAGTAGCAAAACCCGAATAGCTTAGTCCGGGATCATTAAGGCTGCCAACTGCGGTATTGGATGAGAATGCAGAATAAGCAGATGAACCCGGGTTAGAGGTGACATCTTTAGCCATAGTATAGGTATAAGCGATCATTCCTGAAAATCCTCTGCTGAAATTCTTTGTCAGCTGGGCAGTCAAAGAATACTGGTAACCTTCTTTTGTATTCCTGAGTTCCATGGCATTACTAACTGATACAGTACCATTCAAGCCACTATTAATCTTGGAGGCATTTGCGTTGGTCCAATATATTCGATTATCAGGTCCTGTCATGGTGCCGGTAGGGGCAGCTTCGTTAATATTAACTTGTGTTATTGCATTTATATCTTTTGAGTAGATTGCCTCTCCGGTAAATATTGTATTCCAGGGAAGTTCAACATCGAAAGCTAAATTGGAACGCCATATCTGAGGAAATTTAAAGTTTTTGGCTACCTGAGCAAGTGATGAACCGCTCGGTAATGTTCCGGGACTCTGTGGAAACAAATCAGGTCTGCTCGCAATAAATTGCTTATAATCAGGATTAAATCCAAGGCCTACAAGATTTGGGTTTCCAGGGCCCCATCCAATTTCCGGTACCTGGATCACACCGGAGTTGGTAGGCTGATTGGTAAACCATACAAATGGAAGCAGTCCGGTGAATATGCCGGAACCTCCGCGGATCTGAAGTGAACGATCTCCCTTTACATCCCAGTTAAATCCAAAACGGGGTGATGCAATTAACTTACTCTTCGGCCAGGTACCCACGTCCATCTTTTCATTATTAGCAAATATAAGATCCGAGATTGCCGGATTGTCCTGCATACTATTCAGGTAAAATGGCTTCTCAACGCGAACGCCATAGGTAAGTTTCAAACCTGGCATAACCTGCCATTCGTCCTGTCCGTAAATTGCACCAAGTCCAAATGTCGCATCAGCACCGGGAGCATCATTGCCGTTATATCCATAGGTAACTCCGAATCCAACTGGATCAGCACCATTAATAAAGTCATCAACAGAGTTATATCGATAATATGATGTTCCCTCACGAATATATGAATTAAGGAAGAAAAGCCTGTCGAATGAAGCTCCTAAGGTCAGAGTGTGTTTGTTGAGGTTAATGGTTACGTTATCCGTTATGCTCAGAGTTTTATTCACCACATTGTTGTTGTAGCTGAACAGTTCATAGCCAAACGACATATATTGGTCACCACCCTCCCAGATGTCTACGAACGGGAAAAGGGAGGAAGGGCTGGTACGTGTATCCTGGATATATGTGTAACTGGCAAGCAGTTTATTCGAGATGTTGGTACTAAAGCTACTGTTCAACTCACCGGTTATAGAACGTACGGTATTCTTAAATCCATAAAATGCATTCGAAAAGGCCAGACTCTGGCTGCTTATACGTCCTGAGTTACGAGCATTGTTAGGAGGTCCGCTGTTAGCGTTAGTCTGCTGGTCGGAGGTTCCTACGACGTCATTGTACCGCAACGTAAACTTGTGATTATTTGAAATGTTCCAATCTATACGGGCCAGAATCTTATGATCCTTATTCTTGAACGGATCAAAGTCGGTGTATTTACCGGGATCATAGTTATAGGTTGACATCAGATAATCCTTAACACGGATCATATCTGCTTCTGTTGTCCGGGAGATATTAAGATCAGCCACTGCAACTCCGTCGGTGCTTGGTCTCCAGTTTACACCTGGAACAGATTGAGTCTCATATTCACCGCTTACAAAGAAAAATAATTTATTTTTAATGAGAGGGCCACCAACACGAAAGCCGTAATTTTGCAGACTGCTGGTATTTGCACCTGCTACTTTATTTCCGTCTACTTTATTTCCTGTAAATGATTTAGGACGCTGATAGGTGTAAACAGATGCTTTAAATGTGTTGTCTCCGCTGCGTGTTACAGCATTTATACTGGCACCTGTAAACTGAGACACAGTTACATCGTAAGGAGCAAGTCTGACTGAGACTTCCTCAATTGCATCCATTGCTATAGGCTGAGCATTCCCTCCGGGCAACGGATTGGTACTTAATCCGAAATTATTATTGAATGCTGCACCATCTACGGTTATAGTATTAAAACGACCGTCACGTCCGCTAAAAGAGTTACCCTGTGACTGAGGAGAGTATTTTGAGAAGTCCAGGATACTGCGACTGACCGTAGGAAGAGTTGACAGCTCCCGTGAGCTGACGTTAGTCTGGGTACCGGACCGCTCAGAACTTAAAATTGAGTTTCTCAGACCTGCTGTAACCACCACTTCTTTCAGGGCAGTCGTCGACTCACTCAGCTCACCATTTTGTACATAGGTTTCACCCAGTTTGAGTGTGATATCAGTATAAGAACTGGGTGCATATCCTATAAATGAGACAGTTACCTTATAAGGCCCCCCTATACGCATGTTCTGAATACGATAGTTACCGCCATTATCGGATATGGTTGCATACTGTGTTCCTGAAGGAACGTGAATGGCAACAACACTGGCACCGGGAAGTGCATCTCCTTTGCTATCTGTTATATTACCACTCAATGAAGATGTTGTAGCCCCCTGTCCATATATCAAAACTGAAATGAACAGGAAACCCAGCATCGTAAACATTAGTTTGAATTGCTTCATCATAAAATTAGGATTTAGGATTAATAAATTTTCGACAAGGTTATTGTAAATACTTGATTAATTGGTTACATCCGGATTACAAAAATGTTAAAACCGGCGGATCAATTTACGGCTCTTTAAATGACCTGACCAATTATGAAAAGATTAGTTTTTAACAAATTATGAGCCTGTCCTGTTGATATCTTTCCTGAGAATTTCTTTGATAATAAATTGTGTAGCACCAGCATTTTCTTTTACATATTTTGATGCAATTCCGGCTGATTTGGTATAGATTTTATCATCAGACAGCCATAAATCCAAAATTCTTTCAAAATCATCATAAGTGACAAATGTCATTGCTCCTCCTGAATTAAGAAGATCGATGGCTTCCCTGAAATTTTCATACCTGGGACCGAAAATTACCGGAATTCCCCAGCATGCCGGTTCAAGAATATTATGGATCCCTTTCCCGAATCCTCCGCCAATAGCAGCAATATATGCATACCTGTAAGCTGAAGAAAGCATACCTATATTATCTATTATAAGAACCCTTGCATCTGCTGAACTCTCATTGAATTCAGAAAACCTTACAAATTTAACCTTGATCAGCTTTTCAAGTCTTTCGATATTTGATTTATCAACTTCGTGAGGTGCAAACACCCATTTCATTTTTAAAGGGTGTTTATTAATGTACTCAGTGATTATCTCTTCATCCTGACTCCAGCTGCTTCCCGCCAGAAATAATTTTTCATCCCCCCTGAAATGTTCAATCTTCTGTATAACTTTTGCTGTGGCTGCAATCTGAATAACCCTGTCAAACCTTGTATCACCGGCCAGTGCAACTTTCTTTATACCAATACCTGAAAGCAGGTCGCAGGAGCGCTGGTCCTGAACAAATATTTTCTCGAATTTCCTTAGCATATCCCGGAAAAAGAATCCGTACCATCTGAAAAAATGCTGCCCTGGACGAAATATTCCGGAAATAAGGTATAAAGGAATTCTGGCCTTATAAAGTGCTGATATGTAATTATACCAGAATTCATATTTTACAAAGATTACAATTTCAGGTTTAACGAGGTGAATTAATTTTGAAGCATTCCCCGGAGTATCTGAGGGAAGATAACTTATACAATCAGCGTTGCTGTAATTCTTTCTGATCTCATATCCTGAGGGAGAAAAAAAAGTAATCACAATCTTAAATTGAGGTATCTCCTTCCTTATAGCTTCGAGTACGGGTCTTCCCTGTTCAAATTCGCCAAGCGAGGCACAATGCATCCATATTACACGGTCACCGGGTTTTATCCTGTCACCAATTTTTTCTTCCCATTTTTTTCTCCCTTTTACCCAAAACGATGCCCGTGAACTAAAAGGCGAAATAAGATGTGCAACGGCAGAGAAGATCAGTATTCCCAGGTTATAAAGTACTTGCATAAATACCATTTTCGAATGGGCAAAGGTAATAAAAATGGCGCAACGGCATAACGGGAAAGACTTAAGGGATTAAGGGACTTAGAGACTATTTATATTCACCAGGTTGTGATATAGATAAATTTACTTCTATTTTTGTGTTATTATAAAGTCATCCGCATGATACGACTTATTGCGCTGATAATCTCAATAATATTGCAGATCATCGCTGCAGTGATAGCATTAAGATTCATGAAGCTTACCAAATACAGGCTTTCATGGATTCTGCTCTCCCTCTCTTTTGTTTTCATGACAGTTCGTTCCATAATCCAGCTTTTTGAATTTTTCAGGGGAACACCCTCTTATACCTGGAAGATGATCGATGAATGGACAGGAGTTCTTGTTTCAGTTATGATAATTGTTGGAGTTGTACTTATACGTGAATTGTTCTACTCTCTCAAACGAGCAGAAACAGACAGGGTCCGTTCTGAAAAAAGGGTGATAAATGCTATCATAAATACCGAGGAAAATGAGAGAAAAAGGTTCGCAAAAGATCTTCACGATGGGCTCGGTCCTATTCTCTCCACAGTAAAAATGTCGTCTGTCAGCACTAACCGACAGGATTAAAGATCCGTCCGGATCGGTGATCCTTAATAATACCAACCATCTGGTAAATGAAGCAATAAGCACTATCAAAGATATTTCTAATAACCTGAGTCCGCATGTTCTTTCAAATTTTGGTCTTGCCAGCGCAATAAGCGCCTTTACCACCAAGATAAATCAGACTAAAGCTGTTGAAATTGACTTTAAATCGAATATGGAAAGCCAGAGGCTTGACAATGACAAGGAGGTCGTGGTGTATCGTGCTGTATGTGAGCTGATTAATAATTCAATTCTCCATTCAGGAGCATCAAGGATTGAGATAGAATTAAACAAACACGAAAAATTTGTTACCTTGCAGTTTTATGATAACGGACGTGGTTTTGATACATCATCTTTAACAAGGGAAGACATAAAAGGTATGGGGTTATCAAACATTGAAACCCGTGTCAAAACCGTCGAAGGTGTATTTATCCTTGAAAGCACTCCCGGAAAAGGAACAAGCGCTCTTATCAAATTGATTGAATGATCTTTATAAACCCGGAATTAGCTAAAATGGAAAAAATACGGATAATAATTGCAGATGATCACCAGCTCTTTCGGAACGGATTAAAAATACTTCTTAACGCTTTCCCCGAATTTGAAGTTACTGCTGAAGCTTCAAACGGTGAAGAATTTCTCAGAATTCTCAGGAATACGCAGGCAGATGTAGCACTGATGGATATCAATATGCCGGAAATGGATGGAATCGAAGCTACAAGAAAGGGACTTAAAATTTGTCCGGGAATCGATATTATTGCTCTTTCCATGTATGGAGAGGAAGAGTATTATTATAAGATGGTTGATGCCGGAGCCAAGGGATTCCTGCTTAAAGGATTCTGACATCTCCGAGGTCAAAGAAGCAATTCTTACAGTCAGGAAAGGAGGCAGCTATTTCTC
Source organism: uncultured Bacteroidales bacterium (assembly GCA_963816365.1). Lineage (GTDB taxonomy): Bacteria > Bacteroidota > Bacteroidia > Bacteroidales > VadinHA17 > LD21. The sequence goes on along the minus strand of CAWFKG010000011.1, from coordinate 94,598 downwards.
ACAGGAGCTGCTTTATCATGTCATTCAGAAGATCAAGTACCGGGAACATGAAAGCAAATCAGCGAACCTTTCAAAAAGGGAAAAAGAAATTCTGTTTAAAATCTGTGAAGGACTCTCAAACCAGGAAATCGCTGAGACACTCTTCATAAGTAAAAGAACAGTCGACAAACACAGGGCAAACCTCCTTGGAAAAACTAACTCGAAAAATACTGCGAGCCTCATACTTTTTGCAATAAGAAATAAGCTCATTGAAATATGAGAATAGACTTTATTTTTACTCATTAAACTGTAAAATGGCCGAATCACATGATCTGGGTCAGAAAGGTGAAGATCTTGCCGTGGAACATCTTGAGAAAGCAGGATTTAAAATACTCTTCCGGAACTGGAAATGGGGAAAACATGAAATTGATATAATTGCCGAGAACAATGATTTTATAGTATTCGCTGAGGTGAAAACACGTAGTGACGACTACCGGATGCACCCGCTTACCGCTATAACCAAAGACAAGCAAAGATCGATTATCTGGGCTGCCAGTGGCTATCTGCAAAAATTCAATATAGATAAAGAGGGAAGGTTTGACATTATAACAATCATTAAATCTGTCGATTCATTTAAGATTGAACATATCGAAGGTGCATTTTATCCGACACTAAGATAGTATGCCTCTCCCCAACCCCTCCCCCAGGAGGGAGGGGCTAAGAAGCTGAACAATAAATAATATACATGGACATCGTAACCTTAAGAGACTATTGCATTTCAAAGAAAGGTGCCAGTGAAAGCTTCCCTTTCGGAGATGATACCCTCGTATTTAAAGCGTCAGGGAAGATTTTCGCCCTTGTCAATCTCTATGGGGACCTGAGCATAAACCTTAAATGTGATCCTGCCCTGGCGATAGAACTCAGAGAAAGACACTCCTCAGTAACCCCGGGTTATCACATGAATAAAAAGCACTGGAACACAGTTATGCTCGATGGATCAGTGCCTGATAAAGAAATATTTTCGTGGATCGATCATTCTTATAATCTGATTACCAGGAAAAAATGAACAATTGAACAACAGAACAAACGATGTCAGAAATCAGAATTGTCCGTCTTCCATAATCACTTTTGCATTCTTAATTCGTTTGTTTAAATGCATTGCCAGCCGAAGCTGGCCATAGCCAGCAAAGGCTTGGTTCTTACTTCAAAAAAGATCCTAAAAGGGTCAGATCTCCTGAAAACTGAACAATTGAACAAAGGAACAATAGAATGCAGAAATCAGAATTTTGCACTTCTTAATTCTTAATTCGTTTGTTTAAATGCATTGCCAGCCGAAGCTGGCCATAGCCAGCAAAGGCTTGGTTCTTACTTCAAAAAAAGATCCTAAAAACGTCAGATCTCCTGAAAACTGAACAATTGAACATAGGAACAATAGAATGCAGAAATCAGAATTTTGAAATTCTCAATTCTTAATGCGTTTGTTCAGATTCATTGACAGCAGAAACTGGCCACAGCCAGCAAAGGCTTGTTAACGGCAACAATAAAACAAAACTTCAGTCTTTAAAAAGAATTTATTAATTTTTATATGGAACAAATTAAATAAAATGAAAAATATAAAATCAATAATTACATGAATTATAAATTACAGAAAATCAGAATTCCTCTGAGTGTAAATTTCTTTATTGCATTTATCTTGCTTTTGTTTCTTCTTACCCAGATGCATCAGTTTATACACCATATTGTTGGAGAAATTCTATGTGGGAAAGTGGGGTTTCTAACTTTTGACCGACACTTTTTTTCACCAGCACTTACCGGAACATCATATAAATTGGCTACTATCGCAGGTCCTTTATTTAGCGACTATATGTTAATGTGGATTGGCATGTTCATGTTGCGATCAGGTAAATACAGCCTGGCTGGCTTTTCATTAATTTTAGCAAGCATGCCGTTGGGCAGATTTTGGGCTTTGACAGGCGGTGATGAAAGATTTTACGGTTTGTGGATAAGTCAATTATTTGGTATAAATGAAAATTTCTCTATGATCTTAAGCATCTTTATTGTACTTCTTATATTAGTACCGCCATTGGTAGCTGCATATAAATCAATTGCAAACAGTCCAAGATGGATTGTATTTTTAGCTTTTCTAATTTTGCCTCTATTTTTCTATGGCGTCTTCATCTTTTATCCTGACCACAGGTTTCTCTATTCGCCTGTTTTGAAAGCTTATGAAACAGGAATATCGTCTAATCCTGATGGCAACCATGTTCTGGGGGCTTCCTGTTATTCTTATATTAGCAATAGTTATTCTAACTGGTACTTTTCTTCGGAAAATATATTAAATATCTTTTGACTAGAACAAACGAGCATTTGAACAGTCAAATTAAGTGCATCTGACACTTTGCACTTTCAGGTGAATTGACCTAAGTGGATTGTTCAGCGTGACCTTAGTTCTAATTTAAAGCAGGTTAAAAGGTCATCCCTATCCGGAATGATAACATTTTCTGAGTAACCACATTCGATGGCTGATCCCCATTATCCCTGGTTATGTCAAATAAGCTATTTTCAAATCCAATACCAATAATAAGGTTATTATTTCCTGCAAGAGGATATTCCATTCCTGCCATTATATTGAATGAAAGGTTGAATATGTTCAGTTCCGGCAAAGCATTACCTCCTATTATATCGAGAGATGGTATGTCTGCCCTGCCTTTGATTACGATTTTTGGAGCTAATCCAATATCAGTAAAAAATCTCCCGTAACCGATCTGGTTTGTCTGGAGTTTTAATCCAAGAGGAACAGAGAGAAAAGTTATTCTATATGTAATTGCTTCTCCGGGCTGGACGGTAATAATACTGCTGCTGTAATTTTTCAGCTCGAAATTTGTAGTCTCTCTGTTGATAAGCCTTCCGCCGGAATAAATAATATTTATACCTGAAGAAAAGGAGTAGTTGGGACTAAAATACCTGTTATGTGTAATGCCGAAATTAAATCCGGGAACCACGCCGTCATTTCGGGTATCATAGCTGTCAGTTGAAAACCAGCTTAACAGAGGATCAAAGTGAATGCTGAAGCTTATCAGAGGCTGAGCGCCGCTCGTTTGGATATATGGGTTATAACCTTGCCGGTAATTTTGAGTAGGCGGATATGGAACAATGACCGGCCGGTAAGGTGGTATACGCATCCAGGGAGGATAACCTTGCTGGGCATTTGTATTCCGGCACATCAATATCAGAGAAACAACGAATATTGCTATAATCGTTCTGGCTGCGTTCTTATAATTGCGATCTCATTGCTTAAAAGAATAAGTCAAATGATCAATTAAAACCTGGAAGTAGTACTAATATAATGTAGTATTAATATTATACTGAAGGTATAGTGTCAAATATTGTACCAAGTTTTAGTGCTGATGGTATTTGTTAAAATTCATTAATCATATTTGCCTGTAATTCATATCTATCATTAATCAACTTTATTTCTCCATAATTTTTCTAGCTTTGCGTTTTCATAAATTGAATCCATTCAATATCTCAATCGCATAAACATTAAATCCATAATATTATGAAAACCCGTATTCTTGCTGGCATTTATTCTTTCACTTTTTATTGCTCCTTCATTTGCACAAAAGAAAAATACTGCTGCTCAGAAACCTGAAGAAGGTTATAAATTTACCCGGTGGTAGAATTAAAAGCCACTCCTGTAAAAAATCAGGCCGGAACCGGAACCTGCTGGTGTTTTGCAACAACATCATTCATTGAATCAGAACTTCTCCGAATGGGAAAGGGAGAATATGACCTGTCGGAAATGTATATTGTAAGATATAATTATGTCGACAGTCTGAAAGACAACTTCATCCAGCAGGGCAAGGGAAACCTTGGTCAGGGAAGTGTCGGACATGACTGGATGACTGAATTTACAAAAAACGGAATTGTCCCCGATGAGGTCTATACCGGTCTTAATTACAGTATGACAAATCATAATCATGGTGAACTTAATGCTTTTGTCAATGCTATTGCTACTGTACCTCTTAAGAGAAACAAGGAAAGCGATCAGTACTTTTCACATAGTTGATGCAGTTCTTGATACCTATCTGGGAAAGTTCCTCAGTCCTTTACATATAAAGGAGTCGGCTATACTCCAAAATCATTCACAGCCAGCCTTGGAATTAATCCTGCAGATTATGTTGAAATCACATCATTCACACTTTTCCCTTTCTATACTCAGGGACTTGTTCCTATTCCCGACAACTGGAGGAAAATGAATTATTACAATGTGCCTCTTGATGAACTGATATAATGTCATGGATTCTGCACTTGTAAAAGGGTATACAATTGCATGGGATGGCGATGTAAGCGAAAAAGGGTTTCTCTCATTCCAAAGGTGTTGCAATTATTCCTGAAGTTGAAAATACTGATCAATATTCCAGCGCCGACAAGGCCAGATATGGTAAAATGACAAAGGAAGAACGTGCTGCTGAAGCATATAAATTCAGCAGACCATTTCCTGAAGCTAAAGTAACACAGGAATCACGTGAAGCAGGTTATGACAATAAAACAACTACCGACGATCACCTGATGCATATGACAGGTATTGTAAAAGATCAGAATGGTACAAAGTATTATATTACCAAGAACTCATGGGGAACAGATAGAAATCCTTTCGGCGGATACCTTAATATGTCAGAAAATTATGTCCGTGCCAAGACAATAGCAATAATGGTAAATAAGAATGCTCTCCCTGCAGAAATAAAAACAAAACTGGGATTATAAGTATTAAAGGTAGCGGCTGTTGAAAAAGTCGAAATCCATTAACCGCAAAGGTCGCAGAGGTTTTACGCAAAGCACGCAAAGACCAGATCTATAGATGTTACTGACTTTGCGAACTTTGCGCCTACTTAGCGTGCTATTGCGGTTAAATAGGATTTCTAAAAAGCTTGTGTGGCGAATTACTCAACCAGAAGATTACACCCTCTTATATCGCTGTTATCAAACCTTCCCAGTACTTCAAACCCTCCATCATCATGAAGTTTTCCAAGATCACCGGTAGCAATAAAGGAGCATGAATTAATATTTGCCAGGTCGATAATATTAATTCCTCCTGATACGGATGGTTCTTCATAAACGGTAAGAGGATCCTGCGGATCTCTGATCATTATTTTCATCCATGGAGGACAATAAAATATTCCATCCCCTTTTGAGTACGCCTGACTCAATAATTCAGTCATTCCATACTCCGAATGAACTGATAGGCACATTAAATTTCTCCTCTAAGATCGAATGAAGCTCAGGACGGGTCAGTTCTTTCCTCCTGCCTTTCATCCCGCCTGTCTCCATTACAATCACACCTGAAAGATCAGGTGACTGTTTCTCAGCCAGATCAAGCAAAGCAAAACTTACTCCAAGCAACAGGACTTTCTGATTTTCATTTGTTGCATTTCTGATTGCAATTAGCAGTTCTTCAATATTATTTCTGTAGAAACCGCTATACCGGCTCTTGCTTCTATTAATCAGATTATCTGCCATATAAACAAGTGAAGAGCTGCCTCTTTCAGTGTACGACGGAAGCAATGCGGCAATAAAATATTCTTCGGGTTCACCGTAAAATAGCCTGAAGGATCGCAGGAAGCTCTCCTCATATAATTTTAAATCAGTAATGAAATGTTTCCCGGGAGTAATACCGGTTGTTCCGCTGCTTTCAAAGATCATTTCGACCGGGAGATGTTCCGGTTATGATCTTATGATTTCTGAAGAATTCAACCGGGAGGAAAGGTATTTCGCAGGGTGCAGTTATTTTAGAAGGGTCCTTTCCGAGACTTTTTATAAAGTCGTGATATACAGAATTATTATTATACTGATAATTAAATATTTCAAGTGCTGTTTCCCAAAAGTCTGACTGGGTTTTTAATACTGAATATCCGCTTCTCCAGATTCCCCGATCCCATTATCATTTGGCAGGAAAGGTTGATGAACCATCTGGCTGATAGACCCATTGGAAGGTACATTCTCCATAATGCATTTCCTGATCGTGGTTCATTAACAGTACTGACAATCCTGATTTTTGTATAATTGTCGGTCCCTGATCTGTAGATCCATACCTGGTTGTCGGCAATAGGATCTGCCATATCCTGCCACTGGGTTGCAGAAACAGTTTTAAGATTATCAAATGCCGATCTGTGCCGATGCCTGCATCGGCATAATCACCAACTTTAAAAAATGATGGTTTAAGATTATTCGGCCTGTAATGTTAATCGTGGAGTACTTCAACATTTACAAAAGTGTGATATCGGGACCAGGACTGGGATTAAGTCGGGATACCAATTTTGCCTTGGAAAATGAAAAGCCATAGACGTAATAAGTTGTGGAGTAAGTAGGTGATATTGTCAATTGTATCAATTCCGGATGTACGGGTTGGTTCTTTTTTTGTGCAACCTGAAAGCACTGAGTATAATTACCAGTAAATATAAATACCAGTTTTTTCATAATGTAAAGATAATAGTTTTACACATTAGCGGAATGTCACCTGGATACAGTCATTGCACGGATTGAATAATTCACGATCATATCTCAAAATCCGGACTATTATCTCCGCTCAATCTTAGTCTTATTCTCCCCTGATTGCAGTAATCCCCGGAAGTTTCTTCCCTTCCATATACTCAAGCATTGCACCGCCACCTGTTGAAACATAGCTGACTTTATCAGCCAGTCCGTTTTTATTGATTGCAGCAACAGAATCACCGCCTCCGATAAGACTGTATGCTCCTTTTGAAGTTGCTGCAGCAATTGCTTTGGCAACGGCTGTTGTTCCTTTTGAGAATTTTTCCATCTCAAATACTCCCATTGGACCATTCCACAGAATTGTTTTTGAATTTTCAATAACTGATGAAAATTCCTTTATCGTTTTCTCTGCAATATCGAGACCCAGCCATCCGTCTTCAACTGCATCGACAGCTGTAACCTTTGTATTGGCTTCATTATCAAATTTATCAGCATTCAGACTGTCAACCGGAAGATAAAGTTTAACTTTCTTTTCTTTTGCTTTTTCAATAAGTTTCAGAGCCAGATCAAGCTTATCCTCTTCACAGAGTGATTTGCCTATTTTGCCACCCATTGCTTTAATAAAGGTATAGGTCATTCCTCCGCCGATAATCAGATTATCAACCCTGTTCAGAAGATTTTCAATCAGCATTATCTTATCAGAAACTTTTGCTCCTCCCATAATTGCTGTAAATGGTCTCTGAGGATCTTTAAGAACCTTATCCATTGCAGCAAGCTCGCTGTTTATAAGAAATCCGAACATTCTTTTGTCAGTTTCAAAATAGTCAGCCATAACAGCAGTAGTTGCATGAGCACGGTGAGCTGTTCCGAATGCATCATTTACATAAATCTCAGCATACCCTGCCAGTTTTTTTGCCATCTCTTTCTGTTTGATCTTCATCTCGGCTTTTGCAGCTTTTTTCTCCTCATCAGTAACTGTTTCAGGAAGAATTGGTTTTCCTTCTTCTTCAGGATAAAAACGAACATTCTCAAGAAGCAGGATCTCTCCCGGTTTCAGTGCAGCTGACATCTTCACAGCTGATTCTCCAAGACAATCATCGGCAAAAAGAACTTTTTTGCCAAGATGTTTTTCCAGAACCGGAAGAACAGGCTTAAGTGAATATTTCTCCATACGGCCTTCTGGTCTTCCCAGATGCGACATAAGGATCAGACATCCGCCATCATTAAGAATTTTATTTATTGTAAGCAATGCTCCCCTGATCCGGGTATCATCAGTTACTGTAAATGTCTTTTTGTCGAGGGGTACATTGAAATCGACCCTGACTATTGCCTTCTTTCCTTTGAAATTAAAGTCCTGAATCATTTTCATAGATCAAATATTTTTAATTTAACACAATAAATTTTCTATTACAAACCTACATTTTTTTTGGAAATATTACTGGTGACATTATCAACTTCAAAATATTAACCACTCGCTCAGCAGATACTTTGTGTCTACTCTGTGTAACCTCTGTGAACAGATTGCTTGAATCACTTAATTATACACATTTTAATCTGAACACAACCCTGTATTATCAATGTTTCCTCTTCATAAAAGTTTATTTAAATTTGAAAAAAAATTATGGCAAAAATTACATTTAAAGGGACTCCGGTAAATACCTCAGGAAATCTTCCTTCAAAAGGTACTAAAGCTCCTGATTTTACACTGGTAAAATCAGACCTTGGATCATTGTCATTATCAGAACTTAAAGGGAAAAAAGTCATTCTGAATATATTCCCAAGTCTCGATACATCTGTCTGTGCAACCTCAGTCAGAAAATTCAATCAGATGGCTGCCGGGATGAAAAATGTGATAGTTCTGGGGATATCAAAAGATCTTCCTTTTGCACATGGACGATTCTGCTCTACAGAAGGGATTACAAATGTTATTACCTTATCAGGGTTCCGCGACAGGGAATTCGGAAAAGCATATGGTGTTGATTATATTGACGGACCTGTGGCCGGACTCTATGCAAGAGCGATAGTTGTAATTGATGAAAACGGAAAAGTCATTTATACCGAACTGGTTCCTGAACATATCACATGAACCTGATTATGAAGCTGCACTTAAAGCTGTTCAATAATGTAAAACATAACAGAAACTCTTCTTAAGTTTTCTGTTCTGAAACATTAATATGAATTTTTCACAGATCCCCGGTCAGAAAGAGATTAAAGGAAAGCTTATCCGGTCAGTAAAGGAAGAAAGAGTAAGCCATGCCCAGCTTTTTGCCGGACCTGAAGGATGCGGAAGCATGGCTCTTGCACTTGCATATGCCAGGTATATAAGCTGTGAAAACCGATCCGAACATGACTCATGTGGCATCTGTAAATCGTGTGTGAAGTATGAGAAGCTGATCCATCCCGATCTTCATTTTGTATTTCCGGTCATAAAAGGCAAAAAAGCCACCGATCCTGTAAGTGACAATTATATTGAGGAATGGAGAGAATTTGTAAAGAAATCTCCCTATTTTACTCTTAATAACTGGATGGATTCCATTGAGGTGGGAAATGCCCAGGGAATGATATTTGCTTCCGAAGCATCTGAAATAATAAAAAAGCTGAGTCTTAAGACATTTCGAATCGGATTTTAAGATAATGATCATCTGGCTGCCTGAAAAAATGCATCAGGCAACAGCCAATAAGCTTCTGAAGATGATTGAGGAACCTCCTGAAAAAACCCTGTTCCTCCTGGTTTCGGAAGAACCTGATAAGGTTATCCCAACAATTCTTTCAAGATGTCAGCTGGTTAAAATCCCCTCCTTCAAAAGTCATGATATTGAAAAATATCTTACCGGAAGATTTAACATACAGCACCGAAAAAGCTGCCGATATTTCGACGCGTGTCGAATGGAAATATAACAAGGGCAATTGAGCTATGTGAAAACGAAGATTCTTCACTGGCAAATCTTGAACGATTTAAAAGCCTGATGAGGTTTGCCTGGAAACGTGATATTATTTCAATTATAAACTGGTCGGAAGAGATCTCAGCAACTGGACAGGGAAGCCCAGAAAAACTTTATCTCATTTTCCATGAGAATTCTGAGGGAAAACCTGATGCTTTCTCTTGATCAGACTGAAAAACAGACTGGTTTTTCTTACCGGTGAAGAGGCAACCTTCTCAGGAAATTTTCACCCCTTCATCAATCAGAATAACATTTATCCGCTCACTGAAGAGTTCAATCTGGTCTATTCCCATATTGAATCAAACGGAAATGCAAAAATCATCTTCCTCGACCTGGCACTGAAAGTTACAAGGCTCATCCGCTGATCATTAACATGAATATTGAAATTGATTCATTTATTCACTACTTTTGCGGAGTAATTTCTGAATCAAAAGAATTTTATGACAGATAATGAAGATATTCAGGGGCAGACCGGCGAAGAGATCCGGATGCCTGATATAACATATAAGCCCGGATACAATAAACTTGATTCTTTCAACTGGCTGAAAGATTTACCTGAAACTCCGGAACTGAATGACATTGTGGAAATCCGTTTTAAGAATACCCGAAAAGGATTTTTCAGGAATGTAAACGGGTTAAGGCTTGAGATTGGTGATGTGGTTGCAGTTGAAGCTTCTCCCGGACATGATATCGGAAGGAGTCTCGATGGTTGGACATCTGGTTAAGGAACAACTTAAAAAAGCTTAAAGTACATCCATCGCCCGATGATCTGAAAAAAGTTTACCGCAAAGCAAAAGCTGTTGATATCCAGAAGTGGGAAGAAGCAAAGAAACTTGAGATCACAACAATGTTACGTTCAAGGAAGATCTCCGAAGAGCTCAAGCTTAATATGAAGATCGGGGATGTTGAATATCAGGGAGATAAAACAAAAGCTATATTCTATTATATTGCCGATGAGAGAGTTGACTTCCGTCAGCTCATAAAAGTACTTGCTGATGAATTCAGGGTAAGAATAGAGATGCGTCAGATCGGTGCACGGCAGGAAGCAGGAAGAATAGGAGGTATAGGATCGTGCGGAAGAGAACTGTGCTGTGCAACACATATCACCAATTTTATTTCGGTCACTACAACTCATGCAAAATACCAGGAGTTATCACTTAATCCGCAGAAACTTGCAGGTCAATGCAGTAAACTGAAATGCTGTCTCAACTTTGAACTAGATTGCTATGTAGATGCACAACGATCATTCCCGCCAAGAGATGTTCCTCTTGAAGCTCTTGACTGTACCGCATATTTTCAGAAACTGGAAGTTCATAAAGGACTGTACTGGTATTCCACTGATCCTCATTCAAATGCAAATCTTATTGCTACTACCGGTTCAGAGAGTAAGGGAGATACAGGCAATTAACAGAAAAGGTAAAAAAGTCGACAAGCTTAAACTGGTCGATGAATCATGGGAAGTAACACCTGTTTCACAGGATTTGTTGAAGAATAACAGCCTTACCAGGTTCGATCCTCCTGAAAACAAAAGTCAGCAAAACAAAATTTCACACAAGAGAAAAAACAGAAGATTCAATGATAAAAGGAATAAATAGATTTTCATTCATTTTAATATTGACATTCTTTTCATTACTCTTATCATGCAACAGTAATATTGTGTATACAAATTACCAGGCTATGCCTGACGAAACCTGGAAACTGATGAATATACCCTCATTTAACGTTCCGATTACAGATACTGTAAACAGCAATAATGTAATTTTTACTATCAGAAATGGCTCTTCATACCCTTTCCGGAATATTTATCTTTTCGTGACCACAACTTCACCGGACGGGAAACAGATTACCGATACCCTTCAGTATAATCTTGCCGATGAAAAGGGAAAGTGGTATGGCAAAGGATTTGGTGATATACACGAACTGAATCTCCCGTATAAATCAAATGTATTTTTCCCCGTAAAAGGAACCTACGAGTTTAAGATTCAGCATGGTATGCGTGTTGAAAATCTGAAGGGCGTTTATGATTTCGGATTGAGAATAGAAAAAATCAAAAAATAAATCTCAGAGGTGGGAAAGAATAAACTGGCCAGATGGACAGAGCTGGGTTCATATAATAATGTTATTCAGCCTGTAATCGGGGATGTTAGCGGAAAGGATCATCCTATAAAAGGAAAATGGAATAAAGAGCTTTTCAAAAATAATAATCCTGTCGTGCTTGAACTTGGATGCGGAAAAGGGGAGTATACAGTCGGTCTCGCAAACAAGTTTTCCAGCTAAAAATTATATAGGAATTGATATAAAGGGTGCCCGGATGTGGAGGGGAGCTAAAACAGCTCAATGAGCAGAATTTGCCAAATGTAGCATTCCTGCGAACAAGAATAGAATTCATTAACTCCTTCTTTGCATCTGATGAAATCGATGAGATCTGGATTACCTTCCCCGATCCGCATCCCGGCAGAAGAAACTCAAATAAAAGACTGACCTCTCCATGGTATCTGAATTCCTATCGTCATTTTCTGAAGGACAAAGGATTGATTCATCTGAAAACAGATAATATGGAACTATTTGATTTCACAAATAAAGTCTTAAGTCATAATAACCTTGAAACGATCTTTTCCACTAACGATCTGTACTCCGGAGAGATCGGAAATGTGCTTTCTATCAAAACCCATTATGAAAAAATATTTCTTGAAGCAGGATCAAATATAAACTACCTCTCCTTCAGGCTCGACAAAGAAAAAATGATCGAAAATGTCTAAGACAAAAGGAAAACCGGATGATGACTTTTTTTCAAAGGTATATGAAGTTACAAAGTCTATACCGTATGGAAGGATAACATCATATGGTGCCATAGCCCGCTATCTTGGTTCAGGAAGGTCTGCCCGAATGGTAGGATGGGCACTTAATGTAAGTCATATTAACCCCGAATTCATCCCTGCTCACAGGGTTGTAAACCGTAATGGTCTTCTCACCGGAAAACATCATTTCGGAAATTCGACAACAATGGAACAGCTTCTTGAAAATGAGGGTATCATAATAGAAAATGACCGGATTATCAATTTCAGGGAAAAGTTCTGGGATCCGGGGAAGAACTTGCGCCTCCCAACCCCAATTCCGCATTTTTCTAGTCCCTCCAGTGGTTGTTGAAAAAGTCCTTTTTAACCGCAAAGCACACTAAGGAAGCGCAAAGAGCGCAAAGTCAAGATATTATAAATCTGTTCTTTGCGTCCTTTGCGTAGAATGCCATCGCGGCATTCTGGCCTCTTCGCTAAAATAGCCCACCGGGCTATTTCTTTACGCTCGAGCCCCTTTGCGGTTAATGGATTTTGACTTTTTCAACTATTCATTTTGTATTTAGATAAAAATCCGGTAAACTTGCACCTTGTTTATATTTAAATTAAATAAAAATAACTTATCTTAAACCGGCTGATTAATGTTTTCAAAAGATCAGATACTAAAAGCCCTCTCGAGGGTGATTCATCCTGAAAAAAAGAAGGATATTGTTGCTCTGGGAATGATTACCCGGATCGAATCAGGGGAAAATGGCATATCACTGACACTCGCCCCTGAAAAGTCAAATGACCCGTTCATATCATCAATCAGGAGCACAATCGTCAGAACACTGAAAGAGGTTTTTGGATCCGATGTGGTAATAAATGAAATAAAGGTTCAGCCAAGGACCGTTGTTGGAAAACTTCATGAAAAGCCTCCCGCAATTTTACAGGGGGTGTCGAATATAATTGCTGTCGCTTCAGGCAAAGGAGGTGTAGGGAAAACCACAATCGCAGTTAACCTGGCTATATCACTGGCACGAATGGGATTCAGGGTAGGCTTGCTGGATGCAGATATCTTCGGACCATCGGTACCAAAGATGTTTAATGAGGAAAAATTCAGGCCCGAAGTAAGGAGGGATGAGAATGCTGATCACATTATCCCACTGACTAAATTCGGAGTCAAAGTTCTTTCAACCGGCTTTTTTGTAGATCCCGCAGACGCAGTAATCTGGAGGGGACCGATGGCTTCCAATTTTCTTAAGCAACTTATAACGCAGGGCGAATGGGGTGAACTTGATTATCTGCTTGTCGACCTGCCTCCCGGTACAAGCGACATTCATCTGACTCTTGTTCAGGAGGTACCTGTAACAGGAGCAATTATTATCAGCACACCGCAGGATGTTGCACTTGCAGATGCCATAAAGGGAATTGCCATGTTCAGAAGCGATAAAATAGAGGTACCGGTTCTAGGGTTAGTAGAAAACATGTCGTGGTTCACGCCTGCGGAACTTCCTGACAACAAGTACTATATCTTTGGTAAAGATGGCTGCAGGAAACTGGCTGAAAAAATGAATGTCCCCCTGCTTGGACAGATTCCTCTTGTTCAGAGCATCTGTGAAGGCAGTGATATGGGCAAGCCCGTAGCTTTGGAAGATTCAATAACCGGAAATGCTTTTAGGGCCCTGGCAGAAGAAGTTGTAAAGCGAGTCGCGCTTAGAAATAAGGAACAGAAACCCACGGTTAAACTTGAAATTAATAAATAATGGCCCCTCCCTGACCCTTCCACAAAGAGTGAGGAGATAATGATGATAATAATTAATAAATTACTTAAAAATATGACAGAAGTTAGTAGTATTAAAGATCGTGTTTTGAAAGCACTTGCAAGAGTAAGACCTTATCTTCAGTCTGATGGAGGTGACATAGAATTTATTGATGTCACTGACGATATGACTGTTAAAGTTAAGCTTACCGGTGCCTGTCATGGCTGTCCGTACAGCATGCAGACTCTAAAGGCAGGAGTTGAACAGGCTATAATGAAGGAAGTTCCCGAAATAAAGAGAGTAATTTCAGCCTAGGAACCAACCTCATTTCAATTTTATTTACCTTTGAAATACTATACACAAAATTAGTTAGTTATAGTATTTAAATGTCATTTATTGGCTTCAGATAGATCATCATATAAATATCTGGTGCTTTTGGGATTATCCCTGGCGCTGACTTACTGTTCGGTTGAAAAAAACACGGGCTCAAGCAGGTTTTACCAGAGCCTGACAGCAAGATATAATATTTATTTCAATGGTAATGAGAGCTTTAAGTCAGGTCTGGTTAAAATATCGAGGGGTTACCAGGATGATTATGCAGAATTATTAAGAGTGTTTGAATTCAGTGACCCTTCTACCGTCTCTCTCTGTTCTTCCGACATGGAAAGAGCAATACAGAAAGCCTCAAAACTTATTTCTCTGAAATCAATAACAGCTAAACCTGAATTTAAAAAGAATCAGGAACTCTCAGAGAACGACAAAAAGCTACTCGAAATGAAAGAATATAATAAGTGGGTTGATGACAGCTATCTGCTTATAGGAAAAGCCAGATTTTATAAACATGAATATAATGAAGCTACAGCGATATTAAACTATTGTATAACCGATGCAAATGATCCGGAAATAAAGACGGAAGCTGTCATCTGGCTTGCCAGGATCTATAACGAAACTGGTAATTTTAGCGAGTCATCCAGGCTAATTAACGGTATCGAAATAACTTCTGATTTTCCAAAGCCTTTAAAATCAATGTACTATACAACTCTCGCCGATCTGTTTATAAAACAAAAAAGATACCAGGAGGCAATCGATCCGCTGGGGAAAGCCATAGATATTGTTTCAGGTAAAAGATCGAGATACAGGCTAACTTATCTTCTTGCCCAGTTATATGAAAAGACAGGTGATGGAACTAAAGCAATGACTCTGTACCGCGACGTTGTTAATATGAACCCGCCTTATGATGTTGAATTTAATGCACGCATAAACATTGCCGGTGTATTTGACATTAACTCAGGTAATCCGAAGGAAATCAGAAAAGAGCTGGAAAAAATGCTTAATGATTCTAAAAATAAAGAATATCTGGACCAGATTTACTATGCCCTGGGAAATTTATCGATGAAAGAAGGAAATGAATCAGAAGCTCTTTCATATTTCAGGAAATCCGCAACCGCAAAATCACAGAATCAGAATCAGAAAGGCAGGTCCTACCTTGCTCTGGCAGGATTACTATTTTAAAAAACCTGAGTATATGAAGGCTGGCACTTACTATGACAGTGCTGTTTTCTTTCTTGATCAGAAATATCCCGATTATCCGGCTATTAAGACCAAATCACAAAGCCTTAATGCCCTTGTCTCCCAGCTTATGATCGTACAGCGTGAAGACAGTCTTCAAAAAGTAGCCAAAATGCCTGAACCTCAAAGGAATGCTCTCATTGCATCCATTATAGGGAAGGTCGTGAAGGATGAAAGTGAAGGCAAGAACAATGCAAATTCCGACAGGTATAATCTTGGACAGTATTATGAGAATGAAAGACGCTTTCAGGGAAATATTGACCAGGAAGGCAAATGGTATTTTTATAATCAGGCTGCGCTCACTTTTGGCCGTACCGAATTCCGCAAGCGCTGGGGTGACAGAAAACTTGAAGATAACTGGCGAAGATCAAACAAAACCAGAGTAAATAATATACAGGCTACCAATCCCAATGAGGCCACACAACGCAAATCTGATACTCTGTCGGCAGAAACAGATTACAAGAAGCCCGAGTTCTATCTGAAGAATCTGCCCCTGAAAGACTCATTAATCGTAATTTCCAACAATAGAATTGTAAATGCCCTGCTCAATGCCGGCAAAGTATATGCACAGCGAATTCCCGACACTCTCAGGGCGACTGAAACATTTGAGTCACTGATAAACCGGTTCCCGTCAAGTGATCTGATCCCGGAAACATTATATAACCTGTACAATATAAACAGACCAGGCAATAATGCAAAATCGGAAGCTTACAGGCAACGGTTGCTTCAGAAATATCCTGACAATGAGTTTGCCAGAATATTGTCTGATCCTGCCTATTATGAGAAAAAAATGTCAGAAATGAAACTGGTTGAAAAAACTTATGATGATGCCTATAATGCATATGCCAGTGAAAAATTCAATGATGCGATTACTATCAGTGATGATGCGTTGAAAAAATATCCACAGGATAAGCTTGCACCTAAATTCTTACTTCTCAGGGCCTATTCTGTTGGCAGAACCAGTGATGAAAGGACTTTTAAAGAGGAACTTACTAAACTTATTAAAGCCTGGCCCGATGCAACTGAGAGCAAGAAAGCAGCAGAGATAGTTGCATATCCTCAACCTGAAAATTGCCTGAACTCAAAGTTGAAGAAGATAAAAAAATTGCAACTGAAATTTATACTGCCGACACAACAGTGAATCATGTATTTGCTTTGATTATCACAGATCCTTCATTTAATCTGAACCAGGCATCATTCGATGTAATCAGCTATAACATCGACAATTTTACAAACAAAAATTATAAGACTCAGGGAGCACTGACAGAGAATAAGTATATTCAGATAATTGTCTCAGGATTTTCTGATTTTAAGCAGGCGCTGGACTATTATAATGCTTTCAAAACTGAAAAATTTGTAAGAAATCCGACAGGAGCAAAGATGATGACATTTATAATAAGTGCCGATAATCTTAAAGCTCTTGAAAAAGATAAAAATCCTGGTCGCTATGAGCTTTTCTTCAAAGAAAAATATTTGAAATGAGGAAAATAAAAATACTCTGGACGGACGACGAGGTGGAGGCTTTGAAATCTCATATTTTATTCCTTGAAGAGAAAGGTTATGAGATTGATACCTGTTCAAACGGGAATGATACTATCGACCTCGTTAGGCAAAACCGGTATGACCTGATTTTTCTCGATGAAAATATGCCCGGTCTGAGCGGAATTGAGACATTAAAATTAATAAAAGAGGTTCGGTCTGATATCCCGGTCGTCATGATAACAAAAAGTGATGAGGAGGATCTCATGGAAACTGCCATAGGATCAGAAATTGCAGATTATCTGATCAAACCGGTCAAACCAAAACAGGTACTCCTTGCAATAAAAAAAATTCTCGACCAGCGGCGACTGGTGACAGAAAAGACAACAACCGATTACCGGCAGGAATTCAGCCGTATCAGCGCCATGATCTCTTCTGCATCAACCTTTACTGACTGGACAGAGCTTTATAAAAAAATAGTCTTCTGGGAATCAGAGCTGGAAAAATCTACAGATCCCGGGATGACAGATATCCTCAAGCTTCAGCAAAATGAAGCAAACAACTCCTTCTCAAAATTCATTATTTGCAATTATCTTGATTGGCTGCGACCTGATAACAAGAATATTCCTGTGCTTTCCCCGGCACTTTTTACCCGGAAAATATTGCCAAACATAAGTCAAAACAGGCCTCTGTTCTTCATCCTTATCGATAACATGAGGTACGACCAGTGGAAAACTATCTCAGCTGAGTTATCCGGAATGTACAGGATTACAGACGAAGATCTGTACTTTAGCATTTTACCAACCTCCACCCAGTTCAGCAGAAATTCTATTTTTTCAGGCCTGATGCCATCTGCAATTGCAGAACTAATGCCCGATTTATGGGTAAATGATGACGAGGAAGAAGGTAAAAACAATTCGGAAGAGGTGTTATTCGGCGAACAGTTAAAACGTAAAGGATTAAAATACAAATGGTCCTATAACAAAATCAGCAGCAGCACTGACGGTAAAAAAGTAAATGAAAAAGTAAAGTCGCTGCTTGAAAATGACATCAATATACTTGTCTTCAACTTTGTTGATATGCTGTCGCATGCCAGAACTGAGATAAGTATGATCCGCGACCTTGCTAAAGATGAGCCTGCATACAGGAGCCTGACACGATCCTGGTTCATACATTCATCACTGTTTGAATTGCTTAGAATACTTGCTGCCCACCCTGTTAAGATAATTTTCAGCACCGACCACGGGACCATCAGAGTACAGAATCCGATAAAAATCATCGGAGACAGAAAAACTTCCCCAAATCTCAGGTATAAAATGGGGAGAAACCTCGATTATGATCCAAAAAAAGTTTTCGAGCTGATAAATCCCGAAAAAGCAATGCTGCCCAAGTCAAATTTGAGTTCAAGCTATATTTTTGCCCTTAATCAGGATTTTCTTGTCTATCAGAACAATTATAACCATTTTGCCGGTTATTATAAAGATACTTTTCAGCATGGTGGGATTTCGATGCAGGAGATCATGATCCCTGTTGCATTACTGGAACCGGTGTGAAGTAAAATAGCATTTGGTTATATGATTCCTCTCTATGGAAATCTTCATAAAAGACAAAAGACACTTATCTGTTGCGGCCAAACAACTTCTGAAAAATTCGGGAGACAAAAAAATATTTGCCTTTTACGGAGCAATGGGTGCTGGTAAAACAACAATTATCAAAGCTATCTGTGAATCTTTAGGAGCAACTGATATTGTCAGCAGTCCTACTTTCACCCTGGTAAATGAGTACAAGACATCGGCAGGTGAAATACTTTATCATTTGGATTTCTACAGGATAAAGAAGCAGGAAGAGGTGTTTGACTTTGGAATTGAGGAATATCTGGCCGGCGATTATTATTGCTTTATGGAATGGCCT
The DNA here is from genome assembly GCA_963816365.1 of uncultured Bacteroidales bacterium. Taxonomy (GTDB): domain Bacteria; phylum Bacteroidota; class Bacteroidia; order Bacteroidales; family VadinHA17; genus LD21. The sequence goes on along the minus strand of CAWFKG010000011.1, from coordinate 75,692 downwards.
GAACTTGTTGAAGAACTTCTTCCCGCTGAGACAGTCAGGGTGAGAATTTCGGTAGATAAATACGAACAGAGAATATTATCAATTTCTTAAATTATCTGATTTTGCTCTCTGTTCCAAAATTTTTACCTTTGGAGAAATAACTCTATCCATGATGAATGGCAAATCAAAGAGCGGAAAAGTCAGTTTTGAGAATACTGTCTTCATGCCAAAAGAAGAACACCTTGAGACTGCGGTAAAAAACCGCAGAATTTCGATAGGCATACCCTGTGAAAAAAAAGATGATGAAAAAAGAGTAGCACTCACCCCGGAAGCTGTTGGTCTGCTGGTTGAAAGTAACAACGAAGTCATTGTTCAGAAAGGTGCAGGACTGGGGGCAAATTATACGATAAGGATTACAGTGAAAACGGAGCAATAGTAAGTGATTCTGCTGCAAGGGTGTTCAGTGCCGATGCAGTAATTAAAGTTGCACCATTTTCAGAGAAAGAGACTGAATTTCTTAAAGGGAACCAGGTAATCCTGTCATACCTGAATGTGCTTAAGTTAAGTGAAGAAACCCTCTCAAAGCTTATAAGGAAGAAAGTTACTGCTATCGCATTTGAAAAGATCCGCGACTCTAACGGAGAGCTGCCTGTTGTGGAATCAATGAGCGAAATTGCAGGAATAACCTCTCTCCTTATTGCTTCTGAATATCTAAGTAATATGCATGGAGGCAAAGGTGTCATGCTGGGTGGAATTACCGGTGTAACTCCTACTGAAGTTGTAATTTTAGGAGCAAATACTGCCGGTGAATATGCAGCGAGTGCTGCAATCGGACTTGGATCTACTGTAAAGATTTTCGATAATTCCCTGCCTCGTCTGCGAAGATTTCAAAATCAGCTCGGTCAGCGACTTCAGACTTCCGTATTTCATCCGCAGGTTCTTAAAAAAGCTCTTAAATCAGCTGATGTGCTCATCGGTGCTATTGAGCTTGAAGATCTCAGGCCATGGTATTATATAACAGAAGATATGGTACGGAATATGAAAAAAGGAGCAGTTATAATCGATCTGAGTATTGACCGTGGCGGTTGTATTGAAACAACCGAATGCCGGGCCCTGAAAGATCCTGTTTATGAAAAACATGGTGTGGTGCATTTTTCTGCCTGGAACCTGCCTTCACGTGTAGCGCGTACAGCTTCCATTGCCCTAAGCAATATTTTTACACCTTTGCTTCAGAGCATGGCCGATGCCGGAGGAATTACCCAGTTGCTAAAAAATGATCAGGGTGTGCGGAACGGTGCCTACTTGTATAATGGCATGCTCACAAATGAAACATTAGGTCAGAAGTTCGGAATTATATCAAAAGATCTCGATCTTCTTATTTCAGCCTTCTGATTATCAGAAGTATCTGAGAACAGCATCTATTGCCATTAATTTCAATTTCTGCCTGTCTCCCCAGATAGAATGCCCTGTTATCAGCTATGTGACCTGCCGGGAAATTAAAAAAAACCGGGTAATTATATTCTCTGACAATCTCAAGTATGGTCTCTTCAATATTTTTCCCCCAGGGGATCTTTATTTCATTGATCCTGTTCATGCCACCTACAACAAGTGCAGACAAGCCTGTCAAGCCTTCCTGAAAGCTTCAGGGTTGTCAGCATCCTGTCGATATGATAATAATACTCATTGGTATCTTCAATAAACAAGATCTTTCCCTTAGTTGAGATTTCTGCCCTGGTCCCTGAAAGACTATGCAGAAGAGAAAGATTTCCCCCGGTTATCTCCCCTTTGACATTAGCCGGATGATAAATATTGCCTGTCCATTCATGTGACCTGAGATCGCCGAATAATGCGCTTTTAAGAGAGGTGAAGGTCTCATGGCTCTTTTGGGGATTATTAAAGTTCAGGGGCATTTCACCATGGATCGACATAATGTTATGCACCTCATTCAGCCATGTGTGCAGGACGGTAATATCGCTGAATCCTGAATACCACTTCGGCTTTCTTTTCAGTTCTGAAAAATCAATCCTGTTAATTATTTTTGAAAGTCCATAACCGCCTCTGGAACAGATAACTGCCTTAATATCAGGGTCATTTGTCATCTCCTGGAGATCAGATAATCGCTCCTCGTCATTTCCTGCAAATGGACCATCCTTTTTCGCTGCGTTTTTACCAATGCGTACTCTCAATCCCCAGTTCTCCAGATAGGCTACAGCCTCCATTAAAATATTCTCCATCAATACAAAATGACGGAGAAACAATTGCGACTTCATCACCCGGTTTAAGAAAAGGCGGTTGTATTTTTTTTGCTATTCATATACAAATTAAATCATGCAAAAGTAGTTGATATTGTGTCTATTTGCAACTCCTTTTACCCACTGCAGGCTGTTAATAAAGTCAGCTGCGCATCGGCAGGGGGAGAGTGCTTTGCGGTGAAAAGAATCTTAAATTTATTATCTTTGTTCAATTTTAAAAAAAGCTAATACCTCATTATCAATATCATGAAGAATTTTAAAAGATATCTTGTCACATCCGCACTTCCCTATGCAAATGGTCCGATACATATCGGTCATCTTGCAGGGGTATATATCCCCTCCGATATTTATACCAGGTATCTGAGAATGAAGGGAGCAGATGTGATATCTATCTGCGGATCGGATGAACATGGTGTTCCGATAACACTCAAAGCACGTAAGGAAGGTGTCACACCTCAGGAAATTGTTGACAGGTATCATACAATGAACAAAAAGGCATTTGAGGATTTTGGAATTGCCTTCGATATCTATTCCCGCACATCAAATAAAGTACATTACGATACTGCATCAGAATTTTTCAAAACACTATATGATAAAGGTGAATTCACCGAAAAAACATCTGAACAATATTATGATGAGGAAGCAGGATGTTTCCTGGCCGACAGATATATTATGGGAACATGTCCGCATTGCGGAAATGAAAATGCCTATGGTGACCAGTGTGAAAAATGCGGAACTTCACTCAGTCCCAATGAACTTATTAATCCCCATTCAACAATCAGCGGCAGTAAACCGGTGCTACGTGAGACACTTCACTGGTATCTTCCGCTTGACAAATATGAACCATGGCTTAAAAAATGGATCCTTGAAGATCATAAGGAATGGAAAACCAATGTATACGGTCAATGTAAATCATGGCTTGATCAGGGTTTACAGCCCAGGGCTGTGAGCCGTGATCTCGACTGGGGTGTACCTGTACCTGTTGAGGGTGCAAAAGGGAAAGTACTGTATGTGTGGTTCGATGCCCCTATAGGCTATATATCTGCTACAAAAGAACTGACTCCCGACTGGGAAAAATACTGGAAGGATAAAGAGACTAAAATGGTTCATTTCATCGGCAAGGATAATATTGTATTTCATTGCATCATATTCCCTGCAATGCTCAAAGCTGAAGGAAGTTTTATTCTTCCTGAAAATGTTCCGGCCAATGAATTCCTGAATCTTGAAAATGACAAGATATCGACTTCAAGAAACTGGGCAGTATGGCTGCATGAATACCTTGAAGATTTCCCGGGCAAACAGGATGTTCTCAGATATTCACTTTGTGCCAATGCTCCTGAAACAAAAGATAATGATTTTACCTGGAAAGATTTCCAGGCACGAAACAACAATGAACTTGTCGCCATTCTTGGAAATTTTGTCAACCGTACCCTTGTGCTTACCAATAATTATTATAGCGGGAATGTTCCTGAAAGAGGCAAAACTGATCCAGATGATGATTCGGTTCTGAATGAGATAACACGATTCAAGGGAAATGTGGAAACATGTCTTGAAACTTTCAGGTTTCGTGAAGCCCTGAAGGAGGCTATGAATCTTGCACGACTGGGTAATAAATATCTGGCTGATGCTGAACCCTGGAAGGTAATAAAAACTGATCCGGAAAGAGTAAAAACAATAATGAATATCGCTCTTCAGATAACTGCAAATCTGACAATTATCTGTGAACCATTTCTTCCTTTCTCGATGGAAAAATTACGGAACATGATCAACTTCAAAGAGTTGAAATGGAAGAAGGCCGGAAATTCAGATCTGCTTGCTCCTGGTCATGTCATCAATAAAGCCAGACTTGCTTTTGAAAAAATTGAAGATGAAGAAATTACACGACAGATAGATAAACTTCTGGCAACAAAAAAAGCCAATGAGACAGCCGGCGCAAAAACCACCCCGGGAAAAGAACCGGTGACTTTTGATGATTTCTCCAGGATAGATATCAGAACAGCCACCATCCTTGAAGCTGAAAAAGTTCCCAAAACCACAAAACTTCTTAAGCTCAAAATTGATACAGGCATTGATATCCGTACAATAGTTTCAGGTATTGCAGAATATTATGATCCGGAAAACATAATTGGAAAACAGATATCGATTGTTGCAAATCTTGAACCGCGAAAGATTAAAGGAATTGAATCGAAAGGAATGATACTTATGGCTGAGGATAAAGACGGAAAACTGGTTATGGTTTCGCCGGCCGATAAGGTGAGTAACGGGAGTATGATAAAATAAGAACCCACTCAAGCCCCTCAAATAGGTGGTTGATGGGCTTATTTCTTCCTCGAAATCCAGGTACCCGGGAACTTTTCTGCAATACTGTCTTTTTTGGTAACTGCTGTATTCAGATCACTGCATGCCATTGCACAAACTCTGTAAAATCCATTTGCAGCAGTAATAATCTCAGGAGTAAATCCTTCTTTCTTTAACATATTTACCTGTGAATCAGCATTTTCTTTTGATTTGAAACTTCCTGTTATAACAAAATATGTATTCGGTTCGGGTACAGCAGGAACTGATGACTTCAGGAGAAATGATCTCACTTGTAACGGGTTCAGCAATCTCTTCTCGGTCTTTAGTGATTCAATTATTTGTACCTTCATCCACAGCCTTTTTATTGTTTTCAAATTCAGCAGTTACAAGAGGATTCATAGTTGTTGTTTCAACCCTTTGACTTGAAAAGATCTGTTTTCAATGGAACAACCACCAGAAGCGAAAGAAGCGGAATAATTACAGCTGCTCTCCATAATATCTTTCTTAATGAAGCCTGTCTTACAGGATCCTTCTCAATTGTCTGATAATACGTTTTCTTACATCATATCCTTCAAGAGGCAAACACTGAAATGGTTCAAGTCCGTAAGAATCAAGATGATAATTTGCATTCCTGTCAGGTTCAAACTGAATATTACCTTCCTGGTTATTGACAAAGCTTCCGATATTGTCAAAAACAACCTTCTCTCCTTTTTCCAGCTTTTTCCGGATTCCAGCAACAAATTCCTCAACCAGATTTCTGGCATCGCCGTAATTGATTTCAGAGGAACCGAAATCTTCCCAACCAGAAGACCATCATTATGATTCAGATTCCGGTTAAATGAAATCTGTTTTACAGGCGGATAAAATGTACCGGTTCTTTTGTCAATTCTGGCAGGAGTATAATTTCCTATAAAACCACCAAATCCCGGAACTATAACACAATCATGTCCGAATAATAATTCCCGTATAAATGCTGTAACATCCACTGCTGATTCTTCTTTTAATCAATACAAATTTAATAAAAAAATGTGATTAGCAATATTTGTCCTATTAATAAAGGATCAGCAATTTCATTACCCGATGATGATTTAGATTGAGTTCAGGGCCTCATACAGCATGTGGCACACACTTTTCAGGAATTAGCTGGACTATGCATTTATTGCGAGATGAATTCCTCTAAAAAATATTATCTTCGTATTTCCAAATTTTCGCATGTAAATGAGAGAGATACAAATGGTCGATCTGAAGGCTCAGTATGAGAAGATCGGATCAGAAATTGATGATGCAATAAAATCTGTCCTTGTATCAACCGCTTTTATTAAAGGTCCTGATGTTAAGCTGTTTGAAGAAGAGCTTCAGGAATATATGGGTGTAAAACATGTGGTCTCATGTGCAAATGGCACTGATGCCCTTCATCTTGCCATGATGGTTCTCGGGCTAAAACCCGGGGATGAGGTCATAACCACAGATTTCACCTTTATTGCTACTGTTGAAGTTGTTGCACTGCTTGGACTTAAACCTGTTATTGTTGATCCTGAACCCGGAACTTTTAATATCTCTGTTGAAGCAGTAAGAAAAGCTATCACACCAAAAACAAAAGCTATTGTTCCTGTTCATCTGTTTGGTCAATGCGCCGATATGGAGAGCATTATGGATACTGGCAGAAAAACATGACCTTTTTGTTATCGAAGATGCTGCACAGGCAACCGGTGCTGATTATTTCTTTAAAGACGGGACTTCAAAAAAAGCCGGGACTATCGGACATATTGGTACAACATCATTTTTCCCCTCAAAAAACCTTGGATGTTACGGCGATGGAGGTGCACTCTATACAAATGATGAGAATTTGCAAGGAAGCTCAGAAGCATTGCTAATCATGGAATGAAAGTAAGGTATCATTATGATGATATAGGTGTTAATTCAAGACTTGATACCATTCAGGCCGCAATCCTCAGGGTAAAACTGAAATATCTTTCAGAGATTCAATCAGCAAGAAAAGATGTTGCAGATCTTTATGATAAAGCTTTCTCGCACATGCAGTTCAATATCTGTTCCCGAAAGAGTCAGCTTATTCATCACATATATTTCATCAGTATACCATAAGAGTCAAAAACGGAAAAAGGGATGAACTGAAAAAATTCCTGGAGTCAAAAAAAATACCTTCAATGGTCTATTATCCCGGACCTCTTCATATGCAGAAAGCTTACAGATACCTCGGTTACAGAGAGAATGATTTTCCTGTCACAACATCTCTGTGCAAGGAGGTTCTGTCATTGCCCATGCATCCGGAAATGGAACAGGAACAGCTTGATTATATTACACTTAACATATTGGAATTTCTTCGATAAATAATAATAATGGAGAAGGAATATTTTGCCCATGAAACTGCCGTCATAGATGAGGGCTGCAAAATTGGAAAAGGAACAAAAATATGGCACTTCAGTCATATCATGAGCGGTTCTGAAATAGGTGAAAACTGTAATATCGGACAGAATGTTGTCATCTCACCCGGAGTAAAACTGGGCAGAAATGTAAAAGTCCAGAATAATGTCTCGATTTATACCGGTGTAATCTGTGAGGATGATGTCTTTCTGGGTCCATCAATGGTGTTTACAAATGTTATAAATCCGCGGAGTGCAATTATCCGGAAAGACAACTACTATACAACTGTTGTGGAAAAGGGAGCTTCCATAGGAGCCAATGCCACGATTGTCTGCGGGAAAAAATAGGAAGCTTTTCATTTATTGGTGCAGGTGCTGTTGTTACAAAAGATGTAAAACCATATGCTCTTGTTGTTGGAAATCCTGCAAGACAAACCGGCTGGATGAGTGAATATGGGCATAAACTTATTTTTGACAATGAGGGATATGCCACATGTCCTGAAAGTGGAGAGAGATACAGGATTGAGGATGGCAGGGTTTCTAAAATTATTTAGTATTTTTATGCATATTATTAGCATTTATTGATGACAGAATCTCCAAAAAATTTCGGAATAATAGGTGTTGCAGGCTATATTGCTGTAAGACATCTGAATGCCATAAAGGAAACAGGGAATAATCTTCTTGCCAGCCTTGATAAGTTTGACAGCGTGGGACGAATCGACAATTATTTTCCCGAGAGTGATTTTTTTGTTGAATTTGAAAGATTTGACAGGCATTTTGACAAGCTTAAAAGAACCGGAACAAAGATTGATTATGTAAGTATCTGTTCTCCGAATTATCTTCACGATTCTCATATCAGATTTGCACTTCGTCATCAGGCAGAAGCAATCTGCGAAAAACCTATTGTGCTGAATCCCTGGAATATCGATGCATTGCAGGAAATTGAAAATGAAACCGGACACAAAATCTACACGGTTCTTCAGCTGCGGCTTCATCCCAAAATCATTGGAACTTCAGGGAAAAGATCAGGAATGGACCAAAAGGAAAGATTTATGATATTGATATGACATATATAACCAGCCGTGGAAACTGGTATTCAATATCATGGAAAGGAGATATTCAGAAATCGGGAGGTGTGGCAACAAATATTGGCATTCATTTTTTCGATATGCTGAGCTGGATCTTCGGTGATACCAGAAAAAATATCGTTCATCTCTCCGAACCTCATAAAGCTGCAGGATATCTGGAACTTGAAAATGCCAGGGTAAGATGGTTCCTGAGCATCGATTATAATGATATCCCTGCTGCATGTAAAGAGACCGGCAAAAGAACTTACAGATCCATAACCGTTGATGGTGAAGAGATTGAATTCAGTGAAGGATTCGCCGACCTTCATACCCTGACATATAAGGAAATTCTTGCCGGAAGAGGATTTGGCCTTAAAGAGGCCCGACAATCAGTTGAAACTGCATATACAATCAGAAATGCAAAACCTGTTGGACTTAAGGGAGACTATCATCCATTTTTAAAAACAAATATAAATATGTACAATAAACTTATTAATAAGGAGACAAAACTTTCAGTCATCGGTCTTGGCTATGTAGGCCTTCCAATTGCTCTTGAATTTGCAAAAAAGATCAGAGTTGTTGGTTTTGATATCAAACCTGAAAGAGTTGAACTGATGAAAAAGGGCATAGATCCAAGCAATGAACTTACATCTGAAGCATTTAAAAATACTGATATTGTTCTTACAAGTGATCCTTCAGAATTAAAGAAGCTTCATTTCATATTATTGCTGTTCCGACTCCCACAACAAAGACATAACCTTCCCGATCTGACACCTGTCCTGAAAGCATCAGAAACAGTTGGCAGGATTTTGAAAAAAGGAGATTATGTTGTTTATGAATCAACTGTTTATCCCGGATGCACTGAAGATGATTGTATTCCTGTCCTTGAAAGGTATTCCGAACTAAAATGCGGTATTGATTTTAAAGTTGGATTCTCTCCCGAAAGAATAAATCCGGGTGATAACAATCATACTCTTACAAAAATTGTAAAAGTTACCAGCGGCTGCGATGCAGAATCAGCAGAAAACATAGCAAAAACATACGAACTTATAATAAAAGCAGGTGTTCACAGGGCAAGTTCAATAAAAGTTGCAGAATCAGCAAAAATCATTGAAAATACCCAGCGCGATATAAATATCGCATTTATGAATGAACTGTCAATTATTTTTAACAGACTGGGTGTCAATACATTTGAAGTACTTGAAGCTGCAGGAACAAAATGGAACTTCCTTAAATTCTATCCCGGGTCTGGTCGGGGGACATTGCATTGGTGTTGATCCTTATTATCTCTCATTCAAGGCAAAAGCACTTGGATATCATCCACAGATGATTGATTCAGGAAGGTTCATCAATGACAGCATGGGCAGATATATCGGAAAACAGACTGTAAAAAAAATAATAGCTGCAGGAAAAAATCTGAAGGGTTCCCGTGTTCTGATAATGGGGATTACCTTTAAGGAAGATGTTACCGATATCCGTAATTCAAAAGTTGTGGATATTATCAATGAACTTGATGATTTCGGAATTTCAGTTGATGTAATTGATCCGGGAGCAGGAAAACATGAAGTTAAGGAAGAATATCAGATTGATCTGAAAAAGCAACCATCAGGAAAATATGATGCTGTTATTCTTGCAGTATGTCATAAAGAATATTTAAACCTTGATGAATCATATTTTACACCACTTCTTAAACAGAGATGGAATAATTGTTGACGTGAAAGGTGTTCTTCGCGGAAAAATAAAGAATCATACTTACTGGAGCCTGTAAATGAAAAAGAAAATCCTGGTAACCGGAGGAACCGGATATATCGGTTCACATACTGCTGTTGAACTGATTGAGGAGGGATTTGATGTAGTAATTATTGATAACCTGTATAACTCTGAAGCAGATGTTGTTGACAGGATTCAGAAGATAACCGGAGTCAAACCTCATCTGGAAGTATTCGATCTCTGCGACAAGGAAAAACTAGAAAAATTCATTCTGAAACACAGGGATATCTCAGCCATAATCCATTTTGCTGCATATAAAGCTGTTGGTGAATCAGTTAGCAAACCACTGGAGTATTATCGCAATAATCTGGTGTCATTGATCAATCTGCTGGATGTGATGAAACGATTATGATATCCCGGACCTGGTATTTTCATCCTCCTGCACAGTTTACGGACAACCTGAAAAATCTCCCTGTAACCGAAGATGCTCCGCTTCAGCCTGCAACATCCCCTTACGGAAATACAAAACAGATCGGTGAAGCAATAATAAGGGATACAACATTATGCAGACAAAAATATTAAGGCAATTTCACTCAGATATTTTAATCCGATCGGAGCTCATCCTTCAGCATTTATCGGTGAACTGCCACGAGGTGTACCTGAAAACCTTGTTCCTTATCTTACTCAGACAGGTTATGGTATAAGGGATGAACTGAAAGTGTTTGGCAATGATTATGATACTCCCGACGGATCGTGTATAAGGGATTACCTGCATGTAGTTGATCTGGCAAAAGCACATGTTGTTGCAATAAAAAGACTTATTGAAGGAAAAAACAAGAAAGATTATGAGGTCTTTAACCTCGGAACCGGACAAGGAGTTTCAGTATCTTGAGGCAATAAGATCATTTGAACGGGTCTCGGGAGTAAAACTGAAATACAAGATTGCAGGCAGAAGAGCCGGAGATATTGAAAAGATCTGGGCTGATCCCTCTTTTGCAAATAAAGAACTGGGATGGAAAACATTAAGTTCACTTGATGAAGCTATGAAAACAGCCTGGGACTGGGAAAAGATTATCAGGAATAATAAAACATGATCATGAAAAAAACAATCCTCATAACAGGTGGTGCAGGATTTATTGGATCGCATGTTGTCAGAAGATTCGTCAAGAAATATCCTGAATACCTGATTGTAAATGCCGATAAACTGACCTATGCAGGTAACCTTGAAAATCTTACCGATATTGAAAAAGAACCTAATTACAGATTTGAAAAAACCGATATAGTTGAGAAACAATCCGTTCTCGATCTTTTCAAAAAGTACAGCTTTGACGGAGTAATTCATCTTGCTGCAGAATCACATGTCGATCGTTCAATAACCGGTCCCGATGAATTTGTATTTACAAATATCGTCGGAACAGTAAATCTCCTTAATGCTGCACTTAATAACTGGAAAAATGCATTCGAGGGAAAGCTGTTCTATCATATTTCAACAGATGAAGTATATGGTTCACTGGGAAAAGAAGGCCTTTTCACTGAAGATTCGTCATATGATCCGAAAAGTCCTTATTCTGCCTCCAAGGCAAGTTCAGATCATATGGTCAGAGCCTATAATCATACATTTGGACTTCCGGCGATTATTTCCAATTGCTCAAATAATTACGGACCAAACCAGTTTCCCGAAAAACTTATTCCTCTGGCAATAAACAATATTAAAAATAATAAGCCAATTCCGGTTTACGGAAAGGGTGAGAATATCCGCGACTGGCTATATGTTGAGGATCATGCATCAGCAATTGATCTCATCTTTCACAGGGGGAATGTTGGTGAAACTTATAATATCGGTGGTAATAATGAATGGAAAAACCTTGATCTTATCCTGCTTCTCTGCAGCATTATGGACAGAAAGCTTAATCGGGCTGAAGGAACCTCCGAAAAGCTTATTACATATGTAAAAGACAGGCCGGGGCATGATCTCAGATATGCAATTGACTCAACAAAATTACAGAAAGAACTCGGCTGGTCGCCTATACCTGAGTTTTCAGCAGGCCTTGAAAAAACAGTCGAATGGTATCTTTCAAATACCAAATGGCTCGAAAGGGTATTATCAGGAGATTACAGCAAATATTACGAGCAGATGTATTCCGGAAGATAATGCTAATATAGTTTTCCCCTTTGTGTTACTTTGAGCACACAAAGGTTTAATAAGGCTCGCAAATGTTTAATCTCCCAGGGTAAGACATTAAAGTTTTATTCTACAGTCACCGATTTTGCGAGGTTTCTTGGCTGATCGACATTACATCCTCTGAGAACCGCAATATGGTATGAGAGTAATTGAAGCGGTATCACGGCAAGCAGACCCGAAAAAATAGGAAGGGTTTCAGGTACTTCAAGCACATAATCTGCCATTTTACTTATTATTTCATCCCCTTCAGTAACAATAGCAATTACATTTCCTTTGCGGGCTTTTATCTCCTGTATGTTACTTACTATTTTCTCATAGGTATCGTCTTTTGTTGCAACAACAACAACAGGCATGTTTTCATCAATAAGAGCAATGGGCCCGTGTTTCATTTCCGCGGCCGGATATCCTTCAGCATGGATATAAGAGATCTCCTTCAGCTTGAGAGCGCCTTCCAGAGCAACCGGGAAGAGATAACCTCTTCCAAGGTAAAGTGCATTGTGAGTATTCTGAAAAATAGTTGCCAGTTCGTGCGCCTGGTCATTTACCTTTAATGCATTCTCAATTTTACCGGGTATCGATGCAAGTTCTGTGATCAGATCCTTATAGACAGAATCGGAGATAACTCCCTTCTTATGGCCGATTTCAAATGCCATCATTGCCAGAACAAGCACCTGTGTAGTAAATGCCTTTGTTGATGCTACCCCGATTTCCGGACCGGCGTGTGTATATACACCTGCATCAGTTTCCCTGGGGATACTGCTTCCGACAACATTGCAGATCCCTATTACCTTTGCACCTTTTTGCTTTGCGAGTTTTACTGCAGCAAGAGTATCAGCGGTTTCGCCGCTCTGACTGATTGCGATAACAATATCTCCTTTATTTATTATGGGATTCCGGTAGCGGAATTCTGAAGCATACTCCACCTCAACAGGGATCCGGGTATATTCCTCAAAGATATATTCGCCTACCAGTCCGGCATGCCATGAAGTACCGCATGCGATGATTATTATCCTTTCTGCTTCGGTCAGGGAATCGAAAACATTATGCAGGCCTCCAAGCATTACACCGGAATTATCAGGTAATAACCTGCCTCTGAAGGTATCATGAATCGCTCTTGGCTGTTCAAAGATCTCCTTCAGCATAAAATGAGCAAAGCCTTCTTTGTCAATCTCTCCTATCTTAAGATCAATCTCCTTTACTTCCGGCTGGATTTTCGCGATTCTGATCGTTTTAAGGATAAGTTCATCCTTCTTAATGATAGCGAGATCATCGTCATTCAGATAGATCACTCTCTGCGTATATTCCACAATCGGAGTAGCATCTGAAGCAATAAAGTTCTCACCTTCACCCACTCCTATAACGAGTGGGCTTCCCTTCTTGGCTGCAAAGAGGCAATCCGGTTCTTTTGTGCAAATTATAACGAGTCCGTATGCTCCTTCAACTCTGTTAAGTGCAAGTGTAATGGCCTGTTCGGCGGTAAGGTCTCCTTCGAGGTACATATGCTCGATGAGGTTGGCAAGAACTTCAGTATCAGTCTGGCTGGAAAATTTCACTCCCCTGCTCTGGAGATGTTTCTTAAGTTGGGAATAATTCTCGATTATTCCGTTATGAACAACGATAAAGTTGCCTTTATAGGATACCTGCGGATGTGCATTAAGTTCATTTGGTTCCCCGTGTGTAGCCCACCTGGTATGTCCCATACCTGTTGTACCATTGAAGTTTGTTCTATTCAACAATATCCTCAAGATCCTTTACTCTGCCGGCACATTTAAATATTTTGGTTTCTCCGTTTACAAGTGCCATTCCTGCAGAATCATATCCGCGATATTCCAGCCTCTTAAGACCATTAATAATTATTTCACGCGCTTGTTTTGATCCTATATAGCCAATAATTCCGCACATAATGAAATTGTTTTAGAATGTAAACACGAAAGTATATAGTTGGTTCACCAACTTAGAAGTTGGTATAGGCAAATTCGAATTTAACCGGAATTTTGTTCTTGTTGGCCCTCAGAATAGCATTTTTTGTTCCGGCATCTCTGGAAAATCTCCACTTCTGGTTTTATGCTGTTAGTAGCATCTTTAAGATATGCCTGAACAAAATCAGGTATGTTGAAATTATATACCTGTGCTACAGTATCAAGGTTCCCGTCAAAGAAAGTGTGATATACGTCCGAAGCCGATGCCAGTGTATAGTCAGGAACATCATATCTGGCTCCTGTGCTTGATCTATACCTGAGTCGCAGTGATGCAGGCAGAGCTTTGGATATATATGGATTCTCGCTGGAACTCTTGAAATAAACGGGCACAATCAATCTGGCCCTGTTAATTGATATTTTACTGTATGAGGGGTCATTTTTTAAGTTTTGAAGACCCGGCAATGTCAATTTTGTATATACTCCGTTAAGCGACTGCAGATATGAGAGAGTATCCCTGTATGTTGTATTTCTGTGGATCATTTTATCGCCCTGTGTAGCAGTTGTAAAATCATGCGAAAAGACATTAAAGGATGCATTCGTGTTCTTGGCATCAAGTATAAAAGCATAATGCAATGGAAACATTCTGCTGAATCATGACCATACATAGTAAAATAGTTATAATATTTTGCCGTTGTCTGATTATAGACAAGACTTAATGAAATCAGATAAGGGTCATTGCTGGGAGTCATCTGAAAAAACAATCCTTTAAAATAAGATCTGAAATCAGCTATTTTATTATTGTAGAACAATTTTGTAGTGTCGCGTATCAGGTATTTCCCGAAGGTTATCCCCTTTCCCGGCAGTGTTATCTCAACATCGTTTATCGTATCAGTCCTCAGCTTAGGCAGCACAATATCAGTGACTCTGAACAAACCGGCAGAGTCAAGGTTCGTGTTCGAATAATAGGCAGTATCCGGATAAATCTGGTCACCTATTTCGGCGATCCGGATGGAATGAGTAACATCCGTACCTCCTCCTTCAACAGATAATATGTGAAGAGTTAAGGTAACTGAGTCAATCGTATACGACTCTGCAAGCCATTTGTTACTTTGTCTTATCTGCGATACAAATCCGGCAGAAGAAGTTCCAAAAAAGGGATCAAATGTCTGACCAAGGTAAGAAAGAGTAGGAAGGTCGGTCCGGGCAGAGTCATTAAACATTGTATATGAGAAAACACTTAATGTATCGATAGATTTAATAGTGACAAAATCGCTTGAGGGAAGAAGGTCACCTCCTATATTCAGGACTTCTTTCTTGCATGAAGTCGACTAAAACAGCAATCAGCACCAGGAGCAGGAGAGAAAAGAATCTAAAATTGTATTGAAATACAGAAGCAATTCTGCAGGAGCGCCGGGAGCTATTATAATATCTTATCATAAAAATCATTATAGGCATCAA
Source organism: uncultured Bacteroidales bacterium (assembly GCA_963816365.1). GTDB lineage: Bacteria > Bacteroidota > Bacteroidia > Bacteroidales > VadinHA17 > LD21. The sequence goes on along the minus strand of CAWFKG010000011.1, from coordinate 60,446 downwards.
TGTATTCAGTCTCATCCTTGTATTCCAGAACCGGTTTGTTAACTGTACTCAGGTATTTTTTCAATTCCTCGTTTATTTCCTCGCTTCCGATAATGATTCCGTCAGAATATTTAATTGCAAGTTTTGACACATTGACAAAATCTGGTTTCTTAACTAATTTAAGGTTTTCCCCATCTATTCCGTCGAACCGCAATTTATCAGCGAATGTTGATCTAAACGGAGTTTTAAAATCATTATTGTAAATGGAATAGATTATTTTATAATTATGAAACAGCGGATCATCATTGTAAATACTTCTCAGATATACCGGTACCAGTGCAGACATCCAACCGTGACAATGTACAATATCGGGGGCCCATCGCAATTTCTTAACAGTTTCAATTACACCCCTGGCAAAAAAAAGAGCCCGTTCATCATTATCCTCAAATTCGCGTCCCGATGCATCACTTATTATATGCTTTCTCTGGAAATAATCATCATTATCAATGAAATAGACCTGCATACGGGCAGACTGAATTGAAGCAACTTTTATTATCAGTGGATGATCAGTATCGTCAATAATAAGATTCATCCCCGAAAGACGGATCACTTCATGAAGCTGATTCCTTCTTTCGTTGATGCACCCGTATCTCGGCATGAAAGTCCGGATCTCTTTACCTCTTTCCTGAATGCCCTGGGGGAGAAATCTTCCGATCTTTGACAACTTTGTCTCACTTAAGTACGGAGTGATTTCCTGTGAAATGAATAATACCTTCCTGCTTTCCATTTACCTGCCTGGATATACCATTTCGATTTAAGGTGCAAAGATAGTAAAAAATTAAACATAATAAAAATGCGGAAATACATAAAGAACCATGTAATCGAAACAGCAGAAAGTTTTTCAAAATGGCTCTGAAGTCAGTTCAGGTATTTTCTAAAAGTTAAACAGTTTTATTAATTAAACAGGTTAAATTTGCATAAAACTCAATCTAATGAAGGTCGTAAAAACGGTAGTTGAACTGCAATCCGGTCTAATAAAAATGAATCTGTCTCCTGTCGGTTTCGTTCCTACTATGGGAGCTTTGCATGAAGGCCATATATCACTTGTAAAAAGTGCAGTAGGACGATGTCCGCTTGTGGTTGTTAGCATTTTCGTCAATCCTACCCAGTTCAATGATAAAAATGACCTGAAGAATTATCCCAGTACACCTGAGAGTGATCTGAAACTCCTGAAGAAAGTCATGAGGGAAATGGATATTGTATTTATCCCGGATGTCGGTGAGATTTACCCTCAGGAAGATAAAAGGGAATTCCGTTTTGGAAACCTCGATAACGTAATGGAGGCTCTTCATCGTCCGGGTCACTTTAATGGTGTTGCACAGGTAGTAACGAGATTATTCGATATTGTTAAACCCGATATAGCCCTGTTTGGCATGAAAGACTTTCAGCAACTTGCCGTTATCAAGTCACTCGTAAGACAGTCAGGAAACAAAGTAAAAATAATCAGTGGAGCAATCGTACGGGAACCGGATGGACTGGCTATGAGCAGCCGTAATCTCCTTCTAGATACGGAAATAAGGTCTCATGCAGCAATAATCTATCAAACTATCTCATATGTCAAAGGCATGATTAATGATTTTGATATACCGGAGATCAAATCAGTTGTCAGTGAAAGAATAAATAGTGTTGCCGGATTCAGTTTGGAGTACTTTGAAATTGTCGATGATCTGGAATTGATCCCTCTAAGGACAAAAAGTCAAATGGAAAAGGATAAAGTGTATTTTGGATGTATCGCAGTACATGCCGGAAAGATTCGTCTGATAGATAATATTGAAATTGGATTGGTCTGAACCAAAAGGTTAATTACCTTTGCACTCGAATTAGAATCAACCAGATATCAGAGTATGTTAATAGAAGTATTAAAATCAAAAATTCACAAGGTTACAATTACAGGAGCAAATCTCAATTATATTGGAAGCATAACAATTGACGAGGATCTGATAGAAGCGGCAAACCTGTTAGAAAATGAAAAAGTCTATGTTTTAGATCTGAACAACGGAGAACGTCTTGAGACATATGTAATAAAAGGTGGACGCGGATCGGGCGATATCTGTCTCAATGGCGCTGCTGCAAGAAAGGTTCTTGTTGGAGATCTGATAATCATTATGTCGTTTGCTTTACTCGATCAAAATGAAGCAAAAGCATTCAAACCGGTAATAATTTTCCCCGATACCAAAACAAATAAACTGATCTGAAGTTGAAAAAGGGTATTATACAGGCTGTTAAATTTCTGGCCTTCCTGGCAGTGGGTGTTCTGTTGCTATGGTTTGCTTTTCATAATGTGGATTTTTCAAAGCTGGGAGAAGATCTCAAAGAAGCAAATTATTCCTGGCTTCTTCTCTCTGTTTTTTTTGCTTCTCTTGCTTTTGTCAGCAGGGCAAGAAGATGGGTGCTGCTCATTAACCCGCTCGGCTTCAAACCCTCATTCTGGAATTCTTTTCATGCCATGATGACCGGATACCTGGCAAATATTGCATTACCAAGAATTGGCGAAATAACGCGCTGTGTCGCTTTGGGCAAAAAGGAAAAAATCCCTGTTGATCAGCTCATAGGTACGGTTGTGATTGAAAGGACGATAGATTTCATTTCACTACTGATCATTATGGTGATACTGATCTTCTCAAGCGGAGGTATAATAGGCTCATTTCTGAAAGAAAGCATCCTTATTCCCGTGCAGAAAAAGATTTACAGCCTGTTCGGGAACACCATGATCCTCTGGCTGATCATGCTCCTCATGGTTGTCATCCTTGTGTTTCTGGCATACAGGTTCAGAAAGAGCCTGCGCAAATTCAGATTCTTCTCAAAGATGTTCGACCTGTCCAGAGGAATTATAAGCGGACTGAAATCCATAACCAACCTCGAGAGGAAATGGGAATTTATTTTCCATTCTGTTTTTATCTGGATTTGTTATATTTTCATGACCTGGGTAGTAGTTTTTTCGCTTAAGAGTACCTCAGGCCTATCCTTCGGCGACGGTGTCTTTCTTCTGGTAATAGGAGGGCTTGCCATGTCGGCACCAGTACAAAGCGGACTCGGAGCATTTCACTACATCGTCTCGCGCGGTCTGCTGATCGTTAAGGGAATACCCCTTGAAGACGGACTTGTCTATGCTATCCTGACTCATGAGACTGAACTCATTTATATGGCCATACTCGGAACAATCTCCTTTTTTATTCTTTCAAGAAAGAGTAAGTCGCCGATTAATCCGGAAGTTAATTCTCTGGCCGCTGAGGAGGGGTTGTGATTATGGCAAAAAGCAAAACAGTTTTTATATGTCAGAATTGCGGGGTTGAATCGCCTAAATGGATCGGAAGATGTCCTTCGTGTAAAGAGTGGAATACCTACCATGAAGAGATAATTGCACCCTCCTCTTCACGTGACGTATCGTTTATTCAGAACCAGGAGAAGAGGAAGCCAGAACTCCTCGATAATATTAAATCTGATGAACATAACCGTCAGAAAACAGGGATCTCAGAACTCGACAGGATTCTGGGCGGAGGCATTGTAGGAGGCTCACTGATCCTTCTGGGTGGCGAACCGGGAGTTGGAAAGTCTACCCTGGCGCTTCAACTTGCTCTTGCTCTTAAGGGGAAAAATATTCTGTACGTATCGGGAGAGGAAAGCGAGGAACAGATAAGCCTCAGGGCCAAAAGAATGAAGAACTCAAACCCTCAGTGCTATATCCTTAGCGAAACGGACCTTGAAAGCATCCTGACCCATGCTGAGAATATTAAACCCGGTTTAATAATTATCGACTCCATACAGACTATAAACAATTCGATGCTAGAGTCTTCTCCGGGTTCTGTGACCCAGGTGCGCGAATGTGCCGCACAACTTCTCAAATATTCGAAAATAACCGGAATCCCTGTTTTTCTAATTGGCCATATCACAAAGGACGGCACGCTTGCTGGTCCAAAAGTCCTGGAGCATATTGTCGATGTGGTTCTATATTTTGAAGGAGATAATAATTATGTCTATAGAATCCTGAGATCGGCTAAAAACAGGTTTGGCTCTACAGCTGAACTGGGGATTTTTGAAATGGTTGATTCGGGCTTAAAGGAAGTTGGCAACCCTTCCGAAATGTTTATCAATCAGCATGATGAAGCACTAAGTGGAATCTCAATTGCCGCAACTGTCGACGGTCTGAGACCATTTCTCATAGAAACCCAGGGACTGGTGAGTAGCGCCGTTTACGGAACACCGCAGAGAAGCTCTACCGGCTTCGACATAAGAAGGCTTAATATGCTTCTCGCTGTTCTCGAGAAAAGAGCAGGATTCAAACTCGGAGTAAAAGATGTCTTTCTGAATATTGCAGGAGGCATTAAAGTCAACGACCCTGCAATTGATCTGGCAATTATAAGTTCGGTCCTATCTTCAAACCTCGATATCCCTATAGGCCGTGAGGTGTGCTTTTCAGGAGAGATCGGCTTGTCGGGAGAAATAAGACCGGTTTCCCGGATTGAACAACGGATCCGTGAAGCTTCCAAGATGGGATTCAATAAAATCTACATTTCGAAATTTCACAGGAATATTACGCTCAAAGGACTGAATACAGAGGTGATACCAGTCGGGAAGATTGAGAACCTGATAAGATCGCTCTTTAGCTAAACAGTAACTGAGAGTATGGGATTGCTTCGTTGCTTCGCTCCTCGCAATGACCGTACAATTAACTAATTTCGTTCAACTTTCATCCAGAATTAACCTTAAGTGTAGATTCATTGCGAGGAGCGAAGCGACGAAGCAATCCTTTACTACCTGGCAGGAATAACCTTGAGAACTCCATTATCCCTTTTAGTACCTTACCCTTCTCAGATTTTCTCCTCTTGAACTGGATTTTTTAACTTTATTGCAATCGAGCTCCATATTGAAATTTGCCGGGACTTCAAATTCATCTGCTTCCATTATCCCGAACTGAGAATCAGCATATACCTTCCTGAGAAAGATAGCCATGATAGGCAGGGCCATATTTGCTCCTGAACCTTCTCCTAAAGTTTCAAAATGAATAGCCTGGTCTTCCCAGCCGCTCCAGACACCGCCCACCAGATTAGGCGTAACAGCCATAAACCATCCGTTTGAATGATTCTGGGTTGTACCTGTTTTCCCGCCGATCTGATTCATCAGATTATAAGGATCTCTTCTTAAGTTGTTCCCCGTTCCAAACCTTACCACACCCTCCAGAAGGTTGACCATAAGATATGCCTGGTTTTCACTCAGGACCTCTTCAATCTTTGGAGTAAACTTCGAAATAGTATTGCCGTTCTTGTCTTCAATGCGTGTTACATACATGGGTCTTGGTATAAACACCCTTATTAGCAAATGTACCGTAAGCACCTACCATCTCTTCCAGTGTGATATCAGATGTCCCTAAAAATATTGAAGGCACCGGATCGATGAAGCTTCTTACCCCCATCTTGTGCATAAGATCCGTAACTGCTGTCGGCTTGAACTGCTTCATCAGCCATGCTGAAATATAGTTTTCTGACTCGGCCAGACCCCAGGCCAGTGTAACCATTTTGCCGTGATATGCAGGTGGTCCGGTACTCCTTGGATTCCATTGTACAGTATCTCCGGGGATATCGAAATGACTGGGGAATATCCATAACCTCCATACAGGGTGAATACCCGTTTTGCATTGCAATTGTATAAAGAAATGGTTTTATCGTGCTTCCGACCTGTTTCTTCTGTTGCGTCACGGCATCATATTTAAAATATCTGAAATCGGGTCCTCCCACATAGGCTTTCACATATCCATTATGAGGATCCTCTACCATGAATGCTGAACGAATAAAATATTTGTAATATCTTATTGAATCAAGCGGAGTCATTATAGTGTCACGGTCACCTTTCCATGAAAAGACTTTCATCTTAACCCGGGTATTAAATGCGAGCATGATGGAATCTTCAGAAACGCCCCTGGCCCTCATTATATAATACCTGTCACTTTGTTTAAGGGATGCCATTATCAGATCATCAGTCTCTTTCTTTGTCAGATCATCGGAAAAAGGAGGATTCTTGAATCCCCTGGCCCGTCTGTAGAAGTCGGGCTGTACCTCTTTGCTAAGATGTTCGGCCAAAGCTTCTTCAGCATATTTCTGCATTCGTGAATTTATTGTTGTATAAATCTTCAGACCGTCTCTGTAGACATCATAACTTGTGCCGTCAGGTTTCTTATTTTTGTTGCACCAGCCATAAAGAGGATTATTATTCCATTCCCATAATGCATCTTCGTAAGAATCAGGATTAGCATATTTTGACCTGTCAGGTTCAGGTCTTCTCATCCTCCTTGTGAGATATTGCCTGAGATAAGTGGCCAGTCCGCTGTTATGATCTTCCACCTTGAAATCGACCTCAATCGGCAATTTCATAACTGAATCAGCAACTGAGGAGCTTATAAATCCATAATGAGCCATCTGCGAGATTACAACATTTCGCCGCTGAAGCATCAGATCTTTATTCCTTACCGGATTATATTTTGTTGACGCTTTAAGCATTCCGACCAGAACCGCTGCCTGCTGAAGATTAAGTGAATCGGGTGTTGTATTGAAGTAAACCCTTGCAGCTGATCTGATTCCAATAGCATTGAAGCTGAAATCGAACTTATTCAGATACATAGTTATTATCTCGTCCTTAGTATAGCTCCTTTCAAGCTTGACTGCTGTCTGCCACTCCTTAAATTTTGAAACACCCAGTTTTATCTTTCTCATCAGGGAGGAGTTCCTTGCAGTATCTCTGGGATAAAGCTGTTTAGCCAGCTGTTGCGTTATCGTACTACCGCCTCCGGTGCTCTGTCCAAGGAGAACAGTACGTATTGCAGCGCGTCCCAGACCACGGATATCAATTCCGGAATGCCTGTAATAACGGATATCTTCAGTAGCGATCAGTGCATTGGTCAGATAGGGTGATATATCTTTAAATTCTGTCCATGTCCGGTTCTCAACACTGATTTTCCCCAGCATTACTCCGTCTTCGGAAAGAACCTCTGCAGCAAGGTAATATTCAGGATTTTCGAGTTCACTGAACGAAGGCATGGGACCGAGTTTCCCCTTGAAATAAGTATGAATAAAATTATAACGACAACCAGCGGAAAAGTGAACAATGACCAGAACCAGATCAGGTATTTTTTGTTGCTTGTATTGCCTTTCATTTACTATAGATTGTTTGGCCCAAAAATAGTAAATTATAAAGAATCTTAACGGTTTATTTTGAAGTTTGGTACCTAATTGACTTACTTTGTCGTCTGAAAAAAAGAATAAATATCTGCAGTAATGATCGAAAATCTTGTAATTGTTGAGTCGCCTGCAAAAGCGAAAACCATAGAGAAATTCCTGGGAAAAGATTTCCGTGTTGTGTCGAGTTTCGGGCATATAAGAGACCTGTCAAAAAAGAATCTGGGCATTGATATTAAGAATAATTTTGCTCCTGATTATGAAGTTCCTAAAGAAAAAGCTAAAGTTGTAAGCGAGCTGCGCAAAGCGGCATCAGATTCTAAGAATATATGGATAGCTTCTGATGAGGACCGTGAAGGAGAGGCCATTGCATGGCATCTTGCAAGTGTATTGAAACTCGATCTTTCGACAACAAAAAGAATTGTATTTCATGAAATAACCAATGAGGCCATCTCAAATGCCATTGAAAATCCCAGGAAGGTAGACATGAATCTCGTCAATTCCCAGCAGGCACGCCGGATCCTCGACAGACTCGTCGGTTTTGAGATATCCCCGGTGCTCTGGAAAAAAGTACAGCCATCTCTTTCTGCAGGCAGGGTTCAGTCTGTTGCCGTGCGTCTTATCGTAGAAAGGGAAAGTGAGATCATTTCATTTGAGTCTGAATCAGCATTCAGAGTCACAGCTGTTTTCATAATCGATTCACTCAATGATGAGAATTCTAATCTGAGAGCAGAAGCTTCCAAAAGATTCGCTGATGAGAAAGAAGCTCTGAAATTTCTGGAATTATGCAACGGTTCAAAATATTCTATTGGAAGCATAAGCATTAAGCCCGGAACCCGATCTCCTGCTCCACCGTTTACCACATCGACACTTCAGCAGGAAGCATACCGGAAACTTGGGATTTTCTGTGGCCCAGACAATGGCTGTGGCACAAAAGTTGTACGAAGCAGGAAAGATTACCTATATGAGAACCGACTCTACTAATCTTTCAAATCTTGCACTCGTCAAGTCACGTGAGGTGATAACTTCTGAGTTTGGCGAGAATTATTCAAAAACCCGGCAGTTCAAAACCAAAATCAAAAGGAGCGCAGGAGGCTCATGAGGCTATCCGTCCTGCATATCTTGACAATCCAGACCACTGCAGGAAGCCAGAATGAGAAGAAACTTTATGAACTGATCTGGAAACGTACAGTGGCATCTCAGATGGCAGATGCCAGGATCGAAAAAACATCCATTTCAATCGATATGAATAATTCGCCGATCACATTCCAGGCCAACGGTGAAGTTATTAAGTTCGATGGTTTTCTGAGAGTTTATACTGAGTCGACCGACACGGAAAATAACGATGAAGACAGATATGTTATCCCACCGGTAACAAAAGGGATGGCACTTTCGTATAATAGCGTCACAGCAACACAAAAATATACCTTGCCACCACCAAGATATACCGAAGCGAGCCTGGTTAAAAAGCTTGAAGAATTAGGTATTGGCCGGCCGTCAACTTACGCACCGACAATATCGACAATTCAGAACCGGGGCTATGTATCGCGTGAAGACAGACCCGGAGAGAAACGCCAGATAAAAATTATTACTCTGCAGGGTGGAAAATTTACCGGTTCGACCAAAACTGAGATGACAGGAAAAGAAAAATCTAAACTTTTTCCCCAGGATATCGGAATGATAGTAAATGATTTTCTTATTGAAAACTTTTCTGAGATCGTTGATTATCATTTCACTGCTGAGGTTGAAGAACAATTCGATGAAATAGCTCTCGGAAATCTTAAATGGACAGGCATGCTCGAAAACTTCTACTCCCCGTTTCATAAAACAGTCACAAATACACTGGAGAAAAAGGAAAGAAAAACCGGAGTAAGAGTGCTTGGAAATCATCCTGAAACAGGGGAACCTGTTACTGTCAGAATGGGACGGTTTGGTCCGGTTGCTCAGATAGGCGATTCGGGAAACGGAGAAAAGCCCAGGTATGCAAGTCTTTCAAAAAACCAGTTGCTTGAAACAATTACACTGGAGGAAGCGCTTAATCTTTTCCGTCTCCCACGTTCCCTGGGTGAATATGATGGTGCAGAAATGGTAGTTGGGATAGGCAAATTCGGTCCCTATATCAGATATAAAAGCAAATTCTTTTCTTTGAAAAAAGGAGTAGACGATCCTTATTCAGTTACATTTGAGAGAGCTGTTGAGATAATCCTTGAAAAAAATGAGAACGATAAAAAGAAGGTTCTGAAAGACTTTGACGACATCAAGCTCCTCAATGGAAGATATGGACCCTACCTTGTCAGGGATAAAATGAATTTCAGACTACCCAAGGGTACTGAGGCGGAAAAGCTGACAAGGGAAGATTGCATCAAGATCATAGAAAACAGTGAAAAAACCAAAAAGAGTACTTAAAACATACCATGGTGGATCTGAATGATTATTTTAATCCTGTAAGCATCGAAGGCCCTGAATTTGAGCCCCTGACAACCCAAGCCGGTTTTCCGCATAATATCACTATTCACACTGACAACACCCCTGTGAAAGATATAGGCAGGTATAAAATAGCAGTATTCGGAGTCCCCGATGGCAGAAACTCACCAAACGCCGGTTCATTACGGGGGCCTGATATGATCAGAGGACAATTATACCAGCTGGCGAAGATCCCCGGAAGATCTAAAATAATTGATCTTGGCAATATGAAACAGGGTGTTACATTTAACGACACAATTGCCGGACTTACTGATATTTTATCTCTGCTGATCAGTGAAAATATTTTTCCTGTAATAATCGGAGGAAGCAGTGCACTCGTTCCCGCCATCGACAGGGCGTTGTCGCTGACATTACCAAAATATACATTGACAGCTGTCGATCCACGAATAGATTTCAGTAATGAAAGAAAAGTACCTGATTCTTTCAATTACCTGAATTCAATTGTTAATAATCACACAAGTACCTTTTCACATTACATTAATATTGGTTACCAGACTTATCTTAATGATCAGCAGATAATAAACCGTTTTCTGAAACGAAGATCAGAACTTCTCAGAATAGGTGATGTAAGACAGGCAATCTATCTTACTGAACCTCTCTTCAGGGATTCGGATGCAGCAATCTTTGATATTTCTTCAGTCCGGCAGTCAGATGCACCCGGTACTTCCTGCCCTTCTCCAAATGGCTTCTACGGAGAAGAGATCTGCCTGCTTTCAAGGTATGCCGGTATTTCTGATAAGCTGAAAGTATTTGGACTGTTTGATGTAAATCCCGATTTTGATATCCGCAACCAGACGACTGGTCTGGCAGCCCAGATCATTTGGTTTTTTCTTGAAGGTTTTTCTCAAAAGCAATATGAAACACCTGTTTTAAATATCAGCAATTCTGGCAGATTTATAAAATATCATGTCCGTGTCACTAACCTTGAAGATGATCTGATATTTGTAAAAAGTAATCTGACAGACAGATGGTGGATTGAACTCCCTTCGGAAAAAGACGAGAACTATTATGTCGCCTGTTCACATGAAGATTACCTGAAAGCTAACAGGAACGAAGTTCCTGACAGATGGGTCCAGGCAGTAGAAAGATTAAAAAACTGAATATGAGCAGAATCGGCTGGTGGAATTTAATTCGTCAACAATCCGGATACGCTCGTCAAAACAAGTACTTAAAGACCTCAAATAAATTCAGCAAAATTTGTATACAACTTAGAATTTTACTTATTTTACTCGGTAATCAATGTGCCTTGCAACTTCGAATTAAGAGATGAAAAAACTAACCTCAGCATTTCTTTTTTTAGCTTTGACACTTCAGCCGGTTTTATCTCAACAAGATCCACTGTCGAGTCAATACATGTTTAATACACTTACCTATAATCCGGGTGTTGCAGGTACTTCCGGGATGATCTGTGCCACAGCTATGAACCGCGAACAATGGGTTGGATTTAAAGGTGCTCCTGCCACTACAGTATTTAATATCAGTGCCCCTGTTTCACCCTTCGGAATTAAAAGCGGTGTGGGGCTGGTAGTAGAAAGCTGATAATATCGGGTTTGATAAGAACATAAACCTCTCTGCAGCTTACTCATATCTTATGGAGCTCGGGCCCGGGAAACTAGGTATCGGTATAAATCTTGGTATGTTCAATACGACACTCACACCCGATTGGCAGATACCGTCAGGTGATCAGTTTACGCCTGCCGGAGGAGATCCCCTGATACCGGAAAACAAGGAGAGCTTTGTTGCTTTTGATGCGGGATTGGGTTTCTTCTACAAAGCCGATAAATACTATGGATCTCTCTCAGTAACACATATTAACCAGCCAAAAATAAAGTTCAGTAAAGGGACTCCGTACATAAGCAGGCACTACTATCTTACTGGCGGCTACACCTTGCAATTACCAAATCCGTCGTTCGAATTGCTGCCCTCCCTATTTGCATACAGTGATGGGAAAGTAGTTCAGTTTTCAATAACTTCTCTGGTACGATACAATAAAAAAGTATGGGGTGGCGTTTCTTACCGAGCCGGAGATGCCTTGATCGGAATTGTAGGGCTGGAACTGTTCAACGGAATCAGAATTGGTTACTCTTACGATTACACACTTTCGGACATTGGAAAGACCAGTTCCGGATCGCACGAATTCATGATCAATTATTGCTTCGACCTGAGTCTGGGCAAAAGCCCCATGAAATATAAAAGTATCAGATTTTTATGATTATTAAAAAAAATTAACTTACTTGCAATATATAATTCTATAGTATTATGAAAAAGGTAACTCTATCAGCTCTAATATTGATAGTCCTGTTAACTGGTTGTGGTTCTTCGAATAACGGAGAATTAACTGGTGTTCAAGGTAGGAAGAAATTCTTTGAACCAGAACCTTTTGAAATGGCCTTTATTCCTGCTGGGAATTTTATGATGGGACCAAGTGATCAGGACGCCGTTTGGGCGATGAACAGTATATCTAAATCTGTTACTGTTGATGCTTTCTGGATGGACCAAACCGAGATCACAAACAATAAATATCGTCAGTTTGTATACTATGTTCGCGATTCCATACTGAGAACAAAACTTGGAAATGCCAGTATTCCTGACAGAGAATATTTTATGGCAGATAAAGACGGTAATGTGATCGAACCGAATGTGATCAACTGGGAGGAAAAAATTGATCCCAGAGAAGAAACGACAGCTGCAACTCTGGAGGAGATGTATTATCCTCCCGAAGAACGATTCAACGGAAAGAAGCAGGTTGATGTCAGAAAGCTTAATTACTCATATTTCTGGGTTGATTACCAGCAAGCTGCAAAATCGACTTACAAGTACGATTATGTAAACAATACAGGTAAATATGAAGGGCAGGTCACTAATGTTGACGGTACCCGTACCGATGTCAAAGACCGCTCCTCATTTATCAAACACAATATCATCAATGTTTATCCCGACACACTGTGCTGGATACGCGATTTCACCTATTCGTTCAACGATCCGCAGGCTTCACTTTACTTCTGGCATCCCTCTTTTGATGACTACCCGGTTGTAGGTGTTTCATGGGTACAGGCCACAGCCTTCAGTATCTGGAGAACGAACTACATGAACACTGCTCTGAGAAAGAATGGCGTAGCCGATGTTCATGAATACAGGCTGCCGCTCGAAACCGAATGGGAATATGCAGCACGAGGAGGCCTCGACCTTTCAATGTACCCCTGGGGAGGCCCATATACACGTAACTACAAAGGCTGCTTCCTCGCAAACTTTAAACCATTACGCGGCAACTATATTGACGACGGAAACGTATATGCAGGGAAAGTCGGATCATATGAACCAAATGAATATGGATTATATGACATGGCAGGAAATGTTTCAGAATGGACATGTTGTGCATATTCTCCATCAGCTTATATATTCCAGCACGATCTTCAGCCTAACTATGAATATAATGCCAAACCGCAGGATCCGCCTGTCATGAAAAGAAAAGTTATCCGTGGAGGATCATGGAAAGACATAGCTTATTTCCTTCAGACAAGTGCAAGAGATTATGAGTACCAGGACTCAACAAAATCGTATGTCGGATTCCGCAACGTAAGATCTTATATTGGCGTAAATTAAATTATCAGAAATAAATCCTAAAATAAGAAGGTAAAATGAGCCTAGCAGAATTAGTACAAAGCAGCGGGTGGAAAAATTTCATCGCAAAACTATATGGATTGGGTGCTTCCGTCGTTATCATTGGTGCACTGTTTAAAATACAACACTGGCCAATGGCAGGTCTTATGCTTTCGATTGGTCTAATTACTGAATCAGTTATTTTCTTCTTTTCGGCATTTGAACCGTTACATGAAGAGGTTGACTGGTCGCTGGTATATCCTGAACTAGCAGGAATTCCAGAAGATGAGACAGCTGAGCTTGCATCACATGGAGGGAAATACTCAGGTATTTCCGGAGGTGGTGGCGGAGGATATGGCGGCGGAGCAGGATCCGTTGCCCTTGCTAAATTTGATGAAATGCTGGAGAAAGCAGAGATCTCTCCTGATCTTTTTCAGAAACTGGGTGTCGGAATGAAAAAGCTTAGTGAAACAACTGCAAACATGAATGCAATGGGAGATGTCACTGCAGCTTCTTCAAAGTATATGAGCACGATTAACAATGCTAATGATTCACTTGGAAAACTTACAGACTCATACAAAACAACGACAAAGTTAATTAATGATACAAGTTCCACATATCACACAATGGCAGACTCATTGTCTGTTATCGAAGTTGGTGGAAAATCATATCAGCAACAATTGGAGTCTCTTAATAAAAACCTTTCAGCTCTTAATGCAGTTTATGAGCTCCAGCGTAAGGGGGTGGATGAGCATCTGAAAGAATCAGATTCGCTTTACAGGGGAATACAGGGTTTAATGAAAGACCTGTCAGAATCAGCCGGAGATACTAAAAAGTACCGTGAACAGATAACAAAGCTCAACGATAACCTTTCGGCATTGAACAATGTGTATGGAAATATGCTCGCTGCTATGAATGTTAAGTAACGTGGCTTTTTTATCTAACTAAACTAACTACAAAAATGGCTCACGAAAAGCTATCTCCCCGGCAAAAGATGATCGGTATGATGTATTTGATACTGACTGCCATGCTTGCACTTAACGTATCAAAAGAGGCTGTTGAAGCTTTTAAGAAAGTTGATAACGGACTTACACAGACAATTGCAAATTACACCATTAAAAATGACGTTATATATAAGGAATTTGACAGAGCTGCACAAGAAAACCCAACAAAAGCAGGTAAATACAAAACATTAGCATACCAGGTCAAAGAGCGGGCAGACGAAGCATTCAATTTTATACAGGGTCTTAAGATCGAAATAATCACCAAAGCTGAAAAGGATCCGGAAACTCCTGCTATTAAGGGGAATCAGGTTATTATAGATAAAGTTGAAAAGCATATTGATGATACCAACGTACCATCTGAAGTTCTGATCGGTGCAAATGAAAATGGAAAAGCCAATGATCTGAAAGCTCTCCTGAGTGAGTACCGTCAATTTCTGATCACAACTCTTGATGGCAAAAATCCTACCGCTGAAGAAGCTTTAAAAAAGAGCCTGAATACAGACGATGGCAAAAATGAAGATGGAGAAAAAGAACGCTGGGAGAATCTTAATTTCCAGACATTACCCCTTGTCGCAGTTATTTGTATCCTGTCAGAATATCAGGTCAGTGTAAGAAACGGTGAGACTGAAGTCCTGAACTATCTTTATTCCCAGATAGATGCTTCCTCATTTAAGTTCACAAAACTTGGTGCAATAGTTATTCCAACAACATCCAACTATGTAACTCTTGGAAGTGATTATGAAGCCCAGGTTTTTGTCTCAGCTACCGATTCAACACAATTCCCTATAATTACAGTTGGTGATAGTAAACTGCCGGTTGACGAATCAGGAAAAGGAATTTATAAAGTTCGTGCCACTTCTACAGGACCAAAAAGATGGGGCGGAATCATTGCACTGAAAGCACCCGACGGTTCAATCAAGAACTATCCCTTTGAATCTTCTTACGTTGTAGGTGAACCAAATGTAATTGTATCACCGACTGCAATGAACGTTATGTATATGGGTATTCCTAATCCGATTGACGTTTCTGTACCAGGCATAAGTCCTGATAAGATTCATATCAGAGTTGTTAATGGAACCTTTTCTACAGAAAGAGTTAAAAAATCGGGAGGAAAAGACTATTTTAAAGGCAGCTGGGCCGTTAAACCTAATGCTGTCGGACAGGATGTTCAGGTTGTCGTGACAGCAGATATAAATGGCAAACCAACTCAATATGCTCCCTACCCGTTCAGGGTAAAACCTATACCGGTTCCAGTCGCAATATTTGCCAATAAAAGCACAGGAAGCGTGCCGAGAGCTACGGCTGCAGCACAGCAAGGTGTCTTTGCAATACTGCCCGATTTCGACTTCGATCTTCAATACCAGGTTACCGGATTTACGGTCCTTTATTCCGATAAAGGAGCAGACTACGAAGAGCCAAGCTCGAACAGTAACCTGACTCCCAAACAGAAGGACCTGATCAGCAGGCTGACCAGAGGTAAAAATTTAATTATAAAAGATATTAAAGCGCTCGGACCCGATGGCAAGACGAAAGAGCTTCTGCCAGTTGTATTAAAGATTGATTAATATCAAAATAACTAACTATCATGAATAAGAAAATTCTTTTTGGAATTATAGTTTTTTCTCTTACAGGCATCGTAAAAGCCCAGAGTTTCGGTGATATTTACAAAAAATCGATCGGCGATCAAAAAAAGATCGAATATCCATACCTGCAGGAATCAGATGTCGTTTGGTCAAAAAGGATTTACCGGACGATCGATCTGCGTGAAAAGATGAATCAGGCATTATACTATCCTACTGAGAAAACTCTTGATGGACGTAAAAACCTTATTACGATCCTGCTTGATGAGATCAAAGCCGGCAGACTTACAGCCTATGATCCCCTCGATACAAACGTTAGTACTACGTATAATGATATTGAGATCAAAATGGGAAGTACTTCTAAAACCGAGTCAATAACAATAAATGCCGCCGGAGCAACAAGAGATACCGTAATTAAGCAGGATGCAAAACCTGAAGAGGTAAAACAACTTATGTTGTATGAGGAATGGTATTTTGATAAAAAACTATCAAAGCTCGACGTAAGGATCATCGCTATAGAACCTTTATATATGGCCTTTGACGATCAGCTCGGAAGAGTTTCTAAAAAACCATTGTTCTGGATTAAATATGATGAAGTCAGAGACGCCCTGGCAAAACAAGAAGTCTATATGACCAATAATGATGCACAGAGAATCTCATTCGATGATCTTTTTATGATGAGGAGATTTGGAAGTGTGATCGCCGGAGAATCAAATGTATATAACGACAGGAGGATTATTCAGTATGAGATTGGAAAATCAGGTCTCTTTGAAGCTGAACGGATCAAAAATGAACTCTTCGATTTTGAACACGATCTTTGGGAATATTAGACGGATTATAACAGTAGAACGGATTATAATAGTACAACGGATTATAATAGTAGAGACGGGTCTGAGACCCGTCTCTACTGTTTTTATATATATCGACCGTCTTTAAAAGGTCTGTCTGTATTACCTAAAGGAACTTCTCCTTAGTGGACTTCTTTACATCCTCGAGAAACTGCTTGATATTTTGTTCTTCTTCCTTCCTGACTATCAGCAGTACATTTTCTGAGTCAACAACGATGTAATCTTTAAGTCCCTGAATTACTGCTATTTTCCCCGGAGCTATATTAAATATATTTCTCTCGTTGTCATACGAAAATATATCTCCTCTGATTAATGAGTTTCCCTGCTTGTCAACTGCCGAATGCTCATAAAGCGAGCTCCATGTACCAAGGTCGGACCAGCCTATATCGGTGCACATAACATAAACATTATCTGCCTTCTCCATGATGCCGTAGTCTATTGAAATGCTCCTGCATTCTGCATATGTCTTTCCGATAAAGCTTTTTTCCTGCTTTGTCCCGAACATATCTCTTCCCTCATCGAATACTGTGTACATATCAGGCATATACCTTTCAAATGCTGCCAGGATTGACTTCATGTTCCAGATAAAGATCCCTGAATTCCAGTAAAAATCGCCACTTTCAATAAAGACCTTTGCAAGATCAATATCCGGCTTTTCCGTAAAAGTCTTTACCTTCAGAAGATTTCCATAACCTTTTACAGGTTTCTTCTGATCAGCCTGGATATAACCATAACCTGTTTCAGGCCTGTCGGGTTTAATTCCCAGTGTAATCAGAGCATTATTACCCCTTGCAAAGTCAAAACAGCTTTCTATCACCTCGCTGAATTTTTCTTCTTTTATGATCAGATGATCAGCAGGTGTAACAGCAATAACGGCATCAGGATTCTCCTTCAGGATCCTGAATGTTCCATAAGCAAGACAAGGTGCTGTATTCCTGCGGAAAGGCTCCCCCAGTACACGGGATGGATCTATTCCCAGCTGTTCAATTACAATGTCTTTATGTTCAGCATTGGTTACAACAAAAATATTTTCTTCCGGACAAGTATTTTTGAACCGCCTGTATGTTTGCTGAATCAGGGTCTCTCCTCTCCCGATAATATCGAGAAACTGTTTTGGCCTTTCACGACGGCTCAGAGGCCAGAAACGACTCCCTACGCCTCCTGCCATTATTATAACATACCTGTTATCCATTAGAAATATTTATTACAAGAATTTATGCAAATATATAATTAATTATGCATACAGGTTTCAAAATCCATATTAACGGAAATACCATAAATATTAGTAATTTTGATTCCCAATACACCTGAAGATGTTTAAATTTCTGACACAAATCGGACAATATTTCCTGTTCCTTAAAAAGGTCTTCTCAAAACCTGAAAAACCGGTTATTTATTATAAGCAAACAATGAGGGAGTTTGTATCTCTGGGGTTGACTTCAGTTGGTATTGTTGCAATTATTTCCTTCTTCATGGGGGCTGTAATTACTCTCCAAACTGCTTATAATACTGAAAATCCGATCTACCCGAAATATCTTATTGGTCTCGGTTGCCGCGATTCAATGATCCTTGAATTTTCCTCAACAATTGCCGCACTGATCCTGGCAGGGAAGGTAGGTTCTAATATTGCATCAGAAATAGGAACTATGAGGGTTACTGAACAAATTGACGCTCTCGAGATAATGGGTGTAAACTCGGCATCTTATCTTGTTCTTCCAAAAATCATAGCTACACTTGCATTTAATCCTTTCCTTACTCTGATGAGTATAATTGTCGGAATATTCGGAGGAGGAATTGCAGGTACTCTTTCCGGTGTAATGACAACTGAAAATTTCATTTATGGGATCCAATATGATTTCATTCCTTATTATATCGTCTATTCCCTGATAAAAACAGTTGTTTTTGCTTTCATAATAACAAGTGTATCTTCTTTCCAGGGATATTACGTTGAGGGCGGATCGCTTGAAGTAGGACGAGCCAGTACAAAAGCAGTTGTTTACAGCAGTGTATTGATATTGCTTTTCAATGTAATACTTACTCAACTTCTGCTGTCATGATAACTGTTAAAAATCTTTATAAATCCTTCAACGGAAAGAGCGTCCTGGAAGATATATCAGTGACATTCGAAACAGGTAAAACAAATCTGATTATAGGAAGAAGCGGTTCAGGTAAAACGGTTTTGCTTAAATCAATTGTCGGACTTCTTGAAATAAATAACGGGGAAATATGGTACGAAGATGTCCTCTTTAATAAACTTGATTTTAAGGATAAAAAAATGATCCGCAGTGAAATGGGGATGCTGTTCCAGGGAAGTGCTCTATTCGATTCACTTACGGTAGAACAGAATGTGCTGTTTCCGCTTGATATGTTCACTGACAGAACCGTGGAGGAGAAAATTGAGAGAGTAAATTTTTGCCTCAACAGGGTAGACATTAAGAATGCAAATCAGCTGTTCCCTTCTGAATTATCAGGAGGTATGAAAAAAAGAGTCGCAATTGCGAGAGCTATAGCTTTAAATCCAAAGTATCTCTTCTGCGATGAACCTAATTCAGGCCTCGATCCAATAACTGCAATCCTGATCGATGCCCTTATCAAGGAACTCACAGAAGAATACTCCATGACGACAATTATAAATACTCACGATATGAATTCCGTAATGGAGATCGGAGAAAAAATCGTATTTATAAGCGAAGGTATAAAATGCTGGGAAGGCAATAAAAACGAGATCCTCAATTCAGATTGTGAAACACTGAATGACTTTGTGTTTGCAAATTCCCTGGCTAAAAAACTCAGAACCACCAAGAAATAAATGCAGACACTTATTTCTTTATCTCCTCATAGTCGATATATTCACCTATTTCCTTTGAGACTTTCTTAGAGGGCATATTATTCTTCTTCCCTGGTCTGTTTATATCCGGCGAAGATTTGTCTTCCTTTCCAAAATTTATGAAAGATCTGATTATCAGATAACCAATTATGAACATTAATAAATATCGAATCAGAATCATAACCTTTTAAATCGTTCTTCCCTTTGTGATTTTTATATAAATTTTTTTATTCCACCAGGATCATTGGTTTGTCATTCTTTTCCTTTACCCTGTTCCCGAATACCAGGTTCATCCCTAACCTTAAATTAAAAGTATTCCAGTTTGCCGGCAGCACAATATTGCTGTTGTCATTTTTTATTCTGTCCCATACAACAGGTATCCTGTCGCTGACCAGATAAAACTGAGTTACCCCTGCCCTGAAAGCCAGACCTGCACCCAGATTATCATACCGATGATTTTCTGCCGTATAGCTTAAACTTGCTGATAGAGCATTGCCAAGATTGATGTTCGCCGACAATGTCAGAGCTTCACGTAGCTGCTTTTCTATTACCCTGCTGTAAGATAACAATCCCACAGAGAACTGACTGGTAACAGAATAGTTGCCACCAAATGATATACCGAAAGGAAGATAGGTAGTGTACGGTGCCTTGGTGTTGGAAGCAACAAATGCGTTTTTAAGAGAATCCAGCATATCTTGTCCAAGCTCGTCGATTGTTATCGTTCCGTTAACTACATCAGATATATTTAAACCACTGAATTCAAACCGATTATCAGCTTTTAAGTTGGTAACATCCTTTTTCCACCTAATAAATCCCAGATCTGTTACAGAAGCAGATACCACAATCCTGTCATTAAGCTGGTAGGTGGCCCCTATATCCATGCCCAGACCCATATTCTTTTTCCCTGAAACAAAATCTCTTATCCCGCTTGATGTCTTAAACCTGGTATCATCAAAGGATATACTGTCTAAATTATGATTTGAATCTGTGTAAACATTTACCGGACCGCTCATATTAACAGTAAGGTTGGCATCAAGACTATAGCTGTAATCGTTATTCACGGCAATGCCTAATGACTTGGTGTCAATTGAGACATCAGCTATTCCAAATAGCAGTTTCCCCTTTATTCCGATCCTTAATCTGTCAGTAATATTGCGTGAGATTCCGGCTCCAAATTCTCTGTAATATTTAACATCTCCTTTAAGTGATGACAAATCCATTTTACTGCCTACCAATCCTTTACTTCCTTTCAGGGCCAGTCTGAAAAGATCACCTGGAAGAACTAAATTACCATCAATCCGGTCATTTATGTCGAAAAAAACATAGTTGTCTTTCCCCACTGAAAAGCCAACTCCAAGAATCTGGATCATTAATTCAGGTTCAAATGAGTTCCTGTCGTTTATTTTTGCAAGGAACTTATCGACGTTATACCTGGGATTAAGAAAAGAAATTAATGAGTCTTTAGGCTGTCCTTTGATTATAACATCGGAGAAATTGATAAAATTGTTGTTTATATTCAAATTTATGCCTGATAATGCGGGCAATCCGACATATATTGAATTGGATGGCCGCAAGGCAGGATTCATAAAATGATTCTGAGGCAGATTCATAAAATACATAGTCTGGCTGTTCTGACCTGAAACATCTGCAAGTCTAATTGCCAATAATACAATAAATATATATTTTGTTTTCACTGTCATATAACTAGCTTATAAATCTAAAAGTATTATTGCAATGAGTAAAAGTATCGATCTCTTAAACATAAATTTTCTTATTTGGTATCTGTGTCAATTTTATAATTATAAAGGAACCTGTCAGTACCGCCGACAATAAGATGCCAGCCGCTTTTATCCGACAACTTCCCAATTGAAAACATGGATGCCCCTTTCAGAGGGAACCCATTCATTGTTTTGCCATTCTTTCCGATCAGATAGATAAGATTTTTACTCACATCAAACACTCCGACTTTCCTGTCAGTAGATGAAAATATAAAATTAATAGGTCCATTCACAATATCCGAACCAAACTGCCGGCTAAAAATCTCCGATCGGTTATGATCATAAAGATACAATATACCATTATCAATAAAAATATATTCACCAAAACCATCGCCATCTACGTCAAAAAAATCGAAGGAATGCTGACTCGAAAATTTCCTTATACTGAACTTTTTAACGCTGCCATCAAAATATATTTGCTGAACTGTTCCATCAGGTGACGAACAAACAAGATATGGATCTGATCCAGCGTTAAGCCTTATTGCTGATCCGGCAGCCCTAGTAACAGGTTCTTTCAGGTTTATTCTTTTATTACCCGTGCGGTCAAGAAAATATACTGCATTTTCATCAGCAACTACAATATAATCTTTCCCTGAAACTCTAAAATAATTAATCTCTGATTTTACAGTTCCGGTAGTCCTGAATGGATTCCATCCTTTTACAACACTGCCTGTTTTGTCGTATGAATATATCATTTTATCTTCTCCTGCTATAAACAGCCTGTAATTCAGGTTATTATCATAGTCAAACATTGTCATTGGATTAGTTGCCGGAGATCGGAGTTTAACAGGATATCTCTCAACATAATTTCCATTCCTATCGAGGAGATGAATATAATTCCTTCCTGAAAACAGCAACTGATACTTTCCGTTCCTGAAATAATCGATCATATAAATTGTTCCAACAATCCTTTCGTTCAGCGGCACCTTCCACAATACACGGCCGGCTGCATTTATAAGGTATGTATTGTTCTTCATATCCTGTATAAATATCTCTTTTGCTCCGGTTATATGATTTGTAAAGAAAAATGGCTTTATACCTGCCACAGTATCAAGAAGAGTTTCCCATTCGGTAGTAGATTCCTCTCGTGCAACCTCCTTATATCTTATTGACAGACTGTTATATATCATACCATTGCTTGAGGCGAACTGATATCCGGCACCCTGAATTTTATTGAGAGAACTTTTATTCGATTTAAGAGCATTAATAATATCATCATTAAGGAAGCCTGCCAGGTAATCTATAATACGCGAAGGAACACAGTAGAAATAATATCCGGCACGGCTGGGAAGAGTATTCTGGAAATCACGATATGTAAGATCATTCGCAAGGGTCTTGTTCAGAATATTGTCATAGAGCAATCTGGAGACAGTAGCATATGAATTTCCTGCAATCATGTAATTATCATAAAAAGCGAAACAGGTTTCATCAAAATCAGGAACGAAGCCGGGCAGCAGTATTCTTATCAGTCCCCTGAATGGAGCTGTATAAACAGGGATCTTTACCTGTTCATCAGGCTGAAAATAGAGAATATCATTCTTAGCACCCGGCTCTTCAAGAAAAAGTTGTTCAACTTCGACCCTGTTGGTCAATTCATATATAATCAAGGTATTATCATTCACAGGTCGTCCCTTCATATCTATTATGGCACGGGTAATCTCATTTCCGGTATATGGCTTGATTTTACCTGCAAGATCCAGTGCTTCCTTAGATACAGAGGTGTCAGATACTTCATCGAATATTCAGTGATGGCAGTACCAGCGTTTCAAAAAGTACAGTTGATGATGGAAGGATCTTATATGTATGAAAATCCCTTGAGGGAAGTGATTTGTATTTATAAAGAAGATCAGATGAATCGACACTCTCAGTGTACCCGCTCAGTACTAACCCGTCTTCGCTGATATAAATGTCCCCACCTGCAGTCCCTGCCAGTCTGGATACTTTATCCGAGAATTTTTTTTGGCTTCTTAGCAAAAGAGGTTTTAGAATGCCAGGCAAATTAGGAAAAACTACGAATATTTTATCCACATTTTTGCCGGATGCCAGTAATACTCTGGCAAATCCCGGAACATTTCTTACATCATTCCCTCTGTTGACCTGAACGGCCGCCTCTTCTACAAGATCTTTTGAATTGGTGCACACTATTAACCCGGAAATCATCGAAACGTACACTGTGTCCCGTCGTAGCTTCTGAATTAAATGGAATCTCAATTACAGATTTCCCGTTCAGCCTGGTTTCATTCACGTCTCTGATCCCCGATGAGATCAGCATATCCTTAATGTGCCGCGATCTTATATCGCCTGGCAATGGCATTGAAAGCAGGGCAGCTATTTTGCCTTTTCTATCGGGCCCAAATGAAATAATTGCAGAACTCTCGTTAAAAAGCTTCTTAAAATTCTGCTTATTCACAAGATCAGCCAGATATTTCAGTTCCTGGTTAAACCAGTCGAGTTCCTTCACTTTGCCAACCTCTCCAAATAATCCGCGTCCGGTTGTGAGTGAATTCATAAAGCTTTTAAGGTCAACCGTTTCGATTATAATACTGGCATCAGGAGAAATAGCTTTGTACGGGTCTGTCAGCAAATTCTTCCTGCCTTGCTGAAGGAAATATCCCATAATTGCAAGTCCAGCAATAAGTATAATCACCGAAATAATTGCGATCTTTTTGCCCACTCACGGATTATTTAATAGTGCTGCCCAAAATTAGCAAATAAATGATTAAAGCTGTGATCGCAGGTGATTTAACAATATAACTGAAAGGATTCCTCCTGAGCCGGATTGCTTTGGCACGTAATTTGAAATATAGTAATTACACAGACAATCTCAATCATATCCCTGATCACTCAGGGCAGCCAGGTTAAAAGCCTGGCTTTTATTGCTTAAAATGGCCGGTATCCGATTATTTCTCTTACTTCCCTGACAGTCTTTGAAGCGCTTGCCCTGGCTTTTTCAGCACCATCTGTAACGACCCTTGAAAGATATTTATTGTCGGAGAGTATATCATTGATCCTGATCCGGATTGGTTCGGTAAACCTTATTATATCTTCTGCAAGTTGCTTCTTCATATCCCCATAACGGATTTCACATGATGCAAACTTGTCTGAAAAATATTTAACGGTGTCCTGATCTGAAACTACACTCATTATGGTAAAAAGATTCTTTACTGGTTCAGAGGGTTCCTGACCGGGAGCTGTCGGACCAGTATCTGTTACTGCTCTCATGACTTTTTTCTTTATCTCCTGCGGAGTATCATAAAGAAAGATACCATTCCCTTCGCTTTTGCCCATTTTCCCTGTACCATCAAGACCAGGAATTTTAACAAGTTGTTGGCCAAAATTATATGCATCGGGCTCAGGAAAATAGTTTACCTCATACATCATATTAAATCTCCTGGCAAATCTCCTTGTCATCTCAACATGTTGCTCCTGATCTTTACCTACAGGCACTTTATTAGCTTTATGAATTATTATATCGGCAGCCATCAATACAGGATAAGTCAATAATCCCGCATTAATATTATCGGGTTGTTTTCTTATAATCTCTTTGAAAGAAGCGGTCCTTTCGAGTTCCCCCACATAGGCATTCATATTTAGCAGAAGATATAACTCCGAGACTTCCGGTACATCGCTCTGAATGAAAACGGTTGAAATTTCCGGGTCTATACCGCAGGCAAGATACTCTGCCAGCACCTGTTTGATATTACCATGAAGGTCAGCAGGTTTAGGGTGAGTTGTAAGTGCATGATAATCAGCAATAAAGAAATAACAATTGTTTTCTTTCTGCATTTTGAGAAAGTTCTTTATTGCACCGAAATAATTTCCTAAGATGCAGATTCCCTGTTGATCTGATCCCGCTTACAACTGTATCCATTTTAACTTTGAATGAAAATTTTGTCAAAGCTAGTAAAAAGGCCTAAAGGTGCAAAACGAAATTGGTGCCAGTACCTCATACTGCATTTGGATTAATAAGGATTTTTACTAAATTTAAAATTGTGATATGCCAGGCAATAAAACAAATAATTTAGAGGTCCTACCTCTCAAACCAACGACCTAAAACCCAAACAAATAATCTATGAAAAACCTACTTCTGACAGCTGTAATTTACCTGTTCCCTTTCTTCTCTCAGACTTTAACCGCCCGGAACCCATCTGGCAATATCCCTGAGGATTCTCTTAAAACCAAAGAAAATGACAATACAACGGTACTTACCGGTTACTTAATGCAGAGAAATGATATGATCACCGGTTCTGTCTCCCTTTTATCAAATGATAAGCTGACATTAATTCCCACGGGTGATTTAATGAACCAACTTCAGGGTCTGGTACCAGGATTAACAATCGTCCGCAGCGGTCAGCCAGGTGAAACATCAAAGTCTTTTCTCAGGGGGATTGGCACTTTTACAGGCAGTACACCCCTATTCGTAATTGATGGTCTACCTGTTGAAGATATCTCTTTATTAAACTCAAGCGACATCAGCTCATTAGCGGTCCTTAAGGATGCCTCTGCAGCTGCAATCTATGGAGGCCGGGCTAAAAATGGGGTAATCGTGATAAATACAAAAAAAGCCGGGAAGGGTATCCATGTCAGTTATAATATGGCAACAGGCTACCAGATCCCGGGGAAAGGGCCGACCGACGACCTGCTCAGCTCAAAGGAACTTGCCGATCTCCAATGGCTTGTTTATAAGAATGATAATATAACCCAGATTAATCCTTTGTACGGGCCAAGCACCAATTCCCCTGTACTTCCTTCCTGGGCTGCAAATACTGACTGGTACAATGCAATCACCAAACCATCTCTGATCCAGGATCATAACCTGTCGGTTTCGACAGGAGCAGAAAATGCCAGGATCTATATCGGAACAGGATTTTTCGACCAGAACGGAATCATTCTTAACACATTTACAAAAAGATACTCCGCTCAAATAAATTCAGAATTGTCCTTCTTAAATAAGCACATAAGAATTGGTGAGAATATGCAGGTAGCCAGCCGTACCGGAAACTATGTGCCTAACCTCAGTGCAAACAGCCCGATACTCGCCGGACCGTACAGGTTACCCTCAATTATTCCGGTTTATATCACAACTCCGGTAATTGGTCCGGGGCATAACTTTCAGCCTGGAGAATACGGGGGGACAGGTATGGCTCCCACCCTGGGCAATTCCACGAATGTAACAGCCGACAGAATCAGAAATAAGAACGACAGATCTGATGATTCTCAAATAGAAGGACAGGTGTACACAGACATCCTTATCTTTAAAGGACTGAGCTGGAGAACTTCCTATGGTATTACAAAGCAGACAAGCGAATCAATTGACTATAATTATGCGACCTATGAAAATTCTGAGAATTCACTTACGTCTTATCACACAAAATCATCAGGAAATAAAAATTCCTGGATAATAAATTCATTACTGAATCTTGAAAAAGAATTTGGTGACCATCTTATAAATTTGGTTGCCGGAATAGAAAGGACTTCTGTGAACAACGGTAAGTTTGAATCAACTACCAGGTCAGGAGTTGAACCAGGGGCAGGTGTGCTACAGCAAGCCAATGGTTATACTCTCGTCCCTGAATCACTTCAAAGTCTTTTCATGGCAGCAGGTTATTCTTTCAGAGAAAAATATTTTCTAAACATTTCACTTCGGTCTGACGAGGCAACGTCATACTATGTCTCTAATAACCATAATTTCTTCCCGGCTATGGCGTTCGGCTGGAGAATATCAAAAGAAAAATTTTTATCCTCGATTGATTGGTTGAGTGATCTGAAACTAAGAGCCTCATATGGAAAGACAGGAGATATTTTTTATGGTCAAGACAATATTCTGACAACTGATCTGGGACTGGACTCAAGATTATTCAACAATCATTTAGGCCTGGTATTAGACTGGTATTCCAAAAAATCCTCTGAATTGTATCAGATTGTCGACTTTCCCGGAACTGCCGGGCCTGGTCTGGATCCACATATTAATAGCGCCACAATGAAAAATTCAGGTATTGATGCCCAACTGAATTATAACCAGGCATTTGGTGGTGTAATATTTAAGGCAGATTGCTATTTCACTGCCTACAGAAATGAAATGGGTGATTCCCCGGTTGATTTTTTCGATGTTAATACGGATTTAAGGATCGGACCCCCGGTGAGAAATCAGGAAGGTCATCCGTTATCTTCCTTCTATGGTTACCAGGTTGCCGGATTATTCAGCAGCAATATCGAAGTTGCGGGTGCCCCCACACAGGATGGTGCTCAGCCTGGCTTTTTCAGGTTTGTTAATCAGAATGCAGATAATGCCATAACTCCGGCTGACAGAACATTTCTTGGAAATCCTCATCCCGACTTTACCGCCGGAATACACCTGGGGCTGTCATATAAAAGATTTGATATTGGAGCGCTTTTGTACTGGGTTCAGGGAAATGAAATATACAACTACACCAAATGGTGGACAGATTTCTGGCCTTCATTCAATGGGCAGAAAAGCAAAAGGTTACTATATGACAGCTGGACGGTGAGCAATACTACTGCGAGAGTACCGAAAGCATCAAACAACTCTAACTTTTCAACCAACACCCAGAATTGTAGCTACTATGTTGAGGATGGATCATATCTCAGGTTAAAGAGCCTTGAGCTTGGATATAATTTCGACGAAAAGCTTTTAAAGAAGATAAAGATAACCTCCTTCAGGGTGTATCTGCAGGCTATTAATCTATTCACCTTAACAAAATATTCAGGTATTGATCCTGAGATTGGAGGAACCGACACTGCCTTTGGAATCGATACCGGAAACTATCCGAATGTAAGGCAATTCTTGTTCGGACTGAAACTGGAAATTTGATACCACCCGGCACCCAGGACCCAGCACCCAGCACCGGGTTATTAGCACCGAGTTTGTATTTTTATTACCTTTGCCGGACTAAATAAAAATGGCCATGGAATCGACAAGACAGAAAAAAGTATCACGTTTAATTCAGAAAGAACTGGCCGATATCTTTCTTAAAAGAGGAAATGAATTTGCACACGGTAAATTAGTCTCAATAACAAGAGTCAGAGTCAGTCCCGATCTTTCATTTGCTAAAGTCTATATAAGCATCTTCCCGACAACAAACCAGGATGAAATTCTTAAAGTCAATTGAGGAACACAGCTCAAAGATAAGGTTTGATCTTGGTCAAAAAGTCAGGACACAGCTCCGGATTGTACCGGATATTGCTTTCCATATTGATGATAGCCTTGACTATATTGACAAGATAGACAAGCTGCTGAAATCCTGATATTTATGCAGTACGAGCCAATAAAAAGATCACTCGGCAGATTTTTCACACGATCACTCTTTTTGAGAAAGACCCTTTATTTTCTGCTCGACCTTCTGCTGCTTCGTACCTGGCACGTGAAAAAAGCGTTGCGAAAAATTGCCTGTCAGTATCCAGGTGATGCATCTGTTCTGGATGCCGGTTCAGGATTCGGACAATAC
Organism: uncultured Bacteroidales bacterium; assembly: GCA_963816365.1. Taxonomy (GTDB): domain Bacteria; phylum Bacteroidota; class Bacteroidia; order Bacteroidales; family VadinHA17; genus LD21. The sequence goes on along the minus strand of CAWFKG010000011.1, from coordinate 31,654 downwards.
ACCTGGCGTATGAGCAGAATGAACAGCCGTTGGAAAATCAAAGCTATTGATATCAACAAAGAACAGATAGATGACTGTAACAGATTTTTTGGAAAGACCGGATTATCTGACAGGGTTTCTTTCTATACGTGTGATCTGACAACCCTGGATGATAAGGATTGTTATGACATAATTCTGTCGGTAGATGTAATGGAGCATATCGAAGAAGATGTTCTTGTATTTGGGAAATTTTATAAATCGCTTAGAAACAATGGCATACTGTTGATATCAACTCCTTCGGACAAAGGAGGCTCGGATGTTCATGGTGACAATCAGGAATCATTCATAGATGAACATGTAAGAGACGGATACAGCATTCAGGATATTACTGAAAAACTTTCATCTCGCAGGATTCAGAACTCAGTTGAGATCATTATATACGTATGGAAAACCCGGGAATATCTCATGGCGATTATCAATGAAATATCCGATTAAGATGCTGAATATCTCTTATCTTTTTTTTCTTATTCTCCCGTTTTATTATCTGATCTTTTTCCCTGTTTCAGTCATTCTTAACATTTTTGATCTCTGTTTAACTCATAAAACCGGAACCGGGTTGCTGGTTACGGCCAGAAAACAAGAATAGTGAAACTCTCATTATACATAGCAAAAAGATATCTGTTCGCAAAAAAATCGCGGAATGCAATAAACATTATTTCAGCTGTTTCAGTTGCCGGAGTGGCAGTCGGCACTATGGCTCTGATAATTATACTCTCTGTTTTTAACGGTCTTGAAACAATGGTTAGTGCTATCTTCAACACCTTTGATCCGGATATTAAAATTACTGCGAGCGAGGGCAAAACATTTATTCCTGATACTGCGCGTCTGAAACTACTGGCAAAAGTTGAAGGATTATCCTGCTACTCACTTACTATTGAAGACAATGCCCTGCTGAAATATGGTTCACGACAGACTATTGCCACAATAAAGGGTGTGGATGACAATTATGCAATGGTTTCAAATATTGACAGCTCCATGTGGGAGGGGGAATTTGCATTGAGAAACGAAAAGGGACGGCCATATGCAATTCCAGGTATCGGAGTAGCTCAATATCTGGGGATCAGGGTCAATTTCATAACACCGCTGGAAATAATTTTCCCCAAAAAAACCGGCAGCAATACCAATTTTAACGCTGAAAACTCACTAAACCATAAGTTCATTTTCCCCTCCGGCATCTTTGAAGTTGAAAAGGAGTACGATTCGAAGTATGTTTATATCCCTTTCGAATTTGCACGTGAGCTTACAGAAACCGACAAGGGAGTCAGTACCATTGAAATAAAATTCAAACAACATGCCGATCCTCAGACTGTTCAAAAAGATATAGCAAAGATTTTCGGAAAGGGCTTTAAAGTTCAGAACCGGTATCAACAACAGGCAATTTTTTACAAGGTAATGCAATCCGAAAGACTTGCAATATTCTTCATTCTTACTCTTATACTTATTATTGCTTCATTCAATATCATAGGATCCCTTACGATGCTAATAATCGAAAAAGAGCGTGATATTGAAATACTTAAGAGTCTGGGTGCTGATAATAACCTTATCAGGAAAATCTTCATCTTTGAAGGTTGGCTGATCTCAATAATCGGTGCATTTTCAGGAATTATCCTGGGCTTCGTTGTCTGCTGGCTTCAGCAGACTTACGGATTTGTCAAGCTCAACAGTCAGTCACTAATCATGGACTCATATCCTGTTGTATTGAAGATGAAGGATTTTATAATAGTACCGGCAACTGTCCTGTTAATTGGCTATTGGGCCGCATGGTATCCTGTCAGGTTTCTCACAAAAAAATACCTTAACAAGGAGGTTTGATTATCAATTATTATATTTACGGATATCCTGTTCTGAAAATATTGGATGAGAAAAACACTTAACAATAAAGTACTATGACCAGGTTTGCTTTTCTCATATTGATCTCAGTTTCATTAATGACCGGATCTTGTTCCAGCAGAAAAACAAAGCTGGACAAAAATAAACTGATCCCTGAGAAAGAACTTATTTCAGTACTGACTGATATTCATCTGACAAACGGACTTCTAAGCCTGCCGAGTATAAATGGATGGGCATCACATCTTGATTCAATTTCGATCTATTATCAGGTTATAGAAAAACATGGGTATACTAAAGAAATGATGGACAGAACTATGAAGTTCTATTTTTTGAAAAGGCCTAAAAGACTTAACAAGATATATGATCAGGTTCTTGGCAGGTTAAGCGAGATGGAATCGCGTGTTGAAATTGAATCAAAAATACAACAGGAACGGGCCTCGAACCTGTGGCGGGGAAAAGATTTTTATTCAATTCCTTCCATATCTGGAAACGACTCGACTTCATTTGATGTAACTCTTTATAAAAGTGGCCATTATACTCTATCGTTTACGGTTATCCTGTTTCCTGATGACGAGTCCCTGAACCCGGGAGCTTTTATGACCATAAGTTCCCCTGATAGTACAGATACAGGAAATAAACAAATCCTTAAATCAGTTTACTTCATAAAAGATGGCCGGCAACATAACTACAGTATGCCAATTCCTGTACTTAAGAGTCCCCTTCGGCACTTAAAAGGTTGTTTTTACGAATTTGATAACAATCCTTATAACCTTGAGAAACATATCTTTATAGAAAATATTTCAATTACTTTTAATGCAGGAGCAAAATGAAACGCTTTGCCTCCCAGTATGTCTTTACAAATTCCGGTCCCCCTCTCAAAAGAGCAGTAATTACCACGGAAGATGACGGCGAAATAATCAATATCGAAAATACATCAGGTGATCTTAAAGAAAGGCACTCCATAGAGTTTTATAATGGGATCATTGTTCCTGGTTTTGTCAATTGTCATTGCCACCTGGAACTGTCTCACATGAAAGGATTTATAAAAGAAGGAACAGGCCTGGGTGAATTTATTGAACAGGTCAGAACCACAAGGAAAGCTAACACACAAAGCATACTCTCTTCCGCATATTCCGCTGATAATTACATGTTTAATAATGGAATAGTTTTATGTGCCGATATCTGCAATACTTCAGATTCCTTCACGATAAAAAAAGATAGCAGGATCAGGTACGTTAATCTGCTTGAGGTATTCGGTCTCGATCCTGATAAAGCGGTAAAACGGATTGACGAGATAACTGTTATTGCCGAAAAAGCAAAAGAGATGGATCTTACATTCTCCATGGTACCCCATTCTGCTTATTCATTGTCTCTCACTCTCTTCAGGCTCCTGAGAGATAAAAGTTTGAATAACAAGGTAACTTCCATTCACTTCATGGAAACTGCCGGTGAAGAAAAATTCCTCAAAAACCGGACCGGCACATTGATGAACTCTTATGAACGATCGGGATTGCTCCCTGCCCGGCTGGAAACTCCTGATTGTCATGCTTCTGTGATCCTTGAGGAAGTAACAAAGTCAGGAAATCTGATACTTGTACATAATACTTTTGCAGACAGAAAAACTGTCAGACAGGTCAATGAAAGAGTAAATTTATTCTGGTGTCTCTGCCCTAACTCAAATATCTATATTGAAAATAGGATTCCTCCGGTTGAATATGCTTATTCAGGGAAGGTTGTGAATTGGTTATCGGAACCGATAGTCTTGCTTCAAATACTGAACTCAGCATCCTGGAAGAGCTTAAAACACTTCAGACTAATTTCCCTGAAACATCCATCGATGATCTTGTTTTGTGGGCTACAATGAACGGTGCAAAGGCACTGGGAGAAGAGAAACAGTTTGGCAGCATTGAAAACGGTAAAAAGCCTGGTCTTCTTCTCCTTCAGAATGTTGACCTGCAAAACATGAAATTGCTTCCCGACAGTTTTGTGACAAGACTGATATAGAAGAACCCGAAACAACATTATTTTAGGTCCTAAGCCGTATTAATTTCTTTTAATTCAGTCACCAGCACACAGTTTCTAGTCATTTAGGCCCCCTACCCCCTAAAGGGGGTATAATTCTCTCACATAGTGATATTTAACTAGTAAAAGAGGAAAGGTTGGGGAGCAAAATAATTTATGTTACTTTTGAACCCTGTAAAAGAAATCAAAAATGGCCACATTTCTTTTTGATGAAGATAGTATTCGGACCGGTTAAAAGCAGGCGCCTGGGAGTGTCGCTTGGAATAAACTTATTGCCGACCAATAAAAAGATCTGCAATTTCAATTGCATTTACTGTGAATGCGGATGGACTAGGGCTGTCTGAAATTTCCGGCAATACCGGCTTCCCAGCCGGGAAGAAGTCTATAAAGCTCTCGAGCAAAAACTTTCAGAGCTGAAACAATAAAATCATCATTCCTGATGTGATAACTTATGCCGGAAACGGAGAACCCACTCTTCATCCTGCATTTCCCCGGGATAATTGATGACAGTATAACCCTGAGAGACAAGTACTTCCCTGAAGCCAGAATCGCCGTTTTATCGAATGCAACAACAATTTCAAATCCACTTGTAAAGGCAGCGCTACTAAAAATCGATCATGAACATTCTTAAACTCGATTCTGCATTTGATTCCACTATTAAAATTCATAATCAGCCAAAAGTTGACATTAAGTGCTGAAGCAACTGATTAAATAATCTCATTGGATTTAATGGAAAAGTAATTATCCAGACTCTTTTTCTGCGAGGCACGTACAATGGAATAACAATTGATAATACAACTGACTGTTGAAATTAAAGCATGGCTGAAAGCAATTGAAAGAATAAATCCCTCTGAAGTAATGATCTATACTATATCGAGGGATACACCGGAAGGAGCACAATTAAGAAAAGTACCGCTTTCTGAGCTAAAAGGAATTGCGGCACTTGTAAATTCGATTGGGTATTAAAACACAGGTTTCCGGTTAAGATTGAATAAAAGTTACAACATACTTATCTGTCCCCTGGAATGGGGATTAGGTCATGCCGCACGGATGATCCCTGTAGCCAGGAAAGCTCCTGGAGATGAATCATAATGTCATAATTGCCTCAGGAGAAGAGCATCTATCACTCTTCCGCAATGAATTACCCGGATTATCTTTTATCAAATTCCCGGGCTTCAAACCCGGTTATTCACGATTCCTTCCCACAATATTTCTATCTCCTGTTTAAAATCCCTTTACTTTTCTATCATATAATTCTGGAGCACAGTAAGATAAAAAAAATCATAAAGGAACATGCTATTGATATACTTATAAGCGATAACCGGTTCGGGTTATGGAACAGCAAATAACTTCAGTGTATGTGACACATATGCCCCTGATTCCATTACCAAAAGCTGTGCAATTCATGGAATCCATTGGAGTGATATTGCACAGGCAGATCATTAAAAAATATTCTTTTTGTTTTATTCCCGACTTACCCGGCGATCTGAATCTATCAGGCAGATTATCGCATGGCATCAAATTACCTGACAATGTCAGGTACATAGGAATCTTATCCAGGTTCGCAGACAGTGAACCATCACCCAATGAGATCCATATTAATTTTCAACACAACACAGTGATCCTTTCAGGACCGGAACCTCAGAGGGAGATCCTTAAACAAAAACTTGTTATCACTTCTTAAAGACCAGGAACCTACCTACAGTTATATTTGAAGGTAAACCCGGTACTTCAGGAGAAACTGGCCGGAAAGGCAACATTATATTTTATAGCCATCTTCCCTCATCCCGGATGAAAGAGATTTTATCAGAGCAGTGAATATATAATAACCAGATCGGGCTACTCTACACTTATGGAGCTAGTGAGTCTGAACTGTACTGCCTTGATCATTCCTACTCCCGGTCAGACTGAACAGGAATACCTGGCTGAATACCTCTCTGAAAAGGGATGGTTTCACACTATTGCTCAGAATAAGATAAAGACCGGAATTTTGCTTCCCCCGGCTAAAAGTGTCATGGCAGGAAGAAATAAACATACAAAGCAGTATCCTCTTAAATGAGGCGTTAAATGAGATGTTAGAAAAACATCATAAAAAGAGTCAATCCAAAAAAACCGGCTGACAATCCGATCCACACCTGCTGCGGGTTATGCAAATTAAGCTGCAATCTGGAAGAAAGGATCAATCCTCCTGCAATTATTGCAGAAATCAGATACCAGTCCAACGGGGTTATCATTTTTAATGAAAGAACTAAATACCAGGCCTATAATTGCTCCGGCCCCGACTGAATGAAGTGATATCTTCCACCAGAAATTTATTAAAGTAACTGTAAGTGAAAGAAAAGCAGCTGAAAAAACAAATGTTTTAAGAAACAGAGGTAATGGGAACTTTGAATATTATATATGAAGTGGTACAATAGAGAACAGTTGTAATTATGAGGGGAATATTCCTTTCTTTTCTATTCGCTGATGGACCATGAGGTGATAATTTTCCTGTTATGAAAGAAAGGCATTAAAGAAAGGGGTAACAAAACATTATTAACCAGCAATATAAGAAGCAATAATTTTTTGACGTTAAAAGGAAGATAACCCAACAGGGTTGGAGCGGAAAAAATGATAATCATTCCGTAAACGGGCATCAGCAACGGATGAAAAACAACTGTAATTATCCTGGCAAGTATATCGGGGAAATCTTTTAATTTGTCAGTTGCCATAAGTCTGATGTGAACAATCATTTTTACTATAACAATCAATATTTAAAGTATCCTGTTACACTTTAAATTTCCCTTCTCAGCCTGGCAACCGGAATATTTAGTTGTTCCCGGTATTTTGCTACAGTCCGTCGTGCTATCTGGTATCCTTTTTCCTGAAGGATATCAGTGAGACTTTCATCTGTAAGAGGTCTTCGTTTTTCTTCATTTTCAATACAGTCCTGCAGGATCCGTTTTATTTCTCTGGTCGATACTTCCTCACCGCTATCCGTCTGAAGTCCTTCTGAAAAGAAAAACTTCAAAGGGAATATCCCGAAATGTGTCTGAACAAATTTGCTGTTTGCAACTCTTGATACTGTTGAAATATCGAGACCTGTCATTTCAGCAACATCTTTCAGGATCATGGGTTTTAATTTTGTTTCATCACCATCAATAAAATACTCCTGCTGATATTCGAGAATTGCATTCATTGTAAGAAGAAGAGTATTTTGCCGTTGTTTGATAGCATCGATGAACCATTTTGCTGAATCGATTTTCTGCTTCACAAAAAGCACAGCATCTTTCATCTCTTTTTTCTGGCTCTTATCCTTGCTGTAAGAATGAAGCATTTCGCTATATGCTGAGCTCAGTCTGAGTTCAGGCAGGTTTTTCGAATTAAGATGAAGATCGAAACCGTCTTCAGAAAGTTCAAGAATGAAATCGGGAATTATTGGTTGTGAAGTTTTATTAAAAGGATCACTGTATACTCCTCCCGGTTTGGGATTAAGTCTTAAGATCTCCTCGATGGCAGCTTTAAGTTCATTTTCAGTTATGCCGAGCCGGGAAATTATTTTATCGTAATGTCTTTTTGTAAATTCCTCGAAATATTGATCAAGAATAGTGTGTGCCAGCTTCATGGATGGTTGCGAATTGTCTCGCTTTTCAATCTGCAGCAGCAGGCATTCCCTGAGGGTTCTTGCTCCGACACCTGCAGGTTCAAGATCCTGAATTATCTTAAGGACCTCTTCCAGTTCACCTTCAGTTGTTTCGACATTCTGAAGGAAAGCAAGATCATCGACAATGTTTATAAGATCTCTTCTCAGGTATCCGTCCTCGTCGATATTTCCAAGAATATATTCACCGAGAATTTTCTGTTTCTCAGTAAGATCCCTCAGACTGAGTTGCGATTCGAGATGCTCCTGAAATGAAAATCCGACAGAAAAGGGTATTTCTGTTCTTTTTTCTTCGTCCTTGCTATAGTTTTTTGCCTGCAGGCGGTAATCAGGGATGTCATCCTCTTCTATATAATCATCGAGAGTGAATTCTTCCTGGTCCTTATCATTTTCTTCAAATTGCTCTTCTTCCTGTTCACCGGGGATCTCTTCTTCCTCAGTACCTTCCTCAAGAGCAGGATTTTCTTCCAGCTCTTTCTTGATACGCTGTTCAATCTGCAAAGTAGGAACTTCCAGCAGCTTGATCATCTGGATCTGCTGTGGTGAAAGTTTCTGAAGCAATTTCTGCTGTAACCTTTGCTTTAACATACGTTCTACTATAACTACGTTTCAGCGAATTCTCTTTTAAAATTCAGCGTTTTTTGGTGTTCTCGGAAACGGGATCACATCCCTTATATTTGACATTCCTGTGACAAATAATATTAACCTTTCAAATCCAAGTCCGAATCCGCTGTGAGGTGCAGATCCGAATTTTCTTGTATCGAGGTACCACCAGAAATCTTTTTCCCTCAACTTCAATTCTTTAATACGCGAAAGCAACCTGTCATATTGCTCTTCTCTCTGCGATCCGCCAATTATTTCACCGATACCCGGGAACAGAACATCCATAGCTCTTACTGTTTTGCCATCGTCGTTCTGCTTCATGTAAAATGCCTTAATTTCTTTGGGATAATCGGTAAGTATCACAGGTCTTTTGAAATGTTCTTCGACCAGATACCTTTCATGTTCAGCCTGCAGGTCACGGCCCCAGCCAACCTGGTATTCCCATTTCTTACCTGAAGAAGTAAGAATTGATACCGCTTCTGTATACGTAATTCTGACAAATTCATTCTCAACAACAAATTTTAGCCTGTCAAGAAGTGCTTTATCAATCATATTATTAAGAAATTCCAGGTCTTCAGAGCAATTATCAAGGGCATACCTGATAAGATATTTAACAAAGTCTTCTGCAAGATCCATATTATCAGTCAGGTCGTAGAATGCCATCTCAGGTTCTATCATCCAGAATTCTGCAAGATGCCTGGGAGTATTTGAGTTTTCAGCCCTGAAAGTTGGTCCGAAAGTATAGATATCTCCCAAAGAAAGAGCGCCTAGCTCTCCTTCAAGCTGCCCGGAAACTGTAAGATTTGTCTGCTTACCGAAAAAATCGTTACTGTAATCAACTGACCCGTCGGCATTACGAGGCATGTTCAGAAAATCCATAGTTGTAACCTGGAACATTTCTCCGGCGCCTTCTGCATCGCTTCCTGTAATAATAGGAGTATGAAGATAGAAGAATCCTTTATCATTAAAGTATTTGTGAATGGCAAATGCCATTGCATGTCTTATCCTGAATACAGCACCAAATGTATTGGTCCTGAAGCGCAGATGTGCATTCTCCCTTAGAAATTCCATTGAATGTCCTTTCTTCTGCAAAGGATAGGTCTCAGCATCACTTTTTCCGTAAAGTTCAATGGCAGCAGCGCTGATTTCAATATTCTGACCCTGTCCCTGTGACTCAACAACCTTACCTGTAACAGCGATGCATGCTCCGGTTGAGATCTCTTTCAGAAGATTCTCATCAAATGATGCAGTTTCTGCAACTATCTGGATGTTGTTAATAGTCGAACCGTCATTCAAGGCGATAAAGAGAATATTTTTGTTTCCCCTCTTTGTCCTTACCCATCCCTTTACCAGAACATCTGAATCCAGAACCGGATTTGAGAGCAGGTTTTTTACCTTAATTCTTTTCATCATGAACAATTAATATAAAAAAATAGATGTGTAAAAATAATAAATAGTTAGTCGCAAAGGTAGAAGAGACCGGCATTATTTTGAATTCGTAAAATGACGGCTCACTTTTCGGTGACCTGAACCTTCGGCCTTCATTTCTTTATGGCATTATTTTTGTGCGATAGTACGTTCTTATTCAATTTATTTGACCTGAAATTATAATATTTACCCTATATAAGAGTTTTATATTAATTATCCTTTCAGGTTATTTTTTGACTGGTCAATATAGTGTAGAGACCTGCTGCAAGGAGGAAATTCAGGAAGATAATCATTTTGAATAGCTTATTGTTAACTGGTTGATTTAAAAATGTTTAGATGCAATCATATAATGATTTGTAAATTGGCAAATTCTGAATAACTTTGGATAAGAAATCGTAAACAATCAGGAACTATGGAAGAAAATAAGAAAATTATAGTTGTACCATGGGATTTTTCTCATGTTGCAGAGCACGCACTGGCACATGCAGTAAAGATTAGCCGAATGGTAAACAATGATATATGCCTTTTGCATATTGTGGATACTGGCATAAATCCTAAAGCCTATGCAGAGGTAACCAACCATTTAAAACGCCTGGTTGATGAAAACTAGCAAGAAATATAATGTTCCGATCATTTACCATGTTTCAAAGGGAAGCATCTTTACTTCAATTGCGGAGTATGTCAACGAGAAGGAAGCCAGCCTGGTTGTTATGGGTACTCATGGGATGAAAGGAATGCAAAAACTCACCGGCAGCTGGGCCTTAAAGGTAATAGTAAAATCAAAGATACCTTTCATTGTTGTACAGGATCCTCCTGCTGATCAGGAGAGATATCATAATATTGTATTCCCTGTTGATTTCAGGAGCGAGAATAAGGATAAGATAAAAATGGCCATTTTTATGGGGAAATACTTTGAGTCAAAGATCCATATGCTTGTTTCTGCTACCAGCGATAAAAGTCTGTTAAAAAAGACCAAAATAAATTTAAATTTTGCTGTCAAATACCTGATACAAAATAATATAGAATATGAGATCCACGACATGCAAAAAGGAAAGATGGCTGAACAGACAATTGATTTTGCACAAAAAATAAATGCCGATCTGATACTGATTGTGACCACAAAGAATATAACGTTCGCCGATTATATGGTTGGCGCTTCAGAACAAAATATTATTGCCAACAGCTCGAAAATTCCAGTCTGCTGTGTAAATCCGATGGCATCGTTTGCAAGTGTAGGACAATTCATGGGTGGTTGGGGAAACTAAAAGAGTCCCCTTTCATTATCTTTGCAACAGGTAATGAACGAACAATAGTCAGGTTATGTCTATCGTAGTTAAGGGGGTTACAAAGTTCTATGGCGATCAAAAAGCGCTCGATAATATATCCTTCGAAGTAAAAACCGGTGAGATCGTCGGATTTATTGGTCCGAATGGTGCAGGTAAATCCACAATGATGAAGATCATTACCGGATTCATTCCTGCATCTTCAGGAATGGTAAGCGTTAATGGCCTGCCAGTTGATGCAGATAATCTCGAAGTAAAAAAGCAGATAGGTTATCTTCCTGAGAATAATCCTCTCTATCCTGATATGTATGTAAGGGAATATCTTGGTTTTGTAGCTTCAATCTATAAAACAGGTTTATCAGGGAAAAAGCTGACAGATAATATTGTTCAGTTAACCGGACTTGTACCTGAGCAGAACAAGAAGATCGGCTCACTTTCCAAAGGGTACAGACAAAGGGTAGGTCTGGCGCAGGCTCTGATACATAATCCTGCTGTACTGATACTTGATGAGGCAACAACCGGACTTGACCCAAACCAGATCGTAGAGATACGAAATCTCATAAAAGAAACCGGAAAGGAAAAAACAGTGATGCTTTCAACGCATATTATGCAGGAGGTTGAAGCCATTTGCGACAGAGTAATTATCATCGATAAAGGGATAATAGTTGCCGATGAAGAGAAAAGTAATATTTATTCCAAAATTAAACGGCGAAAACAGGTAATCCAGGTTGAATTCGATAAAGATACTCCGGACTCATTACTGGCAGAAATTGAAAATGTCAGCACTGTAAAAAAAATCAGGGACAATACCTGGGTTATCGAAGCTGAAGGCGATGAGGATATACGTCCGTCTGTATTCAATTTTGCAGTAAAAAATAATCTCACCGTTCTCTCACTGAATAAACAGGAAAGTAATCTTGAAGAGGTTTTCAGACATCTGACTAACGGTTAAACTTTCTGTGGAAGTCTCAAGTTTCACAGCTTTAATAGCCCCCCATTTGGGGGGTTTGAGGTTGAGATAAAGGGGGAGTCAGGAGGGTTGAGATAAGGAGGAGTCATAGGATTAAAACAAAGGCCAAAAGGATAATAATAATATTTTCATATTTAAATTTTCTGAAACTCATTTTTTTTTGTTGCTTTGTACCGTAATAATTTAGTGGAAAGATTTGAGCTGATTGCAACCACAGGAAAAAAATGCTAAACCGCGGTCAATTCCTATTTACAATCAACCAATCTTCCAACCTTTTGTTTAACAATGAATTAAAAATATAATTATGGGATATTTATTTACTTCCGAATCAGTTTCAGAAGGCCACCCCGATAAGGTAGCCGATCAGATATCAGATTCATTGCTTGACGAATTTCTTCGCTGGGACCCTGAATCAAAAGTTGCCTGCGAGACATTTGTAACCACCGGTCTGGTTGTCTGCGGCGGAGAAGTCCGCACCACAGGCTGGGTTGATCATCAGGAAATTGCCAGAGGAGTAATACGAAACATAGGATATACAAAAGCCGAATATCGTTTCGATTGTGATTCATGCGGTGTTATTTCTACAATTCATGAACAATCAAGCGACATAAACCAGGGAGTTGTTCGTGAGAAACCTGAAGAACAGGGAGCAGGCGACCAGGGAATGATGTTCGGCTATGCCTGCCGGGAAATGGATAATTATATGCCTTTAACCATTGAACTGGCTCACAGGCTTCTCCAGGAACTGGCAGCAATCAGACATGAAGGGAAACAGATGAAATATCTGAGGCCCGACAGTAAATCTCAGGTTACAGTCGAGTATGATGACAAAAACAAACCGCTAAGGATCGACACAATAGTTATCAGCACCCAGCACGATGAATTTATTCTGCCAAAGGATAAATCACACTAAATCTGAATTGACTGCTGAAAAAGCAATGCAGGAGAAGATCAAGGAAGATCTTGAAAAAATCCTCATTCCAAGAGTCAAGAAATCACTTCCTGCAAGGATCCAGAAACTTTTTAACGATCACTATGATCTGCTGGTCAATCCTACAGGTAAATTTGTCATCGGAGGTCCCCATGGTGATACAGGCCTGACTGGCCGTAAAATTATTGTTGATACATACGGTGGCCATGGGGCTCATGGCGGTGGTGCATTCTCAGGGAAAGACTCATCTAAAGTTGACAGATCAGCTGCCTATGCTGCACGTCATATTGCCAAAAACCTGGTTGCTGCAGGTGTATGTGACCAGGCATTAATTCAGGTAGCCTACGCTATTGGTGTAGCTGAGCCAGTCGGCTTATTCATCAATACCTATGGCACAGCGAAGGTGAAAGATAAAAAAGGTGCAGTACTGCACGACGGAGAAATTGCGGAGACCGTCTTCAAACTTTTCGATATGCGTCCCTATTCAATTGTCCAGCGTTTTGGCCTTAAAAATCCCGTTTTCCTGCCTACTGCATCATATGGTCATTTCGGACGTGAGAGCTATTCCAAAACAGTTGATGTTTATTATGAAGTTCCCGGAAGCAAATCAAAAAGTCTGAACGGTAACGGGAAAAAAGCTTATCAGAAAAAGGTTGAATTCTTTGCCTGGGAAAAACTGGATTATGTTGATAAGATAAAGAAGGCGTTCAAACTATAATCCCATATATTGGCCCCCACCCCGTTAGATATAGGGACCCCTAAAGGGAGGCTAATTCGCAAACATAAAGAAAAATATACTTAAAAATTGAGGATTAACCCCCCTTTAGGGGGGCAGGGGGGCAAAAAACATACGGGGTTTCAGGGATTAGCCTTCTCAGAAAGACGCCTTCACTATCCTTGCGATATTATCTGACCTCCCGAGAGTATAATAATGGATACCCGGAACACCCATTTTAATTAATTCCTTTGACTGGGCAACAGCCCATTCAATTCCTGCTTCTCTTGCTTCACAGTCATTTTTGCATTTCTTTACAGCAGTAAACAGATCATTAGGCAAATCAATATGAAATGTCTGCGGAAGCAGTTTAATATCATTCAAAGCTGAAATAGGCTTAATACCTGGAATTATCGGAACTGTTATCCCTATCTTTCTGCATTCATCCCTGAATCTGCAGAATCTGTTATTATCAAAAAACATCTGGGTAACAATATAACTGGCTCCTGCATCGACCTTTCGCTTCAGGTTCTCCATATCAACCTGCCGGTTAGCAGCTTCAAAATGCTTCTCAGGATAACCTGCCACTCCGATGCAAAAATTTGTCGGATCAGCATTTTCAAGATTATCCTCAAGATATTTACCCTTATTCATGTCAACGATCTGCTGCACAAGCTCATATGTATGAGCATGGCCATTCTTTCTCCGGAATAAATGAACGGCTTCCCTTTTGCGGATCGCCCCTTAATGCCAGAACATCATCAATTCCCAGGAATCTCATTTCAATAAGAACATTTTCGGTCTCCTCCTTTGTAAAACCTCCGCAGAGGACATGCGGAACAACAAGTATGTTGTACTTATACTTAACAGCGGCAGCAAGTGCAAATGTCCCGGGACGGAGACGTACCACCCTTTTCTCAAGAAGTCCGTCGGGACGTTCCCTCAAAATGGTTTCATTCCGGTGCGAGGTGAAATTTATATATGCAGGTTCATATTCAATAAGCCTGTCAATTGCTGCATAAGTTCTCTCAATGCTATGCCCTTTGAGGGGAGGAAGAAGTTCAAATGTGAATAATGGTCCTTTTGCGTTATTAATCTTATCTATTACGTTCATCTCAAAGTGTATATCATAAATTTGGAGAGAGCCATTTTGCAGCTTCATCTTTTGTAAAATTTTTCCTTTTTGCATAATCCTTCAACTGGTCAGAGTCTATCTTCCCTATATTAAAATATGTTGATCCGGGATGTGAAAAAATATAACCGCTTACAGATGCTGGAGGTATCATTGCAAAGTTTTCAGTAAGTGCTGGCACCAATTGCTTTTTCAGCTTCCAGAAGGTCAAAGATAACTTGTTTTTCGGTATGATCGGGACAGGCAGGATAACCGGGAGCAGGTCTTATCCCTTTGTACTTCACCTTAAGCAAATCATCAACTGTAAGATTTTCCTCTTTTGCATAACCCCAGTATTCCTTCCTGATCCTTTCATGAAGCCATTCAGCCGCAGCTTCAGCAAGCCGGTCGCTGAGGATCCTGATCATTATTGTAGCATAATCATCCTCTTTATATTTGTCAAACTTTTCATTATCAATATGCATGCTGTAACAACAAAAGCTCCTATCCAATCATTCAATCCTGATGACTCTCAGGCGCAATATAATCGGAAAGTGACAGATTGGGAACATCCTTTCTCTTTTGGCTCCTGGTTCCTCAAAAATCTGAAAACCGATTTTATTTTCTTCCTGCTTTTATCTGAAAAGACTTTAACATCATCTCCATAAGAGACTGCAGGAAATAATCCAAAAACAGCTTTTGCTGTCAGAATTTTCTCATCAATAATCTTTTTAAGATACATCTGTGCATCATCAAAGAATTTCTTTGCCTCAACACCTTTTACCGGATCGCTGAAAATTGCAGGATATTTTCCGGATATTTTCCATGCAAAGAAAAAGAATGTCCAGTCGATATAACCTTTAAGTTCATTCAGATCTATATCATGAAAAATATGAAGTCCGGGTTTTACGGGTTCAGAAAGCCTGATAGATCTGCCAGTCCGTAATAAATTTATTTTTTCTTGCTTCATTTAATGAAAGAAGATTCTTTTCTGTCTGACGTGAACTATGATCATCACGCATCTTCTGATACTTTGCTTTTATGGAAGCAACATATGAACTGTTGTCTTTCTGAAGCAGAGATGCAAGTACACCGGCAGCCTTTGAAGCATCCTTAACATGAATAACTGAATTTGAATATGCAGGTGCAACCTTAACTGCAGCATGGATCTCAGATGTTGTTGCCCCTCCGATAAGCAAGTGGAAGGGTTATTTTTCTTCGTTCCATTTCTGAAGCAACATGGACCATTTCCTCCAGTGAAGGTGTTATTAATCCGCTCAGTCCTATAATATCAACATTTTCCTTTATGGCAGTATCAATTATCTTTTCTGCAGGGACCATAACTCCAAGATCAATTATCTCATAGTTATTGCACGACAGTACAACTCCGACAATATTTTTCCCGATATCATGAACATCTCCCTTAACAGTTGCAAGAAGTACTTTACCTGCAATTTTTTTCTCTGCACCTTCACTCTCCTTTTCAATATATGGTGCAAGTTTTGAAACTGCTTTTTTCATCACCCTTGCACTTTTAACAACCTGGGGAAGGAACATCTTTCCCGATCCGAAAAGATCTCCTACTTCATTCATCCCTCCCATCAACGGACCTTCAATCAGCTCAATTGAACGGCTGAAAAGAGGTCTGGCCTCCTCAACATCCTGTTCAATAAACTCATCAATACCCCTGATAAGAGAATGCTTGATCCGTTCAATAACCTCCAGCTGTCGCCAGGCATCTTCCTTTTCCTCCTTCTTGCCTTCGTTCTTTATCCCCTCAGCAAACTTTACAAGTCTTTCTGTCGAATCTTTTCTCCTGTTAAGTACAACATCTTCAACAAGATGAAGAAGATTAGGCTCTATTTCAGTGTAAACCTGCAACATGCCAGGATTTACAATTCCCATATCAAGTCCGGCTTTAATTGCATGATACAGGAAAACTGAATGTATTGCTTCGCGAACCTTGTCAGTACCCCGGAATGAAAATGAGAGATTGCTTATTCCTCCGCTTACTTTGGCATATGGAAGATTTTTCTTAATCCATTCTGTTGTTTTTATGAAATCAATAGCATAATTATTATGTTCCTCAATTCCTGTTGCAATTGCAAGGACATTGGGATCGAAATATTATATCTTCGGGTGGAAAAGCCAGTTTGTCAACCAGAAGACGATAGCATCTTTCAGCAACACTTATTCTTCTTGCCAAGGTATCAGCCTGACCGGTTTCGTCAAATAACATAACCACAGCAGCAGCTCCGTATTTCCTTAATAGTCGGGCATGATCAAGAAATACCTCTTCTCCTTCCTTCAGGCTTATTGAATTTACAACTGATTTTCCCTGAATGCATTTTAGTGCTGATTCGATAGTATTCCATCGCGAAGAATCAATCATAAGCGGAAGCTTTGAGATATCGGGTTCTGCCATTATCAGGTTCACAAACTTCACCATAGCCTTTTCCGAATCAAGCATGGCTTCATCCATACAGATATCAATTATCTGAGCTCCTCCTTCAACCTGATTCCTGGCAACTGCAAGAGCCTCATCATATTTTTCTTCTCTTATCAGCCTGGCAAATTTTATTGATCCTGATACATTGGTACGTTCACCGATATTCACAAAATTTGTCTCAGGTGTTATTGTCAGAACCTCAAGACCGCTGAGTCTTGTATATTTCTTTAATCTCAGGTATTACTCTTGGCTTATAGTGTTCTGATGCCTCTGCAATTTTCCTGATATGCTGAGGTGTAGTACCACAGCAGCCTCCGATGATATTTACCCAGCCTTCTTTCATGAAATCCTCTGCAATTAAGGCCATGAATGATGCTGACTGATCATATTCACCAAACTGGTTTGGCAGACCGGCATTCGGATGAACAGAAACATAAAACCCTGATTTCAGAGATAATTCCTCAACAAACGGACGTAACTGTTCTGCTCCGAGTGCACAGTTCAGTCCTATACTGAAGAGAGGAAAATGTGAAACAGAAACCATAAATGCTTCAAGAGTCTGTCCTGTCAGATGTTCTGCCGCTGGCATCGGTTATTGTTCCCGATACCATAACCGGAAGTGTTATGCCTTTTTCTTCAAATACCGAATCAATTGCGAAAAGAGCAGCCTTGCAGTTCAGAACATCAAATATTGTTTCAACCATAAGAATATCCACACCACCATCAATAAGTCCCCGTGCCTGTTCAGAATATGCCTCTACCAGCTGATCGAAAGATACGGCTCTGGCACCCGGATCATTTACATCGGACGACATTGATGCAGTACGGTTTGTTGGACCAAGTGTTCCTGCAATAAAATGCTTTTCAGGTTCGCTTGAATTTTCAAATTCAGAAATTGCTTCAGCAGCCAGGTGAGCTGACTGAAGATTCAGATTATAAACCTGATCCTCCATACCATAATCCGACATGGAGATCCTGTTTGAATTAAATGTGTTTGTTGTAATTATATCTGCTCCGGCTTCAAGATATTGCCTGTGAATTCCTTTAATTATTTCAGGTTTGGTGATCGACAG
The DNA here is from genome assembly GCA_963816365.1 of uncultured Bacteroidales bacterium. GTDB lineage: Bacteria > Bacteroidota > Bacteroidia > Bacteroidales > VadinHA17 > LD21. Next base: position 13,560 of record CAWFKG010000011.1, on the reverse strand, counting down.
GAGATCATTATTCCCTTTCTGAAGCTTTGGATGATCCCTGAATTCATCACCACGGTAATCATTTTCCAGAAGTCTGTGTTTCTGGATCATAGTCCCCATTGCTCCATCGAGGATGAGGATCTTTTGTTTAATGATATCTTCAAGTTTTTGTTTCATTTTACAAAATTAGTATTTTAGTACTTTACACCAACTTAGTCTTATCCGCTTTTTATACCTCAAACTCCTTATGGGCTGTCTGACATAGCTCATTCTATAATGGTTTTATCCTTTAAGCTCCTAAGAATGCTCATTCTGTCCATTATGTCTTGTTCAAGTACTTGAGACCCCCCTAAGGGGGGCAGGGGTGCTCGCAACACATAGGTCACACTAAGGGGTCTCAACAGCTTCTGGGGCCGACTCTCTGGGCATAATTACTTGCTACTTTTCTTCCTGTATTCACTATAAAAACATCCAGATTGCGAAGTTGTTCCCTAAGTGCGTAAAGTCTTTCAAGATTTACCACTCCAATAACATATTTATACGATCTTCCGCTAAAGTATTCCGACACTTCTTCAAATCCAAATAATTCCTTATCCTTTTCGTCATTATACCTTAGGTAAACCTCAAGCTTGTAATTTCGGGTATAATTTGGATACTGTTCCCTGCTGGTACTTTTTATATTCATACCTGTAGCCGTATGAATTTGCTGAGATATCTGAAAGAACTGCACTGCCGGTTGCATGACCTCCTGCTCCTTTTCCGCTGAAAAACTGTTTATCGGCAAATGCAGCTTCAGTAATTACTCCGTTATATTCATTATCTACATTATAGAGATATTTGTCAGATGAGATAAACCGTGGAAGCACAAAGCTGGTTATCGTGTTTTCATTTGTCTTTCCGACAAATGGCACCAGCTTGATCTTAAATCCCTTTTCCTTTGCATACTGGATATCAAATTTTGATATAGTGCTGATACCGTAATGAAATACCTGCTCGGGTTCGAGAAACAGCCCATATGCATGACCGGTTATAATACAAAGCTTGTACTTTGCATCCCAGCCTTCAACATCGAGTGTCGGATCAGATTCCGCAAAACCTTTTTCCTGGGCCTCCTTCAGAGCATCTGCATAAGGTAGATCCTTCATTATGCATTTTTGTGAGGATATAATTTGTGGTTCCGTTGAGAATTCCGCGCAGAGAATAAAGCAAGCTCATTATCATAATATTCCTCAAGATTTCTGATAATAGGAATACTTGCTCCTGCTGATGCTTCATAAAGAAGAGACACTTTATATTCCGACTGCATCTCAACCAGTTCCTTGAAATGTTTTGCAACCATCATCTTATTGGCAGTAACAACATTCTTCCCGCTTTTCATCGCTGTCGTAACAATATTGAATGCTTCATCTGCATCATCAATTAATTCAACCACAAGGTTTATTGAGGAATCATTCAGAATATCATTTTTGTCAAAAGTGAAATTTGACATCGGGATCCTTCTCTTTTTTGTCCGGTCCTTAACACAAATCTTCACAATATCAGCTTTGAAGCCTTTGCTGCTGTTCAGCACATCATGCAGTCCCTGACCAACGCATCCGTAACCGAATAAACCAATTCTTAATTTTTCCTGTGTCATTTTATATATCTTAACTTTCTATCATGACTGATTTATTTGCCTGTATTCTCAAGGGGAATATTTCTGAGTTATTACTAACATACCTCATACATCACTGTCGCTTTGAATCTCTTATCAAACCTGTTTGAATGCCTGATCAAAATCGTTAATAATATCATCGATATGCTCAATTCCCACCGAAACCCTGAAAAGACCCGGATCGATACCCACAGCAAGCTGCTCTTCTGGCAGAAAGCTGAGAGTGAGTTGTTGCTGATGGCTGAATTATAAGTGTCTTGGCATCTCCCACATTTGCCAGATGACTTACCAGCTTCAAATGTTCAACCAGTTTAACCGCCTTTGATTTATCTGCCTTGAGGATAAAGCTCAGAACTCCGCCGGCTCCTTTTGGAAGATATTTTTTTGCAAGTTCATGATAAGGGTTTCCCGGCAGACCGGGATAAGTTACTTTCTCAACACCCGGATGTGATCTCAAGCCATTTTGCAAGTGCCAGTGTATTCTGAATATGACGTTCCATCCTCAGAGAAAGAGTTTCGAGTCCCTGCAGAAGAAGGAATGAGTTGAAAGGGCTGATAGCAGGACCAAGATCCCTTAATCCTTCAACACGTGCTTTTACAATGAATGCAATATTCCCGGCAGGTGAAGTCTGCGAGAAGATCTCACCGAAGATCTTGCCATGATAACCCTCTGCAGGTTCAGTAAATACAGGAAAATTGCCGTTGCTCCAGTTAAAATTTCCGGCATCGGTAATTACTCCTCCGATACTTGTGCCATGTCCTCCGATCCATTTTGTTGCAGACTGAACAACAATATTTGCACCATATTCAATTGGACGGCACAGATATCCGCATGCTCCAAATGTATTGTCAACAACAAGCGGCAATCCATGTTTTACAGCAAGTTTTGACAATGGCTTCAAAATCAGGTATCTCGAAGCCCGGATTTCCAATTGTTTCAACATAAATTGCTTTCGTTTTGCCATCAATCAGCTTTTCAAATGAATCAGGATTAAGATCTTTTGCAAATCTTGCATCAATTCCAAAATTTGCAAATGTAACTTTGAACTGATTATGACTTCCGCCATAGAGAAATGGAGATGTAACAAAGTTTTCTCCGTTCTTTCACTATTGTTGTAAGAGCAAGGAATTGAGCCGCATGTCCCGATGAAACTGCCAGTGAAGCAACACCTCCTTCAAGGGCTGTAACTCTTTTTTCGAAGACATCTGTTGTAGGATTCATTATCCGGGTATAGATATTTCCCCATTCTGCCAGATCAAAAAGATCTGCTGCATGTTTTGCATTTTTAAAGACATAAGATGATGTCTGGTAAAGAGGTACAGCTCTTGACAAGTGTATCTGTATCGGGTTGATGTCCTGCATGTACCTGCAGTGTTTCAAATTTTATTTTTTCGTTTTTCATTTTGTTTAATTTTAAATTTTACAAATACCGGACAGACAGATACAGCTATCTCTCTGAGATTTCCGGTTGTTAACTAAGAAAATGACTGATTGCAAATCAAAGCTTTTACCGGCACATGCACATAGGCATGAGCGGCATGATAAAGTTGTTGTGTGTTAAATGAATAGAATTCATGGTTTTCGTGTTAAATTTTTATCATCTCCCGGCTTTCCGGGATTAGGTTTTGGCACCGTTCTCCGCCAGTTGCCGGGTTGGTTGCCAGGGTTTCGCAGAGCCTAATCTCTTCACCCTTCTTAATAAAAACCAAACACCCTTAAAGGAAGGAATATTTGATTTGTGGGGTGCAAAGGTAAAAAGGATTTTTGAGAAATACAAAAAAAAAAATTTACCTTACTTTTGTCCTACCAAACAGTAACATAATGCAAAACAACCTTTTCATCTATAACACCCTTTCGAAGAAGAAAGAGCTTTTCAAACCCCTTCACCCGCCATTTGTCGGTATTTATGTTTGCGGTCCGACAGTCTACAGTCATGCTCATCTTGGACATGCACGTCCCGCAATAACTTTTGATCTGCTGTTCCGGTATCTTATGCATCTTGAGTATAAAGTGCGGTATGTGAGAAATATAACTGATGTAGGACATCTTGAAAATGAGACACTTGGAGAAGGAGAAGACCGGATTGAAAAGAAAGCCAGGCAGGAACAACATTGAACCGATGGAAGTTGTTCAGAAGTATATGAACACTTACCACAAAAACATGGAACAGCTTAACACGCTGTCACCGTCAATTGAACCAAGAGCAACCGGACATATTATCGAACAGATTGAACTTATTAAAATGCTGATTAATAGCGGCTATGCATACGAATCAAATGGCTCTGTTTATTTTGATATTTTGAAATATAATGAGAAATACAACTATGGCAAACTATCAGGAAGGGTTCTGGAAGAACTTATAAGCAATACCCGCGATACTAGAAGGACAGGATGAAAAAAGGAACTCCTTCGATTTTGCTCTCTGGAAAAAAGCAAGTCCTGAACATCTTATGAGATGGCCGTCTCCCTGGAGTGATGGATTTCCGGGCTGGCATCTTGAATGTTCTGCCATGAGCATAAAATATCTTGGTGAAGAATTTGATATTCACGGTGGAGGTATGGATCTGCATGTTTCCTCATCATGAATGTGAAATTGCACAGTCAACTGCTGCTCTTGGAAAAGAATCCGTCCATTACTGGATGCATAATAATATGATCACCATTAACGGTCAGAAGATGGCCCGTTCACTTGGTAATTTTATTACTCTCGATCAGCTTTTCAGAGGTGATCATCCGGTACTGGAACAGGCCTATTCCCCCATGACAATAAGGTTTTTCATCCTTCAGGCACATTACCGCAGTACAATTGATTTCTCCAATGAAGCCCTGCAGGCAGCTGAAAAAGGATTTCAGAAACTAATGAAAGCTGTTGAATCGCTTAGTAAGCTCAAATCTTCTGATCAATCAACAGTTGATATTCATTAAGCTGAAGGAAAAATGCTATGAGGCACTCGATGATGATCTTAACAGCCCTGTTTTGTTATCTCATCTTTTTGAAGGAGTGAGAATTGTCAATTCAGTAATTGACGGAAGTGAGAAAATAGATGCTTCAGGTCTGGAATCACTGAAAGTCGCTTTTCAACACATTTGTTTTTGAGATCCTGGGATTAAAGGATGAAACAACCGGCACGGATGATGAGAAACTGACCAGATGAGCTAATGAAGATAATTATTGATCTGAGACAGGACAGCAAAAAATAATAAAGACTGGTCCGCTTCGGATAAAATACGAACTGAACTGAAAAATGCAGGGATTGTATTGAATGACCTGAAAGATGGGGTGGAGTGGGAGAGAGAATAGTTTGGGACCAAAGGAGGTCAGACAAATGAAAGGGAACTTAGCAAAGAACGACCAAAGAGGGTTTTACTTTAAGTCCTCTGTTATCTATATCGGCTCCATCCCCCTCGGAGGCGACTACCCTATCCGTATTCAGTCGATGACAAATACTGATACTCTTGATACAAAAGCCTCTGTTGCACAGTGCATAAGGATCATTGAAGCAGGTGCTGATTTTGTGAGACTAACCGCCCAGGGTATAAGGGAAGCTGAGAATCTTGCCGTTATAAAAAAAGAACTGCGGAAAGCAGGTTTTGACACTCCTCTTGATTGCTGATATTCATTTTAATCCCGTTGCAGCCGAAACAGCTGCCCGGCTCGTTGAAAAAGTAAGGATAAATCCGGGTAATTATGCGGACAAAAGAGCATCCTTTGAAAAACAGGAGTTTACTGATAAAGAATATGATGAAGAACTTGAGAGGATCCATGCCAAACTGCTTCCCCTGATAAATATCTGCCGTGAAAATAAAACTGTCATTCGTATTGGCATAAATCATGGATCACTTTCAGACCGCATTATGACCCGTTTCGGAAATACTCCGGAAGGAATGGTATCTTCAGCGCTTGAGTTTATAAGGATATTCAGGACTGAGAACTTCAACAATCTTGTTCTTTCAATGAAATCCTCCGATAGCTCAATAATGATCGAAGCCACCAGGATGCTGGTACAGCAGGATGCAGACTGAAGATCTGTCCTATCCTCTTCATCTTGGGGTGACTGAAGCAGGAGAAGGTGAAGACGGAAGGATCAGATCAGCTGCAGGAATAGGTGCTCTCCTGGCCGAAGGAATAGGTGATACAATAAGAGTCTCACTGTCAGAAGATCCTGAAAAAGAAATTCCTGTAGCAAAAAAACTTGCTGGCTACTTATCCAAGGGGAGTATCCTTAAAGGCTCCTGAAAAACTCTTAACATTATAAGATCCCCTCCGCAAGCCGGAAATTCTTAAACGAATAAATGGCCCGCTGGTAATTTCAAATATGACATCATATCCTGAATTGAATTCTGAGGTATATAGTAAAACAGGTTATGACATAGATGCGATTACCGGAGAGATTAAAAAAACTGATTGTTCGGCAGATCTGATTATAGTTAAAAGTCCTCCTGAAAATTTACCTGAAGATGTTTTCCTTTTGCTCCCTTTCAGGATGTGGTCTGATAAAAGGGAAAATGACAGGCTATTCCCTTTATTCTCTCCTGAAACATTTCATGAAAATAATTACAGATCGGATAAACTGAATGTTTTGCTTACAGGTTCTCATTTCAATATTGAATATCTTAAAAATCCTGATCCTGAAACTACCCTGGTAATATTCACTTTTAATCCTGAAAAAGAGAAATATGCTGCTGATTATTTTCTGAATGCACTTGAGGAAAACAACCTGAGCCATAATATTGTTCTGAATCCAGTATTCAGCGAAAATAATCTTGAAGATCTTCAGATTAAAGCTTCTTCTCTTCTGGGACGGTATATTATTGACAAAAGGATTGCCGGAATTTCGTATAACCAATGCCGGTGATATAGATTTCAAAGATATCACTGCTCTTTCATTTTCAATTCTTCAATGTACTGAAACCCGTATTACCCGGACAATGTATCTGTCGTGCCCTACCTGCGGACGAACAAAATTCAATCTCCAGGAATCTGTAAAAAAAGTAAAAGAGGCTACAGGACATCTGAAAGGACTTAAAATAGCTGTTATGGGATGTATTGTAAACGGCCCGGGTGAAATGGCAGGTGCAGATTATGGATATGTGGGAGCAGCTAATGGCAAGGTTCATATTTACCAGGGAACAGTGTCCGGAGTTACTGAAGAATGATAGCCTGAAAAGGAATGCTGATAGAAGGACTGGCTTGTACTCGAAGTCTTGATTAGAGAGAAAGATCGACCCTCAGGACAAACTTTGAATTAATTGATCTGCCAGCCTGTAATCGAGCTGCTTCTTCTGAAGATCCGCTTTTACAACCTCAATATTAACCCGATCACCAAGAGTATAGATTTTACCTGTTGACCGTCCTTTTATACAATAATTCTCCTCATCATATTCATAGAAATCATCTGCAAGTTCCCTGATATGGATCATCCCTTCACACTGATTCTCAACTATTTCCACATAAATTCCCCACTCTGTAACACCTGAAATAACTCCTTCAAATACCTGTCCGGTTTTATCGCTCATATATTCAACCTGCTTGTATTTAACAGATGCTCTTTCAGCCTCTGCTGCCAGTCTTTCCATTTTTGAAGAGTGGTCACACAGTTTTTCATACTTATCCTGGCTGCCCGGATTTTCCTCAGCCAGATAAGCAGACAAGAGCCTGTGCACCATCATATCGGGATAACGACGTATCGGTGAAGTAAAATGTGTATAATATTTAAATGATAGTCCGTAATGCCCGATATTATCTGTTGAATATATTGCTTTTGCCATCGAACGCAGAGCGAGTGTTTCAATAATATTCTGTTCCTTTTTCCCGGCGACTGAATGCAATAATTTATTCATTGCCTTTGGCAGTGATGTCTTATCATCTTCAATCAGCTTATATCCGAAACGGGTAATAAAATGGCTGAAATTGCTGATTTTCTCCGGATCAGGTTTATCGTGAATACGGTAAACAAATGTTTTTCCTTTCAGCTTTTTCCCGACATATTCTGCAACACGTTTATTGGCCAGCAGCATGAATTCCTCAATAAGCTGGTTAGCAGTTCCCATTTCACGGAATTTTATCCCGAGAGGTTTTCCTGCTTCATCAAGATCAAACCTTACTTCAATCTTCTCAAAGGCAAATGCTCCTGATGCAAATCTTTTTGTACGCAGCTGCTGGGCAAGACGATGAAGTATCAGTAACCTGTTCCTTCATATCTCCTTCACCTGTATCAATAACCTGCTGAGCTTCAGTATATGAAAATCTTTTGTCGGAATTAATTATTGTTCTTCCAAACCATTCATTTATCACTTCCGATTTATCATTCAAGTTCAAATACAGCAGAATATGTAAGCTTATCTTCGGACGGACTGAGTGAACAGATATGATTTGAAAGTCTTTCCGGAAGCATTGGTACAACCCTGTCGACCAGATAAATTGATGTTGCTCTCTGCTTTGGCTTCTTCCTCAACCAGAGAGTTCATCTTCACATAATGGGTCACATCAGCAATATGAACCCCAACTTCCCAGTTGCCATTTTCAAGCTGTTTCAGAGAAAGAGCATCATCAAAATCCTTTGCATCAGCCGGATCGATTGTAAATGTGGGAACATTGCGGAAGTCGCGTCGGACCTTTAATATCGTTTTCCGTTATCTCATCCCGGAATTTTTTCTGCATCCGCTTCAACCTCCTCAGTAAAACTGTATGGAAGCTCAAATTCAGCAAGGATAGCATGCATTTCCGTTTCATGAAGACCGGATAACCGAGAACATTTATGATCTCAGCAACAGGATTCTTTGATTTCGGATCCCAGTCAACCACTTTGGCAACAGCCTTCTGTCCCTGTTTTGCGCCATTCAGTTTTGAAGAAGGAATGAACAGGTCAAATGGCATGTTTTTATTGTCGGGAATAAGAAATGCAAAGTTGGGCATGATCTCAACAGTACCGACAAATGAAGTCCTCCATCTTTCAATTATCTCCACAACCTCTCCCTCAGGTCTGGCTCCTTTTCTTTTAGCATAAAGCCATACCTTTAACCTTATCACCATGAAGAGCTGTTTTCAGATTTTTGGCAGTTACAAATACATCATCTTCAAGATCATCAGTTGAGATAAATCCATATCCCATCCGTGTCATATCAACAGTACCTGTGATATAACCGCGGGTTACCTTTATCTTGTATTTACCATGAAATATTTCCTGTACACTTCCCTGTTTTGTAAGATCCCTTAAAATATCTGATATCATCTGTCTTCCAGGAGCATCGGTAATATTAAGACGTTTGGCGATCTGTTTATAATTAAACCCCTGTTCGGGGTTTTTGGTCAATGTTGCAAGTATTTGTCCTTTAAGCGATTCCCTTGAAATTCCTGAATCTCTTTCCCCTTTCCCTTCTTACTCATATTTCAGTTTTTGCGAAGGTACGAAAATGAACCATAAATTTTAATACATTTGATTGATAATTGGAATGCAATGGCTGGTTTGAAATCAATACTTTCCCAATCAACATCAATAGTTACACGGAAAACAGGAAATGAATATGTGCTTGTTCCTATTACAAATAACATTGCAGATATGAACAGTGTTTATACACTGAATGAGACCGGTGCATTTCATCTGGGAACAGATTGACGGGAAAAGAAGCATTGAAGAGATTATTAGTGCATTAACAGCTGAATATGATATTGATTTTAAAAATGCAGAAAATGATGTTTTCTCTTTTATTGAAAATATGAGTAAATATCTTATTATCCATTAATTATGTAAATTTGTAATTTTACCTCCATTATCCACCAGGGGTTATCCCCCCAACCCCCATAAAGGGGTCTAATTACATGAGTGGGAATAGAACCCGACTTAAGGGGGCTTGGTGGCAATAAAAGGAAGGCAGAGGAGACTTTTAAATAGAATGAGGAATTACAATTTAAAAATAGCAGGGTATAATATCGGATTTGAAGCTTCAGCTAACGGGCCGGACCTTAAACTGTCCAGCAAGATTCCTCAGAAATATTAGCCATAACACTGGATCGGATATTCTTATCCGTGTTCATTCGGAGCCTTTTAATCTGCCAAAGGGAGCTGAAAGGGTTTTCAGGGCTCCGTATGTTGAGGAGATAAATGGCATACAGTTCAATAACGAGACAAACTTCTGGAGTGTCTGGAAATATCATTCTGAACTTTATATCTGGACAATTTTCCCTCTTTCTGCTGACTGAAAAAAATGCTGTATTGAAGTTTTCCCTTACTTCAATGGAATGGGATCTCTGGATATATGGCGCCAAGGATGAAACGGATCCCTTTGAATATCCTCTCGACGGACTGATACTCTATTATCTTACGGTCATTAATGGAGATATTATGATTCATGCATCGGGAGTAAACAATGCAGGACATGGTTATATCTTCAGCGGAGTATCAGGAAAAGGCAAATCGACAATGGCTAAGCTCTGGGATGACTCAGGAGCCAGGGTAATCCATGATGACAGGCTTATTCTGAGAAATACCGGAGGTGGTTACAGGATGTTCAATACACCTGTTTATAATAATGACGAACCTCGCGAATCTATTCTTAACAAGATTTTTATTATTGAACATGGTGATGAGAATATGCTTGTCCCGTTAAAAGGAGCTAATGCAGTAACACAGGTAATGGCTAACTGTATACAGCATAACTGGGGGGCTGATATCATTGCCCGTCTTCTGGGTTCTATTTCAATAATGTGCGGAACGATCCCGGCATATAAACTGTACTTCAAGCCCGACAGAAGTGTAATTGACCTAATTCTTGATAATGAATAACTCGGAGCAACAATCATGCGATTGTGAAAAATATAGGACTCACACTTCTTTCTGAAGGAAAAACCATCAGAATAAAAGCTCACGGATATAGTATGTTTCCATGCATTAAACCAGGATCTCTTATACTTATCGAACCGATAAATGTAAAAGGAAATCCTCGTCGCGGGAGAGATTATTGCTATCAGCAGAGAGAGTGGACTTATAGTACACAGGCTTTCTAAAATAATTAGACAATAATGGAATTACTAGCTTTATATAGCAAGAGGAGACAGTAATGCGTATCCCGATAATCCGTAAAAATGGATAAAATAGCCGGAAGGATAGTGCGTGCTGAATCAACCGGAGAAAATCCGGTTCCGGCTGATATCAGGATTAACACAAAGCCAAATTATTTTATTAACAGGTTAAGAGTTATAGGGTTAATTTTATGGAAGAAAATCAAATAGATCTGACATCCCGGTTAACAGGGAATCATTCACTTACATTTCACAATATGTATAAACTGTTCTGATTTATTACCTCTCTTTGTGGAAGCAGGGAAGTTTAAAGAACATATTTGAGAATAATATGGTTATGAGTTAACACGATATGAAGGAGAAAATAAATCTATTCAGAGAATCCTTAAAGCTGGTCTGGAACAGCACCCCCGGATGGACATTTGCAAATATTGTAATGTCAGTTTTGCGGAGTCTCTTCCCTCTGATGCTTATCTGGCTTCTGAAAGTTGTTATTGATGATATAACAAAGGCAGTCTCTGCTGTTCACTCACACCAGGAACATAAATGTACTCTGCCAATTTTAGCAGTTGTGATAATCTGGTTTCTCGATGAAGCCTCATCTGATTTCAGCAACTTATATCCGGAAGAAACAGTCGCTCAAGCTTGAAGTCTATATGTATGGATTGCTGCATTCCAAAGCCATTAAAGCTTGATCTTATCAATTTTGAACGTCCCGAATATTTTGATTGCTTGTCACGTGCTTCAAGAGAAGCACCATGGCGGCCAAACAGCATCCTGAATAATCTGGTATCCATGCTCAGAGGGCTTCTTTCATTGCTGCTTATGGCCGGACTTATACTTACCCTTCACTGGACTCTTGCCGTACTGCTTATTGTTGCAAATATTCCGGGAATATGGCTACGGCTTTATTATGCCGATATCCTGTATAATTTTCAAAAGCAGCAAACACCTGAAGCGAGGAAATCAGCATATTTTAACTGGCTGCTTACAGGTGACAGACCTTCAAGGGAACTAAGGCTTTTCGGACTGGGAAATTATTTTATCGAGTCTTTTTAAAAAGTCTTTCCTGAAACAAAAAGAGGAAGAGATAAATATCATCAGAAGAAGAACCCTGATTGAAATTAATTTCAAACCTTTTTAAGGCATCTGCCTTGTTGATATCACTCTTGTGTTTATTGCCCGTCAGACAATAAACGGGAAGCTGTCGCTTGGGCAGATGGCGATGTTTCTACTTGCTTTCAGACAGGGAATGATATATATAAAAGATCTGTTCGGTTCACTGGCAGGACTTTATGAGGATAGTCTTTTCATTGGAGATACTTTTGAATTTCTGAATCTGAAAGAGAATGTAACAGCTACTGAACCGGTGATTGTACCTGCTTCACCGTTAAAGAAGAAAATTAGTGTTAGATAATCTGTCCTTCACTTATCCCGGGAATAACTTCAGGACTATAAGATAATGTCTCCTTTGAGATTAAAAAGGGAGAAATAATTGCCCTTGTGGGTCCAAATGGTGCAGGGAAAAGTACTCTTGTAAGACTGCTATGCAGGCTTTATGATCCCGATTCAGGTAAGTGTAAAATATGATGGCAATAATATAAGGAATATCGATCCGGAGGAATACAGGAAACTCTTTTCGGTTGTTTTTCAGGATTTTATGTTATACAATCTTACAGCAGGTGAGAATATCCGGCTGGGAAATATTCATGAAAAAGATCCTGATGAAAGAATAAAAGCATCTGGCTGACAACTACCGGTGTTCATGAATTAATCAACAATCTGCCAAATGGTTACGAAACTGTTATCGGCAACCTGTTTGATGATAGCCGGGAACTCAGCTGGGGTGAGTGGCAGAAGATTGCTCTGGCAAGAGCGTCTGTTCAGGGATGCTCCTGTTCTGATTCTTGATGAACCTTCCAGTGCCCTGGATGCTGATACTGAATATGAGATCTTCAGCCGGTTCAGGGAGATTGTAAAAGGTCGTACCTCGATCCTTATCAGTCACCGGTTCACAAATGTCAGTCTGGCTGACAGGATAATTGTTCTTGACAAAGGGATAGCGGTTTGCTGAAACCGGGACTCATGATGAACTGATGAAGAAACGAGGTATTTATTTTACTATGTTCACAAAACAAAACAGCAGATTTAACAGATAAGTGGGATCCTGGTCTGATCTTACATTTTCAATGAGAATGCTTTAAAATCCTGAATATTATCAAATAAATTCTAAAATAATTCCAAAAACATTTGGAATATTCCCTCCTTTTTGTTTAATTTTATATCTGATGTGAAGTTCAGAGCACATACTAATCTGGCAACAATGAACAAGTGTTATAAGAAGACTCTAAAAGTGAGGTTAATTAAACTTGCTGCTTTAAAAAGCACGGGGGCACCTGCTGATCTGGCCTTAAGATTTGAGATCAGTGAACGAAGTGTAAAAAGGATTGTCAGAGAGATCCGTGAGGAGGGGACAGATTTGCATTACAGTCTGTCGAGGAGATCGTATGTGACAGACAAAGATTATCAATAATATGTTGTATAACATATGGTTTATCCATTTTTCTGTCCCTGTTGTTTTTTAAACTTGTATTATAAAGTCTCTGTCATACGTATTATCATGGGTTTTAATTCAGGTAATATCAGCATCAGGAACCGGACTTGTCTCGCAAGTTTAGGTTCTACGTCCGTTCATTATTCCCCGGTTAGATGTCGATCCTCGCTGCTTTTTTCGTGAAGTTGGTCCTCGTGCTAAGAGTAGTAAGTAGGTCATCCTGACCGAGACCCCGCCCCGGGAGATTGCTGATTATCTCCCGGGGTTTTTTTATAACAAAAACTATTTGATTGGGGCTAAAGCCCGGTTTATCAAGTTTATTACTAACCCCAGGCTGAAGCCCGGGGTTAGTA
>CAWFKG010000010.1:0-558609 GCA_963816365.1 uncultured Bacteroidales bacterium | reverse complement strand
TGAGTGACAATTAAGAATCTAACACTCCAGTTTTCTACTTTGCAGTTTTTGGATTCTTCATAAAAGTAAATTTTTATACCAACATTTTATACCCAGATTCCCGCATCTGGCTTCAAGTAGAAAGTTGCACCGTGACAACATACCATTTCGAGATTGTTTATACCGCGAGACTGCACTAGGCGTCTTCGTATCAAAATTTCAAACCATGACAATTTCTGGTCGCAAGAAAGTTTGTACCGCGATTACACCAGCCTGAATTAAAATTGTGCAACAAAAACCGCAAGAGCGAAATTTGCCATCGCACAAGCAAGAGTTTTGCAGCCCGTCCCTACAGCCGTCCCTTCGCTGCAAAACACATGCTTCTTAGCCATCGCTCGTAAAAAGTGACAACTCTAAAAGCTAGTTTGCTGCAAAGCAAAGTGCATCAAGTACACACTTTATCAGGACTTACTAGGCACAAATAAAAGTTATTCAGCCCTTCACTACAACAGTCTCTTTGCTCGAGAAAATACAAGCTCCTTTTACCATTTTTAAGGTCAATTATTTAGAACAAGTTTAAATTACATCCAAATATGAAAAATAGTTCAGATTTCCATGTCACAAATTGAATATTCTGAAATGTAGTATTGAATACGGCCTTACATAAATAATACTTAGACGGATTCGAGATTAAAATTTAATAAATTAAATTATGAAAACTCAAGCCAGAATTCTAGTCCTAATAGGGATATTTTTTATTACAGCATTTAGCTGTGAAAAAACAAAGCCTGTAATTGGCTGTGGAACTGAATATCCGGTTAAAAATTTAGTTTGGCTCAAATCACTAGTAAATTTTTATAGTTCTGACACGACTCATAATTGGGATTTGATTGAATTAAATATGTATGATTATAATAATTCAAATGCTTTTGTATTTGACTTTCAAAAAGCAGGAGTATATGATGTTCCTATTACAGTTTACGATTGTACAGGGTATCCAATTTTTACCTGCAGTGGTTTTCAAAAAGATAGTTGTGTTATCTTCTTTCAATCAGCTTCGAATAAGAAATTAATTTGGGAAAAGACCCTAAAACAAAATTATTATGAAACCTTTAATGAAATTGATCCTAATTTGTATATTTTCTTCTCCTATTGTTAATAATTTTCTTTCTGCACAATCTTTTAAGTACTGTCCGGTAAATCCTTATCCATTTACTATTCAACAATCTGATGGTAGCTTTTTAAAAATTCGTCTATTAGGAGATGAGAGAATTGGCTTTGCTGAAACAGATGATGGTTACACTATCTTAAAAAATGATAAAGGTCTATTTGAATATGCAGTATTATCAAATGATATGAAGCTTCTCTCCTCTGGAATTAGAGCAAAAAATGTTATTGATAGGACAATGCAAGAGACTTTATATCTAAAGAAAATTCAAAAGAGCATTCGCGAACCTATACCAGCCTCCACAAAATATGATAGCATTATTACTCATAAATCCTTGATAACAATGAAATCATTTCCAGCAACTGGTACACGGAGATTATTAGTAATATTAATCGATTTCACAGACTTACAGTTTTCTATTAATAATCAAACCTTTAATGACTTGATGAACCAACCTAATTATAATCAAACAGGAAGTTTTAGAGACTATTGGTTATCAAATTCATTTAATATATTAACGGTAAATTCCACTGTTTATGGTTGGTACCATGCACCAAGTACTGCTGCTACTTATGGTGCCCCTGTTATAGTAGGCGGTAAAGAGGCTTATCCTGATAATAATCCTGAATTATTGGTTCAACAAGCCATTGATGCGGCCGAAAATGCTGGAGTTAATTTTGCTGATTTTGATAACGACAACGATCACAATGTGGATGGGGTAGTAATTGTTCATGCCGGTCAAGGTCAAGAAGATTATGGACATTATCCAATTGCAACAATGGAGCAAGCCAATCTAATATGGTCGCATAAAGGCACATTAGGTAGCTTATCTAGAACTATATAATACCTGAAATAGGCCTAATGGGTGGAATTACTCCAATTGGAGTAGCTTGTCATGAATTTGGGCATATTCTTGGTCTCCCAGATTTATATAACACAGCTAATGGTTATCCAGGAATTGGAGATTGGGACTTAATGGCTTCTGGCAGCTGGAATAATTTTCAAGTAACTCCCTCAAATTTAAGTTCATGGTGTAAGATATTTTTAGGGTGGCAGACACCGACACTTTTACAACCTGGAAATTTCAGTATGCTAAATGCATCAGAGAATAATTTTTCATATAAGATAAATACACCTCATTCACAAGAATACTTTCTTATTGAAAACCGTCAACATATTGGATTTGATTCATTCTTACCAGGAACAGGTCTCGCAATTTGGCACATAAATACAGATAAAACTACGCAAGCTCATATAAATCAACATGATGTGAATAATGATGTGAATTTAAAAGGAGTTGACTTAGAAGAAGCTGACGGACTTACTCAGTTGGATTTAGGTTCTAACAGAGGTGATGCTGGAGACTTATTCCCAGGGTCAACGTGCAATCATACTTTTAATGACAGCTCCAATCCCAATTCCAAGACTTATAATCCTGTGGTAAACACTAATAAACCAGTAACAAATATAAGTGAATCAAATAATCCGGGTCAGAATCATGCTATTTTCTTTTGTTATATGAATAATAACCCCGTCGTAGGGACTAGTCTTTTGTGTTCATCGGGATCTCCCTTTCAAGTGAGTAACCTATCCTCCCTTTTTACAGTAAATTGGGCATCTAGCAGTAATATACATTTAAATTCCCCTCAGGGATCAAATCCTAGTTCATTTGTTGCATATGGTTCTGGTGATGGTTGGATCGAGGCCTCACTCGGCTCTTCTTGTGGTAATTTTGCATTTCCGCGGGCAAGTTTATGGGTTGGTACAGCTCAAGTTCAATCAATTTCTGGTCCATCATCAACTAATATATATACTTATAATTATTACTACGCTAATGCGAACCATACAAGTGGTACCTCTTATATTTGGTCTATAAATCCAACTGGCCCTTACCTGGATCCTACACCTGGAGAGGTGAATAGTTGTTTGGTTATATTCTATCAAAATGGATTTTATCAACTATTGGCTAGAGCGTCTAACGCTTGTGGTATTACTACACCTTCTATGAAAAGTATTAATGTTGGGAGCAGATCATTTTCGCTTTATCCGAATCCAGCATCAGATTATGTAAATATCAGTCTGAATGATATATTAATAGATACAATTTCGAATTCTGAGCAAGTGGTTACGGATTTATCTAGTGCTAATAGTGATACAAAAAATTATACAGTTCGGATATATAATAATCAAGGTAGTCTTGTATTTACTACAAAAAGGAGTGGTATAAGTTTTAATATCCCGCTGACCGATATGTTTGATGGTACTTATATTGTGGAAGTAGACGACGGAATAAAAAATTATCGTCAACCGCTAATAATTAAGCATAACTAATGTGTACAGGCTGCTCAGCTCAATTAAAATCTAAAGAACCAATAATACTGGAGAGGCGAATATAATCTACCTCCATTATAATATCTATAATAAGAGACATTTCATTTATAAATGTTGAGATATCATTAGTTCCAATTATACCATCCCTTCACTGTCAGGCACATTTGCAGCTCCCTCCTGCCGTAGCATAAACCAAAAGCTGCAAAAGAGCCTTCCAGCCCTTCCCGCATGTAACCAAGATCATTCCAAGCTATGGGAAGATCGTTCCCGGATATCGGAAGATCTTTCCGGGATATCGGAAGATTGTTCTCGGGTATCTGAAGGTCGTTCTCGGCAATCTGAAGATCGTTCCCGGTTATGGGAATGATGGTTCCCGACTTTGACATTTACACATGATAGTCTCAATCATCGTCTCACCCTACAGCTAACAAAGGCGGTATAGTTTATTGCCTTCTGCAGCCGGACAACTTCTCAATCGGTCCAAAAGTCTATGAGAGTAATATTTACGCGCTTATTAAATTTTGTTAAACCCGGACAGATCCTGCTGCCAAGACAAAGTCAATAGGCTGCAGGCCGACGCTCAGTTGTATTTGTTTTTGCAGAGCCATCTTGACAACTATATCGTGACATGACAAATCCTGCCCACTTATCGGGACTGTTCCACCTTGACAACTTCGTCATTACGAGACAACTTACGTCCATCTATCTGGACTTGTGCAAAAACAAATCCAACCGCGACGCTGACGGCAACAAACCATACCGCCGGCCGTTAGGTGTCATAGCACAGGGAGAGACTGACCCTAGACTCTTAATTATTATGATGATAGTGCATCCAATTTGAACCTTCTGAGTAATAGTATCTGGATAATTTAATTTGACTTGTATGTTTTAGAATTGTATCTTTATTTTTTGGAAAAACATGAAAACTAATTTTAATTCTAATGATGGTTTTTCTTTTTTCTTGCTCTTTTTTTCTTTGGCAGCAAGTCTATGGTTAGGTGATTTTCTAAGAATTAAGATTCAATCTAGCAATTGGAACCATAAGCTTTCAATCTTTACTGGTGCTTTTGTAGAAATTTTAACAATGATTGCAGGTGTTTATATTGGTTTCCTTCTTATAAAAATTCTTGCTCCGAACACCTAACTCGGACGGTTTAATTAATTGCCTTCCGCCAACCCAGGACAGCTTTGTAACCAGCCCAAAAATCTATGCTCGTGAAATCTGTTCCATTTATAAAATACTGTGGCATCCAGACTGTTTCGTCTCCTGGGACAGCATCTTTTTTGGGTTGGCGGGCCGACGCGCTGGTGCCTTGTTTTTTGCTCGCCATCTAGACTATTTCATCGTGACCCGAAACTTCACATCCTTACCCGGACTTGGTACCGTCTAGACAGTTTCATCGTGACCAGTGGATTCTCATCCATCTACCGGGACTGGCAAAAAACGCGGCACCGCGACACAGACGGCAACTAATTAAACCGCCGGGCCGTTGGCATTAATTACTGGCCTTCTTCACATGAATTAGCTCTTTTAATTATTCCAAACCTGACAAATTCGTAACAATTCCGAAATGAAAAACAAATTCGCGTTCCTACTAATTGTCCTAACAGTTATAAGTTGTTCCGTACCAAAGAATAAATCCGATAAAATTGAATTTATGGCTTATAATTGGAGCAGATATAACGATTCTACTAGAATGGAAGTTCCATTCTTTTTCAAGTGCAGGATGTACGCTAATTTGGATAATACTGGTGTTGGTGATGTTTATGTTTACCATGGGTACCCCCAAGTGGTAACTTATTATTTTAAGGTTAGCGTAGATAAAAACATTATTGACAAAATACTTAATTCTGCCAACGTAGTTGATTCAAATAAATTCAAAGTTTTTGATGGAGTACCGCTAATCTATGATGGTCCTATTCTGAAATTGAGAATAATTAATATAAATAATGGATACAAATATTTTGACTTTATTGATTTAAACTATAATAATGAGGTCAATAACTTCATTAGGTTATATCATGCTCTTGATTCATTGTTTTTATTAAAAAAGTATAATAATATTAATGATACTACTGACTTTGAAAACAGCAGATCTGAATTTGTTAAATTTACTATCAACTATGATACAACTCATTATGCTAAAGCACCTAAACCGTCACCAATTGACTCAATTGAAGTAAAAAATATTACCCCGGACAAAAAACAAAAAAACTAATGCCTAACTCGGACGGTTTAATTAAGTGCCTTCAGCCTTCGCCGCCTGTATCAACCCTAAAATTTCAACAACTGGACTGAGGCGGCTTCGGCTGGCACGGTCGCCAGCGCCAGGACAGATTTGTAATCAATCCCAAAATCTATGCCCCTAAACTTCTGTCCATTTATAAAATCTGTGGCACCCGGACAGTTTCGTCTCCAGGGACAGCATCTATGGGCTGTCGGCCGACGCGCTGGTGCCTTGTTTTTTGCTCGCCATCTAGACAATTTCATCGTGACACAAAACTTCACATCCGTCACCCGGACTTGGTACCGTCTAGACAATTTCATCGTGACCCAACAACTTTCGTCCATCTACCGGGACTGGCAAAAAAAGCGGCACCGCGACGCTGACGGCAACTAATTAAACCGCCGGGCCGTTAGGTTGCAGGCATCCAAAAGCTACTAGGATATTATAAAAATAATTTCCCCAATGAAACCAAGAATTCTATTTGTCCTGTGTCTTCTATTCACAATGTGCAATAGGAATGACAACAATGATAACATTTCCCCGAAGGAAGGTTATATAGTTGGTTTTGATCCATGTTCTTATCAGCATAATTACAAAATTGGATTTGCGATTATTACAACTGATTTGAAGGATACTCTTATCACTTATAATTTACCTGATTCGATTTACACATTTCCACCTGAGTATTTTAATAATTATGCCAGCACCGGCTACTTTCCTTCAAAAGCCAGGTATGAATTTAAAATCCGATTTACATATAGAATTGCTGCAGAAGATGAGAAAGTATATAATTTGTGCACGGCTGACATTAATGAATCAGATTTCTATAAAGCCAAACAAGTGATTATAGAAACTGTTCTAAAAATTCAATAACTGCCCGACAACCTAACTCGGTCGGTTTAATTAATTGGCTTCGGCAGCCCGGACTACTTCGTAATCAGCCCTTAAAGTCTATAAGAGGAAACAATTACCCACTTATTAAATTTTGTGGCACCCGGACAGATCCTGCTGCCGAGACAAAGTCAATAGGGCTGCCGGCCGACGCTCTGGTGCCTTGTTTTTTGCTCGCCATCTAGACTATTTTATCGTGACCCAAAACTCACACCCATCACCCGGACTTGGTACCGTCAAGACAAATTACCGTGACCCGAAACATTGCAGCCACTTACCGGGACTGGCAAAAAACGCGGCACCCCGACACGGACGCCAACTCAATTAAACCGCCGGGCCGTTAGGTTTAAGGTTCGATCGATAGACCGAGACATCCAAAGCGCAAAAGCAAGAGTTTGGCAGCCTGCCATCGCAAGATCCATCCGAGCTGCCAAACACATGCTTTTTTGCCGGGTCGTGACTAGATTCTTAGCGGGATTCTGTAGCTTTAGACATTGAGCAAAATAAATACAAGCTATAACCAACATTCCAAATATGAAAAATCAACTTTTATCTTTTAGTCTGATTGCCTTAACAATCACTACTCATGCCCAATCACAAAAGGATATTACTTCTGAAATAAAAAATGTTACTGTCTATCAACAAGGAGCTCAAATTTCAAGAGAAGGAAGTATTTCAATTCCTAAAGGAAAAACTACTTTATTATTTAAAGGATTACCATCCAAGATAAGTCCTGAGAGCATTCAGGCCAAAGCAACTAATGAAGTGATGATAATCTCAGTAAAACATAGCCTGGACTACCTCAATAAAACAATTGTAAATAAAGAAATTACATCATTAACCAACAGAAGGCGAATTCTTCTTGATAGTATCAAAATGTTAAATAATTATAAGGCTGTCTATGCTCAAGAAAAGGAAATGATCTTAGCGAATAAATCCATTGCTGGAGATAATGGAGTAAATATTACTGAGTTAGAACAAGCTGCTACATTTTTCAGAAAACGACTAACTGAGATTGAATCTTCTTCACATAAATTGGATAATAATTTATTTAACTTAAAAACTGATTTGGTTACAGTTTCGCAACAATTAATGGAGTTAAACTCAAAAGTTGATTTGCCATCAAGTCTAGTAAGTGTCGTTGTCTCTTCAGAAGTCGAAACAAAGTCAAATATTCAGCTAAATTATTTTATTGAGGATGCAAGACTGGATTCCGGCGTACGATATCAGGATAAAAGATGTTAATGAACCTCTCAATCTGTATTATAAAGCAAAGGTTTCTCAAAATACAGATGAAAATTGGGATAACGTTAAACTCACTTTGTCGACAGGTAATCCATCTATAAGCAACAATAAACCAGAACTTACTGCCTACTATTTGACATTTAACAATTATTATAATAACAGGCCAAGTATTCAGTACGATTCAAATAAGCCCTTTAAAGGGAAAGTTACAGGTAAAATAACTGATGCTGAAACGGGGGAAGCTTTGGTTGGTACAAACGTTGTAGTAAAAGGGACGAGTACTGGTGTTGTGGCTGACGTTAATGGAAATTATTCAATTGATCTTCCACAGGGTAGCACATTAGTTTTTTCATTTATAGGTTATAATACCCAAGAAGTCATAGCCAAATCTGCAACCATGGACATTAAGTTAACTCCAAATGTTCAGGCTTTAAATGAAGTTGTTGTCGTTGGATATGGAGTTAGTGGAGAATCGGATTCAGAAGACAGAGTTGGTGCAGTGAATGTGGTGAAGAAGAAAGAATTGATTCCAATTGCAATTGAAAAAAGGCAGTTGACAACTGAGTTTCAAATAAACATTCCATATTCAATACCCTCAGATAATCAGCAATATGATGTAGCGATGGTTCAATATGATATAAACGCAATATATAACTACTCAGCTGTTCCAAAATTAACCAATGATGCTTTCCTTATTGCTAAAATTCCGGATTATATAAAATACAATCTTCTTAATGGTACCGCATATATTTTTTTCAAAGGCATTTATCAAGGCGAGTCATTTATTGATTTAGATACTCCCAGCGATACACTAACTCTTTCAGTTGGTAGAGATAGAGACATAGTTATTTCTAGAGAAATTCAGAAGGATTTTGCAAGTAAAAGTATAACTGGAAACACGAAAAAGGAACAAAAAGCATGGTCAATTACCTTAAAGAACAATAAGATTACTCCAATAAATATTTTAATCGAAGATCAATTTCCTGTCTCTAAGACAGATGATATTAAGGTAGATCTTATTGAAGAATCTGGTGCAAAAATCGATAAGACTACCGGTAAACTTCTTTGGGACATAAAGATGGCTCCGAACGAAAAGAAGATAATAAGTTTGCGATATTCAGTTAAGTATCCCAATGGTAGACCTATAATAATTGAGTAAGGAATGCGGTAAACCACATCCCGCATAACCAATATCCAAATATATACTTGATTGGTTTTTGCGGGAAGAGGTTTACCGCTTGACAATAAGACCTGCCAAAAAAACAATTTCTATCATCCGACAAATAAAAAACCCTAACCATAACTCGGACGGTTTAATTAATTGCCTTCCGCCAACCCAGGACAGCTTTGTAACCAGCCCCAAAATCTATGCTCGAAAACTCTGTTCCATTTATAAAATTCTGTGGCACCCGGACAGTTTCGTCTACCGGGACAGCATCTTTGGGTTGGCGGGCCGACGCGCTGGTGCCTTGTTTTTTGCTCGCCACCGAGACTATTTCATCGTGACACGTAACTTACACTGCCATCTATCCGGACTTGGTACTGTTTCGCAGCTTCATCGTGACCCGAAACTCACTCGTCCATCTACCGGGACTGGCAAAAAACACGTCACCGCGACACAGACGGCACCTAATCAAACCGCCGGGCCGTTAGGTTTAAGGGATGAGGCCGATTCCGGAACGGCCAACGCACAAAAGCAAGAGTTTGGCTGCGCCAAGCATTTGTTTTTTTATCAATTGATGCTGATTACATCCTTCTTTGTAAAATATGATAACGATTAGCGGTTATATAAAGAATCTGTAAAAATATTTTACGATTATCTGTAAAAATTATATACGAATTTAGAAAACCATAATGCATATAAATCTGTATATCTGGAATATACGACTTTGGCACCATTTTAGTCTCCTTTAATAAAATCAAATGTTGAAAAGTCGGGAGGATAGATATGATAATATACTTTTTAAAAACTGCTTTCAGAAATATAAACAGACACAGATATCACTCTTTTCTAAATATAACAGGACTGGCTATCGGATTTACTGCTTTCATTTACATAACCGCTTATGTGATAAATGAACTCAGCTACGACAGCTTTTACTCAAAGAAGGACAGAATATTCAGAAGTGTTATGACTCTGAAATTTGGTGATACTGAAGAGATAACTGCTTTTTCAGAAATCCCCCTTGCCGCAGCAGCAAAGCGTGATCTCCCTGAAGTAGAAGAAGCGGTAAGACTGTTTTCAATCAATAATGTTATAGTAAGATATAAGGATAAAAAATTCGTTGAGGATAATTTCTGGTATGCTGATTCAACACTTTTTAAGGTTTTTGATTTTAAACTATTGGAAGGAGATCCGAATTTAGCTCTTACTCATCCAAACAGCATTCTGCTTTCTAAAGAAGCTGCTGCCAGATACTTCGGGAATGAGGATCCTGTAGGCAAAACTCTTTTGCTGTTTAACAATAAAACAAGCTTTATGGTAACTGGAATTTTAGATAAAATTCCTGAAAATTCGCACTTGAAATTCGACTTTTTAGCCTCATTTTCATCATTACCAAAAGATAAATTAGATGAACAATGGGCCCAATCAATAAATATTTACACCTACATTCTAGTCAGAAAAGGTACTGATATGGAAAGCTTTATGAAGAAATATAAAGAATTTCCAATGAAATACCTGGAAGCTACCGTAGAAAAAATGGGAATGTCACTTGCAGAATTTGAAAGAAAAGGAAATTTCTTAAAATATGAATTGCAGCCCCTGAAAGATATACACCTGCATTCGTCCGTATATAAAGAACATCTAAAGACAACAGGGAATCTGAGGTTTCTGGAGGTGTTAAGTATTACAGGACTTTTAATACTGATTATAGCTTGTGTAAATTTTATAAATCTGAATACAGCAAGTGCCTCTTCCCGCACAAAAGAAATAGGTTTAAAAGGAATTTTAGGATCGACAAGAATATTGTCCGTCTACCAGATTCTGACCGAAACATTTCTTCAATGCGTGATTGCCGTCCTGGTTGCGATGATTTTTTTAGTTGAAACTTTACCGTTATTGAACAGTTTTACTGAAATCGTGATAAGGCCTGCTTTCTTCCTTAACAGCCATACTCTTGTTATTATCTTCCTCATCCCGGTTACAGTAACACTTTTAGCCGGAAGTTATCCAGCCTGGTATATCTCAAAGTTTAAATCTATCGATGTTCTCAAGGAAATAACTTTACCTGGTGAATCCAAATCCTGGTCAAGGAGTATTCTGGTTACATTCCAGTTTATTATATTTATTGTTCTGGTTTTCACCACTATTACTATCAGAAAGCAAATCTATCTGTTACAGAATCAGAATCCGGGATACAATAAAGAAAATGTTCTGGTAATCAAAGGAACATTTAATCTTGATGATAACAGCAGGATAAGCTTTAAGAATGATTTACTTCAAAACGCCTATGTGGCTTCAGCTTCATATTCATCTGGCGTTCCTACAATAGATGAAGATTCAAAAATGATCTACAGGATTAAGGGCAGCGATAAATCTTCCTATTTCAACTATATCAGGGTTGATACTGATTTTCAGAAAACACTTATGTTCAATCTGAAGAAAGGAAGGTTTTTTCAGAATGATAATAATTCTGAAGAGAACAATATTATTATCAACGAGACTGCTGCAAAAGTTTTAGGAATTACTGATTACACCAGTCAGATCGTACATTGTGATAATAGCAATCAGGATCTTAGAATAATAGGGATCACAGAAGATTTCCATATGAGATCATTACGGGATAAGTCATTTCCGCTTATCATTCAAAAAGCCAAAACAGAAGGTTATCTTTCTCTGAGGCTGCTGCCCGGGAATTTTATGCAGGATATTAATACAACTAAGGGAATCTGGGAACAATTTAACAAGGATAATCCTTTTGAGTATTTCTTTCTTGATAAATCTTTTGATGCTCAATATAAATCGGAGATGAGACTTGGAAAGCTGATAAGCCTGTTTACTTTAATTGCTATTCTGATAGCCTGTATGGGCTTACTGGGATTGGTATCATTCAATACATCCCGACGAATTAAAGAGATAGGTATCAGGAAAGTCAACGGTGCTGAAATTTCGGAGATATTGTTAATGCTCAACAGAGACTTTGTGAAATGGATCTCTATTTCATTTATCATAGCACTTCCCATAGCTTTCCTTGCAATGCATAAATGGCTTCAATCCTTTGCCCTTAAAACAGATGTGAGCTGGATCACTTTCACTTTAGCCGGGTTACTCGCTTTTGGCATTGCAATTGTGACTATTACTTTGCAGAGCTGGAGGGCGGCAACAATTAATCCGGTTAAAGCTCTTCGCTACGAATAAAATAAGCAACCTTTTTCTTCAGTTGGCACATCACTCAAACTACAATCAAGATTTTGTAGTAAAGGTTGGATAACCTGACCAATCTGAATATAGAGACAATGTTTAAACAAGACAAATTCGCCACACCCTGACTGATATAAAATTTCCCCTAAACCTAACTCGGACGGTTTAATTAATTGCCTTCCGCCAACCCAGACAGTTTTGTAATAAGCCCCAAAGTCTATGAGATTAAACTTTAAACCCGCTCTCCAAGCTTCTACCACCCGGACTGTTTCCGTACTTCCGGGACAGAGTCAGTAGGGTTGGCGGCCGACGCGCTGGTGTCTTGGTTTTTGCTACGTCACCTAGACTATTTCATCGTGACCCGAAATTTACAGCCCTTACCCGGACTTGGTGCCGTCTCGACAATTTCATCGTGACCCCGGACTTCGTGCCATCTACCAGGACTTGCAAAAACCACGCCACCGCGACACAGACGGCAACTCACCAAACCGCCGGGCCGTTAGCGGTCATTTTTACATCCCGTAATACAAAAAATGATAATTACACTCAATCATATAGGAGGTTAGCATGAAAACATATCTATTCGACTACCAGTGCTTTGATTGTCAGGCTGAAGGTTACATTGCTATGGCAGATGATAAAGTTCCTCGACCATGTGTTTTAATCTGCCACGCATGGGGTGGGCAGAGTGACTCTGAAAGAAGGTTCGCTGAGCAAATGGTTTCGCTGGGTTTTACGGGTTTTGCCATTGATCTCTATGGCAAAGGAAAGCGCGGAGACAAATTTATTGGCAATGAAAAACTGATGCAGCCGTTGCTCGACAATCGCAATCTTCTTAAAAATCGATTACTTGCGTCATTATCTGCAGCTCAGTCCATTCTCGAAGTTGATCCCAAAAAAATCGCGGTGCTAGGTCTGGGATTTGGTGGACTCTGTGCTTTAGACCTTGCTCGAACTGGGCATGCCGACGTGAAGGCAGCTGTGAGTTTTTACGGGACATTTGATCCACCAAATAACGAGAGAAACAAAATCTACGCAAGAGTCCTAATTCATCAAGGTGACCAAGATCCAATAGTTCCAGTTTCCAAGATTCCAGATTTATCTAAGGAACTAACGGAATCCCAAGCAGATTGGCAAATCCAGATTTATGGCAATTCTATGCACGCCTTTAATGCTCGTGGAGTGAATCTACCCGAGAGGGGAATCAAGTATAATGAAAATTCCGCGACTTGGTCTTGGCTAACGACTGAAAGTTTTTTAAAGTATTCGTTAGCCCCACACGAAAGTTAGCTTTGGATACGTAGGATCATTTTCAAAATTCTAAATTTAACAAAAATTAAACGCTCTGCTAACTCGGACGGTTTGCTGAATTGCCTTCCGCAACCCGGACTACTTCTTTATAAGCCCTAAAGGTCTATGAGAGAAAGATTACTCCCGCTCTTCAAATTTTTGCAACCCGGACAGTTTCTCCCGGGACAGCATCTATTGGGTTGGCGGGCCGACGCGCTGGTGCCTTGTTTTTTGCTCGTCACCGAGACTATTTCATCGTGACACGAAACTTCACTGCCGTCTATCTGGACTTGGTACCGTTTAACAGTTTCATCGTGACCCGAGGCTTCGCTGCCATCTACCGGGACTGGCAAAAAACAAGGCACCGCGACGCAGACGGCACCTAATTAAACCGCCGGGCCGTTAGTGGTCACCCGAGTTGCTGCATCAGAATTTGGACTCACAGAAGTTAACTTTTTCAGCTATCTAATTGTTGCTATGAGAAAATTATTCAATCTCTAAAAATCAATTAGCATGACAACAAAAGAACTTCTAGAATCGTATTATAAAGGTTTCGCGCAAGAAAAGTAATTGGGAATCAGTACTCTCCGACGATTTTAAATTTATTGGTGGAGATATGACAAAAACAACCCCAGTTATTGGCAAAGCAGCATATGTCGAAGTTATTAAGAGATTCTCTCAACTATTTACTAATATGCGGGTAAAACAAATGATTGTTGACAGGGATAATGCATGTGTGATAGGAAATTATGACTATGTTTTTCCAAATGGGAAAAGTATCAATGGTGATGTCGCTGAAATATGGAAAGTTAAGAATGGTAAATTAGATTCGCTGACCATATATTTTGACACCTTGACCTTTAGTTTAAATTCAAAATGATCATAATTGAACCCAGACTAAAAAAAAGGCAACCACTAACTCGGACGGTTTAATTAATTGCCTTCGGCAGCCCGGACAAATTCGTAATGCATGCCGAAACTCTATGAATATCAAATTTTAAGCCACTTATTAAACTTTGTGGCACCTTGACTAATCCTGCTGCCGAGACAGAGTCAATAGGGCTGCCGGCCGACGCGCAAGTTGTCATGGTTTTTGCACCCCACCTAGACAATTTTATCGTGACATGACAAATCCTGCCCATTTATCGGGACCACGCCATCTGGACAGTTTTATCGTGACACCAAACCCTCGTCCATCTATCGGGACTTGCAAAAACGCATGCCAACCCGACGCAGACGGCACCTAATTAAACCGCCGGGCCGTTAGTGGCCAGGTGCCTTGGAGACTACTTACAAAACTTTCTGTGGACCCCAACATAACTACAAAAGCAATGATCTTATAAACTAAAAACGTAAAGAAATGCTGAAAACAATGATGACAGATTTTTCATATCCTACTGAAGAAATGGGTGAAATAATTAAAATTCCTAAAAGACATAGTTTAGATGGGAAAATTGAATTTTCGACTAGCAATGAATCGGATACAAAAAGCTATCCCATTTAGAAAACTTGTGGAAAAGAGCTCTCTGAAACTGGCTTAAATTGAAAATACTAAATAGTTATTAGACAAACTCCCGTTAGCGGCAATTTTTAATCAATATGTTCTAAAGAAATGAGAAATCTATCTAATATTGGTCGCATCTTTTATGGTATCTCTATAGTCGTCATAGGGTTGCTTACCATTTATTATCGTGATTATCCTTATATGCTAATACCTCCAAAGCATCTCTGGATTCCCAATCTTGTAATGCTCGCTTATATTTCTGGATCTCTACTTATTTTGGCTGGGGCTTGTATTGTTTTTGAAAAGAAAAACATGCCAATTTCGATCATGTTAGGAAGTGTACTTTTATTGATATTTTGCTTTTACTTTATTCCATATCAATTTATGGTAAGCTCGAATTATTTGCATTTTGGAGACTGGGAAAATGCAGCGAAAGAATTAGCATTATCTAGCGGTGCATTTGTAATTGCCGGCTGTTCTTCAGAGAAGAATAAAAATACTATTATCAGGTTTTTGAATAAACTAATCCCATTTGGATCTATTTTATTTTCGATAACGATAATCAGTTTTGGAATTGATCATTTTCTATTTGCCAAAGAGGCAGCAGACTATGTTCCATCATGGATCCCCTACCATCTGTTCTGGATGTATTTTACTGGCACAGCACTAATTGGTTCTGGCCTTGCGATTATTTTGAAAATAAAGGCTGGACTAGCTGCCACTCTTTTAGGTACAATGATTTTTACCTGGTTTATTATTCTTCACATCCCCAGAGTGATTACATCTCCAGTGACTTATATTGGAAGTGAAGTTACCAGTGCATTTATAGCGCTTGCATATAGTGGAATTGCCTTTGCTATTGCTGCAACTGATAAAAGACGACAATAAAACTGCCGTTAACACGTGTTATAAAACATTGGGGCTTAAGTGGTTACTCAAACATTCTGCCACGCATCAAGTTCGGCGTAACTGGACAGGAAAGTAGCTCGCAATCCCCAACGATTTCATACTGCCAACCGTTATGGGCCATAGCCCGTGCAAAACCCTATAGAGTCTACATTAGAGAATTTATCATGACCCAATATTTTTCTATTTCTTTCCGGACTTATAACCAAAATAACTAATATGAAATCAAGAACCTGTCCGCATTGTAATTATAAATATTCAATAAGTGGATATAGAAAACAAGTTCTCTTAAAGTTCGTCTTTTCAGAATGGAATTGTAAGAATTGTAATAAAAAACTCACTTTCAATTTCACGAGAAGAGTTATTGTCGCTTTAGCTTTTGGTAGTCTTCTGGTAGCCCTCCTTTCATTACAAAATGCTATTCAGATGACTCCACTGAAATGGGCTGCTTTTCTAACGATCTATATAATTGGCTCGTTCTTTATTTTTACTTTCGACACTTTCAAAAAGGCAGAATAAAGCTAAAATCTGGATTAATAGATTTAAAAAAGCTACGATCACATAACACGGAAGGTTTAATTAATTAGCTTCTAAGTTAATATACCCAGCCACTAACTCGGACGGTTTAATTAAGTGCCTTCCGCCAACCCAGGACAGCTTTGTAACCAGCCCCAAAATCTATGCGCGTAACATTCTGTTCCATTTATAAAATTCTGTGGCACCCGGACAGTTTCGTCTCCCGGGACAGCATCTTTGGGTTGGCGGGCCGACGCGCTGGTGCCTTGTTTTTTGCTCGCCACCGAGACTATTTCATCGTGACACGAAACTTCACTGCCATCTATCTGGACTTGGTACCGTTTAGCAGTTTCATCGTGACCCGACAGCTCTCTGCCGTCTACCGGGACTGGCAAAAAACAAGTCACCGCGACACAGACGGCAACTCATTAAACCGCCGGGCCGTTAGCATTAAGTGGGGAAAAACCCGATGTACTTTCAACCTTATTGTCTGCCTCGAACAAAAAAATTATCGAATTGTTCTTCCTTAAGAACTAATTAAATTGAGAAAGGATGACAACGAACGACAGACCTTTATTTGCACCACAGCTATTTATCCCGAGCGGTGTAATGGACATATCTTTTTACTCGAAAGCATTTGGAGCAACTGAAATCCTCAATTTGAAAAATGATGACGGATCTGTTCATGTTGCTGAGCTTTCTATTAATGGAACAATCTTTCATCTACATGAGGAGGGACCTCAAAAAGGAAGGTTAGAACCAAGTAAAGTAAAAGGAATTACAACTCTCATTGGACTTTTTGTTGAAGATGTTGATTTGTATATGAATAATGCTCTTAAAGCTGGCGCAAAACTCCTAAGCCCTGCTCAGGACTATGATTATGGATATCGGCAAGCGGATATCCTAGACCCCTTTGGACATCAGTGGCTGATCGAGAAGAAGATTTAATTTGTTCTCACTCAAATAATAACACCTAAATGCTAACTCGGACGGTTTAATTAAGTGCCTTCCGCCAACCCAGGACTGCTTTGTAACCAGTCCCAATATCTATGCTCGTAAACTCTGTTCCATTTATAAAATTCTCTGGCACCCGGACAGTTTCGTCTCCCGGGACGGCATCTTTGGGTTGGCGGGCCGACGCGCTGGTGCCTTGTTTTTTGCTCGCACCGAGACTATTTCATCGTGACACGTAACTTCACTGCTGTCTATCTGGACTTGGTACCGTCTTGCAGCTTCATCGTGACCCTTGGCTACTCGTCCGTCTACCGGGACTGGCAAAAAACAAGTCACCGCGACGCAGACGGCACCTAATTAAACCGCCGGGCCGTTAGCGGCAACATGCTAGATTCCTGATGATTGAGTTCACTTTAATCGATAATTTTAAATTCTAATCAAATGACAAAACAAGTTTTTCTTCTCCTGAATTTGGCTCTGGCATTTTATAACGTAGGAACTATCTGGGCAATGGAAGTAGATATTTTCAGATCTTGGAGACCACTTGATCCGAAGACTTTTAAATTTTTGCAGACAATTCATTGGAAAAAACTACCCTATTGGATTTTCTTACCAGTAATTATTGCTTTTATTGGTTCAATAATTCTTTTTTGGTACCACCCTGACAATATCCGCATATGGGAAATTTGGATAGTTTTCTTAATTCAACTCATTTCACATATTCTTACTGCAATTTTTTGGGGACAGTGGCAGGCAAAACTCTCAAAAGATGAATTGGGAGGTGCGAGTCCCTACCTTGACAAAATCTTAAGAACACATTGGATCAGGACCTCCTTAATAACTGTCTATGGCCTAATGCTACTTTTTATAACCATACAGTCTATTAGATAAATGCATCTCTACCCGGACAAAAATGCTGTCGCTAACTCGGACGGTTTGCTGAATTGGCTGCGCCGAGCTCGGATCGGATATGGATTTCAGGTTGCTCCGCAGATTTGAATCATGGTCGATCCTCGGTTGCCTTCGGCAGCCCAGACTGCTTCTGGAATAGTCCCAAAGTCTATAAGAGAAAGTTTTAAGCCATTTATCAAACTTCTGCCACCCGGACTGTTCCATCTACCGGGACTCAGTCAGTAGGGCTGCCGGCCAGCGCGCATGGTGTCATGGTTTTTGCATCGCCATCTAGACTATTTCATCGTGTGCCCGGACTCACAATCCTTATCCGGACTTGGTACCGCGGGACAGTTTCATCGTGACCCGTGACTTTTCAGCCATCTGCCAGGACTGGCAAAAACCACGCCACCGCGACCCTTCGCTAGCGCTCTGGGCAGGCTCCGACGGCAACTCACCAAACCGCCGGGCCGTTAGCGGTCAGCGAGACATAGCTATAGAGTTGACTTTCAGAAATAAATATCTGCTTTCTTCTAGGTTTTAACATAGTAGGCAAATTCGATATTATCCAAGGATAAATATTTGTTAACATACATAGGATTTCTTTGTTTATGGTGTATAAACAATTGTCAATAAAAAAATGAATAATAAATCAAGTGAACTTATTGGTATTGGTCGCTTCAAACTTCGTGAGAATAAGGGAGAAGAATATAAGCGATTAGCCATTCAATGCATGGAGATAGCGCTGACTAAAGATAAAGGGACACTTCAATATGAAATCTACTTTAATGGAGATCAGTCAGAGGTTGTGTTCATTGAGCGGTATAAGGACTCCGATTCGCTTATTGAGCACTTCAATAACCTTGGCAACCTTATGGACGCAATCTTTGCAACAGTCACCATGATTCATGGAGAACTTCTTGGTCAGCCTACCGCAGAACTCAGAAAGAAGTTGGAAGGCAATGAATTCCCACATCTCTTCACAAATCAATTGAGCATCTAAATAAAAAAAATCTGCCTATTATATATATATCAACCTTTCAAAAACAACGCCGAACTGCTAACTCGGACGGTTTAATTAATTGCCTTCGCCAGCGCCAGGACAGAATTGTAATCAGCCCCAACATCTATGCCCTTAAACTCATTTCCATTTATTAAATGTTGTGGCACTCGGACAGTTTCGTCTACCTGGACAGCATCATTGGCGCTGTCGGCCGACACGCAGGTGCCTTGTTTTTTGCTCGGCTGACACAAAACTTCGCTGTCATCTACCGGGACTGGTGCCATCTCGACAATTTCATCATGACCCTTGGCCTCTCAGCCATCTACCGGGACTGGCAAAAAACACGTCACCGCGACGCAGACGGCACCTAATCAAACCGCCGGGCCGTTAGCTGTCAGCCTATTGCTTTCGGCAGCCCGGACAGCCTCATTATCAGCCCTCGCAATATTTTGGTGCTAAGTTAATTTATAAATAGAAAAGTAGACTTCGGAGGGATTAAAATTCCATGAATAAAGATAACGATACTCTCATCAAATCGTTTTCATCCTCAAAGAAATGGAAGGAATGGCTTGCAATGAATTATGCCACATTCAATAATGGTATTTGGCTTCGAATTTTCAAGAAAGATTCCGGTGAAAAAACAATCACCTATGATGAGGCCCTGGATGAAGCTCTTTGCTTTGGCTGGATCGATGGTCAGAAAAAAACGTATGATGAAAAATCGTGGCTTCAAAAATTTACGCCACGCAGATCAAAGAGCATATGGTCAAAGCGAAATAAAGCAAGAGTGGTTCTGCTTATCGAAGAAAAGCGAATGCGACCACCCGGACTAAAAGAAATAGAGACCGCCAAAAAAGATGGCAGATGGGACAAAGCCTATGATTCTCCCAACCAAATGGAAATTCCCTCTGATTTTCTTGCAATACTAGAAAAAGACCAGCAGTCCTACGAATTCTTTAAAACACTGAATAAGGCAAACATATATGCAATTGCCTGGCGATTACAAACAGCAAAAACACTTGAGACAAGAGAAAAACGAATGAAGATTCTTCTAGAAATGATGAAGAATCGACAAAAATTGCACTAAATTGTGCAGACAGCACCAAAATACTGCGTCTAACAACCGATAAACGCCGCGGGCAGCTTCGCTTACACTCTCGCAATCCCATATAAAGGATTTGTTTCACACTTGTTGGATGAGAGGACTTTCAAATCATCTAAAAGACTAAAGCTTGATCCTAAACCATAGAAATGAAACATTTAAAAGCCGTCAGCTAACTCGGACGGTTTAATTAATTGGCTTCGCCAGCCCGGACAGTTTCTCAACCAGCTCTAAAAGTCTATGAGCGAAAAATTCTACCAACTTATTAAATCTAGTTATACCCGGACTGTTCCTGCTGCCGAGACAAAGTCAATAGGGCTGGCGGCCGACGCGCTGGTGCATTGTTTTTTGCTCGCCATCTGGACTATTTCATCGTGACCCAAGGCTCACACCTATCACCCGGACTTGTTACCGTTAAGACAATTTTTCGTGACCCAAAACTTATCGTCCATCTACCGGGACTGGCAAAAAACGCAGCACCGCGACGCTGACGCCTGCTCATTAAACCGCCGGGCCGTTATGGTTAATTACCATCCTTCCTGCACGTTAGGCAATGATAAAAGGACCAACTATTAACAGCAAATACAATGTAATCAAGTTGAGACAACTTCTACTCATTTACCGCGATCGAAAGAGTAACCTAATGGACACATTCCTCAAATGGATATAAAAAATACTAACTTTAAAGACCAATACGCATTAACTAATGTCCAAATATGAGACTTACTATATTTTATCTTCTTCTCATTTTCATCAATTCAATTGCTAATTCCCAAGAAGTTAAGAAGATTATTGAAAAAAAAGAAAAGAGTTCAGTTGTTGAGGAGTATTTTGTTTTAAAAGAAGACAAATCAATAAAACATGGAAAGTACTTAAAATATTCTGAGCGATTAGCTGTCGAAAAATACATACAAGAATTTGGCAGCTTTGATCATAATATAAAAACTGGTGTTTGGTTTTTATTCAATATCTCCCACCCTTTAAATCCTTTGAGTGTAGTTGGAGAATATTCTAATGGGGAGAAGATTGGTCAGTGGTTTTATTTTTATCCCCCGGCATTGAAAGACACTAGTGTTCTGTTTTTGTTAGGGCAAAAAAAACTTACTGGTGTGATTTCACCAAAAAAAAAGGATGAAGAATTTCAAATAACTATTGATACAACGGGAATAAAGTTAGCTGCTACTGGTAATTTTGAAAAGAATAAGAAAGTAGGTAAATGGAGTTATTATTCAAAAAATGGACTACTTATTAAGGAATATGATTTTTCAATTAACAAAGAGATCTATAGTTATCGAAATGATTCGATTAGCTTATATCTGTTAGGAGGATTTTCCCAATTTCAGGAACAACTTTCTCAAATTCTCTTAGAGGATATGAGCACATTTCAACCTTCAAAAGCAACAATTGAGATAATATCTAATGGAAATACTTTATTTGTTAATAATTTAACTACAATTATAGGTGATCCTTTTGCTGAATTTATTAAAAATCGAATTGAAAACATGCCATTAGATTGGATTGATTATGACCCCATTTTTGAGAAATTTTCATTTACGATTGAGTTATATTTCAGGAAAAAAGAGAACGGTTCAGATTTCAATATTGTATCGGTAAAACCAAAATTTAAGAAAGATTAATTGACTAAATTCTACATTGAGAATAATAACCTTGACAAATTTCTGATAACGAGACGATACCAATTGATCATAGACAATAATAAACTGAACTAACCATAACTCGGACGGTTTAATTAAGTGCCTTCCGCCAGCCCATGACAGCTTTGTTACCTACCCCAACATCTATGCTCTTAAACTCTATTCCATTTATTAAATCCTGTGGCACCCGGACAGTTTCATCTCCCGGGACAGCATCTTTGGGTTGGCGTGTCGTCGCGCTGGCTGTTATGTTTAAGCTGATAGGCCCCTTCGAAACCAAAACAAACGCTAGAAATACTTTAATAAAGTTACGCTACAAAGTGACATTTCGTATTTTTGCATAATGGTAAATGCAGCCCGGACTGTTTCAGAGTCAGCCCTCAAAGTCTATGAGAGAAAATTTTGTGCCATTTATTAGCTTTACTGCACCGCGACAGTTTCATCTTCCGGGACAAAGTCTACATGGGTTGCGGGCCGAAGCGCATTGTGTCATGGTTTTGCACCCGAGACAATTTAATCATGATGCGAAATTTCACTGCCGTCTACTGGGCCTTGCAAAAACCACGCCACCGTGATTACGGTCTGGCAACTCAGTTAAACAGCCGGGTTGTTGTGTGTCATTCAAAATCACTATATATGAAGAATAAATGTTTTATCTTGACAGTTCTTGTCCTTCTAATCACTCTTGCACAGTTGCAAGCACAGCAAGTTATCCGCCTGTATTCTGGAAAAGCTCCTGGTTCGGAAAACTGGAATTGGAAAGAGCAAAATATGGGAGGTTTTTTAAAGGATGTAGTGGATCCGACTTTAACGGCTTTTGTTCCTTCGAATCCAAATGGTATTGCTGTTATTATTGCACCGGGTGGCGGTTTTCATTTTCTCGTTTATGAGCTTGAAGGGACTGCCGTAGCAAAAAAATTAAATGAAAAAGGAATAACTGCTTTCGTTTTAAAATATCGGTTGGTACACGAAGACCCCGTTCATCCCTACTATAACAAAATGATGGAAACCAAAAATTTTAAAATGCTAGATTCGGTGAGTGCGCCTGTAATAAAACTTGCACTTCAGGATGCATTAACGGCTATTAAGTATGTCCGCCAACATGCAGCAGAATACAAAATTGATTCTAACAAAATAGGCTTCATGGGCTCTTCTGCTGGAGGAACTATTGTGATGTCAGTCATTTACAATGCTTTGGAAGAAAGCCGCCCAAATTTTGTATCAGTTCTTTATGCTTATGCCAATTCTATAATCGGTTCCAAAGTCCCATCCGTTAAGACACCCATCTTTATTGCTTGTGCCAGTGATGACGAATTCGGTTTTGCCGCCCACAGTATTCAAATTTATTCCAAATGGTTAGAGGCTAATCAACCTGTTGAATTGCATATGTACGAAAGAGGAGGGCACGGGTTTATAATGAAAAAGCAAAATCTTCCGTGTGATACATGGTTAGAAAGATTTACAGATTGGCTTTCAATGCAATATCCTTAAAGTAACAAAATATATTTATACGAAAGGCTATTTCTTGGACTAAAAACTAAAGCCTAAACATAACTCGGACGGTTTAATTAAGTGCCTTCAGCCTTCGCCGCAAGTAATAATCCCAAAATTTGTATATCTGGACTGAGGCAACTTCGGCTGGCACGGTCCGCCAACCCAGGACAGCTTTGTAACCAGCCCCAAAATCTATGAGAGTAACTTCTATTCCATTTATAAAATGCTGTTGCACCCGGACAGTTTCGTCTCCCGGGACAGCATCTTTGGGTTGGCGGGCCGACGCTCCGCCAGCTGGCGGACTTGTTTTTTGCTCGTCACCGAGACTACTTCATCGTGACGCGAAACTTCACTGCCGTCTTTCGGGACTTGGTACCTTTCGCAACTTCACTATGACCCGAAGCTCATTGCCTATCGGGACTGACAAAAAAACAAGGCACCACGACCCTTCTCCGCCAACCGGCGGATCTGGGCAGGCTCCGAAGGCACCTAATTAAACCGCCGGGCCGTTAGTGGCCAGTTTTCTGCCGTACTCCTAAGGAAGAAAACACTTTACCTTGAATTTTTGTTATATGGCTAAATTGATTTCATCTAAATTTAACCAAATGAAAACAGCAACAGTTGACAATTATATAAAGTCATTTCCTGAAAACGTTCAGGTACTATTTAACCAAATAAGAGCGACAATTAAAAAAAATGCTCCTGAAGCAGAAGAAAGTATATCCTATAAAATACCTGCTTACAAAACAAATGGAAAACCATTGGTTTATTTTGCAGGTTTTAAGAATCATATTGGCTTATATGCTACTCCTCCTGGACATACTCAATTCGAAAAAGAACTCTCAAAATACAAGCAAGGGAAAGGTTCTGTCCAATTCCCTTTGGATAAACCAATACCATTGACTCTTATCGCCCGGATTGTAAAATTTAAAGTGGAAGAAAATTCATTAAAACATAAATAAAACAAGAAATAAACCGAACCACTAACTCGGACGGTTTGCTGAATTGGCTGCGCCGAGCTCGGATCGGATATGGATTTCAGGTTGCTCCGCAGATTTGAATCATGGTCGATCCTCGGTTGCCTTTGCCAGCACAGAATACCTCGTAATCAGCCCTAAAAGTTTTTGAGAGAAAAATTTAAACCATTTATTAATTTCAGTGCCACCCGGACTGTTTCAGTACTTCCGTGACAGAGTCAGTAGGGTTGGCGGCCGACGCGTCCACCAGCTGGCGGATCATGGTTTTTGCTATTCCATCTAGACTATTTCATTGTGACCCAAAACTCACAGCCCTTACCCAGACTTGGTACCATCTTGACAGTTTCATCGTGACCCGTGACTTTTCAGCCATCTGCCGGGACTTGCAAAAACCACGCCACCGCGACCCTTCGCCAGCGCTCTGGGCAGGCTCCGACGGCAACTCACCAAACCGCCGGGCCGTTATGGTTAATTGCTGGCTCTCTGCACGATAGACGACATTTTAAGCAACTCCCATAACAGAATAACTTGATTCATCAATTCAACTATGGTAAAAAAATTGACTTTGGTATATAACAATTGTAATTTTGACTATCAGTTAGAGCGCTCATTTATAAATTATTAGTAGTAATTAAATTCCATTACAATGAAAAGACTACTTGCATTGATTTTAATCAGTTCTTTCATCCTTCAATTTTGTACAAACAATAATAAAACTATAAAATTAGGGAGCGAAATGACTCTTAGCCAATATTTTGACACTTCCGGCAGAAAGGACATCTTATGGGGTGGGATTAAAATGATTAAGATCAGTACTCCAAAAGGTGATTTCAATGTCTGGACAAAAAGAACAGGTAATAATCCAAGGATTAAAATTTTACTTTTACATGGAGGACCCGGAGCCACGCATGAATACTTCCAATGTTTTGACAGTTATTTTCCAAGGGAAGGATTCGAATACTACTATTATGACCAACTGGGTTCATATTACAGTGATCAACCTGATGATACTTCACTTTGGAAGATCGATCGATTTGTTGAAGAAGTTGAACAGGTTAGAAATGCTTTAAAACTTGATTCATCAAATTTCTACCTGTTTGGCAAATCATGGGGAGGAATTCTTGCAATAGAATATGCTCTTAAATATCAAAAAAATCTCAGAGGGTTGATCATTTCAAATATGAACTCAAGTGTAAAAGTTTATATTGATTATGTAAACAATGTACTTGCTCCTCAAATGGATCCTAAAGCCTTAACAGAAATCAGAGAAATCGAGAAAAATAGGGATTTCGCTAATCCAAAATATATGGGATTACTTCTCACTGAATTTTATACAAAATTTGTATATCGATATCCTGTCAATGAATGGCCCGGATATATTTACAAATACATGGGACATTCGAATAATAAAATCTATAATTTAATGCAAGGTCCAAGTGAATTTGGGGTGACCGGAACCCTACTAAGCTGGAACAGGGATAATGATATGAAACAAATTTATGTTCCTACCCTTACTATTGGGGCCACATATGATGAAATGAATCCTGAGAATATGAAGTGGATGGCAGGCCAAGTTAAAAATGGCAGATATCTTCTTTGCCCAAATGGTAGCCATTATGCCATGTATGACGATCAAAAAGTATATTTTGAAGGTCTAATAAAATTTATCAAAGAAGTAGATCAAGGACTATTCAATAAGAGGTGACTAATTTCAAAAATAAAATGAACTAACCATAACTCGGACGGTTTAATTAATTGCCTTCCGCAGCCCGGACAGCTTCATCATCAGCTCCCAAAATCTATGCGAGAAAACTCATCCCAACTTATAAAAATTCGTGGCACCCGGACAAATCCTGCTGCCGAGACAAAGTCAATAGGGCTGCGGGCCGACGCGCTGGTGCCTTGTTTTTTGCTCGCCATCTGGACAATTTCATCATGACACAAAACTGCTCATCCATCTACCGGGAGTTGGTACGGTCTAACAGCTTCATCGTGACAAGAAACTTTCGTCCGCCTACCGGGACTGGCAAAAAACGCGGCACCTCGACTCGGACGGCAACTCATTAAACCGCCGGGCCGTTATGGTTAATGATAACAATTTCTGCACGTTAGACAGACTTATAACACAAACCATAACATAAAAAAGCAAGCTCATTCAACCAAGATAATTTTTTCTTATTTCCCTATATTTGGTTACTAGACAAATTTCGTAGACAAGGAAAATTATTTTCTTCTATCAAGACTGGTTACTAGGTCTAATCGTACTTATTTGGTCAACTTCAAATCCATCTACCACGACTTAAAAGATGTAACGATAGCTCAATTCCAAAAAAATACGGCATATAATTTGTTAACAAATAGTTATGACTCAATTTAGAAAAACTGTTATCATTGGCGGATTATTTCTGATTACCTCCTTAAGTTGCCATAAAGGAAAA
Organism: uncultured Bacteroidales bacterium; assembly: GCA_963816365.1. Classification (GTDB taxonomy): domain Bacteria; phylum Bacteroidota; class Bacteroidia; order Bacteroidales; family VadinHA17; genus LD21. The sequence continues at coordinate 531,674 of CAWFKG010000010.1, read as the reverse complement.
TCTATATGTGGATGTGGAACTGAAGATCCTATCGAAAACATCGAATGGCTTGCTTCATTTGTCAATTACTATAACAACGATACTTCTAAAAACTGGGATGAGGTTAACATTTATATGTACGATTATAAAAATTCAAGTGCTTTTGTTTTTGATACTAAGAAAATAGGAGCTTATGACATTCCAATATCTATTTATGATTGTGATGGAAAGAATATATTTATTTGTGGTGGACTTCAACCGCCTCAATTAGACAGTTGCAATATATTCTTTAGATCTGCCTTAAATAAGACATTGATTTGGAGTAAAAAATACTAACAAATGGTAAATATTAATAAATCACTAACCATAACACGGACGGTTTAATTAATTGCCTTCCGCCAGCCAGGACAGTTTCTCAATCCGTCCCCAAAATCTATGAGAGAAAAAATTAAGTCATCTATTAACTTCGGTTACAACCGGACAGTTTCATCTCCCGGGACAGAATCATTGGCTGGCGGGCCGACGCGCTGGTGCCTTGTTTTTCGCTCTTCACCGAGACTGTTTCACCGTTAACCGAAACTTCTTTGCTATCTATCGGGACTTGGTACCATCTATCAGCTTCACCGTGACACGAAACTCTCGTCCATCTACCGGGATTGGCAAAAAACGCGGCACTCCGACACGGACCCCAACTAATGAAACCACCGAGCCGACATGTGTAACACGATTAATATCCGAGAGATAACAAACATATTTACAAATCCCTTTATATGAGAAAGATCCTTTCCCTTTTTGTATTTTCAATAGTTTTAAATTCTTGCGCTACTATCATTAATCAGCCATTTCAGAAAGTTCATATCAATCATGATCCTGATATAAGTGTCAGGGTTGACACATCGAAATATTTATATCATAGTAGTGAGATTTACAATGTTTTTATTCCTAAGAATTATGTAGAAAAGGATTTTTACTTTCTAAGAAGCAGAAATGAAATACCCCTCATAATCAACGAAACTGACACATTCAAACTGAAACCACATAGATCATATTTCGCCTATTGGTTTGCTAACATTTATACTTCTTATGGCCTGGGTATGTTGATAGATTATACCAATGATAAAAGCTTTGAATACCCAATCTATAACTACCTCACCAGGGATAACAGTCAAATCAAAAATGTAAGATTTAAACCTATTCCTGAAAAAAAAGTAAAATTCACCATTGGATTACCTGCTATAAATTTCTTCCAGCTTCAAACTGATAATGGAAAGATAAGTTCGGCTTCAGGTTTAGGAATATCTGCAGGTGTTGAATATTTTTTGAAAAAAAATATCTACCTATCAATGAATATCGGAGTGACCATGAGCCTTTATTCAAAAAGTAATGATACAATTAACGAAATGCATTATTTTAGCGAGTTTCCTTTTGATTTAAATAATGCGTCATCAGCAAAATATTTGAATTTCAGGGTAAATAAAATTTCTCCCAGATGTGAATATGGAATAGGATTGACTTTGACCAGTCTAAACTGGCGTTCAAACAATAGAACAGATCTTACTGATTCGACGTATTTTTATACTCCTGTTTCGTACAAAAGTTTAAATCTCGGTTTAACCAGTGATCTGAGACTAAGACTTACTCCAAACTTTGATATCGGGATTCAATATCAACCATTATTCTTTGATCTTCGACATAAAAAATATAATTATCAGCATTTTATAACTACTGAATTAATTTGGAGATTTTAGCACTTCGTTAGTTTCCCCAAGGAGACTGTTTCTTCCATGACAAAAAAACTACGCATAACTCGGACGGTTTAATTAATTGCCTTCGGCAGCCCGGACTACTTCTCAATCATCCCTAAAGTCCATGCGAGTAAAATCATTCACCTTATTAAATCTTGCGGCACCGGGACAGATCCTGCTACCGAGACAAAGTCAATAGGGCTGCCGGCCGACGCACTGGTGCCTTGTTTTTTGCTCGCCATCTAGACTCTTTCATCGTGCACCCGGACTCACAATCATTTCCCGGGACTTGTATCGTGGGACTATTTCATCTTGACGCCGGACTTTTCAGCCATCTGCCGGGACTGGCAAAAACCACGCCACCGCGACCGCTGACGCCAACTAACCAAACCGCCGGGCCGTTAGCCGTAATAGTGATCATTGAAAGTTATTGACTAAAAGAAAATTACATAAAATTGTATATAAATTTGATTTTTTTTTATAATATTTATTCTATAAACGCCATTGTTATGAATCTAAATCTCATGAAAATACTTCAGATATTATGTATCTCTATTTGTTTGCTACCACTAAAATCATGCAAAAAAGAAGAAATTCCTGATCCTTCAATAGTAAGTTTTTCACCAGCTGCAGGAGCAGTAGGATCTACTGTTACAATTACCGGAACGGAATTTAGTTCAGACAATACAGTCGTTAAATTTAATGATGCAATAGCTACTATTACAAACGCAACAACAACATCACTTACGGTAATTGTTCCTGTCGGTGCTACATCGGGCAAGATAAAAGTTTCTGTTGGCAAGCATACAACCACTAGCATTTTAGTTTATGAGGTTGAGAATGAAGTTACAGTGGCTGAAGGAACAATCTTAAACAGGGGTTATTCTGTTGCATTAGATGGATTGGGTAATACTTATATTTCAGGTACTTTTCAAGGGACAACCAATTTTGCAGGCACTATTTTAAATACTGCAGGATCTGATGACATCTTTTTAGCTAAATACGATTCACATTACAACCTTTTATGGGTAAAAAGCATGGGTGGAACTTATCCGGATGGAAATTCTGCGATTGCCGCTGATGGTTCCGGCAATGTTTATGTTTCAGGAAGCTATGCCGTTAAGGCAAATATTGCAAATATCACATTAACAGGAGTATATGAAGACGGATTTGTTGCCAAATTTGACCCATCAGGTAACATTCTCTGGGCAAAACAAATAAGTAGCATTGGATCTGATGCAGCATATTCAGTTAAGTTAGACGCGAGTGGAGTTCCATATGTTACAGGAGTGTTCTCCGATACCGCAACATTTGGCCTTACCAGTTTAACTTCAGATGGAGATGGTGATATTTTTGTCGCAAAATATAATCCGGCAAATGGAGAAATAATATGGGCAAAGAAATATGGTGGGGAAAACTTACAGATCGGATCTTCGCTCTACATAAATTCCTCAGGAGAAATTTACCTGGCAGGAAACTTTAGGGTCTCAGCTAAGATTGGTGCAAATACATTTACTGCAACCGGAGATCCTGATAGTTTTATCGCAAAGCTCAATTCAAATGGTGAGGTTGTTTGGGCAAACCAAATATCAGGCACTTACTCGGAAATTGTTGCTTCAATTGTCTCGGATGATAATGGAAATTGTTATGCAACTGGCTATTACATTGGAGCTACAAACTTCGGCGGTTTGACTTTGACTTCTTCCGGAAAGGCTGAAATTTTTCTTGCAAAATATAGTTCATCCGGCAATTTAATTTGGGTGAAGAGCGCTGGTAGCAATGATAGTGATAATGCCAATTCAGTTGCTATTGATAATACAGGTAATGTCTATATAACAGGATATTTCTCTAACAATGCTTCATTTGGAGACAGAACTTTAACAACAGATGGTATAAATAATGACCTGTTTGTAGCTAAATTCAACTCAGATGGAAATATTATTTGGGTGAAACAGGCTGGAGGGCCGGGCTACGATTATGGGAATTCTATTGCTGTTAATGATGCAGGTACATTAACGATAGGTGGATATTTTAAAGGAACAGGAACATTTACATTCGGTGTCACACCATTTATTGGAAAAGGAAATGAATTTGAATATATATTTCTCTGGAGGATATGGCAATAAGTTTTTAAAACACTTTAATTCGCAATCAAGTCCTGGCTCCGACGGCACCTAATTAAACCGCCGGGCCGTTAGCTTTAACAAATCTCGTTTCACCGAGACAATTTCGTTGACTTTTTGTAGTATCTTTGCGTTTATAATTAGATGATTATGTTAACAAAAGATAAAGTTAGAAAGACCATTGACAGGTTGCCCGAGAACTTCACGGTTGATCAGATAGTTGAGGAACTTGTGATTCTTAATCGGATTGAGGAAGGGCTTAAAGATATTGAAGAAGGGAGAGTCTTTACAACAGATCAAGTAAAGAAAGAACTCAAAACATGGTTAAAATAATCTGGACTCAGAGATCACTCACTGATTTAAAATGCATAGCCGAATATATTTCCCTGGATTCAATAAAATATGCTTCTCTTACTGTCGAGAGACTAATCAATGTTACCTCATATCTGGAGACAAATCCCAGAATTGGTCGAATGGTTCCTGAAATGAGAAAGCAAGACAAAATCAGGGAGATTATTTTAGGGAATTACAGGATCATTTACAAAATTTCTGATCCCAAGACTGTTCACATCCTGACAGTTCACAGTTCATATAAACGTCTGAGACAAACTTCTCTAAGACGATTAAAATAATTGCTAAAGCTAACTCGGACGGTTTAATTAATTGGCTGCGCCGAGCTCGGATCGGATATGGATATTATATTGCTTCGCGGAGTAATATTGTGGTCGATCCTCGGTTGCCTTTTGCAACCCGGACTACTTATCATCGCATCCAAAAGTCTATGAGAGAAAAATTTCACCCACTTATTAAATCTCGTGCCACCCGGACTGTTCCTGCTGCCGAGACAAAGTCAATAGGGTTGCAAGCCGACGCGCTGGTGCTTTGTTTTTTGCTCTTCACCGAGACTATTTCGTCGTGACACGTAGCTTCACTGCCATCTATCTGGACTTGCTACCGTTTAACAGTTTCACCGTGACCCTTGTCTTCGCGGCCACTTACCGGGACTGGCAAAAAACAATGCACCGCGACCCTTCGCTACCGCTCTGGGCAGGCTCCGACGGCACCTAATCAAACCGCCGGGCCGTTAGCACAAATATTTCATTACCTGATAATTAGCCCTCGCGCTATGTTAATTAATATTTCTGTTGATTTTAAAATTTCTTCCTATATCAGGACTCAGCCTCCGCACAACATTGATTTATAAATACTTGTGCTAACAGCTTTTGATTCTACAATTTGATTTTTAAAATATTCAACTATGACCGGCAAAGAAACAGTTCTGACATTTGTAAAAGCTATAAATGACCATGATGTGGACAATATCTTTGATCTCATGTCGGATGATCATGTATTCATTGATGGACAGGGAAATAAACAACATGGTAGAAACGGCATGAAAGAAGGTTGGGAAAATTATTACCAAATGTTCCCAGATTATTGCCTCGAAATAACAGACGTAATTGAAAGCGATTCTGTTATCGGGCTATTTGGTTATGCAAGTGGCACCTACAAAATCAACAATGAAAAGACGAATAGCAACCTCTGGAAAACTACTGCAGCATGGAAAGCTACTGTCGAAAATCAGAAAATAAAACTATGGCAAGTATATTGTGACTATACCAGACTAATGGAAATAATCAAAAAAGAACATACCTGATAAATTAATACTTAGTCTCTTAAAAAAGTATACTTGTGCTAACTCGGACGGTTTAATTAAGTGCCTTCAGCCTTCGCCGCCTTTAACAACCTCAAATTTTGTTTATCTGGACTGAGGCGGCTTCGGCTGGCACGGTCCGCCAACCCAGGACAGCTTTGTGCCAGTACCAAAATCTATGCGCGTAACCTTTCATCGTGACTCGAAGCTCGCTGCCATCTACCGGGACTGGCAAAAACCACTCCACCGCGACACAAACGGCAACTCATCAAACCGCCGGGCCGTTGGTGGTAACATCGACGCTCCTGCCCATCCGTATGCTCAAAGTTTTATCTCGACATGAAAATTCGTTCCCATCTTCCAAGACTTAAAGTTCAACCGCAATATTTGGATAATGTTATCTAATTAGGTAACTTTGCAGAATCAAAATGACAATTTGTGACTGAACAATTTTTACGAGACGCATTTGTTTATAAAAATTTCTTCTGGGATTTTTACAATTCGCAGAATATTAAAGTTCAGTCTAAAGTTGATTTTGTAATTGGATTAGTAAGGACACTACGGATTGTACCTGAAAAATTTCTTAAGCATCTTGAGGGTACAGACGGGCTATATGAGATGAGAATCAAAGTTGGCGGTAATATTTTCAGAGTATTCTGCTTCTTTGATGAAGGTAACTTAGTAATTCTTCTTGGCGGATTTCAGAAAAAGAGTGAAAAAACTCCACCAAAAGAGATTGCAAGGGCTGAAAATCAAAAAAAGGAGTACTATTATGAAAAAGCAAAAGAATAAGAATCTCACATCCTGGGACGAACATCTTGATCAGAAATATGGAGAAACCGGAACCCAGACAAGAGAAAAATACGAGCAAGAATTTGAATCATTCAAACTTGGAGTTCTGATTCAGGAAGCAAGGAAACAAAGACACCTCACACAGGAAGAACTTGCACTTAAAGTCGGGACTACAAAAAATTACATTTCGCGGGTTGAGAATGATGCCAGTGATATCAGACTCTCGACATTGATGAGAATTATCACCGAGGGACTTGGAGGTCATCTGAAATTGACTCTGGACTTAAAATAAATGCTACCACCAACTAGGACGGTTTAATTAAGTGCCTTCGCCAACCCGGACAGCTTTGTGGTTAGCCCTAAAAGTCTATGAGAGAAAAATTTGTGCCGTTTATAAAATTCTGTGCACCGCGACTGTTTCGTCTCCCGGGACAAAGTCTACGTGGGTTGGCGGGCCGACGCGCTACTATTTCGTCGTGACACGAAACTTCGCTTCCATCTATCTGGACTTGCTACCGTCTCTCATTTTCACCATGACCCGAAGCTCACTGCCATCTACCAGGACTGGCAAAAAACAAGTCACCGCGATCCGCCAGCTGGCGGAACTGTAACTCACCATACCGCCGGCCGTTATGTGGCATAGCTCGTAAAACCCGAGACTGTCTACACTAGAGAATTTATCATGATGCCTAAATTTCGTCCATTTATCAGGACTCATCCATGTGGACAACTTTATCGTGACACCAAAATCCTGCCCACTTACCAGGACTCTAAAAATGCTACGCCACATAACGGCCTTTTCTAGGTTTTCACCGGGACTAAGTCACTACCCATTTACAGAGACAAAATGCTTCTCTGAAATACAGAAATAGTTTATTTTAGCACAATGATTAAGCTAACAAAAGATCAGATCAAAGAGATTGCCGAGGAACTTGACTGCGGGATGAGATGCTACATTAATAAAGCAACAGGAGAAATTAAGACTGTTCTAAATTTTGAGAGTTGGCAGACCAATGATAGAGAACCTTGGGAAGACGTCCTGAATGACTTGGAAGAAAATTGGGATAAATATGCTGAGATAGATAGAATGGAATCTCATGAATCATTTGAGATAATGGCAGACTTTGCTGAAAATGTGGATAGTATAGAATTAAAGGATGTCCTAATTAATGCATTAAATAGAAAACATCCTTTCCAAAACTTTAAGAGGATTGTGGACAATTCCGGACCATATCGTCAGAAATGGTTTGATTTTAAAGACCAGAGGTTAATTGAGTGGGTTGAGAATAAACTTGACGAAATAAATTCAATTGAAGATTTTAAATAAAATTTGAATCGATGGAAGATGAGACAATTAATAAAGTAAAACATGTTTTGAATGACTGGAATCCGCTTGGGGGAAATGCCTATAAAGTTGACGATTTAAATGAGTATGAGACTGAGGCAATTGATATCCTCTTTTACATTGATTTAGAGATAACTACCAAAAGGCCTGTGGAGATAAAGAAACAAATTCAGAAACATGTTAGATTGATTCTTGAGGAGGCATTTAACATTGACTTGACTAATGAGGAATGTAGATTACCCGCGGAGAAGATATATCAAATACTTTTTGAAAATTAACGAGGGGACATCATGACTAGAAAAAATTGCTACGATCACATAACTCGGACGGTTTAATTAATTGGCTTCGGCAGCCCAGACAAATCTGTAATGCATTATAAAGTCTCTGAGAGGGAACTTTCATCCGCTTATAAAACTTTGTTGCACCCGAACTGTTCCTGCTGCCGAGACAATGTCAATAGGGCTGCCGGCCGATGCGCATGGTGCCTTGTTTTTTGCTCGCCATCTTGACTATTTCATCGTGCACCCGGACTCACAATCCTTACCCGGACTTGGTACCATGGGACAGGTTCATCGTGACCCATGACTTTTGAGCCATCTGCCGGGACTGGCAAAAACCACGCCACCGCGACCCTTCGCTAGCGCTCTGGGCAGGCTCCGACGGCAACTCACCAAACCGCCGGGCCGTTAGCATTCAGGCTTACTACGCCACCAGGACAATTTACACATATGAGGACAGTTTCGTAATCTTGACAGAAGGCCCGAAATGCTAACAGAAAAAAGCAAATTTCCTTTGACCACCGGGACTCAAAATACTTTGTACCTTTGATTATTAATAGATCCTATAAACGAGTTTAAACCATTTACGACACTATGCGAATTCTATCAATGACACTTATGTCACTATTAATGACAATTGCTGTTGAAGCACAAACTCAAGGCACTGCTTACGAATCAAAAACGCTCTATAGTAACATTTTAAAAATGGATCGCAAATTCTCGATCTATTTACCTGCAGGTTATGAATCTTCTGACCGTACTTATCCAGTGGTATATCTTCTACATCCTGCTGGTCCTGCTAATACGATTCCTAACAATCAATCATGGTTATACTATGGAGAACTGAAACAATTTTTAGATAAAGCCATCCTAGCCGGAGACATTATCCCTATGATTGTTGTTACTCCAGATGCCAACTTCGGATCAAAAAGAATTAGTTATTTTAATGATCCTGAGGGAGATTTTAATTTCGAAGATTTCTTTTTTAAAGAATTCATTCCATTCATTGAAAAAAATTATCGTTGTCGAACAGAAAAAGGAAGTAGAGCTATTGCCGGGGCATCGATGGGAGGACAAGCTGCTATTCAGTATGCTTTGCATCAGCCTGACTTATTTTCGGTAACATGTGCATTAAGCGCAGCTGTGAGAAAATACGAATCCGAATATTTTAAAAACAGATTTCCAAATGTCAGTGAAAAAACACTGATAGAATGGTACAAACAATATGATGCTATCAGTTACTTTGAAAACCTTCCAGAAAATACTGAAAGTAAAACAAAGTGGTATATCGTTTGTGGTGACGATGATCGATTATCAGCAAACAATTCATTGTTACATATAGCTATGAAATCCAAGGGCATACCACATGAATTCAGAATCTATAATGGAGCACATGACTGGTCTTTTTGGCGTAAAGTTTTACCTGAATTTATGACTTACATATCAGATTCATTCAGAAAATAACAACACTACCGAGACAATTCGAAATCTTTCCCAAAAATTTACTGTGACTCAGATATCATCAGACCGACAGACACCGAAACATTGACAGTTTTAAAATTGGCCCAAATGCTAACTCGGACGGTTTAATTAATTGCCTTCAGCCTTCGCCGCCTGTAACAACCCAAAAATTTGGCTATCTGGAATGAGGTGGCTTCGGCTGGCACGGCCGGCAGCCCGGACAGCTTCATAGTCAGCCCTTAAAGTCTATGAGAGAAAGTTTACAGCCGTTTATTAATCTCTGTGCACCGCGACAGTTTCGTCTCCCGGGACAAAGTCTACGTCGGGCTGCCGGCCATCGCGCTGCTGCCTTGTTTTTTGCTCTTCACCGAGACTATTTAATCGTGACACGAAACTTCACCGCCGTCTATCTGGACTTGCTACCGTCTCTCAGCTTCACCGTGACCCGAAGCTCACTGCCGTCTATCGGGACTGGCAAAAACCACGCTACCGCGACCCTTCGCTAGCGCTCTGGGCAGGCTCTGACGGCAACTCACCAAAACGCCGGGCCGTTTGCGGGCATTAAAAACAACATTACTAGATAGATAACTAACTCTTGACAACTCATTTCCTTTTACAAATTTCAGATAATCGAAAAGACCTTTGCCAATAAAAAAACGCCCGCTAACTCTAAAGTACCAATCATGAATCACGATAAATATTCTTCGGCATTAATTTTGAGGTAAATTGACAGTATAACTACTAATATCTGACCATGGAAATAAACTAATAGACTAAAATTATGGCCCTTATTAATAAAAATTTCCTTTTCAAAATTCAACTCTTTATTATTCTAATCGCACTGTTGACAGCCTGCAAAAAACCTGTATCAACTTTTGAAGACGAAGCACTCTTAAATAAACTATATTCAACCTCTGTCGACACACTAATAGTTCAAACTCAAAATTTCATTTTAGAAACATACCTTTCTCGTGACTTTCTTCCTGGTATAGGAATTGGGAAAAAATCCCCCCCACTTATTGCAGATATCTACCTTGTAAATATTGATAATATAGCAATACCTTCATATTTAGACATTAAAAAGCTATACGTAATTCAAGACCAATTAATATGGGAGTCGACTCCGATAGAAGGTGTTCAACCCTATGTTCCAGATTTCAAACTAAACAAATTAAGTAAAGATGGTCCGAATTGGGATACAGGAATTCATGTTGATGCTATAATAATGATTGTTAATAGCTTAACAAAAGAGGAGTACTATCTTATTGCAAGGAATCAAAATATCATTCGGACTGACTAATATAAGATCTTATTACCAGAGAAATTTTAAAAAACGCTCTTTGAACTTTGCAGACATTCCCAAAAGGAATGATGTTCTTTATTTCTACAAATAATCTTTACTTTTATAAACTTTAAAAAATATATCATGATTAACTTCCTTTCTAACAAATACTTCAGGTTTTCTATAGTTGCGGTTATCTATATCCTAATTATAATCTGGATTGGAAATTATTGGTTACTTATTGGGCTAGCAGTTCTTTTCGATATTTACGTGTCAGAAAAGGTAAACTGGGCATTCTGGAAGAAAAGAAATGGCAAAAACAGTGCAGTTATTGAATGGCTTGATGCCTTGATTTTTGCGGTTATAGCAGTTTCACTGATAAATATTTTCTTTTTTCAAAACTACAAGATCCCCACTCCGTCAATGGAGAAATCATTGCTTGTAGGTGATCATCTTTTTGTCAGTAAACTTTCATATGGACCAAGAATGCCGAACACTCCGATAGCAATTCCTTTTACACCAAATATTATGCCACTCACCAAAGGGAAGACGTGGTCAAATCTTATTTTATGGCCATATAAACGTCTTGCAGGAGTAGGAAAGGTAAAAAATAATGATCCAATTGTTTTCAATTTTCCTGCTGGTGATACAGTAGTACTTGAAGAAACAAACCCCGATTATTATGCGATTGTGAGGAGAAGAGCGAGGGAGCTGAAAGAGATGGAAGGAGAAACGTCAAACAAGTCAGATAGTTACTATATGCAATCGGCAAGAATGGACATCAGGGATAAGTATACCGTTATATTCAGACCGGTTGACAGAAGAGATAATTGGGTAAAAAGGTGCATTGGAATTCCCGGAGATACAGTAGCTATCAAAAAAGGAGTACTTTACGTAAATGGAAAAATTGTTCCGGATAACGGCACACAGCAAACTACCTACGAAGTGAGTACAAACGGTACTACGATCAATCCGAAAGCCTTTGAGCGTCTTGAAATCTCCAGGTCAGATCAGACTATGATTTCAGGGACATACCTCCTGCAACTCACTAAAGGAAACATGGAAGCAATATCAAAGTTTAAGAATGTATCTGACGTTTCTCCTATATATCAAAGTAAAGGTGTATACTCTGATCAAATTTTTCCATACAATCCTGTTTATGGATGGAACGAAGATAATTACGGACCGATCTGGATGCCAGTCAAGGGGTCGACAGTAAAGATTGATACAGCCAACCTTTGTCTTTATGAACGCATTATTAATGCGTATGAGCATAATGCCCTGAGGGTTGATGGAAGTACAATCTATATAAATAATAAACCTGCTACTGAGTATACCTTCAAAATGAATTATTACTGGATGATGGGGGATAACCGGCATAATTCAACAGATTCAAGATACTGGGGATTCGTACCTGAAGATCATGTTATTGGAAAACCTAAATTTATCTGGTTATCAATCAATAAGGAAGCCAAAGGATTGAAGAAAATCAGATTTGGGAGAATGTTTATGAAGGCAAGATAACCTCATGAAAAATAACGAAACGCTAACTCGGATGGTTTAGTTAATTAGCTTCGCTGAGCTCGGATCGAATGTAGATCCAGGATGCTTTGCAAAGTGGAATCGTGATCGATCCTCGGTTGACTTCTTCGAGCTCGGATCGGATATAGAGTTCAGGTTGCTTCGCAAAGTGGAAAAATGGTCGATCCTCGGTTGGCTTCCGCAGCCGGACTGCTTTGTAATGTGCCCCCAAAGTCTATGAGAGAATGTTTAAACCCGCTCTTTGGTCTTCGGCAACCCGGACTGTTTACTAATTCCGGGACTAAGTCTTGGCGGCAACAAACCATACCGCCGGCCTTTAGCTGCCATAGAGGTGCCATTGCAACAATTTCGACATAAAAAATGTTTCTATTTTTTTAAGTACATTTAAAGATGATCGATCTGAATAAAAGAAAAATAATTTTACAGCGGGCAATGAGTTTCTGGATAGGCGTTGGACTTATGAGTATAATAAATGTTTGGAAAATTACTCAAGGGAATAACCCAATCTTATACTCATGGATTATGTCTGCCATTTCTGGACTATTCTTGATTATTTGCATAATTTATCTAATTATAATAAATCAAAAAAGTAAAATCAAATAGTCCGTTTGTTCAATAATAAGTACTTACCTTTGACGTTAGTAACGCTACGCGGGAAATGATTACTTCTTTTGGGACTAAGGAGACTGAAAAAATATGGAATGGGGATAGAGTTAAAAACCTACCTCAGGAGATACAACAAATTGGAAGGAGAAAATTAAGGATGCTTAATAACTCACAGAATTTGATAGACTTAAAAGTTCCTCCATCAAATAAACTTGAGAAACTTTCAGGCAAGATGAGTGACTTTTACAGCATCAGGATTAATGACCAATGGAGAATTGTTTTTAAATGGGACGATGGAAACTCCAGAGATGTTACAATAATGGATTATCATAAATAGAAGAAATGGAAAAGCTTTCAAATATACACCCAGGTGAAATTCTTCTTGAAGAATTCCTAAAACCTTTAAATATATCCGCTTACAGACTTTCAAAGGATCTTGGAATACCTCAAACCAGGACTTCGGAGATTATTAAAGGTAACAGAAGTATAACTGCAGACACAGCAATAAGACTGAGCTACTATTTTGGTAATTCTGCAAAATTCTGGCTTGGACTTCAGAATGACTTTGATCTTGAAGAAGAAAAGAAATCTAAAGATCGGGAATTCAAGCATATTAAAAGATTAAAGGAGCATGCTGCCTAGCATTCGAATTCCGCTCTTCAAATTTCTGCCACCCGGACTGTTTTGTGCTTCCGGGACAGAGTCAGTAGGGCAGCCGGCCGACGCTCTGGTGCCTTGTTTTTTGCTAGCCGTCTTGACTGTTTCATCATGACAAGAAACTGCTCGTCCACTTATCGGGACTTAGTACCATTTAGACAATTTTATCTTAATGTGACAACTATCGTCCATCTACCGGGACTGGCAAAAAACGGGGCATCGCGACGCTGACGCCAACTAATTAAACCGCTGGGCCGTTAGTGGCCAGCACTTAGCAGTCCGTAACTTTCTCCTCGAGTTGTGTTCAATCTTAAAACAATATCGATATTTTATTAGAAGCAAACAGAATTACGATGTAATTTGATAATCTTTGAAATATTATAACATGGGAAAACATATACTTGTTACTGTATTTAACTTAATGCTTTTTGTTTGTCCAGCTATATCTCAAAATTTTGAGCAACAATTACATATAAAGGAATTTGAGAATCAATTAGTAAAAGATGTTAGTGAAGATAATATTGGCAGTATTTCTGCTGCCATAATAATTAATAGCAAATTAACATGGTCTAGAGCATTTGGATTGGCTAATCCTTTAATTAAGATTTATGCAGATACATCTACAATTTATAGAATTGCATCTATCTCAAAAACTTTTACTGCATTTTTGATGATGCAAATGATAGAAAAAGGATATTTTAAACTAGATGACCCTATTGAAAAATATCTGCCCGAAATAAAAGGATTAATAGGTTATTCTGATTCTACTTTAATTACTTTCAGGCATCTTGCTAGCCATACTTCTGGATTGATCAAAGAGCCTAACCTTAAGGATGCCGCCGTTGGGCCAATTGAAGATTGGGAGAATAAAATTTTATTATCAATTCCAACAACTTCATTTCAAGCAAAACCAGGAATGGAGTATAGCTATTCAAATATTGGTTATGGAATATTAGGATTAGCAATATCAAGAGCAACTAATAAACCATTTATTAAATTGGTAATTGACAATATTTTTGTGCCACTCAATATGAAGAATAGTTTTTTTTTAGTACCTGTCAGTGATACAATCAGATTATCTTTAGGTGTTGGAGGGAACTCGGATAAAAAGGATATTAAAACTCCTTATCGTGAGCATAAAGGGAGAGGATATAAAGTGCCAAATGGAGGTATATATACAACTCCAAATGATTTAGCAAAATTTGTAATTGCATTAATGGGAACGTCAGATAAAAAAATCATTAACGATGAGAGTCGTGAACTTATGCAAATAATATGTACTCCAAACGACTGTAGGAATGGATATGGATTAGGATTAAATATTAGTACAACAGATGATGATCTGATAATATTAGGACATAGTGGTAGCATTGCTGGATACTCCTCTTATTTTTGTTTTGATATAAAAAATGGTAATGCAGTAATTTTACTAAGAAACTATAATTCAGGAAAAACGGATTTAGCATTGCGCTCAACAATTTTATTGGAAAAACTAGCTAAAAAATAGTTAGAAATAGGAATAGTGAACATAACATGGCATATAACAAATAGTGAGGACATAATGCATCTGATGGTCTTTTAGCCGCATTCAGTTTTGTATAGACTGATAGATACATGCACCAAAAGGACTATATCAAGACAATTTATAAATAAAAGCCAGCCACTAACTCGGTTTCAGGAATTTCAAAATGAATTGGTATTCAAAACAACTTATTGCACTTAAAGAACCTATCATTTTCAGTGATACCTCAAAAAAAGAAATTTATCGTTTTACATGGTTACGGACATTTCATAATCCTATAGCAATTAGAATTGAAAGACTAGGCAATGATTACACACTCTACTGGAAATTATGCGATGGCGCTGGTGGTTATGCTCCTGGAAAGCTAATAGTTGATAAACAAAAAATTGTTGATAAGAATATTTGGGATGCTTTTATTAAGCTACTTGATCAAATTAACTATTGGAAACTCAATACTTTTGAGGAATTCATGGGAACCGATGGAGCTGAATGGATACTTGAAGGGAAAAGTTTAAATCGGTATCAAGTTGTTGAGAGATGGACTCCAAATCATGAAAGCAAATATTTTAATTGTTGTGATTTCTTATATAAACTAACTGACCTACTTGTCCCTGAAAAGGATAAATATTAGGATAAATTAACATCAACTGCTAACTCGGACGATTTAATTAAGTGCCTTCAGCCTTCGCCGCCTTTAACAACCTCAAATTTTGTTTATCTGGACTGAGGCGGCTTCGGCGATATGGACGGCAACGAACCAAACCGCCGGGCCATTAGTTGGCAGATTATTGGGCTCCATAGACAAACTTAAAAGACAAATTTGTGTTATCTCATTGTAAGGCGACATATCGCAAGTAATCAAAATGAGAGACAATTTAAATTCAATCAAATGAGAAATCTAATCTATGCAATCAATCTTACTATTGATGGCTGCTTCGACCATACCAATGGGATCGTTGATGACGAATTGCTTGAATATTTTACCCGCCTTGTGCGAGATGCTGATCTGCTTGTCTACGGACGGAAAACCTATCAATTGATGGTTCCTTATTGGCCCGATGTCGCAAAAAACCCTTCTGGTGAGACAAAAGCAGACCTCGAATTTGCTCAGGCATTCGAGTCCTGCAACAAAATTGTTTTTTCACGAACGTTAGACAGGGCTGAAGGAAGAAACACAAGAATTGTTCGCACCAACCTTCAGGACGAAATACTTAGATTGAAACAGGAACAAGGAAATAATATTTTAGTAGGTGGTGTAGATCTTCCATCACAACTTATAGAGCTTGGCTTAGTTGATGAATATTATTTTGTGGTTCACCCGGTAGTTGCTGGAGAAGGGAGACGGTTGTTGAGTGGTATTAGCCTGCAGAAGAAATCACAATTAAAACTTGTTGAATCAAAGATCTTTAAATCAGGAAGTGTTGCGCTTCATTACTTGAAACAGTGAGAGAAAAGCTGCGATATGAGGCCTCGAGCACGTAACCGTGGACAATTTACACATAGCTAGACAGTTACATATCGAAGACAAATGGCCCAAATGCTAACGGAAATGGGACCCGATAGCTATCGGGAGGCAAAAACCACGCCACCTCGACACGGACGCAAACTAAAACCGCCGGGCAGTTAGGTGTCAGGTTTCAGTCTCCAAGACAAAAGATAGTATGAGCAAATTTTCATTAAATTGTGAAAAAAAACGAGATGACGTTTCTGATTTTAAACTTAAATTCTTGTCTTTTATGAAGCCACATTTGTTTAATAAATCAGCTTTTGTTCTTTTGACTTTGCTTTTAACAACAATTAGCAATGCTCAAAATAAATCGGACACAACTGCCATTGAAGGTATTCTTCATGAAGAGGTCGTTTCTTGGAATAACGGCGATGCCATAACTTACTCACAATGGTTTTCAGAAAATGGAACATTTACAAATATTCTGGGAATGTTCTACACTGGACACAAAGAGTTTCTTGATAGACATGAAGAAATTTTTAAAGGAAGATTTTATAAAACAACATTGCATCAAAACTTAGTATCCCTTCGGTTTGTGCAACCAGATGTTGCTATAGTTGAGACACTTACTTGGATTACAGGATTTTCGAAAGCTGGTCCTCCTGTGGGAACTCATCTTGATGCTAAAGGACGTCTGTTCACCCGTCTCCTACAAGTGATGGTGAAAATTAAAGATGGTTGGCAAATCACGGTGTACCATAATGTGGATTTAAAGCCAGGTACAACTATCCCTGATGTGTCGGCCGACGCGCTTGTACCTCGTTTTTTGCCCGTCACCGGCGGACGGCACCTAATTAAACTGCCTGGCCGTTATGCTTAAGCGACAACAACTTATAAGACCGACTCTACAACAAAACACTTAAAAAAAATTCAACAACCATTAATATCAGATTGTTAAAGATATTATCCTCAAGTGGGTAATCATTATCTATCATATCAATATGGAAACAAAAACAGCAGATACAAAAAGTTATAGTTTCTGGAATCGAGTACCAACTATAATTAGAGCAGTGGTAGTTGGTTTACTAGTAGTAATAATTGGTATTACTTTATGGACTCTTGATTTTACATTCATTCCTGCCCCTTGGTCGCTCCTTATTATGATCTTTGTCCTATGGGCATATGTAAAATATTTTAGTGGCAGTTGGGCACCAAAACAGACTGTAGATTTCCGAAGGAATAATTTTCGAAATATTAAATTATCGTTTAATGTTTGGAAATTTGGATTAATTAGCGCGATACTTTTTGTAGTTGTCTTCCAATCCAGTTTTGTGGTCACTTTTCGCTTAATCCCCTTCCCTGAACTTGCATTTAAATCACAATATAAGATATTGGATAGTTTGCCTAACTGGATAGGTTGGTTAACGGTTCTCATTAGTTCATTGGTTGCTGGTATTTGTGAAGAAACCGGATTTAGGGGATACATGCAGGTTCCAATTGAGAAGCGATATGGCCCATTATCAGGAATCACAATAACTTCAATTTTTTTCTTTCTCCTACATCTTGACAAAACCTGGGCGCCACTTATTATTATACATATCTTTTTTGCAAGTGCATTACTAGGTATTCTTGCATATTATTCCGGATCCCTAATACCAGGAATAATTGGTCACACGATAATGGATATTTTTAATTTTTCATACTGGTGGTCAGACCTCGCTGGAAATTTTGGTAAAAAGACCGTTTTCGAGATTGGGATTGATATTCATTTTGTTGTTTGGTGCTTAATATTTTTGGCAGCAATTTCACTTTTCATTATAACTATAATAAATCTAAAGAAGATTAAAAATGTCTCATTATGATGGATCAAAGCCTAAGCATAACCCGGACGGTCTTATTAAGTGCCTTCAGCCTTCGCCGCCTGTCTCAATCCTTAAATTTCTGCAACTGGACTGAGTCGGCTTCGGCTGGCACGGTCAGGCAACGTAACTTCACGGCCATCATCTGGACTTGGTACCGTTTAACAGTTTCACCGTGACCCTTGGATCGTGATCCCGGACATTTTCAGTTTTTGGAATCATGACAAAAATCTATTCCTTTGACAAATTCGTACCTGGCCAAAAAATTTAGGGAAGATTCATTATAAAATAGCATTTTCAATAAACGGAAAAACAATCACTATTGAAAGTTAACAACAACCATAAAATCTTTTGTTGACGAATCTGTTTTGTACATTTATTATTTTAAGTTGGAAGTTTGGTTATGAAAAAAGTATTTAGAGTGAATGAAATCAAGTTAATCGTTGGCCTGGTGTTGACAGGCTTGTTGTGTGTCGCATATGCGGTGAAGGCTCCCGGAAACGACATTGTATTGAATGGTGCGGATGATCAGGAAGTAGCCCCTCTTGTGTTACAGGCGCTTGACTATACGGAGAATCCTGTTGATATTCCGAATCCGGACAGAGGCGCCTATAGAGGCCGATGGCAGAATATATCGCCGAATTCGGTTAATGAGACTAATTCGCCTTTTGGTATTACGCCTGAAGTAGATCACCGGGTTCCGGTTGACGCAAATTCTGTGCTGTATCATGGAAGACAGGTGCCGCCTGTGGAAGGTGATGATATCGAAGAGACTCAATTTTATAATGGTGTTAATCAAAACGCTAACCCCTACGTTGGCGGTACCGGGGTCTCGGCTCTTCCTTCCATATCATTTATGTGTTTTGACTTGTGTAACTTTTCGTCGAACGCGTTCCTCTCGGCGAAAGATGCTTTTGGTTACAAGGATGATGGATTGTTTGCAGACCCGGGCACCGGAGCCACAAGAACAGGAAAAACTCAACCCTTAACATCGTTTGCGCTTGATTATATAAGAGGCCTGCTTCAGAAGGTGAGAGATGGCAACGGTGTAGCCTTTGTGAAATTTTCTTATGACGGCAACGGGTTTAATTATATTGAACCCAATAAGTATCCCCGCCTAAAACTCACCGAAGGACTCATACATGGACCTGAGCCAACATTCGTAACTGATAATAATCCATCGGCCATGTGTAATGTACCCGGTCATGAGGACAAAAACTGGATACAATATCATATTTGGCAGCTTAAACCCATTTTCCATGAATACGAAGACATCATCATGTGTGTTAAAACGGGGATGCTTGGTCCATGGGGCGAACAGCACTCATCACCTGAAGCTCGGAGTGTGGATGCTTACAAGATGCTTTTGGATGCATATCTGGACGCTGTTCCCGCTTCGCGTGCGCTTTTAACACATGCAGGCGGATTTCTGGCATGGTATAACGAAACGTATGGGACCACCTATACCTTTACTAAAATAGACGCCATGCCGGTTCCGCCAAAGGGCTCGCCGGAGGCGCGTTTTGGTTTTTTCAACGATAGTTATGCGGCTGGAAGTTGGACTGACAATGGCTCGCTTTCCGAAGGGAATCCTATGATCAATAGCAGATACGGTAGTAGTACATATGATCGTTACAGAGTTATCACATGGTTCAATAAGCAAAACCAAATCTGTCAAGGAGAAGGAGGGATCGGCGATAATGTTTTTGGCAATATGCCGGGAGCTATTATAGAAGCCCAGCAGCTCCGGACAACTGCTTTGAATATGAGACATGGTAGATATTCCCGGTGGAATGATTTTATCTATAATGAAGCAAACGTCACTAAGCCGGTTCAGTTCCCAGCCAACGAAGAAGAGTTAAGGAGAAGGGCTTTCACCGGAGAAATTAAAACGGCAATCTTTGACCCGGTATATGACGGCAGAACCGGGCTGGAATATTTCCGCGACAGATTAGGTTACCGTTTAGTGTTGCGTGAGGCTAAAGCAAGTGAATGGGTAAAGCAGAATGGTGCCCTGAGGTTCGAAGGGAAGATCCAAAACGTCGGCTTTGGTAATGTTGTCAACCGAAAAAATGTGTCGGTTATTCTGAAACCCAAAGCCGGTTCTAACTTTTACATTGCGCTTACGAACCTTGACGCAAGGGATTGGCTGACTGATGAGGGTGGCAACGGCAGACCAGACAATACGGCTGCATGGCGTGATTTGAACTTCTCGGTTAAAATGTCCGCATTTGGTAGCGTTCCTGCCGGGGATTATGATATTTACCTGAAGATCAATGATCCTAAAGAACAAAGTGCTAACAAGCGCTGTATACGGTTTGCGAATAAGGGAAATAGTTGGAATGCTGACCTTGGTGCAAACTTAATTGGTTCGACTACAGTTGCCCCCTAGATTTACCTCAGCAAATGCGTACATATATCATATTAAGTCAGAGTTTAGATAATGAAAAAGCTATTTAGAGTAAATGAAATCAGGTTAATCGCTGGCCTGTTGTTGGCAGGCTTATTGTGTGTCGCATATGCGGTGAAGGCCCCCGGAAACATCAATGTATTAAATGGTGCGGATGATAGAGAAGTAGCCCCGCTTGTTTTACAGGCGCTTGACTATACTGAGAACCCTGTTGACATTCCGAATCCGGACAGAGGCTTTTACAGACCCCAATCATATGTAATTCCGGTCCAAAGTGAACCTGTACCAGGTATTCCTGACTTATCGGCTACTATAGCAGGCACCTCGGTTTCTGTCGATTCCCGCATCGTTTATATGGAATTTGACCTGAGAAACTTTTCGTCGAATGCCCCCCTCAATGGAAAGCCCATAGGACCCTGGAGTGCAGGTGGGAATCTTCCGCCAGATTATGGAACAACTCAACCTTTAACACACCGCTGCACTTGATTATGTAAGGGCAGCGCTTCAAAGAGTAAGAGAAAGCGAAGCTGTCGCCATTGTGAAATTTAATTATGACGGCCGGGGCTATACGTATGTTGATAATGGAAGTTATGACCAGATCATTCATGATTGCGAACCAGGGGCGCCAAAAGGTCGGGTTTGGTATGAAACCGGAGTTATTAATAAATCTGATTTGTGTGGTATACCCGGTCATGAGGACAAAAACTGGGTACAATATCATCTTTGGCAGCTCGGGAATGTTTTTAGTGAATTCGAAGATTGTGTAATGGCTGTTAAAGGGGGTGTCTTTGGCCCATGGGGCGAAATGCACTCGTCATCATATGCCAGAACCCGGGAGGGTTACCACTGGCTTTTGAAAGCGTTGCTGGGCTATGTTCCCGCCTCGCGTTCAATTTTAGTACATGCGGGCGGAGTCATGGCATGGTATAACATTGAGTATGGTACCGATTATAGTTTTACTAATTTAATGCCGGCCCCGGCACGCGGAACACCGGCGCAACGTTTCGGTATGTTCAACGATAGTTATTCGGCGGGTTCGAGCGGCGATGTGCCTAATGACAATGGCTCGCTTTCCGAAGGATATTCATTAATTGGAACTGGTGATCTGGGTGATTTTGATCGTAACCTTGCTTTAACCTGGATTAGAAATCAAAATAACTTCTATGGCGGTGAAACAGTTGGACCAGGTTCTGACGATAATATCTATCCCAGGTTTCCGAACGTTCTTTATGAAGCCGCTTATGCTCAAACAACTCATTTGAATACAGATTATAGCCAACGCACTTATAAACTTTGGGGTGATTTTGTTTATAATAAAGAAAATGTCACCAAACCGTTTACGCCTCCACACGATGGAGTGACTCGAACGGCAATCTTTGACCCGGTATATAACGGCAGAAACGGAATGGAATATATGCGTGACAGACTGGGCTACCGGTTAGTGTTGCGAGAGGCTAATGCAAGTGAATGGGTAGAGCAGAATGGTACCCTGAGGTTCGAAGGGAAGATCCAAAACGTCGGCTTTGGTAATGTGGTAAACAAGAAAAATGTGTCGATAATTCTGAAAGCCAAAAATGGCTCTACCACTTACACTGCACTTACGAACCTTGACGCGAGGGATTGGCGGCCTGACCTGGACAGCAGGGCAGACAATACCGCTGCATGGCGTGATTTGAACTTCTCTATTAATATGGGCGCATTTGGTAAGGTGCCTCCTGGTGACTATGATATTTTCTTAAAGATCAATGATCCTAAAGAAACCAGCACTAACAAGCGTTGTATACAGTTTGCGAATCACGATATTTGGAATGCTTCCCTTGGTGCAAACTTAATTGGTTCGACTAAAGTTGCCCCCTAGATTTACCTCAGCATATGCCTGCCTGTTTTACAGGCGCTTGACTATACTGAGAACCCTGTTAACATTCCGAATCCGAGGGACTTGCAAAAAACGCGGCACCGGACAATTAGGTTATTAGACAGACTCCCGTTGGCTGTAAGGCGAGAATAGCAAAACTAATAGGAATTTAAACAAATTGATAATTTTGAAAAGTATGCAAAATAAGAAAGTATTAGTGTTTCTGGCAAAAGGATTTGAAACTATGGAATTTAGTGTTTTTATAGATGTTCTTGGTTGGGCTAGAAATGATTATGGACATAATTTGTTCGTTGATACATGTGGTTTTACTGAAAAGGTTATAAGCACTTTTAATGTACCTGTAATAGTAGATAAAACCATTGGAGAAATAAACGTTGACGAATATGACGCCTTAGCAATACCTGGTGGATTTGGGGAATTTGGTTTTTATGAAGAAGCATATGACGAAAGGTTTTTAAAATTAATTAAGGAATTTAATGCAAAAGGTAAAATCATTGCGACAATTTGTTCTGCGGCATTGCCCTTAGGAAAAAGTGGAGTTCTTAAGAATCGGAAAGCAACTACATACCACTTAAAAAACGCGTATTGGCAAAAAAAACTGAAAGAATTTGGAGTGAATGTTGTGAATGAGCCAATTGTAGTTGATGGTAATATTATTACGTCTTATTGTCCTGAAACAGCTCCAGATGTTGCATTTGAATTATTAAAAATGCTGACTTCAGAAGAAGAAATGAAAGTAATAAAAAAAGCTATGGGATTTTAAGACTGCCGGGCCGTGCTAATATTTGAGCATTCAGTTACATTTGAATTGCAATACAAATCTGGAGGTAATCTTTTAGTTTACTCCCAAACAAATTTCTTTTTCATGAGAAAGATTCTCTCACTGTTTCTATTATCAGTAGTCTTAAATTCTTGCGTACTATCATTAATCATCCATTTCAGAGAATTCATATCAATCATGATCCTGATATAAAATTTCTCCAAGATGTGAATATGGTATCGGATTGGCTGTGACTAACCTAAATTGGCAATCAAATAATAGAACCGATCTTTCTGATTCAACGTATTTTTATTCTCCAAGTTCGTATAAAAGTTTAAATCTCGGTTTAACTAGTGATCTAAGGCTGAGACTTACTCCAAACTTTAATATCGGGATTCAATATCAACCATCATTATTTGATGTTCAACATAAAAAATATAATTATCAGCATTTTATAACTACCGAATTAATTTGGAGATTTTAGCACTTGGTTTGTAAATCAGGCCGATTCAACTTTAGTTCACACAATCATATTACATTTGATCTCATAGCAAAATGAAATACCTATAAAACAATGATATCATCATTTATAAAAATACACGATAAAAAGAGGAGCAGACACTGGCTGATTGTATTAATAATAATTTTGAGCTTGATGTTCGCGGTTTACATTAATCACGAACGATTGCAACGTGCGGTGATTGCGTTTGTAATTTATCATGAGCATATATTTTCTACGCCTTCACAAATATCCAATGAATCATGGTGGCCCAGATTTTGGGACAAAGCTCAATTTTATTGGGATATGTCAGAGCTTCGAATGGCACGGGAGACAAGATTAAAACAGTTGAATCCAACTATTAAGCCACTTATTAAAGAAATAAACAGAAAACAAGCTGCTGGTGAAGCAATGTCATATTCGATGCACATCTACAGGGAAATTCGCTGGCGATTGAACTTTACTTCTGACACTGTCACCACTCGTTTAAGAATTGACGATCTCCGACAGAGTATATCACAATCAACGGAACAGAAATTGGCATCTTTGCAACAAGCTTCAGACGGAAGCTGGGGAGCAGGAATAACTGAATGGTATCTTAGGTTTTACTATTCTATTGATAACTTGGGTGATAGCCTTCACCCTCGGTATCCTTTGTCTTTTCTTGACCGGATAAATTCTCCGGAAAAGCTTAAAGCGCAACTTGATTCAGACCTATATGACAAATTTACAAAAACAGGTGGATTCAACCGGGAAGAACTTGATGAAACTTTTTCAGCAATTGCTAGATTGTTGAATATGAGCAAACCAATAGCTTATTCTTTCCACCCGCAACTCGACACTGCTCTAAAAAATTATGTGATACATTGGCAGAACAAAGAGACAGGTTGTTGGGGGCAGTGGATGATTGACCGGCATGAAAACATTTGGAAAATGGACGATATGGGTATAACATTTCATGTTATTTCTGATCTAAAGGGTGAGGTAGAACATAAAGATTTAATTGCAAAACGATTACTTCAACTCTGTGGCACAGATTTTCCTGCAGGTATCAAATTTGAGGGACACTATGAGAACCATTTAAATTGGGATGCAGTTAAGATTTTCAGATATGCATGGCCTTTTCTTGATACTTCAACACGAGCGAAAGTCAAGATAGAGATCTCCCGGATGCTTAACTGGTGCCTTACAAAATCTTATAAGGCTGATGGATCTTTTAAAATAAGTGACTTGGATGATACAATGGGTGATGCTTATCGTTACGGAGTTGCCTTTCTTAGTGAAACAGGTTATTTCCAAAATAAAGACCGGTTTTGGACCGACCAAAACTTTCCGGAAGCTAAAGTGGTTCGCGATAAAATTAAAGCTAAAATAATGTCTATTGGTCTAAGCAGCTCTGGTTTAAAGGATGCATATAAAACATTAAACGGAGAAAGTTTTTAGTTGAAATACCCTACTTTTTTATTTACTTTTTGGCATTAAATGTCTTCAATACCTTCGCTATTTTGCTGTTGTGATGACGAAAAACTTGTGGTACAGTTTAATGGATTTCAAAAGAAATCTCAAAAGACATCAAAGAAGGAGATTGATAAAGCGTTAATGATAAAGCAGGAGTATTTAGGATTATTTCGGGAATAGTTGAAAGTTTTGGCTCCCATTTAGAAAAAACAACCCACTGAAGTTTTGAAACATAACTAACTCATTTTATCTATGAAAACATTTCTTCCAGCTTTATTTGCTATTCTCATATTGATATGTTCCTGTACTTCTCATGCGGGCAAAAATTCCAAAAATCTTATAAATGAATCCTAATCAGAGAATTATATTAATTTCATTGCTTCTTCTGAATAGTTGTATTACCCCGTTTATCTCCAAAGATTCGTACCCGAATAATCATAAGTACGAATCATATCCCATGTTGATGAAATCTGTTCCACCTATTGATAGTGTTTATTATGAAAAAGTGACTATTTCAGAATCTGACATATTGAATTATATGGAAGAGGGTTGCCAGGTTTATTTAGATACCCACGATCCGACAAAACAATGCAAGTATTACAGATGGGAGTTTGTTGAGACATTCCCTCTTCCTGGTCTGAATCAAACTCATTGGCTAATAAGTGAAACTTCAAACTCATGGATAGTTACATATATCAGAGAATGTGCGGATTGCACGGCGAGAGGAACGAATATAAAACCTGATTTTTGGACAGAAATAAATAATTTTTCATTAAAGCGAGAATTTTAAAAGGTCGAGTAGGTACGGGGAGTTTCAAAATACTAAGACTAACACGGGCCAACTCCGCTTGCAGAACGGCACCTCATTAAACCGGCGGGCCAGGAAGAACCAAAGAGAAAATATTATAACTTTAAATCAATTATGTTACACTTAAAAGTGTAACCCTATTCCAGAAGGATACAGAAAGCCTATACGACAGATGAACAGACCAGACAAGATTGAAAAATAAATAAAAAAGCAATTTTATTAATCATTATTGCTTCTCTTTCAGGAAGTGTAAGCAAGGCAGAAACACAAAAAATAATGACAGCAAAACAAATCACAATCAGAGACAAAAAAGTTGAGATCAATTATTTTCAACAAGGACAAGGCGACACAACACTTCTTTTTTTACACGGCTGGTGTATTGACGGAACTTATTGGAAAAATCAAGTAGAATATTTTTCTAAAAATTACAATGTTTACGCAATTGACTTACCAGGTTTTGGCAAATCAAGAGCAGAAAGAACTAACTGGACTATAGAAGAATATGCCAATGATGTAACAACATTTATTGACAAAATGAACTTAAAAAATGTAGTAATCATTGGACATTCAATGGCTGGCGAAATAATGTTGCAAACAGCATTAAGCAACAATCCCAAAATAGTCGGAATTGCAGGAGTTGATAATTTCAAATTTATTGATGTTTCATTTACTCCAGAGCAGATGAAACAAATGACAGACTTTTTTCCAATGCTGCACAACGACTTTAAAAATTCTGCACTTGTATATGCAGATATGATGCTTTTTCACCCAACAACTTCAAAAGAAGTGAAAGACAGAGTGAAAACTGATTTTGTAAATTGCGATTCCGTAATAGGCTATGGAACATTTATGAACCAAATGCAATATGCTTATACCGATGCCCAAAGACTGGAACAGCTTAATTATAAGTTATACTTAATAAACAGCGACGGTTATCCAACAAACGAAATCGGACTTAGTAATCATTGCAAAAGTAGTTTTCAAGTTCAAACTATCGCTGCAACAGGACATTATCCAATGATAGAAAAACCGGCTGAATTTAATTTGATTTTGGAAAAGGTATTGACAAGTATGAAATAAACTGCCGCTAACACTGACGTTATGGTTAAAGCAGTGCGCATTAGATGGCTTTTTAAGTTTCGCTTTCGTAATATGTAAGAATGAGATCTATAAAGGTGACAATTTGTCGATATTAGAACAAAACCTGACTTATACATGTTAAAACGATGGTAGATAAAAATATCCAGTAATTAAACAACCTTAAAATTCAATAAAATGGCACATATCAATCCACACATTAACTTCAACGGAAATGCCGAAGAAGCATTTACATTTTACAAATCAGTATTTGGCGGAGAGTTCGCAAAAATTATGCGTTTCAAAGACCTTTCAAGTCCTGAATTTCCAGTAGCAGAAAAAGAGGCAAATAAAATAATGCACATTGCTTTACCTATTGGAAAAAATATTTTAATGGCTAATGATGTTCCGGAAAGTATGGGAAAGACAAATGAAAATGAAAACAGAAGTAAAATTTCAATAAGTGCAGAAAGCAAAGAAGAAGCAGACAAATTATTTAATGGACTTTCGGCAGGTGGACAAATTGAAATGCCTATTGCTGACAGCCCTTGGGGTTCATATTTTGGTATGTTTAGAGACAAATACGGTATTGAATGGATGGTAGATTTTGACCCAAAATATAACTGACAAATTTAACTGAAGAAAAACAACGAACCGCTAACCCGGTCGGTTTAATTAATTGCCTTCCCGCTTCATCTGTTAATCGAGCAGACAATTTAAATTCAATCAAATGAGAAATCTAATCTATGGAATCAATCTTACTATTGATGGCTGCTTCGACCATACCAATGGGATCGTTGATGACGAATTGCTTGAATATTTTACCCGCCTTGTGCGAGATGCTGATCTGCTTGTCTACGGGCGGAAAACGTATCAATTGATGGTTCCTTATTGGCCCGATGTCGCAAAAAACCCTTCGGGTGAGACAAAAGCAGACCTCGAATTTGCTCAGGCATTCGAGTCATGCAACAAAATTGTTTTTTCACGAACGTTAGACAGGGCTGAAGGAAGAAACACAAGAATTGTTCGCACCAACCTTCAGGACGAAATACTTAGATTGAAACAGGAACAAGGAAATAATATTTTAGCAGGTGGTGTAGATCTTCCATCACAACTTATAGAGCTCGGCTTAGTTGATGAATATTATTTTGTGGTTCACCCGGTAGTTGTTGGAGAAGGGAGACGGTTGTTGAGTGGTATTAGCTTGCAGAAGAAATCGAGAAGACACTTTCTGTTATGAGGAGCTGACAGAGAAAAAATTACCACATTTCAACTGTGTTAGGTCACTAGAGTTATGGGATGGAGCACCTTATGGGGAAGGCATCTCACACACAAGATGTTTTAAACAGATTGGGGTCATTCTGGCAAAAGAGGTTTTCTGAAAAATTCGTAGCCTTGACCAAGAAGTGGCTGCTACAGAAAGAGATATTGGACTTACAGTTATAATGTTTCCTGACACAAAGTATGTTAAAGTTGAAGATATTATAGGTTTGTAAATTCATACATTCAAATGGGACAAAGACTACTATATTTTTTCTGAACAAAGTATTGGAGAATTATTATGCAATCCATAGCAAGGAAACTCTTGCCGAGATAAACCTTCTACTTTGTTTGCTTTTAAATGAAATGAAGCAGGGATTAAAGCATATCCCGTTTTAATTTCTACAAAATCTCTATGGCAAAGTCACTTCAGAACTATCCATTATTCGAGCAGTTCAATCACTACTTATTATTGCGATTGAAAATGATAATGGTTACGAGTTCACCGATGCGATTATATATTAGTAAAAATTGCTACCTAATCCCCTATGAACATCTGAATTTCTATGGATTTTCGTTGATAAGAAAAATGGTAAATGGATTGAGATAGCTTATCCAATTGATTCAAAGGAAAATAGAACATATATTTACAAATTTGACATTCCAAGGTCCATTTGCAGTCTATTAACAAGTATAGTGGTTATTATGCTTTAACTCAGAGAAATACATATAAAGAGCATAATATTAAACAATCTGAAGTTAAAAATATTGCAGCAAATATTTCATTTAAACAAGATAGCTCAAATATTGGAAATCTTGAAAATGAATATTCTGATTATTCGGAATCTTCTTTTCATTTCGTCAAAATTTAAATTTGGTGATAAAATTTATTTCAACTTAAATACTACTGAAATGAATAATCCTTACAAACAGAATGATAGGTTATTTCCGGTAGAATTTGAATTTCCCTTCTCCTCACAGATAAGTTATATTATAGCTGTTCCAAATGGATATGTTACTAAAGAACTGCCAAAAAGTATAGCAATATCTCTTCCGAATAATGCTGGAAAGTTCATTTATTATATTACTTTCTCTGCAAATCAATTGAGTATAATTATTAAACAAGATATAAGTATTCCGATATTGCCTAAAGAGTATTACACTTATTTAAAAGAGCTTTATAATCAAATAATTATAGATAAATGAACCAATTGTAATTGAGAAAGGAATATGAAATACTTTATTTCAATAATTAATCTATTATTTATATTCTCTAATTCTTTTGGACAATTTATTGATTCAGCTAAATATGCTATAGTTGAGATAAAGAAGCCTGAATATAATATTATTTCGCTGGACAAAACCACTTTAGACTATAAGTATCGGGTGAAAATATTAAATCCTAAAGGGGAGAAATATGGTAACATAGAAATACCTTTTGACAATAACTCACATCTGGTAAATTTTAACGGTAGTTTATTTGATGCTAACGGGAAAAGAGTAAAGAAAAATCTCTAAGTCAGACCTTTATACTGTAAGCAATTTTGATGATTATTGTCTTTATTCGGATAATAAAGCTTATGAAGCTGAAGTTCATTATTTCAATTATCCATATTATAGTTGAATATGATTACGAATTGAAATTTGATGGTTTTTTGGGATGTTATTGGCCACTTTTGAACGACTACGATCTTGCTTCAAAAATGGTTGAATTGACAGTTAAGTCTTCAAAAGAAATAGATTTTAGTTTTAGGACAAATAAATTTTTTGGATCATACGATACAATTACCCTTGGAAAAATAAAAATTCGTACCTGGAAAGCGACTTATGTAAATTCAATTTCGAAAGAGGAATTTCTCAAGGTTTAATGGAATTAATCCCTTCTATAACCATATCGCCACATCGATTTCGCTATGAAGGATATCTTGTAAGTAATGATTCATGGGAGCATTATGGTACCTGGATCTGGAATTTGCTTAGGAATAAAAGTACTTTACCCCAGGAGACTATTTTAAAAATTCATCAATTAACGGATAATTTAAGTGATACTATTTCTAAAATTAAATGTATATATAAATATTTTCAGTCAAACACAAGATATATCAGCATTCAGGAAGGCATAGGAGGGTTACAACCTTCTTCTGCAACAACAGTAGACAACTGCAAATATGGGGATTGTAAAGCATTATCAAATTATCTTAAATCGTTGATTTCAATAATTGGTATTAACGCGGTTTATACTGAAATCGGTAATGGTAATGATCGCAAAATTAAATGGACTGATATGCCAAGCGTATTTCAGACAAACCATGTTATTCTTTCCATTCCAATGCATAAAGATACAATCTGGTTAGAATGTACAAATAATAATGTTCCATTCGGTTATATTGGAAGTGATAATTCTGACAGAAGAGCAATCTGTATTACTGAAAATGGAGGCAGAATAGCTAATACTCTAAAATATGGACTAAAGGATAATTATCAGGTAATAAATGCAATAGTTTTTTTGAACAAAAATGGAAGCATGGTCTGCAATGCTAATTACAAAAATTCTGGCAGTTTAATGGACGACCTGATTATTTTAAAAGGTTTTGATAGAAAACATCAAGAAAAAATGATTTTTGAAAAATATCCTTCAATTAACTTAAAAATAGAAGATTTCAGGATAAACGAAACAAATGATGTTTTTCCAAAAATGACTTTTGATCTTAAAATGAATGAATTAAGTTTTTTATCTAAAACAGGAGGTCTTTATACTTTTAAACCTAATTATCTTAATAAATTCAGCTATAAATTGAAATTAAGCAATAAAAGAGAGAATAATATCTATTCCCAAAACAGTTTTATGATGACAGATACGATAAAATACATTTTACCAGAAAGCTTTAAACCAGAATATTTACCTGATAAAATAATATTTGAAAGTGTGTTTGGGAAATATCAGGCTGAATATAATTTTTCGAAAAATGAGTTAGTATATGTTAGAACTTTTATTTTCAATGAAGGCTCATTTACCAATGATAAATTCAATGAATTTAATCAATTTCTGAATAATGTTCAGATTGCAGATAATCAAAATGTCATATTTAAAGATGTTCCGCAAGAAGTATTCTAATGCCTCAGCAAATTATTTGGTCACATTTTGCAGAAAATGACTTTGCAAATATACCTGACTATCTTGATAGAAATTTGGATAGAAAAGTTGAGACTGCTCGTTCGTCTACCGAAGACTGGCAAAAATCACAGCACCACGAAATGGACAGCACTTAATTAAACCGTCAGGCAGGCGTTCATTTATAGAACGCTAAGTCAAAAGTTCAGATGTCTGCGAAAATAAAACGACTCGTTTGTGATTTTAAAGCTTGATCTGTTACTAATTGGATAAAATGTGATCACAGATTGATTTATTTACCAAAAAGTAACAGCATGACAGATGACAGATAATAGACAAAAGGACCAATTCCTGGATATTTTAGAGAAAAATATTGGGATTATTATAAAGATTGCAAGAGCATATTCAAAGACACTCCATGATAAAGAGGACTTGATTAATGACATCACTCTTGAACTTTGGAAATCATTTGGACGATTCAAAGGTGACTCAAAAATATCGACTTGGATTTATCGCATTGCTTTAAACACATCAATGAATTATAAACGTAAAAGAGAAAAAGACAGATTGTTTTTCCTTGACGATTTAAAACAAATTGAAAATCAAAGTTGGTTAATTGAGCAACCTGACTCATCACATTCTGAAATTTTATACCAATGTATTGATGAGTTAAATCAACTAAATAAAGCAATAATTCTGCTTTATCTTGACGGCAATTCACATGATGAAATTTCTGACATAACCGGAATTTCAAAGACAAATGTCGGGACACGAATTAGCCGGATAAAAGAACAAATAAAGAATTTAGCAACTACAAAAATTTAACAATTATGGAATTAACAGAATTACAAAATATATGGCAGCAATACGATAAAAAAATATCGGAGAATACTCGTCTTAACAAAGAAATACTGAGGTTAATGTTACTTTCAAAACCCCAAAAAAGATTAAACTGGATTAAAATAAAAACAGGATTAAATATCTTTTCTCCAATTCTGTTAGTAATGTTATTGTTAGTTCTGGATGTTCAGTTTAAGTTCAACAATCAATTTTTATATCGGATTAGGATTATTTTTGCCTGTATATGCAATTACATATATCTGGGATATCAGGTATTTCAAATTGATTCGTGCCGATTGACTTCTCATTGTCGGTTTTATCCATAAAAAAAGTAATTGCAGAACTTGAAAAGTATAAGATTAAAACGACACGGTTTCGATACCTGTTAATGCCTTTTGCTATGATAGGATTTCTTTTAATGATTATTCATAAAATTACATTTTGCTTCAATCTGGTATCAATTATTCCACTGCTATTGATTATCCTTGTTTTTATCGCATCGATGTATTTTACATTTAAATATTCAATTTATGAGC
This sequence comes from uncultured Bacteroidales bacterium, assembly GCA_963816365.1. GTDB lineage: Bacteria > Bacteroidota > Bacteroidia > Bacteroidales > VadinHA17 > LD21. The sequence continues at coordinate 498,746 of CAWFKG010000010.1, read as the reverse complement.
GATTTAAAAAACTCAATAAAGAGATTGACGACATAGAACAACTTGAAAAATAGTAATTGACAGCACTGTAACTCAAAAAATGTAAACAAAACGCTAACAACGGATGCCTGGTTACATAAATAATTGAAAACTTAACATGAGAGTAAAATTAGCTACGCACCGAATACTAATAATCATAATTCTAACAGGCATTTCAGTGGGGTGCACCAATAATTCGCATTCAAGTAAAAAGTCGATTAATAACAGCCATCAAATCCAGTCAATCAGTTTTAAAGTCATCAAGACTTACCCGCACGATACCGAATCTTTCACAGAAGGATTTCTGTTTTATGACAATCAACTCTTCGAGAGTACTGGTTCACCTGAGGAGTTTCCGGAAACAAGATCGGTCTTTGGGATTGTAGACCTGAATACAGGCAAAATTGATATAAAGGTCGAGTTAGACAGAAACAGCTATTTTGGAGAGGGGATCGTTATATTTGCAGGGAAAATATTTCAGGTTACTTACAAAAATCAGATTGGGTTTATCTATGATTTAAAGAGTTACAAAAAAACAGGTTCTTTTAAATACTCAAATAAAGAAGGCTGGGGATTAACTTCAGATGGCAAAAATATTATTATGAGTGATGGGACAAATGTCCTAACATATCTCGATCCGGACAGTCTAAAAGTTGTTAAAACACTAAACGTGACATTTAATGGATCTCCAGCATTAGACATGAATGAATTAGAGTTCATAGATGGATATCTATATGCAAATATCTGGACGACCAATAATATTGCAAAAATTGATCCCGGGACTGGCATAATAGTTGGAATTATCGATCTGTCTTCCCTCTTTTATAAGGCTAGAAATTCTAACCCCATGTCAGAGGCAACTAATGGCATAGCTTATGATTCATTAAAAGACAGAATCTTTGTGACAGGCAAGTTTTGGCCAACTATTTATCAGATAAAATTTCCTCATTGACAATAAAAAAAGCGTCAGCTAACTCGAACTGTTTAATTAATTTCCTTTTGCAACCCGGACCAATTCTCGATCAGCGCTGGTGCCTCACCTGCCTGCCGGTAGGCAGGTTTTTTGCCGCGACGCTGACATCAACTCACCAAACCGCCGGCCGTTAGCCTTAAATTTTCTGACATCCCGATAGTATAAAAAAGAAACTATCTCTATCTTTGATAGTATCAAATGATAGTATCAGGTTACTGCTAAATGAAGCCACCTTATAAGATTACAAGTAGAATCCTTGAATTAATTGCTTCAATTTCAGAGAAGATTGGAGAGGTGAATGCAGCCTATCTTTACAGGCCTCCAACTGAATTGAGAAAGAAAAACAGAATCAAAACAATTCAGTCATCTCTTGAAATAGAAGGGAATTCTCTTTCTCTCGATCAAATAACAGCAATCATTGACAATAAGAGGATAAATGCCCCTAAGAAAGATATCCTTGAGGTAAAAAATGCTATAAAAGCATACAACAACTTAGAATCGTATAATCCAACGAGTCTAATATCATTTTGTAAGGCTCATCAAATACTGATGAATGGCCTGATTGAAAACGCGGGAAAAATAAGAACTAAATCAGTAGGCATAATTAAAGTAGTCACAATAACTCATGTAGCACCGCCTGGCAATATTGTAAAATCATTGGTCAAAGATCTCTTTACCTATTTAAAGACAGACCAGGATCTTACAATTATCAAAAGTTGCGTATTCCATTACGAAATCGAATTTATTCATCCATTTATGGATGGTAATGGCAGGATCGGAAGACTTTGGCAAACTGTAATCCTAAGGCAACACTCCCCTGTATTTGAGTTTCTTCCAATTGAGTCATTAATAAAAACCAGACAAGCAGAATATTACAAAATACTCGGTGATTCAGATAATAAGGGAGACTCAACCAGTTTTATTGAGTTTCTACTACAAATTATTAATGAATCGTTTGAGGAATTATTAACAAATAAAAATGTTAATCTAACATCCAAAGACAGGATTGATATTTTTAAAGAAAAAACCCGGCAATCTTCATTTAACCGACAAGACTATATGAGACAATTCAAAGATATTTCATCTGCAACAGCGAGTCGGGATTTGAAATTAGCAGTAGATGAAGCAATCATATCTAAGACTGGTGATAAAAGGACAACACTTTACAGGTTTAAAAAATAATCTAAGGCTAACCCGCACGGTTTAGTTAATTAGGTTCAGCTTTTGCCACTGTTCCAATTTTCGTTGACAGCATCGCGGTTAATCGATTAGTAAACTTAAAACTAAAAATAACTAAAAACCAAAAAACATGCTACACTGTACTCCATTTCTCTTATTTGACGGCAATTGCGCAGAGGCAATGAAATTTTATCAAAATTGCCTTGGTGGAGAGCTAACTCTTACAAAAACCGGAGATACTCCGATGAAAGAATTGTTTCCAAAAGAAAAGTGGGAAAGAGTTATCAATGCAAATCTGAAAAGCGGTGATATTGAAATATCAGCCACCGACTGGATGGCTTCTCCCGAATTTGAACCAAAACAAGGAAATACTTTCGCAATATTTGTTGTTGGAAAATCAGGTGATGATTTAAAAACAGTTTTTAACAAGCTCAAGGATGGCAACAATAACAAAAGATTACAAGAGCTACATGATATGCCTTTTGGAACGTACGGACAGTTTTATGACAAATTTGGTATTCAATGGATTTTCAAAGGAGATAAAAAAGAATAGCCTTGGGAAAATTTAACCATATAACAATCGATAAAAATAATTTGTGGCACCCGTACTGGTCATACTAAAATTGGTTCAATTTTTGCTGTAAAAATCTGAAGTACCTCACCTATGAGAACAATAAAAATACTTCTTTGGATAGTAATTGCATCATTATTCACCAGTTGCGAGAATTCCTTGAATAATGTTGTCAATAGCTGTGGTGAGGGTGATTTTATTTCCCCAAAAACAAATTCAAAAATTATATTCATTTCGCGCCGAATTGAAAACAGTGCCGACTGGAATTTATTTTTAATGAATTTTGACGGTTCTCAGCAAGTGAAAATTACCGACTTGACTGTTCGATGTGAAAAGGTAGTCATTTCACACTCTGGACAAACCATTTTATTTGTTCACAATTCCCAGAATTTTTTTTATGAATTGTATTCCATCAATGTTGACGGGACAAATCTCACTCTAATAGACGGAGCAAACAGATACCTGGGTTCTGCTGATTGGACACCTGACGATACAAAGATCATTTATTCTAAAAACAGAAATGAATCAACTGACGATAAAGACCTGATCCTCTATGATTTTATTACTAAAGAAAAAATCACCCTTACTGATTCAGGAAATAATTCCTCAGCAAAATTCTCCCAGGATAATAAGATTGTGTACACTCAGGAGAACAATATGTCTTCCGGCATATACCTAATGAACATTGATGGTTCAAATAAACAATTGATTATCCCCAACGCAGGTAATCCTGTTTGGTCTCCAGGGGGCAAAAGAATTGCTTATATTTCGACGGGTGAGTTGAAGAGTCCTCAAATTTTTATTGCATGTGCTGATGGAAGTAATTCCAAGCAATTAACAATAACCTATCTTGTTAACTGGGATTCTGGATTCCCAAACTTTGGAAACTATAATCCACAGTGGTCACTTGATGGTAAAAAGATTGTATATCAATCGGATGTAAATGACGGCCTTCCGGAAGTATATATGATGAATAGTGATGGTAGTAATCAAGAAAGACTTACCAACACAGACAGGAGAAATGAAGATCCTGTGATTTCATCGGATGGAGAACATATAATATTCACCTCTAACCGGGACTTAAGTTACAACTTTGACATATTTGAAATGAGTATTGAAGGTAAAAATCAAACCCCATTATCAAAATATGCTGGTGACGATGGTTTTCCAGTTATTATTAACAAATAATCAATCCTACTTTGACGCCTGACAGCTTAGCTTCCATTTCTGGCTTTTCCGTTATTTGCAATTTTTAAAAAACAAACTAATTCCTACATACCATGAGCATATCAAGAAAATTGTTGACATCTATTATTGTACTGACGATTTTCATTTCGTGTAAAAATGAGAGCGAAAAAAACTGGAAAAGCGAAAAATATAATACGGAATATAGTATAATGTTTCCAATGACTTATGAAGGAGGAATTCAACAAGAGGCATCAGGAACTACATTTACTATAAGACGGAATGATGATAAGGTAATAATAAGTGGTGGATTTTGCGACCCATTGGCATACCCATGTTTGGCATCGGATTATTCCGGACAAGCGTTTGAAAACATTCCTGACTCAGTAAGTTATACTAATATTAGTGGACAACTAGCATATTTCGATAAACGAATTATAATTACCGATAACCAAAGCATTTTAGGATGCTTTTATTTCACTAATTCAGATGGAGGCACGTTTAGAGATTCTCACGGACAAATATATTTAAGAACTTGCAACAACTCCTGTTATAGAATGGCAGGTAGTGTAGTATTCCCTTCTTCTGAACAACAAGAAGTTGAAGAAATAGTTTCAACTCTAATACAAAAATAAAAACTATGCATAACACAGTCGTTTTTACTTCGCCGAGCTCGGATCGAGTGCAGATTTCTGATCGGTCCTCGATTGGATTCGGCAGCCCTGACAGCTTCATAATCGGCATCAAAAGTCAATGAGAGTTAACATTAACCCACTTAATTTTGAAGCAACAAACAACAAGAATTAGTTGTTGTTATTAGAACAAGGATTATGAAAACAGCATTTATTTTTATTTCTGTGTTGATTCCATTTGCTATTTTTAGTTGCAAAAAAGACACTACAAACCAACAGATTATTACAATTCCAAACGGAGATTTTGAACTTTGGGACAATATGCCCACTTTACTTTATTGGCAGACAAATAGCTGTCCCTCTTGTGATCCTCCTTTTGAAACTTATATTGTGCAAAAAGTGACTGACTCATCTCATGGACTATTTGCAGCTAAACTTATATACAACAACGTATACAACAGTTTTGCATATAATAAATTTTCTATTTCCTCGCATCCAACACTTTTAACAGGTTATATAAAATCAAATATAGCAAACGGTGATACTGTAATAATCCATATTGATATATTTTCGGGGAATAAAATTGTTGACACTGGTAATTTGTATGAAACTACATCAACAACTAATTATACAAAAATAGAAGTACCAATATCACAAAATACTTCTCCTGTGGATTCGGCTTTAATAACAATTGTTGGTGGTAAAAAGCAAAACACAGAATTGTATGTTGACAATTTTGTATTTATCAGAACAACTAAATAAGCACAGCACACAACTCGAACGGTCTAATTAATTAGCTTCGCTGAGCTTGGATCGGATATGGACTTCATATTGCTTCGCTGAGTAATATGGTGATCGATACTCGGTTGGCTTCGGCAACCAGAACAGCTTCATCACCTAAAATACTGATGCAACAATCTGATAATTTGTAAGTCTATAGCTCAAAGGAAATGAAAATACACTTTTCATATGAATCCATTTAAATTAGCTTTTCGCCACTTATTCCGAAGGGGAGAGCATACTACTACCCGGATCATATCCCTGGCAACCGGACTGGCATTTGGCATATTGCTTTTAGCTGAAGTATTTTACTATTATAGTTACGACAGTTTTTATCCTGATGCCGGCCGGATTTATGTTGTCCACGAAAACTTTAAGCAGGACAAGTCGGTGGACAAGCTTATGAGCTATCCAAGAGTCAGTGGTGCAATTGCACCGGGTCTGAAGTCAGAAGTACCCGGTATTGAAGCGGCCTGCAGGCTGAACTCTATCGGGAAAAATGTATTTTATACCGAAAATCTGAACAGCTATGAAGCCGAATTCTCACTGAGCGATGAATATCTTTTTGATGTTCTCCCTCGCCCGATGCTCAGTGGAAATCCCAGAGAGATATTAAAAACACCTAATTCGTGCATGATCTCGGATAAAATTGCCAAAGCAATCGGAGGAGAAGTAACAGGGAAGGTGATTACATTAAAGAGGTTTCCTGACAAAAAACTAATCATAGCCGGGGTATTCAAAGATCTTCCTGAAAATACAAACTATAAATACGATATACTCATTTCAATGGTTTCTACAAAGCAGTTTACATGGGATGGAACAGCTAACTGGTTGGGTAATGACCGGTACTATTCATGTGTAAAGCTGGCACCGGGAGTCAGTCCTGAAAGTCTTGCTCCTGCGGTCCGGAAGATGCAGGAGTTACACCAGGACATTTTGAAACTGGAAAAGGAGCAGAGTGGTCTCATTTTAAAATACTCGTTTTTACCAATCAGAAGAATACATGCCGATAATGTAAAAGACATGATTATCATTCTCAGCACTATTGCAATTGCTGTACTCTTTGTTTCGCTTATGAACTATATTCTGCTCACACTTAGCGCGCTGGTAAATCGCGCAAAATCATCGGCTATATATAAAACCTTCGGTGCCCAGACTGAAAATTTACATCAGTTGATATTTATTGAAACCTTTCTGCTGTTTACCATTTCAGTCATTGGAGCAGTTCTTATCATTGCAGCATCGAGACCAATTGCCGAATCACAATTGCAGCATAGTATCAGTGCAGTACTAAACCCTTATGTTATCTGGCCATTGCTGGCAATAATTGTTGTATTAATAGTAGTCACCAGTTATCTGCCGGGACGCTTTTTTTCGCGCATACCGGTGGCAACAATTTTTCGGTCTTACAAGCTGAAAAATAAGACATGGAAGCTGGCATTGCTCGCCATTCAGTTCATAGGTGCCTCGTTTATCCTTACCCTGATGATCATTGTAACAATGCAATACAGCAGGATGAAGAATGCAGATCACGGATACCGGGTAAAGGGAGTTTATTATGGATCGACTGTTGGCATGGAAAGCAGCAAACTTTCTGCTGTACTAAACGAATTAAGGGCGATACCTGAAGTGGAAAAAGTTGGATTTGGCTCTGATTTACCAATGCATGGTGCTTCGGGAAATAATGTTTTATCGCAGGATAAAAAAAGTGAATTGTTCAATATTGCTGATTTTTACCAGGCTGATGAGAATTTCCTCTCAATTTTAAATATTCAGGTATCCGTCGGGCACAATTTTTCGCCGCGGGATGCTGCCACTAACGATGTGCTGATCAGTGAAAAAGGGAGCAGAACTACTGAAATTAAATAACGGCTGGACGGACGGGGTTGTAGGAAAACAAATCGAGATAACCGAACACGGCCCTACAACTGTATGCGGAGTCTTCCCCGATTTCATTATTAATTCTATTGCAGATCCAGATTTGCGGCCTTCGGTGTTTTTCTATTTGCCTGAAGAAAAATTTGAGCTATTGAAAACTGAGCGGCCTTCGGCTTCATTTATGATTCTGATAAAAGTTCACGAAGGGACTGGAAAAGGTTTGACAAAAAAAATTACGGAGGTTTTTAACCTGGGTATGCCGCACAAAGATGCTTCTATCAGCAGCCTTGAAGATGAGCTCCGGACTAAGTATAATACAGAGAAGGGATTCCGTAACGCATTGATGGCCGGGAATATAGTCATTTTGCTTATTTCTGTTATCGGCCTGCTGGGTTATACAACAAATGAAGCCAACAGACACCAGAAGGAAGTGGCCATACGAAAAATCAGTGGAGCTACTCTGTCGGATATTCTGAGAGTTTTTGTTTTCGAGTTGGAATATATCGCTATTCCTTCTATTCTTGCAGGCCTGATTGGCACATGGTTTACAGTTAATAAATGGATGCAAAATTTTGCTATAAAAGTACCACTTCACTGGGGAATATTTGTTCTGTGCAGCTTTTCAGTCATGCTTCTGGTTGCACTAATAGCTGCTATAAATTATTACCGGACCTCCAGTAAAAATCCGATTGAGGCATTAAGATATGAGTAGATCTTCGCTAACTACAAGCGAGCTGGAGAAGTCATGACAGGTTCTGTTGGAGCCTAAGAAGAAAAATAAGGAAAAATAAATGTGTCATCAGGTCGTTATGGTTAATATCTTAAAATGTGAACACCCCTACCTTTTCATAAATATATTGTGTCATAACTCTGAATCTCATATCTTTGATTAAATAATTAAAAAAATGAAAACCAAACTGGAAAAAGCGATTCTCGATTCAATGACCAACAATCCCAATAATTGGAATGGCATTTTTTATAGAAATCCTAATGATCCTAGAGTGTTGGTACGACGAGTTAGCCCAACAAAAGGGTGGTCTTATAATTGGGCTAGCCCTTATGCATATATTTCATTTGCCTGTATAATCCTGATCACAATTGCCTGTTTTATATTCCTTTAGCCAGGACAAAAAGACTAACCATAATTCGGATGGTTTAATTAATTGCCTTCAGCCTTTCTCCGCCTGTAACAAACACTTAAATTGTAATACTGAAGTGAGGCGGCTTCGGCTGGCAAGGCTTGCAGCCCGGACAGCTTTGTGGTCAACCCTGAACTATATGAAAACAATACTTAGTATAATTCTTTGTACATCAGTATTTCTGATCTGCGGATGTGAAAAAAAAGAAAACAGGGATTCTGAATACATTTTGAATAATAATCTTCAAAGTGGTCAACTTATAAGTGGTTTTTCTTTTGAAAAAATGGATATTATAACTTACCCAAATTTAGAAAACTTCATTCCCGATTTTATCGTCGGTTGCTTTATAAACGAAGTTGGCGTCATTACAAAAGGACCATTCTTAACTTACCAAAATTCAGAAGATAGATTTGTTCTTATAAATAGTTATGATAATAGAATTTCTGCTCAAAATCATTTTGATACCATTTTAACTATTAGCAGCAAACCTTATCAGACATTTACATCTGATATAAAGGCTTTTGAAATTTGGCAGATTAAAACTTCTACTGACGAGATTGGTGTTATCCTGGTATTAGAAGCAAGAGCTGAAAATATCGAAGGCAGTGGCTTTGCTGAGATTAAATTTAAAGCCAAAAAGTTTCTACCATGATTATTAGACTATTGCCCGACCATAACCCGGAAGTATTAACAATTTAGTACCTTATGATTATGAGAAAAATAATTGTCTTATCATTTATTACATTAGATGGAGTAATGCAGGCACCTGGTGGACCTGAGGAAGATACATCGGGCGGTTTCAAATATGGCGGTTGGGTTGCACCTTATTTTGACGAAGTTGGTGGTAAGGTCATGGAAAAACAGATGAAACCTGCAGACCTTCTTTTGGGCAGAAAAACATTTGAGATTTTTGCCTCCTACTGGCCTGAACATGCAGACTTTTGGCCAGGTATCAATGATGTCACAAAATACGTCATGTCCAAGACCATGAAAAAGTCAAGCTATTGGAAAAACTCAGTTTTCCTCAAAAGTTTGGCAGATATCGAAAAGCTCAAAAATTCAAAAGGTTCTGACATTCAGGTTCACGGCAGTGGTGAGCTTATTCAGCTGCTGCTTAAGAATGATTTAGTGGACGAACTCTGGCTCAAAATTTACCCGTTGACTCTTGGTAAAGGAAAAAAGTTGTTTGACAATGGCACGATTCCGGCAGCATTTACATTAATAGAGAGTTCTGTTACACCAAGTGGAGTGATTATTGCCAATTACAAGCGAGCCGGAAAAGTCAAGACAGGTACTATTGGAGCTTAAGGAGAAGGCACACCACTGCGGCACGAACGCCATCTGACTAAACAAATTCCAGATCAATTATGTCTGCTTCAGTAACCTTCGACAAATCATTGATTGCCCCATGTGGCATGAATTGCGGAACCTGCATGGCTTATCTTAGACTCAAAAACAAATGTATTGGTTGTCGGGTTCATTCTCCATCGAAACGAGCTACTCGTGTAATGTGTATAGTAAAAAATTGTGTTAATCTTGAGCAGACATCTTCCAAATTTTGTTATGACTGTGAAAAATTCCCATGCAAAAGAATAAATCAGCTCGATAATCGATACAGAACAAAATACAAAACAAGTTTCATTGAAAACCTCGCCATGATTAAAGAAAAAGGCATGGATAGTTTTCTTGATTTTGAATCCAAACGGAGGACCTGTCCAAACTGTGGATCAGTTTTGAGCGTTCACCAAGACAAATGTCTGTCATGCCAGAAAAATTTAAAAAACGCCCTATAAAGCAGAACCGACCCTAAATTTCTTGGAATCCGGAAAGCTAACGGAGATTATTCTGAAGCGAATAAGATTAACTAAGTCCTCAATAAAAGAGAATATGAAAAGTTTTATAAAATTCAGCTTTGTCTTTATATTATTATACCTGATGGAAAACCTGTTTACCGGTTGCACTTATTACAAGATGCTGGTTCATCAGTCCCCAAAAGTAGATGATATGAAGATCTTCTCAAATCGATCAATATCACAAAGCAACCACCCTTTCCATTTCAATTACTCAAATAAGTATTTACCTTACCTGGATACAGTCAGGCTTTATAATCCTAATACAAAACAGAAATCAGCATTAGATTCGTTTCTACTTCAGGATAAGACCAGAGCCATCATTATTTACATTAACAACCAGATTGTCTATGAGAAGTATTTCAGAGGTAGCACAGAATCGAAAGCATCATGTGTGTTTTCAGTTTCAAAATCAATTTTATCAGCACTAATAGGGGTAGCTATTTCAAATGGCTATATTCAATCTATCGATCAAAGGATAACAGATTATATTCCTCAATTGAAAGAGAACGCAAACTTTAACCAAATAACAATAAAGCAATTATTGCAAATGTCCTCTGGTCTTGATTGGAGAAAAAATAAAACGTTTGATGACGATGGAAAATTTTATTACACTTCCAACATACGAAGTCTCATAGTCCGCCACAAACTGAGCAAAGCACCTGGTTCTAATTGGGAATATAAAAATATCGATTCCGAGTTATTGGGTTGGGTTATTGAAAATGCGACTAAGTCTAGTATTTCTGACTTAGTTCATAAGTATCTTTGGGAGCCAATGGGGGCAGAATTTGATGCATATTGGAGCCTTGACAGAAAGGACGGCGTCGAGAAAGCAAGCAGTTCCTTCAATGCATGTGCCCGGGACCTGCTAAAGTTTGGTTGTATTTATTTGAATAACGGCAAATTTAATAATGAGCAAATTGTGCCACAAAGCTGGATAGCCAATATCTTTGATATTCCGGTATCTCCAAATCAGCAACCCTTTTTAAAGCATAATTTCTTATGGTGGATTCCGAATGATGGCGCTGACAGAGAAATTGTAGCAGATGGATATTTAGGTCAAAGAATTACAATTAACCCCAGGTACAACATTATAATTGTAAAACTATCAGAAGCAAATTCGAATATGAATCTGGATAAAGTTCTTTGGTATATAATAAATAGCGAAGCCACGAGCAATACAAAATAGAGGAATGCTAAGATGTCGTAAGCCTTGGCTGGGTAATCGCTAGCTCAGGCTTTCTTCACTTCTTCAGAAGTGACACCTGCGGCAGAATTCTCTAACCCCGCTTCCCGATGCTGCATCGGCCTATAAAATGGCAACAGGGTTAAGTAAATGAAGAACAGTAGCCTTTAAAGAAGGCATTCGGGCTGTTAGTGTCAGACTCTTAATCCAATCGACATGTAATCTACTTATTCTTTATCGTATGAAAATTTACATCTTTCTTCTAATCGTGCTTGTTGAATCAAATCTTTTTGGACAAACTGATTCACTGGAAAAGGCTATTTTATATAATAAATTAATATCCAAAGAAATAACGGAAGCGGATTTCTCGAAAATCTGGTCTCAATGGAATCAGAAAATCAGTAAAGTAAAATATCCTGATCTGCCGATGGATCAAAATGGACAAGTCCATTACGTTTTTATCAATGAATTTAAAGGTTATGACAAGGAAAAACTTTTCAATAGAACCCAGGAATGGTTATCAATAAATTATGGACTGCTTCCTTCCAATATGTATTACAATTTGGAAAACGGGAAAATAATTTTAAGAAATAGCTTAAATCTCATTAATAACTATAGCTGCGTCTACACTTTAATTATTTCTTTAAAAGATGAGAAAATTAAGCTCGAATTAATTAGTCTTATGTATGATGCTTATTATGAGGGAGACTATGCATCCGGTATACCTGAGAAAACTATAAGATTAAATATTAATGAGGTTTATCCAATAATATTAAAAAAGCCATCTGAATGGAATAATGATTTTTTATTGTTTAAAGCTACTAATCAACTATTTAATGCAGAAATAAAAAATCTTGGCGATTATATCCGGAGTTATGACAATTCCAACCCATTCTAAATATCCCCGAAACCTGCGAAAACCCTGCCCGAGGCTAATGCAGGTATTATCCAGAGAAATGCTGCTTACACCAGGAAAGAATTTAGTACCTTTATTTCACAGACAGAATTTAAAGAATATTATATACGGGATTCAACTATGGGATTCTCAATATATCTAAAAAAGCAGATATGATATCACTTAGGTGCGTCCAAACCCTCATCCGTCTGGGGTTGAGAATAGTTGCATTTTCGTAAAAAGACACAATCTCACATGAAAGATAATTCGATACAAACTGAAAAAAATCTCAAACCAGCGTTACTGGTAATTGATGTTCAGAATAAATACATGGCAACGATTACCGCAAGAGATAAAGAAATTGCGATTTTCTTTATAAATCTCTTAATCAAACTTTTCCGTAAACACGAATTTCCAATCATTCGAATTTATCATCATAACCAAGAAAATGGACCAAGACCAAATACAGAAGAGTTTGAATATCCTGCATCAATATCGATCAAACCGGAAGATATTCAGATAATTAAAACTTATTCAGATAGTTTTAATAAAACTAATCTTAACAAGGTTCTGACTGATAATGGAATAAATACAGTGTTTCTTTGTGGTTTAAGCGCTGTCGGATGTGTCCTGGCGACCAGAACCGGCGCGCAAAATAATGATTACAAAGCCTTTATTGTAAAAGATGCAATTATGAGTCATAGTTCTGAGTACACCAGAAATGTAGAGACCATGTTCGATGCTGTAAGTTATGATATAATAAACCTAATCCTTGAAAACTGCTAAAACAGGGTTACACCATCTCAGGCAAATATATAACTAAAGTGTAACACAATTCCGCGACGAGACACAACTTAAATTGAAAAGATATGATACGACACTTAATCTTTATTGGTTTACTATTCTCGATTTATTCATCCTGTAATTTATTGCCAGCAGCCTGATTATATCAGAGGGAAAGTTATTGATTCAAAAACATCCGAACCTGTACCATACGCGACAGTACGTCTTAAAAACTCTCAGGTTGGGGTTATTTCAAATGCTGAAGGTGATTTCAGAATATTAAACAATCCCGGATTTCAATCCGACAGCCTGATCGTTTCCTGTATTGGATTTCACAGGCTTTCAATGGCTTTCAGTGTTCTAAAAACAGCTGGAATGAACAATATAAAGCTTGTACCCAATATCTATAGTCTGAATGAGGTCAGGGTAACTGCCAGAAAAAGAAGACTCAGTCCGCAAATTATTATAAGCCAGGGCACTCAGAAATATCAAAAAGAATAATCCGGTCAATCCATTTCAGTTATGTATCCTATTACCGTGATTATCAGAAAGACAGCGTCAATTATCTTAACCTGAATGAGGCGATCATTCAGACTCTGGATAAGGGCTTTGCCATATCCATCAGATTCAAACAGGTACAGATTACTTGATTTCAAAAAGAATATGGATTTCACACGGATGAGTATAACTCCGTATTATGATCTTCCGGAAACTGATCATTCTGATGTGTGGTTTAAAAGAATACCTCATGCAATGGTTGGTGATCAATACGGCAATGAGCTTTTTATATTACTGGTTCACGATGCAATCAGAAATTTCGATAAAAGATCATTTTCATTTGTTGATACTCTCACACATAATTTTATCAGAAATCACAGGTTTTCAACGCCAGTTGGAATTTATGATGGAAGTACATTATTATATAAGATCGATTTCACCGCAAAACGACAGATCACAGGTGATACCATCCGGATGAAAGGTGCAATATTCATTCAGCCCGATGATTATTCGATACACAAACTTGAGTATTCCGCTTCATTTTTAAATTCAGAAAAAAAGAACAAGGAGATTTTCAATATTGAGACTGAATATGGGCATGAGCCGGCAGTTGATTCCAAGATGTGTCTTAAATACATATCTTTCAATAATTCATTCACTATACCTGATTCGAGTGACAATAATTTCTTTAAACTTGAGAAATTAGAATGGAGACAGGCAGGTGGCCCTTATGGTGACCCTCCGTTGAGGGATATGACAATTATAGCTTTTTTCAACAGGAAGATCGATCCTGTTTCAGGACGCAGAATGGAAAATTACGACATGACCATCGGCAAAAGAAAAGCGAAGATCACAAAGATTAAAGTTGACGGCCCCAACTTGTACATAACCGTGAGAGATGACAAATTCAAGCGCAAGGAACTTGATTCCACGTCAATTAAGCTATGGAAGCCTGAAAGACATTAATGGCAATCTCCTTAACAAACGAAGAGATCTTGAATTTCGTCAGTTCAGGGAACTTTTTGTGCAGGAATATAATAAGCCACTGGAAATTCAGAATAATTGTTTTATACAGCCTATGCCCCTTGAACAGAACTGTATTTCCATCTCTGACAATTCAGGAAGATTTTGGATGAATACGCCATTAAAAGCTACAGAAAAGCAACAAGACTCTCATAATGCAACTATAAATTTGAAATAAAACTTAAACGAACCTGTCAGAATGCGATTAGATGCAGAAAGCAATTTTAGAATTTCATCTCTAACCAAATGATAACTCCTGATTCAAAATTTGACAACACCTACCGTAACCAGACACGTGCAGAATCCTATTCTAAGCTTGAATTCCCAAATACATATTATTTGGCATATCGAGATTTACCTGGAATAATTTCTTCACATGTTACCGGGAATAATGCAATAGATTTTGGATGCGGTACTGGTCGATCAACCAGATTCTTAAAACAATTAGGATTTAATGTTATTGGCATCGACAATTCCAATGACATGCTTGAAATTGCCAGAAAACTTGACAATTCCGGTGATTACCAAATTGTCTCAGATGGCGATTATCAACATTTTGGCATTAACAGGTATGATCTTATCCAATCCATTTTCACATTTGACAATATTTCTGGTTGGGAGAATAGAACATTCATACTATCAGGACTCCGTGACTTATTGAGACCTTCCGGAAAACTGATTTGTCTTGATGCAACTCCAGAGTTATATGTAAATGAATGGGCATCATTTTCAACTAAAGACTTTCCTGGTAACCGGCACGCCAAAACAGGGGATATTGTATGCGATATCATGCTCGATGTTGAAGACAGAAGACCAATTGAGGATATATTCTGGACTGTACCTGATTATCATACATTATTTAAAAATGCCGGATTAACTTTAGAGGCAACTTATAAGCCCCTTGGCTATAAAGACGAGCCTTATAATTGGATCTCAGAATTAGTCATAGCACCATGGATGATTTTTGTCCTGGCCAAGGCTTTTTAGAGATTTAATCTTTGAACATAGAACCAGCTTCATTGTTAAAAAGAATAATATATGATTCCACTGGTACTTTGTACGCTAATATTGGAAATTAAAAAATGAACTACTTGTTTTCTTAACATAAAAAATATGTCAAACGCTGAAGCAAAGAAAGAGCTGTCACCTGCACAACGTGAAGTATTATTTAGAACCCTGAAAGCCCGTTTTGAGAAAAACATGAACCGCCATAAAGATCTTGAATGGTCTGAAGTACAAGCAAAGCTGGAAGCAAAACCCGATAGTGAAAAACTGTGGTCACTCAATGAAATGGAAAGAACTGGCGGAGAACCCGATGTTGTTAGTCATGATAAAAAGACGGGCGGATTCCTATTTTATGACTGTTCAGCGGAGAGTCCAATAGACCGCAGAAATGTTTGTTACGACCGCGAAGGACTGGAATCAAGGAAAGAACATAAACCCAAAAATAACGCGATAGATATGGCAGCTGCAATGGGTATTGAACTTTTAACGGAAGAACAATACCGGGAGTTGCAGAAACTTGGAAATTTCGATACGAAAACATCGAGCTGGGTGAAGACACCTTCTGAGATCAGGAAACTCGGCGGTGCACTCTTTTGTGATCGTCGTTATGACCATGTATTCGTGTATCACAATGGTGCAGAATCTTACTATGGTGCCAGGGGGCTGCGCGGGTCACTATGGGTCTGAAAAAGAGAGGGTCTGCATCTCTGCAAACCCTCATTCTGTCTTAAGTCGGGGTGATCTGACTCGAACAGACGACCCCTTGCACCCCATGCAAGTGCGCTAGCCAACTGCGCCACACCCCGAAAATACACTCCGGCTTAACCGCAACCAGTAAAAACTATGCAAAAATAATCAACTAATCGGATTATACAATAAGGCAATTTCAGAGCGAGCTCATTAAATCAAAGTTGATTATATTTGCAGACAAATTTAAGTTAATCTATTATGGATATTTTTAAACCGCTTGACCTTCAGAAAGATGATAAGAAAGCTGTGGATATTGAAAAAAATGAAAAGGTCAGATGTCTTATAATTGGTTCAGGTCCTGCAGGCTATACTGCTGCGATATATGCTTCCAGAGCAAACCTGAACCCCGTTCTATACACCGGACTTGAAATGGGCGGTCAATTAACAACCACAACCGATGTCGAGAACTATCCGGGGTATCCTGATGGTATCACAGGACCGAAAATGATGGAAGATTTTAAAAAGCAGTCGGAACGGTTTGGTGCGGATATACGATTTGGAATTGCAACAGCAGCGGATTTTTCCGGCAAGATACACAAAGTCACTTTCGATGATCACAGAATAATAGAAGCAGACGCTGTAATAATTGCTACTGGTGCTACAGCAAAATATCTGGGAATGGAGTCGGAGACCAGATATGCCGGAATGGGTGTTTCTGCATGTGCCACCTGTGATGGATTCTTTTATAAAGGAAAGGATGTGGCAGTCATAGGAGGAGGAGATACAGCTGCTGAAGAGGCTACCTATCTGGCCGGACTATGCCGAAAGGTTTACCTGATTGTAAGAAGGGATACTCTCAGAGCTTCAAAAGCCATGCAGAATAAAGTTTTTAAAACAGAGAATATTGAAATAATGTGGGAGCATCAGACCGTTGATCTTTTTGGTGATCATGGAGTTGAAGGAGCTACCCTGGTCAAGAAAAAAGGTACCGCAGAAGAAGAAATTGTGAAAATAAAAATTGATGGTTTTTTTCTTGCAATCGGGCATACTCCAAATTCAGGCGTGTTCAGGCAATTTGTAGAGACAGATCAGGTTGGATATATAAAGACTATACCCGGCACCTCAAGAACCAATATTGAAGGAGTGTTTGCTGCAGGTGACGTACAGGATCCCCGTTACCGTCAGGCTGTTACGGCCGCAGGTTCCGGTTGTATGGCAGCAATGGATGCTGAGCGATACCTTTCTGAATTGAAATGACTAAATTTTACGTTGTACTGAAGTATCATTTTATCATGAACACCGCCTATCGCTGTGTCAGCCGTAGCTTTAATGAGCTGAATATTGTTTTTAGTATCAGGAAGCGAAGGCTGGCATTTAATACATAATACATTCTTTGCCGATGAAGACCTTCAAAAAAACATTCAAAATAAATGCTGAGCCCTCTGATGTCTATTCGGCAATAACCAATCCTTACACCATTGAACTATGGTCAGGTTACCCGGCAATAATGAACGCTGAACCCGGAAGTGAATTTTCTATGTGGGAAGGAGATATAACAGGAAAAAACCTGGAATTTGTTCAGGATAAGAAAGTTGTACAAGAGTGGTATTTTGGTGATCAGCCTGAGAAGTCCATTGTTACTATTACAATTTTACCCGACAGGGAAAACTCGCTTGTAACAGTGGAACAATCTAATATTCCTGATGAAGAATTTGACGGTATGGCTGATGGATGGAGGGAATACTATATTGGAGCAATAATTAATTTCTTCAATCCTAATTTCTGACCTTCCGATCACCTTACTTTTTCTTTTTTATGGATTTTCAGAAGTAAGATTTTCAGTAGTAAGGATAATTTATCTGATTTTCCCGGAGCATAATTTGTCGTAAGAAACCAGTTCAATATCTTAGCTAGTTTCTGATCAGATCTGTCGAAATTGGAGTCGTTGATTTTTGACTGAAAAGGGCAAATATATCTTCTGAACATGCTAGGATCATATTCCCTATACCTTTGAATGACAGAGTATTTGCATGCATTTGTATTTTAGAATTCCATTCCGGGACCCACGACAAGATATGGTGATTTATAAACCTGCGGATTTCCTTTGTCATCTCGCCCCTGCATGCTTCATCCTCAAGGACGAGGAATTTGTCTATCAGAAGGGTCAGGAAGAGCAGTTCGATACCAAGATGATCATCTTCTATTTTCCCCTTGAATTTTGATTGCCAGCCATATGACTCATAAAATTCTGTTACAGAGGAAGAATGATAACCTGAATTTTCGGGGTTATATTTAATGTAATTTGATTCATATGCGGGGGCCAGAACAGGCAGAGGTCTTAGAAAGAGCCTTATAAAGTCCTCGTGCAATAATTTTCCAAAAGCTGCCTTATCGGTGAATGAATCCCGTAGTTGTGAAGCGGCTCTAACAAAATTCGGGTTCGAACTTGAAACCGGTAGGGTTTTTAAGATCCCTCTCTCCCAGAAATCATAAATGCATTCCTCTGAAGGTTCGTGCATTATCATGCTTCCCGCAAAATAAAAAAGCATATTGTAGCCTTTCAAAATATTATGATTATGGCTCTTTTTGTCCATTATGCTAAAAATAATGTTCTACTATTACTGAAATCATGAATCATGGAAATTTTTAGGACGCCTGCAATTTGAATATTATAACCATTTTACCGCTATTTTGTTCAAAATGGAATAATATATTGTTAAAAAAATACCAGTTTATTAACAGCTAGTGAGGCAGAACATCATTTTTTGGTCCGGATAGGTGAATAACTTTTATTCAAAAGTTGAAATTTACCAGCTCATCGGAGTATTCGTGGTTATCAACCTTTGCCTTGATCTCTGTGAAAGCCTTCACGGTATATTTCACATCTTCAAGAGTATGAGCAGCTGTCGGTATCAGGCGCAGCATTACCACATCACGCGGCACCACAGGATAAACAACAACGGAACAGAATATCCCATGGTTTTCCCTGAGGTCATAAATCATTTGAGTCGCCTGAGGAACACCGCTTTTCATAAACACGGGTGTTACAGGTGATTCAGTATTTCCGAGATTAAGGCCTGCATCTCTTAAGCCTTTCTGCAGGGCCCTGACAATTGTCCAGAGTTTTTCTTTCTGTTCCGGATGAGCCTGAATAAATTCAAGTCTTTTTATTGCTCCCAGAGTCATAGCCATTGGGAGCGATTTGGCATATATCTGTGAACGAAGATTATAACGCAGATAGTTTATAACATCCCTGGTACTTGCAACGAATCCGCCAATTCCTGCCATTGATTTTGCGAATGTCGCAAAATAGACATCAATCTGGTCCTGTACGCCAAAATGTTCTCCAGTTCCGCTGCCTCTGTCACCCATAGTTCCAAAGCCATGAGCATCATCCACAAGAAACCGGAATTGGATACTTCTTTTTCAAAGAAGCGATTTTATCAAGTTTACCAAGGTCGCCTGCCATACCGAACACCCCTTCTGTGATAACAAGTATTCCGCCACCCGTCTCTTCTGTAATTTTCTGCGCCCTCTGCAATTGTTTCTCGCAACTCTCAATATCATTATGCGCGAAGACAAATCTCTTTCCCATATGTAGCCGCAGCCCATCCATGATACAGGCATGAGCCTCTGAATCATATACTATTACATCATGCCTGTCAACCAGAGCATCAATAATTGAAACCATTCCCTGATAACCGAAGTTCAGAAGATACGAATCTTCCTTATTTTCAAACCTGGCGGCCATTTCTTCAAATTTTTCATGAGTCGAGGTGTGCCCCGACATCATCCTGGCTCCCATAGGAGATGCTAAGCCATATTTTACTGCTGACTCTGCGTCAACTTTTCGATCTCCGGATGATTGGCAAGACCCAGATAATTATTCAGACTCCAGGTAAGAACTTCTTTTCCTTTGAATCTCATATGAGGTTCAATTTCACCCTCAAGCTTGGGGAAAGCAAAATATCCGTGACCAAAATCCTGATACTGACCTAAAGCACCTCGGTTGTTCTTAATCTTTTCAAATATATCCATGATAATAACCCTTTTTAAAAATTTTCCCAAAATTAAAAATTAAACGGGATTAAGATAATACCTATTTATACCTAATTTCCAAACCCGTCCAGTTTATAGTATAATAAATGCATTATTATTACGTTTTTATGCCTGGAATGAATTTTTTTCCCTAATTTTGCGCAACAATTTTTTTTATGAGATTCAGATTACATATTGTCCTGATTATTCTTGTGTTATTAAGCTCCTGCGGTGAATATGAGAAACTCCTGAAGAGCACTGATTTTGATCTCAAGAAATCAAAAGCAAAGGAGTTTTATGATAAAGGCGAGTATGTAAAAACCACGGAACTGCTTACCCAGATTCTTCCTCGTTTCAGAGCCACCGATGACGCAGAAGATCTGAACTGGATGAACGCTGAAGCTTATTATGGTATGAAGGATTACATAATGGCGGGCAGCTTTTTTAAATCATTTATAGATCAGTTCCCATTTGGTAAACATGCTGAAGAAGCAAATTATATGGCAGCTTTATGCGACTATAACATCTCTCCGCGTCCCGAGCTGGATCAGGAAAGCACCAGAAATGCAATTGAGGGTTTCAATATTTTCCTGAACAAATATCCCAATAGTTCAAAAGCAGAAGATAGCCGAAAACGTATAAATGACTTGCAGGATAAACTGGTAGAAAAATCATATCTGAATGCAAAGCTCTATTATGATATGAAACAGTATAAAGCAGCTGTTGTGGCTCTGAATAATAGTCTTAAAGAGAATGCAAATACAAAGTACAGGGAGAAAATGATGTATCTTAAACTGAATTCCCTTTACCTTTATGCTCTGAATAGTTTACAAAATAAACAGAAGGAGAGATATCAGGCAACACTTGATGATTATTACTCTTTTATGGAAGAATTTCCAAAGAGCAGTTATGAGAAAGATGTTAGCTATATCTATGAGAAAACGAATAAATATTTAAAAATAGGGATTCCTGAAACAGGAGTAAAATAATAATATATCTATGGATTACAGAAAATCACTGGCACCTGTAACAACTGTTACACGCAATCTTGACCTGATGACTCAGGGTACAGGAAATATCTATGAGACAGTAATTGTAGTTTCGAGAAGAGCAAACCAGATTTCGGTGGAGATGAAACAGGAGTTGAATAAAAAACTTGAAGAATTTGCATCATATAGCGACAATCTGGAAGAAGTTTTTGAGAACCGTGAACAGATTGAGATTTCAAAATTCTACGAAAGACTCCCGAAACCAACACTGATTGCTTTACAGGAACTTGAGGAAGGCAAAATCTTCTACAGAAACCCTGAAAATCCTGCTAAACAGAAATAATATTTAGCATCGGTATGCTGAAAGGCAAAAACATACTTATCGGTGTAACCGGAGGTATTGCAGCTTATAAAACTGCAACTATCATCCGGTTGCTGGTTAAGGATGGCGCAGATGTCAGGGTCATAATGACCGATCATGCAAAAGATTTCATAACCCCTCTCACATTATCAACATTATCAAAAAACCAGGTGTTCACCGAGTTCTTTAACCGGGAGAACGGTGACTGGAACAGTCATGTCGATCTTGGCTTATGGGCTCACCTGTTTCTTATTGCACCGGCTACTGCGAATACCTTAGCTAAAATGGCTAACGGAGTAGCTGATAATTTACTTCTCACTACTTATTTATCTGCACGATGCCCGGTATTTGTTGCACCATCCATGGATATGGACATGCTGAACCATCCGTCGACGATAATAAATATTGAGACGCTCAAGGCTTTTGGTAATTTTATTCTTGAGCCTGCCAGCGGGGAACTCGCAAGTGGCCTTTCAGGTAAAGGCAGGATGGCTGAACCGGAGGAAATAGTTAAAGAGATAGGTGACTTCTTCTCGAAAAAAAAAACCTTAAGCCTCTGAGAGGCAAGCATCTTCTCATCAATGCTGGACCTACCCGCGAACCAATTGATCCCGTTCGTTTTCTGAGCAATTATTCTACAGGCAAAATGGGTATTGCACTTGCTGATGCTGCTGCAGAATACGGAGCTGATATCACTCTTGTTCTTGGCCCTGTAAATATACGACCAAACAATACTTCAGTTGAGATTATTCATGTTACGACAGCTGAATCAATGACAGCTGAATGCATTTCGAGATTCCCTGCTTGTGATATAGCGATCCTTGCAGCAGCAGTGGCGGATTATACCCCGGAAAAGGTTCATGGCAAAAAGATCAAGAAAGACGGATCAGATCTGGTATTAAGACTTAAAGCCACCACAGATATTGCTGAATCCCTGGGGAGGATAAAAAAACCATCACAGCTTATCGCCGGATTCGCACTCGAAACTGACAATGAACTGGCTAATGCCCGTGCTAAATTATTGCGGAAAAACCTGGATATCATTGTGTTAAATTCTCTGAATGAAGATGGGGCAGGATTTGGATACGATACTAATAAGGTTACAATAATTGACGGAAACAATAATATTGATAAATTTGAGTTGAAATCAAAGGAAGAAGCTGCAAAGGATATTCTTAACAAAATTGTTTCAATGATAAAACAGAGAAAAGTTTAAAGATGGTTTCCAGGTTTAAATATTATCTGGTTATTTTACTTATTCTCCTGCCCGCTATATCAGATGGTCAGGAGCTCAACTGCAATGTGCAGATATCTGCCCAGAGAATACAGGGATCAAACCGGCAGGTCTTTGAGAGCATGCAGCGTGATCTCTTTGAGTTTCTGAATAATACTGTCTGGACAAACCATGTTTTCAGCTATGCAGAGAGGATTGACTGCAACATCCTTATTAACCTCAATGATCAGCTTTCGGCAGATGAATTCAGAGGAACAATTCAGATCCAGCTTAGCAGGCCGGTATTCAATACAACCTATAAATCAACGATGCTGAACTTTATCGACAATAGTTTTCAGTTCAAATATGTGGAATTTCAACCTCTTGAGTTTGACCCGAGTACGTACAGGTCGAGTCTTGTTTCTGTTCTTGCCTATTATACATATATGATCCTCGGTTTTGACTACGACACTTTTTCTCCTCTCGGCGGAACTGAATTTTACCAGATGGCTGAAAAAATTGTTACAACTGCACAGAATGCTCCTGAACCAGGATGGAAGCCATATGATGGCTCCCGGAATCGTAACAGATATTGGCTCGTAAAAAATGCTCTCGACAAAGAATACGAAGGTGTAAGACAATTCCTGTATGAATATAATATGAATGGCCTCGATAAGATGGAATCAAAGATAGCTGAGGCACGAACAAGCATGGTTGAGAGCCTTAAGCTAATTCAGGATGTCTACAGAAAGAAACCCGACCCTTTCATGTATTTGGTTCAGGTTGTTATGGATGCAAAGTCAGATGAACTCATTAATATTTTTTCCGGGGCATTCCCTGAGGAAAAAAGTCGCGTTGTGCAGATTCTTACTGAAATTGACCCTGCAAACAAGGCAAAATACGAAAAGATCAATTCAGCCAATCCATAAGAACCTGTTATGCTCATAAAACTGTTCGTTCAGAATTATGCTCTGATAAAAGAACTGGACGTTGAACTTGAAAGCGGCCTTACAATTATCACCGGTGAGACAGGTGCCGGTAAAACTATTTTACTGGGCGCTCTTTCACTGATCCTTGGTACAAGAGCTGATTCCACTGTCCTTCTTGATAAAAAGGAAAAATGTATTGTAGAAGGCACTTTCAGAATTGATGAATATGATCTGAATGAGTTCTTTATTAATAATGAACTTGATTATGAGGCTGTTACGATTATGCGGAGAGAGATAAATCCTGCAGGGAAATCTCGCGCCTTTATAAACGATACTCCCGTTACTGTTAATATGCTAAAAGAGCTGGGAGACAAGCTTATAGATATTCACTCTCAGCATCAGACACTTATGCTTAGCGATAACTCTTTCCAGCTCAGCCTGATTGATTCTTTTTCCGGCACATCTAAATTAAAAAATGATTACCGCGAAGTTTACTCAGACTACCGCAGATTGAAAAAAGAGTACTCAACAATAAGGGAAAAAGCCGATAAGAACAAGGCAGATCTTGAGTATTACCAGTTTCAGTATAACCAGCTCGACGAGGCCAAATTAATTCAGGGAGAACAGGCCGACCTTGAAGCGGAACAGGAATTACTGGGGCATACAGAGGAGATAAAACTGGCATTAACAAACTCTTCAGTCCTGTTTTTTGCTGAAGGTGCATCTATCTTGTCCATGCTCAGGGATGTAAAAATAAACCTGGGAAAGATCAGGACATTCCTTCCTGAAAGTGAAAGTCTGATGTCAAGAACCGAATCAACTCTTATAGAACTTGATGACCTGGCAGCAGAGATTGAAAAGCTGGCTGTTTCCATCGAAGCGGATCCACAAAAACTGGCCCGGATCAACAACCGGCTCGATATTATCTATTCACTTATTCAGAAACACAGGGTACCGGATCTTAACGGACTCATCAGGAAAAAAGATGAGATAAAAGACCTCATTAATTCTATTGTTTCAAGCGATGAAAGACTGGTTGAACTGGGAACTAAGCTTGAAAAAGATGTTAAGTTATTGAAAGCCATTTCAGAAGAGATTTCAACAAAACGAAAGAGCGTATTACCGGAGATTGAATTACGTGTAACTGCATTGCTCAAACAACTTGGAATACCAAATGCAAAATTCAGAATTTTACTGACAGCTCTCGATGAATTTACTCCGACAGGTATCGACCATGCTGATTTTCTCTTTTCCGCGAATAAACAGACAGCGCCCGAGAACCTGGCCAGGATTGCATCCGGTGGCGAATTATCAAGAGTCATGCTTAGTCTCAAATCGCTGCTGACTAAGAACAACAATCTGCCGACCATCATTTTTGACGAGATAGACTCCGGTGTTTCAGGCGAGGTTGCTGACAAGGTGGGGCAGATATTATCAGGGATGGGAAAATATATGCAGGTCATCAATATAACCCATCTTCCACAGGTTGCTTCGCGTGGGAAAAAGCATTATCATGTTTATAAAGATGATACTGAAAGTTCAACATTTACCCGGGTTAAGTTGTTATCTCACGAGGAAAGAATACTCGAAGTCGCCAGATTGCTAAGCGGCAGCGAAGTTACAGAGACAGCTATGAAAAATGCCCGGGAACTCCTGAAAGCCGGAATTAACTAAGAGAAGATCCCTTTTCCGCACAAAAGATGTTCCCACAGTTCCGATAGCTATCGGAAACACTGATTTGCGCAGATTACAAATATACTTTATCATGAATGCAATGAGAGAAGGACTTCTTCAAGGGAAAAAAGGAATAATTTTTGGTGCTCTTAACGAAAAATCAATAGCCTGGCAGGTTGCCATTAAATCCTGGGAAGCAGGAGCCGATCTTGTTCTAACCAATTCTCCGGTCGCCATAAGGATGGGAACAATTAAGGAACTGGCGGGGATCACCGGCAGCCAGATTATTCCTGCCGATGCAACCAAAATGGACGAGATTGAGAATCTGTTATCCGAAAGCATGAAGATATTTGGAGGTAAGTTCGAGTTTATTCTTCATTCTATCGGAATGTCGCCTAATGTGAGGAAAGATATACCCTACGAGCAGACAAGTTATGAAAATATGCTGAAGACATTCGATATCTCGGCGTTGAGCTTTCACCGTGTCCTTCAAACTTCCTATAAGCTTGATGCACTAAATGAGTGGGGATCAGTGGTAGCATTATCATATGTTGCAGCGCAACGGACTTTATCGGGTTATAATGACATGGGTGATGCAAAGGCTCTACTGGAGTCAATAGCGCGTAGTTTCGGATATATCTACGGTCGCGACAGGAAGGTGAGGGTTAATACTGTTTCCCAATCACCCACAGCTACCACTGCAGGTAGTGGCATTCATGGATTTGAATCGTTGATAGATTTCTCGGAAAGGATGTCTCCGCTTGGCAATGCGACAGCCGAGGAATGCGCCGAATACTGTGTTGCACTATTCTCCGACCTTACACGAAAGGTAACAATGCAAAATCTGTTCCACGATGGCGGATTCTCCAGTATGGGAATGAGTATTAAGGCAATTGAACAGTACCAGAAAAGCTTTGAGGAGTGCGAATAAGACAACCATATAATAAGTATAAACACCTATTTTTCAGACGGCTTGCTAATCAGTGAGCCGCTTTTTTTATATTTGAAATTACCTAAAGCCAGATCCTATGATAAAGGTTGTTTTGTTGGTGATTTTCTATTTTGCTTTTCCATTAGTCATTATATATTTATGTAAAAAATGGACTTTTCTTCAAAAGATTGGTTCAATAGTTCTGGCTTACGTTTTTGGTCTTATTATTGGAAGTACAGGGATCTTGCCGCAGGGAAGCTCTGGTTACATGCTTGCTCTCCAGGGAAAACCTGAGCTGCCACGAACTGAGGTTGAAGCATTGATTACCCAGGGCAAGGCAACAAATAATGATATCCTTGTAAATCAGATAGCTCAGGTTCAGGACATTATTCCATCAATTGTTGTTCCACTTGCATTTCCGTTATTGCTGTTTTCTCTTAATGTAAAGAGGTGGCTGAGATATGCAAAAAAAGGATTTATCTCGGTGCTGCTTGCACTCATAGCTGGCGTGGTGATGGTTACAGCAGGTTTTTTCATCTGGAAAGACTCAATACCTGAGAGCTGGAAACTGGCCGGAATGTTTGAAGGTATATATGCAGGAGGAACCCCGAATTTTGTGGCAATAAAAATGGCTTTAAATGTAGATGCGAACCTTTTTGTGATTCTAAGCACCTATGACATGATCATAGGCGCATTCCTGGTACTCTTTTTTATAACAGTGGCTCCGAGGCTATTCAGGCTCATCCTTCCCCCATTTGTAGAATCAAAAGGAATAAACGGCGATGAAAAAGAAATTTTACAGCAGACTCAAAACCTGGAAGATTATTCAGGCATGTTCAGGAAAGGAGTATTCATTCCTCTGTCAGGAGCACTAGGCATTTCCATTCTGATTTTTGCATTCTCCGGCGGTCTGGCTTTGCTTTTGAACAAACTTCCCATGATGGTTGTAGTTATCCTGTCAATAACCACGTTGGGATTGCTGCTGTCGCTTTCAAAAAAAATAAACCGCATTGAAAAGACGTTTCAGCTTGGGATGTACCTGATACTGGTATTTTCGCTCACAGTTGCTTCAATGGCAAACATCAGGATAATGTTCGGCACAGGAATGCTTAATCTGATCTTATTTATTTCCTGGTGTTATTTTGGATCGTTGATCCTGCATATTATTCTGGCAAAAATATTCAGAATTGATGCTGACAATTTCCTTATTACATCTGCCGCATTTATTTTTTCTCCTCCTTTTGTACCACTGGTTGCCAATGCCCTTAAAAACAAGGATGTTATAGTCACAGGAATTACCGGAGGCATAATAGGCTATATAGTAGGTAATTATCTGGGAGTGGCGCTGGCTTATTTTCTGAAGGGATTCTGATCTGTTAAAATATTTTTTTGATTGCTAGAACAGATAATTCAATCCAATTGAGAATCCTATATTGCCATCCTGAACATTCAATGCCTTACCGCAGTCAATTGCAACAACAAAGTTCTGCTTGTAAACAACCATTACACTGACTCCTGCACTCTGATGGAGTTTGTCGGGTCCAGGTTTAAAAAAATCGGAGTACTTTTCAGTAGGATATTTTTCACTAAAAGTGGCTTGAAGATTTGTTGGAAGTTTGATATCCTTTGTAGTCTTTCCGAAATCATAAAATCCATTCAGTCCAAGATAGCAGTCCTGTTTAAACAATTTGAAATACAGCGGTTTCCATCGCAGTTCGACATTGCCCATGAAAAAGGCATCACCCACTACTCTGTCCAGTAAAATCCCCCTTAATGTTTTTGAACCACCCAGACCTTCTGAAGTTGCACCGGTTAACCGTGAAGTAATAACCTCTGACTGGTAAAAGTAAGGAACATGTCCTGATAACGTAGCCTGATATCCTAAACGGTAAACGAATGAAAGGTTCTTTTCAATAATGGTAAAATATTGACGATGAATTATATACAGTTTTGAAAATCCCCAGTTGTTTCCCATGAATTTAGGAGCTACCGCAATTCCTATCTCTGTCCAGAGACCTTTCATGGGGTTAGGTCTGTTATCCCGGCTATCCCAGGTAAGGCCAACTTTAAGAGTATTGATCCATCCTCCATTGACCTCGTCAGCGGGTATAATAGCAAGTGCCTGATAACGTTCATAAAGACCCGGCACGGAATCGACCGAAGGAAGCAAATCTTTTTTCCCCTTGTTAAGTTTGTCTATATTGACTGAACTTGTCGTAAAATCCTGAAAAGCCAGGCCTGCACTCCATTTTAAATGATCACCGGAGAGTTTGCCCTGGAAATCATTTTTAAATCTGAACTGGTTTTTCTGATAACGGTAAAACATTCTCGATCTGTAGATATCTGAATTATCATTCATCCAGTCTTTATTATACACTGATTCATATCCATTAAACCCGTAAAAAGTGGCTGCCCTGTCTGGAAGATAGCTTAGATCGCTTATCCAATAGACTCCCGGTATAAGATGACGTGATTCGAACATAAATCTGTAAATCCCACTGCCTTTGGTGTACCTGGAAATTTCAGTATATGTATGATCGATAAAATCAGGATATTTATCACCATAATTAAAAAACTCTGCCAGTGCGCCATATTCAAATCCGAGATCAGAATCATATGTTATGGCAGGTAATGCTCCGCCGAAGTTCCATCCGGTTTTTACCTTTTTCTCCTGGGCCGAAAGTGATAATACAAAAACTGACAGAAGAAAAACTAAAAAGATCTTTTTCATGGGTCATAGGTTTAGGTTCATAGCGTTAAAGATAAAGAAAATAGGAAATTACGGTCACATTTTTTAATATTTGCTACCTTAGGACCTTATTTTTACGACTAAATGCTTACCGCCTTACTTATTAAAAATATAAAGTGTCTTGTTCAGACTGAAGAATTTCCCAGATTGAAAGTTTGCGGTTCCCAAATGGCTGAGATCACTTCAGTTAATGATGCCTGGCTCTATATCGAGAATGGGCTTATTGCAGAATTTGGGAAAATGAACGAGCCCCGGATAAAAGACATTCTGAGTAATAATGATGGATTTGACATTATTGACGCAACCGGGAAATTTGTCTTTCCTTCATTCTGCGATTCTCATACACACCTTGTATATTCAGGAAGCCGCGAAATAGAGTATATCGACAAAATAAAGGGATTATCATATGCTGAAATAGCAAGAAGGGGAGGAGGCATTCTTAACTCGGCTGAAAAGCTTCATAAAACATCAGAAGATGAGCTATATAATCAATCAGTAAACAGGATAAACGAGATCATTGCTTCAGGTACAGGAGCAGTTGAAATAAAAAGCGGCTATGGTCTGAACCTCGATGATGAACTAAAGATGCTTAGGGTAATCAAGAGAATTAAAAATACTTGCCCGCTCGAGGTAAAAGCTACATTTCTGGGTGCACATGCGATCCCTGTGGAATATGGTAAGAACAGGGAAAAATATGTTGCCCTTGTCATAAACGAAATGATTCCGGTCGTTGCTTCTGAAGAACTGGCGGATTTTATAGATGTTTTTTGTGATACCGGATTCTTTACGGCAGAAGATACAGAAAGGATATTAATGGCTGGAATAAAATATGGACTCACAGGTAAGATTCATGCAAATGAACTGGCATATTCAGGAGGGATCCAGGCAGGAGTAAAATATAATGCTCTTTCAGTTGATCATCTTGAATTTACCGGAGATGATGAGATAAATGCCCTGAAAGGATCGGAAACGATGCCGACTTTGCTTCCGGGTTCAGCATTTTTTCTTGGCATGTCCGATCCTCCCGTAAGAAAAATGATTAATGCGGGCCTGCCGGTTGCCCTTGCATCTGATTATAATCCGGGTTCATCTCCATCGGGTAATATGAAATTTATAATGTCGCTCGGCTGTATTAAATTAAAAATGCTTCCGGAAGAGGTGATTAATGCAGTAACGATCAATTCTGCATATGCAATGGGAATTTCTGAAACACATGGATCTATTTCACAGGGAAAGGTAGCTAATGTATTTATTACCAAAGAGATACCATCATATGAATTCATGCCTTATGCCTTTGGAAGTACCCTGATCGATACTGTTATACTAAAAGGTAAAGTTATTAAATAGTTAAAATCATCATCTAAGATGATTTAAGTCCCTCCCCCTGGGGGAGGGATTTAGGGAGAGGCAAAATACAAGCTGGGGGAGGGATTTAGGGAGAGGCAAAATACAGGAGTTGACATATAGTCTCATGTAGTAATTATAATGAAATCATAGTATTTATATGGAGAAGAAGATCATCGAATGTGTGCCGAATTTCAGTGAAGGTCGTGACATGGCAATCATAAAACAGATAACTGACGTAATTGAGGCAGTAGAAGGGGTGAAATTGCTTGATGTGGACCCGGGAAAAGATACCAACAGGACGGTTGTGACTTTTGTTGGAAATCCCGATGCAGTTTCAGAAGCAGCGTTCCTGTCAGTTAAAAAAGCTTCAGAAGTTATTGACATGTCAAAGCACCACGGTGCACATCCAAGAATGGGTGCAACTGATGTTTGTCCTTTTGTACCCGTTTCAGGAATCACAATGGAAGAGACTGTAATTATTGCTCATAACGTTGCCGGGAGGATAGGAGCGGAACTTGGCATACCGGTCTATTGCTACGAAAATGCAGCCAGAAAGCCGGAAAGAAGAAACCTGGCAAACTGCAGGTCGGGAGAATATGAAGGACTCAGAAAAAAACTCGCAGATACCGAATGGAAGCCCGATTTCGGACCGTCCGAATTCAATGAACGATCGGGGGCCACAGCCGTTGGTGCTAGAGACTTTCTTGTAGCCTTTAATGTTAATCTGAATACTACTTCTGTAAGACGTGCAAACGCAATAGCATATGATGTAAGAGAAAAAGGACGTCCAAAACGAGAAGGAGATAAAGTAACAGGAAATGTTGTGAAGGATGAGAACGGGGAAAAAATTATGATACCCGGTTCACTGAAATCAGTTAAAGCAATAGGCTGGTATATTGAAGAATACGGAATTGCTCAAATATCAATGAATCTGACAAATATCTCCGTAACACCTGTTCATGTGGCTTTTGATGAAGTGTGTCGCAAAGCGGATGCTCGGGGTGTAAGGGTAACAGGATCTGAACTCGTCGGATTGATTCCTTTGAAATCTTTGCTGGATGCAGGACGTTACTTTCTTGCAAAGCAGCAGATGTCAGCAGGAGTACCCGATGAAGAATTGATCAGGATTGCCATTAAATCTATGGGACTGAATGACATCCATCATTTTAAACCTGAAGAAAAAGTAATTGAATATGTTATGGCAGACAAAAGTGAACGCAAACTGATTGACATGAATCTGAAAGCATTTATGAATGAAACTGCTTCTGATTCACCTGCTCCCGGAGGAGGTTCTGTTTCAGCTTATTTAGGTGCGCTGGGTATAGCACTTGGTACTATGGTTGCTAACCTCTCGAGCCACAAAAGAGGATGGGACGACCGGTGGAAAGAATTTTCAGACTGGGCCGGGAAAGGGAAAGAAATACAAAATGCTCTTCTCGAAATGGTTGATGAGGATACGAAAGCTTTCAAAACGATAATGGAAGCATATTCACTCCCAAAAAAATCTGAGGAGGAAAAGAAGCTGAGAGAATATTCAGTTCAGGAGGCAACAAAAAATGCGATCCTTGTTCCATTAAAAGTAATGGAAACTGCTTATTCAGGATTTGAATTAATAAATGAGATGGTTGAAAATGGCAATCCAAACTCCATAAGTGATGCAGGAGTAGGGGCATTAGCTGTTCGGTCGTGCATCAGAGGTGCATATCTGAATGTTAAAATCAATTCCTCCGGACTAAAGGATAAAGTCTTTGTGAAAGACGTGATTGCCAGGGGAGAAAGCATAGAATCCAAAGCTATGGAAGCTGAAGAGGAAATCCTTAAACTGATCAATTCGAAAATCATTATGCTGTAGGGATTGTCTCAAAAGTTGCTTTTTTACCCCCAAACCCTCACTATCTAAACCCTCTAACCCCCATCACTATCTCAACCCTCTAACCCCCCATCACTATCTCAACCCCCCAACCCCCCATCCCTATCTCAACCCCCCAACCCCCCATATGGGGGGCTTTATATATCCAGAATTAAGAACGCAGAACAAACGAATAACGATTTATGAAGTATATGATACTTCTTCATTCGGATTCAAATGATCGTGATTCTGATTTCGTTAAGTCCCCCAAATGGGGGATTTAGGGGGTTGATAAGGTCAGGTGATAATTCTTCTTATTGTACGCAATTTATGTGAATACCCGCCAATTTCTGATTTGTAGATCCCCTGGTGATCAATCGAATCAATTCTTACTCTTCCTGATGCATGGATCACGAGGCCCCTTGACAATATCATCCCAACATGCGTTATCCTGCCTTGTTCATTATCGAAAAAAACCAGATCTCCGGGCTCACTCTGATCAATAAAATCAATTACTTTTCCAGCCTCGGCTTGTTGCCAGCTATTGCGGGGGATCTTAATTCCGTGAATTTTATAGACGAGCTGTGTGAGACCTGAGCAATCGATTCCTGAGGGTATCCTTCCTCCCCAGATATATGGACTGTTTATAAATTTCATCGCCGATTCAGTAATTGAGTCATTTGTCGAAATAAAATTATTGCTGAATTCTTTATCGGTGGAATACTGGTTGTTCCCTATCTTAAATGATTTTTCTGCAAAATCAGGCTCATAGATCTCACACCCTGCCTCTAGAACCATTTTCGTCTTATCGTTTTTATAACAAAGAAGCGACCTGTTCAGTACATGACCGGATGAATTGTCTTTAACCAGTGAGTGCTGCAGATGTGCGGTATCGATCCATCCCAGGTACGTATCAAACAGAGTTTCAATTTTCATCCATGTGCCTGACTTATCCACGACAGAATATTTCTCACCAAATAAGACCTGGCTCAGCATCTCTGTTTTATGTGAAGGACCCGATCTGAGCGGGACAAATACGTTCTCACATATATAATTTTCCATATCCCGAATATTTGGATCAAAATTAGTAATAATCCTGAATTTCATTTTATATTTTTGCAATCACAAACCGGGTCATCAAAAATATCGCCAATGTCTGACATTCAGGATGTTTGGAAGCCAACCAGAAAACAAATTTTAAATCTTATTTACTTCATCCTAAGCACCATAATTGTTGTTGCGATATGGCCTCATAGTGAAAAGGAAGGACTTGTAAGAACTATCGGGATCTTTATACCTGTTGCATCCTGCTACCTTGTTTTATGGTTTTTTCTTGCGCATTTCCGCAGTGACGTGCTTGATGTAACACGAAAGACCCTGTTCATTATTCTTATGATCCTTTCATTCGTTATATTAACCAGATATGCCATGACGTTTGCTGATCGGAATATACTGTTCCTTATTCCGGTCGTTATAATTCCTGTGGTAATAAGAACCTTTTATGATGCCAGACTGGCATTATTTATTTTGCTGATTACCCTGATGCTTTCAGGTTTTATGGTTCCTGATCCGTTCATGTACATATTTATGAGTTTTATTTCAGGAATGATTGCAATTTTTACAATGAGGAATATATACAGGAAAGCTAAATTATTAATAACTGCAGTGATTGTAGTAATAAGTTATTCAATTCTTTATTTAGGATTAAGCCTCATGCACGATGGCAGTCTTGTCAATGTCAGACTTGCTGCGTTTTACCTGTTTGCCGGCAATGGATTACTTGTTCTTATAAGTTATCCTATCCTGTTTATATTTGAAAAGAAGTTCCTCTTTCTTTCTGATACTACGCTTCTTGAACTTGCAGATACGAATCAGGCTCTTTTGAGAAAGCTTGCTGATGAAGCCCCGGGTTCATTTCAGCATTCACTGCAGGTTGCAAACCTTGCTGAAGAAGCTGCAAGAGTAACCGGGGCGAACCTATTGCTTGTAAGAACAGGAGCTCTGTACCATGATATCGGTAAAATAGCAAATCCAAATTACTATATTGAAAATCAGACAGATGGGTCAAGTCCTCACGATAACCTGGAACCTGAGGAAAGTGCAAAAGTGATAATTAATCATGTTAAAAACGGAGTAATTCTGGCGAAAAACTTTAAACTTCCGATACAGATTATTGATTTCATCAGAACCCATCATGGTACTACGGTGGCTTATTATTTCTTCAAGAAATACACCGACCGTTACCCATGGGATACCAGCAAGGAGAAGGAGTTCACCTATCCTGGTCCAAAACCATTTTCAAAAGAGACCGCAGTTATAATGATGGCTGATGCAGTCGAAGCTTCTTCGCGCAGCCTGGTTAAGTATTCTGAAGAGTCTATAAGTGAACTGGTTGAAAGAATAGTTTACCTCCAGGAGCAGGATGGGCAATTCTCAGATATTCCCCTAACGTTCAAAGATATTTCTGATATTAAGAGTGCCTTTAAAAGAAGATTATCAAATATCTATCATGTCAGGATTGCGTATCCTGAAAGAAATTTATCTGCTGATTAACGCATATCTATAACCTCAGCGTCCTTGAATTTTTCAGCATTGAATATAAAAGTGCCGGCATCAGGTTTTACATTCAGGTTATATTCTTTCACACGAAGAGTAATGATAATGCCATCCCGTCTCTTATATTCAAGGCTTATGAGATCAAGATGAGGTATCCCTATAGTTAAGACGGACCCTCAGGAGATCACCCTTAATATCTTCAGGATAAAGATCTATTATATATGAATCGGTTCGCTCTTCAATCAGCCGGCTCTTATAACCTTTTTTGTACATTGAAAATACCAGTGAAGGACGGCTTTGAAATGAATTATCTTTCTTGTCAGCTTTTGTAATTGTAACCTCTTTTTCTGCAGGCAGATAGCTCCATGATGTTTCACCATTGAACCAGACAATATTATCGGGAAGATCAAGTTTGTATTTATCCTTATTGAGAATGATTGAGCCTGCCAGTGAATCTGATGTCTTATCGGTTTGATTCAGTGTAATCAGTTCAAATTTCATTGAGACTGAAGGGGCTTTAAGAGCTTTGTCAGCGAATCTATCGAGGATCGATATTGCTTCCTGATCATTCTGAGCTATCACATTCAGTGGAATAAGCGGAAGAAAGAGCAAGAATACAAGAATGGATCTCATTTTAACGGTTTTATTCCAGTCGCTTCATAATCTCTTCGAGTGCGATGAAGTCGGTACACAGAACATCCCTGGCCTTACTTCCTTCGAACGGGCCAACGACGCCTGCAGCTTCAAGCTGATCTATTATTCTGCCTGCCCTGTTGTATCCTATTGAGAGTTTTCTCTGGATAAGTGAAGTTGATCCCTGCTGATGCTGAACAACCAGCCTGGCTGCTTCATCGAACATGGGATCTCTTTTGCGCAGATCCACCTCCAGAACACCAGATTCGCTGTCGTCAACATATTCCGGCAGATGCATTGCATCGGCATAACCTTTTTGTGATCCAATAAATTCTGTCAGCTCTTCGATTTCAGGAGTATCGATAAAGGCACACTGGACCCTTACAGGCTCATTCCCTGAAGAAACCAGCATATCACCCCGTCCGACCAGCCTGTCAGCTCCTGTTGCATCAAGGATTGTGCGTGAATCAATTGATGAAAAAACACGAAAAGCAATTCTTGTCGGGAAATTTGCTTTGATAAATCCTGTGATAATATTTGCCGACGGCCTCTGAGTGGAGATAATGAGATGGATACCGATAGCTCTGGCCAGCTGTGCAAGCCTGCCAATCGGTCCTTCAATTTCCCGTCCTGCTGTCATTATAAGGTCTGCAAATTCATCTATGATCAATACGATGTATGGCAGGTATTTATGACCTTTTTCAGGACTAAGCTTTCGTGAAATAAATTTTTCGTTATACTCTTTAATATTCCGTGACTGGGCAGCTTTAAGCAGTTCCAGCCTGTTGTCCATCTCAATGCATAAAGAATTAAGTGTTTTGATAACCTTTTGGGTATCAGTGATAATTGCATCCTCTTCATCAGGAAGCTTTGCCAGAAAATGTCTTTCAATCTTCATGTAGAGAGGTAATTCCACTCTTTTAGGATCAATGAGAACAAATTTAACTTCGGCAGGATGTTTCTTATATAAAATTGAAGTTATTATTGCATTTATGCCTACGGATTTTCCCTGACCAGTGGCTCCGGCAACAAGAAGGTGCGGCATTTTAGTCAGATCGACGATATATGGTTCATTGGTGATCGTTCTGCCAAGTGCAAGGGCAATATCGAATT
Source organism: uncultured Bacteroidales bacterium (assembly GCA_963816365.1). Taxonomy (GTDB): domain Bacteria; phylum Bacteroidota; class Bacteroidia; order Bacteroidales; family VadinHA17; genus LD21. The sequence continues at coordinate 462,079 of CAWFKG010000010.1, read as the reverse complement.
TTGTATCCTGAAATGCTTTTGAAGTAATCAAAGATCGCATCGAAACCATTTCAGGTTTTTTATTAGGTACTTCAATGCCAACAGTTCCCCTACCGGGAATTGGAGCGATAATTCTTATTCCCAGAGCAGAAAGATTCAGTGCTATATCATCCTCCAGTGATTTGATGCGCGCAAGTCGCACTCCACGTTCCGGTACGATCTCGTAAAGTGTTACCGTAGGTCCAATTGTCGCTGAAATGCTTTTTATGCTGATTTTATGATCACCCAGGGTTTTTATTATATTTTCTTTATTCTCAAAAACTTCAGTATTATCAAAAGCAGTATCTGATTTATGTTCTTTCAGAATTGAGACAGGAGGAAATTTATACCTCGAAAGATCGAGGCGGGGATCATAATCTCCCATTATCTTCTCAACCTCATGATCGGGAAGAGTATCGAGCAGCTTCAGGACGGGTAATATTTATGGGTACATCTTCGGCATGCGGGATTGGTAGATTTGTCGTTGTCAAAATCACGGATTATGGAACCGGTTGACACCAGTTCAGGGATTTCATCATCAGTATCATCATCTTCAGCATATTGCCTTGTAGTCTCTTACGACAAAATCCACTTTCTGGTCACCCCTTCCTTTATTTTCATTGGATTTGTAGTCCTGACCGGCCGTCATCCGGAACTAAAAGAGGATCGGGTTCTGTCTCTTTTTGTTTCTCAGCATTCCTTTTAAATTTCAAGAATGAGGGCATTTTTAATCCGAATGATTCCGGCTTTACTTTCAATGCAAAAACCAGATAGGATATTGTCAGGAACAGCAGAACGACACCTGTTCCTATCATCCCCATAAAAGCGTTCATCCATCTGATGATATGATATCCCTGTGCCCCTCCTGGTCCGCTTCCAAGGTATACATTTGATTTACTGAAAATGAAACCAAGAAGCAGAGAAAGAATAATTGCTGCAAAAGAAAACTTGACAATCAGATTGAAAGGCCTGATTTTCGGAAACTTCAGAAGATATAATCCGATGGCACCAAAAATCAGCGGGATAAAAAAAGCACCAAATCCAAAGCCATTATTAATTATCATTTTAGCCAGAAAATGGCCGCTTTTGCCTGACCAGTTTTTTACAGCAATATCAGGACCAGAAACTATGTCGGAATCCGCTATACTGAGGTCGGTTTTCCACCAGAAAAGGTATGCAACGCAAGCAAGCAGAAGATATAATGCAAAACCGGTGATCAGAATTCCGATAACAAATTTAATCCTCTCATCCGTAAAAAAGGATTTGGATTTTACAGCGCTCTTTGTAGCTTTTGCATTCTTTTTCCCGGTATCTTCCTTCTCTTTAGTCATCTCCTGGTTAAATTTTTCCCGACAGTTGTCGTTTTTTAAACGCAACCCAAAGGTAATAATTTTGAGTCTTCCACAAAAAGCAGACTAATGATTTTGTATTAGTGAGGGATAATTTGAAATATGGAATGATGAATATCGGAATCGCCAATCGCCCATAGCCTGTACTCCATAATACATAATACATTCCTAAAGGCTGATCATTTTATTTATGAACTTATCGATCTCCTCCCTTGATACTCTTGTGAATTTTACTCTTCTCTCAAATTCTTCATCGGGAATTTCTTTTTTATAAACCGTTTCTGCTTCGAAATGAAGTTCTGAAGAACCTATTACAAAGAAAAAGCTCATAAGGACTCCATCAATCTGACTATATGGAGTGGCAGCATTCGGATTTTTAATATTTATCTCATTGGTATACCAGATTTCATACACTTTGTCCTTTACTGCAGGCAAAGTGATTTCAGCATTTTTACAATTGAATCCGCATATTACGGATGTTTTTGATGTTTTTTTGATCGACATTCCATTCATAGCTTCAAAACCAGGGAACTGTTCACCGGGTTCAACCGTGTAGAAATATTTCAGAGTGAAAAGGCTAAGATAAGTATCGAAAATTCCTTCATCAGGATTTGCCAGATTTAGTATTCCGGAATTTCCAAATGAAGAGATCATTTCAAAGAGTATTTTATCGTTTTTAAATGATACAATAAGATTTTTAGGCAGAACCTCTTTAGGCATTGCTCCGAAATAACCTATATAATCTATGTTATAATGGATTTCTCCCTGTTTAATATATTTCCCTCCTTTTTCCCTACAGGAGAAACCTGTCATCACGAAGATCACCGCGATGAACAATACATAGCTGAATCTCACTTATCTGGTAGTATTTTGAATTTCGTAAATGTAGTATTTTTTTTTAACTTCAATTCTATCACTTGATATTTATGAGATTAATCCGCCTATCCGATCATAGGTGAAATTCATTAAGATTTCTATTGAACCTGCCGTGATAGGGAATCATTTGAATTTTGATACTTTTGTGAGCTTTCAGGATAGAAATTGATCTCTGGATTGATTCTTAAGAATATGGAAAAGAAACTTGCAGTTGTTGCACTGGGAGGTAATGCCCTGTTAAGAGGCGATCAGGTCGGCACTATTGATGAACAGGAACAAAATACAACAGAGACACTTGAAAACCTTGATTTTCCTGATAAATGAAGGTTACGATCTGGTCATAACTCATGGAAATGGTCCACAGGTCGGAAACATCCTTATGAGGAATGATGCCGGTGAACAATTGTATGGTATAGCACAGATGCCTGTCGATATCTGTGTGGCAGACTCTCAGGGAGGAATCGGGTATATGATTGAAAGGATGTTCAGGAATGTTCTTAACAAACATGGGATATGCAAGAATGTAATCTGTATTGTCACACAGGTTCTGGTAGATATAAATGATACTGCTTTCAGCGATCCGCAGAAAAGGGTAGGTAAAATATATTCAAAGGAGCAGGCTGACGATCTTAATAAAAAAAAGGGATGGATATTCAGGGAGGAAGTCAAATCACAGGGCGGATTCAGGAGAGTTGTTCCAAGTCCCGTGCCCATTGGGGTGATCAATGAATCAATAATAAGTGAGCTTGCGCGGAAGGGCAACATTGTCATTGCGGCAGGCGGGGGAGGGGTTCCGGTATATATTGACGAAAAGAAAGATGTAAGGCCGGCTGAAGCTGTAATTGACAAGGACCTTGCCTCTTCACTTCTGGCAACACAGATAGGTGCTGATGAGTTTTATATCCTTACCGATGTGCCATATATATATATTAATTATAAAAAACCTGATCAGCAGATCAGGGAATTTCTAAATTACAATGATACCCTGAAATATCTGAATGAAGGGCAATTTGCCAAAGGGAGCATGGCACCCAAGATTGAAGCCTGCCTTAAATTTATCAAAAATGGCGGTAAAAAGAGTGTTATAACGGAAGCCTTCAAGCTGGCAGATAAAAAATATGGGTCCAAAATTACCATGGAGTATGAGGATGACCGAAGATAGGTATGAGGTATAGACTCTTGTGTTGAGTAATAATGTTGCTTAACCTGTATCCGTTTTTACTTTTATCTTTTTACTTTTGTCTTTTATCTTTAATAATAATCCCATGACATCAATAATCTTCACAACCGTCATTTCCTGAAACTGCTTGATTTTACGCCTGAAGAGATCACATACCTTCTCGAATCTGGCTGCAGATCTTAAAAAAGCAAAAAAAAATGGTAATGAGAAAACAATTCCTTAAAGGTAAAAACATTGCTCTCATTTTTGAAAAAGCATCCACACGCACACGTTGCGCATTTGAAGTGGCAGCATATGATCAGGGTGCACATGTAACTTATCTAGGACCCACCGGATCACAGATAGGACAGAAAGAATCGATGAAAGACACAGCCAGAGTGCTTGGAGGTATGTTTGACGGAATTGAATACCGTGGTTTTGGTCAGGACATAGTCGAAGAGCTTGCCAAGTATGCCGGAGTACCGGTATGGAACGGTCTGACAAATGAATTCCATCCGACTCAGATACTCGCTGATTTCCTTACCATGATAGAACATTCTGATAAGCCGCTTAATAAGATGGTTCTTTGCTATCTGGGTGATGCCCGGTATAATATGGGTAATTCACTTATGGTTGGCTCTGCCAAAATGGGGATTGATTTCAGGATAGCGGCTCCCAAGGCTTATCAGCCATCAAATGATCTGGTAATAAAATGCAAAGCTATTGCCACAGAGACAGGTGCAAAGATCACAATTACTGAGAATGTCGGACGAGGCAGTAAAAGGTGCTGACTTTCTTTATACTGATGTATGGGTATCTATGGGTGAGCCTGATTCTGTCTGGGAAGAAAGAATCAGATTTTTGAAACCTTTCCAGGTGAACATGAAAGTTATTGAAATGACCGGTAACCCTGCAGTAAAATTTCTTCATTGCCTTCCGGCATTTCATAACAGGGCAACAAAAGTAGGGGAGGATATTTTTAAAAAATTCGGTCTCGACGGTATGGAGGTAACTGAGGATGTGTTTGAATCAGAACACTCTATAGTTTTCGATGAAGCAGAGAACCGGCTGCATACTATCAAAGCGGTTATGGTAGCTACATTAGGTGAATTGTAATTATACCAGATTTAATCTCTTCCTTATTTTTTTACCTCATCCCCCGTCCCCTTCTCCCAGGGGAGAATGGGGGTAGAAGGATGATAATCACATAGTTAAGTCCCTCCCCCCTGGGGGAGGGATTTAGGGAGAGGTCTAAAGAATAGAGGGATTTAGGGAGAGGTCTATGATATCAGTTCCTTCACAAAGTAAAAAGTCATGATAAAGGAAGCTGCAAGCTTCAGACCTATGCCTGTAAGGAATCCCAGGAGACTGCCGAATCCGGCCTTAAAGGCATAGCTCATATCATCTTTGAAGATCATTTCTCCTACAAATGCACCTATGAGGGGGCCTAAAATTATTCCCAGCGGACCAAGAAAGAAGCCAATTATCAGCCCGACAGTTGCACCTCGTGTCCCATACTTTGAACCACCGAACCTTCTGGTTCCCCATACAGGCACAATGTAATCCAGGACTGTTGCCAATAACAGCCAGTATCCCAAGAATAATCAGGGTTGCTGTTGTGAATTGTGCAAACCTTGAAAGGTGAAGAAATATTAATCCAAGAAAACTTAGAGGCGGTCCGGGCAATACTGGTACCAGACATCCGATTATCCCAATGATCATAAAAATGATCGCCAGAACAAGGAGTATGTAATCAGACATTTAGATAGTACTTATCACTTCTTGCCAAGATCCTCGAACTCGACGTTTGTGAATTCCTCACCTGTCAGGGGGCTTTTCTCGTCGCTGACTTCCGCAAAGGATGCAGGCTCGGAGACTGGTGATACGTCTTTACCATTGCCAATGTATGTAACGGCATCCTTTAATCCTTCCGAAAACTTTTCAAAATCTTCTTTGTAAAGAAAGATCTTATGCTTTTCGTAAAATACTTTACCCTCTTTACCTAAGCGCTTTTTGCTTTCGGTAATAGTCAGGTAATAATCATCTTTCCTTGTAGCTTTCACATCAAAAAAGTAGGTTCTCTTACCGGCACGCACCACTTTGGTGAAAATTTCTTCTTTTATGATTTTATCCTCATGCCCGTTTATGACTTCCTGTATTCCGGCTTCTTCTTCCATTTCTAAGTCAGTTAGTGTTAGGGTTTTGTTTTGTATTGTCAAATGTAACAATTATTTTATCAAATCAAAACCTGACAGATTATTTGTCCTTAATTTTGTCATGTTGTTTTGAGGGTAAGGGAAAAAGAGTATTTTTGCACGGAAATTTGAGGTTCTTTACTGATGATAAGCAGAAGATTATTACGTATAAAAGCTTTGATGGCACTCTATGCTTTTAACCGCAGGGAGGATGAGAATCTTGCCCAGGCCGAGACGGAATTGATGTTCAGCATAGGAAAGAGTTATGACCTTTATCATTCTTTACTGTTACTTGTTCTGGAGCTTGCGGATATAGCAGGTGAAAAAATCGACCAGGCTCTGCAGAAAAGAATGCCATCTCACGAAGATCTTAATCCGAGAAGAAGGTTCATCGACAATAAGGTTATAGCCCAACTGAGAAAAAATATTGAATTTAAAACGTACGTTTCCAATAAAAAACTTTCCTGGATAAATAACTCTCATATTCCCCGTCTGCTTTACAATAAAATGATCGTCTGGGAAGTGTATGATGATTATATGAAGTCAGACACTGAGAATTATCTATCAGACAAGAAGTTCATTACCAGGCTTATTACAGAACTGTTCTCAAATTCTGAAGATCTTAATGCAAATCTTGAGGAACAAAGCATCTATTGGAATGATGACATGGAATACATATCATCGATGGTTGAAAAGACCCTTAAAAAGTTCAAAACCGATTCAGGAGAATTGACTCCTCTGATGCCTTTGTTCAAAAATGCTGAAGATGAAGAATTTGTGAAAATATTATTCAGGAAAGCCATTCTCAACACTGGAAAATGCTCGGAACTTATTGATAAAAATACAACCAACTGGGAGGTTGACAGGATTGCCCTGATGGACATTCTTGTGATGCAGCTGGCGATAACTGAAATACTCGAGTTTCCCGAAATACCTGTAAAAGTTACTCTTAATGAATACATTGAGATCGCAAAATACTATTGTACTTCAAAAAGCAGTACATTTGTCAACGGAATTCTTGATAATATAGTGAAGGAAATACGCGATGAGGGCCTGATTAATAAATTTGGCAGAGGTTTGATCGGTGAAACAATAACAGACGAAAATTGATCATGTGACATTAATTAAGTCTACTGATGAAAGCAATAATGACATTTCTGATATTTGCGGCACTAATAGCTTCAAATTGCAGCGGAGGATCTGGCAGAAGTACAGCCGGATTTTCTTCAGGTTCAGACAGCACAGGTAAAAGTGTAATAATCTTCAGGGAGTACCAGCACGATTTTGGAAAAGTGACAGCAGGAGAGAAAGTCAGTTATACCTTTACCTTTGATAACAAAGGTACCTCAAATCTTATCATTTCCTCCGCGACTACAACTTGTGGGTGTACAGTTCCTAAATATGATAAAAAACCAATTCCTCCCGGAAGCAATGGAACCCTTGAAGTCGTTTTTGACACTTCAGGCAGGGAAGGAATGCAGACCAAGACTATAACTGTTAAATCAAACGCTTCAAAGCCTGTTGTACTAATAAAGATAACTGCTGAAGTAGTGACGAATAATAAGTAATAACTATTAATAATTGAAACAATGACCAATTTTGCGTATCTGTTTTTAATGGGTCAACCCGGAGGAACAACCGGACAAAGTAACCCCCTTGTGACTTTTCTTCCGCTCATCCTGGTTTTTGTAGTCTTTTACTTTTTCATGATCAGACCACAAATGAAAAAGCAAAAGGACATGAACAACTACAGAAGCTCTCTGAAAAAGGGTGATAAGATTATTACAACCGGAGGAATATACGGGAGAGTCTATGAAGTGAAAGATAATTATGTAACTGTTGATGTTGGCGGTGATATTAAGCTGAAGATTGATAAAAATGCTCTATTGAAAGATCCAACTGCAGACGTATAAAACAAATTCTATACTTTAATCCTTTGGAGAAAAGGGATATAGGTAACCGGTCAGATTTCCTTGTGAAGAAAGGTGTAAGAGCACTCAACAGAGATATTGCTGTTTTTGTTTTCTTCCTTTTCCTCTCATTTATTCTATGGTACCTTAATTCACTTGGCAAAGAGATTGAAGCGGGGATAAAGTATCCACTGGAGTTCACTAATGTTCCGAGGGACAGGGTTGTTAATGATGACCAGCCTGCCGAGCTGAAACTTTTTCTCAAGGGGCCCGGCTATTCAATATTAAAACTTAGAATTTCAGGCAATAAGACCCCGCTGATAATTGATATTTCAAAGGTCAGTTACCGAAGGGTTCCGGGAGATAAACCGCTGAATTATTACATACTGACATCGGGGCTGATGAAAAGCCTGAATGTACAGATGAGATCGGGTTGTGAGATCACTTCAATAAAACCTGATACGCTCTTCTTTAATCTCGATAGGGTTGTAGCCAGATCATCTGCTGTATCTGATGATAAACAGGATATCAGGAAAAAGCGTTGATCTTAAATCAGCCAGATACATAAATTATGACAAAAGGGAAACCAGGATTTAAGCTGGGTGTTACCGGCGGTATCGGAAGCGGAAAGACTTCTGTCTGCAAGGTTTTCGATATCCTGAATATTCCTGTTTTTTCTGCTGATAGGGAAGCAACGGAAATTATGGAGCATGATAAGAGAATAATCAGAGACATCAATTCGATAGCTGGTAAGGACCTCTACTCTGCAGGAAGTCTTGACAAAGCTGAACTTGCCAGACTGATCTTTAATGACAAGGCTCTGCTTGAGAAGGTCAATCTGCTTGTTCACCCGGTTGTGATTGATAACTTCATCAAATGGGTATTGGACCAGGCTTCACCTTATGTAATCATGGAGGCAGCAATTCTCTTTGAAAGCGGGGCTTCAAAATTTGTTGACAGAATAGCAACAGTCGTTGCACCGGTCGAAGAAAGAATTGAAAGAGTAATTCAGAGGAATAAGCTTTCGAGAGAACAGGTAATGGAAAGGATAAATAACCAGATGGATGATGAAACAAGGATTAAACTGTCACATTATATTATTCAATAATTCCGAAAATGATATGATTATACCTGCAATTCTTGAGATACATGAGGATATACTAAGATCTATTAATTCTTAAAGCTGAATATGGGAATCTTTGGAAAATGGATTGGTGGAGGACTGGGCTTTGCAATGGGTGGTCCGATAGGAGGACTTCTGGGTTTTCTCGTTGGCTCCATGATAGATGGAACTACTGTTCAAACTTCAACCTATACTACCGGATCTGTAAGAACCAGTCAGGGTGATTTCGGAATGAGTCTCCTGGTCCTTGTCGCAGCAGTTATGAAAGCTGACGGGAAAGTCGTAAAATCTGAGCTCGATTATGTTAAACAGTTCTTTATCAGGCAATTTGGACAGGAATCTGCAAAACAGGCATTGCTTACATTAAAAGATATCCTGAAACAGGAAATACCGGTCAGGGATGTCTGTCTTCAGATAAGGGGAAATATGGATTATTCATCGCGTCTGCAATTGCTGCACCTGCTATTCAATATTTCTCTGGCTGACAGCGATGATCCACACTTCGGAGATTCAGATAATTGAAAAGATATCTTCATACCTGGGAGTTGCTTCGGGTGATTTTTTGTCTATAAAGAACATGTTTATTCCCGAAACGGATTCTTCCTATAAGATTCTTGAGATTGATCCGTTCTTCTTCCAATGATGAAGTTAAAAAAGCTTACAGAAGGGTGGCAATGAAATATCATCCCGATAAAGTGAGTCATCTTGGAGATGATGTCAGAAAGTCAGCCGATGAGAAATTCGCAAGGGTCAATGAAGCATATGAGAAGATCAAAAAGGAACGGAATATGATTTGATTCATGAAATTGAAAAAAATACCTGTTCTGAAATGGAGTTTACAATTCTAGGATTAAATTTGTACCTAAATAACTAAGAGATGATTTTAAAAGATATTCTGGCAATTTCGGGAGAACCGGGACTTTTTAAATTTATAGCCCAGGGAAAAAATGCTATAATCGTTGAACACCTGGAAACAAAAAAGAGGAGCAGTGCATATGGTTCGGCAAAAGTGAGCTCTCTGGAAGACATAGCAATATTTACCGATAAGGAAGATATGCCTCTGGGGAAAGTTTTCGACCTGATCCATGAAAAAGGAAATGGTGGTCCTGCGATAGACTCAAAATCTGATACCACTAAGCTGAAAGAATGGTTTGAAGGGATCCTTCCGGAATACTCAAAAGATAAAGTATATACAAGCGACATAAAGAAAGTAGCCCAATGGTATAATATACTGCACAGCCTCAATCTCCTGGTAAAAGAGGAACCTGAAAAAGCAGCAGAAGAAGAAAAAGAACCTGAAAAAAAGGCGCCTCTGGAAAAACCAGCTCCTGCAGCTGAAAAGAAAAAGAAGAAAGCTGCACCGAAGCCAAAGACGAAATAAATCTTATAGTATGAACTTCGGTGGTAATGAAGTCGTTTATGATTATCAGGAATCACAGATAATCATCGTTCCTGTACCATACGATGAGACAAGTACCTGGATGAGAGGTGCTGACAAGGGTCCTGAAGCCATTTTGGAGGCTTCTGTAAATCTTGAATTCTTCGATATCGAAACATCATCAGAAGCCCATTTGAAAGGGATTTTCACTATGAATCCCGTAACACAGAAAGAGTCTCCGGAAAAGCTTACCGAAGATGTTTATTACAGGGTTCTTTCATTGCTGTCGGAGAATAAATTCCCGGTTGTAATAGGAGGAAATCATACTGTAACGATCGGCGCCATAAAAGCATTTTCTGAATTTTACGAAAATCTCACGGTTCTTCAGCTTGATGCCCACTCAGATCTGAGGCAGGTATATGAGGGATCAAAATTTAATCATGCATGTGCTATGGCAAGAGCACGGGAATTTGCACCGCTTGTTCAGGTGGGAATCCGCAGTGTTTCAGCAGAAGAGCTGCCATATATTATTAAAGACAGGATCTTCTATTCCCATGAGCTATTTTATAACAAAACTCTCTACAGTAAGGCAATTGATAAGCTTTCGGAAAATGTGTATATCACAATTGACCTCGATGTGTTTGACCCGTCAGTGATTCCGTCGACCGGAACTCCTGAGCCGGGTGGACCACCATATTTTGAGTTGATGCATTTTGTACGAGATGTGATAAAAGCCAGAAATGTTGTTGGATTTGATGTAGTCGAGTTATGTCCCTCTTCAACAAATAAATCGCCCGATTTTATTGCTGCAAAAATAATTTACCAGATTCTTAGCTACAGGTTTGCCATGTCTGTGTAAGGACCAGTCGCGACTGGTCCCTACAAAGACATGGCGTATATTCCTAATCCTCCTCCTTCGCTTTCTCCCAGATCACATTCATCTCGTCAAGACTCATATCATGAAGCGATATGCCTTTTGACATTGTCTCCTTTTCGAGATAATTAAACCGTTTGATAAATTTCCTGTTGGTCTTCTCAAGTGCAGCTTCAGGATCGATCTCATAAAGCCGTGAAGCATTGATGATTGAAAAGAGCACATCACCAAGCTCAGATTCAATTGCCTCAGTATTATGATCTTTTATCTCTTCTTTCAATTCTGTGATCTCTTCAAGGACTTTATCCCAGATTTGTTCACGTTTCTCCCAGTCGAATCCGACACCTCTCACCTTTTCCTGTATCCTGTTGGCTTTTACAATTGCCGGCAAAGATGGAGGAACCCCTGAAAGAACCGGTTTGTATCCGTTGTCTTCTTTGATCTTGAGTTGCTCCCAGTTTTCCTCAACCTCCGAAGCGCCTGTAACTTTAACATCTCCAAAGACATGTGGATGCCTGTAGATTAGTTTGGCGTTTATTCCCTCAAGAACATCTGCCATAGTAAAAGTCCCCTTTTCAGCACCGATTTTTGCATAAAAGACAATATGAAGCATAATATCCCCGAGCTCGTTTTTTATGCCTTCATCATTTCCGGAGGATATGGCATCAGCCAGCTCATAAGTCTCTTCAATTGTCAGCTTACGCAAACTTTCATTGGTCTGTTTCATATCCCAGGGACATTTTACCCTGAGTTCATCAATTATAGCAAGAAGCCTTTCAAACTCCTGAAGGCTTTTATTTTTATCATTCATGAGTAGTTGTTTTAAAATAAACGATTAGGAGATGCAGCTTTATTTGCCAGATCGATGCGTAATACCGATCCTATTGAAAGACTTAGTAATTCGGCAACGTTAGCTCCATTTATTGAAATTTCAAGGAGATCGAGCTGGTTAAATCGTGCCAGCATTTCACCGACCGATACGTCACTGTACCTGAGGGATATTTTATCAGTATAATTTTTATTGCTCTGAATCAGAATTCTGTAAGGTTTCTTTTCAAATACCCTGTAAAATACTTCCCTTGTTATATTTGAAATTGCGTTTCCGTATGAATCGATAAAAATGATACTGCCAATAATTACATCTTTATCAATTGTTGCTCTTAATGGAACTCTTTCACTTAATGTATTGACCGATTGTCCAAGCTGCAAAGGGTTCTTTCCGGCAATCAGATCAGCTGCAGCCCTGGCAAATATTTCAAGTTCATCGGAAATTTCATTATGATCTAATTTTATCACCTCTTCAGGGTCGGAATTAAGAATAAGATTAAAGATCCCATTATCAGTACCTATGAAAAAATGCTCTTTGGCTCTGACAATCAGATGATCCTGATTATTACCTGCTTCTGAATGGACACAAATTATATGAACAGAGCCTTTGGGGTAATTATTATAAGTATTTCTTATTATAAAAGAAGCATGCGAAATATTAAAAGCCGGAATATTTCCCGCATTATCAATTACAACTGCTCCCGGACACATACTGCTAAGTTTGCCTTTAATGATTCCATAATAGATATCATCGGACTTCCACTCTGTTGTTAATGTAATTACAGGCATATGAAAAAACTTATAGCAAAGATAATCTTCTAAGGAAAAAATAACCTTACTTTGTACTTTTCAATGATGTTTTTTATGAACTATTTACCATAATCTTGGGTGATTTTATCTATTGGTAATGCAGTTCATTAATTTTTGCCAGGTTTAATGACAGAGATAGTAATTTTTCTTGAGGATATTGACCCTGTTGTTTTCTTCGGAACAAACAATTCGCTGCTAGATAAAATCCGCAGTTTCTTCCCTAAAATTAAGATCATGGCCCGGGGCAATGAGATAAAGTGCATGGGCGAGGAGACTGAGATCACGATTTTTGCGGAGAAGTTTAACGAAGTGATAGAATATTATCGAAAATATCACCGGCTGGACGAGCAGGACATTGAAAAGTATCTATTTGATGCTGAACATATGAAGTCGGCATCAAACGGTGAGTTTGAGCAGGTTTTGATTTTCGGTACGAGTGGCAAGCCGGTTCGTGCACGTACTGTGAACCAGCTGCTTTTGGTGAGCGATTATAAGACTAATGATCTGATAATTGCAGAAGGACCTGCGGGAACCGGAAAAACCTACACGTCCATTGCTTTGGCAGTGAAGGCATTAAAAGACAGGGAAGTGAAAAAAATTGTATTGACTCGTCCTGCAGTTGAAGCAGGCGAAAGACTCGGATTCCTTCCGGGCGATATGAAAGAGAAACTTGATCCCTACCTTCAGCCATTATATGATGCACTTCATGATATGCTGCCATTTAAGAAACTGGAAACATGGCTTGAAGATGGTACAGTACAAATTGCCCCGCTGGCATTCATGCGCGGGAGGACTCTTGAAAATGCATTCGTTATTCTTGACGAGGCTCAGAATGCAACTATCAGCCAGCTCAAGATGTTCCTGACCAGGATGGGGGTTAGCAGCAAATTTATCATGACAGGAGATACTACCCAGATTGACCTGCCCAGGAAAAATGACTCTGGCCTGCTGATGGCAATGCGGATCCTGGCCAATATTGAGGGTATTTCAATAATCAAGTTTGACGAGCGTGATATTGTAAGGCATAAGCTGGTCAAGAAAATTGTGAGAGCCTATGAGATTGAAGAAAATGAGACAGAAAAGCTAAGAAACAATAATATTAATAAATAACTCTATGTTGTTATACCTCTCCCTAAATCCCTCCCCCAGGTGGGAGGGACTTCCCCCTGGAGGAGGGGGATGAGGTAACCAATCAGAGAGATTAAATCTTATAAAATGACCAAGACAATTTTAAGCTCAAACTACAGTTTCCCGGGACAAAAGAGCCTGTACAAAGGGAAAGTCAGGGATGTATATAATATTGATGATAAATACCTTCTCATGATTGTCTCTGACAGGATCTCTGCCTTTGATGTTGTCCTTCCAAAGGGCATTCCCTATAAAGGTCAGGTTCTTAATCAGATAGCTGCGAAATTTCTCGATGCAACAAAGGATATAGTACCAAACTGGAAAATTGCCACTCCTGATCCGACAGTGACTTTTGGACATAAATGCGATCCATTTCCTGTTGAAATGATAGTAAGGGCTTATCTTACCGGAAGTTCATGGCGAAATTACAAATCCGGTGCCAGAGAGATATGCGGGATCAAGCTGCCTGATGGGATGAGAGAACATCAGCGTTTCCCGGCACCACTGATCACCCCGACAACAAAAGCTGAACAGGGCCGTCACGACGAGGATATTTCACGCTCTGAAATTATCAGAAACGGTCTTATTTCCGAAGAAGATTATACGCTCATTGAACAGTTTACGATGGACGTCTTCAAAAGGGGATCTGAAATTGCCCGGCAGCATGGACTGATACTTGTCGACACCAAATATGAATTTGGAAAGAAGGATGGAAAGATCTATCTGATCGATGAGATAAATACTCCCGACTCGTCGCGTTATTTTTATGAGGACAAATACCAGGAAAATTTTGAAAAGGGATTTCCTCAGAAACAATTATCAAAGGAGTTTGTCAGGGAGTGGCTAATGGAGAATGGTTTCCAGGGAAGAGCAGGAGAGAAGGTCCCTGAGATGAGCGATGCCTTTGTGAATCAGGTATCGGAAAGATACATAGAGCTGTTTGAGAAGATAACCGGCGAAAAATTTGTCAGGGCAGATATCAGTAATGTCCCCGAACGTATCGAAAGGAACTGCAAGACATTTCTTAAATCATTGTAATCAAACAATAGAAAAATAATAAAGTATAATGAGAAGAGCGAACCGGATAAATGTTCTGTTAATATTAATTTCTTTACTGTTCTGTAATACAATAATCTCACAGGTTGCCGTTGAAAGGTCAAAAGACAAAGTAATTATTTCCGGAATTGCTTATTATGTTCATCAGGTTAAAAAGGGAGAAACTGCTTATTCAATTGCGAAAGCTTATGGGGTCACTGTAGAAGACCTCGATCGTGAAAACCCGCCGGCCGTTTATGGTATCAATGAAGGTCAGACCCTGAGAATTCCTGTTAAAATGGTTACAGATATAAAACCGGTTGAAACCGTGACCACAAAAAGTGACCGTGATGAAAGTAGATTTGTATACCACAGCCTTAAACCGGGAGAAACTATTTATTCGCTTTCGAAGCTTTACGGGGTTTCTGAAAATGAAATAATTCAAAGCAACCCGGGGATTGACATCAATAAGCTTACCGTTGGAATTGAAATCGCAGTACCTAAAAGGGAGTTTATGAGCAGCCGGCAGAAATTTGACGACCAGGAAAATAATTATACTTATCATAAAGTCCTTATGGGAGAAACTCTCTCGTCTATTGCCAGACAATACGGACTTACAGTGAGGCAGCTCCGTAAAGAGAACAGGGATTTGAGATTTCCTCAGGTTGGAGATTTTGTGAGGATCCCGGGAGTAAAAATAGCTGAAGTCCCTGATATCAAACAGGTTAAAACAGATACTGTGACAGTAATTGCGGAAGAAGTTCCTGCAAGAATTGAGAGATCTGCAGGATTCACTCCGGTAAGAGATCTCAGGGGTTCTTTGAATGTGGCAGTTCTTCTTCCATTCTACCTCGCGGAGAACTCCGTAAGATCAGATGTTGATTCATCAAGGCAGGTAAAAGGGAAAAAGACCTATAAGATGAATAAGGTCGCTGATGACTGGATCTATCCCGGCAGCGTCGATTTTCTCGAAATGTATGAGGGAATATTACTCGCATCAGACACCTTGCGTTCACTGGGTTTGAATATAAACCTGCATACCTACGATATTAAAAGTGACACTGTAGAATTAATTCAATTGATAAGATCAGGTAAATTGGATGATATGGATCTGATAATTGGTCCTGTCTATTCGCATAACCTCGCTATTGCGTCTGATTATGCAAAGAGCCGGGGTATTCCGGTGGTATCCCCGGTTCCGCTTATAAATAATTCTGAACTGATAAATAATCCTACACTTTTTATGGCAGGCTCGTCTCTTGAGATTGCCCAGAAAGCCCTGGCAAAGAAGATAAGTGAATATTATGATTATAATATTGTATTTATTCATGCCGACAGTTTAGGAGTTGATCAGGATGTAAAGAGATTTAAAAACCTGATATTTACAGAATTGAGTTATAAGCTGCCATACGAAGACATAAAGTTTAAAGAGTTTTTGTTTTACAGCAGATCGATGTTCAACAATGACTCCATTAACAGGTTGAGTCATGCTCTTTCCGATCAATCCAAAAACCTCATTGTTATTGCATCGGAAGAGCCTTCTGTGATCAGCGAGGTAATTGATATAATCAGTGGTCTGACCCGCAGATTTAATGTTAAGCTATTGGGTTATCCTGTTATCAGGGATCTCGACAGGCTCGACCAGAAGGAACTGTTTGATATGGACATACTGGTTTATTCTCCGTACTGGATCGATTATTCAAAAAATAATGTAAGGCAGTTCAATCTGGATTTTATGCAAAAATTTCATACACAGCCATTAGAAAAAAGTTATGCATGGCAGGGATATGACATTGCGTTTTATTTTTTAAGCGGATTGGCTATGCATGGGAAGAGCTTTATCTATCATCCTGAAATTCATAATCCTGATCTTTTGCAGAGCGAATTTGACTTCAGACGGAAATCTTCAGCAGATGGTTTTGAAAACCATAAACTTTTCATGGTCAGATATACTAAAGATTATCAGGTTATCCTGGAGGAAGAGAATAAACTCACACAATAAAGTCAATACTCATAGAAGGACGAAGGTAAACCTGTTAATATAGATTTGTGTTAATAAAAATTAACAATCGGGAATATTAGAAGATTATAATTTGTCTATTACCTGAAGTATGATCAAAGAATCGTACAATACAACCGGAGAAACTGAACTGGTGAAAGCATCTCTGAATGGCGATCAAAATGCATTCGGAGAGATAGTTAACCGTTATCAGAAAATGGTTGCGCGTACGGTAAAGGGCATGCTTGGAGATTCGGTTTTTGCTGAAGATATTGGGCAGGAGGTATTTATTAACCTTTATTACTCCCTGTCAGAGTTCAGGGGTGAAGCAAAACTTTCAACCTACATTCAGAAAATTGCTGTGAACCTGACTCTGAACGAGATAAAAAGAAGAAAAAGATTCTTCTCAATGTTTTCGCAAAAAGCTAATAATGAGATGTATGAATTTGAAATCTCTGACCAGGATACAGAGGAAAGAAAAGAAGCAGCAGAAATAGTGAATAAAGCATTAATGGCAATGGATCCTAAATTCAGAATAATTGTAACCTTGAGAATGCTCCAGGGATATTCAACAAAAGAGACTGCCGAGATCCTCAGCCTGCCCCTTGGAACTGTCTTATCAAGGCTATCAAGAGCACAGGAACAATTACGGAATATTTTGTCAAAACTATAAATACGGAAACAATAAAATGGACCCCTCAAAAATTAAAAATTTAATAATCAGCTCACTGGATAAAGATGCTGACACGTCTGATGTCGCCGCCAAACTTGAAGAGGAGGGCATTACCTATGATTTCAGGCAAAGTTTTAAAGACAAGGTGCTCGGGAAGCTGTTCTCAGCAGGAATTGCAGTAAACCGCCAGGTGGAATTTGTAAAATACATGAATTTTGCTTTTTATCGTATTGCTCTTACCGGAGTGGCTGCGATTGTAATTCTTCTGATATCAATTTTTCTTATGGAAGGTTCTTTTTCATTCAATTCCTTACTCGGATTGAGTAACAATTATGATGAAAGCATTGTCTGCCTTTTAACCGGAAATTAGCATTAAATGAAAACAAGATCTATATTATTGGTTCTGGTGACACTGATCATAGGATTCGTTCTTGGGATGCTGACATCGGCACAGATCAGATATCATAGGCTAAAACCAGTCAGAGTGTTTTTTTCCGAACAACGTTTCAGGGATGGATTCTATCAGGCAATACAACCCGATGAGCAGCAAAAAGCAAAAATTGAACTGGTCCTCAATAAGTACGCTAAGATTAACAGCCAGCTGCAAAGCAATTTCAGGAAAGAACTTGATGCCAGTATGAAGGAATTCAGGAAAGAACTTGATTTAAACCTTACAAAAGAACAGATTGCCAGATTAAAAGATCTGGATGAACGTCGCCAGGAGATGATAAGACAGTACAGAAAGACTCATGATAGCGATAGCCTTGACATAAAGGATGGCAGACGACATGAACCTGATGGCCGGATGTTTCACGATGAACATCATTCTCCCTATTCTGATCATGATTCAACGGGATCACCCGACAATAAATAGAAGATAGTCAAGCAGTATTGGCAGATCATCAGAATTAACACCAAGAGAAATAAGAAGGTCCTTGTCTTCCGAAAAAATGGAGATGAACTGTTCTCTGGTGAGTTCTCCGCTTATTATACTTTGTTTGTAAAGATCAACAGCTTCTCTTTTCTTGCCCCTGCATAGTGCAAGATGTCCCTTGTTAATCTGATCATGAGCGTTTAGCTTCCCTGCTGACAAACGATCATAATACTTTTCTGATTCATCAAACCTGCCAAGCGCAAAATAGCAATATGCTATAGGCCTTAAGATTTTAAGGTTCCCCGGTTCCTGATATTCAACCCTGAAATAATATTTCAATGCTTCCTCATAGTTCTTAAGATCAATATAACAATGTGCTATCATTATAACGGTATGTACATTCTCAGGTTCGAGATCGTATGCCTGCAGATAATATTCCAGAGCTTCCTCATTCCTGCCCAGCCTCCTCAGACATAAACCGATTTTCTTTATGGTCCACGCTTTCCTGTCAATAAGCTCTGCTCTTCTGTAAGACTTAAGAGCTTCTTCGTAATCTGAATTTTCCTGGTAGCAATAACCGATTTTTTCATATAACTGAACATCGGACGGCTTCTCATTAACCTGTTTCAGGAAAAGGAGCAGAGCATCAGCAGTAAAAGTTTTTACTGAAAAAATAGTCAGCCAGTCCTGCCTCTGCCTCCTGTGCATTACAGGTCATTCTGAAAAATTCCGAATTATAAATATCCAGTTTTCCTACAAACAGATCCTCAAATTCTTTCTTATAAGGTGAGAGTTTAAAAAACCTGTAGATGTCCTGAAGATACTGGGTAATGTTTGTTCTGAAAACTCTGTACGGATCAGTCGACAGATTCTTCTTCATTTAATTGTTGCAACCCTTCAAGTTCCATCCTGAAAACTTTTAGCATCATGCTCTTTTGGGAAGACGGAAGATATTTCAGGTTCAAAAGCAATGAATACTTGTCAGAGTTGCAAATGAACGGAGTTTTGTATAAAGCCTCAGCCAGCTCATTCGTACCGGGACCAAGAATCTCATCCCTGTATATCTCATTCACAGTTTCATGATCGGGATAGAAAGGAACGAACCAGTTCTGAAAATCTTTAAAAAAATCAAAATGTTTCATGTTAGCGAATGCTGACATATAGACATCAGCGCCTTCCATCTGTAGCTTTGTCAGCTCTTCCATAGTCTTGAAGATTTCCTCTGAGTCGCTGAACATCTCTGCCCAGTCAGGATTTTTCTCTTCCGTTTTATCTTTTGGAAGAATATTTTCAAGATCCAAGCTTTTCCTCTATCATGGGTTTCAGCCGGGCCACCTGGGGCAATATCTCATCCTGAAGCTTTCTGCCCAGGTCTTCAGTTTCCCTCGACCTGATAATCTGCAGGACTATTATTCGGCAATGCTCCCTGAATTTGGTATTCAGGCTCATTTCCGTGATCCTTTCAGTGATATCAGGGTACAATAGTATTCGTCCGTTATAATAATGCAGGTTCAGGATCAGTCCCGAAAGAGCCCTTTCCATAACCTGTTCCTGTCCGGCTTCGTACAGATTTATCAAATGAAACAGTTTTTCCGATTGCCAGGTTCTGAAGGAGCTAAGAGTAATAGCAGTGGTAAAAATGCTTGCTTCATACCATCTGAACTTGCCTGAGTTCATGATAATATTGATAAGGCTATTCTCTGCTTCCCCATAATAATCAGTCAGCCAGAGATGATTGAAGATATTTCTTATAAGATGTTTGTGTTTTATAGAAATTTTCGAATCAGGGTCAGGATTAATTTCATTACTTAATTTCAGCCATTCATCAAGCTCCGATTTAAACATCAGGTCATCAACAGTTTCGACAATAGTTTTGCCACTAAGCTTCATTTCTTTTTCAGCTTGTTGCTTTACCCAGTAGGTATGCCACCCTGAATTATGTGACAATATGTCCTGTCTGGCTCTGTCGGAAAGTTTGAGAATTGATTGGATTAGTTTAATATATATCTTGTTACGCTCAGGATCCTTTATTCCGTCAATGGTATAAGTAACCATATTCCTGTAGGTCATTTCAATATCATTATACTCATCACGCATGTCGCCTGATGATGAGTTTGAAATCATATCAGTCAAGTATATCAAGACTTTGTTTGATCTTCTTTTCCGAAACCAATGTGCAAAGTCTTTTATGCTGCTGAATCACGTTTGATAAGTCCATCTTATTCCTCTTTTCATCTTATCCGCATAAAGTGGATTAAGTCATTCATTTAATTACAGTACTATTACGAAACAATACAATCTGACAAAAGATCATTTCGTTCTCATAAAACCCTATAAGCAACAATCAGACCGTTTCGTTAGTCGATCAAAAATGGGATTTTCAAACCTTATTTTGCCATTTAATTACTCACCCCTATCCCCAAAGGCCGTTAACTCAAGCTTTGGGGGTGAATGAGATACTGCTAAAAAAGTTTCCCCTCCTTTTGAAGCTACTCTTTGTATACATTTTTCATTGGCATGGCTCTGAAAGTCAGATATTCAGCTTCTTCAGAACTGTCGTTTGTTTGGCTGCATCGACCCTCGGCTGGCGCCGGGGGTACTAAACTCTCTCCATATTTTACTATATTCAACTCCTTAAGTTGACTATGGGGATGGTGGTGAGTTAATTAATGGATTTCTAACCTCAGAAATTATATCCGATACTTATGTACCCTTTTATCTTATTGAAATACTTCTCCTTGTTGTAATTACCGTACATTATTCCAATCCTCAGGGGACCGATTATCGACATATAGCCTGCACCCAGACCGACACCTGTAAGGAGTGAAAATCCACTTTCATTTTCAGATTGCTTTTCCGCAAAGATATTTGCCATAAAGTTCAGATGGAAGTCCTTAAAAATTTCCATGTCGGCACCGGCTCTGAAACCCAGAAGTTCTTTTACAGGAATTTCATTTGTCCTGAAACCAACCATTGGTATTGATCTGTTATTCACCGATTCAAAACCACCGAGAAGATAAAAATTATCCTGGGCTGAAACTGAATCAGTCTTTGTCATAAAAAGGGCCTCTCCGCCAAATGAAAATGTCAGCTTCCTTCGAAGGTGAAAAGTAATGATCCACAGAGATATGCAGGGTATAGAACCGTTCAAAAGAATACGGACCCATGATCGTCCAGAGCTGATGACTGTATTTGAAGAATCAGTTTTAAGTGTCGCGGATTGTAGTTTTGAGGTGCTGACTGAAAAATTGAAAGTTGAACCTTTATCTGGGAAATGCTTGTTATCAAGGGTATTTATCCAATAATCATAACCTTCAGTGATATAATTGAATGAAAGGTTTTTAAGGTGTACGTCCGAGATGTAATGAAACAACAGATAAAGGTTTTCATATTTTGCTGAAATACTCATCAGATTATTAAGTCCGATCCTGCGGTTGAGAGATAGTCCGGGTGTGAAATTCCGGCTTATCACCTCACCCAGGTCACCTCTTATTTCAAGCAGGGGGATCACGGTATTGTCAGAGGAAAAATTGGCCGCCAGCCCGAAGATCTGGTTTCTGTCTATAAACTGGAGGTAATTTAAATCGAACCTGTAGAACTGGCCGATTCGGGAACCAATATTGATGACAGACCTCTGTGTCAGCAGATTCTTCATGGATAATTCAAAGATCAGTCCTGATAGGAGTGAGTTGTCGTAGTGCACTGATCCGTAGAGCATTGCTGCAGGTTTCTCGATACAATCAATTGCCAGGATCAGAGAATCATTTCTGGGAAGGATCCTGTACTTTACTTTATCAAACCAGGCTTTTCCGTATAGAAGTTCTATCCGGTCCGAAAGAAGAAATTTGTCAACGTTTTGCTTGGTCCTGATGTCAAGAACACCCAGTATCTGCTCGTCTGGGTAGCTGCTGTTGCCGTTGATTTCAATCTTGTCAAAACTATATGTTTTTTTATCGAGGATAGGGACCAGTGGTTTTTGCGGACCGAAGCTGTTCAGTGAGTCGGCAATGGCTTTGAAAACGTCTTTATACGGCAGTGCCGCTTCATACCCTCGCCTGATCAGTGAATCTACATTGTCAAACGAGAAGATCGATAGATTTTCAGTTGCGGGTCTGATAAGAACGTTTACCAGCTTTCTCTCTTCTTCAAAATCAGTGAGGCTTCTGAACATTGCTATCTGCTCCATTATACCGGAGACTGACTGCAGTCTGTCGGATTTATAACCCTTAAATCCGACATAGGACCCGATTATAATGTCGGCTCCCATATCTTTGGCTTCAGATGCAGCAAAGTTTCTTATTAATCCGCCATCCAGGAGCAGTAAGTGTGTCAATACTCATCGGTGTAAAAACTGAAGGAACTGAGAAACTGGCCCGGATAGCGTCAGGCAGATAGCCGGTTGTAAGGTCAACTATTTTAAACCTGATAATATCGGTCGCTACACACATAAAAGGGATTGGAAGCCTGGAAAAATCATTTATATCTGCGGCAGGCCATGCATAGAAACTAAGAGTATTTTCTACCTGTTGTCCGTTAATAAGGCCTGACGGGAGAGTCACTTTTCTGAAAGACAGAGGCAACGAAATTGCACTATTAGCGAAATGTCCCTTTTCCAGAAAAATTACTTTATTTTCCGGGATCTCATTTGAGAAGATAAGCTTCCAGTTTATGCTCTTGAATATTTTCTCTAAGCTGTCAGCTGAATAACCAAGCGAATACATTCCGCCTATAATGCTGCCCATGCTTACCCCGGTGATCATGTCGGGCCTTAAACCAGCTTCTTCCATAACTTTAAGAACTCCGATATGGGCAATTCCCCTGGCGCCTCCGCCACTAAGAACCAGCCCTATACGTGGCCTGTTCTGAGCAGATATATCAGGGGACGTTTGTGAAGAAGAATAGAAAGAAAAGAAAAGTAATCAATAAGATTTTTAGCAGTTGTTGGCAAGGAAGGCAGCCATGTGTATTCATATTTAGCATCTTAGAATGCTACTGATTAATAGCACATATCTATGCAAGATAGCTATTTTAAGTAATTTAGCGGCGTGAAACCGCAGCATATTTTTCAATAGCAAATGGCTTCCTACTACTAAAAAAGAGGTCGATTTACTTGGGTGGGAGGAATTAGATGTCATACTTTTCAGCGGTGATGCCTATGTCGATCATCCTTCATTTGGACCGGCTGTAATAGCGAGAGTCATTGAGGATGAGGGTTTTCGCGTAGCAATCGTACCACAGCCAAACTGGCAGGACGATCTGAGGGATTTTCGCAAGCTCGGAAAGCCAAAATACTTTTTTGGTGTAACGGCAGGAAATATGGATTCGATGGTCAACCACTATACCGCTGCCCGCCGGCTGAGATCCGATGATGCCTACACTCCGGGCGGAAAAGCCGGATTCAGGCCTGATTATCCGACTATTGTCTATAGCAGGATCTTAAAGGAGATATTTCCTGATGTTCCCGTAATAATAGGTGGAATTGAAGCCTCAATGAGACGACTTACTCATTATGACTACTGGAAAGACACTCTTGAGCCCTCTGTTCTGATCAGCAGCACGGCTGACATGCTCATTTATGGTATGGGTGAACAGCCATTACGGGAAATTCTGAGGCTGTTATCAAAGGGAGTTCAGTTTTCATCGTTGAAAACAATACCGCAGACTTCAGTGGTTTTAAAGAAGGATGATCCGCTGCCGGCTCAGAAAATGTGGAAAGATATCTCCCTTCATTCATTTGAAAAATGCCTGAAGGATAAAAACCTGTTTGCAGAGAATTTTGTGAAGTTTGAAAAGGAATCAAATAAAATTGAATCAGCAAGGCTTAATGAAGCTTCAGGTGATTTAAGAGTGATTATAAATCCTCCGTTTCCGCCAATGGAGGAGAAAGAGATTGACCGTACTTTTGATCTCCCGTATATGTACCTGCCTCATCCTCGTTATAATAAAAAGGAAAACATTCCCGCTTATGAGATGATAAAATACTCGGTGAATATTCACCGGGGTTGTTTTGGAGGTTGCAGTTTCTGTGCAATTGCGGCGCATCAGGGGAAACAAATAATCAGCAGGTCGGAAAATTCAATCCTTAATGAAATCGCAAAAATTACCCGGCTGCCTGATTTCAAAGGCTATCTCACGGACCTTGGCGGGCCGTCAGCAAATATGTACAGGATGAAGGGTAAAGAGATTAAACTTATGCAGAGTATGCTCCAGACCCTCCTGTATATGGCCCGAAGTCTGCAAAAATCTGAATACCAGTCATAAAGCTCTGACTGATCTTTACAGGAAAGCAGACACGATCGATGCAATAAAAAAATCATTTATTGGCAGCGGTATTCGTTATGATCTGCTATTTCCCGAATGGAATAAAAGCGCCGGGAGGGATGAAGCGGAATATCTTGAAGAACTTGTTACAAACCATGTTTCCGGCAGACTAAAGGTAGCGCCTGAGCATACATCGACACAGGTATTAGCATTCATGCGGAAAGTACCCTTTGAGCTATTCAGAAAATTTAAGAAGCGGTTTGACCATATCACGGCAAAAAATGATCTGAAGTACGAGATAATACCATACTTCATCTCATCGCATCCGGGTTGCACTGATGCCGACATGCAGGAACTTGCAGCAGAGGTGAAAAGCCTGGGGATAAAACCTGAACAGGTTCAGGATTTTACACCTACTCCGATGACGTTATCAACTTTAATGTACTATACCGGGGTTGATCCGTATTCAGGGAAAAAGGTATATGTGGCAAGAAATATTGAAGACAAAAGGAGACAGAAGGAATATTTTTTTTGGTATAGAAAAAGCCAAAACCAGTAAACGCAAATTGTAGGACGTTGCATGCAACGTGTCGACAACAGGTGCATAAGACAGCTCCGGGTCGCAAACGCGCTAGCAATAATCCTATTAATCCGCAATCCGCAATTCGCAATCCGCAATCCGCAATCCGCAATAATTTATTCGTATTCCTTTAAAATATTCTTAACGTCATCCGGCGCAACCCGGCCATAAGTCTTATCACCTACAAGAACCACCGGAGCCAGCCCGCATGCTCCGACACATCTCAGGCTGGAAAGTGAAAACTTACTGTCTTTTGTCGATTCACCGACCTGGATACCAAGTTCCTTCTTGAACTCATCAAGTACTTTTTCCGCACCCCTGACGTAGCATGCTGTTCCAAGACATATGCTTATCGGATGCTTGCCTTTTGGTGTCATGGTAAAAAATGAGTAGAACGTTACTACTCCGTAGATTTTTGCAACCGGCATATTCAGAAAATCAGAAACGACCTCCTGAACTTCTGCAGGAAGATATCCAAAATGTTCCTGGCAGGTATGAAGAACGTTTATAAGTTCCTGAGGATCATTATTATAAGTTGTACATACACCTTTTATAAAGTCCACATCTTCTTTTCTTAATTCTATTTTTATATGAGACATAACCGTGAAAATTATTATTGTCAAATACTTTATTATTATTTTTTAATCAGGATCTTTTTCTTTTTATCAAAATAATGTGTGTGAAGCAGATGGTGAGCTTTTTCGCTTCCGGGTCTGCCGAGGAACTCATCATACAGACTAATTATGAATGGATTCTCATGTGATTTCCTGAGAGGTTTCTTCCGGTCCTCCGAATAGATGGCTTTTGCCCTGGCCTTGATGATCTCAGAATTACCATGGTGAATTGGTTGTCCTCCTCCTCCGATGCAACCTCCGGGACATGCCATTACCTCAATGGCATGGAACTGTGATTTTCCTGATCGTACATCATTAAGAAGCTTTCTGGCATTTCCCAGTCCATGAGCGATGCCAATATTTACCGGTAGTCCGTCAAAATCTATAGTTGCTGAACGGACACCTTCCATGCCTCTGAGTTCAGTAAATTCAAGCCTTTCAAGCTTTTTGCCGGTATAGAGTTCATAGGCAGTACGGCAGGCAGCTTCAATGACACCTCCGGTTGTACCGAATATTACGCCGGCTCCTGTTGATTCGCCTAACGGAGTGTCAAACTCTTCATCCTGCAGGGTATTGAGGTCGATATTAGCCTGCTTAATAAATGCTGCAAGTTCCCTTGTGGAAATTGAAAAGTCAACATCAGGATTACCATCAACCGAGAATTCGTCCCTCTGGCATTCATATTTCTTGGCAAGACACGGCATGATTGATACTACAACCATGTCCTTCCGGTTAACACCTATCTTATCAGCAAAGTATGTCTTGGCAATTGCACCGAACATCTGCTGTGGCGATTTTGCCGTTGATGGCACATCTTTGAGGTCGGGGAAATAGTGTTCAAAGAAGTTAACCCATCCCGGGCAGCACGATGTAAGGATCGGTATTCTCGCTGTTTTATCTCCGTTCAGATGTCTGCTGAGCCGGTCAAGAAACTCAGTACCCTCTTCCATAATGGTGAGATCAGCCGCAAAGTCAGTATCAAATACATAATCGAACCCCAGGGCTCTGAGGGCCGCTGTCATTTTACCTGTTACCAGGGTTCCGGGTGCGAGTCCAAACTCTTCGCCAAGAGCAGCACGCACCGCAGGTGCAGTTTGAACTACAACAGTCTTTGCCGGATCTACAAGAGCCCTGAGTACCTGCGGAACATGATTAACTTCGGTGAGGGCGCCTGTCGGACAAACTGATACGCACTGCCCGCAATAAGTGCAGGTGGAATATTCGAGATTCTGCTCAAAAGCAGGTGCTACCGTAGCCATAAAACCCCTGTTAACTGCCGATATGGCACCAACAGTCTGAACCTCATTGCACATCATTTCACACCGGCGGCACATAATGCATTTGTCCAGGTCCCTGATGATTGAAGGGGAAGTATCTTTTCTGTAAGTGGATACAGCGGCATATTCAGCGCCGGGGATATCTCTGATTCCCAGACGGTGCGCCATAGCCTGAAGTTCGCATGTGCCTGATTTTGAACATACCAGGCAGTCTTTTGGATGATCGGAAAGAATAAACTCCATCACGGTCCTCCGTGCATTAAGAACCCTTGGAGTATGGGTTTTGACAACCATTCCCGGTTCGCAGTTTGTTGAACAGGTGGGAGCGAGGTTTTTTCTTCCGGAAACTTCTGCAACACAGATCCGGCAGCCAGCCGGCTTGTTCTCAATGTTCATGTCGTGAAGCTCCATATAACACAGAGTAGGAATATCTATTCCCGACTCCCTTGCAGCTTTATATATAGTTGTACCTCTCGGTACTTCAACTTCTTTATTATCAATTGTAAGCTTTATTGTTTCCATTATGTTTCTGATTAGCTGATAAATATTGCATCAAACTTACATTTCTCCATGCAGGCGCCACATTTTATGCAGATTGACGGATTAATTAGATGTACCTCTTTTCTTTCTCCTGAGATAGCATTTACCGGACATACCCGTGCACATGCAGTACAGCCGACGCAATTCTCAGGATTGATAATATATTCCATCAGGCTGCGGCACTGACCTGCCGGGCACTTCTTATCCGTAACATGTGCAACATATTCATCATAATAGTTATCCATCATGGATAGAACCGGGTTAGGAGAGGTCTGGCCAAGACCGCAAAGAGCAGTATCTTTAATAACCAGACTCATGTTTCTCAGCCTGTCAAGATCTTCAAGCTTTCCCTTTCCGTCGCAGATCTGTCCGAGAAGTTCATGTAACCGTTTATTTCCTATCCGGCAGGGAGCACATTTCCCGCACGACTCCTCCACTGTAAACTCAAGGAAGAATTTTGCCATCGATACCATGCAATCATCCTGGTCGAGGACAATCATTGCACCGGAGCCCATAATTGATCCGGCCGCAATAAGGTTATCAAAATCGATGGGAGTGTCGAGATGTTTCTCAGACAGGCAACCACCTGAAGGGCCCCCTGTCTGAATGCCTTTGAATTTTTTACCATTCCTGATGCCTCCTCCGATCTCGAAGATCACCTCTCTCAGGGTGGTTCCCATCGGGACTTCAATCAGCCCTACATTGTTTATCTTGCCTGCCAGGGCAAACACTTTGGTCCCTTTTGACTTTGCGGTACCGATACTGCTGAACCATTTTGCTCCTTTGAGTATTATTGCGGGAATTGCAGCAAATGTTTCAACGTTGTTAACGTTTGTGGGTTTGTTGCGATAACCCGATTCTGCCGGGAAAGGCGGTTTCACTGTAGGTTCTCCCCTCAGCCCTTCCATAGAATGAATAAGAGCTGTCTCCTCGCCGCAAACGAATGCACCTGCACCATAACGAAGAACAATATCAAAATCAAAACCTGTTCCTAAAATATTTTTCCCGAGTAATCCGTATTCCCTTGCCTGGTTTATAGCAATTTTTAATCTTTCAATTGCCAGCGGGTATTCTGCACGAATATATATCAGTCCATTGCTTGCGCCAATACTGTATCCGCATATTGCCATTGCCTCAAGAACAGAGTGCGGGTCGCCTTCCAGAACGGAACGGTCCATGAATGCCCCGGGATCACCTTCATCGGCATTACATACCACATATTTCTCATCGGACTGGTTTTTACGGGCCAGTTCCCATTTGAGACCGGTTGAGAATCCGGCTCCGCCGCGTCCCCGCTGACCTGAATCTTTCACCTCTTTTATAACTTCTTCAGGTGACATTGCGGTGAGCACTTTTCCCAGCGCCTGGTAACCTTCACGTGCTATATATTCATCAATATTCTCGGGGTTAATAAACCCGCAATTGCGAAGAACTATTCTGAGCTGCTTCTTAAAAAATCCCATCTGATTCGAATCGGAGACAGGTTGACTGGTTACCGGATCCTTATAAAGGAGTCTGGTCACTTTCCTTCCTTTAATAACATGTTCCTCTACGATAGTTTGAGCATCTTCAGGTTTAACATGAACATAAATAGTATTGTCAGGCATTACCTTCACGATGGGCCCTTTTTCACAAAAGCCAAAACAACCTGTAAGTATAACCTGGACGGAATCCATCAGCCCTTTTGCTTCGAGCTCATCTCTCAGATTGCAGACAATAGCATCGCTTTCTGAAGAGTGGCAGCTTGTTCCGCCACATACCAGAAGATGCATACTGTATTTTGACATAGTTTTTCCTCCTTATTCTTTTAAGTCAATAGTCTGATAATTCACCGGGATTATACCATCAACGAGCTCCCCTGTTTTAATGTATTTTTCAATTATCTGGTCGGCTCTTTTGAGGTCGACAAAACCAAATACTACAGGGTCCTGACCCGGAAGTTTGACCTCAATGGTGGGTTCAGCATAACAATAACCCATACAACCTGTCTGTGATACTATTGCTGCAACATTTCTCCTTTCGAGCTGCTCGGAAAAAAATTCCATTACGGTCCTGGCTCCTGAGGCTATTCCGCATGTTGCCAATGCAACTTTCACCTGAACAACGCTGTCAGGGTCGATTGATTTAGTCCCGATGAACCGGCCGCTTGTTAATTCTTCGCGTCTCTTCTTCAGATCGGCGAATGAAGTGATTTTTGACATTACCTGTTTTTATTAAGTTTTTATAATTTACACGCAAAGATAATAAATTAGTGTGAAATAAATAACAATGTTAATAAAATAACAGAACTTTATAATTATTCTAAATAATGACGTCTTTTAACATTTTGGATCAGGTCTTTGATTAAGCAGGTCCGATCAATAGTGTCCACTAAAAAAGAAATATTGTTCTTTGAAATCGTGAGTGCATCGAGGTTGTAGCGTTTTTTTGATAGGTGTCGATTTGAAATGGGAATTTGGTTTTTAACTTTATAATACACCAAAACCATGAATCAATGCAAATTTGCAATGAGCCTGGAATAACTTATTACTGAATATCTATTAATATCGATGGAGATTCCTCGCTGAGGCTCGGAATGACAAAGCGAATGTTTGGTGTAGTGGGAAGAAGCGGTGATTCGCCCAGGCGAATCACCGCTTCTTCCTTTCACTACATAAATGACTTGTCATTCCGAATGAAGCGAAGCGAAATGAGGAATCTCCAACTCGCAGACCGAATTTGCTGATATTCCAGTTTAAACCGATATGCTACAAAGTCTATACGATTTTTGAAATATTCTGTCTTGACAAATACCCTCTAAAATTAGCTACTTACAAACCAGGATTATCAAGAAGTCAAAGAACAAAATTGTATGTAGTTGAAAATCAATTATAATTAAGTGGACACTAATGATAAATTATAACAAAATATAAAAAAAATTGTATAAAAAAGGTAACAAATTGGAACCAATCCTGATTAAACTGTAATTTGATAAAAGAAGAAAGCTTGAATGTCATTAGGTTTCAATCATGAATCCTGATTACTTCAAATATTTATTGTAAATTAATAGGTTCATTAGCTGCAAAGGTATTGAGCCATTAAGAAATTGAATTCTAAAATTCAATTTCTTCAATTTATCATTTTAATAAGGTTGGTTGCTATGAAAACGGAGTATGTAAAATATTGGTCGGTTTTTTTATCAACAATTAAATCATTGATGTCAAAGTTATTTCTAACAAGTATAATTTTGGCAGTTAATCTAAACCTGCAAAGTCAGACTGTCAGGATTGCCGGCAGTTTACTTGATAAAAGTGACGGAAAGGCAATTAGCGGAGGGATTATCTATCTTAACAAGGGTAATCAGGTTACATCATCAACTATCAATGGTGAATTTTCATTCATTACTTTAAAAGGAAGTAAACAAATCTCTACCCGGGTTCTCGGGTATAAACCCGCAAATATCAGATTTGAAGTAAATTCCGATACCGTAATCAATATAATTTTGGAAGTCTCGCCTTTTGAACTTGATGAAGTAACTATTACGGGCGATTCAATAAAAAATGTAAAGATCACTTCTCAGGGTAGTTATATCTTAACTCCTGCAGCGCTTCGTGAGACGCCGAAACTCTTCAGTGAACCCGATCTTTTAAAATCGCTCCAGCTTCTGCCCGGGGTGATATCGGGAAAAGAAGGCACTTCCGATCTGTACATCAGGGGAGGTGGCGCCGGGCAGAATATCATAATTGCAAACGGGTGTTATTTCTTTCTTCCCGGTCATCTTCTTGGTATTGTTTCTCCGTTTGACCTCGATTTCCTTGAAAGCGCCGAGCTTTACAAAGATTACCTGCCATCAGATATTGGCGGCGGGGCATCATCCGTTATTAGCCTTGATTTCAGGAGGCCCCGCACCGATTCCCTGAGTGCACAATTAAGACTCGGCTTGCTTTCATCCGGAATTATTCTCGATGTTCCCTTTAAGAAACTGAAGTGGGACCTTACGGCGGGGCTTAAAAGAAGCAATTACTCCCTTTATGCACCCCTGCTGAAAAAGTTAGTTCCCTCCGATGTAAGCACTTTTTTGCCACCTGATAAATACTCGTTCTATGATGGTTTTTTAAGACTTTCACACAATTCTCCGAAGTGGGGTAAAATAACTTACCTTTTCTTTGGCAATTATGATAACGGTAAACAGGAGAACAAAACCACCGGTCAGACAGCTGATACAATTACAACATATACCGACGGTGTTTCAACCGGGTGGAACAGCATGGTCCATGCGCTGCAGTGGGAGCCGGTTGAAAATGGGGCGCTCAGGTGGAAAATTAATCTTAATTATAACAGGACCGCAATCGGACGGAGAATTTATACGAAGTCTGAAGAATCCTTCGGAGGCTCCCCGGGATTTGTAACAGGTGAAACAATGTATTCGTTTTATCCGGCCGTTAACAATTTTGGGACATCGGTGGAGGTAACCCGTACCGGCGATAAATTCACTTTTTCAACGGGCATTTCAAACAGGTTAAGACTTTTTGCATCAAATAATTATGCCATAAATAAAACTGACAGCGTAGAGAAAAGGAACGATCTTAGTACCACGGACCTGGTTAACGAGACCTCGCTGTTTTTCTCCACAGGTGTTCTTCTTACCACCAGGTTGCGGCTTGATGCCGGACTCAGACTGACTGGTGTTATCACCCGTGATGCAAATTTCCTCGTTCCTGAACCAAGGGTCAGGCTCTCGTATAATGAAGGAGCGGCCCTGTCACCGCATCTTAACTATGTAAGATTGAGCCAGAATGATCATTCGGTTGAAGGCTCGAATGCCGGGTTGCGAACAATGCTCTGGCTGCCGCCGGGCAGGGATTTTGGTCCGGAGATATCGGATGTATTTTCAGCCGGTTTTCAGGGAAAGATTGAAAATGACTTTGTATGGATGCTTGACGGCTATTACAAGGAGATAACCGGTATGGTAGATTTCAAGCCGGGAGCAAGCTTTATTTTCGACACTTCGTTTGTTGATCTGCTCGACAGGGTAAGGGGCAGGGCTTACGGACTGGAAGCAGGAATAATGAAAAGAACAGGGAAACTTACAGGCAGCTTAAGCTATACATATTCAAGATCCAAAAGAGAATGGGGAACGCCCGAAGGTCTGATCTGGATACCTTCAATAGCTGACCGTCCCCATAATTTTAACCTGGCGCTTAAATACTATTTCAGGAAACGAACAAGCTTCGGCTTGAATTTTGTCTACCAGTCTGGCGCTCCTGCGACTATTTATATGCATGAGACATCGTACGGGGAGTTTTTCGAAACAAAGAACAATATCAGGTACTTCGATTACCACCGCCTCGATCTCTCGATAAGACAGATTTTTGTATAAACAGCAGGTTCACCATCTTTTTAGACGCTGATATTTACAACGTATATAATCACAGGAACACCTTCTATTTTAAGAAAACTTATGATGAAAGCACAAAGTCATATTATTTCAAAAATATTTCGCTGTTTCCTATAATGCCATCGTTAACATTGACAATTAAATACTAAAATTATGATGGAAGAGATAGCTGATAATAGAATAAAACCTGTTGTTTTTAAAACTCCTACGGGTTTTGTTTATTTTGATTATGCTGATATAATATTGTGTTCAGCAGATGGGAATTGTACAAGCGTATTTACTCTTGAAAACGATACTCCTCTCAGAGTATTGCATAATATTTCCTTTATAGAGAGAAAATATAGCAAGACAAATTTTTGACGATGTCACAAATCACATATAATTAACCTGATGCATGTGGAAAAACTAATAACAAAAACCCACCAGGTTCAGTTGAAGAAGAATTATACTGTACCTCTGTCACATAGATGCTGGAGAAGGTTAAAGCAAATGACAGAAAAAAATATATTATCAAATAATATCCAGTAAACTAGTTTTTGAGCAGCAATGTAACCTAAGGTTCAACGGAAATGAATATAATAGATAATAACCTGGAATTTTTAACGATTAATAATATTAAAACGTATATTAAAAGAAGTTACGTCAGAATGATAATAACTGGTTCATTAATCGCAACTATTGATCTTAACGATTCATTGCGAAGGGAAAGACAGATTCTACTAGACCAAACTACCAGAGAAACTCTGCAGCATTGGTATAATTGATGTTGATGACACAATAATCTATAGTTCGCAAAATCCTTTTTCGTTAGGTGATAATCTGCGCTTTATATCTTTTGAAAAGTCATTTCAGTCAGAATACCCGGAAGAAAAAAATGATTCTTTAAGAAACTTTTCTTTCTCGATATCTTCAACTAATAAAGAACTAATAAACTATCATTTTGATTCAGCATTAACTAACCTTCAAAAGTTTAAATTACCAACTACTGAATTCAGATCGGGAGAAAAATACTTTCTAAAAGCTCATGATGATGGCACTACTGAAATTTCATCTGAGGTCACTGTTCCCAGTCCTCCTCCATCTTTGATCTTAAATTCAGTCCGTAAAGAGTCAATTGCAATAACCCAATCTTCTGATTGCTACTGGCCTCTTGATGATAGTTTAAAGCTTGCTATAATTGATATTTCTTTTAATAATGAAGAAAAATCCTATTATGCTCTGTTGCTCAAAGGAATTGGCATTAATTTTAATATGCCTCCAGGAATTATGGGGTATATAGATTTTTCTATTCAAAAAAGTAACATTCAGGGATTCATCGCTACCCTCCCTGGTTTGGAATCATATCATTTAACCTGTAATAACAAGAGAATGAGTTATTATACATTACCTGTAAAGGCTTTTATTATGGATGGGCATAATATAACAAATGATAAATGTAATTTGACTCTTTTAGTGAAATTTAATGACGGTTATTCATTATTTAATGTCTTCTCTTCATTTCAGATCAGACTACTAACTATTCCGAGAGAATTTTATCTATTTGAGAAAAGCTTATATACTTACGATCAAGTTGTAAATGATCCTTTTTCTGAACCGGCATATCTTAATGGTAATATTAAAAATGGTAATGGAATTTTTGCAATTTGTAGAAGTACTCAAATTACTAAAATCTTGCCCTTTCCACCATCGTTTTAAGCATTTTTTTAACCTACTGAAAGCCAGAATTACGTCCTTTTCAAAAATTTTCTATTGCAAAATTCATTGGTTCATAATTTATATATTGATTTTCGTCCTGTATTTTATGTCTTTAAAGGTACGTGATTGGTTATGTATTGACTTGATTTTAAAATACTCATAATTTTATATTAGTGAAAAGTCTATTTTAAGATTATTAACCACTAAAACTTGAAACTATGAGAAAAATTCTTTTGCTTTTTTTCGTTAGTGTATCTTACCTCTCATCAGGCCAACAAACGGCTTGGGATTATCCAATCAAACCTGGGAGTGAAAAATGGAGATCTTTGAAATCTCATAAGGAGATGGTTCAGGCATGTCAAATTCCAGAAGATGTTATCAAATTAATATCGACAAAGGACTTGGCTTCTATCTGTCTTGATTATCCACTTTTTTTTACATTGACTGCTTTTAATAATATGCAGCAAGGATTCGACCAAGTAATTACAGAATTTAACGGCTTTAAGGAATTCTATCAACGGCCTGATTTTGGGACAACACTTCTGGAGGTTTATGCTAATATCAAGAATGAAGACTTAACCCTATTTAGTACAAATCTTGATAGGGGTCGTTTTAAATTCAAGATATTCTACCTAGAATTAATGCTAGCTCAAGAAAACGTTTTTAAAAATTTGAAAGAAACTGATTTAATTCAACTTCTAAAAGTAAGCTATCAAATGGGGAAGCAAAAACAGAATTATAGTTACTCTGTATTCCAGATTCAGACTTCCTATCTTGTTATAGCTAGACTTTTAAGCTATTTAAATGATGACAATTTTAATAAAAATTATCAATTAGATCCTAAAAGATACAATATGTTTCTAAAATCGATAATTCTCCCGGATAAAGAATTAATTGGTGAAATAGATACTATGGCGAGTGAGTATCTACGAATAAGGGGAATTTAATCAGTAAGTACAAGTTATTGACGGATTGCTTTAATTTTTAAATTTTTTTACCATGAAAAAGTTCATTATTCTTTATTATTTGACAATATTTTGGCTTGTTCCTACCCTTGGGCAATATCAACCAACTACGGTTCAAACCCCAACTGGTGTATCAGTAGATGCATTGATTTTTACTGGCACTGATTTTGATGCAGATGACATCGATACCTGGAACTGGTATTGGACCTATGGATATAACTGTAGAATACTAGAAAATTCTACACAACGATACAATTGTCATGGATACGCTTGGTACGATATCGAAGGAAGGATGGGACAGTCGGATTTGCGTTGGATAAATGATGTAGATGATTATGGAAGTCCTATATACAATGTACCTAAATATTACACTGGTGTAAATAAAAGTTATACAGAAACACAGACTGTTACAAATCATTTGCGGGTTTCATACTATCCAAGGGATCACTCAGCAGTAACCACACAAGATCAAGATTCTGTGATTTCAAAATGGGCTTGGGGTCCACTAGTTAAGCATACATTGGCCCAATGCCCGTTTTACGATGATGCGGTAATAAAATATTATAGACTATATCCAGTAATAACAGGAAGCACTGAAATTATGTGCTCAGGCCAAAGAACTTTTTCCTCTAATTTAGCTATACCCAGTTCTACTTATTCTTGGTCGAAATCGGCTGGTCTAAATTATGTTAGTGGAGCAGGTACAACGAGTTACACAATAAGTGCCGGGGGCAGTGGAGATCAATGGGTAGGATTTCAAATGACTACACCAAGCGGCGAAGTAGCTGCAGCCAGTACTCGAAACTTTTGGGTTGGAATGGCCCAGGTACAATCTATTTCAGGACCATCTTCTGCTTCACGCTATGTAACTTATACTTATTATGCAAATGTTAATCATTCAGCGGGAACAACATATATCTGGTCCATAAATCCTACAGGCCCCTATCTCACTCCATCGGGTGGTGAAATTAACAGTTGTGGTGTCTATTTCTATTCAAACGGATTTTATACATTGTTAGCACGCGCTGTTAATGCTTGTGGTACCAGCACCCCAGCTCAAAAAAGTATTAATGTTGGAAGCAAAATGCTTTCAGGTAAATCACTTATCCTTTTTCCAAATCCAGCTTTAGATAATGTAACTCTTACGATTAAAGAAGATCCGCTTTTAGTAACAAATGATGCTGACACTATCAATTCTGAGAAATCGGATTTCAAAGACCTGGAACCAATCAATTATACTGTGCGTATATTTGATAACAAAAGTAACCTTTTGTCCACTTTCCTAAGAAGTGGTAATACCTTTAATGTACCTTTAACAAACATGCGCGACGGAACCTATATAATTGAAGTTAGCGATGGTAATACACGATATACGCAACAACTATTAGTAAAACATTAAAAAAGCATATTAAACTCTGCCGTGGATAAATGTCCCTGGCAGGGTTTTCTATTAGCTGTTTTGAAAAAAACACACCTTCCTTTTGCTGTCAGTTACATTTCGCAAGAAAAAATTCACGTATTGAAGAATATAGCACTCAAATGCGTTTTCGGTTATCTCAGCAACACTATCGTAACATTACATTCCCCAGCAGAACTCTTCCGCTTTTCCAGAATGCCCTGAAATATGGATCATCCGTTATATAGATTACCTCTCCGGAGCCAATTTTTTCAGCTCCGATCACCAGCGTGTTTTTGATCTTGTCTTTGTATTTAAATCCTGCGAAACCGGCTACAGGTTCTTTATCAAGAATATATCCTATATTGCTTCCTGAAGCCAGGAAAGGATAGCCGGCAGTCCGTTTCATGATAAACCATTCTTTGCCCAGGCCAAATGAATATGGATGAGTATCGTCGAGTCTTACCTTATAGATGCTTCCGGCCGAGCGCTCGGAAAGATTGTATCTTCTTTCATTCTCATATTCAAATTTCTTAAGAAGGGTTGAATCATCACTTTTTATTTTTTTCTCGGCAAGTTTCTGCTCTGCGGTCCTGGTCTCTATCGCTTTAGCCAGTGATGTAGATTTATTTCCGGCAAATACCGAGATGGCATTCTCAAAAGCGATCACTCTGCCTCCTCTTCTGACATAATCAACAATCGTGTCTTTTAGCCTGGAATAGTTCCCTGATGTAAGTATAAGTATATCATAATTCTTCAAATCCAGTGTTTCTGCCGTACTTATATTCAGAAGGGATACCGGATAATTAATCTCTTTATCGAAAAAGTACCAGATCTCACCTACAGAGGCAGATGAAGTTCCTTCTCCGCAGAGAAGAGCAATTGATCTCTTCTTCATCAGCGGGGAGTTTTCTGAACCAAAATCTTTTCCGCTGTCAACTAATCCGGTATTTTCAGGCGTTAGTTTAACCTGGCATTCGTTTGCGCAGGCCAGCACATCCTTGTCAAATTCAGCTTCAAGATGTTTATTGTCGCCACGTGCAACAATGATGGTTCCCCTGTTAAAATTATCTCCGTTCAAAACAAATGGTTTCAGGGAATACCGCAGCTTGATATTTTTATTATACAGTGCTGCCATAAATCTGATTTCATCAAATCCCGAGAAATTCGCAACATAGGCATAAGGCTTTGCACTACCGGTTTCATTTACGATTTTCTTTATTTCCACTTCAGCCGTATCAGCAGCAATCCTGTCAATTACTGCAAATGCTTTTAGATTATATATATACGGAAGCGACCAGGCCGTGAGATCATAGGTCAAAGAATCTGCAGATTTACTGACAGGTTCAAATAATGCCTGGATAAAATGAGATTGAGGCTGATAAGCGCTGATAAGAAGATCACCTTTTTCGATTGTAACCTCACCGGATTTATTTGTATTGTAGTCAAAACCCTTGAATTTTTTCCCGGTATTACCGGCATAACTGTACTTTATCTGGTTCCTGTCAAAAAGCTTCAACAGATCAGCGATATTTGATTTCTCGTTAGATCCTTTAATGATCACTGATTTATATTGAAATTGCGGATTCTTCGTTCCCTCCTCAAAGTATTTATTGAACTCAGAAACCAGTTTATCCCTGTTCTCATATGATACCTTCAGTGTAGCCATCGAAGCAGTAAAGTGGCCATCAATTCTGTCTTTCAAAGTCAGAGTGTCGCCTGATTCAAGCTTATAAGCTATCCCTGACGGTCCGCCGCCTCCCTGTTCATATGTAAATCCCATAGCTCCGTTGAACAATGGCCAGGTATCACCATAGCTGGGATAGAACAGGTCGAAATTTTCTTTGGTGAAATAGAGCCTGAATTTTTCATTGAAAAGAGCAGCATTCCCTTTTCCCATCATTTTATGGAATTCATGCTGCCAGGGTGTTATTATAATATTCCACGGATCCGACCCGGGGGCAAAGAAAAAGGTCGATTCAGCGCCCATCTCATGAAAATCAGCATATACCTGAGGCATAAACTGATTGTAAAGGATAAGTCTTTGCTGAGTCTCTGTCTGTGTTTGCCAT
Organism: uncultured Bacteroidales bacterium; assembly: GCA_963816365.1. GTDB lineage: Bacteria > Bacteroidota > Bacteroidia > Bacteroidales > VadinHA17 > LD21. The sequence goes on along the minus strand of CAWFKG010000010.1, from coordinate 423,073 downwards.
ATCCAGTCGCGGTTAAGATCGAAAAGATAATGATTTGAACGTGCACCGGGCCATCCCTGGTTATGTTCCCATGATCTTCCGTCAGGATTGGTAACGCTGTTCATCGAATTCCGGTATCGCTCGGTGTAAAGATCATGACCGTCGGGATTCTGACAGGGGTCGATCACAATTATGCAGCTTTTGAGATAATCAGAAACACCCGGATATGAGCCACTGACGAGTGTATAAAGTGTCTTCATGGCAGCTTCCATACCAACAGCTTCATTGCCATGGATATTATAGGCAAGCCATATGAACGGGATCTGTTTGCCTGTAAAATCCCCTTTTAATAATCCGGTCCTTATCAGATTATTTTTTCTGTATTCTTCAAGATTGGCCAGATTTTCTTCACTCGAAACAAAACATACCCCCAGGGGACGGCCCTCATTGGTCATACCATAATCGCGGTAAACAGCAAGCGGGGAAGCATCTGCAATATATTTGAAATATTCAACAGCCCTGTGATGGTAAGTAAACTGCGTCCCCAGTTCGTATCCGAGGAACTCATCGGGGGATTTAATTGTCTGGGATTGAGCCGTTGAAATGATCACGAAGGATGCTATAGCAACCAGGAACGGTTTTTTCATTTTAGAAGGATTTGTTAGAGGGGCTTAATATAGTCTTTTTTAAAATAAATCCGCCTTCTCTTCCTATTTTTGCTGTCGAATCTTTGAGCCATTACGCCCCTAAGCCCATTGGCGTTAACTTAAGCTTTGGGGATGGATGAGATACTGCATAAAAAAGTTTCCCTTCCTTTTGAAGCTAATCTTTCATCACATCTCAGTTCATTGGGTGCTATGAGTAATCACTTGCGACTTTTTTGTAAAACCTTTTATGCCACGAAGGTGGCTAAATATGAATAACCCCCGGTGCAACCGGGGGTTAGGTAACTCTCTAATATTTAGCCCTGAAGGGGCGATATATAATTGGTTTTAATTAAAGCATTTTGTATCTTGGTACCTCTCGCTAGTAAAAACTAAATAATTTTATCATGTCAAGTTATCGTCAACATCTGTATCATCTTGTTTTTAGGACTAAAAACAGTATCCCCACGATAAAACAAGATCATGTAAATGAACTTTATGCCTACATTGCAGGGATTGTCAAAAATAAAAACAGTCACCTGTATCGTATAAATGGTGTTGCAAATCACCTTCATATACTAACCGATATGTATCCTTCCATTGCTCCAATAGATTTTATGAGAGAGGTTAAAGCCTCATCCTCATTTTGGATGAAAAAAAGCCAATTATTTCCTAAGTTTATTGGTTGGGAAGAAGGATATGGTTCTTTCACATGCTCTTATAAGGATATAAACAGCCTTATTGAATATATTAAAAATCAGCAAGAACATCATAAAAAAGTGACATTCGAGGAAGAGTATCGTCAAATACTAAAGGAATCTGGGATAACACCGGATGAAAGATTTTTTCCTTAATTAATTATATCCAGCTCCTTCAGAGCTGGAGCACTTGTGTTGTGTTCAACCCCCGGTTCCACCGACGGTTGCACCGTCGGTTGCACCGGGGGTTATTCAAATTTGGCTCCTTCAGAGCCAATTAATGAACGGCATTTCTAGATATTAAAATAGATATGTATAAAGATTAGCTTCAAAAGAGGGGAAACGTATCAGCCTTAATTTCAATACATTACACTTTGTCTCTATTAATCCCTCCCTGTTTTGCTATATTCAACTCCTTAAGTAACGCCTTCGCCCTGCGCCTTTGCGCCTTTGCGCCATTAAGCCGTTGCGCCGTTAATCAAACATGAAAATATGAATCCAGCCGTTTCCCTTTCTTCATCCTGTAATGAACAAAAAGCAGAACAAGTGCTATCGGAAGGAGTGAAACTGCGACTATCGCGGACCAGCGGATTTCAACTGCATTAAACATGTATCTGTCTATAATAACCTCAGTAACCAGGCAAAATCCGGATAGAACAACGAATGCGAATGCGAGAATATTAAAACCCTTGAAATGAGCCACTTTCCAGAGAAAGCTGACTATACTTACTGCAATAAAAAGAGCTATTGTTATAGGCAGTCCGAGTGCATAGAACCAGTCAACCGGAGGGGAAAAACGATCGAATAAAAAAAGCATTATGAGCATTGTAACCAATAATCCGGGAACAATAATAAAGTATTTCCTGAAAGCCAGCAGGATCAGAGTGAGACAGATCCATGCAGCCATGATACCTGTATCCGCATAGAGCGACCAGGAAAGCTTTTTCTCAATAACAAGGTCAACAATAGTACAAACAGCAACGCCTGAAAAAGCTATAACCCCTGTCAGTTCCCATATGTGGGTCCTGGTTTCTTTTTTATGTAAAAGAATAATATCAGAAGGGTAATGTTCTGACTTGTCATCCGGGATCTTCATATCCTCCTGTCCAATTGCAAATCCGCAAAGAGGACAGGAAGTCATATCCTCCTCGAGTTCAACACCACAGTTTATGCAATAACTCATAACTTGAATATTTACTTGTTTTTCAGTACTTTAACAGGTATTCCCGATTCTGTGAGATGTCTTAGAAAATGCATTTCAAAGCTTGTCGACCTGGAGATATTTCCAAAATTCAACCTGAGCTGATCCTTAAACGCTACCATGGCGCAACTTATTTTCACATGGGTATTGGGTGGAGTCGGGACAAGCTCAAATGAATCGATTAGCTCTTCCATTTGTCCGGAAAATTTAACCATGCCGAGATTAGTCAGTATTCCTGAACACTGGTTAGAACCCAGTCTCCGGTAAACAGCAGATATTGCCATAGATTTTACAAAAAGAGGAAGGAACCTGATGAAGGGACTTTTTTCGTGACCCACATTTTGGGATAAAAAACGTGTGATCTGTTTTACATCAGCTCCTGTCTGTAACTGATATTTGACAATATTCAGGATCTCATCAAATGAATAGACTCCAAGTCTCAGATCAATTTCAGGCAGGACAAAAAGCGAAAAGTTCCGCATCGTGATGCTTGGAAATTTCTTTCTCAGGTTAACCGGTACTTCAATCCGTAAAACTCCTCTGCGCTGTTTCTTGACTTTTTCTTTTTCTTCCAGGTATATCTTCTCCAGAGAGAACAGGTAAACAGATACTATATATTCCGTAACTGAAACGTTATGACTGCGGGCGATCTCATGTAGTTTGCAGAGATCAATTACCGAGCGGGTCACTCTCAGGCGAGGTTTTTCATTCAGTTTAAATGGCAGATGCCATGCTTTTGTGAGTTTTCCGGGAGGGGGTATTTTCTTCTTAAAAAACCTTTTATAGCCATCTTCCATCTCACCTTCATTTATCGGACTTTCAGGCAATATTATGTCTTCAGTAGGTAAATCGGTGCTGCCATTTAATCTGAAGTAAGTGTATAACAGCGACTTGAGGTATTCAAAAGCGCCGCCACCATCTGTAAGTATGTGAATGAATTCAACTGAAATCCTGTTTTCTTTTACCAGTATCCTGTAAAGTGGTTCATTTTTTCTTTTGGCGGCAAATGCCGTACAGGGTATTTTTTCTTCTGTCTGAATTCGCGGCAGCTGCTTATTAAATTCGAGATAATACCAGAATAAACCGCTCCCCAGTGATACACTGAAATATGGAAAACGTCTGTGAAGTGATCTCGACAGCCTCTTTGATCTTTGAAAATCTTATGGGTTTTTTAAGGAGGGCAGTTATCCGGAATACTGAAGTCAGCTCTCCCGACATAATTGCCGGAAACAGCTTAGCTGCATTATCAAGCTTCAACCACCCGATCTCCTGAAATGATTTAGTTTCGATCCCAGTACCCTTCATTTTATCAGGTAAAAATACAAAAAGTTTGTCAATTTCCGGGTTAGTGAAATTATGCACTCTGAATGATTACATGCTAAAAATTCCTATTTTTGTTTTTCTGTTTTTGAATAGTCACCTTTTTAATATAATAATCATGAGAAGATTACAACTTTTTCAGTTTTTAATTTCCCTTTTGTTAACAATAACTCTGGGCGTTTATCCTTCAAAAGCACAAATGCCCCGGCGTGGCGGCAATCAGGTTGCAGTTACAGGATGGACCGATGATACACATTACCTGATCCGCAACTTTGATCCGGAAAAAAAACTTGTCCTTCAGAGTGTTGACATAAAAACTGGAAAAAGTGTCGTAGTACCGCAACCAAAATCCGAAAGGGAGATCATAAGTGAGTCTCTTCCCACGGGGACAGTGTTAGGCATCACAGATGTGATAAGTCCTGATAAAAAAAGTGTTGTTATCATAAAACAGAACGATCTGTACTTATTTACTACCGGGGATAAAGAATTGAAAAGACTGACGGTTGACTCAGTTCCTGAAATAAATACGCGCTTTTCACCTGATGGAAAAAGAATCGCATATACAAAAAACAAGGATCTTTATATCTATGATCTGGCCCTTAACAAGGAGAAAAGGCTGACTTTTGATGCTTCCGATAAAATATACAATGGTTATTGTTCATGGGTTTATATGGAAGAGATACTTGAGAGGACCAGTCATTACGCTGCCTTCTGGTGGTCACCCGACGGCAGTAAAATTGCATACCTGAGAACAGATGAAAGCGATGTACCTGTTTTCACGCTTAACAGGCTGGACGAACCCGATGGAGTTCATGGTCATATTGAAGCCACACCTTATCCGAACCCCGGGGACCCAAATCCAAAAGTAAAAATGGGCGTTGCTGATATTTCAACAGGCAAGACGACATGGATAAAAACTGACTATAATGTTGATCAGTATATTGCATGGCCCTTCTGGACCCCTGATAGTAAAAAGCTTGCCATTCAGGTACTTAATCGTGATCAGAATGTAATCAATATAATTCTGGCCGATCCGTTAACGGGTGATTTTACCGGAATATATACCGAAAGCAGAAAGACATGGGTGGAATTCCACCAGGATATTTATGTAATGAAAAACGGATCAGGCTTTATCTTGCGAAGCTACAGGAATGACTGGGAGAACCTTTATTATTACGGGTGGAACGGGAAACTGATATCACAGCTTACAAATTTCAACTTCAGGGTGACTGGTATCAACAGGGTTGATGAAGATCTTAAACTGGTTTATTTTTCAGCAACAGGTACCGAATCGACTGATGCTCATGAATTCAGAGTCGGCCTTGATGGCAAAAACCTGTTGCAGATAACGGCTGGAAATGGAACTCATAATTTAAGCATTTCACCAAAAGGGACTTACTTTATCGATACATGGAGCAGTATAATGAGTCCCGGATCGATTATAGCATACGATAAAAAGGGGAAGTTGCTTAAAGAGATCTATAAATTCGAACAGCCTGTTTACGACCCTGCAAAAAATTCAAAAGCTGAAATGTTGAAGATCACCACTTCTGACGGACTTTTCAATATGCCGGCAATCATAACTTATCCTGTTAATTTTGATGCCTCGAAGAAATATCCTGTCATTTTTGCAATTTACGGTGGTCCCGATTCTAAAAATGTGAGTAACAGGTGGCAGGGAGACAACCCTTCCTGGAATTCACAGCAGGGAATTATAACCTTTACAGTGGATCATCGTGGTTCAGGGCAGTTCGGGAAGAAGGGACTGGATTATCTCTACCGTTCCCTTGGAAAATGGGAAATTCTTGATTATGAAGATGCTGTTAAGTGGCTGCGGACAAAATCCTTTGTCGACAGCACAAGGATTGGTATTACGGGCAGTTCATACGGCGGATATATGACCTGCCTTGCCCTGACTAAAGGAGCAGGTTACTGGACCCATGGCTTTGCCGGATCATCTGTAACTGACTGGAAGCTTTATGATGATATCTATACAGAGCGCTATATGGATACACCACACGATAATCCTGATGGTTATAAAGATGCTTCCGTTCTTACATTTGTTAAGAATTATACAGGCAAACTATATATGGTGCATGGAGATATGGATGACAATGTCCACTTTCAGAACTCGATATATCTTATTTCCAGGCTTGAGGATGATGGTAAGGTTTTCCGGTTCATGTTATACCCGGAAGGGCGTCATGGATGGGGAGGTGAAAAAGCAACCCATGCACGAAACGAAGCAAATAACTTCTGGCTGACAAATTTTTTCGGAAAGTAAGAGTAATGCAAGTTCTTATATTAACACAGGTTTTGAAGTATGATACCCCTTCGCTGGCGCTCAAGTGCGCAGTGATACTCCTCCACTCCTGCTTGCCTGTAGCAAAAGTAATCTATAACCATTCACCCCGAGGGTAACGAAAGGAAGTCACGTTTAAATAATGAATGAAATATCGAAACAAATTTAATTGCAATTGTCGAATGTGTAATGATAACATAAACTCACTTAAATAATTGAGTTTTTAAAAATATGATTATTATCCGCACTTTTTTCCTGAATCTTTTTTTATTCTCTGCGCTTATTGCAAGCGGTCAGAATGATCCGGTCATTGAAAAAATTATTGACCTGGGCAAAACCGATAACAAGGTCATGGAACACATTGATTTTCTTACCAACAGGTTTGGTGACCGCGTAACCGGTTCAGATGGTTTCTATAACTCCTGTGTGTGGGCCGTCAATACGATGCGGTCATGGGGAATGATGGCTGAGATGCAGGAGGCCGGGGAAATGGCGGTTGGTTTTAACCGCGGTGCATGGTTCGGTAAAATGATATCTCCCAAAGAGATGACACTCGATTTTGGGACCCCTTCCTATACCGCCGGGACAAAAGGACGTCAGAAGGGACATGTGATTCTTTGTCCGCTTAGTGTTGAAGAATTCTGGAAATTAAGGGATAGCATTAAGGGAGCATGGATATTAATAGATGGCGTTAATTCCGGATGGCCGCGCGATCGTACAGGCGAATCTGAGCTTATCCGGTTGATAAGGAATGCAGGTGCCCTGGGAACTATTCAGCTTTCTACATTTCCGATCAGACTGCTGTTTCAGAAAGTTGATTCGTGGGATAACTTACCAACATTACCCGATATCAAACTCATTGATAAACAATATAATGAAATAAAAGAGCTGGTGTCAAAGGGCCAGAGGGTTGAGCTTGAATTCGATATACGAAACTATTTCAGACCCGGTCCTATTAAATATCATAATGTGATCGGTTGGATACCAGGCACTCAATACCCTGATGAATATGTTATTCTGGGTGGTCATCTTGATGGATTTGACGGAGCATCCGGTGCAATTGATAATGCATCAGGAGCAACGGTGGCAATGGAGGCAGCAAGGTTGATAATGGCAGCCGGGGGAAAACCAAAACGTACTGTAATGGTTCATTTATGGGCCGCCGAAGAGTATGGTCTCCTTGGGTCAGCTGCCTGGGTGAAACAAAATCCTGATAAGCTTCCCCGGATATCCGCTGTTTTTAATCGCGATGGTGGAACCAACTGCATATCAGGTTTGAGTGTTTCCAAAGCTATGATGGCTGATTTCCAATATGTTACTAAACCGATACTTGGACTGAACCCAAAGTACCCCTTTGAGTTGACTGAAAGATCCCGGCCGGTAAGAAAAGGCGGAAGGGGAGGAACAGATACTTTTTCATTTTTACAAAAAGATGTACCTGCCTACGGATTTAGCACGAAAGGGGAACAACAATATGGCCGTACCTGGCATACCACTCTCGATTCATATGATCAGATCATTCCTGCTTATGAGGAATATTCTTCGATGGTGACTGCTGTCGTGGCCTACGGGGTTGCAAATCTCGACCATCTGCTGTCGCGTGACGGCTACTTTATGCCGGATGGAATTTATGCAGATTTTAACACTAATAAAGGAAGGATCACTGTGCTGCTTGACTATAAAAAAGCACCTGTGACAGTTGCAAACTTTGTCGGACTGGCCGAAGGTACGTTGACTAACGCTTCCTACCCCCTCGGGACGCCATTTTACAAAGGATCGATCTGGCACAGAGTGGTAAAAGGACATGTAATACAGGGTGGGGAACCTGCTATCGTAAAAGATCCCGCAAACTCTGACGTTAATTCCATAGGATACGTGATACCGAATGAGATCAGCGATCTCAGCCATAATAAAGCGGGAATGATAGGAATGGCAAATGATGGTCCGAATACAAATACATGCGAGTACTATATTACACTTGCAGACAGATCATATCTCGATGGTAACTATACTCTTTTCGGGGAGGTAGTTGATGGTATGGACGTTGTCAATAAAATAGTTCAGGGTGATACAACGAATTCCATCACAATCATCAGGGCAGGTTCTGAAGCAGAAAAGTTTATCGTGAATGATGATACATTTAAAGAATTATCAGACAGACAATGGAGAAAAGTAAATTATGAAAAGGCATTCAGGAAAGCGAAGGAGGAGAAATTTATTGCTGATAATTACACCGGTCTCGACACATTGCCGGATGGTCTCAGATATAAGGTACTGGTAAAAGGTGCAGGCAATACTCCTGCAGATGGATCTTTGCTGAAAATTAAGATACACTGGCAAATTAATATCGGGATTAGGTTTTGCAAGTTCAGCAGATGATGGGAAGCCTGTACCAGGTTCCAGACCGCTTGATTTTTCACATACCCTTGGAAAAGATGGATTGATACAAGGCCTGAACGAAGCTTTAAAAGATATGAAGTCAGGAGAGAAGAGGCTTCTGATTGTGCCACCTGCCCTGGCTTATGGAATAAATAAAGGATTCTACGGAAAAGAAATTCCTGGTCAGAAAAGATTTGTAATATCGCCCGGTGAAACACTTATACTCGAAGTAACTCTTTTAAGTATCCGTCCCTGAGGTATAATTTTTCAATAATCAAAGTGAATGAAATGTTGTTTATTAAATTGGTAACAAATTATTGTAAAATCTTCAGGTACTCAAAATTCCAAACCTCAAATTTATGAAAATAGGTGTTCTAAGGGAAACAGGAAATGAAAACAGGGTGGCAATCCTTCCTGCCGAGGTAATTGCATTGAAAAAGATGGGAATAGATGTACTGGTGGAAACCAATGCAGGAGCAAAGGCTTTTGCTACCGATTCAGCTTACAAAGCAGCTGGTGCCGGAATAGCCGAACGAAAACATGTCATTTCTGAAGCTGAGATGATTCTTTCGATTAATCCTCCGGTAGAAGATGATATTAACTCGTTCAGGGAAGGGCAGGTATTGTGTTCTGTTCTCAATCCTGTTGAGAATAGTAAATGGCTTGAAAAAGCACGGCTACATGGTTTATCTGTTCTTGCACTCGATCTTATACCCAGGACCACCAGAGCTCAGACAATGGATATTCTTTCATCTATGGCCACAGTTTCAGGATACAAGGCTGTGCTTGAGGCTGCTTCACTTTTGCCAAGGTTCTTCCCGATGTTCATGTCGGCTGCTGGAACCATCAAACCTTCTCATGTCCTTATTTTGGGTGCGGGTGTTGCCGGACTGCAGGCAATTGCCATAGCAAGGAAACTTGGAGCAGTTGTTGAAGTATTTGACGTTCGGTCAGCTGTAAAAGAAGAAGTCAGATCACTTGGTGGAAAATTTATTGAAGTTGCAGGAGCAAAAGAAGATAAAGCAGCAGGAGGATATGCTGTTGAACAAACAGAAGAATTCAAGAGACAGCAACAGGAACTCATTCAACAACACGCAATTGCATCTGACGTGGTTATTGCCACTGCTCAGATACCCGGCCGGAAAGCTCCCGTTTTATTGCTCAAGGAGACAGTCTATTCAATGAAACCAGGATCGGTCATTATCGACCTGGCAGCTTCAACCGGAGGAAATTGTGAATTGACAGAGTATGGAAAAAACAAAATCGTAAACGGTGTGAACATAATCGGGAAATCCGACTATCCTTCTGAAATGCCTTCGGATGCCAGCAAGATGTTTGGATGCAACGTTATAAACCTGCTTAAGATAATGGTTGACAAGGAAGCTAAGCTTTCTCTTAATATGCAGGATGAAATTATTAATGGTACGACTGCTGTGCATGGGAAAGAGTATGTCAGTCAGAGAGTGAAACAACTACTTAATATAAAATAACCAGATTTATGGAAAATGTTTTTGGATTTTTCTTACAGCACCGGGAAGCAATATTCATTGTGATCCTTTCAATATTTCTTGGCATCGAGGTTATCAGTCATGTTCCGGCAGTTCTCCATACTCCGCTTATGTCAGGAGCCAATGCAATTCATGGAGTGGTAATCATCGGGGCAATAATTGTTATGGGGCATGCTGAAACCACAGGATCAATGATACTCGGTTTTCTGGCTGTTGTACTTGGAACACTTAATGTTGTAGGCGGATTTGTAGTTACCGACAGAATGCTGGAAATGTTTAAAAAGAAGAAGTAAACTGAGTAAAAATCTATTCGTATGGACCAGCATTTTCAACTGCAGACAGGAATCTCAATATTGGAGATGACCTATATTATTGCCTCGGTACTCTTTATTCTGGGATTAAAAATGTTAAGCCACCCGATTACCGCACGGCGGGGTAATGCCCTGGCTGCTGTCGGGATGGGACTCGCAATAATTGCAACTATACTTTTTCATCAAAAAGATGGTAAACCGATTGGAAATATCGGCTATATTCTCGTCGCAATAGGGATAGGCACAGCTATCGGATGGACAATAGCAAAGACGGGTCAAAATGACTGCGATGCCTCAGCTGGTGTCGTTTTTCAATGGGATGGGAGGAGCAGCAGCTGCTCTTATATCAATGATAGAATTTCCGAATGTAAGTCCTGAGCTGATAGCAAAAAGCGGAATGGCTAACGGTCATGTGCTCGCAATCCTTCTTGGGCTAATGATCGGAACAATTTCCTGGGCAGGAAGTATGGTGGCCTTTGGCAAGCTCGACGGACGTATTGGCGATATGCGGATAAAAGCAATGAAATACGTGAATCTGACCATTCTCGCAGTTCTGATCGGATTCATAATTTATATAATGACACGGCATGTACAGGCAAGCAGCGAATTGACTCCGTTAATATACATAATGTTTGTGATAGCAGTCATTTATGGGGTCCTCTTTGTAATGCCTATCGGAGGCGCTGATATGCCTGTAGTTATCTCGCTGCTGAACTCATTTACAGGCGTAGCTGCAGCAATGGGTGGGTTTCTATATAATAACCAGGCAATGCTCACGGGAGGAATACTTAGTCGGATCAGCAGGGACCATTCTGACTATTCTTATGTGTAAGGCAATGAACCGGTCATTGCTTAATGTTATTGTTGGTGTGTTCGGAGGAGGTGGACAAACGCATCAGACTATCACAGGATCTATCAAAGAGATCTCGATCTCCGATGCTGCTGTACTTCTTAGCTACTCAAAGAAAGTTGTCATTGTTCCTGGTTATGGCCTGGCAGTGGCACAGGCTCAGCATATCTGCCATGAGCTGGACAAGGTTCTGGAAGAGAAAGGAGTAGAGGTTAAATATGCTATTCATCCTGTCGCCGGACGCATGCCCGGTCATATGAACGTATTACTGGCTGAAGCAGATGTCCCATATGAGCAGCTTATTGAGAGTGATGAGATTAATCCTGATCTTCCGAATACTGATGTTCTGGTAGTAATTGGTGCCAACGATGTTGTCAATCCGGCAGCTGAAGATGACCCCTCAAGTCCTATTTACGGAATGCCAATAATCAAAGCCCGTGATGCTAAAAATATTATAGTCATGAAACGCGGTATGGGCAAAGGCTATGCTGCAATTGAAAACATGCTTTTTTATAACGATAAGACAAGGATGCTGTTTGGTGACGCCAAGAGCACTCTTCAGAACCTTGTAAATGAAGTAAAGAGCCTTTAGAAATGAACCGGCATATTGAAAGACTTTCACTCCTGAGAGCTGCAATGATAGATAAAAACATTGATTTTTATGTCATTCCTACGGCTGACCCTCATCTTGGAGAGTATGTTCCCGATCACTGGCGGATAATCAACTGGCTCACAGGCTTTACCGGATCATCCGCCACTGTCGTAATAACCAGTTCATTCGCCGGATTATGGACAGATTCACGATATTTCATACAGGCTGAAAAGCAGCTGTATGGTTCCGGATTCTCGCTGATGAATCCTGATTTCCAGGAAAGCGGAAGCTTAGTTGACTGGATTGCCCGGGAAATAAATATCGGAAATAAAATTGCCCTTGACGGGAGTATCTTTTCAATAGAATGGACAAGGAAGATTGAAAAGCTGTTGAGTGTCAAAAACAATTTCATTCGATTTTGAATGCGACCTGATTTCTCAGTTATGGACAGACCGTCCTCCGATGCCTGTTTCGGTAGCATTCGATCATTCCCATACAGTTCTGCGGGAGGGACCGGTCAGACAAGATAGATGAAGTCAGGGAACGGATGAGGATGACCGGAGTTGATTTTCAGTTTCTTACTTCTGTGGATGATATCATGTGGCTGCTCAACATGAGGGGAAATGATATTAATTTCAGCCCCCTGATAATCTCCTTTGCAATAATTGGAGCAGATCAGATCATGTTATTTGTGGATGAAAATAAGATACCGTTAAAACTTGCCTCAGAATTCGACAGGCTTGGAATAGTAATGCTGCCCTATGAGGAAGCCTCAGCAATATTGTCAACTTTGTCATCCGATTCAACAATTCTTATCAATCCTTCAACTACATCCTCAACACTTTATAAATCAATCCCGGAAGGAATGAAAGTAATTGAAGATATTACAATTCCGACCCGGTTGAAAGCTGTAAAGAACGCAGTTGAGATTGATAACATAGGCAAAGCTATGCTTAAGGACGGAGTTGCTTTGTCAAAGTTTTTTTACTGGTTGGAACAAGAATCTGATCCGGAAAACAGAACTGAATTATCTATTGGCGAAAAGCTGAACAGTTTAAGATCAGAAAATGAAAACTATCTCGGACCAAGTTTTTCTATTATAGTGGCATTCAATGAACATGGCGCATTGCCTCATTATACATCAACCACCGATACAGATATCAATATTGGTACTGAAGGGATCCTCCTGATCGATTCAGGAGGTCAATACCTTGACGGGACGACAGATATAACAAGGACCATTTCTTTTGGAAGTCCGACAAGTGAACAGAAAAGGGACTTTTCTTTAGTTCTTAAAGGGACTATCAGTCTTGCCATGGCAAAATTTCCCGCCGGTACAAAGGGTTCCCAGCTGGATATTTTAGCACGCAAAGCTTTATGGGAATATGGATTTAATTATGGTCACGGAACAGGGCACGGAGTCGGCTTTTGTCTTAATGTCCATGAGGGCCCTCAGAGTATAAGTCCGGGTGCAGGGGCCGGCACAAAAATAATTATTGAGCCTGGCATGCTTATTTCTGATGAGCCTGCAATATACAGAGAGGGGAAATATGGTATAAGGATTGAAAATCTGATCCTATGTTCTGAAGACAGGGTAACTGAATTCGGGAATTTCCTGAAATTTGATACAGTATCTCTTTGTTATATCGATAAATCTCTGATTGACATCTCGTTACTTGACCAGAAAGAGATTGAGTGGCTTAATTCCTACCATACCGAAGTATATAATAAAATTAAGTCCGTATCTGACTTCTGAAGAAAAAATATGGCTAAAGGGCAAGACAGAAGCTTTTTGACCTTCTAGGTACTCCAATCCCTATAGGCCCCCATTATGCTGGCGCCGATTTGGCTTCGCCGAACTCGCAGTAGTTGATGACGACCTGCACCCCAATCTTTTTATTCTGCTCGGTTGTAATCGGTGCCGTAAACATCTTAAGCACGGATTGCAAATCCGCGCTAGCTGGTCAAAATCCATTAACCGCAAAGGTCGCAAAGATTTAACGCAAAGGACGCAAAGAACTTATTTATAATATCTTGACTTTGCGCACTTTGCGCCTACTTAGCTTGCTTTGCAGTTAAATAGGACTTTTTCAACAGCCCCTTTATTTGGCCGGACGCATAATATCCTCCATAAGAGTAACATCCATAACCGGAAACTCGGTGATCCTTAGCCTTGCACATCCGTATGGAACCAGGGTAACTGATTCCACATCTCCTTCTGGTTTTACAGGACTTAGAGGCGGAACATCGGCAGAGTTGTCCTTCAGTGTCCATTCCGGAATTTTCATTCCCCTTGCACTGATGACAACCGGTGCATCCTGCATCCACTGGACATATCTTGATGAGTCTGGCGACCAGATCATGTCACCTTTATCCGCAAAGGGATATTTGCCTACAGGATTGTCTGTTATATTTATGCCCCGGGAAAGATATGTTTTATTTATTACCAGTCCGTAGTTCCAGGGACTCTTCGGATCGATCTCCCAGTCGACGCTACCCTTGTAATTAAAATTGTCATAGTTAATCTTTACGCTCTTGTAATCCTTGTCAATGCGAAGTGAAAAATACAGCGGACCGCGCAACAAGGCAACTGAATTATTATAGTAGTTCTCGAGGCGCAGCTGCATAGGCAATTCGATAAAGATCTGATCTCCATCCCTCCATCTCTCTTTAATCTTATATGTTGAAGCATTTTTCACATGAACAATATTGTTTTTGAACCTGACAGTAGCCGAATCGGCCCATCCGGGGATCCTCAACTCAATGGGGAACCTTACGGCTTTATTGGTATTAACCGTTAGTTTTACCGACCCTTTAAAAGGGTAATCTGTCTCTTCCGTAATCGTTATTTCATTGCCATTTGCCACTTTGGCCTTTACTATTGAAGGACCATAAGTTACCAGTGCCAATCCATTGTCATTCGTTGCCATCCACATGGTCTCAACAAATTTGGGCCACCCCTGATGCAAATTTGCCAGACAACATGCAAAGTCCGGCATAAGGCCATAAATATTGGAGTAGTCTCCGTTTGAGCTCCAGTCTCTTTTAGCAGCGGAGACAATCACCTGGTTTGCCTGCTGATCATACTGATGAGCCCATAAATCAGGAGTCATTGTTCCGGGGAGAGAATTGTAAGCAAGAAGCTCAAGTCGGTCAGCCAGAGTGTTATTGCCAAAGATCTCATAAAGTTCTTCAAGCGAGAACATGTATTCTACAACTGAGCATAATTCAGTTCCTCTGCCCGGATTTTTTCCTGCCAGATGTTCATCACCTGAAAATCTGCCACCCGGTTGTCCATGGTTCAGATCATATTTTCTTATTCCGGCAAATACGGCTTTTTTATATCTTTCATCCATCGATTGCTGATACCATAGTCCCGGATATTTTATTGCCATAGCATTATTCACAACGTGTGCTGTCAGTCCATCCGGACCCCAGTTAAACGGGATCTTCTTGTCTGCCACAGCCGCTGAATCCCACGGGAATTTTTCATAATAGCTTGTCCAGTCCGAACTGTTTTTCTGAATTGATCCGATTGTTTCGAGAATCCATGGTTGTCCGGTTTGCCTGTACAGCCAGTATCCGGTGACTGCATTTTCCATGGCGCGCACCCCTCTCCATTCTTTGTCGGGCCAGTCGGGAGGTGAATCGTGCAGATATCTGAAATACCTGGTAAGTACATCAAGTGCTCTTTTGTCGCCGGTTGCTTCATAGTACTGCATAAGGACTTTATTAGCCACGGCCAGCGGCCAGCGGTCCTTATTTTTTGCAGGTCCGTACCAGCCTGTATCACTGCTGCTTGCGAGTATCGGTTCAATCCAGGCTTTTACTTTGCCGATCAGTCGTTCATCGTTCAGAAGATATGCAAGAGGGATGAGCCCATCGAGAAAATATGGGCCTCTTTCCCAAGCCTCTCCGCTGCCTCCGCGCCATGATGAATTTACCAGGTCGGGCCAGAAATCGTCAATGTTTCCGGTCAGACCTGCGGCCTGATTCTCTAACTGTGATTTTAACCATCCTGATGGTTTTACAGTACCAAGCGGCAGTTGAATATATGCATTTTTGAGTAATGGTTTTGGGTTGTTCTTATAATTGGTATTGATGTTTTCCTTCCCGCAACCTGATAAAAGAAAAATCGAAACAAACAGAATGACAGTAAAGTACGTCTTCATTTTAATACAATTTGAAAATTGGATTGGATGATTCCTTTGTAAAAATAGGAAAATAACCGGATAAGTTATCCGGCCTTTGAGTCAAAATCCATTAACCGCAAAGGTCGCAAAGATTTTACGCAAAGGACGCAAAGAATTGATTTATAATATCTTGACTTTGCGCACTTTGCTCATCCTTAGCGTGCTTTGCGGTTAAATTTAGTATTCAGTCTTCAATGCTCTGGCCGGGTTCATAACTGCTGCCTGATAAGCTTTATAGCTTATGGTAATGAATGTGATTAATATTGTAAGTAAGGCTGCAAATAATAATACAGCCAGTTCAATCTTCGACCTGTAGACATAATTTTCAAGCCATTTATGCATAAAATAATATGCTACCGGAACAGCAATAACAATTCCGATAGAGACCAGTAACAGAAAATCTTTTGAGATCAATCCGAGAATTGTATTTTCGTTTGCTCCGAATACCTTCCTTATACCTATCTCCTTAGTTCTTTGTTCCACCATATACGAAGCTAACCCAAATAAACCAAGACATGCTATCAGGATTGCCAGTATGGTAAAGAGAGTAAAGATAAATCCTCGTTTTTCGTCAGCTTTAAACTGCCCGTTGAATCTTTCTGTGAGGTATTGATAAACAAATGGTTGATCGGGGAATATTTCCTTCCACTTTGCTTCGATAAAGCTAAGAGTCTGAGCTGTTTCATTGCCGCTTAATTTTACGTATACAACATTATTCATCGGACGGTAGATGAGAAGGAGCGATTCAATGCCGTTATACATACCGGTCTGATGATAATCCTTCATTACACCAATTACCCTTCCATTAATAAAATTTCCGAGGGTAACTTTCTTTCCTACAGGATCAGCCCAGCCCATTCTTTTAACAAATGTTTCATTGACTACGACACCTGTAAGAGTATCAGAAGGCATATCCTGCTGGAAACCACGTCCTTTCAGAATCTTTATTCCCAGAGTCGGGATAAAATCATAATCCACGACGGTAAAATTTATACCCCGGTTTGACATTCCCTGATCTGTTTCCACACTAAATATTACTTTACCAGAACCTTCGCCTACTGCATTGCTTGTTGAGGTTACATATTTTATATTCTGATTTTCATGAAGGACCTGTTTCAAGACAGGGTACTTTCTCACCATGGCTCCATTGAGCTGGAGACCAATAACATTCTTCTGATCAAATCCCTGATCCATAGTTTTAAGGAAATTAAGCTGCCTGAATACTACCAGTGTACAGATAATCATAATTACTGAGACTGAAAACTGGATAACTACCAGAATTTTGCGAAACAGACTGCCGGCTGATCCCTGGGTAATCTCACCCTTCAGTACTGTAACTGGACTGAAGCGCGATAGAAAAAAGGCAGGGTAGCTTCCTCCGAAAATTCCAACTATTATTACAACAGCAAGCAGGCTTACCAATACTACCGGACTATAGATTACGTGCAGAGTAAACGATTTGCCTGCAAGAAGGTTGAATTGAGGCAATAATACTATTATCAATATAATACTGATTATAAGCGAGATGAGAGTGAAAACCAGTGACTCGGATAAGAACTGAAACACAAGCGGAGTGCGCCGAGAACCCACAACTTTTCTCAATCCGACTTCGCGTGCACGGCGCGCTGACCGTGCTGTTGCCAGGTTCATATAGTTCATTGCTGCTATAAGTACCAGGAATATTGCAACTATTAAAAATATGTAAACATATGTTATACTTCCCGTTGGTTCCGGCTCCTGACTATTTGTTGAATATAGATGGATCCTTGTCAGTGGTTCAAGATGATATTTAATTGAAATGTTTAACGGTCCGAAAATTGTCTTCATATATGCATCATACATTCCCTGCATCTTTGTTTCAAAGGTTTTCACATCGAAATTTTCAGGGAACAGAAGATACGTAAATACTCCAAAATTTCCCCAGTTGCCTAACTGTTTCGGCAAGTTATTTCTGGCAGCAACTGCATCAAAACGGAAATGAGAGTTAGTGGGAACATCCTGAATTACTGCCGTTACTTCATAGGTATCAGTCCCGGTAGTAAGGGTTTTCCCGATTGGGTCAGACTTTCCGAAATACTTGTTGGCGATCTTTTCAGTGAGTATGATTTTTTTCGGTGCCAGCAGAGCCGATTTTACCTCACCCTTTAATACTTTATAGGAGAATATATCGAACAGGGTCGAATCAACATAATAAAAGTTCTCTTCATTGAATTCCTTGTCTTCAAATTTATATAAAGCGCGGGGCATATTTATAAACCTCACAAATGACTGTACTTCAGGATAATCCTGAACAACCTGAGGTCCAAAAGGTATTTGTGCCACGATCCAGGTGAACTGATCATCCGGTTCTTTTATTGTTGTATGAAACACGATAGATCCTGTCAGCTTTTTCGTGATAACGATCATAACTAAGCTCATCAGCCACATAGACAATAAGGAATATTGCACTGGTGATCCCTAAGGTCAGTCCGAGAATATTCAGAATACTGTATCCAAAATGTTTGATTATATGTCTGAAAGCTGTTTTTATCAGGTTTTTTAACATGGAGTGTTAGTATAAAAGTTATATAAAGTGTTAAAATTATGTATTTAAATTTAAGGAACTTCACGGAAAAAGATCATTAACCGGAGATTAACAATTATTTACTATGTATTACAGGCGATAGGCGATGTATTAATATTATTATTATGTATTATCGATAACTGGCGATGCATTGACAACATGCACCTTGCATTATTCTTAACCTTAACCTTAACCTTAACCTTAACCTTAACCTTAACCTTAACCTTAACCTACTCTATTTATCCTCCGTTACCTTCACCTGATCGAACCACCCAATACCCTGACCCGGCATCTTCAGGATGAGGTTTGTCTTAAAATGTGCTGTTGTGTCCTTTGGAATAGTAACGAATGTCACATATTCCTTCCATTCTTTTTCCGGGGCGAACCTAGCCCTTCCAAAATCACCCAGCGAAATTTCGACATACTGTGGTGTCTGATCCTTATCTGATAGACGAGTATTTTCCTGATTTGTTACAGGAAAAAACCTTTGTTCGGGATCTGACTTTGCCCAAATGGAGATTGTATATGATGAACCGGCTTTGACCCAAAATGGAAAAAATCTGATAGCCAGGCTTTTATTGTCTTCAGGAGTGATCAATCTTAAAGAATGATTACCATCATAATATTCCCTTGTGTCGAGAAAATAGGTTGCACCTCTGTCACCTCCTGGCCGGGCATAACATGCTGAAGGTAATCCGGGAGCCGAAAGATCTTCGAATCCTTCATCCTTAATGAGGTTTGTATTTTGTACAAGGGCGGTCTTCTTCTCTTCAGATTTAATGTTAATCAGATATGCCTCAGAGCCGAAAGGTGCCAGCTGATCCGTTATGGTTCCATGTTTAACCGGAACTATCCTGTTTTCGAATAATACTCTGGCGGTATTGTTATTGACTCCTGTTACTCTGAAAGAAACACCAACGGGTTCATTTATCTTGTTAACAACCATGATTACCAGTTGACCGTTATGCACCCTGGAGGTGACTAACACATTCTTTGAATAGGATACCACAGGCAAAGTCTCTTCATCGGATAGGAGCCAGGGGGTCAGTTCGGAAACCTCAACTGCCATTCTGCCGCACTCGCTCCATGTTGCAGCGGATTTAGGAAAATAATTAAGACCTTGCCGTACAAAGTACTGAATACCTGTTGCGCCATTGATAATAGATTGCCAGGTCATCGAACGGATCTCCTGGATTGTGGGTTCTCTGCTCCACAGCTCTCCTCCTCCGAAAGCCTGAGGGACGATCCATAAAGGTCTCTTTCCCCTGAACTCATTATTTAGCTGACCCGCTACATCACCGGGCATACTTACCGGGAAATCTGGTATGGGATACGGATCAGCCATGACAATATCAAGGGCAGCTGAATATTTTTTAGCTGTTATGAATGGGGACATAAATACAATTGAAACCGGATGCCATGGATCGTTTTCTTTAATTATTTTATAAATCTCTTCCAGCTGATCAGGTGTTATGCTGGTGCCATTTGGCTCATCAGAAATGTACCAGCCAAGCAATGCAGGATGATCCCTGAAGGTTTTAATTTCGTTAATGAGCCTGTCTCTTTTATCTTTATCACTAAGCCCATCAATTTTTGATCCTACTCCACCACCGCCAGATACGGATAGCAGGTTGTAGTGCACTTTCATGCCAAGCTGGGCGCATCGGTCCATATAAGCTTTTCGCTCATTGAGGGTCTCCTGACTGATCTTCTGGTAAGGTGAAATCATGTTGAATCCCTTCACAATCTCTTCTTCCGGCAGTGAAGGATCGACTGGAGAATAACAATAAAAACCAAATGGGAAAAAAGGTAACTTGTTCACTATCAATCCTCCGGTGAATCTGTCGGTTTTGACTTCATTTGATTTATAAGGAAGAACTATCAGGTCAGTTTCTGCATGATAAACAATTCTATTATTACCCTGCATACTAATAACAACTTCAGCTTTGTAAACTGCAGGAGGCAGCTTTATCGGGAATGGCATTCTCAGAATACTCTTTCCAGGAATTCCATCCCAGGCAACAGCTGTTTCCTCTCCGACTTTCAGAATGATTGACATATGATTCTTCGTCAGACCAGCAGGTATATGAATAAGGAATTCACCTTCTTTCTCACTGGAATAAAAGCTCTGACGCGAGAAGAGGCTAAATGCTGTTGAATCAACAGTCTGGCAATATAGTTTTTGTGGGCAATAAAATCAGAATAACTATCAGCAGGCAGACCCTTATTATTCTCATATACATAGGATGGGAATTCAGTTTTAACACGCAAAAATAAACAGTTTTAGCAAAGGTCTCTAAGATTGACTCCTTTATTTACGTATCTTTGACTTAACAAATACTGATCAGTTGAAAATCCGGTACCACTATTTACTAATTATTTATCTCCTGTTATTGTCATCTTATTCAGTCTGTAATGCACAGCCAAAACGTCTGAAATTCATAAAACTGACTATCGATGATGGCCTTTCCTCATCAATTGTCTCGGCTATCGTACAGGATCATCGGGGATTTGTATGGATTGGTACTCCTGATGGACTCAACCGGTATGACGGTTTTAAATTTGTAGTATATAAAAATATCCCCGGGGATATTGCAAGTCTGGCGGATAACGTTGTAAGAACTCTGTTTAAGGATCATAATAATGATTTATTCATTGGTACAGAGAATGGATTGTGCATATATAACAGGGAAAAAGATTGCTTTCACAATTATGTTTTTGATAATTCTTCTCCTTTAAATGGGATACAGTGCAGTGTTAATAAGATCGTTGAGGATTCGCTTGGAAATTTCTGGTTAGGCACAAATGTAGGCTTAATTTATTTTGACCGAAATAAAAATCAGATAGTTCGGTATTTGCACGATCCAAATAATCCGGCAAGTCTGAGCAATGACAAAGTTGAAGCTGTTCTGATTGATAGATATAAAAAGTTATGGGTTACAACCAGGGGAGGCTTGAATCTTTTTATTCCCGATAATAAAACTTTTATCCATTATACAGATTACAATGATCCTTCTGAAGATCTGTCAAATACCATTTTACTTGGTATGATTGAGGATCAGGTAGGAGATCTCTGGTTTGGAAGCACTAAAGGCCTTTACCGTATGGTGAACAATAGTAAAGAAGCCAGAATCTCAAAATTAATTCATTATCAGCATGTCAGCAATGATAAGTCAAGCCTTTCCATAGATCAGGTGACATCGCTTTATGTTGATGGCCCCGGAAATCTATGGATCGGAACTGAGAATGGCGGATTGAATTTATTTGACCGGGTGAAACAAGGTTTCTGGCACTACAGGATCGATGATTATGACCCGCAAAGCCTGAACAATGAATCGATTGAAACGATATATGAAGATAAAGTTGGGAATTTGTGGGTTGGCACCTACACTGGCGGTCTCAACATAGCAATGAAAAACAGGGATGCAATAATTAAATATCAGAACCTTCCCGGGGCTCCATTCAGTCTAAGTCATAATTCGGTTGCCAGTTTTCTTGAGGATCATCTTAATCAGATCTGGGTTGGCACTGACGGAGGCGGCTTAAACCTTTTTAACGAACAGATTAACCGCTTCAAAAGATTTAATATAGATAATTCGAACCTGAGCAGCAATTCAGTACTTTGCATGTTTGAGGATTCCAGAAACCGGATCTGGCTTGGAACATGGGCGGGCGGATTGGTCCGGTTTGATTCAAAAACCGGATCATTTGAGGCGATTACGACAAAGAACAGTGGTCTTCAGGATGATAATATATATGCAATTGAGGAAGGGGATGGAAACGACCTCTGGCTGGGAAGCTTTGAACATGGATTAATTCATTATCAGATAAATGAAAAGAAATTTACAGTCCTATACACCTCAAAACAGCGGCATAGGAAACGAAATGGTCATTAAAATTGTAAAATTTTCCGGTGGTCGCCTGTTAGTTGGCTCAACTACCTTCATTCCAGATTTTTTCTCCAGCCAGCAATCAGTTTGTAACATATTCTCACGATCCCGGCAATGTTAAGCAGTTTAAGTTATCCGAGGATAACTGACATCCTTGTTGAAAACGATTCCTGCATCTGGATTGGAACTCCCGACGGACTTAACCGGTTTAATCCGGTTAACGGATCTTTTCAAAGGTATTATGAAAAAGACGGATTACCCGATAACTTTATAAGAGGAATCATTTTAGATAATTCGGGTGTCTTATGGGTAACAACGAATGGGGGAGTGTCACGTTTTGATTATAAGCATAACAATATTAAAAACTTCATTAAAGCTGATGGTTTGCAGAGCAATGAATTTATCGAAAGAAGCATACTGAAAACTAAAAGCAGTGCTTTGCTGATGGGAGGGCCTAAAGGCTTCAACATTGTTTATCCAGATAAGATCATAGAAAATAAAATCATCCCGGATGTACTTATAACCGACCTTAAAATATTCAATAAGAGGGTAAAACCAGGGGATAAAAACTCACCATTAAAACAAAATATTACCGAAGCAAAATCCCTGACCTTAACTTATAAACAGTCTGTCCTTACTTTTTCTTTTGCTGTTATGGATTTTTCAGCACCTGAAAAAAATAAGTACGCATACAGGATGGAAAATTTTGACAACGACTGGATTTATCCCGAAAATAAAGCTGAAGCAACTTATACTAATCTGAATCCGGGCAATTATGTATTTCATGTAAAAGGTTCAAACAACGATGGTTTATGGAATAACGCCGGAACATCCATTATGATTACGATCCTTCCTCCCTGGTGGGGCACCTGGTGGTTCAGACTAATCGTTATTTTAACAATAATCCTTTTATTTACCAGCATTCTTGTTACACGGGTTAACCAGCTTAAAAAACAGAAGATCCTGCTTGAAGAGAAAGTTGCAATAAAAACCGCAGAACTAAAGGAACTGAATTCTTCAAAAGACAGATTCTTTTCCATCATTGCGCACGACCTGAAAAATCCCTTTAACATCATTATAGGCTTCAGCGAAATACTGAATGAAGAAATAAAAGCAAACGATGTCGCAAGGATTAATGAATATGCCAATAATATAAATACTTCAGCCATTCAGACTTTGAGATTGCTGGAAAATTTGCTGGAATGGGCAAGTTCACAAAGCGGTAAAATTTCTTTTAATCCCGTACCAATCAACATCATGGAGCTTTTGGACGAGGAATTAAAGATGGCAAAAGATATGGCCACTGCTAAAAATATTGAACTCATAAAGTCTTACTCAGAGGATGCTACAATTGTTGCGGACAGGAATATGATAAAAACGATCTTGCGTAATCTGATATCAAATGCAATTAAGTTTACCCACCGAAATGGCAAGATTGAGGTAAAGGCCAGTATCATCAGGAATCAACTTGAAATATCTGTGAGGGATAGCGGTATTGGTATGACAAAAGAGATAATGAAGAAGCTTTTCAGAATAGATGCTGATATCTCTACGAGGGGTACCGAGGATGAAAAAGGTACTGGTCTTGGCCTGTTCCTGTGTAAAGATTTCGTTGAAAAGCATGGCGGAAAGATATGGGTGGAAAGTGAATACGGCAAGGGAAGTGTTTTTTCCTTCAGTCTCCCCTCGGAAATATACATACCAGCATAGAGCTTCTTTACTTCATTATTAGTCTTTTATTTGCCCTTTAGACAGCTTTTGAATCCAATTTAACTCCAATTAAATATACAATTGGGCAAAAATTCTATATCTTTAATACGTTGAAGTTAAAGGTACAATTGAAATCTGTTGTGTTAAAAAGTCTGAAAATAAACGGAAGTTATCATTTTAGTCAGTACATAATGATTCTGCTGCTGTGCATTTCAGGCAATTCCGAAACTTATGCCCAGCAAAAGTATTCCAGATTCGATCATCTCACAGTAAATGATGGACTATCAAGTAACCGCATCAGATGCATATATAAAGACAGGAAGAATTATCTCTGGATGGGCACTGACGTAGGACTCGATAAATATGATAGTTACCAGGTAAAGAAATACAGGCAATCAGCCAGGCTTCCAGGATCCATAAGCAGCGATATTTTGACTTGTATCTATGAAGACAAGGATAATAATCTCTGGTTTGGTACTTATAACGGTTTGAACCTGTACAGCCCTGCTAAGGACAATTTCCAGGTCTTTAAAAAGAACAATGCTAATAGTAACAGTTTAAACAGCAATTGTATTACAGGAATTGTCGAAGACAAAAAGGGGAACCTCTGGGTAGTCACAGACGGAAGTTGCATGAACAAGTGGGACCCGGTTAATCAGAGTTTTATGAGATATCCATTTGATTCCCAGCGGCACAGGTTGTCTGTTCGTCCTTCCCGTATGGCTGCTGTTGATTCAAGGGGATATATCTGGGTAGGTTCATTAAGTCCTGGTATTACGCGGTTTGATCCTGAGAATGGATTATTTACAAAATTTGATGACCCAAATATAGAATTCAGTGATTACAGCTATAAAAGCCTATATATTGATAAACAGGATAAAGTCTGGATAGCTACAGATGGGATAGGATTTTTTTCATATGATCCGGCAATCAATAAATTTGAACACTTCGGAGTAAAAGGGGATGGCAACGGAACAAACCTTAATTTCATTCTGGATATTATTCCTGAAGATGACAGGTTTCTGTTGCTTGCAGTTGATCAGGGTGGCATAAACCGGTTCGACAAACTGACAGGGAGGTTTGATTATATTATGTATGAAAATACAAACGATTACGGCCTGAACAATAATGGAATATGGTGTTTCCACCGCGACGTGGAAGGAATTCTTTGGATTGGTACTTCGGGCGGAGGGATAAACTATTATAATCCTAAGAAGGAAAGATTCAACCTTTTTACACATAACAGTAACAATCCCAATTCATTATCTTATAATTTTACAGGTAGTTTATTTGAAGATAATGAAGGAAAGATCTGGGTCGGAACTGATGGCGGCGGTGTTAATGTTTACGATCCGAAGACTGGTAATTTTGAGATATTTAAGAACGATCCCCGAAATCCGTACAGCATAAGCGGAAATGTAGTAAGGGGCATTGCAGAAGATAAAGATCACAATATGTGGATTGGTACCTGGGATGCCGGATTAAACAAGTATGAAAGAAAAACAGGCAGGTTTATACACTACCTGCCTGATAAAAAAGATTCTTCAAGCATATCGAATAAAACGATCTGGAACCTGTATATCGATCATAATAATATGTTATGGATAAGTATCTATAATATAGGTATTGATTTGTTTGATCTGAACAAGGGAGTAACTAAACGATTCAGGTACAACCCCGACGACCAGGGAACATTAAGCGCAAGCAACAGCTGGTTCTTTTTTGAAGATCAGGAAAATAATATGTGGATCTGTACCCAGGAAGGACTTGATATCTATGACAGGCTGACTCATACCTTTAAGGTACTTAATTTTCCTGATAATGATATCGGTGCATTTTATAAAGATAAGTCGGGATATATTTGGGTCGGAACAAATACTAGCGGACTGTTTTTATGTAATAAGGACGGTACCATACTTAAGAATTATAATATGTCGAATATCCTGCCAAACAATAGAATACATGCTATTACGCAGGATAATAATGGTGATATCTGGATTTCCAGCAACCTGGGAATAAGCAGGCTGAATCCTGATATCCAGAGTGTCAAGAATTATACGAAGGAAGATGGATTACAGGGAGACCAGTTTTATCAGCAGTCATTTCTCAGGACACGTGAAGGAGAACTGTACTTTGGGGGATACAGCGGTTTAAACTCCTTTTTCCCGGATAGCTTGAAAGACAATGATTTCATCCCTCCGGTTTATATCACAGATTTTCAAATTTTCAATAAACCAGTGGTTTATGCAGTTCCGGGAGCACAGTTTCAGACACATATTAGCGAAGCAAAAGAAATTACGCTGAACTGGTACCAGTCAGTCTTTTCTTTTTCATTTGCGGCAATAAACTATGTTCACCCGAAAAAGAATCAGTATTCCTATATCATGGAAGGTTTCGAAAAAGACTGGAACTTTACAGATGCCTCTCGCAGATACGTAACCTATACCAATCTGGACCCCGGTGAATATACATTCAGGGTGAGAGCATCGAATAACGACGGAGTCTGGAATAATACAGGCACATCGTTGAAGATCATCATCTTACCTCCATGGTGGAAAACATTATGGTTTAAGATACTTGTACTGTCGGGAATTGTTTTTATTGTCATCACAATTTTCAGATCGCGTGTGCAGCAGTTAAAAAACCAAAAGATCCTTTTGGAAAAATCAGTGGCAATAAAGACTGCAGAACTAAATGAGCTCAATGCCTCAAAAGATAAATTCTTTTCGATTATTGCCCATGATCTGAAGAATCCATTCAATACCATTATAGGGTTCAGTGAAATGATGAAAGAATCGATAAGACTAAATGATTCTGCAACTTTTTATGAATATACAGTGATGATAAACACTTCGGCTGTTCAGACATTACGTCTGCTTGAAAATCTCCTCGAATGGGCAAATTCACAACGCCGGAAAATAACATTTACTCCTGTGCCGGTTAATATCGGTGAACTGGTAAAAGATGAATTTGTAATGGTTGATGAGATGGCAACCGGGAAAAGCATTGATCTTAAGAATTATGTCAATGATTCGTTAACAATAATTGCAGACAAAAACATGCTAAGGACCATCCTGCGAAACCTTATTACAAATGCTGTGAAATTCACCTATAAGAATGGTCATGTGGAAGTTAAAGCCATTTCTTCTGATGATCATGTTGAAATTGCCGTGTCTGATAACGGTATAGGGATGTCGCAGGAAACTATTTCAAAACTTTTCAGGATCGACGCTAATCTTTCAACCAGGGGGACAGAGAATGAAAAGGGAACAGGTCTCGGACTTTTCTTATGCAAGGATTTTGTCGAAAAACATAATGGAAAGATCTGGGTTGAAAGCGAAGAGGGGAAAGGAAGTACATTTAAGATCCTGCTTCCTTTGGATTCAATAAATACTAACTAAATTATTGCTTCAAGCAGGAGAACCAGTAAATTTTGGATATCCTACTGTTTAATCCTGGAATAGAAACTTTCCTTATAAGTATTGCTGACCGGAATTCTCTGCCCGGCAATCACTATTACGCCTCTTTCAACTGACTTGATCTTATCAATTGCTACAATAAATGATTTGTGTACCCTGCAGAATTTATTTGAAGGGAGGCTTTCTTCTATCTTTGAAAAACTCTGCAAGGTCATGATCTTCCTGGCAGTGCAGATGATTCTCAGATAATCTTTCATGCCTTCAATATAGAGTATATCATCAATGTCAACTCTTTCAAGCCGGTATTCAGTTTTTACGAATATATAACTATCATCTTTTTGCGACGGTTGCTTACCTTCATGTTTTTGGGTGAAATAATCCATCACCTTATTAACAGCCTGAACGAACCTCTGGAAAGAGAAAGGTTTTAAGAGATAATCGGTGACATTAAGCTCGAAGCTCCTTATGGCGTACTGATCATATGCTGTGGTTATAATTATTCTTGATGCAGTTCCTGTTGCCTCAAGAAACTGAATGCCTGTTAACTGTTCCATCTGAATATCAAGAAATATAAGATCAACGCTGTTTTCCTTAAGCCATCCTATGGCTTCAATGGCATTATCAAATGTCCTGATCAGGCTTAATTCCGAAACCTTGGTTATAAATCCTTCAAGCTTTGACAAAGCCAGAGGTTCATCGTCTATGACAATACAGTTAATTTGCATTGGTATCTATTATAAGTTGCACCTTGTAAAGAAGATCTCCCTGATCAATAATAAGTTGATGCTTTCCCGGATAAGTCAGATCAAGCCTTTTCTTAAGATTGGTTATGCCATAACCTGAGTGATCTGTATTTGCAACATCAGTTCTTATTTCGTAATAATTTGATATCTTCAAAGTAACTATTCCATTTTCTGATTTTAATTTTATGTCAACACAGGGTCTCCTGTTGCGGAAACTGCCAAACTTAAATGCATTTTCGATAAGAGGGACAAAAAGGGCAGGAGATATCATTACATTAAGATCGCCCTCCGATTCAAATCTGATATCTTCAGGAGTTTTTATCCTCATCCGGTGTAATTCAATGAAATTGCGTATGTACCCGATTTCCTTGTTAAGATCGACTGCCTCTGATGATGTTTCATACGTAAGATAGCGCATCATATCTGACAATCGTATGAGAGCAGAAGAAGCTTCCTCAGGATTCTGCCTGATAAGAGAATCTATATTGTTCAGTGTGTTGAAGAGAAAATGGGGGTTAAGCTTGCTTTTGAGGAGATCAAGTTCCACCGCCAGTCTCTGTCTGTCAAGCTCAGCCTGCTGACTCATCGTTTTGAACCAGTGGATAATCACTCCGAAAAATGATCCGAAGACTGCTGCTGTTAACACCGGGAAATATCCGCTCATATGCATCTTCAGTGAGTAATTGCGATAGAAGTTATGAAATGTTCCTTCAAAAAGCGCTCTTGACAAAAACAATATAGAATATCCGAAAAATGGCATAATAAGTACTATAAGAAAGGACAATCCAAAAAACAGATCCAGTCTTTTCCTGTTGAGGAAGAAAGGAACCATTACCAGATAAAAAAAATAAAAAACGATCATCAGGTACAGGAAAGCTATAATATTGCTGACAATCTCCCCTGGTGCCGAAGCCTGGTTAATAGTTGCATACGGGAGATTTGCAAATATTGCAAACAGCCAGATAAAAACATGGATATAGGCTATTTTCTTTTTACTCATTATTTCATTCTGATCTCCGGATACTCACAAACGTACCAAAATAATACTGTTTTTAATTCTTCTGTATTCTTAATTCGCTGTTGTCAATTATAAAAACAAAGATAAGCCAGGTCAGGAAAATGATCAAAAATGATCTGCCTGTACAAGAAATATATCGGCAAGATCTGCGTTTTCGTCTGTGAGTCATTGAGCGTGATAATTATTGACCTTCTTCAGAGAATAAAAAAGTTAACAGTAGAATAGTTGTATATTTGCAGCCTCAAAAACCACGTTCTAAACAGAGTTATCTATGGAAGAAGAATCGTACTATGCTTCTGCAATGAGAACAACTGCTGAGAAGATTTTAAAGGAGTTTGATCTGGTTGGTTCGCAAAAATTCATTACTGAAATTTTCGGACGGCTTACAGGGATCGCAGCAGTCATAGATCAGAACCGGCAAATTGTATATGCTAATAATGAATTTCTTTCATTATTGGGGATTAATTCGCTCGAATCCGTACTGGGTAAAAGAGCGGGAGAGGTGGTTTCATGCGTACACTCAGCAGAGGAACCATCGGGGTGCGGTACCACAAGGGCATGTGCCTACTGTGGAGTTGTCAATGCGATTCTTGAGAGCCAGAATACAGGGAAAAAATCAATAAGAGAGGCTCGCATAACAGCTATTTCTGATGAAAAATTCAAGAGCTGGGATTTTAACGTGATTTCAACTCCGATTTCTTTTAGCGGTGAATTGTTTTATGTTCTTGTTTTACAGGATATCAGTGATGTAAAAAGAAGAGCAGCGCTTGAAAGGATTTTTTACCACGATTTATTAAATAGCGTTGGAGGCCTTAACGGACTTCTGACTGTACTGAAAGAGGGAGTAAACAAAGAAGAAGCTGCCGAGCTTATTAATCTTTCTGAGGAGTCAAGCAGGAATATACTGGAGGAAATAATAATTCAAAGAGATATCCGGGCGGCAGAGAACAGCGAGCTAATTGTTAATATAGAATCAACTAATTCGGCTGAACTGCTCGACACAGCAATAGGGAAGATCGTATTTCATGAAGCTGTAAAGGACAGACAGATCATTAAAGCTCACGATACAGTCAGTACCAACTTTGAGACAGATAAGAACCTGCTTCAAAGGGTACTTGTCAATTTACTGAAAAATGCACTTGAAGCCACAGAAATAGACGGCACAGTCACAACCGGAATTACAAATGCTGATGATAAAATTACCTTTTGGGTGAAGAATAGTGAGGTCATGCCGGAAGAAGTTAAAATGCAGCTTTTTCAAAGATCATTCAGCACAAAGGGCGAAGGAAGAGGCATCGGGACATACAGTATTCGATTATTAACGGAAAACTATCTGAACGGTAAAGTCACTTTTATAAGCAATAATACTGTCGGTACTGTTTTTAGTGTCGAGTTAAATAAAAAATTCCCTGCAAATTACCCAGGCTAGCACAGATAGCTGATTTAAATCAGCGCAGATCTGCGTAATCAGCGGAAAATTATATTAAGATGTTTGTCGCAGATACCTGTCAATTTCTTTAGCCACTTTCCTGCCAGAAGCAATAGCATTCACAACCAGGGTTGCGCCGCTCACCGAATCGCCTGCTGCAAACACTTTCTGCCTGCTGGTCAATTGATTCTGATCGACCTTTATGTTCTTTCTCTGATCAAGTTCGAGATCGAGCTCACTCAGCAACCCCTCAAGAGCAGGATGCACAAATCCCATTGCCAGCAATACCAGATCTGCTTCGAGAATTCTTCGCGAATCATGGACAACCAGCATTGTATATTTGTCATTTACAAGGTTCCATACAACATCTTCCACCTCAACACCGGTGACGTTGTTATCTTGTCCAAGGAATTTTACAGTAGCGAGATTCCAGAATCGTTCACAGCCTTCTTCATGTGAGGTCGTTGTCTTCAGCACTTTTCCAAAGTAAGGCCACGGATTATCTCCTGCCCTTGTAAGAGGTGGTTTAGGCATTATCTCAATCTGTGTCACACTCACAGCCTTTTGCCTGATCGATGTACCAACGCAGTCAGAACCTGTATCGCCGCCACCTATTATTAGTACTTTTTTACCCTCTGCAGATATTGGATTAGCTGCAGCAGGTATCTGGCCCGAGTTAACCCGGTTTTGAAGCGGAAGGAATTCCATCGCAAAATGGATGCCGTTAAGTTCCCTTCCTTCTGCTTTAAGATCGCGTGGATGTGTTGCTCCTATTGCAATACAAACTGCATCGAATTGCTCAAGAAGCTCCTTACCTGTAATGTCCTTGCCAATGGTCACCCCGGTTCTTATTATCAATCCTTCCTGTATCATGAGGTCAAGACGCCTGTCGACGGTAGCTTTGCTAAGTTTAAAATCGGGAATTCCATAACGCAGCAATCCGCCTGCTTTATCATCTTTTTCAAATAGTGTAACAAGATGACCAGTTTTATTCAGAAGATCTGCAGCTGCCATACCGGCCGGACCGCTTCCTATAACTGCGACTTTTTTACCAGTGCGGGTTTTTGGAGGCTGTGGCTTTATATAACCCTCAGAAAATGCCTTTTCAACAATTGCCACCTCATTTTCCCTGATTGTAACAGGTTCCTGAATTATGTTCAGTACGCAGGCATGTTCACAACTTGCCGGACATATTCTGCCAGTAAATTCGGGGAAATTATTAGTAGCTGCCAGACGCATATAAGCACCTTTCCAGTCACCTTTATAAAGCAAATCATTCCACTCGGGTATTAAATTATCGACCGGACAGCTCCAGTGGCAATATGGTATTCCGCAATCCATGCATCGTGAAGCCTGCAACATCCGGTCTTCGCTGTTAAGAACCTGCTCAACCTCACTGTGATCGCAGATCCTCTCGTTAAGAGGTCTGTTTCCCGCTTCCTTCCTTTTTATCTTTAGAAAACCGCTTACATCAGCCATAGTATCTGTTTAATATCGTTTATCGTCTATCATTTAAATTCCCTGAGCCCTGAGCCCTGAGCCCTGCGCTTCTAACTTGCGCTTATCTCCAGATCAATTTCAACATCAGCTATTTTCTTCCTTATCTCTTCAAGCTTCTGTTCCTGAAGGACCTTTTTAAAGTCATATGGTATCACCTTAATGAACATCGGGATATACTTGTAGGGATCATCGAGGATCATCTTAGCCTTTTTACTTCCTGTATATCGATAGTGACGAGATATAAGCTCGGTGAGCTCATTTACATCGCTATAGTCTTCAACAAGTGATAATTCGACCATACCCATATTACAGTAAAAATCAAAATCACCGTTTTCGTTGAATACATATGCGATTCCGCCACTCATTCCTGCGGCAAAATTGCTGCCTGTGGTTCCAAGGACAACTACGCGGCCGCCAGTCATATATTCACAACAATGGTTGCCTACACCTTCTACCACTGCAATTGCTCCGCTGTTGCGAACACCGAAACGTTCGCCGGCAACACCGGATATATATATTTCGCCTCTGGTCGCCCCATATAGTACAGTATTTCCGATAATAATATTTTTGTCGGGTTCAAAAAGAGAACCGGCAGGCGGAACAACTATGATCCTGCCACCTGAGAGACCTTTCCCAAGGTAGTCATTTGAATCCCCCTCCAGATAAAGCTCTACGCCGGGCGAAAGAAACGCACCAAAGCTCTGCCCAGCAGAACCATTGAATCTGCATTTGATAGTACCTTCTGGCAGACCTTCTGAACCATAGAGCATTGCTATTTTACCTGAAAGCATGGCCCCTGTTGTTCTGTCGGTATTATGGATGGCCCTTTCTATAACAACTGATTGTTTATCAGACAGAGCTTTTTCTGAAAGAGCAATCAGTTCTTTATCAAGAATATGATCAGTTTTTTGATCCTGAACGCTACAGCAATGCATGGCATTGGTCACTGATTCTGCCGGTAATTTAAGCAGGGCAGAAAGATCAATATTTCTGATCTTCCAGTGGTCCACTTCCGGATCACGTTCCAGCAGATCAGATCGTCCGATTATATCATCCATATTTTTAAATCCTAACTGAGCCAGATATTCACGTACCTCTTCGGCCAGGAACCGGAAGAATGTAACGACATTATCTGCTTTTCCCCTGAATCTTTTTCTCAACTCCGCATTCTGGGTTGCCACTCCGACCGGACATGTATTAAGATGGCATTTACGCATCATTACACAGCCTAAAACAATCAGGGCAGAGGTAGAAAAACCAAATTCTTCTGCACCCAGCAGTGAGGCTATTATTATATCTTTTCCGCTTTTGAGCTGCCCATCCGCCTGGATAATAACCTTTTTCCGCAGATTATTCATTACGAGCGTTTGCTGTGTTTCAGCAAGGCCTATTTCAAGCGGCAATCCGGCATGCTTGATGGATGATGATGGACTTGCTCCGGTTCCGCCTTCATATCCGCTGATTGTTATCAGGTCGGCACCAGCTTTTGTCACTCCGGCAGCTATTGTCCCGACACCGCTTTCGGAAACCAGCTTTACGCTAACCTTTGCCCTCGGATTGACATTTTTAAGATCGAAAATAAGTTGTGAAAGATCCTCAATTGAATATATATCATGATGCGGAGGCGGAGAAATGAGTGTAATCCCGGGTATTGCGTACCTTGTTTTGGCAATTATCTTGTCTACCTTGTGCCCGGGTAACTGACCACCTTCTCCGGGTTTTGCACCCTGTGCTATCTTGATCTGCAGTTCATCTGCATTCACCAGGAATTCGGTTGTAACCCCAAAACGGCCGCTTGCCACCTGTTTTATGGCACTTCTTACGCTGTCTCCGTTTTCGAGCGGTTTAAATCTTTGTGGATCTTCACCTCCTTCCCCTGTATTGCTGCGACCACCGATCCGGTTCATTGCAATTGCCAGTGTCTCATGTGCTTCACGACTGATTGAACCATATGACATTGCTCCGGTCACAAACCTTCTCATGATCTTTTCAACAGGTTCAACCTCTTCGATTGGTATCGGGTTGATTTTCAGTTCTTAACAGACCTCTTATGAAACCCGGACTGGAGGTATCTTCATTGACGCGTGATGTATATTCCTTAAACTTCCTGTAATCAGCAGTGCTGGTGCTCCATTGCAGGAGTGAAACAGTCTCCGGGTTCCAGGCATGATGCTCCCCGTACTTCCGGTAAGAGTATACACCTTCAGTGAGCATCTCAGGCTGTTCCTCTTTAACGAAAGCTTTCCTGTGAGGAATAAGAACTTCTTCGGCGATCTCATTCATTCCTATCCCACCGATTCTGGACACTGTTCCGGCAAAATATTTGTTAATAACATCGGAATGAATACCAACAGCTTCAAAGATCTGTGCTGACCTGTAACTTCTGAGAGTACTGATACCCATTTTAGACATGATCTTCAGGATACCCTTATTTACTGCATTGACATAATTTTCCTGTGCCTTCTGATAATCGAGCTGGATTGCCTTGTCTTTTATCAGTTTATCAATAACTGCCAGGCTCATATATGGATTGATAATACTCGCCCCATAACCGAACAGAAGTGCAAAATGCATCACTTCCCTTGGTTCAGCTGATTCAACAACTATATCAATCTGCATCCGTTTCCTCTTCTTTATAAGGTAATGATGTACTGCAGAAACAGCCATTAAAGAGGGTATCGGAGCGAGATTCCCGCTGATGCCCCGATCAGAAAGTATTATATAGTTTTTACCTTCATCGACAGCTTTTTCGGCGTCAACACATAATTGCTCAACAGCATCCTGCAATCCCTCAGCTCCTTTTTCAGCATTAAAAAGCAATTGCAGGTTAGCCGCTGAAAATCCTTTGTATCTCAGGTTTTTGACTACCTGAAAGTAAGTATTTGAAATGACAGGATTCCTGAATCTTACCATTTTCACGTGATCGGGCGAGGTTTCAAGAAGGTTTTGCTGTAATGATCCCAGGTAACCCGACAATGTCATAACCAGTTCCTCTCTGATCGGATCGATAGGAGGGTTTGTAACCTGTGCGAACATCTGTTTGAAATAGTTGAATAACCTGTATGGTTTTCTGGAAAGAACTGCAACAGGAACATCGTTGCCCATTGATCCGATAGGCTCTTTTCCGGTTGCAGCCATCTCCTTGATGATCCTGTCAGTATCCTCCAGCGAGTAATTGAAAGAGGTCAGATATTTATTGTACTCGTCTCCCATATCAGTTGTCTCCTGATGTCCCATCTCAATCTTTTCGAGCTTAACCATGTTCTGCTGGATCCAGTGGCCATATGGATATTCTGCAGCAAGTTCTGCTTTCAACTCCTTATCATAGAATATTTTACCGGCTTCTGTATCAACAAGGAGCATTTTACCTGCCTTTAACCGTCCCTTTCTCCCTGATCTCCTCAGGGGCAAATGTCTGGACACCGGCCTCTGACCCCATGACTATAAGATCATTTGTTGTAATGACATATCTTGAAGGTCGCAGACCGTTTCTGTCGAGCATGCCTCCGATATAGCGTCCATCAGAAAAGATAAGAGATGCGGGGCCGTCCCATGGTTCGAGGAAGGTGGAATGATACTTATAAAATGCCTTTAATTCCGGGGATATAGGATTCTTATCATTTATTGATTCGGGAATAAGGACCGACATTGCATAAGGTAGTGATTTACCGCTCATTATCAGAAATTCCAGCACATTGTCGAGTGATGCCGAATCGCTTTTGTCAGGTTCAATGATAGGATAAAGCCTTGTCAGATCGCCCAGTTTATCAGATTTAAGGATTGATTCCCTGGCTTCCATCCAGAAACGGTTTCCCTTTATCGTATTTATCTCGCCGTTATGTCCCAGCATTCTGAATGGCTGCGCCAGATCCCAACTGGGAAAAGTATTGGTACTGAACCTGGAATGTACAAGTGCAATTGCACTCTGCAACCTCTCATCATTCAGGTCGAGAAAGTACTCCCCAAGCTGGGTTGATGTAAGCATGCCTTTATAAACGAGTACTTTTGTGGAAAGACTCGGAATATAGAAAAAGCTCTTTTGTTTAATATCCGAATTGCGGATAATATTTTCTGTCCGCTTCCTTATAATATATAATTTGCGTTCGAGATCCTCCTGGGGAATGTCAGCTCCTACAAGGATCTGCAGAATTTCAGGCTCTGCAGCGCGTGATATCTCACCGATGACAGAACTATTGCGGGGAACTTCACGGAAACCGATCAGATTTACTCCTTCCTCCTTTATTATATTTACCAGGATCTCCTGGCACTTTGATGCATCAGATAGTGTCCTGAGGAAAGAATACCAGTCCTGTTCCAAATTGCCCTGCCGGCGGGAGTGAATATCCCTGGATCAGATAAAAATCCCTCGGAACCTGGATCAGTACTCCTGCGCCGTCTCCGGTTTTACTGTCAGCTCCTTCTGCACCTCTGTGCGTCATATTAGTGAGAATATCGAGACCCTGCCTTATAATTGAATGAGACTTTTTCCCTTTAAGATGTGCGACAAATCCAATCCCGCAACTCCCGTGTTCAAATTCCTGCCGATATAATCCCTGCTGCTTTGGGCGTTCTTTTTTCATCTTGATTATCTTAATTTTTTTTCTGTTCAGTACAAAAAAAACCGTTCTCTGTTTTTGAGAGAACGGTCATCCCTAATCCGATACCAAACACCATTCTCAGTCAGTTCCAATTAACCTTTTAATGAGGAGTGATATAATGGACCTAAAACTTTTCATTCTTTAATATTATCCGACAAATATACTACTTATTCTTTCAGATTGTTATTAAATGCAATGAAAATAATTAATAAAAATCCATAAAATAATTAAAAAGTTATAAACCTATTAATTAACAATATTCCTGTTAAAGAAGCAAAATCCACCGATACTCAATTTCCATAATGCAATTATTTGTTACTTTGTATTTCTTTACCAGGAAGTTTTTCTTTTTATAAACCTCATTTTTGGCTATAAATATATGGAAAATCCAGGGAACCTCGTAATTGTAATTTTTGGAGCCTCAGGTGATCTGACAGCAAGAAAGCTGATGCCGGCTATATTTTCATTGATGACTCAAAAACTTCTGCCTGAAAAGTATGCAATACTTGGTGTCGGAAGAACAAAAATGTCAGACGAAGATTTCAGGGCAAAGATGAGTGGTGCAATTCTCTCAAACGCTGAAGAAAAAATAACGGATCAAAACCTTATTACTGATTTTATTAAGGATGTTTACTATCATTCTCTTGACATTACAGCTGAAAGTGAATATCTCGATTTAAAAAAAGTTTTGCAGGATATTGATAATAAATATTCGATCGGAGGGAACTATATATTTTATATGGCAACACCGCCCAGCATGTATGAAATTATTTCCGTCAATCTGGCAAGATCGGGCCTTAGCGATCAGGAAAAGGGGTTCCGAAGGTTAATAATAGAGAAGCCTTTTGGATACGATCTTGAGTCGGGACGAAAGCTAAACAAGACCTTACATGAATTGATTTCTGAAGATCAGATCTACAGGATTGATCATTATCTGGGAAAAGAAACTGTTCAGAATCTGCTTGTTACAAGGTTCGCCAATGGTATGTTCGAACCTCTGTGGAACAGAAATTATATAGACCGGATTGAGATCACGTCGGCCGAAAATATGGGGGTAGGAGACAGGGGAGGTTATTACGACACATCCGGCGCGTTGAGGGATATGGTACAGAATCACCTGCTTCAGATGGTCGGATTGACCGCAATGGAGCCACCCTCATCACTGGATGCTGATGCGATCCGGAATGAAGTATTAAAAGTGTTTCAGTCATTACAGCCAATCAGGGAGGAGGATGTTCCTCTTCAGGTTATCAGGGGACAGTATACTCCATCTCTTATCCGTGGTGAATGCGTAACTGGCTACAGACATGAAAAAGGCGTTGTAATTGATTCCCGTACAGAGACGTATGTCGCAATAAAGTTCTATATCAACAACTGGAGATGGGGCGGTGTTCCGTTTTATATGCGTACCGGCAAAAGACTGCCTACAAGAGTTACCGAAATTGTCATTCATTTTAAACAAACACCACATCATCTGTTTCAACATGGATCAGGAAAAGAATCTGCTAATCATGTTGATAATAAGAATACAACCTGATGAGGGGATATTACTGAAATTCGATATGAAAGAACCGGGAGCAGGGTTTAATACAAAGAATGTAAACATGGATTTTCATTATAAAGACCTTGCAGATATCAGGGTACCGTCAGCATATGAAAGATTACTCCACGATGTAATGATTGGAGACTCGACTCTCTTTTCGCGTGATGATGAAGTCGAGACGGCATGGAAATTCCTTGAACCGATTCAAAAGGCCTGGGTTACCAATAAAGCAATAAAAATGTTTGGCTATCCGGCAGGCACCTGGGGACCTGAGCATGCCAATGATCTGATTGAGGGAGAGGGCCTTACCTGGAGATATCCTTGTAAAAACCTCGCCGATGAGGAGTTGTATTGCGAATTGTAATGACAGGCATAAGGCCACGGATTACAAATCCGCGCCAGCAGATGGTAGAAATTAACAAATTCAAATTTATTGAAACCGAACCTGAGAATATTCGCCACCCCTTTTGATCTCGCACAAGGATTTGCTGAGGAATTGTTACGTATGATAACCGAATCGACAAAAATCAACAAAACATTTACAATTGCCTTATCAGGTGGCTCGACGCCTGAAATATTATTTAATGTTCTCAGCAGCGATTATGCCGGATCTGTTCCCTGGCATCATGTCCATGTCTTCTGGAGCGACGAAAGATGTGTTGCGCCTGATGATCCTGAAAGTAATTATGGTATGGTGCGGAGAACATTGCTCAGTAAGATTGAAATACCTGATATCAACATTCATAGAATTAAGGGAGAAGATGATCCTGAAGAGGAGGCTTTACGCTACTCTTTCGAAATTATCGCACAATACACGGACCTGGAATGGAAGACCTGTTTTTGACCTGGTCATTCTTGGATTGGGAGAAGATGGGCATACCGCTTCAATTTTTCCAGGGCATCCTGAATTGCTGGATTCTGATAAAACATGTGAAGTTACGTATCATCCTGTCACATTTCAGAAAAGAATTACGCTTACCGGCAAGGTAATTAATAATGCTGATGCAATAACTTTTCTCGTTACCGGAAGGAAAAAAGAAGTCGTTGTTGAAAAATTGTTTAAAAAAGATCCGCATTCATTAAACTATCCTGCCGCATATATTGTTCCTGTCTATGGCCGTCTGAGCTGGTACATTGACAAGGAGGCAGGAGGATTGTTATAGACCCCTTGCTTTCAGAAAGTGAATTTCATAAGAGTATTGATGATTTTTTTCTATATTTGGATAACTTTTTATTAATTTAAAATAAATAGCCATGTCACACGAAAAAGCGAAAGAACAGACAAAGAACAAGAAGGAGCCTACAAAGAGTCTGAAAGAGAAACGCCTCGCAAAAAAAGCTAAAAAAGAAGAAAAGAAGAGACAGTAAAGTGACAGTTTAGAAGTTGTATTCTGGCTCGTAGGGTCATGCCATGGCATGACCACAAAAAGGCCATTCATTTTGCGGAAATATTTTAAGCAAAAAAAATCCCGGTCATTTGACCGGGATTGAATAATAAATCTTTGTATGGATAAACTAAGCTAGTCTTACGTCTACTGCATTAATTCCTTTTTTACCTTCCTGAAGTTCAAATGTAACTTCATCATTCTCTTTAATCTGATCTTTCAGACCAGATACGTGTACAAAATATTCATTATCCGAATCTGCATCTTTAATGAATCCGAATCCTTTTGATACATTAAAAAATTTCACTGTTCCTTTGTTCATTTTATTCTGTTTTTAAATTAATGGCCGCAAGCTACGTAAATAAATTGAAATAATCTAAATTATTTAATAATATTCTGATATTTGGTTTAGACTGTGATAAACAAATAGCTCTAAATCCTGAACATTGTCTGCAGAAATCAATAATGATGAACAATGAACACTAAATCTTTTTACTTTTGACACCTTATATATTAATAAGGGATAAAACTATGAAAAAGATTTTATATTATCTGGATAACATTATTGTCAGTTGCATATAATGTATCTGGTCAGCTCAACTTTCAGACCGTTGCTGAAAAATCTGATTTTAAATCGACTTCAAATTATAAAGATGTAAGGACATTTATTGATCAGCTTAAAAAATCTTCCCGGTTTATCAGGACAGAGAATCTGGCGACTTCCATCGAAGGAAGGGAGATACCTCTTGTGATCATTGGTAATCCATTGCCTGCATCTCCTAAGGATCTCATCAATGACAAAAGGATTGTCGTATATATTCAGGCTGATATTCATGCAGGTGAGGTTGAAGGTAAAGAGGCCACACTTATGTATGTAAGGGATTTACTCAGGGATAAGAACCCTGAATTGCTTAAAAATGTTGTACTGCTTATCTGTCCGTTATTTAATGCTGATGGCAATGAGAAGATCAGTCCTCTGAACAGAACATATCAGAATGGACCTGTTAATGGTGTAGGTGTAAGGTATAACGGTCAGTTCCTCGACCTGAACCGTGATGCGATGAAAGCTGAATCTCCTGAAGTGAGAGGTGTATTAACAAATATTTTTAACAAATGGGATCCTGCCGTTTTTATGGATTGTCATACAACAGACGGATCCTATCATGTGGAACCGACAACCTTTTGCTGGATGGTCAACCCTGATGGCGATAACTCCTTAATTGAATACATGCGCGACAAAATGATGCCTGAAATGTCAAAGACCCTGTCTGAAAAGTACAAAACAGAGAATTGTTTCTATGGTGAGTTTTTTGATATGCTCGAATCCGGACAAAGGCTGGGTATTAGATGCTTCTGAACCACGTTATATGATGAATTATGTCGGTTTAAGGAACAGGCTGGGCATTCTTAATGAAAATTATGTTTATGCTGATTTCAAAT
Source organism: uncultured Bacteroidales bacterium (assembly GCA_963816365.1). Classification (GTDB taxonomy): domain Bacteria; phylum Bacteroidota; class Bacteroidia; order Bacteroidales; family VadinHA17; genus LD21. Next base: position 381,858 of record CAWFKG010000010.1, on the reverse strand, counting down.
CAAGGGTAATGGGCTGCTATTATCTGATACATTCTCTGCTTGATTATACTTCAGGTCATAAGTCTGAAATTGAAAATATGTTAAATGAAGCTGATAAAAAGACAATAGCACGTGGAGCTGATCCTGCTGTTTCAGATTCCTTTGCAATTGAATATAATGTGCGGCCATTGCCCAGAAAAAGTTACTATCAAAACGTATGAAGCTGAACTGTAAATGAATCAAATGGAAGGAAGAATTACAGGAGAACCGACAGACAGAAAGATGTTACAATACCGTATTACATTGATTATTACCCGACAAAAAATGTCAGATTTCCTTATGCTTACCTTATAACTACTATGGATCCGGCTATAACCGAACTCCTGAAGATTCATGGTATTAAGATTGAAAAACTGGCATCCGATTCCAAACTTGAAGTTCAGCAATTTGATATCACCGATCTTAAAGGAGCTCCACCGTCTGAACCAGGGCCATTATACAAATACAATTAGCGGTAAGTTTAGTCAGTGACAGGATTGACTTTCCCTGCCGGCACAATTGTTGTAAGAACTGCTCAGCCGCTTGGAAACCTGGTTGCATATTTACTTGAACCACAATCGAATGACGGACTAGTATTCTGGAATTTCTTTGACCGGTATCTGGTACCTCAATGGGGGACAGGCTATAATCCAGTATCCGGTGTACAAGATTCTGGATAAAACAGAAATAAAAACAAAACCCGTTAATTAAAATTTATTGTTCGTAGGGAACGGTCACGACCGTTCACTACATACATGATTTATCATTAATGTGTACCTGACAATATAAATTCATGATATTTTAATACCCTTGTAAAAAATACATTTTTTTCTCACCTTTGGCACTGATTAACAAAGGCAATATATCTGATTATGAGAAAATGGCGGGTAGAAGATTCAGCGGAATTATATAACATTAACGGGTGGGGAGTTGATTACTTTTCCATAAACGAAAAGGGAAATGTTATTGTTACTCCCCAGAGAAACGGATTTTCAGTCGATCTGAAGGATCTTCTCGATGAACTGATTTTATCGGATGTATCAACTCCGGTACTTGTGCGGTTTCCCGATATTCTTGATGACCGGATCATAAGTATATCAAAATGTTTCAAATCGGCTTCTGAAGAATATGGTTATAAAGCCCAGAACTTTATAATCTATCCGATAAAGGTAAATCAGATGAGGCCTGTAGTCGAGGAGATTGTGAGCCACGGGAAAAAATTCAATATTGGTCTGGAAGCAGGTTCCAAACCTGAGCTTCATGCTGTGATAGCCATTAACACTGACCCTGAATCACTTATTATCTGCAACGGATATAAAGATGAAGATTACATTGAACTTGCTCTTCTTGCACAGAAAATGGGTAAAAGAATTTTCCTGGTCGTTGAAAAGCTGAATGAACTCAAACTGATCACTTCGATATGCAAAACGGCTGAAAGTTAAGCCAAATCTGGGTATCAGGATTAAACTTGCGAGTGTTGGCAGCGGGAAATGGGAAGATTCCGGCGGAGATATCAGCAAATTCGGGCTGACATCCAGTGAATTGCTTGAAGCGATCGATTATATCGAAAAGAACAAGATGCGCGATTGTGTCAAGCTGATACATTTTCATATTGGCAGTCAGGTAACAAAAATTCGCAGGATAAAAATTGCACTCCGTGAAGCATCACAATTCTATGTTCAGCTCCGGCAGCTTGGTTTTAATGTTGAATTTGTTGATATCGGAGGTGGACTGGGCGTCGATTATGATGGCACAGGTTCTTCAAATAGCGAAAGCAGTGTCAATTATACTATTCAGGAGTATGTTAATGACTCAATAAGCACTTTTGTTGATGCCAGCAACAAGAATAATATTCCTCATCCGAATATCATAACCGAATCAGGCCGATCGCTTACTGCCCATCATTCAGTGCTGATTTTTGAAGTTCTCGAAACTACAACCCTTCCTTCGTGGGATGTTGAGGATGTAATTAATGATCAAGATCATGAGCTGGTGAAAGAAATGTTCCTTCTGTGGGATAATTTTAACCAGTCCAGGATGCTTGAAACCTGGCACGATGCCCAGCAGATAAGGGAGGAAGCCCTTGACAAATTCAGTTTCGGACTGATCGATCTTAAAACAAGAGCTCAGATCGAAAGATTGTTCTGGTCGGTAGCGCGGAAAGTATATCAGATGGCAAATGTGACCAAGCATGTGCCCGATGAGCTCAGGCAGATCTCAAGAATACTTTCTGACAAATATTTCTGTAATTTTTCACTGTTCCAGTCACTTCCCGATGCATGGGCAATTGATCAGATCTTCCCTATTATGCCTATTCACAGACTTAATGAGGAACCTTTACGAACTGCAACAATCCAGGATATGACCTGCGATTCTGACGGAAAAATCGATAATTTCATTTCAACACGCAATTCTTCCCACCATCTTCCTGTTCATTCTCTCAAAGCTAAAGAGCCTTATTATCTGGGTGTATTCCTTGTAGGTGCATATCAGGAAATACTGGGTGATCTTCATAATCTGTTTGGTGACACAAATGCAGTTCATGTTTCTGTCGATTGTGATGGTTATAAAATAGATCAGGTCATTGATGGAGAGACTGTTGCAGAGGTGCTTGAATATGTTCAGTATAACTCAAAAAAGATGGTACGAACTGTTGAAACCTGGGTGACAACTTCTGTAAAAGCCGGTATTATAACTCTTGAAGAGGGTAAAGAATTTCTTTCAAATTACCGTTCAGGACTGTACGGATATACATACCTGGAATAGTCTTTACTAATTTTCAGAAGATCTCCTGCACTTTTAAGATATTTTTCTTAAATTGGTTTTTTAATATTCAATTTTACAATCTGTTAATTAATAACCAATTAATCCCTTAAATTATGAGTGACGGTACCTTTGATGTAAATCTCTTTATCAGGGAATCCAAAGAAGTCCTTGTAAATCCTAAATCTTACTTCTCAACAATGAAAACCTCGGGAGGTATGACAGAACCTTTGATCAAGGCGGTTATTTATGGTGCAGTTGCAGGCGCTATTGCTTTTATCTGGAGTTTATTAAATCTGGGATCCGTTGGGAGTGGAATGTTTGGAAGCGCCATTGGCATAATGATCCTCATCTGGAAAATAGTTGGAGCAATTAGTCGGATTATTCATCGGTGCTGTTATACTGCTTGTCATATCTTCAATTTGCAAAGGAAATACCGATTTTGAAGCCAATGTAAGAGTTACTGCTGCTGTAATGGTAATCATGCCTGTTAGTGCTTTCCTTGGTTTTCTGGGTCACATTAACTTCTATCTTGGCGCCATTGTTGGTATTGTATTGAATATTTATGCATTATGGCTTCTTTTTAATGGACTGGTTGAGGCTCTTAAAACTAATCGGGAAACAACCAGAATTGTAATCTATATTTTAGTCGCGCTTACTGTTCTGATAATGGCATTTTCAATGGGGAGACTTAACAGGACAAACAAAATGCTGAACGAATTTAACAACAAGGATGTTAAAGAGATGATGAAAGATTTACCCAAAAATTAATAACCTGCAGATCATTGAACGCCGGGTGATACAATCACTGCTTATTCAACATACCTGGCGTTTATTTTAATAATTGGCTAACTTGGTAGCCTAAAAAGTCAGTGTTGAAATAATTATTATGAAACCAGCCCTTTTATTTTTGCTTTTATTAGGATCTTGTAGCATCTATGCTCAGAAGAGGAATCCTTGAACCTGAGCCGATGGCATGTTTCCGACAAAGTAGAAGTGTCTGATTATCAGCTACATCAGAAAGGCCAGCTTATATTATGTCATTTTCAAACGATAATGATAATATCTATATCGACATAAAGGTTGATGACCAGGGAGTTCAGAACAGGATTTTGAGAGAAGGACTCACAATCTGGATCAATATGGATGGCAGGGAGGTAAAAACATTGGGTATCAGATTTCCGATCGGTTCTCAAAATCAGCCAATTCGTAAGAAAAGTGATCTTAGAGAAAAGAAAACCAATCCTGATGAAAGCAATAGTACGCCACTTGCACTGGCCACTACTATTGAACTTATCGGCTTCATTAATGAACAGGAAAGGCACTTTCCATCAGATAATAATGATAATTTCAGGGGCTCGGTCAGATACGATGCCACCGGAGCATTCTTTTACAGTATGGTTATGCCAATTGCGAAGCTTCCTGTAAGAAATTCAAGGGGAGGTACAGGTGCAATGCCATTCACATTAGGTATTGAATATGGCTCGGCACCTCCGGCAGGTAAACCGGAATTAAACAGGGGCCCATCACCTTCAGAAGTGCGGGCCGCCAAATCACCCAACGGCGCTTCGGAATTGTTTTGGATTAATAATGTCAGGCTTGCAACATCAAAGTAGTTTTTATAGTTTTATCATTCAATTTAATTTTCTGAACAGTTCAGGTCAGACAAAATTAATAACAGACACAAAAACATGAAAAACTGGGTGCTTTCCAGAAATATTTTTGTAGTCCTTATTTACAGGATCCTGCTTATTATGTTCCTGTTCTCATTATGCAGAATAGGATTCTTTCTTTTTAATCACAAAATGTTTCCCGGTGTATCATTAACTCAATTCCTTTTAATGATGAAGGGGGGCCTGACCTTTGATATATCCGCTGTGGTATATATCAATATGCTTTTCATCCTTTTAAGTATTATACCCCTGGATATAAGGTATAAAGACGTTTATCAGACTATTCTGAAATATGTCTATTTTATCACAAATGGCATAGCAATTGCAATGAACGGGATGGATTTTGTTTATTACAGGTTTGTCGATAAAAGAGCAACTGCTGATGTCTTCAAAACATTCGAAAATGATACCAATAATACAAAAGTGTTTTTCAGATTTCTCATAGATTACTGGCCAGCTACACTTTTTACCTTCTTTGTCTGGTTTTTAATGGTCTATTTCTATAATAAAGTTAAGGTTGAGAAACCCGTGAAAGTGAATAAGCTGCCATATTATTCTGTGAATATCCTGATGATCCCCCTGGTAATTGCACTTGTGATCGGGGCAGCGCGTGGCGGCTACAAACACTCGACCCGTCCGATTACTATAAGTAATGCAGCACGATATGCCGATTCACCCCGCGATGTGGCTATTGTCCTTAATACACCTTTCAGTATTTTAAGAACTTTTGGTAAAAAACCTCTTGAACGATTTAACTTTTTTGATAACGAAAAGCTGACAAAGCTTTACAATCCTCTCTATACACCTTCAACTACAAAGCCTTTTAAAAATGAAAATGTAGTTATAATCATTCTTGAGAGTTTTGCCAGGGAGTATATCGGATCACTTAATCCCTTACTTGAGGGCGGAACCTATAAAGGTTATACTCCTTTTATAGATTCACTTATAAGTGTCAGCCTTACATTTGATGTGTCTATAGCCAACGGGAAAAAATCCATTGATGCAATGCCTTCAATTCTGGCATCAGTGCCTTCCCTTGAAACACCTTATACCATTTCTCATTACGCAAATAATCAGATCAACGGCCTTCCCTGATTTGCTTAAAAGAAAAGGATATTATTCTGCTTATTTCCATGGCGCCCCAAATGGATCAATGGGATTCGACTCATTCGCAAAAATGGCAGGATTCGATGACTATATCGGGCTGAATCAATATCCTGATAAAGCAGATTTTGATGGTATATGGGGTGTGTGGGACGAGCCTTTCTTTAAATTTTTCGGTGAGAAGTTAAATAGCTTCAGGCAACCATTTCTGGCTTCGATATTCTCAGTATCATCTCATCATCCGTTTAAAGTTCCTGAAAAATATATTGGAAAATTTAAGACAGGTCCAGCTCCAATCCTTGAAGTTGTTGGCTATACTGATTTCGCCCTGCATGAATTATTTGATCAGATCTCTAAAAGCCCATGGTTTAATAATACACTCTTTGTTATCACAGCTGATCATACAAATGAATCTGTCCATAAAGAATTCCAGAATAATTTTGGTGCCTATTGTGTGCCAATAATATTTTACAAACCAGGCAGTGACCTGAAGGGTATTAAGCCCCGGATTGCACAACAGATCGATATAATGCCTACAATCTTGAATTATCTGAATTATGATGAACCATATATTGCCTTCGGTAACAACCTGTTAGATGATTCATATGAATCATTTGCGTTTAATACAAACGGGAGTACATATAACCTCTATATGAAGGATCATATTCTCGAGATGATCGATAATAAACCGGTCGGAATGTATAATTTTAAAGATGACCTCTTTCTTGAAAAAAACCTTATCGGGAAAGAACCTGAACTTGAAAAGCTGATGGAAGAAAAATTGAAAGCCATAATTCAAACTTATAACAGCAGATTGATCGATAATAATATGGTAGTCAGAAAAACCAAATAAGTTGCCTGAATGTGACTATATTTGATCATGTTCACAGGTAATAATAAAACTAAATTATGAAATCACGTCGTCAGTTCTTAAAATTGGCCGGAACCGGGGTTCTGGCAGCAGGTGCCTCAAAAATGTATGGTTCTCCTGGTCTTCAGGTTTCGGCAGATAAAGCCGTCAATACCTTTACCATTGGAATGGCCGGGTATACCTTCAAAGAATTTTCCATAGAAAAGACTATTGAGATGATGAACAGGGTCGGAGTTCACAATCTCTCACTTAAGGATTTCCATATGCCCATGAATAGCACCAGGGAACAGATCAATGAGGTTATCGGGAAATTTAAAGCCGGTGGAATTAATGTTTTCACTGTCGGAGTTGTATATATGAAGACTAAGGATTCCGTTGACCAGGCATTTGAGTATGCAAAAATGGCCGGAGTAAAAATGATAGTCGGAGCACCTGATTATGAACTTCTTCCATATGTTGAGAACAAGGTAAAAACATATAACTTCAGGCTGGCAATTCATAATCATGGTCCTGACAACCCGCTCTACCCAAATGCTACGGATATCTGGGATCATATAAAAAACCTTGATGAACGTATTGGGTTTTGTCTCGATATCGGACATACGGTTCGGGATGGAGAAGATCCGGCGGCTGACCTGTTAAAGTACAAAGCAAGAATTTATGATATTCATATAAAGGATGTAGATAAAGCTTCAAAAGAGGGAGTAACGGTCGAAATGGGTAGAGGGATCATCGATATCCCAAAAATTGTCAATACTCTGCGAAAAACAGGATATTCAGGATCGTGCAACCTTGAATTTGAAAAAGATATGAAAGATCCTCTTCCGGGTATTGCCGAATCTATCGGATATCTGAAAGGAGTGATGGCCTGTTAAATTCTAGTGTTTTTTCAGAAGCTCAAGCAGTTTGCTATCCAGTTTATGACCATACCAGTCGGTATAATTAACGTCAGCACGTCCGGAGTCCAATATGCCAAAATCGCCTCTGAAATTCCAGAGAGCATATCCTATTCCATTTTTTGTAAGGATATCCACAACATCACCGAACCATGCCAGAAACACAGGATGAGGTGTTTTTTTCCAGCATCCGCATTCTCCGCAATGCACGCCAACTCCTTTGCCCAGTAATTCAATCCATGGCTTATAAAAATCTTCCAGCTGTTGCCTGCCATACATCTTTGCCATCAATAGTACCCGGCCAGACAGGTGTCGGTGCCTGCGACGGATCTTTCCATACCCATGGTGCCTGATAATGCGATACTTCTCCTGGCCAGTATCCGCGGCAGCTCTGGCCTATCTTCAGGTCTATTAATTCTGGAATTACATTATTGCCACCTCCGTTTCCATCAGCAATAATTAGTCTGTCGGGACTTACTAATCTGATCGCTTTGCATGCTCCCTCAGCAACTTTATGATAGATCTTGCCCGGAACCGGACCTTTTTTTGCGAACTGGTCATTCATGTCCTCTATATACGCTGGTTCATTAAGCAGATCGAAACTTAATTTCTCCGATGAAATATTTTTATAACGCTCTGCCCACATTCCCCAGTGATAATTAAATGCATCCTGAGCCGCTTTATCTTTCCAGAGATTGAATGGTTCGTGGAAACCGGCATTTATGCAATAACCTGGTCCCCGGTGCAGGTTAAGGCTCACATGTAAACCATGCTTCTGAGCCATGAATATCAGTTGATCAATTTCGTAAAGTACTTTTGGGTTGGTCTTATACTCTTCCTCAACTGTTATATCTTTTGAACGGTCAAACGACAGGTATCTTGGATAAGCCATAGGCAGCCTCACAAAATCGAATCCCCAGTCAGCCATCCATTTGAGATCATCCTCAGTGGTCCTGTTTGCTTCCGGCTTATCAGGCAGAGACGGGGAAAAATAATCGAGCAGGTTGAATCCTTTCCACCTTGGTAACATATTTGTGACTGGTAACATGCTTCCCGCAAAAGCAGTCTTACCTGCCAGTGCAACCGCAGAGGCGGCTAACGTGGTATTCTTTATGAACAACCGGCGGTCAATTGTAATTTTACTCATAGTATTAGGTTTATAAGGTTAAAATTATGCTATTATTTCGGTTTTTTGAAACATTCCACAGTATCTTCAATTTAAATTCCGAATTTTCTTCCCCGGCATCACAACCCATTGCGCCGAACTCAACATCAGTAGGCAAAGCACAAAACAGGAGGGTGGAACTCATTAAACTGTAGGATTTCTAATTACAGCGTGAGTATGGGCCTGATATTTCGTATCTTTGCAAAATGAAAAATGAAATAGATATACCAATTCAGAAGGAGGAAGATCTGGTCGCCGCAAATATTCGCAGAGACAATTATTCTCAGATCAGGGACTTACAGGCTTTAGAGTTTAACACAGCAATTGCCAGCAGACTTCTGGCGATGAACAAACCTCAGGTTAAATGCGAAAAATGCGGTAAAGAATTTACTGCTGAAACCGGTACTTTGGAATTAATAAAGTGTCCTGACTGCAGATAGGAATCAAAAACCATAAACAGTAACCCGCAAGGGTCGGTGAAGAGCATTGACTAGGATTCAGCATCATTTCTTAAGGATGTTTGAATAAATCAATTTTTGGAAAATGAATAAGTTCTTAAAGATTTTTGGTGCGATTCTGGTTTTTGTAGTACTTTTCATAATTGTTGAGAAGGTTTTTTTCAAAACTCACTCTACCGATAAAGAAGTTTTGAATTTTGTGAAAGGAATGAATAAAACCTGTCCGGCAATGGTTGATCCTGAAACAAGGCTGGATAAAGTAATTGCCTTTGCGGATCAAAACCTGCAATTCAATTACACTCTTATACATCAGGTGAGGGATTTATTGCCTGTAGAACAGTTAAAACGCTACATGGAACCTGTAATTCTTAATGAGATCAAAAACTCCGGAACATTAAGAATACTTCTTAATAAAAAGCTGACCTGGATTTATTCATATAATGATAAAAACGGCGACTTTGTTTTCAAGGTTGAGTACTCACCGGAACAGATCGGCAATTAGAATTTGTATCAGAAAATGACCCCCTAAATCCCCCAATTGGGGGACTTAACGAAATCAGAATCACGATCATTTGAAATCAGAATGAAGAAGTATCATATATTTCATAATTCGTTATTCGTTTGTTCTGCGTTCTTAAATCTGGATTTATATAGCCCCCAATATGCCTGCCTGCCGGTAGGCGTGGGGATGGGGGCTTGGGCATAGAGATTTAGCCTGGACCGTATTCTATCGCTGAGAAGCAATTATTAATTAATCATATTTGAATTGATTTTGACAAATGGTTTTCATAACTTTAATAAAATAAATTGATATGAAAATACTTCTGTCCATAGCTGCATTTGCCTTATCTCTAATGATAGCGGGCCAGCAACCGGAGTCGTTTAACTATCAGGCTATAGTTCATGATGCGGAAGGTGGAGTAGTGTCAAGTCGAACTGTGTCGCTGAGGGTAAGTATTCTTGCTGGAAGCGCCTATGATTCAATTGTTTACATGGAGAATCATAAAATTACGACAAGCAAGTCAGGCCTGGTTTCCATAAATATCGGTACCGGTACGGACAAATCAGGCAGTTTCAATTCCATCGACTGGGGATCTGAAAAATATTTTTTAAGAGTCGAAGCAGACATTACAGGCGGATCTGATTACAAGGAAATAGCCACAACACAGATTCTAAATGTCCCATTTGTTGCAAATTTAAAAAGTTCAAAAACCCCCTCCCAGACCATTATCGAGGACAAATTATTTATCAGCAGAAAATATGTTGGAAATTTCGTTGACTATCGTCAGACTGGTCCAAAGGAAAGCAATGGTCCGAATCTGATCTGGATCAAGACTACGATGGACGCAACCTTCGGAAAGATTTCTGCATATGGCAAAAAATGCGAGTTTTCAGTCGGAGATAAACTTTATCTTAAGAGAGCCTATTTTAGTCCTGGCGGAATTTTTGGCTATTGGGTCTATCAGATAGAAAATGATTCTTCTGTTTATTACCGGTTAACTGACTTTCAGCATGACCGTAAGGTGTATGCAGAAACATGGTTTAACTGATTTATTTCATTTAAATTACTTCCAGCTCCTCAAGAGATCTTTTCAAGTGCCTTTAGTACTCCGGGAAGTGATATCCCCCGTTTCAAAACAGGTTCCCAGAGATCGCCCATTTTTTTCAGACGTTGTTCAATATTTTTTATCGTAAACATTTCAGGCGATAATCGGTGATTAACCTCTTTCCAGCTGAGAGGAGTTGAGACCGTTGCCATTGCCCTGGGCCGCACACAGTAAGGTGCAGCAATTGTCTGACCTCTTCTGTTCTGAAGAAAATCAATGTACACTTTATCCTTCCTTTTTGAAACTGCTCTTTCTATACTTGTAGACGAAGGAAGCCTGTCATGAACTGTTATAGCAAGTATTTCAGCAAACATTTTAGCCGCATCATAATCGTATCTGGCGCCCAGCGGGATGTAAATGTGCAAGCCAGTGGATCCACTTGTTTTACAATAGCAGGCAATTTTTAGCTCATCACATAATTCCTTTATAACCAGGGCTGTATCTACTACAACCTTAAATGAGATATCACCTGGATCCAGATCAAGCATCATGTATGTAGGATAATCAGGTTTCCTGTAGCTGCTGTGCCAGGGATTGATTTCAATACAACCGAGATTGATCATGTAAACAAGAGTTGCAAGATCATTGCATATAAGATAATTGATGCCTTCAGGATTTGTTTTGGATCCCATTTTTGCGGTTTTAATCCATTCCGGGATATGATCAGGATCAATGTCCTTCTGATAGAAACTTTCGCCCTCTATCCCATGTGGATAGCGGTTCATAGATTGGGGTCTGTCTTTCAGATAGGGCAGTATAAATCTGCTGATGTTCTGATAGTAAGAGATCAGATCCCCTTTCGTGTATCCTTCATCATTCCAATATACTTTTGTAATATTTGTCAGCTTTAATTTTTTCCCGGAAAGAGTTATATTTTTTTCCTTCTCTGAATGTCCGGTAACTCTGGCATTTTCTGCTCCAGCTATGACCTTCATCTCATTTACAACATCGGTGGGATCCTTATCTTCCCTGAGACCCATGAACACTGGTGATCTCATAATCTCATCCCGCGACCATTCCACGAATTTAATATTAGCAACAAGCTTTGGCTTTATCCAGACAGGTTTTCCTTTTGTCCATGATAGCTCTGGAGGAGTGCTGAAACAGCATTTCTCAGTTTTCAATAATTCAAACATCGCGTGCAGTTCCCTGAGAGAGTTATCAGTGAACCCTGTCCCGCAATTGCCGATGTATTTCAGTATTTTCCCTTCGTACAATCCCAAAATGATGGAGCCTAAATATTTCCTGCTGCCTTGTGGCTGTGTATACCCGCAGATTACAGCTTCCTGCATCTGTATTGATTTTACTTTGAGCCACGAATCTGAACGTTTACCAGGCAAATATGTGCTTTCCGGATCTTTTGCAACAATACCTTCATAGCCGGCCCGGGATAGTTTTTGGAACAGTTCTTTGCCATTACCTGTTTGATATTCAAGCTTTGAAATTCTTGTGAAATCATATTTTTTAATAAAGGCGTCAAGCAGTTCCTTGCGTTTAATGAGAGGGAACTTCATAATGTTGTGACCATCCAGATAGAGGATGTCGAACACATAGTATTTCAGATCACCCTTTCTGGTGGTTATATAATTTTGAAGAAGTTGAAAATCACTTATTCCCTTTGAATTCTCCACAACAACCTCTCCATCAAGGATCAGGTTTTCTTCAATCTTATCAAGATCATCAAGAAGCACTTCAAATTGTCTTGTATAACGATTCCCGTTGCGTGATATCAATTCAACTTTTCTGTCCCTGACAGAACAGATCATCCTGTATCCGTCAAGCTTCATCTCATAGATCCAGGAAGGATTGTCAGCCACTTCTGTGACCAGCTTTGGAACCATTGGTACGGGAAGCGGATCCGGAAAAGGTTCTGAACTGTTTTGCTTTTTAGATCTTCCTCCTTGAAATGTTTTTTGATTTCAATGACGGCATTGATTCGATATCAAAAACTTCCAGGGCATACTCATCAGCCTTTTTAACGAGCATCCATTCATTCTCCTTTTCAGCACTTTTGAGGTGAAAAAGGGCAAAGAGCCCCCTGAGATATGTACCTTTCAGCCTGAATTTTATATCACCTTTCTGAAGCATTTCGCGAAGATTCTTTTCAGGATCTCCCTTTTCTATGGCTGGCAGATAGGTTCCTTTGTCCCATATCTCGACAATTCCTGCGCCATAGTTGCCTTTGGGGATCTCGCCATAGAATCTGCCATATTTCAGGGGATGATCTTCAACCATTATCGCCAGCCGCTTTTCTCCCGGAACCATAGAAGGTCCCCTGGGAATTGCCCAGCTTTTCAGCACTCCCTCCATTTCAAGCCTGAAATCATAATGAAGCCTTGTAGCATCGTGCCTTTGGACAACAAATGTCAGCTTCTTCTTATTCTTCGCGGTCTTTACCGGAAGAGGTTCAGGGGTCTGCTTGAAATCTCTTTTTTTATTATATGTTTTCAGACTCACCGGTTATGAAGCTTTTTTTCTTGCAAGGCTTGCTTTCAGCTGATCTATAAGATTATCGGTGTTTTTGTAAGTGACCGTCAGCTTCCTGATCTTTGTTCTTTTACCTGAGGCTCTTTCCTCTATCACCTTCAGGAGCGCTGCTGCATATTCATCCTTGTATTCCTCTATGCTAAAAGGCTCTGTGTATTGGTTTACCAGCGACAAGGCCATTTTTAGTTCATCGGGTTTTACCACTGACTTTGGTGGCAATTTCAGTTCCTCAATGCTCCGGATCTCCTCAGCGAACCTGATTTTGCTAAGTACCAGTACATCATTCATCGGTTTCAGCACTGACAGAGTCTCCGATGTCCTGAGTACAAACTGTGCAAGACCGACTTTCCCCGATTTCGCCATTGCCTCACGAAGCAGTGCATATGCCCTTTCCCCTGATTTTTCTGGTTCCAGGTAATAGGAATTCTCGAAATAAATGGTGTTGATCTCTTCTTCTTTCACAAAATTGTTAATCGAAATTACCTTACTTTTTTCTGGCATTGCAGCTTCAAAATCCTCCTCCTCGAGTAAAATATATCCGCCATTGTACATATAAGCTTTCCCGATGTTTTCCATTGTCAGTTCTGCACCGGTACTCTCATTGATCTTTTTAAACCTTACTTTTCCCATGTCGCGCCGGTCTACCATGTCTAAATCAAGGCTGCTTTGCTGTGTGGCGCTGTAAAGTTTTACGGGAATATTCACCAGACCAAAGCCTACTGAGCCTTTCCAGATTGCCCTCATTATATTAAGTATTATAAATTTCTGAAAAACTGAAAAATGGATTTTAAAAAAAATCCTTCTATCTAATATTCAACTCAGAGATGTTGAACCAAATTCATTACACACTAACAAATTAGTGACTCAACTTGTTTATTCCGCAGTTTAATTTAAATATTTATTTAGCTGGAAAGCGAAAGGTTTTGCTACCCACTTGCGATAAAGTCTGGTTAAAATATTTCCCTCGATTAAGAAATTAGTAACTTTGAATTCAAGAGATTAAAAGTAAAGAATACATAAAACAATAGAGAAGTTACAATCAGAACACTTTCAACTTTAATTGCAGGATATGTTTAAACTGACAAAACACTTAAAAATGAAGCACTTAAGAATAATACATATCATAATTATTTCAGTTATATGCTCCTGTTTATCTAACTGCAAGTACATCAATTCTGTCTCAATGAAACCCTTTGATGGCTCTGTACTAATCACAAGTAAGAAAGAGATAATTAAAACCTTAAAAGATAAATGCGTTGACACGATCAGCTTTAAAAAGGGTGAAAAAATAGCAGATGTAGGTGCTGCAAATGGTTCAATTGAAGCTATGCTATCCATGTTTCATGACAGCCTAACTTTTTACATACAAGACATTGATACTTCGGTTTGCAACCAGAAAACTATTAATAAAGTAGTTGAAAGTTATCAGGACTTAAATGGGAGACCATTTACAAATGAGTTCATCGTCATAAAAGGTACTGATAATGAAACGGATCTTCCTGATGATACCTTTAATAAAATTTTAATGTTATGGACCTATCAATACTTCAGAAATCCAAAAGCTATTATGAAAGATTTGAGGCTGAAGCTTAAAAATGACGGACTAATGTATATTATCAATCCCGACAGGAATAATTACTCAGGTAAAGTATTGACCGCTGAGCATGGATGGAATGCATCACCTATTGAGAAACAAATCTCTGATATTGTTGATTGTGGTTTTGAATTAATCCGGATGTCGAGAAATTACGAAAGTCCTGAAACCCCATATATAATGATTTTTAAAAAGAGAGTTCCTTGCTAAAGGAGGGCTTATTAATCTTTCAATAAATTATATTTCTTAACAACTTCATTTGCCGCTTCGGCAATCGTTTTATCTTTAATTCTGCCCTGATATTTTTTAGTAACCTCCAATAATTCCTTTATTAAATCTTTTTTCAAAGAATATTCGCTTGCTTTATCAAATGGAGATTCATCTGTAATCCATTCTCCTTTCCAATTTAGATGTCCCATACTAATTTGACATTTAGACTTCAAATATATTCATAAATATTATTGCTCTATGAAAGTATCAGAGTCAATTATGTACATAGAAAAAACGACTGGATCTCTTCAATAGCTTCACTGATCGAACTGACCGGAACCCCACCCCGGTATCCAAATTTAAATCCGTAATTCGGGTACGCAAATCAGTAATCTATATACATCCGCATTGGTTTTTTCATCTCAACTTTGCACTGTCGATCTTTGTTTCCCTTTGGAGGAATAATTAAATTTTACAACTATGCAGAAAGTTGTCTTAAATAATGGTGTCGAAATGCCCATATTGGGTTTCGGAGTATTTCAGGTGCCTGACCTGAAAGAATGTGAGAAAGGAGTGATCGCTGCCATTGAAACAGGATACCGGTTAATTGACACGGCGGCATCCTACATGAACGAAACCGCTGTGGGAACCGCAATTAAAAAAAGCGGTGTACCCAGGTAAGACTTATTTATTACCACTAAACTATGGGTTCAGGATGCCGGTTACGAAAAAACTCTTCGATGGCTCACAAAGGGGAGTAGTTGGCTTCAATATGATGAGCTCTTTAGACGCTTCCCAGTCTGTGTAAGGATGTGAGTTTTGATTCGTATATGTCGCGGTTGTTGTAGGGATGGGCTGCAAAATGCTTACGGAACATATCTACCCCAGTGAAGATAATAAAAATAAGGAATAAGATGCAAACGCTGCCAGGGAGAAAAAAGTTCGTAAGACATGAAAAAGTTTCCATTTGGCACGAATCCTTTCCCAGTTTTTTGGAATTGTGTCAGTTGTCCATGTTTTGATCTTGTTGTCAATTGGAACAAGAATGGCTACTGTAATCAAAAGTACTGCAATAAGCAAGATGAGAGAAAGTAAGCCGAAATAAAAACTGGCACTATTTGTCTTGCTATAAAATACAAGTGATAGAATTAAAAGTGCAATACCAGAGGGTAAAATAAAACGCATCGGCCAGGCAACATTTGATATAATAACCTTTCCAATATGAATGAATTCATCAGCGGAGAAACTCTCAATTGAACGGGTCAGAGTAAACCATGTTCCCCAAAACACTCCAGTTATTAACATCAGAAAAAAGAGTGAACCGAAATAGCAAAGATTCTGGCTCATGACTTTTAAAATAAGTTAATTGTCTATCTTCAACATAACCAAAGGATAATGCAATTGTTCAAAACGTTAGTTGGAGGGAGCCTGCCCAGATCGTAAGCGAAGCTCTGATTTTACCGATAATTGTCAACTTGTTAATTCTTCAATTGCTTTATCAATTCTTCTTTTTTTAGTTTCTTCAGTCTTCGCTTCCTTTACAGAAAGAGCCATTGCTTTCTTTTTACTTGGTGCTAAATTTTCAAAATTAGTTTTTGCACTTTTGTTTTTATCCAAAGCTTTTTGCAATTCAATTGGCACTTCTATTGTTCTTGGAGTAGTATCTAAATCAACGTCTATTTCAACTGTGTCTCCTCCCTTAACGTTGGCATTTTTGCGATTTTCAGCACTCAAGCTAATCATAAATTTATCGCCCATTTTTCCAACAGCACTGCGGTAGCTATAATTATTAATAGTGACCACTACCAGAGGTTTTTTACCTCCTCCTAATTTTCCCAGCATTTGTTCACTTATTTCAATGCCGGTATTGTTGCCTGTTTGAACAATTGTTGTCGTAAATTTCATAACACTGTTTTTTTAATTCTTTATACTTTTTTAAACGTCTGACAATCTCATTTGTTGACAAAGTATTCTTGTCATTATGAAAAATCTTTAAAAAATCTGTCATTGTGCTCTTTATGGCGGATATCCACGATTTAACCGTTAACATTATTGACAATACAGCTATTCTCTTAAACAGAATAACATTGTTAGCTGTTGTGGGCGGCCGTGAGGTCAGTAATGATTTTGTAGTTACCGAGGTTTATTTAAAGCAAAATGGCACCTGGAAGCTGGGGGATTTGTCCTTCTCACATTTGTCTGCAACTCCGGCTCCTGGCTTAACTCCAAACCCGGATTCACACTAGAGCTCTCACAGTTCATGTTGACGATAACGGAAACTACGATCAGTTTCATAAATCCATGTTTTTTCTTTTTCAAGTATAAAAAGACCCACTATTAAGTTATTTGTTTTACCTTTAAAAAAAGACCATAACTATGAAAAGAATAAATCTCCTCTACATCGCAGTTGTTTTATCCGCCTGTATCTCGAATGTATACGCACAGGACTGGCCCCAATTCCTGGGACCAGATCATAACAGCACATATCCTCAGAAAGGTATTTTGAGAACTTGGTCTGCATCCGGTCCTGAAGTATTATGGACAACCAACGTTGGTCCCGGCTTTGGCGGACCTGTGATAAAGGGCGGAATGGTTTATTTGCTTGACAGGGACGATAAAACTGGTGACATTTTGCGGTGTTTTGATTTTAAAAATGGAAAGGAATTATGGAGCTACAGTTATAATGCACCCGGGTCAATTTCGTATCCGGGTTCAAGAAGCGTTCCGGCTGTCGATGGCAACAGGGTATATTCCTGCGGTCCTTACGGAGACCTTTACTGTATTGATATAAACACCCATAAACCGTTATGGAAAAAGAACATTATGAAAGATTTCGGTGGAATCAAAATACCGATATGGGCGATAACCCAATGTCCGCTTATATACGGCGACTTGCTTATCGTGTCTTACTCAAAAGATCCCAACGCCGGATTGGTCGCATATAACAAACTGACGGGAAATATCATATGGAAGACAGAAGCTATCGGAAATGAAACTTATGCCAGCCCGTCTGTCGCAAAGATTGCTGGAGAGGATCAGATCGTAATGGTATTTTCATCCACGAATACCTTTATGCACAAGGAAGCTGACATTTCCAAGGGCAGGATAATCGGGCTGAAACCACAAACAGGGCAAATTCTCTGGGAATACGATAACTGGGAGAATATGATTCAGGTTGCTCCGGCCTTTGATGCCGGTGAAGGAAGAATTATTGCTGTCGGTGGATACGAACTTGGTGCAGCTATGATTCAGGTCGAGAAAATGAAGCAGATGGTAATATACAGTGTCAAAGAACTTTTCAACACAACGATTTCGGTGATCACACCAAATCACCAATATTATATAATGGTTATTTCTATGCCCAGTTCTCAACAAACAACAGACGCGATGGTCTGTGCTGTATGAGTATGGATGGCAAGGTCATGTGGAAAACAATGCGTTCACCTCTGTTCGATAAAGGAAGTATGATCCTTGCTGACGGTCTGATACTGGCAACTGATGGCCGAAAAACCTTGTATCTTATACAACCGGATCCTTCAGGATTCAAGCCTCTGGCTTCCGCTGAGATCCTTGGAGAAGGCCAGAACTGGGGTCCTATGGCGCTTACAGATGGAAAGCTGCTGATAAGGGATCAGAAGAGATTATTGTGCATCAGAGTTGCTAATTGATCGACGAGTTCCGGAAAAATAAAAGAGATTGGTAAGGTATCCATAAAGCAATATTTTCAGCATGAGCCGGGGATGATAACTCGAACAGCCTCCTCCTTTATACTTCTTTAAAAGTACATCCCAAAATCAAAGCTGTAAATGACTTGATTTACAACTCAGGAGGAGGGCATCCCCCCCTTTTCACTAGTTATCAACAATTTACAACTTTAGAACGTGCGCAGGCAAACCGGAAAAGGTGTGAACCTCGCCCTTTTTGGTGGCGCCATTATGGCCTTGTGTAGCGGGAGGACAAAAAGGGGGAGGTTGTCTTTTCCGGACTCCTTTTCTTTGTTTCGTTTCTTTTGGAGGAGAAAAAGAAATGAAAATAAAAAAAGAAGGTGTCCTTTTGAGACACCCTCCTTACATATACCTGCGGTGTCGACGGGATTGACCTTTGGTCGGACCCTTTCCTCCACTGGTTACCTGGGCAAGAAATGCAAAACCATTGCTGCTGTGCAGCAAATGATTTTTTGTTTTCCGTCACTCTTATGAAAACGAATTTTCAATGAGCTCCGGAAAACAAAAAACCCGATGATTTCTCATCGGGTTTTGCATTTCTTGCGGTGCGGACGGGACTCGAACCCGCGACCCACGGCGTGACAGGCCGTTATTCTAACCAACTGAACTACCGCACCAATTGATAAAACGAGTTGCAAAATTAACCTAATTTTTAACTTCACAAAATTATTTTTGAAATAATTATCCATTTTCTTATTTAAGACAATAATTTTAAATAATCGCTATATAATACTATTATTCAGGTAGATAATGGTTTGAAGAAACTGAAATTCACTCCGCCGTAATTCCTGTGTTCAAAAAATAATTTATGATCTGTAAAACTCAAATCCCTTGGATGTTCAAGAATGAAAAATCCATCATCCTTTATAACCCCCGAACGGGTGACAAGATCCGGCAACTCACTAAGCCATGAAAGTTCATAAGGTGGATCGGCAAAAACAATATCATATTTTACAGAACATGTTTTTAAATATGCCCTCACATCAATATGAATCGGTTTTACATTCTTAAGATCAAGCTCCTTTAATATCTTCTTTATGCCTGATATATGATGAATATCTTTTTCAACAAGATGTACCGTCGCTGCTCCACGCGAAGCAAATTCATAACTTATGCTGCCTGTTCCGGAAAAAAGATCAAGAACATCTGCAGACTCAAAATCAACCCTGTTATTCAGAATATTAAACAAACCCTCCCGTGCAAAATCAGTCGTCGGCCTTGCCTTGAAATTTGAAGGAGGATTGATCCTTCTGCCTCTGTATCTGCCTCCTATTATTCGCAATTTACGACTGTGAATAAGATTAATAAACCGATGAAGTTCAGTATCATTAAAAACATAACTGAAGGTAAAATTGCCTGATGGTTCAGCGAATTTTATGTTCCTTATGTACAGATGAAAAACTCGATGACAGATCATCATACTTTTCTGTGAGACCGCTCAAATGAATTGTCTCTTCCTGTTTGATATCCAGATTTTTAAAAACGTTCAGAACATAATAGAGAATATCTGAAATATTCCTGTAAGAGAAATGAATTACAGAATTTAAGGATAGTATCATTGAAAACTATAAGATTGAAAAAATCCCTTTCAACATGAACATGCAGATAATTGCCGATTATACTTTTTCTGGTTGAATGATGTATGGTCCAATAATAGTTTTACATGATGATGCAGATGAGAGCCCGGGATATAAACTATTTATCACTTCACTGATGGATCTGGAAACGAGAATACACCAGAAATGCATCCGGATCACTTGTTTTATCTGCCATAACCATACTGCCCTCTTCAGGATTATGATTGAAAGTGAAATACTCCGATTTTTTTGCCAGGATCGTAAAGTGGTGCACGGGACAAGTGTAAATTTCGATGAAGGCATGACACAATTAATCTTCTTGTAACGCTTTGGTAAGAAAATCATCGTGGTGCAGCAATTCACTTATTTTATCAGCATTAAAATATTTATTCTCTTCAGCTTCAAATGACCTGATCAGTACAAATTTATTCCTGACGAATCAAGAAGGCAAAATGATAATCCATCGGGGCTTACCTGATAGATAACTCATAATTTTCAGTAGAGTTTATATCGAGTGTCTCATCAAAAAGTTCAAGAAATGGCATTTCTTAATGTTATTAAGATTGGTTAAGTTTACAAACAAAAGTAGGAAAAATATTCAACCAGCAGTTTGTGGATCTGCTAAATACTCATGCGCGATACAATTATATATAATAATTTATGCAAGAACCTGGGAAATACACCAACAGATGATCAGTCTGATGCATTGAAGAAAATTGCAGGATATATATGCGATAACAATAATGATGTGATCTTCCTTATGACAGGATATGCCGGAACAGGCAAAACAAGCGTCATAAGTTCAGTAGTTAAAACCCTCGATCTGCTCAGGATGAGATCAGTTCTTCTGGCTCCTACCGGAAGAGCTGCAAAAGTTCTTGCATCATATTCCGGAAGGCAGGCATTCACAATTCATAAAAAGATCTACAGACAAAAATCCTCAAAAGATGGATTTGGCAGTTTTTCACTTGACAGAAATCTTCACAAGGATACTTTTTTTATTGTCGATGAAGCATCGATGGTTTCCAACAATTCGGGAGATTCATCATTGTTCGGCAGCGGACGGCTTCTTGATGATCTGATTGAATATGTCTATTCAGGTAATGAGTGCAAACTGATCCTGGTCGGTGATACAGCCCAGCTGCCGCCGGTCGGATCGAATGTGAGTCCGGCTCTCGATCCTGCCGCTCTTGGAGAATATGGCTTCGGACTGATTTCATGTGAACTTAAACAGGTAGTCCGTCAGAGCGAAACATCAGGTGTTCTCATGAATGCCACACGTGTTCGGCTGCAGGTTGCTGAAATCAATCTGGTTCATCCTTCAATCGATTGCATTAATTATAAGGATACTGTCAGAATAACCGGTGAAGAGCTGATTGATGAGATCTCCACTGCATATGGAACATGCGGAATGGAGGGAACAATAATTGTAGTAAATTCAAATAAACAGGCAAACCGGTATAATCAGGGGATCAGGAACAGGATCTTTTTCAGGGAGGAAGAGATAAGTCCCGGCGATATGGTCATGGTCGTAAAGAATAACTATTTTATCATTGATGAAGAGGAGGACGGAGCAGGATTTATTGCAAACGGAGATATTGCCGAGGTGAAAAAGATAAGGAAGTATGAGGAGAGATATGGATTCCATTTTGCCGATATGGTACTTAAGTTTCCGGACTATAATCTTGAAATCGAATCAAAGGTAATGACTTGATGTCCTTCATCTTGATACACCTGCATTACCCTCAGAGAAAAACAAGGAGCTGTATCAGAATGTTCTGGCTGATTATCTGAATATCAAGACAAGAAGAAAACAATTTGAAGCTGTTAAAAATGATCCGTTTTTCAATGCCCTTCAGATAAAATTTGCATATGCCGTTACCTGTCATAAGGCGCAGGGCGGACAGTGGGAGAGGGTATTTATCGATCAGGGAATGTTCAACAGGAATGAAATCACAATTGATTACCTGCGATGGTTTTATACAGCATTGACCAGATCAACAGACAGAGTCTACCTTGTGAATTTTGCTGAAGATTTTTTCGTATCTTAGATATCTAATTCCAGATATCATGAAAGATAAAAGAATAATAGTACTGACGGCATTTCTGGCAGTGCTGGTCTGCCTGATCATTACCCTGCTGCTTTTTTATGCTGTAACACCGAAATTGCTCGTAATTCTTGCGTTCATAGTCGGGATTGTTACCGGGGTTTGTATAACTGCAATGATATACCACCTTGCTGATATTATAAAAGCTAAAAGATCGGAAGGTAAATTAATACTCTGAACCGATGAAATCTTATAGAAAAGAGCTATGGTTTGAAACGCCGACCCGCCGTGCTTTTATAAATATTACCGGACAGGTAGAAAACTGCCTTCGTGAAAGCGGGGTAAATGAAGGTCTTGTACTTGTTAATGCAATGCACATAACGGCGAGCGTATTTATTAATGATGATGAAGCAGGACTTCATCACGACTTTGAGGTATGGCTCGAAAAGCTTGCACCTGAAAAGCCTTATTCCCAATATAAGCATAACGGATTTGAAGACAATGCCGATGCTCATATTAAAAGAACATGTAATGGGCAGGGAAGTTGTCGTCGCAGTTTCAGCAGGCAGGCTTGACTTTGGCCCCTGGGAACAGATCTTCTATGGTGAGTTTGACGGGAAAAGACGTAAACGGGTACTGGTAAAGATCATTGGAGAATAGGATCAGCTGTTTTAGACAACTCTTTTTTTGCCCTGGATTTTTCTTGATGAACCGGTATGTTGTTTTTTCCCGATTATTCTGCCCTGAGAAGGATAGCGACTCTTAATCCTTGTATTCACAAATGATCCTTTAGTGTTTTTATTATAATAGAATTCCGAACAGGTAATTGCAGCTCTTTTAGAAGTACCGCATGACGATATCATCAGGAATAGCACTATTAAGATTCCGGAAATCGCACGAAAGTGTTTCAACTCAATTTCATATCTGAAATGATATCATTTATCCTTTTATCAAGCAGCGTCTCCGTCTCTTCAAACTTTTCCACGGAAGCCAGCTTTGTATTGACACTGAAATAAAACTTTATTTTAGGCTCAGTACCCGAAGGCCTGACAGAGATTTTTGTTCCGTCTGCAAGGAAAAACTGCAGGACATCAGATTTAATCAGACTGATTTCTGATTTTTTACCTTTAAGGATATCGTAAGAAATCTGTGTTTCATAATCGTTGATCTTAATGACCCTGCTGTTGTTGATCGTTTCTGGAGGATTATTTCTGTATCCTGTCATCATTGCTCTGATCTCATCGGCTCCCTCTTTCCCTTTCCTTACAATATTTATAAGTTTTTCCTTATAAAAACCATATTTCACATAAATATCAAGAAGAAGCTCATAAAGAGACATTCCGTTGCTTTTTGCCCATGCAGTAGCTTCTGCTGCAAGTGCGCAGGATGACACGGCATCCTTATCCCTTACATAATCACCCGGTAAAAACCCATAGCTCTCTTCACCGCCGCCAATATATTTCTTCGTTCCTTCATTTTCCCTGATAAGCTCAGCAAAAAATTTGAATCCTGTCAGTACATTGAAATACTCAACATTATATCCTTCAGCTATCCTTTCCATCAGATCAGATGTAACAATCGTTTTAATTATATACTCATTGCCCTTGTACTTATTTCTCTCTTTGAACTGAGAGAGAATATACCAGATAAGTATTACTCCGGTCTGATTGCCGTTAAGCAGGATGAACTCCCCTTTTCTGTTTTTTACGGCAAGACCAAGCCTGTCAGCATCAGGATCAGTAGCCATTACAAGTTCAGCATTTGTTTCAACAGCTTTTTTAATTGCCAGTCTTAAGGGCATCGGGTTCCTCCGGATTTGGTGATTTGACTGTCGGAAAGTTACCATCAGTAATATCCTGCTCCGGCACACTTGATTATGTTTGTGAAACCGAACATTCTTCAGGCCGGTGGAACAAGTGTTATTCCGGTTCCATGAATAGGAGTATAGACAATTGGAATATCGCTGAACTTTCTTAATCACTTCAGGATTAAGGCTCATTTTATGAACCTCATTAAGGAAGATTCATCAGTCTCTTTTCCGATGATTTTTATTTTTTCCTTTATGCCATTGAATTTAATATCACTAACCGAAGTTATTTTTCTAACCTCATCAATTATTCCGTCATCATGAGGAGCCACAACCTGACCACCATCATTCCAGTAAGCTTTATAACCATTATATTCCGGAGGATTATGTGAAGCAGTTATTACAACGCCGCTCTGGCATTTATAATGCCTTATAGCGAATGACAGTTCAGGTGTCGGTCGTAACGCTTCAAAGAGATAGACTTCAAATCCGTTTGCAGAGAAAATGTTTGCAGTTGTTTCAGCAAAATAACGGCTGTTGTTACGGCAATCATGAGCTATTGCAACTCTTACTCCTGAATTCCCGCATTGTTTGATAATGTAATTCGACAATCCCTGGGTTGCCATTCCCAGTGTGTAGATATTCATCCTGTTAGTTCCGGCACCCATTATGCCTCTCAGTCCCCCTGTGCCGAATTCAAGATCCTGGTAAAATGCATCAATAAGTTTCTTTTCATCTTTTTCAAGCATTTCAGCGGACCTCTTTACGGGTCTCTTCGTTGAACTCTTTTCCAAGCCAGCTTCCGGCTTTTGTCCTGATTTCAGCTAGTGATAACATAATTACAGTATTATTTTAACAGTTTCATACATTTTATCAGACTGGTCCTCCAGTGAGGGATTGATGAGTCCATAATTTTCCTTTATTTTACTTTTATCCATTACAGAATATGCTGGTCTCTGTGCGGCCTGTGGATAATCTTTTGAAAGAACAGGAAGCACCTTGCAGTTCAGACCTGCGTCCTTAATTATCTCAGAAGCAAAATCATACCATGTGCAAACACCTTCATTCGAATAATTATAAATCCGGAATTCATAGCAACCTGGTTCCTGATCACTCCCGAAATTATGTGCATTATGGCTTCTGCCAGATCGGCTGCATATGTTGGCGTCCCGGTCTGGTCAAATACTACCTTTAAAGATTCCTTCTCTGCTGCATGCCGGAGTATGGTTTTGACAAAATTATTTCCGAATGAGGAATATAGCCATGATGTTCTTATGATCATTGATCCCGGATGAAGTAATGCATATTTTTCACCTGCCAGTTTTGATCTGCCATAAGCCGATAAGGGATTAGGCGCATGCATATTCATTATACGGAACATTTGACTTGTCCGTCATAAATATAATCTGATGAGATATGAATGAACCTGCATTCCGATCCCCTGATTACTTCAGTAATATTCTTTACAGCGGTTCCATTAATCAGCATAGCCTTATCCGGTTCAGTTTCAGCTTTATCAACCAGATTATAAGCCGCACAGTTAATTATCCAGTCGGGTTTCGACTTTTTAATAAATTCAGAAGTTTTTTCCTGGCTGGTAATGTCGAGAGTATCAATATCGGTGAAGATAAAATCATAGCCATAATAGTTTTCTGAAACAACCCTTAACTCATTTCCAAGTTGACCTTTCGATCCTGTAATCAGAATTATAGCCATGGGTATTGCCTTTTTTTCTAAAAGTTCAATTCAGCATCCCTGAATGGAGGCTGTACAAGGTCTTTATCACTTATAATTGGTACTGTTGAGCCTAATTTCCAGTTTATGTCAAGGGCAGGATCATTAATGTTAATCCCCCGTTCATGCTCAGGATTATAGACGTTATCACATTTATACTGAATAATGGCAAAATCGCTGAGAACCGAAAATCCATGTGCAAAACCGTGTGGTATCAGAAGCTGATCCTTGTTTTCTGAGTTTAGCTCGATGCCAAACCATTTTCCATAGGTCCTTGATTTTTTCCGTATATCGAGAGCTACATCAAATATTTTGCCTTCTACTACTCTTATAAGTTTGGCCTGCGGAAAAGGGTTTAACTGGTAATGCATACCTCTCAGTACACCTTTGACAGATCTTGATTCATTGTCCTGGACAGGTGTGAAAATGATATGTTCCTTCTGAAAGACGATCTGATTAAAGCTTTCAAAAAAATATCCTCTGGTATCCTTGTAGATTACAGGTTTGATAACAACAAGTCCCTTGAATCCTGTTTCAATTATTTTCATTTTCTAATAAAGGTTACTTCTACCCCTTCGAATATATAAACATCTTCAAAGGCAACTCTCAGCAGATATTTGCCATACTGGCTGTTCTTTATTGGCTGTGCCAGTTTCAATAACTGATTCTTATCAATGAAACCCCTTTTAAAAGCAATCTCTTCAATACATGAAGCTTTTAAGCCCTGTCTTTGTTCAAGTGTGGCAATAAAATTTGCTGCCTGCAGCAGACTTTCATAAGTTCCGGTATCAAGCCACGCCATCCCTCGTCCCATTAGTTTTATTTCCAGCGTACCTTCTTCCAGGTAAACCCTGTTAAGATCCGTTATTTCAAGTTCCCCACGGGGGGAAGGTTTAAGTGATTTTGCTTTTTTTACCACACTATTATCGTAAAAATAAAGGCCGGTGACAGCATAGCTTGATTTGGGATTTTCCGGTTTCTCTTCGATACTGAGAACTTTTTTGTTTTTATCAAATTCCACAACACCATAACGCTCAGGATCAGTAACATAATATCCAAAAATACATGCCCCTTTTTCAAGTTCTGAAGTTTTAAGCAATGTATCACCAAACCCATGCCCGTAAAAAATATTATCTCCAAGGATCATACAAACCGCATCATCTGCAATAAATTTTTCACCAAGTATAAATGCCTGTGCGAGTCCTTCAGGGGAAGGTTGTTCCATGTAGCTGAACTTTAATCCAAGAGATTTGCCGTCGCCAAGCAGATCCCTGAAGCCGGGCAGATCCCTGGGAGTTGAAATTATCAGAATCTCCCTGATACCGGCAAGCATCAAAACGGACAAGGGATAATAGATCATTGGTTTATCATAAACCGGTAGCATCTGTTTTGATATTGCACGGGTTATCGGATAAAGTCGTGAACCTGATCCTCCTGCGAGTATGATACCTTTCATCTTTTAAGTTTTATGTTTCACGTAAAGAATTCAGCGCTTACCCAGTTGACTTATTTTTCTCTGTGAAACTCTGTGCTTCTCTGTGCCACTCTGTGTTAGTTCTTTAACCACGGAGTTTCTCTGAGTTTTCACTGAGTTGCACTGCTTTTGCTTTTGTATTGTGACTTTTATCTTTTGTCTTAAATTTTGCTTTTTGCCTTAAAATTATCTTCTTCCGATTCCAAAATATGTAAAGCCAAGTTTCCTGATCTGATCAGGGTCATATATATTCCGACCATCGAAAATGACTTTTCCTTTCATTAAATCAGCCATCCTTGTAAAATCCGGAAGATGGAATTCCGCCCATTCTGTCATCAATGCAACTGCATCGACATTTACAAGAGCCTCATATGGGTCAGAAGAATATTCGATCCGGTTTCCAAGCACCTTTTTCGTTTCCATGATGGCTGCCGGATCATAAGCTTTAATTCTGGCACCAGCCTCGAGAAGCTTCTCAATAAGGACTATTGAAGATGACTCTCTTATATCATCTGTTTTAGGTTTGAATGACAGGCCCCAAATCCCTATCATCCTGTTCTTAAGATTGTTATTAAAAAATTTAATCATCTTGCCGAAAATGACATTTTTCTGGTATTCATTAGCCTTTTCAACAGCTTTGATCACATTGAGCTCATAACCATTGTCTCTTGCCGTTCTAATAATAGCTTTCACATCCTTTGGGAAGCATGATCCGCCATATCCGGTGCCGGGATAAATAAACTTGCTGCCGATCCGGGAATCGCTCCCAATACCTCTTCTCACATTATTAATATCTGCACCAAGGATATCGCACAGATTTGCAATTTCATTGATGAAACTAATGCGAGTGGCAAGCATGGCATTTGCTGCATATTTTGTTATCTCTGCAGAAGCTATATCCATAAACAGGATCGGATGGTTATTCAAAACGAATGGCATGTACAGCCTGTTCATGATCTCTCTGGTCCTTTCATTATCAATTCCTATAACAATCCTTTCAGGTTTAAGAAAGTCGTCAATTGCTGCCCCCTCCTTAAGAAATTCAGGATTGGAAGCCATGTCGAATGGTATTGACACATTCCTATTTGCGAGTTCAGCCTGGATTGTTTTACGGATTTTTTCAGATGTTCCTACCGGTACCGTGCTCTTTGTAACTACAACTATATGTTTTGTTATTATCCTTCCAATTTCGGTCGCAACCTTCAAAACATGTTTCAGATCAGCTGAACCATCTTCACCTGGAGGTGTACCAACAGCAATAAAAATCACCTCCGATCCTTCAATTCCGTCTCTTATATCTGATGCAAACGAAAGTCTCTTTTTCTCAATATTAGTCCTTACCATAATCTCGAGCCCTGGTTCATAGATCGGAATGGCTCCATTTCTAAGCTGCTCAATTTTGTCATTATCAACATCAACACAGGTGACATTTACTCCGCTTTCAGCAAAACAGGCCCCAGTTACCAAACCAACGTAACCTGAACCAACGACAACGATTCTCATAGAAGCTCAGATATTTAATAAATAAAGTTTATCGATTATGCAAAGATAATATAACAAGTCAAATACGGAAATTATTAAAAAGGCATCAGGCGTCAGGCATCAGGCATCAGGCATCAGGCATCAGACATCAGGCATCAGGACGCCCGACGTCCGACGCCCGACGCCTGACGCCACGCCCAGCCCACGCCTGACGCCCTGAACGCCTGGCGCCGAATTTATCCCATATTATTGTGGGGATTTTAAAAAATAACCTATCTTTGCAACCAATTTTTTATACAATATAATGTCTAACTTATTAATTATTAGTTCTTTTAATTTAAACTTATGACTGAAAACAAAAAGAAAGCAACCAAAAAGGAGGTTGTAGAAACAAGCGAAACCCCGGTAACAGAGGTAAAAAAAACAAAAGCTAAAGAAAAAATTGCAAAGCAGGACATTGCAGATGAAACGTTACTTTCAGAAGAAATACCAGAAGTAACAACAGTTATGGCTGATGAACTTCCTGAAGTAACTAATGAAGCTGAATCTTTAAAAGCAGAAGATTATGGATTCAGTTCTGAAGAAACAAAAGGAAAGAGATCCAAAAAAATACAGGCAGAAACTGAAACTGAACCTGAATCTGAACCTGAAGAAGTGATCAGTATAAAATCTGAGTCAGGAAGTCCGGCTTCGGCTGAAGATTTTGACTGGGACTCGTTTGAGAGTGAAGAACTCCGTACTTCACCAAAATATAAAGAGTATGAATCTCTTTATGATGAAACCCTGTCGACTGTTGCAGTTGACGAAGTGGTGATCGGTACGGTTATTCAGATGACTTCACGTGAAGTTGTAATTAACATAGGATACAAATCGGAAGGTGTCGTAAGTTTAAATGAATTCCGTTATAACCCAAATCTTAAAGTCGGAGATAAGGTTGAGGTATATGTTGAAAGCCAGGAAGATAAAAAAGGTCAGCTTCTGCTTTCTCATAAAAAAGCCCGTGCAATTAATTCCTGGGACAGGGTTAATGCTTCACTTGAAAAGGACGAAATTATAACAGGTTATATCAAATGCCGTACAAAAGGCGGTATGATTGTTGATGTGTTTGGCATTGAAGCCTTCCTTCCGGGTTCACAGATTGACGTTAAACCGATCCGCGATTATGATGTCTTTGTCGGTAAAACAATGGAATTCAAAGTTGTGAAAATCAACCAGGAATTCAAAAACGTCGTTGTTTCTCATAAAGCACTTATTGAAGCTGAACTTGAACAACAGAAAAAAGAGATCATTGCGAAACTTGAAAAAGGACAGGTTCTTGAAGGAACCGTTAAAAACATAACATCTTATGGTGTATTCATCGACCTTGGTGGTGTTGATGGCCTTATACATATTACAGACCTTTCATGGGGCAGGGTAAATCATCCTGAAGAAATTGTTCAGCTCGATCAGAAACTCAATGTGGTTATTCTTGATTTTGACGATGATAAGAAGAGAATTGCTCTTGGTCTGAAACAACTGACTTCACATCCATGGGATTCAGTTGACCCGAACATGAACATAGGTGATAAGGTAAAAGGTAAAGTGGTTGTTATGGCTGATTATGGCGCTTTTGTAGAGATCGCACCCGGTGTCGAAGGTTTGATACATGTATCTGAAATGTCATGGTCACAACATTTACGCAGTGCACAGGAATTCCTGAAGGTTGGTGATGAAATTGAAGCTGTGATCCTTACACTCGACAGAAATGAGAGAAAAATGTCTCTTGGAATCAAACAGCTCAAACCTGATCCATGGCAGAACATTGATGAAAAATATACCGTTGGATCAAAACATACAGCCAAAGTAAGAAACTTTACCAACTTTGGTGTGTTTGTTGAAATCGAAGAGGGAGTTGATGGTCTTATTCATATTTCTGATCTTTCGTGGACCAAGAAAATCAAACATCCGGCCGAATTTACAGCCATAGATGCAGATATTGAAGTAGTGGTACTTGAAATTGATAAAGAAAACAGACGTCTGAGTCTTGGTCATAAACAACTTGAAGAGAATCCATGGGACGTTTTTGAAAACCTATTTACAATGGATTCAATACACGAAGGTACGGTAGTTGAAGTATTTGACAAAGGTGCTGTTATAGCTCTTCCTTATGGTGTTGAAGGATTTGTTACACCTAAACACCTGGTAAAAGAGGACGGTATGATGGCAAAGGTTGATGAAAAATTGATGTTCAAAGTAATAGAATTCAATAAATCAGCAAAGAAAATCATCGTTTCACATAGCAGGGTTTTTGAGGATGAAAAGAAAGCTGCTGAAGCTCCTGTAAAGCAATCGGAACCTGTTACACCAAAGAAAACAGCAAGAAAACAGAAATCAAGTTCTGAGAAAACGACTCTTGGAGATATCTCACAACTGGCTGCACTAAAAGAAGAAATGGAAGAAAAAGAAAATAAAGCTTCCAAGAAATCGAAAAATTAATTAAATTTAGGCTATCAAAATTTATCGCCATGGATTTTAATATTGAGAGCCGGAATAACAGCACTGTTATTCAGATACAGTCGGAAAAGCTTGACACTCACATTGCTCCGGCACTTAAGTCGGAACTGGTGCTTGTTTCAGGGAAAGGTGAAAAAAACATCATTCTCGATCTTGAAAAATGTCAGTATTGCGACTCATCCGGACTTAAGTGCTATATTAGTAGCCAACAGATTATGTAAAAATGCAGGTGGTACATTCGTTCTTTGCGGACTTAATGAAGCAGTAGAACGTCTTATCACCATATCTCAGCTCGACACCGTTCTTACAATAACAGGAACGGTTGCTGATGCTGAAAAAATGATATCCTGAAGCAAACCGCTTTGCAGAGTGCTATGAAACTGACCATTCTTGGTAGTAGTTCTGCATTGCCGACATCAGGAAGATATCCATCCGCTCATGTGCTCAATGCACATGAGCGTTTATTTTTAATAGACTGTGGTGAAGGTACACAGATGCAGCTAAGAAAAACAAAGATAAGGTTCGCAAAAATAAATCATATCTTCATCAGTCATCTTCATGGCGATCATGTATTCGGACTGTATGGATCTGCTTTCAACCTTCAGCCTGATGGGAAGGACAAACCCTATCCATCTATATGCTCCTGAAAATTATGACAAGATTCTGAAATCACACCTGAGCGATTTTGATATTAATCTCAGTTTTGAAATTGACTTTATACCACTCTCCGGCAAAAATCCGGTCAAAATACTTGATGATAAGTATCTCACCGTAACATCTTTTCCGCTTAAAGCACCGGGTACCGGCGTATGGATTCCTCTTCAGGGAAAAAATATCAGACAGGAATATGATAAAAGAGTGTATCGAGAAGTATAAAATTCCTCCTGTCAGAATCCCGGCTATCAAAAAAGGAGAGGATTTCATCACAGCCGATGGAAGAATAATAAAAAATGAAGATATCACGCTTCCTCCCCGGGAACCTCTCTCATATGCCTATTGCAGCGATACAAAATATTTCAAACGGCTCTCTTCATTTGTCAGCGAGGTAAGTGTGTTATATCACGAAGCCACTTTCGATATGACTAAAGCCGATCTTGCAGAACTTACAGGTCATTCAACAACTATTGATGCCGCAAAAACTGCTCTTGATGCTCATGCAGGATCACTTATAATAGGGCATTTTTCTGCACGGTATAAAGAAATTGCACCTCTTGTTGATGAAGCAAGAACTATTTTCCCGCAGACATTTGCGGCAATTGACGGCAAAACATACGAGATTGGGAAGATTACGTCTTGATAATCATCTTTGTCACCATTTTAATTGATTAAAAAGTATATATCTTTATGCTTTGTGATCCAACTCACTTTTAATATAATAAATAATTTTGCAGGAAAAAATTTATAATACTCGATTTCGGATCTCAGTATACTCAGCTGATTGCAAGGAGAATACGGGAAATAAATGTCTATTGTGAAATATATCCTTTTAATCATTTTCCGGCTCCCGCAAAGTGTTAAAGGAGTGATACTTTCGGGCAGTCCATCTTCAGTACGCGATAAAAATGCCCCATTTCCCGACCTTTCAGAAATAAAGGGAATCATTCCGTTGCTTGGTGTTTGCTACGGAGCTCAATATCTTGTTCAGAAATTCGGCGGAGAGGTCATGCCTTCAGGGATCCGTGAATATGGAAGAGCCAATCTCATCTCTCTGAACGAAAAGGATCCGCTCTTCACAGATATTAAACCTGGAACACAGGTCTGGATGTCACATGCTGACACGATTGCTTCAATACCTGCCTGGATTTGAGATTACCGGATCAACAGCTGATGTAAATGCCGGAGCATTTCATATAAAAGGTGAAAAAACCTGGGGAATACAATTCCACCCTGAGGTTTATCACACTACAGATGGAACACAGATACTTAAAAATTTTGTACTGGAGATCTGCGGATGTTCACAGGACTGGACTCCTGATTCATTTGCAGGAACAACTGTTGAAGAGCTTAGAAGAAAAACTGGCTAATGATAAGGTAATACTTGGTCTTTCCGGTGGTGTTGATTCATCAGTTGCAGCATTTCTGCTTCATAAAGCAATAGGCAAAAACCTTACATGTATTTTTGTCGATAACGGATTATTGAGGAAGAATGAATTTAGCAAGGTGCTTGAATCATATCTTGGACTCGGACTTAATGTAGTTGGTGTTGATGCATCCGACAGATTTCTCGATCAGCTTGAAGGAGTGAGCGATCCTGAAACAAAAAGAAAGATAATCGGACGCGTTTTTATTGAAGTTTTTGATTCGGAAGCAAAAAAAGTCAAAGATGTAAAATGGCTGGCACAGGGAACAATCTATCCCGATGTAATTGAATCTGTTTCAGTTAATGGTCCTTCAGCAACAATTAAATCGCATCATAATGTCGGAGGTCTTCCTGAAAAAATGCACCTGAAAGTAGTAGAACCTCTTCGTCTTCTGTTTAAAGATGAAGTGAGAAGAGTTGGACTGGCTCTGGGACTGCCTGATTTTATACTTAAAAGACACCCATTCCCGGGTCCGGGTTTAGCAATAAGATTACTTGGAAAAATGACAAGGGAAAAACTGGAGATACTTAAAGAAGCTGATGATATTTTTATTGAAGGTCTGAAAAAACATGGACTTTACGATTCCGTATGGCAGGCAGGCGTAATTCTTCTGCCTGTTCAATCAGTGGGAGTTATGGGTGATGAACGGACTTATGAAAATGCTGTGGTGCTCAGAGCCGTAAGTTCAACTGATGGCATGACTGCCGACTGGTCACATCTGCCTTATGAATTTCTGGGACTAATTTCAAATGAAATAATCAACAAGGTCAAAGGAATTAACAGGGTCGTTTATGATATCAGCTCAAAACCACCTTCTACGATTGAATGGGAATAGTTATAAGAAAATAGACGAAAGTATCAGGAAAGGTCAGGCAGGTAAATTAGATACCTGATAGTTATCCAATAGACGTTTCCAGAACTTTAACTGGTTTAAATTGTTGAAACAAAATATTGAATTGAAAATCAAAATATGAAAAGAAAATTTTATTACGGGACTGTCCTGACAGTTGCATTATTTCTGTTTACAATTACAGCATCATCGCAGGTTTTAAATGAAGGAACTTTTAAATTCGGCAGGATCCTGAGTCTTATAGATGCATTTTATGTCGATTCAGTTAATCTGGATATGCTTACAGAAAAAGCAATTATCGAGGTATTGAAAAACCTTGATCCGCATTCAACTTATATTTCAGCAAAAGATGTCAAAGAGATGAATGAACCTCTTAATGGCAATTTTGAAGGAATTGGTGTTCAGTTCAATCTTCTACGCGACTCAATAATAATTGTGGAACCCATTGGCGGAGGACCTTCAGAAAAAGTGGGAATCAGAGCAGGAGACAGAATCCTGACAATTGACAATGAAAAAGTTACAGGAATAAATATTACACACTGCAGGTGTTCGCAGCAGGTTAATGGGACCGAAAGGAACAAAAGTAAACGTAACCGTTTACAGAAAAGGAGCAAAGGATATCCTCGATTTTACAATTATCCGTGATAAAATACCAATATTAAGTCTCGATGCAGCATATATGCTTGATAAAGAAACAGGATATATAAAGCTGAATAAGTTTGCCGCAACAACTGAAAAAGAATTTTCAGATGCTGTTGCAGAGCTTAAAAAGAGCAATATGAAAAACCTGGTTCTTGATTTAAGAGGAAATGGAGGAGGCTATATGCTTGCAGCAACTGAACTGGCTGATAAATTCTTCACTGATCAGAAACTGCTTGTTTATCTTGTAGGAAGGAAAACTCCCAGGCAGGATTTTAAATCAACCGGAAACGGAAGTCTGTCATCGGCAAGAGTTGTGGTACTCACTGATGAAGGATCTGCATCGGCCAGCGAGATCTTTGCAGGAGCCATGCAGGATTGGGACCGTGGAGTAATCATGGGAAGACGGACCTTCGGTAAAGGACTGGTACAGAACGGATTTTATCTTACTGATGGTTCAATGATCAGACTTACAATAGCACGTTATTATACGCCTACAGGAAGATCAATACAAAGACCATATAACGAGGGATATGACAAATATATGGAGAATTTCTATAAAAGATTTACCGATGGGGAACTGTTATCGGCCGACAGCATCCATCTGCCTGATTCATTAAAGTATAAAACATTGGTAAACAAGCGAATTGTATATGGCGGAGGTGGAATAATGCCTGATGTTTTCGTATCAGCAGATACTGCTTTTAATTCTCCTTATTTTAATAAACTTTCGCAAAAAATGTTCTTAATACATTTACTCTTGAATACTTTGATAAAAACCGTACACTGCTTACACTCAGAGTATAAATCATTTGATGACTTTAAAACAAAATTTAAGTTTCAGCCAGGATGATATTAAATCGTTCATTGCAAAAGGAGAATCTGAAGGAGTCAAATTCAATGAAGCGCAGTTCAATAAATCGAAGGATGAGATTCTTTTAATACTGAAGGCATATGTTGCCAGCAATATGTGGAAAACAAATGAATTTTATCAGATTGTGAATGAGAACGATAAGGTGATTGATAAAGCTCTCAGCGTTATTTCCGACAAGAAGACCTATAATTCAATACTGGGTTTTAAATAATCGGGGACAATAAATTCATAATGAGATTTGTAGCAAAGACTCTGTACGGACTGGAAAAAGTGCTTTCTGAAGAACTTATCAGTCTGGGAGCCGTTAATGTACAAATTGCAAACCGTGCAGTACTGTTTGAAGGTGACAAAGAGTCTTTTATACAGTGTAAACTATTGTGTCAGAACAGCACTGTCAGTACTGGTGCCATTGCAGATTTCCGGATAAGGTCAAAAGATGATCTTTATAAAGGGGGATCAAAGATAGAATGGGACAAGTTTATGGACCCGATGATACCTTTTCCATTGTTCCTGTAATTAATTCACCTCATTTTGGTCATACAGGTTATCGCCGGTCTGATTCTTAAGGATGCAATTGCCGATTCTTTCAGGAATAAGACAGGACGGCGTCCATCTGTTGATACAAATGATCCGGCATTACTTATTAACCTTCATATAAGCAATGATCTGGTGACTATCTCTCTTGATTCCTCGGTTGTTCCTTTATTTAAACGAGGATACAGACAGGAACAAGCAGCTGCACCTCTGAATGAAGTTCTGGCTGCAGGAATACTACTTCTATCAGGATGGAATGCATCAGAGTCACTTACAGATCCTATGTGCGGATCAGGAACAATTCCGATTGAAGCAGGACTGATGGCCTGCAAAATCCCTCCCGGGAAATTCCGTAAATTCTTTGGATTTCAGAAATGGAAAGATTTTGATGAAGATCTATTTCAATAAGATTAAACTTGAATGCAACAGTAAGATCATAGTTTCTCCGGTAAAAATATTCGGAAGTGATATATCGGAACAAACATTCAGTATTGCAAAGGCTAATGTTGCAAAAGGCAGGACTGAGCGATGCTATCTCTCTTGAAGTATCTGATTTTAAGGATCTTAAATCGGTTGACGAGCAATGGATTTGTTTTTCTCAATCCGCCATACGGACAAAGAATTCAACCTGAGGAAATTGATCAGTTGTACAGCATGATAGGAACAACCCTGAAACATAATTTCCCCGGACACACAGCATGGTTAATAACCTCAAACAAGGAATCACTCAAACATGTCGGACTGAAACCTAAAGAAAAACATATTCTTTTTAATGGAGCTTTGGAATGCATTCTCCTTAAATATGAAATGTACCAGGGAACAAAGAAAACAGGGAAGTCCTGATATCACCTTATAAGTGATGTTAATCACTACAAATAATTACCTTTATCAAAAATGTAGTCATTATTTAAAAAACCTGTAATGCAGGCAAGTTATAATTTGGTAACTTTATATTTTTATTATATTTGTTATTGGAATACTTGATCATATCTAAAATGAAGCTTAAATGAGCTTTAATATAGAGAATTATTTTTCAGATCTGTCGGCCGGTAATACAATCCTTTATTATAAGGGTAATGTTGATTCGGATGTCATAAATCATGTTCTTGACACTGTTGAGGATAAGATGGTGGAAGTCAATGAACAATCGAGGCTCAGGAAAAAAGTCTATAATGTTCTGGTTGAAAGTCTTCAGAATCTATATCATCATGTTGACAAAGTTCCCGAGGACTTTGAAGATCAGACATGCTGAAAGATTTGGTCTTGCTTGTTGTGTAAAAGGTAAGTGACGGCTACAGGATAATTACAGGTAACTTTGTGCATGTTGAGAATATTGAGAAGCTTGAAGAAAAAATAAAGCGTATTAACAGATCGAGTCATGAGGAGATAAAGGAACTATATAAGTTCATCCTGAATCACCAGAGAATTTCAGCCAAAGGTGGTGGTGGTCTTGGTCTTGTTGATATTGCAAGAAAAACCGGCAATAAGCTTGAATATGCATTTAAAGCATATAATAGTCATTATTCATTTTTCTATCTTGATATTTTAGTGAACGAAGAAAAATAAAACAACTTTTAAATCTGATAAATATGGAACCGATCATCATCGAAGGAACCCCTAAAACTCCTACAGTTAAATTTGATTCTACAGAAGGTGTCTTTGAAATCAAAGGACGTTCAATTCCAGAAAACTCAGTTGAATTCTATAAACCTTTAGTAGACTGGCTCGATACATATAAAGAGTCTCCTCTGACAAAAACAGTAGTAAATATCCGTCTGGAATATTTCAACACAAGCTCCTCAAAGTGTATCCTCGATGTATTCAAGAAGCTTGAGGCGATACATAAAGCCAAAAATGAGGTTGAAGTGAACTGGTACTATGAAGAGGATGATGAGGATATGCTTGAGGCAGGAGAAGATTATGAATCCATAATCAGAGTACCGTTTAAAATGATTGAAATAGTTGAATAACTGATCTTTATAGTTATTCGGAAAAGATCGGTTGTTCCAAAAATACTAAAGAGGCTGCCTCGCTTTAAGGCAGCCTCTTTATATTTATTGATTAATATCACTAATCGGACGCTCTAATCTTCTTCCCGAAGAAAGCTTCACCTGAATCGAGAAGCTTTCTTAAGCAATCTGAAATAGAGAATCAGATAAAGGAAGAATGTCATAATCCAGAGAACAATAACGTTGACCATATAGGTATCCACTCTTGTCCCGAAAATCTGCTTCTCAGGAGCATAAAAATGTGCCCTGATCATCTTATTTTTTGTATCCATAAAGATCGGATCAAGTTTCTGAATCAGTTCACCTTTGTAAATAATTATCTTTGTGTTCTCATTCTTGTCCTTTACAAATTCCTCAAGCGATTTATTAAAATAATTGTCCCTGAGCTTCAGAAATTTCTGAAGATTTTCTCCTGTCAGTCTCGATTTCAAATCTTCTTTCCGGTTACTTGCATCATTGTAAAAATTGACATAAAGCTTCCTGACAGTTTCCACATAACTGATCGCAGCATTGAGCTATTTCAGGAGTAATCTTATCAGGAGTGATCTGATCAATATAGTCAAACTTTATATCCGGCGACAGCAACAGTTGTTTCTTTATCTCATTTGAAACCAGAAGCAGATTATCTCTGAATTCCTTATCTTTTACTCCTTTTTCCAGATCATTTATTATATCATCAAGAGCACCTTTTATCTCAACATTCCAGTAATCTTTCTTAAAGACAGCCTTGCTCATCTCCTTTTCGAAAAGATAAAAAGGCCTTTCATAATCGTTATAGATAAACTGTCTGACTGCCAGGGCTTCATATCCCCATCGGGCGGTAATGAACTCACCATAGATTGGAATTGAAACCGGTGAAGAAATATTTGGATTCAGCTTCTCAAACTTGACCATAACTCCGCTTAAAATAATCTGAGGAATGACAAGGAATGGGATTAATATATAAATAGTAACAACAGCCTTAAAACTGTCGGAAATAACCAGTCCCAGCATATTTGCACCTGCCCAGCAGGAAAACAAGCACAAGCCAGTACTCAAACATCATTCCTCTGATCTCAGTAATAGCCGTTTCCAACAAGTACAAATGTGAATGCCTGTATTGCTGATATTGCAAACTGGACGAATACTTTTGACATCAGATAACTGTTCCAGCTCAGATTAAGGAAAGCTTCCCTTTTAAGTATTTTTCTGTCCTTTATTATCTCTTCAGCACTTACTGTAAGTCCCATGAAAATCGCAACAATTACCGACATGAAAATATATATCGGGAGGTTACTGTTATCATAAAGAGTATAATGAGGATTTTTGATGCTTTCATCAAAATATCTGATAAGAAAGGCAAGAAAAAATGCAAGTACAGGTGCTTCAAGAAGAGTAATCAAGAAGATATTGCGTATCAGCAATCTTTGAAAGAATATCGCGTTTTGTAAAAACAATAAACTGTTTAAATTTATTCGGAGTCTTGAAATTTATTTCAGGTATTGGACCTCCCGGTTCCCGCTTATCCTCCTTCTTTTCTTTCTTATAAAGATTACTCCAGTCAGCAGGTGAGATCCTTCGTGTTTCGGTAGGCTGTCCGCTCTCTGTAAATACTTTTGTCTCTACTATATTGAAAATCTGTTCAGGATTTACATTGCCGCATACATAACATTCACTCTCATTGTAATTTGCCTGTTCTATTTTCCTTTTGAAATACTCAATTGAATCAACAGGATTTCCGTTATATATAAGATATCCTCCGGTATCAAGAATAATAAGTTTGTCAAACATCTTAAATATTTCCGATGACGGCTGATGGATCACAATAAAAAGAAGTTTACCCTTTCGTGCAAGTTCCTTCAGAAGATCAAGAATATTTTCAGAGTCACGCGATGATAGACCTGATGTTGGTTCATCGAGGAACAGTATGGCAGGTTCACGGATAAGCTCAAGTGAAATATTAAGCCTCTTTCGCTGTCCTCCGCTTATTTTCTTGTTCAGAGGACTGCCGACCTGGATATTCCTTATTTCATAAAGTCCCAGATTTTTAAGAACACTGTCAACTCTTGAAACGATCTCCTCTTCAGTTAAGTTATCAAAACAGAGTTTGGCATTGTAATAGAGATTTTCAAAAACAGTAAGCTCTTCAATCAGCAGGTCATCCTGTGAAACATATCCGATGAGCCCTTTTATTTTTTCTTTCTCCTTGTGTATGCTTATTCCATTAATAAGCACTTCACCATCATATGGTTCGCTGATTCCATTCAGAACACCGAGCAAGGTAGATTTACCGGCTCCGCTGGCACCCATTATACCAACCATCCTTCCCGATTCTTCCTTGAAACTCATATGATGAATACCAACTGTCCCGCTCTTGAACCTGTATTCAAGATTATTTACCTCATATACAACCCTGGATGATTTGAATTCCTCTTTCAGGAATTGCATTGTTACATCCCAGTAATAAATAGGAGTAATCTTATATCCTTTGATTGATGAACCCTGACTGAACGGATATGCTTTATCCTCCTGGAGCAACTGTCCGTTCATTGACAGTTCCCCGGTACCGGTAAACCTAACAAAATATTTATTTACCGATGGGACATAAAGTATCCAGATATGTCCTTTTAGCAGATCTTTATAGGCATGTTTTGCTGATTTATGATCGAAATTCTTAATCCCGTTAATTATTAAAAGAACAGCTGTTTCAGGGATATTAGTGAAAGAGTTCAGAACAAAACTTTCAATATATTTATATTCTTCAGGGGTAATATTTAAGCCTTCTGCGAGGGTGCTTATAAAGCCAAGTTCAAGCTGGCTGACCTCCTGTCCGCCTGATTTGCAGAATTCAAGTACCTGGATTACCACTACTATTCTCTGTTCCTGATCGAGCTGTCCCTGCTCATTGATCTCCTTGCATAGCTTCCTGATCCTTATTGCAATAGCTCCTTCACGTCTTTCGGTACTGCTTTTTTCAAGCTTTTTTATTGCTTCCTCATATTTTTCATCGTAAGTGGAGAGATATTTATTTACCAGTTCCTGGTTCAGAAGACGTTTCAGAAAAACCTCAACAACTCCTCTTCTTTCCTTGTCATTGCTCTGAGGTTTTGCAATAATCGCAAACAGTTGCATCAGGGTCTCCAGGATCTTCTCACTCATAGCAAATCACGTTATTATTTCCGGCTTGAAGATATGAAATTAGTTATTCGGGACAAAGAAACCTAATTAATGTTTTCACGTATATTTTAAGGTTAGAAGATATGTGAAACTATCTCAGACCCCCCAACCCCCCATATGGGGGGCTATTAAGATTTAGTGAGTTCAAAGTCCCCCAATTGGGGGATTTAAGGGGTGTTTTCTCTTCTTTATTATCTTTTCTTTTTCACGGAAAAGCCAAATTTCCCGATAAAGCTTCCCGTTTCATAATATTTCCCATGCGAATAACAAATCGGTTCAGCATCATTCAGCCTGAAGAGCCCGCTGGTTTTATCGATATATTTCTCATCAGCATTGACGGCAACAACCTCAGAAATGAACATATGATGCGATCCGAGTTCTTTTATCTCTTTAACTATACATTCAATATTTACCGGTGATTCTTCAATGAGAGGAGCTTTTACCTTTGATGCAGGAACAGGTGTTAACCCCATTTCCTGAAATTTCCTGTGGTCCTTTCCTGATTTTACACCACACCAGTCAGCAGCAAAAGCAAGAGATTGGGTTGTGAGGTTTATTACAAAATCACCGTTCCTCTTTATTATATTGTAAGAATGCCGCTGCGGTCTTACAGAAATATAACACATAGCCGGATCGGTACAGATAGTGCCTGTCCAGGAAATTGTAATAATATTATATTCGTCGGGTACAGAGCCACAGCTGACCATTACAGCTGGCAACGGATATATCATTGTGCCCGGCTTCCATAACACTTTGCTCATAATTCTGAATTTTGGCCAAAGATAATTTCTAAATACTCGAGTTATAGCCTCTGTGTAACCTTTCGTTTTAGTGCCACAAGTGGTGGAGATTACTTATTAAAGAAGTCAGATTGACATATAACAATTGATCCTAAGATGTCAAAACGACAATTATGAACACTGGCAGCAATTTTGCAGTATTCCTTCACAAACATAATTTTATGAATTTGAACAATTTTACACTAAAAGCACAGGAATCTGTTCAGAAAGCATTCAATATTGCCAGCTGCAAAAGGTCAGCAGGCTGTTGAATGTGCTCATATTCTCAAGGGTGTGATGAGCGAAGCAGAGAGCATTACAAATTTTATTTTCGGGAAAATGGGTGTCAATATTCAATCTCTTACAAAAGAAATTGACAGGCTTATTGATTCATATCCTAAGGTCAGTGGTGCAGATGCTTATGTATCATCCTCAGTATCAGAAGCTTTCAGAAAGGCAAATGATCATGCATCAAGAATGAAAGACAAATTCGTTTCTTCAGAACATTTGCTGATGGGAATCCTTGATACTGATGACAGAACTGTCACGCATTCTGAAGGATCATGGTGTAACCATGAAAGAAATGATTGCAGCTGTTGCTGAATTGAGAAAGGGAGCCACTGTTGATAGCCAGACTTCTGAAGAGACTTTTGATTCATTGAACAGGTTCGCTATAAATCTTAATGAGAGGGCACGTTCAGGGAAACTTGATCCGGTAATCGGAAGAGACGATGAGATAAGACGGATATTACAGATACTTACACGCCGGACAAAGAATAACCCGCTGCTGATCGGTGAACCTGGTGTTGGTAAAACCGCAATTGCTGAAGGACTTGCACACAGGATAATAAGGGGAGATGTCCCTGAGGATATTAAATCGAAGATAATTTATTCACTCGATATGGGAGCCCTGATTGCCGGGGCAAAATATAAAGGTGAGTTTGAAGAAAGATTAAAATCAGTTGTTAACGAAGTTATAGGATCAGACGGGGAAATCGTACTCTTTATAGACGAAATTCACACACTTGTGGGAGCCGGAAAATCTGAAGGAGCAATGGATGCGGCCAATATTCTTAAACCTGCCCTGGCTCGTGGAGAACTGAGAGCAATAGGGGCAACCACCCTTGAGTGAGTATCAGAAATATTTTGAAAAAGATAAAGCTCTCGAGAGACGATTTCAGGTCGTAATGGTAGATGAACCTGACAGGGCAGATTCGATTTCAATACTAAGAGGTATCCGTGAGAAGTATGAAACACATCACAAAGTAATTATACAGAGACGAAGCGATTATTGCAGCTGTCGACCTCTCAACACGATATATAACTGACAGGTTTTTGCCCGATAAGGCAATTGACCTTATTGATGAAGCAGCGTCGAAGCTCAGGCTGGAAATGAATTCAGTACCTGAAGAGATTGATGAAGCGGAAAGAACAATTACACGACTTGAAATTGAGAAAGAAGCTGTCAGAAGAGATGGTGATACAATCAAAGCTGAAAAAATTTCCCGTGAACTTGCTGATATGCAGGCAAAAAGAGATGAACTGAAAGCCGGATGGAAGTCGGAGAAAGAGATGATTGAAAATGTACAGGTAAAGAAAGAAGCTGTTGAATCACTTCGTTTCGAAGCAGAACAGGCCGAAAGAAGCGGAGACTATGGCAAAGTAGCTGAGATAAGATACGGAAAGATCATCGAACTTGAAAAGGAAATATCTGAGCTGAAGGAGCTGATTGAGAAGAAAAGAACCAAAGGTTCACTTATCCAGGAAGAAGTGCGATCCGAAGATATTGCTGCTATCGTATCTAAATGGACAGGGATCCCTGTATCGCGAATGCTCGAGAGCGAAAAAGAAAAATTGCTGAAGCTCGAAGATGAATTGCACAAAAGGGTTGTGGGACAGGATGAAGCAATTACGGCCGTTGCTGATGCAGTCAGGAGATCACGGGCAGGATTGCAGGACCAGAAAAAGCCGCTCGGTTCATTTATTTTCATTGGAACAACCGGGGTAGGAAAGACAGAACTGGCAAGAGCACTCGCCGGTTTCCTTTTTAATGATGAAAACCTTCTGACACGAATTGATATGTCAGAATACCAGGAGAGACATTCAGTTTCGAGACTTATCGGTGCTCCTCCCGGATATATCGGTTATGACGAAGGAGGACAACTGACCGAAGCAGTCAGGCATAAGCCATATTCAGTTGTTCTGCTGGATGAGATTGAAAAAGCTCATCCTGACCTCTTTAACTTGCTTCTTCAGGTCCTCGATGAAGGCAGGCTTACAGATAATAAAGGCCGGACTGTCAACTTCAGAAATGTTATTGTCATAATGACTTCAAATCTGGGATCTGAGATAATACGTGACAGGATGGACAAATGGAACAATAAGATGCCTGAAAAGGAAGAAGAACTCCTCAGAAAAGA
Source organism: uncultured Bacteroidales bacterium (assembly GCA_963816365.1). Taxonomy (GTDB): domain Bacteria; phylum Bacteroidota; class Bacteroidia; order Bacteroidales; family VadinHA17; genus LD21. Next base: position 337,330 of record CAWFKG010000010.1, on the reverse strand, counting down.
AATATTCCTTTTATTAAGAAGAACCCTCAAGCCTGAATTTCTTAACAGGGTCGATGAAATTGTGATGTTCAGTCCATTAACAAAAGAACAGATCAGAGAGATTGTGAAAATTCAGCTTCGAAACGTTGAACATATGATTGCCGACTATAACCTGAAACTTATCGTAAATGATAAAGCCCTTGACTGGCTCACAGAAAAAGGGTATGATCCCCAACTCGGTGCAAGGCCGGTTAAAAGGCTGATTCAAAAAGAAATAATCAATGAACTGTCGAAAGAGATCATAGGAGGAAGTGTTTCAAAAGAGGACACAATAGTTGTTGATGTAAAAGATGACCATCTTTCATTCAGCAGGAAAGCAAAATAAATTCAGAATTTTTTGAATGACCTGATGCATACATCAAGATCGGGATAGATCTGAAATACGGTTTGAAGATGTAAGAATCTCGAACAATTCTATAACTTTTGGTTCAGGATTGGCAAATTTCAGTTCGCCGTAATTGTTTCTGGCTGCTTTCAGCACAGACAGGAAACATCCGAAGCCCGAACTGTCAATATATTCTACACCTTTAAGATTAATTATTACTTTTGAATTTGAATTATCAAATACTTTAAGAATTGCTTCCCTGATCTCATCAATGATCAGAGCATTGATCTTATTGACAGAGAAGGAGATAATGTCTATTTTATCTTTTTTTTCAATACTGATCATTCATTTCCCGTTTAACCTGTTGCTGATCAGATCGTCAAGCTCCTTTATAGCTTCCTCAGTCTCACTTTTAAATCTTTCCACATAATGTTCATATAATTGAGGTTCCTTTCCTTCCTTGGCCTGCAGTTCAAAAGTTTTTAGCATCTCCGCAAGACCATTCATTCCCATAATTGCTACTGACGATTTTGCTTTATGGGCGAGCAAACCCAGAGCAGTATAATTCTTCGACACCAGATAGGATTTCATCTCATTGAATATTTCAACCGACTGTTCCTTGAAAATCGCCACTATTTCGTTAATTATACCCGAATCTCCTCCTGATACAGAATCAAGATATTCCATATTTATGAATTTATAATCCATAGCATAGAGATGAAATTTTTATTCAGAAAAGTATTTCAAACAAATATAGTAATAATTTATTCTGGCAGAGGACAGTTTTTAATCATATTAGTTAGTGATGGTGTCTGAGAAAAGGAAATAAGTGCTACTTTTATGCGTATAAAAACCAGATGATATGCGATATTTTATCAACTCTCTGACATTGTTGTTATTTCTGAGTTCGTTAGTTGTGGATGCTCAGACCAGATGTGTCAGTCCGTCGTAAGGATTTTAAAAATAATAAACCTGGTATTTGATGAAGCTTGGAAACATGTGGTTAACGGAGACACTTATTTCGCAGAAAAGGGTATCTGGTTCAATGACGCTTATAATGAATATTTACAGGCACTGGTTTATAATAGCTCAAATGCTGAGCTAAACTATAAAACTGGAGTATCGGCCCTTTTTTCAGATAAAAAAGAAGAGGCAGCCGGGTTCTTGCTGAAAGCATACGAACTAAAGAAGGATGTTACTGAAGATGTCCTCTTGCTGGCAGGTCGTGCACTTCAGTTTTCGGGAAGATTTTCTGAAGCAATTGAAAAGTTTACTGCCTATCTCAGCTCTTCCGGGAAAAAGCCTCAAAAAAATATTCTGTCAGCACGGCAGTACATACAGGAGTGCAACTCTGCACTAAGTGTAACAAAAGATACTCTTAGAATTTCGATAGAAAATCTGGGACCAAATATAAACTCCGTCGCAGATGACTATTCAGAGATCTTTACTCCTGATGGGAAAACAATGTATTTTGCATCGCGACGTGAACTTCCTAAGATCAGGAAAGCGCCATCCTGATACAAAATTTGACGAGAATATATTCATCTCCAGGTTGAACAACGGCTCATGGGAAGCCAGCAACTTCAGCCGGAAAAGAATTGTCTACAAAATACTGTGAATCACCTCTTTATGTCAATTCAGCAAATAATAAGCTATATGTCTATACGGGTTATTCGAACAATGGCGACATAAAGGTCTCAGTTAATAAAAAAGGTATCTGGAAAACTCCTGCACCAGTACCTTACCATATAAACACGAAAGGTTCTGAAACATCTTTTACGTTTAGTCCTTCGGGGAATGAGATTTATTTTGTTTCTGATAAGGGGAAAGAGAATATTGGCGGCAAGGATATTTATTTTATAAAAAAGATCAGTGACCGCAAATGGTCAAAACCACAAAATGCCGGGAAGATAATTAATACAATTTATGATGAAGAGTCAGTCAGGTTTTCAAAAACAGGAGATACTCTTTATTTCAGCTCAAAAGGTCACAACTCAATTGGAGGATTTGATATCTTTTATAGTATAAGGAATAAATCAGGTGAATGGGACACAGTAAGAAATTACGGGTATCCTGTAAATACTCCATGGGATGAGCTATTCTTCTATCCATCACCGGTTGATGACAGCTTATTCTATTTTGTTTCAAACCGCAGTGGAGGGTTTGGAGGTACTGATATTTACCAGGGAAAGATTCTACCCAGGCCTGTTGTTGTAACCCCTCCGCCACCTAAACGGGATACCGTAATTATAAGGGATACAGTATTAATCGTAAAAAATGTTCCGCCGGCTCCTGTCAGGGAGGAGACACCGGTTTTTCTTGTTGGAAAAGTAAAAGATTCTGAGACAGGTGAACCTGTAATGGCAAAAGTGGATATAAAGGATATATCTACCGGAGAAGTTCTGGAAACAACTGCAAGTTCTGATGCCGATGGTAGTTACAGGGTGAAGCTGCCGTCAAAGAAATCCTATATGATTGATCTGCGGGCAACTGGATTTCTTTCAGATGTGAGACGCATTGATGTTCCTGAAAACTGGTCAAAAGATGTGTATAATCTTAATATTGAATTGATTAAAGTTAAGGTAGGCAAGAAAGTAGTCCTGAATAATATCCTGTTTGAGACCGGAAAATCCATACTTACGGCAGGTTCATATATAGAACTTGAACGTTTATTCAATATTATGAAGGAGAATGCAGAGATGAAAATTGAAATATCCGGACATACTGATAAAACAGGAAGTGAACCACTTAACCTTAAACTTTCGGAAGCCAGGGCTAAGGCAGTTGTTGAATATCTGGTTCAAAAGGGTATAGAACGTTCCAGAATGGAATCCAAAGGTTATGGTTCAATACAGCCAATTGCTGATAATAAAACAGCTGCCGGAAGGGCCAAAAACAGAAGAGTTGAGTTTAAAATTCTTGAATTCTGACAATCATCAGATTTTTTATGAAAAGTATTTATTTGCTTTGCGAATTCCGGAAATGGAAGGTGAATACCATTAATTTATTAAAAATAAGTTCTGATGAAAAATACTGCTTTTACTAAATTTCACCAGGAGGCAGGAGCCAAAATGGTACCTTTTGCAGGATATAACATGCCTGTAGAATATTTTGGAATTAACGAGGAACATATTACAGTCAGAGAACGAGTCGGAGTTTTTGATGTTTCACATATGGGTGAATTCTGGGTTACCGGTCCCTCTGCCCTGAAATTTCTTCAATATATTACATCAAATGATGTATCAGCTCTTTTTGACGGAAAGATTCAGTATTCCTGTTTCCCAAATGGTAAAGGAGGAATAGTCGATGATCTGCTTGTATACAGATATAATCCTGAAAAATATCTTCTTGTTGTAAATGCTGCAAATATTGAGAAGGACTGGAACTGGTGTGTCAGGAATGCAAAACAGTTTGGTATTGAGACAGGCAAAGATCTAATTAATGCTTCGGATGATATTGCACAGCTTGCAGTTCAGGGACCGCTGGCACTGAAAGCAATGCAGAAGCTCACAAAAACACCTGTTGAAGATATGGAATACTATACTTTCAAGGTTCTGGAATTTGCCAGGATCAAAGATGTAATATTTTCTACTACAGGGTATACCGGTGCCGGAGGATGCGAGATATATGTAAAGAATGAAGATGGACCTAAACTCTGGAAAGCAGTATTTGAAGCAGGCAAGGAATTTAATATCAAGCCTATAGGTCTTGGTGCACGTGATACATTGCGTCTTGAAATGGGATTTTGCCTTTATGGTAATGATATTAATGATCACGACATCACCGATTGAAGCAGGATTGGGCTGGATAACAAAATTTACTGACGGAAAGGATTTTATTGATAAAGCTCTGTTATTGAAGCAGAAAGAAGAGGGAGTTCAAAAAAGACTTAAAGGATTTGTGATGATGGAAAGGGGAATTCCCCGACAGCATTATGAAGTTGTAAATGCAAAGGTGAACTGATCGGTGAAGTTACTTCCGGAACAATGTCTCCGATGATGAAACAGGGAATCGGAATGGCATATCTGAATAAAGGTTACTGGAAGACCAGGTACTGAAATATTTATTCGGATAAGGAATAAAGATCTTAAAGCTAAGATTGTCGATCTTCCAATTTATAATAAATCTTAAAATATGACTGTATTATATCTGTGATAATCTGCGCGATCTGCAGGAAATTAAAAAATTATTCCCGCTGATTTCGCAGATTGACACTGATTAATTTATGAAACAGTATATTGGTGGTTATGCAGAAAGAAAATCTTGAAACATGTTTTTCACCTGCGCTTTTTGAAGCTGAAGATCATGCTGATTCAATAGTGGTAATAATTGATATACTTCGTGCATCATCAGCTATATGCACTGCATTTGCAAATGGAGCAGCTTCAATAATTCCGGTTGCAGAAGTGACTGAGGCAAGAGAGTATAAATCAAAAGGTTATCTTGTTGCTGCTGAACGTGATGGATTTGTACTTGATTTTGCCGATTTTGGCAATTCTCCGTTTAATTTCACAAAAGAAAAGGTTAAAGGAAAAACAATAGTCTACAGCACAACAAATGGTACTGGATTGATTAAACTTGCATCATCGGCTTATATGACAGTTATAGGATCATTCCTGAATATCGGAGCTCTTACACGATGGCTTATCGAACAGGAAAGAGATATCGTCTTACTGTGTGCTGGATGGAAAAACAGGTTCAATATTGAAGATACAGTTTGTGCTGGAGCAATTGCTGATGTACTGATGAATAGTAATTGTTATGCCACAATCTGTGATTCAACACTTGCAGCTATTGATCTGTGGTCTCTGGCACGTCCCGATCTGCCTGGTTATATCGAAAAAGCTGCACAGCGAACACGGCTGAGAGATAAAAATCTTGATGATTGTATTGAATTCTGTCTTACATCTGATTTTACTGATAAAATTCCTGTAATGAAAAATGGGTCTCTTGTTGCTATATCTTAATGAATATTGTCCGATGTGTTGGTTATGAGATAATTATTTATATTTTTGTATATTAAATGCAGGAATTATCTTTTATTAATTATAAAAATTCATTTATGAAAAAACACAATTTTTATGCCGGTCCTTCAATTCTGCCTCAGTATACAATTGACAAGATCTATTGAAGGAATAAAAGATTTTGCAGGTTCAGGATTATCTGTACTTGAGATATCTCACCGCAGCAAGGAATTTGTTGCCTGCATAAACGACACAATTGCCCTTGTTAAAGAGCTGCTGGAAGTACCTGCAGGATACCAGGTTCTGTTTCTTGGTGGTGGAGCAAGTCTGCAGTTTGCGATGGTCCCGATGAATATGCTGAACAAAAAAGCTGCTTATCTGAATACCGGTGAGTGGGCAAGCAAAGCGCTGAAAGAAGCAAAGCTCTTCGGTGAAGTTGTTGAAGTCGCTTCTTCAAAAGAAAAACTATTCAATTATATTCCAAAAAATTATACCATTCCCTCTGATGCTGATTATTTTCATATAACCACCAACAATACAATTTATGGAACGGAACTAAAGAAAGATCCTGATGTAAAGATTCCGCTTGTTGCAGATATGTCATCAGATATTTTCAGCAGGCCGGTGGATGTTTCAAAATATTCAATTATTTATGGCGGTGCCCAGAAGAATCTGGCTCCTGCTGGTATGGCTTTTGTTATTGTGAAAGAAGATGTTCTTGGAAAAGTAACACGGCCCATTCCTTCTATGCTCGATTACAGGGTTCATATAAAAGGTGAATCGATGTTTAATACTCCTCCGGTATTTACAGTTTTTGCTGCACAGCAGACACTCAACTGGCTGAAAAATCTTGGTGGAGTAAAAGCTATTCAGAAAAAAAATATTGAAAAGGCAAAAATCCTTATGATGAGATTGAAAGGAACAAATTATTTGTACCTACAATTGCCGATCCTGAAGACAGATCGTCTCATGAATATCTGCTTTGTTATGGCTCCGAATTACAAAGAACTTGAAAAACCATTTGCCGAATTTGCCAAATCAAAAGGAATGCTTGGAATTGAAGGTCACCGTTCTGTGGGAGGATTCCGTGCTTCAACATATAATGCACTTCCAAAAGAAAGCGTTGAAGCGCTTGTGGATGCAATGAAAGAGTTTGAATCAAAGAACTAATGATCGTAATATTTACTTTTAACCGGTGTCTATCAGTTCGAAATCCAAATAACAGAAGCATGGAAATCCTTGTAGCCACAGAAAAACCATTTGCCCCAATTGCAATAAGACAAATTCGTGAAGTTACTGAAGCTGCAGGTTTTAAACTTGCTGTGCTTGAAAATTATAAAAATATATCTGAACTGCTGGCTGCAGTTTCAGATGCAGATGCAATGATAGTCCGAAGCGATCTTGTATACTGCTGAAGTCCTTGATGCTGCAAAAAAACTGAAAATAGTTGTAAGGGCCGGCGCAGGATATGATAATCTCGACCTTGAAGCATGTACTGCACATAATGTGGTGGCAATGAATACTCCGGGTCAAAACTCAAATGCAGTTGCCGAACTGGCCTTCGAATTGATGCTGTACCAGATCAGGGGCGGGTTCAGCGGTAAATCCGGAACCGAACTCAGAGGAAAAACCTTAGGTCTTCATGCCTTTGGAAATGTGGGAAAATATGTTGCTGAAATTGCACAGGGATTCGGTATGGATGTTTATGCCTATGATCCCTTTGTAAGTGAAAGAGTAATGAAAAATAATGGTGCTAAACAATGTATCAACATTGATGAGCTGTATTCAAAATGCCAGTATATATCGCTACATATGCCCAGTAATGAAAAAACAAAAAAATCAATCGGCTATGATCTTCTGAAAAAAATGCCTCAGAATGCAGTACTTGTAAATACTGCAAGAAAAGAAGTAATCGATGAAGATGGTCTTCTAAAAATATTTGATGAACGCTCTGATTTCAGCTATCTGTCTGATGTTGAACCTGATTGTAAAGCTATAATTGAGGAAAAGTATAAAGGAAGATTTATTTTTACTGCCAAAAAAATGGGAGCACAGACCGAGGAAGCAAATATTAATGCAGGTGTTGCTGCTGCCCGACAGATTGTCGAATATTTCAAAACCGGAAACGAAAAATACAGAGTAAACAAGTAATATGTTAATTAGATAAAATAAGATGGCAGTTGTTAAACCTTTCAGGGGATTAAGGCCCCCTCGCCTTCTTGCAAAAGATCTGGCTTGTCTGCCGTATGATGTTATGAACACCGATGAAGCCAGAAAGATGGCAAAAGGCAAAGAATGTTCACTTCTTCATATTACAAGATCAGAAATAGATCTTCCGGCAGATACCGATACACATTCTGAACAGGTATATAATAAATCTGTTGAGAATTTTGGGAAATGGCAGAAAAAACGGCTGGCTGGTTCAGGATAATGACCCTCGTTTTTATATTTATGCCCAGACAATGAATGGCCGTACCCAGTATGGAATTGTCGGATGCGCTTCAGTCGATGATTATCTGAATGGAATTATAAAAAAGCATGAACTTACACGTCCCGATAAGGAACAGGACCGGATGGTACATGTCCGTGTAAATAATGCAAATATTGAACCTGTATTTTTTACCTATCCTGCTGTAAAAGAGATTGATGAGATTGTAGACAAGATAGTAAGTCATGAAAAACCTGAATATGATTTTGTTGCAGAAGATGGATTTGGTCATCATTTCTGGGTTGTCAAAAATCCTGAAACAAACAGACTTATTGAAAAGCTTTTTGCTGAAAAGGTTCCGTATACATATGTTGCTGATGGTCATCACAGAACAGCTGCTGCTGCTCTTGTCGGTAAAGAAAAGCGTGAAAAAAATCCGTCACATAACGGAACTGAAGAATATAACTTTTTTCTTGCAGTGCATTTTCCGGCTGATCAGCTACAGATAATTGACTATAACAGAACCATAAAAGACCTGAATGGACTGACTCCTACAGAATTATTGCCAGACTTGGAAAGCGGGTTTGTCATTGAGGAAAAAGGAACCAAAACCTATAAGCCAAAGAAGCTTCATAACTTTTCAATGTATCTTGAAGGGAAATGGTACAGCCTTACAGCAAAAACGGTACCTATAATGATAATGATCCGATTGGTGTTCTCGATGTGACAATACTTACTAATCAGATCCTCAGCCCGATACTTGATATTCAGGATCTGAGAAGATCGAAACGGATTGATTTTATAGGTGGAATTCGTGGACTGGGTGAACTTAAGAAGAGGGTTGACAGCGGTGAAATGAAAGTTGCATTCGCACTTTTTCCTGTATCAATGAATCAGCTTATTACAATAGCAGATTCAGGAAATATCATGCCTCCGAAATCAACATGGTTTGAACCAAAGCTCCGAAGCGGTCTCGTTATTCATCTGCTGGATTGATATCCTTTGCGACCTGAACACAAAGGTCACAAAGGACTTATTTCAATAGCCCTCAGTGTAAAGTTTCCAAAATTTCGCTAACTTTATATTCTGATATTTGACGAGGAATGACCGATATCACCGAAAATATAAGCTTACTGAAATCAAAGATACCATCATCTGTAAAGCTTGTTGCAGTATCGAAAACGAAACCTGTAAGCGATATTCTGCAGGCTTATAATACTGGACAGAGATATTTTGGAGAAAACCGTGTTCAGGAAATACTGAATAAAAAAGATCTTCTTCCTGCAGATATAGAGTGGCACTTTATCGGACATCTTCAAAGCAATAAAGTAAAATATCTGGTCCCTTTTATAAGCATGATCCAGTCCGTTGATTCATTCAAGTTACTGTCAGCTCATCAATTCAGAAGCTGCAAAAGTAAGGAAGGATCATTGATTGCCTTCTGCAGATTCATATTGCGAGTGAAGAGACAAAATTCGGATTTTCGATGCATGATCTGAATGAGTGTTCTTAAATCCGATAGTATACTTAACTTGAAAAATGTAAAGATTTGTGGTGTAATGGGGATGGCTACATTTACCTGTGACACTGACAGGGTCAGGAAGGAATTCCGATACCTGAGAGATTGTTTTCATTTGCTTAAAGAAAATTACTTCAGATCAGATCCTGCTTTCAGAGAGATTTCAATGGGAATGTCGGGAGATTATGGAACTAGCTCTTGAAGAGGGAAGTACAATGGTAAGAATCGGAAGCCTGATTTTCGGCGAGAGATAAATCGGAAGGTCATCTTCTCACAGAATCGGATATCTAATTCCAAGATGTACAAGCTGCCTGCTTTTCTGTGACCTCTGAAACAGGGCTGTCTCTCGAGCAGTTTTATAATTTCATCTTTTATCTGGCTTGCTCATTTCATGAACAGATTCTTCAATTACTGTAAGACATTCAACTGCAGTTACATAATCGCCTCTCAGAAAAACTTTTGCCAGATCGAGAGAATAATCTGAATAATTAAGTCCCGATTGCCAGCATGATGATACCAGCATGCTGATTGTATCTGATTTCCATGGTTTTCTTATTTCATTTATAACTTCCTCGACAAACAGTCTGATCCTTAAGATCATTCATAAATCCTGCAATGATTTTCCTGATTGAATAATCCTCAGTCTTATCATAAAAGGATGTAAGCAGACCTATTGCACCTTCAAATGGCTTTTCCTGCCGGAGCAATTCAATTGCTTCCGGTATAACAATATTATTATCTTTATTAAGTATTTCAGAAAGTTCCTTTATCTTCTTCTCCGATTTTATCATATTTATGATTATTTGAAACAAAGTTAGAAATACCATCAATTAGTTAAAGCTGTTTTTGAAAAATAAAAATATTATACTAATTTAGTCGTGAAATAGGTTTGACAATTAAATATTTATATCATGAATAAAAAATATGGAATTTGTTCAAAAATTCTGATGGTAGTTTTAATGTTTGCCAGTCTGCTTACCGGCTGTAAATCGGGAGGTACAAAAACACCTAAGGAAGAAGTAACAGTAAGTGTTCCAAAAGATAACACAGCTGTTGTAGAGGATATTAAACAGGCTGAAAAAATATTTAATGCACTGCCTTCACCTCTTGAATCAGCAATGCTTATTAAATCAGCCGGAGCAAGATTTGATGAGGCTCTGCTCAATCCTGTCGGTAATGTAAATAATTATGTGACAAATAAAAGTATGGCTCTGAATCTCGGAATTTATACCTGCGATTTAAGTTTTGCCAGTTTGTATGAACAGACTCAGCTTATTATTGATTACATGAATGCAGCCAAGAAAATGGCTGACGGACTGGGTATTCTTAAAGCAATTGAACAGTCACAGATTGACAAGACTTGAGGAAAATATAAATAACAGCGAAGTTATTATGGAGATTGTAAGTGAGACTTTCATGAACTCAAATTCATATCTCTCTGATAACGGTCAACCTGCAATTGCAGCAATGGTACTTGTCGGAGGATGGTTCGAAGGATTATATATTTCAACTCAGCTTGTTGATATGAAAGATTTTAATGGCAATAAACTTGTTGGAAGAATCATTGACCAGAAACTTTCAATCGATATTCTGCTGAATTTACTGGAGAGCAGCAAAGGAAATCCTGCAGTTGATGACCTTATTGTTCAGGTCAATAAGCTGAAAACTGGTTTTTGACAAAATTAAAATAACAACATCAAAAATCAGACCTGAATTTGACAAGACGTCAAATACTACTGTTCTTAAATCAGAAATTAAGACTGATATGACACCTGAAGTATTTAAAGAACTCGCCACAACAGTTGCTGAGATAAGAAAGACATTCGTAAATAACTAACCCCATGAGAATACCTAGAATAATTCCGATACTGGCATTGCTTATAGTTGCAACTACATTTAATGTAGATGCTCAGTGTAAATCTTTTGCTAAAAAGGTATGTATCCCTGAACTAGGTGCTTATACACACGATGGAAACTATCATGCAGCAATTCTTGTTGAAGGTGAAGAGGCTGAATTGTATAAGACATTTTATTCCGATATGGATTACAGGGTCGCAATTTGCGGAGAGGATAAACTTCCGGATAGTTGAATTCAGGGTTCTCGATGCCAATAAGAATGTACTTTATTCAAATAAGGATGCCAACTATGCCAAGACATGGGATTTTAAACTGCAGTCGAGTCAGCAGCTTAAACTGGTTGTTAAAGTAAATTCATTTAATAAACCGGGTGAAACACCTGCAAGCGGTTGTGTTGCAATAATGTTCGGATTCAAAATAAAAAAATAAAATAATTAGTGAATATAAAAAACATGTAGGGACGTTGCATGCAACGTCCCTACATGTTTTATGAGCGTTTAATCAGTTTTGGCGCAAGATATTTTCCTGTATATGATTCTTTGCATTTTGCCAGATCTTCAGGTTTGCCCTCAAAAACTATCCGGCCGCCGTCCTCACCTCCTTCAGGACCGAGATCAATAACCCAGTCGGAACTTTTTATCACCTCCTGATTGTGCTCAATGAGTATAACCGAATGTCCGTGATCAACAAGAGCATTTATTGATTTCAGAAGCTTGTTGATATCATGAAAATGCAAACCTGTTGTCGGTTCGTCAAAAATGAATAATATATGACCGCTGCCCCGCTCCTGACTCAGAAAATATGCGAGCTTTACCCTCTGACTTTCACCTCCGGAAAGTGTGCTCGACGATTGTCCCATCTTTATATAGCCAAGTCCCACATCCGAAAGTGGCTTAAGCTTTTCAATGATCCTCTTTTCACTTTTCCCGGGATGTTCCCTGAAAAAATCAATTGCTTCATCAATGGTCATCTCAAGCATATCATAAATATTTTTCCCATAATACCTTACTTCGAGTATATCTTTCTTAAACCTCATTCCTTTGCAGCTCTCACAGGTAAGCTCAACATCAGCCATAAACTGCATCTCAACCCTGATTATGCCTTCACCCTGGCACTCTTCACATCTTCCTCCTTCAATATTAAATGAGAAATGAGATGCCTTGAAATTATTCTGTACCGATGCCTGCAGCTCTGAATAGAGTTTACGTATTTCATCATAGGCCTTCAGATAGGTAACAGGATTTGACCTGCTTGACCTTCCTATGGGATTCTGATCGACCAGCTCAATTCCTGTAAGTGAAGAAATATCTCCGGTTATATCCCTGAACTGTCCGGGTTTTAAGTTGGTCCCGTTGATCCTGTCAGACAATACCTTATATAAGATGTCCGAAACAAGGCTGGATTTTCCTGAACCGCTGACTCCGGTGACAGCCGTTATTGTATGAAGAGGAAACTTTACATTGATTCCTTTCAGATTGTTCTCCCTCGCCCCTTTGATCTCAATATAACTGTTCCATTTTCTTCTGGTCCGGGGAACTGGAACAACCAGCCTGCCACTCAGATAGCTGGCCGTAAGTGATTTATTTGAAGTTGTCAGATCAAGTCCTCCCTGATAGACTACCTCACCGCCAAGCCTTCCCGCTTCAGGTCCCATATCAATTATTTCATCGGCAGCCCTTATTATCTCTTCTTCATGCTCCACAACCAGAACAGAATTGCCAAGATCCCTGAGCTCTTTCAGTACGGTAATAAGAAGATTGGTATCACGGGGATGAAGCCCGATGCTTGGTTCATCAAGTATATACATTGAACCGACAAGATTACTGCCAAGTGATGTTGACAGGTTTATTCTCTGTGATTCACCACCGGATAATGTTGAGGAAAGCCTGTCGAGGGTGAGATAAGGCAGGCCAACATCACATCAGGAACCTTAACGCGAACGGTGATTTCTTTGATCAGCCTTTCAGCAACCCTGGCATCTGTTTCATTAAGCTCAAGTGAAGAAAAAACCTCAAATAGCTTGCCCACAGGTAATGATACAAGTTCCTGAATTGATTTTCCCGATACTTTTACATATCCTGCTTCTTTACGCAATCTCGAACCTTTACATTCGGGACATAATGGTTTTTCCCCTGTACCGGCTCAGTAGTACCCGGTACTGAATTTTATATTTTTTTTCCTCAAGATGCTCAAAGAACCTGTTTAATCCGTAGAAATATTTATTTCCTTTCCAGAGAAGCTCTTTCTGCTCATCTGTAAGCTGATATATTGGTTTATGTATCGGGAAATCGAATAATTCTGCATTTGCTACCAGTCTCTCTTTCCATTTTTTCATTGATTCACCTTTCCAGCAAACAATTGCATCTTCATAAACTGAAAGATTCTGGTTAGGTATTACAAGGTTTTCATCTATGCCTATAATCTTTGCCATATCCCTCGCAAACCGGACAGGCTCCAATGGGGTTATTAAAGCTGAACAGATATTCAGAGGGTTCTTCAAAGAGTATTCCATCTTCTTCAAATTTATTTGAGAAACTTTCTCTTTTCACACCGTTATCCCCTGTGATAACAACCTGGCAATAACCTTTGCCGGTCTGAAATGCTGTCTGAGCTGAATCGGCTGCCCTGCTGAAACTATCGGCAGAATGATCTATTACAAGCCTGTCTATAACAATATTTATCTGTTGCCCTGGCTTAAAATCACTTAGCGATTTTAATTCATCAATTCTAATTAGTTCACCATCTGTTTCAATGCGGTTAAATCCCTGTTTCACCAGAAATGTAAAATACTCTGAAACCTTAATATTGTCAGGTATCGCGGCAGAGGAGGTTAAAATAACTTTTGTTCCTTCTGCAAGTGACGAAAGAAAATCAACTATATCATCTACACTGTGTTTTTTGACTTCTTTTCCTGATACTGGTGAATAAGTCCTTCCAATTCTGGCGAACAGAAGCCTCAGATAATCATATATTTCAGTTGATGTGCCAACTGTTGAACGCGGATTTCGTGAATTTACCTTCTGTTCAATTGCTATGGCAGGAGGGATTCCGTTTATAAAATCAACTTCGGGTTTGTTCATTCGCCCAAGGAACTGACGGGCATATGACGAAAGACTTTCAACATACCTTCGTTGTCCCTCAGCATATATAGTGTCAAAAGCAAGTGAAGACTTTCCTGAGCCTGATACTCCTGTTATTACAACAAGCTTATTTCTGGGAATTTTAAGACTAGATGTTTTTCAGATTATGTACCCTTGCCCCCTTGATTTCAATACAACCATCCATATCTGATCCTTTAAAAATATTGTTAAATTTCTGTTAAAGCTCAAAAGTAATACTTTCAAATCAAAAAAATTCTTTTCTTTGTATTATCGAATAGTTATTAATTAAAACCTGACTGCCTATAGAATATCTCTACTCTAGTTAATTTAAAGAGAGAGTTATGAATAAAATGATTTCCGATTATGAACTGATTATGAGGTTCATAAAAGGTGAGCAGTCATGTTTTGAAAAACTAATCCACCGCCATAAGAACAAAGTATTCGCATATATAAGTCTTTATATACGCGATCAGGCTCTTGCCGAAGATATCTTTCAGGATACCTTCCTTAAAGTAATTCAATCTGTAAAAGCGGGAAAATATGCCGATAACGGAAAATTTATTTCCTGGGTAATGCGCATTGCTCATAATCTTATTATTGACCATTTCCGCAGAATTAAGCAGATGAATACCATCTCGAACGACAACTATGAATCCGATCTGTTCAATTCAAAATCGTTTGCGGAAGACAATGTTGAAGATGATATGATCAAACGGCAGATTCAGAAGGATGTCAGGAACATGATAAGCCATCTGCCTGATGATCAGAGGGAAGTAGTGATACTGAGGCATTATGCAGGATTGAGCTTTAAAGAAATTGCTGACATAACAGACGTCAGCATAAACACAGCTCTGGGACGGATGAGATATGCTCTTATCAACATGAGGAGAATAATGGTTGAGAAGAAGATCAGCCTCACACTGAATTGAACCTGAAGATAAACTGGTGAAAATATATTATAATTAATTATACAATATTATATACCACGGGTCGTTTTCAAATAAAATGAAAACATGAAGCCTATGGGATTAATTTCTACTCCTTTTATTTCATATCAGGATATCAAAGTTGAAAATGCAGATCTTTTTGAAGATGCATGGGGATTAAACAGCGAATTCCGTGATGTGATTGACCTGCTCCGGCAAGTAGATGAAGTGCCGGAGAGAAGTTTGACAACAAGTCTGATTAATAAAATCAGGAAAAAAGTTTAAAATTACAGAAAGAGGCTGTCTCAAAATACGAGAGACAGCCTTTTTTAATTTTGATTTTCAGCAAAGGCTTCAAGTTTATAGGGTGCTTTGTCCCATAGCCGTCAACCTCCAAACCTCCGCAAGCTCCGATTTGTCGGAATTCGGGATGACAGGTTATTTTGTGGGACATAGGAGGAAGAAACGGCGATTCGCAGCGACATTTTATTCATGAAGTATTTCACTCGCGAATCGCCGTTTCTTCCTCCTGTTAATCAACTACATACCTGTCATCCCGAGCGCCAGCGAGGGATCTCCTTCTCTCTTTCTGCAACGGACTTTAATTGAAATGTGATGAAAGATTAGTTTCTTCCCCTGCTGCTCCAGGGGTTTTCATATTAAGCCACTTCGTGGCTTGAAAACGTGGATAAAGGTGCCATTTTAAAAAATACTCTTTTTTTTTGCGGATATGAAATTAAAATAATATCTTTGTGATATTAATATAATATCACATACTATGAAAAAAGAATTTATTGTAAAACCCGTCTCGGGTTATCTGGCCGTAGTCATGGCGATTTTGTTCCTTGCCGGAGCAATTGCTGGGATATGCCTATGAGATCATCTGGCTGGGTGTTATTCTTACAATCCTGTTTATTTTCACTGTCATCGGATTTACAGTTGTTTATCCAAATGGATCATGTGTAATGGTTTTGTTCGGAGCATATAAAGGTACCATCAGGGAAAATGGATTCTTCTGGGTAAATCCTTTTTATATTAAAAGGACGATCTCACTCAGGGCCACGAAACTTTAACAGTGATCCCATTAAAGTGAATGACAAAATTGGTAATCCGATTAAAATCGGACTTGTACTGGTATGGCGGGTAGCTGAAACATACAAGGCAGTTTTTGATGTCGATGATTATCAGCATTTTGTCCTGGTTCAAAGTGATGCGGCCCTGCGTAAACTGGCCGGTTTATATCCTTATGATAATTTTGAGGACCACGATGCTGTTATCGCTCTGAGAAGCGGGGGAGAAGAGGTAAACAATGAACTTGAGAAAGAGATACAGGGAAAGGTTGCAGATATGCGGCATTGAAGTTATTGAAGCAAGGATAAACTATATTGCCTATGCTGAGGAGATAGCAAATGCCATGCTGAGAAGACAACAGGCTTCAGCAGTTGTTTCCGCCCGGTTCAAAATTGTTGAGGGAGCAGTTTCAATGGTTGAAATGGCCCTGGAGCAGCTTTCCGTTAAAAAGATAGTTGATCTCGATGAGGAGAAAAAAGCTGCCATGGTAAGTAACCTGATGGTTGTCCTGTGCGGCGATAAAGATGCCACACCAGTGGTAAACACAGGAACATTGCATTCATAATATGAGTGAGAAAAAACCATTTGTTCTCAGGATTGACCCGGAAAAGCTTAAGGCTCTGGAGAAATGGGCTGCCGATGAATTTCGCAGCACAAATGGTCAGATTGAGTACATTACTCGATCAGGCTCTTCGAAAATCAGGCAGATGGAAAGCAAAGTCTGAAAATACTAAAAATGAAGAGAATATGAACCAGATACTAAAATATACCTGCCCTAAATGTGGCAATAAAGAGTACGAAATTGGTGAAATGTGGACAATCGGAAGCATTTGGACAAGAATGTTCGAATTTCATAACAGGAGATTTACATATGTTTCATGCAGAAATTGTCATTTTACGGAATTGTATAAAGTACCCATGAAAAAGATTGGAGAGGTAATTAATTTTATTGCCAGATAAACCTTCTTTACTGGTTTATAAAGTAAATGGAATGGCAGGCAGCAACGCCTGCCGTTTCTGTTCGTAGACGGCTTGTCCCAAGATGAACCGGGATGAATTTCCCGTTTGATCAGCTGAATCAATCTCTTCCCTGCGTAAAATCACCTTCAGGTCCGATCAGAATGATAGCATCTGTCATTTTTGGAATATACATCTGATATCTTGTTTCTTTCTATTGAATTATCACAATGAGCGATCATTCTGATCCCCTGTGATTCCTCATTGATAAAATCTTTGAACCTGCACGGTTCATTCAAGTATGGTCTTGGTTGACTTCAGTGATTGCTTCATTGCCGAAATGATCAGATTATTGATTCTTTCGCTCTTTATTCCGGGTTTTTCAGTATTCCTGCAGATCAAGCGGAGTGATCTCATCAATACCTATCTCAACACTCTTTTCAATGAACCATTCAAATCGTTCAGGGTTTTTTAAAGGTGATATTGCAATATGAAGTCTGTAACCTCTTTTTTCGAAATCTTTGGTTATTCCTGTAATAGCTATTATGCACTTTTTTTGATCAGGGTCACTTATGATTCCTTCGTAGAGATTTCCCTTTCCATCAATCAGTCTTACAGCACTGCCTTTTGTCATTCTTAAAACCCTGTATTATATGCTTTGACTCTTTTTCGTCGAGTGTGTAAGAATTGCCGGCAATATCAGGTGCGTAAAATATCTGCATCAAAATCAGTTTGCACAAAATTAGGGAATTTGAGTATATAATTTGCGGGCAATTTTATATTCCTTTGTATTCTTACCCCCCATTCCCCCCAGTTGCGGAGGGTTAAAAGCCCCCCATTTGGGGGGTGGGCGGGTAAAAAACCATTATGAAAATTGGTCTTCTTTCAGATACACACGGATGGATTCATCCCAGACTATTTGATCATTTTGCGGAATGTGATGAAATATGGCATGCAGGTGATATAGGCAACATTGAAACAGCAGATAAACTGTCAGGCTTCAAGCCATTTAAAGCTGTTTACGGGAATATTGATAATACCCTGATAAGAAGAGTTTATAAAGAGAATCTGATATTTATGGCTGAAGAGGTAAGGGTCTGGATCACTCATATTGGTGGAACACCCGGGCATTATGACCGCAGAGTTTTGCCTGCAATTTATGAAAATCCTCCGGATCTTTTCATCTGCGGACATTCGCATATTGCAAAGGTCATGTATGATAAAAAAGCCGGTTTTCTATATATGAATCCCGGTGCTGCGGGATATAACGGTTTTCATAAATTCATGACAGCAATCAGATTTCAGATCGATGGAAAAAGCATTCACGATCTTGAACTGATAGAGCTGGGCGAGAGAGGCAAAATCATTTTATAACGCCCATTAAGGTCTCCGGAATTATTATCAGGATTATTATCAGTCATTCTCTGAAGGAACCTGCCAAGCCTGTCCTCAACTGCTATCATATATGTATAGGGTACTTTTGATGCTTGATGAAGGATCTTTCCTGTCATTCAGTTTGGTTTTGGCAATAATGGTATTGTAATTGTTATTACCCGACTGTGTCATCATAACTCCTTTAAAGTATGAGAAATAATACCAGGTCGATTGATCAGCTTTGAGATAGATATCGAACATGTCTCCCGATCTTCTTCTCTGAATCTCAATATATCCGTCTACATAAACATTTACCGGCTGTTGATCCGATGAACCCGATACCTATTTTACCGCTTGACCGGAAGGATGATGTGGATTCATTCCAGAATAGTTTCACATCGTTGAGAAGAAGTTTGTAGCTAAATTCTTTTGGCAGATTCTTTGAGGTGCCAAACAGATCCATTTCCTGCTTTCACCTGCGATGCGACGTTTACTCCCATAAGATCTTTCATACCCTTGTTGTTCAAGTTCGGAATTCAGATTAACAGGCTTCAGTGAAGGCATCATCTTTATCTCATCTGCCATCACCTTTAGTGCTTCAGCATGAAAAATAAAAATCAAGGCCAAGTATAGCATCAATATTAACCTTTCCTGAATCAACTGAATGTATTACTTTGCCGGCACTGGTGAATTTAACCAGGTCGAGTTTGGCACCAAAATTAAGATTTCCTTCTCCTGACAATACACAATAGTTCTTATCGAATGCAACCATATTCCCGGGAAGAGTATGATCGATCAGCTTTTCGCGTGAGGCTATTAAATATCTTCCTTTTGCTTTTTCATAATAAAGCCAGCCGCTCGAGTTTACAAGAGCAACATCTGCTCCATGATTTCTGAGCCGAGAGGAAGGCAGGATAGATATGAATAGAATCAGTATTTATGAAAGATCCTGAAAAAACAAGATTATCATTTATATCTCTGGGTTTATCACTTACCGGGATCATGACATTCTTTGGATCGATCTCTGATTTGAATTTGATTGAGTAACTCTGAATGTCTTTGCAGTTATTCAAAATTCCTGCAGCCCCTGTAAAAGTCAGATTATCAGCTCTGGCTGAAAGTGCAACATCACCTGTAAACGTAAATGCAGGACTTAACAGAAATTTTTGGCTAGGCGGTATATAGCCTCTCGCATATGTTGTGGATGTATCGACCTCCAGTGATCGGAAAATTAATTTGCTGGATCTCTTTATCTTCACCTATATAATCGTATACAGCGCTTCCTGTATATCTTTTAGTTGATTCAATATCAACTTTTGCCGAATGCAATATATGCCTGTGGTTCACTGCAATAATTGCATTGTGCATCTGTTGTATCTTTGCCCGCCGGTTAATTATAATCTTTCCGCTGTCAGGCTGAATCAAGGCATCGGCAATATGAATATAATTTATATTTTCCGCTTCAATATATTCCTGATCAAGATGATAGCTTCCTTTCCACGATGAAAAGGCAACTGTATCGGAGAGATTGTTTGTTGCAAAGAAGGTAGGTTTATCAAGCCGTGCAAAGTCAAGTTTAAGCAGCTGATCAGGAGGCAAAAGAGGAGTATTTGATTTCCCTTTTTGTTCCATGTTTAAAACACGGTTTTCCATATTATATGTAAAATCTGTCATTGTACAGATATACTGAATCTCCGGGAATTTTACCACCGAAGAATCAGTATTCAATCTGAAATGTGCCATCTTCAGGTCAAAATTTATCTTGGTATTTGCATTCTCGGCAATAAATGAGTAGCCGTTTGTGGAAAGTGATTTCAGAGTATAATCGGCTGTATCGGCTTTAATTGCATTTGAAGTAAAACTGAAAAGATTAGAAGTGATCCTTGAATCGGTTAAATTAATTATTCCAGTGCCATTTAGTTTTGCAGGAGTACAGACTTAATCCGCCATCCAGAGTTGTACCGTTCCCGAACATATTGAATGTCTTGCCGGTAGCATGGAGTTGCCATCCATTCATCTTTCTGAGTCAGCCATTTAATGGCAACATCCTGGCTTTTGAGCACCGGGAATATGCCTGCACTGTCCTTTTCAATATTGAATGTTGAAGCATGAGTTATCATGGAATCGGGAAAGAACTTAAATTCATCTGAATTTGTGGTGGAGGTAAGATGCTTTAATAACCCGCTTCCGATTAATCCCTTGTTGCTCATACTCAGAGCATTGTATAAAATGCCTTTGTTCCCGTATACTTCCATTCCTTCAGGAGGAATTGTCATATTAAAACCGAGAGAATTATTTTCCTGTATCACAAGAGTTTGACGCATTGGCTTAAGAATATTTCCTCCGACAAATTCGCCGGAAAGATTCATATCCTGATTTGTATAGTGGTCTATATTTTCATATGTGAATGGATCGACTCTTGAAATAGAAATCCTTTTGTTTATAAACACCTTCCAGACCCGGAATTTTGTCATAGAAAATATATGAGTACGTTGTGGCATTTATGATCGGATACTGTTTAAGACTTTTTAATCCCGATTTGTTATCGGGCTTGTCAATATAAAGTTCTGCAGTTCCCAGCTGTATGAGATTATCAACATTTGTAATAATAGGATTTCCCAGTTTATCCTTTTTATCGGTTTCGACTGAGATTTTGATTGAATCTATCTTCTGAAGCCTGATCTTAAATGTATCATAACTGAATGAAAATTTATGCCCGAAGACAGTAAAGAGACCGGCTTCAACCACTCCGTCAAAGCTGATATCCCTGTTCCTGCCGATATTCAATTGTCTTTTATAAGGATAAATTGCAACCTTCTGGGAATCGCTCAGGAGAACACCGGATACTCCATTGACCGTTAGATGAAGTTTTTCAGGTCAAGAACTGCATTATCCAGCGGAGCTTTTGTTTCACTGGCAATACTGATGATATCATAATCCTTCCTTTTTGCATAAGAATCGAGGAAGTCCTTCGTTTTCTTTTTTATTGTTACCTCATTGTTCGTCCGGTCGTAGAATATAAATCCTTTATTGGCCAGATCAATACATAATCCTGTTACTGCCTCCACAGGTTTATCAAGCCATTTGGCAAATTCCTCGACAGGGAAAGTTTCTGAATAAAAGTATTCTGCAAATTTGATCAGACGGTTAAGAGGATGGTAATCATCTAGCCCCATAAGCTGCAAAAAATAGTCTGAATTGAAGAATGACGCTGATTCAAACTGGGCCTGTCCCATGTGAAGCTCCTCTTGCACGTGAAAGAACAATTTTTGATTCATTCATATTCCACGATAAATATTCAAAATACATATCGAGTTTATGAAATGAATCAAAATACGGACTTTGCGAAACAGGATTATTTGTCCGGAAGAGATTTACCTGTCTGGTAGAAACGATATATGAAAAGCCAAGATTAGAATGGTAAATTGAATCTTTATTAAGATAAAGCGACATTGCAACCTCCTGGCTGCTTAGTCCAGTCTTTGAGAACTGAAACTCTTTTGAGCGGATTTTCAGATAAAGAGTATCATTGCTGAAAAGAGTAATTTTTGCAGGATTGGCTTTTTTGCCGGTTCCTTTTACATTTGCTCCTTCAAATGTCAATCCTCCTTCATAATTTACCCCTTTGTAAATGTTTTTAATCCTGAACTCCTTTGCATAAGTCTCGAAGCGGGGAAATGTAGCCTTTTCTTTATTGGTATAAGTGATTGCCTGATCTGCAAGTAATCCCGGAACAGGCTTTCTTAAAATATGTAGAATGAGTTAGTCTGGCAGAATCAATAGTAAAGCTGCTTTTGGTAAAGTTCAGGGAATAATCACTGAGTTCGGCAAAAACATCCTTGGGGGAATAGCCTGCTTTTTCCCAGGTGACAATACCTTTTGTGCCTAAGAACTGCCTCATTTCAGGATAATACTTTCCTGTGACATTATAAATTTCAGTACTGTCCTTTTGAAAGTAACATGTTAGTGTTGCATTTGAAACAGCAACATAAATGGCAGTATCATGCAAAAATTTAAGCTGACTGTTCTTTACTTTCCATTTGACACTTCCCGATTCATAAAGTACATTTTCTTTGACCATCAGGCTGCTATTCTTAAAGAATCTGTCGAGATTGTCATTCGTAAACGTCTGATTAAATGCTATTTCACTTAATCCTTTAAGCCAGTTTGTGAAAAATGCTGCATCACGTTTATAATCGATGAAATTATTAAGAGTCAGCAGAAAATCATTAAAGTGGGGGACTATTCTCATCTGCCTTGATGAAAGCTGACTTGAAACATCAATAATCCTTTCCATAATATCATTGCTGAATGCAGCACTGTCCCATCTTGAAAGGAAAAGATTCAGGTTACTAACCTGATCTGCGTTAAGATTCGGTCCCATAAATGCCGTGAGTTCCGCTCTGAACTTTGTATGATCACCTGAAAATGCCGATTTTGCCTGGGAAAACAGAGTTACAGGAATTAATACCTGCACTATCAGACATAAGAATAATCAGCTTTTTTAACATGAAAATCACGAATTAAACAACTTTTATTTACCAGCTTCTTTTACCTCCCAACCCCCCAAATGGGGGCTAGTTTCCATAAGTATTTTTTTGCCCTGCATAAATCAGCGAGTGTTCACATAACGTTTCTTACCCCCCAAATGGGGGCATGGGGGGTTAAATAGCTTCCACAATTGCTGTAAAATCTTCTTTTTTAAGAGCAGCACCTCCAATCAGACCTCCATCCACATCGGGTTTTGAAAAGATCTCAGCTGCATTTGAAGGCTTGCAGCTTCCACCGTAAAGGATCGGGAGTTTTTTTGCACAATCATTACCGTATTTCTCTTTTACCAGCTCACGGATATATTTATGCATCTCCTGAGCCTGATCAGGAGTGGCAGTCAATCCTGTACCGATTGCCCAAACAGGTTCATAAGCAATAACAATCATGTCCATCTGATCGTCGGTAAGACTGAAAAGCCCTTCTTCCAGTTGTCTTCTGACGATAAGAAAATGCTGTTCTGCCTCCCGTTCCTTCAATACTTCACCACAGCAGAATATTACTTTTAGTCCGCTGTTAATCGCCAGTAATGTTTTCTTATTCAGAAGCTTATCATCTTCATGATAATATGATCTTCTTTCAGAATGTCCTATAATCACATATTGGGCACCGGTGCTTTTAATCATCCAGGCAGAAACTTCACCGGTATATGCTCCGGATGCTTCAGCTGCACAGTTCTGAGCTCCAAGAGCCACCTTTCCGTGCTTAAGGATTTCAGCCATGCCTGCCAGATGTATATATGGAGGACACAGAATAACCAGTGCTTTTTCCGATGGATTTTCCTTAAAATATTTGTCAATTGATCCTGCTAATCTTCAGGCCTTCTGTCAGATCCATATTCATTTTCCAGTTACCGGCAACAATCTTTTTTCTCATATAAATCAAAGTTTTAAAATTGTAAAAATAAATAAATGTACAAAAAAACGAGTTCTAAGTGTGATTAAATATTTAAGTGTTAAATGTTGAAACATAAATTATTTATTTAGCATAAGCTGTTTTCCGAACCATTCAGTTCCGGAAGATTTGCCCATGACCATTTGTCAAGAATTATTCCGTCTTTTAAGCAGAATATATCCAGGATTTGCCCTTATCATTGTTTTTAATGTTGTCTCATCAGCAGAACAAGAATGACAATCCATTTTCATAACTCTTCACTTCTTCCGTACCTGAGGAGGTCAGAATATAAAATTTAATACCATTAGCTACACAATATTTACCAAGATTGAATCCAGCAGACAGATGGTTTTTTCCGGCTTCAGCCAGTTTTTTTGAAATCATCAAAACAGTATAACCCGGGAAGGATAAAATCTGTTGTGTAATGTCATCTCCGCTGTGCAGAGGTAATCATAAAATCATGAATAGGCGGCTTATATCCTTTTTTTATCAGTACCGATTTCTGTTCCACAAACTTCCAGGTCGAATCATTGGCAGGGTAATTTGTTAGGTTGAATTCTTTTTTGATTCCGTTTTTTTCGTAGATGAAAGTTGTTTTGTACTGATCAGCAGGAACACCGACGGGAATTACCATTTTATCAGCAATCTTTACTCCTGTTTTATAAGGAAGAAAATCGATGACAGGAAGATATCTCAGGTTTGCCAGTGAAAACAATATGAACAGAATAATAGCAGCTAAAATAACTGCCCATTCTTTGCTTTATTAAACATATCTTTCAGTCTGAATTTTCCCTCCATAAAGAATAACTAGCAATAGACAAGCAGTATTAGGTTCTTTCCGAAGGTTTGCCAGTTTGTAAGATGGATTGCATCGCCAAAACACCCGCAATCAGAAACAGGATTTGTCAGTGCCAGAATAAAAGTAAGAGGAGTAAAAATTATCAGAAGTAATAGTAACTCCAAGTCATTCCTGCTTTTGCCTTAATCCGGTAAGCACAGAAAACCCTGAAATGAATTCAGCCGTACACAATACTATTGCCAGGACGAGACTTAGATTAGTTAAGAAACTGAGATGAAATGCCTGAAAATAGTCGTGAAATTTGTAAGCTGATCCAAGAGGGTCAATTGCTTTTACCACACCCGAAAAAATAAATACAAGTCCAATAATTATTCTGCTTAAATCCTTAAGTATCTTCATTTCAAATAAGTTTCCTTTCATTGAAAACTTTAATAATAAGGTCAAATATTTCTGAAGGTGTGAGCATTGCACCATTGCTGTTACTGCAGTCGATAACTGCAAGATGATCATCCGATTTTGAAACTCTAAGGTAGATATCCCTGACTTTTTTCTGAAATAAGCATGCTCTCCTCGTGGATATCCCTTGTTCCCGTTAAGATAATCTACGGTCA
The DNA here is from genome assembly GCA_963816365.1 of uncultured Bacteroidales bacterium. Lineage (GTDB taxonomy): Bacteria > Bacteroidota > Bacteroidia > Bacteroidales > VadinHA17 > LD21. Next base: position 311,917 of record CAWFKG010000010.1, on the reverse strand, counting down.
TTTCCGGTTCTGTGATTCCGTTAGATTCTTTTCAGTAAAAGCGTATGGTACATCGAGAAAAACATTAAGAGTCAGGTTCCGGGATTGCAAAATGTTTAAACTCAAGTGATAAGATCCATTGCATTAGCTTTTCCTGACTTGACTTATCCTTAAGTTTCGCACACTGATATGCTATATTGGAATATGTATACCTGTCGAGAAGGACAATCTTTGCCTTCCTGTAACCAGGTGCTTATCATTGTTGAAGCATCTTTTCTGTCACCGGCATAAAGCATAGCCACCAGGTATGGATCAACATCATTCAGAGAGCCAAATTCTCCTCTTAAAAACCTGGCAATCAGCTCTCCGAAATATGGAGATTCTGTTCTTGGAAAGTGCAGATATTCACAATCATATCCTTTTTTTGAAAAATAATCTCTCAACAATTTAATCTGAGTCGATTTACCTGCTCCGTCAACTCCTTCGATAACAAAAAGCTTCATCATTTAATTGATTTCATTAAGTACAAATGTAATAACCGCTTTATGGTCAACAGATGAAAATGTATTAAGGGTTTAAAGAATTTTTCTAATTTCGTCTATTCATTAAAATTCGTCTATTCATTAAAGCTATGATTCCGGAAAAACCACGATATATTAATACTGGCGGCAAGTTGCTTGATCTTGAGACTCCTAGAGTAATGGGAATACTAAATATTACTCCCGACTCTTTTTATAAAGGTAGCCGGTTATCATACAGATGAAGAGATACTTAAAGCAGCTGCGCAGAATGATGGAGGAAGGTGCAGATATTCTTGATATCGGAGGATATTCCTCACGTCCGGGGGCAAAGATATCTCGTGAGGAAGGAAGAGCCAAGAGTTTTAAAGGCCATAAAACTGATATCCGAGGAATTTCCTGAAGCAATACTATCTGTCGATACTTTCAGGGCTGATATTGCAAGAAGCTGTACTGATGCGGTGCTCATATGATAAATGATATCTCGGGCGGTGATGCTGATGACAAAATGTTTCCGACCGTTGGGAAGCTTAAATGTGCCGTATATTCTTATGCATATGAAGGGAATCCCCGCACAATGCAGAATAATCCTGTATATGAAGATATTGTTGCAGATATTCTCAAATGGTTTGGCGATAGAATATTTCAGTTAAGATCATCGGGAGTTAAAGGATATAATAATTGATCCCGGGATTCGGATTCGGTAAAACCATCAATCAGAATTTTGAACTACTCAGCCGACTTGGAGATTTTTCAATTACCGGATTACCGTTCTGGTAGGTATATCAAGAAAATCGATGATCTGGAAGACTCTTGGATATTACTCCGGATGATGCTCTTAACGGAACAACAGCACTTAATGCAATAGCCATTTTAAACGGAGCTGATATTCTGAGGGTTCATGACGTTAAGGAGGCAGTGCAAACGATTAAATTGATCATGAAGATCAGGGAACCAGTAATCGGTAATCGGTAATCGGTAATCGGTAATCGGTAATCGGTAATCAGTAATCAGTAATCAGAAATCAGGAATCAGAAATCAGGAATCAGAAATCAGGAATCAGCAAGCAGCAAGCAGCAACTGACGGTGCCTGAAATACGTTGACCATAAAAATGGTTAACACTATGGCAAAAGTAAATTATTTTGATCACGAGAACAAACCTCAGTTTCAGCGTTCTTTTAGTGAAGAGTTTAAAAAGAAGAAAATAAGGGACTTGGAGAGGAATATTACCTCAATTCCCGATATTTGTAAGACTTATTCTGTAAGCAGGACGTCAGTTTATAAATGGATTTACAAATACTCGGTAATGGCAAAGAAACAAGTAAAACAAGTAGTTGAAGCAAAGAGCGACACCCAAAAGATAAGAGCTCTGGAAGAGCGTATTAAGGAACTTGAGAGAATCGTAGGGCAAAAGCAGTTATTGCTTGAGTTTAAAGATAAGATGATTGAGATAGCAGAGGCTACTTATAACGTTGACATTAAAAAAAAAGTAGGTTCCAGGCTCTCGTCTGGTACCACTTCAACCGGGAAGATCACGGGAAAAAGTTAAGTGGTCTATTTGAAGTATTAAACATAAGTAAACAGTCCTTTCATCAGATGTTAAGTCGCAGGCGATATAAGTATGAAGAACAGGAACAACTGGTTCCGTTGATAAATGAGATACGTAAAGATCATCCTCGTATGTCAGCCAGGGATATCTACCTTAAGCTTCAGCCAAGCTGCATGGGAAGGGATCAGTTTGAGAGGTTCTGTATGGACTCAGGTTACAGGATTAAGAGATTAAAGAACTTTAGAGTTACAACCAACAGCCTTGGAGTTACCCGTTTTCCGAACCTTATAAAGGATCTTAGAGTTACACGTGTCAACCAGGTTTTTGTGAGTGACATAACCTACTTTGATCTTGGGTCAGAAACGCGTTATCTTACTTTTATTATGGATTTATATAATCGTGAGGTAGTTGGGTATTCGGAAAGCAACAATTTGCGCACAGAGAGCACAACGATACCAGCTCTTCATAGATTAATTAAATTAAGAGGCAAGGCAAATTTAAAAGGAGCGATCATGCACTCAGATGGCGGAGGGCAGTACTATTGTAACGACTTCAAAGCACTTACTAAAGGCTTGGATATGTTAAACTCAATGACCGAAGAAAAGGTGTACGAAAACGCACATGCAGAAAGGCTAAATGGGGTAATCAAGAATAATTATCTTTATCCTTATGGCCCAACGAACGTAGCGTCACTTAGAAGACTGTTAGACAAGGCTGTATATATGTACAACACAGGGAAACCACATAAAGCTTTGAGAAAATTAACCCCAATTATGTTTAAAAGTACCATTGATAACGAGAATAACTCTTCGAGTAATCTCCCGTTATCAACAGTAAATCATCATTATAATAATAGAAGTAAATTAAGTATTAAAAAGGTCAACGTTATTTAGGCATTGACGAACCAGCAACCAGCAACTAGTAACCAGTAACCAGTAACCAGTAACCAGTAACCAGAACATGCCCTTCCATATAACCGTACTTGATATAATTGATATTCTTCTGGTAGCCATAGTGCTATTCCAGTTATATCGTCTGATAAGAGGAACAGCAGCTCTGAGTATTTTTCTCGGGATATTTTTGATTTACCTCTTCTGGCTTATAGTAAAGGCTCTGAATATGGAACTTATCAGCGCATTACTCGGTCAGGTTATAGGTGTCGGTGTTATTGCGCTGATCATTGTTTTTCAGCAGGAGGTCAGGCGGTTCCTGCTTGTTATAGGTAACAAATATATTACAAGCAGCAGGTTCTCATTCAGCAGATTATTCTCGCTGGTTACAAATGAACCCCGAAGTCCGAGAGAAGCGGAGGAAATCGTAAAAGCCTGTGAGAGACTTGCTCTAAAGAAAACAGGAGCATTAATTGTAATTGGCAGGAAAAGCAGTCTGGATATTTTTTCAGAAGGAGGTGAAATACTTAAAGCGAGAATAAGTGCCGAGCTTCTTGAAACGATATTTTTTAAGAATACTCCATTGCATGACGGGGCTGTCCTGATTGATGGCGGCTTGATCCTTGCCGCAAGGTGTCCTTTGCCAACCACCGACCAGGTAACATTGCCTCCGAGATATGGTATGCGTCACCGGGCTGCCATCGGTATGTCGGAGCACTCCGATGCCATCATAGTGGTCATCTCAGAAGAGAGTGGGCATATTTCAGTAGTTGATACGGGTGAGATCAGGGAAAATATCACTCCGAATGAACTCAGGAATATTCTTCTTATGGAAAAGGTCTGGTAGGGGGAAACAGGTAAAATATTATCCCTGATTCTTGGCCTTAATCATTTTATCGTGTAAATTTGATAAAGTCTGAAACAACAGGAACCATGAAATCTAAATTTCTAAAGCTTAACCGGCACGATTTTCTCAATGGGTTGATTGTAGCAATGTTTTGTACAATACTGACAGGATTTTATCAGCTGATCGCTAACGATGGTGCAATTAACTGGCTGACAATTAAGCCGGTAATTATTGCAGCAATCGGATCGGGGGTTTCCTATATTACAAAGAATCTTCTGACAAATTCCAAGGGTCAGTTCATGAGATCAGAGACAGCCCCCATTTAGGGAGAGGTCTACTCAATCTTATACAACGTCAGATTCTCAGCATCCTTGATAAAAATGTTGTTACCGGAGATTACCGGGAAAGCATAAATTGGCGTATCGGAGACTTTATATTTAGTTATCTCAGAATATTCTTTTCCATCAGGTTTTAAGACAATCAGGTTATCTGTACTTGTTAATCCGATAATGACTGACCCGCAATCCACTATAGTAGAAAAATCACTGCTGACAGCATTGTCTGTCCAGGCAGTCTGTCCCGTAGCTGCATTCAGGCAATAGAGTCTTTTCTGATCTGTAAAACCATAAAGAAATCCTTCTTTAAGTATGGGCGTGTTCCATTTTGCACCAATCTCGGGATTACTCCAGCTTTCTTTTGTAATGTATTCATTACCTGACTTCTCGACTTTTATCGCTTTCATTCCGGTGCCCTGACCTGTCAAATAAATTGTCGTCCCGTCAATGCAGGGGCTGACGCAGTTATAAAATCTTTGTTGAACAGGAGCCGCAACCTGCCAGAGCAGTTTACCGTCTGCCAGACTCAGTGCCAAAAGATTTTTTTCAGTGATTACAATCAGGAGTTTCTTGCCGTCAAGGGTCATAACTGAAGGCGATGAGTAAGAGGGACCATCACCTGACCATTTCCATTTTTCGCTTCCCGAGTTCAGATCATATGCAACTACCTGGCCATCATCCTTTTTCCCAATATGTATAATACACATTCCGTCAGTGATTATTGGTGAAGCTCCGGTAAAAAATGCCGGAAAAGCGTTTGATGGATTATCTTTTCTCCAGAGCAATTTACCGGTTGCTGCATCGAGACATGAAAGTATTCCTGAGGCTCCGAATGTCACTATCTTTCCGTTAGAGACTGAAGGTGTACCCCTTGGCCCCGGATGTTGTGAAGCTGATGGTCCGGTAACGGCCATTGCAGGGTAGGAGTATTTCCAAACCTCTTTACCTGTTGCCGGATCAAGACAGACTACTACCTCCTGATCACCCTGCCGGGTATTCACATAAATTTTATTGCCTGAAAGTACAGGCGTTGCGTCTCCATATCCTACCGGTGCTTTCCATTGCTGTTTTAGTTCTGCGGGCCAGGCAGCAGGTGCTTTAAATCCTGTCACCTTGCTGTCACGATTTATTCCGCGCCATTGAGGCCAGTCCTGTGAATAGCAGAAAGATGAGCTGAAAATTAAAAGTGTAAACAATACACTGATAATCAGATTAATTTTTTTCATGGGCGCTTGATTTTATAATTAAATGGACTTTTCTGTAAATTTATATTTTTAAAGAAGGAAATGCAAACAAAGTTCAGCCAAGCCAATTCTTATTGTGACACTGTTGCTGGATTCATTTCAGGTCATCCTGTTCAGCAATCAAATTCAGGAGAATTTATTACCTGATAATGGCAGGGTAAATTTAAAATCACTTCCAACTCCGGAAATACTTTCCACCCATATCTTCCCATTATGTTTTTCTACAAATTCTTTGCAGATCAACAAACCCAATCCTGTGCCGGTCTCTTCTTCTGTTCCGCTTGTGGATAGTACCTTTGAAATATCAAAGAGCTTGGTCAGATCTTCCGGCTTAATGCCAATACCATTATCAGAGACTGTAACTATAACACTTTCTGGATTTTCCTCAACGTTAATATTAATATTTCCACCCTTATTTGTAAATTTTAAGGCATTGGAAACGAGGTTACGCATTATAGTTTTGACCATATTCGCATCAGCAAAAATAATGGTGTCTATTGACGCGAAACAATTGATCGTGATCTTCTTGCTGGTGGCAACGGAACCAAGGATTCCAACGACATTAGAGCAAATTTCAGAAAAAATCAGATTTTGTGGTTTGAAAGGAATTTTGCCTTGTTGGGTTCTGATCCATATCAAAATGTCTTCCAGTAGATTATAAGTGTTTTGGGCAGATCTGTTTATACTGATTGCCATTTCCTCGATTTCTTCCGGTTTGAGCTTAATCACATCTTCTTTTAATATTTCTGATAATCCAAGCAGGTTATTGAACGGATTTATCAAATCGTGAGAAAGAATCGAGATAAATCTGTCCTTATCAATATTCAGCTGACGTAATTGTTTCTCATTCTCTTTCAGGGTTTGTTCAGCTCTAAGCAATTGAGCACCAACTGAAGCTGATATTCTGAATATAAGAACTATGGTAATAAGGATGACTATAAACAAAATGAAAGCTACTGACAGTGCAGGGTTATTTCTGTGAAATGAAAAGTTAGATATTAAGAACCCCTGTAATATCACAACAGAAATTACGATCGGTAAGAATGATTTCAATAATTGACGGGTAACTTTATTATCTTTTATGAGATTGAATGTCCAGTATTTTGATTCAAATATCCGGAGCAAAGTTATACTGAAGAGAAAGAAGCAGATAGCAGTTGGCAATGAAACAGGTATGAACTGACTCCCGTAGAGTACCGGCGCCTGATATAAATATCCTATTAATAATATTGATGATGTAAGCAGTACCAGCAAAGAGAGACCAGCACCTATATAATTTATTAATCCGGAGCTTTTTTGCCCGGATCCCAACATAATTAAACAAATCAATACAAACGAAATTGAAGTGATCGGTGACATCCTTCCGATTAGAACATTTCCGAAGGTCGCAGGATTCTTTATAAATATTGTCTCGAGGTCCCAGGGAAATTCAAAAAGGAAGTCAAGAAAAATCAGGCTGCAATATATCGTTATCAATATTTCAAATAGTATTATCGCTGATTTTGCAAGGTGTGAGGTATTCGGATCTATATTGAACACGAAGAGAATACTTAATGCTATAAAGATAACTGCCGATGAATGTGGAATGGGGATAAATTTTATTGAGAAAGATGTTAACCCCATATTACCCGATAACCACCCGAATAAGTTAAGCCCGGTAATAAAGATAATAAGAAACAAAAGTGATTCTTTTCTTTTAATCACATGAAATAACTTTGATTTATTTACGGGCTTCATCTTGGCAACTTATTTATAATGAATAAGGTATTTTGAATTTATAGATTTACAGGATCTGTTAAATCTTTTGTCATTGAATTAACAAGATATAATTAATTTTTTTACAGCACAATTTAACTGACAAATATCGTGTCAGGTCCGATATGCAAATTCTTTATGAATGAGTAGGATGATATACATCACTTATCTTTTGAAAATGTCATAAAAAATGTGTAACTTTGAGACGATTACTTACTAAAGAGGGAGGAAGATTATGGGAAATAAAAGCGAGTATGTTAATCAGCTTAAGAAGTTAATTCTTCAAATCCAATCTGGAATTGGTCACCTTGATGCTAAAACCAAAGAGCAGGTAGTTCAGGCTGCCAGGTGGAAATGCCCCGACAAAAAAGAAAAGGAATTATTAAACGATCTGATCAATCGGGCAATAGAGTATATTGACCTTGAGCGCGTTGTTAAAGAACAAAAATGCACTAAGGATGAGACTGAAAAATACTTCTCTTATTCGCGGTGGTTCAGAAGCATTAACATGCTGCTGGGAACGTTCGATGTGCCGTTAAGTGAAGTCTCATTTAGTGATTTGTCTCTGAAGGAATAAGACGAAGATCCAGAATCTTATTCACCGGTTAATTTTCAATAAATTAATTGGGCGCCATTGTTATTTCCTAAAGTATAATCGAGATGTGTCTTTCAGAATACAAAATACCGTGTGTCATAGGTTGAAGTAATTATGCAGAGCAGCAATCAATTGGCGTTGATAATCAGAAGCGTTGCTGAAGTTCCCTTCGAGTTTATTTGATCCGTTGTTACATTATGCTAAAATGTTTACGATCTTTGTGCCTTCCTGCCCTGGGTATGGAAGGCTATATTAAATGGATATAGGTTGATTCAAAATTTTATTATCTATATGAAAAAATTAATTGCAGGTATTATGTTAATGATAAGTATCTTTGGTTTGACGGGTAACAAAAGTGTCACAGATCCTTCAACCTGGAGCAATAAAAAGATTGACAGCTGGTTCCGGAAGAATGAATGGTCAGGCGGATGGAAAGTGACCCCTGATGCATCGATAAATAAAAGAGAATTTGCCGTTTCTTATTTTAAAAATAAAGAGCGATGGGAAAATGCATTCAGGTTTTTAAAAAATACTGATCTGACAAAACTAGCGGTTAAACGGTACGACATTGACGGGGATAATCTCTTCGCAACGGTTAGCGAATACATAAGCAAGAATGAAGAGGTGGCAAAATTTGAAGCTCACAGGAAATATATTGATATCCAATACGTAATTAGCGGAAAGGAGATAATGAATGTTGCTCCTCTCAAAACGGAGAAAGAAGTTCTAGTACCGTATGATGCTGAAAAGGATATTGAATTTCTGACAGTGAGTAAAAAAGCTGATTTTAAGGCGTCACCTTCGTGTTTCTTTATTTTCTTTCCGGACGATGCTCATCGTCCCGGGTTAAAAGATGGTGTCAACTCGCCTGTCAGGAAACTTGTCATAAAGCTGAGGGTGGATTAACGGCACAACGTTTAAATTGCGGAGCGGCTTCAAATTATTTTGGACTGAACAATGCGTCAGTTTCAAGGTTACATTAAAGTATTGAAATTATTCGATGATTACGCTATACGATCTCAACGAGGGAGAAGAGGGGATAATTTTAAAGATCAAAGGGAGAGGTCAATTCAGGCAGCGGCTTTCAGAAATGGGATTTGTTGTCGGGAAAAAAGTGGAGGTGATTAAGAAAGCACCTCTCAGGGATCCCATTGAATACAAGATAATGGGATATCATATCTCATTAAGGAACAGTGAGGCACAGCTTATTGAGATTGACCGCAACATAAGATCAAAAGAATCACAGGCATCCAATGGAGTGCTGGTTAGTGAAAATGAAAATGGTTCATGGTTTGATAAAACACATCAAATTCAGGTTGCACTTGTAGGAAATCCGAATTCGGGAAAAACGACACTTTTTAACTTTGCATCGGGTTCCAAAGAAAAAGTCGGCAATTACGCCGGTGTGACAGTTGATTCAAAAGAAGCTACCTACAGGCAGTCGGATTATACTTTTACAATTGTTGACCTTCCCGGAACATATTCTATAAAGAGTTATTCACCCGAAGAGATCTATCTGCGCAATTACATTTTTGATAATAAGCCTGATATTGTTGTTAATATTGTCGATGCTTCAAATCTGGAAAGGAATCTTTATCTGACATCACAGCTGATAGATATGGGTGTTCAGATAGTTATCGCACTCAATATGTATGATGAGCTTGAAAAGAAGGGAGATATCCTTGATCATGTTTCGCTTGGCAAACTTTTAGGGGTTCCGGTAATTCCGACTGTAAGCTCTAAAGGGAAAGGAATCAGGGAACTATTTGACAAGATAATAGAAGTCTATGAAGCAAGGGAACCTGTAGTAAGGCATATTCATATCAACTACGGAACAGAAATAGAGAATTCAATCTGTGCAATACAATCAAGAATAAAAATTGAGGAGAACAGACCTTTCACAAATATCGTATCGGCAAGATATCTGGCTATTGAGTTACTCGAGAATGACAAAGAATATTCAAAAAGCATTACAAGATGTAGTAATTCCTCGGAGATAATTGAAATTGGAAGGAAGGAATACAGCAGGCTGGAGAAACTATATGCCGATCCGATTGAAACAGTTATCACTGATCTCCGTTATGGCTTCATTTCAGGAGCATTGAAGGAGACTCTTAAAGTAAACAGGGTTGAGAAGCTAAGGAATACAAAGATCATAGATAACTATCTTACAAATAAATACCTGGGTATCCCGATTTTTATATTTTTTATGTGGCTAACGTTTTTTACCACCTTTAAGCTCGGAGGATATCCGAAATACTGGATGGAAGCTGGTTTCTCAAAGCTTTCAGAGCTTATTTCAAACAATATTCAGCCAGGTATTGTCAGAGATTTTTTAGCTGAAGCAATAATTGGCGGGGTCGGTGGCGTGATTGTTTTCCTGCCGAATATTATTATACTCTTTCTTTTCATTTCATTCATGGAAGATACCGGCTATATGGCCAGAGCTGTCTTCATTATGGATAAATTAATGCATAAGATCGGATTGCATGGGAAATCATTTATTCCGCTTTTTATGGGATTCGGCTGCAATGTTCCGGCAATTATGGCAACCAGGATAATTGAGAGCAGGAGGGACCGCCTCATTACAATGCTGATCACTCCATTTATGTCGTGCAGTGCCAGATTGCCTGTTTATATACTGTTTATCAGCGCGTTTTTCCCTAATAACCAGGGCTCTGTATTGTTCCTGTTGTACATGCTCGGAGGATTATTTGCTATACTGTCTGCACTGTTTTTAAAGAAAGTGTTTTTCAAGTCTCCGGAGATTCCCTTTGTTATGGAATTGCCTCCTTACAGGGTGCCCACAGTAAGAAGTATTTTAAAGCATGTATCTTTCAGGACAAGCCTTTATTTCAGAAAAATCGGAGGAGTAATACTTCTGGCGTCAATTATAGTATGGATCTTAAGCAATTTTCCGCGGACCGTTGCCTACTCAAAAGATTATTCAGGTGAAATATCAAAAATCGAAAAATCATCTATCTCAGCTGATAAAAAGGATCAGTCAGTAAAGCGGCTGGTTATAGAACAAAAAAGCGAGAGACACACAAAGTCCTTTATGGGTATTATCGGACGATCGATTGAACCTGTTATGAAACCTCTGGGATTTGACTGGCATCTCAGTGTCAGCATCCTGTCAGGATTAGCTGCAAAAGAGGTAGTTGTCAGTACCTTGGGAGTTATATACCAGGCTGATAATGATTCGGGACAGAAATCGCTGGTGGAAAAAATACAATCTCAAAAAGATGCTTCCGGCAAAGCAGTTTTTACTCCGCTCATTGCTTTTTCATTTATGCTGTTCATCCTCACATATTTCCCATGCGTAGGAGTTATTTCTGCAATAAGCAGGGAATCGGGAAGCTGGAAATGGGCCGCATTCACAATTTTCTATACCACAGGTATCGCGTGGTTATTATCGTTTACAGTATTCCAGATAGGAAAGTTAATTGCATAACAAAAGATAAGCGAAGTCTTCAGACTTCGCTTAGCTTGTTTTATGACTGTTTTTTACTTGTTCTTGATGCAATATGTAATTTGAAGAATCAACTATCTTGAATTAAAGAATATGTTTACTGCAATGTAGTCTACAATATTCTCCGCAAAATACATGTCATGCAGGGAAGTTATAAGTGTTTTTAATTGTGTAAGAGGCGGACCTATAAGTGAGCTTAATGTTGCGGTTGTCCCATCATCAAATTTTAGCAGTATATCCCTGTGTCCCATTATAGTCCCGGTCGAATCAGCACTATCAGTGATTTTTGCACCGGCAGTCTTCTGGAGAACTCCGTTCTGGAACACCTGTATGGAATCTATTCCAAATCCGCGTTTGATTTCAACGTTCCCGATAACCAGATCATATTGTTTTTCTCTTCTGAAAAAGCTCATTCCGGTAAAAAGAGTTGTCTCTGACAGAAGCGGACTGTTGTCTTTTAAAAGAGCAAATGATAATTTGCTTGTATCACCCGATTGCCATGCCGTCGATATGCTATACCCGCCAGGAAATGTGAATGCAGAAGAATTTGACCTGTCGCTGAATGAGGTGGAAGTTGCTGAAACGTCTAAGCTTCCAAGATCTAAGGAATTGAGTGAGATACCAGCTGTAAGTTTATAATCAAGATTGTTCCATGAATTATAATAAAAATGATAATCAGAGGCAGATATTGTAAAATCATTTTTAAGAACTGAATCCGATTTAATGAAGCTATGCAGATGCATCGGATGAAAAATAAAACTCTGAGGCAAGTTTACAATCATCATATCACTGGTACCCGTTTTTTTGAAAAGTCTGAACGGGAAAGCGAAATAATGGTGCATCATAACTGTTGTATCAGGCTGATAATCATAAATTCCTGCTACAAGGGGGAGTGTGATACTGTCTTTAAATGTAGTTCCCAGTGCCAAAGATCTTGCGGTTGGATCATTTAATGACAGAATCTGATAACTCTTGGTTGCTGCAATTTTACTTAGTGCGGTATTAATATCCGCTACGTTCTTTTCAACCGACTGTTTCAGTCCCAATTGTTGATGTTGAGTATCAACTTTTGTACAACTCCAGCCAAGCAGTCCGATAACAATTCCAATTGCGAGAATTTTCTTTTTCATAACTTTATTTATTAATTAAACTTTCCCTGAATCAAACATAAAAAAGCCTCAAAAAACGTACCATTTTGAATTAAAAAACAGACAATTATCTTCATCAGATCTTCATGTTCAGCCTGTGTTTGTCAAATAAAATGATCTATACTAGAAACGAGACAATTAATGGAATATTATGTTCAATCCATTCGTCAGAAAAAGAACTAAAATTTAATGCAGGAAGGTTACATTACCTACTTTAGTAAAATAGGTTCCGTCAGCATATCGTCCAACTACTTTCCAGACATAGACTCCTTCAAGTGCAAGACGTGCATTTCCAAAATATCCATCCCAGCCTTTTTGGAGTTCAATGCTCTCATAAAGTAAAACTCCCCAGCGGTTAAATATTTGTAATTTATATTCTATTACATTGGTAAAGAACGGTCTGAATGTGTTATCATCTAATTCGCCCTCGTACCAGTAACCTCCCGTGGGCCCCGATTCATTCCACTTGAATGCGTTAGGAAACCTTATATTCCCAACCTTATAATCCACTTTGATCGGGGAAGAGTATATCATTGAATCAATGCATCCGTCAGTGGAGGTTACAATCAGAGTAATCATATAGGTGCCTTCAGATTCATATTTATGCCATGGACTTTGTTCAATTGAAGTGCTGCCATCTCCGAAATTCCAGAACCACGACCCTGCGTTATGAGAATAATCAGTAAAGACTACTATCTGTGCATTATTGGTTACTTCGTTAGGGTACACGCTGAAAAGAGCTGATGGCTTCTCGTAAACTTTAATTAATCCATTAAATGTAGATTGACCCGCAATATTAGTTACAGACAATTTCACAATATAATTTCCAGGAATATTATAGGTATGAGTCGGATCTTGTTCTGACGAGAATATTTTATCACCAAAATCCCACAAATATGTCATCGCACCCTTACTAAGATTTCTGAAATGGACAACCAGAGGGGTGCATCCGGAGGTATCAGGCTCAAAATAGGCTGAAGGTGCCTGAGGCATGATGACCCTGATATGAATTGTATCTGAACCCTGACATCCGAATCTGTCGGTTACTGTCCGATATGTGAGAATATGATCTCCCAGGCCTGCCGAATCAGCTAAGAACCTGCCGTCAATGACTCCGTCGCCGGTCCATGTCCCGCCTGGCGGTGACACAGTAAGTGTGACCGGCAGATCATTTATGTAGATAGTTCCGACATGATTAATATTCACAACAGGGAAGGGAACAACAGTGACAGTTATCTTATCGGAATCGGCAAAACCGTTTGTGTCAGCAATTTCATAGCTGATTATATGGTCTCCCGCTCCAGCCAGATCAGGATAAAACTTATCTTGTATTACACCATCACCTGACCAGGTTCCGCCAGGATCATGAGCATTCAGAGTAACCGGATCACTCTGTATACATAATGTATCTATCGGTGTTATTGTGGCATCGGGAGGCGTCATAAGAACCTTTATATGAATAGTATCTGTTCCTGAACATCCATATTTATCTGTTCCCGTCTGATAAGTGATAATATGATTTCCAACACCTGCCGAAAGAGGACTGAAAGAATTTGAAGTTACCCCGTTTCCTGTAAATGTCCCTCCTGGAGGAGTTGCAGTCAGGATCACGGGAGGATCGTTAATAAACAGAGAATGTACCCGAGTAATGTTAACTACAGGTGATGGCACAACTGTTATGGTTGTCTGATCAGAGTCGCTGCAACCGTTAGAATCTGTAATGGCATAGCTGATGATATGATTTCCCTCACCTGCTAATGCCGGATCGAATGTATTCCCTCTTACGCCGTCCCCTGACCATCTTCCACCCTGATCATGAGCGTTTAATGTAACCGGATCACTCTGTACACAAAGGGTGTCAACCGGCGTTATTGTTGCATCAGGATCAGGCACAATTAATATTATTGCAGTAGTAACGACGGGGGGATGATCACCATTAACCAGATCTGAAGGCGGACCGGGAATATTCGGGTCATCATACGGGTTACAGTAATTCCAGTTTCGTAATGTTACCTGGAAATACTGGCCAATCAGTTTATCATTGGCAACGTTAATCATATCTGAATAAACACCCGAGCCTGTTACAGGGCCAGGAAGGGTAATTATCGGCCCGGAAAACGGGAAAGTCCTGAGAGTACCGTTTATTGTAACAGGAAGACCCGTCATGGTAATGTCAGTTCCATATATCCATTGTACCCAGCGTGTAAAGAGATTTGGCACATCATTTTCCTGCGGAGGCACACAGTTGAACTGGGTAAGATCCTGGAAACGGACATTGGCGCTATTACCGAAACAGATGGGATAAACAGTAGGGCTAATATGCATATGACCGCCATTATGGTTATCATTGTCCCAAACGGTAACTATCTGTTCCTGTGTTGACGAAGTGCATAAAACTCCATTGACAACCAGTGTAGCTTTTGGCCGGTAATTACATTTATCACCGGTTGAAGTATAGATATGAAGTGATGTTGATTCATAAACTCCGGCCCCTGAATTCACTGCATTTTCTGTGTCTGTCGAGCCATCATCCCAGTCATATCTGATCTGGACCAATGTGCCGGCATTATTGACTCCTGTGTAGGTTACTTTCCAGTCGACAGATATTGGTGAACATAGCCTGTCGGGGACTATGATATTAGCCTTGGATAATATATTACAGTCCTGTCCGCACAGACTTAACGAGAATAATGTCAGAAGTAATGAAATAAAGTAAATCTTCATTTTTATTCTTATCCCTATAAAACAGAACTTCATTCGAACCCTTTGCCCATCGCTTTCAGAGTATTATACGATTATCTGTCTTTTATGTTGCGAAATGGCGGGATAAAAAAATAAGGAATTATTACTTTATATATTTTATTTTCATATCATAATCCCATTTATCGAAATATAGATTTCCTCCTTTCCATTCAACTTCTCCTCTCTGAAAATCATATGGTTCGCTTCTCAAAAAAATCTTTTCCGGATGGAGTGGCCCTGCAACCCCATCATTTACAATTAGTCTGTAGGAATCGATACCTGAAAGGTAGAAATCTCTGATTAATGGGTTTCCAGATTTTTGAAGACCACAATAAATATCAACAGGTACCCAGCCTGTGCTTTCATAATACACCTCAAACCAATCATGTATGATTTCATAATCCGGTGTCATCATCCAGCCACTCTGCCATCTTGCGGGGATCCCTTTATATCGCAGCATCGATATAAAGAGAAAAGTCTGCTGTCCGCAATCACCCTTGCTGTATTTCATTACATATTCTGGTATATTTGGTATAATTGAATATTCAAGGGCACCGGCCCAGGGTATATTTTCACTGAACCAGTAATAGATCTTTCTGACAATTGATTCAGGATTATCGTCAGTGCCCGTGATACTGTCGGCGAGTCGCTTAACATCATCTGTAAAGCAGATATGCGGAAGCTGCTCAGAAGTATATCTCCTATAATCATCTGTAGTTTTACCGGAAGTCAAAATCTTTAGTCCCGGCATCTTAAAATACTGTGCCATTGAAACATAATTGTATGAGACCTGAAAGATAGTTGGAAATCCCTTTTTTGCAGATTCTTCCATATATATTGAACTATGAATTGCAGTATCGGGAGCAATAATATATTCCGGATTTGATGTGTTTAATAGCTTTATATCTTTTTGGCGCGCATTTCCTTCTTTTGGCCACGGCATCCAGCATCGTATCTTCTCTCCGTCGGGTACAACATCAGGATGTACAGTAACTGTATAGGTAATCTCCATTTTTACAGATTCGACCGGATTACCTTGATTATCAGAAGATTCTATTACCTTTTCCGTATGATTAAGCCGTTGGATTCTCGCAGGATCGGTTTCTTTTTCCACTGGTTTATGTCCTTTTTGCTCATGGAATTTCTTTAAAAGTATAAGATTTGAAGCCGCTCTGTTAAAATACCTTTTTTCGCCGTCAATCATTCTCCATTCAAGCCAGCCATTCCTTTCCCAGGCAGATCTGTCATCCGGCGAAAAAGGACCATTTAATTTTTCAACAAGCGTATTCACCTGATTTTCTGTCAAAGGAAAATCCAGGGCGATCCGTTCAGCAATCTGTTCGAGAGAATCAGCAACGTGAAGTATTTCTTTATCCATTCCCCTGACTATCCTGAGGGAATCGACAATCTGTTTTACACTGCTTATATTTCCGAAATCAAGGTTTTCCTGGATGTCTTCCAATACCTGATTAAAATCAGAAGGAGTCTTACAGCCAAATAAAAGAATAAGAAGGACAGGCAACAGGGATCTGATATATTTCATAAAGGGGTTTTTAGTCAGATCAAAGTTAATTAAAGTTTGTATCAGAACTATCGATCCTTCTCCATCTCTCGCTTATCGTACCATATAAGTCCGTCTGAGAAGTTTATAATAATTTTAGCCCCTCGCCCTTGGGAGCTACCCTTTATACACATCTTTAATTAAGATTGGAATTATCAGAAGTAATTACCTGAAGTAATTAGAATTACTGGTCAGCAGCAGGGGATTCCTCACTTCGTTCGGAATGACAATGTTTGCTAAGTTGTGGAGGGAAGAAGTGGCGATTCGCAGCAAAATCTCCATTCAAACTGATTGGTGTCGCGAATCGCCACTTCTTCCCTCAATCTCCACAATATGACTCTGTCATTCCGAACGAAGTGAGGAATCCCCTGCTCCCAAACTGTGAGGCTTCTGGTCATCTCTGATAGACTTGTAATATAGAATTACTACATAGATGTGTATAAAGAGTAGCCTTGGGAGAGGAGTTGGGGAGAGGTCTACAGGAGAGAAACCCATGGTAGGAATCAGATCCTTTAGTTGATGATCTTATACTTCTTCAGAATTTGTGACGTTGTCATCATAAAATCCATATACTGAACACGATGATATGGCAATTTATTCTCTGAATTCTTTTTCGAAAGTTTACCTCTGAAGTCCTTAAGGGTCCTGTAATTTCTTGAATCCATCCATTTTTCAATTTCCTGTAACATAGAGGTTATAACCTCTATCTGATTCAGGTAAACAGTACTTACAATCTGTACACAGTCTGCTCCGGCCAGTATCATCTTTATTACGTCTGGACCATTCATTATTCCTGTGTTGGCACATATGGATGCTCTTGTATTGGCGTACAATAAACCTGCAAATCGCAGAGGCAATCTGTTATCTTCGCTATTGCTGAGACTATAAGGAAAATGATGTTCTTCGGTATAAATATCTATATCAGGTTGAAAGAGCCTGTTGAAAAGGACAAAGGCATCTGATCCTGCCTTTTCAAGATCGGCAATATGCTTTACGGGATTCGAATAGAAAGAACTTAATTTTACAGAAACCGGAATATTAACGGCCGACTTGACATCTTTCATAATTTTAATCTGTTTCTTTTCAATGTTCTCATACCCGTTACCGGTTTTTTCAGGGACAGTATAAAAATTAAGCTCCAGGCCGTTTACTCCGGTTTCCTCAATCATTCTGGCATATTCAATCCATGTTTCATGAAGAACTGCATTGATACTTGCAAACACAGGTATTGAGATTAAATCTTTTGCTTTTTTTAAAGCATTCAGATGTTCCGCAATATCTGCTGTACCACAAATGGATACCGGAAAGAGACTGATCATCTCAGCATTTCGCTCGGAATATTCATCTTGTCTCTCATAGAGTTCCAGATTTTCAAGCTGGATCTGTTCCTCAAACAGCGATTTATAAACAACTGCTGCAGCCCCGGCCTTTTCAATTCGCTTTAGATTGTCTAAATCAGTCACAATATTGCATGCACCTATTATTATTGGATTCTTCAGTTCAATCCCCATGTAATGAGTTCTTAAGTCTGCCATGATTTTATTTTTTAGGGTCTACAGATTTTCCTGATAAATTACCAGACAGGAAAGACCAGATATTGACTCCGTCTCTAATGCATCATAAACAACACAGACAGTAAAAGGTTTTCATATTGTTGTCAGATGTTTTTTATTATGTGGAAATTGCCGGGTAATTCCTAAATTTACGTTGTTTAATCTCCAAAATAACTTTACAGAAAATCTTATGAAAAAACTTGGATTTTTATTATTTCTGTTGGCCTCACTCATAAGGGCACAGGCTCAGGATGAAAAAATGAATTCATTCATCAACGATCTGATGAGTAAGATGACTACCGAGGAAAAAATCGGACAACTCAATTTAACAACATCCGGTGAATATGTAACTGGCAGTACTGTGAACAATAAGGTCCAGCAGAAACTAAAATCCGGTCAGATTGGAGGCATGCTGAATGCATCTTTTGCATCAATGAAGGCTTCAATGGACATTGCAGTAAAGGAGTCTCCACATCATATACCTCTTCTTTTCGGGATGGATGTTATTCACGGCTACAGGACAATATTTCCTATTCCGTTAGCGATGAGCTGTTTATGGGATCTATCGCTGGTTGAGAAAAGTGCAAGAATTGCAGCTCAGGAAGCAACAGCCAATGGAATAGCCTGGACTTATTCACCGATGGTTGATATTGCCCGTGATCCACGATGGGGAAGAATTGCAGAGGGTGCCGGAGAAGACCCCTGGCTGGGATCGCAAATAGCCAAAGCCATGGTAAAGGGTTATCAGGGGAATGACCTTTCTCTCGACAATACTATGATGGCTTGTGTAAAGCACTTTGCACTCTACGGGGCTGCAGAAGCCGGACGTGATTATAATACAGTGGATATGAGCAAAGTAACCATGTACAACGATTATCTTCCTCCTTACAAAGCAGCGGTAGATGCCGGTGCAGGAAGTGTCATGACATCATTCAATGTTATCGACGGAATTCCGTCTACCGGCAATCACTGGCTGTTGACAGAACTTTTAAGGAACCAATGGGGTTTCAAAGGATTTGTTGTTACCGATTATACGGCTATTAATGAAATGATAAATCATGGGATGGGTGATCTTCAGACCGTTTCAGCATTAGCTTTGAAAGCAGGAACAGACATGGACATGGTTGGTGAAGGATTTCTTACAACCCTGAAAAAATCCCTTGACCAGGGCAAGATATCAATTAAGGACATTGACCTTGCCTGCAGAAGGGTGCTTGAAGCCAAATATAAACTCGGTTTGTTTACGGATCCTTACCGTTATATGAATCCTGAAAGGTTAAAAACAGACGTTCTGACACCCGAAAACCTGAAAACTGCAAGGGAAATTGCCGCCAGGTCCATGGTCCTGCTTAAAAATGATAAACAGATACTGCCCCTGAAGAAATCGGGTACTATTGCTGTGATAGGTCCGCTCGCAAATAGCAGAAAGGACATGATCGGAACATGGGCTTTCAACGGCGGAGATAAAGTATCTTCAGTAGTTGACGGTTTAAAAGCCATTGGAGGCAGTTCTGTGAATGTTCTCTATGCCAGGGGTTGTGAACTCACTGATAATTCACTACTGGCAAAAAGTGATGCGCCTTTTGCAATGACTGGACAGAAACAAAAATCCGGGCCAGTCATTTCCCCTGAACAACTTTTGAAGGAAGCTCTGCAAACAGCTGATAAAGCTGATGTTATTGTTGCCGTACTGGGAGAATCCTCTTCCTGGTCGGGTGAAGCATCAAGCATGAGCGATATTGGATTACAAAAGGTTCAGCAGAACCTGCTGATATCTCTTTTAGCAACAGGAAAACCAGTTGTCCTTGTCCTTATAAACGGGCGCCCGATGACCCTGGGATGGGAAAACACCAATGTCAGCACAATACTTGAAGCCTGGGCCGGAGGCACTGAAGCTGGCAATGCAGTAGCCAATATACTGTTCGGAGACTATAATCCCTCAGGCAAACTTACAACAACATTCCCTTTGTCGGTCGGACAGATACCTCTTTATTACAATCACAAGAATACCGGACGTCCGATGGATCCAAATAACAAATTCACCTCAAAATATCTCGACATTTCCAATGATCCGGTGTACCCGTTCGGATATGGACTAAGTTATACGACATTCGGTTATGGAGATATTAAGCTAAGCAAGAAACAACTAAAAGGAGATGAGACGCTGACGGCTTCGGTAACCATTACCAATACCGGTAAGTTAGCAGGGGAGGAAGTGGTTCAGCTCTATCTTCAGGACCCAGTCGCATCTATATCGCTTCCTGTAAAAGAATTGAAAAACTTTAAGAAGGTCATGCTTCAGCCTGGAGAGAAGAAGGTCGTGGATTTTGAGATCACTACCGATGACCTGAAGTTTTATAACAGTGACCTGAAATATGACTGGGAGCCTGGCGATTTTGTTATCCATATTGGTACCAACTCCAGGGATGTAAAATCTGAAAGAGTCAACTGGACAAAATAGGAATTTATTTTGAACGCACTATTGAATATGAAGCCATGGAACAAACCATGGTTCAGCTGGGATGATATGAAGGATGGAGGAGAGCTGGTGTTCTCAATGGGCAGAGACAGGAAGATAATCATGAGTCAAGATTCTAAAAAATGAATGATAATAACAAAAGCAAGAAACAACTGGTTAAGGAATTATCAGAACTACGTCGGGAAATTAGTTCGCTTAGATTACAAGCAGGTAAAGCCGACGGAATCACATCTGTCAATTCGGTTCCTGCAGAATCGGAGGAAGCTCTTCTTGAGGTCAATAATCGGTACCATGAGCTCATGGAACAAACCCGTGACGTCATTTTTTTACTTTCTACCGAAGGAATACTGGTTTTTCTCAACAAGGCGTTTGAACGCATCACCGGCTGGAAGATAAAGGATTGGGTTGGCAGCCCATTCACTGGCTTATTGCATCCTGAAGATATTGGGACCGCAAAAAAACGTTTATCTGAGGTGCTGAAGGGGCAGATATTGCAGGAACTCGAATTACGTATACAAACTAAATCGGGTGAATATCTTTACTTCGAGATACTCTCTTCTCCCCAGGTGAAAAAAGAGACGATAACCGGAGTGCTCGGTATCGGCAGGGATATAACAGATCGTAAACGAAATGAGGAAGCCCTTGGCAGGGAAAGGACCCTGTTGCTGACTCTGGTCGATTTGTTACCTGCCTATATATATGTTAAAGACCGTGAAAGTCGATTCCAGATTGTTAATCTTGCCTGCGCAAATTATATGGGAGCTTCATCTACGAGGGAATTAATCGGTAAGACCGATGAGGATTATTACCCCCCTGAGATTGCCGCAGAATTCAGATCAGATGAAATAAAGGTATTGGAAGGCGTTCCCATAATTAATAAAGAGCAGTGTAGTATTTTACCTGACAGTACCGAACAGATCCTCCTGACAACAAAAGTTCCATTGCGTGACAGCGATATGAAAATCATCGGGTTGGTGGGAACAAGTATAGATATTACCGAGACAAAACATGCACTGAACGCGTTGCGTGAAAGCGAAGAAAATTTCCGAATTCTGTTTGACGAAAGTCCGCTCCCAACAATTATGTCGGAGATGCCTTCAGGTATTATAACGTTTGCAAATAAGCGCATGGCATCCCTTATGGATCGCGATCCATCAGATATTGTGGGCAAGTCAGCCAATGATCTGGGTATGTTAATAAACCCTGCTGATCAGGACAAACTCATAAAATTGATCTCCGAACAAGGGTATGTTGATAATCTGGAAATTGATAAAGCTTATCCAAGTCAGGAAGGAACCGATCTGATTTCAATGAGGCTTGTTTCTATAATGGGCAAACAATATTGTCTTACTGTAGTTCAGGATATCACTGAGCGCAAAATGGCAGAGAATGCACTAATTAAAGCTAGAGAGGAAGCTGAGGAGAGTGATCGTCTGAAATCTGCATTTCTGGCTAATATGAGTCATGAAATCCGCACGCCTATGAATGGCATAATGGGTTTCTCAGAGCTTCTGAAGAATCCGACACTCACTGGACAGGAACAGCAGGAGTACATTCAAATTATAGAAAAAAGTGGCACACGTATGCTTAATATAATCGACGACCTGATAGACATTTCAAAAATAGAATCGGGGCAGATGCGAATCAATATTTCAACATTTAATCTTAATGAGCAATCAGACTATATATATTCTTTTTTTGAGCCTGATGTTGAATCGAAAGGTTTGAAGTTTATACGTAAAAGCAAACTATCTGGAACTGATGCTATTATTAATACAGACAAGGAGAAAGTAAATGTCATTCTGATTAACCTTATAAAAAATGCAGTCAAATTTACAGAGAAAGGATTGGTTGAATTTGGATACTCGGTGAAAGGTGAGAATCTTGAATTCTATGTGAGAGATACGGGAGTGGGAATCTCCCGTGAACAGAAAGAATTTATTTTTGAGAGATTCAGACAGGGAAGTGAATCTCTTAACCGGAATTACGAAGGCGCAGGACTGGGTTTATCAATATCCAAATCGTTTGTAGAGATGTTAAACGGTAAGATCTGGATGGAAAGCACACCCGGCATCGGGTCAATATTCTATTTTACAATTCCGTACGTATGTGATTTTGAAGATGCCGATTATATAAAAAATTATGATGGACATGAGATACGTAACAAGTTCAAGAATCTGAAAATCCTGATTGCTGAAGATGATAGTATATCTGAATTGTTAATTTCCAATATAGTCAAAAATTCCTGCAGGGAAACTTTAACTGTGCGGACCGGGAAAGAAGCGGTAAGTTCATGCAGAAAAAACCCTGACCTGGATTTAATATTAATGGATATCAAAATGCCGGAAATGGATGGCTATGAAGCGACAAGGCAAATCCGCCTCTTTAATAAAGAGGTTGTTATAATCGCACAAACTGCTTACGCTCAGACAGGTGATAAAGAAAAGGCATTGAAGGCAGGTTGTGATGATTATATTGCAAAACCTATTCTCCAACAGGACCTATTGTCACTAATAAGAAAACACTTTACAAAATAAGAGGGTTTAAGGATCGGTTTTAATTTGTCAGAAATCCTATATTTGTTACAGGTATATAATTCCCTTTGAACTTAAAATCTGTTACCATGAAAAGATTATTGACCTTATTTTTCCTTATCACGGTTCTGACCAACCTGAATGCACAGGAACTGAAATCGATAACATTAAATCAGCCTGACAAAACGAGAGGATTAACAATAATGCAGGCATTTGAACAAAGGGCGTCAGCTTCTGCATTTACCGGCGACAAATTAAAATTACAGGACCTTTCTGATCTGTTGTGGGCGGCTGATGGTATAAACAGGCCCGATTCCAGAAAACGGACAGCACCATCGGCGATGAATGCCCAGGACATAGATATTTATGTTTTTATGGAGGAAGGAGTATATATTTATAATGCAGCAGGAAATTTACTGGAACCGGTAATCGCAGGGGATCAACGACTGGCAGTAGCAGGAAGGCAGACTGAATTCGCAAAGGCTGCGGTAATGTTATTACTGGTGTCAGATCTCTCAAAATTTCAGGGGAATGATGATGCCGGTAAGTTATCTATTGCTTCAATGGATGCCGGAATTGTCTCGCAAAACATTTCCCTGTTTTGTGCCGGGGCAGGACTTAGTACGAGGCCCAGGGCCACTATGGATCAGGCAAAACTAAAAGAGATACTGAAACTTAAAGATTCTCAGCGTCCTTTATTGAATAACCCGGTCAGTTATCCTGCAAAATAATTTATGCATTTGTCGTTTTTATTGTTTCTGACTTAGAGGACCGGTTTCCCATCCTCCATTAAGACGCTATAAAAATATCCGTATCCAAAATCCTTATCCAATACTATTTTGCCTTCGAACGTGATATTTTCGCCCATTGTCGCAGCATTATCGGTGGTAACAGTCAGATCAAATCCGCCCTCGAATTCTGTTCCATCCTGAATATGCACCCAGTTTTTCCCCATTATTCCGGGGTTATACTTGGTAACTTTACCTTTGATCTTAATAACCTTTCCGGAATAAGATTTCTTGTTCTCAAAAAGTTTTGAAATTGTTATACATCCATCACAAGGCTCAACTGCAACGTTCATTTTCTCAACTGTCACCGTCGTCTTGTTATTATGATACCCTTTGGCCTGATTAGCATCAGTTTTATTAGTAGTATTAAAAGAATCTTTTACCAATGGTCCCGAACCACGCCCTTTGCATGAAGCAAGAGCCAGTAAAACTGAAAGAAAAATAATTAGTTTCTTCATCTGCAAATTTCTTATTACTGGTTAATTTAATGATCCTGCAAAAACGGATCAGTGAGATAGTGACTGAAAAACCCTGTCCGTTCAATTGCTGCAAATTTAATAAAATAGGATTGATAGATCTATCGAATTCTTCGATTTCACGTTTTTTACTACTTTTGTGCCGTCATATGAAAAAATCCCCGGGAAAAAGTGTCTGAATAATTTACAACATTTAAAAGTTTGCAATTTTATAACAAATGGATTTAAAAAGCGAAATACTAAAAAGAAGAACATTTGCAATAATAAGTCACCCGGATGCAGGCAAAACGACCCTCACTGAAAAATTGCTTCTGTTTGGCGGTGCTATACAAACTGCAGGGGCTGTAAGAAGCAATAAAATAAGAAAAACTACTACCTCAGATTTCATGGAGATTGAAAAACAAAGAGGGATCTCAGTCTCCACATCTGTAATGGCATTCGATTACAATAATATCAGGGTCAATATCCTTGATACTCCCGGTCATAAAGATTTTGCAGAGGATACTTACCGGACCCTCTCCGCAGTCGACAGTGTCATACTTGTTGTGGATAGTGTAAAAGGAGTGGAGGAACAAACCCGGAAGCTTATGGAAGTATGCCGTATGCGAAACACTCCGGTGATGATCTTTATTAATAAGATGGACCGGGAGGGTATATCTCCTTATGATTTGCTTGATGAACTTGAAAAGGAATTAAAAATTACGGTTTGTCCCTATACCTGGCCTATTGGCAACGGCAGACAATTTAAAGGTGTATATAACCTTCATAAAAAAGAAGTGCAGATCTTTGCCCCTGAAAAAACAAGCATTTCAGAGAGCCTTATCCGGACAAAGGATATCAAGAACCCAGAACTTATAGAATATGTAGGGAAGGAAAGCATCGAAAAGCTATGGCAGGAGATAGACTTTGTAAGCGATATGTTCGAGTCATTTAATATGTCGTTGTATCGGGAGGGTTATCTTGCACCATTGTTTTTCGGGAGTGCCTTGAATAATTTCGGTGTACTCGAATTATTGGAAACCTTTCTTGAAATAGCTCCCTGTCCGGGTACAATTCAGGCTTCAGAAAGACCAGTTGAACCAGATGAGGAGCACCTTACAGGGTTTATCTTTAAGATCCATGCAAATCTCGACCCTAAACACCACGACAGGATAGCTTTTATGCGGATCAGTTCCGGAAAATTTGAACGGAACAAGTTTTATTTTCATACACGGTCTGAAAAAAAGATACGGTTTTCTTCACCGACAAGTTTTATGGCAAACAATAAAAGCATTGTGGAAGAGGCATATCCGGGGGATGTTGTTGGTTTATACGATAGTGGCAATTTTAAGATAGGGGATACACTTTCTGAAGGTGAATTGTTACATTTCAGGGGTGTTCCCAGTTTTTCTCCCGAGATCCTCCGGGAAGTGAATAACCTCGACCCTTTAAAGACCAAGCAGCTGGATAAAGGTGTCAGACAGATGACCGATGAGGGAGTAGCCCAGCTTTTTATGCAGCAACCCGGTAACAGAAAAATAATCGGCACGGTCGGAGAACTTCAATATGAGGTTATTAAATTCAGGCTTGAGCATGAATACGGAGCCAGGTGCAACTTTCTACAGCTTCCTTTTATAAAAGCATGCTGGATAACATCTGACAACAAAAAAGAACTTGATGAATTCATAAAACGAAAATCAGGAGCAATAGCATACGACAAGGAACATAACCCTGTTTTTTTTGCTGAGAGTGAGTGGATGCTAAAAATAGCAAAGGAAAATTTTCCAACGATTACCTTTCATAACACGTCGGATTTTAAGACTGCTAAGACTAAGAAGGGTGTGATCTATAGCAAATAGCTTTAACTAATTTACTAAGGATCAGGATCTGAGCCAGGATCAGATCCTTGTACTGTGCTCATATTTGTGGTCAGCCAGAACATTTTATGTATCAGTTTGTTTAACGTTTGATTTATAAATAGAATAATATGAAGGATTATTTAAGAAACAATAATTCTTTAATTAATTATGTTTAACTAAAAAAAATACTGTTATGAGCTCAGGGAAAGTAATATTAGGAGTATTGGCCGGACTCGCTGTTGGTGCAGCGTTGGGTGTATTATTTGCCCCGGACAAAGGCTGGAATACCAGGAAAAGGATCTCAAAAAAAGGTGAGGACCTTATTGAAGATCTTAGAGAAAAATTTGACGAATTTCTCGATAATATTTCAGAAAAATTTGATGAAGTCAGGGAGGAAGTATCGGATTTATCTGAAAAGACCAGCGCAAAGGCAAATGCAACGAAGAAGGAAGCAAAAACTGCGGCTACCTCAGCTGGCATCATTTGAGACTTTTTGATTGCAGATCATTAATTGTGAGATAACCTTAAGGATGCCTTTTATTAGAGAATTGCTTCAAAATTAAAGTTATGGAGGATGATGCCAGGTTACTCGAATCTTTGCTTGAGAGAGCTAGCGAGTACGGTAAAACAAGCCTTGAATTAGTTAAGCTAAAGGCACTTGACAGAACAGCGGAACTTATTTCAGCTTCGGTGCCTCTTGCAATTGTCATAATACTGATCGCATCATTCCTGCTTTTTATTAATCTTGGACTGGCCTTCTGGCTTGGGGAGATACTTGGGAGAACTTATTATGGCTTTTTTGTGGTTTCTGCATTTTATATTATTGTCTGCCTGATCGTACGACTCTTTCTCTATAACCGTATCAAAAAACTTGTCGGGGATTATTTCATTAAAAAAGTGCTTAAATAATTAATATGCAGAAAATAACCTCTGTAGACGGACTTAAACAAGCCATCATATTAATGGAAACCGAGCGGGTAGAAAAAGGACTCCTGTTAAAAGAACAATTCTTAATTACATACAACAGCCTGAGGCCGGTTAATCTTGTAAGGAAGAACCTGAAGGATATATTATCGCCTTCAGGTCTGACCGAAAACCTATCGGGAACTGCTATAGGTACAGCAAGCAGATATATATTAAAGAGATATTTTATAGGGTCATCCGAGAATAAATTGAAGAAACTAATAGCCTCAATTATTCAGTTTGGAATTACAAGTGCCACAGCCAGATTCTCTGATCAGTTCGCGATGTATGGCAAGGCTATACTTCAGTCTTTTTTCCGCAAAAATGAAGTGAAATCCGTTCAGAAATAAAAGTTATGAAGTAAAATCAACTTTGTCGGGCCTTTCAGCTTTGGTGCCAGCTTTAATATTACCGGTGATCAATAAGCTACTATTTTTTGAGAAGTCATGACCTGGCGACCTGCTGACAGCAGCACAATATAAACTCCCGGCTTAAGATTTACCGGGAATCTTACATTAGTTATTCCTTTTACTACAGGTTGCTCAAGATATAGATTCCCTGAAATATCTTTAACTCTGATAATCAATGGTGATATTATATTTGATTGAGTCGTCATCGAACCTGTGTATTCTAATACTATATTTATGATATTGTGAACATGATTTGGGGATACATTCATTTTTATTGTAACAGCAGGTACAGATATCGGGGAGTTTATTAAATTATTAAGTATTGGTTGAGCTGAAATGCTTGATGCCATACCACCTGCTGCCGTCTGTATTGGATTTGTCGAAGGTTTTGTATAGGATAAAGTGACAATATCTCCATAGTTAATTGCATTTGAGAGAGTTAATTGAACTTTATTCCCGGTGATTGAAACCGAATTAATTGTACTGCTGAGCGAATTTACCATAACACTGAAAGCTGAAGCGGATGGTATAATATTTGCCAGGCTTAAATCATATGTTATTTCCACTTTAGAGGGTGTGGCATTTTCAACAATCGCACCAACATAAGAAGGAGGAATGACAGATTCTCCTTTGTTCTGTCCAGATAAAAGAATGGAATTTAATGCGACCCAGACTAATATTGTTATTTTTTTCATGACTCGTTAATTCCTGATTAACGATTAACCGGAGTCATTGTTCACCAGGCACCGCTCACTCTAATAGACTATAATTTTTTTGGAAGCCATTTCCAAACCGTTTGCTAACATCCTGACAATATATATTCCTGATCGGAGGTTTAATGGGATTTTTACATTTGTAACGCCAGTAGCCAAAAATTTCTCAATAAAAAGAGTCCCGGCAAGGTTCGAGATTCTTATTACTTGTGGTGCCATAGTTGCTGTCGGCGTAGCTGAATATGCAAGAAGAACATTAAGGATATTATGCACATGATTGGGATAAAGGGTAAGCGTGACAGTGATTGGTGCGTCTTTTGTCGGACTAACTAAATTATTGGTCACAAATTGGCTTGAAATGCTGACTGCAGCACTGCCGGAAGTGGTTTGCAATGGATTAGTCGTGGGTTTTGTGTATGATACAGATATAGCATCACCCGATTTTACTGCACTCGCCAGTGTCAGCTGT
The DNA here is from genome assembly GCA_963816365.1 of uncultured Bacteroidales bacterium. GTDB lineage: Bacteria > Bacteroidota > Bacteroidia > Bacteroidales > VadinHA17 > LD21. The sequence continues at coordinate 283,058 of CAWFKG010000010.1, read as the reverse complement.
ACCTTGGCACCTGAAATCGCAACTTTACTGACAGCTATGGTTACTGAATTTACCTTTACGCTAAATGATGAAGCTGCGGGAACTACTGCACTATTCAGTGATAGATTATAAGTCATTTCAAGAAGAGAAGGTGTTGCATTAGCTACCGCAGAATTTTGATAAACCGGTGCTGCGGAAGGCGCAGCTGCTGCTGAACCATTTTCATAAGCTCCGATGCTGGGAGGATTTTTCACTGAGCTTCCGGTATAATCTGTTGTTATGCCTGAAATTGCAAGTCCCTTCCCAATAGCGGGGGATCCGGTCAGCAAATGGAAATCGCTGCCAGGAGATACAAAGTTCGGATTAACCACAAAATTGTTTTGTTCTGTTTTAGACGAAATCGAGTTGTAATATGATGCTGCATTTGTGCCGTTCCCATAGTACAGATTGTTTTCCACCGATACTGATGAGGTGGAACCAGAGTTCTGCAAATAGATCGGATAAACCTTAAATCCGTATATAATATTATTTCTTATTGTCAGATTTGATGCATTGCCGGTTAAGTTAAATCTTATTCCCGAGAGCGGGTTACCAGATGTACCGGCATATATAGTATTGTTTATGAAATTAATATTTCTGTAAGTAACACTGGTGCTCCCGTCAATGGTCCCCCAATCGGTAGCATTACCCATATTTGTCTGTCCAGCTGTACCTACCCCGTTGATGACATTATAATAAATGTTTATATTTTCAACAACATCAGTACTTCCCGGATAGAAGACTATTGCACTGTTCAGGTTTTTTAACAGGTTATTATATATATATATGCCTCCAGTGACGCCCCTTTCAACATAAATCCCGTTTTCTGAAACAGACTGTAATGTATTAAAACCTATAACATTGTTATAAATTTTTTCAGCAAATCCATATCCTCCGGCGTCGTTTGTTATGGAAGTATTGCCACCTATATCAATACCTCCCTGAATATTATTGTTATAGATCTTGATGCCACCCCTGCTGTTCCACAGCTCAATTGCAAAGTCCCAGGTGGAATTATCATATGCAGGTTTAGTTAATGTGTTATTATAAATTTCCAAACCTTTATTATAACCCTGACTGGCAAACTTTATGCAATAACCGTTTGCATCGACTCCCCTGTCAGTTTGAACAATCGTATTATTATATACTAACATACCTTGTTGTCCGCCAATGTTAAGATTTCCCAGTCCGTCACCGAATTTACCGGTACTGACATAGTCAGCACAATTTGTAACCTTGTTATCGTGGAATGTATTGCCTGTTGAATAAGATGTTGGGACTGCGTCACTACCATACCCGACGGCAGTGAACATAATTCCCCTGGAAAAGAAATCTGCGAATTCACAATTATGAATACTTACATTGCTTCTTCTTTCCACTAATATAGCTGCATAAGCGGTCATGCCACCTTCCATTCTTATATTTGAAATATTCTGATTTCCGTTTGTACCCTGAGTGGCAGATGATAATACCAGTGTATAAGTATTGGCAGGAGCAATACTTGAACGGATTATTGATGTATTGCCAGCACCTTCAATACTTACTCCAGCTGCCAGGATACTTTGTGCTGTTTCAGGGTAAGTTCCTGCATTTACATGAATAATATCTCCCGATGCTGTAACTTTTGAACAGGCATAAGAGAGTGTTTTCCATGGTGAAGCTGAGGAACCGTTATTTGAATTATTACCAGCAGGATCAATATAATAAGTGGTCGCTCCAACAACTGAACTAATAAGAAGAAATATTAAAATAAGTGAATTTTTCATAAACCGACATTTTTGACGAATAATTAAATAAATTTGACTAACATTGGAAAATAAACGTCGTATATGCTCTTTTATTACACTAAAATATTTTTTTATTGAATTTAATGCAATATAAAATTTAGTCGTCCGTTTCTGATTACAGATTCGCTTGTGAAAGTAAATCGTGCCTGATTAAAGTTGGGTCAAGATAAATAAAAAAATTAAAAACATTGCATTAACTGTGGCAAAACATAATAACACAAAATTGATGGAATTATTATGTCAAACTAATCTATAAAAAGAAGAAGTTATGAGAATTAGACAAATTACTCTCTGTTTGCTGTTTGTAACTATATTATTTTCATGTAAAAAAGAGGACCTTTCGGATGTTGGGAATCCAATGGCCGTCAAAACCCAGTTATTGAGTAAAGTGTTGGAAGACAATCAGTCTTCATTTGAGTATGTATACAATGAGTCAAATCTGATAAGTGAAGTGAAAAGCAGATTCGATTATACGCTGAATCATTATAATAGCAAAGGGCAGATAGTAACCGTTGAATATTACACAAATGATGATATTCTGAGCACCGATGCCCAGGTTTCTGCAACTGCATTGAACGGTGAAGGACTCATCACAGCTGATAACGGTAAGAAAATTAGTACCATAACTTATGAATATAATGATAATGATCAACTGATCAAGTCCACTAATACCCTGACGACCCCTGTAAGTTCTGAATATTCGGAATTCAGTTATGATGGTAAAAACAGGATATCAAGACAGACGATGTATTGGGATAACGCCGCAACAGGCTATATTGATTATTCCTATGACGGGAATGGAAATCTGACCAGTGAGATTCTATATAATACTCAAACTTCCGGAGATCCTGAACTCATCACGACTACAAGCTACACATTCGATAATAAGCCAAACCCCTATAAAATGTCAGGCATATTAATTATACCCGGAACAAATACAAACCGCAACAACATTATTACACAAACATATACAATTCATTTATCAACAGACCAGGGCCCGGATAATGTACAAACTACTACAAACATATATCAGTACAATTCATCAGGTTATCCGATAAGCAAAAACGGGAATGTTACTTTTGTCTATGAATGAGTACCGATAGCGCAGATCAGGCTGATTGAAATCCTTTAATAAGTAAACATTAGCAGTAATTGTTGAACTATTAGTCGACATTATTGTTAAATCTATAACCTATGTTATAGAAAAAATGACCAGAGCTTTTCTTTTGGCTTCCATTTTTTTATTTATCTCAAATATCGCTCCTGGGCAATGTTCTAATCCACCCACAGTTACACTGAGCAGTACCAGCGGAACAACTTGTGGATCAGCACCAGTAACAATTTCCGGTAATACATTTGGCGGAAGTACAACAAAAGTTTTTATAACAACCAACGGAAAAGGTACAGTAGCACCAGCAACAACTACAAAAACGCCTTTTGATATCACATATACTCCATCAGCCGGAGATGTTGGTTCGGTAGTAGTAATAAAAGCTACTACCAATGTTCCCAGACGTACAACTTGCAGTGCAGCGGTTGTCACATATTCACTTACAGTAGATCCCAATCCTTCAATACCCGTGATTGGCCAGGTAACGCAACCAAATTGCATAACATCAACAGGAAGTGTTGAATTGAGCGGATTACCAGCAGTCGGGACATGGAGCATTGTGCAATCGCCGGGAGGAAAGACTCTTACAGGATCAGGAAGCAATGCAACAATATCCGGACTTTCCCCTGGTACATATACCTTTACCGTAGTTACTTCAGCAGGTTGCAGCTCAGTTGCTTCAGCAAGTGTTGTAATAAACACATTACCTGGGATGCCATCACCTCCGGTAATTGGTACCATCACCCAGCCTGGCAACGGAATATCTGTCGGGAGCGTGAATCTATCTGGTTTACCCGGAAATGGGGCATGGACTCTGACAATAACTCCGGGAAATACAACCGTGACCGGGAACGGCACAACAGGAACGATTACAAATCTGGCGGCAGGAACTTATAGCGTTACAGTGACGAACTCAGCAGGGTGTAAATCAGGTCCGTCAGCAACATTTGAAATCCAGGCTTCCTCAGGTACTCCGATAATTCTAATCACTGATCCGGCACCGGTATGCTTTCCCTCGACTGTTGACCTTACAAATCCAAAAATTACAGTCGGGTCAACATCTAATTTAAGGTACACTTACTGGACTAATCAGGGTGCAACGATTGCTTATCCAACACCTTCTTCTGCGACCGGTGGCATATATTATATCAAAGGTACTACCTCTGGTGGCTCTTTCGCAATTGAACCAGTTGCAGCTATTGTTTTAAAGATTCCCGCTGCTAATGCCGGACCTGATCAGATCATTGTATATCCATCCGGAACGACTCTCAATGCAGTGGTGCCTTCAAGTAATGAGATAGGTGTTTGGTCGTTGATTTCAGGTTCATGCGAATTTACCGATGCCTCGAATGCCCGTACATCTGTAAGCGGCCTTTCAAAGGGCATAGACATCTTATTATGGACTGTAACAAATGGAGTCTGTCCTGCAGCTTCAGATACAATGAAAATTATTGTTCGTGACAAGGCCATCCCGACATTAATTACCCCAAATATGGATGGAAAGAATGATTATTTCGTCTTAAAAAATCCGGATACTCCAGGCAAACTGGAACTATATATTTTTGACAGGAGAGGTGTTCAGGTATATAAGAGCCTTGATTACAATAATACCTGGAATGGTATAGACTATAACGGAAATCAGTTACCGGAAGATACCTACTTTTATATACTAAAAACTGAGAAAGGTCCTGCTGAAAACGGGTATATTGTAGTAAGACGATAAAACTTCCACATAAAAAATTCTTTAATTAGACATTAAACTCATCATTCTCTTCAAAAGTACTATTAATTCAATCCCGGAGATAAATGAATTTTCCAGACTATTATAAGCTGCTTGAAGTTGATAAAACAGCGTCGCAGAAAGACATAAAAAGCGCGTACCGCAAATTAGCACGAAAATTTCATCCCGATTTGAATCCAAACGATAAAGATGCCAAAAAGAAATTTCAGGAAATAAATGAAGCGAATGAAGTGCTGAGCGATCCTGATAAACGTAAAAAATATGATCAGTATGGAAGCGAATGGCAGCATTCTGACCAGTTTGAAAAGCAAAAGCAATATCAGCAGCAATACGGCGATTCCCGTCAAACCAGATATGCCGGGTCAGGATCAGAAGATACTTTTTCAGATTTTTTTGAATCTCTTTTTGGCGGAGTATCTGGTGCCGGCAAGGGCAGACAGGTAAAATACAGGGGAGAAGACTTCACGGCTGAAATTATGCTTGATCTGCTGGATGCGTATAAAACACATACTCAGACATTAACACTGAACGGTAAAAAGATCAGGATAACCATCCCTGCGGGGATAGAAAACGGTCAGACAATTAAAATAGTTGGCCATGGAGGCAAAGGTATAAATGGAGGGCCTGCTGGTGATCTATATATTACGTTTTCCATAGCTAATCATCCGCGATTCAAAAGATTGGGAAATGATCTGTTTACTACTATCGATCTCGATATTTACAAAGCAGTACTGGGTGGCGACTTAACGATTGAGACATTAAATGGCAAAGTAAAACTCAAGGTTAAGCCTGAAACTCAGAATGGCACCAAAGTAAAACTTAAGGGGAAAGGATTTCCAGTTTACAAAAATGAAGGAGAGTTTGGAGATTTATATGTGACTTATATGATCAAAATTCCAACGAACTTACAGAAAAGCAAAAAGCTTTATTTAAGCAATTGTCTGAATTATAATTTAATAGATATAAAAATGGAAACAGAGTACCTGATTGCTATTGATGAGTTTTGTGCAAGCCATAACATTGAGATATCCTTTATCTCCTCTCTGCAGGAAAGCGGATTGGTTAAGATTACAACAATAAAGGAGTCAGCTTTTATTGAAGCTGATCAGCTCAGACAACTGGAGAAATTTGTCAGGCTGTATTATGAACTGGATATAAATCTTGAAGGTATCGAAACAATCAACTATTTATTACAGCGTATAGGTTCTTTGCAGGATGAAATAACTTCCCTGAAAAACAAGCTGCGCATTTATGAAACAGAATTCTGAATGAGAATACCCAGTATTCCTTATATCTTCAGGAAAGTGTTACTGATTACCATATTTTAACTCTCAGACTATCCGGTACCCATAAAGCATCACCTTCTTTTACTCCGAATGCCTGGTAGAATTCCGGCATATCCGACAAGGGACCGTTAACCCTGAACTTAGCAGGCGAATGTTCATTGCTCTTTACCTGGCTGGCAACTGTTTCAGGACGTTCATTTACCATCCATGCAAGTGCATATCCCAGGAAGAAACGTTGTGAGGGATTCAATCCTGCAATGATTGTATTGTTTTTATACTGATCAGTTTTCCTGAAAGCTTCATATGCCATAATAGTGCCTCCAAGGTCAGCAATATTTTCACCTTGTGTCAGTTCCCCATTAATGTGCAGACTGTCAACTGCGATATATTTATTGTACTGATTAACAATCATTTTCGTCTTAGAATAGAACTTAATACTGTCATCGGGAGTCCACCAGTTCTGAAGGTTTCCAAGTGGATTGTACTTAGAGCCCTGATCATCAAAGCCATGAGTGATTTCGTGTCCGAAAGTAGCTCCGATGATCGCATAGAGAAGTGCATCATCAGCCAGTTTACCCTCATAACCCGGAACGATTATATTACATCCGGGGATACATATCTCATTATTGGAAGCATTATAATAGGCATTATATGTTTGCGGCTGCATTCCCCATTCAGTACGGTCAACCGGCTTGCCATATTTTGAAATCATATAATTTGTCCTCCATCGATTTGCGCTCTTCACATTTTCAACAAATGAATTACGGTTTATTTTCATAGAGCTCAGATCTTTCCATTTGTCGGGATAACCGACTTTCATTATAACGGAGCTGAGTTTTTCAAGTGCTTTTGTTTTTGTGGTGCTGCTCATCCAGTCGAGCGCTTTTATCCGATCTGCAAAAATAGTCTTGATCTCATTGCCAATCTCAATAAGTTTATCTTTCGTTCCTTTCGGCAAATACTCCTGAACATAAACCTGACCAATAAGGTCCCCAAGTGAACCATCGGTTTGCTGGACTACGCGTTTCCATCTTGGTTTGGGCTCCTTCACGCCACGGAGCGTACCAGAATAAAAGTTAAAAAATTCAATATAGGTTTTGTCATCCTGATAACCTGAAAGATTTCTTAACAGATGATACTTCAGGTAGTTTTTCCAATCATCGATTTTGTACGTTTTAAGATAACCGTCTATAGATTTTAAAAACTCAGGCTGGCCGACAATAACACTGTCCACATTATGCAGTCCCATTCCATCCATATAAATATTCCAGTCTATATTTGGAGTTGTAGCAGCGAGTTGTCTGACTGTCATCTTATTATAATTCAACCATGGATCGCGTGTATCTTCACGCTTCCTGGAGGCTTTGGCAATTGCAGTTTCGAGATCCATAAGTTCGCGGGCAGCCGATTTTGCTTTCTCGTCGGTGTAGCCCATTAAAAGAAATGTATTTTCAAGATGAGCGACATACTTCTGACGAATTGAAATGGCCCTGGTGTCCGTGTCAAGATAAAAGTTCCGATCCGGAAGGCTTAATCCTCCCTGATAAATAAATACAGCGTTCTTGCTGCTTATCTTGTCATCCTGACCAACATAAAATCCAAACAGGGGAGATCCTGCAATGGTATGGATGTAGGATGCTGCTTTGACCACGCCGTTTATGTCCTTAACTGCGTCTATCATTTCAAAATCGCTTTTTAAATCAGATATTCCTTTTTTATTAAGCGACAGACTGTCCATACCTGTGTAGAAGAAATCTCCGATCTTTTGTTTGTTACTTCCTTCCGGAGCATCCTTCATAGCTGCTGAAGATTCACAAACATTACGGATCTGCGCATTTATAGTATCCTGTATTAGTTGCCAGATGCCATTGCTTTGTTCATTGCCGGGAATAGGATTTTGCCTGAACCATTTACCATTTGCAAAAAGAAAGAAATCATCCCCCGGCTTGATTGTGGAATCAATATGTGACACAAGGGCATCACTAACCATTTCTTTCTTTGTTTGTTTACACGATAAAATTGCCAGGATCATTATCACCGGCAGCACCAGGAGGAAAATTTTTTTTTGCATGATTCAGAATTTTGAAATTTTTGTCAAATGTAGGAACTTAAAATATAAAATATCAACCTATCATTGATTTTTCAATTTTAAAGAGAATCAATCACGCGTCTGAGTATACCTGCGGAGTTTGATAAAGAAGTAAGTTCATCTGCCGACAGCGGAAATTCAATTATCCTGATTACACCTCTGTCAGAAACCACGCAGGGAACACTGAGACAGATGTCTTTTATGCCAAAATCGGATTCGACAAGTGTGGAAACTGAGAGTACACTGTTCTGGCTTCTGAGTATGGCTGCAGTGATCCTTACAAGTGCCAGGCCTACTGCAAATTGAGTTGACCCTTTATAGTTTATAATATGATATGCAGAATCACGAACCTGCTGCTCTATAAGCTGACGCTGCTTTTTCCAGTCAGAGCAGTTCGCACATACCGGACAATACTCATCGATATTAATTCCTGCAATATTGGTCATTGACCATGCGGCGAACTCACTGTCGCCATGCTCTCCAAGAATATATGCATGTACATTATGTACATCAACATCGCAATGTTTACTCAGCAGATGCCTGAATCGTGAGCTGTCAAGTACAGTACCTGAACCTATTACCCTGCCTTTTTCCCATCCCGACCGTTTGAGAGCTACATAAGTAAGGACATCAACCGGATTGCTGACAATGAGCATGACTCCTTTACATCCGGTCTTTGCAATTTCGTCAGCAATGCCTCCCATTATGGCCGCATTTTTTTTAACAAGTTCCAGTCGGGTCTCACCCGGCTTCTGCGCGGCACCTGCTGTAATAACAACAAGGTTTGCATCTGTACAATCACTGATAATGCCTGAACGTATGGCTACTGTGGGAAAAAAGGTCTGACCGTGCACAAGATCGAGCACCTGTCCTTTCATCAGATCCTCGTTTTTGTCGGTTAGTACAATTTCATCAGCAAGTCCGCTTTGTGCAAGGGCATAGCAATATGTTGCCCCAACAGCTCCGGCACCAACTACAACTACCTTCCTCGATTGTACAGAAAAGCTTTTATCTCCCATTGTTCAGACTAAGAATGCAAAAGTAACAATAAAATAATTTCAATGTTGACAATAAGATACAGAATGTAGGGTCCTTTGTGTACCTGAAGATAGTTAAAAGCCGCTTTGTAGCTGATAAAGATAAATTGTAAATTAGGGCAGCTAAAATTACTTTCCCATGTTAAACGAAAGAACTAAAATCATAATCAGGCTGGTTACAACGCATCTGTTGTTGGTTCCTGTACTTCTCATTCTCTCAGTATTTATAAATCATGACGCATTTCTGCTTCTCTCAATATGTCAGTCTTTCATTATAATCGTGTTTCTTACAGGGTACTGGGAATTTTTTGGCTTGAGGTTCAGGATGATCTATTCTGTTATTATGGAATGTCTCTTGCTGACAGTTTTATGTATGAAAATATTATCAGAAATGACACCAGAGATTAACCTGGTTCTGGTTGCTGTTACAGGAGTAATTCAGGCATATCTGCTGTATGAAATAGTTAAAATGTTCGTTGTCATTTTCAGACAGGATAAGAACAGAGCTGAGATATTATTCCCTTTCAGGCAAGGTAAATACCTTGTAACCGACGGAGGAAATTCTAAAATAAGCAGACTGATGAACTATCATTTCTTCTCCCCGGTCCATAAGAAGAATAAAACCAACTATTCAATGCTTTTTGCCACTGATATTGTCCGGATCGACAACCAGAGACGAAGGTTTCTGCCGGCACAGAATGAGGATTATCCAATTTTCGGGGAAAAAGTTTTTAGTCCCGTAAGCGGTGTTGTTGTAAGGGTTGAAAACAGCATAAATGACAATACACCTTACAGCGGTGATTATCCCTATAATACGGGTAATACAATTGTAATAAGAAATGGCAGCAGATACTTTTTGCTTGGTCATCTGAAAAAAGGGAGCATAAGTGTACAAGCAGGTGATGTTATTAATGGGAATGATTATCTGGCAGAAGCCGGTAATTCAGGCTATTCGGAGAGATCTCATATTCATATGCAATTAGTTGAGAGTGAAACAGAAAACTTCTGGCAGGGAATTGGTATTTCTATCGGTTTTAATAATAAGAATCTGTTCAAAAACAGAATCATCAGGAACTGATTCGGTCGCACTAATTCTTCCGAAATTACTATTCTACATCGATTCGATGAAATCTAATCTTTTGAGATCCATGAGCCTGCTCACTGAAATGTTTGGTTCACAAGGAGCGGAGAGCCTGGTTCGTGTCATTTATTCGCCAAGGGCAGCAGGAGCATATGCCCGTGCTCCCTTAATTGTGGTTTCAGAGAATTATGCCATGGAAGAGCGTTATCATGAATTTGGTCCGGCAAGGGATTTCCGGCTAAATACTCATGAAATAGCACATTACTGGAGTCTGGCTGATGCAAACACTCCTGATGACTGGATCAATGAGGGGTTAGCTGAATATTCTGCATTACTTGTATCAGAGGAAATAATAGGGAAAAAATTTTCAGATATGATGATCGATGAATACAAGGAAATTGTAAGTAATACACCGACTACTAATGCCATTGCCCAAACCCCGGGCGATTCACGTGACAGGGATGTGAACCGTTATTATAAGCCAGCCCTTCTTCTAAACAGTATTAAGGAGAAGTTTGGCACTGAACAGATGAATAAATTCTTAAAATCTTTGTATTCAGGCTTTTTATACTCAAAAAAGGCAACCACACAACTGTTCCTGGACATATTTGCAAAGAATTTTGGAAAAGAAACAAGGGATTCATTTGCTGAGTCTCTGTACATAAAGAACTGGGAATCACAAAAGAGTCCTCAGAATATCTCATATGCTGTTTCAGACACTGCCTTCATCGGAACGTGGAAGGGTCCATTGACCCAGTTTGGAGCTACAGTAAAATTTGTACTAAACCTCGATTTCAAAGACGGCAAATTTATTCCGACTCTCGACAGTCCCGATCAGAATGTTACAGGGATCCCTTTGTCAGATCTTAAAATGCAGGATGATTCGATTTCGTTTAAAATTGGGGTAGCATCGGCAAGCTACAGAGGCCGTCTTGATCGCAAAAAATTGACTATTCAGGGGGAGTTTAATCAAAGAGGGGGAGCTTATTCCCTTAATCTTTTAAAGGATCAGACCGTAAAAAAGCCTTCAGTAACTGGCCGTGCCAGCCTTCCGGGTCAGGGCAATAATTCTGAAAATATTATAATAAAAGACAACGGCAGGATTATCCTCGCATACAAGGTATTTGAAGATTTTCTCAATTCTGACGGGAGCTGGGAAAATTATCAGAAAATTGTTCTCAATGGGTATCCCGAAATGCAAGCTGCACATGATAAGGCATTAAGCTGGGGCAGCATTGATTCTGTTAGCTTTCCGCAACAGGTAAAAAATTACAAAAAAGAAGACTGGGAAAAGTACTTCAACGAGTATGATAACAAGACTCTGAATTATCTGTTTGACTCCCTTATTGTAAAATCAAATAAAATCCTTAAGCCGATTAACAATAGTCCGGTTGATCTTTGCCTATTTTTACCCTACGAAGGATGTTTCATAATTCCCGGACAGGAGCGAAGTACAATCTACATTTCTTTGCTGATCGATCCCAGAGATGTGCAAAAAATAATGGTGCATGAATATGCTCATAATCTGCATTTTCAGAGGCGTCCGGATGAACCCTTCAACCTGAGAAGAGAGATTGTTTCAGAGGGAATGGCCGTGTACCTGACTACTATGATCCTTAAAGATGGAGGGCTTTTTAAAGCCATACCCTTTATGCCCGAAGCATCAGTCAAATGGTGTTTTGAGAATGAGCCACTTATTAAATCAACTATTAAAAATGAACTGGGTGATACGACTTTCAATGGCCTTAAAAGGTTTATTGCTGATGGCCCCCTTTCATCGCCTCCGAAAGGGTTCGTTGAGAAGACAGGTTTTTTTGCCGGATACCGTATCATTGAAGCATGTATTAAAAAAGGGATGAAACTTGAAGATATCTGTTCCTTAGGTTCTGATAAGGTTCTTGCAATAAGCGGTTATTTTAATTAATTTTATTGATTAATGACTTAGTTAAAATATTAATAGATTCTGCTAATGAAAAAGCATGGTATTTCCAGACGAAAATTCATTGGTTCTGCTACTCTTGCAGCAGTAGGATCTGCAGTTTTTGGGATAAAAAATGTCTATGATAAAAGTGATGACATTAAAATCTCTAAAGATGTCGTCAGCATCATAAGGGTCAGGGAAGGCAATATTCAAAAAGCAGTGGAAGAAGCTATAGATCTGTTAGGCGGGATAAAAGTCTTAACCAGGGGGAAAGACAGGATTTTGCTTAAACCGAACCTTGTTGCCCCTGATAAAACATGTACCACAAAACCTGAAGTTATAAGAACAATAGCATACCTGATGAAGAATGCAGGAAAAGAAGTTATGATCGGAGAAGGATCGGCTGCTGCAGAATCATTCAACGTGATCGGCAATGATACATTCAGAACGAAAAAGCGCGAAATTCTTGACGGGATGCAAAAGCACGTGTTCGATACGCTCGGTTACACAGAATTGGCAGACTCATTGAAGATCCCGTTAATAAATCTGCACTCGGGAAATATTATCGAGGTTCAATTGAATAACGGTTATGCGGCCAATTCGGTTAAGATTCACAAAGTTCTCACAGATGTTGATTTAGTGTGCTCTGTGCCTATGATGAAAACTCATACGCTTGCAACGGTGACTCTGGCAATGAAGAACCTGATTGGGCTTTATCCCGGTACTGAATACTATTCTGTCAGATCGTGGTTACACGACCGGGCCGCTGAAAGAGGTTCGATTGGGGTAGCATATGAAGTAATTGACATGAATCATGCCGTAAAAACTGGTCTTTCAGTCATTGATGCGACATCAGCCATGCAGGGGAATGGTCCTTTCGCTGGGACCCTGATTGATATGGGTTTAATAATTGCCGGTACTTCTCCTCTGGCAACCGATATGGTGGGAACTGCTTTAATGGGATTCGGAATAGATGAGATTCCTGTTTTAAACTTAGCTCATAAATCCGGAATGGAACCCGGAGTCCTTACCGATATCGAAATCAGGGGACTGACAATCGAACAGGCTAAAAGAAAGTTCATCAGACCCATGGTTTCAAAATGGACCGATATAAATAAATTCTGGGGTGTCAAAGAGCTTTGATCGGACCAGAACCATATTGAAAATTCCTCTTTTCAGTCATTAACTAATTGCGCTTGCGTGAATTAAAAATATTTTCTAATTTTAGTAAGGATTCTGCAACCTAAAATCTATAATTATGAAAACTATCATGTTCGCTGCATTTGTTGGCATGATCATCTTTTTATCTGCCGGATGTGCTCCTGTCAGGATTTATTCAAACAAAGGACTTACCGAAAAAACAGGATTAAAATATTACACGGTTAAACCTTACCTGCATGTTGAAAGGGATAGTGAGACCAATACGGTTGTAAAAGCCGCAATCATCTATCTGCCCGATCTGGCTAATCCCCAGTATATGGTAATTCGTGATGGATTAAATTCAAGGAAAGTAAATCTGAAATTCACAAACGGATCTCTAGATACTTTCGGCTTTTCATCTACAGGAAAAATCAGCGAGTCAGTGGATGCACTGGCCGCATTGATAACAAAAAGTACTGACGCCCTGACTGATCTGAACGCACTCAAAGGCCTCCAGGCTGTAAAAGCGCCTTCAAATTCTATCGAATTATATGAGATCATTATCGGAACGGACAAGACTACCCTTCGTAAGGTGGAAGCTGGTCCAGGGCAATAAACTGCATCCATCCACCAACCCTTCGAAACATTCAGCCATTGCACCCTTTGACCGCCGTGGCCTTGGCGAAGGTGGTTTACGCCTTTACGCCATTACGCCTTTGTGCCGTTTAGTGTAAATGATGTAATTTTTATTGAATTTTATGTAAAGCGTCACGAAAATATTTCTGGCATCTTTGTATCATTAATTTTTTTCACAACTAAATATTATTAGCCATGAAAAAAAAGAATGAAACATATAAAGAGGTTCCGCAAAGAATTATAAGCGGACCAGCGGAAGAGAAGAATAAGATGCTGCAAAAGGAGATTCATATTGCATTAAGCCGGGAAGAACTATTAGTCTCACCCGGGTCAGGTGTCTATGCCAGATTGGGGAAGTACCTGAAGATATTCAGTTATTTGGTACTGTTTACCGGATTTGGTTTAGTCGCCAACTCTTGTGTGGGCTATGTTGAATCAGAGCCTACCTATGGTGTGGAGATTGAGAGACCTGTACCGGCCAGGTAACGATTATTTATGGATAGATGGCGGATGGCGCTGGAATTACAGCAACCATGCTTATATACATCAGCGGGGATACTGGGAGAAACCGAGACAGGGGTACTCATATCAGGAGGGTCACTGGCAGAGTTCTCCAAGAGGAAAATCATGGGTAAAGGGCCACTGGCAGAGAGGAGAAGAACAGCATGAACATCATGATAAGTAAGAACATAAATAATAAATAGTTGAAATAGAAATTATATATTTGTGTTATATAAAATATTGTTTATGATAGAAACGAGTTTGAAAAAAATCGCTGTAATTTTTATCCTGTGCCTTGCCACTTTAGCTGGAAAGGCCAATAATCCTCTTGCCTCAAAAGAGCAGATAGGGATGCTTAAAAACTCCAGAACTTACGTTGTTATGGACGAAGGCATGAGTTTCTTTAATGCACCGATCAAAGATGCTGTAAAAAAATACTGGAAACTGACCGATTACGAGTTTATTGATCAGAAGGAATTTGAAAAACGCCGGTCGGACCCCAAAAACTCCTTCATTGTAATGATGAATGGTGCCTATGATAAGGACCCCGGGGGTGTAAGCTACAGTTTCATAAGCCTTCTGCTTGGAGATCCTTCCGGCAACCTTACTAAAATGCCCGAGTTCTGCAGTGTTCCTCTTGCATATTCGGGTGATCTTGAGACTGATTACGAATATGTCATTCCTTACGTTATAAAGTTCATGCAGATACACGTAAAAAATCTTGAGAAAAACCGGTTGCCTATCTCGATAAGTGGATTGAAATTTTACAATAAGACTGGTTTTAAGGATAAAGTCCTCTTATTAAATAAGGATAAAATGGCACCAAATGCCGGTTCAGCTGAGAAAATTAAAGCAACCTACCCATATGGTTTTAAGTTGCTTGACGTCGAAGAGATCCAGAAAGAGATATCCGACAATCCCGCTAATAAATTAGTTCATTTTCATGTGGGTCCATTTAAGGATACAGGTACCGGGAAATGTTTCGAAATGTTATTTGACAATGACGGGAATCTGTATTATTATAATTACCGGAAGATCACTAATGATAATCCGGATGGCTTTAACCAGAACGATTTTAACCAGATCAAATAGTCTGACTTTTCCTACATTGGGTGTTGAAATAGTCAAAATCCATTAACCGCAAAGGTCGCAAAGATTTTACGCAAAGGACGCAAAGAACTCATTCATAATATTTTGACTTTGTGCACTTTGCGTCAACTAAGCATCTTTTTGTTAACCTTTTGAAACACTTCCGCAATTTATTTGTTTAACAATAAGTGAAAATTATTTAGTTACAGGTAACTCAGATTGTAGCAAATCTAATTCATATATGTTATCTATTAATCTCAAAATTACAGGAAGATGTTTAACAAAATGGTAGTGTATGAGGCACTCAGACGCAGCCTCGCACTTGAATCCAACAACAGTTCAACACCTGAATATCATGTTTTCAGGCAGGATAGTTTAATATCTCTGCTTATTCATGACATTTTCGGCGGGGAAATATTAAAAACTCACATGAAAAAGAACTGGCATTTTTATAACCGGATCGATGGTGAGCGAATTGATTTTACTGAGACCAAAACAGAAGGTTCCCTGAAAAATCGAAAATTCGAAGATATTCCTTCCACACCTGATGAAACTCATGATTATATCGATCAGGCCGATTATTCGACTTTCTTTATGCAGTTTGTCAGGTCGTTCGAAGAAGCAATTGGTCTCGACAAATACCAGACCGGTTTAATTGCATGAGACTTAATTTCCTGAATTTTGCTTTATGCACCATTTGAATGGTCAAGTGATTGGTAATGAATTAAAAATTGATTTAAAATGAAGAAAAGAATTGTAGATCCAGGGCAATTTCAATATTGGTTGCAATATCGTTCATGATTTTAAACCTGTTATATGGTTGTTCCAAGTCAAACAATACACCAACTCCCGGCAATGATGAAGTTTTTATACAAAGCTTTGCATTTTCGCCATCAACAGTAACTATAACTTTAAATTCAACGGTTGTATGGACCAACAAGGATGCAGTATCGCATACTGTAACAAGTGATGATGGATTGTTCGATAGCGGCCTTTTGAGTACTAATACTGTATACAGCCATCAGTTTACAACTGCCGGGACATTTAATTATCATTGTACAGTACACCCAAATATGCTTGGGAAAGTTATTGTTCAATAAAAACTTTTGAACCTGGCAGCATTTTTCTCGAATTATACTTCTCATTATGAAATACAAACAACTTGGTAAAACGGGTGTCCTGGTATCTGAGCTTTGTCTCGGAACTATGACCTTTGGAGGAAAAGGCTATTGGAAGGCTATTGGGCAACTTCCCGAAGAGGCTGTGATCAATTAATTAAAACTGCAATTGATCAGGGTATTAATTTTTTTGATACTGCTAATGCGTATTCTGAAGGCCTTGCAGAGACCCTGTTAGGCAAATCGCTTAAAAACCTTGGGATTTCTCATAACTCAGTTTTTATTGCCACTAA
The DNA here is from genome assembly GCA_963816365.1 of uncultured Bacteroidales bacterium. Lineage (GTDB taxonomy): Bacteria > Bacteroidota > Bacteroidia > Bacteroidales > VadinHA17 > LD21. Next base: position 266,210 of record CAWFKG010000010.1, on the reverse strand, counting down.
AGTACGGCTCAGGATGGGAGAGGGACCTAACCAGGTAGGATTGTCAAAACTTCATATTCAAGATTCGGTTGATGATAGTTTACAGCGTCTTGGGCTTTCACATATCGATATGCTGTATATTCATGGTGTGGATCCTGTTACGCCACTTGACGAAACCATGAGAGGACTTGAAGACGTTGTCAGGGCAGGCAAGGTTCGCTATCTTGGAGTAAGTAATCATCCGGCATGGATGGTCATGAAAGCAAATAGTTTTGCAGGCAATCTGGGCTGGTCAAAATTTGTGGCATCCCAGAATTTTTACAGCATTGCCAGTCGTGATATTGAGAGGGAAATTGTACCTATGGCTCTGAGTGAAGGAATAAGCATTATGCCATGGAGCCCCCTGGCCGGAGGGTTTTTATCAGGTAAATACACCCGGGATATTAAAACGGCCGGTGACAGCAGAAGGGATAATTTTGATTTTCCGCCTATAAACAAAGAAAGGGCATTCGATATAATTGATGTCATGGCCAGGATAGGAGAAAAACATAGCGCCTCTGTGGCCAGGATAGCTCTGACGTGGACTAAAGACAGACCGGGTGTTACAAGTGTAATAATAGGAGCTAAAAATCAGGAACAGCTTCTCGATAATATCGCCTGTACACAATTACAGCTGGCTGATGACGAACTCAAGGAACTCAATGAAATAAGTGCATTGACCCCCGAATACCCTGGCTGGATGGTTGACAGACAGCTGACCGGCCGGTTCCCGGAGATCAAGTAGTCTTGTAGGTTAAGGTTAAGGTTAAGGTTAAGGTTAAGGTTAAGGTTAAGGATCTCAACCTTAGCCTCAACCTAAACCTCATTGGTATGTTTCGTGAAAACTACTCTTCTATCCGTTCACTTTACAGTTAATGGTTTTTATTGTTTACTTTTGCGGACTTTTCAATAGTCCGGTAAACAAAATTATACAATCACCCATTAAAATTAATGATTACAGCATCAAATCTAAGTATACAGTTTGGAAAACGAATCTTGTTCCAGGATGTAAATCTGATTTTGACTCCCGGCAATTGCTACGGAATAATAGGAGCAAACGGCGCAGGTAAGTCGACTTTGTTGAAAATGCTTTACGGTGGTGTGGATTACCGGACCGGTTCAGTTACATTCGGTCAGGGAGAAAGGTTATCAGTATTGAAACAGGACCATTTTGAATTTGATGATTTCATGGTCCTTGATACGGTTATGATGGGACATAACCAGCTTATGGAGTACCATGAAGGAAAAGGAACTCCTGTACATGAAATCTGATTTTTCAGACCTCGATGGAATCAGGGCCTCGGAACTTGAAGAAAAATTCACCGAAATGGACGGCTGGAATGCTGAAAGCAACGCTTCAAGTTTATTGAGTGGTCTGGGAATCAAGGAGGAGCAACATCACAAATTGTTAAAAGAGCTTTCGGGAAAAGATAAGGTCAAAGTGCTGCTGGCACAGGCTCTTTTTGGAAAACCTGACAATCTTTTGCTCGATGAACCTACAAATGACCTTGACCTCGAAACTGTTAACTGGCTTGAAAACTGGCTGTCCGAATTTGAAAATACGGTATTGGTAGTATCCCATGACAGACATTTTCTGGATTCAATCTGCACCCATATTATTGACATTGACTTCAACAGGATACAGCTATTTTCAGGTAATTATTCATTCTGGTATGAATCGAGCCAACTGGCTCTCAGACAGCAACTAGCTCAGAATAAGAAGGCTGAGGAAAAGAAAAAGGAGCTTCTGGAATTCATTGCCAGGTTCCGTGCTAATGTAAAAAAGTCAAAGCAGACGACCAGCAGGAAGAAAATGATAGAAAAGCTTAATATTGAAGAGATCAAGCCTTCCACCCGGAAATACCCCGGAATTATCTTTACTCCCGGAAGGGAACCTGGCAACAGTATACTTACCGTGAAGGGATTAAGCAAAAGTGCTGAAGGGAAGACCCTGTTCAAAGACGTGAATTTTACTGTAAATAAAAATGACAAAATAGTATTTCTGTCAAGAGACTCCCGTGCAATGACCATGCTTTTCGAAATACTTAAGGGCCACATTAAGCCTGATAGCGGATCATTTGAGTGGGGTCAGACAATTATTAAAGCATACCTTCCTCTGGAGAATGAAGAGTTTTTTAAGAAGGATATGAATCTGATAGACTGGTTGTCACAGTATTCTGACGATACAAGTGAGCTGTATCTGAGAGGTTTCCTGGGAAAAATGCTTTTCTCAGGTGAAGAAATATATAAGAAGGTGAATGTGCTGTCAGGCGGAGAACGGGTAAGATGCATGATTGCACGCATGATGATCAGGAATGCCAATGTTATGCTGCTCGATACGCCAACAAATCATCTCGACCTGGAATCTATACAGGCATTTAATAATACTCTGATAAAGTTTAAAGGAAATATCCTGATGTCTTCTCATGATCATGCGTTCATTCAGACTGTCTGCAACAGGGTTATTGAAATAGGTCCCAAAGGAATGGTTGACAAAGAGATGGAATACGATGATTTTGTTTCAGATGTAAGTATGACAGATCGAAGGAATAAACTGTACTAGATGTCTTTAAACGTATTTCAATTTCCTGTTATCTGTACGCGAGTTTCAGCTTTATAGTCTGTTTTTGTCATACCTGATGTGTTCGAGCTTCTCTGATAGTTGTTTTCATTCATACCTTCGCCCCGCATTCCTCCGCCTCCCATACCGCCGCCTCGCCTCTCCATTCCTCCGCCACTCTCATTCCGCCGCCTCTCATTCCGCCGCCTCTCATCCCTCCGCCACCATTCCACCTCCGCTTCTTCCGTTATTTCTGTATGAGCTGTTGCCTGCAGCCTGGAACAGGATTAATTTTAATCCGATAGTTAAAAACTTTGTTGGAATCGGATGGTATCAGCTCATTTTTATAGAATGTTGAAAATGGTATCACAGCTTCATAATTCATTATGCCCTTAGCATCAAAATTTATTGCTGCTGATATGCCGCTATTGTTTTGAGCTGACAAGAGTATAAATTTTTCCACATTTGGTTTAAATCCAACCAGTTGTATTTCTCTTGCCTCCGCCAGAAGCTTGAGTTTAAAAGATGACCGGTCCGGCTTATTTCCGGGATTCGGGTCCGGTTTGTTGAGAAGAATTAGCCTTCATATCCGTTTGCGATATGTTGCCAACAGGATATTTCATTGTGACAGCAAAAGATTTTTTTCCCAAGCGTATCTATGCCAAATTCAAGTCCGGCCCGCAGTATTTTAATTTGCAGCAAACTCATTTGAAATGCTGCAGCACAGGTAAAGGTTGTAATGGTCATTTGAAATAGCATAGCTGATTCCGGTTTCCTGATCATAAAACCTCAGGGGATTGGACCATTCATGTATATTACCGTCCACTGTAACATTGTTGCCCTGCCAGCTTGATGAATTATATATTTTCTCTGAACATGAACTGATAAGACATGCAACGAAAATGACCGGAATAATTTTTTTCATTTATCTTGTTTTATCTAAACCCGAATTATTAACTGTATTACAACACCAGATGATGACATAAGTCCATTTAAGATACACTATTATCCAGATAGACAATTACCACACGATAAATATTCCGTCAACAGGGATGAATCATTTGGACTGCTCAACTCACCTGGAAATGCTCATGGAAATGTTTATGCGTTACACTAATTCATACACATTGTTAAACAAATCACGACACTTATGTGTTAAGATTAATATAACAAACCATAAAATGAAAACATTAAACAGAATTTGTTTTTGCTCATTAATTTTAATGGTCCTTGTATTTGCAAATAGTTGTAAGAAGGACAAAAAAACCTTACCGGTATCGATGACCGACAAAGATGGCAATGTTTATACATCAGTGACCATTGGTACACAGACATGGATGGGAGAAAACCTTAAAACCACAAAGTTCGACAATGGTGATTTAATACCAACTACCACCGCAGATGTATCTGCTGAATCTGCGCCAAAGTTCCAATGGATGTATAATGATAGTGCAAGTTATGCAAATACTTATGGCAGGTTATATACTTGGTATGCAGCAATTGACAGTCGTAATCTTTGTCCCACAGGATGGCATGTGCCATCTCTGGAAGAATGGAAGACATTAAAAACTTTTCTGGGGGGTGACTCAATTGCGGGCGGAAAATTGAAAGATACCGGTACTGCTTACTGGAAGGCTCCAAATACCGGAGCCACCGACGAAACCGGGTTCACTGCTCTTCCCGGAGGCTATCGCAGTCAGCATGGAGCATATTACGGCCTTCACGAAAGCGGTTGGTGGTGGACTACTTCAGACGACGCTCCTCTGGCCTGGGGCCATCTCTATGCATTTCAATGTCGACAGTTTGATTAATTGGGGCTATTACAAGTCAGCCGGCGTATCTGTCCGGTGCCTGAAGGATCAGTAAGCTGTTGATTTCATATGTGTTTTTAATATGCTCATGTTTTTCACTGATCGTACGGGTTGTTCGCTATAAAAATAAGCCAGGCCTGTGCTTCTAAGATAATTATCATTTTAGAGGTGCAGATATTATGAAATCAGAAAATTTATGATATTTTTGCGATGCCTTTGTAGTTTGGCTTGGGGGTAATAGCCCACCTTCGCTAAAGCTTCGGCGGGAACATACGGGGTGTAGCGCAGCCCGGTTAGCGCATCTGGTTTGGGACCAGAGGGTCGCAGGTTCGAATCCTGCCACCCCGACAAAAGAAAAAGCCTGGTCCGCCGTTTGGCGGACCGGGCTTTGTTTTTTCGTAGCGTTGAAAGCTTGCTTTCAAAAGCTTAAGAAAAAAAAAAGGCCGTAAATGAGCGAAGCGAATGAGGCTTTTTCTTTTAGTACACCTCCCAAAGGATCATTAGCGAACGAAGTGAGCTAATAATCCTGCCTTTCTTCGTTCTTCTTCGCCAAAGGTTACGAAGGGCGCAGCGAATGAGGCTTTTTCTTTTAGTACACCTCCCAAAGGATCATTAGCGAACGGAGTGAGCTAATAATCCTGCCTTGCTTCGTTCTTCTTCGCCAAAGGTTACGAAGGGCGCAGCGAATGAGGCTTTTTCTTTTAGTACACTCCCCAAAGGATCATTAGCGAACAGAGTGAGCTAATAATCCTGCCTTTCTTCGTTCTTCTTCGCCAAAGGTTACGATGAGCGCAGCGAATGAGGCTTTTTCTTTTAGTACACCTCCTAAAGGATCATTAGCGAACGGAGTGAGCTAATAATCCTGCCTTTCTTCGTTCTTCTTCGCCAAAGGCTACGAAGGGCGCAGCGAACGACAGGCTTTTTCTTTTAGGCCACTCCCAAAGGATCAATAGCGAATGGAATGAGCTAATAATCCTGCCATTTGGTTCTTCATCATCATTGTTATCAAGACAGAAAAAGTATATTTGGGGTCTGACAATATGCTAATATGAATAGAATAGTCGCAGGTTTCATAACAGTAATTGCTACAGCAGTGATAATTAATATGGCTGCCTGTAAAAAAGAAATTGCGCTCAAGATAAGTACAACTCCGATAGCTGATATTACAGAAACCACCGCAACAAGCGGCGGGAAAATTACAAGTGATCCAGGACTAACAATAACTTCCCGGGGTATATGCTGGAGCACCTCCCCGGGTCCCGGCTCTACAGCGCTTCCCGGGAGCCTTCGGGCCTTTTTGTACGTTGTCTTCACGATTAGAGAACTGTTTACGACTATTCATGTTTGAGACAATCCACTGGATTCTTTGTTGCAGTACTCCAGGTGTGCCAGCTCACCGTTAATAAAGATATAATCAAAGTAATTAGTCCGGCAAAAGCAAATATCCACCAACTCAGATTAATCCTGTAAGCAAAATTTTCAAGCCATTTATGCATGGAATAAATTATTATAGGACAGGCAATTATAAATGATACTAATATCCATTTAATAAACTCAAGGTTAAGCATTATAACTATTCGTCCAGTGGTTGAACCAGCAACTTTTCTTAATCCTATTTCTTTAATCCGGGTATCAATTGTGAACAATACGAGCCCGAATAATCCAATGCATGAAACAAAAAGAGCCATTAAAGAGATGTAAGTTATTATTAATGAAGTTGTTGTCTCTTTTTTATACATTTTCTGAAAATCATCACTGAGAAAAGTGAATTCGAATGGATATTGAGGGAAAAGACTTTCCCACTTTTTCTTCAGAAAATCAAGTGTTTCAGGAATATTCTCAGTAGATATTTTAATCATTAGGTTATCAAACACTTCTGGATAGTAAGTAAGTGCTACCGGTTTGAGTTCGTTATGCAATGATTTAAAATTGAAATCTTTAACAACGCCTACCACAACTCCTTTGCCAATAATATCAAATCTCTTTCCAATTGGATCATCCCATCCAATCTTCTTTACTGCCAATTCGTTCAGTACATAAACTATTGGACCCTTACCTGAGATGTTTTTAGGAAAGAACTCCCCTTTTAACAGATCTATTTTCAAAGTACTTATAAAATCCTGATCTACAGGTAACCAGTCCATACCATGTGAATGGTCGCCTTCTGCAAGTCCCTCCCACCAGGTATTTTGAGAATAACCTTGAGCTCCCGGGTAATAGGCAACCGCGGAAGCATTTAAGATAGCAGGATTTGTTAATATCTCTCTCTTAAAAAGTTCATACTTTGGTTTAACCTGTGCCTGATATATTGGGACAACGACAACCTGATCAGAAGTTAATCCAAGGTTTTTATTCTTAATTAGCGCCAATTGGGCCTTAATCACTATAGTGCTGGCAATAAGAACAATTGAAATGAAGAACTGAAAAATAACAAGTCCTTTCCTTAAACCCTTAACTGAAATAATCCCAGCTAATTTTAAGTCATCATGAAGTGCCGAGACCGGACTTACTGATGAAAGCATAAATGCCGGATAACTTCCTGCAATAAACGTTATTAGTATTATCAGAAGTATGAATTTTCACAAAAGAGTTAAAGGTGAAAAGTGATTTGAATTCAGGGGAATTCCGGTAAGAGTAGTAATTACTGGTATAAATAAATAAAAAAGGAACAGAGCAATTATGAAAGCAGAAAACGTTATGGCAAATGATTCGCAAAGAAATTGTCCGATAAGATTTGAATTTGTGGCTCCGGTTACCTTCCTTAATCCTGCTTCCTTTCCTCTTTTTGTATAACGGGCAGTTGCTAAGTTCATATAATTGATACAGGCTACAATAAGAACAAGAATAAGTATAGAACTGATAATATAAACGGTTTTAATGTTCGTGTTGGTAGATAAATCATCACGCAATCTTGAATGCAAATGTATACTGAGCAACGGTTGAACATGAAGTTGAAACTTGTCTTCACTCGGAATATTTTTAACAACATCCGGCAAGTTTTTCACTTATGGACTTTGAAGATCCTACATTGTCTATGCTAAAATATAGGTTGAATAATTCCACATTCCCCAGGACTTATTACCTTGATCTTCTGAGAAGGAGCTCAAAAAATCAAACTGAATCTGAGAATTGGCTGGTATATCTTTCATTACACCGGTAATGATATAGGGAGTCTTTTTGTCACCTTCACCAATGAGTAATGTCTGACCCATAGGATTTCTGCTTCCAAAATACTTTTTGGCTTTAGTTTCACTTAAAATAACTGACCCCAGATTATTAAGAGCTGTTTCAGGATTACCTTTCAGGAGCTTAAATGAGAAAATTTTAAAAATAGACGGATCAGCTAACCTGATCTCTTCCCAGTATTGTTCATTTTCGTAATTGACAAGAACTCTCCCTAAATTACCGAACCTGACATAATCTTCCACTTCAGGAATATCCTTTTTCAGAGCTGCACCCAGAGGAGCTGGGGTATCAGCAAAATTGTCCGAAGATTTCTCTCCTTCAAATTCTACTACAACTCTGAATATTCTATCTGCATTTTCGTGAAACTTATCGAAGCTGAATTCAAATTGCAGCCATACTAATAATATGATTACCAGAGTCAATCCAATAGATAAACCTGAAATATTAATTACTGAAAAACTCAGATTCCGTTTAATACTGCGGAATGATGTTATCAGGTTATATTTCAACATAATTATTCAGGTTGAAGACTAATCGATCAAGATTGTATTAGGAGTTTCAATTTACATGCCAACACTGCAGTCGCCAGTATATCAAGACGATATGATAAAAATGGAATTATCTCCCGTAAAGATATTTTACCATTGGCGTAAAACTTTTTTACAGAATTATAAAAGTGTCGGTATTAGATTGTGCTTTTTATTTTAGAACTGTTTCATCCGGGAAGCAAATTGTCGTCCCAGTCCCTGATTACAAATGATTTTACCAGACCTTCGAGTATAAATGGATCTTCTTTTACAAACTGTTCAGCAGCAGCACGAGTCTTGAAAATTCCCATATTACCCTTATCAGAAAAAGGCCCGATACCTATAACATCTCCTCTTTCAATATACTTATCCACAATAAGTTTGTGTCTTGGATAGACTGCCATGATAACTTCCATTGTTGCTCCGGATGGTTCTCCGATTACTACTGCTTTCATATTAAACTTCTTATATTTTAAAAGATCACTATATTAGAACACCTGTGCTTATTATCTGACTCGCATGTAAAGAATTCATATTAAAGTTAAATAATATAACTCAACTCCTAGGGGTTATTTCGGCAGTACTCAAAAATTGTTACCAGAACCAATTTATTAGATCAATCAGTAGATTATCAGGTGAGTTGTTTATGTTGTGTATTTATGCTCTATTCATCAAATAATTCTGACAGGTTTTTCATGTTTTCATCTACCCAATCATATCTGACTCCGAATTCCCAATACTTTTGGACATTTTTTAAACCTAATTCTTCAGTTAAAATAAATCTTAATCCGTTGAATGTGTATAAATTATTGTCCCCCTCTCTTTGCAGACATTTTTGGTTTGTATTTACTATTGTCGCACTGACTTTTTCCTTTGCATGTCCCTTGTCTATCGCTGGTCTTAAGTATACTTGCTGACCAACTTTAAGTTTACCTGATTCAAATAAAGTCGCTATTATTGATTTTGCATGTTTCCTTTTAATCGCACCATCTGCAAAGTTATTTTCAGGCAGGACAAATGATTGTGCCAAAAACTCATGACCGTCAGAATCTCTGTAATAGTTGAAATTTACAGCGTTGATGTTAAGATAATATGGTTCTTTTGCTAAATATTTAATTATCCTGACAGTAGATTCATCAATTTCTGAACCGACAATAATCATATGGTGGTCAGAATTGAGCTCTGTCTCTTCTAATTTTTTGTTAAAAGTCGCAGCAAAAAATTCTTCAATACTTTTATATTCTGATTTCCCGTATGTATTTAAAATAGTGGTCAATTCATCATTACATAATTCTTTTATCCATGTAGCCGAATCAAGTACATTGGCAATAATTTCATGATTGGTTTTATCACGTTTAAATTCAATAATTACTAATTCACCACTTGAATTGATAGCCAGAATATCTATCTTTTTGCCGTATGGTGAAACTACGTGAGTTCCGATTACAGCTAAGAGTGGATTAAGTATTGAAATATCTTTTATAAGCCATTTCTCAAGCCGATATGCATTATCAATTAGTTCATTACTGATTTTTATGACCTCATCTGATTCAATTTTCAAGAGTTTAATTTGTTCCATTTGATGTGGTTTCAATTGATTGACCCGGATCCAGGCTAATAAGTCATGGTTCAAATTCATTTTACAGACAACAATGTAAACAACTTTGTTCAGTTACATGTTACTGTTTTTGGCTAATCCGATTATATTCTTTCGGGTAGCCGGGTAATTAATTTTAAAATGTGATATTTGTAATATAAAAAATTAAACATAATAATATTTATTAAAATCTATTAATCGATGAAAAACTTATATTTTAAAAATCTCTTCGTTGCAGGTATGATCCTGTTATTATCCTGTATATGTTCCGTTAGCTATTCCCAGAAGAAAACCGCAGAAGCTCCCCAGACAGGAGGTGTTAAATTACAATACAACTATCCTGCAGATAAAACTTTTAAATATGTGACATGACACCAAAATAGTTCAGGATATGGATGTAAACGGATCATCAATGCTTGTAAACATAGCAATGTACATGAAATGTGAAGTAAAATCTGCCGGGAAACAGGGTGATAATCTTAAGCTTGGGATTACAGTCGATACCATGGCACAGAATATTGAATCCCCACAGGGACTGGCAGGCGGAACCATCAGTGATGTAAAAGGGAAAGAATTTAATATGATAATCTCTCCTGCCGGAAAGACAATTGATTATACAGAAGCCTCCAAGATCGTATTCACTGTTGAAGGCAGCGGCGAAAGCAGTCTAGCACAGGCATTCCTTAACTTTTTCCCGTCTTTGCCTGCAAATGCAGTTAAAGAAGGTGATACCTGGGTTTCAAATGACACAGTCAGACACCAAAACTCCGACCAGTACAGTATGGATGCCTGTTGAATCGAGCTATAAATTTGAAGGGATGGAAGATGTTGACGGTGTTCAATGTGCAAAAATATCTGCAACACTTTCAGGTACCACGGAAAATGACTACCGAGGCTCAGGGTATGAAAATAAATACTACCGGCCCTTATACAGGAACACAGACATTGTTTTTTGCTGTAAAAGAAGGCTATTTGGTAAAGGAAACAGTCAATACCAAAATGACCGGGAATATTGAAATACCCGATCAGAATATGTCCTTTCCGGTTGTTATGAACATTACCTCTACAAACGAAATTGAGAAATAAACAGGGATTATCTACCTGTCAACCTTAATTACAATTCCACTTTCCGGCGTCTTCCCTTTTGTATTCAGAGACGCCGGTTTATTTATCTCCCTCGTGTCGGTAAAGATCTGAATATAGTACAAACCTTCCTTTGAAAAGCTCAGAGGGATCCGATAAACATTACCATTCCTGTAACGCGAAAGATCCCAGGCATATATTTCTTTGTATATTTCGTTTGTGTAGTCCATGATAACTTCCTCTTCTGCTTATCTGTTCAGGTGACAGAGGCTGGGGCATGTTCTCCCTGTAAATAATAATATAATATAAGTAACTCTGACCATTCGTTTTTACTGTAATATTGCAGGGTTCACCGGCTTTTACCGTCGGACGGTATATTTTCAAATTCAAGATACCTGTCAATAAACTCTTCATAATACCTGAACTGTTTTCCGGAAAGAGAGAATCCGATACCAGCAAAATTATGAGATTTATCAATGATGTTTTTTTTATGACCATCATATGGAGCCTTTTCAGCCATGAATTTCATGTGCCCGATTTCATCAGCGAACTGATAACCGCATCTGAAGTACTGATAGTTGCCGAGGACCATTCTCCGTATGCGTTTTCTGAAACATGGTCATATCCGCCTGCAAAGGCATATCTGAGATAAGGTTCCTCACCAGCCATGTTCCAGTGACCGATGTATTCGTTTTCAGCTGCTTCCCTGCACATTTTATTGGCAACCCTTGAAGCAAGAATATCGAGCTTCACGGGAGAAGCATTGTTGCTCCTCCTGCTTTTATTAATAATATCGAGCTGTTCAACTTTTAGATTCAGGGCATCATCATTATCTTTAAATTCTTTAAGTCTCTGTTCACTTTCATTCAACTTCCTGTAGATCTCCAGATCATCTTTCCCTTTATCGTCATCGGTACGGTGCGGAAGTATCGAATGAGGAAGACAGATCAAAATAATGATCAGTATTATTAATATTTTAATCTGTTTCCATGTCTTTTTGAACATAACTCCCACGCGATTGTTAATGATGCAAAAGTAAATCAATAGACATGAAAACAAATAAACTGAGCATACTATTTTCACTGATGCTATTTTCTGTTTCAGCTTTCGCTCAGACTTCGATTTTATGACTTCAAGGTAAAGACCCTTGAAGGGCAGGATTTTGATTTTGCTTCGCTCAAAGGCAAGAAGATAATGATTGTAAATGTTGCCTCAAAATGCGGCAATACACCTCAGTATAAGGCTCTTGAAGAGCTATACAAGAAGAACCAGGGTGATCTGGTAATAATTGGATTTCCTGCTAACAACTTTGGAAGCCAGGAACCCGGAACAGCTACTGAAATCAGAAAATTCTGCACTGAAAACTATGGTGTCACATTTCCATTGATGCAAAAAATTTCTGTTAAGGGTGATGATATGGCGCCAATCTATAAATGGCTCACTTCCAAGAAGGAGAACGGGGTTATGGACTCAGAAGTTAAGTGGAATTTTCAGAAATATCTGATTGACGGAAACGGAAAGCTTGTGGAAGTTCTTGATCCGAAAGAACAGCCGACGTCAGATAAGATATTATGACCTGGCTTGTCTTCGAAAGTAATTTGCTAATAGATTTCACTCCTTCTTAAATCGAGATAATTAAGGTTGCTTACTTGTAGAGTTGCAAGGCATAACAACCTTTTTACTTTTAGAGGGTAATTGTAAGGATAGTTCCTGATTTGGTTACAGGATAAGAATGCAAAGGAGTAGAAAGCGGGACCGACGAGCACACTTCCTGATGTTGAAAAAACTGATCCGTGACAAGGACATTCAATATCTCCGTTAGCAGGCATTATAGCCTACTGTGCATCCCTGATGTGTACATATACTTGAAAGAGCTACAATCTTCTGTCCGGTATTTATAATTAAAATATTCTGGACAATCATTGAACTGCCTGCTGTATTTAAGATGAATTTTGTGAAAGTGAAAGATCAACATTAATAGTCGATCCGCAGGTGTACCACCTCCAGGTATACTCGTATCAGTCGTCATTTTTACACAACTTTCAAGAACTGAAGGAGCAAGAGCCAGCACTGTACCGCCAACTAAAAATTTTTGAACTACTTCTCTTCTGTTCATTTGTATAAATTTATATCAACATTGTATCTGTATTAACAATTCATAAAACGGAATGTTTAAGGTAAGGCGCAAAGGCGTTAATGGCGCAAAGGCAGCTAAGGCGCAAGGCTGAAGCTGTTAAGCGAATGTCATTCAAGACTGCGCTTAACCAGATTCATTCACTTTCACAGAATATACGGAATAAACATCTTGGTCTCTTTCATATAAACCCTGTATTCATCACCGAATTTTGCGATCATCTCATTCTCTTCAATACGTGCTGTAATGTAAACTGCAATAAGATTAATTGCTCCCAGAATCAACTGAACTGTATCCGGATCTTTTAACATAATTCCTGTGCCAAAGAGAAAGATTGAAAGATACAGGGGATGACTGATATAACCGTATATTCCTGATTTTACAAGCAAAGATGTATTTTCAAAGTTGCTGTCGGGTTTTCCTTTTCTTTTAAGTAAAAGATATCCTGTTATAACCACATAAAGAGAAAGTGACATAAGGATCCATGAAGCTAACTGGAATAGGTGAAAAAGGATTTTTAAACCAGATCCTGATAGTTCAGGAAAACAAGAATGAAAACACTCTCAAAGGCAAAAAACCTTGCAATGCCATGATATCTTTTATATTTTATAGATAAGAACCATGAAAAGAGAATGATCAGAATAGTTCCGGTAATGAGGACAATATATTTCATTTAGAAAGAAGTTTTGGATTACTTTGGATGGGATCTTCTCATTTGGTTTTTTAAGCCAGTTATATACTTCAATCTGTGACTGATTAACGGCATTTTTCCCAGGCTTTACAAATTTATTTGACTGGTTTGCATCAAATATTCTGGCTTTCACATTATCTTCCCACTGGATATCAAATATTTTTCTTATTTCACATTTAATATTCTTATCAAAAATGGGGCATGTAACCTCAATTCTGTGATCAAGATTCCTTGTCATCAGATCAGCAGAAGAAATATAAATCTGATCATTTCCTCCATTGCAAAAAATAAAAAATCTTGAATGTTCAAGAAACCTGTCAACAATTCCGATTGCATCTATTTTTTCGCTCAGCTTCTTTACCCTTGGGATAAGTGACAGCATTCCTCTTACGATTAGCCTTATCTTGACACCTGCCTGGCTTGCTTCATAAAGATTGTCGATTATCTCTGTGTCAGTAAGGTTGTTAAGTTTCAGATAAATAAAAGCTTTTTTACCTGCTTTGGCATTTTTTATTTCATTTTCTATAAGCAGAATAATCTTATTCCTGAGGAAAAATGGAGACAGTACGAGGTGATAGAAGTTATCCTTTTTATAATTCACACTGAAGAAGTTAAATGCTTTAAAAACTTCATTTGTGATCTTTTTATCGGTTGTCAGAAGAAGAAGGTCAGTATATACTCTTGCAGTATCCTCATTAAAATTGCCTGTTCCTACAGCTGCATATCGTTGTGTAATATCATTTTTCACACGTGTTATAAGACAAAGCTTTGAATGGACCTTTAATCCGGGAACTCCATAAATTACCTTTACGCCTTCTTCGCGGAGTTTATTGCCCCAGAGAATATTTGCTTCTTCATCAAATCTGGCCTGAAGTTCAACCACTGTTGTCACTGATTTGCCATTTCTGACAGCATTTAAAAGGGCATTAATTACACTCGAGTTCCTTGCCAGCCTGTAAAGAGTAATCTGAATTGATGTCACATAAGGATCAATCGATGCCTCACGCAGCAGATCAATGAAATGATCAAAAGGGTGATAAGGGAAAAAGAACATGATATCTTTCTTTTTTATCGCCGATAAAATACTTCTGCCAGGTTGAATATCACGATGAGGAATAGGAATAAAAGGATCACTGAATAGCTTCTTCCTGCCCGGATTCGGGAAATTCATGAAATCTTTAAAATTGTGATACCTGTTGCTCGGAATTATAACATCATCAGGTCCGAAATTCAGCTTTTTGGTAATGATTTTCAGAAGATCCGGAGGCATGGTCCGGTCGTATATAAAACGGACCGGAGTACCCTTTTTACGCTGCTGCAGGCTTTTTGACAGCTTATCAATATAGCTTTCAGATATATCATCAGCAATTTCAAGCTCAGCATCCTTTGTAAGTTTAATTGTGTATGCTGATATATCATCGAAATCGAAGATGAAGAATATCTCATTTAAGCCAAAACTGATTATATCATCGAGAAAAATAATATACTTGTTATCATCTTTTTCAGGAAGGACTATAAATCGGGGAAGTACATCCGATGGTATCTCAAGAAGTGCATATCTTCTTTTTTGAGTGTCGGTTTTTGCAAGGTAAATTGCCAGGTAAATTGCATCGTCAGTAAGATTTGGCAGACTGGTTTCCTTTTCGATCAGAAAAGGCATGAGCCTCGTCCTGACCTCTTTATGAAAATATGTCCTGACAAATTCAGCCTGCTCCTGATTCAGCTGCTTTTCATTGATAATATGAGTATTATATTTTGCCAGTTCATGAAGCAGACCTGAATAGATCTTTTCAAATTTTGTCATTATGGTGCAAGAACAATCTCCTGAATTGTCTTAAGAGTGGTCTTTGGATTGTAGCCAAGTATTTCTTTTGATTTTGAACTAAACATTGAAAGCCTTTTCAGTGTGGCAACCCTTACCCTGAAATATTCATCAAGATTATTTGAATAGATACCAAGAAACTTAAACCTTTCAAGAAGGGGTACTTCCTTATTTTCAGCTTCCTGTAAAACACGTTCATTAAATGACAGCCAGCTGATCTCCTTTGGAATATATTTTTTATTCATAGTATTTCTCCGGGTTTAAGAAAATATTCCAGTTTTCCGGTATTGCGGCGATATCTGACCATGTCATAATATTAAATGAGATACATACAATTCCGCTCTTGGGCATAAAATCACATCCTTCCCTGCTCAGATTATTTGCTAACTGCGTAAATGAAGGATTATGGCCAAAAAGTGTAACAGTTTCAGTCATCTTCATTTACAGCTGAAAGTATGGCAGGGAGATTCTGCAGGTTCATTTTATAATAAATATTGCTGTTCATAATGACATTTTCAGCATCAATTCCGTATTCACCTGCAAAAATCAATGCTGTTTCAAGAGCCCTGAAAGCAGGACTTGTAAGAATAGTTCCCGGATGATTTTTCTTTCTCCCGCAAGCTTTTGTGCCATAAGTCTTGAGATAACTTTTCCCTTCAGTGTCAGTGATCTTTCGAAGTCAGATATTTCAGGAGACTCATCTTCTGCTTTTCCATGTCGGACAAAAATCAATTTTTTCATTCTCTATAATCAATTGATAAACAACGTATTCAATGAACATTCAAATTCCAAAACTTGTTCCCATTTTCTGAGCCTGAATTACCAGAGGATCTTTTGGATCAACAAGTTTTAGTTTTCCCGATACTTCTGAGAGGGGAACAGAAACGATTTCGGTATTTTTCAGAGCTACCATTTTCCCAAAGTCACGCTCTGCTATCAGATCGGCAGCTGCAGAGCCATATCTTGTTGCCAGAACACGATCCATAGGCGAGGGGGTGCCTCCGCGCTGTATATAGCCCAGTACCGTCTCCCTGGTTTCAAGTCCGGTAAGTTCATTTATTCTTTTGCTTAACGACTGGGCCGCTGAACAGCTTTCCTTTATCGGATTCCTTATACCTTCTGCAACAACAACAATTGAGTAAGGTTTATTCTCATTTACACGATGCAGAAGATATTCTGCAATCTTCTTATCATCATATTGGATCTCAGGAATCAGGATAACATCTCCTCCGCCTGCAATGCCCGAATAGAGGGCTATCCATCCGGCATTATGTCCCATCACTTCAATTATCATAATCCGTTTATGGGAGTTGGCAGTTGAATGCAGACGATCGATAGCTTCAGTGGCAATATTCACAGCTGAATCGAATCCGAATGTGAGGTCAGTACCCCAGACATCATTATCAATTGTTTTTGGTATACCGATAACATTAAGTCCTTCCTGTGAGAGAAGATGGGCAGTTTTAATAGTACCGTTTCCTCCTATGCAAACGAGGCAGTCGAGTCCCATCTGTTCATAATGTTCTTTGATCAGAACAGGTTTGCTTATTTCATTCTTCCCTTTTCCGCTGCTTTTGAATGGTTTTTCCCTTGAAGTTCCGAGAATTGTACCGCCAACAGTAAGTATACCTGAAAGATCAGGTTCGGTCAGTTCCCTGTACTCTTTGTTTATCATTCCTGTAAATCCATCGCTTATACCAACGAGGCTCATTCCGTATTTCACAATTGCTGTTTTTCCGACTCCGCGGATGGCAGCATTTATACCCGGACAATCACCTCCGGCTGTCAGAATTCCTATCCTCTGGCCTCTTGTTATTTTACCCATCTTTATGCTTTGATAATATAAGTTTAAGCAAATTTAACTCTTTATAAGTAATTATAAGTTAATAATTTGTTACAAATTATTGGATTATCTCTTTGTGTTACTTTGAGTCTGACTTTGTGATTCTTTGTGGTTAAATGGTCATTTTTACCACTGAGGATACACAGAGGAATACGCCAAGGTTCACAGATTTAAATCTGAAATTTTGTCTGTATAATTATAATTATTTGTAATTTTATATGACTTGGTTATAAATATCATATTTTCAAATGGAACTCGATTACGTGAAATTGAAGCCCATCAAGCCTGCCCTCGCCGGATATATCAGAGAATCACAGATTTTATTGAAAAAGTCAGTTATTCCTGATGAGAAGACAGTCCATGATATACGTGTCCTGATGAAGAAATCAAGGGCACTGCTTAAACTTGTCAGCTCACACAGCTCGATAAGGTGAATCTTAACAGAGATATGTCCTCGCTGCAGAGAAGTAGGACGGGTATTGAGCTCTCAGCGTGAAACATCGGTGCAACGAAAAATCCTTAAAGAGTTCAGGAAAGAAAATCCTGATATCTTTTCACGACTCATTGATAATGTGGCACTCACGGCTCTGCTTGAAAAACAGGAACCTGTTGCAGAACCATCAGCAGAATATGAAATCAGCACTGGAACGAATTGAAGATCTTTTGAACCGCACCGGTTACCGGATACGGTTTCAATCTATGAATATGATGGACCCTCAGCAACTTATTAAAGAACTGGAGCAGACATATATCAGGGTTGTGGATATTTACCTTTCGTGCAGAAACAGTCCAAAACCCGCTATGTTGCACCGATTCAGAAAAAAATCAAAGGATTTCCTGTTTCAGCTGAATATATTCCGTCCATTAAATCCGGCTGTGATAAAAACTCTTGAAAAAAAGCTTGACAGTATGACACAGAATCTGGGTAAGTTCAATGATCTTGTTCAGATAATAAACGTTCTCGGGTATAATTATAAAGAAGGCGCGAATCTGCCTGCCATGGATGAATTAATTGTAAAGTTCCGGGAAGCTCAGGACAGGTATCTTGTCAAGGGTATGGCCCCCGGCATATCAGATTTTCTGTCCCGGCCAGAAACTGGTAAATCTTCTTGGATTTAAATTGCTGTTAATTATGAATATTATCCTTTCCGGCTTAGTTCGACAAGAGCATCATGATTAATTATTCTGATATCCTTTTCATGAAGTTTAATCAGTCCATCCTTCTCAAAATTTTTAAGAAGCTTAACTGCACTTTCAGTTGAAATTCCTGCAAAGTCGGCCATATCTTTCCGTGAAAGAAGCTGAAATATTTCTTCTTTCTCGTTTTTTATATTGTTGATATATAATAAAGTGTCTGCCATTCGGCCATTCATCTGCTTGTACATAAGATTACGGACCGTGTTGATCAGATTTGTGTTTTGCTCGCAATACCGTTTAATAATATTGAATCCGAATATCTCCATTTTGTTTAGCCAGCTTTGAAATTGCTTCCTTTTCAACAAGAAAGACCTGGCAGTCTGTCAGAGCAACAGAGGAATAATTAAAAGTATTTTCTGCGAACACCGATGAAAGTCCAACAAATTCACCTGGTCTGATAATCCTCAGGTTGTAGGTCTTTGTTGCATCGCCTTCAAGATATTGTTTTGCCAGACCTTCAATCATAAATAATACGTAAGTAGCAAATGCTCCCTGTTTTGTGAGGTTATCATCTTTACGGAAAAGCACCTGGGTTTTGCTGGCCCTCACAAGCTCCGCTTCCTCCGATGATAACGCCTGAAAGCAAGGTGCCTGTATATCACAAATAAAATCCTTATCAATTTCAAGAATAGTTTTCATGTTATTAAGATTCATTAAAAGATACAAAGTTAACTTAAATCAATAAAAAAGTTGTCGTGAATCAATCGGTAACATGTCATACTCCATTTTTATTTCCTCTTCCTATGAGGGATCGTACTGTATTTTTGTGTCGTAAATTTTTTATTAAATGATCTATTAATTGAAACACAATGAAAGCAAACATCGGAACAGTTGACAAAGTGATCAGAATTCTGGTTGCAGTCGCAATTGTAGCACTTTATTTTACAAATGTTATTTCCAGCACTCTGGCGATAATTCTGCTGGCTTTGTCAGCAGTCTTTGCAATAACAGTCGTTTTGGGTTTCTGTCCGTTGTATATTCCTCTGGCAATCAGCACGAAAAGAAAGAAATGAGATAATGGGGTATACCGAAATAAACAAACGTTACAGTGAACTGGCAGAATCAACCTGTTGCCTGTCGTGCGGTGGTGCAATGAATTATTCAGAGCCACGGACCAGGCGAAGTATGTGTTGATCTTGGAAGCGGCAGAGGGACGGATGCATTAAGACTTGCTGAAAATGTTGGGAAAGATGGTTTTGTTTATGGTATTGATATATCAGACGGTATGATACAAAAAGCAACTGCAACAGCCAGCCGTCTTGGAATCACAAATGCCAGATTTATACAAAGTCCTCTTGAAAAGATCGGTCTGGAAGACAATACAGCAGATCTTGTGATCTCAAATTGTACAATAAATCATGCTTCTGATAAGCAGACTGCCTGGAATGAGATCTTCAGAATCCTCAGAAAAGGAGGAAGATTTGTTATAAGTGATATTTATGCGGCAGAAGCGATTCCTGAAGAATACAGAAACGATCCGGTAGCAGTTGCTGAGTGTTGGGCCGGCTCTGTGACCAGGGATGAATATCTGGAACAGTTGAGAAATGCAGGATTCTCTTCAATCAAAATTCTGGAAGAATCAGAACCTTATGAGAAAGGGAAAGTAATGGTCTCCAGCTGGACAATAACCGGAAAAAGATCATCGGGTAGTTGTAACTGCGGGAACCAGAGATAAATAAATATATAAAGTATTATTAACCAAACAATTAATTTCAATTATGAAAAGCCTGATTAAAAAGAAAGAAGCAAAAGTGAATGTAAAACCGGCACAGTGTTGTGCGAAAACATCTAAAACCATTGTCGGTTGCCACGATTGAGAGTGATGAAATACTCAAGATTTAACATTTTTTCAAAAATACGGGATTCTGAAAGCTATTTCATTGTCAATCTGCTTTCAGGAAATGCTGACATCCTCGATGCCGGTGATGCTGAAAAGCTGAAAGCGGTACAAAAAATGCTGACTCTTCCGGATGAGCCCTTTCTGGCTGAATTGACAGAAAAGGGGTACCTAGCAGATGAGGAAGAGGAGAACAGAGTATATCGGAAAAGGTATCTCGACTTCCTTGATTCGAGGAACAAGGATGAGATCCAGCTTTTCTTCGTGACAAATTATAGCTGCAACTTCGCATGTACATATTGCTATCAGGATGAATACAATAATCCTGAAAAGGACCTGAGCAATGAAGTGATTGATTCATTTTTCGACTACATCAGAAAGGAATTTGCCGGCCGCAATAAATATATTACTGTCTTCGGAGGAGAACCTCTTCTGAACAGTCCAAAGCAGAAAGCATCTATTGAATACCTGTTAAACAAAGCTGCTGATGAGAGACTTGAAATTAGTTTTGTTACCAATGGCTATAATCTTGAAAGTTATAGTAATATTCTGAAAGACAAGAGTATCCGTGAGATTCAGGTGACATTGGATGGTACCGGACCTGTGCATGATAGCCGGCGTTTTCTGAAAAGCGGTAAAGGGACATTTGCTGCAATTGTTTACGGGATAGATGCCTGCCTGAAAAATAAAATTACGGTCAATCTCAGAATGGTGGTCGATAAAGAGAATATAGATAACCTGCCTGATCTTGCAAAATTTGCTAATGATAAAGGCTGGACAAAAAGTCCGTATTTTAAAACACAACTGGGGCGAAATTATGAGTTGCATCATTGCCAGTCTTCTCCTGATAAACTTTTCAGCAGGGTTTCACTTTTCGAAAAGATACATGAACTGACTCAACAGTATCCTCATATACTGGAATTTTATAAACCTGCTTATTCTATTGCGAAATTCCTGTCTGAAAACGGGAGCTTGCCTGATGCTCTGTTTGATTCATGCCCTGCATGTAAAACAGAATGGGCCTTTGATTATACCGGACAAATCTATTCCTGTACAGCAACTGTTGGGAAATCAGATGAATCACTTGGAACTTTCTATCCGCAAATTAACATTAACCGTGAAAAAATCGAACAGTGGGAATCGCGCGATGTTGTTTCCATTCCTGAATGTAAAGAATGTAATCTGCAATTAGCTTGCGGCGGAGGATGCGGCTCAGTTGCAAAAAACCGTACCGGATCCATCCTTTCACCTGATTGCCGGCCGGTTCCAGAACTGCTGGAACTTGGATTTTCTGAGTACTTTGAAGATGGAGGAGTTCAAAATAAATCTGTTGATAAATTAATATACTCTCAGAACTAGAAATATGAAAGAAATAACTGAAAAAGAATTTAATGAAGATGTCTTAAATGCCGGCAAAGTTGTACTTGATTTTTATTCAACCGAATGTCCTCCCTGCGAGGCCTTAGCTTCCAAATTTGAAGATCTTTCCAAACTTTACGGGAATGACATCAGGTTCCTCAAAATCTATCGTCAGCAGAACAGGGACCTGGCAGATAAACTAGGTGTTAAATCTTCACCAACTTTATTATTCTTTGATGATGGTAAAGAAACCGGAGAAAGACTAACAGGAGGTATTAAAAGAAGTAATATCATTCAAAATCTTGATCTGATGTTATCTGAGGTTCGAAGGAAAGAGATCACTTCAAAGATTAAGCCCTCTGTTTCAGATTATGATGTTATAATCCTTGGCGCCGGCCCGGGCGGCCTTACTGCAGGGTTATATCTTTGTCAGTCGAAAATCAACACTGTACTGATTGATATTGCATTGCCTGGCGGACAGGTATCAACGACTCATGAAGTCTCAAATTACCCTGGCTTTATTGAACCGCAGGCAGGTTACCTGCTTTCACATAATATGAGCGAACAGACCAAACTTTGCGGTACTGTTTATAAGGTTGCTGTAGATGTTACAAAAGTAGATCTCTGAAAAAAGGGAAGTTGTTATAGATGAATATGAGACTATAAGGGCCAAAAAGATAGTTATTGCCACAGGAACTACACCTAATACAACCGGAGCATCAGGAGAAAAAGCCCTTAAAGGAAAAGGGATCTCTTATTGTGCTACATGTGATGCGAAATATTTTGATAATAAAGAAGTTGTGGTAATAGGCGGAGGCAACTCTGCTGTTGAGGAATCTGATTATATCAGCCGTTTTGCAAGCAAGGTAACGATAGTACATCAGTTTGATAAGTTTACTGCTAATAAAAAGGCACAGGAAAAGATATTTGCAAACCCTAAAATGAATTTCATCTTTAACAGCGAGCCAAGAGCATTTGTCAAAGACGGAGATAAGATGGTTACTGAAATTGAAAACCTGATTTCCGGTGAGCGTAGCAAATTGGTAAGTGATGGTGTTTTTATCTTTATTGGAATGAAACCTAATATTGAACTGTTCAAAGATAGCCTGCAACTTGATCAGTGGGGTTATATCAAATCCGATGAGAATATGAAGACAAGCATTTCGGATATTTATGCCGTAGGTGATGTAACAAGTAAAAAATACAGGCAAATAACAACTGCTGTGGCCGATGGTACAATTGCTGCAATGGCTATTGCAAAGGAATTGAATTAGAAGTTATATTATCGCGAAGAAGGATCGGCCTGATTCCTTACACACCTGACTGATGCTCCCCAGCGAACTGGGTTGGTACCCCAGATGATCTCAGAACTGTTAGTGCTTATGGCACGGTAAATTGCTTTATTCTCCGGGGCCGAATTTGAAGTCCAGAATATGCTGGATTCTCCGCCATTGATGTATACTCCTAAATCACCACGGTAACCTCCAGGGAGAGCTGTGAAGCCGCTTTCATTTCCCGTATTGCTGTTGTCAGCCTTAGTGTTTTCAGATACTTTCATTTTTTCACCTGCAATGAGGCTTCCTCCCAGGTATGTCTCGAGAATGGTCCATTCATAATCAGACGGTACATGCCAGCCTGAAGGACAAAGTTTCATGGTATTAACCGTATACCAGTTATACAAATTTCCATAAATATTTCTATTCAGCTCATCATTATCATAACAACAATATCCCGGAGAGAGTAAAGAACTCCAGCATCTGAAACATTGTCCATTGGTAATATCTGAACTGTCATTAAGTCTGGTAGTTCTGATATTTTCCGCTGTCCATATCTGCGATCCGATTCCAATTGTTTTATAAACATTCCCTTCAATATCCGTTACGATCCCTTGTTCACCTGAATGATCAACCGGAGTTGTAAAGGATATTTCATTGCCATAGACTGTTCCTGAGCTTCTGGTTGCATATGCCCTCACAAAATAGGTTGTATTTGATTTGAGTCCGCAAAGGTCGGTTGTAAAATTAAGGGTTCCGGAGAAACTGTTCTGAACAGCTTTGTAATCAGAAACCGTGGCTGACTCCAGCATGCTCCAGCATACCCCTATTTCGGTTACCTCTGAGCTTCTGTCAGATTTCACTATTGCATCACAGGAGGCTGATACCGGAGTTATAAGAGACAATCCGACAGTGCTGACTTCAGGATTTGAGCCTGCAATCTCCTTTTTACAGCCCTCTGTCATAAATAATAATACTTCTGCAATGATAAACAGGCGTATCCAGAGTATTATTTTCATATCTGCAAGAGTTCGTTCAGGTCAGTGAATGATCCTTGTAAATATCATAATTTTCTCGGATAAAGTCAAGAAGCAGCAATTGATTTCCTGCAGCCCTGATTCCGGGCAGGTCTCTGTTAGCTTTTCCTGGCTTCCAGGCCGAATTTAAAGCCGGCTTTGACCCGTTCTATTAATTCAGGTAAGATATCAGTATATTCTCCAACGATTCCAAAATCAGCATTATGGAAAATGTGTGCTTTAGGATTATGGTCAATGGCAATAATTTTTTCAGATTCTTTCATCCCGGCCAGGTGCTGTATCGCACCTGAAACGCCGACAGCAATATATACCTTGGGACGGATTGTTTTGCCGGTTTGTCCTATCTGCCTGGCATATTCAACAATACCATCATCAACAACCGGACGGCTGCTGGCCCATTCGGCTTTTATTCCCTGATTTCTTAATGCTTCAGTAAGTTCTTTAACCAGTTTCAGATTATCGACTGTGGTGCCTCTTCCGCCTGAAACAACTATGTCAGCATCAAACAGATTCTGCATTCCTCCTTCACCTCTCTCTGTTTGCATAATTTCAACAACAAAGTCCTTTTCATCAAGAACAGGTTTGAATTCTGAAATTGTACCCTGTCTTCCTTCAATACGTTTCGGAATTTCAAATGTGCCTGCCCTTGCTGTAGATATCTGAGGACAGACAAAACCAAGAATTGTAGCAAGTTTGCTTTCACCATATGTAGGTCGCCTTGATTCAAGAATAGGTTTGTAAATCACCTTTTCTTTTTTATCGATATATTCTCCTATTTCAAGTCCGGTACAGTCAGCCGTTACTCCGCTATCGGTTTTCATTCCAATCCTGGGAGCTAATTCACGACCTGAAGTTGTAGCTGCAAAAAGTGCAATTTCAGGTTTCCTTTCTTTTATGACCTGTGCAAAAATTGATGCGAAAGGCATGACCAGGTATTCTTCAAGCCTCTCATTTTCAACAAGGATAACCTCATCAGAACCATGTTCAATCAAAGTCTGGGCAAACTGTCTGACATTCTTTCCGATAACCAGTGTCATTACCCTGGTATCAGGACCAAGGCTGTGCTGCCAGCTTTCTGGCAGGAGTAAGAAGTTCAAGTGATGGTCTTGAGATCTTATCATTTGTGATCTCTGCCCAGGTAAGGATTCCCCTTGCTCCGTTTCGGAAGTCCTTATCAGGGAAATCGGGACGTTCAGTTTCTTTTTTTGCTTCTTTTTCTTTTTTCTCAAAGACATTTCCGCCACTTTTAAAATTAGCGATAAAGCTATCGACCAATGATACTTCATTGTGTCCCACCGACATTTTTATCGGAGGGCGTTCACTTCCAATATTGACAACTTTGACAACAATAGTAGGAGATCCGTTTAAACCGATTTTCTCCGTTCCCAAGCCAATATCATCAATTCCAAATGTTGTTAATATTCAAGAGACCGGGCCTTGATTGCTCCGCTTAATGATGACTTTCGCGGCGGAATTCCGGTAGGAGTCATTGAAATAACGCATGGCATGGGCAGTTTTAACATCTGGATAACCACCTTCAATAATTCTTTTTGCAATAACATTTCCGTGACCGTCAGGCTTTAATACTCTCAACAAAAGTAGCCTGTGGTATTCCGATACTTTCAGCAACCTGTGAGGGTACATGAGCAGTATCACCGTCACTGGTCTGACGGCCGGCCAGTATTATAAATGGATCTTTTGAATCTTTGGTGAATCCAAGATGTTTGAGCATTGTAGAGATAGCCAGGCCCGTTGCATAGGTATCACTGCCTCCAAGTTTACGGTCGGATAACAGATATGCATCATCATAGCCCATCGAAATTGCTTTTCTGAGCGCATTTTCAAATGATTTTGGCCCCATTGAGCAGACAATCAATCTTGCATCGGGATATTGTTTTTTTAATTGTAACCCGGCTTCAAGACCAAACTGGCAATCAATATTTATTATAGATTTTGCTTTTGTCCGGTCCATCAATCCATCTTCTCCCATTCTCATTTCACTCGGGAGCGGAACCTGTTTTATTAAACTTATTATTGTTAAAGCCATTTTAATGTCATCTTTATTATTTACATATTCTGAAAATCGGGTCCGTTGCCGCCATTTGGCACAACCCATGTAATTCCTTCCCCGGGAGATTTAATATCGCAGGTTTTGCAATGCATACAGTTTTCGGCATGAATTCTGATCTCTTTCTGGCCCGCTTTGTTTGTATGAAGTTCATATACTTCCGATGAACAGAAAAATACTTCGGGTGCTCCATATTCTTCAATATTTACTGCATTGAAATTTTCCTGGTTATTAATATGAAGATGTACTACCTGCTGTTCATCGTGATGGACTCCTGAATGATAAACATCGGTGGATTTATCGAAAGTCAGAATTTTATCAAATTCAAGTTTTCCTTTAAACCGTTCTTTAAATGGTTTCTTTTTAAGTTCACTTAATTTAACTGTGGTAAGATAATCAGGATGAGATCTCAGCCGTCCGAAAAATCCTGCTCCTCCTGTTATTAATTGAGTTCCAAAATGCAATCCTCCGGCAATTAGATCCTTTTGCAAATGCCTGTCTGAAATTACGTACAGGATACAATTCCTTCTGAATAAAACTGTTATTTACCAGTGTTTCATATCGCTGAAGGCTCTTCTCAGAGGTATCGTTGTTTATAAGTGCACTGGCTGCGGTTTGAGCTGCCAGCATTCCTGATTTGATTGCCAGATGTACTCCTTTCAGTGCAGGCATGGCAGCAAGGCCGGCACTGTCACCAACTATCAGTGCATTATCGAGCATATAATTTCGGAATTGCATAATAACCTCCTTCAGGAAGTGTTTTTGCACCATATTCCAGAAATTTTCCTCCTCTTAAGTATTCCTGAAACAAAAGGAGTTGTTTTCCAGATCTGAAATGCATCATGAACATCAAATGAAGGATCCTTATAATCGAGACCAACAACAAGTCCAACTGCTACCCTGTTATCATTTAAGTCCATAGATGAAACCTCCTCCGAATTCATCATTCTGAAGCGGATATCCCATAGTATGATAAACCTGACCCGGTTCAATACTTCCTTCCGGAACTGTCCATAATTCCTTGCATCCTAAAGAATAAACCTGTTCATTTCTGTCTTTTGTCAGATTAAACTTTTTTATCAGCATTTTAGTCAGGCTGCCTCTTGTTCCTTCGGCAAAAATTGTGATTTTGGCTTCGATCCTGGTACCTGGCTGAAAATTTTCAAGCCTGTTGCCCATGATGATCGATACCTGTATCCTTGGTTCTTGCACCGATCACTTTTCCATCTTTATATAATATCTCATCAACAGCAAACCCGGTATATATTTCTACTCCTTTTTCCTCGGCTTTTTCTGCGAGATACCTGCAGATCTCTCCCAATGAAGCAGTATAATTGCCTTTATTATTCATGTATGGCACGTGAAACGGAAGGATGAGTGATCCTTTTTTCAGTCAGGAATACTGTTTTATCAATAGTTACCTTCGCGTTAAAGGGAATTTCGGAAAAATCCGTTTCAGGCAATAATTCTTTAAAAACGGAAGGTTTTAATTACGGCGCCTGATAATATATGACTGCCGATTGACCGGCCTTTTTCTACCAGTAATATTCTTTTGTTCTGACCGCTTTGTTTTAAAAGTGTCAGCGAGATGAATTGCAGTAGCTAATCCTGATGGACCGCCTCCGATAATTAATACATCTGTTGATACTGTATCAATATCACTCATTCTATGACCTCCTGTATTAAGTATTTATTTCGACTGATGATAGAACAGTATTTGTTCAAATATGTTTAATCAGACTAGTTTAAACCAGTCTGAATAATCGATTTCTTTTTGCAAGGATTTACAGTGAGAGAATTCATTTGTATGTCTATCATAACAATAATCTTTTTTCCATTCCTCCGCATTTTCAACTGTCTGCCTTATAGCATCAGTAATAAACAACAACTCATCATTTGTCATTGTTGGATGCAGAGATAATCTTATCCAGCCGGGTTTCATTGAAAGATCTCCGGCATCAATTCTGTCAGTGATTTCCTTTGACATTTTGAAGTCAACATTCAGAAGAAAATGTCCATAAGTGCCGGCGCAGGAACAACCTCCTCTTACCTGTATTCCAAAATGGTCGTTTAGAAGGCTTGTAAAAAGATTGTGATGTATATTATCAACATAAAATGAGAACACACCCAGTCTGTCGGTGATATCAGGAGCAAGAATATGAAGGTTACTTATTTTTGATAGCTCCCTGAAAGTTATATCTATAAGTTCATTTTCTCTCTGATGCATTTTTCCTGTATCCATATTTTCCTTCAGCCTGATCGCAAGGGCAGCTTTGATTCCCTGAAGAAATCCGGGAGTTCCCCCATCTTCTTTGACCTCAATATCAGTAATATAGCTGTAGCCACCCCATCTGTTTGTCCATTTTACGGTTCCTCCGCCGGGATTATCAGGAATATCATTTTTGTAAAGTTCTTTGCTGAATATCAGGACTCCTGCACTTCCTGGTCCTCCAAGAAATTTATGGGGTGAAAAGAAAATGGCATCAAGCTGATGAAGTTTGTCAGCAGGATGCATATCGATATCGACATAAGGAGCTGAGGCTGCAAAATCCACAAAACAATATCCATGATTCTCATGCATGATTTTTGCCAGTTCATAGTATGGTGGGAAGTATCCTGTTACATTGGAACATGCTGAAAAGGAGCCAATCAGCAGTGGACGGTCTTTATATTTGACTATTTCCCTTCGCAGCGTTTCAGGATTAACAGTAAGATCAGTATGAAGGCTCTAGTACAACAACATCAGCAAGTGTTTCAAACCAGGAAGTGTGATTGGAATGATGTTCGGTATGAGTCAGAAAAACAACAGGACGTTTATCATTCGGGATGTCCTTGCAGTTTTTGTAGTTTCCGTTTGAATAAGAACAGAATTTAATGCCTGTTCAGGAACCTTTAATCCCAGGAGTCTCTGGAGCTTGGCAATTGCCGAGGTCATTCCTGTTCCTGTAAAGATCAGGATGTCATCATCACTGGCATTTACATGGTGTCTTACAATTTTCTGTGCCAGATGATAAGCATCTGTCATTGCCTTCCCTGTAGATGTCGATTCCGAATGAGTATTGCCGACCATCGGACCGATATCATCTGAAATCCTTTTTTCAATTGGAGTGTACAATCTTCCGCTGGCTATCCAGTCGGCATAAATCAGCTTCTTGGTTGCCGTAAGGTGTTTAATATTTCCTCATCTATACCGATAATATTCTTTCTGTACTGGTCAAAATATATTTCAAGTTCGGTCATTTAATGGAATCGGATTTAATTTAATTTTTAACGCCTCAAAATTAGGTTTAACTATTCATTTGTCAAAACCTAAATATATTTTACTTGAATAACTCAGCCGCATTGCAGAAAAGTGTTTGCCATCGGGGCTCTGAGTCCTTAGAGAGCTTTGTGTCATTAACCTCTTATCAGTCAATTCAAACTACTCCTATATAATTTATACAAATTCTAAATAAATAGCATTTATCAGACTGTTAATTTGTTAACAGTAGATATTTTTATGCTTCATTTTTTTAATACATTTATTTATATAAATATATGAATACAAGAGCTTTTTTTTTTCATAGTTTTGAGATGTTATTATACTTAATGAATGACTAGCAGAAGAGATTTTATTAAAATTTCGGTAATGGGAGCCGGTGTTCTGGCAATGACCAAAGGCACCTTCGGCGCTATTAAATTACTTTCCTCACCCGATGAAGCGAAAAAGCTCAAAGTTGATCTTAAGAGAACACCTACATATTGTGAAGTATGTTTCTGGAAATGTGCCGGTTGGGTTTACAAAACTTCTGAAGGGAAAATCTGGAAAATCATTGGAAATGATGAAGATCAGCATTCTAACGGCCGGTTCTGTCCGCGTGGAACAGGTGGTGTTGGAATGTATTATGATGAAGACAGACTGAAGACACCGCTGATCAGAGTTGAGGAACGTGGTAAACAGGTTTTTCGTGAGGCATCATGGGATGAGGCGCTTGAATATGTTGCCGGCAAAATGAAAGACATTTCTTTAAAATATGGTCCCGAAAGCATGGCATTATTCACCCATGGTTCTGGCAGTGCCTATTTCACAAATTTAATGAAAGCCTATGGTTCAGCGAATATTGCTGAACCGTCATATGCACAATGCAGCGGACCCAGAGATGAAGCTTTTCTTGCAACTTTCGGTGAAGAAGTTTATTCACCTGAAGTAACTGATATCCGCGATACAAAATGTCTTGTGCTGATTGGATCACATATAGGTGAGAATATGCATAACGGTCAGATACAGGAAATGTCGGATGCCATTGACAAAGGTGTTACAATAATTACAGTTGACCCGAGGTTTTCAACTGCTGCCGGGAAATCAAAATACTGGCTTCCCATAAAACCTTCGACCGACATTGCTTTGCTCCTGGCCTGGATACATGAGATTATTTATAATGATTTTTACGACAAGAATTATGTCGAAAAATATTGCAACGGTTTCGATAAGCTTAAGGAACATGTAAAGGATTTTACTCCTGAATGGGCTTATGGGATTACCACAATAACACCGGATAAGATCCGAAAAACAGCAAGGGAGATGGCAAATGCATCTCCGGCGGTTACTGGTTCATCCTGGCCGTCATGTGACCTGGTATGGTGATGATACACAGAGAATCCGTGCAATTGCAATTTTAAATGCACTTCTTGGTTCATGGGGCAGACGCGGAGGCTTTTACAGGCCGGCAAGTCATGCTGTTCCTCCGGCAAAGATACCCAGGTATCCTGAACCAAAAAAAACATGGGCAGATGCTTTCCCGGGAAAATATCCGATAGCAAGCTCTCCGGTCTCAAATGCACTTATAGATGCTTCAATACCTGAAAATAAACCCGCATTTTTAATTAAAGGCTGGATTGTTAACGCAACAAACCTGGTATCATCAATACCCGATCAGGCAAATACACTGAAAGCAATTCAGAACCTCGACCTGATTGTAGCTGTCGATACCATGCCGATGGAAATTACAGGCTGGGCAGATGTGATCTTACCTGAATGTACATATCTTGAAAGATACGATATTCTCAGGATCAGTCCTCATCGTAAACCTGCCATTGCATTGAGGATGCCTGCTGCAGAGCCAATGAACAATACCCGGTCAGGATATAATATTGCAAGGGGACTTGCTCTGAAACTTGGTCTTGGTGCGTATTTCCCGTTTGAGAAACAGGAGGAATTGCTTGACTGGCAGCTTAAACAATCTGGTTCTTCACTTGAAGAAATGCAGCGTATTGGGGTTAAAACATTTGAAAGAGAGGCTGATGATCTGTATTTTGCTGAAAATGAGAATGTTGTGTTTTCAACAGATTCCGGCAAGATAGAATTATATTCTAAATATTTTGAAGATGCCGGTTTTGATCCCCTTCCTAAATATGTTGCACATGAAGAACCTCCTGAAGGTTTTTACCGGCTGATTTATGGTCGTGCTCCAATGCATACATTCGGCAGAACTTCAAATAACCCGAATCTTACTGACCTTATGCATGAAAATTCTGTATGGGTGAATCCCAAAGTATCAAAGGAGTGGGGTCTTGTAAACGGTCAGTATATCTGGCTCAAGAACCAGGATGGTATTATTTCCGACTTTAAAATAAAAGTCAGAGTAACTGAACGTATCAGGTGGGATTCAATATATATGGTGCATGGTTTTGGCCATGGACAGAAGCAGATGAAGACGATGTTTCGGCAAAGGTGCCAGTGATACCCAATTGATAACAAAAGTGCTTACTGATCCTCTGATGGGAGGAACAGGAATGAGATCCAATTTTGTAACATTTGTTACTGAAAAGTCAGAGAAGGAGGTTGCATCATGAGATATGCAATGGCAGTAGATACAAGGAAATGTGTAGGTTGCAGCGATTGTGTTGTAGCCTGTCAGACAGAAAATGATGTTCCTCATGGTTTTTGCCGCGAATGGGTTGTTGAAATAATGAATGGTACTTATCCTCAGCTTGAGATAGAAATAAGATCGGAAAGATGCAATCATTGCATAAATGCACCATGTGTTCGTTGCTGCCCGACAGGAGCAAGTCATTTTGCTGAAGGAGGAATTGTTCTTGTTGAACATAATAAATGTATTGGCTGCGGAGCATGTATGGCTTCGTGTCCTTACGATGCCCGCTATCCTCACCCTGATGGTTATGTCGATAAATGTACTTTTTGTATTCACAGGATTAAGGCAGGACTTGAAGCCGGCTTGTGCCGCTGTCTGTCCGACAAAATGCATCTATTTTGGCGATCTGGATGATCCTAACAGTGATGTTTCCGTTGTTCTGAAAAAGCGTAAATCAAAGACACTCATTCCTGAAGCAGGGACAAAACCACAACTTTATTTTTTGATTTAATCAGATAAAAATAAATAACGACCATTTAAGATGGAAGAAGAAATATTTGTAAGTGGAAGGATGAATCAACTTATTGATCCGCAACTCAATATCTGGCACTGGCAGATTCCTCTTTATCTCTTTCTGGGAGGGATGGCAGCCGGAATTCTTTGTATTGCTGCTCTGTATTTTATAAGGGGCAGGGAAAAGGATTATCAGTACAGCAGTAAGGATTACCCCATTCATTGCTCCGGTCCTGCTTAGTCCTGGGATTAATAGCACTTTTTATTGACCTCAGGCATAAACTGTTTTTCTGGCAGCTTTATATAAACATCAGATTACAGTCTCCAATGTCGTGGGGTGCCTGGGTATTGATGGTAATCACTCCGGTTTCATTTATATGGTGCGCACTTCATATCAGGGATATTTTTCCACACTGGGACTGGAAATTCAAATGGATATATGATACTTGAATCATTCTTTAACAAGTATAAGAAAGTCCTTGCCTGGATTATGCTGATCTATGGGATAATTCTCGGAATATATACAGGGATCTTATTATCAGCATTTAATGCACGACCTCTGTGGAATACGTCAATTCTGGGACCATTGTTTCTTTCCTCAGGACTTTCAGCAGGTGCCGCTGCAACATTGATTCTGTCAAAGAATAAGTCAGAACGCAAGCAATTTGCCAGGATAGATCTTGTACTGATAGGGATTGAACTGTTCCTTATCATACATATGTTCATGGGTTTTCTGGCCAGCACACAGGTTCAGATCGAAGCTGCAAAACTGTTTCTTGGCGGACCATATACCATGTCATTCTGGATATTTGTTGTAATCCTTGGGATGTTAATCCCTGCTCTGCTGGAATTCATGGAGCTGGGCAAATTTCATATTCCGGCAATTGTGCCTGCGGTCCTGGTAATTTTTGGCAGCCTTATGCTGCGTTTTATTATTGTATATGCCGGACAGGTGAGCAGGTGGCTTTATTAGTAATCGGTAATCGGTAATCAGAAATCAGGAATCAGAAATCAGAGATCAGAAATCAGAAATCAGAGATCAGAAATCAGAAATCAGAGATCAGAGATCAGAGCTCAGTAATCGGTAATCAGAAATTAGTAATCAGAAATCAGTAACAGAATATGAATAAATCGAAGAGTTTGAAACCGACAAAGTACCTGAACCCTTATGTTGGTGGAGTGTTATTGGGAATAGTCCTTCTGGCGGCAAATTTTATATCCGGACGCGGATTGGGTGCGAGCGGAGCCATGAAAAGCGTTGTTGTTTCTTCAATTACCGCAGTTGCCCCGGCATCATCAGAAAATTTGGGATTCATAAAAGAATTCAGAGCGGATCATCCGGGCAACCCTATGAAAACATGGCTCGTTTTTGAAATGACAGGTGTCCTTGTAGGCGGATTTCTTTCAGGGGCATTTGCAGGACGCCTGAAACTTAAAGTGGAACATTCACCGAAAATAACCTCAAAGAAGCGACTTTTACTCGCTTTGACAGGAGGAGTTCTTTTTGGTTTTGGAGCTGAACTTGGAAGAGGATGTACAAGCGGATCAGCGCTGAGCGGAATGGCAGTTTTGTCTCTTGGTGGTTTCATTACCATGATGGCTATCTTCGGTACTGCATATGCTCTGGCATATTTCTTCAGGAAGAACTGGATTTAGGAATGTACTAGGTACTATAGATGATAGGCGATGTTTTTAATACTGTACAAAGACGAAGAAACAAGAAATCATGATAATTTTCAAAATAAATAATTAAATTATGGGACCATTATCAGTTAACGAATTAATATCAGCGAATACAAACCTCTTTCTGGCTTTTATAATTGGAATAGGTTTTGGATTTGTACTTGAGCAGAGTGGCTTTTCATCAAGCAGAAAGCTTGCCGGAGTGTTTTATGGTTATGATACCGTGGTACTTAAAGTTTTTTTTACCGCGGCAATTACAGCAATGCTTGGATTGCTTTTCTTCAGTCTTTTCGGATGGATTGATCTTAACCTTGTTTATGTAAATCCGACCTACCTGACATCTGCTATTATCGGAGGAATGATTATGGGCGCAGGATTTATTATTGGGGGTTACTGTCCCGGGACAAGCTTCTGCGGAGCATCAATCGGAAAAATTGATGCATTTGTCTTCATCGGCGGATTATTTATCGGAATCCTGATTTTCGCTCTGGGGTATAAAATATGGGATGGAATGTATCTTGCCAAATTCCTGGGTTTCCCAAAGATCAGTCAGACGCTGGGTCTCTCGGACGGTGTTTTTGCTTTCCTTGTTATATTGGTTGCACTTTCAATGTTCCGGGTGGCCGAATGGGCTGAAAAAAAATTCCCCAGAGAAGAATATTAGATAAAAGACAATGAGATACAAACGTTAATAGTTACAAAACAATAAAGAAAGTAAATGATGAAACCACTCAAACTTACTGGCAATCTTCATTTCCCTATGGGACTAATAATTGCTGCAGTTCCGCAGAATAAAACCAAACCATACAAGCTCACTGCTGATCAACTGCTTGGTGAAGCTAATACACGGACCCAGTATATAGCGCCGGAGACTGTCGCTGACATGATCATTAAGAAAGATCCTTCGCTCCAGCTGATAGATGTAAGAAATCAGGATGATTTTGAAAAATTCAGCCTTCCGGGAGCGATTAATATACCTGTTGCAGATCTGCTTTCAGATAAATTTGCAGATATACTTAATCAGGATGTCAAAATGAATATTTTCTATTCAAATGGCACTATTACGGCCAATGAAGCCTGGATGGTGACCAGACAACTTGGTTATAAAAATAATTTTGTCCTTGAAGGAGGATTGAACTATTGGTTTGATGCTATCCTCAATCCTCAGAAACCGGCATCGACAAGTCCTGATGAAGAGTTTGCGAAATATGATTTTCGTTTAAGCGCCGGAAAGGCCCTTGGCGGAGGAATGGCAGTTCAGACAGCTCCGGTTCAGAGTGCTTCAGCATCAAAACCAGCGCTGCAACCTGCTCCTAAAAAGAAAAAAGCTGCAGGTGGTTGTTGAACCGATCTCTGGTTTCATTCATTGTTGATTCAATTTGTAGAGGTTATGATAAAAATTGATTTTAGATTTCTATATTTGAAATCTAACTAATTCAACTATTATGAAAAATAGAATCTTAATATTAATAGCGCTGTTATTTCTGTCTGCCATAGCTGTCAGTGCACAAAATCTAAACAAAATTAATCCCATAGGAACCTGGAAATTTGCGGCCCCATATGCCCCCGAAGGATATGCTTCGGGAACAATAGTCGTCGGATTTGCTGACCAGAAACACACTACAACTATGTCTTTTACAGGTAGCGAATATCTGCTTCAGGGTGAAGATGTAAAAGCTGTAAATGACAGCATTTTATTTTCAATTTTTCTTGAAGGTCAGGATATTAAAGTGATGCTCAAGATCGAAAATGATACAAATATGACCGGGAAAGCCGTCTATTCCGAAGGTGAAGTACCTATATCGCTCTCCAGGGTACTGACAACTGATGCAGAAGTAAAACCATAACGATTGGCACAACATTTTGCCATGCAGCCTATTTGGATGTCTGAAAAATATGTAACTTGATAGATGAAAACTGATTAATTATTCGTCAACAAGAGACTTATTTCATTAATTTAAAACCTTCAGCTATGAACAAACTTATTTCATGTTGCGGATTAAACTGTGCCACATGTGAAGCACGGATAGCAACGATTAGTAACGACGATGATCTCAGAAAGGCTACAGCAGAAAAGTGGAAGACTATGTATGGAGCCCCGGATATAACACCTGAAATGATTAATTGCACCGGATGCAGGGAGGAAGGAGTCAAAATAGGCCACTGGAGTATGTGTCAGATCAGATTGTGTGCCAGTGCCAAAGGGTTTGAGACCTGCGGGGAGTGCAAAGAGATTGATACATGTAATTTAATTTCCGGGGTGCTCAAAAGCGTTCCCGAAGCAATAAATAATCTGAGGAGTCTGAACTGATGGACCATAAGCTTATTAAGAAAATAGTCATATCCGTTTGGGCTGCTGCCTGCTGTGCTAATTGTTTTTCTCAGAATACTGATGAATCCATGGTACTTATACCCTCCGGCAGCTTTATCATGGGCAAGAATACGTCAACTGTATCCGACTGGCAACCTGAGCATAAAGTAACTATAAGTTCATTTTTTATCGATAAGAAGGAGGTTACCAATAGTCAGTATTACGATTTCTGTGTTTCAACTAAAAACTCTTTGCCGTTGTTCTGGGGCATGAAGGAATTCAGGAGCGGACCTGATTTTCCTGATTATCCTGTTGTTGGCATAAGTTATTTTGAAGCCGAGAAATATGCCAGATGGGCAGGGAAACGTCTTCCGACAGAAGCTGAGTGGGAATATGCCGCGAGAGGCGGATTAACAGGTAAAAATTTCCCGTTCGGTGATCAGATTGATTCAACCAAAGTCAACTACGGAAGAAAACATAAAGGTCTGGTCAAAGTTGGTTCTTTTCCGCCGAATGGCTTTGGGTTGTCAGATATTACCGGAAATGCGTGGGAATGGACCTCCGATTTTTATTCCGATGATTATTATTCCCGTTCACCTGCAGAAAATCCAAAGGGACCAGAGACGGGAAGGTTTAAAGTGATACGCGGAGGTAGCTGGCATTCAGGCCCAATGTGCGTTCAGACCTATTACAGGAATGGACTGTCTCCAAGCTGGGTGGATTTTGCTGTAGGCTTCCGGTGTGTAAAGGATGTTAAGTGAAAAATAGTCACATTTTATTAAGATTTTCTTCGTTAACGACTAATATATATTATCATGTCAGACTTAGAGAATATTTTACTTACAGATAAGGATATCTATCCGTCGGATGATGTTATATTCTCAATTATCGGGGATAAGAAGATCCTTTGGCAAGGCATAACTGAATTATATGTCAGCCAATTACAAAGATTCATCTGGCGAGTGGAGATTTTATAACGATGGGAAAAGATGGCTTTTTAAGATGGTCAATAAAAAGAAAACAGTTTTCTGGTCAAGCCTGATAACCGGCACCTTCAGGATTACCTTTTATCTTGGAAATAAAGCTGAGAGTATTATTGAAAACAGCGATCTGTCTCAGAGTATAAAAGAAGAATTCAAAAATGCAAAAAAATATGGCTTGATCAGACCAGTATCCTTTATTATTAAAGACAGTGACAGATGTCGATAATGTCCTTAAAATGATTGATTTAAAGAGCTAAGATAAAATAAGCATTGCGCTGTTGCGACATATCAGCATTTAACCCATTACTCCATTACGCCTTTACGCCATTACGCCTTTATGCCTTTGTGCCATTCCTATACGTATAAATACCCCTAATAAATAGGCTTTAAGCTTCTTTCGCCATCTTTATGGAGAAGCTATCTTTGTGTTAATTAATTAACATTAGAGGATCAAAACAGGCTGATGGGAAAGCTATACGATTTACTTTTAGAAGATGTAAGGTTTGAAGAAGGACTGAATGCCTGCATGAATTGCGGAGTATGTACCGCTATATGTCCTGCTGCAGAGTTTTATAACTATGATCCCAGAAAAATAGTTGATACTGTCCAGAGCAAGGATGATGATAAGATAACTGAACTTTTGAAATCAGAAACAATCTGGTATTGCGGAGAATGTATGTCGTGCAAGACACGATGTCCACGAGGAAATGCACCGGGACTGATTATAATGGCATTGCGAGGTTTATCTCAGGATCTGGGATATTTTGTGGAATCGGAAAAAGGCAGACAGCAACTGGCAGTAAAAAGAACTGTAGGTGAATGGATTATTAATACAGGCTATTGTGTTTATCTTGAAGGAATAAGTATGGAGATGCATCCTGAACAGGGACCTGTATGGGAATGGGTTCAGGATAATAAAGCTGAACTGTTTCAAACGGTTAGGAGGAAATTACAAAGGTGACGGACCAGGTATTCTGAGAAAAATTCCAGAGGAAACGCTTGATGAATTAAGAAAAATATTTGAAGTCACAGGTGGGCTGGAACGATATGAAAAGATTGAAGAATTTTCAAGGATAAAAGCAGAAGAGATGGATATGCGAGTTTGATGAAGGGATTGATAATGAATATTTCAGCATATTTATAAAACCAATAACGGAACTCATACACAAGCAATAGGGTAATTAATTATGAAAATAGAAGGGAAAAAGGCTATTTGGAGTGAATATCAGAAAGAGATCGCTGATGATAAATTCTTTTATGTAAGAAGTTGTATAAGACAAAATTTCTTTCCTGGATCTGAAATTGCATTTCTGAAGATAATGAGGGATGTACTGAATAAAGATGTATATGAACATCCTTGTCATACAACCTGTTCCGGAATCGGATATCATGGTGATGTTGTACCTGTTGAAACAGCAATGACTGTTGTTGCCCGCCAGTTTGCCCTGATGACTGAAGCCGGGTACAGCAATTATGTTCCATCATGTATCACTTCATTCGGACTCTATACCGAGATACTTGATACCTGGCATCATTTTCCGGAAGTTGAAGAAAAAGTGAGACAACAGTTAAAAAAAGCAACCGGCAGGGAATTTGAAAAACCAAAAAACCTTGCTCATGCAAGTGATGTGATATTATAAATTCAGAAAAGAGATCGCTGCAAAAGCAAAATATAAGCTTATAAATAAAAAAACCGGAGAACCTCTTAAAGTTGTTGATCATATCGGATGTCATTATGCAAAGATGTTTCCTTCAAAAGGAGTCGGAGGTGCAGAATATCCTTATGTTCTTGCCGGTATGATAGAAGAGTGGGGCGGACAGATAATTGATTATCCTGAAAGAAGACACTGTTGCGGATTTGGCTTCAGACAATATCTTGTTCAGGCAAACAGAGGTTTCTCAATTGCCTGTTCAAAAGAAAAATTTGAATCGATGAAGCCATTTCAAACCCGATATGATAATTACAAACTGTCCTGGTTGTCCGATGTTCCTCGACAGATGGCAGTATGTAATAAATGAGATGGAGGGCAAGACGATATGGTCAGAACGGAGAAGGAATTCCTGTATTTACCTATGAAGAAGTTGCAGGTCTGGTTCTTGGTTATGATCCATGGGATCTGGGTCTTCAGATGCATCAGACAGATTGTGAACCTGTACTTGACAAAATGGGAATCGAATATTCACCTGAAGATAAATATAATCTTGAATCTATATCCTTCATTTTCAAAAAGTCATAACTTAATAAATGTCTGATTGTAAATGAATAAGCATGTTGTTGTAATAGGAGGAGGTGTGGCAGGACTTGAAGTTGCAGGTCAATTGTCAAAAGCCGGAATTGAGGTCAGCCTGATAGAAAAAGATATCATAACAGGAGGACATCTGAACAAATGGTTCAGACTTTTTCCTGACAGAAGGAATAGCAGTGAGGTAAAAGATTACCTTGATAGAATAACCAGTAATCAGGGAATTAAGTTATTATACCAATACAACAATTGAAAAGCTTAAGAAGAAACAGGAGTCATTTTTCGATTACTACCAATGAAGGGAAAGAGCTTGACTGCTGATGCAGTAATTGTTGCAACAGGTTTTGATCTTTTCAAAAGTGCCAGGAAAGAGGAGTATGGTTATGGAATTTATGATAATGTAATTACTTCTGCTGATCTTGAGGAAATGTTCAGGAATGGGGAAATTACTTTAAAGGACGGAACTGTTCCGGAAACCATAGGAATCATTCATTGTGTAGGATCACGAGATGAAAAAGTAGGAAATTTTTATTGTTCCAAATTGTGTTGTGTTACTGCAGTTAAACAGGCAATTGAGATAAGGGAATATCTTCCGGAATCAAAAGTCTTTTGTTTCTATATGGATATGAGAATGGGTGGAGCATTTTATGAAGAACTTTATCGTGAAGCACAGGAAAAATGGGGAGTGAGTTTTATAAGAGGAAAAGTTTCTGAAGCAAGCGAAACAATTGACAACAAACTATTGATAAAGGTTGAAGATACACTTGCCGGCAGGCCGCTTAAAATGAAACTCGATATGCTTGTACTGATGGCAGGCATGGAAATGTCGGAAGGAGGAAAAAAAATTGCAGGTATTGGCGGTCTTAAAACCGGTGAAAACAGATTTTTTGCTGCTGCTGATAATCATTTTGGCAGCAACAAGAGCAATATTGAAGGAGTATTCTATGCAGGGACATGTACTGCTCCAATGAATATCACCGAAACAATTTCGCATGCACGTGCAGCTGTTAGTGAAGTAATTGATTATCTGAAAGATGGCAAAAGATAAGATGGATAAATTCGGTTTTACATATTTCAAAAGGACGACAGATCGACTATGAATCCAATAACAGGGGAATAGCTGAATATATTTTTGAAAAAGAACCAAGCTTCAGACTATGCATTGAATGCGGCGGATGCTCGGCAACATGTACAACAGGAAATTTTACAGATTTCAGTCTCAGGGAACTTAATATTCTTATCAAACGCGGTGAAAATGATCAGGTACGGAAGAATTTAAAAAAATGCATGCTATGCGGAAAATGTACACTTGTATGTCCGCGCGGAGTAAATACACAGAAATATTGTGGTTCTTGCAAAGAAAGCATTCCAAAAATCAGATGAATATGCAATTTGATCCTTTTGTAATACCATTTAATATTGGATTGTACTTCATTCTTATTTATGTTGTAACCAGAAGTGTAATATGGTTCCGTGACCTGTCAAGACCTGATAAACTGAGACTGCAGCGAGGATTTTTCGGAATTGCTTTTGCCCTGAGTCTTAAAGAAATATTCATGGAAAGCCTGATACACAGGAAAATACTCAAAACCAACCTTCGGCTGGGTTATATGCATATGAGTCTGGCTTTTGGATGGTTTCTACTAATATTATTTGGCACAATTGAAGCTGATATTTTCGGAGCAAAACATCTTAATGCTCCATATAAAGCAATCTTTTTCAGGTTTTTTAATCCCGATCATGGAAGAATGGGATTTGAAGCAACCTATGGATTTTTAATGGATCTGATACTGGCATTTATTCTTTCAGGATTATTTCTGGCTGTTATCAAGAGATTCTATTCAAAAATTGTCGGAATGAAGAAGACCACCCGTCTGAAGATCACCGATAGAATTGCACTTACCTCATTATGGCTTATATTTCCCAAGCCGGCTTCTTGCTGAAAGTTTTACATGCGGAGCATATGGCACAGGCAGTTTTCTGACCGGATCACTTGGTAGCCTGGCTGGCAACATTTCTGCCTGCACAACAGATTGGCATATCCTTTCTGGTGGCTCTATTCAATTTCCCTGGGTACTTTTTTTATTCTTCTTCCGATAACCAGATATATGCATATTCCCACTGAACTATTCCTGATATTTATGAGAAATTCAGGAATAAGAACCGGAGATAAGGCAGGAACATATTCTGAAGTTCAGACTTATTCCTGCTCTTCATGCGGAATATGTATTGA
Organism: uncultured Bacteroidales bacterium; assembly: GCA_963816365.1. Taxonomy (GTDB): domain Bacteria; phylum Bacteroidota; class Bacteroidia; order Bacteroidales; family VadinHA17; genus LD21. Next base: position 224,348 of record CAWFKG010000010.1, on the reverse strand, counting down.
TGCATGTCAGCTTAATTCTTCTGCAGGAATAACAAATATTCAGTCGGCATACCTGATGAAAGCAATCCGCAATAATGATGATGTTTCGGAAATAGCTGATAATTGTCTTATGTGCGGGAGATGCGATCAGAAATGTCCGGTGGGTATTGAACTATCTCCCATCAGGATGATCCAGAGAAGGGGAGGAGAAGCTGAAAATGATATCAGGAATATCTATAAAGGTTATTTCAGGAAGCAGGCAGATTGTTATTCCTGAAAAAGACAAATGGTTCTTCAAATTATAATTTCCTTCAGGAGAGTGATCCTGAAAAAGCCGATGTATTATATTTTGCAGGTTGTATGACCCATCTTACTCCATCCATCAAAAATTCCATGATAAAGATTCTTGATGCTTCGGGAGTGAATTATAACTTTATTGATGAACAGGGAGGAGTCTGTTGCGGACGGCCTCTAATGCTTGCAGGGCAGGACAAGGAAGCCAGGGAACTGATCAATTATAATTCTCAGCTGATCTGGAAATCAGGTGCACATACACTTGTCACTTCATGTCCGATATGTTATAAAGTATTCAAAGAAAGCTATTATCTTGATGTTGAAGTGCTTCATCATTCACAATTTATAAAGAGCTTTAATTGATGAGGGATCAGTGAAGCTGAATTTCCTTCGCAAGAAAGTTGTCTATCATTCTCCATGCGAACTGGGAAGAGGATCAGGTGTTTATGATGAACCAAAAGAGGTTCTGAATCATGTTTCCCGGCTTGAGAAAAGCAATTTTGAAGATGAAAATTCACTATGTTGCGGTGGAAGTCTCGCCAATATGAAGATCAGTTCAGGGAACAGGAGAAAGATTGCTCTCAATGCCTGCAGTGAACTGACTAAAAATAATCCCGATATCCTTGCAACAGCATGTCCGCTTTGTAAAAAGACTTTCTCAGCGGTGACAGAAACGAGGGTTGCTGATATTGCAGAAATAGTATCTGAGGCATTGATTCTGTCACCTTCTAAAAAGAACAGGATCACTCAGCTGAGGTCAATAAAAGAGCTGACAAAAATTTAAGCGAAGTCTGAAGAGCTTAAGCTAAGTCTTCAGACTTCGCTTAATCCAGATTTCGTCATTTAAACACAAAGAAACCTTATTTTATCTGGTCATTTCAAACAATTCATATACTGAAATTGTTTTTAATACGTTATAGGCATAAATAATAAAACAATCAATATAATTAAGAAATGAGAAAAAATATATATGTGGGGTTGGTACTGGTGGGGGTATTGTCATTTTATTCGTGCAAGAATACCGGTGATCAGAGTGTTACAAAAGACAAAACCGTTCAGAACAAGATATTGCAGCAGCAGGATGGTACAATCTCCCTGAAAGTTGAAAAGGCAGATTGTTATCAGGATAAAGTGAATCCATCAACCAATACTGCTGAATGGAGTGTTGTTGTTTCAAAATCAGGACGATTTAATGTGTGGCTATCGAGTGCAACAAAGGATACTACTGATCTGAAGTACAATAACTCAGTCATATTGAGCATCCTTGATAACAGGCTTGAAGCTCGTCCGGCATGTGATAAAATAATACATAATTCGACTGATGTTTCATACCCGTATTTCAGGGCGGATTCATTTATCGGCTCACTTTATATACAGGATACCGGGCTATATAATATTCAGATAATCAGCGAGAAGATTTCTCCTAAGAAAATTCAGAAGGAAGAATCCACTGATAATTCAAAGCTACTATCAGTCTTTCTGACTCCTATTACCCGTTGACTTTATCCATTCCCTGGCATTTACAAATGCTTTTATCCAGGGTGTAACATCATCATTTTTTCTTTCATAGGGATAATAACCACATTGCCAGGGAAAATATGCTCTTTCGAGATGAGGCATCATAACAAGGTGGCGGCCATCTTCAGAGCATAATCCCGCAACATCATAATCTGACCCGTTTGGATTTGCAGGATATGTATGCCTGCTGAATTTTAACGGTATCTGATATTTGCTTTCTTCATATGGCAGACTGAATTGTCCTTCTCCATGGGCCACCCATATACCAAGTTCCATACCTGTCATATTTCCGAGCATTACAGAATTATTTTCGAGAATCTTCAGTGAGAGGAAGCCGGATTCAAATTTATGCGATTTGTTGAGTAATAACTTTGGTTTTTCTTTATGATGAGGATAGAGCAGATCGAGTTCAGCCATTAGCTGACATCCATTGCAAACGCCAAGTGAAAGAGTATCGGTCCTTTTATAAAAATTATCAAGGGCTATCCGTGCCTTTTCATTATACCTGAATGCTCCTGCCCAGCCTTTTGCAGATCCCAGAACATCAGAATTTGAAAAGCCTCCGACAAAAACTATCATACTTATCTCTTCAAGTGTTTCCCTGCCCGATATAAGGTCAGTCATATGAACATCCTTAACATCGAAACCGGCAAGATAAAGAGCATAAGCCATCTCCCTGTCACCATTTACACCTTTCTCCCTTATTATTGCTGCCCTGATACCTGATTTTTTTCTTCTTTCAGGATTAATTCCGAGTGATTTGAAGGTCCCGGTGAAATCAGAAAGCTTTATATTCAATTCATGATTTTTATAATTCTGAAACCGTTCAAGAGCAAGTTCCTGCCCGCACTGACGCCTGTCGAGAAGATATGAAGTACGGAACCATTTATCACGAAGCTTATCAATATCGAATGTTATCAGGTTATTGTTGTTCATGACAAGCAGGTTTCTTTCATTTACCGGGTGACCAATAGAGAAATATGAAATTCCGTTTTCAAGCAGGATTTCGGCTACTTCATCCTCATCCTTTACCTGAATAATTATTCCGGGATTCTGACTGAAAAGGATCTTAACTGTATCACTTTCATTTAGAGCTGAAAGATTAACCGTTATTCCGCCACTGGTATTTGAGAAACACATTTCGAGAAGAGTTGTCAGCATTCCTCCGGCTGAAATATCATGTCCTGAAAGGATCTTGCCTTTCCGGATAAGATCCTGGATTGTATCAAAAATATCTTTAAAATATGCCGGATCCCTAACTGTAGGAACTTCATCGCCAAGCCTGTTAAGTATCTGGCGCAAAACTGCTTCCCCCGGTTTTAAAACTATCACGGCTCATATCAATATAGAGCAGACTGGTATAAGGATCGTTGACAATTACAGGTTCAACAATTTTCCGGATATTATCAATTTCACCTGCTGCAGAAATTATAACTGTTCCGGGTGAATAAACCACCTGATCATTGTATTTCTGAGTCATCGAGAGACTGTCTTTCCCGGTCGGAATGTTAATACCAAGGGCAATTGCAAAATCGCTTGCTGCTTTAACCGCACTGTAGAGCCTTGAATCTTCACCGGGATTTTTGCAGGGCCACATCCAGTTGGCAGAAAGGGAAACACTTTTCAGATTTTTAGTAAGCGGAGCCCAGATAATATTTGTAAGAGCCTCGGCAATGGAAAGTACAGAACCTGCTGCCGGATCAATAAGTCCTGCAGCCGGAGCATGTCCGATTGACGTTGCCATACCCTTTTTACCCCTGTAGTCAAGAGTTATTGCTCCAAGATTATTCAAAGGTAACTGCAGAGGACCGGCACATTGCTGTTTGGCAAGTCTGCCTGTAACAGACCTGTCAACCTTATTTGTGAGCCAGTCTTTGCAGGCAACCTCTTCGAGCTGAAGAACCTGTTCTGCATACTTCTCAATTTTTTCGATTGAGTATTCAGGTTTCTTATAGTTGCTTTCAATAATAACATCATTCATTATTGTTTTTGGCGGATCACCGAAAAGCGATGCAAGTGTCAGATCTATTGGTTTCTCCTTTGTTACCGGATTCTCAAGAGTAAATTGCATATCGCCAGTTACCTCGCCAATAATATAGAATGGAGCTCGTTCCCTTTCAGCAATTTTTCTCAGGATATCAACATCATCTTTTTTCATTATCAGTCCCATACGTTCCTGTGACTCATTTCCAATTATCTCCCTTGCTGAAAGAGTCGGATCGCCTACTGGTAATTTGCTGATATCAATTCTTCCTCCGGTTGCTTCAACAAGTTCCGACAGACAGTTAAGATGTCCACCTGCTCCATGGTCATGGATTGAAATTATCGGATTATTGGCAGTTTCACTCAGTGCCCTGATAGCATTATATACTCTTTTCTGCATCTCGGGATTTGCTCTCTGAACCGCATTGAGTTCAATCCTGGTATCGAATTTACCGGTATCGACTGAAGATACTGCTCCGCCACCCATTCCTATCCTGTAATTATCACCGCCAAGCAGCACAATAAGATCACCTTTTTCGGGAATATCCTTTTCACTGTCATTCTTTTTACCTATTCCAATTCCGCCTGCCAGCATTATAACTTTATCATAACCGAATTTCTTAAGATTTTCAAAATGTTCGAAAGTAAATACTGATCCGCAAATAAGAGGTTGTCCGAATTTATTCCCAAAATCACTCGCCCCGTTTGATGCTTTAATAAGAATATCTTCAGGTGTCTGATAAAGCCAGGGTCTAGCCTTTGTGGCTTTTTCCCACGACCTGTCACCATCAGGACGGGGATAGGATGTCATATAAACAGCAGTCCCGGCAATCGGAAATGCACCTTTGCCTCCTGCAATACGGTCACTGATCTCACCTCCGGTCCCGGTTGAAGCTCCGTTGAATGGTTCAACAGTGGTAGGGAAATTATGAGTTTCCGCTTTAATTGAAAGAACAGATTCATAGTCTGTTATATTAAAATAATCGGGTTTGTCCTGTGTTTCCGGGGCAAATTGTTCAACAACCGGACCCCTGATAAATGCACAATTATCTTTATATGCTGATACAACATCATTTGGATTAGTTTTGGTCGTCAGCTTTATCATCTGAAAAAGTGTTTCAGCTTTTCTTCGCCTGATATGACAAAGGTCCCGTTGAAGATTTTATGACGGCAATGTTCGGAATTAACCTGTGAAAAACCAAATACCTCACTATCTGTCAATTTACGTCCGATCATATAACTTAAATTATCGAGGTATTCAACTTCTTCAGCATTTAAAGCGAGTCCCTCACTGAGATTATATTGCTTTATATCATCTATAAAATAAACAGGATCAGGTAGTTTGTCAATCGTGAAGATGCTCTGATCCAATCCTTTGTAGAACGACTGTAACATCGGATCAAAATGTGGTTCCCTCGATGCCGTTTTATGGAACTCTTCAATCCTCTTAACTCCTGAAATCCCCATATTCTGAGTCATTTCTACAGCATTTGTACTCCAGGGAGTTATCATTTCCTTTCGCGGACCGACAAAAGAACCGGAGACCTTCCTTTTACTGATGAGAGTGGCATTCCCAAATAACCAGGCTAACTTTTCAATGTCTTTTTCAGGAAGAGTTTCAGGTGAGTCGGCAGCAATTAAATTTTTGGAGATGGTTTCAAAAAAGAGGATCATATAATTGTTGTTAATATGTTGATAATTAATAATATACTAACCTTACTAAATACGAATTTACGTAGACAAAGATAGCAATAAATTTATGTATCCTGTAGCTCTCAATCAATTGTAATTGACTGAAAATTGGGGTTTCAGGAGCAGACGTTCTGAATATAAATAATGGTCTTTAACTGGTTTTCTGTGTTAATACTAACAGATAAATTTATTAATCAGGAAATGAAATAAAAAGTGTCGAACTTTTGTCTAACATTTATTGTTATTGTTATCAAAAGCATATTGCGGTTTATCCATGATTTACAATTTTTTCATTAACATAATTCTCTTTACAAAATCCTAAGAATTTATGAAATTATGAGATACTGTTTTGCTATTATTTTAAAATACTGTGACCATTAAAGAAAGTTAAACTGAAATTATGAGTTATACCCGTTATTTATTAATCTTCATTGCCTGTCTTGGTTTGTTCTCATGCAATCGGAAAAAGGAAAAAGCAAGAAATAATCTACCGGTAATTGTAGATGTTATAGTTGCTAAAAAAGCTCATTTTCCTTCAAGTATTGAAGTAAATGGGGAATCTCTTTCGCAGGAGATGATAGAACTGCATCCGGAAGTAAGCGGGAGACTAACATTTTTAAATATTCCTGATGGTGCCCTGGTTAAAAAGGGTTCACTCCTTGCAAAGATCAATGATGCAGATCTGCAAGCTCAGCTTGAACAACAAAAAGTACAGTCAGATCTGGCAATAAAAACAGAACAGCGTTTAAGGGATTTGTTAAAGGTTAACGGTATCAATCAGGCTGATTATGATGCTGCCCTGAGTCAGGTAAATCTGACAAACGCCAATATCAAAGTACTGGATGCCCAGATTGATAAAACAGTCGTAAGAGCACCCTTCAACGGAAAACTTGGTTTGCGTCTGGTAAGTCCCGGAGCATATGTTACACCGCAAACCCTATTAGGTACTCTTCAGCAGACAGATAGTATAAAAATAGATTTCACAGTACCCGAGTTCTACGCAAGTCTTGTTCATGTAGGGAATACTGTTGATATCCAGACTAATGATTCTGATAAAAAAGAAACTGCAGTGATTAGTGCAATTGAGCCACAGATTAATGTCGAAACCAGAAACATAAAAGTAAGAGCAAGGATAAAGACCAGCGATTTCAATCCGGGGACATTCGTCAAGGTATTACTGCATAAGGACGAAGAAGGGATAGTCGTTCCGGCAAATGCCATCATTCCCGATGCAAGATCAAATCAGGTTGTGGTCATTAAAGACAGGAAAGCAAAATTTGTTAATGTAGAAACGGGCATCAGGAATGCGGATGTTGTCGAACTTACGAGGGGAGTAAATCCGGGAGATACCATAGTTGTCAGTGGCGTATTGTTTGTACGGCCAAATTCTGTTATTAAGATCAGGACCGTCAAGGCCCAGCCATCAGATAGCGTGCGGGATTCAAATTCTGTTGAAAAATGAATATTTCCGAACTATCACTAAAAAGACCCGTTTTTGCAACAGTGATGAGCCTGTTCATAATTCTCTTTGGAGTAATAGGTTATTATTTTCTGGGTGTCCGTGAGTACCCTGCAATTGATCCGCCAGTTATCTCAGTATCTACGTCTTATGTTGGTGCCAGTGCAGATATTATTGAAAGTCAGATCACCGAACCCCTTGAGAAAGTGATTAACGGGATACCTGGCATTCGTACAATAACATCATCAAGTACTGTAGGGAACAGTAATATCTCAGTGGAATTCAATCTGAATGCTGACCTCGAAACTGCTGCAAATGATGTGCGTGATAAAGTTGGCCAGGGGGTACGGAATCTTCCGCAGGATATAGATGCTCCTCCCGTAGTCACTAAATCTGATGCAAACAGCGACTTTATAATTGTGATGGCTGTTCAGAGCCCAAGTAAAGGGTTGCTTGAATTAAGCGACTATGCAGAGAATGTCCTTCAGAATAAATTCCAGACGATACCCGAAGTAAGCGCAGTAAATATCTTCGGACAGAAGCGCCCATCGATGCGGTTATGGTTTGATCCGGATAAAATGAATTCCTATAAAGTGGCCTTTAATGACGTTACCGGTGTTCTCTTAAATGAAAATGTCGAAATACCTTCCGGGAAATTGTATGGGAACAATACAGAGTTAACAATCAATACATTAGGAAGACTGACTACTGAGCAGGATTTTAAAGATCTGATCATCCGTGAAGACTCAGCGGGGATAATCAGGCTGAGCGATATTGCAAAAGTTGAACTAGGTCCTGAACAATATGAGCAGACCTGGCGGCTTAACGGTGTCAGTGCCGTTGGTATTGCTATAATTCCTCAGCCTGGCGCCAATTATATAAACATATCGGATGAATTCAATAAAAGACTTAACGACATAAAAAAATCACAACAGGGAGGCGATATAATTTTTACGACTCTGATTGATAATACGAACAATATCCGCAGGTCACTTACTGAAGTCAAACAGACTCTGATTATAGCTTTATCTCTGGTAATTCTGGTGATCTTTTTATTTTTCAGGAGCTGGCTCATTGCACTTCGTCCGCTCATTGATATTCCGATATCATTGATCTCTACTTTTTTTATAATGTATCTCTTCGGCTTTTCCATCAATATTCTGACATTGCTTGCGATTGTTCTGGCAACCGGTCTGGTGGTCGACGACGGTATTGTTGTTACAGAAAACATATTCAGAAAATTCGAGAGAGGTATGCCTATCCGTCAGGCTGCTGTTGAAGGAAGCAAGGAAATATTTTTCGTGGTTCTGGCAACTTCAGTCACACTTGCCATTGTATTTCTGCCCGTTGTGTTTTTAAGAGGTTTTGTCGGAAGCTTATTCCGCGAGTTTGGAATTGTATTGGCTGGTGCAGTCCTTGTTTCATCATTTGTTTCACTTACATTAACTCCGGTCCTGAATGTACTCTTAAACAGGAAGAATGCCCGCCATAGCAAGTTCTATCATAATACAGAGCCATTCTTTAAAGGCATGGAAAACGGATATAAAAAGGTTCTGGAGAGCTTTATTGAGAAACGATGGATTGCCTGGCTTATCGTGACTGCCTGCGTGCTTATAATCTTCTTCATTGGAGGATCCCTGCAAAGTGAGATTGCACCCACTGAAGATAAGGGTATGATAAGAATACAGGTCACCGCACCCGAAGGAACCAGCTATGTCCAAATGTTGAAATCAGCCGGAAAACTTGAGGATTATCTGATAGACTCAATTCCAGAGCGTGATTTTGTGTTTTTTTCTGTTCCGGGATTCGGAGGTTCCGGTATCAATAGTGCAACCGGAAGGCTTGGTTTGACAAATGTTTCAGAAAGAAAAAAAAGCCAGAGTTATATAGCCAGGGAATTAGTGACTAAGATGAGTCGATTCAATGATATCCGCATATTTCCAATTGAGGAGCAAACGATCGCAGTCGGACTGGCTTCGAGAGGTGCGCTGCCCGTCCAGTTCGTAGTGCAAAACCTCGATTTTGAGAAGTTGAGGACCTTCATACCCAAATTTTTGGACGCCGCAAGGAACGACAAAACATTTCTGAACGTTGATGTAAATCTTAAATTTAACAAACCTGAAGCCGACCTTTATATTGACAGGATAAAGGCACGTGATCTGGGCCTTACAGTTAATGACATAAACGATGTCCTTCTGAGTGCATTCAGCGGCAGACGGCTCGATTATTTTATCATGAACGGTAAACAATACCAGGTAATTGGTCAGGTTCAGCTGAATGACAGACAACAGCCAACTGATATAATGAAGTTATACGTAAGGAATAACAAGGGGGAAGAGATTTCAATGGCCACAGTAATAAAAATTGTACCAAATGCTATTCCACCTGCACTTTTTCACTTTAATCGTTATAAAGCAGCGACATTTTCGGCTTCCCTTTCTCCCAGGAAGACGGTCGGAGATGGTGTCAAGGCAATGCAGGCGATAGCAAAGAATATTCTGGACGATACATTTCAGACCTCATTAAGCGGGCCATCAAGAGATTATTCGGAAAGTTCTTCAAATACTGCATTTGCTTTTCTTCTTGCTTTGATGCTTATATACCTTGTTCTTGCAGCTCAGTTTGAGAGTTTCAAGGATCCTTTTACTATCATGCTAACCGTACCCCTCGCAATAGCCGGGGCTGTATTAAGCTTATGGATATTCAGACAGACAATAAATATTTTCTCGGAGATAGGTATGATAATGCTTATAGGGCTGGTGACTAAGAATGGTATATTGATAGTCGAGTTTGCCAATAAGAAAAGGGAACAGGGTTTGCCAATGCGTCAGGCAGTTGTTGAAGCAGCCACGCAGCGGTTACGTCCGATCCTTATGACAAGCCTGGCGACTTCACTTGGAGCTCTGCCAATTGCACTGAGTATTGGTTCGGCGGCCACAAGCCGTATTCCATTGGGTGTGGTGGTAGTTGGCGGTATTCTTTTTTCACTTATTCTTACCCTATTTGTAATACCTTCAGTTTACACCTATATTTCCGGTAAACGGGGAATAAGTAAAGAGGAAGTAGAAAATGTAACTGCTTAAATTGAAACCATTGATTTTCATGAAAAATAGACTACTATATTTTTTTATATTGCTCTCAGTCAGCACCTCAGCGCAGGTCCCCCTCACTCTTACCAATGCAATTGATACTGCATTAAAAAATAACTACGATATACAGATCGCTAAGAATAACAATCAGATAAGCACATTAAATAATACATATGGAGTTGCCGGAGGACTGCCTTCATTTAACGGTAGTGCCGGAGCTAATGAATCTTTAATCGATCTGAAACAAAAAACCAGCAGTGGAATTAATATAAGCAAGAACAATGTAAACAGCAGTTCATATAATGCAGGTGTCACCGCCAGTCTTGTGCTGTTTAACGGATTTAAAGTTATTGCTACCAAGGGACGGTTAAACTTACTTCAGAGACAGAGTGAACTGGAGCTTAATCTGCAAATTCAGACCACCCTGGCTGCCATAATGGAAAATTATTATGATATTCTGCGACAGCAGAGCTACCTCACGATTATTCAAAGTTCACTCGATGTTTCATCAAGTAAATTAAATATTATCAAGGAACAATATAAAGTAGGTATGGCAAATGATGCTGATCTTTTGCAGGCTGAGATGGATCTTAATATTGCCGTACAGAATTTAAAGGGCCAGCAATTGATTATTGATCAGGACAAAACAAGTCTGTTACAGCTGATGGCTGTGAAGCAATTTTATCCGGTTTCTATTTCCGATTCAATAATAATTGACAGAACTATCCGCGAAGATACAATCATCAGTTTCCTTGAAAATAATCCTCAGTACCTGAACGCTGAGCAACAAATCAGGATTAACGAACAAATTGTGAAAGAGCAGCGATCTCTGCGCTATCCCTCAATAAAAATCAACACAGGTTATAATTTGACTTACAACAGCAGCAGCGCCGGATTTAATTTGTTCACCCAGAATTTTGGACCGACAGTTGGTGCTACAATGCAGGTTCCTATCTTTAATGGAACTATTTACCGTACTCAGCAGGAAGTTGCCCAGGTCAATGTTAATATAGCCAGATTGCAGAAAGAGAGCCTGCTGACTTCCCTGAAAGCAGACGCAATTAAGACATTCCAGGCATATGAAAGTACACTGGAGCAGTTGGATTCGCAGCAAAAAAGTTATCAGGACGCAGAAAGGCTGGTGAATATAGTTTTACAAAGATTCAGGCTAAAACAGGCTACAATTCTGGATCTCAAAGCTGCCCAGGAAAGTTTCGAAAATGCAGGCTATTTGTTTGTGAATCTGCAATATGCCGCAAAGATTGCTGAGATTGAACTAAAAAGACTGATATACCGGCTTACATATTAAAGAACTGAATAATTATTTAAGTCCGCTTCTCTCCAGGAGTGCATCAATGGTCGGCTCTTTGCCTCTGAATCTGATATATAATTGCTGAGGCTTTTCAGTTCCTCCTTTTTCAAGGATGTTTTTCCTGAACGAATCTGCTGTTGCACTGTTAAATATTCCTGTTTCCGTGAAATAACTGAATGCATCTGCATCGAGCACCTCAGCCCATTTATATCCGTAATATCCTGCAGCATATCCACCTCCGAATATATGTCCGAATGAGGCGCTCATATTTGAACCTTCGATTCGCGGAAACAATTCAGTCTTTGCCATGGCAGCAGTTTCGAAATCAGAAATATTTCCATCAACAGGATTTGTTATAGTATGCCATGCCATATCGAGAAAGCCGAAGCTTAGCTGACGATAGCACGCATATCCTTCATTGAATGTTGAAGCTTCCCTGATCCTTGAGATGAGTTCTGCAGGGATTTTTGCACCAGTGATATAATGTGCTGCCCAGGTATCAAGCCACTCTTTTTCGAATGCATAATTCTCCATAAACTGTGATGGCAATTCAACGAAATCACGTGCTACATTTGTGCCCGACAGACTTTCATAAGTGCATCTGGTAAGCATTCCATGCAAAGAGTGTCCAAATTCATGCAGCAATGTGGTTAGTTCATTGAATGACAGGAGTGAGGGCCGGGTTTCTGATGGCCTTGTGAAGTTGGCAACGATTGAGATCAGTGGTCTGACGTCATTTCCATTCTCATTTTTCTGGTCTCTGTAGCTGGTCATCCATGCTCCGCCGTTCTTCCCGGGCCTGGGGTGATAATCGATATAAAGAATCGAAAGAAAGGAATCGTCTTTGTCGTATACCTCAAAAGTCTTTACTTCGGGGTGATAAACGGGAATTGAGCTGTTTCTGATAAATCTGATACCATAAAGTGTTGCTGCAAGCTCGAAAACAGCATCTTCAACCTTATCGAGACTGAAATATGGTTTAAGTATTTCATCATCAATATTCATAAAGTTTTTTCTTAAGTTTCTCGGAATAGAAAGCCCAGTCGTATCTTTCGATAGAACCTTCATGACCAAGAGTTTTTGCAAAACTTCCGATATTTTCAAAATCACGCAGGGCAGCAGGTTTTGAAGCCTGATAAAGCTCTTCCAGAAATTTTTCAACTTTATCAGGTGTATCAGCCATACGGTCGCCTAAAGTCATCTCAGCAAAGGTGCTGAATCCCAGCAGCCTGGCTATTTCGAGACGAAGATTGGCAATCCGGAGCGCATTCTTACTGTTATCAAATTCATTTCCCCTGTAGGCACGTGACGAGTAGGCTTTATACATCTTCTCACGAAGTCCCCTGTTCTCAGAGTACTGCATAAATGGCATATAGCTTGGAAAGTGAAGTGTAAAAATCCATCCCTCTTTTTTTCGGTTCTTTGCTTCAAATGAGGCAAGTTCAACCAGACTTTCAGGAAGCCCGGCAAGATCCTTCCTGTCAGTAATCTGCAGTTCAAAAGAATTTGTTTCTGCAAGAACATTCTCTTCAAATTTAAGAGATAATGCAGCCAGTTCTTCAGATATAGCTCTGAACCGTTTTTGTTCTTCATTTCCCAGACCGGCACCACCCAGGATGAAATTTCTGTATTTTCTTTCAGTCAGGATCTTTTGTTCAGTTGTGAGACCTGAAGTTTCTTTTGATTCATATACAGTTTTTATCCGCTTGAACAGTTTTTTATTCAGAGTGATATCATTTGAAAAACGTGTAAGAAGCGGAGACACCATCCTGTGTAACTTCCTGGAGATCCTTATTGGTTTCAGCGCTGTTCAGGTTGAAAAGGAGGGATGTAATTCTTCCCAGAGTTTCTCCTGCCCTGTCGAGTGAAGCAATTGTGTTTTCAAAATCAGGTTGCTCAGTATTATCAGTTATGATCTTTATTTCTTCAGTTGCAAACTTAATTGCCTTCTTCAATAGCGGGTTTGAAATGATCTGTCCTGATCACATCGAATGGAGGAGTTCCGAAAGGTGTTTTCCATTCCTGAAGTAACGGGTTGTTCATAATACTATTTTTAACCTTGCTCACAAAGGAACACAATGGATGAAAACACTTTTTGTAATAAAATTGTTGTCGGAAACAGATTATTTGTCTTCTTCATCATTACCATCATTTCCACCTGCAAACCTTCCCGGATAGGGTGTATTTCCCTTTGCAGCAAACCATAGTATCCTGTTCAGAAGATCATCGTTACCCGTGTCAACTCCATCGAATTCAGGCAGCATGCTTTTCTTTGCAAAATGAAGTGCTTTGCCAGTCAAGATGAGAGCGGCTTGGTCAGTTCGTCAATCGGGATATTATTTGGAAGAGCCTTGATAGGGAGTCAGATCAGGAGTATCTTTAAAACAATCTGTCATAGTATTTGCAATTGCATCCTGGATATTCATCGGAGGTAGTCCCAATATCTGTTCAATCGTTCTGACCATTGACGGCTGAGTATAAAAGGTGTGATTTACATTTTTTAATCTTGAATACGGACTGATTACAAGGCTTACAGTACGGTATGCAGAAACATGATCCCATCCGCTCTGTGAGTCATCCTCGACTACAAAAATGACAGTGTTTTTCCAGAATCTGCTTTTTGAAAAAGCTTCAACAATCCGTCCTAGAGCCAGATCATTATCGGCTACCATTGCCCTTGGTGTCGGACTTCCTGGTCTCATCCCGGCGGTATGATCATTCGGAAGAGCAATGATCATCAATTCGGGAAGATTATCGCCTGGTTCAGCTTCATAATCATTTAACTCTTTGATCAATGCATCCGCTCTCATTACATCTGAAAACTCGTGATTTCCAAATGAAGGATATGTCTGACTGAGAATATTCTTTACCGGTCCTATGGTTGTAAAATTTGTAAAATCAACCTTTTCTCCGTTGAGATATTTTTTATAAATATCAATCCACTTAAGGTTGTGATCCAATATCGGAACTGAAGCTTCTCCATATATTCTTACTGATTTGCCTTTGCTGATGGCATTATCCCAAATAAATCCGGTCGGTGCATAAACCAGTGCATCGGTCTGTACATGAGGATAGCTTCTGAACCAGGCCCTCATATTCTTCTCAATATAATCAGTGACAATTGATGCATCTGTCCATTGATGTCCTTCTGCAGAGCATTTTCCTGAAACATGGAAGTTATCGAGAAGCATAAAATCTTCCGACAGCTTATGGGTATTTGGTGTAACCTCTGATCCGTAAATACACAGTCCCGGATCGCCGTCACCCTGTTTCATATCTCCGAGAACCTGATCATAGGTTCTGTTTTCCTTAATTATATATAATACATGTTTAAATACTGATGGTTCACCAATTCTGTCAGGTACAGGTTTTGGCTGTACAGATTCTCTGGGCTTTTCCCGTGACGTCAGAGCTCGTGAAAGGTTATTTACTGCAATCACAGTATCAGTGTATGACTGAAGTGCTTTTGTACCGGGCACCCGGATAACCGATATGGATGCCAGCATATTATGTGAATTATAAAAAGTGTTTTTTGTATTTTTACTGATAAGCGGCACCCTGGCACCCGCTGCTTCAATGTTACAGACATATAAATATCCGGTATTTATGGCGCAGATCGCAGAAGGGTATGCCCCGGTAGGAATAAATCCCTTCACGGTACTATTAGGGTCAGAAGCTTTAACAGCTGCATTTTTCCCGAGTTTAATGACTGCAAGTGCATTATCCATTCCGTTTGCGACGTACAGCTCTTTCCCATTGGGTGAAAGACAAAGGCCGTCGGGCGAATCACCAAAAAAAGGATTTATTCCTGGCTGCAACCTAACATTGATAGTTTCAGATATTTCATCATTGGATGTACTTATAACCGATACGTTATCGCTGTTTGAATTAGTCACATAAACAAATTTACCTGCATAATCAGATATTATTTCATTTGGATGAAGTCCTACAATGATCTCTTTGATCATCTTACCTGTTACTGCATCTATAACGGCAACGCTTCCTTCGCGCGTTGCTCCCCCGGCATTCTTATTATCGACCCTGGCAAGTCCCCAGGGAACACCTGCAACATCTTTATCATCAGTGTCAGGGGTTCTTCCGGCCCAGTTGGTTACATAGAGTTTCCCTGCAGCCATTGTCAAGCCGTAAGGTGCGACGCCCGGATCAGCTACCCAGACTGTATCTCCTGTTATGAAGTCCTGTTTAATGACCTTATTATTTCCATTCAGAACCACATATAGGTATTCCTTTGAAGATTCTTTATTTATAAGAATCTCATTTGGTAATGCTAATCCTGATGGCGGCTGGGTTTTGTATTCAAGTATTCTCCCAAACTGCGCTTTAGAATCATCCCATGTTGCTGATACAACATATGACCGGTTGTTGTTACCGATAGCGCTCCAGAGGACTTCCATACCGTTAGTCCCTTTATGCCATATGATGCCTGAGTAGGTATTCATTCCTCCGGCAAGGTCCGCATGTGTATTATTTTCAAGTATAAATCTGATCTCTTTATCTGCAGTGCTTATAAATACTATACTATATCGTTCTTCAACTGCAAGCCATCTGTGATCAGGCGAAACAGCAGCATCAAGCGAATGATTTTCGAGCGTTCTGTCACCAAAATAGATCTGTGTCCCTGCAGGTTGAATCATCCTGTTGTATGGAAGCAGTACCTGTCGCCGGTTAGAAGGCAACAAGTTATCAGGTGCCTGCGAGCGGCCGGCTGCGCTGGTTAATGATAGAAAAAATATAATTAAATATCTTAATTTCATGATTATAAATTTGAGGTAAGAATCATTTCATTATTTACCCCTAAATCCCCCGGATGTGACTTTATCAACCCCCAAAATCCCCCAATTGGGGGACTTTGAACTCCTGGATCTTAATAGCCCCCCATATGCCTGCCTGCCGGCAGGCAGGGCGGGTTGAGGGGTTGAGCTAGTCCTTGGGGGTAAAAAAGTAACTTTTGAGGCACCCTCTTTCTTTTTCAGAACGGCAAATCACTAAGTTCGTCATTTTCAGGCGGAATATCCTCCAGGGTAGTATGTGAGGGAACATTCTGATCCTTTACCATGGAAGAGGTTTTTTCTATCTTCCATGCGTCGAGGTTGGTAAAGTAGTTTATTTTACCATCGCGTTCCCATTTGTTACCTTTAAGATTGAACCAGATCTTTACTTCCTCATTAAGAAATGATTCGTTGATAAGGTCACATTTGTCCTGGATCAGCTGGAATTTTATATAGTCAATGAATACAGCTGCTCCGCCGGTTTCTTTCTTCTCAATAACAAACTCCCGTTTCCTGAATTTGTCGCTTACCTGATTTACAGGAGAGATGTCGATTACTTTTCCAGCGATTTCGAATGCCATATCAATTTATTCTTCGTGAATAACTATCTTTTCAATTTTATCACCCTGCCTGATCTTATCGATAACATCCAGACCTTCAAACACTTTACCAAAGCATGTATGTTGTCTGTCGAGATGTTTTGTATTGGTGCGGCTATGGCAGATAAAGAACTGTGAACCGCCGGTGTTTCTGCCTGCATGGGCCATAGAAAGAACTCCCCTGTCGTGATATTGATTGCCTCCGTTTAGTTCACACTTAATCTTATATCCCGGGCCACCTGTACCTACTCTGGGATCGCTCATATCTTTTGAGAGAGGACAACCTCCCTGAATAACAAAATCAGGAATGACCCTGTGAAAAGCGAGTCCGTCGTAGAATCCCTTTTTCGCGAGTGAAATAAAGTTCTCCACGGTACCAGGAGCGTCGTCTTCAAAGAAGCTGACCTTCATTGTGCCTTTAGGCGTTTGAATTTCTGCTGTGGTCATATTACTTTACTATTTCCAGAAGGTCAACCTCAAATATGAGTGTTGAGAATGGTTTAATAACTTCACCTGCTCCTGCTGCTCCGTATGCTATAGATGCCGGTAGATAAAGCTTGAATTTTGATCCGACAGGCATGAGCTGTAAAGCTTCTGTCCAGCCTGGTATAACACCTGATACCGGAAAAGTTGCAGGCTGGTTTCTTTTGATTGAAGAGTCAAATTCGGTACCATCGATGAGAGTGCCCACATAATTTACTTTTACAGTGTTCTGAGCAGTTGGTTTTGGACCGGTACCCATTTTAATTACCTCATACTGCAGTCCGCTGGATGTTGTTGTTACTCCTGCTTTTGTTTTATTCTTTGCCAGAAATGCTTCATTCTGATCAATATAATCTTTATACTTTACCTTATCGAGCTTCTGCCTTTTTTGCGGCTTTTAAGCCTTCACGTTCTTTAATAAACATCATAATATATGAACGTGCTATGTCGTCAGCCATCAAAGCTTTGCCAGCTTCTCCATCAACCATTGCTTTAGCAACAATCGATGGATCGAGCTTAAGGCTATCCGATTTAAGAGCGTTATAATTTACAATACCGAAAGCATAGGACAATGAATCTTCCTGATTTCTCAGGTTTGCATTTTGTAAGAGAACTCTTTCCACAAGAGCCAAGCATTAAAGCTATTACACAGGTCAACACAATTAATCCCTTGATTTTCATATGATACTTTTTTTTAAATTTAAAATTTCCGCTAAGATAATACTTTAGCTAAAGCAAAAAACCTTATAAAAAATAAAATTTAAATTTTCACCGCCCTGATCATCTGCCTTTTCCCGGGAGGCCCGGGAAGCAGAGTTACTTCAAATCCGCTTGCTTTAAGTCGTCTTCTGACCTCACCTTTGGCTGAATAGGTGACTAAAACTCCATCTCTTCTTGTTACTGCAGAAATTCTCTCAAAAATTTCAGCGGACCACATTTCAGGTTGTTTATCCGGACCAAATGCATCAAAATATATAAGATCGAATGCACCTGAGAGCTTTTTAGCAGTCAGATCCGCTTTAATTTTTTTCAGATTGAAGTTTTTACAGATATTAACCTTTCGTTCCCAGGGTAATGAATGAATCTGATGAAAAATTTCTTTACCATTCTCTCCTGCATATTTGTAATGATTCAGGGATTCAATGAGATCATTTTCAAGAGGATATTTTTCTATTGTAACATAATTGACTTCTCTCTTAACTTGCAGGCTGGCGATTGCTGTAAGAAGGACATTTAATCCCGTTCCAAAGCCGACTTCAAGAACTGACACAGGATCAGCCTTACAGTACCCGAAGCCATTTCTTATGAAAATAAACATTGATTCCTGAACTGCACCGTGAATTGAGTGATAATGCTCATCAAGTTCGGGAACATAGATTGTATGCGAACCATCGGAAGTTTCGATCAGCTGTTTCATTCCTTGTTGCCTTTTCTTTCGAATTCGCGTTTCAGGATGCGGGCAGCTAATATAGTCAATTTTGCTTTTAACTTTTGTCTATCGTCTTTGTTTATATAACTAAACCAAAGACATTAGACCCA
This sequence comes from uncultured Bacteroidales bacterium, assembly GCA_963816365.1. Lineage (GTDB taxonomy): Bacteria > Bacteroidota > Bacteroidia > Bacteroidales > VadinHA17 > LD21. The sequence goes on along the minus strand of CAWFKG010000010.1, from coordinate 205,611 downwards.
TGAAAACAAAGCAATCAAGAAGAGATTTCCTGAAGCTATCCGCAACAGGAGCTTTAGGAGCATTTGTGATCTCAGGGAGTAAACTGAAGAACCTGAGCGCTCCCGAGCAGAATAAAAGTGCTGATGACCTTAGAAAATTCGGAATAGGTCTTCAATTATATACTATCCGGGATGCAATGAAAGCGGACACTCCCGGATCTCTTAAAAAAGTTTCGGATATTGGTTATAAATATCTTGAGATGGCTGATTATGCCGATGGGAAATTCTATGGTTACCTGCCTGGCGATTTAAAGAAAATGGTAAACGATCTGGATATGGAAATACTTAGCAGCCATGCAAGTGTAAGTCCGAAAGGTATATCGGTCGATGAGGCAAAGAAAATGGCAGAGGATCATGCAAAAACTGGTGCCAAATACTGCATGCAGCCCTGGATCGATGAAGCCGACCGGAAATCAATTGCCGGTTACCAGAAAATGGTTGCCGAATGGAACAAGGTAGGTAAGATAATGAAGGAAAACGGTATACAGTTCGGATATCATAATCATAATTTTGAATTTGGACCTATGGAGGGCAAGGTTCCGTATTTTGATGTTTTTCTGCCGGAAATGGATAAAGATCTTATGACAATGGAACTTGATCTGTTCTGGGCGGAAAAAGCCGGGATAAACCCGGTTGAACTTTTCAAAAAATACCCTGGCAGATTCCAGCTATTCCATATGAAAGACATGTACACAAAAGAGGCGCCTTTCTTTATAACCAAGAGTACTGATTTTGCTCCTGTCGGCGAAGGCGTAATAAATTTTAAAGAGATACTGGCAGCCAAAAATATTGCTGGCATGAAATATATGTTCGTTGAACAGGATATGACCAAAGATGGTAAACCGTTTGACGCGATCAAAACAAGTATTACGAACCTGACAACTAAAATACTGGTATAAGGATTCTATTTCAAAACAATGACCCGGCTGATCATTAGGCCGGGTTTTTTATTTAATTCATGAAAAAACAAACCATCCATTTAGAATCATCTACTCTGAATTAAATAATTATATTTGTGCGTTTACTTAAAGACTATCTAGCTTTCCGGATGATGATCACCAGAGTCAAAAAAATACCTGCTTTTTTCCTGTTTCTGGCAGCTTCGGTATTTTATGCCCATATGATCATTCCTCATGACCACCACCTTGCAGAGGCAGATGTCTGCCAGGAAAACAGCAGTCCGGCCTCCGGCAAACATACAACTCATCATAATGGATTTCCTGTTCACTGTCATGCCTTCAATGACCTTACTTCAGAAAAAGCAATTATTTATATTAATTTCAGCCAGATACACTCTGGCAGCTCTGATCCTGTCAGCAAATCTGATTTAACCGATTTTGCTCTGACCACCAGATGGATTAGTGTTTTTACCAATTTTAATCTCGCCGTTAATTCCGGCAACCTGATACTATCATCCCTCAGGGCCCCTCCTTTAACCAGCTAACCTGGACTTTTAATGTCTTTTCAAAAGATGTTAAGAGGACCTGTGTGAACCTTTAATTAATACTTTGTGCCTTTGTAGTAAGTTTAATTCATTGAACCACAAAGGAACACGAAGTACAACTCAAAGTAATCCATTTCAAATTTTAGTAATCTGCAGATAATGATTAACCGGATCATCTCATTTTCAATAAAGAATAAATTCATTGTAGGATTATTTATCCTGGCTTTGATAGGATGGGGAACATATTCACTGACCAGATTGCCAATTGATGCCATTCCAGATATAACAAATAACCAGGTTCAGATAATTTCAATTGCACCATCACTGGCAGTACAGGAGGTGGAGAGTTTTATTACAGCACCCATTGAGGTAGCGGTAGCCAATATCCCTGATATCATTGAACTCAGATCCATTTCACGTCTTGGACTTGTCAGTTATTACAGTTGTTTTTGAAGATGAGGTGGATGTTTACTGGGCCAGGCAGCAGCTAACTGAAAGGTTGAAAGAAGCTGAAGAGTCCATTCCCGGGGGACTTGCACAGATATCACTTGCGCCTATATCTACAGGGTTGGGTGAAATATTTCAATACAGGCTGGCCGTGGAAAAAGGTTATGAGAAAAAGTTCAATCCAATGGAACTCCGGACCATTCAGGACTGGATTGTCAGGCGTGAAATGCTTGGAACTGCAGGAGTAGCTGATATCAATAGTTATGGAGGATTTGTCAAGCAATACGAGATTGCTGTGAATCCTGAAAGACTCAGAGGAATGAAACTTACATTAGCCGATATATTCACTGCTCTTGAAAAAAACAATGAAAATACAGGCAGTGCATATATTGATAAAAATCCAACTGCATATTTTATAAGGGGTATCGGACTGGTTAAATCACTTGGAGATATTGAAAAGATCGTTGTAAAAACCACTAATTCAGGAGTTCCTGTCCTCATAAGGGATATTGCGGTCGGTTCAGTCTGGCAGTGCAACCAGGTACGGTGCTTTTGTTGTAGATACAACTGAAGCTGTGGGTGGTGTGGTTATGATGCTTAAAGGGTGCAAATGCGCATGAGGTGATCGATAATGTTACCACGCGAATAGAATCAATTCAAAGATCATTGCCAAAGGAGTAAAGATAGAACCATATCTGAATCGTTCCGACCTGGTTGGACGGGCAATAGGAACTGTTTCAAGAAACCTGATTGAAGGTGCTTTAATTGTAATATTCATTCTGGTAATCTTGCTTGGTAATATACGGGCAGGACTTATTGTAGCTTCAGTCATTCCGCTTTCCATGCTTTTTGCAATTTCAATGATGAATCTTTTTGGAGTATCAGGCAACCTTATGAGCCTTGGAGCAATTGACTTCGGACTGATAGTCGACGGAGCGGTAATAATTGTCGAAAGTGTGGTACATCGGATATTTATGAGTAAACATCATCATCCCGGCGTGATAAAGCTGAACCGGGAGCAGATGGATGAAAATGTACTTGATTCGGCAAAAAGAATGATGAGCTCAGCAACTTTCGGGCAGATAATAATACTGATAGTATATCTGCCGATAATGGCCCTTGTAGGCATCGAAGGAAAAATGTTCCGGCCAATGGCGCAGGTTGTTACATTTGCACTTATAGGGGCTGCAATTCTTTCGCTGACATATGTTCCAATGGCAACTGCGTTGTTTTTAAGCAGGCAGACAAGTCATAAAACTAACTTTTCCGATCATCTGATGGACTGGATACACAAAATATTTGATCCGGTTTTCACCTTTGCACTAAAGCATAAACTTCTGGTTTCTGTTTCAGCAATAGTATTGTTCATATTCAGCCTTTTTATATTCAACCGGCTTGGAGGAGAATTTATTCCCCAGCTCGAAGAAGGTGACCTTGCAGCAGGTGTAATAACTCTGCAGGGTGGGTCACTTACGAATACGATTGATCAGGTTGTAAAGGCAAATAAGATCCTGCTTGAGAATTTTCCTGAGATAAAACATACAGTTTGCAAGATTGGATCGGGCGAGATTCCTACAGATCCAACTCCTATGGAGACAGGCGATTATATTATTACACTTAAGGATAAAAAGGAATGGGTTTCAGCTAAAACACGCGAAGAGCTGGTGGCAAAAATGGAAGAAAAGCTGATTGCTCTGGCAGGCGTCAAATTTGAATTTCAGCAACCGATAGCAATGCGATTTAACGAATTAATGACAGGTTCAAAACAGGATATAGCAATAAAAATATTTCGGCGATGATCTTAATACTCTTTCAGAAAAAGCAGCTGAGGTAGAAACGATTATACAAACAATACCGGTGTTCAGGATATAAACGTTGAGAAAGTTACCGGACTGGCCCAGATACAGGTTGAATATAACCGTGATCGTCTGGCACAATACGGGCTATCTGTATCAGATGTGAACAGCGTGTTGCGTACTGCATTTGCCGGTAGCCAGGCAGGTGTGGTATTTGATGAGGAAAAACGTTTTGGACTGGTCGTCCGTCTCGATAAGGATTACAGGCATAACCTTGATGATGTAAGGAATCTTACGGTTGCACTTGCCGACGGACATCAGATACCATTTGACCAGCTTGCTGAAATTTCAATTAAATCGGGTCCTGCCCAGGTTTCCAGGGAAAACACGAAACGAAGGATAACCGTCGGATTCAATGTACGGAACCGTGATGTTAAAAGTGTTATAAAAGATGTATCAGGCAAAATAGATCAAAAGATACAATTGCCTGCCGGGTATACAATTACATACGGTGGTCAGTTTAAGAACCTTGAAGCGGCCCAGAAAAGATTATCCATTGCAGTTCCCGTTGCACTGCTGCTGATATTTGTTTTGCTTTACTTTACATTTCATTCAGTAAAACAATCATCTTTTGATTTTTACTGCAGTTCCAATGTCAGCTATTGGAGGCATATTTGCCCTATGGATTCGCGGCATGAATTTTTCAATATCAGCAGGTGTCGGCTTTATAGCTTTATTTGGTGTAGCAGTTCTAAACGGCATAGTTCTGATAGCGGAGTTTAACCGTCTGGAAAAAGAAGGAATTACAGATATTACTCGAGAGGGTACTAAAAGGATTGCATACACGATTGCGATCGGTAATTCTGACAGGTGCAGCTCCGGCTCTTGGATTCCTTCCAATGGTCATTTCAACCTCAGCAGGTGCTGAAGTACAAAAACCACTGGCCACTGTTGTAATAGGCGGATTGATCACTGCAACACTTCTGACACTGGTTATCCTTCCTGTATTTTATATTTTCTTTTCCTCCGCAAATTTAAAATTCAGATCATATTAAGGGGTCCATCAAAAAAAATAGCATGTCATTTTGATCATGCTTGGATTTACGTCAGTTTTAAGTACCATAAATGGACAACAAACCAGGATTATCAATCTGCATGATGCAATTCAGACAGCTCTCGACAGTAACCTTTCAATCAGATCTGCAGCATTTTCGGTAGATGCTCAGAAGGCTCTCAAAGGAGCAGCATTGGATCTGCCTAAAACAGTTCTTGATGGTCAGTATGGACAGTTTAATTCTATTATCAATGATAACAGCATTACTGTTTCCCAGTCATTTGCATTTCCTTCGGTTTATGTAAACAGGTACAAACTGGCAAATGCAAATATTAAAAGCAGTGAATGGAAATATAAAGTATCCCAGGTTGAAATAGCAACCCAGGTTAAACAGGTCTACTGGCAATATGTTTACCTGATTGCCCAGCAAAAACTACTAATATACCAGGATAGCCTGTACTCCGGATTTCTGAGGGCTGCTGAACTGAGAGCAAAATCAGGAGAAACAAACCGGCTGGAAATGATAACTGCCCGATCGCAGAGCCTGGAGATAAAAAATCAGTTGTTTCAGATCACTGCAGATATTGGTATTTACAGCCGGAAACTTAAGATACTTTTAAACAGTTCATCACTCCTGGTGCCGGAAGAAAAGAATTTGCACAGAATCGATTTTTCTGTTGTGAATGATAGCATGTCAGTTTCACAAAACCCGGCGTTAAGCTATATTCAGCAGCAGGTAGAGGTTTCTCAATTCGAAAAGCAACTGGAACGGAGTCAGATGCTTCCTGATATAAATTTCGGTTACTTTAGTCAGACAATCACCGGAACACAGGAAGTGAATGGTGTTTCCAGAAATTTTGGTCATGATTACCGTTTTACCGGTATTCAGGCAGGATTATCAATTCCATTCTGGTTTACTCCATTTAAGGCACGTACAAAAGCTGCAGAAATCAGCGAGAATATAGCCAGGAACGATGCAGAATATTATTTGAAATCCATGGCTGGTAATTACAGCTCTCTTCTTGATGAGTTCAGTAAATTCTCTTCAACTGTGGATTACTATGAAAAGCAGGCGGTTCCTGAAGCTGAACTGATTATTGATCAGGCAACGCTAAGCTATAAGGCAGGTGCTTTGGATTACCTCGACTATGTGCTTACACTGAACAGGGCACTTGCTATTAAACAGAATTATCTTGATGCACTTAATAAGTGCAATCAGACAATTATTTCAATTGAATATATAACAGGTAAAATATTTTAAATAATGAATATCATGATAAAGCTAAGTTTTAAAATTTCCATAATCCTTACAATATCAATATTCCTTGTTGTTTCATGCAGCAATGGAGTAAATCCCGTGAATAATACGAAAGATGCTGAGGTTCTTCCGGAAGATATTGTTGAATTGCGGGATGATCAGATCAAACTTGCAAATATTGAATTAGGAGGTGTGGAAATGCAATCATTAGGCAATATTCTTAAAGTTAATGGTATTGTATCTGTTGCGCCTCAAAACCTGGCAACTGTTTGTATGCCTCTGGGCGGATTTATTAAGAATACCTCTCTTCTCCCCGGGAACGCTGTAAATAAAGGACAGATACTGGCAGTAATTGATAATCAGGATTTTGTTGATATTCAGCAGTCATATCTTGAAGCAAAAAACAAACTGTCTTTTGCTGAAGCTGACTTTAAGCGTCATACCGATTTGTATAAAGAGTGATGTCTATTCAGAACAAAATGTACAGCAGGTTACCGTTGAATACAAGAATCTGAAGGCTCTTGTAAAATCTCTTGAACAGAAATTAATTCTTATCGGGATCGATCCTGTTCAGCTCAGAGAAGATAATATAAGCAGCACAGTCAATCTGGTATCCCCGATTAAAGGATTTCTCAAGTCAGTCAATATCAATATCGGAAAATATGTGAGCCCGACTGAAGTGTTGTTTGAAATTGTGAATAATGATAAACTGTTTCTTGAGTTAACCTTATTTGAGAAAGATGCTGATAAGGTGACTCAAGGTCAGAAAATAAAGTTTTTTATCAATAATGAAACTGAAGAACATGAAGCTGTGATTTCACAGACAGGAAAATCAGTTGGCGAGGATAAAACCTTTATGGTATATGCTACTGTAATAAGCAATTGCAAAAACCTTTTACCAGGAATGTATGTGAATGCATTGATTTCAGAATCGGATAACAGGGTCACATCTCTTCCTGATGAGGCAGTCGTCAGTTTCGACGATAAGGATTATATTTTTACGTACGAGAAGGAAAAAACCGAAAGCGGAAAGGCAATGACCGAATACAGGATGGTTGAGGTAATAAAGGGAATTTCAGCTTCCGGATTTACAGAAGTGAAACTTCCTCAGGGTTTTAATACCGGAGTCACAAAAGTTGTTGTAAAGGGAGCTTATAATCTTCTTTCGGCGAAGAAAAATGCCGGCGAAATGGCCTGCTGATGTTGCTCAGAGCACAGGGCACAGAGCTCAGGGCGCCTTGTGCTCTGTGCCTTTACCAGTTGGAATCATACCATTCACTGACATCCGTTGCCACCATTCCGGCATTCCGGGCAGCTTCAATACCAAGATCTCCGTCCTCAAAGACCTCTATGAATTTTGGTTCAACTTTCATACGGGTTGCACATTTCAGAAAAGTTTCAGGATGAGGCTTGAAATTCTCCACATCATTTGCCGTAATTATTATATCGAAATATTTTCTCAGACCAGTAATTTCAAGAGTCCTTTCAACTGCTTCCCTGTGCCCGCCTGTTCCCACAGCCATTGGCAGTATCCCCCAGTATTTCTTCACAATATCCACTACAGGGGTAATAGGTTTCACCAGATGCTGTTCTTTATAAAATTCAATAAGCTTTTCATCCATTATCTGATCAACGGTAACTATGCCTCTCAGGTTACACTTTTTGATAATTTCATCAGCAATTATCCATCCGGGTGTTCCCGTATGTTTCCTGAGAAAAGCTGTATCAATATCAGCACCAAATTTCTGGCATGCTCTTCTCCACCCCTTGAAGTGATATGGCATCGTGTCGGCAAGTGTTCCATCAAGATCAAAGATCAGACCTTTTATTCCGGGTTTTATATCGTACTGCATTTTATTTTTGTTGCGGCAAATGTAGTAAGAAAATATTCAAATTTCCTTCATCACTCGTTTGTTAATATTCCGTCGCAAACCGGGAAGATCAGCCAATGACCTTAAAATTCGTATCTTGTGATTCTATCAAAAGAAGTACTTTATATGAACAGCGAGGAAATGACTCAGGTTGAACTTATTAAAAAACTCTGACTGATCTGCAGCATGAATATAATTCAATGAAAGAATTATACGAGAAAAAGATATCAGATCTCATGCAGGCAGTTGAAAACATCAGAAAGAAGTGATGAAAAATTCAGGATAGCCTATATGACCAGTCCTGATTCAATTAACATTAACCGGCTTTCAGATGGAATGTATGTCTCTATTAATGAGGGATTCACAAATATTATGGGCTATACTGAAGGTGATTCGATCGGAAGAACCTCCCTTGAGATGAATATATGGGTAAACCCTGAGGACAGGGCGTACATGGTGAAGGAGGTCGAGCATCAAACGGGAAGCTGAAAAATTTCGAAGCACAAGTTTCTGTCAAAGTATGGGAATATAGTATATGGATTGCTCTCAGCATCAATTATTGATCTTGACGGTGTTCCTCATATTCTTACTGTTGTCAGGGATCATAACCATCATCGTAAAAAGCTGAAGAAGCACTGGCAAAAGAGCAGTTTCTGATAAATGCCCTAATGAATAATCTTACAGACCATGTGTATTTCAAAGATCTTAACAGCAGGTTTATAAGGAATAACAGGGCTCATGCCCTATCATTCGGATTAACAGATCCTGAGCAGGTAATAGGGAAATCGGATTTTGATTTTTTTACTGAACAGGCCGCCCGTCAGGCATTTGAGGATGAACAGACAATTATCAAAACCGGACAGCCGATTTTAAAGGAAGAAAAGCTTACCAGGAAAGATAGTTCTGATGCATGGTTTTCTGCAATCAAAATGCCTCTTCGTGATAATGATGGAAATATCATCGGTACCTTTGGAATATCCAGTGATATAACAACGCGTAAACGAAGCGAGTTGGAGAGTCATGCATTATTTGAGATTACACAGGGAATTACATCGACTGATAATCTTGATGAGCTGCTCAAATTGATCCATCACTCTTTAGGGAAAGTTGTCTATGCGGATAATTGTTTTGTGGCACTTTACGATCAAAAAACCGGACTATTCAGCTTTCCCATATTTTGTTGATAAAGTTGATTCTGCACCACCATCTTCATCAATGGATAAAAGTTGTTCTGCCTATGTATTTCGTACTGTAAAGCCGCTTCTTTTAACACAGGAAATTTTCGACCGGCTTGTAGAACAGGGGGAAGTCGAGTTAATTGGTTCCAATTCACCTTCATGGATTGGAATTCCATTACAGACTCCTTCAAAAGTTATAGGCGTTTTGGTGCTTCAGAACTATGAAAAGGAAAATGTCTATTCGGAAAATGATGTTAACTTCCTTATATCTATAGGAAGTCAGATAGCGATGGCAATCGAGCGTAAAAAAACTGAAGAGGAGATCAATCTAAAAAATGAACAACTTCAGGCTATTAATGCTGAAAAAGATAAATTCTTTTCGATTATTGCTCACGACCTCCGGGGACCTCTAAGTGCATTTGTAGCTGCGACTCAAATCCTTACAGAAGAGGTTCAGACAATGGAAATAGAAGAGATTATGGATATAACGATGAGCATGAAGACTTCAGCCTCAAATATCTTTAATCTGCTTGAAAATCTTCTTGAATGGTCAAGGCTGAAGACGAGGCGGCCTTGATTTCGTACCGGAGAAACTTAATCTGGGAAACACTGTTAAGTGAATGTATTGGATATTTTGTCTGAATCAGCCAGAAAAAAGGAAATTGAAATTTTAGTTTCTATTCCTGAGGAGATGGAAGTCTTCGCTGATAAGCATATGCTCGAAACTGTTGTCAGGAACCTGATTTCAAATGCAATAAAATTCACTTTCACTGGAGGTAAAGTATCTATGTCAGCTGAATATAGATGATCATTCAGTTGAAGTATAAGGGTTATTCAGGAATTGGTATGACTCCTGAACTGAAGAACAAACTTTTTCAGATAAATGAGAAAACAAGCAGAAATGGAACAGAAGGTGAATTAAGTACCGGTCTTGGATTGTTATTATGTAAAGAATTTATTGAGCAATGCGGCGGTAAAATATGGGTTGAGAGTGAAGCCGGAAGGGGAACTACTTTCTTTTTTACTTTAGTCCAGGTTGAAATGTAATGTATTGAAAATTGAGTTATATGGATTATCGGAGTAAAACAAAAGAGGAGCTAATTTCAGATCTGATAGAATTGAATTCAAAGTATAATGAATTAATATCCTCTTGTGATAAGGAGAACTTAACCAAAGAGCTGGCGGAAGAAAAATTCAGAAAAGCTTTCGCAATGAATCCCGACGCAATGACTATAAATCGTATGAGTGATGGTTTGTTTGTCTCTATAAATGACGGATTTTCTAAAATTACAGGTTATTCTGAGGAAGATATAAAAGGAAAGACATCCAATGAAATAAATATCTGGACCAGCACATCTCAGCGCGAAACTATTATTGAAAGTTTACTGGCAAAAGGAACGGTTCAAAATCTCGAGGGTAAATTCAGACAAAAAAACGGGACGATCAGAAATGGAATGTTATCAGCAACGATAATTGACCTGGATAATGTTCCACATATTCTCACAATTACTCGAGATACCACTCCGAGTAAAAAGTCAGAGGAAGCCCTGAAGCAAAGTGAGCTCTATTTTTCTGATATTTTTGAAAATGTTAATGTTGGATTGGCCTATGTATCACTGGATGGGAAATTACTGGCAGTAAATAAAACTCTGGAGGATATTATTGAAGTTCCTAAAAATGAAATAATCGGAAGAAGCCTGTTTCCTCTTGTAAGGAAATTCTTGTCGGACAATAATTTAAAAGTCGCAGTTCCAGCGCTTACGGCTATTTTGCAAAAAAGAGACATTGAACCTTTCCAGATTGAATTCAGGGATAAAATTCTGGAAATCAGTGGAAATAGTAACAAAAATTCTGACCGCCTGACTGGTGTAGTCCGCGACATAACGGAACTTAAAGAAGCAGAAAACGAAATTCACAAACTGAATACCGAACTTGAGAAGCGTGTCAATGAGCGTACGGCTCAGCTCGAAGCTGCCAACGCTGAACTTCAGGCTTTCGCCTATTCCGTATCGCACGACCTGAGGGCTCCATTACGGGCAATTGAAGGATTTTCAAAATTTGTTCTGGCGGATTATGGTCCAAAGCTTGACACGGAAGGACAACGGCTCGTTGGATTGATCCGGACCAATACACAGAAAATGGACAAGCTTATAACCGATATCCTTTCCCTTTCGAGAGTTACCCGCAGCGAACAGAAAAAGTCGAAGATTGACATGACCAGTATGGCGCTATCAATGTACAATGAAGCCGTATTGACTGATATACAGGAACATATTAATTTTGTCATAGATGCATTGCCGGAAACCTGTGCAGATCCGATATATATTAAACAGGTATGGATTAACCTCATTTCTAATGCTATCAAGTTTTCATCATTGAAAAAAAGGCCGGAAATCAAAATAAGTGGCTATAGGGAAAATGGACGTCACATTTATTATGTAAGAGATAACGGTGTCGGATTTAACCCTGAATATACTCACAACCTTTTTCAAGTTTTTAAAAGGCTCCATAAAGCAAATGAATTTGAAGGCAATGGTGTCGGATTAGCTATTGTCCAGCGTATCATTCACAGACATGGAGGAACCGTATGGGCAGAGGGGAAGGAAGGTAAAGGTGCAACTTTTTATTTTAGTTTACCGGTAATTGACGGGGAGTAGGTGAGGAGTGAGGAGTGAGTTGTGAAGTGTAAAGAAGTAAGAAGTAGGAAGTAGGAAGTAGGAAGCAGTAAGTAAGAACCTGATTTTAAATATATTATAGGATGTCTCTAAAGAATATGTTGAAAATACTGTTTGTGGAAGATGTACCATCTGATGTTGATCTGGCTGTGCTTGAATTACGAAAAGAGAAAATAAATTTTGAATACGTTACTGTTTGTACCAGGATTGATCTTGTAAAAGCTCTCAGGGAATTCAATCCCGATTTGGTTATTTCCGACTACATGATGCCGGCATTTAACGGACTTCAGGCCCTGAAAGAAACAAAAGAATTTAATGCAGATATACCATTTATCCTTTATACCGGATCAGTCAATGAGGAGACTGCTGTGGGATGTATCAAGGAAGGTGCCCAGGATTATGTCATTAAAGAGCATTCGACAAGATTGCCTTTTGCGGTAAAGGAAGCTATTGATCAGGTAAGTATAAATAAGGAAAAAAGAGCTTCTGAGCTTCTTTTGGAAGAGAATGAGGCAAAACTTGAAAGCATATTCAGGGTTGCACCCGTCGGAATCGGACTGGCAGTAAATCGTAAACTGATCGAGCTGAATGACACTTTTTGCTCAATGACCGGATATTCCAGAGCGGAACTAATCGGAAAATCAGCCGAGATTTTGTATCCAACTCCTGAGGATTTTAATTATGTGGGAAAAGAAAAATACCGGCAGATTGAGGAGAAAGGCACGGGTAGCGTGGAAACCAGGTTTAAATGTAAAGATGGAAGCATCCTTAATGTATTATTAAGTTCGACACCTCTCGATAAAAATGATCAGTCAAAGGGTGTGACGTTTACAGTTTTGGATATCACTGAACGGAAAAGGGTGGAGGATGCTCTCAAGAAGAGTGAAGAGCAATACAGGAGAATATTCGAAAATGTACAGGACTTGTTTTACGAGACATCGGTTGATGGAACCATCATTGAGATTAGCCCTTCAATCGAGGTAGTGTCAAAGGGTTATTATCTCAGAGAAGATCTGATTGGCAAGTCAATATTTAACTTTTATTCAGATCCTGAAGAAAGGGAAGCCCTCATTTCCCAGTTATTGAAAAAAGGTGTTGTTTCAGATTTTGAAATCACTTTAAAAAACAAAGACGGTTCAAAGATCCCCTGTTCTATCTCTTCAAAGATTTCCTTCGATACTCAAGGTAAGCCGGAAAAAATCATAGGGAGTATTCGCGATATCACCGATCGAAAGAACGTTTCAGATGCTCTCAGACTTGCCAAAGAAAAAGCCGAAGCCAGCGACAGGCTTAAAACAGAGTTTTTAAACAATATCTCGCATGAAGTAAGGACACCATTGAACGGGATCCTTGGATTCGCTGAAATCATCTCACTGCAGGATCTGTCGGAAGACGAGAAGCAAGATTCACTTGCAATGCTTTACGAAAGCAGTAACAGGTTGCTGAATACCATTACAAATTATATGGATATTTCTTTGATTGCTTCAGGGAGTCTTACTGTTAACAAAAAGGATTTTATTCCAGCCATGATTCTCAGAAAAATCTATAATAATTTTGAATCCTTCTGCTTAAATAAGAAGTTGGAATTAAGTGTGCAGCCCTCCCCTGATAGTGATAACTTTATTATTAAGTCGGATCCTGAAATATGCCAGAAAATTCTTTCACATTTTCTTGATAATGCCGTGAAATTTACAGAAACCGGAAAGATTGATTTTGGTTTTATTCGTAAAGGTGATCAGGTTGAATTTTTTGTGAGAGACACTGGGATTGGAATTAACCTTGATTCCTTTAACATTATTTTTGGCCGGTTTGTAAAAGAAAATCAGGGCTCTTATAAAGTATCTGAAGGTAGCGGCCTTGGATTGTCAATTGCACAGGGTATGGCCAAGGCTATCGGGGGAAATATCAGACTTGAATCTGAATTGGGAAAAGGATCGTGTTTCTTTCTGACAGTTCCGGTAAACAGGGAACCTGTGACTCAGTCAATCCTGAATCCCGAAAAAGGTTCTGATAAAAGAAAGAATGCAGGAGTAATACTTATTGCTGAAGATGATAATACAAATTATTCTTATATTAATGCACTGATTACAAGAGAAATAAACGCAAAGGTTCTGCATGCTTCAAATGGAAGGGAGGCAATTGAGCTTTTCAAGGCAAACAGGGATATTAAGCTGATCCTAATGGATATAAAGATGCCGGAGATTGACGGATTTGAAGCTACCCGGCAAATAAAGCTGATAGAACCTGATGTTCATATAATAGCAATAACAGCATATGCCATGTCGGGTGATGAAGACAGGATTCTTTCGGCAGGCTTTGACGGATATCTCAGTAAGCCTATAAATAAGAAAGGCCTTTTTGAAATGATCCTGGAATTCGTTAAGGTCAGTTAAAGTCGTGAAAGATACTCCTTAACCTGCTTGTAGACATTCCCGGCATTGAAACCCAGCTTTTCATCAAGAACTTTGTATGGTGCTGAAAAGCCAAAACTATTCATTCCAAATATTTCACCTTTAGGTCCAACAAGTCCCTGAAGAGTTACGGAAAGACCTGCAGTCAGACCGAAAACAGGAACATCATCAGGCATAATTGATTTTCTGTAGTCCATAGGCTGATTTCTGAATAATCCTTCGGACGGAGCAGATATGATCCTGACATTAAGCATGTCCTTTTTCAGGAGTAACGCTCCTTCAACCAGAGTTGAAACTTCCGAGCCACTTGCAATAAGAATAATGTCAGGCTTTCCATCACAATCCTGTACAATATATGCACCCTTTTCTGATTGAAGAGCGTTAAGGAACCTGTTGCCGCCTTCCGCAGGGAGATCTTTTATGTTTTGTCTGGAAAGAATAAGTGCGGTGGGTGTTTTTTTGTTCTCCAGTGCTAATTTCCATGCAACGGTTGTTTCAGCAGAGTCTGCCGGTCTAAGGACTACCATACTGTTCAAGCCATCGTGATTCTTGAGATGTTCCATTAATCTCAGTTGAGCTTCCTGTTCAACTGGTTGGTGGGTCGGTCCGTCTTCTCCGACCCGGAATGCATCATGCGACCAGATATATTTTACCGGTAATCCCATCAGACATGCAAGTCTGACAGCCGGTTTCATGAAATCGGAAAAAACAAAGAATGTCCCGCAAGCCGGGATTATGCCTCCATGAAGTGCCAATCCATTCATCACTGCTGCCATGGTCAGTTCCGAAACGCCGGCCTGCAGAAAAGCTCCTGAGAAATCACCTTTGCTGAAGGCATGTGTGTTTTTAAGGAATCCATCAGTTTTGTCAGAGTTTGATAAGTCGGCTGATGCAACAACCATATTCTCAATCTTTCGGGCCAGTACAGCAAGCACAGAAGATGATGCGGCCCTTGTGGCTGATCCTTCTTTTTGAATTATCGACTTATAATCAATCTCGGGAAAATCGAGTGAATAGAATGAAAGCAGCTTCTTATATAGCTCAGGGTTACTGGCGGCCCATTCCTCTTTTGCGATTTTCCATTCTGTAGCTGTTTTTTGTTTTAGTTCCAGAACTCTTTTATAATGTTCCTTTACTTCTGCAAAAATCAGGAAAGGATCTGACGGATCACCCCCCAGGTTGATCAGCGACTTCTCAAATGATCCCCCGGCTTCACTTACCGGCATTCCATGAGTTGATGTTTTTCGTTCAAAGCTATTTCCTTCATTATCGAGAAGCCCTTTGCCCATAATCGTCTTCCCGATTATTATAGTGGGTCTATTCTTCTGGTTAACAGCAGTATTCAGAGCCATCCTGATCTGATTCTGGTCATTCCCATCAATCTTAATTACATTCCATCCCCAGGCAGTATATTTCATACCCGTATCTTCAGCTGTGACTAGTTTGGTTTCAGTTGAGAGCTGAATATCATTTGAATCGTAGAACATGATCAGGTTATTCAGGCCAAGGAATCCCGCCATCCGCCCGGCTCCCTGAGAAATCTCTTCCTGAACGCCGCCATCAGAGATGTATGTAAATATCTTATGAGCAAATAATTCCCCGAACCTGGCGACGAGGAACCTTTCAGCGATTGCTGCTCCAACAGCCATGGTATGGCCCTGGCCAAGAGGACCGGATGTGTTTTCAATACCTTTCATTATATCCAGTTCGGGATGGCCGGGTGTAGGACTGCCCCACTGACGGAAATTTTTCAGTTCATCCACTTTAAAATGGCCTGTAAGGGTCAGAACTGAGTAGAGCATTGGCGACATGTGTCCCGGATCGAGAAAGAAACGATCACGATTGATCCATGCCGGATCACCCGGATCGAAATTCAGAAATTCGGAAAAAAGGATATGGATAAAGTCTGCACCTCCCATAGCACCACCCGGATGTCCTGATTTTGATTTTTCCACCATCGACATTGACAGGATACGGATATTATCGGCTGCTCTGTGATTTATATCAATATTCATACAGGTATAATTATTTTAAATTTTTGATCAACAAAAATATAATTATTCGCCGAGAGTAAAAAACGAATAGAGATTCTGGATTTAAACAGCTGAATCAATAAGCTTCAGTATTGTGTCTGAATATTTAAAAAATTGACTCAGCGATATTTAGGATTAAATAACTTTTCGTAAATTTAACCTGGTAAGTCTAACCTGCCTGGTTTATGGAACAAAATCTTAGTGCATTAATCGTTGATGACGAGGAGAATGCAAGAATATTATTCAGCAAACTTCTGGAAGAGACCCTCTTTTTCAGCGATATCAGGGTAGCTCAGTCTGTTGACGAAGCTTTAGTTGAGCTAAAGGGTTTTGAACCTGATATTATCTTTCTCGATATTAAAATGCCCGGGAAAGATGGTTTTGCATTTATTCAGGAGTTGCCCCAGAATTACAAAATTCACAAAATAGTTTTTGTAACTGCCTACGATGACTTCGCTATTCAGGCAATCAAAAACCAGGCATTCGACTATCTTCTTAAGCCCGTTAACCGCAAGGAATTAAAGCAATGTTTATTAAGATTTATTGATGAAAAAAGACCCGATGCCAGTCTTGAAAAAACCTCTGTGACCACTGAGTCACATGACCGTATAACACGGATTCGTGTGAACACCAGAACCGGAACCTTATTTATAAATCCTGCCGACATATTATACTGCAAAGCCGAAGGAAATTATACAACAGTTTGTACAGGCAAGAAGCATTTTCTATGTTCAATGAACCTTGGAAAGGTAGCGGAGCTCCTTCCAAAAAATGGATTTATAAGAGTCGGCAGATCTTATATAGTCAATTTTGAGTACATTACAATGCTAGACAGGAAAGAGTGCACAATTTTACTTGTGCGGGGCGGAGAATCGGTGACAGTTAAAATTCCCAGACAGCATCTGAAAGATCTCGATATTATCTAAATCATGAAAAGTGCGTCCATTCTTTAAGAAGATCATCTATTCTTCATTCTTTCTTGCAGGTATTCCTGCAATCCTGATTATCTTATTCCTTCCCCCATTAGGCACGAAGTCAAGGCTTGAGGTTGAGCCTGTAAATAAAGCATTTTCGATGAATGTCTATGAGGATCTTAATTCAGATACGATTTCGGAAATAATCCGCAGGGGAAAGGGAAACCCGTATTATTTCATAGTTATACTGAATAATGATATGAGGGTTTATGATCAGTGGAATCTGAAGGATACAATCGACACGGATATGTCGGACTTTTTTTTCGGGAACTTTGATCATGATCTCTTTAAAGAAATATACATATTTAGCTATAAGGGCGATTCGCTGTTCCTTAACATCAATGAGTTCTTTGACAAAGGAGGAATAAAATCAGATCATTTATACATCACAAAATTAAAACCAATAAATAAAAAAGTAACATCTATTATCAGGCCGGCAGGATTTTATGATACAAATGGAGATGGCAAAGATGAACTTTATTTCAGTATTCAGACCGGTTTTGGTCTTGAGCCACGAAGGCTTTATTCCTACGATATTGTTCACAAAGAATTGAAATCAAGTCAGTATGCCGGGGTGACCTGTCAATATCCGAAAATGCTGGATGCTGATGGAGATGGGAGACCTGAAATTTTTGGAATCACCGGAGCCTCCGGCAACTTCAAAACATGGGTTCCCTTCAGCGACTGGAGTACCTGGCTGATGGTTTATAATGACAGTCTGAGGTTGAAATTTCCTCCAGTGGAGTTTCCCGGTCTTACAAATCAACTCGATATAAACTCCTATACAAGCGGAGGATTTAAGGGATATGCAGTGACACATAATTCAGGGTCTGCAGATACAAATGTGCTTGAACCCAGAATAATGTTGTATTCCACGGAAGGGAAAATGATCAGGGAAAGGAACTTCAGTGATCTGGGGCTTAATAATCACATCAGTATAGAAGTTATTAAAAACAGAAATACTGACAGACTCTATTTATTAGCTAACGAGCTTATTGAACTTAATGATCAGCTAAAAGTTGTAAATAAAATCAAGCCTCCGTTCAACTCATACTATAATCATTACAGCTGTGACATTAATTTTGATGGCGAATCCGAATTATTGCTTTATTCAACGGATGAAGAAAAGCTGGTTATCTATAATGCTGCTTTAAGAAAGCTCGGCGAAGCCAGATTAAAAGGAAACGATCTGGATTTCAGATTTTCTCATTATTCGTCCAAAGACCATGAAAATAAAATATTCCTGAGTGCAGGAGGGGGAAATGGCTATTTTCTAACCCTGAAAAGGAACAGCTATTATTACCTTGGTTATCTGGCATATCCCGGCATCTACCTTTTAATATTCGTTTTTATAGTACTCATAAAAAAAATCAATACTCTGCAGGTAGTACAGAAAGAGAGTTTAAAACGCCGGCTGGTAACACTTCAGCTGCAAAGTATTAAATCGCAGCTTGACCCTCACTTTACCTTTAATACGCTTAATTCAATAGCTTCTCTTATCTATCTGGAGGACCGTCAGTTAGCGTATGATTACATGATCAAGTTCACACAATTGCTCAGAGGACTGATAAATGATGCCGAAAGGCTCTACAGGAGCCTGGGAGAAGAACTCGATTTTGTAACTACCTATCTTGATCTGGAAAAACTAAGGTTCGGCGAAAAATTTAACTATAAGATCGTAATAGGGGAAGGTGTGACCAGGCAGGAGCAAGTGCCAAAACTGGTTTTGCATACATTTGCTGAGAACGCGATTAAGCATGGAATTATGGCCAGCAAAGACGGAGGAGTCCTCTTAATAAAGGCGGAGAAGAAAAAAGACTATCTGATACTCTCCATTGAAGATAATGGTATAGGACGGGTGAAAGCTGAAGACCAAACAAGGTCTGCGGGCAAAGGATTAAAGCTCACAGGAGAATTCTACAACATTTTAAACCAGATTAATAAAAAACCCATAAAGCATTCTATCATAGATCTTCATAACGACAATGGTGAATCAATCGGTACAAGGGTAGAAGTTTATGTGCCGGTTAGTTAGCTGCCTATTCTTTCCAGGGCGGTTTTTCAGGCAAAGATTCTTCAAACTCACATAAGAGTCCGGTTTCATAACTGCCCTCAAAAAGACCTTTCCTGAACCTTTCAAGGCCTTCATCAATAAACCTTTCCCACGATCTATCCTCTTTTCCGGGAATGATTGGGAAAAAACTGATTCCGTTATTTTTTGCTGCCTCAAGATCACCCCTGGCATCACCTATCATAAGTATTTTATTGTCAGGATATTTAGTTTTTGCTGCCAGTGCAATATGCTCTGTTTTGGTTCCATGTTCCTGACCTGCAATTGCAACTACATGTTTCTCAAGATTATGCTCTCTCCATTCCCGTTCGAGAGCCTCAAGCGGTGTCTGGGAAACAATCATAAGATCCGCAATCGATGACATTTTTTCAATAGCTGTCCCGGCATGAGGAAAAGGAGGTATGCTCGGGAGCCTTTGAGTAATATCTTTATTGACCGCTTCAGTCCATCTGACGACTTTTTCAAGTTCAGGGTCATAATCTGACTCAGAATATTTGATAAGATTTGCATTGCTTAGTTTAGTCTCAGAGTTAATCCACTCTTTGAGAGAGCTTAAATCAGGTAATTTAAAACCGGATTTGCCAATTTCTTTTCGCATTCTGAGCATTTCAAAAACCCTGACTAGCGATGTAAACCTGTTGCTGCCTCTGTAGACAGAATAGAGATTTACAAACTCCCAGGTTTCAGCAAGTATTCCTGAAATAGGGTAGAGATCAAAATATTTTAATGCATTGGGTATAAAGAATTCCTTCTGCTTCAATTCCATAGTGTCAAATACACATCCGTCCGAATCGATTCCGATGAAGAATTCGTGAGAGGGTTTTATTTTTTTTAGGATTGCCTGGTAATCCATGTTCTGGCTTTTTTTTCAAGCTTTTATTCCTGCGAAGATACTACTCTGAGAGAGTACAAAGGCTATGCTCCAGTTTATTTGTCATATGCCGATCTTACACTGATAAGCAACATTCCTGTTGTGAAATAAACCCCTCTCGGGGTGCTTGAGGGTAAAAAACAACTTCTTTATTTTCATTCTAAATTAGAAACAATGACATTTGTAAGTTTTTTTTAAAAAGTATTGTTATTAATTTAACAGCACTTTTAAAAGGAACATTTTCACATTAAAAAATATTTTAATTACTTAAAAATCAAATAGATATGTATCAAGTAGGAAATCTAGTTAAGGAATTGTCCGACAAACATGGTCATGCACGGGAGAGCCTTATGCCGATTCTTCAGGATATTGTTCAAAAACACAATTATCTGACTGATGAGGCTATGGTTGAAGTTGCGAAAGAACTCGATATTTCAGCAGCTGAAGTTTACGGAACAGCTTCTTTTTATACCTTTCTCGACACCCAGGTGAAAGGCAAGTATGTTATAAGAGTTTGTAAAACAATTACATGCTCAATGAAAGGGAAGAGTGATATTATTCAGACTCTCGAAGATATACTTAAAATAAAAGTCGGAGAAACAACTGCCGACAAACAATTCAGCCTTATTGAAACCAACTGTATCGGATGGTGCCATAAAGCTCCGGCAATTCTTATAAATGATATGCCATATACCGAGCTGACTCCTGAAAAAGTAAGCGAGATTATTAAAGATTATATGCAAAAATAAATATCCGGCAAAATCATGGAAAATAAAGGATTAAATAAGGTTGACCTAATATTCGAAAAAATAGATATCGAATGAGGTTCTTGACCAAAGGCTTTAAAATGAGCAGTGCTGAAATAATTCAGGATATGCTCGACTCAGGTCTGAAAGGAAGGGGAGGTGCCGGTTTTCCCACAGGTTTGAAATGGAAATATACAGCTGCTGAAAAGAGTCCGGAAAAATATATTGTATGCAACGCTGATGAAGGTGAACCGGGAACATTCAAAGACCGTGAGATACTTGACAGGGTATCGAATAAGGTTCATGGAGGAATGGCTATTGCAGGCAAAGCTATCGGTGCAAAAAAAGGTATAGTTTATCTCCGGGGTGAGTACAGGTATCTTCTTGCCAAAGCTGATGATCGAACTTGACGCATTTCATAAAATGATAAATGAGATAGGTTATGATTTTAATATTGAATACCGGATGGGCAGCGGTGCATATATCTGCGGTGAGGAAAGCGCACTGTTTGAATCGATTGAAGGCAAACGGGGCGAACCAAGAAATAAGCCTCCCTATCCGACAGTATCCGGTGTATTTGAAAAACCAACCTCAATAAATAATGTGGAGACTCTTGTTACCGCCATGATGATCATTTTGCATGGCGCAAAAAACTTCATTCAGTACGGTACAAAAGATTCCAGGGGATCAAAAGTTTTCTCAATATCCGGAGATACACCTACACCGGGTATTTTTGAACTTGAACTTGGAATGACCGTTCAGCAGTTTGTAAATGAATTCGGCGATGGTGATACAAAAGCTGTTCAGGTTGGAGGTGCTTCAGGATTCTGTGTACCCAGGAAGAAATTTGCAGAGACAATAATTGGTTTCGAAGGTGTTCCTACAGGTGGATCAATGAAGCTTTTCAACAGTTCACAGGTCAATGTACAATGTCCTGCATAATTATCTCGATTTCTTTGCAGAGGAGTCATGCGGACAATGCACTCCATGCCGTGTTGGTTGCCAGCAGTTGCTGAAAGGTGTTGAAAAGGTAAAAAAAGGTGAAGCCAAATCCACCTACCTGAATGAACTGATGAAACTTGCAGATACAATGAAGATTGCTGCAAAATGTGGTCTCGGACAGTCAGTCGGCAATGCATTCAAATCGATTGTCGGCAACTTCAGGGAAGAGATCATCTATTAACAATCTAAACAAATTCAGAGAATCATGATAAATCTACTTATAAATGACCAGAAGGTATCGGTTCAGGAGGGAACAACAGTCCTGGCAGCTGCCAAAAAACTGAAAATAAATATCCCGACACTGTGTAACCACGATGACCTGTGTGTTGCAGGAAACTGCCGCGTCTGCGTGGTTGAACAGAAAGGAGCAAGAACACTTATTGCATCGTGTGCAACTCCGGCTTCCGAAGGAATGGAAATCCATACAAATACCCTGAAAGTACGTAATGCCCGTAAACATATTGTTGAACTTCTGCTTTCAGAGCACAGATCTGATTGTACAAAATGTTACAAAAACCAGAATTGCGAACTTCAGTCGCTGGCAAATGAATTTGCATTTGGCGATCATTTTTCCTTGATCTTGTTGAAGATCATAAATACAATATTGACAGATCATCACCCTCATTTATCAAAGACGACAGCAAATGTATCCGATGCCAGCGATGTGTAAGAACATGTTCCGAACTTCAGTCATGTATCAGCAATAGCTGTTGCCAACAAAGGAGCACATCAGAAGATCTCATCATTTCACGACAGACCGATGAGCCACGTTGTTTGTACAAATTGCGGTCAGTGTGTAAACCGTTGTCCTACCGGTGCACTTGTTGAAAAGACTTATATCGACCAGGTCTGGGATGCAATTTATGATCCTGACAAGCATGTAGTTGTTCAGACTGCTCCTGCAGTAAGAGTTGCACTTGGTGAAGATCTTGGGTTATGATCCGGGTGAAAGGGTCACCGGCAAAATGGTAAATGCCCTCAGACAGCTTGGATTCAACTCGGTTCTGGATACCGATTTTAGTGCTGACCTTACTATTATGGAAGAAGGTACCGAACTGCTGGTAAGACTGAAGAAAGCACTGGTTGATGGTGACAAGAAAATATCTCTTCCGATGTTCACCTCATGTTCACCGGGCTGGATAAAATTCATCGAACATAAATATCCTGAATTCCTGCCAAACCTTTCATCATGCAAATCTCCACAGCAGATGTTCGGAGCACTTGCAAAAACATTTTATGCCAAGAAACGGAATATTGATCCATCGAAAATTGTTTCAGTATCAATAATGCCATGTACAGCTAAGAAATTTGAAGCTGACAGACCTGAGATGAGATCAAGTGGATTCAAGGATGTTGATTTTGTTCTAACCACACGCGAACTTGCTGTGATGATCAAACAGGCAGGAATCGACTTCAGAAACCTCGAAGAAGCAAAATATGATTCAATAATGGGTGATTCCACCGGAGCAGCAGTTATTTTCGGAGCTACCGGAGGTGTTATGGAAGCTGCACTTGCGAACTGCATATGAGATTGTTACCGGACGTGAAGTTCCATTTGGAAACCTGAATATAACTCCTGTCAGAGGAATGGAAGGCGTAAAAGAAGCTACAGTAAAAATTGAAGGATGTCGTTGAAGCCTGGAAGTTCCTTGAAGGCGCTGAACTGAAGGTTGCAATTGCACATGGACTTGTTAATGCAAACAAGATAATGAAGATGGTAAGAGCAGGGCAAAGCTTCGTATCATTTTATTGAGATCATGGCATGCCCGGGAGGATGTATCGGTGGCGGCGGACAGCCTATACCAACCAATATGCAGATCAGAGAAAAACGTATGAAAGCAATCTATTCTGAAGATGAACATATGGTTCTTCGGAAATCGCACGAGAATCCTGATGTTATTGCAATTTATAAGGAGTTCCTCGATCAGCCAAACAGCCACAAGTCACATGAACTGCTTCATACACATTATGTAGAACGTGACAGATTATTAGCATTAACCTGAATTGACCTGACCTGATTTGTGGAGACGCCCAATTTGGGCGTCTCTATTTATGTATATGGGCGTCTCTAATTTGTAATTGACGCTCTTCATTTTTATTTTTCAGGATTTAGTTTTTCAAGCAGCCATGCCATATTTTCCCCCAGGACCTTCATGGTTCGCATACCTTCCTCATCTTTGAGCACTTCTCCTTTTTCCCGTCCGATTCCAATATTCCAGTATGATGATCCGGGAATGATCATTTCATTGATAAGGAAGAAATGATTTATGCTATCGAAAGAATGTACAGCTCCGGCACGCCGTACTGCAATAACAGCTGCACCGGGCATATGCTTCAGAGGTTTACCCGCACTTCCCAAAGCATAACTCGACACTTCCATGAATGCCTTGGCATCAGCAGTTATGTCAGCATTGTATACAGGTGAACCTATTATTATGGCATCGGCTTTCAGCATTCTGCCTATGCATTTGTTTATAACCTCATTCTTCTGATGACAAATACCATCCTTTTTCTTCCTGCACTTCATACATGCAATACAGCCATTTACATCCTTTCCTCCAAGCTGAAAAAACTCAGTTTTGATATTTTCCTTCTCAATAGCTTTAAATACCTCACGTATAAGTAGTTCTGTATTTCCACCCCTTCGGGGACTGCAGTTGATTCCGAGTACTTTCATAACGATTTAATGATATTATATAATTTAAAATCCTATCTCCAAAATTATTAAATCTTCTTTTGCCTCGTGCTTTCTACCCCCCAACCCCCCATATGGGGGGCTTATACATTCTACAGCCCTCTTTTTATGATTTTAAGTCCCCCATTTGGGGGATTTAGGGGGTAGGTGCAGCGGAAAATTATTATCCAATTATATTAAGAATCTCCTGAATATCAATATCCTTAAGCGGATTATTACTCGAAATGAAAATATCAGCCAGCCTTGATTTTTTCTCCTGCAGTCTTAATATTTTTTCTTCTATGCTGTTACTCGTAATATACCTGTAAACAAATACACTCTTATGCTGGCCAATCCGGTGAGCACGGTTTAGTGCCTGCATCTCGGAAGCGGGATTCCACCAGGGATCAAGTATAAATACATAGTCAGCAGCAGTGAGATTAAGACCTACGCCTCCTGCCTTAAGAGAGATAAGAAATATTTTGTTTTCTGGATCGAGCTGGAAGCTGTTTACTATCTTTTCTCTGTTAGTACTTGCTCCGGTAAGCATAGCGAAAACGAATTCTTTTCTTCCTCAAATGATCGGCATAGAGATCAAGATGTTTTACAAATGATGAGAATACGAGAATTTTATGCCCTTCTGAAATCACACTTTCCATATCCTGAAGCACAGTCTCGAATTTTCCCGAACCAAAAGTATATTCCTCATTCGCCATTACAGGATGATTCGATAACTGTCTGAGTTTCATGAGACCCTGAAGGACAATGATAGCTGATTTTTCCAGACCGGTAGACGAAATACTTTTGAGGATACTGTTTCTGACCGATGATTTTTCCTCATCATAAACCTTATACTGTTCATCAGTCATATCGCAAAAAACTGTCTGTTCAGTAACCGGCGGAAGATCACTTGCAACCATTTCTTTTGTCCGTCGCAGGATAAAAGGCTGAATGATCTTCCTGAGTTTATCCTCTTTCTCATCGTCACCCATTTTTTCAATAGGTTTTGCAAATTCCCTTCTGAAAAAAGAAAGATCTCCCAATAGGCCGGGATTGACAAAATTTAATTGTGTCCAGAGATCTGTAATTGAATTTTCAACAGGTGTTCCGGTTAGTACAAGCTTAAACTCAGATTTTAACCGTGTTACAGTTCTGTAAAGCATTGAAGCCGGATTTTTAATAACCTGGCTCTCATCGAGAATAATGTAATGGAATGAAAATGAACTAATTAACTCAATATCTTGCCGGACAGTATGATAGCTTGAAAGTATTATGTCGAAATTTTGAAAATATGATGTGGATTTTTTTCGCTGGTTCCCTTTATAGCTGTAGACAGTCATTCCGGGCACAAATCGTTTTATTTCATTCTCCCAGTTATAGATAAGTGATGCCGGGACAATAATAAGTGAGGTCAGCTTTGCTTCATGGTTTCAAAGAGGGTTCTTTCAGATTCTCCTGCGATCTGAATGCCGGAAGTTAGGTTTTCCTTATTGTGTTGAAGAAGGGCGAGTGTCTGTATAGTTTTACCAAGTCCCATATCATCGGCAAGACATCCGCCCAGACCAGCTGTCTGAAGGAAATTCAGCCAGTTGAGACCATCAGACTGATATTGTCTCATATTGCACTGCAGGCCTTTTGGATGCATCAGGACAGGTATCTGATCAGGAGACAGAAGCTTTTCAAGTTTTTCGTAATCCCTTTTTCCCTTCATCGTTAAATGTATCTGCAAGCAATGAAAAATGTTGCTTGTGGATCTTCAGGGAGTCATCGGTTATTTTTCCGAATTCAAAGATGTTTCTGTATTTCGTGAACCAGGTTTCAGGCAGAATTGCCATGGAACCATCAGGTAATTCATACTCTCTTATCCCGTTCAGAATATTATTTCTGAAACTGCTGAATGGAATTATCCCATTCCCCGATTTTAACTGACGCCCTCACATCAAACCAGTCATTGACAATCTGGCTGCTTATCTCAATATCAACTGGTTTTAAATTGTAATTTGAATCGAGCCTTGATATCAGGACTAAATCCGGAATTAATAATTTCAGAATAATTGGCATTTACAAGTTCCAGAATTGAATACAACTCATCTTTCTTTCTGATACCAGAGGAGACAGGAAAGAAATTTATATCATCATCCGAAAAGAAGCCAAGTTCCCCCAGTGTTTCACGGCATTTCTTTTCCCATATAAAATCGCGGAAATATTTTCTGAAAATAAAATTATCCCCTTTGTTTTCAAATACGTAAAGGAGATTGATGATTCGCTGGCGTGAATTTTATTTCCCTTATAATTGTAAGTTAAGATCAGAACGGGTGTACCTTTTAATCCGATTTCAAGTACAAGAACAGCCTCTTTTTCAGGAATGACTTCGATTATCTCGAAACCGGAGTACTCAACTTTAAAATTATTGATCGCATTAAGTACAAAGCCTCCGAAGTATTTTAACTCTGTTTTTTTCGGTATCAGAATGTTCTCTTTTGAAAGGAAGGGTCTCAGTTTTGAACCTTCAATATCAGAAACAAAAAAAATGTTGTGATCTTCTCTGATCAGGCATGGATTTATGCATATAATATCAACTGAACTGTTTCTGAGATGCACTTCTTTTCCGTCCGATTCGAGGCTAAGGCTATAAGTAGCTCTGTTCTTCATTTTTAACAAACCTGAATACAGGTTCGGCCTTCTCTTCCGAAACCAGAAGCAGATCCTCAGAGTGAAGAGTTGCTGTTTTTGTCTTTTGATAATAGACCGGTATATTTTCATCACGTGCAATTGTAAAACATTTATAAGAGGCGTCTTTCTATATACGGTCTGATAAATTTTTCAAGATGTTCAGGGTTTATCTTCTGGAGAAATTCCTTAACTGTCTTATCCCTTGAGAAGAGCTTGAAAAGAGCCCTGTCGGTATATTCATTGATGATTTTAACAACATCGCGTTCTTCAGCCGTGAGGGTACTTAACGTATCAATACCGGGATAAGGAGAAAGGCACTCTGACAATTTAAAATAACCCTTTCCGGGTTCTCTTTGAATTATATATGGCAATAAGATTGATCCCCACAATCGATGCTGGAACAGAATAAGTGCAAAAGATTTTCCCTTCTTATCTGACTTTGTCTCCAAAACATTTAGAATTATATTTCCATGCAATAATGGTTAATGTTGATCAATTTTCAAAGGATAAATATGAAAAGGTTTCCCTGTTACCGTGAAATATCTCTTACATAAGGGTTCTGAGTTAAGAGTAAAGTTGAAGACTTTTAACCTTTTTCTTTATAGCTTTGTTTTGAATTAATTAGATATTGAGAAAGATCATACATATCGATATGGATGCATTTTTTGCATCCGTTGAACAGCTCGACAATCCGGAACTCAGAGGAAAACCTGTTGCTGTTGGCGGCAGCGGTGAGCGAAGTGTTGTTGCTGCTGCAAGTTATGAAGCACGCAAATTTGGAGTCAGATCAGCCATGCCCTCCGTGATTGCCAAACGTTTATGTCCTGATCTCATATTTGTAAGGCATAATTTTGATCGTTATAATGAAGTGTCAGGCATCATCAGGGAAATATTTGCGGAATATACCGATTTAATTGAACCACTGTCAATTGATGAAGCATTTCTTGATGTAACACGGGATAAGAAAAATATCGGTTCTGCAACCGTCATTGCCAGGAAAATCAGGAGCGAAATTAAATCAAGAACCGGACTTACTGCCTCAGCAGGGATTTCAATAAACAAATTCCTGGCAAAGATAGCTTCAGATATAAACAAGCCGGATGGATTATTCGTGATCAGGCCGGAAGATGCTGAAAAGTTCATTGAGAACCTTGCTGTTGAGAAATTTTACGGTATCGGTAAGGTGACAGCACAGAAAATGCATAAACTGGGGATTCATACAGGTGCTGACCTGAAGAAATGGGACATGGTATCGCTGGTAAGAAATTTTGGCAAAGCCGGGGTCTTCTTTTATGATATTGTAAGAGGGATTGATGAGCGGCCTGTTGAACCTGATCAGGAACGTAAATCTTTCGGAACGGAACTTACTTATGACAAAGATCTGACAACCAGTTTCGAAATTATTGCTGAACTGTATAAGCTTGAAAAAGAGTTGATGGAACGGCTGGAACAATCTGAAACATATGGGAGAACAATAACATTAAAAATTAAATTCTCTGATTTCAGGCAGATCACCAGGAGTAAAACTCTTCAGAACTACATCCGTGATTTCGATACACTGCATAACGAGGTTACAGCTATCCGAAGATTACTCAAGCTTGAAGGATCGCGTATAAGATTGCTGGGATTAAGCGTTTCAAATCTGGAGACTGAAGATTGTGGCGACAGGCAGCTGTATTTGTTTGAAGATTAGGTAGTTTTATGAACATAACAGCCGCTTATCAGAATAATCCTTCTATTGATAAATATCTCTCTCCTGTGTCGTAGCAGAAAGTAAGAATTCTTGATCCTTCAGGAAAATCCTTAAGTTTCTGGTTCACGGCTGCCAGTGCTGCTCCTGATGATATACCGACGAATAGTCCTTCTTCTTTGGCTGCCCTTCTTGTAAATGTATATGCCTCTTCCTTTGATATTTTTATAATGCCGTCAAGAATTTCAGTATTCATTATCGAAGGGATGAAGCCTGCCCCAAGACCCTGTATAGGATGTGGTCCGGGAGCTCCGCCACTCAGCACGGCGGATAATTCAGGTTCAACTGCATATACCTTAAGTTTTGGGAAAGACTTTTTTAATATCTCGGCACAGCCTGTAATATGTCCTCCTGTGCCCACGCCTGTAATAAGATAATCAAGTCCGTCAGGAAAATCTTTGAGTATCTCCTGAGCTGTAGTGGTCCTGTGTATTTCTGTATTGGCCGGATTATCGAACTGCATTGGCATCCATGAATCTGGCGTTTTAGAGATCAGATCCCTCGATACTTCTATTGCTCCCTTCATTCCTGTTTCACGCGGGGTCAAGACAATATCCGCACCAAGCGAGCTCATAATTTTACGTCTTTCAACAGACATTGACTCAGGCATAACAAGTATGAGTTTATAGCCTCTTACTGCGGCTACAATGGCCAGGCCAATACCTGTATTGCCTGAAGTTGGTTCTATAATTGTGCTACCTGGCAATAATAAACCTTTCTTTTCTGCATCATCGACCATTGATAAGGCGATACGGTCTTTAATACTGGCACCCGGGTTAGCTCTTTCGAGTTTTACCCAAACGGAATAGGCCGGATCGAACAGCCGGTTTATTTTCAAATGTGGTGTATTTCCAATTGAATCAAGAATTGAATTTAGTATCATAGTCAAAGCAATTTTGAAATTCTGTTTAAATAATAAAATTCATTGGTTCCTTATAGCCGGTTTGATTCCTGACTACTATTTCGCTTTTATGATAGACCACTGAAAAAGGTGCAATACTTTCAGTGAGCCAGACATTTCCGCCTATTATACTGTTTCTGCCCACAACAGTTTCTCCTCCAAGGATTGTACATCCGGAATAGAGTACAACATTATCTTCAATAGTGGGATGTCTCTTTTTCGATGCCTTGCTCTTGTCGACACTGAGTGCACCAAGGGTAACACCCTGGTAAGCCTTTACATAATTCCCGATTTTTGTTGTTTCTCCGATAACTATTCCGGTTCCATGGTCGATCGCAAAAGGACTTCCGATCTCAGCGTGCGGGTGAATATCGATACCCGTTACCCTGTGAGCAAATTCTGTGATCATCCTGGGAAAAAGCGGAACATCAAGCTTTGCCAGAAAATTTGCTATCCGGTAACAAAATATAGCGAAGAAACCAGGGTAGATTGCTATGACCTCAATAAGTTGTGTAGCCGCAGGATCTGCTTCAAGAATGAAATGTGCATCTTTCAATAATCCTTTTTTTATTTTCTCCAGGTTTTTGAATAAAGTCCGCGTAATTTCTTCATTGTTCTCTGTCAGCCCTGATAAAATCCCGCTGATTTCATTTTGCAGATCAGTACGATTGCATTCTATCTCAGTTTCGGTAAATGTATGAGATGTTGGGAAAAGAAGCTCAAATACCGATTTGATTGCCTTTTCAACTACTTTTTGATTAGGTATAGTAAGATCTGGCATAAAACAATGTTATTAAGTAAATAGCTAATATAACATTAAAACAACTTTATTGTTTAACGTAAAAATAACAGAAAGCTTTTATCCATACCAGATGGTGCCGCTACAATCCGGCAGTTAAATAAACGAATGTTAAAAATCAATAGCCTTTTTTATCGGTATCTGACAACACTTCGTTCATCGACCCGCTTCTGTAACCTGTCAGATCAATGGTAGTGTAGCTAAAACCTGATCTCCGGCAAATCTCTGTCAATATGTCCTTTATTCCCCAGGCTTTATCCATTTCAGAGGGAACAAATTCAAGCCGGGCAAGATTTTCATGGCTTCTTATTCTGAATTGGGTGAAGCCAAGTTTCCTGACTTCAATTCTGCCGTTGCCAGCCTGTCGAGTTTTTCCTTTGTTATCTTTTCACCGTAAGGGAAACGGGATGCAAGACATGCATAAGATTGCTTTGTGGCAGTTGGCAGATTCAGTTTTGCAGAGAAATGACGGATATCGTTTTTAGTAAAACCCGAATCTGCAAGAGGAGAAATAATCCCTTTTTCCTGCTTTGCCTTCATTCCGGGACGGAAATCTTTAAGATCATCGGCATTGCTGCCATCAAGATACCTTTGATAACCTTCTTCCGTTGCAATATATTTTATTTTACCAAAAAGCTCACTTTTACAATAATAACATCTGTCGGGAGGATTATCTGAATATCCCGGAATATCTATCTCTTCAGATATAATAATTCTATGCTTGATTCCCAGCATCTCTGGCAAGAGATTCTGCCTCCTCAAGTTCGTAAAATGGATAAGTACTTGAAGTAGCAGTTATCAAGCAAAAGATTCTCGCCATAAACATCTTTTGCTACTCTCGCCAGAAACGTACTGTCAACTCCGCCGGAAAATGCAATCACTGCACTCTTATATTCTTTGAGTCTGGTTATTAGAATTTAATCTCCCCTAGAATTTTTCATCCATTATTTAAATCTTATCATGTTTTTGCATGTATCGTTATTTATAATCAGGTACAAAAATAGCAAAAATAAACTACGGAATATCCAAGTGTTTGCACAAGGAACCATTAACATAGAAATGGGACTTTCCTGTACTAATCGAATGATTTACTTAAGGTTCACATTTCTTAGCCGCAACGAATTGGATATGACCGAAACTGAGCTGAAACTCATTGCCAGTGCTGCTATCATTGGTGAAAGTAAAATCCCGAAGAAACGGATATAAAACTCCTGCTGCGAGCGGAATTCCAAGGGTATTGTAAGCAAGGGCAAAAAACAGATTCTCTTTGATATTCTTCATAACCTTATGGCTTAATAACTGTGCTTTTGCAATTCCTTTAAGATCTCCTTTTACAAGAGTTATTCCTGCACTTTCAATTGCCACATCCGTTCCTGTCCCCATCGCGATACCAATGTCTGCCTGTGCCAGTGCCGGCGCATCATTTATTCCGTCACCTGCCATGGCCACCTTTTTGCCATCCGCCTGAAGTCGTTTTATTTCGTCCAGTTTACTCCCGGGAAGCATATGAGCCTTATATCCATCAAGATTCAATGCATCGCTGACAGCCCTGGCGGTTTCTTCATTATCCCCGTAAACATGATAACCTTCAGACCTTCTTTTTGCAGATTATGAATAGCTTCTTTGCTCGATTCCTTTAATTTTATCCGAAATAACAACAAAGCCGATTGCGGTATTATCTTCAGAGAGGTAAGATACTGTTTTGCCCAGTTTTTGTTCTGAATTAACCTGGTTTTTCAATTCGGCTGAAATAACCACTTTAGATTTCTCCATCAGCTTTTCATTGCCCAATGCTACCTTTGTGCCTGCCAGTACTCCTGTAACACCTTTTCCGGTTATCGCTTCAAAATCAGAAACAGGAAGCACCTCAATATTCTCTGCTTTCACCATAACCGCATCGTAGCCTGTGCGAGTGGATGTTCACTGCTGCTATTCAGTGAGATAATTTTTTGAAGTACATCTTCATTCTGATATGCCGGGAATGATACTGAATACTTTTTCAACTGATGGTTTTCCCTCAGTTACAGTTCCTGTTTTATCAATTATGACTACATCAATTGAATTCATTTTTTCCAGCGACTCGGCATTTCGGATCAGTATTCCCGATTGTGCTCCTTTACCTACCCCAACCATAACAGACATTGGTGTAGCCAGACCCAAGTGCGCACGGACAGGCAATGATAAGTACAGCTATGGCATTTACAAATGCATACATATACGCATGTTCACCTCCATATATTGCCCAAACAACGAAAGTAATGACTGAAACACCCACTACTACAGGCACGAAAATAGCCGGAAATTTTATCAGCCAGATTCTGAATCGGGGCTTTTGAACGGCTTGCAGAATTAACCATTTCGATGATATGCGAAAGAAGGGTTTCCGAACCTACTTTTTCAGCAACCATTACAAAAGTTTTGTTCCCGTTAATTGTTCCGGAACTTACCTTTTCTCCCAACTTTTTTGTCAACAGGAATCGGCTCACCGGAGATCATTGATTCATCGATTGTCGATTCTCCCTCCTGAATACTTCCGTCTACCGGTATCTTTTCGCCGGGTCTGACACGTAACAAATCGCCCTTCTGAATAGAATCAATGGCAACAACCTGTTCCTTGCCATCAATGATTTTTGTTGCTTTATTAGGAGCCAGTTTTAGTAATTCTTTTATAGCGCTGTTTGTCTTTCCGTGTGCCCTTGCTTCCAAAAGCTGACCTAAGTAATACTAATGTCAGAATAACTGTTGTAGCTTCAAAATAGACATATACTGTACCTGCATGTGATTTAAACTGATCGGGAAATATTCCAGGAAATAGAAGGGCTGATACACTGAAGAGCCATGCCACCCCGGAACCGATTCCAATCAGCGTGAACATATTCAGATTCCAGGTTTTAACAGAACGCCAGGCCCTTTCAAAAAACATCCATGCAGCATAAAATACCACAGGAATTGACAGGATCAGTTGAACCCAGTTCCAGTATTTCCATGGTATCACTGTCATAAGCGGATTATTATGAACCATTTCTGACATCGCAATCAGAAAAATCGGTGCTGTGAATAATAATGAAATCTTAAATTTCCTCAGCAGATTCTTATAGGTTTTATCTTCATCTTCAACATCCGCTATCAGCGGTACAAGATCCATTCCGCAGATCGGGCATGAACCGGGCTCATCTTTTATGATTTCGGGATGCATTGGGCAGGTGTACTGAATTTTATTATTTACCGAAGGCTGCTCCACCAGGTCCATCCCACAAACAGGGCAATCGCCAGGTTTATCATACGTTTTATCACCTTCACAATGCATTGGACAATAATACACTCCTGATCCTTTTTCTGTGGATTTTAGTTTTAACTTTTCCTCCTTGAATTTATTTGCAAATGCAACATCTCCGGGAAAAGAAATACTATAATTTCCTCCTTCATTTTTCAGAGCCTCCTGAAATTTTTCCAACGGAATATGCGATTCCATAATAATGACAGCTTCTGCTTTCTGCAGATCGACTGAGACTCCTGTCACACCATCAACTTTTTTAAGAGCGTTTTCCACATGAGCTTTGCAATTATTACAGTTCATGCCGTATACAGCGTATGTATGTTTCATGTTTTAATTTTTCGATTTAGTACTATCCCCTGACATCTCTATTCCTTTCATGCTTGTATCATTGACGGGTTTCGAATCACCAGTTTTTTCATCCCCCGGCATAATCATGCCGGGCATTGAGGATGTTTTTCTTCCCCGTGGATTCATCATGCTTGGTTTACCTTCGAGCTGGGCGCTGGCGTCAACGCTAAAAGTCCCGTTTGTTACTATCTCTTCCCCTTCAGCAAGACCATCAGTTACTACATAGCTATTCCCCAGCATAGGACCCAGCCCAATTTCGCGTAATTTAAATATTGGCTCATCTCCTGGTTGTTTTACGTAAACGATCGAACGCTTTCCTGTCCACAGGACAGCAGATTTCGGTATAACCATATTATTTCGGTATTCGTTAAGTGTGGTGGAGACAACGCCGTTTGCAAACATCTCAGGTTTTAGTTTACCTGATTCATTTGAGGTTTCAACCCTGACTTTTGCAACCCTTGTAACCGGATCGATTACCGGATCGATGAATATGATATTGCCTGAAAAATCCTTTCCGGGTATCGCCTGAAGGGAGAAGGTTACTTTTTCTCCTATGTTCAGGAACGGAAGATCGCTTTCATAAGCATCGAACATAACCCATACTTTCGAAAGATCTGCAATTTTAAATAATTCAGTGCCTTCTCCCACGTGATCGCCTACGCTTACTAACCTTGCAATAACAGTTCCTGATGTATTCGAAACCACTTCGAATTCATTCCGGACAACACCGGAATTCTCAACTTTAGCAATCTGATCATCAGTAACTTTCCACTGGCGAAGCTTTTCTTTAGAAGCTTCATAAAGTTCAGGTTGTGCCAGCTTGGTTCTTGCGGTTTCGAGCAGTTCCTCCTGCGCAGTGATCAGCTCAGGTGAATAGATTTCTGCCAGTACCTGGCCCCTGACTACTGATTCACCAGTGAAATTCACACTTAACTTGTCAATTCGTCCCGGAACATGTGCAACCTGGCTTTGTAAAAGTTTCTCATCAGGCTGTACCTTCCCATAAAGTCGGACCTCTTTAACGGGTTTATGTCTGGTAACAACAGAGGTGAGTACATTAGCCAGTTCAGCGGCTTCTTTACTCAATTGAATTGCTGATGGATCGATCGATTTTGTGCTGCTTTTAGCAAGCGGGATTAATTCCATTCCGCATATAGGGCATTTCCCAGGATGATCCATTCTTATCTGTGGATGCATTGCACAGGTCCAAATTGTAACCTGAGCAACTTCTGCAGATTGATCATGATTTTCCTCAGGTTTTTGTGATGTATGAAAAACCAGCCACCCGATAAAGATGCCAAGAATGAGTATGAGGCTTAAATTCACATATTTATTCGATTGTATTTTAAAAAACTTGAATTTTTTCATTTCAGTCCGGATTTATTGTATTTGAGTATAAGCCATTAATCGTTTTAGCCATGCTATTGCTGTATTGAAGTCAGCATCTGCTTCCACTTGCCTGAGTTCATAGTCGAGTGTTTGCTGTCGTATGCGCAGGACATCTGTCAGGCTTGATGAAGATGTCGAGAAGCTTTTCAACATCAGATCAAGGGATTTTGACGCCAGTTGAACTTGATATTCATACAATTTTATCCTGCGCTTAGCATCCTGGTACAGCAGTACAGCCTGGTAATACTCCGACTGCAGCGAATTGGCAGTTGCCTGGTAGTTTTCAGAAGTAGCTGATTTCATTAGTTCGGCTTCTTTTTGCATTGCAGTATATTTTTTCCTGTATATGGGCAAAGTAAATTCTACCATCGGCATTATCATGTCCTTGCCATTCATATCAGGGGTTCCCATTGCAGTAGGGGATTTGCTGATAATAGAATAATTCAGGCCCAGACCTACCATTGGATATCCCATACGGGTAACCATTTTTTTTCTTGCTTCGAGCGATTGTTTCTCAAAATCCAGCATGCCAAGCATAGGGTTATGTGCCAACATACTATCCGAAACTGCAGGTAATGAAAATTCAAGGGTATCTATGGTAATGTTTTCATATGTGTAAACAGTTGATGTTACTGGTCTGTTCAGATATGTATTGAACTGTGCAATGATTGAGTTTTGCTGGTTTTTTAGTAACGCAATATTGTTTTCAAGCTCGCTTGATTCAATTTGTAACCTGTAAATATCTGCCAGACCAGAACTTCCTGAAGATCCTCCCATGGTGCCTGCCTGACCCGATCCTGAAGAACCGGTATTGCTCTGACCACCACCCATAGTCTGCATCCCTGAAGCACCTGTACTGGTACCGCTGTTACTAACAGAAGATGTTGCTGAACTTTGTGATGATGTCCCTGAGTTTTGCAGCGAGGCTGATTTAAATCTGACAAGAGCGAGCCGCTCAATAAGTTTAAGGATCTCAATATTCTTTTCTGAGATGCTGATATCTTTTTGAACTTTATATAGCTCATACCAGGTGCGCTGAATATCGTAAAATACCTGCAGTTTTGCATCGCGGAAAAGTTCAAATTTTGCTTTTGCCATAAGGCTCATCTCATCTTTGGCATACCTTAGAACTCCAAACCAGGGAAACATCTGCATTAATCTTAAATCTGCAACCTGATTACCACTTACCAGTTCCATCGGTTTAAGAAATACTCCTGCACTTAATTGGGGATCGGGTAAACTGCCAACCTGAGGTATCTTTTGCAACGCTGCCTGATATTCGTTTAATTTTTGAAGGACACCAGGGTTGTTTTTCGCTGCAATTTCAAGATACAGGAGAAGCGAATCAGGATATTGCTGGCTGCTGGCAACTATCCAGCTACCAAGCGAAATAAATACGATCAGTAATTTTTTATATATCCTTTCCATTTTCCAATTGATTATTAATTGTTTGGGCAGCTATTTTATTTTTATGAATTACATCCCTTTCTCTCCATATCGCCTGGAACAGTGGAACAACAAAAACCGTCATTACCTGAATTACCATGCCACCAAAGGCTGGGATAGCCATGGGAACCATTATATCGGCTCCCTTGCCAGTAGATGATAGTACAGGAAGCAAAGCAATAACTGCAACTGCGGTTGTCATCATGGCCGGACGCACACGCTTTTTCCCAGCCATTACCACTGCTTCGCGAACGTCGTGAACAGTTTTTGGTTTCATGTCTTCAAATACCTGGTGTATGTATGTTCCCATAATTACACCATCGTTTGTAGCTATCCCGAAAAGGGCAATAAATCCGACCCACACGGCCACACTAAGGTTTATTGTATGCATCTGGAACATATCGCGAAGGTTTAACCCGGCGACAGAGAAATTCATGAACCATTCCTGTCCATAAAGCCAAAGCATTATGAAGCCTCCCGAGAAGGCAACGAAGACACCGGAGAAGTGAATAAATGAAGCAGTAATTGTTCTGAATTGAAAATATAATAAAAGCAATATCACTATTAAGCTGATTGGAACAACTATTGCAAGTCTTTTTGTGGCCCTCAGTTGATTCTCATAGTTGCCAGCAAATTTGTAGGTAACTCCATCAGGCAGGACAATTGCTCCTGTGCTGAGTTGCTGCTTAATATATTTGTCAGCATCCTGTACCACATCCACTTCGGCTTTTCCTTCGACTTTATCAAAAATAACATACCCTACCAGAAAGGTGTTTTCACTCCTGATCATCTGTGCGCCCCTCGTATATTCAATATCTGCAATTTCGCCAAGCGGGATCTGGACTCCATTCATAGCAGGGATAAGTATGCGATTTAAATCCTGAGGATTATCACGCAGCTCACGGGCATATCTCACCCTGATGGGAAACCTTTCACGACCTTCGACAGAAGTTGAAAGTGACATACCACCGACCGCAACCTGCAGTATTTCCTGGACATTATTGACCGACATCCCATATCTGGCCATTGCCTCACGGTTAAGCCTGATCTCGAGATACGGAGCACCTACTGCCCGATCGTAGAAAACTGCCGAACCTTTTATTGAAGGCACCTCTTTTAATACCTTTTCAAATATCATCCCGGCCTTTTCTATTGTATTCAGATCCGGACCATACACTTTAAGCCCCAGCGGGGCACGCATTCCGGTTGAAAGCATGATCAGACGTGTTTCAATCGGCTGCAATTTGGGAGCTGAAGTCAGACCCGGGATATCAGTAACTTTTACAATCTCATTCCAGATATCGTCCGGCTTTTTGATCTGTGGACGCCACTGACGAAAATACTGTCCGTTTTTGTCCTGAATAAGACTATCAGCAGGAATAAGTCTGAAAGCTTCAACATTTGGATTGTAAGTTGAATTACCCTTAAGGATAAAATTCCCCTTTTTGTTAACCTTGAATTGCAAACGGTGACCATTCTCATCGAGAATATACTCAGAACGATAGTTGATTGTATTTTCAAACATCTGAATCGGAGCCGGGTCGAGAGCAGAATTAACCCGACCCCATTTACCAACAGCAATTTCCACTTCAGGTATAGTCGACAGACGCTTATCAAGTGTTTCAATATATCCAAGGTTCTTTTCTATGCTTGAATGTGGCATGCTGGTTGGCATCAGAAGGAAGGAACCTTCATTAAGAGATGGCATGAATTCCTTGCCTATGCCAGGGAAAGTCTTAACCGCACTCTTCCATGCCGTGGTTTGACGGAAATTTTTCCATCCGACTTTTTCAGCACTTTTTGGAATAAACCCAAAAATCCTGTCAACACCCTGCCATGCCAAAAGACCAAACAGCAAGGTAAATGCAGGAATCATCAGGAACTTCCACTTGTTCTGTAACGCCCAGCGAAGTATCTTTTCGTAAAAACGTACCATCGACATCAACGCCAGAAGTATAACTGTCACTATCCCTGCAACAAATAGGAAGTTACTTATATCGCTGTTATGTGCACCCAATGGCAGCCATTCTATTGACAGGTACCATGTCGCAAAAAGGACAGTAATAAATATATTTATGTAGTTAGGAAATTCTTTGCGTTTTTCAGACCATCTGTAATCAAGAAGATTATTGATACCTACAGCTACTAACGCCAAAGCCGGCCACATTTGCCAGATGATAACAAAAATAAAACCAGCAATGATGAGGCTGCCATTCCAGATTCTCCTGATTTTCTTTCTGTCAAATGAAACATTAAAGAAAATATGTACGAGCGTAGGTAAAACGATGATACCCAGCAGGAACGCTGATAGCAATGCAAACGTTTTTGTAAAGGCAAGAGGATGGAACAGTTTCCCTTCCTGTGCCTGCATGGCAAACACCGGGAGGAAACTTACGATTGTTGTTGCGATGGAAGTAACAACTGCAGCCCTTACTTCGGTTGTAGCCTGGTAAATCACATCTAATAGTTTCTTGCCATGTATTCCATGATTCCCGGGCATCTCGAGATGCCTGAGAATATTCTCCACATCAACAATTCCGATATCGACCATGACTCCGATGGCAATAGCAATGCCTGAAAGAGCTACTATATTGGCATCTACCCCAAAAAACCTCATAAGAATAAATGTCATCAGTACACCGATTGGTAAAAGTCCCGCTACGATCAACGATGCTCTCAGGTTCATTACAAGAACGATAATTACGATGATGCTTATAAGGATCTCATGTGAAAGTGCAGATTGAAGAGTCCCGATGGTTTCTTTAATCAGTCCTGTTCTGTCATAAAAAGGAACCACTGTCACCTTGGAAACTGTTCCGTCAGGCAGTTTTTTTTGTGGTAAACCTGCTTCTATTTCCTTTATCTTATCCTTTACATTATTGATCACTTCCATTGGGTTTGAGCCATATCGTGCCACTACTACGGCACCTACGGCTTCAGATCCTCCTTTATCAAGGCCACCCCGTCGTGTGGCCGGACCGAATTCTACATGAGCTACATCTTTGACACGAACGGGGACATTATTTCGGACAGCTACGACAGATAATTCAAGGTCATTCAGGCTTTTTACATATCCGAGACCCCGGATAATGTACTCAACGTTATTAAGCTCTATCGTTTCAGCACCAATATCAAGGTTGCTTTGCTTAACTGCATTCATGACATCCATAACGGATACATTGTAAGCTTTCAAGGCATCAGGATTAAGATCGACCTGGTACTCCTTGACAAATCCTCCTACAGATGCAACTTCAGATACACCTTCCGCTGTTGAAAGGCTATATTTAACGTAAAAATCCTGAATAGTCTTAAGTTCCGACGGGTCCCAGCCGCCATTTGGTTTACCGGTTTTTGGATCACGACCTTCCAGAGTATACCAGTATATCTGACCAAGAGCTGTTGCATCTGGTCCAAGTGCAGGTTGCACCCCGGAAGGTAAGGTCCCAGATGGGAGAGAGTTGAGTTTTTCGAGGATCCTTGACCTGCTCCAGTAGAATTCAATATTATCTTGAAAAATTATATAGATAAAAGACATTCCGAACATAGAAGTACTTCTGATAGTCTGAACTCCCGGAATACCCAGTAAGGCAGTAGTTAACGGATAGGTTATCTGATCCTGAATGTCCCTTGGAGAACGACCCATCCATTCGGTTGCTACAATCTGCTGGTTTTCACCAATATCAGGAATTGCATCTACCGGGACAGGGTTTCTGGGTAGGAGACCCGATTTCAGGTTGAACGGCATAGTTACCAAACCCATAACCACAAAAGCGATTAAAAAGATAAAAGTGATCAGCCGGTTATGAAGGAAAAATTTAACTAATCGGTTAAATATATTATTTTCTGACATGTTTCTTAAGTTTCAAGGAATTTGCACTTGTTACCATTATAATCTTAATATTTAGATATTTAACATAAAATTATGCTTAATTATTTGATAAACAGTGCTTAAAAAGTCCGAACAGCATACACATAGTAAATATCTCCCATGTTTGTTTTGGACTGATAGTCAGGAATCAGAGTTATGAATTATTTAGCTCTATCATAATGACAGCAACCCGGAAGTTTTGAATATGCTTCATCAGTTGCTTGATACTTTTCTGTATCGTGTCCTATTGCTGCCAGTTTCTTTCCTAGAATATCGACGCTGGTTTTGTCAGGATTATAAGTTACAGTCAACATACTGGTTTTCATGTTCCAGTCAGCAGTAGTTACACCTTCCGTTTTAACGGCTTTTTCAATTCGTGTTTTGCACATCTCACATTTACCCCAGACTTTAAAAGTCTCAGTTTTCGAAGAAGAGGTGGCCTTTACAGCTGTCTGTGCTGAAATGCTTATCCCAAACGATGATAAGAGTACAATTGCAAAAAATAATTTTACTGTTTTCATTATTTTAAAGTTTAGAATGTTAGTGATATAAAATTTTGTTGAAAAGTTGAATTGTTGAATAGTTGAAATAGTTGAAACAGTTGGAACAGTTGAAAAAATTCAACGGTTACAAATGGACATTATAATCCAATTATAAAAAAAGGAGGGAATTGATCAGATACGAAGGATACAGATACTCGACAGATCGACACTGCTGGAAATCAAATTAGCAGGTGGTCCTGAACTTGTATATGCGGATTTCAGACAACCATGAGTATTTACAGAAATATCGGCTGGTGCACTAAAAATCATAAAATTAGTCTGGTATGATTCAGGAACAAACGAAAAAGAAGGGAAGTATGTCCCATTTATTCCACAGAATACCAATACATTATCACAGCAGTGTCTGGTGTATTGAACGCCAGTCATTGGCTGGTCATTCCCGGTAGATTCCATGCCGCAGGTAGCGAGTTTTCCTGAAAGTGAAATTCTCGACTCTGTTAACATACCGCCGCAATAGTGTGATGCAACAGAGAAATGCAATAACGCTATAAGCATTATGAACGTGAGCGAAATGGAGATGATCTTTTTCATTGTGCGTACAACAGATACCTTTCCGGAAAGTCCTGCAAAGGAAAGCATATTTTTTTACAGATAAAAATAATACTCTGCTTTAGTCAGATATGTTCTACAATGTTTCTGAGAGTTTGTGACACTTTATGAGCAATGTCGTAGAGTTCAGGATTTGCAATACTCTGCATCGATGCAACCGGATTTATTGCAGCTACCTCAATTTTACCCTCTGCCTGCTCAATGACAATGAGATTACATGGCAGCATAGTGCCGATTTTATCTTCCAGTTGTAGCGCTTTTAAGGCAAAGGAGGGATTACAGGCACCGAGAATTGTATATTTTTTGAACTCCACTTCCAGCTTTTCTTTTAATTTTTCATGCATTTTTATTTCACTGATCACACCAAAGCCTTCTGTTTTTAGCTTGTCGGTAATAAGTTTGATCGCATTATCAAATGTAGTTGAGATTGTGTTGCTGAAGTAGTATTTCATGACCGTAATTATTATGATTTGTTTGATCATCAATATGGATGATGATTAGATTCCAACATGATAAATCAATAACAAAACAGGTCTTTTTTAGTTCAGATCAAGATGAAGATTTGATGAAGTTTATCTGTTTTTTTGTCAGTGCACCTCAATGTAGGCTCTCAGTTCTTTATGCCACTCATCAGGATCAAGCGTAAGAGGAATTGTTTCTTCTTCGAACAGGAGGTCAAATAAATATTTCGGTTGCTTTCCTCCATTAAAAACTGCCTTAACACATGAAATACAGTAGACCACCACATCTTCCAAAGGCATCTCAGCTGCTCTTTTTTTCATCAGCTCCTTAACCTTTTCTGTAGGAATTTCACCATAAAAGCTGTCTCCGCAGCATGTACTTTTTGTCATGGTGTTTTTTGGTTCAACAAGTTTTATGTTCATCATGGTGAGCATTTTTCTTATAGCAGTGTGCACCTGCTCCTGATCGCGGGTGGGACAGGCATCAATAATTGACATGCTTCGGCCACGGTAGTCGGGGAATGTGAAAAAACTTCCTGAAGTCAAAATTTCCCATAATGAAATTGTTGAGATACCCTTGTAATCGTTCCGGAAGCGTTTATCGCAGCCCGGACAAACATTGATGATTTTTGTATTTGCTGGCAGGCCAGGATCATGCTGACAGCAGGTCGTCAGCATCTCCATTACTCCCAGGGTTTCATTAAGCAGCTGATGTATTTTGTAGGCTAATTGAGGTTTATAAAGCATTAGTGCACATCCGGGTGCGAATACTAACCTTTGATTATCTGATCTTACTCCTGATATCATATGCTACGACCTCTCAGTTATTGCAGAGAAGTGTCAAATCTATGATATATAAATCTATGGTAAACTGATTTTTGTCACTCAATCAACAGAATGTATGAATGAGGGACTTAGGGACCTTATAAAATCATTCCGGCAGCGACAGTTTCATTAGAAGATTCATCAATTAAGATCATGCTTCCGGTTATGTTGTTTTTTTTATAGCTGTCAAAAAAAACCGGTTTTGAAGTCCTTATTGTTACATGGGCAATATCATTCATATTTACCGATCTGTTTTCGTAATCGTTTTCAAGAGTGTTCATGTTCATCCTGTAATCAACATCCTTCATAATGCACCCGGCTTCGTTACTATTAAGCCTTAACAAGTACTTTCCCCCTGTCTTCAGCGGCACTTCATTGAACCAGCAGAGCATAAGATCAATATCCTGGCTGATAACCGGAAGGTCATTGCCTGAAACAAGCATATCGCCGCGACAAATATCGATCTGGTCCTCGAGTGAGATTGCAACCGATTCTCCTGCAATAGTTTCCGGAAGAGATTTTCCCATAACATCGATGCTTTTTATCTTCGATTTACGCATTGATGGTAAAACTGTGACCTCATCCCCGGGTCGGAACATACCTCCCGCAACTCTGCCTGCATAGCCCCTGTAATCGTGAAATTCAAGCGTATGCGGACGTATTATTGTCTGGACAGGGAAACGTTTATTCTCGGGATTCTTATTTTTTATTATCTCAATTGTCTCGATCAGGTTCAGGAAAGTTTTTCCATTGTACCAGTTCATTTTTAATGATCTGTCTACGACATTATCTCCATATTTTGCACTGACAGGTATATAATAAGCATCTGTGATATTAAGCTTCTTCACAACGAGGGCAAGCTCATCCCTGGTATCATTGAAAGCAGACTCAGACCAGTTAACCATATCCATTTTATTGATACAGAATATTATATGGCGGATATCGAGCATTGAGGCAATATAAGAATGCCTGATGGTCTGCTCAAGTACACCTTTTCGGGCATCGATAAGTATTACGGCCAGATCAGCTGTGCTTGCCCCGGTAACCATATTCCGTGTGTATTGTATATGACCGGGAGTGTCGGCAATAATAAATTTCCTTAAAGGTGTGGCAAAATATCTGTATGCAACATCGATAGTAATACCCTGCTCACGTTCTGCCCTTAGGCCGTCAGTCAGCAGCGAAAGATCGAGTTCTTCCCTTCCCAATCGTTTCCCGGATTGGACAATATGTTCCATCTGATCCTCGAATATTGATTTGCTATCGTAAAGAAGGCGCCCGATGAGAGTACTTTTACCATCGTCAACACTTCCTGCTGTTGTGAACCTGAGAAGACCCTGGTTTTGGCTTTTGCCGTTTATTTTCATCATAACTAATTTTTTATTTTAGATAGAAGTGCTCTTTCCCAAGGAAGCACCCCCTGGCCGCTTCG
This sequence comes from uncultured Bacteroidales bacterium, assembly GCA_963816365.1. Classification (GTDB taxonomy): domain Bacteria; phylum Bacteroidota; class Bacteroidia; order Bacteroidales; family VadinHA17; genus LD21. The sequence goes on along the minus strand of CAWFKG010000010.1, from coordinate 160,786 downwards.
CGGCCATCCCCCTAAAGGGGGAATAATTCTGAGTTATTTAATATTCTCATTTTTATATAGGATATTAACCCCCCTTTAGGGGGTCAGTGGGGTAAAAATCTTCAGAAATATCCTTCTTTTTTTCGGTCTTCCATGGCCGCTTCGGATCGTTTATCATCGTATCTTCCACCTCTTTCCGTGACTCTCGTAGCGGCTATCTCTGATATTATCTCTTCAAGCGATTCAGCTTTTGACAGTGTTACACCTGTACATGTTATATCACCGATGGTCCGGCAACGCACATCGGTCTCAAAAACTTCTTCATTTTGTTTTAATTGCATGAAGGGAGCCCAGGCAAGGTAGACACCATTCCTGCTGAATATCTTTCGCTTATGTGTATAATATAATTCAGGGAGCTTAATATTTTCGTTCATAATATATTGCCAGACATCAAGTTCGGTCCAGTTGCTTATAGGAAACACCCTGAAGTGTTCCCCCTGATGTTTCCGTCCGTTAAAGATGTTCCATAATTCGGGACGCTGGTTCCTTGGATCCCACTGGCCAAATTCATTTCTGTGTGAGAAGAAACGCTCCTTGGCGCGAGCCTTCTCCTCATCCCGGCGGCCGCCACCAATTGCCACATCTATCTTAAGTTCTTCGATAGCATCAAGCAGAGTTACTGATTGGGCCTTATTACGGCTTGCATTGATTCCCTTCTCTTCAACCACCCTTCCGTTATCGATGGATTCCTGTACATATCTGACAATCAGGTCAGCTCCGAATTCCTTTGCAAGATCATCGCGGAACTTTAACGTTTCTTCAAAATTATGGCCCGTATCTATATGCATCAGGCTGAAGGGGATCTTTGCAGGCCAGAATGCTTTTCTTGCCAGGTGCACGAGTACAATTGAATCTTTTCCCCCTGAAAACAGCAGTACTTTTTTTTCGAACTGCGCAGCGACCTCCCTCATGACAAATATTGCCTCTGCTTCAAGCTCATTGAGATGCTCATCATTTATATCAATCTTCATCATAGGTTACAATCATCTGTTTAACTTCGGTATTCGGTATTCGGTATTCGGTAATCGGTAATGGGTAATCAGTATTCGGTATTCGGCTTGAGGCATGCGGTCCTTTTTGCCATTGTAGCATTGTGCCTTAGTGCCGTTAAGCCTTTAAACTGACATGACATCCGCACTCCTTCGGTTCATCATGCTCCCACCACCATCTGCCAGCCCTGAAATCCTGACCGGGTTTGATAGCCCGGGTACAAGGTTCGCACCCTATGCTGACATATCCGGTGTCGTGCAGCGAATTATACGGTATATTATTCTCATCTATATAGCTTTTTACCTCATCAAATGACCAGTTAAAGAGAGGGTAGAATTTGAATAGATTTTTGCTCTCATCGAATTCCAGCCACTCCATATGAGCCCGGTTTTCAGACTGTCCGGCCCTGATCCCTGAGATCCAGCATTCCATTCCCTCCAGGGCCCTTGTGAGCGGTACGACTTTTCTGATAGTGCAGCACTCTTTCCTGTTCTCTGTAGAATGATAAAAGCTAAAAGGGCCCTTCTCGTTAACCATTTTTTCAACTGCTTCATATTCTGGAAAATAAACCTCAATTCTTTTGTTGTATCTGATAAGAGTATTGGAGAAAACTTCATATGTCTGTGGAAACAACCTTCCCGTATCAAGGGTAATTACTTTAACATTTAAATTATTTGCGAATATCTTTTGAGTGATCACCTGATCTTCAATTCCCAGGCTTGTGGTAAAGATTGTCCGGCCAGGAAAGTGCGAAACAAGAATGGAAATGGTCTCTTCAACTGTTTTACCGGCCAGCTGATCACTCAGCTCTTTTAACTTCATATTTTTTCCCATTCGTTTTGATAAGGAGGTTAAGTTTAATTTTGTGAATATGGGCCCAGAGTCTTTCATGAAAATAGTATAGTATAGTTTTGGTTATTACTTCAACACTTCCGATTGATATGGCAACCGTAACCCTGCCGGTTATGAAATAGCTGATTATCATAGTATCAATAGTACCTACTATACGCCATGAAACTGACTTCATAATACTTTTGATCGGCTTGTCAGCTCTGTCGCTGACTTTAAGAACACCTGTTGATCCGGGTTTCCCTTCAGGTTGTTTTAAGAGTACATCTAGCATAGATACAGGTATCAGTTTGACTCAAATATAAAATACTGAATTGAACTGCAGAGTGGCAATTATGCGCTAATCCTGGAGGTATTTATACATATATGGTTATATGCAAATAACCCCATTTTCAACAATTTATAAGAAAGAAAAAATATGAGTAAATTGATTTTACCTTGAGTTAAACGATTCTGTTTAGCTTAATGAGCTTCCGGAAGGGCCATTATTCGGGCACTCAGGAAAAATTGGAATAAAAAACTCATTCAGAGGAATACATTTTTTAAGTTACCGGCTTCAATTCCTCTTAAAAAATACTGTTATTCTTATAACAGATATTGTGAAAATATTAACAGAACAAAACACCGGATCTTTATTTGCGAAATTGTGTTCCGAGTACTTTTACACGATCTAAAAGGCTTTTAAGATCATTCTCCGATGTAACCGGATTAATTATTGTCAGCCTGATCCAGATCTTTCCTTCAAGTTCAGTCTGCACAATATAAAAAGAGCCTTCTTTAATAATTTTTGATCTGATCTCAGAATTTATTTTATTAAGAGCCAGATCATTAAATCCTTCAGGAGCAAATCTGAAACAGATTATATTACTTTCTGGTTCTGTGGCCAGCTGCAATTGCCGGTCAGATTTGATCATCAGGGCAAAATCAGCCGTCAGGTCATACCTGCTATCAATATATTGCGAGTAATAACTTTTCCCATAGTATTTTAACGCAGTATAGGCAATGATCCCCAGCGCACTTTTTGTGCATTCAATAGTTCTGATGGCGCTGTTATACCAGACATTCTTCTGCGACTTTTGAAATAAATATGAAGCTTTCTGGGCAAAGGTCTCGAACGAACTCTCACCGTTCCTGAACATTACAAGGGTGTTAAGTGCTGGGACCAGAAGCATCTTGTGGAAATCAATTACTACCGAATCAGCTCTTTCTATACCTTTTACGAGGTGATTGTATTTCTCTGAGAACAGAACACCCATTCCATGTGCACCGTCGACATGCATCCATAGCCCATTTTTTTCACAGAAATCCGCAATTGGTTCAAGATCATCGTATGAACCGGTTGCAGTTGAACAGGAACTGGCAACCACTGATATAATCCTGATACCTTTCTTCTCAGCTCCGGCTTTTATCTCTTCAAGCAGATCAGTTCTCATTCTGAAGTTTTTATCAACCGGTATTTTGATGATCGACTCTTCACCTAACCCCATTATTTTTACATTTCTGCCAACACTGTAATGGGATTGTTCAGATATTATATAGCCGGGCCTGTTCTTCTCCCTGACACCATCTTCCCAGATATTATAATCTGTTTTTGCCTGTCGTGCTGCAAGCATGGCAGTGAGATTTCCTGCTGTACCGCCATGTGTAAATATTCCGTCATATGAGCTCGTGAAACCGATAAGCGATCCGAACTTTTTAATTACATTTCTCTCCATAGCCATATTTACGGGTCCCATTTCATAGATTGCTGCTCCATTGTTCAGGAGTGTAGTGCAGAACTGAACAAGAACTGTTGCCGGCAGAGGAGATGTTACCTGGTGACCAATATAATGAGGATGGTGAATATGTATAGAATTATCGAGGATCCGGCGGATAAATGTATTAAGTAGCTCCTTCTCCCCGTTGCCTGATTCAAATGAAAAAGATTCCGCAAGCCGGTCAGGTTCATTCCAGGGCAATACCGGCATTTCTTTTCCCGATAATGCTTCTTCAAGATAATCCGACAGAGTATCGACCAGGGTATGTCCTTCTTTTCTGAATTCCTCCGGATTGAAGGGACCAGGAATATGTGATTCTTCCTTATTCATATTCTAGTTAATTTGGAAATATTAAAAGCCAATTAACCGCAGAAGGCGCAAAGAACGCAGAGTCAAAAACAAGTCGGATTCCTTTGCGTGCTTGGGTTTTAAACCTTTGTGAACTTTGCGGTTAAAAGTTTATAAAATCAAATAGTTCATTTTTTAATTCATTAAAATACCAGTCAATAGTTGAGTCAACCAAAAATTTATCTGAATTGACATATAACTCTTTTAGATCTGTTTTGTTTTCTATCAGCCAGGCAAATAATTCTATCACACCACAATATCCTGCAGGATTTAATGTCCCAAATTGATAGGAGGGAAGCTGTTCATTGTATTTAATGAAAAAATCATTGATGATCCGATATCTTTCTGTGTGCTTTTGACAAAGTTCATTGTCTGATCCGAAGTTCCTGACAAAATTGCTGAATCTTTTTTCAGCATTTTCCCTGATCGTGGTACCTATTTCTTCAGGATCAACGCCTCTTGCCAGATAAATTTCTGAATATCTGAATATACCGGTGAACCCAAAGGCGTCAAGATCATCCGCAACAGAAAGCAATCTCAGCAATTCACTCTTTGATGGATTGTATATGTAATCTTTATTATCGTGATTTTCAATAGCTTCGAGGACATCCTCATACTCTTTGCGAGGAAAATTGTTCTTAGTTAAGAATCTGACACATAATTTTTTGCTTTGTTCCCCGTGTTTCGGGCCCTGGTCAACTGACATGCCGATATCGTGCAGGTAGCTGGCTATTATCAGACCGGAAGCGAGTTGCGATAAACGGGCAGAATTCAGTAAGGGACTTAGTTTTAGCAACTCCTTTGCATAGCTCCATACTCTCCTGTGGTGATCGATGCCATGTGAAGAGAGATTTATTTCACTATAGACAGAGATAAAAAAATCCTCCAGGATCTGTTTATACTGTTTTTCTGCAGATTCTATTATTCCGGAAAGGTCCATATTTAAAAAAAAGCAAAAGACAGAGCCTTTTGCTTTTGAACAGGCTGTCAGATAATGAATTAATAGTTGATCATTTTCTGAGCAAGATCAAGAATTGTCGTGTCGTCTATTGTAACTATACCACCTCCCGGTCCCTGTTCAAAATGAATTCCAACGCTTTGGCCCTTGTCAAAATTTCTCCCTCCGAAGTAGTTTCTAACTGTTTCTTCATTCAAATCCAGTTTTTCTGCAATCTGTCTCATACTACCGGAGGGCAACTGGTCTTTTATCTTCCGGAGTTCATTAAAGGTGATTGTTTTAGCCATGATATTTCTGGTTTATTTGTGAATAAACTTGTTTAGATAACATCAAAGTTCAAAGTTAATCATTAAATGGATAAATTGAAAAAACATTCTTATAAATTTGACACATCCCTTATAATGTAAACATCAAAATCGCCCAGAAGCTTAAATCCGAATTTGCGATACAAATTAACAGCTTTTAAATTATCGGAATGAACCTCCAATTTGATCTGTGTGCCTTTGCTTTTAACAAACCTGAGAGACTCTCCCAGAAGTATCTTTGACAGTCCTTTCCCCTGAAATTCATGCAATATTCCAAAATGATGAAGAAGGATCCTTCGTCCGTCATAAGTCATCCAGGATGTTCCGCAAATTTTACCCGTGGGTTTTGAAACCATTACAAGAAGTTTTCCTCCCATTTGAATCGTTCGCGTAACAGTTTCCCTGGAATCTCCTCTTGCGGGATTTCCCATATCAGTCAGAGACCATAAATTTACAATTTCGTCATAGTCTTCTTCCAGGTAGTCTCTTATTAATAAATCATTATGCATCTTTTCGTTTGCCATTTTAAATATATGATTATAGTTTAGTTATCTTGACTTTTGAAATCCATTAACCGCAAAGGTCGCAAAGATTCTACGCAAAGAACGCAAAGAACATATTTATAGTGTTTTGACTTTGTGAACTTTGCGACTACTTAGCGTGCTTTGCGGTTAAAAAGGACTTTTTCGACACCCCCTAAGACATCCGTTATTGAGTATATTTCCTTATGTGTCGAATTTAGCCCTTTTAGGGGGGATGGGGGGCAAAAGGAGAAGACGGTATTAAATTCAAATCTCCCTCATCAGCTCCAGAAACAGCTTCAGCGCTTTCTTCTTCTCCTCATTGAAGTTGTAATCAATGTTGTCTATAAGATAATGTTTGAGGATATCACCGGTAATGGTTCCTGATTTTCCGAATTTCTCTACCACAGCATCAATGTTATTTACTCCGAGCTGTAAGGCTTCAGTAAATTCTTTTATGAATTCATCATCAAGTTTTTTATTTGATGTCCAGCAGGCGAATACAAACGGAAGACCAGAAAATTTCTTCCATTCATTAGCCAGGTCAATTTTGTATCTGAAGCTGTTCTCATATTCAAAACACTGGTCGCCGATGAGAACTACAGCTTCATCCAGACCAACATTCAGGAAATCGAAGGCTTTAGTCGTATTGATCCATCTGAACTCTTTTTTCCAGCTGTTTTTTGCCAGCACCCTGGTGAGATTTACTGATGACCTTGAACGATAATCGAGGTAAATGCTCCTTATCTGGTTGAACGGACAGTTGCTTAACAGCATGACCGTTCTGACATTCCCATTAGCTCCAATGCAATAATCACTTATAATATAATGTTCCTTTAACATAGGAATAGCGGCTACCGGAATTAGCCCGATGTCAACTCTTCCGCTAATCAGTTTTGCAGCGCATTCCGACGGATGATCAGTCTCCAGTATGACTTTTTTGTCAAATCCGCTTTCAGTCAAACCATAGATAAATGGATAAGTATTTGCATATTTGACAGCTGAAATTCTGATTTTATCCATACCTTTTTTTTTACAACATCTAAAATAGTATTTTTGTACTTATTCTTATAACAAGTGAAACCCCAATCTGATAAATAATGGAATTAAATTTTCTAACTGCCATATCTCCCCTTGACGGAAGGTACAGACAAAAAGTGGATGAGCTTGATCTGTATTTTTCTGAATTCGGATTGATCAGATATCGTCTGATGGTGGAAATAGAATATTTTATAGCATTGTGCGGAATACCTCTTCCGCAATTACTTGATTTTAAAAAAGATAATTTCAAAGTATTAAGATCCATATATGAAGACTTTGATCTGACCGATGCTGAAAAAATCAAGGAAAGGGAGAAGATCACAAATCATGATGTAAAGGCAATAGAATATTATCTGAAAGAAAGATTTTTTCAGTCAGGTTGGGGAAAGTGGAGCGAATTTGTCCATTTCGGTCTTACATCCCAGGATATCAATAATACTGCTATCCCGCTGTCGATAAAAGACGCATTGATAAATGTCTATTTCCCTGTTCTCTACGAGCTGAGAGAGACACTTGCCTCATATGCAGATGAATGGAAGGACATTCCGATGCTTGCAAGGACGCATGGTCAGCCGGCCACACCTACCAGGCTGGGCAAGGAAATTGAAGTATTTATTGCAAGGATCGACGGACAGACCAAGTACTTCGGACAAATACCTTATTCGGCAAAATTTGGTGGCGCGACTGGAAATTTCAATGCCCATAAAATCGCATATCCCGACATTGACTGGATTTCTTTTGCCAACAACTTTGTCAATGAAGAACTGGGTCTTGAACGATCTCATCCGACAACACAGATCGAGCATTACGATAATCTTGCTGCATTATTTGACAATATGCGCAGGTTAAATATTATTCTTATTGGTATGGCCCGTGATTTCTGGTCGTATATTTCAATGGACTATTTCAGACAAAAGATCAGGAAAGGGGAGATAGGATCTTCAACTATGCCGCATAAGGTAAATCCTATCGATTTTGAAAATGGCGAAGGAAATCTTGGATATGCTAATGCAATTTTTGAACATTTTTCCCTCAAGCTGCCAATATCGAGGCTCCAACGCGACCTTTCCGATTCTACAGTTTTAAGAAACATAGGTGTACCAATAGGTCATTCACTGATAGCTTTTAATTCTATATTGAAAGGTCTTAATAAGCTGATCGTGAATACAGATAAAATAAAATATGATCTGGAAAATAACTGGGCAGTTGTTGCAGAGGCAATTCAGACTATTCTGCGAAGGGAAGGTTATCCAAATCCTTATGAGGCACTTCTCCAGCTTACCCGCACTAATCAGAAAATCACTAGTGAATCAATTACAACCTTCATAGAAAACCTGGATCTGAGCGAAAACGTTAAATCCGAGCTGAAGGCCATCACTCCATTCAATTATACCGGTTTCTAATCAAATATTATATAGATGAATAACATCAGATTGCTGCTAAAATATTTTGCACCTTATAAATGGTCGGCAGTCAAAAATATCATTTACAACATTTTAAGTGCATTGTTTGCTCTGCTCACTTTCACTCTTATAAAACCATTTTTAACCGTATTATTTAATCCGGCAGGGACCGCCATTACTAATCCGGGTCCCTTTCATTTAACTTCAGAGTATATCGACGCTTTCAGCAAATACTATCTTTCAGTATTTATTGAAAAAAACGGACAATCGGGTGCACTGATGTTAGTTGTCGTAATCGTAATAGGCGCCAGTCTGTTTAAAAATGGCTTTATCTTCCTGGCCAATAACTGCATGGCCTATATAAGATCAAGCACAGTCCGCGATCTCCGCAGAAAACTATACGACAAAATTCTCAGACTCCCGCTTTCATTTTTTACTGATGCACGTAAGGGCGATGTCATGACCAGAATATCCAACGATGTTCAGGAGGTGGAGATTTCTGTAATGTCTTCACTTACAATGATGTTCAGAGATCCTATTTTAATCCTGGTTTTTGTGATTTACCTTTTTGTATCGAGTTATGAGCTTACCCTGTTTGCACTTGCACTGCTTCCGATAAGCGGCTGGCTCATTGGTCGTGCAAGCCGGACATTAAGATCATCCTCACTTGTCGGCCAACAAAACCTTGGACGGCTGCTTACCATCGTGGAAGAGACACTTACAGGCTTGAGAATCGTTAAAGGTTTCAATGCTGAGGACAAAATGAGAGCTCAATTTGCACAATCAAATGAAAGATATGCCAAGGTTTTCAGGAGAGTAATACGTAAAGCTTATCTTGCTTCACCTATCAGCGAATTTCTGTCAACAATTGTGGTAATGATACTGATGTATGTTGGAGGGAACCTTGTACTTCACGGATCGGGAAACATGACACCTGCAAGTCTGATAGTCTATCTGGTTGTTTTTTCACAGATAATCCAGCCGGCAAAGAACATTACGACAGCCTATTTCGCTATTCAGAAAGGGATGGCATCAATTGACAGGATTGACCAGGTACTTGATGCTGAAGAAACAATAACAGAAAAAGAAAATGCCCTGGCTATCAGCGGTTTTAATGATTCAATTGAATTTAGAGGAGTATGGTATGCTTATAATAATGAGCCTGTACTGCGGGATATTAACCTGAAAATCAAGAAAGGTCAGACTGTCGCTATTGTAGGCAAATCAGGTGCAGGGAAATCAACTCTTGCTGATCTGCTTCCAAGGTTTATGGACAGCGATAAGGGTAGTATTCTTATCGATGGTGTCGATATACGCGATCTGAAAATAAAGGACCTGAGGTACCTTATGGGTATTGTGAGTCAGCAACCTATACTGTTTAATACATCATTCAGGGAAAACATAGCATTCGGAGTAGATAAAGCCGAGATGGACAAAGTGGAAAATGCTTCACGAATTGCAAATGCTCACGATTTCATAATGGAATCTGAAGAGGGCTACGAGAACTATGTCGGAGAATCGGGCAACAAGTTAAGCGGGGGACAAAGACAAAGGATCAGCATAGCCAGGGCTATTATGGCCAATCCGCCTATATTGATTCTGGATGAAGCAACATCATCTCTCGATACTGAATCAGAACGGCTTGTTCAGGATGCAATTCTAAAACTGATGAAAAGCCGGACATCTCTGGTCATAGCGCACAGGCTTTCGACCATACAGCATGCCGATCTGATTGTGGTGATAGATGAAGGCAGAATTGTTGAAACAGGAACACACTCTGAACTCATGGAGAAACAGGAGGGATTCTACAGGAAATTACATAGTTTTCAGGCGATCTGAGACCGGCAGTGAGGCATCAAGAGTACTAGTGGCTAGGCGTGAGGTGTGAGGTGTGAGGAGTGAGATGATGAAAGGGGTAAAAAAATAAAAAAATGCAAAGAATTATTAGAATTGTATTGGTTATAATGTTGGTGACTTCAGTCTTCATTGCAGGCACAGAAAGGTAAGCATACTTTCAAATTTGGAACAACAGAATTCCTTCTTGATGATCAACCGTTCCAGATAATTAGCGGTGAATTGCATCCTGCAAGAATTCCGGAGGAATACTGGCGACACAGGATCCAGATGGCAAAAGCCATGGGATGCAATACCATTTCAGCTTATGTTTTCTGGAATTACCATGAAACGGAGGAGGGAGTATTTGATTTTACTTCAGGAAATCATAATCTGGCCGAATTTTTTAAAATTGTCCAGGAAGAGGGGATGTGGCTGATTCTCAGACCAGGGCCATATGTCTGTGCAGAATGGGACCTCGGAGGAATTCCATCCTATCTTCTTAAGATACCTGATATTAAAGCTCAGAAGCCTTGATCCTCGATTTATGGCTGCTGCAGAAAGATATATGGGCAAACTGGCTGAAGTTATAAAACCATTCCTGGTAACAAAGGGAGGGCCTATTATTATGCTGCAGATTGAAAATGAGTATGGCAGCTATCGGAAATGACAAAAATTACCTGAAGAGGCTGAAAGAAATCTGGACTTCTCTGGAAATAAATATTCCGACTTTCACAGCTGATGGGCTACCGACTAATGATCTGAAGCGGGTTCTCTTCCGGGAAGTGCTGTTGGTCTTAATTCAGGAAGCTCACTCAGCTGATTTTGAACTGGCCGCAAAAATAAATCCGGGTGTTCCCGCTCTTTAGCAGTGAAACCTACCCGGGCTGGCTTACTCACTGGGGTGAGAAATGGGCAAGACCCGACACATCCGGATCTGCTGAAGGAGGTGAAATTCCTGATGGATAACAAGAAGTCCTTTAATTTTTATGTTATACACGGAGGAACCAATTTTGGCTATACGGCAGGAGCGAACTCGGGAGGCAAAGGTTACGAACCGGATGTCACCAGTTATGATTATGATGCTCCCATAAACGAGCAGGGAAGACCCACCCCCAAGTATGAAGCTCTCAGGAATCTTATTGGTTCATACCTTCCGAAAGGCAAAAAACTTTTTCCTGTTCCTGAACGGGTTCCTGCAATTGAATTGACCCCGATTGAGATGCAACCCTTTTCAAGTGTCTGGGATAACCTTCCCCAGCCTGTAAATTCAGAGAGGCCTGAATCATTTGAAGCATATGGCCAGGATCATGGCTTCATTTTGTATAAAACTGAACTGACAGGAAATAAGAACGGAAGGCTTATAGTAAGTGAAATTCATGATTATGCCACAGTTTTTCTGAATGGCAAATATATCGGGAATCTTGACAGAAGAGAGGGTATAAATTCTATTGATATACCTTCAGGTGATGTGGAAACGCCGGTTCTTGAAATACTGGTTGAAGGTATGGGACGAATAAATTACGGGAAAAATATTATTGACAGAAAAGGGATAACTGACAGTGTTACCCTTAATGGAACCAAACTACTGAACTGGAAAGTCTATAATCTGCCGATGGACAAGAAATTTATATGGGACCTGAGATCCTCAGGAAAATCACTTAATAAGCCCGGCGTTTTTTTCAAAGGCAATTTTGTGTTGACAAGGGCAGAAGGGAATTTATATTCTGACACCTTTATTGATCTGTCAAATTATATCAAGGGAATTGTTTGGGTAAATGGCCACAACCTGGGGCGATACTGGAATATCGGACCGCAAAAAAGACTTTATTGTCCGGCATCCTGGATGAGAGAAGGTATGAATGAAGTCATGATTTTTGATCTCCAACAAACAGATGCAAAACCAGTTACAGGTAGAAAATCATTGGAGTAAGACCGAATCACATTACCCCTGGCTTATATCGAGCAACCTGCAGATGTGCCTGTTATAAATATTTTCGAACACACACTTTGAAACTACAGGTTCATTTGCCTCGAGCAGCCTGAAATAGTTCTCCATGTCTGATGCCGCAAGCTTATATGCAACGTGTATCAATTGCCTCATATTCGGATTATAATCATAATTTCCGGGAATATGCTTTATAGAATTTGAAAATTTATTGCCGTTCCAGCCTGAGACTTCCTGTCCGGATGGGAGTAAAGACACTTTTATATCAATTACATCTGCATAGGGGGCACATAGTTCCTCGATCTTCCCCAGAGATTTTATATAAATCTCTTTAGCAAAACCGAGTCCCTCACCACCCGATTCGGCAAGTCCGATTACCTCTTCAAGCCAGGTTGTACCTGCAGTTTTAAGATGAATTCCCCTGTTATATTTTTTAATTAAGGAACCAATATAAGGATAAATGGCAAATTTGTCCGACCCTGAATGAATGCTCATCTTAAGATTTTCAGGCAATCCAAATTCCTTAACCGCATAATCTATTATGAGAAGATCAGATTCAAATTCCCTTGCAAACAGCACAGGATCACCGACATAATCAACACCTTTATTAAATCTTCCTGCGAATTTCGGAGCAATCGTCTGAACCGGAATATTTTCTGACGCCAGCATTTTAAGTATGAAAAAGAGTTCCACAGGTGTCTGGGGCTCAGGCACTTCATCCATTGAAACTTCTGTGATAAAGCTGCCAGTCCCTTTTATACTTTCAATTTTTCTGTAAATCTCCCCGGCCCTGGAAGCAGCAAAAAGATACTTTTCTGCAATATGTCGTAATTGAGCTCCTGAAGTTTCAAAGGACAATTCCGTACCTTCAATTCTCAAGCCGTTGCTATATTTCTCAATTCCTGACAGGAACTCACTGATCTCAGCCTCATCTGCTTTCCTGCCTATGTATGAGGCAACATCAATTGTGAAAAAATCAGAAGATGCGATAAAACGATCAACAGTATCAAGGTTGATATGATCGGCATCAACATAATATGGTTTCTTAAATCCGGCATTTATTGTTACAGTATCGGCTTCAATCCTGACATCAGCCGGTTGTGTACCAATAGTATTATGTTCGCGATTTGATTTATTCCAGACAGGCGTAATATCGATTCCTTTTTCAGATGCTGCTATGATTGCCTTTAATTGAGCTGCTCCCTGATGTCCGAATCTGTCGCCCAGACCGATTGAATATTTGCCAAGTATTTTCATTGTTTTTAAATTTAAAAGTTAAACCCCCCAACCCCCATAAAGGGGGGCTAATACTCTGCATTTAAGGTGAATTCTCTCGAAACGGCACAGAATTAGTCCCCCTTTAGGGGGATGTCCCGCTTCAGCGGACAGGGGGTAACCTCATAAAAAAAAGTCCACATTTTCAGAGGTGACTATATCAACAGGAAGATACTCAATCCTGTCAGGAATTTTATGAAGTGAAAGGTATTCAAATAGCTTCTTTATCCCCTTGTATGTTTGCTCTTCGGGTCTCTGGCCAATTAAAAATCTTGTAATACCCGACCTGAGGAATTTCACATTTGAATCAAGAAGATCATACCCGATAAGGTCGACTGATTTCAATCCTTTCTTTTCCAAATATAATGCTATAAGATAGGACCTTGAGCCAGTAATAAAAACAGAACCGATTCCGGGGTTTTCCAGAAAAGCATTGTCCAGAGCATTACTGATCTGGTCGCGAGAAGGATCGGGTATATTGATGATTATTCTTTTCCCTTGATTTCTTACCTCTTGGCTGAAATAGCCCAGGAATCCTTCGGTACGGATAGTAAGGTGGCTGACATTCCGGATGTTTTTTGCAATCGTTACAACCAGAAGATCACTTTTTGCAGGAGTGATCATATCGGCTAGCTGTCCTGCCACTCTACCGCTCTGATAGATATTTTCTCCAATATAAGCAAGAAAGCCGGTGCCTTCAATATAGCCATCGATGAAAACGAATGGTACATTTTCTTTCTGAAGCGCTGAACAGAAGGCGACGGATTCTGATTTGAATATTGGTGCCAGAAGAACCCCATCGGGCCTCATAGCGAGAACCTCCCCGGCTTTTTTCTGAAAATCGATTTCGTTTTGCAGATCAAAGGTGACCTGGCTCAGAGTGACCGGAAAGGGATCAAGTTCCTCGATGGCCTTTATCATGCCAAGAGGATGCTTTTCCCAGAAGGAATTATCTTCTGATGGTGCAGGAAGAAGTGAAACAAGGTGAAATCGTTTTTTTGATTTCAGAGCCTGAGCCATTATATTAGGCGAGTAGCTCGTTTCTTTCAGGATCTGCTGAACCTTCAATCTTGTTTTTTCTGCAACCTCGCCTCTGTTATGAATTACCCGGTCAACGGTTCCGATCGAAACACCGGCAAGCCTGGCAATATCTTTTATCCTTGCTTTTTTTTGGGACATTGTCGGTCAGTTACCAAATCTTATAAATTATCAACACGTTTCATTGTTGGCACAAAAAAGTGCATAACGATCCATGCCAGGATATAGGCGACTCCGCAAAAGATGAACAAAATGCCGTAACCCAGCTGAATCTTACCCAGCGCCGCATAATGTTTTAAAATAAGACCGGCACATTGAGCTACGATTATTCCCCCTATTGCTCCTGACATTCCACCAATTCCGGTAACAGAAGCCACTGCTTTTTTCGGGAACATATCAGTAACTGTTGTGAAGATATTAGCTGACCAGGCCTGATGAGCTGCACATGCAATACCAATGACAATTACTGCATACCAGGTATTAAACTTACCTAACCAGCTTGCAGATAGTACAGTCAGTGGAAACAAAGCATAAATGAACATCGATAATTTACGTGCCTTGAAAGAAGCCATTCCGTTATCAATGAATTTTTTAGGTAACCAGCCACCATAGACAGATCCGATGGTGGAAATAGTATAAACAACAGCAACGGCGAGCGTCCAGCTTATTATCCCGGGAACATCGGATAGGGAACCGCTAAAGTCAGGGTTAAGTGATTTATATTCAGCCATTTTCCGTGCATTCTCGCCGCTCAGGAAGGCAGGCAACCAGAATAAGTAAAACCACCATACCCCATCGGTCATTAACTTTCCAAAAAAGAATGACCATGTTTGCCTGTATGTCAGTAGCTTTGACCATAGAACTCTTCCCACTTCTTCTTTACTATCTTCTTTTTCATCCAAATCGCTATTGATATAATCATATTCGGTCTGACTTAAAACACCTGCTTTAAGCTTTTCTTCAGGAGAAGCATAAATGCGATACCAGAAAAAAAGCCAGATTGTGCCTACAAAGCCAACAATGATGAAAGCCCACTGCCAGCCCCAGTGTATTGCTATCCATGGAACGAACAGAGGAGTAACAATGGCACCAATATTAGCTCCGGAATTATAAATGCCGGTAGCATAAGCTCTCTCTTTTTTAGGAAACCATACAGCCATTGTTTTATTGGCAGCCGGGAAGTTACCTGCTTCAGTGAATCCCAATGCAGCGCGCCAAAACCCAAATGTTAATGTATTATGAGCAAGAGCATGACCAATAGCAGCAATACTCCATCCTAACAGTGAAAATGCATAGCCTTTTTTTGTGCCGATCCAGTCAATAAATCTTCCGGCAATTGTCATACCTATTGCATAGGCAATTTGAAAACTCATTACGACCCAGGAATAGTATAATTCCTGATTAGCCGGGTCAGAACCAAAAATTCCTGCTTCCCCCAGCGTCGGTTTCAACAGACCCAGCACATTACGGTCAAAATAATTCACGGTTGTTGCGAAAAAAACAAGTGCACATATTGTCCATCTGTATTTTCCAACTTTTTCGTTAACAGTAGTAAATGACATTATAGGTTGGTCAGGTATTAATTAAACATTATAAGTGGTCGATGCAGTTGTTCCTCCGTGACCTGTCCAGTTTGTGTGAAAAAATTCACCTCTTGGTTTATCGGTCCTTTCATAAGTATGAGCTCCAAAATAGTCACGCTGCGCCTGTAACAGATTGGCCGGCAGTCTCTCACAACGATATCCGTCAAAATAACCAAGTGCTGTTGAAATGGCAGGAACAGCGATACCGTTTATTGCTGCGGCAGACACGACATTTCTCCATCCACTCTGCGCTTTTTCAATTTTCTCTTTAAAGAAAGGATCGAGAAGAAGGTTGGTAATGGACGGATTATTATCAAATGCTTCTTTAATTTTTCCCAGGAATGCGGATCTGATAATACAACCTCCCCGCCACATCAAAGCTATTCCTCCAAAGTTCAGTTTCCATTTATATTCTTCAGCCGCTGCCTTCATGAGTGCATAACCCTGTGCATATGAGACAATTTTAGAGGCGTAAAGGGCATCTTTTATGTCATCAATGAATTTGACTTTATCACCTGTAAATACAGGTTCTGGGCCGTGGAGTATTTTAGATGCTTCCACTCTTTCATTCTTCAGGGCGGAGAGGCACCTCGAAAAAACAGCCTCTCCGATAAGTGTGAGGGGAATTCCGAGATCGAGTGAAGTAACTGCAGTCCATTTTCCCGTTCCTTTCTGTCCGGCTGTATCGAGGATTTTATCTACCAGTGGTTTGCCATCTGAATCCTTATATGCAAGAATATCCCGGGTTATTTCAATCAGATAGCTATCAAGCTCTCCCTCGTTCCATTCTTTAAAGATGAGATGCATTTCATCTGCACTCATATGCAAAAGATCTTTCATTATCTGGTAGGCTTCGGTAATAAGTTGAATATCACCGTACTCGATACCATTGTGAACCATTTTTACAAAATGACCCGCACCGTTTTCCCCAACCCAGTCGCAGCATGGCGTGCCATTGTCGACCTTGGCGGCAATTGCCTGAAAGATGGGTTTGACAAATGGCCAGGCTGCAATTGATCCTCCCGGCATAATAGAAGGCCCGAGCAATGCTCCCTCTTCACCTCCTGAAACACCCGTGCCTATGTATAGAAGTCCTTTGCTCTCAGCAAGTGCAGTTCTCCTGTTAGTATCAGGAAAATGTGTATTGCCGCCGTCTATGATAATATCTCCACGATCCAGTAGTGGAACAAGCGTATTGATCATCTCATCCACTGCATTCCCCGCTTTGATCATTAGCATTACTTTCCGTGGACGTTCAACTGACCTGACTAGCTCCTCAACTGAATGCGTGCCAGTGATCTTCTTGCCTTTGGCCCTGCCTGACAGAAAATCATCAACTTTCTTTGTGGATCTGTTAAATACAGAAACGGTGAAACCCTTACTTTCCATATTGAGGACCAGATTTTCGCCCATTACTGCCAGTCCGATCAATCCGATATCTGATAATGTGCTCATAACAAAATGATTATGTTTATAATGTATTGTTTTTATCCTAAAATTGAGTTTCAAAGCAAATGGTGCTGGTTGCGTGTTGCTGGTTGTACCTGCACCGAGCACCGAGCGCCTAGAACCCAGCACCCAGTACAAACCCGGCACCTATTTCTTCCCTTTATAATATTCCTTAACGACCTCATCCATAACCTTACTTGTTCTGGCTGCAGTTAATCCGGTACTCGGAGAAGCACCCTGTCCGTTAAGAGACCTGACTATTTTTTCAATAAGATAGTACTGAACATTCTCCGGATGTTCATTAATGAATTCCTGACGTCCGGATTCATTGGTAAGAACAATAGGTACATAGCTGAATGCAGAGAATTTGACTGAACCCTTATCACCAATTATTTCGATGATATCCCTGCTGCTATCCTGAGAGACACTGAAACTCCATATTCCTGTCCCAATTATATTATTGCAAAACATAAATACTGCTGAAACGAAATCTTCAGCCTTATAAAGACCTGCCTGATTAACAACTATTGATTTAACGCTCTGGACGGGCCCGAAAAGAAAATCAAGATAATCAAGCTGATGGGAAGCAAGATCAAAGAAATGTCCGCCGCCCGAAATTTCAGGCTCAACTCTCCATGGAAGCTTTCCGGCCTTTTCATCCGCTGACGGAAACTTGAAAAGCTGAATCATTACGGAAAGAACCTTACCGATTGCACCTGAATCAATCATATCTTTAACGCGGAGAAAACCGGGCAGTGCTCTACGGTAATATGCCACAAAAACAGGAACACGGTATTTTTCAGCCTCCTTGTTTATTTTGAGACATTCAGTGTAATTCCGAGCCATTGGCTTCTCAATATAAACAGGTTTGCGGGCTTTTATCGCTTCAATAGCATATTCGGCATGGCTGCCTGGTGGAGTAGCAATATATACAGCATTTATGTCACTGTCGTTAATAAGATCTGAAGCCTTTGAATAAAACTTTGGGACATTATGCCGCCTGGCATAGTCTTCAGCCAGACTGGCATCTCTTCTCATTACGGCTATCAGTTTCGAGTCCTTTATCTTATTAAATGCCGGACCGCTCTTTAGCTCAGTTACTTTGCCACAACCAATTATTCCCCAGTTTATCATAGAATGAAATTAATAATATTTTTCAGGCAAGCCGTTGCCTGGATGACCATAACCCGAGTGCCGGGTTTGAGATAAAATAAATCTCTTCCGCATCATGGATTTTGTTAAAGCCTTCTTTAAGGTTCTTTGGATCGTATTTCTTCAGCATCATTTTGAGATCATGATATTTAAAGTTTACCGATTCTGTTTCTTCTCTGGTGAGATGACCAGGGCAATATGTTATCGTAAATCTTCCTTCCGAGCTTCCGTGAATCATATGGGCAGCTGCACTGAGATTGTTTCTCAGCTCCAGGTTCTCATTCAGTGATTTCAGGGCAGCAGGTGTCCCGCGATATCCGTACTTTCTTATAAGCCTGTCTATCTCACTGTCCTCACCAAACTCTCTCACCCCTGGCGCCAGGACGATCAATTCCCCTTTATCAGCCATAGCCATACGCGTTCTGTATATACTTTTGTTTCCCAGCCAGGTGCTCTTATACTCTGCAGGATCAAGATAAACAACGACTTTCTTTAAAGGGTCTTCAAGTATGTTGAAGTTTACCTTCAGTGAAAGGTCCGCGGCAAGATGAAACACTTCTTCGTCATCGCCGATGAAAAGTCCTCTTACAACCAGCTCTCCTCTTTCATCACGTCCAATGACTGTTAGTACATACACAATTGGCAGATGGCCCGTAAAATTTGCAGAGGCATAGTTCAGCAAGGACCTCACGGGGTTATCAGCCTTTCCCATTATGCGTTCCATGCCATAAACTGCACCAATAAAATGACTCTTATTAATACCTTCTGGTCCGCCCGTCCCGATAAAAAGGTTTTTATTATAATTGGCCATGCCCATAACTTCATGGGGAACTACTTGTCCTACAGATAAAATGAGATCATGGCCTCCATTGAAAATCATCCTGTTAAGCTGGGCGGGCCACTCGTAGTTCAAAGCGCCGCCGGTTATTCCAGACACAAATTCTCCGGGTATTGTACCAACTGTCACAACATCCTTTCTCCAGTCATGAACCCGGAAAAGCGACAATGGTATTCCCTTATACATATCGTTGATCTGAATATCCGTCATGGGGGAGTGGGTTCCAAGCGCCGGAAGTATATCCTTCAGACTTTCCTTGTAATAGCTGTAGATATATGAAGTCAGTTCACCTGCTCTCGAATGAAAACGTGTACAATCGGGAGGAACGACCAGTACTTTTTTCCTGGCACCTAACTTATCCAGAGAACTACTGATTGCCGACTCAAGATCTTTTGAGTCAATCACTGTATTCTCCGAACCTGATTTTAAGTATATCATTTCTTAAAAATTCATCAATTTTAATTATATAGTCTCGAAATTATAGTTAACAGGCATCGGGTGTCTGGCATCGGGCATCAGGTCAGGTTTCCCTGTCGCCTGTGGCCCGTCGGCCGTGGCCTCATCAGCTATTTCCAGTGCGGTTTTTCAGGAAGAAATGACTTAAACTCTTCAATCAGCTTTTCTTCATAAGCACCTTTAAAAGTTCCGGAAAAGAACCTGTCGAGTCCTTCATTATACAGTTTTTCCCACGATTCTTCTTCCTTCCCCGGATTTATTGGAAAAAAGAGGACCCCGTTTGATTTGGCAGCCTTCAGGTCACCGTTGGCATCTCCGATCATAAGGATCTTTTCATCAGGATACTTTCCTTTTGCACCATATTTAAGATGTTCGGCTTTGGTTCCATGTTCCTGTCCGGCAATCATTCTTAGAAAATGCTCTATTTTGTTTTCTTCCCATTCACGTTTCAGAGCTTCAAAGGGCGTCTGTGAGACTACCATGACATCAGCTGTCGACTCTATTTTTTCCAGACACTCTTTCACGAACGGAAAAGGAGAAATTCCAAAGACAAGTTTTTCGATGTCCTCATTAACCTTAAGTGACCATTCGAGGGTTCTTGAAATAAACGGATCATTAATTTCAGCAGCATACTTTTTCAATGCAGGATTTCCAAGCTTTGTTTCTTTTCTGGTCCATTCAATCAAAGGAGAGGGAGAAGGAACGGTGAAATTTCTGGCTTTTATCTCGGGACGGGCAGCAAGTAACCTGAGTGTTTCATTAACTGCCAGGAAGCGATTGCAGCCCCTGTTTGTCGAATAAAGATTTACAAATTCCCAGGTCTCTCTTGCATACTTCGATACCGGCTGCATGCTGAAGTATTTTATGAAGTTGGGACAGAAACATTCTTTCTGTTTAATTTCCATCGTATCAAACGCACAGCCGTCGGAATCGATTCCGATAAAAAACTCTTTCTCAGGCTCTAATGCCAGCAATTGTTCCTGTTGATTCATTTTATGGTCAGATATCTGAATTGTTAGTTTTCGTACGCTTCCAGTTTATATACAGGTAATTTCTTATCAGCAAATTTCATATCAAGCTTTGCGAACCTTTGTCTGCCGTTGATCATCGGCACCGATGGCCAGTCTTCACCAATAAGGGGCAAGGCATAGGCAATGAATTCATCTGTAACATCATAACGACTTTGCGAGATCCATTTTTCAGGAAAGGTTCTTTCAGAGAGAGCTACTTTCTCGAGAGGAACCTTGTCGTACCTCACATTATATATTAAACCGGGTTCTCTCAGAATAGTTGCCATCCAGCCATTGCCTTCATACAATGCTATTTCGACAGCTTTCTGTCCCACCTTGTAAGCTTCATCAAGGTCGACGATAGAAGCATAAGCAGCGGTATCGCGCTGATCGGTTCCCATAACCTGGCCACGAGCAGCGCCCCTTGTTTTTAATCCTTTGCTGTTAAGATAATTAACAACAATCTGGAAGACAGAATTCTGACTCGATCCAAATGAAGTATGACCGAATGCATCCTTTACTTCTCCGATACTTCCCACATCAAAGCCTTCGCTTACAACTACAATGCACCTTCCATCTTTTATCAGCTGTTCATTGACATTATTGACCAGATTATCTATTGTTATCCCTGATTCTGCCAGGTAGATCTGAAGAGGCATTCTTCTTTCGGGATCAGCAAGCCGGGCAGCAGCGGGGATATAGCCTATTTTTCTTCCCATTGCCTGTATTACCAGTACCGGATCGGCTGGAGCTGATCCCATATTCTCCTCATTTGCATTTTGAATAATATGTGACCAGTACCTGGCCACACTTCCATATCCGGGAGTGTGGTCAATAAGAGTGAATTCATTATCGCCCAAGTCGTTATCTATTGTTTTCGGAACTCCTACAGCAATAAGGTCAAGCCCTTTTCTCTCAGCCATCTCACTCACTTTGAAAGCAGTATGCTGCGAGTCGTTGCCACCAATATAGAAAAAGTAACCGATATCATGTGACCTGAAAACGTCCATTATCCTTTGAAAATCTTTTTGTTGTTTGTCCTTAAGCTTGTACCGGCAGGTTCCTATGCTTCCGGCTGCAGGTGTGTTCCTTAATAATGCGATTTCCTCTGCTTTCTGAACCGACAGGTCGAGAAGCTCTTCATTCAATACTCCTTCAATTCCGTGCCAGCCTCCATAGATCTTTCCAAATTTGCCGGGGAACATCCTGCATGTTTCTATTATCCCGCGCAATGAGCTGTTAATTACTGGCGAGGGTCCGCCTGACTGGGCGACAATCACGTTTTTTGCCTTTGCCATCCTGATTAAATATTGTTATTTGTAGTTCGTTTCTGGTTTCTCGTTCTTTGTTCCATTGTTCCATTGTTCCATTGTTCCATTGTTCCATTGTTCTATTGTTCTTTTGTTCTTTTGTTCTTTTGTTCTTTTGTTCTTTTGTTCTTTTGTTCTTTTGTTCTTTTGTTCTTTTGTTCTTTTGTTCTTTTGTTCTTTTGTTCTTTTGTACTTGCTCCTTGATCTCTAAATCCCTTTGTCCCTTCGTCTCTTCATCTCATTGTCTCTTTGTCTTTTCACCTTGTAGCCTGTGCCCTGTGCCCTGTGCCATCAGACTCCGCTATACGCACTAAACCCGCCGTCAACCGGTATGACTACACCGGTTACAAATTTTGACAGGTCAGAAACAAGGTAGATAAGCGTTCCTGTTAATTCTTCCGGCAAACAATAGCGTTCCATAGGCGTGCCTTTCAATATTTTCATTCCTCGCTCCGTGGGGTCACCGGTTTTCTCGTCAATTAAGAGGAACCTGTTCTGATTTGTAAGAAGAAATCCGGGAGCAATCGCATTTACCCTGACACCAGTCTTTGCAAAATGAACGGCAAGCCATTGAGTAAAATTGTTGACAGCGGCTTTTGCAGCAGAATAAGCTGCAATCCTGGTAAGGGGTCTGAAGGAATTCATTGATGAAATGTTAACTATTACTCCTGACCTTTTCTTTACCATATCGGAGGCGAAAACCATGGAAGGTATGAGAGTACCTTTGAAATTAAGATCAAATACCTTATCGAAGCCCTCTATTTTGAGTCCGAAAAAGGTCTCTTCAGAATTTTCATCTACCGTACCCTCCATCTTCTCGATCTTTGAGGTAGCATCAGGTGAATTGCCGCCTGCGCCGTTAATCAGAATATCTGCACCGCCGAATCTCTTATAAATCTGCTGCATTGCCATCTCCAGTGATTTCTTATCGAGCACACTTGCGGAAATGCCAAATGAAGGTACATTAAACTCATTTTCAATCTTTATGGCAACTTCCTTAGCTGCATCCTGGTTGAGATCGAGGATCACAGTCTTAACTCCCTGGGCAGCGAGAGACTTTGCCATAGCAGAACATATGATACCGGCTCCGCCTGTTATGATTGCTACTTTATCCTTTAATTTTAATTCGTTCATGTATAAGTTGTATGACTTTTATTTTGACTTTGCGCACTTTGCGTCTCCTTCGCGTGCTTTGCGGTTAAATCCCAGGGGACAGGGGTAAGCTTCTAAAACCCAAAATACTCTTTAGCATTCCTGTAAGATATACCTTCAATTAACGGTTTCAATAATTCTTCTTCATCGGGAATGAGCCCTTTTTCAACTTCCTTACCGACATAATTGCAGAGGAGACGCCTGAAATATTCATGCCGGGGATAGGAGAGAAAGCTTCGTGAATCCGTGACCATTCCGATAAACCTTCTTAATAAGCTAAGTGATGCAAGGTCCTTCAAATGTTTTTCCATTCCGGTTTTTTGATCGAGGAACCACCAGGCAGCTCCGAACTGAACTTTTCCGGCTGTCGAACTGTCATTAAAATTACCTGCCATAGTTATCATCATCTCATTGTCAGCAGGATTGATGTCATAAATTATTGTTTTGGCGAGCTCCTCATTATTATCCAGTTCATTCAGGAATTTTGAAATTTTCAGAGGATCCTGGACAGCTCCGATTGAGTCCCACCCTGTATCGGGCCCCATCTGCCGGAACTTTCTGGAATTATTGTTCCTGAGGGCACCAACATGGAATTGCTGAACCCAGCCTCTTTTGTTGTTTAACCGGCATAACTCCAGCATTACAGCTGTTTTGTATTTTTCAGAGTCCTTAAATGTGACTATATCTCCGCTAAGAAGATGCTTGAAGATGCTCTCAACTTCCTGTAAGGTGAAGTCGGCATAAAAGAATTGGTCAAGGCCATGGTCAGATAATCTGCATCCCATTTCATGAAAGAATCCATGTCTCTGGTCCAGCACTTCGATAAGTGACTGAAAGCTTTTTATTTCGGTTCCGGCTGCCAGTTCCAGTTTCCTGATATATGATCTGAACTCTTCAGGGTCCCCGGTCTTGATCACATTATCGGGCCTGAATGTAGGGAGAACTTTTATTTCGAATGAGCTTTTAAGATTCAGATGATGCTTTAGATCATCCGCAGGGTCATCAGTGGTGCAGACAACCTCAACATTCATTTTCCTGATAATGGCCCTGGTACTTAAATTGTCTGAATTAAGCATGGAGGAAGCTCTTTCATAAATTTGCGAAGCAGTATCCGGTGAAAGAAGTTCCGTAATATTGAAATATCTTGCGAGTTCGAGATGTGTCCAGTGATAAAGCGGGTTCCCTGCAGTTGCAGGAACTGTCTCGGCCCACTTCCTGAATTTCTCAATGTCTGAACCATTGCCTGTACAGAATTTTTCATTGATGCCATTTGTCCGCATTGCTCTCCACTTATAATGATCTCCTTCGAGCCATGCCCGTGTGATATTTCCAAACTGATGATTTTCAGCTATCAGTAGGGGAGAAAGGTGGCAATGAAAATCAATAATAGGCTGATATTCAGCATATTCATGATAAAGTCTTTCAGCTTTTTTATTATTCAGAAGGAAATTCTCATGAATAAAAGGTTTCATATTCTTAATAGGATTATAAAATTATTTAAATTTGGAAAATGAATTTTCGTTAACGATCACGAAAATATGAATTTCAAATCAATTAACAAAGAAATAATTAATATATTAGACAAAAATACGATCGGAAAATCATGATTAAACAGGATAGTTTTAAGAGTATTATATTTACTTTTTACCTTTATGTTCTTTTAATTAATTTTAAAATACCATGCAATTAAAAAGAAGTATCTATTTTATTTCCGCATTCTTATTCTTCATTTTATCATCAGAAAGGAATGCTGATAGCCAGGGATTTCTGAAAGCGAGTGGAAAACAGATCGTGAATGAAAAAGGGGAGAATGTTCTTCTCCGGGGCATAGGTCTTGGCGGCTGGATGCTTCAGGAGCCCTATATGTTCCAGCTATCTGAAGCAGCCGGTACGCAGACTGAGATAAAGTCAAAGATCATCGGACTGATAGGTCAAAAAAATTGTGAGGAATTCTATGCGCGATTTCTGAACAATATGATAACTGAGAAAGATGTTGATGCTCTTAAAAGCTGGGGATTTAATTCAATCAGGCTGCCAATGCATTATAATCTCTTTACTCTGCCATCTGACAAAGAGACAGGTCAGGGACAAAACACATGGCTTGAAACAGGATTTAAATTAACCGATAACCTTCTTTCGTGGTGCAAGAAGAACAAAATATACCTGATCCTTGACCTCCATGCTGCTCCGGGAGGACAGGGAAATGACCGGCCGATAGCTGATGTGGATACACTAAAACCAAATCTGTGGATGAGTGAAGCAAATCAGGAAAAAACGGTTGCTCTGTGGAAAAAGCTTGCTGAAAGATATAAGAATGAAGAATGGATAGGAGGCTACGATCTTATAAACGAAACAAACTATAAGCTCGATGGCAATGAACCGCTTAAGAAACTCTTTTCCGAAATTACAAAGGAGATCAGGATGGTTGACAGGAAACATATCATATTCATTGAAGGTAACCAGTTTGCAAATGATTATACCGGACTGACACCACCCTGGGATAATAATATGGTATACAGTTTTCATAAATACTGGAATCCGGCAACTGTTGAGACAATTCAGAAATATCTCGATATGAGGGAGAGATATAATGTGCCATTCTGGATGGGCGAATCGGGCGAAAACACCAATGATTGGTTTAAAGCTACGGTGAATTTGTTAGAAACAAATAATATAGGATGGTCATGGTGGACTATAAAAAAGATCGGATCCGAAAGCAGCCTTATGACTATTTCAACACCGGCCGGCTATCAGAAAATTGTTGATTACTGGGCAGGGAAAGGACCCAGGCCTGACGTAGAAGAAGCGAAAACTACACTGATGGAACTAACAGAAAATGTAAAGTTCGAAAATTGCAGCATAAATAGAGGAGTGCTTAATGCTTTGTTTGGTACTAAATAGAAATTGACTCCTAATACAACATACAACATTAAATCAGGCAATCAGCCTTTATTTTCAGGATTCTCAGGATGATCGTCGGAATATGGTTTGGCGTACAGGTCCTCGACCCTGACCTTGCCTTCGTCCGGATCAGGATAAGTTATCTGCTGAACCTGTACTTCCCCGGCCTTCCCATTGAAATATAATATGCAGGCAAATATTGGCATTAATGGGAATGTCAGCCCGTTTACTATTGCTGACAGAATTATGAAAACTGGTTTAGTTGTCACATCGGCCAGCTTCGTTGCGTCTTCGGGATTAACAATTGTCCTGATAAAATTACCGGTAAAAGGAAGCAGGATTATTCCCGATAAGACCACTGATATGACAAGCATAATGATAATAAACACTGCAACCCAGCCTACATTTGACCAGAAGTTTTTATGAGCAAGTTTAAAAGTGCGGGTAATAGTAGATCCGATATTTGTCTCCTCTGCCATCATTATGGGCAGTATGAAAAAGTACAGGGTTACTACGTATAGCATAGCACAGAAAGCGCCAACAATGAGCACAAATATTCCAAGTGCAACTGCAATCGTTCCGGCGAAGGCAAGAAGCACCATTATTATCAGATAAGGAATAAAATATCTGAGAGATCGTAATATTGAATTAAAAACCGTGATCTCATTATTAACCGGGCTGAATATTACATAGTACTGAAGGATTGTTGAGAAGAGAAGGTTTATAAGAGAGATCATCAGAAAAGGCAGTATAAATCCTTTTGCTTTTTCAATTAAGATCATTGGATCAGTAATTGAGGTCAGCTCCTTCATATTCACCTGCGCTGAAGCATATTGAATTACAAGAGACATGACAAGTGACATAAGGAATAAAGGCATAAATTTCCTTTTATAAAAGTCCCATAATGAACTCATGGCACTGTCAATATTGTGCCGGCGGTATAAAGGGTGATTGCTGAACTGATCCATTAAGTAATGATATTAGATTTTTGCAAATTTAGGCAATATTACTTTGCCATCTTTTTCTGATCCAAAAGAATTTCCTTTAGAACCGTATCAAATTTTTCAGGTTCTTCAAAAATCGGGGAATGAGCAGAATTATCAAACGTATAAAACCTCTTCAATGGTGCCTGCAAACTGTCAAAGTACTCTTTGGCAATAACATATGATGTCTCATAATCTGATGTGCCCTGTATTATATAGACAGGAATCTTCTGGGAAGGGATCTGCTTAAAAAGATTTGATTTCATTATTACATCCCATAAATAGCTCTTGGTAAACTTCATGCCTTTTAAATAGTTGATCTTATCTTTTAATCTGTATTCCTTACAAAATAATAGTGGTTTTATTGCCCGGGGATAAAAACTCCCTTTTTTAACTGCGCCACCATATCTGATGACATACTTTCTTTCTATATTCATCTTGTCGATTGCTTCTTTGGGATCAGAGTAAGGAGGCGGACCAATCTTCTCCAGGTTCCTTATAGCTCTTTTGTCTTTCAGTTCTCTGGCCTTTGACAGAACAAAATCGTATGAAATTCTTTCAGCTCTTTTCTGGTCACCTACCTGTCCGACTGCAATGAAGGCATAATAAAGCTCAGGATATTTATTAACAGTGAATGATCCCAGCATGGTTCCCCAGGAATGTCCCAGAAGAAAAATCTTTTTACAGTTAAATCTGCGGATCAGATATTCTGATACTTTGCCGGCATCGTCAACAAACTGCTCCAGGGTCATACTCTCCGGCGGAATATTTTTTGAGTATGAAAGACCTGCACCACGCTGGTCCCAGTAACATACAACAAATAGATCCTCAATACCCGGATTAAAGTACTGCACAAATGGAAACTCAGGATCGCCGGGTCCGCCATGAAGATATAGCAATATTGGTTTTGTGGAATCCCTTCCCCGAATTATCATTCTTTGATTTAGCCCATTTATGTTCAGTGTTATAATTTCTGAAATACTCCCGGGAACTTTTATTCCGTCAGAAGTCAGAATTGGCATTGAATTGCCCGGACTATTAATAAGAATGAAGATCAGAAGGCTTGCCAATGCAATCAGTATGCCTCCGGGAATGAACAGATTAAATTGCATAAGCTTTTTCATTATTTTCCTTTCCTCCACTGCCTTAGTATATTGCTGAAAGGAAAAATACTGTTTGGTTTCCGGGGTGTGAAGATTCCTTCGTTAACTGCTTTAACATCCTCAATGGTATAAAATGCTTTTGGGTTTAGCCGGGTAATGATATTGAGAACATTAGCAAGCTCATTTCTTTTTACAATTGAGTATATTAGATGAATATGTTCCCTGGCACCGTGAGCCTCGACAACAGTTGCGCCAAAGCCCTGTGAATTAAGAGATTGCACAAGTTCGTTACCCCGTTCATTTGCAAAAACCCTGATCATGAGTATTCCCATAGCTAATTTCTCCTCAATAATCATCCCAATAAAATTTCCAGTTGCGAAACCTGCAGCATATGCAATAAAATTTATATAGTTATCGAGGTTCTCCATGATCCTGCTTATAGCTGTTATCCATATCAGAACTTCAAAAAATCCGAGAACGGGAGCTATATTCCTTTTCCCTTTTGAGACGAATATAATACGCAGTGTACCTATAGATACATCACAGATCCTCGCCAGAAAAATTAAAAGGGGCATTATTACATAACTGAACATACTGGAATGAAAAAATGAGGTTTCCATAACGGATCGTATTATAAATTAAACAAAGTTACTAATAAAGATGCAACGGAATAACGGCGTAAAGATTAACGGTGGATTACTTTATTCTTGCCTTTGCGCCCTTGTGCCTTCACACCTTTACACCGTCGAAAAATTCAGCGCATATTTATGTTTTTTCCAGTTGCACTGTTAAACAATTCCCGTTAATTATTGTTAAAGTGCAGACTTGATGTGTCTCTTGATTTAATAATCGATACTTTTGATGTTTATTTTAAACCAATACAGTTAAAAATATGAAATTAATTAAGCTAACTATTCTGTTAATCCTGACAGTTGTACTCGGGATTGGTATTGTTTCCTGCACCGGCACGACAACCAATAAAACAAAACATAGCGGTGTGGAGTATTACAGAAATCTCCTGTTCAGTGAAACGCCTTATGATATTGAAAAAGGTACTCATCCTATTACTGCCGAGCAGGCAAAAACTGTAAACAGCTACAAATTTACATACGATAAAACAGGACTTCTATTATCGGTAGAATATGTAAGGAATAATGTACTTCTCGGGTATTCATCAATGCAGGGAGCTGCAAAAATTACCTATGAATACGGGGATCACAAACAGACAAAACATTTTTTTGATAAGGAAAACAAGCCGATTGAACCCTCGGGAGTTTTTGCTCTGGAATATGCACTCGATTCGAACGGGAACCGGGTAGGTTTAATGTGCCTGGGAAAGGATGGATCGATGATTGAAAACAGGAATAAGATCCACTCATGGCAATGGAGTGTTCTTCCTGACGGTATGGTCAGGGAACTCCGTTACAACCTGAAAGGTGAAGAGACTGTCATGAATCCTTTCTGTCCGTTTTATGAGCTGAGATTCACCTATAATGAAAAGGGTTACCCGACACGTATGGCTAATTTTAAAGCAGATACTCTTTATAATTGCACGGCTGAGAACTGTGGTGATATAGGTGTTTCCTACTTCACTTTTACCCCAAACCAGTATGGTGACCTTGAAAACCAGTCAGTATTTAATGTTACGGGACAAATGTCAAATCTCTACTGGGGATGGTCAAAGCGGATCAACAAGTTTGATGAAAATGGATATCCGGTAGAAACCAGGGTATTCGACCAGGATAATGAATATGTCGGCGGTAAGCTGATACCTATAACGCAGATGACCTATGATAGCCATGGTGCGCTGACTGAAGTTAAAAACCTGGATAAAAACGGGAATTTAATCAATAGTCCTGATAATGGTGTCGCTATCACTGCCTATAAATATGATGATCTGGGTAACCGCACTGAGACACTTTCATTTGACAAAGATAATGCCCAGGTAAATCTGGCAGCATTGAAATAGTATTAATATGAAAAGGTATTATTTTTCTATATCTGTTTTTCTTTTTCTTTGCCTGTTTTCTTTTTACGGATGCAAAGGGAAAAAGCCAGAAATCAAGTCAGAAAATAAACAGGAGGCCGTGCAGACTGTAAACACTGTCAGCAAGCCCGTAATTATAGGTACTGAGACTTCGCTATTGCTAAAGGATCTTAAGGAGAACGGTGATTATGTGGATAGTAAAGTATATCCATCGATCATAAAAGCTTCTATTGTGAATGAAAGCATAGGCAAGAATATTCTGATCCTTGATCTCCGTTCGCCGAAAGAATTTGCTGAAGGCCACATTAAAGGTGCGGTGAACAAGAGCTTTGGGGACGTGCCATCTTATTTTGAAACCGGAATAAAGCCATTTGAATATGATAAGATCGTTCTGGTAAGTGATGATGGGCAGATATCAAGTTACACGACCTGTCTGTTAAGACTTGATGGGATATGGCAATGTCTACTCCATGAGATGGGGGATGAGTGCATGGAATAATAAGTATGCTCAGGAAGGCTGGTTAAAAGGAGTATCAGGAAGGTTTGAATCTAATCTTGAAACGACTACAAATGAAAGGTCCCCATCTCTCACTATGCCTGAACTAAAGACCGGGTTGACAACCGGCCAGGAGATCGGAGCTGCAAGGTTCAAAGAACTATTCAAGGAAGGTACAGGCAACGTCCTTATAACTGCTGATGAGGTATTCAGTGATCCTAAGAAATATTATATCATAAATCTTGACCGGAAGGACAAATACGAAGACGGTCATATACCAGGATCCGTAAGATACAAGCCGGAAGGCACATTGGGGTATCCTGATGAAATGGCGTCCATTCCTGTTGATAAGCCTGTAGTTGTTTATTGCGCTACGGGACACAATTCAGGATTTGCTACAGCATACCTTCGTCTGCTGGGTTATGATGCCCATACATTGAAATATGGAAACAATGGGTTTATGCACGACAAGATGATTAAGCAGAGGACCGCTTTATCATGGCTCCCTTTTACAGCGGAGGAGGTTAATAATTTCGAAGTTGTGAAATAGCTTTTCTGACTTTACGATACAGCTTATTCCAGCCTGCGCAGCAATGTGTCGGGCTGGAATTTTTTTTGCCGGGCTGAAAAATTTTACATTGCCGTTGGCATTAATAGTCTCTTAAATGAATTAATATTGGCTGAAGAATATTGCATTGCCGTTGGCATTAGCAATCTCTTAAATGAATTATTGGCTGAAGAGTATTGCATTGCCGTTGGCTTTACCTGTATCATAAATGAAATTATTATTGAGCTGGAGAATTTTGCATTGCCGTTGGCATTAGTAGTCTCTTAAATGAATTAATATTGGCTGAAGAATATTGCATTGCCGTTGGCTTTAGCCAACGGTCAAGAATTAATTCAAAAAAGGGCTTTAGCCCAATACAATCTAAAAACTAATTTGTTTAACTTTAGGTGGTTAATCGCTAGTATTTCTAAAAATATGTCTTACATTAGAATTTGGATCCATTGCGTATGGACTACACACAAAAGAATTCCGTATCTAAAAGATGGTATACGGGAACAGGTCATCTATCATATCCTGACAACGTCAAGAGCGAAAAATATCTACATTGATCACATCAATGGATATGATGAACATCTTCATACTCTTATCTCTCTTGGAGGCACGCAGAATGTATCTGATATAATGAAACAGATAAAAGGTGAAAGCTCTTATTGGATAAATAAAAGTAAATTAACGCGACTTAAATTTGAATGGCAGGATGATTTTTATGCTGTCTCCATCGGAATCTCCCAGGTAGACACACTAAGAGAATATATCAAAGCTCAGGAAAGTCATCATAAAATAGTCTCCTGGCAGGATGAATTGAAGAAATTAGAATCGGAATATGATTTTATAAGAATTAAGGACTAAAGTCCCAGTCACAAAAGGGATTGCCTAACCGTCGGTTAAAACCGACGGTAATTGAATTAATTGGAACGAGTTTAGCTATGCCGTTGCCCTTAACTCTCTCTTGAATGAACTCATAATAATAAGAAAGTCTTGAATTGCAGTTGGCTTTGGCAGTCTCTTAAATGAATTAATATTTGCTAAAGAATATTGAATTGCCGTTGGCTTTAGCAATCTTTTAAATGAATTAATATTGGCTGAAGAATATTGCATTGCCGTTGGCTTTAGCCAACGGAAGAGATCAAGGATAGAAAGGGCTTTAGCCCAATGCCTGTTGAGGGACTAAAGTCCCAGTCACAAAGGGGATTGCCTAACCGTCGGTTAAAACCGACGGTAATTGAATTAATTGGAACGAGTTTAGCTATGCCGTTGCCCTTAACTCTCTCTTGAATGAACTCATAATAATAAGAAAGTCTTGAATTGCAGTTGACTTTGGCAGTCTCTTAAATGAATTAATATTTGCTAAAGAATATTGAATTGCCGTTGGCTTTAGCAATCTTTTAAATGAATTAATATTGGTTGAAGAATATTGCATTGCCGTTGGCTTTAGCCAACGGAATAGAGATCAGGGATCTAAAGGGCTTTAGCCCAATGCCTGTTGAGGGACTAAAGTCCCAGTCACAAAGGGGATTGCCTAACCGTCGGTTAAAACCGACGGTAATTGAATTAATTGGAACAAGTTTAGCTATGCAGTTGGCATAAGCTCTCTCTTGAATAAACTCATTATAATAAGTAAGTCTTTGCATTGCCGTTGGCTTTAGCCAACGGAAGAGAGATCAGGGATATAAAGGGCTTCAGCCCAATATGACTCTCAAAATTTTGTACCTGATAATGTGTCGGGCTGGAATTTGTATTTTAATACCTCGTTACCGGGCTTTTCGGTGAGAATGTAAATGTTCCTGCACCCCAACTGACTTAAAATCATCCATATCCTTGCAGATAACCCGGGCTCTGAAGAATATAAGAGAACCGGACCTTCATGTCTCCTTAACATTTTAATGTGATCTTTACTAAGGACTGAATCAGCTGATATGTTCTGAACGCTACCGGTGAATCCTCTGATATTGCCGGCATTTTTATCGAGATTGACCGCAAGAATGTTGCCCGTTAATGACCCGGCCTGTTCCGGGCTTATTGTATTTGATTGTGAAACCGACGGCTCGGCCCACTTTCTAATGTCATTTTTGAAATGATTCAATCCAGTTGATCTGAAAAAAATCAAAATCAATAATATCAGGACAATGACAATTACTATTTTATTGTTTTTTATGAATTTCATTCCCATCTTATTCCTGATTCCTGATTACTGATTCCTGATTCCTGATTTCTGATATCTGATAACTGATATCTGATTACTGATTTCTGATTTCTATCTCATCCTTACTTTTTTACCCCCCAACCCCCAGATGGGGGGCTTTAGCTGTTTATAAGTCCCCCATTTGGGGGATTTAGGGGGTATCATTCACACCCACCGTCAAGTTTCTTTGTGGCAAGATGCTTTGATTCAATGAATTTTAATTTCAGGCTGTCGGGCAGGCTGTTCATTTCAGTAAACATCTTTTTTGCCCTTGTCCTGTTTTCGAACAGCGCATTTTCTCTTGCAGAGATCCTGTCACCGCTGAAACTGCTGTTCATTACGGTATTAAACCATTCATTCAGTCCGCCTTTCATGACATATGTATTCTTCAGGTTTAATCCTCTGGCAATGGCGAGAGCATAATTTGACTCAATATCTCCATTTGAGTAGAAGATATTCATGGTTTTCCCATTATTCAGAAAACCAGCCGGATCCTTATCAAGGAGCCTGCTATAAGGAATATTAACCGATCCGGGTATATTGACCCGTTTGAATTCTTCGGGAGTTCTCAGATCAAAAATCTGAACAGAGCTATCTTCGGATGCAACATATTTTGCTACCTGGTCAACTGAAAGATAAGTATTATCATCAAGTACCTCGTACAACAATTTTTGGGGTCTTATGGTAAATGACCTGCTTCCTGACAGAGGGAGTAAGGCAAGAATAAACCCAAGAGATACGAGTCCAACTGAAAATTTCTGTCTTGCATTCATGGTTATAAAATTTAAATATTACTGGTAATATCCGGCCGTGCAAATTTTTTCTCTGCCTTTTCTGCAAACCAGAACATTACCACAGCTGCAATGATAAGAAGGAAAGTAAATAAACCGGGTGATATCCCTAAAGCTTCATTTATTTTAACAGGTCCCCTGTATGACCCGTTCGCGAGTTTCTGTATGAAGGGATAAGTTTCAGCAAAAAGAAATGCACCTGTCAATCCGCCCAGAAAAAAGATCATTGCATCTATTTTCCCTATTGAAAGAGCGCATAAACCAGTTCCAGGGCAGAACCCACCCATAATGAATCCGGCTCCCATTATAATGCCTCCGACAATTGATGCAGCAACATAGAACTCATTCACAAAGACCATATTAAGATTGAGTAGCCCGAAATAGCTGAGGAACTGTGAACCAGTCAAGGCAACAATTGCGGCAGTAAAAAAAACTTTTATTACTGTAGTATCATATCCATAGAACATCCCGGCAAGTTTACGGCTTGAGGAGAATCCTGCCTGTTCAAGTGAAAACCCGAATCCCACACCGATCAGAAGAGCGATTAGCATGTCAAGCCATTCAGGCATTGATATAAGTGATGATATTGGTCCCATTATTAGAATTTTTTAAATTGTCAATTTGTCTAATTGTCTGTTTGTCTTGCAATCATTCTCGCTATGAGCCTTCTTCCCCCCTGCAGTCTGGCTCCTTCGCTAAATTTGCCCACCGGGCAAATTTTAAACGATCTCCCCTATATCCAGTTTTTTCTGAAGAACCATGCAAAGAGATAAGCTGAACCGAAAATTGCTACCATGGTGACAAAACCGGCTACAGAAAGTACAGCCATCCCTGAAAGGGCCGCACCGCTTGTACATCCGCGTGCAAGCTGCGCCCCGTAAACAAAAAATACTCCACCCAGAAAAGCAAAAATCAGCCGTCTGGTATTAGAAATAGATGGAGATTTTTCTATCTTAAACCTGAGTCTCTTCGAGAGTGCGCCCGATAAAAAACCTCCGGCCACTACTCCGAATATTTCGATCGTAAGCCAATTTTTCAGAGGCTTCTTCCCATCTTCAAAATATTTGCTGTAATATATTGACTTGTCCGCATGCGTCCGGTCCACAGCTCCTACTATAGAAACTACGCAATATTTAAGTCCCCCGCTTGCTCCCAGGCCACGACCTGCAAGAAACATTGCCAGCAGCAGAACTATCCCAAGCATAGTACCTGCCAGATAAGGATTCATATATTTGTTTTTCATTATTCCGGAATTAAGTGAATAATGCAATTCCTTTCCCCTGCAAAAGTACAAAATGAAAGGATGCAGTAAACAGTGAGGGATTAATAAAGTTCATATCAGTCGGAGATCGGATGGTGGAAGTCAAAATCCGGATGTTACATGCAAAGCCGCAGGACTGCAAGACCTCAAGACAATTTTAAGTACCTTTGAATCCTAATGAAAGAACAATGAGCAAATTCAAACTAACTATAGAGTACGAGGGTACGCGTTACTCCGGCTGGCAGATGCAAAAGGGCGGAAAGACAATACAGGGAGCAATACTTGATGCATGCAGAGAACTATTTGGAACGGAAAAGCTTGAGATCTTTGGGGCCGGACGAACAGATGGTGGAGTGCACTCTTTAGCACAGGTTGCACATCTTGAGGTTGATACTGATCTTGTACCACTAAAAATCAAATACGGCATAAATGACAGGTTGCCACCTGATATATGCATTTTAAATGTTGAAGAAGCCCACCCTAAATTTCATGCACGGCATGATGCAAATGCCAGGAGTTATATCTACCAGATTAGCAGAAGAAGAACCGCATTCGGAAAAAAATTTGTATGGTGGATAAAGGATCCTCTAGACATAAACCTCATGAATGAAGCGGCGAAAAATTTCCCCGGATTGAAAGACTACAGGTACTTTACTGATGAAGACGCAGAACAATCATCTACTAAGGTGGAGATATTGCATGCAAAAGTGAATGATTTCGGTGATATGCTTGTTTTCCATATTGTCGGTTCCCATTTTTTGTGGAAGCAGGTAAGACGTATGACCGGTGTACTGGTAGAAGTTGGGAGAGGAAAACTTTCTCCGGATGAAGTGGCTAAATTCTTTAAAATAAAAACTGATATTCCCGCTAAACTGACAGCGCCACCAAGCGGATTGTTCCTTGAGAAGGTCTACTATAAAGATGAAGAAATCTCTTACAAGACAAAACCGGTGATAAATATCTAGTTGCTGGGTGCTGGCCCTGTGAAATAGTACAAAAATAGCACAAAAGCCTACGCTTAAGCATTATTTCATAGGGCTGGTTACTGGGTGCTGGGTTGGCAATTGCATTCACATTCTACTGGGACAGGTAATGTCTGACTCAGATTCATGCTGATAAGTCGGGAAGTCCGTTGATCAATACATTTGTCGCAGTCGGAAAAAAGACCAAGATCCCAGACATCAGCAAATACACGTCCTGCTTTCAGACCTATTCCGTATTCCAGAACTGTTTCAAGAGAACGAATATCAGGCGGGGTAAAATCACCTTTCTTCATTAAATATTCCATAGCTCCGTTTCCTGCTCTGACAGGAATTACTGTACAACATTCAACCCCTGTTTTGAATGCAAAATCTATTGAACGTTCTGCCCAATAAATGCCTTCTGATTCAGAAAGGAGGGGCGGTCTGAGCAGAATAAATGCTCTTGATCTGATTCCATTATTTGTAAGAAAGCTGACTGAATTCTTAAAATCCTTAATGGTCATTTGTTTGTTAAGTTGCCGGAGAATATCAGGATGTACGATCTCAAGCCCTAATGCAATTTGCAATTCAGGTGTCAGCATATCCCTGAAACTCACACATTTTTCATTGATAAGCCTCGGATGACTTTCAACAATGACAGTATCCAGATCTCTTAACAATGATGCAATTTCCCTGTAATCTTCTTCAGGAACAGCTCTGACATCAAAAAAACTCCCGCTGTTGTACAGTTTCAGATGCTTTACATCAGGCATTTGTTGCAATGCCCATTTAATCTGATTTGGGATAGCACCGGCAGGGACAGATTCATCGGTGGTATTTCTCCACAAATCGCACATCAGGCAATTAAACGGGCACTCCCTGTTAGTAAGAAAAATGATCCCTGTGTCTTCAATTCTCCCCGAAATAGTACGCTCTTTTTCTACCAGCCAGCCATAAGGCTTCTGAGGATCAGCAGGATTCTTGTTTCCCCTCATGGAGACTATCCGGTGGTCATTGAGAAGCAGATCAGAATCTTCACTCATAGTTTGATAGAAACTCTTTCCTGTAGGTAATCTCTTTTTCGGGGAATTGCTTGCTAAAGTTGTTTTCAGAGGCTGCACCATGCTGAAAGCGTCGCTTCTGGAAAACAGGCATTTCCATTCCTGTTACAGCTTTAACTCCTGCAGAAACTATTTGTCCCTTAAGATCATATAGTTTATTATGATCCCAGTTAGTAATATCTATATACGGAATGCCTTCGGAAATTTCAATAACATTAGGTAAAGTGTAAGGACTGAACCCTTCGAACCCCAGCAGATCACCGGTGGCAAAAGTTCGCATATATCCTCTGCTTAGTCCCCCTGAATAAGTCAAAGAATGTTTGATAGACTGCACTCCCCATCCTTCATGATACAGCATAAGATTGTTCAGAACGCTTCGGATCGTTAATTCAGGATTTTCCTCAATAGGGTAGTCTTTCAGATTTTCATCTCCCCCGTCTCCATCTATGATATATTTCCATTCCGGGTAACGTGAGCGAATTCCCTGCATCAGTGACAAATTCATCGTAGCAGACTGAATATCAAGGGCTTTGTAGTCTTCAACAACTTTTATAGCTTTTTTCCAGTCCAGAGCAGAGTAATTCACCTCGACAGGTTCCAGGAACAACCCGAGATTAAGTGTTTCAAGAAATTTCCTGGCCTGAAGCAAATCGGCGCCATCACCATCAATGGAAAGCGTAAAGGCTTTCAGTCTTGATGGACTTTCACCAAGTTCCTTAAGTGCATGGTAAGTAAGCAGAAAGACAGAACCACTGTCAATTCCGGCGGAAAAAGTCACTCCGATGGGGCCGGATTTAGCACGGAATTTCAACCACTTTATTATCTCATCATACAAAGCACCGATATATTTTTCACCTATGCGAGCTGTATCCTCATTTGAATATTTGTTGCGTTCAGGAGTAAAAAACCTTTCATAAACCGGGTTCGGATCAGGGCAGCCTAATAGTTCGATTTTAGTTATATAATGAGCTGGAGCCATCCTGGTATAGGAGGGATGGAACTGATGATCGAGACCTTCCTTCTTAAGATAATTAAAAATTACGTCAATACGTTCGGCAATTACCAGTTCCGGTCCTGCAGGGCGTTTTGCAATAAAATAGCGGATCGGCCGTCCGATTGACCTTGCCATTCTTATTGTTTTTCCTTCTACAGAAACAAGGGAGAACTGGCCGTCTATGGCTCGGACAGCTTCAACATTGCCTGATCTGACAATATTAACTGCTTCTTCATGCGTCATATTATAAATCACATTCTTTTCAGGATTTGTGAGATCCGTTACGTTACTGACATATTGATTATTCATATTTTTAATATTAAAATGTTTACATATTATCTTGACTTTGCGCACTTTGCGCATCCTTAGCGTGCTTTGCGGTTAAATATTATATCATTTTTTCACAATTCCTTTATCCTCTATGATTGTTATATAACGATCGGAACCGATATTTTTGTATGTCTCTTTTTTCCCGTCTGACCAATTGATTTCCAGAATGTCGATCTGCTTTTCCTGACCCAATCCAATATGGAGCCTTGGATCATTATTAGCCAGATAGCTTGTCGCAAACTGATTGATCAGAACCTGCTTCTTCCCGCCTGCAGTAGCTGTTACTCTGGCACTTACTGCAGAACCGCCTTTTCCTTCAAGAGTTAAACCAAGCCAGTGGTTTCCGTTTCCTCCATTTTTAAGCAAGACAGGTGTTCCATTCTTATCAAGATGGGAAATAATTATGTCCACATTGCCGTCATTGTCAAAATCCCAGACTGCAAGGCTTCTGCCTGATCGTTTTGTCCTGAAATAACTGCCGTGTTCCATACCTGCATTCCTGAAATGTCCTTTGCCGTCATTTTCAAGCAGGAGCGGATATTGGGCTATCAATTCTTCCGCTGTTCCGTTTGCAGCTACAATGTCAAGATCACCGTCATTATCATAATCAAAAAACTGTGCACCCCAGCTGCCTTTTCCTTCCATTGCTGCTGCGATACCACTTTCCTCTGTTATATCCTTAAATAAGCCATTTCCTTCATTGTGGTAAAGTGCACCGTAATCAAGGTCGGCAACAAGTATATCGATTAATCCATCTCCATCAATATCTCCTATGGATCCATGCATAGAACCTGTTCCGACACCGTGACTGTTTGCAGCAACACCACTTTCCACACCGACTTCCTTATATGTTCCTTGTCATTTCTGAACAGGAAATTCAGCTGGTGATCATTGGCCTGAAAGATGTCAAGATCCCCATCATCATCATAATCGAACACAGTCAATCCCATGCATTTTGAATCGGGATAATACAAGTTGTTCTTTCGCGTAACATCAATAAATTTTCCATCAGGTTGTTGTTCATAAAGCATTGAAGCCTGACCTTTGTATTCTGCAGGACTTGGCATCATGGCGGGTGCAGAGGGTGAAACATAAGCAGGATCAAAAGCCATGAAATTTCCTACCATGGCATCCATCCGTCCATCAAGATTGTAATCCCAGAAAGAAACACCAATGCTCCACTTTGTAAAACCATTCAAAGTATCGGGGCCGGCAAGACCTAATGAAGAAGTGATGTCTTTGAATGTACCATTGCCATTGTTATGATAGAAAACATTCGGACCATAATTCAAAACGTAAAGATCCTTATAACCGTCATTATCGAGATCGACCGGGCCGGCAGCCATGCTCCATTGATGACCGCCGACACCAGCAATTTTTGAAACTTCCGTAAAAGTTCCATCTCCATTATTTTTATATAATTCGTTGTGAGCATTCTTATAGATTTTACCTTCAGGATCAGATATGCCTTCAAGATAGGTTCCGTTCATAAGGTAAAGATCCATCAGTCCGTCGTTATTGTAATCGAAAATTGTTATACCTGAACCGCTGCTCTCTATAATATTCTTGTAGGATTTATCGCCGTAGTTTAAGTTGAAATGAATACCTGCTTTTTTAGTAACGTCAGTAAACATTACATTCTTCTTCTGAGCTGAAGATTCTAAAACCGGAAGTATCAGGAGTAAGCAAAAGAAGTCCGGGAAGTTTACAATTCATTATTCTGATTTTACATTATATTCTCCGCAAAGGTCGGATTGCTCCGCGCCAGCGGATGCTTTATAATCCGTGCCCCTTTAGAACTGTGCACCTGTCTGTTTTGCGGTTAAAGGATTTGATTTAATCTTCAGTGCATTTCTGAAATTATCAGTTGTCACAACTCTCGTATTATATTCCTTCAGATATTGCTGATGTTCTGAGTCCTGCGGATAAATATCAGTTGCTGACGGAGGATAACTTTTCATTCCATGGAAAGGAAGAGGCAGTACAGTATTTCCAAATGCAGTATTCATATCACCATCTTTTACCCATCCGACAGTATGAATGAGGAAATCCCTTTTCCATCCTTTTTTTAATTCGGGCAACACATTTGAATCAAATTTAATTGATGCTTCATCACCTGCGTTTGAAATAACATATTTATTATCAGATCCGGTAAGCAGAGGCAATACATCACCATAGCGTGTATAGTTACCTGACAGATCACGCCATTTGGTATTCCTGTCAACTTTGGAGTAATCAAACCAGTGAGGTCCGTAACGGCTGCCTTTTCTGATATGTTTCCGAAAACCCCCTGTAGTGTAAATCAGCGGATACCGGATTTAACACGGTTGTAACTACAGGATCTGTTGAAACCTTATCAGAGAAAAAGACATAATCCCAGTAGATCTCCATATTGGTTCTGATTCTGACCCGATGATCGGCCGAGAGGAATTTTCCAGAAAGATCTGCAATAACTGTTTTATCCTTACCCATCGGAAATCCAAGATTTTCAATTACTGTTTCCCATTCACCGTTTTTATTTATAACCTGAAGCATTGGTCTGGTCACTACTGTACTGGTTGACTGTGATATGGCAACATTTATACTGGCATCCGTTGGGAATATCCAGCCTTCCAGAAAAAGGAACAGCTTATTGCCTTCTCCAGTCTTGCCTGGATCAAGAATCAAATCGTGCATTTCTGTGACTCCCTGGTATTTACCAGGTTTAAAATCGGAAAGGTAATTGTTATCTTTTTCAGAAATGAGGGACAAAACATCATTTCCCTCTGAGTCAGTTGCAGATACCGGAACACTTTTTTCAGAAACCTGATATTGTTTATCACCCGGGAATGGAGGAGGAGAGAATTGTTCCGGAACAAAAACGTCAACATTATCGGGATGATCGAGTGCTACAAGCTGTACTTCATCATAGTACATTGTTTCCCATAATTCTGAAGTTAACTGAATAGAATACAGACCTTTATCAGGTTTCAATGATTCACCGGGAATTTTAATATAATCATCAGAAGCATCAGGAAATGCATAAGCAGTATTTCCACCCATAATACCCAGCGGCATGCCAAGTGCGCTTCTCCACATAACATCCTTAACAAAAGCATATTCGTTGCCATTCCAGGTGAAAAGAAACGGACACGATCCTTTAAGTGTCTGAGCTTCGATAAGTGCCTGATCTGTACCTGGTAAAAAATATATTCTGTGGTACGCCGTTTGTCCAGGTAATTCTGATAACATCAGCTTTTGATCTGTTTCCCAGACCGAAATGATACATTGGGATCAGTAACCATCATTGACTGATAAAGATCACCCGATCGCATTTCAACTTTTGCACCGATACCGAAATGGTTATTCTTGGCGCTGCCGGCTCTTAACCCGACAAGTTTCATTTTTATATAATGGTTATTGTTACCGCCATCATTTCTCAAAAGAGTATACACCACCATTTATACCTGCAATCAACACATCAAGATCACCGTCATCGTTATAATCAAAAAGGGTTATCTGACTTCCCGATTTGGGATCTTCAGGCAAAAGGGCTGGATACATCCGTAAAATTTCCTTTTCCGTCATTATGATACAGAAATACTCCGCGACTGCCTTTTCTTCAGATTCACCGGCAATTATAAGATCCTGAAATCCGTCATTGTCGAAATCAAAGAATTTGGCATCATATACTTTAACATGCTGTAGTGCTGAAAACATTTCCTTTGAGTTTTTTACAGGTTCAAAACTACCATTGCCTTTATTCCGGTATAACTGATTATTGCCTTCATTAACTGATGCTACGAAAAGGTCAGGAAAACCGTCATTATTATAATCCCCTGACGGCTACAGCGGCTGATCCTCCATTACTTTTCAGACCGCTTTCTTCAGTTATATCCTTAAAAAATCCTT
This sequence comes from uncultured Bacteroidales bacterium, assembly GCA_963816365.1. Classification (GTDB taxonomy): domain Bacteria; phylum Bacteroidota; class Bacteroidia; order Bacteroidales; family VadinHA17; genus LD21. Next base: position 118,021 of record CAWFKG010000010.1, on the reverse strand, counting down.
GTCGTTGATTTGAAAAAAGGATATTGCCTGCATTCTCATTTGCCACAAAAAAATCAATATCACCATCATCATCAAAATCACCAAATGCTGCTTCGCGGCTATTGGCATTCTTGCATGACATACCCATTTTTTCGGCCTGCTCCTGGAATGTTCCGTCGCCGTTATTTCTGAACATAAGATTTGAGTTGGAGCGTGTTTCATACATATCAAGATCTCCGTCATGATCCATATCGAAAAACACTGCACTGTTTCCTCCTGTTCTTGCTTCCGATCTGTGCTTTATCAGTTACATCTTCGAAAATTCCCTTTCCGGCATTTCTGTATAATATATCACCACCTTCCTTTACAATATAGAGATCAAGAAACCCATCATTGTCATAATCGGCAAATGATGCTGATGATTCCTTTCCGGAATGTTTTATTCCGGCTTCTTCTGAGACATCCTTAAACCGGCTCATGTCATTATTAAAAAGATAATGTTTGTAAGAGGATGTGGCTTCGTCATAGCTTCCAACATAAAGATCAACATCTCCATCGCTGTCATAATCAGCAGCTTCCACATGTGTGGAATATTTACTGCTGGTTTCTTCTTTATTTTATCTTTATTATCCCCAGACCGGCTGATTCAGTTGCATCGGTGAATTTAATAACATCAAGAATTGATTTGTTTTCACCATCAGATGTAACCGGTTGCTGGTCATAAGTTATGAGGGGAAATCCTATTAGTGAACCACCGGGTCCTTTCAGATCCATAATACCGGCCTGATAAGGAGAGGTGACTTTAAGATAATTATGAAAAATGGTAAATTGAATGATGGCGTTATCCTTATCCTTCTTTTTAAGCAGTGTAAGTGTTTTATTGTAATAATCGACAGCTTCTTTCGGAAACTCGGGAAACTGTTTCTGTAATTGTTTCCAGCTGTCCGGTAGCTTTATCGGTTTCTCCATCGCGGATATAAATTTCAGTCAGACTTAGCTGGGGAACAAGATTTCCCGGAGCTTTTTGTGCAAGCTGAAGGAGATAATTCTTTCTTTGTTCTTTGGAATCAGCATCATCAGCAGCTGAATACAATTCTGTAAGATCATACAATATTTTAATATGGTCAGGTGCAAATTTAAGAGCATCTTTAAGTTCTGTTATAGCCTTATCCCGTTCGTCATTCATCTGGTATACTGTAGCAAGAAGTAATCTTATATCAGGATCTTTCGGATCAATTTTGATTGCTATCGCAAGCTGCTTTTTTAGCTTCAGGATACTTACCCATTCTTAAATATGCAAGTCCCAGGTTTGCATATCCGAGTTTTTCATTTGGTGCCAGCTTGATGAACTTCAGGAACTCTTTTTCTGCGTCGTCGAGCTTAAATTCTTCGAGATAGGCAAGGCCAAGGGTCTGGGTTGTCATCAGGTCAACTGATTTTTGCTTAGTATCTTTTGGTGTTTGCTTACAGCTAAGCAGCAAAAAGGGGACGAGAATCAGTAAGTAAAAAGACTTTATTGTTCTTCATTATGAAAAGTTGTTTTGTCAGGTTCACTGTTAATCCGGACTTATAATCCGGGGCCAGGCTAAATCCACGCCAGGCTTATTGTTAATAGTTTTGAAATCAAAATTACGAAATTAATAGAATCCGGCCCTTGATTTACTTTTGCGGTATAACTGGGTTGTCGTTTTTTATCTCCATAAAACCCGGTGTACCGATGCGTTTTCCCTTGTCATCAAACTGAATTATCCCTGTGACACCTTCAAAATGCATTTTTGCAATAGCTTTTTGAATGTTCTCACGATCAAGTCCTGCTTTTCTGATAGCTTCAATAAGTATATTCATACCATCGAAAGAGTATTCCGCAACAGGTCCTGGTAACCTGCCATAAGTTTTCTTATACTCCTCACTGAAGGCAGAGTATTTTGAGCCAGACCTGTTCTCTGAGTAAATCATTATAATATTTTTATAATATTTAAGATCCTGAGCTGAAATTTCATCTTCATCCAGAAGAGCAAATGAGCCGAATATGGGTTTATTTATTTCCCTTTGTTGCAGGTACTGAATTAATTTCAAGGAAGCTGAAGGCTGTCCGAAAAGAATAATGCCTCCGATATCAGCTTTTTTTATCTGATCAATTATATCATTAAAATCCTGACTTGTATTCTCGTAGAATAGCTGGAGGGGATCTTCATTACCGGCTGCTTTTAGTTTTTTTCACAAAACTTTCCTGCTGCCAGTTTTGAATCATAGCTATTATCTGAAACAACAGCTAATTTTTGTGGTTTTTCTTTTATTATAAATTTCTTCAATAAAAGCATCAGCCTGCTGATTGATCATTTGGAACGCAGCTGAAATACCATGGTACAAAAGCCTGGGCAAGAGTAGGATCACTTGCCCATGCAGATAAAAAAACTATTCTGGCTTTGGCAGTAACCTGTTCAACAAGGTGAGCATTTCGCCCATTGGATGAACCCATTAATGCACATACATTTTCTTTAAAGATCAAGGTCAACTGCCTGTTTGGAGCCGGTTCCCCAGGGACCTTCCATCGACTTTACCACCAGTTGGAATGGTTTACCTTTAAAACCTCCCTTTTCTATTGGCTTTCACTAATTGCCAGTTCGGCACCATATCGTGCAGCTTTTGAAGTACTTGTCCGGTATCAGTAAACCGATTTTTACAGTTTTATCCGATTCGGTCTCAGCATCTTGCTGAGTCTAGATTGGGCAACGGAAATACCTGGGATGTCAGAAGTGACATTAAAATGGATAGGTGAACGAATAGTCTTGGCAATCTCATTGAATTTACCCTGGTATTCCTTCAGACCGGAGAAGATTTTGGCAATAAAATTTCTCTGCCAACTGCCAGTAGCAATCTTCTTCAGATCAGACATCAGTTTTGCAAATTCATCGAGGGCCGAGTGATTGGAATCCATCGCATAGTGCTTCTTCGGGTTTATAATGAACCTCCATTATAAGACCGTCAGCGCCAACAGCAATTGCTGCCTTTGCCATTGCCGGTACCATCCATCTCAGACCTGTTCCATGACTGGGATCAACTATTACCGGAAGATGACTGAGATTCTTTAGCATTGGAACGGCGCTCAGATCGAGGGTATTTCTTGTTGATGTTTCGAAGGTACGTATACCACGTTCACAGAGGACTATCTGATCATTACCCTGACTCAGAATATATTCGGCTGCCATCAGAAATTCCTCGATGGTTGCCATCATACCCCTCTTAAGCAAGTACAGGTTTTCCGCACATTCCGGCTTCTTTCAGAAGAGGATAATTTTGCATATTCCGTGAGCCAATCTGTAATCATGTCGGCATATGAAGCAACAAGTTCAACCTGTCGTGTATCCATTACTTCAGTTACAACAGGTAATCCTGTCTCCTTTCTGATCGCACTGAGTAATTTAAGTCCTTCTTCTCCCAGTCCCTGGAAATTATAAGGGGAGGAGCGGGGCTTGAAAGCTCCGCCTCTGAGGATGCTGGCTCCGCATTGCCTTAACCGATCTGGCAGTTCGAAACAGCTGTTCCCTGCTTTCAACTGCACATGGTCCTGCAATGACTACAATATCAGAACCTCCAAACCTGAACTCCATTAATATTAACGACTAGTGTCCTCCGGTTTTGTACTTACGGCTCACCTTTGATGGAATGGAAGATCCACCGTTTACAGGTTTATTGCATGGATTTGTTTCCATAATTTTTTTGCTTTAATGATTAATAGCCTCCTGTTACTACTGCCATGTTTGTATTTCTGGTCCAGCGGGGGAGCAGGAGAAAATACAAATTTGCCATTATGAACTTCGGCAATGAATATATCCCTGACGTTGTTCCAGCTTCCATCAAGTATTATCTTGCCGGTAACTCCGTCATAATTCTGAAAAGTCTTCCTGTCAGTCAGCAGATCGCGGATGAGCACCCTGTTTAATCCGGCTTTTCTTATAGCTGCGACAATAATATTCATCCCATCATATGCATGTGCTGCAAATACATCGGGTTCCTGGCCGAATCTTTTTAAATAATTAGCCTGGAATGCTTTAAGCTTGGGATTATCTGCTGTTGGATTATACTGACAGGTTGTTACTATTCCTTCTGCCAGATGGCCCGGCAATTGTAAGAAACTCAGGATTAACAACCCTGTCGGAAAAATATACCGGTTGTTTGAGTCCGATTTCACTGCATCTGTTTCAGAATAAGACCCGATTCTTTTGCATTTCCCCAGACCAGAATTGCATCAGGGTTTGTTACCATAATTCTTTCCAGTTGGGTTTTAAAATCTGTTTCTCCGTCATTGAATCTTTCTTCTATGATCATTGGATGTCCGACGCGTGTAGCATTTTCAGAAAAGATTTTTATTCCCACTCTGCCATACCTGTTGTTGGCTCTGATGACAGCAACCCGTGCATGGCCGTCTTTCTTATATATTCTTGTAACCAACTGATAACCGCTTTGCCTGTCATCGGGGATAACACGATTCAGCCAGGGAATATTTGTCTCTGTAAAAGTGGGGTCCGGATCACCAACGCACAGCATGAAGATCTCAAGTTTTAAAGCAGCACGTAAGGCCACATGGGAGACTATATCATCAATTGATCCCATGAAGATCCATACTTTTTCATCATCCATTTTAACAACTTCATTTGCTGCAGCTCCCCATAAGCCGGCATCATTATGAGGCATTAGATACGAATGGAATTCCCTTATAGCCACCATTTCTGTTGGCTTCTTCCATAGCCAGTGTAGCTCCCTGCAGCATTTGTTTCCCCTGAGGCACCATTACTGAACCACTCAGAGGTCCCAGAAATCCTATTCTTACCTCCTTAAGATCTGCAGGCGCACGTAATTCACGTCCGGCTCCATAAAACTGGATAGGTTCAAGAAAATGGTATTTATAAGCTTTCGCATATTTCTGATACGGGAAGAGCTCATCGGGAGCTTTACCATAATTTTGTTTCTGTTCCTGTGCATTTAGTATTGAAGCAGGCAGAAGAAATGTGATCAGAAAAGCCGCTACTAAGAAATGTCTTGTTTTCATGATTGTGAATTAATTTGATTTACAGATTGCATAGACTTCTATTTCAACGAGAAGTGTTTCCCAGCATAATCTTGCCTGTATTCCTGTGCTGGCAGGTAATGGATCAAGCTTCAGCCACTGATAAAAAGAAGTACGGATTTTATTAAATTCAGCATAGTCTCTTTCAATATCCCTCAGATAATTGGTGGTTCTGACAACATCATGCCATGTCATTCCTTCAGCTGCCAGGAGATTAGTGATATTAACATAAGTTCTCCAGAGCTGGGCTTTGAAATCTCCTATGTGCTCTGCTTTTCCTTGCTCATTCACACTGGCTGTTCCTGAGATAAGCAGAACCTTGTGACCACCGAAATCAAGACGCAATGCCCTTGAAAAGGACGATGGCTTCTGATAGTCATAAGCTTCATTGATTACCTGAGGAGCATGAACAACATGTTTTTCAATAGGAGGCCGTTCTTCATGAATTGAGGGGTATACAGAACTGGTAATTTTATTATCATGCGATAAAATTCCAAGTTTTCTCATCTCTGTGCGTTCCCCGTCAGTCAGTTTCGACAGATCTATCAATAATCGATTCTCATCCATTATTTTTGGGTTTTCAGCAATTTTAACTCCTTCAATCATTTCAGTATTTTTTACTCATTCGATTTTTCAACTTTTCAACTCTTCAACTCTTAAACTCTTCTTTCATACTATTTCAGCAGTTCTCCCCGGCTGACTCCCTTTTCGGTAGCAACCCAAAGAACATCTTTATCGGCATCGACACCGATAATGAAATTGTGAGCTATAGAAGGACTCATTGGGATTTCTCTGGTGGTTTTATTGGTTGTTTTATCATCGTCGCGGCTGAAATTTGATATGATAGCTTTTCCGTTGCTGTCATTATCATTTTTCTTATAAGTAACCCAGCTTTTCCCGTTCGTACTGCTTAAGCCGTTGTCGCTGCAAATGAATACCACAGGGCCCTCAGCTCTTACAAAATTGATAAAGTTGCTTGCCAGACCGCAATGTTCCTTGAAGTATCCTTTCCAGTGTGTACCGTCATAACTGCTTAAACCGAAGTAAGTTGATACCCACAGATATCCGGCACCCCAGGTTGTTGCTGTTGTTATATCATGAACCGGCCCATCATCAGGAAGAAGATCTATCTCCATTTCACCGTCAGGATCAGTATAGTCCTTGAATTGTTTTGTCTTTTTTGTATATTCTATTACACCTCCACCCCAGGCAGCTATAAAAATCTTGCCATCTCCGGCTGAAACTCCATAGGTCCATGGCTCATGCATAGGAGCATTTTTTTCGGTGAATATCTCCCATTGCCTGGTTGAAGTATCATAATGACCTGCACCGCCGCCTGTAGCTACCCATACATCTTTTCCGTCGCATATAACGCAGTAAACCAGGTCATTTGGCATACCGCTATTTAACTGTGTAAAGTTTTCAAATTTGCCTCCCGACCACCTGCTCAGTCCGCCAAGGGTTCCTATCCAGACATCTCCTGTTAGTTCGCTAACATCAATGGATACTACTCCATTATGAGGAAGTCCGTCTTTTGTAGTATAGGTTTTCCACTTCCCGTTCTCATAAACAGCCAATCCGTCATGAGTTCCGGCTAATACCCTGTTACCGTCAATACGGACGCAATATGCATGATCAGAGGGTAGTCCGTCTTTCGTGGTAAAATTGCGCCAATGGCCATATACAGGCATCTGATTTGCATCATCCTTCAGCAGTGGTTTTAACAGCAGGTTGTCCATACATCGTGCAGACGCCGGAAAGAATTAGTGCCACTATACACAGAAGACTATTTTTAACTAATGTTTTTCCCATGATTTTCACTATTAATAGATTAGTTTTTAGCATGATTTTTCTTTAAATCCTCATATTCGTATTGGGGAGACCTGAGTGATTTCAGATAATCAATAAGATCATTGAGCTGAATTTTTGTCAAATCATTAACCACTCCGTGTTTATCATTTTTGCCGTATTTGGTCCAGATTTCCTCCAGTGTTGCAGCACGACCGTCATGTAAATATGGCGCTGAAGCATAGATATCATTAAGGTGAGGAATATCAAACAATATTGAATCATCAGTTGCCGCCAGGGTCTGAACATACGACATTTTAAGGTTGGTATAATAAGGTGGTGTGTGACAGGTAATGCACCGGTTGGCTTCAGGTATTTCATTTCCGAAATTATCTTTTGTACGGTCAAATATTTCTTTTCCACTGTAATTGTGCTTCAGTAAGTTCTCCTTCAGGATTGTACTGAAGATTAGGAGGATTTTTTATTCCCGTAAGAATATATGCCGTTAGAGCATCAAGATCCCTGTAACTGAACGATTCTGTCCGTGTGAGGAAAGTGGAAAAGCGCATCCCGTCCTGTTTATATACAGTCAGGTTGGTTCCCGACCATTTAAAGGGTGCAGTTTCACTTATGTCCCTTAGGGTCATTGTATTAGTTACATTCCTCCCCATGTCTTTTCCCGACATATTATATACAAGCCCGTCTTCATGCATATCAGGATGGCAGGTATAACAGCAATACTGATTCTGAAAAGTATGTGAAGAATTGTTAAAGAGCCTGCGTCCTCTCCGTGCAACTGTTATGCGGCTGGGACCTCCGAGATCAATGGTGCAGACTTTCTCAAGGCTCTCTGTATTTATAACACCAATATTATCATCAAGCATCTCTGCCACATAGAGCAGTTTGCCGTCGGGTGAAAGTGCAATTCCTTTCGGGTTAGATCCGGTATGAATACGTTTAATAATATATCTGCTGCTGATCCCCAGGTTATTTGAGTATAATTTCCGGACTTCAGGTGATGCCTTGGCTAAAAGTGTTCTCACAGAATCAATATCTATCACTGAAATATAATCTGCTCCTGAACTTGATATAAAGGCTTTTTTGCCATCGGGAGTGATTGCAATGCCAAAAGGATCTGAATAAAAAGAATTCGGTTCATCAATCAGCAACTCGCTTACCTTTCCTTCTTTTCCTGGTTCGAATACTCCGAATCCATGAGTCATCATCCATCCCTGCTCAACCTGTATGGAAGGCACATAATTTTTAGGTCTTATCAAGTGTCACAAATCCGAGATCTCCATGAGGAGTAAATGCAATATTTTCCATCATGTACGCGGATTCAATCTTCCTGTACTCCGAGATTCTTCTGGAGCTATCATTAATTACACATAAGCTCACTTATCAAGTGGTTCTCCGTATGGTGAAATTACTGCACGTCTGCTTGTAACATAAAGGAACTTACCATCGGGAGATAGTTTTATGCCGGTAGGATTATTTCCCGCTGTAATACGGTTTATTTCTTCTTTTGTACTAAGATCTATTACAGATACATCCGATGAATATGAGTTAACAACATAGAGAGCCTGCCCGTCTGCACTCAATGCAAGGCCAGCGGGACCGCTTCCGGTTTTCAAGTGTATCAGTGACTTTCCCTGCAGAAAGATCTACAACTGAAACATTATCGGACCATTCATTACTTATATATGCTTTCAGGCCATCTTTACTGAGAATAACTGAATGAGGCTGATTGCCAACACCGATCGTATTTATTACTTTATTACTCCCGGCATCAACAATCAGCATGGCATTGCTTTCCTGTGCAACAACATATAATCTTTTGCCATCTCCTGAAACAGTAATGTTAATTGGTGACAGATACCTGGCATTTACCAGTTTTGAAACGAGACCTGTCTTTTGTATATAAAGATGACATGAAGTGCATAACAGAGGATGATCAGTAGTTGCTGTTTTCTCATTAACATGCGCCCTGGCCCATTTTCGTCCGGGAATATAGATGAGAAGAGCCAGAACAAGAATGATTGCAGATAACCGTATTACTATAGTTGATATTTTCATAACTATTCAGTGTCAATCATTTTATCTTTAATCTTATTTACATGAACCGGGATGCCAATCGGAGCTTTTTTTACTGCAAGAGGAATCCGGTTGTCAGGTACTATATCCTGATCTTCATGACACCCAACACATCCCCTTCGTTCGTTTGGACGAAGCCAGATCCAATCGCATTTCCGCACGACTTTTCCATCTTCATCAAGTGTACGGATCTGGAAAGGTTTATCGGCCACTACTTTAAGGTAGAATGACCCGTCAGCTGAAGGATTAAAGACACCAAGTGACGAGTCAATTCCCATTATCTCAACTTTTGAAATATTTTTGAGCATAGTACCTGAAATTTTCATTGGGTCATCGTCTACATTCACATCCTGACACATAATGAGCCCGGTTTTTATTACGGCATTCACCTCACTTGGCAGTTTTCTGGGTCTGTTATGTTTCACTGCATCAACAACTTCAAGTACATCAAACTCATTACTGCTATATATTGGCTTGCCCAGAGATTTATTTTCAGTGTCAAATTCATAGAGTGCATATCTGTCAGATTTCAGTTTTACGGTATGAGACCAGCAGTTTCCCGGATGATTCTGGAAAGACAGCCCGGAAATCACCTTCAATTTCAGAGGTTAAATTCAGCCGTGAGTGCATTGGACTATTATAGCTGACTGTGATGAGATTTCCTTTGTCCGGGTTTACTCTTGTCCGATTCGATAAAAATTATTCGGCCATTATCTGTTTCAAATCCAGGACCCTATATTGCATGTGCCTTCGCTGCCCTTATAGAACAGTTCTGACTTGGTTCCGTCGGGCCGCATAACCATAAATTTCTGCTCACCGGTTTCAGGGAATTTCTGTACTGCCTATAGTCAGGATACGTCCATCACTGAGAACATTTGAAGCCAAATAAATATACGGATTGTAAGTTATTTGCTTCTGGTCAGTGCCATCGATATTGCTTGTAAATAATGGATTCATTGGTGTTCAATGAGTCGGTGGCTGAATGACATGGTAAAAATAAAACGTCCAAGTGGCAGATAAGCCGGATCGGTGCAATCTGCTTTTAGTTTTGTTAATTGTCTTGTCTTCAGGTTTCCAAGATCAGTTTCCCAGATCTGCCAGGTATCGCCTTCTTTTTTCTGCCCTGCAAAAATCATGAACTGGCCGTCATTTGAAATTTCAGGTGATCTGGCTGAATAAAAAGAGGAGGTCAGCACTTTTGGAGATGCCTCAGGTTTTCCCTGCTCAACCTCAACAATTTCTGAACGGAGAATAGATTTCTCGTGAATCTGTTGCAGAAAAACTCTAAATTTGTAAGCCTTCCGGAAGTACGGGTCATAATAATTATCCCTTCAGTTGATTTTCTGCTGCAGGATGTTATAAAAAGGCTTGCGATGCCTATGGCCATAATAAAGTAAAAGACTATGGTCGCTTTGAATTTGTTCATTAAATATTGTTTTAGGGTTCTTTGACAGTCAGGATCTGATTGGCTTTGATATTATTGAGGACCTGTACTTTTCCTGAAGGCCATTTTATTTCAATTTTTTCGATCATTGCATTTTTGGCAAGCCCAAAATGCATTCTTGGATCATTCTGTGAAAGATATCCGGTAGTGCTTTTTTTCTGGGCATGTCTGAACTTTACCTCCTGAGGTAATTTTTACCCTCGCGCCGATTCCATCCCTGTTGGTGGTTGTCCCTTCGAGATTTAATGATATCCAGTTATTCTGATTTCCCTTATTATTTCTCAGAAAAGCATCCACGATCATTGAGATTTACCATGTATGCATCTATATCGCCATCATTGTCGTAATCGCCAAAACATGCGCCGCGTCCGACAAGTTCTTTGAGGAAATATTTCCCGCTCTCTGTTGAAACATCTTTAAATTTTCCGTCTCCGATATTTTCAAATAACTGATCTTCCTGTCCGTAAAGATGTTTCAATGCACCATTTGGCTTTATAAATATCAATAAGGCCGTCATTATTATAATCTATAAATGATGAAGACCAGCCAACATATTGTCCGGCAGGCATTGCAATTCCTGAAGGATATGATTTGTCTGCAGAAGATTCCATTTCCCAGGTTTTCATAAAGTCTGCAATACTTATCGTCAGAAATAAACATATCCATGCGACCCGAACCTGTATAATCTGCAAAATCCACCGACATACTTACAGCAGATTCTCCCGACTGACCGAAAGCAGTTCCTGAAGGAGTGCCCATATCTGTAAAGCTTTTCCCTGCATTATTATGCCAGAGATAATTCATTGAATGGTCATTGGCAACATAAATATCAACGAAACCATCATCATCATAATCAGCAGCTCCTACACCCATGGCTCTTCCATCAAGGTCTTTGATGCCCATTTTTGAGTCACATCTTCAAATGTTCCATCTCCTTTGTTGTGATATAAGACATCAGGCTGGGCGTCGTAAGCCAACGGGCCCGGGAAATCCATCAGGTGCATAATAATATTTGTAGTTTGGATCAAAATTCAGGTACTTGCCTACATAAAGATCGAGGAATCCGTCATTATCATAATCGAGCCATACGGCTCCTGTATTGAAATCTGTTTCTTTTCCACCAACCCCGGCATGTTTGGTAACATCAGTAAATGTACCGTTGCCATTATTTTTATAAAGAACATTCGTTCCGTAATTGCTTACATACAGATCAGGGATACCCATCATTATTGAAATCACCTACAGTTACTCCCATACTGTACCATGGTCCGCCAACCCCGGCTTTCTTTGTTACATCTTCAAATGTTCCGTCTCCGCGATTGTGATAGAGATGATTCTCAGGCATAATTTCAGGTTTATCTTCACTGCTTATGCCTTTTTGACCCAGGTACCATTGCAGACATACAGATCGATATAGCCGTCCTGGTCATAATCGAGAAAAGCAGCTCCTGCACCACTTGATTCAACAATATTTGTCAGTTCCTTATCACCAATTGAATGAACAAAATCCAAACCGATCTCTTTACCTATTTCCTGAAAATAATCATCATTTGCAGCCGGCGCGAATGCAGCTGATTGTTTTGTGGAAGAGGCAGAAGATTTATTGTTGGACTGGCATGCGGAATTTGCCAGCATGAAGATCAAAAGGAATGCAAAACATCCGGATTCAATCTGATTAATAAAAAATTTCTTTTTTACGAACATCGGCAGGGTTATCTAAAGATTAAATATTGCGTAATTACTACAGGCCTCAGTTTATCGTTAAATCAGCCCTATAATTTTTAAAGGCTGTAAATATAATAAATTCATTAATTCATAATAAAGAAAGCAGAGTACACAACTATTGACCTTTTTAAGCTGTACCCTTGAAAAAGGATTGATTTTTCAACCCCTTCTTAGCACTTTCCTTAAATGAACCGGTAAAACCTATTACCTCATTTAACTGCTAAAACTAACCTAAACAATATTAACCTATAACCCTAAAAACGAATCCTGACTATGCAAATAATTCAGGATATTTATAACCCTATTTAAAAAACTAACGTAAGCAATAGTAATACACTGCTATTAAACGCAGATTAAAATGAAATTAAAAAAGAATTAAAGTTTTGAGAGGCTGACTGTCCTAAAAAAGGAATTCATGATCTGTAAGATGTGCATTAAGGGCAGTTATTGTTTAAGGTAGGCCAGCCTCACGTAGCCGTTGGCAGGAAAACAGCAACCGTTGTACCTTTACCTAATCCGGATGAGACTTTTACTACTCCATTATGATTCTTAATTATCTGATCCACAATGGTTAGGCCTATTCCTGTACCCGGGACAGAAATTGTATTTGCACCCCGGTAAAATGGTTCAAAGATCTTTTGACGGTCCTCTTCTGAGATACCTATTCCCCTGTCTTCAAATAATATCTCAATAGAGTTATCAATGTACCTGAATTTTACGTCGACGGTATGGTCACTTGAGTATTTGCACGCATTATCAATAAGGTTTGAAACTGCCACCTTTAGGAGGCTTTCATCACCTGCCACAATCATCTGGTCACTATCGGTCAATGAATTATCTATAGAAATATTGATATGATATTCATTGTTGAATCTTAATATCTCCTCCTGTACCTGCCACAGGATTTCATCGATCCTTATCTTTTTATTAAAGTTGAGGGGATCTTCAGCACTGGTTCTTGCTATCAGCAATAATCTGTTCGACAGGTCAATAAGAGATCTGATATCATCCAATACTGAGCAGAGGGCTGATTTATAGTCAGAGGCAGAACGATCTTTCATCATCAGTACTTCAAGTTGTCCGTTTATCGAAGTGAGTGGTGTCCTGAGCTCATGTGAGGCATTTGCTATGAAATTCTTCTGCATTGCAAAAGAGGTTTCAAGACGTTCAAGCATTTTATTAAAAGTTTTTGCAAGCCTGCCAATCTCGTCATGTCCGTTTCCTTCAGAAACTCTTAAATTCAGGCTGGTAATAGAAATGTCTTCTACTTTATTTACTACATCTGAGATTGGCTTAAGTGCTCTGCCCGAGTAAAACCATCCGGCAATTGAAAATAAAAAAAGGCTTAACAGACAGACAATTATCAGTAATATCTTTAATTTTTCCAGACGATGTGATCCCTCCGAGTCTATAGCAGCTGCGACAATAACAAACCGGTCATAGTTTGTATAATATAATGTTACCAGAACATCATACGGATCCTGCTTATAGGTTATATCATAACCCTGTCTTACATGTTCGACAATATTGTTCTTTATTTTAATATCTGAGTTTTTGTCTGAATTGTATATCGTGTCATTTTTAAAATTCAGAATTATTATCTTTTCATTTTGAAGATAGACAGGTCTACTGCTTTCAATACTCAGAATACGGTTTGCTTCCACACCATTTGTATTAAAGAGTAAATTAGCTGTGCTTATGGCCTTCTCGCTGAGACGGTTGAAAAAGTCCTGCCTTCGGAATTTTGAGGAAGACATATAAATTGCTATTGAGGCAATAATCATAATTACTCCTCCTATCAGCAGGAATTGCAAAGTCAATCTGGTTCTGATCTGCATTCTATGGTAAATTATTTCGGATTTCGGATTTTTGATTTCGGATTGACGATTTCGGATTTTTTTTGAACCAAATCCGCAATCAAAAATCCGCAATCCGCAATCAAAAATCCGCAATCAAAAATCCGAAATCGTCAATCCGAAATCCGCAATCTTATAAGTCTCCAAAGACGTATCCAAATCCAACCCTGGTATGGATCATTTTTTTATCAAATCCCTTATCAATTTTTTTTCGAAGAAAGTTGACATATACATCCACTACATTGGTTCCAAAATCAAAATTTACATCCCATACTTTTTCCGCAATATCCTGACGTGACAGCACTCTTCCTTTATTCCGCATGAAGTATTCGAGCAAGGAGAATTCCTTGGCAGTCAGATCGATAGATGAGTTTCCCCTTCGGACAACCTTCTTCTCCAGATCGAGTTCCAGGTCGCCGGCCACAAGAACATCAGTCGTTTCAGGCAAATGATCAGGTTTCCGGATCAACACTTTAACCCTGGCAAGAAGTTCCCTGAACTCAAATGGCTTCACCAGGTAATCACTTGCACCGGCATCAAAGCCTGTGATCTTATTATCAGTAGTTCCAAGCGCAGTAAGCATCAATACGGGGACGTTTGGATAAAGCGTTTTAAGTTTTTTGCATAAGTCAATTCCATTGATGCCCGGAATTATGATGTCAAGTATAAAAAGGTCGAATTTGGAAAGTTGGGCAACTTTTTCCGCTAAAAACCCATCGAATGCCACTTCCGTGTCGTAATTATTTTCTTCAAGACCCTTTTTTATGAATGATGCTACTTTCCGTTCATCCTCGACGATCAATATCTTCATGGATTTCAATTATAGTAAGATGATACCATATATAAGCACTTCTTTTACTGAGGATATTTATTTTGCAGCCTCAGTAACTTAGAGCAAATATACATTATTTGGGCAAAAATGAGAGCAACAGGTGTAGCGTTTCAATCAAAAGGTGAAAACTGATATTAATATGATTTTGATGTTTCACACGTTTGATATACCTTAATATTGTATGGCATTAAATTCTTATTCGGTTTGATTCTAAATAACGTCGGGAAGTATAGAAATTCCTTTATGTCTATAATATTTATAGACAATCTTTTGCCTTAGGTTATTGAAAATATTTTAATCAGTCAGAATAAAAAAAGATGATTAGATATTGTTTTTGTCAATTTTATTTCTACCTTCGTTATCCGTGAACCTATGACCTATCGTTAAATATAGCTAATGCTTGTTTTATATTATAAACCCTTTTAACTAACGTGTTTAAAAAACGACTGACTATGCAAATTTCAATCATTGTACGGCGCATTGCGCTGTTTCTTCTTAGCATGGTTCTTTCCTCGAGTATTATTTTCGCTCAGGAAAAGACCATTACCGGGAAGGTCACTGGCGAAGGCGAGGGACCTCTTCCTGGTGTTAACGTAACTGTCCAGGGAACGGTAATCGGAGCTATAACCGACCTGAATGGTGCCTATACTATAAAAGTACCGGGCCCGACTGCAGTACTTACTTATTCATCTATTGGTTATTCAACCAAGCAGATGGTCGTCGGCAATCAGACAGTGATCGACATGGTTCTTCTTTCGGATGTTCGTGCCCTTCAGGAAGTGGTCGTCACAGGGTATACAACTCAGAGAAGAAAGGACCTGACCGGTTCTGTTGGAGTTGTTGAACCTGCCAAACTTACCGCAATACCCACAGGAAACGTCAGTAATGCATTACAAGGACGTACCTCTGGCGTTACAGTAATCGGGAATGGGCAACCAGGGGAAACCGCCAAAGTAAGGATCAGAGGATTCGCCTCATTCGAGAACAATGATCCTCTTTATGTAGTTGATGGAGTGCCTACACAAGACGTTTCTTCCATGGACCCGAATGACGTTGAATCGATGTCTGTTCTTAAAGATGCCGGTGCAGCTTCTATTTATGGATCGAGGGCATCAAACGGCGTTATCGTCATTACAACTAAAAAAGGCGGTAGAGGTTCAAATATTAATTACACCATGAGCTACGGTACACAGGATCCGGGTAATGGCCCGAAAAATCTCTGTAATACCCAGCAATATGCAGACCTAGCATGGCTCGTATACAAAAATGATAAGACAAATCCTTATACACCTGGTGGTGATAAGGTTATTGATCCGATCTATGGATGGATTGGGAATGCAACTCCAACACTTCCCAGCTGGGCCGCAAATACCGATTGGTGGAAGGCCTTTACTGACCCTGCCCCGATTATGACCCACGACCTCTCTCTTTCAGGAGGTACCGAAAATTCAAAATATTTCGCCGGAATAGGTGTTTTCAAGCAGGATGGTATTGTGATTCATACAAATCAGGATAAATACACTATCCGATTCAATACCGAATTCAGTTTCTTAAATAACCATGTGAAAATAGGAGAAAATTTCACAGGGAGGTACCAGACAAGCCTCGGAGTTTCTAACCTGCAGGAAGGCAGCCCTATACAGATGGGATCTTACAGAGCACAACCCATCATTCCGGTTTATTGGACAGGTCCGGATTTTGTAGGACTAACCCATACATTTGTTGCAGGTGATTATGGTGGAACAGGAATTTCCGCCGGTTTAGGCAATAACTCTAACGTGGTAGCTAACCTGAATAGGGCAAAGAACAATCAATACTGGGACATGCGTTTGATCGGGAACGGCTATATTGATATAAAGATCCTGCAGGGTCTGAATTTCAAATCTCTGCTTGGAGGCACATACTATACCGGATATGGTGTAGGCTGGACCGCTATATCATATGAGAATTCGGAAAATCAGGCTACAAATGGTTTGGGAGAAAATTCATATTTCGGTGGTGATTGGAACTGGACAAACCAGCTTACCCTGGATAAGACATTCGGGCAGCATAAAATTCTTGCAGTTGCAGGATACGAAGCTGTCAAATACGACATTGAACGTGATATGGATGCCAGCCGCGGCGGGTACTTTACCGACGATCCGAATTACCGCACATTAGATAACGGGTCCCAGATTAATAGCGCGAATTCCAATAGGAACACGCCAACAACCCTTTTATCAGAATTCCTCAGGGCTGATTATTCATTGATGGACAGATACATGTTGAGTGCTACAGTTCGTCGTGACGGTTCTTCAAGGTTTGGAGCTGTTCACCGTTACGGGGTGTTCCCATCATTTTCTGCAGCATGGCGCGTAAGTGAAGAAGAATTCTTTAAAGGAATCAGTGTTATAAATGACTTTAAATTAAGAGGTTCATGGGGTCTTATGGGTAACCAGCTTGCCGTATCCGCAGCAAACCAGTTCTACAGCTACGGAGGCTCTCCTTCTACATCTTTCTATAGCATAAACGGAGCAACCGGTTCATCTGTTCAGGGATTCCGCCCGACGCGTATTGGTAATCCGGATGCAAAGTGGGAAACCAACAAGGCATTGGACCTCGGGTTCGATTTAACTGTGCTAAACAATAAATTAGGGTTCAAATTTGACTGGTATTCCAGGAAAACCAAAGATTTATTGTTTGCTCCTGAATTACCAGGGACAGCCGGCAGTGCTACTGCTCCATACATTAATATTGCAGCCATGACCAATAAAGGGGTTGATGCAGAACTTTCATACAAAGAAAAATTTGGCGACCTTGGCTTTGATGGAAGCATCGTTTTCTCGGCCTATAGGAATAATATTGATAAGATTGCCGAAGGTGTTCCCTTTTTCGATCAACAAGGAGGTGTGACCAGGATAAGTGGAAACTCGGACAACAGGAACCAGGTAGGACATCCGCTATCTTCATTTTTTGGATATAAGGTTGCCGGACTTTTCCAGGAGAATGAGTTCCATGTTGCAAATGTTATAGATGCAACTACTGGCTTACCTGTTATCGATCCAAATACCGGGGAAATAGAGACATACCTTGCTCAGAATGCTGATGTACCTACACAGACCGGCGCTGCACCCGGATTTTTCAAATTCGTAGATACCAATAAAGACGGTGCAATTACTCCCGACGACAGGCAGTTTATTGGAAATCCCAATCCTAAATTTACCTACGGATTTAACCTGGCATTTACGTATAAGAATTTTGATCTGTCCGCGTTCATTTATGGCTCACAAGGGGCTGATGTTTTTAACTGGAACAAATGGTGGATTGATTTCTGGCCATCATTCCAGGGACAGAAGAGTACTGATCTATTGTATAAAAGTTGGACGCCGACTAATACGACCGCAACAATACCAATGGCATCTAACACCTCCAACCCCTCAACAAATTCAGAGGTTAACAGCTTTTATATTGAAAATGGATCTTTTATGAGGATGAAAAACCTCGAGTTAGGTTATACGATCCCGCAAAGTGTAATGAGCAAGATTAAGGTTAAATCTCTTAGAATTTATGTTCAGGCAGTTAACCTTTTCACAGTAACCAAATACTCCGGACTTGATCCTGAACTTGGAGGTGATGACCGTGCTTTTGGTTCTGACACCGGTAACTACCCTCTTGTTAAAACTTATATTTTCGGTCTCAATCTTAATTTTTAATTAGTAAATATTGTTATAATATGAAAAGAAAGTATATTATATTAATTTTTATTCTTGCTGTGCTGGGAACCTGGGGTTCATGCAAGAGTGATTTTCTTACTGTCGCTCCGATAGGTAGTCTCGATCAGGGGTTATTGCAAACAACCAAAGGGCTTGATGCTCTCCTGGTCGGCGCCTATTCGATGATCGATGGTGTTTCGTCGAATACCAGCCCGGACGGTTGGGAAACAACCAGCAGCAACTGGGTATTTGGCTCCATAAGAGGTATGGAAGCAAACAAGGGAACAGATGCAGGCGACCAGCCTGACATAGAACCAATTCAAACCTTTACTGAGACCCCAACGAATCCTTACCTCAATTATAAATGGAGAGAGGTATACGATGCTATTTCAAGGTGTAACAGTGTTATTACAGTAGCTGGTCTTGCTCAGACAGCAAACAAAATTACTGCTGATCAGGCTACAAGTTACATTACACAGGCTAAGGTTCTTCGCGGATGGTACCATTTTGAAGCATGGAGAATGTGGGCAAAAGTTCCATATATGGATGAAAAGACTGACCCGGCTACTGTTACCAATACAGAAGATATCAGCGACAAAATCATTGCCGACATAACTACCGGAGTAGATTTGCCAAATAATATGGGTGCGATAGGCAAATTCAATGGAACTGTTGTAAAAGTAATACTTGCAAAAGTATTGATGCAATGTAAACATGATTATGCTGGTGCGCTGGCGCTTCTTACAGCCGCTGAAGGCGGTACCAAGCCGGATGGTTCTCCAATAGGGCTTGCTCCAACTTACGGCGAGATCTTTGATATTGTAAACCGCAATGGAATTGAAGCTGTATATACTGTTCAGTATTCTGTAAATGATGGATCAGGAGCATGGAATGCAGGTGCCGGGGAAGTCTTGAATTTTCCGTATAAGGGTGGTGGCTCACCGGGGGGATGCTGCGGATTTTTCAATCCGACCCAGGACTTTGTGAATTCGTTCAGAACATCCGGCGGATTACCCCTGCTTGACAATAGTTATGATACTCCAGCTAATCAGGTTAAAAACGACGAGGGCTTAGCTGCCAATCCGGACCCATATCCAGCTACCGTTGATGCAGGATTTGTTCCTGATGCAGGTCCGCTCGATCCAAGATTGGACTGGAGTGTTGGAAGAAGGGGAATTCCTTACTGGGACTGGGGGCTACACACTGGAGCTGACTGGATCCGTCAACCCTTGTACTCAGGGCCTTATAGTCCTAAAAAACAGGTATACAAAAAATCACAGGAAGGTACTCTTACAAGTACTGACAGCTGGACATCAGGATATACAGCAAACGGATACCGTATGATACGCTTTGCAGATGTTCTCTTAATGGAAGCTGAATGCCAGATTGAAACCAATGCAGCTGATCTGGGCCAGACCAACATTAACAAGATAAGGGCAAGAGCAGCAAATCCTGCTGGATTTGTGAAAATGCCTGATGGCAGCAATGCGGCTAATTACCAAATCTCACAGTACACTACTCCATTTGCCAATCAGGATGCAGCAAGAACTGCTCTCCGGATGGAGAGAAAGCTTGAACTCGGACAGGAAGGACATAGGTGGTATGACCTTAACAGGTGGGGAAATACTGTAGTTGAACTGCAGCGAATTATGACCTATGAGAAGAATATGCCATGGGGTGTCAGATTATACGGCCCCAGCCCGGTAACGCAGATAGGTCCTGAAGATGTTACTTATCCTGTACCACAACGTCAGATTGACCTGAGCAATGGGAAATTAGTGCAGAACAGATAATAATTTTATTAATTAATTAATTCTAAAGTGGACTGCCTATCGGTAGTCCACTTTTTTTATACATTTACAGGGATTTACCTCATCCCCCTGCCCCTTCTCTCAGGAGAGATGGGGGTAACTATGTGATAAACAATGTTATAGCCCCTCCCCCCCGGGGAAGGGGTTGGGGAGAGGTGAACAAGTTGTAAATTCTTATTTTTATTATAGTTATATAGCATGAGAAAACTTTTATTCCTTTTATGCGCAGTATCATTATTAATCTCCTGTTCCAAATCAACCCGGTTCAAGTTATTAAGTCCGGAGCAGACAGGCATTGATTTTAAAAACACAATAACTGAGAGCGACAGTATTAATGTCATGAAGAATGAATATATATACAATGGAGCAGGGGTGGGTATCGCAGATCTGAATAATGACGGATTGCAGGATATAATTTTTTCTGGCAACCAGGTTTCATCACGGATTTATCTGAACCAGGGCAATTTTAAGTTTAAGGATATCACTTCGAACTTTGAAGGTCTTACAAATAATCAATGGTTCGGTAGTGTTACAATAGTTGATATCAATAACGACGGATGGCAGGATGTTTACTTCACGGCCACGATGAGCAAAGATCCCCAAAAACGCAAGAACAGGTTATGGGTCAACAACGGAGTAAAAAATGGGATGGATCCCACTTTTACCGAAATGGCTGAAAAGTATGGAATTGCCGATACCAGTTACAGTACCAATGCCGCATTTTTTGACTACGATCTGGATGGATATCTTGACCTTTATATACTGAATAATACGGTGTCTCAAAGGATGAACACATTCTACCGTAAGAAAATTATTGACGGGAGTGCCGCGAATAATGACAAACTTTATCATAATAACGGGAACGGAACTTTTACTGATGTGACAAAACAGGCTGGGATTGTGTATGAAGGATATGGTCTCGGCCTTGCTATTGGCGATGTGAATAAGGATGGTTACCCCGATATCTATGTTTCAAACGACTTCATGTCAAATGACTTGTTATATATTAACCAGGGTAACGGAACCTTCAAAAATGAAATAAGCAAATACTTGTCGTACCAGTCAAAATCTTCGATGGGTGATGATATGGCTGATGTGAATAATGACGGATATCCTGATATTTTTACTCTCGATATGATGCCTGAAAATTATTACAAAAAAAAGCAAACAATCAATGGATTCAGCTATATCTTCTATATAAATGATGAAAAATTCGGATATGAACATCAGTATCTGAGGAATATGCTTCATTTGCATAACGGATTTTTAAAAGGCGAAATGCTTCCGTTCAGTGAGGTGGGCCAGATGATGGGAGTCTATCAGACCGACTGGAGCTGGTCTCCATTATTTGCCGATTATGACAATGATGGGGATAAGGATCTTATTGTTACAAATGGTTTTCCAAAAGATATGACCGACAAAGACTGGACCCGTTTCAAAGTAAAGGCAGAAAGTAATTATGCTTCTGATGATGTTCTTATGAACATGGCACCTGTTATAAAAATTCCGAATATTGCTTTTGAAAATACCGGGAATATGAGTTTCACTAAAAGATCTGACTGGTTGCCTCAGACCCCTTCATTTTCAAATGGAGCTTCTTTTGTTGATCTCGATAATGATGGTGATCTTGACTATGTTATAAATAATATAGATGATAATGCCTTTATACTCAGGAATACGACAGTCGAGAAATCGAAAGAAAATTCCAACTATATAGAAATCAAGTTGGTGGGGAAACCAGATAACACAATGGCTATCGGGGCAAAAGTTGAATTGTGGAACAAGGGTAAATACCAGTATACCGAGCACTTTTTAACCAGAGGATTTGCTTCTTCCGTAGATCCCATAGTCCATTTTGGTTTGTCGCAGGACAATTCCATTGATTCAATAAAAGTGACCTGGCCGTCAGGTAGTAATGCCACAATTCTCAGAAATGTCAAGGCTGATCAGATTATCGAAATGAATGAAAAAAATTCTCTGCCAACACCTAAAGCTGCCATAGTTTCAGAGAATAATCTGTTATTTAATAAGAGGGACAATGTTCTGAATTATGTGCACCAACAGACAGATTTTGTTGATTATAGCCTTAATCAGAAAATAATACCGCACAAATTTTCACAGATCGGACCACGTATGGCAAAAGGAGATCTTAATAACGATGGACAAGAGGATCTTATAATTGGTTCTACAAATATATTACCTACTGAGGTTTTTTTAAGAAAAGGCAATGGATTTGAAGAGACAAACCTTGAAGGACTGACAACGAAAAAGGAATTTTCTGAAGCAGATCTGGCGATCTTTGATATCGATGGAGATGGTGATAATGATGTTGTTGCCGTTGCAGGCGGTTACGAAAACCGACAGGAAAGTGAATACGTGCATTACCTCTATGAAAACAACAATGGAAAATTTACGAGAACGCCGCTTCCGATACCGCCCTTTCCTGCTTCTGTCGTGCGGCCCTGCGACTATGATCATGATGGATCTATTGACTTTTTTGTAGGTGCACGCGTGAAAATTGGAATGTTTCCTTATTCTAACCATTCCTGGCTTATTCATAATGATAAAGGCAAGCTGTCAACGGATTCCGCTTCACGTTTAGACCTCGGGATGGTAACCGACGCTGTATGGACCGATTATGACAAAGATGGATGGGAAGACCTGTTAGTAGTAAGAGAATGGAATTCCCCTATAATTCTTAAGAATATGAATGGGAAGAAGCTGGTACCCCAGGTTATTCCATCACTTGAAGCTAAACGTGGAATATGGTACTCAATAGCAGTTGGCGATTTTGACCAGGATGGTGATGACGACTATATTATTGGTAATCTTGGCGATAATCACAGATTTACGGTGAGTGATAAATATCCTCTGAATCTTTATGCAATTGACCTGGATTTGGATGGTACTATTGATCCGGTGATGACATCATATTGGAAAGATAAGGATGGTAAAATGACGGAATATCCGGTCAATTACCTTGATGAACTCTGGTCACAGTCCAGCTTCTTTCGTGCAAAATTTAACGATTATACAACCTTTAGCTTAACTGGTTTTAAAGCCATGTTAGATGAAAATGTCTTAAAGAGGCTGGAATTTAAACTTGACGTCAATACAACATCAAGTTATATTTTATGGAATGATAAAACAAGTTTCAGATGGGAGAAGCTGCCGGAATCTGTGCAGGTATCTCCCGTAAAGAAAATGATAGTTCAGGATCTCAATGGCGATGGGTATCCTGATATATTGATCGGGGGTAATGATTATACCTATGATGTATCAACAGGATACTTTGATGCCAATAAAGGGATAGTTTTATTGAATAAAGGAAAGAAACAGGAAAAAGGGAAGCCTTCTTTTGAAGTACTGTCACCCGCTCAAAGCGGTTTGCTGCTTCAGGGCATGGTAGAGTCATTGCTCTGGTTTAAGGGCGATACATCCCTGGTTGTTGCAGGCTTTAACAGGGCGAAAGCTTCTGTATTTGAGCATGTACAAAAAATTAAATAGGGAACAGTCGCAATTGTTCCCTATATAGCTGTTATTCTATTCTGATTAAATCACCGGATCTGAATTGATATTTTACAACTTCTTTACATTCTGAACAATCACGTAATGGAGTATTGGGTGACCTTGTTGAAATTTCAGCTGTTATTATCCTGTCTTTAACTCCCAGGACCTTCATATTGGATTCAATAACCCTGCTTAGTATGTATTTACCTTCTGTTTTAATAATAATCAGATGCTCCGGTGTTTCCAGTATCTGACCATTCACACTGTAGATGGTAATTATTGCATCCTGGTTTTGATCGTCATCAATCAGGCCGATCATTATTCTTAACGGGTCAATGACATATTTTGACTGGTAGGAATCTTTTGTAACAAAATTAAACTTGTTATCGACTACAGTGACAATCCCAGCCCTGCCAACTGTCTCTTTAGCATCTTTGAATTTACTCATGGCATATTTTATGGCAATATCCATAACTTCCTTTTTAATAGCGCTTTCAGAGGCAGCTTTATTATCATTATGGGAGCATGATACCAGAATTGGGATAAGAAATAATATAAAAATACTCTTTCTCATAACTAAAGAATTATTACAAGTTGTCAAATATAAAACAATTGATGGATTTGATGAAAGAGATTTTATGGTTTATTTCTAAATGTGCAGATTAGTATTTCTTCCACAGCTTTTGCGTATCAAATTACCTGTAATATTTCAAACGAAGGTCAATATCCTTACCATAAACAAAATAACATGGGTTATCGCAATGCGTTTTATCATATCTTACTTTCGGAGTAGCTGAATCAACTGCAACATAATAATCATCAGGCATATAATAAGCTGCAGTGACCGTATATTTTTTATTCAGCGTGACTGAAAATGATGCAGATGATCCAGAAGTATTTATGGAACCGTACAGGACACTGTCTTCAAGATTACCTTCATAAATATTGACTTTTGTCACCTGGCCGGGTCCTGGTAAATCCAGTTTAATCTCAAGGTTGGTACTTAAAGGTTCATCAGATAAGCAATCGGGGCATTTTACAAAAAGACCCTGATCTTCACAAGAGAAAAACAGAATGAAAACAAGTGCCAGGAGTGTTTTGATTGTAAGTTTCATAATTTAAGTTAATACCACTTTAACGTTTTAATCTTTGGTCTCACCTTATCGAAGTATATATTATAGGAGGCACCTAATCTAAGCCATACAGGACCTACACTATAGAAGTCAGTTTTCATATAATTTATACCCAGGGATAATGCCAGATCTTTCCTGGTCCATTTAACTGATATAGCCGGGACAAGGATGAATTTGTCGGGAGGAGTGTACTCAGTTCCTTTAAGTTGGTTTCCAAATGAATAGCCTGCCGACAACGAAGTTGTCAATACAAAGTTGCCTCTGAAGGGATAGTTTGTAATGGCAAAATCTTTAAACAACCCGGCATAGACAACCGATCCCTTTTCCATATATTGATAGAACATATGTTCGGACTGTTTAATCAGAACCCGGGAATACCATGGTTTAACATCACATCCTATAATAATGCCGCCATTAAGCAATGGCTCCCTGAATGAAAGACCTGCACCGGTATAGATATCATGCAGAAAGAACCTTGTGGAGATCATTATGTCTGCCTGGTCTATCTCATACCTGATATTACCCGGTATTTTATAGTCCTGAAGGATTTTTATAATATCTTTTCTACCATATTTAGATGCTATACTATATGGACCAGGAGCCTGAGTTGAATTATTGGCCCAATTGCTGCCTATTTTGAGCAAAAATTTTGTTGCATCAATTTGATCACCTATTATTGCAAGTGCAAGGGCGTTAAGATTAGATTTATTTGTTGCATAAATATCAGCACCTTTTTTGTACAGGAGTTGCATTATCAATGTGTCACCATTAAGTGCGGCCATCAGAAAAGGGGTAAAGCCCTCATTATCACTTTCCTCAATATTTGCGCCCTTCTGAATAAGAAGGTCGGCTATATCAGCGTTACCGGCCCAGACTGAAACAAGAAGTGGTGTTGACCCTTCAACAGCCTTCTTTTCCGTGGAAGCATCATAATAAAGCAGCATGTCAACAATATCAGGGTATCCGTATACTGATGCATAATGCAATGCAGTTGCCTTATACTTGTCAGACAGGTCAATATCAGCACCCGCTCTTATAAGCTCTTCAGCAATTAGAGCATTCTGATTTTTTACGGCGATAATAAGCGGAGAGACTCCATTTGAAGTCAGTTTATTTACATCGGAACCGAAATCAATTAGCATCTTAACAGCTTCGGATTGGCTCGCGGATACAGCAAAAATAAGAGCAGTGACGCCTTCCTGAGTTTCCGCAAATACATCGGCACCTTCCATGACCATCCGGTTAATTTCGCCGGTGTACCCTTTTGAAGCTGCAATCATCAGGTTATAGTCAATTGCTCCTTTAACATCTTCCGGAATATAATCAGTTGTATCGTAAGATACTGCAATACTATCATTAACCTGTGAAAACGCATCTGCTGATATAAATAGCAGGGATAGAAAAAAAAGAATCCGTATAGTTTGTAGCCTCACTGACAACATAGATCACAAAGTTAATTTTTTGATTCTTTTATTCAGGTAATTTACGTGAGAATATAAATAGTTTTCAAACAATATGATAGTAATGCTTTGTTGCAAACAGGGTGCCAAAAGACTACCCTTAGTTTATTTATAATTGAGTTATTCGATCCGAAATATGATAAATACTTAAATAATAACATGATTTATTGAACAAAATAGTAATTTTTATGGTAATCTTGGCTGATGAAAAGGAATACTTTTTATTTTTGCTTAATTGAAAACCAGCAGGAGTTGATGAGAAGTACCAGAATATTGTTTGTTTCGATCTTGTTATTGCTTTTGAGTTCCAACCCCGGAGCAAAGGAAAACAGCTTCGTCCTTATTGATAAACTTGTACCAAATAATGTCAGGCTGACAAATAGTATTTCCTCCGGAAGTGAGTTTGCCGGGGTTGAAAAAACTGTCTGTGCTTTTTTAAAAAAATGGACAATTGAAGGCGCTTCTGTTGCTATTGCTAAAGATGGTAAGCTGATTTATGCCAGGGGATTCGGTTATGCTGACACTGCATCAAAAACTGAAGCTCAGCCTTTTAGCCAGTTCAGGATTGCAAGTATCTCAAAGCTTGTAACTGCTGTTGGCATAATGAAACTACAGGAAGAAGGGAAACTGGCCCTCACCGACAGTGTTTTTGGTTCTCACGGAATTCTTAATGACCCGTACTTTGATCAGCCTAAAGACAAAAGAGTTTATAATATAACTGTTGCTGAACTCCTGGGCCATGAATCAGGGTGGACGAGCCGCTACGGCGATCAGATGTTTATGCCTTTGGAAATAGCTGAAAAGATGGGGGTAAAACCACCGGTTGACACAAAAACTATTGTAAGGTTTGCTCTAGATAAAAGGCTTCATTATACACCCGGTCAGGGTAAAGCATATTCAAATCTTGGATATAGCATCCTCGGCCTTATAATTGAAAAAGTATCAGGCATGTCATATGAGGAATTTTGTGACAAGACCTTTCTGGAACCTCTTGGCATTTATGACATGAAAATTGCCGGAAATCTTCGTACCGAGAAGGCCCCTTTTGAAGTTACTTATTACGAACCTTCCGATGTCAGGCTGAAACCTTCAATATATGGCACAGGCGAACTGGTACCACCCAGTTATGGAGGGAATGATATCAGAGCCCTCGGTGCGGCTGGAGCGTGGGTTGCTACCGCTCCTGATCTGATGCGTTTATTACTGGCTGTTGATGGATTTAATACGCGTCCCGATATTCTGACGGATCAAAGCATACGGTTCATGACAGATAATGATAATGGATTTGCACCTGTTGGATGGAAAGGAACAGTTATGGATGGCACATGGTGGAGAACCGGTTCATTCCCGGGCAGTGCAGGGATGATGAAACGGCAATCAGATGGAATTTCGTGGGTTGTTCTGTTCAATTCGAGTGCATGGAATGGTCCGGAAATATACTCTTACATCAGTAATATGATGAACCGTGTAATTTTAAAAATAGATCCCTGGCCCGATTATGACTTGTTTAATTTTTCGCTGACTGTACCTCTTAAGGCATCATTAACCGGATATTTGCCCAAGTAATCATGTGTTTTACCGTAAATGTGAATCTTATCAAAGAGGAACTGGAGAACAGGTATGGAGCAACCTTAATTGACCACGATAAATACAGACCCAGCTATTATTATCATGCATTTGGCCTACCCGCAATGCCTGCAATATGTTCCGGAAAATCATCGGAAATTCAACTTTTGAAATGGGGATTGATTCCATCCTGGACCAAAAGTATTAACGAGGCAAATATTATCAGATACAAGACATTTAATGCTCGGTCAGAAAGCATTGCAACGAAGCCTTCCTTTTCTTCATCCTTCAGATCAAAAAGATGTATTATTCCGGTAAAAGGTTTTTTTGAATGGCAACATGTTGGAAATCAGAAAATCCCATGGTACATATATCATGCAGGCGACGAAATTTTATCGATCGCAGGCTTATATTCTGACTGGGTTGAGAGTAGTACCGGCGAGGTTTTCAACACCTTCTCAATTATAACTACCGAGGCAAATGATCTGATGGCAAATATCCATAATTCAGGAAAGAGGATGCCTGCCTTACTTAATAAATCTTCAGAACTCAAGTGGCTTGATCTTTCTGCTTCTCAGGCTGATGTGCAAAATATCCTGATTCCCTCACCTTCTGAAATTCTTAAGGCTCATACAATAAGTCCATTGATTAATGACAAGTTGGCAAATAAGAACAATCCTGATCTTATAGTCCCATATAATTATCCTTCAAGTAATCAATTATTTTAACCTGGCCGTATGGCTTTAATGGCGCCATTTATTGAGCCACAAACTGATAGGTAAGGGTTCCAAGCTCAATCCTCGGGGAGTTGACATCAGGATTAAATCGCGATATAAGAGCTGTATTTACTGCCGTTTCGATAAGGCATGGATCCGAAGCAGTGCTTTCCCTCTCAATCACTTGTGCCTTCTGGACAATACCATTCTGGTCAACTTCAATTGACAGAACCACTTTGCCTGATCCTTCACATTTATATATGGGTATTGGAAGATAGAGGTGATTTCTTCCCAACAGGTCATAATAGATCCTCGTGGGACCCTGATAATTCGCAGCCATTTCCTGTGACTTTAAAGGTTTTGTTTTGACTCTTTCACCAACAGTGTCCTTTTCACTTTTAATGGCAACATCACCACCAGTCGCATCATTTCTTTTTTGTTCATCGAGAAAATTATCAGCTCCCAGTTTTCCGCTTTTTATCAGTTCCTCCTTGGCCTGTTCGATTATATCAGAAGCTTTTATTTTCTCTGCCGGCTTGTTTGCAAGATTTCTGGCGATATCGAGCATCTCCTCATCTCCTTTGAGAACTTTATTAACTGATGTTGCAGGTACTTCGGCAAGCTTTTCCTTTTGTTTGACTGGTTCCGGTTCAGGAGCAAGCTCTACCTCATATTCTTGCGATATGGTTTTTTGTAAGGATCTCAGCTGCAGGGACATGAATATTATTCCGGCAATTAGATGAAGGATTATCGTACCCAGAATACCAGCCAGTCTGCCTTTGTCTTTTCTCATACAGTGCGAAATTATAAATTATTACTTTTGTAACAGAATTAATGCTATTTAATTATTGATCCTAAAGTGGAGATTGATATGAAAATCTTAGAGATCCTTTCTTCACAATGGGACACGAGGGAAAAAGGGCTAATCAGATATACTTGTACTTTGATCTGGCTAATTGAATAATTATGAAAAAAGAATTGATACTTGAGATCATTCAGGAAAGATGGAGCCCATATGCTTTTTCCTCTGCACCGGTCGAAGAATTTAAACTAAAAGCAATGTTCGAGGCTGCCAGCTTCGCTCCGTCATCCAACAATGAGCAGCCGTGGATGTTCGTTTTATCAACTCAGGACGATAAGGAGGTATTTAACGATTTTGTAGGATTCCTTGTGGAGGGAAATAAAGTATGGGCCAAATATGCCTATGCACTTGCCATAAGTATGGCACGTACAAAATTCTCGAAGAGCAGCGAGCCTAACCGTCATTCATTTCACGATACCGGTATGGCTGTCAGCAACCTTCTCCTGCAGGCTATTTCAATGGATATTTATGTTCACCAGATGGCAGGATATTCTGTTGATAAGGTCAGGGAATACTTCAAACTGGGCAACGATATTGAACCGGTTGCTATGATGGCAATCGGATATCTTGGAGATGGTTCAGAGCTTACACCTGAATTATTAAAAAGGGATGAAAAAAGAAGGCCCCGGAAATCAATAGCCGAATTTGTTTTCAGAAACTCACTTGATAATCGCGCATTTTAATAAAGCTGGTAGGGGAAATGTTTGTCGAAATGAGGTTAATCGCTATTTGACTTCTTCTTAATCTTTTTTCTGACCTTGGCTTTTTCAGGTTTGTTAAACTTCTGATTTTTAAATAATCCGTTTTTTATACCCCTAATGAACTTAGCCCATGCAAATGGATTCAGGAGGTTATTGACCGGAAATTGCTCGCGTGTAGACATAGCACCAAAATTTTGTTCCATAGCATATCTGTAGCCCGCTTCCGGCGAGACCGCTACATTGGTCTGATTAGCAATAGCCACGTATATTGAAGCGATATTGTCATTCATGTTCTCAATTAGCTGATCGGCAGGTCGCTCCTTGGTTATATCTTTTATAAACTCACTGTAATTTTTCCATGGCATTATATTAACCTCTTTAATCTGGATGGTATCTGCTGCAAGTGCTATGTCGACCTCGCAATGTCTTCCCTGGAAATTTTCAGGAATGATGGTGTGATATCTTTTGAAACCTAAGGCTCTGAAGAATATAGTATCTCCCGGAGTGCTTGTTATCGAATATATTCCGGTCCTTTCACTCAAAACACCCTTTTTTAGTCTTGTGGAAACCACGGCAACTCCGGGTACTGGTCTGTACGACTCATCTGTTATTATGCCGCTTACCTGAACATATTTTCCATTTTCAATAGTCTGACCCAGGCAAACTGATGCATAAAGAATGAAGAATACCGCCGTGTAAAAAAACTTGTTCAATTAAATCCGATTTATTAGATGCTTAAATCAATTAGCGATGCAAAATAAGCAATATTGAATGTAACGGTGAAACATTTAACTATATTTTAACGGGATAACCAAACAGATATCAACAAATAGGCAATTGGGAGACTTTTAACAGGTTTACCCTATTCGTCATAAAAAAGTCAGGAAAATATTCCAATATTTGCGTCATCAAATTTATCATATGAAAAAACTTTTATTACTTGGTGATGAAGCTATAGCGAAGGCAGCGTTGGATGCCGGACTAAGTGGGATGTATGCCTATCCGGGTACTCCGTCAACCGAGATCATGGAATTTATACAATCCTCGAAAGAGGGAACCGAGCGAAATATTCACAGGGAGTGGTCCTCAAATGAGAAAACTGCCATGGAAGCCGCGCTAGGCATGTCATATGCCGGCAAAAGAGCAATGGTTGCGATGAAGCATGTTGGACTGAACGTTGCTGCCGATGGCTTTATTAATTCAGCAATAACCGGGGTCAACGGCGGACTGATAGTAGTCTCAGCCGATGACCCGTCTATGCATTCTTCTCAGAATGAGCAGGATTCGAGGTTTTATGGAAAATTTGCTCTTGTGCCGTGTTTTGAACCCTCAAACCAGCAGGAAGCATACGATATGGTGTTTGATGCTTTCGATTTATCTGAAAAATATAAACTTCCCGTTCTTTTCAGAATAACTACACGTCTGGCTCACTCAAGAGCAAGCATCAGTTTAAGAGCTGCTATTCCTCAGAAATTGCTATCCATGCCTGCCGATCCATTACAATTTGTGCTGCTTCCGGCTATTGCAAGAAAAAAATACAAATCTCTTCTCGCTTCGTATGAATCCTTAAAATACGAACTCAGACTCACAAAGCATAACAAATTCACAGATGGAAACAAACGGGATCTTGGAATTATAGCATGCGGAATAGCTTATAACTACTTACTGGAAAATGTGGAGGAGTCCCTCGGCGATTACCCTGTACTGAAGATTACCTCGTACCCATTCCCGGTTGACCTGATCAGAGACATCAGCGCACGCTGCGAAGCAATACTTATTCTTGAGGAGGGATCACCATTTCTTGAAGAATCCCTCAGAGGTATTCTCGATGATGGATTAAAAATCTACGGAAGACTAGACGGAACGGTTCCCCGCGACGGGGAATTAAACCCGGCTATTGTTGCTAAGGCGCTCGGGTTACCTGTAAGCTATGGACAGCAAGTTCCTCCGCTTGTTAAAATGAGGCCGCCTTCATTTTGCAGTGGATGCGGTCATGCTGATATGTTTAATTCTTTAAATGAAGCTGTCGGACCCTATGGAAAAGGCCACGTGTTTTCCGACATAGGATGTTATACTCTTGCAGCCCTGCCTCCGTATAATGCAATTAACTCATGTGTCGATATGGGTGCCTCTATAACAATGGCTATAGGTGCCGCAGATGCAGGGCTGTTTCCTTCGGTGGCTGTGATCGGTGATTCGACTTTTACACACTCCGGTATGACAGGCTTACTCGATGCCGTTGTTAAGAATTCACCTGTGACAATCATTATTTCCGATAATTCCACTACAGGAATGACTGGAGGACAAAGATCACAGGCCACTGGCAGGCTGGAAATGATCTGTGAAGGAATGGGCGTAAGCAGGGAACATTTGAGATCTATTATCCCTTTACGTAAAAATCTCACGGAAAATATCCGTATTCTGAAAGAAGAAATTGAATATAAAGGAGTATCGGTTGTTATTGCCTCGAGAGAATGTATTCAAACGGCTTCCAAACGGAAGAGATCAGAAAAAGCTGATGAGTAACTATATAGCTCAAATTATGAAAAATGACATTATTTTATCCGGAGTGGGAGGGCAGGGAATTCTGTCAATAGCGGCAGCGATAGGACTGGCTGCCGTTGCCAATGATCTTATTCTTAAACAGTCAGAAGTTCATGGCATGAGTCAGCGTGGCGGTGATGTTCAGTCGCATCTGAGGCTTTCCGATAAGGCGGTTTTTTCTGATCTGATCCCCTATGGGAAAGCAGACCTTATAATCTCCGTCGAGCCCATGGAATCACTCAGATATCTTCCCTGGCTTTCAAGTGATGGATGGCTGGTAACAAATTCAAATCCTTTTATAAATATACCTGATTACCCTATGATGGAAGAGATTCTGAAAGAGATTAAAAAAATTAAAAATCATATAATCATAGATGCAGATGGTATTGCAAAAGAATCAGGATCAGCCCGTTCGGGAAATATGGTGATCCTTGGCGCAGCTTCATCCTGTATCGATATGCCATTTGCAAGTCTGGAAAACGCTGTCAGAATACTATTCGCCAGAAAAGGTGATCAGATTGTCGAAGCAAATCTTAAGGCACTTAATGCGGGACGGGAATGTAAAGTCCTCTTATAGTAAGGTTGGACCGCAACTGGCTTGCTAATGTAAAATATATATATTTATACCGTCTTGTAGCGGGGAAATTTTTAATAATATTACACACCCTAATATATAAATCGAAATTTTAAGCTTATGAAACGTTTATGGTTTATTCAGGCTCTTATAGCAATAACCTTCCCTCTGGCTGCGCAAAAAGCTGATTTTAAAGCTGCGGAAAAATTCCGGGCTGAAAATCTTGTTCCAAAATATGGTGATCTCACTGTAAATGCTAACTGGATAGAGGAATCAGATATTTTCTGGTACTCCTTTAAGACTTCAGCAGGTAAGAATTACTATTATGTAAATGCAACTTCCCGCTCTAAACAGCCAATGTTCGATAGCAAGTATATGGCCTCGGAGATCAGGAAGCTGACTCATCATCCATATAATGACCTGGACCTGCCAATAAAAGATATAAAATTTGAAAAGAAGAGTACAACAAAATTTACTTTCCTTGTGGATTCCACACGATTTCTTTTTGATATTACGGCCCAGAAGCTTTCAATTAAGGACACTTTATGGAAGGAGAAGAAAAAACCTCTATGGCCCGTCTATTCATCTGACAGTTTATGGATAGCTTTTGCTAAAAATCATAACCTGTATCTGATGAAGGCAAAAGACAAGGATAGTGTTGAAATACAGCTTACCACTGATGGAGAAAGGTATTATAGCTATGCTGCTAATTCTGAAGACACTACGAAAAACAAAAAGGTAAGACCAAATGCAGTCTGGTTCAAAAATTCTAAAAAACTGTATGTTGAAAAGCAAGATGAAAGGAAAGTTAAGGATCTGTTCGTAATCGATGTGCTTGCACAACCACGGCCAAAACTTCAAACTTACAGATATTCCATGCCCGGGGAACCATTTGTCCCCCAGACAGAACTGATTATTTTTGATGTAGCCTCAAAAAATCGCGTCGATGTTGATCTTAAGAAGTGGAAGGATCAGACTATCAAGGTAGAATGGACATCTCAAAAGACAGCAGATAAACTTATACTTATTCGCAAGGACAGACCACTTAAAAATCTTGATGTATGCCTGGTGAATGCAGAAACCGGAGCTCTGAAGGTATTGTTCAGCGAGGAAACCTGGCCATATTTTAATAATGAGTATTCAAGGTTGTCGGTACTCAATGAAGGCAATGATATAATCTGGTGGTCGGAAAGAACAGGCTGGGGTCAGCTCTATCTTTATGATGGAAATGGGAACCTTAAGAATCAGATCACTAACGGATATTTTGTTACAGGACAGATAGAAAGAATTGACACAACCGGCAGGATATTATACTTTGAGGCTTTTGGAAGGGAAACAGGAGTTCATCCTTATTATAGTATGAAATACAAAGCTTCAATTGACAGGGGTGCCATGACCCTGATTACGAAAGAAGGTGCCAATCATTCCTTCATAATGTCAAAGTCAGACAAATATTTTGTGGATACATATTCGACAGTGGACAGGATCCCGGAAGCCGTTCTTCGGGACAATAGCGGCAATGAGATACTGAAATTGGAAACGGCTGATATTTCACAGCTTCTTAAGACCGGATGGAAGATGCCTCAGACTATTGTGGTTAAAGCAAAGGATGGAGTTACTGATCTATACGGTGTTATGTATAAGCCATTTAATTTCGACTCTACAAAAAAATATCCTGTTATATCTTATGTATACCCCGGACCCCAGACAGAATCGGTTCAGTATTCATTTACTGTTACAGGTGGTAAGAATGTGGCTCTTGCCCAGCTTGGTTTCATAGTGGTAAACTTCGGACACAGGGGAGGCAGCCCTCAGAGAAGCGACTATTATCATACCTTCGGATACAATGATCTGCGCGATTATCCTCTCGCTGACGATAAGTATGGTATTGAACAGCTGGCTGACCGGTATAAATTCATTGATATAAACAGGGTTGGGATATACGGTCATTCAGGAGGCGGATTCATGTCCACAGCTGCCATTCTCTCTTATCCCGATTTTTATAAAGTTGCCGTTTCATCATCAGGCAATCATGACAATAATATTTATAATCAATGGTGGGGCGAGACTCATAACGGTGTCACAGAGGTTGAAAAGAAAATAAGCAAAAAAGAGAACGTAAAAGACAGCCTGAATACTAAGACTAAGAACGAGGTTGAAATATCATTTAAAGGTGTCGTTCAGAAGAATCAGGATATTGCGAAAAACCTGAAAGGTTACTTATTGCTTGTAACAGGTGATATCGATGATAATGTTCATCCGGGGAATACTCTCAGGGTTGTTGATGCATTAATAAAAGCAAATAAGCGATTCGATTTCATGATGTTGCCGGGTCAACGACATGCCTATGGAACAGATGTACCTTATTTTGACAGACTTATGTGGTATTATTTTGCAGAACATCTGCTTGGCGATTACAGGACAAATGTAGATCTGCTTGACTTTTAATAAGGTGCAACGGCATAACGGAGTAATGGCCATATAATAATAGCTTTAAAATAATGGATGAATCAGATATAAAGGCGGAGAAATTTCTGGCAGTTGCATCCCAGTATAAACTTGGGCAGCTTATTACAGAAGCATCTCATCCTTATACCCGGGATCTCTCTCATCTGGCTTCTGAAAATCTGCCTGAAGCTGTTTCAAAATTGAAAGAACTCGATAATTCAACATTAAAGGTCCTGTCAGAAAAATTGTCGCTGGTCTGTTATCTGAAGGATGCAATCAATGAGACATTCAAATCGGGGAACAATGTATATTTCTGCGGATGTGGTGCTACCGGGAGATTATCTCTTACCATTGAAACCCTCTGGCGGCAGGTGCATCATGGTGATGCAATAGAAAACAAGGTATTCAGCTTTATGTCGGGAGGAGATGTTGCCCTTATACGTTCAATCGAGAATTTTGAAGATTTTCCTGACTATGGCGCACGACAATTAACAGAAGCTGGTTTTAAAGATGGTGATCTCCTGATTGCGACCACTGAAGGCGGAGAAACCCCATTTGTTATTGGTGCTGTTGAAAAAGCAGCTCAGATTTCAAAGAGAAAGCCTTTTTTCCTTTACTGCAATCCTGATGATCTGTTGTGTAAAGTAGCTGAAAGATCAAAGCGTGTGATTCAGAATCCTCAGATTGAGAAGATCAATCTGACAGTCGGACCGATGGCGGTAACAGGATCCACCAGGATGCAGTCTTCAACGATTTTACTTGCTGCAGCCGGTATTGCTCTGTTTTACTATAATTCCGGAAATAAAACAATTGAAAAGGAGGTTAGAGCTTTTATAGATTTTTGGGTTTCATCGGATATATGTTTTATTGGGAGTTTTGTTATCAGTGAGACAGATTTCTACAGAAATGGTGAATATTTACTTTACGAAACAGATAACCTCTTAGGCATAACCGTTATTACGGATACAACTGAAAGGTCACCAACTTTTAGTCTTTTTCCTTTTGAGAATATAAATGAAAAAGAAGACAATCTCTCACTTTGTTACCTTTTTATGCCGGCAAGCAAATCGAGTAAGGAAGCCTGGGAACAACTTTTATGGAGAGAACCCCGGACGCTTGAGTGGCACGATATTAATGGCATTGCTTCTCGAGACCGGCTGCTGGGTTTTGATTTCAGCAACAATGTGCTTTCCAGGAGGGAACATAAGAAACGATCAATAAAACAGCATAGCTTCAAAATACTTGACAATTTAAATGGGATAGATTTTGAATTGGGCGGAGAGATTCATTTTTTCAGGACCCCCTTTTCAACTCCGTTGTTTAAACATCTGTGTCTTAAGATGATCATGAATACTCATTCAACTCTTATAATGGGAAGACTTGGCAGATATGAAGGTAATGTAATGACTTTTCTGAGGGCCAGCAATAATAAATTGATCGACAGGGCGATAAGATACATCGATATGATCCTTAAGAGCAAAAACATTGTTCTTTCGTATGATGAATTATGTCATATCCTTTTCGCTATGCTGGAGAAAACACCGTCCGATCAGTCAATTGTGCTTGCCACAGTCAATGAAATTGAAAGGATGAATAAAAAGAAATAGGGACATTCAACTGGATGTCCCTATCTGAAATGCAGCGGGCATTTACTCTCACAAAGGCGCACTCATCCTTGTCCCTCTTCATCTTTATCCTGTCCTTTCCCTGATCTCAGCAGTACCAGATCATTAAGCACGATCTCGGTAATGTTTTTTGTGGCGCCTTTCTTGTCCTCATAGTTCCGGTAGACAATCCGTCCCTCAACTGCTACCTCCCGGCCTTTTTTGAGAAACCTTCCTGCAATATCTGCAAGTCCGTTCCAGGCAACGATATTGTGCCAGGTTGTCTCGCTAACCTTCTGGCCATCAGCATTCTTGTAACCATCTTTTGTGGCAAGCGTAAAATGGGTCACTTTTTTCCCGGTTTCGGTAGTTTTAATCTCCGGATCCTGACCAAGATTCCCGATAAGTGTTACTCTGTTTTTTAATGAGTTCATGACTTTAAGTTTTAAATGTGAATAATGTTTAATTTCCTGTCAAACTTATGCACTCCTCATAAACTGTCCCGGTTTGTAAACATTTATACACGGTTCATAAACATTTATAATCGTTTGAATCCGTTTGAAAACGTTTTTGTATTTCTATATCAGGAGCATAGACATCATCTGAATATTTTATATCTTTATAAAAACATTAGTGCTGTGGAAAGGAAATGTCTCGATTGCGGCGAGACCTTAAGGGGTCGCACCGATAAAAAATTCTGTTCAGATCAATGCCGTAATAACTACAATAACAGGCTGAACCGCGATTCGAATAATTTTGTCAGAAATGTTCACGGGTTATTGAGGAAGAACAGAAGAATACTGTCAGACCTTTATTCAGAGGGAAAAATCAGGGTTCACAAGGATGCACTTTTTGCCCTGGGATATAATTTCAGTTTTTTTACCCATGTTATTGAAACATCCCAGGGGTTTAAGTATCATTATTGTTTCGAATACGGGTATCGTGAAACCGGAAATGATTTCCTGGAATTAAAGCAAAACAGTCAATATATAGAATATCAATAGATTACCGGATTTCGGATTTCGGATTTCGGATTGCGGATTTCGGATTGCGGATTGCGGATTTAATTCCGAAATCGAAAATCCGAAATCCGAAATGTTCATATAGGATTTCCAGCCTGTGAAGATGAATCTGCTTTATCAATAACTGGCACCAGATAGCCTTCATATCTTACATTATCAATCTTAAGACTTGAGACTGAAGCGCTGCAATAACCATTCCTGCTTATCGATATATTTACTGAGAAGGTGTTTGGACCACCATTATCAACCTTCATGCTTATTTCATACGACCCTTTTGAGGTGTTATCCGTAACAGCATAATTCGATGCCCTGCCATGAATATTTATTGCAGCAATAGGTCTTATATCAAATTGTCGTCCCATATACGCAGTGTTAAGAACTGCTCTGTCCCTGTCAACAATAAGATAGTTGGCTCTGGGGATAAGCTCAAATCTTCTTCCAAAGGGAGAATAGACCTTGTCGAACTTAATAATATATCTCTTCGATTCAACAGCGATCTTAATTTGCGCCTGATCAGTAAGCTTTTTTTCCTCTCGTTGCTTCGCCCTGGAAGATCTTGCCTCTTTGGTTGTCGTACAGGACGACATTACCATTAGAGAAATCATTATCACAAATAGCTTTTTCATGGCAAATATTTTATCTGATTCAATTCAAATATCATGCCATATAAAAGACCGAAAGGGATATTTACTTTTTCAAAAATGGAAAGTAATGTGCCAGGTTTTCTTTGGTCAGCTTTGCTCCGTAACCTGAATCCTCAAAAGCTTCACAATATTTTATCTTAGCACCCTTTTCTGGGCCATAAATCTCAATTAATTTGGCACGGTAGGGTGTTGCATCGGATTCCCCTTTTCTTGTTTTTCCCAGCCATACACGGCGATCTGCATCTGAAGCAGGAACCTGATCGAGAATCCCCTGGTTAAAAGGCAGCCACTCGTACATCTGTGACTTATGCTGATGATACATATCCATTTTCTTTTCAATCACATCGTCAATATCAATAGCTACATCGGCTTTGAATGGTTCAGGATGAATAAATCCATCACTCATGAACAGGAACATCGGATTCTTTTTAAGAAAAGGAACCTCAGGTAAAATAGTCGGTACAGTTACCATATATGCAGCATCGAGTACAAGAACACCTGTATACCTGTGATCGGGATGATAATCATAGGGCCGGGGAAAGATAACGATGTCTGCTTTCTGTTCCCTGATTAGCTTTATAACCTGTAACCTGTTTTCATATGTTGGCATCAATTGTCCGTCATGATTATCGAGCGTAATATACCTGACACCAATAACTTCACCTGCTTTTTTTGCCTCCTCACGACGTATCTTTGCAAGCTGTTCGGCTTTTATAGTTTGATGCCCGGCATCACCATTAGTAAGGGAGACCATAAGAACATCATTTCCCATCTGTGCCCATTTATAGGCTACTCCTCCGGCTCCATCTGCATCATCAGGATGAGCCCCGATAATAATTATATGAAGTTTTGGTTCCTGCTTGTCCTGAGCTTGTACTTTTGGCATAAAAGCCAGAAGCAAAGCGACCTGAATAATAGCAATAATCGGTTTCATATTATAAGATTTTTAAGCTGTAAAAAAAGTTAAATTATTAAATAAATATTTATAAAAAGTTGATTTTACTAAGATAGTCATTTAATGTAGTTGCCCAAAAAAATCATGCTTTGTGCAACCTTTTGATATATAAATCCGTTATAATATACTCTGAAGCGTAATGATAATTACTAACTTGTTGAATTAATAAACTTAAAAGTTAATACCATGAAAAAATTATTTGCAATAGTATTTGTAGTTCTTGTTTCTGTTCCGGCGTTCTCGCAGATTAATTTTGGTCTGAAAGCCGGTGTGAGTACTACTTCCTTGTCTATGCCAACCATTAAAACGATAAGTTCAGGTACAACATCATTCACTGTCGATGCTCTGACTTCTGCCAAATATGGTTTTAATGGGGGAGTTTTTGTTCGTGTTACACTTTTTGGACTTTATATTCAACCTGAAGTGTTATTTTCAACCCGTACCAATGAGTATACAGTAACGAATGTTCAGACGACTGTTGCAACTATTGAAAAACAGAACTTTAATAAACTTGATATTCCGGTTATGATAGGCTTTAAATTAGGTCCTCTTCGTCTGAATGCAGGTCCGTCAGGCTCCCTTTTGATTAATTCTCCCAAAGCTATTCTAAGTGATCCCGATTTTAAAAATAATTACAGCAAAATGACAATCGGGTACCAGGCCGGATTAGGTTTTGACTTATTTAATCGTCTCACATTTGATATTAGATATGAGGGCAGCCTTAAAAAATACCAGAACCAGATCCAGAACCTGGCTGGTACAAAGGTTAATCTTGATGACAGACCCAATGCTTTCTTATTCAGTGTCGGTCTGATGTTCTGAAGTAATTGATTGGTTATAACAAATGGGCTGCCTCACAAAGGGCGGCCTTTTTTTGTATATCTATATAAATCCCTTATTGTTCAAGAGAAGAAGATGGGGAAGCGTTGAGAAATTTATTTATTTTGAAAACAGCATTTTTGCAGCCACCAGAAGAAGAAGCACACCAAATATTTTTTTCAGCAGATGCTGGGGAAGATTCAATGCCAGTTTCGATCCGAAATAAGAACCTACAAGAAAAAATGCCGCCAAAATAAGTGCAAATTTGAGATTTACCTGTCCGGCTTTATAATAATTGTAGGCAGCAATTATTCCGATAGGCGGCAACATCACTGCCAGACTGGTTCCCTGTGCAGTCTGTTGACTGATTCCTAATAAATATACCAGAGCAGGAATCATTATTACTGCACCTCCTATTCCAAGCATTCCTGCCATAACCCCGGTTATAATTCCTATTACTATAAGAATCAGTAGCATAGACGTTGACATTTTCATTGGATTTTATGTTAAAAATCAAAACTAATTCAAAGATAAAGGACAAAAGTAAAAGATTAAATTAAATTATGACGGCAAGACTCTGTGGAAAGTGAGAAGATTAAGCCCGAACAGGTTATTTTGCCGCTTACAACATAATCCTTAACTTTGCATTGAAGGTGAAAGAATATGACGCATAACAAAATTATTTATTTCTTGAGCGGCGGTGGAATTATTGCCATTATCCTTGTGATCATAATTTACAGGAACTTTTTTGGTATAAACATAAGTACTGATAAACACGATAAGGCAATTTACATCCCTACCGGGGCTTCCTACGAACAGGTATTGGATACGATTGAATCTAATCTAAATATCAAGAACAAAAAATTCTTCGACTGGCTCGCAAAAAAGAAAAACTATCCGGTTTTGATACGCCCGGGACGCTATATAATTGACAAAGATCTGAGTTACAATGGTTTGATCAATCTGTTAAGATCAGGTAAGCAAACCCCCGTTAAAATAACTTTCAGCAATGTAAGAACACTTAATCAGATTGCCGGCAAAATAGGTAAGTCAATAGAAGCTGATTCAACTCAGATAATTGATTTTCTTTGTGATGAAGCGAATTATACAAGTGAAGGATTCTCAAAGGAGAACATCATTTCCCTGTTCATTCCCAATACCTATGAGTTTTACTGGAATACAGATGCGAAGGGACTCTATGAACGCATGCTTAAGGAATACAGGTTATTCTGGAATGGCCAGCGAATGACAAGGGCCAGCGAAGAAGGTCTGAAACCGAATGAGGTTTCAATCCTGGCTTCAATTATTGATGATGAGGTGACAAAACCTGACGAAAAACCCCGCATAGCCGGAGTATACCTTAACAGGTTAAAGAGAGGTATTCCATTGCAGTCGTGTCCGACAATAAAATATGCACTAAATGACTTTACTATTACCCGTGTATTAAAAAAATACCTCGAGGTTGATTCTCCTTATAATACCTATAAACATTCGGGTTTCCCTCCCGGTCCCATAGGCTGTCCGACAATAGAGGGTATAGATGCCGTATTGAATGCCGAAAAAAATGATTACCTGTATTTTGCAGCGAAAGCTGATTTCTCAGGTTATCATAACTTTTCCAGAACTCTTTCAGAGCATAACAGGTATGCGTTGTTATATCAGAGAGAACTTGATAAGAGGAAGATCTTCAAATGATGCCGACTATCTCAACTTCTCTTTCAAGATCGATCCCAAACTTGTCAGTAACTGATTTTTTTATTTCCTGAGAAAGTTCATAAATTTCTCTCCCGGTGGCCTTGCCATAGTTTACCAGGACCAATGCTTGCTTCTCATGGACACCTGCATCTCCCTTTCTTTTACCTTTCCATCCGCACTGGTCTATAAGCCAGCCTGATGCAAGTTTCACATACCCCTTTTTATCCTGGTATACAGGCAGATCAGGATGTTCTTTTTTTAGTTCCAGAGCTACTGAATCCCTGACAACCGCATTCTTGAAAAAGCTGCCTGCGTTGCCAATAATTGCGGGATCAGGCAATTTACTCCTTCTGATATTTATTACTCCCTGCCTGACATTTATTAAGGTCTCCTTTCCCAGTCTTTTTACCTCATCCTTCAGGGAATCATAGCTGAGATTTAGCATAGGTCGAACTGATAATCTGTAATATACCCTGGTCACCAGATACTTACTTTTTTCCTTTTTTTTGAAAATACTGGTTCTGTATCCGAATTCACATTCCTTATTTGTGAATACCCTTCCTGAGCCATTACTTAGGTCAAGTGCTTCGACTTTGACTATCAGGTCTTTAACTTCGACTCCATAGGCACCAATGTTCTGGACAGGTGTAGCACCAACTTTCCCGGGGATGAGAGAAAGATTCTCCATCCCTCCAAAGCCTTTATTTACTGACCATAAAACCAAATCATCCCAGTCAATTCCTGAACCTGAGGAGATAATTACATTTTTGTTAT
Organism: uncultured Bacteroidales bacterium; assembly: GCA_963816365.1. GTDB lineage: Bacteria > Bacteroidota > Bacteroidia > Bacteroidales > VadinHA17 > LD21. Next base: position 74,705 of record CAWFKG010000010.1, on the reverse strand, counting down.
CAGGTTCATATTCTTCAATTTTTATTCCCCCGAGCTGGGGATAAAGAATCGTACCAGTGAAATCGCCGGTAAAAAGTATGTTGCTGCCACTTCCCAGAATAAGCAGAGGTTCATTCCAGAAATGAGTACCATTAAGAAGAGAGGTTGCTTCTTTTTCTGTCTTTATCCTGATCATGCATTCCGCTGCATAATCAAGTCCGAAAGTGTTGTATTTTTTTAAAGGGATATTCTTAAAAATCTTCATCAGGATATTTTTAGTAAAAATAATTTAATTTACCTTTCCTTAAAAAATTGATGGAATTGTACGTCAAAAACCGGGATGAATGGAGGAAATGGCTTGAAAAAAACCATTCCACTGTGCAGGGAATCTGGCTTATTTATTATAAAAAAAATTCAGGAAAACCTCGTATTTCCTACCCGGATGCAGTTGAGGAGGCTATTTGCTTCGGATGGATAGATGGAAAGATTAAAAGAGTTGATGATTATTATTACAAACAGTGGTTCACACCACGCAGGCCGGGAAGCCTCTGGTCGAAATTAAATATAAGCCGTGCCCAAAAGCTTATAGAAGAGGGATTGATGCAGCCCAAAGGTATGGCTGCCTTCAAAAATGCGCTGGAAATACCTCAATCATTCTACGATAGCAAGGCAGAAGTTCATCTGATTATTCCTGATGATCTTCTTGAAGCATTAAAAAGTAATTCTGAAGCATATAACAATTTTATAAGTTTTCCTCCCTCGAGCCGCAAACTGTATGTGTTATGGCTCAATGCTGCAAAAAGAGCAGAAACACGTCGTGCACGGATTATCAGGATCGTTGGTCAGGCAGAAAAAAATCTAAAAGCCCAAATGCTTTAAATGCCCGTTGCTGGCCCTGTGAAATAGTACAAAAATAGCACAAAAGCCTACGCTTAAGTATTATTTCACAGGGCTCGTTGCTTTGCTGGTCTGGTTGCTGGTTGCTGGCATACTGACGATATCACTGCGAATCGCCGTTTTTCGGCGCTAACAAGCCAAATCCGACGCCATCGAGTTTCTGGTTTCTGCATTGCCTTTCTGCGATGTGCGTCTTCGGACACTTTCTTATTGAGTTTCATATCCAAGGACTTTATGTAGTGCTTTGAAGTCGTTACCAATTATTTTCTTAATTTACAGTACTATCACATAACATTAAAGTAGCATTCTCAGTGACTAATTGTATTTGCCATGATCAACGGGTTCAAAAAATTGCCGGAACAGTCAGCAGTCTTGGATGCGACATCATCATAATAGGCAGAAGATCAGGCGATTGCTGTAATTCCGGTTCAGTGCCTTTCAAAACGAAAAGATTCAGGATGATCTTTCACAAAGGATTTCTGTTTTATAAATTCTTCAATATCAGATTATTCATATTCCTCTTATTTCATAAGCATGACTTCCTGGTATCCAACGATCTTGATACATTGCTTCCTAATTACCTGGTCTCTAAAATAAAGGCGCTCCCTCTGGTCTATGACTCTCATGAGTATTTTACCGGGGTACCCGAGATCCAGCACCGGCCTTTAGTCAAACGGGTTTGGAAGAGTATTGAAAAATCAATATTCCCGCGATTGAAGTATGTAATGACCGTGAGCGATTCAATAGCACTTCAGTATGAAAAAGAATATGGTGTCAGACCGGTGACTGTAAGAAATTGTGCTGCGGGTACAGGAAATATTATCCCATTCTCACGCAAGGAACTGCAAATAAATCCTGACCACCTTTTGTTGATCCTGCAGGGTACCGGAATAAATATTGACAGGGGAGGGGAAGAGCTGATCGATGCGATCAGTATTACTGACAATGTTTCATTACTGATAATTGGATCAGGAGGGAACGTTGGACTTCTCAGGGAAAAGGCCGCAAATATGGGTCTCAGCGGCAAGATAAAATTTGTACCGGTATTACCGTGGGAATCACTTTTGAAATATACACGGTCAGCTGATGCGGGATTGAGTCTTGATAAAAATTCTAATCTGAATTACAATTTTAGCCTTCCGAATAAGCTATTCGATTACATAAGCGCTGGGATCCCTGTTATTGCATCTGAACTTACTGAAATATCAAAGATCGTGGGAGATTATAAATGCGGTTTATTAATACCTGAAGTCAATCCCCATGAGATCAGTAAGGCGATCATAACGCTGAGAGATAACAGAGATTTACTGACTGAGTTAAAACGGAACGCCGGCATAGCTTCTGAATCATTAAATTGGGAGACTGAATCTCAGAAAGTCAGGGAGCTCTATGGTCCCATTATCAATAATTTATAGTTTTTTTCTGTGTCCCTCTGTGATTCCGATAGCTATAGGGATCACAGAGTTACATTTAGCGATAATTTCTTATGCTTATGAGTGTACTTGGTACTGAATAATATATTAATTTGCGAATAATTAGATCTATTGAATTTAACCCGAAATACTTTTATCATGGCAACCACTCGTCGTAATTTCCTGAAAACAGCCACATTTGCAGGTGCAGGAGCAGTCGCAGGCAGCTTAATAACCCGTTGTACTCCGAAACAAACTGAATCAAACCTTGCAGGGATACTTGAAACCGTTAAAAAATCCCATACTCAGAAGTTTAACATGTCGGGATATGCAGCGCCGGCCATTCCGGTAGTAAGAATTGGAATCATCGGACTGGGTGACAGGGGAAGTGAGGCAGTTCAACGGCTATCATATATTGACGGCGTCGAAATAAAAGCACTGGGTGATAAAAGAGAGGTTTGCGTGAAAGAATCCCAGAAATATCTTGCAAGCATAGGAAGACCGGCTGCACAGGAATTTTTTGGAGATGAGAACGCATGGAAAAAACTTATTGAACTTCCTGACCTGGACCTAATATATACCTGCACACCGTGGATATTGCATACACCTGTTTCGTTGTATTCAATGGAACATGGAAAACATGTTGCGAGTGAGGTCCCGATTGCGCGGACAGTGGATGAAGCATGGCAGCTTGTTGAGACTTCGGAAAGAACAAGAAAGCACTGTATGATGCTCGAAAACTGCTGCTATGATTTTTTCGAATTGCTGACGCTGAATATGGCAAGGCAGGGAATGTTTGGGGAAATTATTCATGGTGAAGGAGCATATATTCACAACCTTATGGGTTATAATTTTAATAAACCACAGGATGATAAGCAGGCTGATGGTGCGTATACTGACATGTGGAGACTGAAAGAGAATGCTGCCCGCAATGGGAACCTTTATCCAACACATGGATTAGGACCTGTATGTCAGGCACTTAATATAAACTACGGGGATAAGATGGAGCATCTCTCATCCGTTTCAACATTTGATTTCACAATGGGACCTAAAGAAAAAGAGCTTGTTTCCAGGGATCCATTTTATACACCATGGAAGGATTCTAAGTTCAGAGGAAACATGAATACCTCAATTGTTAAGACAACTCTGGGCAAGACGATTATGATTCAACATGATGTATCTTCTGATCATCCTTATTCAAGAATACATCTTCTCCAGGGAACCAGGGGAATGGTACGCAAGTATCCTGTTGAACATATCGCCCTCGGCGAGGAGTGGGCAGACGAATCCAGAATGAAAGAACTTTATGCCCAGTACTCACCTGAAATAGTTAAAAAAGTGGGAGAGATGGCGAAGAAGGTTGGCGGACATGGCGGAATGGACTTTATAATGGATTGGCGGTTAATAGATTGCTTAAGGAACGGATTGCCTCTCGACCAGAGTGTTTATGACGGAGCATTATGGAGCTCAATTGCACCATTAAGCGAATGGTCGGTAGCTAACAGGTCACAGTCTATTGATGTACCTGATTTCACCGGAGGATCATGGAAAACCAACAAGCCTCATGGGATAAATCTTGAAACCGGGGGAACAACTAAGGTGCTTGATATACCTGAACCGAAACAGGAGAAATAATTAGCCCCAAGATCACTGGTATTGAATAATGCATGTTGCTTGTCTAGTTGCTAGTTGCTAGTTGCTAGTTGCTAGTTGCTTGTTGCTTGTTAACCCTGAATGCATACTGTACCTGACCCAGTAACCAGTAACCAATTCGGAAAGCAACAATTTGCGCACAGAGAGCACAACGATACCAGCTCTTCATAGATTAATTAAATTAAGAGGCAAGGCAAATTTAAAAGGAGCGATCATGCACTCAGATGGCGGAGGGCAGTACTATTGTAACGACTTCAAAGCACTTACTAAAGGCTTGGATATGTTAAACTCAATGACCGAAGAAAAGGTGTACGAAAACGCACATGCAGAAAGGCTAAATGGGGTAATCAAGAATAATTATCTTTATCCTTATGGCCCAACGAACGTAGCGTCACTTAGAAGACTGTTAGACAAGGCTGTATATATGTACAACACAGGGAAACCACATAAAGCTTTGAGAAAATTAACCCCAATTATGTTTAAAAGTACCATTGATAACGAGAATAACTCTTCGAGTAATCTCCCGTTATCAACAGTAAATCATCATTATAATAATAGAAGTAAATTAAGTATTAAAAAGGTCAACGTTATTTAGGCATTGACGAACCAGTAACCAGTAACCAGTAACCAGTAACCAGTAACCAGTAACCAGTATCCAGTAACCAGCACCTTAACACCCAGCACCTTAGTTTTTAAGTAGCTCCTTAGCCTTTGTAAAATCGGGATGTGACATTGCTCTGTACTCTACCAAATCGATTGTATACATGTAGAACTCGCGGAAAGTCTTAAAGAAATCCAAACCTGTCGCAGGTTTATCCTTATACTGATTAAAAATAATTTCCGCTTTATCATACTGGTTATTAAAGATATATGCAAACGGTAAAATAGCTGGAATTTCAATATTGGTACTGTCTGATTGCTTAGCTATCCGGAGTGCCTCTAATGCCTGAATGAATTCTCCTTTTTGAATAAAATCACCTGAAATATAAGTGGACCATCGGCTGATATCTTTCCTTTCAGCCTCCGGAAGATCCTGGTGGGCCAATAGTTTCTTGAAAATACTTAGGAAACATTCAGGGATCCCTGCCCGGTTTATTATCGAATCATTCTTTGCACTTATAAGACAGTAAGTAATGCCGGCTTGTGTAAGATCATCAACAGAGGTAAAGCTCAGGGTTTTTTCATTTATTTTTTCAATTGCTCTTCTTGTCTGATCAGCCGGATTGGCTATATAGCTATAGACATTGACTCTAAGAAGGTTGAAGAGGTATTCTTTCTTTTCCGGATGTTCTATTATAAGTTTGTTATATAGTTCAATTGCAAAATTCAAATATTTACTTCTTTCACCTATTCCGCCCTGGATAGCTTCATTTATATAAAATTCGGAAGCTTGCAGCAGAACTTTCTCATTATCAGAACTTCTTATACTATTGATATCATTTATATTATATTGAAGCTTATCGAACGAATTTAGCTTTTCATATTTATCTATTTTGCTGAAACTAAAATAAGACTTCTTTACCGGATACGATCTTATGCTGCCATTGTCCATACCCACCAAGATACTTTGTCCGTCAGGTGAAAATGCCACACTGGTTACATATGATTTATATCCTGAAAAAACCTGGTCAATATTTCCGTTGATATCCCAGAGAATAGCAGTCTGGTCAGCCGAGCCAGTCAGTATTTTCTTACCATCAGCAGAAAATGTAACTGAGAATATAGAAGTTGTGTGTCCTTTAAAAAACCTTAATAATTTTCCTTTGAGATCCCAGAGCCTTGCAGAAGGGTCGGAACCAAATGACCCTGTCAAAAAGCTCATTCCGTCGGGTGAAAATGCTACAGAATTGATGGAACTGGATTGTCCTTTTATGGCTCCCAGCTGTTTTCCATTCAGGTCCCATAAACGTGCAGAATAATCGGCCGAGCCTGTCAGTATAGTTTTTCCATCTGATGAAAACGATACTGATCTCACTGTTGAATTATGTCCCCTGAATGTCATAAGCGTATTCCCCTCCATATCCCAGAGCCGTGCAGTTGCGTCCTGAGATCCTGTTACAACTTTGAGTCCGTCAGGCGAGAAAGCTACACAGGTAACTCCTGATCTGTGTCCTGAAAATACTTTTATAATATTCCCTTGCAGATCCCAGAGCTTTGCAGTGCCGTCGTCTGATCCGGTAAGAATTTTTTGACCATCGGGTGAAAATGCCGCATCATTAATACCATTTTTGTGTCCGCGTATAATTAACGTCGTGTTTCCGTTGATATCCCAGATCCGTGCGGTTTTATCGAAGGAAGCAGTGAGAAATTTCTTACCATCTTTAGAAAATTTTACAGATGTAATCCTCCCAGTATGTCCGTTATATACATGATTCAGGTTTTCATTGAGGTCCCAGAGCTTTGCTGTACAATCTGCCGAACCGGTTAATATTTTATTTCCATCCGGCGAGAACGCAACTGCTTTAATCAGTAAAGTATGTCCTTTAAATTCTTTTATTTCATTTCCATTCAGGTCCCATAGCACTGCATAACCTGCACTTGCACCGATAAGAATATTTTTTCCGTCAGGCGAAAATGCCACAGCATTGACTTCTCCGGGAAATCCACTGAATACCCTGATTAATGTTCCGTTGAGATCCCAGAGCTTTACCGTTTTATCACTCGATCCGGTAACTATCGTTTGTCCGTCGGGTGAAAAAGCAACTGTATTAACATAATTCAAATGTTTACTTAAAACTCTTACCTGATTGCCGTTTAAATTCCAGAGTCTTGCAGTTGAATCAGCAGAACCTGTAAGAATATGCAAGCCATCCCGAGAAATAGCAACTGCTGATATTGAAGAGCTGTGCCCTTTAAATTCCTGAATTACATTCCCTTTCAAATCCCAGAGACGAGCTGTCCTGTCTGATGAACCGGTAAGTATTTCCTTCCCATCCGGAGAAAAAGCCACAGAATTGATCGCCATATTATGTCCCTTAAAATCTCTGATTACATTTCCCTGAAGGTCCCAGAGTCTGGCAGAACGGTCTGATGATCCTGTCAGAATTGACTTGCCATCAGGGGAAAAGGCAACAGAATTAATAAATCCCGAGTGGCCAATAAAAACTTTAATCAGGTTTCCTTCCAGATCCCATAATCTTGCTGTAGCGTCACCCGATCCGGTAAGAATATACTTGCTGTCAGGAGAAAATTTCACTGCCAATATTGCATCTTCCTGTTTTGCAAATGCATCTTCCTGTTTGGCAATTAAGGTGTAGAATGCATTATCTGAATATATTCGTTTAATGTTGACAAGAATGCTCTGGTTGGTCGAATCAAGCGAATATGCATACTCGGCAAGTCTCAACCCTTTCGTAGGATCGTGGATCGCAATATTGGTGGCCAGTAAATTGTACTTTTCGGCAAGTGCCCTGACTTTAAGACCCTCCGCCCTGTTTCGCTCTTTTAATGCCCAGACTGAAAAGCCGGAGAGCAAAAGAATAATAATAATGCCTGAAGACACAACAATATTCCTTATCCTGGTCCTTCTTCTGCTATATCTCTCTCTGCTTTTTGTTATAAGGCTTGACAGTTCTTCTGAGAGTGACAGCTTCTTCTCGAACCTGCTGATATATTTCAGATCATCCTCTGCAAGCAATACCCCATGTTTTTTCCAGAAGTAATATGCACTTTCAAGGAACTGCCTGACTTCAAGGATTTCTATTTCCGAAACGGATATTTTTTCAAATATCCTGGCAGCCAGTGCGTCATGTCTGAGTTCATAATATCCTTTTTCATCTTTATCGCGCAATATTCTTAAATGCACAAGTGATCCGATTGTTTCCAGGACATCTTTTTCTTTTACATGTTCTCCAAGAGTATTTGCATAATCTTTCACCTCTGCCAGATTAAGCTGTCTCTTTGTCCCTTTGTACGAAACGAACGATTTCAGAATGGATAAAGCGGTTTCCGGATGAGACAGCAATGATATCTGCTCATTCAAGAAAGCTAAGGAGTAAATCAGAAACATCACCTGTTCTTTCAATTAATGCTAAAGTGAAGATCAGTGGTTTCCGGCCGCCCTGTATTATTTTTCAGGTCATCGACGGCCATACTGAATATCCTGTCAAGAAATATCTGGAGATAAGTCAGTTCTATTCCCGGGCTTCCCGGATTAAGTTTTTTTAAAAGGCTCTCCGGCAAATCCATCCTCGACCTGAATTTCATTTACAATGCACGATCCGTTTATTGTGGCGAGTGCATTTGTCCGATCCATCTTTTCAATTCGCATCCTGTTTGACAGGAAGTTGGGAATATGTTTCTCAAACTCAGCAATATTTGAAAAGTACTCCTCCCTGATTATAAATATAAATCTGCAATCTATGTCTGATTCCGCCAGAAGCTTAAGAACCTGCATGAAGCTCAGCATTTCTTCCTTTGTGCCGAAAATGAATAACTCCTCAAATTGGTCGAAGATGAAGAATAACCTGTTTATTTGTTTCGTCAGAAATCTCCCTCAGTGCTTTTTTAAAAAGCAGAGCGGTCAGCAGCTGACGGGGAAGAGACTCATTTAAAAAATGATTTATGGCTTCTGAAAGACTCTCAAGTATATTGTCGGATCGACGAATAAATATCGGAAGATGTTTGTCCTCATCGAGTCTGTTAATTAATCCGCAATTTATCAGCGACGACTTCCCTGTACCTGATTCTCCATAAACAAGTAATATCCGGCTGTCAAAAAGACGATGGTATAATTCATCAATCTCCTTTTCACGGCCGAAAAAAATTTCACGGTCTTCCCTGGTATAGGAATCGAGGAACTTAAATGGTGATTTCATACTGTATCAGCATCAATTACTGAACTGGCAGAATTACAGCAAATAAAGGAGAATTGCAATTATTGCAAATACATTAATATGTTAATTAATCGCAAGGTATATTAAGCGAAGGTCACATTTTGTATTTCAGGAATTAGTAATATTGTTTCAAAATTTCCCTCGGATTTCGTCATAACGAACAGATTAATTCATAATATTATAAATTGTAAAGTATAATTCGGGAATAATTCTAATGCTTTTACACGGATCTGATTCGTATATAAAAAGATTAATACTGGCAGGAGAGCATCAGCAACTGGATTTTAAATTTGAAATATCCGATTCCAGAAAGATCGCAAAAACTCTTGTCGCCTTTTCCAATACTGACGGAGGTACGCTCCTTATCGGAGTAAAAGATAATGGGAAAATAGCAGGAGTACGTTCTGACGAAGAGTTTTACATGGTTCAGGCAGCTGCAAATATGTATTGCAAGCCTGAAATACAATTTGAATCAAAACGATGGATCGTTGAAGGCAAGACTGTTCTTGAAGTCATCATACCAAAAGGTGCCAATTATCCTTATTTTGCGCAGACAGAGCAGGCTAAATGGTCAGCATATATCAGGGTTAAGGATGAAAACATTTTAGCAACGGCTGTTCATCTGAAAGTCTGGAAAAACAAGAATCACGACAAAGGTATATTAATGGAATACAGCGGAAAAGTAAAGATACTACTTGAATATCTTGAACTTAACCAGTCAATTTCAATTTCCAAATTCTCAAGGATGGCTTTTCTACCAAGAAATGCTGCCGAAAATATAATGGCTGATCTTATATATTTTGGATTGATTGAAGCTGCATATGCGGATAATCATTTTATATATTCTCTGAAAAACAGGAATATCGGGGAATCTTTTCCAGTTGAATTTGATTCAAAAAGGAAGGGATAGAAATATATTTTTTTATTTTTGCGGTCGTTAAATTGCTGCTAAATTAGAAAATCACTTGATGGAGAATGCATTACTTTTTTTTGTTTTATTGCTTCTGACATTCCCTGTTTTTATTATTCCAAGGTCATTTAAGTATTTCTACAGTCTTTTATTGCTTGTGGCAGGAGTTATTCTGAGCTCATTTTGGTGCATTGAACTGTTTTCGTCGGGGAAATCCTTACTTGAAATTCAGCTCACGGAACCCTTTCTTCAGCACAGCTTTGTCTTTTCGGTTGACAAGCTTTCAGCATTCTTTCTGGTCGTGATCAATATAACTGTATTAATAGGTCTCCTGTATGCCCGGGGTTACCTTCAGCCATACACCAAAAATAAAAACGCATTACGCTTTTCTATTCATTACTTTTCATATCTCTGGCTCTACTTCTCCATGATAATGGTGGTTATGATTCGTGACGGACTGGCGTTTCTGATCGTTTGGGAATTAATGGCGCTGTCGTCATTTCTGCTGGTGATATTTGATGCTGAGGATCGTACTATAATGAAAACAGGAATTAACTACCTGATTCAGATGCATGCTGGTATGTTTTTCCTCCTGGTAAGCTTTTTAATTGTCGGTAAAGCTACAGGGCAAATGAGCTTTGACGCTCTTCAATTCTATTTCCAGAACCATTCTAATTCGTTTCTATTTATCCTCTTCTTTATCGGGTTCGGAATAAAGGCGGGTTTTATCCCCCTGCATACCTGGCTTCCCGAAGCTCATCCGGCCGCACCATCACATGTCTCAGGCGTAATGTCGGGAGTAATGATAAAAATGGGCATATATGGAATCTTGCGGGTGATAATGTCTGTACAGAGCGAATTGCTTTTAATCGGTGTTATAATTCTTGCAGTTTCATTGATATCAGGAGTGCTCGGTGTAATGCTGGCTATTGTTCAGCATGACATTAAACGATTGCTGGCTTATCATAGCATTGAGAATATAGGAATCATTGGTATAGGAATTGGTCTGGGTGTTATTGGATTATCTGCAAATAATCCTGCATTATGCCTGTTAGGTTTTGGTGGAGGGTTGCTCCATGTGCTTAATCATTCACTCTTCAAATCACTTCTTTTTTTTAATGCCGGCTCAGTATACCAGGCTACTCATACCAGAAACATTGAACAGCTTGGAGGTCTGATGAAGAGGATGCCATATACTTCAATTCTCTTTTTAATCGGATCATTGGCTATTTGCGGCCTCCCTCCATTCAATGGCTTTATTTCGGAGTATCTTATCTATATAGGCATGTTTAAAAGCCTGTCAGCCGCCAATTTATATCAGTCCATTGTTCTCCTTTCAAGTATTGTCGGACTATCGCTTATCGGCGGACTGGCAATTTTTTGCTTTACCAAAGCATTTGGTATAGCATTTTTGGGAGAACCGCGCTCCGAAAAATCAAGTAATGCCAAAGAAGTAGGCAAATCAATGATATTTCCTCAATTCCTGACAGTAGCTTTTATTCTTCTCATAGGATTAGGCATCAATATTATTTGTAAAACCGATTTTTAATATTGTGTCTGCCTCATTCAGAATTACCTGAATTGAATCTGATAGCCGATTCATCATTAAAGAACCTTACACAAATAAGCATTCTCAGCGGTATTTTTGTAATTACTGTCATAATTTTACTGGTTTACAGGTATTTTCACCTGAAGAATAAGCAAATTACTTTTGAGCCCACATGGGGCTGCGGCTATACTGCCGGTACCAGCAAACAGCAATATACAGCTACTTCCTACGCTTATAATTATAATCATCTTGCAAAGCCTGTATTGCAGGGTGAAAAAATAATGGATGAGATCCGTGAAGATGAAATATTTCCGGTTGAAAGATCCTTCGTATCGCATAATGACGACGTATTTAAGAAGCTTCTTAATTGACAGGCCGATAGACTGGTTTTCTTCAGTACTTAAAAAGATTGCCGTAATGCAGACCGGACAGATCCAGCATTACATTTTATATGCATTTGTCTTTATGCTGGTTGTATTCTTACTAACCTATTTTAACCTGCTCTGAATATGTTGGGATTTGTTCTGATATTATTTGCGGCCCTCTTTTTCCCGGGAATAATCGTGCGGACAAAAAGCATTTTATCAGGTCGTAAGGGGCCAGGTATCCTTCAACCGTTTAAGGATATTAGGGTGCTTGTCAGAAAGGGCAGTGTCTTCAGCAAGACTAGCGGAATTATATTTCAGATAGCGCCATCTGTTGCAGTTTCGGCAATTTTGTGCTCTATGCTGGTTATACCATTTGCAAATCAAAGAGCAATCATTTCATTCGAAGGCGATTTTGTATTCTTCTCCTATCTCCTTGCCTTCGGGAAGTTTTTTACCATTCTGGCAGCTCTCGATACCGGAAGCAGCTTCGAGGGAATGGGAGCTAACCGTGAAGCATTTTTCTCAATGTTAGTCGAACCTGCTTTCTTTATACTGCTGGCTACATTCGCAATGTTTACAGGCTTTACTTCTTTCTCCGATATCTTCAGTCATTTCTTCCTGACCGGTAGCAATTATGTATTGATATACAGCATTCTGGGATTCTATTTGCTTATTCAGATCGCGATGATAGAAAATAGCAGAGTTCCCGTTGATGACCCGAAAACGCATCTCGAACTCACGATGATCCATGAAGTGATGATCCTGGATAACAGCGGATTTGATAAAGCATTAATCCATATCGGTTCATACCTTAAGTTTGCCATTTATGGATCGTTAATGTATAATGTAATTGTACCGGCACGATGGAACATATTCCTTCATGTTGCCTTATTTATTATTGTTCAGGTAGTATTTGCAATGATCATTGGAATAATTGAATCATTCAGGGCCAGAAATAAAATGAATAAAAATCCAAAATTCATTCTTTCCATTTCAGCAATTGCCTGGATAGCTTTTGTAATAATCTTAATACTGACTGAAAAATTTATTTAATAGCAACATGGTAAATTATTTTATAGTCCTGTTTGCAATTACCCTGGTCTATTTTTGTTCAGCAGAACGATTGATCATCTATATCAAACTCATAGGAATACAGGGACTGCTGCTTTGTGGCATTGCCGTATTTGAGCTTAAAGAAATAAATAGTGCAAACCTTCTGTTCATAGCGTCCGAAACTTTGATCTTCAAAGCAATGTTAATTCCATATCTTCTTTTCCGGATCATTAACCGGTCCGGAGTCTATAAGATTCACAGACAGGCGATGCCAGGATTTTATCTGATCATCTTGTCAATATTTGCATTGCTGATAAGTGTTCTTCTGGCAAATTCCCTGGTCAATAATTTTATTAATACAATTTATATGGCTATTGCCCTGTATACACTTTTTACCGGGCTGTTGCTGATAGTGACTCACAAATTAATTATCTCACATCTGATAGGATTCTTAATTGTTGAAAACTCAGTTTTCATGTTTTCACTGGCTGTCGGCAATAAAATGCCAATCCTTATAAATGTTGGAATATTACTTGACATTTTTGTCGGGGTTTTAATACTCGGATTTTTTGGATTACGGCTCAGACCACATACCAACGAATTAACTATGTTAAAAGATTAACGGATCATGCTCTTATTATTTTTTATCATTTCAATATTCTCTGCCATCTTAATAATCCTTCTTAAGAATAAGACTGTAACCAGGATTATAACAATCGCCTTCGCTTTATTACATATTTGTTTTACGATATATTGCTGGATCAATTTAAACAAGACAGAATTAAGTTATTTCACTTTCAACAGCCCCGGGGTCCTTCTGCTGTCAGTATTGACTGTTTTAGCAATCCCGACAATTTATCATGGCTTTATTTATGCTTCAGCGTGATGATGTTAAGAAATTTAATATTTACCATTCTGCATTGATTGCTTTGATGACATTCATGTCAGGTGCATATCTTGCAAACGGAATGACTGTACTGTGGATTTTTGTAGAAGCAACAACTCTCGCTGTTGCGGCACTCATATATCACGACCGAACAGAAATGGCGCTGGAAGCAACATGGAAATATGTGTTTATTTGCTCCATAGGTATTGCTCTGGCATATCTGGGTATTCTCTTTCTTGGGTTTATTTACGGACGGGGAGATGCTGCTAATCTGTCTTTCACTTCACTTGCCGGTCATTATTCGTGAGGCTAATCCGATGTACCTTAAAATAGCATTCATATTTGTACTGGTCGGTTTTAGCACCAAGATGGGGCTGTTCCCAATGCACACAGTAACAATTGATGCTCATTCAGTGGCTCCGCCTCCAATCAGTGCTTTGATTTCTACCAGTTTAATGAATGTGGGATTTCTGGCCATTTTCAGAGTCTACTCTATGTTTTCTTCCTCATCAGTATTAAGTTTCATGAATCATGTTCTGATCCTTTCAGGTACACTATCGCTTTTAATAGCTGCCGGGTATATGTTAAAAGCGAAACATTTAAAGAGAATGCTTGCCTATTCCAGCCTTGAAAACATGGGATTGGTGGCTATTGCAATTGGAATCGGAGGCCCTGGTTACTATGCTGCATTTCTTCTGCTGGTGCTTCATTCTTTATCTAAATCAAGTCTTTTCTACCAGATGGGTCAGCTTTCAAGAGTACTGCACACTTTCAAACTGGATGAATCGGGCAGATATATGGAACTTTATCCAGCCGGAGCATTGGTTCTTATTACCGGAATGATCTGCATACTGGCGATCCCGCCCTCGGGCTTGTTTATCAGTGAATTTTTGATATTTAAAGCTATGGTTTACAGCAACCAATGGTTCGTGCTGGTCAGTGTAATATTGTTGCTGTGTTTTGTGATATATGCCATGAGCACCAGAATCATGCACATCGTATTCTCTAAGCCGCGTATTGAAAATAGTGAGAAGACACCGGAAAAAATCAATAATATTGAATCTTTAAGCCAATTCTTATTTCTTGGAGCAGTGATCATAATGTGTTTTTATCAGCCGCCCTTCCTTGTGGATCTTATAAACCAGAGCATTGCAATCTTTGTTAAATAGGTATATCCATGGATCAACAGCAATATATGGAAATTAGAAACGATTCATTATCATCCGGAATTGATGAAATACCGGTTTTGGAATATGATAAATTTTTTGACCAGGCAATTGGATTGTTAAAAAATGATACAAATCACTGTGTGGCTTATTTCAGTCTGAAATTGCCTGATAAACTGAAATTTTATTGTTGCATAGCTAATGATGATAATAATAATATTGTATTATTCTCCCATGAGCTGAAGGATGTCGGGAACAGCTTAAAATCGTTGACCCCGGTTTGTAATCAGATGCATATTTTTGAACGGACGATTCATGAAAATCATGGCGTCTTGTTCGAAGGCCATCCCTGGCTGAAGCCTGTCAGATATTCACACAACAGGACAGACAAATCGAAGATCATGGATAACTATCCTTTCTATAATATCGAAAGCGAGGAATTGCACGAGGTGGCAGTGGGGCCGGTTCATGCAGGCATTATAGAGCCGGGGCATTTCAGGTTCATCTGTAATGGCGAAAAAGTTCTGCATCTTGAAATTCAGCTTGGATATCAGCACAGAGGGGTCGAAGAGCTGTTCATTACGAAAAATACTGCTTTGCAAAGATGTGTGCTTTCGGAGAATATATCGGGTGATACTTCAGTCGGACACGCCCTGGCACATTCACAGCTTATTGAGTCATTGAGCGGTACTGAATCCGGTAATAAATTGCAGATCGAGCGTTGTATCGCACTAGAACTTGAGAGGCTGGCCATTCATATTGGAGATACTGCAGCATTATGCGGTGATGTCGCTTACCAGCTGGGACAGGTAACCTGTGAAGCTCTCAGAACAACAATAATAAATACTACTCAGCTTTGGTGCGGCAATCGTTTTGGTAAGGGCCTTATTCGCCCCGGAGGAAGTAATTACCCGCTTGGCAATGAGGTTGCTGATGAGATGCTGAGAGTGCTTGATAACACAGGTAATCGCTTCCATGAAGTAGCTGACAGGATCTACTCTCTTCCAAGTGTTCTGTCAAGGTTTGATGAGATTGGAATACTCACAAAACAACAGGTACTGGCTATCGGCGTGGTAGGTCCTTCAGCGAGGGCCAGCGGTATTTCGCGCGATGTTCGCAAAAGCCATCCGTTCCAGTATTATAAAAAATATTCACATAATCCGGTAGTTCTCGAATCGGGTGATGTCCTTGCACGTGGAATGCTGCGTAATCTGGAAGCAAGGGAATCGATAAGAATCATTCGCGAATTGATAAGCATATGGCGTGGCATCCCTGGTGTCGTCAGGAAACCGGTTTATGATTATAAGCTGAGACCAGACAGTTTTGCCATTTCAATGGTCGAGGGATGGAGAGGTGAAATTTGCCATTTGGCCACCACCGGCAAAGATGGAACGATTGAAAATTACAAAATAATTGATCCTTCCTCGCATAACTGGATGGGCCTTGCTCTTGCGGTACGTAATCAGGAAATATCAGATTTTCCGGTTTGTAACAAAAGCTTTAACCTGAGCTATTGCGGACATGATTTATAAACCATTTGTTGATAGTTTATTACAATGTTTGATGAAGTAAAGATATTAGCCAGCCATGGCAGTCAGTACATAAAAAATTTACGCAGCCAGCCTGTTTCTGACCTGTTCCGGGGCCGGCCTGTCATTTCGAAAAACATAACTTCTGAGGAAATAAAGACAGTTTCTGAACTGTGTCCTGTTAACGCTATTGACGATGAATCTGGTTCTATTGATATGGGGAAATGTGTATTTTGTAAGGAATGCTCCTTCAGATTACCTCAAAAGATAGTATTTACTAATGATTACAGGATTTCTGCCAATAGTCGTGAAACATTAATAATCAAACCAGGGAATGATGACCCTGTAAGTCTCGATGAGGTAAAAATCAGAAGTGAGATCAGGATACTTTTTAAAGGAGCATTAAAGCTTCGGGAAGTATCTGCAGGAGGGGATAATTCATGCGAGATGGAGCTTGCCGCAACCGGAAACGTGAATTTTGACTTCGGACGCTTTGGAATTGAATTTGTTGCATCACCGCGCCATGCCGATGGGATTGTGATAACAGGACCAATATCAGTGAATATGGCCAGGGCTCTGGACATCACTTATAAAGCAATTCCTTCACCTAAAATAATTATCCTTGCCGGAACTGATGCGATCAGTGGCGGTATATTCGAGGGGAGCGCGGCTCTGGACAGAAGATTTATCGAACATAATCATATCGATCTGTACGTACCCGGAAATCCTGTTCATCCATTGACATTTATTAACGGGGTGATGGATCTGCTAGGAATAAAAACCCCCTGAACCCCCCATATGGGGGGCTTGGGGGGTTAATATCCCGACGCCTGCCCGTCTTTCCTCGATTCGGAAGCTCCAAACCACACTTTATTTTTATCATCCCACATAATAGCCTGATAACCCCCATACCCGCCAAGATCCCACTGAATTATGTGACCCATTGACATGAGCTTCTGGATTACTTCAGTCCGAAATCCGCTTTCAAGAAGCATGATGCCACCATTTGTCATCTGTTGCCCTGTGGGTTCAGATGACCCTATATGATGTATCCTCGGAGCATCACCGGCCTCCTGCAGATTCATTTTAAAATCAATCAGGTTAACAACAATCTGAACATGACCCTGGGGCTGCATATCACCTCCCATAACTCCAAAACTTATCCAGGGCTTTTTATTTTTTGTGATAAAGGCAGGTATTATTGTATGAAATGGCCTTTTCCCGGGCGCATATACATTGGCATGACCTTCTTCAAGAGTGAACATTTCACCTCTGTCCTGCAAAACAAATCCAAGGCCCGTCGGGCACATACCTGATCCTATACCACGGTAATTACTTTGTATAAATGATACCATGTTACCCCATTTATCAGCAACAGTGAGATATATTGTATTTCCTGCTTCCATTCTGCCAGGATCATAGATGCTGGCTGCTTTATTCATGTCTATTAATTTACGCCTTTCAGCCGCATATTTTTTTGAGAGAAGCCCGGCTATTGGTAACTTACCGAAAAATGGATCGGCATAATATTTGGCGCGGTCCTCAAAAGCCAGCTTCTTTGCTTCGGTGAAAACATGAATATATTCGGCTGACCCAAATCCCATAGATGCAATATCGAAACCTTCGAGGATATTAAGCATCTGAAGTGCAGCCAGTCCCTGACCATTGGGAGGTAGTTCCCAAACCTCATAGCCCCTGTATGTCGTAGAGATAGGCTCAACCCATTCGGAGTGGTGACGGTACATATCATCATATGTCAGGAATCCTCCCTGCTTTTTCATAAAATCAGCGATATCCCTGGCTATGGATCCTTTATAAAACTCATACCGGCCTCCTTTGACAATTTTTTCAAGAGTGTTGGCCAGCAAAGGATTTTTAAAGACTTCACCTTTGACAGGAGATTTTCCTGTCGGCATATAGACCTCTTTAATGTTTGGATAGTCTTTCAGGATATCGGTACCCTGTTTGAGGGCAAATGCGATGACCTCAGTGACAGGAAATCCTTCTCTTGCATAGTTAATTGCAGGCTGAAGAATATCCTTCATTGGCAGACGGCCAAACATATCATGTATTTCAAACCAGCCGTCAACACAACCCGGGACGGATACAGGCAAAGGACCGTATGACGGAATAAACTCATATCCGTTTTTCTTAAAGTATTCCAGTTTAAGGGAACGGGGAGATCTTCCGCTTCCGTTAATCCCGTATAATTTCCCTTTTTCAGCGCTCCAGATTATGGCAAACATATCTCCGCCAATACCGGCTCCGGTAGGCTCTACCAGACCCAATACCGCATCAGCTGCTATTGCAGCGTCAATGGCAGTACCTCCTTTTTTCAGAATATCCAGAGCGACCTGTGTAGCAAGAGGTTGACTGGTACAAGCCATTCCGTGGCATGCAATAACCTCAGACCTTGTAGCAAAATCATGCCCGGTGACTCTGTCCTGCGAAAATGCAGAGACAGTAATCAGCAGGACAAACAAAACAGAACCAATTCTTCTCATTTCGACGCTTTTTAACCGCAAAGTACGCTAAGTAGTGCAAAGTACGCAAAGGTAAAACCATATTTTTTTATTGCTTTGCGATCTTTGCAAAAAATCTTTGCGACCTTTGCGGTTAATTAAATTTTAAATTCTTGCTGAAGTTTGATAATTATACCTGAAAAGCAATATGCAGCCAAGCAATTTAAGTATAGACAATTTTGAATATTTTGTCGACCAGTTTGAAGATATTAGAGTACTAAGATACAGACTTCCCGGTTTTGAATCTCTCTCCCTTCAGCAAAAGAAATTAATTTATTATCTGAGTCAGGCTGCTCTTTCAGGAAGAGATATTTTGTGGGATCAGAATTTCAGATTTAATATTAAGATAAGAAAAACAGTTGAAGCTATTATTTATCATTACGATGGCGACAGAACTTCAGATGAATTCAACGCATTTCTGATCTATGCAAAAAGAGTATTGTTTGCCAATGGAATTCATCATCATTACTCGAATGACAAATTTAAACCCGGATTTACTCAGGATTATTTTGAGAAACTTGTCCGGGGAACAGATCCGCGAAATCTTCCTGTATCAAAGGATAAGGAGTTAGATGGTCTTATTTCTGAGCTTTCCCCGATCATTTTCGACGAAAAGCTATTTGGACGTAAAATTGAACGTAAACCCGGAGCGGACATTATTAAGGAATCCGCAATAAACCTGTATCAGGATATCAATCAGGAAGAGGTGGAAAATTTTTATTCCCGACAAATTGATCCAAAAGACCCTCATCCCGTATCACTCGGTCTTAATTCAAGGGTCACAAAGAAATCAGGAAAGATTGTTGAAGAAATATACCGGTCAGGTGGCCTGTACGGAAAAGCCATTGATCAGATTATTATGTGGCTTGAAAAAGCAATTGATGTTGCTGAAACCAACACTCAGAAGGAGGCACTAAAGCTCCTGATCGATTTTTACAGGTCGGGTGATCTTAAAACGTGGGATGATTTTAATATTTCATGGGTCAGGGACACCCGATCGGATGTAGATTTTAATAATGGTTTTATTGAAACCTACAGTGACCCGTTAGGGATGAAAGCAACCTGGGAAGCAATAGTAAACTACACTGATACTGAGGCAACAAAGCGCACCAGGATAATCACGGCAAATGCACAATGGTTCGAAGACAATTCTCCGGTTCAACCTCAATACAGGAAAGAAAGAGTGATAGGTGTGGCTGCAAAAGTAATAAACATTGCAATGCTTGGAGGAGACTGTTATCCTGCTTCTCCGCTTGGCATTAATCTTCCGAATGCCAACTGGATCAGAAAAGAAGTAGGATCAAAATCAGTTACCCTGGCAAATATTGCAGAAGCATATGATATCACCTCACAGAAGAATGGTTTCCTTGAAGAATTTGCTGCAGATAAAGCTGAAGTTGAAAGAATTAAAAAGTTTGGTTCCCTCTCAGATGCATTGCATACCGATCTTCATGAGTGTGTAGGGCATGCCAGCGGTAAACTGGCAGAAGGCACTGATCCCAACGCTCTGAAAAACTATTCCTCAACGCTTGAGGAAGCCAGGGCCGACCTGTTTGCACTGTACTATATAATGGACAAAAAGCTGATAGAACTTGGCCTGCTGCCGGTTCCTGATGCGGCAAAAGCTTCATATGATACCTATCTGCGCAACGGATTGCTGACACAAATTGTAAGGATAAAGCCCGGTAAAGAGATTGAAGAGGCGCATATGCGAAACAGATCAACCGTGTCTCATTGGGTTTATGAGATGGGAAAGAGAGAAAATGTCGTAGATTTATTCCGGAGTGAAGGAAAAAGCTATGTAAGAATCAATGATTATGAGAGGCTCCGGAACTTGTTTGGTGATCTGCTAAGGGAGGTCCAGCGGATTAAATCAGAGGGTGACTATTTAGAAGGGAAAAGATTAATTGAGAATTATGGAGTGAAGGTTGATCCTGATCTTCATAAAGAGATCCTGGGACGTTATGCTAAACTCAACCTGGCGCCCTATACCGGATTTGTAAATCCTGAACTGATACCCGTTTTTGATAATGCAGGTGAAATAACCGATGTCGAGGCAGAATACGTAAATGATTACCTGGGTCAGATGTTGGAGTATGGAAGGAATTATTCGTATCTATGACCTGACTCACTTCATATTCTTCCAGAACTTCTCTTCCGATCTCTGCATCTCCCGTCTTTTCCTGTTTTCAAGGAGAATATAAAAAATCATCCCTATAGTACCAAAGATTATAAGACCAAGAATCAGATACTTAATAATGCCTGACACATCTGCCTGACCACTCATTACTCCACTGGATGATACTATATTGGCACTTGCAGCTTCACCTGTTTTTGACCCTACATTTATCCCAAAGATATTCTTCATAAAGAATAGTAAGAAAAATGTCAGCAGGCCCGAAGCTACCGGGGAAATTATCCAGGCCAGACCGATTTCGCCAAGGATTTTGAAGTTTATATTCCGTGCTCCCTTGTAAAGGCCGATTCCGAGGATACTGCCGACGATGACCTGGGAGCTGGAAACAGGAACCATAGGAATGGGGGGGAGGCCGAGACTTACAATTAAATTAGAAAGTGAGGTAGATGAGAATATAAACAAAACAAGAGCCTGAGCGAGCACTGCAACAAGTGCAGCTTCTGATGACAGCTCGAGAATATTATTCCCAATGGTATGCATTACTTTCCATGAATAGGTGAGGATCCCTGATGCACATGCCAGACCCCCGATGAGGAAAAGCTGCTGACTGGAAGAAAGGGTTATGATCCAAAGGTTAAGATCATGTAATCTGAACGCCGATACAAAAACCCCCATTACATTGGCAATGTTATTGGCGCCCAGACTGTATGCGCCAAATGCTCCGACAGCGATCAACCCGATTTTTATATAGGATTCGAACCTTATAAGGTGGATCCTGGCTGATTTCTTAAATTTCTTCACAACAATATACAGAAGGATAGCAAAGACAGCTCCCATAATGGGACCCGCTATCCATGCGGATACAATCATTCCCAGTGTTTTGCTGTCAGTATGGTTGCCTGTAAAAATATTCCAGCCTATGATTGCACCTACGATTGCCTGTGTTGTGGAAATCGGCAGTGCAAACTTCGTCATCATATAAATGGTAATAGCTGCAGCCAGAGCAAGGGTGAATGAGCCTCCGATTGCATTTACAGCACCCAGTTTATCGAGAGTATCTGATGTCCCTGAGCCCTGAATTACTGCACCAAGTATAAAAAAGACGGAGGCTATGATAGCGGCTTTTCTGAACGTCACCATCTTTGATCCTACTGCTGAACCAAAAATATGGGAAGCATCATTTGCCCCGAGTGACCAGCCGAGGAACAGACCGCTTGTCAGAAAAAACAAAATCATACCCTATAGATTATTTCTTTTAAATCAATAATTTCTGTCACTTACAAATAGTTGCTAGTTGCTAGTTGCTTGTTTATCATCATTTATTGATTTCGTTTGCCATTTTTTAATTTTTTCCTTGCAACCAGCAACCAGTAACCAGCAACCAGCAACCAGTAACCACAGACTCTACATCACAATCTTTATAGCCATACCCGAGAGCAGGTCTGCTGCCTTCTGGGCCAGATCAGAAATATTTTCAACATGATGGATAATATATCTCAGATGGGCTTTGTGTGCCAGATCCAACTCATCCATCTGTTGAAATATAACCTTTTTAATACTGCACGACAGCTTATCGGTTTCACTTTCAAAATAATAGACCTTAAGTAACTTCTCTCTGACAGTATATGGAGCTTTAAAATAGGCCCTTGCTGCAGGTATCAGCTCTTCTGCAGCACTTACCGAAGTCTCTGCGAGGCTGATCAGGCTTTTATTAAGTGAAGAGGGAATGTCAGGCATTTCAATATTGATTTCGTTCAGGGAACTCTTCAGAGCATCGATAATTTCATCAAGCTCATCTATCAGGGTGCTGACTTCCGACCTGTGCTGTGGTAAGATCGAATGAGTGATCATCTCATTCTCAATGGCCCGCTGAAGTCTGTCGGCATTATTTTCCAGATTATCTACTTTCTGAAGATGTCGCTGGAAAGCATCCATATCCTTGTCAAGGTATGCTTTGATTCCTTCCCTGAAGACGAGCAAGCCGAGATCTATATCATCAAAGAATTCATCGATCTTGATTATCAGGTTCTTAGTTGTTCTTGTAAAAACTGGCATTTTGTCCGGACATTAGGTTCTTAGAACAAATATAGAACAAAAGCCATTAACTGCAATATGTACGCCGCTAGGCGCAGGCAATTCTGCAATCCGTGCTAAAAAACTTTAGCATTTGTACAGCCCATTGCCGTTGGAACTTTACGCCTTTATATAATTAAACCAAAACTATCTTTATAAAATCTTTATACCATACCCTTCAATCCTTATACTTTCCTTATATAACTTGACTTAATTTCGCGCGATTTAAATACTATAAAAAACTTGATCGGGGAGAACCTTCAGTTGGACAAAATGTTATGGGATAATAGCGTGCAGATATATGAAGAATTCAGCTGTAGGATTGACATTTTATGAACAATTAAAGAATACTTTTATTGGCAGGGCCAAAATCATTCAGGATAAAGGTTTATTTCACAAGTTAACACTGGTTGCATTTTTTGCGTGGATAGGTCTTGGTTCTGATGGAATCTCTTCTTCCTGCTATGGGCCCGAAGAAGCATTCAGAAATTTACAGGGGCATACCAGTCTCGCAATTTTTGTAGCGATTGGTTCGGTTTTGACAATTCTGATCATCAGTTCAAGCTATAATCAGATAATACGCTTATTTCCGCATGGGGGAGGAGGATATCTGGTTGGAAGTAAATTATTGTCACCGACAGTCGGTATGATATCAGGATCCGCACTGATAATAGACTATGTTCTTACAATTACAATATCCGTATCGAGTGGCGCAGATGCAATTTTTAGTTATTTTCCTGTTGGATTTCAGGCATACAAATTGCCTTTTGCCGTTCTGGGTGTGAGTTTCCTTATCCTTTTGAATTTGAGGGGAGTTAAAGAATCGGTCCTGTCGCTCGCGCCGATATTTATAGTTTTTATTACAACACATGTAATTGCTATATTGTACGGTATCATTGTCAAGTCTCACAATTTTACGGTTGTTGCGGCACAGACTACACAGGCAATTCATTCAACAGTCACTCAGTTTGGCACACTTGCAACCTTCTTAATTGTCCTTCGTGCCTATAGTATGGGAGCGGGAACTTATACAGGTATAGAGGCAGTTAGTAACGGGATGCCAATTCTGCGCGATCCCAAAGTTGCTACTGCTCGTAAAACAATGATTTTAATGGCAGCCTCTCTCTCATTTATGGTATTAGGATTGATGTTATGTTATATGCTCTTTAATGTTCAGCTTGATACACATAAGACTTTAAATGCAGTCCTGTTTAATAATCTAGCAGTCGGATGGGGACCTTTCTGGTCGGGAAGCTTTGTCCTTACAACCCTGCTATCGGAAGCCGCTCTGCTATTTGTTGCCGCACAAACCGGATTTATTGATGGCCCTCGCATCATGGCAAATATGGCAATTGACCATTGGTTCCCGAAAAGATTTGCTTCCCTGAGCGATCGTCTTGTAACAATGAACGGCGTTTTATTAATGGGCACAGCTTCAATAGCACTGATGATCATATCAAAAGGATCTGTTGCGCTGCTAGTTGTTTTATACAGTATAAATGTATTTATAACTTTTACCATCTCGCAACTTGGAATGGTCAGGCACTGGTGGCAGATGAGAGGGAAAGAATTAAATTGGAAACGGAAATTGACCATTAACGGTGTTGGACTCATTCTATCTTCATTCATTCTCGTATCAGTAATCATTATCAAATTTGGACAGGGTGGCTGGATAACATTACTAATTACCGGGGTGCTTATATTTTTGGCTATAAACATAAAAAGACATTATTTCAGGATAGCAATTAAACTTCAGAAACTAAGACTAAAAGCTTTTGAGGAAATTGAAAAATTAATCCATCAGCGGCCCTGCGAAGACAGAAACCTTAAGAAAATAAAATTCGATAAAGATGGAAGGACAGCTATAATTCTGGTCAGCGGATTCGGCGGAACGGGATTATATACATTTTTACGAATCCTTGAAAATTTTAAAGGTGTATATCATAATATAGTTTTTGTGCGAATAGGTATTATCAATTCAAAGATTTACAGGGGAAGCATAGAATTAGATCATTTTACGAAGCAGGTTAAGGAAGACGGCGAAAAGTATGTTACTGTTGCCAATCAGTTTGGGCTTTACGGTAAAAGTCTATGGACAATCGGAACGGACCCTGTCAATGAAATATACAGGATAGTAAAAAGGTTAAGACCCAGATTATCGGGTGCAGCTTTTTTCGGAGGACAGCTGGTATTCTCCAAGACATTTTACCTGTCAAAATTATTGCATAATCATACGATCTTTTCACATTCAGAAGAGATTTTTCAAATTCGGTATCCCAATCGTTATTTTCCCGATAAAAATCGAATAGACACAAAACAGTGCAGGCGTGGATTTGAACTGCTGCGCGGATTTGCCTTCGAAACCTATACCGCGCCAGCCGTTCGAAATCAGATCTGCACCAGCTTTCTTAGTGTCCTTGCCAGTTACAGCAGGTTTGGGCATTTTTCTTTGATCTTTATAAAATCCTAATACTCTGTAAATTACTTTTTATAAAATCTTTATGAATTAGGGTGCAATTTTGTATCGTCATAGTTATGAAAAACAAGATTGAAACAAAACAGATTTTAAGATTGTTTATTATGAATGCAACAAATTTATATTCAACAAGGGGAAATAACTATATGAAAACCAAAATTTTTGTATCAGTTTTTTTCATTTCCTTTATTAGTATTTTCATGCTCATCATTAAAGGCTCAGACAAATGAAAATTCATCTCATTTTAAAGTAACAGCCGATCTCGTGAGTCATTACGTATGGAGAGGTTCAATGGCAACTGGCAGTCCGACTCCCAACTTTCAGCCAACCCTCGCTTATACGAAAGGAAATTTTGAAATAGGAGTATGGGGTTCAACTGATTTTGCCGGTAGCTATAAAGAGCTTGACCCTTATGTAACCTATACTGTCGGACACATTAAGCTTGCACTGACGGATTATGATTGGAATTTCAACCACTCAAATTACTTCAATTACAAGAATAGCCAAACCGGACATATGTTTGAAGGGTCAATCGGTTTTACCGGTACTGATGGTTTTCCAGTCAGTGTAACATGGAACACAATGTTTTATGGGTTTGACAAGAAATCTGATGACCCTACCAAACAGGCTTACTCAACTTATGTTGAACTGGGTTATTCAAAAGGGGTAACTAGTTTATTTTTTGGTTTTACTCCATGGTCAGGTTATTATAATAATTATGGAACAACAAATTTCGATCCGGGAGCAAGTAAGAAGACTTTCTCAGTCGTCAATATCGGGTGTACTCTTACAAAGGCACTGAAAATCACCGATACATTTTCTTTGCCATTAAAAGCTACTCTTGTAATTAACCCGGCAGCCAGTTATTCAAGGAACGACTTTATTCATCTTGTATTTGGCATAACATTCTGAAATAAAATACTAAAAGAAATCAATATGAAAACAAAATTCTGCGAAATCGTTATTGTCTCTTGGTGGTTGTGCCCATCAAATATCTGATGCTGCTGTATCCAATGGTCCTGTAAGTTATATTATCGGAGGTATAATAGCGCTTCTGATACTTGGCTATCTGATCTATACCTTTTACATCCTGATAAATTTTAAAAGCCGGAAGTCCAAAGTAGTTTCATCTTTTACTTACACTTCTCTTCCGACTTAAATATATAATTTACATTAATTCTTAAGAAACATGAATGAAGCGATTCAACTTATTATTTTCATGATACTTCTTGATCGTCCTGTCACCTTTGTTAGGCAAGTATATGGCAAGAGTTTTCATGGGTGAAAAACATTTTATGCAACCGGTTTTCGGGTGGCTCGAGAAATTGGTTTACAGGGTTTCAGGTATCAAAAGCGAGGAAGAAATGAACTGGAAGACCTATATGTATGGTGTTCTCCTTTTCAACCTGTTTGGCTTTATCTTATTGTATCTTTTACAGATCTTCCAGGCATATCTACCACTGAACACTGAGAAATTGCCCAATGTTCCGTGGCACCTTTCCTTTAACACAGCTATGAGTTTCGCGACTAATACAAACTGGCAGTCATATAGTGGTGAAAACACGTTGAGTTATCTGGTCCAGATGTTGGGGCTCACTGTTCAGAATTTCGTAAGTGCTGCGACCGGCATAGCAGTAGCGCTGGCACTTATACGTGGACTTACCCGAAAAACTACCGATGCGCTTGGGAATTTCTGGGCAGATATGACCCGTTGTGTGCTTTATGTACTGTTGCCATTGTCAATAATACTTACAATTGCATTAGTGGGGCAGGGTACCGTACAGACACTTTCTCATTATGTAAAAGCAACTACTCTGCAGGGAGCTGAGCAGGTAATTCCGTCTAGGTCCTGCAGCATCACAGATAGCAATCAAGCAGCTCGGTACTAATGGAGGTGGGTTCTTTGGTGCGAACAGCGCACATCCTTTCGAAAACCCCACTCCATTTTCGAATTTTCTGGAAATGTTTTCAGCATTATAATTATCTCAGCCGGCCTGGTGTTTACATTCGGTCATTATATGAAATCAAAACGCCAGGCAAGGGCCATATTTATTACGATGTTTATTCTGTTTGCCGCAGGTCTTGCAATTTCCCTCTGGTCGGAATACAGTCATAATAATGTATTGAATGTATCAGGTAACATGGAGGGAAAGGAAACCCGGTTTGGAGTTATGAATAGTGTTCTCTGGTCAGTAACTACAACAGTTACCTCGAACGGTTCTGTAAATGCAATGCATGACAGTTTATCTCCGTTGTCAGGGATGGTTGCAATGTTCAACCTGATGCTTGGTGAGATCATTTTCGGAGGCGTAGGATCGGGTTTATATGGAATGATCATCTTCATTATTCTTACAGTTTTTATTGCAGGACTTATGGTTGGCCGGACTCCGGAGTATCTCGGGAAAAAAGTTGAAGCTTATGAGATGAAAATGGCAATACTTGCAATATTGGCTCCAAGTATTGTCATCAAACTATTTTCAGCCATAGCCTGCTCCATTCCGGCAGGATTGGCCGGCCTCAATAATGCAGGTCCGCATGGACTCTCAGAAATATTATATGCTTTCAGCTCAGCTGCAGGCAATAATGGAAGTGCGTTTGGCGGGCTTAATACGAATACTGTTTTTTATAATCTGATGATGGGATTCGGTATGCTTATTGGCCGGTTTGGCATAATTGTTCCTGTAATGGCAATAGCAGGGAGCATGGCTAAGAAGAAGATCACCCCTGTATCATCGGGAACGTTCAGAACCGACAACTGGTTGTTTGTGATGTTGCTGATAAGCGTTATTCTGATTGTAGGAGGACTGACATTTTTTCCTCCGCTGGCACTAGGCCCTATTGTTGAACATTTTCTTATGAATCTGGGTGTTACATTTTAATTTTTAAGATAAGTAAAATGGAAAAAAGAAATATAACCCGCTTGTTCACAAGAGAGATTGCGGTACAGGCATTGAAAGATTCCTTTATAAAACTGAATCCGTTAGTACTGGTGAAAAATCCGGTTATTTTCATCGTTGGTATAGGTGCGCTAATGACAACGGTCGTTGTTATTACTGATATTTCTGGTAGTCATTTTTCGAGCTTTAACTTTCAGATCACTCTCTGGCTCTGGTTTACAGTCTTGTTTGCCAACTTTGCCGAGGCAGTTGCAGAAGGCAGAGGGAAGGCACAGGCAGATAGTTTACGGAAAAACCGTACCCAGACAAAAGCCCGTAAACTTGTTAATAATAAGGAGCAAATTGTGCTGGCAACAGATTTAAGAAAGGGCGATATAGTGATCTGTGATGCAGGAGATATAATCCCGGCAGACGGAGACGTGACCGAAGGAATTGCCAGTGTTGATGAATCAGCTATTACAGGGGAATCTGCGCCGGTAATCCGTGAGAGCGGAGGTGACCGGAGCGCAGTGACCGGGGGAACTAAAGTTATCAGTGACCAGATTACTATAAGGATAACATCAGAACCGGGTTTTACATTTTTAGACCGTATAATAGCTTTGGTGGAAGGAGCAAAGCGTCAGAAAACACCGAATGAAATAGCATTGATTATCCTTCTCTCGGGTCTTACCATTATTTTTCTTCTGGTAGTAGTTGCCTTGCCTGCTTATTTTGGTTATAGTCTGAAATCTTCACATGTAACAGCAGATCATAACCTTACACTACCTGTTCTGATTTCACTTCTTGTATGCCTTATCCCCACTACCATTGGGGGATTGCTGAGCGCAATAGGGATCAGCGGGATGGACAGACTATTGCGCAAGAATGTCATTGCAACCAGTGGAAAAGCTATAGAGGCAGCCGGAGACACTGATGTATTGCTACTTGACAAAACCGGAACAATCACATTAGGGAACCGGATGGCCACAGAGTTTATACCGGCAGAAGGTTTTTCAATCGAGCAACTTGCTGATGCCTCTCAGCTGGCATCTCTTGCTGATGAAACACCAGAAGGCCGTTCAATAGTAATATTAGCCAAAGAGCAGTTTAATATCAGAGCCAGAGAGATGCAATCTCTGGATACTGTATTTATTCCATTTACTGCACAAACAAGTATGAGTGGTATAGATTTAAAAAGCTCTGATGGTCAACTTCGCAGCATAAGGAAAGGTTCTTCTTCTGCAATAAGAAAATTCATTGAAAACAATAATGGATTTTTTCCAAAAAACGTGGAAGAAATTGTTTCCGATATCTCCCGTCAGGGGGCTACGCCACTGGTTGTTGCAGAAAATAATCAGGTATTGGGTGTTATTCATCTTAAAGATATTGTAAAGGGAGGAATCAAGCAGCGTTTTGCTCAGCTAAGAATTATGGGTATCCGTACAATTATGATCACAGGTGATAATCCACAAACAGCTGCAGCGATAGCTGCTGAATCAGGAGTAGATGATTTTCTTGCTGAGGCAAAACCTGAAGATAAACTCCACAGGATAAGGGAAGAGCAGACTAATGGTCATCTTGTGGGCATGATCGGCGATGGAACAAACGATGCACCTGCACTCGCACAAGCTGATGTAGGCCTGGCTATGAACACAGGTACACAAGCTGCTCGCGAAGCCGGGAATATGGTCGATCTCGATAGTAACCCGACAAAACTTATTGAGGTAGTTGAAACCGGAAAGCAATTGTTGATGACCCGAGGTGCTCTGACTACATTCAGTATTGCGAATGATGTTGCTAAATATTTTGCCATAATTCCGGCAATTGCAACTTTACTGTATGTAACATCTTCTGGTGTTTCACCATTAAATGTTCTCAATATAATGAAGCTTACTTCTCCGGAAAGCGCTATTCTGAGTGCAGTTATTTTCAATGCATTAATTATTGTGGCGCTTATACCTCTGGCCCTGCGGGGCGTTAAGTACAGGCCTATTTCAGCTAACAGGGTTCTTGCTCTGAACATTGTTATCTACGGAATCGGAGGGATTATTATTCCTTTTGTAGGAATAAAGCTGATTGACATGTTACTTGTGTCGGTTCACTTGATATAGGATTCAGAATAATTAATCATTCAATAGAAATTAAGATGAAAACACAATCGATTATTGCCCTTAAGTTTTTGGTTGTAATGACATTGTTGCTTGGAATTATTTATCCGCTGGTAATGACAGGATTAGCACAGGTTACATTTCATGCCAAAGCAAACGGCAGCCTTATAATTAAGGATGGTAAAATAATAGGTTCTGATCTTATTGGCCAGAAATTCGACAGCAGTATCTATTTCTGGTCAAGACCGTCAGCCATTGGTTATAATCCAATTCCATCCGGAGCATCAAACTATGGTCCTACAAGTGATACCTTAAAAAAACAGGTAAATGCGCGGCGTAAGTTATTTGCTGAATCCAATTCATTATCCAATGTGCTGACTATTCCGAAAGAAATGATATTTGCTTCAGGCAGCGGGCTCGATCCCCATACTTCGCCGGAAGCCGCACTAATGCAGGTTGACCGGATTACCGAAGCCAGACATTTTGATAATACCAAGAAAGAAAAACTAATCAAAATGATTAACGAAATGACCGAAAATCCTCAGTATTTGTTTCTTGGTGAGAAACGTATAAATGTTTTAAAACTAAATTTAGAACTTGATAATATTTAAGAAAATAAAGCCACTTTAGGAAATAAACCATAATTCAATGAAACATTCAATCCGCATCAGATTTACCTTAGGAATGATTTTTTTATTTATTATTATACTTGTGTTATCCGTTTTTTCCGGTTATTACATGAATAAACTGTCAAATAAAACAAGCGCTATTCTCAAGGAAAACTTTGTATCTGTAGTCTATGCACGAGAAATGTCTGAAGGCATAATGAACATAAGCCAGGAAATTACCACATGCTTTCTTACAAACCGTACACCTGACAGTCTGAAAATTTTAAAATACTTAGGCTCAATTAATCAATCGCTTGTGTCGGAAAAAAATAATATAACGGAGCCAGGGGAAGATAAACTTGTATCGGGTTTTGAGACAGGATATATTGAATACAAGGATTCCGTATTAAAATTGATAAAATCACCAATGTCTGCTGGTGATATGCTAATCCTGCAAGATAAAGCCGGGGTTCTTTACCAGCAGATGTTAATTTTATCCCAAATGAACGGGAAAGCTCTGGAAGCTAAAACAGATGATGCTAAGGCAACGGCAAAAAGCGCTCTTACACAAATGACCATACTTGCAACATTATGCTTCTTAATTGGAATGAGTTTTACATTCAGCTTTGCTTCTTATTTCAACCAGAGATTCTTTCAATTATATAACGGAATAAAGGAAATAGTCTCAAGTAACTACGACCATCGTTTGTTTTTCAATGGGAAAGACGAGTTTCATGAGATTTCACTTCTTCTTAATGAAATGGCGGCGAAATTAAAGGAAAACAAGAAAAAAATGTCAGTAACTTTACTTGATGAACGTGCAAAAAATTTAAGCACTAAAGATGTTGATGATTTGAAACAGATGTTGTTCCGTATAAAAACTATTGAAGAACAGGCAGCAGCAATGATTTCAAAATTTGAAAAACAGTAATTTTTATGGACATTGACAATTCCCGTCCCGATCCCGATGAACTTCTTGCCGCCTTGAAATTAGCGGAAGAAAAAAGTAAACGGGGTAAGCTTAAGATATTCTTTGGAATGTGCGCCGGAGTGGGTAAAACATATACTATGCTCCTCACGGCTCAGGCTGAGAAATCAAAGGGATGCGATATTGTTATTGGCTATGTCGAAACTCACAACAGAAAGGAAACGGCTGCGCTTGCTGAGGGATTTGAATTGATTCCACGAAAAAACTATCAATATAAATCCACTACAGTTCATGAGATGGATCTCGACGCAATAATCGCCAGGAAGCCACAACTTGTCCTGGTTGATGAGCTGGCACATACAAATGCCCCCGGCAGCCGTCATACAAAAAGATTTCAGGATGTCCAGGAGATCCTTGATAACGGCATAAATGTTTATACTACTGTTAATGTTCAGCATCTCGAGAGCCGGTCAGATACCGTCTCGCAGATAACGGGTGTAATTGTCCGTGAAACTTTGCCAGATGAGATCTTTGAAAATGCCGATGAAATTGAGGTTATAGATCTGACCCCTGATGAACTTCTTCAAAGACTTGCCGAAGGCAAAGTTTATGCTCCTGAAAGATCAAAAGAAGCAATCGAGAGCTTTTTCCGGAAGGGAAACATTACAGCACTGCGCGAGATGGCATTGAGAATAGTTGCTGATCGGGTGGATAAACAGCTGCACGAGTACATGCAGCTTAAGCGGATCAAAGGTCCATGGAAATCAGGACTCCATCTGCTTGTAGGCGTAAGTCACACCCAGCAATCAGCCAAATTGCTCAGATGGGCGAAGAACCTGTCCTATGCGATGGGTGCGGATCTTCAGGCAATCTATGTGGAAACCGCGCATAAAGTTGACACAAAAGAAAGTGAACAGTTAAATAAGAATATCAACCTGGCCAGACAACTGGGCATTAAATTCCGGATCGTTACCAATAATGACATGGTTAAGGCAATTGTTGATTTTGCCCAGAAAGAGAATATCACACATATTATTATTGGAAAACCGAGAGTTCGTAACCTGCTCACCCTGCTGCGGCTTGGTAACTTTGTAAACAGATTGATCCGTTACAGTGGTAATATTGATGTATACATTTTGGGTTCAGATTTTCAGGCAAAAGACAGGTATAAGAAAAAAGTTTCCCTGCCATCCTTCACATCGAATGTCAGGCAATATTTAACAGCGATACTTATTATTTTTCTGATAGCATTGATCTGTTTTCTGATTAAAGATATCATTGGTTACCAGGTCGTATCTTTTGCATTATTATTTGTTGTCTCAATACTTGCATTTTTCTTTGGCACAGGACCGGTTCTGATGTCCGCCACACTGAGTGCCCTGATCTGGGATTTTTTCTTTATCCCGCCGCCTTATACCCTTCATGTCGATAAGCCTGTGGATATGCTTATGCTGATAATGTTCTTCATCATTGCTTTGCTGAGCGGTGTCCTTACCTCACGTATCAAAAGGCAGGAAATGAAGATCAGGATCCGGGAGGAACGGACAAATGCCCTGTATCAACTGACGCGGGAACTCTCAACCGCAACCGGTGTTGAAGAGGTTGTCACTATAGCTAAAAATGATATAAAAAAATATTTTAACCTTGATTCCAGGATCCTGCTTAAAAATGACTCAGACAAGCTTGAGTATGCGAGTCAGTCAAATACTAATTTTGCTCTTTCAACAAACGATATGAGTGTTGCAGCATGGACATTTCAGCATTCCGCCAAAGCAGGCAGGCACACCGATACGCTGCCGTCATCAAGTTACACTTTTTATCCTTTAAAAGGGAATCAGATGAACCTTGGAGTGATTGCAATTCAACAGGAAATAGTCTTTACCCAGGGTGAAGAGCAATTCTGGGAGGCATTTATTTCACAGATATCAGGAAAGTTCGAAAGGGAATACCTCCGGAACATGGCCAAGCAGGCTTTTTTGTTAACTGAATCTGATAAACTTTATAAAACCCTTTTTAACTCCATATCGCATGAGCTGCGTATACCTGTTGCTACAATAATGGGAGCTTCCGACTCACTGCTTTCAACCGATCATTCAGGGGAAATAAGGAAGGAGCTTTCTACTGAAATATTCAAGGCTTCCAAACGTTTAAACCGTCTTATAGAGAACCTGCTGAACATGTCGCGTCTCGAAAGCGGACGGATTTCTCCAAGGCTTGACTGGTGTGATATTCATGATCTTGTAAATAAAGTATCTGAAAGCCTTCAGGATGAACTCAAGCCGTTTAATCTGCACGTAGTGATACCCGAAGATATGCCCTTTGTAAAACTCGACTTCGGCCTGATGGAACAGGTGCTATATAATCTGCTCTATAATGCAACGCAGTATGCTCCGGCTTCTGAAAATCTGCGGGTTAAAGCATTCTATGACAAAGGAATACTAACTTTGCAGGTTATGGATAGGGGACCTGGCTTTTCTCCAAGGGAAATTTCCCTTATCTTTAACAAGTTTTACAGAGTTGAAGGTTCAAAAGCCGGCGGCACAGGATTGGGCCTTTCAATCGCTAAAGGATTTATTGAAGCTCATAGGGGAACAATTACTGTTGAAAACAGACAGAATGGAGGAGCAAAATTTACTATCAGAATACCGACTGAGATACCAACTGAAGATATAAAAGGTTTAATAATTGAAAAATGAACCTGACGGAGACAATACTTGTCATAGATGATGAGGTGCAGATCCGGCGGTTGCTTGAGATAACCCTTTCATCAAATGGATTTAAGGTTTCTGAAGCTGCCAACGGAAAGGATGGTCTGATTGCTGCTGCTACACATCGCCCGGCACTCATTATTCTTGATCTGGGATTACCGGATATAGAGGGTATCGAAATTCTGAAAAAAATAAGGGAATGGTATCAGAAGCCCATAATAATACTATCTGTCAGGAACTCTGAAGATGATATTATTAATGCACTTGACAATGGTGCAAACGATTACCTGACAAAACCATTTAAGACAGGTGAGCTTCTGGCACGCATTAGAGTGGCATTAAGACCTGTCTCCGGAACAGATCTAAACCCTAACCTGATGTTCGGCACACTCACTCTCGACCTGGCAAATCATATTGTCCGTAAGAATGATGAAATCATAAAATTAACATCCACCGAGTTTTCTCTGCTGGCTCTTCTGGCAAAAAATTCCGGAAGAGTTCTCACCCATCAGGCTATACTGAAAGAAATATGGGGTTTTGGCTACATTGGACAGACTCAGATATTAAGAGTATTTGTTGCTCAGCTCCGGAAAAAAATCGAAGATGATCCTGCGAAACCTAAGTTTCTAATTACAGAGTCAGGAATAGGATATCGTTTCCATGAATAGCTGGCCGCTGGCCGCTGGCGCCGAACAAGGCCCGGATTGCAAATCCGCGCCAGCCACCATCGCTAGCGCGGATTTGTAATCCGTGCTTAAAATCTTTAAAACTTGCGCCAGCCCTCTGTCAGAACTCAATGATCTTTTCCACCCTGTTGCTCCTGAGATACTGTTTGAGAATGACCTGAATATCGCTGTTATCACCCGATGGACTGATACAGTCATGAACAGCTGAAAGCCCGAAACCCATGTCATTGATATTAAAATACCCCCATCCGCTATACTTGCCATTTACAATCTTCACGGCACATCTTTCCTCATTCTCACGTCCTTTATCGATAATAAAAAAATTGCGTCTGCTGAAAATGAATTCCTCAGTAGCTTTTGCTGCTCTTTCATTATAGTCATCGGGCGATTCCTTTCCAATGCATGCTCCTTTGCAGATTCCGACCTGGTATTGGAAACATGCCCCTTCAGTATCATACAGGCCTGAAAGTTTCTGGCAAAGATTATAAGTGTCAATAAGCGAGCCTAATTTTGACTTTGTTTTTTCTTTGGAAGTGAATACTGAAACAGGGATTTCATCATCGTTTATCTGGCCGTACCGGTAATTCAGGTATCCATTTGAATCGATGAAGCGGAAGATGCCCCACTGAAATCCGGTCCTGCGTTGTGCCCGGTTGTAAACCGGTTTATTCCGTTTAATCTCAGAAGATTCCTTGAGGAGGGCAATAAGCTCACTTCCGGTTCTTTCCCAGGAAATGTCGGCTATAAGGTCGCGCATTTCCATGGCGCGATTTGTTGAATTGTTTGAGAGATGGGTATTGATTCTCTGTTGGAGATTACGACTTTTACCGATATAGATCAGGTCACCTTTCTCATTATAAAAATAATAAATTCCGGGTTCGTCGGGTATCATTTCAATTTTCGCAGTATCTAGCCTCGGGTTGAGCTTCGAGATCCTGGTGTTTTTCAACAGGCAAGATCTGCCTCCATTCATGTCAATATCTCTCGCCATAAGTATCTCAAAGAGTCGCACAGTCGCCAGGGCATCTCCTGCGGCCCTGTGCCTTCCGTTAATTGAGATGCAAAGGTCGTTGCAGATATTGCCGAGGCTGTAAGACTTATGCCCGGGCAGAAGTTTTCTGCTGAGTGCAACAGTATCAAGAATACTCCGTTTATAATTGAATCCCAGGGATTTATACTCCTGTCTTATGAAGGAATAATCAAACCGTGCATTATGGGCAACAAAGATCCTGCCTTCAGTCATTTCAATTATTTTTTTGGCTATTTCATAAAACCTTGGAGCATCTTCAACCATTTCATTGGTTATCCCTGTAAGGTTTGTTATAAAATACGGTATGTTCCTTTCAGGATTTACCAGCGAAACATATTCGTCAGTAATCTCGTTCCCATCATACTGGTAAATAGCAATTTCAGTGATTTTTTCAAGATGTGCACTTCCCCCTGTTGTTTCAATATCAATAATCGCATACATATACTGAATACTCAAAGAAATTGAGACTACGAATATAATCAGAATTGGGGGGAGATTGTCTGATAGTTTGTAATTTTGTGATACCAAGAATTTATGATCATGAATGAATGTTACGGGAATAAATTCATCCTGAACGGCAGCCTTCAACCGGCTGAAATGTTCGATAATTCCCTTGTATATGAAGGCGATTCGGTATATGAGGTATTACGTATGGTTAAGGGTAATCCGGTCTTTTTTTCTGATCATATGGACCGCCTTGAAACGAGTGTAAAACTGCAAAAGAAGGATTTCCCCGGAGATATTGATGAAATCAGAAAAGCTATTATCAAACTGACGCGGTCTGACAAAAAGCGTGAGTCAAACCTGAAGATTGTTTTCAATTATAATCAGAAAGCTATAAACTGGCTTATATACTTTATTGAACCAATATATCCTACCGCCATTCAATATCAAAGAGGGGTAAAGGGCATTCTCTTCTATGCCGAACGGAAAAACCCTGAATCAAAAGTAATAAATCATAAGCTAAGATCCTCTATCTATCATAAACTGATACTGGAGGAAGGGTATGAGGCTCTTCTGGTAAATGAAAAGAATTTAATTACCGAAGGCAGCCGCTCAAATATTTTCTTTCTGAAGGACGGGACACTTAAGACTGCGCCTGAAAATGTCATTCTTAACGGGATCACCCGGAAGCATATACTTGAAATTTGTGCAGAGAATAGAATAAAAGTGGATCTGGAGTGTGTTAATGCAGAGGAAATCAGAAATTATGAAGCTGTCTTTATGACTGGTACATCACCGGTTGTTCTTCCCTTTAACTATATCGACAAATATCCC
Source organism: uncultured Bacteroidales bacterium (assembly GCA_963816365.1). Taxonomy (GTDB): domain Bacteria; phylum Bacteroidota; class Bacteroidia; order Bacteroidales; family VadinHA17; genus LD21. Next base: position 37,038 of record CAWFKG010000010.1, on the reverse strand, counting down.
TTCAATGTCAATAATCCGTTGATTGAGGGATTAAGAAAACTCTTTCTGAAGAAAGCTGAGGAGAGTATTGGGATGTTCAGGGTTTAATAATGCCATATAAAACAGACTGATGGATAAATTATTATATTTGTACCCTCATAAAATCAAACTAGTATTATATGGCAAGTATAAGAGAACTTAAAAAGGATATAGATTACCTTGTTTTTGAAGTCGTTTCTGACTGTCTGGTTTATTCGAACCTCCATCCCGAGAATGAATCCGATGAAATATCCACTCTGATCTCAGATGCTGTGGAATTCAGAAATGATCTGATAGCACGTGTCAATAATCCTGATGGCAAGGATAATCCAAAAATTGTGAAATCATATTATAAGACTGTAGAGAAAGATCTTATCACAGGTGTTGATAAGCTGTTCGAACGGCTGAGCACTTTGTCCGCTAAGAAAAAGTAAAGTTTTTATATATCTGGTTGCCACACTCTGTGCACTTTCCGTCTTCATCGAGATTTATAAGTCTTGTACTATAACCCGATCTGATAGTCACTTCGGTACCGCAGGCATTGCATAATGTATTTTGCCCTTTGACTGATCGGGTGTTTCCCATATAGACATAATCAAGATTTTCAGAAGCTATGTCATAAAGCTTTTCCAGCGTACCTTCAGGAGTCGGAGGATTGTCTCTTTTATAAGTTGGGAAATATTTGCTGAGATGAAAAGGAACATCCTTCCCCAGTTCATCAGCTATCCATTCCGATTGTAATTTCATTTCCTGTTCATCATCATTCTGCCCGGGAATAATGAGAGTGGTTATTTCAAGGTGCCTGCCTGATCTGGCAATTTGTTTCAAACTGTTTTTCACAGGTTCTAATTTTGCTCCTGTGAGAACACTATAAAATTTGTCATTAAATGCTTTCAGGTCAATATTAAAAGCATCGATAAATTCAATTATCTCATCAAGCGGATCGGGGTTAACATAACCGTTACTAACCATCACAGTATACAATCCCTCTTTTTTAGCAATTTCTGCGACATCTCTTATATACTCTATCCATATAATTGGTTCATTGTAGGTAAATGCCACACCAATATTTTTGTCAATCGAAAGTGCATCTTTAATTATTTTGTTTATTGTCATTTCCGGAACCAGACTCTCAGGAACCTTTTGAGATATATGGAAATTCTGACAGAAATCGCATCTCATATTACAGCCAAATGATCCGATTGACAGTATGTTGTGTCCGGGGAAAAAATGGTACAGCGGCTTCTTTTCTACCGGATCAAGTGAATAGCCCGACAAAATCCCATATGTCATAAGTTCAATTTTCTTGCCGGTGTTCTTCCTCACTCCGCATATACCTGTCCTGCCAGCGGTTAACTTGCAGAAGTGCGGGCACAGAAGGCATTCCAGCTTCCCGTTGTTTTGCCTGTATAATGGTTTACTCATTTGCCTAATGATTTCAAAAAAGCCCAACTAAAGTCGGATAACACTTTTTATATACTTATTGTTGATAATGAGTGTGGTTGCATGAAAGGTCTTTAACCTTGTACCTGAAATACTTCAGACTTATTGCTGTCCAGAGGGATACTAAACTTAAATTCACTCCCCTTACCTTCTTCACTATCAACCCAGATCCTGCCACCCATCTTCTCAGTGAATTCTTTGCACAGCTTCAATCCAAGGCCTGTGCCCTGTTCCTTTGCTGTACCGGGCGTGGATAAGGAGTTTTCTATTCTGAATAAGGTAGCAACTTTCTCCTTTGATATACCTGTTCCCGAATCTTTTACAGTTACAATGACATTTTTCCGGGTCTTTGAAGTACGTATCAGAACTGTCCCGTTCTTATGCGAATATTTCACGGCATTGCTCAGGAGATTTCGCAGGATGGTATTTATCATATTTTTATCGGACATGACATGAAGATCTTTAGTTACCTCCGACTTAATATTTAAACCTTTATTATTTACCTGCAACTGAAGATTTTCTATGTTCTCATCAATAATTGATTTCAAATTAACTTTTTCGGGATTGAACTTTAACATCCCTGTCTGTGATCTTGACCAGTCGAGGAGGTTCTGAAGAATAGCATATCCTCCTTTTGCAGAGTCATTCAGGATAAGTGCAAGCTCTCTGACATTTTCTGGTTTCATCTGATTTATATTATCATAAAGCAGCTCTGACGATCCGAGGAGGCTTGTAAATGGATTTTTTAAATCGTGTGCAACTATGTTGAAAAACTTATCCTTGGTTGCAACTAATTCTTTCAGTTTAGCTTCACTTTCTTTAACGGCTTTCGCTGATGTCCTTTCAGATTCTGCTAATCTGATAAAAGATATTCCATAGGCCAGGTCCGCGGCCAGATCGGTCAGAAGCTTAATTTCTGACCTGGAGAATGGATCAGGAGCTTCTGAATATATTGATATGGCTCCGAAGGCCTTTCTTTCTGATATAAGAGGCAGTACCAATGAAGAAGAATAGCCTCTTTCGATGGCGGCTTCCCTCCACGGTTCAAATTTGGGGTCAGTTTGCATATTTCTGCAAACTGAAGGTTTTCCTGTCCTGATGGCAGTACCTGTGGGACCTTTTCCGTGTTTGTCATCATTCCAGGTAATGTTCAATTGATCAATATATCCCTGGTCAAATCCATAAAATGCAACAGGTTTGACTCTTTTGTGTTCGTCATTCTCGGCATACCCGACCCAAACCATTTTATATCCGCATACTTCAATTATTATTCTGCATACTTTATTCAGGAAACTGAATTCGTCGTTACAATGCATCATTGCTAAACTGCTGTTGCTTTTAGCATCAAGAATTCTGTTTAACCTTAAAAGTTCCTCCTGTACTTTTTTTGTTTCTGTAATGTCAATAGCAGCCGAGAGATATGCAGGTTCATTCATAAACAATATTTCCCTTATTGATGTCATGATCCAGAATGGCGAGCCATCAGCTTTTTTTACTTTTATCTGTTTATTATAAACCCTGCCTTGTTTCCTCAATTCATCACCTATAGTAGAATTTTCGTCAGGATTAATAAATAGAGGAGGAACATTTCTGTTCATCAGATCATCCTTTTTATAGCCGAATATTTTCTCGAACGATTCATTTACAAATAAAATAGTTGACTTAGTGACACTATAAATCAAGATCAGAACAGGAAGTGATTCTGCTATCGTCCTGAAGCGGTCCTCACTTTCTTTCAGATTGACTTCTGCTCTTTTACGTTCAGTAATATCTGTGCTATAGGTTACAACTGAAGATACTATATTGTCTTTGAAAACAGGGAAAAAGTTGTGACTAAACATTCTCCCTTCACGTTCGTCCAGAAATTCCAGAGGCTGTCCCGTATTAAATACTGCATCTAGATTTTTCTGCCTTACCTCCGCTACGGACGCCGGCATGAATTCCGAAAAATGATGGCCCAGCAATTCATTTTCAGTTGATATCTTTAACCTTCTTAATCCCGTCGAATTAGCCATTGTGAATTTGCCATCCCTGTCGAACATGTATACTGATTCCTGAGTCGCATTCAACACCGACCATAACTTTTCCTGACTCTGTATTAAGGCTTCTTCTGCAGAGCGCCGTATCTTGTCTATTTTATCAATTGATCGGGCTGTAAGCCAGATAAGAATTAAAAAGCAAAAAGTGTAAGCAATTGCGACAAGTACTACACCTTCCTCAGATTTATACAGTTCAGCCCTTTCTCCGTGAATACGAAACCATCCTATTAATATTGGCAAAATTAACAGTGGCGGCAAAAGCTTTCTTGAAATAATTCCTGCAATATCCGGTGAGCTAAGCAATTTCAGGAGCCATGTGTGTGGTTTCATAAATAAAGCAGATGCCGTCAAACCAAAAAATGCTATGCCGGAGTAAAGAGATACTGCTATACCTTTAACCTCCGTAGCAGAATAGACCTCAAGTATGTAACTGACAATGATAAAATAACTTATCAGAAAAACAGGAATAACCAGAATATGCGCAATATCCGCCGTCCTGTGTTTGTCTCTGCTAAAGAAATAAATAATACATGCTATAAGAAGGAAATTACACGCTGTTAAGAAGGCCATTCTGCCGGCGGGAGAAAGGAAAAAGGCTGCAGAAGAAAGTTGAGCTGCAGGTTCCCGACCGCCAATAATCAGAAAGAAATATAAATATAAAGTGATAATACTAAATATACCTGGAATTGCTGCAAGAAGAACTGGCAGGACTCTTCTGAAAAACGGCGGTAAATCTAGGTAGATAAGCATTAATGCTATTGCCGATACGGCAAAACATAAAGACGTGATAAGCCTCATGGGTTCCCACCCAGGCATAATACTTTTTAAAATAGTTATATTAAAAATCCAGCCTGCAATATCAAGACAACTAATAATAAATACCGCTGAAAGTGAAGTTAATACAATAATTCTGAAAGAGTTGTCCAGTCGAGACAACCGTTGATTTAACAAGTGTACATGTTCAGATGAATGACCTGACATAGTATGTTAATAGAATTTCAAAAGTATGAATAATTCATAGAATAAAAAACGTTATCATTGGAATCCACTTAACAATAAATGATTTTCAATTGCGAACATTTAGTTAAAAAAATATCTGACTTTTGCAGACAGATTGATTATGAAAAATTAATTATGATTATTGATAGTTTTAGCTAACTTGCATATAATAACAAAGTAGAAACAACACGAATTATGAGAATTCTTCTTGTTGAAGATGATCCCAAAATATCCTCTTTCGTAAAAATAGGCCTTGAGAGCAATGATTGTCTTGTCGATACGGCTTATGACAGTACAATAGGCGAAAAGCTTGCTTTCTCCCGTAAATATGATGTTATCATTCTTGATGTAGTAATACCTGGTATATCCGGGTTTGATCTGTGTAAAAAGATCAGGAATCAAAATATAAGCACACCAGTTATTATGTTAACCTCTCTGGATACTGTTGAAGACAAACTTACGGGTTTTGACTGTGGTGCTGATGATTATCTTGTGAAACCATTCAGTTTTCAGGAACTTTTTGCAAGGATAAAGGCGTTGGTCAGAAGAAACAAGGAGGCTGTTTTGATACCGGTTATCAAGGTTCTTGACCTGGAACTTGATTCGGTGACAAAAAAAGTTAAACGAAATAACAAGGAGATTTCTCTGACAGCTACAGAGTACAAAATTCTGGAACTGCTTATGAGTAACAAGGGCAAAGTATTTGACAGGATGCATATAGCCGAGAAGATCTGGGGATATTCATTCAATTCTGGTACCAATGTGATCGATGTTCATATTAATTCGCTCAGAAAGAAAATAGATAAAGACTACTCTCAAAAGCTTATTCAAACTAAAAAGGGTTTCGGATATGTTGTGAGCGAAGATCCGCAATGACAATCATGTTTCGTAATTCTTAATGTAAACTTAATCTGAATTTAACGTCTGCTTAATTCAACTAAGTCCGTATATCTCTAATTTTAATTTATCGTTATGGTAAAATTACCTAAATTGTAATTCACTGTATATCAGGTAACTGATAAAATTAATTTTATGAGATTTGAATTATCGGAACTGCCATTTGGATTAAATGAACTGGAACCATTGATGTCAGGAAAGTCTCTTGAGTTTCATCATAATCTATATCAGAATACCTATTTAGCAAATCTTAATAATCTGATCAGGGGAACAAAATTTAAAAATCTGGATCTTGAGACCATTATAAAAGTCACGGAGGGTCCGCTTTTCAATAACGCTGCTCAGGTATGGAATCATAAATTCTATTTTGAATGTTTAAAACCAGGAGGGACCCTGGGCCTTAGCGGTTCTTTTGCAGAGGTAATAAAATGCAATTTCGGTTCAGAATCCTTCTTTAAAAGCTCTTTTGTTAAGGCAGCTGAATCATTGTTCGGAGTAGGGTGGGTATGGCTTGTACTGAACCAGAAAGGCACAGTGGAGATCCTTCAGAAGAATAATGCGGGTAATCCTTTGCGTATCGGATTAATCCCATTAATGGTCTGTGACTTGTGGGAGCATGCCTATTATCTTGATTATCAGAACAGACTTTGCGACTATATCGATGCCTTCTGGAAACTACTTGACTGGGAAGTAGTAGAAAAAAGATATAACATCGCGATGAATAAACATAACAACGTAAATAATGAACATTAAACACTGATTTACTACCACATGAGCCTTAATATCAGTTGATTAACGACTTAAAACTATTTGACCATGGAAAACTTAAGTATAGGAATTGGAAACATTGATGATCTGAAAGGATCTGAATCACAGGACGTTTGGAAAGAAGTCACTGAAGTTGATATTCTCTGGAAAGCATATGAGACCTATCTCGAAAACATCATGCCTTTCCCCGGAGAACTGCCCGACTGGTTAAGAATTGATGCCGGGACGAAAAAACCTGACGTCTCCCAATCCACCGTTTCGAAATTTTTGAAGCGGCACCTGGCTTTCTGATACAAATTATCCGATTCAAATGGTCATTTCACTGAAGTGCTTCGGAGGGCTCTTAATCTATTCTTAATCTTAAATTAATAGAACTTTAATCTTTTTTTAAAACGTTATTGATAAATTCACATAACGAATTTTTGTATTGTTAATTATTGTACTTAGTTTCGCTTATAGCCTAAGAAGCCTGAGGATGATTAAAAACTTTCAGATTATGAACCTGTAGACTAAATCTATCAGTTTACCGTTCTCAAATAAGACTGCAAATCGAAAATAGTTTAATTAATCTTATGACAAAGGATAACATATATCACCCTGTGCCAATAATAAACCTGCTTAATGTCTAAAACTGCGCATAAAGTATTCATAAGCATATTGGTTACCATTGTTATTTTGACATTGATTGCCCTTATTTTTAATGGTACATCTTATTACAGGACCAGTATTGAGGAGAGATTTTATCATCAGGATAATAACCTGCTGAAGCCAAGTGGCGTGCTTGGTCATGGCTTTGGAATTTTTGGATCATTCCTTATGGTAACCGGAGTCGCTATCTACATGGCACGTAAAAGGTATCGTATCTTTTCGAGGCTGGGTATACTGAAACACTGGCTCGAATTTCACATCTTCCTCTGTACCTTTGGTCCAATATTGATTCTTTTTCATACAGCTTTTAAATTTGGCGGGCTGGTGGCCATAAGTTTCTGGAGTATGGTCGCAGTTTTCATAAGCGGTATTATCGGGAGGTTTATTTATATCCAGATCCCAAGGTCCATAGAAGGTCAGGAACTTAGTCTGAACGATATCAGAGCATTAAAAACTGATATTGCAGGCGTTTTGAAAAATTCTCATAATCTTGATGAAGGCAGCTATAACATTATTGCAGATTCGATAAAAAAGAAAGTAGAATTATATCATAGCAGTGCCCTGATAAGATATATGCGAAAATATTTTGATGATCGTAAAACGATGCGTCTTGTCAGAATTACTCTCAGGAAGAATAAAATGCCAAAAAAGGAAAGGATGCAAATTTTGACCCTGGTTGATAATGATATAAGACTTACCCGGAAAATTGACCGGTTAGACACTATGCAGAACTTATTCAAATACTGGCATGTAATTCATTCACCATTTGCACTTGTGATGATGATAATAATGGTAATTCATATAGGTGTGACAATTGCATTTGGTTATAGGTGGATTTTTTAATTATGGAACAAACTATTGAAAGCATATTGATTTATTCTTCTGCGATCCTGCTTAGTATGATCGTGGTGCTTGTTTATCTGCGCAAAAAAAACAGGGCATCAAGAGTTGCAGAGGAAAAAGTAAAGAAAGCCAAAGAAGACGGACTGCATGAACCAATTTCCCTTCACCCGTATGTTGATGTAACTAAATGTATTCAGACAGGCGCTTGTATTTCTGCCTGTCCTGAAAAAGATATTCTGGGTATAATCAATGGGAAAGCCACACTGATAAACGCTTCTCAGTGTATAGGGCATGGTGCATGTTTTCAGGCCTGCCCAACGGGGGCAATCAGTCTGCGGATAGGTACCGAAAAACGTGGTGTTGACCTGCCTCATATTGATCCTCATTTCGAAACAAATGTGCCGGGAATTTATATCGCCGGTGAATTAGGAGGAATGGGACTTATCAGAAATGCCGTTGAGCAGGGCAGAAAAGCAACTGATAATATAGCAAGGTCAATTAAAAGAACTCAAAAGGTTTCCTGTGATCTGATTATTATCGGTGCCGGTCCTGCAGGGATAGCAGCCTGCCTAACCGCGAAAAAACATGGCCTGAGCTTTCTCCTTCTGGAGCAGGAGACGCTTGGGGGAGACGGTATTTACCTTTCCAAGAAAAAAAATTGTAATGACCTCTCCAATGGATTTACCTCTCTATGGGAAGGTAAAGCTTTTTGAAACCAGCAAGTCTGAACTATTGGACCTCTGGCAAACCGCACTTAAGAAAAATAACATTACAGTTCAGGAAAATTCCAAGGTGGAATCTATAGTTCCTGAAGACGGAATTTTCAGGGTTACAACATTTAAAGGAGAGCAATATACTTGTGAATGTGTACTGTTGGCAATTGGACGGCGAGGAACTCCCCGCAAACTAAATATCCCGGGTGAGACAAAGGAAAAAGTAGCATATCGTCTGTTAGAACCGGAACTGATATCAGGCAACGATATTATTGTCGTTGGAGGAGGAGATTCTGCTGTCGAATCGGCATTGCTGCTTGCAGATGCGAATAGAGTAACCCTTTCTTACAGAAACGAGGTTTTCAGTCGCCTTAAACCTGCAAACAGTCTTGCACTGAACAAGGCAGTCGAGGAAAAAAAATTTGATGTCAGGCTGAATACAAATCTAATATCCATTGAGGATGATACTGTTACTATGGCAATCGGGAAAGATAATAACAACATCGTGAGTCTTAAGAATGATCTCGTTTACATTTTTGCCGGAGGAGAGCTGCCAACTGAATTCCTTGAGAAAGCCGGAATTAAGGTCACCAGGAAATTCGGAGAAACCGTACAAAACCGTTGATATGTTATTATTCAGATATAAAAAGTGAACTGTAAGGCAAAAACGATAACTGGAATTACCCTCATGATCCTGCTGTCATGCTTTAAATTATCAGCTCAGATCTCACCCGGCGATTTATCTGTTCCGCATTCGCAACTTGAGGGACTTTCAAATTGCACAAAATGTCACGTCCTTGGAAATAAGGTTTCAAGTGAGAAATGCCTGGCCTGTCATACAGAAATTAAGGAAAGGATCACACTTCAAAAGGGTTATCATGCCTCAACTGACTTAAAGGGTAAAGAATGTATAGTCTGTCACAGCGATCATCATGGAAAAAACTTCCGGATGATAAGGTTTGATACTGCAAAATTTGACCATAATCTTACCGGGTACACACTGTCTGTTCCTCATTCCAAAAAACAATGTGCAGATTGTCATAACGCAAAGTTCATCTCTGATCAGAAGATCAAAACAAGAAAGGATACTTATCTTGGCTTGAGTACCGGTTGTCTCGTCGTGCCACGAGGATTATCACAGAAAAACCCTCTCTCCTGGATTGTCTGAGTTGCCATAATCCTGACTGCGTTTAAACCGGCTTCGAAGTTCAATCATGATAATACAAATTTCCGTCTTGCCGGGAAGCACGTAACCGTTGAGTGTTCAAAGTGTCATAAAATTGCAACTGTTTCCGGAAAGAAATTTCAGGATTTTCGTGTCAGCCAGTTCAATTGCTCAAACTGTCACAAAGATCCGCATCAGAACAGGTTTGGTCAGACCTGCAATCAATGTCATAATGAAGAGACCTTTGAGGTTGTTAAGGGTGTTAAGGGTTTCGATCACAATAAAACAGATTACAGATTGGAAGATAAGCACCTGACTGTGAATTGTAAAGCATGTCATAAAACAAAATTTACAGATCCGCTAAATTTTAAGCTTTGCACCGATTGCCATGCTGATTATCACAAAAAGCAATTTGCTAATCATGGAGTATCGCCTGATTGTTCCCGATGTCACACAACCAAAGGGTTTACTTTGTTCTCATACACGCTTGAACAGCATAACCAGGGCACATTTCCCCTTCAGGGTGCACATTTAGCAATACCATGTACGGATTGCCACAAGAAACAGTACGAATGGAGCTTCAAAGGTATCGGTCTGAATTGTAAAGACTGCCATAAAGATATACATCAGGATCAGATCGATCCGGCATTTTATCCCGATCATAATTGCAAAATCTGTCACAGTACTGCCAGCTGGGATGATATAACTTTTGATCATTCGAAAACCAAATTTAACCTCACCGGAGCACACACGAGCCAGAATTGCAAGGCTTGTCATGTTGTTAAGGCTTCAAACGGGACAACCCTGACTGAATTCTCGGGTCTTCCCGCAAACTGTTTTGATTGCCACGAGGATAAGCATTACAAGCAATTTGAAAAGAACGGCAAGACCGATTGTGCAGGATGTCACGACACCAGGAACTGGGAAGCATCACAATTTGATCATAATAGAACAGCTTTTCCGCTCGATGGGAAACATAAAAATGTTACCTGTGCAAAATGTCATAAACCCCAGCAGGAAGGATCATATTTTTATATTAAATATAAACTTAAGGTATTCACATGCGAATCTTGTCACTCCTGATATTTTGTATCTCAGCGCTTTTTCTTACCCAGGTGACGAAATCACCTCACGGATCAGGGTTTAAGATCAGCTGTAAGACATGTCATAGCTCAAAAGGATGGGAGCTCGACAGGTCAATCTACTCATTTGACCATAATACAACTAAAATGCCACTGTTGGGTCAGCATACCACGATTGATTGTAAACAATGCCATAAATCACTCATATTCTCAGAAGCACGATCCAGCTGTACTGATTGCCATAATGATATGCATCAGTCAACTGTAGGTCCCGACTGCGCACGATGTCATAACCAGATCTCATGGCTGGTAAACAATATAAATGATATTCATCGGGCCAGCCGTTTCCCTCTCCTTGGAGCTCACCGGACTGCAGATTGTTCACAGTGTCATGTCTCTGAAAGCCTGCTGCGTTTTGATGTTATAGGCGTAATTTGCGTTGACTGCCACCGCGCAAACTACATGGCAACTACAAATCCGAATCATATTCAGTCAGGAATACCAGAGGATTGTGCACAATGCCATCCGATAAATGCATTATCCTGGACCAGTGCAGGGTTTAATCACAGCGTATTTCCGCTTGTTCAGGGGCATTCAGCTCTCAAATGCACTGACTGCCATAAATCAGGAAGCTTTACCAGTACATCAACAGATTGTAATTCCTGTCACCAGCAGGATTATCTTTCAGCCAAAAATCCCGATCATGCTGCATCAAAGTTTTCTACCAGTTGCCAGGATTGTCATACTCTTACTCCGGGATGGAAACCTGCAGCATTTAATCATACAAGTTTCCCCCTGACACTTGGACATTCCACTCCGACATGTGACGATTGCCATAAAGGCAATTATACATCGATTTCATCAGATTGCTACTCATGTCACCAGCAGAATTATACTGCCACGACGAATCCGAATCATGCTACATCAGGTATTCCCACAGCCTGTCAGACATGCCACACAACTAATCCCGGATGGCAACCTGCCACTTTTGACCATGGGACATTTCCACTAACGCTTGGACATTCCACTCCGACATGTAACGATTGCCATAAAGGAAATTATACTTCAACTCCTTCAGATTGCTATTCATGTCACCAGCAGAATTATACTGCAACAACGAATCCGAATCATGCTGCATCGGGTATTCCAACAACCTGTCAGACATGTCATACCACTAATCCAGGCTGGCAACCTGCCTCTTTTAACCATGGTACATTCCCCCTGACACTGGGTCATTCAACGCCAACATGCAACGATTGCCACAAGGGAAATTATACTACTACATCAACTGATTGCTATTCCTGTCATCAGACAGACTATAACAATACTACAAATCCTAATCACAAAACGCTGGCATTTTCAACTGCCTGCACTCAATGTCATACTACTAATCCTGGCTGGTCACCGGCTACATATACCGCCCATGATGCAACGTACTTTCCGATTTATTCCGGCCGGCACCAGGGTCAATGGACTTTATGTTCAGACTGTCATACCACTGCATCGAATTATGCATTATTTGATTGCATACATTGCCATACTAACGCTCACACAGGCAAGAATTACTCAAATGCCCAATGTTATAGTTGTCATCCAAAAGGAACTTCAGATTAAAACAAATTGATGAGATATATATTATACATTTTCATTTTACAGGTTTTAAGTATTACGCTTGAAGCTCAGACCCTGACTGAGAATTTGCAGGGGAAAGTGTCTTTCATCAGCTCTCAGAATGTCTATGTGAGGTTCAAATCCACTGAAGGCATATCAGCGGGTGACACTCTTTTCACTCTGTCAGGTGGAAAATTAACTGCGGTTATGATCGTCAGCAATCTGTCTTCATCTTCCTGTGTATGTACTCCACTCACCGCAATTAATATGTCTGTATCGCAGGATATTGTTGCCAGGACAAAAAGTAAGGCAGTCAGACCCGGAACAGGGGTTGAAACTGCTGTAAAAGAAGTTCCGGTACAGGTTATTCCTGCGGATAGCACAAAAAAGCAGGTCTATCCGGGTCAATTAAAACATAAAATCAATGGCAGCGTCTCTGTTTATTCATACTCAGATTATTCTAATACGGGTGCTAAAAATTCAACTCAGCTGAGGTACAATTATACACTTAATGCCTTGAATATTGGAAATTCTAAGTTTTCCATTGAGAATTATATCACATTCAGGCATAAGCTGGGGGATTGGTCGGCCGTTAAGAAGCGACTTGTTTAATGCACTGAAGATCTACACTTTTGCTGTCAGGTTTGAGCCTGATAAAACCAGCAGAATTACACTTGGGCGTACAATAAACTACAGGATATCAAGCATTGGAGCTATGGATGGGTTACAGGCTGAAAAAACTTTCAATAAGATTACTATTAGGTGTACTCGCAGGAACAAGACCTGATTATAATGATTACGGTTTTAACAAAAATCTTTTGCAATACGGAGGATACCTGGCATTTGACACAAAAAAGGATGATATTTTTACTCAGAGCTCTTTAGCTTTTATGGAGCAGATGAACAACATGAAAACCGACCGCAGGTTTCTTTATTTCCAGCATTCCAGTTCCCTTTTAAAGAATCTCTATTTTTTCAGTACATTCGAGGTTGATCTTTATAAGGTACAGAATTTTCATTCCTCAAAGCACTTTCGACCTTACAAGTCTATATCTATCCTTGCGTTACAGGGTTACAAGAAACTTCACTCTTACAGGTTCTTACGATCAGAGAAAGAATGTTTTATTTTATGAAACTTATAAATCATTGATTGATAGTGTCTATCAGAATGAAAGGCGGCAAAGCTTCAGACTACAGGCTAATTATCGTATCACACAAAACATGTCACTCGGATTGGAATCGGGTTATCATTTTTCAAAATCCGATCCACGTCCATCAGAAAATCTCTATGGATACCTGACTTATGTTCAGATTCCCGGACTGAAGTGTATCAATTACCCTAAACGGAACATATCTCGAATCGGCATATATGACCGGAAAAGTACTTGGTGCTGATATTTCAAAAGATCTTTTGCAGGGAAAGTTCCAGGCGAGTGCGGGCTACCGTTATGAAGACTATACTCTGCCCGAAAGCCTGTTAAGCGTGAAACAGAGTATTGGTGAGATGAGCATATTCTGGCTGTTGTCAGGAAAAATATCTTTCTCCGCAAATTATGAAGGGACTTTCGAGAAGCATAACAAGTATAACAGGGTATACCTGATGGTCAGAAAAAGGTTTTAAAGTTCTTAAAACTATTTAAACTCTCATTTGTTTCTAAAATATTAAACAGGATTTTACTTATTACGATCCCGTGTATGCTTAATTGGTTAATTCATATTCAAAACAGGAATTATAAATTAAAAATTCTCAAACAGATGGACTTAAGTGCTAAAAAATGTATACCGTGTGAAGGTGGTATTCCACCGCTAAATGAGATGGAGATAAATGAATATAAAAAACTTATTTCTGAGGACTGGAAAGTCATTGATAACAACAAGATTACCAAAGAGTTTTATTTTGTAAACTATCGTCAGACTATTGATTTTATTAACAAAGTAGCAGATTTGGCGGAAAAGGAGGGACATCATCCTGTATTGCACATCTACTTTGGCAGGGCAGTGGCTGAATTATGGACACATTCAATTAATGGATTATCGGAGAATGATTTCTGAAGTGCTCCAGGTAACCTCAAGCTCTCCTGGCGAGCTTGAGCCGGTGTTCGCCGCAATGTTGGCCAGTGCCACGCGCATTTGCGAGGCGAAGTTTGGCAATCTGTTCCTTCGCGAGCCGGAGACCTTCCGCGCGGTCGCATGGCACGGTGAGCCGACATATGTCGATAATTGGCGGCGGGAGCCACTGATTGTCAGGACCGATGATCCGCGCGTCCCTCTCGCACGCCTCGTGGAAACGAAGCAGCGAGTTCATGTCGCCGACCTCAGTCAGGAAACAGCCTACAGGGCCGGTTTTGCGCCTCTTGTCACGCTCGTTGACAGGGGTGGCGCTCGAACCCTGCTCATCGTGCCAATGCTCAAGGAAAACACTTTGGTTGGTGCAATCGCAATCTATCGTCAGGAAGTCCGTCCGTTCACCGACAAGCAGATCCAACTGCTGGAGAACTTCGCGGCCCAAGCGGTGATTGCCATCGAGAACGCCCGCCTGCTCCGCGAACTTCGCGAACGAACCGAGGAGGTCGTCAAGCTAAACGAGCAACTCGAACAGCGCGTCTCCGACCAGGTAGGCGAGATTGAGCGCATGGGCAGGCTGCGGCGTTTCCTGCCCCCGCAGGTGGCCGATCTGATTGTCGCGTCCGGGGCAGAAAAGCAACTCGAAAGCCACCGCCGTGAGATTACCGCGCTGTTCTGCGATCTGCGGGGTTTCACCGGCTTCTCAGAGAGTTCAGACCCGGAAGACGTGATGGCGTTGCTGCGTGACTATCACGCCGCGATTGGCGAAATTATCATCAAATACAGCGGCACGCTCGAGCGTTATGCCGGTGACGGCGTGATGGTCGTTTTCAACGATCCTGTCCCCGTCGACAATCCCGCGCTTCAGGCGGTGCTGATGGCGCTCGAAATGCGCGAGGGTATAGGATCATTGACCGAGAGGTGGCGGCGATTAGGGCACGACATCGGCTTCGGTATCGGCATTGCACACGGCTTTGCCACGCTCGGCACCATCGGCTTTGAAGGGCGTTTCGACTATGCCGCCATCGGCACGGTATCCAATGTAGCGTCTCGGCTTTGCGATGAAGCCAAACCGAGCCAAATCCTAATCAGCCCCCGTGTGCTGATGGCTGTCGAGGATGCCGTGGAAGTGGAGGCAATTGGTGAGTTCGCGCTCAAGGGCATTCGCCGCCCCCTTGCGGCTTACAATGTGCTTGCCGCCGTATCGTCGAACACGGATGGCAACTGACGGCCCCTGCCCAGCGATTTCGACGCGGCAACCGCGCGGCTTCATCGGGTTCGTTGCCGTGCGTCGCCGAGGCAAAGCCGCATTGCGGAGAAATACCAAGTCGGGAGATATCGAGATATTTGGCGGCAACGCTGAATATCCGCTTCACGATCAAATCCGATTGTGCGGGTGGCAGAAGAAGACAACGCACTCAACGTGGTCGCACGCAAAGTGGTCACACGTTCGTCACATCGTCCGCAGGGAGCGCGGCCGACTCCGTCATCGCCGAATTCTTTCCGCCACCGCTATAGGCCGCCGCGACTTCGACGCCTACATGAATGTTTTAGTCACCAGGAATTCCCAATGCCCAAGATGCGAGCGATGATTGTTCCGGAGCGCGGCGGTCGCTTCCGGTCGGAAGAGCGTGAACTACCCCAGCCCGGCAAACACGAGGTCCGCATCCGCGTTCATGCCTGCGGCGTCTGCCACAGCGACTCCGTCACCGTGGAGGGCCTCATGCCGGGTATCACCTATCCGCGCATTCCAGGCCATGAAGTCATCGGCGTCATCGACGCGCTCGGCGCGGACGTGGAAGGCTGGGAGGTCGGTACGCGGGTCGGGGTCGGCTGGTTCGGCGGCTCTTGCGGCTATTGTGCCCATTGCCGGCGGAACGAGGCGTTCGCCTGCGAGAACATTCACGGCGCCACCGGCGTGTCACGCGACGGCGGTTATGCCACGCACATGCTCGCGCTTGTTTCCGCTTTGGCGCGCGTTCCGGCCGCACTGGACTTGGTCGAATCTGCGCCGCTCCTTTGCGCCGGCATCACGACGTTCAACGCGCTTCGGAATAGCGGCGCGAAGCCCGGCGATCTGGTGGCCATTCATGGCATCGGCGGCCTCGGCCACCTGGGCATACAATTCGCCGCCCGGCAGGGATTCCGCACCGTGGCGGTCAATCGGGGACGCGACAAGGAAGCCCTCGCGCGGTCGCTCGGCGCGGACGACTATATCGACAGCGAGGCTGGCGATCCGGCCCAAGCCCTGCAGGCGATGGGCGGCGCCAAGGCCATCATTGCCACCGTCACCAGCGGACCGGCAATGCAGGCGATCGCCGGCGGGCTCGGCGCCAATGGAACCATGATGGTGATCGGCGCCGTCGGCCCCCTCACCGTCAATTCGCTTGACCTCCTCTCCAAGCGCGCTTCGGTGCAGGGCTGGTATTCCGGCACGGCCACCGACTCCGAGGACACGCTGGCGTTCAGTCTGAGCAACGAAATTGCCTCGATGAATGAAATTTTTTCGCTCGAAGAAGCCTAAGCCGCTTATGATCACATGATGAGCGGCAAGGCGCGCTTCCGCGTCGTTCTCAAAATCGCTGCCTAGAATTTGTTCCCGCGGCCGCGGGAACGCCCCGTCCATCCGTGACGCACCGAAACAAGACACCACGAAACAAGACACCACGAAAGCAAGTGAAATGACGAAAGCGAATAGCCTCCCCGAGCGCTCGCTCGGCTTATCTGGCGTCACTTCATCCGCGATCGGACTGGGCTGCATGTCGCTCTCGGGCGCCTACGGCGCAAGCGACGACGAGGCCGGGATAGCCCTTATTCATGAGGCGTTGGATCGGGGCATCACGCTTCTCGACACGTCCGACATGTATGGCTTCGGCCACAACGAGGAACTCGTCGGCAAGGCCATCAAGGGCCGCCGCTCCGAAGTCGTATTGGCGACGAAGTTCGGCAATCTGGGCGCACGCGGCGGCGGCAAGATTGCGGACGGCCGTCCCGAATACGTCATCAGTTCGTGCGAAGCGAGCCTGAAGCGGCTGGGCGTCGACGTGATCGATCTCTATTATCAGCACCGCATCGATCCGACCGTGCCGGTTGAAGACACCGTGGGTGCCATGTCGCAGCTGGTCGAGCGGGGCAAGGTCCGCGCTCTGGGACTGAGCGAGGCCCGTCCCGAGACAATTCGCCGTGCCCATGCCGTGCACGACATTGCCGCCGTGCAAAACGAATACTCTTTGCTGTATCGGGCCGAGGCGGAAGAAACGCTGGAGACGACCCGTCAACTCAAAATCGGCTTCGTCGCTTATGCCCCGCTCGGGCGCGGATTGCTGACCGGCGCGGTCGCGGGTCAGGAGGGCCTGGCCGAAGACGACGGACGCCGCCGGCATCCGCGATATGCTCCGAAAAACCTCGCCCGCAATCTGACATTGGTCCATCGGATCGAGGAGATGTCGCGCCAGAAAAAATGCACGCCCGGCCAGCTTGCGCTGGCGTGGGTGCTGGCGCAGGGCGAGGACATCGTGCCGATCCCGGGCACCAAAAAACGAGAAAGACTCCTGGAGAATATCGGCGCGCTTTTCGTCGAGCTGACGGAGGAAGATCTGGCGCAAATATCGGATGCGATTCCGGTCGGCGCGGCTGCCGGCTCGCGCTATCCCGAGGCGCAGATGAAGGGGGTTTATCTCTGAAGGCCATACTTCGGCCTGCGGCATCCCGATTTCGCGCATTCGGCATACCAAACCCCGTCTCGACCGCGACCCGCTGCGGGCGCCCGATAGCCGATGCGTTGCCCCTTTTGCTGGAGCGAAAAGTGAAATATACAGTGCCGAAATCTCCCTTCGGCGAGATTTTCGGAGCGTAGCGCAGCCCGGTTAGCGCACCAGTCTGGGGGACTGGGGGTCCCGAGTTCAAATCTCGGCGCTCCGACCAAAAACTCCCTGGAAATTGGCAGTTTCTGCAAATTCGCGCTCGGCAAGATCGGCCACGACGATCCTGACGCGGTGAGCAAACTCAAGACGTGCAGGGATTTCCACACCGCGATCTCGCACGCCCTGGCATCGATGCCGGCGGCTCTGCGTTCTTACAGCGCGTAGTCATTATCGCGATTTGGTGTGTAGCGGTCAGGCGATGTCCGCCTTGGGTGCCGAAAGTGGAAATTCGTAAGCGTGTCGGGATGTCTGCTTAGTGCCAAAGTCAGACCTGCCCCGAGAATATTTTTGCGCGGCGCAATTCGAGCTTTTCATTCTGGCAAGCTTGCTTGTTTCAGGCCAAACTGGAGGCAACAAGACCAACTCCGCTGCTGAGGCTTATTCCCATTGCTGCAAGTGGGAGATTGACTCCAAAACCGAGCGTCGGCTCCGGGTCAAAGGGAGATGGACATGGCTACTTTCGTTCTCGTGCACGGCGCGTGGCACGGCGCCTGGTGCTGGCAGCGTGTCGTGCGGCTGCTCACCCGTGCCGGACATGACGTCTTCGTGCCGACGCTCACGGGACTGTGCGAACGCTCGCATCTTCTGACGCCCGCGGTCGATCTCGACACCCACATGCTCGATATCCTCAACGAACTGAAATGGCAGGAGCTGAAGGGCGTGGTGATAGTCGGCCATTCCTATGGCGGCATGGTGATTTCTGGCGTCGCCGAAAAGATGGAAAAGGCGATCAGGTCGTTCGTGATGCTCGATGCTTTCATGCCAGAAAACGGGCAATCGGTGGCCGATATCTGGCCGGCGGCGATGCGTGACGGACTTCTTGGCGGCCGAGCGCGGCGGCGCGACCACAGTGCCTCCACGAGCGGCCGAGGCTTTCAAGGTCAACGAAAAGGACCGCGCCTGGGTCGACGCGCAATGCACGCCGCAGCCGATCAGATGCTTCCTGCAAAAATTGACGCTCAACGGCGCGCGCGAGCGCATTGCCAAGAAGTCCTATATTCGCGCGACCGGCGTCGCCATCCCCTATTTCGATGCCGGCTTGGCCAGCGCGCGACAGAAGGGGTGGCGCACCTACGAAGTCCCGTGCGGCCACGACGTCATGCTTGATATGCCCGAGCGGCTTGCGGAGATATTGCAGGAAGCCGCCTGAGCACGCGGTGCGGGTGGCCAGACCGAAGCCGGGACGTGTGACGACGACCTGAGGTAGTCTGATGCAAGTGGCGCCGGGCGGGCCGACGACTTGAGTTCCGGCGCCAGATTTCGGCGCGGCAAGCCGCCGTTTCCTATACTTGCGTATAGGGTAGCCGTTCCTTTTCGCCAACAATCACTAACCATCGTGCAATGGAGCTGGGCGAGCTGGCCATCCTAACCTCTCCGATAAGGGGAGTCGGAAATGAACACCAACAGCGCTTTCGCTTCAGGCTTTTTGTCAGGTCGCACGGCCAGGATAATCGCTGCAATTGGAGTAGTTGGTTGCCTGGCCTTTGGCGGCTTTACTGTCGCAGTGACTGGCGCCGGCGCTGCCCTGAGCGCACAGCCGTCGGATGCCATTTCGGTCAATCACGCCAATAAGGGCGACCGTTTGCCACTGGCACTTAAGCGCACTCCGAGTGCCTCGTCGCCGACCGTATCGACCTTGTCACGCCCGCCGATCGGGTGCGAATCGGCATTCAGCCGCGCTGCCGAACCAGCGCGTGCGCATATCTTTGGGCGCTGTATCTCGTGAAATTGCCGCTTTGACGGTCGGCAAATTGTCAGAGCAATCACATCCGGCCGAACTATCCCGACCCGCTCTGACGTGTTGGCGGACGGATTAGTGCCATAACACCTATCTTCTAGACTATTCTTTCTTCAGCTCTTCACGTTCCTTTGGAGCCGCCACACCGTTGGCGCATGAGTCCGGCAACTTCTCTTTTCATACCGGCCGGCCAGATTATCCTGCCAAGGCTGAAGACATATCGTCGCGTGTTCGACGCCCATCGATACATTTTCGATTGGCCGAACACGCACGACGCCGAAGGCGCACGCATTTGGATGCATAAGCATATATTGGACGATTTCCGCCGCGCTTACGAAATGACCGCTGGCGGCTCTCCCCGGCGGCCAGAAGTCTGGACGAATGACTTTGGCCTCAGGGGGTGATCGCGGAGGCCGTTTCCTCAGGTATTTCCGTATCGATCACCCTGGAGGCACCAAATGACGTGCCTCCTGTTGCACAATTGTCATGTTAGCTTGATCAAACTGTTAATGGCGCACAGCGTTGCGTCACCCCAAGAACTAAAAAGGCCTCGGCATACTTTTATGCCGGTGCTTCGCACGCACAAGGAGACTGAAATGAAGAGTGCCTTGAAGATTACTGCGACTATCGTCTGCGGAGTATTGATCGGAGGTGGCGCCGTCCAACTGCTGCACGCCCAGTCCAAGCCGCCAGCCTTCGTGGTGTCGGAGATCGCGGTCAGGGATCAGAAGGGCTACGACGAGAACTTCCTCAAGGCCACCCAGAAGGACATCGCGAATCACGGCGGCAAGTATCTGGCCGGAGGCTTCAACAAGACCGTGAGCCTTGTTGGGAACCCGCCGCCCAACCGCGTGGTCATCCTTCAGTTCCCGAACATGGACGCGGTCAAGGCGTGGCGCGACGAGGGTGCCATGGACATGGAGAATACCGTCGGCAGCAAGTATGCCGCATTTCGTATCTACGCCGTGGAGGGCGTGACGCCCTGAATATGGACGGCACTTTAGAACAACTTGGTGGCCCCGGTCGGCCACCTTTTCTTTTTCGGCTACCTTTTCTTTTAAAGCGACCGCGCAACTCAGTCCCGCATTATCTGGACAGCTTCATCGTCGCGTGCTCGACGCCCACCGTTTGCCGCTGGCAGTTAAGCGCGCTCCGAGGATCTCGTCGCCGACCCTATCAACCTTGTCACGCCTGCCGGTTGGGTGCGAATCGGCATTCAGCCGCGCTGCCGAACCAGCGCGTGCACATATCTTTGGGCGCTGTATCTCGTGAAATTGCCGCTTTGACGGTCGGCAAATTGTCAGAGCAACCTTGTCCGGTGTAGCAGACCGGTTGCATCAGCAATTGTCAGGTCGTTTGGGCTCTGCATTGCGCCGAGCCAGCACGCCCGCCGTCTCGCGCCGCGCTCAGCCGCCGCTTAGTCCGACGCCGCGTTCCGCGAGAAGGTGTTGAGCCTTGCCTGTTAGGCGGAATCGTGCAGGCGACTCTTCTTGGGAGGCGGGCTCGACGAGCCCCTTTGCCAGAAGCTGATCAAGAACGCTCCTTTTGTGCGCCTTCAGACTGGCGTTGGGTCCCGCCAGTAAATCGCAAAGGACCGCAATCTCGAGGTCTGTGACGAGGGCGTCTGCCATGGCATGGCCTCTCAAGGAGGAGATTTTAACCCGCCCTTCCGCTCTACACCAAGTGGCCGAAGCGCAACGTTCAAAAGTAAGTGTCGGCAAAATCGCACGCCTGACTGTCGAGAGACTTTACCAGGGCCAATTGTTGCCGCGCTTTCGGCAATTCGGTCGAGACGAAATAACGGCAGATGCGTGAACGCCCGTCGCGCCAATCCGGCTCGGCAGCCTCGGCGGCCAGGGACTGATCGAGCCACAGCCAGGCGACGACAATGTGCCCAAATGCAGAAAGAAAAGCCGACGCGTTGTGGATTGCCATATCTGACGGCTGCTCCCGCAAATACGCGGCCACGTCGAGCACGTCCTGCCATGCCGCCGAGATCGCGGCAGTTTCCGCTGCAAGGTCGTTGCGCCGGCGGCCGCGGTCGATGACGGCGGTTATGCGTTGCCCGAGCAACGCCAAGCCGGCCCCGCCGTCACGCAGAATTTTTCGGCCGACCAGGTCGATCGCCTGAATGCCGTGCGTGCCCTCGTGGATGGGATTGAGCCGGTTGTCGCGATAGACTTGTTCAACGTCGAAGTCGCGCGTGTATCCGTAACCGCCGTGAATTTGGATCGCGAGGTCATTGGCGGCCAACCCGAACTCGGACGGCCAGCTCTTGGCCACCGGCGTGAGAAGTCCAAGCAAGCGGCCGATGTCGGCTCGCTGTTCTTCTGTTGCGGCGATTGTTTCTTCGTCGACCAGGCGCGCGCAATATAGAACCAGCGCAAGCGCCCCCTCCGCGTATGCTTTTTGCGCCAGCAGCATCCGGCGCACGTCGGGGTGGGTGATGATCGGCTGGGGCGGTTGCTGGGCATTCTTGCCGCCGGCTGGGGATCGCCCCTGCAGCCGCTCGCGCGCATAGGCCAGCGAATGATAATAGCCACGGCAGGCGAGTGCTGCGGCGCCAACGCCGACGGCGATGCGCGCTTCGTTCATCATACGAAACATGATGGCGAGCCCTGCCCCCACTTCGCCGACCAGAAAGCCGATGGCGCCAGCCTGCCCCTCGGGTCTGTTCCGGGTCCCTTCGCCGAATGCGAGGAGGCAATTGGTCGTGCCGCGATAACCCATTTTGTGATTGAGCCCCGCCACCAAGACGTCGTTTCGCTCGCCAGGCGAACCATCGGTATCGGGCAGCCATTTTGGCACCGCGAACAGCGAAATTCCGGCCATCCCGGGCGCAATGCGGCCATCCTCGCCAGGCACTTTGGCGAGAACCAGATGAACGATGTTCTCGACGATGTCGTGGTCGCCGCCCGAGATCCACATTTTGTTCCCGAACAACCGATAACGCTGGCCAAGTAAAGCGTCGTCGCCGTCGCGCACGGCCCGCGTCGTGATATCGGAGAGTGAAGAACCGGCCTGCGGCTCCGACAGGCACATGGTGCCAAACCAACGCCCCTCAATCTGCGGCCGGGCTAATAGGTCGATCTGCGGCTTTGATCCGAACGCAACCAGCAACCGCGCGTTGGCGACCGTCAACATCGGATAGGCAGCCGTCGCTATGTTGGCAGCCGTCGTCATGGCGGTCGATGCGGTGTGGATCAGGCTCGGAATCTGCGTGCCGCCGAGACCTTCGTCAAATGACGCGGCGAACAATCCGGCCTGGGCATATCCCTGCAAAGCGGATTTGATCGCTGGCAAAACGCGCACCGTCTCATCATCGAGCTTGGGCTCGTCACGATCCGACGCTTTGTAATGGGGAGCAAAATGCTCGTCGGCGAGGCGGGAGCTTAGGTCGAGGATCGCGTCGAATGTTTCCCGGTTATGGCTGGCGAAGCGTGGATGCAAGGCGAGTTGCGGTGCATCGAGCCAATCGTAAAGGAGAAAATCAAGCGTCCTGCGGTCGATAAATGGCATCGGCAAAAGTCCAATCCGCGCGAAGTATCGCGTCGTTATCGGCTGCCCGGCGCGACGGTTGCGGCTTGATCGAAATCGGCGAAGCTGCGACCGGACCCGGCCAGTTCGTCGAGCAGAGGCGCCGGCGCCCAGTTCTCATCATGTTTCCGGTAGAGCGAGACGACGGCATCGTAGACGTTGGCGAGGCCGACACTGTCGGCCCAGCGCATCGGACCGCCAATCCGAGCCGGAAAACCCATTCCGTAGACGTAGCAAAGGTCGATGTCGCTCGAACGGCGAACGATGCCCTCGCCGAGGAGGCGCGCGCCCTCGTTGACAAGGGCATAGAGGCAGCGATCGAGAATCTCGCCGTCGGCGACGCGGCGCCGCGTGATACCAAGACGATGAGACTCTTCGACGATCATCGCCTCGACTTCCGGGTCCGGCTCGGCAGAACGCGGCCCCGAGGGGTACCGGTACCAGCCGGCGCCGACCTTGCTGCCCAAGCGGCCGCGTTCATAGAGAAGATCGGCGAGGCGCGAATAACGCATGTTGCGCGGCCATGTTTTTAGCTGCCGCTGACGGACGAACCAAGCCACGTCCTGGCCGGCCATATCGAGCATCGCGCACGGACCCATCGCAAAACCAAACGACGTGAGCGCGCGATCAATATCCTGCGGCAGCGCGCCTTCTTCGATCAAACAATCCGCTTGCCGCAAGTACGGATAGAGCATTCTGTTGGCGCAGAACCCGTCGCAGACGCCGACCGTGACCCCGACTTTACCGACCTGCTGCGCCAGCGACATCGCGGTTGCCACGACGGACGGGTCAGTCTTGGCGCCGCGTACGATTTCAAGAAGCCGCATGACGTGCGCAGGGCTGAAAAAGTGCAGACCGACGACATCCTGCGGACGCGTCGTGCCCGCAGCGATCGCATCGATATCCAGCGCCGAGGTATTGCTGGCCAGGATGGCGTCCGGCTTGGCGATGCCATCGAGACGCGTGAAGACGTCACTCTTCAAGGCCATGTCCTCAAAAACCGCTTCGATAACGAGATCGGCATCGGCGAGCTTTGCAAGATCGGTTTGCCCGTCGATCCGCGCTTGTCGCGCCGCTACCTCGGCCTCCGGCAGCGTCTTCTTCGCGCCGAGGCGCTGGTAGACTTCGCGGATCCGGCCGAGACCGCGAGCGAGGCCGTCGGCATCCTTTTCCACCAGCGTAACCGGCAGACCGGCGTTCGCAAAAACCATGGCGATGCCACTGCCCATCGTTCCGGCGCCAACAACGCCGACGCTTTCGACACGGCGACGCGGGTTCGGGAGATCATTCCCCGACCCGCGCGATGCAGTCTCGATGGCCGCCTGAAGATAATTCGTGGACTGAAGTTCGGCACTCACCATTGCAGATTCTCCCACCCCACTCGCGCAACCTCAAAACCCGGCTTACCGCGCGGGAATCTCGCTGGATTCCCAACCGTGCCGAGAATGCAGGAAGAGACCCACGGCAAAATAGACGTTTTGTCGGACAGTTCAACAGTCCGCTTATCGGACATCCATTGACAGCTTGAAACTTCTATAGGATTCAGAAGCTCAATCGACAGGGTGACCTACTGGAATGAGTTCTGCCGACGTCACCGAAATTCGTCCGGGACACGGTTTCCATGTCGGCCGGCTCGCGTCCTATCTGGCTGGGCACATCGAGGGGCTTTCGGCGAACCTGACGGTGCGTCAGTTCCGCGGCGGCCAGTCCAACCCGACGTTTCTGATCGAAAGCGGCGCTAGCCGATATGTCCTGCGGAAAAAGCCGTCGGGGCAGCTTTTGCCGTCGGCGCACATGATCGAGCGCGAGTACCGCGTCATGCATGCTTTGCGCGACAGCGGCGTGCCGGTAATCCCGACCCGTCTCCTGTGCGAAGATTCCTCGGTGATCGGCACCAGCTTCTACCTCATGGATTTCGCGGACGGCCGTATTTTTCGCGATCCGTCCCTTCCCGGCGTCGACCCGGCGGAGCGGCGCGCGATCTACATGGAGATGGTCCAGGTGATGGCGCGGCTGCACGCGGTCGACTGGCGCGCGATCGGACTTGAAAATTTCGGCAAGCCCGCCGGCTATCTGCCCCGGCAAATCTCGCTGTGGACCAGACAATACGAGGCGGCAAAAACCCACGCCATACCGGCCATGGACGAACTCATTCGTTGGCTGCCCGCCAACGTACCGGCCGGTGAATCAACAACGATCGCGCACGGAGACTTCCGGCTCGAAAACCTCATGTATCACCCGCTGGAGCCGCGCGTCGTCGGAGTGCTCGACTGGGAATTGGCGACGCTCGGCCATCCGCTTGCCGACGTCGCCTACAACTGCATGATCTGGCACCTCGATCCGGCGACGCCGAACCTCGGCGGCCTCGCTGGCCGCGATCTCGCCGCGCTGGGCATTCCTTCAGAAGCGGAGTATCTCGCCAGCTATGCCGCCAGCGCCGGGCACGGACGGATCGAGAATTATTCGTTTTTCCTCGCCTTCGCGTTCTTTCGCTTCGCGTCGATAGCGCAAGGCGTCTACTCCCGAGCGCTGGCCGGCAATGCCAGCGCTCCGAACGCGCTTCAAGTCGGCCTTCTTGCCGCGCCGCTCGCGGAACTTGGCTGGAAGGCCGCGCAACAGGGCTGATAGCCGGACTTGATTGATAGCCGGACTTGGCTGCAAGCCGATCACGGCCGGGCCCCTGCCCGGCCGTGGTTGTTTCATCGTTACCTAGTTCGTCAATTTGCAAGTCACCGCAGGCGCCACGTCTGCCGCGCTCACCGTCGTCTTGATCACGGGGCGCAACACGCCATTGACCTCTTCGACCACGCCGAAGTAATTCGGCTTGAGCAATTGGTGATCTTCAGCGCGGATCGTCAGCTTGCCCAGAATCGTATCAAACTGGTGGCCCGCCAACGCCTTGGCGACGTCATCCGGCTTGACGCTATTTGCCTCTTGCACGGCCTGAAAAATCACCTGCATGCCAATATAGGTCTCGCCCTCGAAATTGGTCGGCGGAGTTTTGTATTTCGCCATCCATGCTTTGACGAAGGCCTTATTCTCGGGCGTGTCGAGCGTCGAACTGTAGTTGATGATGCCGTATATGCCTTTGGCGGCATCGCCAAGCGTCTTCACCGTGCCGTCGGTCGTGAAGCTCACGCCAGCGATAGTGATGGCGTCGGTCAAGCCAAACTGCTTCGCCTGCTGGGCGAAGTTGACGGCGTCGCGGCCGGCGAGCACAACCCAAACCCCCTCGGCGCCGCTGTTCTTGACCTGCTCGATGTAGGGCGCAAAGTCGTTGGTATTGGCGGGCGTATAAAGCTCGGCGACAACCTCCTTGCCCAGCGACTTCGCGGTCTGGCTAAACAGACGACCCGATCCGCGGCCCCAGGCGATATCGACAGCAACCACCGCCCATTTTTTCTCTTTGCGTCCGGCAAGCCACGGCTTGACCGTCGCGGCGTCCATCGCGGATTGCGTGTTGACGCGGAACACCCGGGGCACGCAGCTTGCGCCTGTGAGTTCGTCGGCCTTGTTGATGGTCGATATGTAGATTGAACCCCAGCGTTCCATCAACGGCGCGATGGCAAGCCCCTCGCCCGAGGCGATCAGGCCGGTGAGGATCGGATAGCCTTCCGAAACCAGCTTCTCGGCCTGGCGTCGCGCCAATTCGGGCTTCGCTTCAGTATCGTAGGACTTGTACTCGACAACATGGCCGGCGACTCCGCCTTTTGCATTCGCCTCATCCACCGCGAAGCGGACTGCGCGCATGACTTCTTCGCCGAGCGTCGCATAGGTGCCGGACAGATCGGTCGGAACGCCGATCCGCAACGGCTCGGCAGCGCGGACCGCTGGCGTAAAGACCGCGGCAAGCAGGGCGGCGCATGCCATGGTACTGAAGAGTTTGAATAATCTGGGCATTATCTTCCTCCTTGATGTTAGATCGGATCCTTCTCGGATCAGATTGTGATGTGACGTTGCAGTTCTTCCCTATCGACGTTGCGCAGCGAGCCGGACTCGGCCACGGCCCCCTTGGACAAAACATAAAAGCGCTCGGCTACACGGTGGATGAGACTGACATTTTGCTCGATCAGCAGAATGCCGATGCCGTTCCCGCTCAGCTCGACCAATAGCGCGGCGAGATCGTCGACGATCACCGGGGCCAACCCTTCGCTCGGTTCGTCGAGGATGAGAAGGTCGGGATTCGCCAATAACGCGCGGCCGATGGCCAATATCTGCTGCTGCCCGCCGCTCAGCGCGAGACCAGGATTGCGTCGCCGTTCGCGAAGTATCGGAAACAGCTCCTGTACGCGCGCCAGCGACCACCGGCCTCGCCGTCCGGTGGCGGCGCCGAGCAGAAGATTTTCCTCCACGGTGAGATGAGGAATGATGCCACGCCCCTGAAGTACGATGGCGATGCCGTTTTGCGCGGCGGTGTAGCCGCGCAGGTGCGTGAGGGGACGGCCGCGCACCTCGATGCGACCCTGCTCAATCCGCGTCAGGCCGCACAGCGTGTTGACCACGGTTGTCTTGCCGACGCCGTTACGGCCCATCAACGCCACGCGCTCACCCGAGCTGACGGTGAAGGTGATGCCGTTGAGGATGCGAGCGTGGCCGTAGAGCGCGTGCACGTCGTGAAAGGCCAGGAGCGACATCACGCCTCCGTCCCCAGATAGGCCGCGACGACGGTCGGGTTGCTCCTGATTTCGGCGCAAGTGCCTTCGCTGAGCGTGCGGCCGAGATGCAGAACGCTAATTCGGTCGCAGATCGAGAAAACGACTTGCATATCGTGCTCGACCAGAAGGACCGTCACATTCCAGCGATTGGCGAGGTCGCGCAGAATCCCGGCAAGCTTGAATGACTCCTCCGTCGTCAGGCCGGCAGCGGGCTCGTCCAGAAGCAACACGCTGGGGCGCCCAACCAGCGAAAGCGCGAGATCGAGACGGCGCTGATCGCCGTAACTGATATCCCCCGCCGGCAGGCTGGCAAGCCCGCCGAGATTTAATTCCTCCATCACTTCGGCGATGTCGGCGTCGGCGACCGCCCAGGAGGCGACACGCAATTGCTGTTCGACCGTAAGCTCGGGAAAAATGTTGGTCCGCTGAAAAGATCGGGCCATGCCGCGCTTGCGGCGGTGCTGCGGCTTGAGACCGCTCACGTCTTCGCCGTTGAGAAGAACGCGACCCCCACGGTTCTTGGCGCGGCCAGACAGGACGTCGATGAGCGTCGACTTGCCGGCGCCGTTCGGGCCGATCAAGCCGCGAATTTCACCGCGTCGCACCGCAATGTCGACGCGATCGAGAGCGACGAAACCGCCGAAACGGCGCGTCAGGCCGATTCCCTCGAGCACAAACTCGGTCATCGCCGCACTCTCTGGAGCCAAAGAAGGCGAACAAGACCGACGATCCCCTGCGGCATCGTCAGAGTGACCACGACCAGGGTGACGCCAACGATGGCGGGCCAGTATTCGGCGAACTGCCCTGCTGCATCCTTGACGTAAAAAAGGGCGACCGCCCCCACCGCCGGACCGACGATGAATTTGGCGCCGCCGATGATCGCCATGATCAGCGCGAAGCCGGAGACGGTCCAATGAAACATCTGCGGCGCGATGTAGCCGTTATAGGCCGCCTGCAGCACGCCGGCGGCGGCGGCGACCAACGCCGCGATGGCGTATACCAGGGCGCGGGGCAATGTCGTCGAAAAACCAAGAAAGCGAGCGCGCTCTTCGTTGTCGCGTATCGCCGCCGCCAGCATGCCGGTGCGACTGCGCGTGAACAAGGCGAGCCCGACCAGCACCACGACCAGGATCGACCACGTCAGTACGACCATCAAAGCCGGGTCCTGGAACACGCGAGACGGGAAGCCGAAAATTCGCGGCGGCAAATCAAATGACATGCCGTCGTCGCCCTTTGCGAGTTCGCGCCAGCGGAAGGCTATTTCATACAAGGCCTGCCCGACCGCCAGTGTCAGCATCGCATGCGCCACGCCGCTGACGCGCGCGATGACCAAGCCGAGCAGAAAGGCGGCCAGCGTCGGCAGAACCAGCGCCACGGCGAGAGCCGCCTCCGCGCCAAGGAGCTTACGAGCGACCAGAACGCCAAAGGCATATCCGCCGAGACCGGAGAATGCCGCCTGGCCAAAACTCACACGCCCATTTTGCAATATCAGGAAGCCCACGCTCGTCGCCAGCAGCGCGTCGAACAGGGACTGCGCCAGCAGCGACAGGGCTATCTTGGACGGGATGATCCACGGCAAAGCGAAGCCTGCCAAAACCGCTGCCGCGCCCGCCGACACGATCAGCACGCTGGCGCTGATATTGCGTCTCCCGCCCGGGCGGAGTCGATCCTGCGCGATCGCCGTCATGCGCGCGAGCCTGCAAGCCCGGTCGGACGCCAGATCAGGATCGCGACCATCAGCAGGAATGGCAGAATGGTTGCGGCCCACGGCAGATAGATGGCTCCGAAGTTATGGATTTGTCCGATGAGAAGCGCCGCAGCAAACGCGCCGGCGAAGCTGCCAAGACCGCCGATAACGACGACGATGAAGGAATCGATCAAAATGTAATTTCCCATTGTCGGCGACAGCGTCAGCAGTGGCCCGGCCACGACGCCCGACAGCCCTGCCAAGGCAGTGCCAAGACCGACCACGATCATGCTCAGGCGATCGGTGTTGACGCCCTGGATCGACGCAACACGAGCGTCCGTGCTCGCGGCACGGATATAAAGTCCAGTGCGCGTCAGTCTCAGCCACGCGGTGAGCAAAATTGCGACGGCGAAGCTGACGCCGATAACGAAGAGACGGTAGATGGGAAACGGCGATCCTTCGATATCAACCGTGCCTGACAGCAATGCCGGAACGGGATATCGCAAATAGGCCTTTCCCCAGATCGTGGTGACGACGGTTTCCAGAATGAGAAGCAAGCCGAATGTAACGAGTACCGTTACCATGTGATCTTGCTTGCGCAGCGAGCGAAACACCGTCGCGTCCAGCGCGCAGCCGACAATCGCCATCGCCACCACCGAAACGAGCAGTCCGCCCCACCAAAACCCGGCGGCCGCGACCGAAAAGCCGATATAGGCGCCGACCATGAACAATGCGCCGTGGGCGAAATTCACCACTTCGCGCAGGCCAAAGATCAGCACCAAGCCTACGGCGAGGAGATAAAGCAGGCCGCCATAGACGATGCCGTTCAGTATCTGGATGAGCATCCCTCGCCTCTCATCCGGCCGTGTAGCCGCCATCGACGTAAATGGTCTGGCCGGTGACGAAAGACGACGCCGGTGATGCCAGGAACGCCAGGACGCCGACTACGTCCTCGACCTCGCCTAGCCTGCCGACGGCCGAGCGATCGAGCACTTTTTGATAAAGCTGCGGCTGAGTACGTATCATCTCGCGGTTGAGGTCCGTCACGATGACCGTCGCGCCTATCGTGTTGACCGTGATGCCATGTGGTCCGAGTTCGAAAGCGAGCGCGGCGCCGAAATTCGCGAGCCCGGCTTTGGTCGCGCAATAAGCCGTGCGGGTCGCCATGCCGCGCCCGGAAAGGATCGAGCCCATGTTGATGATGCGGCCGCGCCGCTGTCCGATCATCGGCTTTGAGAACGCGCGCGAGCAAAGAAATGCGCCGGTGAGGTTGACCTCATTTATCAGGCGCCATTCGTCGAGCGACATGTCGGCGAGGAGTTTCGGCGACGTGATACCGGCATTGTTGAACAAAATGTCTGCGCGGCCGAATTTGGCAATTACCGCGTCACGCGCCGCCTCGACTGCCGCCTCATCGGTCACGTCGGCTTCGACGACCAGCGCGTTGCGGCCGGCGCGCTCGACGCGGGCGGCGGTCTCCCGCAGTTTCTCGACGTTGCGGCCGATAAGCGCGAGGTCGGCCCCGGATTCGGCAAGCGCCACCGCCGCGGCAGTGCCAATCCCGCCCCCGGCGCCGGTTACGACAGCCACGTGGCCTTGAAGGTTGAAGCGTTCGGCAATACTCATCGCGTCACATCGCCATTTGGCCACCATCGACGGGCAGCGCCACGCCGGTGATCATGCGCGCCTCGTCGGAAACCAAAAAAAGCGCCGCGCTGGCGACGTCTTCCGGTTCCGGCATACGGCCGAGAGGAATAGTGGCGCGGAACCGATTCATTGCATCGGTGTCATCCGCCGCCATGCCCGGCAGGAAGGCCTTCAGCATCGGAGTGGCGACCACGGTCGGACACAGTGCATTGACCCGGACATTATGCGGAGCGAGCTCGAGCGCCAGACTGCGCACGAGGCCAATGATCCCGTGCTTGGATACCGTGTAGAGGCTGAAATTCGGCTTAGCCTTGAGGCCTTGCAACGAAGACGTGAAAAGCAGCGAGGAGCCGGCATGATTGCGCTTGGCGCTCTCGCGCAAATGCGGCAGCGCCGCGCGCGACATCTGCATGACGCCGAACAAATTCGTACGCAGTACGTGCTCGAGCGTCGCATCGTCGACGGTCTCGAACGAGCCGGTGAACGGACCGCCGGCATTGTTGTGGACGATATCGAGCGAGCCGAAGCGCTCCACCGCGAACGCCACTGCGCGGCCATCGTCTTCGCTCGACGTGTGATCGCAGCGAATGAAAGCAGCATCGCTGCCGATGTCGGCCGCAACGGCGGCACCGCGCACCGCATCGACATCGGTGACGACAACTTTTGCGCCTTCGGCAGCAAAGCGCAACGCGACCGCGCGACCGAGGCCGGAGCCGGCCCCGGTAACGAGCGCCACCTTGCCGGCAAGCCGGCTCATGCAGCGCCCTCCTCGCGTTCGATCGGCATGGTTAGTTCGACAAGCGCAGCAATTCGCCCGCGCAAATACCGATACTGGCCGGAAAGCAACCCGTCGCTCGTGTTACAAAGGACGTCGGCGTCGGCGAGCATGCGCGCCAAAATCCTGTATTCGCGAATGTCCGCATCCGCTGCGTCGTAATTATTCTTCACGAGACTTCTCCCTACAATCGGTAACCCTGTTGTCGCTCGTCCTTCCAGCGGCGGGCTTTGTAGTTGAATTCCGGCAGTTCGTTACGTTCGCAGATGACCATCGTCACCCAGATATTTGTACGTTCCTTGATGCTCGCGCGGATGGCATCGAGCAATCGTGCGCTGGCCGCGGCGTCGAGGCCGGCATGGTCGGCCAACGCGACGCGAACCTCGATTTCGGTCTTGCCGTCGGCGCTGGTGTAAACGCGACCGGAATATTCGGCGACCTCGCGGTAGGCGAAAACGGCGGAGTCGATAGCCGAAGGCCAGACATTATTGCCGCGGATCTTGAGCATGTCGTCGAATCTGCCGATCGTGCCGCACTCGATTGCATCCCAAGCGCGGCCTGACCCGGTGTCGCGATGCGAGACGTAGCGCGCGGCGTCCCCGGTGCGGAAACGAATGACGGGAGACCCCTCGATCGACAGATTGGTGACAACGAGCTCGCCGGTCTCGCCCGACCCGACCGGCATAAGCGTAGCCGAATCGAGAACTTCGAACAGGGTTTCCCATTCGAACAGGTGCATCAGGCCGCGGCCGCCGGTCGGCGACAGGACGCCGTCGGCGCATGTCGAAGCACCGAAGCCGGCGCATTGCGTGCTGCCATAACCTTCCTGCAGACGGCAACCCCACAGCGACTCGACGCGCTCCGCCCACTCGAGAGGGTAGCCCTCCGCGGCAATGAACAAGGTGCGCAAGGTCGGAAAAGCGCGTTTCGGCTCCAACCCGCGGCGCAGCATCGCCTCGGTCAGCGTGTGAAGGTAATTCGTCGACGCGTAAATGAAATTGACCTCGCCGATCCGCTGCATGAGATCGATCTTGGCATCAGTCGATAACGTACCCCCGACGTGGAACGCGGTGGCGCCGACGATGCGCAGCCCTTCGCCGGGTCCCCATCCGCCGGTCGTGAGACCGCCCGCCGGTACGCAGTTTACCGCGATGTCGCCTGGCCGCAGGCCCGCGAGAAACCAAGGCAGTGCATGCAAATAACCCTGCATGTGTACGTCGCGCTGGGACCGGCCGTAGATTTCCTGTCCCTGCCCGGATGTTCCGCCGGTCATGTTGACGAGCGCAACCTCTTCGCGGGGAATGCCGAGGCGCTCGCCAAAAGGCGGGTGCTCGCTCTGGTCGGCGAGGAAATCGGATTTGGTCGAGAGCGGAAATCGGCCGCGGAACGCATCCAGCGAAACAACCGCGTCGGCGACCAAGCCGGCCTTGTCCATGAGACGGCGATAATAAGCGCTCGTTTCATACAGCCGATCGAGCTGACCGCGCAGCCGGCGAAGCTGCAACGCCTCCAATTCCGGTCGCGACAACGCGGCGAGGCGCGCCAACCTGCCGGAATCCATGAATGGCAGCTCGTGCGCGCCGCGTTCGATCCTGCTTTGCGCGCGGGCACTCATCTCTGTTCCGGTGCGCTTTCAAATAGTGGCAAGGTAATCTCGGGTGTTGCCTCGACAAATCTGACCCGCACCGGCATGTCCGCGGTTACCTCTTCCGGCGCGATTCCGACAATGTTGCTTGGAATGCGTACGCCCTCGTCGAGCGTGATCAAAGCGACGACGTAAGGGACCTCGGCAGCGTAAACGTCGCGCGGGACGGGGTGGCGCACGACGATCCAGCTGAAGACACGGCCGCGGCCGCTGCTTTCAATCAATTCATATCCGGGCGAATCGCACTTCGAACAAAAATGCGTCGGCGGAAAGCGAACATGGCCGCATTGCGTGCAACGTTGCAGCAGCAGCTTGCCTTGCCGGCAGCCGTCCCAGAACGGTTTGGTGTCGGCATCGACGACGGGAAGTGGCTTGGCGTAGGACATCTTAGTTCCTCAGCACCATGGCACTACCGCACGTCATGGCTCCCGCAGTCGTCAGGCAGGTTTCCACGCCGGCGACCTGGCGCGGACCGGCTTCGCCGCGCAATTGCTGCACCGCCTCAATGACGTGGTTGAGGCCATGGATATATCCTTCGGAAAGAAGGCCGCCGTGGGTATTGAGCGGGAGCGCGCCATCGCGCGCAATGCGGCCGCCCTGCACGAACGGCCCGCCTTCACCTTCTTTGCAGAACCGAAGACCTTCGAGCTGCATGATGATGCTGTAGGTAAAGCAGTCGTAGATTTGGGCGACGTCGATATCTTCGGGACCCATGCCCGCGCTTCGCCAGAGGTCGTCGGCGATGTATTTCGCATAATTGTGGGAGTGATCGGGCCAACGTATGGCGTCGAACAGATCTTCACCCTGATCGGGTCCGCCGCCGTAAGCGCCGCCGGAAATGTAGATCGGTTTGCGGCGAAGATCGCGCGCCCGCTCGGCCGAAGTGACCACAACCGCGCAGGCGCCATCGGTCTCGAGGCAGATATCGAGCATGCGAAACGGTTCGACGATCATGCGTGACGCCATGTAGTCGTCCATTGAAATCGGATCACGCTGCATGGCGCGCGGATTGGACACCGCATTCGAACGGACGGTGACGGCAATCTCGCCAAGCTGCTCGGCCGTCGTGCCGTATTCGATCATGTGCCGACGGCACCACATCGCCATGGCTTGCGGATATGTGATCCAACCGTAAGGTGCGGTGAACTGGGTAATTCCGTAGGCGGAAAGATCGCGGCCGCCGCCAAGGCGAAAACCGGAGCGGCCATTCATGGCGCGATAGCAAACCACAGCTTCGGCCAATCCTGCCTCGATCACCGCGGCAGCCGTGAGGATAATCATGTTGGCAGCGTTGCCGCCGCTCAGAAAGTCGTTGGCGTAGCGCGCCGCCGGAACGCCAATCTCGGTCGCCACCGCGATGGCCGGAACCGAATCGTTGAAGTTGAAGCTGACGAAGCCGTCGATACCGGAGACCTTCAACCCGGCATCCTCGATAGCCTTCAGGCTCGCTTCCGAAGCGAGGCTGCGTACCGTCCGCCCGGACTTTTTCGAAAATTCGGTCCAACCAATGCCGGCGATCGCGTATTTGTCGCGCAGAGTGTACATGACTGTTCCTACAGATCGGTTCGAAATATGGGTTTACGCTTATCCTTGAACGCCAGGAGACCCTCGGTCGCGTCGGGTTCGGTCGTCGCGTAGCGGTGAACAAAATCCATTTCTTCTCGTAGCCCGCCGGCCAGGTCTTTCGTCAAGGTCAGGTTCACAAGATACTTTGCCCCCCGCAGACCGACGCGGCTTTTCTCGGCAAGACGCCCGATCAGTTTTTCAACGGAGGACTCCAATTCGTCATCGGCAACCACGTCGTTGACCAAGCCTATGCGTTCGGCTTCTGCCGCGCTCAGCAGCGCGCCGGTCAGAATTAAATGCTTGGCGCGCAGGAGACCGATCGCGCGTGGCAGCCGCTGCGAGCCTCCGGCGCCCGGGAGTTGACCGAAATTAAGGTGCCCGTCGCCGATACGAGCCGAGGTTGCAGCGATGGCGAGATCGCAGGCCAGCAGAAGCTCCAGGCCTCCCGCAACGCAGACGCCATTGACGGCGGCGATATAGATCTTGTTGGACGCCTCGATCGCACAGAGCAGCTGGAAGAAATCATCGAGGAAGGCCGCGAACTTATCCGGATCGCGGTAAAGATGCAGATACCCTTCCAGGTCCCCGCCAGCCGAAAAACTTCGGCCGCGGCCAGTGATAACCACCGCGTCAATCCCGGCCCGCTCCTCGATTTCTGCGACCGCGACGCGCATTTCGCGAATGGTCGGCCAATCCAGCGGATTGAGCCTGTCGGGGCGCGCCAACGTCAGCCGAGCGCTCGAGGGGCCCCATTGCAATTCAATATTTGGCGCTACCATACCTTCTGACCACGTTTCCTCCGGGTGGACTATCAA
Source organism: uncultured Bacteroidales bacterium (assembly GCA_963816365.1). GTDB lineage: Bacteria > Bacteroidota > Bacteroidia > Bacteroidales > VadinHA17 > LD21. Next base: position 760 of record CAWFKG010000010.1, on the reverse strand, counting down.
TTTGGCCGACAGTCCGTTTGTCCGACAATTCATTTTAGGGTAGCATTTTGGCTCGGCACGTCAATCCGAGCCGGAAAAGGACTTGGCGGCGGCGGCTGCAGACGAGGAGCAATTGGTGCAAGAGCACGAATTTACACGAATAGAGCGGGCTCCGGCTTATCGGCTGGTCTACGACGCCCTCGAACGTGAGATTTTTGCGGGCCGCCTCCGCGCCGGCGACCCCCTGCCCGCAGAAACACAGCTTGCGGAACAACTCGGCGTGAACCGCTCGACGGTAAGGGAAGGGATACGGCTCCTGGAACAGAGCGGGCTCGTCGAGCGCAACGGCGCCAAGCGACCGCGCATCTCGGTGCCACATTATCTGGACCTCGCTTCTTCGGCGAGCCGCGCGCTTATCCTCCACTCCGTAACCTTCCGCGAATTGTGGGAGGCTTCGATGGTGCTGGAACCGTCCATTGCCGAGCGCGCGGCCCGCCACGCTGACGCGCATGGCCTTGCCGAGCTTTCAGCCAACCTGGAAGCAATGAATGCCGCGGTGCAGCGAATCGAAAGCGGAGGCCCCGCCGACGTGATCGGATTCGTCGGGCTTGATCGCGAATTCCACGAAATTCTCGCAAAGATTGCCGGCAATCGCGTCCTTGCGTTGGCGCACGAGTCCGTAACTTCTCTCTTCATACCGGCCGGCCAGATCATCCTGCCAAGGCTGAAGACCTATCGTCGCGTGCTCGACGCCCATCGGTACATTTTCGATTGCCTGAAC
>CAWFKG010000009.1:0-778527 GCA_963816365.1 uncultured Bacteroidales bacterium | reverse complement strand
ATAACAGAAGGGCATATACATCCGGAGCCGGCTGGCCGGTAATTCCTGAAAACGATTATAATCTTACCGCAGAACCGCGTATTCAGAGATGGGGCGAAGGCCTGAACAGCATCATAAACAGGGAAGCCCCGCAAACTATGTTCGACTATCACGATATAATATCAAAATTCACTATTCCCACAGTAAGCCATGAGATAGGCCAGTGGTGTGTTTACCCTGATTTTAAAGAAATACCAAAGTACACAGGTGTTCTCAAACCTACAAATTTTGAGATCTTCAGGGAATCGCTTATAGAGAATGGGATGGGTGATCAGTCCGAAGCATTTCTTATGGCCTCAGGAAAACTCCAGGCATTGTGTTATAAAGCCGATATTGAAGCCGCTCTGCGTACTCCCGGATTTGCAGGATTCCATCTGCTGCAGCTGCATGATTTTCCAGGACAGGGGACCGCACTCGTGGGAATTCTTAATTCTTTCTTTGAATCTAAAGGATATATTACCCCTGAAGAATTCAGAATGTTTTGCAATGAGACTGTTCCCCTTGCACGAATGAAAAAGATGGTTTATCCTAATAATGAGCCCTTCAAAGCTTTCATTGAGATAGCACATTTTGGCGAAAAACCAGTTCGAAATGCTGAGATTATTTGTCAGGTAATTGATGAGAATGGTAATATCGTCCATAAGGAAATATTTTATAAGGATAAAATAGAAATCGGAAATTGCACAGAAATCGGATTGTATCAGATGGACCTTTCGGATATGAATATAGCTCAGAAGCTTACTCTTGAGGTACTGGTGCCAAATACCACTTTTAAAAATCGCTGGGATTTCTGGGTATATCCGGCAAAACAGGACCTTAATTACGGCAAAGTACTTGTGACCGATAAGCTTGATAAGAATGCCGAAGCTGCGCTTAAACAAGGTGGTTCTGTGTTGTTTTTGAATTATGGCAAGATAGGAAAAGATAAAGGTGCTCAGGTTGCAATCGGATTTTCAACCATATTCTGGAATACCGCATGGACCCGGAACCAGGCGCCACACACCCTCGGAATTCTGTGCGATCCGCTGAATCCGCTTTTCAGGGATTTTCCTACTGAATCTCACACAAACTGGCAATGGTGGGATCCGGTTTATCATTCTCAGGTAATGATACTCGATGGTTTTCCTGTAGCCCTAAAACCCCTCATTCAACCAATTGATACCTGGTTTGAGAATCACCGGCTTGCTCTGGCATTTGAATCAAAAACTAATGGTGGAAAACTTATGGTAAGCAGCATCGACCTGAAGAATTTATTACAGGATCGACTGGTTTCAAAACAATTACTGATGTCTCTCTTGAATTATATGAACAGCGATTCGTTTAACCCGCAGATAGAAGTGGCAATTGATAAGATCAAAGAGCTTGAAACAAAATAAGAAAAGGACATCACATGACGTCCTTTCCGAAAATAAATTAACAGGTATTTATAATTCTTTAAAGTAGGATACATCTCCTGAAGGAGAAATCCTTACGATAATTTTTTGTGTGCCTTTATCCAGCTCGGCAAAGTACATATCAGTATCGTCAAACACGGTTGCCCACAAAACCATATCAGTGTCATTCGTTGGATTATCAAGGAAATAGACAATAGGTCCCACAGAATAATCTTTATATGCGGTTTTGATTATCTGTATTGCTTTTTCCGGCAGATCGGCCATCTTTTTTGCTGTCGTCGATCCTACCAGGTTTCCATCAAAATCGTAGTAAGCACTGGTCCTCAAGCCATCCTTTGCATTTGTAAAAATGGCCTGATTTAAATTATCTGTTATATGCCATACTACATCCTCTGCTTTTGGAAAGTCTATATCAAAATTAGTCATAATTTCCGCGCTAACACTTTCTGATGCCTCTGCGTTAATAGGAGCTTTTTCAGATTTCGCAGGTCTCGCAGATTTTACTTCCTTCCCGTATTCCGGCCCATTGCCGTTGCCTCTTTCTGCTGTCATTGTTTGCGTCTGAGCATATGAAACAGAAAAAGCTGGCAACATCATCACTAGTAAAAAAGCTAACTTTTTCATAATTGAAATTTTAAAATGTTGATACTAAATAAAATAACTTTATGTATTTAAAACATTGTAATTTTAGACATCTGAAAAATTAAAATTATTCTTAAAAGTGATATTTTAACAGAAGATTAACATTTTGGGCTGAAAAAGTTAATATATTTCAGGTATCGTGTTAATTTTAAAGAAATATATAAGTTATGAGAACATTAATCTGGTTTCAGGTCAGTACCTTCTCTCCATTATTAACTTTATCGATTGGTGGTAAATAGTAAATAAAATATAAATATTATGAGCAGAAAAATCCTCTTTCTTTTTATAACGGTTGCATTAATACCGATAACAGCTTCAGATGCATATTCACAATTACAGGTTTATCAAACCAATCCGCATTACTTCTTCTATAAAGGAAAACCTTTGGTACTCATAACAAGCGATCATCATTATGGTGCAATAATTGATAAGGATTTCGACTATGTAAAATACCTTGATTACCTGGGAGATAACAGTATGAATCTTACCCGTATTTATCCCGGCGGAATGTTTGAACCGCCTGACAAATACCTTCATGGCAATCCTCTGGGTCCACGTGCCGGAAGACAACTGCTGCCGTGGGCAAAGTCTGATCAGGCTGGTGCCAATCCGCTTCTGGCAGATTCCGGCCAGCTGTCCCTAAAGTATGATCTGGATAAATGGGATCCTGCTTATTTTGAGAGGTTAAGAGCATTTGTCGGGCTTGCCGCCAAGAAAGATATCATTGTTGAGATCCCGTTCTTTAATGGGATGTATGCCGATTGCTGGCCGTTGATGGCTATGTATCATACAAATAACATTCAAAATATCGGATATTATGATGTGAAAGACTGTGGATTATATACTTCAACCGATTCACGGAATCAGGAGATTATCAAGTATCAGAAAGCATATATAAAAAAAATTGTAACTGAGTTAAACAGATATGATAACCTGATATTTGATATATGCGACGAGCCTTCATTACAGGGTTTGCCTGATGGCAGTATAATTGTAAATCCCGACAGTGTAATTATTCCCTGGATAAACGAAATGAAGGATGCCTTTATACTTACGGAAGGATCACTTCCTAAAAAGCATCTGCTTGGACAGACCGTTCAGAACCTTTCACCTGATTTATCCGATAAACAATGGTGCGCGTGGTTACCCTGCGAATATGTTGCTCCTGCTGAAAAAGCACTTAAAATCGATTATAGCCGGAATAAGCCTATTGTTAATGTTGAAACAAATTATTACGGAACCAGTCTTACAAAAAGTGCATATACTTACGATGCTGTACGTCTTGAGGGATGGTGGTTTATGATGAGTGGAGGTGCAGGTATGATAAACCTGAATGGAAAATTTTACAGTGGAAATGAAACGGGTGATATGATTTCACGAACTCAGATAATTCCACAGAAAAAGAAACTGATAGAATTCATGAACGGCCTGGACCTTGCAGGATTAACACGGTTTTCTGATTTCGATGTTGCACCTTCAGGAGCTCTTTCTGCCGGTATTTATAATAAAAATAAACAATATGCAATTTACCTTTTTCATGCATCTCCTGACAAGGAATGGGGATCGAGCTTTGTGCCCGATCCGGGAAAGTATACTGATTCTCTGACAATTAACGATATCGGGCCCGGTTCATATATTGCCGAATGGATCGATCCGGTAACCGGAATTGTAAAAAGTTCGGAAAAGATCAACCATAAAGGAGGAAATCTTAAGTTAACCACCCCCGGATATTCTCTGGATATAGTTTTGAGGATTAATAAAACCAGATAAATCGTAGATTGAAATTTCATGTAGGGGTGTAGTATGCTACGTCTCTACAAACATACCGTAATCATTCTCATTCATATCTCAATGCATCTATCGGGTCGAGGCTGGCAGCTTTTCTGGCAGGATACCAGCCAAAAAATATACCGATAACCGTACAGACCACAAAGGATAAAATTTCAGAACTTGGCAGGACCACAATTGGCCATGACATTGCTGATCCGATTATTTTTGATGCTCCAATTCCCAGGAGGATGCCAATAATACCTCCGGTAACACTTAATAAAATTGATTCGGTAAGGAACTGTAATAAGATATCAAATCCCTTTCCTCCGATTGCCATACGAAGCCCAATTTCCCTGGTACGCTCTGTAACTGATACATACATTATGTTCATAATGCCAATGCCTCCGACAAGGAGAGAAATTCCTGCTATTGCACCGAGTAATATGGTGAGAATATTACTTACAGAACTGAATGTGGTTAATAGCTCAGCTTGATTCCTGATCCTAAAGTCATCATCAGCAGATGCTTTAAGTTTATGCGTTCTCCTAAGAGTCTCTTCTATTTGACTTTGAGCCAGGTCAGTCGATTTGGAATCAACTGCAGAAGTATATATACTCTGAATATAGGGAATTGCCAGTACCCTTTTTTGAACTGTTGTATATGGTGCAAGAATTAAGTCATCCTGATCCTGTCCGAAGGTATTCAATCCTTTTGAATCGAGTACGCCTATTACAAGGAACGGTATTTTTTTGAATCTTATTGTCTGCCCAACCGGATCAGCATCAGCGCCAAATAAATTTGTTACAACTGTTTTACCCAGAAGACATACTTTAGCAGCGCTTGAAATTTCCTGTCCTGTAAACATACGTCCGCTCACAACTGAGCGTTCCCTGATCTGGAGGTAACTCTCGTTCTCTCCAAACAGAGAGGTTGGCCAGTTCAGAGCTCCAAATACAACCTGTCCGTTGCCGCGGACTTCCGGTGTTGCAGCAAGTACAGCAGGACAATCTGAAAGTATTGAAGTCAACATCAGTCTCTTTAAGGCTTTGCATTGTTGAAGCTCCGAACTGTACACCGCCTCTCTCCTGTGACCCGGGTATAACTGTTACAAGGTTTAATCCCATTCCGGCGATCTGTTGCTGAATGCTTTGTTTTGATCCCTGACCTATTCCAAGCATAGCAATAACTGAGGCAACGCCTATTATAATGCCCAGCATTGTAAGAAAAGCTCTGAGCTTATTTCTTAGCAATGCATTCATTGCAATTTTCAAAAGATTTTTAATGTTCATTGTTACAGTGTTTACTAATCTACTTCAACTGGGATACTGGCGAGCATATCAAGTGCAATGATCCTGTCCTTTACAGGACTTTCTCTCAGAATGACACCATCCTTGAAAATAATATTCCGTGGTTGCACATCTGGCTATATCAGGTTCATGAGTGACAAAGACAATTGTTTTGCCTTTGTTGTTAAGCTCCTGAAAGAGAGCCATAATTTCATAAGATGTCCGAGTATCGAGGTTTCCTGTAGCTTCATCAGCCAGAATCACTACAGGATCATTAACAAGCGACCGGGCAATAGCAACTCTCTGTTGCTGGCCACCTGAAAGCTGGTTTGGTTTATGATGCATCCTGTCAGTAAGTCCCACTGACTCAAGTGCGGCTTTTGCTCTTTCTACTCTCTCCTTTGTTTTAACTGTTTTATTGTACAGAAGTGGCAATTCAACATTATCCAGAGCAGATGTTCGTGGCAGAAGATTGTAAGTTTGAAAAACAAATCCCAGTTTCCTGTTTCTGAGATTCGATAGTTCATTTTTACTTAAGTGAGGAAATTCCGATCCCATCAAGAATATATTCACCGTCAGTCGGTTTATCAAGACATCCTATAATATTCAGCATTGTTGATTTCCCCGATCCGCTGGCTCCCATTATAGCAACAAACTCACCTTCATTTACAATCAAATCAACTCCTCTGAGGGCATGAACTGTCACCTCTCCAACATAATAATCTTTTTTGAGCTTTATTATTTCTATAAGTTTTTTCATTGACTTTGTGTTATTTATCTTCTGACAGGAGCCGGCTGCGGTCTGCGCTGTGGCATAAATGGACTTGTCGTTGTTTCGGAAGTAGCAGCTGTTGCCTTAGTTACTGCAGTCATTGAAAGAATAACTTCATCACCTTCTTTTATTCCTGATTTAATTTCAGTATTTGTGGCGTCAGCTGCACCGGTTGTAACCCTGACACGATGAACATGTATCCTGACGCATAATCCATAAGAAAACGGGTTTCTTTCCTTGCTGTCCGCCTGCCTGGGATCCTCTCCCTGACCTTGAAAACCTGTCTGGCCTCGGAGTTCCAGTTCCTGCATTTGTTCTGGCCTGAGCGTTACCACCCTGTGCGGCTTGATCACCCTGTCCACGGTATTGGCCTCCCGTTCCGGCTTGAGCACCTGTACCTCCACGCTGACGCTGTCCGAATAGGATTGTTTTTCATGTATTCAGCCAAAAATGGAGCATCGGGTGTAAATCTCAGTGCTTTACCCGGTACAGTGAGAACACTGTCAACTTCCTGAGTAAGCACAGTTATATTTGCTGTCATTCCAGGCATCAGTTTCTCTTCCGGATTCGGAGCATTAACGATTACGGTATAAGTCACTACGTTTGAGGTTACAACAGGTTGTAGTCTGATCTGTCTTACTGTTCCCTTAAATGTCTCGTTTGGATAGGCATCAACTGAAAAATCAACTGGCTGACCATCCCTCACCTGACCAATATCTGCCTCATCAACGTTGGCCTGCACCTGCATTTGTGTAAGGTCGTTACCAATGGTGAAATAGATTAGGAGTATTGAAGCTTGCTGCAACGGTCTGACCCTGATCCACTGCCCGGTTTAGAACGACACCCTTTATTGGTGAATAGATAGTTGCATAGTCGAGGTTAACCATTGCTTTGTCATATCCGGCCTGAGCTGTTTTCAGGTTTGCGAGGGCTTTATCATAATTATATTTTACCTGGTCATAATCAGCCTGAGCTACCAGTTTTTTATCAAGCAATGCTTTATATCTTTCATACGTAGCAGACTGAAATGCCACCTCACTTTTTGAATCGTCAAGAGATGCCTGGGCCTGTTGCACCTGGGTCTGAAGAGGTGTTTTATCCAATTCAAGCAGCAACTGACCTTTCTTGACATGTGAATTGAAATCCACATAAATTTTCTGGATAACTCCCGAAACCTGTGTACCGATTGCCACTGTTGTATCAGCCTGGACGGTACCGGTTGCAGTAATTGTATTTTTTATTGATCCTTTTTTAACAACTGCAGTTTCATAGGTATATAACTTTACCGCCTTTATGACAGGAACCTGTCATAAACAGCACTACTGAAGTAATTATTAAAATAACTGTCCCGTTGATCTTTCTTCTGCTTTTCATTATTGTCTGATTTACTATTAATTACTTTTTATTTGAATGAAAGAGGTTGTCCTGAATAAAAATCAAGGACTTTATAACTGAATATAAGATTGTATTTTGCCTGAAGAAATGTGCTTTCGGTTGATATAAAAGTCGTCTTCTGTATCAAAAAATCGACAGAGCTCATTAAGCCCTGGGTGTACTTTTCAGATGCAACATCATAAGATTCCTTTACAGCATTATATGCTTCCAGGCTGGCTTCGTACTCAATCTGATTCGAGACAACATTCTGGCATGCCTGTTCTATAGCCTTTCTGAGAACATCTTTTGTATTGAACTCATTCAGTTCTGCGTTATTTAAGTTCAACTTTGAAATTTCCACATTTGTCTTGACCTGTCTGTTCAGATAAATTGGAATTGAAGCTGAAAGACCTATCGAGGGACTTATATTTCTTGAAAGCTGACTTCCGAAAGATCCTGGTTTATAACTCGTAGAAAAACTCGTTTGATAACCTGAATATGAAGATGATACACCTGTATTCAGTGAAACATTAGGATAACGTCCGGCCTTTGCAATATCAATACTTAATTGTGAACTGTTTTTGAGGAGTTCAGCATTTTTCACTTCAGGTTTTATTCCAAGTGCAGTTTGATAAACTTCAACAGGATCAGGAGTCCTTTTCTGATTGATCAGACTGTCAAGATTCGGGTATTGTATCTGAAAGTCACTTGCTATAGGATACTCCATTAACTGCATCAATGCAATCCTGTTTATAGCCAGCTGGCTTTGGGCACTGGCGAGTGTCTGTTTTTCTGTGGCGAGTGTCGATTTTACCTGAAGATAGTCGGAATTGGCGATTGCCCCCAATTTCAACCTCTCAGCTGCCAGGTTCAGCTGTTCAGTAAGTGAAGAAATCTGGTTTTCATCGTTTTTGACCTGTTCCGCTGCAAAAAGTACCTGGAGGTACGCATTCAATACATTGAGGCTGACAGTTTCTTTGATTACTTCAGTATTGTATTTATCCGCTTCAAGATTGGTCTCTGATAGTTTTATGGCATTTTGTAGCTTCAAACCATTATAGATTGTCAATCCTGAACTGGCAGAGACATTTATTCCATTTGTTCCTTTGAAAACAGTGGAACTGGTTCCTGTGGAGGGATCAGTTACATCTACATTATTCCAGTTAAAATTCTGTCTTACAGAACTACTCAAGGAAGGATATCTGGCAGCCTTTGACAGATACACATCCTGATTATAAATGCTATTGCTCACAAGCGCTTTTTGAACCTGAATATTCTTTTCCAGAGCATATTGAATACAATCATCGAGAGTCCAGATTTTTGTCTGTCCATTTAATGATGAGCCTGTTGATAGGATTAAGCAGATTGAAGCCAGAAAGGTTAGTAATTTTATTTTCATTTGTTATTATTTTGATCAGTTAGAACTTCTGAGAAGTCAATTCTGAAAATCATGGGATTTGATTAGTGTGTACTTAAAGTTGTATCTCTTTTGTTTTCTTCCCTGAAAGACATTCTGAATGTTTTTTTTATTCCTTTTTTACTGAAAAAGATTTAAAGTTTAACTTTTTTTAACAGTATTCCGGTTGTTAACATATTAACAAAAAGAAAAGAAAAAGGTTTAAACGAAGTGAAACAAAAAATCCGATCGGATTTAATGTTATAAATTATTTCCTGTAAATTCGTACTGAAAAAAGTCTATATTTCGAAAATCGAAATTAATCCTTTTGCCATGAAAAATAAATATTCAAGGAGAAAATTCATTGAAACTGCTCTGGGTGCCGGATTGGTTCTTAAAGGGTCCCAGCTTGCATATTCTAAAAATCCTGATTCAAATTACCCGGAAAAGAAAGTTGATAATCAATACGATGCCAGGGGACTGCCAACTAGTGTTCTGGGTAAAACAGGGGTTGTGATTCCCAGGATAGCTATAGGTCTGGGAAGCAGATTTCTTAATATTGCCACTCTTGATGAAGCTATTGAAATGTGTAATTATGCACTCGATAATGGATTGTATTACTGGGATACTGCTCATAGTTACGTGAATGAGACAACTGGCGCCATCAGTGAAGAAAGGTTAGGTCATATTATAAAAAACCGGAGGAAGGAAATCTTCCTCTCTACTAAAATCGAAGCACGTGATGCTGAAAAAGCAAAGCAGGAGATCGAGCTTAGTCTAAAAAGGTTGCAGACTGATCATCTGGATATTTTAAAAATTCATTCAGTTGAATCGCCTGATGATGTGAATATTATCTGTCAAAGCGGTGGTATTCTTGACCTGATATCCAGCTATAAGGAACAGAAAATTACACGCTTCATCGGTTTTTCAGGCCATGGTAATGCAGCTGCACTGAAAGCTATGGTTGATACGGGCCGCTTTGACAGCATGTTATTTGCAATGAATCATTATGGGGGAAATACTGAAAACCGCCAGGGAACTCTGATCCCCGATGCAAAAAAGAAAGGAATGGGAGTAATGCTGATGAAAACTGTGAGACCAAAAGAAACTATTCAGGGTATTGATGTCAAAGAGCTGGTAAGGTTTGCTTTATCTCTCGAAGGTCCCGATGGAATTATTGTGGGAATGGACAGCAAAAAGGTGGTGCAGTCGAACTTAAATCTGTTAAAGAACTTTCATCCAATGAATGATGGTGAAAAATTAAAATACGCAAACCTGTTACTGCCATATTTCAGACACGAGAATCTTGAATGGATGCGAACCGATTATCGTGATGGAATTTGGAGTTAATAATCCACTTTACCTTATTCTAACTTTATTCTTACTACATTTATAACTTATTATAAATTTTTAATTACTAATTAATTAACTCAATTTTATGACAGTAATAATAGTGGGGATTATAATTATCATCATCGGGTTTGTTGCCGCTAAATCAGATGAACCTATGTTCCGAAAATTCCGGTCAACGATTATGACCGCCGGAGTAATTGTTGTTCTGATTGGAATGTCCTTAGCATGCATTGTTCAGGTTGAACCCGGACAGGTAGGCGTACAAAAGCTTTTTGGGAAGGTGAATAATAATATCCTTGAGAGCGGATTAAATGTTGTAAACCCATTGGTACAGGTAGTCATGTTCGACATAAAGACTGAAAATTATACAATGTCAGGGGTAGCAGATGAGGGAAGCAAACAGGGTGATGATGCTATTCGGGTGTTAAGTGCTGATGGTCTGGAAGTAATTATCGACCTTACTGTACTTTATAAAGTTATTCCTGCAGAGGCTCCCCGTATTCTGAAGGAAGTCGGTACAGATTACCGTAATGTTCTGGTACGTCCTATCTGCAGAACCAAGATCAGGGATAATGCAGTTTATTATGATGCAGTTGCGTTGTATTCCACTAAAAGAGATGAGTTTCAGTCACGTATTTTTAATACCATCGAGTCAAACTTTAAAGAACGGGGATTACTTCTCGAACAACTTTTAGTTAGAAATATTACTCTGCCTGCATCTGTCAAAGCCTCCATAGAATCAAAAATAAATGCCGAACAGGATGCACAGAAGATGACCTTTGTTCTCCAGAAAGAGACTCAGGAAGCTCAACGTAAAAGGGTTGAAGCTCAGGGAATTGCCGATTATCAGAAGATATTAAGCACCGGACTGAGTGACAGGTTGTTACAGTATGAGATGATCAAAGCCATTTCTGCCTCACCCAATGCTAAAGTGATCTTTATGACAAACGGGAAAAACCTTCCAATGATTGTGGACAGTAAATGACGTACTTTTAATATTTAAAAATTTTTAAACTCATACTCTATCTTTGCGTCCTTCACATGTATCTGAAAATAACCAGCATTTTCTGATCCGTCTTTCAGAGCATCCATTACGATATATGTGGTAAGTCCAAACACCTCTGAATCCTTCTTGTGATCGTGCCCGGTAACTACCATAGCTACATTGTATTTAGTAAATAACTCTAATAAGACCTGCACCTCTTCTACCAGAGGATTCGTACTATCGGTATGCCGGGAGCGGAAAAGATTATCGTGTGTAATAACTATACAATGCCGGTAACCCGTGCGCATGGTTTCCAATATGTTGATTAGCCAGTCAAGCTGTTTGTCCCCCAGTGTGCCGCCTCCGGTTTCAAGACATATAAACAGATCTGAAGCAATTGAGGATTTTATAGCAAAAAGATAACTTGAAGAGCCGAACCTGGAATAGAATTCTTTCCAACCATTAAAAAAAAGGTCATGATTTCCGGCAATCAGGAATGTGGCTAATGAATCCTGTGGCGGAAGGTGTTGCTCAAATAGCTCGTAATCTTTCCCATGACCTGAAGTCAGATCACCTGCCATAATAACGGCTGTGGTCTTCTTTATTATGGCTGTTTTACAGAAGTTATCAAGATTATGGGTTCCGCCTACATGACTGTCTCCCATAGTCATGATGAGATAATCATCAGTTGGAACCGTTAAGACACGATACGGATGTGAATTGTTCCAATCCATTGATTGAGTGAATCTTTGATTTGCCGTTACTGCCGTATCCTCGGGTTTTGTACATGCTGTAAGTACCAGTACTATCGCCGATAGCAACCGGAACCTTTTGTTTATAATATGTCCCATATGATTCCTGCTCTGAAAAAATAACCAAAATAATTTAACTCCAGATTAGTTACACCTGAACACTTGTACCATGCCTGAAGGTATAGGCTGACAGGAGAACTTAATTTATACATTCCTGTAAGATTGAGGACCGGATTAGTTTCCTGATTTATTACAAAATAGTCAATATTGGTTATCGACAGGCATACATTCCAGTTATAGTCTGTCGGTTTAGCGTAATAACTCAACCTGTACATCAGATTAAAGATCTCATGAACTTTCGAGTTCTTCTTGCTTATGTTATATTCGTTAACAGCCTGTTGGCTAAAGCCGTAAGTCCTGAAGTTTGATCCAACAGCAGCTTCAAACCGTTTATGATTGATCTGAAGAAGTATTCCCCAGTTGATTTCAGCAAAGATCTCAGTTGGATATGTGCGTGTGTAAAAAGCTTTCAGCTCAACCAGATTGTCTTTAACCGGAACAATCCGTGATGCATTCAGAGTAAAGCCGGAAAATCCATTGTTGTAATTCTTGAGGTCTGTCTGAAATCCGACTGACACCTTATTTTTCCCATACTTATAATACCCAAGGATTGCAGAATTTATAAAGACCCCATGTGAAACATTGTTTCTCCCGGCATCTGTATAAACTGATAATCCGGCTTGTGCACCTGAAGTAAAACAAATCAAGGAAAAAAGTGGTAGTGTGATAAGTTTTAAAGTCAATTTTGAATTCATGTCTGTCAGTTTTAGGTTTGTGTGCTTCTAAAATGATGTGTATGTGATATCTAAACAACGATTTGACAATTGCAGACGGAATTCAATAATCAGGCCAAATGGTGTAATGATAAGATATACAGGCACATATAGAATAATGTTCCTTTAAAATGAAACAAAAGTGTAGCTTTTCGCTACAATGCATTGATTCAGAATGCTACAATTATTATCTTTACTAATATTTGCTGTTGGCAGCGGGTAATCATTCATATACTATATATGAAATCAGACAGATCTGGTAGCGTTCTGGTCGTTGACGATGATAACGATATATTATATACTGCCAAGCTGGTTTTACGGAGCCTTTTTGATAAAGTTGAGACAATTAATCGTCCATGCTTAATACCTGATTACCTGAATGCCTGTAAGTATGATGTGATCCTGCTCGACATGAATTATTCACGTGGTACAACTTTGGGTAAAGAGGGACTGGAGTGGCTTGATAAAATACTGCAAATTGACCCTGAAGCCCATGTTCTGACAACTACCGCATACGGTGAAATCAACCTGGCAGTGCAGGCAATGAAAAGGGGTGCTGTCGATTTCATTACAAAGCCATGGAACAGGGATCAGCTGCTTTCATCAGTAAGAAATGTCATGGAGCATAACCATATCGATCAGGTTATCAGGAAGTCTGTTAAAGGTAATGCTAAGGGAGCGGTAAATCATGAGAAATCAAGGTACCCCGAGATCATTGGCAGGTCCCCCGCCATGGCACAGATCATGGAATCCATAAAAACTGTGGGTCCCACGGATGCTAATATACTGATACTGGGAGAAAGCGGGACTGGCAAGGAGTTGGCAGCCTGGGCGTTGCATAATGAATCCTTAAGAAAACAGAATTCATTTGTCCATGTTGATCTGGGATCCATTCCGGAGACACTTTTTGAAGCCGAATTATTCGGACATACCAGAGGTGCCTTTACTGATGCCAGGGAAGAAAGGGAGGGAAGGTTTGAGAAGGCTTCAGGCGGAACTTTATTCCTGGATGAGATTGGAAATCTTACTTTGCCCCTGCAGGCAAAGTTACTGACTGCCATTCAAAACAAGGAAGTAGTAAGAATTGGCAGTAATCATCCTATACCTATGGATGTCAGACTGATTTCAGCCACAAATTTGCCAATTTACGATATGGCTGATTCGTTTTCATTCAGGCAGGACCTTCTTTATCGTATTAACACAATTGAGATAATTCTTCCACCTTTAAGAGACAGGAAAGAGGATATAGACCTTCTTGCAGAATATTATCTTGAACTTTTCTCGATGAAGTATGGCAAAGCGGGCATAAAAATTTCAGAAGATGCTTTACAGAAACTGAAACAATACCATTGGCCGGGGAATATCAGGGAACTCGCACACATAATTGAAAGAGCGGTCATTTTTTGCAAATGCGGAAGTGTCACTTCAGAAGATTTTATCCTGAGAAACAAGCCACTAAATGTCGTTCAGACAGATGCGCAATCAATTAAAGTTGAAGATTATGAAAAAGCTGCAATCATCAGAGCAATGGACAAATTTAATGGCAATCTGTCAAAGGCGGCTGAAGAAATAGGGATGGCGCGCAGTACTCTGTACAGGAAGATCGCCCGGTTTGGAATTGAAAATTAAACGGTAACAAATCTGTAAGAGTACTGGATATTTATTTTGTACTGAATTTTCTCAAAAAGTATATAAGAAACTTCCATTATGCAGAATATCTGGAACTATGTTTCTAATCTGGGAACAACCGGACCAAACCGACAACCGGGTGAGCGGACAATTGTCCTGTCAAACCAGTTGAATTTTGTGATGTTAATCACGATGATATTATTAGGTATAATAATTTATATTAACTCTGTCGTTGCCAATGATCCTATGTCTACCGGAACCCTTAGAGTAGGGATTCTGATGATCCTTAACCTGATCAACCTGATTCTGGCACGATATGGTCTCACTAAACTTAGCAAACTTTCACTGATTTTTCTGCCTCCGGTTGTTTTTTTGCTGGGGCCCACATTGTCAGGGTATGTAGAAGAGGAAGCCTATACATATTACCCTTACGTTTTGATTGGAGTTTCAATTATTCCCCAAATGTTGTTACACCCAAAAAAGGAAAAATTCCTCTATTGGTTTTCTTTGACCTATTATTTTATTCTTATTATATCAATTGACTTACTGATGGTCCGGTTTGCACAAGATGCATACCCCATAGTCGGCAGGATTAATACTTTTTATACTTTCTATAAGATTGCTCAAATTGGCTTATTCTTTTTCGTTAACGTAAACATTTATTACCTGCGGACACTTAATTTTCATTTTGAGGAAGAACTTCATAGTAAAAATAATGCACTTAACCTTCAGAATGCCGAATTAAAGACTCAGAGAGATGAGATAGAACGTCAGAAGGATGAACTTGTTAGTAAAGAGATCAGTACGTGGCAGAAGCTGGTTGGTATTATCTCTCATGAGATAGTAAATTCAGCGATCCCGATTATCAACCTTGCAGGTATGAGTGCTCAGATGCTTGAAGATGAGTCGGGAGTAGTGCAGAAACCTGAAAAGATAGGGGTGGAGGTTACTGAAGATATTCATCATAGCTTAAAAATAATTGAATCCCGTACACAGGGTCTCATTAATTTCGTGAAAGCCACCAAAAGTCTCACTGATATACCAAAACCAAACCTGAGGAAGATTTTTATACACGACCTCTTTGATAGGGTTGCTATCCTCTTCAGGGCAAGATTTAGGGAGGCAAAAGTTAAGTTTGAAATGGAAATCATTCCCCCTGACTTATTTATAGAGGCCGATCTTGAACTTATTGAACAGGTAATCATAAATCTTATTCATAACGCCCTGGAAGCCATGCAGGATACTAATGGTCGAAAGCTTTCACTAATTGCTGTCAGGAAAAGTGACGAACATGTCGAGATATCTGTTTCTGATAATGGTAAAGGTATTAATGATGAGGTTCTCGAAAAGATATTTCTTCCTTACTATTCTACAAAAGTTAATAGTTCCGGCATTGGCCTGAGCCTCTCACAGCAAATTATGATGCTGCATCATGCCCGAATCGAAGTGAACTCGATGGTAAACAAAGGCTCAACCTTTACACTGATGTTTTGATCATTTGCTCTCTTCGTCTCTCGTCTCTTCGTCTCTTCGTCCCTTCGTCTCCTTCGTCTCTTCGTCTCTTTGTCTCTTCGTCTCTTTGTCCCTATGTCTCTTAGTCTTAGTCCTTTGAGCCCTTATAGTCTTCAGGCTCTTCAGTACTTTCAATTTTTGCGAACTGGAGAGGTTTCCTGAAGAAGTTTGTCCTGTACGCTCCGTAAATCAATCCTACAGTGAGCCAGCTTATTCCAACTATCTTGGCTTTTATTCCCAGACTGAACCAGAGATACAGACAGATCGAAAATCCAAGAACGGGAACAATCAGATATGTGAATCTCTTGCGTTCACTCCGCAAAAAATAATGTATGAATGAAGACACATTGACACCCATGAATGCCACCAGAGCTCCGAAGTTAAGCAACTGTGCTCCAAGCGGATAACTTAGAATAAAAACACCGCCTAATACTATTACTCCAATCAGAATGATATTGTATGAAGGAATATGTGTTTTTGGGTTAATATGTGAAAAGAATTTGCCCGGAATTGCATTGTCTCTTCCCATTCCATATAAAAGACGACCTGCTCCCAGCTGAGCTCCGGCACCTGAACCGATAGTTGCTACGAGCAAGGCCATATTTACTGTATTGAATAACCAGTGACCACCTGCTTTGCCGGCAATATAACAAAATGCTGTATCCTGATCGGGGAAGTTTGTTCCCGGCCAAACCAGCTGTGCAAAATAAACCTGGATCGATGCAAGTATACCTGTAATTACACAAACGAGTACTGTTGCTAGCAGTATGTTACGGCGAGGATTATGAACCTCTTCCGAAAGAGTCGAAATACCATCAAACCCGATATAGGTAAGGACTGCCAGAGAAGCACCGGCCGATACTGACCGAAATGAAAATGTTTTAGGATCATAGAAGGGTCTGGTCCATTCTGCAGCGTTAGCAGGAGGATTTAAAAACAGATATCTGACTGCGGCTCCAAGGAAGAGAATGATAACTACTCCTAAACCGGTTGCGATTATGGCATTGGTACGTGAACTTGATTCAATTCCGCGAAGGTTCATAGCTGTAAACAGACAGGTAAAAGCAATTGCCCATACAGGATAAGGTATTTCAGGAATCATGTTTATTGCAGCTTTGCTGATCCATATCACACATATTATAGGATTCATTACATAATCGAAAATCATTCCCCAGCCTACAAAGTAGCCAAGCGAAGGATGAATTTCCCTGCTCACATAAGTATATGCTGAACCGGCACTTGGATATGCATTTGCCATGCGGCCGTAACTGATTGCGGTAAATAACATTGCAACCATACCAATAATAATGGTTGTAACAACATGACCCCTGGCCAGGGTCGCTGCAGCTCCGTAAAGTGGCATTGGAGCTGTAGGCTGAATAAGTATAATTCCGTAAAGGACAAGGGACGAAAGCCCGAGAACACGTTTTAAGCCGGGGACCGGAAGGCGATGAAGTATGGGTATCACTCATAATGCTTGCTTATAATAAATTTAATGACCATAAACCTAATAATTATAAACTGAATTCAAAGAGGGGAATGCAAGATAAATATAATAAGAAATAGCAGGAAATGCTTTTGATGCAATTCCTGTCAAATAATTTGATTAACTTTAATTCTCACAAAAATGACCTTTTCACTAACTCTTAGATCCTTCAATATGAAAACACGTATTGTCTTTACATTCACCTTAATGACTTTTCTTGCTGTCAATTGTCTGTCACAAGTTCCTCAGAGCGGGAAACTTATTCTAAAAGACAACTGGGCAATTCAATCTTCAAAAGAAATAAAATCTGACGGCAAAACTATTTCGTCGACAGGTTTCCAGACAGCTGGCTGGTACCCGACCACAGTTCCAACAACTGTTCTGGCTGCCCTGGTTGCTAATAAGGTCTACCCCGATCCGTATTACGGAACAAACTTTAATAATCTTCCCGGCATAATCCCTTATCCGAAAAGAGAAATGAGTGAAGACAGTCCTTTTAAAGTAGCATGGTGGTACCGCACAGAATTCAAAATCCCTGCTGACTTTAAAAATATGCATACATGGCTTAAATTTCATAGTATAAATTATAAAGCAAACGTATGGCTGAATGGAAAGCTTATAGCCGATACAACAACTATTGAAGGCGCCTATCGTCTTTTTAACCTTGATATTTCGCAAGCTGCTTTACCGGGAGCCAAAAACTGCCTGGCATTACAGATATTTCCTCCTAAAGGGCAGGATCTTACTATTACCTGGGTTGATTGGAATCCCACACCACCCGACAGGGGAATGGGTATATGGTATGATGTGATGATTAATGCTACCGGAGACGTAGCTCTTGAAAATCCGCAGGTTATTACAAAATTGAACCTGCCTTCGACGGATCAGGCAAAATTAACGGTCTCTGCTGATCTACGGAATGCAGGTTCTAAAAAGATTACCGGTATTCTGAAAGGCACAATTGAAAATATAGCTTTCTCGCAGAATGTTACAATCGAGCCGGGTGAAACAAAGGTTGTAAGTTTTCTTCCGGAATCATTTCCGCAGCTGGTGATCGCAAATCCAAAATTATGGTGGCCTCATACAGTCGGTCCCCAGAATCTGTATAATCTGAATCTTAGTTTTGATGTTTCAGGAAAAGCATCAGATACAAAGAAAATACGGTTTGGCATCAGGGAGATTTCGTACTGGATGAACAGTTTTGGTAAGCAGAATGTGAAAGTTTTCCAGGTGAATGGGAAGAACATCGTTATAAGAGGCGGAGGGTATGTGCAGGATCTTATGCTGAGGCCTTCCAATGAGAGAGTCGATGCCGACCTGATGTATGCGAAATTTATGAATCTGAACGCACTTAGAATGGAAGCTCCACGGGGATCTGATTACCTGTTCGAAAGATGCGATGAAGAAGGTATCCTGCTGATGGTAGGATGGTGCTGCTGCAGCGCGTGGGAACAATGGAAGAACTGGACGCCTCATACAGGCGACGTTGCCGAGGCAAGCTGGAAAGATCAGATCCTTCATTTACGTAATCACCCATCTGTATTCAACTGGTTATATGGCAGTGACAATTTTCCTCCGGAAACGGTTGAAAGACGATATATAAAGGTACTGGATCAATATGATCCGACACGGCCATATGAATCATCTGCAACACAGGCACTGAGCAAAGTACAGGGAATAACCGGAGTTCACATGGGTCCATACCCAAATGTGTACGCTTATGAAACTCCAAACTTCTGGTACACTAAACTCGAGTTTAATACTGAAGCAGGTCCGACAGGCGAACAGATTCCTCCTATTGAGACCATGAGGATGATGATGCCGGAAAAAGACCTGTGGCCAATGAGCGCATCATGGGATCTTCGTCTGCATAAAGCATTTTACCCGATTGCCAGGGCAGCTTTCGAATCGAGATATGGGAAACCAAACGGTATTGAAGAATACTGTATGAAAGCTCAGGTTTTCCAGCAAGAAGCAGTAAAAGCAATGTTCGAAGCATTTGCCGGAAATAAGTATAAATCAAGCGGTATCATTTACTGGATGTATAATGGAGCCTGGCCAAAGATGTACTGGCAGCTCTATGACTATTACTTTATGCCGAACGGCGCTTTCTACGGAGCTAAAACTGCATGCGAACCTCTTCATGTACAATATTGCTACGGCGACAGCTCTATAAAAATCGTGAATTGCTTTTACAAAGATTTCAATGGTTTGAAAGTCAATGCCGGAATCTATGATTTTAATATGAAATTGGTCAAATCTCAGAAGATAGATGCCAATGTAGTAGCTGATACAAGCCAGACAGTATTTAAGCTTGATTATCCAAAAGAGATTACAAATGTCTTCTTCCTGAAATTGAGCATGACCGATGCATCCGGTAAACTGGTTTCTTCAAATTTCTACTGGCTAAGCTCGAAGGGTGATGAGAAAGCCGACTTTACCGATCTGAATAAACTGCCTGCATCATCTGTAAATGTTACTGCTTCAGCGCTAAAGAAGTCAGGTAATAACTATTCTTGTACTGTCACTATTGAGAATCCGGGGACAACTCTTGCCTTCGCTGTTAATCCAAAGATCCTGAAGTTGAAATCCAAAGAACCTGTACTTCCTGTTTTCTGGGAGGATAACTATTTTTCACTTCTTCCGGGTGAAAAGAAAACTGTCAAGGTTGAATTTGATTCAAAATACCTTGATGGTGATAAGCCTCTGTTAAAGGTTGAAGGATGGAATGTGGCCGCACAGGAGAAGGAGGTTAAATAAGAGGAGAGCGTAGAGCCTAGAGACGTAAAGACTAAGGGACAAAGAGAAGAAAAGATAATAAATGAACAATTGAACATTTGAAGTCAGAATTAAGAAAAGATAGACTTTCCCATATAATGAAAAACTATTTACAGGCAGCTTTAAAGCTTCTACTGCCAGTCTTAGTTTCTATAAATCTTACGGCTGGTTTGGAGGCACAAAAACCAAAATTCAATGTTCTTGTTCTTGCGGAACGCGGTGGCGACCATGAAGCATTTGTAGTTGCAGCTCTCGACTGGCTCAGCGGGTTTGCGGCGAAGAACAATTTTGAATTCACGGTCGTCAATCATGCAAGAGAAATGAATGAGGAGATGTTAACGAAATACCAGGAAATTATCCAGCTGAATTATGCGCCATATGCATGGGGAGATACTGCGATGTCAGCATTTGTGAAATATATTGAGCAGGGCAGGGGTGGCTGGGTTGGATTTCATCATGCATCGCTGCTGGGTGAATTCGATGGCTACCCGATGTGGGACTGGTTTTCAAAATTTATGGGTGGGATAAGGTTCAAAAACTATATCGCAGCAAAGGCTTCAGCCACTGTGAATATTGAAGATAAAAAGAATCCGGTGATGAAAGGCGTGCCCTCGGGTTTTATCATTCCCGATGATGAGTGGTATATATTTAATGCAGATCCGCGACCTAATGTGCATGTAATTGCAACGGTCGATGAATCAACGTACAAGCCTGCTTCGGACATTAAAATGGGTGATCATCCTGTGATCTGGACGAATGAAAAAGTGAAAGCAAAAAATATATATTTTCTGATGGGCCATAGCCCGACATTGTTTAAATCAAAGGAGTTTAAGAAGATGTTTGGAAATGCGATAATGTGGGCAGCAGAAAAACCTCTCCCCAAACCCCTCCCCCAAGTGGGAGGGGCTTAGTTTCTTTGCGCACTTTGCGCCTTCTTAGCGTCCTTTGCGGTTAAAGGATTTCCGTGTGTCGTGTGTCGTTAAATCGTGCGCCTATTTAACCCCATCGATATACCTGTTTCCGTTAATCAGCTTTCTCATCTCTGTCACATTGATAGGTCCCTGTATACGATAAATGATATTCCCGCCCTGTTCCACAAGCATGGTATAAGGAAGCGCACCTGACCATTTTGGATCGACAGCTTCAACCAGAGCTGACCGTTATTATCGCTGTTGAATATGTAGTTCTTATTTGATGCCTCATTCTTTTGCAGGAACTTCAGCACATTGTCTTTCCTTGATAACTGATCTGCATTGATTGAAACAAATTCAAACTGTCGGCTGCGGTAGATACGATCGATAATTACAAAATCAGGAAATTCCTGTACGCATGGACCGCACCATGAAGCCCATACCGTAATTAATCTTAGTTTATCGGATTTATTCCGGATGAGTGTTCTTATTCCGGATGTATCTATGTTCTCGAGTGTTACAGGAAGTTCGGACCATTCTTTATAAAGCTTAGCAGTCCCCTCTGTTTTCCATGCCCATTTGGTAGAACATCCGAATACTTTTGTTACGGGTTTATCAATTTTCCTGTCCTCGAGAACAGCATCAATAGCATTACTGAGTGTTTCAGCCTTTCCATTTTCCATCGACGGATCGATGCAACCTACATACTGCAATTTGCGGTTCTTATCGAAAACATATGCATGAGGAGTTGCCTCCGGTCCATATGCAATTGCCGTTTTCTGATCATCACCATCATACAGGTATGGAAATTTGAAATGCTTGTCTTTTGCACGGATTTTCATGGCATCAAAAGAATCATCGAGGTCCGACCAACCCTGTTCCCATAAGTTGAGAGATTTCATACTGTTTGGTGAAATCACTACCAGCGACACTTCTTTTCCTGTGTACTTGTCATAAATGTTGTTAAGCCGGTCCTGGTATGCCTGAGCAGTGGGACAGTGATTGCAGCTGAAGACGATCACCAGTACTTTTGATTTTGCAAAATCGGATAATGAATATATCCTATCATCTACACCTTTCAGTTTGAAATCAGGTGCCTGGGATCCAATTTCGAGAGTTTTTGGCTGCGGATGGCTTTCCTGTCCGGATACTGCATAGCCAGTCAGTAATAATGTGATCAAAGCCAGGGAGACTATTTTATTCATTTAAGTATTCTTTAAAATCTCCCACAAATTAGGAATAAATTGTAAGACCGCAAAGCACGCAAAGCCCGCCTTCGTGTCTCTGGCACTCCAGATACCTGGTTTTTAATTTCTTATATATTAAAAGCTGTCAAATGATCAAAAGAGGAGTACTGAGCGATATACTTATCTGCTTCAGATTCATGAACAGCTTCTTTCAGAATCAGTGATCGTATATACTCCTTTGAATCATACAGGAATTCAAGCTGTCTTTTTGTGAGGACCCCGGTTGCAGAATAATGTTCCTTCAACGAAGCTATAAATTCGTGTTGTAATGTATTCAGATGTTCCTGATTGTTCTCCAGGTAGTTAAGTAGGATTTTGATTTCCTGACGGTCCATGATCTATAAGTATTTAATTAAACAATTACAGATACCTAAATTATGGCAAGGAAGGATTTGGAAAGTTAAAACTGCATTAAGATGGGATTAGCAACGGATTAATCTTCTGCATCTGGCCAATTAAGGTTGAGGTTAAGTGTTTTGAGGTTAATCAGGTGACGGTTAAATGTCGGTATTGAAATGTTTTACAATTAACTGGTCGAGATATGCTTTGTTGAAAGGTTTCGGAAAGTAATCATTAATTAAAGTTCCAGAGAAATCTTCAACTAATTCGGATAATGCAGCAGCTGTCATTACAAAAATGACAACTTTTTTATTTATTTGCCGGATTCTCCTGGTAGCTTCAAAACCATCCATGTTATGCATATAGACGTCCATTAAGATCAAATCTATATCGGGGTTATTCTCAACTGCGGTGACAGCTTCCTTTCCACTGTCTGCAAAAATAATTTCATTGCTATAAATTTTAAGCATCTCACCAAGAACAATCCTTATCGGGTTGCTATCGTCAACTACTAAAATTTTGAGATTATATGTCTTCTTTTCCGGATCTGAAATCATAATTCCTATTTTGAGTTCAAAGAAAGCTTAAATTGATAATAAAGCAAGTTACATAAATAAACAAAAAATGCAAAGAAGTAAATAAGGGAGAGGTGTGCACGTTAAAGAGGCTGACTATTTTATTCATATTTCAAGCTCTCCGAGGGATTAGCATGTGATGATTTTAAGGTTTGGATACTTATTGAGATCAGGACGATAAAGCCTGATAATAAACCAATCAGGAAAAACATTGATATTTGTATTGGCGCCATGGATTTGTCCTTAATTAATTCACTACGATTTCGTGAGCCTGAATTACAGCTAATCACGCATGATGTTAAAATCAAGCTTAACAGAGCAAAAATAAATAATCGTGATTTCATAGGTCTAAAAGGTTAGTATTGTTATTATTATAACTGCAAAAATTGTACCAACTGAATCTCAGATGTTTGAGTAGTTTACAAGGTTCAGACGGTCTCCTGGTTTCTTTCTGCATCAGGTGAAAAACCATTAAACTGAACGAAACTACTCCTTCAGTGTTAAAGAAGTGACGAATTTTATAAAATCATGGAATCAAAAGATACAATCTCATATAAGTTGGCGTACCAATTAAGCCTGTTTACCATCTTTTACAACATTATTGAAGGGTTAGTATCAATGATTTTAGGCTACGAGGATGCAACACTCACGTTATTAGGTTTTGGAGCAGATAGTTTCATCGAAGTAATGTCGGGGATTGGCATTGCAATGATGATATTACGAATAAAACAAAATCCGGACAGTCCAAAAAGTTCTTTCGAGATAAAAGCATTAAAAATTACAGGTACTGCATTTTATCTGTTATCTGCAGGATTGTTTGCAGGTATTATTTTAAATCTCATCCACCATCATAAACCGGAAACTACTCTTTGGGGAGTAATAATATCACTGATTTCAATTTTAGTAATGGTCTGGCTGATGAATGCCAAAATGAAAATTGGCAGACAACTGCATTCTGAACCTATAATTGCTGATGCCAATTGTACCAGGGTTTGTGTATATATGTCATTAGTGCTGCTCGCATCGAGTCTTATTTATGAACTTACAGGATTTGCCTATGCTGATGCAATTGGTGCTGCAGGTCTGATCTATTTTTCCATGAATGAAGGTAAAGAAGCATTTGAGAAAGCTAAGGGTCAGTTAAATTGTATTCAATAATTCTGAGGCTCAGGGATCTCTTCTTTAGCTTTTAAGGGAGTATTCATCCAGAATCTGCCGGTATTATCTGAACGGGAGATACAATTCTGCTCAAGTGGAAAGGACTCAATAAAACAGCCATTTTGAAATCCGACCGGCTTATCATATTCCTGAACGAACAGTTCCCTGAACTGACGAAGTTTAAGATCTCTCCGCTTGTTAAGAATATTGCCATTAATATCTTTCAGGTCCTTAATATTTATTCTGCAGGAATCAAGAGTGACATTAAATTTGTCGTTATTCAGTGTCAGATAAAGGTTAGGACCATCTACAGTGATTTTTCTTATTCTTGCTTTAGCACTGCCGATCGTTATATCATAGTTTCTTCTATCTCTTGCCGACACTGAATCAATTTCTTTATTGAAAACAACTACAGTTGTAAGATCAGAGAAATTATCCTTGTAAGGCTCTGCTGAAATCCAGCGTCCGCTCACGATTTTAAAGAAATCATTGTCAGAAGAATCGGGTATGATGAATGAATTGTTGAAAGATATGTATTTAAGACACATTTTGGAATTCAATTCCAGCTCATGCCCGTATTCAATCTCAATATTGAAAATCTCCTGATTCTTCTTTTCTGAATTTAAAAATGAGGCAGAATACTCAAGACGGTGTATAGAATAATCATCGGGCTGGATGAATATTGCACCCTTTGCCTGGTAAGTATCCTCTGTGATCTTAGGTACTGCCTCGAAGTTTATTTTATATAATAATGTATTTCCATCATAGATCCCTTCAGGGCTGGAGAAGATATGATTTCTGAGAAACTTCGTCGTCAGGGTATCTATAAAGAAAAAAGTTTTCTGATCGAAATTTCTTATTGCATCGTGAGTAAGTAAAACAAAAAACTCATTCCCGTTATGGTCGCCGACAAATGCCATGGGCATTTGTTTAAACGAGATATCAGAATGTACTGATCCCGGAATGTCATAATACGGGGTGATTTTTATCCGCCTGAAATCCACATTCTTTTTGAATTCGAGAAGTCTGTGCCTGCTTGAATCCGATGTACAGCCAAAGCCCTTATCCAGCGTCTGTATGATCGCCTCATTCAGGTTAAGATAATGACTGCTGTCTTTCAGATAATCGCGGTAATAGGATACATAACTGAACGGTGTGACCGGATTGTTCTTTTTAATATTTCTGAGCGCCCTGGCTATTATAATCTCCGGGCTGAGCCTTCTTTTTCTGGCAATTACATTGACCTCGTTCAGTCCATAGATATTGGCTACAAGCTTCAGATTGTTCATCTCAGCTATTTTCAGAATTCTAAAAGCCACTGAAAGCCTCCGAAATCCGATACATGTCACGATCAGGCTGTCGGTTTGAAATCCGGGATTGTTTAATATTCTGAAATCGCCTTCAGCATTTGTATGGATCCCAACCTCGGAGTTTTTCAGACGTATTGTAGCGTATGATACAGGTTCGGATGTTCTGGAATCGATCACTTTACCCATGATATAATCAGGCTGCTGGCAATAAGCTTCGGCGTGATTAATCCCTAAAAGGAGGACCAGGAAGATTAAAAGTCGTGTCATAGCAGGAATAATCTCTTCATATCAAATTTATTAATAAATAACGGATTGTCTATTTTTCCCCCATTGCGTCTTTGAGCCCGTTTATGGCTTTTATGGGCGCCTCGGTGATTAGCATGTTGGAGATCCAATTCGGGATAGTTCCTGCAGGGTCAACATAACCATCAAGTACAATATGAGTCATTTCTTTACCGGCAGGTATTATGATCCATGTTTGCCGGTAATCTTTTATGCGAACCATGTCTTTGTGTTCAGGAATGACTCCATTGAGCGCAACGGCATTGATCTTGCGTTCACCGCTCTTTCATGTTAATTCTCCGGCAGGCATGGATTAGGCATTAATAGTACCGGTCGTTGCCCGGGTTGAAAGTAGCAATAACTTGTTGTAAAGTTGCAGTGCGTTTGCTGAAAGTCGCAGTGAGCTTGTTGAAAGTTGCAGAGCATTTGTTTCGTGTTACTTCCCTTTATTCTTTTTAAAAATAACTACAAGTTTTGGCTGCACTGATTTTTTAGGATAAATGGACGAACAGAACGTTGCCGAATTCGTAGTTTCAGCATTGATACTATATCCCATTAATCCATAATTAGGGATTTTATTATTGTACCATTTTCTTATAAAATTTGTGATATCTACGACATGAAATTGTTTCGGTTTTGGCCAATCAGTTATAATTCTGTCATTAATTAATGTATTTGGTTTTTTGCTGTATCCACTATCAGCACTCCATGGTCCCGCTATAGGCTCATATACTAGTTGTCCCTGTTTATCACCTTCAAAGCTGTCACAATACAACTCCATTTTAGCTTCGGTTATGTCAATCCCCTTTGGCAATTCCGACAGATCCCATTGAACCAGGAATCTCTCATCACAATTTCTGTAATCAACGTCCTTGTTCACTAAATCCTGTTTCCATTTTCCCTGGAAATATAAATTACCGGCACCACTTGGATTAGGTCTGTTTGGGTTACAGGTACAGATATATAATTCATTACTTATTTTATTAATGACCAGTGTATCATACAGGTTTTTGCCTGTTGCATCTTTGTTTTCTCTTTGATTCGGACCGCATCCGGAAAAAAACACTGTATAAATTGTGATAAGTAAAAAAAGATTTGTTTTCATGTTTTATGAATTTTAAGGTAATTGGAAATCCGCTTCGACTATTTTTCTGATTGAAATATTCATATTTATGAAATTGAGATTACCAGGATAATTTATTCATAGGGGTCCTGTGATGCCTAATGCCAGGCAACAGTGAACAGTAAGAATAGGTTAAGGTTGAGGTTGAGGTTGAGACCATCATAACCTTAGCCTCAATCTTAACCTTCCATTTCAGTTTTACAGTCTTGCAGTCATGCTGTCCTGCAATCAAGGTGTAGTCCAATTGTGTATCTTTGTATCACTAACATCGTTAAAGACAGCATCTTTAGTCTGACGCTCTGAAAAGAGAGTTTCTTTTTTATAAAAGAACAAAATCAAAGTATTTTTAATCAGAAAAATTTTGTTAAACCCGACCACAATTGATAAAATCCAAAAAACACAAAAGCGATTACTGAGATGCTTAATAATATTCGATTAATACGTGGTCCGAGGTTCCCCGCAGCAGCAAAAAACATAATCATTATTGTTGAATAAATAATCATTGAACTATAGAATCCTATTAACAGGGCTATCCCATTTTCAGGATTTGCTTTCCAACCATTTATCAGCATGGGACCCATCACAAGACTCCAACCAAGGAACGGATTTGGATTGAATAAGTTCACCATTATTGCTTTGAACAAGTTGTTATATTGGGAAGTATTTGCTTCATCGCTTTTGTTTAGTGTACGCGTTGTTTTGTATGCTTTAAAAGCGAGGAAAAAGAGAAATATTCCGCCAAAACATTGAAGAATTCCTAACACTGCATGAGGAACATTTGTCAAGACAAATATGACTAAAATGATAATTGGCAGATCACTTATTAGTGGTGCAAATACTAAAGGAATAGTTTTTCGCCAGCCATTTTTTACACTCTGAGAAAAAAGAAAAGCCTGGAAAGGTCCAGGTTGTATGACACATGCTAAGGCATAACTTATACCGAAAATGAAGTAATTAATCATTGAATGTCATGTTTTATAACAGCCTAAATGTTGGGTTAGATTGAGGTTAAGGCGCTGAGGCTGAGCTTAAAGCAATGGAATTCCGCTACCAATTATAGGTTATATCTGTGATTTCAAAAACAATATCTTCTTTGGCTCGTTTTAAAATAACTTTGTCTCCATTTTTTTTATTTAATAATAGTTTTGCCATAGGTGACAGAAAGGATATCTTTCCTTTGGAAATTTCTGCCTCATCAACACCTACTATCTGAAACGTCTGAATGTTACCGGATGCTTCTGTTTTGAGGGTAATTAATGCACCGAACCTTATTTCGTTTTGTGGCTGCTCTTTCAGATTTACTATTCTGGCTTCAGCAATCCTGTTGTTCAGCAGGTGTAATTTTTCATTAATATAGTTCAGAGCTATTCGTTTCTCATTCTCGCTGGCGTTGACCAGATTGTCTTTTTCATCGATAAGCATCTGTTTTTCAGCCAATAACTGATCCATGCCAGCCGGGGTAACAAAGTTTGTTACTCCATCCGGTAAATATGCCCTCTGCGGAACTATCGGAATTTCTTCCTGATCGTCTTCTTTAACAAATCCTCTGCTCATGTGCGTAAAGGTAAGCAATATCTGGAAAGGAGGGAGTAGTGAATGGTAATCGGTAATCGGTAATCAGTAATCAGTGATCAGGGAACTGGTGAAGATGAATAAATTTCTTTTTAACACGTGCGAATCCTCTGGTAAGCAGTTGCCGTGTCTTATGCTATTTCAGCACTTTACAATTGTACTCAATTTCCTTCAGCACAAATTCCCCATAGCAAAAATCACCCTCAGGCTTCTGATATGAAACCTGGTTTTGGATTTTGGGTATGTTAAGGTTCCGGCAAGCTTAATACCCCCTTTTTTGTTTTCAAAGACAACATTTTCTTCATTATAAGGATAAGGTTTTTTTGGCTCCTGGGGTCGTGATAAGACAGGTAATTTATCAACGCTATTGAATAAAACCGGAAATATTCCACCGTGTTGTCTGAATTCACTCATTATGCTTTTATTCTCAGGATCGATGATCCCGGCAATTTCAATTCCTAACCCATTAATTCTGATGATAACCGAATCATTTTTATGAATAACTATATCACAAGGTATGTCTCCTGTTGCCTGATCTATGATGTTTAGAACTGCCTTATAAGAATTATTACTGGTTTTGGAAATAGTAATCCCCATTCTCAGTTTAGCGGTATTGGGTATTTCGAGTTCTCCCAACCATGTACCTGTTATTGTATCTTGCGTTATATATTCAGGTGATTTTGAAAAAGCTATATTGGATTCCAGCATTAATCCAAAAATTATTGAAATGTATATCAGAGATTTTGACAATGGTTTCATTTTTTGTAGTATAAATTGTTAGTTTCAGAGCCTTTGACGTTCCTGGTAACAATACAGTTTCATTTTATCACTTTTTGTTTCCGCCCGTCTCCCGCTTCGCGGAAAACCGCAAGCGCACACCGCGCACCCCCCAACCAAAGTGCCTATAAAATTACACAAAAACTACTAACAGTGGGAGAGGAAGCCGGAAAGGTTATTCATTCGTAAGTACATATCTTAATCCTTTTGACCATGTTGGAAAAATCATATCCATATGATCAAAATCGTTTAGTACAATTGATTTGAATTCAAATCCTTTGTAATTCCTTTGTTTTAATATATCTGTAAAGACTATCAGCATACTATCGACATCACCGATTGTCCCTGAACACATAAAGAGCTTTACCGGTAATGAATCTGTATGAGTTGAAAGTTTTTGCTCCAGGTCAACAAGATACTGGTCATTTATAACAAAAGGACTGCCTGCAATATAATTTTTGAACATCGGCTTATCTTCTGCTGCACTCGAAAGCAAATTATACATAACATAATATCCGCCTAAAGAATGGCCGATTAATGTATTGTTTACGGATTTTGCCCTGTATACCGAGTCAATATATGGAATCAACTCATTCCGTAAAAATGCAGTAAATAGTTTTCCTCCACCGCTTCCTGGTATTCCATCTTTTTGAGGATAAGAGTAGTCCCGTCCTCGTAAAGAATCCATTACCATAAAGTCTTTATATCCAATACCTATATATATTGCTTGTTTACAATCTAATCCATTACTAATTAATTTCATCAATGTTGAAATCATATCAAATGCAACGTTAGCATCTAAAACATAAACAGCAGGATAAGAATTTTTGTCCTTATTATAATTTTTGGGAAGGCAAATGAAAATTTTGAAAGTATCCTTTACAGTCTTTGAATAAAAATTAAATGAAGTCCGGATAACTGGATCCATCGTCAGAAAAGTAGTCAGATCATCTTTGTCTTTTCCTGGCAAATCATGCCTGTTACAACTTGTTATAGTCAAAAAGAAAAAAACACCGGATATAAGCAGGATCATTGTTTTCATTCGTTTAATTTTTGAGTGAATAGTTTCAACTTTATATAAACGAAGTTAAACAAGGATAAGATAGGTGTGTCCTAATTATATGTTAATAAATCCTTATATATCTGTTAATGATTAAGTAATTATTGAAATAGCTGCCAGTTCCCTGTACCCTGATCTGTTTCATTTCTGAAATATTTTTCTTAGTTCATTAAAAGTCGAAAAGAGCACATTTACTATGAAGGGGTTTGCCAGCCAGGCTGGGATTAACCCCCGGGCTCGACATGCATCTGATAAGTTACAACAGTATTGTATGGATCAACTGATGTTAAAAGCCAGTAACCATTTGCTTTTGCCAATCTGACGATTCCTTCTTTGGGCGGAATATACGCAGGTATCCCTGTTACAACTACTTTTTCTTGTCCGCTGTTAATTCCAATATATTGAAAGTGATATACCATATCCCGGTTTTTAAAGGGAAAGGGGATAGATGTTTCGATATAGAAATACTCATCATTATTGTCACTTTTAAGCAATTTTACTCCCTTGCAGTTAACAATCCAATTATTAATGCTCTCACTGTTTTTTAAAACTTCAACAATATTTTCGATTTTGCCACATACCGCACACCGTATTTAAGGTCTGATATCAAAAAAACCGATCCCCACAACTGTCAGAACCGCAGAAATAAGCGTGAGAATAAGCAATGTCTGTCCTGCAATTTTATAATTGAAGCGTCGAATATGGTTTTGATCTTTCGAATGCAACCATCCTGAATAGAGTGCGCTTAAAAAACCGATTAACCAGGCAATCCCTATTTCCGGTTGATTTTTTCCCAGGAAGTATTCATTAAGAGTTGGCAGGGTTTTTCTTATGAAAACGTATATAAAAAGATCCAATATCCAGCTGAATATCAGCAGGTAGAGCCCTAAACAAACACCATCTTTTATTGGGGTTGTGGATTTAACATATTTATAATAAATGATATGCGAAAAGAACAGGACTCCTGCTATATTATTGAAATTAACAATAAAGTAATAAAGTATCAGGTCATTGCGCCTGAGGTAAGTCAAACCATGTATTTTCTCAACAGGGAATGCAAACCATAAAAAAAATCCGACTACACTTAAAATGGAGTAAACAGCAAATACGACAATGGTCATGAAAGCAAATTTTCTCAGAAAGCTTCCATTTAGTTTCTCCGGAATATCTGTCTGAATTCCAATCTCAGAAAATGATTCGCTCATTCGCGTTATGGGTTTATTGTAAAGAACTAATGCTCAATTATAAAGACTAAATAAAATCCGGACTGCTGCACTGTAAAACGCGCAAAGTTCGCAACGCCTGTTATAATCACTTTTACAAATAGACCTAGAATATAATTGAAGGAGCTTTGAATGTATTCGGATCATTGTTAAGTCCATGTTTATAATTAATTACTTCCATGGTCTTAGGTGTAATTTTAATAAGGACAAATGTGTTCTGCCAGTTCGGAATACCATTCCAGTAATCCCGTTTCATTTTAATCAGCAATTCTTTATCATCTATAACTTCTCCAATGCCTGTAATGGCAATGTAACCTTTTGCCGAATTATGGTTAGCGTAATAAACACAAACTTTGGGATTGCTTTTTATTTCTCTGACTTTCCGGCTGGTCCTTGAAGTAGCGAACCAGGTAATTAATTCGTCATTTGCAGGGAAGGGATTCATGGTACGTATATGAGGCTGTCCTGTGGAATCAGTTGTTGCAAGTGCACAAAATGTCGTTTCCTTAATTATCTCATGTGCTGCTACAATTATTGAGTCACGACTTAAGGTTGTTTGAGCAGTACCCTTTAATGAGAATATGGCCGAGAATACAACCAGGCACACCAATGTTAGAAATGATCTTTTCTTTTCCATATAAATTGAAGTTAGGTTAAACGATTACATTACATATGATCTGTCAAGGGGATTTTACCCTATTGAATTGATTTAAAATAAATAATCCCGCCTCCAGCGGGATTCATTTAAGTGTTGCGGACTTTGTCCGCCGTAGCTCGCTTATTCATTTCTTGCTGTCGCCCTATCGGGCTATGGCGAGCAAAGGCGGAGAGAGGGGGATTACGACCTCACTCCGTTCGGTCGTGATCCCCGAGGGAGAACCTAGCAACGCTTAAATGAACCCTTCGGGTTTTATTTATTTTCCTTCAGGTCCTTCAGAAAGTAAACTTTCTTCGGCCCTTCAGTAAAATATATGAGGCCGTCTCATAACAATAAATGAGACGGCTTTTTTATTTGATTTCATTTTTCCAAGGTTCTCTTTTAAAGATTCCATGTGGGATTGAAGTGTAGTAGTGTCATTAGTAGTTTGATGGATAGTGTATCCTAATATATACTGATTTTCAGTGCTTATCTGCCAGTTATATCCCGGCTTCAACTGACCATTGAGCATGTGATCCTCCTTCATCTTCATGAACGTCGCATCAGGATCTGTCTTGGAGTAACTATTACGATTACCAAGAGTCTTTTCCTGCTGTTCATATTTCTTAAGATTCTCAGGCCAGTTCTTCCTGGCATAGTTCAGTTTCTGCCTCACTTCCTTATTTACAGGCTTGCCCTTTAGCGCATTGTCAATACTCTCTATTACTTTTTTGACAGAGGACTGATCGATCATTTCAAAATCTTCAGGCTCATTATTCTCAAGCTCTTCCCTGGCCACTGATTCTGCATATGCCCATAACTCATCAAGCTGTTTCCTGATTCTTTCCTTGCTTCTTATTATGCTCCGTCCCCACACAAAGGTATACCGGTTGGCATTGGCTTCTATCTTGGTACCGTCAAGGTAAGCTTCTTTTAATGTTATTACCCCACTATCAACCAACAGTAAAACAACCTGGCTGAAGACTTCTTTCAATACCCCCTTAAGCCTGTCACTGCGGAAGCGATTTATCGTGTTATGATCAGGATAGCTCATCGCACTTAACCACATAAAGTATATATTCTGGTATACCGCTTGTTCCATCTTCCGGCTTGAGTATTGATTGGTAAGGTATCCATAAACCAATATTTTCAGCATGAGCCGGGGATGATAACTCGAACAGCCTCCTCCTTTATATTTCTTTACAAGCATATCAAGATCAATACTGTCAATGACTTGATTTACAACTCTTACCGGATGGTTCATAGGGATCATCTCTTCCAGTGATGGCGGAAGAAGTAAAATTTGGTTGGGACTGTAATCTTTAAAGACTACCTTTGTTCTACTATTTTTTTGCATACCTCAAGTTATATAATTTGAGGTTCCTGGAGGGGGGAGGCATCCCCCTTCTTTTCAACACTTTACATCAATTATTAACAGTAATTTCGAGTGGAAACGTGCGGTGGCAAAACGGAAATGGCGCGAACTTCAGCCTTTTTTGGGAGCGTGACGCAAAAGGCATTTTGCCAAAAAAGGCTGAAGTTTTCATTTCCGGCGCCCTTTTTCTTTGGTTCGTTTCTTTTTGGACGAACAAAAAGAAATGAACATATAAAAAAAGAAGGTGTCCTTTTGAGACACCCTCCATTTAAGTGTTGCGGACTTTGTCCGCCGTAGCTCGCTTATTCATTTCTTGCTGTCGCCCTATAGGGCTATTGCGAGCGAAGGCGGAGAGAAGGGGATTACGACCTCACTCCGTTCGGTCGTGATCCCCGGGGGAGAACCTTGCAACGCTTAAATGAACCCTTCGGGTTTTATTTATTTTCCTTCAGGTCCTTCAGAAAGTAAACTTTCTTCGGCCCTTCAGTAAAATAAATAACCCCGCTGACGCGGGGTTCATTTAAGTGTTGCGGAGAGAGGGGGATTCGAACCCCCGGTACCCTTTTGAGGTACACACGCTTTCCAGGCGTGCCAGTTAAACCACTCCTGCATCTCTCCCTTTGTCCTCCGGAGCTTTAGCGAAGGAGGATTTCCTATGTACGATGTTATTAAAAACCGGGCCGCAAAATACAAAAATAATTTTACAAACCGGCCGGTCATGTGATTTCTCCAGCCAATGATATTTTCAATGAATTTACGACTTCTTCCTTTGATGAAAATCTTCCCAGAAGGTGCATTAGTTTTGTGACAGATGCCTCTGAGGTAATATCTTTTCCGCTTATTACACCGGCAGCAAGCATCTGACGGCTCGTCTCGTACAATCCCATTTCAACACTGCCTCCCGGACACTGGGTGACATTAAATATAATTCCACCCTTATCAATATATTCTTTCAGATCATCAATAAACCATTGGTACGTCGGAGCATTACCCGAACCGAATGTTTCAATTATGAGACCACGCAATCCTTCGGTCCTTGTAACGGCATTTACCAGTTTCCTGTTTATTCCGGGGAATAATTTCAGAATGGCGACATTTGTATCAAATACTTTATGAACAACTAGTTTCCGGTCTCCTGGTGGAGAGCCGATAAGATTATTAAAATATTTCAAATGTAATCCCACTTCAGCCAGAGGGTGATAATTGGGCGAATTGAATGCGTCGAAATGTTCAGCGCTCATTTTGGTGGTCCGGTTGCCACGGGTAAGCTTATTATCAAAGAAAACACATACCTCGGGTACAGCTGGTAATCCATTTTCCATAGCAGCTGCGATCTCAATAGCAGTAATCAGATTCTCCCTGCCGTCTGTGCGTAACAGACCAATCGGCAACTGAGACCCGGTAAGTATGACCGGTTTTCCAAGATTTTCAAGCATGAAACTCAGTGCTGATGCAGTATATGCCATAGTATCAGTGCCATGCAGAATTACAAATCCGTCAAAATCATCGTAGCCTTTTTCAATGATACCAGCCAGATTTATCCATACTTCCGGATCAATATTTGACGAGTCTTTAACCGGGTCAAACGATATTACATGAAGTTCATACCCTGATTTGCCAAGCTCCGGCACATGATCTGTCAGATTCCTGAAATCAATTGGTACAAGCGAGCCGGTTTCCGGATCAAGAACCATTCCAATCGTCCCTCCGGTATAAATTATAAGTATGGAGATCTCTTCTTTATTTTTCATTTCTTCATCTACAAATTGAATACACTGACTGAATTGGAATAAGTTATAGACGCTATTTCTTCTTCTTTTATTCCAAAAATATCTGACAGTTTTTTATTTATAATGCAAATATAAGAACTCTCATTTCTTTTTCCCCTGTAAGGTACAGGAGCAAGGTAGGGAGAATCGGTCTCAAGAATAAGATTATCCGGTCCAATCTCCTTTACAATTTTATCAAGCCCTGAATTCTTAAATGTCACTATTCCTCCGATGCCGAGTTTAAATCCCAGATCAAGAACTCTTTCTGCGTCTTTGATTGTACCTGAAAAAGCATGAAAAACTCCTTTTAAAGGCTTGCCCTTAAATTCATCCAGGACCGAAAAAATCTCAGGAAATGCATCCCTCGAGTGGATCACAACAGCTAATCCTTTATCAGAGGCAAATGCAACCTGTCTCCTGAATGATATCAGCTGTTCCTTCAGAAAAGTTTTGTCCCAGTACAGATCAACCCCAATCTCACCAACAGCAACAAACCTTTGTTGTTTAAAAAGATCCTCAATTTTTTCCAGCTGTGATGAATAATCCGCTTTTACCGATGTGGGATGAAGGCCTATCATTGGGTAACAGGTGCCAGGATACCTGACAACTGCAGCAAGCATCTGATCAACAGTACTTATATCAATGTTTGGAAGCAGCATTTTAGAAACACCACTGCGAACAGCTCTGTTTACCACTTCATCCCTGTCGGCATCGAACTCCGGAAGATAAATATGTGTATGAGTATCGATTAACTGCATTAAACAACTCCCTGGGCGACCATGGCATTTGCCACTTTCACAAATCCTCCTATATTAGCTCCGTCAACATAGTTTATAAAACCGTTTTCTTTTTTGCCGTACTTCACGCATGTTTTATGAATATTCTTCATAATCGTACGAAGCTTCTCATCAACCTCCTCACGCGACCATGGCAATCTCATGGAGTTTTGTGTCATCTCAAGACCTGATACGGCGACTCCTCCAGCATTGGCTGCCTTACCGGGGCCATAAAGGATCTGTGCATTGAGAAATACGCTTACGGCTTCCAGGGTTGAAGGCATATTGGAGCCTTCTGATACACAATTGCACCCGTTCTTAACAAGTAATTTAGCTTCTTCCTCATTAATTTCGTTCTGTGTTGCACATGGCATGGCTATATTACACTTAATTATCCAGGGCCGTTTTCCTTCAAAGTATTCAACGCCAAATTTTTCAGCATACTCTTTAATCCTTCCCCTTCTGACGTTCTTGAGTTCCATAATGAACTTAAGCTTATCACAGTCTATACCCTTTGGATCATAAATAAAGCCGTTTGAATCGGAAGAAGTGACTACTTTTCCGCCAAGCTCCGCTACTTTCTCAGTGGCAAACTGAGCTACGTTTCCTGATCCTGATATACATACTATTTTCCCTTTTAAACTTTCGCCGCGTGTGGAAAGCATCTCCTGGGCAAAATAAGTGGCGCCATAGCCTGTCGCTTCCGGACGTATAAGTGATCCGCCCCATTCGATACCTTTGCCGGTAAGAACGCCGGTAAATTCATTCTTAAGTCTTTTGTACTGGCCAAACAGGAACCCTATTTCGCGTCCTCCTACTCCTATATCGCCTGCAGGTACATCTGTATCAGCACTTATATGCCGAAATAGTTCTGACATGAAGCTCTGACAGAATCTCATTACCTCATTATCTGACTTTCCTTTCGGATCAAAATCTGATCCTCCTTTTCCTCCACCCATCGGTAAGGTTGTAAGGCTGTTTTTGAATACCTGCTCAAACGCAAGGAATTTAAGGATTCCCAGATTAACGGTCGGGTGAAGCCTGAGACCGCCTTTATAAGGACCTATGGCGCTGTTCATTTCGATCCTGAATCCACGGTTGATCTGAACTTCGCCTTTGTCATCCAGCCATGGCACCCTGAATATTATAGTCCGTTCGGGCTCTGCAATTCTTTCCAGAATTTTTGCATGTTTATACCTGGGATTTTCTTCAATAAATGGAATAAGTGACTCTGCCACTTCCTGAACAGCCTGATGGAATTCATTTTCACCAGGATTTCTGGCTTTAATCATAGCCATGAATTGTTGTACTTTAGGATCCATGATAAAAAGTTTTTAGTTTAAAAAAGGTCAATTGGAGGGATAAAAATATAAAAACAAAAGGAGAAATCACTAATTAATCGATCTTTTGACAAAGCTTTACTTTAACTCCCGGAGATTCGTCGCTGGCTCTCGGAATTGACACGTATAAACGACAAACGTTGAGCTTATACTGTTCGGTACAGATTCCCTGGTGAACATTTTACAAGTCCCTTGAACTCCATCTGCAGGAGGAGGGAGGATAATTTATATACAGGAATCTCAATGGACCTGCAAATAGTATCTATTGTCTGTTCTCCCTCTTTTGAAAGTAGTTCAAAGACCTTCTTTTCAGTCTCATCAAGGTCGGAAAAAAGGGTTCTCTGCACGACCTGTTTTGATTTTTCAGGTTTCCAGTTAAGGAAATATTCAATATCATCTGAGCATTCAGTCAGAAATGCCTTATTGTTTTTAATCAGATTGTTGCATCCTGCTGACCATTGGTCATCGGGTCTTCCCGGCACTGCAAAAACGTCACGGTTATACGAATTGGCAATATCTGCAGTTATCAGTGCTCCTCCTTTTATTCCAGACTCAACTACGAGGGTGGCATCTGCCAGTCCTGCAATTATGCGGTTTCTCTTAAGGAAATTATTTCGTTCCGGGAGTGCATCTGAAAGGAAGTCAGTAAGCAGACCCCCATTATTTACCATTGTCTTTGCTGTTGTGGCATGAATAGCAGGGTAAGTTGTTTTAAAGCCATGCGCCAGTACCCCGATTGTTGGCAGGTTATTTGCCAGCGCTGCCTTATGGGATGCTATATCGATTCCGTATGCCAGGCCACTGACGATGATCAGATCGGGATGATCTGCAGCAAGTCCTTCAATAATCTTTTCACATACTTCCCTTCCCCTGACGGTAGCATTGCGGGTACCAACGACACTCAGGATCCTGGAAGCATCGAGATTACCGTTACCCTTGAAGAAAAATACCACCGGCGAATCATCACACTGTCTGAGTCTGAAGGGGTAATCATTATCCAGATAAAAATAAGTCCTGATATTGTTTCTGCTGACGTATTCCGCCTCTTTTTCTGCTGTAATAAGATAGGACCTGTCACTGATATATTTTGCAATACCTGAACCTATCCCCGGTATTTTGATCAGATTGCCGTATGGCTCATGGAAGATAGCTTCAACACTGCCAAAATGTGATACAAGTTTTCGGGCATTAATATCGCCGATACGTGGAATGAGACCTAAAGCAATTTTATGCTTAAGCGGCACCTCTGTCATAGCACGAAGAATTGAGACAAGTAAAGATAAAAAAAAGAGCCGGTAAACCAGCTCCTTTTTATTTGAAAAAACCTAAAATAAACTATTATCTAGATCACGCCCATATCGAGCATTGAATTGGCAACTTTCAGGAAACCGGCAATATTGGCTCCTTTGACATAATCAACATAGCCGTCTTCCCTTTTTCCATGCTTAACACACTGCTCGTGAATATTGCACATAATTTCATGTAGCCGGCCATCAACTTCCTGGGTGTTCCAGCGTAATTTCATTGAGTTTTGAGTCATCTCCAGACCCGAAGTGGCTACACCACCTGCATTTGAGGCTTTACCTGGTGAAAAGAGCAAGCCTTTTTTCTGTATGATCTCTACTGCTTCAGGAGTGCTGGGCATATTGGCGCCTTCGCAGATACAGATGCAGCCGTTGCTTATAAGTTTTTCTGCGTCTTCAGCAGTCAGCTCGTTTTGTGTAGCACAAGGGAGGGCAATATCAACCTTTACTTCCCAGGGGTGCTTGCCTTCATGAAATTCAACGCCTTCAAATTCGTACGAATATGGTTTAACTATATCCTCATTAGAAGCACGAAGTTCAAGCATATAGTCAATTTTTTTCCCGGAAATTCCTTCCGCATCATACACATAACCATCAGGACCTGAGATAGTAACAACTTTCCCGCCAAGTTCTGTTGCTTTAAGTGCCGCACCCCAGGCAACATTTCCAAAACCGCTGATCGCTACCCGTTTACCTTTGAATGATTCACCTTTTGTAGCAAGCATCTCTTTAGCGAAATAGACACAGCCGAAGCCTGTTGCTTCAGGTCTTACAAGTGAACCTCCCCAGTTGCTTCCTTTACCTGTCAGAACACCTGTATGTTCGCCTGAGAGCCTTTTATACATTCCGTAAAGGAAGCCAATCTCGCGTCCGCCAACTCCAATGTCACCTGCTGGTACATCGATTTCAGCTCCAATGTACTTCCAGAGCTCAAGCATGAATGACTGGCAGAAACGCATCACCTCAGCATTAGATTTTCCTTTTGGATCAAAATCAGAACCGCCTTTCCCACCACCCATTGGAAGTGTTGTCAGTGCATTCTTGAATATCTGTTCAAATCCCAGGAACTTCAGGATTGAGAGGTTAACGCTTGGGTGAAAGCGCAAGCCTCCTTTATAAGGACCGATAGCATTATTATACTGAATACGGTATCCAAGGTTTACCTTTACATTTCCTTCATCATCAACCCATGGAACTTTAAAGGTTATAATGCGGTCAGGTTCAATAATTCGCTCTATTATGTTGGCGGATTCAAATTGAGGATTTTCGTTATAAACCTCTTCTATTGATTCCAGTACCTCTCTTACTGCCTGTAAATACTCTACCTCGCCCGGATGTTTTTTCTCGAGGTTATTCATGATTTTATCTACATTCATTATTTTAGTTTTTAATTATAATTCAGTCTATAAACAGGTGGGGCAAATTTGATATTGTTTAACGTCATTAAAAATGATAAATCTCATGTTATCAGATGATAACCTTCACGCAGTCGGAGAATACGATTTCAGGGTCATCACAACCTTAGCTTTCTCTTCTTTCGACAGAGCGCTAATGTAAACAGGCGGATATTTTGCTACTCCTTCATTAAACCTCTGAAACAGGGTCATACTTTGAATCAGTCCAAAAAAACGTGATTCGATCTTATAACCTGAGAATGTCCTTTTATTAATCTCAACCGAATTCTTCTTGCCGCTGATGAGTCCGGTACTGAAATAGCGGAAGATGATTTTTTCACCTTCATCGGAAAAAAAAATAAATTGATAATTCAGAAACATTGGGGTAAAAGTAAGCACGAACCAGATGAAAACGAGCATAAGTGTCCACACAGTATCGCTCATGCCGAGTAGCGGGAACTTAATCAGTCTGGCTACGTATGTCAGGGCTATATAGGCCAGCAATAGAATCGTTGCCAGAAAAAATGCAATTCTCAGATTAATGATTGTCTTGCTGTTATCAAATGTCATGTTAATATATTTTAGATAAAATTAGGTGTTTTTTATTAATTACTGTTACTGATTGAAATTTCGTAAGGTAATGCCTTGGCTTGTCCCTACATTAACACGTATTATTATGTAGGGCCAAGCCTTGGCGAGTATGTAACAATTATCTTTTGTTTTTAAAGAACTTCATCAAAAGTTCTTTGCATTCCTTTTCCAGTATCCCTGATTCAACTTTGGTTTTTGGATGAAGTAATGAGTCTGATATTGTATTATAACCTTTGTTCTCATCTGCAGATCCATAGACAAGACCTGAAGCCTGGCTCCAACCAATAGCCGCAGCACACATGGCACATGGTTCGAGGGTTACGAATATGGTACAACCTGTGAGATATTTGCCACCAAGAAAGTTTGCTGCTGCCGTTATAGCCTGCATCTCAGCATGCGCTGTCGGATCCTTCAGAGTTTCAATAAGATTATAAGCTCTGGCGATAATAACATTATTACATACCACAACTGCCCCGACAGGAACTTCCCGTTTGTCAAAAGCTATTTTTGCTTCGGCAAGAGCAGCTTTCATGTACTTTTGCTTATCTGCCTGATCCATTCTTGAAGATTCTGAACTTTAAAAGTATAAAGATTAATGAATTTAGGACCCTCTTTTCAAACTGATAATTTTCTTACTTTTGCTGAAACCCTAAAAATAAGGAAATGTACAGGACAAACACATGTGGCGAGCTTAACATGACCAATACCGGACAGAATATTGTTTTATGCGGCTGGGTTCAAAAATCACGGGATCTCGGCGGCATGACTTTTGTTGATCTTCGCGACAGGTATGGAATAATCCAGCTGGTCTTTAATATGGAAACCAACAGTGAGCTTTGTGTAAGAGCACGTAAGCTTGGCCGTGAGTTTGTGGTACAGGTTAAAGGCAAAGTGAGAGAGCGTAGCAACAAGAACCTGAAAATGACAACAGGTGAAATCGAAATAGATGTCACTGATTTTAATATTCTTAACAGGAGCGAGATACCTCCATTTACTATTGAAGACGAAACCGATGGCGGTGAGGAACTGAGAATGAAATACCGTTACCTCGACCTGCGTAGATCCACAGTCAAAAATAATATTTTGCTGCGGCACCGGGTATCACAGGAGGTCCGTAAGTACATGGACTCTATCGGTTTTATTGAAGTCGAGACTCCGGTACTTATCAAGTCAACACCTGAAGGAGCACGTGATTTTGTTGTCCCCTCAAGAATGCAGCCAGGTACCTTCTACGCTCTGCCGCAATCACCTCAGACTTTAAAACAGCTGTTGATGGTTGCAGGGTTTGATAAATATTTTCAGATTGTCAGGTGTTTCAGAGACGAAGACCTGAGAGCTGACAGACAGCCTGAGTTTTCACAGATCGACTGTGAGATGTCTTTTGTTGAGAGAAATGACATACTTGATACCTTTGAAGGTCTTGCAAAGTTCCTTTTCAGACAGGTCAGGGGTATTGAATTCGGGGAACCATTTCTCAGGCTTTCATATCGGGAAGCGATGGAGTTTTATGGGTCGGATAAACCTGATCTGCGTTTCGGGATGAGATTTACTGATTTGTCGGGAACGGTCAAAGGGAATGGTTTTGCTGCTTTTGACAATTCAGAATACATAGGCGGATTCTGCGCTGAAAATTGTTCAGATTACACAAGAAAACAGCTCGATGAGCTGACCGAATTCGTAAAAAGGCCACAGATAGGAGCAAAGGGACTCATTTATGTCAGATATAATTCAGATTGTACTTTAAAATCATCAGTGGACAAGTTCTATACCGCCGGTGATCTGAAAAAATGGACTGATAAAATGAATGCACACCCAGGCGATCTGATTCTCATATTGGCAGGCGAGAAAAAGATTACCCGGGCAGCACTTTCCGAGCTGAGACTTGAAATGGGAAACAGATTGGGATTAAGGATCAGGAATAAATTCTTTCCGTTATGGGTTGTGGATTTTCCGCTTCTGGAATGGGATGATGAATCAGATCGATTTTATGCAATGCATCATCCGTTCACATCACCGGTACCTGAAGATCTTCCACTTATGGAAACAGATCCGGGGAAAGTAAGAGCAAATGCATATGATCTTGTGATAAACGGGGTCGAAATAGGTGGCGGCTCAATCAGGATTCATGATGCCATAGTTCAGAAATTAATGTTTAAAGTTCTTGGGTTCAGCGATGAAGAAGCAAATGAGCAGTTCGGATTCCTGCTCAATGCTTTCAAATTCGGTGCTCCTCCCCATGGAGGAATTGCCTTTGGATTCGACAGGTGGGTTGCGATGTTCGGAGGGCAGGATTCAATCCGCGATTTCATAGCATTCCCAAAAAACAATTCGGGACGCGATGTTATGCTTGAAACTCCCGCTCCTATTTCTGATAAACAGTTAGATGAGCTTCAAATTATAATTGGCAACAAAAAATCAGAAACAAAACTTTAATCATTCTAAAGCTTTGTTTTTATAATGATCACTCCTCCGTATGCCCGGCTGCCATAAATAGAGCCTGATGCGCCTTTAAGAACCTCTATTGATTTAACTGTCGATGGCGGTATATCAGGAAGGTGATCCATATATACACCATCTAATATTACAAGCGGATATACATAACCGTTTAAATTGCTGGATGCCTGGATAACAATGTCGCTCCCAAAAACCTGCACTCCTGAAACCTCCCTCTGTATCATTTCAGTAAGAGATTTGTAGGTAGAATATTTTTTATCAGTCCCGTCAATTTTATTAATATCGGTTGTCAGGTTTTTCTTTTTAACAACACTATAACCGGTATTGACCGCCTGCTCCCTGTCTCTCAGATTTGGATTTGGTTGTTGCGAA
The DNA here is from genome assembly GCA_963816365.1 of uncultured Bacteroidales bacterium. Classification (GTDB taxonomy): domain Bacteria; phylum Bacteroidota; class Bacteroidia; order Bacteroidales; family VadinHA17; genus LD21. Next base: position 734,937 of record CAWFKG010000009.1, on the reverse strand, counting down.
ACAATCGTGGCAGAATTAAAATTTATATGGTTCCTCCCGCTAATAGAGGTCTCATAAGTACCATTTCCAGGAGCGAATACTCCGATCGTTGATGCATCAGGGTTGACCCTGATCTTATATTTTCCTCTGAAATTGGTCATAGAACCGGTTTTCTGGCCGTCAATCATAATTATAGCATTAGCTATCGGGGAGTTGTAAACATCATACACTGTTCCGGTTATTTCTACTCGCTTGCCAGATTTTTGGGCTGATATACTGTTTATAAATAAAACAGAAATGATTAGTAAGAGAATCTTTTTCCACATAGCATTTAACTTATTAGATTAATAATCAAAATAAGATGAAGACAAGAGCTTTCAAATCGATAACAGACATACAAAGGAAAAGTTCACGACCGGAAGAAGCTTTCACAGTCGTTACGATATCCGCATTGAAAATTCTAAAGATCTGTAAAAACACTGTTCAGGCAGATCTTAAGACCAATTTTCAATCAATCTTGATCTTGGTTTTGATTACTATAGCGCCACCGTACCCCCTCGATCCGTAAATTGAAGCTGCGGCACCCTTAAGAACTTCAATGGATTTGACATTGATAGGTTGAATATCAGGCAATTCCTCCATAGGGATGCCATCAACCACAATCAGAGCAGAAACACTGCCAAATAAATCTTTAGAGTCTTGAAGTATAACTGATGAACCACTGACCTTAACACCAGGTATTTCTCTTTCTAGCATATCCTTAAGAGAACGATAGGAGGCATATTTCTTATTGGTACCATCAATTTTATCCACCGTGGTTGTGAGGTTTTTCTTCTTGACTGAACCATATCCGTTGCCTACACCCTCCTCACTGGCTGGAATGTTTTGATCCTGAACTTGTTGAGTTGATGTCACTCCAAAATTAAAGTTAATCTGAGTCCTTCCGTTTATCGCTTCCTCCTTAATGCCATGACCAAACGTGAATATCCCAATCTTTGTGGCTGTTGGTTTTACTTTAACTTTATAATATCCTTTGGAATCGGTTAAAGAACTAGTTTTTTGATCATCTATCATAACTATTGCATTCACGATAGGTTCACTGGAGGAATTCATTACAATACCAGTCAGTGTAATTTTTTTATTGTTATTCTTCTGGGCATTTACACTTGTACTACAAAGTACTGATAAAAGAATTAGAAAAATTAGTCTGATTTTCATTTGATTATGTATATAATTAACTGAATATTTTGTTGCTGCTTTTCAGTGCCGTTTTTAAGTACAATACAGATAACTCCATTTATGCCATATTCCACTTCGTGATTGCAGGATTATTAGACGAGTGCAAGTTACTTAGTTGAGAAGAGAAGAGCAAATTATTTAGAGGTTAAATACTTCTTCCAATCAGAGTGGCCGAAGTACACCGTTCAATTAAAACCTTTACATATTTTCCCTTCTGAGCATCACCACCTTTGAATACAACAACCTTATTCTGCGAAGTACGGCCAGATAAATGTTCAACTGATCTCTTCGAAAATCCTTCGATCAAAACATCAAAGATCATGCCAATATCAACTTTTTTCGATTTAATGGATAGCCGGTTCTGGAGAGATATCATTTCGCTTAACCTTTGCGATTTGACTGATTCAGAAACATCATCTTTAAGTTTCCTTGCAGCTTTTGTACCAGACCTCTCACTATACTTGAACATGTAGGCAAAATCAAACCCGGACCACTCCATAAGCGAAAGAGATTCTTTATGATCTTCTTCTGTTTCTGTACAAAACCCGGTTATCATATCGGTCGATAAAGAGCAGTCAGGAATGATGGTGTGAATGGCCTTTACGCGATCCATATACCATTCCCTGGTATATTCACGATTCATTAGCTTAAGAATGCGGTTGCTCCCGCTTTGTGCCGGCAGATGAATATGCTTACATATATTTTTATTTCTGGCTATGGTATAGATAAGTTCATCCGAGATATCTTTCGGATGTGATGTTGAAAATCTGACCCTCAAAAGCGGATTGATCATGGCAACATTTTCAAGAAGCTCAGGAAACCTGACAATTCCGGTTTTTTTATCCCAATTATATGAATCAACATTTTGTCCGAGCAATGTCACTTCCCTGTAACCCATATTAAATAGTTCCTGAACCTCTTTAAGCACTGACTCAGGATCTCTGCTCCTTTCAGCTCCCCGTACATAGGGCACGACACAATAAGCGCACATATTATTACATCCACGCATTATAGAGATAAATGAAGAGACTCCATTTTTATCCATTCTTATGGGGGAGATGTCAGCATAGGTCTCTTCGCGCGAAAGAAGAACATTTATTGCTTTGTGACCTTCGCCAGCTTCCGATATCAGAAACGGCAATTCCCTGTATGCATCAGGCCCGACGACCATGTCAACAAGTTTGTCGGTTTCAATAAGTTTTTCCTTTAAGCGTTCAGCCATACATCCTATAATACCGATTTTCAGTTCATGGTTTGCCTTCTTCAGATGACTTAGTGCTTTCAGACGTCCCCAGATCCTTTGCTCTGCATTGTCGCGGATTGAACAGGTGTTTAATAGTATTAATCCTGCATCCCTGATCTCTTTTGTAAGTTCATATCCGGCACCTGAAAGTATTGACACAACTACTTCACTGTCTGCAACATTCATCTGGCAACCGTACGTTTCAATATATACCTTTTTATTCATATTCCTTTCACTTCCCGCTCATCGTTTCTCGTTATGCGTAACTGCTGTTCTCCCACTCTCCCCTTCTCACTGCTGGCGCGGATTTTTAATCTGTGCCATACCATTGTGTCATTCCACCTTTACGCCATTTCACCATTACGCCTTTACAATTTTCAATTCCGGCACAAATCTATAAAGTATGACCGAGGTTTGAAAGAATTATTTAATTTTGCATTCTGTACAATTAATATCTGAAGTATGTCAGGACATAGCAAATGGTCGACCATCAAACGGAAAAAAGGGGCAATTGATGCAAAAAGGGGTAAGAAATTTACCAAGATTATCAAAGAGATAATAATTGCAGCAAAAGAAGGTGGTGGCGATATTGACTCAAATGCAAGGTTAAGGCTTGCAGTCCAGAATGCGAAAGGCGCCAATATGCCTAAAGATAATATTGACAGGGCAATTAAAAAGGCTACCGGAGCTGATGCTGAAAGCTTTACAGAAACTTCATTTGAAGGATATGGTCCATGCGGTGTTGCTGTATTTGTTGAGTGTCTGACAGATAATAATAACAGGACAGTAGCTTCAGTGAGATCGGCTTTCAATAAGCATGGAGGTAATCTTGGAACTAATGGATCACTTACTTTCCTGTTTGAGAGGAAAGGTATTTTTACTATTAAAAATGAAGGATTATCCCTCGATGATGTAGAGCTCGAAATGATCGATGCAGGTGCGGAAGATTTTGAAGTTGATGGTGATATGCTTACAGTTACATGTGCTAAAGAGGATTTCGGGAGCGTAAACAGAAAGCTTAATGAGCTTGGAATAGAACCCGAGGAAGCCGGACTAAAAAGAATCCCGCATGATACCAAAAAACTCGATCTTGAATCTGCCAGAAAGGTCCTTAGACTCATTGATACACTTGAAGATGACGATGATATACAATTCGTATATCACAATCTCGAAATGACCGATGAACTGGCTGCCGAGCTGGGATAGAAATTTTTACTACTTTTGCGTCATGATCAGAAAACGCTTCCTGATATTATTTATTCTGGGCTGTTCTACTATTATCAGCCAGTCACAAACCTTTATCAAAGTGTCGGATCTTTTTAAAAGACCTGACAGAAGTTCAACAACCGGCCAGCTTAACATCATACAGGATCCGGCATTAGATACACTTATAAACAGATATATCCTGGGATATGAGAATCTCGAAGCAAAAAACGAATATTCAGGCATGGAGGGATTCAGAATTCAGATATACTTTAAAAATATCAGAAATGCCAGGGAAGAATCAAATAAAGCAAGAGCCCAGTTTATGAGCAAGTTCCCTGACATAATAACGTACCAATTGTACCAGGACCCGGGATATTTTATTATAAGGGTTGGGGATTTTAGAACCAGAACCGAGGCGACCAGGCTATTTTTATTGATAAGTAAAGTGTTTCCCGACGCATATATCGTTCCTGATTTTATAAATTTCCAGGGCCTGAATACTAAATAATTATGAGCGATAACATCAAACACGAGTGCGGCATTGCAATGTTAAGATTGCGGAAGCCGATGGAATATTTTATTGAAAAATATGGTACATGGAGCTATGGACTGCAGAAGATCTACCTGATGATGGAGAAACAACATAACAGGGGACAGGACGGGGCAGGTATTGCAGGAATAAAGCTGGATGTTCCCCCTGGCAACAGGTATATATTCAGACAGAGATCGAATCAGGCTAACCCGATAAAAGAAATTTTCAGTGTCATATATAAGGACATAGATACATTGACACTATCTAATCCGCAGGGGTTCAAAAACCCTGACTTCATTAAAGGAAACGTACCTTTTGCCTGCGATATTTACCTTGGTCATCTGCGATATGGCACTTATGGAAGCTATAATATCGATTATGTTCATCCCGTAAGCCGAGAAAACAACTGGAGATCAAAAAACCTTGTCATGGCTGGCAACTTCAACCTCACGAATGTAGGCGAAGTGTTCAGCAGCCTTGTTGAGTTAGGACAGAACCCGGTTGATTTTTCAGATACAGTAACAATCCTGGAAAACATAGGCCATCGCCTCGATGAAGAGAATGAAAGATTATTCCGGAAATTCAAGGACGAAGGTTTTTCGAAGAAAGAGATTTCTCCTTTGATTGAGAAAAACCTGGATGTCAGCTCAATTCTGAGAAAAGCAAGCCGTAACTGGGACGGAGGTTATGCCATGGCCGGTATGATTGGACATGGTGATGCATTTGTAATGAGAGATCCGGCCGGGATCAGACCTGCATTTTATTATGTTGATGATGAGGTAGTTGTAGTCGCGTCTGAACGTCCCGTAATCCAGACTATATTTAATGTCAGGACAGACAATGTAATTGAACTTCCCCCTGCAAGTGCAATTATTATTAAGGCTTCAGGTGAGACTACAGTCGAAAAGATCAGGGAGGAAACAGAACCCAGAAAATGTTCCTTTGAGAGAATATACTTTTCAAGAGGAACAGACAAGGCAATATACAGGGAAAGAAAAAAACTTGGAGAACTCCTTGCGGACCGTGTTTTGAAAGTTGTTGATTATGATCTCGACAACACCGTGTTCTCATATATTCCAAATACTGCTGAAAGTGCATTCTACGGGCTCATAAAAGGTGTGGAGAAATATCTCAACCAGGTAAAGATTGATCATATTCTGAGCAGAGGAAACTACCTGACCAGGGAGGAACTTGAAAAAATTATTAATCAGCGTCCCAGAGTTGAAAAAATAGCCGTGAAGGATGCAAAACTGAGGACCTTCATTACTGAAGATACGAGCCGTGATGACCTGGTCGGACATATTTACGATGTCACTTATGGCGTGATAAGGAGGGGTGTGGATAACCTGGTAGTAATTGATGACTCGATCGTAAGAGGCACTACGCTGAAGAAAAGTATAATCAGGATTCTTGATAAACTGGATCCGAAAAAGATAGTCGTCGTTTCATCATCACCGCAACTCAGGTACCCCGATTGCTACGGGATAGATATGGCCAAACTTGGCGATTTTATAGCTTTCAAAGCCGCAATTGAACTTTTGAAGGATTCAGGCAAAGGGTCTTTGATTCAAACTGTTTATAAAGCAGCACAGGAAGAACTGAAAAAACCTGTCGACGAAATGAAAAACCTGGTCCGCGAAATCTATAAACCTTTCTCTACCGGGGAGATATCGGAGAAAATTTCATCTATGCTTAAATCAGGCGATATCAAATCGGAAGTCAAAATTGTTTTTCAGTCAATCGAAGGGCTTCATGAAGCTTGCCCAGGACATCTGGGTGACTGGTATTTTACAGGCAATTATCCGACTCCGGGGGGCAACAAGGTTGTAAACCAGTCTTTCATTAACTACGTGGAAGGAAGGAATATCAGAGCTTATTGATTCTCATGTGAAAACCAGGTGATTTCAAAATCTTTCTTGTATGAAGCGAGGTGCCTGTTGATCTTTTCAACATAAATATCCCTCAGCGTGATCATTATTCCGGTTTCTTCTACATCTCCGAACTTATGATTTATGAAAGTGCCAAAAGTTTTCATTGTAGGGGATAAATTCATATAGGCATTTATAAGAGGAGGAATATTTTCATTCAGGTTACGGACCTCTCTTGAAAGTATCCTATAGTTCTCTTTATATCTTCTCCATCCCCAGGCCCTGAAGATCTTTTTCATTTCGGCCGTATGCAGATCAATATTGGCAGGGTCGATGGGAATCACCAGCCCGTCAGGATCGCTAAAATGCTTTTTGAGGAAATAAAGGATCATGCTTCTTGCTTTCTGATTGAAATGCGGATACATCGTCACTTTACCGAACAGATATTTAAGATGGTGATTATCAATTATTATGGCGCCCAGTCCATCCCAGAGGTTATCGAGTGCATACATGCTTTTCCTGCCCATTGTTCCCGACTGGTAATCGGGATGGACAAATGATCTGCCCAGTTCCATCAGATGAGGATAATACTTGCTAAGGAATTTATCAGAAAAATGGAAATAAGCTGACGATGCAAGCTTTGTAATATCACAGTCTGTACATCCCTTTTCGGGAAAATAGAAACGATATCCGCCAATGATTTCTTTATTTTCAGGATCCCATACAATCAGTTGTTTCTGAGGATCAGATATTGCCGTATCAAATTCATCTATATCGATCTCTTTTCCCGTACCTCCTCCCGCATGTCTGAAAGTAAGCTCCCTCACCCGTCCAACCTCGTGCATAAGTGAAGGTGAATTATTATTATCAAACACATAAACCTCATTGTTCCCGTTGTTGGTCCTGCGCAGAAGCTTATCGCTTGTTAGTTCAGCAATAATCTGATCCTTTGGTAGTTGGTCAACAATTGGTTTCATTTAATATTAAAAATGGGGGTAAAATATCCGAATATCAATTTCACAAAACAGAATGCAATTTAGTGATTTTTTTTGTTTAACTGTCACCCCTGAATAAATGATTCCAGGTCGTATACTTTAGATTTTACCCACCCGGCCCATTCCGGCGCTGTCCGGGCTTTATCAAAAGTCTGCCATGGAATAGGCTCACCAAACACCAGGGTTATTTCTTTATCCTTTTGTTTAAACATCTCATCAGCAAGATACAGCATTTCAATATTTGCTTTTATTCCCAGGAACTTTCTGATATTTGAAAGATTGTAGAAGAAATTTGAGTTTCTGCCTGAAAAAAATGCCGGCATTATGTCTCTCTTATGTTGTATAGATTTAGTTATAAAGCTTTTGTGCCAGGGCAAATCCTTAATTACCCCTCTTTTTTTTCTGGAACATAATCCGGCCGGGAAGTAAAGAATCTGGTCATCAGACGAGTATGCCTGCTCAATCATCATAGCAGATTCCTTTGCCTGTCCTCCGTGCTTATTTATGGGAAGAAAGATCCCCGAGAGGTTTTTGATATTTGTAAGAATATCGTTTACAGGGAATTTAATCTTATTGAAATGTTTTGATATTTCATGAATAAATACAAGTCCGTCGAGCCCCCCCAGGGGATGATTTGATACAAATATAAACCTGCCGGTTGTTGGTATTTTTTCACTTCCAATAACTTTGAATTTTATTTCAAAATGCTCCAGACCGGCGGTTATTAATTCCGAATCTTTCTTATGACCCCATTTTTTCAGGAATTCATTTAATTCATCCTGATGGACAATCTTTTTCAGATAATTTATCACAAATCGGGGTACAGTCCTGGACAAGGCCGGGTTTTTTGAAAACAAGACTTTTTCAACATCTAATCTTTGAGTTTCATTATTGCCCGATTGACTATCCATTTTCCGGTAATTATTAGTAAAGATGAGGGTTCAAATTTACCAAAGATACTTTTAACGGCCAAGCCCGCCCGGCTGATGTGTTTATGTAAGCATTATTTTCTTTATCAAAAAGTTATTAACATTAATCAAAAATTGTGGGGCAATGTGGAGCAAAGTGGATAATTTTTCATTATTTTAGCCCTTTATTTGGAAAAAGCAAAGATGGCCACATTTATAGGTGATTACCAATGCAAGGTTGATGTCAAAGGCAGGATCATTCTTCCGATGGCATTTAAGAAGCAGATGCCTGCAGATGCACTGGATCATTTTGTGGTACGCAAGGATATGTTTGAAAATTGTCTGGTGCTCTATGCTATGGAGGATTGGAACAGACAGTTGGAAAAGATCAGGAAGAAGCTGAATCCCTTTAACCGCGAACATAATAAATTCCTGAGGAATTTTTTTATGGGAACTGCAGAACTTTCTCTCGACAACAATAACCGTGTTCTTGTACCGAAAAGGTTAATGGATCTGATCGGAGCCGACAGGGATGTGGTTCTAGCCGGCCAGGACGGGAGGATAGAGATATGGTCAGCTGACATATATGCTAAGATTGCAATGCCTGCTGATGATCTTGGTAATCTGGGTGAGAAACTGTTGGGAAGTACAAATGAGCCTTAACGATTATGGTTTACCATATCCCTGCGTTGCTCAAGGAGAGTATTGATGGGCTGAACATACGGCCTGAGGGGATTTATGTTGACGTAACATTTGGAGGAGGGGGGCATTCAATGGAAATTCTAAAACGCCTAAAAACAGGTAGGCTAATCGCATTTGATCAGGATGAGGATGCTGTCATAAACACCCCGGCAGATAATAATTTTCTCTTTCTCAACCAGAATTTTAGATTCCTGCGTAACAATCTGCGATTCAATAACATCCAATCTATTGACGGACTAATTGCAGACCTGGGAGTCTCATTTCACCAGTTCGATGAACCTGACAGAGGATTTACCTTCAGACAGGATGCTCCTCTTGACATGCGTATGAATAAAAATGGGACCGTAACGGCGGCTCACCTTTTGAATACTTTGGATGAGACTTCCCTGGCTGATATTTTTTACAGATTTGGCGAACTGACAAATTCAAGAAGGATTGCTGCTGAGATAGCCAGGGCAAGAACTGCAAAGCCTTTTGCAACGGTAAATGATATTATGAATACCGTTGGGAAACTTGCTCCATTCCATCAGGAACATAAATTCTATGCCAGGCTCTTTCAATCCTTAAGGATCGCAGTAAATCACGAAATTGACTATCTGCAAGAGATGCTTGAACAGGCACTTTCACTTCTGAATCCAGGCGGAAGACTAGTCGTAATAAGCTATCATTCTCTCGAAGACAGGCTGGTAAAAAACTTCATGAAAACAGGCAATTTTACAGGGGAGGAGAAGAAGGATTTTTATGGGAATATCGAAACTCCTTTCCGGATTATTAACAGGAAGGGAACTACACCGGATGATAAGGAGGTAGCAATAAATAACAGGGCGAGAAGTGCCAGACTCAGAATAGCTGAAAAGATCTGACCTATGGAAGATGACAAGGAAACAAATATTGAAAATAATAAAAAGCAGATCAAACCAGGAAGTTTTATTAAAGAACTGCTTAGCGGGAGTATGGTTTCAGAGAAGATCATCCTTAAGAATCTTGGATATGTTTCACTCCTTGCCTTTCTCGCTGCCGTTTATATCGGAAACAGGTTTCATGCTGAAAAAATCACAAGGGAATCAACACGGCTGCAAAGGGAAGTAAAGGATCTCAGGGCAGAGTCACTCTCAACATCAGCAGACCTGATGTACATAAGTAAACAGTCTGAAGTGTACAGTATGATACGAGAGAAGGGACTGAATCTTGAAGAGTTGAAAATTCCACCATATAAGCTATTAGTTGATAAGAAGTAAAGGAAATGGCAGCAAGGGATGAAATAGTATGGCGTGGCGCACTGGTATATTTTATACTGGGATTACTGGCACTGACCTTACTTGTACGCATCCTGATACTGCAATATATTCAGCGGGGCAAATGGGCCGATATGGGGGAAAAGTTCGTGTTCAAGACCGGAGAAATGCAGGCAAACAGAGGCGATATACTTACGAGCGACGGGCGCCTGCTGGCAAGTTCGGTCCCATATTATACTATTTATATGGATACCCGAAGCAGCGGGATGTTATCTTCTACATGGTCGGACGGAATTAACGGATTATCGACTGGTCTCGCTAAGTTCTTAGGTGTAAAGTCAGCTGCAGGCTGGAAATCAGCCATCTCAGAAGCTCGAAGAAAAGGCGACCGTTATTTCCTCATTCAGAGAAAGGTTAATTATGAAACACTTAAGAGACTGAAGGAACTGCCGATATTCAGGGAAGGACAGTTCAGGGGAGGCATGGTTGCTCAGGCCGAGAACCGAAGGATACTGCCAAACAGCGACCTTGCTTCACGTACCATTGGTTATCTTAATCTGGGCAGTGAAGGCAATGAGGTAGGGGTAGAAGGTGCTTTTGATAAGGATCTTGCAGGTAAGAACGGGGTTGCAGTTAAACAGAGACTTACAGGCGGCGACTGGATAACAGTCGATGGTCCGAATAGTGTCGAATCACGGGATGGTAATGACGTTGTAACTACTCTTGATCTTGATTTGCAGGATGTTGCATCTACTGCCCTTCTGAGTCAGCTCAGGAAGAACGGCGCTGATCACGGTTGTGCAGTGCTAATGGAGGTTTCGACAGGATATATTAAAGCAATTGCTAACCTGGGCCTGCAGAGCGATGGCGATTTTCATGAATCATACAATTATGCAATAGGTGAAAGCACTGAACCGGGCTCAACCTTCAAACTGGCATCTCTTATGGCCGCTATTGAAGATGGTGTGATCGATACGGGTGATTATGTCGACACAGGTACCGGAAGCATTAAGTTCTATAACCAGATCATCAAGGATACAAAGGAGGGTGGTAATGGTAAAATTACCGTCAAGCAGGTATTTGAAAAATCATCGAATGTGGGAACTTCCAAATTGATCTACGATCATTATAAAGACAATCCTAAAGATTTTGTAAACAGGCTTTACGCAATGAGACTGAATAAGCCTCTTGGTCTGCAAATAAGAGGAGAAGGGGAACCTCTTATCAGATATCCCGGTGACAAGTTATGGTCAGGGATTTCGCTCCCGATGATGTCTCATGGTTATGAAGTACAGCTGACACCATTACAGATACTGACATTCTACAATGCTGTGGCAAATGATGGCAAAATGATGCGTCCGCTCTTTGTGAATGCGATTATGCGAAACGGAAGCGTGATCAAAACCTATGAACCGGAGGTCATTATCAACTCAATTGCCTCTCGGTCAACAATACGAAAGGCAAAAAAGATGATGGAAGGTGTTGTTGAGAATGGGACAGCGACAAATCTCAATAATCCTAACTATAAAATTGCTGGTAAAACAGGAACAGCACAGATAGCCAGGGACAAATATGGTTATAAAACCGGAGTCAGAGTATCCTACCAGGCTTCTTTTGTCGGATATTTCCCGGCTGAGAACCCTCTCTATTCCTGCATTGTCGTGGTTAATTCTCCTTCGAATGGAGTTTATTACGGAAATCTGGTTGCAGGAACTGTTTTTAAAGAGATCTCCGACAAGGTATATGCAACAAGATTTTTTAGGGATTACAAGCCTGAAAATAAAGATGATATAAAGCCTTCTGCACCGGATGCCGGGAACGGATACAGGGCTGATATAAATCAGGTGCTTAAAAACCTTGACGTCAGGTATCGCAGGACTGCGGATGATGACTGGGTTGCAACGCATGAGAGCGGGGATACCGTCAGACTTTCAGGGGTAAAAATCCAGCCGGGTCTGGTACCTGATGTGAGAGGGATGAGTCTGCGCGATGCCATCTACCTTCTCGAGAATACTGGACTAAGAGTAAAATACAGTGGTAAAGGAAGAGTGCTCAGGCAATCTCCTGAACACGGAGCCAGATATAATGAAGGTATGGTTGTCTCTCTGGAGATGAATATGTGAAAATATGAAGATCGAAGAAATAATAAACGGAATTAATATTGTTTCAGTCAAAGGAGCAATAAACATTGAGATTTCCAGCGTCGAATTTGATTCGCGAAAAGTAAAAAAGGATTCACTCTTTGTTGCAGTAAAAGGATATAAAACCGACGGGCATGATTTCATCGAATCCGCCATAAAGGCTGGCGCCATAGCTGTCATATGCGAATCCATTCCTGATCCTCCCCAAAAAAATATATGCTGGATAAAAACGGATGATTCCGCAAAAGCCCTTGGATTGGCAGCCTCTAACTACTTTGGCAATCCATCATATACTCTGAAGCTGGTAGGCGTCACCGGGACTAACGGGAAAACTACAATTGCTACCCTGTTATACAGGATGTTCCTCAGACTGGGATATAAGTGCGGATTGTTTTCAACTGTATGTAATTATATTAATGAAAAGGAATATGAGGCGACCCATACAACTCCTGATCCTATCCAGCTAAACAGACTTTTATCGGCTATGGTTGAAGAAGGTTGTGACTATGCATTTATGGAAGTAAGTTCACATTCAGCTGATCAGAAGCGTATAGCAGGCCTGAAATTTGAAGGTGGGATATTCACCAACCTTACCCACGATCATCTTGATTATCATAAGACCTTTGACAATTACCTTCTGGCAAAGAAGAAGTTTTTTGATTCATTGCCGCAAAGCTCTTTTGCACTTGTTAATATTGACGACCGTAATGGGAGGGTAATGCTGCAGAATTGCCCGGCCCGCCATTATACATTTTCGGTAAGAGGTATTGCTGATTACCGGAGCAATATAATCGAACAGAGTTTTGCGGGAATGGGATTAAAAATCCAGGGAGAGGAGGTCTGGACAAGATTCATCGGTGATTTCAACGCCTCAAATCTGCTTGCGGTATATGCAGCTTCGGAGCTTTTGGGAGCTCCTAAAAATGAGATACTTACAGTTCTCAGTGATCTTCATGCCGTTGCAGGTCGATTAGAAGTCATCAAATCTCCCGGGGGAATTTCGGGAATAGTCGACTATGCCCATACACCTGATGCTCTGCTGAATGTCATCGATACTATTAATAAGATCCGCGAAGGCAGCGTTCAGCTTATTACAGTTGTCGGAGCAGGTGGGGACCGCGACCGTACGAAGCGTCCAAAAATGGCAGCAATCTGTGCGGAAGGAAGTACGAAAGTGATCCTCACTTCAGATAATCCCAGGACTGAAGATCCTGAAAAAATAATTGACGAGATGGAAGCCGGGATAACTCCTGAACTCAAAAGAAAAGTTCTCAGAATTACTGACAGGCATGTTGCAATCAAGACTGCAGTAATGATGGCGAATGAGGGCGATGTGATACTCATTGCGGGTAAGGGACATGAGACATACCAGGATATTATGGGAGTGAAAAATCACTTCGACGACAGGGAAGAACTGAAAAATGCATTGTTACTTAAATAAAAAGAAGATAAATGCTTTACTATTTATTTAATTATCTTGATAAAATTAATTTCCCCGGCGCACGGTTATTTACATTTATCTCCTTCAGGTCAGCTGCTGCAGTAATTACCTCGCTGATCATTTCACTTCTGATAGGCAAGAGGATCATTCTGTATCTGCAGAAAAAGCAGGTGGGAGAAGTGGTCAGGAACCTGGGTCTCGAAGGACAGTATAAAAAAGAGGGAACGCCTTCAATGGGAGGGGTTATAATTATTGCATCGATAATAATTCCGACTCTTTTATTCGCAAAGCTTGGAAATGTTTACATCATTCTGATGCTGATAACAACGGTCTGGCTTGGACTAATCGGTTTTCTGGATGATTATATAAAGATCTTTAGAAAAAACAAAGAGGGTCTGGCAGGTAAGTTTAAAATTGCAGGCCAGATAGTTCTTGGCATTATTGTCGGGTTAACACTCTTTTTTAGTAGTGAAGTCAAGATTGCAGAAAAAGTAGATGTTGCAAGTCTTACAATAAGGGAAAGACATGAGATGATCGACACTTCAGTACCAATACCGGAACAGGGAGTGATAACGATGGAGAAGAAATCAACCAAAACAACTATCCCTTTTGTAAAAAACAACGAATTCGATTATGCCTGGCTGGTATCATTTATCGGTGAAAAATACAGGCGGCCCTTTACCTGGATTGCCTTCGTAATTATAGTAATATTCATAGTCACTTCAGTTTCAAATGGTGCCAACCTGACTGACGGACTCGACGGACTGGCAACCGGCACTTCAGCAATTATGGGTACAGCGCTGGCAATACTAGCTTATGTCTCCAGTAATATAATCTATGCTAATTATTTGAATATAATGTATATTCCTGGTTCTGAGGAACTTGTTATCTATGCGAGTGCTTTTATCGGAGCTACAATCGGTTTCCTGTGGTACAATTCGTACCCGGCCCAGGTTTTTATGGGTGATACAGGTAGTCTTGCCCTGGGAGGGATAATTGCTGTTTTTGCATTTATTATCAGAAAGGAACTCCTGATACCAGTGCTTTGCGGGATATTCCTGGTTGAAAACCTGTCAGTTGTATTACAGGTGAGCTGGTTTAAACATACAAGGAGAAAGTATGGTACGGGAAGGAGGATTTTCCTGATGGCCCCGCTTCATCATCATTATCAGAAAAAAGGATTTCCCGAACCGAAGATAGTCACACGGTTCTGGATAGTAGCTATAATATTGGCAGTAATAAGTATTGTGACGCTTAAGATAAGATAAAGAATGATAAAGAAAATCGTAATACTGGGAGCAGGTGAAAGTGGTACGGGATCAGCAGTGCTTGCACAAAAACATGGATTTGATGTTTTTGTTTCCGATAAGGGCCCGGTAAAGGAAAATTACAGGGAAATCCTTGAAAAACACAAGATTAAATGGGAGGAAGGAAGTCACAATGAAACTATTATACTTTCGGCTGATGAAGTAATCAAGAGCCCGGGAATCCACGAGGATGCTCCGATAATTACAAAGATCCGTGAGAAGGGTATTCCTGTCATATCCGAGATTGAGTTCGCAGGCAGGTATGCCAAAGGAGTAAAGATATGTATTACAGGAAGCAATGGTAAAACAACTGTGACCAACCTAATCTACCATATTCTGAAAAAAGCCGGGAAAAATGCCGCAATGACAGGGAACGTAGGCAATAGTTTTGCTATGGCCGTTGCAGAAGGCTCCTATGATTACTATGTGATCGAGCTAAGCAGCTTTCAGCTTGACGGGATGTATGAATTCAAAGCCGATATTGCTGTGCTGTTGAATATTACTCCTGATCATCTTGACAGATATGATCATAAATTTCAGAATTATATAGATTCCAAGCTAAGGGTAACACAGAACCAGGGTAACGATGATTTTCTTATTTACTGGGATGGTGATCCAATCATAAAAAATGAATTATTGAAAAAGAAATATAATATGAAACTGTTGCCTTTCTCAGATGAAAAAACCGAAGGCATGACCGCTTATATTGATAACAACGAATTGATTATTGATTACCAAAATAAAATCAACCTTATGACTATTCATGATTTTGCGCTCAAAGGGCGTCACAATACCTACAATTCAATGGCTGCCGCCATTGCAGGGAAAATCCTAAATATCCGCAAAGAGGTCATCAGAGAAAGTCTGGCTGATTTTCAGGGGGTTGAGCACCGGCTTGAACCGGTCATAACAGTCTGTGGAGTCAATTTCATAAACGACTCAAAGGCTACAAATGTAAATTCGACATGGTATGCCATTGAGTGTATGGAAACCAATATAGTATGGATCGTGGGAGGGATCGATAAGGGGAATGATTATTCAGAACTTTTTCCTGTAGTTAAAAAGAAGGTCAGGGCCATTGTATGCCTGGGAAAGGATAATAAAAAGATAATAGAAGCTTTCAAAGATAAAGTTACAACCATTGTGGAGACCACTTCTATGGAAGAAGCTGTAAGGTCCTCTTATTACCTGGCAAAGAAGGGTGAAACTGTATTGCTGTCACCCGCCTGTGCAAGTTTTGATCTGTTCACTAATTATGAAGACAGGGGTCGTCAGTTCAAGAAGGCTGTCACGGGATCTTTAAAAACACTGATTAATGCAACAAGGCTGGCTTACAAAGACATTTAAAGGAGACAGGGCAATATGGGGCCTTGTAGCACTTTTTATGTTCTATTCACTTTTAGCTGTTTACAGTTCATCAGTTGGTGTTGCCTTTATGAAGTATGGAGGAAATACGACTTACTTTCTTAAGAGCCAGTTTTTTATGCTGGCATTAAGCCTGGTCATTATCGTTGTAGTTCATTACTTGCCGTACAGAATCTACTTTTCACTGGCGGGTTTGATTCTGATAGGTGCAGTAGGATTACTGGTACTGACATTTGCATTCGGTTCAAGGGTTAATGAGGCAACGCGTTGGATTGTTATTCCGGGGACGGGATTCAAACTGCAGACCTCAGATGTAGCTAAAGTAGCGCTTGTTTTGTATCTGGCAAGATCACTGGCAAAATATCAGAAAGAACTGAATAATTTCCTGCTGGTCTCAAAATATTTTATACTACCTGTAGGGGTTGTTTGCGGACTGATCCTGCCCGAAAACCTCTCTACTTCGCTTATGATTTTTGGAATGAGCATGATAATCATGTTCATCGGCAGGGTACCGCTTAAATTTCTGCTGGCTTATGTGGGCATTGGGGTTGTGGGAGTACTGCTTTTTGCCATGGTTCTGACTGTCATTAAAAAAGATAACAGGGTACAGGTATGGAAAAACAGGATTGAACATTTCTTCTCAGGTAAAGGGGATGAAGATGGTGACTATCAGTCGAACCAGGCAAAAATTGCCATCTCAACAGGAGGTTTATTCGGAAAGGCACCTGGTAAAAGTACTCAGAGAAATATGCTGCCGCAATCAAATTCCGACTTCATCTTTGCAATTATCATTGAAGAATACGGACTATTATTCGGCGCCATCCCTCTTATTTTGGCATATATGATTCTGCTCTTCCGGGGGATCACTATCGCTAAAAAATGTGAAACTGCTTTCCCGGCTTTTCTGGTCCTGGGGCTGATCGTGATGATCGTCATTCAGGCAATGCTTAATATGATGGTAGCGGTGGGTCTGTTTCCTGTAACCGGACAAACACTGCCAATGGTTAGTTGGGGGAGAACCTCTGTTCTGGTCATGAGTTTTTCGATTGGAGCGATCCTTAGTGTGAGCAGAGTGGTAAATGCAAGGATTAAAAAAGAAGAACTTCCTGAAGAGGAAAAATCTGATGAAGGAGAAAAGATTTATGAACCAGCAAAAACATAAAAGGGTGATAATCAGTGGTGGCGGTACAGGCGGACATATATATCCGGCTATATCAATTGCCAATGCTCTGAGGAAAATTGACCCTCAGATTGAGATCCTTTTCGTTGGTGCCGAGGGGAGAATGGAAATGGAAAAAATTCCGGATGCCGGTTACAGGATAATCGGTCTGCCGGTAGCTGGTTTACACAGGAGTCTGTCGTTGAAAAACTTTTCAGTATTGATAAAACTTTTTAAGAGTCTTAATAAAGCAAAAAAGGTAATAAAAGAATTTGGACCTGACGTTGTTGTTGGTGTAGGTGGTTATGCCAGCGGCCCGGTTCTGAGACAAGCAGGAAAAATGGGCATCCCGACTCTTATTCAGGAACAGAACAGCTATGCGGGCGTAACAAATAAGCTTCTCGCAAAAAAGGCCGCAACTATCTGTGTTGCATATGACGGGATGGAAAAATATTTTCCTGCCGGTAAAATAATTAAAACAGGTAATCCTGTCAGACAAAACTTTGAGAACCTCAGAAGCCTGCAACATGAGGCCCTTTCATTTTTTAATCTTAAAAAGGAATTCCCGGTAATACTTGTTCTGGGGGGATCGCTGGGAGCAGGAACAATCAATAACAGCCTTTCAGAAAACATAAATAAACTCAGGGACACGGATTGTCAATGGCTGTGGCAGACCGGAAAATATTACTTTGAAAATGTAAAGGCGCTGGTTTCTTTATCTTTCAGCGGGAACATTTCTGTGCATGGGTTCATTAACCGCATGGATTATGCCTATGCTGCTGCGGATATAATAATATCGAGGGCAGGCGCCGGAACTATTTCCGAATTATGTCTGGTTGGCAAACCTGCAATTCTGATCCCTTCACCCAATGTTGCAGAGGATCATCAGACCAGGAATGCGGAAGCCCTGACTAAAAGGGACGCAGCTTTGCTAATATCAGATAATCAGGCAGTTAGAATACTTGTTGATGAAGCTATTAAACTAATATCTGATAAAACCAGAAGAGACAGGTTTTCTGAGAACATCCGTAAAATGGCAGACAGGGATGCCGATTTAAGGATTGCCAGGGAAGTACTTAAGCTTACGAGAAATGATTGATTTCAAACATATTGAAGGAATTTATTTTGTCGGCATAGGTGGCATCGGCATGAGCGCACTTGCACTTTATTTTGCCAAAGGCGGCTTTTCGATTGCCGGGTATGACAGATCAGAAACTGTGATATCAGATTCCCTGATTCAAAATGGTTGTGAGGTTATCTATAGGGATGATATTAACTTTTTGCCACGATTGTTCAGCAACTCTTCTGATAAAAACAAGGTCATAATTGTTTATACGCCTGCTATTCCCGTTGAAAATAAAATCCTTTCGTTTTTCAGAAATAATGGCTATCAGATCTTTAAGCGATCCGAGATCCTTGGAGAGATATCAAAGAACACCGACACTCTTGCCGTAGCCGGTACGCATGGAAAAACGACAGTTTCGACTATGACAGCTCATCTGCTGAAGCAGTCTTCTATAGATTGTTCTGCTTTTCTTGGCGGAATATCAAAGAAC
This sequence comes from uncultured Bacteroidales bacterium, assembly GCA_963816365.1. GTDB lineage: Bacteria > Bacteroidota > Bacteroidia > Bacteroidales > VadinHA17 > LD21. The sequence goes on along the minus strand of CAWFKG010000009.1, from coordinate 716,061 downwards.
TACAATTCAAATCTTCTTATTGGCGACAGCAGGTATACGGTCATGGAAGCAGATGAGTTCGATCGCTCATTCCACCGTCTCAGTCCATTCATGGCAATTGTGACGTCTCTCGATGCTGACCACCTTGATATTTATGGCGATCAGAGGACGATGATAGAAGCCTATAATGTATTCTGCAGTAAAATCAGACAGGGAGGCAACCTGATTGTCAACAGCGCGATCCGCAAAAAAATTATAGTTCCTGAAGGTGTGACCTTTTATACCTACGGCCTTGGCGAGGATGCCGATTTCAGATCATATGGTATTATCCATGAAAAGGATTATTACAGATTCAGCGTTAAAACACCATCAGGAATAATTGAGGACCTGCACTTTGCGTTCCCGGGGATTATTAATATCGAAAATTTTACTGCAGCTATTGCCATGGCACATTTGTGTGGTGTGACTGAGCCTGAAATAAGGAAAGCTGTTCTGCTCTTCCAGGGCGTAAAGCGCAGATTTGATATAAGGATAAATATACCCGGCCTGGCTTTTGTTGATGATTATGCTCATCATCCTGAGGAGATCAGCGCTTGTATAAAATGCATAAAGGAATTTTTTGCAGGAAGAAGAATTACAGGGATCTTTCAGCCTCATCTCTTTTCGCGAACCAGGGACCATGCTTCGGGCTTTGCTAAAATCCTGGATGAACTTGACGAAGTCATTCTTCTGCCAATTTACCCTGCACGTGAAAAACCTATTGAAGGAGTTACATCGGAACTGATTTTCAATAAAATGCGATCAGGTAGCAAGCGGATGCTGATGAAAGAGGATATTCCGGATAAGCTTGACTCTTATAATCTGGATGTGCTGGTTACTATCGGAGCGGGTGATATAGACACCCTTGTTAAACCGATTGAGGAAAAACTAAGGAGAGAAAGAATAAAATGAGGAGGATAATGAAAATATTATTTATCATCCCTGTACTGTATCTTATAGTAATACCAGTCTACATGGCAAGTTCTACTAGTTCCAGACCATGTGGAGGAATAGTTATTGACATTAGTGATTCGTCTGATTATCATTTTGTTACAAAAAGACAACTTCTGAATCTTGCATATGGTAATTCGACCAGGATTGCCGGCAAACCGGTTAAAGAGGTCTCAGTTTCGGCTATTGAAAACAGAATCAATGTGCTAAGAGAGCTTAAGAAGGTTGAAGCTTATATGACTGTCGATGGTTTGGTTCATGTTTTTGTTGAACAACGCGTTCCGGTTATGAGAGTGATGCCTGATAACGGTGGAGACTATTTTGTCGATGAAGATGGAGTTGTTGTGAGGAAAAGGAACCTATATAACCCTCGCCTTCACATTGTCGGGGGGAATGTAAATATAAGCTCAGCAATGCTTAATGGCGTAAGCGTGCTTGATACTGCTATCAAAAACTCCATCCTGAAAGATATATATCACCTGGTAACTTATATAAATGATGATAAATTCTGGTCGGCTCAGATCGATCAGATATATGTTGACGGTAACGATGAAATTGATCTGATCCCCAGGGCTGGTAATCAGCTGATTCATCTTGGAACCGCCGAAAATTATGAAGGGAAGCTCAGAAACCTTCAGGCATTTTACGATAAAGTTCTTCCTGAAGTGGGATGGAACAAATATTCATTGATAAATCTTGAATTTAAAGATCAGATAGTTTGCAAAAGAAGAGATAATCAGAAATAACCATATTAAGCGATGAATAAAAAGGAACAGTATGTAGCAGCCATCGACATCGGAACCACAAAAATTGTGGCAATTGTCGGTAAGAAAAACGAGAATGGCAAAATTGAGATTCTCGGACTTAGTAAAGCTCTTTCAAAGGGTGTGAAGAGAGGCGTTGTTCTTAATATTGAAGAAACAGTAAATGCCATTCAGACTACCGTTGATGACGTTCAGAAAAGATCCGGGATTCTCTTCTCAGAGGTCTTTGTTGGCATAGCCGGCCAGCATATCAAGAGTATGAAGAACCGAGGCTATATAATGCGTGATGCATATGATGACGAGATCAAAAAAGAGGATGTCTTCAGGCTGATTGAGGATATGCATAAGATACATATCGACATCGGAGAGGAAATAATTCATGTTATACCTCAGAACTTTATTGTCGATAATGAAACTGGAGTAAAGAGCCCTATAGGAATGTGCGGCAGACGGCTGGAAGCTAATTTTCATATCGTGATCGGACAGGTCGCCGCTGCTAAAAACATCGAAAAATGTATCAGGAAAGCCAATCTGACCGTAAAGGATATGATACTGGAACCGCTGGCATCTTCCGATGCAGTACTTACGGATGATGAAAAGGAAGCTGGAGTTGTCCTGGTGGATATCGGAGGCGGGACAACAGATGTTGCTGTCTATTATGACAATATCATTCGTCATACCGCAGTGATACCATTCGGGGGTAATGTAGTGACAAAAGATATCAAGGAGGGTTGTGCAATTCTGCAAAGGCATGCTGAGCAGCTTAAGATCCAGTACGGCTCCGCCCTCGGGGATATTGCTCCTGAAGATAAGGTCGTTTCCATCCCGGGGATCAGTGGTCGTGAGCCTAAGGAGATTTCTTTCAAGAGCCTAGCTTATATCATACAGTCAAGGATGGAAGAAATTATCGATGCGGTCAATTTCGAAATTCAAAATTCGGGCTATGCAGATAAACTGGCTGCCGGTGTTGTGATTACCGGTGGCGGTGCCATGTTGAAGCACCTTCCTCAGCTGATGAAGTTTAAAACTGCGATGGACGTCAGAATTGGCTTTCCGAACGAACATCTGGCCGGAACAGCGAAAAATGAAATAAATCAACCTATGTATGCAACAAGCGTAGGGCTGATAATGCGTGGCTTTGAATACCTTGAAACTTACAAGAAAACCTTCAATGCTGGCAGCCCTGATGAATTTGTCAAGCCTAAAGCTGCTGTGGTTGATATACATGAGACGGAAGAAGAGGAAGACGCCTTTGTACCTCCTGTCCAGGAAGAAGAAAAAATCCCTCTTACCGAAAAGATCAAAAGTATGCTTTCCAGGATGTTCGAGGTAGAAGATCAGCCTATCAAATGATAAAAATGGTTTTATAAATATATGCTGTTCATAATCAATTAAATAATTACACTATGTCAGACGATATAATGAACTTTGATCTTCCGGTAGAGAGATCGTCGATTATAAAAGTTCTCGGAATAGGTGGTGGAGGCAATAACGCTGTCAATCATATGTTTGAAAAGGGTATAACTGATGTAAATTTTGTGATTTGCAATACTGACCATCAGGCGCTTATAAAAAGCCAGGTGCCTGTAAAGGTCCAGATTGGGGAATCGCTTACCGAAGGGAGGGGCGCCGGAAGCAAACCTGAAATTGGCAGGCAGGCTGCCTTAGAAAACATAGATGATGTTATGGCTGCTTTGTCGGGTAACACTAAGATGGTTTTCATAACAACAGGAATGGGGGGAGGTACTGGTACCGGAGCTACACCGGTCATTGCCAAGGCCTGTAAGGAAGCAGGATTCCTCACCATCGCAGTTGTTACAATTCCTTTTAAGTCGGAAGGGAAAGTACGTATCAGGCATGCTATTGATGGTGTTACCGAACTCAAGGACTACGTCGATTCATTGCTTGTGATAAATAATGAAAAGCTGAGAGAGATCTATGGCAATCAGCCTGTCTCAACTGCATTTGCCAAAGCCGATGACATTCTGACTACTGCGGTAAAAGGAATTGCTGAGATCATAACCGTTACGGGTTATATTAATGTTGATTTTGCTGATGTGGAAACAGTAATGAAAGACTCGGGAGTATCTATAATGGGTATGGGTAAGGCTTCAGGTGAAAACAGGGCAGCAAAAGCTATCGAAAATGCTCTTGCATCACCATTATTGAATTCAAATGATGTCACCGGGGCAAAGAGCATCCTGATAAATATTTCCTCGGGAGTAGGGGAGCACGAGATCACAATGGATGAACTTGGAGAGATAACTGATAATATGTACGAGGCAGCATCAGATGATGCCCTGATCATCAGGGGATTATCGAAAGATGAAAATCTGAAAGATGAGATCAGCGTTACAATTATTGCAACCGGGTTTGAAGCTAACAGCATTTTCCAGCCTTACAGACCAAACAGGACTAAAACGGTTGAATTACTGACAAATAAGAATGCAATACCTTCAAGGATAATACCTGAAACCGGAGAAGATGTTTTTTCGGTGAAGGAAAAAGGCAAAAAGTCTATTATTACCGATTTTGAAGAAGAAACTCAGGGCGTAATCGATTTCAGCCTTGAGCATAGCCATGAATTGGAGGAGATCAGGAACAGGCGGACCAATGAGAATGAAGATGCTCCCGAGAAACCTGAATCGACTTTGCGAAGGGTGAAGCATATGCAAAACCTCCTTAAAAGAGAGGGCCTTTCAAACAAGACCATGAAGGAGAATATTGATACTTTCGAAGATGTGCCTGCATATGTAAGACGCAACCTGTCACTGAATGCACCGGAAGGTGGAAGCGAAAGCAAATTGTCAAAGTTCACACTTACGTCTGATGATAATGATGAACCTGTATTAAGAGAGAACAATGCCTATCTGAACGATAATGTAGACTAGAAGATTGCGAATTGCGGATTGTGGATTGCGGATTTCTGCCTTTTCGACCTTAACGCAAACCTTTGCGTTCTTTCGGGTATGTTTTTATTCAGATTATCTATATTTGCACCTGATGATCAGACATACTTTTATAATATTGCTTCTAGCCATTTCTTCAGGTTTATATGCCCAGAAACAGAACACCATTCCATCCAAACCAAATGCACAGAAGCAGGACTCTTTAAAAGTTACTAAAAGATCAAATGCCCAGAAACAGGATACAGTAAAGAAACCAAAAATATTAAGAGAATGGACACTATCTCACGACTTTTCCGAGGAGGTGAATATCCCGATCGATACTGTCTTTTCATTGTCAAACAGGTTCAAATTAGCTGATAAATATTCGCCGGTTAACGCAAGTCTGGGCAATTATGGACTGCCATTCTATCAGCTCAGTTTTTTTGACAGGGTAACTGACCCTGACAAATTCCTCTATACCTCATATTACCCGTTAATGCATACCTCCTCAAATACTGTGTTCACAAATACTCAGATCCCCTTTACTGAACTGGACTGGAGCTTTGCTGGTCCGGTTACAACTTCGGAACAAACTTTCAGGGTAAGACATTCACAAAACGTGAACAGATATTTTAATTTCGGTCTTATCTATGATATAGTATTCAGTCTTGGACAGTACAATTACCAGAGATCCTCCGATAAGACATTTACTTTTTACTCCTCGTATACAGGAGAAAAATATAAAATGTACTTTTCAGCGGATATAAATAACCTGTTATCGTATGAAAATGGAGGTATTGTAAGTATTGCAGATCTCAATCTGCCAAACTCTCTTGATGTTCCGACAAATCTTGGTGGTCTTCATGTTGCAAACAGTGATCTTAAGAATCGAAACATATTACTCATTCAACGGTATAGCTTAACCGCCAGTCCTGCTTCAAAAAAGGACAGTACTTCACATAAGCGTTCGGGATTTTTCGGGTTAAGCGGAATTATCTCTCATATTTTTGAACTTGAAAGCAATGCGCGGACATATAAAGACAATGATCCGGTCTCGTCACTTTATGATTCTGTAGTGTATGTTACACGAAAAATCACCGCCGATTCCCTGAATTCAAGAATAATAAGAAATACTCTGAGGTTTGATTTTTCAACCAATGAAACAAGGAAATTCAGACTCGGTGGGGGTTTTGGGATCAGGAATGAGATCCTGACCTTTAGCTATATAATTCCTAAACCTTACATTCTGGCTCCCAGTACACCGGTGTTGCATACCAGCAGCAATATTCTCGTCGGGAAATTGTTTAACGACATCGGAGAAAAGTTCCGTTGGGTGGCGACAGGAGAATTGTATGCTACAGGTTACAGGTCGGGCGACTTCAGTCTTGACGGAGAAATAACAAAATCATTTGACCTTAAGAAAGGAAGGGCATCCTGGCTGATTTTTGGCTCGATGAAAAACAGACAGCCTTCTTTCTGGTTTGACCATTGGGGCGGTAATAATTTTGAATGGACCAATAATTTCAAAAAGGAATTCAGGACAGATGTAGGTTCAGCTTTTATCTATCCGGCAAGGAAAACTGAACTAAAATTCAATTATGCTATAATAAAGAATTATACTGATTTTGATACAACTGCACATCCCTCGCAATATTCAGGAGGTCTTTCAGTAGCATCCGTTGCAATCAAAAATGAGCTTAGAGCCTGGAAATTTCATCTTGCCAGCGATGTAATTGTCCAGAAAAGCTCTAATTCAGAAATACTTGATCTTCCGCTTGTTACAATTCGTGCTGCAGGATATTTTGAACATCTTTTCAGATTTGTAAAAACCCGGGGAGAGCTAAATACACAGCTTGGTGCAGATGTGACCTACAACACGATATATCATCCGTATGCCTATATGCCGGCTATCGGAAGGTTTTACCGGCAGGATATTGCAACAGCGGGTGATTATCCCTTTATCAATGTCTTTTTAAATTTAAAGATCAAACGGACAAGGCTTTTTGTAATGTTCGATCATATAAATGCTAAATTAATGGGCCTGCACTATGAGATGGTGCCGACTTATCCAATGAATATCAGGATGTTACGATACGGCCTGGCATGGACGTTCTATGATTAGCTAAAAAGTTGTATCTTTGCCCCCGTTTTGAATAGCATTTGTTTAACTAAAACACCATTTTGATAAATAAATTTTTATTACTGTTAGTGTTTTTTGTAACAGGTCTTTCTTCCTGTTCTGATCATCACACATCCAGGAGCTTAAACAGGAAATTGTTTTTTTCAAATCCTGTAAGTGAAGCAGAAAACCAAGGTTCCCTGAAGACATTTAATTCCGCTGTCTATTTTACCTACCGGGGAGAACCAATGGGGTTCAGTTACGAATCAATGAAGTCATTTTCAGATTATATCAGATATGATCTGGAATTCAATACCTTATATTGTATTGAGCATACTTTCGTTACGGCCGACAGACTTTCTCTGTACGATAATATGATAAAGAAGTTCAGCCTCAGCATAAAATGGGACTGGAGGTTGCTTGCTTCCCTTATTTGCCAGGAATCACAGTTCAACCCGGGCGTCGAATCATATGCAGGTGCGTTCGGGCTGATGCAGATTATGCCGGAAACAGGAAATAATTTTGGTATTGATATCACCTCCTCACCTGAAAATAATATGAAAGCCGGGATCAGATATATAGGCTGGCTTTATACTATCTTTACCCATAGGATCCCTGACGAACGGGAAAGGATTAAGTTCATTCTGGCAGCATATAATGCGGGTCCAGGACACATCCTTGATGCAGTGAAACTTGCAGAGAAAAATGGGATGAATCCTCAGAAATGGGATGGAAACGTGGCAATCTGGCTTTTGAAAAAGGCTGAACCTAAGTACTATAATGATACTGTTGTTAAGAATGGCTATTTCAGGGGTACCGAGTCGGTGAAATTTGTAAGTCAGGTTCTTGACAGGTTTGAGCATTATAAAGATGTCATTCCGGAAGGAAGAAACCACCCCTTCTGAGAATTATAAGAAACTCATAGAGAATCATCGCGGTGGCACCCCAGATTGTATTACCCTCGTAATCAAAATATTTGACTTCAAGCATTTCACCCCTGATCTCGAAAGGTTTTAATTTGACTACTGAAGGATCAAGAAGCTTCCTGAGATCAGCATAAATCAGAAAAAGTACCTCCTCATGCCTTAGATTAAAAGAAGGTTTTTTATTTGTCCAGCCAACCACCGGAGTTACAACCATATTGCTCACCGGAATAAATAAAGGAGTAAGAGTGCTTATGATATCCACTTTATCAGGATCAACTCCTGTCTCTTCATAGGCTTCACGTAAAGCAGTTTTGATTACATCCTCATCTTCAGGTTCTTTCTTACCGCCGGGAAAGCTGATTTGGCCGCCATGCACACCGTTATAATCGGGCCGTTGCATAAATACCGTATATACTGACCTTGAAAAAGGATAGAGAAGTATCAGCACTCCGGCCTGACGTACATCCTTGCCGGGATGCCTGGGGAAGCTCTTTGCAAAACGGTCCGATGAAGCCATCTGCCATTGCACATCTGTGCCCGGCAGGCCCTTGAGTATTTCGGTTTTTAGCCTGGTTGTGAAATCATTCATGGTAATTTTTCTCCCGGACTTTTAACAATCTTGACTTGAATATTGTTTCAGGACCGGGATTACCCAAAAATTTTCCATTAACCACTAAAGTCGCAATCCCGGGTAGTCGGGATTCGCAAAGTTCACAAAGGAATACGGTTCGTAGATTACTTTGCGTTCTTTGCGCTTTCTTTGCGTACTTTGCGGTTAAATGGATTTTTTTAAACTATTCCTTATAGAACAGCATCTCTTTCGGTATTGGCAGCGGCTGAATTTTTTTACCTACTGCTACATATCCCAGTGTTACTGCTTCCCCTCCTGTTCTTTCAAAATAATCGATCCTTAAAGGATAGTATCCGGGATTCAGAGGAACAACCTTTGCTACAGGGCTGTCGGCTGAATGCAAACCATCGTTATCGAACAGCAACTGATTATTAAGGTATACTTTAGATCCATCATCTGATGTAATCCACAGCTCATACAGATCCTTTTTTGTAATATGCAGATATCCTTCAAATTGCACACCAAAACTATCTTTCTTCAGGGCAAAGTTTAAATCGATATTCCCGGTTGTGCCATTCTTTTTTGGAGTAAGTTTTGAGAAATCCGGAACTGAATCCCATACTCCTTCATAATAAGAATACTTAAGTCCGGGCTTAAGGTTTTCAACAGATTCCAGACCGTTCATATATTCACCGGCAGAGAATACCCTGGTAACAGATGGATTATTTTTATAATTTGACACAACGCTTTTTACCTTTAGTGTACAGGGTTTATTGATTTCAATTCTTTCCTTGCATTTTGGGGAATTAATAGTTGGCTCAGTTCCATCAGTGGTATAATGGAGATTCGGATTAATATTCTGAATGAGAGCAAATGTTGAAGTCCCTTTTGGCAGAATGGCTGCCATGGGAAAGACCATAAAATTGCTTCCGGCATCGAATATAAAACGAAGACCGTCATAGACACTTTTAAAAGGTACGGAACCGTGATCTTCATTTGGATAAGCCACTATTTTCCATTTCAATCCGGCCGGTGCGGAACTTTTGAGGACCTTTTCCATGGATGTAATGCCCATTCCTTTCATTCCTGAACCCTCGCGTCCTGAGATAAAGATGGGCTTATCCCAGTTTTTAGCTTTCATGAATTCAAGCTGGGCACTTTTAACCTGCATTTCATTTTTATACCAGAAACTCGGATCAATTGCTATATAGGCATCAAACAGATCAGGATCATTCAAAAGTGCGTGCATTACAAATACTCCTCCGAAGGAATGGCCGATCAAAACATTAAATGGCTCGGCTTTGAAGTTTTTATTTACATATGGGATTAGCTCCTTTTTAAAGAACTGTAAAAAATTATCTGCCCCGCCACCGGTATTGGCAGCCTGGCTTGAGTCAGGAAGAAAATCATGATTTCTGTCTATATTGAATACCCCGACTATGATAGCTTTTGGCATCTTGCCGTTAACAAACAGAAATCTTGCAGTCGGAACAGTATGCTGATCGCGGCCATCAGCGTCGAGAACATACAGAACAGGGAATTTTGCATCTTTGGCATCATATCCCTCTGGGAGGAAGATGCTTATCTTACGGTTCTGCTTTAAAATATCTGACTGGATGGAATCCTTTTTTAAAGTATATCCATCTTGTGATGAGACTTTTACAGATACAAGTAATGCAAGGGCTAAAAGGATAATTTTGATTTTCATAAAAACGATATATGGATTAATAGTATAAAGATATCAGTAATGAATTGATTTCCGGAAATTCTCCGATGAAACTTCATTGTCAGGGGGGTTATTCATATCTGAGCGCTTCTACCGGATTCTTTGTAGTAACCCGCCAACTCTGAATAGTTACAGTGAGAAGTGAGATTGTCAATATTATAATTCCTGAAGCCAAAAATACCCACCACTTTAATTCAGTCTTATAGCTGAAATTCTGAAGCCACTTATGCATTGCGTACCATGCTGCAGGACAGGCAATTATAAATGCAATAACAAACCACCTGATGAAATCTGAATTTAACATAGCAAGCAGATCAAATACCAGGGCACCATTTACTTTACGTATGCCTATCTCCCTGGTTCTTCTTTCTACTAGCACTGATGTTATTGAGAATATGCCCATACATATTATTACAATTGTAAGAATTGAAAGATAGAGAGTTAATTGGGCCTCAATGAGTTCTTTCTGATAGGCAGAATTATAAAGATCACCGATTAATTCATATTGAAATGGATAATCAGGTAATTCCTGTTCCCAGATATTTTTAAAACTTAATAGAGCTTCCTGTCTCCGGGCTGAATCTACTTCTACCATGTAGCACAGATAAAATATAGGTTTCTGAAACATAACATACGGCTTAACCTTCTGTTTTATCGTTGTTATATTAAAGTCTTTAACAACACCAACCACGGTGCCTCCAAAAAATATTCCAGGCGGGTCAAACCTGATATTAAATGGTCTTCCTATTGCTTCCTGGGGAGTCCATCCCAATTCTTTTACGGCAGTTTCATTTAATACATAATCTTCGCCCTTCCGTTCAGGGTTGTACTTTGAAAAGTTTCTTCCGGCAATAAGCTTAATATCGAAAAAGTTAAGAAAGTTATCTTCGACCGATAATACAAATAAGGGTTTATCCTTGTGACTGTCATCAAGTGCCGGGGATTCGACGGGAAGGGCATCTAAAGTTTCTCCGCCCGGTTCTTCCATTGATGCTGTAAAATTCTTTATCAGTGGATTTTCGAGAGCCTTATCCCGGATTGCCTGATATTTGCTTCGTATTTCCCAGTTTTGTCTTTTAAAAACGATAATGTTCGGATTCATTTTTCCAAGGCTACGGGAAAACATGAGTTTTTTTTGCTGTGCAATAGTTATTGTGGCAAACATAAGAATGACTGACAGACAAAATTGAATTGTCATAAGTATTGAATATGACGATACCTTGCCGCGATCCTGAACAGGAATGGAATTTATTGTAATTGTCCTTAATTTCCCCTTAAACATATGAACAACGAGAGGAAGACTTCCTGTAGTCAATGCTGCAAGGAAAATAATTAATGCTACAGGCCAGATCCTGACTAATTTTCTGATACCATTTGATTGAAAATTAAGTCCGGGGAATGAAGTTGCAAGCATTTGCAGCAGGTCGAGAAAGACTAAAGCTAACCCAAATGCTAAGACAACAGTTACCGATGAATCAATAAGGGAGTTGAAAATAAGACCTTTACTATCCGACCCGAAGATTTTTTGAAGGTATATCGACTTCTGAAGAGACAGAATTTTTGCCTTATTGAGATTGTAAAAGTTGACAAATGAAACTACAAGCAGAACTATTGCGATAATCACAAAGAGATAGATAACTGTAATATTCCCGTTAGGCTCAACTTCGCGATCTTTATTTGAATAGAGGTGGATATCAGTAATATTTTGAAGATATGGGGTGAAAGTCCTCTGATCTGAAACATACTCATGTGATTTAATAAATTCCGGTAATGCTGAAATGATCTGTTCAGGTTTTGTCCCTTTCTTCAGGAGAAGATAAATGTAGGCCCATCCGGGTGCCTCATTTGGATTTGTAAAAGAAGTAAGTATGTCAAAATGAATATGGGAATTTACAGGAGTATCCTTCATTACTCCTTTTATTGTACATAACATCATTTTTTCATCATATTCACCGGAAATACGGATTGTCTGGCCTATCGGGTCAATATCGCCAAAGCATTTATGTGCGATTGATGACGATATAACAGCTGAATGCGGTTCCTTTAGCACCTCATCCGCATTTCCTGACAACAGGGTGATATTGAATACCTTAAAAAAGTTTGAATCTGTGGCAAAGATCCTGTCGGAGTAAAATTTATTCTCTCCGGCTTTAAGAGCTGTATGACGATACGGTGCCAATCTTACCAGCTGCTCAATCTGAGGAAATGTGGCAGGCATCTGCGATATCCAACTCTCCCAGCATCGTGCAAAATGCAACCTTATGCCCGATGTATTTGTTTCAAATGTCAGACGGTAAATCCGGTCGGCATCAGGCAGATGTTTGTCGAAGCTCATCTCATTCTCTATCCACTCGGCAATTCCCAGTGTACAGGCAAGTCCAATAGCCAGACCCAAAATGTTCAAAGCAGTGTAAGTTTTCAATTTAAGAAGAGTTCTGCTTATAAGCCTGATGTTGAAGATCATATAATTGGTTTTCTAGTTTATGCTTAATTGCTTATCAAATCTCTAAGTCCCTGTGTCTCTAAGTCTCTATGTCATCCTCTCACTCCTCACTCCTCACAACTTCTTCCCCTGTGCCCTGAACTCTGGGCTATCACTCACTCCTCACTCTTTTACCCCCCAACCCCCCATATGGGGGTCCAAATGAAAATAGAATTTTAGAATAAAGAACAAAAGAATAGCGAATTAAGAATTTCATAGACTTCTACATTCTGATCTCAAATGTTCGTCATTCTGATTTCATTAAGTCCCCCCTGCCTATCTGCAAGCAGGCATTTGGGGGATTTAGGGGGTGAATTACTCATACCTAAGTGCCTCCACCGGGTTCCTTGTAGCCGCTCTCCAGCTCTGCCAGCTTACGGTTATCATAGCTATCCCTAAAGCGATTATACCAGCTAAAGCAAAAATCCACCAGCTTAACGAAGTTTTATAGGCAAAATTCTGAAGCCATTTGTGCATTACATAGAAAGCAACCGGACCAGCAATTATGAAAGCAATGGCAACCCATTTTATAAAATTTTGATTCAATAAGATCATAACTTCAGATACTGTAGCACCATTCACTTTCCTGAGACCAATTTCTTTTGTCCTTCTTTCATTCATGCTAAGCGATAAACCCAGAATCCCAAGGATGCACAAAAAGATCGTGATCGAGGCAAACAGCAGAAAGAGATTCAGAGCTTTATGTTCTGCTATATAATACCCCGCTATCATGTCATTTAGAAACTGGTATCTGAATTCCTTGCCGGGGAATATTTTTTTCCAGTTTTTATCCAGGAGGGCTATTTCCCTGGGTAGTGTATTTTTTGAATTAGAAGGTTCGAGCTTGATGTTAACAATCCGGTAGTCTCCTGGATTATTAATAAAAACACAAGGTCTGATTTTACCATGAATAGACCCTGAATGAAAGTTTTCCACAACACCTTTTATAAATGCGCCGTTTCTTCCGATCCCGGGCATCTTTAATCCAATCACCTCATTTGGATCAGTGAAACCAACTTCAGAAAGGAATTCCCTGTTTAAAATGACAGATGCAGAAGTATCACTCGCTGAAAAATTTCGGCCTGCTAACAGGGTAAATGAGTATAGTTTAAGATATGATGAGTCAATGGACTTCAATTCAGCATCTACCTGCTTCTTCTCGTTATTTTTAAAAAGAGAGAAGTCGCTCCATTGTTGTGATTCTGCCGGGGCCACCGAGCTAAATGATATTCCATTCACTCCGGGCACTGACATCATTTCACTCGTCAGAGAGTTAAGAGATTTTACATTTTCAGGAAGTTGTGCGAGAACAATATTCTCAGTACTGTATCCCAGATCCTTGTGATTGATGAAGTAGATTTGTTTCATTAGCACAAGTGTGCCTATTATCACTGCCTGGGCAACAACAAACTGGAGTATTACGCTTGTTTTTCCGAATACATTCTCTTTACCGGAATCTCCAGAATCACTTTTTTTTAATAGTAATGATAAAGACTTAAGATTCAGACTGAAGATAGAGAATATTACTGATAGAAATCCTCCAAGGAGAAGTAAAATGATAACAAACAGGAGCAGAGATAAGTCAATTTCCGGAAAATATCCTTTTGGGATATCAATAAAAGAATAGAAGTTTCTAATAATAGGTGCTGCTAATTGCAAGCTGAAGAGCAATGCACAAAAATTGACAATAAGCGCTTCGGTAAAAAACTGAATGAAGACTCTAAAAGGTTTACTGCCCAGAATTAGTTTTAAAGCGATTTGCTTTCTTTGCTTTAATGTTTCTGCCAGGAAAAAATTGCTATAGTTGAAGAAAGCAATCAGGTATATAAATGTGCCAATAAGCGTAATTGCAAGAAGCAAACCGCTGCTCACAGTACGATTGTTATAATTTCCGTATTCACTTTCCTTGTGTACTTTAGAAAGAGGTTGCAGCTTGAATAATCTTTTTTCAGCCATGTCACCATCTGCATGAGGCTTGTAAATTTCTTTGAATTTTCTTTCAATGGATTTTACATCACTTTTATTATTTAATACCACATAGCACTGGTAGTTATCTGATAGTGAGCCCCAATCGGCAAAAGCCTGGGGATGGATTACTTCAGTGAAGGTGCACATTGATGCAATCACCCTAAAAGGGAAATCAGTATTGACCGGAAAATTTTCAATGACGCCTTCTACGGTGAACTTTTTACCAAACATGAATATATCCCTGCCTATTGGATCCTGATCAGAAAAAAATCTTTGCGCAGTCTCGCGTGTTATAACAGCTGTAAATGGTTTATCGAGTACCTGACCTCCTTGCCCGCTTAACCATTTAATCCCTTTCTCCCCATAATCAAATACTCTGAAGAAAGAAGGGTCGGTAAGTACTAAACCATCGTCAAAATCAAAAATTTTCCTGTTGGTTGTATCCTGACCGGAAACTTCAATCTTCTGGCCTCTCAGATAGAACATTGGTACCACTTCCTGCAATTCAGGAATACCTTTTTTTATCTCACCCGGGAAAGGAAAATGTACCCCGGTTCTGTATTCTAAACCACCGTTAGTATATTCCAGTCCTGAGGTAACTCTCACTACCCTGTAAATATCTTTGCTTCTGGAATGGTAATTGTCGAAGCTTAATTCATATTTAATTTTTGTATAAATAACCAGGCAACTTGTCAAACCTATCACCAGCCCTGAAAATATTATCAGTGTCGATCTGTAATTTCTGAAAATCCTCCGCACTGCCACCTTAAGATACTGTCCATTCATTATTTTCGTTTATCGTTTATTGTTAATATTTAATAGTCCATAAATCACTACTTCACCCCTTACCGAAATCAGAATATTGAACATTCGAAGTTAGAATTCAGAAATTGTATTTACTTCTTAATTCACTATTCGTTTGTTTGTTATTCATAATTCCTTGACTTTAAACCCTTCAAAGCCCCACCTGCCTACCGGCATGCAGGCAAATGGGGGTTGGGGGTTGATCTACTCATACCTCAGCGCTTCCACCGGGTTCCTTGTTGCTGCCCTCCAGCTTTCCCAGAATACTGTTAACAGGGCAATTCCAATCGTAATTATTCCCGATAGTATGAAAAGCCATATATTAAGATGGATCCTGTATGTGTAGTTCTGAAGCCAGTGACTCATAATATACCATGTCACCGGAATGGCAATTGCTCCTGCAATTAATCCGGAGATAAGGAATGGTTTGATTAACTGCATAATAATCGATATTACATTTTCCCCTAAGCACTTTCTTACACCGATTTCCTTTGTTTTTTGTTCAATCATGAACATCACCATTCCAAGCATGCCAAGACACAGGACAACTAATGCAAAAACTGAAAATATGCCGACTAATTTTTTCAGGTTGATTTCTGATGCCAGGAGTTGCTTATATTTTTCATTAAAAAATGCATATTCCACAGGGTAGGAGGGTTCAATGGTCTGACATGTTTTTGTAATAAAATTGATCGTTTTGCCGATATCGGATGTATTTACTTTAATTACCAGGTAATTACTTGCAGGAATGCTGAGAAACTCTATTGCCATTGGTTTTGTAGCAGTAGATAATGAATTGTAATGAATATCATTTATCACTCCCAGTACCCTGTATTGCGCATCGCCGTTTTTAAGCGTTTTACCCGAAAAACTGTTCCAGCCTATCAGGTCAGCAAACGTTTTGTTGATCACAATTCCGTCCTGATTCTTATTCAGATATTCACCTTCGGCCATTTTTGCTCCGAATGTTTTAAGAAGATCTTCGTCTGTCTGCCATTCGGTGACCAGTGGTTTGAAATTCGGATCTTTCCCTTCCCAGTTCCATTGTTCGCCGTTATTACCTATCATCATTGGCAGCATAGAAACTGCGGAAGTTGAAACCACCCCCGAAGAGTGTCCCAGTTCCTGTTTAAGTGCCTGTACCTGCGATTGCAGCTTACCTTTCAGGCTGACATACATAAGCTGATCTTTTTCAAATCCCAGATCCATTTTTTGCATGAAAGCGGTTTGTTTAGCGATCAGCAAAGTAGACGTAAGCAATATGATCGAAATAACAAACATCACGATCACAAGGGTGTTACGGAGTATACCACGGCTTTTAACTGTCTGGAAATTTGAACTCAGTATCTGCCCGGGAGTAAATGATGAAAGGAAAAGGGCAGGATAACTGCCGGACAAAAAGACTGTAAACAGGTATAATATAAATAATACAACGAGAGGGACGGCTGAAAAAATAATATTAAAATTAATTCCTTTGCCTATAAGTTTATTGATTAATGGTAATCCTGTATAGTCGAGGATGATTGCCAATGAAAAGGCGAGAAAGCAGATTATAGCAACCTCTGAGTATACTAACTTTACCACGTTTGTCCGTGATGCACCGAATGTTTTTCTTAATCCTGTTTCTTTAGCCTGCTTTGAAGAACGGGCAGTATTAAGATTTATAAAATTCAGAGTAGCAGCCAATAACACTAAC
Organism: uncultured Bacteroidales bacterium; assembly: GCA_963816365.1. GTDB lineage: Bacteria > Bacteroidota > Bacteroidia > Bacteroidales > VadinHA17 > LD21. The sequence goes on along the minus strand of CAWFKG010000009.1, from coordinate 699,148 downwards.
AGGGCAATCAGGCTGAAAATCCGGACTGTACGGATATGTTTCTGTTCATACAAATAGCCATCTTTGTATTTGTAAGCTCTCAGATAATTAGTGGATTCCGGTATTTCCTTCTGGATGCGCCGGGTAATTGTTGATGCTACCTTTTCATAGCCTTCCGGCCTGGTGAGAAGCCCGAAGGTCATGTAAGCATTATTGTACCAGGTTGTCAGATAATCATTTCTTGAATAATAGACTCCTATGTTCTCCAAAGGGATCAGAACATCGAAGCTTATTGATGAATTCTCAGGTATGTCTTTAATAACTCCGGTTACTGTCATGTCAATCCGGTTATCCATTCTGACAATTTTCCCCACCGGATTTGCACTGCCGAAGTATCTTTGAGCTGCTGATTTGGTGAGGACGATCCGGTTAGGGACATTTGCATCTCCTCTGCTGCCATAGATAAAGGGAAATGAAAAAATGTCAAAAATCGTAAAGTCAGCCATCGCCGTCCGTTCCGTAAATTTATTTTCTCCAGATGAAAGCAGGTATTGAAAATATGGCGGAATATACCGGCAGCTAGTTTCAACCTCCGGATATTCTGCTTTTAAAGCAGTACTTACCATCGGAGGGCAGCCGGCGAAATCCACTTTCTCGGTTCCTCCTTCAAGATATGCATGAACGACAAAGATCCTGTCGATTTTTTCATGAAAACGATCAAAACTAATTTCATCTGTTACCAGAAGAAATATATATACTACGCACATCATTCCAATTACCAGTCCGGCTATACCCAGCGAAGTTGCTGTCTTATTCTTTTTTAATTTTCTGAAAATCAATAAAAAACTCTTCATAGATATATGTTTGACAATTAAAATTATTTAATCAAAAACTTTTTCCTGAGCCCTGAGCCCTGAGCCCTGTGCTACTTCTCCCGCCCTTTTACCACCCAACCCCCCATATGGGGGCCAAATGAAAATATAATTTTAGAATGAAGAACAAACGAATAGCGAATTAAGAATTTCATAGACTTCTACATTCTGATCTCAAATGTTCGTCATTCTGATTTCATTAAGTCCCCCATTTGGGGGATTTACGGGGTAAACTACTCGTACCGGAGCGCCTCAACCGGATTCCTCGTAGCGGCCCTCCAGCTTTGCCAGCTTATTGTCAATAAAGCAATTACCAAAGCAATTATCCCGGCTAAACCAAATATCCATAAGCCTAATTCTGCATGGTAAGCAAAGTTCATTAACCATTTGTGTAAAATGATCCAGCAAACAGGACAGGCGATGATAAATGCGACAGATATCCATTTAATGTAATTCTCTGAAAGGAGAAGTAAGATATTTGTGCGGGTTGCTCCATTTACTTTCCGCAAACCGACTTCCCTGGTTCGCTGTACAGCCAAAAAAGAAGCAAGACCGAACAAACCTAAACACGCTATGAATATTGAAAGGATCGCAAATAATAGAAAGAGCTGCTGTGATTTTGCTTCATTCCGGTAAAGATTATCATATTCCTCATCGAGGAATGAATAATTGAAAGCAACGCCATTTGAAAACTGATTCCATGAATTCTTTATAAAATCAATTGATTCAACCTGATTTCCGGTATTCAATCTCGCAAGGATAAAATTTGAGGTGGTATTTCCATCGTTTTTTGCAACACCGTTCAGCAAAATAATAGCCATGGGCCTGATCTCAGTCTGTTTCGATTCGTAGTTAAAATCTTTCATGATCCCTATTATCCGGAGGTTCTTTGAAATAGTATATAAATTCACCTGCTTATTTAAAGGTTCCTTCCAATCCAGCATTTTTACCGCGGCTTCATTTATGACAATAGCGGAAGAGTCTGATGAATATGCTGATGAGAAAAACCGGCCTGACACCATTTTTAGTTTTAAGACCTCAGCATATGCCGTATCGCAATAAAATGTATTTAACGTAAAAGTCTGCTTCCCTTCCGCGCCATAACCCCAGTTTACAAAATCGGAGCCAAATATATCAGAAGTCATGGAAACTCTCTGTATATGAGGGTTTGATGATAATTTCAGAATGAAAGCATTTTTGTTGCTTCCCAGCCCGGCAATGTTTTTTACAACTACCACATTTTCTTTGTTTATGCCCAGGTTTTCATATCGCATATACTGTAATTGCTTATATACCATAATGGTTCCTGCAATCAGACAAATTGATATAGTAAACTGAAGGATAACCAGTATATTCCTGAAGTTTATATTCTTTCGGTTATTTCCAGATTTTTGTTGAAGGATAACTGCAGGCCTGAACGAAGAAAGATATAGAGCAGGGTAGCTTCCTGAAAAAACTCCTACAATCAGAACAAGTGCGGCCAGCTGTAACAGTGTTGCCGGATTAAAATAGTGAAATTCAAGTGGTTTACCTGTAAAATTTCTGTATAAAGGTAAAAGTGAATCAACCAGAATAACCGCCAGGCTAACAGATAAAAATGACAGGACTATTGATTCAAGCAGTAATTGTTTGATCAGGCTCAACCGGGTTGAACCAAAAGATTTACGAACACCTATCTCTTTGGCACGGTTAAAAGATTTCGCTGTATAAAGATTCATATAATTTATGCACGCGATAACAAGGACAAATATTGCAGCAAGTGTAAGAATATATACATAAGATGAATTCCCGTTAGCTTCAAATTCTCCATTGAGTTTTGAAATCAGATGAATCCTTGTTAGAGGTTGAAGAGAATACCTCCAGTAATTTCCACTCTTTTCAAAATCGGCATATGATCCTCCCTGGAAGAAATATTTTGCGATAAATGCGGGGAATTTATTTTCCAGGACTTTCGCATTTGTATTTGGTTTCACCATAAGGTATGTTGCTGCAGGATTGTGAAACCAGTTTTTATTGTCATAAAGATCCTTGAAAGTCAGGAATGAAATAAGAAAATCGGGATGAAAGTGAGCATTACCGGGCAGGTCCTTCATAACTCCCGAAACCCTTACGTTGAACTCAGTATGGTCGTTCTTAAATATTATGGTTTTATTTATGGGGTCCTCGCCACCGAAATACTTTTTTGCTGTTTTTTCTGTGATAAGCATCACCCCGGGCTGATTAAGGGCATAGGCTTTATTCCCGCCGGTAAGCTGAACAGAGAAAATGTCAAGAAAAGATGAATCAGCAAGAAAAATATTATCCTCAATAAAAACTTTCTGTTCGTAGGTCCCCTGAAGATTACTGTATTTCATAACTCTCGTCACGGATTCAACTTCGGGGAATTCCCGGTACATTGCTGCCGGAAGGGGAGGTGGTGTACCTGTCTGATGAATTTCGGTGTTCCCTAACATTCCATTTACTGCAATCCGGTAGATCCTGTCCGCATTTATATTGAATCTGTCGTAGCTCAGTTCATATTTTACAAAAAGAAGAATAAGAATAAAACAGGTTACCCCGGTTGCCAATCCGAGTATATTAAGAATTGTATGGAGCTTGTTTCTCCAGAGATTTCTCCACGAATTAATAAAAAAGTGACTGATCATAATATCCTCCCTTCCGGTTAAAGAATATTTTTAAGTTATATAGTATTTTATTCATATCTCAAAGCCTCAACCGGGTTCCTCGTTGCCGCCCTCCAGCTCTGCCAGCTCACGGTCAGTAATGCAATACCTAAAGCCATTAATCCTCCCAGAGCAAATATCCACCAGCTTATATCTGTTTTATAAGCAAATGATTTGAGCCATTTGTGCATGAAATACCATGCAATCGGTGTGGAAATCACAAAGGCAATTACAACCCATTTTACGAATTCCTTATTCAGCATTGCCAAGTATTTCTGAAATTTTTGCACCGTTTACTTTCCGTATTCCAATTTCCTTGACTCGCCGCTGACAGGCAAAAAGTGACATGGCCAGAATACCCATACTGCACAGGACGATTGCACATCCTGCCAATAGAGAGAATGCACGGCGGAAATTCAGCTCCGATTGATACATGTTCTGTATTGCCTGATCAAAAAAACTCACTTCAACAGGGAATGATGGTGATAAGTTCCGAAACAGTTTTTTTCAATTTATCAATTGTTGAATCAAGCGATTTGAAATTGGCTGTTTTAAGATTTATCAGACAATATGATGCCCAGGTAGTGGACATCGCTTCTTATAACAAGTGAAACTATAGGCTGGTTTACAGGTTTGTAATGAAAATCTTTTAACAACACCAATTATCTCATAACCACGATCTCCACTTACGATCTTACCACCAATCGGATTGGCTATATTATTTTCACGAAGGAAAGTTTCATTCACAACTGCCTTCCTGTTATCTGTTTTTAAGATCAGTTGAATAAAAACGTCCCGATAACCAGCTTTAATCCCAATATTTTGAAAAATTCCGCATCGGCACTGAACGTGTCAAAAATTGAGGTCTTTCTTTTCCCCGTTCATATCAAGTTCATTATCCCCATTGTGAAATTGTTTTCCCGGGATAATATTGTGAAAAGGAAATCTGACTTGATTGCCGGTTCTTTCTGAAGCAAGTCTTTCAGAACATCTTTCTTCTGACTCAACTGTTCAGTTAATTTTATGCCGATGATATTATCCTGATTAAACCCGAGATTACTGCTTCCGAATCTGACCTGTTTCTGTACGAGTAAAGTAAATGCGATAAGTACTATGGCTATTGTAAACTGCATTATCACAAGAAAGCCCCTGAAAGAAAAGTTGGTTTTGTTTGGTTTTACTGTTTTTTTCAGATTGTCGACAGCTCTTGAATATGATATATTTATGGCGGGAACAATACTGAATAATACACTTAGCCCGATTATTATTGCCAGAGAGGTAATTATAAATCTGGGAGAATAAATTATTTCCTGACTATAATGAATCCCGGTATAGTTTTGGATAAATGGATTGATGGTGTAAACAAAATAGAAAGCAATCAGAAGTGCGGCAAAAAAGAAAAGAAATGACTCGGCAAGAATATCACAGATTATAGTCGACCTCAATGCTCCAATAACCTTCATAACCCCGGTTTGTTTGATTCTTTCCTGCCACTGGGAAGATGAAATATTGACAAAATTGATAAGTGCAATCATTAAAACCAGGGTAGCTACCAGTAAAAGGATCATAACTTTTTTCTTATCCCCGTTTACCAGATAATTACTTCCATAAAGTGTAAAATTTGAAAAGTAAATCTTTTTTAAGGGAACCAGTTACTCACTTTTGAATCTCTCCCGGTACTTTTCAGGGAAAAGCGATAAAATGGTTTTTGAGGTTTCTTCCGGATTGATCCCTTTTTTCAGGAGAACAAATGTTTGGAAATTGCACTTACCCCATTGCGTAAACTCTCCTCCGTTTCCGGCTGAACGATTTTCCTGGTCGCCATTGAAGTAATTGCACTGAATGAGATACAGGAATTGGCCTCTGGTTCCTCAATAACAGCACTGACATGTCAGACTCTGAGTATTATTCAGTTTTACACGGTTTACCTAAGGCAGTCTTCATTCCGAAAAGTTTATCCGAAAGTGTTTTAGTTATAACAATCTTCATCGGATCTTTCAGAGCTGATTCCACGATTTCCCTCAATAACTTTGTAGGTAAAAAGCTTAAAGAAGTTTTCATCGGCAAAAATCAGATCAGAAGTTATTGGTTCTTTGTTTTCAACCTGGAATACCGGGGCTTCCCATGATCCACCCATCCTGACAACCGATTCCACTCCCGGGATATTCATATCAATATGGTCTTTAAGAATTCCGGGTGTATAGATACGGTCTTCAGAAAGACCGTATAAATAAACGCGTTTACCATTAATTTGATAGCTGTCAGTTGTAAGCTCACTGTAACAGTAAACAGATAGGATGATAACCAGCGCCAGACTAACAGATAATCCAAGCAAATTTATGAGATTGGTTGCTGGTTTCCTGTCTGAAATTCCTGATAATCGTTTTAAAAAGATATTTCATTTTCTTAAGATTTATTCATTACATAATATCTCCTCATCCCTCATCCCACCTTACCCCCAACCCCCCATATGGGGGGCTCTAGCTGTTTATAAGTCCCCCATTTGGGGGATTTAGGGGGTAAATTATTCACGCCTCACTCCTCACACCATAGATTACCATAATGATGCCATTCCTGTATATGGCTAATAAACAATGTATTATATTTTATTCTTCAAAAAATGCGTAAAGATATTTTACTATTAAACGTAAAAATATTTTACAGATTTATGACTATTTGATGATATAATTCTTAAATTTAAACTCACAACTTCAAATCCTATGCAGAACCCAAAAGGCAACATTCTGGTTATCGACGACAACAAAAGCATTCTAAGTGCCCTTGAGATACTTCTGATACCTGAATTTCATGAAGTAACACTGCTTTCAAATCCGAACCAGATCTTAAATGAACTATCTAAAAAGGATTACAACCTGGTAATTCTCGATATGAATTTTAAAGCAGGAGTCAATACAGGTAATGAAGGAATTTACTGGCTCAAGAGAATAAAAGAAACAAAACCTGAAATATCAGTGGTTATGATAACCGCTTATGGTGATATTAATACCGCAGTAAATGCTCTCAAATCAGGAGCATCTGATTTCATCCTTAAGCCATGGGACAATGAGAAACTGCTTGCAACATTAAAACTTGCAATCCAGCTCAATATTTCAAAAAATGAGGTCCTCCAGCTCAAAGAAAGAGAGAGCGGTCTGAAAAAAGAAATAAATCGTGATGAACGATTTATAATAGGTTCATCACCAAAGCTTACAAGTGTTCTTAATCTTGTAAAGAAAGTTGCAAAGACTGATGCCAATGTATTGATTACCGGTGAAAACGGAACAGGAAAAGAATTAATTGCACAGGAAATACACCGTTTGTCAGGCAGATCAAAAGAGGTACTTGTGAGTGTGGACATGGGTGCTTTAAGCGAAACACTATTCGAAAGTGAGTTATTCGGACATATGAAGGGTGCTTTTACAGATGCACGTGAAACCCGTCAGGGTAAATTTGAAATTGCAGATAAAGGAACTCTTTTCCTTGATGAGATCGGAAATCTCTCATTTCATCTCCAGGCCAAACTTCTTGCAGTTATCGAGAACCGGCAGTTCTCCAGGATTGGTTCAAATCAAATGATCCCTACCGACATACGGCTTATCTGTGCTACAAACAGGAACCTGGAGAATATGGTTAAAGATGGGCTCTTTCGCGAAGATCTGCTATACAGGATAAATACGATCCAGATTGAACTGCCACCATTGAGAGACCGGGGTAATGATATTTTCATTCTCGCTGAATTCTTCCTGAAAAAATATGCGCACAAATACAATAAACCAAACCTTAAAATTAACCAGCAGGCACACGAAAAACTGCTGAAATATTCATGGCCCGGTAATATCCGTGAACTTCAGCATACAATTGAAAAAGCTGTGATATTAAGTGAATCAAGCGTAATAAAGCCCGATGATTTCTTGTTGCGTCACCCCGGTTCTATATAGTAATAATAATTCTTTTACTACACTCGAGGAAATGGAAAAACAAATGATTCAACAGGCTCTTGAGAAAAATAATGGTAACTTCACTGCTGCAGCAGAACAACTTGGGATAACCAGACAAACTCTTTACAACAGATTTAAAAAATCGGGTGATGTTCAGTAAAAACCTGTATTTTAATATTGTACTCCGGGTCTTTTTCATTGTATTGATGTCTTGTGCTCTTAAGCTATTTTATAGTAATTGACAGGTCATTTCGTTTTTCAATCATCTGTATTGTTGTTTATCATGATTCTGACCTATAATCTTATCTCCTATCTGAATAGCACCAATAAAAAAATCAGGTTTTTCTTCGATTCTGTAAGAAATGATGATTCGAACCTTTTTTTCCCTTTTGAAATTACCAATACTTCTCTTGAGTAATCTGTATCAGAGCATGAACAGGGTGAACAATCAGATACAACAGTTAAAGATTGAGAACAGGCAGCAGGAGCAATATTTCCGAACATTGCTTGAGCATCTTGCTACAGGCATAATCACGTATAATGATAAAGGATTCATTCTGCATGCCAATTCATCTGCAAAAAAATTACTTTCACTCGATGTTCTTACCCATCTTGACGCAGATCGAACGCAAAGACAAAAAACTTTATCAGACAATAAACAATATTAAGCCTTTTGAACGTCGTCTTGATTGCTATTTCAGCTGAAGATGGTGAGATACAGCTTTCCCTGAAAGCTACATCGATCAAGACAAATGATAACGAACTGGTTATTCTTTCAATTCAGGATATAAAAAATGAACTCGATGAAAAAGAGGTTGAATCGTGGATGAAACTCATAAGAGTGCTTGATGCATGAAATAATGAATTCGATAACACCAATAACTTCTCTCTCTGAAAGTCTTTCAAGCATATATAGTGATGGAGGGAAACCTGTCTCACCCGAACAGGTAAATGTCAAAACAATCGCAACAACCCTGCAGGGACTGAATGTAATAAAAGAACAGGGAAAAGGGCTTGATGTCATTTGTGGAATCTTACAGGAAACTTACCAGGGTGCCCGAACCGGAGAAAAAACTGTTTAAGGTGGCTGATCTGATGAGCCGCGTTCAGATACTTTATAATTCACTTGACAAGAGCGACAGAATGAAACTGTCTGTCTCTGTTAAAAACCCTGATCTTGAAATTTTTGCAGATCAGAATCTTATCTCACAGGTTTTGATAAACCTTGTGAAGAATGCCCTTGAAGCTAACGAAAACAATAACAACGGGAAGATCACTATATCTGCATCGGAAGGTTCTAACAATCATCCGGAGATCTGCGTGATAGATAACGGTCCGGGAATTTCTGAGGAAAATATAGACGAAATATTTGTCCCGTTTTTTACTACCCGTCAAAACGGTTCTGGCATAGGATTAAGCCTATCCAGGCAGATCATGAGAGTGCATGGAGGAAACCTGAAAGTAAAATCAGTGCCGGATAAAGAAACAGTGTTCTGCCTGAGTTTCTAATCGTACCTTATCGCTTTTACGGGTGAGATCCTGCTGATTAACTGTGAAGGTACCAGAAGCATAATAATAATTGCAGCCATTGTTCCGGCATTCAATAAGATAATGTGGATCAATTCAAGATTAACCGGAACAGTTTTAATATAATATGAGGATGGATCAAGAGTAATTAGTCCGGTTTTCAACTGAATATATGCGAGACCTATTCCTATCAGATTGCCCCAGAACAATCCTTTCCCGATCAGGTATGCTGCCTGGTAAAGAAATACCCGTCGTATTGTAATATCTTCAGTGCCAAGCGATTTAAGGACACCAATCATATTGGTTTTTTCAAGAATAAGGATAAGCAGTCCGGAAATCATATTAAATCCTGCGACAATCAGCATAAGCAGAATGATGATTATGACATTGATATCCTGAAAATTAAGCCAGTCAAAGATCTGAGGATATCGGATCCTGATGTTTGTCACCTTGAACTTTGTTTCTTCTTCAGTTATTTTATAACCTACAGCATCTCTGACAGCAGCGGTCATTTCATCGAGCTTGCCGAAATCGTTTATAAACACTTCAAAGCCGCTTACCTGGTCATCTCTCCATCCATTTAGCCGTTGAATATGTCCTATATCGCAGAAGACGTACATCTTATCAAATTCTTCCAGGCTTGTTTCATATATTCCGCTTATAGTAAATTTTCTCATTCGCGGCGGATCCTGAATAAAAAGCATTGCAAAAGAATCACCGGTTTTCAGCCTCAGCATGTCAGCTATCTTTTTGGAGATTATGACCTTATCGGTTCGTCCGGTATCGGTTACAGTAAATACTGAACCATCCACCATATTGCTTTTGAAGTAGCTCCAGTCAAAATCTGCTTCCGATTCCTTTGAGAACGACTCCCTGAATATCCTCATCGGTTCTTATTATTCCGGCCTTTGTGGCAAATACCTGAATATGTTTTATCCCCGGGATCCGCTTTAATCTCAGGAATGAAATTCTGTGTATCGCTTATTGGTGTGGTTTCGAAGGAAATATTGGAATCGAAGTTCATGATCTGAATATTAGCTCCAAAGCCGACTACCTTTTCCCTGATCTGCTGTTTGAAACCGGTGAGGATTGCCACGGCAAGAATCATAACAGCCAGACCCATTGCAATTCCGACAATTGCTATGACATTTATTGGACGGGAAAAAGATGTTCCTTCACGTCTTCCCTTAATGAGCCTTTGTGCTATGAAATATGGTAAATTCATATCTATGAAAAGTTCCCAAATTTAAGAAATTAAAGGTTAATTACTCAGTGTGACAATGTACTTTCAAAGATCATCCTGAAGCCAAGGATAGAGATAGGTTATATGGTAGGTGTTTGGAAGCGGTCAGAAATTCATTTATTGTTGGTTGCATTACCGGTTTGCGCTGATATTATCAATCCCTCACACAAAAGGCGGTGTAAAGCTAAATCCTGAGCCTGTGGAGAAATAGAAACTCTTTTTAACCAAGCGCAATCGTAGATTACGTCAAGCCGAGGAATAGTTTAATGTTTCTTATACTTTTTCTCATTCCGTTTATGAAAATTATACAACCAAATAAGAGAAAAATTTACTAATAATAATTTCCAGTTAAAGGGAACTTCTTTAATAAAAATTAGAAAGAGATAGATTAGATTGAGCAATACTACAATTACAAAAGTAAAGTATATCGTAGATCTGATTAAAATATACTGTTTATTATGAAAGTCATAATAGCTCAATTCTTTAATATCTATATTGGCCTTACTCGATTTTTGAATTAAATCCGAAAGAAATAAATCAAATTCTTTACCGTCCTTCCCATTAGCTAATGAAGTTAAGCTAAAAACATTATGGTTAACATCCCTAAGTTCAATTTCAGACATTGACAAACCTTCTTTATTAATATAATATCCTTCTAAGTCTGATAATAAGATGTTTATATTATCAAATTCCAGATTTCTATCAGTTAATGTAATATTAATTATTCTTCTTGATAATTTTAATGAGGAGAAAAATCCAAAAGAAAGTATTAGTAAGAAGATAACCATAAAAACTAGAGGACTAGTTTTTATGTGATAAAGAGCATTAATAAAGACAATGATAACTATAAAAATTAATAGAGATAGCATACTTAATAAACCAAAGGCTAAAAAGCGTTTTTTTAAAATTAAAGTTATTTTATAATTCATTTTCAATAAATTCTATAGTTATTTAAAAAGCCTTTTCTGAGACCATTTTCAAAAATTCTATTCTTTTGAAAAATGTTCATAGATATCCCCTCCTAAATCTACAAGTCCTGTGCCTAAGAGCCATACACCTCCAACAGCTGGATTTACAGCTAATAGGTAGAGCCCGAATGTATAACTTGCGGTTTTTGCAGCTTCAAAACCACCTTTAGCATAATTTCCTTCGGAAAAATCGTTGACCATTTTATAACCATTAACTCCTGCCCCCAAAACTCCACCTGCGACATTAAAACGTAAAGCAACTTTACCCCATAAAGCGGAATTTTCTGCAGTTATTAGTGCGGCATTTTTAACAACCCCATTGACCCTCTGGCCATATTTATAAGTGATATCGGCTGTTTTTTCAGCCCAATAACCTAAAGCATGATTACCATATCCTGTACCCCCTATCGATGTGAGCAGGGATGATTCTCCGCCGCTACCCTCTCCAGATTGGGCGTTTATTGTTACAGAATAATTGATTTTTTCAGAAGAGACTATTACTTCACCATTCATCACCTGATTTGAGTTCAGCCAAGTATGCCACGTAAATGTGGTTTGACTATTTACAGAATAGGGAATGCTTAACTGTTTGTAGAGTTCATTTTGAAAACTAATCAAATCCTCATTATATCCATTTTTCTGTGCCTCTCTATAAAGTGGCATTAATTGAGAATAATTAGGTGATTTGTGGCTGTTTCTTTCAACATACTCTTCCCACCCGAAAGGATACTTATTAAAAAATTGTACACAACTCAGGGCATTTTTCCGATCCTCCTCCATATCTCTTAAAATAGCTTCTCGCGAGTATTCACTAGGATCTGTGTACTTCAGTGGGTTATTCAGGCAATATGTATACCTTTCAAGCACCAGTTCAGAATGTCTTTCTTAAAGAATTCCAGGATTTATTATTTCCAAAAGGCTATTTTTCTTAGTTTCTGATATTATTATGAATAATCTGTTCTTGTACTTCAGAATCAAAATATCTTGCCTAATTCCTGAAAAAGAAATAATATAACAATTCTGTGAGTTACTAAATGCAATGTTTCTGAATTTACCTGAAAGATAAAAATGATTCCCCGTACCTTCTTTAGATTCTATGTTAAAAGGTTCATCCATCAAGATTCTAAGGTAATCTGATTTTTTTGGATTCAATGCAGTCTGAATAATAGGAAAACCATCATGAGAAATGTATGTATAAGTTTTCCAATCAGTCAAATCAAGTTTTTCAACAATTTGTGTATTAAGTTTATCTGGATTTATTTCTATGAAATTAGTAGCTTCAATACAAAGGAAACTCAATGAATCGACACTTCCAAAATAAATTGTACCTCGTCTACCTGATTGGTCTACTTCTTTTATTTCTATCGCTTTTTTAAATTTCTCATTAAACAGGTCTTCAATCTCATTTCCATATTTAACTCTTTTAAATTCATATAGAAGGTTATCTATGCGAGATGTGACTGCCAACACCACCACCCACAATCCAAACATTATTAGTATTATTTTAACGCCTGATCTTAATATCCTGTTCATTTTCAAAAATCTGATTAATACCCTACAACTCTAACTGGAATATAACCACGACCGGGGGATTCTATATATAGCGGAATTAAAAGTAATTTTGGCATATTAATTGAAAAACCTGATGTATAATTCTGATTGACAACTCCAAACCCAAATGAAACTGAATTATCTGTAAAGCTCATAGAAAAATAGCTATGACCTAGTGTAAGATTAACATTGCTTTCAGGCATTCCTGTCAAATTTGTATCATAAGTTAATGGCCCAGTTTTCTTTACCAAAAGACGTGCACCGTTGTCTCCATTTTTTGATTTAATATTGATTGGACCAGACCCAGATCTTACGCTTGTTTGATAATCAATAAAAGGAGAAATGGGAGTTGTAAAAATGTCATGGAAAGTATAACCAGGATTATCCCTTTCAGAATTGTAATCTCTATTTAAAGACTCAGTTGGCCGAGGTCTATATGCAGCAACAGTAACCTCTGGAAGACTATTAAAATAGGGAACAGAGACAGTTACGAATCCACCTAATACAGGGACAGAGACGTTGACACTAATATGTCTATTATCGTTCCCCCCTCCCTGAACTCCTGCGGAATATCCATTATTACTATCCCAACTTTCTCCTGAATTTGAATTCCATAGATTATCGACAACCTCCCAAAAATCATCCCATGTTTTCAGTGCCACATAACCACTGGGATCAGTATACTTTAGTGGATTATTGAGGCAGTAACTATACCTGTTATAATTAAGAATATTATATGGATCCTGTATAATCGGGTCAGGACTTAAAAATCTTGCGATCTCAGAATCATATATCCTCCCGCTCATATCGATGAGATTGAATATATCCAGATGCTCATGACCAGTGAAACCACGATTAGTATAAGTCGGAACAGCAACATTTGCATATGACCAGTCAACAGGATTTCGTCTCCGTCCCCAGGGATCATAATTATATTCTTCCAGAATATCTCCTGTCGAGTTCATAATTCCTGTTATTGAACCAAGGTGATCTTTACAAAGATAATAAATAACCGGTGTTTCTGCCCCATTCTGTATTGCCAGAGCTATGGGACCTTCCGGAGAATTAATGTAGTAATAATGTTTCGTAACAGTGCCTGAATCAACTTGTTCATAAGGTCCTGCATACCAGGTTGTTTTAATGACCTGATTAAGACTATCGTAATGAATGGCTTTTATTCTCTCATCCATGACATTATAAGTATAGACAAGAGAATCTGACTCTGATGCAATGAATACAGGTTTATTGAAATGGTTATACCCGATATTCTGCCTGTTCAGATTCTGACTGCCATTAATGCTATCAACAGCATGTACTTTTGTTGAATTATAATAATATTCTCCGACATCAGATTTGAAGGTAATGTTACCAATATCATCATAATTCAGATGGAGGCTATCCTGACCGGTTACTTTGGACCATTTTAATTGATCAAATACATCATAACCGAAATCTTCTGTCAGATTCCTGATAGTATCTTTTCTCGAAGTAAGGCTACCTGTTTTTTCATCAAAATTGTATGTCAGCCATTGTTTATTTACTGATCCTGCAACAGTTTTTATATCTTTCAAATACCCAAATCCATCAAAGGATTTATTTACTGCAATGTTGCCACCTGATAAAGAATACTGAGTTATGTTTCCCAGCTCATTCATTGAACTACACTGCCATATTACATTGTTGTCACTCTTTTTTTTGATTGATTCGAGATAACCTTTTGTGTTATAATGATATGTTACAGTAAATCCACCCGGGTAAGTCATCTCTGACATCCTTCCATAATCATCATAAACATAAGTAAAAGGGAAAGATATCTGCCCCGGAATACTGTCACAGTTCCTGGTAATGTTTCCATATAGATCATACGAGTATTTCTCGTATCCTGAAGGACTGTTAATCTGGCTCAACATTCCCTTTCCCGGACCTGAGGAATAGTATGAATAATAAATTACTCCATTTTCCCTGATCCTGATTGAATCTCTTCCTATATAATCATATATGACTGAATCCTCATCTCCTTTTGCTGTTTGAGAATGAGTTAATTCACCAAGGGAATTGAAACCATATTTGGATATTCCTCTGTCAGGATCGGTTTCGCGGGTAAGCAATGACCGGGCGTCATAATCATAACTTACGGAACTACCTGATACAGGAGGATCTACGCTTTTTAATTTTCCGTTATTATCATATTCAAAACCAAGTGTCTTATTATTCCTGGTTGATGACGCTACCTGACCGATACCATTAATTGATGCTGTGTTGACTCTGTTGGCTCCTGTGACCTGCAGTGTAGCAGTTGTTTCATTGTCATTATATGAATAATTAATTGTTGACCCATTAATCGCGGATGATTCAATTCTTCCTAATGTGTCGTATGAGAAAGTATTCCAAACCGGATTGGATGAACTGAAATAAGGCTTGCTTTCATTTATTATATTACCTCTTGAGGAATATCGCTTATCGATATTAATCTCAGATCCATCAAATCCTGTTGATTGGGAACGTACCTGTTTTCCCAAATTATCATACAATACTTTATTCACTGAAAGTGCATCGGACTGATTTACAGAATATATAGCATTCTGAGGAGTACCTACACTCCATTGATATTCAGTTGATATGAATTTTGTCGAGGAAATTTCTTTCCTGGTCTGTCTTCCTAATCCATCATAATTATAAGATGTTTCAAGCGTATTTGGCGCCGTCTCTTTAGTTACGTTACCAGTTACAGGATCATACAGGTATGAATATGTCAGCGACCCGGTTGAATGGCTTGTAAGAAACCTTTGCCTGGTATCATAATAGTATGATTCAGACCTGTTTCTGCCATTTAACATCCTGGTAACTTTTGACAGGATATTTCCGTAATTATTATAATAAATATCAGTATGGAGCGAGTCTGAAAGGTTCGCAAAGCTATTGTTACTCGTTACCCGGCCAAGATTATCATAACGAAACCTGGATGAAGATTCGTAAACCGGTTGAGCTCCATAAGATGTCCTGGTTAGTTTTGTTGAAGATAATCTCGCCGGGCACCATGAGTTTTTCGCAATAAATTGATTTCGTGTAGTTGTAACAAGTTCACCATTTTGCTTTACTATAGTTAGTGTATCATTGCCGTACGAATCATAATAATAAAAAGTTGTATCGATGACACCGTGAAGAATATCTTTGGAAATGACTTTTGATAAATATCCAAAATAACTGCCATCAACATTAGACTTTTTCGAACCTGTAAAATATTTCTCTGAAACTGTATTCCCTTCGCCATCTTTTACAGATTGTTCTGCAGGATAAGCATAAACAGAATTTTCATCTGCATCCAATCGGGTTGAGCTGGTAATTTGGGTAACATTGTCAGTCAGGGTTTGATTTGCGAAACCGAGAAATCCTTTTCCCACAAGATGAAGGATAGGATTTGAATAAGAATATTCTAAAGATTTTGGAATGCTATCACTTCCTGTCGATACCATAGTATTTACAACAAACTGTTTGAAAGGAATGTATTTTAGAGTGTCTAATGCAGGCCTGGTCAAAGCATCCGAGGTTTCTACATTAAATTTATAATTGAAATTAATTTTATGATTCAGCCCGTCCAATACTGATTCCACCAGGTTAACTCGGTCATTATTCTTCAGTTTGAACATATTAAATAATGAATAAAGACAATTAAGCTGTCCGTCGCCATAGAAATTACCAAAGGTGAAATCATTGGGACTTACAAAAGTCATTGTTCTCAACCATTGATAATTTTCAACCTTAAAATCAAGACCTTTGCTCAGATGATATGTTATATTAAGGCCATCTATATTGCCAGAGGTTAAATGATTAGTTATCTGAATAATGTCAGATTTGCCATCATTGTTTATGTCTCTGATGAATAATGCATGCCCATTTGACGGTATTGAAGGATCAAATTGGCCGGAGAGGTTAATATTATATTCACTATCAGAATTATATTGCGTACCGTTGAAATCCATTATATGCCATCCATTCTCATCCTTTACTAGAAAATCTGTCTGAAGATCCCCATTAAAATCACCTGGAAATATCTTTTCCCTGTTGGTATAATTCAGGAGTGAGCTTGTAAAGGGTGAAGAATTGCTTACAGAGTACTGATTTGTAGATTTATTATAGATAAATTTGGTCAAAATATATCCGGTATATGTAAGAGACAATAAGTCAGTTTTACCATCTCCATCGTAATCGACCAATATCCTGGATGATCCCGAAGGCAATGAAACCGGCCACTGCTCATTGGAAGAAAATGAAATAATAGAACTTGTTGTTAAAAGTTCTCCAACCCCGTCCCCGTTAAAATCACCTGGCAGGTATTCTATACCGTAACTTGCTTTTTCGTATGATTCTGTGAAAATAGTTTGTCCAGATGCGCTTCCCATATATACATGTAATGAATCTGTGGAAGAAAAGATTAAATCATCTATACCATCACCATTCATATCAGAAACAGCATTGAATGGAAGCTTTTTATAAAAAGGTGAAAAATAATCAAGAGGGAAGGTCTTATTATAAATCCTATCAAAAGATCCATATGAATTGAGGGTATATAATGATAATCCCGCTTCTGTACTGTCGTTTCCCCAAATGGCAATTTCATCGGCCCCGTCTCCATTATAGTCGCCTGTTTCTATTCCCTGAATTTCATCATATTTCGTTATTTGGGACTCATACTCCTCAGAGAATGACCCACTGTTGCCCCATTTGATTATAGTAGGATTATAAGTATCTGTTATATTTTTACCCTGTTCTTTTATTTCAACTAATTGAGAATAGAAGCCATTTGTGTAATTAAATTCATATTTATGTGCCTGGGCTCCTTCGCAATAGACAAGTATATTCTGAAGTAGCTTTGTTTTTGGTATAACCCCGCTTCCAACATGAATTTTTGATTTATCATCGGTTCTGGTATAATAGTTGAATACGATGGAATCATAAGGATTAAGAGATTGTTGAGCATTACCCGTATATTCAATGCTCCTTAGACAGTACTCTCCATCTGAATTTGAATAGTTGTATTTTATATAGTTTCCGTTACTATCAATAACTTTGTTTAAAAGCCATGAAAAAACTGTATTATTCTCGTTGCCGATAAACTGTCGTGAATCAATAGAGCTACCATATTCATTTGTTATGCCCGCTTTAGTCTCTTCTTTAAAATAAGTTGGTCCATTACCAGTTGTTCCGTAAGCAGTAATTTTTGAAAAAGGTGAACTTTCTGAAAAATATACAGAATTATCTGAACCATATGATCCACTTGAAACCATTAGTCTTTCGCCATTAAGGATGAAGCGATCAGATTGGCTAAATGTCACCCCCGTTACTTCATTATCATTGAACATATTTTTTCCGGTTCTGGAAATATCCGAGAGGCCTCCGATGTGCCATCCATATCCTAAAATTCCATTCGATGACTGACTATTGTAGAATAAAGAAATTGAAGGGGCCATACTGTTAGTCCCGGGTGAAGAAAATACAGGAATGTTAATTGTTGCAGCACCCATCTGATTAACTGAACCTGCTACATTTGTGGTACCGACTTTTTTGCTTTCATCAATAGAACGGTTTAGGTCAGGCACACCCAGGTAGTCAACAACCACTATTATTTTTACGGCAATTGTATTTAATGTTCCAC
This sequence comes from uncultured Bacteroidales bacterium, assembly GCA_963816365.1. GTDB lineage: Bacteria > Bacteroidota > Bacteroidia > Bacteroidales > VadinHA17 > LD21. Next base: position 680,754 of record CAWFKG010000009.1, on the reverse strand, counting down.
AATCAGAGATAATCCTGCATCTATATAATATTGAGTTATTTATTTCAGAGTTATCAACGATCAGATTATTGGAAGTCTTTCCAGGCATTGATGTCCATGGACCATCACTTGAAGCTGAATATTGCCATTGATACTGCAGATTTGAGCCGGTAGCTGTAACTAAAAATGCTGCGGATTGATCAGGCGTAATATTTGCATCTTCTGGCTGAGCTGTAATAGAAGGAAGTTCATTTACAACAACAGTTTTGGAAATACATGAAGTAAAAGGAATACATCCACCTTCAGCACGTACCCAGTAGGTTGTTGTTACAGTTGGGCTAACCGTTATATTTGTAGTGCCTGTACCTTCGGGAGTGGTGCCACAAGGAGCATCTCCTGAATACCAATGCCAGACTCCAACACCAGATTCCAAACTTCCACCTACTAAAGTTAATGTGGTGCTTCCTCCTGGAATTCCCCCCGGACATATAATAGTCTGGGTTGCAGTTATAGATGTTGGTGGTGATGAAGGTGACTTTGTAATTATAGTGGCGCTTCCACTCATTGGAAATTCACAACTACTAATTACTCCTTTTATTGTATATGTTCCAGGGTAACTTTTAGACCAGCTGACGTTATTTCCCCCATTTCCAACTATCAAATCACCGTTTTGCCAGGTTCCATTTAAATAACACTTATATGAAATACCATTAGTTGAACCCTGTAAGCTAACAGGCAGGCCTACACCCGGACAATTTGTTCCTCCACCTGAAACTACATATGCGTATAGATAATTTGTAGTTATGCCAAGGGAACTTGGAGCACTGGTACATCCTGCACTGTTGTGTGCAGTTACTGATATTGTGCCAGAAGATGGTCCATAAGTAATATTTATGCTGTTCGTTGAACTTGATCCGCTGGCATTTGATGGAATTGACCACGAATAACTGGTGGCACCGGTAACAGGAGATACACTATAGGTATAGGTGCTTCCTGCACAAACGGTGGTTGATCCTGATATTGCTCCTGGTTGTGATATCGAATTAACGGTTACATAATAATTTGGAGAGGGACTACCTGTACCACAACCTGTTCCCCTGACTGAAATATTACCTGAAACAGCACTTATTGAAAAATTCACTGTTATTGAGTTAGTATTACTTCCTGAAGCAATCGTTGCCCCTGACGGTAAAGTCCATGAATATCCTGTTGCATTAGTGATAGTTCCTACACTGTAGCCAACTCCGTTTTGGCCCGGGCATACTGAACTGGTACCACTTATACTGCCTGCTGCAGCCGGGTAATTGCCACAAGCTTGGTGTACATTAAGAGTCAGCGCACCAATAGATACCTCCCCATCCCTGGCAACTCCTGTGTTTGCAGATACATTAATGGTTACTGTGAGTCCACTTTTAGTATATGAAACCCAGCTAAGGCTTTCAGAAACTATATAGGTCGTGCAATTATTTTGTGTTGTTACAGCAATATAACTTGGGCCACCACTTGCCCCCACAGATATTGAGGAAGGAGAAAGATTTGTAGCCGGACATACAACTAAAGGTCTATCCTGTGCAATACTGTTATTAACAATCAAAGAAAATATCACCAGTATTAACAGTATATTTTTCATTTTGTGATGTTTTTGTGGCATTATGATAATTTATAAGAAGGTGTCATTTCTATTAATTATGAGTCTTAACTATCTTCCAGTTTGTTACTCTCTCATTTATCATTATTCGTAGAATATAGACACCATCTATATAGTGGTTGATATCAATTTCTGAATGACTTTCAAAATTTCTTCTGACTACCAGCTCATTCCCATTCAGATCGTAGAGCTTCATCTCAACTTTAGTGTTCAAAGGCAGATTCGATATGTCAATTTTTATTAATCCCGTATTAGGATTTGGATAAACTATTGTGACTATTTCTCTGTCCTCAGATTTTGTTTCATTCTTTACCTCAGAGGACTTTGCATCTTGCGTTTCATTTAGTCCTTGTGCCTTAGAGTCAGCGGGAATTAAACTTTTAGGGTTTACGACTGGAAAACTTACACTTTTGGATTGAAGTTTTTCAACGTTAATTGTTCTTGTTTGTCTATTGCCATTATCATCATAAGTGAACGCAACACTTTGACTAAAAAGGTTTGACATCAGAAACAAAACAAGGATTACTAGAATAATTCTTTTGGGGTTCATTTTATGTAAATTATGAATTATGAGAAAGCATATAAAATATTCGTTCAAATTAATGTTATCAGAATTATACTATATAATATGCTGACTGTCACAATAATGAAATACCAAATTGATCTGAGATTTTAAATCAAATGAATTATTTTGTATTATCATGTATTGCAGAACGATCACTTATACATGTTGATGATCCACAAATTGTGACACGTTTTTATGGAGATTTTGACGAATATTTTTAATCTATATTCGTTCTAAATATAAAATAATGTATGTATAGTGATTACATAAAAATCGCTTTTGACTAGGAATTGACACAGACAGATAAATTATAAAGATTATTTATTACATATTACGGTTGTAGGTCTTCCACAAATTTTAATAAAATCCCCAGCAGAGAATAATATCATCCAACCGGGGGCATTATTATCCATAACCATGAATCTGAATTGTTGATTGCCATTCCTAATTAGCACGAGGCAGTGTAACAAGGAGAATCACAGAGAGCCACAGAGATTAAAAAAAGTAATAGCTTTACGTGTAAAATAAGAATACCATGGTAAAAACACTTTTCAGTTTAGCCTTTGTAGCATTAATTAGTTTATCTCCTGCCTGCACAGCCCGGCAGTCTCCGGTACCTGGCGCGAATCAGATTGAATTATATAAAAATCTTATTGAAGGAAAGTCTGTTGCTGTTGTTGCAAACCAGACTTCAATGATCGGGAGAACCCATCTTATTGACACACTCTTATCAATAGGCATTAAAATTAAAGTAATATTCGCTCCCGAACATGGATTCAGAGATCTGGCTGATGCCGGTGAGAGTATTGCAAACGGGAAAGATACCGGGACCGGAATACCGATTATCAGCCTTTATGGATCACATCTGAAACCAACTGCCGGTGATCTCTCAGGAATTGAGGTGGTAATTTTTGATATCCAGGATGTAGGCACACGTTTCTATACTTATATTTCTACACTGCATTATATAGTTGAATCGTGCGCTGAAAATAAAATAAAATGCCTGATCCTCGACAGACCCAATCCGAATGGTTTTTATTATGACGGAAATGTCATCGATACAATACACAGATCATTTGTCGGAATCGACCCTGTACCGGTAGTTCATGGAATGACAGTAGGTGAGTACGCAGAAATGATCAACGGCGAAGGCTGGCTGAAGAATGGTGTGCAATGCGATCTCGTTGTCATAAGGTGTAGGAATTATACACACAAAACACTTTATGTGCTGCCAGTTAAACCATCCCCCAACCTTCCTGACCAGACATCTGTTTATCTTTATCCATCCATCTGTTTCTTCGAAGGGACCGCTATATCAGTTGGCAGGGGAACATCATTCCCGTTTCAGGTATTCGGTAGTCCCGAGCTTCCCGACAGGGGTTTCAGCTTTATTCCTGAAAGTGTACCTGGAGCAAAAAATCCGGAGCATCTGGGTGTTAAATGTTACGGAACTGATCTGAGAGATGCTCTTAAGAACGGAATAGTACCTCAACCAGAGCTTAACCTTGATTGGCTGATAAGCGCTTACAGGGATTTCCCGGAGAAAGATAAATTTTTTAATTCCTACTTTGATATTCTTGCCGGCGGACCCGTTTTAAGGGAACAAATACAGAAGGGAATGACTTCAAAACAGATACACGATTCGTGGAAGGAGGGGCTTGAAAAATTCGGGAAGATTAGGGAGAAGTATCTGTTGTATAAATAATTAGTTCTATCAACCCCCTAAATCCCCCAAATGGGGGACTTTATGAAATCAGATTGACGAACATTTGAGATCAGAATGTAGAAGTGTATGAAATTCTTAATTCGCTATTCGTTTGTTCTTCATTCTAAAATTCTAATTTCATTTGGCCCTCCAATTGGGGGGTTGGGGGGTAAAATCATAGTGAATGAACAAACTACTACTCTCTTCCCGGATAAACCTTCAGAGCTTCTGCGAGTATCTTCATCGCATTCTTCAGATCCTCGATCTTCAGAACATACGCTATTCGAACCTCGTTTCTGCCCAACCCCGGCGTTGAATAGAATCCTGAAGCCGGAGCAACCATGACAGTCTGATTCTTATATTCAAAATCTTCAAGCAGCCATTGTGCAAACTTGTCTGCGTCATCTACCGGCAGCCTGACTACTGTATAGAATGCTCCTTTCGGTTTTGGGCAGTAGACACCGGGGATATTATTAAGAGCTTCGACCATGTAGTTTCGCCGTTCAGTGTACTCATTGTTTACTTCACGGAAATATTCCTCCGGTGTGTCAATAGACGCTTCTCCGACTATCTGTCCCAGTCCGGGAGGAGAGAGGCGTGCCTGTGCAAATTTCAAAGCTGTGGAAATGACTTCCTTATTTTTGGTGATCAGGGCGCCTATCCTTACTCCGCATTCGCTATATCTCTTTGATACCGAATCGAGAAGAATAACATTTTTTTCGATACCTTCAAGATTCATTGCGGAGAAATGCTGAGCGCCATCGTAGCAAAATTCCCGGTAAGCCTCATCGGAGAAAAGAAAAAGATCATGTTTTCTTACAATCTCCTTTAGAAGAAGAAGTTCTTCCTTCGAGTAGAGGTAACCTGTGGGATTATTTGGATTACAAATTATGATCCCCTTGGTTTTTGGTGTGATCTTTTTTTCTATTTCATTTATCGGTGGAAGCGCGAAGTCCTGATTTATATAGGATGTTACAGGAACAATTTTTATCCCGGCTGTCGTAGCAAATCCGTTATAGTTTGCATAAAATGGCTCAGGTGTTATCACTTCCTCACCCGGATTTACGCACGACATAAGTGCAAAGAGTATTGCCTCGGATCCGCCTGTTGTGATAAGCAATTCAGTATAGTCAATATTTATTCCGATTTTCTGATAAAAAGCTGCGAGCTTTCTGCGATACGATTCATTGCCTGCGGAATGGCTGTATTCGATCACTTTCAGATTTATATTGTGGAGAGCGTTAAGCGCAACTTCCGGAGTAGGTATATCGGGTTGTCCTATATTTAGATGGTAAACTTTTCTCCCTTTTCGTTTTGCTTCTTCTGAATATGGAACGAGCTTTCTTATTGGTGATGCTGGCATCACTTTGCCTCTTGCGGATATTGATGGCATAAAATATTGTTTTGGTAATTAATAGAGAGACAAAAGTAAGAAAAATCAATTAGAATGAATTGTTAACTTTGGTTTTAGAAAGATTTAGTTTCCCGCAGATTGCGCTGAATTTCGCTGATCTTTCTGCGCCAATCTGCGAAATCAGCGGGGAAAAATTCTATTTTTGCAAATTTAAATTGAAAACATTTTATATTAACAACAATGGATATTCCTTCAAAATACGAGCCCGGGAAAGCTGAAGACAAATGGTACAAATACTGGCTGGACAATGGATTTTTCAAAAGCACTCCTGATGAAAGAGAGCCATATACAATTGTTATTCCTCCTCCGAATGTGACTGGTGTGTTGCATATGGGCCATATGCTTAACAATACTATACAGGATGTCCTGATCCGCAGGGCAAGAATGCAGGGGAAGAATGCCTGCTGGGTGCCGGGTACCGACCATGCGTCAATAGCTACAGAGGCAAAAGTGGTGGACAAACTTAAAGCTGAAGGAATTACAAAGCATGACCTTACCCGTGAACAGTTTCTCGGGTACGCCTGGGAATGGACACATAAACATGGAGGGATAATCCTGAAACAGCTTAAAAGACTCGGCGCCTCATGCGACTGGGATCGTACCCTTTTTACAATGGATGAAAAACGATATGAATCTGTTATAAAGGTGTTTGTCGATCTTTTCAATAAAGGCCTCATATACAGAGGTGTAAGAATGGTTAACTGGGATCCTCAGGCTATGACTGCGGTATCTGATGAAGAGGTAAATTATACCGATGAAAAGTCGAAGCTTTATTATGTCCGTTACAAAATAGTCGGAGAAGAAGGATATATTACGGTTGCTACCACACGTCCCGAAACAATACTCGGAGATACTGCCGTCTGTGCAAATCCAGATGATGCAAGATACAAACATCTGAAGGGGAAAAAGGTAATTGTACCAATGGTTAACCGTGAGGTGCCATTTATTTTTGACAGCTATGTTGACCCTGAATTTGGGACAGGATGTCTTAAGATAACTCCGGCTCACGATATCAATGACTATGAGATCGGCTTAAAGCATAATTTACCGTCGATCGACGTCTTCAATGAAGATGGAACCATGAGCGAAAGAGCCGGATTATTCATAGGGGTGGACAGGTTTAAAGCAAAGGATCTTGCTGAAAAAGAACTTCAGCGAACGGGCAACCTTGTAAAAGTTGAAAATTACGATAACAAGATCGGACGCTCTGAGAGGACAAATGCAGTAATTGAGCCAAGGCTTTCACTTCAGTGGTTCCTGAAAATGAAAGATCTGTCACAACCTGCATTGGAAGCGGTTTTGAACGGGAATGTTCACATTTATCCTCCAAAATTTAAAAACCTTTACCGTCACTGGATGGAGAATGTCCACGACTGGTGCATCAGCCGTCAGCTCTGGTGGGGTCAAAGGATACCTGCCTGGTATTATAATAACAATGAATTTGTTGTTGCTGAGAATGTTACTAAGGCTTTGGAACTGGCCAAAGAGAAAACCGGTAATGATTCATTGACCTCAGCCAACCTCCGGGAAGATGATGATGTACTTGATACCTGGTTCTCATCATGGCTCTGGCCGATCACATCCTTTGACGGTATCAATAATCCCGATAATGAGGATATAAGGTATTATTATCCAACAAACGATCTTATTACCGCACCTGAAATCCTCTTTTTCTGGGTTGCACGTATGATAATTGCGGGTTATGAGTACAGGGGTGAGAAGCCATTCGACAATGTTTATCTGACAGGACTTGTCCGCGACCAGCAGAGACGGAAAATGTCAAAATCGCTCGGAAACTCACCTGATCCGATAGAGCTTATAGAAAAATACGGAGCTGATGGTGTAAGAGTGGGAATGCTGTTATGTTCACCTGCCGGAAATGATCTCCTCTTTGAAGACAGTCTGCCTGAACAGGGACGGAATTTTGCAAATAAGATATGGAATGCCTTCAGGCTTGTTAAAAGCTGGAAAGTTGACGATTCCATTGTTCAGCCTGATTCTTCCGGAGCAGCTGTAAAGTGGATGGAAGAGATATTGAAGAAATCAATAAATGAAATAGATGCAACCTTCAAAAAATTCAGGATTTCAGAAGCGCTGATGATCACTTACAAGTTATTCTGGGATGAATTCTCGGGCTGGTATCTTGAGATAATCAAACCTGAATATCAGAAACCTGTCGACAGGATCACATTTGAGGCTACAGTTGCTATTTTTGAGAAGCTTTTAAAGGTTATGCATCCATTTATGCCGTTCATAACTGAGGAGATCTGGCAGCTTCTCCTGAAAAGAGATGATGGTGAAAGCATTATGATGGCCCGGATGCCCGAAGCTAAAAAATTCAACAAGGAAATAATAGCCCGTTTTGAACTGGTAAAAGAGACAATAAGCGCAATCAGGACTGTAAGGAAGAATAAGGATATTATTAACAGGGATAAGATAAGACTTCTCATTCTTTCGGACAAAAATCGATATGATACCGAGTTTCTGCCAGTGATTAGTAAACTATGTAATATATCAGAAATTTCATTTGTCTCTGAGAAACAGGAGGGAACCGCTTCGTTTATAGCGGCAACGACTGAGTATTTTGTGCCTCTTTCAGGAGACCTTGATATTGAAAGTGAGATTGCTAAGATCAGGCAGGACCTTTCTTACAATAAGGGCTTCCTGGTCAATGTGTTGAAGAAGCTAGAAAATGAGCGATTTGTTAAGAATGCTCCGCCAAATGTACTTGAACTTGAAAGAAAGAAAAAGAGTGATGCAGAATCGAAGATAAAATCGCTGGAGGAGGCTCTAAAGTTGTTAAATCGCCCCCCTGCCCCTCTGAAGGGGGGTTAATTCTCCGTGCCAACTACAGTGAAATGCTATTTTGGCACGGATTAGAAATCCGCGCCAGCCTGGTGCCAACTACAGTGAGGTGCTATTTTGGTACGGATTACAAATCCGCGCCAGATTGGATAATGGGGGGCAAAAAACGGTAGACCGTGCCGGGTTCACGGCATCAGCTGACGTACAAAATAATTCTGATCAACCGGAACAAGTTCCCAGTCATTATTAAGTGTCAGATGCCATCCTTCACCTGAAATATGGTTTTTATCTGCTTTGAATGCTTTAGCAGTAATGCGTATGTACTTTAGATTATTTGATACAAGACAACCACCCTTGTCAACTGTCAGCTTGCCCCAGTTATCAGATACTCTCATTGAATTATATAAAGTACCCAATGTATCGAGTGAGTGTATATCTTCGGGCTCAAAGTCGAAATACGGGCTCTCCAGTTCCAGAAATACTACAGGCTTCTCGGTGAAAATGCTTATCAGGTTATGGATGCTTTCCTTGATATCTGCATCCCGTTTTTCTTCTTCTTTATTAATTGCCTCAATGTCATAGTTCAATGCAATGCTGCCTGCCACATCCCTGCATATGGCAGGTAAACTAATATTATAAAGTTCCTTTACCGCATTCCCAAGATCAAAGTTTTCCCTATCTATCTTCTTAAAGTCAAAGTCTTTATCATAGAGAAGTGTGGCATATAAGGCTCCCTGAATAAATCCGTATGACCTGGCATATGATTGCATGGAATAGATCCGGTCGAGATTTCCAAAGAGTCTTGACTTGAATTCCTCCGGCGAGTTCGTACAGAGAAGAGTATAAGTAAAAGTTGCAAGCCCTTCAAAAGTTTCAAATCTGTTTTCATCATTCGCATATTTGCTGTACAACTCCCTGTTTGATCCTCTGAAGATCAGAGCATCCCTTATAGCCAGCTGTTGTTCGTCTCCTGTAGAATTGATTGCTTTCCGCAGGGCCTTCCACTCAAGCTTGATCCATAATCTGGCCTCTTTTTCATCCATATTATTTGAATTGAAGGCCGAAGGCATGATTCCTTCACCTTCCTGAAACCTGTGGAAGAGGCTGTGAACTGCTATTGTTTTTATTCTGTATTCATCCTCTACGGCTGGAAGAGGTGCCATGGCAAATAGTGTGCCTCCGAATTTCACCGGGGCATTAGTCAAAATAAGCTCTTTGGGATATGTTCCGGTGTAAACCCCATCCTTGGGTTTCAGAATGCCCTCATCATCTGGTTGATTTGCTACGATCCGGCGGGTACCCCTTTCTACAAACATTATGGGTCCGTAAAGATCTTTCCCCCATAATTTTCCGCTGTCACGGTTGCATATACTTTCAATTTCTTTAAAATAGTTTGCTGCTTTGACAGTTGTAAAGTAGGTTTCAGTGTTTTTACTTTTACAGCTGATAATCGTTAATACGACAGCAAAAAATATCCATCTTCTCATCACGACTGAATTGTGGCTCCGAAAGTAATGAAAATATTTAAAGAAAGTCAATCTCACGCTTAAGTTCGGGTATTGTGATAAATTGATAACTTAAATGTTTGCAAATAAAATGAATTATAACTGGAAATACAAAATATTGAATCCGGTTGATTTAATTGCCAGCGAAGCTACATACCCATCAGCAGCTTTTAGTGCTTTGGTTCTCCAGAGTTTTGATTCAACAGGATGTTTAGGTAAAGTGATATTCTCATAGCCTTCCGAGGAACTAACTTCACAATAGAATGATTTTAAAGGGAAATAGAAACCTTTCCCAACAGCCTTAATAAACGCTTCTTTCCTCGTCCAGATTTTAAAGAATGCGGCTGTTTTGTCAGGTTCACTATTGAAGTATTTTAACTCCTTATGTGAAAAATTTTCCCGGGCAATTTGTTCCATATCCTGTATGTGATGCACTTTTTCAACGTCGATACCAATGTCGGTTTTCCTGCATAAGCCTATTATAATCAAGTCAGCCGAAGACGACATATTAAAATTAATCTCATTAAATACAGGTAAATCAATATAGGGCTTTTCATAGGAATCATACCTGAATCTAATTTCATTGGGGTGACACTCACAATATTTGCTTAGAATTATCCGTAACAGGTAATGCCTGAGAACAAATTGTTCCTGGTCGTGTGGAAACTTCAATTTATTTGCTCTCTCCAGCTCGAAGGGTGACAGGAAATCCGAAATATCTCCCGGGAGTACATTCAGGCTTTTCAATATTGCCTGCCAGACATGGACCTGGGAATTATTTATTAAAGTGTTCATTAATGACTTAGTTTTGAAGCTGGCATGGCGACCCCTGCCAATGGGTAGATTCAGGCAGCGATTCACCCTTCATAATAAGGGAAAGTCCCCGCAATAGAGAGTTGTCATGCATTTTGGTATCGTACAGAATTACTGATAATGAGCCGATTGTACATGCCTTTCCTATGACAACATCCGACATTTTCATCACCCTGTCCTCAAAGAGATGGGTTTGAATTGTACAGCCATAATTCAAAGCCGATTCATCTCCGATTGTCACCAGATCAAATTCAGTGATCTCAGTAGTTTCCATGAACACTTTTTTCCCGATTTTGCTGCCCATGATCCGGAAATAAACCGGAGCGAAAGGCGTTCCCAGCAACATTGTTTCAAAGAAGGGATAGACAAGATTTTCCGATATTGAGTTAATAAACTCGTTCCGCCATACAAATGTGCTCCATAGTGGTTTTGCGTCGGGATGATACCTGCCAATCAGAATAGTCTTGAAGAACCAGCCAATAAACATCGTCGAAAGACCCAGTACCATAAGCAAAAGCGGGGCTTCGTAAAAGAACCTCAGGTAACTGCCTGATTTGAAGAGAATATAGGAATAATTGTAAAATAATATCATTAAGATAGATGCAATTGCAAATGGCAATGATATCTTGAAAAATTCAATGATTCCCCTGAGCAGATATAGGGAAAGTGTCGGTTTGAAGGTATATTTTTCAGGAAACTCCGGACTTTTCTGGCGATTAGGAAGAAACATGGGAGGAGAGCCAAGCCATGAAGCATCCTTCATTTGTGCGTCCTCTGCCATTGATGGAATTATCGACAGAACACCAATAAGGCAGCCGTCTTCTACTTTGCTCCCTGTGGGTAGTACCGCACTGTTGCCAAGAAATGATCTTGAACCCACTTCGGTAGTACGGAATATCATATATCCATTGATAATTACCGGAGGGCCGACATTAACAGAATCGGCCAGGAAGCTTTCATTGCCTATCTTAAGTAAATCGGTAGAGATATAATTAACTGTTGAAATTTCAGCGCGTTTGCCTATTCTGGCACCTGTAAGTCTCAGCCATGGAGGAAGATACAATGTAGCATACAATGATTTTGCTCATTAGCAGGCTCATTGCGATCAAAGAATCAACAAACCATTTTCGGATGTACAAAACACTCTCAATAGGAATATCGCCGGGTTTCATTTTCCCCAGTACGATCCATTTCAGAGCTGCTGTGCAAAGACAGAATGTTAATATGTAAAGAGCTGATAGCGGAATTATCATAATCAGGGTCAGCCAGATTCCTTCAAGGCTATTTAAGAAATAGATGGCCAGTGAGTAAGGAATTAACAATATCCATGGTACAAGAAGAACAATTAAAAGAGCAAATCCGTGGATTGTGGCCAATCCGATTTTCTTAAACAGGCTTTCGGTAGTTGAAGGCTTCTTTTTAGCTGCAACCAGCAGATCATATTCGTTTTTATATTCTTTTGCAGGTGAGCCACGCCATACTTTACCTGCCGGAATTGTAACATTACCGGGTAGCATGGAGAGTTCAAGAAGTGAGGAATCATCTTCCATGAGGGAATTCTGATGCAGCAGGCTGCGGGCTCCCACAAAGCAATTATTGCCGATTGAGATCCTTCCGAGCTTTAACATTCCGTCCTCAACTGTATAGCCCATTAAGTATGCTTCTTTGGAAATGCTTGAATTATCGCCAATTGAAACCAGGTCAAATATCCTTACCCGGTCAGAACCCAGATAAACCTTCTTGCCGATTTTCATTCCCATCAGCCTGTAGTAGATGGCCAGAAATGGAGTCCCGGTGAGTAGAACAACAGGAGTAATATCAACGAATTTCTTTACAAGCCAAAACCTGAAATAATAAAATCCCCATAGCGGATATACCCCTTCCTTAAATTTTCCAATCACCAGCCATTTCATTATTATTGACATCACTAATAACACCGGATAACTGAAAAGAATACTTTCCAGACACATCACTGCAAGGCTGTTGTAGCTCAAGTGAGGAAAAAAATACTTTATAATAAATGGTGATGCAGCAAGCAAGGTGGCGATACAATAGAAAAAGAACAATGATAAAACCTGTAATGCTGCAACTGCATAATATACCACCGGTTTAACTTTAGTTTTGTAAGCTCCTGCCTTCCAGGGCATGAATACTCTTTCCGTTTACCGCTTCAATATGGCTCGCTAATTCCCTGATAGTCGGATAATCATAAATGTCACGTACCGACAACATATTCATGTGAAGGTCCTTACGTAACTCAGAAATCATTTGAGATGCAAACAGTGAATGTCCTCCCAGATCGAAGAAATTGTCCTCGGTGCCAAACTGATCAGATGAAAACAATTTTTGCCACAAGTGAAGTATTTTAAGCTCATTCGGTGAACAATCTTTGATATCAGCGACATGATGCCCGTCAATTAAACATTGCGGATCTTTTAGTTTAGTCCTGTCAACCTTGCCACTTGGCAACGTGGGTAATTCAGTTACAACTTCAAATATATTAGGGATCATGAAAGGTGCCAGTCTCGACTTTAACTGGTTCTTTACACTTTTGGCATCGAAGGCGTCATATGTGGATGGAATTATATAGGCTACCAGCAATTGAATTCCGTTAAAACCATTTTTTACTGTAACGGCTGCACTTTGAACACCAGGACAAAGCATTAGTTGCGATTCGATTTCAGTTAATTCGATACGGAAACCTCTCAGTTTGATTTGCGAATCTATCCGGCCGAGAAATTCAATTTCTCCCGATTCATTAAACCGGCAACGGTCACCTGTCCTGTACAAAAGTTGCGGAAAATTTGGATTGGTTTTGAATTTGGGAATAATAAAATTTTTATTTGTGAGCTCCGGCTGATCTATATAGCCATCGGAAAGACCCAGGCCCCCTATGCACAATTCACCTGCCATGCATACAGGTACTTTCTTCAAATCAGAATCAAGTATATAAGCAGAATAATTTGGTATCGGCTTGCCAATATTAACGTTGCAGTCAGGAGTACATTCGCTGTAAGTAGCAATCACGGTTGTTTCAGTCGGCCCATAAGTGTTAACCATTCTTCTGCCGGGTATTGCCCAACGTCTTGCGAGCTCTGCGGGACAAACCTCTCCTCCCAGGATCAGCAGACGCAGGTGAGGTATGTCTTCACTTAGCATCGATAAAAGGGTCGGAACAGTAGAAAGAACCGTAATTTTATTTTCATTAAGGATTTTTGACAGGCCCGGACCACATTGCATCATATTTTCAGTGCCAATAAAAAGTGTTGCACCTGCATAAAAAGCCAGCCATATCTCTTCAACAGATGCATCGAAAGCAATTGAAAAGCCCTGAAATACTTTGTCATCAGGTTTTACACCAAATATTTTTCCTTCTGACCTAACCAAATTACAAACAGCATGATGTGAAATTTTAACACCCTTGGGCACTCCGGTTGTTCCCGAGGTATAGATGGCATAAGCTATACCACCTGAATTTTTCCTCACCGGGTATTCCGAACCATTATACGATTTAAGAAGATCAATTTTCTTCTGGTCCCTGTCTAACTGAATTTTTATGCATGCCAGACCTTCGAGTGTGCTTAAAATTCCTGATGTTGAGATTATTGCTTTAGCATGACAATTAGTAAGTATATACTGAACTCTTTCCGGGGGATATTTAGTATCGATAGGTATATAAGCTGCATCGGCCTTTAATATTCCAAGCATGGAGATGTACATATCGGGAGTGCGGGTTAAACATATACCAACAAAATCATTTGTTGCGACACCAAGATATTTTAAATAATGCGCCAGGCTGTTTGCCCTGTTGTTTAAATCCGAGTAGGTTATTCTTTCATCATTATACTGAATTGCGATTCGTCCGGGATATTTTTTTACGGTGTCTTCGAATATTTGATGCAAGGATCCATCTGCGGCTAATGCAGGATCAAACTCTCCATCATAACAAAAAGATAAATCTTTCTGGTTATTTTTGGAAGAAATTTCAATTGCCTGATCATTATTGATGGTATTGTTTTTCATTGAATTTGTACCTGTTAGCTTAACTGTTCCGAACCATTTGTTTTGTGAACTTTTCTATCCACTAGACAAAATCTGGAGTGGTTTTATTCCTGAAATACTTTAGAGTTCAGTTAACATAAATTAACAATCCTGCCTGCTGTGTAATACTTCAGAATGGGAAGGATACACTCGAAAACAGCTTTTTATCATGATTCATCTTGTGTTAAATATATATTTTTGACCGCTTAACGAATCTTTAATTTCAAATGACAAAGAATAATGATATTCTCATGAACCAGAATGAGCTGGTTCAGTTCCTGAAAAAACCATCGGGGGATTTTACACGCGATGACATCATTAAATTTATTGAAGGAAGAGGTATTGCTATGCTGAACTTCAGGTATGTTGCCGAAGATGGTAAACTTAAATCCCTGAACTTTGTACCATTCAGCCGCGATCATCTGGAATCGATTCTCACAGCAGGAGAGAGGGTCGACGGTTCAAGTCTGTTCTCATTCATTGAATCGGGAGCGAGCGATATATACGTCGTTCCACGTTACAGAACTGCTTTTGTCAATCCTTTTACATCGACACCAACTCTCGAAATATTATGTTCATTTTATAATAATGAAGGAAATCCACTTGAAAGTGCACCGGAATACATTCTGAGAAAAGCATACAACCGTTTTATAAAAAATACCGGTTTCAGGTTTAAAGCTTTTGGCGAATTGGAATATTACATAAAATCTTGTCATGATGATCTTTACCCTCTGATTGATCAGAAAGGTTACCATCAGTCAGGACCGTTTGCGAAGTTTGAGGATCTCAGGATTGAGGCTCTGGAACTTTGTGCAAAGGCAGGATGCAGAATTAAATACGGACATTCTGAAGTCGGTAGTTTTTCAAGGAATGGAGAAGATTTTGAACAGCATGAGATTGAATTTCTGCCGGTTGAAATAGATGAGGCAGTTGATCAGCTTCTGATAGCAAAGTGGATTATACGGATCCTCGGATCAGAATATGGTGTTGAAGTCAGTTTTGCTCCGAAGATCACCGAAGGGAATGCAGGATCGGGTATGCATATTCATATGATGCTTGAAAAAGACGGAGTCAACATGATGGTTGACAGCGGTAAACTAAGCGATGTGGCTAAAAGGATGATTGCAGGTATTCTTGATCTTTCCGGATCTCTTACTGCTTTCGGAAACACTATTCCTACATCATATATGCGACTTGTGCCAAATCAGGAAGCTCCGACAAATATCTGCTGGGGCGATCGTAACAGGTCAGTTCTGATCCGTGTTCCGCTCGGATGGAACGGAGCTACCAACATGATCAGGGACGCTAACCCGGCTGACAGTACTGAATTTCAAAACATGCCTTCGAAACAGACTGTGGAGTTAAGGTCACCTGATGGTTCAGCGGATATTTACAAGCTTTTTGCCGGGATTGTCCTTGCGGCAGAGCATGGTCTCGAAATGAAAGATTCGCTTAAAAAAGCTGAAGAGCTTTATGTCGATTACAATACTTTTCATCCACAGGGAAAAGCCAGGTATAATAAGCTTGAGTCGCTGCCATCATCATGCTGGGAATCAGCAGAAAGCCTTTTAGCCCGTCGGGATTTTTTTGAGAAAGACGGAGTATTTCCACCGGGAGTTATTGAGAATGTGGTATCGAAGCTGAAAGCGTTTGATGATAAGGATTTAAGTGAAAAACTGCTGAACAGAAATGAAGAAATAAATGCTCTTGTCAGGAAGTTTCTTCACTGCGGTTGATTATATAAGGTGTCTGACAGATAAGCAACAATCAAATGGCCTTCAGGCTCATATCGAGACTTTTGATATGGTGCGTCAGGGCACCGACTGAAATAAAATCGACTCCGCATTCAGCATAGGATCTTATCGTCGAAAGATCAATTCCGCCAGAAGATTCTGTCTCATACCTGCCAGCAATTTCCCTGACTGCCTGCAGTGTTTCCTCAGTGCTGAAATTGTCGAGCATGATCCGGTCCACTCCTCCGGCAGATAATATTTTCCTTACATCTTCCAGGGATCTGGCTTCAATTTCAACCTTCAGGTTCAGCCCGTTTTTCCTGATATACTCACTTGTCTTATCTATTGCTTTATCAATTCCCCCTGCATAATCAATATGGTTGTCCTTCAACAGTATCATGTCGTATAAGCCCATCCTGTGATTAAGTCCTCCGCCAATCCTGACTGCTTCTTTTTCAAGAAATCTGAATCCGGGAGTGGTTTTTCTGGTATCCAGGATCCTGGTTTTAAGGCCTTTAAGTTGTGATGCATACTCATGCGTGCTTGTGGCAATTCCGCTCATCCTTTGCATAATATTGAGAACGAGACGTTCTGATTTAAGAATTGATTGCTGGCGGCCGGAAAGATAAAAGGCAATGTCGCCCGGAACCACTCTGCTCCCGTCTTTCAGGATCAGCTCAAGTTTCAGGTCATTATCGACAACAGGGAAGAGTTCTGCTGCGATCCTGATTCCTGCAAGTATTCCTTTTTCCTTGATAAGTAACTTTGCTTTGCCGTTTGCCTCGCGGGGTATGCAGGCAAGCGATGAATGATCTCCGTCACCTAAATCCTCAGAGAGGCTTCTTAAGATAAAATCCCTGAGAATCTTATTTTCCATTGTCAGCCTCAATGCGTATCTGATGTATGAGTAATTCCTGATCAACTTTTTTGAGAAGGAAATAAACACGGAAATCTCCTTTTTCAGTCTTTAGATTGCCTATGGCATATTGAGCATCATTTTTGGCGCCCTGATGGCGGATCGTAAAATCTTTTGTCTGATACTCGTTAAAAAAATCTTTTAGTATTGTTTCAGCTACATTCTTCTTATAGAAATCCTCTTTATCGAGAAGAAGTAGTTCAATGGTGGAATTCATGTATTTTGATAATTCAGCCGCATTTCCGGCTTTAATTGCAATTGAAATACCTTCAGGGATCTTTGCCTGATCCTGAGCTTCTGCAGTAAGGCTGCTTAAGGCTATTAATACCACCGGAATAATATTTACGGATTTCATAGCATTCAATTTAAATATTGCGGACAAGTAAATCACTGCAATGCAAATTTAGTACTAATTTGGATATGATACGTAGAATATGCATTATAGGTTACAGTAACCTGTTTCACCTCCTGTATTAGAGATGCTATAAAATGCTATTTTTGTATCAGTTGTATGAATTAAATATTAAACGAATTTAAAGCGTTCAAATGAAGATCGCCTTATTGCAGACAGGCAAAACTACCGACAGGAATATAGCAGAGCTGGTTGATCTTTATACTAACCGTATTAAGAAATATACGGTTTTTGACATTATAACACTTCCTGAGATGAAGAATACCAAAAATATGCCTGTAAGGGAACAGAGGAATAAGGAAGCATTAAAAATCCTTCAATCGGTAACTATCGATGATTATGTAATTTTGCTTGATGATAAAGGAAAGGAAATGACAACGCTCGAATTTTCAGCAATGCTCGTGAAGAAGCTGTTGCTCCCCCAAAAACGGATTATTTTTGTTATCGGCGGACCATGGGGCTTCTCAGAAGCTGTCTATTCCAGAGCTGATTTTAAAATGTCATTGTCAAAGATGACTTTTCCTCATCAACTGGTACGATTATTGTTTCTCGAACAGCTTTACAGGGTATTCACAATTGTTAAAGGAGAGCCATATCATCATGAATAATACATGATCCCTTCATTATGAAAGCCAATCGCTATATAATATTCTTTTCTGTGCTTATGGTTGTGCTTATATTGCTGGCACTCGCCGCGGAATCTCTTTATTTCAGTGATTTTGAGTACCGCTTCAGGACCAGGATGTTCAACAAAATACTGGTAAGAGAAGAAAGTATTATGGAAGATTGTCTCAATGCAATGAAACCTATTCTGGCCAATGCAAAGCGTCATGGATCGGTTACAGAGAACAATCTTTTTTCAATAGCCGACCAGAACCATATTACCATCCTCGAGTACCTGGATAATAAACTTACCTACTGGTCGGATAATGACTTTGACGTACCTTCAGTTCTAACTGATTCTATTTATAACAAGCCGCTTATTTTTTTGCAGAACGGATGGTTCCTTCCCAGATCAGTTCAGGCCGGAAATGAGAAGATAATCGGACTGCTCAGGTTGCGGACGGATTATGGTTTTGAGAATAATATCATTAAGAACGGGTTTGAAAAGGAATTCAGAATGCCTGAGAACGTTGATTTCAGCCTTAACAAAGAGGCCTCTCAATTTCATGTTTTTGATAAAAAAGGTGAATTTCTGTTCTCGCTCCTGTTTCCACAGGAGAAAGGTAATACTTACTTCATTTTCATCCCGTTATGCTTATGGGCAGTAACATTTGTCCTCATAATTCTCCTCTCGTTTAAAATTGTAAATTTACTGGTGAGCAAGGGCAAGAGTCTCTTTGGTACTGGTTTTGCTTTCCTGGTTTTTACCTTCATTTACTTATACATATTGTTTACCGGGAAACCTCTAGCCATTTATCAGACCGAACTCTTTTCGCCATACGGGTTTTCCCTGAATAAGTTTATCCCGTCATTGGGCCATCTGGTAATTTTTTCCATTCTTCTGGCAGCATTTTCAATCATTCTTTTCCGCCATATTCCGGTCAGGGAACGAAAATCAGGAAATGGACTGGGAAATTACCTGTTTCTTTCCGCTATGCTCATAGCCGGGGCTCTGATCATAACCGGTTATCAATGGATCTTCAGTAGACTCATTTCAACCTCAAATATAAACTTTGAGACATATAAAGTCCTTGAACTGAATATGTACAGTATAGCGGGTTTTGCATCAATCTTCCTGCTGATGCTGGTCCCGGTGTTTTATATTTTAAAAATTTTCGAAAGTGCAAAACATTTCCGCACTGCGACAGTCATCTTTTCCACTATTACGTCACTTATTGTCCCATTGCTCGTTTTTTACAATAATTTCCAGACTCTCATACCGCTGGCAATTTTTTACTTTGTAATGGTAATCAGTATCTGGACATCGAGGAGAAGAAATCTTGGATTTTTTAACCTGACTGTAATTTTTTCAGTTATTACAGGAGTATATTTTCTTTACTTTATTACTGTGCTGTCGGATGAAAAGACAACTGAAAACCTGAAGATCCAGGCTGTCTCTTTCTCTACGGAGAATGACCCTGAGGCGGAATATCAGCTACTCGATTTAAGTCCGTTGATAGAAAAGGACACATTACTTTCGGGTATGATGAAAGTTGAAAAGTTCGATATGGACAATGTTGAAAAGATCTCAAACTACCTGGAAGATAATTATTTCACCGGATTCTGGAAGAATTATCATTTCAGCATCTACCCATGCCAGAACGATCAGCCGTTACAAATCGGAGCCGGGAGCGATAAATCTCAAAATTGCTTTAGCTTTTTCGATGACCGGATAAAGAGAGACGGTCACAGATTAACTAATACCAATTTCTATTTTCTTGATAATCAGGGTGGCAGATCATATTACCTTGGAAGGTATTTTTATACCTCTGTAAATAACAAAACAAATGGATTGTTCATTGAACTATACAGCGATGTAAACGTTTTTCAGCCAGGTTATTCCGAATTGCTGCTCGATAAAAAGTATCACAGGTATGCCGGCCTGAAAGATTATTCATTCGCCAAATACATTAATGGCGAGCTTGTTCTCCGGACACCTGAATTCCCTTATGATAAAACTGATGCAGAATATCTGGATAAATTTTCAGACTACAGGGTTTTCAAAACTGAGGGTTATAAGCATGTACTATATAAAAACGGGAATGCTACAGTAATAATTTCCCGCCCTGTTCTAACCCCCGGCGATATAATTATATCCTTTGCTTACCTCTTTGCTTTTATCCTCCTCTTTTCAAACCTGATTGTCATGACCATCAGAAGACCCGCAGTAAAGGGTGTGAACGTATTCAATTTCCGGCAGAAACTTCAACTCTCTTATATAGGAATCCTTCTGTTTTCATTTATTCTGATCGGTATAGTCGTGGCATTTATTACTATTGGACAGTACAGATCGAAGCACTATGAAAATATAAAAGAAAAACTAAACTCGGTATATGTTGAGCTCGACAGTAAGCTTTCGATGGAAAAATACCTTTCACCCGACTGGAAAGGAAGCGGTTACTCTTCACTTAATGATTTACTGATTAAGCTCTCCAATATATTTAATACCGACATCAATCTTTATAATAATCTTGACGGCATGCTGATTGCAACATCACGACAGGAGATTTTTGACCGCGATCTTACAAGCCAGAGGATCAATAATATGGCATGGCTGAATCTGGCTCATCTGACTAAAAGCGAATATTATCAGACTGAGAATATTGGTAACCTGCAATATTTATCAGCGTATGTGCCTTTTTTCAACGCCGATAATAAAGTTATTGCATATCTCAATCTGCCCTATTTCAGAATGCAAAGTGTACTTGCAAAAGAGATATCAAACCTTATTGTTGTCGTTATTAATTTCACCTTACTTCTGATCGTCATTACAATGAGTCTCGCTGTAATTATCAGCGGACGTCTCACCTCTCCGCTTTCTATGCTGAGTAAAGGGCTGGCAACTGTAGGAGTCGGGAAGAAGAGCGAACATCTGACATATATCGGAAATGACGAAATCGGCGAACTGGTCAAACAGTATAACAGGATGGTCGATGAGATAGAAGAAAGTACACATAAGCTTGCCAATTCGGAACGGGAATATGCCTGGAGGGAGATGGCCAAGCAGATTGCGCACGAGATAAAGAATCCTCTTACACCCATGAAATTAAATGTGCAGCAATTGTTTAAATCGTGGAATGATAAAATTCCCGGATTTGACCGCATGATTGAACGTTTTACAAAAAATCAGATAGAGTACATTGATGATCTTTCGTCAATTGCTTCTGCTTTTTCAGCTTTTGCCAAGATGCCGGCAACTAACCCTGTGGAAGTCAATATTCTAGATCAGATAAGGTTAACTCTTGAACTCTTTAAAAATACTGATAATATAACGTTCAGGGTACATTGGCCGCATGAGAGCAAAATTGTTATTTATGCGGATAAAGAGCAGCTGAACGGAGTTTTTTCAAATCTTATCAAGAACGGGATACAATCTATTCCATCAGGACGGGAAGGAGTGATTGTTTTAAATCTTGAAGTAAAAAGCGACAAAGTTGTTGTTTCGGTTTCTGATAACGGATCGGGTGTTCCGGCTCCATTACGGAAGAACCTGTTCACCCCCAATTTTACGACCAAATCATCGGGTATGGGTCTGGGGTTATCAATAGCTAAGAAATATATTGAAAGTGCGAATGGCAGGATCTGGTTTGAGTCGGAAGTCAATAAGGGCTCAGTGTTTTACTTTGAACTGCCGGTAATGTACACTGTTGAGAAGCCGCACTCAGACAATGCCTGATCTGTCTGAAGCACCTGAAACACCCTGGACTAACCGGCTTGGAATCTCATATATTTGACGACCGTTTGTTCACTTTAATTGAATCTCAGTAATAATATTCAAGATAATAGTTATATTAGCAGTCCTGATACTCAAATGATGACTGCCAATTTTTTGCTTTCCAGCAAAAGACTTATTATTAGTACACTGATACTATGTATTAGCAGTACTGTGTTGTTATCACAGAAATTACTCTCAGGAAATTTAAGTCAGCCAAATGCAAATGTAATCAGTATTCCTGCGAGTGACAGAATTATTGTTGATAATGCGTCGGGATTTAATCCTGCAGATACCATTCTTATTATTCAAATGCAAGGAGTAGGAGTCTTGACTGGCAAGTTAGATTTTGGAAATATTCAAAGTATCTTTGGTGAGCCTGGGATGCATGAGTTTATGATTATTCAATCAGTTAATTTAGGAACAAATGAAATAGTTTTTCGTAATGATCTTCTTAAGACCTATGATCCAAACGGGAGTGTACAGATATTAAGGGTTCCATACTATAATAGTGCGACGGTGACTGGAGATCTTACTTGTGATCCATGGAACAGTACTACTAAAAAAGGAGGGGTCCTTGCATTGGTTATCGGACGATCGATTAAACTGAACGCAAATATTGACCTTTCAGGGAAAGGATTTAGAGGGGGTGCAGATGCAATTGGCATAGGAAGATGTGTTCAGGTCGTCCCAATTACAGACAGTTTATCTTACTCACAGACTTATCAGAACGCAGGATTTAAAGGAGAAGGTATTGCAATTCATGACGATTTTGGAACTCTACTTGCACCATTGCATGTAAAAGGGAAGGGACCTAATTTTACTGGAGGTGGTGGTGGTAATGGACGATTCTCAGGTGGAGGAGGGGGATCAAACCTTGGCGAAGGTGGTACGGGCGGATCTGAAGAAGTTTCCTGTTTAGCACCACAGGAGGGTGGGTTAGGTGGATTCAAATCTGAACAACCTGCATTCCCCTTATTTATTAACCGGATATTTTTGGGTGGAGGCGGCGGTGCTTCAACTTCACCATCTGGTCTTTCTCCTGCAGGTGGAAACGGAGGAGGAATCGTTATTATAGTTACTGATACTATAATTGGCAATGGAGGTAATATAATAGCAGATGGAGGTAGTGGAAATATTGGAATTTCTCCTGGGGGCTCAAGTGGTGGTGGTGGTGGCGGATCGATTGCTCTATCATTAAAGAGCTTTGGATCGACGCCTATGACATTTTCTGTATTAGGTGGAAATGGAGGTGACAATCCTGACGGCTATGGACAGGGAGGAGGAGGTGGTGGAGGATCCATTTACCTTAAGCTGAATTCAACCGGTAATGTGACAAATAATTTGAGCGGTGGTCTTTCCGGAAGTATTAACAAAGCTTCTACTGCTGGTGAAGTTCGGACAGGATTCCTGGCAATTTTGAATGGCTTCTTATTTAACTCCATCCGTTCTTCAGTGACAGGTAATCAGGAAGACTCAGTCTGCTCAAATATGATTCCTCCCAAAATAACCGGGACCACACCCATTGGAGGAACTCCGGGTTATACTTTCATCTGGGAGAAAAGCTATGATCAGGCTGCCTGGATTACTCTCACAAATGATCCTGATCCCACTAATTATACTCCCACAGCCGAAACTAATACTGTATGGTACAGGAGAACAATTACAGATCAGTCTCCTACACCCCTAGTTGATATC
Source organism: uncultured Bacteroidales bacterium (assembly GCA_963816365.1). GTDB lineage: Bacteria > Bacteroidota > Bacteroidia > Bacteroidales > VadinHA17 > LD21. The sequence continues at coordinate 657,145 of CAWFKG010000009.1, read as the reverse complement.
AGTAAACCTGTTAAAATCATTGTGCAGCCCTTCATTAAAAACAATATTGTAGGAACATCCGATACAATCTGTTTTGCCCAGAATCCTGCGGCATTGACACCTCAGGCAACGCTACTGGATGGTAACGGCATTTATACATACAAGTGGCAGGAGAGCCAGGATGGGAGCAATTACAGCCATACAGTAAATGCTGTGACACCATTTTATAATCCACCTGCCGGACTTACAGTAACATCATGGTACAGACGTACTGTCACATCCGGAAGATGTATTGACTCTACAGGTGTTGCCTTATCGGCAATAGTGAAGATTACTGTTCTGGATACAATACAAAACAACAAAATACTCAGCCTACCTGATTCAATTTGTTTTGGATCAGCATTTACAAACCTGACAGCAACGGCTCCTCCTGCATTGTCAGGCGGAGATAATCTATTCAGATTCACCTGGCAAAGCAACATAAATGGCGCCGGCTGGGTAACTGCACCCGGTGTCAGTAATACTGCAGGGTACAACCCCGCAGAACTGCCTCAACGGATACCTTCGAACCAGTACATCTATCGCAGGGTTGTTCATTCGGGAAGTAACGATGTCTGTGCATCTGTAAGTAACGAACTGTTGTTAAAAGATTTTCCCGTAATAACAAATAATACAATTGCCCCTGTGCCTCCGATTTGTTCCGGTTCCGTTCCAGCAGACATTATTGGAACTGATCCGCCAACTCTCACGGGAGGAAATACAATATATAATTTTGCATGGCAGAACAGCACAAAATCTCAATCCTGGGCTACTATTCCGGGAGCAACACTCCCTGATTTTCAACTACTCTCACCACTGACAGATACTACCTGGTACAGAAGGATTGTAAAAGCTGTATGCCTTGATACAAGCACATCTGTTCAGGTTGTTGTCCACAAACCGATTTTAAATTTTAATATAACACTGGCCGGCGGAGGAGTTGCCCAGACTATCTGCAACAACCAGGTACCTCTTCAGCTACAGGGACCTCCGGCAACAGGAGGGACAGATCTTCCGGGTGATTATGCCTACCTTTGGAAGTCTTCGCCTGATAATCTCGTATTCACTGCAATACCGGGCGCTACGGGCCTTACATTTCAGCCACCGTCTCTTACAGCGACAACTTATTATGAACGTGAGGTGACTTCCGGTGCATGCACAGTGAACAGTAATTCAGATACCATAACAGTTCTGCCAACCATAACAAACAATTCCATTTCGGGAAATTCCAGTGTATGCTACAGCCTGGCTCCCGATATCATTAATGGCAGCACACTCTCTGGCGGATCGGGTGCTTATAACTATTTATGGCAACAGTCCATTAATGGTGGAATCAACTGGGTAACTGCCATTGGAACTAATAGTTCATCAGCATATCAGCCTCCCTCCCTGTTCGTTCCCACCTCGTTCAGGCGAACTGTAACATCGGGTTTAAATAATTGTTGTTCAGATACATCCAATGTATTTAATATAAGCATTGATCCGTTACCTGCAAGCCCGATCAATGCAGGACCTGATACTCTTATTTACTCAGTTGAGAAAATTTACCATATGAAAGCCATCAAACCTGTTGCTCCCGAGACAGGAACATGGAGACCACTGGACAATGAACCAACTTCAATTGACGATACAACCAGTTATAATACAATTGTCAGGGATCTGGCGATTGGTAAAAACTCATTCCTCTGGACCGTACACAGAGGTCTCTGTACCCTGAGTGATTCAGTTGATGTAGAGCTTCTTAAGGATTTTATTCCCCAGGGATTTTCACCAAACGGCGATAATATAAATGATGCCTTTAAGATTGAAGGATTAAATATTGAGGATCAGACAATTCAATTAAATATAGTTAATGGAGCAGGGACAGAGGTCTTTTCAACCTTCAGTACAGGGGGAAATACATCGACCTGGAAAGACTGGGATGGAAAGAACTCTGACGGCTCAGATCTATCCGAAGGCACTTATTACTATATGCTTAAAATTACAACGAACAAGGGTCAGGTTTTCAGGAGAAGCGGATTTATTGTTCTTAAAAGATACTGATGTCACGATTTATTAAACGGATTTATGACGGTTTTCAAAGAATGAGCAAGATAAAATTGATATTCTCGTTTTTCTTTCTTTCCGTATTCACGTACGTTCCGGGACAGGCAGTTCCCGATTCGACGGGGATAAGCCTTGGGTATCCGGTTTATAGCCAGTACCTTCAGAACGGGCTGCTGATCAATCCTGCATATGCCGGCTCACGGGGCGCACTCAGTGCATTTTTATCCTACAGGATGCAGTGGATGGGAATACCTGATGCTCCGGTCTTTCAGTCAGTTTCTCTCAATGCACCGATGAAGAACGACAAGGTGGGGCTTGGAATAATGGCTCAGTTCATGAAATTCGGATTTACGAAATCTCAGAGCATTTATGCCAGCTATGCCTATCGGATAAGCCTTGCTTACGGGAAACTTTCCTTTGGATTGAAAGCAGGTTTCGACCGCTCCAACACCGATTATACCGGAATTCTCACAACCACTCAGAACGACCCGGTATTCACTACAGATGATAAACCTTATTTTCTTCCGAATGTTGGTGCAGGAATTTATTACTACAGCGACAAGCTTTTTGCAGGGATTTCTATTCCCGATTTCCTGAGTTATAAAAAGAATACCACAACAAGTTCTGTTGAGATGTATCACAGTGTAAGCAAGTATGATCTGATATTTTCTGCAGGAGGGCTTATTACATTTTCTCAGGCATTAAAGTTTAAACCTTCCGTGCTGATTGATTATTCGCTTGAGAAGACAAAAGGACTTACTCAGCTTGACTATAAACGGTAATTTTATTATTGGTGATCTGATATGGGTGGGTGGTTCATGGAGAACATCTGAGCAGGTTGCTGTAGGAATACTGCAGCTTCAGTTGAATCCCCAGTTTATGTTTGGATTCTCGTATGATTATCCTGTTGGAAGGATGAGCTCCTATTCAAAAGGATCAAGTGAATTTATTTTACGATATGAATTTGGATACAAGGTAAGTGCTGCAAATCCGAGGTACTTCTAGTTTGTAATGCTGAAGAGAATTTTATATATCATAACAATTATTCTGGCTGTTGTTGTCGGTCCATCACAGACAAAGGCTCAGCAACCTTCTATTTATGAGGTCAGAAGGATGCCTTTCAATATTAATGGTTTCAACAATATATCACCCGTAATTATAAATGACGGCATTGTGTTCTGTTCCGACAGACGATTCAGCATTCTCAATGACCGCACTTCTTTTGATGGACGGCGTCTATATAATATCTACCTTGCAGAGAAAAAGGATACTTCGGGATTCTCAAGGCCAAAGGAATTAAAAAGTGAAAGGAGCAATAAATTCAATAATGGCCCATTATGCTTCGCTCCCGATGGAAAGACAGTTTATTTTACCAGCGAAGTTGAAACCGGGAAAATTGCGGAGAATAGAAATTTTGAAAATCATAGCGGAATTTTTATTGCCGACTTCACAGGTACAGACCTCGTTTCCGTAAGACCATTTAAATATAATAATACGCAGTATGATGTTGGTCAGCCATCTATAAGCAATGATGGGAAATTCATTTATTTTTCTTCGGATATGCCGGGAGGAAGCGGAGGATCTGATCTTTACTACTGTGAATTGGTTAATGGAGAATGGTCGACACCTGTAAATCTTGGACCCGGAGTGAATTCATCCGGATCAGAAAACTATCCCTTTATTCATCCATCGGGCAAATTGTATTTTACGTCTGACCGGCCCGGAGGAATAGGCAAACTTGATATTTATTTTACTTCATTTGAGCAATGGTAAATGGGAAGCTCCTATTCTTTTGCCCGAACCAATCAATTCAACTTCGGATGATTTTGCGCTTGTTGCGGAGACAGATCTTCAGAAAGGATATTTTTCCTCGAATCGCCGTAATGAAGATGACATATACGAATTTGCTTCGACAATAATAAGGAAAGCTTCGTGCGATACACTGGTAGAGAATAATTACTGTTACCGGTTCTTTGAAGAAAATGCTGTAAAATATGATACTTTGCCCTTCAGGTATGAATGGAATTTCGGTGATGGAGACACGGCTGCCGGTCCGGTTGTCGAGCATTGTTTCAAAGGACCGGGTACATATACTGTTCAGCTTGATGTTGTGAACCTTATTACCAAAGAGGTCTCCTAAAACGAAAAATCAGAAACCCTTGTTGTGACCGAAATTGAACAACCTTATATCTCTGCACCTGACAGTATCGGTACGAACCAGAGAATTACCTTAAGTGCTGACAAGACTAATCTTCCGGGCTGGAAAATATCTCAGTATTACTGGAACTTCGGTGATGAGACAATTGCGGTTGGTGAAAATGTTCCGAAGAGTTATCGAAAGCCGGGCATTTATAATATTCAGCTCATTGTAACTGCAGAACCTGAACCGGGAAGCAAAGCGAAGGAGGCATGTATATCAAAAAATATTATTGTGTATCCGCAGCCTTGATATCGAAAATAATTAAATTTGGCATTGATGAAAGTGAAAAAATCAAGATATAAAATACTCCTTCTACTTTTTTACTTGGGTTTCCGGTCTTCTTCAGATTATCCGGGCAGCCTGTGCCCGGGAAAGATGAAAATATACCGTTTCTTGTAACATTCGGGAAAGATGGAATGACTTCCTGGGGAGATGCTGACTTTTACCAGATATTTTTCTTCAGTATTCTAAAAGATTACACAAAACCATTTTATATAAGAGTATTTGACCCCGATTGCGGTGGTGAAAATGATGAAATACAGGGTGAATTCAATACTAAAACCAAATTCTCTGTCTATGGAGGTAAAGGTGTTGATCCTGAAAAAAATGAAGAATCGAGGGGCCTTTTGAAAGGATTAAATTATAAATCCGGGTAACTTGCTGGCATCCAAAATTTTTGGCAGCGAAGCAAAGTATGATAATAAGTATTATACCTTCGGCCCGTTTAATCCTTCAGAAGGAGATTTCAATTCAAAATGGAACAGCTATATTTTCAAAATTGTCTGCGAAGGGATAAGCGGTGATGATGGAAATCTTTACAAATATTTTCTGAGCAGCGATCCTGATAATAATATACCTATTGAAGGGGCAAATGCATTTACCTATGCATATCATTTCAGGATGTGGAATGATTTTAAGAGTGTTTCACATATTTATCCTTATATCGATACCGGTGTAGTGTATATCAAGCAACATAATTTTGACTGGGATGATGATGGAAATATTCTGGTTGTATCAAGATACAAACAGGGAATACAGGTTCCGATATCAAATGAGGATAACTGGGTTAAATCAAATATCCCTATTGAACCTCAGGAGGTGGGATCTTCACTTGACTTTCAGTTTCATAAAAGACAGGGCGAGCTGGTTAAAAACAATAACGTTGTTATTACTCTGGAAAACCAGAGGGGTGATGCATTGAAATTCTTTAGTTCACCTATTGGAGGTGTACCTATATACCAGCCCAGCATGGGTCACGAGCAAATTAAGCCTAAGAAATAAGTGAAGCCTGAAATGAGATTTAAAACATTTTTAAAGTATTAATCAGCACCGCCGGGTTCTCATTCCTCTTTTCAAATATCGTAAATTGTCAGACTTACAGTTTCATAAATTATGGAATTGAGAGAAACATACCGAATGGTTTTGTCTATACCATTAATCAGTCAGATGATGGTTTCCTCTGGGTAGGAACCGCAAACGGACTGACCCGGTTCGATGGCTATAATTTTTTCAATGTACAATACCCTGATTCCATTGACAGCCGGGTCCCGACAAAAAGCCTTAAAGATAAAAACGGACGACTCTGGTTCGGGTACAGTGATGGTGCTGTGATGTATGCTGTGGAGAACAAATTGAAAATGGTCCCTCTCCAAAATACAAAAAGCATCAGCGAAATCGTCGAAGGACCCGATGGCCTGATCTACATAATTCCTCAGGGTAAGAACAATTTATTCAATTAATCCCCTAAAGCCTGAAGAGATCCGTCATTACTCTTTTCAGGTCGAACCTGTGTTGTTCTCAGCATCTTTTACCACGGCAGGAAAGCTGCTGATCGGAACCCAGGAAAATCTTATTCTCTGTCAGCTTGAAAAAGATTCAGTTTCAGTAATTAAAACAATTGAAGGTTTGGATTCTTATGGTGTTACTTCCATACACATGACTCGTGACAGTTCGAGATTTATAATAGGAACCGATGACAACGGATTGTATCAATTGAAAATATCAGATAAAGGTGAAGAACTTTCTCGCTTTCCTGACCATCCGGAATTAAGAACACTTAAAGTTCAATCCATCGCTGAGGGTTCCGAAAGGCTCATTCTGGATTTCCACTTCAGGGTCAGGCGTCATTCAGTTTGATCTGACTGACAATTCTGAAATAGTAAATTCAATAAGATACTATGATCTTAATTCGGGGCTGCCCGGTAATGATGTAAAAACGGTATTTCAGGATAATGAGGATAATTACTGGTTCGGATTATACGGTGAAGGGATTTCAATGCTGTCATCGTATGCTCTGGGATTTTACTCCCCGGGAAAGAATGAACAGGAAAATAACATCCTTTATGTTAAAAATTTCGATAATAATTATCTGCTGGGTACACCTATCGGGTTCCATATATTTGATCTTAAGGATGGAAAGTCTCTGTCTTTCACTAATCTTACCAATCAGACCGGTCATTCGGAGATAAAGTCTTACTATCTTGACAATGAACGGAACCTTTGGATAGGAACCGGGGGAAACGGACTGTTTGTCAGAAACAGTTCCGGAGCTGTAAAACGGTTCTACAGATCAGGTGATACGGGTGCAGATGATATTAAGGATATTGAAATCGACAGCAGGAATATCTGGCTTGCTACTACGAACGGAGTTATCGTCCTTGATAAGGAAGGAAATACAATAAAGAAGTTTGATATCAATAACGGGCTTCCCCATAACAGTATTAATAAAATATTACTTACAAAGGAAGGAATAGCTTATATTGGTACTGAGACCGACAAGTTGTATAAGATAGACCGAATTTTAATATCTCTGCAGTAAATGGCACAATGACCGGAAGTACAAGGAACAGGATACTTTCATTTGCCCAGACGGCAGATGGGGCAATATGGGTTGCAACCGATGGCAATGGTGTATTCAGATTCCTTAATGATTCAGTCACTACTGTCAACCGGGCCAATGATTTGATGTCGAATTTCTGCTACAGTATTCTTGCCGATGCGGATAACAATATCTGGGTCGGCCACAATAAAGGAATTTCAAAATATAATTCCAAAACCAGGACAGTGAGGATCTTTGGGAATGATTTTGCAAAAACCGGTGTATGTAATGCCGCTGGCATGTTTGAATCTGCCGACAAAAAAGTCTTTATCGGAACAACTGACGGTCTGATGGTATATGACCAGTTAAAGGAAAGAAAGAACCTTGCAGGTCCTTTTAATAACATCAATATAATTGAAATAAATGATGTCCAATATCCTTATCAGCCTTCATTTGTACTCCCGTATAAGAAGTATAAGATCAAAGTGTATTACTCAGGCATCAACTTCAGCGCTCCTGATAAAGTTTATTACAGGAGTTTCCTCGATAACTTTGATCTTGACTGGAGCAAGATGACTACTTCAAGGGAAGCAATGTATAGTCTAAGCGATGGGAAGTATAAATTCAGTCTTATTTCTGTCAATGAAGAGGGCATCTCGCGGGGGACACCTGTTTCATTCAATATTTTGATTAAGAAACCTTTCTACAGAACCTGGTGGGCCATCCTGCTGGAGATAGCCATATTATCAGGGATCGTAATTTTGATTATCCATCAACGGGATAAAGCGCAGAAAAGGATTCAGGAATACCTTGAAAAAGAACTTGCTGCAAGAACAAGTGTTGTAATGAAGCAGAAGGGAGAAATTGAGCTTCAAAACATCGAGATCACCGACAGTATAAACTATGCCAAGCGGATACAGACAAGTATCCTGCCCGATATTAACAAGCTGAAAGAGTCTTTTAAGGATGCATTTATTCTTTTCCATCCGAGGGATATTGTAAGTGGTGATTTCTACTGGTTCGACAAACTTGAAGAAGATAAGTTTATTCTTGTATGTGCAGATTCAACAGGGCATGGTGTTCCGGGAGCATTCATGTCGATGATAGGCTCTACTCTTCTTCAGGATATTGTAACCAGAAAGAGAATTTCAAAACCTTCTGAGATCCTCAGCCTTCTTGATAAACAGATCTTCTCCACTCTCAACCAGAACGTTGAATTGGGTGTTTCCAACGATGGTATGGATATGGTAGTTTGCGAATTCAACATCTGCAACGCGACACGTCAGGTTTGCTTCTGCTATGCGACCTGTAATACTTGTCATCGATGGTGAATCATTCTATATCAAAGGAAACCGGTCATCAGTCGGAGGCGAATCGGTGATTGAGAAATTTTTCGATGATCAGGAATATTACCTTAAAGAAGGGGATACAATTTACCTCTTCTCTGACGGACTGCCCGACCAGTTTGGAGGGACCTGACGGTAAAAAAATGAAAATTGCCAGGTTGAAGCGCATGATTGAACAGGTATCAAAGCTGCCAATGGATGAGCAGAAGAAAGCTATGACAAAATTCTACTTCGACTGGAAAGGTTCCTATGACCAGGTTGATGATGTTCTTCTTATGGGTGTCAAGGTCTGAAAAGGCTATTCATAAGTTTTATTTACAGAAATCTCAATTTCACTTGTAGATGCAACATTGCTCGCATTAAGGGCCCTGTCTTTAATATAAAAATCATAGCTTGATTGTATCGGAAGGCGAGTAAAACAGATACATGAATAGTTACTGAAATTGCTCCCTTTCAAAATTTTATTCTGTCCTAGCCTTTCCATATAAGGTATCCGGTATGCTGAAGGCGTTAATGGATCATTATGCGGCAGCAGGGACCATAACACCGCCCACTTTTCTGAAAAGCGTGAAAAATAAATTCGTAGAATCAAGCTGACCCTGAGTGGGAGCATCCAGCCCAAGATCTCCATCACCATCCTGAAATTTGAACTTCAGTCTTCCACCTTTTGAATGATTGCCCAGAATATCTGTGGTATCGAAGATTGTGAAACTGGTAAATTCAATCTGGGGAACAGCGGATAATTGCTCAACCTTCTTGCATGAATCCAGAACAAGGATAATGCTAAAAATAATAAACAGATATTTTATTTCTCTCATGGTTATTAAGTCAATAATATTTTACAAACAAAAACCACACCAAATTTGATCATTTTTTTCTGAAAAATATCCTTATTGGAACACCAGTAAATTTAAATTTCTCCCTCATCCTGTTCTCAAGATACCTTTTATAGGGATCTTTAACGTATTGAGGCAGGTTACAAAAAAATGCAAATGCCGGAGTATATACTGGCAGCTGCGTGACATATTTAATCTTAACGTATTTACCCTTCAGAGCCGGAGGCGGATTGTTCTTAACGACCTGTAACATTACCTCATTAAGTTCCGAGGTGCTTATCTTCCTGTTCCTGTTCTGATTTACCTCTTCAATCAGATCGAGCACCTTGTGAATCCGCTGTTTATTAATTGCTGAAATAAACAGTATAGGATAATCCGTAAACGGAGCCGTTTTTTCCTTTATCTCATTTTCAAATAAAATTGTGGTTTTATTGTCTTTTTCAATAAGATCCCATTTGTTAACCAGTACTATCATGCCTTTGTTATTCTTTTGAATCAGCGACATGATATTAAGATCCTGCGATTCAAGTCCTCTTGTAGCATCAATCAGGAGAAGACAAATGTCTGAGTTCTCAATAGTTTTAACAGCCCTCATCACTGAATAAAATTCAATATCCTCACTCACCTTTCCCTTTTTACGCAAACCGGCAGTATCGACAAGCAGGAAATCGTGCTGAAATTTGTTATATCTTGTATAAATAGAATCACGTGTTGTTCCGGCTACCGGTGTGACAATATTTCTTTCTTCACCGAGAAGAGAATTTACCAGTGATGATTTGCCAACATTCGGCCTTCCTACTATAGCAATCCTTGGCAAGTCAGGCACTGCTCCCGGCTCTTCCGCGGGAAGATTTTTTACTACCTCATCGAGAAGTTCACCTGTACCGCTGCCATTCATAGAGCTTAACGGGAAATAATCACCGAGACCCAGATTGTAGAATTCATTTGCATCCAGAAGCCGTTCGCCATTATCAACCTTATTAACGACAAGCAATACTTTTTTGTCATATCTTCTCAGAAGTGAGGCTACTGATGTATCGAGTTCGTGAATACCAACTGTTACATCAACCATAAACAAAATGAGATCAGACTCTTCAATGGCAAGTAAAACCTGTTTATTTATCTCTTCTTCAAATATGTCGTCAGAGTTCTGGACATATCCTCCTGTATCGATCACTGAAAAATCGATTCCGTTCCAGAATGAAACTCCATAGTTGCGATCGCGCGTAACTCCGCTCACTTCATCAACAATTGCTTCCCTTGAATCGGTGAGCCTGTTGAAAAGTGTCGATTTCCCAACATTTGGTCTTCCTACTATTCCAACTATTCTGCTCATATAATAAAATGAAAATTAATCCTATTGATAGCCGAATCTTTTGAGTATAAGCGGTTTATCTCTCCAGTCCTTGGTTACTTTAACATATAATTCCAGGAAAACTTTTTTCCTAAAAAAATCCTCCATATCGTGTCTGGCTTCAGTTCCGACTCTTTTCAGCATTGAACCTTTGTGTCCGATAATTATGCCTTTCTGGCTGTCGCGGGTAACATGAATCAATGCCCTTATTCTGATCAGGTTCTTCTCATCTTTAAAGTCTTCGATCTCTATCTCAACAGAATATGGAACCTCTTTTTTATAATTTACAAGTATTTTTTCGCGGATGATCTCGGAAGCGAAAAACCGTTCATATTTATCCGTGAGCTGATCTTTCGGGAAATATGGAGGGTTCTCAGGAAGTTTTTCCAGAATGGCATTCAGAAGAGAATCAAGGTTGAATTTCTTAAGACCCGACACAGGAATCACCGGTGAGGAAGGAAAAGTAAGATGCCATGGTTCAACAATTTTCTCCAGGTCAGGCTGATTTGACAGGTCAACCTTATTAATTGCTATAATAACCGGAATCCCGGATGCCTTTATTCTGTCAATATATTCACCTTCATCAGCACTGCGTTCAGTTACATCAGTAACATAGAGGATCATGTCGGCATCAGACAACGCTGAATTGACAAAGCTCATCATAGTTTCCTGCAGTTTATACTGAGGTCTCAGGATTCCCGGAGTATCGGAGTAAACAATCTGGAAATCTTCACCATTAACAATTCCCCTGATCCGGTGACGCGTAGTCTGAGCCTTGGCTGTAATAATAGAAAGCTTCTCGCCAACCAGAGCATTCATTATTGTCGACTTTCCGACATTAGGATTCCCGAGAATATTTACAAAACCTGATCTGTGGCTCATAATACATTGTTAAAAGATCCCCCGTTTAAGCATATTTATCTCTTTGTCGTTAAGGTACCGCCATTTACCCCGCTGAACATTCTTCTTTGTAAGTCCCGCAAAATATACGCGATCGAGTTTTTTAACTTTATAGCCAAGGGTCTCAAACATCCGCCGTATGACTCTGTTTTGTCCTGAATGAAGCTCTATCCCAATCTGGCTTTTGTCATCAGCATCAGCATACGATACTGCATCTGCGACGATAGTCATCCCATCCAGTTCAATTCCTTCTGTCACCTTAAAAAGGTCATTTTTGGTGACCGGCTTATCGAGAAAAACATGGTAAATCTTTCTTCTTTTATATTTAGGGTGGGTCAATTTGCCCGCAAGATCTCCATCGTTCGTGAGCAAAAGTACTCCGGTTGTTGCCTTGTCAAGTCGTCCAACCGGGTAGACTCTTTCCTTACAATCGTCACCGATCAGCTCGAGCACAGTATGTTCCGCATGCGGATCTTCCACCGTTGTAACATAATCCTTTGGCTTATTCATTAGAATGTATACCTTCTTTTCAGCTGAAAGCCTTTTATTCTTAAACCTTACATCATCATCATAGGTTACTTTTATCCCCATATCGGTAACAATCTTGCCATTTACTGATATCAGTCCGTTCTTTATGTGTTCATCCGCATCTCTTCGCGAACAAACACCGCTGTTGGCAATAAACCTGTTAAGTCTGATATTGGCAATTTCCTTATTTTTTCCGCCTGAGATATTTTTCCCGGGCTTCATTTCCCGTCTTATACCATTATTCCGGTCGGTTGTTTCACCTGCTTCAGGTTTATTATATTTTCTCAAGGGCTTTCCTGCAGCTTTCCGGTTCTCCATATCAATTAATTATCAGGGCGCAAAGGTACAATTATTTGCTGAGATTATGGTTTGATGATTTTTTTGCACCTTTGTAGGCTTGATAACCTTAATAATATGCCACTAATAAAATCTATATCAGGTATCAGGGGTACCATCGGTGGAAAAACGGGAGAATGCCTGTCCCCGGTTGACATTGTGAAATTTGCAGCATCCTTCGGAACGTGGGTTCAGCTTAGACATAAAAGGAGTGATCTGAAGGTAGTCGTCGGACGTGATGCCCGCAAATCGGGAGGCATGGTGAATAACCTGATAATAACCACATTGAGAAACCTTGGAATTAATGTAATTGATCTTGGAATGGCAACAACTCCTACTGTGGAAGTTGCAGTCACAGGTACAACTTCTGACGGAGGAATTATCATCACTGCAAGTCATAATCCGGCAGAATGGAATGCGCTTAAATTGCTGAATGAGAAGGGGGAATTTCTTTCTGCGAGTGATGGGATGGAGGTTCTTGATATAGCTGCCAGCGAAGATTTTACTTTTGTTTCAACCGATCTTATCGGGTCACTTGGGATTGATGACACCTGGGGAAAAAAGCATATCGATTCGATCCTTGCTTTAAATCTTGTCGATATTAAAGCAATTAAATCTGCAGGATTTACCGTTGCCATTGATTGTGTCAATTCGGTCGGGGGAATAATTCTCCCGCTGCTTTTAAAGTCTTTGGGCGTTAGTAAGGTAATCGGACTGAATACGGTTCCGGACGGAAATTTTGCTCATAATCCCGAACCACTGCCTGAAAATTTAAAGGATATTTCAGATTTCGTGGTGAAAGAGAGAGCTGATATAGGTTTTGTTGTCGATCCCGATGTTGACAGGCTTGCCATTGTTTGTGAAGACGGGAAAATGTTTGGTGAAGAATACACCCTGGTTTCAGTCTCAGATTATGTCCTCAAAAACACTCCGGGGAATACTGTATCTAATTTGTCTTCAACAAAAGCTTTGAGGGATATAACCGCGGGTTATGGATGTATTCACTACTCTGCTTCTGTTGGTGAAGTGAATGTTGTAGAGGAGATGAAAAAAAGAGAGGCTGTCATTGGCGGGGAAGGCAACGGCGGAGTAATCTATCCTGAGCTTCATTACGGTCGTGATGCTTTGGTAGGAATAGCTCTGTTTCTCTCACATCTGGCAAAAAGCAGACTGAGATGTTCTGCTTTACGCAAACTGTATCCCGAATATGTCATCTCAAAGAAAAAACTTAAGCTCGATCCCACATGCGAATTCAGTCGTATCATTGAAGCTGTAAAAAGCCATTTTGCAGGACATCTGACGGATGAACGTGATGGTTTATGGATTGAGGACAAAAATGGCTGGGTTCAGATAAGGAAATCAAATACCGAACCTGTTATGCGTATTTATGCCGAAGGAAGAACCAGCCGGGAGGCAGATGAGCTGGCTGAAACTGTTATTGGAATTGTTAAGAAAGTGTAATTTATTCTTGATTATTTTTTAGCTTATCCGGAATAAATCAACAAGTTAGGATGTCTTAAGATCATAAGGTTTACCTGCATCGCATGTTAAAAATTGTTAATCACTGAAAAGGGAGAACCCTTTTTAATACTTTTGCCCTGACTTGTTGAGTTTTCTAAATAATTAAATTTCTGATGAAATGAGTCCCGGCTTATTGGGACGAACATACCATACCGTTAAAATCGCATAAATTATGATGAAAAAGACCTATATAATTACAGGTATAATTATTGTTGCTGCTATCCTGGTTCTGATTGTATTCAATAAGCTGACTTCAAAGAAAGATATAGCAAATCTTTATGCTGAATCGGAAAAGGGACAATTTGATATCGTTGTAACAACTACAGGGGAATTGCAGGCAAAAAAATCAACTGACATTATTGGACCGGAGTTTACCCAGAGCCGGGGCATCAGGGCAATGGACATTAAGATAACTGATATGGTCCCCGAAGGAACTGAGGTAAAAGCCGGTGATTATGTGGCAACTCTTGACCGGACAGCATTTGATAATAGCCTGAAGGATGAACTTGAAAGACTTACAACTTATGAAACCAACCTCGAGATGAAGATACTTGATACCGCAGTTACACTGAGTAATTTAAGGGATAATATCAAGAATCTGAGATTTTCGGTTGAGGAAGCTGCTATAACTCTTCAGCAATCAAAATATGAACCGCCGACAACGATCCGGCAGGCAGAAATTTCACTTGACAAAGCCAACCGGACACTCGACCAGTCAATAAGGGGGTACACCCTCAGGGTCGAACAGGCAAAATCGGATATGCGTACCGCCAAAACAAATCTTTCTGAAGAGCGTGCGAGAGTAGGTGACCTTCAGACAGTATTATCAAAGTTTATAATTGCGGCTCCATCATCGGGGATGATCATATATAAGCGCGACAGAATGGGAGCCAAAAGAAAAGTAGGGTCATCTATCAGTCCATGGGACAACGTGGTTGCCACTCTTCCCGATATGTCATCAATGTTGTCCAAGACGTATGTCAATGAAATTGATGTCAGTAAAGTTAAAACAGGGCAGCATGTTGAGATAATGGTAGATGCATTTCCTGAAAGGTCTTATACAGGTACCGTAACGAGTGTTGCCAATATAGGAGAACAGCTCCCAAATGCCGATGCCAAGGTATTCGAAGTACAAATTGAAGTTGACGGATCAGATCCGATCCTGAGACCCTCCATGACAACAGGGAATAAGATAATAACAAAAACAATAAACGATGTTACATTTATTCCTCTTGAAAGTGTTCAATCGGGACCTGACAGTATTCCTTTTGTTTATCTGAAAAACGGAACAAGGCAGGTGGTCGTGCTCGGGGAATCAAATGAGAATAATGTAGTAGTTGATCAGGGATTACTGCCAGGTATTCAGGTTTATCTCAGTACACCTGCAAATCCTGAAGATTTCAAGCTGGTTGGTGAGGAGTTGATGTCTGTCATAAGGGAACGCGAAAAAGTAAAGAAAGCAGAAGAATTACGTCTAAGGGAGGAAGCCGAAAAAGCCAAGGAGGAAGCAGGCACCATGCAGGGGAGAGGCGAAATGATGGGCAAGCCTGGAATGAATATTACTCCCGAGATGATGCAGCGATTTCAGAACATGAGAGGCGATCAGCCGGGCCGCTCAAATGGCAGTCAGAGTGACACTGCATCAACACAAAGGGTGGTGAAAACACGCAGCATCCAACAGCAGGGAGTCAGGGATACCTCAAGAAGAAGAACCTTCTCTCAGTCGGAGCAGCAGGGTACAGGTCAAAACAGCAAAGTTTCAGCAGAGCCTTCAGCGAAGAAATAATTTAATATAAAAGTAAACAAGATGTTCAGATTTATTTTACGTTATTTCCACGATATTGAAATTGCTGTTGAATCTATAGTCTCGAATAAGCTGAAATCGATGCTTACAGCTCTTGGAATAATCTTTGGTGTGGCAGCTGTTATTGCCATGCTGGCTATTGGAAAAGGAGCGAAGCAGGAAATAATGGAACAGATGAAAATGGTAGGGGTAAACAATATCCTTATCAATCCTGTAATTCCTGATAAAACATCTTCAACCAGTGAAGGTGAGAAGCAGCAAAAGAAATTTTCACGAGGCTTAAATCTTCTTGATGTTGATGCTATCAAGGAAACTCTTCCCTCGGTAAAAAGGATCAGTCCTGAAATTTCATTTAACTCCACAGCAATGCTTAACGGTGTAAAGTATACTGCCAAGCTTGTCGGAGTGTCAAATGATTATTTCTACCTCTATAACCTTCCGCTTGTAGGTGGTGCTTTTTTTAATTCATTTCAGGAAAAGAATGGAATACAGGTTTGCATCATAGGTGCAAACATAAGAGCAAAGTTCTTCAGTAAGATAGACCCGCTTGGCCAGTATATAAAATTTAACGGGATATGGCTGAAGGTAATAGGAGTTCTTCAGAAAACAAATGTCAGCCTCACAGGATTTGAAGAAAAAGGTGTCAATGTTTATAACGATAACATATATATTCCGATCCAGACAATGTTGTTAAGATATCAGAACAGAGCTCTTCTTAATACAAAACTTGCTTCGGAAGCCACCTCATTACAGTTTTTCGGCGGGGGAGGCGGAGGTGGAATGGCAAGAGTAGTTGTCAGTAGTTCCGATGCATCAAGCGATGCAGAAACAAATTATAACCAGCTCGACCGGATAGTTGTCCAGGTAACTGAAACAGAACAGCTTCAGCCAACAACTGAAATACTCAGCCGGATGCTGACCAGAAGACACACCGGTGTAAAGGATTTCGAGATTACAGTTCCTGAGCTGCTATTGAAACAGCAACAGAGAACAAAAGACATTTTTAATATTGTTCTTGGAGCAATTGCAAGTATATCTCTTATTGTTGGCGGAATTGGAATTATGAACAT
The DNA here is from genome assembly GCA_963816365.1 of uncultured Bacteroidales bacterium. Lineage (GTDB taxonomy): Bacteria > Bacteroidota > Bacteroidia > Bacteroidales > VadinHA17 > LD21. Next base: position 640,368 of record CAWFKG010000009.1, on the reverse strand, counting down.
TATGTTCGCTTCAGTAATGGAAAGGATAAAAGAAATTGGTACCAGAATGGCTATTGGTGCAAAGAAAATGGATATCGTTGTCCAGTTTCTGTCTGAAGCAGTTCTCATAAGCGTATCGGGAGGTTTTATCGGCGTATTCTTTGGAGTCATTATGGCTAAGCTGATTGAGCAGATAGCCGGAATTATGACAATTGTCTCCTTCTTTTCAGTATTTATTGCCTTTGGAGTATCAGCAGCTGTTGGTGTAATATTCGGTTATTCACCGGCAAAAGAGAGCATCGGAAAAGAGACCCGATTGAATCGTTGAGGTATGAATAAAATTATTAAAAATGAAGAAATTACTTTTATTTTCGCTTATTGCTGTGCTGTTTTTTTCATCAAAGGAACTAATTGCACAGGAAGTTAAAAAGCTGACATTTTCAAGAAGTCATTAAACTTGCAGAGGAACAATCGCCAAATGCCCTTATAGCAAAACACCGGTTCCGGTCCAGTTACTGGGAATACAGATCATTCCAGGCGCAGTATCTGCCATCTCTTACACTATCGGGAACTACCCCGGATTTCAGTAACGGACTTACGAAAGGTTTATGATTCAGGATACAGATCAGTATATCTATACACCAAAAAACACAATAAGTACTCTTGGTACCCTGTCTCTTTCCCAAAACATCGGATTGACAGGTACAGTAATATGCATTGAGTTCAGATCTGACTCTGTATAAAGATATTGCCCTGAAGCTTCCGATAAATTATATTTCCGATCCCGCCTACATTCATATAACACAGCCTATCAGACAATATAATACGTTAAAGTGGCAAAAGAAGATAGAACCTGTAAAATATAATGCTGCAAAGAAAACTTATCTTTCAAATATTGAAGGAGTTCATGATCAGCGCCGTGATGAATTTCTTTTCACTCGCCCTGGCACAGATTAATAAACAGATATCGGAAATGAACTATTCCAATGCAGATACATCTATTCAGAATCGCCAAGGGAAGATACCAGCTTGGAACAATTGCAGAAGATGAGCTTTTGCAAATGCAACTGTCATGGTTAAATGCGGAAACTGCAAGAAAACAGGCAGATATGAATTTGCGCGACAGGGAGATCAGACTGAGATCATTTCTCGGGTATAACGAAAATGTAAGGATGGAATTGATACTTCCTACATGAGATACCTGAATTACAGGTAGATATGAAGGAAGTACTTGATCTGGCCCTTCAAAATAACCCTGATATTCTTAACCAGCAGATAAATGTTCTGAATGCTCAAAGCAATGCTGCACAGGCAAAGGCTTCAAAGGGACTGAATGCCAGCATTTCCGCATCGCTTGGTTACTCGCAGCAGGCAGAAATCATTGATAAAGCCTATAACAATCTAAGCAATTCACAACTGGTAAGCATGCAGTTTACTTTACCCATACTTGACTGGGGACTTGGCAGAGGCAGATACCAGATGGCAAAATCAAGTCTTGAACTGGCTCAGGTTCAGGCTAATCAGGCATTAGTAGATTTTCAGCAGAATCTTTTTCTTGATGTTGAACAATTCAATCTTCAGAAAAATCAGGTTGCGATTGCGGCAAAATCGGATACCGTTGCAATGAAAAGATATGAAGTCACAAAACAGCGTTTCCTTATCGGCAAGATTGCAGTGCTCGACCTGAACGATGCTGACAGCCAGAAAGGACCAGAACAAGAGAGCTTATGTTCAGGCCTTGCAGGATTACTGGAGCTATTTCTATAATATCCGGAGCTCTTACCCTGTTCGACTTCATAAACAGGAAACCTCTTGAGACAGATTATGAAAAACTGCTTCAATAAGTTCTTGCCGCCCTTCATGAGGGTTAATACTCTGCCATTAAGTGTAATTGAACTTAATAGTGAATTTCAGCCTTTTTGGTGAGATGTCGGAAGCAACAGAGGGGTTCACTCTGCGAGAGTACCCCCTCTGCCCTTGCGGCCTCTCCCCCTGAAAGGGGAGAAATTCCAGCACAAAAGTGCAGATTTGACTTGACGTACGAGAATTTTCGCCCCTTTAGGGGAGATGTCGCGAAGCGACAGAGGGGGATTACTCTGTGAATGGGATCCCCTTTTTAAATTCCCCGCAAAGGGCAACAGATACTATCATAATAATTAATTGTATGTTTCTGCAAAAAATTAATATCTTTGCGCCTCAATCAGAGAAGAATAAAGAATTTAACAAATATATAATCCCAAAAGACAAGACAAATGCAGAATAAAGCAGCTATCATCGTTCTGGCAATTGCATTAGGGCTGGTGTCAATTTATCAACTTTCATTTACCGGTGCAACCTATAAGGTAAAGAAAGATGCCAAAGCATATGCAAAAGGAAGCCTGGTAAAAGAAACCCAGTATCTCGATTCAATTTCCACCTTACCTAAAGAAAAATGGAGTTTCCTGGGTAACACATTCAAAGAGTGTCAGAAAAAAGAGCTGAACCTTGGTCTCGACCTTAAAGGCGGGATGAACGTTATCCTTGAAGTATCTGTTCAGGATATTTTAAAAGCACTTTCGAACTACAATCCTGATAAAAATTTCAATGCTGCCCTTGCCCGTGCCAAAGGAGCTCCAGAAACAGAGCCAGTCAGATTACCTTACACTTATTCGGCAGGGCATTCCAGGAAATCGATCCGAATGCTAAGCTGGCTTCTATATTTGGAACAGTCGAACTGAAAGATAAAATCAATTTTAATTCTACGTAACGATCAGGTCTTGAAAGTTCTTGATGCGTGAAGTTTCAGGTGCTATTACAAATGCTTTTAATATTCTTCGTACCAGGATCGACCGTTTCGGAGTTGTTCAGCCTGATATTACCCAGCTGGCTACAAAAGGAAGGATACTTAATCAATCTTCCCGGACAGACTAATCCAAAACGTGTTCGTGAGCTGCTTCAGGGAACTGCCAACCTTGAATTCTGGGAAACTTATGAAAACAGTGAGATAATAGGTTATCTTATCACAGGCCAATAATCTTCTGAAAGAAATTCAGGCCAATACTGAGAAAGTCGAAACCAAAGCTTCAACTGAAGCTTCGCTCAAGAAAGAGCAGTTTCCGATACAACTAAAAAAGACCAGTCGCTTCTTGATCTTATAAATAAAGATACCACCAAAGCTGCCGAAGCAACTACACGCGAAGGATTTACCCTTCAGAATCCATTGTTCGGAATTCTTCTTCCAAGGGTAACAGCTCAGGGACAGCCACTGCCATCATGTATGATCGGACTTGCAAGCTCCAAAGATACTGCTAAGGTCGATACTTATCTGAAAATGACCAGATAAAAGCACTTGTTCCCACGCGATCTTAAATTGATGTGGAGCCAGAACCCTTATAAAGAGGACCCGACAAAATCGATGTATGAGCTTCATGCAATAAAAATAACCACCCGCGATGGCAGGCCACCTCTTAGCGGCGATGTTATAACTTCAGCCAGAACTTCAACAGGAGTGAGTGGCGATGTTAAGGTTGATATGTCAATGAATTCGGAAGGTTCAAAGACCTGGGCCAGGATGACACGCGAAAACATTGGTCGTTGTCTTGTGGTAGTTCTTGATGGTTATGTACGTTCTTATCCGAGAGTTCAGAATGAGATCACCGGAGGAAATACAGAAATAACCGGTGATTTCACAATTGAAGAGGCTGATGACCTTGCCAACATTTTGAAATCAGGTAAAATGCCGGCTCCATCACATATTATTTCAGATACAATTGTCGGACCAACACTTGGTAAGGAATCAATAAATTCAGGTTTCGTATCCTTTATAATTGCATTTGTCTTTGTACTGGCATTTATGATATTCTATTACAGCAAGAGTGCCGGTGTAATTGCTAACATTGCACTTGTTACAAACGTATTTCTTGCTATTTCGGTGTGCTTGCCTCATTGAATGCTGTACTCACACTGCCCGGAATTGCGGGTATAGTTCTCACGATGGGTATGGCTGTCGATGCAAACGTTCTTATATATGAGCGTATAAGGGAGGAATTGAGAGCAGGCAAGGGAATGAAGCTTGCAATTGCTGATGGCTATCGATCATGCCTACTCAGCTATCATTGACTCTAACGTAACAACAATACTTACAGGTATAGTTCTGTATCTTTTTGGAACAGGTCCGATAAAAGGCTTTGCCACAACACTGGTAATCGGTATTCTGACATCATTGTTCACAGCTATATTCGTTACAAGAATAATTTATGAAAGACTCTTAGCAAAAAACAGACAACTTACCTTCTCAATTAAAATAACTGCCAATCTGTTCAAAAACACAAAGATAGACTTCATAGGCCTGAGGAAGTATTTTTATGTTGTTTCAGGAGTTATCCTTCTCGCAGGTGTTGTTTCATTATTTGTCAGAGGATTGAATCCGGGTATTGATTTTACCGGAGGACGGACTTATGTTATCAAATTTGATAAACCCGTTATTACTGAGGATATTGCTGCTAAACTGAATACAGAATTCGGAGAGCTGCCACAGGTAGTTACTTTTGGCAGCAACAATACGGTTAAAATAACTACAAAGTATAAGATAAATGAAACCGGTGTAGATGATGACGTAAATAACAAATTGTATGACGGACTTAAGGGATTTTTAGGTGAAAATGTCACCAAGGATGAATTTCTCAGCAATAAATACCAGGTGAGTTCAGAAACTGTTGGCCCTGTTGTGGCTGCAGATATCAAGATCAATGCTTTCTATGCAGTCGGCATTGCACTCGTACTTATCTTCTTCTATATATTCCTGAGATTCCGATACTGGCAATATGGTTTCGGAGCAGTTATGTCACTTGTTCACGATACTCTGCTTGTTATAGGTGTCTATTCAATCTTCTGGGGGATCATGCCTTTCTCAATGGAAATTGACCAGGCGTTTATAGCGGCTATCCTTACTGTTATCGGATTCTCCGTAAACGATACAGTGATAGTGTTCGACAGGCTGAGGGAATATATTCCGTTGTATAGGAAAAGACCACTGAAAGAGGTTCTTAATATGGCCATAAACTCAACTCTCAGCAGAACGATAAACACAACCTTAACTGTGATTCTTACTATAGTTGCCATGTTCATCTTCGGGGGTGCTGTGATTCGCGGATTTATGTTTGCCCTTCTTGTTGGTATCGGTACAGGAGTTTATTCCTCAGTATTCGTTGCCACTGCATTAATGTACGACACTACACCAAAAATAAATGAACCCGCAGAAGAGGCTAAAGTAAAAGTCAAGGCCCATGTTTAGCAGTACTTTGCAAATCTGGCCAAAATGAATTATAGGGACATGTGAGAGCATGTCCCTATTTTATTTTAAAGAATTTCAGTCAATGGGAATATCATTAAACTTTTCTAACTTTGCCTGTCAATTAGGGAGAAACATTTATTATAAATTGTTATGAGCGGACCGGAAATATTTGTTATCATCATTGTTGCACTTCTTCTTTTTGGCGCAGAAAAACTTCCTGATATAGCAAAAACTATCGGGAAAGGGATGCGCGATTTCAAGAAAGCAACCGATGAGATAAGGAGGGAGATTGAAACAAGCACAAGTGATTTTCGTAAAGATCTGACTGATGTTTCTGAATCTATAAAAACAGACGTAACCAGTTATTCAGAGAAGCTTAAAAGTGATATGAACGATGTCTCTCAATCCATTAAGAATGATATGAATGATGTTACGTCTGAAGCTCGTCAGAGCATGAATGATATGGCAACTGCTGTTAATAATGATACGCAGGAAATAAAGGATAACATTCAGAAAAATACCGAAGAAGCATAAAGATGACAGTAAAAGAAGCAACACCTGATGTATCTAATGAATATTATAAAGAGGTAAAAGATTAATTAACGGAATAATGTTTCCGCCTGCCTTTCCCTCGAAATTGTGGCTATATGATCACGACTGCCGGAATCACCAAAGCATACGGTAACCTTAAGGTTCTCAAGGGAATTGATATCCGTATCATGGATAAGGAGGTAGTCTCAATAGTCGGTGCAAGTGGTGCGGGTAAAACGACTCTTTTACAGATAATCGGAACACTTGATCGCCCTGATGGAGGTACAATCTATTATAACGATTCGGATATCAGCCGTCTGAAAGGAAGATCTCTTGCAGCTTTTCGAAATAACAATATAGGTTTTGTTTTTCAGTTTCATCAGCTTCTTCCTGAATTTACTGCCCTGGAAAATGTTTGTATCCCGGCTTATATTGCCGGTAAAAGCAAGATCGAAGCCGAGAGCAGAGCCTCCGAGCTGCTTGGATTTCTTAACCTGACCGACCGTCTGGAACATAAGCCATCGGAGCTTAGCGGCGGCGAACAACAACGTGTCGCAGTAGCCAGAGCTCTGGTAAATAACCCGTCCGTAATTCTCGCTGATGAACCCTCAGGGAACCTTGATACTGAAAATAAAAATGAGCTTCATAAACTTTTCTTCAAGCTAAGGGATACTTTCGGTCAGACCATTGTAATAGTCACTCACGACCGTCAGCTTGCATCCATGTCTGACAGAGTATTGCAGATCAAAGACGGACTTATCGTTAATGAGCTTTAAGCTAGCGCGGATTTGCAATATTTGCAATCCGTGCTAATATCAATTTTATTACTGGTATCAATTGTAATACTCCGCGCGAGCTTTCTGCGAGCTTGGCGAAGCCAAATCCGCGCCAGCCTAAGGCTCAACTGCATTCGTATATCCGGAATGTAAAAACCAGTTTAAACAAAACCGTCAAAATTCTGTTATATCGTTGGTATTGATATCAATTAGTGATATTTAAAATTAATTCCTCCATGCCTTTACTACCTGAACTCCTTCCGAAGCGACTTTGGAATTCTTCCATCATTTAAAATAATTTTACTGAATCATGAAAACAATTATCATCCCCCTGGATTTCTCAGATGAGTCATTAACCGGTTTGGATTTATCATTGATGCTTGCAAAAAAAACCGGGGCAAATATCCAATTGATTCATGTTATTGGAAAGAATACCGGTAATAATACTGAACTGATTGAAAAGGAGAGCCAGCTTGCAAAAACGAAATTTGAGAATATCCTTAAAAAATGCAGAGATAAAGGCAATATAAATTGCAACATGGATTACAATATTAAGGAAGGTCAGATATTTAAGGAAATAGCAGACCTGGCAGATAAGTACGAAGACCCGCTGACAGTGCTTTCTACCCATGGTGCTTCTGGTTTTGAAGAATTGTTCATTGGAGGCAATGCGTACAAAATCACCTCACATTCGAGGAATCCGGTGATTACTGTCAGAAGAAGCAAGGTACCTTCGAATATTGATAATATTGTACTACCCCTGGATATTACTTTTCAGACCCGGGAAAAGGTTCCATATACAGTTGAGCTTGCAAAAGTTTTTAGTTCAAAAATCCATCTCCTGACTATACGACTTTCAAATTTAAAGAGCATTGAGAAAAAGCTTCATCAATATGCCCAACAGGTGGCTTCTTACCTTGACATGCATAAAATTCCATATACAGTCGAACATCTTCATGGCAAACAACCTGACTGATTTAACTCTCGATTATTCTCGATCAATCGATGCTGATCTGATTTCAATAATGACCGAGCAGGAGAAGAGTGCCTCTAATTTGCTGTTAGGCAACTTTGCACATCAGATGATAAACAAAGCCTTATATTCCAGTGTTATCATTTCCTAATTATCATTTACGCATAAACGCAGAAGATATCTGGAGTCTGGGAGCATTTAATGCCTGAGTGCCCTTTTCGGACCGGATAAGAAAGGTGTCATATGAAAAATTTCTGTGATAAGAATTCTATTAAATATATGATAGTATGAAGACAAATAAAATGAAAAAAGTATTAATAGCGCTGGACTATAATCCAACTGCACAAAAAGTGGCAGAGGTAGGTTTTTCAATGGCAAAATCCATGAATGCCGAAGTAATATTGTTGCACGTAATAACAGACCCGGTATTCTACGCTTCAGCAGGATATTCGCCAATAATGGGCTTCAATGGCTATATCGACGTAGGTCCGGTACAATTGAATAATATAGATGGATTGAAACAAGCATCACTTCAATATCCTTGATAAATCAAAACAACACCTTGGTGATAAGACAATTCAGACCCTCGTTAAAGAAGGTGATTTTGCTGATTCTATTTTAGAAACTGCTAAAGAGGTAAAATGCAGATATTATTGTTGTTGGATCTCACAGCCGGAAATGGCTGGAAAATGTAGTAATGGGAAGTGTTACTGAAAAAGTTCTGCATCATACTTCCATACCTCTTTTCATTGTTCCGACAAAGAAAAGTAATTAAACCTTTCCCAAAACATAGTTCGCAGCGAGTCCAGATTATTTGCATCCAAAGTACTCTGAGGTTGAGATCATGAAGAAAAAAATAAAGCTATTTAAACCAGATTACAGAATCGCATCATCGGGCATTGATGAATTCGATTCACTTTCGGACTATGCACTCGATATGCGTTGTTCATGGAATCATGAAGCCGATGAGATCTGGTTACAGCTTGAACCTGACTTATGGAATTTAACACACAATGCATGGGTAGTCCTGCAGACAGTCTCGAAAGACAAGTTTAAGAAAATTATGTCCGACCCGGTTTTTCGTAAAAAAGTTGAAGAACTTAAGCAATCCAAAGAAGATGCCATAACAGGTCCGGCGTGGTTTCAGAAGAGTTACCCCAAGTCACCTCTGACAACAGTGGCTTATTTTAGCATGGAGTATATGTTAAGCGAATCATTGCCAATTTATTCGGGAGGATTGGGCAATGTGGCAGGTGATCAGCTCAAGTCTGCCAGCGATCTGGGAGTGCCAGTCGTAGGGATCGGGTTACTTTATCAACAGGGATACTTTCGCCAGGCAATTGATAAAAACGGAGATCAACAGGCTCTTTACCCGTTTAACGATCCGGGGCAATTGCCTGTTATTCCTCTGCGTGCATCGAATGGAGAATGGTTACGGATTGAAATTGAGTTGCCCGGTTATTCCGTATGGTTACGTGCATGGCAGGTTCAGGTTGGCAGAATAAAACTTTTTCTTTTAGACAGTAATGATGCAGCAAATCTTCCCGCGCATCGTGGAATAACCAGTGAATTGTACGGAGGAGGACCTGAGCTTCGCCTAAAACAGGAACTGGTGCTGGGAATCGGAGGATGGCGTCTGCTGAAAACTCTTGGCATTCATCCGGAGGTTTGTCATCTCAATGAGGGGCATGCCGCATTTGCAATACTGGAGCGTGCCTTCAGTTTTATGCAGGATACGGGACAGCCTTTCGATGTTGCGCTTACCGCTACCCGGGCAGGTAATCTCTTCACCACGCACACAGCAGTTGAAGCCGGATTCGATCGTTTTGCACCCTCTCTCATCGATCAGTATCTCGGTGATTATGCTGAGCAGAAGCTTGGCATTTTGCGTCACAGATTGCTGGAACTTGGCCGCAGGGATCCGGGCGATGAATCGGAGAAATTCAATATGGCTTATCTGGCAATCAGGGGAAGCGGATCAGTAAATGGGGTAAGCCGTCTGCACGGTGAGGTCAGCCGTCATCTGTTCGGACAGCTGTTCCCAAAATGGCCGGTTAATGAAGTACCCGTCAGATATATAACTAACGGTGTGCACATGCCAACCTGGGATTCCAAAGTGGCGGACGATATCTGGACAAAAGCCTGTGGTAAGGACCGGTGGCTGGGAATGTGCAAGACTATCAGCAAGGATATACGCAATGTTTCCGATGAGAAGCTCTGGGAGATGCGCACAAATGCAAACAAGGCACTGATACAATTTGCCCGTGAGCACTTTCCTAAACAATTGCTGGGATCAGGTTTATCTCCCGATTCTGCGGAAAGGGCAAAACATTTATTTGATCCTGATATTTTAACTCTTGGTTTTGCACGGCGGTTTGCAACCTACAAAAGGCCGAATCTGCTGCTGCACGATCCGCAGCGCCTGCTGCGCCTGTTAACAAATCCTGATTTCCCGGTTCAGCTGATCATAGCCGGAAAAGCTCATCCTGCAGACCGGGACGGACAGGAATTGATTAAAGAATGGATAAAATTTATACGGCAAAAAAATATCCATCCTCCCGTGATATTCCTCAGTGATTATGACATGCATATATCAGAAAACCTTGTCCAGGGCGTTGATGTATGGATCAACACACCACGTCGTCCCTGGGAGGCCAGCGGTACCAGCGGTATGAAAGTACTTGTAAACGGAGGAATAAATCTTTCGGAACTTGACGGCTGGTGGGCAGAAGCTTACACTCCCGAAGTGGGCTGGGCGCTGGGAGACGGGAAGGAACATGGTGATGATCCGGCCATCGATGCAATCGAAGCTGAACAATTATATAATATACTTGAACAGCAGGTTGTACCTGAATTTTATAACCGGAACGAAAAAGGGATCCCGACCCGTTGGATATCACGGATGAGGGAAAGCATGTCTCAACTGACACCCCGGTTCTCAGCTGACAGAACCGTGCGGGAATATACTGAGAAACATTATCTGCCGGCTGCAACCGCATTTCTCGATCGTTCTGCCAATAAAGGTGACAAAGGAAAACAATTGACAGATAGGATCGATACCCTGAAGCAAAAATGGGAATCAGTGCGTTTTGGTGAAATAAAAATAACAACTGCGGAGAATCAGCATAAGTTCAATGCTGAGGTATTCTACAGTGATCTTGACCCCGATTTATTGCAGGTTGAGCTTTTCGCCGATGGAGTAAACGGTGACCCGCCGGCAATATTTACAATGAAGCGGGAATCTAAATCAGCTGCTATAAATGGTGAACACTATTATAATGCTTCAGTCTCTTCAGTGCGTCCTGCCTCTGATTATACTGCTAGGGTGATAACAGGCATCCCGGGCGTTTCAGTTCCACTTGAAGCTTCTCTGATCATCTGGCAACATTAATTTTAATATCATGGAAACCATGGCAACAAAGAATTTAAATCTATATGAAATTGGAATGGTGGGTTTAGGAGTCATGGGACGCAATCTTTTATTAAACATGGCCGATCATGGTTTCTCAGTGGCTGGTTATGACAATGATCCCGACAAAGTCGAAGCTCTGAGAAAGGAAGCAGAGGAAAGAGATATTCATTGCACAGGCAGCCTGCAGGAGTTTATCTTAAGCCTTCGCTTACCTCGTGCAATAATCTTGCTTGTTCCTGCAGGAGCGCCTGTAGATTCTGTCATAAATGAAATGTTGGCATATCTTCAGAAGGAAGATCTTATTATTGATTCAGGCAACTCATATTTTAAAGACACCAACCTGCGTACCCTCAGGTTAAAAGAAAAAGGAATTCTATATATGGGAATGGGAATATCGGGAGGTGAGGAAGGTGCCAGGCTCGGTGCAAGTATTATGCCCGGCGGCCTGAAAGAAGCTTATGAAAGAGTAAAACCGGTTCTTGAAGCTGTTGCCGCCAGAGTGAATGGCGAACCCTGCGTTACATATTTAGGACCCTTATCGGCAGGCCATTTTGTTAAGATGGTGCATAATGGCATTGAATATGGTTTGATGCAGCTGATCTCCGAGACATATGCACTGATGAAGCTTGTACTTGGTTATTCGGATGATGAACTGAAAACTGTTTACAGTGAATGGAATAATGGTGAACTGAATGGTTTTCTCATAGAAATTACCGGCAATATATTTGGCAAGGCAGATGAGAGAACAGGCAAACGGCTGATTGATGAAATTCTTGATGTAGCCCGGCAAAAGGGTACCGGCATGTGGACTTCACAAAGCGCTATGGAACTGCAGGTGCCGGTTCCGACAATCGATATTGCTGTTGCTATGCGCGATTTATCGGTATTTGAAGAACAACGCCAGATGGCAGACAGGATATTCAGACACCAGGAAATTAATTTCGCCGGCGTTAGTGAACTGTTCCTGGCACAATTGCGTAATGCATATTATGTATCGGCGATGACTGCTTATGCACAAGGGTTTGCTCTTCTCACTGCAGCTTCAGATAAATACGAATATCACCTCGAACACGAAGCAGTGGCCCGGATATGGCGTGGCGGTTGCATCATTCGGGCAGCTGTACTTGAAGATATCCAGGCAGCTTTCCATGCAAACCCGGGTCTGCTGAATTTGCTGCTCGATCCGAACATCTCTGAAAAAATTAAAAAAACCTGGAAGATCTGCGTCAGATCGTTTGCCAGGCCGGAACCATGGGTATTCCCATACCCGGTATTATGGCTTCTCTCGGGTATATCGATGCATATCGCAGTTCGTGGTTTCCTGCAAATCTTATCCAGGCGCAACGCGATTATTTTGGCGCTCATACATACGAACGTATTGATGCAAAAGGAACATATCACACAGAATGGCTTAAAGGATCATGATGAAAACAAATACTAAGCTTAAACCAACAATATTTGCAATTTTCGGAGGATCAGGTGATCTTACCTGGAGAAAACTGGTGCCATCTCTATTTGACCTGTACCAGGATTTGAGCATGCCTCTGAATTTTTCAATAATAGCTCTCGACAGGATAAAACTCAGCGATAAGGAATTGCATAAACGTTTCCGGGACGGCATTAAAAAATTTTCAAGAAAAGGGAAAGTCAATGATAAAGTCTGGTCGAAATTTACCCGGCATATTTATTACAGACAGGGAGATTTTACAAAACCCGGAATTTATACATTATTAAAAGAGCAATGCGCTTACCTGGAAAAAGAGTGGAACGCCAAAGCACAACTCATTTTTTACATGGCAACACCGCCGGTAATGTTTGGAGAAATTCCGAAACATCTAAAGGAGGCCGGACTTGCCCACGATCAGGATCGGGCACGCATTGTGATAGAAAAACCAATCGGGCATGACATTGGATCAGCTCTGAAACTGAATAAGATACTTACTGATAGTTTCAGGGAATCTCAGATATTCAGAATTGATCATTACCTGGGTAAAGAGACTGTGCAGAATATTCTTGCGTTTCGTTTTGCCAATCCGCTCTTTGAACCCCTTTGGAACAGACGGTATGTTGATTATGTGACCATTACGGTTGCTGAAGATCTGGGCGTGGAGCATCGTGGAGAGTATTACGAGAAGGCAGGAGCACTAAGAGATATGGTGCAGAATCACCTGATGCAATTATTGTGCCTGGTAGCTATGGAACCCATGGTCTCATTTGACGCTGATGAAATACGTAACAAGAAAGTGGATGTTCTTCATGCGGTGCGGCCAATTCCGAAAAACATGGCAGATCAGTTCGTAATTCGCGGACAATATGGAAAGGGTTCAGCCGGAGGCAAAAAAGTATGTGGCTATCGCAAGGAAAGCGGTGTGTCACCTGATTCTCTGACCGAGACATTTGTTGCACTCAAACTGTTCGTTGATAACTGGCGGTGGCAGGATGTGCCTTTTTATCTTCGAACCGGGAAACGTCTTCCACGGCAGACATCGGAAGTTACAATACAATTCCGGGCAGTACCCCATAAGTCTTTTCCTTCTGAAGCGACTCTCGATTGGCAATCTTCCAGCCTTATAATGTCTATTCAGCCCGACGAAGGTATTGTACTGCGTTTTCAGGCAAAGCAACCGGGGACCAGGTTATTGTTAAAACCAGTGACTATGCAGTTTAATTACCAGGAAAGCTTTTCATTACCTATACCCGAGGCTTATGAAACATTACTCTGGGACGTTATGAAAAACGATGCCACTCTTTTTATGCGTGCTGATCAGGTTGAAGCAGCCTGGAAAATAATAATGCCGATACTTGACACCTGGCAGAAAAAGCATCCAGTTGATTTTCCAAATTATGCAGCTGGCACCTGGGGGCCAAAAGAAACTGATGGGTTCTTCAAAGAAGGACATCATTGGCCATCACAAATAGAATTATCTGGAAAAAAATGAAAAAGCCAGTTCCGGTCTCAACATTGTTTTTGGATATTGGTGGTGTGATGCTGTCCAATGGATGGGGACATGAGTCGCGCAGATCAGCTGCGAAGATTTTCAATCTGGACTTTGATGATATGGAAGAACGGCACCATCTTACTTTTGTTACATACGAAGAAGGAAAGCTCACAATGAGCGAATACCTCAACAGGATAGTTTTTTATATGAACCGCGATTTCACACCTGATCAATTTCGTGATTTCATGTTTGCCCAATCCACTCCTTTTGTTGAGATGATCGAGTTTGTACAAAAGCTGAAAGAACAAAACCGTTTGAAAATTGCAGTTGTCAACAACGAAGCACGGGAGTTGAATGAATACAGGATAAAGAAATTTCATTTGAACCGGTTTGTTGACTTTTACATCTCTTCCTGTTTTGTTCATTTTCGCAAACCCGATGCTGATATTTTCCGGATTGCCCTGGATATTGCCCAGGTGCCGGCTGAACAAGTTGTATATATTGAAAATACTCAGATGTTCGTCGATGTTGCCCGGGATTTAGGAATAAGAAGTATTCATCATAAGGATTATTTATCGACATCATCAGAATTGGCCTCCATGGAGCTGTTAACCGGATAAAATATTTAGAAATGGAACAGAAAAATCCACTTTCGCAGGAACTTCTGCAAAAAATGAATGCTTACTGGCGTGCAGCTAACTATCTGTCGGTCGGCCAGCTCTACCTCTGTCACAATCCTTTGCTCCGGGAACCGCTGAAACTTGCGCATGTGAAAAAGATGCTGCTCGGACACTGGGGCACCACACCCGGGCAGAACTTTATTTATGTGCATTTGAACCGGATCATTAAGAAGTATGATCTCGATATGTTCTACATTGCAGGTCCCGGTCATGGGGGCCCGGCACTGGTGGGCAATACTTACCTCGAAGGTACTTACAGTGAAATTTATCCGCATATCAGCCAGGACGAAGAAGGTCTGAAAAAACTGTTCACTCAATTCTCGTTTCCGGGTGGAATTCCAAGCCACGTTTCACCGGAATGTCCGGGATCGATCCATGAGGGAGGAGAGTTGGGTTATTCGCTCAGTCATGCCTTCGGAGCTGTCTTCGATAATCCGGAACTGATCGTTGCATGTGTTATCGGTGACGGAGAAGCGGAAACAGGTCCGTTGGCAACGGCATGGCACTCCAATAAATTTCTGAATCCGGTTACCGACGGAGCCGTATTGCCAATCCTGCATCTCAATGGCTACAAAATAGCTAATCCGACCATTTTCGCACGTATAAGCCATGACGAACTTGATCAACTGCTCCGTGGCTATGGCTGGATTCCTTATTATGTGGAAGGCGATGATCCGGAAAAGATGCATCAACTCATGGCCGGCACCTTAGAAAAAGCCATTGAGAGACATAAAACAATTACAAAATAATGCACGCGACAAAAACGATCGTCACCAGACCACTCTGGCCGATGATCGTCTTCAATTCACCCAAGGGATGGACCGGGCCAAAAGTAGTTGACGGGTTACAAATCGAAGGTACTTTCCGGGCACACCAGATTCCATTATTGGTGGATTCCGGACATCCCGGCCACCTGAAGCTCCTTGAAGACTGGATGAAGAGCTATAAGCCCGAAGAACTCTTCGATGAAAGTGGCCGTCTTTTGCCGGAACTGGCTGAACTGGCACCTGAAGGTGAACGAAGAATGGGCGCCAATCCTCATGCCAACGGTGGATTATTGCTGCACGATTTGATTATGCCTGACTTTCACAACTATTCGGTGGATGTGCCGGCACCAGGTTCAGTCAGTGTCGCTGATACCCATGTGCTCGGGGAGTTCCTTCGCGATGTGATTAAACTTAACCGGAAACAACGAAACTTCCGGATTTTTGGTCCTGACGAGACGCTCTCCAACCGGTTGAATGCCGTTTTTGAAATAACTAACCGGCAGTGGGAAGCCCGGACGAAAGATAATGATGAGTTCCTTGCATCCGATGGTCGGGTTATAGAGATGCTGAGTGAGCATCAATGTGAAGGCTGGCTTGAGGGATATCTGCTTACCGGAAGGCATGGGTTGTTTAATTGCTACGAGGCATTTATTCATATCATCGATTCCATGTTCAACCAGCACGCCAAGTGGCTTAAGGTTACTGCAGGATTGCCATGGAGGCGGAAAATTGCTTCACTGAATTACCTGCTTGCCTCTCATGTCTGGCAGCAGGCTCATAACGGTTTTACTCATCAGGACCCGGGTTTCATCGATCACGTGGTAAACAAGAAAGCCTCAATAGTGCGTGTGTACCTTCCTCCCGATGCCAACTGTCTTCTCTCGGTATGGGATCATTGTCTGAGGAGCCGGCATTATGTCAACGTTGTCATTGCCGGCAAATATGAGGCACCTCAATGGTTGACTATGGATGCTGCGATTGAACATTGTACCAGAGGGATAGGGGTATGGCAATGGGCCAGCAGTGATCAAGGGCAAGGAACCTGACGTAGTGATGGCCTGTTGTGGCGATGTACCTACCCTTGAAACTCTGGCTGCTGTTTCCATCCTCCGTGAACATCTTCCCGATCTGAAAATCCGGGTGATCAATGTCGTGGATCTGATGAAGCTGGAACCCGATACGGAACATCCACATGGTTTGAGCGATCAGGATTTTGATGCTCTGTTCACCAGGGACAAACCAATTGTCTTCGCCTTTCATGGATACCCATGGCTGGTCCACCGGCTGACATATCGCCGGACCAACCATGAAAACATGCATGTCAGAGGCTACAAGGAAGAAGGTACGATTACGACGTACTTCGACATGACCGTTTTAAATGATCTCGACAGGTTTCACCTTGTACAGGATGTAATAAACCGGCTTCCCAGATTGGGTCAAAGCGGCGCAGCGCTGAAGAAGATTGTACAGGATAAACTCATTGAACATAAGAAATATATAGACAAGAATGGCATAGACATGCCTGAAATTCTCAACTGGAAATGGAAAGAGGAAAAAAAGTAGAAAAGGAAAGTGCCGGGCACCGGAAAGAAGAGATGCGCATAGGCATAGCTGCCGACCATGGAGGATTTGAGTTGAAAGAGCTGGTGAAAGCAGCTCTCGATTCAGCCGGTTATGTAGTGAAAGATTTCGGAGCTCATAAACTGGTCAACGGAGACGACTACCCTGATTTTGTTGTGCCTATGGCCAGAGCTGTATCAAAGGGTGAGATCAGCAGAGGCGTAGCTATCTGCGCAAGCGGAGTAGGGGCATGCGTTGCGGCCAATAAGGTGCCCGGAGTACGTGCAGCATTGATCACTGATTTCTTCTCCGCACATCAGGGGGTGGAAGACGACGACATGAATGTTCTGTGTTTGGGAGGACAAGTCACCGGATCTGCGCTCTCTCTTGATTTAGTCCATACTTTTCTGAGCGCCCGTTTTGTTGGAGCTGAAAGGTTCAGTCGCCGTCTTGCAAAAGTGGCGGCATTGGAAAAGGATATGAAATCATTATAATGCATAATCAGGTTTGAATGAGGAACGCTTGGAAAACCAGCCAGAGTTCATAGAGTAAATTCCGAATACAAATTCATCGCCAGAGCAAAATGAAGCTTAGTAACCTTCGGATTGATCAAAAGAAAATCATTGAGATACTCAGTGCAAAGATCAGGCTAATAGCAGCATATAGTCAAAAGTACTTTAAACTATTATTTAATTACTTTCAGACTTCAGAAGCGATTTTTCTGCTGTTTTTTGCAGGCATAATAGGAGTTGGCGCAGGATTTGGAGCGATCTTTTTTCGATGGATGATTTCATTATTTCAAAATCTTTTTTTCGACCATGGTCAACATGTTCTTTCATTCATGGGATCTTATTATGTGATCGTTATTCCAGCAATAGGTGGATTTGTGGTAGGATTGTTGGTATATTTCTTTGCCAGTGAGACAAAGGGACACGGTGTGCCGGAAGTGATGTTGGCTGTTGCAGTGGGTGGAAGCAAGATCAGGCCCCGAGTGGCGGCAATGAAGGCACTGGTTTCCTCAATCTGCATAGGGTCAGGTGGCTCTGTCGGAAGGGAAGGTCCTATAGTTCAAATTAGTTCCGCACTTGGTTCGACACTTGGACAATTATTCCGTTTATCGGAAGATAAGAAAAGGATCCTGATTGCTTGTGGTGCAGCAGGAGGTATCGCTGCTACATTTAACGCACCGCTTGCCGGGATATTCTTTGGGCTGGAAGTAATTCTGAGAGAATATGGCACCCGCTATTTTTCTTCTGTAGTGCTTTCTGCTGTAACAGCCACAGTGATATCAAGAACTTTCCTGGGATCCAGTCCGGCATTTGTGACTCCACCGTATGAATTGCTAAATAGCTATGACATTCTGTTTTATTTTGTACTAGGTCTGCTTTCTGCCTTAATTGGCTGGGTCTTTATAAAGGTACTCTATAAATGTGAAGACATTTTCGATGCAATTAAATTACCCTCTTATATAAAGCCTGCTATTGGTGGATTAATATTGGGTCTTATCGGGTTATATTTTCCACAGATCTTCGGAGTTGGTTACCCTTCAATAGAAAAAACACTGAATGGGCAATTGGGTCCGATTTTGGTTTTTGCACTTATCGGATTAAAGCTAATTGCAACGTCACTTACTCTTGGATCAGGAGGATCGGGAGGTGTTTTTGCTCCTTCATTGTTTATAGGAGCAATGCTGGGGAGTTCTTTCGGCTCATTTCTTCATTTTGTATTTCCTTTGATCTCTGTTTCTCCCGGTGCATATGCCCTGGTTGGGATGGCAGCTGTATTTGCCGGAGCGGCACAGGCTCCAATTTCGGCTATACTGATTCTGTTTGAAATGACAGGAGATTATAAGATAATCCTGCCATTAATGGTTGCCTGCGTGATCTCAACACTTGTTCTTAAATGGATTTCAAAAGAATCTATCTATACTATGAAACTAAGCAGAAGAGGCATAGATATACTAAAGATTAAGAATGAAGACCTTTTGGAAAAAATTAAGGTTTCCGAAGTTATGTTCAAAAAGCTAATTACAGTTAATGAATCCGCATCGGTTTACGATGTCGGTTTGTTGTCTAAATCCACTTCTCATAAGGGATTTCCTGTACTTGATAATGATGGCCTGCTTAAGGGAATGGTCACGCTGCAGGATATCTATGATTCCTTAAACGAGGAAAGAGGGGATATCCCTGTCGCAGAGATTATGTCTCAAGATCTTGTCCTGTGTTTTCCGGAAGAAACACTGAAGGAAGCGCTTGAGAAATTGGGTGAATGGAATATTGGGCGCATCCCTGTTGTGGAACGGAACGACCGTGAGCATCTTATTGGTTTGATTACGCGCAAATGTGTTATCGAAGCTTATAATAAGGAATTACATAAAAAAACGAACTAATAACTAACTCTGATTTTCTGCCGGATTTTTAAGGCATTCGGTATTTCAATTGAAGCTGCTCCTGCGGAGGCTTCAGTGTCAATAGAAACCATATTTAAGAGGTAAAAGTAGTTTTAACAAAACCGCTCTTATTTTGTTGTATAGTTATCTAAGTAATCCTGAACAGATTCACTCTTATTCCTATAGAATGAAATTCAGCAGAATTGAACATGGAATTTTTTGTCATTATATATAAAATCAGAAAATTATGAAATCACGAAGAGTTACAACATCAATCAAAACAGTACTTTCTTTCATAGGGTTTGCGGCTATATTGGTCGCCTGTGATAATCAACAGGGTATGATGCATGGAGGTGGAGGCTCAACATATATGGGAAACTGGAGTTGGGCAGGGATTTTGGTTGGTCTGGTAATAGGGTTCCTGATTGGCTATCTGGTTGGCAGGAGAAGTAAGTGATCCGGCGTATATAAGAATTGCTTGCAACAGTTATCTGTGCAAAATAATGGATACAAAAAAATCATAGTATCATTTTAGCTCTTTTATTTCTTTTCATTGCCATCATTGCCTCGTTTTTTATAAGGCGATAATTCTTGAAAGTGAAGGCACGGTAAAATGAAAGTTTCAAAAAAATAAAGCATGAATTGAAGGTGGATCAATGAAAGATAAGTTATCCGTAAAACCGCCTGATATGAGCATTCTGACGATTAACAGCGGTTCGGCAAGTATCAAATTTGCTCTGTATAAAACAGGCGATCCATTCGATCGATTGTTATATGGGAAGGTTGATAGGATTGGATTAAGCGGTACCAGTATGGATTTCAACGACCTGATAAAGAATAAGATAGGAAATATCAGGATTGAAGTCTCAAATCACAAATCGGTGGCTAATTTTTTGATCGACTGGCTTGAAAAGCAGGTTGATTTTTCTTTGATCATAGGCGTCGGACATCGGGTTGTTTTCGGAATGAAACACACGGACCCAGAACTCATCACTCGGAAATTACTGGATGAACTACATGACATCATTCCTTATGATTCAGATCATTTGCCAGCTGAGATAGAATTGATCGCGGTTTTCAGTCAGCGATATCCAGATCTGAAACAGGTGGCTTGTTTTGATACAGCATTTCATTCTAAAATGCCACGGGTGGCTAAATTACTTCCGATTCCCCGTCGGTTCGACAAGATTGGAATTCAACGATACGGGTTCCATGGCTTGTCATATGCTTATCTGATAGAAGAACTAATACGGGTAGCCGGTAAAAAGGCCGGCAAAGGCCGCGTGATATTGGCCCATCTTGGCAATGGTGCAAGTATTGCTGCTGTTTTCAAAGGTAAAAGTATCGATACCAGTATGGGATTCACACCTGCAGGAGGACTATTAATGGGTACCCGGCCCGGTGATCTGGATCCGGGTGTTGCATGGTACTTGATGAAGTCGGAGAATCTTACACCTATGCACTTTAATAATCTGATCAATCATGAATCAGGTCTCCTCGGTATTTCTGAGACCAGTTCCGATATGCGCGATTTACTTGCGAAAGAATCCGTTGATATTAGGGCCGCAGAAGCTGTTGCACTATTTTGTTACCAGGCAAAGAAATGGATTGGTGCCTTTGCAGCTATCCTTGGCGGACTTGACACCTTAGTTTTTGCAGGTGGTATCGGAGAAAAC
Source organism: uncultured Bacteroidales bacterium (assembly GCA_963816365.1). GTDB lineage: Bacteria > Bacteroidota > Bacteroidia > Bacteroidales > VadinHA17 > LD21. The sequence goes on along the minus strand of CAWFKG010000009.1, from coordinate 619,414 downwards.
TGCCCGGTTATTCGCTCCCGCATCTGTGAGGGTTTGGGATTTCTTGGAATCGGACTCGATGAGAAACAAAACAGAAAAAACGCCCGGATTATTTCAAAAGAGAAGGAAAGTGTTGATGTACGTGTCATTCATACCGATGAGGAATGGATGATAGCTAAAACAGTCAGCCGGATTTTAAATATTACTAAGAAATGAAGGGTATAACATTCGGCCAGAATTTTATCTACTTGTATTATAGAAAATGAACGCATTCTTAAAACAGTAAACAGGAATGAACAAAATCTATTTAGAATCGATTAATTCAGGGTGATTTCATTGATGAACTTAAAAGAGATTATAAAAACTGCAAATACATTGGTAGCCGACGACAAAGGCCTGCTGGCAATGGATGAAAGTAATCCAACCTGCAATAAAAGATTTGCAGCGGCAGGAATTCCTCAAACAGAGGAGTTCCGGCGTTCCTATCGTGCGTGTTAAACTGGAAGGTATGATCCTGAAACCCAATATGGTGCTTCCTGGATTAACCTGTCCTAAACAGGAATCAGTGGATGCTGTAGCCGATTTAACAGTAGAGTGTCTTTTGCGAGCTGTCCCTGCTGCGGTTCCGGGGATTGCCTTTTTGTCTGGTGGTCAATCCGGTGAATTGGCCTCCGCTCGTCTGAATGCAATGAATGTCAGATTTAAGTCGCGAATACCATGGGCACTGGCGTTTTCTTTTGCCCGTGCGATACAGCAACCAGCTTTGGAGATCTGGCATGGAGAAGATACCAATATATTAGCTGCCCAACAGGCACTTTATCAAAGGGCAAGTTGTAACCGGGCTGCTCGTCGCGGTGAATACAATGAGGAAATAGAAAAGAAATGAGCACAAAATCAAAAAAACATTCCAGGAGTCAAATGCTTCTATATCCGTTGAAATTCGATCCGATTTATCAGTATCGGCTCTGGGGAGGCAGACATTTGGCTGATCTGCTCACTGCACCTCTGCCGGGTAATGGTCCTATTGGTGAAGCATGGATTCTCAGCGACCGGGATGACCAACAGAGCCAGGTTGCTAATGGATCACTCAAAGGACAGACCATCAATCAATTGATGGAGAAGGAGCAGAAGCAGCTGCTCGGAAAACTGGCAGGACATTTTAAACGATTTCCTCTTTTGCTTAAGTTCCTCGATGTGCATGAAATGCTTTCAGTGCAGGTCCATCCTTCTGATCTTAAAAAAGACTATCTGCCGGTTGGTGAACATGGCAAGACCGAAGCATGGGTCGTCCTTGAGGCAGGACCGGATAGTCGCATTTATGCGGGACTAAAACCAGATGCCACAGTTGACAATTTAAAACAGTCTCTTACAGACGGGACAGTTGCTGATCATTTATCATACTTCACACCAAAACCAGGGGACGGTGTTTTTATCCCGGCAGGAACGGTTCACTCCCTTGGAGGAGATGTTGTGGTGTTTGAGGTTCAGGAAAACAGCGACGTGACGTTTCGATTGTATGATTGGGATCACATTGACTCTAAGACGGGTAAACCGCGGGCACTCCAGGTCGACCAGGCTCTTGACTGCATTGATTTTGCCCAAAGTGCAATACAACCTGTTGTACCGCTTGTGGAGGAAATAACACCTTTGAGGCGTGAGCTGTTTTTTCATTGCGAACAGTTTCACTTGTGGCGGATCTGCGGACAATCGCCGTTTATTGTGGGCGAAACAGGTGTGCCACGGGTCCTGGTATGCATCGAGGGCATGGGGCGGATCGAACATAATGACACAATTTATAGCATTGGAAAAGGAGATATTCTTCTTTTACCTGCCGTGGTCGGAGTTTGTACTTTTAAACCACAAAGTGAAGTGACATTATTGGAAATTGAGCTCCCTGAATAGTCTGATACGAATTTTATATTATGAAAAAACTAATAGTTTTTGATCTGGACGGTACTCTTGCCGAGAGCAAATCATCTCTTGATACTGAAATGTCTGTACTGATTCATGACCTGCTCAGCGTCGTAAAAGTTGCAGTGATTTCTGGAGGCGACTGGTTACAGTTTGAAAAACAAGTGCTTTCCGGCCTTCCCCATGATAAAAGGCTGGAGAACCTGTCAATCCTTCCTACCTGCGGTACAAAGTTTTACCAGTATGGCAAGGATTGGAAAAAAATCTATTCCGAAGATTTTACCTCGGATGAAAAAAAGAAAATTATCAGTTCATTAAAAAGATCCATCGAATCAGCAGGCTTCAAGATTAAAAAGCTATGGGGAGAGGAAATTGAAGACCGTGGGAGCCAGATTACTTTTTCCGCTTTAGGACAGAAAGCTCCAAATAAAGAAAAAGAAAAATGGGATCCTGATTTTGTCAAGAGGAAGAAGATGAAAGCATTTCTTGATAAGCAAATCCCAGGGTTTTCTGTCAGCTTAGGTGGTGAAACATCCATTGATATCACTAAGCCAGGTATAGACAAAGCTTACGGAATTAAAAAGCTCAGGGACACTCTTGGCATTTCAATTCCCGAGATGATTTTTGTAGGTGACGCTTTGTTCCCGGGAGGTAACGATTATCCAGCAGCAGAAGCAGGTGTTATATCTATCAGGGTCAAAAATCCAACTGAGACAAAACGGGTGATTGAAGCGATTATAGCTTGTCTGGGAAACGATAATAGCATAAACCTTAACAAGGAGGAGAAGTGATGAGCGGAATTAAACTGAAACGTCTCGGTCAGATGATGGAGCCGGAACCCGGTAATCCGATGGAAGTGGAAGGTGTACTGAATCCGGCTGCTGCCCGTGGTCAGGATGGTAACCTTTACCTGTTTCCGCGATTAGTCGCAAAGGACAATTATTCACGCATAGGCATGGCAAAGGTTCTTTTTAATAAAGACGGTGATCCGTCCGGAGTCGAACGTATGGGTATTGCTCTTGAGCCTGAGGCAGATTATGAGATGAGGTCAGACGGCAGCGGTGGTTGTGAAGATCCTCGTATCACCTATGTTGAACCACTTCATAACTTTGTGATGACTTATACGGCACTTTCACCTGATGGGCCGCGAATCGCCCTGGCTGTATCGGAGGATTTGTTTCATTGGAAACGCATTGGTCTTGCAATCTTTGAACCTTATGACGGAATTGATTTCGTTCATGTTGACGACAAGGATGCAAGTATCTTCCCGGTCGCTATCCCTAATCATGCAGGGAAAATGCAATTAGCCCTTCTTCACCGGCCTCTTTTTCAAGGTACCCGACCGGAAGAAACTGTCCTCCAGTCAAAGTCGCGGGTGGTGGACATCGATCGTGAAAGCATTTGGATCTCTTATTGTCCTATGACCCTGGAGGGTCTCGAGCCATCCCATATAAGCCTTTTTAATTCTCATCACCGGCTTGCCACACCTGTGTCACCATGGGAAAGGCTAAAAATTGGCGGAGGAACTCCACCGGTCCTTACCAGGCATGGTTGGCTTATCCTTTATCACGGAGTCAGTGAAATGCCTGATCAAGGCAAAGAGGGGAAGCATTTATGCTATTCGGCCGGTATAATGGTGTTATCAAAGGATCATCCGCAGAAGATACACTATCGTTCTGTAGAACCGGTATTAAAACCAGAACTAAAGCAAGAACGTCAGGGTATAATTTCAAATGTAGTGTTCCCTACCGGTATTGACCGGCGTGACGATCTTGGTTTACCTGACCGCTTCGATGTTTATTATGGTATGGCCGACAACAGAATTGGCGTTGCGCGTCTTGATTTGCCTGATATTTTGCCGCCGGAAGGAATCGCAGATAATCCGGATGCAAAGGTTTAAAGTTCTTAATAAGAAGTTATGGAAAAGCATTTGTTGATACTGATCTTATTTGGTTTAGCTTTTATTGCATTGATAATATTTGTGATTAAAAGAAATCATAGAGACAGAAAAGTCTTATTCAAAAAATTACCAGGAGATTATCCGGATCCAAAAGAGGTTAACTCTGAATTTGATACTGAGGATAAATAGAAGGGAAGATATAATGCAAGAATATTCACATTCTCAAAATGTAAAATGATGAAAGCATTAGTATATCATGGTCCTGGGAGAAAAGCCTGGGAAGAAAAACCAAAACCAGTAATACTTGAACCATCAGATGCTGTGTTAAAAGTTCTGAAAACCACAATATGCGGAACGGATCTGCATATTATGAAAGGAGATGTACCTACAGTTACCAAAGGCAGAATCCTGGGACATGAAGGAGTTGGGATTATTGAGGAAACAGGAAATTCTGTAACCCGATTCAAAAAAGGAGACCATGTTCTGATCTCTTGTATCACTTCATGCGGCAATTGCGAATATTGCAGAAGAGCAATATATTCTCATTGCGTCAACGGAGGATGGATACTGGGCAATTTAATTGATGGCACTCAAGCTGAATATGTAAGGATTCCTTATGCAGATAATAGTCTGTATTTAATTCCGGCAGATGCTGATGAAGATGCCATGGTAATGTTAAGCGATATTCTTCCAACCGGTTTTGAATGCGGTGTGCTGAATGGAAAAGTAAAACCTGGAGATACAATTGCTATTGTTGGTGCAGGTCCTATTGGCATGGCTGCATTACTTACGGCCCAATTTTTTTCCCCTTCTGAAATCATCATGATTGATCTGGATGATAATCGTCTTAAGGTTTCAAAAACTTTTGGCGCAACACATATCTTTAACAGCGGAAATGAAAATGTTGTTGAAAAAGTAATGAACCTGACGGGTGACAAAGGGGTTGATGTCGCCATTGAAGCAGTAGGTGTACCTGAAACCTTCGACTTATGCCAGGAAATTGTCAATACCGGAGGACATATAGCCAATGTTGGAGTTCATGGGAAAAGCACAATTCTTCACCTTGAAACATTGTGGTCAAAGAATATTACAATTACAACCGGTCTTGTCGATACTTTTTCAACTCCTATGCTTTTTAAAAATGTTCAGTCTGGCAAACTTGGACCTAAGAAACTTATTACACACCATTTTAAATTGGAACAGATCATTCAGGCGTATGACACTTTTGAACATGCTTCAAAAGAAAAAGCATTAAAAATAATACTGACAAATTAGAAAAACTTTAAACAAAAATTAGGATCCTCTGGTCTCTGATCATGAAATGATAAATACTTTTGCAAAATTCTTTGGCCATATGCTGTCATGCGAACTTCGGATATTTAAGAATACTGAATTGGAAGAAGCAAAAAAATGGATCTCTGAATAATGATATAATCAATCATGAATACAAATTCTGATAATTCTAAGGCTTCGGAAACGAAGCCAGGATCAAAGGCAAAGGTAAAAGACGATCTGAAAACCATTCCAATGGCTGAGCTTCAGAAAAAATTGGAATCGTCACCAAACGGCCTTACTCAGGAGGAGGCAAAAAAGCGTCTTGACAAATACGGGCCAAATGAAATTGAAGAAAAGAAGACAAATCAGTTCCTGAAATTTCTATCATATTTTTGGGGTCCTATTCCATGGATGATCGAAGCGGCAGTGATCCTTTCAGCCGTAGCAAGACACTGGCCAGACTTTGGTATCATACTGGTTCTGCTTCTGGCAAACGGTATGGTAGGATTTTGGGAGGAACGGGAAGCCGGAAATGCCATCGAAGCTCTGAAGGCTAAACTGGCTGTCAAAGCCAGGGTGAAACGTGATGGAAAGTGGGTCACTCCTGCATCAAGGGAACTGGTCCCCGGTGATGTCATACGGTTGCGTCTTGGCGACATAGTTCCGGCAGATGCACGCTTACTGGAGGGTGATCCTGTGGAAGTTGATCAATCGGCACTGACTGGTGAATCTTTACCGGCTTCCCGTAAACCAGGTGAAGCAGTTTTTTCAGGCTCTATAATTCGCCAGGGTGAAATTGGGGCAATGGTCTATGGAACAGGTGCTAACACTTACTTTGGCAAGACAGCACAACTTGTTCAGGAAGCGCATACTGTCAGTCATTTTCAAAAAGCAGTTTTAAAGATAGGTAATTATCTTATTATTTTAGCTGTAGCCCTTGTGGCAGTAATTATTACCGTAGCACTTTTAAGAGGCGATAAGATACTTACTACGTTACAGTTCGCACTTGTTTTAACAGTAGCCGCCATCCCTGTCGCTATGCCAACAGTTTTGTCGGTGACAATGGCTGTGGGTGCACGTCTACTCGCCAAAAAGGAGGCTATTGTCAGTCGGTTGGTAGCCATTGAAGAGTTGGCAGGCGTTGACGTGTTATGCGCAGACAAAACTGGTACCCTGACACAGAACAAGCTGTCGCTGGGGGATCCGTTTTGTGTAAATAATATCTCTGCTGATCAGGTGATCCTCTATGGTGCGTTGGCATCACGTGCCGAAAATAACGATACTATTGATCTGGCAGTACTTGGAGGTCTGAAAGACAAGGATGCATTGAAGGGTTATGATGTGGTTCATTTTCAACCATTCGACCCGGTACATAAGCGCACTGAAGCCACTGTAAAGGGAAAAGACGGGAAATCATTTAAAGTGACTAAGGGTGCACCCCAGGTGATTTTAAAACTTGCAGCCAATGCAGGGGATGTTCAGTCCCTGGTTGATAAAGCGGTAAATGAATTTGCTGCACGAGGTTTTCGTTCATTGGGGGTTGCCCGTGCTGAGGGAGATGGTAAATGGCAGTTTATAGGCGTTTTACCTTTATTTGATCCTCCCCGTGAGGACGCTAAGAAAACCATAGCTACGGCATTAGCCATGGGAGTTAAGATTAAGATGGTTACCGGCGATGCTCTGGCGATTGCACAGGAAACTGCTAAAAAGTTAGACATGGGTTCGAACATACTGGATGCCGGCAGCCTGGGCGACTCAAAGCAACAGGAATCAAATTCGGTCACCAAATCGATTGAAGATGCTGATGGTTTTGCACAGGTATTCCCCGAACATAAGTTTCATATTGTGGATGTTTTGCAGAAGCTTGGCCATATTGTTGGCATGACTGGCGATGGTGTGAATGATGCACCTGCGTTGAAAAAAGCCGATTGCGGTATTGCTGTATCAGATGCTACAGACGCGGCCCGTGCAGCTGCTGCTATCGTACTTCTGACCCCTGGCCTGTCGGTAATTATTGATGCAATAAAGGAGAGTCGTCGTATCTTCCAACGAATGAATAGTTATGCTATCTATCGTATTGCCGAGACCTTGCGTGTACTATTCTTTATGACCCTTGCGATATTGATCTTTAACTTTTATCCGTTAACTGCTGTTATGATCGTTATGCTGGCGTTACTTAACGATGGCGCCATTCTGTCCATTGCTTATGACAACGTGCACTACAAGGATCAGCCGGAAGCCTGGAATATGCGAATGGTATTGGGCATATCAACAGTTCTTGGCATTATCGGGGTAGTCTCCGCTTTCGGATTGTTTTATCTTGGTGAAAGAGTCTTTCATCTCGATCGTGCACATATTCAAACATTAATGTATCTGAAATTATCGGTAGCCGGACACTTAACTATTTTTCTAACCCGTACCCGTGGTCCCTTCTGGTCTATACGACCGGCAAGAATTCTATGGGTTGCAGTACTGGGAACGCAAATCGTTGCAACGTTGATAGCCGTTTATGGCTTTTTTATGACTCCGCTGGGCTGGGGTTGGGCAGGGTTCGTTTGGGGATATGCACTGCTTTGGTTCCTATTGAATGACCGTGTGAAACTACTTGCTTATAAGATATTCGATCCGATCAAAACCAATAAACCGTCGGATTTGAAACCGGAGATCGCCAGGCAAGCTTATGAACTATATGAACAACAAGGCCACCATGAAGGCCACGCAGTTCAGAACTGGCTTGAGGCGGAGAAAAAGATCCGGAAAGCTAAATCCGATAATATAAAAAAACACTAATAGGACTATACCTATAATTAAATAAACGAGCATGAAAATAAAATCAAAAGATTTCAGGGTACGTCCAGGCGAAAAGGTCAAGATCAGTGAGCGGCCTACGATTGTGAATCCTTTTTTTAAGTCGGGGAAGAAATATAAAAAACTGCTGGAAAGACATGTTGAGGAGTTGGACTCATTACAACGCCTTCATTATGCCTCAAACCGTTATGCCTTGCTTTTGATTCTTCAGGGGATGGATGCTGCCGGCAAGGATGGCATAATCCGGCATGTCACATCAGGAATCAATCCGCAAGGCTGCCAGGTATTCAGTTTCAAACAACCGAGTGCGGAGGAACTGGAGCACGATTTCCTTTGGCGTACCACTTACCGGTTACCGGAACGGGGAAAGATAGGCATCTTCAACCGTTCCTATTATGAGGAAGTGCTTATAGTTCGTGTGCATCCTGAGATTCTCAGCGCTCAGGGACTTCCTGATGAAATCCTCAACAAAAAAACCTTCTGGAAGGATCGGTATCGTTCCATAACAGAGATGGAGGAGCATCTGTATCGTGATGGTACAAGAATCATCAAAGTCTTCCTCCACCTTTCAAAAGAAGAGCAGAGAAATCGTTTTCTCGAACGGATTGATGATCCGGACAAAAACTGGAAATTCAGCATCTCCGATATCCATGAGAGGAAATACTGGGATGATTATATGAAAGCTTATGAGGCTTGTCTGAATGCGACAAGTACTGACTTTGCTCCATGGTACATAGTTCCTGCCGATGATAAGGAAAATGCACGGCTTATTGTTTCACAGATTTTCCTTGATACACTTAAGGAACTTAAGCTGGAATATCCTGAAATAACCGGCGAACAACGTAAGGAATTGGAATCAGCAAGGGAGCAGCTCTGATCTATTATAGCGCTCTAAATTTTGTTGATATTTTTTATGGATTAAGCTTAAAATTAAAATGCTAATGAAAATCGAAGAAAAATGTATCAACACAATCCGCTGCCTTGCCATTGATGCAGTGGAGAAAGCAAATTCAGGACACCCCGGGACTCCAATGGCATTGGCTCCAGCAGCATATGCTTTATGGATGAAGCATATGCATTACAATCCTGCCAACCCAAACTGGTTCAACCGCGACCGTTTCGTGCTTTCAAATGGACATGCTTCTATGTTACAATATGCTATTCTGCATTTAGTTGGATATAAAATATCTCTTGATGATATAAAAAACTTCAGGCAATGGGGGAGTAATACCCCGGGTCATCCGGAATACAGGCTCACACCTGGTATAGAAACTACAACCGGGCCGTTGGGACAAGGATTCATGAATGCAGTGGGTATGGCGATTGCTGAAGCACATCTGGCAGCCATATTTAACACTAAAGAACATAGAATAATTGATCATAATACATACGTGTTCTGCAGCGACGGAGACTTTATGGAAGGTGCTTCAAATGAAGCTGCTTCCATAGCCGGACATTTTGGCTTGGGAAAGCTTATCGTCCTGTATGATGATAACCACATCACAATTGAAGGAAACACATCACTCACATATTCAGATGACGTCGGCAAACGTTTTGAAGCTTACCACTGGCATGTTCAGGATCTGGGCGACAAAGGGAATGATCTAAAGGCAATATCTGAAGCTTTTACTAAAGCAAAGGCGGTGACTGATAAGCCATCTCTGATCATTTTAAGGACACATATAGGTTACGGATCACCAAATAAACAGGATACATCAGAAGCTCATGGTTCACCTTTAGGCGCTGAGGAGGTAAAGCTGGCAAAAAAAATCTACGGATGGCCGGAAGATAAATTTTTTTGGGTTCCTGATGAGGTGAAATCACATATGAATGTGGCAATTGAAAAAGGGAAAATCCTGGAGGAAAAATGGAATAAGAAATTCGACGATTATTATAAAGCATATCCTGATCTGGCGAAACAGTTGAATGATTTTCTTCAGCAGGTCCTGCCGAAAGGCTGGGACAACGAAATCCCTGTCTATAATACCTCAGATGGACCAAAAGCAACGAGAGAAGTATCGGCAGATGTTATCAATGCTGTAGCAGCACATTTGCCCTGGCTGATGGGCGGAAGCGCTGATCTGGAACCTTCCACAAAAACGCTGATCAAAGTCATCGGGTTATTTCGAAAAAGGAAAATATGGAAACCGGAATATGGACTGGGGGATAAGAGAACATGTGATGTGTGCAGCCAGTTCAGGAATGAGTATCCATGGAGGCATCCGTCCTTATGCCGCGACTTTTTTCATTTTTACCGATTATGCACAGACCTGCAATCAGGCTTGCCTGTATCATGCAGTTGCCTGTAATTTACGTTATGACGCATGATTCCATAGGGTTAGGAGAAGATGGAACCACGCATCAGCCTGTCGAACACCTTGCTTCTTTCAGGGCCATGCCCGGCATGTGTCTTATTCGTCCTGCCGATGCTAATGAAGCTGCATACGCATGGCGTGCTGCTATTCAAAATACAAAAGGTCCGACAATGCTGGTTTTGTCGAGGCAAAAATTGCCGGTTTTTGATCGAAATATTCTTGCACCTGCCGATGGAGTGATAAAAGGAGCATACGTACTGTCTAAGGAACAAGGTAGTAAACCAGATATAATTTTGATCGCAACCGGTTCGGAAGTACAACTTGTTCTTGAAGCCCAGCATGAACTTAAGAATGAATCTATCGATGCCCGTGTGGTAAGTATGCCAAGCTGGGAATTGTTCAGAATGCAGGAACAGGAGTATCGCGATAAAGTATTGCCTGCAGGCATAAAAGCCAGGCTTGCAGTTGAAGCAGCATCACCTCAGGGATGGTGTGAGTGGGTAGGTGATCAGGGCAAAGTAATCGGGATATCAAAATTCGGGTCAAGTGCTCCTTATAAAGAGATATATGAGCATTATGGCATTACTGTCAAAAATATTGTAAGTACTGCAAAAAAAATGCTTTCCCCTCACCGGCTCAAATTGTAAACGGCGAATTGCTGTACCCGTCTCCAACGATGTGAATTTATACATGGAGTAGTATTTAAAAAGATAAAAAGATATACATATCTTAATATCAAATTAATTATCTTTGCTTAAAGGCATTATGACAATAAAAACATATTAAAGATGATAACTCATAATTTAGGATATCCTCGTATAGGTAATAACAGAGAATTAAAAAAAGCCGTTGAAGGATATTGGTCTGGGAAAGTCTCCTATGACCACTTAATACAGTCAGGTGCTGAGATCAGACAGAAAAACTGGTTATTACAAAAGGATATGGGCATTGATTTGATCCCTTCCAACGACTTTTCATTCTATGACCATGTATTGGATATGACGTTTGCAATTAATGCCATTCCCAGACGATATGGCAGTCTGGTTCGTAATTCAGGCAAATCAAAGCTTGATTTGTATTTTGCAATGGCAAGGGGTTACCAGGAAGGGAACGCTGACATTACTGCAATGGAGATGACCAAATGGTTTGATACTAACTATCACTATATCGTACCCGAATTTTATAAAAATCAAAAATTTAATCTCATTAATTTAAAATTCATAGACGAATTCCTTGAAGCGAAGAAATCAGGCATTATCACAAAACCAGTATTGCTAGGCCCAGTTTCCTATCTTCTCCTTGGAAAGGAAAAAGAACCAGATTTCGACCGGATCAACTTATTGGAAAATCTTCTTCCTGTATTTTTCGATATGCTCAAGGTGTTAATTTCCAATGGAGCCAAATGGGTTCAATTTGATGAACCTTTTCTGGCATTGGATCTGACTCAGAAGCAAAAAAAAGCTTTCAAGACTGCTTATTCACGAATTAAGCAGAATTTCCCTGATATCAATGTTCTGGTTGCCACATACTTTGAGGGTCTGCGGGACAATTTGGAACTAGTGACGGGCCTGCCTGTTGATGCAATCCATCTCGACCTGGTGAAAGCGCCTGAACAACTTGAGCAAATAATGAATTTAATTGGAGAAGATAAAATATTATCCCTTGGCATTGTCGATGGCAGGAACATCTGGAAGAATAATTTTGAAAATTCATTAAAACTTATAAATAATGCCATTGCCAAGATTGGGAAGGAGAGGGTTATGGTAGCCCCTTCATGTTCATTGCTTCATGTACCCTGCGATCTGGATCTGGAAACCAATGATAAAGTTTTGCTGCCTGAAATGAAACAGTGGCTTGCATTTGCAAAGCAGAAGATTGAAGAAGTAGTTACTCTTAAGCAATTGTCTGTCGGTGAAAGGAATGAATCAATAGAATTATTATATAAAAACAATCAGAAAGCTTTTAGAAGCCGTCAAACTTCCCAGCTTGTTCATAATGATACTGTCAGGGAACGTATCAACCTCATAGAACACTATGAGGAAATGAAAAGAATACCATTCCCATTGCGTAAAAAGAAGCAACAAATACATCTCGACCTTCCTCCATTTCCCACAACCACGATTGGTTCATTTCCGCAAACCAGCGAGGTGAGGAGTTGGCGAGCCAGGCTTAAGAAGAAAGAACTTACAATAAAGGAATATAATCGTCTTGTACAAACGGAAATAGAACGGATCATACGCTGGCAGGAAAATGTTGGTCTGGATGTTTTGGTTCATGGTGAATTTGAACGGAACGATATGGTTGAATACTTCGGTGAAATGTTAGATGGTTTTGCTTTTACCCAAAAGTGGCTGGGTTCAGAGTTATGGATCGCGCTACGTAAAGCCACCAATTATATTTGGCGATGTTCTGCGACCCGCCCCTATGACCGTGGACTGGATTAAATATGCGCAGTCACTGACATCAAAGCCGGTTAAAGGAATGTTAACCGGTCCCGTTACAATCCTTGAATGGTCATTTGTAAGAGATGATCAGCCTCGTTCAGAGACATGCTTTCAAATTGCTCTGGCCGTAAGGGATGAAGTGCTCGATCTGGAAAGGGCAAACATTAAAATTATTCAGCTGGATGAACCAGCACTCCGAGAAGGACTGCCTCTTAGGAAAGAAGATTGGAAATCTTATCTCGATTGGTCTGTTAAAGCTTTTCGACTTTCTTATGCTGGCGTCAAAGATGAAACACAGATCCATACACACATGTGCTATTCCGAATTCAACGATATCATTCAAAGCATCACAGCCATGGATGCTGATGTAATAACCATTGAATGTTCGAGATCGCAGATGGAACTATTGGATGCATTTAATGAATATGAATATCCCAATGATATCGGGCCAGGAGTGTACGATATTCACTCACCTCGGGTACCCTCACGTAACGAGATGGTTGATCTTCTGAGAAAAGCTTCGATTGTTATTCCGAAAGGGAATATTTGGATTAATCCGGATTGCGGATTGAAAACACGCGGTTGGGAAGAGACTAATAAAGCTATTATTGAAATGGTAAATGCTGCCAGATTGGTTCGCGAAACAATATCCGGTATTTAAAACAAATGGTGCAGTAAACTTGTTTGCTGATAAGGCTTTTATAAGGTTCATTCGTTAAATCAAAATATATCATCATGGCAATAAAAAAAGTTTGGGTAGAGGAAGATTGCACAGCATGTGGCTTGTGTGAGGAAATTTGTCCGGAAGTATTTTTACTTAAAGACATTGCAACAGTTATTGAAGGTGTAAACTATGCTGATCATGAGGCTAAAATAAAAGAAGCAGCAGAAAGTTGCCCTGTTGAGGTTATAAAATACTCAGAGTAAGGTAATGCCTGCAGTAATACCGAAAGGCACAAAATGAAAATCAAGATCAAAAGAGTATACGAAAAGCCAGGTAAGGAAGATGGCAAACGAATCCTTGTGGACAGGCTTTGGCCACGGGGATTAACAAAAGAAAAAGCCGGCATTGATTTATGGTTGAAGGAAATAGCTCCCAGCACTGAACTTCGGAAATGGTTTGGGCACGACCCTGAAAAATGGAAAGAGTTCAAGAAACGTTATAGCGACGAACTCAATAAGAACGAAGAGCAGGTGTCGCTTTTAAAGGAACAGTTGAAGAAAGGCTCTGTAACATTGGTTTATGGTGCAAAAGACAAAGAGTATAATGAAGCGATTGTTCTCAAAGAACTATTTAGCAGCTTTAAATAACTCAAATTAGAACCCTTCAAAAACGCCTAATCCAAAAAGTGCAAAATCATATTTAACAGGATCTTCCCTATCCAATTTCCTTAAATTCGCATCTAATTCGAATACGGCTTTGGAATCATTCTGATTTCTGGTTATCAGTCCCAGTTTTCGTGCCACATTTCCGGAGTGAACATCAAGCGGACAAGACAAAACAGATGGAGAAATAGAATTCCATATGCCAAAATCTACTCCGTTTTTATCTTTTCTGACCATCCACCGTAAATACATATTGATTTTTTTTGCCGCAGATCCTTTTAACGGATCAGAAATATGTTTACTCGTTCTGCTGTTATGGGGTAACTCAAAGAACATGCCTCTGAATTTATGAATTGCCGGTTGTAAGGAATCATTAGTCTGGTATTTGTTAAATATCCCTTCTAATCCATTCCCGGTTGAATAAATATGTTTTAATGCTTCAATGAAGTATATAAAATCAGCAGAATTGAATGTTCTGTGGATGACTGAAGATATTTTTTCCAGATCACCTGAACTATGGTGCATAACAAAATCATAGGGCGAGTCATCAAGGTAAGCCATCATCCGATTCGCATTTCTTAAGATCATTTTTCGATTACCCCAGGCGATGGTAGCTGCCAGAAAGCCTGAAATTTCAATGTCTTCTTTGTTCGAATAAAGATGCGGGATGCTAATAGGATCGTATTCGATAAAGTCAGGGCGATTATACTTTTCAACCTTTTCATCCAAAAACTCTTTCAGCTCTTCCTTATTTAATTTCATATCCATAATTTTAGCATCACAAAATTAAGGAATCCGGGCTGGATTTAAGCTGTCTTAATTATTTCCGGCTACAAGTTTCCTTGTGTATGGCTCAAAGTTACAGGATTCGATTATATGTTGGCACGAGGTGGAAAAGTTTGACCATTCTGGACCGGTAAAATTTGACAATGCATGTTACGGGTTGAGTGTTAATGAAAAGATCTGATAATGGCCAATAGTTATTTCAGTTTTAAACAGTTTACGATTTACCAGGATAAATCGGCCTTTAAAGTTGGTACAGATGGTGTGCTGCTTGGGGCCGTAACCGATATTACC
Organism: uncultured Bacteroidales bacterium; assembly: GCA_963816365.1. Taxonomy (GTDB): domain Bacteria; phylum Bacteroidota; class Bacteroidia; order Bacteroidales; family VadinHA17; genus LD21. Next base: position 604,379 of record CAWFKG010000009.1, on the reverse strand, counting down.
GGTGTACGGAGTATCCTGGATATAGGGTCAGGTACTGGATTGATCTCAATTATGCTTGCACAGAGGAGTGATGCAGCAATAACAGCCATAGAACCCGACCTTGAATCCTATATTCAAACAACAGAAAATGTCAGTCGCTGTAATTGGAGTAACAGAATAAAAGTTGAGTATACTGACCTTCAAAAATTTAATCCGGCCCTGAGGAATTTTGATCTTATCGTTACCAATCCGCCTTATTTTTCGGGTTCGCTTAAAAGTCCTGATCCCCGGAAGTCTGCTACCCGTCACAACGATTCGTTAACTTCAATGGAACTGCTAGAGAATGTTGTGAAATTATTGAATGACGATGGCCGTTTTCAGTTGATAATGCCATATGTCGAAGGGAATATATTTATTGCGGAGGCTAACAACTACGGTCTGTATTGTAATAATATACTAAAGATCAGACCCTTGCCTAACTCGGAGATCAGGAGATTGATACTGACCTTCAGCAGAATTCAAAAGAATCATGTTGAAAAGTTCCTGACCATCGAACACGGAAGGCATCAGTTCACTGAAGATTATATAAATCTGACGAAGGATTTTTATCTGAAGTTCTGATATTGTAGGGCACGGTCGCGACCGTGCCCTACAATATCATCTCACTCTCAGTCAACCCGAATTCCTCTTTCATCTCAATTCCAAGAGTTTTGAGTTCATCAAGCACAGGATTATAGATCTGGGGTATTACCGGCCTGCAGACCCCCTTCACATCAAACCTGTTTTCCAGTATCATCTTAACTGCAATTGAAGCCGGTAAAGCTACTGTGCGGGAAATTGATGTATTAGTGGACGGAGATCCGAAATCAAGCATTGATGACTTTATCACCTCTTTTTTTCCATCAGGATAAGATGCAAGAACAATATGCTGCAATACAACCATATCGCGCTCATTAACAGATAGAAGCATCTTTTTTATCATCCTGTCGGATGTGATCTCAAAGGGTGTGGTCTCATGATAGTGAAGCATTTCGTCACTGAAGAAACCAAGAAAATCAAGGGATTGAATAGCCGCGGAATTTAATGTATTCCCTAGTTTTTTTGCCACATTTATTTTAAGATCATTAACTTCTAATCCGCTTCGTTCGGCAAGGAATCCTGCATAGGTGATCCTGTGATAATTTTTGACTGAATCATCGAGCATCCCAAGGGTTTTCATAGCATCCAGGGCTTCACACCAGCCCTTATACCTGAATGTTCCACGGTACATGGTATAGGTTTCAGGGATACCGTAAATATCAATATAACTGATTGAGTCCCTGTTTGGATAGACTTCCAGATCACCAATTCCCGGAAATGCATAATTGAACCTGTCTTTGAACAGACCGGCGGGTTCTATTTTGATTTTTTTACCCTTCTTCAGATAGTGGGCACCATTCCTGCTTGCGAGAATCACCCCCTTAGGGCTCCATGAGAATTTATAATTCAAAGGATTATTGGCAGCTTCGGGAGCCGGAAGAGCTCCGCAAAGAGAATAGAATTCTTCAACCTTGCCGTTTTTATTATGAACATGATCAATGATTCTCATTGCAGTCATGTGATCTATTCCCGGATCAAGGCCAATCTCATTCAGGAATAATAAACCTGCTTTCCTGGCAGGTTCATCAAGCTCCATCATAGCAGGCTGAATATAAGATGTAGTGACAAGTGATTTTTCATGCCGCAGGCAAACCTTTGCTATTTCAGAATGATACATGTAGGGCAGAAGACTTACTGTGATATCATGTTCCGCCACAATTTTATCGAGCATTGCTGGATCATCCATTGACCAGTCGAGTGATGATCCCAGGGGGTTTCCTTTTATCATCTCATCGGCTCTCTCCTTCATCGGAGAGGCAATCAACAGGCTAAAATTATTTCTTAACAGGTATTCGACCATCGGTTTGACTACAAGTCCCGCTCCGAGTATTAAAACTTTTTTCATGTTTCCTGTATTTCTTCTTTCTGCAAGTTAAATAAACGCGCTGAATGATTGCATGAGATAAGTTATATAATTGAATTCCTTATTGCCACCAGGGCACTAAGACACAAAGTTACACCAAGTTTCGCTAGCCCGGATTGCAAATCCGCGCCATCCGAGGACACAAAGTTGCACTAAGTTTCGCTAGCCCGGAGTTGTAATCCGGGCTGTAACATACACAGAGGTTCACAGAGAAAATCATTAATCTGAAATCTTTATGATAATAATTAAATTCAAAAACTATTTCATTAATATTACCAGCGATGTATCTTTGTCAGGAACATGCTGACACTGCAGAATTAATTATAATCGCTACATTTCAGATGTCTGATTTTCAGAAGTATGTAGAAACACCGCTGATGAAGCAGTATAACAACATCAAGACCAAACATCCTGATGCGATACTACTTTTCAGGGTAGGGGATTTTTATGAAACGTTTGGAGAAGATGCAATAAGGGCTTCTGAAATTCTTGGCATTACACTGACCCGACGGGCAAACGGATCGGCATCGTTTGTAGAACTGGCCGGCTTTCCCTACCATGCCCTCGATACTTATCTCCCCCGTCTTGTAAGAGCTGGTCAGAGAGTGGCTATCTGTGAGCAGCTTGAAGATCCGAAGCTCACCAAAAAAATCGTCAAGAGAGGAATAATTGAGATGGTGACCCCGGGTGTCCTGCTCAATGAAAATGTTCTGAATCATAAAGAAAACAATTTCCTTGCAGCTGTACACATTGATAAAAAAATTGCCGGAGTGGCATTTCTCGATATATCCACCGGTGAGTTCCTTACATCGGAAGGAACCATTGATTATATAGATCAGATGCTTAATAATTTCCAGCCGAAGGAGGTATTGTTTGAAAAAGGAAAGAAGGATCTGTTCCTTGATTATTTTGGTCCGAAATTCTATACTTTTAAGCTTGACGACTGGATATTTACGCAGGAAGCAGCAAATGACAGATTACTTAAACAATTTGAAACCAGTTCTTTAAAAGGTTTCGGAGTTCATAATCTGAATTTTGGAATTATTGCAGCCGGAGCCATTCTGTATTATCTCGATCTTACACAGCATGAACAGCTTGGTCATATTACCAGCCTCTCGAGGATTGAGGAAAACAGGTATGTCTGGCTCGACAAATTTACAATCAAAAATCTGGAACTGTTTCATTCTCCCTATGAGGGCGCCAAGACTCTGATTGATGTGATGGACCGTACCATTTCTCCGATGGGTGGCAGACTGATGAAAAGATGGCTGTCACTTCCGCTTAAAGATATTCAACCGGTCAATGAGCGCCTTGACATAGTACAATATTTTGTTGAGAACGATACGGTAAAAGATGAAGCCGTTAGTTTTATCCGTCAGATAGGCGATCTGGAAAGACTAAGTTCCAAAGTTGCAGTCAACAGGATTAACCCCAGGGAAGTCGTCCAGTTGAAGCGGGCATTGAAGGCCATTGAACCGCTGAAGGAACTCTGCAATAACAGCGGATGCCTTCCTCTTGCACAAATTGCCGAGCAGCTAAATCCATGCAAATTCTTAGCCGACAAAATTGAAAGAGAGATCAATAACGATCCTCCGGTACAGTTAAATAAAGGTAATGTTATTGCCAGCGGGATATCCGGTGAACTCGACGAATTACGTAAAATACTCTATTTCGGGAAAGACTATCTGGCAGACCTGCAGACACGAGAGAGTGCCCGTACAGGCATTTCTTCGCTCAAGGTAAGCTTTAATAATGTTTTCGGATACTACATCGAAGTGCGGAATACCCACAAAGACAAGGTTCCGCCTGAATGGATAAGGAAACAGACACTTGTGAGCGCTGAACGTTATATCACTGAGGAGCTTAAGGAATATGAAAACAAGATATTCGGTGCCGAGGAAAAAATAATCACCCTTGAGACCAAACTTTTTACAGATCTTGTACTGGCAATAATGGAATATATTCCTCCTGTACAGCTGAATTCGACACTTGTGGCCAGACTGGATTGCCTGCAGTCGTTTGCAGTTATTTCCACCGAAAACAATTATATCAGGCCGCAACTGAATGATTCGCAGATTCTCTCAATAACCGAAGGACGTCATCCGGTAATTGAAAAGCAATTACCTGTGGGTGAATCCTATGTTCCAAATGATCTGGTACTTGATACTGAAGATCAACAGATTATAATATTGACGGGACCGAATATGTCGGGAAAATCTGCGCTTTTGCGGCAAACGGCTTTGATTGTACTTATGGCACAAACCGGATGTTTTGTCCCTGCAAAGGCTGCAACGATCGGCATGATAGACAAAATATTCACGAGGGTTGGAGCATCAGATAATATCAGTCTTGGAGAATCAACATTTATGGTCGAGATGAATGAAACAGCCAGTATCCTTAACAATCTCTCCGACCGCAGCCTGGTATTGCTCGATGAAATAGGAAGGGGGACGAGTACTTATGATGGTATTTCAATTGCCTGGGCTATGGTTGAATATCTTCATGAAAATAAACTCAGAGCCAAAACATTGTTTGCTACTCATTATCATGAGCTTAACGAAATGGAAGATTCATTTTCAAGAGTAAAGAACTATAGTGTCTCAATAAAAGAGCTTAATAACAGGGTCATTTTTCTCAGAAAGTTAAAACGAGGAGGCAGTGAGCACAGTTTTGGAATACATGTAGCCAGGATGGCAGGTATGCCAAGAAGCGTGGTAAACCGTGCTGATGACATACTTAAAGAGCTGGAACAAAGTCACAATAAAAAAGAACTCGCAAAACCAATTGCAGATCTTGCGGGGCATAGAGAAGGGATGCAGCTGAGTATCTTTCAGCTTGATGACCCTGTGCTGAAGCAGATCCGTGATGAGATCCTCGAAATTGATATTGATAATCTTACTCCTGTCGAAGCTCTGAATAAACTTTATAATATAAAAAAATTGCTTAAATAAGTTTCAAAAATATACTTTTGCAAAAATCAGTGAATTCCAGTAACTAATACGTCAATATGATTTTCAGACAACGCAGAACCTTGTGCATAAAATATACCTTATTTTTTGTCTCCCTTTTCTTTATTAGTTCACTCTACGCTCAGAAATCTGAACCATTAGGGTTTGACAACTTTCAGAAGAAAATCACCCAGACACAGGATACAGTTAAGGTACAAAAAAGCCAGCGTTTAATACGCACGGAACCTGACACCAATTTTACCTGGGAAAAATATGCAGCGTTCCTTAAGAAAGTATCCGATACAAGTAAATATGTTGTTTTGCCCTTAAATGAGTTCCGGCAGACTATTGATAGTAAAAAAATTGTGATTGGATTAAGACACGATATTGATGTTGACCTGAATGTGGCATTTCAGTTCTCGGACATCGAATATAAGCTGGGCTTCCGTTCAACATATTTTGTCTTGCACACAGCTCCATATTATCTGGCTAATCCGGGTAATATGGCTGTTCATTCTGAAAGCATAATTCCCATTTTAAAAATAATGCAAAACGTCAGGCATTTCGAAATTGGATGGCATAACGACCTGGTCACTTTGCAGCTGATTTATAATATAAATCCTGTTACTTTTTTGCATAATGAGTTAGACTGGCTGCGGTCAAATGGAATAAATATAGTTGGTACGGCATCTCATGGGTCGAATTATTGCAAGATCTACCATTATCTTAATTACTATTTTTTTGAGGAGTGCACACTCCCGATAGTACCGAACTTTCCTAATAATATTACTGTCCCGATAGGCGGTAAGAATGTTGCTATAACTAAAGGGAAGCTAAGTGATTTTGGCTTGCAGTATGAGGCATATTTTCTGAATGATAACAGAAGATTATCCGATGCCACAATAACCAGCGGAGTAAGATGGAATATAGGGATGCTCGACCTGGATAAGTTGCAGCCCGGAGACAGGATAATCATTCTTCTTCATCCTATTCACTGGCACAAAGGTTCTGAACAGGCTAATATTGAGTCTTTCAGCTTTATCGGACAAAAATCATGTTCTATCGATACTGTTAATTATAAAATTTCAGTAGAGATGCCCTCCGGGACCAGCAGGGAAGCTCTTGCTGCTGTCTACACACTTTCACCCGGAGCTTATGTAAAAGTAGGAGGGACTCAACAGATTAATAAATATTCAGTTAATAATTTTGACCATCCTGTGATTTACAGGGTTTATGCAGAGAACCGGATAATCAAGAGAGAATGGACTGTATATGTTCATTAGCAGTTTCATAGTCACATTAAGTTTCATTAGCATTCTTTTTAATCATTCAATCATGAAAAAAATCTATACATCTGTTGTACCTGTTCTGATCTGCATGTTAGTGTTTTCAGTCTCTGCCAATTCCCAGAATGGAGCAGTAAAACAGGAAAAGCTGACCAGATTTGAATTACAGTCGTCGGTTTTGATTTCTTCATCCGGAGCTGAAATTTCGGCTCCTGGCTACAAGTCAAGAGTGTACTGGTTCCCCGTTAAGGTACCATCTACAGTCCTTACTGGTCTGGTAGCAAATAATGTGTATCCCGATCCATATCTGGGTCTTAACAATATGCTGATCCCTGACGCCTCAGATGAATTTAATAAAAAGTACAATCTTGAACAATTCAGCCACCTACCTGATAATCCTAATCCCTGGAAGAAGCCATACTGGTATCACACGAGCTTTAAATGTGCCGTCTGACGACAAAGGCCGGTGTTTTCAGCTGATATTTAAAGGGATAAATTATCGTGCAGCTGTATGGCTCAATGGAAAGCAAATTGCTGACTCCACAGAAATGGCAGGTATGTTTGCCGAATACAGCCTGGATGTTACAAAGCAAATTATTACAGGTTCTGAGAATGGGCTTGCCGTAAAGATTTACCCGCTCGATTACCCGGGATTACCGGCCACAGAACAATTGAAAGCCCTGGGTGATTTTTTTGAGAATGGAGGTCCTACTGGAGATATAGGCAAGAATGTCACAATGCTTTGCTCTGTGGGGTGGGACTGGATCCCGCCTGTCAGGGATCGTAATATGGGTATCTGGCTTCCTGTTTATCTTAGAACTATCAGGTGGTGTTACAATAGCTGATCCAAGGATCGTTACATCTCTTCCGGATCTGCCTGATACAACCATTGCAAAGTTATCGCTGAATCTTAAATTAGTTAATCACAGCAGGACTGATGAAAGCGGTAAACTGATTGTCACCATAGCACCTGAAAACTTTAAAGGCAAAGCTCTGCAGTTTTCAAAGAATATACCGGTATCCGGAAGTGCCCCGACAATCATTGACCTGAATGGAGATAATACCAGGGAATTGAATATCAGTAATCCCGCTCTATGGTGGCCAAATGGTTATGGTAAACCAAATCTTTACAGGATCAGGCTTCAGTATTCAAACAATTCAGGTATATCTGATGATACTTCTTTCGTTTTTGGTATCCGGACAGTAAGCACAAAAGCAGTGGATATTAAGGGATCATACAGGCGCGACTTTTATGTAAACGAAAGACGTGTTCATCTGACTGGAGGTGCATGGGTACCAGATATGATGTTAAATCGTGATTCCATCCGGTATGATTATGAGATGCATCTCTGCAGGAATTCAAATATAAATCTGGTCAGGATCTGGGGTGGCGGAGTGACACCCTGTGATGAGTTTTTTGAGGCAGCCGACAGATATGGATTATTGGTATGGTCAGATTTCTGGATCACAGGAGATACCCAGGGTGAATTCAAAGGATCGCCCGAATGGCCGTTTGAAGCCAATGTGTTTATTAGAAACGTGAAGAGTACAATACTAAGGATAAGAAATCATCCAAGCTTGCTTGTGTGGACGGGCGGCAATGAAGGCCATGCACGAAAAGAGTTGTATGATATTATGAGAGAAAGCATTATAACTCTCGACGGCACCAGACCATTTATTCCCAGTTCTTCCGGATTTGCTAAGCTTCCTTCAGGCTGGAATGGTTCATGGCCGGATAATCTCCCTTCTGGTGTATACAGCGGAGGTCCTTATACATGGCAGGATCCAAAGGTATACTACTCAAAAGCTATTGCAGGACGGGACTGGGTGTTCAAAGATGAAACGGGATTGCCTTCGCAGCCGCCATATAATATAATGTCTAAAATTATTCCTGATCTGGTCTGGGACAACAAATTACCTTTTCCTCTTAATAATTCATGGGGTTATCATGATGCCTGTACCGGAAATGGCCGGTGGGATCTTTATTCCAGAGAGATGCTCAAGAGATACGGCGATCCGGTAAATATGGAGGATTATTGCAATAAGATGCAGTTAATGAATGCGATAGGTTATCAGGGAATTTTTGAAGCTGCAGGCCATAAGCTGAACGATATCGGCGGTGTTATGTTATGGAAAATTAATGCAGCTTTTCCCAGTGTCGTATGGCAGGTATATGACTGGTTCCTGATGCCGAATGCAGGATATTATTTCATGCAGAATGCATGCGAACCTGTTCACATTCAGCTGAATCCGATCGACCTGAAAATATCGGCAATTAACAGATCATATCATGCATTCTCCGGACTTGTTGCTGATATCGATCTTTTTGGGATTGATTCAAAATCATTATTTCATGAAGAAAAAGACATCAGTCTTTCTACAACTGATGTTAAAGAGATAACCACGTTGTCACCTGTCCTGTCAGAGGCTAAAGGTGTGAATTTTGTTGTACTGAATCTGAAAAGCAGTACTGGCATGACCATATCTCATAATGTATATTGGTTTTCAGCAAATGGAGATTACAGGCAATTAAATGAGATGGAAAAGACCAATGTGGAAGCTGGGATCATTAATTCAGTAAGAGGGAAAAGTGAAACAAGCTGGACCGTTAAAATTGCAAATACTTCAAATAAGCTGGCATTTTTCATTCGTCCTCAATTGATAACTGACGGAGAAGAGATACTTCCAAGCTACTGGACAGCCGGGTATTTTACCCTGGCACCTTCTGAAGCTGCAACAATAACTGTTAGCTGCCCTTCGGTTAAGCTTAATGGGAAAAAACCCATTGTAAGAATATCGGGTTGGAACGTGAATGCTAAAGATCTGCTGCTTAATTAAATTTTGGCTTTTCCCTGTTTCCTGATTTTTCCAACCTCCTCAGCTGAAACGGAGGAGGCTTTGTTCCCCCAGCTGATTCTTATATAAGTGAGAAGTTCGGCTATCTGCTTATCACTCAGGTATCCCTGGGCGGGCATCAGCTGGTTATAGTCCTTCCCATTGACTGTCAGAGGGCCTTGAAGCCCGAATAAAACAATTCTGATCAGATCGGAAGATGGACCTGTAATTTTTCCGTTCCCCGCCAGCGGGGGAAACATACCAGGTACGCCACCTCCATTCGCCTGGTGACAGGTGAGGCATTGTTTGGTGTATAATTGATTTACGGTTAATTGAGCACCCTGAATTTCATTCAATCCAATTTCAGGTCCGTTGGTGATTCCACCCGATCCGTTGTTTTTGAAATCAACTTGAAAGGCAGACAGTACTTTTAAAATCAGATAGCAGATAAAATACAAAATTATCAAACGGGGAGCTCTCATCATTTTTTGTTATAGACTATACGCCATACACGTCCTTTCTCAGAGTCGGAAACATATAGAGAACCATCGGGTCCCTGTGCCAGCCCTGTAGGACGATAAACCGCATCAGTCACGTTTACGATAATTTTGACTCCCGCAAATCCATCTGCAAAGACTTCCATATCTCCTGCCGGTAACCCGTTGCTAAAAGGAACAAACGCAACCATATAGCCTTTTTGTTCAAGTGGTGCACGGTTCCACGATCCATGGAAGGCGATGAATGCTCCGTTCCTGTATCTGTCGGGAAACATGTTACCTGTATAAAATAACAGAGCATTTGGAGCATAATGACCGGGAAATGCCATAATTGGAATTTTGGCATCGGAACACCGTCCGATGGCATTGCCGTCACCACCGTATTCAGGCGCAAGGACCTTTTCTTTTTTAATCTGATCATAATAGCAATATGGCCAGCCAAAGAAGTCTCCATCATTCAACTGAATGAATTCTTCAGCAGGGAGATCTGCTCCCTGCTGTTCTGTATAAAGATTCGGGTATAGCTGTGCAAGCTCATCGCGTCCATGCTGGACCACATATAATTTATTTGTAGAGGAGTTCCATGCAATGGCAATTGAATTTCTGATTCCCGATGCAAATCTTTTCCCGTCTGTCATCTGATCCTGACCAGGCACATCGGTCCTGAACTTCCAGATGCCTGCATATCGTTCGAGCAACGGGCATGGATCTATCCCCGGAGATCCGGCCGTTCTGTCTTCGACCTGACAAGCATTGGAAGGTGCTCCTACATTAACATAAAGGTTGCCGGAACCATCCAGGGCGAAAGTCTTATCCGGATGCTGACCCGGATCAGGAAATCCCGATGCGATCAGAACCGGATCATCCTTCGGGACCAGGTCCTGATCGGCAAGCGGAACCCGGAATACCTGGGAGAAATTACTATAATACAGGTATCCGTCGGCGTATGCGATTCCTGTAGTAAGTGTATTGCCAAAATATACAATTGAATCTGCACGCCCGTCGCCGTTCAAATCGCGAAGAGCGACAATTCCTTTTCCATTCTTGAGGCTTCGGAGAGCCAGATATACATCTCCGTTACCCTTTACGGCTATGTGCCGGCCGGCTCCAAGATTATCAGCTACGATCATCGCAGAAAATCCGTCAGGTAAAGTAAGACCTGCATTGTCAGCGGGAAGACTTAACTGCTGATTAGAATGGTTCCTGATACATGTACCGGAAATTCCCGCACTGATCAGAATTAGCGAAATTATAGATGTCTTAAATGCTTTCATATATCCCTATTATTAATTTCAAATATTCAGCTAACTCCAGGCAGGAACATCCCTTATAATTTCAAGTCATTACGTTAATTAAACGGCTCTACTTTGCCCTATCATAGAAATATGTCCCGGTAGATTCGTTACCTGACATTGCATTAGTGAATTCAAGAGTCAGCATTTGTCCTTCATTATCCAATTTCCAGGATTCTTTGGCAGTCATATTTTCCTCCCCGTTGTTGCCATTAAAGGTTGTAGCTGAGGAGATCTTTATCGAACCGTCAGAATCTGAACGGGTTGCCGTTGATGTTCTGGGCATATCATAGATGACTAGCTTGCACTCTTTACCATCAAGTGAAAGATTCTCATCGAAAGGATATTGTTCTCCGTTCCCGTTTTCGTATACACGTGTCGTAAGCAAGCTGTCTGGTTTAATCTTAATAGTTATAGAGGTAAGGAATAACTGGCCATCAGCAATAACAGATTTTTCTTTGTTTAATTTCCACTCGCCCGACATATCTGCCTTCTGAGCAGATATAGTGGAGGCTGTAAGAATCAATATCAGAATAAGTAAAGCAGTGAATGGTTTAGTTTTCATAATTATGGATTTTAAGTAAAATGGATTAATAAATGTAAATGTATGAAAAAACCTGTGTAACCTGATTATTCAAAAATACTTCCTGAATTTATCTCCGATCTTGAAGTAAGTATATTTTCCGGCATCTTCTCCCGCTACATGTACAGCCATCCCCTCTGTTTCAAATGTGCTGTGTTCTCCAACTATCTGGGAAAAATAAACATCATGGTTCATACCACCCTCATCAAGCAGTATTACATGGGCAAGATTTTTATGTATGTCTGAAATCAGTGATACACCGCATAATGGACAATAAAAGTCCAGCATCTCACCTGTCCTTATCTCGAAGGTAGGGTGTTTGTGACTGGTATAGTTGCCGATGTGCGGACTTAATAAGAGAAGCGCAGACTGTTTTTTACTGTTTTTTACCTTAAAAATGAGATGATCACCCACTCTGAGATATTCTCTGCATTTCGGACAAATGAAATCTAACATTTTGACCTCCTATTTCTTTCAAACGAACTGTAAAACAAAAAGAAAACAGGTTTTGTTGACTTTTCCTGAAATGGAATGATAAAACAGTCAATCCGGGCAGAATTAGCAAAAATTGCAGCCATTTTCCGAACCGCTGAAAATAATCTTTCAAAATAATTATTTCAATTGAAATTACTAGCGAGTTATGGTTCAGTAATTTATGAAATGCTTTTAAGCCGTATCAAAAAAATAAACCAAAAAAACAAATACTTTTATGTAACAAAATAGCACATTCGTCGTTTAAAAATACGTGTTGGTCATAGAATACTGATTGTTCGTCAAATCAAAAAAGATATGAGATATTCCCTTATCCTGGTATTACTTTGTTGTACTTTGACCTTATCAGGAACGACTTATTATATTGATCCCTCGGGCAATAATTCCAATAACGGATCTTCTGGTTCTCCCTGGCAAACTCTTGCTTATGCATGTTCGAAAGTAACTGTTTCGGGTGATATAATTCATATTAATGCAGGAACCTATACCGTCTCTTCACAAATATCTGTTCCTGTAGGAGTGAGTATAGAAGGAGAAGGTATGGATGCAACTACTATTATTTCTACTGTTACCGGCGGTTCTACTTTATATTTAGCGTCCAGTTCAGAGAATACGAATGGCAATCAACATATTAGCGGAATATATTTTAATGGGAACAATCGAACCACTCCTCTTGCTATAATGGTATATGCAAGAGGTAATATATCAATATATAATAATACTTTTATTAATTATGATCAATATGGTGTAAGATTTGAAGGAGGTGCCGGGGGTGCACGATCTACATCTGTAACTTATTCTACGGGTAATTCTTTCCATGATAATGTGGTTACTAACTGTGCATATTACTCTACTGGTGTTGGCGGCGGTGCTGCTTTGTTGATATCATGTCAAACGGGTTTCCTGTGCTATAATAACACAGTTACACAATCACGGACGACATATACAAATGGATGTGGAATAAAAACAGGTGGATGGACAAAAGGATTTAAGATTTACAATAATACACTAACTGGTGACATAAACTCAGATAAAGGTCATGCTGATTCATGGGACTTTGCAATCGAAATGTGGGGGGATGTAGGATCAATTACTGAGGGTACAGAAATATATGGTAATAACATTTATAACTGGGAAATAGATATATCTGGCAGAATCACACAAAAAGGTTCTTATGACTATGGATGTTCAATACATGATAATTTCATTGGTTGTGTTAATGTGCCACCTGTACCTAAGATAGGAATCTGGCTTGAAGCCAACACTTCTCTGGATTATATTTTAATCTATAAGAACCATATAAAGAATGTCTCTAAAGGGATAGGATTTTATGCAACTAATCAAACTCCGTTACCACTCTTTTATAATAATATTTCTATTTATTACAATCTTATTGATAACTGTGGCTATAATACAACTGGAAATGACCAGGCACGCGGTATATGGTGGTCGCAAGCAAGTGGCACTACTAATACTGTAAATAATCTTAAAATATACAATAATGTAATAACAGCAAGAACGGGAGGGTCTCAGGAGGTAGGTATTGAACTTGATTGTCTGGCAGGAGTAACTGCAACAAATTTTGAAATAAAAAATAACATTGTTACCGGATTTGATGATGCTGCAGTATTCACCGGTCTTACCGGGACAATAGATTATTTAGCGATACAAAATAATATATTTTATAATAACGGGCAAAGTAATGCGCCAAAGATAAATATTACACCTGGTCATTATACTAATAGTGGAAATTTGACTTTTGATCCACTATTTGTTTCGGCAAGCGATTATCACTTACAGGGGACTTCTCCCGCCATAAATGCAGGTTTAAATATAACAACTTCCATAACGACAGATTATTATGGGGCAGCTATTGGGAGTCCGCCGGAGATAGGAGCCAGTGAATATGGATCATCAGGGACAGTACCTGTTGTCCCGGTTTATGTCAGTGCTGCAGTCTCAAATGCAACCCCATCGATGCTGGAAATGACATATAATAGTTCACTTGCGAATATTGTTCCGGTAACATCAGCTTTTTCAGTACTGGTGAATTCAACCGCCAGAACGGTGAGTAGTGTCGCTATTTCAGGCGCCAAAGTTCAACTTAGTTTGTCAAGTCCGGTAATTTCCGGGGATGTTGTATCTGTAGCATATTCGAGTCCGTCGGTCAATCCACTGCAGTCATCATCAGCCGGAATAGTGGCTTCTATCAGTGCAAAGACAGTTACTAATGGTGTTACCGCAGCAATACCGGTTTATGTCAGCTCAGCAATTGCCAGTTCGGCACCTTCACTTCTGGAGATGACTTATAACATGTCACTTACTAATATTATTCCTGCAGCTTCATCTTTTTCAGTTCTTGTGAATTCAGTAACGAGAACAGTAAACAGCGTTGCTATTTCAGGGACCAAAGTCCAGCTTACTCTGGCAAGTCCTGTCGTTAATGGAGATGTCGTTACTGTTTCTTACACCAAACCGGCAGTCAATCCATTACAGACAGCATCAGCCGGAATAGCGGCTTCTGTCAGTGCAAAGACAGTTACCAATGGTGTTACGGCAGCAATACCGGTTTATGTCAGTTCAGCAATTGCCAATGCGACACCTTCACTTCTGGAGATGACTTATAACATGTCACTTACTAATATTATTCCTGCAGCTTCATCTTTTTCAGTTCTTGTGAATTCAGTAACGAGAACAGTAAACAGCGTTGCTATTTCAGGGACCAAAGTCCAGCTTACCCTGGCACGTCCTGTCGTTAATGGAGATGTCGTTACAGTTTCTTACACCAAACCGGCAGTCAATCCATTACAGACAGCATCAGCCGGAATAGCGGCTTCTGTCAGCGCAAAGACAGTTACCAATGGTGTTACGGCAGCAATACCGGTTTATGTCAGTTCAGCAATTGCCAATGCGACACCTTCACTTCTGGAGATGACTTATAACATGTCACTTACTAATATTATTCCTGCAACTTCATCTTTTTCAGTTCTTGTGAATTCAGCAACTAGAACAGTAAACAGCGTTGCTATATCAGGGACCAAAGTCCAGCTTACCCTGGCACGTCCTGTCGTTAATGGAGATGTCGTTACAGTTTCTTACACCAAACCGTCAGTCAATCCATTACAGACAGCATCAGCCGGAATAGCGGCTTCTGTCAGCGCAAAGACAGTTACCAATGGTGTTACGGCAACAATACCGGTTTACGTCACCTCTGGAATTGCCAATGCGACACCTACACTTCTGGAGATAACTTATAACATGTCTCTTGCCAATATTATTCCGGCAGCATCAGCTTTTTCAGTTCTGGTGAATTCAGTTGCACGGACAGTTAATACAATTGTTATTTCAGGGTCAAAAGTACAACTGACACTTGCAAGCCCGGTTGTTAATAGTGATGTAGTTACTATATCATACACTAAGCCAGCAGTGAATCCCTTGCAAACTCCTTCAGCAGGTATAGCAGCGTCGATCGGAGCTCAGACCGTAGCTGTTGGTGTTATCGCAGTTGTGCCTGTTTATGTCAGCTCAACAGTCGCAGATGCAACACCATCGCTATTGGAAATGAGTTATAATACGTCACTTGCCAATATTGTTCCTGCTCCTTCATCTTTTACAATTCTGGTGAATTCAGTTTCAAGGACAGTCAATATGGTAGTTGTTACAGGGACCAAAGTTCAGCTTACCATGACAAACCCGATTGTCCCGGGTGATGTTATAACAGTCTCCTACGTTCAACCATCAATTAATCCATTACAGACTACAACAGGCGGAAAAGCTGTAAGTGTAACAAGTAAATCCGTTATAAACAATTGCATAAATCTTGCTCCCACTGCTGTTATTACTTCACCTGTTACTGCTGCTTCATTTGCATCTCCTGCAAATATTACAATTACGGCCGATGTTTTTGATACGGACGGTACAGTTAGTCTGGTTGAATTTTATAACGGAATCACCAAAATAGGTTCAAGCCTGGCAGCTCCATATTCATTTACCTGGAATAACGTGCTCGCCGGAAATTACACATTGACTGTAGTTGCCACCGATAATCTGAATGCAAAAACCATCTCATCGGCGATCTTAATTTCTGTAACTGCGAGCACCCAGGCTTCAAACAGGCATCCATTTATTAAAATTTCAAATCCGCGTAAAGGAATCAGTTACGACAACATGTCGTCAATAGAAATAGATGCTGTTGCATCTGATCCTGATGGCACAATAAGCATGGTTGAGTTCTACAATGGAACAGAAAAGCTTGTTGAGCTGACTTCTGCTCCTTATACCTACATATGGAAAGATGTCTTACCGGGAAGCTATTCAATCACGGCTATTGCAACTGATAATCTTGGTGATACGACTGCATCGGAACCGATTGAATTTGTAGTGGGTTCGAGAGTAAAATATGATGCTAATTCTGAAATGATTAACCTGTATCCAAACCCAAGCGACGGCCATTTTTCAATTGATTTTGTCAATCCGATACTAAATGATAAAGGTGAAATAATTATAACAGATTTAGCAGGTAAACAGGTTTACAGAGGACCCGTATTAAGGGAAGAACTCACCAAACAGTTTGATCTGTCCGATTTTAAATCCGGTATATATGTCATGATAGTCAAAGACAAAGATATCCTGGTCACTAAAAAGATCATTAAAAATTAATTGATGTCAAAGTACCTGGAAATATTATTATTATGGTATTAACCTGATCCATATATTCTGCAATCCTTCCTGTAAATGAAAGTCCCTTGATCTATAAATATCCAAGGGACTTTTTTCGTTCTTTGCCACGCTTAATACTCCCATTCTGTCCCGGAAATCTCCTTGTGGTGTGCCAGATCGTTATCAGCTATAATTACAGCGATCCATGGTTCATCGGGAGCCTTTGGTCTTCCATGCCACTCGAGAATGGTTTTTCCCTCCGTTTTTAAATTAATGTGCTTTGAGGAGTCCCTGATAATCATGTTACTGACTCTTATCGAGAATTCATGACTTCCGGTTCCTTCGATGGTTGCGGATATAATAATATCATCATTCGCTGATTTCCTTTTTGAAACTTCAAACCTGATTGTTCCGGCACTTTCTGACTCCTTAACAACAGGCAAGCCTGTATCACGGATAAGTCCGATCCACTGGCTCACAGGATGTACCCAAACCTCTTTATAGGTCCAGGTACTCTGCACTGGCCAGTATGGAACATCATTCTCTCCCCTGGTCTGAATGCCAACAGGCAGTGCTCCTTCAATATCACCCGATGAAGGTGTATATAAAGGGGGAAAATCGTATCCTTCGCCATACATTGTACTTTGTGAAAAAGGATTCCGGCCTGAGACCCATTCCATCTGGAGGAGAGCAAGATTTGCAGATTCACGATCACCCTGCAGGCACGATGCGATACTGAGTGATTGGCCCTGAGGAAGAATTGTACCAAAATGACCCCGATAGTCCATCCATACCGGGAAAATTCGAAGATAATATCCTTTACCAAGAGAGACTCCGTTTAAAACCTGCTGGCGGAATGATTCCCGCCTGCTCTCCGGAACCTGCAGATAGTCTTTATCAGTATAGACAGATGATGGGAGAACCCCATAAGGTTCTGTGTATTGTGCGATTGTTTTAAGGTACTTGGAATGCAAAGCCACTGCTGAATACCATTTCATCCAGTCAGGATGATCAGGAAAGGCCCTACATAGCTCAGTGAGTGCAGCTATAGGTTCCTGTTCCCTGCCATTATGACAATAATGCATGATATTCTTTTTAGCCGGACCAGTATAAAAGAATCCGTATAAAGGTATATCCAGGCTGAGTATTTTACGTTGCTGCGATTCAAGAATGATATTAGCCAGTTCCACTGCTTCTTGTGAATATATAATATCGCCTGTGGAAAGCCATAACTCCACCGAGGCTAATATTCCTGCAGATGCCACCTCATGTAATATATTACCTGAATCAAACGATACGCTCCAGACTGCATTTGTATCTATATCTTCATTTAGATGAAGCTTATCAACAGCAAACTGCCAATCAGCTTTTGCCATCTTCAAAGAGTAATAAGCCAGGCGGGGTTCTCTCCCTTTCAGAACCCTGTATGCAATAGCTTCAGAGGATGAAGCTATAAAATTTGATTTAGGATTATTTTTCGCATCGGAGGTAACATCGTCAGAATCGCCAATAATTCCATTCGTCCTTCTGCTGTTTACGGAACCTTCATTCCGGAATCCATCTCCAAAACTTGTTTTCAGGATCCAGTCGAGCCCCCATTTAGCTTCATCCAGAAGTCGATTGTAAAGCATGGAGTCGCATACATTTTTATTCATTTGTTCTGCAAGGCTGAACATAGCGTAAACAGCTTCACCAGTATTACGAAGTCCCTGAGTAAAGTCTCCGGCATCGTGCCAGCCCCCGTTTATTACAATTCTTTTGTCTCCATGAATACATGTCCAGTCTCGATGACAAACACCATGCACTCCCGGAATTGGTGTGCCGCAACGCTCAGCATAAAAAAAGTTCAGAGCCTTCCGCAGGGTTTGCTCCCAGACGTCAGGTCCGATTGGAAAGGACTTGGTGACAGTTTTTCCGGCTTCAATATGATAGGAACCACTTTGTTCGATTTCAGAAAAATCAAGGAGCTGAAATGTCCCTATATGGGAAGTGACTGTACGGATTGGCTTTTTAAGCACTGATTTCCCGGTTTTTTCATCCACTACGACGAATTCATCGGTATTCAGATCATTTGCGATCGCACTTTTTGATGAACCCGTCTGATAACCTGCATGACTAAATGCTATCCGACCCTGCCAGACAGGCCATCCTTCGATATAATCGGGTTCAACTTTTTCTAGTTTCAGATCATTCAGGTAGAATGTCAGAGTATCTGTAGTTTCAGGTTCATTTCCCGACATGATTGTGGATATTTCGAGCCTGGAAATCTTGTCCCGTGACACATTGCCAATTTCCCAGACAACATGATTCCATTCCTGATTATTCAGGTTTACGGTGTTCTCCCCTTCCTGACCGAAAAGAGCCGGCACCTTATCGTGGCCCTCATTGTAAAGCCTTAGTTCAAGCCAGTTTTGATATGCTCCGGGGTTATCGGGATATACCCAGAATGAAATTCTGTTGAATTTACTCCAGTCTTCGTTTTCGAAAATACGCCGCACTCCTGCATTTCCCCATCCACGGCCGCTTTTAGGTCCGGGTGAATCCAGCTTTGAAGGAAACCTGAAAACAAGAGACCTGTTGCCGTTATGAGATCTTTTTTCCGTTAGATTCATACTGGTGACCATTGATTTCGATTCGGATGTTTTTGCAGTTATCCGTGAATCCACCAGTGAGATTGCTCCGGTTGAAAAGGGAACCCAATGATCTAACGTTTCGGCGCTATCAAGGACCCTGTTTTCCAGTACTTTCTTATTGAGCCATCGGTTTAATGCAGAGTTCTGAACATTTGCCTTCATTGGCACCTGTCCTTTAACTGTGATACTTAGAGCCAGCAACACAATAAATAGTTTATATCTCATATAGTGAATAGTTTACAAAGTTCCGAATATATTCAGAAAACATTTTCATTATTATTGAACGATCAGGCCAATTAAAGGTAG
Source organism: uncultured Bacteroidales bacterium (assembly GCA_963816365.1). Lineage (GTDB taxonomy): Bacteria > Bacteroidota > Bacteroidia > Bacteroidales > VadinHA17 > LD21. The sequence goes on along the minus strand of CAWFKG010000009.1, from coordinate 584,867 downwards.
AACAAAATTAAATTTCTAACCATAAAATTTCATCCGAAGACTCATTTACCTGAATTAAATTTGCGACTAGGAAAAATCGGGTTAATTTTAATTGTTTGAGTGACTGAGGATCTTTAATAGTAATTTGCAGTTAAGTTTTAATAGATAGAACTGAAGAATATAATAAATTATTTGATCAAAATGACTTTGTTAGGGATCGATCTTGGCGGCACAAAACTTGCACTTGCTATCTTTTCTGAAGAAGGGAAGATAATGTTTAAAGAGGCATTTGCCATTGGGGACAGGAAAGGATCAGATGTCGGTAAATTTATTACTGATAATACACTTAAACTTATGCATTATGCTGAAATGCAGGGTACCCATATAGATTCTGTCGGGATTTCAGTGCCGGGGATAAGTCATATCAGCACCGGTACTGTATGGGCTCCAAATATCGCGGGTTGGACTGATTATCCATTACTTCAGGATATGAAGAAAATAATAAAGATCCCTGTTACAATTGACAGCGACAGGGCTTGCTATATCCTGGGAGAGTCGTGGAAAGGCAATGCCCTCGGATGTCGCGATGCAATATTTTTATCAGTAGGTACTGGAATTGGCGCCGGGATAATGATAAATGGAGAAATATTACGGGGAAGTCATGATATTGCTGGTTGCATAGGTTGGATGGCGCTTAAGGGACCGTTTGAAAAGAAATATATCAGTTGTGGGTGTTTTGAATATTATGCATCAGGTGAGGGGATTGCAAGGCTGGCCATGGAAATTCTGGATGATCAGAAAGATTATAAGGGTGAGTTAGCAGGCAAACCGATTGATAAGATCACCTCATATGATGTATTTGCTGCTTATGGCAATGAAGATCGTGTTGCAATAAAAGTGATTGGATTGTGTGTGGAATTCTGGGGAATGGCAGTAGCAAATCTGGTAAGCTTGTTCAATCCTGAAAAAATAATAATCGGAGGCGGTGTATTTGGTCCGGCAAAATCATTAATTCCTGCTATTAAAAATGAAGCTGCCAGATGGGCACAGCCTATTAGTATTGGTCAGGTCAGCGTAGAAGCATCAGGATTAGCGGGTGATGCCGGAGTCTATGGCGCAGCATATCTCGCATATAAAAATCTGCCCGATTTTCATCTGTCAAAATGAGTACCATGTATAAGAAAAAAACAGTTTATTGGGCAGCCTGCGCGGGAATGCTATTATTTGGAATTTGCCTTATAACACTGGGCTCTGTAGCTGCAGATCTCAGAGAAAAGCTGCAACTCGACGAAATTTCAGCAGGAGCATTATTTTCAATTTTGCCGCTTGGGATCCTGGCCGGTTCTTTGGTTTTCGGACCTGTTGCGGATAAGTTCGGCTACAGGATCCTTTTATCTGTGTGCTGCGTTTTTATGTTTGCCGGATTTGAAGGTATTGCCTTTGCTCCATCAACGAACCTGCTGAAAATCTTTATTTTCCTTTTTGGAATTGGCGGCGGTGCGATAAATGGCTCCACAAATGCTCTTGTGGCAGACATAAGCGAAAAAGACAAAGGCGCCAATTTAAGCTTGCTGGGAGTATTCTTTGGAATTGGGGCTCTGGGGATGCCGCTCATCTCCGGAATTCTTGACAGGTGGTTTGGTTTTGAGGAAATTTTATCTTCCGTTGGAATTTTAACACTAATGGCAGGGATAGTTTTCCTGTTAATCAGGTTTCCCCCGCCAAAACAGCGACAAGGATTCCCTCTGAAGCAATCAGTAAAACTTATAAAAGACAAAGTATTGCTGCTGATTGCATTTTTCCTCTTCTTCCAGAGCGGATTCGAAGCTATTATAAATAACTGGACCACAACTTACCTTATTAATCAGCATTCAATACAAGCAAATAATGCATTGTTCGGTCTTTCAGCATTTGTAGCTGGTATGATCATAATGCGGCTGCTTTACAGCAGCATCTTAAGATCTGTCTCAGAAAGAAAACTATTGATTTCCTCATTCGTTATGATTCTGCTTGGTTTGACATTATTAAAAACCGCTGATTCATTCATTCTTGTAATATCAGGGTTAGTGCTTACGGGAGCAGGTTTAGCCAGTGGCTTCCCGGTTATGCTGGGATTTGCAGGGGACCGCTATCCTGAAATTTCAGGGACTGCTTTCAGCCTTGTCCTGTCAATTGCATTAATTGGGAACACTCTCATTAATTATTTTATGGGACTGATTGCGCAGAATTTTGGTATACGTCATTTGATTACTTTTGCGTTTGCAGAAACAATTATGATGATTGTATTATTTATGCTTGTTATTAATAAGATCAAAGCGAAAAAATAGATATTTTTTTAACGATTAACAACTTTAAAAACAACCTGTTATGTTAGCAAAAGAATGGCTTGAAAACACCCGCGATATAATGACTCGCATTGAGGAGACTCAGATGGATAATATCCGCAGAGCGGCAGAGGTAATGGCTGACACCATTGAAGGCAAGCACTGGGTCCATACATTTGGATGTGGCCATGCCACCTTACCCATAGAGGAAATGTATCCACGCATTGGCGGATTTGTAGGATTTCATCCGATAATTGAAATCCCGCTTACATTCTTCACCCATATTACCGGGGAAATGGGGATCCATCAGTTTTTATTTCTTGAAAGAGTTGAAGGATATGGCGTCGAGATAATGAAAGGCTATAATTTTGATAAAAAGGATGCTATGTGGCTTTTTTCTCATACCGGAATTAATAATGTAAATATCGACATAGCTATCGAGGCTAAAAAAAAGGGTATGAAGGTTATCGTATTCGGCTCAGCTTCTGAGGCTAAAGGTAAACAGACGAGACACTCCTGCGGGAAAACTATTTTTGACCTTGCAGACATTGTCGTCGATACGTGCGCCCCTTTGCAGGATGCCTCGGTTACTCTTAAGAATCACCAGGATAAAATCGGGCCTGTTTCCACAATGGCGTTTATAACCTGCGTATGGATGACAATAACTACCGTTGCTGAAATTTTAGCAGACAGGGGTGTTGAACTTTATATACACCCATCTCACAATGTGCCCGGGGATAATACCTCCAGGCAACGTCTGGACAGGGCGCTTGACGAGTACAAGAAAAGGGTTGCCGGGGTCTGATATAAGGATTATTTCATTTCAGATATTTTTCAAAAAACTGGTCCTCTTCCCATAGCAAGTGTAAAATATTCTCTTTGGCAACATATCCATGGGCCTCTTTTGGCAGCAGAACCATCCTGACAGGAGCTCCTAATCCTTTTAATGCCTGGAAGTACCGTTCTGTCTGGAGGGTAAATGTGCCGGGATTATTATCCGCGTCACCATGAACCAGCAGAAGGGGAGTCTTCATTTTTTCAGCATTCATGAAAGGTGACATTGTATTGTAAACATCAGGTGCGTCCCAGTAATTTCTTTGTTCACTCTGAAAACCGAATGGGGTCAGAGTTCTGTTATATGCTCCGCTCCGCGCAATTCCACAGGCAAAAAGCTTTGAGTGAGTCAGAAGGTTAGCTGTCATGAAAGCGCCATAGGAATGCCCTCCGACTGCAACTTTTTTAGGGTCAATATACCCCAGTTTATTAACTGCATCGATTGCTGCTTCAGCACTTGAAACCAACTGATCAATAAATGTATCATTGGGCTCAGCACTACCTTCACCCACAATAGGAAAAGAGGCGTTATCCAAAACAACATAGCCTTTTGTTACCCAGTAAACAAATGAACCATAGTTGGGATAAGTAAACTGGTTGGGATTCTGATCGCTTTGACCGGCACTGCTTTTGTCTTTATACTCAACGGGATATGCCCATATCAGCAATGGCAGTTTTACTTTCTTCGTTGTATCATAACCTACAGGAAGGTACAAAGTTCCGGAAAGCTCAACTCCATCCTTCCTGTTGTATTTAATCACTTCCTTATATACATTTTTTATGCTTTCAAAAGGATTCTTAAACCAGGTAATTTGATCTAGTTTCGCTTTGGACTTTATATTTCTGATATAATAATTCGGAAACTCATTCTTTGATTGAATCTGCACAAGTACATCACCTTTTTTAATATCTTCAATCGAAATTAAGTCTTCCATTTTATCCTTGTATTCAGATTGATACAGACGCTTTGCCTTCAAAGATGACAGATTAATTTCGTCAATAAAGGGGAATTGACCTTCTTTTGAGTAGCCATCTCCTATTAAATAGGCATTATCCTTTTCAATCATGAGAAGATATCTGCCGTTCTGGTTCTTTTTAGTTTCAAACCTGCCAGGATCGGAGTATATATCCTGGAAATTGCGATCATACATTATTTTAGGTTTTTCATTTGATGCAGAAGGATCAATAAGATAGGTTTTTAAATTTCGTGTATCATACCACTGGTCATAACCAACTGCAAATTTATCGTTGCCCCAGATAATTCCTGCAAACCTTTGCTGAGTTTTAAATAGTGATGTCGCGTCAGAAGTAAATGGTGCGTTCCACAGGAATACTTCATCTCTGAATTCTGCTTTGTTCGCCTTATCTCCTTCGTCAAGAGCAACTACGTAGAATAGCGTAGAAGGTTTATCATCTCTCCAGTTCATATCTCTTTTCCCCTTTGGAGCGGAATCGAATCCTTTAGGTATGTTTTCTATCAAAGGGACCTCATTTACCACTTTTATCTCATTTCCTTTAATATCATAAACTATTGATGTCTGTGGAAAGCGATAAAAAGGCACCACGTATGAGAATGGCTTTTTTATAGTCGTTACTAAAACATAATTGCCGTCTGGGGAAATACTCACTTCGGCATACATCGCAGCGGGTTTAAACACTTCTGAATTACCTGTAATTGAGATTAAATACAGATCAGAGGTAGCTAAAGTCTCGAAATTCTGTTCATCGGCTTTATTTTTTAAAAGATCCTGGAATGTCGGGTTCTGTGACGTTGAACCATCGCTCGTTGATACTGTGGGCCCCTTCGGTAAATCTTTCTTTGTATCTATAAGGGCAGACCTGTTTTTTGGCAATAATCTTACAAGCATGTTTTCATTATCGTGTAACCAGCTGACAGGATTACCCATATTTGCGTTTAGAATTGCCTCGGTCAGCCTTGTTGCCTGGGCAGTTTCAACATCAATAACCCAAAGTTCAAGACCTTTGTCAGTTGTATTTGTGAATGCAATCTTCTTTTCATTTGGCGACATCGACAGATAGCTTATCCTTGGATTCTGCGGTAATCCTTTTACCTGAGTATCAACCTGATCTGAGATTTTCCGGATCTTTAAATTATTGATGAAGGTCATTGTGCTGGAGATGTTGGTGACAGGATTAATACGCAGGCCAGCTAACCGCATTTCATCCTGATATAAGTCGCTGAGTGATTTGTACGTATTGCGGTAGCTCAAAAGCATAAATTCCTTTTTTGAATCCATAGTTACGGAAGGAGCTCTCTCATAATCAGCTAAGGCAAGTATTTCAGCAGATGGTTTCTGAAAGGTCAGGTTCTCCTGTGCTTTGGTGAACACGTTTAGGGAAAGAAGTGTGATCAGAATCAAAATCGTCTTCTTCATGATTTAAAAGATTTAGTGTTTTAAGATTATTAAATTTAAGTTTTATAATATAATTATCATAACAAAAACTCTGTTTAACTTCGTTCAGAGGAAAGAAAATATAAAGTATTAAAATAAATCAGATCCCTAATGATCAAAAAATTAATTATTACAGGAACATATTTATTCCTTTCCATTCAACTTTTTTCACAAGAGAAGGAAATATTGATCTATCATCCGGTACAAACCGATAAAGGCGGAAAGATCATTCCCTGGTATGATGAAAATCCTGGCAAATCCTATGGTCACGTTATCAATCTTGTCTGGAATTTCTGGGATCATATGAGGCAGGACATGAACGGACTCCCATATTACATGAACCATCAGGTATGGAACGCAAACTTTGATGACCCACGGGGAATAGGAGGGGACCAGTTCGCCATGGCACTTTCCTCATGGACCCTGTATTATCAATATAGCGGGAGTGAGCGGGTCAAAGCCAATATGTGCTTTATTGCCGATTATTATCTTTCACATGGTCTTTCAGGTCCTGGGGCTAAATGGCCCGATATCCCGTTTCCATACAATACGTATATCTATTCGGGATCCTATGATGGTGATATGCGCAATGGCAGGAATGTAGCACAACCTGATAAAGCGGGTTCATTCGGTCTGGAACTTATTCATCTTTATAAAATGAGCTCAGGATATAATTCAGGAGAAAACAGGAATTACCTCGACGCTGCTGTCAAAATAGCAAACACACTTGCAAAACATATGAAAGAGGGGAACCTTAATTACTCTCCCCTGCCTTATAAAGTCAATGTACTCACAGGTGAGATAGTTTTGCTGCGAAATCACGATTTTACAGGGACATGGATAGACACTGCAGGCTATACCAGCAACTGGACACCCACAATGCAATTGTTTCTCGATCTGATTGAGCTCAAAGCAGGAAATGCAGGATTATACCAAACCGGGTTTAATACCTTGCTCGGCTGGATGATGAAATACCCAATGAAAGAAAATAAATGGGGCCCATTTTTTGAAGATGTTGACTGGTGGAGTGAAACGCAGATTAACGCAATGACTTTCGCCCGATTTATTATGAAACACAGGGAATATTTTCCGGAATGGAAGACCGATGTTCAGAAGATCATTGCCTGGGTACACAAAAACTTCGCTAATGACAAGTGGGCTAAATATGGTGTTACGGTTACCAATGAACAGACAGTATACCAGATGCCCGGAAACAGTCATTCCTCGCGACAGGCTGCAGATGAATTGCTGTTTGTAAGTTTGACCGGAGACAGCAGTTTGTACCAAAATGCTGTCCGTGAGTTAAACTGGGCAACGTATATGGTGGATTTTGACGGGAAGAACCGATACCCCGGTGACGAACCATGGCTCACAGATGGATACGGTGATTATATAAGGCATTTCCTCAGAGCAATGGATGAAATACCCTCACTGGCACCTCCTGGCGAAGATCACATACTTTCCTCAACATCGGTAATACAACAGGCAGATTATGAAGGAAATCTTAAGAAATTTTACGGACTCAGCTTTGAAGATATCGACAGCAGCAAGGTGAAATTATTTTACAGGACCTTCGATCAGACAGGAAGTGAAAGAATAAAGCTGAATAAAAGACCATTGTCAGTATTACTGGATTCCAAACCTATGCTTGAAAACAAATCCGGTGAAGGATTTGAGTGGAAGCCAATGGAAGGAGGAGGACTGCTTATTATCAGGCGTGAGAATGGCAAAAAAGTTGTTTTGCTGAAGTAATGATTATTAATCTTTTTTGTTTCAATTATAGAATTAAATGAAAGATGTAATATGAAAAATAGAAAGCTGATTTTAAATCTTCTGATTTTATATTTGTTCGTATTTCCCGGTTACATTCCTCTCTCAGGACAGGTAATTACTTCACAGGAAATAGATACTCTTGTCGAAAGGACTTTAAGAACTTTTGATGTCCCGGGGATTGCAGTGGCTGTCGTTAAAGATGGTATTATTGTTCATTCCAGGGGGTATGGTGTGCGTTCACTTAATTCAAAACTACCGGTGGATGAAAACACATTATTCGGCATCGCATCCAATACCAAGGCGTTTACAACTACTGCTCTGGGAATACTTGTGGATGAAAAAAAATTAAAATGGGATGACAAGGTAATTGATTATATACCTGAATTCAGATTATATAACCCCTATGTTACCCAGGAATTTACTATCAGGGATCTTCTTACCCATCGAAGCGGTCTAGGACTGGGCGCCGGCGATCTCATGGTTTGGCCGGGTGATAATAATTTCACGATAAATGATATTATTTATAATATCAGATATTTAAAGCCTGTCTCAGGGTTCAGGTCAAAGTATGATTACGATAATCTTCTATATTTAGTTGCAGGACAAGTTATTGCAAGGGTATCGAAAATGAGTTACGAAGATTTTATCGAGAAGCGAATAATGGAACCTTTACAAATGAAAAGAAGCGCTGCTTCCTATAGCCGGTTGAAGGACAAATCGAATGTTATCGACCCTCATGTTCCTGTAAATGGCTCTTTAAAGGTAATAGAGCGTTATTCAAATGAAGTGCTCAATGCGGCAGGTGGAATTTACTCCAATATCACCGACATGTGTAAATGGGTAAACATGCATATCAATAATGGTAAATATGGAACAAACTCTGAAAAGCAGCTAGTGAGTGAACGTGTCCATAAGGATATGTGGTCACCAAATACCATTATACCTGTTGGAGATTCTACTGAATACAATACTCATTTTTCATGTTATGGATTAGGATGGGTACTTTCAGATGTAAAAGGATATAAACGTGTCGGTCACACGGGAGGGCTTGCAGGCATTGTCACCCAGGTAACAATTATCCCTGAAATGAAGCTGGGAATCATTGTGTTTACAAACCAGCAATCAGGAGCAGCTTTTTTATCGATAACAAACTCTATTCTCGACAAATATTTTGGTATATCGGGAATTGACCGGATAGCACAATACTCCAAACGTGAGAAAAGCGGGATGTTAAATGCAGAAAAAATAACTGAAGAGGTTTGGAAGAACATTAAATCTCCTCAGACAGGTACCACTGTCAAATCAGATAACAGTATATACACAGGCACTTATACTGACAAATGGTTTGGTGAAGTGACAATCTCTGAAAAAAATGGAGCCCTCTGGTTTGACTCAAAAAGATCTCCTCATCTTACCGGCGAAATGTTTCCGTTCAAAGGAAACACTTATCTGGTAAAATGGAACGACAGAAGCATGGATGCTGATGCATATGTTATGTTCTGCCTCGACAAAACCGGTAAGGCCTCTGAAATGAAAATGGAAGCTATTTCTCCTTATACGGATTTTAGCTATGACTTTCAGGATTTAGATTTCTATCGGTAAAATCAGACTGATTTTTAAGGCAGTTAAGATTCCTGCATTCACGTCTGAATAAATTCTTATATTGTGTACGTCAGTTTTTAAAAGCTTCTGCATGGCTAATCAAAGGACCCTTGTCCGGACTCTGGGAATGGGTTATGTAGTTATTTTTGTCGTTGCAAATATCATCGGATCAGGTGTATATAAAAAAATTGCTCCGATGGCTGCTGAGCTTCATTCCTCTGTATTTATACTACTGGCATGGATCGTTGGAGGGATCATTACCCTGTTTGGCGCTTTAAGCAATGCTGAAGTTGCAGGATTACTGGCAGATACGGGAGGTGATTTTGTTTATTTCAAAAAAATCTACAACCGTTTTTTTGCTTTCATGTACGGGTGGTCGATCTTTACAGTTATCCAAACTGCAACTATATCCTCACTTGCTTATGTTTTTGCTCAATCACTAAATAGTATTATCGCAATTCCTCCAGTTTTAAGCTCTCTTCAGCATTTTTCTCTCGCAGGAGTATTCTTCCCATTTCAGGATTTCGGAGTTAAGCTTGCAGCAATTTTGCTGATCCTGATTTTAACCGGCCTGAATATTTCCGGACTGAAAAGCGGAGCCGGTGTGAGCAGGGCAATCATGTTTATGGTATTCGCAGGCTTGCTTACTATTGTGATCTTTGGTCTTCGCAACTCGGCTTCCAGACCTGCAAATTTCATGAGTTTAAAGGAACTTACAGGCGGAACTGTGACAATATCTGCATTTTATACAGCGATGCTGGCTGCTTTCTGGGCTTATCAGGGTTGGGCCTCTGTCGGATTCATCGGAGGAGAAGTTAAAGATGCCAAAAAAAATATCCCAAAAGGAATTGTTACGGGTGTATTTATTGTAATATTCATTTATCTGATTGTAAATATAACATACCTGACCCTCTTGTCCATTCCGCAACTTTCGCATATTAATGATTCTGGCGATCAGATTGCTGCAGTTGAGGCGGTCAGGACCTTCTGGGGAAAGGGGGGGGTGATTTTTATTTCGTTGTTAATATTGATTACGACACTCGGATGCACAAACGCCAGCATACTTACCGGAGCCAGACCTTACTATGCAATGGCTCGTGATGGTCTTTTTTTCAGAAGTATCGCAAAAATCAACAAAGCAAATGTACCATCAAACTCACTTTTATGGCAGGGTATATGGGCATCAATTCTTGTTCTTTCCGGTACTTTCGATCAGCTGACCGATATGATAATTTTTGCTGTATTTATTTTTTATGGAGCAAACTCCCTGGGGGTATTTATTTTAAGACGCAGGATGCCAGATGCGTACAGACCCTATAAGGTTTGGGGGTATCCCGTAGTCCCGGCTGTTTTTATCCTGTTTTGTATCGGATTATTTTTCAATACAATTTATACCAGGCCCCGTGAGGCAGCAATTGGTTTAATACTGATTTTTTTAGGGATCCCGGTTTATTTTATGATGAAAAGATTAAATAGAACCTCTTAAATACTCAGGTACACCTCTGTCGCTTCGCGACATCTCCCCTAAAGGGGCGAAAATTCTCGTCTGTTAAGTTGGATTATATTTATGTGCAGGCATTTACCCCCCTTTAGGGGGAAAGGGGGGCCAAAACTTTTAAACCGGCAGGGGGTTATGTCGGCGGGTGCAGTCTTTTGCTGAACCAGGTCCTCACCGAACGCATTTTTTCAGACTGGTATGCAGGGGCGTGACGATGGCACTTAGATATTTCTTCACTGGCCACGGGTGCTCCCCAGCGGATTTCAATCCCGTCATTTGGATTATATGCCATCTCAAAAGCATCCCTTCTTTTCAGGATTTCACCGACTGTCAGTTTTTGTAATGTACCATCAGCATGGCTATATGTTATTGTAAGTCCGGAGACTTTCTGATCAAGTAAAGATTGCAGGTTTTTCCTGACCTGCTCCGGGGATAGTTGTCGTGAGATGTTATAATCACCTGGTGAACGTGTGATAAGATCAGGGAAATTCAGTACTTCATCCATAGCAATCAAAAGTCTAAGATCACGGTTGGGAGTGGAATAGTCTTCCCACTGGCCACCTGCCTGAAAGATTCCGGCTGCGCTCGAAGGCATTGGAATAACGGCACCCGGATGAGATTCGAAATAGGCTTCACCATTAGCCACTGAAGTTATACGCACCAGCAGCTGTTCGTAAAGTGCCTGTATCAGATCCAGCAGCTCAGTTTCAGGATCAAGCGGTTTCGGATTGATCAGCCGTTCCAATGTATGATAGAATACTTCAGTTTGCATCTTCCTTTGCTGAAGCGAAAAAGGAATATATCCATTTTCTGTTGTCAGTTCACTGTTCTTCATGAGGTGTTGCGTTCCCTTTCCTAACTTTATGGGACGAAAAGCTTTAAAGCCTGGCTCTCCGATAACTCCTGAGGTATTAAAGAGGAAATTCCCTTTCCAAAACCGTTTGATGCCTACAGTTCCATCGGGTTGAGCGTCTACGGCAAGAAGTAATCCGGGATGATCATTAGTTTGTTGCACCCAGCCAACGAGGATCAGCGTATGTCCATAAGGGTCAGCATATACAGTACCCGGACGCAAAGCTTGTTTTTCCAGGGGAACCGGGTAATAGTCGGAATTCTCATCATCGAGAGCTGTCCTTGCAGTGGCTGACTGTACACCATCCTTTACCTTTCTGAGAAAGGTATTGAACGCTTCCACAGGATTCGTTTTCGAGCTTGTTTCATTTGTGATCCACTCACCGGCTCTTGGTTTTCTTTCGAGACTGCCTCTTTCGCATATATGATATCCGAACGGAAGTCCGAGTTTCCAGGCAAAGTATGCTCGTAAGAAAAATGGATTATCTGCACAATCAGGCTGCATTACCAGGCTGTTCTTCCCGCCAGGATCATCTTCGTCAAGAGAGAGGTAATCGAAAAGAAAATTCTGATCTTTGTTCCTTGTCACCTCATGCAGAGCCGGCCATGAAGCTTGCTCGTTGCAGCCGTTAAACAGAGAGTTTATCCAGACTGAATAGAGTGTCTCCATGCTGCTGTCCCACCCGCGGAGAGACTTCCAGACCATGCCTTTCCAGATTGATTCTTCCGAAGTAGAAACTGTAAAATCCAGGTTACTGAGCTCTTTTTTATCTTCGAGCAAAGCAACCTTATATTTTCCGGCAGAATTACCAGAGAAATCATCGATGCGCCAATATGGAGATTCTTGTCCTGTTTTGCTTTTTGTTGATTCTACCTTACCTGAAGGACCTGTAACAGTAATCGTCGATGTCAGGATTTTTTTACCCCCTGCTGCCAAAATCCGGAATGATTTGCCCGGAGTCGGATTTTTGGGTAGAACCAATAGTAAAGTAAGTGAGTGGGAATCATCAGTATTATCAATCGCGGTGGCAGACTTTAGTGTTGTGGATGTAGCTTGTGAAGACAGATCGCCATGACACGAAAGGCAAATGAACATCGAAGCAACAATAAAGCCAGTTATCGGCAAATGATTTAAGATTCCGGCTTCACTTTTTATGATTGACATTTCGGTAATGATTGTCTGGTTAAAATCTTTGTTAAACGGGGGATTTTTGAAATGTTGTATGTAAAAACCATTATATTAAAAAATTTTATATGATGAATAAATTATGTTCTTTGACACATAATTATCTGGCCCTCAGATATTGTACAGGCCATTGTACCTCTACCACGGCTTCAAGTGCGGCTCGCAATGCGAAATATGGGTTTCTGAGCAGCTCCCTTGCAAAAAACACAAGATCTGCCTTTTCTTCCTGAAGAATTGTCTCAGCCTGAGCAGCAGTTGTTATTAATCCAACTGCGCCTGTTAAGATTCCTGTTTTTCGTATTTCCATTGAGAATGGGACCTGATAACCAGGGCTGGGGGTAATCCTGGTTTTGATAACATTACCCCCGGAAGAGCAATCTATCAGATCCACTCCAGCCTCTTTCAGAATATACGCGAGCTTTACACTTTCTTCTATTGTCCAGCCTCCTTCTGTCCAGTCAGTTGCTGAGATTCGGACAAAAAGCGGATTTTCAGCCGGCCACACGGATTTTACTGCACCAACGACCTCCAATAACAGACGGATCCTGTTCTCAAAAGAGCCTCCATAGTCATCAGTTCGTTGATTGCTCAGTGGAGACAGGAATTCGTGCATAAGATAGCCATGAGCGCCATGTATTTCAATCACTTTAAAACCAGCGATAAGGGCACGTTGGGAGGCAGCTTTAAAATCAGAAACCACCTTAAGCATACCTTCCTTATCAAGTGATTCAGGCGCCCTGTCCCCGGCAATGAAGGGTATGTTTCCCGGGCCGGATGTCTTCCAGCCACCGTGTTTTTCGTCAAGTTGTTTTCCTCCTTCCTGTGGTATAGCACATGAAGCTTTTCTTCCTGCATGGGCGAGCTGGATCCCGGAAACTGCACCATGGAAATGTATAAACTCTGTAATCCTTTTTAACCCGTTAATATGTTCATCCTTCCACAAACCAAGATCAGCGGGAGAGATCCTTCCTTCGGGCGAAACGGCTGTTGCTTCGGTAAAGATGAGTCCTGCACCACCTGCAGCACGGGTACCAAGATGGACCAAATGCCAGTCATTTGAAAAACCGTCTGTTGAGCTGTACTGGCACATAGGCGACATTACTATCCTGTTTTTTAAGATGATGTTTTTTATGATCAGACTTGAAAATAGTTTTCCCATAATGAAACAATATTTATGACATTGTTTTGCTTATCAGATCAGCCTTCAAAGTATGGCAGGTAACTTTGGAGATCATAATTATTGCAAAGTCCCCGGAATTCTTCAAGCAGCTCATCATTAAAAGGCACGCCTTTATCTTTTCGTTCCATCCAGGTATAATATTCTTTTTCGCCTGCAGTATAGATCCGGGTCTGGCCTGGCATTTTTCTCGAAGCCCTGAGATCACGCAGAATTTTACCTGTAGTCTTTTTAAAATCGGCAGGATCTGTAAACGCGTTGATATCTATAACAATAAAGAAGTGCCCCACAGAATATGGTACTTTCTTTCCATCTAATGTACCATTGAGCATCTTCATGAAAGAGCCCTGCTGCAATGCTGCAGAGAGGATCTCTACAACAGTGGCATATCCGTATCCCTTATATCCGCCAGTTTCTTCACCTACTCCTCCAAGCGGGGTCAGTGCCGCATTACCTGCAATAAGATCTTTGAGCACCTGGGATGAATCAGTCTTGCTTTCCCCATCCTTATCAATTACCCATCCCCTGGGTAAATCCTTTCCTTCCCGGGCGTAAAGTTCCACTTTACCTCTTTGAGTGATTGAAGTGGCACAGTCGAGCAAAAATGGGAATGACTCATCGCTCGGTATACCGAAAGTCATTGGATTGGTGCCCAGCATGTTTTCTACTCCGAATGTCGGAGCAATCGATGGCCGGGCATTGGTGCCGGTGATGCCAATCATATTCTCACGCACTGCCATCAGTGGATAATATCCTGCGAAGCCAAAGTGACTCGAATTGCGCACAGTTATCATTCCCATACCATATTTGCCGGCTTTTTCTATTGCCATCTTCATAGCGTTGTAAGATATAACGTGTCCCATTCCATTTTGGCCATCCAGGACCGCTGTTGTGGGGCCCTCTTTAATGATTTTGAAATTGGTTACAGGATTAAGAATACCTGCCTTTATACGATCAAGATATACGCTTTTAAGCCTATTTACTCCATGGGAGTCAAATCCAAATTTGTCGGCCTGAATCAGTACATCACCAACTATTCTGGCATCTGTTTCAGGAATGCCTGCCTTAACCATGACATTCACCATGAAATCTTCAAGGACCGTAAATGGAATAAATTTTTTTACCATTGCATTTCGGATTTAGGACCACTTTACCGCAAAGTTAATTTATCACCTCGAAGAATCTGATTTATTGAAGAGTTTTCTCAATACAAAAACTGGCTAAACAAATTTATTCATTTTTGTTTAACGATTTTATGACTTTTGATATACTTTCGGGATATGAATACGATGTCAATTGTATCCATAGCCTTTATTGGCAATGATAAAATGAAATTCACCGGCTTTTTTCTGTATTGCACCGATTAGTAATTTGTATCGGATATTATATTACATTTCTTTGGTGGTAAATAATTAAATTGATTTTGACCACCCGGACTTAAAAAGCTAATTCAAATGAATAAGAAAATTGTAATTATAGGGGGCGGAGTTGCAGGATTATCTGCAGGCATCTATGCAAAGTTAAATGGATTTGAGGCAGAAATCATTGAAATGCATTCAATTACCGGGGGCCAATGCACTGCATGGGACCGGAAGGGATTCAGATTCGATTACTGTCTGCATTGGCTTGTTGGTACAAGGAAAGGTCCTTTTAATGAGATCTGGAGAGAGACTAATGTCTTGAATGATAATGTAGAAATAATTGATCATGAAATTCACACAAAGGTTATTGCTGACGATGGAAGGGAATTTATTATCTATACAAATCTTGACAAATGGGAAGAGTATCTCTGCAAGCTTGCCCCGGAGGATACAAGAAGCATAAAGAAGATGTGCGCCGACATGAGAAAATCAGCTTTTCTTCAGCCATTTTCCGACCCTCCCGGACTAAGAAAATTAGGGCATACGATAACTTCAATGATAACTATGATGCCTGTGATGATCCTCTTTATGAGATACGGCCGAAAAAGTTGTGATGAATATTTCAGGAAGTTAGGCTTTACGAATAAGTTCCTGAAAGACTCATTCAATAGCATTTATGGTTCACATGATTTCTCTGCTCTTGCATTCATAATGATGTTCGCATGGTTCAACCAGAAGAATGCAGGTTATCTGATCGGGGGCTCTTTACCCCTGGCGAAGCGCATGACAAGCCGTTACCTGGATCTTGGCGGCAATCTCAGAACAAAGTCAGTTGTTACAAAAATCATTGTGGAGAATAACACGGCAAAAGGTGTAATTCTTTCCGATGGCTCCGAGATACTGGCCGATTATGTTATCAGTGCTGCAGACGGCCACTCCACTATCTTTGACATGTTAGGTGGTAAATATAAGAACGGTAAAATATCAAAAGCATACGAGAACTGGAAATTATTTACACCTATCGTACAGGTATCTTTTGGCATTAATAAAATAATAGATTCGGAGGCTCCTGTTGAGACATGGCTGATTAAAAATCAGGCAATCGGACGAACCAAATCCAGCAAAAGTTATTCGATTATGAACTATAGCTTCGATCGTACAATGGCTCCTGAAGGCAAATCTGTCATAGTAATGAGGTACGAATCGCCATGGGAATTATGGAAGGATATTGATGCCTCTGAATATAATAATGAAAAAGAGAAGATCGAGAAAGATGCAAGACTCTTACTTGAAAAGCGTTATCCCGGGATCTCTGCAAATATTGAAGTCTGTGATGTTGCAACACCATTGACTGATGTAAAGTATACCGGCGTATGGAAAGGCTCATATGAAGGATTTATGCCATCAAGCAAAAACCTAATGGATAATCTTAATCCTGTTATTCACGGACTGAAGAAGTTCTATATGGCCGGACAATGGCTCTTCCCGGGTGGAGGATTGCCACCGGCAGGGCAATCCGGTAAATGGGCAATACAATATATATGCAAGGAGGAGCGAATCGCGTTCAAGGCAAAGTTTGTCGCCTCTATAGACCACAAAACAAGTGAATCATATAAATCTGTCAGGGAATAGTGTAACGATTCCGGAGGAGAAACGACCTACCTTTGAAAGAAAATCATGAGCACAAGAAGAGAAACAAGAATAATTTACTATGTAGTTGCAATTGCTGTTATTGTAATTGCTTTTCTACTTTTAGGCGGTGGACCCTGGATGAAAGGGTTGGGACATGGACACGGCTCAATGGGGATGACCAGTTTGCGCTGGGGGCAGATTCTGATCAGTCTGGGTCTGGGTTTTCTGCTCGGGTGGATAGCCGCCAGAAGGAAATGGTGATTGACCTCAACAATATCCAATACCAAATAAGAAGGGGTGTATTTTTAAATTAGTGTCAACAGGCTGCAATCAGTTTTTAGATCCCTGATCTGAAATTCTTTACAGATTCTTTGCTTAGACCGCAATTTTCAAAAATTGTTCTAACACCCTTCCCAACAGGTGATTGTGAACTGATCCCAATCCATACTTTTCCAGGATAATTATTTTTGTATACTCTTACCAGCTGCCAGCTAAGGCTATCGGTTGAATAGTAAAAACCAACCGATTTTGTGTCTGAAGAGATCTTCATAAAAACAAATTTTTCAGTAATACGGTCATGATTGTTATCATCGGATGTACCATTTGTTCTTACAGTTACTATCCGGGTAAGTTTTCTTTCATCCATTTCAAAAGCAAATTTATGCCATAGGTCATTGTTTGAATATATGTAGAGAGCCCCTGCATCATAAGTAGTATCAAACTCAGGATTCACTTTAGCAAAAAAGGTGAAAGGCACCTTATTGTTGATTTCAGTGAGGAGAACAGGAGCATTTGAATATTTTTCTGTTCCATCCGGTTCATTAAAAAAATCGGTCTTTGGTCCGCTTTGCATTAATAATTTGCCTCCTGATAACGAAGATGTGACATTAATTGCATCATTCAATGATTTTGTAAATACGACATTATTCAACCTGACTGAACAATCGGTACCTCTGAATACACTACTCTTACATGATATGAACATAGGAAGACTAAGACAGAGGATCAAAACACTCTTAATGTTTTTCATTATTCAAAGGTGTATTTCACTGCAACATAAAAATTATATAAAGTTATAACATTTTTCAGTTAGTGGATACAATTACGGATTTTGACCGGCCTTATGTGGCACCTGAATGTCAGGTGTTTTCTGAAATTAATCTGACATAATAGCTTTATCCGACAGAACAAACCGGGCCATCATATGTTATCTGCATTGACAGCCTAATAGATTAAAATCACAGATAAAAAACTTAAAGACTATCTTTGAAACATAGATACCCTGGAAGAATATCATGAAGAAAAGTAACATTTATCAGTTCCTTAATACACATGCACTTCTTTTAATAGTTCTTTATGCACTCGCGATAAGAATGGTTCTTTTTGTATCAGTAAAACCCTGGGATGGGGAAGCAGTTAAAAAGAATATAATCGTAGGTGATGCTATTGAATACCAGCCTCTTGCATTATCTGTAATGTCAGATAGGTCATTTGGAGCCTTTAGTGCATACCGGACTGGTCCATACCGTACTCCGGGTTATCCGGTATTTGTTGCACTGATTTATAGCATTTCTTCAGATAGTGTTTGGGTTGTTTTGCTGGTTCAGATCTTCCTTAGTTTAATTTCTGTCGTACTTGTGTATAGGATAGCTGCGACAACTTTTACCCGACAGGTTGCCTTAATATCTTCTTTTCTTTTTGCAAGCGACATAACTCAGGCTTACTGGACTGTAGCATTGTATACCGATACATTATTCCTTTTCTTGTTTTTAATTTCAATCTATTATTTGATAAAAAGCATAAAAGATAATAGTCTAATGTCAGTTTGTCTGAGTGCTCTGTTTTTAGGGATTGCGACTTTAGTACGTCCGGTTTCTTTTCTTTTTCCTTTAGTTGCTGTCAGTGTAATTCTTGTACTTTATAATTTAAAGCTGAGAATGAAGCTGGTTTATTCTGTTCTGTTCTGCACTATTTTCACTGCTGCAGTTTCTCCCTGGCTGATTCATAATTACACGAGGTTTGGAGAGGCAAAACTAGCCTCAATATCGGGCTATAATTTGTTGTTATACAATGCTGCATACACAGAAGTATACAGGACGGGCAAGCCAGTTGCTGAAGTAAGAAAGGATTTTCTTGATCTGGCAGTCAAACAAGGTGTCGATACAACCACTAAATATTCTTTCAAGAATTCACGGATCTTTTCAGGCCTCGCAAAACAGTACATAAAAGATAATTTTATACTATACTGTAAAAGACATTTTATGGGGATTATCAATATGTATGCCGGGTTAGGTACGGAGAAATTAACCGCAGTTTTTAATCTGAAAGCCAAATCATTTAATCCTGACCATGACCCATTTGGGAAACCGGGCATTTTTTCGCGTATTCATACTTTCTTTCAGAGTAAATCAAAAGAAGTAATATTCATTGCATTTGGATTGGGTTTTTATCTGGTTATAAATTATTTATTCGCAATATATGGCATATATCTTCTTATTGGTGAAAAAGAGAAGTTACTATTTGTGTTTATTCTTATTATTTTATATTTTTCAGTTTTAACGGGTGTTATTGGATATGATAGATATCGGATTCCCTTTATGCCGTTAATTAACATATTATGTGCTGTTGGCCTTTCACATTTCTACATTAAGTCAGCCGGTAAACTTGGCAAGGCTGGAAATTAGACTTTAATATTCTGGCATTGTATTTTAAAACATAATCTCAATGACAAAAAGGAGGGAATTTATTAAGAAGAGTGTATTAGGCTCAGCAGGTATTGCCGTTGGTGGCATGGGTTTAGCTTCAAAATCGTATGCGTCAATCGTTGGTGCAAATGAACGCATCAATGTTGCGGTTATTGGTATCCGTAACCAGGGTAGTGCTCATATTGAAACGTGGTGCGGACTCAGGGAAAAACAAAATGTAGTGTTAAAAACTATATGCGATACTGATGAACAGTTTTTTGATTCACGTTCCAAAATTGTACAGGAAAAGACCGGTGTGAAGCCCTTAACTGAGTGGGATATTCGAAAAGTGCTGGATGACAAGGAGATCGATGCTGTGTCCATTGTTGTACCAAATCATTGGCATGCTCTGGCTACAATTTGGGCTTGTCAGGCAGGGAAACATGTTTATGTTGAAAAACCGGCATCTCATACACTTTGGGAAGGCAGGAAAATGATTGAAGCCTCCCGAAAGTATAATGTCAGGGTGCAGGTTGGATTTCAAAGCCGTTCGGGAAACAATATGAAGGACGCGCTGAAATTCATTCATGAAGGCGGCATCGGTGATGTCTATATGGCCCGGGGTCTTTGTTATAAATTACGTGATTCGTATGGTACTGCAAAAGACAGCACTCCGCCTGCATCATTTCATTACGATCGTTGGTTAGGTCCTGCTCCATACCGTCCTTACAATGTGAAAAGGAGCCATTATTGCTGGCACTGGTATTGGGATACCGGGAATGGTGATACAGGTAACCAGGGGCCGCATCAATTCGATATTGCCCGACTGGGGCTCAATAAGAATGAACATCCGGTTTCAGTTTATTCTGCCGGAGGTATTTATGGTTTTAATCTTGATGACAGCACCCCAGGAAACAGCACCCCGGGATATCTGGTTTATGGCGGGGTTGAGGCATATGGCCACGATAAAACATCGCAGGAAACGCCCAATATCCAAACCAGCATATTTAAATATGAAGATGGGAAAATACTTGAGTTTGAAACCAGGGGCAGGTATACCAACAGAGAATCTAGTGCAGATATTTCAGTAGGCAACATCTTTTATGGGACTGAAGGATACGTTGAAATTAAAGACGAAGCAGCCAGACCCTGGAAAGCTTTCCGCAGACAGGAAAAAGAACCTTTTGCAGGCTCAAAGGACCAGACAGGTTCAAATAATCAAGTTCAGGATAACCTTTCTGAGCACTTCTCGAACTTTCTTGATGGAATACGATCGGGTAAAGACGAGACATTGACCTGCGATATAGTCGAAGGTCATTATTCATCGGCGCTTCCACACCTGGCCAATATTTCTTATCGTATTGGGCGTGAATTAAAATTCAGGGGTGATTATGAAAAATTTGCTAACGATTCTGAAGCAGATACGCTATTGACAAGAGTATACCGCATGCCTTATATCGTTCCGGAGGAAGTGTAACTGACATAGTTTTGCTACCCAGTCTGAGTATTATCAGGTTTTTCATACTTTTACGCGGTTTTTAACTCAGTAGAGTCATATGTCGGAGCGAAGAAATTCAGTAGTTAGTCAACGCGTACTCACTCCTGGTAAAAAGCGCATTAGAATAGCTGTAGCGCTGGTTTATTTTTGTATGGGGATTTGTTTCGCATCGTGGGCCAGCAGGATACCTGATATCAAGTCCTCGCTTCATCTGAACGATGGTATGCTTGGCAGTATTTTGTTCGCTCTGCCTGTTGGCCAATTTCTGATGATGCCCTTTTCGGGGAGACTGGTCACCCGTTTCGGAAGCCGGAGGATTATACTTTTTGCACTTCCTCTTTATACTATTTGTCTGAGCAATATCGGTTTGGTGAAGGAAGGATGGCAGCTGGCTATTGCCTTGTTTTTGTTTGGACTGGCAGGGAATTTATGCAATATTTCAATTAACACACAGGGTGTTTCAACAGAACGATTGTACGAACGTCCGATCATGGCCTCTTTTCATGGAGGTTGGAGCCTTGCAGGATTTACCGGAGCGCTTATCGGATTGCTGATGATAAACCTGAAGGTTGCACCATACTGGCATTTTATTATTGTTATTCTGATTGTATGGATTATACTATGGATCAATCATCCTTTTCTTGTAACAGGTAAATCAGGCGGAAATATGGATGAGCCAAAACGAAAATTCTTCACCAGACCCGATCATGTACTCCTTCAGCTGGGAATCATTGGCTTTTGCAGCATGGCCAGTGAAGGAGCCATGTTTGACTGGAGCGGAGTTTATTTTAAAGATGTGGTTAAAGCTCCGTCATCTCTTGTCATCCTGGGTTATACTTCATTCATGATAATGATGGCTACCGGACGCTTTGTTGCTGATTATGTTATAACTAAGATTGGTCGGAAAAGGCTGCTTCAAATCTGTGGCATAATGATTTCGGTCGGATTATTTACTTCAGTCCTGTTTCCTTATCTGATCACCTGTACGATATCTTTTATGCTGGTAGGTTTAGGCGTTTCAAGCATTGTTCCCACAGTTTACAGTGCTGCCGGAAGACATAACAAGGTGCCTACCGGAATAGCTTTGGCAACGGTTTCAAGTGTAAGCTTTCTCGGGTTTTTAATGGGACCTCCGCTTATAGGAAATATCTCCCAGATTGCCGGTCTGCGATATTCATTTGCTGTGATTGGCCTTTTTGGTATGGGAATATCCCTGTTAGTTTCCCGTATTAAGGCTTTACAGGATATTAAACCTGTAGTGTTGGAGCAGGAAGAAGAAACAGAACTTTTAATTCCGCTATAGAATAACTATTTTAAAGGGTTTACTTTTTTTCTTTGATGGCTGCGATAAAAGTATTTGTGAGTTCTGCAGTTCCATCCTTTTCACCACTCATTTTTGCCATGTAGGGACATATTCCTGAAGTAATTATATTTCCGTCCTTAACAACGCCTCTCCCGCTGTAAATCCCATCTTTAAATGCAGACTCATTTTGGGGCTCATCGAAAATTGCATATTTCTTACCTTTCAGAACACCGGCTTTTGCCAGTATCCAGACTGCACCCATCTGAGCAGCAATGGGCTTACCCTGACTTAAAACGGTTCTGACGAAGTTTTTTTCTTCTGCAGTTACAATTGTGTCATTTGTTGCCATACATGGCAAAATAAAACCTGCATAATCCTTTATAATAACATTACTTAGCTTAAGATCAGGTTTAACAGTAATTGAATCAGTCTGAAGGATTTCTCCGGATATTGATGCAAGCGATACCTGATAACCAGAATGCTCAAGTATCTCCTTCATTTGGCCTACCTCATGAATGAGCATATACTGCAATTGAGCTGAATTATCTTCTAAAAAGAGAAGAACTCTGGGAGTATCCTTGCTATATGAGACAAAGATCCCTGATAATAAACAGAGGCAAATTAATCTTTTCATATCTGCAAAATTTAGGTTTAGTTTTAAATTAGCTTAGTTAATAATATAATTATAGGGCAGTACATTTCATAATTATGATAATAGTACATCAAAATTAAATATTGATCAGGTCAAAGTCAAGTTTATTTAAACAAATGGTTCTGGCTATATGACCCTTATCCTAAAACCCTCACTATAGCAAAAAGAATTATTTTTCATTTATGGGGAAAAGAGGTTTAAAAGTAAACCAGGCCAAAACAGGAAAGAATACCATAGGAACTGCAAGTCCGGGAAATAATTCAGGATTCCTTATTGATAAAGGAAGGGAAACTGATATTGGGATGATAACGGCTGCGAATGAAAGAATTGAAATGAATAGATGAAACACTATAGTTCTTTTTTCGTCATGATGGTAAAGAAATAATAAGCAATACTTATTATTAAACAGATAATCAGGTTCATGCTTATCATGGTCCCTAAATTAATGACTGATGAAAAATCTGCCTCTGTGGCGAAATAATGGATCCGGCTATAAATAATGGCTGCAAGAGCAGCCATTATTCCGGATAGTCAGTCCATGATAAAAATGTTTCCTAAACATTTGAATTTATTTTGTAACCGGCACATTCAGAGAAACTTTTAAAACCTGAGCGCCATGATTTGGTTCTGCAGTATTGATACTATAATCCATACGATTAACCTCAAAAGTACCTTCAAATACATTATTTGCAAAGGTAAAGGGTAAGGTAATTTCTTTCTGTACCCCGTGAAAATCGAGAGTTCCTATTGCTTCGTAACCTGAGGGAGTTTTGTTGATAGATTTTGAAGTAAAACGGATCACCGGGTATTTAGTTGCATCCAGCCATTTGTCACTTTTGGCATGAGTATTTTTCATAGCATTGCCTGTATTAATAGAGCCGACATCAACAGTGCAATCAAATTTGGATGCAGCAAGATTGTTCTCATCAAATTGAATAATGCCTTTAAGACCCGTGAATACTCCTGAAGGATCTCCGCCATCGAATTTTACAGAATAATTGTCACCTATTTTCCAATCAATGGACTGGAAAAATGTAAATGCAGATGCAATAAGAATGACCAAAGAGATAGCTGGGAAAATTGATTTTTTCATTTGTATTGATTTAAAATTAAATAATTTGTTTGATTTAAAATTCATACACGTTTAGCTGGCAGGATAACAATCAAGTTCCGGTTTTGTTTGAATCTTAAGTAGCTTTCATCACGATCAACTGCATAGCTTTGTTCTGAATTATAGTTTTTCAGGGTTAAAATATTCCGTTAGTAAGAAATAAATCAGAGTCCCTATATTTCAATTTAAAAGATTAAATTTTCGAAGAAAGTCATCCGTTATCTTAAGTATTTCATCATCGTAATAATGTGAGTATTTTGAGTTATCACCTCCCAGATAATGCTTCCTTCCCTCGTACATATGGAGTTCAAAATAATTTCCTTCCTTTTTCATATCAGTTTCAAAATATTGAACAGTCCATTTAGGAACCTGTTCATCATCAGTTCCGTGAAACTCGATCATTGGCGGTAATCCTTTCCTTACATTATGGGCCGGAGAGATGCTCCATATTTTACTTCTGCGGTCAGCAAGCAAACGGTCACACCAGCCCTCCACTGCATTTACGCATGCCGAAAACAACAAAACCGCATTTGGGTGACAGCTGGTATTAAGATCATCAGATTTTTCATTATAATCATCAATCATCGCTGTACACAGAGCAAGATGACCTCCGGCAGACTGACCGGCTGCAACTATTTTATTCTTGTCGATATGGAGTTTCCCGGCATTTTCACGCACCCAGCGTATTGCCGATCTTGCATCCATTACAGATTCTATCGGGCTTATTGTTTTGCTGGGGGTTACGCCATTTTCAATTGACAAACGATAATCTACCGAAAACGTCACAATGCCCATCTTCGCATATCGTTCACATGTCGTAAAAAACTCACTCGGAGTGCCGTAGGCCCATCCACCTCCATGAAAGAACACAATAGCTGTATTATTCTCTTTTTCAAATGCCTGGTTTGTATAAAAGATATCAGTTTTAAGTTTAAACGTGTCAACTGTTTTGTAAACTTCCTTAGTATGGATGACATTGTTGCTTGTGTCAACCTGATCTGTGAACTGAACATCAGAAGCAGTTGCCAGAAGAGTTGAGCTCAGGAAAACAGAAATAAACAGGTTTCTCATAGATTTAATTTTAAATATCGCTAAAGGTAATGTTCTATAATATAAATACCTAAGTTCATGTTTTACGAAGATTAATCTTTGCTTATCTTTCATCTTTAAAAAATAATATTGTAATATACGTTCTGTTTACAGTGATTTCCTGTATCATTTTAAACACAAATTCTCCAAAGAAATAAGACGATGCAATTAAAGTTGAAACTAATATTCATTTTCATAACTACAGTTGTTCTGACAACTGGTATTTCAGCTCAACAATCTGCAAAGAAAAGGCTGATAGTTCTTACCGACATTGAGGCTGACCCTGATGATTCTCAATCGCTTATACGATTGTTATTATATTCCAATCAGATTGATATTGAGGGACTCATAGCTGTCACATCAATACATCAGAAAGCACGTGTAGCCCCTGAAACGATCAGGAAAATCATAAATGGATATAGTAAAGTTCAGCCAAATCTTCTTAAACATGAACCGGGTTATCCAACAGGCCAGGCTTTACTGACTACAGTTAAACATGGACTTCCCGTATTTGGAATGGAAGGAGTGGGTAAAGGAAAAGATTCCGAGGGATCGGAATGGATCATCAAAGTACTCGAAAATGGCGACAACCGTCCTGTTTGGATATCAGTCTGGGGCGGTCCAAATTGCCTGGCACAGGCACTCTGGAAAATTAAAGATACTAAAAGTGCAGAGGAAGCAAAAAAACTCATTGCTAAGCTTAGAGTTTATACTATTTCTGATCAGGATGATACAGGTTACTGGATCAGGAAGAACTTCCCCGATCTGTTTTATATAGTAAGTCCGGGAAATTACGGTACTTCGACTTGGGTTGCAATTAATAGTGTTATCAGGGGCGCTAATAATGAAGTTATCAGCAACAATTGGCTTGCTGATAACATTCAGCAGGGACATGGTCCTCTTGGTGCATTATATCCTGATGTTGCTTATGGTATGGAAGGCGATACTCCTTCATGGCTGATGCTTATTCCTAACGGACTTAACGATAATGCTTTTCCTGATTACGGAAGCTGGGGTGGCCGGTATGAATTATATAAGCCAGAACCTGTTACGACACAAGTGCCCCCAATATTTACAGGTGGCGGACCTTATGAATCTGAAACCAGACCAATATGGACCAATGCAGATGACAAGTTCACACCAAGAATTCCAAACAAATTTGGCAGAGCTATTAAAAAGGATACTGGAAGCTATAATGACAATCAAGTTACGTTGTGGCGCTGGAGAGAAGATTTTCAGAACGACTTTGCAGCTCGCATGGACTGGTGTACAAAATCATATAAGGATGCTAACCATCCACCAGTTGTCGGGGTTAACCAGCCGGAACAGTTTACAGTAAAATCGGGGGATATTTTTAAACTTGATGCTGATGGTACTTATGATCCGGACGGAGATAATTTAAGCTATTGGTGGTTTCAGTATCCGGAGGCAGGAACTTATAAAGATATCGTGAATTTTGGCCTCTACTCTGAAAATCTTTACAATGTTCACACAATAAAAGCACCTGAAGTAACCAGTCCTCAAACGGTACATTTTATCCTCAGAGTCACGGATAAAGGAAATCCGCCAATATCAAGGTATAAAAGAGTGATTGTAACAGTTATTCCAAAATAGCACCAAGCTTGAACTTACTATTTAAAGCATAGTTTTAATGAGATAAACACTCTGAGATATGAAAAAAATAGTATTAATAGGAGCAAGCGGTTTTATTGGCTCCGCCATCTTAAACGAAGCTCTTGATCGTGGTCATGAAGTCAAGGCTGTCGTCCGTCACCCTGAAAAAATAACCAGGGTGCACAAAAATCTGACAGTAAAACAAGGCGATGTTTCTATTATCGATAATGTAATTGAAGCATGCAAAGGTGCAGAAGCCGTTATAAGTGCCTATAACCCCGGGTGGAAGAATCCTGATATTGCAAGGGAAACCACTGAAGTGTACAGGATCATAATTGAAGGTGTCAGGAAGTCAGGAGTAAAACGGTTACTGGTAGTAGGTGGTGCAGGGTCACTTTTTATGTCGCCCGGAAAAAGGTTGATGGAGACATTTCCCGAAGCATACCTTCCTGCTGTTAAGGCCCTGGCAGACGTATACCTGATTGAACTGATGGCTGAAAAAAAAATTGACTGGGTGTTTTTCTCTCCTGCTGGTACTATTGAACCCGGTCAAAGGACAATGAAATTTCGTTTGGGCAAAGACGAGCTGATTCTTAATGAAAAGGGTGAAAGCAAGATTTCTGTACAGGATTATGCTGTGGCGATGATTGATGAACTCGAAAAACCTGCACATCACCGCGAACGTTTTACAATAGGATATTGAAGAACCCTGTATTATCATTAATAAAATCAGGGTTTTTATCGTTGGATACTTCTGATTTATCGATTTTATTTTCCATTTCTTTAAAAAGTTATTAGCTTAGGTGCTGTTGTTTGTGGATTTTTTAAATAATATATTTATTTGGTTTAAAATTATTATGATTATGAGAAACATTTTTCGTCTTAATGTAGCATTCATTGCAGTGCTGTTTGTTACTTCATTGGCTCTTTCGGGAGCTACTGCTCCAAAAAAACACATGGGGGTACAAGTTTACTCTGTAAAAGGCTTCGAAACAGATGTTCCCGGATCACTAAAAGCTCTTGCTGACGACGGTTATGTAGTGTTGGAACTTGCCAATTATAATGATGCCACAGGATTGGTAGCTGGTTACAAACCTGCAGAATTTGCTGATTTGGTTAAGAAATATGGTATGGAAGTTATTT
This sequence comes from uncultured Bacteroidales bacterium, assembly GCA_963816365.1. Classification (GTDB taxonomy): domain Bacteria; phylum Bacteroidota; class Bacteroidia; order Bacteroidales; family VadinHA17; genus LD21. Next base: position 557,141 of record CAWFKG010000009.1, on the reverse strand, counting down.
CGAGCCATGCAAGCGCTAAATTTGATGTCAAAGATGAGGCAGGAACTCTTGCAGCCTGGGGTAAGTTATTTGACGACCACAAAATTATGGGTTGCAAATATGTTGTTTTCCCGATGAACATGTGGGCAGGAACAGTCGAAGGTGTTAAGGCAGAGTGCGACCTGATGAACAAAATCGGTGACGAAGCTAACAAAAGAGGAATTAAATTCGGGTACCATAATCATAATCTTGAGTTTGCTACAATAGCAAACACAAAGGAGATGTATGAAGATTTTCTTATAGCAAATACGGATCCTCAAAAAGTATTCTTTGAACTGGATGTTTACTGGATTACAGTTGGTGGTCAGGATCCGGTTGCTTATCTGAAGAAATATCCGACACGTTTCAAAGCGCTTCATATAAAAGACGAATATGTTGTTGGCGCAAGTGGCAAAATTGATTATAAGGCTATTTTCAATCAGTTCTATAAGAATGGATATAAGGATTGGTTCGTTGAGATGGAAGGTAAAATGACCAAAGAGGAACATGAAAAGTCGATGGCTATGATGGAGGCGATGAAAAATGTTCAGGCTAAAGGTGGTACAATGCAGGACATTATGGCAGAAATGTCAAAAAATCAACCAAAAGATAAAGATGGAAAACCAATCGCGCCAGCTTTCGGAGGTCCAAAAGATCCGAAAGTAGTTGCGGAGGAGCTTAAAACATCACTTGATGGACTTAAGGAAAGTGCTGATTTTCTCTTAAAGTGTAATTTCGTAAAATAATCTCAACCCCCCAACCCCCAATATGCCTGCCTGCCGGTAGGCAGGGGGGCTTTGAAGGCAGGAATTTTGAATAACGAACAAACGAAGAGTGAATTAAGAAGTGAATACAATTACTGAATTCTAACTTCGAATGTTCAATATTCTGATTTAGGTAAGTTCCCCCTACCTACCCGCAGGCAGGCAAATGGGGGATTTGGAGGGTTCTCCGCTTTATTTCTTTATCCGGTCCTTAAACAGCTTTTCAAATTTTTCCAATTTTGGTTGTATGACCAATCTGCAATAAGGTGCCTCTTTGTTCTGGTTATAATAATCCTGATGATAATCTTCTGCTTTATAAAAATGAGTGAATGGGACCAACTGAGTGACTATTGGTTTTGAATATACATTGTTGTTATTCAAGTCATCAATAATACTTTTTGCTATTTCCCGCTGATGATCATTCCTGTAAAAAATGACTGACCTGTACTGAGTTCCGACATCATCGCCCTGCTTATTCAGTGATGTCGGGTCGTGAACAGTAAAAAAGACTTTCAAAATTTCATCTATTGAAGTCTTTGAGCTGTCAAAGGTGATTTGAGCAACCTCAGCATGTCCGGTTTTACCTGTACATACCTCCCGGTATGATGGATTTTTAACTGTACCCCCTGAATAACCGGATTCCACCTTTTTGACCCCATCCAGCATTTCGTAAACCGCTTCCACACACCAGAAACATCCTCCGCCCAAGGTAATTGTATCAATTGATGATGAATTATCCGAAAGATCTGAACCACTTGCCAATGAAGTCAATTTTCCTTTATTTTCCATCTGAATTTTTTTATTAGTTTTTTCACCACATGCGTCTGATACGATTGCTAATAATGTGACCAGTTGAAATAATATTATAAGCGATATTGTTTTATTTGTTTTAATAGAATTCATTTATTCAATATTTTATAGCCAAATGATCAAATTAATTTGTTCAGAACCTTAAATACGTATCAAAATAAGCCATGGTTCAATGCTTTGATCATTGCTAAACAAGTATTATTACATTATGTTTAAATGATTTTTCTATTCAGAATGCCGGATGTTGTTTTTTTCCAAAATGAATCGTCACTTTCACCTGGCAACTTTGACACAGATTAACCGGCTTTGGTCGCGGATCAGGAGTTTACCATTGACAAGTGCGAGTGGTCACCTGGCCGTCAGCGGTTAATCAATTTTGCGCTGCCACCCGAGTATCTTTCACCCTGAACCTTTATTTTTGAAGAGGCATCGTTTATTTCCTTAAGTTCCTCAGTTGAGAGTTCCACTGCTACAGCCCCGAGATTCTCATTTAATCGGTGCAACTTTGTAGTCCCGGGAATTGGAACAATCCACGGTTTCTGTGCAAGCAGCCATGCGAGCGCAATTTGAGCAGGTGTTGCATTTTTGCGTTGTGCAACCTGTGACAGCAGTTCTACAAATGCAAGATTTTTTTTAATGTTTTCAGGTGATAAACGAGGCGTAGTGCTGCGGAAATCCTTGCTATCGAAAGTTGTGTTCTGATCCATTTTCCCAGTAAGGAAACCTTTGCCGAGAGGACTGAAAGGAACAAATCCTATTCCCAGTTCCTCGAGTGTCGGGATTATTTCTGCTTCAGGTTCTCTCCACCACAATGAGTATTCGCTTTGCAAAGCAGTAACTTTTTGAACCGCATGAGCCCTTCGGATAGTTTTAACCCCGGCTTCTGATAAACCGAAGTGTCTTACTTTTCCATCTTTTATAAGGTCTTTTACTGCACCGGCGACATCTTCAATTGGTACATTGGGATCAACACGGTGCTGGTAGAACAGATCAATAACTTCTACCTTCAGCCTTTTCAGGGATGCTTCAGCAACCTGTTTAATATGCTCAGGACGACTGTCGAGAGCTGAAACGCCGGTTGTGTCGAAGCCAAATTTTGTGGCAATCACTACTTTTTCCCGAAATGGAGCCAGCGCTTCTCCTACCAGTTCTTCATTAATATATGGTCCGTAAACTTCAGCGGTGTCAAAAAAAGTTACTCCACTTTCCACTGCTTTATGAATAAGTGTGATCATCTCTTTCTTGTCAGCAATGGTTCCATAACCAAAGCTCATGCCCATGCACCCAAGTCCAAGGGCTGAGACTTCAAGATTACTATTTCCTAATTTGCGTTTTTGCATTTTTGCCTCCATTATTATATACATTTAGATATAGCAAAAGTAAATAAGCCTCTGCATGAAAAAAAAACTTAAACAAAACTATTAGTTACGAATCAGATATTTCTATTTTTTATCCGGAATGAAATCCATGGCGATTGAGTTCATACAATAACGCTTTCCGGTTGGAGGCGGACCATCATCGAAGATATGTCCCAGATGCCCTCCACATCTTCCGCAAAGTACTTCAGTCCGTACCATACCAAGAGATGAATCTGGTCTGAGGACAGTACTGTTCATATCTTCCTGTTCAAAGAAGCTTGGCCATCCGCAAGTGCTGGCAAATTTGGCTTCTGAACGGAATAGTTTTCTGCCACAAGCAGCACAATAATAGGTTCCTTTTATATCTGCATTCCAGTATTTTCCGGTAAACGGCCTTTCTGTAGCCGCGTGTCTCGATACTTCATACAGATCGGTTGGCAGTATCTTTTTCCACTCAGCATCAGTAAGATTAAGTTTGGTTGTGTCGGTATTGGAATAGTAAGGATTATCTGGTTTTCTGATAGAATTCATGGTTATAGTAGATTTATTAACGTTTCTGCTCTGTCCGCAAGCATTTAAGGTGATCGCTGTGATAAGTGTCAGTATTATTATAGCCTTAACAGAAAATGATCTATTAGATTTCATATTATTAAATGTTAAAAATAATTCAGATCCTTTATTACTAAAACAAGGATTATTATCTTATGTTTAGTGATAAGGTTTATTCTCAGGCAGATCACGCATACCGCCTCCAAAGTATGCGTGAAAATTATGCGTATCAGGTTAAAAATGGCTATATTAGATTTATCTTTAAATAACTGTCGGAACGAAAAATGAGGAAACATGTAATTATTATTGTGATTTTAACAGGTTTGGTGCTATCAGGGTTTCAAGCTAAGAAGACTCTCACCGGATATACCGATCCTGCAAAATGGAAACTGGTATGGTCCGACGAATTTAATTATAAAGGACATCCCGATCCCGCCATCTGGGAGTACGAAGAAGGTTATTACAGGCGTCCAATTGAATTGCAGTATTATACCGTAAACCGTCTTGAAAATGCAAGGGTGGATGGTGATAATCTGATCATTGAACTAAGGAAGGAAACGCCTGAGAGTTTCTATCCAACCTCTTTGAATGATGAATGGCACAGGTACACATCCGCAGCGGTTAATACACGCAATACGGCATCATGGATGTACGGGCGGTTCGTAGCCTGTCACTGCGGAAGCGATTTATCGTGTTATGATCAGGATAGCTCATCGCGCTTAACCACATAAAGTATATATTCTGGTATACCGCTTGTTCCATCTTCCGGCTTGAGTATTGATTGGTAAGGTATCCATAAACCAATATTTTCAGCATGAGCCGGGGATGATAACTCGAACAGCCTCCTCCTTTATATTTCTTTACAAGCATATCAAGATCAATACTGTCAATGACTTGATTTACAACTCTTACCGGATGGTTCATAGGGATCATCTCTTCCAGTGATGGCGGAAGAAGTAAAATTTGGTTGGGACTGTAATCTTTAAAGACTACCTTTGTTCTACTATTTTTTTGCATACCTCAAGTTATATAATTTGAGGTTCCTGGAGGGGGGAGGCATCCCCCTTCTTTTCAACACTTTACATCAATTATTAACAGTAATTTCGAGTGGAAACGTGCGGTGGCAAAACGGAAATGGCGCGAACTTCAGCCTTTTTTGGGAGCGTGACGCAAAAGGCATTTTGCCAAAAAAGGCTGAAGTTTTCATTTCCGGCGCCCTTTTTCTTTGGTTCGTTTCTTTTTGGACGAACAAAAAGAAATGAACATATAAAAAAAGAAGGTGTCCTTTTGAGACACCCTCGTGCCGTTTGGTACCCGGAATTGACAAAAGTTGCAATTTAAGAGTTAAATTTTATTTTTCTGACAGTTCATTTACAGCGTTTGCCAGAAACACATAAGCGGCGCAGATATTGATTACATATTCATTTTCCCCCCAGAAAAAAGGCCAGTCTTCCTTGTTTTCCAGGAAATCCGGTTGAAACAGCAATAAGCCAGGGACAACTCCACCGGCAATAAAGGTAGAAATCAGCCCTGTTATTGCCATAAGCTATTTCCTTTGAACGTGTTCCCACAGCAGATACAAAAGAGATATTCGAATAGGGGTGACAGCCGAATATATAATTCAGTCCTTTATAAACATATTCACGACTTATAATATCAGGGAAAGCTTTGCAGGCATAATAGTTTGTGATGGCAAAGCTATATAACGCCGCTATTTCCGCCCCAGCCTCGTGTTGTTATAGGAACTCCATATGGATTCTCTTTGCTATATCCGTCTATAATTTCCTTATATTTAACGACATAGCCTCTTAGTTTATTTTTAAAGTCATTGTTCATATAGGGCAACGACTGTAATGCCAGAAATATTCCGCTCCTGCCGGCAACTGATCTGTCAAGAGACGGCCATAGTAATTCGATAAACCGTTTTGAATATTTTTCATCTTTTGTTGTAATATATAATTGAAGTGCTGCACTCATTTCACTTCACCAACGAACTGCTGTCCTTCCGGTGAATAAGCTGTCTGCGGTTTACCGTTGTTTTCGTCCCACATTTTCTGTGACGCTGCAAGACATCTGTCCGCCAGTGACTTATTAAAATCTTTCAGAGCACGATATGAAGCAGCCAATGCGGCTGCAGTAGAATAATCGAGTGATGTGATTCTGTTAGTAAATACCCATCTGTCGTCCATTGTACCGCTTGACTTTCCATCTGTTTCGTATGGTTTAAGATTCGGATTATACGGCAGATTATCCGTTTCATCGACAGCATCACCCAGATGATGATACTGATAAAGATTTGGAACAATAATGCCTCTGACCGGATGTCCGATATTTTCAACCTGAGCAACAACGTTCAATGCTCCATGTTCTATCTGCTGCAGGATATCTGGTTTGCCATCGGGACGATGAATATCAACATAGCGGGTAGCCTGATCAATAAATGTTTCATCCCGGCTGATTTTGAATTTTTCCCAGGCATCAACGAAATTCAACAAAACATTTGCGTGTGATAGTGTCTGAATATCGAAAGTCACCTGCATCAAACCATCCACCGATATTCAATCCCGGAATACGTTCATAATCTTTATATTTGGTATCAGTTACTGGTCCCATATCTGTAACCATCAAAATGCTGATGATTAACAGGAGCCTGAAGTGCGTCATCGAGATAAGGAGCACCATGCCAGATCCGGTAGGCTTCATTAACCATCATGTGATCCATTTGTACAGGGAACCATACATCCATTGTCGGATGCCATATACTCTTTATATTCCTTGGGATCAATAATAAAGGTATTGGTTGATTGATCACCATACTTTATAAAATATATTCCCGGATCATTAACTGAAGTAAAATCAAATTTCAGATAATCATATCGTAAGTATTTGCCCCATCTGTGTCACATCAGCCGTAAATTTCTCAACAAATTTGCCTTCAGGAGTAACCTGAAACACGTGATGCTTTTTTTAAGGGAGTATCATTCTTATCCAAGTTCAATAACTGCAACCTTTTCCTGACCAGGCATATAGCCGACCTGTGAAAACTGAATAACAGGAGCTCTTTTCCAGTCAGGAATTGCATTTGGTTCAAGATACCACTGCAGAACTTTTCCGGTCTTTTTTGACAGGAAGAATGCTGCGCACGATGAACCAACCGTTTTGTGCCAGGTCACGGCCGTCAAAGAGCATCAATTCTGCATCCAATGCCTGAATTTTTACAAAATGTTCAGGATCTTCAGGTGCCATTAAAAGTGTCTTACCTGTAGCGAGTGGTCCCGGAACAATAAATTCTTTTCTTCCCCTGTCATCAAAAGTTGAATGACCAGCATATTGCAGTCACCTTATTACTTAGTGGCTCCATTTTTGTGGAACTCGACGGGTATAAGGGAAATTCACCTGGCTTTCCATCAACCATGATAGGTTTTTCTAAAATATGAAGATGGAATAAATTCGAGATTGAAACCCGCACGACCTTCAAGTTTTTCAGGAAGAGGCTTATCAAGTATTACAGTTATAAGAACACCGTTATCCTTTGGGGTAACACTTATCCTTGAATCAAAATCATAATCGTTGTATCTCAATCCCAGACTGATAGTGCTGGTTGCTTTATCAATTTTCCTGTCAAAGACGCTGGGCACCAGATCCCATTGTTCAGGGGTATTCTGCAGCCTTACCGCACCACCTGTTGAGGTCCTCACACCATGATGAATAATCTCTATTCCTGCAGTTTTTTCATCATTGAACATCCCCGTGTACTGATTGCTATAGACAAAGATGTTTACTCCCCTGGTCTCAAAATATCCTAAATCATTTAATTGCAGTTTCTGACAAAAGGAATAATTTGAAAATAACGAAAGATAAACACTCAGAATAACCGCTATCGATACCTTTTTTGATAAAGGACCTGGTACTTTTAACAGGTTCCAAAACGTGTTAACAGTACTGTGTGCACAGCAGGCAAAGTTTTTCATGATTCATTAATTTAAATTATTTCTCTATAAATGTACAAATATTAAATGTTCGACAAGTAGTTAACTGAAGGCCAGAAATTTCTGTTATTGAAATATTTTTTATCAGAGAATGAACCTTCTTACAGTATTTGAAATATGAAAAATTTGATGATGGAGACAGGTCTCAGACCTGTCTCTACTTTTATGTTGCGGAGTTTTGTTGTGTTACCTGCTTTTATTTTTGAAGCGAATCCATTATATTGGACATCAAAATCCAGATCATGATAAACCGGAGACAATTTGTGACCAGAATATCACTCGCGACAGCAGCCACCGTTGTGCTGCCAAAATCCCTCTATTCGCCTACAGATGCTGATGAATATGTGACAGTTGAAATAAGTCACGGAAAAATCCGTGGTATCAGAACCCAAGGTGTAAACATATTCAAGGGTATTCCTTACGCAGGAAGGATTTCCGGTGACAGGCGTTTTCGACGTCCGGCTCCGCTTGAGCCATGGAAAGGAATAAGAGACGCAATCAGGCTTGGCACTCCTGCAATGCAGAGTCCAAAAACTGTTTATGGCATTGATGAACCGCAACCCGGTGAAGACTGTCTGTTCCTGAATGTCTGGACACCGGCAAATGATAATAAAAAACGTCCGGTGATGTTTTATAATCATGGAGGTGGATTCAGCACAGGCTCCGGAGGAAGCACCGGTCAGGATGGTGCCAACCTTGCAAGATATTTTGATGTTGTGGTTGTCGAGACAAATCACAGGCTGAATATTTTTGGATATCTCTACCTTGGCGATGTGGCAGGAGAGGACTACAAAACCTCAGGCAATAATGGAATGCTGGATATTGTTGACGGTCTGATATGGGTAAATCAGAACATTGCTGAGTTTGGAGGCAATCCCGACAATGTTATGATATGGGGTGAGTCGGGTGGAGGAGCAAAGACTTCATGTTTGTATGCAATGCCATCTGCCGCGACTATTTCAACAAAGCTTCTATTGAAAGCGGACCCGGTGTAATGATGACTCCTGTTGAAACAGCTATCGAAACAACCAGACTTCTCTTTAAGGAACTGAATATTTCACCAAAAGACTGGCGAAAACTTTTAGAACTACCTGCCGACCAACTCTTTGCTATACAACCTCAGTTGATGATGGCAGCAGCTAATTCGGCGGTTGCTCAGAAGTCTTCATCCCGAGAGCGGGGAATAGGAGCATCAGCTATCGGAGGTTTCTCGCCCGTAGTAGATGGGATAGTCCTGACTGGTCATCCCTTCAGTCCGGATGCCCCTGCAATATCTCATGAATAAACCCCTCATCGTTGGTTGGAATGAGGATGAATACACGTTCTTTGTCAGTACTTCCGGAGATGTCAGTGGCTGCCAGCTACAGGATTTCGAGGCTTTACGTAAAAAACTGGAATTGCAGTTTGGAGAGAATACAAAGAAAATAATTGAAACGTACCGTTCATCGAGACCAAAAGCATCACCTTCAGTCATATTTATTGAGATAATGTCGGTGACATTTATGGGGCTGGGTTCAATAGAAATAGCCGAGAAGAAGGCAAGACAAAACGGAGCGCCGGTTTATCTTTATAATTTTGGTTACAAATCGGGCCTGAACGTGCCTGGCACAGATTTTCCTATGGGAACAGCGCATGCCATGGACATTGGATTTAAGTTCAATAATGTAAGGCCTGAGATGCCAGGCCAATATCTGGCAGGTGACAGGACTGAGCGTTTCAAAGCCTCATTGAATTTTGCCGGGCTATGGACGAGCTTTGCACGAACAGGGAAACCTGGTGTAAAAGATCAGCCGGAGTGGCCGGCTTATGAGCTGGTCAAAAGACCAACCTACAGGATTGATACAGAATGTGAAGTGATATACGATCGTAATAAATCTGAACGTGAATTGTGGGCATCCCTGGGTTATTTAGGCAGTAAAGATTTGTAATAACTCAAAAGGGAAATATTCAATATAATTTGATGATCGGGCCGGAAACATTCTTTTTCCGGGATTGTTTCATTGGAATGGCAAGGATTTTCATCACCGGTTCTTCCGATGGACTTGGTAGAATAGCAGCAAAGTTACTCATCGATCAGGGTCACGAAATCGTCCTGCATGCACGAAATGCCGAGAGGGGGAGGGAGGCGTTGGAAAAAGCTCCGGGTGCCGGGAAAGTTTTGATTGCTGATCTGTCAAGTATCGAAGAGACCAAACAGCTGGCTTCTGAAGTTAACGCAACAGGCCACTTCGATGCGATTATCCATAATGCCGGTGTCTACCAGGTACCAAACAAGTTGATTTTTGCTGTCAACACTCTTGCACCGTATATCCTTACCTGTTTGATTCAAAGACCTGAACGCCTGATTTACCTGAGCTCGGGATTGCATTTACAGGGAGATCCCGGATTGAGGGATTTGTCACCCGACACAGGCAGGTATGGTTACTCTGATTCCAAACTTCATGTTGTAATCTTGTCTAAGGCTGTCGCCCGCAAATGGCCCGAGGTATATGCTAATGCTGTCGACCCTGGCTGGGTGCCGACAAAGATGGGAGGTAAGGGTGCTCCCGGCAGTCTGGAAAAAGGCGCGGAAACACAGGCGTGGCTGGCAGTGAGCAATGATAAAGAAGCAAAAGTAAGCGGCAGATATTTTTATCACAAACGGGAAAAATATTTTCTGCCTGAGGCTGGCGATCCCGGACTGCAGGAGAAATTTCTTGCGTTATGTGAACAGATAAGCGGTGTTGGTTTTCCGGCCTAATGTCATTATACTGCAATTATTTCAGTTGATCTATAACTCTCTTGAATGGGGCAAGAAGAGTATTCCACGGGAGTTCAGAGAGCACCATCAGAACAAGCACCTCAGGTTTAAAATAGGACGCTGCCAAAACTATTGCCATCCCATTATTCATGTAGGCAGCACCAATAGCTACCGCAATTCTGTTTTCCTTATTTTGTTTAAAACAAATCATATATCCTATTATATGTAGTAATATGAATACCAGATATAATACTGAAATCTTCCAAACCATCCCCACCGGATTTTCAAGAATATAATTCCTTTGGGAGGAAATTGCCAGAATGACAAATGCAAAGAGTAGAAGCACATTTAACGATGTAAAAAGGTGTTGAGTTTTTCTAATTGCATGGGGTAAATACTTTTTTATCACCTGTGAGAGTATCATCGGCAGGAAAACAATAATTGACATATCTTTTAACATCAATAATTTATCAACTGAATGACTGTGTAGATTAATCAACCAGAAAAGCAATGGAACCGTAAAAGGAGAAATCATCTGAGTAACTATTGTCAGACTCATGGAAAGAGGTACATTCCCTTTCACAATGTCGGTAAGAGCTGGTGTTGATACACCTGCAGGCATGGCTGTAAGAAGAAGTATGCCAATAGCCAGGTCGGGATTAAAAATACTAAATGAAAAAAAGAAAAAGAGTGGAATTATGATCATATAGACAACCGATATATAGATCATAAGTTTATAATTTCTTATGTTTTCTAAAATCTTCAGTGAATCAATTTTCAGGAATACTAAAAACAGCATCATCCCTAGCAATAATTTTGGTAAGAAGGCAGGAAATAATTTGAATTGCATTGGATCCCATATTCCAATTACAATTCCTGCCATAAGGAATAGCCAGAAATATTTTTCTATAAAGGCGCTGATTTTCATCTGGTTTATAATGATCTATTCTTTAAGAGAGTAATTATTATTCAGATCATGCAGGTAAAGATATCAGAATTCTTAATTCCGGGATAGGTTGCTCTCTATTCACTCAGGCTTTTAATGATTAATTTGCAGACAAGGTAAAAGTGAGAATAATTACTGTAAGGTTGCATATTATCAACATAAGAGCTATATTTGTGGATAATATACCACATAACTATGAAACCGAAGAAACAAATACTCTTTCCAAAACATCAGAAAATACTTGAAAAGGTTGGAGAGAACATAAAGCTAGCAAGAAAGAGAAGGAGTTTAACTGCTATACAGGTTTCTGAGAGGGCGGGAATTGACCGTTCAACCCTTGTCAGAATTGAAAAGGGAAATGGCAGGGTTTCATTGGGTGCGTATTTTAATGTATTGAGGGTATTGGGACTACAAGACGATTTTTTGAAAATAGCTACTGATGACGAGTTTGGCAGAAGGCTTCAGGATCTTAAACTTTTGAGTGAAAAGTAATATGGATAAATCGAGGATAGATATATGGGTTTACGCGCATTGGGTTGGAATGAGAGACGCAAAGTGTATTGGTATTTTATCAGCACACTTTGGAAAGGGGCGTAAGTCTTTCAGTTTCGGGTATGACCCTGATTGGATCTCTTCGCAGGAACAGCTACTTCTCGATCCGGATCTCGGATGGTACTCAGGACAACAATATCCCGGCAATAAAGATAATTTTGGGATATTCCTTGATTCAATGCCAGATTCCTGGGGCAGGACCCTGATGCAAAGACGGGAGCCAATAAGAGCAAGAGAAGAAGGTAGAGGACCAGTAAAACTGCACGATATTGATTTCCTGCTTGGAGTTTATGATTTTAGCAGAATGGGAGCCTTGAGATTTAAATCAGAGCCCAAAGGACCATTCATGGAGACTGATTCAGTTGCCACCGTTCCTCCATGGACTACTCTTGGTGAGTTACAGGAAGCGGTCAGAGTAATAGAATCAGATGATGATGACGAGCATATAAGGAAATGGATATTGATGCTGATTGCCCCAGGGTCATCATTAGGAGGAGCCCGGCCTAAAGCGAATTTTGCTGACAGTTCAAAAAATTTATGGATTGCAAAATTTCCCTCAAAGAATGATAAAATTGATAAAGCATCCTGGGAGTTGCTGGCATACAGGTTAGCACTCAAATCAGGTATAAATATGTCAGAATCACGTATAACTAAACTGTCAGGTGCTTATAATACATTTCTAACGAAAAGGTTTGACCGGATTCTGAATGAGAGGATACATTTTGCATCTGCAATGACAATGACTGGTAATTATGAAGAGAAATTAAGAGACAAAAACGCCAGTTATCTTGAAATAGCTGAGTTTATTAAATATTCAGGTGCGGAAAATATGGAAGATTTGCACCAATTATGGCGGAGGGTGGTTTTTAATATTTCAATCTCGAATACTGATGACCACTTAAGAAACCATGGATTCCTTTTATCAAACAAAGGCTGGAGATTATCACCTGCTTATGATATCAATCCTTCTATTGATAAAGATGGTCTTGCCCTCAATATTGATATGGATAATAATGCCCTGGATTTTGATCTGGCAAAAAGTGTTGGAGAATATTTTATGCTAAATACAAAGCAAATGAAAGAGATTTTGACACAAGTTAATTCTGCTGTAGCGAAATGGAGAATTCATGCAAATGCAATTGGGATCTTGAAAAAAGAACAGGAGATGATGCAGCCTGCATTCAAATTCTGATAAAGCTAATCTTGATTGGAGAAAAAAAGAAGTAAAATTTATAGCTAAAGCTCCTTCCAAGGTTATTAATGAAGTAATTGAATTATTAAGCACTTTAGTGTCTTAAAACAATATTATGTGGACATTTGAAATAGAAATTATCTACAGGACGTCTTTAGAGATTTGAAAGAACGGACGAAAGTTGCAACCAGTGTATTGGCCTTAGATACTTAAAGGACATAAGTTTTAATCAACTGTAAGCACTAAAAATAGTTCATTTAAGTTAATACGACCTTTTATTCATATTTCAATGTATCTACAGGATTCGAGTTTGCAGTCTTATTTACCTGATAACCGACAGTCAGGAATACGAAAATAGCAGACACCAAGCCGGCCAAAGCAAAAATCCAAAGATTGATAATGCCATGATATTCAAAGTTCTGCAGCCATTTTATCATCAGTAATATAAGCTACCGGAAATGCCAGAATAATTGATATTGATACAAGAAACAGAAATTCAGATGACAACTTGATTAATATATCAGCAGGAGTTGCCCCCATTACCTTCCTGATACCTATTTCTTTTGTTTTCTTCTCCGCATCTATCATCGACATTCCGAAAATCCCCAGCAAGGCAATAAAAAGTGTCAGACCTGAAAAGAGCATTAATATCTTTCTGAACCGGCTGTCTTCGCTATATAATTCATCCGTTGAGTCACTCAGAAACGTATATTCAAATGGTCTTTTCCACGGCAAATTCATTCCAGATCCCTTTAATGAATTCAATTGACGATGCCCGATCAGCGGTACTTAGTTTTACCAGAAGCGTTCTTACTCCCTGCGGGTTAAACTGTAAAAGCATAGGAGGAATTTTCTTTTGAAATGAGTGAATATGAAAATCCTCAACAACACCTATTACAGTTCCAAAAGCTAACTTCGTACCTACCGGCTTATCAATACCTAATGCTGCTATGGCACTCCTGTTAATTATTACGTTCCCGGCATCACTTCCCATATCCTCGGAAAAGTCTCTGCCCTCCAGAAGTTTTAGCCCGACTGTACTTACAAAATTATAATCCACCATCAGTCCTTCGACGTTGACAATCCTCGATTTATCGTCAGCTCTGGGCAATCCAACTGACATTGTATTTCCGTTGGGCAGGGCCCACATTGATCCCGTCACGTTTTCAATTTCAGAAGATGCTTTGATTTTATTTTTAATTACCTCATAGTTTTTCCTGACACCTTCGTCAACTAAATTCACACTAATAACATTCTGTGTTTTAAAACCAGGATCACTTGTTTTGAAATATTTAATCTGAGTGTAAATAATACCCGTACTGATTACCAGGATGATTGAAATTGTGAGCTGAAAAATATTTAGTGTTTTGGTAAAAATTGATTTACCCGATCCCTTCCCTGTAGTTCTTTTAAGAATTTCAACAGGATTGGAACTGAGGATCCTGATCGCCAGGTACATCCCTGAACCAACTCCAATAATAATTGTGACAATAAACAAACCTAAGGTAAAGCGCCAGTTTTCGATATAATTTATTGTCAGCAGCTTATTAAAAAGAGGTTGGCTGACATGAGGAAGAACTAATTCGGTTATTGATATTCCAAATGGGAGGGCAAGAAGTGAAACAAAAATCGTTTCGCCTAATATCTGCCTGATAATTAATAATTTGCCTGCTCCTGCGGTCATTCTGAGTCCAAATTCTTTCAGCCTTTGTTCGGATCTTGATGTTGATAATAATACATAATTGAAGCTTGCTGTTAACATCAGAAGTACTGCAATTACCGAATAGATGTAAATGTTCCTGAGGCTCCCTCGGGGAGTATTCCCGCCCTGTACATTATCGGAATGAAAATAAATATCTTTATAGGGTTGCAATTTAAATTTCATCCCTGATTCTTGCTTCTCGAAGTGCTTTCCTTCATAGCCGGCCATAATTTTTTGCAGATATTCCGGTTTATAATTATCCGGAAATAACACCAATGTAGTAAAGAAAAAACCCATGGGCCAGTTGCTGGCATAGAATTCAGGACCATTTTTTTCACCTGAAGTGCTGATAACAAGTTTATCCAGTTGCTTAAAGGCTATATCAATATTTATTATTAGATCAGGTTTGAATGTTGAAGTGACAGGCAAATCCTCAATAAGTCCGGTGACCGTAAGATTGTATGTATCACCGCTATTAACCAATATCAGGAGCTTCCCCAGTGGTGATATGTTACCAAAGTATTTTTCAGCAATGGTTTTTGTTATCACTACCGAATTAGGTTCTTTAAGAAAGTTATTCTTATTCCCTTCAATAACCTTGAAAGTGAGTATGTTAAATAATTCATTATTAGCACAATAAACACCCTTTTCATTAAATGCTTTATTGTCATATTTTATACTTGTATTATTTAAATTAAGATACCTTGCTACTTTAAATGTTTCAGGAAGATCAGTCAGCAGTGTTGTCCCAAGAATATAAGGAGTGGTTTGAAATTCCATTCCTGAAGTCGGAAGTTGCTGATTAATCTGATAGATACGGTTCAGAAACTTGTTATGTTTGTCGTACCTTAGTTCTGTCGAGACATACAACATCAGAATAAATGTACCGGCCAATCCTACTGAAAGGCCTGTAAGGTTAATTATTGAGTACATCCTTTGTCTTATAAAATTCCTGAGGACAAGTCTTAAATTAAATTTCATCATGATTTAGAGCTTTTTCATTATCGTGAAACAAATATGCCAATTATGTGCTGTTTATAGACAAACCTGATGCCAGTCTGGTAACATTCTAATAACGAGAGATATACATATTCTAAATTGAAAAGTATGAGTAATTTCTTTCCAGTCGTATGAGTAATTATTACACAATAACATGTATATTTCGTGTCATAATACATGTAATCTGATAATTTATGAAAAACAAAGGAAGAATATTAATAGTGGATGACAATGAAGAGATATTGATTGCTTTGAAACTATTTCTTCTTAATCATTTTGAAATTGTGGATATTCAGAAGAATCCAAATATGATTCCTGAAATGATCCAGCATCAGAATTATGATGTAATTATCCTTGACATGAATTTTTCCGCGGGTGTAAACACAGGCAATGAAGGAATCTACTGGATGAAGAAAATACTGGAATATGACCCGCTTTCAATAATATTATTTATTACAGCTTATGGTGATATAGAGCTGGCTGTAAATTCAATAAAGGAGGGAGCTACAGATTTTATCCAGAAACCATGGGATGATGAAAAACTACTCGCTACAATACTTACCGCTGTCAGGCTAAGGAAATCCAATCTGGAGATAAAGAAGCTCAGGAACAAGCAAATGCATCTTAATGAAAATATAAATAAGTCATTTAATCCTTTTATCGGTAGCTCAACTGAAATGCAAAAAGTGTTTAAAACAATTGCCAAAATTGCCGCGACAGAAGCAAATATTCTTATCCTCGGCGAAAACGGAACAGGAAAGGAACTTATTGCAAGAGAGATTCATAAACAATCATTAAGGTCAGGGGAGGTTTTTGTAAATGTTGATATGGTTTCTTTCAATGAAGGTGTATTTGAGAGTGAATTGTTTGGTTATGTGAAAGGCGCTTTTACTGATGCAAAAGAAGAGAGAGCCGGAAGATTTGAAATAGCTTCCGGGGGGACTCTTTTTCTGGATGAAATCGGGAATCTTCCATTGTCAATGCAATCCAAACTTCTGGCTGCTCTTCAAAACCGCGAAATATTCCGGATCGGATCAAATAAACCGGTTCAAATCGATATTAGATTAATCTCAGCGACCAACAAATCTTTAACTGAAATGATTTATGCAAATACGTTCAGAGAGGATCTGCTTTACAGAATTAATACTATTCAGATCCTGCTCCCCCCTCTGAGGTACAGAGTTGAGGATATCCCATTACTGGTCAATCATTTCCTTACGATGTACGGCGAAAAGTATAACAAGCAGGAATTGAAAATCTCAAATCAGGGAATGGATGCTTTAATTAAATATAGCTTTCCCGGAAATGTCAGGGAACTTGAGCATATGGTCGAAAAGGCAGTAATACTTTGTGAATCAGATACATTGAAACATGAGGACCTGTTCTTTCAGCAAAGGAATTCACATGTTTCAGGAAAAAAGTCATTGGACCTGGAAGTGAATGAAAAGTTGCTCATTGTAGAAGCGTTGAAAATGCATGGGAATAATTATACAAAAGCAAGCATTGATCTGAATATAAGCAGGAAAACACTTTACAATAAAATAAAGAAATATGGTCTTTAACCGTTTTTTCAGAATTGTAATTGTACAGGCAGTATTACTGGCCATCAGCGGAACATTTTTTTTATGGGCGCTGATACAGGACTACCTTATAATTACAAAATTTACCATAGGGATTATCTGGGTGCTTCAGATTATTTTGCTTATCTATTATCTGACTAGAACCAACCGGGGGCTTGATAATTTTTTGCAATCGGTCAGGCATCTTGATTCCGCAAGGGGAGTCATAGAAGGGGATAAATCATTTGACCTGTTAAATTTGACTTATAATGAGATAATTGATTCAATCCAAAAGGTAAAAATTGAAAAAGAAGCTGAACATCATTATTTTCAGAATACAATTGAGCACGCGGGTATTGGATTGATGTCATTTAACGAAGAGGGCCGTATCGAGCTCTTCAATAAGGCAGCCAGAGAGATATTCAGAGTTGAATTTATATGGAATATTCAGGAGTTGGACAAATCAGTGCCGGAAATATCAGAGCTGCTGTTTTCATTGAAACAAAAGCATCCAAAAATGATCAAAGTTGTTTCCGATAATGAAATTCTGAAATTATCAATCAGAAAAGTAGTTTTTAAAATACAGAATAATACAGTTAATCTGGTTTCGATTCAAAACATTCGTACAGAACTTGAAGAGGAAGAAATTGAAGTATGGAAAAAACTGATCAGTGTACTTACGCATGAAATTATGAATTCGGTCACTCCTATAAAATCACTGACTGGAACCGTGATAAAAATGTATGAAAAGAGCAGAGTTTCAGAGGCGAGCAATAAACCTGAAACCATTGATGATATTTTATTGGCTCTAAATACCATTCAGAAAAGAAGCAACGGACTCTTAAGTTTTGTTAAAACCTACAGAAATCTTACAAAGATACCGAGACCAGTATTTTGTGAAATAGAACTTAAAAGTTTTTTACACGATATTACAATATTGATGGATAGTGAATTGCAATCATCTAACATTGTCATATCTACAGAAGTCAAGCCCGAAGATCTTAAACTTACCGCTGACGAAAAACTAATTACTCAGGTAATAATTAACCTGATTAAGAATTCTATCGAGTCTCTCAATAAAACGAAGAATGGAAAGATTCAGATTAAAGCCTCCCTATCACTTCCATCTGATATCATAATACAGGTAGTTGACAATGGAACCGGAATATCCGCAGATCTGATTGACAAGATTTTTATCCCATTCTTTACCACCAAAGAGCATGGTTCAGGGATAGGTCTAAGCTTGTCACGGCAGATAATGAAGCTTCATGGTGGATTAATCTCGGTTTTTTCAAGGCAAGGAGAAGAGACAGTTATTTCGTTGAGATTCTGAATTATAACTACTTCCACCAGTTAATCCGATATATTTTTGTTCATTATATATTTTCATACTCGATTATTTATTGATATTTCTAAAAACTTCTTAATAAATCATGCCCAAAAAAGAAATTCTGCTGACAAGAGGTTCTAGGAATTATTCAGGATAGAACTATTTTATTTTATTTTTGTTTAATATGTAATTGATATTATTCAGCAATCATCAGCAGAAAAGCTATCAGATTCAGATTCTAAGTTTATTTTATAAAAAAAGGCAATAATGACTATTACGGTATTTCTCTCAGTGATTTTGGGGATATTTTTGTTGTTCTTTGGAAGAAGGCTTTTCTGGCTTTTTGTAGGAGTAGCTGGTTTTATGGCAGGACTCACCCTTGTTCCGCAATTTATAAGTGGCCAGTCAGAACTGACCATTCTATTGATAGCCATAATTGCTGGAATTATCGGTGCCTTCCTTGCCATTATGCTTGAAGGGCTGGCCATCCTGATCGCCGGTTTCCTGGCTGGCGGTTATTTAATGACTTCATTAGGAGTCACACTCGGCTCTTCTATCTCAGCTGGACCTTCAGTAGTTTACATCATTGGAGGCATTATAGGACTTATACTTGTAGCTGTCTTTTTCGACTGGGCAATTATCATTTTGTCCGCGTTGCTGGGGACTGAAATACTTATGCCGCACCTGCATATCTCCCACTCCGCTTATTGGCTGGTTTTCTTTGGATTGGTTTTTGTTGGTATAGCTGTACAGGCTGGGATCTGGCATCGTAGATATCCTGTTAAACGTACATGGGGTCGTCGCCCCTGGTATTAATCCCAATTTCTAAGGCACCAATAACTTTTGTTCCTGTGTTTGCCGCAGGTTCCAGCCATCCAGCTTGAAAAGTAATTTGCCATCTGCTACCAACGAGGCATCCAATTGCATTTCTATGGTACGCTTTTCACCCGGTAACAGCGAGAAATAATTATCCTGCCAGAAAATTGGTAATACAGGCTCTCTTGTTGAGGCTGAAAGCAACACCCCCTGAAATATCGTCAAACAAATCCTACGCTCGTCCGGGCTTATTAAAATGACCTGTTTTGACAAATAGTTGAACCGCAGAAACATGCCTGCGGATTATTTGCGGAGTACCTTTACCTCATAATGTTTTTTTTAACAAAGAATTATGAAAAAGGTACCAATAGCACTCGTATTAGCATATTTTGCAGCCTGGATGATAACATTCTCAGGCTGTAAAAAAGATACTGAAATCCCCACTGCTGAATTACCTACCCTGACGACAACTGTTGTTTCGGGGATCACTACTTCATCCGCTGTAGCAGGAGGTAATGTGACTTCCAGCGGAGGCGCTAAAGTGACAGCACGTGGCGTATGCTGGAGCACTTTACAGGGACCAACTGTGTCTGACAGTAAAACTATAGATGGATCCGGTCCCGGTTCATTTACAAGTAGTATAATTGGTTTAACCCCAAATACTACTTACCATGTTCGTGCTTATGCAACGAACAGCGCAGGAACTGCTTATGGTAATGAGATTTCATTCATTACGCAGGACACCCCTGCAGGTGTAACAACTACTGCCATTGTTTCTTTTACGTCAACTACTGCTGTTGTAACTGGTAATGTTGTTTACGGACAGACTGGATACCTACTGATCGGAAGTGGTGTATGCTGGAGTACTTCCCAAAATCCGACTACGGCTGATAGCATAGCACCTAATACAACTTATTCAGGAATCTTTACATCTAATCTGATTGGATTAACTCAGGGGACAACTTATTTCGTGAGAACCTATGCAGAGTATGAAAGTAGTCCTACCATCTATGGTAACGAACTCAGCTTCACAACTTCTTTTGACCCAGGTACAGGGACACAAAAAGCTGATTTCCCGGGGGGACCAAGAATCGGTGCAAGAGGCTTTTCGATAGGCACTAAAATATATATGGGTTTAGGTAATGATGGTGAGAATCAGGTAAGTGATTTTTGGGAGTGGGATCAGACGTCCAATGTTTGGACAAGAAAAGCCGACTATCCGGGAAATTCAGCAGGAGGAGAAGTTGGTTTTTCAATCGGTACAAAAGGTTACATAGAAGCTGGTGGAACAAATCAATTTTGGGAATATGATCCTGCAACAAATACATGGACCCAGAAATCATCCTTCCCCGGAGCATTGGGAATAGTATTTGCCGTGGGCTTTTCGATTGGCACTAAAGGATATATTGGAACTGGATATATAGATGGAGGCTATGCTGGTGGTGCATTTTCACAGGAATTTTGGGAATGGGACCAGGCGACTAATGTATGGACAAGGAAAGCTGACTTTGCAGGAAATGAACGATCAGATGCTGTCGGATTTTCAATTGGGAATAAAGGATATATAGGAACCGGTTCTGGTCAAGGAAGTACTGCATATACAGATTTTTGGGAATGGGACCAGTCAACTAATACATGGACACGAAAAGCTGACTTTGCAGGAATGGCAAGACAATCTGCTGTTGGATTTTCAATTGGGGATAAAGGATACATAGGAACTGGACATAATTATAGTACTTATGGATACAAAAAAGATTTTTGGGAATGGGACCAAACGACTAATGTTTGGACACAGAAAGCCAACATTGCGGGAAGTGCACGAGCATTTGCTGTTGGTTTTTCAATGCGGAACAATGGATACATAGGAATTGGTTCTGGTTCTGATGGTAACGTTGGTCATCCGCTTCAGGATTTTTGGGAATATGACCCAACGCATAAGTAATAAAGGGCGATTGCATCATTTGCTATATCGAAGTACTATGATCACTCAAAATAAAATAAGATAATTGTATAGAATATGCTCAGTCAGGTTTTATATTCCTATTGGAGCGGAACATATTCCCGGGATCCCATTTCGTTTTTATTGAGACAAGCTTATGAAGTCCTTTGCCTAAAGCAGCTTTCATGCGCTCACTGCCTTCATCCTCCGTCTGAAAGTTGATGTAATTTCCACCTGTCGAAAACGACTTCAGATCGTTCCAGGCTTCCTGAGCCCACTCAATATTAAGTTTATCATCATCTTCCTTTTCCCAGGATCCCAGTAAGTTGAGAATGTAGTGTGCATTTCGGTTGCCGGTGGCGGAAAGATCATCCCGGATATTGTTTAAAGCCCCTTCTATCTGAAATAGTATCACTGATGAATGTGGTGATGTAATTTTTGCCGCATGTGTGATTAACTTCTCGCCTAAAGATGGCTCAATTCCGGAGAGATATTCACTTTTCCAGTAATTACGCCGGCCATTGGGTTGTGTCCTGTCAAGAAGAGATTGCATCTCAATGTAAGATCTGCGTGTCAGGATATCGCCAACAGGTCTTCCGAACGCTTTGATGGGAGAAACAACTTTCTCTCCCGCTCCAGGAGTGCCACTATAGCATGCCAAAATGGCAACTATCAGCTTCCCATGAATTTCATTTGGAAGCCACACGACAACAGGAGCTCTCCGGATTATCAGAACAAGAGTTAGCTCTGACGGAGCACTTATGACGAGATTTCTGTAAAGTTCAAATACCCCCCGGGCTTCGCTTACAGGCCACGCAACAATTCCGCCAATGATTTCCGGACCCACAGGGTGGAGGAGATAATCGATACTTGTTACTACCCCGAAGTTTCCACCACCTCCCCGTAATCCCCAGAACAGATCTTCATTCTCGTCATTGCAGGCTCTTACTAATCTTCCTTCTGCAGTTACAATATTCATACTGACTATATTGTCAGTTGTCCAACCCCAGCGCCTCGTAAGATATCCGAATCCCCCGCCTAAAGTGAGGCCTGCAATCCCGGTTGCCGATACAAATCCGAGAACAGCGGCCAGACCAGCAACCTGTGTTTCCCGATCCACATCTCCAAGGAGACACCCAGCCTGTGCATGTGCAACCTTTCTCTGATGATCCACCCATACTCCCCGCATAAGTGACATATCGAGCATAATTCCGCCATCTGTTATGGCCAGGCCAGCGATATTGTGACCTCCACCCTTTATGCTTAGCAGGAGTCTGTGTTCCTTTGCAAATCTGATACATTCAATCACATCGGCAGTACCGAGACAACGCACAACTACTGAAGGCTTTTTGTCGATCATAGCATTCCAGACAGTTCGGCACTCATTATAATTTGAACCACCAGCAATGATAACCTTGCCCCGTAAACGCAGTTTTAAATTGTCAAGCATTTCGGTTCCAATCTCCACTTGTCCACCATCAAGTGCGGTTGCCTTCATTACTCTGGATTTTGGTATCAGTAAGTAAACTTTTTTATTAAATCTGGAAAAGGTTTATTGGATCTGAAGACAACTTTATACCTAAATTGAGGAAAGTATTAATCAAAATTCCAATAGTATTTAAATTTTAACAATTCTTATTTGAGATTGTTCAGGTTTATGAGTGAGGTTTTGGGAAGTTTCCCTAAGATAAATTATATGATGCTTGCATAGTGCAAGGTGGCTATTAAACAAACGCATAGACCATGGTCTAAAGCTTCTTTCCAATTTCAGCAACTCCATTGCTGATATCTCTTTTGAAAGCGGGTTCGAAAAAGTACCCATTTTAGCCACGCTTTTAAAAAGCATTTTGGTGTTTCTCCCTTAAAATATTGTCAAACAAATTCAACGATCGTCCAAGCGTATTAAAATGACCTATTTTGACAGATAGTTGAGCCTCAGAAGCATGCCTGAGGATTACTTATGGTGTACTTTTACATCGTTATGTTAAATTTTTTTTAATCCTCTAAAAACATGTTATATGAAAAAATTATTTACCCCAGTTGCCATTATTTTAATGGCAATAACATTACTCAATTCCTGTCAAAAATTGGAAGAGATCGCTTCGGTTGCAAATGTCGACAAAAGTCATGGTCACTTGCAACAAACCAAAATTTATTCTTCGGAAGTAGCTTTTAAATGGATAGACATGCAACTGCGTTTAATGCGGACAAATCCAACGCCTCTTGGAGGTGTGCCACCACAGCGATATTTTGGCTACAGTGCCATAGCATTGTACGAATCTGTGGTACCGGGTATGCCTGCGTATCAGAGTTTGTCAGGGCAGTTAACCGATATGCCTGTTATGCCACAAACTCTACGGGGGGACGCGTATTACTGGCCTGAATGCGGAAATGCAGCCTTGGCAGCAATGACCCGGGATTTTTTCACCAATGCTTCTGTTGCCAACAAAGCATCGGTAGATTCTTTAGAGAGTGCTTTGAACATTGCTTATCTAATGCAAACGGATACAGCAGAGTTTCATCGGTCGGCGAATTTTGGTAAAGCCGTTGCATTGCTCGTTTTTAACTGGTCGAAAGCAGACGGCGCCGTCAATGCTAATGCACCTTATATTCCACCGGTGGGTCCTGGATTATGGGCACCAACACCTCCTGCCTTTGCGGCGGCTTTCGGACCTTATTGGGGAAACAACCGACTTATGGTTTCAAATAGCCTTGATGGTGTCGCACCAGAAGCTCCCCCGATTTATTCAGAAAATCCATCTTCTGATTTTTATAAGATGGTAAAAGATGTATATGATGTTTCGCAAGCGCTTACGCCGGAGCAAAAAGCCATAGCCATTTATTATCGTGATAACCCCGGATTTGGCGGTGGCCACTACCTTTCTATTTTAAAGCAAGTATTGGTACAGGAAGATCCAAAACTGGATTTTACTGCCTATGCTTTTGCAAAAGCCAGTATAGGCATTATTGATGCAGGTATTGGTTGCTGGAAGACCAAATATCAATACAATCAGCAGCGGCCTATAAAATTTATAAGAGAAGTTTTGGGTTATAGTTTATGGAATCCAGTATTTCCAACACCTAATTTTCCCGATTTTCCTTCTGCACATTCCACCATTGCAGGCTCATTTGGAGAAATAATGAAGGAATTATTCGGATCTGATTATAATTTTACCGATCATTCTTACGATTATCTCGGAATGGCACCACGTTCTTTTGCTTCCTTCGATGATTTAGTTCAGGAAATAGCTGATTCCCGTGTTTATGCCGGTATTCATTATCGTCTCTCATGTGAGAGGGGCACACAGCAGGGAAGGAAAATTGGACAGAATATAATTAACACGGTGAAGTTTTTGAAAGAGTGAATCCCGAGACATGCTGTTTTATTTTTATGATTCTCAATTCAGGGGAAAGTTAGCATGAGACATTATTTTTTAATACAATATAATCACCGCACATACCGAGACCGAATGCTTAAGGTGTCGGAATGTCTTCACCGAACCCATACAACTCATCCTTAATGCCAGTGAGGTTTTGGGAAGTTCCAAAAAAACAAGAGGTCAGCTTTGACCTCTTGTGCCTTTTGGTACCCCAAACAGACAGAAGTTGCAACCTGGTTTCTGGATTATTCCTATTTTAAAATCTATATTTACGGCTTAGAATGCTTTCAGAGAGTAAATAGCAATAATTATACTTTAATTCTTCCCCGTATCGTCTAAGGCACCAATAACTTTTGTTCCTGTGTTTGCCGCAGGTTCCAGCCATCCAGCTTGAAAAGTAATTTGCCATCTGCTACCAACGAGGCATCCAATTGCATTTCTATGGTACGCTTTTCACCCGGTAACAGCGAGAAATAATTATCCTGCCAGAAAATTGGTAATACAGGCTCTCTTGTTGAGGCTGAAAGCAACACGGGATTCATAGCGAAAGCTACAGAAGTTGAAGTATTCGTGAGTTCGATAGCGAGTTTAAGCATACCGTTTTCTCTCGATAACGAGCTTAATTTTGTTGTCACGTCAACCGGCGGCAACCGGGCTAGATCGGTGAAATCGGCATCCTCGTCTCCTTTGTTCGACAACCAATAAAAATTCGATGATATCTCTTTTCCTGCCTTATCCAGCAGGCTAAGCTTCAGGAAGTAAATATTGGTAAGATCTTTTGGCAGATCAAGCGCAAAAAGAATCTTGCTTTCATCTGCCTTTATTGTAGTCATTACTTCTTTTGAAAATATCTGTTTCGCATCGAAATTGAAAGCTTTGGCGGTTACTTTCAATCCTGTGAAATCGTGATAAAAACAGTTTACGAGTTGTACCGCATTCTCTTTGTAGTTGTATTGCACGTGAAGTGGTTCGCAAGCCTTCTTCGCACCATAGAAGGCGCCGTTTGGCATGAAGAAATAGTCGTACAACTGCCAGTAAAACTTGGGCCAGGCACTGTTAAACATCCAGAATATGACACCGCTCGACTTGTATTTGTTCCCCGTGAAAGCTTCGAACATGGCCTTTACGGCCTCCATCTGAAGTAACTGCGACTTGGTGCAATAGTCCTTAAGACTCGTGGGCTTTCCGTATCTTGATTCAAGCGCTT
Organism: uncultured Bacteroidales bacterium; assembly: GCA_963816365.1. Lineage (GTDB taxonomy): Bacteria > Bacteroidota > Bacteroidia > Bacteroidales > VadinHA17 > LD21. Next base: position 531,291 of record CAWFKG010000009.1, on the reverse strand, counting down.
TGCGAGAAAAAGGATAAAAGTCTTTACGCAGGCGCAAGTCCCAGGTGGGACTAATAGGCCAGAGGTCCTTTTCGGGCATCACCCTCATGATGGTTTCAATGGGAGGAAGCTGTTCACCATTCGGACCGCACTCGGTATTGAACTCGAATTTTGTGTACCAATAATTAGGTGGGAGGTAAGCGTATACTTTGGGCCATGGGCCCATAAACAGACCCGTGTAACCTTCAATCTTGCTGGGCGCTTGCGTGGCGGATGAGGAGTAGGGCCTTGTCCCATCATACTTCTTGAGCACGTCGATATAGCGCCGTTCTATGTCCTCAGGAGGGAAATTATCACTCCCGTACAACCACGTGAAAACAGAAGGATGCGAACGAAGATGGAGAATCTGGTCATGCCAGCTTTCTTCAGCAATGTCAGCCGTATGTGACGTCCAGTGCTTCCAACTCTCGAAGGGGAGGCCACAGCACCAGCCAACCATGATCAGTATACCTTCTTCGTCACAACGCTCGAAAAGATAGTCAGAGCCACGGGGAGCTTCCATCCTCAGCGTGTTCATGTTCATGAATTTCAGGTAACGGAGATCGGCATCCACGCGCTCGTTGGATGGACGCAGCATGAGATCTTCCACGTAGCCCCCACCGCGTATCACGATGTTCCTTCCATTTACCTGGAACACTTTGGTGCGCAGTGTGTCAAACTCGTTCATCCAGGAGCTGATCTCCCGGATACCGAAACGTGTTTTACGCGAGTCGGATACCTTCCCGTCTATCTCGAAACTCAGGTTCAAGGCGTAGAGGTTTTGCGGGCCTACGGTATGCGGCCACCAAAGACGGGGATTTGCAACCACGAGTTGCGGGAACTCTTCGGGTAGGAACGTTACTTCCTTTGTCTCGTTCGCATTAAGGGTTACTTCCTTAGAGAAAGTTCTATTCTCTATCGTACCTTTCAACAAGCCCTTAACGGGAGTGCTTTCCGCATTTTTCACTTCTGCGATCACGCTGAGTTTGGCCTTGTCGTTTGAAGGCAGGTTTAATTTGGTTTTCACGAAGGGATGCTCAATAGCCACAGGCCCACTGACGGATAAGGTTACATCGTACCAGATGCCCATACTCCTGTCAGGAGGAGTGGGGTTCCAGTCGACCCAGGAGATGGTAAGGTCAAAAGTCTTTGGGGGATAAATCTCCAGCGCGAGGCAATTCTTCTGTCCGGCTTTCGTGTATTGGCCAATATCGAAAGAATACAGCCTGTACGCGCCCTCCATTTGTGTGGAATCGGCCATTTTTTGGCCGTTTACCCACACATTTGCCCGGTAATTCACGCTATGAAACTTCAGCCACACGTGCTTTCCCGCAAAACCGGAGGGAAGATCGAACTCAGTGCGATACCACCACGATGATTCGAAGGGATTACCCTCGGGCTTGTCCCACCTGCGCACGCCGGGCAGTTCCATATAGTTATTACCGTAATATGGATCGGGGAACACCTTATTTGCTACGAGCGCAGCAAGCACGGTTGATGGAACTGATGTAGGGTACCAGTCCTTCGCGGTATAACCTGGTTGAGATATAACCTTGCCATCATCAGCAAGACTGGCCGACGATTGGATAGCCCAGTTGTCTCGGAGAACAATGCTACCATCCGCAGATGTTTGCGCGAATATATTTGATATGAGGGAAACTGATAGTAGTAATAATAATGAAAGAACGCATGTTTTCATAAGTGCAGAGTATTTGTTCAGACAATTTTTGATGTGCCAGAGTTTGTGTGTTGTCGTATTTCTTAACTATTTAAACAACAATTGCGCAAAATTATACAGGTTATTCCTCCATACTGGCCAGGTATGGCCACCCGGATATTCGCTATAAGTGTATCTGATTTTTAACTCATCAAATCTGGAAAGCATTAACTGGCAGTTCTTCCAGGCAATATCCTCCTTGCCTCCCTGTGTAATCCAGAATTGTTTCAGGTTGTTATTGATCTTATCTGTATTGTTCTTCATAAAGTCATACTGTGAGTCAGCGAGATCCTTTTGAGCAGGTTGAATCCAGCCAGAACTGAATACACCCAGGTATGAGAACATATCTGTATTTTTAACTCCTGCATATAATGTTTGAATTCCACCCATTGATAACCCTGCGAGTGCACGATATTTTGCTTCGGTTTTGACTCTGTAGTTTTTTTCCACCAATGGGATTATACTTTGTTTCAACTCTTTTTCCAATACTAGCAGTGCATCTTCTCCAAAACCATTTAATGCGAAATTTCCATCAAGCATAATCACAATCATCGGCACGGCCTTCTTTTCAGCAATCAGATTGTCGATGATTAAATCGGTTTTACCCTGCATAGCCCAGCCACGTTCGTCTTCACCACCACCATGCATGATATAAAGAACAGGATATTTTTCACTCGTATTCTCGTCATACACGGGAGGAGTATACATATAAAGAACACGCCAGCTATTTGTTACATTCGAATAATAACGTTTGATTCTGATTTCCCCATGCGGAACATTTCTGACATCATAATATCTGTCACCTATAAAAGGCACCTCAATACCACTTGCCATCCGTCCCATCCCGTAGAAAGTTTCGCTAGCAGGATCGGCTACCGCAACACCGTCTATAATCAGCGAATAATAATGAAAACCTTCACTCAGCGAGTCAGTCGTCACTTCCCAGATACCTTCGCTATTTTTTACCATGTCATATTTTCTGACCAGATCAAGTTGTACCTTCTGAGCATCCGGAGCTTTTATCCGGAAAATGGCACGCCCATCGGGCAAAACCTGCGGGTATTTTGCTGATCGTACATTAGATTCAGCCGGCCGGCCAACGTTGGCTATATTCCCGAAGGTTGTCACATCAACCGGTTTAAATAAAAGTTGTGAGAACATGTAAAGGCTGTTCTTCCAGACATTAAAATCATGATAACCATGATCAACATAGTAAATATGAGGAACTTGGTTCAGGTTCAGATAGTCGTGGGTACGTTTACTGTATATTATAAGCCCATCTTTGTCACCACATGAGATCCAGAGTAATTTCAATCTATTCCTGGCATTTTCAGGATCTGGAACCAGCTCTTCGGGTTTTTTGGTATTAGGCGCTGATGAAAAGCCACCGACCCATGCAAATTTGTCGAGATTTCCCAGACCAAAATTCAGCGATTGTCCTCCCCCCATCGACAGTCCGGCAATGGCACGATGTTCACTGTCTTTTATCACAGGATAATTTTTTTCAATGTACGGGATCAGATCCTTCAGCAGATCTTTCTCAAATGTTGCAAATGCCTCCACTTTTTCAGGCGCCATAATATTTCCGCCAGCCCGGTCATCCTTCATCGCCCGGCCGTTTGGCATTACCACGATCATAGGTTCGACTTTCTTTTCAGCATAAAGATTATCGAGGATTACCTGGGGCTGGCCACCGTTAAGCCATTCTTTTTCGTCACCACCAATACCATGCAACAAGTAGAGTACAGGTAGCTTATTGTCTGTTGAATATCCCGGTGGGGTATAGATAATTGCTTTGCGTGTGTTACCTACTGTTTTGGAATTATAGGTAATTGTATCGATATTCCCGTGGGGTATCCCAGTGCGGAATATGTCGAATCCTGCTGGTGCAGGTGTTACTGTATTTTGCGAATTTGCATTAGATCCAAAAACCATCAATACAGTAATAAAACCAAACAAATTTTTCATGATTTTTAATTCTATAGCAGGTTTTACATTAGTAAGTCCTAACTTATTGCTCTATATAAATTTAGACAATATTATTTTAATAAGTGCTGAATTGACAGAAGATCCTTGGTCGCAAGTCTTGAAGTTCCAAAAAAAACAAGAGGAGAATTATAGGCAAGTCGACATTATTCATATTAATATTGCAAAGGACTTACTGGCAAAATATTTTTTGATAAGAAAAATTTCTTGCCGATCTTAGATTTTGCTATTGCTCAAATCCCTGTTCTTTAGTGATCTTAAAAACATTCTTAAATAATAGACTTCAGCGAGCAGCAGCAATAAAATATACATGGTATTTCCCCTTATAATTAAACAAAAAGATTTTATTCCGAACTCATTCCTTGGCCGTATTATATTGTATGAACGTTCAGTTGATGGTGAATCCGGTGCGCTGCCTTCCTGTCATGTAATATGGGCATTCCTGGCTGCATTATATTTCAGCAGAAGTTTTATAAGCTATAAATGGATTTGGTATAGCCTTGCGGTACTCATTTCGGTGAGCTGTATAACTGTAGGTGCTCACTCTATTCTGGATGTTGTTGCAGGTTTTTGTGCTTTTATAATAATTATTTACAGGCAGAATATCTGGAATTATGTACGGCAACAGGCTGAACAAATCTCCAATAACCGTAGGGAATGGAGAATTGGTTCCTTAAGAATGAATAATCAGCATCTTTTTTCAGGGGCAGCAGGATTTACAGGAGCCTTGCTGACAGGTTTTTTTCTTGGCCGGCAATATATACTGGTCAGTCTTATAATATTGATATTTGTTATTGTCGGAGTGAAGCTAACTCAGTTAGTTGAGGGAACTTTGCAACTGAAACCCATCATCTGTTTTGGGGGACTTTTAAGTGGAATAATTGCTTGCATATTGGCAAAGCTTATATTTTCGATTGACATCTTCATATTGTTGGCATCCTTTGTTATGGCAGCACCCTGGGTCCATGCCTTAGGACGTCTCAGATGCCTTCACCCGGCACAGCTCTATCTGATCGGAATCAATATTATTATCGGGTTGGTACTTATAAGGTTATTCAATATTGGGATCTCATCTTCTTTCATTATCGGAATATACTTAATCCTTAGGGGGACAGGACGGTTGGTGGAAGAATCATTCCGTGATGGAGCCCAGAGGCCATATTGGGCAGGGATAAAGATATCTCAATGGATAGCAATACTTTATATCCTGGCAGGAATCATCTTTACTGCTATACCCAATACCGCAGTACTGGTCTTTCAACCTAACTTCTTATCCGTTATCCTTGCCTCGGTAACGGGTATTCTGGCAGCAGGCTACCAGTTCACTCAAAAATAAAAGAACAGAAAGAAATCCATTAACCACTGAGTTCCACGGAGTTTATCACAGAGTTTCACGGAGTCATGCCTTTAGGTGGACAACTAATTGAGTTTCTTTTGAAAGATTCTGTACTTTTTATAGACCGTGCCGCCAAGTCTCTCATTTTCTGCCCTCATCTTCCAGTTTGATTCAAGTTCCAGATGACTGTCGATAGACTTAAAACCGCATTTTCTTGCAACATTAATTATGTGTACGGCTATTAATACATCGATACCCAACCCTCTGTATTTTGCTTTTATGCCGCCTATAAGCAGATCGAGCTGACTTGCATTTTTTGAAGCTTTCAGGATTTTTAAAAAACCAAGGGGGAAAAGATGGCCTTTGGCAGCAATAATTCCCTCGTTTATGCTGGGAATTGTTATCATGAAACCTGCAATCTCATCTTCGTAGGTTACTACTACAACGAGTTTTGGATCGAGCAAAGGGATAAAATGATTTGCTAAATCCAGCATCTCATTTTCATCAAGTTGCGAATATCCATAAATTTCCGTGAAACTTTCATTCATCAACTTCAGAACCGGATGAATATATTGGCGAAGTTCTTTCCTTGATGTAAAGTTTAATATCCTGAGTTTTGAATTTTGCAAAGCCTTCTTTTGTATCTGTATATATGCAGGGGGAATCTCTTTAGAAATATTGATCTTATAGACAACCAGGTCAGCCTCACAGCCATAACCAGCTGAATGCAGGAGTGAGATTATATATTCAAAATTGTAATTGGCTGTAAGAGATGGTCTCTCATTAAATCCCTCGGTCATAAATCCGATCGGATCATGGTAGCACATACCAAAGGGACCAATTATTTTGTTCATGCCTTTACCAGCTGCCCATTTTTCCACATAACTCAAAAGCAGATCAGAGACCTCGCGTTCATTAATACACTCGAAAAAGGAAAACCTGGCAACCTTTTCTTTTTTTTCTTCATTATTACGGTGGTTAATAATGCCCATAATTCTTCCGATCACTTCCCCTTTTTTTCGTACGAGAATTTTAATAGTATCACAGTATGAAAAGGCCCTGTTTTTCCCGGGATTGCAATAATCCCATTCATCCTTATAAATGGGGGGTACCCAGTTAGTGTGATTCTTATGCAGTTTTTCAGGCAGATGAATAAATTCTTTCAAATCTGATTTGCTTACGACTTCCTGAAGCTGAAGAATATTCATCAGTTTTATTTTATAGCTGAGATGGCTGCCCGATTTTCTCCCGGCTATATTTGATAGGGCCGCCGAGCAGCCTGTATTCATCAAGACGGCAGGAATTAATCATCTCTCCTTTATAGGGCATAAGATTTATGCATCCGTCACACAAATTCAACTCGCCATCAATAACCTCAAAAGGTTGCTGAATAACCAGGCTCTGGACAGATATCTTTTCAAAGAGCCGGGATGGATTTTTAACTACAGCATGCAGATAATTCCCAAGGGCTTTTCGGATTTCCCTGTCAAACAAAGCCATGATAAAAATTAATTTCCCGAAAGAGGGTACAGTAGCATCATATTTATGGTGAAGCTTATAATACATCTCCTGGTATATCTTCATGGTCTTTTCCCCCGTAGCACCGTAGATTTGTTGTCTTGAGCCTACATTATTGATAGTGATCAGCTTAAAAGTCTCAGGTCTTGAAGTGCCTTTAAGATATGCGGATGGATAGATACATTCCAGATCAGCACTAAGCTTTTCAAGGATATCAGTAGAAGAAATATCAATTTCTTCGTCCGGTTTAACTGCATCTGGTAAAGAATCAAGTTCAATTTTTTGTTCATTGACGGACATTACATTAGCAACATCGTTCGGGATCCCTCTGAAAGCAATCAAAGAGAGATGACTGACCCTGTCAATGTTTGCCTGGTACCATCGGACAATATCCGGTACTTCACCCAGGTTTGAATGCCGGATAGTCATATTAAACCCGCATTTTAACCTTCCTGTTTCATGAACCATGTCGACATAATATTGTCGGAGATCGTTCATCTCGGCTTCTGTCTTGTTTGTCCAGCCTGGCCGGTTCTGTCCGCTGTCGACATGCAGGAAAAACTGGTACAGGCCAGCTTTCCGGAGCTTTGCCGCAAAATCGGGTGTCAGCAGTTCTCCATTTGACAAAATTATGCATTTAAGCTTCAGGGAGGTTATGAATTTTACTACTTCAATAATATCAGGATACAATAAAGGCTCACCTCCTGAAATTGATATCCTGCTGCAGTTGGTCATTTCACGGCATTGCAGAATTTCTTTCTTTATTTCACTAAGTGGCCTGTGTCCTTCGAAATTATTCCTTCTGAAACAACCCGGACATGCTAAATTGCAAATATCTGTAACCTCTATCCATGCTCCAGGATTATCACTCCTTGTCCATGGAAAATTGTACATGTGATTACGGTCAGGGTACATAAAAGCTTAATTTTGAGAATTCTTTTGTTTAATAACGTTTATTGGTCCTCCGAACATCCTGTATTCATCTAACCTGCATGAATTGATCAGTTTGCCGTTATAAACCATCATATTGACGCAATCATCACACAGGTTGACCATACCTTCCAGGATTTCAATGGGTTGTTGCAGGTGGATACTCTGGGCATATACCTTATCAAATAAACGGATGGGGTTTCTTACTGAAGCTTTAAGGTAGTTCCCGAACGCCTTTTTAATTTCAGGGTCGAACAAAGACAAAAAGAATAGTTTTTTCCCGGGTCTTGGATTTTCAAGGAAAGCAAAATATCTTCCGTTGAAGAGATGGTAAAACATCTGAGCCATTTCCATGGTTTTTGGGCCCAGAACCCCAAGATGGTTCCTGGAAGTGCTGGCATTAACCATGATAAGGAACTTGTTTGTTTCATGAACTGATGTCCCGTTCAGGTATACAGACGGGCGCAGGTTTGGATTTGCCTTAAGAACATACCCGTACATCTCTTCAGTCGTGATATCGATTTCTTCCGGCCTGGGATTGCTCCCGAAAGATTGTTCGGGATCAATTATTTTGCCATTGGCTACCAGCTGATACATAGGATCTCTTGCGATAGCCCTGTACGCGAGAAATGATATATGGTGCACTCTTGATATGTTTTTCTGGCACCACTTCAGGATTTCCGGAATATATTCCAGATTGGATCGAAAAATGGTTACATGAAAGCCACACTGTATTTTTTTTGTGCTCCATAGGATATCTGCATAATGTTGCCTCAATTCGTTCAGCTCGGTTTCTGATTTTCCGGTCCACCCCGGTCTTTCCTGAGCACTGTCGATGTGAAAATGGATCTTTGAAAGCCCTGCCTTTTTTAAATCATTGGCCAGATCCGCTGTAAGTAAAAGGCCATTGGTAAAAACCATTGGTTTGATCCTTTTGGAAGCGATATAGCTTATAACCTCCATCAGATTGGGATAGCCAAGAGGCTCACCGCCTGTAATTGCAATAGAATCACAATTTGTGAGTCGTATTAGCACATCGATGTCTTTTTTGATTGCGTCGACCGGACGATGTCCTTCCAGCTGGTGTCTGTAACAACCCGGGCAATGAAGGTCGCAGGTATCCGTGACCTCTATCCAGCCACCGGGATTATCCGTCTTTGACCACGGTAATCTGTAAAGTTTTTCTCGTGGAATCATAGATATATCTATTTCGAAGAAATATGGATCTTACCGAGAAAAATTGCATGTCAATTATGTAAAGGTATTCAATAATTATATGAATGTCAATTAAATATTTAGCTTAATCCTGGATATATTTTCATTGGAAAGTAGTATTTTTAATAGGTTTAATCCTGATCCATGGAAAAGAAAGTTGCTTTTATCAGTGGAGCTACAAGTGGACTCGGTGCCGCTTTTGCGCGTCATTTTGCACAGCAGGGCTATGACCTAATTCTTACCGGACATCCCGATGATAAAATCTCACTTGATGTTGAAGATCTGAAAATAAAAAACGAAGTTAATGTTGATGTAATCCTTGCGGATCTGGCTAATGAAAATGATATTACACGATTAGAGGAGATAATAAAAGAGACCAAAGAGATCGAGGTCCTGATAAATAATGCGGGCTTTTTCTTCGGAAAGGCTTTCTGGAAGAACGACACCCGGAGCCTGGAAAGCATGGTGAAAGTTCATATTTGTGCTCCGGTACGGTTAATTCTTGCAGCTCTTCCAAATATGACCAGTAACAATAAAGGAACAATTATCACTTTGTCTTCACTGGTTTCATTTATGCCAGTTCCTCAGGATGCAATGTACTCGGCAACCAAGCTGTTCAGCAATAGTTTCATGGAATCTTTGCATATAAGTTTCAAAGAAAAAGGCATAAAAGTCCAGGTCCTTTGCCCGGGTTTTGTTCGTAATACCAATTTTCATGAAAGAGCAGGAATGAAACTGTCCTTAGTAAAAAGCTGGCAAATCCTGCCATGGATGGAACCTGAAAATGTCGTTAAGATATCTGTGAGGAACCTGAGGAAGAAAAACAAGGTTGTTGTCATTCCGGGATTCCGGAACAGGGCAATAAAATTTATCATATCAATTTTACCAAAACCATTATATTACAGATTTGCTGCCAGATTTTTACAATAGAAACTATGGGTTCAACCGTTGCCGTACAAAGGTGTTTTGAATATGATCCCCAGGAGATAGCGAAACATATTGAATGGCTCTATACTGAAAGTGATGGCCCGGATCCTGCCGGGAAAACAATTCTGTTGAAACCCAATATTCTATCAGATGATGAACCATTTAAGGCAACGACAACTCATCCGGCTGTAGTTGAGGCTGTTATAAACTATCTTCAATCAAGAGGGGCAACTGTACTCGTAGGAGATTCACCTACCTTTGATAACCGGAAATTTACAGGTGAAAAGTGTGGAATCAGGCAGATAGTAAATAAGTGCGGTGCCACATGGGTCAGATTTAATGAAGCTGCCATTTTCAGAAAGGTCGGGACTGCAGAAATTAAAATCACTGCACTAATTACGCAGGTTGATCTGATAATATCACTTTCAAAGCTGAAGAACCATGAGCTCATGATCTTATCAGGAGCAATAAAAAATATATTCGGATTTGTTCCTGCATTCAACAAAGCAATACAGCATATAAAATATCCCGACAGGTATAAATTCGGTGAATTCTTTGTCGATCTGGAAGAGGCAATAAAACCACATTTTCACATAATGGACGGAATTATTGCGATGGAAGGCCCAGGTCCGGGTAACGGATACCCAAAGAAAGTCAACGTGTTATTAGCTTCCGTTAATCCGCTTGCACTTGATATAATAGCCAGCCGCATCCTGGGATATAATCCTCTTGATATTCCAACAAACAAAATTGCTCTTGAGAGAGGTATTCTTCTGAAAAATATAGACGATATAATTATCAAAGGAGCTGATCCTGAGAATATTGTTGTCAGAGATTTTAAACGGATTGATAAAGGTGGTGAAGCGGGCATCATTTTTAAGTACTTTAAAAAGAAAATCCCCTTACTCAGAAGGTTTAATAAAAGACCAGTATTTGACAGCAAGCTATGCATTGGCTGCTCAAAATGCATTGATATCTGTCCGGTTAAGATTCTGCATTATGACAATAAAAAGAAGAACAGGGTTTTAGTAAACGAAGCAAGATGTGTTCATTGTTACTGTTGCCACGAAGTTTGCAGGGAAAGAGCTATTGAAATCAAAAGAAAGATTTTTTAATGTTTGCTGCCGAAGATATTGCATTGTCTATACAGGGAGGTAAAGGAACAATACATCCAGGCATCCGACTGTTTGCTGCATTACTGTATTTTGCGATTGATGAATCTCAATCATGAACAGGGGTACCCAGAACTCGTAAACCCTGAATGGGCAAGAGGTCAGTTTTGACCTCTTGTGCCTCTGGGTACCCCTCACGGACAAAAGTTGCAACCACCTGGTATAATAATATTTTTTGTATCATGTTGTCAGTTATCCTTAACGCATCTGACGGAGTAACCGCATGTTGAATTGCAACTCGCTCCATCCAATATATTGGTATCGTATTGCAGCTCTCTCATTGCCCACAGATCAGAGCACCACCAGCGACCACGATATTCGGGGTCCGAAAAAGAAGAAAAGTAGCGATAGCCACCAGGAAGAGCAGTAAAACCGCTTATGTTATCAGCACCTGTATTTGGTGTCTTCCAGTGTGTGATTCCAGATTCTTTTAGTCTACCGCCAGCAATCTCTCTTCCCCCCAGGTGACTTGCTAAAGTGTCCCACTCTGCAGTTGATGAAACATGCCAGCCGGTTGGACAAATCTTGCCTGTCTCAACTGCATAATAGTTATATATGGCACCATACATATCTTTGAATATGCTTTCATTATTAAATAACCAGCAATAAGCCGGTGTGGAGAGTTGATACCATATGCTATCGTCAGTTATATCTGGGATCGGAGTTCCATCATTGTACTTAGTAGTTTTAAGGTTTTCGGCCATCCAGGTCTGGGTTCCGATTTTAATTGTCTTATAGATATTTCGGTCAATGTCAGAGATAGAGTCATAAGTCAGATGAGGATTAAATACTATCGGGCTGAAATGGGGAAGCGTTTGTAGACGTATCTCATATCCGTAAGCGGTACCCCCACTGTTGGAAGCATAAGCCCGAACGAAATAGGATGTATCCGGGCTCAATCCTGTGAGACAGCTTGTAAAGCTGCCAGTACCTGTACTATCAGAAGTATGTGGATCTTTAAGTGTGGGATTATCACTATTGCTCCAGCATACTCCTCTTGCTGTGACTGAAAAACCTCCATCTGATGTAATAATACCACCCGATGTTGCACTGTTTGTTGTTATTTCAGAAGCAGGGATAGTAGTCAAAGAAGGAGTAATTGGTATGGTTGTAAAAGCTGTTTCAAATCCATAAGTGGTTCCAGCTTTATTAGTCGCATATGCCCGGACATAATAGATCGTACCGGACTCAAGGTTCGTAAGGTTACTCGAATAGATTCCTGCACCTTCGCCGTCAGTCGTTTTATAATTTTTGACAGTTGGATCTGTAAGTGTATTCCAGCATACTCCCTTTGATGTAAGAGGGGCTCCGCCGTCGGATGTGATATTTCCTCCTGAAACTGCAGTAGTAGTAGTAATTCCTGAAACTTTAATAGTGAGCACCACAGGAAGTACAGATTCCTCCTTGCTGCAAAAATTCATTATTGCAACAAATCCAGCAGTAATAAAAACAATACATATCGTTTTTATCAAGAATTTCATGATTACCTTATTAATCCGTAAAATGAGTCAGTTTTTAACACACCGCACGGAGTTCGCTTCAGGCTTTTCATCTTTGTATCTGTATATTACATCTGTATAATAAATCAGAGCACGGCACCATGCGAATGATTCAGTACTCTCTGTAGTAGTCCACCAATAGCCGGAATATCCTGACCCCGTAATTATATATTCAGCAGGAGAGACTGAAACGTCCTGATATCGGCTACCACCTGGCACAGCTGTAAATCCGGTTTCATTTGTCCCATTTCCATATTTGTCTGTCCAGGTTACAAAATCCCATCCCCAGGTCGACTTAATCTTGGTCCCTTCATTAGTTCCCCGGTTGCCTTCCTTAATAACCTCAGTTGCACTCATTCCCAGGTACAATTCAAGATTAATCCACTCTGAATCAGTCGGGAGATGCCAGCCATCGGGACAAGCGTTTTGAGCAGCAGTCCAATTATATAATACTCCGAAATGTTTATAATCTGCTGTAGCTTTTGCTTCGGAAGTATCGGTGTTGTTATATCCATATACATAATAGAATGGATCCTTTTCCTTTCCTTGGTCTTCTGAACCATCTGTTATTTTATTGACCTTAGGAAGGTAAGCCATATTCTCTGCCATCCATATCTGGTTTCCGATTGGAACTGTAGGGTAGGTATGTCCATCCCTTGTATCAATCCAGCTGGCACCTATAGCCCAGTTTTCATTAGGTACTGATACATCTTTTTTGCATTGACTTAACATAACCGCAGTCAGTAACAATGAATTGATATTGGATAAGGCTTTCATATTGAGCAGTGTCAGCCAGTTTATATCTGCAAATTACGACTTTTAGGAATCGAAGTCAATAATATTTAATCACAAAGTCAAATAACCGAACGGTTTTTTAGTTACTAAAATACACAGGAGGATCCATCGTTTAAATAATAAAAAAACATCTTCAAATAGTTTGGAGGAGAGATCAAGAAGAAGATCCCTGGTTGCAACTCTGCCAGAAAACTCATATTCCCCTCTGGGTACCCCGAACGGACGGAAGTTGCAACTATATTAATGATGTATATTTATGGCTGAGAAAAGTATTTAATAGGTTTATAAGACATCCAGTCAATTTCTGTTTCATATGGATGAAGTGGTTTCTCAATTGAATTTGGATTGGTTTCTACTGGCCAGTTGTTTGTATGCCAGAAATTCATCCTGTAATGAGTACAATTCTGAGGTATTCCTTCCTGCGATCCACGGTAATCCCACAAAACAACGGTATCAGCAGTTAATGGATGGATCATCCACCATCTGATCCTGTCAGGATACCAGTCAAAACCATAAATATTAAATTGAGATGTGGCATTATAGCCTTCAATTTGAGGAATAGAATCAGGCTGGCTCTGAACCCCGGTAAGCGGCCTGCTTAATCCACTTAGGCGCTCTCTGTAAGAAGTATTGTATATTATGCCACTTGAGATATCAATTATCCGACCGATTCTTCTTAGATCTCCTTGTTGGCCTGTCCATGTTCCTATATAAATGATTCCCGGATCTGCAATAAGCCATTCAAAATCTATTTCGCTCAATCCCTGTACACTATCCATGTGATAGGTAAAATATCCAACAACTGCACCAACATCGGGTTGAATTTTTTTAACATCAGGGATCTTTAAACGAGCAGCATATGTGCCGAAATGGGTGAAATACTTTGAACTTATTTCGGGCCCTCGTCCAGCTCCCGGCTCACCTTCGGGATTTATCTTTAATAAGAGGATTTTGGTCTTTCTTTCAGATGGTAAACGTACCCCTGATTTCCATAAATCAGCCCCTTTTGCCCCTTCATAAGCTTTAAAATTCTTTAAATGCGGTCTACTGAAATCCTCAAAAAAGTATTTATGATATCTATTCGTCTGAGATTGCTGAGGGAAAGCAGAAGCGCCATTAAGAAAAACTATTACTATTAATATTAATTGTCTGACCTGTCTCATATAATATCTGGAATTCTTAGGAACTCAAAACTAATGACATCGATTCAAATCTACCAATGTTCAATTTAATTATCAAATCAATTTATATAACGCTCTCACTCTACTCTAACTATAGCTGATTGAAGTGTGGGTGTGAGAGCGAGGCTTGAGGAAAAAAAGCGAGAGTGTTCGCTTAAGCTACTCGCTCTCGCTCCCACACTCACTCTTTTTTGTTCAATCATCATCAAGCTTTCTGATTAATGAAAACAGCATTTTAGAGATCTCCTCAAGAAAGGCATAGTACTTATTAAAGATTGCCTGATTTAATTCATTAATCTCATAGAGATATTCTAAAATAGCAGCACACTCGAACGCACTTCCTCTGGATACCACCAGGAAGTTTCTTCGATCTTTTTTGCTAAATCTCGATGATCCTTCGGCTATATTTAGCATGATGCTAAATGAAGCTCGTCGTAGTTGATCATTTGTCACTCTATCAAAAGCTTTGGAAGCCAGGGTTTTTGTGATGTCTTTATTAAATTCTTTGGCTTTCTGGTAGACATCCAATTTTTGAAAATCGAACATAATAATAAAAATTAGTTAGCACTTAGAGTTGAGATTGAAGCGAATGACATTACTAAAATAGCAAAAATTCGCAAAAGAGGCGAAATTAACTTGATAAAAAAGTGTGAGTGTGAGAGTGAGAGTTGAGAAAAAAGAGTGAGAAGTTTGTTTAAGCTACTCGCTCTCACTCTCACTCTCACTCTTTTTTGGTACCCGGAGCGGGACTTGAACCCGCACAACCGTAATGGTCACAGGATTTTAAGTCCTGCGTGTCTACCATTCCACCATCCGGGCTTTGTCAGCCGGAGCTTTAGCGAAGGCTGGCGCTTTTAGTGGTGCAAATTTAAAATAAATAATTCTTAATAAAAACAGTCATTTGATTTATGAGGGATTTATAGTTGTAAAATAGTAGAAACGCTTAATTCTGGGCGTCTCTACAAATTAAATCTCTGCTGTTATCCTGAAGTCTTCTTATACAAAATAATTACACAGAATTACGGAGTTCAAATATTTATTTCATCAAAATGGGTTTACCTAAACCAACTTTCTCAAGATCATCAAGCTGGGTTTTAGCATCCCCTACAACCACATAGTACATTCTTGACGGATCGATATATTTATTTGTGAGTTCCAGCTGCTTTTCAATTGTCAGACCTTTAATAAATTTTTCTTCCTGCTTTATATAATCTGCAGGCAGATTGTATGCAGTCATAGTATTGAGCATACTAAGAAGGTTACCAAGTGTCTCAAACCTGAGTGCATTGTTTTTCAGCAGCGATGACTTAGTAAAATCGATATACTCCTGCGGAATTTCCTTCCGGTATTTCTCCATCTCGGTCTTGAAAATTGTTACAGACTCAAGTGTCGAATTTGTGCGTACCCTGGATGAGGCAACGAAAGAACCATAATTCCTGGCACCACTGAAGCTTGATCTGGCTCCATAAGTGAATCCTTTTTCTTCCCTGAGGATAAGATTCAAAATTCCATTGAATGACCCTCCAAGTTTATAATTGGCCACTGTTACAGGATAGAAATCAGGATCTGTTCTTGGAAGTGAAGGTGCTCCGATAGCAATAACAGATTGTTTTGCTCCCGGTACATCAACAAAATAGATCTGAGATTTTGCCGGAGATCCGGGAACCTTAACTGCAGGTATTATAACATCCTTTGATTTCCATTTCAGATTCAGATCTGCCAGAGCATCTTTTACTTTTGTCTGATCAATATCGCCTGCAATAAGGAACCTGGAAACTGAGGGTGATATGAATTTATTATAATAATCTTTAAGGTCATCTATCGTAATTGCATTAACAGTAGTTTCAGTTCCTGTCGGGTCAATTGCCAGGATGTTATCACCAAACATTAGTTTATTAAGAGTGCTTGAAGCCAGGTAATCAGGACTTGCAGCATTACGTTTGAGGTTATTGATAATGCGGCTTTTAGCCAGATCAAACTGCTCAGGATCCCATCTTGGCTCCAGCAGGATTTCGCTGACAAGAGCAATCGTTTTTTCGAAATTTTTTGCGAGGGTACTTACATCCACTGTAATATCTTCGTTTCCGGAAGAGACCCTGATCGTAGCACCAAGCAGTCCGATGGCATCTTCAAGCTGTTCCGGAGTTTTGGTTTTTGTGCCTTCATTCATCATTGTTGCAACAAGGTTTGCCACTCCGGCTTTTTCAACATTGTCAAGCATGCGTCCTCCATCAATTACGATAGAATACTGAACCAGCGGAAGTTCTTTCTGAGTGATCCCCGATATTTTCATACCATTGGTCAGTGAACCCGACCACGGGGTTGGTACATTCACTTCAGGATCGGGTCCCAGAGGAGGCTTTACACTGCGATCAATCTTAGCAGGTGTTTTAACGATTTTTTCTTCTGTAGCTGCAACATCCTTAACCTCTGCAGCTTTTGTCACATCTTCTTCGACAATTCCTGCATTTTTTGATCCTTCAACGATCAGATTTGCCTGGCTTTTTGGTACAAAGCTTGTTTCTACGAAGTTTTTTCCTTTGATATATTTATTGAAAGCTGCCTTTATATCAGCTACCGTAACAGACTGACTGTTCTCAAAATCCTTTTTGTAGAAACCGGGATCTCCGGCAAACATTGTATATTCAGCTAATGTAAATGCTTTTCCCTGATCACTTGCAAATCTGCTGTAGAACCGTGTCTCGTTACCGGCTTTGATCCTTTGGAGGTCTTCTGCTGAAAAGCCGTCTTTTTCAAATTTGTCAAGACCTTCAAATACTGCCTTCTCCACTTCAGTGAGATTTACACCCGGATTGGCTGTCACAGAAATAGTGAATGTTCCGGCAAGCTCAACAGAATTGTTTCTGGCAAAGACTCGTGAAGTGAGTTTTTTGTCTTTTACCAGGATAGTATAAAGAGGAGACTTTTTGCTGCTTGCCAGGAGTTCTCCCAGGAAATTCAGTGCATAGGAATCCTTCGAATACCGTTCAACTGTTGGAAAGACCATAGTTAATTGAGGGGCTTTGGCAAAATTGTCTTCATGAAACAATCTTACGGTGGATGCAACTGAAACGGGTGCAGGAGCTCTTTTTTCAATGGGTTCGCCTGCAGGAATTTCACCGAAGTATTTCCTGATCATAGCGATTACTTCTTCCTTATTAATATCGCCCGAGACTACCAGGAAAGCATTGTTAGGGGAGTAGAATTTTCTATGAAAAGCTCTGACATCATTGACAGTGGCGTTTGTAAGATCCTGCATATCACCAATAACAGTCCAGCTGTAGGGATGTCCCTTGGGATAAATACTTTTAAGTATCAGGCCCTGGTTAAACCCGTATGGAGCATTATCAACACTCTCGCGTTTTTCATTTTGCACCACATTTTGCTGGTTAACAAGAGCGGACTTAGTCACTGTGTTCTCAAGGTAACCCATTCGGTCTGATTCCATCCATAAAGCCATCTCGAGGGCATTTTTCGGGATAACTTCAAAATAGTTGGTCCTGTCTTCATTAGTGCTGCCGTTCAATGTCCCGCCAGCTCCCTGAATATTCTTAAAGAACTGATCTTCAGGTACATTTTCGGACTTCTGAAACATCATGTGTTCAAATAGGTGAGCGAACCCGGTCTTTCCCGGAACTTCACGGCTTGATCCAACATGATAATATATAGCAACAGCGACTATCGGATCGGATTTATCGACATTAAGCACCACGGTCAGACCGTTTGGCAATGTGTATTTTTCAAAGGGGATTGATAATCCTGTTTGCTTGCCCTGAGGCTTAAAGGAAAATAGAGCTACTGTAATCAAAACTAAAATCAATGATAAAGATAGTTTCATAATTTTCTGATTAAGGGTGAATAGAATTTGTAATGCAAAGTTGTGAAGGTAAAATATTTTATTTTATGTTGGGATTATATATGTACATAAATCTGTGAAATGACAGAAATAAAAAAGAGACTGTGATAACAGCCTCTTTACTGAGCGGGAGACGGGACTCGAACCCGCGACCCCGACCTTGGCAAGGTCGTGCTCTACCAACTGAGCTACTCCCGCAATTGCACGCGCAAAAATAAGAATTTTTTTTTATCCGCAAACAAGCGCCGATAAAATTACGTCAGATATCGATGGCTGGCAAAAACTATTTCTTTGCGGGGCCCCACTCCAGTAATGTATTATTCTCAAAATGGAGCCAGGTGTTTTTGAATATCCATTCTTCCTTGACAGTGTTCCCGTTTATTACTCTGTTGATTTTAACCGGAGTCCCCCAGCTGTCACTTACCATATCCGCGCTCATTCCTTTCCATATCTTTCCTGCCATAATCTTTGCATGCCACTTCCGAACCGTATTTATTTTCGAGATATGAAATCCTGTCCTGCGGCTGTTCTCTAACCGGATTAATTTCTTTTACTTCGGGTTGAGCCTGTATGTTTGGCTGAGAACTACTGGGAGGTAATTTATCAAGGACAGCATCACGTTTGAAAATGTAACCTTCAGTGTCATTATAAAAAACATGAAAGTAAGTGCTGTCTGAATCGAGAACATCAACTACAGAGTCAGCAGGAATAATAATTATTACAGAGGTAAGATCATCTTTTGCTGCAAATAGCCGGCTAGCTGATTTTAACGTGGCAGTTGCTGTAACATTCTGATCTGCCAGGCTGGTTTTGCTCCAGTGCCTGAAGCTGATTTTCTTTATCTGATTGTGCCTTTAGAGGCAAAGCTCCGATCAGAAGGAGGGGAATAAAAAATAGTCTTTTCATAAGAAGTTTATTCAGATTAAACAAAAACTATACCAAATTAAAAGACATAACTGCATAAAGGTACAGGGGCGCAAAGGTATAATATAATATGTTTGGTTTACGGTTGAGCCGTTGAACCTTTGTGCCATTAAGACTTTTTTCTTATCAGCATCAATCCGTCACGGATGGGTATAATAACCTCGTCAATAATACTCTCTTTACGGATCATCTCATTAAAATTGATTATACCTCTGTTCTGTGGATCGGTTGTATCATTTTCGATTACTTTCCCTCCCCATAAAACATTATCGACGAGGATGAAGCCCCCCGGTTTAACCTTACCTATGATTAACTTATAATAGTCAATGTATTCTCTTTTATCTCCATCAATGAATACAAGATCAAACATAAGATCCAGCCCGGGAATGATATCCTGTGCCTTCCCCGTCAACTGGGTTATTTTTGAATCGGCTTCTGCCCTGCAAAAAAATGAATGGGAGAACGAAGTCAGTTCATCATTTAATTCAATAGTAATAAAGCATGCCGTCTGGGCGGAGCCCTTTGGAAAGGCATATCGCAGAGTAGCCTGTGAAAGTTCCGATCTCGAGGATATTCTCAGGTGCAATCATCCTTGAAATCAGTTCAAGCAGTTTTCCCTGAAGATGACCCGATACCATATTCGGATTTACAAACCTCATATATGTCTGTCTGTAAAGATCCTCAAGTACCGGATCTTCAGGTGATGAATGCATCTCAATATATTGTTCGAGCTTTTTGTTCATTGTTTTCGTGTCTATTGTCTCACAGTCTCTTAGTCACTGTCGTCTCTTCGTCAATTTGTACATCGCAAGGGTCAGGCCGCATACCGTACACCGCACGCCTCATGCCTATTTATATATCAGCGTTGACATTTTTGACGGTTCAAAGATATCATTTGCGGTATCAAGCAGTTCGGATGCAGTTACTGCATCAATTTTCCTGCACAGGTCCTCAATACTGTCAATTTTGTCAAATATAAGCAGGCTCTTCCCCAGACTCAGCATCAGACTCTCATGATTCTCATATCCTCTTGCCAGGTAGCCTTTGATCTGATTTTTTGCCTTGCTTAACTGTATTGTGCCAAGTCTGGAAGTCCTTAGTTTTTTCAGTTCATATAACGCTATCGAGATGCTTTTGTTTAGATACTGGCTGTCGGTACCGAAATATATTGAAAATATGCCTGTATCGACATAAGGATTATAGCTTGATTCAACATTATACGCAAGTCCGTTTTTTTCGCGCAGCGACAGGTTCAATCTGGAATTCAGCCCCTGACCCCCGAGAATATTGTTCAGAAGGAACATTCCCATCCTGCGGTTATCTTTCAGATTATATGCAAGATTACCCATAATGCAGTGATTCTGGTAGGTATCCATCTTTTTGGTTACTGAAGCAGGTTTATATAACCAGGTCTTGTTATCTCTTTCAATGTTATTTTCCGTCACAATGTCTGCAAAATGTGTTTTGAAAAGCTTCAGTATTTTTTCATCGGAAATATTACCCACAGAACAGAATACCATTTGACGGGTATTATAATTATTTGAAATAAAATCATTTATCTTCTTTTTTGAAAATGATTTTACGGATTCCGGGGTACCAAGAATGTTACGTCCGATTGGCTGGTCAGAGAAGATAAGCTCTTCAAAATCGTCAAATATAAGCTCCGACGGGCTATCGAGGTAGGAATTGATCTCTTCGATCACGACATCTTTTTCTTTTTCAATCTCTTTCTCGGGGAAGACGGAATTAAATGTTATATCACTGATCAGTTCAATGGCTCTTTCATAATCTTCTTTCAGAAATGATGCATGGATCGCTGTTTCCTCCTTTGTTGTGTATGCATTAAGTTCTCCTCCGACATCTTCCAGGCGGCTCAGGATGTGATAGGCTTTTCTTTTTTTGGTACCCTTGAAAAGCATATGTTCAATGAAATGGGCTATTCCGTGTTCCGGTACTGTTTCATCGCGTGAGCCGGTATTAATTATCAAACCGCAGTGGGCGACTAAGGCCTGGTATCTGATGATGAACTAACCTGATGCCGTTGTCGAGTGTATACAGGAGAAGATCCATATTTTTTTATTAGTAAGGATGCAAAGGTACCATATCATTAAAATGATTCCAAATAGAAAATTTTTTATCAAAGTATTTGGTTCCTCGGATTTGAGATATATATTTGCAGTCCGAAAAGGAGGTGCCATAGCTCAGTCGGTAGAGCAATGGACTGAAAATCCATGTGTCCCCGGTTCGATTCCTGGTGGCACCACCCCAGAGAGGCCTGATGATTTCAATCACAGGCCTCTTTTTTTAAACGATTTTGCTAAGAATTAAAAAAAATCCATGTACCACATTTGGCTGGTCTTATCATTAACTTCATAATTAATTGAGAAACATGAGCATAGCTCCTGCTTTGGATAGTCATTTAACTTCAGTACTCAGGAAGTCAAAACATTTTTTTTAGTTTTATTTAATTAAATTATACTTTTTTTTAGTTTCGTTTAGTTTTTTTATTTAATATTGTACTCATTAAAGGACGAATTAACAAACCATACTTATGAAAAAACTATGCCTATACTTATTTTTTATTATGGTTGCCCCGGTTTTACTGGAAGGTCAAACTAAAAGCATGAAAACCATTGAGGGTACAATCACCAATAAGGTGACCAATGAAAAGCTTGCTGGAGTAAGTATTGTTGTCCCTGGTACTACCAGAGGTGTTACAACAAATATTGACGGGCACTATTCAATTGATGTTCAACTCAGCGATTCTCTGCTGCAATTTTCGTTTATCGGATACTTAACACAGGTTATTCAAATCAGAAATCAAACGGAAATTAATGTAGCCTTAGTTGAAAACACTAAAAATCTTGACGAAGTGATTGTAGTAGGTTACGGGACTCAGAAAAAAAGTGATTTGACCGGCTCTATTTCTACTGTTAATATGAAAGAACTGAGTGAAAGGAACGTAAGTTCCGTCAGTCAGGCTTTACAGGGTCAGGTTGCAGGAGTTGATGTTAGCTCCAGCTCCGGCACTCCGGGAGCTGGAGTTACAATCAGGATTCGTGGTATTGGAACCATAAATAATTCTGACCCGCTATTTGTTGTTGACGGTATGATGGTTAATGACATTGATTTTGTTAACCCGGATGATATAGAATCAATGCAGGTATTGAAAGATGCTTCAGCCACTGCTATTTATGGTTCAAGAGGTGCAAATGGCGTCATAATTCTAACAACCAAGAAAGGCTCCAAAGGCGACGCTGTAATTAACTTCTCTTCATATTACGGTGTACAAAATGCATGGCGTTCTTCGAATGTTATGGACGGTCCGACATGGGCGTATTTAAGAAACGAAGCTTTGATTGCCAAAGGTTATGCGCCGATTGTTCCGGATCCTTCAATACTACCAACAACCAATTGGTTTAAAGAGATTTCAAATGAAAATGCTGCTATTTCAAATGTTGACCTTTCTATTTCAGGAGGTGGTGAAAAAGGCAGTTACTATTTAAGCGTTAACAAGTTTGATCAGGAAGGTATTATTAAAAAGACCAGTTACAACAGACTCACACTTCGAAGTAACTCAACTCTCGATGTTAAACCATGGTTAAAAGCAGGTGAAAATATTACCCTTATTAAAACATCCAGCCGTATGCCGCCTCCAAGTGATGAGTGGACAGGTCCCCTGTTGACAGCTTTGGTCAGAGACCCGGCAACTCCGGTCAGAAATGCTGATGGGTCCTTCACAAAAAGTATATTTAACGACACATTTAACCCGGCTGCCACAATTGATTATTATAATAACGAAAATATTACATATAGAACATTAGGCAATATATTCGCCGATATAACCTTGCTAAAAGGATTAGTGTTCAAAACAGTTTATTCATTTGAATACACCTATAGCGATGCCAGAGACTATATCCCGGTATATTACGTGTTTAACGCACAGCAAAATGCTATAAGTTCATTAAGCGATTACTATGGAAAGAATTATATTCTGCAATGGACAAATACATTGAATTATGAAAAGAAATTTGGTAACCATTCTATTTCAGCATTAGCAGGAACTGAAAGTTTTAGTGACAATTACAATGAGAGTGGCATTGCAGTAAGTGGTCTGCCAAAAGATATCGATGCTATAACCATAGATAACGCTTCCGGTAACAATTCAGCCAGGGTTAATGGATCCTACTCTCAATCGCGTCAGTATTCATTTTTGGCAAGATTAAACTACAGCTTTAAGGATAAGTATTTATTAACTTCCAATTTCAGAGCAGACGGTTCATCAAAATTCATTAAAGGAAAAAGATGGGATTATTTCCCTTCATTCTCTCTTGGATGGAAAATGTCTGAAGAGCCTTTCCTGAAATCCGTTGATCTTATAAACAGTCTTAAATTAAGAGCCGGTTGGGGTCAGATTGGTAATCAGGGAAGTGTCGGTTCTTATGATTATTTAACTACCGCAAGCTCGGGTGCTGACTATATATGGGGGGGTGTACTACATCCCGGTTACTCTTTCCCTGGTGTGGGGAATCCGGAACTAAGGTGGGAAAAAACAACAACTACAAACCTCGGTGTTGATTTTAGTATACTCAATAGCAAACTATCAGGTACAATAGAATATTATATAAGAAACACAACCGGGATGTTGCTGCAGGTTCCAACTCCGGGTCAAACCGGAATTCAGGATAGTCCGTATCAAAATGCCGGTGAAATGAAGAATTCAGGCATTGAACTCTCTTTAGAGTATAGAAATATGGATCATGCCTTCATCTATTCTTTTGGTGGAAATTTCAGCACAATTAAAAATAAGGTTGTAAGTCTGGGTGTAATAGAGGGTTTTATTTCCAGCGCCTCTTTTGCCAATATGGCTTTTCTAGAGAGAACTTATGCCGGTGCACCAATAGCTCAGTTTTACGGATACAAAACCGATGGTTTGTTCCAGAATCAGGCAGAAATTGATGCGCAAACAGCTCAAAAAAATGTGGCTCCCGGCGATATAAGATATGTTGATGCCGATAAGAATGGTGAACTGGATGTAGTAAAACTTGGAAGCCCGTTGCCAAAATTCACCTATTCCTTTAATGCAAACTTTTCATATAAAGGTTTTGATTTAAGTGCAACATTTCAGGGTGTTTATGGCAATAAGCTTTTTAACGGGCCAGCCATATATACCAAATCCTCAACCGCAGCCTGGAACCTTTCAAGGGATATGATTAACCGTTGGGTTGGTGAAGGTACTCAAACCGATGCCCGCTATCCTCGTATGGCTGCCAATGATGTTAATAACGGATATATCTCGGATCGTTTTATTGAAGACGGATCCTATTTCAGGATTAAAACACTTCAATTAGGATATAGTCTCAATAAGAACCTGACAACCAAAATGCATTTAACTAATGTGCGTATATATTTAAATGCACAAAACCTCCTGACCTTTACCAGATATACAGGCCTCGATCCTGAAATTGGTATTAACGGACCTCTTGAAATAGGTGTTGACCGTGGAGTTTATCCTCAGGGCAGAACTTATAGCTTAGGTTTGAATGTTACTTTTTAATTTCTCATTATTAAAAACTTAAGTCAATGAAAAAAATATTTTCTTATAGCGTAATAGTTGTTTGCATGTTACTGGGTTTACAGGCCTGCAAGCCGGATAAATTTTTAGATACACCAGTGCCAAGTATCACTGATGCGACTTTTTTTGAAAATGATGCTGCTGCGCTATCGGTATTACCTGGCGTATATGACCCTGCAGGATGGGGTAATTATTCTCAATACCTTCAGTGGGCTATTGGCGATGTTGTCTCAGACGATGCAGTAAAAGGTGGCGGGGGTGATGGCGATCAGCCTCAGATGTACGATCTGGAGCATTTTCAGGCAACAGAACAGACAGCAGTACTTGAATCTGTGTGGTCTGACTTTTATGTAGGGATAAATCGCGCCAACAAGCTTATTACCGGAGTTACCAATAATAGTAAAATAAGCGCTGATGTTCAGAAACGCCTGATTGCAGAGTCTAAGTTCTTGAGGGCTTATTATACCTTCTGTTTAGTAAGGATATTTGGAGGAATACCAATAGTAGATCATATCTTAATACCTTCAGAATATTCTAATCCCAGAAATACTATAGAAGAATGCTGGGCATTCATAGAAAGTGACCTTAAAGCGGCAATTCCTGATTTGCCTCTGAAAAGCGCGATGTCAGCTGATGATTTAGGCCGCGCAACATGGGGCTCTGCAGCTGCACTTTTAACAAAAGCATATATTTACGAGGAAAAATGGACCGAGGCTGATGCTTTGGCAACACAAATTATTGGTTCAGGAGAATATCGCTTACAACCAAACTATGGTGATCTTTTTATTGTTGAAACCGATAATGGTATGGAATCTATTTTCGATATTCAAAGAAAAGTTTTCCCTAATGCTCCGTACGATATGGGCGAGGCAACCTATGCCGAGATTTATCAGGAATCACGCTGGGATGGCATTGGATGGGGATTCGATCAACCTACACAGGATTTTTATAATGAATTCGAAACAGGTGATATTCGCAGAAAATGGACAATAATTTCTGATGGTGATACGCTATGGAAAGGCACACCTGATGAAGTTATTATTTATACCCGGCAAGACCCGGTTCACAATCCTGATGCAATTACCGGATATAATAAACGTAAAATACAGCTTCCTGCAAGTAAAAGAGGTGAGTTACCTGATCAGTCACCTTTGAATACCAGGGAGATTCGCTATGCTGAGGTATTTCTCTGGCAGGCAGAGGCAAGAGCCCATGCAGGTGGAGATTGGAAATCACCTTTAGATAGTGTCCGGTTCAGGGTTAACATGGGCCACACGACAATTTCTGACCCTCTTGCTGCAGTTTACCATGAGCGCAGGGTTGAACTTGGACTGGAAAGTCAGCGATATTGGGACCTCGTCCGTACCGGTCGTGGAAACCTGATGGATGGCTATACGGATAATAAACGATATTTTCCAATACCTCGTATTCAAAGAGACCTGAACCCCAACCTTACTACAAATCCTTATTAGAGTCATTAATAATTTATGACATATTATCTGTGAAAATTAGAGCAACTTTTTATAAAGATATTTAATTATGAAAAAAACAGTATTTACAATAATAACAGGATTAACATTGATATTCCTATTTTCCTGTGAACCGGAAGCCGATAAAATCGGGAAAATTGCTCCTCCTCCATCTAACGCCAGTATTGTCATTGACGCTACTGATCCTTTTAATCCATATTTTAGCGCTGTGGCAGATAATGGTTTTATTTGCTACTGGGATTTTGGAAATGGACAGAAGCTCGTGGGGCCACAGAAGGTTTCCTCATATTATCCTTTTCCAAACACCTATATTGTATCATGCAATATCTATGGCGAAGGTGGACAAGGACCTGTAAAGGCTGAAACCAACTTTATAGTTGCAACTACAGATCCAACAGTTGTAGATAAACCAATCTTTAAGGAGCTAACCGGAGGCGGTGCAGGAAGAACCTGGGTCTACAATACTGATCCTGCCACCGGAATTCCTGATTATTCCTACCAAACCACAAATGACCTGGTAGATTATCCTGATAACTGGATGCCTAGTGCCAGTTGGGGACAATGTACGCGGATTACCCCTGACATTAATGGAGAAATGGTATTTGACTTTAATGGAGGGAGCATCAATTATACCTACCATCATGTCGCAGGTGATGAAGGTGTAAAAGGTACATTTGTTGTCAATGGCGCTGATAAGACAATTACGATTGTTGATCCATTTATTTTGGATTACGCTATCGATTGTACGAATCCAGCTGCCACTGCCACCGGTGTTTTCGAAATAAAACTTCTTACAGATGACTTAATGGTACTATGGCAGGATCAGAAAGATGGTGGAACTGGTTGGGGATGGAGCTTCAAACGCAAAGGATATAATCCATAGTTTTTAAATACATTTTTCTGTTGTTTTTATGCAATAACAGTTTAATTGCAGACTTTCCTCCGGATGCAAGCGGGGGATAAAAGAATATTAAACAATAAGTATATGAAAAGTATAAAGAACGGGAATAATAATGTCGTATTTCGGGAAGAACGGCTTGAGAAAATCATAGCACTTCTCGAAAAAGAAGACCGTTTAGTAACAAAAAATCTTCCTGAAATTTTAAATACAACATCAGTAACTATCCGAAAGGATATTGCAATTCTTGAACAGAGAGGGCTACTGAAAAGAACTCACGGAGGAGCTATAAAACCAAGAAAGCTTTTTCACGGTTTAGCATTGAACGAAAAGGAGAAACTCAACCTTGAGGAAAAAATCCGGATCGCAAAAAAGGCTGCCAAACTCATTTCCGAAGGTGATACAATTATTCTGGACTCAGGTTCCACAACCAGCTTTATTGCAAAAGAAATAAAGCATATGAAAGGGATTACGGTCATTACCAATGCAATTAACATTGTCAGCATACTGCTGAATAGTGACATTGATGTTATATTAATTGGAGGATCACTGCTCAAAGATACCTCAACGCTTGTTGGCCCTTTGGCCGACGATGTATTACGGAAAATATCAGCAGACAAATTGTTCATTGGAGTTGATGGAATTGATTTTGAAGTGGGGCTGACAACACCCAACATTTTAGAAGCAAATACAAGTCGCGTAATGATGGAAATGTCAGGTGAAGTAATTCTCGTAGTTGATGCCTCGAAATTCGGAAGAAGAAGTCTGGGAGTTATTTCAAAGGTGAGTGAAGTTAACAGTATAATAACAACAAAAAAATTATCGGAAAACGAATTAAAAAAATTTGATGATTACGATGTTCAGGTATTTATTGTATAAACAATTTTTATAAAACAAACATTGTTTGAATTTCAATGAAAGTGTTTGGGTAATGCGCATGATAAAACTTAAATAATATGAAAAAATTTCTGGAAGAAATATTCGAACAACCTGCAGCTCTTGAGCGCACTTTACAATACTATACCAGTCCGGAAGGAAAAGACCTTCTTGAAAAATTGAACAATACCATAAAGACTGAACACTTTGAGCAAGTAATATTTACAGGAATGGGAAGTTCCTATTTTACATCCCATGCTGCCTCTATTCTGTTCAACAGTTTGAGATATAAATTCATTTGTGATTAATTCCAGCGAATTATTGCATTATAATCTCAATTTACTTGGGAAGAAGACTTTGCTGATAAGTTGTTCTCAGTCAGGTGAAAGCTTTGAAGTGACGCAACTGTTAGATCAGCTTCCTTCAAATGTTTATTGCATAGGAATTACCAATGAAGCTGATAGTACTCTTGCTAAAAGAGCAGATATTGCACTGCTCGGTATGGCCGGGACAGAAGAAATGACTTCTACCAAAACATACGTTGTAACAGCACTTGTCTCCTTTATTTTAGGATGGTATTTAGCAGGTACCTGGAATGATGAAAGAAAAAAGATGATTAAAGATCTTATTGCCAATTTTAAGACGACACTTGCCAGTTATCATTTGTGGATGAATGATGCACTGACATTTTTAGGTGATATACAGACGATACAGATCATCGCAAGAGGTCCATCGTTTTCAACAGCCAGCCAAAGCGCCCTAATGTTCAAGGAAGCTACCAGAATTCCTGCTACAGGCATTTTGGGCGGCGAATTCAGACATGGCCCAATGGAAATGGTATCTGAAGGATTTAAAGCCATACTTTTTGCGGCAGACGGGAAAACCTATTCTCAGAGTATCAAAATGGCTGAAGACATAAATGAATTTGGAGGTAAAGTCCTGGTCATTACCAATAAAAAACTTCCGATTTCAAACAAAAATATTATGCAGATATTTATTAATGAACCCGACGAGTTCCTGTTCTCCATTCAAAGCATTATTCCGGTTCAGTTGTTTATTGATTCCTATGCAAAATCAAATGGTCGTGAGGCAGGAAATTTTTATCGCGGGGCCAAAGTAACAACCACAGAATAGAATATGGTACATTCAAAGAAAAATTCATTCCTTCTGGTTGTAACCATATTACTTTACGTATCATTTGGTTTGCTTACTTCTGTAATTGGTGTGATCATTGACAAATTTCAGGTTGACTATAATGTCTCTCTTACTATTGCCGCCTTACTTCCATTTTCATTCTTTTTGTCGTATGGACTGATGTCAATTCCATTTGGAATGGCTATGGATAAATACAGTGCAAAAAGTATTTTACTATTGGGGACTCTTTTGATGGCGGCAGGATCATTCCTTTTTTATTTAAGTAACCATTATATCATTATAATACTGGTAATCTTTTTGGTGGGAGTAGGAGTCACCGCAATTCAGGTAGCAGGCAATCCTTTTATCAGAGAACTGGATACTCCCAACAGATATACAGCTAACCTGACAATTGTTATAGGAATTGGAGCGTTAGGTTATGCATTTAGTCCCTTACTGGTACCTTTAATGCAGACTAATGGATTTTCCTGGAAAACAGTTTATCTCCTATTTGGAGTCATTAATGCTGTTCTCCTGATATTGTTAGCATTCTCTAAATTTCCTGAAGTACGGCTCAATGAGGAGGAGAAAATTAATTTTTCCAAAATTGGCATTCTGCTAAAGAATCCGATTATTATAACGTACGGATTGGGAATATTCCTGTATGTCGGAGCCGAAGTAGGTGTTTCGTCATACATAATGACCTACATGAATAAGGTACACGGCGTTGGCTACACTCAGTCATTCTGGAAAGAAGGATCATTTATGTTTACCGTATTTCCTTCTAAAACCGCTCTTGTAGTGGCACTGTT
The DNA here is from genome assembly GCA_963816365.1 of uncultured Bacteroidales bacterium. Classification (GTDB taxonomy): domain Bacteria; phylum Bacteroidota; class Bacteroidia; order Bacteroidales; family VadinHA17; genus LD21. The sequence continues at coordinate 501,432 of CAWFKG010000009.1, read as the reverse complement.
CTGGTTATTCCAGGCTTGTGGAAGGCTGATTATTTCGCCAATGATGAAAATTATAAGCGAAAAAAAAATCTTTATCTTCCACAGTCTTGGTACAATAATCGCATTAATAGTAGCCATAACAGGAAATGCAAACACTGCACTTGTAGCATTTGCCCTGGTAGGTTACTTTACCTGTGCTTCATTTACCTCAATATTCAGTGCAGCTATTAATAGTTTTAAAGAAAATCATGGGACTATTTCCGGTATTATAGGAACTGCAATTGTCGGAGGTGCTTTTGTAAGCTGGCTGGTAGGATTTACAGGTCAGCATTTAAACATGAAATGGGGTATGTCGATCAATTTGTTGGCATTTATCTACGTTTTTATATTGGCATACCGGGGTAAAGGGAAATTAGATATAAAAGAATAGCAAAACGTTAATGAGTAGTAAAATAATTGTCGGCATTGACCTGGGAGGCACCAAAATAATGACCGGGATTATAAGTCCCGATGGCAAAGTACTTGGTACACCGGTTAAAGTTCAAACCGGAGGTACCGAGCCTGCTGAGAGGATTATAAAAAGGATTACAGATTCCGTTGAGCTTTCATTAAGTAATATAGGGTTGTCCATCAGCGATGTTATGGGTATTGGCATAGGTGCTACAGGTCCATTGGATATTGATGGGGGAGTCATTCTTGAATGTCCGCAATTGCCGACCATGCATTTTTTCCCGCTTCGCAAAACGATCGAAGATTATTTCGGAGTTCCCGTTTGTTTAAATAATGATGCCAATTGTCTGATATTGGGCGAATGCATTTTTGGTGCAGCGGCGAATCAGAAAAATGTAATTGGTTTTACTTTAGGAACCGGACTTGGATGCGCTATAGTACTTGACAGAAAAATATTTAACGGTTCAACAGGCACGGCAGCAGAAATCTGGCCCTCGCCGTACCAGTCAGGTACCATCGAGGATTTTATTTCAGGTGCCGGTGTTTCAAAGATTTACAAATCCATTTCAGGAGCGGACAAATCATCTCTTGATGTTTTTCACCTGGCTGTTAAGGGTGATGAACAAGCTCTGCAGACATGGAAAGAATTTGGTGAACATCTTGCTGTACCGCTGTCATGGTCAATTAATATGATTGATCCCGATATTGTTGTTATTGGCGGTTCAATAGCCAGCGCATATAAATTTTTTAAAATCTTCAATGGAAGAAACTTTGAAGAAATGGATATGCCCGGTACCCTCTCAAAAGACAAAAATTGTTCCGGCTGAGTTAGGCGACTTTGCTGGTTTCATTGGTGCAGCCTGCCTTATAATCGGAAATAATCAGTGAGAAAAATATGAAAAGAATCTTATTAGTATTAGTTACAGTTCTGTATTGACACTTATGTTCCAGAGATTCAGATATGATATTACTAACTATGCGAATTTTGACGGTGAAAATGTGCTCGCCGTAAAAATTAGCCGATAAGGGGTTGTATGAAAACACGAGCTATACCGGGGAGTTTTGGACTGCCCGACAGGGCCGACTTTACATTCAGTTCACAATCTCATCATTTTTAGAGCTTATAAACAGTAAATGCCGGAAATCATTCCTGTACTTATCTTACTAATGTAAAAGTGCAATCCTGTTCAGAAACTATATTATTATAGTCTGGGAACTTGTCTAATTTCATGATAATAATAACTTAAGGCAGAGATATCAAGATTGCTGTATTAAAATTATCTTTATACTAAAATAAGCAAATAAGAACTGCATTGAAATTATTTCCTGCAGATATTGAATTGGTTGAAAGGTTGCAAAAAGGCGATGTGGAAGCATTCGACATGATATACGAAAAGTATTCAGGGAAACTCTATGCTTTCGGTCTAAAATACCTCCGATCGACGACCGAGTCTGAGGAACTTGTTCAATCTGTTTTTTTGAAATTATGGGAAAACTATAAAAACCTGAATAAAGAATTATCGTTCAAGTCATATCTTTTTACGATCGCCTACAACGATATTTGCAAACTTTTCCGAAAACGAAATTACCTTCGAGAATTCATCAGCGAAACCCTCTACGGAAATTCACAGTCTTCCTCTGAAACAGAAGATGGTATTGACTACCAATCTGTTCTTGATCGGGTGCAACAGATTGTTAATAACCTTCCTGAAAAGCAAAAAAACATTTTTTTGAAAAGCAGGCTGGAAGATAAATCGACCAAAGAGATAGCCAAAGAAGTTGGTCTCTCACCCGGCACCATCGACAATTATATATCAGAATCACTGAAGTTTATTCGCTACCGTATGTACAACGAAAATTTGTCTGTACTTCTGCTTCTTTCATTGGTTTTCCTCTAATCAAAAATTTATTAAACTTTCTATTTTGTCGTCAGGCATTCATTGAAAGGTATCAAGTTACTGTGATTCATCGAACATCAATTGTCTGCATTCGCAACAATTCCCTATTGTTGCCCGAATGATCATCCGGTGAAAGAGAGCGTCACATTCATCTTAAGATAATTTAACTAAAAAAAGTGATCATCCGAAAAAAAAGGCACTTTTTACATGAGATTTCCCTTACTCATGGATAATATATAAGCTTATGGGAAATAAATTTTCACTTAATAATGAAAAATGACGATGCTTAAACAGGAAGAAATAGAAAAGATTGAAAAATATATTAAAGGAGTTTCAACAGACGAAGAAAAAGCATATGTGGAATTTTTATTCTCAAAAGGGGAACATAACGACTATTTGCAGCATCTATTGGAAAAAGACTGGGATATTCTTCTCAGGGATACCTCATTTTCTGAAGTTGATCTTAGTCACCTTCTTGATCGGATTCACCATCTGATCCGAAAAAATGAGATATTGAAAAGTCAGAAACCTGTCCAGAAATTTATCCGGATTTACATGAGGGCTGCCGCTATTCTACTTTTGCCATTACTGATTGCAGGAGGTCTCGTATTCAATTACCTGAGCATTGACCACAAACCAATCGCCGATCGGCTGGTAAGTTCAACGATCTATGCCCCTTTGGGAGCACGTGTATCCTTTAATCTTCCCGATGGTTCAACCGGTATGCTGAACAGCGGTTCCAAACTGAGCTATTCCCTGCCTTTTAACAACAACCGGCAGGTCAGGCTTGAGGGCGAAGCATGGTTTGAAGTTAACCGTGATGAAGATCACCCATTTGAAATCAGTACCGGAAATTCAACGGTGAAGGTACTTGGCACCAGCTTCAACATGAGCGCTTACCCGGATGAAAATTATGTCGAGGTAGTGCTTAAGACCGGGAAAGTCGAATTTATGAAAAGTGATGGTAACGATAAGGTAACTATGATCCCATCGGAAAGATTGGTTTTTCAAAATGGGAATATCAGTAAGTCAGTGACCGATCCGGCAAAATATAATGCATGGACCGAGGGTAAGCTGGTTTTCAGAGGTGACCAGATGGGTGAAGTAGCTCGTCGTATAGAACGATGGTATAATGTAAAAATTGATATTGCTGACAAAGAGCTCGAGAAATATTCTTTCCGTGCAACATTTGAAGATGATAAACTTGAGGAAGTCCTCCGGTTATTATCAATGACTTCTCCTATCAGCTATAACATCTACACCGCGAAAGCTTTTAGCCGATGGGACCTATGAAAAAGAACAAAGTAACTATAAATATTAAGAAGTGATAATACGAATTTAAAAACCTGCAATCAATGAAAAGAATCATCAGTCCTTAGAGAAATGGATAAAAAAAGGAAATCGCGTCAACGATTTCCTTAAAAAACATCCATTTGATATTTTTTAACTTAAAACATTACAAATCTATGAAAAAAAACAACCCTTTCGGGGAAATGGTTTATCGTTCTCTGAAAAAAACATTTCTAATCATGCGTATTGCTGTTATTCTTATGATCTTAGGAATTCTTCAAGTAAAAGCTACTGACGCATATTCGCAGAAAACAAGGCTTTCTCTTAATTTTTCAGACACCAAACTTGTCACTGTACTCGATAAAATTGAAGACGAAAGTGAATTTTACTTCCTGTACAACGAAAAGCTTCTGGATACTGATCGCAAAATCAGTATTTCTGAAAATGACCAACTTATTGGTAAGATACTTGATCACATATTTGCGGGTACCGATGTTAAGTATTCAATTATTGACCGTAAGATTATTCTTGCCCCGGTTTATCTGACAGAAGTACCACAAAAAAAACAACTAACGGGAACTGTTATCGGAAAAGATGGAAGTCCTCTGCCGGGTGTGAACGTTGTCATTACCGGAACAACCCAGGGAACAATGACAGATGTTGCAGGTAAGTACAACATTGACTTAACTCAGGGAGCCAGGAGTCTTACATTCTCATTTATTGGAATGGAACCGCAGGAAGTCCCCATCGGAACCTCAACTGAGATCAATGTAACTATGGCTGAATCAGCAATTGGACTGGAGGAAGTTGTGGTAATCGGTTACGGTACAATGAAAAAGAGTGATCTGACTGGTTCTTTATCCTCTATAAGTCCTGAAGAATTGTTGAAACGCCATCCTATTACAATGGAACAAGGACTGCAAGGTTTGGCAGCCGGGGTACAGGTTGTCAGAACTTCCGGTTCTCCGGAAGGAGGCACCTCCGTCCGCATTCGTGGTACAGCAACCATTAATAACTCTGCAGAACCTCTCTACGTAGTCGATGGTATAATGGTTGGTACTAATGCTAATTTCCTCAACCCTAATGATATTGAAGCAATTGAGGTATTGAAGGATGCTTCATCCACTGCTATTTATGGTGCGCGTGGTGCCAACGGGGTCGTCATGATCACCACCAGGAAGGGAGTCAAGGGCCAGGTCAAGATGTCATTGGATGCCTCCTTTGGTTTACAAAATCAGACTACCAAAATCGATGTTGCCAATGCTGAACAATTCGCAACAGCATCGAATAAAGCAAGTGTAAATGACGGCTTTATTCCTAATCCGGTTTGGGCCGACCCTTCTGCCCTGAATAATATCAACTGGCAGAACGAGATGGCCAGGCCAAGCATAATGCAACAATACAATTTATCAGGTATGGGAGGTTCTGACAACACTCAGGTAATGATGTCTGTCGGATATTTGGACAACGAAGGGATCATTCTGGCTTCTGACTTTAAACGATTAACCGCACGAGCCAATATTACACACAATATCAAAGATTTTATCCGTACTGGTTTGAATGTTTCATTTATGCACTCGGAATCCAAGCGAGCTAATGTAAACCCGATGGATTATGTCAGTACAATCCCTACGATGGACACGCTTTCCAATGGACAACTTCTTCATGTTCCCATTCAATATCCTGATGGGACCTGGGGACATTTTCCACGGGAAGGAAACGGAGGATACAATACCAATGATAACCCTGTAGCAGTGGCTGAAACGGCTGATGAGTTATACTATAATAACAGGGTGCTGGCTAATGCTTTATGTTGAGGTTGATATACTTAAAGGGTTGACCTTCAAGACAGTCGGAGGGATCAATTATAATGGCAATGGCGACCATACTTACGCTATACAGGCAAAATCGAACCTTTTATCCGAATCCCACTGACGACTTCAGCATGAACAATCGCACTGGTACGGAGTATATCCTGGAAAATTATTTAACCTACAATCTTACACTTGGGAAAAACCGGCTTACTGCTTTACTTGGACATTCCGCTTCAAAAGGATCTTCCGAATATATAAGCGCCAGTTCCAGCGACTTTGCAGTAAATACCATTCGTAATATCGGGTTAACTCTGGCTCCGGAAACTATTTTAGGAGGTGGCGGTCTGGGCATACCCACCCGTGAACAGTCTCTCTTCGGGCGTATCACATATTCATATGCTGATCGTTATTTGTTAACTGCCACTGTTCGCCGGGATGGATCTTCGAATTTCGGAGCCGGGAATAAATATGGTACTTTCCCCTCATTGTCTCTGGGATGGAGAATTTCGGAAGAAAAGTTTATGCAGAATCAGCATATATTCAGTAACCTGAAGCTGCGTGCAGGCTGGGGACAAACAGGAAATGCCGGTAATCCCACCAACTTGTCAGTAGATCAGTTATCATCCAATCGCATCGCTTATTATCTTTACAACCCGGCAGATAACACCTTCACCATTGCCCCGGGTTTTACACAGGTAACTGAAATCGAAACCAACCTGAAATGGGAAACCAACGAGCAGTTAAATATCGGGTTTGACATGGCTTTCCTTAAGAATACCCTGACCTTTACAGCCGATTATTTCCGCAGAGATGCCAAGGATTTGCTTTTATACAAGGGTCTGCGTCCTTCAACAGGTTTTTCCCAAATTTATACTAATGCCGGTCAAATCCGTAACTCCGGATTTGAGTTCCAGATTGGTTATAAAAAGAGTTGGGGTGATTGGAATCTAAACCTGAGTGCCAACGCCACCGCTGTCAAGAATAAAACTGTAGATGTCGGAACAGATATTTACTCAAACTATGGTGTAAATGGAATTGATAATATAGATGTCGGAGCATGGTGGGGCAGTTATTCCATAACCAGAAATGGTTATCCGGTAGGTTCCTATTTCGGATGGCGTACTGATGGTATTTTCCAAACCCAGGCTGAAATAGATGCCCTGAATGCATCTGCTACTGCTGCAGGAGCCAGTAAAGGAGCTTACCAGTCAATAGGAACCAAACCCGGCGACCGTAAGTACAAGGACCTTGACGGAAACGGATGGATAGATGATTTAGATCGTGAAATATTAGGCAACGGGTATCCTGACCTTACTTATGGTCTAAATGTCAGTCTGAGTTATAAAAATTTCGACTTTAACATGTACTTCTACGGGGTGGCCGGACAGGATATCTTGTCATATTCCTATCACAATTTACTTACTTCCAGCAGTAACATGTTGGCTGACTATGCAGCTAATGCATGGGATGGTCCAGGGGTCAACCAATGTGTATCCCCGCCTGACCAGAGCAGATCCTAACCACAATGGGCAGGTATCCGATGCGTTCATCCGCAACGGTAATTTTCTAAAGGTTCAAAATCTTCAATTGGGCTATACATTTCCAAAAAAACTTCTTACCAGGATCAAAATGGAATCGGCCCGAGTTTTTGTAAGTGTAGAGAACATCCTGACCATCACTAAATATAATGTCGGAGATCCTGAAGTCGGAAACGGTAATGTACAACAAACCGGATTTGACGGTGGCAAATACCCATTTCCGCAGATATATACATTTGGTATCAATTTCGGATTCTAATATGTTCACCACATAAAAATATTGAATATGAAAAAAATATATTTTTACATTTTGCTAGCATTGTCAGTGATCTATGGTTCTTCATGCAGCAAAGACTATCTGACAGTAGATCGTTACGATATTATCCAACCTGAGGTGTTGTTCTCTTCTGAAACAACCATAATGCAAGGTTTGAACGGAGTATATGATATGTTGTATCCTGATAAAAAAGGGGTCGATATTCAACAAAACTGGAACTTCAAACCTCAGGTTCATTTTGCCAACTATCCTGCGCTGGATTGCCAGGCCTCGGGATGGGACAATGAATTTACCCGCCATGACTGGCGTGCCGATAAAGATTTTTTTGAGATCTCATGGTTAAACTGGTATAGAGGAGTAGACCGTGCCAACCGTTTTATTGCCAAGTTGAAAAATGTAGATCCTGCTATATTTGCCAATGGGGAAACGACTAAAAATACCATTATGGCTGAGGTCCGTGCCCTTCGGGGTTATTACTATACCTGGCTGGCACAATCCTTCGGCCGTGTACCAATGCTGGAAGAAGGAGAAACCTATTCCAACACCCCGAACAAAGCCCGTGCTGCGACAGTTGAAGAAACCTGGAACTTTATATTGGCCGACTTTTCTTATGCTGCCGATAATCTTGATTGGATTCCCTATAAAGGGCAATACGGACGGATTACCAAAGGGATGGCTAAGGCATATAAGGCACAGGCCTACATGTATCTGAAGGATTATTCTTCCGCTAAACAAGAGCTGAAAGACATTATCGATAGCCAGACCTATAGCCTCGAACCCAGCTTCGGGACCATTCACACTGAGAACCATTGGTGGGGCCGGGAGAGCATTTTTGAAGTGGCCTTTCCTGATTTCCAGGATATGGGCTGGGGAGCAGCGGACAAAACTGATGCGCTATTATGGGTCAGTTGTTTGACAGCCTCTACTACTGTTGGAGGCTGGGGAGCCTTATTCATTTCTGATGAGTGTGTCTCCTCCTTCGAACCCGGAGATAAGCGAAGAGTCCTACTCAATAGTAGCCCGTGGTGAGACAAATCCTTATACCGGACAACAAATGACAAACGATATGACAGTTACTTCTGAGCGTATGCCTAATAATTCCTGTTTGAAAATGTGGAAACGGGTGTTATATACTGATAAAATTTATTATTCTCAATCATGTGTCTATATGCGTTATGCTGCCGTTTTGCTGAACTATGCCGAATGCCTTTTCGAAACTGTCGGTGAAGGACCCGATGCAGATGGGCATACAGGCTGGTATTATCTTGATATAATTCGCAACCGTGCCTGGGGTAATCTTGAAGTCGCTCTCCAGCCTCAGTTCCCGAATGAGCCCATTCCCTACAATGTCGCTCCGGTAGCTGTCCCTGATGCTAAAACTTTCTACACAACTGATCCTCACTTCAGCTCCTATACATCAGATATCAAAAAGGTAGCGGTGATGAATGAACGTCGTCATGAATTCGTGGCTGAATATTCATTCTGGTATGATCTTGTTCGCACTGGAATGGCTGAAGAATATCTGAATAAGGAATACCCCATTAATAGTGGTACCGGTACTAACAGGCAATTCACATTCCAATCCTTCCGTACCGTATTTCCTATTCCTTACCTTGAGATCATCAGAAATTCGCTAATCGGTCCCGAAAACCAAAATCCCGGTTATTAAACTTAGTCTTTCGTTTTTAAAAACGCAGGCCCCTGTAGATAAATAATTTACAGGGGCTTTTAAATTTCTTGCTTTATGTCTGTAGTTTCCATGAGGAATCTCATCTCGCCTTTAACAATTACCGAATTGTTTTGAAATACTTTTCCGGTAATGATTGTATAGCCCAGTACTTCATTTTCAACCATAATCTCAGATTGTATTTCGGTATTTATTTCGGGCAATGAATGAATTTCGAGACCTTTAATTACGCTTAGTAATCCCTGATTTACTTTCCCGTGAGAGGACAATTGAAGATAGCCATAATGAGCTGCAGCTGTTTGTGTTATGAATTCTATCAGACCTGCTTCCTGAAGGTAACCTTTGTGACACAGAATATTTGATTCCTTAATAAAAAGGCGTCCTCTGGCTGACTTTTCATCGGAATAAGTGAGTTGGTCAATCATTACCATTGGAGGACGCTGGGATATAAGATCCGGTATTTCGTATTCTTCAGGTTTCATATTGCATTCATTCCAAAATGTCACATAATTTGTTTGTCATGAATATAATCGTATAAATCTCCCATAGTTTTTATAGATGCAACATCCTTTCCTCTGATGGTTATTCCAAATTTCTTTTTAATAATTACAGCTATGTCCACAAAATCTAAGCTTTCAAGACCAAGATCATCCTTAAGACGAGTACCAGGTGAAATCTCTTTCTCTTCAATTTCCAATTCCTGGATTAACAAACTGTTAATAGTTTTGATAATTTCTTCTTTGTCCATATGAATAGATATGATTCCTCAGTTAATGGAACTTACTAATAATCAGACAGGAGTTTGTTCCACCAAATCCGAAAGAATTTGAAAGGATGGTATCAATCTCCTTTGGAATAGTTTTCGCTATAATATTTAGTTTCCCAGTGAATTCGTCAGGTTCTTCGAAGTTAATATTAGGTGCAACAAATGAATTTTGCATCATGATCAGAGAATATACTATCTCACTTGCACCAGCCATCCACATTTCATGGCCGGTCATTGATTTGGTAGATGAGATGGCCGGTCTGAATTGGCTGAAGATATGGTCAATTGCCATGGCTTCAATCTGGTCGCCGACAGGCGTTGATGTTGCATGTGCATTAATATAATCTATCTTATCAGGACCAATTCCAGCATCTTTCAGTGCCATCGATATTGCCATAATCTGTCCATTAACATCAGGAACTGAGATATGAATCCCGTCGGAAGAAAATCCATAACCGATAACTTCGGCGAGTATTGGTGCTCCTCTTTTGACGGCATGCTCCATTTCTTCAAGAATAACCGTTGCTGAGCCTCCGCTTGGTACCAGGCCATCCCTTTTTATATCAAATGGCTTTGAAGCTTTTTCCGGAGATGATTCGTGTTTTGAAAAAGCTCCCAGACCATCAAAGCTGCTTACAGAAAAAAGATTTACCTCCTGGGCTCCTCCGCATATTATTGTTTTCTGATACCCGTGCCTGATCATGATAAGACCCATTCCAATAGCGTGGGATCCGCTTGCACATGCTGCGCTGACAGTATAATTGATACCTTTAAGGTGGAAAATAACCGACAGATTCATTGAAACTGTTGAGTTCATGGATTGGAAAATAGATCCTGAACTGAGCATTCCGGTATCGCCTGATTTACGAACAATATCGACAGCTTCAACAACCGGTAATGAAGAACTGTCATTCCCAAAGATGATGCCTACATCATTCCGTTCAATATATTCCGGAGTCAGGGAAGCCATTTTCAACGCTTCTATAGTGGACATATATGCAAATTCCGCATGCTGCGGCATACAGACACGTGCCCTGCGATCCAGAATGCCCCTGAGCTGAAGTTGATCAACTTTTCCAGTCAGTCCGGATTGGAATCCAAAGTTTTTTCTTTCAAGATCCATGACTATGCCGGATCTACCCTTATAAAGAGATTCCTTTACTTCCTCAAGGTTTTTTCCGATCGAAGAATAAATACCAATTCCAGTAATTACTACTCTATGCATATAAAAACAAAAAGCAATTCTTTATGTATATAAACCTCCATTGACAGAGATCACCTCACCTGTTATATAGGATGCTTTTTCAGATGCCAGAAAACAAACAACCTCGGCTACTTCCTCAGGCAATCCAAACCGGTTAAGCGGAATCATACTTTTTAATTCCATCTCGTTTAAATCCTTTGTCATATCAGTTCTTATCAATCCGGGTGCAACCGCATTTACTGTGATATTTCTCTTCCCAATTTCCTGTGCTAATGCTTTGGTCGCTCCTATAATAGCAGCTTTTGCAGCGGAATAATTCACCTGGCCAGGAAACCCTTTCAATCCTGACAGAGATGTCAGGTTAATAATCCGCCCCTGTTTTCTTTCAAGCATATTTTTAATAACCGCTCTGGTCACATAAAAAAATCCATCAAGATTTGTATCAAAAACATCATGCCAATCGTTATTCTCCATCCACATCATAAGAATATCATTCCTTATCCCTGCATTGTTAACAAGAACCTCTATAAACTCGTCCTTGTGTTCTTCATTCCAGCTGTTTATTGCATCATCAACCTGGATAGAATCAGAAACATCAAATTTTAAGATATCTCCTCTACCTCCGGCTTGTTTAATCTTTGACAGTGTCTGTAGAGCTTCCTTTTCGTTAGATTTGTAATTTACCAGAACATGAAAATCCATTGAAACAAGTTTAATGCAAATAGCTCTTCCTATACCTCTGGAACCTCCTGTGACTAATGCGTATCTCATTACGAATAAGGCTATCGGTTAGTTAATTGATTCCAATCATTGAGTAATATGAATCAAATATAATCTTTAGTTATTGATTTCTAAATATATTGAACCCGTTTGCCTGATATTTATAAGAGAAAGTATAATTAAAGGTTTGGCTTTGAAAGAAATGTGTTACCTTAAAGCTACAAATAAATGGTATGTTGCATAACAGTCTTTATATTATTAAACGAATACATCAGGAAGGCAATAACAATAGAATATCGATTCTGATCAAGCTTGATCCTTCTCAAGAAATATTCAAAGGTCATTTCCCAGGGAATCCAGTATTGCCCGGTGTATGTATTGTTCAGATCCTGAAGGAGATTCTGATGTTTCAATTGGATAAAAAACTAATTCTTAATTATATTGATTCAATTAAATATTTGTCATTTATAAATCCAGGGGTGAACGGCCTTGTAAATTTTAATGTGGAGCTGAAAGAAATGGGAAATGAGAATATTTCTTGTAATGCATTGTTATATTTTGAATCTGTCGTTTTTTGCCGGTTTAAAGGCAATTTTAAGGTTATACAATGTTAAATTCCTGTAAAGCCCTCCCTTAAGGTACCGGCAGAAATACTAATATTTATCTAGATTACAGTATTTAGATCTGTAAAGTTCCTTCCTGCTGTACAGAATGGGTACTTTTAAGACTTTTCCTTTTCTTGGGATGCCAGATGCCTTTTATTGCCCAGATCGTAGACGCAATGACGAGCGCGCCGCCTCCAATACCGGTAAGAAAGGCTAATCCTGCCATTCCGTTACAGTAGATACCGCACGCTGCTACTGCAACTAAAAAGCCTAATCCCAAAGCTGCCAGAGCAACCAAAACTGTATATAGAATTTTCACTCCCTTGCTCGTTTCTTTCTTCGGAACTATGGTTTGTTCATCCTGTAACTGTTTATCAATCTGATAAAAGAACAATTGTTTTGGTGCCGGATTCTGATTATTCAGTATATCAAAATTTTGCTGTTCATTGCTCTTATAACTGACCATATTGGTAAAGGAAGCTCTTAATCCGGGATCATTTCCGGCATTAACCATTAGCATGAAGCCGGATATAGCCAGTGCCAGGTCAAATGTTTTTTGCCTTAAATATGAGTGTTTAAAAAAATTAAATGAAGAATTCTTTGCAGGATATAAAAGAGATGAAAATATAAATGCACCCAATAACAGATCCCACTGAGAGTAGCTGATAAATGTACACCATTAGCAGCTAACTTTCTCCAAGCATGAATCCCGCAGTTCCCATTGCAATCTGAGTGCCTGCAAACATGAACCTTGTTTTCCATGGATTCATGGCAGCCCAGAATGAAATATCAGATGCGAGTTTTGGTGAGGCTTTTATTGTTGCAAGCGGGATCAATCCTGCTAAAATTGCCATCATTAAAATAAAAGTCTCACTTTTATGAAAAGGCGACTTCCGTGATTGAGGTGATTTTACTGAACCCGGCTTTGATATTCTGGTTTTATCAGAGTACTCATCTGGTGATAATATCAGTTACATCCTCTTGCTTTAAATTAACAATAGAGTATTCAGATTGATGATTTCCTGTGTTTATTGGAAATGACATATTTTCCTGAGAAGGACTAATCATAATATCCTTTGATTCGTTATTAATTCCTCCCGGATCCGGAAGTTTGTTCATTTCATAATAAGACAAGCTACTCCCAGAACGTTTTTTAATATCTGTTGAAAAAGCATTTGATCGCTTTTACCGAAATCAGCCAGATCAGGGTAATTTTTGTCTTCTTCCAAAATATAATTAAGATTTCCCGGATGCTTATCCTTTATGGGGATATATCCAGATGAATTACCATTATGTGAGCTATTCCATTTCGCATGATATGGATATCTGCAAATTTGCGATTACTTGAATTTATTGCCTGGATAGGTTTATTCCTGCCATAATCATACCTTGTTTTTATTGTTTTACATTCAAGATCTTTTCTCATGGAAACCTGAAACCTATCTGATGCACATGATGAAATCAGAATGGCAAATAACAGGATAATCGAGTTTCTTTTTCCCTTAATCATAACAAATAGTTTTTAGTATTCGGCCTCAGGTTATTAAGTGCAAGTTACATCATTAAAAAAGCAAAGGCAATTTTATTTTAACTGAATTCTGCTTGTGCGGCGTGCTTGTATTTTTTTTTAAGTATGACAGAATATTTCAATTTCACTTATTTTTGCAGTCTGACTAAATGTGATTTAAGATGGCTAACCCAGGCAGTATATTTAAAAAGTTTCCCCACGTATTCTGGATATCCAATACCATGGAATTATTTGAACGATGGGCCTGGTATGGATTCTATAATGCTTTCGCGCTCTATCTTACACTTTCAAAAGATACCGGGGCTTTGGGATTTAGCCAGGTTGAAAAAGGAATGATAATCGGCACCGGCTCAATGCTCCTTTACTTTCTGCCACTCATTACCGGGGCAATTTCAGACAGGGTGGGTTTTAAGAAGGTCCTTATTCTATCTTTTGCAGCATACGTTGCGGGATACATTATGGTTGGAACCTTTCAATCCTTCCCCATGGTCTTTGCTGCCTATATTTTCCTTGCGGTGGCAGGTTCGCTTTTTAAACCTATTATATCGGGAATGATCGCGAAAACTACAAATACAGAGAACTCATCGGTGGGTTTTGGGATTTTCTATATGATGGTAAATATAGGAGGATTTATAGGTCCATTTATTGCAGGATTCCTTTATAAAGTGGAATGGAGGCTGGTTTTCCTCATGTCGATTGTCACTATTGCCATTAATTTTATTTTTGTTCTCTTTTTCTTCAGGGAACCCGACAGGGAACCAGCAGACAAGACTTTCTCCCAGAATGTCAAAATAGCCTTCAGAAACATTTTCGATACCCTTATTGACTGGAGGTACGATCTTTTCCTTCTTATCATGGCAGTCTTCTGGACAGCCTTTAATCAACTTTATTACTCCTTCCCGGTTTTCCTCGAACAATGGGTCCATCTGGACAGACTTTCCTTGTTCTTTGGATTAGCACCCGGAACCATTACCGCTCCGACAGTTGCAAGCATGGATGCATTTTTTATTATTGTACTGCAGATCTATATTTCATCACAGAGCATGAAACTGAAGCCGCTTCATTCTATCAGCACCGGAATTATGATACTTGCGGCAGGTTTGCTGCTAATGTTTGTTACACAAAATCCCTGGCTTGTGATACTTGGTGTGCTGGTTTTTGCAATAGGAGAGATGGCATCTTCTCCAAAATACACAGAGTATGTGGGCCGGATAGCGCCATCAGATAAAAAAGCCCTGTATATGGGGACTTCATTTCTGCCGCTTGCATTAGGGCATTTCGCAGCAGGCTGGATCTCGGGTAAACCATTTGAAGTGATCGCTGATAAATATTACCTCCTTACCAAAGCCCTGGTTGATAAAGGTCTGGTTCTGAGTCCTGAAGGGCTAAGTCAAAATGAATTCTTCACAAAGGCTCAGGGAATGATGAATATGGATGCTACCCAGCTTGAACAATATCTATGGGATAAATATCATCCTTCACATATCTGGTTCCTCTTTACAGGGATTGCTGTATTAGGCAGTCTGTTACTGATACTATATGACAGATTCATAATTTACAGAAAATAGATTGTGAGCAGCCCACGCCGATCAGGCAGTCCATGATAATAGGAAAATACTAAAAAGACCCTTTAAGCCGGATCATTCAAATTCCTTTGGGACCCCGCAGATCATTCTGAATACTTTATCGGATGATTTATTTCTGTACTGGTGTCTTTCATTTGGATCTACCAGAGCAAAATCACCCTCTTTTAATGGCTGTTCTTCACCGGCTTCATTTTTTAAAACACCCTGACCCTCTATTACAAAATTCATATGTTCGTACGGGTGGCTATGGTAAGGTGTATGTCCGCCCGGCTCCACGGTGAACACCCTGAAGGAATATACCGGAACACCATCGCTGCTTCCCAGTGGCAGCTGTTTCCATGCGCCAATTGCTCCCTCCATTTGGACTTTCTTCTTTTCAACCTGATCGATAGCAATGATTTTCATAATTATAATTTTTCAATTGTGTAAAAATACAAAGAATCCGGGAGAATCTAACCCGATCCGGTTGTTAAGCTATTGCGAGGTTTTTTATCTTTTAAATATCAAACCGGAACTGGATACGGATTCCTATATCTGTAACATTCGGATGATTAAGATTAGTAAAACGTTTGATCAGATCAACCCTGAATATTCTCAGAACATTTGAGACTCCTACACTGGCTTCAATATAGGGTATCTTTTCAAGTGTAAAAGTCTGGAGTATCCCATTCTTGTCCGTCGGAAATTTAAACAAATCATTCTGAAAATCTGGATTATTGGTTTTATTAAGCCCTCCATACAGAACCTTGAATGTTACCAATTCTCTTAGTTTGAGTTTTTTTACCAAAGGGATCTTATTGAGAATGAATCCATTAAAACAATGGTCAATATTTAATGAGACATATTGATCACTTACAAATTCGAGGAAATTCATAAGATTATAAGAATTTTTCTGATATGAATACGTCTGATTTGCCCTGTGTATGTACAATAACGGATATGGAACTTTTCCGAATATTTTACCTGCTTCAAACGAAACATCGCCATACCCCAGAATAGAAAGATAGTATCTTCTGCTAATACCAAGTTGAAGCCGCAGGTAATCAAAATCGTTATATATGGATTTGGTGCCGCCGGCTATTTTAAGCTGAATTACCGGATGTTTGTTGGGATATGGGAACCTGTACATTTTACCCTGATAAAACGACTCATTGGGAGCATAACGCAGATCCAGATAAAACTCAGAGATATTTATTTGACTGATATTATTTGTAATTGACAAAAAATCATAAGTATTGAAACGAAGGCTGCCTTCTGTCGACTGCCTGGTAAAACTATATCCAAGCAGGTAAGAAAAATGATTTTCAAATTCGTTAAAAAATTCGGCCCTTATTGTTTTATTTAAAAAGAGTTTATCGTCCACACCTCTTTTAATAGATAAGAATATATTATCTCCCTGCGTAAACTGGAGGTCCTGACCGGGGATTTTGGTGTCATTCTGATAATTCAGCCTGACAGATTTTACCGGGAACTGGTAAATGGTCCTTGGTGTTAAGGAGTAAATTAATCCTGCATTATACTTAAATATATCGTCGGCAAGTCCATAAGCTCCGTAAGCTTCAAAGGTTATTTTTTTGCTTAGATCAGTGGATGTCCTGCCACCAAATCTGAATCTCGATCCTTCCACCGTATTAAAGCTATAGAAACTTTCAGCAGGTCCTATTTCAATCTTGCCGAGTTTTAAAAAGCCTGTTGTAAAAAGCATTAATAAATTCATATTTCTTCTAAATGCGGGAATCTTTTTTATGCTGTCGATAGTGGTATAAATTCCTCTTTCTGTTTTGGACAAAGGAACATACCGGTTTGATTCCCAAAAATCTGTTTTATTTGCACTCTGTTCAAGTTTCTCAATTTTCTCCGGACCCCTGAAGACTTTTTCACTGACAGGTTCATTGATTTTATAGTCCTTATATGAGATAGTTCGCTGCCCGTACAAACCCATTGAGCTTTTAGTTATTCCAAAATCAATTGAGATTTCATCTTTTGAAAGTAACCAGGCTTTCTGTCCGAATTGATCAAAATCCTGTGTGATGCTTATTTCCTGTACCCAGTCAATATTAATATTCTTATTCAACCCCATATCAATCTTTCTGATTGCATAACTACTGTCAAGGGTTATATATAGGTTACCATGGAAGAGAAAATCAGATTTGTTACGCGGCTCAAAAAATAACTTAATACATTTTATTTTGTCGACTGAGATTGTATCGAGAATATAATATTTGTAAAAAAGAGGAGCGTTATCTGCAACCGGACTTATAAAATTGTTTGTCAGAAAAATAATATTGTTATCATAAATATTTATGTTCTGATATAAATAGTTAAGATTTGATGTAACACCTTTATTGTCAAGATATTCATCAAGATTAGTTGTTTTTTCTGCGCGGACTATTTCCTTTGTTGCTTCCGGATCCTTCCTGTAGTAATGATCAGAAATTGCTTCCTTTATATAAAGAGGAAGAACATTGTTACCAATACGTTTTGTGGTATCCAGGTTATCGAAAACAAACCTGAACTTCCCAAATAGGTTACCTTTTTTCAGTTTTTCAGTTATGTTGCTCAAAGCAAACTGTATCTTTTCATACTTTTTATATTCCAGGTAATCATAATTTTCTTTCCTGTTCACAACTTTGTTATCAATTACTTTTTCAATCAGATCAACAGCCGGATTATTTTTGTTTTTGTATTTTCTTTTCCCCGGATTTACAATTATTTCATCAAGAGTAATTGAAGATAATTTTAAACTAATGCTGATTGTCTGGGTTATGCCTTTGGAAATACTGCGCGATTCGGTTTGATAACCTATAAATGAGAAGACGATATTATCTGTTGGAACTGATGTTTCAAGAGTATATTTCCCTTCACGGTCCGTGATAGTTCCAATGGTAGACTTCTCCAGAAAAACATTTGCCCCGGTAAGCGGGTCTCCTGTTTTGGCATCAAAAACAAAACCCTTTATAACCGTTTTCCCGGAAACCTGAGAAATCGCATCCTCCGAAGCGGACAGAGCTAATAACAGAAATATTGACTGCAAATATGTCTTCCCTGATAGCTTCATAAAGCGATCTGATATTTAATTCAAATGTAATAAAATCGAACTATACTGAGACTAAATATCAAATCTGAACAGAAACCGGATCCCGATGTCTGAAACATGAGGATTATTAAGATATGAAAAACGTTTGACCAGATCGACTCTGAGGATTTTAAAAATATTTGATAGTCCGACACCGGCCTCGAAATAGGGCCGTTTATCAAGAGTATAAGTAAGAGGTACTCCATTCTGATCAATAGGCAATTGAAAGAGAGAATTATTATAGGCAGGATTATTTGATTTGCTAAGTCCTCCATACAGAACCTTGAATGTGACTAATTCCCTGAACTTGAGTTTTTTTAACAGAGGGATCTTATTGAAAATAAATCCGTTAAAACAGTAATCGAGATTAACTGAAGCATACTGGTCGCTGACAAATTCGAGGAAATTCATAAGGTTGTAATCATTTTTTTGATATGAATATGTCTGATTGGCCCGATGAATAAAAAGCAAAGGATAAGGCACGGTTCCGAATAATTTGCCTGCCTCTAATGTAACATCACCGTAGCCCAGAACTGAAAGGAAAAATCTTTTGCTTATATCGAGCTGGAGCCGCAAATAGTCATAATTGTTATTTATCAGCTTTGAGCCGGCGTCACACTCAAGTTCAATCACAGGATACTTATTCCTGTATGGATATCTGTACAGTTTCCCCTGATAGAACGATTCATTCGGGGCATAGCGGAGCTTAACATATAACTCTGAGACATTAATATTCCTGATATTATTATTCACATTAAGAGTGTCATTGGAAATGAAGTGAAGATTGCCTTCGGTTGATTGGCGTGTATATTTAAACCCCAGCAGGTACGAAAAATGGTTTTCATATTCATTCAGAAATTCAGCTCTGAAAGTATTGTTTAACAAAAATTTATCGTTAACTCCTCTTTTAAAAGAGAAAAATATGTTGTCTTCCTCTGATAACTGAAATTCCTGACCTGGAATTCTGACTTCTTTCTGATAGCTTAACCTGATCGATTTAACGGGAAATTGATAAATGGTTCTCGGTGTCAGAGAGTATGTAAAACCTGCATTATACTTTAATATTTTGTCAGTAAGACCGTAAGCCAGATAACCATCAAAATTGATTTTTTTGCTGAAGCCAGGAGTTGTTCTGCCGCCGAATCTGAATCTTGATCCTTCGATGGGATTATAACTGTAAAAACTATCGAATGGACCAAATTCTAATTTATCATAAGTTAGAAAATCAGATGCAATTAATGTTATCAGCCTCATCCGGTTCTTAAATTCGGGAACCTTTTTAATGCTGTCAATTGTGGTATATGTTCCTTTTTCCGAACTGGTAAGAGGAGTATACCTGTTTGTATCCCAGTAGCCTGGTTTATCCTGGGAAGGTTCAAGTTTCTCGGTTTTCTCGGCGCCCCTGAATATTTTATCGGCAATAGGTTCATCGACTTTATAATCCTTATATGATAAAGTACGCTGACCAAATAAACCCATTGAGTTTTTCACTATTCCGAAATCAATGGAGATCTCGTCTTTTGCCAGAAACCAGGTTTTCAGTCCAAACCGATCAAAATCCTGTGTTATAGCAATATCCTGTACCCAGTCGATGTTTATATGTTTGTTTATCCCCATATCTATCTTTCTTACAGCAAAATTTCCATCAAGGGTAATATAGAGATATCCATGGAAAAGAAAATCTGCCGGGTTTCGGGGTTCAAAGAACAGTTTTATGCATCTTATGTCATTTACTGTCAGGGTATCTTCAATAAAATATCTGTAAAAATCAGGTGCCAGATTTGCGATCGGACTCACAAACTTGTTAGTCAGGAACATTATTACATTATCGTAAATATTTATATTCTGGTATAAATAATCAATACTATTTGAAACTCCTTTATTGTCAAGATACTCATCAAGATTGTTAGTCTTCTCGGCCCGGATAATTTCTTTTGTTGCTTCCGGATTTTTTCTGTAATAATGATCGGAGATAGCTTCTTTAATATAGAGAGGAAGAACATTTTTCCCTATTCGTTTTGTGGTATCAATGTTTTCAAAGAGAAACCTGAATTTTCCCACCAGATTCTTCTGCTTGAATTTTTCGGTCAGATTACTCATTGCAAACTGAATCTTTTCGTACTGCTTATATTGCAGATAATCAAATTTCTCTTTCCTGTTGGAATCTTTGTTTGCAATAACTTTTTGAATGAGCTCAACTGCAGGATTATTTTTGTTCTTATAAGTCCTTCTTTCCGATTTTACCCTTACTATATTAAGAGAAATGGAAGATTGTTTTAGACTTATATTAATAGTCTGAACAATGCCTTTTGTTACACTCCGGGTTTCAGTTTCATAACCCAGGAAGGAAAATTTAACTTTATCAGACGGGCCTGAAGTTTCAATTCTGTATTTTCCTTCACTGTCAGTAATAGCACCGATTGTTGTATTATCAAAAAAAACATTTGTACCGGTAAGTGGTTCGCCTGTTTTGGCATCGACAACTCTGCCTTCGATCACTGTCTTACCAGTATTCTGTGAATATGAATCCGTAAAAAAAGTCAGAAAAACAAAAATGAATAAGCAATAATAATATGTCTCTTTTGATATACTCATTTAATAATGATTAAACACTTAATCGACTGTTTATTCTGTGTTAAACCAGTCTGATTATGAGATTTTTTAATTTCCAGGATTTCGTAGCCGATTAAAAATAAAATACTAACAATATACAGGTCTAAAAGTTGATTAAGAATACTTTTAAATAGTGAACAGACAGGTTTAAGGCGTACTCACCCCTTAGCCCAAAGGCCGTCAATTTAAGGAGTTGAATATAGTGGGAAACTTTTTTATGAAGTATCTCATTCATCCCGAAAGCTTAGGTTGAGTTGTGGGCCATTACATCCAATCAGAGTCATTGATACAGCCAGAGCAATTATAATAATTCGTTTCATAGCTTTTTAGTATTACTCATTGGAAAATCTCTAAAATACATAGCCGGCCAATTAAAGGCCGGCTATTTTAATGATATTATGATATGTCAATCTGTTTGACCGGTTTTGGTTTTCCTTCCTCTTTTTTAGGAATAGAAACTCTCAGTATACCGTTTTCGTATTTAGCTTTAATTTTATCATTGTCAACCGAATTAGGAAGTGTAAAGGAACGGCTGAATGACTGGTAGCTAAACTCTCTGCGCGCAAATTGTTGTCCTTCTTTGGTTTCGTTTTCAATTTTCCTCTCCGAAGAGATGGTTAAAATGTCATTGTTGAGCTCAATACTAAAATCCTTTTTTTCCAGGCCCGGTGCTGCCAGTTCAACATCAAACGCATCGGAACTCTCTTTAATGTTCACGGATGGTAGCGTGGTATCTGTGGTGGAATAATGTCTGTTCGACCAATCATATAAATCATTTTCGAAAAAATGGTCGAACAATGCCGGAAACTGATTCGAAAATCTACTAAGTAATGCCATAGTTCGTTCCTCCATTCTTTAAGTTAAACATAATTTATTTGACTTAAACATTCATCTCTAAAATACGTTCAAAAAAAATACCATTTAACTGTTAATCTTGTGTTAAAAAATTGCAAGTAATAGATATATAGCATGTTGCAATCAGTAGAACGAAAAAAGAGAAGTATGTCATTATGTATAAATACTGACAATTTGACATTTTTGGAATAGAGTTTTCAGCAACCTATTTTCATTCTGAAGGATTACAGACTCGCCGGACCTTGAGTCTTTACAGGAGCCTGCAGATAAGGTATCAATACATCATTTTTATAATCGTCTGTTCCGTCATAGGTTATTGTGACAACCGGTACTCCGGTGATATTTCTGATCTCATTTGTCATGGCTTCAGTAACAAGCGACGGACAGCAAAATGCAGGATTTGCCTGCACAAACAGCGATATCCCCGGATAATTCTCAATAAAATAGAATATTTTCAGAATATTCTCATAGGATTCACCTGAATGATATGGGTTGATATTGAATTTGGCGAGATGCTTTTCGAGGTTTTTTGGATTTATGTTTTTAGAATGGCCCAGATAACCTTCAAAATACCGGTAATATTTATCATCGAATAATTTAAGACATGAAGTGATCATTCTTAGTTGTGCTGCAGTAAGGTATTCCCTTCTGTAAATGGTTCTGCGGATTACGTTATCAAGCGACATTTTGACAACATCAGTATAGGGAGTCGTTATTACTTCACCTCCTGCTTCTTCAATGGAATGGATTAATTCCTGATTCATTATATCATTATCGCATACATACACATCGCCAAACAGTGCCACTTTTGGCCTGTACTCTTCCTCCCGGGGTATCCTGTCAAACATGCCGATGATTTCAGACACAGCTTTATCCATTGGCATCTTTCCAAGAAAAGCCACCTCAAGAATACCGGTGGATTCCTTTACTGTCCGGTCAGTGTCTCCCTTATTTACTTCATAAGGTCTTATTTTGTAGCTCACCATACGTATCAACCCGCCGAGCATGTAAGCGAAATAGGCATAATAACAGGCGCTTAACGATATCTCGAGATGTGACAGGAGCCCGCTGTAAACATGCGCCTTTTCCAAACCGTTACCCCAATTTTCAAGGATGCTTTTTATATATTCCGGATACATCCTGATATTGCATGATCCCTGGGCTTCAAGTACCCATAGCATTGTGTTCTCAGGTTTTAATTTTTGTATCTCTATATAATCAATGAATTCCTGCGCAATAATATTAATCGGAAGGCACTGGCCGGTATTATGTGCCATGCTTTTCTTTATTATCAGTTCACTTGATCTCATTAAACGGGCATCAATGCCTATCCGTTTCAGGTTTGAGACAAGCAATGGAGATACTATAGGGTCCCATGTCGGGAATAATAAGGTCTTATCTTGTATCGTTCTGGCTATGTGCGGAAGAATTTGCTTAGGCTTGAATTTCTGATTTACCTCACAGGCAGATGCGTGATTTCTGAATGAACGGATTGCAGCTTCAATTCTGGTCTCATAACCGAGGTTGGAATCATGTTCATCAATTTGAAGAATTAGATATGGTTTCTGACAACTATTGAAGATCTTTTTAAAATATTCAATTATAAAAGAATCAGGAGCGCATTTAAATGCGGTGATCAATACCGGATAAAGATTTCTGGTATTGGCAATGATATTGGAAGCTTCGAGAATTCGGGTCACAAAATACCAGGGCACCTTCTTTAACAAAACCGAAATGTCGTACTGATCAATTTCATCTGAAGATATCATATCCTGATAGAATGATTTAATCCCCAGGCTGTTAAAAATATCCGGTATCCCTTTATTCATTGCTTTGGAAAGCACAACATACGGCCTCCCGAGTAATACAACTGATATTTCCTGATCGGGATGAAACTGGTTCTTAAACATGTTGCCCAGTTGTGTCTTCTGATTAGAATAGAAAGACAGGGCTTCATTAAAAGCATTAAGTATTGTAAAATAGCTGATCCCGTTTTTGAGTACAGGTTTTAAGCATTGAAAAAGCTTTTGTGCGACATGATATTTCCCCTTCGGGAAACTTAATAATGGCGACAGGCATTTATTTGGTATATCATTGGTTTTCAATGTGTAAACCAGCGCTGCACTATACTGGGTATAATAGCAGTACTGTTCTTCATCTTCCTTTGAGTTTTCCTGATTCTGAAGTAGTACGGGAAGAAAGATATAATCTACTTTATCAGACAGATACAGAACATGTCCAAAAATTGAATTGATAGGAGAGCAGAACTCAGCTCCTACCATGCATTTTCCTGTTTTTACAGGATTACGATAGTCTTCACTGGTAATTGTTGTTATTGACAGATTACTAAAAAACCTTTTCCATAGAGATAATTCCTCGAACAGATGAAGTGCAGCAGGTATTCCGATAACAATGTCTGTCGGTAAATGAGTCTGGGCAGGTACTGAAAATATCCTTTCTCTTTTTTTTAAGAGATCGAAGCCTGTTTTGTTATTCGAAATAAAGTGCTGTGTTTCGTAATCGCGTCCGCAATTAAATCCGAAGGCAACCGTTTCGCCCGAGACATTTGCCAGGCTGATACAGCAATTATTTGTGCAGAGTGTGCATATTTCAGTTTCTAATTTGATCTCTTCGCTGTAAAGCTCAATTCCCCGGAAGCAGGTCTTCTTTATTTGTTGTTCGCGAAGCATAAGAGAAGTACCGAGTGCACCCGTGAGATGGCAAAATTTTGATACGTATATCGGTTTATTAAGCCGTTGTTCAAATGCTGCAATGAGGGCTTTATTCTTTGCGGTAGCTCCCTGGAAACAAATGTTTTGTCCTATGGATGCTTCGGTAGCCACCTTCTGCAAATAGTTCTCAGTCACAGAATGAAGCGCAGTAGCAAGAATCTCACTTACCGAATAACCTTTATTAAGAAGCTGATTTATATCCCTTTCCATAAAAACAGCACATCGGTCACTGGCCAGTGGAGCCCTTGAATCTTCAACTCTGTCAGCATACTCGGATAATGAACAATCGAGCTTTTTTGCCTGTTCCTGGAGAAAACTCCCGGTCCCTGCAGCGCATACACTATTCATTTGCGAAAATGTCACATTACCATTATGCAATAATGTAAACTTGGCATCCTGGCCTCCGATCTCAATGATTGTATCTGTTTTAGGATTAAGTTCATACGCTGCCCTGGCGTGCGATGTAATTTCATCTATTATCAGATCTGCCTTAATTATTTTCCCTATAAACTTCCTGCCAGAACCAGTGGTACCGACCCCTTTTACTATTAATTCATTAATATTCTTCCGGCAGACATCATCGATCGCTTCAAGAATAGCTTTAACAGCAGATACAGGCTTGCCACATGTATAGGTATAGAAGCCGGCTACCGGTTGCGAGGATTCATCTGTCATTATTGCTTTGGTACTGGTAGAGCCAATATCAATACCCAGGTAAACAGAGTATTTGCCACCCTGGTCAAGTTTCGTATAGATATCAACTTCTACTTCAGTCTGATGGGATGATATCACAGATTTGAAGCGATATGAATTCTCGCCTGAGAAATCGGGATAGCTGCTTAAGTTCAATGAGAGCGGTTTATGAAAATATTGTTTTTCATTATTCTCATGTACCAGAATACTTTTGAGTGACCTGATGTTTAAAGGCAATAAAGCAGACTTCTCCTTTAAAAGCATAAGACCGGCTCCAATTGCACCAAAAAGATGCGAGTTCTCATTTTGCAGGAACGTGGTTCCTAATTGCTTCTCCAGATACTCTCTTACTACCTGATTCCTCGATACCCCGCCGGTCATAAGAAGTGGCAACGCAGGCGGCTCAATGTTAAAAACTGTATTGCTTATATTTTCTGCAAGTCCTTTGCATAAACTATTGCATATTGCGTTTATAGAAAAACCTCTTTGCTGCGCATGAATAATGTCGGTGTTTGCAAATACTGCACACCGGGAAGCAATAAAAGGAATTTCATCTTTGTTTTTCAATGCATTGTCACAAAGCTCTTCTATGCCATAGAGGTTCAACCTTGCAGCCTGCTGGTCAAGAAAACTACCTGTTCCTGCAGCACACGAAGAATTAATTTTTGCTGACTGGTAATTGCCATTTGCATCAAACTTAATAAGCATGAATTTCTCTGCACCTATATGCAAAATCGATACTGCTTCTTTGCATATATTTTTAGCTGCTGTAATAATAGCAACCTGGGTGTTGTAATTATGAACCAGTTTCTTATTCAGGTAATTTGAAGAGGATGTACAGGCAATAGCATTTATTTCAGAAAGGTCGAATGATTTTTCAGCGTATGATAAAGCATGATGAATATTCCCTTTATGGGGTCGGTAGTATCGTCGAAGAATCTTGCCTTCGTTATCAAGTTGTACTATGGAGAGTGAAACAGAGCCAATGTCAATACCAAGAACTGAAGGTTGAAATGATGGGAGTTTAGTCATATTCATACCCTTTCAAATGAACATTTGTGTCAACTGTAACCTGGGAAAGATACAACTTAAATGAAACTGTTTGTCAAATATTCTATTAATAAATGTATATAAAACCAAAACCCCGCATAATCATTTATTTGCGGGGTTTTAAATTTATATACTGATATAAAAATGACTAGATAGCCATAATTTATTTCTGATATTCAAATTCTCTTATTTTTTCGTCAGGATAAAATTTTGAATAATTTTATTGCCTGCCGTGACCGTTATTCCAGGATAACTGACAGTATCGTAATTTTCTTTTGTAGCAAATACCGAGTAGGTTCCAGAAGGTACACCAATAAATGAGTAGAATCCCAATGTATCAGAAAATGCAGTCGAGATCACGGTGTCCTTTGCAATCCAGACTCTGGTGTTCACTAATTTTGCACTTGCGGTATCAGTAAAGCCTTACCATGTCATAATTTCCCTGCGGGATATCAAGATTTATCAGTTCCTGTGTAATCCCGTTTCTGAGCTGCATGAGATCAAAGGTCGTGGTATCTTTCGAAAGTACTGTAAATGCCGAGGTGTCATTTGTTCCCGCATTCCCGATCTCTATTTTATTTATGGTTATTGTGGCAGATTCCACAAAATTTATATTGAATGGATCATCGGTAACCTTTACCACGAGCTTTCCATGTCCGCTGTTTCCCGGAGCACCGGTCTTGTTGCACCCTGAAATTATTAAAACTGCTGCTGCAATTAAAAAAGTAATTTTTTTCATAGCTGGAATAATTTTCTGTTATGAATTAAAATTAGATCCTCGAGATGAATATCTCATGAATTCTCAGGAAATGTGAAAGAAAAGCTTGTTCCTTTCATAACCACTGAATCAACGCCAATTTCGATACCATGAAAATCAGCAACTGATTTTGCTATCGCAAGGCCGATACCTGTTCCGTCGGTTCTGTTTCCGGTTCTTGATTTGAATCTTGAGAAGATTGTACTTATCTGGTCTGCAGACATGCCTGTATCCGGTATCTGTGATCGTGACAGTAAATATTTTATCTTTTTTATAACTTCTGATAGTAACATTGCCTCCTGCCGCTGTATTTTTAACAGCGTTATTGACAATATTGTAAAACATTGAGAAGGTCAGAGATTTGTTTGCCCTGGTAAAATGATGATCCGTGTTCAAAATCAGTCTTAAGGATTATCCCGGCGTCTTCAGCTATAGGACGGATCTCACTTATTACCTCAGAGAGAAGTTCATTTACTGAAAATGTTTCTTCGCGTAAACATTGCCGGCTCTCGAGTCTGGCAATAAGTAACAGTGAGTTGACAAGACTCTGAAGCCTGTATAGCGTTCTAAGTGATTCTTCAATTTTTTCGGCTATAGAAGGTTCCAGATCTTTCCTGAGGAGAAGATTCTCGAGGTTACTTCTGAGGACCGATACGGGAGTAAGCAATTCGTGCGATATATTGACAGTAATCTCTTTTTCTTTCTGAAAAAGTTCATCAATATGAGCCATCAGCTCAATCAAGGCATTATCGAGATGTTTGAAATCTGAAGTTGCAGTTTTTACAGGATTTTTATCAAAAATGGATGGCTCAGATATCCCTTTGAGTTTTCGGGTGATTTTGTCGAGTGGTCCGAGGAGCCACCCTGTGTAATAAAGATCTGTAAGAAATGTTATAAGGATTATTGATATCAGAAACATCCAGATCACTTTTTTTATATTCCTTTCAGTCTGATGTATGCTTGTAAGGCTTCTTCCTACCTCAAGCAGGTACTTTTCCCCATTGACTTTGAATGAGTAGTTCAGTACCCGAAAAGTAATTTCGTCACCTTCGATAAGCCTGCGTGAAATCTCAATAAAATTCTCATCCTCCTCACGATCAAATCTTTCAAGACTCATGAATTCCTCTTTGAAAATATTGTAATTGCCGAAAGTTTTTCCGGTATCCGAATCCATAAACGGCTCAATACCTATTTTTGAGATAAGGGAAATGACCTGTTCCCTTTTCTGTATCAGGTTGTCATCTACCTGCAACAGGTTGATCCGTACAACCATGTACGGCAAAAAAATCAGAAACAACGAAGTGAAGACCATCTTGGAGAGAAGGTTGAAAAATGCCAGGTTAACCTTAAGTTTGGCCATATCGGATAATTAATGCTCAATTCTTACCATGTAACCTGTACCTCTTATGGTTTCAATCCACGGAGTGGCAGCAAACTCATTCAGCTTTTTCCTCACGTTTTTGATATGGACATCAATAAAGTTACTGTCATACTGGTCATCAAGAATATTTCCCCATATATGCTCGTAAAGCTGATAGCGGGTTAATACTTTATTCTTGTTAATTAACAGATAATGAAGAAGATCGTATTCTTTCTTTGTAAGCATAACTTCTTTTCCATAAAAAGTAACTCCTTCTGGATTGCAGTTCAAGTACAAAATTGCCGACATTCAGATCCTGCGTTCATTATCTTGAATTTCCGTCTGGCGACTGCCTGGATCCGGGAAGATAGTTCAACAAGTGCGAAACGGCTTGGCCAGGTAATCATCAGCGCCCAGATCGAGTCCCTTGACTTTGTCACTGACCTCTCCCCTTGCCGTGATGATTATAAAAGCAGCTTCATTTCCTGTTCTATTGCTTTCCTTAATAAGATCCAGACCATCATAATCAGGCAACCCAAGGTCAAGCAGGATAAAATCATACAAATTAATGGCAATTTTTTCGGATGCCTCTGTTCCGGTAAAAGCCTGTTCACACAGATATCCTTCCGATTTCAGGTAGGAAACAATTTCATCTGACAAGCTCTTCTCGTCTTCTACTATCAATATATTCATATCCCCGTTTTATAAGATTCTGAAATATGCAGTAATGTTTAATAAAAATCCTTTTGGAGCCGGATAATCGCTACTTGTATATGCCGGCAGAATATATACAGGTTCTGCTTCAAAGCTGAAATTATTGAGGTTGAGAGTCAGCGGGATTGAAAATTCTGTATCCATCATACTGAAAATGTAAGAATATGTGGTAGTTGTATTTGTCTGTCTTTTTCCTGAGATGTACGAAGGGTGGTGCATTGCCAAACCTGGCTGGGTCCTGTAGTTGTTTCAATCCTGACAAGTCTTCCAAAAAGGAAATTAATATTAGGGTCGAAGGATAATGAGGCTCTTCCTTTAAAAAACGACGGAGTACTAAAATAATGTGAGTTTCTCAGCTGGATATATCCGCTGTTTGAGCTTGAATGCAGGCCACTGAGCGTCAGTTTTGTATAAATCAGCTTCCAGTCGAACCCGGTAGTTAGATTTAGTAAGGCAAAATCGCTGAAAAGAGTTTCCTCCAACGATTTCGGTGTTTTATAATATGACAGGTCTGCTGAATAGTCAAACCACGAGTTTACTGTATGCCTGTAGCTTCCACTCACACTGTAAAACGCCACGAACGGATCAGTCTTGCTTATATGAGATACTGATGAAGATAAAAATAAGCCATCAACCGGTTCAAAAATCACCGCTGCAGAGTAATATGGTCTATTTTGTGATATTGATGATCCAAGATAAATAAAGTTGCTGCCGAAGCCAGCCCCAAAATATAATGATTTGTGAAAAGATGATTTTGCCGCCTGCGGGGTCTCATTGTTCTGGTTTGTTACATCTGCTGACTGACAAAATACAACCAATGGAGAGTATATTAGTGTTAAAGCTAAATATATTGAATGAAGATATTTATTGCAATATCCCATCGTGTCCTCCAGGTTATCTTCTCCCGGGTTTAACTGCGCCTCCGGGTTTCCCGATTCCCTTTGGAATGCCGGCGCCTGGCTGTCTTTCTATGTAGGGCGGCCGTGCACCTCTGCTTTTGCTCAAATCGGGACGGGCACCCTTCAACAGTTTTACTGTTGTATTTCCGTTTGACTTTTGACTATCCGTGTTTGGGTTGCCAGGATTGTCTTTTTTTATTTTATCAGCGGAACTGGCTGAAGATTCTCCTTTTTTCTGATTTAGTTTAACGGAATCCGCCTTCTGTATGTTTTGAGCATAGCCTGTATGCCCTGAAAAAATCAATAAAATGATAAAAAAGAATATTTTCACAAGTTTCTTCATGATCCGTCTTTATCTGTGCTCCAAATAATTAGCTCGTTTGATAAAGCAATAACACACCAGCTGTTTTTACTCTGATGTATAATCCCTTATAACTCATTATAAAGATATTTATTTTACATGAAGAAGAGATGAACAAACAATTCAATAACATGCTTTTTCATGCCGGCTGCTCATTAATTGCTTATCCGAAATGATTTCATACCTTGAAAATCATTTGAATTTTCAGATCATGTCGCAGCGGAAAGTTTTTTTTCATACTTTTATCGGTCTTTTTTATTTATTGCACCTTTAAACTCAACAAGCAAATTAACATGAAAGTTACAGGGTTTACATTTATCCGCAATGCCACCAAATTTGATTATCCGGTTGTTGAGGCAATAAAATCAATTTTGCCAGTTTGCGATGACTTTGTGGTAGCTGTAGGCAATTCAGACGATAATACACTTGATCTCATTCAAAACATAGATAAACAAAAGATCAGGATAATTGAAACTGTTTGGGATGATTCCGAAGAAATGAAAAAAGGAGGCAAGGTCTTTGCTTCCGAAACAGATAAAGCATTTCAGAATGTCCCCCAGGATTCCGACTGGGCCTTCTATATTCAGGGAGATGAAGTGATTCATGAAAAATATCTGAAGAGTATCTATTCAGCTATGGAAAAGTGGAAGGATGATAAAATGGTGGAAGGCTTGCTATTCAACTACCTTCACTTTTATGGATCCTATGATTATATAGGACTGTCACCTAAATGGTATCGTCATGAGATACGGGTAATCAGGAATAATAAAGCCATATACTCCTTCAGAGATGCCCAGGGATTCAGAATATATAAGAACCAGAAATTAAAAGTTAAGCCGGTTGATGCATATGTTTATCATTACGGCTGGGTTAAAGAGCCAGTTATAATGATGAAGAAGGCAATAAATGCAAATTCCTTTTACCAGGAAAAAAACATTTTAAAACAGATGAAATCGATTGATTCCAATGGCAATAAAGAGTTCGATTACTCCTCTATCGATTCCTTAAGCCTGTTTACCGAAACACACCCGAAAGTAATGGAAGAGCGCATCAGAATGAAAAACTGGGTCTTCGAACATGATATTTCTTTTAACAGGCTATCATTGAGATACAGGGGAAAAATCTTCATAAAGAAATATCTCGGCATTAATACTTATTATGAAAACTACCGGGTTATCTGAATAGCTTTTCTTGTTCACTTTCTCCTTCCTCTTAATTGCTCCTGTAAGCGTCACCAGCCCTACCCCATATATAATGCTGACAGATTGGACACAGCCAGAGAATTTTTTAAAATCTGCAATTTGAATATCCCTTGTTTAACAGATTCTTAGTATATTTCAAGTAGTAATTTAATAAATTATTGTCAATCTAATTCATACTTAAATGAAGAAGTACTCATTATTATCAGCGATCCTTATATTTCTTATTTCGTGCAGCCAACAGAAACCCGTGGCAAATTCTGACCCTGCTTCAGCTGAGAAATTCAACGTTGACGGGAAGCAGGTAATTGTCTATACAACTGCTGATAGTACAAATTACAGACTGACGGTTACGGATACCCTTACATTTAAAGAGCTTGTTCAGCCGTCTGGAGACCCAGATTTGTGTATTTACAAATCCTGATAAAACATTACCAGACATTTCTGGGAATAGGGGGTGCTTTAACCGATGCCTCAGCCGAAACCTTTTCAAAAATGCCGAAAGCAAAGCAGGATGAACTGATGCAGGCATATTATGATACTCAGAAAGGAATAGGTTATACTCTTGCCAGAACCAATATTAACAGCTGCGATTTTTCAAGTGGAAGCTATACTTATGTAACTGAAGGTGATAAGGATCTAAAATCTTTCAGCATTGATCACGACATGAAATTCCGGATTCCATTTATTAAAAAAGCTATCGACAGCTGCCGGTGGCAAGCTGACTTTGTTTGTGAGTCCATGGAGCCCTCCGGGATATATGAAAGACAATAATGATATGTTACACGGCGGTAAGTTGAAACCCGAGTTCTTACCAGACCTGGGCCAGTCTATTTTGTGAAGTTTATAAAAGCGTATGAAAAAGCAGGAATACCTGTATGGGGCATGACGATTCAGAATGAACCAATGGCAACCCAGAAGTGGGAATCATGCATATATACCGCCGATGATGAGCGTGATTTCCTGAAGAATTATCTGGGACCGACAATTCAGAAAGCAGGATTGGGAGATAAGAAAATTATTGTGTGGGATCATAACCGTGATCTTATGGTTCAGAGGGCTGATGTTATCTTTGAGTGATCCTGAAGCCTCAAAATATGCCTGGGGAATGGGATTTCACTGGTACGAAAGCTGGAGTGGAGGAGAAAAAATGTTTGATAATGTCAAATTGTTCATGAGGCTTATCCGGATAAAAACCTGATATTTACTGAAGGCTGTCCCGAAAGTTTTGATGCCTCTATGTACAATAACTGGGGACTGGGTGAAACCTATGGACGTTCAATGATAAATGATTTTAATAATGGCACTGTAGGATGGACTGACTGGAATATTTTACTTGATGAGACCGGAGGACCTAATCATGTTGGGAATTTTTGTTTTGCTCCGGTACATGGGAATACAAAGACCGGACAGTTGATATATACAAATTCATATTATTATATTGGTCATTTTTCAAAATTTGTTCGTCCCGGTGCAAAACGGATAATAAGTTCTGCCAGCCGGAGTCAGTTGCTGACAACAGCATTTATTAATCACAGACGGTAAAGTAGCAGTGATTGTTATGAATCAAAGTAACCTCAAGATCACTTATAACCTGTGTATTGGCCATAATGCTGCGGAAGTAAAAATTCTGCCTCATGCAATTCAGACTCTGGTGATTATAAAATTGTTCAGCTTTTTATGGAACTAAGTTCCAAACTTTGTGTTCCTTAGTATGCAGTTAAGCCGTAGAGGATCTTCAGAGTAATACGCAATGTACCACCAGGGAAATGAGCAGTTATTAATCCTATTTTAACTCCTTTATTCCCATATTATAAAGAGTAAAGCTGAAAATATCAGCATACTGCTCAATAGACTTGCTTACAGGTGTTCCTGCACCATGCCCGGCATTTGTTTCTATCCTTATCAGAACAGGATTATTGCCTGCCTGTTTGGCCTGAAGCTGTGCAGCGAATTTGAAGGAATGTGCAGGAACAACCCTGTCATCATGGTCACCGGTAGTGATAAGTGTGGCAGGATACTTCACGCCTTCTCTTACATTCTGATACTGGTGAGTATTTGTATATGTATTCAAACATCTCCTTGCTATCCTCGGAAGTCCCATAGTCATAAGCCCATCCGGCTCCTGCTGTAAATTTGTGATAGCTGAAGCATATCCATTACTCCGACTGCCGGAAGTGCAACCTTCATAAGATCAGGTCGTTGTGTCATAACGGCTCCGACCAGAAGGCCTCCATTTGATCCGCCCCTGACGGCAAGATAATCCGATGAAGTATAATTATTGCTGAATCAGATATTCACCGGCGGCAATGAAATCATCAAAAACATTCTGTTTATTCATTTTGGTGCCGGCAAGATGCCATTTTTCACCATATTCTCCACCTCCTCTTATATTTGGCACTGCGTAAATGCCTCCCATCTGAAGCCATAATGCAACAGGAATACTGAAACCAGGGTGTAATCGCTTATGTTGAATCCTCCATAACCGTAAAGAATTGTCGGAGTTTTTCCATTAAGCTCGATGTCCCTTTCTTGCTGGTAATGATCATGGGTATTTGTGTTCCGTCCTTTGAATTATAGAAATATCTGCACAGATTCATAATCATCACCATTAAAAGCTACCACAGGTTTTTTGAAAATCTCAGAATTCCCGGTCTTCGGATCAAGTTTGTAGATTGTGACAGGAGTTATATAATTTGTAAAAGAATAATAAACCTCCTTGTCCTCCTTTTTGGCTCCGAAACCCGATGCTGTTCCTATCCCTGGCAAGGCTGATTTCCCTGACCAGAACTTTTCCATTTCTGTCATATTGTTTTACCTTTGAAATTGCATCAATCATATAATTTGCATAGAGGTATCCTGAGCCTGCTGCTGCCTCAAGAACATTTCCAGTTTCAGGGATCAGGTCGACCCAGTTCTCAACTCCCGGCTTTTCAGCATCAACTGTTACTAATTTTTTTATTTGGTGCATTCAGATTGGTTACAATGAATAAGCTTTGATCCATCATTATCAAGTACGTAATGGTCATTATCAAAATTTCCGACAATGACTGTAAAATTATTTCCCGGTTTTTTCAGATCCTTGATATATAATTCATTTCCTGTAGTTGAAATCTGCTGCAGTTACAACCAGATATCTTCCGTCTTCAGTTACAGTTCCCCCAACATATCTTCTTACGATATCCGCACCAAATACTACTTTATCCTCACGACTGGTTTGTCCCAAGCTTATGGAAATAGAGCTTATGATGATCAGTCTTTGCAGATAGTTCACTTCCTTTTGGTTTGTCATAACTTGAATAATAGAATCCTTCATTTGCCTGCCAGGATAGACCACTGAACTTTATGTCCTTCAGGGTATCGCCTATGATCTCTTTCTTCTCAGCATCCATAACAATCACCTTTCGCCAGTCAGAACCACCTTCAGAAATTGAATATGCAACTCTGCTGCCATCTTTGGTAAATTCCATTTCGCCAAGAGATGTAGTTCCGTCGGCTGAAAACTTGTTTGGATCAAGAAATACTTCAGGTTCACCATTATTTTTCTGACGGTAAATTACAAACTGGTTCTGCAATCCATCATTTCTTGAAAAGTATGTATAGGCACCTTCTTTCTGCGGAGCTGTGTATTTCTCGTAATTCCACATTTTTTCGAGGCGTGATTTTATTTGCTCCCTGTAAGGAATTGTTTCAAGGTAATGCAAATGTAACTTTATTCTGCTCCTTTACCCAGGCAGCAGTTTCCTCAGATCTGTCATCTTCAAGCCATCGGTACGGATCAGGAACTTTTGTTCCGAAATAGGTATCAACAACATCACCCTTTTTTGTCACAGGGTATTCAATTTTCTTTTCATGGGGCCGTTACATGAGATCATAATTGCCATTGCAATAATTGTCAGGATTTGGTTTTTCATGATTACTTATTTTAAATTTCGGTTGCAGCGATTCTCTAAATTTCAGAGTAATAATCAAAAGTAATCAAAAAACCAGATGTAAACAAAGTTGTTTTAAATCGGAATTCCCCGATAATTCATATTTTTAAGTTTAATTTGAAAAATTGAATTTAAAATTATAAAAGATGAAAAGATTATCTGCTTCGGTTTTAATTTTCTTCCTGCTTCCATTTATTTTATCTGCACAGAATAAATTTAACGGGCTCGACATGAACATCGGAAATCTATACAGGTTATCCGATGCAAAAACCCGTTCAATAAGTCCTGAAAACTTATTCGGGTGAAAAAGGGAAAGCCGGAATGGCTGACCCTGCTAGACAAAGACAAACATAATGTTGCAAATGCTTCCAATGCTGCCCGTGATCTTGGACAGGGATGGAAAGTAAATCCTTTTGTAAGAATCAAACCCGGTGAAACTTTCACAATGGCTGAGATTAATGGTCCGGGTGCAATTCAGCATATCTGGATGACTCCGACAGGAAACTGGCGTTTCTCAATACTGCGGATTTACTGGGATGACGAAACGGAACCATCAGTTGAATGCCCGGTTGGAGATTTTTTTGGAATGGGATGGAATGAATATTCTCCGCTGGTTTCTGCGCCGATATGTGTTAATCCCGGAAGTGCATTTAATTCATACTGGCCAATGCCATTCCGCAAAAAGTGCAGGATAACAATGGAAAACATTAACGATGCTGATGCTATGACACTATATTATCAGATGGATTATACATTGACCGAAGTGCCTGTCAGATGCAGGTTACTTTCATGCACAATTCCGAAGGTCAAATCCTGATGAGACATCTGTTTATACAATTGTTGATGGAATAAAAGGAAAAGGTCAGTATGTTGGTGTCTATCTGGCCTGGGGAGTTAAATAACAATGGCTGGTGGGGTGAAGGAGAAATTAAGTTTTATATTGATGGTGATACGAAATTTCCGACTATCTGCGGAACCGGAACAGAAGATTATTTCTGCGGTTCCTACGATTTTGATTCAAATAAAAAGAATGCCCTGGGTATAGAGGAATCGCAATACACTGAATTCTGTACTCCATACTCCGGTTTGCCGCAGGTTATCCGTGGAGATGGGCACTACAACGTTATGCAGCGTTTTGGACTTTACAGATGGCATATAATGGATCCTGTCAGGTTTGATTCAGATCTTAAGATCACTATTCAGGATCTTGGCTGGCATTTGGGCGGAAGATATCTGAAACAGCAATCGGATATTGCATCGACATGTTTCTGGTACCAGACTGAACCGCATGCGAAATTTCCTAAACTCCCTGACTGGCAGAAACTTGAAGTGAATTAACTTTCCAGTCTGAGAATTTTCCAGCATCTTTTTATTGCTGTTTTTCTAAGCTTTTTGTCAGGATTGACACAAACAGGATTACCTACCGCATTAGTGCAGGGAGATCTGATATTGAATCGCCGTAATACCAGGCATCTGAAGGTGAGAACGTTATTTTTTTCACAATAATCCAGTAATCTGACAGCTTTTTCTTCGCCGAAGCAAAGATGCCCAAGCGGACGTCCTGTCAGATGTCCGTCTTTAACTTCAAGTTCGGAACAGATGAAATCATCCATATGCAGGTTTTTGGCCATTTCCTTGCATACAGGAGCCAAGTGCAGAAGAAAGTATTACGACCTTGGCATTATTTGACTTATGAAATTCTATTTCTGCAATTGCTTCTCTATAACACTGAAGGGAAAAGACTCTCTGCTGACAACCTCAGTACACAGGTCAGCTATCTTGCTTTCAGGAATACCTTTGACCCAGCTGACCATATCATCAATTATTTTTGAGGGATCCTTTGAACTTAAACCTGAATAGCAGAGAAAGAAAAATAGCATTTACAAGATCGCCGTGTCTCAATAAGACCTTTTCTGAAAGCTGCTCTGGCCAACGCTTTCCCGCTGATCGAATTTGTTATGGTCTGATCGAGGTCAAAAAATGCAATATAGTTGTTGAAATGAATTCTATCTTTTGAAGAAATGGTTTCCATCAGGATTGTATATTATTTTTAATGCCTCCGGCAGTATAGTTACATCAAATTTGTCGGAAAAATTAATTCTCCGTCAACATGAAACGGTACTACCTCAGGGAACTCAAGATTAATTTCCTTGGTCTGGTAATAATTAACTCTTCTGTCAGTAATATGTTTTCCTTCAGGTACTTTCAGCAGGATAGAAAATCTTTCAAGAGCGAAAGCTTCTTTATCATGCAGACATCTAATAATCCGTCATTTGCAATTGCCTTTGGTGTAAGATAGAATCCACCGGCAAATCTTCTTCCAATTGCAATAGTATTAATAAAACAATCAGTTTCATGTCTGCCTGTCCCAGTAATTACAGTCATCCTTTTTTCCCTGAAGAAGAGAAGAGTCTTTACAATATGCCAGATATATTTATACTTACTTCCTCTTTTTACTTTACCGGGTTCCGTATAATTTTCAGCTGCAACCTGTGCATCAAATCCGAGACCCATCCCATTAAGAAAAATCATTCCGTTGCACGATCCGGCATCCATCGCAATCAGGTTTCTGTTAAAAAAAATATCCCAGTCCTTGTCTCCAAACCTGTTCGGGAAACCCAGGATCTGGATGAAATCATTTCCTGTTCCGGCAGGAATTATCCCGGCTATTACATTTTTTTTGTCAATAAGAGGTCTTGCCATTTCATTAAATGTTCCGTCGCCACCAACAGCAATGATATATCTGAATCCTTTTCTGAGATACTGTTCTGACAATTCCGTTGCATGTCCGCTTCTCTCTGTGAAAACAATTTCTGCATCCATATTATGTTTTTGGATCATTTCCTTAAGTGTCGGTACAATTGACCTGGCAAACCCGTTTCCCGGCTATCGGGTTAACAATAAATACCCACTCTTTCTTCATGTTATCCATATAAGAACTTTTCAATATTTTGGAATTTTTAAAATCTGTTTTGCAATGGCTGACCTTAACTAGTGATAAGCCGATTCAATAACCTTTTTGACAGTTTCAATTATTTCCAAGTCATTCTTGCCCGCTCAGCTCTTCCCTTTTTATTGGCTTATGAATAACAACATCAAGTTTTGAATCGAAATTGATATAAAACCTGTTCTTTGGTTTTAGTTTATAGAATCCGTTCAGCGTAACCGGCAATATTTCAATATCCCTGGTCCGGAACAGATAAATAAATCCCCTGTAAAACTGATTGATTTTTCCATTTAGAGTTCTTGTTCCTTCAGGAAAAATTGCAACTGTTTGATATTTTGAATTATGAACCAGCTGTTCAATCATCTGTTTTGTGTTTGTATATGTGGGTTCTTTAAATGGGATATAGTCGGTCATTTGCAAAATCTGTCCTGAACAAGGGAACTTTAAGAAGCCTTTCATGTCCAAACCATGATATTCCGGAGTAAAATGACGTAATCGCTACAATATCAAAAAGGCTGCCATGGTTGGCAACCAGAATATACCTTTTATCCTTTTTTGATATTTTCCTTTCCCTGTACCCTGAATTTCTTGCCCATTATTATGAAGACTGATTTTGCCCACAGCTGTGATAATAACACGGATAGGACCTTTCAATTGTAACAGGGCGAGAATCAGGATAATAAATACTCCGACAGCAGTATAAAAATAAAGTATGCCAAATAATATAATTGAAAGTACAGCGTATAGTCGTGAACGCATTGTAAATGAATATATCTTCCCGTCTGAAAAATAGTTATTTTTTTTATTTAAATGTAATCTAGCCGATATTAACTCTTTTTCATAATTTTATACAGCTTGCCATTATAATCTCTAATTTCTTAATCTTTTATATTTCCGGGAATGAAAATCAAGAAACAGACTCACCCGTCGCAGGTTTATCACCAATACAGCTCTTGCCGGTATCGGTACACTTGGTTCAGCAAATCTTTTAACATTCCTGTACAACGAAAAATACTGTCACTGGCACTATAAAGTGAAACCTGACAATCATGAATATAACGATTATTATTCAGGCAGAACATCTTGACCGTATAGCATTTCCTATTGGAGGCATAGGTGCAGGCATGTTTTGTCTGGAAGGAACAGGAGGTATTTCGCATATGTCAGTACACAACCATCCTGAGGTATTTAATGAGACCATGTATGTTTGCAGCAATATCGGTTAAAGGATTGAAAAACGGAACAAAAGTCCTGGAAGGTCAGGTCCCTGACTGGAAGAAATTTGGACAACCCGATTCGGCGAATGGATCCGGAGGCACAAGCTATGGGCTTCCCACGGTTTCAGAATACCAGATTTACTGCAAGGTTTCCTTTTGCATTCATAGAGATGCAGGATGATGATATTCCGCTTGAGATTAAGCTTACCGGGTGGAGTCCTTTTATCCCGACCGATGCTGACAACTCAAGCCTTCCGGTAGGAGCTCTTGAATATTCTATTCAGGAATAGCGGCGAATCAAAGATTGAAGCTGTCTTTTCATATAATTCAAGGAATTTTATGAGCCAGCCAAATGGTATTAATAAGATAAGAGCTATTTCCAACGGATTTATCCTTGCAGAAGAGGGTGTAAAGGATAAACCTGAAACCAGAGGTGATTTTGCAATTTTTACCAGTGAACCCGGCACCGTCAGTTGATCATTGCTGGTTCAGAGGAGGCTGGTGGGATCCGCTTACAATTACCTGGGAAACAATTATGAAAGGAGAAATCAGGCAGAGGGATCCTGTCGAAAAAGGAGCTCCGGGTGCATCATTATTTATCCCTTTACCCTGAATCCCGGTGAAACAAAGGTTGTAAGACTTATGATGGCCTGGTATGTTCCGGATACAGATCTTAAATTATGGGAAGGATTCCGAAGGAAAAGATAAAGAGTCGTGTACTGATGCAAAATGTTCCTGTAACGATCCGTTTTATAAACCCTGGTATACCTCAAAATTCAAAGGGATTGATGAAGTTGTAACCTACTGGAAAACAAATTATAATGATCTTCGGAACAAATCGGTATTATTCAAGGATTGCTTTCTACAATTCTACTCTGCCGCCTGAAGTTATTGAGGCCATTGCTGCCAATCTGGCTATTCTTAAATCTCCGACCGTCTTAAGACAGCCCGACGGTAAACTATGGAGCTGGGAAGGATGCGGTGATAATTCAGGCTGTTGTGAAGGTTCATGTACCCACGTCTGGAACTATGCCCAGGCAATACCGCATCTTTTCCCGAAACTTGAACGTACCCTTCGGGAGACAGAGTTCTTTCCAGAGTCAGGACAAGGAAGGTCATCAGACATTCAGAGCCGCACTTGCCAATCAGTCCTGTTGCAACTACATTCTATGCAGCATCTGACGGGCAGCTGGGTGGAATAATGAAAATGTACCGTGACTGGCGAATAAGCGGCGATAGTCGAATGGATGAAAAAAATGTACCCGCAGGCAGTAGAGAGCATGGATTATTGTATACGGACATGGGATCCAAGATCAACCGGTACTCTGGAAGAACCACATCATAATACATATGATATTGAATTCTGGGGACCCGATGGAATGTGTACAGGATTTTATCTGGGTGCACTTAACGCTATTTCTGAGATGGGCAAATTTCTGGGAGAAGATGTACAAAAATATCAGTCACTTTATGAAAAAGGCAGGAAAGCACTGGAAACGGAACTTTATAATGGTGAATATTTTATTCAGAAAATAAAATGGCAGGGCCTGAATGCTCCTGATCCGGTAGCAGCTTCTAAAGGAGCCTGGAATAGTGACTATTCGGAAGAAGCACGGGAACTATTACAGAAGGAGGGACCTAAATATCAGTACGGTAATGGATGCCTTTCCGACGGTGTCCTTGGAATATGGATAGCTGAAATATGCGGATTGCAAAATATTGCTGATCCGGCAAAGGTTGCAAGCCATCTTAAATCGGTGTATAAATACAATTTCAGATCCGATCTCTCGGACCATTCAAATCCGCAGCGTCCTTCCTATGCACTTGGAAATGAAGGCGGGCTGCTTTTATGTACATGGCCAAAAGGTGAAATGCTTTCACTGCCTTTTGTTTACAGCAATGAAGTGTGGACAGGCATTGAATACCAGGTGGCTTCTCACCTTATGATGACAGGAGAAACAGAGAAAGCTCTTGAGATCGTAAGGGCATGCCGCAGCAGATATGATGGTAGAATCAGAAATCCCTTTGACGAATATGAATGCGGACACTGGTATGCCAGGGCAATGTCGAGCTATGGCATGCTGCAGGGACTGACAGGTGTGAGATACGATGCCGTTACTCAGGAGATGTTTATCGATAAGAGGACTGGCGATTTTACAGGCTTTATTTCAACAGAAACGGGTTTTGGAAATGTAGGACTGAAAAATGGCAAGCCATTTCTCGATACTGTTTATGGTGAAATAACTGTGAAGAATTATATTGTAAGTTAAGGACATGCCATGGCATATCCCTACATTATCCATATTATTGCCGAATGTAGAGCCACACCGTGGCGTGGCCGTCAGGCAGACATAAATTGATCTTATTTTCCCGAATTACTTACAAATGCAATCTGTTTGCTGTCAGGCGACCACGATGGAACATTGATAGTTCCCTGTCCGCCATACAGATATGCGAGTACACGGGGTTCTCCTCCTGTTACAGGCATAATTCTTAACATAACCCTTTTGTATCCCGGGTGACTGTTCGGGTCAATATCGGGTGGGAATGATATCATTAAAATCCATTTTCCGTCAGGAGAGATATGAGGGAACCAGTTATTATAATTATCAAATGTTAATTGTTCCCTGCCTGAACCATCGGGTTTTATTCGCCAGATCTGCATTGTACCTGTATAATGGCCGTTATAGTAAATATATTTTCCGTCGGGTGAATATTCGCAACCATCTACATGCTGACCCGGCTGAATATCGGTAAGAGCTACCTCTTTACCTCCCTCAATGGAATTCCTGTATATATTAAATACTTTTTTCCCGTCACGTATAGCCACATACACAACTTCTTTATTATTAGGAGCCCATCCATGCCAGTAAGAAGGAGTTTCTTCTGTGATCAATTTTGGAACACCACCTGCCAGAGGCAGTACATACACAGCTGAACCACCACCTTTGACTGAGTTACTTATTGCAAGAAGCTTGCCATCGAAGGATATGCCATGATCGTTATTGATATTGTTGGCAAAATCGGTATTGAGTTTTTCAAGTTCTCCACCGTCGACCGGAATTTTATATAATAAACCATCCATATTAAAAAGCAGCTTTTTACCGTCAGGCATCCAGTTTGGAGCTTCAAATCTGCCAGGTTTTTCGAATATGACTTTTCTTTTTCCATCTGCAACAGTCATTGTCTCCAATCTGCATCCTAAAGCGGGTGATCTGTATGAGTCATAGTTATCAGCAACAGGCTGGTCAATCCTGACATTCCATATTTTTACTGTTTCCAATACGGCTGAATCGTGTGAACAGATAAACGGTCCAACAAGCACTTCGTCAGGCATATTTTCCATTTCATGAGAACCAATTGTTTCAAGAGGTTTGCCATTGTGTGCAGCTCTCATGATTATATTTTTTCCGGCTCGTTCAATCTGTATAACATTAAATGATGAATCCTTTGCAAATATCTCATCCTGAGGATCTCTCATGGCAGCTCCGGCGGATACCCTCCACTGAAGAACAGTCAAGCCCGCTGCCATGTAGTGTTGCGGAAATATGAGAAGATTTTGCATCAGTCGTTTCGCGCACCATCCATCCCGTTTTTCTGTGGGCATTATGCACCTTTCCCGGCAAATTCAAAATTTGCTGTAAGAATAAAGTCTCCTTTTATTTTATTGAACAAATAGTGAAATTCGTCTCTGTCAAACCAGATGTTATATCCGCCTCCTTTAAGAGTATAGCTCTGATCAGCCTGATTATAAACTGCTGAACCGGCTAGTTGAGGATTGCCGATATCTGAATTAGCCTTGAATATTCCTACAGGAGAGTATTTTGAGCTGAAGCGATACTTAATATACTGCTAAGCATAAGAATAATTAGTGATTTCATTTCGAAAGTCGGTTTTAAGTAAGATTATTTCCAGATTAAAGATATATAAATTCAACCTGCAATGGTTTGTATTGCATAAATTATTATTTGATTTATTGCTCCAAAGATAAAATATTGAATAATTTTGGAAACAAACCGGAATGTTCTCTCCTGTCCGTCATTTTGAAGAATCTGATTCCGATTT
The DNA here is from genome assembly GCA_963816365.1 of uncultured Bacteroidales bacterium. Lineage (GTDB taxonomy): Bacteria > Bacteroidota > Bacteroidia > Bacteroidales > VadinHA17 > LD21. The sequence continues at coordinate 457,620 of CAWFKG010000009.1, read as the reverse complement.
TAAAAGCAATATTATGAATGAAATACTCAATAAATTAGCTCAATGTGTTGAATTTGGTAAGATAAACAGGGTGTCACCTTACCCGCCGAATATGAAAGACCAGGATGGTGCGGATGAGTTGGCAAAAAGAGCCCTGGAGGAGGGAGTTAAACCTGATGAAATCCTTGAAAATGCACTGATACCTGCAATGGCAAATGTAGGAAATAAGTTCAGCAGAAAAGAGATCTATGTTCCCCAGATGCTAATGGCAGCAAAAGCAATGAATAGTGCCATGATACATCTGAAACCGTTTTTCCAGTCGGGCGAAACAAAAAGGAAGGGGCAGTTTATAATTGGTACGGTTTCAGGCGACCTGCACGACATAGGAAAAAACCTGGTTGCAATGATGATAGAAGGAGGTGGCTGGGAGGTGATCGATCTGGGTGTTGATGTCGGAGCTGAGAAATTTCTGAAGGCCCTGGATGAACATCCGGGAGCAATTATCGGATTATCGGCACTGTTGACAACTACTATGGAAAATATGAAAAAAATAGTTTCAGCTGTAAAAGAAAAATATGCCGGATCAAAGATCCTTGTCGGGGGTGCTCCGGTTACAAAGGAATATTGTGAGAAAATCGGTGCTGATTTTTATTCCCCCGATCCACAGGGTGCGGTAAATTATCTGAAACAACTTGTCAGTTATTAAACCTGCCCGCAGATGGCAACCCGCTTTTTTCCCATTTAAGAAGGAATCATTTGGGAAACGGCTTCTGGCTAAGATTGAGGTCAGTGTTAAGGGACCTTTGTTTGGATGCAGGATGTGCGGTAACTGTCTGCTTCAGGAAACGGCCTTAATATGCCCCATGGAGTGTCCTAAAGGAATTAGAAACGGACCCTGTGGAGGCATAACTCCTGAAAAAAATTGTTATGTTGATGAGTCACGAAAGTGCATATGGTATGCTATATATAAAAGAGCTCTCAGAACCGGACGCGAGCAGACTCTTCTTGAGGTGCTGCCTCCTCTTGACTGGGATAAAGTCGGGACCGAAACCTGGGGGGATGTGGTCAGACAGGTCAGAAAGACAGGTACAGGAAAGTTCGTTGGTGGAATTATTTCCCGTGACCCGGTAAAGAAATCAAAGGTTTGGGATGGTGTGTTCAAAACTATCCGGCAGCCCGATTGGTGGAATGGTGATGCAGAATATCATCCTGCTCCTTCACATGAACCTGTTTCCAATCTTGAAAGACAGCTTCGAAAAGGAGAATTCGTTGTCGCTACAGAAGTGACCCCTCCCCAGGGAGCAGGAACTGTTAAACTTATCAGGGATATCGATTCTGTCAAGCCATATGTTACTGCAATAAATTTTACGGATTCTTCGTCTGCACGACCTAAGATGTCGAGCATTTCATGCTGCAGGGTGGCTCTGGATCAGAATGCAGAGCCGGTATTTCAGGTTGCTGCACGTGACACGACCAGGACCGGTCTTCAATCAGCAGTTATAGGCGCGAATGCATTGGGGATAAAAAATATTCTTTGTATAACCGGTGATAATTCGAGCATCGGCCCTTCTCCAAGAAGTAATATGAATATACTTGATATCGATTCTGTGCAGATGCTGTGGATCCTTCGAAAAATTAGAGATGACAAGATTTATCTTGATGGAAGAAGCTTCAAAAATCCCCCGGAACTGTTTCTTGGGGCTGCAACTTCTCCATTCGCATCTGATCCTGTTCTGCAGGCAATTAAGGATCAAAAAAAGGTAAATGCAGGTGCCCAGTTTTTTCAGACCAACCTTGTTTTCGAACCTGAAAAACTTGACTTATGGCTTGAACAACTTTATAAAAGAGGAGTACTCGATAAAGTCTATATTCTGGCAGGAGTCGCGCCTCTTAAAAGTTTAAAGATTGCTCAGTATCTTCATTCAAATGTGCCTGGAGTAAGTCTGCCGGAAAGAATAATGAAAAGGATGGAGAATGCTGGAGAATCAGCTTCTGAAGAGGGAGTCCAGATCGCCCTGGAAGTAATTGACTCTGTTAAACGGAAACAGGGAATTAATGGGATTCATATTATGACATTAAGCTGGGAATCAATAGTTCAGAGAATTGTAACGGAATCGGATTTGCTGCCTTTGCGCAAGACTTAACGGTGTGGAACAGGGTATGATAAATAAAACATTTGATTTTGAGTTTAAGGAGTTGAATCTTAGTGCTTCAATGATTGAGACCGTTTTAGGGTATAAGGAAGGGGAAGACCGGGAACTTGTTTCCAGTCTGATTATAGAACTGCTAAATGAATCATGTGAGATCAGCAACATTAAATCTCAATATACATTATTCGATGATATACAGTTCGATAACATCGCGAAATCAATTGAGATAAATAAAATAAGTTTTCAGATTAAAAAGATTGTGTTCGGTCAGATAAAGAAATCAGATTCGGTTGCGATTTTTACCTGTACTGCAGGAGAGGAGATAGGGATCCGAAGCAGAAAGGCTATGCAGGAAAGAGATTTCCTGCGGGGTTATCTCTATGATGTTATAGGAAGTGAGATAGTTGAAGCTGCTGCGGACCTGATGCAGGCTGATCTTGAAAGGACAATGCTTATTACCGGGGAAAAAATTACTAACCGCTACAGTCCGGGCTACTGTGACTGGGATGTGGCGGAGCAACACAAGTTATTTAAGCTTATTCCAGACAATTACTGCGGCATAAAGCTTACCCAGTCGGCACTAATGGACCCTGTGAAATCGATAAGCGGCATTATAGGTGTCGGGAAGAATGTTAAATACAATCGATATACTTGCAGTATTTGTGACCAGGCAGATTGTGTGTACCGTAGAATACGTAATTCCGAAACTGTGACATGAGATTTACTGCTTGTTCAATTGATAATTATTCTTAAATTTAACCTCTGTGGTGCTCAATGGACCCGATAGCTATCGGGACTTACACAGAGGAGTTCAGATTGACGAGAACAATAAAATCTTGAATATATGCTATTACTTGGAATTGATATCGGTAGTTCCTCCGTTAAAGCTTCGGTAATTGATGGAGATACGGGTAAATGCCTTGCAACGGCATTTTCTCCTTCTGATGAGATGAAGATCATTGCGATTAAGCCCGGGTGGGCCGAACAGGATCCGGAGATATGGTGGTCTAACCTGAAAGCAGCAATCCTCAATTGCAGTGAACAGCTTGGACAAGAAAAAGAAAATATTGGCGCTATAGGTATTTCTTATCAGATGCACGGGCTTGTTGCAGTTGATAAAAATAATGATGTGATACGTAACTCCATAATATGGTGCGATAGCAGGGCAGTCGGATACGGTGAAAAAGCCTTTAGCTCACTGGGCGAGGATTACTGCCTTCAGCATCTTCTTAACTCTCCCGGCAATTTCACAGCTTCTAAGCTAGCCTGGGTCAGGGATAATGAGCCGGACTTGTTTTCAAGGATATATAAAGTAATGTTGCCTGGTGATTATATAGCATTAAGACTCACCGGAGAAATAAGTACAACATTTACCGGACTTTCGGAAGGGATTTTCTGGGACTTTCCCGGGAATAAGGTATCTGGAGAGCTTCTGAATTATTTTGGTTTTAATCCGGATCTTTTACCAATTGCCCGGTACATCATTTTCTGTAAGTGGAATGCTTCTCAAATCAGCCGCAAAAGAATTAGGACTGCCCTTTGGAATACCTGTTTCATACAGAGCTGGTGATCAGCCAAATAATGCCCTGTCTCTGAATGTCCTGAACCCGGGGGAAGTTGCAGCTACTGCAGGCACTTCAGGCGTTATTTATGGTGTCACTGATAAGAAAAAATATGATCAGGTTCTCAAGGGTGAATACTTTTTTACACGTAAATCATGATCAATCCCAAACACGTCTGGGAGTGCTTTTATGCATTAACGGAACGGGCATACTAAATTCGTGGCTAAAACGGAACAGCAGTAACAATCTGTCGTATAATGATATGAACAATATGGCAGAAAAAATTGCACCGGGATCCGACGGACTTTCCATCCTGCCATTTGGCAATGGAGCCGAGAGAATGCTGGGGAATAAAGATTCAGGTGCAAGGATTGCGGGATTAAACTTTAATACTCACACCAATGCCCATATGTTCCGGGCTGCTCAGGAAGGTATTGCCTTTTCATTCAGGTATGGTCTGGATATTATGAAGGAAGCAGGCATAGATCCTCAGGTGATCAGAGCAGGGGAGGCCAATATGTTCCTGAGCAAGGTGTTCCGTGAGGTTTTATCTTGTCTGACGGGATCAGAAATACATCTTTATAACACCGATGGTTCCATAGGATCTGCCAGAGGTGCGGGAATAGGATGCGGCTATTATAAATCTGAAAAAGAAGCTTTTACCGGCCTGGCAACGGTGGGAATTACAGAACCTGACAAGACACGATCAGGTGAATATGAAAAGGCATATCAAAGGTGGAAAGAATTGCTCTCAGAGCTTTAAGCATTAGCTTTTCTTTGCGAGCTTTGCTCTAAACTTTGCGTTCCGATAGCTATCGGAATTTGCGGTTAATGGAATTTATGGATCTTCAATTTAAAAATGTTTAATATGAATTACAAAGGGAAAAAAGAGGCATACCCTGGCATAGGGAAAATTGAATATGAGGGGAAAAAATCAAAAAATCCTCTTGCATTCAGATGGTATAATCCTGAAGAGGAAGTCGGTGGCAAGCAGATGAAAGATCATCTTCGGTTTGCAGTTGCTTACTGGCATTCCTTCTGTGGTGATGGTTCAGATCCTTTTGGCAATGCTACAAGGATATATCCGTGGAAAGATGCCACAGATAGTGATAAATCAAAGCGGAAGCTTGATGCAGCATTTGAGTTCTTTACAAAAATCGGTGCTGGATTTTACTGTTTCCATGATACCGATATTGTCGGAGATGGTTCGGTTTTCGAAATTGAAAAAAAGCTGGAAAAGATCGTGCCTGTTATGAAAAAAATGCAGGAACAGACAGGTGTCAGGCTTCTCTGGGGAACTGCAAATCTCTTTTCAAATCCCCGGTATATGAATGGGGCAGCCACAAATCCTGATTTTACAGTTGTGGCAAATGCAGGAGTTCAACTGAAAAACGCAATTAATGCCACTGTTGCTCTGGGCGGGGAAAACTATGTTTTCTGGGGCGGAAGAGAAGGTTATATGAGTCTTCACAATACTAACATGAAAAGGGAGCTCGAACATATGGGAATGATGCTTTCCATGGCACGCGATTATGGCAGGAAAATAGGATTCAAGGGGTCATTCCTTGTTGAGCCAAAACCAATGGAGCCTTCAAAACATCAGTATGATTATGATGTGGCGACAATTATCGGTTTCCTGCGGCAGCATGGTCTGGACAAAGATTTTAAACTTAATATTGAGGTCAATCATGCTACCCTTGCCGGACATACTTTCCAGCATGAACTACAGGTTGCAGCCGATGCCGGACTTCTGGGAAGCATCGATGCAAATAAGGGTGATTATCAGAACGGATGGGATACAGATGAGTTTCCGACGAATATCTATGAGATCACCGAAGCAATGATGGTAATTCTGCAAGCAGGCGGCTTTTCAACCGGAGGTATAAATTTCGATGCCAAAGTACAGGCGCAACTCAACCGATGCTGAAGATATTTTCATTGCTCATATCAGTGGAATGGATACTTTTGCAAGAGCTCTGGTAATTGCTGATAAGATCCTGAAAGACAGTGACTATCTTAAGATGAGAAAGAAAAGATATGAATCATTCGATAAGGGAGCCGGAAAAGATTTTGAAAAAGGTAAACTGACTCTTGCCAAACTGAGAGATATTGCTTCCGACCTTGGTGAACCTGAAACCAGAAGCGGTAAACAGGAGCTCTATGAACAGCTCATTAATATGTACCTGGTATAACAGGCGATAGTCGATGTAACGAAAGCATTATGTATAACAGGCGATAGGCGATGTAAAAATTTATTATGTATAACAGGCGATTGTGATGCTTGCAGAAATACATTTTGTAGAACACCTCGCCGATAATGGATCGCCTATAATGCATTATATTGTTGAGGTAACAACTTCAAAAACAGGAGGAGCAGCCATAGACTTCTTTACCTTGCACAACTCTGCCACTGAGATTACCGCTTCCTTGTATTTTTCAGGAAAATCAGAAGGAAGCTTAATATCAAGTTTGATATTAACTGGCAAGCCGGTTTCTTCATCATATTCTGCAGTCTGAATAATCTTAATATTGTCTGTAGGAATACTCCGGTTGTCACAAAATGATTTAACATATATACCTGCACATGTTCCAATTGAAGCCAGGAACAGTTCAAATGGAGAAGGAGCAGAATTCTGCCCGCCGCTGTGTACAGGTTGATCAGTTTTTATCACATGCCCATGAGAATGAGCAGTTACAACTTTCCCTCCTTCAAATGTTATTTCCATCATTTTTATTTGTAAGATTAAATTACGAATAACTTTAACAAATGGACCGGCTAATTGTTTTTAGTCCCTTTTTGCTGCTATTATGAATACCTCATACTGCTTTGTCTCAGATTCCGATATTTTACGGTTAATAACAAAACAGGTTTTATGAATGATATCTGAAAACCGTTTTTTCCTTAATATTCCGGACAATGAGTCAATATTAAAACCTTTGTGTCCCGTAAAACCATCCCCGTGAAATGATCCATCCTCTTCGTAGAGGTCTGCAATTGCCAGGTACCCCTGTGGATTTAACAGTGTATGGAACGTATTGATGATTTTTTCAATATTATTTACATGATGCAGCACCATCTGAGTGAAGATAAAGTCAAATTTTCCTTCTCTGTACACATCAGTTTCAAGATTGAAATTCAATGCTCTGAGGTTTTTAACCTCTGATGATCTGATCTTTTCATTAATAATTTTGACCATTTCCGACGAGTTATCCATCAAGGTGATCTTCTTAAGATAATCCTTGAGTAAAAAACTGCCTATTCCTGTTCCTGCCCCGTATTCAAGTGCAGTCATTTTATTGCTTAGAGGAATAAGCTTTTTAATTTCATTTACAATTGCTTCCGACCTTTCCCAGTGCATAGGATTATTATCCCATTCAGCTGCTTTTATATCAAATTCATTCATCACTTACGCGTCCTTAAAATCTTTTAGCCGTCAAAATTATCAATTATTTGTTTATAAATTGCAAGATCCTTTAATCCTGGCTGTCCAGCTGCGCTAAGTTCAGGAGAAAACGTAACGACTTCCAAGAAAATCGCATTTTATACGCCTTTGCGATCTTTGCAGTAACTTAGCATACTTTGCGGTTAAGAATAATTTTCAGACAAGTTCCTATCACAAGGATGATGTTTAAAATAACAATAGAAAATTTTATGAAATCAATATGAAAAAGCTATCTATTATCCTGGGTTTAATGTGTCTAACTTCTTTACTTTCAGCGCAAAAACCTGAGACAAAATCAGGAATTTTAAATACTATCCCCGATAAGATCAGTTCTTATCCACCCGGCTCAGTTAAAATTGAAGGCTATCTTGGGGATAAAATTAATCTTGTTATAAGTCAAAGGATAAAAACCCAGGACGTTGATCAGCTGGTTGAACCTTTCCGTCACAAGAATGAAACTCATTTATGGCAGAGTGAATTCTGGGGAAAATGGATCCAGTCAGCAATTGCAGCATATAGTTATAATCATGATCCCGAAATGTTTTCTATCATAAAAAAGGCAGCCAGGGATCTGCTCGAAACTCAGATGCCCTCAGGTTACATAGGTAATTATGCCGATAGTTCCAGGCTTAAGGAGTGGGATATCTGGGGCACAAAATATACCCTGCTCGGTTTGCTGGCATATTATGACCTCACAGGCGATAATACAGCTCTGAAGGGATCGAGGAAGCTTGCTGACAATCTGCTTGATAAGGTCGGACCCGGAAAGTGAATATAGTAAAAACAGGCAATTACCGGGGAATGCCGAGCAGTTCAATTCTCGAACCAATTGTTCTTTTGTATCGAAGGACCGGCGATAAGAAATACCTCGATTTTGCGAAGTATATCGTTGAACAATGGGAAACGCCAGATGGTCCGAGATTGATAAGCCAGGCACTGGCCGGCACACCGGTTTCTGAAAGATTTCCGCACCCTTCGGAATGGTGGTCATACGAAAACGGACAAAAGGCTTATGAGATGATGTCTTGCTATGAAGGACTTCTTGAATTATATCGTATAACCGGTGAAGCGGTATATCTGAAAGCAGTAGAGCTGGCTGCAGGTAACATTATTGATAATGAAATAAACATAGCAGGATCCGGTACGGCTTTTGAGTGTTTTTACAATGGTGCAAGGTATCAGACAGAACCTACCTATCATACCATGGAGACCTGTGTTACAATGACATGGATGAAATTATGTTTTAATCTCTTAAGGTTAACGGATAATCCGCTTTATGCTGATCAAATTGAAAAGTCAGCTTATAATGCTCTTATGGCTTCGGTGAAATCTGATGGGTCACAGATTGCCAAATATAGCCCGTTGGGAGGAATAAGACACGCCGGCGAAGAACAATGCGGCATGCATATCAATTGCTGTAACGCAAATGGTCCCAGAGCATTCATGATGCTGCCATCCTTTGCGGTTATGGGGTCAAAGAATGAGATTTGTATTAATCTCTATGGACAGAATGAGTCGGAAATTCCTGTAAACACAAAGAATATGGTCAGGATTGTTCAGATTTCAGATTATCCGGTCTCTGACAGGGTTGAGATAGGCATAAATCCTGAAAAAGCTGAATCTTTTACAATTTGCTTTCCGGATCCCTTCATGGAGCGAAAAAACCATTATGACGATAAATGGAAAAGATGCCGGGGAGATTACTGCAGGAACATATAAAAAGATAACCCGAATCTGGAACAAAGATGATAAAGTAGTACTGAAGATGGACCTTACCGGAAAACTGGTAAAGCTGAACGGATGCCAGGCAATATTAAGAGGTCCGGTAGTACTGGCACGTGACACACGCTTTGGTGACGGTTTTATTTATGAATCTGCAGTAGTGAAAGAACAGGACAGGAAAGTAGAGCTGATCCCTTCCAGGAATAAGCCTGCCAATATCTGGATGTCATTTACTGCTCCGTTGGTTCTTGGCACAGATCTGGAGGGTGAATTTCGCAATCCCAGGCTGATAAATTTTTGTGATTTTGCATCAGCTGGCAATACATGGGGTGAAGATTCACGTTACAGTGTGTGGATCCCGTTAACACTTAATGTGATGAAAGCTGATTATAAATCGTACTAATAGCTCAAAGGCACAACGGCACAATAGCTCAACGGCTAATTTTATAGTGATCTTCCAGGATCATTCCGAACAGTTTCCCAGGGAGAATGTATTTCAGGACAACTGCAAGTTTTTGTTCAAATGATGAAATTATATATCTCTGACGGGGATTTTTGCACTCAACAATTCTGACTAGTTTGCCGGCAAGGACCCTGGGATCCCATCCGTTTGCTTCATCTTTTTCAATTATCGCAAGTGTTCTCATGTATTGCTCATTATAAGGATCGGTGGCATCAGACGGTGCCAGGAAATTCCTCCTGTTGGCTGAATTATTTGTATGAAAATCACCGGGGTTAATAAGAATAATTTTTATATTAAACTTTCTGACTTCCATTCTGAGCGCTTCACTGAACCCTTCAATTGCAAATTTGCCTGCAGAATAAAATGCCTGGAATGGCAAACCCATCAAACCGCCTATTGAACTGAAGTTAATTATCGTACCACCACCCTGTTTTCTCATAACCGGCAGTACCTCCCGTGTCAGATTCACCATGCCAAGAAAATTGGTGTCCATCTGGAGCTTTATGTTTTCAAGAGGCGAGGTTTCAATAGGTCCCCCTGTATGCATACCTGCATTGTTTATAAGAACATCGATTCTGCCTTCTTTCCCGACAATTGTTTGAACTGTTTGTCTGATAGAATCGATATTTGTAAGATCGAGGTTCATGACAGTAACTGACGGACTGGTTTCAACATTGCGTCGAACGGTGCCATAGACAGTGTGTCCTTCAGCAGCCAGAAGCTCAGCTGTCTGTTTTCCGAATCCTGATGAGATACCTGTAATGAGAATTATTTTTTTCATCCTAATATTCCCAACGCTTTTGCAGCTTTGGTAATTTTTTCAACTGAGATTTCAACCTGTTCTTTTGTATGTGTTGCCATCAGAGAATATCTGATCAGACAATCTTCTTTTGGAACTGCCGGTGAAACGACGGGATTCACAAAAACGCCATCTGCAAGGAGCATTTGTGTTAATTGTAAAGATTTGATATCATCTCTGATAAATAGAGGAATGATAGGTGTTTCGGATTTGCCAGTATCGAAACCTGCTGATTTGAAACCATTTAGAGCTAAGGCAGTCATGTCCCATAAGTGCTTGATCCTTTCAGGCTCATTTTCCATTATATCAATTGATGCAAGCACAGTAGCTGCCGCAGCCGGTGTCATGCTGGCGCTGAATATCAGAGTTCTGGAATTATGTTTAATGTAATTAATAACCTCCTTATCGGAAGCTATAAATCCCCCGAGTGATGCAAATGACTTTGAAAAAGTGCCCATTATGAGATCGACTTTATCTGTCAGTCCGAAATGTGACGCCGTTCCTGATCCGTTTTTTCCGATTACCCCAAGTGCATGAGCATCATCGACCATTATTGAGGCACCATAATGCTCAGCCAGGTTCACTAATTCTGGCAAATTAACGATGTCGCCTTCCATGGAAAAGATACCATCAACTACAATAAGCTTTATTCGGTCCTTATGGCACAGTTTTAATTTGTTTTTGAGTGCTGACATATCATTATGAGCGTACTTCAGCACTTTAGAAAAAGAAAGCCTGCTGCCTTCAATTATCGAAGCATGGTCGAGTTCATCGAGCAGGAGATAATCATGGCGTCCGGCAAGTAACGATACAACTCCCAGATTTACCTGGAAACCTGTACTATAGCATAATGCAGCATCTTTATTTACCAGTTGGGCCAGCTTATTTTCCAGTTCAATATGGATATCAAGTGTACCATTCAGGAATCTTGAACCAGCACAGCCAGTACCATATTTATCAATAGCTGCTTTTGCTGCGGCTTTGACTTTTGGATGACTTGTAAGTCCAAGGTAGCTGTTCGAGCCGAACATCAGAACCTCTTTGCCGTTAATGATTACTACTGTATCCTGTTCGGATTCTATTGCCCTGAAATAGGGATAGATGCCAGCCTGCATGGCTTTCTGAGGGGCATCATAACCTGAAAGTTTGTCTTTTAAAATTCCCACTATATAGCTTAAATGAGGTTACAATCGAGTCCAAATTTAGTAAAAAAAGCATAAAACGGAAGAAATACGCCTCTTTTGGGCTAATATATACATAAATTAGACACTTATACCAATAAAAATTTAAAAAGTGTCAGGTGTTATGTGCAGGTGTTTATTCTGACTCTATATCAAAGCATCCTTTTATTGTAACAGGAATTAATTTAAATGGGACGTTGACAAAATAGTATAACTTTATTTGGAAAGTAAGGATATGAGATTTACTTTTGTTCGCGAAATCAAATTTTAAGAATTTAATGGACGACGACCCTGCGAATATATTAATCTAAATCTGGTATAGAAGGGTATCTGTAACAACGGTCACTTCCTCCTGTATCAGAAAAGAAAGGAGGTGACTATGACATCACTCACAACGTTTTATTTAAGCGGAATAATCGGTAAAGAAGCATTTGGCGCCGATGGTGACGCAATTGGAATAATCAAAGATCTGCTTGTCAACGCCATGCCCTCGGGTAACAACGATCCGAACCAGCAACTTGTCATAGGTGTAAGACTTAAGATCCATAAGGATATCAGATTCTATTCCTTTAAGAGCTTTATGGTCACAAAAGCAAGAGAAGTGCTTAATGTAACATGCACAGATCTTATTGAACTTGGCTCCGATGAGGTCAATAACGGACTTCTGCTCGTTGATAACATACTCGATAAACAAATTGTCGATATGAACGGACGAAAGCTGGTAAGAGTAAATGATGTCCGGCTTGCAACCCTGCCCACAGGTACATTTGCTATTGCTGTTGATATTGGTATTGAGGGACTTTTACGACGGATTGGGATCTCAATTCCCATTAAAAGATTTCTATCGCTTTTTAAAATAAATATACCAGCAAAATTCATTCTCTGGGATGATGTGCAGGCTATCGACCATTCAAATCTTAACATCAGATTGTCAAAGAGCTACGCTAAGCTTCATACTCTTCACCCGTCAGATATTGCCGATATTCTTGAGGATATGGGCAAAAAATCGAGCATGTCGGTATTCTCTTCCCTTGATGAAGAAAAAGCAGCTGATGTTCTTGAGGAACTCGAAACAAACGCACAGATACATATTCTGGAAAACCTCCCTGTCAACAAGGCTGCAGATGTGCTTGAAAAAATGCCTGCAGATGAGGTCGCCGATATTCTCGATGAACTTGAAGATGAAAAAGCTGAAATGCTTTTGAAGGAGATGGATAAGGAATCTTCGGAAGAGGTAAGGGAACTTCTTGAATACGACGATGACCTGGTCGGGAGTATAATGACAACTGATTATCTTTCATTCAGCGCCACTATGACCGTAGCAGAAGTACTGGTTGAACTGAGAGCAAAAAAACCCGAATCGGCAGAACTATATACCATGTTCGTTGTTGAAACAAATGATGAGTTGATCGGATCATTTAATCTTCGCGATCTTGTTGTTTCAGAACCAAATATAAGTGTCAGCAATATAATGAAGTCAGAACCGGTTCATCTTCTCGATGACCAGAAAGTAGGTGCTATTGCAGAGCTGGTTTCCAAATATAATCTGCTGGCTGTCCCTGTGGTTGATCAGAATAACCTGCTGCAGGGAATGGTGGTTATCGACGATGTCATTGAAGACCTTACACGCAAGAGAAGAACGAATAAAAAATAAAGCTTCCAGCTATGTCAGGTTCAAAGTTCAATACCAAAAGGCTTTTACGTAAAATTGCCATTTTCTTTGCTATACTCGGTCCGGGGATCATTACCGGTAGCGTAGATAATGATGCCGGGGGTATTACTACCTATTCTGTTGCAGGAGCAATATACGGCTATGGCTTGATCTGGACCCTGATACCTTCCTTTGTAGTATTGCTTATAATTCAGGAGATGAATGCAAGGATGGGAATTGTCACCGGCAAAGGACTGGCCGATCTGATCCGTGAAAATGCAGGTGTGAAAGTGACCTTTTTTATATTCGTCGGCCTTCTTTTTGCCGATATTGGAAATACTACCACCGAATTTGCAGGAGTGGCAGGAAGTATGGAAGTATTTGGGATTACTAAATATATATCTGTACCTGTTGCAGCCTTTATGGTTTGGATTCTTGTTGTAAAAGGGAATTACAAGATTGCTGAACGCATCTTCCTGATATTCAGTGTTTCACTGCTTACCTATGTAGTTTCAGCGCTGATGGGCAAACCTCACTGGGGGGAAATCGGATCATCTATTATACATCCCAAATTTGAAGTAAGTACCCAGAGTCTGGCCATGGTTATAGGTCTGGTTGGAACAACTATTGCCCCATGGATGCAGTTCTATATGCAATCGTCTGTTATAGAAAAGGGGCTTAAGATGAAGAATTACAAATATACTTTGATCGATATCGTTGTGGGATGCATAGCTACTGTTGTCGTCGCATTTTTCATAATTGTAGCATGCGCTTCGACACTGCATGAAAATGGTATACATATTGGCGAAGCAAAGGATGCTGCATCTGGCTCTGAAACCATTAGCCGGCCATCTTGCATCTGAGGTGTTTGCATTTGGTTTGTTTATAGCATCTATTTTCTCTGCCACAATACTCCCGCTTGCAACTGCTTTTTATGTTTGTGAGGCATTTGGGTTTGAAGCCGGTATAGATAAGAAATGGGATGATGCTAAGGAATTTTATACTTTATATACAGGTATTATCTTAATTGCAGCCTTTATAATTCTTTTGCCAAAAGCTCCATTGATACAGATCTCTTTATGGTCACAGGTTTTAAATGGTGTGCTTCTGCCGGTAGTGCTCCTTTGCATGATTATTCTTGTTAACAACAAAAAAATAATGGGTGTTCATATTAATAAGCCAGTGACAAATATAATAGGCTGGTCAGCAGTCGTAATTTTAATAGGTCTTTCCGCAATGCTTCTTGTGCTTCCATTACTAAGCAGATAAACCTGGTTAATATGAAAATATCAAAAGTACTTGTATTTATTATTCTGGTTTTGATCATTTCTCCTTTCCTGTTTTCATGGAAGGAGAATAATTTCAAAAATGAAACTGTTTTGCAGGACAGATCCGGTACTGCAATAATACTGACCGGCGCTGCAGCCAGGATCCCGCAGGAAGCCGGACTACTTGAAGAGCTGTATGACAGGGGATTATTGAAGGATGTTGTATTTATATCAGGCGTCAGCTCCGGAGCCCTTAACGCTGTTATGCTTAATGGTATCTTAACCGGTAAAATAACATGGCCGGAATACAGAGAAATACTTTTTAGCCTTAAAAACAGTGACATCTTTATTCAGGAGGGAAATAAGAAACTTCCGGTGAACACACAGCCGGCAAGAAATCTTTTTACAAGGATCGTAGAAGGAAAGCTGGGTTATCATCAGATTGGCGATCTCCCGCTTATGACTTCCATATCATTCACTCATCTTAAGACTCTTGATCTTAAAAAAGACGTTTACAGGATGTGCAGCCGTAAAATTAATGAGGAGACAGATACAACATTAAGCCTGGTGGATATTATGATGGCTTCTTCATCATTCCCTATCGCATTCCCTCCTGTAAGAATAAAAAATGTGAAAACAATACCGGATGTCGAATATATTGATGGCGGTGTAGGTGATGATCATATTCCGTATCATGCTCTTCTCGAATTTGAAAAATTCAGGGGCAAAGGAGTGGCGAAAGTTTATATTATAAGCAGGAAGAGTGATAGTATCCCCTCAGTAAGTGAAGAACTTAAGGGATTGGGAATAGATGATAAAGGCAGGTTTGATAAAATGGGTATATCACTTGACAATATCCTTAAAAAAGGGATGATCAAAAGACTTAAGGAGTATTCTGAAGAAGCTCCTGAAATGATATACCTGAGTTATATATGGATCCCGGAATTTAAACAGGATTTCCTCATGTTTAATTTTGATAACCTTAAAGAACAATACACTCTTACCAGGCAATGGGCCAGGACACACGATCCTGTTCCGCTGGGTGATTATCTCCTTTACAACCTTATCAAGAAAAAGTGATCCTAAAGTTTTAGATTTGTAAATTTAATATTCCGGTGTTTTATGAACAAGGGCTATTTTGATTCAAATTCTTATCATACTCCTGAAAAGGAGAGTATCCCGGTCTTTGAAAAAGTTCTTTTTTTTAACAGATTATATTTCACTCTGAAATATGCTTTTATTGTTCTGCGGACGAGGAAGGAAGCTAAAAAGGGACTATATGATACAAAGGCGTGGACTGATTCTTCTCTCGAAATCTTCAGATTCATTGAAAAAGCCGGAGGCGTTTTTCACATTACCGGGATGGAAAATATTACTCTGTCAAAAGGCTCGGTGCTCTTTATAAGCAATCATATGAGCACTCTCGAAACTATGATCCTGCCTTCAATAATCGGTCCTCTCAGAGAACTGACATTTGTGGTGAAAGATAGTCTGGTAAGACATCCTTTATTCGGAGATGTTATGAAGTCGCGTGATCCTATTGTAGTTGGACGAACTGATCCTCGGAAAGACCTGGAAGCCGTTATGAACGGTGGATTCGAAAGGTTAAATAATGGAATATCTATTGTCATTTTTCCGCAAAGTACCAGAAGTGTTGAATTCAAGCCTGAGGAGTTCAACTCACTTGGAGTGAAGCTGGCAAAGAAAGCTGGAGTTGAAGTGGTCCCGATCGCCCTGAAAACTGATTTTTGGGGAAACGGGAAACTGATTAAGGAACTTGGCCCTCTTGACAGGCATAAACATATCCACATAAAATTTGGAGAACCAATGAAGATTACCGGAAACGGTAAAGAGGAAAATCAGAGGATAATTGATTTTATCAAGGCTTCACTCGAGGAGTGGAAGTAAACTATTTGTACACTTTCAAAGATTGTCATCCGCTCCATAGCTTATTTTAGGATGGAAGCAATCTCCACGATCAACCTGGAATTAGGTAATTTTTCCATAACTTTCATAAAACTAAATCTTCCTGGGAGCTATTTTATTTTTTTAAGTGTAATCCTAACATTTAAAAATATTTTTTAAATTTGTTGAGATCAAAAGATAATCTTATAAAGAACGCTCCATTAAAACCTGATCTTTTTCACCCTTAAGAGTTTTTCAATTTTAGCTAACCTATTTATCATAAGTAATAAAAATAAAATATTATGGGAACATTAGACTGGATCGTACTCGGCATTTTTTGCCTTGGACTGGTAGGTATAATTATCTGGGTAATCAGACAAAAAGATGAAACATCGACTGACTATTTTCTGGCAGGCCGGGATGCAACCTGGCTTGCTATAGGGTCATCAATCTTTGCATCCAATATCGGTTCCGAACATCTTGTCGGACTGGCAGGCGCCGGGGCTTCCAGCGGGATGGCAATGGCACACTGGGAGATGCATGGCTGGCTAATACTGATACTTGGTTGGTTTTTTGTCCCGTTTTATGCAAGGAGCGGAGTGTTTACAATGCCGGAATTTCTTGAGAAAACGCTATAATAAAGGATCCAGAAGCGTTCTTGTCAATAATCTCACTCGTCAGCTATGTTTTTACAAAAGTCGCAGTAACAGTATATGCGGGAGGAATTGTCTTCAAGCAGGTTTTTGGGATTGAATCTATGTTCGGGATAGACTTTTTCTGGATCAGTGCAGTCGGACTGGTAGTTTTAACCGGCATATACACCACACTGGGTGGAATGAAGGCTGTGTTATGGACTTCAGTACTTCAAACTCCGGTTCTTGCTTATCGGATCACTTGCTGTACTGGTAATTGGACTGATTAAACTGGGTGGCTGGCACGAAATGATGACAATATGCAGGGCAGTACCGGTTAATTCAGCAGGCAATACAATGACACAGCTGATGCGGTCAGCAAGTGACCCTGAGTATCCCTGGACAGGAGTAATTCTTGGTTCTGCTATTATTGGATTCTGGTACTGGTGTACCGACCAGTTCATAGTTCAAAGAGTACTTTCAGGACGTAACCAGCAAGAATCACGTCGTGGTGCGATCCTTGGAGCTGCATTTAAACTCTCTCCTGTTTTCATTTTCCTTATCCCCGGTATGATTGCTTATGCTCTTAATGCAAAAGGGTTGATTAATCTGACAAGCTCCGATGCTGCATTTTCAATACTTGTAAAGGAGCTGCTTCCTCTGGGATTCAAGGGTTTAGTTGTTGGCGGAATCCTGGCAGCCTTAATGAGTTCTCTAGCTTCATTATTCAACTCCTCAGCCACGCTATTCACTGTTGATTTTTACCAGAAATTCAAGCCAAAAGCTCCGGAAAAGGAGCTGGTTCGAGTAGGACGAATTGCTACAGTAGTTGTGGTTGTCCTTGGTGTTCTATGGATACCTGTAATGAAAGGACTAGGTAAAGTTCTCTATGCTTATCTTCAGGATGTTCAGTCACTTCTTGCGCCGGGAATTGCCGCAGTTTTCCTGTTGGGGATTGCTTCTAAAAAGACTACACCGATGGCCGGACTTATTGGATTAATCTCTGGTTTTACTCTTGGTATGACACGGCTGGCTCTTAAAGTATTTGCTTCCGGTATCAGTCATGACGGATTGATCTATAAGGTTTTTCTTGCACCTAACTGGCTTCATTATGAAATTGCGCTTTTCTTCATAGTTATAATAATAATGATTGTCACGAGCATGACTACTGAAAAACCTGATCAGGTTGCTATCAAAGGATTATATTTTGGATCTGCCACTGCAGAACAAAAAGCGATCACCAGAGCGAGCTGGAATAACTGGGACCTGTTCTTCTCAGGGATAATTATCGTAGTAATTATAGCTTTTTATGCTTATTTCTGGTAATCATTTGACTTTAACCAATCACTCTGAAACATACTAAAAGCAATGGATATTAACAAGTCATCTGAAGTCTGGTTTGTAACCGGAAGCCAGCATCTGTATGGTCCTGAAACTCTAAAACAGGTTGCTGCTGATTCTGCCAAAATAGCTGCTGCTCTTGATAAATCGCCAAAAATATCGCAGAAGATTGTTTTCAAACCGGTTCTGACAACTCCCGATTCAATAACAGAACTTTGTTCTGAAGCAAATAATTCGAAGAAATGCATTGGTCTTATAACCTGGATGCATACTTTTTCTCCTGCAAAGATGTGGATCAAGAGGTTTATCCATTCTGAATAAGCCTTTTCTTCATTTTCATACCCAGCTTAACAGGGATATCCCGTGGGAGTCAATCGATATGAATTTCATGAATCTGAATCAGTCGGCTCATGGTGACCGTGAATTCGGTTTTATCGGCACCAGGATGAGATTGAACAGGAAAGTTGTAGTTGGCCATTATCAGGATCCCGAGGCGATCGAAAGAATAGCTGTATGGATCAGAGCAGCCTCGGCATACAATGATGCCTTGAACATGAAGGTTGCCAGGTTTGGTGATAATATGCGCGATGTTGCTGTTACAGAAGGGAACAAAGTAAGCGCCCAGATGAAAATGGGCTATTCGGTTTATGGCTTTGGAATTGGAGATCTTGTAAAATCAGTAAACGAAGTTTCACCATCTGCAATTAAAAAGCTGCTTGCTGAATATGGATCAGAATATAAGCTGACAAAAGATGTTGCTACTTCAGACACACTGAAAGAAGCCGCCAGGATTGAACTCGGAATGGAAGCATTCCTGAATGCAGGTAACTTCAAAGCTTTTACAACCACATTTGAAGATCTGCACGGTCTTAAGCAATTGCCCGGACTTGCCGTACAACGATTGATGGCAAAAGGTTTCGGTTTTGGTGCAGAAGGTGACTGGAAAACTGCTGCGCTTGTACGTTCAATGAAAGTCATGTCAGCGGAGCTGAAAGGCGGAACTTCATTTATGGAAGATTACACCTATCATTTTGATCCGAAGGGAATGAGAGTTCTTGGAGCTCATATGCTTGAGGTTTGTCCGACAATTGCTCTCGCAAAACCTTCACTTGAGATACATCCGCTGTCAATCGGCGGAAAAGAGGATCCTGCCAGACTGGTTTTCAAAACTGCTCCCGGCAGTGCCATAAATGTTTCAGTAATTGATCTGGGAAACAGATTCAGAATGATCGTTAACGAGGTTGAAGTGGTTAAATGTCCCGATATGCCAAATCTTCCTGTTGCAAGTGTACTATGGAAACCACTGCCCGATCTGAAAAGAGGTGCTGCTGCCTGGATACTGGCAGGAGGAGCTCATCATACAGGATTCAGTACTTCAATTAATTCCGAATACCTTGAGGATTTTGCAGGAATGATGGGAGTCGAATATGTGCTCATTGATGAAAAGTGCGATCTTACTTCCTTTAAAAATGAATTGAGGTGGAATGAAATGTATTATCATCTCTCCGGAGGAATAATTTAACCCGTTTAGCAGTACCCGGTTAATATTGCCATTATACTCTTTTGAAGAAATGAAAATTATACTCGGAACATAATAAGCATCTGGTTGCAGTTGATTGTATCATATTCGGTTACGATATATCTGAAAAGGAGATAAAGCTGCTTCTTTTTAAACGGATGTTTGAACCTGCTAAGGGAAGATGGTCGCTTGCCGGCGGATTTGTTGAAGAGAATGAAAGCCTCGATGAAGCAGCAAGCAGAATTCTTCGTAAACTCACCGGACTTGGAGTCTGTTTATCTGAAGCAGTCATATCGCTTATGGGGAAACAGACAGAGATCCGGGCGACAGAGTGATTTCCATTGCATATTTTGCACTTATTACGATCCGGGATATTAATAAGGAGCTTGCACGATGAAAATGGGGTAAGCTGGTGGTCCCTTATCCAGGCTGCCAGATCTGATATTTGACCATCCCTTAATGGTCAGGCGTGCACTTACTGATCTGCAGAATCAGGTCAGGATCAAACCGGTTGGTTTTGAATTGCTGCCTGAAAAATTCACTCTTGTTCAGCTTCAGGATCTTTATGAAGCCATTCTATCAGAAAAATATTGACAAGAGAAATTTCAGGAAGAAAATATTATCAATGGGAATTCTTGAAAAACTTGATGAGAAGGAGAAGGAGACTTCAAAAAAAGGAGCTTATTATTACAGGTTTAATGAGGATAATTATAAGAGGTTAAAACAGAATGGTTTCTATTTTAATCTGGATGTGAGCTGAATTTTACCTCATCCCCCTTCCCCTTCTCCTGAAAGATAAGGGGGTAAGAGAAAGATAATCAGATAGGTAAGAGGGTGATTGGGGGACTTTGAACACCAAAATCTTAATAGCCCCCCATATAGGGGGGTTGGGGGGTTGAGAAATGGAATGATTTGAACCGGTGAACTTAAAGTTGAAGAATATGCTTGAAGAATTAAAAAACAAAGTATTCAAAGCCAATCTCGACCTTGTTGAAAACGGACTGGTCATTCATACCTGGGGCAATGTCAAGCGGAAGGGATGAAGAGAGCGGCCTGATAGTAATTAAACCATCAGGAGTAAGCTATGAATCTATGAAGCCTGATGATATGGTTGTGATTGATCAGGAAGGGAAGATTGTGGAAGGTAAGTTTAAACCCTCAACAGATGCCCCGACACATCTACTGCTATACAGAAGTTTCAATTCACTGGGAGGAATTGTACATACACATTCATCCTATGCCACATCATGGGCCCAGGCAGGAAGGTCTATCCCTCCTTTTGGAACAACTCATGCTGATCACTTTTACGGTGAGGTTCCATGTACAAGACAACTGACACGTACTGAAACCGAGAATGAATATGAGCTCAATACAGGGAAAATAATTGTTGAAAAACTGGGAACTGTCTGATCCGCTGACAATACCGTCAGTTCTGGTCAATGGTCATGGCCCATTTTGCTGGGGAAGAAATGCTGAAGATGCTGTTTATAATGCGATAGCTCTTGAAGAGATTGCAAAAATGGCATTTTATACTGTTCTTCTTGGTAAAAAAGAACCAATTAGCTCAGTTCCTGCTTGATAAACATTTTAAAAGGAAACATGGAAGTGATGCCTATTATGGACAGGACAAAGACTCCCCAATCCCGCCTAAGGCGGGACTAATATTCTGTATTCAGGTGAAAATCACCTTGATTTGACAGAATTATTCCCCCTTTAGGGGGATGGCCGCGAAGCGGCCAGGGGGTTTTGCGATTAAAAGAAATTCTTAAAAATAAAAGATATGGCAAAAAAATATGTAATCGGAATTGACTATGGCACCGACTCAGTCCGTTCAGTAGTTGTTGATACATCAAACGGCAAAATGATCGGAACATCTGTCTTTGAATATCCGAGATGGAAGAAAGGACTCTTTTGTGATCCCTCAATTAACCAGTTTCGTCAGCATCCGCTCGATTATATTGAAGGTCTTGAAAAATCTGTAAAAGGAGCTATTGCCGGATTGTCACCGGAAATAGTAGATAATATTGCAGGAATCACTGTTGACACTACCGGTTCAACTCCGGTAGCAGTCGATAAGGAAGGAACTCCTCTTTCACTGAAAAAAGGATTTGAAAAAAATCCGGATGCCATGTTTGTACTTTGGAAAGATCATACAGCTGTAAAGGAAGCTGCTGAGATCAATAAACTCGCAAAATCATGGGGTGGAATTGATTTTACCAAATTCGAAGGAGGAATATATTCATCAGAATGGTTCTGGGCAAAAATTCTTCATGTTCTTCGTCAAAGTGACGAAGTCAGGGAAAATGCCTGGTCATGGGTAGAACATTGCGACTGGATACCGGCTTTGCTGACAGGAAAAACCGATCCTCTTCAAATTAAAAGAAGTCGTTGTGCCGCAGGTCATAAAGCTATGTGGCATGATGACTTCAATGGTTTGCCTGACCAAAGATTTCTTACAAAGCTTGATCCTGTTCTATCGGGTCTGAGAGAAAGACTTTTCAGCAAAACATATACATGTGATACAGAGGTTGGAAATCTGTCAGATGAATGGGCCAGCAAACTTGGTCTCATCACCCGAGGTGAAAGTTGGCGTCGGAACATTTGATGCTCATACAGGAGCAGTAGGCGGGGAAATCAAACCATATCAGCTTGTAAAAGTAATGGGTACTTCCACATGCGACATGATTGTAGCACCTCTGGAAGAAGTCGGAGACAAACTTGTTGCCGGTATCTGCGGCCAGGTTGACGGATCTATAATTCCCGGAATGCTTGGTCTTGAAGCAGGACAGTCAGCATTTGGAGATATATATGCCTGGTTCGGAAAGCTATTGATGTGGCCTGTAACTAATATAATTTCAGAGATGAGCTGGCTCGATGAAATATCGAGAAAAAGGATCATTGAAGAAACTGCTGACAAATTAATTTCAGAACTTAGCAAGCAGGCTGAATCACTTCCGGTTGAAGAAACATCACTTATTGCGCTCGACTGGATGAACGGCCGTCGTACGCCGGATGCAAATCAGGCGCTTAAAGGGGCAATCACCGGGTTATCACTGGGATCCGATGCACCAAGGATCTTCAAAGCACTGGTTGAGGCAACAGCATTCGGTTCAAAAATGATTAATGAGCGGTTTATCTCTGAAGGTATACGTATAGATGGTGTAATAGCTATCGGAGGTGTTGCAAAAAAGAATCCTTTTGTAATGCAGATAGTTGCAGATGTTCTTAATATGCCTATAAAAGTTGCTGCCTCCGAACAGACCTGTGCACTGGGTTCAGCAATGGCTGCATCTGTAGTTGCAGGAGTTTATAAGGATATTCCGGCAGCACAGAAAGCAATGGGTGGCGGATTTGAAAAGGAGTATCTTCCTGATCCTGAAAGAGCGAAGAAGTATGAAACACTGTTCAGAAAGTACAAGGAACTGGGCTCAATGATTGAAAAAGGACAATTTAATTAAGTCATAAATTTGGTGAATCTTTGTGTCTTTGTGCCTTGGTGGTAAAGAAATTAATGCCACAAAGACGCTAAGACGCTAAGAATCACCTAGGAAAATTGATAATCATAAAATTATTAGTACCATGAAAAAATCTATTCTGCTATTCGCTATTTTGATCTTGCTGGCAGGTTACAAAACAAGTGCCCAGAAAGAAGATCAGACACCAGTAAACCAGTTGGTTATTATTGCAAATCATGCTGGTCCTGTTATCAGCAAAGATATTTACGGTCATTTTTCAGAACATCTGGGGAACTGTATTTATGGTGGTCTGTGGGTTGGAGTCAGATTCCAAAATACCAAATACATATGGTATCAGGAATGATGTACTGTTTGCGCTGCGTGAAATTAAAGTACCGAACCTCCGGTGGCCCGGCGGATGTTTTGCTGATACCTACCACTGGAAAGACGGTATCGGTCCGAAAGAAAAAAGAGCATCAATAGTAAATACCAACTGGGGTGGTGTAACTGAGGATAATTCATTCGGGACCCATGAGTTTATGAAACTTACCGAACTGCTTGGATGTGATGCCTATATTAACGGTAATGTCGGCTCGGGTTCAGTGAAAGAAATGGCAGAATGGATTGAATATCTGACCTCTGATGCAGTAAGTCCGATGACTAATCTCCGAAAAGAAAATGGACGGGAGGAACCATGGAAAGTAAAATATTTTGCCATTGGAAATGAAAACTGGGGTTGCGGAGGAAACATGACGGATGAGTTCTATGCAAGTACCATGAAGCAATATTCAACATTTCTTGGCAACTATTCCGGAAATCAGCTTTACAGGGTTGCATGCGGTCCTTCAGATTACAATTTTGCATGGACAGAAACGCTAATGAAAGATCCCGGAACCCGATCAATGTTTCAGGGATTATCGATACATTATTATTCAGTTGTTGACGGCTGGGATTTTAAAGGATCGGCAACTAAATTCGATGAGAGAGAATGGTTCGAAACAATGCGGTTGAATCTTCAGATGGATCCGATTATTAAAGGACATTCAGATATAATGGATAGATATGATCCTCGAAAAACAAAGGGACTTGTTGTCGATGAATGGGGAAACTGGTTCAATGTTGAACCGGGAACAAATCCGGGTTTCCTCTTTCAGCAGAATACAATGCGTGATGCAATAACAGCTGCAATTCATCTGAATATTTTTAATCAGCATGCCGACAGGGTTAAGGCTGCAAACCTTGCCCAGATGGTAAATGTCCTTCAGTCAGTTATTCTTACAAAGGATGATAAAATGGTTCTGACACCAACATATTGTGTCTTCAGGATGTTCAGTGTTCATCAGGAGGCCAGGCTTCTTAATCTTGACCTGAAATGTGAAGATTATGCTTATGGGGATAAAAAGATACCTGCAGTATCGGCCTCAGCATCAGTTGATAATGATGGCAAAGTACATATCTCCCTCGCAAATCTGAATCCAAATAAATCAGTGACATTAACCTGTCCACTGATAGGCGAAACATTCAAAAAGGTTACAGGAGAAGTGCTTACTGCAGGTGAAATGAATTCATATAACAGTTTTGAAAACCCTGAAACCGTAAAACCGGCTACATTTACCGGATTTACTTTGAAGGATGGAATTTTGAGTATTACAATGCCATCAAAATCGGTGGTTGTACTTGAATTGACAAAATAAAAACTGAATAATACATGATATGAATCTCTATTTACAAGACAATTTTTATTATTGGATTATTTGTTTTGTTTTCCGGATGCACTAAGAAGGCTTCTCAGAGTGCTGATTATCCGATTCAGCCGGTTCCATTTACAGCAGTAAAGCTTACTGATAATTTCTGGGCACCAAGGATAAAAAAGAATGCTTCTGTAACAATTCCCATTGCTTTCGGTTATTGTGAATCAACCGGAAGGGTGAAAAACTTTGAAATTGCTGCAGGTCTCGATACAGGTAAATTTCAGACAATTTATCCTTTTGACGATTCCGACGTATTACAAGATTATTGAAGGAGCCAGTTATTCTCTTCAGACCTTTCCCGATCCAAAACTTGAAGCTTATCTCGATACACTTATACATAAGATCGGTCTGGCACAGGAACCTGATGGTTATCTTTATACAAACCGGACAATTGCAGAAAAGCATGGAGGAAAAGGACTTCATGAATGGGCAGGTAAAAACAGGTGGGAAATGGATTCGGTCCTGAGTCATGAGCTTTATAATCTGGGACATCTTTACGAGGCAGCTGTGGCTCACTACCAGGCCACAGGCAAGAGAACACTTCTTGGATATTGCTTTGAAATCAGCAGACCTTGTAAATAAGGATTTTGGCTATGACAGAATTAAAGTCTATCCGGGTCACCAGGTGATTGAGATGGGACTGGTAAAACTTTACAGAGTTACAGGTGAGAAGAAGTATCTTGATCTCGCAAGGTTTTTTCTCGATATCCGTGGTCCAAAGGGACAGGCATACAATCAGGCAAATCTAAAACCTGTTGATCAGACCGAAGCTGTAGGACATTCTGTAAGAGCAACATATATGTATTCAGGGATGGCAGATATCGCTGCAATTGAAAATGATACTGCATATCTGAATGCAATTACGAAAATATGGGGAGACCTTGTCTACGGGAAAATGTATCTGACAGGTGGAATAGGTGCCAGTGGCGGGAATGAAGGTTTTGCAGACCCTTTTGTATTGCCTAATATGTCAGCATATTGCGAAACATGTGCCTCAATAGGAGATATCTTTTTCAATCACAGGCTATTCCTTCTGCATGGTCAGTCGAAATATATTGATATTCTTGAAAAAACACTTTATAATTCAATGCTTTCAGGAGTATCATTATCAGCTGACAGGTTTTTCTATCCTAACCCTCTTGAATCAAATGGCAAGCAGCAACGGCAGGCCTGGTTTGGATGTGCATGCTGTCCTTCAAATGTAGCAAGATTTGTTCCGGCAATTCCAGGATATATTTATGCTGTAACGGATAAAGATCTGTATGTTAATCTGTTCATCTCAAATGATGCAAATAGTCAATATAGGGAAACAGAAAGTTGACATTTCACAGAAAGCAAATTTCCCGTGGGATGGAAAGGTTGAAATAAACAGTTAATCCTGAAAGAAGCGGGAATTTTATTCTGAAAATCAGAATTCCGGGATGGGCTCAGAATGAAGCTCTACCTGGTGGACTTTATAAATTTACTGACCATGAATACTGAACAGGTAAAACTTATGATTAATGGCAAAGATTCTGAACTTAAACTAGCGGATGGATATGCTGTTATCTCAAGGAGATGGAAATCAGGAGATAAAGTTGAAATTGATTTTCCGATGCCTGTTCGAAAAGTTATTGCGGATGAAAGAGTTACCGAAGACAAAGATAAAATTGCCTTTCAGAGAGGTCCGGTAATTTTTTGTGCTGAATGGCCTGAAATAACTAACGGTGATGTTCTGGATTTAGTAATAAAAAAAGATGCTTCAGTAACCTCTGAATTTGAGCCATCACTGCTCGATGGGACACAGGTCATTAAAACAACTGGTTTTATATCGGGCAAATCTACTGATGGCAAAACCGACTATTACCCAGGAAGAACCGGTAAAGTTAATACCATATGCCTTCTGGAATAACAGGGGTCCCGGACAGATGAGGGTCTGGTTTCCGACGATGGTACCTCCTGATCCTTTGGCTACGACAAAATAAGGTTGATGGTAGAGACAGTAGAGACAGGTCTCAGACCTGTCTCTACACAAAAACCTTCACACAAAATTGGAATCAGAACAGTAAAGTAATTTGATAATACATGTAATTAATTGATTTACTGCTAATGAAAAAGCTATTTTTGCTTCTGATTGCAATAACTCTTATCTCAGTAGTAAGCTGTATATCATTCAGTAACAGGAAAAAATCAGGAATTACAAGCAAGTCGGGGAATGAAAGTGCTTATTACATTGACAGCGACAATGGTAATGACAGTAATTCCGGAACAATAAATAAGCCAATAAAGTCGATACAGGAACTTAACCTCCGACTTCAAAAGAAAGCTGCTGATGTTTACTTTGCAGGGAAAGAGACTTTTGAAGGAACCTTATTGATGAAAGGCATAAAAGGAACAGTTGCAAATCCGGTTAAGGTAAAATCATTCGGAGAAGGAAAAGCAGTGATAAATGGCGGGAATACCGAAGCTATAAAAATTGATAGTTGCAGGTATATCTGGATTACAGATCTGGACATCAGGGGGAATGGAAGAAACACTGGTAACAAATCCAATGGGTTATCAATTGCTCATACGCAGTATTGCAGGGTTGAAAATGTAAATGCTTCGGGATTTCAGAAGTCAGGCATTGATCTTTACGACTGCAATGAATCGGAAGTGAGAAAAGTAATTGCTTTTGATAATGGGTTCTGCGGAATAAATATCATGGGTTCTGCAAGGATATCTTCACGTAAGATTTTGATTCAGGATTGCATGGCGAAAAATAATCCGGGAGATCCGACTAATCTCGACAATCACAGTGGCAATGGGATACTTGTTGGTGTTTCTGACAGCGTGACAATTGACCATTGCGCAGCTACAAATAACGGATGGGATATGCCAAGGGAGGGCAATGGTCCTGTCGGGATCTGGACTTGGGAAAGTGACCATGTAACTATTCAGTATTGCATAAGCTATAAGAATAAAACATCGAAAAATGCAAAAGATGGCGGAGGATTTGATCTCGATGGCGGAGTCACCAATTCTATTATTCAGTTTTGTTTATCGTACGAAAACCAGGGTGCGGGCTATGGATTATTTCAATATGCCGGGGCATCAGACTGGTCAAATAATACAATCCGCTATTGTGTAAGTATTAACGACGCGCTAACAACAGAAGGAGCTGGCGGAATTTTTATCTGGAACGGATCGAATGAGATAAACCAACTGACTAATTGCAATATCTACAATAATGTAGTGTACAATAGTGCTGCACCGCTGATAAGTTTTGAAAACTCCTCAGCTCATAAAAACTTCAGGTTCTTCAATAATATTTTCATGGGCTCGGGTCAAACGATAACAGGAATCAGCTCAGGAAGTATATTTTTGGGAAATGTCTGGTGGAATGCCTTTGGCGGTACTAAATTCATGAATAATAACGATCTTGCAGAATGGGCAAAAAAGATCCGGCACAAATGGGTGCAGCAGCGGAACCATGGATTTATGAAATGAAATGAAATTTGGCCGAGAGGGTAGAGACAGGTCTCAGACCTGTCTCTACTCACATAGGAATATATTAATCATCGATATTTTATGATTGTAAAATACAGAATATTTGAACCCGGATCGAGGGGAAATTTTAGTGCGGAATGGAGACAATGTCTGAAACAGATCATTTACAGGAGGGAGACTGACTTCAGATTGATTAAAATGAATATATTTACTGATCTGCCTGATTACGAATCATATAGGAAAGTCAGCCGGGAAATTAATAACACTATAAAAAGTGCCTTTGGAGAAGATTGCCCGGTCTTTAATATTACTATCCATCCACCCGAAAAGCCATGGAAGGTAACTGTCGAAGCAGGTTATACAGATTCTGTTTCTTACGATATAACCACAATAAAATTGAATTCAGGATCTTATATTGTAGCTACTTCAGATTCCATAAAGGAGGTATGGGCCGGAGGGCTTGGTTCAGGTCTCTTTCTTAAGGATACAAGGAGTGCAGCCATAGCAGCATTTGATCAGATGAAAGCAATCCTTGATATTGAAGGGATGTCGTTCAATCACCTTGTCCGTCAGTGGAATTATATTGGCAATATTCTGGAAATAAATGACGGGTATCAGAATTATCAGGTTTTTAATGAGGTTAGAAGTGAATATTATCAGAAATACCGGACAATACCAGGATATCCTGCAGCCACAGGAATCGGAATGGATCTGGGAGGAGTTAGCATTGATTTTTGCGCTGTGATGGCAAAAAACAATATATTGATCAGCCCGGTTCATAATCCTAATCAGGTTGATGCTTATAAATACGGACAGGAGATGCTGAAGGGAACTGCCTCAGCCGGAACATCTGTAAACCATCCGCCTCAGTTTGAACGGGCACTTCTGTTATCGGGAAATTTGAGATCAACGCTTTTTGTTTCTGGCACCGCTTCAATCATCGGACAGGAAACAATTGGCATTGGAGATGTTGAAAAACAAACTATTGTAACCATTGAAAACATTAACAAACTGGTGGATCAGAAGAAGATCGGACCGTTGATCCCCAATAAAGGTCAGGAATGGGGGAAATTCCTGCTGTTAAGAGTATATGTGAAATACCAGGACGATTTTGCAAAGGTGAAGGCAATATGCCGGGAACATTTTCCTGATGTTCCTGCTATTTACATTGAATCTGATATATGCCGCGATGATCTTCTGGTTGAACTGGAAACAGAATTCCTGATTGATAATTAGATGGCGCATTGATTTATTAAAGCTAACCTTAGTCAGAATACTCTTTTATAATACACTATTACGGCCAGTCAGAAACTGGTTTCAGATCTTTTTAAATAACAGAGTGATTAACGACAGGATTATCACGATTATACTTATAAATACTAAAATTTCGAAAATCTTAATGTTCCGGCTTTTCATACTTTCTGAATTTAATAAATCCTGTCTCTCTGTCTCAATTTATTCAAGGTTAAATTTAAGGTCTAAAAACAAGTATCATAAGTACTATTTGTTAATGGATAGACCACAATTTGTATTTATTACCGGTTTATTTGAGATTATATCAGGAATATCAGCTTCTAAAAAGAAGATTTAATTAAGAAAAATCCGAATAGTTTTATTTACTTTAGAACATAAAAGGATTGACCTGAATCCATGCATTAATCTTGAGATTCGTTGTTGAATATGCAATTATATTCTACATATTGTCATGTTTCCAGGAATAGAATTAATCATTACATCTTCCTGCGAAGATTGATTAAAATATTTCTTTTGTTTGCTTTTTTTTCTCTTTTCAGGATTTCAAACCTTAATTCCCAGAACAACAAGTATGTTTTTTCTCACGTCGACGTAAACAGGGGGATGTCGGATAATTTTGTAAAATGTATTTACAAAGACACAAAAGGATTCATCTGGTTTGGCACAAATAACGGGCTCAACAGGTTTGACGGATATAAATTTGAAGTCTTTCAGCAAAACGATCTCCGACACTACATCAATTACTGACAATGATATTAATGCCATAACCAGTGATAAATATGGAAATCTCTGGATTGGAACCGCAGGAGGGGTATGTATACTAAATAGTGAAACGTTTAAGTTCAGCAGGTTAAGTCTTGTCTCATCAACTCCGCTCTTATGTCCGGACATTGGCTACATTACAGCAATGTCAAATGATCCCGATGGCAATATTATGATAGGAACACATAATGGGTTATTCTTTTACAATCAACAAAGCAAATCTTTCAGGCATATTTTAATTGATGAACAGTCATGCTCTTCGCAGTTAAATAACGTTACTGCAATTGTTCCTGATCAAGCACATTCTTTCTGGATCGGGACCACAAACGGATTCATTATCAAGTATAATCAGAATTCAAACTCAATTGAGAAATTTGAAACATTCAGAGAGAGCAAAAACAGGCACGGAAGCATCTCAAAACTATTTGTTGATAATGAAGACAACCTGTGGGTAGGTGAACTGAACGGACTGCATCTTTTCAATATCAGTAAAAATTCCTGGGATTTCGATTTTCAGCAAAAAAATGGTGAAATATTCAAAAATCTGCAGATTTCAGGCATTGATGAGGATACCGATAATCTTATCTGGGTCAGTACTGACGGTAACGGCGTTTTTATAATTGACCAGGGGAATTTTAGATTTATAAATATTAAGAGTCTGCCATATGCAGAAGGTAGCCTTTCGAGCAACGGACTTTCTTCTCTTTATTGTGATAAATCTGGTATTATCTGGCTCGGTTCATCAAAGAAGGGTATTGATTTCTATAAGAATAATGTCAGTAAATTCAGACTGTTCAGAAACTATCCATCTGAACCTAACAGCCTCAGTAATAATGATGTAGATTGTATAACAGAAGATAATAAAGGAAACATCTGGATTGGAACAAATGGCGGAGGTTTAAACTATTATAATAGAAAAACAAATAATTTCAATCATTATCTATCCAAAAGTGGTGCAAATAATACTCTGAGCAGCAATATCATTGTCTCTGTTTTTGAAGATTCTGAAAAAAAAATATGGATCGGTACCTATTTTGGTGGATTAAACTGCCTGGACCCTCAAACCGGGAAAATTACTGTTTTCCGCCATAGTGATTCCGATTCATCAACTTTATCAGATGATCGTGTCTGGAGCATATCGTGAGGATAGTCATAAAAACCTCTGGATTGCAACTCTGACAAGCGGATTGAACCTGTTTGATCGTAAGACAGCGAAATTTAAGCGTATTAACTCAAAGAATAGTCCCATTTGTTTTGATTACATTAATTCAATATCCATCGACGAAAATGATAATCTCTGGATCTGTTCAGCTAATGGACTGATATATTATGATCCGGTTCACAACAGATCAAAATGTTATTTCAGCAATTCTGAAATACCAGCCTCCATCAGCGATAATCACATTAATTCTACTTTTAAGGATAGCAGGGGTTTGTTTTGGGTATGTACAAATAACGGGCTGAATCTGATGAATAAAACGAACGATAATTTCCGGGTTTTAAAAGAAGCCGATGGTTTGCCCTCAAACAGCTTGTTCAGGATCGAGGAAGATAATGATTCAAATCTCTGGCTGAGCACTAAAAATGGTCTGTCAAAGCTAATAGTAAGGAAAACGAATGGCAAAGATTCTCTTTCCTTTCAATTCGTAAACTATGGAATGAGTGATGGTTTGCAGGGGAAGGAATTTAACCCGACTGCTTCTTTTACGACAAGGGATGGACAACTTTGGTTTGGAGGACCCGATGGTCTTAATGCTTTTTATCCTCCGGAAATAAAAGAAGACAGTGCCTTAACAAATCTGGTTATCAGTGATATCAGAATTGATAATGAAATAGTGAGGTATGGTGAGGCCATTAACGGCAGGGTATTATTCGAAAAACCAATATTCAATACCGACAAAGTGGTATTGAAATTTCTTGAGAATACCTTTACCATTGACTTTGCTGCACTTAATTATTTTTTCCCGGGTAAGACTAAATATGCATATACTCTGGAAGGATTTAATGATAAATGGATTACAACAGACGGGATGGAGAATTTTGCAACCTATTCCAATATACAGAACGGATCCTACACTTTTAAGGTAAAAGCCACTAATTCGGATGGTATCTGGAATGAATCTCCAAAGATCCTTAAAATAAAAGTTCTCCCGCCATTCTGGGCAAGCTGGTATGCTTATCTTACCTATTCTACCCTGATATTGTCATTACTGCTTATTCTTCGTAACCTGATACTCACAAGAGAGAGGATGAAGATGCAAATGGAACAGGAATACATTGAATCACAGCATGTTCATGAGATTGATTCGATGAAAATAAATTTTTTTACTAATATTTCACATGAATTCAGGACACCGCTTACCCTGATTTTTTCTCCGGTGGAAAAGCTAATGGATCAATTTAAAAACAGGCCTGAAGAAAAACCTCTAAGCCTCATATTCCAAAATGCCAAAAGATTGTTGTTTATGGTTAATCAGCTCCTTGATTTCAGGAAAATGGAGGTGCAGGGATTCGGCTATAATCCTTCAGCCGGGAATATTATAGCAGTTATTGAAGAGGCAGTTTCCTCATTTAGGGATCTCTCGGAGCAGAAGCAAATAAGATTGGTTTTTCATTCCGAGATTAAGGCGCTGGATACATTGTTTGACAGGGATAAACTGGAAAAAATAATGTTCAATCTTCTGTCAAATGCCTTCAAATTCACTCTTGTCGACGGAGAGGTGTCAGTTACTATTCTTACTGAACGGCAAGGTGATCAGGTTAAAGAAAATGGAGCTATCCAAAAACCTACACATCTGATAATAAAGGTTGAGGACACTGGTATAGGAATTCCTCATGATAAGATTGACAATCTATTTCTTAGCTTTTATCAGATTGATTCAAAAATTTCCGGCGATCAGGGATCAGGGATTGGTTTAGCATTAGTGAAAGAATTTGTAAAACTGCATGATGGTGCTATTTCTGTCAAAAGTGAACCCGGCAAAGGAAGTTGCTTTATTGTAATTCTTCCGGTTGCCGGTAACCTTGAGACATTGTCTGAAAAAAGTGTACAGAATAATAATGATACAGTAACTTCTTTTAGCCATTTTGCTGTGCATAATGAGAAAACCCAGCGAAATGAATCTGAGGAAAAACCGACACTTATTATTGCAGAAGATAATGATGATTTACGTTTCTATATCAAAGACAATTTGCAGAAAATCTATAATATATATGAAGCTGCCAATGGGGAAGAAGCTCTTGCGATAATACAGAAAATAGTTCCTGATCTTATTATAAGTGATATAATGATGCCCGGAATAGATGGGATAGAATTATGCCGGAGGGTAAAAGCTGATGATAAAACTTGTCATATACCAGTCATTCTGCTGACTGCACTTTCGGCAGAAGAGGCTCAATTTCAAAGCCTTGAAACAGGGGCAGATGATTGTATCCTCAAACCCTTTAATTTTCAGATACTGGAAGCCAAGATCAGTAATCTTATCGCAAGCAGGAGGAATTTAAGGAAAGTTTTCAGTAGTAAAATGGTAATTGAACCTCATGATATTGCTATAACATCTCTGGATGAACTATTCATTCATAAAGCTCTCGATCTTATTGAAAAAAACATTTCAAAAACAGATTATACTGTAGAGGAGTTAAGTCGCGATTTAGGCATAAGCAGAACCCTTCTTTATAAAAAGATACTTGCGCTGACCGGAAAACCACCTCTTGAATTTATCAGGACTTTACGGTTAAAACGTGCGGCTCAGCTTCTTCAGAAAAGTCAGTTGAATGTGTCTGAAATTGCCTTCCAGGTAGGGTTTAATGATCCTAAATACTTCAGGAAACATTTTAAGAATGAGTTTGGGGTTATTCCATCAAAATACCTCGAGAAGCTGAAGTCAAAGCAGCAATAAAAATCAATTGACCCCTATAACTTAAACATTCTATACTCTTTTTGAACTAAAGATTACTATACATTTGAAGTAATCAAAACCTGATCTAGCGTCTATTGTTGACCTAAATCTTTAATTGAGACATTTTCATTTTAATTCCCTAAAACCCAAAACTATGATTAAACGTGGTGTTTTATTTATTTTGTTGCTTTTGGCTAACCTTAGTCTGATGGCCCAGATGCCAATTACTGGAGTCATTACTGACCAGGGCGGGCAGCCCATGACTGGTGTAACAATCCTTGTCAAGGGTACTACTATCGGAGCTTTATCAGATCCCAGCGGGAAGTACTCTATTGCTGCTCCTGCTGGCAGTGAAACACTGATCTTTTCTTTCGTGGGTTTCACAACCCAGGAGGTAACAATCGGTGGCAAATCCGTCATTAATGTGTCGCTCTCGGAAGCGCTTACAGGACTGGATGAAGTAGTGGTAGTCGGTTATGGTGTTCAAAAGAAAAAGCTTGTTACCGGTTCTACAATTGAAGTTAAAGGTGATGAAATTACAAAACAAAACACTGTATCACCTATGACTGCATTACAAAGCTTAACTCCTGGTATTAACATAACAAAGGTATCGGGTGAGCCTGGTGCTGGTTTTAAAGTTAATATCCGTGGTGTGGGTACCATTGGGAATTCTCAGCCGTTATACATTGTTGATGGTGTTCCTCGGGGCGATATCAATTATCTTAACCCTAGTGATATCGAATCAATTGATGTATTAAAAGATGCTGCATCGGCAGCTATTTATGGCGCCAGAGCTTCTAATGGTGTTATTATGGTTACTACCAAGAAGGGTACTTTAAACTCGATGACCGTAACTTATGATGGTTATGCCGGAGTACAAAATGTATTCAAACTTTTGCCTCTGCTCGATGCAAAGGAATATTTGATGATCATGAATGAAGCTCGTATGAATTCAAATCTTGCTCCATATGGTCCTTCAGATTACAATACCCTGCTTGATCCGGCTTATTATAAGAAGATAGTTGATGGCACATGGAATGGCACAAACTGGCTCAAGGAGATGCAAACCAAAAATGCTCCGATCCAAAGTCATGCCATTAATATCACTGGTGGTAATGCAGTATCTGTGTTTTCACTGGGAGCCTCATATACTTCACAGGATGGTATTTTTGGATACCCGGTCCAATCGACATACGACAGGTACACAGTCCGTATTAATTCAGATCATGTAATTCTTCGTAAAAAATTCGATGTTATTAAGATAGGGGAGAATTTATCTTTTACCTACACTAAGAGTCATGGTATCCGTACCGGGAATATGTGGTGGAATAACATTCTCAATGCTGCCCAGGCACTCCCGATTCTTCCTATGTATGCCAGCAGTAATACCGATCCTGCTTTCCCTTATCATAACGTACTTCCGTGGAATACCAATGATGCAAACCCTCAGGCCAACATGATTTATGGTGGATCAAGTATAAATAAAAGCTCTAACCTGAATGCTAATGTTTATATGGAGGTTCAACCAATTCAGGGTCTTAAATATAAATCTACTTTTTCCCTTAGCCCAAGCCAGTCTAATTACAGAAGTTGGAGCCCGATTTACTATTTAGGCCCTACTAATCAGTCTTTACTCAATGGTGTTACTCAAAATGCCAGTGGCGGTCTGGGAGGATGGTTGTTTGAAAACACACTGAATTATCAATTTTCAATGAAGGCTTCTCATCATTTTAACCTCCTGGCAGGTATGAGCGCTGAACGTTGGGGACTTGGTGAAAACGTTTCTATTACGAACTCAAATAGTGTTTTTAACGATTTTGAACATGCCTATATTGACAACGCAAATGTTCCGGGTACAGCAAGTATTAGTGGGAATCCATGGGGTAAAGGTGGCATTCTGTCGTATTTTGGCCGTATTAACTACGACTATAAAGAAACCTATATGCTGACCCTCGTGATGCGAGCCGATGCTTCCTCGAATTTTGCAAAAGGACACCGTTGGGGCACATTTCCCTCAGCATCAGCAGGCTGGGTTGCAACAAACGAACAATTTCTGGAACCAACCAAATCGGTTTTGAATTTCCTGAAAATCAGGGGTAGTTGGGGACAAAACGGTAACCAGAGTATACCTGGGTTCCAATATGTATCGCAGATAGCCTACAACACAGATCCAAATACCCGTGCAAACTATTATTTTAACGCGGATAAAACAACTCCTACGCTCGGTGCTTATCCTTTAAACATTCCTACATTCGATTTGAAATGGGAAACATCAGAGCAATTAGACCTTGGTTTTGATTCCAGATTGCTGGCCTCAAAATTAGCCCTTACTTTTGACTACTATATAAAGACAACAAAGGACTGGTTAGTTGCTGCCCCAATTTTAGCCAGCTGGGGAGTTGATAATGCACCATATATAAATGGTGGTGAAATTAAGAATAAAGGAATTGAAATTGGTTTAGGCTGGAATGACCAGGCCGGTGATCTGTCATATGGCATTAGTGGCAATATGAGCTATAATACCAACGAGGTTACGGAGATTAAGAACAGTCAAAAAATAATAAATGCCGACAACGTGAAATTGTGGGGTAATGGTCCTTATGTCGTCCGTGCCCAGGTTGGATATCCTGTAGGTTATTTCTGGGGCTATAAAACTGCCGGTATTTTCCAAAACGAAGCTGAAGTTGCAAACTATAAAAATTCAGAAGGGAAGATCATTATGCCTAATGCATTACCAGGAGATGTTAAATTCGTAGATACTGATGGCAATGGGGTGATTGAAGATGCCGATAAAGTAATGATTGGCGATCCAAACCCTGACTTTGTTTACTCTCTGAATTTAAATGCCGATTATAAAGGCTTCGACCTTTTAGTTACATTTTATGGCGTGGCAGGTAACCAAATAGCCCGTTGCTGGCACGATGCCGGACAGGGAGATAATAATTATACAACTGAAATACTGAACAGATGGCATGGCGAAGGAACTTCCAACAGAATTCCACGCGTAACTGCCGGATCGAGCATTAATTTTCAGTATACCTCAGACCTGCAAATTGAAAATGGTGATTATTTAAGGGTCAGTAACGTTACTGTAGGGTATGACCTTAAAAGGCTAATTAAGATATTACCCGTACAAAAATTGCGCTTGTTCTTTACC
Organism: uncultured Bacteroidales bacterium; assembly: GCA_963816365.1. GTDB lineage: Bacteria > Bacteroidota > Bacteroidia > Bacteroidales > VadinHA17 > LD21. Next base: position 420,259 of record CAWFKG010000009.1, on the reverse strand, counting down.
GTTCAGAATCTCTACACATTCACCAAATACTCAGGAATGGATCCTGAAGTTGGTACCAGTACCGATGATAGCGCTTATGGCTGGGGTAAAGGAGTCGATCTGGGCTTTTACCCATCTCCCCGGACATTAATGTTTGGTGCCAGTATTAAATTTTAAATATACGATAGATTATGAAAAAGATATATTTATTTTTAGCAACTCTGCTGCTGATTGCTGGGTGTAGTGAAAGTTTTTTGGACACCCAGGACCTCATTAAGAAAAATAGTGATAACTATCCCAGTACCCCTAAAGAAGCCAACGAGGCGTTGACCGGGGTGTACAATATTGTACCGAGTATGGGCGGTATAAACAATATCCTCCTTATTTCCAATATTATGTCTGATGACTGTTTTGGAGGTGGGGGACAGAACGACCGCGACCCTCAGGCCATGGAATATTTTCGCGTAAAAATCCCGAATGAATATTCAGTTCCTTGGGCTCAGAATTATAAAGGTATTTTCCGTGCCAATTCACTTTTAAGTTCTATGAAGAAAGTTGCCTGGAAAGGGAGTGCAGAAAGGCAGCAGATTTTTGGTGAAGCAAGTTTTCTGAGAGCATATTATTACTTCGATTTAGCTCGTCTGTTCGGCCTGGTTCCTTTAGTAACTACACCTGAACCGGCAAATAAGCCAAAAGCTACAGCGGAAGAGCTTTACGGACAAATTGCTTTAGATTTGAAAAATGCAATTGATTCATTGCCAGCTACTCCTATCACAGTATCATGGAGAGCTAATAATATGGGCAGGGTCACCAAGTATGCAGCCGAAGGTTATATGGCAAGAGTTTTCCTGTTTTATACCGGATACTATCAACAAACCGCGCTGGCAACCCCAGATGGGGGATCAATTACTAAAGAACAGGTAATTGGCTGGATCGACGACCTGGTTGACAATAGTGGTACTAGCCTCATTCCCGAATATAGGAATATGTGGCCCTATTCAATCGATGAAGCAACCAATTATGGTTATGTAAGTAAATATCATCTCAATTGGGTCACCGATTTAGGCAATACCGAAAGCATTTTTGAAATTCCTTATTGCGGGCTGACTATGAGTGATTGGGGATCCAAAAACTATTACAATAATACAGTTAATTTGTTCTGCGGTCATAGAGATGCCGAAGCAAAACTTCCTTTTGGTCATGGATGGGGATTTGGACCGGTTAATCCTAATTTTGTTCATTCATGGCCCGATGCGGATACTGTAAGAAAAACTGGTTCAATTTGGGATCAGGATGCTGAAAAGAATTATACTGCTTCCTATGTATTTGGAGCTGATATGCAGTGGCATGAAACAAAGTATTCGGAGAAGAAATATATCCCCATTAACATTACAACCGATGCCGGTATTGTTAATTATGCTGTAAAATTATATGGATCAATTAACGATATACAGCTTGACAACACCCAGAACATTGTTCTCCTTCGCTTAGCCGATGTTTTACTCATGGGTGCCGAATTGGGAAGCTCCAGGGCCCAGTCTTATATGGATCAGGTAAGGATGAGGTCAAATTTACCTTCAGTACCGGTTACACTTGACAATATCAAAAATGAACGTCGTTGGGAACTCGCTTTTGAAGGCCAGCGCTATTTCGATTTATTGCGTTGGTACGGTTCCGAAGCAGGTGTAATAATTAAACAAAATGAAACAGGTGCTACTATTTACAATATGGCCGCACAGACCTCAATTGATGCTTCTGATAATGGAGTTTTCGCTAATATAGATCAGAGAGTAAGGGATACAGGCGGATTTCTAATGATACCCGATGACCAGATCAAATTATCAGAAGGAGTACTGGTGCAGAACGCGGGATGGACAAACTCCTCAGATATATTTTATTAATGCTTAATCTCTAATACGAAATGTTATGAATAAAAGATTTTATTCTTTGATAGGTTTAGCATTGCTTATGGCATCATGTGAAACCATAGAGAACAGAGATTCACTGGGTCCTGTTCTTACACCAGACCAATTGTCGATTGCAGTTGTTCAACCAACTGCCGGTTCGAATACAGTGATTTTGCAGAACAATACGCAAGGTGTTATCATGTATTGGGATTGGGGAACAGGTACCTCGCACAGGGCAATAGATACCATTTACATTCCATTTGCCGGTACATTCCAATTAAAGTATACAGCTTTTTGTGCCGGTGGTACAGTGAGTGATTCAACAACTTTCACAATCGCTTCAAATGATGATTCTTTTTTTGACAAAGATCCGGCCTGGAAAGGTTTAACCAATGGCGGCTCAGGTCAAACTTGGGTATATGCCCTTGACATTCCTGGCGGAATTATTGCCGGCAATGGACCTGAGAATTGTACTGCGCCTGCATGGTGGACTATGGATGCCTCTGCAGGTAATTCATGGATAAACTTTAACGATGAAGTTACGCTCGATCTTGTGGGAGGCGCTCACTTTTCTCATAAAAGTGCAAGTGATGGCAGTACTAAAAATGGGTTCTTCACTGTAATTGCCCCTTATGTGAATGGAGGAGTTAGTTACAGCGGAATACAAGTCCTTAATGGTGTTACTTTCCCCTGGCCAACACCCAGCGATGGTAAATATCATATAACCAAATTGACTGCCGACGAGTTGTCTCTTCATGAGTATGGACAATTTAATATTGCCATGTACAAACGTAAAGGCTTCACTTACTAGCACAAACAATTTTGTTGTTAAACTCGTAGCTTTTAGGTCTTTTAAAAAACCGTCTCTATATTTGGAGACGGTTTCTTTTTAATTGTTCAAAAATGAGAGTTTCCTTAACAGTTCCAGTTAAAAGCATCATTCGCAAAAGAAGATATTTTATGAACAGTGCTTATATTTCCGGATTCGTTATAATGGCGCAAATTGTAACCTCTTGTACCAGGAACAATATAGTCGTTAATAATGAATTGAAGGAATGGAGATTACAAGGAGCCGTTAAGACAGTTTCTGAAATCGACTATTCAAACACTGGAAAATATACTACCTATCTTTTATTTAAACCAAATGGTTATATTCAGGAGCAATCAGCATATAATCCCGATGGTTCGCTGATTCGAAGATGGGAATTTGAATACAACGCCCGAAATCAAAAACTGACACGTTCATGTTATGTTCTGAACGATAGTTTGTCAGGAATTTTACAGTATTCTTATAATAAAAATAATAAAATAATTGGAGAAAAGCTGGTCAATCCTCAGGGAGGAGTAATTTCTGATACAAAATATGAATATGATGTTAACCAGAATGAGATTGAAAGAAGATTTCTTGGTGAAAATGATAGAATTCTGGGACGAATTTTCTATAAGTATGATGATAAAAAAAATATTACAGAAGAGCTTCATATTGATTCTGTCAATCGTCAACACTGGAAACTAGAAAAAAAATATAACCGGGTGGGATTGACTGTTGAAATCTTGTATCTATCGCTGAATGACAGCCTCATAAAAAAAACGACGTATACCTATCTGCCTGATAAGCAGGTTGACGAAGCTTGTTTTTATAATAATAAAAGTGAACTTATTTCTAAAACTACCTACCAATATGATAAACAATTAAATACAACCAGCATGCTTATGCTTTATGTACTCGATAAGAAAACAGAAAAACATCTTTTTGTTTATAAGTATGATAAGCAGAAAAATTGGACATCCCGAATGGAATATATTAATAATGAAGTTTACGACATTATTACCCGGAAACTGGAATATTATAAATAGATAAAACCATTGTTTCTAAATGTATGCAAAGGGAAATTTCAATAGAATATGTAGTTTTGTTAAGAAGAAAAATCCCACATATGGAAAAAAACAACCGCACAATTTTAATTCAGGACTTATCCTGATTCAACAAGCGTATGGGCTGGCTGGAGGATCGTAGTTTACATTAATGTTGGGAGAATCTGATTTTTTAATAAATAATTAAATGATAAGACTATTATTTTTAACCGCTGTGATTCTGTTTGCCTCTGCGACTGATAAGAACTTTGAGAAAACAAGCAATGGAGTCCTGGTAAAGCTTAAAAGCACAACAGGCAAAACTGCAAAAGTCATCAGGCTTGACATAATAAATGACCAGATTATTCATGTTGTCGCCGCTCCCACAATGAGCATTTCAGATCAAAAAAGCCTTTGTGTTATTGAAAGATCCGGCTCAAACCCAGTTTTTTCCTTTACAGAAGGTAAAGATAAGGTGGCAATTTCGACATCAAAAATAAAGGCTTCTGTTTCATTGAGAACAGGCCAGATAATCTTTACTGATCCTGAAAACAAGGTGATCATTAAAGAACCGTCAGACGGAGGTAATTCTTTTACTCCTGTAACAGTTGAAGGCTCTAAGGGTTATACGATACAGCAGATTTTCGAATCGCCCGATGACGAAGCTTTTTATGGACTTGGTCAGCATCAGTCTGATGAATTTAACTATAAGGGGTTAAATGAAGTGTTGTATCAATATAACACTAAAGTTGCCGTCCCGTTTATTGTATCCAGCAGGAATTATGGTATACTCTGGGACAATTATTCATTGACCAGATTTGGCGATCCGAGGGAATATTCAGATATGAATATTTTCAGGCTTTACGACATGAATGGGAAGGAGGGCGGACTGACTGCAACTTACTATGATGAGTCTGATTCAAGTAAAATCTTTGTTCGACGGAAAGAATCATCAATTGATTATGAAGATCTTACAACAATTAAAAAATTGCCTGAAGGAGTTCCGCTGGGAAAATCAAAGGTTACCTGGAAAGGGAGCATTGAACCAGGTGAGACCGGATTGTTCCATTTCAAATTGTACTATGCAGGATATATTAAGCTCTTTATAGATAATGAGCTTATAGTACCTGAGAGGTGGAGAACAGCATGGAATCCAAACACTTACAAGTTCGCTAAGAACCTTGATAAAGGCAAGCGGTATTCAATCAGGATAGAGTGGAAACCTGACGGGGGGACTTCATATCTTGGACTCAAAGCACTGAGCCCTGTCGCTCCTTCGAAGCAAGGGAACCTGACGCTTACATCAGAGATGGGCGATCAGATTGATTATTATTTTATTCACGGCAATAATGCTGACAGTGTAATAAGCGGGTACCGGGCAGTGACCGGAAAAGCACAGATAATGCCTGAATGGGCTATGGGCTACTGGCAAAGTCGTGAACGGTATAAGTCACAGGATGAACTGATTAATGTAGTAAAAGAGTATCGTAAAAGAAATATCCCGCTTGATAATATTGTCTTAGACTGGTCCTACTGGCCTGTTAAATCGTGGGGATCGCATGAGTTTGATGCAAAGTATTTTCCTGATCCTGCCGGAATGGTCGATTCAGTTCATAAGCTTAATGCTAAGATAATGATCTCTGTATGGCCGAAATTCTATATAACCACGGAACATTACAAGGAGTTTGACAGGAATGGATGGATGTATAAACAAGCAGTAAAAGACAGCATAAGAGACTGGATAGGCAAAGGATTTATAGGTTCATTCTACGATCCTTACAGCCAGGGTGCCAGGGATCTTTTCTGGGGACAGATCAGGGAACATCTTTACTCTAAAGGGTTTGATGCCTGGTGGATGGATGCGTCTGAGCCTGATATCGAATCGAATGCAAGCATTGCGTACCGTAAAAAACTTTCAACTCCTACAGCTCTCGGACCATCGACAAAATACTTCAATACATATGCCTTAATGAATGCCATGGCAATTTATAATGGTCAGAGAAGTGTCGATCCGGATAAGCGTGTCTTCCTGTTAACACGTTCAGGGTTCGCAGGCTTGCAAAGGTACTCTACTGCAACATGGAGCGGTGATATAGGAACAAGATGGGAGGATATGAAAGCCCAGATCCCGGCCGGACTGAACTATGCTATTTCCGGCATACCATACTGGACAATGGATATCGGAGGATTTTGTGTCGAGAACAGGTACGCCAGAGCAGCAGAAGGTTCTGAAGATATGGAAGAGTGGAGAGAACTTAATGCTCGCTGGTATCAGTTCGGATCTTTCTGTCCTCTTTTTCGCAGCCATGGCCAATACCCCCTGCGGGAAATTTATAACCTGTCGCCTGCGACCCACCCTGCCTATAAAAGTATGGTCTATTATGATAAGCTGCGCTACCGGCTGATGCCTTACATTTATTCTCTTGCAGGCATGACACATTTTGATGACTATACCATTATGCGACCCCTTATTATGGATTTTAACGGCGATCCGTATGTTTATGATATCAGTGACCAGTACATGTTCGGGCCGTCATTAATGGTGGCTCCGGTCTATAAATATAAAGCCCGGAACAGAGAGATTTATTTTCCCGCTATGTGCGGATGGTATGATTTTTATTCAGGGAAGTATCTGAATGGCGGTCAGAGACTGATGGTAGATGCCCCTTATGAAAGGATTCCTCTTTATGTCAGAGAAGGTACTATCCTACCTGCAGGTCCTGAGATTCAATACACTTCTGAAAAACCTGCTGATCCTCTGACGCTTTTTGTGTATACCGGAAAGGATTGTGAATTTACTCTATATGAAGATGAAGGAATAAATTACAACTATGAGAAAGGGTCCTATAGTAATATCCGTTTCAGTTATTCTGAAGGGAAAAGTGAATTGACTGTCGATGAACGAAAAGGAGAATTTGACGGGATGCTTAAAACCCGGACTTTTAATTTCGTATTTATAGACAAAAACAAATCCGTCGGCTTTGATCCTGATGTAATCCCTGATAGGACAATCACTTATACGGGCGAAAAAGTGACTATTGGCAGAAAATAGAATTAGTAACGAATTTTTAATTTGAATCAAATGATTACTGACTTCAATTCAAGGTTGAAAATCCTTAATGAAGAGCACAAGAAATTGATAACCCGGAAAAATGAGAGAATTGAACCCGGTAACGGGATCTATTACAGGTATAAATATCCGGTGCTGACAGGGGATCATGCTCCCTTGTTCTGGAAATATGATCTGAATCATGCGACGAATCCCCACCTGATGGAACGATTTGGCATTCATGCAGCTTTCAATGCCGGAGCAATGAAATTTGACGGGAAATATATTCTCGCGGTGCGTGTTGAAGGTAATGACAGAAAATCATTCTTTGCGATAGCAGAAAGTCCGAACGGCATTGATAATTTCAGATTCTGGGATTATCCGGTAACAATGCCTGAGACAGAGAACCCCGATACAAATGTTTATGATATGCGGCTAACCAGACATGAGGACGGCTGGATTTACGGGATCTTTTGTTCTGAAAGGAAAGACCCGGAAGCACCGGCAGGCGACCTGTCTTCAGCGGTAGCTGCTGCAGGCATTGCAAGAACTCATGATCTGAAATCGTGGGAACGGCTGCCCGATCTCAAGACAAGGAGTCAGCAGAGAAATGTTGTGCTTCATCCTGAGTTTGTCAATGGCAGATATGCCTTATATACCCGTCCACAGGATGGATTTATTGACGCCGGATCGGGCGGTGGTATTGGCTGGGCCCTGATTGATGATATTACACATGCTGAGATAAAAGAAGAGAAAATCATTAACTTTCGTTATTATCATACAATTAAGGAACAGAAAAACGGGGAGGGTCCCCATCCGGTAAAAACTGCTAAAGGCTGGTTGCACCTGGCGCATGGAGTAAGAGGTTGCGCAGCCGGTCTCAGATATGTCCTTTATTTATACATGACAGATTTAAAGGATCCATCGGAGCTTATTGCAGAACCGGCAGGCTTTTTCATGGCTCCTGAGGGTGAGGAAAGAGTAGGAGATGTTTCGAATGTACTATTTACAAACGGCTGGATAATTGATGACGACGGAACAGTTTATATTTATTATGCTTCATCAGATACAAGAATGCATGTTGCAGTTTCAACAATTGACAGGCTTGTAGATTATTGCATGAATACCGCTCCGGACGGTTTAAGATCAGCGGCGTCAGTTGAAACACTGAAAAAACTGATTGAAAAGAATCTTATATTGCAGGGTAAGAAATAGTAATTTTGAGACGCAACTTATAAATAGTTTAAATGATCATACAAAAGCTGAAACTCAAAGAAAAGATCGGATATGGGTTTGGAGATGCTGCCAGCTCAATGTTCTGGAAGCTCTTTTCAATGTATCTGATGTTCTTCTATACGGATATTTTCGGGATTTCTGCAACTCTTGTCGGAACAATGTTCCTTGTAACAAGGATATGGGATGCAGCATTCGATCCTTTTGTCGGGATACTGGGCGACCGTACTGAAACACGATGGGGAAAGTTCAGACCATACCTGCTCTGGGTAGCAATACCTTTCGGGATCATTGGAGTACTGACATTTACAACACCATCATTTACTCAATCCGGCAAAGTGATATATGCTTTCATTACCTATTCACTTATGATGATGGTGTACTCGATGATAAATGTCCCATATGCCTCGCTCATGGGAGTTATGACTGCCGATGGTAAGGAAAGAACAAGCCTGGCTACATTCAGATTCATTTTTGCTTTTGGCGGAAGTCTGCTGGTTCTTGCACTTGCAGAGCCTTTGGTCGATATCTTCAGCAAACTGGGGAAAGGAGGCGTCAATCTTCAACTGGGATGGCAGTTGGCTGCCGTTGTGTTTGCAATTATTGCTATCACATTTTTCATGTTTACATTTTCCTGGACAAGGGAACGGATAAAACCTGTCACAGTAAAAACATCACTTAAAAAGGACCTTAACGATCTTCTCCATAATTCACCCTGGTTCATTCTTCTTGGTGCCGGCATCGCAGCAATATTCTTTAATTCGATCCGCGACGGAGCAGCAATTTATTATTTCAAATACTATATTCAGGGACAAAGTGCTTTTACAATTAAAGCTGTCAATCTGACAATTACACTCAGCAGCCTTTATTTTGTCCTGGGTCAGGCAGCTAACATTGTTGGAGTTATTCTAGCCAAACCGGTTTCAGACAGGATCGGAAAGAAGTATACATTCCTTTATGCAATGCTTTTTGCTACTGCATTCAGTATTGGATTTTACTGGCTCGACAGGAACAGCATAAGCCTGATATTTGTATTTCAGTTTCTGATAAGCATGAGTGCCGGAATTATCTTTCCTCTTGTATGGTCGATGTACGCTGATGCAGCTGATTATTCAGAATGGAAAACCGGCCGGCGTGCTACGGGACTTGTCTTCTCAGCATCCTCAATGTCGCAGAAATTTGGATGGACAATAGGAGGTGCACTGGCAGGATGGCTGCTTGGATATTATGGATTCAAGGCTAATGTTGTTCAGACAAGCGAAGCTCAGACAGGTATAAAAATGATGCTTAGTTTCTTCCCGGCAATAGGTACTATACTTGGAGCATTCTTTATGTTCATTTATCCTCTCAGTGAGAAGAAGATGGGAACAATAAGCGTGGAACTGGCAGTGAGAAGAGATGCACCGAAGAAAGAGAAGTCTTTGTCATAAAGAAACGGAATTCAGTCGCAGTATTACGTAGGGAAAGAACATTTTGCGACCTATGGTAGTAAAAATGAATCATATATGCTTAGAAACACTTGAATACTTAATCAGAAGTCAAAAATGAACTGGTAAATAACATTTTACCATTCTGGTCGGGAAAGATGATCGACACCGGAGATGGCGGATTTTACGGGCGGGTAGATGGTTCAGGGCACGTTTATACCGATGCTGACAAAGGATGTGTTTTAAACGCCAGGATCCTCTGGACCTTCTCTTCAGCATACAGAATTCTGAAAGATCCTGAGTACCTTAAAGCTGCCGGAAGAGCTAAAGATTATCTTTTTACACATTTTTTTGATAAGGAATTTGGAGGTGTATTCTGGCTGCTCGACCACAATGGAAAAATGAAGGACGGGAAAAAGCAAATATATGCCCAGGCGTTTGCTATTTATGGATTGACTGAATATTACCGCATTACAAAAGATGCAGTGTGTCTCGATAAAGCCATCGGACTGTTCAGGCTCATCGAGAAGTACAGTTATGACGTTAAGCTCGAAGGATATTTTGAGGCCTTCAGCAGGGAGTGGGGAGTGCTTGATGATCTTCGCCTGAGTACAAAAGATGCGAATGAGAAGAAGACAATGAATACTCATCTGCATGTTCTCGAAGCTTACACGAATCTTTACAGAGTATGGAAGGACGATCTTTTGAAGAACCAGCTGAGAAAGACTTATTGATGTGTTTACTGATAAAATTGTTAACAGTAAGACATTTAATCTGAATATGTTTTTTGATGAGGAATGGAATGATAAAACTGATCTTGTTTCTTATGGCCATAACATTGAATCGTCATGGTTAATTTATGAAGCCGCTATGGTTCTTGGAGATGAAACAATAATAAATAAGGTGAAAAATATATGTCTGAAGATTGCTGAAGCATCAGAGAAGGGGTTAATGGACGACGGCAGCATGATCTATGAAAAGTTTTTCAATTCAGATCGTATTGATTCCGACAGGCACTGGTGGGTGCAGGCTGAAACTGTAGTCGGTTTTCTGAATGCATATTACATGTCGCGAAAAGAAAAATTCCTGAACTTAGTCTGGCAGCCTGGAGATTTATAGCTGATCATATAGTTGACAGGAAAAACGGTGAATGGTATTGGAGTGTTGATAAAAACCTGCAGCCCAATCTTAAAGATGATAAAGCCGGATTCTGGAAATGCCCCTATCATGATTCAAGAATGTGTCTGGAAATAATTGAAAGACAGAATGTCAAATAGGAATTGATAAAAACACCAAAACATATACCAGGAAAATAACTCTGATGACCATGAGAAAATTAATTTTATTATTTCTGATTTGCACTTCCATTTCGACGGTATTGACAGCACAGGAAATTGCCTCTAAAATCAGGCTAAACCAGATCGGATTCTATCCTGATGCTGCTAAAATTGCTGTAATAGCTGATTATAAGGACAGCGATTTTCAAATTAAGTCCATATCGTCTGGAGAAATTGTATTCAAATCCAGGCTGAGTGATCCACATAAATCGGATTTCTCTCAGGAAGTAACCAGGATAGCTGATTTTTCAAAAATTACAAAACCTGGAAATTATGAACTGGTTTTGCCCGGACAGGGAGATTCCTATACCTTTGAAATTAAACCTAAGGTATTCACGGACCTTACAAAAGGGCTTATTAAAGGATTTTATTATCAGAGAATGTCCATTCCGCTGCTGCCTAAATTTGCAGGTAAATGGAGTCGTGCAGAAGGTCATCCCGATACACAGGTAATAATTCATCCTGCAGCAGCTTCTCCGAACCGTCCTGCAGGAACTATCATATCCTGTCCCCGTGGATGGTATGATGCAGGTGACTATAATAAATATATTGTGAACAGCGGCATCACAATGGGTACATTGCTTTCTCTCTATGAAGATTTCCCTGTCTATTTTGATACTCTTAAATATAAATATTCCCGAAAGTGGCGATGGTGCACCTGACTTGCTGAATGAGATTCTCTGGAACCTCAGGTGGATGTTTACCATGCAGGATCCATACGATGGAGGTGTATACAATAAAGTAACAAATGCCAATTTCGATGCATTTATTATGCCATCACTTGCTGTTACTCCGCGTTATGTAGTTCCAAAAAGTACTGCAGCCACGCTCGACTTTGCAGCAGTAATGGCGCAATCATCACGAATTTTCAGCAGATTCAAAAAGGTGTTTCCAGGATTGGCTGACTCATGCATGAAATCTGCAGAAAAAGCATGGACCTGGGCAGTTAAAAACCCTGATGTGGCTTACGATCAGAACCTTATGAATAAGAAGTATAAACCGGTTATAAATACCGGTGGTTATGGTGATTCGGATTTCAGAGATGAGTTTATCTGGGCAGCATCAGAATTGTACATCACTACCGGAAAAGAGAGTTTTTACACAGCATATCCGATGTTCCCTGATACGCTTATGCCTTTACCATCATGGGATAATGTCAGACTTCTCGGATACTATACTCTTGCCAGGTTTGAAAAAAAACTTACTGACAAGGCGAAGAAGGATTTTCCGGCTCTGAAAGAACGGATATTAAGAACTGCGGATAATATGGCAGAAGGTATTAACGAGCGTACATATATGACTATAATGGGCAAATCAGCCGGAGATTTCATCTGGGGAAGCAACTCTGTAGCAGCTAACCAGGGGATCTTACTGATTCAGGCTTATAAGCTTTCGAAACAGAAGAAGTATCTTGAGTGGGCCCTTACAAACCTTGACTATATCATGGGCCGTAATGCCACAGGCTACTCATTTGTTACAGGATATGGGCATAAAACCCCTATGTTTCCGCATCACCGTATATCTGAGGCAGATGGTATTGCCAATCCTGTTCCGGGCTTAATAGTCGGAGGCCCAAACCCGGGTCAGCAGGATGGTTGTACTACCTACCCCTCAAAGATTCCTGATGAATCATATACGGATTCTGTATGCTCATATGCCTCCAATGAAATAGCTATTAACTGGAATGCACCGGCAGCATATCTGGCAGGTGCCCTGGAAGCATTGTATGACAAATAAATTAAAGTTCAACCCAAAGCAGCACAAAGGAATAAGTAGAATTTTATTAAATTCAAATTAGAAATTTTCAACTGTTTTTCATAGAAACTTAAAGTTCAATACAATGAGAATAAAGATTATATCTTTTGTCCTGTTTCTGACCTTGATAGGTTGTCAGAGCAGATCGAATTTAAAATTGCCATCACTTATCGGTGACAATATGTTGCTGCAGCAAAAAACAACTGCAAAGATTTGGGGCAAGGCAAACGCCGGACACAAAATCAGCGTTTCAACAAGCTGGGAAGCTAATGGCCAGACTACCTCAGGAAATGATGGTAAATGGTCGCTGAATATTACTACTCCTGCAGCCGGAGGCCCTTATACAATCGATATATCAGCCAATGATACTACAATCAGAATAAAAAATGTTCTTATAGGCGAAGTTTGGTTTTGTTCCGGTCAGTCGAATATGGAAATGCCACTTGCCGGCTGGCCGCCTGTCGATACAATTATGCATTCTTCCGAAACCATTGCATCTTCATCAATACCTGAAATACGTCTGTTCAATATTCAAAAAATGATATCAGGCGAACCTCTCGAAGAATGCACAGGCAGATGGGAAGTAAGTTCTCCTGCTACAGTACAGCAATTCAGCGCGACAGCCTATTTCTTTGGTAAAAGGCTCCATAATCAATTGCACATTCCCGTAGGTCTGATTGAATCTGCCTGGGGTGGAACTCCATCAGAATCATGGACTTCATCAGGATCACTTGAAAAAGCAGGAGAGTTTATTAATGAAATTAAAGCGATTAAGGAATCTGCACCTCTTCAGGCTGAATATCTGGCATGGCTGAATACTCATAAACAGGTTGAACTGAAACCTGCAGGAAATGATCAGTGGAAGGATCTGAGCTTTGATGATGAAAATATCCCTGAATCAGAATTCAATGACAGTAATTGGCCGGTTATGGCTCTTCCGGCTCAGTTTGAGACAGTAATTGGTGATTTTGATGGAGCAGTATGGTTCAGGAAAACGATCGATATGCCTCAGGAGATGACCGGAAAGGATCTTGTTCTTTCACTTGGACCGATCGATGATATGGATCGGACATATTTTAATGGCAAGCTTATCGGATCAACTGAGCTGTCAGGTTTCTGGCAGACCGACCGTAATTATGATATTCCTGCAACATTGGTGAAGAGTGGTTCCAACGTAATTTCCGTACGTGTTCTTGATACCCAGGGTGGCGGAGGAATATATGGCGCTCCTGAGAAAATGAAACTCTCGTTGAAGAGTGATACTAAAATATTTCTTCCTCTTAAGGGTGATTGGAAATATCAACCTGTTGCTGAATTAAAAGGCAATAAATTTTATATCTATGACATTTCAAAAAATGAATTTCAGATCGAAAAAAAGGCCTCTAAATCTTGGTCCGGGTACTCCGACTGTCTTATTTAATGGAATGGTTAGCCCTGCATTGCCATATCAGATAAAAGGTGCAATATGGTATCAGGGAGAAGCCAATGTAGGAAGGGCAGAACAATATGCCAGAATATTCCCGGCAATGATTGAGGATTGGAGAGAAGCATGGGGCATTAAAGATTTTCCATTCTATTTTGTGCAGATAGCTCCGTATGTCTATGCCGGTATTGATTCAACAGAATCAGCATTTCTCCGAGAAGCTCAGGAGAGCGCACTTAAGCTGCCCGGAACAGGAATGGCTGTTACACTGGATATTGCAACTGTTATGAATATTCATCCTCCTTTTAAGACAGAGGTTGGTGAACGGCTGGCAAACCTTGCTCTGAATAATGATTATGGTATGAAAAATCCCTGCAATGGACCTGTTTTTAAGTCAATGTCCGTTTCCGATGGCAGGGCAATATTGCAATTTGATAATACCGGCGAGGGACTGGTTGCAAAGAATTCCAAACTTAAAGAGTTTGAAATTGCCGGCAAAGATGGGAAATATATTAAGGCTGATGCGAAAATTGTGAATAATGAGGTGATCGTCTCTGCTCCTTCGGTCAGGGAACCTGTATCAGTTAGATACTGCTGGCGTAACGGAGCCGAAGCATCACTTTTTAATAAAGACGGCTTGCCCGCATGGCAGTTCAGAACCAAATAGGAGGGCCTTCAGTTACATACTTGTGAAGCTATGTCTTTGAAGTGAATAATTCTTAATTACGGATTTCAGTTCGACTCAAAGTCATATTTTAATCCAGTACAGGTGAAACTTTATTAATTTAGCGAAACTAATTCTTGATAAATAATGAATAAAATTCTGTTATTTTCACTCATTCTGGTTGCTTTAATATTAACTTCATGCAACCAGTCAACAAAAACTAAAGAAATGGTTAGAAAAGATGTTTTTGGTACGCATAACGGGAAAGAGGTTTATTTGTTTACTCTTACCAATAAAGCCAGGTAATGTTATCAGGCTTACCAACTACGGAGCCAAGATTAACTGGATTGAAGTTCCCGACAAGAACGGCAATAAGGATAACGTTACATTCGGCTATGACACTTTTGATCAGACACTTAAAGGTGATATGTCTTTTGGTTCCGTAGTTGGAAGATATGCAAACAGGATAGCGAATGGTACTTTCTCTCTTGATGGCGTTAAATATAACACGCCGGTGAATAACGGACCAAACACTCTGCACGGAGGTCCTGCAGGATGGCACAGTGTTGTCTGGGATGCGGAAATAATAAAGGACAGCAAATATCCGTCAGTCAAATTTTCCTATTTGAGTCCCGATATGGAAGCAGGCTTTCCGGGAACAGTAAAAGCTTCAGTGACATATACATGGACAGACAACAATGAAATTGTTATGGATTATGTCTGTTCTACCGATAAAAAAACAGTATTGAATATCACCAATCATGCTTATTTTAATCTTCATGGTGCAGGCAATGGTGATATTCTTGATCACATGCTGACTATTAAAGCATCAGCCTTCACTCCGGTCGATTCGGTTATGATCCCCACTGGTGAGATCCGTCCTGTTGCCGGTACGCCCTTTGATTTTAACACACCTCACGCTATCGGTGAAAGAATAGGTGAGAATTATGACCAGCTCATTCTTGGTCGGTGGTTATGATCACAACTATATCCTCGATAATAAAGATGAAGTTGATGCTACAGTATATGAACCTGTAAGCGGACGTATGCTTGAGGTAATTACTGATCAGCCTGGTCTGCAGCTTTATACAGGTAACTTCCTCGATGGAAAGCAAAAGGGTCATGGAGGTAAAGCATATAATTACAGGTCCGGATTATGTCTCGAATCAGATCATTATCCCGATAGTCCTAACCATCCCGATTTCCCCACGACCATATTAAATCCTGGTGAGACATTTAAGTCAACGACAATTTACAGATTTTCAGTTAAATAGATAAAAGTTTAAATACATTGTGAAATGACAACAAGACGAGTTTTTATAAGAAACACAGCAATAACAACCGCAGCTCTGGGCCTTGTACCTTCTTTTTCAAGTGCACTTGCAGGTTGTGCACCATCCGACAGGATCAATGTCGGTGTTATAGGATGCAACGGTCAGGGTTTTGCCGATCTGGTACCTTTTCTTGATCATCCCAACGTTGAATGTCTTGCATTATGCGACATTGATGAAAATGTACTTAACCGCAGAGCAGCAGATGTTGAAAAGATAAGAGGCAAAAAGCCTGCAAATCTGTATAAAGACTGGCGGAAGCTGATCGACAATAAAGATATTAATGTAGTTATAGTAGGAACACCCGACCACTGGCATTGTCTCCAGATGGTTGCTGCCTGTGATGCCGGGAAAGATGTCTACTGCGAAAAACCGTTAGGCAGGACCATTGAAGAGTGTAATCTTATGGTGAGCGCTGCAAAAAGGAACAAAACTGTTGTTCAGGTTGGTCAGTGGCAAAGAAGCGATCCTCACTGGCAGGATGCAGTAAACTTTATCCAATCAGGAAAGCTTGGGAAAATAAGGCTCGTAAGAGTATTTTCATACCAGGGCTGGTGTCCTTCAATTCCTGTCAGACCCGATGAACCTGTCCCCGACAGGAGTTGATTATGACATGTGGCTGGGACCGGCACCAAGCCGTCCATTCAACCGTAACCGCTTTCATTTTACATTCAGATGGTTCTGGGATTATGCAGGTGGGTTGATGACAGACTGGGGAGTTCATCTTCTCGATTATGCCTTGTTCGGAATGAATGTCACCACTCCAAAATCGGTAATGGCAATGGGTGGAAAATATGGTTATCCGACAGATGCGTGTGAAACTCCTGACAGTTTACAGACTATTTATGAATTCGACGGTTTCAATGTAATGTGGGATCATGCCATTGGAATAAATGATGGTGCCTATGGCCGGAATCATGGTCTGGGCTTTGTCGGTGAAAACGGAACCCTTGTGGTTGATCGTGAAGGATGGGAGGTAATTCCTGAAGATGTCAATGGTAAATAAAGGATGGAAGCTGTTCCCCTGAAAAGGGAAATGGCAAGGGTCTCAATAACCACGTGACCAATTTTCTGGATTGTGTGAAAAAACGTGATCCGAATACCAATGCAAGCGTCGAAATAGGCGCACATATCGCTAAATTCTCTGCAATAGGAAATATAGCTTACCGGACAGGGAAAAAGCTTATATGGGATGGAACTCAATTTACCAACGATACTGATGCGAATAATTATCTAATTCCGAACTACAGGGGACCGTGGACATTGCCCAGAGTATAGCTGCAAAAATATCCTGATTCAGACTTAATTCCGGGGAAGCTTTTGTATCGAAAGGACAGAGGTTTGATAAGCCTGATCATAAATAATTTATATCATGAAACGCTCCGGTTATTTCTGCTGGTTTTTACTGCCACTTTTAATATTACCGTGTGGGAGACCGGAAATTACACAGCCTTTCCTTTGCCTTCACCCCAAAAACCCTCATTACTTTTTGTTCCGGGGAAAACCTGAAGTACTGATTGGTTCGACAGAGCACTATGGAGCCGTTATGAACCTTGATTTTAACTATGTGAAATATCTCAATGAGATCGCTTCATCGGGTCTGAATATAACACGTACTTTTTCGGGCGTTTATGTTGAGCCTTCAGGGGCATTCGGTATTGAAAAGAACACTCTTGCACCTGCTTCGGGAAGGTACATTTGTATGTGGGCCAGAAGCTCAGAGCCCGGGTATGCAAACGGAGGTAATAAATTCGACCTTACAAAATGGGACGAAAAATATTTTTCACGACTGAGGGATTTTCTATCAGAAGCGGGGAAAAGAAACATAATCGTTGAACTCGACCTGTTTTCCAATTTTTATGATGGTCCTCAGTGGAAGTTATGCCCGGTATATATCAGTAATAACATTAATGGAATTGGTAATATTCAGGATCAAAAAGAAATACTGTCAATGAAACATCCGGAAATTATTGATGTCCAGGAAAAAATGGTCAGAAAAATTATTTATGAACTCCGGGATTTTGACAATCTGTATTATGAGATCTGCAATGAACCTTACTTTGGAGATACCCTTGCACTAAGGGAATGGGAAAAGCATATGACAGGAATTGTTGTGGATGCTGAAAAGGATTTTCGTAATAAGCATCTTATTTCCAACAACATTGCCAATAATTATTTAAAGATAGAAAGAGCAGAACCAGGAGTTTCTATCTATAATTTTCATTATGCACGACCTCCGCTTGCAGTTGAAATGAACTACTCACTCAACAAGGTGATTGGAGATAATGAAACCGGTTTTGACGGAATTGAGAATTCAAAATATCGTTCGGAAGCATGGAATTTTATATTGGCTGGCGGCGGACTGTTCGATAATCTTGACTATTCATTTGCCGCCGGGAATGAAGATGGCAGTTTTGAAGTAAAAAGCAGCCAGCCTGGTGGCGGAGGTAAAACTCTCAGAAATCAGTTTAAGATACTGTCAGAATTCATAAAAAGCATAGATATTATTAATATGATTCCAGTAAAAAATGAATTGATTAAACCTTCTGAATCAGAAAACATTAATATAAGAGCTCTTTCCAGCAATGAAGATCTGTCGGCCGTTTATTTTCTCAGGAAAGATACTGCAGAGAAAAGATCCGTTTTTGAATTTGAATTATCTCCGGGATCATATTCATTTAACTGGACAGATACAAAAAATGGAGAACAAACAAGAGATGAGCTTAAAGATCACCCCGGAGGGCCCGCCAAAATCACCTCCCCTGTTTTTTCAAAAGACCTTGCACTTCGAATTGTGAAAATTGAAGGACAACAAAATCCAGCAACACTTCCTTTCCGTAATCCTTCCCTTTCTGTGGAAGAGAGGGTAAATGATCTTGTTTCAGGTATGACTCTTCAGGAAAAGGCCGATCAGCTGCTATATACGGCACCTGCAATTCCTCGTCTTGGTATCCCTGCTTATACATGGTGGAATGAAGCTTTGCATGGTGTCGCAAGAGCAGGCTATGCAACAGTTTTCCCGCAATCAATAACAATTGCGAATTCATGGGATGAAACTCTTATGTTCAATGTAGCAAGTGCCATCTCTGATGAAGCAAGAGCAAAGTATCATGAATTTCAGAGAAGGGGCAAGACCGGAATATACCAGGGACTAACCTTCTGGTCGCCGAATATCAATATTTTCCGTGATCCACGGTGGGGCAGAGGTCATGAGACCTATGGCGAAGATCCTTTCCTGACAGGCAGAATGGGGTATGAATTTGTGAGAGGCATGCAGGGTGATGATCCTAAATATTTAAAAACAGTGGCAACAGCAAAACATTTTGCTGTTCATTCAGGTCCTGAACCCTTAAGACATTCTTTTAATGCAAAAGTAAGCGAAATAGATCTGAGGGAAACATATCTGCCTGCGTTTCGTACCCTGGTAGTGGATGCAGGTGTTTATTCGGTTATGGGAGCTTACAATATGTTCAGGGATTATCCGTGCTGTGCAAATCCTATATTGTATGGCATTCTGCGTAATGAATGGGGATTCAAAGGCTATATTGTATCAGACTGCTGGGCAATTTCTGATTTTTATAATTTCACTCATTTTGCAAAAGATCCTGCCGAAGCAGCTGCACAGGCAGTAAAAGCAGGCACTGATCTTGAGTGCGGATCTGATTATAAGAACCTGGTGGAAGCAGTGCATCGCGGATTACTTACTGAGGATGATATAAATGTTGCAGTTAAAAGAATATTTACAGCCAGGTTTAAACTTGGAATGTTTGATCCTGATGAGATAGTTCCTTATGCACAGATACCTTTTTTCGTGAATTGTTCTGATTATAATAACTCTCTCTCGAGGCAGGCGGCCAGGGAATCCATTGTTTTGCTGAAGAATGAAAACAATATCCTTCCACTTTCAAAAAATTTAAAGACAATTGCAGTGATTGGTCCAAATGCCGATAATTTTGAATCACTGATCGGTAATTATAACGGGATCCCCAAAGATCCTGTCACAGTACTGAAAGGAATTACGACCAAGCTGACTCCCGGTACGAAAATAATTTATGCAGAGGGAAGTGATCTGGCTGATAGTATCCATAATTTAACGCCGATTCCCTCACGCTACCTGCAGACTCCGGATGGAATACAGGGCGCTTTTGGTGAGTATTTCAATAATACCGGGATGAATGGAGAACCTGTTTTTACAAGAGTAGACGATAATATCAATTTCTACTGGGAACATTTTTCGCCCGACATATGAAATTCCGGACGATGATTTTGGTGTACATTGGACGACCTACCTGGTCCCGCCTGTCTCAGGGACCTATGCTATCGGGGGACTCGGATCATCAGGTTACGAGATCCTGTTGGATGGTAAAAATATTATTTCATCCAGGAATGAGCATGAGAGCTATCCATAGAGAGGTATCAGCAGAACTTCAGGCCGGTAAAAAGTACAAGATTGAAGTGTTTTACAAAAATTATTCCGGTGATGCCGGAATAGAGCTTTTATGGGCGCTTCCAAGGCCGGACCTCATCAAGAATGCAGTGCAGGCTGCAAAAGATGCAGATGCTGTTATTCTTGTACTTGGATTATCTCAGCGCCTTGAAGGGGAAGAGATGGCAATTAAGATTGATGGATTCAGCGGTGGTGACCGCACTAATCTGAATCTGCCTGCCGCTCAGGAGCATCTTCTGGAAGCTGTTGCTTCAACAGGAAAACCCGTTATTGTTGTGCTGACAAGTGGCGGTGCCTTATCAGTAAATAAAGCACAGGAAAAGGCAGCTGCGATATTGCTTGCCGGTTATGGCGGACAGCAGGGAGGCAACGCAGTGGCTGATGTACTCTTTGGAGACTTTAATCCAGCCGGAAGACTTCCCGTAACATATTACAAGTCAATTGATCAGATCCCGGCATTTGAAGATTACGATATGGCAGGAAAAACATACAGATTTTTTACAAAGGAACCTTTGTATCCTTTTGGTTATGGATTAAGCTATACTACTTTCAAATACAGCGATTTGTCTTTACCTGAAAAGACAGTTGCCGGAGATAGTGTTAAAGTTAAGGTGAATGTAACTAATACCGGAAAAGTTACCGGGGATGAAGTTGTTGAACTCTACCTCACCGACGAAAAAGCTTCCACACCCAGACCAATCCGTCAGCTTGAAGGATTTACAAGGATCTCAATCAAACCTGGTGAAAGCAAAGTTGTGGAGATAAATCTTGAACCGCGCCAGTTCTCAATCATAAATAATAAGGAGAAACGGGTAATTGAACCCGGGTACTTTACAATCTCCGTTGGAGGCAAGCAACCTGGTTTCAAAGGCTATCTCGATCCACAGTTCACCCAGGTGCTGACTGGAAGAATCAGATTGACCGGGAAAGAAGTTCCATTCGCAAACTGATTAATATTCAAGTAGAGACGCCCAATTTGGGCGTCTCATATCCCAATAATTATTGAATGATGATGTTAAATAGACGCCCAAATTGGGCGCTCACATATTTAGAATAATTATTTCCTGATAAACCTGTACACTTTCACTGTATGCGGAAGAAGCTCTATATACATTGAAGATTCTTTCAGGACCAGATCTTTATGATCCCATAGATCTCTCACCGTGTAATTCTCAAGTTTCATAGGTTTACTTTCCCCTCTGTCAGGTCTGATCTGCGCCAGCAGAGCAAAGTCAACCAGTACAGTCTTCTTCTCATCACTCTTGTTAAGCAGACAAACGGCTTTTTCATTATTGGCAAGGATCTTTGTCCAGATCTGATAGTCACCATTGTCTCTCCAGCACCTTCCCTGGCGGCCAAGGGAATCCTGATCAAGGGCGATGATTTCTTTATTGAGAAGTATGGATTTGGTATCTGCTGACATGTTCTGAACATCATTTCCTGCCAAAAGGGGTGCAGCAAGCATGCACCATAATGAGAAATGAGTTTTATATTCCTCGGTTGTCATTCCTCCATTGCCAACTTCCAGCATGTCAGGATCATTCCAATGACCGGGACCTGCATACCGGGCCAGATCTTTTTGTAGCGAAACAATACTGATCATGCTATTCCACGAATCTGAGATATCACCTGTTGTACGCCACAGATGGCCAACATCACCGGCCCATTCCCATGGTTTATTTGAACCCCATTCACAAATGCTGAAGACAATTGGTCTTTTTGCCGCGTATAGACCATCGCGCATTGTACTGTACGAAGATTTGGCATCCTGGGTTCCTGTATTGCACCAGTCATATTTAAGATAATCGACTCCCCATCGGGCATAAGTACGTGCATCCTGGAATTCATGCCCGCGTCCGGCGGGCCGTCCTTCACACGTAAGTGTTCCGGCGCATGAGTAAATTCCGAACTTTAAACCCCTGGAGTGAACATAATCTGCCAGATATTTAATTCCGTGCGGGAAACGATCCTTATCCACAACTATTTCTCCATTCTCATCACGTGCTACCTGCCAGCAATCATCAATCACAACGTACTCAAATCCGGCATCCTTCATTCCGGAACTGCTGATCGCATCAGCAACACCCATTATAAGGACTTCACTTACATTGCATCCGTATTTGTTCCAGCTGTTCCAACCCATAGGAGGTGTTTTGGCAAGCTGTTCAAATTTTTGAGCTTCTGCACCTAAAAAAATAAAGGTGATAAATGACCAAAGGATTAATCTTTTCATAGGGACGATTTTTTATATAACATGATTATTTTAATGCCCTTTAGGGAATACCAAATTTATCTACTTCTCTCGCCTTATCAAAATAATTGCATTAATCATTTTAAAGTAACACCCTTTCCAACCACAGGGGGTTAACCGCATAGCACGCTAGGTAGGCGCAAAGTGCGCAAAGTCAAGATATTATAAATGAGTTCTTTGCGTCCTTTGCGTAAAATCTTTGCGACCTTTGCGGTTAATGGATTTTGACTTATCGTGAGCAGTATATGATTTGAATAATTAAATTTGTAGATATAAAAAGGTGATGATGCAGACAGAAAACCATATCCTTCAGAAACGGGTAAATCTTTTCGACGGCATATCAATTGTCGCCGGCGCAATGATCGGCTCAGGAATCTTTATCGTCAGTGCCGATATTGCAAGGAATGTGGGATCTCCTGGTTGGTTGATGGTTGTATGGCTTATTACAGGCATTATGACCATGATCGGAGCTATAAGCTATGGAGAACTTGCTTCTATGATGCCTCACGTGGGAGGCCAGTATATTTACCTCAAGGAGGCATATCATCCTCTTATAGGATTCCTCTTCGGATGGACAACTTTCCTGGTTATTCAATGCGGAACAATTGCTGCTGTTGCCGTGGCCTTCGCCAAATTCAGCGGAGTGCTTTTCCCCTGGATCTCAGAAAAAAATATTTTGCTTAATATAGGTCCCCTGAAGATAAAGAGCACAATGGTTGTGGCCATAGCGATGATCTCCTTTCTTACCTGGGTAAATACAAGAGGTATCGTTACGGGAAAGACCATTCAGAATATATTTTCATCAACGAAGATAATCGCTCTTATTGGCTTTATTCTGATTGGTTTCTTTGCAACCAGGAATATTAATTCTTTTGAAATAAACAAGGAAGTTTTCTGGCAGGCAAGCAGGGTCGGCCCCGGAAACCAATCTATCCCACTGGTTGGTTTTGCACTTATCACCGCAATAGGATCAGCCCTTGTTGGTTCTCTGTTTTCTGCAGACGCCTGGTATAATGTCACCTATATCTCAGGAGAGGTAATTAACCCCAGACGAAATGTCCCACTTAGTCTTCTGTTCGGGACATTAATAGTTTCAGTGCTATACCTTCTTACAAACTACATCTATATAAAGATCCTTCCTCTGTCAGGGTCCCCTGCCGGAACTGATGCTTTAACCCGTGGAATACAATATGCTACAGACGACAGGGTTGCGACATCTGCAATGAGTGTTGTCTTTGGAGATTCTGCAGCTGTAATAATGGCTGTATTCATCATGATCAGCACTTTCGGATGCAACAATGGTCTGATAATGGCTGGTCCAAGGGTATATTACGCAATGGCAAAGGATGGATTGTTTTTCAGAAGGGTAGGAGAGATCAATAAAAACGGAGTCCCGGGATTTGCTCTTGTTCTACAGGGAATCTGGGCGGTATTGCTTTGTTTATCAGGATCATATAGCAATCTGCTTGATTACGTGATCTTTGCAGTTTTAATTTTCTTTACCTTGACCATTCTTTCAATTTTTATATTAAGAGTAAAACGACCCGATATTCCACGGCCATACAAGGCATTTGGTTACCCGGTTATCCCGTCAATCTATATTTTAGCAACTGTCACCATTATGGTTATCCTTTTGATCTATAAGCCTGATTATACATTTCCGGGTCTCGGAATAGTCATTCTTGGGATACCAGTTTTTTTTCTCTGGAGATCATTTAATAAAAACCACCTTAAAAATGAAGAAATTTAATGGTGATGCGGACACTTTACATCTTGATCGTATGCGATTAAACAGACAGATGATCCAAGTTGAAAATACCAGACCGTTATTCCGAAATTTTAGATATATTAGCATAATTCTTTTCTGAAACAATAAATTGACTAAATTTAGTCTAGTGAGACTATTCCCATTATGACTTCATATCTTGATGATAAGATAATTATCCAGAATCTTAAAAAAGGCGATGTTCTGTCTTTTGATAATATCTTCAAAAAATATAATAAGAAGGTTTATTATTTTGCATTAAGCTATCTAAAAAACAAGGAAGAAGCTCAGGATGTCGTTCAGGAAGTATTTATGAATCTTTGGAGGTATCGGGATCAAATAAATGATTACTATGTTTTCAGTAAATACCTGTTTAAGATCACATACAACGCAACCTGTAAGAGTTTCCGGAAACATGCATCAGATAAAAAGCAGTTGGAAGAGGTTGTCCGAAATAGTACCGTGGAAGATAACTCCACTAATCTCGATATTGAATATAATAGCTTATTTGAAACAGCGAATGCGTTTATTGAAAAAATGCCTGCCCGCCAGAAAGAGATATATCTTTTAAGTATAAATGAAAAGCTGACGATTGAACAAATTGCACAGCAACTGAATATTTCGAAAAAGACAGTGGAAAACTACCTGTCACAGGTAAAAGCTTCAGTAAAAAAATCTTTTACTGACGGAAATATATTGTCTTTTCTTTTCTTCTGCTTATTATTTTTTTAATGTAATTAGTTCTCTCCTGGTTATTTAGAACTGACGCGAAAGGTTGTATCAACAATATCCCTTTTATTATTCATTAATTAGACTGGTTATAAATTAGCTTATTATCCGGGAAGTTTAGTTCTCTGCTGGATATTATTATCAGTAAGGACTCATAAAGATCGTTTAAAGTTAGTTTAGGTTAGTTGTTAGTTATTTGGGTAAATTTTATTAAAAGATTTGAAGCCGGAAGGTTAATGCCTTTTGGCTTCATATCTTTATTAAAAAAAACATGATGCAAAAAGAGAAAATTGATATTCAGGTATTAACGAGATATCTGGAAGGGACTGGTTCCTACGAAGATACATGTAAGGTTAAGGAATGGTTCAGTGATGCTGCTGATTCGGACGATGAATTGTATAAAAAAAGCCTTCAGTTCTGGGATGGGATATCTTTGGAACCAGATATTATTGATTATAGTGAAACAAATATCCTTGACCAAATTCATCATAAAATCAAGATTGAGGAAGTTGTGTTCTTAAACAAAAGCAACATATTTAAGGCCATAACCAGGTATGCAGCAATATTTATCCTTGCTTTTTCTTTCAGTGGCATCTTATTTTTTTATGTGGGTAAAAATCGTGTTACTAAACCCAAACAAAGTTTTAGTGAGCTGACTGTCCCATTGGGATCCCGGGCGCAATTTTCTTTGCCCGATGGAACAACTGTTACTCTGAATGCCGGCAGCAAATTAAAGTATGATAACAGGTTTGGAATCACAGACAGGGTAGTTCAGCTTGAAGGAGAGGGATACTTTAAAGTGGCAAAAGATGCTTCAAAAACCTTTACTGTAAAAACTTCTTATTTAAATGTAAGAGCTTTGGGAACAGAATTCAATGTTAAAGCTTATCCCGATGACAAAACCATTGAAGCAACGCTAGTAGAAGGTTCAGTTAATATAGAATCAATATCTGACAAGAAAAACGCTGAAGTGCATGTACTTAAGCCAAACCAGAAACTCACGTTTTTCAAGAAAGATTCGACAATAGTTGATGAAACAGCGTCTGTAAAAGAAAAAACCGAAAACAAAAAACAGCCTGTTCATGAACAAAAATTAGTATCAATTCCCAGATTAGTTACAGAGAATGTTAATATAGAACCGGTTATATCATGGAAAGAAAACCGATGGATTTTTGAAAAGCAGAGTCTGTCGCAGATAGCAGTTGACCTGGAACGTAAATTCGATGTTCAAATAATATTTGAATCTGATCGCTTAAAAGCGTTCCGCTTTACAGGAATTTTAATTTCAGAACCTATTGAACAGGTACTTGAGGTTATGAGCATTACAGCACCAATTAATTTCAAGCTAAAAGGGAGGGTCGTTACCTTATCTGAAAACAAAAACTTTGAAATACTTAATAAAAATCTTTATATCCAAAATATAAATTAACCTGGTAAAACTAAAAATCTGATTGCCTATGAATATAAAAAACTAACCTAAACAAAAGCGCAGGATGCTGAAACATCCCGCGCCAAGTTCATACAAATTTTTCCAATGAACCCTCTTACGGAAAGCATTGGTTTGTTAAACTTTATAAACTTTACAAAACTATGAAAAAAAAACTTCGAAACCTTATTTATCCTGAGAAATCAGGGGTAAAAAAAATCCTACTCATAATGAAACTAGCTCTGATAATCGTTTTTTTAAGCGTTCTGCAGGTTAGTGCAAATGTGTACTCCCAAATTTATGTCAATCTGGATGTTCAGAATAAATCTGTTCGCGAGGTCCTAAAAAATATCGAGCAACAGAGTCAGGTTCGGTTTTTTTACAGCGACGACCTGATGTCCATGAATCAACTGATTGATGTAAAAGCAGATAATGAAAGCATTTTAAGCGTCCTGAATGATATTTTTTCAAAAACTCAATTGACGTATAAAGCTTATGAGAATAATCTTATTGTGATAGCTCCCAGGGAACTGTTACAGCAAAAAAGGATAACAGGTACTGTTACTGACAAAGCCGGTACCCCTATTGTAGGCGCAAACATTGTTGTTACCGGAACAACCAATGGAACAACAACCGACATTGCCGGTAAATTCAGTATTGAAGTTCCGGATGGATCTCGGAGCCTGACATTTTCGTTTATCGGTATGGTACCGCAGGAAATCACAATCGGGGCATCCACCCAGATCAATATAACACTGATAGAACAGGCAGTCGGGCTCGATGAAGTTGTTGTCGTTGGATATGGTACCCAGAAAAGGGCGACTGTTACGGGTGCTATTTCAACAGTTACATCCGATAAAATTACTGCTCTGCCAACGCCAAGTCTTGACCAGGCTTTGCAGGGACGTGCAGCTGGTGTGACAGTTATCAACAATGGAGCTCCAGGTTTTGAATCTACTATTAGGGTTAGAGGTATCAGTACTGTTAACGATGCTAATCCTTTGTTCGTTATTGATGGTATTGTTTCAACCAGTATTAGTAACATAAGTCCCTCAGACATTGAATCCATTGAAGTATTAAAAGACGCTTCCACAGCTGCTATATATGGTTCACTTGGATCAAATGGTGTTATTATGGTTACTACCAAGAAAGGTAAAGCCGGTAATGTAGTGGTTAATTTGGATAGCTATTACGGAGTTCAATATTCTGATAAAAGATATCATGTAATGAATAGTGCCCAATATAAAGAATATGCTACCAGTGGTGCATTTACAACACCTGCAGTTTATTCAAACCCTATATATTCTGACCGTATAAATGCAGCTAACACCAATTGGCAGGATCAGATATACCAAAAAGGTCCTATGCAAAACTACGACCTCTCTATTTCTGGTGGTAATGAAAACAGCACTTTCAGATTGTCAACAGGTTATTTGAATCAACAAGGTATTGTTATCAAAACTGGTCTTGAAAGATATAACTTCAGAGTCAATAGTGATTTTAAAAAGGGCAGACTGAAAATTGGTGAGAACCTCAGTTTATCATTCTCCAATCAGGATCCTTTGGCTGATAATGGTGGCCGTTCCCTGTTGGAGCATGCCATTAAAATGGCTCCATACCTGCCGGTACACAATCCGGATAATTTAGGCGGATTCCAGGGTCCTACCAGCGCCATTGACGGACAGGATGCTGAAAACCCGGTCAGAATAATGGAGCTGAACAGTCGCAAACAGAACACACTCGACATTCTTGGTAATCTCTATGGTGAATTGGAACTTATTAAAGGACTGAGATTTAGAACTAATCTTGGTCTCCAGAATCAGAGAATAGTTAATAACCAATTCTACCCATCTTTCAATGATGATAACCTGGGTGGAAATACTCACCAATCAACTTTTGCAAATATTGTTAAAAACCAGGCAGCGTATAATTCATTCCTGTTTACAAACAACTTAACTTATAACCTGGTACTTGCCGAAAAACATAATTTCGAATTATTGGCATTGACTGAATACAGCTCTGTTCACTCAACTATTGAGAATGCCAGTTCACACAATACTATTACAGACAAGGTTGAACAATTAAGTAACACTGACGCATCAATAAGCTCAGGATCAATTGATTATTACAGGATCAGTTACCTTGGAAGATTGAACTATAACTATGCTGGGAAGTACTTGTTCTCGGCTTCAATGAGAAAAGATGCTTCGTCAAGGTTTGGCCAAGACAAGAGATGGGGTACTTTCCCCTCAGTATCTTTGGGTTGGAATATTGCCAAAGAAGCTTTCTTAAGCGATGTTCAATCTCTTAGCAACTTAAAACTAAGAGCAAGCTGGGGTAAAGCTGGTAATGACAAGATTGCAGATTATGCCTATTCGTCATCCCTGACCTCAAACATGTATTACGTTATTGATAATGGAGCTGTTGTTGGAACGACTAATGCCGGCGCTTCAAATCCCGATTTAAAATGGGAGGAAACTACCATGACCAACGTTGGGTTGGATTTGGGCTTGTTAAGAAACAAATTTACCTTGTCTGCTGAATATTATATGAACAAGAGTAATGATCTTCTGATGCAGGTACCTCTGCCACTGTCTATTGGTGACTGGACAGGTACAATCAGCAAGAATGCAGGCTCGATGACTACAAAAGGTTTTGAGTTGCAGTTAGGATACAACGATTTAGAAGGCGATTTTCGATGGTCAGCCAATTTAAATCTTGGTACTTTCAAAAATGAAGTTAAATCACTGGGTGGTGCTTCTTATATTTCTGGATTTTCTTTTGAAGGTGAAGACCTTAACAGATGTCAGATTGGACAACCTGCTTTCTTCTTCTATGGATGGAAATTTGACGGTATCTTCCAGACAGATGCAGACGCTGCATCCTATATGGGCGGTACGGAAAAAGCGCTCAATTCTGCAACTGCAGGAGATTTCCGTATAGTAGATACCAATGGTGATGGCAAAATTACTCCAGCAGACAGAACCAATATAGGAAACCCATTCCCCAAAATGACTGTTGGTTTGGACCTCAATGCATCATACAAAGGCTTTGATCTGAACTTGTTTATAAGCGGAGTATACGGTAATAAACTTTACAATACCAACCTATTTGATCTGGTAAGCATGGACCGATTATTTAATGCCGATGTCAGGGTGTTAGACAGATGGACTCCAACCAATCCTTCAAACACAATTCCAAGAGCTGGTCTTGTTGCTTCCAATGCTCAGGCATCCAGTCGTTTTGTCGAAGATGGTGCCTATACCAAATTGAAAAACATAACACTGGGATATACAGTACCTCAAAGACTTTTGAAAAACGTAGTCAGTAAACTTAGAATTTATGTAAGTGCACAAAACATGATTTGCCTGACTAAATACTCTGGTTTAGATCCTGAGGTTGGTAGATATACTGCAAGTGGTACATCATTGGGACAAATTGGTGCTCCTCAAACGACAACTCAAAACTATGCTAATGGGATTGATGTAGGTAATTATCCTATACCAAAATCAATTATTGGTGGTATTCAAGTTACCTTCTAATCTTTAAAACAGAATTATATTATGAAAAGACTTAAAACATATTTCATGAGGGCACTGGTTTTCAGTGCATTGGTTCTACTCTTTTCCTGTAAAGCGGATAAGTTAGACCTTACGAACCCCAACCAGCTTTCCCCTGATACTTATTTTACAACTGCGGCTCAGGTGGAGTCAGCTGTAAATGCCGTCTATGGAAGTTTGCAAACAACAGGTATGTACAACCGTGGCATGTGGTATGGTAATGACAATATGAGTCATGAAAATACTTGTATGCCACAGCAGGAAGCTGATAAACGCCAGTGGCTGAATTTCACATTCGATGCAACACATGATTTGATTGAACCTTACTGGAATAGTTGCTACAGAGGAATTCATAAAGCCAATTTTGTTATCAACAATGCCGATGTAATTCAGAAAAGGATCCCTACTACTTTATTGTCCGACGCCAAGAGAGACAAATATATTGGTGAGGCAAAATTTATGCGGGCTTTGTATTACTTCTTCCTGGTTGATAAATTTGGTGATGTTCCCCTGTATCTCGGAGTTGATCCTGCAGAGAATTTAGGTCTTGCCAGAACTCCCAGTGCACAGGTTTGGGCTCAAATAGAAGCCGATTGTATTGATGCAGCAGCCAAATGTTATGCGAAAGCTGATGAACAAGCCGGAAGGGCTACTTCAGGCGCTGCATGGGCTCTGTTAGGCAAAGCACGTTTATTCCAAAAAAATTATGCGGGAGCTCTTGATGCTTTTAATAATATTACCGGTTACTCTCTGGAACCTGTTTATTTTAACAACTTTATGGAAGAGACCGAAAATGGTCCGGAATCCCTCTTTGAGGTCCAGTTTAGCATCGCAGCTGGTTATTCCAGCCAATGGAATTCCGACAGAACTGACGAAGGTTTGAATGAAGCTACTTTCAGAGGCCAGGAATATGGTTGCTTAAACTGGTTTAACGTATTCCCTTCACAGGATCTTTGGAATGAATTCGAAACTGCTGCTAAAAACGGTGTAAAAACAGATCCAAGGCGCGGTTACTGCATCTACCAGACTGGTGATTTGTATGACAACAATACCCTGACCATGAAAATTGATTCTGCGGTCGTAAAAGATGGGACTGGTGCCATAATTGATCATTATGTATTAAGAGGCTGGAGAAAATACCAGAACTACTATAAAGCTGCTACTGAAGGAGCTGTTGCAGGAAATGAATCAGGAATCAACATGAAGGTGATCAGGTTAGCCGATGTAATATTGATGAAGGCAGAAGCAGAAGCCAACAGATCAGGTGGAAGCCTCGCTACAGCTGTAGACTATATGAACCAGGTAAGGGGAAGAGCAGATGTGGATATGCCATTATATGGTACAGCTGCTATGGATGCTATTTATCCTGTAGGTACATTAGATGGATTTATGAAAGCTCTGGAACATGAACGTAAGGTTGAATTATGCGGTGAACAAGTCCGTTTCCCCGACCTTGTAAGATGGGGAAGACTTGCTGCATTTATGGCCGAAGTTAAACCCAGTTGTCCTAAAGCCGACCAGGCTGCTCTGGTTTTCCAGGCACCTAAAAATTTACTCTGGCCTATTCCTCAGAAGGAAATTGATGTTAACCCAAAAATTGAACAGGCAGATCAGAATCCAGGTTATTAATAGATAGAATTTCTTAGGATTTTATGAAGTGGTCCTGCAAAACAGGACCATTTCTTTTTTGAGTTATTTGAAGTACCTTTCTCCTTCATTCTACAATTCAGCCCTTATGAGTACCCTTTTAAAACCTGAATACTGTAAAAGGCTTTATCCTGTTGTTTTTTTAATAATTATTTCTTGTGTTATTTTCTCATGTAAACATGAGAAAATAAACTATGAAGGTCCTGTATTCCAGAAACTCTCTTCAGGAAAAACAAATGTTACCTTTCATAACAGGCTGACAGAGACCGACACTTTTAACTACTTTTTGTATTCATACATGTATATGGGTGGTGGAGTATCTGTCGGAGATTTTAATAATGATGGTTTAACCGATATCTATTTAGTCGGAAATATGGTACCAGACCGGCTCTATCTTAACAGGGGTAATTTTGTTTTTGAAGATGTAACTGAAATTTCGAATACCGGAGGTGGAAATCGCTGGAAGCTTGGATCGACTATCTGCGATATAAATAATGATGGGTTGCCTGATATTTATGTGTCTGTTTCCGGTTTATCAACTAATCGTGAAAATTTATTATTTGTAAACCAGGGAGTCAACAAAGATGGTATACCTATTTTTAAGGAGGAGGCTAAGAAATATGGCATTAACGATCCGGGTATGAGCACACAGAGTACTTTTTTTGATTATGATAACGATGGCGATCTTGACTTGTATGTAGCCAACTACCCCATTACCCAGTTTAAAGCGCCTCCATTTTTCTACCGGCAAATGATGACCAATGCCAAAATAGAAGAATCTGGCCATTTATACCGGAATAATGGGGATGGTACTTTTACCAATGTCACAGCAGATGCCGGTTTACTGACATTCGGCTTATCGCTGAGCGCAACTGTAAGCGATTTGAACCAGGATGGATATGAGGACCTTTACATCTCAAATGATTTTACGAGTCCTGACTTCTATTTTATCAACAATGGCAACGGGACATTTACCGACAGAACATCAGAAATCGTTGGCCAAACCTCATTTTACGGTATGGGAGCAGATATTGCCGATTTTAATAACGATGGATTACCTGATGTGATGCAAATAGATATGGCTCCTGAAGATAATCAAAGGGCCAAGGAAAATATGACCAGCATGACTCAGGAGGATTTTGATGAAATGGTGAATCAGGGTCTGCACCATCAATACCGGTACAGTACGCTGCAATTGAACAGGGGCATCAGGGATAACGGTTTGCCCTACTTTAGCAATGTTGCATGGATTGCAGGGGTTACTTCTACCGATTGGAGTTGGGCAGCCTTATTTGCTGATTTCAATCTCGACGGGTGGAAGGACCTGTATATTACCAATGGCTCACGAAGGGATATCAACAATATCGATTACTTCAACAAAATGAATGAATCAACCTATTTCAATAAAGGGCTTGGGAAAGGCGATTTACTCAAACAGATACAGCATATGCCCTATAAACCTCTTGTGAATTACCTGTTTAAAAACAACGGTGATCTGACTTTTTCAAATTACAGCAAAGAATGGGGAATCAGGGAGGAAAGCTATTCGAATGGAGCTGCTTACGCAGACCTGGATAATGATGGAGACCTTGATCTAATTGTGAATAATATCGATGAGGAAGCGTTTATATACAGGAATAATGCCAGGGAAAAACAACTCGGGAATTACCTTAAAATTAATTTCGATGGAATGCACAAAAATACATTGGGAATTGGTTCAAAAGTGACCCTTTGGAATGAAGGGAAAATGCAGATGGAAGAATTGACTTTAACAAGGGGCTATCAATCTTCAGTGGAACCCATACTCTATTTTGGTCTTGCTAAGCATACAACGGTTGATTCCGTTTACGTAAAATGGCCTGATGGAAAGGTTCAATGGCTAAGGAATGTAAAAGCCAATCAAAAGCTGACCATGCATTATGCTGATGCAAAAGTGCCTGCATTTGTTCCGGCAATTAATAAAAAAAGACTTTTCAAAGAGATCACGGATCAGATTCAGCCAGGCTTCATGCATAAAGAAAATAACTTTAACGATTTCGGTATTCAGCCTCTGCTCCCTTACAAACTTTCCATGACAGGTCCGGGTATAGCTGTTGGAGATGTGAACAACGACAATCTCGAAGATTTTTTTATAGGCAATGCAACCCGTAGTTCAGGCCAGTTGTTTGTTCAAAACGATGATGGAAGCTTCAGAATTCAGCATGGGCCTTGGGAAACCAATAACCAGTTTGAGGAAACGGGCTGTTTGTTTTTCGATGCAGACAACGATGGGGATCTCGATCTGTATGTTGTCAGCGGTGGCTATGAATTCTCAAAGGATTCAAAAGAATATCAGGATCAGCTGTATATCAATGATGGCAAGGGCAATTTTACAAGAGATGAAAATGCGCTGCCGATGATCTCATCCAGCGGATCATGCGTGAAAGCAATTGATTTTGATAAAGATGGCGACCTCGATCTGTTTATTGGCGGCAGGCAGGTACCGCACGAATATCCATTCCCTGCCAGAAGCTATATCCTGGAAAATAAAACAGCCAACGGTGTGATAAAGTTTAAGGATGTCACAGCAAAAGTAGCCCCGGAACTGGTCAAAGCTGGAATGGTGACAAGCGCTTTCTGCGCTGATATGGATAATGATTCATGGCCTGACCTGGTCGTTGCGGGAGAATGGATGCCCTTATGTATATATCATAACAACCATGGAATATTCAGCAAAACTGAGGTAAAAGGTACAAAAGGATGGTGGTTCAGCATTACCGGAGCTGATTTTGACAAAGACGGAGACATTGACCTGGTTGCCGGAAATCTGGGCTTAAACTCCAGATACCAGGCAGGTGCTGATAAGACTTTTGATGTGTATGCTGCAGATTTTGACCATGATGGGAGATCAGACATTGCCCTGTGCTATTACCAGGGAAATAAACAATACCCAGTGAGAAGCAGATCGTGCTACCTGCTCCAGAATCCCGGACTTGCATTAAGATTCCCCACCAATGAAAGCTTTGCCAAAGCCACCATATCAGATGTATATACACAGAAGGTACTGGATAAATCCCTGCACCTTCAGGCAGAAACCTTTGCAAGCTGCTATTTTGAAAACCAGGGAAACGATAAATTTGTCATGCATAAGCTGCCTAATGAAGCCCAACTATCTGCCATTAATGATTTTATTATCGATGACTTTGACAGCGACGGAAACATTGATATTCTGGCAGCCGGAAATTTGTACAATATGGAAGTGGTGACTCCCAGAAATGATGGTGGAATTGGCGTATTTCTAAAAGGAGACGGGAAGGGCCATTTTACTGTTGTTCCTTATGAATCATCAGGTTTCTTTGCTCCGGGCGACGTAAAAAGTCTGGCATTAGTACACCTCAATAATAAAGACAAAGACATTCTGGTTGGGAACAATAATGCCAGACTTCAGGTTTTTTTGTTAAAAAGATCTCCATGAAGCATCCTTGGTTTGCTGACAAGCTAAATGTACTTCAATATTTAAGCGAGTATTTTTAACCATCAACCAAAATCCAAAACATGAACCAAATCAGGAACAAATCAGTTGCATCTACAATTATTATGCTGCTATTCTTATATTCCTGCAACATAAATAAACTCGAACTGATAAATCCTAACGAACTGACACCCGGTACTTTCTTTAAAACCGAAGCCGAGGTTCAACAAGCAGTTAATGCTGTTTATGCCAACTTACAAACCGATGGGCTTTATCAGCGTACCTTGTATTATAGTATGGATTTTATGGCTTTCGAGCAATTAAACACCACTGATCCTGTTTATCACGTCTTTTTAGAGTATACTTTTAATGCCAACAATATTTTCATCGCTGAATATTGGAAGAGATGCTATGCGGGAATTAACAGAGCCAATTTCGTCATCCCGGATATTAATATTTAAAAATAATTGTAATATATTCAGCCGGCGAATTCTATTCTATATATCATGAGATCCTATTTCGTTTTAATTTTTATATGCCTTCTTCTGTTTTCCTGTGGCAAACTCTCCAAAGGGACATTTAAAAAGATATCACCATCCAGATCAGGTATCAATTTCATTAACAAAGTAACAGAAAACGACACATTGAATTATTTGATTTTTCCATATATGTATATGGGCGGCGGAGTTTCTGTGGGTGATATTAATAATGACGGACTGGATGATATTTTTTTTACAGGGAACCTTGTTTCAAATAAACTCTACCTCAACAAGGGCAATATGAAATTTGAAGATATATCTGAAAAGGCAGGCATAGAGGGTAATCATCAATGGTGTACAGGTTCAACAATGGCCGATGTGAATAATGACGGCTGGCTTGACATTTACGTTTGTGTCTCAGCAAAATATCAACCTAAAGGCAATTTACTTTTTATTAATAACCATGATAATACTTTTACGGAATGTGCTGCTAAATATGGCATCAATGACAAGAGTTCTTCTGTTCAGGCCACTTTTTTTGATTATGACAATGATGGACTTTTGGATTTATATGTTGCCAATTATCCCATTGTCCCGGTAAGTATGGGCGCCAAATATTATCATAGTAAAATGATTGAAAACAAATACGATGAATCGGGCCACTTATATAGAAATAATGGTAATAATACTTTTACTGATGTGACAAAGGAAGCAGGAGTACAAAACTTTGGAATGTCAATAGGAGTGGTCGCTATGGATTTAAATAATGATGGCTGGAAAGATTTATATATATCAAATGATTTCAATGTACCCGATTACTTATATTTAAACAACGGAGACGGTACCTTTAAAAATATTGTGAGAGAGGCTACATCTCAAACATCCATTTTCGGAATGGGACTTGATGCCGCTGATATAAATAATGACGGACTCATCGATTTATATCAGATTGATATGACTCCTGAAGATCATTATCGCAGGATGGTGAATGTTAGTCCTATGAGTCGCGAGACATTTAATCTCAGCCTTGATTATGGGTTACATTATCAGTACATGCAAAATTCTTTGCAACTAAACAATGGCATTTTTAATAACATTCCTATTTATAGCAACATTTCTCTTTTTGCTGGTGTTGCATATACAGACTGGAGCTGGGGAGGCCTTTTTATGGATATGGATAATGACGGTAATAAGGATCTGTTTGTAACCAGCGGTGTACTACGAGATATCAATAACAGAGATATTTTGGAGGATTCAAGAAGTAATATTTATTTCAAGGTTAGAAAGGAATACCGTCCTGAACTCATTCCCAGCACACCAGTGAAAAATCATGTCTTCAAAAACAACGGAGATTTCACTTTTACCAACAAGTCCGATACCTGGGGTTTTAGTGAACCGGGTTTTTCAAATGGAGTCGCTTACAGTGATCTGGATAATGACGGTGATTTAGATGTTGTAGTTAACAAAATGAATGATGTAGCCGGCATTTACGAAAACCACGTTGTTCCTGCCAACTATCACTATTTGAAAGTTAATCTTGCCGGATCGGTTACAAATCCATTTGGCATAGGCAGTGTAGTTACTGTACGAACCGGCAATGTTACTCAAAAACAGGAACTTACTCTTACCAGAGGCTATCAGTCGAGTGTCCCGGCCACAATTCATTTTGGTTTGGCTCAGAAGGACACAATTGATGAATTAACCGTAACCTGGCCCGATAAAAAACAACAAGTACTCAAAAACATAAGAGCGGACCAGACTCTTAAATTGAAATACACCGAGGCTGTTCCTGCCGAAGAAAAACCCGTTCAAAAACTTAATTTTAAAGACATCACAAATCAGGCAGGAATAACATTTGTTCATCACGAAGATAAATACGACGATTTTGAATATGAAGAGTTACTTCCACATAAGAATTCACAGATGGGCCCTGGGT
The DNA here is from genome assembly GCA_963816365.1 of uncultured Bacteroidales bacterium. Lineage (GTDB taxonomy): Bacteria > Bacteroidota > Bacteroidia > Bacteroidales > VadinHA17 > LD21. Next base: position 382,609 of record CAWFKG010000009.1, on the reverse strand, counting down.
TAGCTGTAGGGGACATTAACGGAGATGGGCTTGAAGATTTTTTTGTTGGCAATGGCAAAGGTTTTAAAGCAGCTATGTATTTCCAAACACAAAAGGGTACATTTAAGGAAATGCCAGGCCCATGGATAAACGATTCACTTTATGAAGATACAGGGGCTTTACTGTTTGATGCTGACAATGATGGAAGATTGGATTTATATGTAGTCAGCGGAGGGAACGATAACAAGGAAAAAGATGAATTTTACCAGGACAGGTTGTATTTAAATACAGAAAAAGGTTTTATCAGATGTAAAAACTGTCTGCCAGCTGACTTACATAAAAGCGGAAAATGTGTAAAAGCAGCAGATTATGACAAGGATGGACATGTCGATTTATTTGTAGGAGGACGTATTGTTCCAGGAAAATACCCGCTCCCTGCAAATAGTTATATTTTGAAAAATAATGGGAAAAAAGGAGCTGACCTGAAATTTGAAAATGTTACAGAAAAAATAGCTCCTGAATTATTAAATATTGGCCTTGTCACAGATGCCATCTGGGATGACTTTGACGGCGATGGCAATGTTGATCTGATAATTGTAGGTGAATGGATGAAAATTCACTTTTTTAAAAATTCTTCAAATAGATTTATTGATGTTTCTGATAAATTGGGATTTAAAGAAACTGTCGGATGGTGGAATAGTATTAATAGTATAGATATTGATAAGGATGGCGATAACGATTACCTGGTTGGTAATCTTGGATTGAATTATAAATACAAAACCAGCGAAAAAGAACCATTTGAAATATACTCAAATGATTTTGACTTAAATGGCAAATTAGATATAGTGCTCGGTTATAGTGAAAATGGGAAAAATTATCCTGTTAATAGTTTTGATGATGCTGTCAGGCAGCTTCCTGTTCTGAAACTCAGGTACAAAGGTTATGAAGAATTTGCAGGTGCAACTCTGCAGGAGATATATGGTGAACAAATGTTGAAGGCTTCTTTGCACTACAAGGCAAATACTTTTGCCAGTTATTGGATTGAAAATAAAGGGAAAGGGGAATTCACTATGCATAAACTCCCAAATTGGGCGCAATTTTCTTCCATCAATGATATGGTTGAAATAAATTATGATGAAAATGGTCCTGCTTTTATTGTTGCAGGCAATTTATATAGCTCTGAAGTAGAAACGCCCAGGAACGATGCGAGTATTGGGTTGGTTTTACAATCAGATACCAAAGGTGAAATAAAGGTTGTTCCACCTGCAGAAAGCACTCTTATGATTAAGGGTGAAGTGAAAGTTATCAGGAAGATCAAACTGGCTTCCGGGAATGATGCATTTCTGTTCGCAATAAATAATGATTCATTGAAATTAATAGAATGTGAATTGAACCATTAATTTCTTAACTCGAACTACACATCTGATACTAAATTATTAATATGTTCCCTGAAGGATTTATTAAAAGAATTCACACTCAAAAATATATTGATGCAGAAGATCTGCTTAAGGCATTGGAATCTCCGTCTCCTGTCAGCTTAAGAATAAACAGGTCAAAATGGAACCGAAACCCGGTAAATTCCGGACCTGTACCATGGTGTAAAGATGGTTTTTATCTTGAAAACAGGCCCTCTTACACTCTTGACCCGCTTTTCCATTCAGGCTGCTATTATTCACAGGAAGCATCTGGCATGTTTTTGGAACAAGCAATCCTGCAAACAACCGATTCACTTGAAAACATCCGGGTACTGGATCTGTGTGGAGCTCCCGGAGGCAAAAGCACTCATCTCTCGGATATTATTGGTCAGGACAATTTGGTGGTTGCAAATGAAACAATCAGATCAAGAGCCGCTATACTCGCTGAAACTCTGACAAAATGGGGTTCGGGGAACACAATAGTTACCCAGAACGACCCCTCTGTTTTTAGCAGATTATCAGGATATTTTGATATTATAGTTGTTGATGCTCCATGCTCCGGGGAAGGGATGTTTAGAGGCATCACTGCTCCTGGTGAATGGTCAGTCAATAATACGATGCATTGTGCTGAAAGACAAAAAAGGATCCTGATGGATGTGTGGCCCGCTTTGAAAGAAAACGGGATCCTGGTTTACAGTACCTGTACTTTTAATCCCGGAGAAAATGAGGAGAACATAAAATGGCTTACAGGAAAGCATGAGGCAGAGATTATTCGCTTGAATATTGCTGAATTCAAGGGAATTGCAGAAATCGATTACCAGGGTATTTACGGGTACGGTTTTTATCCTGATAAGGTCAGGGGAGAAGGCTTCTTCTTATCTGTAATAAGAAAAACGGCGAAACAGGGCAAGACTCACATCAGGAGCCAACGTAAACCTGAATTTATTCCAGGCAAAGAGGATTTAAAAGTTGCAGATAGCTGGACCAGTTTTTCAAGTGAGAGACTCTTGAAATGGGGAGAAGAAATTTTTGCAGTTTCATGCAACATGGATGAATACCTTCACCTTTATCAGAAGCTGATGATATTGAAAGCCGGGACTAAAATATTTAACATAAAAACTAGCGATTATCTGCCTTCGCATGAGCTTGCCCTTTCTCATTTTTTTAAAAAAGATGCATTTCCCGGCAGGGAAATTGAGCTTTCATCAGCGCTTTCGTTCCTGCGACGCGATAATTTTGTGCTTAATGATGCTGAGATGGGATGGAACCTTGTAACTTACAGGGGCGTCAACCTCGGATTTGTAAATAATATAGGTAAGAGAGTGAATAATTATTTTCCCATGGAATGGCGGATAAAAATGAATCTTCCTGAAAAAGGCAAAGAGAATATAATTAAATGGAGATAGAATTAATTACTTTAATAATCCTTTGTGATCCTTTGACCGTACTTTGTGGTCCTTTGTAGTAAAAAGACTAACCACAATGGTACTCAAAGGTTGACACAAAGATTCTTTCCGGATCGGATATGAAAAGCAGGCCACATGAATTTCAGATATTTGCAAAACCAGCCGGATCAGCCTGTAATCTGGGCTGCAGATACTGTTATTATCTCAACAAGAAGAGTCTCTATCCCGGGATCAATCATTTTCTTATGCCTGATGATATCCTCGAAAGATATATCAAACAACATATTAAGGCAACATCTGGGAATATCATAGGCTTTTCGTGGCATGGAGGCGAGCCATTGCTTGCTGGCATCGAGTTCTATAAAAAAGCAATAAGACTCCAAATTGCCAATAAACCTGCCGGAAAGATTATCGTTAATGGTATCCAGACTAATGGGACTCTCATAAATAACGAGTGGTGCAGATTTTTTGCCGGGGAAGGTTTTGTAGTAGGTTTGAGTATTGACGGTCCGGCAGACCTGCACAATAAATACCGCCGTACAAAGAATGACAGATCTACATGGGCGAAGGTTAACAGAGGTTTTCAGCTTTTAAAGAAACATGGTATCATCCCTGAGATACTTTGTGTTGTAAGTGCCGAAAATGTAAAACATCCACACATCGTCTATGATGAGTTCAAACAGATGGGGGCAAAATACATTACATTCCTGCCGCTTGTTGAACCTGACCCGGGTTCATCTTTGGGAGTAAGTAACGATTCAGTCCCCTCAGGGCAATTCGGTCTTTTCCTAAGTGAAGTCTTTGATGAATGGGTTGAAAAAGATATAGGCAATATAAAAATCCAGATATTTGAAGAAGCGGCAAGGACTGCTTTTAATCAGGAACATACTTTATGCATCTTCAAAAAGGAGTGCGGAGGAGTGCCAGTCATAGAACATAATGGTGACTTCTATTCCTGCGATCATTATGTGAATAAGGAACATCTTCTGGGCAATATAACGGATCGTTCTATTACGTACTTTCTTGAATCTGAGAAACAAACAGACTTTGGCAGGTACAAGTCCGTCACTCTTCCCGCCTACTGCTCAATATGTGAGGTAAGATCAATGTGTAACGGGGAATGTCCGAAGAACCGGTTCATTCTGACTCCTGATGGAGAACCAGGCTTGAACTATCTGTGCAAAGGGTACAAATATTTTTTCAACCATATCCGTCCGTTTGTTGAGGCAATCAGTGCGGAGTGGAAAAATTAACCCCCCTTTAGGAGGGAAGGGGGGTGCGACCTTTGCGGTTAATGGATTTTGTCAGTTACTTCAGTTTTTCTTTAAAGAATGCTATTGTCCTCGACCATGCAAGCTTAGCTGCCTTCTCGTTATACCGTTCTGGATTGGAATCATTATTAAATGAGTGCTGTGCTCCCTCATACATAAATATCCGGTATTCCTTTTTATTTTTCTTTAACGCTTCCTCAAAGGCTGGAATTCCCTGATTGATTCTCGTATCATCACCTGCATAATGTGCCATTATCGGGGCTTTAATCGAGGCAACCTGTTCTGGTTTTGGCTGCATCCCGTAATATGGTACTGCTGCATCCAGATCAGGTGAATTCACCGCAACCTGGTTTGTCATTCCTCCTCCCCAGCAGAATCCCGTACAACCTACTTTTCCTGTAGAGAGAGGTTGCGTTTTCAGATATTTGACAGCAGCAACAAAGTTTTTGACCGTCTTGTCATAATCAAGCTGACCAATCATTTTTACTGCCTTATCCTGATCATTTTCAGGTGTACCACCAAGCGGCGAAAGGGCATCCGGGGCAAGAGCCAGGAAACCTTCCTTTGCCATCCTGCGTGTAACATCCAGTATGTGAGGTTGTAATCCTCTGTTTTCATGGATTATGATCACTGCAGGAAATTTCTTACCGGCTTTTGGCCATGCCAGGAATGCTTTCATTTCACCGGTCTCGCCCGGGTATTTAATAAATTCGGTATTCAGTTCAGGATTTGCCTGATCAGATTTTGAGGCGCCCATACTGTTTGCTTCCAGAACGGGAATAAGAGCCAATGCGGCAGTTGTACTACCGGCAACCATAGCAAGTTTCCTGACAAAATCTCTTCGATTTGTTCTTCCTTGCTTGTAGTCAGCATAAAGAGTAGTGATTTTTTTGTCCATAATCGCCAGGTTAATATGTGTTAATTTGAAGACTAGTCTTAGACATTTTTTTACTTTTGCTGATTATCTGTGGGTGACAGAACATTACTTTAAAAGTTCAGACTATTAAATTAAGATAAAAATTAATGCTGTGCAAACCAGATCGAAAGGATTGACTGAAAAATATCTGATGACTCAAAATCTTACAGGAGTGATACTTGCCGGAGGTGCCAGCACCAGATTTAATGGCTTAATAAAGGCAAAAATAGTAATCGATGGCAGGACAATAATTTCAAGGATATCAGACACTCTTGGCGAAATATTCGATGATATTATTATTGTTACGAATAATCCGGAAGAGTTTTTAGAAAACAGTCAATGCAAAATTATTGGCGATCTGTTTCTGAATAAGGGACCCCTCGGCGGCATTCATGCCGCAATGAAAGCATCTGACAGAGATGCTCTATTTGTTGTTGCCGGCGATATGCCGCTGCTTGATAAAAAGATTATTACTCTTCAAACTGAGTTTTATAAAAACAACAAATGTGATATTCTTATTCCTCAGATTAATAACAATATCGAACCTCTTCATGGAATTTATAAAAGGTCGCTGGTTGAAAAATTAGAAGCTTATCTTCAGCACTCAGACAATTTCTCAATTAGAGAGTTTTTAAAAATGACTGATGTGCGCTATCTGTCGATTGAAGATTCAGTTAAGGCAAGAAATGCTTTCACAAACATTAACTCACCTAATGATATCCTTAATGCCAGGAAACTTCGAGACGATTGATAACCGGTTGAGAATAACACAAAATGCAGAATGATTTAACGGGTAGAGCAAATTCATTTTTTATTAACTTTATATCCGTTAAATACAGAACCTATGAAGAGAATATCATTCTATCTCCTTATTATTACCATCTCATTTTCAGCATGTAAAAAACTCAGCAAGTATGAAGGAGTTCCTTTCACCGAAAAGGAACCTCGCGACTGGGAAAATCCTGAAGTATTTAATATAAACAGGGAAGAACCTCATGCCTCTCTGATAAGTTTCCCTGATGAAAGCAGCGCTCTTGATGCTGTAAAAGCTAACTCACCAGACTATAAATCTCTTGACGGACTATGGAAATTCAACTGGGTTAAATCACCCGATCAGCGCCCATTCTGGTTTTTTAAAGATGATTACGATACACGTGACTGGAAAGAAATTGAAGTGCCTTCAAACTGGCAGATGAAGGGTTATGATGTTCCCGTTTATACTAATATTGTCTACCCCTTCTGGGCCTGTGAGGATATATTTAATTCGAAAGTTCCGAAGGCTAAAGCTTATAAGAAAGTCCCACCGGCTATTCCGCATGACTGGAATCCGGTAGGATCCTATAAAAGAAGTTTTAAAATTCCGTGCGATTGGAAAAATAAAGAAATATTTCCTCCATTTTGGGGCGGTCAGCTCTGCATTTTATGTATGGGTAAATGAAAAACTTGTCGGGTATAGTGAGGACAGCAAAATGCCTGCAGAATTCAATATCACAAACTATCTTAAAAGCGGAAAGAACACTCTCTCTGTGGAAGTTTACAGGTGGAGCGATGGAAGTTATCTTGAAGATCAGGACTTCTGGAGAATTAGCGGTATACAAAGAACTGTTTACCTTCATGCACGTCCTGAAACGTATATCAGGGACTTTTTTGCCAAAGGTGACCTTGATAAAAATTATAGTGACGGCTTGCTTAAAGTAGATGTTTCCCTTAAAAGCACTACAGCAGGTGATAAAGAATTTCTTCTGGATGCTTCTCTTTTTGATGGCACTCAAAAGATTTATACGGAATCTAAAAATGTGAAATTGTCGGGAGATAAAGCATCTGTCAATTTTACCAAAGCCATTCAGGATATAAAAAAGTGGTCAGCTGAGAAGCCAAACCTTTACTCTCTGGTTCTGAGTCTGAAGGATAAAAATGGGAACATCTCTGAATGTGTAAGTGCAAAAATTGGATTCAGGAAAGTGGAAATTGTTAATTCACAGCTGCTTGTTAATGGTGTTGCTATCCGTTTGAAAGGAGTTAATATGCATGAACACAATGATATAACAGGTCATGTAATTGATGAGGCAACTGTAATGAAGGATATCACGAGGATGAAAAGCAATAATATCAATGCTATGAGGACATGCCATTATCCTCAGCAGGAGTTCTGGTATGAGATGTGTGATAAGTATGGATTATATCTGATTGATGAGGCTGATATTGAGTCACATGGAATGGGTTATGATAAAGATGTAACTCTGGCCGACAAACCACAATGGGCAGCAGCACATCTTGACAGGATGCAGCGCATGGTTGAACGGGACAAAAATCATCCCTCTGTTATAATATGGTCGATGGGTAATGAAGCAGGCGACGGGCATAATTTTCTGAATGGCTATAAATGGATCAAAGGAAGAGATATAACACGTCCGGTCCAGTACGAGCGTGCTGAAAAAAGCACCAATACTCCTGAGCGTCATACCGACATCTGGTGTGATATGTATGCGACAATTGAAGATATAGAAGCCTATGCAAAGGATCCGAAAAATGACAGGCCTATGATAATGTGTGAATATGCCCATGCAATGGGCAATTCAACCGGAAATCTTCAGGACTATTGGGATGTAATAGAAAAATATCCCAAGCTGCAGGGAGGATTTATATGGGACTGGGTTGACCAGGGATTTCTTAAGACTAATGAGAATGGTGAGAAATACTGGACCTATGGAGGTGATTATGGGGAAGAAGGCATCCCCAGTGACGGAAACTTCAACATTAATGGACTTGTATGGCCCGACAGAACTCCTCATCCCGGACTATTTGAAGTAAATAAAGTGTATCAGTATATTGGATTTGAGCCGGTTGATCTCGCTAAAGGGATAATAAAAATTAAAAACAAATATGATTTTACCAATCTTTCTGAATTTAATTTTGAATGGGAAGTTGTTTCGGATGGTAAAGTGATACAATCAGGCAAATTGCTGTCCCCGATCTTAAACCTAAAGGCAGAAACAATTGATAAATCTTTCTCTTCAAAAGATTGATCCTAATCCCGGCGCTGAATATTTTCTCAATATCAGGGCTTCGAGAAGTGATGCCTGGAATTACTGTGCCTGAAGATCATGTTTATGCAACAGCTCAGTTTAAACTGCCTGTTGTTGAAAAGCCCGTCTTTGCCAGAATTGAGAACAGCGGAGTTCTTCAGACCAAAACTGCAGGAAAGAAACTTGAGGTGAGCGGCGTTGACATGAAGATAACTTTTGACCTGGGTACCGGTCGCATGACATCATTCAATTATAAAGGATAAGGAACTGATAAAAAAAGGTCCGGAACCTGATTTCTGGAGACCTCCGACAGATAACGATTATGGTTATGACATGGATAAATTACTGGGAGTATGGAAAAAAGCCGGAGAGAGGACAGTTGTAACAAAGGCAAATATCAGTCAGCCGGAATTAGCTAAGGTCATAGTCACTTTTAATTATGATATTCCCGACGCAAATGGCAAGAAGATAGGTGGTTATGCAACAACATATACAATATATGGTTCAGCTGATGTTGTGGTAAAAAATCAGTTCTCAAAACTATCCGAAAATATCCCGGAGATTCCAAGAATGGGTATGCAGATGCAGCTTCCCGAGGAGTTTTACAATCTGAAATGGCTGGGACGCGGACCACAGGAGAATTATGCGGACAGGAAAACAGCAGCTGATGTTGGTCTTTATGAAAGCACTGTTGCGGACCAGTATACGCCATATATCAGACCCCAGGAAAATGGATACAAGACTGATACCCGCTGGCTTACTCTGACAAATGATAACGGGATCGGAATTCTTGTAACCGGAGATCCTTTAATCTGTTTTGCTGCCCTTAATAATATTCATGATGATTTTGAATCGCCCGGGAAATTATCACAATACAGGAAAGATGCGAAAACTGCAAATACTCATACAATTGATGTAAAGCCACGCGATCTGGTCAATCTCAATGTTGATCTGGGCCAGATGGGTGTTGGAGGAGATAATTCATGGGGAGCTCTCATTCATCCGAAATACCGGTTACTTGATAAAAAATATGAGTACTCATTCAGGATCAGACCTATAGTAAAAGACGATGATATCCTGAAACTAGCAAAGGAGAAATTCTAGGTATTTACCTCATCCCCCAGCCCCCTTCTCCTTGAGGAGAAAGGGGTAATTCAAAGATATTCAGATATATAGACCCCTCTCCTTAAGGAGAGGGGAAGGGGTGAGGTTATAACTTCTCATAAAAATACGCTTCCTTCTTATCGGCATCATCCCATGTATATATCTTCTTGTGTTTGTTCAGGAAGTATAAGTTCAGCAATGCAAAATCACCGGCACACATTGTTGCATGTGAGAAAAGGAAAAGAGAGAAGCTCCATTTCCACAAACCTGGCATATAAAAGATAAGAAATATCATTCCTGTACTTATTATAAGGAAAGGAGTTAATGCAACAATACGGAATTGCAGAGATGACGCAACATACCTGTGAGCAGTAACATAGAAAAGAAACTGTTTCAGATCCATTCCTACCTTTATGTTTCGTGCACCCGACAGGTAGTAAGGCACTATATGTAAAAACTCGTGGAATGGTACGCATATCAATGGGAATATTATGAGGCCCATAAGTGTATGAAGAAGAATTTGAGATTCAGGGAAATTTCCTGCGAGTTCAACTCTTATGATAATCGTTATTCCCAGAAACAGGGCACATACTGACCAGAAAAGATACGGCAAGTCCCGATTTCTTCTTAAGGTATTCAAATACGAACTCAATGAGGTCCTTGTAAGGTATGGTCAGAAACAATCTGAACCGTTTCTGATCTTCAAGATCTTCCACCTGGAGTGCCATAAAAATTCTTTTGACAAATGTACTTTTTTAAGAATCAATTTCAAATTCTGACGCTCATCTGGTAATTGAAATACAGGCTTATTAAATGGCCCGGAATTTGATACATTTGCAAAAAATCTGTTTGTGAGATCAATATCTGTAATACTAGGGTTTTTTCTTTATTCCGCTGTTTCCGCCGGACAGACTGATTCATTAAAACAGAACAATGATACCCTGCAGGGGAAATCCTACCTTCTGCAGAAGGTTGACAGGAATGGAGTAGTATTGCCTGAAGTTGAAATCAAAGAAGTAACCGTTTATGCTCACCCAAAATTTCCACAGAAAGAGTGATTTTCGTAAATATGAAAGACTTGTTTATAACCTTAAAAGGGTCTATCCTTACGCAGTAATTGTAAGAAACAGATTAGCCAGCGTTGATGCAGATCTGAGAAATTTAAAAACTGAGAAGGAACGGAAAGCATATCTGAAAAAAGTGGAAAAGCAGGTTTTTGCAGATTATGAAGGCGACATTCGTGATATGACCATTACACAGGGCCGTTTGCTTATCAAGCTGATTGACAGGGAAACACAGAATACTTCTTATGTCCTGATTAAGGATTACCGTGGAAAGCTTGCTGCCGCTTTCTGGCAGGGGATAGCCCGTATATTCGGAACAAACCTTAAGGAAGAATATGATCCCTATGGTGAGGATTCACTGATCGAATCAATCATTCTTGAGATTGAGGCAGGCAGGCTTTGAGTTTAATCCTCAAAATTATTCATAAGATGAAACGCATTTTTATAGCATTGAAGGTTGAGGCTGAAAATACTCTTCTGAATATGATCTCGGCTCTGAAGTCGGGTCTTAAGAATGACAGCATAAAATGGACAAGTCACGGATAATATTCATATTACTCTTGCTTTCCTTGGCGATACTGATGAGAAAATGATTAAGCCCATCATTTCAATGTTGAATGACAGGTGCAGGGAAGCCTCGAAATTCGAACTCATGTATTAGAGGAGCAGGCGTTTTCAGAAATTTGCATGATCCACGGATCATATGGACAGGAATTGACCCTTCTGATGAATTAATTAAGCTGAATGCTCTTATAATGAATGGTTTGAAAGAATTAGATATTAAACTTGAGGACCGCCCGTTTAACCCTCATCTGACAATCGGACGCATAAAACATCTTAATGACAGTGAGATACTTAAGAACTTAATTGTACAATTTCAATATTCTGAGATACAGTTAGTCCCTGTAAACGAGGTAATCCTTTTTGAAAGTATCTTGCTTCAGTCAGGTCCTGTTTATAAACCTTTAACTAAGGTCAATTTAAAGTAGCAGTCATATCTCATTTCTCACATCTCATCCATGAAGCCTGCACTTAACTTAACCTTAACCTCTAACCTATTTCTGAACTACGAGTTTCACGGAGTCTTTACTCACTACCCAGCACCAAGCACCAAGCACCCAGACGCCATTCTTCATCAGATTCCTTTTCCTTTTAAAATTATGGCCAAAGTCGATAAGGTAATTTTCAGATCAAATAAGAGTGACCTGTTCTCAAGATAGAAAAGGTCATATTCCATCCTTTTTATCATCTCTTCAACATTCGATGCATAGCCATATTTCACCTGCCCCCATGATGTTATCCCCGGTTTAATAAGTTGCAGTTGTTTGTATCGCGGTTCTCTTTGTATAATCTGATCAATGAAAACCTGTTGTTCTGGTCTGGGTCCGATAATTGACATTTCTCCTTTCAGAACATTAAAAAGATTCGGAATCTCATCAAATTTATGTTTTCTCATAAATCTTCCAAGGATAGTAATTCTTTTATCTTCTTTTCCTGAAATAAGAGGGAAACCATCCTCGATCCCTATATGCATTGATCTGAACTTGTAGATAATAAAAGGCTTGCCATTCCTGCCGATACGTTTTTGAGAATAGATGACAGGTCCTCTTCCGGTCAGTTTGATTGATAAAGAAAGTAATATGATAAGTGGAATCAGCAATATCAGGCAAAGAAGAGTAAGTATGTAAACAGATATTGTCTTAAATATTTCCTGTGAGTTCTTTGCTTTCAGATTCATGCGCTAAATATACAAAAAGAAATGAGCAAGATTTACGTCGGTTACTGTCTTCATTTTTTATACTTTTGTCGGAAATAAAATATTGATCAATACGGTCATATGACAGATACATTTGAAGCAAAAGGCAAACGAAAAAAACTTGTTGCGGAGCTCCGGAAAAAAGGAATTTCTGATGAAGAGGTTTTAAGAGCCATTGATACGGTTCCGCGGGCATCTTTTCATGGATCCTGCATTCTTAAGTCATGCCTATGTAGATAAGGCTTTCCCGATTAGTATCGGGACAGACAATATCACAACCTTATACAGTTGCTGTACAGACTTCTTTATTGAAGGTGAAGAAGCGGGATAAGATTCTTGAAATAGGAACCGGTTCAGGTTATCAGGCTGCAATACTTGCCGAGATGGGAGCAAAGGTTTTTACAATTGAGCGTTTCCGGGAACTATTTGTAAAAGCGCAGAGAATTTTTGCATCTCTTGGATATTCTGCAGATTTTTTCTATGGTGACGGATATGAAGGCAAGCCGCAGTATGGTCCTTTTGATGGCATAATTATTACAGCTGCCGCATCCAGAGATTCCTGACGCTCTTCTTCAGCAGCTGAAAACCGGAGGCCGGCTGGTTGTACCACTTGGCAATTCCAATTCACAGGTTATGACTGTTGTGGAGAGAACCGGTCCTGATAGCTTTCGAGCGTTCCGAACATGGAAATTTTATTTTTGTGCCTATGCTTAAAGGAACAGTAAATGGAAAATAATTTAGTATGAAAATATTTAAGTTTGTTTTTTCACCGATTGAAGTAAACACCTACATCCTGGTTGATGAATCAGGTGATTGTGCAATAATTGATTGCGGCTGTTATGATAAACAGGAGTTCATGAAGCTTGAAGATTTTATAAAGGACAAAAGGATAAATCCTGTTTTGCTGTTAAATACACATTGTCACCTTGATCATATATTTGGCAACAGGTTTGTGCTTGAAAAATATGGATTAAGGACCTTCTCATGCGAACTGGATGAAATGAACAGGAAAAATGCAGTCAGCATGCTATGCTTTTTGGTCTTACAATGGAATATCCGCCTGAACCGGCTGGTTTTATATCTGATAATCAGATTGTTTCCTTCGGCACGACAGAGCTTGTTGCCCTTCATGTTCCCGGCCATACATCCGGAAGCCTTGCGTTTCTACAGTGAGAAAAACGGCTGTGTTTTTACAGGAGATGCTCTTTTTGCCGGCAGTATTGGAAGAACAGATCTTCAGGGAGGTGATTATAACACACTTATTGAAAGTATTAAGTGTAAATTATTTGTTCTTCCACCCTCAACTGTTGTGTATCCGGGACATGGAAATGAAACAACCATCGAGAGGGAAATGAAGACAAATCCATTTTTTTCATGATTAATATCCTGTTAATTTTGCATGTTCTAATTCTTAATATTGTCCGACTTATTGATTTTTAAATGATTTATTCTGATTTTATTGATTTCTAAATATAAATTCTATGTTATCAGATAAATTTGTTAACCGACATATATGGACCACGTGAACATGAGTTGCCACAGATGCTGAAGACAATAGGTGTAAATTCCCTGGATGAGCTGATTGAAAAAACGATTCCAAAATCAATTATGCTCGAAAAGCCTCTGCAGGCTCCCTGAAGCAATGAGCGAATTTGAGTATCTGAATCATATTAAATCTCTAGGACAAAAGAACAAAATGTTCCGATCATTCATCGGACAGGGATATTATGGTGTTGCGCTTCTTTCGGTAATAATCCGGAATGTCCTTGAAAATCCTTCATGGTACACATCATACACCCCTTATCAGGCTGAAATTTCTCAGGGCCGGCTGGAAGCTCTTCTGAATTTTCAGACAATGATCATTGAACTCACCGGCATGGAGATTGCCAATGCCTCATTACTCGATGAATCAACAGCAGCGGCTGAAGCAATGATAATGATGTTTAATGCCAGATCGAGAGCATCAGTAAAAGCAGGAGCCAATAAATTTTTTGTAGATGATGATATTTTTCCTCAGACACTTGATGTCATAAAAACACGTTCAAAACCACTTGGAATTGAACTTGTTATAGGAAAATATACTGCAGTTTCCTTTAATGAATCCTTTTTCGGAGCTTTTGTGCAATATCCTGCTGCTTCAGGTCAGATAAGAGATTATAAAGCATTTACAGATATGGCTCATGCTGCGGGAACTCTTGTGGGTGTTGCAGCTGATCTGATGAGTCTGGCACTGCTGACTCCTCCCGGGGAATGGGGTGCTGATATTGTTGTCGGTTCAAATCAGAGAATGGGTCTTCCTATGAGTTTCGGAGGTCCTCATGCAGGTTATTTTGCCACAAGAGACGAACTTAAACGCAGCATGCCTGGCAGAATAATCGGGGTTTCGGTCGATGCCCAGGGAAACAGTGCACTAAGAATGGCCCTGCAGACAAGGGAACAACATATAAAGCGTGAAAGGGCTACTTCAAATATCTGTACTGCTCAGGCTCTTCTTGCCACTATGTCGGGCATGTATGCACAATATCATGGTCCTGAAGGACTGAAAAATATTGCAAAACATATCCATAATGCTGCATGTACAATAAGTTATAATCTCAAGGAATCGGGATTCAGGCAATTAAATTCAGTGTTCTTCGATACCTTGAAGATAAATCCCGGGTGCTGGTGTCCCGGCAGAAACTATAAAAAAACTGGCGCTTGAAGCAGAAATGAATTTTTATTATCCCGATGATAATACAGTGATTATAAGCACTGATGAGATAACAACAATAAAAGAAATTGATACGATTGTAAACATTTTCTGTAAAGGCAGCAGGAAAGGAACAGGTAAAAGTTAATTCTTACTGTAATTGTGAAATTCTTGAAGATAAATTTCTGAGAAAATCATCCTTTCTGGAAGGCGGAACCTTTAACAGGTATCACAGTGAGACTGAGATGATGAGATATATCAAGATGCTCGAAAGAAAAGACTTTTCCCTTACTCACTGTATGATCTCACTGGGTTCATGTACAATGAAGCTTAATCCTGCAAGTTCTTTGTTCGCAATGAGCTGGCCTGAATTCGGAAATATTCATCCTTTTGTTCCAAAAGACCAGGCTACTGGGATATTATCAGATAATGGATGAATTGGGTGAAGCACTGAAAGAAATAACTGGTTTTTCAGCAATCTCATTTCAGCCAAACTCAGGAGCTGCCGGTGAGTATACCGGATTAATGGTAATCCGCGAATATCACCTAACCAGGGGAGAAGGAAGCAGAAATATTGTTTTAATACCTTCATCTGCTCATGGTACAAACCCGGCAAGTGCGGCAATGGCCGGCATGCAGATAATAGTAGTGGAATGTGATGAAAAAGGAAATATAAGTGTTGACGATCTGAAAAAAAAGGCGGAAGAACATAAAGATAACCTGGCAGGATTTATGATCACATATCCTTCCACACATGGTGTTTTTGAAGCTGCAGTAAAAGAAATGTCCGATATTATCCACTCAAACGGGGGACTGGTCTATATGGATGGTGCAAATATGAATGCACAGGTCGGGCTTACAAATCCCGGACATATTGGCGCCGATATCTGTCATCTGAACCTTCACAAGACCTTCGCAATACCACATGGAGGCGGCGGACCGGGAATGGGTCCCATACTTACCAATGATAAACTGGCCGAATTCCTTCCTTCCCATCATTTTGTCAACACCGGCGGAAGTCATGGAACATCAGCTGTCGCAGGTGCTCCTTTCGGAAGCGGACATATACTTACAATTTCTCATGCCTATGTTATGATGCTGGGTTCCTCTGGATTAACCCAGGCTACAAAATATGCCATTCTCAATGCCAATTATATTGCTGCATCATTAAAGGGATGGTTCAAAACATTATATACAGGAACAGAAGGATTTGTTGCTCATGAGATGATACTCGACTGCAGGAATTTCAAAACAGAAGCAGGTATTGTCGAAGCTGATATTGCCAAAAGGTTGATGGATTATGGATTCCATGCACCTACTCTTTCATTTCCGGTTCATGGAACACTGATGGTGGAACCTACTGAATCAGAGTCACTTCAGGAACTGGATAAGTTTATAAGCGCCATGAAATCAATATGGAACGAGATTGAAGAAATAAAGAACGGTAAAGCAGATAAAGAGGACAATGTTTTACATAACTCACCGCATACTGTCAAAGTTGTTACAGCAAATGAATGGAATCATTCATACGACCGGCAAAAAGCAGCTTACCCGCTTAACTGGGTTGTGGAGAATAAGTTCTGGCCTTCTGTAGGACGTATCGACGATGGATATGGAGACCGCAATCTGGTTTGTGTATGCGATCCGATCGATCTTTACAGACAGGAGACACATAAACAATAAAGCACGATTTACTTAAAGGAAATAAGAATAGCCACCAAGGCACAAAGACACTAAGGTTCACCAAGTTAACTTTTAAATTTTTTGGTGATCCTTAGTGCCTTGGCGTCTTTGTGGCAAAAAATAATAATTTTAAAAAGCTTTCATCATGAATAAATTACTTTTATTCTTTTTTTCTGCAGTTATCACGTCTCCTGTGGAACAGGCGGTTCCAGACAAAAAATCAGTTAAATCTGATTCTTCGATGGAAAAAACTTATCAGGTAAAGTTGATCACCGTTGATCCGGGACATTTTCATGCTGCCCTGGTTCAGAAAATCATGTACGATCAGGTTTCTCCGGATGTTCATGTTTATGCTC
Organism: uncultured Bacteroidales bacterium; assembly: GCA_963816365.1. Classification (GTDB taxonomy): domain Bacteria; phylum Bacteroidota; class Bacteroidia; order Bacteroidales; family VadinHA17; genus LD21. Next base: position 365,944 of record CAWFKG010000009.1, on the reverse strand, counting down.
CTGAAGGACCTGATTGTCAGCAGCATCTTGAAAGAATAAAATTGTATAACAGCAGGCCCGATAATCCTACCTCCTGGAATGAAATAGTTTATACAGGTCCTGATTTCTTTGAAAAGATGCTGGCTGAAAAAGCAGGAAATGTTGTTGTTTTATCGGGTAATAACAGGAAAAAGGCAGAATACATTACAAAATCGATAAATGCAGGTTTAAATGTTCTGGCTGATAAGCCTATGATAATCAACCCGGATGATTTTCCTGCTCTTGAGACTGATTTTAAAACTGCTGAGGAGAAAGGAGTTTTGTTATATGATATCATGACGGAAAGGTATGAAGTGACAACCATTCTTCAGAAGCTTCTTTCACAAAATACCAGAGTATTTGGCACTTTGACTACCGGAACTAAAGAAGAACCGGCTGTGACAAAAATCAGCGTTCATCATTTCTCAAAAATTGTATCAGGAAAGCCGTTGCTGCGTCCGGCCTGGTATTTTGATGTTCAGCAACAGGGAGAAGGAATAGTCGATGTCACGACACATCTTGTTGACCTTGTCCAGTGGGAATGTTTCCCGGAACAGATTCTGCATCCGTCAGATATAACAATGTTAAGCGCCAGAAGATGGCCTACATCTATTTCAAAGGAGGAGTTCAAAGGTGTTACGGGATTGGATGACTTTCCGGATTATCTTCAGAAAGATGTAAAAGACGGGAAGCTGAATGTTTTTGCAAACGGAGAAATGGTCTATCAGATTAAAGGGATTTTTGCAAAGGTGTCCGTCGAATGGAAATATCAGGCTCCCCCCGGAGGAGGTGATACTCATTATTCAGTAATGCATGGGACAAAATGTGATCTTATCATAAAACAGGGTGCTGAGGAAAAATTTGTGCCTACATTATATATCGAGAATATTAAAGGTTTGTCGATGAAGGACTTCACGTCAGAATTAAAGGAAGTATTCAAGACACTGCCTTATGATAGTCTTCGGATAGAGGCTGTGAATTCCGGTAGCTCTGAGGATAAATATTCCTGAAAAGTACAGGGTGAGTCATGAAGAGCATTTCGGACAGGTTACCGCAAAATTTCTTGAATATATGAAGGATGGCAAATTGCCTGACTGGGAAGTGCCGGGGATGATTACAAAATATTATACAACAACGAGCGCACTGAAAATGGCTAAAGAAATAACAGATAGGTGCAACGGCACAACGGCACAACGGCTTGCTGGCGCAATTGGCTCCCGAGCTCGCAACTGGCATGAATCCGTGCTCAATTGTAATTACCAGTTCTTTGTGCATCTGCTTACAGATTACATGGCGCCATCGGGACATTACACCATTGCGCCTTTGCACCGTTATTCAAACATATTCTCAACAGCCATTGAATAAAGTTCTTCAAGTGATATCCCGGCAGCTTCAGCCTGTTTTGGAACAAGGCTCTCTTTTGTCATTCCCGGGAACAGTATTTATCTCGAGGAAATATGGCTTCTCATCTGATAACTATAAAGTCAACCCTTACAATTCCTTTGCATCCAAGCAGATCATAAATAAACAGGCTGATTCTCTGGATCTCATCTGTTACCGATGAAGGCATATCGGCAGGTGTAACTTCATCTGAATTTCCCGGGAGTATATTTTGCTTCATAATCGAAGAACTCATTTTTGCTTATTATCTCAGTTACAGGAAGAACTATTGATTTATTACTTGATTTTAAAACACCGCAGGCAACCTCTCTTCCATTCATAAAAGCTTCAATAAGTACCTCATTGCTCTCTTTAAATGCTGTTTCAATTGCAGGCGATAAATCCTTCTTTCTCTTTAACCTTTGTAACGCCAAAGCTCGAACCGCTGTCATTTGGCTTTACAAAACATGGCAAACCGATCTGTCTGATAATATTTCCGTGGTCGATGATTTTCTCCCTTTCTTATCAGAATGGCATTAGCCATTGGTATTCCATATTCTTTCAGAAATAGCTTGCATGCCTGTTTATTGAAGGTAAGTGCTGAGCAGAATGCATCGCAGCTGGTGTAAGGAATACCCATCATGTCGAAGTATCCCTGAAGCAAACCATTCTCTCCGGGTGTACCATGAATTGCAATAAAGACTCCATCGAATTTTATCTTTGCGTTCATTATGCAACAGACTAAAATCATTCTTGTCAATATTATGGTAACGTCCCTTCTGGATCTTCCCAGTACCAGTTGGTTCCTCTTGATAATGATAATATAGACCTGATATCTTGAGGATAATAATCTTGCCTACTTCCTCTGCGCTCTTTACGGATATCTCGAACTCAGAGGAATCTCCTCCGGCTGCTATTGCAATTGTCTTCATATTCTGTTTAATTTTTAATCTCAAAATTAATAAATAATACATGAATCCTTTTATTGAAATAATTCTGGTTAGCTAAAATTTGCACTGCAGTTAACATCTGACTTTTTAACAGACTCTTGCGAGTGATTATGCAGCTAAGTGAGACTCTGTTAAAAAATATTAATCTGACGGAAGCATTGAATTATCAACGTGATGTATTAACTTTGGTAAAATTTTAAAAAATCAATAAAAATGAAAAAAGGTTGTCTGATTTCGATAATTGTTGTTGCTTTTCTGGCACTTATTGTTTTATCTATAGTACTTTGGGGAACAAAAGCATATAATGGTATGGTTACGATGCAGGAATCTGTTACAAGTCAATGGGGAAATGTTGAAACAGCATATCAGCGCAGATCAGATCTCATTCCGAATTTTGTCAATACTGTCAAGGGTGCTGCCAATTTTGAACAGACTACCCTTACACAGGTTATTGAAGCAAGATCAAAAGCAACCTCAGTTACAATTGATCCAACCAAAATGACCGCTGCAAACATGCAGCAGTTTCAACAGGCTCAGGGTCAGCTGTCTTCCGCACTCTCAAGACTTATGGTTGTGGTTGAACAGTATCCCGAACTTAAAGCTACCCAGAATTTCAGGGATCTTCAGGTAGAACTTGAAGGGACTGAGAACAGGATTTCAGTTGAAAGAAAAAAATTCAATGATGTAGCTCTGACATATAATACCTATATAAGGAGATTTCCGCAAAATTTTCTTGCAGGAATGTTTTCATTCCAGATGAAACCATATTTTGAGGCAGAAAAAGGTGCTGAAAAAGCTCCGGAAGTTAAATTTTAAATTTTATTCATATAGATAAATGAAAGCTTCATCGTTCTTTTCGAAAGAACAACAGGCTCAGATTCTTGCATCTGTCAGGGAAGCTGAGAATGAAACTTCGGGCGAGATCAGGGTTCATATCGAATCTAAGCTTAAGGGCGATGTTCTCGACAGGGCTGCCTGGCTTTTCAAAAAGCTTGGGATGCATAAGACCGCTGAACGCAATGGTGTTCTGTTTTATCTTGCAGTGAGCGACAGAAAATTTGCTATCATAGGTGATGCAGGAATAAATGCAAAAGTTCCTGAAGGTTTCTGGGATGATATAAGTGATGCTTCTGAAGAAGAATTTCAAGGAAGGCAAATTCACCGAAGGTCTTTCAGAAGGAATTTTACTGGCAGGGAAACATCTTAAGATTCATTTCCCTCACAAAAAGGATGATGTAAATGAATTGCCTGATGAAATTTCATTTAATAAATAAAAGGGGAGTAATGATAATGATAAAGAAAATTTTGTATTTGCTGACCCTTTCAGTTCTGTTTTGCACAATTTCAGTTGACAGGATTTATTCACAAAATATACCTGAACGGCCAAATCCTCCCAGATTAGTAAATGATTTTGCCGGGATGCTTAAAGCCGATGAGGTGAATATGCTTGAACAGAAGCTGGTTGCTTTTAATGATTCTACTTCCACACAGATTGCCATTGTTATTGTTCCTTCTCTTGAGGATATGATAAAGCGGACTTTGCCCAACGTCTGGGTGAAAAATGGGGTATTGGCCAGAAAGGTCTGAATAATGGTGTTCTGATTCTTGTTAAGCCAAAAACAGCTGATTCAAATGGTCAGGTACAGATTGCCACCGGGTTATGGTCTTGAAGGAGCTATTCCCGATATTACCTGCGCTGAAATTGTTGATCAGTGAAATTCTTCCTGCATTCAGAAATGGTGATTATTATGGGGGTTTGAATAAAGCCACAAATACTCTGATGTCACTTGCCAAGAGGTGAATTCTCTGCCGCAGAATATGGCAGAGGGCAAAGAAGAGCACTGGGAAAGACGTTCCCATTCGGACTCATAATATTTATTGTATTTATAATAATCTGCATGATCTCCAGAGGATTCGGAGGATCAAACAATAAACATATAAGTACAGGAGGATTGCCATTCTGGATGCTTCTGGGAATGATGAATTCAGGAAGAGGTTCAGGCGGAAGCTGGGGCGGATTTTCAGGTGGCGGCGGAGGAGGCGGAGGCTTTGGCGGCTTCGGCGGCGGAAGCTTTGGCGGCGGCGGAGCCGGTGGAAGCTGGTAATCGTAGTTCTGAGCTACAAGAGCACATTGAGCTTAAGCAACGTGCTATCTGAAAGCAAGCAGTAATTGAATATTTTATTTCTCAGTATTCTCTTCCGGAGATATATTTCCTCCATTTTTCAATTACCTGCATCATATCATCAGGCAGATCTGAATCAAAGAAGAGTCTTTTCCCTGTTACCGGATGATTGAATGCCAGCGATTTTGCATGTAATGCCTGACGGGGCAAGTATCTTAAAACAATTTTTAATGAACTGCTGGTATTTTGTGAATGTAGTTCCTTTAAGAATCTGATCGCCACCATATTCTTCATCATTGAACAGCGGATGTTTTATATGGCTGAAATGAACCCTTATCTGATGTGTTCGTCCGGTTTCAAGCTTACATTCAATAAGCGAAATATATCCAAGATCCTCAAGAACCTTATAATGAGTAATTGCAGTCTTTCCTTCGGTCTCATCCTTAAAGACCTGCATTATCTTCCTGTCCTTTACACTCCTGCCAACATTGCCGGTAATAGTTCCTTCCGGCGGATCGGGAATTCCCCATACAAGAGCATTATATCTTCGGTCCGTTGTCCGGTCATAAAACTGTTTTGAGAGCCTGTTAAGTGCATATTCATTCTTTGCAATTACAAGTATCCCGGAGGTGTTTTTATCAAGCCGGTGAACAAGGCCCGGTCTGCTTTCTCCTGTATTAAAAAGAGGAAGATCCTTGAAATGCCACATCAGAGCATTCACAAGTGTTCCGGTATAGTTGCCATAGGCAGGATGGACAACCATGCCCGGTTCCTTATTGACAACAAGTACATCATCATCTTCATAAACAATATTCAGAGGAATATCTTCGGGAATAAGTTCAATTTCTCTGGGCGGTGTGGGCAGCACAACCTGTACAATATCTCCCGGTTTTATCTTATAATTTGGTTTGACAGTATTATTGTTTACAAGAATATTTCCGGCATTTGCTGCATTCTGAATACGGGTCCTTGAAGCATTCTCAATCCTGTCGGAAAGAAATTTATCAATCCTTAGAAGTGATTGTCCGGGATCTGCTTTAAACCTGTAATGTTCAAATAGCTCCTGCTGATCGGCTGATTCTTCTTCTGTCATTTGATTTGATTACCTTGATTTGATGATCCTGTTATATGCGACCCGTGTGCCGTTAATACTTATTATCACGAAGTACATTCCATCATGAAGAGATGAGATATCGACTCTCTCACTGAACGGAACATTAAGAAGTTCACGTCCATTCAGATCAGTTATGGATATTTGAGCTGATCCGTAAAGCTGTAGATCGCCCGGGTCGATATTAATATAATCTTTTGCGGGATTTGGCCAGATGTTCAAAACATTTTTAGCAATATGAGTATCCTTTACGGATGTAATTTTCAGAGCAGCACCTACAACCGGTCTAATCATTATACTTCCGGAAACCTGTGACTGGTTCCATTCCCCATTCAGCCAGTAGAATTGTCTGCCGGCATTTGGAGTGTTTACATCATATCCGACATTAAGAAATGACTCGGAACGCTGTCTCCATCCTACATAAAATATATCGTTCACTACTACACCTTCCGGAAGAGTATAATTATAAAATCCATTTATCACATTTCCCTGTTCAACCATTACATCTTCCTTGGTATAAATGATATCACCGGGAATTCCATTATTATTATCCCATACCATCAGATCAAATTCTCTTTTATTGGCATCCAGATAGCTGTCATTGAAGCATATACGTATTGCCCTTAGGGTATCCTGAATGTATGATACGAATTTGTAAGCCACCATCGCATTTCTTGAACCAAGTCCATTTATGCCATATCCTCCTTCAGATGTTCCGTCGTCAAAGGCAAAATAATTCTGGAAAACCTGGTAATAGATCAGGGTATCGTTTCCCTTTGGATCAAAATTATCTGTTTTAAGCGATGCTGTGATCCTGAACAAGAGCCGAATCATTATTGCCGGTGTTGAATGTATAGACAAGATTTGCATTGTAATCAACACTGGTCAAGGGCTCTATATTTGTTGCTCCTGCAGAGAAGGAATATGCATCGGTATTTTTATAAACATCCCAGATTTCAAAATCACGGGTTACATTTCTGGTAATTGTATCATTATTGCGATAATGAACAGGTATTGAGGAACCCATTTCCTGAAGATAGATCTGCCTGAACTGTTTCCATGGCATTGCTTCATGACTCTTGAGCAGAGAACGGATCGGAAGTGTAAAAGCTACATCAGCGAATACTGTATCACCTGCATTCCTGTTTTTATCAAGAAGAACATAATCAATATTCCAGATATCACAGTTCCCGACCATCGACGGATCACTCAGGTTTGGAGCTGAGACTGGCATAATTTATGAACCTGAACTGAAATCCTTTCTGAAGAAAACGGTCCTTATCAATCTTTATAATGGCCGGTTTAAATCTTTGATCGAGACTTCCTTCGGCTTTCCAGACAGAATACCATTTTTGCTCTGCAGGAGCAAAGAACTGAAGTGTCAGGCTGTCATTCTGTTCAGGAGGATCCGCAAGACCGCCTGCCTGATAAAAAAAACTGAGCCAAAGATTATCCGAAGCTGTATAATTCAGATTTATAGGCTGTGATGTCAGCTGATCGGCTTTAAATCCTGATGGAGAGGCCGTTGAATACAGATTGCCGGAATTGTCAAGAGCATCGAATGTAGCAATTCCGGCTGTGATCTGCCTGTCGGAGTAAGTATTATTTATAAATACATAGTTGTCGGTCCATTTACTGGGATCCGGAAAAATTGAATGTCCCGAGAAATCATCAAAAAATGGCAATGCCAAGGTATCAGCTGCTGCCAGCCCTTTTGCTTCTGTCAGCTGTTCGTGGTTATTTTATAATCCTTGAATTTGACCGGAGTCCGGTGACTACCTCCTGTGCTGGAGTATTAACCAGAAATGAAGTAAGAAAAATCAAATATAGGATTATCCTTTTGAACATCGTGATTAGTTAGACTTGATGCCGGAATCGGATACTGCCGGTATTGTATCCGAATACTATTCTGGTTGAATCAATTTTAAGTTTTGCCGAATCAACTGTAAGCCAAAGATATATTGCAGATCCAAGCTGAAGAGTTGCATCTTGTTTATATTCCGGATTCTGTTTATAAACAAAGGCATTCAGGGTATCTGAATCTATTTTTAATGGTATTGTCATAAACAAAAGTTCCAAGGTTAAGAGATGATCCAAGGATTTTATTTTTTGCAGGATCAAGTTTCATTCCCAGAAGATCCGGAACAGAAGTCCGCTGGTTGCTTAATCCTTTACCAAGTACAAGGTCAATAACTGAACCTTTCTGAATTGAATCTCCTTCCGTGTATATTCCTGCCCGTTATACTGCTGATCGATAACAACATCTATTGAGAGATCGGGTCTGTATTTTAATTCTCCGATTTCAAGTCCGGAACTCTCAACAAGCAAGGATTGCCTGTCTTTTCGGAAGATTAACCAGATTTGGCATTGCTACCATCTCAGGATGAAATGCATTGATTGTGAGAATAATATTTCTCCATTTTTTCACTTTAAACCCTGGTTTTGGATTCTGTTCAGCAATACAGCCGCGTGGAACAACAGTGAGTATAGATTGAATCAATTACCTGATACCGGAGTCTACTTTTTTTTGCGAGTCTTGACAGTCTGTTCCATTGTAAGTCCGATGAAATTGGGAACAGGCCGTGCCTGTCCATGTCGTGTATAAAAATTCATCCAGATAAGGAGAATCATAGTACACTGCCAACAACAATGAGAACTGCAAATCCAAGATTCTTTAAGAAATAGTTTGCTCAGAAGAAAATTTTTTAAGCTCATAAAAACAGATTGAACATTAGTAATAACGCAAAGGTACTGATAAAATTATAAGAAATTATGACTGGATTTAAGCCGATGATCTGAATGGTGTCTGTAGCAGTTATAAAGAGATCCCTTTCCACAGGAATAAATCCTGACTGACGGATCAATGCAAGATTTCTTCGGTGCTCATGGACGGGTTTTCCTCCCGTGAACCTGCCATTGAATAAATTCTTGTTGTATCATCAATTGTCCCGTCCATATCATCAGTACCAAAGGAGAGAGACAGCTGTGCATATTCCTTCCCTGTCATTGGCCAGTAAGCTTTGATATGAGGAAAATTATCGAGATAGATCCTTGAGACTGCATAGTTTCGGAGATCTTCAATTATATTTACTTCACCGAGATATGACATGCTGTTGTTCGACTTCTTATATTTTAAGGGAATAAAGGCATTGAATCCTGCTGTTTTATCCTGAAGAGTGCGAAGCCTTTCCATATGATCGATACGGTGAGAATAGTTTTCGATATGTCCGTACAGCATTGTGGCATTTGATGGAATTCCAAGTCTGTGAGCTGTTTCATGTATTTTCAGCCAAAGCTCTGATGATGATTTTTCATCGCAAATCAGTTTTCTGAGCTCTTCATCGAATATTTCAGCTCCACCTCCGGGAATAGAATCGAGACCATAATCCTTTCAGAAGAACCAGACCCTCTTCAATTGTACATCCTGCAAGTGAAATCATATGATCAAGTTCAATTGCAGAAAAAGCCTTTACATGAAGTGACGGGCGGTATTCTTTAATTTTTTTTATAAGTGATCCCCAGTAATGAAGATCGTATGAAGGATGAACTCCACCGACAATATGAACCTCAGTAACAGCCTTATTGTCAAAGCGTTTCACAATATCAAGCATCTCATCATGACTGTATTCCCAGCTTTCCGGATCGCCTTCAGGTTTATGATAGGAACAGAACCTGCAATTATAAATGCATTTATTTGTAGGTTCAATATGGAAATTACGGTTAAAATATGCGAAATTGCCATTGTGTCTTCTTCTGACAATTCCGGCAAGCAGGCCGAGAAGAGACAGATCGGCCTTTTTAAAAAGGAATAAACCATCTTCAGGGGTTATGCGGATATTGGCAGTTATCTTATCAGCTATCAGCCTGAGGTCTTTATCATCTATATGGGTGAGCAGGTCTGACATATTATCTTGAATGCCGGTAAAGGTAGTAATAATAGGAACGGATTTTAAATTTTATCAGATGGAGATTGATGCTGGCATGATATTAATGGAACCACTCCGTGGTTCATAAATCGGATAACATTCTCTATTATTGATGAAATCCCTCCGGGATTTATTCTGGTATCCGCAATTTAAACCACGGAGTGGTTCCATCAATAATAGGCAATGCAATCCAACACAAAATTGAACCACGGAGTGGTTCCACCAATAATAGGTAATTCAACACAGGACAATAATGAACCACGGAGTGGTTCCATCAATAAACCCCGGAGGGGTTTCATCAAATGTCATCTAACAAAAAAGGTGTCCTTCCAAGACACCTCTAATAAAATATTATAATGTATAATTTATCCTTTTAATTTAAGCTCAGGAGAAGCTGATAGTTTCTTTCTGCCTTTTGCCCTGCGTGAAGCAAGAACTCTTCTACCGTTGGGAGTTGACATCCTTTCCCTGAAACCATGCTTATTTGCTCTCTTCCTTCTTGATGGTTGATATGTCCTTTTCATCTTTTCAATAATATTTGTTTTCTAACATCCTGATTTGAGACTGCAAATGTAGTACTTTTTTGAAATATAAAAACCGTGGGGCTGTTTTTTTTAAAAAAAATCAAACCGGCAGATAAATAATTACTTTAGTTTCGAAAAAAGGCTCTTCAAAAAAATCCTTAATCTGCCAGACTTTTACTTCATTTCTGATATCTGCCAGCTCAGCTGAAAGATCGCCTCCCTTGAGATAAAAAATCCCGTTCTTTAAGTTGTTATTACCCAGGGGACTTATGTTTTTTGCAGTAAGTTTTACAAATTCCGGCAATTGGGTAACAGCCCTGCTTATGACAAAATGAAACCTGCCATTTTCCTCTTCAATCCTTTTCCTGACAGGCAGAACATTTTCCAATCTCAAGTTCATCTGAAACAGCTTTCACCACCTTGATCTTTTTTTCAATTGAATCAAGAAGTGTAAATTCAGATTCAGGAAACAGGATAGCAAGAGGAATTCCCGGAAAACCGCCTCCGGTCCCGACATCAAGGATCCTGGTACCGGGTAAAAAGCTAATAACTTTTGCAATCGAAAGAGAATGAAGTACATGATGAACATAAAAATTGTCCATATCCTTTCGTGATATAACATTTATCATGCTGTTCCACCTGTCGTACAGAACTTTTAACCTCGACAGTTTATCTTTCTGAATGTCTGACAATAACGGAAAATACCTGAAAATACTTTCTGACACTACCTGTTACCTGTTTTGATTAAGATATTGTATAACAAAGTTTTGGCCCTGAATAACTGTGCTTTTACGGTGCCGATAGGAAGATTAAGCTCAGATGAGATCTCTTCATAAGAGTACTCCTGATAATAACGAAGCTCAATGAGTGACTTATATCTTGGCTTCAGCTGGTTGACGATATCTTTAAGTGCAGCAATCTTCTGATGATTGATCAATGACTCTTCAGGATCGGGCAGGTCAGACTGAATATTCACGGTGACATTTTCCAGATTGTCCTGCAGATGGTCAAATGGAGTAGGAGAGAGTTGTTTTTTTCTGATAAAATCGACACAGTTGTTTGTAGCAATTTTAAAAAGCCATGTGCTGAAGGCAAATTTTGGTGTATAGGAATCAAGATTTCTGAATGCTTTGCCAAATGCCTCAATTGTAAGATCTTCTGCATCTGATGCATTATTCACCATTTTAAGAAGCATATAATAAATAGAATCCCTGTATCGGTTCATCAGGCTGGCAAAAGCTTTTTCATTTCCATTTTTTGCTTCCTCAACAAGCAACAGATCACCTTTGGCTTTGTCTGATAATTCGTGTACTATTTCCATTTGTTTTTACCGGATCTGCTCCCGTTATTACTTAAAAATATAATGCTGTTGATGACTGGTGAAAAGATATCGAAAACTAATAAATAACCTAATAATCCCGGTTCATTCAACTTCTTCCCTGCAACTATGAAAACAATAATCTGGGCTGTTAACCTTAAAACAAAAGCACCCAGCACCCAGGGCCAGATAAAAAGGAGAGATAACAATACAACAAATGCTGCAGTAAAATAAAACTCTGGTTAATGGTTCGGCTATCAGGAGCAATTTATCCCTTAATTTGTAATATGGAGCAGTTGTCAGATGTCTTTTCTTCTGAGTGATCCATTCGTTAAATTCTGACACCGGAACTGACCTGGTATGAGATTCAGGTTGGTACTCAACGCATGTATTTTCGCCATGTAGCAATGATTATTAACAAAAAGGTCGTCATCACCTGAAATAACATGGTTATATGAACCAAAACCTTTATTGTCGAAAAAAACTGAACGCCTGTATGCAAGGTTCCGGCCGACCCCCATATAGGGAATACCCCGTATTGCCATTCCCAGATACTGCATGGCGATTGTCAGACAGTCGTATCTGATATACTTGTTCAGCAATCCCTTTTGTGCCATATATCCGCCATATCCCAGAACGAAGTTGGTCTTTTCATCAAAATGTGATGTCATTATTTCAATCCACTTATCTGATTCAGGCTTACAATCGGCATCGGTAAACAGTAGAATCTCATTCTTTGCCGCTTTTATTCCTATGAACTGGGCAAACTTTTTGTTATGAGTAAATTTTGGATCTTTATTTACTGTTGATACTTTCAGATTAGGATATTGTTCAAGATATTTACCCAGAATAACATACGAATTGTCTTCAGAACAATCGTTAACAACAATCACTTCGTAATCGGGATAATCCTGTTCCAGAACTGAAGGCAGAAAGTTCTTCAGATTTTCAGCTTCGTTCCTTGCACAGATTATTACAGAAACAGGCTGTAATGTTTTTTTTGATTCAAGAGGCTTCTTCAAATAAACTGAGAGGTAAAAGAACAGGTAATAGAATATTTGCACAGCTGCAGCCGTACAAAAAATACAGAATACGATCAGCAGAAAGATACTTTTTTGATCGGCCATTTAACTTTCAAATATGTCAGCAATATTAGTAAGATTAACGGAAAGGCAAAAAATATATTTCAACAATAATGTCAGAATGAACAAAAAGGTCTCATCCTCCAACTCAAATTGTTAAAGGAGAAGTAGCGTAAAAGATTTATTATCAACAATATATTTGCACTCTTAAAGGAGAGAGGAAGGGGTAAGTCGGATTTTTCAGCAAAGAACCAGGAGAGCTGTATTCACGATAAAACCACGCTTCGATAAATCTGATATTTTGATGAGATTGTTCTGTAATTGGGTATTGAAGATTTTGACGATTAAAATCATTACTTATAATTTTATAACCCGTATGGAAAAATTACCTTTGTGCTTCGAAAAATCAGATTTTAAGGTATGTTTATTATTGAGAGCAGGGATAAAGAATCAAAAGCACGTACAGGAATTCTGAAAACACCTCATGGAGATATACCTACTCCGATTTTCATGCCTGTAGGTACAGGCGGTACTGTTAAAGGGATCCTGCAAAGGGATCTCCGTGAGGACATTAATGCAAAAATAATTCTGGGGAATACATATCACTTGTATTTACGTCCGGGTACTGAAATACTTAAGAAGATCAGGGGACTTCATAATTTTATGTCATGGGATCGTCCGATCCTCACTGACAGCGGAGGATACCAGGTCTTTTCATTAACAGGGAACAGAAAGCTTACCGATGAGGGGGCCCTCTTTAAGTCGCATATTGACGGTTCAAAACATCTTTTTACTCCTGAAAATACAATTGATATTCAACGTATTATCGGTGCTGATATTATGATGGCGTTCGATGAATGTGCACCCTGGCCGTGTGATTATAACTATGCCAAGAAATCTGTTGCACTCACGCATCACTGGCTCGACAGGGCAGTTACCAGATATAGCGAAACGGATCCATTGTGGGGCAATGAACAGCTTCTTTTTCCAATTGTACAGGGAGGAACATTTGTTGATCTGAGGAAGGAATCGGCGGAAAAAACAGCTTCCGCCGCAATGGAAGGGAATGCTATCGGAGGATTATCTGTTGGTGAGCCGGCAGATGAGATGTACAGGATCATAGAGATTGTAAATGAGATACTTCCGGAAGAGAAACCACGTTATCTGATGGGTGTTGGTACTCCGGTCAACATTCTTGAGGCCATTGAAAGGGGAATAGATATGTTTGATTGTGTTATGCCAACACGAAATGGCAGAAACGGCATGTTGTTTACCAGTGAAGGTACCATCAATATCAGGAACAAAAAATGGATAGATGATTTCAGCCCTTTGGACGCTGATGGATCATCGGAAGTAAGTAGAACCTATTCAAAGGCTTATCTCAGACATCTGGTTATATCAGGAGAAAATCTGGGAGCTCAGATAGCCAGTATACATAACCTTGCTTTTTATCTTAAACTGTTAGAAGAAGCACGAAATAAAATTGAAGAAGGCAATTTTAGAAAATGGAAAATCTCAATGGTAAAAAAGCTTTCAGAGAGATTATAGGTGCTCTGAAACCTAAACTTATTGACGTCTATATTATCAAGAAATTCCTTGGTACATTCTTCTTTTGCATTGTATTGATACTGACCATCGCTGTTGTATTTGATTTTGCTGAAAAAATTGACAACTTCATGGAAAAGCAGGCTCCCGTAAAGGCTATAATATTTGAATATTATTTGAATTTCATTCCCTACTTCGCAATGCTCTTTGCACCTTTGTTTGTCTTTATTGCAGTTATTTTCTTCACTTCCAAGATGGCTGTAAGCACTGAGATAATTGCGATTCTGAATGCAGGCATGAGTTTCCGGAGAATGATGTGGCCCTATTTTGTTTCAGCTTTTATTATAGCAACATTTACATTCATCCTTACCAATTATGTAATACCCAAATCGAACCTCATCAGAATGGATTTTGAAGATAAGTATTACCATTCATCAGGAACCAGGGTAACGGTTGAGAATATTCACAGAATGGAAAGGAAAAATATTTATATCTATATGGGCACCTTCAATCCCTTAAGCATGAGGGGTCAGAACTTCACAATTGAGCAGTTCAATGACAGCGGAAAACTGGTATCGAAGCTCTCTTCTGCTTCCGTAGTTTATGATACGAGCTTTGCACAAATGGTCAGCTCAAAACTATTACCAGCGTATAATAAAAGGGGATGAAGAATTTATAACCAAAGGCAAACAAATTGATACAACTCTTACAATCAGGCCTGAAGATATTTCAAGGGATCCTGGTTTTGTAGGAACCATGACATCACGCGATCTCGATAATTATATTAAGCTCTTAAGACTTCAGGGATCAGATGAACTTAAATTATTCCTGATCGAAAAGTACAGACGGTTTGCAAATCCTTTTGCAGTTTTTGTGCTTACACTTATAGGTGTCACCTTGTCATCGAGAAAAATAAGGGGAGGTATCGGTATGAATATCGGAATAGGTCTCGGATTGAGTTTTTCATATATTCTTTTTCTCCAGTTTGCATCGCAATTCTCACTTAAAGGGAACCTCGGGCCAATGCTGGCTATGTGGATCCCTAATATTATATATATCGTGTATTGGCCTTGTGCTATATAAATTGGCCCCGAAATAGGCCCGAAATCGTTCAATTTACTTAAAATTGTACCCTGAAAATAAGTTTTCATAAGACAAAATGTTTAGTTAAGAATAATTAAAACCGACATATGCCAATGAACAAAAAATTACGTGAACTGCAGGAAAAGCGTGAGAAGGTCCTTCTGGGTGGAGGAGAACAGGCTATCGAGAAGCAGAAAGCAATGGGGAAAAGAACTGCCCGTGAACGTATTATGGCATTGCTGGATGAAAATTCCTTCAACGAATATGATTTGTTCGTTGAGCACGATGCCCGCGATTTTGATATGGATAAAAAATCGCTGCCAAGCGATGGAGTTATAATTGGCTCGGGGACCATTTACGGAGCTCCGGTTGCTATTTTTGCCCAGGATTTTACAGTTGCAGGCGGGTCCCTGGGCTTAATGCATTCAAGAAAGATTACGAAAATCATGGATCACGCTCTGAAAATGAGAATGCCGCTCATCGGTATTAACGATTCAGGTGGCGCCAGAATTCAGGAGGGAGTGAATTCTCTTGCCGGATATGGAGAGATCTTCTTCCGTAATACTATATCCAGCGGAGTAATTCCTCAGCTCTCGGTAATCCTGGGTCCCTGTGCAGGAGGTGCAGTGTATTCACCTGCCCTTACGGATTTTGTTTTTGTCGTCGACAATATTTCTAAAATGTTCATTACCGGTCCCGAGGTTATAAAAACTGTACTTGGAGAAGAGATCTCAATGGAAGATCTTGGAGGCGCCAGGGTCCATAGTGAAATTACAGGCAATGCACACTTCTTTGCGATGAGCGAGGAGGAGTGTTTTGATCAGATCAAAAAACTAATCACTTTTATTCCCTGGAACAATAGCCAGAAAGCCAGGATGTTTGAACCAGGGGAGCCAAAACCCGAATACAATATTAATAAGATTGTTCCTGAAGATCCCACCCTTCCCTACGATGTTAAAGATGTAATCAGGGCAATTGTGGATAATTCCGATTTCTTCGAGATAATGGAGCTTTATGCAAAAAATATTGTAATTGGATTTGGCAGAATGGGAGGACGTACAACAGGCTTTGTAGCCAACCAGCCTCTTGAAATGGCAGGTGTACTGGATGTGGATTCTTCTGACAAAGCCGCCAGATTCATTCGCTATTGCGACGCTTTTAATATTCCCCTGATTACCCTGGTCGACCTTCCGGGTTACCTTCCGGGAGTGGATCAGGAGCATGCCGGTGTCATAAGGCATGGAGCAAAAGTACTTTATGCTTACAGCGAAGCCACCGTTCCTAAATTAACGGTCATCCTCAGGAAAGCATACGGCGGAGGATACATTGCGATGAGCTCAAGACATCTCCGTGCTGATTTTGTATTCGCATGGCCATCAGCAGAAATTGCAGTTATGGGTCCTGAAGGAGCTGCCAATATCATTTTCAGGAAGGAGATCATGTCAGCCGTTGATCCTGATGGCATGAGAAAGCAAAAAGTTGAAGAGTATAAAGCTAAGTTTGCAAATCCGTATGTTGCTGCTTCACGTGGGTATGTCGATGCTGTAATTGCACCTGCCGAAACCAGGAAATTCCTGATGCACTCTATTGAAGTATCTGAAAATAAGGATGTGCCAATGCCAGCAAAGAAACATGGATTACCTCCTTTTTAGACTAATGCACCAAAAAATCTGTCTTTCGCCATGGATAATAATAACAACTTAGGATTCCTTAATATTGATACCAGTTTATATAAAACGAGAATCAGTAAAAAGTTTCAAAACCGGAAACCTTACCAGCCTGCTGATCCACGGATCATCCTGAGCTTTATACCGGGTACTGTACTCAAAATTCTGATCGAACCCGGACAAAGAGTTTCCAAGGGCGATGATCTGATGATCCTCGATGCCATGAAAATGCAGAACAGGTTAAAATGCAGTATGGATGGCATTGTGAAGTCAGTTGCCGTTAATAAGGGCGATAAGGTATCAAAGGGAACAGTGTTGCTGGTACTGCAGTGAAAAGTTACCGGCAACACGCATTTACATGTGTAGAGCCAGGTCTCAGACCTGTCTCTACAACTGATATGTCACTACAATCAATCTGCCTTTTCAATTAATCACATCTTTCCTTCCCAGATAAGAAAATCCCTAAGATTCTGGGGCAATTTGGGTTTCGAACCAAAAATCCCATATACACTCGAACCGCTTCCCGACATCAGACTGAATAGTGCATTTGAATTGTACAACTCTTCCTTCAGGTCTCTTAAAACGGGATGTTTTTTAAATGCAAAATTTTCAAAATCATTGATTATAATCCCTTTCCATTCATTGACCGGGAGATTAATAAGTTTAATAAGGCTTGTGGACGGTACAGCCGGCTGACACTGCTGATATGCTTCACCGGTATTAATTCCGATTCCCGGATTAAGGATTACGATATAAAAACCTTTAAGAACTGTTTTGACGGGCGTTAATATTTCACCCTTGCCTGAAGCGAAAGAAGGTACACAATCTACAAAAAAAGCACAGTCACTTCCCAGCTCCGATGCCATCAACCTGAGAACAGGGGTGTCAATACTTAATCCAAAGTGCCTGTTGACAATCTTCAATAGGCAAGCTGCATCTGACGAACCTCCTGCTAATCCGGCGCCTACAGGGATCACTTTGTGGAGATGAACCTTCAAAAAAGGAAAGACGTTTCTTTCACGCAGCCTGAGAAGTGTTTTAATGACCAGATTCTTATCAGGTTCACATCCTGTGTCAATACCTGTAACTTCAAGCTGATCTTTTTCAATCGGCTGGTTTGGCACGATGAACTCCAGAGCATCACAGAGACTTACCGGATAAAAAACCGTCTCAATATTATGATAACCATCCGGTCTTTTTCCGGTGATCCGTAGTCCAATGTTAATTTTTGCATTCGGGAAAACTATCATAGTCCTCTCTTTGGTGTAAAAATACCATATGGATTTGAATTTGTAACTAATGATCCATTTATTAGCTTTTCAACAAGTTCTTAACATTAGTTTGTTTGTAACAAAAGCTCCGGGAATCGAGTTGTTAAGTATGCTAATTCATACCTTTGAAACTAAAGCGTTGAATGGTTTTTCCATCTCTAAGCGTTTATAAATCAGAAATATAATACTAATGGCAAAACAAAGAAATAGCCCAAGGCCAACTGTAACCACTCTGCCTGATTTTGGAAAAGTACCACCTCAGGCGAATGATATGGAAGAAGCGGTTCTTGGTGCGGTAATGCTCGAAAAAGAAGCTGTAATTACAATTCTCGATATTCTCAAACCTGAAAGTTTTTACAAAGAAGCACATCAGAAAATATTCAAAGCAATATCCGATCTTTCTTCAAGGGAATTCCCAGTTGATCTTTACACGGTAACTGAAGAGCTCCGGTCCCATAATGAGCTGGAAAGTGTTGGCGGTCCTGTTTATCTTACCCAGCTGACTGCAAAGGTTGTGTCTGCAGCAAACGTTGATTTTCATGCCAGGATTGTAGCACAAAAATATATTCAGCGCGAACTGATCAGAGTATCTACAGAGATTCAGACAAGGTCATTTGATGATACTTATGATGTGACGGAGCTTCTCGATTATTCAGAAAATGCCCTGTTCCAGATTGCTGAAGGAAATATTAAACGTGAAGTAGCTCCCATTAATGTAGTTATCAAAGAGGCAATCAGAGAAATTGAGGAGGCAGGGAAAAGAGAGGATGCGCTTGTAGGTACACCTTCGGGATTTACAAAGCTTGACAGACTTACATCGGGATGGCAGAAATCTGAGCTTATCATAATTGCAGCCCGTCCCTCCATGGGTAAAACCGCATTTGCCCTTTCAATGGCCAGGAACATGGCTATCGATCATGGGAAAAAAGTAGCAATATTCTCCTGCGAAATGTCATCTATTCAGTTGGTTAACAGGCTAATAATTGCCGAAACCGATATTCCGGGCGATAAGATAAAAAACGGCAGGCTCTCTGAAGAGGAGTGGAAACAGCTTGATACCAGAATAAAGAAACTGGTACAGGCTCCGATATTTATCGACGACACACCGGCAATTTCTATATTTGAACTCAGGGCCAAATGCAGACGACTGATGGCCCAGCACAAACTCGACATCGTTATTGTTGACTACCTGCAACTTATGTCGGGACCGGAAAATGCCGGAAGCCGTGAACAGGAAGTGAGCAATATCTCGCGATCCCTTAAAAGCATTGCCAAGGAGCTGAATGTTCCTATACTCGCACTGTCACAGCTTAACCGCTCGGTAGAAATGAGAGGCGGAACAAAAAGACCACTTCTCTCTGACCTTCGTGAATCAGGAGCTATAGAGCAGGATGCAGATATGGTCGTATTTATACACAGGCAGGATAAATTTGGTATCCCAACTTTTGAAGACGGATCCTCAACTAAAGGGATTGCTGAAATCATCCTCGCGAAAAACAGGAATGGGCCTGTTGATGACGTGAAACTGAGATTCCGTGAAGAGAAGGCCCAGTTTGTAGATATTGATGATTTCAATATTGATGACAGTCCGGATATGAGCAGTGCTCAGAGTATTACCCTGGGATCCAAGATGAATCATGATAACCTGAGAAAACTTGGAGGCGGCTTCGATAATGAAGCAGATATGCACGATGAACCTCCTTTCGCCTGAGGAAAGCTGAATGGAATATTTTACCACGGGTTTCACAGAGGACACGGAAAAGAACACGAATCAATCCGTGTAAATCCGTGATCCGTGGTTAAAAAACACTAATCAAACCTGAGGACCACTTTTAAGCCTATGCTTCTGTATTTGATATTATCGAATCCTGCATATACTCCCGCTTCTCCGATAAACAGTATTTCACTTATACTGTAACCTATCTCAGTATAGCTTGGTTGAAAGCGTGAACCAAAATATGACAGGCTGACATTCTCACGCATAAGAGTATTACTTAACCCGGGAAGAAGCTTTAATAACAAATATGGAGTAGTGTATTTAATATGTGCTTCCACATAAAACTCAGGAGTACTGAGAGAATAGAATGATGGTATCATGAAAGCATCCTCATAATTATTAAGAAGCAGAGGAAGTGGCTGGGTGTTAATTTGGAAGAAGTCATAGAAAGTCAGATCTCTGTTATCAAGAAATCCTGCTGCTCTCAGTCTCCATTTGAAATTACCGAAAGCGCCGATGCTGGTGCTTCTTGCGACCTCAAACCGTATCATATCAAACCGTCTTAATCCTGATCTTATTTCACTGAATTCATTTATTCCATGTTGCCAGGTAAGATCGAATGTGGGCCAGTCTGAACCGGCAGGTGTCTTTACTCCCTTACTTATTCTGTAATGCTGAAACGGAGTGTACGAAAATTTTGTTTGAAAATCGAGATGTCTCTGATCACGTAATGCATTTATCTCATTTGAACCCTGTACCAAATATCTGTTGACCGGAATATTGTCGGAATATTGTCTTGAGGACTTTATCAACGAGAAGTTAGTCGTATTTTGAAGTACCCTGCGATCTTCAAAATTGCTGGTCAGATCGAGGGTCAATCCATTAATTATCTCACTGGAGTAACCAACAGTCAGATATCTCGATTCATAAAGCTTCAGGTAGTTTTTCTTCTGCAGCAGTGTGGTGAGCGTGTTTATGAATGGATTGATGCCGCCGCCATAGTTAATATCCTT
Organism: uncultured Bacteroidales bacterium; assembly: GCA_963816365.1. GTDB lineage: Bacteria > Bacteroidota > Bacteroidia > Bacteroidales > VadinHA17 > LD21. The sequence goes on along the minus strand of CAWFKG010000009.1, from coordinate 345,216 downwards.
GCTTTTGATCCCAGTCCTGAGAAATACCTGCATGTGCTTCATCCTGTTAAACCTGTAGCTTGTATTTAATCCCCACATCAGCTTCTCCCTGCTGAAAGCCCATCTGAAGTCAGGGATAATATTTAACGTGTTGGCATTTTTCCATGTTTTCGAAAAGTCAAACCCCATTCCGTACACAAAGCCGTCAACAGTATTAAAATTAAAGTCTTTTAAATCAATCAACCCGTCATATCCGAACCTGAATCCTGTAGTATCTGACCATGAATGTCCGAATGCTATATCTCTTACTGTCCTCGTAAATTTGCTCTTTTCTTTGGATTTTCCTGAAGGTATCGTATCTGTTTTAATTGCTTCGCGCGTAGTAGCTGCTTTTAGGCTATCGCTTTTCCTTAAACTCCGCAGCTCTACATCCGATAAGGGAATTGGACGGATTTTAGCCCAGTAAGTGCTATCTTTCCTGTTAGCATCCTTTTCAACAATTTGTGTAGTATTATCCTTTATTTCAAGGTTTTTCCGGGTACTATCGCTCAGGCTTGCCGAGGATTCCTTTTCCATGAGTCTCGCGAGTTTTACCATATCGCGGTTTGATAGTTTATCTTTTTCAAGAATTTTGCTGATCTTTTGTTTCGACCTGGATACTACCGTATCAGCCATTTTCAGGTCAGGACCCGGGTTGACAGAATTATCAACTATTTTAGCTGTTGATCTCTTCAGCGTTAGATTAGGTCTGACTTCAGTATATTTGACGGAACTGCCATACCCGGCATCAGCTTTGAATCCGATAATTCCAATATTGATCTCGAATTTATGACTTACGGGCATCCAGATATCATCCTGTACCGGTTCATACAATTGCTGGATCCTGATTTTGCCTACCAGGTTCTCGTTGGTAAGATCGACACTCTGGAGGCACCAGAGATCTTCAATAATATAAATTGTACCCTCGAACAACTGCTGGCTTTTGCGCTTCGGGGTGACCTGAATTTTATTTATTGTAAAATTTCCCTGCCTTGATGCTCCGAGGTATTTATAATTGTAATTAGAAAAAGCATTCGGAGAAAGAGGAGATATTGCAATATCGGCAAGAACTGGCTGATAAAAGCTGGCCTGAATAAATTGCATTGGTGATATTTCATTTCCCTGGGACGGGAATGTGCTGTTGTATGAGATCATTCTCTGAAAGTACTTGTCGGGTGCAGTAAATTCAATTTCATTTAATGATTCCATCAAAAATGAGTCACCTGCTTTCAGGAGCTTTTCCTGGTTTTTAGTCTTTGATCCGGCAGAGACTGAAGCATTATCACCTGATGATTCAATTTTCATTGTTTTCTGCAGAAGTTTCGGGATCCTTTTAATGACAAGATTTCCTTTTAGATAAACTTCTGCTTTATAATAACTCACATTGTTAAGGTAATAAGGAGCCATTCCGATAGCTTTTCGCATGATCGAATAAGCCGGATCTTCACCTTTCGCTGAAATTCTTACCTCAGGTATCTCATAGTATTGCAATGACAGGATCACATCTTTCAAAACAGTGCCATGCGACAAAGTAATATTGATATATACAGGCTGATATCCGAGACTCTGATAAATAACCCTATAGCTTCCTTCAGGCAAACTTATTTCATAATCTCCCCTGTTATTTGATGTTGTCCCCTGCCTGAGTTCCTGAATATATACTGTTGCATATTCAACAGGTTCACCTGACTGGGTCGTTATTTTACCTTTAAGGATCTGGGCTGGAGAGGAAGAGGAGATGAACAGTAAGATCAGAACAAAAAGGCTTAAATGTCGCATAATAGTATAGAGCTTTTAACTAGGCCTTCTTCCCTGCAACAACAATAACTATTTCTCCTTTTGGCGGTTTAATTGTATAGTATTCCGAAAGAAAACCCAGGGTACCCCTGATATTCTCCTCAAATACCTTGCTTAATTCCCGTGATACACTGGCGTTCCTTTCTATCCCAAGATGCAAGCCTAATTCATTAAGCGTCCTGACAAGCCGGTAAGGGGATTCATAAAATACCATGGTCCTCGTCTCTTCAACTAATGCCGATAATCTTTTGTTCCTGCCTTTTTTGGGAGGCAGAAATCCTTCAAAACAAAACCTGTCACACGGCAGGCCTGAATTTACAAGTGCCGGAATAAGAGCAGTCGGCCCGGGCAATGTTTCTACCTGTATATCTTTTTCAAGGCATGTTCTGACGAGCAGAAAACCAGGGTCAGAAATACCTGGTGTCCCGGCATCTGAAACAAGTGCAATTGTTTGTCCCTCAAGAATTTTTGAGCAGACAGATTCCACACTTTTGTGCTCATTGAACATGTGATGCGACTGTAAAGGAGTGCTAATTTTATAATGATTAAGCAGTTTTTTAGTCTGACGTGTATCTTCGGCAAGGATCAGATCGGCACTGCAAAGAATTTCCACAGCCCTGAAGGTCATATCCTGAAGATTTCCGATAGGAGTAGGGACCAGGAAAAGCTTACTCATTTGAAGGGAGTTTCAGTCTCACCAGATCAAGTAGTTGTACGACAGCTTCACTCTCAGGCTTTTCACCGGTATAACCCTTAATTATCGTTACTGCATCATCAAGACTTTCAACTTTATCGAGACGGGCTATAGCTTGTGCATATGCTTCCTTATTTCCATCAAATATTTCACCAATAAAAAGAAACTTATCGCTGATACCTATTGCTTCAGATAGGCTGGAAATAGGTTTGTTCTTTAAATGGTCAGATAGATCCTTTTCAGCTTTTTTCTTTCCGGTCTGCTCATCATATCTGCTGACCGGCTGGTCGAACTTGTCAGCAACAATGGGAGTCTCAACAACTTTTTTCACCGGCACAGCTGCTTCACTCTTTTTATCATGTTTTTCAACTATCCGGTCATCCTTAACCGGTATGATCTCGGTCAGAGTTTTCAGAAGTGCAATAACTTCACCGGCACTTTTGCATTTCGACTTTGCGAGTTCTACCTGCAATAAAGGAACACCGGGGTATTTCTTAAGATCATCAATTATTTCGGAAGCTTCATTGAGATCTCTGATAATTAAATCAATGGTTGACTTGAAATCCATACATTTTGATGTTAATATAACAAACCATTTGCTTTATTTTGCAAAAGTAACGAATATTCAGCAAGTGATTGATGAATATAACTACAATTTAAGTTTTGGAAACGGACAATAATTAAAGATGGACTTTCTTGAAAATTCAGTAAGGGGAACAGGGAAAAAAGGATCTATTGAGGTGATTACGGGTTCAATGTTTTCCGGAAAGACTGAAGAGCTGATCAGGCGCTTGAGAAGGGCACAGTTTGCAGGATTAAAGGTGGAGATATTCAAGCCTTCGCTCGATAAGAGATACTCAGAGAACCGGGTTGTGTCGCATGATGACAAATCCATAATTTCAACGCCGGTAGATAATGCATCAGCTATTTTATTGCTTGCAGATCAAGTTGATGTTGTCGGGATCGATGAGGCGCAGTTTTTCGATAACTCAATTGTCGAGGTTTGTAATACACTGGCCGATAATGGCGTTAGGATAGTGATCGCCGGTCTTGATATGGATTTCATGGGAAAGCCTTTTGGCCCTATTCCTGCACTCCTGGCAGTTGCCGAATATGTGACCAAAGTGCATGCAATTTGCATGAAATGCGGTAATCTTGCACAATATTCCTTCAGGAAATCGGAAGACTCCCAGGTTGTGCTCCTCGGAGAAAAAAACCTGTATGAACCTCTTTGCAGGAATTGTTATAATGAAGCATTAAATAAATGACCATTGAAATTAAGATCATTTGAAATTGCCAGCATAGTAAAGGGGAATCTGACGGGGCCCCCTGATCTTTTGGTAACAGAAATAGTTACTGATACCCGTCAGCTAAGCGTTACGGATGGTCTCATTTTTTTTGCACTCAAAGGGAAGAACCACGATGGTCATAATTTCATAGAAAGCCTTTACGGGAAAGGCATCAGGATATTTGCAGTGGAAAGGCTTCCTGATAAACCTGAAAGATTTGAAGGAGCTGCTTTTATTTTAACAATTAATACTGTTAGCCGCACTGCAATTATTGGCTGCACATATCCGAAGTTCCTTTATGTCTCCTGTGATTGCAGTTACAGGCAGTGCCGGCAAAACCGTTGTCAAGGAATGGCTTGCAGATATTCTTGGCCTTACAACTTCAGTAATCAGGAGTCCCAAAAGCTATAATTCCCAGATCGGGGTGCCTCTTTCTATCGTGAAACTTGACGATAAGTATAAGCTTGGAATATTTGAAGCCGGCATATCTATGCCCGGAGAGATGGAAAAACTTCAGAAAGTCATCAATCCCGATATCGGGGTAATTACAAATATTGGTGATGCCCACAGTGAGAATTTTCCTGACAATAAATTGAAGGTCGAGGAGAAACTCAGGCTTTTTAAAAATTCATCTTTAATAATATATTGCAGAGATCAGGAGCTTATACACAACTCTATCGTCAACAATGAGATCTCTGAAAACAAAGCAACTGGTCGACTGGTCCCTTGAACATTCAGAGGCAAAGATCTTTGTTATTAAAATTCCTCTTCCGGGGAGCCACACCCTGATAAAAGTAAATTTCAATGGGAATATGAACGAGTTTGAGATCCCCTTCTCTGACAGGGCTTCGGTCGAAAATGCAATTACAGTTGCGTCGGTATGCCTTGCACTGGGTACACCGGCTGAAGTTATTTCAAAAGGCATGTCGGTACTTGCCTCTGTTGCCATGAGGATGGAGCTGAAAAACGGAATCAATAATTGTCAGCTAATAGAGGATTATTATAATTCAGATCCGGGGTCGCTAATTATGGCTCTTGATTACCTTATGTCGCAGAATGGCAGCAAATCCACTCTCATCCTGTCCGATTTTGTTCAGAGTGGCAGGGATGAAAAAGATTTATACGGCGATGTAGCCCGAGTGATAAAGAGGACCGGGATAAAAAAATTCATTGGAATTGGAAATGCTCTTGTCAGGAACAGCAAACTATTCGATGGGGAAACAAAGTTTTATTATACTACCGACGATTTTGTAAATAGTTTTAATAGTTCTGATTTCAGGAATGAGATAATCCTGCTTAAGGGCGCGAGGATTCTATGAATTTGAGAAAATAGGCAAGCTGCTGGAGAAACAGATTCATCAGACTGTCCTGGAGGTTAACCTTGATGCAATTTCACATAATCTTAATGAATTCCGAAGACATCTCAATCCTGATACCAGGATTATGGCAATGGTGAAAGCGTTCGCGTATGGTGCAGGTCCATCAGAAATATCAGCTTTACTTGAATATCACAGAGTAAGCTATCTGGCAGTTGCATACGTTGATGAAGGAGTTGAGCTGAGAAATTCGGGTGTAACTTTGCCCATAATGGTTATGAATCCCGATCCTTCTGCATCAGAATTAATGATAAAATATTCTCTTGAACCTGAAATTTTCAGTCTTCTATCACTGGAGCAGTTTGTATCAGTGGCTATGCGTCACGGCCTTATTAGCTACCCGGTCCATATTAAAATAGATTCAGGGATGCACAGACTTGGCTTTATGCCTGAGGATATTGAAGCTCTTGCGGAGAGAATAAAAAAACAGGAATGTGTAAAAGTCGTTTCAGTCTTCTCACATCTGGCTGGAAGTGAGGATCCTGCTCTGGATGATTTTAGTCACCATCAGGTAAAAGTTTATCTGGAAGCAGTTGAAAAAATCAGTGCTGCAACCGGCTACAAGTTTCTTCGTCATATACTTAATTCTTCAGGAATTGCACGATTTCCTCAGTATCAGTTTGAAATGGTACGGCCCGGAATTGGAATATATGGTGTAGGACATTTCGGAAGTTTGCATCTTAAAACCGCAGGAACCTTCAAAACCAGGATTTCTCAGATCAAGAGCATCAGAAAGGGAGAGCCGGTCGGTTATGGATGTGCAGATGTATCGGAAAATGAAAGAACTATTGCTATACTGCCTGTTGGCTATGCTGATGGTTTAAACCGGAGGTTGGGAAACAGAATCGGTAAAATGTACATAAAAGGTGCAAGAGTGCCGGTAGTAGGGAACATATGCATGGATATGTGCATGGCTGATATTACAGGTCTGAATGCTAAAGCCGGTGATGAGGTGGAAATTTTCGGCGAAAAGATTTCAATAGATGAGCTGGCATCACAGTGTCAGACAATTCCATATGAGATACTTACATCAATTCCCAGGCGCGTAAAAAGGGTCTTTTTCAGGGAATAGGTAAACCAGGTCTTTACTCCTGCCTGGTCAACCCAGTTCACTTATATGTTCGAGATGATTGCTGTCGAGTATACTAATCTTTCTTCCGGCAATTTCAATAATGCCTTCAGATGCCAGGTTGGAAAGAGTCCGTATTGCATTCGATGTAGTCATATTGGATAGGTTGGCGATATCCTCGCGTGACATTGTAACCCGGATTGTTTTGCCATCTGCTTCATAGCCGTATGTATCGCGCAGTATAAGCAGCGACTCAGACAAACGTCCTCTAATGTGCTTCTGTGTAAGAGAGACAGTCCTGTTATTTGAAAACCCTAATTCATCAGCAATTAACTTGATAAATCTTAATGTAAAATCGGGGTTTTTCTTCAGGATCCTGATAAAGGAATTTTTTTCAAAGATGCATATAGCGGAATCCTCAATTGCAATGGCTGATACTGGCCAGGGAGCATCAGAAAATAATGCTTTATAGCCAATAAATCCCTGCTGACGTACCATTTTGAGGATCTGGTCCCTGCCTCCGACTCCCTCCTTAAATACTTTTACTTTACCTGATGCCAGGCAGATCAGCCCCCGTGGTTTGTCACCTTCCTTGAATAACAACTGGTTCTTTTTAAATATTGCAAAGGAGTGTTGATGAATTAACGTTTCTCTGTCTTTCTGATTCAGTCCTTTGAAAACAGAGGAAGGTCCTTCAAGACATAACTCTATGTATGGATTTAGATATTGCATGAACTGATCATGTTTAATAGCATGTCAAAGGTAATAAAAGAAACTTATCAAATTCAAATTAACATTTTTTAACATATTCAATTACAGGTAGTTGTAAAGATCACAGTAACAGTTTTTTGCAATATGTTCTATAACATATAGCAAAAGAGGCCATAAATAATTTACATAATGAAATGGATTACAGCCGTTTAAATTTGAGTAAAAAAGGGTCAGAATCAGAACCGATTAATACCTGGCAACCAGAGGCATTCTTCTTCCTGCTCCGAAAGCTTTTGATGATATCCTTAGCACGGGAGGGGCCTGGTATCTTTTATATTCATTGAAATCGATCATCCTGATGACCCTAAGAACGGTTTCCTTATCAGAACCTTCCTCAATTATACGGCTGGCAGGCTTCTGTAACTCGATATACTGGTGCAAAATTGAATCAAGTATCTGATAATCGGGAAGCGAATCGGTATCAAACTGGCCGGGTTTTAACTCTGCGGAAGGCAATTTTATGATAATATTCTGCGGAATGATTTCATGGTCCCGGTTAATGAAGCGTGCCAGACGATAAACATCAGTTTTATAAACGTCGCCGATTAAAGACAATCCGCCGGCCATATCACCGTAGAGAGTGCCATATCCGACTGCTGCTTCACTTTTATTTGAGGTATTTATTACAATGCATCCGTATTTATTTGAAACTGCCATGAGCAGTACCGCTCTTATTCTCGCCTGAATATTTTCCTCGGTGACATCACAGTCCATTCCTTTGAACACAGGTAGCAGTACCTCCTCAAACGCATTGAATGGCTTTTCAATGTTTATGATATCATAATGCACCTGGAGATTATCGGCAAGAGCTACGGCATCTCTTACAGAATGATCGGAAGAGTATCGCGAGGGCATTAGCAACGCACGCACATTCTGATTTCCGAGTGAATCGGCAGCAAGACAAAGGCAAAGAGCAGAATCGATTCCGCCGGAAAGCCCGATTATACCCTTTGTTAAGCCCGATTTAGCAAAATAATCATGTAATCCTGTAACCAGTGCCTTGTAAATGAGAGAAATATCATCAATCCCTGTCGCAGTTCTTCCTGGTGAACCAGATTTGAACTTTTCAAACGAAAAGGTCTCTACAGTTTCCTCGAAAAACGGGAGCCGGGCATATTTCTCTCCCCTGTCATTGATCACGAGAGATGCACCGTCGAAAATAAGTTCTGTATTTGCACCGGTCTGGTTGACTGAAATTACCGGAATTTTATATTTTAAGGCTTTAGATATGAAGATGTTTTCCTTTGCTTCAATCTTTGAATATGAAAACGGGGAGGCTGCAATATTGATTATGATATCAGGATCTTGTTTAGCCAGCTCTTCCATGGGTGAGACAGTATAAAGCCTTGTCTTTTCGAATTCATTGTCGAAAGGCTGCTCATCCCAGAGATCTTCGCAGATGGTAAGTGCAAGTCGTAATCCTTTGAACTGGAAAACAGAGAACTTAATTTCAGGCTCAAAGTACCGGTATTCATCGAAAATGTCATAGGTTGGCAGCAATGCCTTGTTAACAGAAAAAATAACCTTTCCTTCTGACAGCAGAAGAGCTGAATTGAACAGCTTCTTGCCCTCAGGTCTTTTGTTAATTGTTGGAGTACCAACTATGGCTGCGATGCCTGTACATTCTTTTGCTATCTCCTTTACTGTCTGATCGCATTTATCAATAAAGTCAAGTCTGTCAAGCAAATCAAGAGGAGGATAGCCGGGAATGCAGAGTTCAGAAAATATGATAAGATCCGATCCCTCTTCTTTTGCTTTTCCGATTGCCTTACAGATTTTATCCTTGTTGCCTGAGAAATTACCTATATGATAGTTAAGTTGAGCGACAGTAAATTTCATTGGTAATAAATTAAAAGTTCACGCCAAACCTGAAGCTTAGCATTTTATGTGATACATTGTCAGTGGGTTGATTTCCACTGTCTTTTGTAATATCAAGGAAATTATTTTCAAAATTCAGACCAAAAACCAGTGCAGTAGTGCCGCCGAGCGAATATTCAATACCTGCTGTTACATGATATGAAAGATTGAAAATCCTTAGTTCATTAGAAGCATTTTCATCTGAAATGTTCAAAGAAGGAATATCAGCTTTCCTGCTAATAACAATTTTAGGATCGAGTCCTAAATCACAAAAGTAAGTTAAATATCCTATCTGATTTGTTTGTAGTTTTAACCCGACAGGAAAAACCAGGTATTGTAATTTATATACAACCGGGCTACCGGGCAAAACAGTTGAAGTAGAATTTGAGAATTTTAAAACAGAAGTGTCACTGCTGACCAGTTTTCCTCCGGCTCTGATAAGCCCTATTCCGGTAGAGAAGGAGTAATTTGGTGTAAAATATTTATTTAATGTCAAACCAAAATTGAAGCCTGCCCGTGCGCCATCAAACCTGACCTGTTTTATATCTGTCGTGAACCAGCTTATAACGGGATCGGCATGCACCCCGAATGTTATTTTTTGCTGGGCATGTACTTTGATAAAAGGACCAATTGCAAAAAGAATAAGAAGCAGAGTTTTGATTAAATTGTTCTTATTGTAATTTAAAACTTTCATAATGATGTGTATGATTAATGTCAATTATTAACAATATAATCCGGATCGCATGAAAATCAACCCAAAATCTTCTTCTGTAAAAATAACAAATAATAAATGAAGTGGTTATATAGTTTTTAACTGTTGCCTTATAAGTGAAAAAGTGCTTATTTTAAATTTTTAAAAATCTGACAGAAATGAAAACCGGATTGTCTGCATTTATTCTTCTTTTATTAATTGCTGCAGGTGTGACTTCATGTAAAAAGAATCACTATAAAGTCAATACTTCAGGTATTAAAGTAAAAATTGAAATAAAGAGACTCGAAAAAGATCTGTTCACCTTAAATCCCGACAAGGTTATTACAATGGTTCCTGATCTTAAAAAAAAATATGATGGTTTTCTACAGCTATTCAGTTTAGTTATAAATACCGGCAATATAAATGACCCGTCTTTCGGCGATCTGCTCCTTCGTTTTTGTTCAGATAAGCAGAATAACGAGGTTTATTCACTCACTATGAAGAAATTCCCTGATGTAAAGTCAATTGAAGAGGGGTTGCAGGGAGCATTCACTCATTACCTCTACTATTTCCCCGGGAAAACAGTTCCCGCTGTATTCACATGTATAACAGGATTTAATAACAGTATAATAACAGGAGATTCTTTGCTTGGGATTGGCCTTGACAGGTACCTGGGCGCAGATTGTGAATACTATCCCCGGCTTAATATATTCAAATATATATCGGACAGGATGACTCCTGAAAACATCGTACCTGATTGTATATACGGATGGGGCGCTTCGGAATGGGATTTTCCGACAATTAAATATCCAGCTGATAATGTATTGAGTGAAATTATTCACTGTGGCAAGCTTAAGTATTTCGAAAAATGCATGTTACCTGCGACTTCTGATGAATTAATCTTTGGCTTCACACCAGTCCAGATGAAATTCTGCAGGAACAATGAAAGCCAGATGTGGCTGTATCTTGTTGAGAATAACCTTCTGTTCAGCAGCGATCAGCTGACTATACGAAAACTTACGGGAGAGGCTCCTTTTACCGGTTATTTTTCAAAGGAATCACCCGGAAGGGCGGCCGTCTGGATAGGATTCAGGATAATTGAAGCCTATATGCTCAAAAATCCGGATATTAAAATGGGAGATATGATTAGTAATGCTGATGTCCAGGGGATACTGGAAAAAGCCAGATACAATCCACAATAGAAAATGAAAAGGGACATGCATTGACATGTCCCTTTTCATATTCTGAAATTGTGATACTATGCCGGATGAATAGCCTCAACGGGGCAAACATCAGCACACGCACCACAGTCAGTGCAGACATCCGGATCTATTTTATAGATGTCGCCTTCTGATATTGCTTCAACAGGACATTCATCAATACATGTTCCGCAAGCAGTACAATCATCATTAATTTTGTAAGCCATCTCGATTATTTTTTGATTAATTAATTACAATTTGAGCACAAAAGTACTGAAATTTTTTGATTAGGAAAAAAACATGATAAATATCTGGCTATTTATTCCCCATTCTCGCACTCCTTGATTCCGGGCATCGGCGAGAACATTAAAAGTACAGGTTAAAAATCGAGACTGAATGATAAATAAAAAATTCTTGGAAGTAAATAGTTGTTTTCAATACCCCGTGCCCAGTCAGCTCTGATAAAATATCCAAAAATCTGGGCTCTCAGACCTGCACCAAAACCTTCCACAATAGGATTCCTGTTTGAATCAAGAGTTACTGATACGGGACCATTTGACAAAATTTGGGTATCATAGCCATTTTTGCCCGACCAGGGAGAATTCCCTGACCATGCTGTTCCAATATCGCCGAATCCAATGATCTGAAGGCTGTTAAGAAAGTTGGATCGCAAAGGATGACCGGCTAAATACCTTACGACCGGCCATCTTATTTCACTGTTTATGAGAGCGAAACTGTTGCCATTTCTTATATTCTGAGAAAATCCTCTCATATTGGTTGCAAGAGCCTGAAAACCATAATTAACATTAGGAGTCACCGGAATGGTATTATCGAACATGGGAACTTTATTAAATAGATAACCCATCCAGTTATCAACTCCGCCCAGGTAATATAATAACTTGGTGGGTCCAAAGGAGGTACTGGCGGCAAATCTGTTTGCCCAGATCAGTTCTCTGTGAATGCGTATATATTTTCTGTAGTCAATACCGAGGACAACCATATCTGACTTTTTCTTTGTCAGCTCCCTGTAGTATTCCCCAAATATCTTGAACCTTGTCCCAAAGTATATATTTATGGTTCTCTTGCGTGTATTATCAAAGATGATTTCACCTTTAAGACTTGCCCAGTTCTGATTGATATTCTGATAATTGAGAGTTGCATTATCAAGTGCCACAATTACATGTCTGTCGTTCCTGTATGAAATCGTGCCCTTCAGTGCTAAAACGGGTGTAATTGGTTTTGAGAGCGAAAAATATACTTCCTGCGAGTATGTTTTGAAAAGTGTTGAGTCTGTACTGTAATAGGTCATTCGGTGATAGATGAGCTGTTTATCAAAAACCCCTTTAAGGTTTTCAACACTGAGCAGGTACTCATTACTGTCGAAATTCCCTGAAAATCTGAATCCGCCCGTGATCCGGTAATCCTCGAACAGATCAACTGTTCCGAATTTGGTAAGAAGATTTATACCGGGATTATAATAAGGTGCCCCTCCGCTATAAACCTGGTAGGAATTATTCAGAAAGCTGAAGTCAATCTGTGTAGCAATATAATTATTATAAAAGGATGTCTCGTAAATTCTTATCAGTGGGAGTTCGATATGTCCGGTATCGAGATCGATGTCCATATATTTCTTACGCCATAACTGGTCATAGTAATTCTGTTTTTCTTTTTCAAATATGTAATGGTTTATGTCAATTGGTTCATTCTTTATATAGTACTCATAGAGCGGTTTTGTCAGGGTATCCCTTCTTCTTTTATCTTCGGCTATGAGCCATTCTCTTAACTGTTCTATGCTGTCGGCTTTGTGGAAATACAGATTTTTTTCATCACGTAGCTTAGTGTTAACCATCTCGCCGGCAGGTATCGGAACTGATTGACTTTCCTGTACCTTTCTTGCGACATACTTTCTGTTTCTGAAAAGAACCTCACCGAACGGGTCAGTTTCATTTAAAACAGAATGGTTTATGATGTTTCTGTTATAATTTGTTATGGGCTGCGAGTTAATATAATATCTGTAATGAGCTATCGTATCTATGAAACTGATTGAGCTGTCAAATTTTGCAGTGTACCTGTTAAAAATCCCGTTTTGGTTACCAAGGTATGCGAATCTGTTCCTGGCAATCTCTCCCGACTGGAACCTGTCGGTATACTTGCCTTCTGAAAGTCTTACAAGTGTATTGTTTCTTTTTGTCAGATCGTAGGTAAACAGATCAAATGTCTTTGACACTTTTTCAAACGGACTTGCAGTATTTGTGAGGCTATCTGTCAGCCTGTTTGATGAGAAAAGTATTTCGTCGGGACTGGATTTCATGAAGGAAGGATACAGATCATCTGCTACATCCCTGGTAATCTGCTCATTAGTTCCTGAAGCTATTGTATGAATATAAATATCCGTTATGCCATCTTTTACTGCAGAAAAGACAAGACGCGATCCTTCGGGAGAGTATGAAAAATCGAGAACTTTATCAAAATACAGAAGCACCCGCCTGGTGGTCTTTTTTTCATCGACTCTGTAAAAGTACATCTCAAGGTCAGCTTTCTCGTCATTAATAAATGTCAGGATTTTCCCGCTAGGGTGCCAGGCCATGACAGGATAGGTAAGATCTACAATCTGTTCATATCGTGGCTCTTTACGGAAAATTATTTTCCGTTTGCCGGTGGCCTGGTTATATAGCCATATCCGTTTTCTTCCCCAATCGTTGGTGACATAGGCGATATATGCTCCACCAGGACTCACTTTTACCTGCTGGTAGATCTGGTCTTTTTTTGACTTTCTGATAGTATTCCCATCATCAGCCGGAAGATCCTTATCACCTGAGAACTCTTCAGTATAATAGGTTTTCCACTCTTTCAGAAGATTTCTGAGTTTCTCTCCTATAACATAAAGCAAGCCGTCGTCGATGTTTTTATAAACTTTTGTAAGGTAAATAATATTGGGTATGAGTGCGTCACCATATTTCTTGCCAATGAACCTCCAGAAGGACTCTCCTGCATCAATTGCATCATCATATTCCAGATGGTTTATGTTTTTATATTTGCCCGCTTTGAAGCCGTCTTTTACCCTGTTCTCAGCATCATAATTCCAGTTTCCTGCCACATAACCAATGAGTCCCTTAATATACCAGTCGGGCATATAGATCAATGAAGAGCTGGAAATTCTGTCCTTTACATCAGCATTATATAACATTTCATTTATTATCACTTCGGCAATTGAAGCCGTAATCTGGCGTTCATACGCTTCATGGTCGCCTTCATAATAAAGCGAAACTTTATTTTTGATTATCCTGTTGAAGCCCCCGGTATTATAACTATCCTCATCAAAAGTAATAAGTCCGATATTAGATTGTTTGTATTCCGAATTTTTATTATAAATGATGAAAATGATCCTTTTCTCCAGTTTGTAATCAAAAAAGTCCTCAACCTCTGCTAGTTTCTTTTGGGCGAAACTGGCTGTGTATTGAGCAAGATCACGTCCATATTCGTTGAAATAGCAATCGAAGTTGTCAAATCTGTAGTATTGCCAATAGAAATCGTAGTACTGTACCCTGTTTTTCCCAAATGACATCTGGAGGCCATTATAAAACTGACCTTTTGCATTTGAATAAAACACACACAAGAAGAGTATGAAAATCAGTTTTTTGATATACTTTTTTTCAAAGGCATTCATTGGGTTACCTGATCCTAAAATTAGCAAATTTTGTTCCAAAGGATCATGCTTAAGCAACAAAACTAATGATAATCTGTTCTAAACTATTCAAAAATCTTAAACTTTATTATTTTTACGCCACATTTTATTATTAAATATTCCAGTGGGGTTCTTGCACGTCATGCAACCTAATCCTTACCGGAGATGTCATATGAAGGAACTTGAATATTCATTTTGTATATTTGCAAAAAAGTTTTTTATTTTTTTAAAAATTAAAATGCCAATTGATATGAAAAGGTTATTCTCAATTTTTTCACTGCTGATTATCGCAGTTTCGTTGAAGGCGCAAATAGCCACCACAAAAATGCAACTTTCAGCTACTGAACATGATTTTGGTACGTTTAAAGAAGAGGCTGGCAGACAAACATTTGATTTTATTGTAACAAATACAGGAACAGAACCGCTGGTTATTCAGAATGTTGTGGCTTCATGTGGCTGTACGACTCCTGAATGGACAAAAGAACCTATTCCTGCCGGAGCCAAAGGTAAAGTAACTGCTATCTATGATCCAAAGAACAGGCCTGGTCAGTTCAATAAGACCCTTTCTGTATATACTAATACTAGTCCGGCAGTCGCTGTGCTTGTAATTAAAGGTGAGGTTGTTCCTCATGAAAAAACAGTTGAAGAGCTCTATACATTCGCAGTAGGAGGGGTGAGATTCGAAAGCAATCATCTTGCTTTTACCAACGTTAAGAAAACCGAAAAAAAGATGAGGGTAATGCAATTGATCAACACCTCTGCAGAACCGGTTAAAGTTGAATTTGATGCAGTACCTGCTCACCTTACTCTTAAATCAAATCCCGAAACCCTTAAGCCAGGACAAAAAGGTATGATTGAAGGAACATATGATGCAACAAAGAACGCAGGCTGGGGAAATGTAAGTGATATGGTAAAAATAAAACTGAATGGTGTAATTCAGGAGAATTTATTTTATTACGTTTCAGCAAACCTGGTTGAAGATTTTTCATCATTATCCAGTAAAGAACTCGAAGATGCGCCAATCTTTAAAGTCGAAGCTACGACTGTTGACCTTGGGAAAATAAAAGGGTCAACACAGAACGAAGTCGAGTTCAAATTTAAAAATGAAGGCAAGAATGACCTTTTGATCAGGTTTATAAGATCTACATGTGGTTGCACAGCAGTACAGCAGGGAAATCAGAATGTTGGAATTAAAAAAGGCGAATCGAGCAGCATAAAAGCTGTATTCAATTCAGGAAGCTATTCCGGTAAAGTTACAAAGGCAATATATGTCTATACAAATGATCCCAAGAATTCAGAAGTTGTACTTATGCTTACTGCCGATGTGGAACAACCAGCTGCGGTGAAATAATTAATGGATAAGAAAAGGGAATTTAAAAGCTCTCTCATTGTACATGCAGGGGTTCCTCAACCGCCCAGTATTAATCCTGACGTCCTGAAAAGTACAGGAAGAAGGAAGCGTAAAAAATATTCGGCTGATGAATTTGTTTCAGGAATACTTGAAGGTAACCGGACCATTTTAAGTCAGGCTATTACCCTGGTGGAAAGTTCCTTGCCCGACCACTATGAAACAGCCCAGACTATCATTGAGAAATGTCTTCCTTACGGCGCCCGATCTATAAGGATAGGAATTACCGGTGTTCCGGGGGCAGGCAAAAGTACATTTATTGAAAGCTTCGGATTGCACATCACAGGATTGGGCCATAAACTTGCTGTACTGACCGTCGACCCAAGCAGCGAACATACAAAGGGGAGCATTCTTGGAGATAAGACAAGGATGGAAAAACTCAGTGTACATCCCGGGGCATTTATCAGGCCATCCCCAACGGCGGGGACCCTTGGCGGGGTGGCCAGGAAAACAAGAGAAACAATAATTCTATGTGAAGCAGCAGGCTTTGATACGATACTGGTTGAGACTGTTGGCGTAGGACAATCAGAAACAGCAGTTCACTCAATGGTCGATTTTTTTCTGCTTCTCATGCTTGCCGGTGCAGGTGATGAGCTCCAGGGGATTAAAAGAGGAATAATGGAGATGGCTGATCTGATCGCTATTACAAAAGCTGATGGTCCTAATAAGCTTCTGGCTGACAATGCCCGTATCTCATTTCAGAATGCACTTCAGCTCTTTCCGAAAAAATCATCTGGTTGGGTTCCCCGGGTCCTCACCTGTTCAGCCTTAACTTGTACAGGCATAAATGAACTCTGGGATATCGTAATGGAATATTTTGCTTTCACCGGGAAATCTGGATATTTTGAAACATTCAGAAAGGAACAGGCAATTTTAAGGATGCATGACACAATAATAGATTATCTGAACAACTCCTTCTATAATCATAAAGAGGTAAAATCCCTGCTCCCGGCAATTGAGCGGCAATTACAGCAAGGAAGTATAACTTCATATATGGCAGCTTTGGAATTGCTGGGAAAATATTTCAAACCGAAGCCAGGATAATAATTCCTATCTTTGCAAACTCAAACAAGTTTTATTCTTCTAAATATTCAAAAATAGCACATATGAGAAAAGTAATTTATCTGTTAATGGTTGGAGTACTGGCTTCCTGTTCTGCGAAGCCTCATTATACTGTCAAAGGAAAAATTGATGGATCCGACGGTATAACTTTTTATCTTCAGAAAAGAGATGGAAGCAAGACAGTGTCAATCGATTCTGCAGTATCGAGAAAAGGATCATTTACCATGAAAAGCGGAGCAGTGGATTATCCTCAATTGATACAGCTGGTTGCCGGGGATACCAAGAAGCGGACTTCATTTTATCTTGATAACTCTGAAATTACCGTAAAAGGCAGCCTCGATTCACTTTTTAAGGCAGATGTTACCGGATCAAAGACACAGGATGAGTACAAATCCTTCGTCAATTCAAATAAGCCGTTAAGTGATAGGTATACTGCAATATTTGGCAAATATCAGTCCGCTAGTCAGGCCGGCGATACAGCAACTGCCGGTAAATTTGAAAAACAGCTCGATTCCATTCAGATTGAAATGACAAATCTTCAGAAAAGCTTTGTGAAGAATAATCCGGCTTCTTATGTCACTCCTTCAGTAGTGGTAGGTCTGAGCTATGAGATGGAGGCCGATGAGATCGAATCTATGCTAAGTGGCCTTGATACTGCACTTACTTCACTGCCTCAGATAAAAAGTCTTAAGGAGAGAATTGATGTAATGAAAAAAGTGTCAGTGGGTCAGAAGGCGCCTGATTTTACACTCAATGATGTAAATGGTAATCCGGTGTCACTTTACTCAAAGCTGGGTCCTAAATTGCTGCTGATAGATTTTTGGGCAGCATGGTGCCAGCCTTGCCGTCAGGAAAACCCGAATGTAGTAAAAGTCTACAATGAATTTCATAAGAAAGGCTTTGATGTATTCGGAGTATCACTTGACCATTCAAAGGATGCCTGGGTAAAAGCTATTGCCGATGACAAGCTCACATGGACACACGTGTCGGACCTGCAGTGGTGGAATAATGCTGCTGCCAAATTATATGCCGTGAATTCAATTCCTGCTAACTTTCTGCTCGATGAAACCGGTAAAATAATTGGTAAAAACCTAAGAGGCGAAGCCTTGTATAATAAAGTAAATGAGGTTCTTGGGGCTAAAAAATAACTGTGAGAATTCACCGACCGTTGCGGAGGCTAACCTGTACCAGCGCTGAATAACTCATTTTACTCTTCTCCTTTCCTGATCTCTTCAAGAATAAAGCCTGTCCCTCTGACAGTGCGAATATCTATATTGGTATCTTCTGAAACATATTTCCTTAACCGGCTGATGAACACATCCATACTTCTTCCCAGAAAATAATCATCCTCACCCCAGATTTCGGTGAGAATATCCTCTCTTGCAAGGATTTTATTCTTATTGACAATAAAATACTTCAGTAACTGAGCCTCCTTAAGGGTAAGTTTTTCTTTATTATTGCCGCAGAGAAGCTCAAGTGTATTATATTTCAGGACTGTTTTGGATACTTTAAACTCATCATTGCTGGAAGAATAGGCCCGTTTAAGGATATTGTTTATCCGAAGAATAAGAACCTCGGGATCGAACGGTTTGGTTATATAATCATCAGCTCCGATCTTCAAACCTCTTACAATATCTTCTTTGAGGCTTTTGGCTGTCAGAAAGATGACCGGGACCTCGGGATAAATCTCCTTTACTTTCTCAGCAAGAGTGAAGCCGTCCATTTCAGGCATCATGACATCGAATACACAAATATCAGGCTTTTCCTGATTAAACAGCTCCCATGCTTCTTTTCCGTCCCTGCCCAGCTTAACATCGAATCCAGAAATTGAAATATATTGAGTCAATATATTACCAAAATCTCTGTCATCTTCAGCAACTAAAACTTTCATTTCCCTTAAATATTAATTATAATGGTATTGTCACAGTAAATATACTACCTTTTCCCTGTAAACTGATAACCTTTACTGAACCTCATTTCCGCATCTATTACTCCGGTCTGATTACTTCTGATACAGGTTTATGAATTATTTGGCAAAATAACAGTGAATGTACTTCCTTTTCCGGGTTTGCTTATCACTGTTACGTCTCCGCCATGAGCCTCCGCAATTTTTTTCACATAGTAAAGGCCAAGGCCCAATCCCTTGAATTTATGTATGTTTCCGGTCGAAGCCCTGTAAAACTTATCAAATATATGTTTCTGGTCGGTTCTATTAATTCCGATTCCGTTATCTGCCACCTTTATGCATACATTATTTTCCTGGGTGAACCCTTCAATATCTATTACCGGTTCTTTATCCGAATACTTAACAGCATTTGAAAGCAGATTATTGATTAGTGTTGTAAAATACACAACATCGAGATCAATTTCAGCTCCCTTAAAATTATATTTCTGATTTATCAATGCGCTGTTCCCTCCGCCCGATTTAAAGCTGTCAACCACATCATTCATAATCTCCTCTATCTTTACGACTTTCTTATCAAGCTCGAATTGTGTTCTTTCCCACATGCTTATCTCGAGTATCATATTGATGAGCTGGTTAAGATGAACACTCTGTTTACCGATCATTTTTGCTGTTTCCAGTATTTTCTCAACGTTATTTCTTATCTGCGGCATCTCCAGAGTTTTACCCGCGACAGTAATTGTTGATAAAGGTGTCTTTAGCTCATGGGTCATGTTATTTATAAAGTCAGTCTTCAGATTCGAGAGCCTTCTCTCCTCCATAAGGTTCCTGTAAGTAAAAATAAAAATAATGACTACAATAAAGATTGTGAGAATTGCCATGGCCAGCGATAGAAATGTCTGTTCCCATACCATCCTTGCCTTGTCCGAAAAGTCAATAAAATAATCAAAACTAAACCTGTAATTATTACCTTCCAGTGTGAATGGCCTAACCAGAATACTCGAACCGGCAAAGTCCATTGGTGAAGGTCTTCTTCCTCCGCCCTCTGAACTGAGTTTTGAAAAACCTTCTTTCTGATAGATGGGAATCGTATCAATGTCTATCATTTCCAGGTTTTTGATTATTATCCTGAAGTTGAAATTTTTATCGAATTCACGGCTCTCAAAATATGAAGAGAGTAAAACTGAAAGATCCTGTTCCTGAGTTACTACTTTCATGAAATAAGCGAGAATATCCTTTTTTTTGGCTGCTAATTCTTTTTCATCATTTATCTTGTGCAGTTCTGTGCATGACCGTTCTGAATATTGGTCCAGCAGAAGCCTCACGGTATCAAATCCATCGGTCGACATTCCCCTTCGTATTGCGTTCAGTCCCTCCTGGGTATAGATTGTATACCTGATAGCAAACAATTCCTCTTTTTGCTTCCATACGCCTCTGATTATAAATACCTGGATTGATATCAGGATCAGAATGGATGTGATACCCAGAATCAGTACGGTATTTCGGTTTTTCATCTGAAAATTGTTTACCCTGGTTATAAATCAGAACTCAAATCCACAATATAAGTCTCATTACTTCCTCAAAATTATTCAAATTATCGATACCTCATAAGATATGAGAAAACATTAACCCGGCATTAACCCGGTGTTAACAAATTAACAGGTTTAGACTGTGTATTTTTACAATGTCAAACTAAAACAGAGGCAGTCATGAAAAAGTACAGTTTATTTTTAATCATCATTTTCCTCATATCAACCGTTTCTTCGTTCCAGCAGCTATCTGCCCAGGAGAAGACAAAAGAGGAACAGGAAAAGGATGCACAGATGCAGCAATCCATTGATAAGCAGAAAAAAGCAATGGCCGAGCAAAAGAAAGCCCAGTCTGAGATGGACCAAAACATGAATGAGAGTCAAGTAGAGCTAGATAAGGCTGCGGTTATACTAGATAATGCGGACAAGGAAAGAACAAAGATCTTTATGCCACGAGGGAACAGGTCATGGAACTTTGATGACCCATATACCATGGGAAATCCCGACATGCAGGAATTTTTCGGACATTCATTTGGCGGGGATGCAGAGAGAACTACCTGGGATTTTTCGAAGTCAGTAAAAGACAACACATTCTCGGGCGATTATACATTTGATGTCGAAAAAACGGCAAAAACAGTTGTGATGTCAGTTATGGGCGACTGCAAATCGGGCGATATCCGGATCAAAATTGTAATGCCTAACGGGAAAAATTATTCTGATATCTTAATTGATGAATCAGGTAATCTCAACTGGAGAAAATCATTCACAATCTCGGAGTCGGAGAACCAGGACAAAACAGGGAGCTGGAAATTTCAGATCTCATCCGCAAAAGCCACAGGATTCTTTAAAGTATCTCTTCAGACTTATTAGTTTTCATTCCTGTTAGAAGGGGACTGACTAAAGGGAGCCAGTCTCCTTTTTTCATTTTCCCCTTTGGATTACAGGTTTTTTGCCCGACGACCTCACCTGGCAGTTATTAAAAAAGGGATCCCAGTTTCTGTTCTGATAAAACTCTGCTGTTTTAAGATTGAAGTATCCAAGGATATGTTTTGGGGAGAGCGTATAGATCAGCTCATCATTATCACCATAATAATGGTTCAGTAACTGTCAGTATTTCTTCGATGCCAACATCTTTTTTATTGGAAACTCCGGTATATATTTCATAGATAACTTTAGGAATTGCTATAATTATAGTATACGAGCCATAATCTTTCCTGTGGAAAAGGAAGTATGTCACTTCAATAGATTCATTTGGATTGATCCGGTCAGTAGAATGAGCCAGCTGTCTCTCGAAGATAAACCCTTCATTCATAATATCTTCAACAATATTGAATTCTTTAGTATTATGCAGGAAGAAGTAGCAGTCCTTGAAGTTTTTCAATATTGAAACAAATATTTCGCCTTTATTCTTCATCCTGCAATAACTCGATATCGGGTTAATCGTTTCCAAAAATAGCTTATATTATTTTATTTGCAACACTTAAACCATTTGTTCTGTTATATGTTAAATTTGTGGCGATTGATCATTTTTCGTAAAAATGAGAAAAATATTCTGTGTTGTTCTGACCTGTTTAACAATATCATGTGGCCGTTCGGGTGATGATTCAGGCAATAAAATAATTACCGTAAGCATTGCGCCTTTCAAATATTTTGTTGAACAGATAGCTGATAATGACTATAAAATTAACATAATGGTACCTGCGGGAGCAGATCCTCATGTTTATGAACCTTTCCCTGAGCAAATTAACCAGCTCAGGAAATCAGTCGCGTATATCAGCGATGGTTTCCTTGGTTTTGAGATGAACTGGCTTGACCGGTTTTACGAAACAAACCCGACAATGAAGAAGTTATCATTGGGTGAAAAGATTGACCCGCTTTCCTCTGATCATCACAGGGAAGGAGGGCATATTGAACTGGCAGATCCTCATTACTGGGTCTCGCCTAAATGCGCAATGATCATTGCATCCTCCGTTAAAAACCTGCTTTGTGAACTGAACCCTTCACAAAAGCAGAAATATGAAACTAATTTTCATCTTCTTAATTCCAGGATACAGGAAATGGATGACAAAGCCCGGAAACTTTTTTCAGATGTGCCAAATAAAAGCTTCATGATTTATCATCCGAATCTGGCATATATGGCCAGAGACTATGGTCTCATAGAGATACCTGTGGAATATGAGGGTAAAGAACCGACAGCACTCAGGATGAGAGAGCTCATTGACCTTGCGAGGGAAGATAAATTAAAGACAATATTTGTTCAGCGTGAGTACGACACTAAAAATGCCAAAGCTATTGCAGCAGAAATTGGAGCCAGGATAATCCTGATCGATCCCTTGTCAGCTGACTGGCAGCAATCGACAGAAGAAATGATCGAAGCACTGCACAAAAGTTTACTTGAAAGCTCAAAATAACTAAAACATATGGCCTATTTATTTGAAATGTACTCGTTGTCAGCTTCCTATGGTGTGAATGTGGCCTTGCAGGATGTAAATTTTAAAGTAAACGAGAGTGATTTTATAGGGGTCATAGGTCCAAATGGTGGAGGAAAAACTACTCTGCTAAGAGTCATACTTGGCCTGGTGAAACCGGCACAGGGCAAAATTGTTTTTAATAAAGAAATATTGGATGCGAACAGTATCGGATATCTGCCTCAGATTTCAACGGGAGACATCAGCTATCCCATAACAGTGACTGATATAATACTATCAGGACTGATGATCCGGAAGGGGATCATTTCAGGAATGACCGCTTCCGATAAGATAAAAGCTCAGACAGTGATCGATGAACTTGGTTTGACGGAAATGGCTGATAGCACCTTAAATGAGCTGTCAGGCGGTCAGATGCAGCGGGTATTTCTGGGAAGGGCGATCATAGGAGATCCCAGGCTGCTCCTGCTTGATGAACCCGGAAATTTTGTTGATTCGACATTTGAAAATGATTTTTATGAAAAGCTTAAAGATCTTAATAGTCGTATGGCAATACTGATGGTTTCGCACGATGTTGGTACTATCTCAGCACATATAAAATCATTTGCATGTGTAAACAGGGGCCTTCATTACCATCCCTCCAATGAGATCACTAACGAAGATCTGCTTGCATACGGATGTCCGATTCAGCTTGTTACACACGGCGTCATTCCTCATACCGTACTTAAATATCATGAATAGTGGAAAACAGTATTTTTCAATATGACTTTATAATCAAAGGATTACTTGGTGCAGTTTTTGCAAGTATAACTGCCGGATTGGCAGGGACATATGTTGTATCAAAAAAAATGGTTTTTTTAAGTGGAGGAATCACACATGCTTCATTCGGTGGTATCGGAGTTGGCTATTTTCTTGGAATAAATCCTGTGTTGGGAGCTGCTGTTTTTGGCATCCTTTCAGCACTGGGTGTTGAGTATCTGTCTGTCAGGCAGAAAATCAGGGAAGACTCCGCCATAGGAATATTATGGGCTTTTGGTATGGCAATAGGTATTATCTTCATCTATATGACACCCGGGTATACACCTAACCTCATGAGTTATCTTTTCGGCAGTATACTCACTGTTTCACATGCCGATATTATTGCGCTCGGAATCATGTCAGTAATACTGATCCTGTACTTCGGTGTATTCTACAGGACAATCCTTTATATCTCCTTCGACGAAGTCTTTGCCAGAACATATTCCTCATATGTTGATGTGTTTAAATATATAACAACTTCATTAATAGCGCTTACGATAGTATTGAATATAAGGATGGCAGGTGTGGTACTTGTAATTTCGTTACTGACCATTCCGCCAAATATAGCAATGCTATTCACCAGGGTCTATTCTAAAATCGTCATCTGGTCGATTATTGCAGGTTTCATCGGTACTTCAGCCGGATTTGCTATTTCGTATTATGCAGGAATACCCGTGGGTGCTACCATAATCTTTACTCTGGTAATTATATGGGTACTTGTAAAGTGCGCAACAATTTTAATATTGAGATTTTCTAAGCAGAAACAAAAATTATATACATGAAATCCTTTGTGTGCCTCTCTGGGTGGACAAGAAGATTATAAATAAATGAATATTCTGAATATTTAAAATAAAAATACAATGGATTACGATCTGATAATAATTGGCAGCGGGCCCGGTGGCTATGTAGCTGCGATAAGAGCATCACAGTTGAAGCTGAAAGTAGGAGTAGTAGAACGGGCCGAGCTGGGCGGGATTTGTCTTAACTGGGGATGTATACCCACTAAGTCGCTATTAAAGAGCGCCCAGGTTTTTGAGTATCTGACTCATGCCTCTGATTATGGTATCACAATCTCTGGCGAGGTAAAACCCGATTTCAGTGCTATTGTGACAAGGAGCAGAAATGTGGCAAACGGGATGAGTAAGGGGGTCCAGTTCCTGTTCAAGAAAAATAATATTGATCATATAAAGGGTTTTGGCCGTCTGGCAGGCAAAAACAGTGTTGAGGTTGAAGACCAGGAAGGCAAGAAGAAAAAGTATTCGGCTAAGAATATAATCATAGCTACCGGCGCCAGGTCGAAGGAGCTTCCGAATCTTAAGCAGGATGGTAAGAAGATTATCGGGTATCGTGAGGCCATGTCGCTCGATAAGCTGCCCGGCTCAATGGTTGTCGTTGGTTCAGGAGCAATCGGAAGTGAATTCGCAAATTTTTACCAGTCTCTCGGAACAAGCGTAACACTTGTCGAATTCTTACCCCGGATAGTTCCTGTCGAAGATGAAGAGGTATCAAAACAGCTCGAACGATCATTCAAAAAAATGAACATGAGGGTAATGACAGGATCAACTGTCGAATCTGTAGAAACATCAAGGGACAAGTGCCATGTAAGTATCAAAACACCTAAGGGAACGGAAATTGTTGAAGCAGATATAGTACTGTCTGCGGTGGGTATCACCACTAACATTGAAAATATTGGTCTTGAAAATGAAGGTGTCAAAACTGAAAATGGCAAGATCGTTGTAGATGATTATTACCGTACCTCGGCCCCTGGTATTTTTGCTATTGGCGATATAGTTCACGGACCAGCTCTTGCCCATGTAGCATCGGCAGAGGGGATTATATGTGTGGAAAAGATTTCAGGAATGGAAGTCGAACCTCTTGATTATAATAATATTCCGGGATGTACTTACACCACACCTGAAATAGCATCATGTGGTTATACTGAAGCCGCAGCAAAGGAAGCCGGGTATGAAATCAAAGTCGGGAAGTTTCCCTTTACTGCTTCAGGCAAAGCAGCAACTGCAGGAGCGAAAGATGGATTTGTCAAACTTATTTTTGATTCCGAGTATGGTGAACTTCTGGGTGCCCACATGATTGGTGCCAATGTAACAGAAATGATAGCAGAGATAGTGGTCGCACGAAAACTTGAGACTACCGGTCACGAAATAATCAAATCCGTTCATCCGCATCCGACAATGTCTGAAGCAATAATGGAAGCTGCAGCGGCGGCTTTTGGTGAAGTGATTCATATTTAAACAGGCAACGATATATGCCACAGGCGATTCACCTCACAGTTTAAACCTTTCATTATGAAAATAATGCGTTACAATCCACCAGTCCTTTTTTCTCTTTTTTTGAGTGTAATGCTGATATGTTCTTTAACATCCTGTAATACAAAATCATACTCAAAAAACAAGGATGAACATATTGGGTTTAGCGGCTTTTATCTTGATATGGACTATCTTAAAGTAAAAAGTGCAATGGATTCCCTGCTTAAAACCGGGGAATTACATTATTTTGAAACCGCTGATGTGGATGGGACCAGGCAAAAAAACCTGTACTGCGATTTTCCGGAAATAAGTCCTTCGCTTTGTGCAAAAGTCAATCTCAGAGGGAGCTATATAATTGACGGAAGGCTAACCAGTATTGAATTAACTCTCTGCTCCAGGTCACATACAGGAGAACCTGAAATTTCATTTAGCTGCAATTTGAATGACCTTAGAAAATTATTTGAATCATATGTAGAGAAATTTGGTAAGCCAACCTTACTTGGCCAGGGAGAAAAATATGAATGGCTGTCAAAAAAAATATCAAATGTCTATTTGCCTGGCCCAAAAGGAAGACTGATGCTGGATAAAATATATTATTGGGAGAAAGGCAACTATATAATCTTTTTTGATTTTGGATATCCCAAAAGTCCGGCCGGCTATGATAATCCGGCAAAAGGACCTGATGCTGGAGCATTGAATGATTCGACAAGTGCTCCCATAATATATTATGACTTTACATCAGAGTATATTGATAGGCTGCTTGAGAAAGCAAGCGGTAAAAAAGAACCGGACTTTAAATAAATGGAGATATATTCTCAATACGCAACCTTTTCGCAATAATTTCCATCAATCTTTTGCATAATTACTCGCATTTGAGATAATTATTTTATATTTTTATGTTCTCAATCAGGTAAAAACCTTGTCGGAGATCAAAAAAATAATAAAAGGTTGTCTTGCGGGTGACAGAAGGGACCAGGAACTTCTGTACAGGCGGCATGCTGCGAAACTTTATGCAGTGTGCCTTCAGTATTCTGGTAATGATGAGGAGGCTAGAGATATTTTGCAGGAAGGATTTATTAAGATATTTGAAAACCTTAACAATTATAAGCATGAAGGTTCTTTCGAAGGCTGGATGCGGCGGATAACTGTCAATACTGCGCTGGAAAAATTCCGTGCCAGGCATAATCTCTACCGTGTAGACGATATCGACATGATCCAGGAGCCCGATGCGGAACCTGATAATCAGGATTACGCGGGACTTGAAGCTAAAGACCTGCTTGAGATTATCAGAGAATTGCCTACGAAATACAGGATGGTATTTAACCTTTATGCAATTGAAGGTTATTCACATAAAGAGATCGGTAAAATGGTGAATATTTCAGAAGGCACTTCAAAATCGAATCTTTCCCGTGCGAGGGTAATCCTTCAGAGAAGAGTTGGATCATATACCGGAATAAAGAAGAAAGCAGCAAATGAATGAAAAAGAGGCAAATATAGACCTTCTCTTCAGAAACGGACTCAAAGATTTCGAGGTGCTTCCGCCACCCGGGGTATGGGATGGCGTTCACTCTGCAATTAAATCAAAGTCACAATCCTTTCTTTTCCTGAAAGTTGCTGCAGCTGTAACTGTCTTACTTACACTGAGTTTCTTCACGTATAGATGGTCACGCGGAATTGCAGTGGGAAATAAAGGTTCTGAAATTGCTTTAACCATTCCTGCCTCTAAACCCTTAATTGCACGAGCCTTCGATGAACCACAGCTTGTTCCAAAGACGAATCCTGGTTCTATTAACAACTCCTCCGGTCCCGCGACCATCACAGAAGAACCGGGTACGGTTTCACAGGGAGAAGAAATGACCACATCTGTTGATCCTGTGATTTACTCTCAGGAGATTAAAAGCCTGTCTGTTGCAGGAAACCTTACTCTTCCCGGAGCTAAGAACCCGGGAGGCTTATTTGGGAAACCTTTAAATGCATCTCAGGTTAGTTCAGAAAAGATCAGGTATCCTGATATTCAATATAATCCTGAAGATATTACAGCAAAGCAGAAGAACAGGTGGTCAATAGCTGCAATGGCTTCACCGACTTATTTTTCAAGTTTTACCTCAGGAGGTGATGCATTCACAAAACAGATGACAGAATCGGAACAACCTCTTGTTTCATATTCCGGTGGTCTCGCACTGTCATATAAAATCAGTAAGAGATTTACGATTCAATCAGGCTTATATTATTCCTCTTTAGGACAGAAGCTTGACGGAATTAATTCCTTCGACGGATTTCAGAGCTTCAGTACTACCAAGGGAAGTCATAATTTTGAAGTACTTACAACAGCCGGTACTATTTATACAAGTAATCCAAATGTTTTTCTGAGCGGTAATGGCTCAGACAGCAGGATACTTACAGCTTATACCAGTAATGTCTTTGATCCCAAAAAGGCAAGCCTTCAGCCGGTTAACACTTCCCTCGACCAGAATTTAAGCTTTCTCGAATTGCCGGTCGTCTTACGATATAAACTTGTAGATAAGACTATCGGGATAAATCTTATCGGGGGTTTATCGTACAATCTTTTGGTCCATAATTCCGTGTATACTACACTTGACGGCAATAAATATCCCATAGGCGATACAAAAGGAATAAACCCGCTTACTCTGAGCAGTTCTCTCGGAATGGGTATGGAATATAATTTCTCCGATAAATTGTCTCTTAACTTCGAACCTACTTTCAGATATTATCTGAATCCATTCAGTGTAAATACAGGTACCTCAATTCATCCCTATTCCTTTGGGATCTTCTCAGGGGTCTCCTACAAATTCTAGAGCCTGTCTTATATAACCCTGCATAAATGCTTGCTCCTTCATACATATTCCTGAGGGCTGCAGTTTTATTCACTTATTAATTTAGCCTTTACGGAATTATTTTTCAGGTGCAAAAATGTTACCTTTGCACTTTATTTTAAAAACAATGTGAGTTATTATGATCAATGGGAAAAAGAAAGCTGTACTTACTGCATTCGTTCTGACCGGGACAGTTATAATTATACTTTCAATTGCCGAGAGCTTTAAGGGTGTTAAAATAAGTCCGGTGCCTGAGCGGCAGGGTTTAGATACACTATATAATGTCAAATCATTCAGAATACCTGATAATGTAACATTTGCAGGTGAAAAGATGCCCCTCGATAATTTTGATACACGAGAAAGTCTTGAACGTGAAATTCTTACAAGTGCCTACAGACATTCCTCCACTATTCTTATAATTATGAGGGCACACAGGTATCTTCCAATTATTGAAAAGATCCTGAAAAAAAACAATGTGCCGGATGATTTCAAATATCTTGTAGCAGCGGAAAGCGAATACAGTAACATGGTGTCTCCTGCCGGAGCTACAGGCTTCTGGCAGATCATGCCTGAAACAGGCAGGGAGGAAGGAATGGAGATAAATACTGTGGTTGATGAAAGGTATGACGTTGAAAAATCCACACAATTTGCATGCGATTATTTTCAGAAATCCTACGAAAAGTTTGGTAACTGGACACTTGCGGCTGCATCATATGATGGCGGGAGAGCAGCAATCGATGAACAGATTGATATCCAGCGCCAGAAAAATTATTACGATCTTTTATTCAGCGATGAGACAGCAAGATATATTTTCAGAGTTGTGGCATATAAACTTTTAATTACGGATCCTGAACGATACGGGTTTAAGATCCCGGAGAAGGATTTATTTCCGGAGCTTAAATATTTTGAGGTAAAAGTAGATAGTTCCATTTCCGATTTTTCAGCTTTTGCTGAAAAGTTCGGAACTAATTATAAGATGTTGAAATTTCTGAACCCCTGGCTCAGGAAGCCTTTCCTTACTCCCAAACCTAATAAAGAATATCTTATAAAAATTCCTTCGGAGGGGATGCGAAACATCGAAAAATCTGAGGCAGTGAACTGATCTTTTGATGAGGAGATGCTAAGATGAATGAGGAAATATTAGTCCTTGGTGCAAGGGTCCATAATTTACAGAATATAGATGTCGCTATTCCGCGAAATAAGCTCGTTGTAATCACCGGACTTAGCGGAAGCGGTAAATCATCTCTCGCCTTCGATACTATATATGCCGAGGGACAGCGTCGCTATATGGAAACTCTTTCAGCTTATGCCCGCCAGTTCCTGGGAGGAATGGAACGCCCCGATGTGGATAAGATAACAGGATTGAGTCCTGTTATATCTATTGAGCAGAAGACCACTAACAAGAACCCCCGTTCGACAGTTGGAACAATCACTGAAATCTACGATTTCCTGAGGCTCTTATATGCCAGGGCCTCGGAAGCGTATTCGTATGCTACAGGTGAAAAAATGGTTAAGTATTCAGATGTTCAGATACTTGAACTGGTAAAAAGCCGCTTTGCCGGAAAGAAGGTTTTCTTTCTCGCACCAATAGTTAAGGGAAGAAAAGGGCACTACAAGGAATTATTTGAACAACTCAGAAGAAAAGGATTCCTGAACGTTCGTATTAACAGTGAGATCAGGGAACTCACACCCGGCATGAAGCTCGACAGGTACAAAACTCATTTTATTGAATTGGTCGTCGACAAATTCAAAGTCGGCGAAACTTCCGATAAAAGACTTAATGACTCAATCCTGATGTCGCTTGATCAGGGCGATGGTGTGATGATGGTGCTTGACAGTTCGGGTAATGAGCCCAGGTATTTCAGCCGGCACCTTATGTGTCCGACTACTGGATTATCATATAATGAACCCGCACCTCATACATTTTCCTTCAACTCTCCCCAGGGTGCCTGCCCTCACTGCAATGGTCTGGGTCAGATATCCAGTATTGATGAAGCTAAACTCATACCCGATAAAGAGCTTAGCATCAGAAAAGGAGGGATAGAGCCTCTCGGAAAATACAGAAACACCTGGATATTCTGGCAGATCGAGGCAATAGCTGAAAAGAACGGATTTACACTCGATACGCCAATAAAAGAGATACCAGAAGATGCCCTTAACAAAGTGCTTTATGGCTCTGAAGAGGTGTTAAAATTGTCAAATACACCTTTAGGCATGACATCTAACTATTTTCTGACATTCGAAGGAGTTGTGAATTTTGTAGGCAATGTTGAATCAATTAACGGCAAGAAAAACGGAACTAAATTAAGGGAGCAGTATGTACAATACAATGTTTGTCCTGAATGCCAGGGTACCAGGCTGAAAAAAGAATCATTGTATTTCAGGATAGCTGATAAAAATATAGGTGAGCTTTCGGCTTTGGATATCAAAGAATTGTCTCTCTTCCTGTCGGATATCGAGGAGAAGATGACAGGAAAGCAAAAACAAATTGCAGCGGAAATTTTAAAGGAAATAAGAGCCAGGCTTGGTTTTCTGCTTGAAGTGGGACTTGAATATCTTTCTTTGAACAGGGGTGCTAAAACTCTTTCAGGGGGAGAAAGCCAAAGGATCAGGCTTGCTACCCAGATTGGTTCGAGACTTGTCAATGTACTTTACATTCTCGACGAGCCAAGCATAGGACTTCATCAGAGGGATAACAGGCAACTGATAGCTGCCTTAAAACAGCTCAGAGACGCCGGGAACTCTGTTATTGTGGTGGAACACGACAGGGAGATGATCCTTTCTGCCGATCACGTGATCGATATGGGACCGGGGGCAGGTCGTTACGGCGGACTGATTGTCGCTCACGGCAATCCTAAGGAACTGATGAAACAGAATACACTTACATCTTCATATCTTAATAATAAAAAGAAATTCAATATTCCTATGTTCAGGAGGGAAGGAAATGGCAAATATTTGAATCTCCTCGGTGCTTCGGGACATAACCTGAATAATGTGGATATTATGCTCCCTCTCGGTACATTGATTTGTGTTACAGGTGTTTCAGGCAGCGGCAAATCGTCGCTAATAAACCAGACTCTTCATCCTGCTCTGGCAAAAAGGTTTCATAATTCAGGGAAACCGCCTTTAGCATATAAAGAAATTACAGGACTTGAACATCTCGACAAAGTGATTGAGGTGAGCCAGTCGCCAATAGGTAAAACACCTCGTTCAAACCCTGCAACTTATACAGGTGTCTTTACTGATATCAGAAAACTTTTTGAACAGACCACCGAGGCGAAGATCCGAGGATTCGGAGCCGGCAGATTCTCTTTCAATGTAAAGGGAGGCCGTTGCGAAGGATGTGAAGGTGCCGGAGTGAAAACAATCGAAATGAATTTTCTGCCTGATGTGTATATTCATTGCACTGAATGTAATGGTAAAAGGTATAATCGTGAAACACTTGAGGTCAAATACAAGGGCCAGTCAATAAGTGATGTTCTGGAAATGACTATTAATAAAGCTGTTGAATATTTTGCAAATGTGCCCTCAATTTATCATAAAATAAAGACGTTACAGGATGTTGGTCTTGGATATATAAAGCTGGGGCAACAGTCAACAACACTGTCGGGAGGAGAGGCACAGCGGGTTAAACTGGCTACCGAACTTTCCAGACGTGATACCGGCAAAACACTTTATATACTTGATGAACCAACAACAGGATTGCATTTTGAGGATGTCAGAGTATTGCTTGATGTTCTGAATAAGCTTGTTGACAGAGGAAATACTGTCATAGTTATTGAACATAACCTCGATGTGGTCAAGATGGCGGATTATGTCATTGATCTTGGCAAAGAAGGAGGGAAAGAAGGAGGGAATGTTATCTTTTCCGGATCACCGGAAGAACTTGTTAATTGCACTGACAGCTATACCGGAAAATACCTGAAACCGGAACTTATGGCATAAGAATTTAATTATATTTGAGTCGATTAACTTTTATTATAACCAAAATGGAGAAACCAGCTGATCTTATTAAAGATGCCTTCGAACAGAAAACATGGCATGAGATCCATACAACGGATTCGTGGAGAGTATTTAAAATTATTTCTGAGCTGGTGGAGGGTTTCGAAAAACTTGCCCGTATTGGTCCTTGTGTTTCAATCTTTGGTTCAGCCCGGACACCGGCAAACAATAAGTATTATTTACTTGCTGAAGACATTGCTTTCAAGCTAACACAGAAGGGGTATGGGATAATTACCGGCGGCGGACCGGGTATAATGGAAGCAGCTAATAAAGGAGCCCACAGAGGAAAGGGCAAATCAGTCGGTATAAATATTGATCTTCCTTTTGAACAGCGTCCAAATCCATATATTGATTCTGATAAACTAATCACATTCGATCACTTTTTTGTAAGGAAGGTCATGTTCATGAAGTATGCCCAGGGCTTTATTGTACTTCCCGGCGGATTCGGAACATTTGATGAACTCTTTGAGGCAATCACGCTTATACAGACGAGGAAGATAGGACGGTTTCCAATTATACTGGTGGGCAAAAAATACTGGAGTGGATTAGTAGCATGGATCAAAGATGAGATGCTTGCAGAAGAGCATAATATCCTGCCTGAGAACCTGGAAATATTTACTCTCGTTGATACTTCTGATGAAGCTGTTGACGCAATCGTCAAGTTCTATTCAAGGTATCTCCTCAGTCCGAACTTCTGATCAGACCTTTCTCATTCTGTCCATCTCCCTTGCTGCATCTTTTCGCTTGAGGGTTTCGCGTTTATCGTATTCCTTCTTTCCTTTTGAGATCGCGATTTCAGCTTTTGCCAGTCCCCTGTTATTAATAAAAACCTTAATAACGATGATTGTTAATCCGGACTCCTTTGTCTTCCTTTCAATTTTTCTTAATTCACGTGAGGTAAGAAGCAGTTTTCTTTCCCTCATGGGATCATGATTATTGAGATTCCCCCACCAGTATTCTGCAATGTGCATTCCCTTAATAAAGAGTTCCCCGTTATTGAAAAAACAATATGAATCAGCAAGTGTGGCTTTCCCAAGTCTCAGGGATTTGATCTCAGTACCCGAAAGCACTATCCCTGCTATAAATTTTTCGATGAACTCATAATCATGAGAAGCCTTTTTATTTTTTATTTCAATATTTCCTGTGCCTCCTTTCATCCTAAGAAAAGAATATAGAATAAATTTTGTCAATTACTTTTGTGAACAGTAGATCACCTATTACAAATATTCCGGCAAAAGCCACGACAGTGGAAATAAGTAAAGGCATTTTCTTATAGGCAGGCGGCTTCAACAGCCTTTCCGCTCCACTCCAGAAGACAAACAGACTATATAGTGCAAGGATATTTATAAAGAGAAGAGATTCGAAGAAACGGCTGAAAAACTGGCAAACCAGAATGGGCACCATTGAATAGGTTATTAACCTGAAGGAAACCGCAAAATTTTTGCCGAGGTCCAGTGGATATGTTATTTCCTTTAGAACCCAGGATGTGGCAAAGACAGTTAAATAGAAAAGAAAAAAACATTTTAGTCCGACAAGCAGAGAATAGATCATTGGTAATTCGGAATTTGCAAATACGATTGATCCGGCGAAAGCTGAAATTGACACAAGCAGAATTGAGGGTACTAAAAATCCATTTCTGATAATTTTCACTGGCTTTGCTTCTGAATCAATTGTTTCCCATCCTTTTACAGGATTAATTATTAGGTCTTTTATTACAATAAGAAAGAATTTGTCAGACATAAAAATCAGATTTAAATGCCCGTCAAAATTAAATAAATTTATCTTATATTGCTTTTCCGATGGGAATCATTAAAAATGAAGCTGTAGAGTTGAATTCGATCTATGATCTGTTAGTCGTTACCGGACCTACCGCATCAGGTAAGACTGCTCTGGCGGCAGCTATTGCCTATAGAATAGGAGGTGAGATCATTAGCGCCGATTCCCGTCAGGTTTACAGGAAAATGAATCTGGGTACCGGAAAGGATTATTGCGATTATACGGTCAAGGGCACTCCGATTCCCTTTCATCTGATAGATATCGCTGACCCCGGTTATAAATACAATGTATTTGAATATCAGCGTGATTTTAAAAAGATTTACTCAGATCTGAAAAAGCGAAGAGTATTTCCGGTTGTCTGTGGCGGCTCGGGGATGTACACTGATAGCATAATTTCGGGATATAAAATGTTCGAAGTACCTCCTGACAGCGGCCTCAGAATTGAACTTGAGAAGAAATCGATGCACGAGCTCAGAGAGATATTGCAGACATTTAAAAACCTTCATAACACAACTGATCTGGACAGCAAGAAACGGATGATTCGAGCAATTGAAATTGAACATTCCAGTAAGGGCAAGACAAATAATATAAGTATGTTCCCAAAGGTAAAAGCCCTTCTGATAGGCATCATTTTCGATAGAGACACAAGACGAAAAAGAATATCCGATAGACTCAGGCAAAGGCTCGATTCCGGTATGGTTGATGAAGTAAAGAATCTTATAAACTCCGGTATAACAACTGAAACCCTGTTGTACTATGGCCTTGAATATAAGTTCATTACACTTTATCTAAGCGGAAAACTCTCTTTTGCAGAAATGGTCAGGGATCTTGAGATAGCTATCCATCAATTTGCCAAACGACAAATGACCTGGTTCAGGGGAATGGAACGGCGAGGTATAAAAATAAACTGGATCGATGGTGAGTTGCCAATGGAAGAAAAGGTGGGAAAGGTTATGGAATTATTGAATGGGTAACATCATCCTCCTGGCTTTATAGTAGTAGAGACGCCCAGGTTGGGCGTCTCTACGAATGGGTAAAATTACTTCAGATACTTATCGAGCCACTCAAAAAACTCACGTTGCCAGATCACTGAATTCTGAGGTTTTGTAACCCAGTGGTACTCATCCTCAAAAAAAAGCAACCTGCTTGGAACACCGTGCAGCTGGGCAGCCTGAAATGCTTCAAGAGCTCTGGGTATATGGTATCCTGAAATCGTTCTGACCAGTAATTATAAGTATTGGAGCGGTCCATTTATCCACCATAAGATGAGGGGAGAATTTATAGCTTGGCAGATCTTTCCAGTAAGGACCCCCATATTCTTTGTCAGGAAACCACAGTTCCTCGGTAGTTCCATACTCACTTATGAAATTGAATACGCCCGCATGTGCAATAAGTGCTTTAAATCTTCCCTGGTGAACACCTGCAAGGTAAAAAACTGAATAACCACCATAACTTGCACCCACTGCACCCATTCTCTTTGCATCAATGCAGGATTCTTTTGCCATCGCATCGGTAGCATCAAGATAGTCCTGAATATTTTTTCCGCCCCAATCGCCTGAGATCTCTTCTTTCCATTCCTGTCCGAACCCGGCAACACCCCGGCGGTTTGGAGCAAATACTATATAGCCTTTTGCTGCTATCATCTGCATATTCCATCTGTACGACCAGACCTGATCGAGAGCTGACTGGGGACCTCCCTCACAGAAAAGCAGTGCAGGATATTTTTTAGAAGGATCAAAGTCGGGGGGATAGATCACCCACATCTGCAGGTCTTTCATATCTTTTGTCTTGATATACTTCTCCTCAACCTTTCCCATCTTTATATCATCGTAGATAAATTTATTGATCTCCGTGATCTGTTTGACGGATCCTGACTTAATATCAATAATTGAAAGCTCGGGAGCCATTGACATTGAAGTTACCTCTGAAAGCAATACTCCCGATTTTAAAATAATTGGTCCGAGGTTATGTACCCCTTCGGTGATTTTATTGACACCACTGCCCTGAAGATCAGTTTTGAATATCTGTGAAGTGCCCAGGTGGGAACAAATGAAGTATAAAGTATTGTCATCGGCCCAGGTAATATTTGCAACGTCAAAGATCCAGTCTTTAGTAATCCATGACCTTGTCCCTTGTTTTATATCATAGACAAAAAGCCTGTCGAGATCTGCTTCATAACCATCTCTTTCCATGCTCTGATATGCGATTTTTGATCCATCAGGAGAAAATACAGGGTATCTGTCATAACCTTTGTTGGCTTCTGTAATATTGATTTCTTTCCCGGTTTCAATATTATAAAGGTATATATCGGAATTGGTGCTAAGTGCATCTTCTTTTCCTGTAAGTCTTTTGGATGTATAGGCTACAGATTTACCGTCAGGGCTCCAGGCAATTTCACCTTCATCAAAATAGGGAGCGGTAGGAGATTCGAATCTTTGTCCTTCCATAATATCCTTCGCCTCTGAAACAGCATTCCCATTAAAGGAAGCGACAAATATATGACTGTATGAGAAATCACTCCAGTAAT
This sequence comes from uncultured Bacteroidales bacterium, assembly GCA_963816365.1. Taxonomy (GTDB): domain Bacteria; phylum Bacteroidota; class Bacteroidia; order Bacteroidales; family VadinHA17; genus LD21. Next base: position 308,238 of record CAWFKG010000009.1, on the reverse strand, counting down.
TCCAGTGCCTGTACATCAGATCGTTAATTATCCTCACATTTGCTTTGGGCAGGTTATGTTTCTCATTGGCAGTCTGATCCAGTTTGACTCTTTTTGTAAAATATATCCTGTTCCCGTCCGGGGAAATGTTGAAAATCTCAAAATCGCTTATTCCGGTTACCTCCTTTTGTCCAGAGCCATCCGAATTCATAGTAAAGAGTTTTCCCTTATTGACAAAAGCAATTGATTTGCCGTTATTTATCCACTGTGGCGAAGTACCTCCTGCGGTTGTCAATTGCACCCTGGCATTTCCATCAGCCGTGAGTCTTGAAAATGTTCGTTCGTCTTAGCTTCACTCTGAAGATCAATATCCGTGACTGAATATAAAACAGTCGATCCGTCAGGAGAGAGAGCAAAACTTCCGAGCCTTCCGAATTTCCACATTATTTCGGGAGTCATCACCTTTCCTGCTTTTTCTTCAGCAGTAAGCTGGTTATTGAATTGAGGTGCAGCTTCTTTAGTACCTGGTGATTTCTGATTACATGCAGGAGTAAGAAGCAGTGCTAATAGAATTACCGGGATAAGATGATTTTTCATATTATTGATAATTATTTATTTTTTTTATTTGCCCCCCTGCCCCCCTAAAGGGGGGTTAATTCTCTGTATTTGAAATGATTTTGCTTCATTTTACAGTATTAGTCCCCCTATAGGGGGATGTCCCGCTTTGGCGGGACAGGGGGCCTTTACGGTTAAAAGGGTCTTTATTATTTCTTAAGAGCTTCCGATACTTTAGCCTTCAGTTCATCATATAATTCCGGATTATCCTTAAGGATCTGTTTAACAGCATCACGTCCCTGACCAAGTTTAGTTTCTCCATAACTGAACCACGACCCGCTTTTCTTGATTATTTCAAAATCGACCCCCAGGTCAACGATCTCTCCAAGCTGGGAGATCCCTTCTCCGTAAAGAATATCGAAATCAGCTTTTCTGAACGGAGGAGCCAGCTTATTCTTTACAATTTTGACTCTTGTCCGGCTGCCAATAATTTCTTCACCTTCCTTCAGCTGGCTTGTACGGCGGATATCTAACCTGTACCGATGCATAAAACTTCAGAGCATTACCTCCTGTGGTTGTTTCCGGATTACCGAACATTACTCCGATCTTATCCCTGAGCTGATTAATGAAAACACACGATGTGTTTGTCTTATTGATATTTGCAGTAAGTTTTCTAAGTGCCTGCGACATCAGCCGGGCCTGCAGGCCCATTTTTGAATCTCCCATTTCGCCTTCAATCTCAGCCTTTGGTGTGAGTGCTGCAACTGAGTCGATTACAACTATGTCAATTGCACCTGAACGGATAAGGTTATCGGTGATTTCCAGTGCCTGCTCCCCGTTATCGGGTTGTGAAATAAGCAGGTTTTCAACATCTACTCCCAGTTTCTCGGCATAATTTCTGTCAAATGTATGTTCAGCATCAATTATTGCAGCAATACCACCATTTTTCTGAGCTTCTGCTATGGCATGTATGGCAAGGGTAGTTTTTCCTGATGCCTCCGGACCGTAAATTTCTATCACTCTTCCGCGCGGAATTCCGCCAATACCGAGCGCAGCATCAAGTCCGATTGAACCAGTTGAGATGACCTGTATGTTGTCAATTGCATGATCTCCTAACTTCATAATGGTTCCCTTGCCAAAATCCTTTTCAATTTTCCCAAGAGTAACTTCAAGTGCCTTAAGCTTTTCTTTGTTTATTTCTTTTCTTTCTTTGCTCATATAATTGGTTTTATTGATTGTACATATCGAAGATCTGTTTTGAATGCTCTGCTGATTTTACTTCTGTGATAATTTTATCGATGTATCCCTTTTTCATTAATTATAAACGTCGTTCTGAGAACTCCCATATAATCTCTTCCAAACATCTTTTTTTCTCCCCAAACACCATAGTCATTTAAGATTTTTCTTGATATGTCAGCAATAAGCGGAAATGGAAGCGAGTATTTCTCTAATAAACCGCTGATGTGATTTTTCATTGTCGGGACTGACACCTATTACAACGTAACCGTTTTTTATAAATGAATCGTAATTGTCCCGAAGATTACATGCCTCTACTGTGCAAGTGGTTGTGTCATCCTTAGGATAAAAATATAACACTAACTTTTTCCCTTTGAAATCGCTTAATCTTGACAGTTTTGCCATTTTGATCGATACCCTCAAAACCGGGTGCCTTCATTCCCTCCTTTAATTGTATCATCGTTATTTATTTTGTTATTATGGGTAAATTTACGAAGTTTGAATTGTTATTTATAAAAAATCAGTCAATTGTTATTAACATAAGGCTTCCTGCAAAAAATCAGAATATTTCAGCAATATGTTGAAAATTAATTATTTGCTAATTAAACTGCTAGTATGAAATTGAAGAAACAGATAATGTTGTTTTGCCTTATAATGGTTATTGAAATACCTTATAATTATCTTATTTCCCAGAACATACAGACGAAACCCACACGTCAGTCGTCCTTTGAGGCATTTTCTCAGGGGAATTATGAAAAAGCATATACAGAATTCAGGGAACTTTTGCTGACCTATACCAAAGATCCTTTATATAAATACTATTCAGGCGTTTGCCTGGTTAAAATGAAGAAGGACCCGGATGAAGCTATAAAGCTTTTACAGGAGGCTCTTAATGATGGCGGCTCTGTTAAGACTCTACCGGCTGATGGTTTATTTTATCTCGGCCAGGCCCAGCAAATGGCAGGTAAATATTCTGAAGCTACAGAATCGTATAATTCATATACTGCACGTGTTGGGAAAAAAGTGGCAAGAGAAATGGGTGTTCCTGAATTATTACAGGAATGCCTCCAGAAGAAGGGTCTGGTTTCAGGTTCCGAAATCAAACCAAATGATGTTGTGACCACTAATAAATCCGACACTGTAAATAGTCTTAAGTAAAACCTCAGTAAAGGAACCGCTCCGGAAGACTGCTGGACAGACCTGTTCCTGTAAGGGAAAGTATTCAGCGAAATTATGAAATGATACTAAGTGAAGCTCTTGAATTTCAGGCTAAAGCTGATTCTGTTTCCGGTATAGTGACTGAACAAAAAAAGTCCCTGGAAAAGCTCACAGGTATTGAGAAATCAAACCTGCAGGTCAAAATTAGCAGTAATGAGAAATTAGCTGTTTTTTATCAGAACAAGGCTGATCAGAAATACAACGAGGCACAGCTGGCAATTGAAGCCTGGACAAGATTCCACTGCACATTTCAAAGGACTCGTCAGATCGGATAACAAGATCTGTCAGAGATTCAGCTAAAAAAGTTGATAATCAATCAATTAAGAAAGAGTTGATAAAAAATCAGATACAGCAAAAATGATTAGTACTTCAGTTAATCCGCAGTTGAAGTATTTTCTTTTTTTGAAGCGGCATCAAAGCCCGTTGCCGACCCGAAAGCAAAGATAGTCATTGATCCTGAGGTGCCTCAGGGCCTGATTTACAGGATTCAGATTGCTGTTTTCCGGAATCCTGTTGCTCTGTCCTATTTTAAAGGACTCAGTCCGATTTACGGTTTTAAGGTTGAAGGTACTGACAAAACTATCTATTATGCAGGTATGTTCCGGAAAGCTTGCAGATGCCAGAAAAGCCCTTCCGTCAGTAAAAAGCAAAGGTTTCAAAGATGCGTTTGTGATAGCATTACTTGATAATAAACGGGTTTCGGCCGACAGAGCTGCAACTCTCGAGAAGGAATGGGGTGGAAGAGCATTTTATTCGATAGAAAAAATAGTTCCTGAGACAAAAGCAGATACTATTACTCCAACACTTACGTTTCAGAGTTGAGGTAGTCCGGTCATCAAATCCTCTGACTGAAGATGTAGTTGAAGGAATGAGGAAAATTGCCGGTAACAGGGGGCTCGATATCCAGCTTCTTGAAGACGGGAAAATTGATTATTTGATTGGGAAATTTATTACTTTTGAAACGGCAGCTGAGTATGCTGACCTTTTAAACAGAAATGGATACCGTGAAGCACAGGTTGTCGCATGGCTTGGGAAAAAGCAGATACCAGTTGAAACAGCAAGACAACTTATTTGAAAAACTGAAATGAAAGAAAAAATACTGCATAAGGATGATAAGCTGAAAAGCGGAAGTGAGTCAGGTTCACTGATCCTCTATAATGATGATATCAATACTTTCGAGCATGTCATCAAATCGTCTGGTTGAGGTTTGCGGTCACGACTCGGTTCAGGCAGAACAATGTGCACTGATTGTCCATTTTAAAGGCAGCTGCGAGGTAAAATTAGGAGTTGTGGAGGTACTTAATGCAATGAGCAGATCTCTTAATGCAAAAGGACTTAATTCAAAAGTCGAAAGTCTGTAATAAGTGATCCCGGGAATTCCTTAGTGACCGGCTTGTAATCCTCAAAGCAACACTTAGGGACAATAGAAAATCTTTTCAATCACTTATTTTTCTCTTTTAAATATCCCGTACAAGGCTCTGTCAAAAAGAGTCAGTACAAATATTCCGATTATAACATAAATCAATAACTGAAGGAAAGGTAAGACTGGAAGATTGATGAAAGATTTATCTCCGGTAATGATAATTTAATGTTCTTAAGAGAGTTAAGGAAGGATGAATCGTATACATCTGACTGGTTCGCAGGGATCAGAAATGCCGCAACTATTAATAAGATAGTAACAGCAGCGGATATAAGAGGAACAAGATTTCTTTTCCACCATCTTTCTGTCACAATTCAAAGGCAAAGTCTCCAACTGGATACGTGTCATTACTTTTGAAGTAAATCCATCGGGAGCTTTCTCAATCTTCTCAGGATGATATATATCTGCCTGAGAAGATCTTCCTTGTGATTTTCCTGATTATTCATGATATATAAATTTATTTTTTTCAACTTTTTCAATTATTTCAAGCATCTTTTGCCTGGCCCTGAATAATTTTACCTTGATATTTGATTTGCTTATACCGGTAACATCCGAAATCTCATCAGTACTCATATCCTCATAATAATAAAGACTGATCAGACCTCTTTCATCTTCGTTTATTTTCTGAAGAGCAAAGTTCACCAGTGAGCTCCTGTATTCTCTTTCTGCTTCCTCCTCGCTAGTACTGATCCCTATAAAATCTGTAGCATCGGCCGGAAAATCTTCAAGTGAAAGAACTCCTTTTTTCTTTATTCTGACATGCGATATCGAAGTATTATATACTATCCTGTAGAGCCAAGTTGCGAAGCTGCTTTTCATTTTAAAGCTCTTTAAGTGACCTGTAAGCCTTTAACAAATGAATCCTGTGCAAGTTCTTCAGCTTCTTCATGATTACCGCATATCCTGAAAGCGAGATTATATGCTTTATTTTTATGCCTGTCAACAATATGACTGAAAGCATTGCTGTTCCCCGGCAAGGATCTGTTCAATATAATATCTGTCACCTTTATAATCCATTCTGCAACTTTGACGAGTAAAGGTATTAATTGGTTACGGCGTAAAATTTAATTTTTAATTATACTTTTTTGTAACCGGGATATTAGTTAGATAGTCTAAAGGTGCAAAAGAGGTTCTTAAACAATAATAATTAATAATTAAAGTCATGGGAGTATTAGTTGCTTTTATCGCATTATTTGCCACAGTTTTTGGAATTTATTATGTATCTGTCACTACCCGTAACAGAGAGAGAATGGCTCTCATTGATAAGGGTGCTGATGCCAGCCTGTTTAACACAGGCAAAGAGGGTCAAAGTCCCTTATTTAACTGGAACAAGGTAACCTTGAAATTCGGCATGCTATTGATGGGAATTGGATTAGGCATTATCGCCGGTGCAATTCTTGAATCGATGCAGGTTATGGAAGTGGGCGCCAATTATACATCGATGATCTTCTTATTCGGTGGCCTCAGCCTTGTATTGTTCTATCTGATTGACAGGAAAAGCAAATAATAAAATTTTGGTATGTCAGGGACGTTGCATGCAACGTCCCTGACCCTAAGTTTTTTATTTTAAATAAAACTCAATCATTTCCTTAAGCGCATTCCGGCAGACCGTACAATATCCTTTTGGGCCATTGCTTTTCATTCTGCAGTCGAGTTCTGAGCGGTAGATCCCTTTTGCAGAATATCCTCCGCCTTCAAACAACCCGACCACATTATTGAATTTTTCTTCCGGCGGAGTCGGTTGAGGAGTTTCCTTAGCTATAGATTTCTTCCATTTTGAATCAAAATTTACGAGTGTAGTAATATTTGGCTCCCATGGTTCTACATTAAGAGGGTAAAACTCATCGTAAGCCACTGAGGATGAATAATATTCATCTGCAAGACCTGCAAATCCATGACCGAACTCATGGATAAATACCTTAGGCGAGAGCTTGTTCCCTGTTGTTGTACCCGTATAGTAGTTGTAAACACCTCCTCCGCCATACCTTGTGCTGTTTATAAGTATTATAATCTGATCGTGAGGAACAGCAGCAGCATAATCGTTAACAGACTTGATATCCTGGGTAGTCAGATATCTGTCAATATCAAAAGTATAGAAGCTTGAATTCAATGCAGTATTGGCGTAAATTTTCTCGCCCGGGATATCAGTACCTGAATCCTGGGATACAGCTTCAACCGCCCAAATATTGAATCTATCCTTATAGTCACTGAAGGGGGCTTCAGCAAAGAGGTAGCCAGCCATCATTTTTACATCATCCCTGAATTTTCCCATCTCATCCGCTTTGTATCCTTCTGCAATAAATGCCAGATCGACTGATGTATGCGGATCACCATCACCATATATTTTCGTAATGCCCACATTTACTGGATTCTCTTTCTTTATGAAATAATTTGCAGGGTCAATGACAGTTTCGTATAATTTGGAGAACAGGCCGTTCCTCTCTCTTTTGCTGAGAATAAATCTGACTTTCACTTTCGGATAAGGCATTGTGGCTACCTCATAAAAACTCCTTTCAGTACTTTTTGCTTCATCCGTTGTTTGCCATTCCTGGAACAGTGTACAGAACGGCCGGGAGTAAATCAGAGTGTTTCCCTCAATATCATAAAGTTCATATTTGAAATTTCCGGAGTTGAACTTATTTATAAGGTTTGATTCCGATCCAGCCCAGAATGGCTCCTCTTTCATGCCAACAGCATAAACAATAGTTTTCTGGCTGTTACCTGCCAGCATAAAATCAAATCTTAAAACTTTGTCGGTAAAATACTTATCAAAACTGTCCTGAGCCTGCAGGGTGACTGAGACAATAAACAAAATGAATGGAATGATTGTTTTCATAGCGATTTTTTTAACTGGAATGTTGTAAAGCTAAAAATATTCGATGAGACCGATTGATAATTTATCTATTTTTGCCACTAATATTTAAGTGAATTGAATTTTACATCAATAATTGAGACCATGGCTGACATAAATACCAGAATAAGCGATTTCGTTTGGAAGAATCTAAACGAAAAACATGTTACGGGCAAAAGCGACCCCTTTTGGGAATCACTTTTAAATACAGGCACAGAACTCTGGCTTGATACGGGTGATATGGAAGAAGCTGAGGCGAACTGGTCGGCCGAAATGATTGCTTTGACAACAAATAACTCATTGCTTAACAATGAAATACAGAAAGGAATATATGATATCTTCATCTCTGAAGCTAAAAGTGTTGTAAGAGATCTGCCTCAGGAGGAAAGAGTAAAGGAAATTGCTTTCATATTGAATGCCCGCCATGCCCTCCGGCTGGCTTTGAAGTTCGGTGCGTTTGTAAGCGTTGAGTTGCATACCGATACATCACATGATATAAAAGCTATATTGAACTATGGCAGAAGATTTCATGATATATGTCCTGAACAATTTATCGTTAAGGTTCCATTGACTGCTGAAGGATTGATCGGAGCCAGACTTCTCAAGGATTCCGGGGTAAAGGTCAATTTCACACTTGGATTCAGCGCTCGTGAAAATGTCCTCATAACAAAGATATCCCGACCCGATTACGTAAATGTCTTTCTGGGCCGAATTGGTGCTTATATGATAAATAACCAACTCGGCGATGGATCGGGTGCTGGTGAAAAAGCCGTCATCTCATCACAGAACTGGGTAACCGGTCTCACAGCCGAAAACCCGTGGCAGACAAAACAGATCGCAGCAAGTCTGAGAAATAACAACCAGCTGGAACTTCTAGCGGGGGTGGATGTTTTCACCATGCCACCAAAAGTGGCAGCAGCAGGGAAAAAAGAATTGTCAGGGAAATTTACATCACATACGCACGAAAATTATGATGTAAGTATATATGATTCTGCTAAAAATGCCCACATCGAAAAATTCTGGGAAGTAGATGATAAAGTGCTTAAACTTGCTGAAAGACTTTCATCAAAAATACCATCAACCGGAGTAGAGCTTATTCATATAGCCCATGAGGCAGGATGCGAAGATATGTTTCCTTCGCTTTCGAAAGAAGAAAAGGCTTTCATCGTTTCTGATGGTAAAATACCGGTTCATTCCAGATGGGAGAAAAAGATCAGCGAAGGGAAAATCGCACCTGATACCTTGTTGACACTGGCCGGACTTGCATCCTTTGCATCTGATCAGGAAAAGCTTGACCAGAGGATAAGAGGCATTATTGAATAAATCAAACAGACCTCTGTCTTACTATCTCGTACAGGAGTATACCTGCAGCAACAGATACATTAAGTGATCCAATCGTACCTGTCATTGGGATCTTAATCTGAATATCTGATAGTGCCAGCAGTTCACGACTTATGCCTTTGTCCTCTGCACCCAGGATGAGGACTGATGGTCCGGTTAGTTTAGCATCGGATGCTGATATGGCCGATTTTTCACCTGCACAAAATACCCTGAGACCTGATTCTTTCAGAAATTCTACGCTTCTGACTATACTTTTTTCCCTGCAAACTGGAAAGGAATGTAAAGCTCCCGCAGATGTTTTTACGGCATCAGCTGTTATCCGGGCAGATCCCTTTTCCGGGATTATTATAGCATGAGCTCCAAGACAATCCGCAGTACGAACAATTGCACCGAAGTTCCTGACATCAGAAACTCCGTCAAGCGCAATTATCAAAGGATCTTCTCCCTTCTCGAATACCATTGGAAGCAGATTTGCAATGTATTGATATTCAATCACTGAGAGCCAGGCAAGTACTCCCTGGTGGTTTTTCCTGGTCACAAGTTCAATTCTTTCAACAGGCACAATCTGGTATACTATATTATGAGTTTTAACCTCCGTCATAAGTTCATGATAAAGTGCTCCCTGAAGTCCTTGCTTTATCAGGAGCCGGTCGATCTGTTTTCCAGCCCTGATAGCCTCAATAACAGCATGCAATCCAAAAATACAATCTGTTTCTTTCTGCATTTATAAATAAATTAAACTATTCATGAATTAATAATGTCAAATAATCCTTTGTGCACCTTAGTGAAGCACTTTGTGATCCTTTGCGGTGAAGAACAACACAAAAGTTCTCAAAGGAATTGAATGAGCTGACACTTTCTAAATTCCTTTCGGATTATCGAGCCTGAACACGATCCCTTTTCTCCAGCTTGCAACTGCTTTATCCCAGTATGTTACAAGAGTCTCGCTGCGGCTCAGGTAAAAGTCGTTATCGGAAAAAATATTTTCTCTCTTTTTGAAGGTGAAGTAGAGATAAGAATCGGATACACTAAATCTGCCTCCCCATCTTGATCTTAACACCGGTTTTTTATATCCCCAGCTCTCCCCGTCAGCAGTTTTATAAACTTTATCGGGCGGCCCGTACATAATATAAATCATACCCCTTTCGCTGCGCCACCCTTCTTTGTATGAGGTAAAATAATAATTTGCATATAAAGTCCGTGTATAAAAGATCCTTATCAGTTCGCGTGCTTTATCGATATTGCCGCCGCATTTAATCCAGAAATCATCGAGTGCTGCCTTTGGCTTTAAAGCAGATTTTATATCAGTCATTTCGTCGGCAGATGCAAGGTAAACCAGTGGCTCTATCATAACCTCCGGAGTAGTAAATCTGGGGAATGAAGGTCCCAGATTTAACAAGGTGAAACCATCCTTAATATTTCTGTCAATTGAACACAGATATATACCCTCTTTGGGGAACATCATTGGCAAAGTGTCAGAATACGGGATTGCTACAACCTGCTGAGGGTCATAGTCAAGAGTTTTTTCAGGAAGCAGCATCGAGGGAGGATCAGGAACTTCCCTGAAGGGTTTATAAAAGGAGACAAAGAGAGTGTCAATATGCCCGCGGGAATATAAGAGATTGATGTATTCGTCAATTCTTATGACTGGACTGAAAAGTTTATTCTTGTCAAAATGCCCCTGCATCTCAAAATTGTAACGGTTGTAATAAGATAGGGTATTAAACTGAACAAATGCCTGTGATACTAACAGACGCAGCCTGTCGAGAACCTTTATCTCGGCTACATATTCTGTTCCTTTCTCAACAGTAAGCGGCACTTCATAAATATATTCCTGTTTTCCTGTAACTTTTACAATACTCAGGTTCATTACCGCTGTATCTGAAAGGGCCTTTGCCTGACTCATGTTATAAAGCTTAACCGTCAGCAAAACCATAGCTGTTGGCACTCCCTGAGGGTTAGCTTCAGAGAAAAAGAGATCACTGGCAGCAAACCTTATGGATAATACTGATGAAACATCTGTCTCATTCAGGACATTGAACCTTGGATTGATCGGGCTTTTCGTCGGATTATAAAGGTACGACAGATCCTTGTAGTCAACTGTTTGCTTAGTAGTTTTACAGGAATCGGACATCACAGCAAGCAGAATGCCGGATAATATTAAAGAAATTGTCCTGATGGAAATACTATTATTCATATCCAAAATTAATATTTTATTTTTTGATACCTTTTTTCCATTCAATTCTTATTCTGCATAGTTCCTTATTATCATTGGTACGGAATATTGAATGGTTGAAAAAAGATTCATTCCCGTTTTCCTGAGATGTCTTTATTATGATCTCCTCATCAAATCTTGATTCTGCAAGATAGTTAATTTCAGCAGATTGAGGGTCGTTATTCATTATGAAATCGAGATCATATATGTCACTTACCCATTTAAGATATCTTACATTGTTGGTATGCAGGTTTACGTCAAGATCACTGACTTTAATTCTGAATACCTGCGTTACTTTGCCATTTTCCGAGGCAGGTTCAATTTTTGTCGCATATCTGACCGGAGAATTTTCAGTACGGAGCTCAAAGTTGTAGTGACTCAGAATAGCATCGGGGCGCTGGACTTTTTTTGTTGTGAGGTCAAGAATTAACCAGGATGAAGTACCTGAAGCAATATGCCTTCCATCGGGATACATAACCTCGTAATTTCTGAGAGCAAATAATTTGTCAGTACCATTGGGCCATGTCCTTACAACTATTGAATCTTCCCACGATGGCCATTTGTTTATCACTGCGTATATCCGTGAAAGCACCCAGAAGTGGTTATCCCGCATCAGGTCGTCCCTCCCGAATCCGAGTCTGATGGCATGGTCGGATGCTATGTCCTGCATATAGTTGAACAAAGAATATAAATTAAGCTTTCCGTCAGGTCCGGTCTCATAGACATGTACCCTGTACTCTTTTTCAAACTGAAGAAGATCCATATCTAGTTGTTATTTTTTAAAAATTCCTCTACCTCCTGGCTATACCGGGCCCATAGATCCATTTCACGGTTCAGCTCCTCCCTGAGGTCCTGGTACCTTTTATAATCAATATCATGTGCTTCAGAAGTATTGCCGGGTTCCATAAATGATTTATCGACTGCAAGTATTTCAGCTTCAATCTTTTCAATAGTAGTCTCCGATTCTTCAAGTCTCTTTCTCAGTTTTCTCAGATTACGTTCATATTCCTTTTTCTCAAGGTATTTCAGCTTATTTGATGAGATGTTTTCGGCTGCTGCCTCATTTTTGATTTTGTCTTTCTTCTCGATATCTTTAAGGTTATCAATCTTTTTCTTCCTGAGAAAATCATAAATTCCTCCGATATTTTCCTTGATCTTATTGTGTCTGAACTCATATACCTTACCGACAATCCCGTCAAGAAAATCCCTGTCGTGTGATACCACAATTAGTGTGCCATCAAATTTGATAAGAGCATGTTTAAGGATATCTTTTGATCTCATGTCGAGGTGATTTGTCGGCTCATCAAGTACAAGCAGGTTACTGGGCTCAAGGAGAAGCTTTACGAGTGCAAGCCTGGCCCGTTCACCACCTGACAGCACCTTAACTTTCTTCTCAACATCATCACCTCTGAATAAAAATGCACCGAGCATATCACGGATCTTGGTTCTTATATCCCCTTTGGCAATATCATCGATTGTCTGGAGGACGGTCCTGCTTTCGTCAAGCAGTACATCCTGATTCTGTGCAAAATATCCTATTTTGACATTATGTCCTATTTTCAGATCACCGGTATAATCGAGCTCCCCGATAATGATCTTCGATAACGTCGTTTTTCCTTCGCCATTGCGGCCTACAAATGCAACTTTTTCTCCCCGCTGGATTTTGAAATCAATCTTGTTAAGGACAGTAAGGGATCCGAATTTTTTTGACAGTCCTTCTGCTTCCACCACAACGGTTCCTGAGCGGGGAGCCGGAGGAAACCTCAGGTTGATTGCACTAGTGTCTTCTTCATCAACTTCAAGACGTTCAACTTTGTCGAGCTGCTTGATCTTTGACTGGACCTGGACCGCTTTGGTGGCTTTATATCTGAAACGTTCAATAAACTTTTCGGTGTCCTCGATCATTTTCTGCTGATTCCTGTATGAGGCAATCTGCTGTTCTCTTCGTTCCTCTCTCAGTATCAGGTACTTCGACCATGATGCTTTGTAGTCGTAAATTTTGCCAAGTGAGATTTCAATCGTTCTTCGGGTCACATTATCGAGAAAAGCCCGGTCGTGTGATACAAGAACAACTGCTCCCGGATATCCTGAAAGAAATGTTTCCAGCCACTGGATCGATTCAATATCAAGGTGGTTTGTTGGTTCATCAAGAAGAAACAGAGATGGTTTCCTCAGAAGTATTTTTGCCAGTTCAATACGCATTCTCCAGCCACCGCTCAGTTCACTGGTCGGTCTGTCAAAGTCCTTGCGTTCAAATCCTAATCCAAGGAGGGTCACCTCAGCTTCAGCCATATAGTTTGTTCCGCCCATCATCCGATACCTCTCCTCAACTACTGTCAGATGATCACAAAGCTTCAGATACTCGGACGATTCATAATCCTCCCTTCGTGCAATCTCGGAACTGCAGTATTCGATCTCCTCCGAGAGACCGATCAGCTCAGAAAATGCTGTTATTGTTTCATTAATTACAGTTGTCGTATCATCAACTTGCATCTGCTGCGGAAGATACCCGATAGTCACCTCTTTTGACATATCTACCTGTCCGGAAGTTGGACTCTGATTTCCTGAAATGATCTTAAGCAAGGTTGATTTCCCAGCGCCATTCTTGCCAGCTAGACCAATCCTGTCCTGATCATTTATCAGAAAGGAAATATCCGTAAGCAAATCAAAACTGCCAAATGAAACAGAGATGTTCTGAACTGAGACCATATAAAAATTAAATGTCTGCAAATATAGAAAAAGTATGGCGAAGTCTGAAGTTCACCCCCAACCCCCCCAAGGGAGGGCTATATGTTTTGTAACCTAATGAAATTCTTTTAAAGAACAGTTTTAGTCCGCCTTTATGGGCACAGCCGCGCAGCGGCAGGAGGTGTGCCTCCGTAGATCGCTTAGCGGTTAAATTGGAATATATAGGGATGAAATTCAGTTAAGAAAACCTATCTTTGCACTATGCTTACTTATCCGTACAAGCTATTTCAGGAAGTTGATAAAAATTTGATATAATGAAGATTACGAGAATCATATTCCGGCTGTCCGGTTAATTGCACTGTCGCTTCTGCTTGTCACTTCCTGCAAAAAGGACGAGAAGGGTAAAAACTATTCGTACTTTGTTTCGAAACAATTTGTGACTGTGTATCAACAGAGTCTCATTAATGGGTTGCTGGATATTGCATCAGCATCAGTACCAGAGATAAGCAATATTAAACCGCTTGTAACCACTGATGTCAATGTATATAAGATTGTTTACAAAACTACGGTAAATGGCAACCAGATCAACGCATCGGGTTTAATATGCGTACCAGTAACATCCGGAGAATATCCGGTTCTATCGTTCCAGAATGGAACTAATACGGTTAATGCCGATGCCCCAAGCAATAATCCGGCAAACTTTAGCTACCAGCTGGTAGAGTTCATTGCCTCAATGGGATATGTTGTATTGATTCCAGATTATCCGGGATTTGGAGAATCATCGCAGATCCCTCACCCATACCTCATAAAAGAACCTACTGTAAGGTCCCTTGTCGACATGCTGTACACGACCAAAGAAATTGGCAGCAAGGAGTTCCCTGGCATAACATTTAAAAATGAATATTATCTTCTTGGGTATTCACAGGGAGGTTGGGCAACACTTGCTCTCGATAAGGCAATTGAGCAGGATTATAATAGTGATTTTAACCTGAAAGGGACTTCCTGCGGAGCCGGGCCTTACAATATCTTACAACTATTGGAAGGTATCATAAATCAACCAGATTATCCGGATACCTGTATATTTTGCCTATATCGTAAATGCCTACATTGCATATAATCAGTTTACCAATCCGGCAAGTGATATCCTTAATGAGCCCTATGTTTCAAAGCTCAGTTCGCTTTTTACCGGATTGCTAACATTAGATCAGATAAATAGTGAGCTTACAACCTCAATTACGGGATTGCTTAATGCAGATTTTATTTCAGGATTCAGTTCCTCTTCTAAATACTCGTCTGTGAGGGATGCTCTTAATAATAACAGTGTTACTGAATGGCATAGTTACAAGCCTTTATTACTGACGCACGGCGGTAATGATACACAGGTAAATCCGGTTTCTACTGAAAATATGTACAATGCAATGATTCAGGCAGGAACATCTCAGGATTTATGTAAAATGGTTATTGTTCCTAATGTTGATCATAGTGATGGCGTGGTCCCATGCCTGATAGAGGGCATTCTTTTCCTGGATAACCTTAAAAATTCAAGATAAATATTATTTTCAAAATCTGAAAGAAAGATCAAGTGGGACGAAGTAAGGAGCTGCCATTGCTGGAGAGAGTTAGGATCACCGATATCGGAGCGGAGGGAAATGCAATAGCAAGAGTGGATAATCTTGTAGTTTTTGTACCAATGCTTATACCTGGTGACCTTGTTGATATCAGGGTTATAAAGAAAAGAAAAAAATATCTGGAAGGAAGAGTTGTAAAGTTTCACGAATACTCACCTGACAGGATTGAACCAAGGTGCATCCATTTCGGAGTATGCGGCGGTTGCAAGTGGCAACATCTGCCTTATGATCTTCAGCTTAAGTTTAAGGAAAAACAGGTAAGGGATAATCTGACCAGGATAGGAAAGGTTGATCTTAAGGAAATTATGCCGATTATCGGATCACCGGATATATACCAGTACAGAAATAAGCTTGAATACACCTTTTCTGATAAACGATGGCTGACAAGTGAGGAGGTTGTTTCGGGTAATAAATTCGAAAAGGAAGATGCACTTGGATTTCATATTCCGGGATTGTTTGATAAGGTCCTTGACATAACTGAGTGCCATCTGCAGCCCGAACCTTCAAATTCTATCAGGAATGCTGTCAGGCAGTATGCACATCAGAACAACCTTTTGTTTTTTGACCTGAGGGAGCAGAAGGGATTTCTCAGGAATATAGTGATCCGTAACTCTCTGGATGGTAAATTCATGGTTATTGTGGTCTTTTTCCATGAAGATGCTGAGAAAAGAAACGGGTTGCTTGATTTTCTTTCGAATGAATTCCCACAGATCACTTCGCTTATGTATGTTATTAATTCCAAACGGAACGATTCACTTAATGATCAGGAACCTGTTCTTTATAAGGGAGAGGACCATTTGGTTGAAGAAATGGACGGGCTGAAGTTCAGAATCGGACCGAAATCTTTTTATCAGACAAATACCCGGCAGGCGTTACAACTCTACCGTACGGCCAGGGATTTTGCCCGGTTCTCAGGAAACGAAATCGTATATGATCTTTATTCCGGGACCGGGACAATATCAAATTATATTGCACCGCATGTTAATAAGGTAATAGGTATTGAATATGTGGATGAGGCTGTGAAGGACGCAGTAATTAATTCGGAAATTAATGGCATCCGAAATACCCGATTCTTCGCAGGTGATATGAAAAATGTGCTTTCCGAGAGCTTTTTTGAATCAAACGGGAAGCCTGATATTATGATTACCGATCCGCCCCGGGCAGGAATGCACGAGGAGGTGATAAAGGCAATTGTAAAAGCCAGTCCTGAGAAGATAGTCTATATAAGTTGTAATCCTTCGACGCAATCGCGTGATATACAATTACTATCAGGCGAGTACTATGTTAATAGAGTACAGCCGGTTGACATGTTCCCGCATACCCATCACGTCGAAAATGTAGTGCTTTTAATTAGACGAGATCATTAAAAGGTGCATTGGATGGTAGAACCAGATTAAAAATACTGTATATTTATTGTCCCTATTAATGAGATCTACCTATGAGTCAGGAAAAGCAAGATAACCCCGACCTGCTTTCATTGCTCCCGAAGCAAGGTTTAAATGATCATATTGCCAGCCTCCGTTATGCGCAGATGATACAGCGTGCCCTGATGCCTAATCCGGCAATACTGAAAGGGAGACTAAGGGACTTCTTTATACTCTTCCTTCCACGCGACTTTGTAAGCGGTGATTTCTATTATGCTTTTTGTACAAGGGAAAAAATGTGCATCGCAGCCGGTGATTGTACCGGTCATGGCGTTCCGGGTGCCCTTATGAGTATCCTTGGTATTAGTTTTCTGAATGAGATAATGCAGACAGATATTAATTTAAATGCCAACAGGATACTTAACCTGATGAGAGAGAAGATTATGAAAGCCCTTCATCAGACAGGCAATTACCGTGAAACTCAGGACAGTATTGATATCGGACTGTGTATAATAGATTGTGCCTCCGGAAAGTTACAATATTCAGGAGCGAACAGACCACTTATAATGATCAGGAATGGAGAATTAACTGAATATAAACCTGATAAGATGACTTTGGGCATAGCTCCTGTCAAGGAGGCATCATTCACAAACATATGCATTGAAACAAAGACAGGCGATTCATTTTATCTTTTTTCAGATGGTTTTTCTGATCAGTTCGGAGAAATAACAGACAAAAAATTTAAGTACAAGCATTTTAAACGCATGATTCACTCTTTTGAAGAACTGCCAATGGCGCAGCAGAAGCAGCATCTTGAAAGCGCTTTTACTGAATGGAAAGGTAATGCCCAACAGGTAGATGATGTGCTGGTAATTGGTTTTCAGTTATAATTAAAATTTAAATGATGAAGCTTAAAGCTTTCAGAATAAAGAACTTCAGGTCGATTGTTGATACCGGCTGGCAAAATATTTCCCCCGACAACATTACGTGTCTTATCGGTCAGAATGAATCAGGAAAGACTTCTGTTCTGGAGGGTTTGAAAGTTTTTTATTCCGGAATTATCTCTGAGGATGTCCTGCGCAGTGATCTTTCTTTGCCTGAAGTGAGCTGTCGTTTCACAATTCCAAAAGGATGGTTAATTCAAATTACTGATAATCCGGGAACAGAATTAAAAGAATTGTTATCGGGTTTAACGGAGCTCGAACTTACCCGGAGCTGGATCGCGGATCTTTCTTCAGTTATTAATGTCAGCGGAGAAATAAAACAATACCTTGATTCACTTGAAGATGCATGGAGAATTTATCTGAATGATGTAACATTGAAACTGGAAGAAGAGATAAATGAAATCCGGGAACTTGAAACATCATTGTCAAAGCTCAATACTGAGGAAACAGAGATCAGGTCAAAACTGTCACATGTTGAACAGAAAACAATCAGATTTCGTTTATTCGGAAAGAGGCAAGCGGAGGTTGATGTATCAAAAAACGCCAATCATTATCCCGGTCTTAAGAATCAGCTAAATGAGATTAAGAAACAAAAAGAAGAGTTAACTGAGTTACTTCTTAAGAAATCATCAATAAAGAAAGCAGGAGAGAAGTGGAATATACTCCGTGCTGACTGTACGCGGATCGATGAGCATCTCAGAGAGCTGTCACTTAAGCTGGAAGAAAGGCATCAAAAGATGACTCTTCTGATGCGGCCTATTGAAGATGATGTTGATAATGAATGGAAAGATGTCCTTTACGACTACCGGAAAACACGGGTTGAAAGAGAATCCATGATGTCTGATCTCGATAGTCACATAGCACTTTCAGGGTATATTATCGAAGGTAGTTCTGAAGAAGAAGCTAAGAATAAGGTAAATGAGGTGATTCAGTCATATAAATCACACTATAACAGTGCTTTCCTGGGGAAAAAATATTTTGAATACTGTCCTGTGTTCGAGTTATTTGAAGACTTTGGCAGTCTGCTGCCAAACAGAATTGATATGGAGGATATAATCAGCGGCAATGAAAATGTTGAAGGCTATAAAGCTGCAAGGAATTTTCTTTCGCTCGCGGGTGTTGATTATTCATTTTTTCAGCAACCCTCGAGTCGTATCCTGAAACAGAAGATTGAGAACCTTAATCATACGCTTACCCGTAATTTTCATGATTTCTGGCAGCAGTCAATAGGAAGAAATAATAAGATCCATATTCAGTTTGAACTTGATCACTACAGTTCTTCCTTCGAAGGTAAAGCAGGCAAGCCATATCTTGAATTCTGGATTAAGGATGAAGGTGAAAGGCTTTATCCAAAGCAAAGAAGCAGAGGTGTAAGATGGTTCTTATCTTTCTATATGGAATTAATGGCTTCTGCAAATATGAGTGACAGGCAGATGGTCCTGCTGGTCGATGAACCGGGTGTGAGCCTTCATGCCAGGGCGCAGGAAGATGTACTTAAGGTATTTGAAGACATTAAGGATAAAATTCAGATTATATATACCACCCATTCTCCGCATCTGGTGGAGATAAATAAATTGCACAGGGTCCTTGCTGTTCAGCGTGATGATCTTGACAGTATGAGAAGTACTTCCAGGATACTGGATCCCTTGCAGCTCTCATCGGCTTCTCCCGATACACTGACTCCGCTGTTAAGTATCCTTGGTAATCCCACGCGTGTTGAAGGATTCTCAACAAACAGATTTAACCTGATTGTAAATGATACCGGGTCATTTTACATGTTAAATGCAGTCATTCATTTAATGGGATATAAAGGCAAAACATGTGTAATACCCTCAACCAATGTCTCTTCCATTCCATTATTGTGTAATATAATGATGGGTTGGGGGCTGGATTTTGCAGTTTTGCTTTTTGAAAATGCTGATGAGTCTCATATGGCAGAGCTGCTTAAAAATGCTGTTTTCAAGACAGGCAGTAACGACAAGGACCTAATTATCAAAATGCCGGGCGCATTTTTAAATTCGGAAGATCTTCTGTCGACCCTTGATTTTAAGAACCATCTTCTTGAATCAAGAGAAGGAATAACTGTACCGAACTCTGTATATATCAGAGAAAAAGAGCTTCCGCGAAATTTCATTTTAAGCAGATTTCTATCGAATGTAAAGGAAGAAAAGATAAAAACCAGTGATCTGGACGAAGAGACTCTCGAGAATTTCAGGCTGATCACAAATCTGCTTGGGGATTTAAAATAAAATTCTGTTTTATTTTGCACTTTATCCTTGTTTTCCTACTTTTGTCGCGCTTTGTAAGTCAGGTGCCTGAATCTTGGAGAGATGGGTGACCCTTCTTCACTAAAGCTACGGAGGGCAAAGGTGGTCAAAAGAAAAGATTATTTGGAGAGATGGGTGAGTGGCTTAAACCAGCAGTTTGCTAAACTGCCGTATGGGAAACTGTACCGGGGGTTCGAATCCCCCTCTCTCCGCAGACCAAATTACTCCCGTCCGCCAGCTGGCGGCGGGATTTTTATTTCAGAGCTGGACGAATCAGGCTTGCCTGAATGAGGACAGATCTGAAATAAAAAGTCCTTATGAGTGAAACGAATAAGGGAGTAATTTGGGATGCTTGGTTCTCCCTCCGGGGATCACGAACTCTCCGCCAGTTAGCGGAGAGTTCGTAATCCCTCTCAAGGCCTTTCCCCAATCTTCTTTTCTGAAGGCCTCTCCCCAAACCCCTCCCCCTATATTATTTCTTATCAGGTCCGATCATTTTTGACGGGACAATCCATTCATCAAACTGCTGTTCTGTCAGAAGTCCCAATTCAAGAGCAGCTTTTTTTAAGGTTGAATTATCGGCATAAGCTTTTTTTGCAATCCTTGCAGCATTTTCATACCCGATATGCGTGTTTAGAGCAGTAACCAGCATCAATGAATCCCTTAGATTCTTTTCAATCCGTTCCGGATTGGGTTCAATTCCAACAGCACAATTATCATTGAATGATTTGCAGGCATCCGCTATCAAGCGTTGCAGATTGCAGTAATGCACTTATCATTACAGGTTTAAAAACATTAAGCTCGAAATGACCATTTGAGCCTGCAACTGAAATGGTTGTATCGTTGCCCATAATCTGTGCACAGACCATTGTCAATGCTTCGATCTGAGTCGGATTTACTTTGCCCGGCATGATTGACGAACCCGGCTCATTTGACGGGATAATAATTTCTCCGATACCCGAACGTGGTCCGGAAGCCATCATTCTGATATCGTTTGCAATTTTCATCAGGCTTACTGCCAGCTGTTTAATGGCTCCATGAGTTTCCACAATGGCATCATTCGATGCCAAAGCTTCGAACTTGTTCTCAGCAGTAATGAAAGGCAGCTTTGTCAGTCTGGCAATAGTGGCCGCAACCTCTTCAGCATAGCCTTCGGGTGTGTTCAATCCTGTTCCGACAGCAGTTCCCCCCATAGCTAATTCCGAAAGATGTGGTAAGGTGTTTTTCAGTGCATGTTATTCCATGTTTCAACTGTGACACATACCCTGAAAATTCCTGACCCAGCGATACAGGTGTCGCATCCATCAGATGAGTGCGGCCGGTTTTGATAATTCCGGCCATTGCTAAAGATTTGTCCTATAATGTGTTAATTAATGTTGTCTATAGCCGGGATAACATTTTCACAATCTTTGTATAAGCTGCAATATGCATTGCTGTCGGGAAAGTATCATTTGAGGATTGTGACATATTCACATCATCGTTTGGATGGATCAGCCTTGTTCCCTGTGCCCAGTTCGTTGCCAAGCAACACATGAGCGCGATTTGCTATAACCTCATTGCAATTCATATTTGTGTGGGTTCCTGAACCGGTTTGCCAGATAACAAGCGGAAACTGGTCATCAAGTATGCCTGCAGATAATTTCATCGCATACCTGAGAAATAATTTTCATTTTATCATCTGACAATAATCCGAACTTATTGTTTGTGATTGCTGCTGCTTTTTTCAGGTATGCAAAAGCATGAATTATTTCAATGGGCATAGATGCCGCCGGACCTATCGGGAAGTTCATTAATGATCTCTGTGTCTGGGCACCCCAGTACTTTATGGGCGGGTACCTGTACTTCACCCATTGAGTCCGTTTCTGTTCTGTAATTCATAATTCATTTATGAAATTCAATCAAACTGTCAGGAATTGTCGGTTTTCATTACCTGCTGTTCTATTTAATCTGTTTAAGAAAGCTCCTTAATACATATTGCAGGATCCCGTCATTTTGATAATAAGCGATCTCCATTAATGAGTCAAGCCGGGCAATTAATATTTAACTCCGATTTAGCACCATCGATTTTTGTTGCTATCACTTTGATTTCTTTATTGGGTGCCAGATCTTCAAGACTGACGATGTCAAATGTTTCATCACCTGTTAAACCAAGCGAGGAAATATTTTCTCCATTCCTGAACTGAAGCGGTAATACACCCATTCCAACCAGGTTGCTGCGATGAATCCTTTCAAAACTTTCGGCGATAATTGCTTTTACACCTAATAATGATACTCCTTTTGCCGCCCAGTCCCTTGAGGAGCCGCTTCCATATTCTTTACCTGCCAGTATGATAAGAGGAATATGTTTTTCTTTATATTTTTCTGCAGCATCGAATACTGACAACACCTCATTATCAGGAAAGTACAGGGTAAAACCGCCTTCCTTGTTCACCAAGTGCATTTTTTAAGCGAACATTTGCAAAGGTCCCTCTCACCATGATTTCATGATTTCCTCTTCGTGAACCATATGAATTAAAATCCTTCTTCTCAACACCCTGGGCTTTGAGATATTTACCTGCCGGTGAATCTTCGGCAATAGAACCCGCAGGTGAGATATGATCTGTTGTAATTGAATCGCCAAGCTTCATTAATACCCTGGCTGATTTAATATCAGAGATTTTGCCCGGCTCTGCGGAAATATCCTTAAAGAACGGAGCTTCTTTTATATATGAAGAGTCTTTGTCCCACTGATAATTATCAGTCTTTGTACTTTGAAGCACTTCCCATTTTTCATCACCATGAAAAATACTTTCGTAGTTGGATATGAAATCACTGGAATCCAGTACTTTATTCATGACAGTCTGGATCTCGTCCGTGGTTGGCCAGATGTCGCGTAAATAAACAGGCTCGAGATTTGGATCCAGGCCTAATGGTTCGTTATTAAAATCAATATCGATTCTGCCCGGGTATAGCATAAGCCACTACAAGGGGAGGAGAAGTCAGAAAATTCATTTTTATAAGAGGATGTATCCTTGCTTCGAAATTTCTGTTACCTGAAAGAACTGACGCCACTACCAGCTTGTTATCTATGACCGCTTTATTAATATGGACAGGTAAGGGTCCGCTGTTACCGATGCATGTGGTACAACCATATCCCACAATATGGAAACCCAAAGCTTCCAGAAATGGCAGTAAATTGGCTTTTTCAAGATATGTGGTAACTACTTTTGAACCCGGGGCCAGGCTGGTTTTAACCCATGGTTTAGTCATCAACCCTCTCTCAACAGCTTTCCTAGCCAACAAACCAGCCGCTATCATAACACTTGGATTAGAGGTATTTGTGCAGCTTGTAATTGCAGCAATTACCACTGATCCATCACTTATCAGAAACTCAGAGTTAGCTGCTTTTATTTTTACGCTTTTAAGCCCATCCTTTTTTGCCGGTTGTTCTTCAATTTCAATACCAGCAGTCTTGATCTTCAGATATTCCTGACTGGTTTCACTGATTTTTTCTTCAAGGTGCCCTCCTTCATTGGACCATTGTCCACCGGTTCTTTCATCTAAAGCCACATACTCTCTTTCGTAGCTTTTCTGCAAAATGTCAATAAAGCTGTTTTTAACATTGGTCAATTTTATCTTGTCCTGGGGTCGTTTCGGGCCGGCAATGGAAGGTTCAATATCACTTAGATTCAATTCAATGACCTCAGAATATTCTATATTATCTTCATTTTTACGCCACAAAAGGTTTGCCTTCAAATATTCTTCTACTGTTTCAATTTGTTTTTTTTCTCTCCCGGTTATCCGGAGATATTCCAACGTCTTCTCATCGGGCGGGAAATAGGTTACAGTACAACCGAACTCGGGTGACATATTGGATATAGTCGCCCTGTCAGGCACTGTAAGGTTATTTACGCCGCTTCCAAAAACCTCAACGAACTTATTAACAACACCATTTTTTCTTAATAATTCAGCGACGGTTAATACCAGGTCGGTGGATGTTGTGCCTTCTTTCATTAATCCGGTCAGTTTTAATCCGACTACTTCCGGAAGCATTATATATATGGGTTGACCAAGCATTGCTGCTTCAGCTTCAATTCCACCGACTCCCCATCCGATTACACCAATTCCGTTTATCATCGGTGTGTGAGAATCTGTTCCTACCAGAGTATCGGGAAACAGGATGCCATCTCTGATGGTGACTACTTTTGCCAGATATTCCAGATTCACCTGGTGACAAATTCCCAGGCCGGGAGGAAGAACATTAAAGTTGTTAAACGACGACTGGGCCCACTTTAAGAGTGAATATCTTTCATTATTCCTTTCATATTCAAGGTCCACATTTCGCTGGTAAGCATATTCAGTGCTGTAAAAATCAACCTGGACCGAATGATCGATTATCAGGTCAACTGGAACCTGGGGATTAATGAGGTCGGGATTTTGTTTCTTGCGGGCAACCTCCGATCTGATTGATGCAATATCAACTATTGAAGGCACACCTGTAAAATCCTGCATCAATACCCTTGCAGGTAAAAATGGCACTTCATTTTGTGCTTGTTTTGAATTCCAGTTTAGAATACTATCCAGGTGTATCCTAGTGAAACTCGAGTTGTTAAAATTGCGTATTATGTTTTCCAGCAAGATTCTGATAGAAAAAGGCAATTTTTCAATATTATGACCCTCTTTAGTTAATTCCTCAAGTGAAAAATATCTGAACTTCCCCAGAGATGTGGTCATTAATTTTGATAATTTCTCCAATCCAGCCATAATTTGATTTTGTTTAATCTGATAATTAATATAGTTTTTGCGGGCCTAAAAATTAACCTCTTGTTTATACTAAGGTTAAACAACAGATGTCAGAAAGTGTTGTCAGGATAACTGTTTTTAGTCTTATTTAAGTTTCTATTTGCATAATGCTAATCATAAACACAGAGTAAGAACTCTAAGCTTTTATGACTCTCCCGGGGAATGAATAATTGTTGCTTTTACTGTAAAAAGGTAACCTGGTTCATAAGCTGCCATATATCCCTTTTTACAATTGTAGACTCATTCTAAATAAGGCTGGATTATATAGTTTAATCTGCTTTATCGAGAACATTTGTGCGGATCAATGGTTTATGTACAATAATTATATTCTCGCAAATACTGACATTTTAATATGGCCTATTAAATTGTTTCGACTTATGAAAAAATTATTACTGGTTTTTATCTCGCAACTTATTCTTCTGCCCGTATTTTCACAACAGTCTGTTAAAGGGAAGATCACAGATGATAAGAATAATCCTGTTGCAGGTGCATCAGTACAGGTTAAGAACACATTGCGGGGAACTTTCAGCGATGTTGACGGAGGTTACGTAATTGTGGCATCAACTGGAGACACGCTGGTATTCTCAATGTTAGGAATGGCAACTCAGACAATTACGGTTGCCGGCAAAACTGTTATAAATGTGAAGTTGCTTGAAGCATCGAAGGAATTAGGTGAGGTGGTCGTAATTGGTTATGGGACTGTTAAAAAAAGCGATCTGACCGGATCTGTAGCCTCAGTTAAAACTGCTGATCTCACAAAAATCACTTCCTTAAGTCCCGAGCAGGGATCTGCAGGGAAAAGTTACGGGTGTCCAGGTGACAAGCACCTCCGGAGCTCCGGGAGCTCTGCCTGAGCTTCGCGTCCGCGGTGTAGGCACCTTTAATAACAGTGCTCCCATCTTCGTCGTCGACGGCGTGATTCTCGATGACATTTCCTTTCTCAATTCTGAAGATATTGCTTCCATGAATGTTCTCAAGGATGCTTCGGCCACAGCAATTTATGGTTCCCGCGGGCGCTAACGGAGTAATTGTGGTCACCACTAAATCCGGACAAAAAGGGACAGGGAAGACCACATTCAGTTATTCAGGTGAGTACAGCGTTCAGATACTCGCAAAGAAGATCGATCTTCTTTCGGGAAAGGATTATGCAACTGTAGTAAATGAAATTACACCGACATATAATAATGTTGATCTGGTACCGAATACCGACTGGCAGTCACTGATATTCCATCCGGCTTCCATGCAGAACCATCAGCTATCGGCATCCGGCGCAAATGAATCAACACAGTATTACGTCAGTCTCGGATATTTCAAACAGGAAGGGATTGTAGATAAATCGAGCTATGAGCGAGTTACCTTCAATTTAAATAATACTTATTCACTTGACAAAAAATATTGAGCTGTGGTAATTTCCTGACCATCACTCCTTATAAACAGCAAAATGCACCAAATGTCACCTATTCAGCTTATCGGGCCTGCCCCGATCTGGCCCCCTATAATTCAGACGGAAGTTTCGCTGAAGTACTTAATGTGGGAAATCCACTGGCCGATCTTGCATATTCCAATGATTATAATAAAGGAGTACGTGGTGTTGGCAATCTTTTTGCTGAAGCCACTATCCTGAAAAGCTTTTAAGCTTAAAACCAGCTTTGGCCTCGATGCCGCCTATAATCAGCACACAAGCTTTACACCGGCCTTATTTCGTATCCCCGCAGCAACTGAATCTTCTGAACACTCCTTACCAAAGGAAACAGTCATAACATAACCTGGCTCTGGGAAAATACGCTCACATTCAATAAGCAATTCGGTCTTCATTCTTTTGATGTAGTGGCAGGCTATACGATGCAGAAGGCTTCATCCGAGTTGTTCTCAATGACAGGTAAAAATATTATCCGTACTTCTCCTGATTTCTGGTACTTCGACCCGAATTATATCTACGATCCGACAAACGGAGTCAATACCCTTAGCACCATATCCAACGGAGTGGATCCAAATCAAAACTTTTCCATGATGTCGTACCTGTTCAGGGTCAACTATACCTATAATTCAAAATATATTTTAACTGCCACATTCCGTCGCGACGGCTCCTCGAAATTCAGTTCCTCTAACCGGTATGGTAATTTCCCTTCCTTTGCTGCAGGCTGGCTTATTTCACAGGAACACTTCATGGAAAGACATCACGGTCATTTCGAATTTAAAGCTGCGGGGCAGCTGGGGAATAATCGGGAATGATAAAATCCCTTATGATAAGACAATATTCCCTTACCCAGACCCTGGTAACAGTGTTCTGGGTAATCCTCCCACTGCAAATTCAGCTGTCACCTATGCCGCTTCCGGTAATCCAAAACTGAAATGGGAGAGTACCAAACAAGCCGATGCCGGTCTGGAAATCGGCCTGTTTAAAGACAAATTAACCGGAGAATTCGATTACTATAATCGTGTTACCAAGCGACATCCTGATCCCATTGTCTACACCTGATTACCTTGGAAACGGTCAGGGTGCCGACGATCTCTTTCAACGCAGCTTCAGTCAAAAATACCGGACTTTGAAGGAAAGATTACCTGGAAGGACAATATCGGACCAGGTAGCGTACAGCATTTACCTTTTTAGGATCCACAATTAATAACAAGGTATTAAAGGTAGGGGGAAGCAGCGGTATAGATTCGGTTTTGTACGGAGGATACCTGTCTAGCGGGATCCCTGTAACCCAAAGCAGGGTAGGTCTGCCTATCGGTGCTTTTTATGGGTACAAAACAAACGGAGTGTTTCAGAGCGCTGACGAGTTGAACGCATATCCGCATCTTTCTACAGCAGTTCCCGGCGACCTGAGATTTGTGGATGTGAATAACGACGGAAAGATCGATGGTAACGACCGCACATTTATCGGATCCCCGATTCCGAAGTTTAACTTGGATTCAACTTTGAAGCTAGATTATAAAGGATTCGATTTCTCAGTTGATATCCAGGGCGTTGTATGGCAGTAAACTATTCAATGCCAAGGAGGTTGTAAGACCTGATCCCTACAACTGGGAACAACACGTTTTAGGTGCCTGGACAGGTCCCGGTACCAGCAATTCGGAACCGAGAGCATCTTATGGCGGGAACAATTACCTCCCTTCTGATAAATTTGTCCAGGACGGATCATTCACCCGTCTGCGAAATGTGACGCTGGGCTATACACTCCCTTCAGTCATTACTAAAAAGCTATTGATCAATCAATTGAGAATATATGTTAAGGGCTCAAACATATATACTCTTACGAAGTTTACGGGGTATACTCCTGAAATTGGAAGTTCGATCGTTCTTTCTAACGGAATTGATTATGGTACCTATCCGGTCACTTCAGTTTATTCCTTTGGCATTAACTTAACGTTCTGATTGTCATGAAAATAGTCAAAATAATTTTACTGCTTTGTATCTTCATCCTGATGGCAGGATGTACCGATTTTTTACAAATTGATCCACAGGGAGATCTCGACACAGGCTTCCTTTCCTGCATCTTCCTCTGATGCCCTGCAGGCTACCAATGCTGTATATGCTGCAGTCAAGAGACTGGTATTACAATTCAGGCGGTTATCCCATTCTGGATATCATGTCGGATGATGCTTACAAGGGAAGTAACACTAATGATCAATTATCTACAGTAGGAGCCTACGATAATTTCACCTTTAACACAACAGGCGACGGATCTCGACCGCTGGTGGGCCACCCTTTACCAGGGCATAAAGATGGGCTAATGTAGTCATTGAGAAGGTATCTGCAATAGCTATGGATACAACTTTGAGAAACCGTTATCTGGGTGAAGCCCGGTTCCTGCGCGGACTATTCTATTTTGATCTGGTTCGCGCCTGGGGAGGTGTGCCGGAAGTGACCACGACCAACCCTCCCTTGCATCTGGGCAGGGCTACATGCCGACGAAATCTATAATCTCATTGTTTCAGATCTGCAGTACTGCTGATACCCATCTTCCGAAGAAAAGTGAGCTTGAGCTCAACTGATCAGGGAAGAGCCACATCGGGAGCTGCAGAAGCTCTGCTTGCAAAAGTTTATCTTTTTCAAAAGTGACTTTCGCCAATGCGGAAACTTACGCTCTTAAAGTCATCCAGTCAAATGAATATTCTCTCGAACCAAACTTTTTGGATGCCAATGGCGTCAACGGTAATAACGGAGTTGAATCAGTTTTCGAAGTAGGAGCCCTTGGCAGTAGAAGATTTTAGATGGAGGAGGGGCCCAATATGCAAACACTCAGGGAGTAAGAGGTACACCGAACCGTGGATGGGGATTTAACCGTCCTTCCATCGATCTAAGAAAGTCCTTTGAACCCGGGCGACCCCCGTCTTAAAGGTACGATTATTGATCATCGGCGATACCATAGATGGAGTATTCATAGTCAAGGATGATCCCGATCCGGCCAACGATCCCGTTGTAATACTGAATCCAAAATGGTGATACTATCAAATATTACAATGCTATAACCGAAAAGTGTGGACTCCGGGCAACGATACCCCTACGCAATGGTCGCATCATCGCAGGCTGATCCGATATGCTGATGTACTTCTGATGGCTGCTGAAGCCCTGAACGAAAATGGAAAACCAGCCGATGCTTTGATCTACCTTAACCAGGTAAGAAAAAGAGCCAGAGGAGGAAACATTGTCCATGCTGCCGGATGTTTCTGTCACCGATAAAGATTTACTCAGGGATAAAATATTGCTTGAACGCCGACATGAACTCGCTCTTGGAAGGTGAAAGATTCTGGGATCTGGTCAGAACAGGGAATGCGGCTGACAGTACTTGGTCCACTGGGATTTGTCCCGGGCAAAAATGAATTGTTGCCTATACACCAGAGTGAAATAGATATTTCACAAGGGATCTTTGACACAAAATCCTAATTATTAATGATAATTCAATACCTATTTGATATGTGTAACTAAATAAATTATTAATGTATGAAAAGAAACGATTTTGATTCTCAGTATTTTGATTCTGGTGTTAGTTGCCTTCAGTTACAGATAGCTGTAAAAAGAGTAATCCGTGCACCTATCAATCTGGGAACATTGATGGTTGGCACAATTGATCTGAATTCCGCCACAGCTCCGACCAACGTTCCGGTTAATCCCGCCATTACTGCAACTTTTAGCACTGATGTTGATGCAACAACCGCAACTACGGATAACGTGACCCTTACAGAGGATTACGATAATGTTTCCATTCCCTTAACAGTTTCGGTTCCAGCGGAACAGTTGTTACCATAACTCCGAATACTCAACCTGGCTAATGGGGCATTGTATAAACTTGCGATCACTTCAGGGTTAAAAGCTTCCGATGGCCAGTCTGCTCACTGCTATTAACCGTTCTTTTACCACAGTGGGATCATTTCTTCCAACAGGCGTGTATTCGCCTACTGGAACTTTGACGGAAACGCCAACGATCAGACTGGAGTATATAATCCTGCTACAGGAGGTGTCATCGACATAACCTATGTAACAGGTCGTAATGCAGCCTCAGGACAGGCAGCAAGCTTTAACGGTACAACATCACTGATTGAGATTCCAAATGGAGATGCGCTTGATAATACGAGTGACTTCTCCATAAGCTTCTGGATGAAGGATGACACGACGGGAAAAGTCGATCAGTTCGTTCTGGGACTGGCCGGATGGTATGGTTTCCAGTTCGAGTACAATCATCAAAATGATCATGTTGCGGATTTGACCAACCGGATAGGCTGGTGCAAATTAGCTGTACAATATAGCCTTACTGGTGGAACATCAGCCAGCGAAGACTTATATTTCCCTGGTTCAGGGACAGGGACTACCAAGGACAATGGAGGGTGGCAAGGCTCGACTTTTTCAAAGGACCTTATTTCGAGTAGCGGAACCGGGGTAAACGGTTTGCTGGCTCAGGAATGGGCTCATGTCGTCTGCACTTATGACCACACTACAAAGATTGGTACAATGTATATCAATGGTCAGGAAATGAAATCTCAGGATTTCACTCTGTATCCGACGACCCATCCCTTGTATAATGCTACCGGATTGAAGTTTGCCGGGAACGCAGCCAATAACACCCTTGTCTTTGGCTTTATTCAGGATCAGGTTAGTCCTACAATTCCGGATACCTGGGCCGATTATACAAATCCCGCACAATGGCCATTTTAAAGGTCTGCTGGACGATGTAGCAATCTATCATTCGGTACTTGACTCCTGCTTTGATCACACTCATGTACAATTCCGGAAAACCATAATTAATACTGAACTCAGTTGAAAAGGGAGGGCAATTATAGCCCTTCCTTTTCTTTTTATTCCTTATCTTTTGGTCATGAAATACAGAATACCGCTCTGTTATTTGATATTTTTAATAGTTTTAATGTCATGCATAAAGATTCCTTCACCGAATAGAAATGTGGGCATGATCCAGCTGATAAGCGTGAAGATTGCCGATTTCACTCTGAATGATAGCACTGTTGTAAAAAACGTTCCCTTTGATCAACCCATCCACCTGTTGTTCACAAGTGCAGTGGATATCAGATTCCATTTTAAAGGCGATTACCATTCAAAATTCTACGGGGTTGATGTAGCTTATACTTACTCTGTCCCAAACAATTCCACTGGCATCATCCTGAAGCCTGTTCCACTCCTGCAGTATTCTACCGATTATACGCTTGCAATATCCTCCGACTTGCGGGGGACGAATGGCGAGACTTTTCCGGGCCTCCGGTTTAAATTTTCCACAGGTCCGGGTTCCATGGTGATTGATTCCATCATGCTCAACGGTAAAGCTATGACAACTACCCCGCTTCAGAATATTGACCCGCAAAAAATAAACATAACTGTTACATTTTCACAAGCCCTTAATCCCGCTGCTTACAAATCAGCATTTTCATTTAACGGACCTCCTTTATCCTTTACACTTTCAAGTGACAACAAAACCGTTATGGCCTCCAATACAACAAATGCAAATGGACTTACCCGGTACACATTTTCCATTTCCTCAGGACTGACATCGGCAGGAGGGTTTAGCTTCGGTGGCTTTTCCTCCGATTTTTTTACTGCCGATTGATTCCACTTATCAATTCGCCCAACTATCGGATGATGATCTTCTGACACTGGTACAAAAACAAACATTCAAATATTTCTGGGATTTTGGCCATCCCTCCTGCGGAATGGCACGCGAACGTAATTCTTCGGGAGATATAGTTACAACAGGAGGATCGGGATTTGGCATTATGGCTATAATTGTCGGCATTGACCGGGGATTTATCTCCAGGACTGATGGCATTGCCAGGCTTGATAAAATACTTACATTCCTGGAAACCTGTGACCGCTTTCATGGTGTCTGGCCTCACTGGATAAACGGTGTCACAGGCAAAACTGTGCCTTTTAGTGCACAGGATAACGGGGGCGATATAGTTGAAACATCCTATATGATCCAGGGACTTCTTTGCATGAGACAATATCTTGATTCCACTGTTGTGGCAGAGAAAACTGAAATTGACAGGATAAATAATTTATATAAAGCCGTTGAATTTGACTGGTATACAAATGGTGAGAAAACCCTTTTTTGGGAATGGTCGCCTGATTATGGATATAATCTTAAAATACAGGGTTACAATGAGACCCTCATCACTTATGTCTTAGCAGCATCTTCCACCGACCCATTCTATCACCGCTGATGTTTATACCACAGGATATGCAAATAACGGAGGAATCAGAAACGGGAAAAGTTATTACGGCTATGTTCTGCCTCTTGGACAAGACTATGGCGGACCTTTGTTTTTTACCCAGTATTCATTTCTCGGACTTGATCCCCGGCATTTAACAGATCAGTATGCTGATTATTGGGAACAAAATGTGAATCAGTCATTGATAAACTGGGCATACTGCCAGGCTGATCCTAAAAAATATCCCGGTTATGGTCCCGGGATCTGGGGCCTGACTGCATCTGACAATCCATCGGGATACAGTGCCCAGTCGCCAACAAATGACCTGGGGGTAATAACACCTACAGCTGCTATTTCCTCAATTGTTTATACTCCGGTTCAATCGCTTAATGCTTTGAAAACCGATTACTATTTTCTGGGCGACCATCTCTGGGGTAATTATGGATTTTTCGACGCCTTTGATGTGAGTGCGGGCTGGTGGGCAACTTCTACGCTTGCCATCGATCAGGGGCCGATTATCTCCATGATTGAAAATTACAGAACAGGACTCTTATGGAATTTATTTATGTCAGCACCTGAAGTACGGAATGGCCTGACAAAACTTGGCTTCACCTTTTGAATTTAATGAAAAACCTAAGATCATATATACTGTTAGTCTTTATAGTAGTTGTTGTTAACTGCTGTTCAGGTAACAAAAGCAAACCAAATGCCAGGGATAGTTTACCGGGTAGCAAAACGATATCAGATGATTCGCTGCTGACTCTGGTTGAATACAGAACATTTCAATATTTCTGGGATGGAGCAGAACCCAATTCGGGAATGGCCCGTGAACGATTTCATGTAGATGGTGTATATCCTGAAAATGACATGAAACGTAGTTACGACGGGAGGGAGCGGGTTCGGTCTTATGGCGATCCTTGTAGGCGTTGAAAGAGGATTTATAACCAGGGATGAAGCAGTTGACCGTTATTTCAAAATTGTGGATTTCCTTAAAAAAGCCGACAGGTTCCATGGAGCATGGCCACACTGGTTGTATGGGGAAACCGGCAGGGTAAAACCATTCAGTCCTAAGGACGATGGTGCGGATATTGTTGAGACTGCTTATCTGGTACAGGGGTTGCTTGCTGTAAGACAGTATTTTGAGAACGGCTCTGAGAGGGAAAAATCACTTGCATCGGAGATAGATAAACTTTGGAAAGAGGTTGAATGGAACTGGTTCACAAAAGGAGGCGAAGATGTCCTTTACTGGCACTGGTCACCCGACTACGGCTGGGATATGAATTTTGCAGTGAGAGGCTATAATGAATGTCTTATACTATATATATTAGCTGCATCCTCACCCACCTATCCGGTCGGTCCAAAAGTTTACCATGAAGGTTGGGCACGAAGTGGCGCAATTAAGGCTCCAGGAGGCAAATACGGATATAAACTGACTCTCAGACATAATGGAGCAGAGGAATATGGAGGACCCCTGTTCTGGGCCCATTACTCTTATCCTCGGTCTGGATCCCAGATCGTTGAAGGACATGTACGCAGACTACTGGCAAGAGAATAAAAATCAAACGCTTATAAACTGGAAGTGGTGCACGCTGAATCCAAAAAAATTTGCCGGTTATAGCGATTCCTGCTGGGGACTGACTGCAAGCTATTCAATGAAAGGGTATTCGGCTCATGCTCCCGGGAGAATTATCCGATCTTGGAGTTATCTCGCCTACAGCAGCTCTTTCTTCATTTCCATACACTCCCGGACAATCAATGGCAGCATTGAACCACTTTTATTATACTCTTGGAAACAAAATATGGGGAGAATATGGATTCTATGATGCTTTCAGTGAACAGAATAACTGGTTCCCACAGAGATATCTAGCTATTGATCAGGGTCCAATTGTCATAATGATAGAGAATTACAGAACCGGTTTGTTATGGAAACTGTTCATGTCAGCGGATGAAGTTCAACATGGATTGGAAATTCTTGGGTTCACGACATATTGAACAAATTTTCAACCTATAGGTAAATTAATTAAATTGGTTTTCAGCTATTTTATAAAGCGAAGTAAGATTATTTGATTTTTATATTGTTATGTTCCATAATTTTAATATATTCGCACCGTAATTTTTAAACTGAAACGATTAAATCTAAATAGATCGGAAGTTGTTAAATAAACAAAGTATTAAAAAAGGTTAGAAAAATGAAGAACAAAGTTTTAATGGGATTAGCCGCTATCGCAATGGTTGCTTTCCTTTCTAGTTGTGGCAAAGTTCCACAGGCAAAAGTAGATGCTACTAATGCAGCAATTACAGCTGCACAGACTGCTGAAGCAGCTGTTTATGTACCTGCTGAATTTACAGCGGTACAAGATTCAATGAAAGCTATCAATGCTGCGATTGAGGTTCAGAATTCAAAACTATTCAAGAAATTTGGTCCTATCAGTATCAAACTCGACGAAACATTAGCAGCAGCCAACAAGGCAGCAACGGATGCGGCAGCTAAGAAAGACGAAGTTAAGAAAGAGGTTGAGACATCGCTGGCAGCTGTAAAAACTGTTATCGAAGAAAACAAAACCCTTATCACGAAAGCACCAAGAGGAAAAGAAGGAGCAGCTGTCCTTGAGCAAATTAAAACCGAAATGGCTACCATCGAAACCTCTGTAGCTGATGCACAGGCTTCCTATGATAAAGGAACCTACATGGACGCACTCAACAAAGTTAAAGCAGCCAATGAAAGAGCTACCGGCATTAATACCGAACTTAAAGATGCTATCGCTAAAGTAAAAGGAAAGGGAAAACCAGCCCCTGCCCCTGCACCGAAGAAAAAATAATTAATAAGTAATTAACTTATTTATATAAGATCCCCGGGAAGTTCCCGGGGTTTTTTTTAAAAATCGTCACAGGTTAACATGAGAAAGGTTTGGAGAGATGTGTTGATTTTTTCTGCAATTGCAGTTTCTATTCCATTAGTAATCTTATTATTAATCCGTTTAACGCCCCGGCCACCAACAGTTGCAATGGAACATGCCAGGGAATGTCTTTCCAGGGCAGAAACAGATAAAGCAGACACGTATTCTAAAAAACTATTTACCCAGGCAAGGATCTTATATGATTCTGCTATGGTAAACTGGAAGAGAGAGAACAAGAGATTTATTTATTTCAGGCATTATGACAAGGTAATAATGTTTGCTGAACTTTCTGCGAAAAAAGCCGGGAAGGCCTCGGAAAATTCCGTCAGCAGTACTTCAAACCTTAAATTACTGTTGAAACAAAAAATTCAGACTCTTAATGATCTTGTAAATCAAATCGATGCACTTTTCACCACCTATCCTTTAGCATTCGAAATCAGAAACCGCATATCCAAGGGAAAGTTATTGCTTAATGAAGGCGAGATAGTATATAATCAGGGGCAATACCTTCAGGCAAACAGGAAAATTACTGATTCCGAATATCTTCTTACCGAGTCCTATGAAAATGCTTCCACAAACCTGAAGAACTATTTTAAATCATTCTCAACATGGAAAAGATGGGTCGATAAGACCCTGAGCGAATCAAGAAGAACACGTGACTACTCAATAATCGTCGACAAATTTTCCAGAAAATGTTTTGTTTATCTTAACGGAACAAGAAAATATGAATTTGAAGCTGAGCTGGGAAGAAACTGGGTTGGAGATAAGAGAGTAAGAGGTGATCTGGCTACCCCGGAAGGGATGTATAAGATTACCAAAAAGTTCGACGGCGGAAAAACTAAGTATTACAAAGCTTTGCTACTGGACTATCCCAACGATGAGGACAAGGAAAAATTCAACGCCGAGATTAAGAAGGGCTCCCTTCCTGCATCTGCAAAAATGGGAGGCTTGATTGAAATCCATGGCAACGGAGGCAAAGGTATTGACTGGACAGAAGGTTGTATTGCTCTTACCGATATGGAGATGGATGTAGTATTTAAGCTGGTTAAAGTCGGCACTCCGGTTACGATAATCGGATCTATGGTCGAATTGAAGGATGTGGTGGACAAGTAAAACATCTGTTATGGAAAACGAAAAAAAAATAAATGGGGTAAAAAAAGTAGTGGTTGAAGAGAGCCTGACCACTCACGATACCGTTAATAATGCGGATATTAATCTGCCAGATGATAAAGCATCACAGGTAATTCGCATCAGGAAGCCGATCTATACCCTTTTCCGTAATTTATTTATAGTCCTAATTACAATTCTGATAGCTGTTGTACTGGTTCTTTTCGTACTTTACTTTATACCTGTGATGAAGGAAATTTCACCAATACATAGGACTGAAATTTCAGACAATCAGTCACTAATGAAAGATCCTCTTTATAAAAAGCAAATGGGTGCTCTGATAAAAGATGTTCAGCGATTGACAGTGAAATTTAATGCCTATACATCAGGACAATCGTATATTGTTGTCAATACAATCGAAAACAAATTCTATCTCTATACAAATAAGAAACTTATAAGAGAAGGATTTTGCAGTTCAGGAAGTTATACAATGCTTCAGACATCGGGCAATAAAAAATGGATCTTCAAGACACCCAAAGGGAAATACTGGATACACGGTAAAACAACCAATCCCGTCTGGAAACGACCCGATTGGTCATTTATTGAGGAAGGTTCTCCTGTTCCTTCTGCAAATGATGATTCAAGGTATGAATATGGGGTGCTTGGCGATTATGCCCTCGCGCTTGGAGATGGATATCTGATTCATGGTACAATTTATAAGCGCTTTCTCGGAATGCCTGTTACACATGGCTGCGTAAGGCTGAATGATGATGATCTGAAAGTCGTCTTCAACACACTTAATATTGGTTCGAAAGTTTATATTTTCTGATTCGATCGAAAGGAATTACATGGAAACCGAAATTACAAATAAAAAGCCTCCCCGGAAAGTTGCCTTAATTGTCCTGATAAGTATTATATCACTTTTCATTATCTATTATTCAGTTATGTCGATGATGAGTCCCGGAAAAAAGCTGGAAGAGATAAAAAGTGAGTTTGAAGCAAATAATGCCGGTAAGAACACATCTGAACAAAAAATACTGACCGACACTGCTTTTCTCAGATTATTCAGGGAGAAAGCTTTTCTTCAGTCACGAATAGTTATGGCAGAGACCGATTCCATCTATATCACAATAAATATTCCTGACAGCACCGTTAATGTTGAAATAAGTGGCGTCGTTGTTTATAAAGCAAAGATGAACACTATAAAAGCCAGCAAAATCCTCACAACAGGCAATGAATATGCAATTTTGTCGATGCTTGCGGCACCTTTTACTATTTCACATGCATTTGCCACAATAAAGAAGGAGCCGGTAATGATCAAAATGGCACCCAAAGACACTTCTGAATATAAGCCTGATGTTATGCCTGATACATCTATCACTGAGCCCGTTAACTATATTCTTGAAATGAAGGGAGGACTCAGAATTTATATTTATCAAACGGAAAACAAGAAGTTAGTTGACAGGATAAGTCAATTCAGGTTCGACCTCAGTGACCGGCTCAGAGCTACATGGAGTGCCTTAAAAAGAGTAGTTGTGCTGAAAGTTCCTGAATATCACCCATTTATTAAGATCAAACTGCCCCGCAACGATGCCAAGATCATCTACAGAGCCGTTCCAAGAAATGGACAAATAGCAGTTTTTACTTAATAACTCAAGCGCACTGCAGCTGGTTCATAAAAGATTTTTAATATATCTTTATGATACAATTAATCTAATTCCTGAAAAAATGAAGAAAATTGTTTTTTTTTCAAGATTGTTCCCCATTTTTTTAGTTTTTGGGCTGTTTTTATCTAATGTCAGGGTAATCGCCCAGGAAGCTGCAAAAACAGGACAGCCACTTCCCGACGAGGTAGACAAAATTGTTACTGCATCCTGTAAATCGTGTCATTCAAGCGATGGTAAATTGATGGCTAAGGCTAAGTTGAATTTTACGGAGTGGACAAATTATTCACCGGAAAAGCAGAAAGAAAAAGCTGCAAAAATGTATTCTGAGCTAAAAAAGGGCGCAATGCCTCCAAAAGCTGCCCGAGAAAAAAGACCCGACCTTATTCCAAACAAAGATCAGATTGAGATTATCAGGGAATGGTCAGAATCTTTTCCTGCCGGTAGTAAGTAAACATCACTGACAAGTGGCTTTTCTTTCACCTTTCAATAGTTTTTAGAATTCGGAGATTGGTTTCTTTTCGCGACGAAAGCTTTTTTCATTAAACCCTGCATATATATCAAAAAAAAATGTAGGTTTGAAAAAGACTCTATCAATTAATCGTCGTTAAGATGGGAAGATTTACTGGTGTTATTGGGATAATAACTATTCTGGGAATTGCATTTCTTTGGTCAAACAACAGGAAAAAGATCAATTACCGTCTGGTTATTACAGGCCTTCTGCTGCAGATTGCCCTGGCAATATTTATTCTGAAGGTTCCGATAGGGCAGGAAATTTTTTTCTGGTTGGGGAAAGCTATTAATAAGCTTCTTGATTTCTCCAAAGCAGGGGGGCTTTTTGTGTTTGGTGATCTCACAAAAGTAACCCAGATACTTCCTGAAGGCATCGTAAAAAGTGGTATATTCCTTTTTATATTACTACCGACAATAATATTCGTTTGTGTTCTTGTTGCAATGGCATATCATGTTGGGCTGATGCAACGTGTGATAGCGGTAATAGCACGGTTTGTCCATTGGGCAATGAGAGTAAGCGGGAGCGAGGCTTTATCTAATGTTGCAAGCGCTTTTGTAGGCCAGGTGGAAGCTCAGATTATGATACGACCTTATCTTTCAGGAATGACGATGTCGGAACTGCTTGCATCCATGACAGGGAGTATGGCGTGCATCGCCGGAGGAGTAATGGCAGTTTATATTTCCATGGGCGTACCGGCTTCCTATCTTTTGGCTGCCAGCCTTATGGCGGCACCAGGGGCACTCGTCATTGCGAAAATTGTCTTTCCTGAGACCGAAGAGTCAGAAACCCAGGGTACGGTAAAACTTGAAGTGAAAAAAGAACACTCAAACATAATGGACGCTATTTCACATGGCGCAAGTGATGGCATGAAAATTTCCATTAATGTAATTGCAATGCTTATCGGTGTCATTGCTCTCATAGCTCTTATTGATGCCCTCCTGGGATATTTCGGACATTTTCTTTCATGGACAGGAGTGTCACTAAATGCGCTGGGTCTGAATGTAGATAATCTCAGGCTGAAAGACGTTGTCGGCGCATTCTTCAGCCTGTTTGCAATAATAATGGGTGTTCCGCCGTCTGAATCGCTTAACGTCGGGTCATTAATGGGCACTAAAATGGTAATAAACGAATTTGTTGCCTATTCTGATCTTACACCTATGATCCATCAGGGTCTGTTAAGTGCAAAGTCGGTTGTGATAGCAAGTTTTGCATTATGCGGGTTTGCCAATTTCAGTTCAATTGCAATTCAGCTAGGTGGAATAGGTGTATTGGTGCCCAACAGAAAAGCAGATCTTGCAAAACTGGGTTTTAAAGCAATGCTTTGTGGTACCATGGCTTCATACATTTCGGCTTCGCTGGCAGGAATATTATTATAAATCTTTTAGAGATTTGCGGGTAATCTTACAAAATATTGAAGATAAAAGCAGATAATAATTATTATTTTTGACAGCCTTTAACAGGACAAGATGAGCAGAAAACCGGTTTCATTCTGATAATTATGGAGAGATGGCAGAGTGGTCGAATGCGGCGGTCTCGAAAACCGTTGTTCGCCTTCCGGCGAACCGGGGGTTCGAATCCCCCTCTCTCCGCCTTCGCTCGCCATGGCCCGTGAAGGCAACGGCGGGAATTGAGCTACGGCGGACATAGTCCGCTAAGCTTAAATGATTTATAGTACACAAAACCTAAAATTCATGAACCATGAAAAAACCTTATAAAATATTATTAATATGTGGATTATTAAGCATGTCAATGGCAGCCTGTAAAAATAAGCCTGTAACTGAAATTGATAAGTCCAATCCATTCTTTGCTTCATACAATACCCCATTTGATGTACCGCCATTTGACAGAATTATGGCGAAGCATTACATGCCGGCATTTATAAAAGGAATGGCTGATGGCAGGGAAGAATTAAAGAAACTGTCAAATAACAATGACAAACCAACTTTTCAGAATACCATTGAAGCACTGGATAAGTCAGGAGAGCTGCTGACCAAAGTATCTGCAGTATTTTTTTCGCAAACATCGGCAAATACAAATGATTCGCTTCAGAAGATTGAGGTGGAGGTATCTCCTGAACTTTCTGCATTCCATGATGAAATCCTGCTTAATTCAGCGCTTTTTACAAGGGTTAAATCCTTATATGACAGCAAAGACAAGTTAGCTCTTACTCCTGAACAGGAATTTTTGCTGGTGAATCTTTATAAAGATTTTGTTCGTAACGGTGCACTTCTAAAAGGAGCAGACCAGGACACTCTCAAAAAACTAAATGAGAGATTATCAGTGTTATCCGTGAAATTCAGTCAAGATGTTCTTTCAGAGACAAATAAATTCAGGCTGGTAATAGATAAAGCTTCTGACTTAAAAGGATTACCTGAAAATGTTATAAAAAGTGCTGCAGAAATTGCTAAAAACGACAGTCTTGAGGGGAAATGGGTATTTACCACCCAGAAACCGAGCATGCTTCCTTTCCTGACTTATGATGAAAATCGTGAACTGCGCAAAAAACTATATGATGCATACCTTTCACGCGGAAATCATAATGATCAGTTAGACAATAAGAAGGTCCTTGCTGATATTGTTGCGCTTCGTGCGCAAAGGGCGAAGCTTCTGGGATTTAAATCTCATGCTGACCTGAACCTTGACAATAGAATGGCCAAAACACCGGCAAATGTGTACGCTCTCCTTAATCAGCTTTGGACTCCTGCTCTTAAGGTTGCAGGTGAAGAACTTAAAGAAATGCAGAAAATAGCCGACAGGGAGGGAGCTAAATTTAAAATTGAGCCTTCTGACTGGTGGTACTTTGCCGAAAAATTGCGTAAAGAAAAATATAATCTGGATGATAATGAACTCAGACCTTTTTTCAAACTCGATAATGTACGGGAAGGAGCTTTTTTTGTTGCAAATAAACTATATGGCATTACCTTCACCCCAATAACTGCAATCCCCCTTCCACATCCCGATGCGCAGGCATTCGAAGTAAAAGAAGCTGACGGAAGTGCTCTTGGGGTTTTGTACATGGATTTTTATACAAGGGAAAGCAAGAGCCAGGGAGCATGGTGCGGTGGCTATCGCGATCATAAATGGCTCGACGGGAAAGAAATAAACCCTGTTGTTACCATTGTATGCAATTTCACCAATCCCTCTGAAGATACTCCCTCATTGCTTAGTCTTGATGATGTCAAAACACTCTTCCATGAATTCGGACATGGCCTTCAGGGTCTTTTCTCCATAAACAAATACAGCATGACCAGTACTGCACAGGATATTGTGGAATTGCCCTCCCAGATTATGGAACATTGGGCCACAGAACCGGAAGTATTAAAAATGTATGCTAAGAACTATAAAACGGGTGAAATTATGCCTGATCAGCTTATTGCCAAAATTCAAAATAGCAGGTTTTTCAACACCGGTTTTGACAATGTAGAGCTGCTTGCTGCTTCACTTCTCGATATGGACTATCATACACTTGAAGCCCCCGTAAATATTGATGTTGAGCAATTCGAAAAAGAACATCTTCAGAAAGATGGGACTTATTAAAGAGATTGAACCCCGGTACAGGAGTACCTATTTCCTCCATATTGCCGGAGGCTATGATGCAGGGTATTATTGTTATACATGGGCAGCTGTCCTCGATAATGATGCTTTCGAAGCTTTTAAAGAAAAAGGCATCTTTGATAAGGAAACAGCCGGTTCTTTCAGGAAAAACATATTGGCCCCGATGGGAATAATGGATGCTGAACAAAGCTATATTAACTTCCGGGGCCGTAAACCTGTTATCGAACCATTACTTAAAAACAGGGGACTGATTTAAAATGCTTTGCGGATCTCTTCGAGACTGACACCAAGTACCTTGTGTGAAACCTTGTCAAGTTCCTGCAAGTTGCCTGTCAGATGCAAAGTATATTGTATATGACTGAGACTCTCTCCCGGCTTCAGGTCAGCTGCCGGGGAAGAGGTCTCCAGCTCATAAAAAGGACCCATCTGGGTGCCATCGGCCAGTGGCCCGTCATTATATGAGTTGATTGCGTCTCCCGAAAAAGGATCCTTCTGTATCTCCCAGGATGAATTTACATAGTCTTTTTTCCCTTCAGGTAATCTGCAAATCAGAAGTGTCAGGATTTTGTTGTACGAATCATAGCTTCCCATTATTCCTTTTGATCTTAACGGAGGTATTCCAATTTTACCACGACTCTTGCCATCAGCCTTAAAATAGATCTGATCACCAGAGATCCTGAGCCTGTCATCCGATATTTTGCCAAAATAGGAGTCGTTTACCCTGGGACCCAAAAGTGAATCTTCTCCTGATCGGACTGGAATTGTAATGATAACGGCAGGTGAGGGATTAAACATTCCCAGCATCCAGATCGATAGAAGACCGGTTTCTTTTTTCCAGGCCAGATCACCCTGATTAATGAGTTTATTAACTGACTTGTAGCCAACATATCTGAGCCCGTTTACATCAGATGATATCAGCTTGCTGATCTCATCCACGGATAATAATGTGACTTCTCTTTCAATCCGGAACCTGAATTTGGTTCCGCTGTAATTTTCAGTTTCTATATCATTACCGAACAAAGCAGATGAATCATTTGAGGAGATAAGCTGAAACGGCTCTGTATCAAGAAATGCCGGGGTTTGCCAGTTGTCATAGACAAATGGTTTCCCTTTTGGGAAGAATATCGAAAACTGCCCTCCTTCAGGTCCCAGCCATAAACGCTCCTCACCTCCAAAGGCATTTATATGAGGTACTATTTTACCTGAAGCAATAAGATCACGGTTTATCCAGCCGAAGCTATAACCCTGGTCGCCCTCTGCAGTACTTGTCATTACACGCGCCTGCCATGATGGTGCCAGAACAATTGCTGAATTACCGTTTTTCAGTTCAATAATCTTTGTATGTTTCTTAAGGAAATCCTTATTAAAACCGTACTGTTTTGTGCTATCTGTTGTCATGGTCTTTTCATTTTGGTTGAGTTTTTTCGTATGATCAGTGCTCTTGCACGATACCAACACAAGAGACGCGATTAGTAACAATTTTATCATATTCATTAGATTATATTTTAGTCATTTACTGTAAATTAACTTTTGTTTAATTTTCCCTTTTTGCCGGTAAAATTATATCAACTATATTAATTACTAAGATATCGATAATCGTTCTATTTTTGCATATATCTGGTTAATATGGTTAAGAAGGATCTTTGCGGTTTAACTTCTGATGAGATATTCGGGCTTATAAACAAATCAGGTTTCACGCTTGCTCAGGCAGTTTCAATCTCGAATAGTGTATATAAAAAAGGTATTTCCGATATTTCACGTTTTGTGAATATCCCGGCACGTCTCAGGGAAGAGCTTCAAAAAATCTCTGCAAGCGGAATAAGGT
The DNA here is from genome assembly GCA_963816365.1 of uncultured Bacteroidales bacterium. Taxonomy (GTDB): domain Bacteria; phylum Bacteroidota; class Bacteroidia; order Bacteroidales; family VadinHA17; genus LD21. The sequence continues at coordinate 264,529 of CAWFKG010000009.1, read as the reverse complement.
CACCTCTGTGTTCTGAAGTTTCAAATGACAAATCGGTCAAGTACTTGTTCGGTACCGAATCCGGAAAAGAATTTGAAACAGTCTATATTCCAGATAATAAACGAAATACTGTTTGTGTTTCAACTCAGTCAGGCTGCAGAATGGGTTGTTCCTTTTGTGAAACAGCGAAGTACGGATTTAGAGGTAATCTGACAGCAGGAGAGATTATTAACCAGATAGTTGCTATTCCCGGTGCAGATAAAGTTACTCACGTTGTTTTCATGGGAATGGGTGAACCTATGGATAATCTTGAAAATGTCCTGAAAGCCTGCCGGATTATTACTGCAGAATGGGGTATGGCAATAAGTCCCAGAAACGTGACTGTTTCAACGGTGGGCCTTATGAAGGAAGTTGAACAATTCATGCTGAGATCTGACTGCAATCTGACATTAAGTCTGTTTTCTCCTTTCAGTGACGAGAGAAAAAAATATATCCCGGCAGAATATCGGAACCCCGTTCAGGAAATCGTTAATGCGATGCAAAAATTCCCCGTGAAAAAGAAAAGGAGATTTAGTGTGGCTTATATAATGATAGAAGGTCTGAATGATACTGATTCACATCTCGAGGCTCTTAAATCAATTCTTAGAGGCTCATCCGTAAGAGTCAATTTATTGCCTTATCATTCCGTTGGGAACGACTCAAATAGTTCATCTTCAGGTGAAAGGATGCAGTTCTTCAAACATAACCTGATTATCTCAGGTGTATCAGCGTCGATACGCAAATCGCGGGGGAGAGATATTTCTGCGGCATGCGGTCTGCTGGCTTCGGGGTTAAATCAAAGCTAGAAAATAGGCAGTGTAGAGACCGGTCTCAGACCTGTCTCTACTATCACCATGCATTTTGCTAGCTTCATTGCTAAATCAAATTTAGAATCAATATTAAACATGATCAGGTGTTAATCAACTGGAACATGTATTCATCCATGTATCCATCGGAGGAGTGGACCCAATCTTTTTTGATTCCTGCCTGTACAAACCCCTGTTTTTTAAATAATTCCATACTTTCAAAGTTGTTTGCCAGGATATTGCAGTACAGCTGATGAAGCTGAAGCGTTTTAAAACAATATTCTATCAGGCAATTGAGCGACATGGAGGCAAGCCCTTTTCTTCTGTACGACTCATTTGCAATTAATATTCCGACACCTGCTCTTTTATGAAAGGGATCGAAATCAAAGATGTCGATGGTTCCAATGGTTATCTTATCCTCAAGATGGTCAATCATAAGCCGGAGCTGGCCAGTTTCATAGATATTCTTATGAGAATTTTCCAGATATCTTTTAAGAGTAAATCGTGAAAATGGGGTCACAGTATTACTTATGGGCCAATAGGCATCATTATTTTCCCATTCATATAGAAGTTCCAGATCTTCAGGTTCCAAAGCTCTCAGTTTGATATCTTTGAATTTCATGTTTGTTTCAAGGATTACTATTGATTTATCAGCTGGTAAAGATTTTTTACAAAAGCATCTGAGTATCCCAGTTTCTTAATTCTTAAAAGTTCTTCCTTTGCCCTGGAAAGTTCTGAATATTCGCCACAATAATATTTATAATAGCCGTCACGTGATTTAATTTCCTTAACTCCGGCAATTCCATTGAAGATTCTTTCAATATCCAGATGATTTTTTGTGGCTTTCAGCTGAATTGTAAATAAGCCCTGGTTAATTTTGCCTGAAATTGCGCCATCTTCAACAGGGTTCAGGTTAATATTTGAATCATTATCAAGTTCATACTGTTTCACAATAAAGGCATCTTCAAATCCCGATTTTTTAATTATCAATAGTCCTTCCCTTGCTTTTGGTTGTGTTAAATACTCGCCACAATAATATTTATAAAAACCGTCGTTTGATTTTATTTCCTTGACTCCCTCTATTCCGCTAAAAATACTGCCTATATCCACTGGATTCCTTGTAGCTTTAAGTTGAATCGTATAAATTCCCTTATCAATTCTGCTTAATCTGGCTTCTTTTTCCTCAGCGGTCAAATTGAGGCTCGTTTCATTATTTAACTCATACTGATTCAGCATATACGCTCTGTCAAATCCCGATTCTCTGACATGTGCAAGATATTTCAGAGCATCATTTTTATTATAGAAAACACCAAGAGTATACATTGAAACAGTATCCATATTAATCGTCCTGATAAACAGAAGATCATCTTTAGTTAATGATGAAAAGTAACCCGGGTTTATTTTTTTGGGTGTTTTTAACAGAACAATGCTGTATCTCAACGAACCTGGTTGCCTGAGATGTTCCGGTGTATAGGTCTCCTGACGGATTACCAAACCTGTCTTAGGGTCTATAATGCCAAAAGTAACTCTCCTGTTATACTTTCTTCCTTCAGGATTATCAGAGCCGTCGGCATTATAGTTAACAGCTATAAAATCAGATTTTCCGTATGCTTTTTTAACAAATTTTAGCCTGGAAGCCGGGGTTGTGGCAAGATAATTAATAACATTCTGAGCCCTTTTGTCAGCAAGGATCATGTTATATGCCCTGCTGCCCTTACTATCGGTATACCCTGCAACCTCAACTTTAAGCTCAGGATTATTGATAAGAATCGATTTAAGTAGGTCCAGTCTGGATTTTGCTTCATCATTGACTTCCGGCCTATTGAATTCAAAAAGGATATTGTCTATGGACAGGAATTCGCCTCCGAAAACCTTATCCGGTATCAGGGAGGCATCGACAGAAACATAACTGGCTGAATAAAATAATGGAATGTTCAGGTTAATCGTATCGGACTTATATCCCTGGTTGTTAACAAAAAGCTGATAATCTCCAGGCTTTACTTCAAATTTAAATGTTGCTGAATCTGATACAATAATATTTTCACCTGTATTTCCCTTTCTTGAGTCAACCAGCCAAACATGGATCTGTTTAGGATCAACAGCCATTCCATCTTCAAGAGTAATAGTCCCTTTGGCCAGTGTAATCTTATCAGCGGGATTTTCTGCAACAACTGCATAAATGTTTCGTGATTTGGTTTTTTCGTCATAAAAGCTGGAAATAAATCCGGGTTTGTTGTTATTGAGAATAAAAAAGTTATTATTCATCGTATTATTAAATGAATACGGCATACCGATTGGGGTGGTCCATGTTCCGTTTCTCTTTACTGATCTGAATACGTCATATCCTCCCATGCTGGTGTGTCCGACAGAGCTGAAGAGTAAAGCGCCTGTTTCCTGATCAAAGAAGGGAGTATCTTCGTTATAAGGAGTATTTATAACATCACCGCAATTTACAGGTTCACCCCACTTTCCTGCGGCGTTCTTTTCTGAATACCAGATGTCGAGTTCGCCTTCTCCTCCAGGTTTATTGCTGGAATAATACATTGTATTACCATCAGGTGTTATAAACCCATGCGATTGCCAGTAGATAGAATTTATAGGTTTCCCAACACTTTTTATTTTGCTCCAGGTAGTGTTTTTTCTCTGACTGTAGTACAGGTTTCCGTCACCGCCGTCATCCATATAAATTATTAATAACTTTCCATCGCCGGTAATCGAGTTTGTATAGAATCTGTCGTATCCTCCAAGCTCCTGGGTAATATCCAATGGTATTTGCCATGTGCCTGATTTATAAGAACATAGAATACGTGTTTTCCCGTTTTCTTTTTGGGTGAAAACGAATACGGAATCATTTTTTGCCAGAACAGGATTGCAGGCTCCGGGATAATCACTAAGCCAGTCGGTGAAAAGACTGGTAATGATTGTGTATGGTTTCTTCTTCATTTCAATAGCATAGCGGCAATCTCTTATCTGCTGATCTATATAATCCTCACTGAAGGCTTTAGTATCCTTTAATCTCTTCTTTGCATCATAATAAAGTGTGAGAGCTTTTTGAAGGCTGTCATTCTGGTGATATGCTATTGCGAGATAAAGATATGTGTCAAGGGGTGCTTTATCTCCGTATTCCAGGTATTCCTTGTCACTGCTTACGATATTCAACGATGCTTTTGACAGAAGCTTCAGAGCATCAGGGCTTTTCCCGTCGAGATTCAGGTAACAAATACCCAGCTTTGCAGTAAGGTTAGCGTTTTCAGGATAAATTTTAAGAAGAGATTCAAACAGACTTGCAGCTTTTTCATAATTCTGATCATAATAATAATAAAGATCAGCTTCCCTGACGGCCCTGATGAATCCCTTTTTAGAGAGTACCTGGGCATTCAAAGTGATGTAAGAAAAAATCAGAATAGAAAGAAGCGCCGTCTTCCTTAAAGAGGTTTTCATTGTTTTGACACTTTCTTGATAAAGATATCTTCAGGATATCCTTTCCGTATCAACTCCAGTCTTAATGAATAAGCATCTTCCCTTGTAGAAAATCTACCTGTTGTATATCGGTAAAATTTATCAGCATCATTATACATTACCTTCATGTCGCTAATGTATTTGAAGTAAGTTACATCAACAGGATTATGCAGAGCCATAACCTGGACCGTATAATAAAGTACATCTGAGTCTTTAATATTGTTATCGCTGACATCACTTACATTCAGGTTTCTTATCAGCATGCTTGTATCAACAGATGAAACTGTAGGTATGAGCGCAAGATCAATCTTGTCATAAACTACAGGCGACTGGCTGGTAATCTTGATAGACGTGTCCCTTTCGAGAGACACATCCAGATTCAAAGCTATGTTCGGGTTGTCCTGCAAAATTGCAGTGTCAATTATCTGAGTTTTGTATCCAAATCCCTTATAATATATCCTGAACTGACCCGGAGCTACTGAAAAACTATACAGGCCTGTATATTTGTTTGGGAAACCTACATCGAGAGTATCACCTGATCCTTTGTTAAGAAGATGGATAGAATAGTTTTTATCAAATGTCACTACGGTGTCCTTCAGACTGAACTTGCCTTTTATTTCAAATAACTGGTTAACATCAGTTTTCCCAAGTCCAATGTAAAATATATCTTTCTTTTTGTAGTCTGTTGTCATTGAATAATAAGCATTCTGACCATTGTTTACAGGTTGAAAGAATTTATCATCATCGGTAGTATTTATCGGGTATCCAAGATTGGCAGGGGTTTTCCATACACCTCCCATCTTCTGACTTTTGAAATTATCAAATCCACCCATTGAACTATGCCCTTCGGAAGAGAAATAGAGTACGGAGTCGTTTTGCGTTATGAAAGGAGTATCCTCATTATATGGTGTATTTATTGCTGCTCCAAGGTTTACAGCCGGTCCCCAGTCGCCAGATTGATCTTTCTCGGAGACATATATATCAAGGTTTCCCTGTCCGCCATCCCTGTTACTGGTAAAGTACAATTTTTTCCCATCAGCAGAGATAGAGGCATGAGATTCGTAAAACTTGGTATTTATATTTTTGTTTAATTTCCTGATGGGAGTCCAGGCACCATTACTGAAGTTTGACGAATAAATAGCACCATCGTAATTGTCGGTCTTATACAGGAACAGTTCAGTGCCATCGCTGTTAAGTGAGCATGATGAGCAATCTTCTCCGGCATTGATCTCAGCAGTAATTTCGATGGGAGTCTGCCATTTGCCCCTTTCTTTTTTTGAATAGAAGATTGCATTGACCATTCCCCTGCGCTCAGTATAGACAATTGTATTTCCGTCATAGCTCACAGCAGGATTATCGTTTATTGAGCCCTGACTGAAATCGCTGCCAAGTATCTTTTTGCTGAAAACCGTCGGTTTTTCCATATACAGAATAGCATTTTTGCATGCCTGTATCTGCTGCTCAATGTATTCCAGATTTTTCATCCCTCCTTTTGAGGAGGTTTCACGGGCAAGTTTATTAAAAGTCTGAAGCGTACTAAGAGCTTTCTCAAGCTGATTATTAATCAGATATGCTTTTGACAGAGAGAAATAGGAGTCCAGAGGGGCTCTCTTTTCCTTAAATGTTTCGGTTTTGGAATCATAGGTGGCAGTTTTAATGGCAGCCTCCAGATAAGGGATTGATTTTTCTTTCTCACCCGGTATATTCAGATAACAATTGCCTATTTTATATTTTATATTTAAGTTGTCAGCAGTATCAAGAAGAAGATAAAGCTGGTTTGCAAGTTCATATTCTTCAAAGAGATAATAGGATTCTGCCTTGGCAAAAATCTTTTTCATCTCACCGGAAGACTGGGCATTTACAGCTACAGAATATACAAGCAGAATTACAAGCTGTAATATGGCACTTATGATCTTTACTCTGAATTTTACCATCAAAACAAATATAGGAACATTTCAATTGGATCAATCTAAACGCAGGTCTATTTTTATTTAAAGGTGATCTTATAAATATCTTCTTTCCCGTATCCTCCTGTCTCCTTATACCTTGAATAATAACCTGATTTGCCATCTCCTACAGGCATAAAGAAAATATCATCATCGGGGGTGTTGAGCGGATAACCCAGGTTTTTAGGTTTGCTCCAGAGGCCATTTGTTTGGAGATCGGATCTGAACAGATCATACCCGCCAATGTTTTCATGACCCTGGGAACTAAAAAAAAGTGTCTTCCCGTTATTTATCAGAAATGGTCTGTCTTCATTGAATGGAGTATTTATCTCAGGTCCGATATTTACAGCAGGGCCCCAGTCGCCATTTACCTTATGGGAGACATAGAGATCAAGGCCACCAAATCCACCTGGCCTGTCAGATGCAAAGACAAGCTGATTGCCGTCTTCAGACAGGAAAGCATGTGATTCCCAATATTTTGTATTGATGTTTTTATTCAGTTTGACGGTTTTGCTCCAGCTTTCTCCATTATAGGTGCTCATGTAAATATCGCTATTGATATTATCATCCTTGGAGAGGAATAATAATTTGCCATCAGCAGAAAGACATGAGATGTAAAAATCCCCATCAGATTGGAGTTCAGGTGTAATATTAACAGGGGCAGTCCATTTACCGTTAACAAGTCTTGAAAACATTACAGCATCATAGAATTTGAGGGAAACCATATAGGCAAAGGATTTTCCGTCAGCCGATATAATTGGATTAAAATTAGATTTTTCATCATTAAAGAGTTCTCCGACATTTTCCTCCGTAAATGAGACCGGTTTAGCTATCAGATTTTTGGCCATATCACATACCTCTATTTCGTGCTTCACGAAATCTATGTTCTCATGATCGTCAGGCAGAAGTGTTGCCAGATATTTTGTGAAGGTTTCTTTAGCTTTATCGAATTTGAAATTGATCCTGTAGGCTTTGCCAAGTTCAAATAATGCATCATACGGTGCGGTTACCTGACTAATCGTCCCTTCTTTATGCTTGGCTGACATATTTTTGGAAGCAGCTTCAAGGTAGTCAACAGACAGATTTTTTTTGGTAGGGATATTCAGATAGCAGACACCTATACAGTATGCAAGGTTTGCATTATCAGGTAACTTTTCATAAAGTTGAAGATAATTTGCCAGTGCATCGGTGTAATCTTCATTCATCATGAAATATTCAGCTTCAAGGAAAGGTTCCTGAAGCTCCTTATTTTCCTGTGCATACATCGAGGTAATAAAAAATAGTGCAAAAAACAGACATACTGCTCTTTTGCTCATAGACAGGGATTTTGATAAACAAATTTATTAAAAAAACGCAAAAGAATTTGTTAATCGTACATTATTTTATGAAAATGACCGGCAGAAGCCGGTCATTTTACTCTTATTTCAGCTTTTCGTGATTCTTTTTTCTTCTCCATAAGATCAGGAACAGACCCAGAACTCCGGCACCCAAAAGAACCCATAGAATCCATAGATGGCTCTGCTTACCGGTGCTTACCAGCGATTTTATGCTTTCAACAGAGGCGTTTTTCTCAATAATTAGATTTGCAATGCTCTTAAATACAGCATCTTCAGTGTACTTTTCCTTATTGTTCAGGAGGTATAAGATCAGATCTTCCGGCGTTTTAATTCCCTCTTTTTTCAGATCTAATGATTTAAGTGCAGAGGTAAATGGTTCTTCCGAAAGTCGTGCCAGATCATTTAGATATCCTTCAACTTTAGTATCAGGCGATGAACTGATCAGCACAATCATATCCGCTATCTGCTTCTGCGTAAGTCCTCGCTTAAGCGCATCATTGTAATAAGACTCAAACCATTTTTCTCTGGATTTGATATTACCCTGGTCACCGGTTGTGACGGACTGACGGATCAGATCACCTGTTGCAGAGCTTTCACCAAAAGCCAGAATTTTATTTCTCAGTATTTCAATACCAGGATCAGTTTCAGCTAATACTGCTGCAGCAATCCTGTTAAGATCCTGAGGAGTTATCTTACCGCCAGTCTTTGTGTTGATATATTCCTGCAATTCCGTCCAGGTCTTGAGATTCAGTTCATATATATTAAGCTTTGAAAGCAGTTCTTTAAGGTTACCTTCGGTATGTTTTGCCAGATAATCGACTGCTGCCTGTGAAAGGATATTATCCATCACAGCCACTTTAAGAGCCAGTTTATCAACCTCTTCAGAGCTAAGGTTCTTTTTACCTGCTTCTTCTTTCAAATACGAGATGTAGTCATCGACCCTTGCGAATTCCTTATTTTCAATATTTGATTCGATCACAACTTTAAGCAAGCTGTCCTGAGCTCTGCTTTTCATCATTGTGGCCAGTGAAGCAATCTGTTTCTGAGATATGACCCTTTCATATTCAGGATGACTAACGTGTTGCCGGGTAATATTTTTCTCACGCGTAATTAATACCTCAGTCTTGGTAGTGTTATTGAACCTGTCGGTCAGTTTAAAGACAACCCTGTTTTTCCCGGGCCTCGGAGCCATTTTATAGTTAAATGTTGAATCGAGTATATTAAAGTGTTCAACAGATACCAATGAATCTCCAACCCAATGCTCAATCGTCAGGGAGGATTTTGGTTCCACCTTCATCGGAAAAAGGATAGAATCACCTTTGGTGACAGATATTGTTTTATTGGTTTCAACTTTCAGATCCGCAATAAAGTCTGTTTTAGGCAGAATTGTTCCGGGAAGTACGAAACTGTCGGATGGATTCTGAAGTGGCAAATCCAGCTTTTTGACAACCTTTTCACCTCCTTCACCTTCATATGTAATCTCATAATCGCCCTGGGGAACCTGAAACTCATATTCACCAGTCTTAGGATTTGAATAAACAATCACTGTCTGGTTTGGATTTTTAATATTCATAGCGCTTACTTTCACGCTATCATTCATGCTATTAATCAGGTCAGCTACCTTTACCATTCCTCTTACAAAGAATTTTCTGGGATGATCATTTGAAAAGATCTCGATCCGGTAAATATCCTGTTTCCCATAACCGCCCGGGAGCTCTTTTGAAATATAACCCTCATATCCCTGATTCAGAGGTTTAAAGAACACATCATCGTCGGTAGTATTCAAAGGATAACCAACATTAAGAGGAACAGACCATTCGCCATTTGCAAGAAGTGTCGAGTAGAAAATATCATAGCCTCCCATATTGAAATGGCCCCTTGAGCTGAAGAAGAGCGTTTTATCATCCTCACTCAAAAAAGGAGATTCTTCATTATAGGGTGTGTTTATAACAGGACCAAGATTTACGGCTGGTCCCCAGTCACCTGTACTATCACGATTCGAAACGTATATATCGAGTCCGCCGTATGTGCCTTTTCTATTGCTGGTAAAGTAGAGCTTTTTATTGTCATGAGAGATGGTTGCATGTGATTCCCAGTATTTGGTATTTATGTTATCGTTGAGCTTCACAATAGGAGACCAGGTTCCGTTTTCAAATCGGGAAGTGTAAATAATCCCGTCATAATCGGCAGAGCTGTACAGATACAAGTCTTTTCCGTCTTTTGAAATGGAGGTAGGGAACAGATCGCGGTCAACTTTAAGCAGCTCATTCATATTCTGAGGCTCAGTCCATTCTCCATTTATTTTTTTGGAATAAAGCATTGCATCATAGAACGCCTGACTTCTCGAAAATACAAGCAGATCCTCTTTATCTGAAATAACAGGATTATAGTCATTATTGACCGTGTTTATTATTCTTCCGAGGTTTTTATGTTTGATAAAAAGAGGCATCCTCATCAATTCCCTTGCATTCCGGCAAGACTGGATCTGGAGGTTTACGACTGTCGAATCATAAACTTCAGGATTCAGATTTTTTCGGAATTGCTCGTAAGTTTTAAGAGCCTTATCGATCTGGTTATTGATCCTGTATGCATTGGCGAGATAATAAAGGGCATCGTAGGGAGCTCCAGTTTCATTAAATCTCCCCTCTTTGTATTTTGGATCAATATTTTTAACAGCGTCTTCAAGATAACTGGCAGCTTTAGCTTTCTCTCCCGGAATATTTATGTAGCATTGACCGATACGGTATTTGAAATTTGAATTATCAGGATAACTTTTCAATAACTGGAGATACAAAGGTAGAGCGTCCTGGTATGCTTCAAACAGGATCCAGCTTTCAGCATCATAAAAATTGTTTTTTAATTCTTCTTTTGACTGAGAAAGCAAATCAGAATTGATAAATGTAGCCAGCAGCCACGTTAAAAGAACTAACCTTTTCATCATAATAAAATTAATCTAAATGGAATAGAGGCATATAATTCATTTGCGGATAGCATAATCCTTAGTTTCTGTCTTAGGTATGGAGGAAGTAAATGTGTTATTTCTCTACTCAAGGCTACTAATATAGGATAAATATTAGAAAAAAGGGCTATTTACAATAGTCCTTTTTATCAAATCCTGCCTTTTTTTCTCAGGCCTGATTATCAACGGCCTGAAATTTCAAGCTGTATCAGCGACTGAGTGCGGAACTAAAAATTTTCCGGGGAATAATTTTCAAGAATCTCTTTTACTTTATGGAGAAATTTTCCTGCAAGTGCACCGTCAATTACTCTGTGGTCATAGCTTAGTGAGAGGATCATAACCTGCCTGATGGCTATGACATCTCCTTCCGGAGTCTCCAGAACAACAGGGGTCTTTTTTACCACGCCGGTTCCAAGGATAGCAGCCTGAGGCTGATTAATGATCGGCGTTCCTGCCAGATTATGATAACTTCCGAAATTTGTGATTGAAAAGGTGCCTCCTGTTATTTCGTCAGGTTTTAATTTGTTGATCCTTGCTCTTTCAGCAAGGTCATTTACGGCCTTTGCCAGACCGGTCAGACTTTTCTCATTGGCATTTTTTATGACCGGGACGATCAGGTTACCATTTGGTAGAGCCGTAGCCATTCCAATGTTTATATTCTTCTTTTTAATGATGTTGTCGCCTTCAACCGATACATTTACCATCGGAAATTCGTACAGGGCTTTCGCAGCTGCATCCACAAAAATAGGAGTGAGTGTAAGCTTCTGACCTTCAGCAGCCAAAAACTTTTCCTTGTTGGCATTTCTCCAGTTCACAAGACGTGTAACATCAGCATCAATAAATGAGGTGACATGCGGTGATGTTCTTTTTGACATAACCATATGTTCTGCAATAATTTTGCGAATCCTGTCCATTGGAATTACTTCATCGCCGGATGTCCTTTTGACCTGTAACTTCTCTTTTTTAGCAGCTTCGGGCCGATCTGCAACCTTTGCGGTTTCAGAAGCTTCCTCAGGCTCAGTTACAGGTGTTGATTCTTTTCCTTTTTTCGGCTTCCAGCATTTTCAAGAGATCATCTTTCGTTATCCTGCCATCCATACCTGTCCCTGTTATCTTATCCAGATCAGCGTAACTTATTCCTTCACGTGCGGCAATACTTCTTACAAGAGGTGATAATAAATTTTCCGGACGGTGTACGGCTTTTCATGTCATGTGACAATACCTCCACTTCAGTTTTTTCCTGTTTTAACGTCGGCTATCGTTTCACGGACCCTTTCGAACTTCCTTATCAACTTTTTTAAGATCTTCTTTAGTGGGTGTGACATCATTTTCGATAACGGCCAGTAAGTCGCCGATCTTTGCAACTGTACCCTCCTTTGCAACTATTGAAACTAGTGTGCCTGCCGCAGGAGCCGGAACTTCAGAATCCACTTTATCAGTAGCAACTTCAACAAGCGGATCATCTTCTTTCACCTGAGATCCTTCAGTGACCAGCCATTTATTTATTGTTGCTTCTATTACACCTTCTCCCATTGCAGGTAATGTGATATTCAGTTTTGCCATATTGTGTAGTTTTATTTTTACAACTTGTTCCTTTCCCTCTTTTTAATTTCCCCACCGGCGGGAAAAGTGAACTCACCCTGCTGGAAGGCAGGGAAGGGATCAGTAATAAAAAAAAGCTATTTCATTCATGATCATCCTTGCAAAGAAATAACTAAACCTTGTGATAAAGTGGATTGAACTATTTCCTTCACTCTAAACAACCGGAACATTGAAATGTTTCAGATATCCGCAGCATGCTGAAACAATTATCGCAGTGAACCTTACTGCGTGTGTAAGGTCAGCTTTAATAAAGCGATGTAAGAGGCTAATGCTTCCCTTAAACGGATTGCGCTATTACAACGAGCAGAATAGAATGGTCCGTAATTCCGTTCCTCTGCACGTTTTCTTACATATACCCTCATGGCGTTGTAAAAATGATTGATATCATGTAAAACTTTTCCTGGGCGTGCTGCGGCCTTTGAAATGAATGATTGCTGTCCCGCGAAGTAATAATTCTTATAACCGGTCTGTAATAATCTGTAACTCAAATCAATATCTTCGCCGTACATAAAGAAGTCTTCATCCAGCAGTCCCGAGATATCAAGTGCTTTCCTCCTGATAAACATAAATGCACCTGAGATAACTTCAGTGAGTGAAGTTTCATGACTGTCAATTTGTGGAAGATAATACCTGTTGAAATATTGCGATCGGGGAAACAAATATGAAAATCCGAAGGATTTAAAGAAAGCCGTGTGAAGTGTTGGCAGTGCTCTTTTTGATTCGGGCAGAAATCTGCCCTCACTGTCAGTCATCCTTACTCCCAGGGCTCCTGCATCAGGGTGGCTCTTCATGAACTCAAGACATTTAGTGAGAGTATCCTTCTCAACAATAGTATCAGGGTTAAGAAGAACAATAAACTGACCGGCTGACTTTCTGATTGCCTGATTATTTGCTGCAGAAAAGCCGAGATTAACATCATTGGATATCAATTTGATACCGGGAAATTCAGACCTGATCATCTCAGTCGAATGGTCTTGAGAATTGTTGTCAACAACAAATATTTCACATGCAATTTTTGAAGCAGCAATTTCCAATGAAAGCAGACATTGCCGGAGAAGGTCTTTTACATTGAAACTGACAATAATTACAGATAGATCCATCCTGTAGTTATTTTCAGTTCAGTTCATCACTAATAACCTTTGAAAGCCTCTGAACTCCTGCTTCAATTTCCTCATTATTTGAAAATGAGAAATTTATCCGCATAGTATTGTGGCCGGAATTATCGCAAAAGAATGATGACCCGGCAACGAAGGCAACATTTTTTTGTATGGCCTTTTTGAATATTTCATCTGAGTCAAGATGTACAGGCAGAGTTACGAACAGGAATAATCCACCCTGGGGTTCTGTCCAGCTGACACCTTCAGGCATGTATTTTCTGAAACATCTTAACATATGATGTTCGCCTTTCCCGATAAAGATCGATTGTTTTTTTCAGATTATTTATCGAGCAGATCCTTTCTCCATATAACGGGCTATGATCTTCTGAACAAATGAGGATGTACAAAGATCAGCAGTCTGTTTTGCCATTACAAGTTTATCCAGTATATCAGGTTGGCCTACAACCCAGCCAACCCTGAAACCCGGGGCAAAAATTTTTGAAAAAGTAAACAGAGTAACTACTCTTCCGGTCGTATCAAGCTCTTGCATAAGCTCTGGGGCTCTCCCTCAAATCGAACCTCCCTGTACGGACTGTCTTCTACGATCAGAAGATCATACTTGTCAGCGATTTCAATGATTTTTAATCTTCTTGTATTCCGAAAGTGTTATTCCTGAAGGATTCTGAAAATCAGGGATAACATAAATAAACTTAATTCTTCTTACCCGATTCCTTTTAAGCTTATTATTGCTTCCTCAAGTTCATCAGTATTCATCCCATCCTCATCGAGTTATACCTTTCAGTATGGCGCCATATAGTGAGAACGCATTTAATCCGCCCAGATAGGAGGGAAGACCGCAAAGAACATAGTCGCCCGGATCGAGAAATACCTTTCCAATCAGGTCAAGGGCCTGCTGGGATGCAGAAGTAATAATCAGATTTTCAATGCCTATTTTCAAACCCTGCCTGTTATGTCTTTCCACAAGCATTTTTCTCAAATGAGCATCCCCTTCAGTCGTCCCGTACTGCAGACTATCAGGTCCGTGCTTTTCAAGTATTTCAACAGCAATATCCTTTAGATCGTTGACAGGAAAGGTTTCAGGAGCCGGCAGTCCCCCGGCAAAAGAGATCATACCGGGTTTCTGTAGATGCTTGAGGATCTCTCTGATTGCCGATCGCTTCATGCACTTTCCTGAATTTGACAGGAATTGATTAACTGAGATTTATCATTGCTGGTATGGATTTCTGTTATTTATTGCCCTTCCCAGTGTTATCTCATCGGTATATTCAAGCTCATCTCCAATTGCGACACCCCTGGCAAGGGTTGTAATGCGTGATATTATATTTATTCAGTCTTTTGTAGAGGTAGATAGTTTGTGGTATCACCTTCCATAGTTGTGCTCAATGCAAGAATAATCTCGCTGATACCTCCGTCTTTTACTTTTTCCTCAAGGCTGTCGATTTTCAGATCAGACGGGCCAATTCCGTCAATAGGAGATATAATTCCTCCCAGAACATGGTACAAACCCTTGAAACTGTCTTGTGTTTTCAATTGCCATCACGTCCTGAATGTTTTCAACCACACATATAACAGATTTCTCTCTCTTTTCATCATTGCAGATATTACAAATTTCAGTATCAGAAATATTGTTGCAGATTCTTGCAATAATGAATCTCATCATGAAGTCTTGATTATACTTTCTCCAAACTTTTTCACTTCTTCTGAATCTCTTCTTAACAGATTCATTACCAGTCTGAAAGCTGTTTTTCTGCCTATGCCCGGAAGTGAAGCAAATTCATTTACCGCATTTTCCAGCAGCCTTGATGGAAATTCAGTAAAGCTCATGATTAATTATCTTTAAGACAAAATTAGTTCAATTTTCCGGTGTTATTAAAAAGGCAGCTGATTTTTTGTCTTCCGTTCTTTTTGTTATTCTTGTAAACTAAATTGACCCTGATATGTCGCCTCTCATCATACTTGGAATTTTCCTGATATATACGGTTGTTCTATTTTCTGTGTACCTGGTTTACAGCAAGGAAAGCTGATAATCAGTCATTTTTTATCGGGAATAAAGTATCTCCATGGTTTGTAGTTGCGTATGGAATGATCGGAGCATCTCTTTCAGGAGTCACATTTATGTCAGTTCCCGGGTGGGTAAAAGATACCCAGTTCAGTTACATGGTAGTTGTTCTGGGATATCTGTTCGGCTATTTTGTTATTGCTCTCGTTTTGCTGCCGCTCTATTACAGGCTAAAGCTGACCTCTATCTATTCCTATCTTGAACAGCGATTCGGCTTCTGGTCATATAAAACCGGTGCAGGTTTTTTCATCTTATCACGGACCCTTGGGGCATCATTACGTATGTTTCTGGTAATAAACGTTCTGCAGATCTTTGTTTTTGATGCGTGGCATGTTCCGTTCTGGATAAATGTTTTTGTATTCATCACCTGATCATTCTTTATACTCTTAAAGGGCGGAATAAGAACAATAATATGGACCGATACTCTTCAGACAACCTTTATGTTGCTCGCAGTGGTACTGTCGGTTATCTACATTGGCAAAAGATCTGCATATTCCGGTCTTAAAGCTGGCAACCACTGTAAAAGAGAGTCCTGTTTCGAAAATGTTCATAACTGACTGGCATTCCACGCGAGGTTTTTTCTGAAGCAGTTCTTCAGCGGGATGTTCATAACGATTGTCATGACGGGGCTCGACCAGGAGATGATGCAGAAAAATCTGAGTTGCCGGAACATTAAGGAGGCACAGAAGAATATGTTCACTTTCAGCGGAATACTCGTGGTTGTTAATCTTTTATTCCTGTTTCTCGGAGCACTCCTGCTTATTTTCATGTACAGAATAAGGGATTATTATAAATACCAGTGATGATATTTTTCCGACAGTAGCCATCAGATACCTTGGTCCGGTTGCAGGCGTTGTATTTCTGATCGGACTTATTTCCGCAGCATTCCCGAGTGCCGACGGTGCGCTGACATCACTTACAACCTCGGTGAGTATTGATTTTCTGGGTCTTGAACGAAAAGAAGGTATTTCAGAGAAAGCAAAGACCAGGATCAGGTATACAGTTCATCTGACAATTGCACTGGTGTTTTTTATCAGTGTTTTGATATTCAGTACATTGAATGACAAGGCAGTAATAGATAAGCTTTTTACGATTGCAGGTTATACTTATGGTCCACTTGCTTGGACTGTATTCGTTTCGGGTTATTTACCAAAAGAATGGTGAATGATAAGATAACACCTGCCATAGCAATTTTTTCACCTGTAGTCTGTTTCTTTCTCAGCAAGTATTCAGTAGAGTTATTTAACGGATATAAGTTCGGATTTGAACTGCTTCTGCTCAATGGCTTGCTGACATTTGCCGGATTATTATATTTTCAGCAGGAAAAATTCCGAAGCTCATTAAGTCGTTTAGTCCACTATATTATAGTGGGTAGCTCTTAAGTAAATTAAAATCCATTAACCGCAAAGCCCGCAAAGGCTTAAATCCCAAGGTCGCAAAGTAATCTCTGACTTCATGGAATCCTGTGCACTGTGCATATAAATCGTCAATCGTCTGTAATACATAATACATCTTATTGCCTTATTGTATTCCCCTGTTGCTGGCTGCCCGAGGTATTGGTATTATTGGGGTTAGTTTCATTATTATCTTCAGGCTCCTCTTTAACCTCTTTTTTGAGGATGGCATTTATGGTCTTAAAGGGTATATTCCATACAACAAAATAGCTCAAACTTGTACTGAATCTTTTAGTACCGTCTCCGAATCCCGGGATATAAATTGATTTCAGGTTATTCCCTGTGGTTGAATGGAGCAGCATTCTCACACTTATTGACCATCCTACAGTGAAATGATTGAAAATCTCTGCCCTTACTCCGGGAGACGCTTCAACAAAATGTGCCCAATAAGATGACCTGACAATTGATGAGGATGTTTTACCCCAGTAGTCAGTCTGGTCAAAGTAAGGTGTCCCGGAGCTAAAACGACTGAGTCCGTATCTTAAGCCGATACCCGCAAAATATTTGCCCTGAGATTTATCAGGTTTAAGAAGATTAAAATCCATCCCGATACGGATATAACTTCCTTTACTCTGGTATGTATAATTATGTTGAGTGCTGTCCTGTGTATACTTAAAATTGAGATAACCCGCATCTAAAACCAATGAACGTTTTTCATTAAGATCCACTGAAATATATCCTTCAGCATTAAGAGTTTTTTTATTTGAATAATAAATTACAGGACCTGACAATTCCATACCAAACTTTATTTTAAGCGGTATGGGAATCGTGTCCTGGGCACCAGCCCGGCTGAGGTTGGTGGTTATGAGGACCAGCAGACTAATAGAATATTTGAATGTTCTCAATTTTAGTGTTTGTAATTGTCTCGTTGGCTGTATATATATATTTTATAATATGTTTTGTGAAAACCGGCATTGTATCAAGTTGGTGATAAAATGTATAGCCACATTCTTTTGAAATAAGATGAGGATAGCTGCTATATTTGAAACTGATAGTGTCAGTTATTCCGTTTATGATAATTACAAATGAAGAAGCTTCCGCAGAAGAATTCAGTGGTATACGAGCCGGTTGAATGCCGGCGGTTTTTAAATAAATAATTGAATCGTTATTCAGACCGTAAAGAGTCAGTGAGTCCGGAGCCCGTAGTTTTTGTTCAATAGAATCGTAGAATGATGCATTCAGATATGATTCTGTATCTTCAAGACAAGATGCAGGTACACACGAGATCATGTACAAAATGATGCCTGGCAATATAATAAAGAGGCTTCCGGCGATAATTTTTCTCATTACCTGTTGAAAGCCTCAAAAGTATAAAAAAATACTAAAATTTCGGAAGATTCTTCAGCATTCCGTTAATACCGTTCTTGATTCTTAGAAATACATTACTGTCTTTTTCTCCGCCAAAATATATCTCTGCTATTATATCCTGATACTCTTTTGAGAGATAATTTCTCTTGAGCTTAAGCGTAGGGGATAATTCTCCGGTCTGCGGGGTCCATTCTTCAGTTACAAGACGGAACCTTTTAATCTGTTCAAATTCTCCGAGTGATTTGTTTACCTCCCTAACTTCTCTGTTGAACCTCTCAATTGCCTCAGGGAGCTCTATCAGCTCCTTATTATCGCGGTACTGGATCTTATGAATTGAGCACCAGTCGTGAAGAAATGTAAAATTCGGAGACAGGATCGCGCTTGCAAATTTCTGATTTTCTCCTATCACCATTGCCTGCTCTATAAAGAACGACTCTTTTAGTTTATTCTCTATCACCTGGGGAGCTATGTATTTTCCGGCGCTTAATTTAAACATCTCCTTCTTCCTGTCAGTAATTCTCAGGAACTTGCCCTCTTCAATTACACCAATATCGCCTGTATGCAGCCAGCCATCCTTGTCTATCATCTCAGCCGTGAGATCGGGAGCTTTATAATAGCCCATCATTACATTTACTCCTTTGCATAATATTTCGCCATCGTCGGCAATCCTGACTTTTACGCCTTCAATGACGGGTCCACAGGTCCCAAATCCTATTTCATCTATTCTTAAAGGATTGACCGATATTACCGGTGATGTTTCAGTGAGCCCATAGCCCTGGATTATGGGAATTCCTGCAGCCCAGAAAATTTTTTCAAGTCTCGACTGAAGTGCGGCACCGCCTGAAACAAGTACCTGCAACTCTCCTCCGAGAGCTTCCCTCCACTTGCTGAATACAAGCTTTCTTGCTATCTTAAGACGAAATTTATAGAACTGCGAATTACCCTTTAACCTGAATTTGAGTCCAAGGTCAACGGCCCAGAAGAATATTCTTTTCTTGATCCATGGAAGGTTACGTCCTTTACTGATTATGTTGTCATAGATTTTTTCAAGAAGCCGGGGAACAGTATTGAAAAGATGTGGTTTAATCTCCTTGACTGTCTCGGAAATTGTGCCCATGTTTTCAACATAATATATACTGATACCTTTGTACTGAAAGTGATAGTTCACCATTCTTTCATAAACATGGCAGAGCGGGAGGAAACTGATAGCCCGGTGTCCATAGCCAAGATGGTGAGCAGTAGAGGTGGTGATTGCATTTTTTACCAGGTTATTATGCGACAACATTACACCCTTGGAATTTCCTGTGGTGCCTGATGTATAAATGATTGTTACCATATCTTCAGGCTTGATGCTTTCTTTAATTTTCTCCAGCTCATCACGGAACCTTTCAGCATTCTTCTTTCCTGCAGCAACTATTTCATTGAAAGATTTTACTCCCTCAACCTCGTCAAACGAATAAATATCTTTCAGGCTGTGAATTTTATTTGCTATAGGACTTACCTTATTATATATAGTCTTATTGCCCAGTACAATCATCCTTACATCGGAATGCTCAAGTATATATTCATATTCATCCGTTCCGATTGTAGGATAGATTGGAACATGAATCAGACCTGTCTGTGCGAGAGCCATATCCACAAAATTCCATTCTGGTTTGTTTCCGCTGATAGTAGCAACTTTTTCTCCTTTTTTGCAGCCAAGTGAAAGAAGGCCGTAACTGACCCAATCCACATAATTTTTTACATCTTCAGTGGAATATGTTATCCATTCATTATCCTTTTTCCCTCCAAACATATCTTTACGCGGATATTTCTCCAGGTTCCACTGAATTATGTCAAAAGTCCTTCTTACTTCCATGATGAATGTATGTTAAATAGAATATCAACAAACGAAGAAAATCAATATACAGGTTAGTCATTCAGATAACAAGTCTAACGATATTTTTCGAACAAATTGTAATGAGAATGAAAACTAAATTCATAAAGGGATCTAAGTGCCTGAAGATAATAGGATTATAAAAATATGTTTTAGAATATATTTCGAATGTGAGAAACAAGAGACTTAGTAGCCAGGGTTTATTCATATTAATGAATGCCTTTCTTCAGGTCATGCCATGGCATGACCCTACAAGCCCGATTTATTGATTGTAGGGCCACACCATGGCGTGGCCCAATTTAGTAGCGCCGGCGAGGGATCTCCATCTTATTACCTTAATCACGATTTTTTAAGGAATCCGGCTGCTTTTTCAAGTGCACGTTTTATCCCGTCCGGATTCTTGCCTCCGGCAGTTGCAAGGAAAGGTTGTCCGCCGCCGCCTCCGTTGATTTCACCTGAAATTTCCTTTATGATAGCAACAGCGCTGAATTTCTTCCCCTTTACAAGATCATCACTTACAGTAACCAGCATACTGGCCTTTCCGCCAATTTCTGATCCAATAACCATAACAGTGTTTTCAGAAGCTTTGGTTAACTGATAAGCTATATTCTTAAGAATCTCGGGTGAATCAGTTACTATCTGACCTGATACAAATCGTATTCTATTAATAGTGGCAGCTTTTTCAATAAGATCCTGTAACTGGTCTGTTGCAGACTTGTTCTGAAATTTTTCAACTTTTCTTTTAAGTGTGCTATTTTCAGCCAGTAGTTTTTCAATACTTTCAGTAATGTTTCCTGTGCTTTTCAGGAGAGTCCCTATTTCATCAACAGTTTTCAGTTTTTCATTTATATATTCCTCAGCTTTTGATGCTGTAACTGCCTCAATTCTTCGTATTCCGGCTGCTATTGCCCCCTCAGATACAATTTTAACGATCCCTATGCTGCCTGTAGCTGCAACATGTGTTCCCCCGCACAACTCAACTGATTTTCCAAATTCCACAACCCTGACTTTATCACCATACTTCTCGCCGAAGAGAGCCATGGCACCCATTGACCTGGCTTCTTCCATTGATACTCCTTCGGTAATTATACCGTTATAATTATCTCTCACCATCTGATTCACCAGTTCTTCAACTTTTGATATTTCATCCTTACTCATTTTCGTAAAATGGCTGAAGTCGAAACGAAGCCTGTCAGGAGTGACGAGTGATCCCTTTTGCTCCACATGATTGCCAAGCACAGACCGTAAAGCATAATGGATCAGGTGAGTAGCTGTGTGATTATTTGCAGTCATCAGACGTTTGTTCCGGTCAACGCTGGCCTTCATAACTAAAGTAGGATCTTCAGGTAATTTTCCTGCAATATGTATTATAAGGTTATTTTCCTTAATGGTATCAGTTATAACAACTTTTTCGCTGCCTGAAACAATAACTCCGGTATCTCCTGTCTGACCACCTGCTTCTGCGTAGAAGGGAGTTTTATTAAAAACAAGCTGAAAGCTCTCTTTCCCTTTGATTTTAACACTGCCGGTATTTTGTAAGAAGCACTTCATCTTCTGTTCGCTGATAACCTGTGAACTCAGTTCCTTCAATTTCTCTTACGATTGTCCAGTCAGCAGCTTCAACAGAGGCATCTTCACGTGACCGGTCTTTCTGATTTTTCATCTCCTTTTCAAATCCTTTCAGGTCGAGAAGCATATGATTCTCTTTTAAAATGAGTTGCGTAAGGTCAACTGGAAATCCGAAAGTATCATACATCTCAAAGGCTACTTTCCCGGGAAGAATATTTTTTTGATCCTTTCTGAGATCAGTAATCATCTTTTCAATCATTTTTAATCCCTTCCCAAGAGTTTTTAGAAAAGAAGTTTCTTCTTCAAGGATTATTTTTGCAATCTGCTCTTTACCTGACTGAAGTTCAGGATATTGGTTGCCCATTGTGTCAGCAAGGGCAGGGACAAGCCTGTACATAAACGGCTCTTCCATACCGAGGTTATTATAACCGTATCTTACTGCACGACGGAGTATTCTTCTAATCACATACCCTGCTTTATTATTTGAAGGAAGCTGACCATCTGCTATTGAGAACGAAACTGCTCTGAGATGATCGGCAATTACCCGGAGTGCAATATCCCACTTCTCATTCACACCATATGCTTTGCCCGTTATTGCTGAAATTTCCTTTATGACCTCCTGGAAAATATCAGTTTCATAGTTTGACTTTTTCCCCTGAACAACCATGCAGAGCCTTTCGAATCCCATACCGGTGTCTACATGTCGGGAAGGGAGCTGTTCAAGGACGCCGTCGGACCGGCGGTTATATTGAATAAAGACCAGGTTCCAGATTTCTATTACCTGCGGATGACCTTTATTTACAAGATCTTTTCCGGGTGTAATTTTTCTTTCATCATCATCGCGGATATCAACATGGATTTCGGAACAGGGGCCGCATGGCCCTGTTTCTCCCATCTCCCAGAAGTTGTCCTTTTTCGAACCTTCGAGAACCCTCTCAGCAGGTTTTGAAAAACATTTATTCCAATAAGTAAAGGCTTCATTATCACGTGGTACCTTATCTTCTTCACTTCCTTCGAAGATAGTGGTATATAAGCGATCCTCCGGAATACCCAGTTTTTTTACGAGTAATTCCCAGCTCCATTCGATAGCCTCTTTCTTAAAATAATCACCGAATGACCAGTTGCCGAGCATTTCAAACATAGTATGGTGGTACGTATCGTGCCCAACTTCCTCTAGGTCATTATGTTTTCCCGATACTCTCAGACATTTCTGCGAGTTAGCTACTCGTTTGATAGCAGCCAGCCGGTTACCGAGAAATATGTCTTTGAACTGGTTCATCCCGGCATTGGTAAACATAAGAGTAGGGTCATTTTTGATTACCATTGGTGCTGAGGGTACTATCAAATGATCTTTCGATTCAAAAAAATCAAAAAACAACTGCCTGAGTTCCTGTGCCTTCATATAATATAGTATTTCGTCAAATTAGAATCAGGCATGAATTATCATTTTGAAATAAATGTAACATTTTATATCTAATTAACGTATAAATGCCTATCAATGTGTTAAATATTCGTTCTCAAAAATTAGTTTGTAAAATTAGTTTATTTGATTTAGATTTGTCATATTGCACAATAAAATTTAAAAAACCTGCATCCTGTTGTTAAGAAACCGAAAATATGTGCTTGATCCCTCTGACCTGCAGTATAAGCAGGTCAGATTGCCCTGGAAGAGGAAAATATTGCATCTTCTTTTATGGGTTGCAGGGTCACTTTTTATAGCAGTTATCTATGGGAAATTTATTGAAAACACTTTTGGTTCACCCAAGGAGAAGATGCTTACACAGCAGGTTGAAAACCTGAAGCTTCAATATACCCTGATAGGAAGAGAACTCGATAACTCAATAGCATCACTTAACAGCTTCAGGCTCTCTGATGACAAAAGATACCGGCCAATCCTGGCTATGGATAGTGTTCCTGAATCATACCGAAAAGCCGGCTTCGGGGGGGTTGACAGGTATCGTGACCTTGCAGGCTATATTAATTCGGATATTCTGATAGCGTATAAGTCAAAAATAGATGAAATAAAAAGCATGGCGACGGTCCAGAATGAATCCTATAAGACTATCGCTGAAAGAAGTGTTGAATGGAAAAGGGAGATCGATCACTTCCCGGGTATAAGTCCGGTAAGTGTGAAGTTCAGACTTGGTGACGGATACAAGTTCAGGGCAATTCATCCGGTGTTGGGCACAGCTCGTATGCATAACGGCCAGGACTTTGAAGTGCCTTATGGTACGGAGGTATATGCTACCGGCGATGGTTCAGTTATTGAATCGGGATGGAACACGGGCGGATTTGGAAACTGTATTGTAATTGATCATGGCTATGGCTTTCAGACTGTTTATGGTCATCTTAGCGATATTAAAGTTACAAGAGGTCAGAATGTCAAAAGAGGTGACCTTATTGGCATAAGCGGTAGTACAGGTTTATCATCAGGACCTCACCTGCATTATCAGATTGAACAATTCGGTACACACCGGAACCCGGTTAATTTCTTCAATAATGATGTCAGCCCGGAAGAATATAATGATATGATCCAGGCATTCGAATCAAAAACAAAACTAAGGTAATCTCCTTTGCCTTTCATAATATTCATGCTAATATCCAAATCGGATACTGAGTTTTCTATTTTTTAGAATTGATTATCTTTGCGCGATATGACACCTACAAAATATAAGTTCAATCCCGAGTCACTGAGCTTTGATAAAATAAGACTTGGTATTAAGGCGCTGCTGGTCAGGTTTCTGGCTTACTTTATCGGATCAGTAATGGTTGCATTAATCTACTGGGTCATCTTTGCAGCTTTCTTCGATTCTCCGAAAGAGAAGGCGTTGAAGAGGGAGGTTGAACAGATGACAATCCAGTACGACCTTATTCACAGGGAAATGTCAAGTGTTGAAAAGGTCCTTGAAGACCTTCAAAAGACTGATGATAATCTGTACCGGACTATTTTTGAAGCAGAACCGGTTCCGGCCGAGCAGCGGGAGGGAGGAATAGGAGGAGTTAACAGATATGAAGCCCTGGAAGGTTATAATAATTCCAACCTGGTAATAGAAACAGCCACCAGGCTTGATAAGATAAGAAAGAAAGTTTACATACAATCCAAATCATTCGACGATCTTATAAATCTTGCTGAACATAAGGGAGAAATGCTTAAATCAGTTCCGGCAATTATTCCGATCTCAAATAAGGATCTTACCAGAACAGCTTCGGGCTTTGGCTGGAGAATACATCCTATTTATAAGATAAGCAAGTTTCACTATGGTATGGATTTCACTGCACCTCTAGGCACTGATGTTTATGCCACCGGCAATGGTACTGTTGTTGCTATATTGTCATCACAAAGAGGTCTGGGAAAACATATAATTATTGATCATGGTTTCGGGTATACAAGTATCTACGCGCATCTGAGCAATTTTAATGTAAGAGCCGGACAGAAAGTTCAGAGAGGAGATATAATAGGCTTCGTTGGGAGTACCGGTACTTCTGTTGCCAACCATCTCCATTATGAAATAAAGCTGAATGGAATAAATGTTGATCCGGTAAATTATTATTTCGAAGATCTTAATTCTGAAGAATATTCAAAAATGATCGAAATTTCATCTAAAACCGGTCAGTCATTTGATTAATATATATTGGGTGCAATGCTTAAGAATGAAGTGTTACTATCCCGCGATAAATCAACCTGAATCATAGTGACAGGAGATCATAAAAAAATATAGTATGCCATACAAAGAACAAAAAGTTGAAAAGCTCTATTATTCAATTGGAGAGGTAGCTGAAATGCTCGAAGTGCCAGTATCAACAATTCGTTTCTGGGAAAATGAGTTTGAAATTCTCAAACCCATGAAAAACAAAAAAGGTAACAGGCTCTTTACTCCTGCAGATCTTAAAAACCTTAAGATCCTTCATCATCTTGTGAAAGAGGAAGGAATGACTCTTTCAGGTGCAAAAAAGAAACTTTCAGGGAAGTGGGATGAAACAAATTATAAATATGAGATAAACGAATCTCTTCAAAAAATCAGAACCATTCTGCTCGATATCAGAGACAATATTTAAAAACCTCTGAGGCTCTCTGTGCATTCTCTGTGGCCTCATTCCCCCACACAGAGTCCCGATAGCCATCGGGATCACAGAGTTACAAAGTTTAAAATAATTATGAAACTAAAAGATCTTTGTTCATATCTCGATTCTGCTGTACCGCTTTCATTTCAGGAAGGGTACGATAATTCGGGGCTCCAGGTTGGTTCCCCTGAGAAGGAGATATACTCAGCGATAATCACCCTTGATGTTACGGAAGAAGTTATAGCTGAAGCTATTGCGAAAAAATGTGATATTATTGTTTCGCATCATCCGTTGATTTTCCACGGAATAAAAAATCTTACAGGGCAATCATTTACTGAAAGGATACTGTTTGAATCAGTGAAGCACGATATTGCTGTCTATTCATCCCATACAAACCTTGATGCATTCAGCAATGGGGTAAGCAGAAAGATGGCAGAGAAGCTTGGTCTGGAGGATATTAGTGTCTTATCCCCGCTTGAAAAGAGATTATTAAAACTGATTACCTATATTCCAGAATCTCATCTTGAAGAGGTCAGGTCAGCCCTCTTTGAAGCAGGTGCAGGAGTAATCGGTAATTATGATTATTGTGGCTTTGCAGCACCAGGAACCGGCAGCTTCAGAGGTAACGAAATGACAAATCCATTCAGGGGCAAAAAAGGAAAGATTCATTTTGAAAAAGAGATCCGCTTTGAAACTGTCTTGTATTCCCACCTCAGAGATAAAGTAATAAAAGCTCTTCTTGATGTGCACCCGTACGAGGAGGTTGCCTATGATCTCTATACCCTTGAAAATAGAAATATCCAGACAGGATTGGGATGTGTGGGATCATTCCATGATCCCCTTTCAGAAAAAGATTTTCTGAAACTTGTTTCTTCAGTTTTTGATGCAAAAGGGATCAGATATTCGAAACCTACAGGGAAACCTGTTAAAAAAGTCGCCCTCTGTGGGGGTTCTGGCGCATCACTTCTTAGCAACGCAATTTCATCGGGAGCTGATGTATATTTGACTGCAGATATAAAATATCATGATTTTTTTAACGCCGGGAATAAGATTCTCCTGGTGGACACCGGACATTTTGAGAGCGAAAAATTCTCTGCAGAAATTTTAAAAGACCTAATTAATAAAAAATTCCCTAAATTTGCAGTCCGGTTTTCAGAAACAAATACGAATCCCATAAATTATTTTTAAAAATGGAAAAAGCAAAAGCACATGAGTCTGAAATTTCTGTAGAAGAGAGATTGAGAGCATTATATGGTTTACAATTAGTTGATTCAGAAATAGATAAAATTAAAACACTACGGGGTGAATTACCACTTGAGGTACAGGACCTGGAAGATGAAATTGTTGGCCTTGAGACACGATTAGGTAATCTGAAAGATGAAGTAAGTAACCTCGAGAAATCGGTAATTAAGAAGAATAATGAGATCGTCGAAGCTGAAGGTCTGATAAAAAAATATGAAGAGCAGCAAAAAAATGTGAGAAATAACAGGGAATTTGACTCCCTTTCGAAAGAAATTGAGTATCAGAATCTGGAGATAGAGTTATTTAATAAGAAAATTAAGGAATTCAATTTTCTGATTGAGGAGAAGAATGTGGTAATTGCTGATTCAGAAGCCATCCTTTCAGACAGAAAAAGTGATCTTGATAACAAGAAATCAGAACTTGATGAAATTATTTCCGACACTCAGAAAGAAGAAGAGGGTCTCTATAAGAAATCTGAAAAAGTTGAGGCTATCATTGAAGAAAGACTGCTGACCGCTTATAAGAGGATTCGTTCAAATGCACGAAATGGCCTTGCTGTAGTTCCGGTCCAGAGGGATGCCTGCGGAGGCTGCTTTAATCAGATCCCGCCGCAAAGACAGCTCGATATCAAATCGAGAAAGAAGATCATAGTCTGTGAGTATTGCGGCCGAATTCTTGTTGACGACGAAATAATAAAGGAAGGTCATCTGTAAAAAACAACAAGATATAAAGAAAGCTGACTCTCTGACGAGCCGGCTTTTTTGTTTTTACTAACTTTATGCTATATTTCACAATCTCATCAAATGACCAAGTCAGAATTTAAAAAATTGGTTGCTGAAGGAATTCCGACAGAACTTCCTGAATTAAAGTCATACGATCAGAATATTAACCACGCTCCAAGGAGAAAAGATATTCTGAACAGCAGTGAAAAAAAACTTGCCCTGAAGAACGCACTCAGATATTTTCCTGAAAGATTTCATCCGGTTCTGGCCAGGGAATTCATCACCGAACTGGCGACTTTCGGGAGAATATACATGTACAGGTTCAGACCTGATTATGAGATCAGGGCCCGGCACATTGATGATTTTCCATGCCATACACGAAGTGCCGGTGCTATCATGCTTATGATCTCGAATAATCTGGATGTTGCTGTAGCACAACATCCTCATGAGCTGATCACATACGGCGGAAACGGTTCGGTATTCCAGAACTGGGCTCAGTACAGGCTCGTGATGAAGTATCTCTCGGAGATGACTGATGAACAGACGCTGATAATCTATTCGGGTCACCCCCTTGGCCTTTTTCCGTCATCGGCCGATGCTCCCAGGCTGGTTGTAACAAATGGATTGGTGATACCCAATTATTCTTCACAGGATCACTGGGAAAAATTTAATGCACTCGGCGTCTCCCAGTATGGTCAGATGACTGCAGGATCGTACATGTATATCGGTCCCCAGGGAATTGTTCACGGAACAACAATCACAATTCTTAATGCAGCCAGGATGGTCCACAAGCCCGGAGATACGCCTGGTTGTAAGCTTTTTGTCTCCTCTGGGCTTGGCGGCATGTCAGGGGCCCAGCCTAAAGCAGCAAGTATTGCCGGTATCGTATCAGTTATCGCTGAAGTAAATCCGAAAGCTATCACGATCCGGCATTCTCAGGGCTGGGTTGATGAGGTATTTACCGATCTGGATAGCCTGGTACAGAGAGTAAGGGAAGTTACCGGATCCGGCAAAGTGATCTCAATAGGATACGAAGGCAATATAGTGGATGTTTGGGAAAAATTTGCAGATGAAGACATATACATTGATCTCGGCTCTGATCAGACATCCCTGCATAATCCCTGGGCAGGCGGCTATTACCCGGCTGGACTAAGCTTCGGGGAATCTAACATTATGATGTCTGAAAATCCTGAAAAATTTAAGGAGGCTGTCCGTGCATCTCTCAGACGTCAGGTTAAGGCAATAAACAGGCATACATCGCGGGGTACGTATTTTTTTGATTACGGCAATGCTTTTCTGCTTGAAGCTTCCAGGGCAGGTGGAGATGTTTTAAAAGCCGATGGAGAGTTCAGATATCCCTCTTATGTTCAGGATATTATGGGACCAATGTGTTTTGATTACGGCTTTGGGCCGTTCAGATGGGTCTGTTGTTCAAATGACCCATCTGACCTGGAGGTTACTGATCAGATTGCCATTAAGACACTGATGGAGTTAGTTAAAAAATCACCCGTTCAGATCAGACAGCAAATGATTGATAATCTTCACTGGATAAAAGAGGCAGCTAAAAACAAACTTGTGGTAGGTTCACAAGCCAGGATTCTCTATGCCGATTCTGAGGGAAGAATTGAGATTGCAGCAGCATTCAACAGTGCCATATCGGAAGGTAAAATATCTGCACCAGTAGTAATAGGAAGGGACCATCACGATGTTTCAGGAACAGATTCACCATACCGGGAAACTTCAAATATTTACGATGGATCAAAGTTCACTGCCGACATGGCTGTTCAAAATGTTATCGGAGATTCATTCCGTGGTGCTACGTGGATATCGCTGCATAATGGAGGCGGGGTAGGATGGGGAGAGGTCATAAATGGCGGATTTGGGATGGTGCTCGATGGCGCCCGTGAAACTGAGAGCAAACTCAGGAAGATGCTATACTGGGATGTCAACAACGGAATTGCCCGCCGTAGCTGGGCACGTAATAAGGAAGCCATTTTTACGCTGAAAAGAGAATTGGGAAAAAATCCCGCACTTAAAGTGACCGTTCCTTATATTGCCGACGACAATATAATAGAAGAGGCTGTCAAAAATTGCCACCCTGAAGCATGACCAGCATACATGCATTGATAACTTCAATACCTAATAGCCTTAACATACCGGCAAGCTCTTTATTTGTTGTTCCTGGATTGAAGATCACCCTTTTAGGATGAACTGAGAGTATGTAATCGTAGTAGTCTATCTGATTCGTGGGATTCATATACATAGTTATTGTATGTACAGGACCAATATCCCGGGGCATTCCCTTTCTGATCCTCAGATTATCCATGTCATAATCTCTTCGTCCCACAGCTATAACTGGTATTTTCCTGCACTGAAGAGTTCTGATGGCTCTGAATGAATACCTTTCAGGATTTGAACTGGCTCCTAACACCAGAGTAATTTTTTCCATCCCCGGAATTTCTGTTCAAATTATATTTTTAATTGTTAAGAAGGACGACAGCAATTGCGGCTATTCCCTCTTCTCTTCCTGTGAAGCCAAGCTTTTCTGAGGTTGTAGCTTTGACTGCTACATTATCGCTATTTGTTTCTAATATGGAAGAAATAGTATTCTTCATCTCCTGTATAAAGGAGGATATTTTAGGTTTTTCCAGGCAAACAGTACTATCTATATTGATAACGCTGTATCCTTTTTGCCTGATCAGATCGAATGTGTTCTTCAGAAGAATTTTGCTATCGATGTTCTTAAGTTTTTCATCTGTGTCGGGGAAATAAAAACCGATGTCCCTTAATCCGGCTGCTCCAAGCAGTGCATCACATATTGCGTGCAGGAGGACATCACCGTCAGAATGCGCAACACAGCCCTTTTGCGAAGGTATTTTTACACCCCCCAACCATAAATCCAAACCTGTTTCAAGCTGGTGAAAATCAATTCCCTGACCTATCCTGATGTTCATCCCTTGGATCTGTTGGCGTTTCTTAACGCATTGAAATCGAATGCGATCGAGAACCGCAACGTATGTGCGAGGGGATTATTCTGTGAAAGAGGCATCAGGTAAGAAAAGTCAAGTGTAAATCCTTTTAGTCTGAACCCTGCGCCTGCAGTAAAATACTTCCTGTTACCCTTACTCGGATTTTCATAAAAATATCCGCCTCTGACGGCAAACTGATTATTATACCAGTATTCAGCCCCGAAGGCACAGGTTATTTCCTGCATCTCTTCCTTAAATCCTCCGGGAGCATCGTAAAATGACTGGAATATTGCCGCAGGTACAGAGATGTTAGGATCTTTTCCCGCCTTAATTTCTGTCTTGGCCGTATGGACTGTATCGCCCTTTGCATCCACCTCTCCGACATTATAATATGTTGGCGGCGTTGGAACAAGAAGCTTGTTAAGGTCGAGAGAAAGATTAATTCTGTTGAAGTTATCGAGGTTTATCGAAACACTTGTACCAAGACGCATATTCATTGGAATGAAATCAGCTGGCTGTGAAGATGAATAACTCATCTTCGATCCGATATTCGAGAAATTAAGACCAAATGCAAGTTGTGCATCCTTACTGAAAAGACTGATCTTCTTCTGATAATATCCTGAAATGTCTGCTGCAAAAGAGATTCCGGCTTTTGTAGCATCTCCTGCGGAAGAGAATCCGCTTGTCAGGTTTGAATATATGAATCTGAAGGCGACGCCTCCGGAAAGATTATCTGTGAACAATCTTGAATAGGCTGCATCGAACGCAAATTCATTTGGTTTAATGTCACGTAAAGGATTTCCGTACTCATCAGTTAATGGCACAAGCCCAAGTGATGAATAAACAAGACTACCGGCCAGCACCTGCTTTGAGTCTATCCTTTTGTAACCTGTGAGATATGCTATATTTATGTCAGGAACAAGATTCCTTAGCCATGGAGCATAGGAAATTCCTACACCGGCATTACCATCGATAAATACAAATTTTGCGGGATTCCAGTGCATGCTGTATACATCAGGTGTAGTGGCTACACCAACATCTCCCATAGCTCCGGCTCTGGAATCGGGAGCTATAGTAAGGAATGGAACAACAGTTTGTATGGCATTAAGTGCTCCTGAGCTTTGCTGAGAAAATATAATTGTTCTGCCCGTAAGGGCAATGAGTAACAAAGCTGCTGCAACTCTCTTTTTCTTCATAATTGTCTGGTCATTCAACGAATTTACAAATATAAAACTATTTTTCAACCTTAATATTGTGTGATTCTCACAAAATGATCATTCGGCCCGAGATCCTTGATACCTCTCCATTTCCGGTCAGGATAGTAACAGTATAAGGGTACAATCCGCTTCCAACTTTTCTTCCTCCGTCATCAGTTCCATTCCAGACTACAGCCGGAAGCGTATATCCGTTTGGCGTGACCTTTGTCCTGATGATTTTAATTATTCTTCCATCCACACTATATATATTAATAATAACATCCAAAATATTATCGGGTCTGTTGTGTTCAAGACTAATATTAGTTTCTTCATAGAAAGGGTTTGGATAGTTACGAAGATTCTTTAACATTAACTTTCCTCCGGTTACAACATTGAAGGAGATCGTTCTTTCAGATGAGTTATTAAAATTGTCCCAGGCTTTTACAGTAAGGGAGTGATTGCCTTCACTCAGTCCTGAAAGATCGTAAATAATCCTGCCTCTCGTATAGTTATCAAAGTCATTTTCAAAATAATTATTAAGGACAAAGGATCTGTTGGATTCATTATCAAGGAATCCCAAAAGATCGTGTCCGATTCCGGCTCCTGTAGTGTTAATGCCAGCACTGTCATTTATAATTGCAAGAAGTTTTGGATTGCTGTCAGTAATTCCGCCATTTCTGAAAAGAGTATCGTTCATATAAAGCTTTATGTCGGGTCCCGCAGTATCGGCAACCAGGATCCTTGAGAAGCCTCCAACCGTTATTTTGTCGAAACTTCCGTTCATATCTTCCTTGTCATCATTGGCATAATAACTGATTTTGCCTGAACCGAATGAATAATCAATATCTCTTGGTACAATAAAAGAAAATCTGAATCTTCCGTCCTTTGACATTGTTTTGCCACTGAAAAGGATATTGTTCCTGAGATTAAAGGTCATGGTTAACCCTCCGTCATTGGCAAGGGTCTTTATTCTGCTTTGCTTATCGTATACAATCGGAGAGACCGTGCCATTAAAAGAGTCATATATTTTACCATCCTGGTCTTCAATATGTCCGGCTATTGAAACCTGTGAAAGTGCTTTCAGACTGTCGATATTATCGTTTACCGATACATTATTTACAGAGTCTGTCACTACAGTTCCATGATACGGGTAAGCTAGCTTTAAAGCCGGATCTCCCAACAGAGTAAAGTTTCTCTTGTTTGGTCCTGCGCCCGAACGGTTCTTTGCTATCCTGATAATATCTCCAAAGCTCATTGTACTGCCGCTTGAATCACGGGTGAATGCACAGCTGAATATGTTTTTGTTCAGGTCATAATTCGGAGCTGAATATACTACTCTTGTTGTCGACATTAAAGCTATACCACCTCCATTTTTGTTCAGAAGTACCATCTCTCCACCTGAAAGTTTGGCTGTCATCTGTCGGGTTGCCAGATTTATGTCTATATCATCAAAACGGCTGAATTCACATGTTGCGGTTATGAATAATGGGAGCCTTCCCCCATTATTCCATGAATTGATATCTTCAGTTTTTACCACCCTTTCGGCAGCAAGACCGCTTTCATTTCCGTGTCCGGTATAATTGAAGATCAGGCATCCTGCATTTATACGGTCGTTGATCGCTTTATTCACTTCGGGATATGACTGACCGTTCACTGTTGTTGTCTGCAGGAACGCATCAAGATAGATCTTGTCAATATTATAGGTTGGGATACTATCTTCAATGACAGCTGCAAGGCCCTCGGCATCAGACATATGGGTGTTGCCATCTTCATCATCCGCAGTGAGGCATATGACGTTTTTCCAGTTTCCCATATTTCCAGGATCGAGATATCTTTTAATCTTTGATACTACAATGCCTGCCTGTGTCGTATCAGAAACCGGCAGCCTGCCGATACCAATATCAAGTGTACCGTCTGCTTCTCCCTCTCCATCCTCGAGCAAGCCGTAAAAATCATCGGAAGTAAATGATGAAACTACCACATTTGAATTCTGAGACTGATATGTAGGAATGAAATTTGGATTATCAGGAGGAGGAGTTTTGTTCTCATAAGAACCATCGCCAAGAAGAAGCAGATACCTGAGCGGGCTTTTAGTGCCTTTTTGTTTCAGATACTTCATTCTTAAATAATTTCTGATAGCGGCTATATCCGGTATCCCACCGGAAAACTCATTATATATCTCTCCCGGTGTGACAATCTGAGAATTCAGACCATCATTTTTCAAATGAATATCCGCTATTTTTTCTGCATAAGCTTTGAATAATGGGTGAGTAATAATAACCATATCAGCCGCAACAGATGAGTGCAAATCCTGGTTTGGAACCGGAGAGGAAATAATCGTTGGAACAAGGGCATTTGCAGCTGTGAAAGCAATAAAGGTCCTGAGTGTATCAGTTGCGCTTTTAAATGAAAAACCGTCACCTGTATGCGTATATTCGATTTGCTTCACATTGACGGGATCGGTAACGTCCCAGATCAATGCATCGCTGCTGATACTTTTTATCTCGAATCCTGTAATCCTGCCTGGGGCAACTGATTTTGAATCAGAATATTGCATAGTTGTGCCCGAAAATAAGCTAAGTCTTCTTCCCTGCAGAGTTATCCGGTCCAGCCATCCATGTGCACCCGTTTCTCCATTATTAAAAAACCTGATATCGAACACCGGAGAGGTTGAAGAGGCTTGAAACGAACCTGCCGAATCAGTGATCTGGGCGTAAGTTCCAGTATAGTCATAGAGATCCACGCTGTTTACCTGTATACTTTTTTGTACCAAATTTCCTTCATAAAGTCTGAAGATCGTAGGAACCGAAGCTCTTGATGCTACCCTTATATTATAGTTTATATTTTCCGCGGTCACTATATCGTTGAATCCGGGATCTATATGAAGTTCGGATATCTCCTGAAACCACTCCCTTCCGGATTTAATAAGGTTTTCATTATCTTTCTCATGTACAAACAAGGCGTCTGATTCGGAGGAAGTATAATTTGCAGGCTGTGACGGCTCCGGATAAATAGTTATCTGTTTTCCCGGTGAAGGTCCGGAGGTTATGAAATAAAACGCGGTATCGGAATAATTGTGCTGCCGGTAATCGTAACTCCCGTTGATTTGGTTATATATCCACCTTCCGGTACCTTGTGCATAAAAAAGGAGATAATCCCCCTCATTGAAAATGCCGTCACTACCTGAAACTTTCAGAATCGGCAGCTCATTAAGGTCGTCGGGTTTGGGATCATCATTATAGTACGACAGCTGTCCGAAATTGTTTCCAAAAATCCTCGGATTGGAAGGGTATTCCAGACCGAGTTGTTTAAGCTTCGCATAGTCCAACTTGTATATACCGTCAACAGTGACAGCAATTTTAAACCATAACCCGGATGAGAGTTTTGAACCTGCAGAAAAACTATCTTTGGAGTCCTGTGCACTCAGGTGCACACACAAAAGAATTAGGTATATTGGCAGTATCTGAAAAACTCTTCTCATTGAATTGACAAAGATAGAAATGTGCTTATAGTTTTTGAGGTAAATGGTTTTTTTTGTAGTTAAAGATCTAATATAATAATAACGAAATCATTACGTTGATATTGCAGTAGTTTTAGTATGTTGAGGCGACTTTGTAAAATAATTTTAATCATATTCCTGACGCCGGCATATTGTTTCGGTCAGGAAACTGATCCCGGACCTGGCTACCAGATGATGATGATGAATAATCCTTCACTAGCAGGCAGCGGAGGGGATGGTGAGTTGAGGCTATCTTACCTCAACTATTATCCTGGAAACAGTTATAACCTGCATTCAGTTTACTTTTCTTACGACTCATATTTTTCAGGATTGCACGGAGGCGCCGGCTTATATCTGGCAGATGATTACCTGGGAGGTATCATCAATGATTTCAGGGGAGGATTCTCCTATGCCTATTTTTTAAAGGCAGGGAAAGATTTTTTTATAAACGCAGGTCTTTCGGGTTCAATTTATCACAGGGGCTTTAATTTTGAAAATGCTGTTTTACCTGACCAGATCGATCCGCTCGGAGGCGTCTCAGTACCCTCCTCAGAAGTGCTTGCCTCGGCAGGAAGAACCGTTTTCGACATAGCAGCAGGATTTCTTTTTATTTCCGGGAAATTTACTGGTGGATTTTCAATCAGTCACCTGGCAGAGCCTGACCTGTCAACGACTGGTAATTCAAATGAGAGATTAAAAAGAAAGCTTCTCATTCATCTTTCGGGCGATTTTTTTATTGGAAAAGCTAAGAATCTTAAGATCCAGCCAATTACATTTTTTGAAATGCAACAGGGTTTCATAAATGGCGGGGCCGGGGCAGCATTAGAAAGTAAGTACCTTGCCATTAATGCCATAATATTAGGAGATAATGGAAAGGACCTGAATATTCAGACCGGGTTTTCATTCTACGTCGGAAGAATCACTTTTTATTACAATTACAGGTTCAGTGCGGTGTCTGAAAATGCATTACTGCCTTTATCGCTTCTGCATCAGACAGGATTAGCATTCAGTTTGAATAATATTGAAAAAAGAAATACAATCAAAACAATAAATTTCCCTAAATTGTAGTTATATTTGGTAAGTAAAAATGTGAATTAGTAAAAATTGTTATCTTTGAGAAGTCTTAAAAGCCATAAAACTAAAGGAGTTATGTATAAATTCAGAGCCTTACCGGTTGTTTTAATCGTTGTCTTGCTTTTTACATCCTGTATTTTTAAGAAAAAGGGGAAAGATGAGGTTTCCACTTCCACAGGATGGAAGTATAATGATCCTGATAATGGCGGATTTGAAGTTGCTGTCGGTGCTGATCAGAAGACAGGCCCGGGCCTGGTGCTGATAGAAGGAGGACGTTTTACGATGGGACAGGTTCAGCAGGATGTTATGTTTGATTGGAATAACAGACCCAGAACAGTTACAGTATCATCATTCTATATGGATGAAACGGAAGTTAAGAATATAGATTACCGGGAGTATCTTTTCTGGCTGCGCAGGGTTTATAAAGATTATCCTGAAGTTTACAGAAGAGCTTTACCCGACACTTTAGTATGGAGAACCCCTATGGGCTTCAATGATCCCTATGTTCAGTATTATTTCCGTCACCCGTCATATAATAATTACCCCGTTGTTGGAGTCAGCTGGGTAAAGGCAAACGATTTTTGCCTGTGGAGAACA
Source organism: uncultured Bacteroidales bacterium (assembly GCA_963816365.1). GTDB lineage: Bacteria > Bacteroidota > Bacteroidia > Bacteroidales > VadinHA17 > LD21. Next base: position 227,657 of record CAWFKG010000009.1, on the reverse strand, counting down.
GACAGGGTTAATGAGCAATTACTTATTGACTTTGGTGAACTTAATCCCGATCCAAATCAAACAGATGAAAAGAACTTTAATACGGAAGCATATCTGGCCGGGCAATACGAAGGTGTTGTAAATCAATTGCGTAAAAGCCTTAATCCGAATCAGACAGAAAGAAGGACAAATTTTGAAGATGGCGTACTTCTTCCAAGTTACAGGCTGCCTACAGAGGCAGAATGGGAATTTGCTGCTTACGCACTCAGGGGCAATACATTTGAAGAAAGAATATATGAAAGAAGGATATATCCCTGGGATGGTCATAATGTGAGGAATTCCTCAAAGAAAAACAGGGGGCAGATGATGGCTAACTTTGTGCGCGGAAGGGGAGACCTAATGGGCGTAGCAGGCAGTCTGAACGATAATGGAAGTATCACTGTTGATGTTAAATCTTACTGGCCAAACGATTACGGACTCTATTGCATGGCAGGTAATGTCAATGAGTGGGTACAGGATGTCTATCGTCCGCTTACATCGGAAGATGTCGATGATTTTAATCCTTTCAGAGGTAATGTATTTACCGACCTCAGGCGCGATGCTAATGGCTCAGTAGTTGCCAAAGATAGACTCGGCCGTTTGAATATTGATACCGTTAAAGATGCTGATGTAGCGAACAGATATAATTATCAGAAAGGTGATTACAGAAATTACAGGGATGGCGACCTTCAGTCAGCTATACCTGCAGGAGGAGGAAACGAGTTCCTTACTGAAGATGGGAAAAAAGGTTCGCTCAGAATGTATGCACAGGATAACACCCCAGGCTCAAGCGATTTTGTGACCCTTATTAACGATAATGCACGCGTATATAAAGGCGGCTCATGGAGAGACAGGGCATACTGGCTTAATCCATCCACGAGGAGGTTCCTCGATCAGGAGAGCTCACGTGATGATATCGGGTTCAGATGTGCTATGATAAGGGTTGGAAGCCCGTCAGGCTTTTAGAAGCTTCTGGTTCTCTGACAATATTAGCCTCATTATGAAATCATAATGAGGCATTTTTTATATATATGAAAACGGAACAACTTTATAAACTTTTTAAAGAATCGACCGGGATATCAACTGATTCGCGTGCTGTTGAGAAGGGTCAGATTTTCTTTGCTCTCTGGGGCGATAATCATAACGGAAATAAATATGCTTCCGAAGCTCTTGCAAAAGGAGCTATATGTGCAGTAATCGACGATCCTCTATTTGAATCTGAAAATACTATTCTTGTAGACGACTGCCTGTTTGAACTTCAGGCTCTTGCCTCTCACTACAGAAAGGAATTGAATGTACCTGTTCTCGCTATTACCGGAACAAACGGAAAGACAACCACTAAGGAACTTCTTGCCGCGATCCTGTCAAAAAAGCTTAAGGTTCATTATACCAGGGGGAACCTGAATAATCATATCGGGGTTCCTCTCACAATACTGTCGGCGCCCATTGAAACCGAAATGTTTATTATTGAAATGGGAGCAAGCCATATAGGAGAGATCAGAACATTATGCCTGATAGCCAGTCCCGATTATGGAATAATTACAAATATCGGCACGGCCCACATAGAAGGTTTCGGATCAGCTGATGGTATTGTAAAGGCAAAAACAGAACTTTACGAGCATTTGCGCAAGGTAAATGGTATTGCACTCTATAACGATAAAGATCCCCTGTTAACTGAAAAAATATTCAGTATTATTAACAGGGCCGTACCCTTTTCCGACCCTACTGGAAGCGATCTATTGATCGGGCTGGTTGCATCTGACCTTAATCTCAGTATATCAATAACATATCTACATCAAACATACAATTTGAGTACAAATCTTTTTGGCAGCTATAACCTCGAAAACGTCAGAGCAGCAGTAGCCACCGGCCTATTCCTGGGAGTTGATCTAAAGGATATTATAAATGCAGTTGAAAAATATCAGCCGGCAAATAACAGGTCACAAATAAAGAAAACAAAAAACAATACACTGATATGTGATTCTTATAATGCCAATCCGACAAGTATGAATCTGGCTCTTGATTCATTTGCGGGAATTAAGAACAGTAAGAAAGCCATTATACTTGGTGATATGCTTGAGCTTGGAGATAAATGTGATGAGGAACATCTTAAAATATTGAAAGTACTGGGGTCATTCCCGGCGGAAAAGATATTTCTTGTCGGTCCTGTTTTCTATAAATTATCTGTGAAATCAGGTTTCAAAGCATTTGAAAATGCAGACAAGCTTATGGAATTCCTGAAAAAGGAATCTCTTAAAGGGGACACAATACTTATAAAAGGTTCAAGGGGAATCGGGCTCGAAAAAATCTATGCCATTTTGTAAATGATCATTTTAATCCCGGGTCAGCTCCGTTGAATTTAAGATTTATAAGCAGTACTTCAGATCTGCTGCCCGACCTGACCCTTGGTCCCCATAATCCATAGCCTGAAGATACAATGAAATTTGTGTTCCTTTTTTTCAGGTAGCCATAGCTTAACTCATAGATCATAGCAGTTACATGATTAAGCGGCCACATCTGCCCGTTATGCGTATGCCCCGAAAGCTCCAGATCGATACCGTACTTAGCCGTTTCATCAAGATGGAAAGGCTGGTGATCGAGCAGGATAACAGGTTTTGTGGTATCTGCCAGCTTCATAAGTTCATCAAGCGGCAACCGCTCTTTCCTGTAAAAACGATATGCATCCCTGTCGATCCTTCCGATAAGCTGAATTCCGCCCTCGAGAGTCACTATTTCATCCATCAGGATCCTGATTCCCTTACTTTCAATATATGGTAAAGTGCGTGCTGCTCCACCTATAAACTCATGGTTTCCCGTTATAGCATAAAGACCATCCGTACATTCCGGATAGGTGAAGTATTGTAAAAGATCACCTCTGAGCACCGGACCAATTTCTCCATCAACTATATCTCCAAGAAGCAATACAAGATCGGGTTTAAGATCTTTAATCATAGCTGACATTTTTATGAGACTTCTTTTTCTGATTATACTTCCAAGATGAATGTCAGATACTGCGGCTATGCGTAAGCTTTTGACAGACCCGGCCGGTTTGTTTATTGAGATATTGTACTCTCTTGTAACCGGAATTATTGCATTTATAAAACCGCCGATAATTAAAATTGATGATGCGGAAACTATAATTATGAATGACCATCTTCTGAAGAGGAGGATATTTTCCCCTCTTAAAATTCCGGGAATTCTCAGGATGAGTAAAATAATATCTGACAGAAGAAAAAACAAGAAGCCATAAAGCATGAATGCCAGCCAGAACCCGCCTACGATATTCAGAATATCCGTAATAACCGATGAATGTTTTGATTCAAGGACCTTGGCGACAATAAAAAGTACCGCCAGTAAAAAAAACGTCACCGTATAGAGGAGTTTATTTCTCTGAAGTCCCGGGATCGCCTTATAGCCCTTGTAGAACAGGTAAAAATTTACCAGGGCATAAATTGTGAGTACTATCGAAAAAAAGACTATCATCTGGTATTTCTTCATTTTACTTTAGTTTTACGATATCAGGCTTTTGTAAGTTTTATTGCCCTTTACATAAAACTCAAAAACAATACTCTTGTTCAATATATACTTCTGAAGGTGGTTCGAACCTAATTTTTGAACTTCCTCTCTTTTATCCCTGAGAGCTTTTATTGATTTGTAGTAATCGATGTGAGCTCTCCATACTGCTTTGAAACTTCTGAAATTACCTTGAATGAGAAAATAAATTGCAGCCAGTCCATCAAGTAATTTTCGTATCAATAAAACTGAATTTAATTTATTGTCAGGCAGATTTTTATAAAGAAGGAACAAGCTGTTTCTGAAGTTGAGATAAGTCTTAAAAGGAGAACTATAGGGAAGAGTTCCCCCACCTACATGGTAAATAACAGCATCGGGTAAGAAGCATACCCGATACCCGGCTTTATGAAATCGCCAGCAGAGATCAATCTCTTCCATATGAGCAAAAAAATCAGCATCGAATCCACCACACCTGGCCCACGCTTCCCCCTTTACGATCATGCATGCGCCGCTGGACCAGAAAATGTCCATAATGGAATCGTACTGACCTGAATCTTTTTCAACTTCAGTTATAATCCTTCCGCGGCAGAACGGGTAACCATACTTGTCTATAAAACACCCTGCTGCACCGGCATGCTCGAAATGATCCTTCTGATAATAGGAAAGTATTTTTGGCTGGCACGATGCTACATCGGGGTTGTTATCCATAAAGTTAACAAGCGTCTCAAGCCATCCCCTTGTAACTTCTATATCAGAGTTCAGAAAGACAAAATATCTTGCATCAAGCTGATCTACTGCCCGGTTGTATCCGCCTGCAAATCCGTAATTCTTATCCAGTTTAATAAGTTTTATTTCACTGAAGTTTTCAGATATCCAGGCAGGAGAACCGTCAGTTGAACCATTGTCGGCGACACATATTATTGTGTCCTTGTCAGCAGAATTTTTTATTACCTTCTCAAGGAACATTTTCAGAAAGTCCAGTCCGTTCCAGTTTAGTATTACAACTGCTGTTTTATACATTTTCTACCGGCTTTTTGTGTTTCCACCGGCGGTGGCTCCAGATCCAGTTCTCGGGTTTTTCCCTGATGATTTCTTCAAGCCTCCTGACATGCTTATCGGTTATAACATCTTCTGACAGTCCTGCTGTATGATCAAAAAGAAGTTCTATGTCAAGATTATAAAAACCCCTTTTTATTTTTTGTATATTGAAAAACAACACTGCCATATCGTACTTGGCTGCGATCTTTCCTGCGCCCGTAAAAACGGCAGTATCCTGATTCAAAAAGGTTGTCCAGTATCGGATATCACCCTTTGCAGGAATCTGATCGGAAATAAAAATTGAAACTGTATTGATGCCATTATTTTTATGGTTAATTATTTCCCTGATTACCTGAGAGGTAGGCGTAAGAAGTATTCCGTACTTTGATCTTTGTTTATTGATAAAATTATTGAAATACTTGTTCTGCAATGGTTTATAAATGATAACTGTCTTATATTTCAGGTAGTCGGGAAGCAGCGTCGGCCATTCCCAGTTATTATAATGCCCCAGTACAGCGATTACATCTCTTTTCTCTTCCCTGAGCTTGTCGATGATACCCAGATTGCTATAAGTGAATCTTTTCTTCTGGGAAACAAGTGACATATGAGTTAACTTGAAAGTCTCAACTATAATATCTGAAAGGTGCCTGTAAAATTTTTTTTCAATTGACTTGAGTTCTTCTTCTGGCTTTTCAGGGAATGAGTTTTTAAGATTGACTGATACAACCTTTCTCCTGTACCTGACAACGTAATATAGAACAAGATAGATAAGATCGGAGAAGAGATACAAGACTTGTAACGGTAATAGGGTAATAACCCAGTTTAATCCATAAAAAATGTAATAACCGATAGCGCTCATTTCAGGGAATGAGTTTAATTTTTCATAAATTTACTTACAATTTCCAGGATTTCAGCAAAAACAAGACTATTCGCTGCTAAAAATTCCTCTCCGGAAAGTTTTTGTTCATTTCCCGAAAAGTCGCTCACCTTGCCACCTGCTTCTCTCACAATCAGCATCCCTGCCGCAATGTCCCATTCATGAAGGCTGTATTCATAGAATGTATCGAATCTTCCGCACGCAACATATGCAAGATCCATTGCAGCAGATCCAAGTCTTCTTATCCCGTGTGTATGTTTGCAGAAATGCTTCAGACAATCCATGTAGGAATCGAGCCTTCTGAAATCACTGTAGGGAAATCCGGTTGCCACGAGACAATCAGTTAACCTTGCTGCATTTGAAACTCTGATCATGGAGCCATTTAGCCAGGCGCCTCCACCCTTCCATGCGGTAAATGATTCATTCCCGCCAACCTCATAAACAACGCCGGCAACAACTTCGTCGAATTCTTTTAGCGCTATACTGATTGCATATGGATGAAAACCATGAAGGAAATTTGTCGTTCCGTCGAGCGGATCAATTACCCAGCAGTATTTCAAGCCAACTTTTTCAGATGTGCCTTCTTCAGTCAGGAATCCGGCTTCAGGAAGCAGAAGACTTAACTTTTCCACAAGCATTTTTTCAGAACCCTTATCAACATAACTTACATAATTATTCAACCCCTTTGTTTCAGTCCTGTTGATATCAAATCCTTTTGATTCCCTTAAAATAAATTCGCCTGATTCACGGGCGGCTTGCTCTATTTCCCTGCAAAGATTTTTTAAATCGATCATACCTTATTTAATTAGTTCAACGCTCATCCTTCCTGATACAGATAAACTATTCAGCCTCACTTTTCTTACACGGCCTGCGAGACCGGAATCCCAGGGAGCCTCCACTTTTATATAATTAGAAGTAAAGCCTGTAATTAATCCTTCATAGCGGGTATTTTCAAACAAAACATTTGTCACTTCTCCAATATTCATTTCTTTAAATATAAGGTTTTTCTTTTGGGAAAGTTGAATAAGACGCCTGCTTCGTGTCTCTTTCTTGCTGTAAAGAACTTTATCAGGCAGAAGTTCCGCGTGGGTATCAGGTCTCTCTGAAAAAGTGAAAACATGAAGATAGGACAGAGGAATACCATCGATAAAGGAATAAGTCTCCTCAAAGTCGGAATCTGATTCTCCGGGGAATCCAACTATTACATCAGCACCTATTCCAGCCAGAGGCATCTTCTTCAGCACTTCCTCAATTCGGGAGGCAAAGATCTCAGTGGTATAACGTCGTTGCATCTGACCCAGAACTTTGTTGCATCCGCTCTGCAAGGGAATATGAAAATGAGGGAGGATCTTTTCATTTTCAGATACAAGTTCAATTAGTTCATCAGTCAGAAGATTTGGTTCAATTGAAGATATTCTGAACCTTTCAATTCCGGGGACTTTGACCAGTTCTTTAATCAGATCTGTAAAGGTATCACCCGTTGATTTGCCAAAATCGCCTACATTGACACCTGTCAGGACAATCTCTTTCACGCCTCTTGCAGAAATGATTTCTGCTTCTTTTATTATTTCCGGGATTTGGGGATTCCTGCTTCGGCCACGGGCTCGCGGGATCGTGCAGTATGAACACCAATAATCGCATCCATCCTGTACTTTAAGGAACGATCGTGTTCTGTCGCCAAGAGAATATGAAGGATTAAAACGATCAGATGTGGAAAGTGTACACGAATGGATTTCTGTTTTCGGGTTCTTATTAATACCGGGGATGTAATCAGATATTTTGAACTTCTCATTCATGCCAAGTACAAGATCCACGCCTGGGATTGAAGAGATCTCCTGTGGATTCAGTTGAGCATAACAGCCAACTACAACAATGAAAGCACCGGGCGAAAGACCAATGAATTTCTTTATTGCCTGCCTGCACTTCCTGTCAGCTGCCTCGGTCACTGAACAGGTGTTGATTATGTAGATATCTGCTTTTGAATTTGCAGAGACTCGTTCAAAATTCTCCAAAGGAAATGATCTTGAGATCGTTGATGTCTCGGCAAAGTTAAGTTTACAGCCAAGAGTGTGGAAGGCTACTTTTTTCTTATCTGACATTATTATTAAGGTACACATTTCTGAATTCAACATCCTTGCCCTCACTTTGAAGACATATACTACCCTTGCTAACAGATACATTTGTACCTCTGTTCTGGAGTATCCCGTTGACATACACCTCAATGGTATTTGCCTTACAGGTGACTTCCATGGTATTCCACTCTCCAACAGGCTTTTCTGACGATGCAGCAAGCTTCTTCACAAATGGCTTTGACTTATCCGTTCTCTCTGTCATATCCGCCCCATTCATGCATACAAAATCTCCTGCATTTCCGGCCTGTAGCTGACATTCGACACATCTAAGCCAGACCGAATCCGGTGGTTGTGCGTTAACAAAGACTCCGCTGTTTGTAGCCTCAGATGGCCATCGCCATTCAACATGCAGTTTATAGTCGGAATAGCTGCTTTTTGTCCTCATATATCCAAAAGGAGTTCCTGTAATATGAATGACGCCCTTACCGATAGTAAAAACTGTTGCCGGATCAACTAAAGGATCCTTGAGCTTGAACACCCAGTTGCTGAGATCTTTCCCGTTAAAAAGCATTATTTTTTTACTGTCAATCTTTTCAGGCCTCTTCTTGTCTTTTGCTTTACTCTGAGCCGTTATTGCATTTTGCATTATCAACAAACTACTTAAAAGAAGAATAACTAATCTAACCTGTCTTGTTCTCATAATAAGATAATTATATATATTGATATGGCTTCTTTTTATTTTTCACCACGGATCACACGGATTTACACGGATTTAGTCTCTCATTCCCTTAGTCTCTCAGTCTCTCAGTCTTGTCCTAGAGGAGTTTGCTGGCCAGTTCTGCCAGGAAGCTTCGTTCGCCTTTGACCAGGTTCACATGAGCAAATATCTCCTGATCTTTCATCTTGTCTGACAGATAGCTTAACCCGTTTGATGCAGTATCGAGATATGGGGAATCGATCTGTTCTATATCGCCTGTAAAAACCATTTTGGTACCTTCTCCGGCACGGGTTATGATTGTTTTGATCTCATGAGGAGTAAGATTCTGTGCTTCATCCACTATAAAGAAAATACTGGAAAGGCTTCGTCCCCTGATATATGCCAGAGGTGTTATTACCAGTTTGTCTTCTTTCATCATGTCGTTTATCCTCAGGAATTCAGCACTTTGGTGACTGAATTTATGTTTAATGACAGTCAGATTATCATAAAGTGGTTGCATATAAGGATCCATCTTTTCCTTGACATCCCCCGGCAGAAAACCAAGGTCACGGTTAGCGAGCGGCACAATCGGACGCGCTAGAAAAATCTGTTTGTATCTTTTATGTTGTTGTAAGGCAGCAGCTAAGGCAAGAAGGGTCTTCCCTGTTCCGGCTTTGCCAGTTAATGAGACCAGTTGGATGTCGGGATTTGACAAAGCTTCGATAGCAAATGTCTGCTCGGCATTACGCGGATCAATACCGTATGTGGTTTGTTTGATTACTCTGCTGAGGGTTTTATTGACCGGGTTATAATGAGCCAGAGCGCTCGACCCGTTATTTTTCATTATAAAGAACTGATGTCCGGTCAGATTGGGCTCCAGATTGAACTCTGACGAACCTACACCCTCAGGGATCTCATATAATTTGCTTATTGACTCCTGGTTAACTCCTTCGAGTATCCTTATTCCCTTGTAGAGATCATCAATGTTAGCGACCTTATCATTTTCATAATCCTGAGCGATTATGCCAAGCGACTTGGCCTTCATCCTGAGATTTATGTCCTTTGTGATCAGTACCACCGTTTTATCCTTATTGGTACTGCAGACATACTCTGCGATTGCGAGTATTCTATGATCGGCTGTTCTTTCAGGAAAAGACTGGTTAACTTTCTCTGAGAAATCTTTGCCCGTTTCAATATGCAGGTTTCCAAGGTTTTCACCTAGAGGGATGTTTGCAGTCAGAAGCATATCACCGGAAAGCTTGTCGAGCTCCCGGGTAAACTCACGGGCGTGAAAATTGATCAGATCATTTCCTCTTTTGAATTTGTCAAGCTCTTCCAGAACAACGATCGGGATGATTACATCATTCTCTTCAAAATTGTAAATGCATTTATAATCATGAAGCAAAACATTGGTATCAATAATAAAGAGTTTCTTGTTGTGTTTCTTTCTCATCGTTAATGATTTAAAATCAATAGATTACATCTTTGCAAGCCGGCCTGATCTTCCCTGCAAAAATAACTAATTTAAGGTATAAATTGTCATCTAATTAGTAAGTTTGTCATTTTGAATTCAAAACAAGGCATACTTAGAAGTTTTACCATGACATATCCTCAGGCTCTCGAGTTTCTTTTCAGTCAGCTTCCTGCCTTTCACAGGATTGGCAAGGCAGCATACAGGAATGACCTGAAAAATACAATTTTGCTTGATAATTATTTTGATCATCCTCATAATAAATATCCTACAATTCATATTGGCGGTACAAACGGGAAAGGATCTGTTTCTCATATGATTGCATCGGTGCTGCAGGAAGCCGGATATAAAACAGGCTTATATACTTCCCCTCACCTGAAAGATTTCAGGGAAAGGATAAAAGTTAACGGTGAGATGATCCCTGAAAATGAGGTTATAACTTTTCTGACTAGACATAAGAATATTATTGAATCCGTAAAACCCTCCTTTTTTGAAATGACGGTTGCCATGGCATTCAATTATTTTGCTGAAACGCGGGTGGATGTTGCTGTTATTGAAGTTGGCCTTGGGGGAAGACTCGATTCTACAAACATCATAGATCCTGTTTTATCCGTGATTACTAACATCGGTCACGATCATATGGATCTGCTGGGCGATACCTTTGAAAAAATTGCCTCTGAAAAAGCCGGAATAATAAAGCAGAATATCCCGGTATTGATCAGTGAATCGCAGCCTGAAACTGAAAGAGTATTTATAACCAAAGCTAAAGAATCAGGATCTGTTATCAGTTTTGCTGACAGAACCTACGCCTGCAAGCTTGAAGAAAATGTATCAGTGAAAGGCGAAAGAGGTTATATGACGAAAGAATTATCAACTAATCATCAGTTCAATGGTAAATTAATGTTGGGTGGGGATTACCAGTCTAAAAACCTGCAGGCGGTTTTCGCTGCATTTAACATACTAAAAACTGCATTCGCGATATCTCACGACGAGATTACGGATGGAATCAGGAATGTTGTAACTAATACAGGTCTTTACGGTCGATGGCAGATTTTAAGCAGGGATCCGCTTACGGTTTGTGATACCGGACATAACAGAGAAGGCTTGATATATGTTCTTGATCAGCTGAAAAGGATCCCGAAATCAGCTTTGCATATAATACTCGGTTTTGTTAATGATAAAGATCTTGGTTCGGTTTTGCCTCTGTTCCCCATAGATGCAATGTATTATTTTACTAAAGCCAATATTCCCCGGGCGCTTAATGAGACTGTTCTTAAATCGGAAGCCGGGAAATACGGACTATCCGGACAGAGTTTTTCTGATATTAAAACTGCTCTTGAAAATGCCCGGACCAATGCGAAAAAATCAGATATGATATTTATCGGTGGCAGCACTTTCGTTGTGGCTGAGGTGATTTAAGATATAGACTGATCTTGTAACCAGGATGCATCTTCGTCAATCTGTTCGAAGTTTACCATTGCAAGAGAGGCTGAACTGATAAATTTATGCTGAAGCACCCATTTCACAGCTTCCCTGTAGCTTGGTTCTATCCCGACTGATGGAGAGTATTTTCCTCCCGAGCATGTTTTCATCGCAATTACTCCAATTCCTTTGCTGCCTGCTTCAGTAAGAATTGAGATCAGTTTTGTCTGATCCCATTCAGAATAGCTTCCGGTTACTGAGTGTACAAAAGAACCTTTAAAGTTAAAGGGAACCATTACCACATTATAGAAGCGTTCCGAATTATTTCGTTCATGAAGGTTCAGGTAGTCGTTATGGGCTGAGAAGCCGTGAGCTTTAATTACTCCGGAGTTCTTCATATCAGAAAAAAACTTCAATGTTTCCTGGTGAAAAAGAAGATTCACATCAAGGGCATCGTGATATAGCAGAACATCTATGTAACTGGTATTAAGAGCCTTCAGGCTGGCTTCCAGCTTTGACGACAATGCATCCTTAATTTCAGCTGCTCCCTTTCTGCCTTTTCCCTTTGAAGGCAGCTCATTATCTTCAAGCCTGATTTTGGTCTGGACAATAACTTTAGACCGTTTGCCTGCAATTGACCTGCCAACCAGTCTTTCATTGTTCCCATTGCCATAGGCACGTCCGGTATCGATAAAATTTATGCCTTTTTCCAGGGCATATTTTATCAGCGATTCATCGTTCATCCTTGGAGCCCCAAAACATACCGGACTGACCATCAAACCTGTATTACCTAAAGATCTCAATTCGGATCCTGAGGATATAAGCGCAGTAATTCGGGGTGATATCAGACTAATCCCGGCAATTCCGCCGAAGGCTTTGCTGAAGAATTCTTTTCGGCTTATTTCTCTTTTGCCCATAAGTTGTCTATATTATCAACAGCGAATTAAAGAAATATTTTCCTAAGTTTGCAGGCTAATGAAAGATTAATGGGAACAAGCATTTATTTCTGGATCGGATTCCATGCTTTTGTCTTTATAATGCTTGCACTTGATTTAGGTGTTTTTCATAAACATACGCATAAGGTTCCTGTAAAGGAAGCAATTACGTGGAGTTGTGTTTGGATAACACTTGCTCTGCTATTTGATCTGTTCATTTATCTCAGTGATGATTTCGGTCCGACTAAATCTCTGGAATTTCTCACAGGTTATGTAATTGAATATTCTTTGAGTGTAGACAATATATTCGTCTTCATCCTTATATTTTCTTATTTTGCGGTCGATGATAAGTTTCAGCATAAAATATTATTCTGGGGAATTCTCGGAGCGCTGATAATGAGAGGAATATTTATACTTACCGGTGTAGCTCTGATCAACCGGTTTCATTGGATAGTAATCATTTTTGGTGGCTTCCTGGTATTTACGGGCATAAGGATGTTAGTTAAGGAGGATACGCAGGTTGATCCTGAAAAAAATGCAGTTGTTAAATTCTTCAGGAGATTTCTTCCTGTTACACAAACACTGCAGGGAGACAAACTTATTATCAGGCAAAACCGGAAATTATATGCCACTCCGTTATTTCTGGTTCTCCTGATCATAGAATCGTCGGACCTTATTTTTGCAGTCGATAGTATCCCGGCCGTTCTGGCGATCAGTAAAAGCACTTTCATTGTCTACACATCCAATATATTTGCTATACTGGGCTTACGGTCACTATATTTTGCTATAGCCGGTATAATGGGATATTTCCGTTTTCTTAAAGTCGGCCTCGCCTTTGTCCTCACCTTTGTAGGACTGAAAATGCTTGCCTCATTTTTCCATTTTGAGATATCAATCGTAATCTCTCTCGGAATAATAATCTCAATTCTTATGATATCAATTTTAGCTTCTGTTTTTATTAAAAGAGAAGAATAATGATACCGCAAAGACAAAAACCGCCTGCATTCTGGCCGCTATTGATGCTTTTTTTTGTCATTGCAGTAAGTGTAATTATAAGCGGAGTTATCTATTACAACTATCAGAAGAAAAGTCTGCTGACTGAAAAACAGCTTGAATTATCATCAATCTCGTATCTTAAAATCAGGCAGATTACACAGTGGCGGCATGACAGGATGAATGACGGAAGATTTCTTGGTGGAAATATATTGCTGGTGAAAAAATTTTCTGAATATCTCAGGAACCCGGCAGTTTTTTCATTGCATGATGATATTCTGCAGAGTCTTAAATCGCTTACAGAAATCTTTGATTATAAGAATGCTCTTCTTGTTCAAAACAATGGGAAAGTATCTCTCGCATACCCTGCATCAGATACAATAATTGGTGGTTATCTTAAACCATTATTGCCCGATATCATTAAACAGCGGGACATTGTACTCACCGATCTGCATAAGAGCAGTCTTATCAGTTTTGTCCATCTCGATCTCGTTGTGCCTCTGATAGATCATAGCCAGAACGACACTTTGGTCCTGGGCCTGCTGGTTCTTCGTGTCGATCCTCAGAAAGTTCTTTGGCCTCTGATTCAATCATGGCCGACACTGAGCAAGAGTGCTGAGACACTTTTATTAAGGAAAGACGGTGATGATATTGTTTATCTTAATGAGCTGAGGCACCTTAGCAATAGTATGCTAGTTCTGAAAAAACCGATTTCTGACGATAAACTGCCTGCCGCTTTGGCTGTCAGGGGAATTACATCTACCATCGATGGAATTGACTACAGAAATGTCCGTGTTGTAGCTGCTATGAATAAAATTCCGGGATCGGTTTGGTATCTGGTTGCTAAGATGGATCGTGAAGAGATATTATCTGCTCTGGGTAATCAGATAAGAATGATTGTGATCATACTGGTGCTGATAATTGTGACCGCCGGGTCAATTCTGGGATTACTTATCCGGAATCAGCGTGTTACTTTTTACCGTGAGCAGTATGAAGCAGAACTTGACCGTCTTGCTCTGGTCAAGCACTTCGACTACATCCTGAAATTTGCCAATGATATAATATTGTTGATTGACAAGGATCTTGAGATCGTTGAAGCTAACGACAGAGCACTAGAATACTATCAGTATGGACGCGATGAGTTCATAGGAATGAAGGTTGAGAAGATCAGATCTGCTGAAACAAGAAATCAGCTGCCAGATATTATTAATAAAATAAATGAGAATGAGGGTGCAACTTTTGAAACTATACACAGGAGGAAAGACGGTACTACGTTCCCGATAGAACTCAGTTCAAGGCTGGTAATGATTGAAGGACTAAAATATTATCAAACGATCGGACGTGATATAACAGAACGAAAACGAGTTGAGAATACACTTAAGGAAAGCGAAAACAGATTCAGAAAAATATTCGAGGAAAGCCCGTTTTCAATACTGATGACCGGGAAGGATTTTGGGATAATAAGGGCAAATTCATCCTTTTGCCATTTTATAGGATATACAGAAGAAGAACTTAAACCACTTACATTCAGGAATTTTACGCATCAGGACTATATAAGCAGTGATGAGATTTCTCTGCTGAAACTGACAGCAGGAGAGATCCCTGTGTATCAGACTGAAAAAAGGTATATACGCAAAGACGGGTCGACAATCTGGGGATCGACAACAGTAAGTATAATCAGGAATAAATGGGATGAAGTTCAATTTTATCTTGTTATGATCGAGGATATTACAACTCAAAAGAAAGCAGCTTCTGAACTTGATAATTCTTTTTCGCTTTTAAGGGCTACCCTTGAATCAACGGAAGATGGAATGCTTGTCGTCGATTCATTTGGGAAAATTGTCCAGTACAATCAGAAATTCATCGATATGTGGAGAATTCCGGAAGAAATTTTGGCCTCAGGAGAAGATAATTCTGCTTTGACATATGTTAAAAGTGAACTGATCAACCCTGAGACATTTCTGGAGAATGTAAAAAATCTTTACTCTGAACCTGAAGCAACCAGTTTTGAACTGCTCGAATTCAGAGACGGGAGGTTTTTTGAACGTTATTCTCAACCTCAGAAGATTAAGGGCAAATGTGTAGGACGTGTCTGGAGTTTCCGCGATGTTACCAAACGCAAGAAGGCAGAGACAGATCTGATTGCAGCAAAGGAAAAAGCAGAAGAAGGAGACAGGCTGAAGACCGCATTTCTGCATAATGTCTCGCATGAGATCCGTACTCCGATGAATGCAATAATCGGGTTTTCCACGCTGCTGAATGAACCTGATCTGTCTGAGAAGGACCGGCAGCAGTATATAGATATTATTTTTCAAAGCGGTAGTCAGCTTCTTTCAATAATAAATGATATAGTTGATATTGCCAATGTTGAAAGCGGACAGGCGAAAGTTAACCTGACAAAATTTAATCTCAATTCAACATTGAAAAGCCTGAGTGAGCAATTCAGCATTAACAGGAATCAGAATAAGGTTTTAATAAGCCTTAATATGACACTTCCTGATAAAGATTCAAATATTATAACGGATAGTACCAAGCTAATTCAGATACTTTCAAACTTAATTAATAATGCTCTTAAGTTCACCAAAAATGGAGAGATAGAATTTGGCTATGATTTGAAAGAACCATTTCTTGAATTCTTCGTCAGGGATTCCGGAATAGGCATACCTGAGGAGTACCATTCCCGGATCTTTGAAAGGTTTTTCCAGGTAGACAGTGCAATCTCGCGGGAATTCAGCGGCACGGGATTAGGGCTCTCTATATGCAAGGGATATGTAGAGTTGCTCGGTGGCACAATCAGAGTTGAATCAGAATCAGGAAAGGGGACACTGTTTGTATTTACTATTCCTTTCAACCCGGCCTAGTTCCCGTTTATCACTTAATTTATATTGCTAAATATCAATATATTAGCCATATCAGGAAAATTTAATCATTGGATATGTTAAATTTTTTTCAGCGTGAACATTATGTAGTGTCTTATGTTTATTTAATCTAAGTATAATTTATTAAAAAACATAATCTTCATGAGAAAGATTTTATTATTTATTTTAGCTGCTGTTTCTGTGACACAGCTATGGTCACAGGTTGTACCAGAGTCTTCACAACAGACTCCTATTAAGGAAGACAGAAACTTCCGGATCCCTTTAATCGGGGAGAGCGCTCCTTCATTCACTGCTGAATCTACCAATGGTACTATTAATTTCCCTGGTGATTTTGGACGTAAATGGAAAGTATTGTTCAGCCATCCTCAGGATTTTACCCCAGTTTGTTCAACGGAGATTATGGAATTAGCATCCCTTCAGGATGAATTTGATAAACTGGGAATAAAAATCGTGGTCATATCGACTGATAGACTTGATACACATATCGAGTGGAAAAAATCAATGGAATCTCTCAACCTAAATGACAAGGGTGGTGTTAAAATTAAATTTCCCCTTGTTGCTGATGAGAATGAATCAGTATCTAAATTGTATGGAATGATTCATCCTGCCTCAAATACTACTCAGGCAGTGAGAGGGGTATTTATTATCGACCCTGACAATATTATTCAGGCCATATATTTTTATCCCCACAATGTCGGAAGGAACACGAGTGAATTGTTGAGAATGGTAACAGCGCTTCAAGTAACCTCATCGGGTAAGGTATATACTCCGGTTAACTGGAAAGCCGGAAATGATCTGCTTGTGCCGTTTCCTCCAAAAACAGATGAAACGGGTAAGGCAATAGTTCCTGATGGTTATTACAGTCCAATTTGGTATCTCTGGTATAAAAAAGCAAGCCTTAAGAATGATAATATGAATCAATCAGCTAATTAAAGCTGGTCGATCGGGAGTGAAAAAGGCTGTCTCAAAAGAAGAGAGACAGCCTTTTTATATTTCGGGTACACCATGGCGAAAAGGCAATTCATTAATCTATTGAAAACTTTCATAATCCCGTTGAACAAAAAATTTGTATGGAAACCGGGATAATAAGGCCTGGTATTGTAAATGCTGTGTTAATAAGAAGCTGAAATTTCAGTACCGTCACTTCTTCCATTCAGAATATAAACCCTAATGAATCAGCTTATTAATATGATCATTGCGTTAAAATTGTTAAATTTTTGTTAAAAAAACCTTAAAAATGAGCATGAAATGAACATAATTTATGCCATTATGTTAAATTAGTCTAAATAAAGGTGATTTAGTATAAATTTTAAATTTAATCCAATGAAAAAGTTACTAGTTTTAACATTATTCGTTTTTTCTGTGACAAAATTGTGGTCACAAGATCCGTATTTATTTGAGGAACCCAGGCAACCGGAGAACAGGAATTTTAAAATTCCACTTATCGGGGATAAAGCACCATCATTTACAGCTGAATCAACCACTGGTGAGATTAATTTTCCGGCTGATTTTGGTCGAAGCTGGAAAATTTTGTTCAGTCATCCTCAGGACTTTACACCCGTCTGTTCAACAGAACTGCTTGAGCTTGCTGATTTGCAGAACCAGTTCAACAAAATGGGAGTGAAAGTTGTTGCTATTTCCACTGACCGTCTGGATACACATAAGGAATGGATAAAAGCGATGGAAGGTCTCAGGTACAAGGACAGGCAGCCGGTAAAGATTGAATTTCCACTTGTTGCAGATGAAGATTTGTCTGTATCCAAAGAATATGGAATGATACATGCTGCAACTAATACCACAAGAGATGTACGGGGAGTTTTTATAATTGATCCTGATAATGTAATACAGGCTATCTATTTTTATCCGATGGCAGTTGGAAGAAGCATAAATGAGCTTTTACGAACGGTAACTGCTCTCGAGCTGACCCGTTCTGAGAAAGTTATGACCCCTGCAAACTGGAAAGCGGGAGAGGACGTCTTAATTCCTACAATTCCGGATGCATTTGCTCCAAGCAGCAAGCTTGCCTCTGAGGGTATTTATAATCTCTCGTGGTGGATGTGGTACAAAAAAGCAAAATAAATCTTTTTTGACCTCTTATCAGGGTTATAATTAATATAGTTGATTTTTAATTTTAAAAGTCAGGTCAGAGCCTGGCTTTTTATATTTTTTAGGGGGGTAAAGAACTTTCTCGAGACCCCTTTTGTTTAGTCCGACAATTTAGTCGGGGAAAAGCATTGCCTGAATATTTATTTTAAGAATTTTTTGCAGTAATGAAAATGTAGTCTATATTTGCACTCTCTTTTAAAGGGGGATTAGCTCAGCTGGTTCAGAGCATCTGCCTTACAAGCAGAGGGTCGGGGGTTCGAATCCCTCATCCCCCACAGACTTTTAGCCCCGTGACCGACGGGGTTTCTCGGTTAACCACCTTGCTCCCCTGCACAATCATAAGCCTTCATCAAATTAAATCAAAAACCTGACTAAATATATTTTGATTTGTAAAACAAATATGTATGCTAAACTATTATAAGAAACCGTTCTTAATGTTCCGGATTTTAGTTCTGTTGCTGTTTAGCATAAAACCAACCCAAAAAACTATTGGCATCAGCCAGAGATTATTAAGCAACTAAAAATATTTATTATAAGTCTTATAAATATGTTGAAAACACATTTTATATGTATTGATATAAGTGAATAAAAAATGCTTACATTCGCTTTTATAAGACGATGAGTTAACGAACAATTGACTTAAAAGGGGAAGTTATAACCCTATTAGTCATATTTGTTTGACAGACAATTGAATACAATTGAGTTTGTATAACCGAACCTGACCTATATGAAGCCTAAAATTCCGTTTTTAAATTTTTTGAAATTCCTGTTTCCTGCTTTAAAGGTATATATATTTAGAAAGGATGAAAAGGGTAAAATTACCCCTTGCAATATTTATCCATCCCATATTAATATACGCAGGTGGGCGATTATATGCACAGCACTGCTTTCATTTTCACTAGCTACATGGGGACAAAAAACCTGGGATGCAGGCGGTGATGGTATTAATTGGTCCAGTCCGAATAACTGGGCACCTGACGGAGTTCCGCTGAGTACTGATGATGTGACTATCTCCCGGAATGGTGGTTATACCGTCAACCTTGACGGAAATTTTACTTGTGCAAACCTCACACTCAATTATACCGGAAATACAAACGGAACAATATCTTTAAATTTTCTTGGCTCAAACAGCCTGACTGTAACCAATACAGTAAGTTTAATTAATGCTGCTTCCAATGGCGGTAGCAATGTTATACTTGCAGTTGCCAATGGTAACCTGACGTGTGCAGGAATTGCCAATACTGAATCAACAAGTGCTACAAGTGATATATCCATAACCCTTCAAAATGGAACCATTAATTGTTCAGGAAATTTAACAACAGGATCAACAACTGACAGGAATGATATTACAGTAACCGGAAATGGAACAATCAATATTGCAGGGAATTTCTCCACTGCAGGAACTTTTGTTGCAGGGACCGGTACAGTAAACTACAACGGACCTGCTGCACAGGGTATTGCTGCACTCACATATTATAATTTGAATTGTTCTGTCGGAGGGACCAAGACATTACCTGATGCAGATGTTACGATAAACGGTTCATTAGATATATCTAATTCCACACTTGCATTTACAAGTGTACAGGCAAGAGTGCTGAACGTTACCGGAGATTTATCTGGTAACGGTACTATTGACATGAGCCCGGGAGGCATTACTCATTCATTGAACCTTGGCGGTGTCAGTAATAACATCGGCACTTTGATCAGTGATCCTGCGGCAGCAAGCACTGTTAACTATAACCGGACTGGAGCACAAACTGTTTTTGCTAGTGCAAATTACCGTAACCTGAATGTTTCCGGAGGCGGAACAAAAACTTTGCAGGGGAATACTACAGTTGGAGGGACGCTGACACTTACATCAGGTGATATACATCTTGACAGCAACAACCTTATACTTACAAATACCAACGCAATTGGCGGTTCTCCGTTCAGTGCTACTAATATGATTGAGACCAATAGTATTGGCCGGTTGATCCGAACAGCTATTGCTACAAATGATAGTTTCAACCTTGTCTATCCTGTGGGCAGCGGGGGTTATTACAATCCTTTTATTATTACCGGACTACCGGCAGCCGCAGCTGCTGCCCGCACAGTTTCTGTCGGTGCAGTCCCTATTAATCTGGGAATACTGCCTAACAGTATTGATAAATATTGGGATCTGTCAACAACAAATATCACAACTAACGCAGGTACAGTACTTTCATTTGCATATAATGCAGGAGAAGTATTAGGTGATCCTCTTACATTAAAACCTTTTACAAATACTTCAGGAAGCTGGACAAGTGCTACCGGTGCATCACCATCCGGAACGAATCCCGCTACATCCACTGGAAGTGCCACTATCTCTGGATTGTGGACTGTCGGTGCAAATGGCACTTTTTATTCTTATCAGACGGGTAACTGGAATCAGGCAAGTACATGGACTTTCGATCCGGGTGGTACAACAGGTCCCGGAATCTCGGTCCCCGGCACTGGCGATAAGGTAGTAATTCTTTCCGGTCGTACTGTCTCTCTCTCTGCTGATGTTACAGATCAAAACATCGATGTGACTATAAACGCAGGAGGCATCTTAGATCAGACAACATTCAGATTCACAAACAGTTTAGCCGCTTTGCGGGGCAACGGCAATTTGAAGCTTTCATCTTCAAATTTCCCGTCAACTGTTATTAATACTTTTGTTACAACCGATGGAGGCACAACAGAATACAACAATAGCGGGACCATGTCGCCTGTCCAGTCCGTCTATTATCATCTGACAATCAGGAGTACCGGTATTGTAACTCAGGTCAGTAACATTACCCTGAACGGTAACCTGAATGTTAAACAGGGGACATTCCAGATTAATGATGCTACAGCCAGAAGATTAAGTCTTATCGTAAACGGAAATATTACAGTAGATAACGGCTGTTCAATCACGGTCGGAACAGGTGTTACAAATAGCCAGGTTTCACCACTGGGTATTAATGGTACAACTGGTGGATTTGTAAATTATTATGAACAGCAATCACACCGGGTGCAGATACTTGGAGATTTTATAAATAACGGTAATGTAAGGTTTACAAATCTTACTTATCCGGTTTATAATAGTTTTCCACCTATAGTCAATGGCCCGACAACCGGTTTTGCCACTGTCTATTTCCAGGGTTTAAGTGACAAAACATTATCATGTAACGGGCCCACCGATTTTTACAACCTTGTACTTGATAAGGGTACCGACCAGACATTTAAGCTTACAATATATACAGCCGCATACAATAATTTCAGACTTTTTGGAGCTAATATTTCTTCCGGTGATAATACAGCTCCTGCTACAACAGCCAATCCGAATCTTAAAAAAGCATTGTGGATCCGCACAGGAACTCTTGTTTTGCAGGGATTAACTGTTATTCCGTCACTTTCCGAAGGAGCTACGGCAGCTGCACCTTCCAGTGACTTTTTTATACCATCAAATGGTGGTCTGATCCTCGACGGGGCAGGTGTTATTGTAATGTCCACTGCTGATGATTTCACTGAAGTCAATGCAGCATATGGGATTGCGGGAGGTTCAAATGCAGCTTACGGCATTAATACAGCAGGAGGTAACAGCGGTCTTTCGGTCCTTGGTAAACTTCAGATGAACAATGGTTATTTGTCGACCCGTGAATCATCAGGATTATTATACTGGAGTTATGCTCCGGGGCAATTTATTCTTAACGGAGGTAAGCTTGACACTAAACAATTCCATAATCCTGAAGGAGCAGCTATTGGTTTAATATCGTACGTCCAGAATGGTGGAAATGTTCATTGTGAGAGGTCGTTTTACTAATACAATAAGTTATACGACTCCTGCAGACCTTGCAAATGCAGTAATAAATACCGCACGGGTAAGTAATGGTATTGATGCTGCAGCCGCGATAGCCTCATTCAGCATTAGCAGTAATGCTGCTAATGCATTTTCAATGTCTGGTGGTACTTTTTCAGTCTATGATGTTTGCAACGCAACTGCAACTCCTCTTGCTTTTATGGTTAATTGTCCGGTTTCCAATATAAATGTAACAGGTGGAACAGTTACTGTATCTACCTACAACTGGTACCGTGCTTGCAGATGCAAATTATCTGTATAAACAGTACGGCTCCATTTAATAATCTTATTATTAACAGGTTAAGTGGAGCTACTTCTGTTCTGCTTAATACCAATCCTCTGGTTGTTCTTAAAGATCTGACACTTACTTCGGGAGTTCTGAATGCAAATAACCTGGATGTCACCATTGGTGGTAATTATTTCATTGCAGCTGGAACAACCTATACTACCGGAACAAACACAACTATTTTTAATGGAGCTGCTGATCAGCTATTTACAGTAAATCTTGCTGCTCCTCTGTCATTAAATAAGCTGACTATAAATAAAACATGCTGGGGTTGCATTGAATCTTGCCGGTACGCAAACAGTAATAAATGTTGCCGGTGATTTCAGGCTGGTGCTGGGGACTATGAATGATAATGGTAATACCATCAATATTGCAGGTAATGTTTTTAACTCAGGTATTCATGCAGGACCAGGGAAAATAGTACTGAATGGAACATCTTGCAGAACTATTGACGGGAACGGTATTTTTGGAAACCTTGAACTGAATAATACAAATGCAGCAGCTGCTCCAGTATCTCTGCTGGCAAATATTACCCTGAATGGACTACTTACTTTTCTCCAGGATAAGCTTTTCAATATTAATACTTACAATCTCAAACTTAACTCGACATCTTCTATTGTTAATGACGGAGCATTTAAGGTACATAAAATCAGCTGGAAACGCTGGTGACGGAGGTTTAACAAAAGTTTATTCATCTCCTGGAACGTTTAATTTTCCGGTAGGTGTTGTACATTATACCCCAGCTGCAATTGGTTTAGCTCTGCCCCTACAACTTACGGATCAATAACAATTATACCCGTTAATTTTGCACATCCGAATGTTACTGTTGCCGGGTAGAAGTCTTTCATATTTCTGGCGTGTTAAATCTTCCGGTTTTACTTTAGGAGGCGCTACTGTTACCCATGGATATACTTATGATCAGTCCAATGTGGTTACAGGAGCGGGAATAACAGAAAATGAATATGTTGCTGCCCGGTTTAATGCTGCTACAAGTTCCTGGACCAGAGGTACAACTGCTGATATTGACATTACAAATAATATTATCGGACAACCGGGTCTTGGAACCTTTCTCAAAAATGTTAACTTTCATTGACGGTGACTATACTGCTGGTGATGATAATCCGATCAATCCATTTGGTACACCCACAATATTTTATAGCAGAATTAATGGAGCAGGGGCAGGCAGTGGCCTTTGGAGCGATGTTAATACATGGTCGACAGATGCAGTTTTACAGCATACAGGCGCTCCAGCAGGTTCAGTTCCGGGTGCCAGTGACATTGTAATAATTGGTGGCACGGGATTCTGTATATCTCGCAACGAATAATACAATACCAAATACAGATGTAAGAAGTTGTGCCAGTTTGACAGATTGAAAAAGGCTCGGCCCTTGACATAGGATATAATCCCAACTCAAGTTTTGGCATAGTTCTGAACAGTGCTGTAGGCAACGGAAATTTCAGATTGACAACTTCCTGGAATGATCAGAAGTACTTTTGCATTCCCGGCGGGTGACTTTTCAGATTTTAATGTTAATCTTGGAACCACTGAACTTTATTCAACAAATCCAGCAGCCTGGTTCAACTTATTGGCTGCCAAATGGGGTATCATCCTATGGTAATCTTATCTTATCACCCCTTGGTGGATCAAATATTATTTTCCAGAATAATAACCTAACAATTTACGGGAATCTTATTACAAGAGGCGAGAATGCTGATTCATGGTTCCTGCCTGACATGGAATACTCCGTATCCTTTACCACCCACTGCATTAGTTGCAAAAACTATAACTATTAATGGTAACTGGATATCCAGGGAGGTGGACTCATTTGGTACGGAAACGGAGCTATTTCCCAGAATTTTGTAGTAAACGGCAATGTTAAGGTTGCAACACTATCTGCTTTATATGTGTGTGGTGGTGCAACAAATCAAAGTATGTCGATAGGTGGTAGTCTCATCAATAATACTGATGGTCTTACCCATGGTCTTACTACAACTTCAAAAGTTGATTTTACGGGGATTCCGGTTACATTTTTCGGATCAACACTCAGCAAGCATTTCTAATACGGCCGGGACACCATGAACAGTTTTCAGTACAGTAACTGTAAATAAAGGTACATCTCAGGCTACTACTCTAACACTTGACATTGCAGGAACCTTAAATACACCTGCAGATAACTGGCTGACACTTACAAAACGGTACACTGCAATATTTGCGTACAAATCCCAGTTCGGATTTTACTATTTCCACTACCACTCCATTTACGATTCCTGCTTCATCAGGTTTGCTGGTAAATCTTCCTAGCAATGCAGGAAACAGAAACATACTTATTGGTAATGCAGCAAATACGACTGGCGATTTAATACTGAACGGTAAACTGACTCTAATAAATGGAAACGTTTATGTTGGTCCAACACCATCTACAGCATCTGCAAATGATATTGAATATTCAAGCAGCGGAGCCTCAGCAATTGATGTTCAGGGTGGTACATCTGTAGTGAATGGGCAGATACGACGCAATCCCCTGAATGCCGGAGGTATATTAAAATATTCTCAAAGCGGGGGTAACGTAACAATTAATGGACAGGCTTCAAACAGTACCAATGCCAAGCTGGAAGTTTTAAATGGTGGTAGTAATTTTACTATGTCCAATGGTACTCTGACAATTGTCAGCGGAAATGGTGCAACTACCACTGCATCATCACCATTTGGAGATTTGTATCTAAGGCCTGAAACAGGTTCAGTTACAGGAGGAACAATTGTCTTTTCTCAGGGAGGCTGGCTGCTGAACAAAACTATTTTTTAGATGCTAACCTACCCATAAATAATCTTACAATTTCAGGAGCAAGTGCAGTTAACCTGCTACTGTAAGGCTTTTAACAAGCCCATTGACAATTAATGGCAACACGTTAATTAATGCCAATAGTGTACTGAATTCAAATAATATAAATATAACTTTTAACGGTAATCTAACTAATACTCCCGGTATAGCGGGGTTATGTTTACGGTACTAACCTATCACCTTCAGTGCCCCCAATGGGGGATCATTAGCAGGTGCACAGACCATCACAGGTGCTACGAATTTCTATGATCTAATAGTCAGTCCGGGTACTTCACTTACTTTGATTAACCCGTCAACAGTAAACAGAAATCTGACACTTAGTACCGGAACGTTAATCTGCGGAGGTAACGGAATTACTGTTTTAGGCGATCTACAAACAATGCAGGCTATTCTGATAATAATGCTATTGGGAGTGGTTTGGTCCTCAATGGAACGAGTTTGCAAAGTATTACTGGCTTGGGTGCATATGCAAGACTGACATTGAACAACCCTGCCGGAGCCGCAGTTGTAGATAATATTACCCTGCAGGAAGACTTAACCTTGACGCAGGGTATTCTCGATATTAAAAAGAACCTGGTTACTCTGGGTGTGAATAGTAATATACAGGGTGCACCTTTTAGCGCCTCCAAAATGATAACCTCCGATGGAGTATTCAGTAACGTAGGTCTTAGAAAGTTCTTTAATCCGGGTGCTTCTTCATTCCTTTATCCGATTGGAACAACTGGAAAATATACACCTGCTTTGTTGACGGTTACAGCAAGTAATACAGTTGGTTATGTCCGTATAAATAATATTAATAGCAGACATCCTGCTATTCTTGATCCACAAATGCTCTGGCATATTATTGGGAAGTTCAGAGTTCAGGTATTACTGGATTTTCAGGAAGCCTGGTGCTTAATTATTTACAGGGAGATGTTGTGGGTGATGAAGCTAATTATCTGGCAGCAAGATTATTGGTTCCTGGAACTACATGGAGCAAAACACTTGGAGTGGCTCCGCATTGCCAACACAATTACATTCAACTACATTACATCCAATAATCTAAGCGGGGAATATACGGCAGGTACTACTGCGGCTTTCCCGGGCAATGTGCCTGTTTATACAAGTAATTCAGATGGTAACTGGACTAATCAGGCAATATGGACACAAACAGGAGGTGATCCTCTCCCATGTTCCACCTGGCGGACCAAACGGTTTTATTGTAATCATTAATCATGTCGTTACTTTAGATGCAAATTTCTGTTCTGCATATCAGAACGACTATAAATAATGAACTTAAAGTAACTTCTCATTCTATGGACATAACCTGGGTACGGTAGATGGGAGTGGCACTCTATATCTTGAAAGTGGATCTTTTCCGGCTGGTGTATTTACTTCATTTTTAAGTTGTGCAAATAATGGTACCGTAGAATATGGAGGCACTGGGACATACACAATAATTGCTGATCTGTACGACAATATACCGAATATTAGTTTTTTCGGGAACAGGAACCAGAGTATTACCTAACAAAGATCTGACTATATGCAATCAACTTGATTATTAATGGTCCTGTCCTCGATAACAGCGTCTATAACAAAAAGCTCACCATTCAGGGATCGATGAGCCGTCTTGTCTGGATCCTTTAAAAGTGGATCCGGTGCAGGTGCTACAGTCACTTTTGCAGGTATCGGATCTCAGACAATTGGCGGAGTATCAGGAGATTTCACAGGGACTAATGCATTTAATAACTTTGAAATAAATAACGGAGCTGGTCTGAGAATAAATGATGCCGGCGCAATTGAAGTTAATGGTAATTTATTGCTGACTAACGGATTGATTAATACAGCATCCGACAGAAAGCTTACCGTAATGAATCCGGGCATAAATTGTGTTATTCCTGCTGGTGGAACGTGCAAATTCGTTTGTCGACGGTCCACTTATCAAGAAAATCAGTCAGTATGATAATTTCCTTTTCCCGATTGGGATTTATATTGCAGGACCCGGTAATATTCTGGGCAACAATCTAAAGATTTCATCTACACAGACCGGACCATTGTTATGGTCAGCCGAATATAAAAATCCCAATAGCACTTCAGCCAGTGTTACAGCTCCATTATTAGGTGTCAGTGCCACTGGAGTATTATACTGTTAAGACTCCTGCAGGCAGTCAGAATATATTAAATATAAACTGGGTGCCCACCGGTGATGTTACACCTCTGATTACAGGTGGTCTATCCAATATAAGGTTAGCTAAATATGATACGGGTACCAGTAAATGGATTGAAGTTCCTACTACCGCATCCGGAACAAACTTTAATGGGACAGCTACTTCACTTAGTCTTGTAACATCTACAGGTTCTGACGATTATACATTAGGATCAATTACAGATCTGAAACCAAGAGCGAAACTGTCACCGGTTGGGCCAGTGTGCGGAACTGCCGGAATTCCTGTAACCTTTACTGCACCTTTCTTAATTCCATTTAACTATACGCTTAGTTATACCATTGACGGAACGGCTCAGGTTCCGGTTACAATAACCTCAGTTCCTTATACACTGCCAACACCAGTACCCGGTGTGTATAAACTTACTGATTTTACATATAGCAATGGTACTCTGACAGGTGTCGTAGATGCGAGCTCCATATCGGTATACGCTGTTCCTACAACGTCAAATGCCGGATTGGATCAGACTTTGTGCGGTATAACAACTGCTATATTGAATGGGACCGTGCCAGTTGTTGGAACAGGTCTCTGGTCGATTATAAGTGGTTCAGGAGGGACATTAATAGCACCATCAAATCCGTCAAGCCAGTTTATTGGACTAAACGGGGTTTCTTATACCTTGCGATGGACCATTAGTAACGGAACATGTACATCTTTTGATGATGCAAATATTAATTTCACAATTTTGCCAGATGCACCTGCTGCTTCCGGTACTCAAAGCTTTTGTGGACCACACACAGTAGCCAATCTCGTGGCTGTTCCACCAACTGGTTGTACAGTTGACTGGTATAGTGCTGCCTCAGGAGGAGTACTTTATCCAACAGCAACTGCCCTGGTTTCCGGGACGACTTATTATGCAGAATCGAATGGAGGAGGAGGTTGTAAGAGTTTAACCAGAACACCAGTCGTGGTCACCATAAATAATATACCTGTACCAGGATTGGTAGGTCCGAATTTAGTCTGTATTGGTTCAACAGGAAATGTTTATACTACAGAATCGGGCAAGTCTAATTATGTATGGTCAGTTGTTGGTGGATTCATTTCGTCTGGTGGTTTAGGTACTGACAATACAGCTACCGTCACATGGACAACCAATGGACCTCAGACAATCAGTGTAAATTATCAGGATGTTGGCGGTTGCACTGCTGCCGGACCAACCATCTATAATGTAACTGTTAATCTTAACAATACAGTGAACAGGACATCACCGGTTGGAACAGATGCCCAGACAGTTTGTATCAATACTGCAATCACCAGTATCACTTATGCCACTACCGGTGCAACCGGTGCAACAGTCACGGGACTGCCGGCAGGAGTGACCGGCTCATGGCTGGCTAATGTTGTTACCATAAGCGGTACACCGACAGTATCGGGACCATTCACCTATACCGTCACTCTCACAGGCGGTTGCGGAGTGGTTACAACAACAGGAACAATCACTGTTACACCTAATAATACAGTGAACAGGACATCACCTGTTGGAACAGATGCCCAGACTGTTTGTATCAATACTGCAATCACCAGTATCACTTATGCCACTACAGGAGCAACCGGAGCAACAGTCACGGGACTGCCGGCAGGAGTGACCGGCTCGTGGCTGGCTAATGTTGTTACCATAAGCGGTACACCGACAGTATCGGGACCATTCACCTATACCGTCACTCTCACAGGCGGTTGCGGAGTGGTTACAACAACAGGAACAATCACTGTTACACCTAATAATACAGTGAACAGGACATCACCTGTTGGAACAGATGCCCAGACTGTTTGTATCAATACTGCAATCACCAGTATCACCTATGCCACTACGGGAGCAACCGGAGCGACAGTCACGGGACTGCCTGCAGGAGTGACCGGCTCATGGCTGGCTAATGTTGTTACCATAAGCGGTACACCGACAGTATCGGGACCATTCACCTATACCGTCACTCTCACAGGCGGTTGCGGAGTGGTTACAACAACAGGAACAATCACAGTTACACCTAATAATACAGTGAACAGGACATCACCTGTTGGAACAGATGCCCAGACTGTTTGTATCAATACTGCAATCACCAGTATCACCTATGCCACTACGGGAGCAACCGGAGCAACAGTCACGGGACTGCCTGCAGGAGTGACCGGCTCATGGCTGGCTAATGTTGTTACCATAAGCGGCACACCAACAGTATCGGGACCATTCACCTATACCGTCACTCTCACAGGCGGTTGTGGAGTGGTTACAACAACAGGAACAATCACAGTTACACCTAATAATACAGTGAACAGGACATCACCTGTTGGAACAGATGCCCAGACTGTTTGTATCAATACTGCAATCACCAGTATCACCTATGCCACTACGGGAGCAACCGGAGCAACAGTCACGGGACTGCCTGCAGGAGTGACCGGCTCATGGCTGGCTAATGTTGTTACCATAAGCGGTACACCGACAGTATCGGGACCATTCACCTATACCGTTACTCTCACAGGCGGTTGCGGAGTGGTTACAACAACAGGAACAATCACAGTTACACCTAACAATACAGTAAACAGGACATCACCTGTTGGAACAGATGCCCAGACTGTTTGTATCAATACTGCAATCACCAGTATCACTTATGCCACTACGGGAGCAACCGGAGCGACAGTCACGGGACTGCCGGCAGGAGTGACAGGCTCATGGCTGGCTAATGTTGTTACCATAAGCGGCACACCGACAGTATCGGGACCATTCACCTATACCGTCACTCTCACAGGCGGTTGCGGAGTGGTTACAACAACAGGAACAATCACAGTTACACCTAACAATACAGTGAACAGGACATCACCGGTTGGAACAGATGCCCAGACTGTTTGTATCAATACTGCAATCACCAGTATCACCTATGCCACTACGGGAGCAACCGGAGCAACAGTCACGGGACTGCCGGCAGGAGTGACCGGCTCATGGCTGGCTAATGTTGTTACCATAAGCGGCACACCGACAGTATCGGGACCATTCACCTATACCGTCACTCTCACAGGCGGTTGCGGAGTGGTTACAACAACAGGAACAATCACAGTTACACCTAACAATACAGTGAACAGGACATCACCTGTTGGAACAGATGCCCAGACTGTTTGTATCAATACTGCAATCACCAGTATCACCTATGCCACTACGGGAGCAACCGGAGCAACAGTCACGGGACTGCCGGCAGGAGTGACAGGCTCATGGCTGGCTAATGTTGTTACCATAAGCGGTACACCGACAGTATCGGGACCATTCACCTATACCGTCACTCTCACAGGCGGTTGCGGAGTGGTTACAACAACAGGAACAATCACAGTTACACCTAATAATACAGTAAACAGGACATCACCTGTTGGAACAGATGCCCAGACTGTTTGTATCAATACTGCAATCACCAGTATCACCTATGCCACTACGGGAGCAACCGGTGCAACAGTCACGGGACTGCCGGCAGGAGTGACCGGCTCGTGGCTGGCTAATGTTGTTACCATAAGCGGTACACCGACAGTATCGGGACCATTCACCTATACCGTCACTCTCACAGGCGGTTGCGGAGTGGTTACAACAACAGGAACAATCACAGTTACACCTAATAATACAGTGAACAGGACATCACCTGTTGGAACAGATGCCCAGACTGTTTGTATCAATACTGCAATCACCAGTATCACCTATGCCACTACGGGAGCAACCGGAGCAACAGTTACGGGACTGCCGGCAGGAGTGACAGGCTCATGGCTGGCTAATGTTGTTACCATAAGCGGCACACCGACAGTATCGGGACCATTCACCTATACCGTCACTCTCACAGGCGGCTGTGGAGTGGTTACAACAACAGGAACAATCACAGTTACACCTAATAATACAGTGAACAGGACATCACCTGTTGGAACAGATGCCCAGACTGTTTGTATCAATACTGCAATCACCAATATCACCTATGCCACTACGGGAGCAACCGGAGCAACAGTCACGGGACTGCCGGCAGGAGTGACCGGCTCATGGCTGGCTAATGTTGTTACCATAAGCGGCACACCGACAGTATCGGGACCATTCACCTATACCGTCACTCTCACAGGCGGTTGCGGAGTGGTTACAACAACAGGAACAATCACTGTTACACCTAATAATACAGTGAACAGGACATCACCGGTTGGAACAGATGCCCAGACTGTTTGTATCAATACTGCAATCACCAGTATCACCTATGCCACTACGGGAGCAACCGGAGCGACAGTCACGGGACTGCCGGCAGGAGTGACCGGCTCATGGCTGGCTAATGTTGTTACCATAAGTGGTACACCGACAGCATCGGGACCATTCACCTATACCGTCACTCTCACAGGCGGCTGTGGAGTAGTTACAACAACAGGAACAATCACAGTTACACCTAACAATACAGTGAACAGGACATCACCTGTTGGAACAGATGCCCAGACTGTTTGTATCAATACTGCAATCACCAGTATCACCTATGCCACTACGGGAGCAACCGGAGCGACAGTCACGGGACTGCCGGCAGGAGTGACCGGCTCGTGGCTGGCTAATGTTGTTACCATAAGCGGTACACCGACAGTATCGGGACCATTCACCTATACCGTCACTCTCACTGGCGGTTGCGGAGTGGTTACAACAACAGGAACAATCACAGTTACACCTAACAATACAGTGAACAGGACATCACCTGTTGGAACAGATGCCCAGACAGTTTGTATCAATACTGCAATCACCAGTATCACCTATGCCACTACCGGTGCAACCGGAGCGACAGTCACGGGACTGCCGGCAGGAGTGACCGGCTCGTGGCTGGCTAATGTTGTTACCATAAGCGGCACACCGACAGTATCGGGACCATTCACCTATACCGTTACTCTCACAGGCGGTTGCGGAGTGGTTACAACAACAGGAACAATCACAGTTACACCTAATAATACAGTGAACAGGACATCACCTGTTGGAACAGATGCCCAGACTGTTTGTATCAATACTGCAATCACCAGTATCACCTATGCCACTACGGGAGCAACCGGAGCAACAGTTACGGGACTGCCGGCAGGAGTGACAGGCTCATGGCTGGCTAATGTTGTTACCATAAGCGGCACACCGACAGTATCGGGACCATTCACCTATACCGTCACTCTCACAGGCGGCTGTGGAGTGGTTACAACAACAGGAACAATCACAGTTACACCTAATAATACAGTGAACAGGACATCACCTGTTGGAACAGATGCCCAGACTGTTTGTATCAATACTGCAATCACCAGTATCACCTATGCCACTACGGGAGCAACCGGAGCAACAGTCACGGGACTGCCGGCAGGAGTGACCGGCTCATGGCTGGCTAATGTTGTTACCATAAGTGGTACACCGACAGTATCTGGACCATTCACCTATACCGTCACTCTCACAGGCGGTTGCGGAGTGGTTACAACAACAGGAACAATCACAGTTACACCTAACAATACAGTGAACAGGACATCACCTGTTGGAACAGATGCCCAGACAGTTTGTATCAATACTGCAATCACCAGTATCACCTATGCCACTACGGGAGCAACCGGAGCAACAGTCACGGGACTGCCGGCAGGAGTGACAGGCTCGTGGCTGGCTAATGTTGTTACCATAAGCGGTACACCGACAGTATCTGGACCATTCACCTATACCGTCACTCTCACAGGCGGCTGTGGAGTGGTTACAACAACAGGAACAATCACAGTTACACCTAATAATACAGTGAACAGGACATCACCTGTTGGAACAGATGCCCAGACTGTTTGTATCAATACTGCAATCACCAGTATCACCTATGCCACTACGGGAGCAACCGGAGCGACAGTCACGGGACTGCCGGCAGGAGTGACCGGCTCGTGGCTGGCTAATGTTGTTACCATAAGCGGCACACCGACAGTATCGGGACCATTCACCTATACCGTCACTCTCACAGGCGGCTGTGGAGTGTTTACAACAACAGGAACAATCACAATTAATGATCTACCAACTGTCACAATCACCGATCCGGCAGCAGTGTGTACCCCGGCAACAGTTGATCTTACTGCGGCAGCAGTGACGGCTGGAAGTACAGCAGGTCTGACATATACTTACTGGACCGATGCAGCAGGCACGATAGCTTATGCAACACCGTCAACAGCGACAGCAGGGACATATTACATAAAAGGCAGTGATCCTGTGACAAGTTGTTTTGACATCAAACCGGTCACAGTAACAGTAAATGCTTTACCAACAGTCACAATCACCGATCCGGCAGCAGTGTGTGCCCCGGCAACAGCTGATCTGACTGTGGCAGCAGTAACGGCAGGCAGTACAGCGGGTCTGACATATACTTACTGGACCGATGCAGCAGGCACGATAGCTTATGCAACACCGGCAACAGCGACAGCAGGGACATATTACATAAAAGGCAGTGATCCTGTAACAAGTTGTTTTGACATCAAACCTGTTACAGTAACAGTAAATGCTTTACCAACAGTCACAATCACCGATCCGGCAGCAGTGTGTGCCCCGGCAACAGCTGATCTGACTGCGGCAGCGGTGACGGCTGGAAGTGCAGCAGGTCTGACATATACGTACTGGACCGATGCAGCAGGCACGATAGCTTATGCAACACCGGCAACAGCGATAGCAGGGACATATTACATAAAAGGCAGTGATCCTGTAACAAGTTGTTTTGACATCAAACCGGTCACAGTAACAGTAAATGCTTTACCAATAGTCACAATCACCGATCCGGCAGCAGTGTGTGCCCCGGCAACAGCTGATCTGACTGCGGCAGCAGTGACAGCAGGGAGTACAGCAGGTCTGACATATACTTACTGGACCGATGCAGCAGGCACGATAGCTTATGCAACGCCGGCAACAGCGACAGCAGGGACATATTACATAAAAGGCAGTGATCCTGTAACAAGTTGTTTTGACATCAAACCTGTAACAGTAATAGTTAATACTTCTCCTTCTGTAACCACGACACAAGTTGATGTTTTATGCTTCGGAGCAATGACAGGAAGCGCTACGGCTGTACCAATCGGTGGAACCGGAGTTTATACCTATTCATGGAATACTGTTCCTGTTCAGACTTCAGTTACTGCAACCGGGCTTGCGGCAGGAACATATACTGTAACAGTAAATGATGGCATCTGTATTTCAACAGCCAATGTAACAATTAACGAACCGGCTTCTGCCTTAACGGAAAGCATCAGCCTTCAGACAAATGTCACTGTTCCCGGAGGTAATGATGGCAGCGTTACAGTAGCCGGGTCCGGTGGTACTTCTCCTTATCTTTACAAGATCGGTTCGGGTGCTTACCAGGCTTCAGGAACATTCGGAACTCTCACGGCAGGAATTTACACAGTTACCGTACAGGATATTAATCTGTGCAGCTTTGATATAACTGTCACTATCACGGAACCTTCATCTGTTTTATCTGGCAGTATTACTTCGCAAACCAATGTTGATTGTTTTGGCTCACCCACCGGAAGTGTAACTGTTGAAGGTTCAGGTGGTGTGCCGCCTTATGAATACAGTCTGAATTCAGGGTCATATCAGGCATCAGGAACTTTCGCATCACTGGCAGCGGGGTCATATATTATTACAGTAAGAGATGCAGCAATGATTACATCTGATGTAAATTTTACTATTACTCAGCCTGCCACTTCAATCGGCGGATCAATAATATCTCAGACCAATATTCTGTGCTCTGGCAGTAATACAGGAAGTGTGACTGTATCCGGATCGGGTGGAACTCCACCTTATGAATATTCACTCGGAGGCGGTTCGTACCAGGTTTCCGGAACCTTTGGAACTCTTACTGCAGGCCCTTACACCGTTACAGTTCGGGATGGGAATCTTTGTACTTTCGATGTGCCAGTGATTCTTACCGAACCTGCTGCAGCTCTCAAAGTAAATACGGTCTCCACAACTTCAGCTATGTGCTTTGGCTCATCTGATGGTTCGATCGAAGTAACCGGTTCAGGTGGGGTAGCTCCTTATATGTACAGCATTAATGGGGGAACATATCTCGCCTCAGGTATATTCAATAATCTGACATCTGCAACATATACAATTTCTGTCATTGACGCAAATCTCTGTACTGCAAATGTTTCCATAGACATACCTGAACCTGTGGTTCTATCAGTTACCAATACAAAAGTAGATGCTTCATGTCCAGGTACTGACGATGGCTCTATTACGCTCACAATAACAGGTGGAACAGAACCATATACTGCTATCTGGTCAGACGGCAATAATCACCAGGACCGTCAGGAAATATCCAGACGGAACCTACAGCGTTGTTGTGACTGACAAGAACGGATGTGCTGCTTCACTCGATATTGTTGTCGGCGTTATTGGCACAGAAAAATGTATTGTTATCCCTGATATAATTACTCCGAATAATGATGGTTTTAATGACACCTGGCAGATAAAGAATATCGATCTGTTCCCGAATGCTGAAATATTCATATTTACACGATGGGGCAAACTTGTATTCCATACTAAAAACATTTCTGCAAATCCATGGGATGGAACATTCAAAGGTTCGGCTTTACCGACGGATTCGTATCATTATGTTTTACATCTTAATGATGGATCCAAACCAAGATCAGGTGTAATAAGTATAATCAGATAATATTTACCAGATTTAGAATAATAAACATATGAGGTATCTAAGAAACATATTGCCAGCAATCGTTCTCAGCTTCATTATTCGGAGCAGCCTTTGCCCAACAGGTTCCTATGTATAGCCAGTACATCATGAATGGATTTCTGATAAATCCATCATTTGCCGGTCGCGATGGTTATACTACTGTTAACCTTACTGTAAGAGAACAGTGGGTTGGAATGGCAGGTGCACCAAGTACTTATGCTGCCAGTTTTCAGACCCGTATCCTTAAAAACAGTTTCATTTCAAAATCCACTGCTGTCAGAAAGAAGATTGTTAAACCGACTAAAGGAGGCAAAGTAGGTCTTGGAGGATATATCTTCAATGATAATAATGGAATTATGCATCGTACCGGACTTCAGCTTGCCTATGCCTATCATATAGCAATGGGTCGTACAGAAGGAATACCCAATGATCTGTCATTTGGCCTTGCAATGACCGCTTATCAGTTTGCAGTTAATACAAATGGTTTGATTTATGATAAGGCTGACCCGGTGATTGAATTCATTTGACAGGTCAGTATTTATTCCAGATTTTAATTTTGGAGCCAGCTTCACTACCTCAAAGTATTATGTAGGATTTGCCATGACTAATCTTGTTGAGAGGATCATTAATAGTGGCTGATACATCAAGTACCAGAAGGAGCCAGCTGGGCAATTATTTCCTGACTGGTGGTCTTAAGATTTCCGTTGACACCCGACTGGATCCTTGAGCCATCTGCATTTATTAAAGCCTCAGATATGTTTTTGAAGTCGGTCCAGATGGATCTGACAGCAAGGATCTATTATAAAGAGGACTATTGGATCGGAGTGTCATATAGAACCAAGGATGCAATCATCATGTTGTTGGGTCTGAAATACGACAGATTCTATTTTGCCTATGCTTTTGACTTACGCATTAACAGATATCAGAAAACAAAGTTTTGGATCTCATGAACTATCACTGGCTGTTAAATTTGGTGAAAGTGCCAGGAGATACCGCTGGATAAATGCATATTAATAAGATAATTAATAGAGGCTGATTTTATATCAGCCTCCTTTTTTTCAGACAGATTTATGTCAGGAAAGATTTTTGCATCGCTAACAGTCAGCGATTGTACTGCTGAGTTCTGAATCTCAGGACGGGTTATTCGCAGGATATGATCTCATAAACCTGTGAGGATTATGTTTTATAATGTTGAGAACCTGTTTGACATTTATGATGATTCCCTTACAGACGATAATGATTTTCTACCGACAGGGATTGATGAGATGGAACAGGGAACGGTACTCAAAAAAAATTAAACTTCACTTTATAAAACTATTGTTGCAGCCGGTGAGTGGGATGCTCCTGCAGTAGTTGCTTTTTGTGAGATTGAAAACAGAAATGTACTTGAAGATCTGGTTTATAACACCTATTTATCGAAATTTGACTATAGTATAATTCATGAGGAATCTCCTGACAGGAGAGGTATCGATGTCTGCCTCATCTACAGAAAGAACATTGCCAAAGTACTAAGTTACAGGTATTGGATACCTTCTGAAATTAAGAAGACAGACTTTAATTCGAGAAGTATTCTTTATGCGAAGATCTTGCTGGGAAATGATACGATACATCTGATTGTCAACCATTGGCCGTCAAGAAGAGGAGGAGTACTGGCAGGGGAGAATATCAGACTTCTGATTGCCTCCATGGTCCGAGAAAAAGTCGATTCATTAATAGAAAGAGGACATTCGGGAGTGAAAGCTGTAATTTTAGGGGACTTTAATTCTACCCCTGATGAACAGGCAATCAAATTGCTTCTCAGTTCAAAAAGCTCACACGATACCTTGATAAATCTTTCTGATCCGCTGAATGATGAGGGGCTGGGGACTTATCGGTATATGGGCACATGGGAAATGATTCGACCAGGTAATTGTTATCAACACCACTTCTTTCATGCAGTTACGGACTATATACTGAACCCAAATTCTTAAGTATCTTCAAACCTGAGTTCCTTTTGAAGAAGGATCCTAAATATCCCGGGCTAAGTCCCTTTTCAACATACAGGGGATACAAGTATCAGGGAGGATTCAGTGATCATCTGCCTGTAATACTTGATCTTAAAGTCAGGAAGTCTGGTCAACCGGAGTAAGACCAAGTTCCACTCCTTTTTCCAGCATCAGCTTCCTTGCGGCTTCATGTTCATTCGGGATTATCCCGTCAAGTATTGCATCCCTGATTGCATTTTTTATAATTCCAACCTTTTTACCCGGTTTTATTCCAAAAGTCATAATAATCTCACTTCCATCAACCGGAGGCTGAAAATTTCTGACTGCATCCTTTTCTTCAATCTCTTTAAGTTTGTTTCTTACAAGTCTGAAGTTTTCAAGATGTTTGGTTTTTTTTGCTTCATTCTTTGACGTTATATCAGCTTCGCATAAGATCATCAGATCGTCAATATCATCACCTGCTTCAAAAAGTAATCTTCTGATAGCCGAATCAGTTACCAGATCCTGTGACAGAGCTATTGGT
Source organism: uncultured Bacteroidales bacterium (assembly GCA_963816365.1). Taxonomy (GTDB): domain Bacteria; phylum Bacteroidota; class Bacteroidia; order Bacteroidales; family VadinHA17; genus LD21. The sequence goes on along the minus strand of CAWFKG010000009.1, from coordinate 189,300 downwards.
CTCAGATGGAGATCAACAATTTTCTGAACATATTTCATCTTCTCATTTAAAGGCAGCTTTAACTTTCTGAATATATCGGGAACCATTTTAGAACCTATAAATTCATGACCATGAAATGACCAGCCTGTATCAGGCATATATTTCTTGGTTACAGGCTTGGCAATATCATGAAGAAGTGCTGCCCATCTGAGCCAGAGATTATCAGTATTCTTGCTTATATTGTCAAGAACTTTAATTGAATGATGAAAATTGTCCTTATGAGCCTTTCCTTCCTTTGTCTCAACGCCTTTAAGATTATCAAGCTCCGGGAAAATTATTTTTAACAGGCCCGATTGCTCAAGAAGAATAAACCCTTTTGAGGGATGAGAACACATAATCATCTTATTAAGTTCAGTAACAATCCTTTCAGATGATACGATCTTTATCCGCTCAGCATTTTCTTTAATTGAATTGAATGTGTTCTCCTCAATAGTAAAATTAAGCTGGGTGGCGAACCTTATTGCCCTCATCATCCTTAACGGATCATCAGAAAATGTCTTGTCGGGATTCAAGAGGAGTTCTTATAATTTTCTTCTTCAGATCATCAATACCTCCGAAAGGATCCAAGAAGTCACCGAAGGTCTCACTGTTAAGACTTATTGCCAGCGTATTAATGGTAAAATCCCTTCTCTTCTGATCATCCTCCAGAGTACCATTTTCAACAACAGGTTTTCTTGAATTTCTGTCGTACGATTCTTTTCTTGCTCCTACAAACTCAATCTCATATTCCTTGTACCTGAACATTGCAGTTCCAAAATTTTTGAACACACTGACTTTTATTCCCGGGTGTATCTTTCTTGCTGCTTTCCGGGCAATTTCAATTCCGCTTCCGATGACAACAATATCAATATCCTTATCAGGATGATCCCTTTTCAGAAGACAATCTCTTACCCAACCTCCTATAACATATGCCTGTACATTCTCAGATGTAACCACGGATGAAAGTATCTCGAAAATTTTGTCATTAAGACATATATTCATATATAGATATGACAATTTGTTAATTATTCATGACAAAGTTACAATTAATACTCAATTTTAGCTTAATATTGATGGATTGCAGTGTTTTGGCATAAAGGTTGACGAGTAAATAAACAAACGCGATTTCCTTATGTTAATAAAAAAAAATGATATGGTAGAGCATTTGACAAAAGAGACATTTTTGAATAAAAGTATTCAATTATGAAAAAAATAAAGAATGGAAATTTGAAGGTGAAAAACCATGTATAATTGATTTTTATGCCGATTGGTGCGGTCCATGCAAAATGGTAGCACCTGTTCTTGAAGAACTTGCAAAAGATTTTGATGGTAAACTTGATGTTTTCAAGGTTGATACAGAGGAAGAACAGGAACTTGCATCAGTTTTTGGAATCAGAAGTATTCCTTCATTTTTATTTGTTCCTGCTGAAGGTCAACCGCAGATGGCAATGGGAGCATTGCCAAAAGAAACCTTTGTTAAAGCATTCAAAGATGTACTTGGTGTAGAAAAATAATGTGTTCGTCAAAAAGTATAGCTATTTTATTAAATATCATTTATTAAACCGAAACAATTTATATCTCATAAACGTTTAATATATCAGAAGCTAGTAAATTAGGTTATAAGGGTTTTTTTCATGGATTTAGGTTTAGGGTAGTAAAGTAGTAAATCAGGACTTTGGTCCTGATTTATTTTTATACCAGGTCCTTAAATATGCTGTTTATCTCCTCTTCTGTCGATCTTAGTTTTTTCTGACATTCTTTTATAAGTTCAGAAGCACGTTTTACTTCCACTGAGAGCTTATCAATATCCAGATCTCCGCTTTCAATATTATGCAGAATATTTTCGATCTCAGTCACTGCATTGTTAAATGAAAATTCTTTTTTTGCCATGTTTAATGAGTTTATATTAAAATAAAATTCATCGTGATATTTTTTAATACAAGGTTCACAAAGGGTTATGATTTTTACCGGTTATCCTTTTCCTGTCTACCACCCTGCTTTTGACAGATCCTAGATGAAGTTGTGTATCAATTAAATCGTTGTTTTTTATCTGCGTTGCTATTTTTCAAAATCCTGCCATTTACAGAAGTTATCGAAAAACCTCTCTGAAGAACGTTTTCCGGATTCAATAATTTTAACCTGTTTGCCAGAGTATTCATTCTCACGATGTTCTCACTGAAGCAAATTCTTGTTCCGGAAATTAGCCTCTGACTATTCCTTTTAAGGATCATGTTTTGTTCTGAAGCGAAAGTTTTTGATGCTGAAGAGAGTCTTGATTGCTGATTTGCCGGAACCAGGCCAGCTCTGACAACTAATTCCTTGCCAATATTTACAATTTCAATTATTTTACCGGAAAGCCGGCCTTTTACCTCTGAGATAATTATCCGGGCGACTGGAAACAACTTTATTCCGGATGATTCGATCCGGTTTTTATTTTTTTCAAGAATGATCCTTGAAGCATTTATTATCTCAGTACTCATCTCAATTATATGATTTTCAGCACCGGCAACAGAATCAACAAGGAAATCAGCAACCGCAGTCGGCGTTTTTAATGATTTGCTGGCTACCATATCTGTTACGGAAACATCCTTATCATGTCCTATACCTGTAACTACAGGCAAAGGAAACTGGGTAACATGGTATGCAATATTGTAGTTATCGAACCAGCTAAGATCCGACTGAGAACCACCGCCTCTTATAATCACAACCAGATCAAACAGATGGGAGTTTATGGCAATTTTGTCAAGAGCACTGATTACACCCTGCTCAGTTTCTGTACCCTGCAGAGCCGTTTCAATCAAAGCTGTATAAAAGACATATCCGAAACTATTGCTGTTAAGGTGATTGAGAAAATCTGCATATCCTGCTGCCTTTTTAGAAGAAATGATTGCAATTCTTTGAGGCACAGCTGGAAACCTTAGTTCTTTATTCATTGAAAATACACCCTCCTGTTCAAGCTTCCTTATAATCTGCTGGCGTTTCATCGCCATCTCACCAATAGTAAAAGCCGGATCAATATCTGAGATAATGAGGCTGAGCCCATAAAGTTCGTGATATTCCACCCTGGTTTTTACAAGTATTTTGAGCCCCTCCCTGAGAGACTCACCTGTAATATTTTCAAAATATGCTCTTGAGGAACCGGTACCGGTTACTCCAAATTATTGCTTTCACCCGTGCCCTGACATTTTTTTCATCGGGATGTTTTTCAATCAGTTCAAGGTAACAATGACCGGCATTATTCTCTTTCAGCTCGGAGATTTCAGCTATAACCCAGTATACGCCTGGTAAAGCCGATATACAGAGAGTCCCTTATGATCAGCTGCAATTCGTTAAGTGTAACTTTTTCAGTCATTGATCAGGTATTTATTTTAATTATTTTCCTGACATTCCTCTCTGACCCATTAGTCACCCTTATCAGATACAATCCCTGTGGCCGATGCTGTAATTCTGTTATAATCATAGCTCTGCCTGCAAAATTAGTATAGTTACTTCTAAAAATCAATCTCCCCGAAACTGAGAATATTTCAATAGTCATGTTAACAGGAGGTGAAGAGAATATTATTTCAAAATCCCCTGTTGTCGGATTAGGGCATACTATCACCCCTTTATCGGGGATCTTTACATATAAATTCTGAAGCCTTGTCAGTGCCAAACCAAGATCGGGTATTCCATAACCATAAAGTGAATCGGGCAGGTTGTATCTGTCACCGGTTGTATGCATAGCTTCAATAATATCACTGTTATGTGCTAATGGAACTGCCTGCAACAGACATGCTGCCATACCGCTTAAGATCGGACATGAGAAGGAAGTTCCATTTGATCTGACAATTGAAGTTCCTGATATCTGCACCGGAACATTGACCCCCATTGCCACATTATCGGGTTTAACTCTGCCATCAGCAGTAGGACCCGCTGATGAGAAATCAGCTATGATATTATTGCCATCTACCGCGCCAACAGCCAGTACACTGTCGCCATCAGCAGGGAAAATTATGCGTTGCCATGGATCTGCTCTTTCATTTCCTGCACTATTAACTACTATGATCCCTCTGGATGCTGCTATCTCAGCCACCCTGGTTACAAAGGCTGTTTTCCCGTCCAGGTCGGAGATTTTGTAATTAAGAGTTGAATTATCGAACTGAAAGTAACCAAGTGATGAGGAGATGACATCTGCACCCAGACTGTCTGCAAACTCAGCGCCTGCTGCCCAGAAGTCCTCCTCACAGGGGAATTCAGAGGCAACATCTTCAGTTTTAATAAGCAGAAAATCGGCCTCAGGAGCGGTCCCTTCAATCTGTCCGGGTGTTGCCCCTGCCAGAACTGAGAGAACTGCCGTTCCGTGAGAACTTGTATTATAAACTGATTTATTGTTATTTACAAAATCATAAGTTGTTTTTATACCCTTCCTTGAACGAAGACCATCTAATGAAGTTATATTATCAGCATTGGTAAATCCGCCATCGAGTATTGCTATTAAAACATTTTTCCCTTTGAAACCCGACGCATGAACTGATACGGCATTAATCATTGTGAGCGGACGGTCATAAGGAGGTAGATCAGCCTGTATAATCTGAAAATCGAGCTTGTTAGTGAAAGCGCTCTTTTTGCCTGGCATTTTGACAAGTTTGACATCTGATACGAAAGGCAGTTCAAGCAGTTTATTGATATCAAACAACGATTGTGATTTAAACAGGGCAGTATTCATCCATTTTGATGTGGAATGAAGTTTTAATCCCATTATAGATATCTGATTCAGATAATTCCTGTCAACTGGAATATCCCTGAAATCAGGTGCCGGAATTCCGGCTTTTTGTCTCCGGAGAACTGCCCGGGATGACATCAGATCAAGTGCAGAATAGTTATCCGTAATAATTGTTCCCTTATCCTTTAGATATATCCGATAAAAATAGGAGTAGACCAGATCCTGTCCTGATAAGCAGCAGGTCTGACATAAAAGTGCCAGTGTTAATACTGATTTGATCCTATGCCCGGTCGAAAGAATATAAATAATCATTACTTAACGATTCCTGTTTTTTCAGGGTCAGCTATTTTCCCGATATTCATCTCCAGGGAGTCGAGGAAGAGGGATTCATCGATTTCCATCTGGTGATCACTGGTAACCCCGTCCTTGTAATTTAATTTGTATTTGACAGTGCCATCATCTTTATATATCACCCATGGACCTTCTCTTGAATCATCCTTATATTGTCCTGAATATTCGAGGATGCCTTTCTCAAACCAAACCTCAAATTTGCCATTTATCTTACCATCCCGGTAATTTGATTTCAGCCAGATTTTTCCTGAGGGATAGTATTGTGTCCACTCTCCCTGTTTTATATCGTTTACATAAGTAACTCTTTCTGCAATTGTACTGTCGGAGTAGAATTTAAGTGATAAACCGTTTTTAAGGTTTTTCGAGTAATACTCCTCTGAAATCAGATATCCGCTTTTGAATGAAGAGAAGAATTGCCATTTGCCCTCTTTCATCTGGTCTTTGTAAACACCTTTTGACGATACATTTCCATTTTGATGGTAAAAAGTTGCTGTGGCGGTCTTACCGTCATCGCTGTAAATCAGAACGGATTGCAGTGTCTGGTTTTCGGAATATCGTTTTAATTCTCCAACAGGGTGACCGTCCTTAAAAAATCCATCATACATCTTGCTTTCATTGGGATATTTTTTGATCCAGTGTCCCTGCTTTCTGCCTTGCTTGTCAGTCTCATTAAGATGTGAGTCTGTCTGACTCATAGCGCAGGCTGAAATTATCAGAAGAGAGGCAATTGTGATGATTTTAAGTTTCATATTTGCATAACCCAGTATACCACACAAAAGTACAAAAAATCAAATGGGATTAATAATTGTGGGATTATTACCAGATATTATATAAATCCATTAACCGCAAAGATCGCAAAGAGATCCGAGTTATAAGAAATGGTCTGATAACTATTTAAGCGGAAGCGCCAATCTGTACATTGGCAAGTCTCAGCTTTGCGTGCTTTGCCAAAAAAAAGGAGGGTGTCTCAAAAGGACACCTTCTTTTTTTATATGTTCATTTCTTTTTGTTCGTCCAAAAAGAAACGAACCAAAGAAAAAGGGCGCCGGAAATGAAAACTTCAGCCTTTTTTGGCAAAATGCCTTTTGCGTCACGCTCCCAAAAAAGGCTGAAGTTCGCGCCATTTCCGTTTTGCTACCGCACGTTTCCACTCGAAATTACTGTTAATAATTGATGTAAAGTGTTGAAAAGAAGGGGGATGCCTCCCCCCTCCAGGAACCTCAAATTATATAACTTGAGGTATGCAAAAAAATAGTAGAACAAAGGTAGTCTTTAAAGATTACAGTCCCAACCAAATTTTACTTCTTCCGCCATCACTGGAAGAGATGATCCCTATGAACCATCCGGTAAGAGTTGTAAATCAAGTCATTGACAGTATTGATCTTGATATGCTTGTAAAGAAATATAAAGGAGGAGGCTGTTCGAGTTATCATCCCCGGCTCATGCTGAAAATATTGGTTTATGGATACCTTACCAATCAATACTCAAGCCGGAAGATGGAACAAGCGGTATACCAGAATATATACTTTATGTGGTTAAGTGCGATGAGCTATCCTGATCATAACACGATAAATCGCTTCCGCAGTGACAGGCTTAAGGGGGTATTGAAAGAAGTCTTCAGCCAGGTTGTTTTACTGTTGGTTGATAGTGGGGTAATAACATTAAAAGAAGCTTACCTTGACGGTACCAAGATAGAAGCCAATGCCAACCGGTATACCTTTGTGTGGGGACGGAGCATAATAAGAAGCAAGGAAAGAATCAGGAAACAGCTTGATGAGTTATGGGCATATGCAGAATCAGTGGCCAGGGAAGAGCTTGAGAATAATGAGCCTGAAGATTTTGAAATGATCGATCAGTCCTCTGTCAAAAAAGTAATAGAGAGTATTGACAATGCGCTAAAGGGCAAGCCTGTAAATAAGGAAGTGAGGCAGAAACTGAACTATGCCAGGAAGAACTGGCCTGAGAATCTTAAGAAATATGAACAGCAGGAAAAGACTCTTGGTAATCGTAATAGTTACTCCAAGACAGATCCTGATGCGACGTTCATGAAGATGAAGGAGGATCACATGCTCAATGGTCAGTTGAAGCCGGGATATAACTGGCAGATAAGCACTGAAAATCAGTATATATTAGGATACACTATCCATCAAACTACTAATGACACTACTACACTTCAATCCCACATGGAATCTTTAAAAGAGAACCTTGGAAAAATGCCGGACACTTTGATAGCCGATGCCGGATATGGTTCTGAAGAAAATTACGAATATCTGGAAAACAATGATGTAGAGGCTTTTGTAAAGTACCAGTACTTCCATAAAGAACAGAGTAAAAAGTGGCGAACAGATCCTTACAGAGTAGAGAATTTACTGTATGATGAGAAGAACGACAGTTATACCTGCCCAATAGGTCAACAAATGAACTTTATCAAAGAAAAGATAAAAATCACAAATAATGGGTTCAGGCAGATCAAACGATTGTACCAGGCACAAAACTGTAATGGGTGTCAAATGAGAGAAGCATGCAACAAGAGTAAAGGGAACAGAGTTATAGAGATAAATCAATTGCTAAATCATTATAAATCAATCATAAGAGAAAGGCTCACAAACGAGCGGGGAATAAAATACCGAAGTCAGAGGCCTGTTGATGTTGAAGCTGTTTTTGGGTTGCTCTCTCTGGCACATAACCTTGGCAAACTGGCAGCCAAAAACTAAGGGGAAACCCTATTTTTAGTACACTTTTCTTTGAAACACTTTTGAATCTCCAGAATCTGATCTTTCTAAAGGGAAATCAAATAAAAAAGCCGTCTCATTTATTGTTATGAGACGGCCTCCTTTTTTAATAATCTTATTATGATTTATTTGACTTCTTCAAAGTCAACATCTGTTACTTCATCATTACCCGATTTGGTATTGTTTCCCGATGGTTGTTCAGCGTCGGGTTGAGATGCTGTTGGACCAGAACCCTGGGCAGATTTGTACATCTCCTCTGAAGCTACCTGCCAGACTGAATTCAATTCGGCCAGTGCCTTATCGATAGCATCTATATCCTGCGATTTGTGAGCTTCTTTAAGTTTTGCAAGTGCGCTTTCAATTGCAGGCTTCTTGTCAGCAGGAAGCTTATCGCCAAATTCCTTTAGCTGTTTCTCAGTGGTAAAGATCATACTATCGGCAGTATTAATCTTATCCACTTTTTCTTTTGCCTTATTATCGGCTTCAGCGTTAGCTTTTGCCTCATCTCTCATTCTCTTTATTTCGTCATCATTCAGACCCGAAGAAGCCTCAATCCTTATTCTCTGTTCCTTGCCGGTACCTCTGTCTTTAGCGGCTACATGCAAAATACCGTTGGCATCGATATCGAAGCTGACTTCGATCTGAGGAACTCCTCTGGGTGCCGGTGGAAGGCCATCGAGATGGAATCGTCCGATAGTTTTATTTCCGGCTGCCATTGGTCTTTCTCCCTGCAGAACATGAATTTCAACCGATGGCTGGCTATCTGCAGCAGTTGTAAACACCTCTGTTTTCTTGGTCGGAATTGTAGTATTCGATTCAATCAGCTTGGTCATTACACCTCCCATTGTTTCAATACCAAGTGACAATGGTGTAACATCAAGCAGAAGAACATCCTTTACTTCTCCTGTAAGTACACCGCCCTGAATTGCAGCTCCAACTGCAACAACTTCATCGGGATTGACACCTTTTGAAGGTACACGTCCGAAGAATTTTTCAACAAGCTGCTGAATTGCAGGTATTCGTGTAGATCCTCCTACCAGAAGAACCTCATCAATATCTGATACTGCAAGACCGGAATCTTTAAGGGCGATCTTACATGGTTCAATACAAGCCTGAATCAGCTTATCACAAATCTTTTCAAAATTGGCACGTGTAAGCGTTTTTACAAGATGCTTTGGAATTCCATCAACAGGCATGATGTAAGGAAGATTTATTTCTGTTGAGGTAGAGCTTGAAAGTTCGATTTTTGCTTTTTCAGCAGCTTCTTTCAGACGCTGCAATGCCATCGGATCTTTTCTCAGATCAACGCCTTCTTCCTTAAGAAATTCATCAGCCATCCAGTCAATGATCAGGTGATCAAAATCGTCACCGCCAAGATGAGTATCTCCGTTTGTCGATTTTACTTCAAAAACACCGTCACCAAGTTCAAGAATTGAAATATCAAAAGTTCCGCCACCAAGGTCAAACACAGCTATTTTCAGATCCTGTGATTTTTTATCAAGACCATAAGCCAGAGATGCTGCTGTTGGTTCATTAATGATCCTTTTTACATTCAATCCTGCAATTTCACCTGCTTCTTTTGTTGCCTGACGCTGTGAATCGCTGAAATATGCAGGAACAGTAATAACTGCATCAGTAACTTCCTGTCCAAGATAATCTTCAGCAGTCTTCTTCATCTTCTGAAGAATCATTGCAGAAATTTCCTGAGGAGAATACATCCGGTCATCAATTTTTACCCTGGGAGTATTATTGTCACCTTTAACAACAGTATAGGATACTCTTTTAATCTCTTTTGTTACTTTATCATAGGTTTCACCCATAAACCTTTTGATCGAGAAAACAGTTTTCTTTGAATTGGTGATTGCCTGACGTTTGGCAGGATCTCCGACTTTACGTTCTCCATTTTCAACAAATGCAACTATCGAAGGTGTAGTTCTTTTTCCTTCGCTGTTGGGGATTACAACAGGTTCGTTACCTTCCATTACTGCAACACAAGAGTTTGTTGTTCCCAGATCAATTCCAATTATTTTTCCCATTTTATAATAATTTAAAAATTTTCATTTCATATATTAACAGAACACTTGCTGTGATCAGCATCATGTTTCATCTATCTCTTAAAAAAATGTACTATGTATGAATGAGCAATGATTATGCCATTAAAGTTTTTCACGCATTTTATGACAAAACGACAGATATCTGATTGAGTCTGCCAAATTAAAAAGATGATAGTATGAAGATGTATCATCCGATTCAAATCTGTAACTTTGCCTTCATTAATTAACACATTTATTATTATGCCAATACATAAATCTGTCAAAAGGGTCACAACTCATGTTTTGAATGAGATGAAGCTGAAGGGTGAAAAAATTGCCATGCTGACTGCTTATGACTATTCCATTGCAAAAATTCTCGATGAAGCAGAGATAGATGTAATTCTGGTTGGTGATTCAGCTTCGAATGTAATGGCAGGTTTTGATACTACTCTGCCGATTACGCTTGATAATATGATCTATCATGCTGCATCAGTTGTAAGAGCTGTTAAAAGAGCACTTGTTGTCGTGGATCTGCCATTTCGGCACCTACCAGGGCAATTCAAAGGAAGCACTGGTTTCTTCAATCAGGATAATGAAAGAGACAGGAGCTCATGCTGTTAAGCTTGAAGGAGGACTGCAGGTTGTTGAATCAATTGAAAGAATACTCTCTGCCGGAATTCCGGTTATGGGTCATCTTGGACTGACTCCGCAGGCTATACATAAATTCGGAACATATGTTGTAAGGGCCAAGGAAGAAGAGGAAGCCCGCAGACTGATGGAAGATGCCACGATTACTTGAACAGACAGGATGTTTTGCCATTGTGCTTGAAAAAATTCCGGCTAAACTGGCAGAAGAAGTCACAAATAGTCTTAAAATTCCTATAATTGGAATTGGAGCAGGAGGAAAGACTGACGGACAGGTACTTGTTCTGCATGATATGCTTGGTATTACACAGGAATTTTCTCCCCGTTTTCTCAGAAGATATCATAATCTTTATGCAGAAATAAAAGGTGCTGTGCAGGCTTATATTACTGATGTAAGATCACAGGATTTTCCTAATGAAAAAGAGCAGTATTAACAAAATCTGAAATGGCCGAAATACTATACGAAGACAATCATATTATTGCTGTTTACAAAAGATCCTCTGACCTTGCACAGGGTGACAAAACAGGTGATGTCTCCTCTGGATATTGAAATTAAAAAATACCTTGCTGAGAAATACAAAAAAACCGGAGAAGTTTTTCTGGGAGTAGTTCACAGGCTCGACCGGCCGGTAAGCGGTGTAATGCTTTTTGCCCGAACATCAAAAGCTCTTTCACGGCTCAATGAGATGTTCAAAACAAAGCAGGTGAAAAAGATCTACCTGGCAATTGTGAAAGAAAGACCTCCTGAAGATGAAGCCACAATAACTCATTTTCTGAAGAAGAATGAAGCCCAGAATAAAAGCTATGTTTATGATAATGAGGTAAAAGGATCAAAAGAAGCAAGTCTGACATACAGGTTAAAGGGAAGATCTGAAAAATATTATCTCCTTGAGGTTGAACTTCATTCAGGAAGGCATCACCAGATAAGAGCTCAGCTGGCAAAAATCGGATGTCCGGTAAAAGGTGATCTGAAATATGGTTTTCCCCGATCGAATGAAGATGGAGGAATTAGTCTTTTTGCCCGGAGACTTGAATTTATTCATCCGGTAAAAAAAGAACCTGATCAAGATTACAGCCCATTTTCCCGGAGGGTGATATCTGGTCGGCTTTTATGGATTCAGTTTGACACCAAGTTCATTTTCAATAATCTTTACGAGGTCCTTTGCCCTGGCTTCATCATTGCCTTCGACTGTAACTACCATTCCATCCTTCGCGATAACATATTTGGTTTTCTTGACTGTTGAATCCCTGTCATCCAATCTTTCGCCATGCTCCCTTGAATTCCTGGAAATTACTGTATATTTCTCCCTTCTTTGTCCATCAAGCGAATCAGATCTGCTGTCACTGGAGTAGGTTATGAAAAAATGTTTATTTTCAGAGGGATGCAAACGATATGATCCGTCACCATCGTGTCTCAGATAGATCACAGTACCATCTTTTAATTTTAATGAATCGGGTTTCATATCACCGGTAATCAGTGTGTCAATAACTACTTTTGATCCGGATCCGTCGTCTACTATTATTTTGATTTTTTGATCACTTCTTTTATCCTGTGCTGAAAGCAAGGCAGAAGGCAGCAGCAGGATAAAAAGACAAGCATAAGCAAGTTTTAAAATTCTTTTCATGAGAGGGTCTGTTTAATTATTATGTTTCAAAATTACTTCTATGCGGGTATTTCAGAGTTAATATTCGGTTAATAAGCGTTAATGAAAAGTTAAATACTTCTTTATTAACGACTTTATGATATAATTTTGTACCATGAACAGGAAGAAATTCACCGGTCTTGATAATAATGATGGTTTTATCAATTATTGGCATTATCTGGGTTCAGACTGTGTGGATAAAGCGTGCCGTGGATATTCAGAATGAAAGCTTCAATAATGCTGTGACAATGAGTCTTATTAATGCAGCAAGCAGCATTGAGTCTTCCAGGAAAATGAACTTCTTTAATAACTTCATGCCTTCAGACCCGATTAATTTTGATGATTCCGCATCTGATGTAACGGGCTATCTTAGTATCGGAAGCTATTCTTCGGTCCCTGGTGATAAATTCAGGTTCAGTATAACCAACCGGTCAGTTACAGGAAACCCCGATAGCAAAGGCAAAGGAACTTTAGTAAATAAATCCTATACAATAACAAATGATACTTCCTATGTTTCTGATTCCGACACATATCTGGTTGCCCCTGATAAAACCGGTAAGCTGAATATCATTAAAAAGGGTGATGGCATCAACACAAACTCCAGGGCTGTTTATGTTAAGCAGAATGAGTTTCTCAACTGGGTAAAAAAGAGATCAAGTGAATTTCAGAATATGAGTGACCAGATGATAAACGACATTTATCAGTGGGAAAAGACGCTAGAACTCGATAACAAGGAAATTGATTACACACTCAAACAGACCCTGGCATATACAAATATAGTTACACCGTTTGAATTTGCTATTATCAAAAATGGAGCAGTTCAGGATGGGACATTTAAAAAATCTCTGAAAAATGATTTTCTGAAAAGTAAATATAAGGTCAGACTATTTCCTGACAATCTGATAAATCAGGATCTGATTCTGTCTGTGATCTTTCCGGAAAGAACAAATTATGTCCTTGGATCAATGCTCTGGATACTTGGAGGTTCTCTGCTTTTCTCTCTTTTCATACTGGCAACTTTTGGCTTGAGTCTTTATTTTATCATAAGGCAGAAAAAAATATCGGAGATGAAATCTGATTTCATCAATAATATGACTCATGAATTCAAAACACCAATCGCAACAATTTCCCTGGCTGCTGATACAATCACCAATTCAAGAGTAATAAGTGATGAGAACAGCATAAGACATTTCATCGGGATGATAAAGAAGGAAAACAGCAGGATGAACAAGAAGGTTGAAACGATACTGCAGATTGCATCGCTTGATAAAAAAGAGATTGAATTTAAATACGAACATATTTCACTGCATACTATTATCGAACATGCTGTTGAAACAATTGAAATACAGGTACATCAGCGAAACGGGAAAATACATCTGAATCTGAATGCTGAAGATCCTTTCATCTATGGAGACAGCGAGCATCTAACAAATCTGGTAAACAACCTGCTTGATAATGCTATTAAATATTCACCAGAAATGCCTGAAATAACCGTAACCACAAAAAATTGCGAAAAAGGTATAATTTTGAATGTTGAAGACAAGGGTATGGGTATGACTAAAGCCGTTCAGAGCAAAATATTTGAGAGGTTCTATCGTCAGAGTTCCGGGAACGTGCATGATGTCAAGGGATTCGGTCTGGGTTTAAATTATTCCAGGTCGATAATTGAAGCCCACAAAGGGACCATAAACGTTTATAGCGAACCCGGTAAAGGAAGCCGGTTCGAAATATTTTTACCATCTAATAGTGAGTAACAGATATGAGCAATAAACCGGTTAAAATTTTTCTTGTTGAAGATGATTTAAGCTTTGGTTCAGTTCTTAAATCATACCTTGAAATCAATGACTACTCGGTTGAGTGGGTCGATGACGGAAAATATGCAATTGATCATTTCAGGAAAGGAGCTTTTAATATCTGTATCCTCGACATTATGCTTCCTCATGTTGATGGATTTACTATTGCAAATGAGATCAGGCAGATAAACAATGAAGTCCCGATTATTTTCCTGACTGCAAAAAAACTGAAGGAGGACGTTCTGAAAGGATATGGAGTGGGAGGGGATGATTATGTCACCAAGCCATTCGATACTGATATACTTCTTGCAAAAATCAGGGCTATCATACTTCGGCGCGATTTTCAGGCCGGGACCAGGGATTTTTATGAGATCGGAAAGTTTGTCTTTAACTCAAAGTTGCGGACACTGACTATCGGCAGTGATGAAAAAAAACTGTCGCCAAAAGAGGCCCAGTTGCTGGAACTTCTTGCAATTAATCCGAATACTCTGATAAGCAGGGAGATGGCCCTTAAGAAGATATGGGGTTCAGATGATTATTTTACAGCCAGAAGCATGGATGTCTATATAACAAAGCTGAGAAAGTTTTTATCTGAGGATCCTGATCTGAATATTAAAAATATCCATGGAGCTGGTTTCCAGTTGATTGTCAGGGAAGAATGATCTTCAGATTCTTCCTGTTGAATTGCATTGGAAGAAGACTGCTGATACCCATGATGATTTGTGTTTTATTCTTTCCCGAGAGGATGATCTTAATCTCATTTCCGGTCCTGGACTCTTCTTCAGCAATAACCTGACGGCAGTTTCCGCAGGGAGAAGGGGGCTCTTCAGTTAATCCCTCATCTGTCATCGAGGCAATTGCCAGCGCAACAGGCTTATCTTCAGGATAATTTGAAACTGAATTTGACAGGGCACTTCTCTCTGCACAAATGCCTGAAGGGAATGCTGCATTTTCTACATTTGCACCCCGCACTATTTCACCACTTTCGAGTCTGACAGCAGCTCCGACACTGAATTTTGAGTAAGGAGCATATGCTTTTAATGCCGCTTCTCGGGCGGCAATTACCAGTTCCAGGTCAGCAGAATCAAGTTCCTCTTTTTTTTCATATTCTTTATATGAAAATGATATATTTTTCGTTCTAATCATAACACTCTAAGTCAGTTTGGGCCATAAAGGTAGAAAAAAGTTTGGAGTGAGCCTGAGTTTGGAGTACTTAAAGTTCAGGGATTTGAAATGCAATTAGCTTCAGGCTCAGCGCAATTTAAGTACATAAGGACAATTCAGGCACGGATTTTTTTCTATTTTTGTCGTAAAATATATTTTTCAATGCAAAACAGACAATTTTCTGTTCTCTTTCCGGCTCTGATGCTTTGTCTGTTTTCATGCAAAACATATAAACCGCTGATCTCATCCAACCCGCCAGACCAAACTGTTCAGGAATATATTAATTCTTATAAAGATCTGGCAATCACTGAGATGAAGAGAACCGGAATTCCTGCCAGTATTACATTGGCGCAGGGTATAATTGAATCTGATTGCGGACACAGCTCACTTGCCCGGGAGGCAAATAATCACTTTGGGATCAAATGTCATGACGACTGGACAGGTCCGACAATAAAGCATGATGACAACAAAAGGAATGAGTGCTTCCGAAAATACAGCAACCCCTCCGAGTCATTTTATGACCATTCTGATTTTTTGAAATCTGCATCGCGTTACAGTTTCCTGTTCAATATAAATCAGAAAGATTATAAGGCCTGGGCACGGGGATTGAAGCAGGCTGGCTATGCCACAAATCCTGATTATGCCAATATGCTGATAAGAACAATTGAAGAAAACAATCTCTCGAACTTCGACAGGGGATTTGTCGGTGCCCCCATGGCATCAGCTGCAGGGGACTCTTTAAAGGGGGTTGCTCCTGCTCATTCTGCAGATAGTGCAAAAAAGATAATGAGATCGATGAATGCCAGTACTGCAGTTTATGCCCGTGCTCCCAGAATTCGTGAAAATAACCGGATTCAGTATATCATAGTCAAAGATGGTGATACAAGAGAAAAGCTTGAAAATGAGTTTCAGTTGCTGAAGTGGGAGTTACCAAAATATAATGAACTCAAGAATGATTTTAAATTGGTTCCGGGTCAGATGCTATATCTTCAGCCTAAAAGAGAGAAAGCAGAACCGGGGAAGGAGTTTTATAATACGGCAGAGGGAGACACTATGTATGCTATATCACAGCGCTACGGAATAAAACTAAAACGACTTTATGATATGAACCGGATGACTGAGGGTTCAGAACCGGAAGCAGGCAGAAAGATCTGGCTGAGAACCGTTAAGCCGGTTGAATAACCGGGATAGTGAAATCTGCAATTTTGAATCCCCTGAGGAATTCTGCAGTATTCATCCTTTTCTTTCCTTCAATCTGCAAGCTTAAAATGTTTAAATTTCCATCTTTACAGCTGACACCGAAATAGGATCTCCCATCTGAGGAGATTGTTCCCGGCCTATAGTTGTGTTCCCCGATTTCGGGCCGGCTCTCGAAAATCTTAAATGAAAAGGTATTTGATTCACTTTGCAGCCACGACTTTGCACAGGGATAAGGAGCAAGACCCCTGACAAGATTATGAATTTTCATAGTATCATTCTTCCAGTCAATAATACAGTCATCCGGATGGATCTTAGGCGCAAGCTTCAGCAGTTTTACATTGTCAGCCAGATTTTTCTGGGGAAGAGGGGAAATCCTGTTTTCGGCGAGATCAGCAAGAGTTCTGATCACAAGCCTGGCACCCTCTATCATTAATCTGTCGTGAAGATCTCCTGCATTGTCAAAAGGAAAGATCTGCACTTTTTCCTGTAACAGGACACTTCCTGTATCTATCCTGTCATCTATCATGAAGGTGGTGACCCCGGTAACCGTCTCACCGTTGATGATGGCATGATTTATTGGCGCCGCTCCACGATAATCAGGGAGTAATGATGCATGCAGATTTATGGTCCCGAGCGGAGGTATTCTCCACACTGTCTCAGGAAGCATCCGGAAGGCTACAACAATGAACAGATCGGCATTTAACTTGAGCAGGGATTCTATAAATTCAGGGTCCCTGAGATTCAGAGGCTGCAATATTGGACTCAGATTACTGGTTTCCGAGAATAATCTGACAGCGGATTTTGTTATTTTCCTTCCTCTGCCTGACGGCCGGTCAGGTGATGTTACGACCCCAACTACATTAAACCCATTCATAAGCAGTGAGCCGAGAGTAGCGACCGCAAACTCAGGAGTCCCCATGAATACAATCCTGAGATTTTTCATAAATGGTTTATTATCATGCAAATATAGTCATTATATCTAATCCTTAACAATATGTTTATTGTGAGAAAAATTATGTCCCATTTTGTTAGCTTTTGTTTCGAGATAGAATTTATTGTAAGGATTTGATTCAATGATAAGAGGTATTGTTTCAACAATTTTTATTCCATAGCCTTCCAATCCTGCTCTTTTTACAGGGTTATTTGAAATGAGCCGTACTTTTCCGAGCCCAAGCTCACGCATTATGCTTGCGCCTACACCATAATCGCGTTCGTCCTCACCGAAGCCGAGCTTCAGATTGGCCTGTACGGTGTCCATTCCCTCATCCTGAAGCTTATATGCTTTTATTTTATTCAGCAAACCGATTCCTCTTCCTTCCTGGCTCAGATATATTACCACCCCTTTTCCTTCAGCCTCAACCATCGACATAGCTTTATGCAGCTGGGGCCCGCAATCACAACGCAGAGATCCGAAAATATCGCCGGTGAAGCAGGATGAATGGAGCCTTACAAGGACAGGCTCATCTTTTGTCCACTTGCCTTTTACAAGGGCAGCATGTTCTATTCCGTTGCTCGTCTGGCGGAAAGGTATAAACTCAAAGTCTCCTCTTTCTGTAGGGAGATTTACCCTGTCACCTTTCTCAATAATGGAATCTCTTTCAAGAGTATAGGTGATAAGATCTTTTATTGCAATGATCTTTATCCCGAATTTTTCCCTCAGTTTGACCAGATCATTTAATCGTGCCATTGAACCATCATCATTCATGATTTCAACCAGTGCGCCGCCAGGGAGAAGATTGGCATAACGGGTAAGGTCGACAACAGCCTCGGTGTGGCCTGCTCTTCTTAGTACGCCTTTTGACTTTGCCTTTAACGGGAAGATATGTCCTGGTCTTCCAAGATCAGTAGGTTTTGTTGCCGGATCCACAAGTGCTTTTATTGTGAGAGCCCGGTCAAATGCTGATACTCCTGTAGTTGTTTCGTCATTCAACAGATCTACTGTTACGGTGAACTGTGTTTCATGAATTGAGGTGTTGTTCCCTACCATCAGGTTAAGGTCAAGCTCCTCACATCTTTCCTCAGGCAGGGCGGCACAGATAAGACCGCGGCCATGCTTGGCCATGAAATTGACCATCTCTGACGTTATTAATTCAGCTGAACAAATGAAATCACCTTCATTCTCACGGTCTTCATCATCAACAACTATAAGTAGTTTTCCGAGTTTAATATCCTCAATCGCTTCCTCAATTGTATTCAGTACAATATCATTATCATTCATTACTATTCTTTTTAGTCTGGTCCAGATTTACTGTCTGTTTCATTATAAATATCCTGTATAAAACATCTTTCATTTTTCTGAAGAACATCACATATGTTTCAATGTTCAAAATAACTGAATCAGTCGTTGCCTTATAAGTCAGAAATATACCAATCGGCAAGAGTAATGTAAGAAGCTGCCCACATTCCCGCAAAAGTACCTACAACATCTTCTTCAACAAGCTTTTGTCCCGAAATGGATATTACATAGTAAACAACAAAGAAGAAGATTGAGATAACTGCGGGAGTTCCCAATCCTCCCTTTCTGATAATGGCACCCAGCGGAGCTCCGATAAAGAAAAAAATCAGGCAAGCCAGGGAAATAGTGAGCTTTTTATTCCATTCTGCCTCATATCTTTTGATGGCTCTAACCTCGTAATGCTGCGTTTCATTCTTCTCAATCAGAATACTGTTGCCTTCTTTAAGACTTGTGATTGCTTTTGTCAGGGCCGACTTTTTTTCCACTACTGTAAGTGAGTCGAACAGAGCTTTTGTATCAAATCGTCTTATAATATTTTTCTGTTCCGTCTTTTCAGTTTTATTGGTTGTTAAGGGCAGGTTCCTTACGGCATAGAGCTTAACATTTTTAAAATTTTTGAATTCTGAATTGATCTTCTCAGTATATTTTTTGTTCAGGGAGTCAATAGTGAATGTTAATTGTGAGATGTTCAGCATTGCAGCTCCCGATTTGAAAATACCTTCTTCGCTTCTTTGAAGGTCAAATCCTGTGAGGGGTATTACTATTGTCTGCTCTTTAAAATAATCCTGTCTTGAAGGATATTTTCTCAGGGACGGATTTACATTTTTTTCTTCAATATCATAGTGACCATAGCCGCTATAGAGTGTCATGATCAAACCAGTATTGTCACTTGTCGACCGCATATAACCCGAATCAGCCAGGATCACGGAATAATTTCCTCTCCTCTGCCTGTGGTCGTAGATGAGAATGTTATTAAAGCGGCCTGTCACCGGATCTTTTGAGGTGATTTTGATGCTGAATGAAGGTACTCCGTTGTAGAAAGTCCCGGCAGGGATGTTAATGTCAGGCTTTTTGTGCTGTATATCCCAGAGAAGTGTTCGAGCCTTGATAGTCGAGTAGGGCAGAACATTGTTTGAGAAGACGAAGGATATAATTGAAATTATACTGATGAGGATGATCAATGAACGCATTATTCTCAGAAGCGGGATCCCTGAAGATTTCAGAGCCGACAGTTCACTGAATTCACCCATATTTCCAAAAGTCATCAGCGAAGCCAGAAGGATCCCCAGAGGAAGTGCGGTAGGGACAAAGGTAAGTGAAAAATAGTAAAGGAGCTCGCTAAGTATTTTAAAATCAAGGCCTTTACCTGCCAGATCATCAACATACATCCACAGAAACTGGAGTATAAGGATGATAAGCACGATAAAAAATGTGAATATCAGTGGCCCTACAAATGATTTTAATAAAAAGCTGTCAACCTTTTTCATTGACTGATTCCATTTGAAGTGCAAAACTACTCGATTTTTATCAAAAATCATCTTTAGTATTTGCCCAATTTTTTGATCAAATCTGACTTTCCAGAGTTAAGTTATGAATTCTGGCATGACTGTGTGTATCTCTGAGCTTCTCTATGTGACTCTGCTATCGGGAGCACGGAGGGCCACAGAGAATATACAAATCCATCATGAAATTTTTATGAGTGTACAAACCTGATTAAGGAATCCCGTTGAAGGCTGATAAAAAGTTATATTCCCAATGCCCTTTTCAGGTCATTGATTTGGGAATCCCAGAGATATATTGAATCTTCTTTTTCCTCTGATTCTGCAAAGTCAGTAATTATAAGGGCGAGCTCATTTGTAAGTTCTTCAAGGCTGATCCGGAACTCGAAGAAATTAGTTTCTTCGTTTTCCATTTCCAGCCACTCAAAACGCACCATTTTATTCTCCTTCATGGCTGCAAGACGGGCCTTTGACTGGGAGCTATTCCAGTAAAAAGTAAAGAGATCACCGTCAACATTCACCTGGTCAGCAAACCACTCACCTAAACCCTCAGGGGTACTGAGCCGCGAAAAGAGAACTTTCGGGGAGCAGTTAAGACTATATTCCAGTTCGAACTTTGACCTCATTTCGGGGATTTGTTCATATATCATTACTATTTCTGCAATTTAGAAAAAATATTGAAACTAAAAAAC
The DNA here is from genome assembly GCA_963816365.1 of uncultured Bacteroidales bacterium. Classification (GTDB taxonomy): domain Bacteria; phylum Bacteroidota; class Bacteroidia; order Bacteroidales; family VadinHA17; genus LD21. The sequence goes on along the minus strand of CAWFKG010000009.1, from coordinate 168,592 downwards.
CTTATTGGTAATTTGTGACAAACTGATTATATTTGCACCCGCAAAAAGAATAGTTAAAATAACCTATAATGGCGAGATAGCTCAGTTGGTTAGAGCGCATGATTCATAATCATGAGGTCCGGGGATCATTCCCCCGTCTCGCTACTCTGAAAGCCCGGTACGGAATGCCAGGCTTTTTTGTTTCATGATGAAGTTCAAAGCAACTCTGATACACAACGAGCGATAGTTGTTTCCGGCTCAAATTTAAATCGGGAGATTCTTCGTTCCTGATGAAATTAATTATCTTTAATATGTATATGATCGATGGAAGTCAGTTTAAAGAATTGTATTCTCTTGTATTTAAGTATATTGTGTTACTTATGAGAACTTTTAATAAATGTATTATATTAAGCTTTTTAGCATTTACCTTAGTTTGGATCGCCGGGTGTAAGAAGGAGGTACATGTCCCAATTTCGCAAAAAGGTAATTTGTTTCCAAATTATAACATATCACCTATCGATCCTGATGCCACCGGAATGAGCAGTACTGCTATGGAAATCGCTGATAAAATTAAAGCAGGCTGGAATATTGGGAATTCATTGGAGGCCATTGGTGGTGAAACTTCATGGGGGAATCCTAAAATCACAAATGAACTTATTCAATTGGTAAAACAGAGTGGTTTTGATGCTATTCGTTTACCATGCTCCTGGAACCAATATGCAGATCAAACTACTGCAGAAATAAAGTCGAGTTGGTTAAACAGGGTTAAAGAAGTAGTACAATATTGTGTAAATAACAATATGTATGTTATTCTGAACATCCATTGGGATGGCGGTTGGCTCGAAACTAACTGTACAACAAGTAAACAGGAAGAGACCAACGCGAAACAAAAAGCCTTTTGGGAGCAAATTGCTACTTACTTACGTGATTTTGATGAACATTTACTTTTCGCAAGTGCCAATGAGCCGAATGTTGAAAACCCAGGACAAATGGCAGTCCTGCTCTCTTACCATCAAACCTTTATTGATGCTGTTCGCTCCACAGGAGGTAAAAATGCTTATCGGGTATTAGTAGTTCAGGGACCGATGACCGATATCGAAACAACAAATAAATTGATGACCAAAATGCCCATTGATAATGTTCCAAACCGTTTGATGGCTGAAATTCACTACTATACACCATGGAATTTTACTGGTATGACAAAGGATGAAAGCTGGGGTAACCAGTTCTACTACTGGGGGAAAGATTATCATTCAACAACTGACTCCGCACATAACCCAACATGGGGTGAAGAAGCAGAAGTTGATAACTATTTTGGGCTGATGAAAAAACAGTTTGTTGATAAAGGTATCCCTGTTGTAATTGGTGAATTTGGAGCCATGCGTCGTGATAATCTGACAGGTGATACATTAAAATTGCATTTAGCCTCCAGGGCATATTATTTGAAATATTCTACACAAAAGGCAAATACTAATGGTCTGTTACCATTTTATTGGGATAATGGCGGCTTATCTAACTTAGGTTCCGGTATCTTCAACAGAGGAAAGAATACAGTATTTGATCAGCAATCAATCGATGCTTTAATACAAGGTGCGACCGAATAGAAGATTAATCACTTACTATTAAAAAAATGGCTTCGAAGAATTTCTGGCTCTACCATGAAAACCCACACTGAGTTTTGTATCCTTTGCGAAAGCCCGGCACATTGCCCGGGCTTTTTTTAGTTTAATAAATCCTTCCCCTGATGGACGATTTCTTAGAGTTGGTCAAATAATCACCTTAAATATTTTTATTATATTTATCTTAGCATTTCAAGGCAGGTAGTTGAAGAGAGTATTAGAATATTATTATTTTTTCTGCTTCCGTTTCAATATTAAAAATCATTTTTTCCAGATTAATAATTGCTTGAACGGGATCAGTGGTTAAGAGCAAAAATTACGTTGATTCGAAATAAGTTGATTAATTTGTTCTCAAATGTTTGAAAAGATTTTTCTGAACCTTTTCATTATCAGAATGTTTAGAATTTATGCATTCACCTGCTTTTTTAACCCGGATAACCTAGAAAGAAATGCACATGAAGAAACTAACCTGTTTATTTATATTTATTCTCTTAATTATTGCTGGTAAGGTAGAAGGACAGTGTGTTACGGTTGGATCGGATCAAACCATTTGCCAGGGCAGCACTACAATTGGTTTGGGTGGTGGAATTGGTGGCGATGCAACAGGAGCAACCTGGTCAGATGGAGGAGTTAATGGAACATTTAATACTGATGTCACTACTTTAAATGCCACCTGGACACCTCCTGCACTATACTCCGGAACTGCAACTTTAACCCTTACTGCCATAGGCGGTCCAACATGTAATGGTACGACAGCTTCTTTAAAGGTAAATGTTACAATACTGCCGACTGCCTCTATCAGCTACGGTGGTAACCCATTCTGTAAATCATTAAATAACCCTCAGCCTGCCACATTGACAGGAACAGGAGCCTTTAACGGAGGTACATGGTCTGCAGTGCCGTCAGGCCTGAGCCTGAACTCCAATACCGGAGCTATCAACCCGGGTTCAAGTACTGCCGGACTTTACACCGTAACCTACACAATACCTGCCGGGGGAGGGTGCCCCGCAATTCCGGTTACAACCTCTGTAACAATCACTGCCGTTCCGATAGCAACTTTTAGCTATGCAGGCAGTCCGTATTGTTCAAATGAAGCAAATCCGTCTCCTACATACATTGGGGGAGGTGTTGCCGGTACATTTTCATCAACAGCTGGATTGGTTTTCATTAGTTCCTCAACTGGCCAGGTAGATCTGGTCAACAGTACAGCCGGCACCTATACAGTTAATAACACAATTGCAGCAGCCAGTGGATGTGGTATTGTAACTTCCTCAGCACAAATAACGATCTCGGATTTACCGGTAGCAACTTTTAGTTATGCCGCCTCTCCATATTGCTCCAATGGTGCAGATCCATCTCCGGCATTCAGTAACGGAGGGATCGCAGGAACGTTTTCATCAACTCCGGGATTGGTCTTTGTAAGCACTTCAACAGGAAAGGTCGATTTAAACGCAAGCACACACGGTACATACACAGTAACAAATACAATTGCTGCATCCGGTGGTTGTGGCGTTGTCACGGCAACCGCACAGATTACGATAACAGCATTGCCGGTAGCAGCATTCAGTTATGTACTTAATCCTTATTGTTCTAATGAAGCCAATCCATCACCTACATTTAGCGCAGGAGGAGTAGCAGGTACATTTTCATCCACTGCCGGATTACTATTTGTAAATAACTTAACAGGTCAGGTGGACTTAATCAACAGTATTGCAGGTACATATACGGTAACTAATACAATACCTGCAGCAGGGGGCTGCGGACAAGCGTCAGCAACCAGTCCTATTACTATAACCGATCCAACTTCTGCAACTATTACATACTCAGGTTCACCATGGTGTGGCTCCGATGGTCTGCAGAGTGTAACGTTGGTAGGAACAACAGGAGGGACTTTTGCAGCCACTCCAGCCGGATTATCAATTAACGCCTCCACCGGGGAGATCAATCCTGCGACCAGTACTGCAAATACGTATACTGTTACTTATACTTTACCAGCGTCAGGAGGTTGCGGTCTTTCAATATCAAATGTTTTAGTGAAAATTTCTCCCACTCCTGCAGCTCCGGTTGCCGGAGTACCAACGCAACCAACTTGTTCCGTTGCCACAGGCAGTGTTGTCTTGAGTGGATTGCCCTCGGGTAACTGGACCGTAACCCGGAACCCTGGAAATGTCACGACGGCTGGCACTGGTGCAACGCTAACAGTTACACTACTTGCTACAGGAACATATACTTTTACAGTTACCAATGCAGCAGGATGCGTTTCTCCTCCATCTGGATTTGTTGTTATTAATGCACAGCCAGCATCTCCAGCAGCTCCCGTTCAGAGCGTCGATTGTACACAGGGCTTTGGTAAAGCAGTAGTAACTGTAACAAGTCCGACAGGCGCGGACCTTGAGTACAGTCTTGACGGAGGCATACCTCAGGCCAGTCCTGTTTTTAGCTTAGTTAATAATGGACCCCACTCTTTATCAGTAACAAATGCTGCAGGATGCACAAAAGTAGGACTTCCTTTTACAGTGACATGCGGTTGTATCAATCCTCCTGCTGTAACATTAGCCAGCAACAGCGGCAATACCTGCGGCACAACAGCCGTGACAGTCTCAGGGAATACCTTTGGTGGAACTGCCACAAATGTTACTTTGACTTCAAATGGAGCAGGTGTTTTAAATCCTTTAAATTCGGTCGTATCTCCATTTTCATTTACATATACTCCTGTGGCAGCCGATGGTGGGAAAAATGTGATCATTACTGTAACAACTGATAATCCTCAGGGTGCACCCTGTTTGGTTGGTGTGGCGACTTATACTCTGACTGTAGATGCAACTCCGGCAGCCCCTTCTATCGGAACTATAACCAATCCGACATGCTCGTTAGCCACCGGCAGTGTCTTATTAAATGGATTACCACCAACAGGTACCTGGACTCTGACACGTAATCCGGGGGGCATAATAACTAATGGTACCGGTGCAAGTACAACTGTTTCGGGACTTGCCCCAGGTACTTATAATTTCATTGTGACAAGCGCTCAGGGATGTATATCTCCCTCATCAGACGATGTAGTTATAGTACCACCGCCTTTATCACCGACTCCGCCGGTAATCGGGGCAATAACTCAACCAACCTGTGCGGTATCTACAGGAAGCGTGGTTCTGAGCGGTCTGCCTTCACCAGGAAACTGGACACTCACCAGAAATCCGGGCGGAGTTATTGTTTCAGGTTCGGGAATCACTACGACAGTTACAACTCTCCCGTCAGGTACATATACATTTAGTGTTACAAACGCACTGGGATGCATTTCCTCACCATCGGGAAATGTAGTAATAAATGTCCAGCCATCAATTCCTCCGGCCCCGACTATTGGAACGATAACGCCACCAGGCTGTACCCTGGCCACAGGTAGTGTTTTATTATCCGGATTACCTGCCACAGGTACCTGGACACTGATCAGATACCCTGGTACAATTAGAACAACCGGAAGCGGAACTACTTCAACATTAAGCGGTCTCCCGGCAGGAACCTATAACTATACTGTTACAACTTCTGATGGTTGTTTGTCAGTTGCATCTGCCAATGTGGTAATTCCTGTTCAGCCGGCAACTCCTGCCGCTCCTGTTGTAGGCACTATTACCCAGCCAACTCTGGCAATACCGTCTGGCAGTGTTGTGTTGGATGGATTACCCTCACCGGGGGCATGGATTATAACACTTTTCCCCGATTCGTTGACGACACCAGGAAGTGGTACAAGTAAAACAATAACAAACCTGGCAGGAGGGGTATTTACCTTTACGGTTACAAATTCATCAGGATGTACTTCTGCCGAATCAACTCAGGTTGTGATCTCAACACCGGGTATACCGGATTTAATAATTACTAATCCTTCACCCGTATGTTCACCAGCCAAGGTAGACATTACAAACCCCTCGATAACAGATGGTTCTACTCCAGGCTTGACACTAACTTACTGGACAGATTTGCAAGCAACAATGCAGTACAATACACCTTCTACTGCAAGTGCCGGTACTTACTATATTAAAGGAACAACAGTGTCGGGATTTTTTAACATAAAACCCGTGGTTGTGACAATTGATACATTGCCGGTACCAAATGGTGGACCGGATCAAACGCTGGATTATCAGTTTAGTACTACGTTAGATGCAACATTGAGTCCGAATGAGACAGGTATTTGGTCAGTGCAATCTGGCTCGGGTACTTTCTCTGATAATACAAATCCCCGGTCTTCGATAAGTGATCTTTCACTGGGAGAAAACGTCCTGTTGTGGAGTATTAAAACTGCTGTTTGTCCTGAAGTTTCTGCTACGGTTAGGATCCTTGTTGATAATATTCTCATTCCCACACTAATTACTCCAAACATGGATGGCAGGAATGATTATTTTGTCATAAGGGGATTAACTGCTTTTGGAAAAACGGAACTGTATATCTTCGACAGAAGAGGCGTTCAGGTTTACAAGAACCTGGATTATGATAATTTATGGGACGGGATTGACTATAATAAAAATCCTCTTCCTGATGATACGTATTTCTATGTTATTAAACCAAAGAATGGGAAATCTTTAAGTGGGTATATTGTAATAAGACGTTAGCATGAAAAGAATAATTAAATCATTGATATTATTACTGATGCCTTTTAGCCTGGCTGGGCAACAAAACCCCGTCACAAGTCAGTATGTGCTGAATCCGCTAAGCATTAACCCTGCATATGCGGGAAACAGGGGGGCACTAAACATTGCTGCATTCTACCGACGTCAGTGGACCGGTATTACTGGTGCTCCGGAGACCGTAACTTTGGCAGTCGATGCGCCGTTCTTTGATTCAAAGCTTGGATTGGGGGTTGTCATATCCAGTGATAAGATAGGAGTGACAAAGGAAACGCATCTCCTCACAAATTACGCATATAAAATCAGTATGAATAAAGGAAATCTTTCATTGGGTCTTGGTGCCGGATTGCTGACCACCAATACCACCTGGTCGGATCTTGTCGCACTTGATCCAGGAGATGAAAATTTTCTGGCAAATTCCAGGGTCTTTGTGGTCCCCGACTTTACATTTGGCATTTATTACTGGTATCAGAATTTTTTTGCAGGTGTTTCAATCCCTAAACTCTTAGGGTACAGATTTAATCTCGATAAGAATAAGTATACAATTTTATTCAATCCCGGTAATTATAATTATTTATTGAATGTAGGATACGTATATAATCTTTCTCAAAAAGTAAAATTTTTTCCGTCAACGCTCATTACCATTTCCCCTGATGAAAAGATACTTTTTGATTTAAATGCCTATTTAAGTTTAAATGACAGGATATGGGGAGGTCTTTCCTATCGGAATAACCGGGCAGTAAGCGCGTTGGTTCAGGTTGCTGTGAATAATCAGATAAGAATTGCATACACCTACGATTTTGATTTGGGCCAGTTGGGTAAGTACAGCAATGGGTCACATGAAGTTATGCTGAGGTATGAATTCCATTATAAAGTGGATGCAATCAGTCCGCTCAACTTTTAGTAAATCTGAGTTTTAGATTATAACATGGATCATTTGAAATTCTTAAAGTTTTGTCACATTTACATTTTGTTGAAATATAGTTTTAACTTTATGTGATCATGGAACTTGTTTGTTAAGTACTTTAAACATGACACGAAAATTGACAGCAATCATTCTGATTGCTTTAATAACTTCTGTAATTCTTGGTCAATCAGGAACTTATATCATTAAGAAGGCCTCCTTCAGTTCAGACAAATATGACGAGTTTTCTCCCGTATTCTATAAGAATGGAATCGTTTTTTCTTCAAACCGGAATTTTGGTCTCTCATCTCATTCCACATCCGAGAATAAAGGACTTTTTAAGATCTGTTATGTTGATACAACAGGTAAAGTAGGATGGGAAAGCGCGAAGCTGCTATCAAAGAATCTGACTTCAATATTAAACGACGGACCGGCATCTTTTAACAGGTTCAGAGATACTATTTATTTTTCAAGAAATCAGGATGTTACCGGCAAATTAAGTGATATCACCGGCCCGAGAAATAAACTTGGTATATTTTCAGCAGTATTTATTGATGGTCAATGGACAAAAGTGCGTGATCTCAGAATAAATAATGAATGGTATAATGTGACTACTCCTTGTTTATCACCTGATAGTAAGAAATTGTATTTTGCTTCTGACAAACCCGGTGGTTTTGGTGGCTCAGATCTTTATTGCAGTCTCTGGAAAGATGATCGCTGGGATGATCCTGTTAATTTGGGTCCTGTTATTAATACAAAGGGGAATGAATCCTATCCATTTATCGACCCCTCCGGTAATCTTTTCTTTTCGTCCGACGGACTTCCCGGTAACGGAGGAAAGGATATTTATTTTTCCTTTCTCTCAGATACCACATGGAACACTCCGGTATGCCTTGATCCGCCTGTTAATTCAAAATTTGATGATTTCGGAATAGTTACCGATACTCTTATGAATGAAGGATTTTTTTCATCCAACAGAGATAAATCAGTTGATATTTACTCATTCAGAACTGTTTCTCCTCAGGTCCTCTACACTGATATTCAGAAGGAAAATCAGTATTGTTTCAGCTTGAGTGACAGCGGATCAATTGTAATAGATACTCTGAGGCTTAAATATATCTGGGATTTCGGCGATGGCGAAAAGGCTTCAGGAATTAAGGTGCCTCATTGTTTCCCGGGCAAGGGAAAATATAATGTAAAACTTGATATTTATGAAAGAAGCACTGACAGGTTATTTTTCTCAATGCTGGCATACACATTTGAAATTAAAGATTTCAATCAACCTTTTATAAACTCTCCTGATGTTGTTGTCAGGGGTGATACTGTGAAATTTGACGGACTTGGTTCCAATATCCCCGGATTTAGAATTTTAAATTTTGCATGGAATTTCGAAGACGGCAGTAAATCAAAAGGGGCTAACGTGAAGCATATATTCAAAAGCAAAGGAGAGTATTTTGTAAATATGGAACTTGTATTGAAGTCAAACTCAACTGGATATGTTCACAAAACCGGCATTTCAAAGAAAATCCTGGTACTGGATGATACCCGCGAAAGAAATGCCTATCTCTTAAAAGCAGCTACCATTAAAACTTTATTTCCTGAAATAGGAACAGATAAGAATACTCAGATCCAGACCCAATATTCAGCAGATTCGGAATTCAGAAAGGATGCTGTTTTCAACGTCGAGCTACTTTCGTCCAAAACTAAAATTGCAATCGATAGCTGGACCTTCAGGAACGTACCAAAAAAGTATACGATTACTGAAAAGTTTATTCCGGAGAATGATACCTATAGTTATGTAGTTGATCAGCAGTTAAGCCTGATGGCAACATATCCGGCTTACAGAGAACTGTACGCACTTGGCTTCAAAAACGTAAAGATTAAAATATATGTTCTTACGGATCCTTCTGAAAAGGAACTGCATAACCTTATAAAAATAAATGGTGAATTTGCTGATTCCTATTTCGACAGTTCAGATAAACTTACCTCCAATGCATATATTATGCTTGATCAGATCGTGAAGCTTATGAATAAGTATCCTAATCTGATGCTGGAGGTTGCTGTTCACTCAGATGATACCGGCACCCCGGGAAGCAGCCTTGTTCTATCTCAATTACGTTCCCGTTTATTGGTAGGATATCTTATTAACCGTGGAATAAATGCGAGAAGACTGGTAGCTACGGGTTTTGGTGATTCCAAACCTATTGCACCAAATTCTCTCGAGAAAGACAGAAAATTAAACCGGCGGATTGATTTTATAATCATTAAACATTGATTCGTAAACCTAATTCACGAGCCCGCTGATAAGATAATCATCAGGAATTAATAAGGGATCAGAATAATCCAGTAATATATTATACCGAGAGTTTCCCGAAACGCTTTCAAAATCTTGCTGAGCCTCGAATAGCTATAGGTATAATCGGGAATTGAAATGATCCCTATTTTGTATTTCTCATTTAATATCTTGTTATAAGTCATCCATGTACGCCTGGCATGCATACCTACGCTAATAATATTAATTCCATTAATATTAATTTTTGAAGTCCTGAGCCAATCCCTGAAAGCCAGGGCACTGGTAAGGGTCCTGTTGATCCTTACCTTTTCGCAGGGCGCCGCAATTACTCTTGACGAATCTATCCCCATAGACACAAGTTTATTTCTTATAAATTCCGCATTTGAACTGAAATTATTTACAAACCTTCTCTTCCCATCTAATTTTGAAGCGTCAAATTCTGAGTTGTAGGGATAGTGAATAGTAATTTTATTATCAACAATGATCTCTTTTACATAGAGATTCCGATCTCCAAAATCACCTTTATCATCATTAGTAAACTGGACAAGGATCGAATCAATATCGCTCAGTTTGCCATTCCATGTAATTGCATATTTCTTTTCCCGTTTACCGGCAAAAAAATCTGCAGCAAGAGTTTTATTAATATACATATTAAAATGTGCACGGTTTTCCCCGCCTAATTCACTGTACGCATCGACTGCAATAGAATGACGAGAATTTTCACTCAACCCATTAAACCTTTTTCCAGGATAAAAGATCAGGTATCCGTTTTCTGACAGCTCAAAATAAGCAGAAGAAGATTTAAGACCAGTTGTTATAATAAATTCGTATCCATTATTCCGGTACTCTTCATATGCTCTTTCAACTGCATAATCAGGGACCCAACCCTCAACTATAAGTATATTAGCCTTGACCTGTTCAGATTTTGAAAGAAAACCTGAGAGATAATTGAAAGCAGGCTTTATAAGAAAATAAGAAAAAAAGAGTACTGAAACAAAAAGAACCAATAAGATCAACAAACCTTTTTTTCTCATTTGACGTCTTAAGATTTACAATAATTTTTAGCCCTTGATTAAGATGGTTACAGGCTTTAAAAATAGGCAGAAACAATGATAAAGCTTCAAACAGTAACAAAATATTAGTCAATCGCCGGATTCTAATTATGTTGCAGACTGACGAATCCCATTAAAATGCCAAACGAGAATGGACAATGGAATTAAATTTTATCCGGTTGTAATATCCGGAAATATTGCTGCTTATTTAAGTATAATCAGCTTCTGAGTTCCGAGTATAGCACTGCCGGAGCGGAATTCTACAAGGTAAACCCCTGAATTAAGATTGGATGGAAGCTGGACATTATTTATACCTTCAACAAAAGTATCTTCGAATACAATTTTTCCTGAAAAATCGATGATTCTGATATAATTGCGATCAAGCAGAGTTTTATCAATCAACACATTAATAAAGCTATTGGCTGGATTAGGATAAATAATTAATTTGTTTCCAGTATTATCCGGCTGATTAGGATTTTGTTGTGGAGTCCCGAATAACTTAATTTCCGAGACATTATTAAGTAAGCTCAGTGAATTGCCATGTCCAACAAATTTAAAATATAAATACCCTGTATTTGAGTATAATGCAGGAATATCAAATACCTGCCTCTCTCCCGAGAATTTGCAGGAAGCTTCTCCTGAAAGAATTTTGTCCCACACGGCATTATCTTTGGATGCCAAAATGTCAAAATAAGACTCATAATTCTGCTCCTGCAAAAAAGCCATTACCAGATAGCTTATTTTAAAAGGTGCGTCCAGTGTAAAAAGAAGCCATTTATCATCCCCATCGGATGACCATTTTGTACTTATATTACCATCAACTGCGTTTACCGGATAATCAGGTATTATACAATCGCTACCCGTAACATTAGATATACTTGCCACAGCAAATTCAGGTTTATACGGTTGAACATTGATAGTGAAATCAGTAGTAGATACAGCTTCCCCATCACTGACCTTCAATTCAAAATTAACGGTTCTGGAACTATTTACAAAAGGGGCCAGAAATTCAATTTTTAAACTATTTCCAGAAGAGATTGGAATATCGTCCGGGACAATCCATTCTGCTGTAAGGGTATCATTATTAGGGTCATACGTTGAGGATGCGTCTATTTCTGCGACAAATCCGCCGTACACACTTTCCGGATAATTTATCACTACAACCGGAGGATTATTGGCTTTTATTTCTTCATTAATATTATTAAGAACTGAAATATTACCAATATCCGATACCTGATCTCCGTAAGTGCTCTGCAAAGGGTTGTCAGCCGGCCTTGAATAGGATAAGGTAATAATATCACCAAATTTAACCGGGCTTTCAAGGGTCAGATCGACATTGATGCCTGAAACTGAAACGGAGGTAACATTCCTGGAGCGTGAATTCACCTGAATATTAAATGCAGAACCTGACGGAACAGTATTGGCCAGAGTCAGGCTGAAAGTCAAATCTATTATTGAGGGAGTCGCATTTTCTACAACTGCACCATCCAGGTCAGGTGTATTTGAAATGCAATTATTAGTTACAGATTTAGCACTGATGCTTGCTGCCTGTCCACCAGATGCGCTCTGCAATGGATTACTGGCCGGTTTTGTATAGGTAAATGAAATTATATCACCAAATTTTATTGCACTGGCCAGGGTTAAGTGGATCTTATTTCCTGATATTGAAACTGATGTAACATTCCTTGCAACAGAGTTCACCTGGACATTAAAAGCTGAAGCGGAAGGAACAATATTAGCCAGAGTCAGACTGTATGTAACATCGATTATCAAAGGTGTGGAATTCTCAACAACAGCAGATGAGTAAACCGGGATAGTTGAAATGCAATTATTAGTTACTGATTTGGCACTGATACTTGCTGCCTGTCCGCCCGATGTGGTCTGTAAAGGATTACTGGAGGGTTTTGTATAGGATAAGGTAATTATATCACCAAATTTTATTGCACTTGACAGGGTTAAGTGGATCTTATTTCCTGATATTGAAACTGATGTAACATTCCTTGCAACAGAGTTCACCCGAATATTAAAAGCTGAAGTGGAAGGAACAATATTGGCCAGAGTCAGATTGTAGGAAACATCTATTATTGACGGGGTAGAATTCTCAACAACGGCGGAAGAATATACCGGTATACTTCCAAGGCAATTATTAATAACAGATTTAGCACTGATGCTTACTGCCTGTCCACCCAATGCTGTCTGTACAGGATTACTGGCAGGTTTTGTATACGATAAGGTGATTATATCACCATATTTTATTGCACTGGCCAGGGTCAAGTGGATATTATTTCCTGATATTGAAACTAATGTAACATTCCTTGCAACAGAGTTCACCTGAATATTAAAAGATGAAGGGGAAGGAACAATATTAGCCAAAGTCAGACTGTAAGTAACATCTATTACCGAAGGTGTGGAATTCTCCACAACTGCAGATGAGTAAACAGGGATAGCTGCAAGGCAATTATTAGTTACTGAACTGGCACTTAAGCTTGCTGCCTGCCCCCCCAACGCGGTCTGTAAAGGATTACTGGCGGGTTTTGTATAGGATAAGGTAATTATATCACCGGATATTATTGCACTGGACAGGGTTAAGTGGACCTTAGTTCCTGATATTGAAACTGACGTAACACTTCTTGCAACAGAGTTCACCCGAACATTAAAAGCTGAAACGGAAGGAACAATACTAGCCATAGTCAGACTGTAAGTAACATCTATTATCGAAGGTGTGGAATTCTCCACAACCGCAGATGTGTAAACCGGGATAGCTGCAAGGCAATTATTAGTTACTGAACTGGCACTGAAGCTTGCTGCCTGCCCACCCAATGCCGTCTGTAAAGGATTACTGACAGGTTTAGTATATGATAATGAAATTATATCACCGGATATTATTGCACTGGACAGGGTTAAGTGGACCTTAGTTCCTGAGATTGAAACTGACGTAACACTCCTTGCAACAGAGTTCACCTGAACATAAAAAGCTGAAACTGAAGGAATAATACTAGTCAGAGTCAGACTGTAAGTAACATCTATTACTGAAGGAGTGGAATTTTCAACAACCGCAGATGAGTAAACAGGGATAGCTGCGATGCAATTATTAGTTACTGATTTGGAGCTGATACTTGCTGCCTGTCCACCCGATGTGCTCTGTAAAGGATTACTGGCAGGTTTAGTATATGATAATGAAATTACATCACCGGATATTATTGCACTGGCCAGGGTTAAGTGGATCTTAGTTCCAGATATTGAAACTGACGTAACACTCCTTGCAACAGAGTTCACCTGGACATTAAAAGCTGAAGCGGAAGGAACAATATTGGCCAGAGTCAGACTGTAAGTAACATCTATTACCGAAGGAGTGGAATTTTCTACAACTGCAGATGAGTAAACCGGGATAGCTGCAAGGCAATTATTAGTTACTGAACTGGCACTGAAGCTTGCTGCCTGCCCACCCGATGTGCTCTGTAAAGGATTACTGGCCGGTTTTGTATAGGATAAGGTAATTATATTACCGGATATTATTGCACTGGCCAGGGTTAGGTGGACCTTAGTTCCTGATATTGAAACTGACGTAACACTCCTTGCAACAGAGTTCACCTGGATATTAAAAGCTGAAGCTGAAGGAACAATACTGGCCAGAGTCAGACTGTAAGTAACATCTATTACCGAAGGTGTGGAATTCTCCACAACCGCAGATGAGTAAACAGGGATAGCTGCGATGCAATTATTAGTTACTGATTTGGAGCTGATACTTGCTGCCTGTCCGCCCGATGTGCTCTGTAAAGGATTACTGGCAGGTTTAGTATATGATAATGAAATTACATCACCGGATATTATTGCACTGGACAGGGTTAGGTGGACCTTAGTTCCTGATATTGAAACTGACGTAACACTCCTTGCAACAGAGTTTACCTGAACATTAAAAGCTGAAGCTGAAGGAACAATACTGGCCAGAGTCAGACTGTAAGTAACATCTATTACCGAAGGTGTGGAATTTTCAACAGCCGCAGATGAGTAAACAGGGATAGCTGCGATGCAATTATTAGTTACTGATTTGGAGCTGATACTTGCAGCCTGTCCGCCCGATGTGCTCTGTAAAGGATTACTGGCAGGTTTAGTATATGATAATGAAATTACATCACCGGATATTATTGCACTGGCCAGGGTTAGGTGGATCTTAGTTCCTGATATTGAAACTGATGTAACACTCCTTGCAACAGAGTTTACCTGAACATTAAAAGCTGAAGCGGAAGGAACAATACTAGCCAGAGTCAGACTGTAAGTAACATCTATTACCGAAGGTGTGGAATTTTCAACACTAGCAGATGAGTAAACAGGGATAGCTGCGATACAATTATTAGTTACTGATTTGGAGCTGATACTAACTGCCTGCCCACCCGATGGGGTCTGTAAAGGATTACTTGCAGGTTTAGTATATGATAATGAAATTACATCACCGGATATTATTGCACTGGCCAGGGTTAGGTGGATCTTAGTTCCTGATATTGAAACTGATGTAACACTCCTTGCAACAGAGTTTACCTGAACATTAAAAGCTGAAGCGGAAGGAACAATACTGGCCAGAGTCAGACTGTAAGTAACATCTATTACCGAAGGTGTGGAATTTTCAACACTGGCTGATTGATAAACCGGAACATCAGGTACGGGAGGATTTGAAGCATATTCATAAGCACCTATACTTGGCGGATTATTTATGGCATTACCATCATAATCCGTGGCAGGACCGCTAATTACCAGCCCTTTGCTGATAGCTGGAGACCCGGCCTGTAAGTGAAAATCAGTAGACGAGATAAACAGGGGATTGGACGTAAGATTATTTTGAACAGTAATATTTGTTGGAGCATTTGCTTCAAATTTTGGAGCATTTGCCGATCCGTTGTTATAGAAAATATTATTTTCAATTGACACATTTGTAACTGTTACTGATGATTGCATATAAACAGGACATGCCGGGAATCCTTGTATGATATTATTCTTAACAGTTACATTTGTGGCATTACCATGAAAATCAAATCTTAATCCTGATTGAGGATTACCCACAGTTCCTCCACAGATGGTATTATTCAGAAAGTTGATATTGTCATAAGTGACATTCTCAGTATCTATAGTGGTCCAGTCAGTTCCATTTCCAAAGTTTGACTTTCCACTTGCTCCAATGTTATTGAATATATTATAATATACAAATAAATCTTTAAAAGCATCACCTCCTGCCTGAGCCATTACCAGTACGGTTGCCAGATTTTGGAATAAATTATTATAGATATAAATTCCACCGGTATGCGCCCGTTCAAGATCAATGCCAGCTTCTTCCCTTGTTCTTAGAACAGATTGACCTATTGTGTTTTTGTACACCTTAACAGCAAATCCGTAACCACCAGCATCATTAGTAATACTTGTGTTACCTCCAAAATCAATACTCCCCTGAATGTTATTACCGTAAATCTCAATCCCTCCTCGGCAGTTCCATAATTCTATAGAAAAGTCCCATGTTGATCCATCATAAGGGGGCTTAATTATTGTATTATTATATATTTTTAATCCTTCACAATATCCATTACTACAATACTTTATACAATAACCATTAGAGTCAGTCCCCCTGTCTTCCTGTGTTATTGTATTATTATAAACCAACATCCCCTGCTGGCCGCCGATTTCAAGATTACCGTTTCCGACACCTGAATGGCCTGAACCCTCATAATCAGCACAATTTGTTATTATATTATCATGAAATGAATTACCTGTTGCATAGGTTGTAGGAATTGCATTGCTGTTATATCCTGCACCGGAAAATGTAACCCCCCTCGTGAAGAAATCTTCAAATTCACAATGATGAATATTTACATTTATCCTTTTATCTATGAGAATAGCACCATAAGCCTGCATACCTCCTTCCATTCTTATATAAGATATGCTTTGATTTCCATTAGTTCCCTGAGAGGCCGAAGATAACAGAAGTGTAAATAAATAGGAATCCGTTATGTCAGAGTGGATTATTGATGAATTGCCATCACCCGTAATGCTTACCCCGGCTGCCAGTGAGCTTTGTGTGGTCTCAACATAAGTTCCTGCATTTACATGTATAATATCACCCGAGACAGTGGCTTTAGTACAAGCATACGCCAGTGTTTTCCATGGCGAAGCGCTTGATCCGTTGTTGGAATTATTTCCGGCAGGATCAATGTAGTAAGTGGTACCTGCTGCTGAAGTACCCAGCAATAATAGTATTACCCATAAAGCATTTTTCACAGGTGCTTTATTGTTTAAAGTAGATTGAAGTTAATTTTCATAAGACTCTGGATGAACCTATTCTGCGATCTTCGATTTAAGTCTTATGCAAATATCAATTAAAAAATTAATTAAATAAACAATATTTAATTATTTTAATGAATATTTTAAACAAAAACATTAAAAACCCTATGTCTATGGACAAGAGAATATCGTTTGTCAAAATTTAAAATACTATAAGCTAATTTAGCATAGATTTACATAGTTTTACACACTTGAATATTTTGTATATACTGATTTCAACAGTCTTACGCTACCTCGCAATAAGTTAGAAGTACAGATGTTGAAATTTTATTTAATATCGGGCTTGTTAATCATAATTATGTGACTGACGGGGCGGAAGCATATCATAAGCGATAGGTATTGTTGGATAACAAGATTATAATTAGCTGGTTATCATGATTTAAATATTGATCTCCCGTTTATGAAAGGTAAGACCGCTACTTGAATTTTGATTAAATCGCAGATAAAATTATTATCACTAAATTTGAATACTAATAGTTAGTGGTGAACGAATTTTTCATTTTCTTTCCAGTACCGTTTTTACAGGTAATAACTTATCAGGGCAACTCGTTCTTCAAAGTAAGAAATCAATAAAAATTTATGTCGAAACTCCTGCAATTTATCAAAAACTTTTTTACTCAGGGAAACGAACGCAGTATTAATGCGAAAAGGAATATTCTTATTATTGCAGTTCTTAAGGGATGCGGCATTGCAATAAGTCTCTTCCTGGTACCTGTTACAATTCATTATGTGAATCCTACCCGGTATGGAATATGGCTTACTCTAAGTTCCATAGTAGGATGGTTTAGTTTTTTTGATATCGGCCTGGGAAACGGATTACGAAATAAGTTCGCGGAAGCTGTTGCAAGCGGGAAGCCTGAGATGGCCCGTATATATGTCAGCACCACATACGCTATATTAACTATAATCATTGCAATAGTACTATTACTCTTTTTTTGCATTAACCCATTTTTAAACTGGGCAAAAATTCTGAATACACCTGCTGACATGGCCGGCGAATTAAAACTACTTGCTTTAATTGTTTTTGGTTTCTTTTGTATACAGTTTGTCCTGCAGCTTATTACTACTATTATAACAGCTAATCAGCAGCCTGCAAAAGCATCCATATTTGGTTTTCTCGGAAGCTTGTTTTCATTAGGAATTATATATGTACTTACCAAAACGACCTCCGGAAATTTAATATACCTTGGCACCGTATTTAGCGTCACACCGGTAGTGGTTCTTATTGCATCCAGCATTTGGTTCTATACCCATAAATATAAGCAATTTGCTCCTTCAATTAAATACGTTAAGTTTCGGTTTGCCCGGGATCTTATGACTCTGGGTATCAAATTCTTTGTTATACAAATGGCTGCTGTTATTTTGTATCAGACAAGTAACTTGATAATTGCTCATCTATTCGGACCGGAACAGGTGACCCCATATAATATTGCTTATAAATATTTTAGCGTTATAACTATGGCCTTTAGTATAATTATGTTGCCATTATGGAGCGCTTATACGGAAGCCTGGATTAAGAAGGATATTGCCTGGATTAAAAATTCGATAAATAAACTGGTATTGATATGGATCTTAATTGCAATAACTGTTACGGTTATGCTGATATCAAGTAATTTTATTTACAGAATGTGGGTTGGTAAAGAAATAAAAGTGCCGATCAGCGTTTCGGTAGTTATGGCTGCTTATGTTATTATTAATGGCTGGTGTGGAATTTTTTCGCAATTTTTAAACGGGGTAGGGAAAATTAAACTGCAATTATACAGTGGTACTTTTGGAGCTATAATTAATATACCCTTAGCTATTATGTTGGGAAAACATTTAGGAATATATGGAGTATTATTATCAACAGTCATTTTAGGTGCTGTAAGCGCTGTTTGGTCACCAATACAGTATAAGAAAATTATAAATAACAAGGCAACAGGCATCTGGAATAAATAAATATGAATATATTGATTTTAAATACCCATAATCCCTTAAAAGAGTCAGGGATTGTTGCTTTGGATTTATTCAATCAATTAAAGAGGAGCGGACATGAGGTGAAATTATTAGTAAATTGCTATAATAGAAATTATCCTGAAGGAATTATTAGCATAGAGTCATCACGTTCCGCCCGGTGGAAAATACTAATGGGAAAATTTGAATGGAGATTAAATAAACTCAGGAAATTTTTGACGGTAAAAGAAAAGTACCAAAAGAATCCTAATTATCATTTTTTCCAGGTAAATGAAAAAAAACAAATTTATAAAACAAAGAGTCTTCTTAAAATAGCTGATATTAAACCAGATATAATCATCATTCTTTTTGCGAAAGATTTTATCAACTCAAAAAACATTTACGAATTGTATATAAAGACCAACGCAAAAATCTTTTGGCTAATGTACGATATGGCTCCATTTACAGGTGGTTGTCATTATGCCTGGGATTGTGAAGGGTATAAAAATAGTTGTGGCAAATGTCCTGGTCTTTATTCATCAAATCCTTTTGACATCAGCTATAAGAACCTCGTTTATAAGAAATATTTTCTAGATAAAACTGATATCCGGATTGTTGCCGGTTCTGAATGGCAATATAGACAAGTAAAACAGAGCACACTATTTAAAAATTCTAAAATAAACAAAATACTAACTTCATGTAATATTGAGATCTTTAAGCCTTTAGCCAAAGAAATAAGCAGAAAAAGATATTCTATTCCTCTTGACTGGAAAGTAATATTTTTTGGAGCTTCAGGACTGGATGTTGAACGAAAAGGTATAAAATATTTACTTGAGGCACTTCAGGAATTAAAAGAGGTATTTGTAAAGAAGCCTGAATTCGGAAATGAAATACTTTTATTAGTTGCGGGTAATAATTTGGATGAAATAATCAAATACTTGCCATTTAACTATCGTTACCTTGGATTTTTAGATAATACTTATGGTATTGCGTCGGCTTATCAGGCTGCTGATTTATATGTTTGTTCATCAATTGAAGATTCTGGACCTACAATGATTAATCAGTCTCTGATGTGCGGGACTCCGGTCGTTTCATTTGAGATGGGAGTTGCGATAGATTTAGTAATAAATAGTAAGACCGGCTATAGGGTGAAATTGAAAGATTCAAAAGCCCTGGCTCAAGCAATGTATGATATTTTGAGTATGAGTGATTCTGATTATTCCGTAATGAAAAAAAGCTGTCGGGAACTAGCTTTAAATCTATATCAACCAGATGTGAATTATTCAAACTGGATTAATGTATTAAATGAAATTAATGAAAAGGATAGACCATATCCGAATTAATTGGTTCCAATTTAAAGGATTTTCTAATTTAACCTGGTTTGTAAATTAAATTGAGAGAGAATTATCTTTTAACAATTTTTGAATTACGCGTATGATGAAAAAAATTGCTCTGATTGGCTACGGTGAACTTGGAAAACAATTTGAACATTTAATATCAGAATTACCGTATGATTTTAGCATGATATATTTTGATGACCTGGCAAAAGAAAAAGATGTTAAAAATTCTTACCCTTTTAACTGTTACCTGAATGATGAATTTAAAAATTATGAATTTCTAATTGGACTTGGTTACAAACATTTAAAAAAGAAGAAGGAGATAATCGATAACTTAGTCGACAGGAAAAGAAAGTTATTTTCATTTGTGCATTCAACGGCGATCATTGATAAGACAGCAAAGATTGAAGATGGTACGGTCATTTACCCTAACGTGACAATTGATAAAAACGTCAGGATTGGTAAAGGGTGCTTGTTGAACCTTTCAGTGACTGTCTCTCACGATTCAGTAATAGAAGATTGCTGCTATTTATCACCATCGGTAACACTCTCAGGATTTGTAATGATAGGCGGAATGGTCTTTCTTGGAACCGGGGTCAATGTAGCAAATAATATAAAAATAGACTCTTCAGCAATAGTGGGAATTGGTTCCACAATCACGAAAAATATTGAACCTGGCCAAATTGTTATTGGAAATCCCCAGCGTGTTATAAAAAGAATTAAATTGATATAAGAAATCCAAAACTCAACCTGCAATTAAATTAATTCATCAATATGTAAATGAAAAATAAGATCGCCATAATAGGTGCAAGTTATTTGCAGCTTCCACTTGTTCTCAAAGTACATGAGATGGGTCTGAAGTCCGTCTGTTTCGCATGGGAAGAAGGTGCAGTGTGCAAAGAACATTGTGATAGGTTCTATCCAATTTCAATTTTGGAGAAGGAAGAGATTTTAAAAATATGTCAGACAGAAAAGATTTCAGCCATTACATCAATATCATCAGATTTAGTCGTACCTACTATTAGTTATGTTGCTGATAAATTAAATCTTATTGCTAATTCAATTGAGAGCAGTTTAGTAAGTACTAATAAATTCCTTCAAAGGAAGTCATTGAACAATAATAATATACTTGTACCAGAATTTGAAAATTTTAATAATTTATCAATAGATTTAGTAAAAAACCGCTTCAGCTTTCCAATAGTACTCAAGCCGGTTGACAGATCAGGAAGTAAGGGTGTTGTTGTTGTTAAAGACACAAATAATCTTAGTGAAGCCATTGAGTACTCTAAGAATGAATCTTTATGTGGTGAAATAATTATTGAAGAATTTATAGAGGGTGAAGAGATTAGTGTTGAGTCGATTTCCTGGGAAGGAAATCATACCATTCTTGCATACACTGACAAAGTCACAACTGGTTATCCACACTTCGTTGAACTAGAACATCACCAACCCTCGAAATTCTGGAAATCAGGAATTCATAGTAAGATATTTGACACGGTAATACACTCGCTTAATACCTTAGGCATAAAATATGGAGCATCACATTCTGAGCTTATTATTACCAATAAAGGTGAAGTATACGTTACTGAAATTGGAGCCAGGATGGGAGGCGATTTTATCGGATCTCACCTGGTGATGCTTTCTACTGGTTTCGATTTTATGAAATCTGTAATTGAGGTTTCGTTAAATCATAAACCCGCTATTGAATTTAAAAACAGACAACATGCGGGTGTATGTTTCTATACAGAAAAATCTGAATGGGTAGCTGATTTTGTCAAATTGAATCATAAAGATATGGTTGAGTATCATCTTGATAAATTGAGAGATAGTCAAACAAAGGAAAGCTCACACAGAAGTGGTTATTTTATATATACAGGAAATCAAAAGATTGACTCAGGATCCTTATTAGAAGCTTAATGATAACATAAATTCGATAATTGAATTAGTTGTATAAGAAAGCAACTTTAAATTTTCTTACTAATTTTAATTTCATAAAAATCAATGAATTGTCTCGAATTAAATGAAAGTATAATTTTAAAGAGAATAATTTATTAAACATCTTTTAAACTTTTAATATTATATCATATTATATTGTATTGTTTAAGGTCACTTATTTATATTTTAATTATTATTTATTAGTTTAAGACAATGATACCTTTTAACAAACCCTACCTCACGGGGAAAGAGATGCATTATATGTACCAGGCAGTGTATTCCGGTAAAATTTCCGGGAATGGAATATATACTCAGAAATGCCAGAAGTTTTTTGAAGAGCATTACAATTTTAAAAAAACCTTACTGACAACATCCTGTACTGATGCACTGGAGATGGCTGCAATGCTTGCAAACATACAGCCAGGAGATGAAGTCATTATCCCTTCTTACACATTCGTTTCAACTGCATTGGCATTTGTCAGGCAGGGTGCAAAAATAGTATTTGCCGATAGCAATGCTCAAAATCCGAATATTGATGTACAGCATCTTGAAGAGCTGATTACCCCGAGAACCAAAGTTATAGTTCCGGTACATTATGCTGGTATTGCCTGTGATATGGATCCTATTATGGAACTTGCCAAGAGATATGATCTCCTTATTATCGAAGATGCTGCACAGGCAATTGATTCATTTTATAAAGGAATACCCCTGGGATCAATCGGCGACATGGCTGCTTTCTCATTTCACGAAACAAAAAATATTAACTCAGGTGAAGGAGGCATGCTGGCCATTAATAATAAAAGGCTTATGAACAGGGCTGAAATTGTATGGGAAAAGGGAACTAACCGTTCAGAGTTTTTCAGGGGTGAAGTCGATAAATACGGCTGGGTGGATATAGGCTCCTCGTTTCTTCCTTCTGAAATCATAGCAGCTTACCTCTATGCACAGATAGAAAACCTCAACGATATTCAGTTGAAAAGGAAGCTGATCTGGAGAACCTATTACGAAGGATTGAAAAGTCTGCAAGACTACGGAATTCAGATTCCCTTTGTTCCTGATTATGCAACAAATAACGCTCATATGTTCTACCTGGTTTGTTCAGATCTGCAGCAGAGGTCATTGCTGATAGAACATCTGAAAAATAATAACATTCATTCCGTTTTTCACTACCAAAGCCTGCATAAAAGCCCGTATTATAAAAGCAAACATGATAAAAGAGAAATTCCCTTTAGTGATAAATACACAGATTGTCTGGTAAGATTACCTCTCTTTTATGAGTTAGCCAGTACTGATTTACAGCGAATTATTGATACAATATTAGAATTTTTTGCCAGATATGAATAGGATTACACGACTTTTCTTCCTTGTTTTTTTCCCGTTTCTGCCTTTTTTAGCCTGGATTCTATCAAAGGTAAGAGATACTCCGATTGATATGTTTGTTACTTTGATATTGATCCCGATTGCATTCTATATCCTGATAACCCCAAAAATAAACTTCCCGAAGTATCTGACATTTTTTACACTATTCACAATCTATCATTTATGTTCAGTTTATGTCAACCATCTGATACCTCCGGAATCGAATCTGCTGAAGACCATGCTTGGAGATAAGAATCTTGTGGCCTGTCTTTTATTTTTTGTTATTGAAAACACCCACTTCGACGAGAGTTTTATGCGGGCTATGACCCGGAATATATTCATTATTGTTATAATATCCTTCATAGTTAGTTTGATACAAGTCAAATTCCCTTATTTTTTTGTGGCTCCATATATAATACAAAACCAGGATAATGAAGTTTTCCTGACTGAAAACCGTATATTTTCAATTTACAGCTGGGTAGGTTTGAATTCCTTAGGAATAACATTTCCGATACTGATTGCCATACTATTGAATTATTACAGCAATAAAAGATTCTCCACGCCATTTTTACTTTTATGTGGCATAATTGTTTCTTTTTTGACGAAGGCACGTTACGTAATGATTTCTATTATAGTAGTTTTTTCGCAGTTATTCTTTACATCTCTTATCAAGATGAGAAAAAAAGTCTACATAATATTAATTTTTTCCGGTTGCATCTTGTTCTCAATTGGAATTGCAAAAGCTATGGGTTATAGTATTAAACAGGTTATTGATGAAAGGATACTGGAAAAAAGCACAAATTTAGGTTCGGCGAACGCGAGAATAATTTCATATTATGTTTTTTTAGAGGTTTTCCCCGAGCATCCCATGTTTGGAGTTGGCCCGGCAACAAAATCGGAAGTTGTCAGATTATTGGGAGGATGGGCACCTTTCATTCATGTAGGATATCTGTCATATCTCTATTATTATGGGTTAATTGGATGCTTTTTCTTTTTTCTTGGACTTTTTTATTTGTTGAAGTATGCATGGACCATGGGATCAGAATATAATTTTTGGGGCGGCTTTTTTGGTTTGTTAGCTTTTTGTTTTGCGAATGCCACCATGGTAGATTTTGATCTTAGCGAGATTGGTATTGTGTTGATTATTATTTATTTTAGATATTTTAAAGAAACTTCTTCATTAGAATTAGTAACGGAAAGTAATAAGGAAATAGCATAAATCAATAACAAGTGATGAAGATTATGCGGATTTTTTAGCTTTCCTGTAACTTATTAAAAACCATTAAATTGAATATGGACTATTTTCGTGTCCTGATACTTGGTGAGACATTCCGCTCAAATGGAGGTGGCGGCATTACGTTAACAAATCTTTTTCTGGATTGGCCTTCGGAGAATATCGGAGTCATAACAGATAGAATAGATGAAACAGATCCTAAATCTGAATATTCCTATTATCAACTGGGTAGCGAAGAGATTCAATTTCCTTTCCCCTTCCATTTTATGCAAAATAACGTAAAGTCCGGACCTTTTCACTTTTATCACGGCAACAAGCCTGTTGAGCTAAAGGAATCCAGGAAGTCAGCAATCACAGGCATTAAAAAGAAGATCAGGCCATTTTTTGATAAATTCTTAAGCTGCACCGGATTATTCCTTTTTTTTTACAAGATCCATCTGAGTGAATCTTTAAAGAAATGGATACTTGATTTCAACCCGGATATTGTCTATATTCAACCCTTTCATTATAGAATAATGCAGTTCGGAAATTTACTGTTCGAACATTTGAAAATACCGTATGCTGTCCATATTATGGATGACAGCGTGAAATATATTAATAACCAATGCCTGACACTAAGGGGAGTGTTCCAACGCCAGATTGACAATGATTTCAAAAAATTATTATTCAATTCAAAAGTAAGTATGTGCATTTCTGAAGCTATGTCGAATGAATATTCCCTCAGATACGGAAGAGATTTTTTATCCTTTCGAAATCCTATTGATATTGATCGTTGGCTGCCTTTTCAGAAGAAAGATATGAAAGTCAGTTCCGAAAGATTAAAAATAATTTATAACGGTCGCCTGTTTTTACCAACTTTTCAATCATTGATCGATATGTGCCTGACAGTGAATGAGTTAAATATCAAGAACAAACAGGTTGAATTAGATATATACACATACGATTATAATCCGGCTTTCATAAAAATCATTCAAAAGCTGAGAGGGGTCAGAATATGTGACCCTGTTGAAATTGGCGAAATACCACAATTGATACAGCACTATGACATTTTTTTCCTTTGCCTTGATTTTACCAAGAGTGCTCAAAACTATTCACAATATTCAATTTCGACACGAACATCCGAAGGAATGATTTCAGCAGTACCAGTGCTGGTATATGCTCCCGCAAATTCAGCAATGTCTGAATATTTTGATAAAAATGAAGCAGGTTGTCTGGTCGGCGAAAGAGATACTCTGAAACTTGAGCAAGCAATCCTTAAACTATGGAACGATATTGCCTATAGAGAAAGGATAAGCACCAATGCAGTCAACACGGCTCTTTCAGATAGCAATTCAGTCATTGTAAGAGATAAGTTTAGAAAGGCTTTAACCATTTTTTAGAATGAATAATTATCCCAGGATACTCATCTTCGGCCAACCGTTTAATAATTATACCGGTGGTGGTATAACACTATCTAATCTCTTCAAAGGTTGGCCAAAAGACAGAATAGCCGTTGCTGCAACCGGACATGTACTTCAATCTGTGTCGACTGATGTTTGCGATACATATTACTTACTGGGAAAGGAGGAACAAAAGTGGATATTCCCTTTTAATTATCTGCAAAGAACTTTCCCTTCGGGTCTCATGTCGTTCAGTAAAAAAGAGAATCTAAGTGAAATTCAGCCTGGAAAGGTTAATTTCAGAAAGATTTTAGTGGATAAGATATTTTTCCCATTCTTACAATGGTGCGGACTCTTTTACTGGCTCTCAAAAATTTCCTTTTCTTCCAAATTCATGGATTGGCTTGATGAATTTAAACCTGAAATATTATATTTCCAGGTTACAACACGGGAAGGTATATTGTTTTCTATTGCGCTTTGTGATTATTTGGGTATTCCGTCAGTGATTCATAACATGGATGATTGGCCATCAACTATAAGTAACAAAGGATTGTTTAAAGAATATTGGAGAAAAACAATCGATAAGGAATTCAGAAAGTTATTGGATCGAATGACTCTTTATCTGAGCATCAGCCATGCGATGACAAATGAATACAAGAAAAGATATAATAAAGCATTCAAAGCCTTTCATAACCCAATTGAAACAGGATACTGGCAACCATATTGTAAAACCAACTTTAATCTCAGTAAAGACCATGTCAGAATTCTTTATTCCGGGAGAATTGGAGTAGGGATAACTGAATCGCTGGTTGAAGTTGCTAATGTAATTGAAGAAATCAATCAATCCTGGGGGAATATTAAACTATATATTCAATCCCCGTCGAGTGATTACAGAGTCAGGAGACGTCTGCAAAAACATGATTGTATTATAATTAATCCGGTAACGGATTACAGCAAATTGCCTGAGATATTTTCTCAGGCGGATATTTTGCTGATTGCTAATGATTTTGACAAGAAAGGCATTGATTTCTTAAAATATTCTATGCCCACAAAAGTCTCTGAATATATGATTTCAGGTACACCTATCTTATTATATGCTTCATCTGAAACAGCAATTTCCGGATTTTTCACGGATAATGAATGTGGATGTTGTGTAACAGAACAGAAATCAGAAAAACTTAATGATGCTATTAAGTTATTGATCACCGACGTGGAATATAGAAGAAGGTTAAGCCAGAATGCAGTAAATCTGGCAATGGAACTATTTGATGCAAACAAAGTACGAAATGAGTTTCAACTTTTATTAATTAACATGATTAAATAAGACCGCATGTTTACGAAAAAAACTTTATTGATTACCGGTGGCACCGGTTCCTTTGGAAACGCTGTACTGAAGCGCTTTCTGAATTCTGATATCAGGGAAATCCGCATTTTCAGTCGCGATGAGAAAAAGCAGGATGATATGCGCCAGTTCTATAATAGCTCAAAAATCAAGTACTATATTGGAGATGTGAGAAGCTATGAAAGCATTAACAGCGCATTGAAGGGAGTCGATTTTGTATTTCAGGCAGCGGCATTAAAACAGGTGCCTTCATGCGAATTTTTTCCTGTAGAAGCTGTCAGGACCAATGTTCTGGGCTGTGAAAATGTCTTAAATGCAGCTATGGAAAACAAGGTAAGCCGTGTAATTGTACTTAGTACAGATAAAGCTGTTTACCCTATTAATGCTATGGGAATGTCAAAAGCCCTTAGCGAAAAAGTAATGGTTGCCAAGTCACGTAGTCTCAATGGAACAAACATAGTTTTTTGTGGAACCCGGTATGGTAATGTGATGGCTTCAAGGGGATCTGTTATACCTCTCTTTATCGAGCAGATAAAGTCGGGGAATCCACTGACAATTACGGATCCTAATATGACCAGATATATGATGACTCTCGATAACGCAGTTGACCTGGTCCTGTTTGCATTTGAAAACGGGAATCCCGGTGATATTTTCGTTCAGAAATCACCAGCCTGTACTATTGAGGTGCTTGCAAAAGCTCTACTTGAGCTGTATAAAGCTAATAATCCGATTAAAATAATTGGGACACGTCATGGCGAAAAACTCTATGAGACACTGGTAAACCGCGAAGAGATGACAAAGGCTGAAGATTTGGGCAATTTTTATCGTATACCTGCTGACACACGTGACCTGAACTATAATCAGTTCTTTATTGAGGGAGAAGCTCAAATTTCACAAATGGAAGAATATACTTCACATAATACTGTACGTCTGAATATTGATGAAACAAAACAGTTGCTTTTAAAACTTGATTCGATCCGCGAAGATATAGGATAGAAAGGATAAATATGTTAAGAGTTGGCATAACCGGACAATCAGGATTTATCGGAACCCATCTGTATAATTTTCTTAATCTTAAAAGGGAGAATATTATTACTGTTCCGTTTAAGGATAGCTATTTTGAAGATCCCGGCAAGCTAAAAATATTTGTAAAAGACTGCGATGTCATTGTTCACCTGGCAGCATTGAACCGGCACGGTGTTCCTCAGGTAATTTACGATACGAATATAACGCTTGTAAAACAATTAATTAATGCACTTGAAACGTCCGACAAACCCATGCACGTCTTGTTCTCTTCATCCACCCAGGAGGAGCGGGATAATCTTTATGGTAAATCGAAACATGACGGACGTTTACTCTTCGAACAGTGGGCGGAACGGAATCGGGCGCGGTTCACCGGATTTGTTATTCCAAATGTTTTCGGTCCTTTTGGCAATCCTTTCTACAATTCTGTCGTAGCTACATTTTGCCATCAGTTAACTCATGATGAGCAACCCAGGATAGACATTGATGCGAACCTTCAGCTTATTTATGTCAGCGAACTGGTTGACCTGATTTATCAAAAAATTTTGAGTCCCTCTGAAGAGTCAGGAATAGCGAGATTCAAAGTTCAGCATTCCTCTGAAAACAAAGTTTCAGAGATTCTTACATTACTTGAGAACTATAAAAAGGTATATTTTGAAAAGCATGGCTTCCCTGAATTAAAAAGTATTTTTGAAGTAAATCTTTTTAATACTTTCAGAAGCTATATTGACCATGCTTCACGATATCCGGTTCTTTTGACGAAAAATACTGATCATCGTGGTGCCTTCACAGAATCGATCAAATCATTTATCGGAGGCCAATTCTCTTTCTCTACAACAATTCCCGGAATAACCAGGGGCAATCATTTTCACACACGGAAAATAGAACGATTCATTGTGATCAGAGGAAAAGCAATAATTGAACTGCGCAAGATCGGGTCCACCGAAAAACTCCGTTTTGAACTTAACGGAGAAAAGCCCTCTTTCGTTGATATGCCTGTCTGGTATACACATAATATCACAAATACCGGGGATGATGAGTTGATTACCCTGTTCTGGATCAATGAGTTTTTTGATCCCGATGATCCGGATACTTATTTTGAAACTGTGTAGACAGATTCCATAATTAAGGACCACCCTATGTAAGATCTAATCCATATAACAATAAAACCGACCTTAAACTCTATTCTGAATGGTAAAAGACAAGCTTAAAGTAATGACCTTCATCGGCACCAGGCCTGAGATAATCCGTCTGTCACGCACAATGGCCAGGCTTGACGAATACCTGAATCAGGTTATTGTTCACACTGGCCAGAATTATGATTATGAGCTGAATGAAATTTTCTTTAAAGAACTGGAACTCCGTAAACCAGATCATTTTCTTGAGGTTGATACCTCTTCTTTGGAAGCTTCAGTAGGTGACATTATCAGAAAATCAGGAGAGGTCTTAAGAAAAGAAAAACCCGACGCCGTTCTCGTCCTGGGTGACACAAACTCATGCCTTGCAGCATATATGGCTAAAAGACTTCATATCCCGGTTTTCCATATGGAAGCCGGTAACCGGTGTTTTGATTTAAATGTTCCGGAAGAAGTCAACCGCAGAATTATTGATCATATCGCAGATTTTAACCTGGTATATACCGAGCATGCTCGCCGGCATCTTATATCAGAAGGTTTACCCCACCGCAGGATTTATCTCACCGGGAGCCCCATGAAAGAGGTACTTGATTACTATAAGCCAAAAATTAAAGAGTCGAAAGCCCTTGAGGACCTGTCACTCAGAGTTAAAAAGTATTTCCTTGTATCTACTCACAGGGAAGAAAATGTTGACAATCCTCAAAACCTGTCAGGAATTCTCGACATTTTAAACCAACTGGCCAATGAGTATAATATTCCGGTCATCGTTTCTACTCATCCTCGCACCAGGAAAAAACTGGAGAAACTAACTGATCTGAAATTGAATGCATTGATCAGATTTCTCAAACCGTTTGGATTCCTTGATTATAATTACCTTCAGATGAATGCTTTATGTGTTCTTTCCGATTCAGGTACAATTAGTGAAGAATCATCAATTTTGAATTTTCCTGCTATTTCCCTGCGTCAATCAATGGAAAGACCAGAAGCACAGGATGCAGGTACTATAATTTTAACGGGTTTCGATCCATTTGTAGTTCTTAACAGCATACGGATAATTGTGAAAGAATTTGAAAAAACGAATGGGTATCAAAGTATAGCTGATGAATATAAAATAGAAAATACATCCTGGCGGGTACTAAAATTAATTTCTGGCAATACCAAATTGAGTAATTTATGGGACGGGATAAAGTTTTAAAAAGGTATATTTTATTTACGTCCATGAATTTTCCGAGCGGAGGAGCGGGAGCAACATATCTTAATCTTTTTTGCAGGGGGTTAAAATTGAATGGATTTTCTATAAGCGTATTTTTGCTTAAGGGTTATGCTTTTGGGAAGTACACTTATAATGGCCCGAGAAAAAACATTACCGAAGATAATATTCCATATACTTATCTTGGTTTTAAACAACGTCCTGATAATATTATTTTAAAGCTTTGTGATGAACTGCTGAGTTTTATACGTCTGACTATTTGCCTTTTTTCGCTGATACCCGATCGCAAAATTATCAGCCTGTTTGTTTATAGCAGCGATACGCCTTTTACTATTCCAATCTCGCTGTTTGCTAAAATATTCAGGATCAAAATTTCAAAATTTGTCGCTGAGATAATTGATAAATCCGAATATGACGGATCATTCTTTCGAAAATTAAAAAGCTATGAATACGACTTTAATTTTAAATATTTAAACAAAATCGCCGATAAGCTGATCGTATTCAGTTATTATTTAAAAAATGAATTCCTGAAAATGGGTTACAACGAAAATAATATTATTGTTCAGCCTAACCTAACTGATTTTAAATACTGGGAATCATCAGGGGGAGAGATTAGATATGATCTGGGATATAGTGGAGCGCCCTACTTAAAAGATGGTTTATACGATTTGTTTAAAGCATTAAGCATGCTTGGTAAGGAGAAGATTTATGTGACTTTGCTGGTAATCGGCGATGCCACTTTTGGGAAAAGTCTGATTCCTGCACTTAAAGTAGAATGTCAAAAATTAGGCATCGACACAAATGTTACCTTCACAGGATTAGTGGAATCCTTATCAGTGAAAAAATATTTGTCGGAATGCAAGGTTCTTGCTATAACGCGTCCTTCTACTATTCAGACCATGGCTGGTTTCCCGACCAAATTAGGAGAATACTATGCATGCAGAAAACCGGTATTGGCAACAAATTTTGGTGATATGGATAAGTATTTTACCGATGGTCAGGACATTCTGATGGCAGAATGCGGGAATCCGGAATCTATTGCTAAAAAGATATTGTGGATGCGTCAGAACCCGGGGGAAATGGATTTAATTTCAAAAAGGGGTTACGAAAAGGCTTACAACTTATTGGAGTATAAAAATTCGGTATTAAGAATGATTAATTCTCTTGACTCAAATCAGGAAGATAAATAATTCATTGCGGACCGTTAAATTTTGACCTCATGGAATCAGCAACTTTAATAATCGGCGGAGACCTGGCACCCACAAAATCCAATTATTCTTTTTTTGAAGAGGGCAATATTAATGCCTTAATTGACGACAGGTTACTCTCTGTACTTGAATCGGCTGATTACAGAATCTTCAATTTGGAATTGCCGCTAACTGATACTGAAAAGCCTATCAGAAAAGACGGACCGAACCTTATAGCTCCAATATCAACCTTGAAGGGCATTAAGTTGATCAATCCAACAATTTTATGCCTTGCGAATAACCATATTCTCGATCATGATGAACAGGGTCTGTATCAGACAATGGAACAATTATCAAAAAATAATATCTACTGGGTCGGAGCTGGCAAAGATATTGATGCCGCTGCAAAACCCATTATCATTGAAAAAGGTGAGCTAAGAATCGGTATATATGCATGTGCTGAATATGAATTTTCGATTGCTGAGGAGAACAGAGCCGGAGCTAACCCGTTCGATCCGCTTGAGAGTCCTGATCATATTGCCAGTCTTAAATCTAAATGTGATTTTGTAATCGTACTCTACCATGGAGGGAAAGAGCTTTACCCTTATCCGTCACCTTACCTTCAGAAGGTTTGCAGAAAAATTGCAGATAAAGGGGCTAACCTGGTAATTTGTCAGCACAGTCACTGTATCGGGGCATTTGAAAGATACGATGAAGGTGTAATTGTTTACGGTCAGGGGAATTTTCTTTTTGATATGACAGATAATGAATTCTGCGAGACAAGTCTTTTGATTAAAGTTACTTTTGGAGACAAGATGTCAGTCGATTTTGTGCCTTTCTGCAAAAAAAGGACAGGCATTGAGCTTCCTGAATCGGATGTTAGTGAATTAATTTTGAATGATTTTAATGAACGATCCAGGAAATTATCCCTGCCCGGCTTTATTGAAACAGAATATGAGAAATTCTGTATCAGAAGTGGATTATTTTATATGGGAGCATTTGCCGGCTTGGGGAGGATTCCACGAAAGCTTAACGAATTGCTGCACGGAATAATTACAAGACAGATATATTCATTGAAAAAATTGAACCTGGTGCAAAATATGATTGAGTGTGAAGCACATAGAGAACTGGTTCTACGATATTTACGTTTAATTAGAAAGAGATAGCAGGAATTGTCCTATAAATTGAATTACATATTCTTATATAATCCTATTGAGAATTAACAATAATTGTTTTAAATGAAAAGACTTATTATACTCACTGATGAGGATTCGGAGTTTCTTGTCTCGAAAGCGGATTTTATAAATTTTACTTCCATGGATGTTGATAGATTAAAAAATATCTTCACTTCCCGGGGTTTTAATGTATCTATTCTTAAATTCAGTGAATTGGACCTTAACGAGGATTATAGTGGAGTGTATGTTTTATATCAAACCTCTGAAGCTGGCGGTAGTTTTTATAAACGATATATAGAGGATCTGATATATTTCCTTGAGAAGCAGGATGCAATCGTTTTACCTAAACACGAGCTGTTAAAAGCTCACCATGATAAAGTTTTCATGGAACTTTTAAGATTAAAGTTTTTGGATGATTCCTTAAAGACGATAAAAAGTTGGTGTTATGGATCCTGGCTGGATGCCAGAAATTATAATTATAACTTTCCGGTTGTCATAAAAAGAATTTCAACAACATCAGGAGAAGGTGTTTTCCTTGCAAAAAACAGGAATGAATATTTAAAAAAGATCAAGAAGGCCGGAAAGATAATTCTGGCATTGAACCTCACGGATCTTTTTGTGCTCCGACTTAAAAATAGCATAAAAAAAATATTAAAACTCATCTTTCCTGTCCGGTCAAAATATGTAAAATACAATACAACACCCTTAAGTTATCCAATAGTTGTTCAGAACTTCATTGAAGATTTATCAGGAGACTATAAGGTTCTGATCTTTGGCAGGAAGTATTACAGTATGTATAGAAAGAACAGGGAAAATGATTTCAGAGCAAGCGGCAGCGGAAAATTTTGCGAAGTTCCCGACCAGGAACAAATTGGCCTTTTGACTTTTGCCAGAAAAATTAAAACTGAAATTGATTTCCCGATTTTTGGAATTGATATAGCCTTCGATGGAAAAGAATATCATCTTTTGGAGTTTCAGATGATCCAAATTGGCACCTCAGCTCTGCAAAGATCAAAATTCTGGTATGAGTTTAATGATGGAAAGTGGAACAAGCATGAAGGTCGCTCAAATCTTGAAGATGAATTTACTCGGGCAATAGATGATTTTATTTCTTTACGATATAATTAAAGAGATTGCCTGGAGTACTAATATATTAATCTCAAATGGAGGAGAAGCTAAAGATCGGGATTTTGCTTGATGATCATATTATTCCTTCGTGGGAGTTTAAAATTATTGAAGATATACATAAATCAGATTTTGCCGGAATCGTACTTGTAATCATGAATAAGAGGGATCACCGGCACACTGAAGAAAAAGGGGAACAATCATATTTTACTATGCTTAAACTTCTTGAAAAAGCCGACAGGTTAGTATTCAATAGGAAGGATGATCATGATCTTAAAAAAGATTTATCAGAGTTGACGCGTAATATACCACTGGTTGATATAAGTTCCGGAAGTGAATATTCATCCGAAAACGCCTCGGTGCAGGTTTTCAGAGAAATTGCCAGTTATGGGCTTGATATAATTTTAAAATTTGGTTCACATATTTTAAACAGTGATATCCTTAAAACAGCCAATTATGGTATTTTGACAAATTCAATTGACCACCAAAAAAAAATTGGCGGTATAAGTCCGGGTTTCTGGGAGGTTGTCAGAAACTCTCCGGTTACATCTTCAGAATTATTTCTGCTGAAAGACAAACTGGATGATTATCAAGTCGTGTTCTGTTGCATGGAGTCAACATGCCACTATTCTATAAATGTTAACAGGAATAATATGTATTGGCGTACCTCATTATTTATGCCAAGATTACTTGACGGATTGCAGAGAAATGGTCATCATTTTTTGAGCAGACAGGTAACCAGATTCAGGTCAGTGAACAAAGAAACAGACTCTTATGACCATCCTTATCCATTGTTGAAAACTCTGCAGTATCTCTTTCACTATATTAAAATTGCAGCATTAACTTTACATAAGAAGGTATTCTATACCGATTCTTTTAACTGGCAGGTCCTTATTGAGATCAACAGCGACCACAACTATCTCTCACCTGATTTCAGACGGTTTAAAAAACTGGTATCTCCTGAAGAAATTTTTTGGGCAGATCCCTTTGTGGTGGCTAAAGATGACAACTATTTTGTTTTTGTTGAAGAATTTGTTTATAAATTGAACAAAGCACATATATCTGTTTTAAAACTAGATAAGAAGGGAAATCTTTTAAGTTCTCAAAGGATAATTGAACGATCATATCACATGTCATATCCCTTTATCTTTGAATTAGATAACATCCACTACATGATTCCGGAAACAGGTAAAAACCAGACAATTGAACTTTACAGGTGTACAGATTTTCCTTATAAATGGGAATTCAGGAAGAATATAATGGAGAATGTATCAGCTGTCGACTCAACAGTTTTTTTCTATAATAATAAGTGGTGGCTTTTTACATGTCTTGATCAGACAGCCAATATTTCAGGAAACAACACTGAACTATTCCTGTTTTTCAGCGATGATTTATTCGCTGACAGATGGGAAAGTCATCCTGATAATCCGATTGTCTCTGATGCAAGGACCGCCAGACCCGCAGGAAAACTTTTTATACAAGAGGATAAAATTTATCGTCCATCTCAGAATTGTGCCGGACGATATGGGATGGGATTCAACATCAACCAGGTCACTAAACTGACTGAAGATGAATATAGTGAGATTCTGATTTCCGAAACAGAACCGTACTGGGACGTCAGGCTCAAGGGAACCCATACATTCAATAGCGACAAAGATTTAAAGGTGATAGATGTATATTCGTATCGTAAGCGTATAAATTTTTATGGATAATGATAGAACAGTTGACAGCTTTTCTTTTGACATAAATTCAGCTGCTTTTAATAGGTTAAATTCATTGGGAACTAATTCATACACTATTAAATGCCTTCCATTTTAATTTTTTGTAAGACACTCTTAAAGGGGGGAGCTGAAAAACAAGCTTTGACACTGGCAAAATTATTATCTGAAAAGAAATTAAGGATCGTTGTAACAGGCTGGTGTGGAAATAAAATTGATGCCTCCAACGAAGCAATAGTTAAAAATAATTCTATAAAATATTACGGACTAAGAGGGAATCCTGTAACTAAATTTATTCGTCTTCAGAGGATCATAAAGGACGAAGGGATTAACATTATTCTGTCTTATCTCACTACACCTAATTTGATTGCAGGTATATGTAAATTATTCAACAGGAGACTTACAACAATCGGGGGTATAAGAACTGAAAAGTTTCCTTATTACAAGTTCTGTATTGAAAAGTTTGTACATAATTTCCTTAATGACGCTACTATTTTTAATAATTTTTCGGGTAAAGAAAAGTTCGAACTGAAAGGATTTGATCCGAAAAAAGCAAATGTTATTCATAATACTATTCGCATCACACCTGTTGAAAGGGATAGCAAGGCCAAAGATGGAATAACCATCGTCTCAGTTTGCCGGTTTGTCAGTTCAAAAGATTTTCCCACTGCTCTTTATTCTTTTAAACTATTGTCAGAAAAAAACAAGGACAAAAAGATAAAGTACTTAATTATCGGTTATGGACCCCTGGAGAGAAGTATAAGGGCATTGGCTAAAGATCTTAATATTCAAAATGATGTTGAAATCCTGATAAAACCTCCCAATATTCCTGAAATTCTGAAAAAATGCAATATCTACCTCAGCACTTCAATATATGAAGGTCTTTCAAATTCGATTATGGAGGCAATGGTAAGCGGTTTACCAATAATTGCAACAAATGTAGGGGACAATGGTTATCTGATTAAGGATTCATTTAATGGCTTTTTAGTTCCATGTGGTGAAATAAATATGATTGCAGAAAAATTAGAATACCTGATTAATTCTGAAAATGTGAGGAATGCTTTTGGCAATAACGGCCATCAGATTATTCAAAATGAATTTTCTGAAGAAAAATTTACGGAAAATTACTTTAAACTGTTCACGAAGATGTCCTTACAGGAGAGTTAAATATTTCAGTTCACACTTATTACTCTGTTATTTTGAAAGTATTTGTGTTAGGTACAAGAGGCTTCCCGGATATCCAGGGAGGAGTGGAGCAACATTGTGAGAGTTTGTACACGCTTTTGGCCACTGATGATTGCCTGATTACTGTATTCAGGAGAAAGCCATTTATTATTAAAAAGGAAAAGGTATACGATCACATCAGTTTCATTGATTTACCCTCAACCAGAATTCCTGGCTTTGAAACCTTTTATCATTCCTTTTTATCAACAGTTGTATGCATCGTTAAGCGTCCTGATATTGTACACATTCATAATATTGGACCGGGATTTTTTGTGCCGCTATTAAAAATTTTTGGTTTAAAAGTTGTCATGACCTATCACAGTCCAAATTATGAACATATAAAGTGGTCATCATTAACCCGGCATTTCTTAAAATTCAGTGAATTTCTCTCCACAAAATTTGCTGATGTAATAATATTTGTAAGCTTTTACCAGAAAGAGAAATTAGGAAATAAGTTAAACTTTGTTCAGATAAATAATGGAGTGAGATTACCCACGCTGACAGACAAGGATGATTTTATTAAGGATCTTGGGTTACTTAACAGGAAATATATCCTATCTGTTGGACGTTTTGTGGAAGAAAAGGGTTTTGATCTCTTAATCAGGGCTTTTAGCAAGACAAAGCAAAAGGGTTTTCAACTTGTAATTGCAGGGGATTCAGATCATGAGACTTCATATTCATTTCATTTGAAAGAATTAGCGAAAGCGAATGGAGTAGTATTACCCGGATTTATAAGAGGTGATAATTTATCTCAACTCTATAATCATGCCAGATTATTTGTATTGCCATCTTATAACGAAGGTCAGCCTCTTTCACTTCTTGAGGCAATGAGTTACCATCTTCCCGTTCTGGCCAGCGATATCCCGGCAAATATGCAGGTAGCTCTTCCGGAAGAAAGCTATTTCGCTTCAGGTAATGAGTTGTCATTGCAGGAAAATCTTGATCAGAAATTGAATTCTGAATTTGAGTCAGTAAATTACGATATGACTTCTTATAACTGGGACAAGATAGCTCTCCAAACTAAAAATGTATACAAGCAACTAGTGAGAAGAAAGAGGTGACTGCCTGACAATAAAAAAAGCTGCCGGATAAATGGCAGCTTTTTTTTATGGTTAAAAATATCTCTTTAATTAATTCTTCAGGCAACGAACTGATACCCCGGCCTTTGGATCGAATCCGTTCAGTATCATAGTTGCATCAGTATTATAAAATGTCTGTCCAAAACTTAAGGCGGTGTTGTAGCTGTCTACCTCTGAACTCCAGAGATAACCGTTAGTGTAGGTGCTGACAAATGTCGGAGCTCCGCCAGCGGCGAGACGATCTCCTCCCGGAAGCATTGTAAAGCCGGTTGAATTTGTAGCACCTGTGTTAGGGGTTTCCCAATGGGTTAAACCCGCTTCTTTAAGAAGTCCGCCGGCTAGTGCTTGACCTCCGAGATATGTTTTAAGATCTTCAAGATCCGTATTTGTCGGAACATGCCAGCCTGTAGGGCATACATTTCGGCTGTCAGAAGCTGCATACCATGTATATAACCTGCCATAAGTTGCAGATATATCATTCAAAGCAGGATCATAGTCAGGCCATTGGTATATTGGTGCAGTCATACCTGAAATATCAGTTGTTAGAGCGGCAGTCGTAGGAATCGGATCCCCGTTCGCAAATTTGGTAGTTTTAAGATTTTCCACTGTCCAGACCTGGGTACCAATAGTCACTGTATTGTAAGCATTACCATCAATGTCGTATACAGTTACAGGAGTATGAGGTATAACTGAATTCGAAGCAGCGCTTGGTAAGCTGTTACCATTTGCATTTGTGGCTATCACAGTAAAAGTATAGGCAATTCCATCTGTAAGCCCTGTAACTGTAATCGGGCTGGCAGAACCAGTTCCGGTAAAATTGCCAGGATTTGAAGTTACAGTGTATCCTGTTATAGCTGAGCCCCCATCGCTTACCGGCGCTGTAAATGTTACGGTAACCTCGGTATCTCCTGCTGTTGCTGTTCCTATAGTCGGAGCATCGGGAACTGTTACAGGCGTAACTGAATTTGAAGCAGCACTTGGCGAACTGTTGCCATTTGCATTTGTGGCAACTACGGTGAAGGTATAGGCAGTTCCATTAGTAAGACCTGTAACTGTGATTGGACTTGCGGTACCCGTTGCGGTAAAACTACCAGGATTTGAGGTTACGGTATATCCTGTAATAGCTGATCCGCCATTATTTGCAGGCGCTGTAAAAGTAACCGTAGCCTGGGCATTTCCTGCTGTTGCAGTACCAATTGTCGGAGCGCCAGGAATTGTTGAAGGCGTCACTGAATTTGAAGCAGCGCTTGGTAAACTGTTCCCGTTTGCATTTGTGGCGATCACAGTAAAAGTATAGACAGTTCCATTAGTAAGCCCTGTGACTGTTATTGGACTTGCAGTGCTAGTTCCGGTAAAATTACCAGGATTTGAGGTTACGGTATATCCTGTTATGGCTGATCCACCGTTACTGGCTGGCGCTGTAAAAGTAACCGTAGCCTGACCATTTCCTTTTGTAGCTGTGCCAATTGTTGGCGCACCCGGAACTGCTGAAGGTGTCACTGAATTTGAAGCAGAGCTTGGCAAGCTGTTCCCGTTAACATTTGTGGCAACCACAGTAAAAGTATAGGGAGTTCCATTGTTAAGCCCTGTAACTGTAACTGGACTTGCAGAACCGGTCCCGGTAAAACCACCCGGAGTTGAAGTTACAGTGTACCCTGTTATAGCTGATCCACCATCACCAACTGGCGCTGTAAATGCCACGGTAGCCTGAGCATTACCTGCAGTTGCTGTACCAATTGTTGGTGCATCCGGAACTGTTGAAGGAGTTACCGAATTTGAAGGTGCACTTGGTGAACTATTGCCATTTGCACTTATGGCAATTACAGTAAAGGTATATGCAGTTCCATTAGTAAGTCCTGTAACTGTAATCGGACTTGTTGTACCTGTGGCGGTAATACTTCCTGGACTTGAAGTTACCGTGTATCCCGTGATCGCTGATCCACCAGTAGGTGCCGTAAAGGTTACCGTAGCCTGGGCATTTCCTGCCGTAGCTACAACATCTGTAGGAGAACTCAGGACTGTAGCAAATGAAAGCTCATCTCCATAACCAGTGCCGACACTGTTTGTTGCATAAGCGCGAACATAATAAGTAACTCCCGGTTGTAATCCTGTAAGATTGCTTACGAAATTTGCTGATCCGGTTCCATCCGTTGTCTTGTCATTATCTGTTGTAGGGCCAGTTGTTGTTGCCCAGCAGATACCTTTTGCTGTTATAGGATCATTACCATCAGAAGTTATATTACCTCCTGAAACTGCGGAGTTTAAGGTAACGGATGAAATTTGGACGGTGGTCAGAGTAGGTACTACGATCTGAGTTGTTGTAAATGAAACATCAGCACCATATGCTGTCCCGGCCTTATTAGTTGCATAAGCCCTGATATGATACAGAGTATTTGGTGTAAGTCCAGTAATATTGCTTACAAAACTTCCGATTCCACTGTCATCTGATGTATATGAACCAGAAAGATCAGGATTTGTAGTGGTACCCCAGCAAACTCCCCTTGCCGTAACAGGGGCTCCGCCATCTTTTGTTACAGAACCGCCACTCGTAGCGGAGTTAACTTTAATATTTGTAACAGCGGCAGTAGTTAATGTTGGTATTACCGGTTCTTTCTTGCAGCTGTATATAACTGCAATTCCGATTAATAGACAAACTAAAAATGGAACTATTTTTTTCATACGGTAAGGTGTTAATTAATTATTGAATAAATTTAGACAAATTTTACAAATCAAAGTATTAAACATGTTGACGACTTTAACAAATTTTTTCCTTTTAACGCTTTTAACGGCGGTTTAGATTGTTGATAAAACAAATAAATAATATTTTTTTGTCTTTACCATATTTTTTTGATCAACTGTAATAAACTGTTGATAAACCATGGTTTTCAAATATGATGAATATTTGAGTTAAATAATTTATCGCGTTTTCTTATATTTGCTGAATCTTAATTAATAATAAAATAAATGAATTATTAAGAGGCTTCAAAATGAAATTCAGAATATACAGGTAATTTAATGAGATCAGGTATCATATTAATAATGACATTCTTACTCATAAGCTGTGGATCAAATAAAAATGAAATGAAGAAAATTATATTTCTGCATCATAGCACGGGGAAAAATATCTGGCTTGGCAAAACCAACAGGTACATATATAAGCTCACAAAAAGAAGTGATGTCGGGGAATACTTTAATAAATATAATAGGGAAAATCACACAAACTATTTAATAACTGAACAAAATTTTCCAAAAGAAACTCCCTATGGCTGGAAGAATTATCCTTTTGATTATTATAATATCTGGGTCAAAAATGCAGGTGTCAAACCTTATATGGGGGAACCAACTTTGGAAATTCTTACAAAAGAATATGATGTGATAATATTCAAACATTGTTACCCGGCCAGCAATATTTTGCCTGATACAATTTCACCTGATATTAACTCCGAAGTTAAGACCCTTGAGAATTATAAACTTCAGTATATTGCATTAAAGAAAAAGATGCATGAATTCCCGAATAATATATTTATTGTCTGGACGCCGGCAGTATATACTAAAGGTCAGATGACTGAAGATGAAGCGAAACGGACTCAACAATTTTATAATTGGATTTTAAATGAATGGGACGAAAAAAACGATAATATCTTTATCTGGGATTTTTACAAATATG
Organism: uncultured Bacteroidales bacterium; assembly: GCA_963816365.1. Classification (GTDB taxonomy): domain Bacteria; phylum Bacteroidota; class Bacteroidia; order Bacteroidales; family VadinHA17; genus LD21. The sequence goes on along the minus strand of CAWFKG010000009.1, from coordinate 126,743 downwards.
AGACTGAAGGTGGTTTATACATGGTCGATAAGAATGCAGAAGAACCTTCCAATTCACATCCGGGTAAAGACTTCTCTGCAAGGATGTCGCCTGTTTTTAGTCAATTTATAATTGATGCTATCGAAGGTCGTATAGAATAATAACATTCAATATATAAGACAACTATGAGTTCAATTATTAAAATCCTGAATGCATTATATAAGCTCCTGATTTTAAAGGCAGGGGAGGAAAGACGAAATAACTATCTGAGAAGGCAGGGCGTGAAGATTGGAAAAAACTGTCTTGTTCATACCGTTTCCTTTTCAACCGAACCTTATCTTGGTTGAAATCGGAGACAATGCAAGAATAACAAGCGGTACGGAATTTATAACTCATGACGGAGGAGTCCACTGTTTCCAGGGAGAAATCGGGGGCGGGATTTTTGGCAAAATAACGATTGGCAACAATGTATTTATCGGCACTAACAGCATAATTTTATTAAATACAACTATCGGGAATAATTGTATTGTTGGAGCTGGTTCTGTAGTCAGGGGCCAATTTCCTGATGATTCCGTCATCGTTGGCAATCCGGCAAAGGTCATTATGAAATTAAGTGTTCAAAAATTGCTCTATAAGCAGAGTCCGGGGTTAGTCATGACAGATAATATTCCGGAAGATGAATGCAGGAAACTTATCAGAGAACATTTCGGGGTACTTAAGCTTTTAGAGGATTTGAGTTGAACCTTGATACCCAGAAATATCCTGTTATCTTTTCTCCGGTTCAGAGACCGGATCATTCTCTTCTACCTGTATTGCTCTTTGAAGTCTTATGACTCTTATATTACCTGAATCATCCGAAATCAAATCAATTTGCTGATATAAATTTGTCCTTTCGCATAGCTGGGCAATAAAATTTCCCTGTCCGGCTCCAACCTCGAAAAGCAGCCAGCCTTCGTTAGTCAAAAATCGCGGCGCTTCTGAGATTAATTTTTGAATTATCTTTATGCCGAGCATTCCACCATCAAAAGCCAGAACAGGTTCATTAGATGCAATTTCTGAGTCCATTTTCTGGACCTTTGCACTTAGAATATAGGGTGGATTACAGACAATCAGGTCAGTTTTCTGATAAAACTCTTCTGTTTCAAAAGCAGATAACAGATCTCCCTGTTTAACCTGTATCCGATGGTTTAATTTCAATTGATTAATATTTTCCAGTGTAAGCTGCACTGCGTCCTCAGAAATGTCAGTTGCATATACTTCGCAATCAGGATTATAGTATGCGAGTGTAATCCCCAGATTTCCTGATCCGCAACAAACGTCGATAGCTTTGATTTTACCTTTTGAGCTGACAATTCTTTTGGAAAGTTCCAGGGCATTTCTACCAAGCAATTCAGTTTCCTTTCTCGGGATCAAGGCTCTTTTGTCAGAGATTAATTCAATCCCCATGAAATTTTGACGTTTTGTTATATGTGCGAGAGGAGTATTCCCAAGCCGGATTTCGATTAAACAGCGTAATATTTCTGCCTGTTTATCTGTCAGATCTGGTATCGGTAATTTGAGAGCACCTTCAGCAGAGACAGGAATGCCTGCAGCAGTCAGCCAAAGAGCTTTCAGCGTTGTTTCTAAAGTCTCTTCAGGTTTGTCATCGAGCAGATGAAGCCGGTCTTTCAGATAGCTGCTAAAGCTATCATATAGTTCTAATTTCTCCATTTTTCAGATACATTTTTTTAAGCTCTTTTTTATCTATCTTACTATTGGAACTCTTTGGCATTTCGTTCAGAAAGATAACATGTTGTGGAATCATGAATAATTCCAGTTTCGATATACATTCTTTCAGTATCTCCTGTTCTGTCAACTTAAAATGACCATGTGTAGTGATATATACAATGATTGCTTCCCCCATTATTTCGTCCGGAATACCGATAACAGCCACTTCCCTTATCCCATCAATTTTATAAATTACGTTTTCAATTTCTGCCGGACTGACTTTTTCTCCACGCGTTTTAATTATATCATCTGTTCTGCCCAGAAAATACAGGAAACCGTCTTCATCCATTTTAAACCAGTCATTTGAGCATAAGATTCTCTCCCCGGGCAGATCACCCGATCTGAGCATTTCCCGGCTTAGGTCTTCCTTGTGCCAGTAACCAAGCATTACGTGCGGTCCACGGATATGTAAAATTCCTCTTTCACCCGGTGGAACCGGTTTCCCTTCAGTTGACAAGAGAAAGACCTCAGTGCCAGGTATTGCTTTGCCAACAGAATCTTTTTTTATATCGACTAATTCGGGTTCCAGGTAACAGACCCTTTTACATTCTGTCAATCCGTACATTTTGAATATTAATGCTTCGGGGAAGATCTTCTTGAGGTCCGGAATAAATTCCGCTGGAAGTGCTGCAGCAGTGTTTGTGACTTTTTCGATGCAATCAAATGAGAGGCCAGTCTTCTTATTGGCTGCAATCATCATGGCATAAATGGTGGGCACTCCAGGGAAAACAGTTGGCCTGAACATCTCAATTTGCTTATAAACAGATGTTTGAAAGGTAAATGATTGCTCAACAATAAGCGAGCCTCCTATGGTTATGGCCATCAGAAGCTGATATAATCCATAATCAAATGCCAATGGAAGAAGCAGAATAATACGGTCAGATTCAGATAGCCGCAGATACTCAATGAGGCTCCAGGAGGCAAAGACCATTGACTGATGTGTCATCATAACTCCTTTTGGAAATCCCGTACTGCCTGAGGTATATATCAATGCGGCCAGATCGTTTGGTATAGTATTTGGCAATATACTATTTGGCATATCGGCTGAAAGTGTTTCCTCAAAACCGGCAAATCTGATTGTCGGCGAGCTTTGTATTTTTTTTATGTCTCCGCTGATTATTACTTCATAAATATCTGTTGTCCCTTCTAATGCAAGTGATAATTCATTATGCAGAATGCTTTCAGAAATCAGAATTTTAGCGCCGCTGTCATTTAGTATGTATTGTAACTTATCGGCTTTAGTCTGGGGATTGATGACCAGGAATGCGGCGCCGGACAGTGTAATACCATAAATGGAGATGATACTTTGCCAGGAATTATTCATATATACAGCTACCCGGTCCCCTTTTTTTATTCCGGCAGTTACCAGATGATGTGCTAACATCTCCGCATTTTTTCTGAGACTGGAATAAGAATACTCCGTTGTTCGTATTATAATAGCTGTTTTGTCAGGATGTTCCCGTGCTGACCATAACAGTGCCTCGCCAAGTACACGCTGAGGGATCTTGAGCATAGTCTGAATAATAAATTAAAAGGTAAGGGGCTGCATTCGCAGATATTCAGTCGTTTTTATTTTGCGTTCAAAGCCTTCAAATATTTTCCTTATGTCATCAGGGTTTATTTCAACAACCGTTCCGACTTCCTCAGGGCTATATTCATTTTTAAACGCATACCAGAGCAGGTCCAATAGTTGAAAAGGCATCTGGAAAAAAAATTCTTCCTGGGTTTGTTCAGCGGAATAGGTATCTGAAGTAGGTACCCGATCGATTATTTCCTGTGGGATACCGATACTTTGTGCCAGCTGATAAATCTGTGTTTTGTACAGGTTAGCAATTGGCGTTACATCAGCACCCCCATCACCATTTTTAACAAAGAAACCCTGATCCACCTCATGTTTATTAGGTGTTCCGATCACAGCGTAATGAAGCCGTTCCGCATGATAGTAAAGCATTGACATCCGGCAGCGTTGTTTAAAATTCGAAGCAGCTTCAATTTGTCTTAGAGAAGTGGCAGGTACACGCTTTGTTTGCTCATTCCCTTTATTGTCAACAATTGTCAATGAGAAGAGAGGCGGAAGGCTCGTATAAAGACCTGTATTTCTTATTCCTATTTTCATTTTGTGGAGGGAAGGATCGTATTCAGGAAAGACTTTTTTGACAGCTTCATCACGACGTTTATAACATCCGAATCCTTCCAATGCCCCTGTAATGTTTTCTACTACTGTTTTTACTCCAAATTTGTCTGCCAGTGTCTGTGCATAGAGAATACTGTCTCCGCTGGAATCTTTCTCCGGCATAATGACAGCTAACAGGTTTTCAGTTCCCAGGGCTTTTGCTGCCATTACCATTGTAACTGAGGAATCAATTCCGCCTGAAATACCAAGCACCCCACCCTGACGATTCAACCGATGAAGTATACTTTCCCGCAGATTTGCAACAAGTCTGGAAAATTCTCCGGATATATCATTGATGATCAGGATATCTTTACTAAACGGCTGTTTGTTTTTAGCTTTCATAATAGATTTAAATATTAATCAGATATAGACGGGATTTTGTTCGTAAATAACCCGGCAATTATTTAACTGTGATAGTGATGGTCTGAAACTGTCCTTTAATATATACTGGTGATAAATAAGCTGCGATGAGATAATTCCGGCAAGAGCCATGTTCTCCGTTTCTGTAACCATGGTCTCTGCAGATATCTTGTTAATTAGCTTGTGAACTGCATTATAAGAGAACATCCCTGTCAGGTTTATGTCATGTGCGGAAAGCAGGTCCATTACATATTCTCTTGACGGAGATGAAAGGAAACTGCTTGCTATTGGTGCTCTGTAGGCTTGTTTTGGGCGTTTTAAGACACTTTCGGGGAGACGATTGTTCATTATACGTTTAAGAATGAATTTTTCATTGAGTCCATGCATTTTGAAACCAGGTGGCAGCTTGGCAGCAAATTCCATAACACGATAATCAAGAAACGGATAGCGTCCCTCAACAGAATTTGCCATCGCTACCCTGTCTCCTTGTGAAGAAAGCAGATAACTTGACATAAAAATCACTGATTCAAGCCATTGGGATTTACTTAACCGGTCGTACTGATCAAAACCGGCAGGCAGCATTTTGCTCACTTCCTCAAATTTGTCGTAATGATCCAGCCTTGATTTCAATTCCTCAGAGAAATAATTCTGGATACTTGATGTGTTTCTCCAGCGCAATATGTGCGAGTAAAAAGGGTTTTCCGTGTCCTGGAGCTGATAGCCGAAAAATAGCTTTAGCATGCTCCTGTTCTTTCCCTGGAACTGAGCCAGATACGGATATAATTTTTGAAGAAGTAATGGTCTGTATTTTGAATTGGGTTCACGCGACCAGAATTCCCTGATAATGCCTTCTTTGAAAATATCATATCCTGCAAGCATTTCGTCAGCCCCTTCTCCGGTTATAACTACCTTGATATTGTTTTCCCTCACCTTTTTGGAGAGGCAAAACATGGGAACCGGGGCAGTACGCAATATCGGAATTTCAGAATGCCATATAACCTGGGGGAAATAATTACCAATATCCTCACGGGTACAGGTGAAGGCCGTGTGTTTTGTTCCCAGGTATGCTGAGACTTCCCGTTGGAACGGTGTTTCGTCAAACTCACCGTCTTCAAAGCCAATGGAGAATGTTTGCAATGTTTCTGGTGCCACCTTTTTGATAAGGGATGTAGTGGCACTTGAATCAAGTCCTCCGCTAAGATATGCAGCAACCTGGACGTCTGCTCTCAGACGTATTCTTACAGCATCGGTCAAAAGCTTTTCAAGTTCATCAGCCGCTTCATTTATTGAACCTTTAAAACGCTCTTCCTTATTTACCGGGAAGACTGGTGACCAGTATCTCCCGATAGTTTTCTGACCATTAGATATCTTCATGAAATGACCCGGAGCCAGTTCATGAATCTTTTTAAAAACAGTTGCGGGAGTAAGCGTTGACCAGAATGTAAATATCTGTGACATCGAAACCGGATCGATTTCAGCTATTACTTCCGGATGTTCAAAAAGTGTCTTGATCTCTGATCCAAATAAAAATGCATTATTCGTTTCAGTATAGAAGAGTGGGCGTATACCCACCCTGTCGCGGGCTAAAAACAATTCTTTTTTCTCGTTATCCCAGATTGCAAATACAAATTGCCCGTTCAGTCTGTTCAGGAAGTCAGAACCATATTCGAGATAGGCATTAAGCAGGACTTCAGTATCACATTCAGTTCTGAAGCAGCGTCCAAGGCGTTTTAAATCAGCCTTAAGCTCTATATAATTGAAAATTTCCCCATTAAATACAATCCAGTATTTCCCATCTGCTGTTGACATGGGTTGCTGTCCCGATTGCAGGTCTATAATGCTTAATCGGACACTGCCGAGAGCAACATGTTTATTAATGTAAATTCCGCTTTCATCAGGTCCACGGTATTGAATACGGGCAAGCATTCTTTGAACCAGATCTTCAGGACTCTTAAGAGAATCCCCGCTGTTATAAATTCCGACTATTCCACACATCTTCTTAGTCTGGCTAAGCAGCAAACTTCGCTACTGAATTTCTTTTTTTCTCAATATATAAGAAGTAATAGCATTAATTGATTCGAAGTTATCTTCAATCAAATCAGCATCGCTGGTAGTAAATTCAAACTCCTCCTCTATGAATGTAATTAACGTGATAAATCCCATTGAATCAAGTAATCCTTCTTTGAAGAAAAGAGAGTCATCCTGTATCTTTTTAATATCAGCATTAGTTGACTGAATAATAAATGACTTTACTTTTTCCTTAATAGTTATTTGATCATATTTCATAAGAGTAGAATTATAAATCAGGAGTTTTTATAATAATTATTGTATCTGCCATACCTGCTCTCCTTTATATTTAGGTCATTATAGACAACATCAAAATTCTCAACTCTGTTCGTTTTTAATAAGTTCAACACATCATTAAAAACATCTTTGCGGGTAAAATTGTTTCTGCAGACCAGAAGATTTATATTGGAATACCTGATCATTAGAGCAGCATCTGCAACCAATCCTGAAGGAGTAGTGTCAATTATTATGTATTCATACTCTTTTTTCAGATAATTCATGAGTTCGTCGAGGGCACCTGCTTCGATCAACTCTGATGAATTTGGCAAAACGGGTCCTGCAGGAATAAAAGAAAGGTTCTTAATAAAAGAATCGTGTATAATATCTTGCATGGCAGAATGTTCAATCATATAAGTCGATAGCCCTTCCGTATTTAATTCCTTGAATTTCAAATGTAACGTTGGTCTCCTTAGATCACAATCGAGAATGACTGTTTTATAGCCTACTGAGGCAATAGATGATGCCAGGTTGAAAGAGATAAAGCTTTTTCCGTCCTGCGGTTGTGACGAGGTAATAAGGATAACTTTGATCTTTTCTGACTTAAATCTCAGGAATAAACTGCTTCGAAGGTTCCTGAATGATTCAGCGATGGAGGATCCCGGAGAATCATTTACAACCGCTTCATTGTGATATGAATTACTATATATGATGCTAAGTATGGATCTTCCGAGCAAATGTTCAACATCACTTACTCCTGTAATTTTCTCGTTAAAGAATTTCTTCAGTATTATAAAGGCTGTAGGGAACATCAAACCCAGGAAAAGAGCAATTATCATATTTAGTTTTTTCTTCGGAGAAAGAACGGTAGTTGATGTCTCACGCGCGGGTTCAAGTATTTCATAGTCAGGAATATTTGAAGCCATCGTGATTTCAGCTTCGGATCGTTTTTGCAGGAGGAACGTATATATAGCATCCGTAAGATTAAATTTACGCTGCATACTTACCATATTTAATTCCGTCCTGGGAAGCTTGGAAATTTCCTTTGACAGCTTTTCCGCCCTGTAATTAAGTTCATTCTGTGTCAGGTTGAGAGTGTTGAGACTATTTCTTACGTTCTCAATAATTGTCTGCTTCTGAAGATCGATCTTCTTTTCAATCTGGTTGAGAAAGAGATTCTTCTGGGCGTTATTGCTTAAGATGCTGGATCTTTGGGAATTAAGATTTAAAAGTTCAAGCACAAGAGTATTCATTAGCGGATCAACGACATTAGCGGATGAGGGAGGAGCGAGCCCGGCAACATCCTTATTCTTGTCGAAATAGTCAAGGATATAATTATAATAACGTTCCTGGACCTGTAGTGTTGACCGGTCAGATTCTATTTTTGTCATTTCCTGCAATGCCTGTTGTCCCTGGTAACTTAGATCTGTGACCTGATTTTCTGACCTGTAATCTTTTAATTTGGTTTCTGACTTAAGCAAGGAATCTGATATTCCTGAAAGCTGGCCATCAATAAAATTTACAGTGCTCTTGGCGATTTTATTTTTTTTGGAAAGATCGTCTCCAAGATAAGCCTGGAGATACTTATTCAGAAAGTCAATTGTCAATCCTATGTTTTGCCCGTGAAAGGTGACCTTTATCAATGAGGACTTTAAGCTGACGGCCTCAGCTTTTAGTCTGTTGAGATAATCATTTGCCAGTACATCCTGATGGTAGAATACAAAATATAACTGGCTCTCATCTTTTGAGTCAGGGTGATAATAGTCTTTATTGAGGGATATGGAAAACTTATAATTTTTATTCCCGACGGTTTCATTGAACTTACAGACAGTATCGATCTTAAAAGTATTGAATTCACTCACAATTATATTGTCAACATAATTGTAGTATGAAATCTTCTCTGCGTCGGATCTGATTTTGTATGTCTTATCATCAATGATTTTAATATAGATCCTTGCATTAATGGGTTGTATGTGTGATTTGTCAATATTTACCGTAAAAGGAGAACCCATATATAATTGATAGGACTTTTTGAAAATGATCTTCTTTTCGGAAAAATACCCAACCTCAAGGTTAAGGTCCTTAATTGTTGAAGATACCAGATTAAATGAATTCAGACTGTTAATGTCGTTTTCAAGGTTCCTGGCCTGATTTAGATCTCCCATCCCGCTGAACAGATTGTTCGAACTCAGTAAGGAAGGGCGTTTATCCTCTATCGGTCCTATCACGGAATTTACACCATATACTGTAGGAGAGATCTTATTTATCACAAAGGCAACTGCCAGACATAAAAGGATACAGGCTATGTAGACATATTTGTAAGATAATGCAGCTAAAAGGAATTCCTTAATTATTAAAGCTTCGGATGCTGAGTCTTTTTGATTTGACATTTATTATATATTTATTTTAAAATTTGACATTTGTAAATAGCAATACTGCGATAAGAGTTGTGATTGAACTGAGTATGGTGGTATATGTAATATTCTGATAATTTGAAGAGAGGGCTTTCAGGGGCTCTACAATGATGACATCATTTGGCAAGATATAATAATAATCCTTACTGGCAATCTTTGAATCTGAAAGGTTTAAACGGTAGTGCATGATCTTATTCCCTTCATTTCTTATTAAAATGATTTTTTTACGATCGCCGAATTGGGTTAGTCCTCCTCCAAGACCGAGTGCTTCGTATATATTGAGTTTATCATGAATAAAGGAAAATACTCCCTGTTGCCTGACTTCACCCATTACGGTTACCTGATTATCAATATATTTAACAGTAACAGAAGTGTTTGGGACATAATCACTCAATGATTTCTGGACTTTCTCCCCCGCCTGAGCAGTTGTAAGAGATGCGACATTAATATTTCCTACAAAAGGAAAATTTATATTTCCTCCTTCATCTACCAAATAACCCAGAATACCATTGTTGGTCATACTGCTTAACTGTTCAATAGGATTAAATATCTGGCTGGTCTGAGGATCGATGCTGATTACCTTGATATAAAGTTTATCAAAAGGCATTATGAGCTTCTGAGTTCTTGGATTAACACTTGGTTCTTCGAGCTCATTAACATCGTTGAAATAACTTAATTTGTTCAGGGGAACGCATGAGGTTATACAAACAGATACTGCAATAACTATCGTTTTATAATAGTTACACTTCATTTTTTTTGTCATAGGTACAAATTATAAGAATCACAAACCTGATCTCAAAAAAACTGTCTTAATTGTTTTCAGTAAAATTATAAAATCTAATCGAAGCGACCAATTATCTATATAGGCTAAATCCAGCTCCATCCATTTATCGAACTTTATATTGTTTCTGTCGGGTTTAATCTGCCAGAAGCACGACAGCCCCGGTTTAACAGACAGGCGTCTTAACTGCCACCTCTTATATAGAATTATTTCACTGGGAAGGGGAGGACGCGGTCCAATTAATGACATTTCACCTTTGAGGATATTAAAAAGTTGAGGGAGCTCATCAAGACCTGATCTTCTAAGGAATCTTCCTATACTTGTTACACGAGGGTCATCCTTAATTTTAAAAACAGGTCCATCTGCTTCATTATCAGCCTCAAGGTCTTTTTTAAGTTTTTCAGCATTGACAATCATTGTCCTGAATTTGTACAGATCGAATTGCCGGCCTCTTAATCCTACTCTGGATTGTTTGAAAACGATAGGACCCGATGAAGTTAGTTTTATCAGGACAGCTATTGTTAATAAAACAGGAGACAGAAAGACTATCAGGAATATAGATAAGATGATATCCATAATTTTCTTAATTCCCAGAGCAAAAGTATTATGGGGTATATTAATAAAGGTCAGAAACTTCTGGTTCCCTATTTCAGATTTTATTGCGTTGGTGAGCTTATTATTCTGACCCTCATAGTTCAGACTAAAAACGACACCCAGCTCTTCGCATGATCTTACTGTATTTCTTACTTCGAGCGGAATTACTTTTGATTTAAAATACAGAACTTCATCAATAATATCAACTTCCATAAGGTCATTAAGCACGTTAAGATATTCATCAGGAAGAAGTATTATGGCTTTCTCATACTTTTCTTTAAGCCTGACAGAACTGGTGAATATTGCAATTATCCTGTAACCCCAGTCCTTATTTGACAGTAGACTCTCAATAAAAGGGATGGATGAATCGTCGGCAATAATGACCACATTAATGTAATTATACCCTTTAGCCCTGTATATTTTGAAAATTTTATACTCCAGTGATCTCGCAATAAAGAGAAAGAAGAGACCAAATACTGCAAACTCTATCAGGAAGAGCCGGGAAATCAGATATAATTTAAAAACGAAGTAAAATACTAATAATAAAGTAATTATCAGAACAGTTGATTGAAAGTACTGGTAAAAGAGGACTCTATACCGTTTTGTTCTGGGAATTTCGGAGACTTGTATTAAATAAAGAATTATCAGCCAGTTTGGCAATACTAAAAAGAATAGATTAAGTGTCTTGTTGTCAAAGAAGAAGAAACCTTCCCCGCCGTAATTTAAAAAAAATGCACATTGGAAAGCAAGCGCTATTGCAAAGATGTCAATTGAGCCCAGTATAATACTCAAAAGTTTCCATTTCTTTAAAAATGGAATTATCTTCAAACGGTCGAGGTAACTAAAAAAATCCATAATCAGCAAAACTTCATATTAAATTCGTTCTGATTAGTTGATAAAAACTGTGAATAACGATCTTAAATATATAATTAATTATCAGCAGTCCGAAGGCTCTGGGCGTGAAAATAGGTCAAACCATCCAGTTCAGTCATGTCTAATACTTTAAAGCCATTTTCTTCTAATAAATAGGCAACGCTCCTTTCAGACATGTATTTATTCGTTTTCGAATCCATCATATTGAATATCATGTTCAAAAATGGGCTGCTCGATACAATACCATTTTTTATCGCATCAGAATTCCTTTTATAATATGAGTGTGACGGACCGGTATTCAAAACGAATCCCGTTTCCTTCTTATTATTTACGAAACAACCGACAAAATTACATTTTGGAGGAAGAATATGAAACATTGAATGAAGAAAATCTTTAAGTTGTTTTATCTGATTTAGTTCCTTTAGATTTACAAGTGTACTGACACTGGACATCTCTTCTGCGTCATAATAATAGTGGTGTAAAGATGAAAGAACCATAAGATTAGGATCATTTGCGAGGCCTACCTTTTCAGTATACCTGGCAAAATTTTCACGGTCCTCACTCGCCAGGATCTTAAAAACAGGATTACCACCATTTGAATCAACTGCAGAGCCACCCATATTAATAAGAGCATTAATTCCTTGATTATTAGTAGGATCCAGATTATTTATCGTCATACTGGTTCTCATCAAAATATTCTTTACCTTCAGGAAATAAAATTAAACAATAGGAGAAACACTGTCAATAGGTAGAATGTTCAGGGAAGGAAAAGAGGGCGTTTTTAAATTTAAGTTAATCAATGTGCATGGAGGTTATATCAATAAAAAGGTTCCATTGGTATATGAAAAGTCATGTTTTGTCAAAAATGGATGATTATTATAACCGATTTTAGTGTAAATCGGACATTTAGCATACATGTTGGAGTTAATATGCAGATAATAAGAATTATACATGCAATTTAGGGCATAATATCGGGTTGGAAACCAACTTTTGGCTTTTTGACCAATGACAGAAAAAAATAGATGAAAATTTATATTAATGAATTATCAGGCTGATTTTGTCGCTATTTCAAATACCAGGGGGGAAAAACTGACATTGTTTTTTAACAAGCAATTATAAACAAACATTCCATCGGGTCAGCAACAACCTGACTGAAACTTAAATTATCCGAAGTTTCTGTCATTTTAAAAAAAGCTATAATTTAAACCTGACTTTGTTAAATATATTTATGAAGACGTAATATTTATTGATGACGGGTATTCAGAATTTGATTAAGATCGGACAGGGTATAAAAGTATGTTCTAAATTTGATGATTATAAATCAATTAAAATTAATCTGTTTTAAAGTCATCAAAAAAGCTAAAATGAACAACTTTCAAAGTCTGATAATTGAAGAGACACCAAAGACTCCATTGGTTGAACTGAATCCATTGACAGGTGACTTTATATTTTATGGAAAATCAATTCCTGAAAATGCAGCTAAAGTATATGAACCTATCCTTAACTGGGTGGCAGAATATGTCAAAAATGCAAGACCAACTACAAATCTGAGACTTAATCTCGAATATTTCAATACTTCTTCCTCCCTGTGGCTGGCAAAGATACTTAAGGTCCTTGTCAGTATAAAAGAACCTGATTATGTATTGATTATACATCTGTATCTGCCTCTTGATGAATTCGATGAAATGAGAGAATTTGAAGATATTAAAGATGTATTTTTTCCTATCTCAGATATATTTAATTTTGCAGTGCCAAGCATTGGTATAAAACTGTACGGTACCAACGAACAGGAACAGATCGTCAAAGATAAAATGGTATTTATCTGATCAGTGCAGTTCACAATTCTTTTCCCACATTAATTACACCTGCAATTCGGATCTATTTGAATGATTTCAGATCGAGAGACCTGGTGTCGTTTTTAAAAGCGGCTACGAACGCCTGCGGGTATCCCGATTGCCTGCATATTCTTTGTAATTCTATTGCCGGAGCAAGACTGGTAAATTCTCCCACAGTATATCGGTATGATCCAAGATAAAAGTATTCATATAAGCTGTAACTCTTGCCATCTAATTCAACCTCATTTTCTTTCTTTGGTTTGTTAGTGGAAAGAATCTGAACTCTGTAGACTACAACATCTTTTAGTTCAGCAGGCAATGGCTTTGAGGGTTTTATTATAACACTCTTAGCTTCAGGAAGCTTTCCTCCGGGTTCAGTCTTGGTTGTTACTTCTTTCTCAGGAACTTTCTTCAATGGCACTGCTTTCTCAGGAACTTTCTTTAATGGCACTGCTTTCTCAGGAACCTTCTTTAATGGCACTGCTTTTTCAGTCGCTTTTAAATTTTCTTTTTTTGCTGTTACAGTATCTGTTTTTATTTTCCTTGATTCAGCCTCTTCCGGCTTGGCTTCAGCCAGGGAAATAGCAGAACTAATGCTGGCTATCGGTGCCGGTTTGCCATCAAATACATAAGACAGGGTAAGGAGATTACGATCTGGTATGCCCTGCTTCAACGTGACCCTGTATAATTGCAGTTCATGGGGTGCTGATTTTTGTCTTCTTGTCAGGAACCCGCTCTTACCGTCCGATCTATTTATGGTAAAAGCAATATCATCACCATCAGAATTTATTTTGTCAGACAGGTTTACCGGTTTTTCCCAACCTGATCCGTTGAATTTACATGTAAAGATATCGTACCCGCCGTATCCGGGTTGTCCGTCAGATGAGAAAAATAAGTTGTTGTCCTGATCGAGAAAGGGGAAGAATTCATTTCCAGCCGTGTTTATTAATTTGCCCATGTTTTCAGGTACTGACCATTTCCCTTGTGCCTGCTTTGATATAAACAGATCCATTCCTCCAAAAGATCCTTCCCTGTCTGATGCAAAAACCAGCATCTTCCCGTCAGCCGATAAGGCGGGATGCGAATAGTTGTAATCATCGTTACAAAAGTCCAGAGGGCGGTCTTCTTCGACAAAATCTTTCCTGCCTTTACTATTTGTTATAAATCTTGCCATGAAGATCTTTTCCTTCGTTGTGTTTTTAGGAATCATGGTAAAATATGCAGTATTGTAATCACTGCTGAATGTCATTCCGTCACAAGGATATGTAAAGGGGGAGGATGACGATAATATTACATGTTTGCCCAAAGTGGAATCTCCGACTGACGCATAATATGCTTCAGCATTTCCGAATGAGATTTGATTTGGAGTCATCTTCCTTTCATCTTTTGTCAAAGAAAGGAATACAATACCATCCTTATAAAATTGCACTCCGGAGGAGGGAGGAACAATTTTAAGCCGGAAGGAGTCAACCTGAATGAAGTGATCATAGTTTGTAGTATCATCTTCTCCTGCCTGCATATCACTTACACGCAGACTGGTTAATAAGGGCTTAAATGTAGTGCCGGATGAGAGCAATATTATAAATATTGAGGCAGAAAACGCTATTTTAAAGAGACTTTTCATGGCAAAATTAAATTCGTAAGTTTTACCATTGACTATAATTTGAGATTCGTGATTTATCAGTTTGAATATTTAAACCCAAAGTGAATTCGACAGTAGGTTTATTTTTATAGTAGGGCGTTGTACTTGATAATTCATAATAAGCTCCCACATAGAATTTCGGATATCTGAACTGGGCAAAAACTGCTAACTTACTCTCATTCCGGTAAGATGCACCAACACAAAAATCACCGAGATAAAGCTTAAGAATAGGGAAAATATTATTACCAAGCTTGTTAAGGGTAGAATCTGTAGTTAAGATAAGTACCGACGGTTCCAGAACTATATTAAGAGATCTGCTCAGGATAATTTTAGTTCCAGCCGTAAAAAAATATTCCTTTGATACAGGTACTATAAAATTGCCGAGAGTATCAGGTTTCCATGGGCTGCCTAGTAAATTAATTGCCGAAATTCCTGCAAAAAAATTGGTGCCATAATAATATATTCCGATATCCAGATTTGGATAGAAGTTCTTTTTCACAAAATTCCCTTTCACTGAACTTATGGAACTATATTCGTCTTTTAAGGCTATTCCGATTGATAAAAAGGACAGCGCACGGCTGTTTAATTTTATGTGATATGATGCTGAGGCACTTAAACCGGTATTTTGGGAAAAACCATCAAAATCTTTGAAACCCGAGGCTCCTATCCCAATGTTTCTGAATTCTTTAGTTTCAGGTGAGGAGAAATAACGGGGATTATTTTTTGTAAGCCGGGTGTTGAAACTTATAAGTTCTGCATTGGATTTATCCTGAAATGCTGCGGTAGCACCTATTGATAAAAAGTCCTTGCTTCCTACCATTGCGGGATTATAAATATATGGCGTGAACACCCAGTAGGAAAGAGGACTAAGCGGTGACTGCTGACCTTTTGAAATACCAAGAGAAGACACAAATACTATTGTCAGCAAGATCTTTTCAACACTGAGTTTGTCAGTTTTTTCAAACATATACTTCAAATCAGCAGGTTAAATTTACGATTAAAATAAGAATTGCTAAATAAAAAATAACCAGTCATTTATAATAGGTAAAACTCTATTTATCACATATTGTTCAGATCCTGATTGCTTTCGATTTCGATACTTGCACCTTCCAGCCCGGGTGAACTGGCTTTCAGTGTAATCTTACCTGCTGTTCTGTCGGCCTTTACAATTACCATACATTTTCCATGCCAGACTTTTCTTTGAGGAACCTGAAAACTTTCGAGGCTTACCGGATTTGCATTGCCGACTCCTGCTATTGTTCCCGGCCCTGTCACTTCAAATGAGACCTTATTATCTGCTTTCGGATTACAGATGCCATCACCGTCAGTTAATTCAACAGTAATATAACTTAAATCCTGTCCGTCAGCACTGATTCTGTTTCTGTCGGCTGTAAGTTTGATATTTATCGGGTCGCTGGCAGAGCGTAGATCAGCAGTTGCAACTTGCTTCTTCCCGTTAAAGCCCGCTGCTTTTAAAATTCCTTTTTCATACGGGACCTGCCAAACAGCTAAATACCTTGTAGAGCGATCTGTGATTTTATTTCCAAGTGACTTACCATTCAGAGATAATTCAACCTGCCCGCAGGAGGAGTAAATATTAACGTCCATGATTTTCCCTTCATTCCCTTTCCATGTCCAATCACTCACAGCATCATTCCAATGCCACCTCGACCATGATTCCCTTGAAGGATTAATGGCAAAGGATGGTTCAGGAGGTGTTACCCATATTGACAGCTTATTCTCCATCCATAATGCATCGCGGTAATATGACTGTGCACGTTTCCATCCGCAAATATCAAGATCTCCGCAAAATGCAAGGTTCCAGGGAAAAAAATCGTGCTTCTGGAAGTAACCTCTCCAGCCTATGCTTGCTTCACCAATATAATCAAAAGCTGTCCATACAAAGTCGCCGATTACATAGGAATGATCTGACACATCCATCCAGCTTATAAAGGCATCAAGCGGAAAAGATTCCGTTCCAACCATTACCCTTTGGGGCATTCGTTTATGATCGGTTTCATAGAGGTTATTTTGATCATTGTCCTGCAATGAAGCATAATTATATCCCGCAACATCAAGAGCCGCAAAAAAGGCATCCATTTCAGGCCCCAGATCATTTACAGCCGATGTTACAGGTCGCGTAGGATCTTTTATCCGAACGAACTCACCGAGTGTTTTAGCCAGTTCAACCACTTCAGGCTTAACCCTGTTCGGAATTTCATTTCCAATGCTCCAAAGAATTACTGAAGGATGATTTCTGTCGCGCAGGATCATGCTTTCAATATCTTTTTTCCACCATTCACTGAAAAATAAATGATAATCATAGGGATTCTTTTCCTCCTTCCACATATCGAAAGATTCATCAATCACAAGCATTCCCTGGCGGTCACATGCATCAAGAAAGGCAACCGATGGCGGATTATGAGCCGATCTAATGGCATTGAATCCACTTGATTTAAGAAGCTCTACACGTCGTTCCTCAGCACGGTCATAAGCCTTTGATCCCAGTATTCCATTGTCGTGGTGGACGCAGCCACCTTTCAGCTTGAAAGCCTTGCCATTCAACAGGAATCCTCTTTCTGCATCAAAGGATATGGACCTGATCCCGAATACTGTCTCAACCTGATCAGTAAGTATTTCAGAATCATGTATTTCAGATACAGCCTTGTAGAGTACTGGAGCTTCAGTGGACCATAGAGCAGGTTTTGTAAGCTTAACTTCCTGAATGATTTCCAGGGTTTTACCCGGATCAATTTTTTGATCTGATTTGACCTCCGTCTGTTGCTGGCCGCCGGAATTGAAAATTTTTGTAACAAGTGTAATTTCTGAGACCCTGCTGCCTTGATTTATTATTGAAGATTTGATGCTTATTGTCGCTTCATTTTCAGATACCTCGGGAGTGGTTATATAAGTACCCCAGGTAGCAAGGTGTACAGGAGGGACGATTTTCAGCCATACATGCCGGTAGATACCCGAACCGGAATACCACCGGCTATTCTCCCCCTCGTTTTTCACCTTAACACTCAATACATTTTCTTTATCAAACTTTATCTTGTCAGAGATGTCAAACCAGAAACTTGTATAACCATATGGATGGTTTCCGATATACTCACCATTCAGCCACACTTCCGAATTCATATAGACTCCTTCAAACATTATAATATACTTCTTGCCTTTTAATTCCGGAGGAATAGTAAAAGTTTTCCTGTACCACCCTGTACCTCCTGTTGTAAAACCTCCGTTAACCTGGCTTATTGCATCGATATTAAATGGAGAAGTAGTTGAAGGCATGTCTTCAATGCTCCAGTCATGAGGAAGGTCCAGAACCCTCCACTGCGAATCGTCAAATGATGGCAGTTCGGCTCCCAGTGCCCCTCCCCTGTGAAACCGCCAGTTAAAATCAAAGAGATTATTTCGCTTTAAAGAAGTCTGCGCTGAAGTGCTGAAGAAGATAAAAATTAACATCAGGGACAGCCAACTGAAGTTTGACTTTTGTCGTTTCATTGAATCACGATTTGTTAAATCTTAATATAATCAGCAAGATAGAAAATTCTGGTGTAATTCGGGGAATCCGGGTCCTGAGAAGTTATTTGAACTTAACATCTAAACGTTTAACTTTACTCAAAAATAGGTGCAATTATGATAGTAAACTGTGTGTACGTAAAAGTAAAATCCGAAGAGATCCAGAGATTTATTGAGGCAACTTCAGCAAATCACCGTGAATCTGTTAAAGAACCAGGCAACCTTCGTTTTGACCTGATACAGCAGACAGATGATCCATCCAGATTTATGATTTATGAAGCTTATGAATCCGAATCTGCAGCTGCTGAACATAAAGCGACAAAGCATTATGTGGTATGGCGTGATAAGGTAAATGACTGGATGGCTGAACCCCGACATGGTAAAAAGTATAAAGTAATAGAACCAAACAGCTTATCAGGATGGTAAAGCCTTTCCAATTCTCACGGCTGCCAAAAATCTATTTCAAAACCGGGGGGATAGCTGATCTGACTTTTATTGCAAGACAGTATGGACGGCATATTGTCCTTGTCACCGGGAAGAGTTCATTTAAAAGTTCCCGGCTTGCCGGAACCCTTTTGGATGATTTTAAGAAGAAGAGCATTGAATATAATGTTTATATGGTTTCTGAAGAACCGTCTCCTGATTCCATAGATGATGCTGTGAGGTCTTTTAAGAATAAAGATATTGATCTGGTTATTGGTATCGGAGGAGGAAGCGTGATTGATGCCGGAAAAGCGATTTCTGCCATGATGTACAGATCTGAGTCAGTTGCTGAGTTTCTTGAGGGAGTTGGCACCAAAGAACATCCCGGTACCAAATTGCCATATATTGCAATTCCAACCACATCAGGAACAGGTAGCGAAGCAACAAAAAATGCTGTTATCTCCAGGATTGGAAAAGATGGATTCAAAAGATCTCTCCGTCATGATAATTTTGTACCGGATGTGGCTTTGGTTGATCCGGAGCTGACTTTAAGCTGCCCGGCAAATATTACAGCTGCCAGCGGAATGGATTGTTTTACCCAGCTTACAGAAGCCTATCTCTCTGTTAAATCAAATGAATATACCGATGCCCTGGCATTTGAAGGACTTAAAGCAATAAAGAATTCATTGACAAGAGCTTATGAAAATGGCAATGATATTGATGCCAGGACAGGTATGTCCTTCGCCGCCCTGACTTCAGGAATTTGCCTGGCAAATGCCGGACTTGGAGTTGTGCATGGCTTCGCATCTTCAATAGGAGGTATGTTTAATATCCCTCATGGTCTGATCTGCGGCACTCTAATGGCAAAATCAAATGAAGTAAACATCAGGGAACTCAGACAGACCGGCAATAGCCAACTTGCCTTAATCAAATATTCAAACCTTGGGAAACTATTTCTTAATGAAGTTAAAAAATCTGACGATTTTTATATTGACGGTTTTATCAGTTTCCTGCATCAACTTTCAAATGAGCTTGGACTAAAAGAATTAGCGAATTTCGGATTCGGCAAAAAGGAGATAGAATTAATTTGCTTAAAAACTGAAATTAAAAATAATCCTGTCAGGCTGGTACCAGAAAATTTAAATGAGATTATCACTTCTGTAATTAAATAATTTTGTATAGCAAATATGAACCTTGCCTGGTTCAGGTTTTATGAGGAATTAAACGAGTTTCTGCCATCAGCGAAACAGAAGAAGCTTTTTGCATATACTTTTAATGGGTCTCCTTCCGCAAAAGATGCGATTGAAGCAAACGGGATACCTCACGCCGAAGTCGATCTGATACTTGTTAATAGTATTTCTGTCGGTTTTTCTTATAAACTCAGGGATCGGGATATCGTATCTGTTTATCCTGTTTTTGAGACTTTTGATATCACCTCCCTGGTTCACCTGAGAGCAAAACCGCTGAGGATATCAAAGTTCATTCTTGATGTTCATTTGGGTAAACTCGCCAAATACCTCAGGTTATGCGGTTTTGATACATTTTACAGGAAAGACTATAATGACATTGAGATTATTAATCTTTCCTCATCAGAAAAAAGAATTATCCTTACCCACGACGTTGAACTGTTAAAAAATAAAAAAGTGACTCACGGGTATTGGATACGTTCACAATACCTTAACGAGCAGCTAAAGGAAGTTCTTTTAAGATTTAACCTAATACATCAGATGTTGCCATTTACCCGTTGCATGGAATGTAATGGTTTACTGACAGAGGTATCAAAAGAAGATATTATGGAGCGTTTATTGCCCGAAACAGATAAATATTTTACCGACTTCAGGATGTGTTCCGGATGCAAACGGATCTACTGGGAAGGATCTCATTACGAAAGGATGAAAAGATATATTAATAATTTAATTAATAATGTAATTTAGGTGCGCGATTAATAATGCCAGATAAAGTCACAACTTAAAACCATACCTATGAAAAGCAAAAACTTCATTATTTCAATTTTACTTGTCACCCTATTGCTTTATACCGGTCTTGCCCCTGCGCAGCTTCCAAAGGAAACGCCATCTCAGAAAGCTGAAAGAATGAAATGGTGGACCGATGCCCGTTTTGGAATGTTTATTCATTGGGGCTTATATGCACTTCCTGCGCGCCATGAATGGGTTAAGAATGCCGAAAGAATGACTAACGAACAGTATCAGAAGTATTTTGATATGTTTAACCCCGATATGTGGGATCCCCATGAATGGGCTAAAATGGCAAAAGCTGCCGGTATGAAATATGTTGTACTTACTGCAAAACATCATGAGGGCTTCTGCCTGTTTGACTCAAAATTTACCGACTATAAATCAGCAAATACCCCATTTGGGAAAGACATAGTAAAAGAATATGTTGAAGCATTCAGGGCAGAGGGATTAAAAGTTGGTTTTTATTATTCCCTTCTCGACTGGCATCATCCCGATTATACAATTGACAGCAATCACCCGCTGCGACAAACCTCCGATTCAGCTTACGCACGGCTGAATAAGGGCAGGGATATGAGTAAATATCGTGAATATATAAAAGATCAGGTGAGGGAGTTGCTTACTAATTATGGCGAGATAAGCATTATCTGGTTTGATTTTTCTTTCCCGGGTAAGCATGGAAAAGGACATGATGACTGGGACTCTGAGAACCTTTTAAAGATGGCCCGTTCTCTTCAGCCCGGAATTATAGTGGACGACCGCCTGGACCTTGAGAATGTTGAAGGAGGATGGGATTTCACAACACCTGAGCAGGTACAGGTTGCAAAATGGCCGGAAATAAACGGCAAAAAAGTTCCATGGGAAACTTGTCAGACCTTCTCTGGTTCATGGGGTTATTACCGTGATGAATATACATGGAAAAGCCCGGCTCAGCTTCTGGAACTTTTAATTGAATCAGTCAGTAAAGGAGGAAATCTGTTGCTGAACGTCGGCCCGACTGCACGCGGTGTTTTTGATTACAGGGCTCAGGACAGGCTGAAAGCTATGGGTGAATGGATGAAATATAATAATCGGTCAGTGTATAATTGCACTGAAGCTCCGGCTGATTTCATCGCACCCCCGAATACACTGCTTACGTATAACCCTGTAACAAAAAGATTATATGTGCATTTACTGGCTTATCCGTTAGGAAGCCTGACACTTACCAGGATGGCTGACAGGGTTAAATATATACAGTTTTTGCACGATGCTTCAGAGATCCGGTTCGAAGCAGGAAGTGATGAGAACAAAAATGATCTGATATTATCATTGCCTGTTCAAAAACCGCCTTCAGAGATTCCGGTGCTAGAAGTTTTCCTGAAATAGCTTTAATCCTTACATTTGAGAATTAAAAGATCCCTGGAAAATGGAAATAATAGTATATGTTGTGATAGGTGTGGCAACAGGGGCTCTGATTGCTTATCTGGCTACAAAGTCGGGCCTGACGGCGTTGCACCGGAAGGAACTTCTTTTAAAAGCTGAAGAAAATAATCAGCTCAGTCGTCAGAACAGTGCTTTACAGTCGAAGGTTGAAGCTCAGGCAAACAGCCTGGAGGAAGTTCGAAAAGCCATGATAGACACTTTTAAATCAGCTGCTTCCGATGCCCTGACTCAGAACAATAAGCAATTTCTGGATCTTGCAAAATCTCAGCTCGAGACGCATGTAAAAGAAGCGGAAGGAAATCTCGATGAACGAAAATCAGCTATAGCTGAAATGCTGAAACCTGTAAAAGAATCAATCGACAGTTATAAAAAACGCATTGAAGAACTTGAAAAAGGCTCAGAAAAAACATTCGGACAGGTTACAGAGATGCTTTCAAATATTCAGGTCACCAATGCCAGCTTGCAGAAAGAAACGGGAGCACTGGTAAATGCACTTAGAAACCCCAGGGTCAGAGGCAGATGGGGCGAGATCGGCCTGAAACGGGTTGTGGAATTTTCAGGGTTATCGGCTCATTGTGATTTTATCGAACAGGCTTACACTGAGGGAGAGGACTCTGTTTTAAAACCCGATATGATAATAAACCTGCCGGGTAACAGTCATGTTGTTGTCGATTCCAAATTGCCTCTCGATGCCTATCTGCAGGCTCTGGAAACTGATGATGAGAATGCAAGGAATCTTCTTTTCATTAAACATGCGAAAGACCTGAGGGATCACGTAAACAAGCTCAGCAAAAAGCAATACTGGTCGCAGTTCGCGAATACTCCCGATTTTGTTGTGCTTTATATGGAGGTCGAATCTGCTTTGAATGTGGCGCTAATGACAGATAAAACCCTTTTGCAGGATGCAATGAACAATAAAATTATCCTGACTACCCCAACCACTTTGATCGTGGTTCTTAAATCAGTCGCAATGTCGTGGCAGCAGCATACCATTACAGAGAATGCTTTGGAGATAATGGAAGCTGCCAACGACTTTTACGGCAGGGTAAATGTGTTTGCGGAACATCTTGACAAAGTAGGCTGCGGATTAAAAACTGCCTTGAAGGGATATAATGATGCAGTAGGTTCATGGGAAGGCAGGATCCTACCTGCAGGAAGAAAGCTGGAGCAGTTGAAAGCTACAGATAATAAAAATGTGTTGCCCGATCTTGAACTTTTAGATAAACCCGTTCGTGAATTGAAGAAACCGGAAGACTAATACGGATGGCAGTATCTGAACGACATAGAGTTGCCTGTACACTATTGGTCAATCTGATCTGCCTCATAATCATTTCGGGCTGTTCCGGCAATAAATCCGCAAAAAAAACGGAGCCTGTTGCATTAGCTGCAAAGCAGGACACATCATATCTTTTCGACGGAAAGACACTGGATGGCTGGGAAATTACAAATTTTGGTCCGCAGGGTCCGGTGTATGTTTCAGGCAATGAAATAATCCTTGGAATGGGGGATGGTTGTACAGGCATTACCTGGGAAAAAGCGTTCCCGAGGACAGGATATGAAGTATCCCTCGATGCAAAGCGGGTGGCAGGAAATGACTTTTTCTGCGGCATAACCTTCCCGGTCGGAAAGAGCCCCTGTTCCCTCATCATAGGAGGATGGGGAGGTGCAACAGTAGGTCTGTCAAGTATTGATGGAAAGGATGCCTCGGAGAACGAAACTACCACGATTCGCAATTTTGATAAAAACAGGTGGTATCATATCAGGCTTATTGTCACGGATGAGTTTATAAGGTCATGGATTGACAGTGATAGGGTGGTAGATTTTGCCATTGATAATAAGAAGCTTTCAATCCGTCCGGAAGTTGACCTGTCACGGCCTTTCGGAATTGCCTCGTGGAACACAACAGCTGCGATCAGAAATATACATTTACAAAGAATTGAAAAATGAGTATATTGCAAAATCTCAGAACACCTGAACCAGACTAATTATTTAATTTAATTTTCCTGTCAATGAAGAAATACCTGGTAATTCTGATCGCAGTTCTAACAATGTTATCATGTAAGACACAGGAACTGTATCTTACCGTGGTGGAACCGGCTCCAGTAACAATACCACCATATATTAAAAGCGTCGGGGTAATTAACAGGAGTGTTCCTACCGATGAGACCAAAAAGCTTGATGTGCTCGACAAGGTTCTTTCGCTCGAGGGTGTAAATCTCGATAAGGATGGTGCACTTGAAAGTATCCGGGGTCTTTCGGATGAGCTGATGAATAACACAAGATTTAGTGAAGTTAAAACATTGAATGACATTGATTTCAGAACATCAGCATTAACAGATTTTCCGACGTCACTAACATGGGAGATAGTGGATCAGATCTGCAGGGAATCAAAGACTGATGCCCTGTTCTCACTGGAAAAATTTGATACCGACACTCATTTAAACTTATCAACAATGAAGGTTGATCTTAAAACACCATTAGGTGCAATTCCCGGTCTTGAACATCAGGCAAATATGGAAACGCTGGTTAAGACAGGATGGAGGATCTATGATCCAGCTTCCAGAACGATACTCGATGAATATATCTATAACGAGTCAATTGATTTTTCCGGCAGGGGAGTAAACCCATTACTGGCCGCTGCTGCACTTGTAGGAAGAAAAGATGCTGTTAATCAGGTAAGCAATAAGGCCGGACATGGATATGCCATGCGAATTATCCCTTACAGGCTGCGAGTGATGCGTGATTACTATGTAAAAGGAACAAACAATTTTAAGATCGCAAAAAGAAAAGCCCAGGTAGACAAATGGGATGAAGCCGGACTGCTCTGGGAAAAAGAAACAAAAAATCCACACATAAGGATTGCAGGCAGAGCTTGTTATAATATGGCTATTATAAATGAGATAAATGGTGATCTTGGTTCAGCGTTGAAGTGGGCCCAGAAATCCTACGAGGATACAAATAATAAGCTTGCATTACATTATGTCAGGATTCTTGAAAACAGACTGTATAAGAGTGATGTCCTGAAAACACAGGAACCACAATAAAAATGCGGGAAAATGATCAGTGTCAGTAATGAGCTGGAGTTTCTGGGCTCATTAAATAAGTAGCTGAAATGTTAAAATAAATTAAAATGTAATTATATAAGTCGCTCCATTGATTCTCAATATAATCTTTTATTACATTTGGGAACTCAATAGCTTTATAAGAAAATCCTGACTTATTGTTTTTATTACCCACCAGATGCGCAGAAATTATTTCCTGATTATTTTCATATTTACTATTCTTAGTTTGCAGGCGCTGAATGCATCATCAGGAGAGCTTCTACCTCCTGGAACGTATATGCAGGATACACTTAAAGAGAATCAGATCCTTTATAATGGCATAGCCTGGAGAAACCAGTTTTACATGGTGAAAGGCGATCAATTTCTCTTTTCCAAAGAGTTCCTTCCGGGATCATTGACAATTAGTGGAGCATATTATAAGAATCTCCTTATCAACTATGATATATATAATGATGAGATACTGACTCCTAAAAATCATGGAAATATTGTGCA
Source organism: uncultured Bacteroidales bacterium (assembly GCA_963816365.1). Classification (GTDB taxonomy): domain Bacteria; phylum Bacteroidota; class Bacteroidia; order Bacteroidales; family VadinHA17; genus LD21. Next base: position 101,148 of record CAWFKG010000009.1, on the reverse strand, counting down.
ACTGAACAAGGAAATGGTTGATAGCTTCACTCTGGTTTCCGGTGGTGTAAGATACAGATTTGTTAATACACAGGAGGATAGCCTGTCAGCTATTCAAGGTTACGTTAATGAGCTTTACAGAGGAAAATCTATCCTGTTTGTCAAGTATAAGAAAGAGATTCAACAACTTGCGGTTGATGACAAGTATGATTTGTTTTACATGACATATCGGATTTATCTCCTTAAAGAAGGGAAAATTAATCAGATAACAGGTAAAAATGGCTTGTTAAAGCTATTGCAGGACGATAAGAACCGGGTAAAAGGCTACATGAAAAAGAACAGGCTTAAAGTAACTAAAAAGGAGCCTGCCAGTTTTATTCCGGTTATCAGGTATTATGATAGTTTAAGCAGATGATCTGTGTATGAAATTAAAGATCGAAATCCTCATTTTAATATTTTCCTTAACACTCAATCTTAAGGCTCAGGAAAAATACAGAATTTCTCAAAATTTTAAGGACCTCTCCTTTAACGATTTTGCGAAGCAGGTGGAAAGCAGTCTTCCAGTAAAGTTTTTTTATATGGATGAATGGGTGAAGGATCTGAAGATAGGTGACTATCCTGATTGTACAACCATTTCGTGCATACTCGATAACGTTCTTAAAGGAACAGCAATTTATTATTATATTGATGATTTTGGGGACATAGTACTTACAAAAAATTACGCTGTTAAAATCACCGGCGCGACGGACAAGAACAATAATTTTCTTCCACCATCTGATTATGGCAATTCAGGTGATAACCGGCAGAGCGCAGTAAACACATCGGTTGAGATAGGAAATCCTGCTGAAAAAGGTAAACCTGGAAATGTTGTTTTATCCGGTTATATTACTAACAAAGATACCAGGGATCCAATTCCCGGAGTAACTGTATTTATTCAGAAGCTTTCAATTGGAACTATATCCAATGAGTATGGATATTATACTCTGACAATACCCAGGGGTGTTCACTTACTTCAGTTCACATTTATCGGGATGAAAGATAAGCTTATCAATCTGAATCTTAATGGTTCGGGTGAACTGAATGTTGACATGAGCAGCACCTTGATACCTTTAAAGGAAACAGTAGTCTCCGCTCAGAAAAGTATTACTCTTCAAAGATTTGAGGTCGGCGCAGAAAAGATCAATATTACGTCATTCAGGTTATTGCCGACATCGATGGGTGAGTCCGACATTATAAAAAGTGTGCTGTTGCTGCCCGGTGTTCAGACAGTTGGAGAAGGATCTGCCGGGTTTAATGTCAGAGGCGGCTCTGCCGACCAGAACCTTATCCTGCTTTATGGGGCACCTATTTACAATTCCTCCCATTTCTTTGGATTCTTTTCAGCGGTGAATTCCGACATTATTAAAGATGCAACACTTTATAAAGGAGGGATACCAAGCCGGTATGGAGGAAGAATTTCATCGGTACTTGATATTGTGTCAAAAGAGGGTAACAGAAAAGAATTTTCGGGCAGTGCAGGTATCAGCCCTATAACTACCCACATATCTTTGGAAGGCCCAATTATAAAAGATACTCTTACATATCTCCTGACAGCCCGTACCACTTACTCAAACTGGATATTCAATCTGATCCGGAATCCTGCTCTTCACAACAGCAGAGCATCATTCTACGACCTGAACGGGAAATTGACCTACGATCCGGATAAAAATAATAAAATTGATTTTTCTGCATATACCAGTCACGATGCTTTCCGGTTCAACTCAGACTCAACTTATAAATATAATAACAATATTTTTGCCTTAAAGTGGCGCCATTTTTTTACGAGCAGGTTTTTTTCTTCACTTATAATAAACAACAGTTCATTTAATTATGATATCTCAAGCCAGAGTGTTCCAACGGAGGGATTTATAATGTCTCATATCGTGAACAGCACTGGTTTTAAAGCTGACATGAACTGGTTCCTTGGCAGAAATGAGATCAATTTTGGCGCCGACGTTAACCGATATTCTATTGTACCCGGAAAATACTTGCCATATGGTGATTCCTCCCTTGTTATCCCACATACAATAGAGAGAGAACGCGCCTGGGAAGGAGCATTGTATGCTGAGGACAAATTTCTTCTTAACGATTTTGTTTCATTTAATGTTGGCGTGAGAATGTCATCTTATTTTTCGCTTGGACCTAAGTCAGTCCTTCTCTATAACCCTGAGTTTTCAAGGAGTGCATCGACAGTTATCGATACTCTTAAATTCAAGGCGGGAGGAATTATAAGGAAATATATGAGCCCGGAATTCAGAGTCTCATTAAATTTCAGGATCTCAGATAAAAATTCCTTTAAGATCAATTATAACAGGACTATACAGTACCTTCATCTTCTTTCAAATTCGACTTCCATAGCGCCTACAGATACATGGAAACTAAGTGATTATTACATAAAGCCCGAGATTGGAGACCAGGTTGCTTTAGGATTTTATGAGATGCTGTTTAAGAACAATTTTGAAGCATCCGCTGAACTATATTATAAAAGAATAAATAATATGGTGGATTTTAAAGGCGGGACAACACTTATAATGGATGAGAATATTGAAAGAGATATTGTGAATGTCCGGGGTAAAGCTTATGGTTTGGAATTAGTTTTGAAGAAGACAGAAGGAAAATTCAGATATAGTATTGGTTATACTTATTCCAGGGTCTTTGAACAAAGCGTAGGTACTTTCAGTGAGGAAATTATTAATTCAGGCAAATGGTTTCCTGCAAACTTTGATAAACCGCATGACCTTGTCGTCATTTTTAATTACATTTTCTCACGACGGATCAGTTTCTCATCAAATTATACATGGAGTACGGGGCGTCCGATAACATATCCTATTGCCACCTATTATGTAAGCGATAAACTGGTTGTTTCATACTCAGACAGGAATGAATACAGAATTCCTGATTATTCCAGGCTTGATGTGTCATTAAAAATTGGAGGCAATCTTAAATCACACCGCATTGCTCATCCATCCTGGACCTTTTCAGTCTATAACTTACTTGGCAGGGAAAATGTTTATTCCATATATTTCAAGAAAGACATTACAATTGTCAAAGGGTACGAATTATCAGTATTTGGAAGACCAATTCCATCTGTTACATTCAGTTTTGATTTTTAAATAATACATGAAAAATTTCAGACTAATATTATTTGTGACTTTTATACTTCTTATCACCGGTTGTATATCACAGTTTATACCCAAGACTTCTGAAGATAAGGACCTGCTGGTTGTGGAAGGGCTGATAACAGATCAGAAGGGGCCTTATACCATAAAGCTATCCCGGCCCTCTCATCTGGGGATAAGTAGTGCAGCAAGGCCTATGGTCGGATGTAATGTCACAGTATCCGATGATTTGGGCCAGTCATTCAGCTTCACTGAAACTGCTTCGGGAACTTATATTTCAGACTCGGCAAATTTTCAGGGTGCAGTGGGCCGGCTTTATACGCTGCATATCAATACACCCGCTACCAATAATAAATTAAATTATGAGTCGGTTCCCGTGGAACTAAAGCCCGTACCTCCCGTCGATAGCATTTACTATGAGAAGCGAACCTTTGCCATAGGTTCAGGAGGCATACCGTCAGCGGAAGGGTGTCAGATCTTCCTGAATACTCATGATCCGGATAATAAGTGTAAATACTACAGATGGGAATATTCCGAAACGTGGGAGTTCCGGCTTCCCTATCAAACACCGAACAACTTATGCTGGCTGTCAAATAATTCGGATGTGATAAACATCAAAAACACCTCCACTATTGAACAGGATAGGGTCGTCAGGTACCCACTGAACTTAGTTTCGAACGCAACAGACAGGCTGAGAGAAAAATACAGCATCTTAGTGAATCAGTACTCCCTGAATGAAGACGAATATCTTTATTGGGAGAAACTGCAAAATATTTCTGAATTTATAGGTGGTCTTTACGATATTATACCATCAGAGATTCCCAGCAATGTGTTTTGTGTTGAAGATCCAAATCAGAGAGTACTGGGCTATTTCAGCGTTTCAGCCAGATCGTCAAAACGGATCTTTATAAAAGATCATTTCGCAGGAGTGGTAACGCCATATACCGATAATGCCTGTGTTGCTGATACCGTTTATGGACAATTATCAGATCCAATTCCATATCTGAATGTAAATGTCTGGGTAATTGTGGTTCATCAGGCTCCGCCACCCCCTACTTACAGGGTAACTACACTTACGAAGGGTTGTTATGACTGTACTGTAAGAGGTACAAATATCAAACCTGTATTCTGGGAAGGGGAATAGTAAAAAATTATCGATGAAAGTAATATAAATGATAAAAAAAATAAAACCGGTTATTCTAGTTCTGATACAGTTGCTGTTTCTGCAGGGTATTAATGGTCAGATCCCGAATAATATAACGGATTATCTTAGTCAAAGGCTTGTCCGATACTGCAAGTCGGTGCCAAGAGAAGAAATATTCATTCACTCCGACAGACAAGAGTATATATCTGGAGAAGATATCTGGTTTAATATATATTTGATTGACAGGCAAAGCTTTAGGCCTTCCTTAAATAGCAAAATTGCATACTTTGAACTCCTGAATCCTGAAAACCAGCCGATTGTACAAAAGAGGATTTGGCTTGATGGAGGCTTGGGCCCGGGCCAGATAACGCTTCCTGATACACTGAGTACAGGTACATATACGATAAGGGCATATACAAGCTGGATGAAAAACTTCCTTCCGGTCAATTGCTTCATGAAGGAAATTAAGATTTATAATGCGTTCAGCAGCAAAACTTTTAAGAGAAAAACATATTCAGAAAATTTTACTAAAGGAACCACTCAGGAAGAAAACGACCTGAATGCCAGAGAATCAGGACTGACATTAACCGTGAATAATCTAAAACAGGATGTTTTGGAAATATTCGTTAACACAGATGATAAATACCGTTCGCAAAATACAAACCTGTTTTATCTTGCTATACAGACTCATGGCATAATTAACTATATTAGAGATGAGACGATAACAGTTGAACATGCCAAAGTAGTCATTGGCAAAAATTTACTGACTTCAGGTATTAATCAGATAACCATTTTTAATGCAAAGGGTCAGCCAGTTTGCGAAAGGTTTATATATACCCCATCAAGGGAAAAACCGGTTTTGACTCTTCATGCAGACGACAGTGCAGGTATGCGGAAGAAAGTGACTCTTGATTTTAAGCTTGAGAAAGGGTTAACCTCACCGAATCTAAGTGTATCAGTTGCACCAGTAACAAATGACCGGTCTGATGTGGATCTCAGTGACTACATGATTTTTGGAACAGAATTCGGACCATTCCCATGGGATGTATTTAAAAATATTAAACCCGATGAGATGCCTTCCGCTGAAATGGATAGTCTTCTTCAGACTGTGAAAAGCAACTGGATCAACTGGAACGCGATTTTAAGTGATGACCTGCCTGTATTCAAATACCAGATCGAGAAAGAAGATCATTACCTTTTTGGAAAACTTCTGATAAGTAATCAAAAACCAGAAGATTCTGTCAGGTTCCTTGTATTGTCAACGCCTGGGAAAATTGCAGGTTTTAAATATGCAAAAACTGATAATGGAGGAAATTTCTGCTTTAAAATTCCGATTGGGGAAGAAAGTAAAGATATGATAATCCAGCCGGACGATCCGGCTAATAATCAGACTGTCAATATCGAATCATCATTTTCTGATCAATATTTTAAATCTGAGAAATCGGCTGACTTAACTGATATTTCTATACCTACGTATATTTCATTATGGAGTGTAAACCATCAGGTGAGGAAAATTTATGGAATTTCTTCCGTCGGAGAATATCCCGCCTCAAAAATATCACAGGTCAAGTCCAGACGATTTTATGGAAAGCCTTCTACTGAACTGATTATGAAGGATTATATTCTTCTACCGGTAATGCAGGAAGTCTTTTTTGAACTTTTGCCCGGTGTTTTCCTGAAAAGCAAGAAATCGGGTTACGAGGTATCGATGAATGATCCTGTCAATAACAGGCCATATGAAGATCCTCCTGTCCTGTTTGTTGATGGTGTCCTGGTTAAAGATGTCTCCGTGATCGCTGGTATTGAACCTGAGATAGTCGAAAAAATAGATGTGGTAAGGGAAAAGTACTTTGTTGGTGATTACCTGTTTAATGGTATTATAAATATTATAACAAAAGCCGGAGATTTCAGCAATATAACACTGCCGGATAATGCTTTCAGGATGACCTACAAAGTTATTGATCGTTTCGGATCGTTTATTTCACCTGATTATTCCTCGGAAGAAATGAAGAGAAGCAGGATTCCTGATTTCAGAACTACTCTTTACTGGAATCCTTCTGTAAAAACCAATAAAGAAGGCAATACCAGCATTGATTTCTGGACATCTGATTTTGTTTCTGATTACGAGATTAATGTTCAGGGCATTACACCTGATGGTAAAACATTCATTATAAAAAAAATCATTAAGGTTAAGAGACAATAATCCTGTGTCCTGCCTGGAGTCCAACAATCCATTTTCCATAATTTGCATTGAATTATGCTATAATTTAGTATGAAATACGCATGGTTATTGATTCTGTACTTTTTATTATTAACTCTGATCAGCGGATGTATTAAACAATTTATCCCGGCAGTAAGCGAAGATCAGAACATACTTGTTGTTGAGGGTCTTATAACTGATCAGCCCGGGCACAATACTATCAAACTTACGACATCAATGCCCCTGGGCCTGCCAGAAAATCAAAGAGGATTTTTATCAAAGATCAGTTCAGGGGTATGCCAGACCTATACACTGATTGTGAAAATGCAGTAATAGGACTTGTCGACCCTCCAAACCTTACTCTTGGTGTAAATGCCTGGGTTATTATAGTCCACCTGCAACCGCCTCCTCCTTACAGAATAATTACATATTTTAAGGGTTGTGCCGATTGCACAGCCAGAGGCACAAAAATAAAACCTGATTTCTGGTAAAACAATAAATTGTAATTTTGCCTTGCTTCAGATCATACGGATCAATTAAAAATTATTCAGATGATACAGAACAGGAGGAAATTTATAGCAACCATAGCTGCAGGCAGCGCAGCCGTACCTTTTTTATCGGGCCTTCAGACACCGCTTCAGCGTTCAGATAAAGACCGGTATCCGGTCAGGTTCTTTTCCAAGCCCCTTGATGGCTATGATTTTGATTTTATATGTGAATGCACAGCAGAAGCAGGAATTGGCGGCCTTGACCTCACTGTGCGTCAGGGAGGAAAAGTCGAACCCAAAGACGTCGCAACATCTTTGCCAAAACTTATTAACAGAGCCCGGAACCATCACCTCGACATTGACATGATAGTTACTGGCATAGCTTCTGCCAAAGAACCTTTTACCGAACAGATCCTGAAAACCGCTTCTGAATCAGGTGTAAGATATTACAGGTTAGGCTGGTTTCCATATGACTATAAAAACGGAATATGGGAAACACTGCAGAAATACCGGACCATTTTAATTGATGTCGTGGAACTAAACAGGAAATATAAGATTCATGGAGGATACCAGAACCACTCAGGTTACCTTGTCGGAGGTCCTGTATGGGATTTGCATGAACTTTTCCGTGAGTTTCCGCCCGAATTTTTGGGTAGTCAATATGATGTCCGGCATGCAATGGTAGAGGGTGCAGAAACATGGATGATAGGAATGCGGCTGATCGCCAGCCGTATTACGACGCTGGCAATTAAAGATTTTACCTGGAAAACTGAAAAAGGCAAGCCTGTGGCTGTGACAGTTCCTCTGGGTGAAGGAATGATAGACTGGGACCTGTACTTTAAGCTGGTCAGGGAACTGAATATTTCTGTTCCTATTACTCTGCATGTGGAGTATCCTTTGTTAGAAAAGGGGGAGGAGAATCTTGCACTTGTTAAGCAGCAGGAAATAATTGTCAGGAAACTCAAAAAAGATACAGATTTTATCAAAAGCTATCTGCATAAATATAATCTTGCCTGAAATTCATGATAAACCGGCAAGTCATCCGAGACAAAGACAAACAATCCTTATCTTCCATACCGAGTTCCGGCAATCTCAAATAATTTGTAAATTAGAGTCCTAAAAAGCTTAAAGTACCAGTTTAATTATTCACGAAATGAGAAAAGTATACTTAATTGTTTGCTTTATAGCTGCCAATTTACTGACTTATGCCCAATCGTATCCGTTCCAGGATACCCGTCTGTCCGCGGATGAACGGATCAGAAATCTTATTTCATTAATGACAACAGATGAAAAGATTAATTGCCTTTCACCTCGTATTTCCGTTCCCCGTCTTGGAATAAAAGGTACCCACACAGTTGAAGGGCTCCATGGTCTGGCTTACAGTGGTCCTGCTAACTGGGCTGTAAAAGGCCCGAAAGCATCGCCAACAACCACCTTTCCGCAGGCAATTGGTCTTGCCGAAATGTGGGATCCGGAGATGATCCGGAAAGTTGCTGACTGGGAGGCTACCGAATGCAGGTATCTGGCCCAGAATAAAAATTTTGGCATCGCAGGGCTTATAGTTTTTGCACCGAACGCTGACCTTGGCAGGGATATCCGATGGGGCAGAACAGAGGAGTGTTATGGGGAAGATGCCTACCTGGCTGGCTCCCTTGTAGCTGCATATGTGAAGGGACTTCAGGGCAATGACCCGGTTTACTGGAAAACGGCCTCACTTATGAAGCACTTTCTGGCAAACAGCAATGAAAATAACCGGGCATTTAACAGTTCTGATTTTGATGAACGCTTGTTCCGCGAATACTATTCCTACGGATTTTATAAAGGGGTCACAGAAGGCGGATCACAAGCATTTATGGCAGCTTACAATAATTATAACGGAATTCCCTGCACGGTAAATCCGGTTTTGCGAAGTGTCACAATGAAAGACTGGGGATTAAGAGGCATTATATCAACTGATGGGGGTGCATTTAAGCAGTTGGTGACGACTCATGCTTATTATAATTCATTATCTGTTGCTGCAGCCGCGTGCATTAAAGCAGGGATTACAATGTTCCTCGATGATTACAGGGCATCTGTTAAGGAGGCTCTGGCAAAAGGTATGATAACTGAACAGGACATTGATGAAGCTATCTACGGAAATTTTAAAGTTCTGCTTAAGTTAGGGATGCTGGATAATTCGCCGCAAAATTTATATACGAGTATAGGAGTTACAGATACCATTGCTCCCTGGACCAAACAGGAAGCGCGTGATCTTGTCAGGGTAGCGACTCAAAAATCAGTCGTACTAATGAAAAATACCAACAATCTCCTGCCTCTTCAAATGGATAAGATCAAATCTATTGCAGTGATTGGACCGTCAGCAAACTCGGTAATATCTGACTGGTATTCCGGAACTCCGCCATACAGGATTACTATCCTGCAGGGTATTAAAAATGCCACAGGCGAAAAGTTGAAAGTCCGGTTCGCAGCCAGCAACAAAGCTGATTCGGCTGTCATCGCGGCGAAGGAGAGTGATATTGCAATCGTATGCATCGGCAATAATCCTCTCAGCTACGGTTTGGCCTGGGGACAAAACCATGTGGCAAGTGATGGTCGGGAAGAAGTTGACAGACAGGCAATTACTATCGAGCAGGAAGATCTTGTAAGGCTTGTTATGGCAGCAAATCCAAAAACTATACTCGTCATGGTATCAAGTTTCCCGTACGCAATCAACTGGTCAAAAGAACATGTGCCTGCAATCCTGCATGTAAGTCAGTCGAGCCAGGAAATGGGCAATGCTCTGTCTGATGTGATTTTTGGCAAAGTAAGCCCGGCAGGGAGACTGGTCCAGACATGGATTACTTCAATAGATCAGCTGCTGCCAATCCTGGACTACAATTTAAGGCATGGCAGAACTTATATGTACAAAAAGAATGAACCACTCTTCCCCTTCGGGTTTGGATTAACATATACAACATTCATTTATTCAGGACTTAAACCAACTTCAAATTCCCTGAAAAATAATGAGACTGTCAATCTGGTTTTCAGCCTTCAGAATAACGGAAATTTTGACAGTGATGAAGTGACTCAACTTTATGTAAGCTTTCCTGATTCCAGGGTAGATCGTCCGGAAATTTCACTGAAAGGTTTTAAAAGAGTATTCGTCGGAAAAGGAAAGACGGTTCAGGTTTCAATTCCTCTGAATGCATCTGATCTGACATACTGGGACACTGATAAACAGGAATTTGTTCTTGAAAATGGCACCATAAAATACTTCATTGGAGCATCATCACAGGACTTTAAGCTGCAAGGAGAAGTCATCGTCAAATAAAATCAGGATCTTCCAAATACATGATAATTGTCAGGTTTATGATTCCTGTTTAACTTTCTACAATAACTTGTACAACGATTTTATTCTGTTCAGTGATCTGCTGGCTGGCTTTTGGCATTTCAGGAATTGGGAAATAAATGTAATTTCTAAATTATTCACTTTTGCTATAATATGTTCACATATTCTATTAATTTTGCGACAAATTTTATTATATCAGGTGTAAATAGTATTAAATTGAAAAACAATAAACCAGATTTTAACAGAATTGCTGTAAAGGTCGGAAGCAATGTTATTACAAAACCGGATGGTTCACTCAATGACGGAAGAATATTACGTCTCGTAGAGGATGTTGCTATTTTGTACAAACAGGGGATTGAAGTTGTACTAATCTCATCGGGAGCTGTGGCTGCAGGCCGGAGTGAAGTGGCACCATCAAAGAAAACAAATGTTGTAGCTGCCAAACAGATATGGGCTGCGATCGGACAGGTCAAACTGATGTCGAGTTATCAGTTTCTGTTCGGAAAGTATGGAATTCAGGCCGGACAGCTTCTGGCAACAAAGGAGAGCTTCAGGGACCGCCGGCATTATCTGAATATGAAGAATTGTATTACCGCAATGCTTGAGAATAATGTGTTGCCTATTGTAAATGAGAATGATACAATATCGATTAACGAACTGATGTTCACTGATAATGATGAATTGTCCGGGCTTATTTCGTCGATGATGGATTGCAGATCGCTGATAATCCTCTCTAATGTTGATGGTGTTTATAATGGTATTCCCGGAAAGAATGGCACCGAACTAATTACCAGTATTTATGATGAATCTGAGGATCTTGATAAATATATCTCCTCTGTGAAATCAGGATTCGGCAGAGGAGGAATGGTCACAAAATGTTCCATTGCCCGTAAAATTGCCTCTCAGGGCGTTGATGTTTTTATTGCGAATGGGACGCGTGATTCTATAGTCACCGATATTGTTAGGGGAAAGGATGTCCCCTATACCCATTTTGTTGCAAGCAGCAGGAAGGAAACAGGTGTGAAAAAGTGGCTTTCACATTCAGATACTTTTGCAAAAGGTGCAGTAATAATAAATGACGGAGCAAAGGATGCTCTCCTGGATGATAAGGCATCAAGCCTTTTAATGATAGGCATAACCCGGATTGATGGATTTTTCAGATGCGGAGATATTGTCAGGATTGTTGATGAAAACGGAAACAATATCGGATTGGGCAAATCGCAGTATGATTCCAAAAAAGCTGAGCAGAATCTCGGGCAAAAGCTCAGTAAGCCATTCATTCATTATGACTATCTGTTTATTAATGAGAAAGTTAAAGTTACATACCAGGGTTAAGAGCCCATTTTACTACTAGTTTACCGTATGGATTGTACGCCTCTGTTCAGGAAAGCAAAAAAAGCCAGCCGGGCACTAAATGTTCTGGACAGCGATACTATTGACAAGATCCTGTTGTCGGTTGCAGAGATGGCAATCGAAAATGCAAGATTCATACTTGCAGAGAATAAGAAGGATCTGTCTTTAATGGACCCTTCAGATCCGGGATATGATCGTTTGATGCTGACTGCCGGAAGGATTCTGAATATAGCAGACGATATCAGGAAAGTTGCATCAATGCCAGGTCCGAGAGGCAAAGTTCTCATGAAGAATATCAGGGACAACGGTCTGGTAATATCCAAAATATCTGTGCCTTTTGGTGTAATAGGAATTATTTATGAATCAAGGCCTAATGTCACTTTTGATGTCTTTTCACTATGTCTGAAATCGGGTAATGTCTGTATACTTAAAGGAGGGAGCGAAGCTATTAAATCGAATACAGCTATTGCTAATCTGATCAGGGAACGACTTTCGAAACTGGGAGTTGATCCGGATATTCTGACCCTTCTTCCTGCAGGACATGAAGAGACTACCCAGCTGTTAAATGCACGCGAATATGTCGACCTTATAATCCCGCGCGGGAGCAGAGGGCTAATCGATTATGTCAGGGAGAATGCCTCAATTCCTGTTATAGAGACTGGTGCAGGGATATGTCATACCTATTTTGATGAATTTGGAGACAGGGAGAAAGGACGCGACATTGTCAACAACGCCAAGACACGCAGGGTAAGCGTTTGTAATGCTCTCGATTGCCTTATTATTCACGAAAAACGATTAGCTGACCTGGATTACATCGTGGGCCTCTGCGCTAATTCGAATGTTATATTATATGCAGATGAAAAAGCTTATGCAGCATTGAATGGAAAGTACCCTGCAAACCTGCTTCAAAAAGCTACAAATGAGTCATTTGGTACGGAATTTCTTTCTTATAAACTGGCAGTTAAAACTGTTTACTCTTTTGAGGAGGCCGTTGATCATATCTCCGACTTTGGATCAAAGCACAGTGAGGCAATAATTTCCGAGAACAAAAGTAAGATTCATTTGTTCTATGACCTGATAGATGCATCGGCAATTTATGCAAACGCTTCAACCGCATTTACTGATGGGTCCGAATTCGGACTTGGAGCAGAAGTCGGTATTTCCACTCAGAAACTACATGCACGCGGGCCAATGGCGCTGGAAGCTCTGACAACCTATAAATGGATTATTGAGGGTAACGGACAAATTAGAAAGTAAACTGTTAAAAATTAGCGCTTTATGATATTTGATTTTGAGATGATCGATTCTTTTTATAAACAGTTGAACTCGCGAATATTGGAAATCAGAAAGAAAGTCAGGCATCCTCTGACTTTAAGCGAAAAGATACTTCTCAGCCATATTAATCATAAAGATCAGACAGGTTCATTTAAGCGCGGCATAGACTATACAGAATTTTTGCCCGACCGTGTGGCTATGCAGGACGCTACTGCACAGATGGCAATTTTGCAGTTTATGATGGCGGGAAAAGATTCTACAGCAGTACCTGCTTCTGTGCATTGCGATCACCTTATACTTGCTCAATCTGGCGCGGAGCCGGATCTTAAAGCCGCAGGCATAACCAATAAGGAAGTGTATGATTTTCTTAGTTCCGTTTGTAACAAATATGATATTGGTTTCTGGAAACCTGGATCGGGAATAATTCACCAGATAGTTCTTGAAAATTATGCATTTCCCGGAGGGATGATGATAGGAACAGACTCACATACCCCAAATGCAGGTGGACTGGGAATGATCGCAATAGGTGTAGGTGGTGCAGATGCTGTAGATGTACTGGCAGGAATGGGTTGGGAACTAAAATTTCCAAAACTGATAGGTATTAAGCTTACAGGAAAACTGAACGGCTGGAGTTCAGCAAAAGATATTATTCTGAAGATTTCAGGATTACTGACAGTAAAAGGGGGAACAGGCCATATTATTGAATATTTCGGCGAAGGTGCAAGTTCACTTTCATGTACCGGAAAAGCAACAATCTGCAACATGGGAGCAGAAACCGGAGCGACCTGTTCAATTTTCGGCTTTGATAAATCGATGACCGAGTACCTTATAGCTACCGGAAGAGAAGAGGTTGCTGATCTTGCCCTTAAGAACAGCGATCATCTTATTGCTGACGAGGAGGTATATGCTGATCCTTCAAAATACTTTGATCAGTACCTCGAGATAAACCTTTCGGAACTGGAGCCATATATCAATGGTCCTTTTACCCCTGACCTTGCTACTCCTGTCTCGCGCATGAAAGAAGCAGCTTTTAAGAATAAATGGCCTGTCGATGTCGAAGTGGGGCTCATAGGATCATGTACGAATTCATCGTATGAGGATCTTTCACGGGCAGCATCGGTAGTAAAAGATGCTCTGGACCATAAACTGGCAGCCAGATCTGAATTTACCATTACCCCCGGATCTGAGCAGATCAGGGCTATTGCCGAACGTGACGGGTTCCTCCAGTTATTCAGGGAAATTGGTGGTGAGGTATTTGCAAACGCCTGCGGTCCGTGTATCGGACAGTGGGCGCGAAAAGATGCTGATAGTAAGAAAGTTAATACAATTATTCATTCCTTTAACAGGAATTTCGCAAAGCGAAATGATGCAAACCCAAACACATATGCTTTCGTTGCGTCTCCCGAACTGGTAACTGCAATCGCAATTTCCGGGGACCTGACTTTTAATCCCATAACTGATACATTGATTAATTCCGACGGGCAGGAGGTTCGCTTAGCTGAACCCCAGGGAATAAACCTTCCTCCTGACGGCTTTGGTATTGTTGATTCAGGATATCAGAAGCCGGTGCATGAAAAAAAAGAAGATAAGATAGTTATCGCCCCCGGCTCTGACAGATTGCAATTACTCACTCCTTTTAAGGAATGGAATGGGAAAGACTTTAAAAACCTGCCATTGCTGATCAAGGCAAAAGGGAAGTGCACCACCGATCATATCTCGATGGCAGGTTTCTGGTTGAAGTTCAGGGGACATCTAGAGAACATATCGGAGAATTATATGATTGGCGCTGTTAATTATTTTAATGATCAGACTAACAGTATTTTAAATCAATTAACCGGAGCATATGCAACTGTTCCGCTGACTGCCAGAGCGTACCGTGATTCGGGTCCGGGATCAGTAGTAGCAGGAGAGGAAAATTTTGGAGAAGGATCTTCACGCGAACATGCGGCAATGGAACCAAGGTTCCTCGGTGTAAGGGTACTGCTGGTAAAATCATTCGCCAGAATACATGAGACTAATCTCAAGAAGCAGGGAGTACTTACACTGACGTTCCTGGATAAGGAAGATTATAACAAAATACAGGAAGACGACAGGATTGACATAACCGGCCTCAATAAATTTGCTGCCGGTAAACGGTTGACTGTCACGCTGAATCATGCTGACGGAACAAAAGAAAAATTCGCGGCAAACCATTCTTACAATGAAGCACAGATTGAATGGTTTAAAGCCGGAAGTGCCTTAAATATTATCAGAAAATCACACACGAAAAATGTTGTCTGAAAAAATTAAACTGATCGACGGAAAATTAATTGTACCTGAAAATCCGATTATACCATTCATCGAAGGTGACGGCACGGGTCCCGATATCTGGAAAGCATCAGTACGTGTTTTTGATGCCGCCGTAAATAAATCTTACAACGGCAAAAGAAAAGTCATCTGGAAAGAGGTCCTTGCCGGTGAGAAGGCATATAAGCTCACCGGTAACTGGATGCCCGAGGAGACTCTGGCAAATTTCAGGGAATATCTTGTGGGGATAAAAGGTCCGCTTACAACGCCGATCGGCGAGGGAATGCGTTCATTAAATGTAGCCTTGCGACAGATACTGGATCTCTACACATGTTACCGGCCCGTCAGATATTTCACAGGCGTACCAAGCCCCGTAAAGAATCCTGAAAAAGTGAATATGCATATCTTCAGAGAAAACACCGAGGATATCTATGCAGGAATTGAATTTATGAATGGGAAGCCTGAAACAGACAAGTTGAAAAGATTTCTGATCGATGAAATGGGAGTCAAATCCATCAGGTTCCCTGATTCATCTTCCATCGGGATCAAACCTGTCTCGCTCGAAGGTACTGAACGTCTTGTCAGGCAGGCTATAAAATATGCAATTAATAAGAAGCTTCCTTCAGTGACAATTGTTCATAAAGGGAACATTATGAAGTTTACTGAAGGTTCTTTCATGAAATGGGGATATGCACTGGCTGAGAGAGAATTCGGCAAAGATGTATTTACATGGGCGCAGCATAAACAAATTGCTGAAAAGCAGACCCTGAAAGTTGCCGATGAGAAGCTGAAAAATGCGGAAGCAGCGGGGAAGGTAATAATAAAAGATGTTATCGCCGATGCTTTTTTACAGCAAATACTGACCCGTCCTTCAGAGTACTCGGTCATCGCCACACTGAACCTGAACGGTGATTACATTTCCGATGCACTCGCTGCCATTGTGGGAGGAATAGGTATTGCTCCGGGTGCAAATATAAATTTTGAATCAGGTCATGCTATATTTGAAGCGACACACGGTACTGCACCAAAGTATGCCAATCAGGACAAAGTAAACCCAGGTTCAGTAATTCTTTCCGGGGCCTTGATGTTTGATTATCTGGGCTGGGATAAAGTTGCTGAAAGTATCTATGCAAGCCTTGAACGGACAATTCAAAGTAAGAAGGTCACTTACGATTTCCACAGACTGATGGAAAATGCAACTTTACTTAAAACCTCAGAATTTGCAGATGCTATAATCTCTAATATCATATCTCAAACTACTTAAAATTTTAATTCCAATGGAAGAAAACAATTATTTTGCAAAGCTGGAGGAATCGGTAAGGGCATCATGTCAGATTGAAAATGAATTATTCGAGGAATTTGAAGTGAAGCGCGGACTAAGGAACAAAGATGGTACCGGTGTTCTGGTAGGCCTTACGAATATCGGTGATGTTGTTGGCTATAAAAAGGAGGATGGAAAGGTAATTGCAATACCCGGAAAACTATTATACCGGGGAATAGATATTGAAGATATTACCAGGGGATTTCAGAAAGAGGACCGTCACGGTTTTGATGAAACTGTATATCTTCTTCTGACCGGACATTTGCCAACCAAGATGGAACTGGCCGAATTTTCAGCGCACATGGCTTCATTGCGTGCTCTTCCTGATGATTTCGTAAAAGACATGATTTTATCAATGAAGGGGAAGGATGTTCTGAATATTCTTGCCAGGTCGGTACTGGGATTGTATACGCTTGATAATAACCCCGACAGCATCTCCCTTGATAACATGATTAAACAATCATTGAACATAATTGCCAAGTTTCCGACAATTGTTGCATATTCTTATCAGGCGCTCAGGCACCTTTATAAAGGAAGGACCTTGTCAATCCGTCATCCTCAGCCTAATCTCTCGACTGCTGAAAACTTTCTTTATCTAATAAAAGGAGATTGCAAGGGCTTTTCAAAGCTGGAGGCTGACCTGCTTGACCTTATGCTGGTTCTTCATGCAGAGCATGGAGGTGGTAACAATTCTACTTTTACAATGAGAGTGACCAGTTCGTCAGAGACCGATATCTATTCTTCCGTTACCTCTGCCATTGGATCATTAAAAGGACCACTGCACGGAGGAGCAAATGTAAGAGTGCTTGAGATGATGGAAGATATGAAGGTTCATGTAAAAGACTGGACTGATGAGGAGGAAGTAACGAAGCATCTTCTGAAGATACTTAACAAGAAGGCAAATGATTTTACGGGTAAGATATATGGAATCGGACATGCTGTCTATACAATTTCTGATCCGCGCGCTGCAATCCTGAAGACCAAAGCAAGAGAACTTGCCATTGAAAAAGGTCGTCTTGATGAATTTGAGCTTTATGCACTTGTTGAACGGCTGACTCCGGAAGTGTTCAGAGTGTTTAAAGGAGAAAAATCTACAAAGGTGGTTTGCATAAATGTGGATTTTTATTCCGGTTTTGTTTATGCCTGTCTTGATATTTCAAAAGAGCTTTATACACCGCTTTTTGCAATTGCAAGAGTTTCAGGATGGTGTACACACAGGATTGAAGAACTTACTTTTTCAGCTAAAAGGATCATCAGACCTGCATTTAAAAATGTCTATGGCAAACACGAATATATTCCATTAAATGTTAGAAAATAAAAGATGAACGAAACAATTCCCAGGTACGATGTTCTTATTGTTGGAGGGGGTGTTGTAGGTACTGCCTTGCTCTATACTTTAAGTAAATATACTGATATCAAAAACATTAGTCTGATTGAGAAATACTCAGACTTTGGTCTTGTAAACTCCGCATCCACCAAAAACAGCCAGACGCTTCATTTCGGAGACATCGAAACCAACTACTCTATCGAGAAGGCCAGAAGTGTAAAACGAATGGCCGATATGGTTATGAAGTATCTTGAGAATGAAAAGCGTTCTGGCTCGGATCTTAAAATTTTCAACAAATACTCCAAGATGGTTTTAGCTGTCGGTAAAACCCAGGTAGACGATCTGGCTAAAAGATTTACAACCTTCAGTCAGCTTTTCCCAAACCTGAGAATAATCAACAGAGACGAAATTGGCAAAATTGAACCAAGGGTGGTGGAAGGAAGAGATCCCGGTCAGGAGATCCTTGCACTTGTGACCCAGGATGGGTATACTGTCGATTTTAAAAGACTTTGCCATTCCTTTGTTGATAATGCCAGGAAAGAAAATCCCGAGATAAATATTAGCCTTAATACCAAACTTATTTCAATTGTCAAAAACGACGATAAATATATTATAAAGACGGATAAGGGAGAAATTCATGCTTCAACTGTTGTTATTGCCGCCGGAGGGCATAGTCTTATGATTGCCAAATCGATGGGTTACGGAAAAAATTTATCGATTTTGTCTATGGCCGGAAGTTTTTATATAGCTCCGAAAGTGCTGAACGGCAAGGTATATACAATACAGGTTGCCAAACTTCCCTTTGCCGCCGTTCATGGCGACCCGGAAGTACATGATGAGAATATTACCAGGTTCGGACCAACCGCAAAACCGATTTTTCAGCTCGAACGGCATAACTGGTCAACTTTTAGCGAGTACTGGAAAACATTCGGGCTTGGTATTAATCCTGTATTAAGCCTGTTTAATATAATTTTTGATAAAGTACTCTTCAATTATATTGTTATAAACGTCCTTTATGATCTGCCGTTTATTGGTAAACGACTGTTTATTAAACAAATCAGAATGATCGTTCCTTCCCTGAAACTTAATGAACTCAGATATGCCAGGGGTATTGGAGGAACCAGGCCGCAGATTGTAAATAATACCACCCGGAAACTGGAAATGGGAGAGGCAAAGCTTTCAGGAGATAAAATAATATTTAATATTACTCCATCTCCAGGTGCTTCCACCTGTTTAGGCAATGCCTACTCAGATACCATTCAGATAGTGGGATTTCTCGGCAATAAGTTTAAATTCAATAAAGAGGCTTTTGAAAAAGATCTGATGTAGTCCAAAAATCCATTAACCGCAAAGGTCGCAAAGATTCTACGCAAAGGACGCAAAGAATGATTTATAATATATTTACTTTGAGCATTTTGCACCTCCTTAGCGTACCTAACATTCACGATCCTGCTATAACTAAGAGTGCCAATCCTGCCAGATAGGCTATGAACATCAGCAGGATCAGGTTGTTTACGGATTTTGAAGCGCCTTTGAATTCCTTCCAGATAAATACTCCCCAGAGAGCCGCAATAAGAGTCGCCCCCTGGCCTAAACCATAAGAAATCGCAAATCCGGCTTTGCCTGAGGCAATAATGCTCATCGACATCCCAATGTTCCATATTACACCGCCCAGGATACCATATAGATGTACATCAAAACTGCCTTTGCTGTAATCTTTAAAGCTGAGTGGGTTCCCCTCAAAGGGCCGTTTCATTATCAGGTAGTTGAAGAGTAGATTACTTACAAACACTCCGGCAGCAAAAAAGAATATTGCAGAATACGGTGTTAGCTTACCAGGTTCAGGCACCTCAAAGCTGGAGACCATTGAACTTGCTACGAAACGATAGAAAAGAGCCATCAGTATGCCTGCAGATATGGAGAGTGAAATACCTTTTCCTGAAACTTTCTTTATTGACAGACTGTGTTTTTTATAGGCAACAGCGTCAATGATGATTGCCACTACAACAAAGGCAACACCTGCGAAAAGCAGAGTAGCATTTCCATGCGGGGCAAAGACATAGTTGATTATAACTCCCAATGCCAGTGCAATTCCCACACCCACCGGGAATGCAACCGCCATACCCGCTATCGCCATAGCGGCAACAAGCAATATATTGGAAGCGTTGAATATGACACCTCCGATCATTGCATTCAGAATATTATGAGGCTCAGCCTGCTTTATGTCCTGGATAAAACCTCTTCCGCTTTCACCCGAGCTGCCGAGAGTAAAGCCCAGCAAAACTGAAAACAGCAGAATACCCAGTGCATAGTCCCAGTAAAAGAGCTCAAATCGCCATGATTTGCCTGTCAGCTTCTGGGTATTTCCCCATGAACCCCAGCAGATCATTGTTATAATACATAAAATAATGGCTAGTGTGTAGGATTGTGGTATAAACATTTTCTTGAAGATAAAAGATAAAAGTAAAAAGATAAAAGTTTAAATATTCTGGTCAACCCGCATGATGAATGCATACCAGGTGATCAATTTGTTAAAGAATATTATTTTTCGAATGAGAATTTCCGTGATTCATTTTTCTTGGGTTCTGTTTTGAATATTGTTGCCGAAGTGATATAGACCCTTGTTCCTGCTGATTCAGGCCGTTTTTCCCCTTTAACAATTATTCTGACCTTATGATCGCCCGGTTGCAGGTTCAGCACATGCCAGATGCTTACTGTATGTTGCTGATTGGCAAAATTATAATAAGTATCAATACTGCGATGGAGATTTCCGTCAACGAAGATATCGGCTTTCCCGCCATCTTTAAACCAGTTTCCTTCAACTGATATCCCGGTTCCGATGAAATCAAAATCAAGTTCGTCACCAGGCTTCTCCGCATACATTGATTGCCTGGCAGGTTTGTTATCTCCCTCTGAAGTCACTTCAAAAGGTTTCCAATTTCCTTTGAAAGACCATCCGGTGTTCTCAAAAACCGAGATGGTTTTATCAAATACCACATTGGGAAAAGATACTTCAGCCAGAGTAGCTACAGGTATCTGGGTTTTAATCATGATCTTTTTATCATTTATTTTTCCGCCATCTCTGAGAATCAGATTATGTGCATATTTTTCGGTACTTTCTACAGCTGAATTAAATGAGTAAGTAGTGTTAATAAAGATTGAATCCCTCATATCCGTAACACCTTTCTGCATTTCTTCAGGCAAACCGCTGAACCCCTTTATAACACCGAGTACAGCCATTGCATTTGATGGATTACAATCAGAATCCTGGCCACATCGGGTAGTGATCTCAAGTGTCTTTGCCGGATCGCCATCACCATACAATAGCCCCATGACAATAAAAGCGCCATTCAGCTTGGCATCAATATTGAATGTCGAACCTGCTCCGCAGATATCCACATCGCCCCATTTGCTGTCAAGCTCTTTCCATGCAGCTTTCCAGTCAACAGGATATTGCTGATGAAGTTTTATTACATCGTTGATGATCTTAAAGTAGTCACTCTCAGCGGGTATTGATCTTAAAGCCTTCTCAATTATCCTGAGAATGTCTGACTCAAAAAAGCTTCGGAATAGAGAGCGCTGACGAATATTCCACCGTATACTCCATCGCCGTAATTCATTATATGTCCTGTTTTTTCAGCAATGCCTGAGGCTGTATTTGGCATGCCCGGGCACATAAATCCTATATAATCAGCTTCAATCTGAAAATCGATATCATCCGCATGAATATTATATTCAGGGCTACCCGACTCTGGTACAAAAATACTGTCGTAATAATTCTTTCTGGCTTGCATGTTTGCATGCCACAGCGGATAACCGGCTTTAGCGAACATCTCCTGAAATTTTTTAGCAGGTGCATCAATCCCAAACTTATCCATCGACATCAGGAAAGTAAGCTGAACATAAATATCATCCTGCCACAGGCTTCCCCTGATATCAGATGGCTTCCAGGTAATGGAATCAGAGAAGATCTTATTCTGGGCTCTGAATTCTGTTGGAGCGCCATAGGTTACACCAATCATTTTCCCTGCCCAGCCGCCAGCGATTTTATCTTTGAGCACCTCCGGCTTAATTGTCCTGAAACTATCTGAGGAGGTTGTACATGATACAATAGAAATTAATCCTGCGATAAAGGCAGAAACATAAATTTTTCTATTCATACAGGTCTTATTTATATTAATTTTATACTTAACATGTGGATCAATGAAATAAGAACATTTGAACAAACGATTTTTGAATTACGAAGTTCTTAATTCGCTATTCTAATGTTCGTTGTTCTTACTTTCAAAGGTCATTTTCCTGATTTTTTGGACATTTTCTGTAAGGGTTGATGCATCATCCTGTCCTCAATAAATGTGCTGATCTGAGGTACCGGCATCTTTTGTTTAACATAAGCCTGGATTCCGTCAGGGATGTTCTCCCATGAATTGCTTCCATCAGCATTTACGATAATTTTCCCGCTTACTGTGTTGAAGAATCCATCTGTACCATAAACACCGATCAGGACTGCCGTTTCATCCCAGCTCATTCTTCCGTCTTTATCCTCTGGTGAGAGAGGAATGCTTATCCTGAAAACATCTTTAACGGGGCTCTTTTTAATGTCGGATTGAATAAGCCTTAACCCGGTATGTATTTGTGAGCCAATCTCAAAACCAGTAAAGATAATCTCTCCGGGCCAGTTTTCAAATACATATTTTGATGCTGTTGAATCCATATGAACGTTAAACTCCTTTCCCTCCGGGAACTGTCCGGCCATGGACACTAACCTTTTTACTTTTTTTGCAACCAGCTCTTCTCCTGAAAGAGGAGATATTTTATCGGGTTTAGACTTAAGGAGGTTGTTGAGGTTGGTTAAAAATCCAACGGTAATGATAGTAACACTTTTATCTGCTTCAAGGCTTAAGACTTTCCTGTAAATATTTACTGCATCGGGGACATCATTCGTTGATTTGATAGAATGTGGATAGTTGGCAATAATTGAATCGGGCCAGTGCTGCGAAGATCCCAGGTTCACCCCCGGCGTTTTGGGAGCTCCAATTGCCAATTCAGGTCTGCCAAAATAGGTGTTAACCACATTTATTGAAGGGGCAACAAGCTCATTTTTATTTGATGAAACAGTTGCGAGTATTTCAGCCCTTCCACTATCTGCCATAGCATGAAGAAAAGCAAGAGCGCCTACATCGTCATAATCGGGACCAAAATCTGTATCAAAAATGACCCTGACAACTTTGTAGCTTTTTCCGGTCGGCTGGTTTGTACAATTCCATGATATCAGAAGGAGTATCACAAATAATAATAAGATCTTTTTCATGGCAAAATGATTATTTGATTTCATTTCTGTAAGGTGCTGATGCCTGGGCTCCCATTCGTGTTACTGAGATTGAGGCAGCTATATTTGCAAAAAGGACAGCTTCGTTAAGATCTTTACCTTCAGATATTGCTACTGCGAGTGCTCCGTTAAATACATCACCGGCAGCAGTTGTATCAACCGGTATAACTTTTACACCCGGCACTATACCTGAGTAATTTTCTGACTTTACAAAAGCTCCGGCTTCCCCGAGTGTAATAATTACATTTTTCACACCTCGTTCCTGAAGAGAAACGGCTGCACTTTCTGCAGAAATAATGTTTGTGATTTTTATGCCTGTTAATGCTTCTGCTTCAGTCTCATTAGGCGTAATCAGCCACGTGTGCTTAAGAAGATTATCGGGCAATTTGCACGCTGGTGCTGGATTAAGGATCACTTTAATACCATGTTCCGACGCTGTAACTGCTGAAAATTCGACTGTTTCGATTGGTATCTCGAGCTGAAGGAGCAGGATCTCATATTTGCCCTCTTCAAATATCACCGAAGGAATATCTTCAGACAAAAGGTTCCCATTAGATCCCGGAGCGACAACGATACTATTCTCGCCGGCAGAATTGACTGTAATCAACGCAACCCCTGAAGGCAATACAGTATCCTTAACAATATACTGGGTATCAATCCCCTCCCGCATAAGTAATCCGACAGCCTGATTTCCAAATAAATCATTCCCTCTCTTGGTTATAAATGTGATTTTTCCTCCAAGACGCGCAGCGGCTACAGCCTGATTAGCACCTTTTCCGCCAGGATTCATCAGGAAAGTTCCACCGAGAATAGTCTCACCCGGTACCGGGAGCTTCTCAGTTTTAATTACCATATCGGTATTGGAACTCCCAATAACAATTATTCTGCTCATCAAAATATTTTATTAAGTCATTATAAACAGGTTGTCCAGCGCAGTTTTGATCAGGTTTTGATAAACATATATCCCAATCTATTGAAATACACGGTTCTAATCGACAAACATTCTTTAATGAAATATTGCAGTACAATCAGGCGGACCGGTATCAGTTAATGAGTGCTGCAAGTGCTGCTCCCACCAGGCTGGATTGCTGGACCTCTGTAAATTTGTAAAACCTTTGTTTTTCTTCTTTCAGGTATTCTTTCAGGTACTTTTCAAAATATTTTCTCAGATTGTGCAGTTTATAAAATGTGGTTCCTTCGATTGTAATCAATATGGGGCGTTCTGCTGATTTTCCTTTGCTGGTCTTCAGAATTACAGCTGCTATGTTTGCCGCAACGAGCTTTGCAGACCGGTCAATCAGACATTCGATGATTTCGATACATTTATCCCTGTCGGTCTCGTCCAACTTAAGATTATGCAAAGGACTATTGCCAGTGCCGGGTTTGGAAATGAAATTGTTCACATCCTCGGATGATAATTCTGACAACGAGATCAGACCTGCAGCGGAGGCTCCTGCAAAAACGCCTTCCTTAGCAGCAGTTTTTAAAGTCATCAGGCAAAGTCCTCCAAAATATCCTCCGGCGAACATTTTTTCAAATTTGTATTCTCCGGGGTTAACAGTGGTATTATCAAATGCTATGTCGGTATCTGATTGAGGGACCCTGCCGAAATTTCCTGATTCAACATTGATAATCTGACTTTTTGCCGGATCGAGACCCTTTACTTTCAGTATATTCCTGTTGCTTTCAATAAAGCATGTATTTGTTCCTGTGCCGAGGATATAACCAATGTATGAATCATATTCGCGACCGAAGGAAGCTGATTTTCCGGCAAGAAGTGTGGCAACGGTATCATTCAGCAGCACAATTTGTTTCTCAGCCATTCCAAGATATTCCAGCAGGTTTTTACCAATAAGCTCACCTACCACCTCGGGAGCCTGTACCTCCTTACAAAATTGCAGAAGTTTGCCATCTTTATCCGGTAAGATCTCAGTAGGATATGAAAAACAGAATCCAATTCTGTCAGAAAGTTCTGCAATTGGTCTGACATAGTCAGCAATTGTTTCAAAGAATTCAGCTTTTGAAATTTCTCCTTCAAGGCCGGGCATTTTTGCATTCATCAGGTTGTTTATTTCAAGCTTACCCTGCACATTGAATTTAACCAGCGCTGCTCTGAAATTGGTCCCACCAGCATCAACAGCAACGACAGGTACGCCTGTAAGAAATTGATTTTCAGCTTCTATGTAAGTAGGGATCATCCGGAGCGTACTTCCTTTTCCCTGTAACCCTTGTGACATATCCGAGGTGAACAGATCAACTATTTGCTGGAAATCTATATCATTAGATCTTATCATATGTTCCGCAAGGAACTTTTTGCAGTCTTTCATTCGAGTTGGTATTATCAGATAACAGATGTCAAATATAAAAATATACCCTGAAAATATAAGTTTATTTTATAATATTGTGGACATCGTTCACTAATGTAATATCAATAGCCCTGATTGGCGAATTAATTAAGGACATTTTTAAATTTTGCGATATCGAATAAAAAGATGACCATAGTAAAAAATCTGGCAAAAATGATCGATCATTCGATCCTTAATCCTGCTCATACCGATGAGGATCTGGTCAAACAATGTGAGGTAGCACGGAAATATGATGTGGCTTCTGTTTGTGTAAAGCCATATGCGGTAAAGGCAGCTGTACAAAACCTGAAAGGGAGTTCAGTAAAAGTCGGCTGTGTAATCGGGTTCCCCCATGGGAACAGCTCCACTAAAGTTAAGGTATTCGAAGCTGAAGAGGCCTGTTATGATGGTGCAGATGAAATAGATATGGTAATAAATATTGGTAAGGCACTTGGTGGAGACTGGGCCTATGTCGAAAATGAAATAAAAGCCGTAACTGACATTTGCCATAAAAATCTTGCTATTGTCAAAGTAATCTTTGAAACTGACTTTGTTACCAGAACAGAGGATAAGATCCGGCTTTGTGAAATTTGTACCCTGGCGGGAGCTGATTTTGTAAAAACATCTACCGGATATGGTTTTGTTAAACTTCCAAATGGTGATTACAATTATAAAGGAGCGACACTTTCTGATGTAGAACTGATGAGAAAGCACTCCGGACCTGCTGTTCAGGTTAAATGCGCCGGCGGAGTCCGCACTCTTGATGATCTGTTGAAAATGAAAGAGGCAGGAGCCACACGGTCAGGTGCCACTGCCACTGCAGCCATTCTGACTGAAGCAGCGAAACGCTTTGGAGAGAAATAAACAAAACAGTCTGAAAAGTCCTTTATGACCTATTAGTGTGTGGTAAAAAATCCAAAATTAAACTCAATGGGCCTGTTTAAAAAGCTCTAGCTCCAGAGCCTGTCATGTGAACGTTTATCATCCCAGTCCGGAGTAGGATCAAAATATCCCTTTGCTTTTGGATGAAGGTGTTTCTTTACTTCTTCTTCATTAAGTTCAATTCCTAATCCCGGAGCATCCAGAGGCACATTTGCAAAACCTTTGGATATCATTGGCTGTGTTCCGGTCATTCTGACAAGATTACCCCACCATGGCACGTCGACCGAGTGATGTTCAAGTGCAAGAAAGTTCTGAGTGGCAGCTGCACAATGGACATTTGCCATGAAACATACCGGCGACCCGGCCATGTGCAATGCCATTGCTACTCCGCAATCCTCAGCATAGTCGCCGATCCTTTTTGTTTCAAGAAGCCCGCCGGAGGTACCAAGGTCAGGTTGAATAATATCAACCGCATGCAAATCCAGTAAGGGTTTAAATCCTCCTCTGAGCATATAAATATCTTCGCCTGTAGCAATTGGTGTTTCAATAGCATCAGATAATGTTTTACACTGATCGGTATAGAACCATGGAACCATATCTTCGAGCCATGCCAGCCTGTATTTTTCCATTGCCCTGCCAAAGCGGATGGCATTGTTAACATCAAAATGACCAAAATGGTCGGCACTCAGCGGAATTTCATAACCGACAGCATTACGGACATCCTCGACATATTTCGTCAGTCCCTCCATCCCTTTATCGGTAATCTGTACCTGGGTGAAAGGGTGTAAGGTATTACCATACCCCATATAGTCTCTCAGGTCATACTGTCCGGTTGCTCCATCCCAGAACTTTGTGTTCACAAGTGCGTCGGGAATATTAGCCACAACATGGATTCCCAGATCCATCTTTAGCCAGGTGAATCCCTGATCTTCAACTCTTCTCTTCATCGTCTGAGCAAATACATCAGGATCATTTGCTCCCGGAGTATCGGCATAAAGCCTGATCTTATCACGATACCTGCCTCCCAGCAATTGCCATGCAGGTACATTGTATGCTTTGCCGCACAGATCCCATAAGGCCATTTCAACAGCGCAGACCCCGCCTCCCTGCCTTCCATGATAACCAAACTGCCTGATTATTTTGAACAGCATTTCGACATTGCATGGATTCAAACCCAGTATCCTGCTTTTAAGAAACAGGGCATAACGTTCATCTGCGCCATCGCGTACTTCGCCAAGGCCATAAATACCCTGATTTGTATCAAGGCGGATAATTGGTGTACGCCCCACATTACCAAGCACTGCCACCCGCATATCGGTAATCTTCAGGTCAGAAGGACTTGA
Organism: uncultured Bacteroidales bacterium; assembly: GCA_963816365.1. Taxonomy (GTDB): domain Bacteria; phylum Bacteroidota; class Bacteroidia; order Bacteroidales; family VadinHA17; genus LD21. Next base: position 73,390 of record CAWFKG010000009.1, on the reverse strand, counting down.
AGAACGGGGAACTGATGCCGTAGTCTGAGCAATTGTATCTTCAACCGATAAATTCATCATTCCGCCGAGGGCTATACCTCCCAATGCGGCTTTTTTGAGAAAACTGCGGCGGTCATTTGATGTTGAAGGATTCGTGATGCTTTTCATGGTCTTATTTTAATTTATTGCCACTAGGTACATTCAGTTCTTCACAAAGTGACAAGGAAAAAGTCGTTAATAGTTTCTGTCTTTAAGATAATTATCAAGTTCTTCTTTTGACATTGGCAATTTACCCGGGTAATTATTGAGCCAGTTGAGAAAATCTTTTTTTATCTCATCGGTCCATTGGCTATCTATCTGACCTGCAAGATATTTCTTCTCACGAAGCCGCTGATGACCGAATTCATCACGGAGTTGCGTAAATTCCGAGCTTAAAACCAGATCCTCAACCAGACTGGCAGGTATGAAGATCACTCCGATATTTTTTGGCCAGAACAACGTCGCCGGGTAAGACCGTCGCTCGTCCAACACGTATCGGGGCATTTATTGTGGTCAGCATCATCTGCTGAATATAAGACGGATCTGATCCCTTAATCCATCCATTGAAACCTTTTATCTCACTCAAACCCTCCTGATCTCTTACAGATCCAAAGAAGATCACTCCGCGTTGTGATTTGGCATAGATTGAATTACCGAGATTGTCACCTATCAGTGTGCCATCGGCGATTTTACCGTAAGCATCAGCGACATAAACATCTCCTGTTGTGAGTATATCTATCGGCCATGAATTTGTTCCCCCCTGCTGAGCCCTGTTTTCGGTTTTACCCTGCTCTTTTACCTGTTTATCAAGGTCGGGTCGTAATGGCATATACTGGGCCGTAACAACCCTGCCGGTCATCACTTCATCAGGATGAATAATTGTCCAGTCACCCTCAAACTGGTTCAAATATCCCTTGTTTCTAAGGACACCCCAGGCTTCCTCTAACGATATTTTCTTTAATCTTTCGAGCAGTGAGTCAGATACTTTGGGCCTTCCGTCCTGAAAACGCTCGCCTTTCCATTCTGAGGTTAATGCCTTAATATATTCAGGTGATGAACCAACATTTTGACCATAAAAAGTGAAGCACACCAGAAAGATGACCGATGCCAGCAGAATTTTTTTATTCATAATTTTATTTTTTAAGTTGAAATGTCTATGCTTAAACCAGGATCGGATTTCTACGTTTATTCTGACTTTTTACAAATGGTGGCTTAGAAATCGATCATTGTTTTCATTACACCGTCTCGATAATCTGCGACCAGGTCAAAGGCTTCTTTTGTTTTGGCGAAAGGGAAACGGTGAGTAATCATATTATCAATTTTAGCCGATCCGTTTTTCATCAGTTCGAGTGTCTCTTCCACGCAACCAACCTGCCTTCTAATGAACTGTATAGATAGCTCACGCCGTCTGATTGATTCCGCATTGAGGGACCATTGATCGAATTCAGGAATACCTACAATAATTAGTTTTCCGCCGGGTTTCATGAGTTCAACAGCCTGATCAAGAGCTTCCTGTTTACCACAACATTCAAAAACCAGATCCAGTCCGAGAGGCTCTGCCTTCCTGATACTACTGATAATATCCTCTTTATCAGGGTTCCCTGTGAGAGTAACTCCTTCCTTATCAGCAATTTTAAGACGTTCGTCAATAATATCTGTAGAATAGATATTGTTGACGCCTTTGGCCTTTGCGGCGAGCATCACGCTCATTCCTATTGGCCCGAAGCCGAATATTCCGATATTCCTGCCTTTAACACTTCCTGATTTTTTTACAGAATAGACACCAATGGCAAGTGGTTCAGATATTGCTCCATGGTCGGGATTCAGACCTGCGAGAGAGAAGCAGCTTTTTTCAGGCATAACAATATATTCCATCAGGCAGCCTTCAGCTTGTCCGGGACAGCCAAGGAACCTGAGTTTCCGGCAGGTGTGATGCCTGCCGGTGCGACACTGATCGCATTCCCCGCAAGGCATTGCAGGATCAATTGCGACCTGATCTCCGGGCTTTACGCTTTTTACTGAAATGCCCACCTCCACAACAACCCCGGCCCCTTCGTGTCCCACTGTGAAAGGATATTGTACTTTTTGAGAGCCAATCCTGCCTTGTGTATAATAATGAATATCCGAACCGCATATGCCAACTGCAAGCATTTTGATTTTCACATCGTCAGGATTTTCCAGGGCTGGTGCAGGAATATCCGTCATCACCATCTTTCTTATCCCGGTAAGGCTCATTGCTTTCATATAATTCGGTCTTTATTAGTCATAGCAAATATAAAAATAAACAGATGTATTACAGGTGCTTTCACAGGATTGTGGCAGAAAAGTATTCCTGCAACAATGGGCGTTCAGCGGTTGTTAAAGTTAAAATTAGTAAATTCACGACATAACAACATTCTAATACTGTTTCAAATGAGAAAAATTTACGGAATAGGAGAGACTGTTTTTGACATTATCTTTAAAAATGGGCAGCCTCAGGCAGCAAAGGCTGGCGGTGCGATGCTTAATAGCACTGTTTCTCTCGGGAGGATAGGTTTGCCTGTTTCTTTTATCAGTGAGTACGCAAGTGACAATGTCGGAAAAATAATAGATAGCTTTCTTTCAGAAAACGGTGTAGATACAAGATATATTGATCACTTTAAGGATGGTAAAACAAAGCTTGCCCTTGCTTTTCTTAATGAAAGAAATGATGCAACCTATACCTTTTACCAGGATTATCCGGAAAAGAGATTTAACAGTGAATTGCCTCTTCTAAGGAAGGATGACTTAATACTTTGCGGTTCTATTTATGCGATTACTGATGAGATTAGGATTAAATTCAGGGAATTGATTTACAATGCGAAAGAAAATGGTGCCATTGTGATTTATGATCCGAACTTCAGACCTACCCATTCATCTGATCTTGATACTATGAAGCCGATGATCATTGAAAACATGAAGACAGCAACGCTTATCAGAGGCTCCAATGAGGATTTCAAAAACATATTCTTAGCAGATACCCCTGATGAAGCCTGGAGAATTGTACGGGAATACTGTAACTGCCTGGTCTATACTGCAAATTCTGAAGGAGTTTTTGTCAGAACTGTGAGCTATTCGGGAAAGTTTCCGGTAAAAGCTATAAAACCGGTAAGCACTATTGGTGCAGGGGATAATTTCAATGCAGGAATGATGGCTGCAATATACATGAATGAGATCAAATCAGTACAGTTGGAAAAGATGGGAGGGGAAGCATGGTCAAAAGTAGTATCTATGGGTGTGGATTTTGCCACAAATGTTTGCCTGAGTTATGAAAATTATATCTCATTGGATCTTGCTGAAAAATTGAAGAAAGATTCTTAAGCCCGATTTATTGAATGTAGGGCCACGCCATGGCGTGGCCAATTGAAACGTAAGGACAGACTACCTATATTGGTTTTGCATTTGCCAGAAGATATCTCTCAGCTTCAAGGGACCAGATAAAATCGTTTTTAGAAACAATTTCATGAAGTCCTGCATACAATGGTTCCTTTTTACCCAGTTCACCGAGTCGGGACAAAGCAGTTAGCGGCATCGATATATTTGTGTAAATAAGCTTTTTACCTCCCTCAATCTGAGGCAGGTTCAATGTGGTATCAACTACAGAATCAAGTCCGCCGACATGAGTTACCATTACAGCCGGATTTATCTTCCCTTCGGTCATTAGTTTTAACGATTCCTTCATATCGTCTGTATTGCCTCCTGAGGTACCAGTAATATGTGTGAAGGCATAATGAACATTGTAGAAATTAATTTCAGCTTTAAATTCCGGATTAACCGGACCGGCAAAGAAATTAAGACAACCATCAAAACCCAGGATTGCGTCGCCAGTCTCAATTACGGGTTTAACCGGAGCAAAAATGAATACATCGTCAAATCCCTTATCCCCTGTAAGATCACGCAGATACCTGGCAGGATCTTTCATTTTTCCTGTGTTGACGTAAATAAGTTTAACTCCCTCTTTAGCTGCCTGTTCATGGGTAAACAGAGATGCTGCCCGCAACAGACGGTTATCATCAATATCTGTAACTGCCAGAAGTCCTGGTTTTCTCTCCTGGTGCAAAGCATAATCGATTGCTCCCAGACCCATAGGACCAACCCCGGCAAGGATCGCCATATTTCCGCCCTGCCTGATACCCATATTATGTTTATATGTACCCGGAGGTCTGTGATAACTGGCATGGAAAGCACCCACGATACACGACATCGGCTCTGAAAGAGAAGCAGGGAAGAAAGCATCTCCTTCATAGGGCAGAAGACAATCCGCTTCCATTACAATGGCAGGAATTATAATGTGTGTGGCATCACCCCCGATGAACCGGTAGGAGTAACCTGGTGCATTCAAAGTACCCATCTGGTTCATTGCCGGTTGAATGGAAAATTTCTGACCTGCTTTGAATTTGTGCTGCCATTTTTTTCCGACTTCCAGCATTACTCCGGCAAACTCATGCCCGATTATTGTCGGGTTGATGTGAATATCGTCAGGAACGCGCTTATGATCAGAGCCCTGTAGTGCTGCTTTATGTGACGACATGCAAATACTGTCGGAAATTACCCTGGCAAAAATCTCATCGTCGTGTAACTCCGGCAGGTCAAATTCCTCCAGCCGAAGATCTTTTTTACCATAAATTCTAACTGCTTTAGTCTTCATAATTATTTTTTACCACCCTTTCTATCCAAGCATGACCTGCCCTCCGGTTACCGGAACAGCCTGCCCGGTTTCATATTCCTGATCAATGATATATAGAAGTGCCTTCATAACATCCTCAAGCTTACAGCCTCTTTTCATAGGCACTTTATCCTCATAAAATTTTCGCACATCATCGATATTCTTTGCTCCCGGGACTTTTCCCGTTTTAAGATATTGCACGAACAAGCCGGTGTTCGGATCGGACCATAGCGGACCCTCGTAAAAATTACCGGGACAGATTGAGTTTACCTTAATCCTGAAAGGAGCAAGCTCCAATGCAAATGATTGTGTAAGACCTATGCCACCGAATTTAGCTCCTGAATAGGCAAAATTGCGGTTGCTGCCTCTCAATCCCGACTTGGAGTTTATCTGAATAATATCGGTATAATAGCCTGGTTTCTCCTGATTTTGAAGTTTCATAACCTCGGATGCATATTTTGCACAATGAAAATACCCACTGTAATTGATCTGTGTGGTTTTATAAAATGCCTCGGCATCAATCTCATCAAGACCACCTGCTTTTAAAATCCCTGCATTGCTTATCATGACATCAAGTCCGCCAAACTCCCTGACAGCTGCAATGATAAGGTCTTTAACCGAAGATGCATCAGCAACATCGGTACTCACAAAAATGGCCTTATTCCGGGTTTTTCTGGCTGTTAGCAAACCGACAAAGTGTCTTCCTGCTTCCTCATTAAGGTCGGCTACTATGACATTCATATTAAGTTTGAATAACGATTCAGCTATGCCAGCTCCGAATCCCTGCGCACCTCCGGTAACGATAGCAATTTTATTATTCAGTTTATTTACCTGCTCCCGTGGACCGGTTGACTTTTCTCCTGTAGTTTTCAACCTCCCACTGGTCAATAAATGCAACCTGTTCGGGGATAAGAAATTTAATTCCTCCGCAGAGGGAGGCATAATGGCTGATTTTGATAAGGTCCTCATAAACGTCAAGAATGGCTTCGGCGTTGCCATAGGTATCCCCGATTGCAAAAACACCCATATCCTTAATTACAACAATCCTGGGCAGATAGCCATATTCGCTTAAAAAGTGAGGCAACTGATATCTGAAAGAATCGAGTATTCGCTCCGCGGTCGATGATTGTTCAATATACAGGTACCTGGTTTTACAATAAACAATTATATCAGGTGTAAGTGGTAACGAGATCTTATGAAATTCCTGCTGGTTAGCATAGAACCTGGCAATGAGGGAGTTATTTCGAAACCTGATTATCCCCGGCTGATCCCCTGATAACAGAATCCGGATAACCGGCAAGACTTTATAAAGAATCGGATTGAATGGCAGAGGTGCAATGTCAGTAACCGGAGATAACACTTCGTTAATTTTCAGGATTATCTCATCATATATTTTTTTTATCTCGTCAATGGTATCAGCACCAACGAAGGATCCATGATTTTCAAGGAAAATGATCCGTGGGTCATGTGAATATCTCCCGCGATATGAAATAATTTCCGATTCAAGCTTCTTGAAAAGTGTATAGCCGGGATCAGTGTACGGTACAAAAAGAACGCTCTCTCCAAACAGCTTCTGGGTCAGGCTCTTTGCAGTCCTGCTGCAAAGTATTCCATTCACAATTGTCGGATGCAGATGCACGACAAATTTATATTGAATTAACTCATGCAGTGAAGTTTCAACCGATGGTCTCAGATCATTTAAAGGATTGACAATACTTCTGAATAAATCTTCCTTGACCTGTTCCTCCCTGATAACAGGGTCGTCTGAATAATTTGCTGAGGATATGGTATGAAGCTTTTGCCTGCTTAATGCAACAAGACCCTCCTCATTCAGCTCCGCGAGTGACTGACCGCTGGCTTTTATCCAAATTGTTTCATTGTCTTTGAATGATGTGTTACCCCCGCCTGCAATAACAAAGTCCTTGTTGGTTCCGTAATATTTCGATATCTCAATCAGCTCTTTAATTTCCGTCTTCATTTTGATACTTGTTTAAGAAATACTCAATAACTAACTGTCCGAGATTTGTTAATTCTCTCATCTGTTTTATACTGTGTGATCCGTCTGGCAGAACGTATCCCTGTCTGCCATCGGCTCTCAGATATTGATGTGCTGCGATAACACAGGCTCCTTCCCATGCTATTTTTTTCAGGGATTCATCCAGAGGCCTTGTACCTCTTGTAGTCACTGTAAGAGGCAGCATCTCAGGTGAATTATGCTCAGTACCAAATGTTATGATGAAACCCTTTTTATGAAAGAATTCAACAAAGTTCTTTAGAATATCGTGATCATTTCTTCCGGGAATAAGTTCAATACATTCAATGCCGAGAAGTTTGAGAGAATTGTAAAGTTGTTCCGGATCCGATTCAAATTCTGTATATCTGCCGAGTGCATCATCAAGTAATACCGGGTAACATGGAATTCCGCCCGCTTTGATAATGATCTTCATAATTTTCCTGAGCTCGAGAAAAGTACGTTCGTCTTCTTTAACGAAAGCAGATCCCCCGCTTTTCAGCAGATTTGACCGTATCTCATTCTCAAGAGCTGCAGGATTTGATAATCCGGCCTTTGACTTTTTCCCTCCATAAAGTTTTTCAAGAAAAACAAGCTGATCTTCCCCGTTTGGGCTGGAAGTGACAACCATTTCCCTGAGAGCTTTTGCAATGTGCCGCTCACGCACAAGTTCATGTGCAAATTCCCTTTTTATTTTTTTATAGGTAAGTTTCATAGCAGGTTTCTCAAGGACAATTAGCCTGTTCAGTTTTGAAATCATGGCTCTGATCTGATTCTGACTTTCTCTTTTTACGTTCCTGAGTTGTCTTTTTTGGACCCAACCCGCCTGAAAAGGAAAATCGAGACCTTTTCCGCTGAAATAAATTCTGCCGGGATTATTAGGATCATTAATCCTGATTCCTTTTTTTTGTTCTGCCTTCAGAAGTCCGATGAATTCTATATTAAATAATGGGAATATCTTATTTTTCAGACAACCTTGATGGAAGGCATCATAACCATCTGTTACATAAAAATCATTTATCCCGAGAACTGCAATTTTTTCTGATACAGCCATTTTAAAAGCTGTATCAAGAGCTGCGAATGCACTGAATGAATAAGGAGTATGAATGTGTCCGTTTGCTTCACGGTACTCAGGAAAAGAGATTCCTTTCATCTCTTTATGAAGAGCATCAAATGAGGGAAAATCTGTCAGGAAATTCTTCATTAATGGTTTTTATGTTTTGTTTCAAATTAAAGGAAAAGGTACCCTTTTATTATCTGAATAATCTTTCTAATTCGAGTATCCTGGCTTTGTCGAGAGGTCTTTTTCTGCCAGTCATTTCTGTCATAAGTGTCATCTTTGCCGCATTTTCCAGAACCTCGATCCTGTCAAATGCCTGAAGAAGGTTAGAACCGACAGTGAGGATCCCGTGATTTTCAAGTAGCAGGATATCGGATCTTAGTATATTTTCTGCAGCAACTTCAGCAAGTGCAACAGATCCCATTACTGCATACCTTACGAACAAAGGATCTCCCAGTACAGCTTTGGCTTCTGCCGTTAGTTCAGTATTAATCTTAGCTTTTATAGCAGTGAACAGAGAAGCGTAGACAGGATGTGCATGAATAATTGCCAGAGCATCTTTCTTCTTCTTATAAATTGAAAGATGCATTGCAGTTTCAATTGATGGTTTCAGGTGTGGTGTAAGATTTTCACCGAAAATGGTCATAATACCGACTTCTTTCCACCTCATTCTGCCTTTATCAGTTGCGGTAGGGGTGATCAGTATAAGATCCCCGGGGATCCGAAGACTAATATTCCCTCCCGACGTTGTTGTGAGGCCATGCTTGTAGAGCCGTCTCATGAAACGGGCAACATCTTTGCGTTCTGACTTGTATTTATCCTGAATTTCCATAATGCTATTTAATTAACAAGGTCAATAATACCATTAAGAATGTAACGTGGACGATAAGGGAACTGGTCTATACCGAAACGGTCAGTTATACCGCTAAGTACAAGCAGGGTATCAATTTCTGATTCGAGGCCGCACCTGACATCAGTATCCATCCGGTCACCTATAACAATAGCATCCTCTCTTTTAACTGCAAGCCGTTTAAGAGCACTTCGCATCATCAGGGGATTAGGCTTGCCTACAAAATATGCCTTCTTTCCTGAAGCGATTTCAATAGGTGCGATCAGCGCTTTTGTCGACGGGGTAATTCCAACTTCAACCGGGCCGCTTATGTCAGAATTGGTGCCTATCAGTTTTGCACCCCTGATCACAAGATTTACAGCAAGTTCAACCTTCTCAAAATTGTAACCGTGCGTGTCACCAACAACAACATAATCAGGATTGACATTATTTACACTATATCCTACACTGTATAATGCATGGATAAGACCGGCATCTCCTATAATATAAGCACTCCCGTTGGGCTTCTGATTGGAGAGGAAGCTGGCAGTTGCGAGTGCACTTGTATAAAAATGATCTTCTCCCACGTTAATTCCCAGTCTTTTCATCTTCTCCTGCAATTCTTTCGGAGTCCTTTCACTGGAATTTGTCAGAAATAAGTATTTCTTGCCTGATTCTTCCAGCCAGGCTAAAAAATCAGTTACTCCCGGCAGGAGCTTATTGCCATGGTAAATTACACCATCCATGTCGATTATAAAGCCTGCTTTACCTTTGATGTTTGCTAACGCGTTTTCCATATTTTGTTAATTTGCAGGCAAAGATACCTATGATTTCTTTATAACTTACTTCTCCAAGGTTCGCAAAATGATTTTCGAGCGATGGGTACGAATATTTCTGTCGACCTCATCCTTTTGGTGGCATATTTTTATTATTTATTTTTTTAAATGACTTTCTTATCTTCTTTCTTGTACAACAGATGCAACATGGTCGGCAAAATGATCAGAAGGAGCGGAAGTGCAATTATGAATCCGCCTATTACAGCAATTGCGAGCGGCTGATGCATCTGTGCACCAGTACCGACACCTACGGCCAATGGCATCAGTGCTATGATCGCTCCAAGAGCTGTCATAAGCTTTGGTCTCAAGCGGGTTGATATTGCATAAACAAGGGATTCATCGACTGTACCTTTCTGGCGATTGGTGGTAAACTGCTGAAAAGTGAATATTGCATTCTCACCTATAATTCCGACTATCATAATCAATCCGGTATAGCTCCCGACATTTAATGGTGTATTTGTTACAAAAAGTGCAATCAGACTGCCGGAAATTCCAAGCACTGCTATGAAGAGGATCGAACAGGCGGCTCTGAAATCCTTGAAAAGGAATAACATAAGTGCAAATACCATGAGGCTTGATAAAATGAGTATCATAAGGAGTTCATTGAATGATTTTTGCTGATCAGCATATTCGCCTCCATATTCTATGTTGTACCCCTGGGGAAGAAATATTTTTGAGTCAATAGTTTTCTGTATTTCTTTCATAGCGGATCCCAGATCCTTATTATTCAGCCTTGCAGTAACAATTGAAACCGACTTAAGGTTATCCCTGTTGATTTCAGCAACTCCTTCCTTTAGACTGATTGTTGAGAGGGTTGACAAAGGTTTGAGTTTTCCGTCGGGGAGGAATACAAATCTGTTCTTTATGTTTTCAAGACTGTTTTTAATGCTATTCGGATAGATCATCCGTATTGCAGTCATCTGTTCTTTTTCAAGAATGCTTCCTATGATATTTCCCTCTGTCATTGTCTGAAGCTGAAACTGGAATGATGCCGGTGAGATTTTGAACTGTGCAAGCTTTTCCTGGTCAGGTACTATCTCAATTGATGGTCCGGCAATGATAATGCCATCAAAAACGTCCTCAACGCCTTCGATCTTTTCAACTTCACCGGCAACCTTCTGTGCCAGATCATTCAGTGTCTGATGATCACTTCCAAAGATCTTGATCTCAATTGGCTGGACCGATGCCATAAGGTCACCCAGCATATCACCGATTACCTGTCCGAAATCGATCTGAAGAGCAGGTTGAGTGGCTTCAATCTTCTTCCGGATATCATCAATTACATCAACTGTACTTCTTTTCCTGTCATCTTTTAAATGTATCAGGTAATCACCGTCATTAGGTTCAGTAATGAAAAATCCCATCTGGGCTCCGGTCCTTCTTGAATAGGTAGCAACCTCAGGTATTTTCACAATTATTTTTTCGACCTCAATAAGTATCCTGTCAGTCTCTTCCAGTGAAGTTCCCGGTGGAGCTTTGTAATCAAGAACAATGGAGCCTTCATCCATTTCAGGCAGAAATCCTGTTTCAAGCCGTGGAAGGATATATATTATGCAAATTAACAGGAACACTATGAAAAGAATGCTGATGACGGGTTTCCGCAGAAAAAAGCTTACCCAGTTTCTGGTCTTTGTTACTCTGACTTTTGTTTTTTCCTTTTCAGGGAAAAGGGATCTTAAACCGGAAAACCAGAGATAAATTACCGGCAATCCTATCCAGGTGACGAAGAATGAACATACCAGGGTTATTATCATTGTATTTGTAAGAACATTGAAATAAGCTCCTGCCACTCCACCCAGTAACATAAAAGGTACGAATATCACAATAGTGCTTATCGATGATCCTACCATGGAGGGTATCAGATAGTTAATTCCCTGGTGAACTATCTGGTTTGAAGGCCTGTCAGGAAATTCTTCGTGCGTCCGGTGTATCTGTTCCACCACCACAACAGCATCATCAATGATCAATCCTATGGCTGCAGCGATAGCTCCGAATGTCATTATATTCAGAGTATACCCGATACAATATAGTACGATTATCGTAAGAAGCAGTGTAACGGGAATCGTTATAAGAATTGTTGCGCTGGCCCTGAAGGACCTTAAAAACATAATTGCCACAAGAAGCGCGAGCAGCAGTCCCAGCCAAAGGCTGTCGTTGACACTCTTGATAGCTTTATTTACAAAATCTGCCTGGTCATAGTAAAAGGAGAGATGAACATCAGGAGGAAGTATCTTTTCAAGCTCTTTCTGCCTTGATGCTACATTTTCCGAAAGCTTAATAAGGTTCGCGCCGGGCTGCTTAAGAATAGCTACCAGGAGACCCTGGCGTCCGTTGGCATTTATACGTGTGTATTCAGTTCTCTCCCTGACATTGATATCAGCAACATCTTTTAGTTTTATAAGCCTTTTCCCGTCATTACGCAGAATAACATTTTCAATGTCGTTCAAATTATAAAGCCCTGCATCTGTTATACTCAGGTAGAGTCGACGGTAATCTGACAGAAAACCATTTGAAGTAATAAAGTGATTCTGGCTGAGCATATCCCGGATAATCTCGGGTGTTATAGAAAAACTACTCATTTTAAGCTGATTAAGCTCAATCCAAAATTCCTTTGTTTTTCCGCCAATAACGCCAACCGAGGAAACACCTTCAATCTGCGACAAAAATGGTTTGACTGTATAGGTTGCAATCAGATTGAGCTCAATAGGTGTTCTTTTTATCACTTTCAACTGTAAATCCTATCACAGGCAGAATTGAGGGATTCATCTTCTCGATCTGTATCTGGACATCAGGCGGAAGAGAATTTTTTATCTGTGAGATCCGCGATTCGAGCATCTGCTGATTGATATTAATATCTGCACCCCAGTTAAGGAAAGCAGAGATTTCACAGGTGCCCCTGCTGGTGGTGCTTCTTAATATCTTGAGATCGGGGACCTGTTTTATGGCATCTTCCAGGGGTCTGGTGACAGTGACCATCATTTTATCAACTGGCTGCTCTCCATTGTCTGCAATGACTTTTAATTTAGGGAAGGTGATTTCGGGAAATAGCGAAACCTGTATCTGTCCGTACAGAAATATACCTCCGACGATAATAACAGCAATAATAACAGATATGGGATTTTTATATGCGAGGAAGAAATTCTTCATATTATCATTCCTTTACAATAGTGATCCTGGCTGTATCGGGAAGACCATAATTACCGGTGAGTATTATTCTGTCTGTTGGAAGAAATTCAGGTTTAGTGATCTCAATCTCATCATTATTTTCAAATCCTTTACTTACATCGACCTTTATAGCAGTACTGTCGTTAATCAGTTTCATTACCCAGAATTCAGTCTGTGTTTCATTGCCTAATACTGCTTTTTTTGGCACGACCAGTAGCATTTTCATTTCTCGATTTGATAAGGTTTACACTTGCAATCAGGTTTCCTGGCAGACGGATCAGACGACAACGGTTTAACAACATACCTGATTGTCTGCGATTGGATATCCATATCAGGCAGCTTACGGGAAATATTGGCATCAATCTCCCTGCCGTCGGGAAGAATGACCCTGCAGTTCCTGTTCTTTTCCACATATTTATCAAGTTCAAAGGGAACATCCATTATAAAAACCAGACTGTTCTGTTCAGATACAACAGCCATTTCGTCACCTTCCTGTACAAAGTCACCTTTCTGATAAGAGATTGAATTAATTACTCCCTCCTGATGTGAAACAATGTTTATAACACCTTTAAAAGATAATGAACTATCTATCTGTGATTTTCTGTCAAGCGCCATTGCCTCCCGTGTTTTGATGGTGAAGAGCAACTGATCGGTTGAGATAAACTCCCCCGGAGTAATTAATATTTTTTCAATAGTCCCGGTCGTTGTCGCCCTGATTATATTTTTGTTCATAAAAGTGGCAACAGCAGGTAATGTAACCGTTGAACTGACCGGTTTAAATGTAACAGGAACAACCGTTACAGGTGTTTTCACTTCAGTGACTTCTTCAGATGTCTTGCTGACATGCTTACAGGAAAATGATATTCCAATAATTATTGGAAGGAGGATTATAAAATAATTAATTCTAATATGTATTGACATCAGAGTAAATTTTTATTGAGTCAGGAGGAAATTCATTTCATTTATAACCTGAAGTTTTTGAACATTGATCAGGTTTATGTTTCTGTTAATAGTTTTAAAGTTTTTTATAGCATTAATGTACTCTGTCATCTGAATAATACCAGCTTCAAGCTGATCTTTCAATGCTTTTACCAGTTGATCGGATGTATGAAGCTGAACCGTTGAACTGGCGTACATCTCATTTAATGACTTAAGCTCGTTCGTGAGTTGCTGCATCTGTTGAAAATACTGTTTGCGATATGTATCTTCATAATTCAACCTGCTGTTCTGGTCAAGTTCAAGTTTCTGCTTTTCAATCCCTCTTTGTTTTCCGTCATAAATCGGCAGGTTGAGACTTAGCCCGGCACTGTACCCAAAATGCCTGTAGAAATTCCATGGATTACTCGTAAGGAAACCGGCATCAGCAAACCAATTGACTTTGGGTCTGTATTTTATATCAATAGCCGACTTTTCATTCTCAATCCTGATGCTGTCAATTTTATAATGAAGGAACGCCGGAGATTTTAAAATATCAGGGCTGCCCTTGATATTTAGCTCAGGTTCAACCAGTTCATACCACGACTGAGTCATTTAATCCGCAGAGTTCATTAAGTGAGCTAAGATCTTTTCTGTACTGGCTCTCCAGCTGTTTGATAAGTATTTCCTGTGACTGAGTTTCTACAAGTAATGCAAGATAGTCAGTTTGTTTATATACTCCGCTGGCTACAAACTGCTTAACTATTTCATTTTCTTTTTTTAAAAGTTCAAGAAAGGATTTATTAAATCTAAGGTCACTAAAGCCGGAGAATGTCGTAAGGTATTGTTCAGTGATGAGCTTATTCAATTCATTGGCAGAAATCAGGGAAGAATTGTTTATCAGCTGTTTTTGAATACTGACACTGTTATATTTATTGTCAAGTTCCTTTTTGTTTAAGATATTCTGAGATACGCTGACGACGGCCGTATAATTCCCCAGATCGGTTATAATCTCGATCATATCCGAAATTTCTATAGGCAGGAGAGTAAAGGAGCTGCGATTTTGCTTCAACGAATGGTTTCTTTGTTGCCCTGATAAGCTGACTATCGGCAATGGAAGAACTGATCTGATTCCTGTAATCTTTTAACAGCGGACTGTTTTGAATGCCCTGATGCAGATAAAATTCCAGGCTGCGTGTCTGGTTATGAGCAATCAGACAGATGCTGCTTAAGAAAAAAATAAGGAAGAACCGTCTGAGCATAGAAATCAGATTTCAATGATTGTGAAAATGCAATTTAATTAAAATCGGAGTCAAAGTTTGAAAAATATTCTGAAGTAATTCTGTGTTCTATTTATTCTATGACAAATTAAATTCCTTTTTTATTCAATTCAATTGCTTTTTCTGCTGAAAAGTCCGTTTTGTTCTGATGTCCTTTGAGTGGAAGTACTCCCTGGTGAATAGCATCAAGGATCCAGTCGGGCTGGGGAAAGAAATATTCTTCCATTTCATAGGCAGGTGTTATCCAATTCCTCGATCCGACAACGACAGGAGGTGCATCGAGATAATCAAAGGCAAGCTCGGTAATAGTCTGTGCCATCTCCTTGAGGAATGATCCGCGTGATGTTGCATCACTGGTAAGTACAATCCTTCCGGTCTTTTTAACTGATTGAATAACTGGCTCATAGTTGAATGGAACAAGCGATCTGGCATCAATAACTTCGGCATCGATTCCGTATTTTTCCCGGAGCTGATCTGCTACCTTCATAACCGGATATAATGTGGCCCCAATTGAAAGAATTGTAATGTCCTTGCCTGATCTTTTTATATCCGGTTCACCGAATGGTATCTCATAATAACCTTCCGGTACTCCTTCAGAATGAAACATTTCACCAATATCATAAATTCTCTGACTCTCGAAATAGATCACCGGATCGGTTCCCTGCAATGCAGAATTCATCAGTCCTTTTGCGTCGTAGGGTGTGGCAGGGAATACCACTTTTAACCCCGGTATATGGGCGGTAAGTGAGGACCAGTCCTGGGAATGCTGAGCACCGTATTTTGAACCTACAGAAACTCTGATAACTACCGGCATTTTAATAATGTTGCCGCTCATAGCCTGCCATTTAGGCAACTGATTGAACACCTCATCGCCTGACCGGCCGAGAAAATCGCAATACATTATCTCTGCTATAACCCGGCCGCCGCACATTCCGTAACCAATTGCTGTACCGACAATTGCGCCTTCAGATATGGGCGAGTTAAAGAGCCTGTGGTAGGGGAGTGCCTCCGTAAGTCCGCGGTAAACGGCAAAGGCTCCGCCCCAGTCACGGTTTTCTTCACCCCAGGCTGCGAGTGTGGGATCCTTATAGAACCTGTCAATAACAGCTTCAAAAATACCATCTCGGAACTGAAATAATTTAGCTTTTGAAACTGGTTTTCCCTCCTTGTCCTTATAGTATCTTTCTTTGTTTTTGAGGGATCTGACACGTGGATTTTCATCAAGCGGAATAAGTGCCTCAGGGGTTCCTTCGCCCATCCTGTCTGCAGATCCGTTTGAAAACATCATTTCACCGATTATATCCGGGTCATTTTTCATATTGAGCCTGGGTGAAATTTCATCATTTATACATAATCCCAGTATTTGAGTCAAAAGTTCTTTTATCTCTCCGGCAATTTTATCGAGATGGTCCTGTTTTGCGATACCTGCAAGAACCAGCGATTTGCCAAATGCCAGAATTGAGTCTTCCTTTTGCCAGGCTTCGATCTCCTCCTTTGATCTGTACGATGAAGCGTCTGACGGGGAATGGCCGCTTATTCTGTATGTCAGCGTATCAAGCAGTACAGGCCCCCTCTTTTCCTTTATGATCTGTTTTTTACGTTTGAATGCATCGATTACCGCAAGGGGATTATAACCATCAATACGTTCGGCGTGCATCGATTCAGGATTTATACCTGCCCCGACTCTGGCAAGAATATCAAATCCCATTGTCTCACCGCAGGTCTGGCCGCCCATGCCGTAAAGATTATTCATAAAATTAAAAATCAATGGCAGTCCGCCACGGTAATCTCCATCCCACAGGGTCTTGTACTGGTCCATTGTGGCAAAGCAGATTCCTTCCCATACCGGACCGCAACCCATTGATGCATCACCTATATTACAAACCACGATACCCGGTTTCCGGTTTATCTTTTTATAAAGTGCGGCTCCGACTGAAATGTCACCCGAACCGCCAACTATAGCATTATTTGGATAAATCCCGAATGGAGTGAAAAAAGCGTGCATCGATCCGCCAAGACCTTTATTGAAACCATTTTCACGGGCAAAAATCTCGGCCAGCGCTCCATACAGTAAAAAATTGGTGGCAAGATCCTTTATGCTTCCCTGGAAACCTTTTTCAACAACTTTCAATGCATTTCCGCCAAAATAGTTTTTCATTATCCGGTAAAGAGTGTCTTCGTCCTGCTGATGAATGGCCGATAATCCTTTTGCAAGTATCTCGCCATGGCTGCGATGCGACCCGAATATATAATCATCCACTCCAAGAGTATAGGCCATACCTACTGCCGAAGCCTCCTGTCCGATAGATAAATGGGCAGGTCCCGGGTGGTTATAGGGTATTCCGTTGTATTCATTTGTTGTTTTAATGAGATTGAGCATGGTCTCAAATTCACGGATGACAACCATATCGTGATAGATCCTTATAAAATCTTCCTGACTGTAATTTTTTTTCTCTTCTTCAATCGTTTTATTGTATTGATTTACAGGAATTTTACCAAATTCAATGAATTGTGGTTTGCGGACAATTTTTGGATTAATGTTCTGGCTCTTTGGCATTGTATTAAATTATTATTTTCGAACGGTACTTTGTTTTATAATTTTAAAATATTGTAGAGACAGGTCTCAGACCTGTCTCTACAGATATTGCGCGGTAATTCTCAATATCTGAAAGCTTCGATCTGTTCCTTAATCTCTTTCAGGAATAAGGTTGCCGGTCCGCCGTCAATTGCCCTGTGATCATAAGTAAGGGAAAGACCGATATATGGTATGAACCCGAAAGTATTGTTCCCGATACTTGCCGGACGGTTTATGATAGCGCAAACGCCTAGTATTGCAACCTGCGGCAGATTGATAACAGGAGTAAACATTTCAACACCATAATTACCCAGATTGGAAACCGTAAATGAAGCTGCCGGGCTCTGTATTAATTCGGGATTAATTTTCCCTTTTTTTGCGGCATCAGCAATTGATTTCAGCTCTACTGACAGGCTTGTGAGATCCATTTCATCTGCATTTTTCAAAGCCGGGACCATAAGTCCACGCTGGGTGTCAACAGCAATACCAAGATGTACTTTATGGAATGTTCTTATATGGTCATCAAGAAAATGGCTGTTTGCTGCAGGAAATTTCAGAAGAGCTCTTATTACACACCAGCATACCATATCGTTCAGCGTTATGTCCTGCTGACTTTTGTCTGTCTGGATATTTTTCTTTATTTTTTGTCTGGCTTCCAGAAGAGAGCGGACGTCAGCGCTCATATGATGCGTTAACTGTGCTGAATTCTGAAGTGAGGAATGCATTGCCTTAGCTATGAGCTTTCTAACATTGGAGAGAGGTTGTTCTGTGAACTCCGCTCCCAATGGGGGGATTATTTTTTCAGCTCTGGTGTTGCCCGATGCGTTTTCGATGTCGCGGCTTATAATCCTTCCATTGGGTCCTGTCCCCGGAAGGTTAAGGTAATTAATACCTTTATTATCAGCCATCCTTTTTGCTCTTGGAGAAATCCTGATTTTATGATCTGAGACTGATTCACCATCTAAAGCCTTTACTGTTTCTGCAGCCTCTAAAGCTCCGGGAGCGGCAAAGGGTGCAGATTCTATAGATGCTTTATTTGAAGAAGCCAATGGATTGAATGAGTCTGTTGCTTCTCCGTCTTTTCCAATCGCTGCAACATTGACCAGCACAGGTACCTCATCGCCGTCACCAAAAAAAGTATCAAGCAGAATTCCCTCAGCTGGTGATTCCAGATCAAAAGAAGCCTTGTCGGTTTCATATGACAACAGTATATCACCGGCAGAAACCTTTTCTCCTTTCTTTTTGAACCACCTGGTAATAATGCATGTTTCGACCGACTGCCCCTGTTTTGGCATTATGACTGCTGTTGCCATTTCTTATTCTGATTTTATTATGTAATGATTATATGATGTGGTCCTTTGTGGTACTTTGTTTTTCGTTTGTGAGCCTTTTTTAGATATTATTTTATCATGTTTTTGTCTCATTAGTCACCCTCTTCCCATCCTTCCCCCGGGGGAAGGCGAATCTAAACCTTTCCCCCTTGGGGGAAAATGAAAGGGGGTAACGTTTTAAATAATGAATAAAATTTGTCACCTGTATACTGAAGTATTACATTCTTCTCAACTTGTTAAAATAAGTAAATTAAACTATTCCAATACATTATAGATATTGCTATAAATCAATGCTTACAAAAATAAATTATTTAACTTGTATTTACAAGTAATAAAAAGTATTTTTACAATTGAATACGATATTGACATACATCTACCTGTTACAATTATTTCAATTTATTTCAAATTATATCTATTTATTTCTCTAATAATGTCCGTCCCGAAAACCATACCACAGTACAGAAAGCTTTATGAGATACTCAGAAAACATATCTCGGAGGGCATATATAAGGAAGGAGATCTTTTACCATCAGAGAATGAGTTATGCCACTTATATGAAATGACCCGTCCTACAGTACGTCAGTCACTCAGCAATCTCGCCAGCGACGGGTATATCAGTAAGCATCAGGGCAAAGGGAGCATCGTTCATCACCTTCCGCATGAGATAGGGATCTTATCTGTATCCGGGACTACTTCAGCAGTTGGTGACCGTAAGCTGATAACAAATATCATTGTTAAGCCTCATCTGATTCCCTGGCCGGATGATTTTATGTTTCCGCTGACGGAGCTTGAAAAAGAGTCGGGTTGCATTTATATGGAGAGGGTCAGGTTTCTTGATGATGTTCCGATATTTTATGATATAAGCTTTATTGCCAACATTAACCTTCCAAGGATAACTGCCCGGCAGTTCGAGAACAGATCACTGTTCAGGATCCTCAGAGATTCTTACCGGGTTGAAATCAAAGGCGGCGAACAAAGGATCAAATCGATCAGACCGACACCAAAGATCAGCCGGTTATTGCATCTGGATAAGGATCAGCCTGTTCTTCATCTTGAAAGGAAAATTGAGACTAACAATCCCGGACTTTTCCTCTACTCTTCCATCTTCTGTAATACTGAGAAATATTCAATATTCGGAAGATTTTAAGAATATCTCCATTCATTGGTTTCATAAGAAAATTGCTATTTTTATACCTGATGAATTCCTGTATAGCGAATCAATTTTACAACTAATTAAGAACCAATATGAAAGATAAAAAAAGCTCATGGTCAAGACGCCAGTTCATAAACTCCGGCATTACCGGCATGGCTGGTATAATGATACTTCCAAAAATCATATCCCCGGCAAAAGGTTCGGCAGTGGCAGATATCAGGCTCGGATTTATAGGCATGGGACAGCAATCAATGTTTCTGCTTAACGGGTTCCTTCAGATCCCCGGCGTGCAGGTTTTAGCCGGCTGTGATGTTTATTTAATCAAACGTAAAAGATTTGAAAAGCGTGTCAAAGCGTTCTATGCAAAAGCAGGAAAGGAAGTGAAAGTTGATACATATGAGAAATTCGAAGATCTATTGAGCAGATCTGATATAGACGCCGTCGTCATAGCTGTTCCTGATCACTCTCATGCAAGAATAGCCATTGCAGCATGCAAAGCCGGTAAGGATGTTTATCTTGAAAAACCAATGACATTTACTATTAAAGAGGGTCAGGAATTGAAAAAAGCAGTTCGACAGTATAACAGGATCCTGGCAATCGGCTCGCAACAGAGATCTGACTACGGATTTCAGCATGCAGTAAATCTTGTGCAGACAGGAGCTATCGGAAAAATTACAAAAGTAAATGCATATGTAGGTGCACCTCCAAAACCATATGATCTGCCTGAAGAGCCGATACCAGCCGGTCTTAACTGGGATCTCTGGCTTGGATCACTTCCTCAGCCGATCCACTTCAACAATCAGCTTGATCCGCCTATAACAATTGATCCCGAAAAGAATGAACAATTCTGGGGAGCATGGCGCTGGTACAAGGAAATGGGTGGCGGTTATACAACTGACTGGGGCGCTCATATGTTCGATATTGCACAATGGGGCCTTGGCATGGACAAAAATGGTCCGGTTGAAGCCTCTCCGATAGGCGATGGAACTGAATTCATGACCTTCAAATATGCAAATGGTGTTATAATGACTTCGGAGCCATTTGATGCCAGGAAAACCAAAGGAGTAAAATTCTGGGGTGACAGCGGGTGGATAGAGGTGGCCAGAGGATATTTTAAAGCTTCAGATCAGAAGTTGAATCCTGAAAAGAGGGAAGTAAACCAGGGGCCGTATGAAACGAGAATTCCACATCAGCTTAATTTTATAGAATCAGTTCGCACCAGAAAGGATCCGGTCGTCCCTGTCGAAATTGGGCATAGCAGCTGCACAGTCTGTAACCTGGGAAATATTGCCTGTTCACTGAAACGGACTGTCAAATGGGATCCGTCAACTGAAACATTTATCGATGATACAGACGGAGCTGCAACAAAACTGCTCCATTATGAGTATAGGCAAGGATATTAAAAAGATGAGTTTTCAAAAGTCTTTCATCCCGGTCGTATTGTCCTGCCTGACTTTTGCCTCCTGTCAGTCACCGAAAAATGAACTGACGGTGCTTTCTGCTCCGGCCGGGAATAGATATACTTCTATCGACAAGAACGGAACCACGGTGCTCCCTAACGGCCGGTTGCTTACGCCATCAGGAAGGAACCTGGTTGTGGCTCCGCATCCTTTCGGACTCGCCTTAAGCGGTGATGGTAAAACAGCAGTCACAGCCAATTCCGGCACTCAGCCATTATCAATTTCCATTATACATAATCTGACCGGTGCACCGGAGATAATCCAGGTTCCTCCGGGAAACTCCGGCAATGCCGGTGTACTCGAATCTGTCTTTATGGGACTGGCAATTTCTCCCGATAACAGCAGAGTATATGTTTCCGGCGGGCAGTCTAACAGTATCCTTGTATTTGATCTGTCAACCGGTCAAAAGATCGACTCGGTCAATTGCTCCCTTAGTGAGAAAGGAGGGAGCTTTCCCGATGGATATATAGGTGATATGGTGCTTTCAAAAGATGGTAACCACCTGTTTGCAGTGGACCAGACGAACTTCAGACTCGTCATTGCCGATACCCGTCAAATGAAGGTTATTAATTCTGTTCCTGTTGGCCGTTATCCTTTTGGTGTCGCGCTCAGCAATGATGAGAAGAAGGTTTATGTTGCGAATGTCGGTATGTTCCAGTACAGTAAAATCGGTAGGATAGAAGAGCGGGCTGACTATAAGAATGCCCTTGCATTTCCTCCATTCGGATATAATACCGAAGAGATGAAAAATGGAATCATCATTGATTCACTTGTGGTTCCTGGTCTTGGAGATCCAAATAATGATAAAGCTTTTTCAGTCTGGGCAATTTCAATAGAGGACTTAGAAAATCCAATAGTTACTGCAAAAATTAAGACTGGAAACCTTGTCGGGCAGATGATTGAAGGGATCCCTGCAGTAGGGGGGTCAAGCCCTAACTCACTGGTTGCAACTTCCCGGTGGATATTCGCAAGCAATGGCAATAATGATGATATAACAGTGATTGATGTAAAAAACGACTCAGTTGTTAAGGAGATCTCTCTTAAGCCTGATGAGACTCTTAAACATTTCAGGGGTGTAATACCTTTCGGTCTGGCAGTTTCACCAGATGAGAAACAACTCTTCGTTGCCGAAGCCGGAATCAATGCAATTGGAGTGATCGACCTTCCGTCTTTCAATGTTGCCGGTCATATTCCCGCGGGCTGGTTTCCTTCGAAACTGAAGATAACCCCGGATGGTAAAAATATAGTGGTCACGAATGCTAAGGGTTATGGCAGCGGACCAAACGGAGGTAAAAATTTCAAAGAGGGCGGGGAAGGAACTTACATCGGAAACCTGATGAAAGGAACCGTCTCAATAATTAGCATACCATCTGATAAAGAGCTTAAAAAGATGACTTCCAGGGTGATTGACAATAACTTCTTAAAACAGAGAGTTTCAGACCTTTCAGGGTCAAGGCGGGACAATCCCGTACCGGTTTATGGAGGGCAAAAAGAATCTCCTGTTAAACATATTGTTTTCATCTCCAAAGAAAACCGGACCTACGACGAAATTTTCGGACAGCTTAAAAATGCTGAAGGTGATGCCACTATTGCACGGTATGGCCATAATGTTTCATTTTCGAACAGAGCAAGGACTTTGAGAGTTGAAGATGCTACCATAATGCCTAACCACCTCAGGCTTGCTGCGCAATTTGCTATAAGTGACAATTTCTACGTCGATTCCGATGTATCAGCCGATGGGCACAGATGGCTGGTGAATACGTATCCAAATGAATGGGTAGAGACGTGTACTCCTGCAAGTTATGGTGGTAACAGGGATTATAAGCCGGCGTCAAAGTCTCCGGGAAGCCTGGGGATGAATGGTTCCGCAGGAGCTATCTATCCCGAGGATTATAATGAATCAGGTTCTATGTGGGATCATCTGGAGAGGAATAAGATTGACTTTTTTAATTTTGGCTTCAGTGTAATGTTCGAACCGGCCTTTTATGATGATTCCTACAAATATACAGGCATAAAGCAGTTTGCCAACTTTCCTGTTCCGGCACCTATCTTCAGCAGGACTTCAAGGCAATATGCCACTTTCAATATGGCAATACCTGACCAGTTCAGGATAAGCCAGTTCATCAGGGAGTTTGACAATAAGTGGATGGGTAATGGAAGGACCATGCCTCAGATGCTGACAGTAATAATCCCCAATGATCATGGAGCAGACGAACGTCCAGTTGCAGGTTATCCGTTCAGGGAAAGCTATATGGCGGATAACGATCTGGCAGTAGGCAGGATAGTGGAATTTCTTTCACATACTCCTTACTGGAAGGAAATGGCAATTGTAATTACCGAAGATGATGCTCAGAATGGAGTGGATCATATTGATGCGCACAGAAGCGTACTGATGGTCATTTCGCCCTATGCAAAAAAGAACTACGTGAGTAAGGTTCATTACAGTTTTGGCAGTCTCTTCAAAACATTCTGGGATATATTAGGACTTCCATACCTTAATCAGTATGATGCGGGAGCAACGGACCTGTCCGATATGTTTACCGGAGTCCCCGACTTTACACCGTATACGGCTTTACCCGTGGACCTAAGGATATTTGATCCGCAGAAAGCGCTTACTCCTCTTGATGAAAAATTTGACTGGAATTCCCTGAAAGAATCTCCTGCACTTGATGATCCGAAGGAGATGGTAAAGGATCAGAAGGAAAAACCTGAATTCAGGACGGAAGATCAGAAGAAGAAATAAATTATATGGGTCATGCCATGGCGTGTCCCTACGATCCGTTATAGATAAAAAAAGAGGCTGTACAAATCTGTAACAGCCTCCCTGGTATTAGTTTGAGTAAGATTAATCTACTCTTTTAACTTTAATAGCAACCGGTCCCTTTTCTCTTTGTTCAATTTCAAATTCAACTGCCTGACCTGCCTCAAGTTCGGTATGGGAAACCTCTAAACCTGAACGGTGGATAAAGATATCCTTGTCATCTTCTGTCTGAAGGAATCCGTAACCTTTTACTCTGTCATACCATTTAACAGTACCTTTCATAGTTTTAGAATTTTTGTTACCTACCTGTAGTTATCTCTTCTGTTTCCACCACCGCTACCACCTCTGCGGTCGTTGTTATCACCACCTCTGAAATTACTTCTTCTGTCAGTTCTTTCGATGGATTCATTAACGATAATGTTCCTACCGCTAACTTCAGCTCCATTTAATTCCTCGATAGCTTTTTTTGCTTCTGCATCATTCGGCATCTCAACGAAACCAAATCCTTTACTTTTCCCAGAGTATTTGTCAATAATGATTTTTGCGGATGTTACTTCGCCATACTCTTCAAAGATTTCTTTTAATTCTGCTTCATTCATTTTAAAATGAAGACTTCCTACGTAAATGTTCATAATTCAATTATTAAAGTATTTATAAAACAGGGACAAAGGTCATACTTATTTTTGAAAACAAAAAATAAATATCCATAATATATTGTATTTTAATAGCTTTTTGGCATTCAGCTCTTTATCCAAACAATAAAATCATCGCACCGTCACCTTTTGACGTGCATATTCCTATAACACAATTTTATATTATTTTGTTCGTCAGATATATTAAAATTCTATACAATATCATAAGGCACATTTTGCCTTCTTCCCATTGACTTTTTTCTTGTGCCTCTTGTCACTCTGCTCTTACTTCCTGTTCCTGATATAAATATGTTTAATATGGTTCTGTCCCGATTCCCTTTCATCTATTTCAAAATCAAGTGACCGTATAAGCGGTGTAAGTTTCGGAAATCCAAAATTCCTGGGATCAAAATCAGGTTGTTTTTTTAGGATCAGATTGCCCACATCACCTAGATAGGCCCATCCATTTTCATCTGCAATATCTGTTATTGATGAGGCAATAAGTCTTTTTACAATCAGGGCAGGTGTCTGGGAATCAGGATCTTCCTTCTTTTTCTTTTTCACAACAGGTTTTCCGCTTTTTTTCACCTCAGGAACTGTATCAGGAGTTGCAGCAGATGATGTGATTATTTCCAGATAAATAAATTTATCACAGGCAACAATAAAAGGATGGGGCGTTTTTCTTTCACCAATACCGATTACCTTCATCCCTGCTTCACGCAAACGTGTTGCCAGTCGGGTAAAGTCACTGTCACTTGAAACAATACAAAACCCATCAACCTTTCCGGAATACAGAATATCCATACCATCAATAATCAATGCGGAATCGGTTGAATTTTTGCCTTTTGTGTAACTATATTGCTGAATAGGCGTTATTGCATTTTCCAGTAGGACTGATTTCCAGCCCGAAATAGTTGGTTTGGTCCAGTCTCCGTAGATCCTCTTAAATGTTGGAGTTCCATACTTTGCTATCTCTTCAAGCATTCCTTTTACATTGCTGTAAGGAATATTATCGGCATCAATCAGGACAGCCAGTCGTAAATCGTTTAATGTTTGCATAATACACGGTTAAAAAAAACGCAATTTAGTCATTTTTAAATGGATGTGTTATACAATTAGTCAAACAACTGGTTTATAAGACCAATTATTCGTGCAGCCTGATGCATCTTTACCATCACCACTCCATGCCGTGCGACACTGGCTGTGAATTTATCTTTAAATCTTCCAAGATCCTTTTGTCTCCAGAGATCTCTGACAGTTTGATTACCGTTTATACCCAGATCCGTCCAGTTTGCGGTTACATTCTGTTTCATTTTCTCCCCTGTTGAACAACCCCACTGCAATTGATCCATCCTCAAGATGTCTGATCCAGACTTCCGCATCACCGATTCTTCGATGCCCTGTAACCTGGCTTGCCCAGGGGATCCTGATCAACTTCGATCACTTCATCATTTGTAAGCAGACTCAGCGTAAATTCATCCATTCGGGTAATATCACCGCTAAAAATCAATGGAGCAGCCACTATGCTCCAGAGAGAGACCTGTGTGTACTGTTCATTAGGAGTCAGAGGTGTTGGAACTGTCTTCCCTTTCCAGTTGCTGAGATAACCAAGCAGCAGATAATCCGGATCGTTCCAGCCGCCAGGTCCGGCATAAAGATGGAGACTGTCCCTGCTGTATACATCAAATCCATCCCGGAAGAGAGCTGTAGCAATGCCTTCAAATGATCCTCCCAGGTCTCCGGCGGTCCGCCAGCTTTGACCTCCGACTTTCTTGCCCCATTTCCATACATTGCCCATTCCATACTGACACAGATTAAGGACAATATCCCTTTTTTGGTTTTTTAGTATTTTGCTTATCAGAATATAAGGTTTCTGAAGATCTGCCAAAGAGTCTCTTTTCCCGATATTATCATACGAACACCAGTCATATTTCAGAAAATCATAACCCCAATCCACAAACCTTGCCACATCCTGTTCCTCATGACCGTATGCGGCCGTATGTCCTGCGCAGGTAAGGGGTCCGGGTGAGGTGTAAATGCCTGCTTTCAGACCCTTTGAATGAATATAGCCTGTGAGAGCTTTCATATCCGGAAACCTTTTATTGGAGTTGATCATGCCATTTTCATCCCTTGGTGCAACATTAAGGGTTGAGTCAGCCGATCCTGGCTTTGCCGACCAGCAATCGTCAATGTTGACATACATATAACCGTGGTCCATCATTCCTGAACTTACCATAGCATCTGCTGCATCACGCATTATTTTATCGGTAACATGATTCTCCCATACGTACCAGCTGTTCCAGCCCATGTGCGGCGTAAGAGCCAGTTTGTCACCGCAAACTATTTTAAGATCTCTTTTAGCTGAACCAAGCTTATTCGATACTCTGCAAGGTAGTATTATATTCTCCGGGCCTGTCAATGACTCCTTTAATCTGACCGGTTTCCGGATCACATTTGAGTCCGGCCGGGAGATTCAAAACCTCATATTTCATTGGTCTTTTTCCTGTTGCCGGTATTGTGAACAAGAATGATGACCCCGGTCTCACTCCAAATATTTTAGCTCCGTTAATCCTTGGCTCAGGTCCGGGTTTTGGAGTCAGAATGATCTTTGGCTCCTGGGAAGTTGCTATAAATACCCCTGTGATAGAGGAGAATAATTAAGAAAAATAATCTCTTAGTCATAGTTTATTTATAAGTAGAATTACGATAAAAATTTACGATATTAAGACATTTTAAATTAAGATCACTTCATTCACTTCGTTTTTCCTGTCATCTCAGTGATTTTCAGTACGGAGGATGGTAGTCTGCGCGAGTAGCTTTTCATCGAAAAAGTATTCTCCTTCACCGCCATAATGTATCATAATTTGATTGAGACCTGTTATTTTCTGCATTCGTTCTCCGTAACAATTGAAATGTTTCCATATCCGATGACGCTTCTGTATCTCATACCCCAGTCGCATCCTCTTTTCCCGCCATAAATCTGATGATCCGTATCCATTTCAAAACAGACATAGCTGTTCCGGCGTATCATATCGAGTTTTCTCCCCTCATTTGCACAATGGAAATACAG
This sequence comes from uncultured Bacteroidales bacterium, assembly GCA_963816365.1. Lineage (GTDB taxonomy): Bacteria > Bacteroidota > Bacteroidia > Bacteroidales > VadinHA17 > LD21. The sequence continues at coordinate 45,610 of CAWFKG010000009.1, read as the reverse complement.
TGTTTGTTCAGGTTTATTTATGTAGCCGAAATTCAAAGTGACTATGTAAGGGATGTTATCATTTGAAAGAGCTATCCTGCATACATCAGCCTTATGGATTATTTCTTCCAGTTCCCCGATATCCGGGATCTCTCTGTCACTTCGTCTCATTTGGTTCGTTTTAAAAGTTTAATGCGCTCATATACAGGACACTGAGGGCTATGGGCACCAGGCAGATAACCGGTGCTCATTAGAAACTCCCTGACGATTTCACCTCCTGTGAACTTAAAGGTCTTTTTAAAAATTTTTGTCCATTCTTCGACAGTACTTGTTTTTTCCGAATGAAGATCCAGCCACTTCCTGAAGGAACCTGCTTCTGACCTGATCTTTAGAATTATTTTCGCATTTTCAATAGCAGCATTTATTTTTAACCTGTTTCTGATTATTCCCTGATCGGATATCAAACGCTGAATATCTTTTTCTCCGTAATTGGCAACTTTCTCAATCTGGTAGTTATCAAAGGCCTTACGGAAATTATCCTGCTTCTTAAGGATGAGTATCCAGTTAAGTCCGGCCTGATTAATTTCAAACATAAGTCTTTCAAAAAGTTCGTCATCATTTTCAATCGGGAATCCATAGTGATTATCATGGTACTCTTTATGGAGCGACAGCTGGTCACCTGTGATTGTGGTTATATATTCGCAATATGTCATGAGTGTTATTTATTACTTTATTCGTTGTAATTTGTTTATTGAATCTCAAAAAATATTCAATAAAAATAAAGAATTTTATTAACTTTGCATCCACTCTGAAAAAGGGTAATTAAACACTAATCAAAACCAATTGATATGGGAAAAGGTGACAAAAAAACTAGACGTGGTAAAATTATACTTGGATCTTATGGTGTAAGACGCCCCAGAAAAAGAAATGACAAACCGGAGATAAAACCAGTTAAAACTATCCTTGTTAAGGAACCGAAAGATAAAAAGCCTGTAAGAGAAAAGAAGGAGGCCAAAGAAATATCAGCTGTAAAGGAAGTCAAAGAAGCAAAAAATACAAAAGAAATCCAGGAAGTAAAGGAAGTTAAAGCAGTCAGGGAAGTTAAAGAAGTAAAGGAAGTAAAGGAAGTCAAGGAAATTAAAGAGGCCGGGGAAGTTAAGGAAGCTAAGCCAGCCGTTAAGGCTAAGGAGACCAAAACTGTAAAGGAGAAAAGCGATGTTAAACCTCCCAAAGCTGTAAAAGACAAGAAAGAAACTAAGGAAGTAAAATCAGATAAAGAACCTAAACCTAAAAAAGAGAAGAAGAGCTAAAGCATTTGATGAAAATATTCTTTGAAGGCATTATTCTTAAACCCTGGTCCATAACTGATGCCGGGCAACTTGTTTTAATTGCTGATAATAAAAAAATAGCCGACAATATCCGCGACGGGTTGCCATCTCCCTATACATTGAAAGATGCTCTTGAGTGGCTTAATTTAATCTTACCCGAAAACAATCCTCCACGGTATTTTGCTATTGAATCTGACAGACAACTGGTCGGGAATATTGGACTGGTTTCCAAAACAAATATCTACAGGAAAAATCTGGAAATAGGTTTTTTCATTTCCGAGAATTTCTGGGGTAAAGGTATTGCCACCAGGGCAATCAAAGCCGCTACTTCATATGCCTTCACTAATTTTGATATTGTGAGAATGTACGCCGAGGTATTTTCTGATAATACAGGCTCGCGAAGAGCACTTGAGAAGGCAGGATTCAGACTTGAGGCTACTCTCAGGAACAGTATCATCAAGAATGAAGTTATTAAGGATAGTTGTATCTACTCTATTCTCAGAGAGGAATTTATATCATTCCGTTATGAGGTTAAGGTTAAGGTTTAGGTCAAGGCTCAGATAATTTCTCTGCCTTTGCCTCAACCTCAATCTCAGCCTCAGCCTCAGCCTCAACCTCAGCCTCACCCTCTTCTGACGATTAGCCAGTTATAGTCATCCGGATCGATGACAGCATTAATGATCACAGGCTCGTTTACCGAAAGTGCTTCAATTATCGCTTTTCTCATGCCTTCAAGAGAATCAGCTCTCAGAACTTTAATGCCGAGGAAGATATCAGCACCAAACAGGTCATTCTGATATAACAGGGTACCATAAGCCGGCAATTCCTTCCATGATTGTTTTATTTTAATCAGGTTTAGCTCGCCATCTGAAAACACAACGACAATAACGGGCAGGTTGTATCTTTTCATTGTTATGATCTCACCGGCCATCATCAGGAACCCGCCATCACCTGTAATACAGACTACTGTGGCATCCGGGTCACTCAATTGTGCTGCCATAGCCGCCGGAATACCAAAACCCATTGATGACCAGCCATTTGTCATAATGAGTTTTCCTTTGTCACGAGTATCCCAGAATTGTCCGATGAGATGAAGATGTGAACCAACATCTGAAGTAAGAATTGAGTCCTCAGGCAATTCTTCCTGAAGGATCTTCAGTGCGGCAGCCGGTCCAAAGTGACTCGTAAAACCATTATAGACAGATGCCATCTCATCACGCAGGCCTTTAATAAGAGTCCCTTCAAAGATCAGAGAACCCCTGTTGAGATTATTAAGTACAGCAAACCACTCGTCAGCCGGTCCAATAAATTGAGTGACATCGGATTTTGAAGGCATATCTGTTTCCCTGGTATCGAAATGCAGCAGAGGCAAGTCGGGCATCCACGATTCATAATTAAATTCGACAGGGTCGTAACCAATTCCAATAACAAGATCAGACTTTTCATAAATGTCTTCAAGATAATCGCTGAGTGAATGAAACAGAACGCCGGCGAAGCACGGATGTTCCCGGGGAATTACTCCCTTTGCCATTGGAGTAATTATTACCGGCATCTTACAGGTATCGAGGAATTGCAGAAGCTTATCCTTCAGGTCGAGCCGGGCAGCAGTAAGCCCGACAGCCAGAAGCGGCCTCCGGGATTTTTCAAGCAACGAGATTACCTTTTGGATGTTATTCTGGAAATAGATCTTTTCGGGCATATATCCACCGGATGGACCAATATTTATCTCAATATCAGAGATATCAGAAGGCAGTCCGATGTGCACAGGACCCGGGTACGAATCCTGACTGATCCTGAATGCCGATTCCATTACTTCCTTCACATTATCACGATTCATCCTGTATGTCGCTTTTGTCAGAGGCTCAAACAGTTTCTGATGATCGATATTCATCTGTGTTGTACGGTTGAGCATCTTTTGATCCATTTCACTGGTGAAGACAATAACAGGTGACCTGTCGAGTAAAGCGCCGCCCACACCGGTTGACAAGTTGGTGGCTCCGGGACCGAATGTAGCATGGCATACCCCGGGAATACCTGTCAATCTTGCTGTTACATCTGCCATGATCCCTGCTGATGCCTCATTCGATGTGAGAATAAACTCGATACCTGCATTTCTGAATGCTTCCATGTATGGTATCGAGGGCCCCCCGGGGATGCCGAATACATACCTGACACCATGGATAAATAATTCATTCGCAATATATTCTGCAATAGTCATTTGTCAAGATTTGAATTACTATCAAAATTATTAAAATCTGCGAATATCAGCGTGATCTGCGGGAATCGATTTTTTTTCTGATATTTGATGCCAAATTATTTTTTATTGAACAGTAAAGGCAACACTATCTTCTGGGCAATTATTGCCTGTCTGTTATGGTCAACTGCCTATGCGGGAATTAAGCTTGGCCTGCAATATGATACACCGTTCCATTTTGCCGGGATCCGGTTCATAATTTCCGGATTGATAATTCTGCCATTCACAGTCAGACCGGGGAAATACTGGAATATGATCAGTAAACACTGGAAGGTGGTAGTTTGGGTTACTACCTTGCAGATTGTCGTTAATTATTCGTTGTTTTATCAGGGACTAAACCTGGTTCCCGGCGCTCTCGGAGCCGTTATTTATGGTGCTCAACCTCTTATAATTGCTGTTGTCGCGGCTATTTTTCATAAAGATGACAGGCTTACAAGGAAAAAGATTATCACCATTATTTTCGGCATATCAGGTGTTGTACTTATAAGTGTAGGGAGACAGGCGTTCAGGCTGGGAACAATTATTGAACTTCTGGGTGTACTGATGATCCTGTCAGGATCTGTTGCAACCGCATTAAGTAATGTGATCATTTCCTTAAGGACCAAAGATCTTAATCCGTTTGTTCTTAGCTCATCTTCCCTGTTTGCTGGCGGTGTGATACTTTTTCTGATCTCAATACCTATTGAGGGAGCACCAAAAAGAACATATCCGGCTCAATATTGGATAGTACTGTCGTGGTTAAGCTTTATGGCAGCGGCAGCTTTTTCGATATGGTATAAACTTCTGCAGCGGCCAGGTGTTAAAGTATCGGAACTTAATCTCTGGAAGTTCATTACGCCGGTTACCGGAGCCGTACTAAGCTGGTTACTTGTACCAAATGAGCATCCTGAGTGGCTTACTATTTCAGGTATGATTATTATAACTGTTTCATTGATAGCGTATTATTGGAATGCAAAGAAAATCGTTCCTGCCTAAATAACTGACTTCATTCATGAAAAGCAGACTCCTGGTCTTTGGATACTTTATATTATTCTGGCTGTCATTTTTTTTCATGGCAAGGTTATTTTTTATTCTTTTTCAGTATCATTCCTCTTTTCAGTACAGCATTGGTGATCTTTTGGGCACCTTCTGGCATGGAGCCAAACTTGATATCTCAACAACGGCTTACTTTTTGATCTTGCCGCTGTTGGCGGCAATCCCGGGAATATATTTCAGCGGGAGCTGGTTCAGGATATTTATCAGGTGGTATTCATATTTTGCGATCCTCATTTCATCGATAATAATTGTAGCGGATGCTAATCTCTATTCCTACTGGGGCTTCCGGATGGATTTTACACCCATGTTATATCTTAAAACACCTGAGGAGGCAATGGCTTCGGTAAGCACGCTTAAGATCATTCTCTTTTTATTGACTATTGGCCTGATGGTCTCATCAGTTGTCTTTATATATAATAAATTTATTGACAGGTTATTCAGCAAATTTAAACGGGTCAGGTACCGGTTTCCGGCTATTCTTTTTTTCATGATTCTCCTGGCTGCTTTAATCATACCAATACGGGGTGGGTTCGGAGTTGCTCCAATAAATGCAGGAAGTGTCTATTTCAGTGACAAGATGTTCCTGAATCATACTGCAATTAATTCCGTGTGGAATATCGGTTGTTCTGCTTTTGCCCAGAATCCTGTGAAGAATCCATATGTGTTTGGTGACCTCTCAAAAGCAGTAACAGTAGTTGATTCGCTTACATTAGAAAAAGGAGTTCCTGACAAAGTATTAAACACTTCGAGACCTGATATAATAATAATCGTACTTGAAAGTTTCAGCGGTTACCTGATCGGCCCTCTCGGAGGTGACTCCACCGTTACACCTGAATTTAACAGGTATGCAAGGGAAGGTATACTTTTTACCGGATTCTATGCATCAGGAACACGAACTGACAAAGCGATGCCAGCAATACTCGATGGTTATCCTGCCCAGCCTGCTCAGTCTATAATAAAAGAACCCAAAAAGAGTCAGTCTTTGCCAAGCCTGATTAAGATTCTTATTGAAAACGGGTACCATAGTTCGTTCTGGTATGGCGGGGAAATTGACTTTGCAAATTTTAAATCATTCGTTATCAGCTCAGGTTTTCACGATATAATTACCAGGAATAATTTTGATCCGGTTAATTATAATTCCAAATGGGGTGTTCACGATCATGTTCTTTTTCAGGCTCTTAAGGACAGTATGAAGATTGTCAGGGAACCATTTATTAAAGTTGTTCTCACATTGTCGAGCCATGAGCCCTTTGATGTTCCGATGGAACCGGTCTTTAAAGGTTCGGATATCATGGAAAAATACAAGAATTCAATTTATTATACTGACAGGACCATCGGGTCATTCCTCGATTGGGCGAAAGGTACCCAGTGGTGGAACAATACTCTTATTGTACTGGTGGCAGATCATGCTGCACGAGTTTACGGTGATATGCCGAATTATAAGCAGAATGTATTCAAAATTCCGATGCTATGGGTTGGTGGAGCATTAACGCGGCATGGCATGAGAGTTGAGAAACTTGGCACCCAGGTCGACATTCCGGCTACAATATTGGATCAGCTTGGAATTAACGGGAATTTCCCTTTCGGTAAAGACTTGTTATCTGATAAATCCAAGTCGTTCGCGTTTTATACCTACAATGAAGGATTCGGATTTATCACCGACAGTTCTGCTGCAGGATTTGATTTGAAAAGCAAAATGCCGGTATTAATGGAGGGAAAGGATCCTGAATCGGCTGTGAATAAAGGGAAAGCTATGCTTCAGGTATTGTTCGATGATTATATTAAAAGATAATCAGGGCTTAGAACCGATACACGGGATGTAGATACACTATTTCATAATTCGATATTCGTTTGTTCTGCGTTTTTAATTCTGGATTTATATAGCCCCCCATATGGGGGGTTGGGGGGTTGAGATAGTGGGGACCTGGGGGTAAAAAGCTACTTTTGAGACACCCTCATTACTTACAGAGGACTCTAGTGACTGTATTTCTTCTTCTTGTCTTTCCTTCCGAATTTGCTGTCTCTCTTATAATCTCTGCTTTTGTTATCTGATCTTCCCTGGTTCCTCTTTTCAGGTCTCCTGTCGGACCATTTTGCAGGTCTTTTTCCCGGATAATCACCCTGTCTTGGCTTTATCGGTTTTTTCCTGCGCAACTTCCACTGCGACTCTTCTGTCCATAAAGGTAGCATTGCTTAATGCGGCAATGAGTTCGTCAGCGTAACCAGCCTCTACTTCAAAGAAGGAAAAGGTTTTCAGAAGATCGATTTTACCGATCGGCACTTTTCTTCCTTTGGTATTTGTATTAACAAGTTCGATAAGTTGTTCAGGATAAAAACCATCCGACTTGCCAAGATTGATGAATAGTCTTGTATAATTGCCCGGGTATTGTTCACGTGAGGTCCTTCTTCCTGATCTTCCGAATTCTCCTTCTTTTTCAGCGACTGGCGATATCAGATCTTCCCCGTGACGGTAATCATCAAGGAAACGGTCAAATTCGAGTGACACAACTCTTTTAAGGAGTTCTTCCCTGTCAAGGCCGGCAAGTTTTTCCTTAATCTCGGGCAAAAATTTTTCAATTTCCTGGTGATCAGTGACTACATTCTCAAGCTTTCGGACCCAGTTATAAAGCTGTTTACCGCAAATCTCAGTTCCCGTTGGAATTGGGATCGCCTTAAATGGCTTTTTCACCATTCGCTCAATCTGCTGAAGAATATGTCTTTCTCTGAGATGAACAAGAGAGATTGATATTCCGGTTTTCCCGGCCCTTCCTGTACGTCCGCTTCTATGGGTATATACCTCGGTATCGTCAGGAAGGCTGTAATTAATGATGTGTGTCAGATCATCTACATCCAGTCCTCTGGCGGCGACATCCGTAGCGACGAGCAACTGAAGATTTCTCACTCTGAATTTCTGCATCACAGCATCGCGCTGCATCTGTGAAAGATCACCGTGCAATGCATCGGCATTATAACCGTCATCGATGAGTTTGGAGGCTACTTCCTGGGTTTCTTTACGGGTCCGGCAAAAAACTATGCCATAGATATCGGGTTCAAAATCTGCAATTCGTTTGAGAACCTTATATTTATCCTTTGCATGGATCAGGTAATAAGCATGGCTCACATTATCAGCTGAGGAATTCTTTGTTCCAATTGTTATTTCAACCGGATGATCCATGTATTTCCTGGCAATTGATGCTATTTCTGATGACATTGTTGCTGAAAACAAAAGGGTCCTTCTGCCATCCGGGACCTCTTCAAGTATCTCATTTATACTGTCGAGGAAACCCATATTAAGCATCTCATCAGCTTCATCGAGGATCACGGTTGTTACTGCCGAGAGCTTTGCCGCTCCTCTGCCGATAAGGTCAATAAGCCTTCCCGGTGTTGCAACAATAATATGAACTCCCTTTTTTAAGCTTCTTATCTGGTTGTCAATACTTGCACCTCCATATACAGCCAGGATTTTTAGTTTTCCGGTAAATCTGGCATAATCTGTCAGATCGCCTGTGATCTGCATACACAGTTCGCGTGTAGGACAAAGTATAAGTGCCTGAGTATCAGTTATTTCTGTATCTGTTGCCTGAACCAGTGGCAGCCCGAAAGCTGCTGTTTTGCCTGTCCCGGTCTGTGCCAGAGCAATAATATCCACCTCACCGCCCAGCATTAACGGAATAACTTTTTCCTGCACGGGCATAGGGTTTTCAAATCCCAGTTCCTGAATAGCCTTCAGGATACCGGGAGTGAATCCCATATCTTCAAAATTTGTCATTATTATTATTTTATGATGTGGTTCCGGGAGCGATGGATTTGTTATCCCGGCCGAAATGAACTCAAATGCAGACTGGGCAAAATGCCTAACAACGCTTCGTGGAAATCACTTTGTTAATTAGGGTGCGAAGATAAGAAAATTATCCGTCTAAAATAATTTTATAATTACTTCTCCAATATACCATTAAATAACAAGTAATTACATAAATTTGTAATTATGGATTCAGGACCGGTAAAAATATATTCCGCTGATAATACTCCCCGGTTAAGGTATATTGCAGGTATAATCCTTGGAGATATTCTTGGATTAAACTGGGAAGTAATTACTGACAAGCGAAAGCTTGGGAAACATCCGGTCATTAATTATTCCAATGATAAATTGTCAGGTTCATTTAAAATCACTCCTGATCCTCTTTTATTCGAAAGTGGAATAAGCTCCAGGGAGATATCAATCGGTGAATGGAAAGGATTGCCTGTCTTTTTTCGAAACCGGGTCTGATGCTGATCTCCCGTTTGATATTTTTGCCGCCTCTTTTTTTCTTATAACCAGGTATGAAGAATATCTTGAATTTACGCCTGATGAACACGGAAGATTTCCTTCTTCCGCCTCGGTCGCCTTTAAAAATGGTTTCCTCGGGAGGCCGGTTGTTGATCTGTGGGCAAAAGAACTGTCAAAAGCATTCCTCAAACGGTTCCCGACTCTAGCTTTCAGGCGGAATGATTTTAAAGCTCTCCTGACAATTGACACTGATCAGCCTTTTGCCTATCAGGGAAAGAATATTTTCAGATCCATCGGAGGACTTTTTCATGACAAAAACAGGAAACCATTGAGCGTGGGCACCCGGTACCGGATCATTAAAAATGAGAAAAAAGATCCTTTTGATGTCTTTGATTATTTGATTGAAGCTGTTGAGATGAGTGGTACAGATACCAGGTTTTTCTTTCCTGTAGGTGACCATTCAAGATTTGATATAAATCCTTCGTGGAAAAATGATGAGTACAGCAGTCTGATTCTTAAGATAGCTGACAAGTTCCCGGTTGGTCTTCATCCATCATTTAATGCCGGAGGAGACGGATCACTTATAAATACTGAAGCAAAACGCCTTAAGTCAATAATCGGAAAGGATATCAGTTTCAGCCGTTTTCATTTTTTAAGAGTGTTTATGCCCCGTTCATATAATAATATTATTAATGCAGGTATTGCTGAAGATTATTCTATGGGTTATCCGGAGGAACCCGGATTCAGGGCAAGTATAGCTCGTCCCTATTGCTTCTATGATATCTTGGAAGAAAAGCAGACCTCCCTGAAGATCGTTCCGTTCCAGGTTATGGATGGGACCTTTTTCGATTATAAGAAACACGATCCGGAAATGTCGAAGGAAGTCATTCTGAAGCTCATAAACGAAGCCAGAAATGTCGGAGGACTCTTTGTCAGTATCTGGCATAATACATCTTTGCTGGATAATGAGGAATGGAGAGGTTGGCGCGGAGTTTTTGAATTCATTATCAAAAACCAGAAGCCATGATAGTATACCATAAAAATAACGAGATAGACCGTGAACAGTGGGACAATTGTATCCGGAGTACCCCTGGTGCAAAACCTTATGCATATTCATGGTACCTTGATATAATGGCTCCGGGATGGCAGGCGCTTGTGGATGACGATTATGATTCTGTCTTTCCTGTACCCGGGTTCAGCCGTTTCGGTGTGCAGTATATTGCCACGCCGGTTTTCCTTCAGCAGCTGGGCGCTTTTTCTCCTGATAAGCCGCCATCCGGGGCTATCATTGAGTTTCTTGAATATATGCCTGACTTTTTCAGGTTCATAGATTTGTGCGTTGGGCAGAAAGTTGATCATGATGGATATAAAGTTTCAGAGAAAGTAAATTTTGAACTGGATCTGTCAAAACCGTATGAAACAATACTCAAAAATTATTCTGTTCACTGCAAGCGGAATATTGAAACCTCATCCAGGAAATCCCCCGAACTCGTTACTGATATTACCCCTGATGAGATCATTAATCTTTTCATCCTGAATAAAGGCAAGGATATAAAAAGTATCAAAGTACGCGATTATCAGCGCCTTAAGAATCTTATGAATTTCTGTATAATGAATAAGAAAGGAAGGCTGATTGGAGTCAGAGAATACAGGAAAAAACTGATATTCGGGATTTTCGTTGTTGAGATTCGGGGAAACAAAACTATACTTTTCATAGTAAACACACCACGAAGCAGGGAAAGACGAATTGGATATTTTGTTATCAATGAATTAATAAAGGACTATTCTTCAACAAGAACAATACTCGATTTTGCCGGTTCATCAATACCTTCGGTTGCTTCATTTGTTGAATCATTCGGGTGTATGAGGGTGCCATTTTACCGTCTTTATAGAAACAGGCTGTTCTGGCCGCTACGGATGTTTAAATAAAGGCTCAAAGGCGCAACGGCTCAAAGCAAAAGTTCCATCTCCTGATCATTAATTACGGCCCTGAGTTCGCCATTCTCACATTTAAGTGTACGGGCAGCGAATTTTTTGAGCATGGTATAATTATGTGTGGCGACAATTACAGCTCTGCCGGTCTTGCTTATATCGGTAAGCAGCCTGAGGATACCTTCAGAAGTTTCCGGGTCAAGATTTCCGGTAGGTTCATCGGCCAGGATAATTTCAGGGTCGTTCAGAAGGGCCCTTCCTATTACAACACGTTGCTGTTCACCTCCTGAGAGCTGGTGAGGCATCTTATAGCCTTTTAGTCCGAGCCCGACTTTTTCCAGGACTTCACCGATACGCATGTCAATCTCAAGCTTGTTTTTCCAGCCTGTTGCCTTAAGAACAAACTCCAGGTTCTCATTAACGGTCCTGTCAGTGAGCAACTGAAAATCCTGAAAGACAATTCCGATTTTCCGGCGAAGGTAAGGAACTTCTTTTTTCTTGATTTTTGACAGATCATACCCGGCAACAAGTCCTGTCCCTTCTTTTAAAGGTATCTGGGCATTCAGTGTTTTAATAAGGCTCGATTTGCCGCTGCCAACCCTGCCGACCAGATATACAAACTCCCCCTTTCCGACGCGAAGATTAACTTTTGAGAGTACCAGATGATTCTGCTGCCATATAGAACAGTCTGTAAGTTCAATGATAACATCCAAAGGAAGATTCTCCTGCATTTAGGGCGATTTAAAGTGCAAAATAAGGAAAGAATTGATAATTAACCTTTATATGTTAATAAAATCAGTAATAAAGGCCGGAAGCCGGCGTTTTATAATTGTAATTTTACGATTAATTAAAAAAAAACTGATTTTTATTATATGTGGCTTATATTTAAGGTGTTATGCTTAATATTCCTGAATTCAGCCGCAATAAGTGTTTTTTTGCTTAGAGCCAAATAAAATAAGTTATGAACAGAAACAAGCTCATTTTAATACTCAGTTTTCCTCCCGATATTCCTGTTGCCTGTGATATCCCAGGTTCCATTTACCAGCAGTGAGATTGGTTCAGAATTTTACAGGGGAATGGAATTTTTTAATAAAGAAAAATATCCGGCTGCAATAAGACTTTTTGACTCATTCATCAGAAACGGAGATAAATCCAACCTTCTTCTGGTTGCAGATGCAGAATATTACAGCGCTATTGCAGCGTTAAAACTTTTTAATTCTGATGCGGAATACAGGATGCTCATGTTCATATACTCCCATCCTGAAAGTCCAAGGATCAATGATTCCAGACTCGAACTGGGCAATTATTTTTATCAGAATAAAAACTACAGGAAAGCTGCGGTCTATTATGAATCCGTGAACAGGCAGGAACTGAAATCAGACCTTCTTGCAGAGTATTTCTTCAGGTTCGGCTATTCTCTGTATATAAAGGGAGATCAGAGCAAAGCTCTTCTGATGTTTTCTGAAATAAAAGATATTGATACAGAATATACTCCTCCCGCAGTTTATTATTATTCTCAGATAGCATATGAACAGAAAATGTACCAGACTGCTATGGAAGGGTTTATGCGGCTTAAAGATGATGAGACTTTCGGAGCTATTGTTCCATTCTATATTGCCCAGATCCTCTACATGGAGAAAGACTATGACGGAATTCTGTCGATGGCTCCCGATCTTCTTAAATCGGCAGGAAAAACAAGGGCTATTGAACTTTACAGGTTTATCGGGGATGCTTATTACAGTAAGGAGAATTATAAGGAAGCATTGCCATACCTTGAAAAATACTCAACCGGAGCAAAAGCCAGTGGTCGTGAGGATAAATATGAGCTTGGGTATTGTTATTATAAGACCGGGGATATTGATAAAGCTATTAAGATATTTCTGGAAGTAGGGGCGAAGAGCGATATACTCAGCCAGAATATCTGGAATATCCTTGGTGACTGCTATCTGCAAAAGGGTGATAAGAATCGTGCACGGTTAGCTTTCGGTCAGGCTTCGGTTCTTACTTATGATAAGAAAATAAGGGAAGAATCACTTTACAACTTTGCAAAACTTACATACGAAACAGCTTATTCGCCTTTTGGGGAAGCCATTGCAGCATTCCAGGAATATATCGACCTGTATCCCGGTTCAAAAAGGATACAGGAAGTTTATGACTATCTCGTAGGTACATTGATGCAGATAAAAAACTATAAAGCTGCTCTGGCCGCTCTCGATAAAATTAGCAATAAGGACAGCAGACTTGAAGAAGCTTATCAGAAAGTTGCTTTTTTCAGGGGTCTTGAGCTCTTCAAAAATCTTGAGTTTGAAGCCTCTATTGATATGTTCGACAAATCCCTCAAATATGAAAAATACAGCATGCAGATCAGGGCAAGGTCTGTTTACTGGCGGGGTGAAGCAAATTACAGGCTTGGTCATTATGATCAGGCAAAAGAAGATTATTCGTTATTTATTGGATTGCCGGGTTCGTCTGCCTTAAGCGAATTCAGTCTGATCAGATACAATCTTGGATATACCTGCTATAACCTGAAAGACTATCCAGGCGCATTGAGCAATTTTAAGTCTTTTGAATCGGGTACTGCAAATATTAAGCCTGAGGTTCTTGCTGATGTCAGGAACAGAATTGCCGACTGTTATTATGTTGCTACAAGCTATAATTCTGCAATAACATATTATGACAAAGTAATTGACTACAAGAATCTGGATGCCGATTATGCCCTGTTCCAGAAAGGATTTTGCCTGGGCCTTATAAATGATACCCGGGGCAAAGTTGAAGTTTTAACATCGCTGTTGCAGGCATATCCTACTTCTGCACTTGTTCCGAATGCTATCTTCGAGCGTGGAAGGGCTTACCTGGTACTCGAGGATTACAGCAGAGGAGAGGCTGACTTCAACTCGGTTATTTCAAATTATCCGGGCAGCTCTTTTGTTCCCCGATCCATAGTTCAGCTGGGTCTTCTCTATTATAACCTGGGCGAAAATGAAAAAGCCATTGCGGAGTACAAAAAAGTCATAGAGACCTTTAAATCGACCCCGGAAGCCAGGGATGCAATGACGGGACTGAGAAATACCTATGTGGATATGAATGAAGTAGATACTTATTTTGCATATGTAAAGACTCTCGATGGATACGGCGATATAAATATGGCACAGAAAGACTCTCTCCTTTATATGTCAGGTGAAAATCTGTTTATGAGCGGCAAATACGATAAAGCTACCGATGTACTGAAAAACTATTTAAGTGAATTTCCGGATGGCAGTTTCAGACAGAATGCACAATATTATCTTGCTGAATGTCTGAGATCTGCAGGTAAGACAGATGAAGCTCTTAAACTATATATTGAAGTATCGGATGAACCAAATAATCAATTTCTGGAGCAATCCCTGATTGAAGCATCAGGCATGCTGTATGAGAAAGAAGATTATACCTCATCACTGGGATATTATGAGAAACTTGAGAAGGTATCATCTACTGATGCCAACAGACTTTTAGCTCTTAAAGGGCAGCTAAGGTCAGCATATCAGGCTGGTGATGCCCAGAAAACCATTGCTGCAGCCGGTAAGATCAACAACCTGTCAAATATACCGGAGGAGCTTACAAGGGAAGCTACCTTCATGAGTGCAAAAGCAAATTATAGTCTTAACAATTTTGATGATGCTCTCAGAGATTTCAGAAAGGTAGCAACGGAAGTCACGAGTGTACAGGGTGCAGAATCAAAATACAGGGTAGCTGAGCTTCTTTATAAAAAAGACAGAACTGCTGAGGCTGAAAAAATTATTACTGAGTTCATCGATCAGAAATCGCCTCATCAGTACTGGATGGCAAGAGTCTTTCTTCTTCTTGCAGACATAAGCATAAAGAAGGGTGATTCACTGCAGGCCCGTGCAACTCTTCAGGGACTGAAAGACAATTACTCCATTGATAACGATGGAATACTCGATGAAGTAAAAGCCAAATTAAGCTCGCTTGACGAGATCAAAACCGATACCAATAAAAATGAAAGATTGCAGGACAGTATTAAACTGAAATAAAATTGACTAGAAATTGATTTGACATGATAAAAAGACACCTTACTATACCGGTCCTTATAATTTTCTCTTTATTTCCTCTAAATGGCCAGATAAAGAAACAGGAATCCGGACTTAAAAGAGAGGTTACCTTGTATAATCCATACAAACCATCTCTTCCGGAAGCCAAAAAGAGGAGTTTCCTGCCTGATATGAACGATACAACGAAGGTCAGACCAGACTTCCGCTATGATGTATTAGCCACACCATTTCTGCCGGAATATACTATCAGTCCTATTAAGGCAGCTGCATTGCTGCCAGATCCATTGGCTAAGCTCTACAAAAGCTATCTAAAGATTGGCATCGGAAATTATTTCACACCATTGGCTGAACTGAGTATAACCAACCAACGATCGAAGAAAGGATCAATTGGTTTTTATGCAAGACATTTCTCATCAAATGGCAACTTAGTGATTGAAAACGGTAGTAAGGGTTTTGCTGGCTATATGGATAATGACGCCTCTCTTTTTGGCCGCAGACTTTTTAAAAAAAATACTCTTGAAGGATCGCTGGACTATAGTGAAAAGACCCGGCATGCCTATGGCTATTCTCCCACCTTCATAGACTATAATCCATCTCATAGTAAGACAAGACTTGTTTATACCAACTTGGATGCAAAGGCCTCATTTGCTTCAGTAAATTTAGATTCTACCGAGTTCTCTTATGACTTTCATGGCTCCTTCAATTACTTTACTTCTGAAAAGAGCAGGTACCAGCGTAAGGTTTCTGTCTCCGGCATAATGTCTAAGTCATTTTATGAATTCTATGTTGGTTCCGGATTAAATTTCGACTCATATCACTTTTCTGATTTTCTTAAGACCCCGTCACAATATGTTGCTTCTATAAGCCCCTTTCTTAAGAAGAGCTCGGAAGAGTGGAACTTTAAACTTGGTCTTCAGGCGTTGCTGGAAAAGGATAACACCGCTTTTACGAGGCTGCACGTTTATCCGGATGTTAATTTCGGCTTCAATATTGTCCCTTCTTATCTGAACTTTTTTGCAGGATTATCGGGGAAACTGGAGAGAAACGAACCGTCGAAAGTCATTCTGGAAAATCCATTCCTGAACCCGGACGGCAGTCTTTATAAACTTCCCAGTACGAGTCACGACATTATTGTTTTAGCCGGATTAAAAGGAAATACCGGTCTGGGAGGAAATTACATACTATCCGGATCATATTCGCTTATAAGAAATATGCTCTTTTATTCAAACATTGTCATTCCTGATACGCTGAATCCGGAAAGAGGAAACTATTTTTCAGCTCTTACTGACGATGTTCAGCTTTTGAATGTGCATGCAGAGATGAATGGACCTGTAAATGACGAACTATCCTTTTATGGTGTGGCAAATCTGTATAATTATACCATGTCAAAATATCAGTTCCCATGGAATAAACCCGGCTGGGATGGTAAGTTAGGATTAAAGTATAACCTGAGGGATAAGATTATTGCAGGGATGGAGATAAGTGTTCAGGGCAAGCGAAAGCTGGTTGTGAACGGCGAGTATCTGTTACCGGTTGTAACACTTCCTGTGGAACAGGCTGTGATATTTGAGATGCCGGCCCATTTCAATTTAAATCTCAGTGCGGAGTATCGTTACACTAAAATTCTCTCTTTCTGGACCAAGCTTAATAATATCTCGTATAGAAGATATACCGAATGGGCCTATTATCCAACAGAGGGGTTCATGTTCATGGTAGGTTTTACTTATAGCTTGTAGCAGCCCTGGGGAACAAAAGGGGGTCCAACTCACAGAGTAATACCCATCTGTCGCTTCGCGACATCTCCCCTAAAGGGGCGAAAAATCTCGCCGGTTAAGTCGGATTATACTTATGTGAAGGAATTTCTCCCCCTGCCAGGGGGAGTGGCCGAAGGCCGAGGGGGTATTACGATTTACAGTGATCAAAACATCCAAAATATTTAGTGTTAATTTCTTCTTCAAAAATGTGCATATTTTTAACATTTTTTTAAAGAAAAAACAATTAAAAATCCGTATATTTGTATCGATAATTAATAATCATAATATCAATAATTTATATTAGAAAAAGTAAGGTTGATTCTGATGACTGGAAACAGCATAAATGATATCCGGATTTCATTACCAAAAAGACAAGTTTGAGATAGTAAAAATGGAGTCAAATTTACATGAGTGACTCCTACTGATATTTTTTATTATGATTATTTATAACTGATATTAAAAAAGAATTTGATTTAATAGGAAAATAATGAGTGAGCAAGAAAAAAAGTTGCAGGACAGTAAAGATTACTCAGCAGATAATATCCAGGTGCTTGAAGGTCTCGAAGCAGTGAGAAAAAGACCTGCAATGTACATAGGGGATATTGGTGTAAAAGGATTACATCATCTTGTATATGAGGTAATTGATAACTCCATTGATGAAGCAATAACTGGTTTTTGCACAAAGATAGAAGTCGTAATTCATGAAGACGGATCTGTAACTGTTACGGATGATGGAAGAGGTATCCCGACCGGGATGATGGAAAAAGAGAAGAAATCCGCTCTGGAGGTAGTAATGACTGTACTTCATGCAGGAGGGAAATTCGATAAAGATTCCTATAAGGTTTCAGGTGGTCTCCATGGAGTTGGAGTATCATGTGTGAATGCACTTTCGGCACAGCTCTCGGCTGTAATTATGCGGGAAGGTCAAATCTACAGACAGAAATATGAAAAAGGAAAGCCTGTGACACCAGTAGAGGTTATTGGCAAATCGGACAAATCAGGGACTATCATAACCTTTAAGCCGGATGGTACGATCTTTCAGACTACTGAATTCAATTTCGAGATTCTCTCAGCCCGGCTCCGCGAGCTGGCATTTCTCAATAAAGGGATACTTCTGACAATTCAGGATAAGAGAGAGCTGACTGATGATGGTAATGGTGGTACAGCGCGATATGAAGAGTTTCGCTCTCAGCAGGGGCTGAAGGAATTTGTTGAATACCTTGATGCAAACCGGGAAAGACTTATTGAAAAAATCATCCATATAACATATGATAAGACGGAGATCCCGGTTGAAATAGCCCTTCAGTACAATAACTCATTTTCAGAGAATGTCCATTCGTATGTGAATAATATTAACACTATTGAGGGAGGAACACATCTTGCTGGCTTCAGAAGAGGGCTAACACGGACTCTGAAAAAGTATGCGGAAGATTCAGGTGCTACTTCAAAACTGAAATTTGATATCAACGGTGATGATTTCAGAGAAGGGCTCACGGCTATAATCTCCGTTAAAGTGGCTGAACCGCAGTTTGAGGGCCAGACCAAGACTAAACTTGGAAACTCCGAGGTAATGGGAGCCGTCGACCAGGCTGTGAGTACAATGCTCACAAACTATCTTGAAGAAAATCCAAAAGATGCCAGGATAATTGTTCAGAAAGTAATCCTTGCGGCAACTGCGCGTCATGCAGCACGCAAAGCAAGAGAGCTGGTCCAGCGTAAGAACGTGCTGTCTGGGTCGGGACTTCCCGGCAAACTGGCAGATTGTGCCGACAGGGATCCTGCAAATTGTGAGATATATCTCGTTGAGGGTGATTCAGCAGGCGGAACAGCAAAACAGGGCCGGGATCGTGGTTTCCAGGCAATCCTGCCATTAAGGGGAAAAATACTGAATGTCGAAAAAGCAATGCAGCACAGAATATATGAGAGCGAAGAAATAAAAAATATCTTCACTGCACTTGGCGTCAATATCGGGACCGAAGATGACAGCAAGGCACTCAACATCAATGGCCTTCGATATCATAAAATCATTATCATGACCGATGCCGACGTTGATGGTTCTCATATTACGACACTTATAATGACCTTTTTCTTCAGATATATGCAGGATCTTATTAAAGGCGGCAATATCTACATAGCCACGCCACCGCTTTACCTGATCAAAAAGGGTAAAACTGAGCGTTACTGCTGGACGGAAGAGGAGAGGGAGCTCGCTGTTCAGGAACTGGGTCAGGGAAAAGAATCCTCAGTGGGTGTTCAGAGATACAAAGGTCTGGGTGAGATGAATGCTGAGCAGCTGTGGTCAACAACAATGAATCCGGAAACACGGACCCTGAGGCAGGTAACAATTGAAAGCGCTGCTGAAGCAGATCATATCTTCTCCATGCTTATGGGTGATGAAGTGCCACCGCGGAGAGAATTTATTGAAACACATGCAAAGTACGCTAAGATTGATGTGTAAAATCAGGTGAGAGTGGAACTTTGCAGTTATTATTTTTAGCTACTTTGCGATCTTAGCGTCAGACCTTTGCGTGCTTTGCGGTTAATGGATTTTGTTTTTTACACTCCCAGCACTTTTCGTTTTATTACAACTGCATTATCCATACAAACCTCACTGCAGCAAAAACATCTTATGCACTTACTGTCCGTCAGATGGATATGGGTCTTGTCGGATGGCAAGGGTAAAATTGCCTGAACAGGACAAATATTTACACATTTCTGGCATCCGGAACAGTTTTCATGAATAAAGACAGGTCTTCTTTCAAGCTTTTTCAGGAATTTAATCCTTTTCAGAATAAACTTTGCGGCAATATTATTAGTCGTTGAAACCGGGATCTTCATGAACCCCTTTTTCACAATGGTGCTCATTTCCGGTCCGTCATATATAATATCATCCTCTGACTGAAGCCAGTTTTTCCTGAAAAAGGCTGCCCTTGTAGTCGGTATAAGCAATGGTTCATAACCGGCAATCCGGCTTCCAATAATATCAACGATAAGTGGATTAGTTGAACCCAGCAATAATCCTATTTTGACAGGAAATCCACGGCCAGGTCCCGGTCCATCCATTCCCATTATGGCATCCATCAGGAAGTAACCGGGAGTGACAGCCTCATTCAGATCGACCAGGAACTCTCCGAATTTACTCCTGTCCTGGTGCAAGGCATGCTGTTTAGCCTTATTGAACCCGGGCACAATGCCAAGTGTGTTTTTTATCGCACCTGTAAAATATACCAGATCGTGGTTTTTGAATTTTGGCAGGGAGATGATGAGATCTACTTCATCCACTATAGCCGCAACTCTTATTTTTCCTTTTCTCAGGGATTTCTCTGCCGGATCAGACATGAAGTCAATCCATTTAGCTCCGGTAGTCTGACATACCTTATATATACCTGATTTCTCACCCTTAAATTTCTGTGAATGTACGGCAGGAGAATCTCCGATAAGAACAACTGCTCCTTCTGACTGCAGAAAACGGACCATTGCTTCCACCACAACCGGATGTGTGCTTATACATTTTGCCGGGTCAGCATCTGTCAGAATATTCGGTTTTACAAGAACTTTTTTGCCCCTGACCTCAGGTCCACCGGTCTTTTTATAAATATCGGAGATCATTTCACAGACCTCACGAAGATCATAATCATTGCATCTTCTTACTGCTATCTTATTATTCATCGTCGATAGGTTCAAAAAATGCAAATATAGACATTGCTGTCACAACATATGATTAATTTTTTGATATCAATTCCCTTACTATATCTTCAATTGCCGATGTAATATTTTTCGAAGGGCCGGTATAATTATTAATGATGATGCTGAAAGCCATATTTTTCCCCGATAATGTAGTAAAATATCCTGCGAAGCTTCTTACCCTGGTCATAGAACCACTTTTTGCCTTAAGCCGCAAATTGAAGAGAGGATCTGTAAAATAACTTTTAAGTGTTCCGTTTTCTCCCGGATCAGGTATTGAAGCATAATATTCCGGGAAGTGCTTACCCTTGTTCTTCATGTATACGAGAAGATGTACAAGTTCCCTGGTATTGATAGCATCAAGAGGTGAAAGTCCGCTTCCATCCTCTATAAACATACCATTTGAACTTATTCCTGAATTATTTAGAAATTCATTTACTACTTCAATCCCGGATGCCGTTGATCCATTGTTTTTGAACTTTTTTCCAAGCTCTTTAATCAGATGTTCTGCAAATAGATTAACACTTTCATGATTTAATACCTTAATTATGTCTGTCAGGGGGGGTGAGCTGGTTTCTGTAATCTGAACAGCCTTCTTCACCCCTGGTTTTTGTTCTAATCTTATAGTGGTAGGCTTTCCTGAAATTCTAATCTTTTCCGCTTTAAGTCTTTCAGTCACCATTTTTGCCAAAATAAGAGGCGGATCCGTAATTGAAGCTTTCAGAATAAAATCCTCCTGATTTACAGGAATACTTCCTGAGAGCCATCCATTTGTAGCATAAGGCGCTGCAAAAACATAACCTTCATCATCTGTGCCGGAAGCAATGAGAAAATTTGACAACTCGGACCTGCACTCTGCCGGTACCATACCTATTTCTGCCGGAATGGTGCTGTCGGCCAATGTTTTAAAATGAATTTCGTAAGTGTTGTCGAATACCGATAATCCAAAGACACCAGATCCGTAATAATTACCTGCATCTTCCCAGAGCCATTTAGCCGGGACAGGCAAATAATCATAATATGAGTCATCTGTGATAACCCGGCCCCTGATTCTTTTGATTCCAAGTTTCCTGATTTCAGTAATCCAGTTAAGTATGAAGTCCTGGTAATGTTCTGAAAAGTATTTTGAACCCAATGCCGGGTCACCGCCACCAAGAATGACAATATCTCCTTTCAGTCTTCCCCATCTTTTATTCAGCTTTCCGGTGTAACCAATCCTGGTTTTGAAAGTATAATCCGGTCCAAGCAGCTCAAGAGCGGCAGCTGATGTAATGAGCTTCATTACGGAAGCCGGTATCAGGCTAATTCCTGAATTATACTCCATTACGGCTTTTCCCGTCTCAGCATCCTCAACATAAATAGAAACAGATGCATGCATCAAAGATGAATCATCGGGGAAGGATTGATCTGACTGTTCCCGTGAATAGTTTTTCTCCTGGGACCAGGAAATAATTGTCAGGCAACTTAGTGAGATGACAAAGAAAAATATCTTCATTTCAGGGTTGGTTTGTTTTGCTCGAGTGTTGATAATAATCCGCATGCAGCCTGAATATCGACTCCCCGGCTGGCCCTTATTGTTGTCAGCACTCCTTTTGCATTAAGCGCCTCTTTGAAATTAATTATAGTTCCCAGGTCAGGACTATAGAATTCAGAGCCTGGAATAGGGTGAAAACGAATTATATTAATGCGGCATTTTATCCCGTTAAGAATCCTTACAAGCTCTTTTATATGGTTCGGAGTATCATTCACTCCTTTGAAGAGTATGTATTCAAATGAGACTCTCCTCTGACTGTTAAAATCAAAATTCCGAATTATATCCAGAACCTCCCTGACCGTATTTGTGCGTTGAACGGGCATAAGTTTTCGCCTTTCGTCATCGAAGGGTGAGTGCAGACTTACGCAAGATGGCAGCGGCTTTTTTCAAGAAACTCCTTAATCCCTGCAATTAAGCCTACAGTGCTTACAGTGATGCGTTTAGGGCTCCAGGCATATCCCCATTCACTTGTCATGATCTCAAGACTCTTAAGTACCTCTGTAGTATTGTCTAATGGTTCCCCCATGCCCATATAGACCATATTTGTTATGCTTCCGAACTCGGGCAAGCTTCTGAACTGGTTAAGAATCTCATTTGAGGATAGATTTCCCTGAAATCCCTGCTTGCCGGTCATGCAGAAGATACATCCCATTTTGCAGCCTGCCTGTGATGAAACACAAATGGTGGCACGATCTTCATCAGGAATGTATGCTGTTTCTATAAATTTGTCATTCAGGACTTTATAAAGGTATTTTTTTGTTCCGTCAGAACTACTTGATTCATTTACAGGTGCAGAAAGACCTATTTCATAATCAACATTCAGAAGCTCCCTGGTCTTTTTTGACAGATTGGACATCTCATCAATTGATTGAATCTCCTTTTTATAAAGCCAGTCAGATAACTGTTTAGCGGCAAAGCCTGGCAAACCGATCCTTTTAGTCACCACAATCAGCTCATTTATTGTCTTTCCGTAGAGTTTTTCCTTCTGCATAGCTTTAAGGCGTCAGGCAACAGGCCTCAGGCGCCACGATCTGAATAATTAATTATAACTTCCTTAAATTTTATCATTAATCTTTTGTCTAATATCTTTTCACCTCTCGATACCTGATGCCTGATGCCTGATGTGTCTCTGATCCTGATCCTGATGCCTGATGCCTGATACCGATGCCTGATCCTGATGCCTGATGCCTGATAGCCTGATACCTGATGCCTCTTACACTCTGACAGTCTATATGTCAATTTGTCCTGACAGAATTGAAGCATTGGCAATTATAATCTGACCTGCTTCATAAAATTTGTTAAATACTATTGTATTCAGTGTTAAAGTGTCGTTAAATGTTCGTAATTTACTGAAGATCATTCCAAAAATGCATGATCTTTGTAAAACAAAAATTCATGAAAACGGTTATAAAGATATTAAACTTTTGTGAAGTCAGAATAAAGGACTCTGACTGCCGCGAAAGGAGAAATTAATTAAAAAAAAAAGCTATGAAAGGTAAGTATTTATTAGGTGCGTTGTTTATGGCTCTTCTGGGAGCGATGATAGCAATATTAGCGTATAACAAATTAATGCCGGCACCTGCAGTGGCAGCTTCGAAGGATAGTTCCAATGTTGAATTGCAAAATGCCAGGGCCTATCTCACATCTCTTCAGACACAGGAAGGACAGATAGATTTCACGTACGCTGCAGAACAGACTGTTCATGCTGTGGTTCACGTTCATATAAAAATGGTGGGAACTTCAGAGAATCCAATTATGGACTGGTTTTATGGTGACAGATCTTCAAAGCCACGGGAAGTGAGTGGCTATGGATCGGGTGTTATCATTTCAAGTGACGGATATATAATTACCAACAACCATGTTGTTGAAAATGCTGAATCGGTTGATGTTACTCTAAATGATAACAGGACTTTCACTGCCAAGGTAATAGGTCGTGATCCCGGATCTGATATTGCACTGCTTAAAATAAAAGCAGACAATTTGCCCTTCATAAAATATGGTGATTCTGATAATCTGAAACTTGGTGAATGGGTACTTGCTGTAGGCAATCCATTTAATCTTACTTCTACGGTTACGGCAGGTATTGTAAGCGCCAAAGGAAGGAGCCTGAATTTAAATGAAGGACCATATACTATTGAATCCTATATTCAGACCGATGCTGCTCTGAATATGGGTAACAGCGGAGGCGCTCTGGTTGATACCAAAGGGTTACTGGTTGGTATAACATCTGCAATTATTTCACCGAAGTGGTGCTTATTCCGGTAACTCGTTTGCAATACCGGTAACAATCGTGAAAAAGGTTGTCGATGATCTTAAGAAATTCGGGGAAGTTCAGAGAGCACTCATAGGAGTAAATATTCAGCCTGTTGAATCGGCTGATGCTGATAAATATAACCTTCCTGCTGTGAAGGGCATTTTAATTACCGGGGTTACACCTGATGGTGCTGCAAAAGAAGCCGGTCTTAAGGCTAATGATGTCATAGTCAAGTTTGACGGTGCTGATGTGAACACTGTTTCTGAGTTGCAGGAACATGTTGGAGAAAAAAGGCCCGGAGACAGAGCTGAAATAACCTATTACAGGAACGGAAAGGAGAACACGGTGTCATTGATTATGAAAAACATGGCTGGAAATACAAAAGTTGTCACTGCCAGCATGGAAGAAGCAAGTGATGTGATTTTTGGTGCGAGATTAGAGCCTCTGAACTCATGATGACAAAAGCTCTCTAAATATTGATTATGGAGTAAAAGTCCAGGAGATCAATAACGGGAAGTTCAAGGATATCGGAATGGCACGGGGATATATTATTCTGAGCATTAATGGTAAAAAAGTTAAAACTCCCGAGGATGTAAAGGAACTTACAGATAATGGAAAGACTCTGAAATCAATTGAAGGGATCCTGCCGGACGGTACTGAATTTAATTATACATTTGGCAGATAGCTGCGGAATTACATAATTCACTATTATTCAGGGGATTTATGAAAATAAATCCCCTTCTCACAACAATAGTGAATTATTTTTGTTATTAGATATAAAAGCAATATCTTTGCGGAAATTTTTTGGGAGGTATAATGAGACAACTAAAGATTACCAAATCCATAACAAACAGAGAGAGTGCTTCACTCGACAAATATTTGCAGGAGATTGGTAAGGAAGAGTTGATATCGGTAGAAGAAGAAGTTGAATTGGCTCAACGGATAAAGAAGGGCGACAGAGCTGCTCTAGAGAAACTCACCAAAGCAAATTTACGTTTTGTTGTTTCTGTTGCAAAACAATATCAAAACCAGGGACTTAGTCTTCCCGATCTAATCAACGAAGGTAATTTAGGCCTTATCAAGGCTGCTGAAAAGTTTGATGAAACACGTGGTTTCAAGTTTATTTCGTATGCTGTATGGTGGATAAGACAATCTATTCTTCAGGCTCTTGCGGAACAATCAAGGATCGTAAGATTACCATTGAACCAGGTTGGCTCGCTGAATAAGATAAATAAGGCATTCTCGAAATTTGAACAGGAGAACGAACGGACTCCTTCACCTGAGGAACTTGCTGATGTGCTTGAACTGCCGAAGGAAAAGGTAACTGACACACTGAAAGTATCAGGAAGGCATGTTTCCGTTGATGCTCCTTTTATAGAAGGAGAGGATAACAGTTTACTCGATGTTCTGACAAATTCCGATTCACCGGTAGCTGATAAGCTTCTGATGGATGAATCACTTTCAAGGGAGATCTACAGGGCGCTTGCCACACTTACTGAAAGAGAAAGGGACATCATCAGGTTTTTCTTCGGTATCGGATGCCAGGAAATGACTCTTGAAGAAATAGGTGAAAAATTTGGCCTTACCCGCGAACGGGTGCGTCAGATTAAAGAAAAAGCTATCAGAAGGCTGAGACACACATCACGTAGCAGATTATTAAAAGGATATTTAGGTTAGATATAACCGGATAATAATGCAAAAGGCGCTTCGAACGGGGCGCCTTTTCTTTATATACTACTCTGTGGTACTCTGTGTATCCTCTGTGAACCTCTGTGTAACAAAATGTTAAGAACTTACACAGAGTTGCACAGAGAAGCACAGAGATTCACAGAGAATTCTTTGCGACCTTTACAGACGGTTAATGGATTTCATTTTTGTAAATTGGTAAACTTTTTATAGAGGAAACAAATGGATTTCAAACTAATATCCGATTTTCAGCCGACAGGCGACCAGCCGGAGGCAATCAGCCAGCTTGTTGACGGACTTGAAAAAGGCGTACCGTTTCAGACACTTCTTGGGGTAACCGGTTCCGGCAAAACCTTTACAATTGCCAATGTGATTGAGAAAGTCAACCGCCCGGTTCTTGTCCTGAGTCATAACAAAACTCTGGCTGCTCAGCTCTATGGTGAGTTCAAACAGTTCTTCCCCGAAAACAGGGTGGAATACTTCGTATCTTATTATGATTATTATCAGCCCGAAGCGTACCTTCCGGTGTCTGATACCTATATCGAAAAAGACCTTTCAATAAATGAAGAAATTGAAAAACTACGTCTCAGCGCTACCTCATCATTACTCTCAGGACGGAATGACGTGATAGTGGTCTCTTCAGTTTCCTGCATCTACGGTATAGGCAATCCCGATGATTTTCATTCCAATACTGTTCATATCCGAAAGGGACAGATGATTGGCAGGAACCTGCTGCTTAGAAAACTTGTCGACAGCCTCTATTCAAGGAACGAACTTGAATTCAAGCATGGGACCTTCAGGGTCAGAGGCGATACTATTGATATCTTTCCGGCTTATGCTGATATAGCTGTAAGGGTGATCTTTTTTGGGGACCAGATCGAAGAACTGAATACATTTGATCCTGTCAGCGGAAACAGGCTGGAAATTCTGAATGAATATATTGTATACCCTGCAAATATTTTCGTTACGACAAGGGAAAGGATCAACCTGGCTGTCAGCGATATTCAGGACGATATGGTTCGTCAGGTTACATATTTCAACGATATTGGTAAGAGAGAAGAGGCAAAAAGGCTTGAACAGAGGGTGTTGTATGATCTGGAGATGATAAAAGAGCTTGGCTACTGCAGCGGGATTGAAAATTATTCACGATATTTTGACGGAAGAAAACCGGGAACCAGGCCATTTTGCCTGCTGGATTATTTTCCACACAACTTTATTACTGTAATTGATGAAAGCCATGTGAGTGTGCCCCAGATAAGGGCTATGTTCGGTGGGGATCACTCGAGGAAGCAGACACTAGTTGAATATGGATTCAGGTTACCTGCAGCGCTTGATAACAGACCTATGAGGATTGAGGAGTTCGAATCCCTTACGGGCCAGACAATCTTTGTCAGTGCCACTCCTGCTGATTATGAACTTGAAAAAAGTGAAGGTGTTTTTGTTGATCAGGTGATAAGACCCACAGGGTTGCTCGATCCGCCGATCGAAGTTCGTCCCAGCCTGAACCAGATTGATAACCTGATGGGGGAGATCCGTTCGAGGGCAAAGAAGGGAGAGAGAACACTTGTAACCACAATAACCAAACGCATGGCTGAAGAGCTTTCTTCTTACCTGATAAAATATGATATTAAGTGCAGCTATATTCATTCGGATATAGATACACTGGATCGCATAGATATAATGGAGGAACTCCGTACAGGATCCATTGACGTGCTTGTAGGTGTTAATCTCCTCAGGGAAGGACTCGACCTTCCTGAAGTTTCGCTTGTTGCTATCCTGGATGCTGATAAGGAAGGATTTCTGAGATCATCGAGGTCACTTACCCAAACCGCCGGCAGAGCTGCACGAAATCTGAACGGGAAAGTAATTATGTATGCTGATGTGACCACCCGCAGCATGAAGCAGACCATTGATGAAACGAACAGGCGAAGGAGCAAGCAGCTGAAATACAATGAAGAGATGGGTATAACCCCTGCTCAGATAACCAGGAAAACAGGATCGGCCCTGAGCGGGTTAGGAAGGAAAGGAGCCGCAGTAAAAGCATATATTGAACCAGACAGACCTGACATTGCAGCTGATCCTGTTGTAAAATATATGAACAGGGAGGCACTGGAAAAGGCTATAGAGAAATCAAGAAAGGGTATGGAGAAAGCTGCCTCAGAGCTGGATTTCATTGAAGCAGCAAGATTCAGGGATGAAATGGCGGATCTGCAGAATATTCTTCGAAGTAAAATGTAACCCTCTGGCCACTGCGCGGCCATACCCCGAAAGGGCATAGCCGTCAACTTAAGTTTCACAGCCTATATTAAACCCTTTCAGGGCTTAATATCAATGTGTTACTCTACCCCCAGCTGGCGCTGGGGGTTATTCACATTTGGCTCTTTCAGAGCCAAAGAAATGTGACGAAAAATTAGCCTTCAAAAGGAGGGGAAATGTATGGTTGACTATAGGGCAGGGGGGACGACCTTTGTGACCGTAGATTTCAGCTCAAGAGATAATTTTTTATTTTCGGTCGATCAACCCTGCTACATATTTTGCTATTGCAATAGAAGATGTCAGACCCGGTGATTCCATACCGATCAGATTTATAAATCCCGGGTAGCCTCTGGCGGTCTCTTCCATAATATAGAAATCTCTCAGGGGTTCGCCGGGCTTCTGGATCTTTGGACGTATCCCTGCCATTTCAGGGGCAATATCATCAAACTCCAGGAAGGGCAGAAATTTTCTGGCTGATTTGTAGAACGCCTCCTGCTTTGATCCGGTTAATTTGTAATCATAAATATTTGATTCAAGATATTTTACATCCGGACCGAGTTTCACTCCGCCACCCATGTCCACAGTTACATGAATTCCAATGCCTTCCATATTAGTATGCGGAACAGGATAGACCAGTCTTTTAATCAAACGGTTCTTCGGAGGATTTATCCTGAAATACTCACCTTTGCAAAACATTATTTTCAGTCTGTCATCAGAGATACCCACCATTTCGGAAACCTTATCTGAGGTAAGTCCGGCAGAATTGATAACGATTCCCGAAGTGAACTGGTAATCATTTTTATCTGAATCGAGAAGGCTGACTTTGTAGCCGCCCCGGATCTGATTTATTCCGGTAACCTCGCTGCCATATACAATCTGACAACCATTATTAATTGCATTTGTCTCATATTGTTTCATAAGAGAATGAGAATCAACAATCCCCGTGGAGGGCGAATAAAGAGCTTTTAATGCGAAGATGTTTGGTTCCAGTTCAGCAATCTTTTCTCTTCCAATGAAGGTCAGATCGCCGACACCATTTCTGATAGCTGTGAGCCTTATACCTTCAATGACCTTTATCTCCTCTTCAGATGTAGCAACTATCAGTTTTCCGCAGTTATTATAGGGTACGTTGTACCTTTTGCAGTAATCGTAAAGCAGCCTTTTCCCTTCAAGACATAGTTTGGCTTTCAGGCTTTCCTTTGTATAATAAATTCCGGCATGAATAACCTCGCTGTTCCGGCTGCTGGTCTCCTGTCCGAATGTGCTATGTTTTTCAATCAGAAAAACATTTTTATGCTCTTCCGATAACTTTTCGGCAATTGCCAGGCCGATAACACCGGCGCCAATTATCGTTATATCTGCGTCCATCAATAAAATTCTTATATTTTCTTTAGATTATGGAGAGTCAAAGCTGTCAAAAATAATTGAAAAAACTTATAACTTTAGATGCTTTTTAATCAGGATTATGAAAAGTAAATCAATCTTCCTGTGTCTGATCTTATCTGTGGCATTATTAAACAGATGCAGGAATATCACTAAAACTGAGACACTTACTCTTGTTGCAGAAAACAATATTGTAAATTCAGTCATTGACAGTATGAGTTCAATGTCATTGGGGAACGGTCATTTTATCTTCTCAACCGACATAACAGGTCTTCAGACTTTCCCCGATTTCTATTCATCCGCCATTCCTCTGATAACCTCGTCAGATTGGAGCCGGGTTACTGAAAATACACAGGGAGGGAATACTTATAGTTACCAGCTGGCTACGATAGGTTTAAGGATCTTAAAGAAAAATGGGAAGGAAATATCCGTCACATGACATCGGGGCCCCGTTGCAAATCCTCAATATGTTGGCAGGGGAGATCGATAGCAGGTTCAGTATTGAAGATATGCCAGTGCACCTTAAGACTGTTTGCCATCCTGATTATGATATTATTTCAGTTAAAATTATTTCAGAGCTGATAGGGAAGAAGCAACTGAGCATTAAAATCGATTTTTCGGAAAAGGCTCCGTCACTTCCGGGTACAAGTTACAGTTCTTCCCCGATGAACTCAACAGAGGTTGCATCGGATACTAATAACCTGTTAATATTCGACAGAAGCCGGAACAATGATAAATATAAAGTTATGATTTGGCTCAATGATGCGCATGTTATAAATATTTCACAAAATATTTATTATCTTGAACCTGACGGGTCAGATTCTACTTATTCTTTTTCGTGTCAGTTCCTAAACAATCCTGAAGATGGCAGAATTCAGGATTTTGGGGAAACAGAGACAGCAAGCAGAGATAGCTGGGAAAAATTCTGGAGTACAATTGGAAATACAGATCTCAGGAAAATCAATGGAGCGCAGAGTAAACAGCTTACTGCAAATTTGATTCGTTCCTTATACTATAAAAGACTTCATTCCTTTCTCATTGAGAAGTAGAAACGGATACTGGAACCTGTTTTTAAAATTAATAACTTAGTGTACCTTTACGTAAATGTTAAAGACTATGAATACAATAATTCTCCTCCTATGTCTAATGGCATGTTCCATACAAAAAAATGAGCCGGACTGGAAACTGGTTTGGTCCGATGAGTTCAATTATACAGGTTTACCTGATTCCTCAAAATGGGGCAATGAAGAAGGTTTCATCAGAAATAATGAACTTCAGTATTATACCAGGCAGCGAATTGAAAATTCGAGGGTTGTGGACGGAAACCTGTTGATCATTGGCAGAAAGGAATCATATAAAAATGCAAATTATACCTCTGCCAGCCTGGTAACTGATGGCAAGCACAGCTGGACATACGGTAAAGTTGAGGCAAGGATGAAATTGCCAAAGGGACAGGGAATGTGGCCGGCATTCTGGATGCTGGGACAGAATATTCATACCGTGGGATGGCCTGAATGCGGAGAAATTGACATTATGGAACATATTAATAATGAAGAGCTTCTGCATGGAACCCTGCACTGGTTTAATGGTGAGCATGTTTCCTCAGGCGGTACTACACCGTGTGATGTCACAAAATTCCATACTTACTCCATTGAATGGGATAAAGATGCTGTCAGATTGCTGCTGGATGGTGACAAATACTGGGAAGTAAATATAAAAGATGGCATTAATAATACCGGGGCTTTCCAAAAACCTCAATATATTATACTAAATCTCGCAATTGGCGGAGACTGGCCAAAAAATCCTGATGCAACTTCTGTATTTCCTGATACAGTGTATGTTGATTATGTACGGGTTTATCAAAGAAGCATGAACTAAGGCATTTATTCAACCCTACGTTATAGGGGTGTGGAAAAAGCTAATAAATGGCTAATTCTTCCTTTGTGTTCCTTAGTGATGTACTTTGTTATCCTTTGTGGTTCAATGGTTTATATTTCATATATTCCTGTTGCCCTTTAATTGCGTAATTATTGGTCTTTAGTTTTTTCGTTTGAATAGATCCATTTAAGACCATCATAGACTGTTGGAAATGGAACATGCCCCTCTTCATCATATACCTTACGCTTCACAATTACGCTTGCCGGAACTGTCTGCTTAAATAATTCCAGGAACTGGTCCCCTCGTTTTGTTATTGCTCCATCCGGATCGTTTGTGTCCAGTTTACCATTACCTACAAATAAGTACTTTTTTCCAAGGGATCTGAGCTGACTGTTTCTTTTCAATTCGTTATCAAAAAGCACTGCGAGACTTTCTTTATACAATCCGAAACTACCAAGAATATAGGCATCAAATAAATCAGGTTGTTCCAGGAAGGAATAAAATGCAAAAAGAGAGCTTAAAGATTGACCACTCAGGATCCTGAAGCCATTCGTTCTGTAATTCCTGTTGACAAATGGAATCAGCTCAGTACTAATGAATTGAATAAAGCTGTCTGCTTTCTGATCAGGTAACATATCACGATATCTGTCGGTATTTTCAATTCCAATAATTATGGGATCCGGAGCGTCATCACTCATATCTGAAAGATAATCAGCAGCCGAGGATGTCTGAAGGAAGTTGTCTTTATCCCCGTCGAGTTTAAAAAGAACAGGATAAGTCTTTTCCGATTTTCTGTAGTCTTCCGGAAGACTTACCAGCACGATCCGTTCTTCACGAAGTACATCTGAATGGATCTGTATATAGGTCCCAATTGTGACAGGACCATTGGCGTCTTGAGCTGGCAATGGATTCACCCCTGAAAAATAAAGAATAAGCAATAAGAAGATACTGATTTTTGAGTGTGACAAGAATTTAATTTCCATATTCTTTCGCATTTGATAATTTCAGAGTTCCATAGTTGGCCATTTGGATTGTCACCGGGTAGCTTTACGTGCCGAAATTATATTCCTGACTTTTAATTTCAGATGTTCATTGGTGAATGGTTTGGTTATATAATCATCTGCCCCTGTCTGGAAGCCCTTCAGGCTTCCCTCAGCATCATCACTGGCAGTAAGCAGGATAACAGGTATATGGCTGGTTCGCTTATCCTTTTTCAATAAAGTGCATAATTCATATCCATCAATTCCGGGCATCATTACATCGCTGATAATTAAATCGGGAATATGCTTATAAGCAGCATTAATACCTTCATGACCATCTTTTGACAGAACTACATTAAATTCCGGTTGGAGTAAATAGGAAATAAAAAATCTTAACTCACGATTGTCTTCAATTAACAATACAGTCTTATTGTTCAGATACTCTGACTCATTATCGACCGGGTCAATACCTTTTTCATTCAAGCGATTGCTATTTATTGGGACATCAATTCTATCCGCTCTAACATTAATATTACATTCATCAACCGGAATTGCACCTTTCACTTTTGTCCCATATTTATCTCTGTTTTTTTTCATGATCCATCCTATGGTTTTCCATCACCATTAATGAACGACTAATGTAAGTAAATTATTTAAAGATTGTCCCTGGAAAATCTGTGGTGCTTACTCCTCTGCCGGTTTCAGGAAGTCACCATCGATTATCAATAGTTTTACTCCATCTTTAGTTGCTGATCGGTGAGTGCTGAGTTCATCAGACACAACATAGGTCATTCCCTTAGTCAGAATAAATTCTCTTCCATCTTTCATTTCACTTACAAATTCCCCATCCAGGCAATGGACGATATGTCCTTTCTGACACCAGTGATCAGCAAGATATCCTTTTGAATATTCGACAATCCGGATCCTTAAACCCTGGAACTGAATTGTCTGCCAGGATGCTGATCCCTTGTGTCCTTCATGTTGTGTTCTGGGAATCATTGACCAGTCTATGGATTGGAATGGGATATTTTTTTGAGAGTCTGACATAGGGATTTAATAGATGGTAAATATTTAAACAATTTGTGATATAAATTTAGTATTTATTTATTTATTGAAAGCTCAGGAGCTGCAGAGCAGTAAATCTTTCACTGAAAGGAAACACAACTGAATATGAATTTTTCAGGTGAAATTGGGGTAATTGCCCGGTTATTTCAATGGTATTTATTACCTTTATTATGTTTCCGATCGTTGAAAGTCAGAAAAAATGTCGTATAAATAGGAATATCAGTTCATTATTTATACTATTTCCATGTGACTGACCTTGCCGGAGGCGTAGGGAAAGCTATCAAACCTGTCGACGTCAGTACAAAGAAATACGAAATAGATAATGATTTTTTAATCTGTAAATTTTAGTATAAATTTACAGATGTCTTAGTGCTGTTTCATTTTCTCGCTGTATGGATAAGAAGATTATTCTGAAAAGGATTTTCCATCGTGACAAACAAAGAATTCTGATCTCGTTCACGTATAATGCTGAACTCACAACGTTAGTGAAACAGGTTAGGGGAAGTACCTATAGTGATACATATAAAAGCTGGTATATTGATGATAATGAAGAAACTCTGAAGGAGGTGATACATATTTTCAGGGGGAAGGCAGAAATAGATATTTCTGATCTGGCAAAAGCATTTACCGGGAGAACAAATAAAGTTAATTTTGACAAACAAGGATTTTCAGAAGCGCCTGTAAGCGTGAAAACGGGATTAGACGTATCACCAAAGGTTGAATCCGAAGACCAGATGATCCCAGGTGAGGAGACAATCAGAAATGTAATTGGATCGCGCCATTTAAATCCAGTCGAATTCAGGATTGACGAACGCTGTGGAAAGCTGGCTATCAGGTTTACCGGTTATTATGATAAGGACTGGATAAGAGAAATTACATCTTTTGGAGCCTATTCCTATGATGAGTCAACTCAGGAGTTTCTTTTACCGTGGTCGGTCATGACCGGTGATTCCCTTTCAGATTATTTTGCATCGAGAGGAGTTGAGGTGAATGTGATCAAGTCGGTTCCCACTGAAGCGATTAAAAGTGCCAGAGATGAAATGGGGGCTGAAATCAGGAGCAGAATTCTTGGGGCCAAGGCCCTGTCGGGTCTGGATTTGATGAGCAGGTATCTCGATGAAGTCCGGTACAGTAAAAGGACCAATGAATCTTATCTGGCTCTTCTTGAGTTATTCTTTAAATATTTTCATGAAAAAGATCCGCTTGATATATCTATGGAGGAGGTATCGGAATTTGTTTACGAGTTTATTATAAACAACAGTTATTCAGCATCGTATCAAAACCAGATGATCTCTGCCATTAAGACGTTTTACAGGATATCAGGAAGAAAAAAAATTGATCTTCAGATCATTGAACGGCCAAGGCGGAGCCGAGCATTACCTAAAGTTTTCTCAAAAGAAGAAGTGAAAAGAATATTGAATTCAGCCAGAAATACGAAGCATAAGTTATTATTATGGATGATTTACTCATGTGGTTTAAGGAGATCGGAAGTTACCAATATTCTTTTAGCTGATCTTGATCGTGACAGGAGTGTTTTGCATATAAGGGAAGGGAAGGGTCGGGTTGACCGTATTGTTCCGGTTTCGTCAAAGGTATGGGATAAGCTTGATGAGTATGTTGACGGTTTTAAGCCGGTGAAATATCTTTTCGAGGGACAGTCAGGCGGAAGATATTCTGTTGAGAGTGTATACAGGGTATTCAAGGCTGCGTTAAATAGGGCAGGGATCAGGAAGGAAGTCGGGGTACACAGTCTAAGGCACAGTTATGCGACGCATCTTCATGAATCAGGTTTGGATATCCGGTACATCCAGGAATTGTTAGGTCACAAGAGTACGAGGACAACAGAAATTTATACCCATGTAAGTCGTCGCAATCTGATCCAGGTACGCAGTCCGATTGAGGACATAGATGTTAAGTAGCTGGCACAGAGCACCAGCCTTCGCCAAGGCTACGGCTGGCAAAGCAGGGCACCAGCCTTCGCCAAGGCTACGGCTGGCAAAGCAGGGCACCAGCCTTCGCCAAGGCTACGGCTGGCAAAGCAGGGCACAGGGAAAGAAGAAGCGAAATTTGTGAGCCTCGCCTTTGCTAGAGCTTCGGAGGCTAAAAGAGGTAACGGGTAAACATCAAAGGATCTGGTTATCAGAAAATTGCATTATTTGGCAAAGATATCATTGCTTTTCTCAGGTGCATTTAACCAGATATTTAATATATTGGTAGCAATAAAAACAGTTATGTACAAAAGAGGTAATAAACATACTGCTATCCACCTTGCCGGTATTGTAACATGCAAAAATGCTAATGCAATAAATGAGTTAGCACAAATATCTGAATTACAGCCATTAGCCCTCGCGCCTTATTTATTATGTTTCGCCTTGACAAGATAATTTCTACACTTTACCTGGACCTGCCCATCGCTCGATTGACATTTTGCCCTCCCGCCGTCATTAGAAAGCTACTATTATAAAATCAAACTTTATTGCTTTTTATCGGGACTTTGCCATCGCACGACAGTAATGAAATACTTGTGCTAACTGAAGATAGTTAATGTAAATTCAAATTTAAAAATGTATTATCTTTGTACCATGAAAACTTACAATAAGATAATCAAAATCAGCTCCGTCAAGAGATTTGGAAGACCTTGTATCAGGAATACCCGGATTGCAGTATTTGATATTCTTGGTTGGTTAGGTTCCGGAATGAGTTTCGAAGAAATAATAAATGACTATCCAGAACTTTCAAGAGAGGATATCAAGGCAAGTTTGATGTTTGCGGCTGATAGAGAACGTAAACTTCAGACAATCTGATGAAATTACTTCTTGACCAAAACATTTCCTTTAGGATTACAAATAAAATCCAAGACTTATTTCCAGGTTCAAAACAAGTTAAAGATTTAGGGCTGGAGAATTCCAAAGATTCATTTCTTTGGACTTATGCTAAAGACAATGATTATTGCATAGTAACATTCGATGGCGACTTTTATGATTTAGGGCTTGTTAAAGGCTCTTCTCCAAAAGTCATTTGGCTTAGGATTGGCAATACTTCCACACAGAATATTGAGAATGTTCTCAGAAAAAATTTTGAACTGATAAAAACATTCTTGACAGATTCCAATTACAAGGAGATCGGATGTCTGGAGATAAATAGTTAACCCAAAAAATTCCAAAAGAGACAATCTTTTTACTTCGGGACTTAATCTATACTTGTGCTAACTCGGACGGTTTAATTAAGTGCCTTCCGCCAACCCAGGACAGCTTTGTAACCAGCCCTCAAAATCTATGATCGATAACTTCTGTTCCGTTTATAAAATTCTGTGGCACCCGGACAGTTTCGTCTCCCGGGACAGCATCTTTGGGTTGGCGGGCCGACGCGCTGGTGCCTTGTTTTTTGCTCGCCATCTAGACTATTTCATCGTGACCCGAAACTCACAACCGTCTACCCGGACTTGGTACCGTTTAACAGTTTCACCGTGACCCGTGACTTCTCGTCCATCTACCGGGACTGGCAAAAAACACGGCACCGCGACACAGACGGCACCTAATTAAACCGCCGGGCCGTTATAAAAAATACGCAGCGGGTATGAGTATATTCGGCTTCGCGCACTGCAAGTAATAAAGCTTTTCATGACAAGACACTTTGTTTCCGTTTATCAGTTTACACCTCGACACGCAATTGCCCAGCCGAATAATTCTGCCGACGCGCAAATAAAAAATTGGCACTCGCGCCACTGCCATCTATTAAACTTCGTTATCTGGACTAATTTATCATATCATAAAACTTGTACCGCGACACTCATAGCAGGCCAATTTTTTAAGCCGACCCTGATGCCTTGCAAATGATCTTTGATGTGACAGATTCGTCTGAACGATACAGCCATTTGCAAGGGCGCACTTTTTATAACGGTGGTTTATTCAATTTTTTGCAACCGGACAGTTTTTTTACATTATCATGCGCCTTTATCTATAAAACTCAGTTTAACTTGACTATTTCATCTCATCTACCAGGACTTTTGGATTATTGCCGGACTTTAAAATTGCGTACATTTTATAACTCGGACGGTTTAATTAATTGGCTTCGCCAGCCCTGACAGTTTTGTACCCAGCCCTTAAAATTTGAGTGGGCTGGCGGCCAGCGCACTGGCACCACATTTTTTGCTCGTTATCTAGACTATTTCATCGTGACACGAAACTTTTTAGCTACTTATCGGGACTGGTGCCGTTTAGACAATTTAATCGTGACAAGAAACTCACAACACTTTTCCGGGACTGGCAAAAAATGTGTCACCGCGACGCAGACGCCAACTAATTAAACCGCCGGGCCGTTAGGTTTAAGGGTTTTCGCATTTCCCGAGGAAGTACCTGATAAGTTTTATCACCTAATATTAAATTATTCATGTTAAGCTTAATCTTTTCACTGTGGTTATTGAATAGTAGGACATCAGTTGATTCCCTATTAATAAGTACGAATAATAATCATCTAAATTTCGAAAAAGATTCTTTGTTATTGGTAGATGTAGCGTATAAAAATAATAACAAACAAAAATTCAGAATTCGTCGACTTACATCAACGCATAATGGGGATATCTGCATGACCCAAGAGTGGACAATTCTTATTTTCCACAAAGAGTTTAATAATTCAAATGACAGCCTATATTCTCCTCCAGTAGCTCTATGTCACCTTAGAGATGAACCTTATATTATTCTAAGAAAGGATCAAGAATATCATTATAAATTGCTTCTAAATTTTAAGTATGTTCAAAAAGGAGATCCAGGTACATATATTACAAACCATGATTTTGGAGAATATCATTTTCAACTCGTATTAAAGATGAAAGATAATCGCACAATGAAGGATTTGGATTCAATACGAAGTAATAAAATCAAGATCTTCTATACCCAAGAAAAATAATTATGAACCTTCAAAGCAAGACAGTTTCGCTACCCACAGACAGGTTTCAAAACCCTAACCTAACTCGGACGGTTTGCTGAATTGCCTTCGCCAACCCAGACTACTTTTTAATGAGCCTCCAAAGTCTATGAGATTAAACTTTAAATCCGCTTTTCAAGTCTTCTGCCACCCGGACTGCTATCGTACTTCCGGGACAGAGTCAGTGGGGCTGGCGGCCGACGCACGTGGTGTCATGGTTTTTGCTATTCCATCAAGACTATTTCATCGTGACCCAAAACTCACAATCCTTACCCGGACTTGGTACCATGGGACAGTTTCATCGTGACCCCGGACTTTTGAGCCATCTGCCGGGACTGGCAAAAACCACGCCACCGCGACACAGACGGCAACTCACCAAACCGCCGGGCCGTTAGCATTCAGGCCCGCTTCGCACGAATCGGGACAATTTTCACATAGCTTGACAATTCCGTAACCTAAACAGATGGCCCGAAATGCTAACAGAAAAAATCAAAATCTCACTCAACAACCAGAACTCAAAATACTTTGTAACTTTGATTATTAGTAGATTTTAAACACGAGTTATACTCAAGTAATATGGCAAGACATTTGACAATAATTGTACTGACTTTTTTGTTGACAATATCAGCTAAAGGACAAACTGGTTATCTCGAGATGCAACAACAAGTACTTGAAAAAAATATTGTAGATAGCTTGTTTGTTTTTGGTAAGTGGACTGAAGAAGGACCGGGGGAAACTCATTTAAAGTATTTGGGGAAGGTTGTAACTAATGACGGGAAAGTCTTAAAAATAATGAATTCTTGCTGGTTTTGGGGACTATCACATAGGGCTACATGTACAATCTTAATTTTTAACGAAAAAAATCAACCCTTAGGAAATTATAATGGTTTGATGATTTATGAATTGCCAGACAAATTAGTTAATGGGAAATTAATCTTTCTGAACACAGACAAGGAATGTCTTAGCGTCACGACTACCATTAATTTCGGAAATGGAATCCCAGACCATATCTTCATAAAATGTAAAGAAGATTATGGTAACGAATATACTTTCTCACATGATTGAAGGACAGCTATAGACTTCAATATAAAATCGTAACAATGATAACTTTAAAATTGGCCCGAAATGCTAACTCGGACGGTTTAATTAAGTGCCTTCGCCAGCGCCAGGACAGATTTGTACACAATCCCCAATTCTATGCCCTTAAACTTTATGCCATTTATTAAATCCTGTAACACCCGGACAGTTTCGTCTCCCGGGACAGCATCATTGGCGCTGTCGGCCATCGCGCTGGTGCCATGTTTTTTGCTCTTCACCGAGACTATTTCGTCGTGACACCTAACTTCACAGCTGTCTATCTGGACTTGGTACCGTTTCGAAGCTTCACCGTGACCCTTGGCTGCCTGCCGTCTAACAGGACTGGCAAAAAACAAGGCACCGCGACGCAGACGGCACCTAATCAAACCGCCGGGCCGTTAGGCTTCATGAAAATCCACCAAGATTCGTAATTTTGAACCATGTTCGACGAAACCAAGAAGTATAAAGAGACAGGTCATTTCTTCCTTAGGTCAGATAGCGATCTGGAGACTTCCTGCAACGCATCCAAAAATGCCAACGGAGTATTCATAGTTAATCAATTGAAGCACGGTCGGATTGATATAGTTTTGATAGGATCTTCAGGAAAGATTCAGAAAAGTGGGTCATTTAGAAAGACAGATTGTCTCTTTAATTGCATTGTAAAAGACCCTCAATTTGGATTGTCCTGGATCAATAGAATAAAAAAAGAAAATATTGATGGTTTAGATATTTACTGGTATGTGACTTTTAACCAAAGGACGAGAGACATCCCTTTCTTTATCCAATCATTATTGTTGCAGAGGTATTTCGAGTTATATGGACGATTACCGGACTGGAATGTTGAGTTCTAAAAACAATAAAACACGAAAGCCTAACTCGGACGGTTTAATTAATTGGCTTCGGCAGCCCGGACTACTTATGAATCGGCCCCTAAAGTCTATGAGAGGGAAATTTAAACAACTAGTTAAATCTTGTGGCACCCGGACAGATCCTGCTGCCGAGACAAAGTCAATAGGGCTGCCGGCTGACGCGCTGGTGCCTTGTTTTTTGCTCGCCATCTAGACTATTTTATCGTGACCCAAAATTCACACCCATCACCCTGACTTGGTACTGTCAAGACAATTTATCGTGACAAGTAACTTTCATCCGTCTACCGGGACTGGCAAAAAACGTGGCACCGCGAGGCTGACGCCAACTAATCAAACCGCCGGGCCGTTAGGTTTAACGAGGAGCCTGATCACATGAAGCTCGTTTTTACTGACAAACTTTCCAATATCTTTTTTTAAATTATCAATTAGTTCTTAATTGTAACGAAGTTTAAAGTATCAATAATTCTATGATGACTGACAAAAACATTAAAATAATGCCTGTTAACAAGACCAATTGGAATGACTTTGAAGCCC
The DNA here is from genome assembly GCA_963816365.1 of uncultured Bacteroidales bacterium. GTDB lineage: Bacteria > Bacteroidota > Bacteroidia > Bacteroidales > VadinHA17 > LD21. Next base: position 4,889 of record CAWFKG010000009.1, on the reverse strand, counting down.
TTTTCCAATCAAAAGGCGGACCAAGTTACTGTTGGTGCATGGCATGGCGTATGACTAAAGAAGAACTGAAGAATAATAATTCTGCCAGCAGAAAGGAATTCATCAAACAGCGTGTCTGGAACGGGACACCTATTGGTCTACTCGCATATAAAGAAGATGAACCAATAGCATGGTGTTCCATTGCACCTAGAGAGACATATCAACGACTTGGGGGTGATGAGAGCTTAGAAAATGTTTGGTCCGTAGTTTGCTTTTATATAAAAAGGGAATTCAGAGATAAAGGACTTATATATGTACTTATTGAGAATGCAAAAAAATATGCCAAAGAAAATGGTGCCAAGTATTTAGAAGCTTATCCAGTTGAGACAGATTCTCCAAGTTATAGGTTCATGGGTTTCATTAAAACTTTTGAAAAAGAAGGATTCACCTTTGTAAAAAAAGCAGGAACAAGGAGACACGTAATGACATGCAGACTTTAGACACAAAGAAACAAATGTAAACATGACAAATCCACTAAAAACGCTAAACCTAACACGGACGGTTTAATTAATTGCCTTTTGCAACCCGGACTATTTTATCTCTGCATTCAAAAGTCTATGGGAGAAGAATTTGTCCCACTTATTAAATCTTGTGGCACCCGGACTGTTCCTGCTGCCAAGACAAAGTCAATAGGGTTGCAAGCCGACGCTCGAGTTGTCATGGTTTTTGCACGCCACCTGGACAACTTTATCGTGATATGACAAATCCTGCCCATTTATCGGGACCACGCCATCTGGATAGCTTCATCGTGACACCAAATGCTCGTCCACTTATCGGGACTTTGCAAAAACGCATGCCAACCCTGACACGGACGGCAACTCATTAAACCGCCGGGCCGTTATGGTTCATAGTATTCGGATCCCATCAAGGTGTCATCTAGACAATTCCATCATGACACATAATCTCCGTCCATTATTCAGGACTACTTCTCCGTCAAAATTTTCTGACTAAAGCTCAAATATGTTCCATAATGCGAATATTATTTGATAGATTTGATTAACAATACCGATCTGACGTTATTAAATCATATATAGTGCACTGACATAGTGATTGATACATAGTTAGTTAACATGGGACTGACGCGGCGAAAGCGTGTCAACAAGACAGAATATCATTGGACAAATTTCTACCATGACTTTAAAAAAAACTACGAAACCATAACTCGGACGGTTTAATTAAGTGCCTTCCGCCATCCAGGACAATTTCGCAATACGTCCCTAAAATCTAAGAGAGAAAATTTTAAGTCATCTATTAGCTTCGGTAGGACTGGACAGTTTCATCTCCCGGGACAGCATCTTTGGCTGGCGGGCCGACGCGCAGGTGCCTTGTTTTTTGCTCGGCACCGAGACTATATCGTCTTGACACGAAACTTCACTGCCATCTATCTGGACTTGGTACAATCTTGCAGCTTAACCGTGACCCGAAGCTCACTGCCATCTACCGGGACTGGCAAAAAACAAGTCACCGCGACACAGACGGCACCTAATTAAACCGCCGGGCCGTTAGGTTTAAGGGTTTTCGCATTTCCCGAGGAAGTACCTGATAAGTTTTATCACCTAATATTAAATTATTCATGTTAAGCTTAATCTTTTCACTGTGGTTATTGAATAGTAGGACATCAGTTGATTCCCTATTAATAAGTACGAATAATAATCATCTAAATTTCGAAAAAGATTCTTTGTTATTGGTAGATGTAGCGTATAAAAATAATAACAAACAAAAATTCAGAATTCGTCGACTTACATCAACGCATAATGGGGATATCTGCATGACCCAAGAGTGGACAATTCTTATTTTCCACAAAGAGTTTAATAATTCAAATGACAGCCTATATTCTCCTCCAGTAGCTCTATGTCACCTTAGAGATGAACCTTATATTATTCTAAGAAAGGATCAAGAATATCATTATAAATTGCTTCTAAATTTTAAGTATGTTCAAAAAGGAGATCCAGGTACATATATTACAAACCATGATTTTGGAGAATATCATTTTCAACTCGTATTAAAGATGAAAGATAATCGCACAATGAAGGATTTGGATTCAATACGAAGTAATAAAATCAAGATCTTCTATACCCAAGAAAAATAATTATGAACCTTCAAAGCAAGACAGTTTCGCTACCCACAGACAGGTTTCAAAACCCTAACCTAACTCGGACGGTTTGCTGAATTGCCTTCGCCAACCCAGACTACTTTTTAATGAGCCTCCAAAGTCTATGAGATTAAACTTTAAATCCGCTTTTCAAGTCTTCTGCCACCCGGACTGCTATCGTACTTCCGGGACAGAGTCAGTGGGGCTGGCGGCCGACGCACGTGGTGTCATGGTTTTTGCTATTCCATCAAGACTATTTCATCGTGACCCAAAACTCACAATCCTTACCCGGACTTGGTACCATGGGACAGTTTCATCGTGACCCCGGACTTTTGAGCCATCTGCCGGGACTGGCAAAAACCACGCCACCGCGACACAGACGGCAACTCACCAAACCGCCGGGCCGTTAGGCTGCAATAATAATTTCAGTGCCCATCTGCCCGCTTGCCCAGATAGGTTTGCGGCTCTAACCGGACAGTTTTATAAACCGGGACTAATTCGTAATGTGAGACAAATTCGTTTAATCTGGACAGGCCGCAAACAGGCCAACCCTTCGCAAGCTAAATTTGAGTGACAATAAAATTTTGTCCGTTTTGAAAGTTAAAAATGAAGAACTTGGTTTACCCGGTTTACCGCGACACTCAACTGCCTCATTCAAGTATTCGGTTTTTGAGATTTATTCTGCCTGCTCATGAGTTCTGTAATTTTGCTAACCCGACGCTTCGGTAAACCTTATTTTCGTAAAACATGACTATTTCCGTCCTCTTAAAATTACTGCAGCCAACAAAGGCGGTATAGTTTATTGCCTTCGGTAGCCGGACAAATCCGTTATGCATTCGAAAGTCTATGCGAGTAAATTCATCTCAATTTATCAAATTCTGTGGCACCTGGACAGATCCTGCTGCCGAGACAAAGTCAATAGGCTACCGGCCGACGCTCAGTTGTCTTTGTTTTTGCAGAGCCACTTAGACAGTTTCATCATGACATGACAAATCCTGCTCACTTATCGGGACTGGTTCATCTGGACAACTTCATCATGACGAGACGCATTTCATCCATCTATAGGGACTGTGCAAAAACAAATCCAACGCGACGCAGACGGCAACAAACCATACCGCCGGCCGTTAGTGGTCACCAGGTTACTGCATCAGAATTTGAACTCACAGAAGCCAACTTTTTCTAGTATCCAATTGTTGCAATGAGAAAAGATATTCATTTCTAAAAATCAAATGTCATGACGACAAAAGAACTTCTAGAATCGTATTATAAAGGTTTCTCTCAGAAAAGTAATTGGGAATCAGTACTCTCGGACGATTTTAAATTTATTGGTGGAGATATGACAAAAACAACACCAGTTATTGGAAAAGCAGCATATGTCGAAGTTATTAAGAGATTCTCTCAGCTATTTACTAATATGCAGGTAAAACAAATGATTGTCGATAGTGATAATGCTTGTGTGATAGGTAATTATGACTATGTATTTCCAAATGGGAAAAGAATCAATGGTGATGTTGCTGAAATTTGGAAAGTTAAGAATGGTAAATTAGATTCTCTGACAATATTTTTTGACACCTTGACTTTTAGTTTAAATTCAAAATGACCGGTAAGTGTACCCAGACCTGAAAAAAGGCAACCACTAACTCGGACGGTTTAATTAATTGCCTGCGCCAGCGCCAGGACAGATTTCGAACGGGGACCTGAAGGCCACCTTACGAAACCTGTCGGTAATTTATGGGCCCGAACGCTCTTTTTCTTTTATCAGATCATCAATACGAAATGCATTGCACCTTTTACCAAATTTTGGCGCCATCCCTCCTGCCGTTTACTGGGACTTCGTTGGCGCTGTCGGCCGACGCGCTGGTGCCTCGTTTTTTGCTCGCCATCTAGACTATTTTATCGTGACCCGTAACTCACAATCCTTACCCGGACTTGCTACCGTTACACAACTTCACCGTGACCCTTGGCTACTCTGCCGTTTACCGGGTCTGGCAAAAAACGCGGCACCCCGACACGGACGGCAACTAATTAAACCGCCGGGCCGTTATGTGTAAGGCCCTAAAATCCAGGCCGTTTGACAGAAAGACTAACAATTATTAACTTTGCTACTCCAGTTGTAAAAACATATTATTATGAAACAGTTATTGATAATCATTTTAGTTTTATCTCCAATTTTACTATTTGGACAGACTCCCAAGGAGAAGGAAGAAAATTCAAACTTCATTTTTGAATCCAACCTTCCTGATAAACTCCAAGAGTTGTTTAGGCAGGACTCTATAAAATCATTTTATAAGATTAATAAAGAGATTAATCCTTTCTATTTAAGAGGAGATTTCAATGCAGACGGTAAAATAGATTATGCTCTAGCAATTATTGAAATTAAATCTGGGAAGAAAGGAATACTTATTATCACACAGGTACAAAAAAAATATTCTTTGCTGGTGCAGGGAAAAAAATACCAAATTCGTATGGTGATAGTTTTCACTGGATGGATGCATGGAAAGTTTATGATAAAAAAGATGTTGGAATAGGTGTTGGTGAGACAAGAAAACTAGTTTTGAAAGGGGAAGCTATTTTAGCTATGAAATTAGAATCATCAAGTGGTATTATTTACTGGGATGGGAAACAGTATAGATGGTATCAGCAAGGAGATTAAAGAGAAAAGTTCTGCCACCTAGACAGTCCATCGTACCTGGACAGTTTCAAAATTGCCCTACACATAACTCGGACGGTTTAATTAAGTGCCTGCGCCAGCGCCAGG
>CAWFKG010000008.1:0-124226 GCA_963816365.1 uncultured Bacteroidales bacterium | reverse complement strand
ATTTTGAATCTGATTGATTGCAGCCTGATTGTTGTTCTGGCTTAATGCCCTGAATGTTTCAGAATCGCGGTCAAAAGGACGACTCGAGCCTCCTTTATAATTTGGAATAAGAAGATTAAAAGTCTCATCAACACCATAACTCCAGAAAGTTATATAGTCTTTATTTAGTCCTGAAGTGACATTCTTATTTTCAACTGTAAGATCTGACTTCCCTCTGATAGAATACTTGCCATATTCATATGTTGTATACAGACTTGCGAAGTTTATTCCGATTGCAATAATAAAAGGCACGATCAGCATTGCAGAAGTCTTCAGAAACTTAAGAACTGTTTTGTTCCGGATTGAATAAATAAATTCAACAATACCGAAAATCAGAAGGCAAAGCAATGAATAATACGTGATCTGGGGATGATTTGCCTGGATCTCGAGGGCAACAAAAAGTGCTGTAAGCAATGCTCCCTTCAAGGCATCATGACGGTATGCATAATAGATCGCTCCGATCATCGGGGCCATATATGCCAATGCAATCGCCTGTGTGTTATGACCCGCTCCGAGGATCTGAAAGAAGAAAGATGAAAGACCGTAAGCAAGGGCTCCGGCTATTGCCAGCCAGGGGTCTGCTCCAAAAATCAACAGGAGTATATAAAATCCCAGCATGGATATAAACAACACAGACACAGGCATTTTAAATACTCTGAGAGATGCATCGGCATATTTAATCAGGTTCCCGGGATATTGCGTGGAAATGAGATATGCAGGCATCCCGCTGAAGATCGAATTGGTCCATAATGGTTCCCGTCCGTATTTTTCACGGAAATCACGGATCTCTTTTGAATTGATGTTGGAGACATTCGAATCGTTGGCCTTCAGTACTTTGCCTTCCAGAACCGGATAAAAATAGGTGAAAGAAACCACAATAAAAATCACAACAGCTATAAGGTGTGGCAGGATGGGTTTGATTTTTTCTTTAAGTTGCATTTCAAAGCATTTAAGGTTACTGGCGGGAGAATTACAAAATTATGTATTTGCCTGAATTAATGACTTATTATGATAGCAAAGTATGCAAAGCACAACTCTGGTATTTCAATTATCACAAGTCATCAGTTATTCCCTTTAAAGAATTCAGATTGCTCTTCAGGTTTCTGATTTTTGACCATTTGGTAATGAATCCTCTGATCGATTGAAGTTCAACAGGCTCATAGAATCTGAAAAGATAAAGGATAAAGGGGAAACTTATCAGACACCCGGTCTTAATTATCAGCCTTGGGATCACATCCATTCCATTTGTAAACAGACTCGAAAAGGACAAAACAGCACCGACCACAAGCATAAGAGTTATCTTTCCAGTTTCGTAAGGCACGTAAAATACTTTCTGAGAATAAAAGTAACAAGCATACCAATAGACAAACTGAGACAGGAGCGTAGCTATAGCAGCCCCTGTGATGTCCCAGACAGGGATTAACAGAAAATTAAGTAAAAGACTAAGCACTGTTGAGGCAATAACTATGATTCCGATAATCCTTGTCTTTTTCGCAATATGTAACCCATATACTGTGACTTCCTTCATATTAGCAAAGAATATTGACAGAGACAGTACCGGGATAATCATTACCGCGTCCCAGTAAGCTTTTGACGATGCAATAACTTTTATGATCTCAAATGAGAACAGTGAAATCCCTACTATGCCGAACATTACAATATATGAAGAGTAAAGAAGTACTTTTGAATAGAATCTTTTATTGTCAGGGGAATCGATCCTCTTTATCATCATGGGTCCGAGTGCCAGCTTTATTGAATCAACGAAAACCAGTTTCAGAACACTTGTGATCTTGTAAGCAAGGGTATACAGAGCTACTGATTTGAGTACAGTTAAGGAATTAAGTGAAAATCTGTCTATTACAGTCAACAGGGCAGCAGATATATTGGCAAGCAATAATGGAAAGCCATAGACACTCATTGACTTAAAAATGCCCATATCAAAAAATATACGCGAATTCCTTATGGTGTAACCCAGAAGAATGAGCACGATCAGGGAATTGCCGATCACCTGAGCAAGATAGATCCCATCAAGTCCCATCTTTTTTGAAAGAATAAAATAAAGCGTAAGTGATAAAACAGTCAGCAGCTTAAGCAGATTCGTAACCGAATATAGAACTGACCTCGACTGGAGGCGCATCAGTGTATTAATTATATTATTTACTGACTGAATGCCTGAAGCCAGAATTACAAAGGAAATCACCCGAGACCAGTCAGTTTTTGAAAATATCAGATTTGATAACGTACCTGAAAGAGGAAGCAGTGCCACACAAAATAGTAACGTGACAATGACTTGTGTAGAGAACGCCATAAAGAAGATCCCCTTCTGATTATCTCTGTGGTCTTTATCCCAGAACCATCTTGTAAGGCTCTGGGGCAGACCCGAAGCCAGCATTGAGGTTAATACGAGTGCACAAATCTCAAGTATACCAAGTACTCCAAACTCATCTGTTGAAAAGAACTTCTGATTTGTGTAGACAGGGATCAGCAATAATCCGACTATTTTAACCGCAATATTCCCGAGGCCATAAACTATTGTATCTTTTAAAGATATTTTGATTGACTTTAGCATTTCAGGAATAATCAGAAATCAGTTTATTGTACCGGATATGATTATTGTATTAAAATAGTAAAAAGGATATGCAGGCTTTATGCCTGCAATCCTTTTAATTCTTCTTTTTATAAGGTCAGCAACACTCAGACTCTGGAGGTTTGAATAATCGAGTTTTTCAGGATTATATCCTGCCGAAACCAGCACTTTCGAGATGGTATAGGGTGTGAACCAGAACCTGTGGTCAGAGTTTATTACTTCCCTGTAATTCTTCATGTTAATGTATTGACGCTTGTTATAGATACTCGGGACAGTTATAATAAATCTGCTTACATTTTCACCGTATTTTGCTTTAAAGACTTTAAGGAAGCTCACCGGATCATCGAGATGTTCAATTATCTCACCAAACACAGCATAGTCCCATTTGTTCTCCTTCAGATCCTTAAATTCATCGGTCAGAATGTTCCCATAAAACACGTTCTGATATCCCAGATCTTTTTTTATATAATCTATACTCTCCCTGTCAATATCAATTCCAAAGCACTTTCTGGTGTTCTCGGTTATTAATTTGTGGAGCCAAATGTTATTTCTGATCTTACTGTTTATGATCTGAATATGGTCCGAACATCCGATATGAATGACGTATTTATCTCGGATTAGATTAATAATAGTTGCTTCACGGGAAATGATTTCATGTTTTTCTTTCCCTATTACTACATTCAGATTGTTTTGAAAGGCCTCCCCTTTAAGGTATTTTAATATTCCTGGTTCTATCTTCATAATAAAGTATATGATCTGTTACCTGGCTATGGCTGATATACTATTTAACTTCGATATGAAATCGTTATAATTTGTATTTGAATTGAAATTCATTTCGCTGTTTTTCATCGCCTTTATTCTTATCCTGTCAGTTTCTTCGTCTGATAAATTTATGTAGTGCTCTATCAACCTGGCAAGATCAGCCGGACTAATATCAACAGGCAGGAGAGACCCGGTTCCTTCTGTTACAAGCTCTTTCACTCCGCCCGTATCTGTTGCGATTACCGGGATACCATAGGTCTGCGCTTCCATAATACTTACCGGGATACCTTCTGTTGAACTGGTATTAATAAACAAATTAATATAATTCTGACTATAATATTTTAATAATTTCTCATTTGGATATTGTCCCATAAATTTAAAACTGATTCTTCTTAAATGCTGAAGCCTGCTATCCGCAAGCTTTTCCATTTCATTTTTAAGTATTCCGTCGCCAAAATGAAACCATTCAATCTCTTTATCACTTCTGACCTGCTCCAGAGCATAAATTATCAGATCAATTCTCTTGAGCGGAACCATATTTGAACAAGAGACAATGACAAACCTGTCGGATCTGATTGTGGCTGAAATTTCTAAATCAGGCATCTTCACACCAAGGTAGGAGACCAGAAACTGACTCTTGTCTGTTTTCGTTTTTTTTATAAAATATTCCCTGCCATGGCTGGAAACAAAGAAAATTGCATCAAGATTAAGAGCTGAAAATTTTAATAAGGGCAGGTATCCCGATTTCGTTTTTTCTTCATAGATATCGCTTCCATGAGCACGTGAGATTCTGACACTGTAGCTGTAATCAAGCATTGCCAGGGCATGGGCGCCTGTCTTTAACCAGTATGAATAAAAAACAATATTCTGAGTAACATTTTCTTTATATAATATTTTCCTGATAAAGTCGCGCAGCTGAACTGACTTGATAATTCTTTTCAGGAGAAACAATGAATTATTAGTCGTCAGGGAATAATTGATACTTCTTCTGAATGCCACTTCTTCTTTGAAAAGCTTCGAAATAGTCCTGAAGTTCAGGATCAGGAGAAAAGGCAAATAAAAGAATCCCGGCAATGAAGTCGATGGATTATATCTGTAAAGAACCAGATTGTCAGGGATAATCCTGGTTTTCCTGTCCGAGGTGTTTTGGGCAATTATTATTGTTTTTTCATAGTTCCTGACGAGAACCGGCAATTCTGATTCAATAAATGATTCACCTGTACCAAATGGGAATTGAGAAGTTATAAGAACAAGAGTCTTCATAAACTATCAATCTCTATACCGGTACGAAAGTAATACAATAAAAGCTGATTATTTACATTGAAGCACCAAACGAAGAAGTAAAACCTTCAGTTCTGAAAACTGATGTTCAGTAATTTGGAATCCGGCAAATTACTCTTTGAATAAAGTTTTTATTTCATCATTAGTTAATCCTCTGTTATAAATCCTTAATTCATCGATAATTCCGTTAAAATGATTGTTGGTGCCGTCACCAATATCGTAGTTGTTCCCAATTAATACCGGTTCAGTGCTGCTTGTAGAATATGAGGGGAATTCTCTTGTTTTTTTAGTACAGAACTTACCATTGATCCATGTTTCGATATCGGTCGGCGTGAGGTTAACCACGCAGTGAGTCCATTCACCAACCACTAATCTGGTTGGATTCGTTAATGTCCAGAGTGCCGGATTAGGATAGACGAGCAACTCCGATGTTTCAAGGTATGATTTGGTCATATCATGAATACCTGAAGAATATCCATATTCATAAAATGCCGCGGAAAGACGGTTATCGTTCCTGGTCTCATTTGCTCCAAATGAATAAACCACAAAACATCTTGTATCATTAATCTTGCTGTACTTGCTTACTATTGTGCCATTGTTCTCTGTGACCACTGCTCCTCTGGTCTTAATCCAGAAAGAAAAAGACAGGCCATATTGTGAATTAATTGTGTTGGTTAACTGGATGAAATCTGTTGTTCCGTTAAAATCCAGAGCCTGTGACCTCATCCCATCCACATAATTCTTGGTAGTATGATCAATCCCGTTGTTGATGAATGGCCCCAGATCATTAACATTACCATCAAATGGCATATATAAAAGTAATCCTGCTGTTGGAATTACCAGATCGTTAAGATTAACATTAATTGTACCAAAGGAACTTTTGCCTTTATTGTCTTTGACTTCAACCAGAAGGTTAAAGCTTGGATTTGTTTCATAGTCCATGGCAACTTCGTTTTTAACTGAAATTTTGCCTGAGTCTGAAATAGCAAATGCGTCATTTAAATTGCCACTTTTTATCGAGTACGAAACTACCTGGCCATCTTCATCGGATGCTGCAACTTTCCCAACCAGAGTTCCGGATATGCTGTTTTCATCAATGGAAAAGGTCTGATCACTTATAGTGGGAGGACTATTCTTCTTTGAACAAGAGGATAAAACAATGAATAACATTAAGACGGAGAATGTTAAAAAAATTGTTGTTTTTTTCATACAATGTTAATTTTATAAGGTTTGTTTGAATTATCGGATTATACGGATAATTGCCCGGATTTGTTTTAAAGTATCTTTTATTATTGATAATCAGGTACAGATCGCTTTCCCCGTAGACCCATTTAAAGATAGCTGTTTTTGTATACCGATATCAGATTTTGTTTGAATATTTCTGAATGATATTCATTCAGAATAGCCTTTCTTCCGTTCTCTCCCATTGATTCTCTTAAACTCTTGTTGTTAAGAAGCACGACTATCGAATCATGGAACTCCGTCATATCTTCGAAAATAAGGCCGCAGTTATGTTTTTCTATCAGGTTTTGCTGGGGTCTGCAGTTTGATGCAACAATCGGTTTCCCTCCCAGCATATAATCATATATTTTATTGGCAACACCTGACTCATGCTGAGGATTCTTATGAAAGGGAGCCAGACATATGTCCGATAATGCGCAATACTGAGGGAAGTCATGTGATTCGATCCATGGGATGTAATGAAGGCGATCCCTTAAAATATCCTTTCCGGAAAGCTCTGAAAAGAGGAGCATATCTTTTTTATCAACAGGTCCGATCAGAAGGAAATTAACCGGATGGTTTTCTTTTACAAGACTGATAAATACTCTCAGAGCATCAAAAATGCCTCTTCTTTCAGCAATAACTCCATAATAGAAAATTATTGGGAATTTTTGTATAAAAGGATTGGCAGCTTTCTTCTTTATGTTATATTCTGGCTGAGAAAGATTGGGAACATTTGGTACAACGCTGAAAGAATCAGCTGCAAGTTCAGGATATTGTATCAGCAGCGTATCTCTGAAATCGTTGCTGAGAACAATCAAACGGTCAGCATAACCCAGATATTCACATTCTTTCTTCTTCCACACTTCTGGCCTGGAAATAAGCCGTCTAAGAAAACCTTTGGTCCAGTTGTAAGTGGTAACCGTAAATGGATAGTTCTCATGGAGGTCAAGGATCAGTGGAATCTTTTTCCCTGATTTTTTTATACCTCTGTATGCTGCACGTGCCATATAAAGATCGTGTACATGAAGAAATTCCAGATCGTTATTTATTATGAATTTCTTAATTCTCGATTTCCAAAGCCATTCGTAAACAGGAATGGAATTCAGCATAAAAAACAAAACGTTCTTTAGTTTTCTTGAAATGTTAATTCTGGTGATGTCTATCTCACAGGCAGGGTCCGGGTAGGCCTTTAAGAATCCGAAACATAGTACATAAATTTCAAGACCTGCTTCTTTCAGAATTTCTATTTCCCTCAGGACGCGGATATCGTTATTAAATTCGTTGTCAACTACAACACCTACCCTCATTTCCCGGTTTGATTTTTGACCAAAGTAAATGAATTTGAAGATAATAGCAAATTGCGAACCGATTTAAGCTGGCTGACAAAAATTGAAAGAGTTCTGCGGATTATGTTTCTATAAGGATTTCGAAGTAAATTCTTTAACATTAATTAGCAGAAAATTCCCAGACATCACTCGTTAATAAATTTGTACCATAATCATAACCTGTCATAACATAGGCTTTTGAGTCAATATTGAACGATATGGAATTTAATTTATATCCTGCCGGGAATGATGGCATTTTGATCCAGATGTCATTCTCCGGATTATATCTGTAAACATCAGTCAGGTACTGAACTACTCCATTGAAAATATAATAAACCCCGCATCCTACATATCCGTAGTTGTCAATCGAAAAACTGAATCCACCGTATCTTGAGCTTCCAGGGAAATCTGCTTTCTTAATTATGGTATTAGTACTTTTATTTAATTCCCAAACCTGGTTGGTAGTACCATTTAGAACCGGATTATTGCAACCCCCAATAATAAATATCCTGTTTTTGATACAAAATGACTGCGGTGACCTGTTTATTGTCCCATCAGGGGAAGCGTATACCAGTGACCATGTATTATCAGTTGTTGAATACCTATGAAGAAAGCCGGACTTGAGATTTGCAAAATGCTGCATATCAGATGTTGATACTGAGTAACCAGGAAATGATTTTTCAACAAATGGGTTATCTGCAATTCGGGTCCAGGTGTTTGCTGTTGGATTAAATTTGTAAAAATCAGTTAAAGGAAGCTGATCCGGATTATCCAGGGATTGACCACCTCCAACATATCCGTTATCTGCATCCATAAAAACGGCTGGCAAAATTCTTCCTTGTCCCGGGAAGTCTGCTATCTTCAGCCAGCTATCACTCGAAGGTGTATATTCCCATAAATCATTCTGAACTGCATTTGACAATTTGGTCCCAAGTCCCATGTAACCTTTACCATTTACAGAGAATGCAGCTCCCTTGTATCTTTGCCCTCCCGGAAAATCCTTAAGCCGTTTCCAGTTGCTGACTATTGAAACAGATTTTTGTGACCATTTAATCTGATTTGAAATTTTTATTCCGACCCTGAATGTAGATATATCAAGAAGCTGGTACGGAAATTCCTGGTTGTATATTTCTACTTTTATTTCATCAGAGGAAACAGAGATTGGAGTAAGAATGTAGGTCTTAATACTATCAGAAATAAAAACCGAATCTGCTTCAACGGTGGATTTATCCAGGCTTGTTCCATAGATCGACAAAGTACCACCATATTTAACTGTTTCTGCAGATAAACCTGTAATTGTGGCTGGCGACTCATTAGTCACCTTTCTACAACCTGACAACCATGTAATTAAAATGATTGGAACCAACAGGAAGTTTAATTTTCTCATAGTCATACTGTTTGGACTAATAATACTTACTTATAAAATAATTCAGATGAAGGGAATACAGATAAATCCAATTAAGAGTTAATGCTTCATGGATTATATCTATAATTTATTTATCAGGTTATAAGGGTTATACGGGTAAGTGCCCGTATTTGTTATAAAATATCTTTAATTAATATTATTCAGGGACAGATCGCTTTCACTGTGGTCAACGAATGGCACAAGATAATTTGACGCTTTTATAGCAGAGTAGCCAAATGCTTTGTCAATTCGTACCTGCTGAATTCTATTGCAGATATCTTAGGTAAAAATGTTATATCAGTGAAACGACTCAGTAAATAATTCTGGATTCCATTAGAATTGTCATAGGAGAAGGCAGAACCATGTCCGGTCTTTTTCAAAATTATGGCAGCATCACCATCAGGCGGGCCGATACATAATACCGGTTTATCTGTTGCGAGATATTCGAAGAGTTTGCCTGTAATTATACTCTTATTACTTTGATGTGAAGGAATTATCAATAGAAGAACTGTTGATCGCATCATATAGTTGATAGCGGCACTATGATTAACATAAGAGAGGAATTCAACTGATGAGCACGGAATATCAGCCAATATAAGGTTTCTTTGATTTGCAGAGACTGTTCCGACAAAACGTAAAACAAAATCTTTTTCCTTAAGCATGAGATGCTTCAGTGCAGTTATTAAGCCATCAACAGGGTAGGTGTCTGAAAGAGTCCCTACATACGTAACTGTGAACGAGGAGGGATCGCAGGGTTCGATATTTTTAAATTCGATAGAGTCATAGCCATTGGTAATAACCTCTGTCTTACCCTCTGTTCCGCTTACTTTAAATGAAAATGATTGCTTAAGAGATTCACCGACAGTTATTATTTTGTCGGTATTTTTAAGAACGCTTTTCTCATATTTTGAATCAATCCATTTTGAAATCAGGGTAGGATAGAATTGTTTATAGTAATATATATCGGTCCAGGGATCACGCAGATCCGCTATCCATTTTACTTCCGGATACTTTTTTTTGATCTTCAGTCCAATAAGCTGTGTCGAATGAGGTGGGCTTGTAGTGATAACATTTTTTATTCCTTCGGTTTCAATTAATTCGCATGCTTTTTTAAATGCATATTTATTCCAGCCTCTCCTTGGATCGGGAATGAAGAAATTACCCCTTATGAACCGCAGTACCTTTCCTTTAAATGAATTATCAATACTATTTGCAAAACCTGCTGACGGTATCCGTGTCTGATCTTTTTTATAAATTTTGAAATAATTAGTAGCAGGTGTTGTATAGACCCTGAGAGCTAAAGGCAGATCCTCTTTAAGTGAAAAATCTGTTACCGGGTATGCGGCAAATTCCGGATCTACTGTCAGTATTATTGGTTCCCAACCGAATTCAGGCAGATATTTTGAAAACTTGAGCCACCTCTGAACACCTGCGCCGCCACTCGGCGGCCAGTAGTAAGTGACAATCAAAACCTTGTTCATATTAAAGCTTTTTTAACAAGCTTTGAATAGATACTTTTTCTTTAATAATTTCTCTTAACTGTCAATATTAACTCTTTCCTGTGCCATTGTATCCCGGTATCTGATAGTTACACTTTGATCCTCGAGAGTCTGATGATCAATTGTTATACAATATGGTGTTCCAATAGCATCCTGGCGCCTGTATCTTCTTCCGATAGAATCTTTATCGTCGTACTGGCAGTTGAAATCAAACTTCAGCTCATGAACAATTTTTTCTGCAATATCAGGAAGTCCGTCTTTTTTTACAAGGGGCATAACCGCAAGTTTTACAGGTGCAAGGAATGAAGGTAATCTAAGTACCACACGGATATCGGTGCTGCCGTCCTCTTTCTTTAATTCTTCTTCATGATAAGCAGCAGAGATGACCTGTAGAAACATCCTGTCAACTCCGATTGAAGTTTCTATAACATACGGGATATATGATTCACCTTTCTCAGGATCGAAGTATTGCATTTTTTTACCGCTGAATTCCTGATGTTGCTTAAGGTCATAGTCAGTTCTGGAATGGATTCCTTCAACCTCCTTGAACCCGAATGGAAATTTGAATTCAATATCTGTGGCTGCATTTGCGTAATGGGCAAGTTTTACATGATCATGAAAACGGTAATTTTCGCTTCCAAAGCCAAGAGCCTGATGCCATCTCATCCGCATGGTTTTCCATTTCTCAAACCATTCCAGCTCAGTTCCGGGCTGAACAAAGAACTGCATCTCCATCTGTTCAAATTCCCTCATCCTGAAGATAAACTGCCTGGCAACTATTTCATTCCTGAAAGCTTTGCCGATCTGGGCAATTCCGAATGGTATCTTCATCCTGCCGGTCTTCTGGACATTCAGAAAATTTACAAAGATCCCCTGTGCAGTTTCAGGACGGAGATAAATTTTATTTGCTCCCTCTGATGTTGAACCCATCTCTGTGGCAAACATCAGGTTGAACTGTCTTACATCGGTCCAGTTACGGGTACCTGAAATCGGGCATACTATTTCATTATCAATAATTATCTGTTTTAATTCAGCAAGGTTTGTTTCATTCAGAGCTTTTGAAAACCTGGTGTTTAGTTCATCTATTTTTTTCTGGTTTGCCAGAACACGTGGATTTGTCTCCCTGAATTTTTTTTCATCGAATGCCTCCCCAAACCTTTCCCTGGCTTTATCAACTTCTTTGGTTATCTTATCCTCAATCTTTGCAAGGTGTTCTTCAATAAGAACATCTGCCCTGTATCTTTTCTTTGAATCTTTATTGTCAATGAGAGGATCATTAAATGCATCAACATGGCCTGAAGCTTTCCAGATTGTAGGATGCATAAATATTGCAGAATCGAGGCCTACAATATTGTCATTGAGCAGGACCATGCTGTCCCACCAGTATTTCTTAATGTTGTTTTTAAGTTCAACTCCATACTGCCCATAATCATAAACTGCACTTAATCCGTCGTAGATCTCGCTTGACGGAAAAACATATCCGTATTCCTTGCAATGTGCAACCAGTTTTTTAAAATTATCTTCCTGAGCCATAAATGATTTATTTTACTTTAGCGGAAGGCAAAAGTAATTCAAAATCTTGGGTTATACAAAGAAGGGGAACAAAAGGAGGTGCGTACATGCGGATAGGATTAGTTGGCGTGTATTAATATCAATTTGTATCTTTACCATTATTTTGAATTCGGAAATTATGAAAAAGAGAACTGATTTTCTGGTTATTGGTTCAGGTATTGCCGGACTTACATTTGCACTTAAGGCTGCTAAATACGGTAAGGTTACTATTGTTACAAAGGCAAACCTTGAAGATACAAATACCCGGTATGCACAGGGAGGAATTGCTGCTGTATTCAGTGAACCCGATAATTTTGAGAAACACATAAATGATACACTGATTGCAGGTGGTGGGATTTGCAATGAAGAAGTTGTAAGAATGGTGGTTCAGGAGGCTCCTGACAGAATTAAAGATCTGATAAATCTGGGCGTTTCATTCGATAAAAAAGAAGACGGAACATACGATCTTGCAAAAGAAGGAGGACATACTGAGTACAGGATTTTACATCACAAGGACAGAACCGGGGAGAGCATCCAGAAGACTCTAATGGAAAGAGTCAGAAATGAAGCCAATATCGAAATTCTTGAACATCATTTTGCAATTGAGATACTTACTCAACATCACCTTGGAGAAATTGTCAAAAGAAATTATCCTGATATAAAATGTTTTGGTGCATATGTAGCTGATCTTATTAACCAGAAGGTGATCACTTTTCTCTCAAAAGTTACAATTGTGGCAACAGGCGGAATAGGGAATGTTTATCTGACCACCACAAATCCTGAAATAGCCACAGGTGATGGTGTTGCAATGGTTTACAGGGCAAAAGGAACAATTGAGAATATGGAGTTTATACAGTTTCATCCCACTTCATTGTACGATCCGGAAAGAAAACCTTCATTCCTGATTACCGAAGCTTTACGGGGTTATGGTGCAGTTCTGAAGAATATTTCCGGCGAAAAGTTCATGAACAGGTACGACAGCAGGGGATCGCTTGCACCACGTGATATAGTCGCCAGGGCAATTGATAATGAGATGAAAATTTGGGGAGATGATCATGTCTGGCTCGATTGTACCCATCTGAATAAGGAAGGACTTAAGGATCATTTTCCGAATGTATATGAACATTGTCTTGAAAGAGGTATAGATATTACCAGAGATATGATACCTGTTGTGCCATGTGCTCATTATTCCTGCGGTGGTATAAAAGTTGATATCGATGGCCAGAGTAATATTGACAGACTTTATGCCCTGGGTGAGGCTTCTTCCACCGGATTGCATGGAGCAAACAGACTGGCATCAAACTCCCTTATTGAAGCTGCAGTTTATGCTCACAGGGCAGCAATCCATTCAGGAGCCAGGCTGAAGGAGCTGACCTTTGAAGAAAAGATTCCCGAATGGGATTATAAAGGTACGACTCACCTTGAGGAAATGGTACTCATTACACAGAGTTCCAAAGAAGTACAGATGATAATGAGCAATTATGTTGGAATTGTCAGGTCCGATATAAGACTTGAAAGAGCAATGGTACGACTTGATATTTTGTATGAAGAAACAGAAAGCCTGTATAAAAAATCACTTATATCAAAGAAAATCTGTGAACTAAGAAATCTTATAAATGTCGGTTATATTATAATCAAAATGGCGAAAAACAGGCATGAGAGCATGGGTCTGCATTACTCAATTGATTATCCGAAAAGAACAAGCTCTGAATTCTGATTGACATTAAATCATTACCATGAACCATCTTGAATCAACATTTAAAGGCAAAAACAGTTTCTGGAGATATGTTGTAATGTTTGCTGTAGTTCTTATTGTGTCAAATACTATTGGCGCTATACCGTTACTTATAGCCCTCTTTTTAAAATCGGGTTCCAATCCGGCAGTATTTTCGCAGATTGCTGCAAATCCCAATGATTTCAGTGTAATTGGGCTTAGTCCGGAAGCAGGTTTTATTATGATGCTTTTCCCGTTTATAGCGGGATTAATAGCTTTTATCCTGCTTGTTAAACCTTTAAATAACCGGTCACTTAAGGTGACAATAAACGGCACCCGAAAAATCAGATGGAACAGGTTTTTTATATCTGCGGTTGTATGGTTAATATTTTCAGCTCTTTATCTCTTCTTCTATCTTAAAATTGATCCTTCAAACTTCACACTGAATAATAAGACTACTACTCTTTTCACTCTGGCGATAATATCGGTATTATTTATTCCCTTTCAGGCGGCCTTTGAAGAAGTGCTTTTCAGGGGATATCTTATGCAGGGTTTTGCTGCTCTGGTCAAAAACAGATGGTTCCCTTTGATTATGACTTCAGTGCTTTTCGGTTGCATGCATGCTTTCAATCCTGAAGTAAAGGAATTTGGATTTTTCACCATGATGCCTCAGTATATTGTATTTGGACTTATTTTTGGAATCATTACAATTCTTGATGATGGAATTGAGGCCGCAATGGGAGCACATACGGCGAATAATATTTTCCTTTGCATAATGGTTACCAACAATTCCTCGGCCCTGCAGACTTCTGCGCTTTATGAGCAGGTTAATATTCATCCCTGGACTGAATTTGCAGCGCTGGTATTATCGGGAATTGTTTTTATTTTTATTCTGAAGATTATTTTCAGATGGGAAAGTTTTTCCTTACTGTTTGGGAAGGTACAAACCCCTCTGTCGCTTCGCGACATCTCCCCTAAAAGGGGAGAAAAATCTCAGGAATTAAGTTGAATAACACTCTAATGACGAGATTTTTTCCCCCTGTCAGGGGGAATAAAAAGGGGGTTCAGCTCATAATCAGATATTATATACCGACGTCTTATCCTCCGTTCTGAAGTCTCCCCATTTCCCGCAGATCTCATTAATTATGATTTTTATATCCTCAACCTCAATGGCTGTCAGAAGCTTTAATCGTGTTTCCTTAAAATGAGGCAATCCTTTAAAGTAATTTGAGAGATGCCTTCGCATTTCAAAGATTGCTCTTTTTCCCTCTTTATATTCAAGCGATTTATCGAGATGAAGAAGTGCAAGATCGGCTTTTTCACTTACTGAAGGTTCGGGCAACAATTCACCTGTATTCAGATAATGCCTGATATCGCGGAAGATCCAGGGTCTGCCTACGGTTGCGCGACCGATCATAATGCCGTCAACTCCATACCTGTCGAACATCTCTTTTGCTTTGACGGGACCGTCAATATCGCCGTTACCTATTATAGGGATTTTCATTCTCTGGTTATTTTTTACAGCGCCGATAAGCGTCCAGTCTGCATCACCTTTGTACAGTTGGGCCCTGGTCCTGCCATGTATCGTCAGAGCCTGAATACCAACATCCTGCAAACGCTCCGATATATCTACTATGTTTTTACTTTCATCATCCCACCCAAGCCTCGTTTTAACTGTAACCGGAAGTTTTACAGCTTTCACAATTGCATCAGTCATTTGAACCATAAGTGGTATGTTACGAAGCATTCCTGCCCCTGCTCCCCGGTTTGCAATTTTTTTGACCGGGCAACCGAAATTGATATCGATTAGTTCGGGTCTAGCCTCCTCAGCTATCAGAGCGGCTTCTACCATAGATTCGATTAAATGTCCGTACAGCTGGATACCAATGGGTCTTTCAAAATCATAGATATCAAGCTTCCTCACACTTTTCTGTCCGTCACGGATAAGTCCGTCAGAGGAAATGAATTCGGTATACATAACATCAGCACCATTCATTTTGCATACCATCCTGAAGGAGGGATCTGTAATGTCTTCAAGAGGAGCAAGAAAGAGAGGATTTTCACATAACGATATGTTGCCTATTTTCAAGAGTATTAAATTTTTGTATGCAAAATGTGTTATTGCCAGCTTTTATGTCCTTTGTGAAAGATCAACTCCAAGTAACACAAAGCGAAGAACCTCCAAATTTTTGTATATTTAAGAGACTTCAAAATTAATAAAATGAATGATAATCAGAGGCGTTTTAAATTGTATGGAGAATCACCTCTTTATCAGCTTTTTGTGTCGTTGATGATCGTTTTTGTTGTTGGTGTCACACTATCACTCATTTTTATGGTGGCAGGCATTTTTATTTTTGGTTCTAATCTGTCAGTTTTAGAAAAAGCAACATCTTCCCTGGGGAAAAACGACTTTGCATTTATAAGGTACCTTTTGATAATTCAGGACTTTTCCCTTCTGATTATTCCTTCCATCATAATTCTTATACTTATGAGACCTGGTCCTTCAGGAAAGATTCCGGGGCTGGAGGTACCGCATTTGAAAGAGATCGGATTGGTTATTGTCCTGACATTCTGCATATTCCCGGTCACAAGTTTTACAGGACAAATTAACTCAGCTATGCATCTTCCTGATTGGCTTTCAGGGGTCGAACAATGGATAACAGATAAGGAAGATCAAGCCGACCATGTTATCGATTTGTTAGTTGAATCGAACACTTTCCCTGTAATGATGGTGAACCTGCTTACGATTGCTTTAATACCTGCAATTGCTGAGGAGCTAATATTCAGAGGTGTTTTTCAGAAGATCTTCGCAAATCTGTTCAGATCGGATCACTTTGCAGTCTGGTTCACTGCATTTATATTCAGCGCAATCCATCTTCAGTTTTTCGGATTTATTCCGCGATTCATTCTTGGGCTGGTATTCGGCTATCTCTTTCTTTGGGGCGGAACACTCTGGCTGCCGGTCATTTCACATTTTGTGAATAATGCTTTTCCTGTAATACTCTCTTATTTGCAGGGTATTGAGAAATTAAATACACCCTCAGATACTCCATTATGGAAACAGGCACTTGCCCTTCCAGTTCCTGCAGTGATTATTTTTATCATATTATTTTATTTCAGGAATAAAAATAATTCCGGCAGATTAAGCTGATTCGTACGGATCAGAGATTAACCATCGATTACGGGAAAATTTGACCAGGTATCACCCGGCGCTTCAGCTGCATTTGCTTTATCCAGTTCACCTTTCCTGTAGAAATAGACCAGGCCGTATTCCTCACTCTTTGTTTTTCTGACCTCCTCAGGAAGGGTGATATGGAAATTTTCCACTTCATTCCAGATCTTAAGAATTATTTCATCGGCCTCTTTTCGGAGGTTATTATTCTTTTCTATATAATCAATTGTCCTTTTTGCCAGATTATTATGATATGTCCAGGCTTCCAGGAAGTTTTCAAACCTGACTTTCACAACAGCAATTGTAGGATTTGTAATAGGACTTCCTCCCTTTTTAATTCTGAATTCTTCACCCTCAATCATCCTTCTTCCCCAGCTCATCAATTCATTCTCGGTGGTAAGAGAGGGAACAGTTGATTCGTCTGTCGCAAGTCCATAAAAAGCCCGTGTTTCTACAGGCAGGTCGCCACGGAAAATTGCCATATTCATTACCCTGATAAAATGTGTAAGATAAATTCTTGCCTTCCTCAATGCTTCATTATAATCCTTGCTCTTCTTGTTCTGTGAGGTTAATGCCTGCCGGTAGGACTGGAAATTATGCTCGAATTGTGGAAGAAAATTCTGAAGCCGGATAATCGTTTTTGAAGAAAATGCGAGCTGATTGGGTGGAAGCTCTTTTCCCTTAGTCAGAGCAGTTTTCATTGCCTTTATTCGGGCAGTATCGGTGTTTGGTAATCTTCTGTAAGGCATATTCGGGTCAGGTTGTTAATAAAAAGTCTAAAAGAGGTACGAATATAGCATTATTCTGTTAATAGCGATCTCTATTCGCACTATTATATATCTGATTATTACAATTTTCAACTTTCTTCTTAACAGATTCAGGATGTTGATAAAAGTTAAACGAAATTGAAGCCTTTTGGTTTCAAAAAGTGCCATTAAAATTAATGCTGGATCTAAATCAGTAAATAATTTTCAACTATATCCTCGCAAGTGCAAGGCAAGCTGCATGGAGGCTGATAGTCAGTATCAGATAAAGATTCCTGGCCTGTTCAGGCCTGAGTTTAAGAAATTTATATTTTATTGAATTATGGTGACAACCTGCCAGACAATCACCACAGAGGGTGCATGTGATTGCTGGTTTTAAATTTCTGATATCCTGTAGATTCAGCGCGTCATATTTACAATATTTTGTAGCAGTTCATACAGAGAGTACAGCTTTCGTCAATGTACATCCTGAATGGGTTGACATGTTTAAATACATTTACGATCGTACCGATCGGACAGTACATTATGCAATGGACCATCTTCTTTCTTTTCAGGGAGAACAGGATCATTATAATAATTCCTCCGGCACCAAAAGCAATTGCAATAAGGGTAGTAATAAACATGCTGACATTCATCCACCTGAGAGTTATTGCCATGGCTACGACAAGTATCAATAGTGTTGATTTTATGGCACCTTTATGTTTTATAATTTCCCTGGATGTTTTGCCGGCCGATGCAAGATTATCAAATGCACCGAAGTAGCATAGCTGGCTGCACCAGGCGGGACCAGTTAAAATGACGGTACTGAGGAACAGTACTGTCATTACTGACAGTTGTCCGCGGTATATCGGCCCGGCAAGGATCATCATAGGTATTGGAAGATGAAGTTTTCCGGTCATCAGGAATTTATCTGCACCTGATATCCCGATAATGAGCTGGGTAAAGAATACTGCTGAAAAAGCGGTCCAGGTAATTTTTCTCCAGCGTGGAACATTCAAAGGATCCTGCATTTTATATGAAACAAATGCTGCATAACAGGAAATAAGAAAGATCTCAACCCATCCGCTTCCTTTTAGAAATCGTTCAGCAAGCATCATCGATCTTTGTACTTTTACCTGGACAATGGCAAGAAGGATAAATGTAAAGACAAAAACTATAGCCGGGAGTTTGTATTTTGTATATTTCATCCCGCTGATTCATTAAGGCTAAATTCTTCTTTATAGAGTTTCCCTGCAAGACTCTGGACGGTTTCCTCAGAGATTAATTTATTTATGGCTTCTTTTATTGGCGCATATTTTTCATGAAGCGGGCATGGACTTTCCGGGTCACATTGTTTTAAACCGAAGCTGCAACCCGAAAATGACCTGTCGCCTTCAATTGCAGAAATAAGGTTCATTATAGGCAGATCTGGCTTATCAGGATCAAAAAAGAAGCCTCCTCCTTTCCCTTTGAGCGACTTAAGAAAGCCGGATCTGACAAGCCTTTGTAATATTTTCGCAGTGAAGAATGGAGGAGCTTCGATTTCTTTCGCAACCTCTGAGGTTCCCGGTCTCCTTCCTTTCAGGTTTTGTAACTTAATATAAACCAGTCCCCTGAGAGCATATTCTGTTTCCTTATTGAACATAAGACATTATAATTAAAGAATAACTTCTGCAAAAATAAGAATAATATTTTAAAAATTACCAAAAGACCTTTTTGTCTTTTAATAAATTGTTATTAGCTTTGTAGCATTAATAACATTAAATAAAATGAAAAGAGATATTACAATTGGAGAAATAGTAGCTGCTGATTACAGAGCTGCCCAGATATTTAAAGAGGCTGGAATTTAGATGACCCACATACTCATGTACATCTTGAGAATAACATATTATTCCCGAAAACACTGACATTACCAAACTAAAATGATATATATGAATACTGCTAGTAAAAACCTGGAGGCAGATCATGTTCATGTCCTGAAGCTGACTGACGTGATGAATGCTGTTACACGTGCTGAAAAACCTGATATTGAGCATATCGAAAGCATCATTGATATTATCAGGAATTTTGCTGATGGGCTGCATCATGCAAAAGAGGAAAATCACTTTTTCCCGGCTCTTGAAAAAAAGGGATTTTCTCCTGATCAGGGACCTGTCGGAGTGATGCTTCACGAACACAGGGAGGGCAGAAATTTTGTAAAGGGGATTGCCGATAATCTTGAAAATTTTAAAAAAGGCAATAAGGAAGCTCTTAAAGGAATCTATACGAATATGTCGGGTTATGCAGAGCTCCTTCAAAGCCATATTCTGAAAGAAAACAATATTCTTTTCCGGATGGCAGACAACGTACTTTCTGATCAGGAACAAAATGATCTCCTGGATAAGTTTGAATCGGTGGAACAGAATCGGCCTGTCGGTTCACATGGAAGCGATTATGTCAATCGTATTAATGCCCTGGCTGCGTTTTACAAAGTCTAGGACTTTCTTTGCTTTATACTGTTCAGGATATTACCTTAGTGGTTTCAAATCTAAAAATATCCGATATGTTTAAAAGTGAAGTATATACCAGGAGGAGAGAAGAACTCCATAAAAAAATCAGATCAGGCATCGCCCTTTTTATTGGAAACACCGAGGCTCCGATGAATTATCCCGATAACACTTACCATTTCAGGCAGGACAGCGATTTCTTATATTACTTCGGACTTGATCTGCCAGGGTTCACAGGATTTATAGATTTCGACTCAGGCAAAGACAGGATATTTGGCAATGACCACGATATGGATGACATCATATGGATGGGTCCCCAGACAAAAGTCAAGGATCTTGCTCTTAAAGCCGGAATATCAGTCACTGCACCCACTGAGAAGCTGGAAGAAGTTGTAAAGGATGCAATTTCAAAGAAAAGGAAAATACATTTTCTGCCTCCTTACCGGGGAGAAACTAAAATGACACTGGGCAAGCTTCTGAAAGAGAATCCCTGTCAGATGAAAACACATGCATCAGTTGATCTGATAAAGGCAGTCATTTCTATGCGATCAATTAAGGAGAAGGTCGAAATTGATGATATAGAAAAAGCACTTGAAATTGCATATGAGATGCATGTTACTGCAATGAAAATGTGTAAACAGGGCGTAAGGGAGCAGGAGATCTTCGGAGCTCTTGAAGGTATAGCCCTTTCAAAAGGAGGAGGTACTTCATTCCCTATAATTTTAAGCATCAACGGACAAACACTCCATAATCATTCACATGGGAATATCCTGAGCAAAGGAAGAATGATGGTAACAGATGCAGGTGCCGAAACGAATCTTCATTATGCATCAGATATAACACGTACTACACCTGTCGGAGGTAAATTCAATCAGAAACAAAAAGACATTTATGAAATTGTGCTGAAGGCCAATACCGAAGCCATTAAGGCGACCAAGCCTGGTATTTCAAACCGTGATCTGCATTTCATGGCATGCAGGATCATTGCTTCGGAGCTGAAGGACCTGGGACTGATGAAAGGAGATGTCGATGAAGCTGTGGCTGCAGGTGCTCATGCACTTTTCATGCCGCACGGACTCGGCCATATGATGGGTCTGGATGTACACGATATGGAAGCTCTGGGAGAAAATTTCATTGGGTATAATGATGAGGTGAAGCGAAGCGAACAATTTGGAACTGCATTCCTGCGGTTTGCTCTTCCGTACAAACCAGGTCACGTTTTTACCGTTGAACCCGGATGCTATTTCATTCCGGAACTGATCGAAAAATGGAAGGCAGAGGGGAAATTCAAAGAGTTCATCAATTATAACAAGCTTGATGCCTATATGTCAATCGGCGGAATACGGATTGAAGATAACGTTCTGATTACCGAAAAGGGACATAAAGTTCTTGGAAAACCTATCCCTAAAACTATAAAAGAGGTAGAATCAACTTGTTCCTAGGCCCTCAATCCCGGAAAGAAGGATAACTTTTACGTATTATGGGCCGGTTGTTTGCAATAAGTGATATTCATGGTTGTTTCAGGCCATTTTATGAGCTTGTCGTCAATTCGATCAAACTTTCAAAATCAGATCAGCTCATTCTGCTGGGCGATTATATTGATCGCGGAGAACAGAGCAAAGAGGTAGTCGATTTCATAATCGACCTTTTTAATAAAGGTTTCAATATTACAGCACTTACGGGAAATCATGAAGCAATGCTAATTGATTCGTACAATAATCCTGATCTGTTGCCATTATGGTTAATGAACAGCGGGATGTCGACCATGGCAAGTTTTGGTATTCAGGATATCAGGGAAATCGATAGCAGGTATATAGAGTTTTTTTCAAGCCTGAAATATTACAGTATAATTGGCAATGTGATTTTTGTTCATGCCGGCTTTGATGATTTTGCTCTCAATCCATTCGATGACAAACACACCATGATCTGGGAGTCAAGTTCCTCTTATCAAAATCCGTTGTTGTCAGGGAAGAACAATAATCCACGGACATCGTCCCAAGACCATCTCTTATGTCAGAAAACTGATCAGTGAAAAATCAAAGGTAATACCAATCGACACGGGCTGTGTTTATGGTAAAGAGCTGGGATATGGATTACTGTCAGCTCTGGAAGTGAATACCATGACTCTTTATTCGGTATCGGACTATTAAAAATATTTTTCAGTTAACCGGTACATTTTGTCTTCTTGCCTGGCCGGGAAAGACTGCAATGCTTTCATGTCCGTGAGCATCGACCGATTGTATGCCAAAGAAATAATTATCCTTTGAATAGGGCAGGGTCACTTCGTTTCCCTCTACAAAAATCTTCTTTTCCCATAATGGCTGAAATGTTTCCCGCATCAGAATATAATATCCGGAAGGTTTTACACCTTTTGAAGCAGATTCCCATCTGAGGGTGGTATTATTTGTCAGCCCGGAAGTCACTATCCCGCAATTTACAGGCTCAAAAGGAGCGAGCGCCAGATTGGCAATCGTCGCAAGATCAATTCCTGCGTTTTTTCTTACATATTCATAATCAACATACTCAGGCAAGTCGCCTTCCTGAATCCCGTTCACCAAAGCAGGGATCTTATGAGTGCGATCATAGTTCTCATTGTATTCACATATCCTGACAGCAGTAAATCCCTGCTGGCAAAAAGGGGTATGATCGCCACCACGCCCAAATCTGTCATTTCTGAAAACAAGCTGTTACATTTAACTGTTCCACGTATCTTTCGCCAGTTTCTTTTATATACCGGGCGAGCTCACGGGCTTTACTGTCATTTTCACCTGATGTGTATTTCCTCAGAGCAGACATCTGATCTGTCTCATAAGCCGGGATGCCTTCGCTGAAAACTCTTACTGTCATATTATTGTTAAGCAGAGTCTCGCTTGAACCGCTGTTCCCGATCATATCATTGTTGAGCATTGCAATTATATTCCAGTTCTCCTGTTTTGCTTTTGTTGCCATAAACTTTGCTCCGATACAATCCTTGTTCTTCGCCCGATACTGCCATAAAAACAATTGTGGCAGAAAATTTCCGTGCCGACATTATTCTGACAAGCTCCAATACTGCCGCTATTCCTGATCCGTCATCATTTGCTCCGGGAGCAAAACCTGTGCTGTCATTATCCAGTGTTGCACGCGAATCGAGATGGGCACTGATTATAATTTTTCTGTCATCGTCCGGGTCTGTACCTTTAAGGGTAGCAACCACATTCTTTAGTTTTACCTGATGGGGAATTCTCTGACCCGTTCCACCAGCTGTATACTCCTCAAATCTGACATCAAGCCGTCCTTCTGATGATGCTATATTTTTGTCCATCTCTGATTTTATCCAGTTCCATGCTGCCCCTATCCCTTCCGACGGATCGTTCTGTGCACTCATATCATGACGGGTATGAAAGCTTACCAACTTCCTGACATACTGTTCAATTCTCGCCCTGGATATTTCATCGACCATCTTTTTGATTTCCGGATCGCGGTTTATGATTGTCTGTGCACCTGATGAGATAGTAAGAATACAGACGAACAAGATCAGAAGGGATCTTTTCATATTGATTATTTAAATATTTTAATATAAAAAAAATTCTTTCAGAAGGCTTTATAGAACTCTCTGTAAATCCTGGCAATATTTGCAAGTTTAATCTCCTTCGGACATTCAGCCTCACATGCTCCGGTATTTGAACAGTTCCCGAACCCGAGCTCGTCCATTTTTTCAACCATTGCCCTTACCCTGTCTTTTGCTTCCACCCGTCCCTGCGGCAGAAGTGCGAATTGTGATATCTTAGCCGAAACAAACAACATTGCTGATGCATTTTTACAGGCGGCGACACAGGCTCCGCATCCGATACATATCGCAGCATCAAATGCCTCATCGGATTTTTTCTTCTGGATCAGGATTGAATTGGCTTCAGGAGCTGCTCCGGTATTGACTGAAATAAATCCGCCGGCTATCTGGATCTTGTCAAAAGCAGCTTCTGTCAACAATAAGATCTTTGATCACAGGGAAAGGTTTTGCTCTCCAGGGTTCGATCCAGATTGTATCTCCATCCTTAAAATATCTCATTGAAAGAGTGACATGTTGTTATTGCCGGTACAGGTCCATGAGGATGACCGTTAATATACATCCCGCATGATCCGCAGATACCTTCACGGCAATCGTGGTCAAATGCAACCGGATCCTGATCCTCTTCAACAAGTCTTTTATTAAGTGCATCAAGCATCTCGAGGAATGCCATCTTCGGAGATACATTATCCATTTCATAGGTCTCAAAGTTACCTTTGGCACTTGCATTTTTCTGGCGCCATATTTTAAGTGTAAGCTTCATATTCTTCTTTAATTATTTTATCGCGATATGTAATAATTAATCATTTTAGGAAATTGCTCAGAGCTCAGGGCTCAGAGCACAGAGAATGTTTTAGTTTTGCCCTGTGCACTGTGCCCTTTGCTCTTATTTATAGCTTCTCACCTTCATCTCCACCTCCTCAAATTTCAGCGGTTCCTTATTCAGGATATGAGGTTTGCCTTCACCGGCATATTCCCAGGCAGCAACATAAGCAAACTCTTCATCGTTTCTGAGAGCTTCACCATCCGGTGTCTGATACTCTTCCCTGAAATGTGCTCCGCACGATTCTTTTCTGTGCAAGGGCATCAGTTACAAGAAGTTCCGCCAGTTCAAAATAGTCTGCAACCCTTCCGGCTTTTTCAAGTTCCTGGTTAACCTCAGTTATTTTCCCCGGAACATTAAGATCTTTCCAGAATTCATCCCTTAGCTCCTTAATCAGGACAAGAGCTTT
Organism: uncultured Bacteroidales bacterium; assembly: GCA_963816365.1. Taxonomy (GTDB): domain Bacteria; phylum Bacteroidota; class Bacteroidia; order Bacteroidales; family VadinHA17; genus LD21. The sequence continues at coordinate 99,659 of CAWFKG010000008.1, read as the reverse complement.
TTTAAGTCCCTCTTCATTTCGCACCATTCCGCAATAATCCCACATGATCTTGCCCAGGCGTTTATGAAATGAAGAGGCAGATCTGTTTTCCTTTTATAGAAATAAATTTATTGAGTCTGTCCAGAACAGTTTTTTCAGTCTCGTCAAATTCAGGTCGGTCAGTTGAGATTTTCGGAACACGAATCTCATCGGCCAGATAATTACTTATTGTATTCGGAAGAATAAAATATCCATCACCTGAAGTCTGCATAAGCGAAGCTGGCTCCCAGACGGTTTGCACCATGATCTGAGAAGTTAGATTCCCCAATTGCATAGAGTCCCGGAATAGTAGTCATAAGTTCATAATCGACCCATAATCCACCCATTGTGTAATGCCCTGCAGGATAAATACGCATTGGTTCTTCATAGGAGTCAATACCTGTTATTGTTCTGTACATATCAAACAGGTTTCCATATTTACCTTCAATTGCTTTCTTTCCCTGTTTCTTTAATTGCATCTCTGAAATCGAGGTTTACTGCAAGACCTGTTTCTCCTATTCCAAAACCTGCATCGCACCTTTCCTTAGCTGCTCTGGAGGCAACATCTCTCGGTACCAGGTTACCGAAGGCCGGATATCTTCTTTCAAGATAATAATCCCTTTCCTCTTCCGGTATTTCATTTGCGGGTCTTGTATCTCCTTTGGTTTTCGGTACCCAGACCCGTCCATCATTTCTCAGTGACTCCGACATCAGGGTCAGTTTTGCCTGGAATTCATTCAACTGAGGAACGCATGTAGGATGTATCTGGATAAAGCTGGGGTTTGCAAAAAAAGCACCCTTTTTATGAGCTTTCCATGCTGCTGATGCGTTTGAATTTACAGCAAGTGTTGAAAGAAAGTATATTGTGCCATAACCTCCTGTTGCAAGAACAACCGCATGAGCAGCATGTCTTTCAATTTCTCCTGTTATAAGATTTCGAACAATTATTCCGCGTGCTTTACCGTCAATCAGAACAAGATCGAGCATTTCCCTGCGGGGGTACATTGTGACATTACCTTTCTTTATCTGTCTGTTGAGCGAAGAATATACTCCAAGAACACATTGTTGTCCGGTCTGTCCCTTTGAATAAAAAGTTCTTGACACCTGGACTCCACCGAATGACCGTGTATCAAGAGTCCCGCCATAATCACGGGCAAAGGGCACTCCGAGTGCGGTATAATGGTCAATAACCTGATTGCTTACTTCAGCTGCCCGGTAAACATTTGCTTCACGTGCTCTGAAGTCTCCCCCTTTTATCATATCATAGAATAGTCTGTAGGTGCTGTCTCCGTCATTCTGATAATTTTTTGCAGCATTTATTCCTCCCTGAGCTGCAACAGAATGTGCCCTTCTGGGTGAATCCTGGTAACAGAATGTTTTTACACTGTACCCGAGTTCACCAAGTGAAGAGGAAGCACTTGCTCCCGATAAACCTGTGCCAACAACAATGATTTCAAGTTTCTTCTTATTTGCAGGATTGACAAGTTTAACAGAAGCTTTATAATTAGTCCATTTTAATGCCAATGGACCATCTGGTATCTTTGAATTTAATTTTCCCATGATTATAATTTTTTCCTTTTGGATTTATCTGAAAAGCCATAAAGTGATCGCAATAAGAGCAAAGCCTGCAGGAATGATGACCGCATAGAATAATGCAATCGGTCTGACGACAGGATTCCAAAGACGGTGATTTAGCCCAAGAGTCTGAAATGCAGAATAGAAAGCATGATAAAGGTGAAAACCCAGAACTGCAAAACAGGTAAGATAAATAAAATCATACACCGGGATCTTGAAAAGACTGTGAGCTACCGAATAAAAATCTTCCGCATTCCCTTGTACCCATCCGAGCTTTATGAAGAAGAAATTGAACCAGTGCAGGATAAAAAATATGAAAACTGTCGCTCCGGTCCAGATCATGAACCGTGAAAAAAATGATGTCTCCGATTTGTTGATCCTTGCATAACCAACCGGACGTGCGATCCAGTTCTGGATCTGAACCAGAATTCCCCACGCGATGTGTACCAGGATTGCCGCAAACAGAACGACCTCCATGATTCTGATCACAGGAAAAGTCGCCATGAAATGTGCAGCGGTGTTAAATGGACCCGGTTCTTTTTTAAGCAACATCAGGTTAATATAAAGATGCAGTGGTAAGAAAGTGAGCAGGAACAACCCTGCCAAGGCCATAACAAATTTCTTGGTAATTGAGGAAAACAAGATTTTACTCATTGGTTATGAAAGGTTTAGATTTTATCTTTTTGTCCAGCGAAGTAACTTTATCAAAGTTAAAAGTATTAAATCAATATTGCAATATTACAAATGTGCTTAATATCATAAATTGTAAAGGTCGATCTGGTTACAAATTCAAAGGTTAACCTCTCCAGGAACACTACACTTTATTCAAGATGTTCAGGCCTGCTCATTGAGGAATGTTTTAGTAAAAATACACAATTTTCCTTCTCATTATGCCCGAATTTGCGTAGGAAGGGGGTGAGTTAAAGCCGTGGAAAACTTACTTCTGCAGAAAATTGATCGCATATTTGAGCGTAGTATCAATCTCCTGCCATATAGGATAGAATCCTTTATTCTCCAGGATATTACGGGCAATATAAGCGTTCAACTGTGTGCGAATTATATTCCCTGAAATTTTTAATCCGGGGGGGTCCTTTTTTACCCCATGTGCAGCAGCCGACACTACAAACTTATCTAGCAGATCTTGTTTGTCGAGATATTTTTCAATTTCTGAGGGATCATCAAATTTCTTAAGCAGTTCCCTGTTGTTCTCAGTGTAACTAAGAGCAAACCTGTAGATAAATGATCTTACTTTAATGAAGTAGGCCGAAACGCCCGATGTATCGATAGGCACAAATTTATCCGGCATTATACCACCGCCTCCATAAACAATATGCCCGCCTGGCGTAGTAAACTTCAGGGAGTCAGCAAAGTGAATGCTGTCGGGGACCTCAAGTTCGCCATGAGTGGCCCTTTCATTAAGATCGTCGAAATATTTCTCAAATCCGTCTTTATATGGTTTCTGGATTGATCTGCCTGTTGGAGTGTAATAACGTGCTATTGTAAGACGCAAACCGGATCCATCGGGCAAAGGAATAGGTTCCTGTACCAATCCCTTACCGAAAGAGCGTCGTCCGATAATTGTTCCGCGATCGTTATCCTGAAGGGCCCCTGCAAGTATCTCACTAGCCGAAGCACTCCATTCATCTATAAGGACGACAAGATCACCTGTCTCAAATTCTCCTTTGCCTGTTGCCCTGGCTTCACTTCGCGGAGAGGCACGTCCCTTGGTATAAACGATCAGCTGACCTTCTTTAAGGAACTGGTTTGCAACCTGTATTGCAGCTTCCATAATACCACCGGAGTTGCCGCGCAGATCAAGTATGAGAGCGGTCATCCCATGATCTTTCAGATCTCTCAGCCCCTTCATGAACTCATCGAAGGTCGTCATGGCAAAAGTGTTGATCTTGATATATCCTATATGATCATTGACCATATAATCCACATCAACACTGTAGATCGGAATTTTATCACGGGTAATTTCGAAGGGGATCAATTCCTTCTGTCCATTCCGGAGAACTTTTATTTTGACTACAGTACCTCTGGGACCTTTGAGCATTCCCATTATCTTCTCATCAATTATATGTTTTCCGGCTACCAGAGAATCATTGACATAGAGGATCTTATCTCCGGCCAAAAGACCCAGTTTCTCCGAAGGCCCACCGGGAATGGTGCTTATAATAAGGATTGTATCAGTCAGCATGCTGAATGAAATTCCGATTCCCTCGAAATTGCCCTGCAAAGGTTCATTGGCCCTGGCAAGTTCTTTTGCCGGAATATATACTGTATGAGGATCGAGTTTTTTAAGTATGGCTGGGATGGCAGCTTCAACAAGTGCATCACGGTTAACTGAATCAACATAATTTGTCTCAATAATATTCAGGATGCTGTTTAATTTTTCATTTTCTGATCTCGCATTTGTCCCGTGAAAGCTTTTATCAGAAGGTAAATACCTCCCAATTACCATACCCAGGATAAGTGCGATTCCAAGAAATAACGGAAGAGATACTATCTTCTTTGAATTATTGTAGTTCATAAATATTTTTTTCAGGGTCAATAAATATCAGTTCTATTCCAGCACGCTTTAGAAGTTCAAGGCCATCGGCATTATGATATCTGTTGCAGTAAACAACTCTTTTAATACCAGCCTGTATAATAAGTTTTGAACACTCCATGCACGGTGATGTGGTTACATAAAGCGTTGAATCCTGACTTGAGTTGTTCGATTTGGCAACTTTTGTAATGGCATTTGCTTCCGCATGAAGAACATATGGTTTTGTAATATTGTTTTCATCTTCACAAATATTTTCAAATCCCGATGGTGTCCCATTATATCCATCGGAGATAATCATCTTTTCTTTCACAATCAGTGCACCTACCTGCCTCCTGATGCAGTATGAATTCTGAGCCCAGATGCGAGCCATCTCCAGATAGCGTTTATCAAATGCAATCTGTTTTTCACCATAAGGTTTCAGAACTGTTTTCTCTGACATTTAATAATGGATCTTACCAGTTTTTAAAGGGGTCAAAGTTAACTAATTTATAATTAATCAGGCGTACAGGCTTCCGTTAATTGATCACCCGGACTGGGAAATATCAGAAATTTACCAGATAAATCCATGTTTCCTTGACCATATTGAAATAAATAACCAGGAATTTATTAAATTTGGTATAAAGAACCGGATTAAACCGGATAATGAAGTACCACTGCTGACTTAACTCATCCAATCATGTTTAACACAGATCATTTACACCCGTTAATTGTGCATTTCCCGGTTGCACTGATAACTGTCGGATTTCTTGCTGAAGTTGCTTCTCTCATTTTCAGGAAAGAGAAATGTCTATCAAAGACAGCATTTTATCTCATGGTTCTAGGATCGATTGCTGCAATAGCAGGCTGGTCAACAGGACAATTATTTACTGATCACCCGACAGAGGGAGAGATCCTGAAAGTGTTTCATAACCATGCAACAGGTGCACTTGTAACAATGATCCTCATTATTGCCGGAACACTCTTCAGGATATGGCTGGTTATACAAAAAAAAGAGGAGGGCCCTTTAAAATGGATTGTTTTTGGTTTTTACCTCCTCGCCTTTGCTGCAGTGACATTCACAGGGTTTATGGGAGGATCAATGGTGTATAATTTTATGATAGGATTAGGATAACCCGGGGGGATTTTTATTTAAATTAAGAATATTGAACAAATGAACAACGAATTACGAATTAAAAAGATACTGGAGTGTAAAGCCAATATCAAATCCTGTAACTTCTGATTTCTTAATTCGAATGTTCTTCATTCTTAATTAATTATTCAAATATGGAAGTGCTTCTTTTTTGTCTAAACTAAACTTGTAATTATGAAAACAGTCACCAGATTATTTTTGCTAATGCTCACCCTGGGTTTAATTACCGGCTGTGCCTCCAGGCCGGTTAAAACTATTGAAAATCTGAAGGCCGCCTATGATGGTGAATCAACTGCCAGTGCCAAGTATGCAGCTTTCGCAGAGAAAGCAAAAGCTGAAGGCTTTGACACTGTTGCGATCATGTTCCAGGCGACTTCCAAAGCTGAATCAATTCATGCAGCAAATCATTTAAAGGTGCTTGAAAAACTTGGAGAAAAGATTGCCGGTCCACAGATCGGGATTTTTACTGTAATGTCAACTGCAGAAAATCTTGCTGATGCCATAAAAGGTGAGACCTACGAACTTGAAACAATGTACCCTGATTTTATTTCAGCCGCTCAAAAGGAAAAAAGCAAAGATGCAGTTAAATCTTTCACCTGGGCCAGGGATACTGAAAAGAAACACCAGGCTTTTTATAAGACAACCCTTGCCGTTGTAACCACAGGAAATGAGAAAGGCCTTGCTGCAAAATGGTTTGTATGTCCGGTTTGCGGAAATACATATAATAATATATCAGCAATACCTGCAAAATGTGATTTTTGCATGACACCAAAAGAGAAATTCATTGAAGTGTAGACAAATCCGCACACTTCAAAACCAGCAACGTATAGTCATCAGCTTTTTATAGATATTATTCCGGGATTTTTTTATTTTTCCTGTAATTGGTTAATAACATTCTGACTTATTAACTGTATTGAATAAGATCCAGGATTAATTTTACCGCGAGTTTCGGGGAATGGTATAATATTTGCCGGATCGAAAGAACAATATTAGATTATATAAACATCAGAGGTATGAAGAAAGATCTGCTATTATTTTTTTCATTAATGATTTTTGCCGGCTTGTCGGGACAGGCACAGTTTACCGATAAACGTGATGGAAATGTATACCGGACAATTACTATAGCAGGTGTTACATGGATGGCAGAAAACCTGAAGTATAAAGCCAAAACCGGGGCATTCTATTTTGATAACGATTCAAACAATATGCTTCAGTATGGAGTGCTATATGACTGGAAAACAGCATTGAATTCTTGTCCCGCAGGGTGGCGGCTCCCATCAGGATCTGAATTTCAGACTCTGATAAATCAATTTGATCAGAAAGAGGCCTGGGGCAGAACAGCCTCAGATCCCTCCTCATTCGGCATTCAGCTGGGAGGAATGCAGGATTATGAAGGAACCTTTTCTGAGATGAATGAAAGCGGATACTACTGGACCTCTACTGATTATGACCCTGGTAATGCGGAATACTTCAGTTATCTTCTCTTTGATGATAAGCCGATTATTGATATATCGAGAAAAGAGGATATCTCAGATATTCACGGGACTGAAAAGTCAAATAAATATTCTGTGCGTTGCCTCAAAAACTGATGTTCGCTGAAAATGTAATTAATTTCTTCGAAGGACTCGAGTTTAAGGGTTCCCTGCCTGAGGGGATCTCTATAATGAATCCGTATAGGGATAACCCCGTGATAATGCCTGTCATATCTCAGTTCTACCATAAATTCTATGATGATAACTGTCCAAGATATCTGATTGTAGGTATCAACCCGGGAAGATTTGGTGCAGGGGTTACAGGAATCCCTTTTACTGACACTAAACGGCTTTCCGAAAAGTGTGGCCTGTCAATTCCGGGGGTGGATACATTTGAGACATCTTCGACGTTTGTATATGAGATGATTGAATCCTTTGGCGGTGTTGAGAAATTTTATAAAAAGTTCTTTATTAGTGCAGTAAGTCCTCTTGGCTTTACAGCTGTCAGCAGAAAAGGGACAAACGTCAATTACAATTATTACGACAGCAAGAAACTTACATCAGCGCTAAAAGATTTCATTAATTTCACTCTGACCAGACAGCTTGAATTTGGTATTAAACGCGACACCTGCTTTTGTTTGGGAACAGGTAAAAATCATAAATTTCTGATTCAATTAAATAATGAGCTGAAACTTTTCGATAGAATAGTCGCACTTGAGCATCCCCGTTATATTATGCAGTACAAGTCGAAGCAGAAAGATATATATATAAAAAGATATGTAGAGGAGCTGAGCAAAGTCTGAGAAATTTTACTATTCCTTCAACAATTTAAGTCGGATTTTATGGTTTGTATAATGTAATGGTTTCACGATCTATTTTAGCGAGAAATATCTTCATGAAAAAGAATAAACCCTCATTATCTGTTATGTTGATAATTATTTTTCTGACAGCAGTATTAGCAGCTGGTTGTGCAACTCAGCATAAATTCAAAAAGTTCAAGGCTGTTCCATGTCCATGTGAGAAGGAAAATAAGAGGTAACTGACGCCCCTCACAGCAAGACTGCATTCGCTCGCTTATTCCAAAATCCTCTAATGCCGTCGGAAACCCACTAAAGTATCCTACTTGAACAGTAATTTCGATCGGGTCGTGCGGTGGCAAACCGGAAATGGCGCGAACTTCAGTCTTTTTTGGGAGCGTAAAGCCAAAGGCATTTTGCCAAAAAAGACTGAAGTTTTCATTTCCGGACTCTTTTTCTTTGGTTACTTTCTTTTGGAGGGGCAAAAGAAAGTGACATTAAACAAAAAAAGAACCTTATTAAGCTTTTAAACATTATGGCCCTTTGTAGCATAGGACCAAAAAAAATTTCTAACGTATTTATACGTCATATTAAAAAATAACGTATATTTACGTCAAATAAATTTATTATGGCATATACGAAAAGTGAACTATTCAGTACGGAACTGCAGAATTGTTCAGTTCTCTTCAAGGCTTTAGGCCACCCTGCCCGTCTGGCAATACTGAAATACCTGGCTGAAACCAAAACGTGTATTACAGGAGATCTGGCTGAGGAGATTCCGCTTGGACGAACAACTGTAAACCAGCACCTTAAGGAATTAAAAGATGCGGGTCTGATACAGGGAACAACTGAAGGGGTAAAGACCTGCTATTGTCTGAACCCCGGGAACATAAGGGAGTTAAAGAAACTGGTGGAAAAATTTGTAAATGATATAAATATTCCGGAAGCGCTTGTATGTTAAATTATTTTCAAATTTCAAACTGATATGTTATGAAAATCCTGATCTTATGCACAGGGAACAGTTGCCGGAGCCAGATCGCTCAGGGATACCTTCAGTCATTTGATAAAGATATTAAAGTATACTCTGCCGGAACAGTTCCGGCATCGGTGATCAATCCAATCGCAGTGAAAGTGATGGCTGAAGATGGCATTGATATCAGTAAGAATACGCCGAAAAATGTAGATCTTTATCTTAATGAGCCGTGGGATTTTGTAATTACTGTTTGTGATGAAGCCAATGAAGCGTGTCCTTTCTTTCCCGGGAAAGTAAATAAACGCCTGCATTTTGGTTTTGAAGATCCTTCAAACTTCAAAGGCACAGAAAAACAGATAATTACAGAGTTCCGAAAGACAAGAGACAAAATAAAAAACACATTTTATAAGTTCTATAGCGATTTTTTAATCTGACATGAAAAACTCTTATTTAATAGGGAATGTTACAGCCTCCGGTGCTGAGATCCCGCAGGTATCAACTAAACTGAATTCTTCAGATTTTTTCGGAGCAATAATGGTCCGATGTGGAATCAACCGTAACAATTACAGGGTCACTCCCGGTTTGTATGCTGCAGGTAATCCCGGTCGGGAATCTGATGTATTTGTGACAGCAAACTACAAGCTTTCTTTCGATGCTTTGCGTAAAAATCTCTCCGGGGTGAACGGATGGATCCTGGTCCTTGATACCAAAGGTGTAAATGTATGGTGTGCGGCAGGGAAAGGCACTTTTGGCACTAAAGAACTTGTCAGCAGACTGGGACAGGTATCGCTTGATAAAATTGTTGATCACCGGCGTCTTATACTGCCTCAGTTGGGCGCTACCGGTGTAGCAGCACACAAAGTTAAGGAAGAGACAGGCTTCAATGTCCATTATGGTCCGGTAAGGGCATCGGATATAAAGAAATTTATCGGTGACGGTTACCGGGCTGACAAGGAAATGAGGAAAGTCAGTTTTGGTATTAAGGATCGTGCAAAGCTTATTCCAAACGATTTTATATATGGGAAATTCTACCTTCTGGGAGCAATGGCAATTCTTTTTCTGATCTCGGGAGTAACCGGTCATGGATTTTCATACAAGAATTTTTCCGGCGAGGGCGGACCTGTTATCCTTAAAGTGTTTCTTGCTTATTTTGCAGGAATTGTGATTACACCATTATTTCTTCCCTATATACCTGCCAGATATTTTTCTTTAAAAGGATTTTATGCGGGAACATTGATTTTCCTGATCCTGTTACTCACAAGATTTGCAGGCAATAATTTTATTGAAATATTTTCCTGGTTTCTCATTATCACTGCAATTTCTTCTTTCCTGGCCATGAATTTTACGGGCTCATCAACTTATACATCATTGTCGGGAGTCAAAAAAGAGATGAAGATCTCCATGCCATTTCAGATCGGTTTTGCATTGACTGGCATTATTTTACAGGTTGTCGAAAAATTTATTTACAAATAAGATTATGAAAGATTTTGTCTATCTTCCGGATGTTGTTACGCTTGATCTGTGCGAAGCCACATGTAACGGATGTGGAATGTGCATCAAGGTATGCCCCCATGAAGTATTTGAACTTTCAGGAAAAAAAGCTCATATCGTCAGAAAAGATTATTGCATGGAATGTGGAGCCTGCGCCCTGAATTGCCCTGTTCAGGCAATAACTGTCAAATCGGGTGTTGGCTGTGCTGCAGGTATTATTAACGGGATTCTTACAAACTCTGAACCCTCATGCGGATGTTCGGAATCAAAATCAACATGTTGCTAATAATTAATTTGAAAATTTGAGAAATTAAAAATTGATTAATTACAATGAAATATGGAAAATGATAAAAAACACAGGTTAAAATTCCCTGACAGGTACCTTACACTATGGATTTTCCTGGCAATGTTCATCGGAGTATTTTCCGGATATTTTTTCCCGGTGATAGCAAAATTCTGGGACTCTCTGAAATCCTCCCCTGATAGTACAACAAATATACCTATTGCAATAGGATTGATATTGATGATGTATCCTCCCCTGGCAAAAGTCAGGTATGAAGAACTTGGGAGCGTATTCAAAAACTTCAGGGTATTGGGTCTTTCCCTCATTCAAAACTGGGTTATAGGTCCGGTTCTTATGTTTGCTCTGGCTATACTATTTTTCAAGCTGTTTCCGGGAGAAAACAATTCAAATCTTCCTTACATGTACGGGATCATTATGATCGGGCTGGCCAGATGTATTGCTATGGTGATTGTCTGGAACGATCTGGCTAAAGGCGATACTGAATATTGTGCAGGACTGGTAGCCTTTAATTCCATTTTTCAGGTATTGTTTTTCTCAGTTTATGCCTGGGTTTTTATAGCAGTATTGCCAGGATGGTTTGGAGTTCCAACTAATTCTGTGGTTCAGAACATAACTATCGGGCAGATAGCCAGGAGTGTCTTTATTTATCTTGGTATTCCCTTTATATCAGGCTTTCTTACACGTTTCATTTTAATAAGAGTTAAGAGTAAAGAGTGGTACCATGACAGGTTTATTCCCAGGATCAGTCCGCTCACACTGATTGCCTTATTATTTACAATTATTGTAATGTTCTCATTGAAAGGAGAATATATTGTAAGACTTCCGCTAGATGTAATCTTAATTGCTATTCCGCTTTTAATCTATTTCCTGATTATGTTCCTATTTTCTTTTTATATGGGAAGAAAAGCAGGAGCAACCTATGAACAGTCCGCGACTCTGTCATTTACTGCAGCAAGCAATAATTTTGAATTAGCGATAGCCGTTGCGATAGCTGTATTCGGATTGAATTCCGGAGAGGCATTCACAGCAGTAATAGGACCGCTGGTGGAAGTCCCGGTAATGATCGGACTTGTTAATGTGGCATTATGGTTTAAGAAAAAGTATTTTGTACCTTTATCGATACTATCGTAGTGATAATGGTACTTCGATAGTACTTAATTTAAATCATTCACCAGATTATTAAAGGCTTTCATGACAGAGAGTTTAATAACCATGTCTATTGCCGGTTTTTTGACAGGCTTTATCTTTTCAATGCCAATTGCCGGTCCTGTAAGCATAATAATAACCTCGAACGCACTCAAAGGCAGGAAGCGTTATTGCAACCTGTTTAATGCTGGCGCTTCACTCGGCGATTTTATTTATGTATTCATCGCTGTATTCGGATTGACAAAACTGTATACATATTACAAGCCGGTCATACCCTATATTTTTTCATTTGGTTCACTAATGCTCATCTTCCTTGGCTATAAAATATACATGACCAAAATAGATATTGAGCATCTTGAAGAAAAGGTACACATATCCGGGAAGATTAAAGATAAGGAACGGGGAGCATTCTATACAGGCTTCATGATAAACTTCCTTAATCCGACATTATTTATCGGGTGGCTGACATCATCCCTCTTAGTCATTTCTTTTATAGCCGCTCTGGGTTTTCATACAGGGGGATTGGCTATTAAAGTCGACCAGAATGCAAAAGAGATTGGCAACATCGAAGGGAAAAAAATAGTAAGCAATCACGATTCAGCCCTGAAGAAACTCGATGATTTTCAGATAATCAGCCTGAAAAATCATAAGGTTGATCAAACTATCTTCCCTGCTTCGTTCCATCTTGTGATAAGTATTTGTTATGCATTTTTCATTGCTATCGGTAGTGTTGTCTGGTTTTATATGCTTACATTTCTTATTGTCCGATACCGGTTGAGGATAAATATTAAAATTATCTCAGGATTTATTAAGAGCCTTGGAGGGTTCCTTTTTATTATTGGTGGTTATTTTGGCTACCAGGCTGTCAATATGTTTATTCATTTGAAAAAATGACATTTTGCTTTTGCTTTTATTTTGTCAGGATAGGTTTTGAAAGGATATGCTGAAGATCGTATTTTCAATATTAGTTTTACTAAATTGTCTCATATCGCAGGCTCAGTCTGATACAATCAATGCCTCATTGGGACAGTCACTATAACCTTAAGCTTTCCTACAACAATTCCGTCATCATCTATCCGGGCATAAGTGTGGGAGCGGAGTTTCCGCTGCAGAAACTGAGTGTACACGTAATAAAGAATAAGAAACATTTCAGGGATTTTACGAAAGAGAGGTTTATAACAGGAAATCTAAACTGGTATCATCATCCTGCTTTTCATGATAATATATACATAACTGCCGAGTGGGTAATGCGAAGAACAAACTATAAATGTCTTATCTGGGAATTTTCTGCAGGTCCCGGATTCAGCAGAACTTTCCTGGGAGGTACAACGTATAAGGTTGATGATGCTGGAAAGATATCTGTTATCAGGCTGGCCGGATATAATTATGCACTGATAACAGCCGGAGGAGGTTTTGGATACGATTTTTCAATGAAGAAAGCAATTGCCTGTTTCAACATTTGCCAGGATGAATTTTATATTTATGTTCCCATATAACAGTACAATATACTTCAGACCGGTGCTGGAACTTGGGATCCGGTACACACCGGGCAAACACAAGAAAAAGACCAGTGAAGAATATATTACATCATCAAAATAAAACGAGAGCAGTATTTTTCCTTGGCCTCTTGCTAATTGTGGCTGGATGTCAGAAGGAAAATATTACTATTTCAGCAAATGTATCTGAAGCATTTTATGTCGAAAATGCAGGCGCCTCCATGCGGGTTCTTGTCCAGGGGAACACTGCAAGCAATACCTTTATACTGGTTATTCATGGCGGACCCGGAGCAAGCTCTTATTTCTACGACACAAAATATATCAGCAAAAACCTGGGTGATAAATTTGCAATGGTCTACTGGGATCAGAGAAATGCCGGAGCTTCACAGGGTACCAATAATGGTAAATACCTGCATCTGAATCAGATGGTTGAAGATTTGAAAAAGGTGATAGAGGTCCTTAAGTTCCGGTACGGTCAGAATATGAGCCTGTTTTTACTTGGCCATAGTTTCGGTGGACTTATTGCTGCGGATTTTATTACCAGACCAGGTTATCAGAATATGATAAAGGGTCTTATAAATGTTGACGGTAGTCATAATTATCCATTGAATGACACACTTACCCGTCAGATGTTACTTGATGAAGGCAATTATCAGACCTCACAGCACCGGAATGCTGACAAGTGGCAGCCGATAATAGACTTCTGTACAAGGCATAAGGGTAATTTCAGCCTCGAGGACTCACAGCAGCTGGAAGCCTATGCAACTCAGGCAGAAGACTATATTGACAGCATTAAGCATATAAATATCGCGACTCTGGTCTTGAAGTATGCAATTACTGATAAATATCCGCTTACCGCAATTCTAAGTAACCTGCTGTATTCAGAAGATTCAAATTTCAATAAGGAACTTGCAGTAACAAATTTTTCTTCCGCCCTGACCATAGTCACAATTCCTGTACTGGTGCTCTGGGGAAAATATGATTTCACATGCCCCCCAAAATTAGGGGAAGATTTCTATAACAGGATCAGTTCAAGTGACAAGCAAATGATCATATCTCCAATCAGCGGGCACAATATGATTTTGCAGGATAAGAAATTTTTTTGTGATGAAGTGGCTACCTTTGTTCTGAAGTACAGATAATAAGACAAAAGACAAAAGGATAAAGACATAAGTATAAAAACAATTGAAGGTAGTCAATTGGAGGGTAAAACAAAATGGAAATTATGAATTTAAAACTTATTCTTCTGGCAATTTTCGGAATTGCAATGGCACATCTCGAAGGAGTTGTGGTCGTATACCTGAGAAAAGCTCTCGGCATGCTCGATTCAGAATCAAATAAAGAATCGCTTGAAAAGTTCCCGAAGCGGTACTTAAACATTGAGATGACGAGGGAAGCTGCTACAATTATTATGCTGGTTGTAATAGCTTGTATCTCCGGCGAATCGTGGATTGAAAAAGGAGTATTCTTTCTCTGGACTTTTGCATTCTGGGATCTGTTCTATTATTTGTCACTTTTCATTTTAATCAAGTGGCCTCCTTCCCTTACTACCATAGATGTCCTTTTTCTCATTCCAAAACCCTGGGTCGCACCGGTATGGTTTCCCATAGGAGTATCGGGCATTACAATTATTATCATTCTTGTCCTGGCGGTTTTGGGAATTTTTTGAACAGAAAAACCGAAATGGCGGGAAACATAAATAGTTCCGACAGATTTAAGACAGTATTCCGTTCGCTGAAATACAGGAACTACCGTCTTTTCTTCAGCGGGCAAAGCGTATCTCTTATCGGCACATGGATGCAACGCATTGCAATGCCCTGGCTTGTCTATCATATGACAGGTTCCGCTCTGCTCCTGGGAATTGTCAGTTTTGCAGGCCAGATTCCAACCTTTTTGCTGTCACCGGTTGCCGGGGTTCTGACAGACCGGTGGAACAGATACCGGGTTTTGGTGGTGACTCAGATATTGTCGATGATCCAGGCCGGTATTCTTGCATGGCTTTGTCTGTCAGGGGCAATTCAGATCTGGCAAATAGTTGTTCTGAGTATCGGACTTGGTTGCGTAAATGCATTTGATGTTACTTCCCGTCAATCGCTGGTGGTCGAGCTGGTTGAAAGGAAGGAAGATCTTGGGAATGGCATTGCCCTTAATTCACTTATGTTTAATGGTGCCAGAGTTATTGGTCCATCAATAGCCGGGATCTTGCTTGCATCAACAAGTGAAGGAATCTGTTTTCTGCTGAATGCAATCAGCTATGTCTTTGTGATCATATCCTTGTTAATGATGAGGATTAAAACCAGGTATGTCCGGAAAAAGAAAATTGCGATACTTAAAGAACTCAGGGAAGGACTGGATTACACCTTTGGTTTCTCGCCAATGAAATATCTTCTAATTATGCTGAGCATCTCAAGTCTTATGGGAATGTCATATACTGTTCTGATGCCGGTTTTTGCAAAAGAGATTCTTCATGGAGGATCAAATACTTATGGATTTCTGATGGGAGCCGCCGGCGTTGGAGCTATGCTGGGGGCTCTTTTTCTTGCATCAAGAAAAACAGTTCTGACTCTTGGTAGAATAGTACCTGCCTCAGCATTTCTCTTCGGGGCAGGACTTATTATTTTGTCGTTTTCCAGGATCTTTCCCCTATCTCTTTTTATGATGGTATTTATTGGTTTGGGAATGATGATGCAAACTGCAGCCAGCAATACTATCCTGCAAACAATTACTAATGACAACATGCGCGGAAGAGTAATGAGTTTCTATGCGATGGCGGTCATGGGGACAGCTCCCTTTGGAAGTCTGATATCGGGCTGGCTGGCAAAGATTATTGGAACACCTTCTACAATATTAATAGGAGGAATTGCTACTGTTACGGGTTCTCTGATCTTCCTGAGAAAACTTCCGGAACTGAAGCTACTTGTTCGCCCTATTTATGTTAAAATGGGAATTATTCCTGAGGTGGCAACCGGTATTCAGAAAGCTTCGGAACAATCTGCTGAAACAGGGTTGTAGAAATGCTATGAACTATTGATAATAAGGCAGGTAATGTTCCAGGTTTGCTGTCTAAAACCTTAATGCCACTTGTCAGTCTTCATGATATTACATATTTTATCGGTCATTAATTTCCTACAACATAATTATTTATCAGTTATTCTTTTATTTTTGGAAGAAAAATAACCTCGAGAATTTCTAATCTGTCCCTGATGACCACGCTTACGACCACTTTAAGATTCATATTAATTTTCATATTTGCGCTTTTAATACAGAATAACGGATACTCATTTACGGCGGGGATGAGAATTAATCTGCTGCAGGATACAGTACCGTTGCATCCGGCATCTGTAATACAACCGGTTTATACGACTTCAAGGCTTACCACCCCAAAACCTGTAATTGACGGGAAACTAGACGATGAATGCTGGACAAAAGGCAACTGGGCCGGGAATTTCCGGCAATGGATACCGAATGAGGGAGCAAAACCTACGTATCCGACAGATTTTAATATCCAGTATGATGACAAGAATCTCTATGTGGCATTTCGCTGTCATGATGGTGAACCTGAGAAAATGCTCAGACAGGCCGGGGTACGGGATGAATTTGTAGGCGAAATGGTTGGGGTTAATTTTGACAGTTATCATGATTACCGTACCGGATTTGAGTTTACGATAACGGGCTGGGGTCAGAAGATTGATCTTGTTTTATTTAATCCTAATAACTGGGATTTGAACTGGAATCCGGTATGGAAAGGAAAAGTAGGGGTTGAGGATTCAGCATGGGTTGCTGAATATGAGATCCCGCTAAGCCAGCTTCGTTACAGCAACAAGGATGAACAGGTGTGGGGAATGCATATCTGGAGATGGATAGCAAGGCTCCAGGAGGAGAGTGACTGGGAGGTTCAGAGCAAAACGGGTCCGGGAATGCTGTTTAATTTTGGGGAGCTGCATGGTATAAAGGGTCTGAAGAAATCACGGCGCCTCGAAATAATGCCATATACCCTCGGGGATCTTAAAACTATGAAAAAAGAACCTGGAAATCCATTTACTGATAAAGGAAGGGTATGGGGAGGAAATGCCGGACTCGACGCCAAGATAGGCATCTCAAGCAATTTCACGGTCGATCTGACAGTCAACCCTGATTTCGGACAGGTTGAGTCAGATCCTTCAGTTATGAATCTGACCGCATTTGAAACATTTTATGAGGAGAAAAGACCATTTTTTCTTGAAGGGTTGACCATATTCGATTACAAATTTGATGATCAGAGCCTTTTTTACTCCAGGAGGATTGGCCATTCGCCATCGCGGGTAGTATCTCCGAGCGATAACTTGTTTGTAAGTTCACCTGATAAAACCTCAATACTTAGTGCCGAAAAGTTCAGTGGCACAACTTCAAAAGGACTCTCTGTCGGACTCATCCAGAGTGTGACTGCAAATGAATTTGCCCGGCTCAGCGATAAAGATGGTAACAGATCCAGTACTCAGGTTGAGCCGCTTACCAGTTATACTGTAGCACGGATCCAGAAAGGTATTAATGCGGGGAACACAGTTGTTGGAGGGATGGTGACATCAACAAACCGTGCCATCAATGATAAAAACCTCGAATCGCTGAACAGCAATGCTTATACGGGAGGTCTCGATTTGCTGCATCACTGGAAGGACAAAGAGTTTTATGTTGATGCAAGGGTGATCGGCAGCTATATAAACGGTAGCAAAGAAGCGATTACACTTCTTCAGCAATCATCAGCACGCTATTATCAGCGGCCTGGAGCGTACTATCTTAGATATGATACAGCTGCGACCCATCTGAGTGGCTGGGGAGGAAAATTTATGATAGGCAAAGGCTCTAAAGGATTCTGGAGATACTCAACCGGAGCTACATGGCTCTCTCCGGGTCTGGAACTGAATGATCTTGGATATATGAATACTTCCGATGAGTTCAATCAGGAGAACGATGTTTCATATCTTATTACTCAACCGGTTTCGATATTCCGGCTTTATTCTGTCAGTCTTGAGCAGTTCAATACATGGAATTTCAATGGTGAATACCTCGGATCAGGCGCTCATCTTTCATTTACATCAGAATTTACGAACAAGTGGGGCTTTTCCGCCAATCTGATCTTTCATTCAAAGACACTTGATACAAAAATTTTGCGCGGTGGTTATGACATGATAATGCCCTTCGCCCTGGAATCGTTCGGAAGTGTAAACACTGATCCTTCAAAAAAGTTAACTGCCAGCGTTGCTTATAGCTATCAGTATAAGGGCAATAACTCTGCCGTAAGCTACCAGGCAGAACCCGGAATAACATATCGTCCTGTGAACAATCTTAAAATAGGAATAACAACGAATTATATTAATAACCATGATCAACTGCAGTATATAACCACAAGTTTTTCTGTGCCCGGTAACAGGTATATACTTGGGACCATTGACCAGAAAACACTGGGACTGACATTCCGGATCGATCTGAATCTTACGCCGGAGTTTTCGATACAGTACTATGGAAGTCCTTTCATATCCCGGGGAAGTTATTCACAGCTGAAGTATATTACGGATCCGCGGGCAAAAAGCTACAATGACAGGTATGTTGTCTACCAGGATCCCTTGCTGTCAGACGGAACTTATCAGCTTTTCGATTATACCAATGGTCCTCGTCTGGACTATTCAATTGATAATCCTGATTTTAATTTTCATGAATTCCGTTCAAATCTTGTTGCAAAATGGGAATACAGGTTAGGATCATTCATCTATTTTGTGTGGTCCTCTGAGCGATCTGGCAGTACGAATGACTCACATGCTTCTTTGGCAAATTCGTATAAACAGCTGAGGAGCATATTTCCGAATAACATTTTTCTGATCAAATTGAATTACTGGTTCTCATTATAAAACATTTGACCAATGTTTTTTGAACTGAATGTATGGACGTGATTATCAGACCAATAGAAGAAAAGGATAATGTGAAAATTGCCGACCTTATCCGGACAGTTTTCAGGGAATTTAATATTCACCGCCCGGGCACGGTCTATTTTGACCCTACCACCGATCATCTGTTTGAACTCTTCACCAAACCCGGTTCAGAATACTGGATTGCCGAAGAAAATGGCATGATAATCGGCGGATGCGGTGTTTATCCGACCCCCGGCTTACCGGAGGGCTGTGCTGAGCTGGTTAAGTTCTATCTCTCTGCATCACAAAGAGGTAAAGGGATAGGCCGGAAGCTGATGGAGAAGACCTTCGAATCGGCAATACAGTATGGGTACAAACAGCTCTACCTTGAATCACTTCCTGAATTAAGCAGAGCTATCAGCCTGTATGAAAAGGCCGGTTTTAAATTTATCAGTGGTCCTATGGGAGATTCAGGTCACTTCGGCTGCAATATCTGGATGTTAAAAGATCTGATGAGATCAGAAATCAGTTAAGGATTCTTTCAGCCCGGGGCAAACCCCCCATAATCTAAACACTGCTTTTAAAACATATTAATACTTGGAAATTATTCATAATTTCATGTCAAAATTATTTCAGGAAGACGGACAATAAAATTGCATAAGAAAATGAGAAGGATACTGGTAATAGGTGGAGTTTTACTTGCTGTGATCGCATTGATCGTTTTCAACCGCTTAACCTCGAAGAATATAAATACAAATTCTTTTACTGAGGTTAAAAAGGGGCTTTTTGAAATTACAGTAACAAATTCAGGTGAGTTGATTGCTGAGAGATCTGTTGAGATCAAAGGACCTGAGATTGGCATGGGATCAGATCATGGGCCCGGTGGCGGAGGCCACGGTATGCATGCCATGGATCTGAAAATTCAGGACATTGTGCCTGAAGGTACCCTGGTAAAAGAAGGAGATTATATTGCTCAGCTCGACAGGTCAACTTATGCCAACACATTAAAGGATGAGCTTGAAACCCTTAAGACTTACCAGGACAATGTTGATATGAAAATTCTCGATACTGCCGTAGTGCTTACCAATCAGAGGGATGATATCAAGAACCAGAGATATGTTGTGGAAGAAGCTCAGATCACTCTCGAGCAGTCAAAGTATGAACCCCCTGCAACTATCAGGCAGGCAGAAATAAATCTCGATAAAGCCAAAAGGACACTCGAGCAGAAGATAAAAGCATATTCTCTTTTTGTAGCCCAGTCAACAGCAGATCTTAACCATCAGAAAATGCATCTTTCAAGGGAGACAAGACTGGTTAATGATCTTCAGGATTTTTTAGCGAAGTTCACTATTACAGCGCCTGCCTCAGGAATGATAATCTATAAAAAAGACCGGCTTGGCAATAAGAGAAAAGCAGGATCGACAATTAATCCTTTTGACAGAGTAATTGCCACCCTTCCCGATCTCTCATCAATGATCTCAAAAGTTTACGTAAATGAAATTGACGTAAGCAAGGTCAAACCCGGCCAGAAAGTCAATATCAATGTTGATGCTTTCCCTGAAAAACAATATACCGGCAGTGTATATACTATCGCAAATATTGGCGAACAGCTGCCCAATTCCGATTCAAAAATGTTTGAGGTTCAGATAAAGATCGGCGGCTCTGATCCTGTCCTACGGCCCACTATGACTACAGGGAATAAGTTGATCATTAAAACTTTTAATGATGTTGTCTATATCCCCACTGAATGCGTACAGACCGGACCGGATAGTATCCCATTTGTATACGTGAAAAATAAAACAAAACAGATCGTTGTCCTCGGCGAATCAAATGAAAAGAATATTATAGTACAAAAAGGACTGGACCCCGGATCCCTTATTTACCTCATTCCGCCTGAAGATATTGACAGGTTCAAACTGACAGGTGAAAATCTTATTCCCGAAATAAGGGCACAAATTTTGGCACCTGTGAATTAACTTTTCATGATCTCAGTTTATTGTACTTTTATGCCTCACACCTCAAGGCGATAAGGGTCAGAAAATAAATATTATAGATTGCAGGTTTAAGTTCAAACTTAACAGTGTAAGAAATTCATTAACTGCAGATTTAACACTCCAATAATTATAAATTGTTTAAATTTAATACTAGCATTGAACGTTAAAGGTCAGTTAAGTGTGCTGTATAAGATTGTAATTCAGCACATTAAATATATGAAACCTGTGGGGTCGACTGAATGACCCAACCCGTTGGGTTTATTGACCTGTTTATTACTATATTTATAAAACTGAATGAACAACTATTAACTTGAAAAAAATTTCAAAATCATGAAAATCATAATTATTCCGGCAATAATTGCAGCAATTTTATTGTCGTGCCAGGGTAAAATGACTTCGCCAAAGCCATCCACGATAGCAGGAACCTGGCAGCTTATTAAAGGTACTTTGATAGAGAAGAGGGATACTATTGTGACTGATTATACTAATAACATTTCCTTTATCAAGATCATAAACGACACCCATTTCGCTTTTTTACAGCATGATTTGAAAAAGGGTCAGGATTCCGGTGCTGTTTTTGTTGCAGGAGGAGGCCGATATTCACTCAGTGGCAGTTCGTACACTGAACATCTGGAGTATTGCAGTGCAAGAAACTGGGAAGGCAACGATTTTACCTTTACGATTTCAATTAAAGCTGACACCTTAATTCTAAGAGGCGTTGAGAAAGTCGAAAGCGCCGGAGTTAACAGAGTGAATATAGAGAAGTACCTCAGAGTGAAGTAATAACTTCTTTCAATATAATTTTAAAGATGAGTAAAGTAGTAATAAACAGCTATAAAGATTTCGAAAAATACGTTGGTAAAGAATTAGGTGCATCTGATTATTTAAAGATAACACAGGAACATATTAACAAGTTTGCAGAAGCTACGCTGGATTATCAATGGATCCATACTGATGAAAAGAGAGCAAAAGTAGAAAGTCCGTATAAGACTACAATTGCTCATGGATATCTAAATTTATCCGTTTTGCCCTATTTATGGGGTCAGATAGTAGAAGTAAATAACTTAAAAATGACGGTAAATTATGGAATAGAGAACCTGAGATTCAATCAACCCGTTTTAGTCAATAGTGAGGTCAGGCTCAGAGCAAGCTTGCGTTCCTTAATTGACCTAAGAGGAATAACCAAAGCTAAAATAAATGTTGCACTTGAAATACTGGATAACAAGAAGACTGCATTGGATGCAACAATAATTTTCCTGTATCATTTCATCTGATCATTGCAGATAAGTGAGGGCTGGACACGCCAGGTAAAAATTGTGATAATTGTGAAATAGTACTGACATGAAATTAATTTTCGGATTTTTGATCGTTGTGCTTGTAACAAGTTGTTGTGTTTATCATCCGCAAACTACAGATATCCCGCTGATAAAGAGGAAGAATGATCTGAGGATTGATGCAGGGATTTCGCTTATTCCCGCTGTTCATGCAACGATCTCGTATGGGCTCACCAAGGCAGTTGCTCTTCAGGCATTTGGAACAATTGGATCTGATTCCAGGCAATATTTTCAATTTGCACCAGGCCTTTATAAAGACCTTGGAAATAGAATAGCAATGGAACTTTATGGCGGTTTTGGAACCGGATATGGAAATGCTTACAATGATGCCCATCCCGGGCATATGTATGGTGATTATCAACTTTATTTTTTACAATATAATTTGGGAAGATACGCGGTCAAGCGCGGTCAAAGTGAATTCGGTTTTGGAATAAAAACCGGATATTTCCATTCAAATTTAACTGACCGGAATTACTATGCTTTCACTTCTGAGAGCGGACCTTTTATTAAGTATAAGGAGAATAGTTTTCTGGTAGAACCGATGGTTTTTTACAGAATAGGAGGCGAAAGGGTTAAATTTACCTTAAAAGCCGGATTTTGCAAGCTTTTTAAACTATCTAATCCCGAAAATTACATCCCGTTCATGAATCTGAATTTGGGATTCGGGATAAACTTCAATCTGAAAATCAAGAGAGCTGAAATAAAGAATCAAGACATCCAAAATCACAACAAACGACCAGACGGAAATAAAAACTGAACTTGGTCAAGTTCAAAAAACTTCGGTTTGCTATCTTCAGCTACAATTTGGAATAATATTTGTGGTTGTCCGGTAATAACCAGATTGAAAATTTAAATATTGCTTGTATGCTAAGGTATATTCTCTGTTTCCTGCTTCTTGCAGTTGTTATCCTGGATTGCGACAGAGAGAAGAAACCAGATTGCACTAATGTTGCCTGTACCCAGGAATTCAGAATCATCTCTATTTTGATTAAACATAGTTCAGATAGCAGCGCTTTTATTCTGACTACCTATAAAGTTCTTCGGGTGACGGATAATAAGGATATTACACATAGCAATAACAGTATCTTTGAGAATATGGGTTATTATCCGCTTGTAGATGACACTGATAGAGATATACTGAGGAACAGCGATATTGAAATTGAATTTCAGGGTTTTGTAGGAAATACCCTGGTAATCAAGAAACGCTTTATTGTTACTGCTGATTGCTGCCATGTATCTCTTGTTTCGGATGATTCGGTGTTTTATATTTAATCTATTAAGTTGCGGGTTCTAAACCCAATAACTATTCCACATTGTTTCAATGATCAGAAATCCTATCAGGCTGAATATCCGGAAGTAGCATAAACATTGACCGGCTCTCCCCCTTTGAATTTCAGTTATAACATTGTAGCGCGTAGCAGAATCGAACTGCTATCTTCGGATTGAGAAACCGATCTCCTAACCATTAGAGGAACGCGCCATTAAATAATTATTAATTAAATAACAAGCGCAGAACTATATTGTTAAAACACCTTCTTTGTTAACGATAAACCTGGGTTTGTATTCAGGATTGCTTCGCTTATACCGCGACACAGCTTAAAAAAAAGCATTAGCCTTAGATTCCGGCAAACACTACTAACTGTAGTTATATTACGACAATAAATAGTGTAATTACAACTAATAGTATCTGTATTTATAATGATTCTGAAAAAGAGTCAGAGTATCTTTGCAGTGTCGACAAAATAAAATAAAGAGATAGTAACAATAAAATAAAGAGATAGTAGCTATGTTAAATACTAAAATGATTGGCAATAAAATTGCCGAAGCACGAAAGAAAATAAATATTTCCCAATCCCAGCTTGCTCAACGTCTGTTCATCAGTTCACAGGCAGTCGGAAAGTGGGAGCGAGGAGAATCAATGCCGGACATTATTACTTTTAATCGTCTCGCGGAAATTTTAGGCGTTGACCTTAACTATTTTTCAGAAATCTTCCAGTCTGCGTCTACTGAATCCGATCCCGATAGCAATCGGGAATCTCGGATAGCAACCGATGAGTCTTTGGTTAAGCAATCGCCTGAATTGCCGTCCGGAAAGCAGAACATGCCTGCCGGCAAGCCAGGGAAAAAGCTTAGATGGGATATGTCACGTGGGAACTGGGTAGACGCTGACTTTTCCGGGCTGAAAAACCCGCATGAAAAATTCAGTTCATCAAATATGCAACGCTGCAAGTTTATCGGTTCAGATTTATCGGGACTTCTTCTAAAAAGTAACAATGTTGACAGCTGTGACTTCTCAGGTTCCGATATCAGCAGCAGCCAGATTCAGGGTTCCAACTTAGTCAATAATCTATTTAAGGACTGTTCCCTGAAAGAAACTGAATTTTCAGGAAGCAATATCGCCGGCTGCGTTTTCTCTGGCGCCAATTTTACAGGAACTGAATTTTCAGAGACCTATATGATGGGCTGCGATTTCTCCGGCGCAGATTTTACCGCAGCGACATTTAAATCTGGAGGCTTCCAGAAAAGCCCAATACCTAATGTAGTTTGGAATCGCACCTCTTTTAATGCTATGTGGATTGTCGATATCGTTTTCGATGGTACAGTGGAGGACTGTTCTTTTGAAAACTGCGCCTTTAAAAAGGTGACATTCCAGAATGCAATGCTAATCAACACTTTCTTTAAAAACAAGAGTTTAAAAGGGATCCGGTTTATTGATTGCAAGGCAGATCGGATGACTTACGAATTCCTGAAAAGCGGGAAAGCAGATTTAACCGGCATCACGTTGTTAACGTAGACCAACCTCGCGCTACTTTCAAACCAGGAGGTAGGCAATGAAAATGGGTTGCTCTTGCATGGTGCTTGGGAATGCAACATGATAATATGTAGCCTTCCTGTCAAATCTGTGACTCACCTGCAAATTTCATCCAGTTACCGATAATTCATTTTATTATTGCTATCGTAGTCCTATTTTTGTATTATGATTCCTAAAACTTCTTAAAACCAACCTGATGAAAACAATCTTACTATCCTTTTTCGTGCTCCTGTTTTGTAATTCGGTAATTGCCCAAAACAGTGTCAACCTGAAGCTGAACCTGGAGAAAAACAAAGTTTACCGTTTTAATTCTGTTTCGGAACAGACAGTTACTCAAACCATAAATGGGAATTCTCAAACTTCTGATTCCAAAATCAATAACACCATATCGATAAAAATGATAGATGCCACACCTGATTTCATGATCACCGAAGTACGTTTTGATTCACTGATTACCACTTCAAATGCAATGGGAAAAATATCCAGGATAAGCTCAGTCAGTGAAGGTAATATCAAGTCAACAGAAATAGCAGATGTCATGTCATGCTTCATGAACAGGTTAAGCAAGAATGCCCTGTACATTAAGATGGATTTTACAGGCAAAGTGCTCGAAGTTGTGAATGCGAAAATGCTGTCTGACGTAATTATGAAAGACACCAGCTCAATTGTTCTTACAGGTCAGCTGGCTTCAGCTGTAAAATCGCAGCTGCAAAATTTAATCAATGAAAAAACACTAAAGACAATGGTTGAGGTGTTTACCTATAATTTACCGGGCAAAGAGGTATCTGCAGGCAATGACTGGAACGTTACTCTGAAGACATCTTCAGGTGGTATGGCACTCGATGTTACAACCAACTATCATCTGGGTGGAGTAAATGGGAATGTTGCAAATATTACTGCTGAGTCAGAAATTAAGGCAGCTGCAAATGCTGATCCGATTGTAGCAGGCGGCGCTAAAATAACTTATGACGACATTAAAGGATTAGGAAAATCAACCCTTACGATTGATATACATACAGGATTATTAATTGAAGAGACGACTAAATCGCATACTGCAGGAAATCTGGGAATCAATGCACCGGGAATGAGTATGCAAATACCCATGGATATTAACGGCGAATCGAAGATTATTGCATTGTAGTGAAATGATAAACAAGTAAAATGAGAAAATATATTTTCTGGCTACTTCTGGTAACCTCCATTTCTGCCCAGGCACAAAACATAAAGGGAATAGTATGTCTGGAAAAAGATAAATCGCCAGTTCAGTTTGCATCTGTTGGACTGGTACAGCTTCCTGATTCAGCAATAATTACCGGAGTCATTACATTAACCGACGGCGGCTATTTATTGGAAAAAGTAAAGCCGGGCAATTATTTTATGCGGATTAGTTTCGTTGGTTATAAAACCAATGGAAAGCAAGTCAGTGTTGATGCATCATCCAGAGAAATTAACCTCGACACTATCTTTTTAGCCGAAACAACGGCCAGCTTAAATGAAGTAACTGTTGTAGCTGAACGACTGAAAGGTAAAGAACTAGTGGACCGCACAGTTTATGGTATTCCTGAAGTAATTGCCAAAAGCTCAAGTACAGGGTACGATATCTTAAAGAAGATACCACAGGTGAATGTTGATTTTCAAAATAATATAACCCTTAACGGTAGCAGTAATTTTATTATCCAGGTGGATGGCAGGCAGCGTGACAGGGAATTCCTTGCAAAACTCCTTCCGTCAGATATCGAAAGCATTGAAATTATAAGCAATCCATCGGGCAAATATGAGGGCAATATAGATGGAGTAATAAATATCATACTCAAGAAAGAGGCGCGGTATGGAATGAACGGCAATGTAGGCTTCAATATAAAACCTTTTAATAAGCCTACTACTTCCGCAAACGGGAGTCTCGATTATGCTATGGGTAAAATTACTTTTTATGTGACTGCCTTCACTTTTACACAAAAACTGAGGATCAATTCATCGAATATAAGCCAGTTTACGATGATCGATTCCACGACAAATATGTATGGGAATGGCGATATAAAAGTTTCAAGCTCGTCCATTAACACCGGCTTCGATTATTACATGAATGATAAAAACAACCTGAGTTTCAATATCAGCTATAAACCTACTTATCAGAATATTGATTTAACCAGCGAAACCTGGCTTTATAAGAACAGTAATCCCCTGAACACTGTATCATCGCTGACTAATAACAATTTGCGAAGTGAAGAAACTTCTGTTTCACTTTTTTACAAGAAGACCTACAAAAAGCCGGTCCAGGAATTCACAGCCGAGGCAAATTATTACAGGTTTAAATCAAATGAAGGGAATGACTTCACAAATACCACCTTTATTTATAATAGCGATTCCACGCTAAGTACTTATTCACGACTGGAAGACAATGTAAACGAACGGAACTATTTTTCGCTTAAATTGAATTATGTCCTCCCTTTAGGGCTCTCTGCAAAAATTGAAACCGGATATCAATTATATTATCAGCAGATGAGCTATCTGTTCAATATCAATAATCAGGAATCAACTAACCTTTTTGAATATGGTGAGTTTCGTAATTCCGCTTATGGCGGGATTACCTATAATCTGAAAAAAATAGGCATGCAGGCAATGCTAAGGGTAGAAAACAGCCATATTAAGGCTGATTCGGTAACCCAGCCTAATTATTATTGTTTCTTACCTTCAGTCAATCTTCAATATAAATTTTCGGCATCGCACAATTTGAAATTTACCTATAACCGAAGAATTAACCGTCCCGGAATTTATGACATGGATCCATATTATAAAATTGGCCAGAATTATGATATTACTCAGGGTAATCCTGATCTGAAACCTGATTATCGTGACAGGTTACAACTTACCTATACCTGGAACTTCGGAAGTAATTATTTTTCACCCTATATCTATAAAGAATACTTTACCAATAAGATAGGCAGACGGTATCTGGTAATTAATTCGCCTGTCAACAATGAACTGACAACAATTACAAAACCTTTCAATCTGCTGAGCGGATATGAGACTGGCGGGGGTATAAATGCCATGCTCTGGTTTGTAAACATCAATGCCCGTATCTATAAGGGACATTTCAATGAGTACAACGGGCAATCAATTTTTATACCTTCAGTAGATTATTTCTCTTACAGCATAACAAGTTATGCTTTTGCTCCTCTTGCCAAAAATAAGAAAACAACGGCTTTTGTATTTATGAGCTTTAATGGAGTGAACAGGAATGCGCAAAGTAAAACGTACAGCATTCCATTTTATGGTCTGGGTATGCAGCAACAAATAAAGGACCATAGCTTTGGAATATTTTATTTACTTCCTTTCTCCAGGAATATTAATTTTCAGAAGACTTTAACACAGACTCCCGCCTATGATTCGCGGAACGTAATAGGATTTGATGTTTCAAATTTTATCCAGTTCAGCTATTCATATAAGTTCAACAAGGGCAAAAATGTTAAGAAGCTCGATCACAAGAGTGACGTTGAGAGTGACAGTAAGAGCCAGGCAATCGGAAGATAATTGACTGCATTTCACAGATAGTATCGATACGGTCATCTGCAAAATTGACCCGTTGGTATAACAGATTTGAGGATGTATCTGATATTTACTCATTTTGGACAATGATTAAGACACATCCTTATGCTCAAAAGTTACTTCAAAATCGCCTTTCGCTACCTCTGGAGAAAAAAAACGTACAGTATACTTAATTTTGTATGCCTTACATTCGGACTTACCTGTGCAATCATAACGGTGCTTTATATCCGAAACGTTTTCAGTTATGACAAGTTCCATAAAAACTATGACAGATTATATGCTGTTGATGCTTATGTGACCTTCTTTAACGGTGCCCGTTTTCCGAAACAATATCTCTCGGCATCACTGCCTGATGTGCTTAAGGTACAGGCTCCTGAAATAGAAGCTATGACCCGAATTGCCGAGCGTGATTATACTTTCATAAATGGTAATAAATCGTTTTCAGAGAAAGGACTCTATGCCGATAATAACTTTTTTAACATCTTTACTTTCCCGCTTTTGAAAACCGGGAATATGAATGTTCTGGCTGATCTGAACTCAATAGTTATTTCGGAAAAAATGGCCAGGAAGTTTTTTGAAAGCGCTGATTGTATTGGCAAATCTCTTATTTTGAAAGCCGGCAGCAGGAATGAATCATATAATGTTACAGGCGTATTCAGGGATGTTCCCAGGCAATCGGTGATGCAGTTTGACTTTGTGATCCCTTTTTCAAAGTTTCTTGCTGAGAACAGCTGGGCCAGCGAAACCGGATCGACAGCTAACGAGACCTGGATCTTACTTGGCAACAATATCAACAGCAGGATTGTGGAGAACAAGATCAAAAACCTTATCAAAGACCAGGAGACAACCTTAAACCAGGAGCTTTTTCTGTTTCCGCTTAAAGAACAATTATTATACTCCTATGCAGGCGGGAAAAGGGTCTGGAAAGAAATGCAAAACATAGTAATCATTGGCAGTATCGGTTTTGCTATTCTGTTAATAGCATGTTTCAATTTTATAAACCTCGCTATAGCCTTAAATTTCAGAAGATACCGCGAAGCGGGAATCAAAAAGGCAGCCGGCTCAGGCAAATCCACGATTGTCTTTCAATTCCTGGGCGAGACATTCATTATTACCCTTATAAGCCTTTTAAGCGCAATCATTCTCGTCAGGGCGCTTCTTGCCGGATTCAATACCATGTTTAACTATGATATTCACATGCGGTTGCTGGATTTCAGAATGATAGCATTTTTCATTGCTATTGTAATGTTTACAGGCTTGATCTCAGGATTACTGCCTGCATTATATCTTGCATCATCAAACCTCCTTGATGTCATGAAAGGAAAAATAATCAAGAGCCACAGTTACAGTGTTTTCAGACAGAGCCTTATCGTATTTCAGTTTGCCATTCCAATTGTTCTAATAATCTGTATGATGATAATTAAAACCCAGGACCGATATATGCGCAATTTCGATGTAGGTGTGGAAAAGGACAAGCTAATTATTCTGGACAACTCAATAAATATCCGGAGTCATGTCGAAAGTTTTAAGACAGATCTTCTTGCACTTCCCGGCATTGAAGCTGTAAGTTTCACAAACTGTATTCCTGCACGCGGCGCACAGGTTACGAGTGAAGTAAGCTGGGAGGGGAAAGACGCTAATGAAAAACTCCATTTCTGGTGTGTCAATTCTGATTTTGATTATAATAAAGCAGTAAAGGTTAATATGGTTGAAGGAAGATTTTTCAATACTTCTTTTTCTACAGACTCTGTCGGTTATCTGATCAATGATGTGGCCGCTGCTGTAATGAAAAACAAAAATCCTGTTGGTTCTGCAATCACTGTTGAAGGGCAAAAAGGAAAAGTAATCGGCATTTTCAAAGATTTCCATTCTATAGATCTTGCCGGGCCAATCGTTCCTACCATTATGCGGATAAAGTCCGATGACTGCCCGGCTATCCTGATAAAGTACTCATCAGGATCGTTCCCGGCAATAACAAACGAAATAAGGGAAGTTTACAGGCGTTATGAACGCGAAGCCACATTCCGGGCAACTTTGTACAGTGATCTTATTCCATATTCAAACCTGAGCCTTCCTTCAAGGCTGGTTGGGCTGGCATTTATAATAGCACTATTACTGGCCTGCATGGGTTTGTTTGGTCTTGCATCTTTCACCTCAGAAAACCGGACAAAAGAAATTGGTATCAGGAAAGCTGCCGGTGCTACAACTTCGGCAGTCATGCGCCTGTTACTGACAAGTTATTCCAAATGGCTTGTCATCTCATTTCTTATTGCTGTGCCTATCGCGTTCCTGGTAGGAAAATACTTTCTGGGACGCTTTAATTTTCGTACTGAAATGCCATTGTGGGCATTTATTGCGGGGCCTCTTATTGCTGTGGTTGTAGCATTACTGACAGTCAGTTCACAGACCTGGAGAGTAGCAAGCATGAACCCGGTAAAAACACTCAGATTCGAATGAGCTAAAATGGTTTGAGCGCTGGTAATAATAATCCTGATTTTAAAGTGCCTGATATTTAAAATAATTGAGTAATTTAGAATATAATCATAACCATGTTCCCCATTATGAAATTAATCAGACTGATAATCATTATTGCATGTCTTCATGAAGGAATTATTGCAGGACAAAAAGCCGAACAAATCCGATTGAGATATCCGGTTCAGCAGCAATTCATTCTAAATAAATTTATTTTAAATAAGGATAAAATTAGTATCAATGATACTTTACAATTAGACAGCCTGTTAAGTGTTGTGAAGAAATCCTGGAACGCTTTTGTAGAAGACTCTTTAAGCAACAGTAGCTATAGTTTCTCAGTCGAAGCTTTGAATAATCTTGATGCTTATTCTTATCTTTTCGCACTACTAAGTATGACAGGGAAATATGATCAGAATAAGGAGATTTCATATCACTTATTCAAATGCTATATGTTACCATCTCTTATCAAGGATTTCCAAATTATCAGTGAGGATCCTTCTTTGGATAATTTAAAATTAATCTGGCGGGGATCGCTTGAAAATTCACTTGCAGAGGGAGTAGAGTACTATGAGAATTCAGAGACATTCAAAAGATTTTATGAATTATTTATGAACTTGAAGACACTCCTTGTTTCATATAAAAATTCTGATGAATCAAATGCCTATGTCGCGATGCTCCTGAATGAACTTCATGAATATGATTATGAAATTGAAACTAAGAAATATTACTTAAATGATCAGCCAGATATTTCCTTTACATATCTCATTACAGGTATTTCAACTAATAACTTTAATAAAAATAGTGCAATAACTTTTGGGAAGACTCTGGCTGGCCATTTTTTAGCAGCAGGTGAGAAAGATAAGAGCATTGCGATATTGAATAGCCTTTTCTTTAATACCTCATCCGATGAGCTGCCAAGAGACTCATTATATAGATGGTATAGTCTGACAGATCCGCTTAATGGCAAAAACCTATTTGCTGAAATGTCGGGAAAGTTTTCTTCTGACTACTTTCAGGAAGCCCTTGAAACTACCGTTAATCCGCCTGATAAGTGGAATTTACTGACTGATGTAATATCTCAGGAGAAGCTAAAGAAGGCTAAGTATTTGCTTATTGACTTTTGGCATTCTGCTTGTGGTCCTTGCCTTACTGAAATTCCAGATCTTAATCAATTATACGCATCGCTAAAAGAGAGGGATGATGTCGTTTTCCTTTCTATAAATACAGATTATTTTAATACTAAGAGAGATAAAGCGTACATAAAATCCCTGACAGATAAGAATTTAATTAAATATCCGGTAGTCTATGACGATCAGCAGTCCAGCTTTGTAAAACAATTCAAAATTACCGGTTACCCGACAAAAGTTATTATAAATAGTCAGGGTCGGTTAATTACTAAAAATGATAAATCAGGTATCTCAATTGATACATTTTACGATTTCGCAAAAATAAAGCAAAGTAAATGACGCTGCCTTCGCCTTCGCGTGGCCGCTTAATGAAAGTACTTGCTCCTGTGCTGATTGAGTTTTTTAATAATAAGTTTATTTCAGGTTAATTGATTAATTTTGATATCAGATCAATAGATCAATCCTAATAACCTGAGCTATGGAAACATCAAAAACTTATGAAAACTATCCAATCCGGATAGTTATCGAGTCTAATGTTGTCTCTTTTGGCATCTATGTTCTGGGATTTTTAATAACTTATCAGCTGGGCCGGATTCCTTCAATCATATATCTGGGTTTTATTGTTGTACTTGAATTCAGATTGATCAGGTATTCCTGTACTAACTGCTATTACTGGGGTAAAACCTGCGGATTTGGTAAAGGCAGACTCAGTGCGCTGTTTTTCAAAAAGGGAGTCCCGCTTAAATTTTGTAATAATGTAATAACATGGAAATATATGATCCCCGATCTATTGGTTTCGCTCATACCATTAGTTGTCGGGATTATATTACTGATAATGAATTTTGAAGCTCTTATGTTATTTGCTCTGATCCTGTTAATAGCTTTAACAACAGCTGGTAACGGATATGTGAGAGGTACTCTTACCTGCAGGTATTGCAAACAGAGAGAGCTGGGTTGTCCGGCCGACAGATTATTCAATAAAGGCAAATAATAATAAAAACGATAAGATGAATAAGGAGAAAAATTTAAATGGACCAACTCAGCAGAGACCGTTAAGATTATGGCCAGGAGTTGTACTCGTAATCCTGCAGTGGCTTGTCAGATATGGCCTTCCTGCTCTCGTACCTGATGCTATAGGTTTTGGTATTTTTGGCGGCATCTTTTTAGGGCTGGCTATAGCCGTTTGGTGGCTCTTCTTTAGCAGGGCGCAGCGGTTTGAGCGCTGGACAGCTGTGCCTCTTATGATAATCTCGCTAGTTGTGACTTCACAGCTGCTCCACAAATCCATTTCAACGGCAATGATGGGGATGATGTTCCCTGTATTTTCAATCCCCGCGTTATGTCTTGTATTTGTCGTATGGGCAGTAATCAGCCGTAAGCTTTCCGATGGAGGGAGACGTGTAACTATGATCGTTGCTATACTGGTCGGCTCAGGATTCTGGGCTTTGTTGCGCACAAATGGTATGGATGGTCAGGCCCATCAGTTTTTTGCCTGGAGGTGGTCGAAAACACAGGAGGAACGATTAATGGCGCAGGCTCAGCGATAAACTTAATGCCATGCCCCTCGATTCATCAGAAATGGCTACGGAAGCCGAATGGTCAGGCTTCCGGGGAAATAACCGCGACGGCATTATCCACGGGGTTCGTATCAGGACAGACTGGACCCAATCACCTCCGGTTGAGATATGGCGCCGGCCTGTCGGACCCGGATGTTCATCATTTGCCGTTCATGGCAAGCTGCTTTATACCCAGGAACAGCGGGGTAAACTGGAGATGGTTTCCTGTTATAACCTCGAAACAGGCAAACCGGTGTGGTTTCATGGTGATACTGCACGTTTCTGGGACTCGCATGCGGGTGCAGGTCCACGCTCGACCCCGACACTCAGTAATGGCCGGGTATATACGTTAGGTGCAACCGGAATATTGAACGTGCTTGATGCACGGAATGGCAAGGTCATATGGTCGCGTAATGCAGCGAAAGACACTGAAGTTAAGATTCCGGGTTGGGGTTATACCAGCTCACCTGTTGTGACTGACAGTGTTGTTATAGTTGCCATTTCCGGCCAGCTGCTTGCTTATGACATTGTTTCCGGTGACACGGCGCTGGTCTGGTACTGACGGAGGAGATAGTTTCAGCTCTCCGCAGCTGATGACATCCGAAAATGTCAGGCAGGTCTTATTTATGAACAAATCAGGTTTAACAAGTTATGCACCCGCAGATGGCAAAAGTTTTATGGAAGCTCCGGTCAGGAGGGTGTCCCGATTGTCCAGCCTGCCCCGATTGCAAGTAACACAATCATTTTAAGCGAGGTCAGCGAGACAGGAGGAAAAGGAATGAAACGGATTGCCCTCAAAAAGGGTTCAGACGGATGGACTACGGAAGAACGCTGGGCTTCTTCTAAATTGAGACCCTACTTTAACGACTTTGTAGTTCACAAAGGATATGTATACGGTTTTGAAGGCCCGGGTCTTGCATGTATCGATATTGAGAAAGGCGATCGCAGGTGGAGAGGCGGACGTTATGGAGGACAGTTAATGCTTCTTGCTGATCAGGATCTGTTGCTGGTCCTATCGGAAAAAGGAGAACTCGCACTTGTTAATGCTGATCCCGGACAGTTCAAAGAACTCGCACATTTCCCGGCAATTAAGGGAAAAACATGGAATCACCCGGCATTGGTTGGTGATATACTACTGGTTCGTAACGGTCAGGAAATGGCTGCATTCAGATTGGCGAGACAGAACCGATAAGACTATGCTAACTTCCCTCTTAGATCCGGAAGACTGTATAACTGACCAGGGAGATAACCAGTTTGTTCATGAAAAATTATTCATTTGCGCATATGAGGCATGATTATGAGCCTCCGGCATCTATCGAAAAATGGGGATGGAAGTATCATCATATCGGGATCCCTACAAAAAGAAAAATGCCGGATGAAGTATATATTCCTCAATTTAAGTTTTATGTGTCGGGATTTAGCTCATCTCCGTTTGGAATTGAGTGGATGAGATTTGATAAGGATAGCCCGATAAACAAATTGATACAGTCTGTACCGCATATCGCGTTTGAAGTGGAAGATCTTGATTTCGAACTGACTGAACATGATTTGAATATTCTTACTGAGCCTAATTCCCCTGGCCCGGGGGCAAGAGTTGCAATGATTGAACATAACGGGGCTCCCATAGAATTGATTGAATTTGGAAAAAAATGAACTAAAGCAAACTATGTTATCATGACTCAATACTTTGTAGCACAGATCAGGATCAATGACCCAATTGAATATGGAACGTATCTTGACAAATTTGATGAGATCTTCAGCAGATATAATGGAGTGTATCTGGCAATTGATGAATCACCGGCTCTTCTTGAGGGTCATTGGGATTACACCAAATCAGTCCTGATAAAGTTTGAGAGTAAACAGGATTTTGAAGACTGGTACTACTCAGATGATTATCAAAAGATACTTGAAATACAGGCTAAGCTCATCCAAGTGTGATACAATACTGGTAGAAGGGGTGGACTAAATGCCAATACCAGTAATCGGGGTACCCTATGCTTTGGATCGAATGACAGACTTACTTTTATCTCTCGTGTTGCTACGGTATCTTCTGAAAGCCCATGTGCTGTAAGAATATGATATGATGGGCATCAAAAACCAGATGATATAAACCGGATAGACGCAGACAAAGCTAAGCGGTATCGTAATGATAATGATCACGGGCGGATACAGCCAGAGGCGTGACAATAACCTGATCAGATAGGGTTCGATGCTTTCATCCAGAAGGTTACCTTTATGTGAGGCATATTGCCACATTATCCATGAAGCCATGCATAGTAATGCGATATTGATGCCGAAAAATACAATTGCCAGAGGTTGAAGCGGAAATCTTCCCAGGACATTTGCCGATACTGGCATAAGTACAACACACATAAGAGACAGGAGGTACAACCAGACGAAAATTCCATCGGTGCGAACTACATGCATCATTGTTCTTTGATGAACATCCCACTCCTGTGCGATCAATAAAAATGCAAAAACAAATACCAGCAGTTTTGGAAGAAGCATAATTATACCTCTGGCTAGTCCTGATGACTCAATGTCTGGCAGTCTTATTTCCAATGCAAGCAGTGTAAGGGCAAACGCAAAAATAGCATCTCCCAGGGCTTCAAGGCGGGTCAATGTAACGGCCCGGTTTCGTTTTTTATCAGTGTCATTTGAAAGAGTCCGCATGAAAAAGGTTCTGTTCAAATTGTTAAGTAATAGAGCTATATCAAAGATATAAACTTTTCGCTGCGACGACTCTCTCCTAGTGGGTGAAAGGTTATTCTGAAACGTGTAAACTACACAAGGGCAAACCGGAAAAGGGTAAGCAAGGTGCATAAAATAAAATTGTTTATAGGGCAACTAAGGTTTAATTTTGATGGAGTGATAAGTTGAGTCTATACAATAATGAAGTAAGCTGTTAGCCTGCAGGATTATGGAAAGACTATCCAAATATTTGATATTAATATATTCACTATTATTGATAGTAAGTTGTTCACCAACCAGAGAGGCATCATATAAAGATAGAGCAGGAGCTATGTTACTAAAACCTGAAGAATATTCACGTAATAAGCCATATAAACCTTCAAAACTAAAACAGAAGGCTCATAAAAAAGCACAAAAAAGTCTGTTAAAGCGCTCATACAAAATTAAATAAGCTGGTATTTAGCAATAAAGAAGACTTAAATATGATAACAATGAAGATAATTCCCATTACACTGATTGCTTCTATTTTGTTGCAATCTCAATTGGAGGCACAACCTGTTAAGTACCTGCTGCACGATAACTGGAAAGCAAAAAGAGCTTCTGATCTGACACTTGATGGATCGGCTATAACAGGGCCTGATTACAAGCCCGAGGGATGGTTAGATGCAGTGGTTCCGGGTACTATCCTGACAACTCTTTTACACAATAAACAGATTCCTGATCCATTCTTCGGTATGAACAATAATCTGATTCCTGATGTGTATGATACCGGAAGAGATTATTATACCTATTGGTTTTTTAATGAGTTCGAAACACCTGATATAAAGGATGGCCAGGAGGTCTGGCTTAATTTCAGAGGTATAAATTATTTTGCCGAAATCTTCCTGAATGGCAGGAGGGTAAATACAAATATCCATCAGGGCATGTACCTCCGGGAAAAGTACCTGATTACACCTTATCTGAATAAAGGGAAACCAAATAAACTGGCAGTATGGGTAGCACCTCCGGATCCTGTCGGGAATGCCTATACCGGACAGGGTGGTGATGGAACCATTGGCCGTAATGTAACCATGCAATGTACGGCTGGATGGGACTGGATCTGTCCAATGCGTGACAGAAATACCGGTATCTGGGACCAGGTTTGTATTGAAGTAACAGGATCAGTGGATATCAGGAATCCCTACATAGAAACAAGGGTTCCGGGAATAAGAATACCCGGGGAAAAACAAGATCCGGCATATGTCAGAGCATCAGTTGATTTGAAAAACGTATCATCTCAAATAGTTCAGGGATCATTAAGAATTGAATTGGAAGGACGCAAAAGCGTTCTGAAAGTTAATCTTGGCCCTTTGGAGGAAAAGACCATACAATTTCCCGAATTTAAAATTGATAATCCTCTTTTATGGTGGCCAAATGGAATGGGGGAACATCCATTGTATAACATAAAAATTGAATTTCTCTCACCGGATGGGATGATTACAGACTCGGATGAGATCTCAACAGGCATCAGGGAGACCGGTAATTATTTTGATGAAAAAATCAAGTCACGCGTTTTTACGGTAAATGGTCAGAAAGTTTTCATCAAAGGGGGCAACTGGATCGCTTCAGATGCTTTACTCCGCTTGTCAAAAGAGAGATACGAGGCAGAAATACGAATGCATGCAGAAATGAATATGAACATGATAAGAGTCTGGGGAGGAGGACTTACCGAAAGGCCGGAATTTTATGAGGCATGCGATAAATATGGCATACTGGTATGGCAGGATCTCTGGATCTCAGGCGACTGCAACGGGGAATGGAATGATCCGACAAAAAAAGAATCTCAGGCCAGGCGTAAAGCTTATCCCGATAATCATGACTTGTTTCTCGAATCAGTAACAGATCAGGTCAGAATGCTGAGGAATCATCCAAGCCTCTATTTGTGGTCCGGGGGAAATGAGACACTGCCCCCTGAAGACATCCTTAAAGCTCTGGAAAAAGACATTCTGCCCCGTTTGGATCCTAAAAGATTTTTTCTGGAAATGTCCACATCCCCAATGCTGATGACAAATGCCATTGGTGGTACCGGAGACGGACCTTATGGTATCAGGGAGCCTGAAAAAATTTTCACCGAAAGATCATTTCCGTTTAATCCTGAGACAGGTTCTATTGGAATTCCAAATTATGACGGATTAAAGAAAATCATTCCTGAAGATGAAATGAGACCACCTCAATCCTCCAGAGTATCCAAATCCTGGTTATATCATAAATATTTACCATTGCTTGATTTTCCAGATCGTTACGGGAAAGTAAAAGACATCCGCGACTTCTGTCTGAAGGCTCAAATAGTCAGCTATGAGCAATATAGAGCTCTTCAGGAAGGATTCAACTATAAAATGTGGGACTGGTATGCCGGCATGCTGGTTTGGAAAAATCAAAATCCATGGACTGCACTTCGTGGATTCTTTTATGATTATTATCTGGATTACACGGGAGGCTATTTTGGATATAAACATGGTGCAATGCCTGTTCACATTCAGCTCAACTTAAACGATTCAGTGATATGTGTTGTAAATCAGACTGCAAACAGAGTTAGCTATACTGCAATTAACAGGTTATATGATATGCATGGTAAATTGCTTTCTGAACAGAAAAATCCTGTCAACCTGAATTCGCATGATGTAATTTTATTGAACAAGATAGTGCTGCCCAGGGGTAACGATGAGATTTACTTTCTAAGGTTAGAGCTGATTGATCAAGATAAGGTAGTGGATGAGAATTTGTACTGGCTTTCTAACAAAATTCATTCATATGAAAAACTGAATGAACTGAAGAAGGTGCTCGTTAAGGCTGCTGTTAAGAAAAGCGATGAAGATCACTCAGTTATTGTAATTTCAAATCCAGGTGATGAAACGGCATTTTTCA
This sequence comes from uncultured Bacteroidales bacterium, assembly GCA_963816365.1. Taxonomy (GTDB): domain Bacteria; phylum Bacteroidota; class Bacteroidia; order Bacteroidales; family VadinHA17; genus LD21. The sequence continues at coordinate 60,389 of CAWFKG010000008.1, read as the reverse complement.
TAAGGATAAAAATTATAAATGCAAAAGATGAACTGGTGTTACCCTCTTTTTTAACTGACAACTATTTCACATTATTGCCGGGTGATGAAAAACAGATCGGACTTGATCTTACAGAGAGTTTAAACAAGGGTAGCCAGGATGAACTAAAACTGGTTGTCGAAGGATGGAATATGCTTCCGGTAGAAATAAAATTCTGAATTAATATCCTGCTCTCACTACCGCTTTGTCCTCCGTAGCTTTTGCGTAAGAGGACCCTATTTTTGTACCCGGAGCCGGGATCGAACCGGCACAGCATTGCTACCACTGGTGTTTGAGACCAGCGCGTCTACCAATTCCGCCATCCGGGCAAATTAATCAGGACTGCGAAAATATGAAAAAAATCCATTAACCGCAAAGAACGCAAAGATTTGAACTGCAAGAGTTCAGCTGAAGAGCACTAAGTTCTCCCATTTCTCCCTATTCTCCCCATCACCCTCTTCATTTTTACAATAATCTCCCTTATCGCAATCTCAATTCCCTCAGCATCATACCCGCACTCCCTGTAAAGCTCTTCCTGAGTGCCATGTTCTACAAAATAATCGGGTATTCCAAGCCGTCTGACTTCAGAATTGTAACCATTGTCGCTCATGAATTCAATAACTGCACTTCCGAATCCTCCCTTTAACACACCATCCTCAACAGTAATTATATGATGAGAATTTCTTAAAAACTGAGTGAAGGACTTCCGTATCAATTGGAGCCACAAACCTCATATCATAATGTGCAATTGAAATATTTTCTTTTGCACAGTTTACTGACAACTGAAGCAACATCGATTTCCGGGATGGCCTATAGATAAAACTGCCAGATCATTACCTTCACTTATCTGACGTGCCTTTCCGATTTCTATCTCCTGAAAAGGTTTTTTCCAGTCTGTGAATATTCCCTTGCCGCGCGGATAACGGATTGAAAAAGGAAATTTGTTTTTCTCAAGCTGTGCAGTATACATGAGATTCCTGAGTTCAATCTCATCCATTGGAGCAGAGACAACCATATTGGGAATACTTCGCATAAATGCCATATCAAAAAATCCATGATGTGTAGCACCATCGGCACCAACCAGTCCGCCTCTGTCGATGCAGAATACAACATGCAGATTCTGCAGTGCAACATCGTGAATTATCTGGTCATATGCTCTCTGTATAAATGATGAATAGATATTGCAGAATGGGATCATTCCCTGTGTTGCCAGTCCGGCAGAAAATGTTACAGCATGCTGTTCTGCAATACCGACATCAAATGTTCTTTCGGGCATCTCTTTCATCATGATGTTCAGAGAACTGCCTGTAGGCATTGCCGGAGTAATACCGGTTATTTTATTGTTCAGCTCAGCGAGTTCGAGAATTGTTTTTCCGAATACTTCCTGGTAAGTAAGGCGGGGCGTCAGCAACCGATGTATTGATTATCTCTCCGGTTTTTTTGTTGAACTTGCCCGGAGCATGAAATGTTGTCTGATCCTCTTCTGCCTGTTTAAATCCCTTTCCTTTAACTGTCAGACAATGAAGCAGCTTTGGTCCGGGTATTCTTTTCAGATCCTCGAGCACTCTTGTAAGGTGAAGAACATCATGTCCATCAATAGGACCGAAATATCTGAAATTAAGTCCTTCAAAAAGATTGCTCCTGTCGAGTATAGTACTTTTGGCACCGGCTTCAAGCTGGGCAGCAAGTGTACGTGCATTCGGACCGAGCTTGCCGAATATTCCGAGAACTTTCCAGACCCTGTCCTTGAATCTGTTATACGTTTTACTGGTTGTAATATCAAGCAGATATTCCTTCAGGGCACCGACATTGGCATCAATTGCAATATTGTTATCATTCAGGATGACCAGGATATCAGACTTCCCTATGCCGGCATTATTGAGACCTTCGAAAGCCTGGCCTGCAGTCATGGCCCCATCGCCGATTACTGCAACAACATGCCTGTTCTCTCCTTTGGAACTGGCAGCAACTGCCATACCCAGGGCTGCAGAAATTGATGTCGAAGAGTGACCGGTGCCAAATGCATCATATTCACTTTCAGCCATTTTAGGGAAGCCGCTTATACCCTTTGTATTTCCTGTTTGTAGAAAAGATCTCACGTCGTCCTGTAAGAATTTTGTGTCCATAAGCCTGATGTCCGACATCCCAGATAATTTTATCGTATGGAGTATTAAAAACATAATGAAGAGCAACAGTTAGTTCAACAACTCCCAGGCTGGCACCGAAATGGCCGGGATTATTGCATACAACATCTATAATGAACTGACGGAGTTCCGCACTCACCTGGGCAAGGTCTGCCGGATCAAGTTTCCTCAGATCTTCAGGAGTATATATTTTAGAGAGTAAATTCTCTTCTCTTTCCATTAAGAGATGGTTAAAAGAAATAACCAGCAAATATAACAATTATTATTCCTGAGTGATTGCTGAAGCATAGCCGGGATTTTCTTATTTTTGTTTCAGGAATCAGATGTGAAGAGCAATTTTTTTGTTGGGAAGATGTTTTAATTAAAATCAATTGAGATTATGAAGAGATCAATATTTTTATATCCTGGGATTTTTTGCTTTGGTAATTTTTTCTGTGTCATGTGTCTCAGGAAAGAAGTTCAGCAGCCTGCAGGATACAAGCAAACAATTCATGAATGAGAGAGATGCTTTCAAAACTGACAATATCGGTCTTGAAATGAAGAACAAGGAGCTTGAAGCAAAGCTGGCATCTCTTGAAAAAGAGATCGGTACCGTTCAGGAGGATATTACAGCTGCGCAGAATGAACGTGACAAGGCTGTTGAGGATTATAACAAGATCTCAGCCAAATATACTGAACTGCAGAATGCCCAGGAAGATCTGATCAAGGGAAATGTAAAAGAGACTCAAAGACTGCTTGCAGAACTGCAGACAGCACAGGAAAATCTTCAGAAGAAAGAGGATCTTCTGCGTCAGCTTGAGCAGAATCTTGATACAAAGAAAGCATCACTTGATGAGCTGACACTTTGAGCTGGAAAAGAGAAATGCACGGACTGGCTGAACTTGAAAAAATACTTGATGCACAGAAAAAAATAGTACAGGATCTGAAGAACAAAGTATCTGAAGCTCTTCTGGGGTTTGAAAACAACGGGCTTACTGTATACCATGAAGAATGGCAAAGTTTATGTCTCACTTGATGAAAAGCTCCTGTTTAAATCAGCCAGCTGGGATATTGATGCCAACGGGAGAAATGCTCTGAAGAAACTTGCAGGGGTACTGGAGAAAAATCCCGATATTCAGGTTACGATTGAAGGACATACCGATAATGTTCCTTATAACCCGGGTAACAGTCAGCTGAAGGATAACTGGGATCTGAGTGTAAAAAGAGCAACAACTGTTGTAAGAGTACTGCTTGAAGGTTCAAAGATTGATGCAAAACGACTAACTGCTGCAGGGAGAAGCCAATATTTGCCTGTCGATGACCGTAATACTGCTGATGCCCGGCAGAAGAACAGAAGAACTGAGATCGTACTTACTCCTGATCTGACAGAGCTGTATAATCTGATAAATAAATACTAGTCAAGATCTCTGCAATTCACAATAAGGGATCTTTCTACAGGTATGATCATCTAGATTTCTTACATTGGATATATTACAAAATCTACCAGCAATTTCCCCCTTTGAAGGGGGCACGGAGGGATGTACAAAGACTCACATAGATTTATTTAGAGAATTCCTGCAGTTTCACATTCATATTCTTAAGAGCCTTCAGCAGATTATCTTCAGGTCGGAGAAAATCCTGATTTCCCCAGAATAGTAGGATCATAAGTCTTGATTGTCTTTGAGAAAATCGAATGAATCGGAGCAAGCTCATCCCTGTCAAAACGTTTGACATTTGTCTAACTGAATTTCAGTTATTGCCAGTTCAAAAAATACTTTAAACTGCGTATTGAAAAGTCTTCTTCTTCTGTCTTGAGGTGAAAATCAGATCGCCCCTGACATGATTAAGAAAATACCTGTTATTCATTTTCCGGTAACTGACAGAATATTTTACTGAAACGGGCCATGTATTAAATCCATGTGATGTGGTAGATATAAAAGAATCTTTCATTTTATGAATTAACTTCGGATTGATTTCAAATTCAGCATTAAGGATGCCATAATCAACGGTATTTATATATATTGTGCCTTTAAACAAGGGCTGATCAACATTTTCACGCTGCTCAAACTCAATTGCATAAGCTGATTCATCATCATAGGTAACAATATCAGTCATTCTGTAGGTATAGTCAGACATACTCTCCTTTGAAAGGAAATCAAAAGTATTTTTTGCTCCGTCAAGTTCAAGACATGTGCTCAGTCCTGCTTTCAGTCTTACTGCAAGAGTGTCGCTCCGGTCAGTATTTTCAATTTTCCTGCTTTTATAGACTTTCATCTGATCACCCAGAAGAGTTCCTGAATAGGCACTTTTATAAATCTGCAAAATTGCTTCAGAATAGGTCTGAAGTTCAGATTTTTTCAGAACACCTTCCCTGTAAAACCCTGTCATTAATGCGGGAGTGTCACCATAATTATGTGGTATTGCCTTAAGTGTCTGTGATAATGATCTCCTGAGGATTCTGATTTTTGATAATGATCTCGGGAATAGAGATATATTCTCTCTTCATCGAAATTGTAAAATTATTGCCAAAGGCATTTTTCACAGGGATCTCTCTTCCTATGATATCCGAGGATAGGAGACAGAAAGAGTATCATTAATGTAATCAGAAGTGATTTTCATGTCCGAAATCACCATTATTATTTGTAACAGTTCCTTTTCCTTTGTTTTTCAATGCGATTGTTGCAAATGGCAAGGGTTCGGATGTCTCCTCATCAATTATTTTCCCTGTTATATATTTTATTCTTCCGGCATCGATGTTGAATCGGCTGGTAATGAAGCGTGTTTTTCCGCATGTGAAATAATTATGTATTTATCAATTACTGAAAAAACGAGGGAATCATTTTTCAGGATGCTATCGAGAATGATAATTGAGCCTTGTGTTCTTAAAATTCATCACCGTCTTCTTCTCCTGGTCGATAAGACGGCTGTCGTATGTAAAATTGATAACCTGTCTGCCGGGTAATTATATCGAGTGCATTCCCTGTTTTTACTAGTTCCGGCTCTGAAGGTAAATGTTGAATCAAGAATTCCCTGCTGGCACTCGCACTTCTGAGTCAGGATAAGCAAAAGGAATAATGCAATGGCCAGACTTTTTGCATATATTGCCATTGAAAGATGACATTTTTCAGAGTGAGTTATTTTTTTGAAAGATGGTAAACATTGCCATCTTTTGTATAACTCAGGTTAAAGCTAGTACAAATTAAACGAATTATTGTTTCCTGTGGCAGATTATCAATAGGGGAATGCCATGGATTTTCGAGAATTGATAGAATCATCAGCAACAATATCCATATTATAAACTCTCTTCAGATCGTTGAATACAACACTTAATTTTTGTCCGCTGTAATCAAGGTAACCGGTCTTCCACGAGAAGATAATTCGGATTGCTGTTAAGTGTTTTTCCTGATGTTTCTGGCTTCATTGTTCCTACATAACCGGGATCGAGCTGGAGTGGTTTGTGATCCTGAATTGTCTGAAACCAGAACTTTACCGGTTTTTACAAATACTTCAACCGCTGATTCCGGGTTATTGGTAATAACATTGAAGGATGTTCCAACAACTTTTACATTAGCTTTACCGGCATCAATAATAAATGGTTTTGAAGCATCAGGTGCTATTTCGAAAAAAGCTTCTCCCGTTAGTTTCACATTTCTTCCGTGTTTCCCGAAATTTTTCCTGTAGCTGAATTCAGAATTCCGGTTAAGATAAATCTTGCTTCCATCCGGGAGTGAAACCAGGATATTTTTCTGATCATTTCCGGCAATAACTGTAATCTTTTTGCTGAGATATCCTGAATTATGTCATGTAAATTGCAGCAGTTCCAAGACCTAATAAAATAAGAGCTGCAGCTGCAATTCTTAGAAATGTTGTTCTCATAAACCTGATTTTTACAGGGCTGCTGACTTAGTAATATTATCATTTTCTAACATCCTTGAATGAACATTATTCCAGGCTTTATCAACATTTATTTCCTTCTGACTATTCATATTCTTTAATTCTTTCCATTTTTTTCCTGAATTATTTATATCTTCGGCCATAAACCGGTCGAGAAGATCTGTCTGTTCACCCTTTTCATCTGAAAGAATAGAAGCAAGTTCCTCCCACTCCTTGTCAGTGAATCTCTCTATCTTTTTCATCTCTTTCATTTTTCTGTTAATTCTTTTCTGAATTCTTTTAGTGCCCTGCCCATATTTGCTTCAACTGTCTTTATCGAGACAGATAATTTTTCAGCTATCTCGGTATATTTAAGTCCTTCAAACCTGCTCATGGTAAAATATCTTTCCGCATCTTTCAGGAAGTCTTCTCCAGTATCCTTGCTACTTTTTCCTGCAGTTCCTTGTAATTAAGGATATCTGAAGGGCTTTCCTGAGTTTCTGACTGCCGGTATGACATCTCTTCAGCATGCCGTTCAACAACCCTGTTATGTTCAATATAGTGAAGGCATCTGTTGTGAACCGACCGGAAGAGATAACCATTCAAAGAACTTTCAATTTTTAATTTTTCCCTGTCCTGCCAGATTCTGAAAAACAGATCCTGAACTATTTCTTCTGCAGTATCGTGATCTTTTATCAGAGTCTTTGCGTATCGAACCAGGGAAACATAGGAGGATCTGAAAAGCGACTCAAACTGTCCTACATCGCCTTTTCTGATCCTCCCTATTATATCAGTATCCCTGATCATTAGATTATAATCTTATTTGTCTTCTTCTCTGTCGCTGAATTTAAGCTTTCTGCTCAGTCTGCGTATTGCTGATTCGATGCTCTGGTCAGGTTCAATTACATTATAGTCTCCCCAGAATTCCTTATCAGTAAATGCACTGACCTTTTCAGAAAATACATCATGAGTATTTTATCTTATCTTTTCCTGCAAATTTAATAACTTCCTGGTCAGTACGATCTGTTACTGCTATTTCTGACATTGTTGTATAATAGGTATTGAATAATTTCTTATTCCAGTCAACTTTAAATTTGACTTCAGCTCTTGAATATTCAAAGTGCCATTTGCCACCCTGTTCACGATATTTGGTCCTGTAGGTTGCAATTTCAGGAGTTACTTTCATTCCAAGAGGTTTTTTCCTGATAAAAATTGATTGTGCTGCCTCTTTATTTGCAAGATTGAATCCAAATTCTGCTTCAGTTATTGCATAGGAGTCCATTTCAATGTAAAGGCTTCCCATGAATAATGGCATTTCGACTGAAGGTTTCTGTATGAAGTCGATTACATAATGAGGTTTGTTATCGATTTCAACAACACCTGTCAGAGAATAATTGTAGTTCTGCATTGCTTCATTGGTCAGAACAGATTCGGTATTCTTTGCAATATCAAGATCCAGTACACTTATCGGGCCTCCCTGAAGTTTAAACAGCACTGTATCCATTTTTTGCAACATCAGCACCTTTTCTTCCTTTATAGATCCTTGCTCCATCAAAGCGCAAGTCAATGTATAAGGTGCTTTAAAGATCTCAACCACGGCTTCTCCGATTGATACATAAGTACGGTTCTTTCTGATAGTCTCCCTGTAGAATGCTGTCATCAGGTTTGGAACCGACTCGTAGTTCTTACCAATGTTGCTTATTGCTTTGGTAACAATACTTACCGGATCAAGAGGTTTTACAATAATCTCTTTAATTGGTATAGGAGCTGCTTCAAGTGCAATAATGTTTTTGGGACCATTATCTTTCAGATCACTTAATGGGATCGTTTTATTTTTGTATCCCACAAATGAGACTTCAAGATTTTTTGAAGTTGCAAGATCACCGATTTTGAGTGTGAATTCTCCATCGATGTTAGTCACAATTGCCACATTGGATTCCTTTACGGCAACAGTTGCAAATACCAGAGGAGCTCTGCTTTCTGCATCAATGACCTTACCTTTGATTGTTACAAGATTCTGCTGGTCATTTTTCTTTTTTCCCGAATGATCTCCCGGCAGTTGCAGTCTGGGCCACAAGGGCCAGCAGTAGAACTGCTGCAATTAATGAAATGTGTTTAAAAGTTTTCATGGCGTTAATTATTAAGTTTAAGATTTGAGTTCATAAAGTTTTTCGAATACCGTATTCTTTATTTTCCATTTCAGCACTATGACCATGAAGATGCTATGATACCCTATTCTCATCGTGAAAATTATTTTCATATCTTGCCCCTGATTAGAAAATACCTACTGAGACTTATTGATGGTCAGAAGCCTTATAAAACACGTAAATCTGCTTGAGTCAGGATACTCTTTTCTAAAGAGTTCTGTTACGCGGAAGGCATTTGTCAGAGGCATGCCTTTGTCAATAAGCACTGAACTGACTAATAACTGCAATCTTAAATGTCCTCAATGTTCTTCCGGATCCGGCTTAATGAGAAGGGAACATGGTTTTATGGATATTGATGTTTTTAAAAAGGTTATGAAAGAACTGGGTCCTTACCTTTATTATGTGAATCTGTATTTTCAGGGTGAGCCCATGTTACATCCCCAGTTTTTCACCTTTGTGGAACATTGCAGCAATTCTTATTCTGTTGTTTCTACAAATGGTCACTTTTTATCGTCGGAGAATTCAGAGAAGCTTGTAACATCCCGATTAAAGAAGCTGATAATATCTCTCGACGGCATCGATCAGGAGACCTACTCCTCCTACAGGGTTAATGGCAGTATGATTCGTGTAATTGAGGGACTTAACAATGTGGTACACGCAAAAAAAGTGCATAATTCAACTTTGCGGATTGAGCTGCAATTGCTGGTCAACAGGATAAACGAACATATGATTCCACAAATAAAACTATTGGCCAAAAGTGTTCATGCACAATTGAATCTTAAATCGATGCAGATCCTGGAAAATAATGAAATTGGTTCATGGCTGCCATCCGACAGAAGATTCAGGCGATATGAGATCAGCAACGGGGAATACAAAAACAAAAATACACTGCCAGACAGGTGTGCAAGACTCTGGTTTAATCCCGTAATAACATGGGACGGTAAAATTGTTCCATGCTGTTTTGACAAAGACGCTGAATACGTTATGGGAGATCTTAACCACGATTCCTTCAGGGATATCTGGGAAGGGCCCAAATACCGGATTTTCAGGAAAAGCATTCTAACGGGACGACATCTGATAGATATATGCAGAAATTGCACTTCAGGATTAAGAGGAGTGAGGTACTAGATTAGTAATATACTCACCCCCCGTCCCCATAGCCGTCAACTTATGGAGTTGAATATAGTAAAATATGGAGAGAGTTTAGTACAAAACAGGATGTAAAATATTGAATTTAAGCCTGATACATTTCCCCTCCTTTTGAAGGAGGGGTGGCCGGACAACTTTATAATTATGTTACAAATACTGATACCGGCCGGGGTAGTTGATTGTTTATTCAAATTCCGGATCTTTTCTTTTGAAGGTTTTTCTTATCTCATTCTTTACAAAAGGCTTTTCCTGTTAAAGAGGTTTTTGTTTTTCATACAATAATGGTAAGAAGAAGTCAATGAATCAACCACCCCGGTCGGGAAATAAAATACTGTATATATAAGATAATCAATCGTCCCGACCACCCCTCCTTCAAAAGGAGGGGAAACTTTTTTATGCAGAGTACATTTGAATAAAGCACGGTTGGTGATTTCGTCAGACAGTCATTACGTCCTTCTCCTTTACAGCCATTACCTTATCAATTTTTGTATTATAGGAGTGTGTCATCTCCTGGACTATATCTACAGCCTCTTTCTCAAGATCTTCAGGCAAACCGTCTTTCAGTAAAATCTTTAATTCATCATTTGCCCATTTCCTTGTGGTCCTGATACTGATCTTTGCCGTTTCACCTTCATTCCTGACCTGTTTAACCAGCTGATGTCTCCGTTCTTCTGTAAGAGGAGGTATGTTTATTCGTATAATTTCACCGTTGTTAACGGGTGTGAGGCCAATATTCGCTGCCATTATAGCTTTTTCGATCGTCCCCAGCATATTTTTTTCCCAGGGTTGGATCAGAATCGTTTTAGGATCGGGAGTATTTATATTGGATACCTGTGAGAGTGGTGAATTAACGCCATAATAGTCAACTGTAACTCCATCGAGTAAAGCAGGGTTGGATCTGCCGGCACGAAGACGAGCAAGTTCATGCTCCAGGTGTTCAACGGCTTTTTCCATTCTATCCCTGGTCTCATCAATTATCAGTTCAGTTTCTTCATTCATATGGTTCAGGTTAGAGAGTTGTATAACAAAAATAGTAAAATAGACGGAATATCAATAGGAATTCAATTACTTACGAGAGTGCCTATACGATCGCCATCAATCAATTTGCTGAGATTACCCGGTTTGTTCATATCAAAGACAACTAATGGCATATTATTTTCCCTGCACATTGTAAAGGCAGTGGAGTCCATTACTTTAAGTCTTTTATTGATCACATCTTCAAAAGAAATACTGTCAAATTTTTTAGCGTTGCTATCTTTTTCAGGATCAGAGGTATAAACTCCATCCACTCTGGTACCCTTGAGAAGGACATTTGCCCCGATTTCGACTGCTCTCAGAGCGGCAGCTGTATCAGTAGTAAAGAATGGATTGCCGGTGCCTCCTGAAAGAATACATATCGTTTTGTTTTTCATGGCTTCGACCACCCTGTCCCTGTTATAAAGCTCTCCGACAGGCTCCATCCGTATAGCAGTGTAAACCTTTGCTTTGGCTCCCAGCCGGATAATAGCACTCTCCATAGCGAGACTGTTTATTATTGTTGCCAGCATGCCCATCTGATCACCTTTTAATCTGTCATATCCGGAATCCATTCCACTCAGGCCACGGAAAATGTTCCCTCCGCCGATAACTATTGATACCTCACAACCCTTGTTTAAGACATCTATTATCTGTCTTGCGTATTCATTTAAAACGGCGTCACTAATACCATAGTTTCCGGTTCCTGACAGTGACTCTCCGCTTAGTTTAAGCAGAATTCTGGAATATCGCATAGCATGTATATATTAAATTAATTTTCAGGGCCGTTCTCCGGTCATTCTTTATCCGGCAGGAATCAGTGCAACGAATTTAATAAAACTGAGTGTAATTATTTAAGTTTTTTCAAATTTCAAGGGCAGTTAATAAGTTTTACCTTATTTTTATTCCTGTATCAGCACAAAATCAGTAAAAAAACTATTTGATTTCTTTTGGTTTTATTCTTTTGAAAAAATTGCCGGTATCAGACAATAATGCATTGGAATTATTAACTTAGAAACGATTTTACAGAACCAAACCTTTAAATATACACCTATGGCAGAAAGAACTAACAAACAAAACAAGGCCCTTGTAGTTGTAATAGCTACTGTGGCAGCAACCGGAGGTTTGCTATTCGGTTTTGATACAGGAGTAATTTCAGGAGCAATCCCGTTTTTTCAAAAAACCTTTAGCATTGCTGATAACTGGATAGAAATAATTACTACTGCAGGATTAGTGGGAGCCGTCATTGGCGCCATGTTCAGCGGCAGAGTAGCAGATATACTTGGACGGAAAAAAGTCATTTTGGCGTCAGCCGTTATCTTCTCTATCGGAGCAGTTTGGTCGGGCGCCTCTCAAAGCGCATTAATGCTGGTATTTGCGCGCTTTTTCCTTGGCATTGCAATCGGTGTTTCCTCATTTTCAGTTCCACTGTATATTGCTGAAATTTCACCTACAAAGAGTCGCGGGACGTTAGTATCCATGTTTCAGTTGCTGATAACGATCGGCATAATGGTATCCTACTTAAGTGATTCTGCATTTGCAGTGCCTGATTCAGATCCTGCCTTTACTTCGTGCTGGAGAGCTATGTTTTATGTAGGAGTTATACCTGCCCTGATAATGTTTACCGGTATGATTTTTCTTCCTGAAACACCACGCTGGCTGATAAGCAAAGGTCATGAGGACAAATGCCGGGAAGTGCTGCAAAAAGTTGAAGAGCCTGCTCTTGTTGAGGATGTAATAACAAGAATGAAATCGGACCTCGAAGCTGATAAAAAGAACAAAGTGAACTGGACCCTTATCTTTAAAAAATGGCTGAGAGTTCCTCTTATAATTGCCATAGGTATAATGTTTGTACAGCAGTTTACAGGAATAAACACTATTATATATTACAGTCCTAAAATATTTCTGATGTCAGGTTTTGCTGATGCAAAAGCAGCTGTCTGGGCATCTGTCAGCGTGGGAGTAGTGAATGTTGCCTTTACAATTTTGTCATTATTTATGATTGACAGGCTGGGGCGCAGGAAGCTTTATTTCATTGGTCTTGCCGGGATGGTTGTCGCTCTTATTGCCATGGGAACATGCTTTGCACTTCAGGCAACACTGGGTGAGTCAATTAAATGGGTTACCATATCTCTTGTCTGGATCTACATAGCATTCTTCGCAATCAGTCTTGGACCTCTTGGCTGGCTTATAATTTCAGAAGTATTCCCGTTAAGTGTAAGAGGTATAGGTTCAAGTATTGGAGCATTGTCAAACTGGTTATTCAATGGTGTAGTTGCTTTTACCTTTTTCAAAATTGTAAAAGGTTTAACTATGCCCGGCACGGCTATTACATTGAAAGGAGAAGATCTCGGTAATCCGGCCGGTGCGTTCTATTTATATGCGCTGGTAGGTATTCTCGGAATTATCTGGGGATATTTCTTTATTCCTGAGACTAAAAACGTTACGCTCGAAAAGATCGAGGAACACTGGAGGGAAGGCAAGCTTCCGCGTGATCTGAAACCCTGATAATTATATCGACATATTCTGTAGAGACGCCAAAATTGGGCGTCTCTACTTTTTTTATTCGTGTGCCTCACCCCTGCCCCTCTCCTAAGGGAGAGGGGTTAATACGCAGATTATGATCGCGTTACGCCCCTTCTCCCTTGGGAGAAGGGGTAGGGGATGAGGTAAAACTTAAGGAGAAGTAGTATGGGGATGAGATAGGCAAAAAAAAGGTGGCACCCTGAAGCGCCACCTCAAATTGAAAGATGAACTACGTATTATAAATTAAGTGTATAGCGTTTAAATTCTGTTACTGTAAGCTCTTTATTTACAGATTGCAGATATTGCCTGATTGTAATCTTGTTGTCTTTCACGAATTCCTGATTCAGCAAAGTGCTTTCCTTAAAGAATTTGGTGAGTTTGCCCTGTGCAATCTTTTCAAGCATCTCCTCAGGTTTCCCATCACGTCTTGCCTGTTCTTTACCAATTTCAAGTTCCTGTGCAATAACAGATTCAGGTACAAAATCCTTATCAACCGCAACAGGGTTCATTGCAGCGATCTGCATGGCAACATCTTTATAAACCTGGGCATCAATACCTGATTTTGTGAAACCAACAAGTGTAGCAAGTCTGTTACCAGGATGAATATATGCCTGTACATGTGGTGCTTCGATCTTTTCAAAATAGGAAAGATCAAGTTTTTCGCCAATTATTCCAACGTATTCGACGACCTTTTCTCCAACCTTACCCCCATCGAGTGGCAGTGATTTGAGTGCTTCAAGATTTGCAGGTTTTTTGGTTACTGCAATATCAAGTATTTTGTTGGCAAGAGACTGAAAGTCGGCATTCTTGGCAACAAAGTCTGTTTCACTGTTAAGAACGATAATTGCTCCGGTTTTTCCGTCGGGTGAAACTTTTGAAATGACAACACCTTCAGTAGCTTCTCTGTCAGCGCGTTTATTAGCAACTGCCTGACCCTTCTTACGAATTATTTCAATTGCCTTATCAAAGTTACCTTCTGATTCTTCAAGTGCTTTCTTACAATCCATCATTCCGGCTAAAGTTGCTCTTCTTAATTTAGCAACATCAGCAGCATTTATAACAGCCATATTTATATCTTTATAAGTTCAGATTAATATTTTTTAAAGTTCTTCTTCTGTCTCGTCAATTACCTTAACGATATTTTCATTTTCATCCGACTCTTCAGCAGCATCTTCATCAGCTTCAACCTCTTCATCCTCTTCGACAATCGCTTCAATAATAGCGGCAGGAACGTCTTTTGTTTCGAGTTCTTTCCTGATTACCTTCTTGTCTTTCATCTGAGGCTCCTTGTCCTTTTCAATTTTTCTTTCATTCAGTCCTTCCTCAATTGCCTGGCAGAGGATCCCGATAATTAATGAGATCGATTTTGACGCGTCGTCATTTGCCGGAATCGGGAATTCGATATCTGATGGATCTGAGTTGGTGTCAACCATAGCAAAGACCGGTATCCCGAGTCTTTTTGCTTCTCTTACCGCAATATGTTCTTTTGTCACATCAACTATAAATAGTGCCGATGGCAGTCTTGTAAGGTCAATAATGCTTCCAAGAGTTTTTTCAAGCTTGGCTCTCTGACGGGTAACCTGAAGTCTCTCCCTCTTTGAGAGGTTCAGAAATGTACCATCGGTAGCCATTTTATCAATAGATGACATTTTTTTAACCGCCTTACGTATAGTGGGGAAGTTAGTAAGCATACCGCCTGGCCAGCGTTCCGTTACATAAGGCATATTTACTGCCTTGACTTTTTCGGCAACGATTTCCTTTGCCTGTTTTTTCGTTGCTACGAATAGTACTTTTTTCCCTGATTTGGCAATATGTTTCATTGCTGAAGCTGCCTCATCAATTTTAAGTACTGTTTTTTCAAGGTCAATAATGTGAATGCCGTTACGCTCCATAAATATATAAGGAGCCATAGCGGGGTTCCATTTTCTTTTAAGGTGTCCGAAATGAACACCGGCATCAAGTAATTCTTTAAAATTTGTTCTTGGCATTTTTTGTTTTTTTAAGTTTACATTCTTTAAAGTCAATTGCAAAGTAGCCCCGCCAGCTGGCGGGAGTCTTCGCAATTTAGATACTAAACCTGCATCTATATCACTTATAAATTCTAACGTTTACTGAACTGGAATCTCCTGCGGGCTTTTGGCTGACCGGGTTTTTTCCGCTCAACTTCCCTGGGATCGCGTGTTACAAATCCTTCGGCTTTAAGCTTACCCTTACATTCAGCGTCGATCATGATCAGTGCTCTGGTAATTCCAAGACGGAGAGCTTCAGCCTGTCCTTTTACTCCGCCGCCATCGAGATTTACATTGATATCGTACTTATCAGAGGCATTCATGAGAACCAGCGGTTGCAACACTACATACTGAAGTGTTTCAGCACCAAAATATTCTTTAAAGTCCCTGCCATTTACTGTAATCTTACCTTTGCCATCGCTTAAATATACCCGGGCTACTGCTGCCTTCCTTCTTCCAAGAGCATTGATTGGTTCCATATCTGTTGCTTAATATTTTTAAAGTTCAATTTTTTTAGGTTTCTGTGCTTCATGCGGATGTTCCGTTCCTGCATAGACATGCAGATTTCTGTAGAGTGCGCTTCCGAGCCTGTTTTTAGGCAACATGCCTTTCACAGCTTTTTCAACCAATCCGATGGGGTTCTTTTTTAACAGTGCTTCAGCAGTAGTAAATCTCTGGCCGCCCGGGTAACCTGTATGCCGTACATAGACTTTGTCTGACCATTTTTCACCTGTCAGATCGATTTTCTCTGCATTGATCACAATAACATTGTCGCCACAATCAACATGAGGCGTAAAGTCGGTCTTGTGCTTTCCCCGAAGCATTGAGGCGACGACAGATGCAAGTCTCCCGAGTACTTTGCCTTCGGCATCAATAATAACCCACTCCTTGTTCACAGTAGCTTTATTTGCTGAAACTGTTTTATAGCTTAAGGTGTTCACTGGTTCTTAATTTTTAATTGAAACACTTATATTTAATGTAATGACCCCATTATTTTGAGGTCTGCAAAAATACAATATATTTCCTAAAAAAAAAGAAATCTGTACAGATTTTATTTATGTTGTGCAAATCTCGACTATTTTTACATTCTTAAAAAATAAAAACCACTCAGGAACACAAAGTAAGACGCAAAGGAACACAAAGGGAAAGAGAGTCAACAAATATATACGTAAATATAATTGAATGGAAAATGACAGGAAATTTCTTTTGAAAGCTATAGGTATTGCAAAGGAGGGAATCCCGAATGGATGCGGACCTTTTGGTGCCGTACTGGTAATGGAAAATAAAGTGATCTCTGAAGCCTGTAACAGGGTAATTCTGAATAATGATCCGACAGCTCATGCAGAAATACTGGCTATCAGGCAGGCTTCTTCCATATTACATACACATGATCTGAGCAAATGCACTCTATATGCATCCTGTGAGCCTTGCCCAATGTGCCTGGGAGCAATCTATTGGTCGGGAATTAAGAAAATCGTTTACTCGTGTGACCGTACTGATGCTGAGGGTGCAGGTTTTAGCGATAAATTTATTTATTCCGAAATTGTTCTTGACCCATCAAAGCGGAAGATTTCATTTATCAGGTTACCTGATTCAGGGGCACAAGAGGTTTTCAGGCAATGGGATGAACTTGAAAATAAAGTCTCATACTGATACTATGGATTCAGTAAGAAGATTATCCAGAGACTTTTATACCAGGGATGTCCTTGATGTTGCTCCCGATTTGCCCGGTAAAGACCTGGTAATCAGATTAGCAGATGGGTCGACAGGAAGATTCAGGATAACTGAAGTGGAGGCTTACAGGGGTGCCGAGGACAGGGCATGCCATGCTTTTAAAGGCAGGACGGCAAGAACTGAAATAATGTTTCAGGAAGGTGGCCGGTTATATATTTATCTTATTTATGGCATGTACTGGATGCTGAATATCGTTACCGCAGGAAAGGACATTCCCCAGGCTGTGCTGATACGCGGAGTTAAGAATTATCCCGGACCAGGGAAACTGACAAAATCACTCGGCATCGACAAGTCATTCTACGGAGAAGATCTTGTAGTCTCAAACAGGATATGGATTGAGGATCGAGGATTGGTTTTTCCGGTAAAAAATAGTCCCAGAATCGGAATAGAGTATGCAGGGGAATTCTGGAAGACAAGGCCGTGGAGATATTTTCTGTAGACTATTAATTAAAATGGCAATGAAGCTCATATTATATTTTTTTACGTTCTTTGTTCTTTAAATTAAACAAAAATAATTCGTTTATGGACTCAATCTGGGGTAACTACCGTCGCTGGAACAGCCTTACCGGATGGTTTGTATTTATCTTTTCTTCAATAGTCTATCTGCTGACTCGTGAGCCGACTGTAAGCTTTTGGGATTGTGGTGAATTCATTCTTGCAGCATTTAAACTTCAGGTAGGACATCCGCCCGGAGCTCCCCTGTTTCTTATGATGGGAAGAATAGCCACTCTCTTTGCAGGTAGTGATACAACAAAAGTTGCTGTTACAGTCAACACCCTGTCGGCACTTTGCAGCGGATTCGCAATAATGTTCCTCTTCTGGACAATAACCCATCTTATCCGCAAAGTTTTTGTCAATGGCCACGATCTTGAAGCAAAACACGTTCCTGCAATAATCGGAAGTGGTGTACTGGGTGCCCTTGCCTACACATTCTCTGATACTTTCTGGTTTTCAGCTGTTGAAGGCGAACTTTATGCGCTCTCGTCACTTATTATTGCTCTTGTTTTCTGGGGCATGTTAAAATGGGAGGAAGAAGCGGACAAACCATACTCCGGAAGATGGATCATTCTGATTGCTTATATAATGGGATTGGGTCTCGGTGTGCATCGTCTGAACCTTTTGATTATTCCCGTTCTTGTATTAGTTTATTATTTCAGGAAATACGAGGTTACTACCCGCGGATTGATTAAAACATCACTTCTGGCGCTGGTAATGCTCTGGCTGATGGTATTTGTTATAATGCCCGGAGTTCCTGAGGTTGCGGGCTGGTTTGAACTCTTGTTCGTAAACGTGTTGCGATTGCCGTATAATAGCGGCCTCATATTCTTCATGGCTCTTCTTTTTGGAGCACTTGCTTATGGGATATATTACTCACTGACGCATAAGAAGGTGATTCTCAATTATGTATTGACATCTCTCGTAGTGATCATGATTGGCTATTCATCATATGCTATGATCATGATCAGATCGTCAGCCCATCCTCCTATGAACCAGAATAATCCTTCAGATGTATTTTCATTATCATATTATATTAACATGAAACAGTATGGGAGTGCGCCTAAATTCTTTGGAAACTATTACGACGCTCCTGTGACTGATGCTAAAAGAGTAATTTCAGGATATAATAAAATTGATGGCAAGTATAAACCTTATTATCATCCTGCAATATTCCTATAATAAGGAATTCGAAACAATTTTTCCACGCATGTACAGCCCTGATCCTGATCATGAAAGTGCCTATAAATACTGGGGAAAAGTTGTAGGCAGGAAATATTCGGCAGGCTCCGATAAAAAAGTTATTGTCATTCCAACATTTGGTGAAAACCTTCGATTTTTTTTCCGCTACCAGGTTGGATTTATGTACATGAGATACTTCATGTGGAACTTCGCGGGCAGACAAAACGATATCCAGGGGAACGGGAATCCTATTGACGGCAACTGGATAAGCGGAATAAAATTTATTGATGAAGCACGACTCGGGAAGCTCGATAAGATTCCTCAGGATCTGAAAACAAATCCTGGTAACAACAAATATTATTTTCTTCCTCTCCTGATAGGCCTCGCAGGAATGTACTGGCAATATAAAAAACATAATAACGGCTTCTGGCTGGTTATGACATTTTTTATAATGACTGGTCTGGCAATAATTTTCTACCTGAATCAGTCTCCGAATCAGCCAAGGGAACGTGACTATGCATATGTCGGCTCCTTCTATGCCTTTGCAATCTGGATTGGAATAGGATTTATGTTTGTTCATGAGAATCTTCAGAAGCTCATCGGAAATAAAGTATCATTAGCTGTAACATTTATCATTCTTATTGCTGCAGTCCCGGTTCTCATGGGTGCACAGAACTGGGATGATCATGACCGGTCGGGTCGTTATACAGCCCGTGATATAGGGGCGAATTATCTAAAATCATGTGCCCCTAATAGTATTTTGTTTACATATGGTGATAATGATTCATTTCCGGTTTGGTATAATCAGGATGTGGAAGGTGTCGGGACCGATATCCGTGTTGCAAACCTGAGTTACATACAAGCGGGATGGTATATAGATATGATGAGACAGAAAGCTTATACTTCCGATCCGCTGCCATTCTCCCTTCCTCCGGAAAAATATATTGAAGGTTCCAGGGAACAGCTTCCGGTCGATAACAGGGTCGATAAACCGGTAAATCTGAAAGAGATAGTCCAGTTTGCTGGATTGGATGATATGAAGTACAAAGTTGACATCAGCGGCAGGGGAGATTATTCGAACTATCTTCCTGCTAATAAATTCATTATTGATGTCGATACCCAGATAGTACTTGCAAACGGGACGGTAAAGCCATACTTTAAGGACAGACTGGTTTCACCGATGATATGGGAGTATACCGATGCCGATGCTTTCAAAGGGGATCTGGCAATCATGGATCTTCTGGCCACAAATAAATGGAAGAGACCTGTATACTTTTCAACCACGGTTCCATCAACCCAGTATAAAGGCCTCGAGAAGTATTTTATCCAGGAAGGGCTGGCATACCGGATAGCTCCTGTTAAGACCGACAAGCCGGAGCAGGGTGAATTCGGCATGATCGATTCCAGGTTAATGTACGATAACATGATGAACAAGTTCTCCTGGGGCAATGCCGGAGATCCATCTGTCTATCTTGATGAAAATAATAAGAGGATGTTCAGTAATTTCAGAAGGATCTTCGGAACTCTTGCCAAAGATTTGCTTCTCAGGGGCGATACTGTAAAGGCTGTTGAAGCAGCACATCGCGGACTCGAGATTGTACCTTCCAAAAAGTTGCCATACGATTTTTTTACAATCGGAATTGCTGAAGTCCTTATATCAGCCGGCAAAACGGAAGAAGGCGAAAAGCTGATAAATGATGTGATAAAATACTCAAAAGAGTATCTTGATTATGCTATCAGTCTTAAACCCGAGAACCGGTATGGCATGGAATATCCTACGGGCATTAACATGCAGGGATTACTCGATATTTATAATTTGGCTGTAAGGTTGAAGCTGAATACCATTGTTTCTACTCTTGAGCCTGAAATTAACAGCTATTACGGGAAGCTTTATTCTGCAAAATAATTAATATGCGCCTTTTCAGGCCAGGAATACTTGCACGTTGGCTGTATCGTGAAGCAATATTCAGGATCAGAACAACTGAAAAGGTTTTATACCTGACATTTGATGATGGTCCGGATCGCAGTTCCACGCCTCAATTGCTTGAAATTCTTAAAGCACATAATATTGCCGCCCTGTTCTTCTGCAATGGGAAGCGGGCAGAAATAAACCCTGATATTATGATTAAAATGCGTGAGGAGGGTCATCTGACCGGCAATCACGGGTACAATCATCTTGATGGTTGGCGTACCAGTTCCGGAGTCTACGTAAGCGATGTGATCAGAGCTGCGAATTTTACTTCTGATAAACTATTCCGCCCGCCATTCGGCAGGCTGTCACTTAAGCAGAAACAGATTTTACTGAAGTCATATAAAATAATTTTATGGGATCTGATGGCTTATGATTTTGACCGCGATTTGGAAGCGAACGATCCCTGAAAATACTCAAAGACAAAATACGGCCTGGCTCAATAATTGTTTTACACGATACATTCATCTTCCTGCGCAAACACTATACTGGATGAATTTCTGAATTTTGCTAAAGCATCAGGGTACAGGTTTGAGATGAGAGATGAGTTCGACACCACTACAACTCATCATTTCCTATAGATGAACTCACCCCAATCCCTTCTTTTCGTTTTACCTCACCCCAGCCCCTCTCCTAAAGGAGAGGGGTTAAGACGCAGATTATGATTGCGTTACGCCCCTTCTCCCTTGGGAGAAGGGGTAGGGGATGAGGTAAAACTTAAAGGAGAATGAGAAGGAGGATGAGGTAAAAGTGAAAGAGAAGAAGATGGATGATGAGGTAAAAAATAATGATAAGGAATCAGAAGGTAAAGTCCATATCAATAATAAAAGGAGGGGAAATTTATAACTGGGTAATTTTAATCAAAGTTTTGCTTTTACTCTTATTGATTTTGTTTATCAGAATGAAATGTTACTTTTGAAATATTAAAATATTTCCTGAAAAATGAATATTCTTATTCTGGGATCGGGAGGCAGGGAACATGCGCTTACCTGGAAACTTGCCCAAAGTAAAAAGGTGACTAAAATATTTATCGGGCCGGGAAATGCCGGTACCTCAAGTCATCGGAACAAACCTGAAATTAGATCCTGAGAATTTTGACGAGGTTAAATCAGCAGTTCTTGAAAACGAGAATCGATATAGTAATAGTCGGGCCCGAAGCTCCGCTGGCAATGGGAATTCATGATTTTTTTCTGAATGATGATAAGCTTAAAAAGGTTCCATTAATTGGTCCGGATAAATCAGCTGCCCGGCTGGAGGGAAGCAAAGATTTTGCCAAAGATTTTCTTACAAGGCATAACATTCCTACTTCCGCTTACAAGACTTTTACCAGTTCAAATGCTGAACAGGAAGCTCCCGATTTCCTCAAAACACTTGAACCCTCCTTATGTTATTAAGGCTGATGGTCTTGCTGCAGGGAAGGGGGTTGTGATAATTGAGGATATACATGAAGCTGAAAAAGAGGTTGAGGCAATGCTGAAAGGAAAATTTGGGCAGGCAGGTCAAAAAGTCGTAATCGAACAATTTCTCAGGGGCATAGAACTTTCAGTTTTCATTATATCTGACGGGTATTCATATAAATTATTGCCGGAAGCCAAGGATTACAAGAGAATAGGTGTCGGTGATACCGGTCTGAATACCGGCGGAATGGGAGCAGTCTCCCCGGTTCCCTTTGCAGATGATGACTTTATGAAAAAGGTAAAGCAAAGGATAATTGATCCGACAATAAAAGGGTTATCTGAAGATGGGATCATTTATAAAGGATTCATATTCTTTGGTCTGATAAATGTGTCAGGTGACCCTTATGTGATAGAATATAATTGCAGGCTCGGTGATCCTGAATCAGAGGTAATAATTCCAAGAATAAAATCCGACCTCTTTGAGCTGATTGAAGGAGTTGCTAACGGTGATCTCGCATCAAGAAAAATTGAGATCGATAAAAGGGTTGTGGCAACCGTTATGCTGGTATCAGGAGGTTATCCGGGAACATATGAAAAAGGGAAACAGATTCATGGCCTTGAGCTCATTGAAGATAGCGTAGTTTTTCATGCCGGTACAAGAAATGAAGCAGGCGGACTGGTTACATCAGGCGGACGTGTTCTTGCAGTCAGCTCATGGGGATCCTCAATGAAAGAGGCACTTGAGCACATCATACAGGAACGCCGCATTATTGAACTTTGACGGGAAATATTACAGAACAGATATTGGATTTGATCTATAAAGAGAATGCTTCTGCGAATATTCAAAGGAACAGGTCCGGGAGTAATTTTCCTGATAGTTATTACTCTGGGTGCTGTCTGGTTAAGTGCAATTCTTAATCAGCGGTTACATCCCAGGTATGTATATGAGGCAGATCCTATGCCTCTTTATGCCCTACTGAAGCTCCTTATAAGCAATAGTCATATCCTTGGAGTCATTCTTTCCTTTCTTAATGGTTTCTCTAATGGCATTCCTCCTGGTAAATTTCAACACAACTGTTTTTTTTATACACGAAAGGACCTTCCTTCCCGCTTTGATCTATATTTTGTTTGGTGGTTTTTTCCCTGATCACCAGCTCCTGAATCCTGTACTTCCGGCTTCAATATTTCTTATGCTTGCAGTAATGAGAATCATGGAAAGTTATCACATCACCGGCACGGCATACAGCTATTTTGACGCAGGAATACTGATAAGTACAGGCAGCTTGTTCTATGCAAACCTGATCTGGTTCGGATTAATTGTGATTATAGGAATTGCTATTACTCAGCACTGGTAACGTGAAAGAAATTGTAATCTCATTCCTTGGACTTATTACGCCCTATCTTATTACTTTTGGCATATACTATGTTATCGGCCGGGATGTACGCGCCCTTTTTAACGTTTTTGGAGATAATCTGTTTGACAAAGCTACATATTACCCTTTTCCCAGACTGACAATTTTAGCTTTAGTCTTTAGTGGTGCATTAATAATTGTCAGCCTTTTTAATGTCTTCAGGAATATGAATACCAAGAAGATAAAGGCTCGTAAGACATTCTCGCTGATGATCTGGATTTTTCTGATTTCGATAGTCGTCTATTGTGCGGTTCCTTCAGTTTCGGTTGAAATAGTATGGCTGATGAGCATTCCGGTCAGTTATTTTCTGACGCACTATTTTGTATTTGAAAAGAAGAAACTGGTACCGGAAATATTATTTTCAGTGTTTTGTGTCTTTATTCTGCTGATTCAGATATGGCACCTGAAGTAAGATCATTATTTGATCATTGAGACTACACCGACACCTGACCCGGATAGGCCGTTGCTGAAATCATAATTGATCTGGTAGATTCCGCTTTTCATGCATTCGAAATCAACATAAGAATATATTTTGCCGGTCTTCTTATCAAATGATGAGAGAATTAATTTGTTCGCTTCATCTTTAATTGCAAGGATCAGCTGGCCTTTTGAATTCTCAGCATTGCACATTGTAAACCTGTATTTGGTATTCTTCCAGAGAGACATGTTTGCCTTGTATCTTAATTCATTCGGTGTGTTGGTTTTGCCAAGCTGAATCCTGAAATCCTTGAGGTATTTTGCATTGGCTCCGGCATTTACAGCACAGTTACTAATCAGAGGGTCAGTTACCTGTCCGAATGACATAAATCCGAATGCTAATAAAATGGTCAGAGTTAAAATGGTTTTTTTCATTCTAATTATTTAAAATTAGCCTGTCCCTGATATTTTTAGTTATTTCAATTAAACTATTTAATTGTTCTTTTGACATGGTGACAACACTTGTTTCGGTCTGCTTAATAGTCAGTCCTCCATTCTTTTCCACGCTTACAGGATCACCCTGAGTATAAGTAATTCTTATGTCACGATACTTATCTTTGATAGTCCTGCATATCTTTACAAAGGCTGGTAAATTCCGGATCGCGGTTACAGTAAGGGCTTATAAGCATCAGAAGATCATTTAAGATTATTTTCTGTTCTCCTATTCTGTCGCTCAGCATCTTATTGGGATACAATTTGACAACCTGAGTCGCAAGATACTGACCCTCGATCCAGACACCGATTATCATAAGTGCTGAAAGCTGTCCACGATCATTGCTCCTGAGATAGGTATCTATCTTATTGTACGAGTCGATAGAAATAAAAAGGAGGGAGTCGAGATTAGATTTATTCTTTGATAATCTTTTGATAGATTCAAAATCAAAAAACTGACCGACCTTAAGATCTTCTGCAATTTTTCTGATAGATGAGAGCACATCAAGTGAAGAACCAGTTTTTTCGTACATGTTGAGATATCCCAGATCAGCGCCGAGAATACCGAGCTTTAAGTGCCTTATCAAAATTTGTGCTCTGTCTGTTTGCGTCAATAGATTCTGCGAGATAGCTTTGTGAGAAAGGGATCTGTAGTGTCTGCAGCAGATTAGCGATCTCAACAGGAGATGAAATGTTTTTTGAGATATCGGCAATTGCTTCAGGGCTTAATTTCTCAACTTCTGAAACGGGTATTGAATCAGATTGGGGAAAAACGAACCCGGATGTCTTGCTTTTTGAATTCCTGCATGAGAAACCAAAAAACACTATAAACAGCAAAAAGAGTACTCTTCCTTTCATTTATTATGAGGGATAAGGTAAAGCAAAAATACAAAAAAACATATTAAGATTCTATTTAATGCCTATTTTCGGAGTTTTAAATTTTCGAAAGACCTTACCGCTTTTCCAAGAAGTTCAAAATATAATGTGATATATAGAAATACCGAACCAAGGAGTACCACTGAGATATTAAAAGCAAATGTGTCGGTTTTCATCTTAAAAATATATTTAACCGGTGCAAAGAAATGTGTCCTGGAATGCGAAAAATCCGTTCCTGTATGGCTCAAGGTAAATTGGATCGATATTTTGTACCAATGAGTTTTGATAAACCAGAATTTTTTTCCGTTCGATAAGCATTAGTCACAATATCTTCCAGTTTGTAATTATAATATTCATCCTCCAGTTTCGTTAGTTTCAGATCATTCATATTTATAGAATCTGTCCTTCCTGTCGCTTGCCGTATTTGAAATTATGCTGAATATTCTGTCAAGCCTGTCAAGGTATCTGGAAAGTGAATCAGCAACTCCCGGATTAAATTCATAAGGGGTCAGATCAGCTATATATGTAAATGAAGGAACATGATTAACTGCGGCCATTTTTTCAAGTTCATTTTTAAGAAGCAGCAGCTTTGCTGAAATGCCGTGGAGATTTCTTTAAAATCAGATCCCCGGTGTTCCCGATGTTTTAGGATTGCTTCTGAATTCAAAGAGAGAGGTTAACAGCGCCTCACGCAACGCTTTAATCCTGTATACTTTATTGAATTCAGCTTCACTTATTTCCTTTTGAAGTTCGTAAAACGTTTCCCCTTTTGTTGTAAAAACAGTAGAACTGTACCGATTATCCTTGAATTGTGAAACAATAAGCGCTTCATAGGTCCATCTGGTTGGCATAAGTTCAGCGATGAACGGTACCTTATCAACATTACCTATCTTTCTGTTTAGTTTGTCAAAGGGGAACATAGCTCCGCTGAGTACCATCATGGGGATGATCAGGAGCGGTATAACAATATAGATCGTAATGGCTGAATTAAACGATGCAGAGATATTCAATCCGATCATATTTGCACAAAATGCGGTTGCAAACAATGCCAGCCAGTAATGAAAGAACATTCCTTTTATACCCAGTATCGGATTCGCAACAAGCACAAATAAAAAAGTCTGAACCGCCGACAGAAAAAAAAGAATTCCAGCTTTGGAAAGCAGGTAGCTGTTACGGCTCAAATTCAGAAAATGCTCCCTCTTAAGTATTTTTCTGTCGCGGAATATCTCTTCAGCACTTATAGTAAGTCCAAGAAAAAGAGCTACTATCAGGCTCATGAAAATGTAAATGGGAATATTTTCATTTTCCGAAAAGATATAGATCTTAGAATCAGGATCCGGAATATATCTTATGATGAAGGAAAGAACAAATCCCAGGACAGGCGCTTCAAGAAGAGTCAGCAATACATACTGTTTATTGGATATTTTACTCTTAAGATCGCGGGAAAAATAGATCTGTAATTGTTTTAAACGGTTCGGTCTGCGAAGATTCTTATGCGGAGGTTCCTTTATTTCAGTCACCTGAGTAAATGGATTTTTGCTGCTGAATGTACTCGCCCATTCTGCCGGCCGGACTTTCCTTTTTTCAGTATATCTGCCGAACTCGTCCACCACCTGCGTTTCGATTATATTAAAGATGGTTTCCGGATTTACATTTCCGCATGAAGGGCACTCTCCCTGGTTTGAGTTGATCTGGGCATCGAGGGTTTTAAAGTAGATGACCGAGTCGACCGGGTTGCCGAAATATGCCATGCAACCTCCCTTGTCAAGTATCACAACCTTATCAAACATTTTAAAGATCTCTGATGAAGGCTGATGTATGACGGTAAAGATAAGTTTCCCCTTAAGTGTCATATCCCGGATAAGGTCCATCAGGTTTTCAGAATCCCTTGAAGATAATCCTGATGTCGGTTCATCAAGAAATAAAACCAATGGTTCCCTTATCAGTTCAAGTGCTATATTTAACCTTTTTCTCTGCCCGCCGCTAATGACTTTATTAAACGGGGTACCTACCTTAAATTCTCTTTTTTCCAGTAATCCCAGATTAGATAAAGTCTGATCAACAAGTTCAGTAATTTCTACCCGTGATTTATCCCTGAAACATTGACTGGCAGCAAAGAAAAGATTTTCAAATACTGTCAGATCCTCAATAAGCAGGTCATCCTGAGGCACATAACCAAAAACACCCTCAAGCTCAATTATATCCTTTGCAACATCCAGTCCATTAATTTTAATACCGCCTGAAGATGGTTTCAGTATCCCGCTCATCAGATTCATTAATGTTGTCTTTCCTGAACCGCTGGCTCCCATTATTCCGATAAGCTTGCCCTCCTCAACGGAAAAGCTCACATTATTTACCGCTGCATGGCCATCCCTGAACTGATAGGTCAGATTTTCTACAGTGAATGATATTTTATGTATAATTATATCGGAAAGAAAACTTGAGCTAATGTCACTGTAATAAATAGAATGGCCCTGCAGTGATTTTACGGAACCTCCCTTAGCAAATGTATAGACCTGGCCTGATCTTATCGGTAAGCCGTTAAGATATAACTGATCTGCTGAAACATACTTTATAAAATAGAGATCAACACTGGCAACCCTTAAAATAATTATTCTTGTATTCTGGTAGCCGGTAATCATTTTATTGCATATGCTGCACTGGGTATTCCCCGGAGTCAGAACCAGAATGGCAGGATCAATCAGGTCTTCCGGGTTATTATTTTTCACGAACTGTTCTATGGCTGCAAACTCTGCCCCGGATATTTTAAATACTTCAGCTACAGTATTAATTATGTTCATTCTCTGAAGAGTAAACTGGTGGTCGGTATTTACCAGTTCATAGAGTCTCATCAGAACTACAACTTTCTGTTCCTGGTTTAGGGTACGGTTTATTTTTTTACATATGCCAAGGATCTTGACCGAATCCCTGACAGAAGGAGCAGATGGTTCTTTTAATGCTGATCTTTCTGCAACTGGTCCTGCATGTTCATCAAAAAGTGCGAGATATTCCTGAACTGTTTCCCTCGTAAGCTGCTTGTTCAGAAAGTCTGAAACATACTCACGTTCATTCATAAGTATACCCCTGTCTTGCTTTACAATCAGGGCAAACAGTTCCATCAATGCCTTTAGAATCTCCTCACTCATAAATTAACTGACTTCAGCGTCGCATATACCGTAAACGTACCTATTATTAATCATTCGGCAAAATCTTCAGACAAAGCCGGATTCAAATTTACCATTTCCGGTTTAAACCCCAAAAAGCACAATTCAACATCCAATACTGACCATTCTGCATAAATTAATTTTTTTCAGTGACGTTCTGTCTTTTCTTTGATATG
This sequence comes from uncultured Bacteroidales bacterium, assembly GCA_963816365.1. GTDB lineage: Bacteria > Bacteroidota > Bacteroidia > Bacteroidales > VadinHA17 > LD21. The sequence goes on along the minus strand of CAWFKG010000008.1, from coordinate 32,216 downwards.
GTTATTAGGAAAAAACTGAAAAACTGAAAACTATGAAAACGAAATTGAATCCGGGGTACGCAGGAATATTGCTTAGCCTGCTTATTATCCTGCCAGCCAACTTAAACGGCCAAAGCGAAAAAGCAATTGTGAAGAAATATTTAAGTGAATTGCCGAAGTACCATAAAAGCAAAACTCTTCAGAAATACAGGATGACTGCTATTTATATTAACCGGGATCTTTATGGCAATTTTACCGGGAAAACAAGAGTTACCGGGGATTATACCCGGGGTCTTGCTGGCGATTCTGTTTTGTGGAATGAGGTATACTTCTCAGCCTCAAATAATTTTTCAGAGCCTTTCACTAAGGGAACGAAACTGGATTATATGCAAAACATGAAATATGTGCCATCCAGGAAAATGATGGATAAAGAAAGCTTTAAGAATTTTCCCGGAAATACAGAGAGTGTCTTTGCAAAGAACTTAGTATGGGATATGATGGCGATAGAGGAGTTTGCCTGGAATTACACCGATTCGCTGAAGCTGAACAAATACTATGTTATTCACCCTGATGCACATGGTTTTGATATGGCCGGCATAGGTACATATTCACATAACAATATACAGATCCGCTGGAACGGTATCTCAGTAATGAATAATAAATTATGCGCGATTATTGAATACAGAGCCGACGACAATTTACTCGAAATCAACATGGATCAGGTAAAAGGTAAGGGCACTGAACAGTACTGGGGCACTACGTGGGTCTCTCTCAGCACCGGGGAGATTGAGTTTGCAGATACCTATTCAGGGACAATTCAGGAAATTCAGGTAAAAGGGATGAATAATAAATTCCTGGTGAAAACCATCAGGGAGATCAGAGTCGATAAAATTCAATAAAGAAGCATTAAATTTGTTTATATGAAAACACCTGCAGCCTACAATGTTCTTGATCAGAGGAAACCAGTCTCTCACATCGCATTCCTCATTTTTTCAATAGTGGTCGGATTTATCTATGGTCTGACAGGAAAATATGGGATCATGGGGATATTCTCCTTTGAAACGTTCATTATGTTGTTCGTACAACTGGAGGTCTTTATATTCTTAGGAACATTGTTATTCGCTGATCTGAATTTTGACAGAAGCCCGGGTGAAATAACCCGGATCGTGCTTATCAGGTTTTTGATCTTTATAGCGGGCTGTCTGCTTGCTTCCGTGATCCTCTTTGTACTGTTGCAATTTGCAGGTTTCTGGATACGCGGAGAAGATCTGTCGAAAGTGATGTATAATTTTATTCATGTGGGATTACGGATCTGGTTCAAATCAACTATATCAGGATTATCCGTTGGCGCCATTATTTTTATAGTAATGCTCTGGCAGGCATCATTAAAGAGAGAACAGAAACTCAGGGAAGAAAATCTCATCTTTCAGAATGAAACCTTAAAAACCCAGATAAATCCGCATTTCCTGTTTAACAGTCTCAATACTCTTTCGTCTTTGATCGTTACCAGGCCCGAACTCGCTGAGGAATTTATTACCCGGTTGTCTTCAATTTACCGATATATCCTCGAAAATAGTTCAAAGGACAAAGTGCCTCTTGAAGCAGAATTATCGTTCATTGAAAATTATTTTTTCCTTCATAAAATCCGCGATGACGGGAAAATTCAGCTCGAAATAAGAATTAACGATTTCGCCAATTACGAGATACTGCCTGTCTCGCTTCAGATCCTTGTGGAGAACGCAATAAAGCATAATAAAGCGACAAGGGAAAGTCCGCTTAAGATTCTGATCTATACTGAAAACAAGTCAATTGTAGTAACTAATAATCTGCAGCGGATGGCGTTGCAGATGAAATCTACTCAGATAGGACTTAAAAATCTTGATCAGAGAGTAAGTCTTATAACAGGGAAGCCTCTTGTTATTGAAGAGACCATCACAGATTTCACAGTAAAAATCCCTCTGGTATAATGAATATACTTATAATCGAAAATGAGAAGCCTGCTGCCGATAAACTTGTCAGACTACTTTCAAAAATTGATAAGTCTATTACCATTCTTGGAGTAATTGAGACAGTTGAGGAGTCAATTAACAGACTGCAGGAAAGACCTATCCCCGACCTCATCCTGATGGATATACAGCTTGATGATGGACTTTGCTTTGAAATATTCGATACAGCAAAGGTTGAAATACCGGTTATTTTCACTACTGCTTATGATGAATACACTCTGAAAGCATTCAAGGTCAACAGTATAGATTACCTGCTGAAACCCATCGACGAAGAATTGTTAAGAGCCGCTCTTGCTAAATTCAAGAAGCTTTTTGCTGACCACGATCCCTTTAAGAGAGATTTCAAACAGCTTCTTGCCGAATTCAGGAATCAGTATAAATCGAGGTTTCTTATAAAGATCGGCGAAAAGTACCGGTCAGTTCCTGCGTCAGAAATCAGCCATTTTCACATTAACGAACGGAGTGTTTTTCTGAATGATAATCTGGGCAGGGATTACGGCATTGATTATTCTCTCGATCAGCTGCAGACAATGCTCGATCCGCGTAAATTCTTCAGGATCAACCGGGAATGCATTATCAATATTGAATCAATCTCTCTGATGTACAGTTACTCCTCAAGCAGATTGCAGCTGACTCTGAAGGATAAGGAGAAAAGTGAACTTTTCGTTGTCAGCCGTGAGAAAGTTGCTGAATTTAAGAGATGGATAGACAGGTAGTGACTGGTCAAATTAAATGAAGGGTGTCTCAAAAAGACACCTTCTTTTTTTATTTTCATTTGCCTTCGGCGAGCTCCCTTCGGTCGGTTCTTTTGCTCCTCCTTTTCCCTGTTTATCCGCCCGCTGCACAAGGCCATAATGGCGCCAAGGCGTAGTTATGGAACAAGGGAAGTCATACAAAGATGCAAAGGGAAAGGCACAAGCAGGGCAAACACCTGTGAGGCCGAATACCGATGATTTGTATGAAACCGGACTCAGTCATAGTAGTGAAGAAACTCCTGTAATGGGAGTGGAGCGAAGGGCTGAGGTTACACAGTTGAGGTTATCGCTAACAACCCCAAAAGGGGCGAGGGATAGTGGAGCTGAGACGAAAAGTATACCAATTACCAAGAGAATGATTTGGGAATCCTACAAGAAAGTGAGGAAGAACAAAGGGGCCGCAGGGATAGATGAAGAGACCATAGACATGTATGAGCAGCGTCTTGCAAGACAACCTCTATATGCTGTGGAATCGGATGAGTTCCGGAAGCTACTTTCCACCCCCTGTACTTGAAGTGGAGATCCCCAAAGAATGATGGAAGGAAACGTAAATTAGGCATTCCGACAGTTAATGACAGGGTAGCACAACAAGTACTAAAGAACTACCTTGAACAGAGATTTGAAGCGGAGTTCTCACCTCAATCTTACGGTTATCAGACCATTAAAGAGCGCTCATCAGGCAGTTGAACAGGTTCGTAAGAACGTACGACGCTACCATTGGGTGATCGACATGGATATATCCGGCTTCTTTGACAATATGTCGCATGATCTCTTACAAAGAGCGATAGAACGACATGTTCAGGAAAAATGGGCAAAGATGTACATCACAAGATGGCTTCAGGCACCCATTGAAGACAGGAAAGGGAACAAACGCAGCAGAGATGGAAAAGGTACGCCACAGGGAGGGGTAATAAGCCCCCTGCTTGCTAATCTGTTTCTCCACTATGCTTTTGACAAGTGGCTTGAGATAACTTATCCAAACTTGTGCTTTGTACGTTATGCAGATGACATTATTGTTCATTGCAATAGCCAGGCAGAAGCAGAAGAAGTTTTGATAGCCATAAGGCTGAGGCTGGGGGAGTGCAGACTGGAATTGAATGAGAAGAAGACCAGGATTGTTTACTGTAAGAAAGATCACCGAAAGGATAAGTTCAAGACAGTACAGTTTGATTTTCTTGGATTTAGTTTCCAACCAAGGTCTGCATCTAATCATGGCAAAGAGTTGTTTTTAAGTTATGATTGTGCGATTAGCCGTAAGAGTGAAAATAAGATAGTGGAGGTCTTTAGAAAATTAAAGTTCCATCAATGGACCTCTTTTGATCTTTCCCGAATTGCACAGGTACTAAATCCAAAAATTCGGGGATGGATTAATTACTTTGGGAAGTTCCAGGATGCACAAATTATCGAGAATCTTCATGATCTTAAATGAACGGTTAGTCAGGTGGGCGGTAAATAAGTACAGGCGTTTTGGGTATAGTTTTGCTAAAGCTGGCAGGTGGCTCAGGAATCTTGCTGTTTGCTATCCGGGTCTATTTGTCCAGGGCAATATGGTTTTCAATTCACCTAATCTTTTGTGTAACAAGAGCCGTATGATACGAGAGTATCACGTACGGGTTTATTCCAGAAATTCAGATGGTTATCAGCCATGTTCATTTCAGCCACATTTTGTACAAAATGACCCTTGTCGAACAGTTTGCCGATTATGCCTACAGAGAAATCACCTGTAGTTGAATTAGAATTTCCTCCAATAAAATCTGTGATCAGTATGCAGCGGCCCAGATCCTTAATTATGGCATCAACACCACGGGTTCCTGGAGGGATAATCATATTCGAGATAGAACCTGAAGTAGGTTCCCAACCCAGTTTCCGGCTATAATACCAGTCAATAAGAAAATCATTTAAAGTGCCTGAATAACGTATGGATTTGTCTTTTAAAATTAATCACAAGTCGTTGGTCAATTTGTCAAATTCTACCTGCCGTTGGTCAAAAGCGACTTCCGCGACGTATATAGACCTATAAAATAGATTTATATTTATCCCGATTTATTCCTGATCAAGAAATTATTTAAATAGGAGATATTGAAAATGAAAGCGAAAATAGTAACATGCATTGTTGGAATAGCACTCCTTCCATTCTGGTCGTGCGGGCATAATGGAGTCAACAAGGATTTAAGGATTGCGGAAAACAGGATATTACAGCAAAACGATGGATCTGTATCCCTTATCCTTGCTAAAGCAGATTGCTATAATGATGCCGGCAATCCATCAAATAATACGGCAGACTGGAATGTTGTCATTTCCAAACCGGGTCGTTTTAAGGTCTGGCTTTCAAGTGCAACGAAGGACACCTCGTCTCTTAACTATAGAAATTCCGTAAAGATCAGTTTCATGAATGATCTGTTGGAGGTGAATCCTGCCTGTGATAAAATAGTTCGGAATTCAAGTGATGTTCATTATCCGTATTTCAGGGCCGATTCTTATGTCGGTTCGATTTCTTTCACGGAACCCGGGGAATATAATGTCCAGCTGATCAGTGAAAAAGTCACTTCCAGGAAAATGGAATCCCCTAACATCGCAGCAGCTGATGACACTAAACTGATGTCAGTTATAATGACTCCCGAAGAACATTCGAATTAAGAAATATTTCACCGGTATATGAAGAGGTTGTTTCAAAAAAGAGACAACCTTTTTTGTTTTAGGGCTGGTTCAATAACAGATTTCCTTATTCATACACATCTTTACAATCCCTTAGATACTGTTCATGATGAACTCACCCCCATCCCCTCTCAACTTAGGAGTTGAAAGGGGAAAATAGGGGTGAGTTTGTTACAAAACAAAATGGAAAATATTGGATATAAGCCGATGCTCGGCGTAAGCCATGCGACTTTAATGTAAAACCTTTTATGCCACGAATGTGGCTAAATTTGAATAACCCCCGGTGCAACCGGGGGTCAGGTAACTCTCTTAATTTTTAGCCCTGAAAGGGCGGCATATAATTGGTTTTAATTAAGCCATTTTGTATCTTGGTCTCTCTCGCTAGTAAAAACTAAATAATTTTATCATGTCAAGTTATCGTCAACATCTGTATCATCTTGTTTTTAGGACAAAAAATAGTGTCCCCACCATAAAGCAAGATCATGTAAATGAACTTTATGCTTATATAGCGGGGATTGTCAAAAATAAAAACAGTCACCTGTATCGTATAAATGGCGTTGCGAATCACCTTCACATACTAACCGATATGAATCCTTCAATTGCTCCAATAGATTTTATGAGAGAGGTTAAAGCTTCATCCTCATTTTGGATGAAAAAAAGTCAGTTATTTCCTCAGTTTGTTGGTTGGGAAGAAGGATATGGTTCTTTCACCTGCTCTTATAAGGATATAAACAGTCTTATTGAATATATTAAGAATCAACAAGAGCATCATAAAAAAGTGACATTCGAGAAAGAATATCGTCAAATACTAAAGGAATCTGGGATAATACCAGATGAAAGGTTTTTCCCTTAGTTAATTATATCCAGCTCCTTCAGAGCTGCAGAACTAGTGTCGTGTTCAACCCCCGGTTCCACCGACGGTTGCACCGTCGGTTGCACCGGGGGTTATTCAAATTTGGCTCCTTCAGAGCCAATTAATGAACAGCATTTCACGATATTAAAATAGATGTGTATAAAGATTAGCTTCAAAAGGAGGGGAAACTTTTTTATGCAGTATTCATTCATCCTTAAAGCTTAGGTTGACGGCCTGGGGAAGGGGGTTAGTACGTAAATGGCAAATGCTATTTGGTCATAATAAAAAAGGGTGCCTTTTCAGACACCCTCATTCGAATTAGTTTACAGGAAGATTAATATCGATCTAACCATCGGTATCTTCTTGCACTATCGCCAAATTTCCAGGCTATATTTAATTCATGAGTTCCGTAGGTAATTCTCTGGATTTCCTGAAGGGTAAAATCAAAAGCATAACCTATGAACGCATTTTTATACTTCACTCCGACATTTGCTATAATTGCTCCACTGGTTCTGTAAGAAAGCCCGGTCCAGAAGGATTGGTTATAAACATAATTCATTCCGAATTCCACCAGGGGACTGACAACAGGGTTTTGCTGTTCTGACAGGCTTATCAAAATAGAGGGTCTGAGTTCAACTTCTTTTCCCCTTTCAAAGCTGTAAGAACCAAATAAATAGTAATGCCTGTACAGTTTATAATTTGCATAGGCAGCATTTCCTATTTTTGCACCGGCTGAAAATAGCTGATTAACCGAGAATCCCATATTATACTGATGGTTCAGAACGTAGACTCCGAATGTCGCATCGGGGATGAATATACCACGCCGGAGATTATCGTTAAGCAACGGATCATTTTGATCTTCAAGTGATATCTGATTTGTATTTATTCTGAAATAAGTACCGGTAACTGAAAGGCCAAGGGAGAGTTGAGTCATTCCCTGCAGCCAGATGTGGTAAGCATATGCTAACTGAAATCCGGTTCTTTGAATTAGTCCGCTTTGATTGCTGAAAACCGAAGCTCCAAGTCCGACTTTAGCATCATTCTCCGGCCTGAAAACTGTTTTGTTATTTTTTACTTTCACATAGGGCCGATGCTTCAGAAACCGTGTCTGAACACTGAATGAAAAAGTCTGGGGAGAACCGGTAAGTCCTACCCATTGTTTTCGTGCCGTAAGATTCAGGCTCGTATATCCATCACTACCTACAACTGCAGGATTGATCAGAAATTTGTTATAAAGATACTGACTATATAAAGGCAGTTGCTGTCCAAAGGTTATCTGACCAATCATCACAAAGAATAAAACATATATCAGCTTTTTCATATCCTCTAAATTATTGATCTCTATTTGATTATTGTAACACTTCCTGAAATTAGCTTTGTGCCGTTATGCAGATTGATAATATAGAAGTAAGAATCAATCGGTAATGCTATACCATTGCTTCGGCCATCCCATGGCTGCGGGTAACCCTGTTCAGATTTCCAGACAGTTACGCCCCAGTTGTTAAATACTTTTACTTCTGCCAGAGGATACTGATCAATATGTTCAATATTCCAGACATCATTGATGAGATCCCCGTTAGGAGAAAAGGCGTTAGGTATGACCATGCAGGTCTCGTTCTTTGCATCGACCTGTACAGAATCATTTACCGAACATCCGTTAAGGTCAGCAACCATCACACTATAAAGTCCCTCGGGAATATTCGAAAGATCCTTACCTGTGGAATTATTCGACCAGTGATAGATATAATCCGTGCCAGGGACTCCTCCCGTAACAGTCAGACTTATAGCTCCATCCGAATTAGCGGGGCAGAATGGCTGGGTTACCTCAAAGCTAAGTTTCAGTGAATCCGGTGCTGTGAGAGTAATTGTCGAGTCGGCAGTGCAATTATTTGAATCTGTTATTATTAGATCGTAACTGCCAGGTGAAAGATTGGTTCTGCTACTGCCTGTGAAACCATCGCTCCAAAGATAATTAACTGATCCGATATTGTTTACAGCTGTTATGCCTGCAGATCCTGTACCTGCTCCGGCACAATTTATATTATAACCTCCGTCTGAGCTGACTGATTTTAAAATTGTCATACTGAGAGGCTGTGGTTCTGTCAGCTCAAATGTTTCATTAGCAGTACAATTCTTAACATCGGTGATTAACAAAATATACTGCCCGGCTTTCAGTCCTGAAATATCCTGATCTGATGATGTAAAGCCGCCCGGTCCGGTCCAGCTGAATAAGTATGGAGCCAGATCAGGTGAAGGAACTATCTTGATATATCCATCAGATTTCCCATAACAGCTTACACTAAAGCCGTTATAATCAGAAAGTTCTTTAGTTGGTATAATCCCGCTAATTGGATTGATGACGGCGTCGCCTGTCGGCATTGAGATACATCCGGTTTCATTTGTCACCGTAAAGTTATAGGCTACCGGCTGACAGACCGCTAATAATTGTGCTGGCACCTGTACCTGAAAGAGCTCCGGGATTGATAGTCCAGTTACCTGCAGGTAACCCGTTCAATTCTACGCTACCTGTTGCAGAACCACATGTTGGTTGAGTTATAATGCCTACTGTGGGTACAACCGGTGCTCCATCGTATGCAGTTAAAACGACATCTTCTGAAACTGGTGAAATACAACCCGCTTCATTCGTAACTGTAAAATTATGAATTCCGGCAGCAAGACCCGTAATTGTTGTGCTTGACCCCGTTCCCGTAATAGCTCCGGGATTGATCGCCCACACACCAGCCGGTAAACCATTTAGTACTATACTTCCTGTTGGTACCTCACAAGCTGGTTGGGTAATGGCTCCTGCAATTGGAGCAAGAGGAGCACCCGCGAATGCAGTAATTATTACTTCTTCTGAAACTGGTGAAAGACATCCTGATTCATTTATAACTGTAAAGCTATAAGTGCCTGCACCAAGACCGGGGATCGTGGTACTTACCCCTGAGCCGGTTATGGCTCCCGGATTTACGGTCCATGTACCTGAAGGCAGACCATTTAAGATTATCTCACCGGTAGCATCGGCACAGGTGGGTTGAGTTACGGACCCGATGATCGGGACAGTTGGTGCACCCGGGAATGGAATTAATATAATATTTGCCGTTGCTGGAGAAACACAGCCTGCATCATTTGTGACAGTGAAGTTATAGGTGCCGGCTGCAAGACCTGAAATTGTTGTGCTTGTTCCATTGCCTGGGATCGCTCCGGGATTAATAGTCCAGTTACCTGCAGGCAAATCAGATAAGGCTACGCTTCCTGTTGGGTCCGCACAGGTAGGTTGAGTAATTATACCCGATGCTGGTGCAACCGGAATTCCCAATGGAGCGTTTATAATAACTGTGGATGATCCAAGTGAAGTACATCCTGATGCAATGGAAACAGTAAAGTTATAAGTGCCCGGGATAAGGTTAGAAATTGTAGTTGTTATACCAGTCCCAGTTACAGATCCTGGATTGATGGTCCATATCCCGGTTGCAGGAAGACCATTTAGGACTACGCTTCCTGTTAAAGATGTACATGAGGATGGCTGGGTAATAGTGCCTAATTTCGGGGTGGCCGGGGTGCCCGGGGGTGAAATTATTACTACATCTGTTGAAGGCAGAGATATGCATCCGGCATCACTTGTAATGTTAAAATTATAAGTGCCCGGAATAAGATTCGTTATTGTTGCGGTTGAACCTGCTCCGGTTATTCCACCTGGATTAATTGTCCATGTTCCTGCGGAAGGCAAGCCATTTAATACGACACTTCCGGTTGGTGCTCCACAGGAAGAAGGTTGGGTTAATGTACCAACTATTGGTGCTGTTGGAGCAACCGGAGCCGCATTTATAACCACATCGGCTGATGGGTTTGATATACATCCGGCGGCAGCAGTAACGCTGAAGTTATATGTCCCCGGAATAAGATTTGAAATAGTTGTGGTTGCACCAGTTCCGGCTATTGCGCCTGGATTAATTGTCCAGTTTCCTGTTGCAGGCAAACCATTTAATACCACACTGCCGGTCGTTGCAGAACATGAAGAAGGCTGCGTAATTGTACCTAATACAGGAGCTGTGGGAGGTACAGGTGCCGGATTAATAATAATATCTGCTGATGCATGTGATATACATCCCGGATCGCTGTAAACAGTAAAGTTATAAGTGCCGGGAGCAAGGTTTTCGATGGTTGTGCCTGTGCCGGTTCCTGTTATTCCACCAGGATTAATAGTCCATGTTCCTGTAGCAGGCAAACCGGATAATACCACGCTGCCAGTCGGAGCAGAACATGAAGAAGGTTGGGTTATTGTACCTGCTATTGGCTCTGTTGGAGCCGAAGGAGCAACGTTTATTATCACATCTGCTGATGCATGTGAAATACATCCGGCAGCACTGGTTACGTTAAAGTTATGGTTACCAGGTGACAGGTTCGAGATAGTAACACTTGTCCCTGTTCCGGCTATAGCACCCGGATTAATAACCCATGTTCCGGTTGCAGGAAGGCCATTTAATACAACACTTCCTGTTGTGGCAATACATGATGAAGGCTGGGTGATTGTCCCTATTATTGGAGCTGTTACTACCGGTGCAGGATTTATAACCACACTGGCAGATTCTACTGATATACATCCGGCTTCACTGGTAACATTGAACTTATAAGTCCCCGGAACCAGGTTTGTGAGAGTTGTGGTTGTTCCGGTTCCTGCTATTGACCCAGGATTGATGGTCCAGGTTCCAGTATCAGGCAGACCATTTAATTCAACGCTTCCGGTCGGGGCCGTACATGAAGAAGGCTCGGTGATTGTCCCTATTATAGGTGCTGTCGGAGCCACCGGTGCAGCATTAATAACTATAGTTGAAGATGCTAGCGAGATACATCCGGCTTCACTGGTTACATAGAAGCTATAACTGCCCGGGATAAGGTTTGTGATAGTTGTTGTCGCACCCGTTCCTGCTACTGAACCCGGATTAATTATCCATGTTCCGGTTGCTGGTAATCCGCTTAAAACGACACTACCAGTTGGTACAGCACATGTTGAAGGTTGCGTGACTGTGACTATTACCGGAGCTAACGGACCTCCTGGTGCATCATTAATAACAACATCTGTTGAAGGCAGAGAGATACATCCGGCATCACTCGTAATGTTAAATTTATAGGTACCCGGGATAAGGTTCAGGATTGTTGTGCTCGTACCTGTTCCAGTTATTGCCCCCGGATTAATTACCCACGTTCCTGTTGCAGGCAAACCATTTAGCACCACGCTACCGGTTGACGCTGCGCATGAGGAAGGCTGAGTAACTGTTCCTACTATCGGTGCTGTTGGAGCAACCGGTGCCGCATTTATAACCACATCGGCTGATGGATTTGATATACATCCGGTAGCAGCAGTTACGCTGAAGTCATATGTACCCGGAATAAGATTTGAGATTGTTGCGGTTGCACCTGTACCGGTTATTGCTCCCGGATTGATAGTCCAGGTTCCGGATTCAGGCAAACCATTTAATACCACGCTGCCGGTCGTTGCAGAACATGAAGAAGGCTGTGTTATTGTACCTAATACAGGTGCTGTCGGAGCTACCGGTGCGGGATTAATAATAACATCAGCCGATGCATGTGATATACATCCCGGATCGCTGTAAATTGTAAAGTTATAAGTGCCGGGTGTAAGGTTTGTTATTGTTGTACTCGTACCGGTACCGGTTATTCCGCCTGGATTTATAACCCATGCTCCGTTTGCAGGCAGACCGCTTAATACCACGCTGCCGGTTGGTGCAGAACATGAAGAAGGCTGAGTTATTGTGCCTGCTATTGGCTCCGTTGGAGCAGAAGGAGCTACATTAATGATCACAGCTGCTGAGGCACGTGATATACATCCGGCATCACTGGTAACATTAAAATTATAAGTACCAGGTGCAAGGTTTGAGATTGTTACGCTTGTACCTGTGCCGGCAACTGAACCCGGATTAATAACCCATGAGCCGGATCCGGGAAGCCCGTTTAGTACAACACTTCCTGTTGGCGATGTACATGAGGAAGGCTGTGTGATTGTGCCTATTATTGGAGCTGTTACTACCGGTGCAGGATTGATAACCACACTGGCAGATTCATCCGAAATACATCCGGCTTCACTTGTAACGTTAAAGGTATACGTGCCCGGACTAAGGTTAATGAGTGTTGTGGTGGTACCTGTTCCAGCTATTGATCCGGGATTGATGGTCCAGGTTCCTGTGTCAGGCAGACCATTTAATACCACACTTCCAGTCGGTGATGCACATGAAGAAGGCTGCGTGATTGTCCCTATTACAGGTGCTGCCGGAGCTACCGCTGAAGCATTAATAACAACAGTGGAAGATGCAAGTGATATGCATCCGGCTTCACTGGTCACATAGAAGTTATAGCTGCCCGGGATAAGGTTTGTGATAGTTGTTGTCGCACCCGTTCCGGCTATTGAACCCGGATTAATAACCCATGTACCGGTTGCAGGCAATCCGCTTAGTACCACACTTCCTCTTGGAGCCGTACATGAAGCAGGCTGTGTTATTGTTCCGACTTCCGGAGCTGGTGGTGCTTCAGATCCAGGATTTATAACAACATTTTCAGATGCCGGTGACGTACATCCTGCATCACCGGTAACTGTGAAGTTATAAGTGCCCGGGATAAGGTTTGTGACGGTAGTACTGGTACCTGTTCCGGCTATTGATCCCGGATTAATGGTCCAGGTTCCTGTTGCAGGTAGTCCGCTCAGGACTACACTTCCGGTTGGAGCTGAACAGGAAGAAGGTTGTGTAACCGTTCCAATTTCCGGAGTTGCAGGGGTACCGGGGAAGGCAATTAAGACAGCATCGGCTATTGGAGACACACATCCGGAAGAATTCATTGCAGTAACAGGATATGTGCCAGCAGGCAGGAGTGTGAAGACGCCTGTAGTATTAGTATAAGTTGAACCATCTATGCTGTAGGAAATATCTGTTCCTGTTGGTGCCGTAATTGTTATTGTTCCGGTAGCTACTGAACAAGTCGGCTGGTTCAGGGTAGTGATTGGCGAAATGGGAGTAGCATTAACAGTAAGTGTTGCAGCATTTGATGTTGCATTGTCAGCACCACTGCAATTAGTGATAAAAGTCCGGTACTGATAACTTCCCGCAGAAGTAATTCCCGTAACATCCAATGTTGCGGTATTGGCATTGGTATATACTGCACCTGTGGGAGTACCATTTGCTACGGAAGCCCACGTGCCGCCATTATTATATTCCCATTGATAAGTAAATGGAGCTGTTCCGTTTGCAACGACAGTAAATGATGCAATCCCGGAGGTTGAGCACATGCTGTTATCCGTTGGTTGTGTTCCTATAGTAACAGGCACACATGATGAAGTAACGGTTACAGTTACAGGCAAAAGTTGCTCCAGTGCAGGTTCCTGATGTTGGTGTTACAGTATAGATTGCAGTACCTGTTCCTGAAGGAATAGATAAAGTTTCGCTTATAATTGTTTGTGGAACAGGCTGAGCGCTGCCTCCGGTTACCCCCCCTGTAAAAGTTGGGGCTGTCCATGTATAAGTTGTGCCAGCAGGAACGCCGGCTGGTGTGACTGTAAATGGGACACTTGTAAGAATTGAGGTGGCCTGATCAGTGACGTTTGGTGTTTCTGGTTGTGTATTGACAGTCAGAGCAGTTGCCGGGGAGACACATCCTGCATTGGATGTAGTTACATCATAAATACCTGTAGTCAGTCCAGCAAATACACCCGAAGTATTCGTTACAGGAGGTATCACTGGATTTGTTCCGGTAACAGTATAAGAAATACCAGCACCCGGAGCAGGAGCAGAAACGGTAATCGTTCCTGTTGGAGTTGCACATGATGGTTGAGTTGTAACAATTGCTATTGGTGCAACTGGAGTTGCATTCACAGTAAGTGTAACTACAGCTGATGTTACATTATTAACTCCGCTGCAATTTGTAATAACAGATCGATACTGATAACTTCCGGCAGAAGTGATTCCAGTTACATCCATGCTTGATGAAGTTTCATTTGTATATGATGCACCTGCCGGGGTGCCATTTGATACTGAAGACCATGTGACACCATTATTATATTCCCATTGATAAGTAAATGGAGCTGTTCCGTTTGCAATTACAGAAAAAGATACAATTCCGGATGTTGAACACATGTTATTATCAGAGGGTTGAGTTCCAATTGTAACTGGCACACATCCAGAGGTAACAGTAATTGTGACTATAAAGTCTGCTCCAATACAAGCTCCAGAAGCTGGAGTTACTGTGTAGATTGCGGTACCGGTTCCTGAAGGAACAATTAAGGTTTGGCTTATGCTGGGTTGTGGAACAGGCTGAGCGCTGCCACCTGATACCCCGCCTGTATAAGTTGGGGTTGTCCATGTATAAGTCGTGCCTGCAGGAACGCCGGCTGGAGCAACTGTAAATAGTGTACTTGTAAGAATTGAAGCTGTTTGATCAGCGACAATTGGTACTGCATTGACAGTCATTGTAACGGGAGCACTTGTTGCAGTCGGGGAGGTGGTACAATTTGCATTGGAGGTCATCACCACGGTGACAACATCTCCATTATTAAATGTTGTTGAAGTGAATGTCGGGCTGTCTGTTCCGGCATTTGAGCCATTAATCCTCCACTGATATGATGGAACTGTTCCTCCGTTTACAGGAGTAGCTGTAAATATTACAGATGTACCTGCACATATTGCTCCTGTTGGATTGGCAGCAATGGTTACGGCAGGGGTAACACTGGCATTGACAGTCATTGTTACCGGAGCACTGGTTGCTGTCGGGGTGGTGGTACAAGTTGCATTTGAAGTCATTACAACAGTGATAACATCTCCGTTTGTAAGAGTTGTGGAAGTGAAAGTCGGACTGTCTGTCCCGGCATTTCCCCCGTTGACTTTCCACTGGTATGATGGTGCTGCTCCGCCATTTGTTGGAGTGGCTGTAAATGTTACGCTTGCTCCCGAGCAGATCGAGGTCTGGCTGGCAACAACCGATACTGCCGGGGTAATACTGGCAGCAGTCATAGTGATAGTATTGCTGGTGGCCGTCGCAGTGGTGGTACAAGAGGCGTTACTGGTCATGATCACCCTCACCTGGTCATTGTTTACAAGAGTGGTAGTAATGAATGTTGCTGCAGTTTGCCCGGGTACCGTGATCCCATTAACCTGCCATTCATAAGTTGGTGCTGCTCCGCCGTTTGTTGGCGTGGCTGTAAATGTTACGCTTGCTCCAACACAGATCGAAGTCTGGCTTGCTGCAACAGATACTGATGGAGTAACACTGTTGACAGTTATTATTACCGGAGTACTGGTTGCCGTCGGAGAGGTTGTACAAGCTGCATTGCTGGTCATAGTCACCCTTACCTGGTCATTGTTTGCCAGAGTTGTAGTGGTAAATGTTGCTGCAGTTTGCCCGGGTACTGTGATCCCGTTGATCTGCCATTCATAAGTTGGTGCTGCACCGCCATTGGTTGGTGTGGCTGTAAATGTTACGCTTGCTCCAGCACAGATAGAGGTCTGGCTGGCAGCGACAGATACTGATGGAGTAGTACTGGCAGCAGATATGGTTATAGTATTGCTTGTAGCTGTAGGAGTAGTTGTACATGTGGCATTGCTTGTCATGATCGCCCTCACCTGGTCATTATTAGCAAGAGTAGAAGTGGTAAATGTTTCTGTAGTCTGCCCTGGTGCCGTGATTCCGTTTACCTGCCATTCATAAGTTGGTGCTGCACCGCCATTTGTTGGTGTAGCTGTAAATGTTACGCTTGCTCCAACACAGATCGAGGTCTGGCTGGCAGCAACAGATACAGCTGGCGTAATACTGGCAGCAGACATAGTTATAGTATTGCTGGTGGCAGTGGGGGTAGTGGTACATGTGGCATTGCTGGTCATGATGACCTTCACCTGGTCATTGTTTACAAGAGTGGTAGTAGTGAATGTTTCAGCAGTCTGCCCTGATACTGCGATTCCATTTACCTGCCATTCATAAGTTGGTGCTGCTCCGCCGTTTG
Organism: uncultured Bacteroidales bacterium; assembly: GCA_963816365.1. Taxonomy (GTDB): domain Bacteria; phylum Bacteroidota; class Bacteroidia; order Bacteroidales; family VadinHA17; genus LD21. The sequence goes on along the minus strand of CAWFKG010000008.1, from coordinate 15,965 downwards.
TTGGTGTTGCAGTAAATGTTACGCTTGCTCCAACGCAGATCGAGGTCTGGCTGGCAGCAACAGATACAGCTGGCGTAATACTGGCAGCAGACATAGTGATAGTATTGCTTGTGGCCGTCGGAGTGGTAGTACAAGAGGCATTGCTGGTCATGATCACTCTCACCTGGTCATTGTTTACAAGAGTGGTAGTAGTGAATGTTTCTGCAGTTTGCCCGGGTGCCGTGATCCCGTTAACCTGCCATTGGTAGGTTGGTGCTGTACCACCATTTGTTGGGGTGGCTGTAAATGTTACGCTTGCTCCAAGGCAGATCGAAGTCTGGCTGGCAACTATGGATACTGATGGAGTAACACTATTGACAGTCATTGTAATCGGAGTACTGGTTGCAGTCGGGGAGGTAGTACAAGCTGCATTGCTGGTCATAGTCACCCTTACCTGGTCATTGTTTGCCAGAGTAGCAGTGGTAAATGTTGCTGTAGTCTGTCCGGGTACCGTGATTCCATTGACCTGCCATAAATAAGTTGGGGCTGCCCCTCCATTTGTTGGTGTTGCAGTAAATGTTACAGAAGTTCCCGTGCAAATATCTCCTGATGGTGATGCTGCAATGGTCACCACTGGAGTGACACTGGCATTTACAGTCATCGTTACCGGAGCACTGGTTGCAGTCGGGGAGGTGATACAAGTTGCATTTGAAGTCATCACAACAGTGACAACATCTCCGTTTGTAAGTGTTGTGGAAGTGAAAGTCGGACTGTTTGTCCCGGCATTTCCGCCGTTGACTTTCCACTGGTATGATGGTGCTGCTCCGCCATTGGTTGGAGTGGCAGTGAAGGTTACGCTTGCTCCAACACAGATCGAGGTCTGGCTGGCAACAACAGATACTGATGGAGTAACACTGGCATTGACAGTCATTGTTACCGGAGCACTTGTTGCAGTTGGAGAGGTGGTACAAGCAGCATTTGAGGTCATCACAACAGTGACAACATCTCCGTTTGTAAGCGTGGTTGAAGTGAAGGTTGGACTGTTAGTCCCGGCATTTGAGCCATTAATCCTCCACTGGTATGATGGTGCTGCTCCTCCGTTAACAGGAGTTGCAGTAAATGTTACAGATGTTCCTGCACATACAGCTCCGATAGGTAATGCTGCAATGGTAACTCCCGGGGTAACACTGGCATTGACAGTCATTGTAATGGGAGCACTGGTTGCAGTCGGGGTGGTGGTACAATTTGCGTTGGAAGTCATCACCACTGTGACAACATCTCCATTATTAAATGTTGTTGAAGTGAATGTCGGGCTGTCTGTTCCGGCATTTGAGCCATTAATCCTCCACTGATATGATGGAACTGTTCCTCCGTTTACAGGAGTAGCTGTAAATATTACAGATGTACCTGCACATATTGCTCCTGTTGGATTGGCAGCAATGGTTACGGCAGGGGTAACACTGGCATTGACAGTCATTGTTACCGGAGCACTGGTTGCTGTCGGGGTGGTGGTACAAGTTGCATTTGAAGTCATTACAACAGTGACAACATCTCCGTTTGTAAGAGTGGTGGAAGTGAAAGTCGGACTGTCTGTCCCGGCATTTCCCCCGTTGACTTTCCACTGGTATGATGGTGCTGCTCCGCCATTTGTTGGAGTGGCTGTAAATGTTACGCTTGCTCCCGAGCAGATCGAGGTCTGGCTGGCAACAACAGATACTGATGGAGTAACATTGGCATTGACAGTCATTGTTATTGGAGCACTGGTCGCTGTCGGGGTGGTGGTACAAGTTGCATTTGAAGTCATCACAACTGTGACAACATCTCCGTTTATAAGTGTTGTTGAAGTGAAGGATGGACTGTTAGTCCCGGCATTTACACCGTTGACTCTCCACTGGTATGATGGTGTTGCTCCTCCGTTAACAGGAGTTGCAGTAAATGTTACTGACATTCCTGCACATACAGCTCCGACAGGTAATGCAGCAATGGTAACGCCTGGCGTAACACTGGCATTGACAGTCATTGTAACGGGAGCACTGGTTGCAGTCGGGGAGGTGGTACAATTTGCATTGGAAGTCATCACCACGGTGACAACATCTCCATTATTAAATGTTGTTGAAGTGAATGTTGGGTTGTCTGTTCCGGCATTTGAGCCATTAATCCTCCACTGGTATGCAGGAGTAGTACCGCCGTTTGTCGGAGTAGCAGTGAATGTGACAGATGTACCTGCACAGATAGCACCTGAGGGTACTGCAGCAACGCTGACGCTGGCTGTCAGGATAGGATTGACAACCATTGTTATGGTATTGGATGTTGCCGGGCTGCCTGTCACACAAGCCAGGTTGGATGTCATGTGAACATTTATGGCATCGCCGTTTGCAAGAGTTGTTGATGTATAAGTTGAAGATGTAGCTCCTGGAATAAGCGTTGCACCATTATACCACTGGTATGAAGGTGTAGTCCCGCCGTTTGTCGGAGTAGCAGTGAAGGTCACTGATGTACCTGCACAGATAGCTCCTGCCGGAGCAGCAACTATGTTTACACTGGCTGGCAGAACAGGATTGACAGCCATGGTAATAGTATTGGATGTAGCCGGGCTGCCTGTCACACAAGCCAGGTTGGATGTCATGTGAACATTTATGGCATCGCCGTTTGCAAGAGTTGTTGATGTATAAGTTGAAGATGTAGCTCCTGGAATAAGCGTTGCCCCATTATACCACTGGTATGAAGGTGTTGTCCCGCCGTTTGTCGGAGTAGCAGTGAAGGTCACTGATGTACCTGCACAGATAGCTCCCGCCGGAGCAGCAACTATGTTTACACTGGCTGGCAGAACAGGATTGACAGCCATGGTAATAGTATTGGATGTAGCCGGGCTGCCTGTCACACAGGCCAGGTTGGATGTCATGTGAACATTTATGGCATCGCCGTTTGCAAGAGTTGTTGATGTATAAGTTGAAGATGTAGCTCCTGGAATAAGCGTTGCACCATTATACCACTGGTATGAAGGTGTAGTCCCGCCGTTTGTCGGAGTAGCAGTGAAGGTCACTGATGTACCTGCACAGATAGCTCCTGCCGGAGCAGCAACTATGTTTACACTGGCTGGCAGAACAGGATTGACAGCCATGGTAATAGTATTGGATGTAGCCGGGCTGCCTGTCACACAAGCCAGGTTGGATGTCATGTGAACATTTATGGCATCGCCGTTTGCAAGAGTTGTTGATGTATAAGTTGAAGATGTAGCTCCTGGAATAAGCGTTGCACCATTATACCACTGGTATGAAGGTGTTGTCCCGCCGTTTATCGGAGTAGCAGTGAAGGTCACTGATGTACCTGCACAGATAGCTCCTGCCGGAGCAGCAACTATGTTTACACTGGCTGGCAGAACAGGATTGACAGCCATGGTAATAGTATTGGATGTTGCCGGGCTGCCTGTTACACAAGCCAGGTTGGATGTCATGTGAACATTTATGGCATCGCCGTTTGCAAGAGTTGTTGATGTATAAGTTGAAGATGTAGCTCCTGGAATAAGCGTTGCACCATTATACCACTGGTATGAAGGTGTAGTCCCGCCGTTTGTCGGAGTAGCAGTGAAGGTCACTGATGTACCTGCACAGATAGCTCCCGCCGGAGCAGCAACTATGTTTACACTGGCTGGCAGAACAGGATTGACAGCCATGGTAATAGTATTGGATGTAGCCGGGCTGCCTGTCACACAAGCCAGGTTGGATGTCATGTGAACATTTATGGCATCGCCGTTTGCAAGAGTTGTTGATGTATAAGTTGAAGATGTAGCTCCTGGAATAAGCGTTGCACCATTATACCACTGGTATGAAGGTGTTGTCCCGCCGTTTGTCGGAGTAGCAGTGAAGGTCACTGATGTACCTGCACAGATAGCTCCCGCCGGAGCAGCAACTATGTTTACACTGGCTGGCAGAACAGGATTGACAGCCATGGTAATAGTATTGGATGTAGCCGGGCTGCCTGTCACACAGGCCAGGTTGGATGTCATGTGAACATTTATGGCATCGCCGTTTGCAAGAGTTGTTGATGTATAAGTTGAAGATGTAGCTCCTGGAATAAGCGTTGCACCATTATACCACTGGTATGAAGGTGTTGTCCCGCCGTTTGTCGGAGTAGCAGTGAAGGTCACTGATGTACCTGCACAGATAGCTCCCGCCGGAGCAGCAACTATGTTTACACTGGCTGGCAGAACAGGATTGACAGCCATGGTAATAGTATTGGATGTAGCCGGGCTGCCTGTCACACAGGCCAGGTTGGATGTCATGTGAACATTTATGGCATCGCCGTTTGCAAGAGTAGTTGATGTATAAGTTGAAGATGTAGCTCCTGGAATAAGCGTTGCACCATTATACCACTGGTATGAAGGTGTTGTCCCGCCGTTTGTCGGAGTAGCAGTGAAGGTCACTGATGTACCTGCACAGATAGCTCCTACCGGAGCAGCAACTATGTTTACACTGGCTGGCAGAACAGGATTGACAGCCATGGTAATAGTATTGGATGTTGCCGGGCTGCCTGTTACACAAGCCAGGTTGGATGTCATGTGAACATTTATGGCATCGCCGTTTGCAAGAGTTGTTGATGTATAAGTTGAAGATGTAGCTCCTGGAATAAGCGTTGCACCATTATACCACTGGTATGAAGGTGTTGTCCCGCCGTTTGTCGGAGTAGCAGTGAAGGTCACTGATGTACCTGCACAGATAGCTCCCGCCGGAGCAGCAACTATGTTTACACTGGCTGGCAGAACAGGATTGACAGCCATGGTAATAGTATTGGATGTAGCCGGGCTGCCTGTCACACAGGCCAGGTTGGATGTCATGTGAACATTTATGGCATCGCCGTTTGCAAGAGTTGTTGATGTATAAGTTGAAGATGTAGCTCCTGGAATAAGCGTTGCCCCATTATACCACTGGTATGAAGGTGTTGTCCCGCCGTTTGTCGGAGTAGCAGTGAAGGTCACTGATGTACCTGCACAGATAGCTCCTACCGGAGCAGCAACTATGTTTACACTGGCTGGCAGAACAGGATTGACAGCCATGGTAATAGTATTGGATGTTGCCGGGCTGCCTGTCACACAAGCCAGGTTGGATGTCATGTGAACATTTATGGCATCGCCGTTTGCAAGAGTTGTTGATGTATAAGTTGAAGATGTAGCTCCTGGAATAAGCGTTGCACCATTATACCACTGGTATGAAGGTGTAGTCCCGCCGTTTGTCGGAGTAGCAGTGAAGGTCACTGATGTACCTGCACAGATAGCTCCCGCCGGAGCAGCAACTATGTTTACACTGGCTGGCAGAACAGGATTGACAGCCATGGTAATAGTATTGGATGTAGCCGGGCTGCCTGTTACACAAGCCAGGTTGGATGTCATGTGAACATTTATGGCATCGCCGTTTGCAAGAGTTGTTGATGTATAAGTTGAAGATGTAGCTCCTGGAATAAGCGTTGCACCATTATACCACTGGTATGAAGGTGTTGTCCCGCCGTTTGTCGGAGTAGCAGTGAAGGTCACTGATGTACCTGCACAGATAGCTCCCGCCGGAGCAGCAACTATGTTTACACTGGCTGGCAGAACAGGATTGACAGCCATGGTAATAGTATTGGATGTAGCCGGGCTGCCTGTCACACAGGCCAGGTTGGATGTCATGTGAACATTTATGGCATCGCCGTTTGCAAGAGTAGTTGATGTATAAGTTGAAGATGTAGCTCCTGGAATAAGCGTTGCACCATTATACCACTGGTATGAAGGTGTAGTCCCGCCGTTTGTCGGAGTAGCAGTGAAGGTCACTGATGTACCTGCACAGATAGCTCCTGCCGGAGCAGCAACTATGTTTACACTGGCTGGCAGAACAGGATTGACAGCCATGGTAATAGTATTGGATGTTGCCGGGCTGCCTGTCACACAGGCCAGGTTGGATGTCATGTGAACATTTATGGCATCGCCGTTTGCAAGAGTTGTTGATGTATAAGTTGAAGATGTAGCTCCTGGAATAAGCGTTGCACCATTATACCACTGGTATGAAGGTGTAGTACCGCCGTTTGTCGGAGTAGCAGTGAAGGTCACTGATGTACCTGCACAGATAGCTCCCGCCGGAGCAGCAACTATGTTTACACTGGCTGGCAGAACAGGATTGACAGCCATGGTAATAGTATTGGATGTAGCCGGGCTGCCTGTCACACAAGCCAGGTTGGATGTCATGTGAACATTTATGGCATCGCCGTTTGCAAGAGTTGTTGATGTATAAGTTGAAGATGTAGCTCCTGGAATAAGCGTTGCACCATTATACCACTGGTATGAAGGTGTAGTACCGCCGTTTGTCGGAGTAGCAGTGAATGTGACAGATGTACCTGCACAGATAGCTCCCGCCGGAGCAGCAACTATGTTTACACTGGCTGGCAGAACAGGATTGACAGCCATGGTAATAGTATTGGATGTAGCCGGGCTGCCTGTCACACAGGCCAGGTTGGATGTCATGTGAACATTTATGGCATCGCCGTTTGCAAGAGTTGTTGATGTATAAGTTGAAGATGTAGCTCCTGGAATAAGCGTTGCACCATTATACCACTGGTATGAAGGTGTAGTCCCGCCGTTTGTCGGAGTAGCAGTGAAGGTCACTGATGTACCTGCACAGATAGCTCCCGCCGGAGCAGCAACTATGTTTACACTGGCTGGCAGAACAGGATTGACAGCCATGGTAATAGTATTGGATGTAGCCGGGCTGCCTGTTACACAAGCCAGGTTGGATGTCATGTGAACATTTATGGCATCGCCGTTTGCAAGAGTTGTTGATGTATAAGTTGAAGATGTAGCTCCTGGAATAAGCGTTGCCCCATTATACCACTGGTATGAAGGTGTAGTACCGCCGTTTGTCGGAGTAGCAGTGAAGGTCACTGATGTACCTGCACAGATAGCTCCCGCCGGAGCAGCAACTATGTTTACACTGGCTGGCAGAACAGGATTGACAGCCATGGTAATAGTATTGGATGTAGCCGGGCTGCCTGTCACACAGGCTAGGTTGGATGTCATGTGAACATTTATGGCATCGCCGTTTGCAAGAGTTGTTGATGTATAAGTTGAAGATGTAGCTCCTGGAATAAGCGTTGCACCATTATACCACTGGTATGAAGGTGTAGTACCGCCGTTTGTCGGAGTAGCAGTGAATGTGACTGATGTACCTGCACAGATAGCACCTGAGGGTACTGCAGCAATGCTGACACTGGCTGGGAGAGAGGGGTTAACAGTTAATGTAAATGTAGGAGAAGTTGCCTGGTTACATTCGGGATGAGCAGGATTTATAAATACCTGGTAATCAAATGTACCTGCACCACTAGTCGGAGGATTATATGTTTGGTTAGTCGCACCAGGAATATCAGTCCATGACGGGCCAATTCTCCATTGATATAAATAGGTTCCTGTGCCATTGGTAATATTTGCAGTGAGTGTTACACTTCCGTTTTGACAGACCGAAGCATTACCAGAAATACCTACTGACGGATCAGGTACGATAGTAATTAGTTTTGCTGATGTTGTAAAGCTTGATCCACATCCATCTGTGACTATGCAATCATAACTGTAATCCCCACTTGGAATGAGAGGAGCCGGATCGTAAGTAGCTGAAGTGGCTCCCGTGATATCGGTTCCGTTTAGTCTCCACTGGTAGTTATAAGGTGGATTTCCGCCGGAAATAGGAGTAGTAAAAGACAGGATATCAGGATTATATCCCGAACATTCAATCAAAGGATCCGTATTGTGGGCACCTGGTACCAAAGCGGGAAATAAACTTATTACAGCACTTCCCGAAAAGGTACCTGAGCAATTAACGTCGCTTACAGCAGTAATGGTATAAGTCCTTGATGAGGCAGGTGTTACTGTGAACTGATATGGTGAACTTGAAATATTATTTACTGTAACAGGGGTGACGCCATCTGTATAAGTTACAGACCATGGCTGATTACCGGTTAATGTAATACTAATGTTTGCAGAAGCACCACTACAGATAGTTGTGGTACCACTGATTGTGGCGGTCGGTAAAGCTATTGTAGTAATAGTCTGGGAACCGTTCATTGTAGTGGTACATAAATTGGATGGATTTGTGGCGACTACTGTATATACCCCTGCAGTTTTATTGTTCCATGTCAAAGGTGATCCTGTTCCTGGCAATGCTGCACCATCATTGCCACCGCCAACCTTTAGTTGATAATTTACACCAGTTTCAGAACCACTCAGGGTTATATTAACTCCTGCTCCTCCTGTACAATATGTTGTGGCTGACGACCCGACATTAAAAGTTGCAGGTGGTGTGGCAGCTACAAAAGTGACTGGTGTTGATGGGTTTGAAATACACTGCCCTGCAACCTGGTACGTATATGTATATGGACCTCCCAAAGGTTGATTGTTGCTAAATGTTTGAGGCGAGGCAAGATTATTACCTAACGTGGTTGCAACTACTCCTAGCCATCTCCTGATTGTTGCAAGTCCTGTCCAACCGGATAATGTGACAGTACCTTGTGTGCTTGAACATGTAGGCTGAGTAGCTACCATATTTGGAGCTATCGATAACGCATTTACCACTATAGTATTAGTAGCACTATTTGAACAACCAGAGACTATATCAGTATAACTATAGGTGATTATATGAGTTCCTACTCCTGCAACACTGGCATTAAAATTTGTGCCTGTCACTCCAGTACCACTATAAGATCCTCCGGCCGGAGACCCTCCGCTTAAGGTGTAAGTGGTTGCACTAGCACACTGAGTTGTTAATGTACCTGTAAACGTGACAACAGGAAGTGCTGGTTGCGGATTAACCGTAACAGATGTTCCCGCTGAAATGCAATCACTACTGTTTTTCACAGTTACCATATATGGGCCTGGGATTACCAGATTAAATATACCTGTTGTATTAGTATATGTTGATCCATCAATACTATAGGTAATACCTGCAGCAGGTGCCGGAGCCGTAACTGTAATAGTTCCGGTTGACACTGTACAATTAGGCTGTGCAGTAACGCTGGCGGTTGGCGCTTCCGGCACTGGAGGTGCTGCACCTATAACAACATTATCAGAAGCTGGTGAGGTACATCCTGGGTCAGTAGTAACTGTATAATAGTACGTTTGGCTCGGTGCTAATCCAGATAAGGTAATACCTGTTCCTAACCATACCAGGTCTCCTCCAGGGAATCTGGTTAATGTCCAATTTCCTGCAGGTAAGCCACTTAAAGCGACACTACCTGTCGGTTCAGTACAAGTTGGTTGTGTTATAGTTCCGACGATTGGACGAGTTGGGGGTAAGGGCTTTGCATTGATTATAACATCAGCTGATAAGCCTGATACACAACCTGCCTGATTGGTAACTATAAAATTATGTGTGCCCTCTGTCAGACCGCCATAAGTTATACTTGTTACTCCTCCGGTTGTAATTATGTTTTCAGGCAAAAGTGTTAGTGTCCATGTGCCTGCTGGCAAACCACTTATTGGAACGCTTCCTGAAGAAGAAAAACTACATGTTGGTTGCGTTGGAATTCCTATAATTGGCGCAGTTGGAACATCAGTATTTGTGGGAATATTGACATCAATTGGGCCCGAAGTACATCCTGACTCGGAGGTAACTGTAAAAGTATAAATTCCTGGTGCCAGATTAGAAACAGTTGTGGTTACTCCAGAGCCTGCTGTTGTGCCACCAGGAGATTGAGTCAATGTCCAGTTTCCTGCTGGTAGCCCGTTTAATACTACTTTGCCAGCTTGGAAACAAGTAGGTGCTGTTATAGGTCCTACCAAAGGAGGTGAAGCGGGAATTGGTTGATTGTTGATCGGAATGTTAGCAGATTGTACTGAAATACAGTCTGATCCGGTTCGTACTGTAAAAGTATAATTGGTTCCTTGAGTCAACCCTGTAACTGTCCAGTTTGTTCCTGTATTTGTGATCGGTGCTATATCCGCAGGTGTTGGCGTCAGGGTCCAAGTACCGGTCGGGGGCAATCCACTCAAATACACACTTCCTGTTGCTGTAGCACAATCGGGTTGTGTGATCAGACCCACAATTGGTGGTGTTAAGGGATTTACATTTATGAATAAGTTAGTTGTATACGGTGGTGGACAGGAGGTGGCTGTAACAGTCAAGGTCCCAGGAGTTGCAGAGGGAGAGAAGTTGATTGTAATGGTACTTGTATTACCAGGAGGATTTATAGTCCATCCTGACCCACCTGAATAGCTCCAGACATAACTTGCCCCAGTTACATTCTGAATAGAGTAGGTAACATTGTTCTGCCCCGGGCAGACAGTCGTAAGACCATTGATAGCCCCCAGATTCCCTAATGACCCAATTGTTACCGTTACAGGCGTCCTGGGACTTTCACAGGCATTATTGCCGCTCCCTGTAGTACAAGAAACCCAGTAAGTTGTTGTACTAGTTATAGTGGTTGTCCAGGTAGAGCCAGGAGTGCAAAGAAGTTCCACCGAATTTGTTGGCATACCAGCCAAGTGTACCAGAGCAACCGGAAGCGGTAAAGGTAGCGGATACTGATCCTGAACAACTTGAACTGGGAGTTACTGAAGCAGTTGGTGAAGGAGGCGGAGTTCCGGGGTTCACAAGCAGATCAATAATATTGCTGTAAACACCTCCAGGACAGCCTGAGGAGGGAATAATCTTTAACTGGAAATAGTAATGGCCGGGTGTAGAGCCAAAAGAAAGTACCACCCAGTCTGTAGTTCCAGCATAAGGATCTTGTATCCAATTATATGGGCTATTCCCTACTGAATAGTACCATTGATGTGTACCAGTTGAATTATTCCTAGTCACATCTATATCTGTCGCATCCGGACCACCCCCTATTGTGCCGCAAATATTTATTGTGGAGCTCGTTATATCAGTTGACGAACTAAATGAAATATGAGGTGCAGAAGGACACCCCTGTCCTATCGCTCTGACTGCAACTAACAACCAAATACCTGTGGAGACTAAGAGCTTATTTAAATTTGCACTATGTCTCAGGAGATTAAATTTTGAAATCAGATAATCCATAATATATATTTATGACTTTATCAAAATACGCTCAAGGTTTAGTGAGAAATAATAACATCAGGTTTTCATCTTTTTCATTAAAACCTGATCTGATTACTTCTTTATTTCTTGCTGTTGCTTATTACAGTTGGGATGATATCTATCTTGTTATCAACGACTTCAACGACCTTTCAGAGTGCATCCGGATCTCTGTAATAACTAACCTAAAGGTAAAAGCCTTTTAACGACAATATCTATAGTGTGATGGTCCATTTTGATAAACGCATTTAATAATTCCATTAATCTTTGTTTTTCTGATACGGATGAATCTGAGGCATTGATAGACCAATTTTTGCCCTGGATTTTCGGTGAACTGTCGAAAAAGTTGAAGGGTTGAATGGTTTAAGAGTTGAAGGGCTTAAAGGCTAAGGTCAATTCCCTTTTCAACTATTCAACCTTTCAACTTTTCAACTGATGAATCAGAGTTTAAGTGTTTAATGGTTGAAGGGTTTAAAGGTCAAATCATCGGCCAGAACTTTTCAACCCATTCAACTTTTCAGCTTTTCAACTATTCAATAATTCATGAAGAGAGTACTTAATCCATTACGCAGAACGATGCATTCTTCGTATCACTAAAAGCTATTCATTTCTTCGTAAAACAATCCATCTCCTAAAGAACGGATCATCAATAATGTAAACCGATCCCTCCTTTAATATTATTCCCTTGTTTGTCAAACGTTGAAGTGTGCTGAACACAGTGCTTGTTGCACCTGTTCCAAACACCCTCGAAAACTCATCAGATAATGGAGAAATGTAACTTGCCGACATTCCATTCAGTACCATCATATCTGTACGGTTAAAATTGTTCCACAAACGTTCATAATCGTTATCATGACTATTAACTATTTCATTTGCTGCAGTTTCAACAATACCGGGAGAAAACCCGAATCTCACTGATAGCTCCCATACAGTGGACGCAAGCTGCTGAGTATAATATGGATGAGAATCAGTAATACCAAGAATCTCTTGCGATAATTCATTTCCCTTATCTGTTATATCATCAAACTTTTCTTTTAGAAATAATGTAAACTTTTCTTTATCAATTTTGCCCAGGGTCATTAATGTACCAAAACGGTAAAACGAAGAACTCTTCTTCTCAAAGATCTCCCTGATCATTGACTCACTGCTACCCAAAAAAATATAATTAATATGTCTTTGATTCTGCATCACAGACCTGAGAAACCTGTCAAGTATTTTATCAATTCTGAAAATATCCTGAAACTCATCCAGCACCACTATAATCTTTTTTTTATCGGTTCCCAGTTTTTCTATGAGATTTAATACATCTTCCAGAGGGGTCAGTTCCCCAGAGCCCGGCTTAAAAGATATTTCCGGCTCACCTGTTAACGGGTTAATATTTACAACAGGAATAAGCCTGAATGATTTTATATAGCTCTTCAGCTTTTGCACCGGAAAAATCCGGTAAACCCTTTTCAGAAGCTGAGATGCAAAATCTTCAACAGAGAGCACAATCTGAATATCCAGAAAAACATAATTACGTTTCGATTCATTGACAATTTTCCTGATAAGGCTTGTTTTTCCATATCTTCTCGGACTAATCAGAATCAAGTGGTTTTCTCCGTTTAAGTATGAGGCTATCCTTTCCATTTCATCTTCCCTGTCAGTAAAGTATGGCCCGTCAACTACTGACCCGAATTTAAAAGGATTTGTCTTCATGTGATTGCGATTTTATTCGTTGCGATATATTTCGGAAACAAATTTACGAAACATTTCATAACTGACAAATAATATTTCTTATCCCTATCACCAATTCCCCCATTCCTCCTTTCACTGCTTAATCAGGGTTTAATGGTTTAATGGTTTCTTTCAACCCACATCGCTCAGAACTATTCATTCTTTCTATCATCCGGCCTCTCCCCAAACCCCTCCTCTCCAAAGTGGGCTAATCTTTCATCACAATTCAATTTAAGTCCATTGCAAAAAGAGAGTAGGAGATCCCTCGCTGGCGCTCGGGATGATAGGTATGTAGTTGATTAGCAGGAGGAAGAAACGGCGATTCGCGAGTGAAATACTTCATGAATAAAATGTCGCTGCGAATCGCCGTTTCTTCCTCCTATGTCCCACAAAATAAACTGTCGAATTCCGACAAATCGGAGCTTGCGGAGATTTGGAGGAATGAGGGATCTCCTTCTCATAGCTGGGATGTAATAAAAAAGATGTGATGAAAGATTAACCGAGGTGGGAGGGGGTATTCCCCCATTCACCCACTCACCCTTTCCCCCTTGGTAAAGACCTAAATGGCATAGATCTGTTTATAATTCGTTGACTTTATTATCTTATTGATTTCAGGAATTCTCCTGCTGTCATAACCGGGATCTTGCTGTCTTTAAAATCAGATTGGTTTCTTGTTATTATAATATCCTGATCGTTCTCAATTGCTGTGAAATATTGGATCGCATCTTCAAAATCACGGAATTCTGAATTAAGAGCTAAATCAGTTATTTTATCATCCAAAGGCAAGATATTTACCAGGATTTTGAACTTTCTGAGAATTTTTCTTACTTCCATCTCAGGATTTTGCCCGGATAGTATGTAGTTTGTATCAGCTAAGCACAATGAGGAAATTGAAAGTTCTATTTTTTTCTTATCGGCAAGAGAAAACAATTCAGCTGCTTCTGTATAATATGGCATTCTGTTGGCCAGAAGGTCAAGAATGATATTTGTATCAAGAAACAGTTTTTTCATAAGTATTTCTTTACCAGGTAATCTGTGCGGTCTTTTTTATAATCATAATTATAATTTAATGTAATCACTCCGCTAAGACTTTTCACTAATGGAGTTATTTCAATTCCTTTTGTTTCAGGTTTTGTCACAGAGTCAAGATAAGACTCAATCATCTTGGAAAGGCTTGTTTTTCGATTTTTCGCGTAAGTCTTTGCCCGGGTGATGACATCATCATCAAGCTTAATAGTAAGTTTTGTATCCATGGTTTTTTATTTTATCCGTACAAAGATAATATATTAGTACGTATTACACAAGATTCTTTTATAAGTTTACAGCTAATATTAAAGGTTATGGTTGAAGGGTTTAGGATTAAGACACTTTTCTCAAGATTTCAACTTTTCAACCTTTCAACTTGAGAATCAGAGTTTAAGTGTTTAATGGTTGGATGAAAGATTAGCCGAAGTGGGAGAGGGCAACCCAGCACCCAGCACCTTTTCTCCGCCTTCACCCTTTCTCCCCTTCACCCATTCCCCCAGTCACAATTTAAGATTCCCGGATCGTTTATTCCTGTATTAACAAAATCTGAATTTTTAAAATTGTAATAATACAGTGACAGATCTCGTAATGTTTATCCAGATTCATATTTTACTGCACATTTATTAAATAAGTATAAACCCGGATTCGAATCATGCATTTTTTTAAGTACAAGAAAAGCCTAAAGACAAAAATCTGTATTCAGATGAAAAACCAAATTGCGTAAAACGCAGTAATTCAGAGAATGCAAATACAGTAAGTTTTTGTCATTGAAAACTATACATTCATCAATTTTATTTTGAAAGTGATCAAAAACACATTTAAATATGTTTCCGGATTAAAATAAAAACATTAAAATTGTGACTGGGGGAATGGGTGAAGGGGAGAAAGGGTGAAGGCGACAAAAAGGTGCTGGGTGCTGGGTTGCCCCCTCCCACTTCGGCTAATCTTTCATCCAACCATTAAACACTTAAACTCTGATTCACAAGTTGAAAGGTTGAAAAGTTGAAATCTAGAGAAAAGTGTCTTAATCCTAAACCCTTCAACCATAACCTTTAATATTAGCTGTAAACTTATAAAAGAATCTTGTGTAATACGTACTAATATATTATCTTTGTACGGATAAAATAAAAAACCATGGATACAAAACTTACTATTAAGCTTGATGATGATGTCATCACCCGGGCAAAGACTTACGCGAAAAATCGAAAAACAAGCCTTTCCAAGATGATTGAGTCTTATCTTGACTCTGTGACAAAACCTGAAACAAAAGGAATTGAAATAACTCCATTAGTGAAAAGTCTTAGCGGAGTGATTACATTAAATTATAATTATGATTATAAAAAAGACCGCACAGATTACCTGGTAAAGAAATACTTATGAAAAAACTGTTTCTTGATACAAATATCATTCTTGACCTTCTGGCCAACGAAATACCATATTATACAGAAGCAGCTGAATTGTTTTCTCTTGCCGATAAGAAAAAATAAAAGCTCAATTTCCTCATTGTGCTTAGCTGATACAAACTACATACTATCCAGGCAAAATCCTGAGATGGAAGTAAGAAAAATTCTCAGAAAGTTCAAAATCCTGGTAAATATCTTGCCTTTGGATGATAAAATAACTGATTTAGCTCTTAATTCAGAATTCCGTGATTTTGAAGATGCGATCCAATATTTCACAGCAATTGAGAACGATCAGGATATTATAATAACAAGAAACCAATCTGATTTTAAAGACGGCAGAAAAATACGGTTATGACAGCAGGAGAATTCCTGAAATCAATAAGATAATAAAGTCAACGAATTATAAAAAACGGATATACTATGCCATTTAGGTCTTTACCAAGGGGGAAAGAGGTGAGTGGGTGAATGGGGGAATACCCCCTCCCACCTCGGTTAATCTTTCATCACATCTTTTTTATTACATCCCAGCTATAGAAGGGATCCCTTCATTCCTCCAATCTTCCAAAAGCTCATTTTGTTCAGAAAATCGACAGTTTATTTTGTGGGACATAGGAGGAAGAAACGGCGATTCGCAGCGACATTTTATTCATGAAGTATTTCACTCGCGAATCGCCGTTTCTTCCTCCTGCTAATCAACTACATACCTATCATCCCGAGCGCCAGCGGATTGTCCTACTCTCTTTTTGCAATGGACTTAAATTGAATTGTGATGAAAGATTAGCCCACT
>CAWFKG010000007.1:0-271816 GCA_963816365.1 uncultured Bacteroidales bacterium | reverse complement strand
TGACTGGATGCAAGGCTATTGCTACCAGATGTGGCGTTGCCGTCATAATGCATTCCGGGCAGACGGAGCATTTGGACAATATATAATAGTTTTGCCTGATCAGGATGCCGTAATTGCTGTTACAGCTGAAACCACGGATATGCAGTCTGAGTCTAATCTTATTTGGGATTATCTCCTCCCGGCCATAAAACCTTCTAATCTGCCTGAAAACTCCGGTCTGGCCGCTAAACTGTAAAGCAGAGATTATCATCCCTCTCGCTTCCCTTGCCTGTCTCTTATAACGGACATGTTGATGCTTCAAAGATATCAGGCAAGACTTTTGTACTTGACTTAAAGGAAAAACATACAATTAAATTCCAGTTGTCAGACAGTATCTGCAAGGTGACTATGATGATGGATTCCGTCAGGAATGAATTCTCGTTTGGCTCCGGCCGATGGATAACTGGTGTAACAACGCTTCCGGGGCCAGATCTGTTATTGCACGCTAAAGCTCATCTTGTTGGTCTGCCGCCTGCAAAAGTTGCCGGGAGTTATGCATGGAAAGATGAAAACACTCTGGAACTGGTATTGCGTTATATAGAAAGTCCTCATTCCGAAACAATTGTCTGTAAATTTGATAAAAATAATCTATTGATGGATATCCATTTCAGCAATCTGCCTGAAAACGCTAAAACCGAATTGAAGGGCGTTACAAAGGATTAATAAAGAAATTTCCTTTTTAACTGCAAAGAACGCGGAGAAAGTGCTAGAGCTGCTTTTCAGCATAGCGTCTGGCCATTTCGGAACAAGGTACCCACTCGAAGGTTGATCCGAAAACAGTCTTGATACGTTCCGCCAGAACACCAAGACCTTCCAGACCCAGTTCCGTACCCTGGGTGTAAAGCGATTGCCAATGTGTCACAATGACTACAGGATAACCGGTTTCAATAAGCTCGATGTATTCTTCCGGTCTTTCCGTCGGGTGACACAAGCCTGTCGATACCATCCTTTATCATTTTTGGACGGTCCTTTTTGTCAGGCAGGTCCATCGACCAGAAAATGTCTCCTGCATTTGCAGGTACACTGACAACGACCTGGCCACGATCCTGATTTTTGTACTTCACATTGCACTGATATGGTTTTTCACTATCAGATGCGGCATAGAGAAAGTACCAGGTCAGCTTTCGTTTAAAAATATTCCATTGGGCATCGGCAAGGGATTGAGCATATTTATCTTCAACATATTATCCCTGAAACCCATGGTGATGTTATTCCTGTTGCCTCGAGTCCTACATTTTTAAGGATCTGAAAAGCAAGTGAAAAATACTCTACAATCTCCTCTTTCGGGGCCTGGGTTATCCATGTGTCCTCATACATATGGCGCCGGTAATTTCCGTTTTTAAGATCATATGAACTTAAATGCGTAAGAAATTCGGGAGTTATGTCGAATCTCGGAGCAACCCTCTCGCGCATTATCTTAAGGAACTCAAGAAGATGATCCTGGGGTACCCTTTTGAGTGACTGATCGACCCGACCAAGGCAACTGGGCATCGGGATCACAGTAAACTTTCCCCGAAGATCATATCTGTCAAAGGCATCTGCCACCTTTCGTGTAAACTTTGCAGGAACCAGAAATGGCGTTTCATAACCGGGGAGCTCATAGAAAAGAGGATCAACCGGTGCCCCGTCATCAATTATCAGGGAAAAAGGGATCTTTCCTGAAAAACCTTTTCCCGGAGCTGGTTTACCCGTATTGGTGAGAGTTGAAGCCATAGCCTTCCCAATGGAACCAGAAAAAACTCCCGCTGCAATGCCTGTGCCTGCGTATTTTAATAACGTCCTTCGGTTTATCTTATTCATATCATTTGTTTTTGGTTCGGAAAGGTACAATTTTTTTGATTTTCAGCTCCTAAGTATTTCTATCATTTCAAGGATAGCTTCAGTGTCAATCGGATCTTTTACAGGAGAAAGACCCAAGAGCGGCCTTACATTATTTAGATCATAGCCGGTTACCAGGTCCTTGCCGATAATTATTATATAGACCAGTGCTGATTTAAGTGTGTTGGACTTTACCCTGAAGGTATGCTGGCCACTCCGTGCAGGGAAAATATGAACAAATCTGCGGGGATTTTCGTGAAATTTCAAAGTCCATTGAGAACCATCCGATAACATTATAATTCTGAAGCATTCTAACTTTCTTCCGGCCCAGGATGCATACTTCTCAAGGTTAAATATTCCCTTTTGAGTCAGGTACGCTTCTGTTTCGGTGCATATGTTTCTTATAGAAAGCGGCCCGGTATATATATCCATAACTGAAGTACCAATATGCTTAAGCTCTTTTGCAAGCACTTGAATATCAGAATTATTTTTGTCAATATTAAGATTTATAAAATCTTTTATGAATCCGAGATGGTGTTTGACCGGATTAAATAAAAAAGGTTCAGGTATTTGATAATCAATGTTCATTGTAGTAATTGCAAAGATATATCAATCAAAAGGAATAAATAAGAATGAATTTTATAGCATATCTGATATTCATAAATGATTATCTTTAAAACGGAATATGCATGTAAGACCATATCCTGCAATAGGAACTTGATCTTCTTTTATTGTTTTAATTTTGAAAAGACTATAAAAATCAATCCGGTATAATAAATAATTTCATTAACCAATAAAAGTATAAAAATGAAAACATTTTCGCTTAAAATTTTTCTTGGAATAATGGCAATTGTCATTATTTGCAGTGCCAAATCAAGTACAAGGGATCCGCTTGCTCTTTATGCCGAACTGGATAAAAACGCACCTGTTAATACCTTGACCGCCAAAGAGAAGGAAAAAGGATGGAAGTTGTTATTTGATGGAATGAAAACCATAGGATGGCATGGATATAATTTAAAAGTATTTCCCGATTCCTGGACAATTGAAGATGGAGCTTTTACAATGGTCACAACAGGCGGCAAAGAGAGTCAGGATATAGTCACAAATGAAGTTTATCACAGTTTTGCTTTAAGCGTTGATTATAAACTAACCAAAGGAGCCAATAGTGGGGTTATATTCCAGATTGCTGAGGACCCCAAATACAAATTTCCTTATGAGACAGGTCCGGAATTTCAGATAATAGACCACGAAAACTGGCCCGACAAATTAGAAGACTGGCAGATAAATGGTGCGAATTATGCAATGTATCCTCCAATGGCAAAACCTTATAAACCAGTCGGGGAATGGAACCATCTTTTTCTTGTCGTTGATGGAAATTTCGTAACACAGATGTTGAATGATGTCGTGGTAGTGAAATATGAAAAGAATTCTCCGGAATGGAAAAAACTGCGTAACAGTGGTAAATGGATCGATTATCCCGATTGGGGAAAATACGATGAAGGTCATATTTCACTTCAGAACCATGGTACTAAAGTTTGGTTCAGAAATATTAAGTTAAAAGTGCTTTAAAAACATTCTAAAAATCCAAATTAATGTCAAATTCAGATAAGACCAGGAGAGGGTTTTTAAAAAAAACCGGACTTATTTCTGCCGGGATAACAATTGTTCCCGGCAAGGTGATGAGCGGTTTTGGATATAAAGCCCCCAGTGACAAGCTTAATATAGCAGGAGTCGGTATTGGCGGTAAGGGACATACAAACCTTCATGGGATGGCAACCGAAAATATCGTTGCGTTGTGCGATGTGGACTGGAAGTATTCCGATGCATGCTTTAAAGAATTTCCGGCTGCGAAGAAATATTGGGACTGGCGGAAAATGTTCGATGAAATGGCCGGTTCAATCGATGCGGTGATGGTTGCCACAGCTGATCACAGTCATGCCCTGATTGCCTCTCATGCCTTAACTCTCGGGAAACATGTTTATTGTCAGAAACCGCTGACTCACTCTGTATATGAATCGCGGTTGCTCACCAGGCTGGCTGCAAAATATAAGGTTGCCACACAGATGGGTAACCAGGGGAACTCAGGCGATGGAGTGCGTCAGCTTTGCGAATGGATATGGAACAATGAAATTGGCGAAATCAGGGAGGTGCATGCCTGGACTGACAGGCCGATCTGGCCACAGGGGATACAACGTCCAACTAAGGTGATGCCTGTTCCCAATACTCTGAACTGGGACCTGTTTATCGGTCCTGCTCCAGTGCGTCCCTATAATGAAATTTATACTCCGTGGAACTGGAGAGGATGGTGGGATTTTGGCACCGGCGCTTTTGGCGATATGGCATGTCATGTTATGGATCCTATCTACCGGTCCCTTAAGTTAGGTTATCCCAATAAGGTCCGTGGCAGTTCAACCAGTATCAATACCGAATCAGCTCCCCAGGCTGAAACAGTTGAGTTTGCATTTCCGGCACGGGATAATATGCCAAAACTTGCACTGCCACCCGTGAAAGTGCACTGGTATGATGGCGGTCTGCTGCCAAACCTTTCCGACCTTCTTCCTGAAGGTGAAAATTTAATGGCAGACGGATTGGGAGGTTGCCTGTTTATTGGTTCCAAAGATGCTCTTATGTGCGGAAGCGGCGGTTACAATCCGCGATTGCTTTCAGGCAGGGTGCCTGATGTAAAACCTTATCTTCGCAGGGTTCCCGGCGGAACGCCTGTTTATCCTGACGGGCCGCATGAACAGGACTGGATACGTGCAAGTAAGGAATCACCGGAAAGCAGGATCGAAGGGACTTCAAATTTTGCATATTCCGGACCTTTTAATGAAATGGTTCTGCTTGGCGTGCTGGCAATTCGTCTACAGGGACTGAATAAAGCCCTGGCATGGGATGGTGAAAATATGAAATTCACTAATATTTCTCCTTCCGAGGAGCTGAAAATTGTAAAAAGTGACGATTTCAAGGTTGAAAATGGCCACCCTACATTTGATAAAAAATATGATACTTTCAATGCGCTGGAGAGTGCAAATTCATACATCAGACATAATTACAGGGAAGGGTGGAAATTACCTGATATGCCGGTATAATAAAAAAACTATATAAGATGAATCGTAGAAAATTTATTCGCAACACTTCATTGTCAATGCTGGCATTGTCGTTGTACAAAACGGGTAATGCCACATCAGTCATTAAAGATAACGACAAGAAGATGATAACGGTCGGAGCACATGTATGGGTTTATGCCAGCACAATGCCAAAGTATGATGTTTCTCCCATTCTCGATCAGATCTTCTCTGATGTATCCTATGCAGGATTTGACGGAGTTGAGACTATGGAACAACCATTGAGAAGTCAGGTTTACACAAAACAGATCAGGGAGCTAATGGACGAGTATAAGATAAAACTTATAGGGAGCTCTTATGGGGCAGATATGTGGAATAAGGACAAACAGAATGAAATCTATGAGGATGTGGACCTGATATTTACAAATATGGCCTCAGTAGGCGGCAGAACATTTGGCGTGTCTGTAGGTGAACCTTCAGGGCGGAAGAAAACGGGGGATGAATTTGATAATCAGGCTGCCCTGTTAAGAAAGCTTATTTCACTGGGTGAAAAAAAGGGTATCGTGCTTAATCTTCATAATCATACTGCTGAAGTCGCTGACAATATGTATGATCTGAAAGGTACACTAAAAAGGATTCCTGATGTTAAGCTGGGTCCGGATTTAAACTGGCTTTTGAGAGCTGGAATCAATCCTGTTGATTTTCTTAGAGAGTACCGGAAACAGATTGTATTTATGCATTTACGCGATCAGCTCAGCAATGGGAAATGGCCGGAATCAATGGGAGAAGGGAATGTAAATTTCAAGGAAATAGCAGATGTCATGAAAGAAATTAATTTTCAGGGAGATGCTATAATTGAGTTAGCACATGAGAATGGGTTCGTTCGTACCAGACCGCTCAAAGAAAGTCTTAAAATGAGCAGGGATTTCATGCGAAGAACTATGGGGTTTTGATTTTATCGGTAACCTTTTCTAACCCGCTTTCAATTTTTAACTCATGAAGAAAAACTCTCTGTATCTCTATTTTATCTGCCTGATTGCGACGATGGGTGGGCTGATGTTTGGATTTGATGTTGCAATAATTTCCGGCGCTGTACCCTTTATCCAACCCTATTTCGGATGGAACGAACTGGAACTGGGATGGGGAGTCAGTTCACTTCTGGTTGGAGCTATAATCGGAGCTTTTGGCTCAGGTGTGCTTTCTGATATGTTCGGCCGTAAAAAGGTTCTTATTGTCGTAGCCCTGTTCTTTGCAGCTTCATGTACATTCACGGCGATTGCAACCTCATCTGTCATTTTTATTTCAGCGCGCTTATTCGGAGGATTGGCTGTCGGCGCTGCTTCAGTGCTTTCTCCGATGTATGTGGCAGAAGTTGCACCACCCAAAAACAGGGGAATGCTTGTGTCAGCATATCAGCTTGCCATTGTTCTTGGTATATTATGTTCATATACAATTAATTATGGACTTCACAATATCGATAATAACTGGCGATGGATGTTTGCCACAGGGATTGTACCGTCTGTTCTCTTTTTCGTGGGTTTATTTTTCATTCCCGAAAGTCCGCGCTGGTTGTATAAAGCAGGTCGGACGACAGAATCTCAGAAAGTTCTTACCAGGATTGGTGGCGAGTCGCTGGCAAAAGCTGAGATCCTGGAAATTGCAGAATCCCTTAAAGGAAATTCAGAAACGGTATCAGGCACTGACCTGTTTAAACCACCTGCACGTAAAGTCCTGATTATTGGATTCATTCTGGCAGTGCTGGTTCAGATAAGTGGCATAAATACAGTAATTGACTATGCCCCTAAGATACTTCTGGCGGCAGGTGTTGAGATTAATAATGCCTTGCTTCAGACATCGCTTATTGGGCTAATAAACTTCATATTCACTTTCGTAGCAATCCTGTTCATTGATAAAGCAGGCAGAAGGTCACTCTATCTTATCGGCTCTATGGGCATGGTTGTGACACTTCTGATGCTGGCAGTATCATTTTATTTAAAAACGGAAGGTATTTTTACATTGATTTGCATTCTCATGTTCATAGCATTTTTTTCTTCCTGCATTGGACCTGTATTCTGGACGCTCGTATCTGAAATATTTCCTAACAGGATACGCGGGAAAGCGCTTGCCTTTGCTTCTTTCACGCAGTGGATATTTAATTTCCTAGTTGTTCTGCTGTTTCCTCACTTTCTCGCATCGGTCGGAGGAGCTAAAACATTCCTCTTCCTGGCAGTAATGTCATTACTGCAATGGTTATTTACTTACAAGTATGTACCGGAAACTAAAGGAAAATCACTGGAAGAGATAGAACATCTATGGGATAAGTAATCCAGGTTATTATTATTGCTTAATGTTGATACTTACTTTATTAACAGCTTAAAATAATAAAAATGATTTCATCATCCAGGCAAAATTTTCTAAAAACGATCAATCATAAACAACCGGAAAGGGTAGTGGTGGATTTTGGTTCAACAGGTGTAACCGGTATCCATGTACTAATAGTTGAGAAACTACGTGAACACTATGGACTTGAGAAGAGACCCGTTAAGGTTATAGAGCCTTATCAGATGCTTGGCGAGATTGATTCAGAATTGATCAAGGCAATGGATATTGATGTAATTGGACTCTTCTCAGCGAAGAATATGTTCGGTGTACCTATGGAGAACTGGAAGGTGCATAAAACATTATGGGGACAGGAGGTACTATTTCCCGGTGACTTTAATTATACCTACAGTGACAACGGAGATATCCTGATGTATCCTGAAGGTGACACATCAGTTCCTCCCAGCGGTATGATGCCAAAGACAGGTTATTTTTTTGATGCCCTCAACAGGCAGCAGCCAATAGATGACTCAACCTTAAAAGTTGAGGATAATCTTGAAGAATTCGGTCATATCACTGAGCCCGAACTTGCATACTGGAAGGATCAGGTCGCTTTACTTGAGAATAATTCAAAAGCAGTAGTTGCATCACTTGGGGGTACAGCTCTTGGAGATATTGCCCTCGTCCCTGCAATCAATTTGAAGAATCCAAAGGGAATACGTGGTGTTGAAGAGTGGTATATCTCAACACTCATAAGAGAGGATTTTGTTAAGGAAATATTTGATCGTGAGACAGATATAGCTTTGGAGAATTATAAGCTGCTGCATGAGGTTATCGGGAATAAAATTGACGTTGTCTTTACCTGCGGAACAGATTTTGGTACTCAGAATTCGACATTCTGTTCACCTGAGACCTACGACCGGATGTGGCTGCCTTATTACAAAAAAGTGAATGACTGGATACATCAGAATACTAACTGGAAAACATTTAAGCATTCCTGCGGGGCGGTAGAACCATTGATGAGTCATTTCATTGAATCGGGGTTTGATATAATAAATCCTGTTCAGATAAATGCTTCAGGCATGGATCCGACGAAGCTGAAGGAAAAGTACGGGGATAAACTTGTATTCTGGGGTGGAGGAGTTGATACCCAGGGTGCTTTTGCATTTGGAACTCCAGCACAGGTCAGGGACCAGGTCAGAAGCAATGTGAAATACTTAATAAAGATGGCGGATTTGTTTTTAATACTGTTCATAATATCCAGGCCAATGTTCCCTTTGAGAATGTCATTGCAATGCTGGAGGCCTTGAAAGAGCTATAATGCACAGGGCACAGGGCACAGGGCACAGAGCTCCGCTAGCGCGGATTTGTAATCCGTGCTATTATACTTGTTTGGATGAATGATCAAAAATTTAACTGGTCCTACCTTATCGGAATTTGTCTTGTTTCCGCTATGGGCGGATTACTTTTCGGATATGACTGGGTTGTAATAGGCGGTGCCAAGCCATTTTATGAGCCTTATTTTGGGATTACAAACCACGCCTTCCTGCAGGGCTGGGCAATGAGTTGTGCCCTTGTAGGTTGCCTTGCAGGTGCCGTTATCTCAGGGTGGCTGAGCGACAGACTTGGTAGAAAAAAGTTATTAATCCTTGCTGCCGGACTCTTTGTGGCGGCTTCTCTTGGCACCGGGGGTGCCGGTTCTTTTGGTTCTTTTGTGTTTTTCAGGATCCTGGGTGGCATAGGGATTGGCCTTGCCTCAAATCTTTCACCGATGTATATAGCTGAGATAACTCCCGGGAGTGTAAGGGGGCGTTTTGTGTCTATCAACCAACTGACCATAGTTATCGGTATTCTTGCGGCACAGCTTATAAACTGGAAGATTGCCAGGCCTGTACCTCCGGGTGCGACTGCCTCACAAATTCTTGATTCCTGGAACGGACAAACAGGCTGGCGCTGGATGTTCTATGCATGTACCGTTCCGTCCGGTCTCTTTTTCATCCTCATGTGGTTTGTACCGGAAAGCCCAAGGTGGCTCGCACAAAAATATGGAAAACCGGAAGAAAGCCTGGAAAATCCTTGCAAGGATCGGAGGGGACGATTATGCCCAATCAGAATTTTCTTTAATTGAAAAAACTCTAAATGAAACCAGTGAAAAGCCGGTTCTCAACTTTCTTCAACAGCCCGGTATATCAAAATTGCTTATTCTTGGAATAGTGCTCGCAGTTTTTCAGCAATGGTGCGGAATAAATGTAATTTTTAATTACGCCCAGGAGATATTCACCAATGCAGGTTATAGTGTTTCGGATATTCTTTTCAATATTGTTATCACAGGGTGTGTAAACCTTGTATTCACATTTATCGGAATGTCCACGGTAGATAAACTCGGAAGAAAGGCTCTTATGCTGGTAGGAGCTGGTGGCCTTGCAGGCATCTATGCCGTCCTGGGTACAATGTATTTTTTTCATATGCAGGGACTTCCTTTGTTAATTATGGTCGTAACCGCAATCGCATGCTATGCGATGTCACTTGCTCCGGTTACTTGGGTTGTTCTTTCCGAGATTTTCCCGAACAGGATGCGCGGAACAGCAATGGCAGTTGCTACATTTTCATTGTGGGCAGCCTGTTTTGTTCTTACCTATACTTTCCCGTTACTAAACCAGTTATTAAAAGCTTCAGGTACTTTTTGGCTCTATGGCTGTATATGCCTGCTGGGATTCCTCTTTATTCTGAAAAGACTTCCTGAAACAAAAGGCAAATCCCTTGAAGAGATAGAACACGATCTGTTGAAATAATAAATAATGCCACCAAGTCACAATGGCACCAAGGCTCGATAAGAATAAATTCAGTAATGGATTCCCTTTGTGTAACTTTGTGTCTTGGTGCCTGCCGGAAGACAGGTTAGTTGCAAAAAATTGGCAAGTGGCATTTGATTAATAATTAAAAGCAATGAAGAGAATATTGTTTTTATTGCTCATTGTAGCAGGATGTTCCAGTAGGAATTTAGAAGTAAGAAATAGTATTTCACTTGCCGGTGAATGGAAATTCAGAATTGATTCCCTTGACAGGGGAATTGAGAATCAGTGGTTTAATGCTCTGGGTGATGAAACTGTAAAACTTCCTGGTTCAATGGCAGAAAACGGGAAAGGTGATGAGGTTACTCTTAAAACTGACTGGACAGGTGAAATTGTCGACAGGTCGTACTTCACCGATAAAAAATATGAGAGATATCGTCAGCCAGGTAATATAAAAATTCCTTTCTGGCTTAAACCTGTCAGATATTATAAAGGAGTTGCCTGGTATCAGAAAGAAGTTGATATTCCTTCAGAATGGAAAGGGAAAAATATTGTTCTGTTCCTTGAACGACCTCACTGGGAATCAACAGTATATGTAAACGGCAAAAATGCAGGCAGGGAGAACAGCCTTGCAGTTCCGCATCAGTTCGACATATCAGATCTTCTTGTGACGGGGAAAAACCTGGTAAGCATCCGTATAGATAACCGCGTTGTTGTACCTATCGGTATAAATTCTCATAGCATTACTGATCATACACAATCTAACTGGAACGGTATTGTTGGAGATATCAGTCTCAGAGCTACTTCAAAAGTCTTTATAAGAGAGATTAAGGTTTATCCGGACCTGCAGGGAAAAAAGGCGAAAGTAATTATAGCTATGGCAAATAAATCAGAAGCTCCTTTTAATGGTAAAGTCGCCATCCGTTGTAAGAGCATTAATTCTGACTCTAAGCAGATACTGAAGAGTGTTACGGTATCTGCTAATACTCAATCAAATGAACTACAGCTTGTCATTGACTATCCAATGGGGGATGATGTACGATTATGGAATGAATTCAGGCCTTCATTGTATAGACTTACTGCCAGCCTGCTGGGACCAGACAATAAATTAATCGATTCTAAATCAGAGGTGTTCGGGATGCGGGATTTTAAAACAAAGGGAACACATTTTGAGATTAACGGTCAACAGACCTTCCTCAGAGGAACACTTGAGTGTTGTATTTTCCCTCTTACGGGCTATCCGCCTACCGATATAAATTCATGGTTGAGAGTGCTGAAAATATTCAAAGATTATGGACTGAATACCGTAAGATTTCATTCCTGGTGTCCGCCTGAAGCCGCCTTTCTGGTAGCCGACGAGCTTGGAATGTACTTTCAGGTCGAGTGTTCCTCGTGGGCCAATTCAGGGACCACAATCGGTGATGGTGGAATTCTTGATGAATTTATTTACAGGGAAGGTGATAAAATTATCAATACTTATGGAAATCACCCTTCATTTTGCATGCTTACCTATGGAAATGAACCAGCGGGGATAAATCAGAATGCATATCTGGGAAAGCTTCTGACATACTGGAAAGCTGAGGATAACAGAAGGGCATATACATCCGGAGCCGGCTGGCCGGTAATTCCTGAAAACGATTATAATCTTACCGCAGAACCGCGTATTCAGAGATGGGGCGAAGGCCTGAACAGCATCATAAACAGGGAAGCCCCGCAAACTATGTTCGACTATCACGATATAATATCAAAATTCACTATTCCCACAGTAAGCCATGAGATAGGCCAGTGGTGTGTTTACCCTGATTTTAAAGAAATACCAAAGTACACAGGTGTTCTCAAACCTACAAATTTTGAGATCTTCAGGGAATCGCTTATAGAGAATGGGATGGGTGATCAGTCCGAAGCATTTCTTATGGCCTCAGGAAAACTCCAGGCATTGTGTTATAAAGCCGATATTGAAGCCGCTCTGCGTACTCCCGGATTTGCAGGATTCCATCTGCTGCAGCTGCATGATTTTCCAAGAACGAGTACACATCATGGGCAAATTGCCACGAGTGCGGTCCCCTGTCCTGGAAAATCATGCAGCGCCACGAGATGGAATCCTCCGGGAGTACGCAGACAGGCTTGCAATTATCGGCTTTATAACACAATGCCTGGAGTTTTCCTGAGGCCATAAGAAATGCTTCGGACTGATCACCCATCCCATTCTCTATAAGCGATTCCTGAATCTCAAAATTTTGAGTTTTGAGAACACCTGTACTTTGGTATTTCTTAAAATACAGTATAAACGCACCCACTCACCTATACTCATGGCTTACTGTGGGAATAGTGAATTTTGATATTATATCGTGATAGTCGAACATAGTTTGCGGGGCTTCCCTGTTTATGATGCTGTTCAGGCCTTTCGCCCCATCTCTGAATACGCGGTTCTGCGGTAAGATTATAATCGTTTTCCGGAATTACCGGCCAGCGGCTCCGGATGTATATGCCCTTCTGTTATCCTCAGCTTTCCAGTATGTCAGAAGCTTTCCCAGATATGCATTGAGATTTATCCCCGCTGGTTCATTTCCATAGGTAAGCATGCAAAATGAAGGGTAATTTCCATAAGTATTGATAATTTTATCACCTTCCTGTAAATAAATTCATCAAGAATTCCACCATCACCGATTGTGGTCCCTGAATTGGCCCACGAGGAACACTCGACCTGACATTCCAAGCTCGTCGGCTACCAGAAAGGCGGCTTCAGGCGGACACCAGAATGAAATCTTACGGTATTCAGTCCATAATCTTTGAATATTTTCAGCACTCTCAACCATGAATTTATATCGGTAGGCGGATAGCCCATTAAGGGAAAATACAACACTCAAGTGTTCCTCTGAGGAAGATCTGTGACCGTTAATCTCAAAATGTGTTCCCTGTTTTTAAATCCCCCGCATCCGAACACCTCTGATTTAGAATCGATTAATTTAAGATATTCTGGGTCCCAGCAGGCTCAGCAGTAAGTCTATACAATGAAGGCCTGAATTCATTCCATAATAGTACATCATCCCCCATTGGATAGTCAATGACAAGCTGTAGTTCATTTGATTGAGTATTAGCAGATACCGTAACACTCTTCAGTATCTGCTTAGAGTCAGAATTAATGCTCTTACAACGGATGGCGACTTTACCATTAAAAGGAGCTTCTGATTTATTTGCCATAGCTATAATTACTTTCGCTTTTTTCCCTGCAGGTCCGGATAAACCTTAATCTCTCTTATAAAGACTTTTGAAGTAGCTCTGAGACTGATATCTCTGACAAATACCGTTCCCAGTTAGAATATGCATAATGCTATGGATTACCAATAGGTACAACAACGCCGTTATCTATACGGATGCTTACCAGGTTTTTCCCCGTCACAAGAAGATCTGATATGTCGAACTGATGCGGAACTGCAAGGCTGTTCCTGCATTTTCATTTACATATACTGTTGATTCCCAGTGAGGTCGTTCAAGGAACAGAACAATATTTTTCCCTTTCATTCTGAAGGAATATCAACTTCTTTCTGATACCAGGCAACTCCTTTATAATATCTGACAGGCTTAAGCCAGAAAGGAATTTTTATATTACCTGGCTGACGATATCTCTCATATTTTTTATCGTGAAGTACGACCTGTCGAACGATTTCACCTGTCCAATCAGTTTTAAGAGTAACCTCATCACCTTTCCCGTTTTCTGCCATTGAACCAGGAAGTTTTACAGTTTCATCACCCCAGAGCATTAAACCACTGATTCTCAATTCCCCTGTCAAGGGAATCAATAAATTTCCATTCACCGGCAAGTGAAATACTATTTCTTACTTCTAAATTCCTACTGGAACATCCTGCTACAATGAGCAATAAAAACAATATTCTCTTCATTGCTTTAATATTTAACGAAATGCCACTTGCCATTTTTTGCAACTAACCTGTCTTCCGGCAGGCACCAAGACACAAAGTTACACAAAGGGAATCCATTACTGAATTTATTCTTATCGAGCCTTTGGTGCCATTGTGACTTGGTGGCATATTTATTTATTCAACGATCGTGTTCTATTGCTTCAAGGGATTTGCCTTTTGTTTCAGGAAGTCTTTTCAGAATAAAGAGGAATCCCAGCAGGCATATACGGCCGTAGAGCCAAAAAGTACCTGAAGCTTTTAATAACTGGTTTAGTAACGGGAAAGTATAGGTAAGAACAAAACAGGCTGCCCACAACTGAAATGTAGCAACTGCCATTCCGTCTCCGCGTGTGTTCGGGAAAATCTCGGAAAGAACAACCCAAAAATAATTAGGACAAGTGACATCGCATAGCATGCGATTGCGGTTACGACCATAATTAACAAAGGAAGTCCCTGCATATGAAAAAAATACATTGTACCCAGGACGGCATAGATGCCTGCAAGGCCACCAGCTCCTACCAGCATAAGAGCCTTTCTTCCGAGTTTATCTACAGTAACCGAGATAAAATGTGAAATCTCAAGGTTTACACACCCTGTGATAACAATATTGAAAAGAATATCCGAAACACTATAACCTGCATTCGTGATATTCTCCTGGGCGTAATTAAAAATTACATTTATTTCGCACCATTGCTGAAAAACTGCGAGCACTATTCCAAGAATAAGCAATTTTGATATACCGGGCTGTTGAAGAAAGTTGAGAACCGGCTTTTCACTGGTTTCATTACAAGTTTTTTCAAATTCAAGAGAAAATTCTGATTGGGCATAATCGTCCCCTCCGATCCTTGCAAGGATTTTCCAGCTTTTTGTTCCGGTTTTCCATATTTTGTGCGAGCCACCTTGGCTTTCCGGTACAAACCACATGAGGATGAAAAAGAGACGGTACATGCATACAACATTAGGCGCCAGCCTGTTGTCCGTTCCAGGAATCGAGACTTATTGGCGCCGCACCCGGAGGTACAGGCCTGGCAATCTTCCAGTTATTGCACGAGTACGAATAACTATAGGTCAGTTGGTTGATAGACACAAAATTCCCCTACACTCCCGGGAGTTATCTCAGCTATATATCGGTGAAAGATTTTGAGGCAAGGCCAATCCCTATGCCACCCCAGGATCCGCGAAAAACGGCACCTCCAGTAGAGAGAAGCCGCCACAAAACTCCGGCAGCAAGGATTAATAACTTTTTTCTACCAAGTCTGTCGCTCAGCCACCCTGAGATAACGGCACCTGCAAGGCAACCTACAAGGGCACTACTCATTGCCCCACCCCTAGGAAGGCGTGGTTTGTAATCCCAAAATAAGGCTCATAAATGGCTTGGCACCGCCTATTACAACCCAGTCATATCCGAAAAGTAATCCGCCCATAGCGAAACAAGACAAATTCCGATAAGGTAGGACCAGTTAAATTTTTGATCATTCATCCAAACAAGTATAATAGCACGGATTACAACCGCGCTAGCGGAGCTCTGTGCCCTGTGCCTGTGCCCTGTGCCTATAGCTCTTTCAAGGCCTCCAGCATTGCCGATGACATTCTCAAAGGGAACATTGGCCTGGATATTATGAACAGTATTAAAAACAAATCCGCCATCTTTATTAAGTATTTCACATTGCTTCCTGACCTGGTCCCTGACCTGTGTTGGAGTTCCAAAAGCACCCTGGGTATCAACTCCTCCACCCCAGAATACAAGTTTATCCCCGTACTTTTCCTTCTGCAGTGTGCCTGAAGCATTTATCTGAACAGGATTTATTATATCAAACCCCGATTCAATGAAGTGACTCATCAATGCATTCGCCCGCAGGAATGCTTAAATGTTTTCCAGTTAGTATGCTGATGTAACTACAGTCATTCGCTTTTTTGTAATAAGGCGGCCACATCAGTGTCGTAGGTCTCAGGTGAACAGGATGCGCGACCTGTAGAGTTGCCAAAATCTGTTCGCAGGGTAAAGACAACGTGAATTTTATTCCCGATAACCTCATGCAGCAGCTTATAATTCTCCAAAGCTATATCCGTCTCACGATCAAACTCTGTTTAGCAAAATCCTCTCTTTATGAGACATATTCGGGTGTGTCCCCCACTCTTCGACACCACGTATTCCCTTTGGATTCTTCGAATTGATTGCAGGGACGAGGCGAAGTGATGCAACTACTGCTTTTGAATTATTCTGAGTAAAGCAACCTGATGCTTCCCGTATGCAAGTTGGGCTCCAGTGATATGCCCAATTCTTCGAGACCTGCTCAACTTTTAAGGTTGAGTCATCTATTGGCTGCTGCCTGTTGAGGGCATCAAAAAAATGACCTATTTGGCATCATACCGCTGGGAAAAATGATGTGTCACCTTCAGAATACATCAGGATATCTCGTTGTCACTGTAGGTATAATTAAAGTCACCGGGGAATAGTACCTCCTGTCCCCATAATGTTTTATGCACCTTCCAGTTCTCCATAGGTACACCGAACATATTCTTCCCGCTGAGAAGAGTCCAATTACATCAATCTGCTGTATTGCCTTGATCAATTCTGAATCAATCTCGGCCAAGCATCTGATAAGGCTCTATAACCTAACGGGTCTCTTCTCAAGTCCATAGTGTTCACGTTGATTTTCTCAACTATTAGTACATGGATACCGGTTACACCTGTTGAACCAAAATCCACCACTACCCTTTCCGGTTGTTTATGATTGATCGTTTCAATTTTGTGGATGATGAAATCATTTTTATTATTTTAAGCTGTTAATAAAGTAAGATATTCAACATTAAGCAATAATAATAACCTGGATTACTTATCCCATAGATGTTCTATCTCTTCCGAGTGATTTTCCTTTAGTTTCCGGTACATATTTGTAAGTAAATAACCACTGCAGTAATGACATTACTGCCAGGAAGAGGAATGTTTAGCTCCTCCGACCGATGCGAGTGAGGAAACAACAGAACAACTAGGAAATTAAATATCCACTGCGTGAAAGAAGCAAAGGCAAGCGCTTTCCCGCGTATCCTGTAGGAAATATTTCAGATACGAGCGTCCAGAATACAGGTCCAATGCAGGAAGAAAAAAATGCTATGAACATGAGAATGCAAATCAATGTAAAAATATTTTCCGTTTTTAAATAAAATGATACTGCCAGCGTCGGAAATTGCGCCAAGACCATGCCCATAGAGCCGATAAGATAATACACCTGAATATGAAGTTTATTAGCCCAATAAGCGATGTCTGAAGCAAGGCATTATTAATCTCAACACCTGCCGCCAGAAGTATCTTAGGGGCATAGTCAATTACTGTATTTATGCCACTTATCTGAACCAGCACTGCCAGAATGAATCCAATAATCAGGACTTTACGTGCAGGTGGTTTAAACAGGTCAGTGCCTGATACCGTTTCTGAATTTCCTTTAAGGGATTCTGCAATTTCCAGGATCTCAGCTTTTGCCAGCGACTCGCCACCAATCCTGGTAAGAACTTTCTGAGATTCTGTCGTCCGACCTGCTTTATACAACCAGCGCGGACTTTCGGGAATGAAAAATAAACCCACGAAAAAGAGAACAGACGGTACAATCCCTGTGGCAAACATCCATCGCCAGTTATTATCGATATTGTGAAGTCCATAATTAATTGTATATGAACATAATATACCAAGAACAATGGCAAGCTGATATGCTGACACAAGCATTCCCCTGTTTTTGGGTGGTGCAACTTCTGCCACATACATCGGAGAAAGCACTGAAGCAGCGCCGACAGCCAATCCTCCGAATAAGCGCGCTGAAATAAAAATGACAGATGAGGTTGCAATCGCCGTGAATGTACATGAAGCTGCAAAGAACAGGGCTACGACAATAAGAACCTTTTTACGGCCGAACATATCAGAAAGCACACCTGAGCCAAAAGCTCCGATTATAGCTCCAACCAGAAGTGAACTGACTCCCCATCCCAGTTCCAGTCTCGTTCCATCCGAAATAGGGTTGGATAAAGGGTACAGCGCCGGAAATTATTGCAACATCAAATCCAAACATCAGCCCACCCATCGTCGCAATCAGGCAGATAAAATAGAGATACAGAGAGTTTTTCTTCATGAGTTAAAAATTGAAAGCGGGTTAGAAAAGGTTACCGATAAAATCAAAACCCCATAGTTCTTCGCATGAAATCCCTGCTCATTTTAAGACTTTCTTTGAGCGGTCTGGTACGAACGAACCCATTCTCATGTGCTAACTCAATTATAGCATCTCCCTGAAAATTAATTTCTTTCATGACATCTGCTATTTCCTTGAAATTTACATTCCCTTCTCCCATTGATTCCGGCCATTTCCCATTGCTGAGCTGATCGCGTAAATACATAAATACAATCTGTTTCCGGTACTCTCTAAGAAAATCAACAGGATTGATTCCAGCTCTCAAAAGCCAGTTTAAATCCGGACCCAGCTTAACATCAGGAATCCTTTTTAGTGTACCTTTCAGATCATACATATTGTCAGCGACTTCAGCAGTATGATTATGAAGATTAAGCACGATACCCTTTTTTTTCACCCAGTGAAATAAGCTTTCTTAACAGGGCAGCCTGATTATCAAATTCATCCCCCGTTTTCTTCCGCCCTGAAGGTTCACCTACAGACACGCCAAATGTTCTGCCGCCTACTGAGGCCATATTTGTAAATATCAGGTCCACATCCTCATAGATTTCATTCTGTTTGTCCTTATTCCACATATCTGCCCCATAAGAGCTCCCTATAAGTTTTATCTTATACTCGTCCATTAGCTCCCTGATCTGTTTTGTGTAAACCTGACTTCTCAATGGTTGTTCCATAGTCTCAACTCCGTCAAATCCTGCATAGGATACATCAGAGAAGATCTGATCGAGAATGGGAGAAACATCATACTTTGGCATTGTGCTGGCATAAACCCATACATGTGCTCCGACCGTTATCATCTTCTTGTCGTTATCTTTAATGACTGATGTGGCATTACCCGTTTTGTACAACGACAATGCCAGCATTGACAATGAAGTGTTGCGAATAAATTTTCTACGATTCATCTTATATAGTTTTTTTATTATACCGGCATATCAGGTAATTTCCACCCTTCCCTGTAATTATGTCTGATGTATGAATTTGCACTCTCCAGCGCATTGAAAGTATCATATTTTTTATCAAATGTAGGGTGGCCATTTTCAACCTTGAAATCGTCACTTTTTACAATTTTCAGCTCCTCGGAAGGAGAAATATTAGTGAATTTCATATTTTCACCATCCCATGCCAGGGCTTTATTCAGTCCCTGTAGACGAATTGCCAGCACGCCAAGCAGAACCATTTCATTAAAAGGTCCGGAATATGCAAAATTTGAAGTCCCTTCGATCCTGCTTTCCGGTGATTCCTTACTTGCACGTATCCAGTCCTGTTCATGCGGCCCGTCAGGATAACCCGCGTTCCGCCGGGAACCCTGCGAAGATAAGGTTTTACATCAGGCACCCTGCCTGAAAGCAATCGCGGATTGTAACCGCCGCTTCCGCACATAAGAGCATCTTTGGAACCAATAAACAGGCAACCTCCCAATCCGTCTGCCATTAAATTTTCACCTTCAGGAAGAAGGTCGGAAAGGTTTGGCAGCAGACCGCCATCATACCAGTGCACTTTCACGGGTGGCAGTGCAAGTTTTGGCATATTATCCCGTGCCGGAAATGCAAACTCAACTGTTTCAGCCTGGGGAGCTGATTCGGTATTGATACTGGTTGAACTGCCACGGACCTTATTGGGATAACCTAACTTAAGGGACCGGTAGATAGGATCCATAACATGACATGCCATATCGCCAAAAGCGCCGGTGCCAAAATCCCACCATCCTCTCCAGTTCCACGGAGTATAAATTTCATTATAGGGACGCACTGGAGCAGGACCGATAAACAGGTCCCAGTTCAGAGTATTGGGAACAGGCATCACCTTAGTTGGACGTTGTATCCCCTGTGGCCAGATCGGCCTGTCAGTCCAGGCATGCACCTCCCTGATTTCGCCAATTTCATTGTTCCATATCCATTCGCAAAGCTGACGCACTCCATCGCCTGAGTTCCCCTGGTTACCCATCTGTGTGGCAACCTTATATTTTGCAGCCAGCCTGGTGAGCAACCGCGATTCATATACAGAGTGAGTCAGCGGTTTCTGACAATAAACATGTTTCCCGAGAGTTAAGGCATGAGAGGCAATCAGGGCATGACTGTGATCAGCTGTGGCAACCATCACCGCATCGATTGAACCGGCCATTTCATCGAACATTTTCCGCCAGTCCCAATATTTCTTCGCAGCCGGAAATTCTTTAAAGCATGCATCGGAATACTTCCAGTCCACATCGCACAACGCAACGATATTTTCGGTTGCCATCCCATGAAGGTTTGTATGTCCCTTACCGCCAATACCGACTCCTGCTATATTAAGCTTGTCACTGGGGGCTTTATATCCAAAACCGCTCATCACCTTGCCGGGAACAATTGTTATCCCGGCAGAAATAAGTCCGGTTTTTTTTAAAAACCCTCTCCTGGTCTTATCTGAATTTGACATTAATTTGGATTTTTAGAATGTTTTTAAAGCACTTTTAACTTAATATTTCTGAACCAAACTTTAGTACCATGGTTCTGAAGTGAAATATGACCTTCATCGTATTTTCCCCAATCGGGATAATCGATCCATTTACCACTGTTACGTAGTTTTTTCCATTCCGGGGAATTCTTTTCATATTTCACTACCACGACATCATTCAACATCTGTGTTACGAAATTTCCATCAACGACAAGAAAAAGATGGTTCCATTCCCCGACTGGTCTATAAGGTTTTGCCATTGGAGGATACATTGCATAATTCGCACCATTTATCTGCCAGTCTTGTAATTTGTCGGGCCAGTTTTCGTGGTCTATTATCTGAAATTCCGGACCTGTCTCATAAGGAAATTTGTATTTGGGGTCCTCAGCAATCTGGAATATAACCCCACTATTGGCTCCTTTGGTTAGTTTATAATCAACGCTTAAAGCAAAACTGTGATAAACTTCATTTGTGACTATATCCTGACTCTCTTTGCCGCCTGTTGTGACCATTGTAAAAGCTCCATCTTCAATTGTCCAGGAATCGGGAAATACTTTTAAATTATATCCATGCCATCCTATGGTTTTCATTCCATCAAATAACAACTTCCATCCTTTTTCCTTCTCTTTGGCGGTCAAGGTATTAACAGGTGCGTTTTTATCCAGTTCGGCATAAAGAGCAAGCGGATCCCTTGTACTTGATTTGGCACTGCAAATAATGACAATTGCCATTATTCCAAGAAAAATTTTAAGCGAAAATGTTTTCATTTTTATACTTTTATTGGTTAATGAAATTATTTATTATACCGGATTGATTTTTATAGTCTTTTCAAAATTAAAACAATAAAAGAAGATCAAGTTCCTATTGCAGGATATGGTCTTACATGCATATTCCGTTTTAAAGATAATCATTTATGAATATCAGATATGCTATAAAATTCATTCTTATTTATTCCTTTTGATTGATATATCTTTGCAATTACTACAATGAACATTGATTATCAAATACCTGAACCTTTTTTATTTAATCCGGTCAAACACCATCTCGGATTCATAAAAGATTTTATAAATCTTAATATTGACAAAAATAATTCTGATATTCAAGTGCTTGCAAAAGAGCTTAAGCATATTGGTACTTCAGTTATGGATATATATACCGGGCCGCTTTCTATAAGAAACATATGCACCGAAACAGAAGCGTACCTGACTCAAAAGGGAATATTTAACCTTGAGAAGTATGCATCCTGGGCCGGAAGAAAGTTACAATGCTTCAGAATTATAATGTTATCGGATGGTTCTCAATGGACTTTGAAATTTCACGAAAATCCCCGCAGATTTGTTCATATTTTCCCTGCACGGAGTGGCCAGCATACCTTCAGGGTAAAGTCCAACACACTTAAATCAGCACTGGTCTATATAATAATTATCGGCAAGGACCTGGTAACCGGCTATGATCTAAATAATGTAAGGCCGCTCTTGGGTCTTTCTCCTGTAAAAGATCCGATTGACACTGAAGCTATCCTTGAAATGATAGAAATACTGAGGAGCTGAAAATCAAAAAAATTGTACCTTTCCGAACCAAAAACAAATGATATGAATAAGATAAACCGAAGGACGTTATTAAAATACGCAGGCACAGGCATTGCAGCGGGAGTTTTTTCTGGTTCCATTGGGAAGGCTATGGCTTCAACTCTCACCAATACGGGTAAACCAGCTCCGGGAAAAGGTTTTTCAGGAAAGATCCCTTTTTCCCTGATAATTGATGACGGGGCACCGGTTGATCCTCTTTTCTATGAGCTCCCCGGTTATGAAACGCCATTTCTGGTTCCTGCAAAGTTTACACGAAAGGTAGCAGATGCCTTTGACAGGTATGATCTTCGGGGAAAGTTTACTGTGATCCCGATGCCCAGTTGCCTTGGTCGGGTCGATCAGTCACTCAAAAGGGTACCCCAGGATCATCTTCTTGAGTTCCTTAAGATAATGCGCGAGAGGGTTGCTCCGAGATTCGACATAACTCCCGAATTTCTTACGCATTTAAGTTCATATGATCTTAAAAACGGAAATTACCGGCGCCATATGTATGAGGACACATGGATAACCCAGGCCCCGAAAGAGGAGATTGTAGAGTATTTTTCACTTGCTTTTCAGATCCTTAAAAATGTAGGACTCGAGGCAACAGGAATAACATCACCATGGGTTTCAGGGATAGATGTTGAAGATAAATATGCTCAATCCCTTGCCGATGCCCAATGGAATATTTTTAAACGAAAGCTGACCTGGTACTTTCTCTATGCCGCATCTGATAGTGAAAAACCATATCAGTGCAATGTGAAGTACAAAAATCAGGATCGTGGCCAGGTCGTTGTCAGTGTACCTGCAAATGCAGGAGACATTTTCTGGTCGATGGACCTGCCTGACAAAAAGGACCGTCCAAAAATGATAAAGGATGGTATCGACAGGCTTGTGTCACCCGACGGAAAGACCGGAAGAATACATCAGCTTATTGAAACCGGTTATCCTGTAGTCATTGTGACACATTGGCAATCGCTTTACACCCAGGGTACGGAACTGGGTCTGGAAGGTCTTGGTGTTCTGGCGGAACGTATCAAGACTGTTTTCGGATCAACCTTCGAGTGGGTACCTTGTTCCGAAATGGCCAGACGCTATGCTGAAAAGCAGCTCTAGCACTTTCTCCGTGTTCTTTGCAGTTAAAAAGGAAATTTCTTTATTAATCCTTTGTAACGCCCTTCAATTCGGTTTTAGCGTTTTCAGGCAGATTGCTGAAATGGATATCCATCAATAGATTATTTTTATCAAATTTACAGACAATTGTTTCGGAATGAGGACTTTCTATATAACGCAATACCAGTTCCAGAGTGTTTTCATCTTTCCATGCATAACTCCCGGCAACTTTTGCAGGCGGCAGACCAACAAGATGAGCTTTAGCGTGCAATAACAGATCTGGCCCCGGAAGCGTTGTTACACCAGTTATCCATCGGCCGGAGCCAAACGAGAATTCATTCCTGACGGAATCCATCATCATAGTCACCTTGCAGATACTGTCTGACAACTGGAATTTAATTGTATGTTTTTCCTTTAAGTCAAGTACAAAAGTCTTGCCTGATATCTTTGAAGCATCAACATGTCCGTTATAAGAGACAGGCAAGGGAAGCGAGAGGGATGATAATCTCTGCTTCAGTTTAGCGGCCAGACCGGAGTTTTCAGGCAGATTAGAAGGTTTTATGGCCGGGAGGAGATAATCCCAAATAAGATTAAGCTCAGACTGCATATCCGTGGTTTCAGCTGTAACAGCAATTACGGCATCCTGATCAGGCAAAACTATTATATATTGTCCAAATGCTCCGTCTGCCCGGAATGCATTATGACGGCAACGCCACATCTGGTAGCAATAGCCTTGCATCCAGTCACTTGAATCCTTCTTAGTCTGGGGAGCATCAGGTGCCTGATCAATTTTTTTTGAAGTAGCCTCCCCGATCCATGCAGCCGGCAGCACCTCATTTCCATTCCATTTGCCTTTTTGCAGGAACAGCTGTCCGAACTTGGCCATATCTTCGGTTTTTAGCCTCAGGCCCCATCCGCCTGTATTAATTCCCCGGGGGTCAACTTCCCAATCCATTCCATCAATTGATAAAGGTTCGAACAGCCGTGGTTTAAGATAATCAATCACTTTCTCTCCCGTCACATTTTGCACAATAGCTGATAACATATAGGTGGCCAATGTGTTATATAAAAATTTTGAACCGGGTTTATTTACTATGGGTACTCCAAGAAACGCTTTTACCCAGTTGCTGTCATTAGTCACTACGTTGAATGTCGGATCAGGTTCCTGACCAGCAGACATACTCAGCAGGTCCTTAACCTTCAATTCTGATAGAAAAGGACTCACTGTATCAGGTAACGATTCGGGGAAGAAAGAAATCACTGTATCATTTACAGACATTCGTTTTTCGCTAACGGCCAGGCCTATTGCGGTAGCCGTGAAGCTTTTGCTTGTGGAATATAATGTATGCCGGAGTTCGGGCCTATAAGGATTCCACCAACCCTCGGCTATGACCTTTCCATGCCGCAGAAACATTATACTATGGAATTCATGAGGGCTCTTTGCCGCTGCATCCAGAAAATCAATAATCCCTTGTGATGAAACTCCTTCTGCCTCCGGAACACTTCGAGGAAGTGAAGTAATAATCTGTTCTTTTTTGCATCCGCTGAGTAAAAAGATAAACAGGAAAAGCGAATAGCCGAATTTTCTCCCGGTCATTTTCATAGGAAATTGGTTTTAGAGGTTAATCTGAAAAGAATAATTAAATAAAGGTACAAAATTTAATACAGAATTCCCCGCTGAACCCTTCCCCCATCCCCTTCACAAAAAACAACAAAATGGACTTTTGAGACCCCCATCTTTAAAGTCCGGACAAATTACCTGTTATTTTTTTTCAACCGGTTTTATTTCTGTTAAAATCAGCTTCAAAGAAGTTGTTCCAACATTTTTTGCCATATGTGTCGTTGCAGGAAAATACACTGCCTGACCAGCTTTAAATTCGTAAACCTTTGCGGGTTTTCCCTTATCAGTAATCTCAAGTTTACCGTCACTCAATGCATAAACTACATGGTTGGGATGTGAATGCCATGGCGTTGCAACACCCGGAGCAGATTCAATCTCTATGACTCTCACCTGGTCATTGTCAAGAAGAACCTTGTTATTGAGGTTGGTTCCTACTTTCATGATGTCCTGGGCATGCAAGCCAGAACCAAACGTCAGCAAAAACAAAAATAACACTGACACGTAAATCATACTATTTTTTTTCACGTTAACAAATTATAAAATTACCTTACTCTTATGGCTTTTCAGTTTCGCCCCGTTTTTAAAGTGGTAGCTGGTCTCCACATGCCGTCTATTATGAGATGATAGTGTCTTATAGCGAGTTAGTTTGCAATAAAACAGAATTTTTTAAAGATTGTTCAACATCTCATACACCGGAATTTATAATAACTAAATCAGACGAAACATGAAAGAAAGGATAGTTGGAATTATTATCAGGCAAATTATTATCCATGATTTGAAACGTTTTTCTTTTTCAGACTGGTAGAATTCCTTACATGTTTGAATCTCAACTGCCGGATATAGGTATTTTAAACGTTCATAAATAAAGATTGCAGGAGTAATCGAGATAAGAGCCAAAAGAACAATGAAATAGAACAGTTCGCTGGTGAATATATTACCAACAATTTTAGGAAATATGACTTTTGTCCTGATGAAAAGCTTAATCAGATTAATCAGAAATAACATAAGGATCAAATCAGTGGATGCAATGATTAATATCTTCAGCTTTTTAATGATTAAGGATTGATCCCTGCAGGTTGAAAGAAATTCCTCTATAATTCTGATTGTCCCGCTTACCCATGTTCTATCCTCTCCTTCAACAATAACATAGCTTGAGGATGAAAACGGGTGAGAATGACGGATTTTTATTATAAACCTGCTATTAAATACATTCTCTTTAAAATATAAATCAATCTCCACGATCTTTTTTCCGGCAGGTATGGCATCCGTTTCAATAAATTCTTCAATTGTTCCATTATACATGTAGTTGTCAGATAATGTAAATTCCAGGCTTGACTGACTCGCGTCTATGTATTGCTCCTTGATATTTTGCTCATGACACCCTTTGTGAATCAGGTCATTACGTCTGAATTCTTTTGACTTATCAAGAATATCATTGGAACTTTTAATGAAAAGCCTGATTAATGATAATACATCATCTCTGGTAAATATCTTATTCTTAATTATAAGTTCTTTTTTCTCTCTTGCCATTAATCCCATTTTATTTTTACCTGATCCCGATTCTATAAACATTCCGGGAATAGATTATATTGTCTCAATCCATTGTGGGATGTACTGGAATCGAACCAGTGACCTCTTACATGTGAAGCAAGTGCTCTAAACCGACTGAGCTAACATCCCATGGAGAGTAAAGATAGATAAAAGCTCCCGGACTTAAAAAGCGTCTATTAAGAGTCTTTTAGTGAGGTTTTGTTTCAAAATTACTTAAGCAATAAGAAAATATTAAAATCGCTTTTTTGATGTTTTTAAAATGAGTTTCATTATTAATAGCCTGGAATTGTGTCAAAATACTAAATTTTAATCCTTATAATTAAACAGTTCGTCAAAATAGAAGTTTCTAAATTACAATGAAAGAGTATTTATTAATATGCACATAATCAATGTTATAGAACATATTATAAATGGAAAATCAGATTTCTCTCCTTACTTCTGATAAATTCCGGCTAATTTTTGACGAATTACAATCATTTTAATATAAACAGAAAATTTATGGTTATATTCACAACCATTCCTTTGACCAGCAAGAGTTTAAACCATTCTATTTTCCCATTAAACGGACATTTGCCACTTGACACGAATGTAGTGATGTATTAACTTTATATCATAAATTATAACCTGAAACAACGTCTTATAAACCAAACCATAGTTGAAGATTAGAGCAGCACTCTGGATGAAATCATAGACATCCTGACATGCGGCGAGGCGCCCGGAGGAATCCGGGCGTTTTGCTTTAGAAATACTTTCTGCTTTGTCAGCCTGTCAGTAATCCGATGGTCGGCGCACGAATAAATCACAATAAAAGAACCAGCATCGTAAAATACTGGTTCTCTGAACAATCTAATGCCTTTTTGTGATCCCGGGGCGACTCGAACGCCCAACCAACAGAACCGGAATCTGCCATTCTATCCATTGAACTACGGGACCGGATCAATATCGCAAAAGTATAACCAAAAGCCGGGTTTTCCAACTAATTGCGAGCAGTTGCTGTATATTGTTTGTCAATTAAATATATTATACCATTTTTCAGGCATTAATATACCAAATGCATTAAATGAAATCCATTAACCGCAAAGTACGCAAAGGCTTAAGAACTAAGGTCGCAAAGGAATCCTACCCCCACCTGTCCTGGCACATCGTCAATCATCTTTAATACATAATACATTTCTCTGATTTCTGCCAAAGTTTTTCTATTTTTGCCAACTTATAATCCGGTTCTAATTAATCAAGCAAAGAGCAAGATGGACTACAATTTCCATGAGATTGAAAAGAAATGGCAGAAGTACTGGGAGGATAACAATACCTTCAAAACACCTGAAGATCTGACAAATCCGAAAAAATGCTATGTCCTCGACATGTTCCCCTACCCATCCGGTGCAGGATTGCATGTGGGCCATCCTGAAGGATATACGGCTACCGATATATACAGCCGTTACAAGAGAATGAAAGGTTTCAATGTCCTTCATCCAATGGGCTGGGATGCTTTCGGACTGCCCGCAGAACAGTATGCTATTCAAACAGGAACGCATCCCTCAATAACCACAAAAAATAATTGCGATACCTTCAGAAGACAGATTAAAGAACTTGGACTGAGCTACGACTGGGAGAAGGAGATAAATACAACCGATCCAAAATATTTCAAATGGACCCAGTGGATCTTTATCAGGCTGTATAATACCTGGTTTGACGATCATTTGCAGAAAGGAAGACCTGTTACTGAACTGGAAATACCCCGG
Organism: uncultured Bacteroidales bacterium; assembly: GCA_963816365.1. Classification (GTDB taxonomy): domain Bacteria; phylum Bacteroidota; class Bacteroidia; order Bacteroidales; family VadinHA17; genus LD21. Next base: position 243,662 of record CAWFKG010000007.1, on the reverse strand, counting down.
AACCTGAATGGGAAAGAAAAAATTGATTTTATCAATTCAAAGAGACTTGCCTATTACGACAATGCACAGGTTTGGTGGTGCCCGGTGTGCAAAACCGTGTGTGCAAATGAAGAAGTCCTCAATGACGGTACTCATGAGAAATGCGGTAATAAGGTAGAAAAGAAGAATCTCAAACAGTGGATGCTCCGGATACCTCTTTATGCTGAAAGATTGCTCAATGGCATTGATAAGCTTGACTGGCCCGAAGGTATCAAAGATATGCAGCGCAACTGGATCGGACGTTCAACAGGCGCTGAAGTTGATTTTAAAATTGAGGGACTGAATTTAAATCTGACAGTCTTCACAACGAGGCCCGATACTCTGTTCGGCGCAACTTATATGGTAATTGCCCCTGAACATCCGATGACTGTTACAATCACTGCAAACGAATTCAGAAAATCAGTTAACGATTATATTAAGACCAGCTCCCTTAAATCGGACCTCGACAGGACCGACCTTGCAAAAGAAAAGACAGGGGTGTTCACAGGGCGATATGCAATTAATCCTGTGAACAGAAAGAAAATACCGATCTGGGTAGCTGATTATGTTTTAACGGGTTATGGTACTGGCGCAATAATGGCCGTACCGGCTCACGACACAAGAGACTTCGAGTTTGCAAAGAAATATGACCTTCCGATAGTATGTATCCAGGACCCGGATGTTACTGATACTGATCAGAAAAACAGGATTCTCAGGGGTGACGAATGCTGGACAGAAGACGGCATTTTCATTAACTCCTCGGATAAAACCACGGGGATTGATATAAATGGTCTGAATAAGGCAGCCGGAATTGCCAGGATAACCAGGTGGCTGGAATCTGAAAAGCTTGGCTCACCAAAGGTCCATTATAAGATCCGCGACTGGCTATTCAGCCGCCAGAGATACTGGGGTGAACCATTCCCTGTAATCCACTGGGAAGATGGTGAAGTTACTGTAATGAATGATAATGAGCTTCCGCTCGAACTTCCTGAACTTGAAAATTACCTTCCGGGTGAGTCAGGTGAATCACCGCTCTCCAATTCTGAGGAATGGCTGAATATTACTGATACAAATGGTCGCAAGGGCAGAAGGGAAACAAATACCATGCCTCAGTGGGCCGGATCGTGCTGGTATTATCTGCGTTTCATAGATCCAAAAAATGACAGTATTATTTTTGACAGGGAGAAAGAGAAATACTGGATGCCTGTAGATCTGTACATAGGCGGGGCGGAACATGCTGTGCTGCACCTTTTGTACAGCCGCTTCTGGCATAAGGTACTGTTCGATCTGGGAATTGTTTCAACAGATGAGCCTTATCAGAGGTTATTTAATCAGGGAATGATACTTGCCTTTGCATATGAGACAGAATCGGGTTCCAAGGTCCCTGTCGATCTGGTTGAGGAACATGAGGGCAAGTATTTTCATAAAGAGACAGGTGCCGAACTGAGGCAGATCGTTGCCAAAATGTCGAAATCACTGAAAAATGTTATTAATCCCGATGACGTTGTATCAAAGTTTGGTGCTGACTCACTGAGGCTTTATGAGATGTTCATGGGTCCTTTGGACATCACAAAACCATGGGATGAGAAAGGTGTGAAAGGTGTCTTCGGATTTCTTGGAAGGGCATTCAGATTCCTGTCAAACAGCGAAAATATTTTTAATGGGAAGGAAGATACAGAGGTACTTAAAGGACTGCATCAAACTATCAAAAAGGTAGAGTGGGATATTGAGAATCTTCATTTCAATACTGCAATCTCTGCAATGATGATCTTTCTTAACCTGGCAACAAAGAATGGCAAAATTACAGCCGATACAGCTGGTAATTTTATCAGGATCCTGTCCCCCTTCGCACCTCATCTTGCCGAAGAGCTATGGCAATCACTGGGCAATTTGAAATCCCTGGCATATGAGCCCTGGCCAGCCTTCAACGAAGAGTTCTTAAAGGAGGATAAATTTAATTACGCGGTCTCATTCAATGGGAAAATGCGATTCAATATAGAACTCCCTGCCAGCCTGACCAGAGAAGAGATCATCAAAATCGTCCTCGCCGATGAAAGAACAAAAAAGTGGATCGGAGATTCAACACCTTCCAACATTATAGTTGTCCCAAAGAGGATCGTTAACATTGTTTTTTAAAATATACCCCTGGTAACTAATGCTTAATAACGGAAGAATCCTAATAGCCTTTGTACTTGCATGCACCTTCTTATCATGCAATAATTCAGAGAATAAGAATACTGATACACTCCCTGTTACCGCTGACACTAATACAGTTGAGAAACCAAAAGAGGCCCTCTTTATGTATGGTATTCCGACCGATTCATTTGAACTGGTGGCGGGACACATAAAACGAAATGGGTTTATTTCGCAAATACTTCTCAAGCATGGAATAAGCATGCAGGAGATAGATCAGGTTCTTCGTAATTCAAAAAATGTTTTCGATGTTAGAAAAATAAGATCGGGGAACGATTACTTTCTCTATTGCGACAGGGACAGCAGTGCCAGAGCCAGATATCTTGTTTATGAGCATGACCCGACGGTCTTTTATGTTTTTAGTTTTAATGATTCTCTGAATATTACACCTTTCAGAAAAGAAATAAAAAGTGAAATCAAATATTCTTCGGGGACCATTGAAACATCACTCTGGGATGCAATGAAAATTGGAGGTCTTCACGCGAATTTATTTGGCAATATGTCTGAGATATTTGCATGGACGGTTGATTTCTTTGGTCTGCAGAAGGGAGATAATTTTAAGGTTATATATGAAGAGTTTTTTATTGATGGCAGATCGATAGGTACTGGCAGAATTTATGCTGCACAGTTTAACAGGTCAGGCTCATCGATAACGGCTATACCGTTTATCCAGGATGGCAAGGAATCATTTTTTGATTCGGATGGGAACAGTTTAAGAAAAGCCTTTCTGAAAGCTCCTTTGCAGTTTTCGAGAATCAGCTCCCATTTTTCCGCGGCAAGGATGCATCCTATCCTTAGAATCGTACGTCCGCATTTTGGAGTAGATTATGCCGCTCCGATAGGAACTCCGGTGCATGCTATCGGGGATGGAAGAGTCATCTCAGCAACCAATGAAGGAGGATCGGGAAGAATGGTTAAGATACAGCATAACAGTGTATATGCAACGGGGTATATGCATCTGAGCCGGTTCGGAGAAGGGATTGCTGCAGGTAAAATGGTGAAGCAAGGTGATATTATAGGTTATGTCGGCAGCAGCGGTCTATCAACAGGTCCTCACCTCGATTTCAGATTTTACAGGAACGGTTCTCCGGTAGATCCGTTAAAAGTTGATGCTCCTCCGGTAGAACCAATATCAGAAGAAAATAGGGCCAGATATGAAAAAATCAAGAGCGTGGTTTTAAGCCTCCTCGGGACCTTTAATTAAAAAATCGGGCAGCTTTTGTACCAGATCTTCTATAATCCTTGGATAATGCAGATATTCAAGAGCATGCACTTTTTCAGCAAGCGAAGCAGGTGTATCGGATGGATCAACCTTGCAGCGGGTCTGAAAAATAATATCTCCTGCATCATATAATTTATTGACATAGTGAATAGTAATTCCTGATTCCTTATCATGGCTCGCGATCACTGCTTTATGAACTGTATCTCCGTACATTCCCTTTCCGCCATAAGATGGCAGAAGGGCCGGATGAATATTTATTATCCGCCCTGCATATTGTTCAACGATATTTTCAGGTACGAGCCACAAAAACCCGGCAAGAACAATAAAATCTATTTTATATAACAACAGGTACCGGAGTACTTTGCCGGTGATATAAAATTCCTTATATTCGAAAAATACGGTGCGGATATTATGTGCTTCAGCCCTTTTTAAAACCGGTGCCTGACGCTTATTTGACAAAACCAGACTTACTTTGGCAGTATTTTTGTTCGAAAAGTATTTAATAATGTTTTCGGCATTAGTGCCAGTGCCGGAGGCTAAAATAGCTATGTTCCTCATATTTTGATAATTAGCAGAATCGTCGATATTTATTAATAATCCATTAAAGTAAGATTATTTTTCTAATTATCAACACATTAAACTGTAGCATAAATAAAAAAACATCAAAACTCTTGAAAAATATGGTACAAATATATTTCTTTGCATGTTCAAAAATTAATATTAATTAAAATTTATTATTATGTCGGACATTGCCACGCGAGTAAAGGAAATTATAGTTGATAAACTAGGAGTCGACGAATCAGAAGTAACTCCCGAAGCCAGTTTCACCAATGATCTAGGTGCGGACTCTCTTGATACCGTAGAATTAATCATGGAGTTCGAGAAAGAATTCAATATAGGAATTCCTGATGATCAGGCTGAAACCATTGGCACAGTTGGTGATGCTATCAAGTACATTGAGGAAAATGCAAAATAATTTGCATTTTTAAAAAACCATTTATGAGAAGAGTTGTAGTTACAGGACTTGGAGCGTTAACTCCGTTGGGTAATAATTTGCATGAATATTGGGAAGGATTAAAAAACGGAATCAGCGGATCAGTCTTGATCACTCGTTTTGATACCCAGAAGTTCAAAACCAAGTTTGCCTGTGAATTAAAAGGTTACGACTCTAAAAATTATTTTGACAGGAAGGAAGCCAACAAACTTGATTTGTACTCTCAGTTCGCTTTGATTGCCACTGATGAAGCAATAAAGGATTCAGGTCTGAACCTTGAAAAAATTAACAAAGAGAGAGTTGGTGTAATCTGGGCTTCAGGCATCGGGGGAATTGAAACATTTTATCTTGCTATAAAAGAATATGTTCTTGGGGACGGGACTCCCCGGTTCAGTCCGTTTTTTATCCCAAAAATGATAGGAGATATAGCAGCAGGAACCATATCGATTAAATATGGATTCATGGGGCCTAACTTTGCAACAGTTTCTGCCTGTGCTTCTTCCACAAATTCAATTATAGATGCAATCAATTATATCCGCTGGGGGAAAGCAGATGTTTTTGTCACAGGTGGTTCGGAAGCGAGTATAAATGAACCAGGAATCGGAGGCTTCAATGCATTACAGGCCCTATCCACAAATAATAATGAATTCAAATCTGCTTCACGGCCCTTTGATAAAACACGCGACGGATTTGTACTGGGAGAAGGCGCCGGTGCATTGATTGTTGAGGAATATGAACACGCAAAGGCGAGAGGTGCAAAAATATATGCAGAACTTATTGGGACAGGTCTTACTGCCGATGCCTATCATCTGACAGCTCCTCATCCTGAAGGTCTGGGGGCACGAAATGTAATGAATCTGGCAGTACAGGATGCCAACCTGAAGGTAGAAGATGTGGATTATATTAACGTGCACGGAACTGCTACCCCCCTTGGAGATATTTCTGAAACAAAAGCTATTGTAAGTGTTTTTGGGGAACATGCTTACAAACTAAATATCAGTTCAACAAAATCTATGACAGGGCATCTTCTTGGCGCTGCAGGTGCTATTGAAGCTATTGCTGCAATCATGTCTGTGGTTCACGATATTGTTCCTCCTACTATAAACTACAGCATTCCTGATCCTGATATCGATCAGAAACTGAATTTAACACTTAACAAGGCACAGCACAGGACGGTTAATATCGCCATCAGTAATACGTTTGGATTTGGCGGTCATAACGCTTCTGTCGTTATAAAAAAAGCTGAAGCTTAGTGTCGCTATTCCGTAGAAGAACAAATGGTACCTATTTGCCAGACAAGCGGGAATTCGGTTCCCGCTTAAAGAAAATATTAGGATACACGCCGGGAAATCTTGAATTTTATGAAATAGCTTTCATTCACCGTTCAGCAACTTTTACACTCCCTGATGGTAAAAAGGTGAACAATGAGAGGCTTGAGTATCTTGGAGATGCTGTCCTCGATGCAATCCTTTCAGATTACCTCTTTGAAAAATTCCCGGAAGCTAACGAAGGATTCCTTACAAAAATCCGCTCAAGGATCGTCAATCGTGATGTCCTTAATCAACTTGCTATATCCATCGGGATAAATAAAATACTATTCAGCAAAATAAACTCTTCCCACCTTACAAAAAACCTCTATGGTGATGCCTTAGAGGCACTTATAGGATCTGTCTTCCTCGATAAAGGATTCAAGAGGACGAAGAGGATTTTTATTAAAAATGTATTGAATAAGTATCTCGACCTGAATGTAATAGTCAAAACGGATACAGACTATAAGAGTCTCGTTTTTGAATGGGTTCAGAAGCATAAATCAAACCTTATCTTCACCTATAACGAAGAATATGATTTCAATCTGAAGAAATCGGTGTTCTCAACAATTCTTTTTATTGATAAGCAGGAATTCGGAGAGGGCCATGGTTCATCAAAAAAAGAAGCTGAACAGGAAGCAGCAGGCCAGGCATGGAACAGACTTAAAGATAATTGCCGGGTTAAGGATTAATATCTCTTTTTTATTTAACTTTATATGGTCCAGAAATGAGAGATGAAGAGTACTCAGAAGGTCACAAGGGTAAAGCTTAAGGTTGAACAGAATAATGATTACATCCTGCTTGGACTCGTATCATCAGAACCGGATTACAAACTTTCTCTTTCCTTAAACAAAAAATTCCGAATTTCTCTTAGAAACATTCCCCCTGTCTCTCTTACCGGGAATAACAAACCCGACCTGACATTCAGCAGGTTTTCCAATAATGATCCCACCTCAGGTTACAGGTTTACCCTTATCTCCAATCGTTCCGGTAAAAACTATCTGCTGGAAAAGCTTAAAAACATAGATTATCTTTTACAGATCTCAGATAGCGAAGCTGAACTGAATCTGATAACCTCAAACCTGCGCGAGATTGATACAATTACTGCTGTCTTTAATATCAATTCTAATACTATAAAGGACAAGAATTTACATTACTTAACCCAATAGCGAATGGAAAATTTGTATTATAGTTTGTCGGAAGAGGAGTTTTCAAGAGGAAGAAAAATCCTTTTGTGGAGCTTTGCTGCATTGTTTTTCCTGGCCGGAACTTATATATTGGTGGTAAGCCTCTTTCTCGGACAAAAGAGCATACCTCCTATCTTATCTGTGGCTCCTTTTGGAATCAGTCTTGTGGTAGCTGTTATAGCCGGTTTCGCCACTTTTAAAGGAACAGATCTTTTCTTTTCAATTGATAAAGCTAAAATAGAGTACAAATTCGGCATGATCAAGCCTGTGACGCACTCTTTCAACTGGAATGATATAAAAGAGCTTGAAATGGCTCAAAAACAGAAGAAAATCAAACTGATATTTAATGATGGTTCCTCATTTGTAATAAATCTTACATGGATTCAGAGAAAGAAATCGGGCCATATCAGACGGCATATTTATCATGCGGCCCGCGAAAGGGACCTCAATGTTATGAAGGTTCCTGTTCTTTCTGGTAAGGGGTAATAAAAGAAGTGGGCCGCCATGAAAGCGACCCACAGTTTTGATAACCCTAAAACTAACCTAACCTATGAAAAAAACCTCTATATTTTGTATTTCAAATATCGTGCCAAATCCTGTACAAATATAAAGTGCTTTCACGTAATAAAAAAACGTTTTTCTCTAAATAGTTGAGAATTAACAATAATTTAATGATATGTTAAAATTTTTTGATGGAGATGCGCCCCGCTGCCCCCTAAAGAGGGGTTAATCCTCTGAATCCTGGTGAATCTTCAAATTCCACAGTATTAACTCCCCATTAGGGGAGATGCCTCGAAGCGGTAGAGGGGCTTTTTTCACTCCAAACTCCAGCTCACTTAAAACTTCTTACTGTTAAAGAAAGTTAATCAGTGTCAATATAAAATTTATACAAGTACTTTTGTAATTGTATGAAGCGGACAACCATAGTTTTGCTGGCCATCTTTTTTTTTCTGGCTATTTCAGGCCTGATCCTTATCCAGTTATACTGGATCAGAAATGCAATTGCAATTACCGATCAGCAATTCCGCTACCTGGCAAATAAAGCACTTGAGTCAGTTGTCCTTGACCTTGAGGAGAAAGAACTTATTAAGAATATCGTTGAGGATATAGATCCGGCATCAACAGATTCAGTGACAGCAATAGTCCCTGCCAATTCTCCTCTTGCTAAAAAGCTGCATGGCTATCAACCTAACAAGGCTCTTCTCAAAATGTATGGTCTTAATAATCCTGATGAACCTCTTGCTATAACAAGTTCAGGTCATAAAATATTTATTTCTTCCGAAAATGTCTCACCTTTTCCCGGTGATGAAACAACTGAGCCTTCACCACAAATAACAACCACAGAAATTACCGGAAGGGTGACGAATAAAATCGTATTCCTTGAAAAGATAATGGAGAAAATCCTTCGCAATACCCCGGATATAAGAGAGAGGATCAATCCTGAAAAACTTAAAGAAGAACTCAGGTCTGCCCTTAATAATGTAGGTATTAATCTTGATTTTGAGTATTCTATAAGATCAGGACGATATGGAAGTATCTGGAAAACACCAGGATATGCAGACAAGCCAGGAACGAACAAATTTATTATCCAGCTTTTCCCAAATGATCCTGTTCCAAGTCAGAACCAGATTGTACTCTATTGCTTGCAGGAACGGCAGTACAAATTTGAGAAGATAGGTAGTCTTGGCTTCATGTCATTGCTGTTCACATTGCTGCTGCTGGTCCTTTCTACAGGAACATTTATTGTCATTTTTCGCCAGAAAAAGATTTCAGAGATCAGAAATGATTTCATCAACAACATGACTCATGAACTCAAGACACCTATTTCTACAATTTCTCTGGCCTCTCAGATGCTTGCAGACAAATCGATAGACGATAAGGATAAAAATATTGAAAGCCTGGCAAAGGTTATTTCAGATGAGAGTATCAGACTGAAGTTTCAGGTGGAGAAAGTACTTCAAATGGCAATATTTGAAAGGATGAGAATGAAACTCAACCTGATAGATATGGATGTTCATACAATAATAGAAAAAGCTATAGAAAATTTTGCTCTTCAGATCTGTAACCGCTCCGGAAATATTAATACTGACTTTCAGGCAGCCAGATCTCAGGCTACTATAGATGAAATTCATTTTATGAACGCAATCTCAAATCTTATTGATAATGCAATTAAATACTCAAAGGAAAATCCTTATATAACAATCTCCACAAGGAACGTCAGGAAAGGGATTCTGATAACAATTGAAGATAAAGGTATCGGTATTAATAAAGAAAACCTGAAAAGAATATTCGACAAGTTTTTCCGTGTTCATTCAGGCAATGTACATAATGTTAAAGGGTTTGGTCTCGGGTTAAGCTATGTAAAGAAGATAATTGAAGCACATAACGGATCAATTAAAGCTGAGAGTCAGTTAAACAATGGAACTAAATTCATTCTGTTCCTGCCACAAAACAGATTAAGGTAATATCTGTTTAAATGAAATATACTACCTGGAGTGACAGATAATTCATACATGAGCTTAGTGCCCGGTGGTTTTTACAGCATAGGAACTCTAAAACTTAAAATAGTATCTATGAACAATATCAAAATCCTGCTCGCAGAAGATGATGACAATCTGGGTATTTTATTACGGAACTATCTTACTGCCAAAAACTATGAAACGGTTCTCTTCATTAACGGCAAACTAGCTCTGAACGCATTCCAGTCAGGATCCTTTGGACTGTGTATACTTGACATTATGATGCCTGAAATGGATGGACTTACCCTCGCGAAAGAAATCCGCCTTTTAGATCCTGAAATACCAATACTTTTCCTGTCTGCTAAAAACCAGAAAGAAGATATTCTGGAAGGCTTTAAACTTGGAGCAGACGACTACATCACAAAACCATTTTCAATGGAAGAGCTCCTTTATCGCATTGAAGCAATAGTCAGAAGAACGACAGCACCTCTCCCGGTCAGAAAGGAAGGTTCCTTTACAATTGGCGGATATTCGTTTGATCCTCTTAAACAAATACTGGTTTTTAAAGATCAGACTATAAAGCTGACTACTAAGGAATCTGAATTGCTCGATCTGTTATGCAGGCACGGGAATGAGATACTTGAGAGAAATTTTGCATTGAAAACAATCTGGATTGACGATAATTATTTCAATGCCAGGAGTATGGATGTTTATATCACCCGGTTAAGAAAATACCTGAAAAAAGATCCTTCGGTAAAAATTCTTAATGTTCATGGGAGAGGGTATAAGCTTTTAAGCTGATGGCCAGGTAGGAACGTTGCATGCAACGTCCCTACCTCATGCAATGTCCCTACCTGGTAAATATTTAATCGAGTTTCAGGACTGCAAGAAAAGCCTGCTGAGGGACCTCAACATTTCCAACCTGCCTCATCCGTTTTTTCCCCTTTTTCTGTTTCTCCAGGAGCTTCCTTTTTCTGGTTATATCACCTCCATAACATTTGGCTGTCACATCCTTACGCACTGCTTTGACCGTTTCACGGGAGATGATCTTGGCTCCGATAGCTGCCTGAATTGCTATATCAAATTGCTGACGGGGAATAAGCTCCTTCAGCTTAACACACATCTTCCGGCCAAATTCGTAAGCATGTCCCCTGTAAATAAGAGTGGATAGAGCATCCACCATTTCTCCATTCAACAGAATATCAAGCCGTACAAGGTCAGCTTTCTGATAGCTTGTATAATAATAGTCGAATGATGCATAACCTTTTGAGATACTCTTCAGCTTATCATAGAAATCGAAGACAATTTCTGCCAGAGGCATTTCAAAAGTAAGTTCAACCCTGTCGCGCGTGAGATACACCTGGTTTTTGATCACTCCCCTTTTATCGATACATAGATTCATTATAGGGCCCACATATTCTGATAAAGTAATTACCTGGGCGATAATGTATGGTTCTTCAATTCTTTCCAGGTGATTGACCGGAGGCAAACCCGACGGATTATGAACATCAATTTCCTCTCCACGTGTTGTAAAAGCTTTGAATGAAACGTTTGGGACGGTAGTAATGACATCCATATCAAATTCCCTGTCAAGCCGTTCCTGTATTATTTCCATATGGAGAAGGCCAAGAAAGCCGCACCTGAATCCAAACCCCAGAGCAGCTGACGATTCAGGAACAAATGATAATGAAGCATCATTCAGCTGGAGTTTCTCAATTGAGATCCTCAGATCTTCATAGTCATCTGCGTCGACCGGGTAAATTCCCGCAAAAACCATAGGTTTGACATCTTCAAATCCGGAAATTGCACTCTCACACGGATTTTTTACATGTGTAATCGTATCCCCCACCTTAACTTCCGATGAAGCTTTAACACCTGTTATAATATATCCTACATCACCTACTCCCATTACATCACGCGGATCCTGCTTAAGTTTTAATACACCTATTTCTTCAGCATTGTATTCATGCCCCGTATTTATAAATTTGACCTTATCCCCTTTTCGTATGGTGCCGTTCACAATTTTTACATAAGCTATGATACCTCTGAATGAATTAAAGATCGAATCAAAGATAAGCGCCTGTAATGGAGCGTCGGGGCTTCCTTTGGGAGCCGGGACGCGATTTACTATTTCCCGAAGGATCTCTTCAACTCCCATCCCTGTTTTTGCACTTGCCTCAATTATGTCTTCCCTTTTACAGCCGACAAGGTCAACTATCTGATCTTTAACCTCTTCTGGCATCGCACTGGCCATATCCATTTTATTCAGTACAGGTATTATTTCAAGGTTATGGTCAATAGCCATATAAAGGTTCGAAATTGTCTGCGCCTGAATACCCTGCGTAGCATCTATAACTAATAATGCACCTTCACAGGAGGCAATGGAGCGTGATACTTCATATGAAAAATCTACATGCCCCGGTGTATCGATCAGATTCAGAATATATTTTTGGCTGTCATGGAAATATTCCATCTGAATTGCATGACTCTTTATTGTAATACCTCTCTCCCGCTCAAGATCCATATCGTCAAGCACCTGTGCCTGGTATTCACGTTCGGTTATAGTATTTGTTTTCTCCAGTAACCGGTCAGCCAGTGTACTCTTGCCATGATCAATATGTGCTATAATACAAAAATTTCGGATATTACTCATCAAATGCTGAGGTTGCTTTTAATAAGGTGCAAAGATATCAAAAAAAATTGCGGATTGCGGATTTTGGATTGCTGATTGAAATCCGAAATCGACAATCCGAAATCCGAAATAAAAAAGAGACAGGTTTAAGGGCCTGTCTCTGCATTTTATTATGAAGTAGATCCTACATCATACCTGGCATTCCGCCACCCATTCCCTGCGGAGGACCTGCAGGAGCATCTTCTTTAATATCCACTATTACAGCTTCTGTAGTCAGGAACATTCCGGCAACTGAAGCAGCATTTTCGAGAGCAACGCGGACAACTTTAACCGGATCAATTACACCGGAAGCATAAAGTTTTTCAAATTTATCAGTCTGGGCATTATATCCGTAGTCGGCTTTACCTGTTTTGACATTCTGGACAACAACAGCGCCTTCTTTACCAGCGTTTACTGCGATCTGACGCAAAGGTTCCTCAATTGCACGTTTTACAATTTCTATACCTGTCGTCTGATCTTCATTTTCACCCTTCAATCCTTCCAGGGCACTTATAGCTCGTAAATAGGCAACACCACCACCCGGGACAATGCCTTCTTCAATTGCAGCGCGTGTAGCATGAAGTGAATCATCAACGCGGTCCTTTTTCTCTTTCATTTCAACTTCTGAAGAAGCTCCTATATAAAGAACAGCAACACCGCCTGCCAGTTTAGCCAGACGTTCCTGTAATTTTTCCTTGTCATAATCTGAAGTAGTTGTTGACATCTGCTGTTTTATCTGGCCAACACGTGCTTTGATCATATCCTTGTCGCCTGCTCCGTTTACTATTGTAGTGTTTTCCTTGTTAACAGTAACTTTCTCAGCGGTACCAAGCATCTCAAGGGTAGTATGTTCAAGCTTCAGACCTTTTTCTTCTGATATAACGGTCCCGCCTGTCAGTATTGCTATGTCTTCAAGCATCTCTTTTCTTCTGTCACCAAAACCCGGAGCTTTAACTGCACATACTCTCAGTGAACCGCGCAAACGGTTAACAACAAGAGTTGCAAGAGCCTCACCTTCAACATCTTCTGAGATAATTAAAAGGGGGCGTCCTGTCTGAGCAGTAGCTTCGAGTACTGGCAGCATATCTTTCATCGTGGAAACCTTCTTATCATAGATAAGTATATATGGATTCTCCATATCAGCTTCCATCTTTTCTGCATTGGTTACAAAATATGCTGAAATATATCCGCGGTCGAATTGCATACCTTCAACAACTTCAACTGATGTTGTGGTTCCTTTGGATTCCTCAACTGTTATAACTCCTTCTTTATGAACCTTTCCCATAGCCTCAGCAATGAGCTTACCAATTTCCTGATCATCATTGGCAGCAATTCTGGCTACCTGTTCAATCTTGCTCAGATCATCGCCAATTACCTTTGCCTGTGATTTTAAATGTGCAATAACTTTTTCGACTGCCTTGTCAATACCTCTTTTAATATCCATCGGGTTCGCACCTGCAGTAATATTCTTAAGGCCTACATTAATAATTGACTGTGCAAGTACGGTTGCTGTTGTTGTTCCATCACCGGCTATGTCACCGGTTTTTGATGCTACCTCCTTAACCATTTGAGCGCCCATGTTTCTATAAGGGTCGGAAAGTTCGATATCCTTTGCAACAGTTACTCCATCTTTCGTGATTTGTGGAGCGCCATATTTTTTCTCAAGAACAACGTGACGACCCTTAGGGCCGAGTGTTACTTTTACTGCATCAGCCAGCTGATCAACGCCTTCTTTAAGAAGTGCACGTGCATCGATATTGAATTTAATCTCTTTTGCCATATCATTATGTTTTTAAAAGTTTCCTATAATTAAGCTATAAAAAGGATATCTGTCTGTGAAACAAGGAGATAATCATCTCCGTCGATTGTCAGTTCCTGTCCTGCATATTTACCGTAAAGAACAACATCTCCTTTCTTTACTTCCATTTCTTCATCTTTTTTTGCTGCGCCAACAAGAATTACTTTGCCCTGGCGGGGTTTTTCCTTTGCGGAATCAGGGATGATTATTCCACTTGCGGTTTTTTCTTCAGCTTCATTAGGTTTCACAAGAACCTTTCCGGCTAAAATTTTTCCTTTTAATTGTGCCATTTTATATAGTTTTAAAGTTAAACATCATTTTCCGACTTCCTTTTTGATCATAATTCATGCCAAATAGGAAAAAATGTCATTTTGTGTATTATAGCAAAAAAAAAGCATCAGTATGTGACAAACTGACACTCTTATTATGTATTTCTTATTATTCGGTCAAACTATTTTGCCGGTTTTTTCTGACCGCCTGCTGGAGTGCCAGACGCCGGAGGAACAGCTGTCGGAAGCGTTGGTATTGCATTCGGATCAACGGTATTCTTAATTTGTTCTTCAATTCTGGAACGTCCTGAAACAGTACCACGCGGTATACTAGCCGTAGCAACAACGCAAAGGATAAGGATAGCAGCAGCGAGAGTCCAGGTTGACTTCTCCAGGAAATCTGCAGTTTTGCGTATTCCCATAGATTGACCAGCTGACGTAAAATTAGCTGCCAGACCACCCCCCTTTGAATTCTGTACAAGTACAATCAATACCTGTAAAATGCACGCAATAATTACTAATATTGAAACAAAAATATAAATTCCCATCTGTTCATTTTTTTATATATTCCGTAACTTTTTCAATTTGAGATGCAAAGTAACTGCTTTTTTCCGGAAACTTCAAACTTAATTTTTCATAAATATCGATTGCCTTGGAGTAATATTCCTGACAGACATAGATTTTTGCAAGTGTTTCAGTAACCAGACCAACTTCCTCCTCGGCAGAGGGTCCGGATTTATCTTCATCCGGAAGAAGCGGTTTGTCTTTTTGCGCTTCAATTCTTGGATTGGCAATAATGAATTTATCAATAAGCTCTGCCTGACGAAGCTTTTTTGAACTTTTATCAGACCAGTTACTTATATCTGATTCATTCTCTGAAGACAAAGTTTTTCTGTCTTCATCAAGATCAAGGTCGAGCTCCAGGAGATCTGAATGCTCCGTAAATGAAAAGCCGGGATCCATAAAGAAAACCCTCTCCTCCTTCGATTCATTTTCCTCTTCCTGAAGAAATATTACTCCGGCTGGTTCAAGAATATCGGGTTCTGTGGCAATCATTACTGAATGACTGGAATCCTGATCAGAAGAATCCTGATTTTCTTTCATTTCAGATTCATTTAAATCTTTTTCAATTTCATGAATCATGAGCTCACTGTTCTTTGCCGTTTCAATCACAGTTTGCTGAGTATCTGAAACAGCTTCCTGCCAGAATTCACTCTCCTGTACGTTCCTGTTCACCCCGGTCTGAGTCTCTGAAACTACTCTCTGCTTGATTTCACTTTTCTCTTCTTCCTTGTTTATCTCGGTTTTAGAAATGGTACTGGCTTTAAGCAGCCAGTATAAAACTTCACGGTCGCCGACATGAATAGCTGAACTCTTAAGCTGGTTTTCAAATTTTACATCTCCATTGTCATACAAACTTTTTAATAACAGCAAGTGAGCACTCTGACAATACGGGAAGATATTAATAAGTTCATAAACCTCCCCGATCATTTGTCGGTTGACAGGGACAATATCCTCAATCATATTCAGAAAGTCATTCCGGTTCATTGCTGCTACCAGTTTACAAACGCCTGATTGAAAATATCTTCAACAAGCATATCAATTATTTGAGTCGAAAGGGTCGATTCAACTGCACTAAGATCCTGATTGCTGCTGTAATCCTCATATCTTGAAAAAGATTGTTCGAAACTAAGAGTCGGATCAACAACATTGGTAAACTTCACTTTGATGGTAATTGTAAACCTGTTCGTAGCAGCCAGTGCATCAGCGCCTACTGTCAGTGGCTTGGTATTGTAATCAGTAATTTCCCCTTCGAAATTGGCATCTCCGATGGAAGTGATGTATTTAAGGTTAGTCTGCCCTTTGCATTTATCTATAAGTGCATCGGTCAAAGACTGGCTGAGCCCCGGCTGAACAATAGGAGCCCTATTCTGAAAATATGCTATACTGAATGTCTTTAAGCCGCTTGTACTCGCCCCTGTAAATGAGTAAGTTACTTTACAACCATAAAGAATAGTAACCATTGTAACCAGGGTAAAAACCGAAAATCTTAATATTGTGTTTCTCAATGTATCTTTATGATTCGATTCCATACTCTTTAATCTTTCTGTAAAGGGTCCGTTCTGAAATACCAAGTTCGCTTGCTGCCATTTTCCTTTTACCATTGTACTTTTCCAGGGCTTTCTTAATCATTTCCACTTCTTTATCGGCAAGTGAAAGCGATTCTTCAATTATTTCTTCTGTATCCTGTATATTGTTAATAGTCTTATGTGGCTGGAAGTCAGCTGATGATTGATTTTCCTGCTCATTATGCGTAGGGGCTTCTTCCTTTGCCTCTCTGAACAGATTCTTTATAGCCCGGGAATTATCGTGGTAGGCAATGTCGATCTCTCCGCGCCTTATCAGATCAAATACAAGCTTTTTAAGATCGTTCATATCGCTCTTCATCTCAAAAAGGATCTTGTACAGGATCTCTCTTTCGGAAGCAAATGATTTTTCGTCTTCTCTCTTTATTATAGCCGGCAGCTTGACTCCTCCATAATCGGGAAGATAGGTGCGAAGGTTTACCGAATTGATTTCCCTTTCATTTTCAATAATGGAGATCTGCTCAGTAATATTCTTAAGCTGCCTCACATTTCCGGGCCATGAGTAATTAAGAAGCATATTCTTAGCGTCGGAATCGAGTCTGATAGCAGGCATCCTGTATTTTTCAGCAAAATCGACGGCAAATTTCCTGAACAGCAGGAATATATCTTCACCTCTTTCCCTTAAGGCCGGAACTTTTATCGGTACGGTATTAAGCCGGTAAAAGAGATCCTCCCTGAATTTGCCATTATCAATAGCCCTGGGCACTTCTACATTACTTGCTGCAATGACTCTTACATTTGTCTTTTGAACTTTTGAAGATCCTACCCTGATAAATTCGCCTGCCTCCAGCACCCTTAACAGACGTACCTGGGTCGATAATGGTAACTCTGCTACTTCGTCCAGGAAAATTGTCCCCCCGTCAGCAACTTCAAAATAGCCTTTTCTGCTATCTGAAGCTCCCGTAAAGGAGCCTTTTTCATGGCCGAAAAGTTCAGAATCTATCGTCCCCTCGGGTATTGCACCGCAGTTCACTGCTATATATTGACCATGTTTCCTGGTGCTGTAACTATGAATAACCTGCGGAAAAATTTCTTTTCCTGTTCCGCTTTCCCCGGTAATAAGTACGGAAAGATCTGTCGGAGCTACCTGCACAGCGATGTCGATAGCTCTGTTAAGTCCCTCATAATTACCGATAATTCCAAACCTTTGTTTAATATTTTGCAGATCTTTCATTTCCGTTTTTACAATGGTGCGAATTTAAGGTTTTTTTAAAACATTGGGAAATGCATTTTTCGTAAATTCGCAACATGAACAGGGAACCTCATCTTCATTTTGCCGGAATTATACCTGCCAGGTATGCATCTTCCCGGTTTCCGGGTAAGCCTCTGGTCCTTATCGGTGGCAAGCCGATGATACAAAGGGTCTATGAACAGTCTCGTAAATCTCTTGAGAATGTCTGGGTTGCTACGGATGATAAAAGGATCTCCGATGTTGTGCTGAAGTTTGGGGGTAAAGCAATAATGACCTCCCCTGATCATCCAAGCGGAACGGACCGGTGTGCAGAAGCTGTGTCAAGGATAAGCCTCGAAACAGGAAAGAAAATCGATATTGTGATCAATATACAGGGCGATGAACCATTTATAAGGCCTGAACAGATCACTCTTCTTACCGAATGTTTCAGAGACGAAAGTGTAGAAATAGCTACTCTGGTCCGGAAAGTGGAACCCGGCGAAGATGTCTTTAACCCAAACCAGCCAAAAGTAATTATAGACCTAAAAGGTGATGCAATCTATTTCAGCAGGGCACCAATACCTTATGTAAGGGATTGTGAAAAAAGTGACTGGTCGAGAAATCATGTTTTTTATAAACATCCCGGCCTTTATGCTTACAGGAGTGAAACACTTAAAAAAATAACTCTGTTGCCACGCAGTCCTCTGGAAATTACCGAATCACTGGAGCAGAACAGATGGATCGAGAATGGCTACAAAATAAGAACGGCAATTACGGACTGGGAGAGCATTGGTATTGATACTCCGGATGATCTGGAGAAGGCAAAATTACTTTTAGAACACTTTTTTTAAATAATTACTATCTTTAGCACAATATTTGTGGGAGTTATTCAAAACCTGATCTATGAGGAGAAGTTTACTCATTATCTTCTTAACTTTATTCACCTTAAACCTTCTTAGCCAGAAGGATACTATCAATGTTAGCGGAACTCTTGCTCACAGGGATTATTCAAGGGAAGCAGATAACGTCAGTGTAACTATCTACCCGGTACCAGTAAGAGATAATAGCTTTACAATTAAAACCGACAGGTATATATCATCAGTGAAGGTTACTAATATCATTGGTCAGGATATTTTCAGATTCCGATATACCGACCCACAGCAATTAATCAAGATCTCTCTCGAAAATCCCAAAAGGGGAATCTATCTGGTCACTGTCATATTCAGTGACGGACTCAGAGTTGTTAAAAAAATAATGGTCGAACAATCTGAGTAAATAATTATTCATTAAGTTTAAGTGATTTAACTGATCGTTTTATTCAGGGTTTAATAAACAATCCCAATTAATTTTTGTTTAGTCCATCAGGGAGTGATATAATAGTTAAAATCATTATAGTATATATATATGGAAGACGGGGTAAACGTATTTTCAATTAAGGATCTGGAAAATTTCTCGGGTATTAAAGCTCACACAATCAGGATCTGGGAAAAAAGGTACAAAATACTTGAGCCCGACAGAACCGACTCAAATATAAGAACTTACAGTGAATCAGAACTCAAAAAGATCCTTAATGTGGCTTACCTCAACCGGAATGGACTAAAAATATCCAAGATCGCCAGGCTGGATGAGGACGAGCTTCCCCAGCAGGTAATGACTGAAAGCAGTAAGCATGATGACCTGGATCAGAATTTTCAACCGGGAAAGATTCTAATGTCAGCAATCCGGTTTAATGAAGCTTCATTCAAAGAGGCTCTGGCACCATACATTAAACACCAGGGTATTGAAAATGCCTATTCTCATTATCTCTACCCTCTTCTTGAAAAAGCCAGGATCCTGTGGCAAACAGGCAGCCTGTCAAGAGCACAGGAACAATTTGTCAGAAATACTATAAAACAAATAATAATAATAGAAGATAACTTACTTAAACCTGTTTCCGGCAAATTAAAGCCTGCAGTTGCAATGATTAACACCTCAGACAACCTTACCGATAACAATTTCCTCTTTTATAAATATGCGCTGAAGAAGCGGGGATTTGATGTAATCTTCACCGGAGGAATTCTTCCTGCTTCAGAGGTGATTGAGATCCATAAAATCAAACCATTTGAATATCTGGTGGTAAACTCCAGTGCATTTGATTTTGCTGAAAAAAAGATCGGGTATTTCAACAGTATAGGAAAATCACTGATGATTAAAAAGATCATTCTCACCGATTCTCCTGAAGAGTTTGCCACTAAAAAATCATACGAAAAGCTATTAATAACCAGGAACCCGGCTAATTTTATAAAAGCTGTCGAGTCTATCCTTTAGTTTTATCATTTCTGGAATTATAAAAAAGGCTCTATCTCAACAGCCTCATATCCATGACGTTATCCTTTTCTCATTTTGAGAAAATACTCTTCCTCCCTGGAAAGATCAACGTTTGGAACATTGACTTTTATATCAGAAATTTGTTTCAGCACCTTCTCAGCAAAGGAAATCCTCTTGTTTTTCGAGTTAGTATTAAAGCGATGGTTAAAAGCTTTGGTTATTCTGACAACCTCTTTCCATGTGTCGAATGTATTACTTTCAAGATAGCATCGCACAAATGAATCCCAGATATAGTTTATTGCCGAGGTGGATGGATGCAGCATATCATCATTATAGAACCTGTAATCGCGCAGATCGTCCATAACCAGCTCATATGCAGGAAAGTACATTGGACCCACATCGTGCTTAAGCAGCTCCTCGACTGCCACAAAGAGTATTGATTTGCTTACCTGGTTTCCATGAGCTCCATCCTTCCAGTGCCTGACCGGACTTATCGTAAAAACCACCTGCAATTGAGGAAACAATGAATGCAGTTTGTCAAGCTGTTCATTCCATAAGGCAACTATTTCATTTACCGACAGCATTTTGGATTCAAATTGCTCAGAAGGTATTTTATGGCAGTTTGATACTATGAGATCTGATTTCTTCAACTTATAAACCCTTGCTGTACCCAGCGTTACGAATAAGAACCGGGCACTCCTGATAAATTCCAGTGCCTCTTTCGACCTTCTGTTTATCTTTTCAAGCACAGATGAGGGATCGTCAGATGAAAAATCGGTATAATGATAAAAGCTGAGCCATGTACCATCATAAAAATGAAGATCTTCGAGGAAAAACTCCTTTCCCTTTGTAATTGTATCGAGTGTGTTGCAGACTGAAACCGGGTTAAAAACTGCACCGGCAGGGTTTATCATTACCGGCATATGACCAAGCATCATCTGAGAACCAATTGCAGAGGCGAAGCATGAGCCAATGAACATCACCTGATCGTTGTAGGTGATCTTCTCCTTTGAAGGTTCAATAGAAAAGACAGTTCTGAATTCCATATTCCCTGATCTTAACTGACATTAATTCATATTGTTTATCCAGTTCAAAATATATTTAAATACATCCTCTTTGAATAGTTCATTGTGCAATTCATGATAGCCTCCATCCCAAATTTTCAGTTGAACAAAATTCGATTTTCCGGCAAACTCCCTGCTTCCCTCCGGAGAAGTAATCATATCATCGCTCCCATGCAGAAGGAGAACAGGAATATTTAGTTCAGAAGCATGCGCAAGTGAATATTTCGCTGCTGTCATAGCTCCATCGAAAAGGCCGACAGAGATTTTGTCATGAACCATAGGATCACTCTTGTATTTCTCAACAACGGACTTATCGTGAGATATATGGTTTGCGTTAAGTCCCGATGGCTGGACAAGCCCGGGCACTACGTTTTTCATAATAGATGCCATTAATGTCTTGCTCTTTGGCGGTTCAAAGGAAAGCCGGAGCCATGGAGAAGTGACAATTGCACCTTTTATCTTAGGTTTTTTTCGCAGAATATAATCAAGAACTATACCTCCACCCAGGCTATGACCATACATATAGACGGGGCATCCTGGGAAAGTATGATGACAGGTCTTTAAGAGTATATCGATCATCTCTTCGGGAAGAGAATAATTTTTTATATTACCTCTTTTCCCTTGCGAGCGACCATGTCCCGGAAGATCAACACCAATGAAACCTATACCCTCCTTGTTAAATAATTCAGCCCAGTAAAGGTACCTTTTAACATGCTCTCCAAGACCATGAACCAGAATTATCACTGCCCTCGTATCTTCACCGGGGCTTTTTATCATCCCATTCAATATCTGTCCACTTCTTAGCTTTATATTGAATTCCATAACTAATTTTTTACTAAAAGTACAAAAGTTGAGCAAATATTATATGCTCTTGCCGGATATAACACGGGCTGAAATTTAATTAATCCTTAATCGAACCTTAACCCCTTCTTAATCCTTCCATTTTCAGTATGGTTTACATTTGTACAAGAGTAGAGTTTAACCGTTAATTCCAATTTTAAGGTGACGAAGCTAGTCAGACAAAAAAAGATAAATATTCCAATATTCAATTTATATAACATTTAGAATAATTTATCAAAGCTCAATATATTTAACTGCAAATCATACTTATACAAATGTTCTTTATTTATAAACCTGGTAGATTTTAAAGAGTTTAAGATATTAAGATTTGGATATCTTTTATTATCTGTATAAATTTGTTTCAACAATAAAATTAATAGCTATGACACAGTTTGAATTCAACAACAGCCTGATAGAAATGAAGACGAATCTTCAAAGATTTGCGATGAGCCTCACATCTGACCGTGACAGTGCTCTGGATCTGGTTCAGGATACTTACCTGAAAGCTATTACTTATAAAGATAAATTTGTTGATTATACAAACCTTAAGGCATGGGTATTTACAATAATGAAAAACACATTTATAAATAACTACAGACGAAATGTGAAGGAGAATACCATTATTGACGGTACGCAGGATCTCTATTATATAAACCAGCCACACGATAAAGGGTTTATCTCCCCTGAGTCGAAGTACGCCGAGGATGAAATTGAAAATGCAATTGATTCCTTAAGCGATGAATTCAGGATCCCGTTCCGGATGCATATACAGGGCTTCAAGTATAAAGAGATCGCAGATGATCTCGGACTTAAAATAGGGACAGTTAAAAGCAGGATCTTTTTTACCAGGCAGAAATTGATGCTGATGCTTAAAGATTATTCAAGATAATCATGACTTTTAGAAAGTAGAATGTTAGTTAGTTTGGATCGGGTAAATTAGGGTTAAAAGAAGACTGAGCAATTCAGTCTTTTTTTATTACTCTCATTATCACTCCTGTGAATACAAATGCCAGAAATAATCCTGATGCAATCCATGCCCACAAGTTTGTAATTTTCGACTCCGCCCACATGTCGTACTGCTCAGTCATGAAATAGTCAGCCTTAACCGGCCAAAGCAATACATGGCTGCTGTCAATGAAACCGTTTGTCCCAAGGAGTTTCCCGGGCATTACAATTCTTACGGAATAATCATTGAAACCGAGCGAAAATACTTTTGTCACTACAGAAAGGGCAGAATCCGCTTCAATTTTGTATTTCAGAGCATTCGCCTCACCAATAAACTGTCTGAGCAGAATACCATTCTTCCATAGGCTATCTAATTGCTTATCATTTTTCTCAATGATCCCTACGAACTCATTCTCCCGCGATTTTAAAGATTCATAAGACATATTATTATCAGCTTTCCCCGCCGTGAGCTTCGAAAACTCACCTATCCATTCCGAAACAAGGTTCCTTTCTGTCCATTTATCTGTTTTTTGTCTGATTGATTCATTTAAAGCCTTGTATTTAAGACTATCCGGGCCATTTTCTTTACTGCTTTTAAGTTCTTCGGGGGAATAAAAATACAGGAGCTCTTCTTTGTTAAGGAAATCTGTCACAGGGTAGCCAAAAGACAAGATCTTGTCAATTTTCTCCGAGAACCTTAGTTCGGTATTGAACCATTTGAACTTTTTCCTAAACTCAGCATGTCTTGAAAACTCTTTGTTAGAGCTCGAATCTGATTTATAAGCCAGGTTGATCTCATTAACACTTTTAAATAGTTTTTCAGCCCGTTTTATCCAGATTGTATCACCTTTTTTATCTATCTCAGTGGAATCCTTTACAGTCCAGGTGCTGTCAAGAGGCAGCTGAATTTCGGATGGTTTAAATCTTTTTGCAGCATTGCCTTCGATGCTTTTCATAAATATCCTGCGTGTGATTGAACCGTCAGGATGAACTAAGTCAGTGACAACTGTATCAGGCTCATTACACGATACAATAAGCATCAGGATCAATGACAGGACCAGTTTAAGTGATCTTTTTTTCATGTTTTCAGAGATTAATTTTTGAATGAGTGCTTTCTATCAGCTTCTTTTCGATCATTTTTTTAAGCTCAGGATCCGATTCGATTAGATTTTCAAGATCCTTATATTTAACCTGAAGTTCATTTACTGCTTCGATAAGCTCCATCATCTGCTTTTCAGATATTGTAATTGTTTTTGAGGGAAATATCCTTCCTGAATTCCTGTACGACATCAGGATTTTTTCAATTTCATTTGATGGTGCCATTGTACTTTGGCTTTCAGTTACAATTGTCTGCCGGCTTATGAAATCAATTCTTTTCAGTATTATTGCCTGCTGATAAACAAATATAAGAACAAGACTTACTGCTGCGGCTATCAGACTCCGTCTTACCCATCCTATATAAACCCAACTGAACAGGAAATCAACTAATTGTGAAAGGTTCAGCCCGGTATCTTGAGTTCCGGATATTCTTTTAATTACCTCTTTTTCAATATCTTCAAGCGAACCTGGTACAGGCCTTGACTCCTTCAGAAGTTTAATAATTCTATTGTATTTCTCGCTTTCCGGTTTCATTGTTATAAATATTTTTCGATCTTCTCAGAAATGCTCTTTCTTGCATGGTAAAGGTTTGCTTTAACTGTCGATTTGCTCATTCCGGTAATTTCAGAAATTTCATCATTAGACATTCCTTCGAGGTCGGACAGAACAAAAACTGCTTTCTGTTTGGAGCTCAAACGTTCCGTCAGGGTCCTGATTATCTTTGATGTCTCTACATTCTCAAGCGCGCCTGAAGGATCTTCCGATATTCTGTTAGCAATCAGTTCCCAGGTATGATCATCTGTAATAAACTCGGGATTTCTTTTCCGTTTTCTCAGATGATCGTAACATTTGTTAACAACGATTCTGTAAATCCAGATCTTAAAAACTCCGGCAGATTTGATCATCTTAAGCTTTTGCCACATAGTTACCATTGTATCCTGCACAACATCTCTGGCTTCATCCTCATTACCCAGCATCCTGAATGCCACTGAGTAGGTAAAGGGGGATGTGACCTCAACAAGTTTCCTGAAATTGTTAAAATTCCCACTCCTGCACTCTTCTATGAGTTGTATATCTATCAAAATTCTTTATTGAATTGTAATTTAAAGACGTCAAATCAAGAGCAAGGTAAAAAACATGTTGTAAATTTATGAAAGAAATGGTTCTATTCGGAGATCCGTTTGTGAACCTTAGTATATCCCGATAGCTATTGGGACTTTTTGTTCCCCTGCCTGCATGGCAGGCAGGTTAAAAGTAAAAAGATTTCATTTAACGATTTATCCATTATGCAAAAAATAATTACAATAACCACTGACAAACAGAATGGCCTTTATGATATAACAAATGAAGTTGTGTCTATAATCAGATTGAGCAAGGTCAAGACAGGTATCGCCTCGGTTTATGCACGGGGGTCAACTGCTGCAATTATGATCCAGGAGAACTGGGACCAGTCGGTTCAGAATGATGTGATCTCTCTTCTCAAAAAAATGATCCCTTCTGGTATTTGGGAACATGATCACCAGGATAATAACGGGGATGCACATTTAAAGGCAGGAATGGTCGGTGCTTCCCAGACCATTCCCATAATCGACTATAATCCGGGCTTATCTACCTGGCAAAATATCTTTTTTTGTGAATTTGACGGTCCTCGCGAGAAGCGCGAAATTGTCGTAACTGTTTTAGCCGACAATTAACACAAAGTCAGCCCCCTGACTTTATAACAGTTGTTACATTTCGCATAAAGGGTTCGTACTTCCTTCTCTCAACCGGAGATCCCCTGAAAAGCTTGTTGAACTGTTCCATGGTCAGATTAAGCCATTCTTCCCGTTTCATATGCTTCAATGCATCGGGAAGTTCAAATTCGGCGTTTTTATGAGGTTTCGCATTGCCGTTCCAGGGACAAACTTCCTGGCATCTGTCACAGCCATATACCCTTCTGCCTATTTTTGGAACTATCTCTTCAGGAATTGCTCCACGGTTTTCGATAGTAAGGTTGGCAATACATTTTCTTGCATCAATTGTACCATCCTCATTTATAGCATGTGTCGGACATTGATCAATGCATATTGTGCAATTTCCGCACCTGTTTTTCTCAAAAGGTCCGTCATAATCAAGTTCAGCATCGATTATAACTGTCCCTATAAAGAAGAATGAACCTATTTTACTGTTTATAACGATAGAATGCCGTCCCTGCCATCCTAACCCTGCTTCAACCGCCCAGGCTTTCTCTAACAAGGGCCCGGAATCAACAAGGCACCTGCCATCAGCACCGGGTATCAAATCTCTGATGAATTCAAGGATCATCTTAAGCTTCTTTGTTATAACATCGTGATAATTAGTGCCATATGCATATCTTGAAATAACAGGCACATCTGGTTCTTCCTGTTTGTTGTCTGTATAATAATTAAGTCCGGTCACAATAACTGACTTTGCTCCCGGAACAAGCGATTCCGGATTAATTCTCTTTTCAATATTACGTGCCAGGTAGCCCATATCACCATTCATACCTTTGGCACACCAGGTTCGTAAAACATTTTCACGTTCCAAAAGTGGCCTGGAGGGAGCAATACCGCATAGATCAAAGCCAAGGTCAATAGCCTTTTGCTTTATTTGGATTGAGTGTGTATTATTTCCTGAAACAGTCATTATTATATTATTCTATAGAAATCCCAGTTCAAGCTTTGCCTCATCGCTAAGCATACTTTTATCCCATGGGGGATTAAATGTCAGCTTAAGATCACAGTCTTTGACACCTTTTGTGCCGCCCACCTTATATTTTACCTCTTCGAGAAGCTCTTCGACCATAGGGCAGTTAGGCGCTGTCAGAGTCATGACGATGTGTGCAACATGATCATCATCAACATTAATCTCATAAACAAGGCCCAGATCATAAATATTCACAGGTATTTCAGGATCATAAACACTCTTCAGTACCTCTCCTATCCTGGTTTCAATTTCCAGTTGTTCAGTTGGATCCATTTCGTTATCTTATTTATTTTTTGCATTAAAAGCCATTGCATACAGTTTCATCTGACGTACCATCGAAAGCAATCCGTTGGAACGCGTTGGCGAGAGATTTTGACGCAGCCCGATCTTATCTATGAAATAAAGATCAGTCGAAATAATCTCTTCGGGTGACCGGCCCGACAATACTTTTATCAGAAGAGCCACAATACCACGTGTTATTATTGCATCGCTGTCGGCGGTGAATGTGATCAGCTTACCATCATAATCAGGGTGAAGCCAAACCTTCGACTGGCAACCCTCGATGAGAAAATCCTTCACTTTGAACTTTGGATCAATAACTGGCAGTTCTTTCCCCAGATCGATAAGCAGATTGTACTTATCCATCCAGTCGTCGAAAAGTGAAAATTCTTCAACAATATTATCCTGTACTTCTTTAATGGTCATTATCTTATCAAACAAACATGCTTTTCACTTTTTCAATACCGTCAGCGAGCTTATCAATCTCCTCATTTGTATTATAAAAGCAGAGTGATGCCCGTACCGTTCCATCTATACCATACCGGTCCATTACCGGCTGGGCACAATGAGTCCCGGTCCTGACAGCTATTCCCATCTTATCAAGAATCATACCTGTGTCATACTGATGTATATCTTTAATATGAAACGAGATCGTAGAGATCTTACTGTCAGCAGTGCCAAAAATTTTTACTCCATCAATGGAAGAAATTCGCCGGGTCGCATATGAAAGAAGTTCATTTTCCCTTAATGCTATGTCTTCCCTTCCTAAGCTCAGCACGTAATCCAGTGCCCGGGCCAAACCTATAGCTGCAGGATAGTTCATAGTACCGGCTTCAAATTTAAAGGGAAGCTCATTATAGGTAGTCTTTTCAAATGTAACTTTATCTACCATATCGCCTCCTCCCTGGAAAGGATCCAGTTCCGAAAGCCATTTCTCCTTACCATATAAAACTCCGATACCGCCGGGGCCATATATTTTATGCCCTGAAAATGCATAGAAGTCACAGTCCATTTCCTGCATATCGACAATGCCATGCTGAATACCCTGGGCGCCATCAATAAAAACCGGTATATCTGCTGAATGAGCGGCAGCAATGATCTCTTTTAACGGAAGAATTGTTCCAAGTGCATTGGATGCCTGTGTTACGCTTACCAGTCTTGTCCTCGGAGAAAGCAGTTTATAATATTCCTCCAGTATGACCTCACCCTTATCATTTATTGGGATAACCTTCAGGGCAGCCTCTTTTCTGTTGCACATCATCTGCCATGGAACGATGTTGGCGTGATGTTCCAGACGGCTGAGGATTATCTCATCGCCTTTCTTAATATAACGTTCGCCGAAAGAGAAAGCAATGCCGTTTATTGAACCGGTTGTTCCGGATGTGAAGATAATCTCCTCTCTTTTGGCAGCATTTATGAATGATCTTACCTTTTCCCTTGAATTTTCATAAGCTTCGGATGACATATCGCTCAAAAAGTGCACCCCCCGGTGTATATTGCCATTGTACGATGTATACACTTCATTGACAGCATCCAGAACACACTGTGGTTTTTGGGTAGTTGCTCCATTATCAAAATAAACCAGCGGTTTGTTGTAAACTTTCCTGCTAAGAATCGGAAAATCAGCTCTTATTTCAGAAATATCTTTCATTAAAATCAGATTATCCGCACTTTACCATGCAGCTGGCACACCTCGAAAGTTCTCCTTTCAATCGTTGCATTACCAGGTTATCCATCCTTTCCCGAAGCGGTTCAACCTTAATATTCTGGATCACTTCATGAGCAAACCCGAACATCAGCATAAGTCTTGCTTCACGCTTGTTAATACCACGTGACTGAAGATAGAACAGGGCATTATCGTCGACCTGCCCGATTGTTGCACCATGACTGCATTTTACATCATCAGCAAAAATCTCGAGTTGTGGTTTAGTATCCATTTTTGCATCGTCGGTAAGCAGAATATTGTTATTCTTCTGGTATGCCAGTGTCCCCTGTGCACCGGGACGTACGAGGATCCGGCCATTAAAGGCTCCTGTCGACATATCGTCAAGAACCCCTTTAAATAACTGATTGCTCGTGCAGTTAGGAGCCGCATGTTCTACATTCACAAAATTATCTATATGCTGCCATTTATCAGCAAGGAATAAACCATAGGAGTAGCTCTCTGCACCTTCACCACCAAGGTAATGATATGTGTTGTTGCGTATCAGGCCTCCATGAAGAGTGATATTATTCGATGAGGTAACACTGTTCCTGTCCTGCCAGATAAAGGTGTTTGTTATTTTACACGCATTATTATGTTCATTCTGGACTCTGATAATGTCAAAATGAGCGTTTTCACCAACATATACCTCGGTGACAGCATTCGTGAGAAACTTCTGGGGTGATAGTGTGTGGTCACAGATTATGATGGAAAATGTAGAATTTTTTTCAGCAATTATCAGATTTCTGTGCTGATTGAACACATCGCTGGAAGACTGAACCAGATTGACAACCTGTACCGGCCGGTTCAGGGTCACACCTTCAGGAACATATACGAATACACCATCAGAAGCCATTGCCGTATTGAGATGAATAAGGCCATCCGTTTCACTCTTTGCATACTTGCCAAAATGCTGTTCAAACTTATCTGCAAATCGTATTGCAGCTTCATTTAGACTGCCGATCCATATACCATTTGGCAGTTCACGAAGCTTCCCGTTTATTGTCGGATAAAAACCGTTCAACAAAACAATACCATAGGCATCAAGATCTGTTACCTCACAGCGGAACTTCTCAGCTTCAACAAAATCAGCTGCGACAGGCATGAAGTAACTATCGTAGTCATGATCAAAAAAGGTGTTAAGATTGGTATATTTATACGCCTCATTCTTCTTTGATGGAATTCCAAGCTCACTGAATTTACTGTAAGCAGCTGCCCTGAAAGTATTGAAGAACGAGAGGATATACCGGAAATCTTATTGATATTATCCTTATAAAGTCCGAGATATTTTTCTGTTATTTCAGATATTTCGTTCATGCTACATTGTTTTCAATCTCTTTTTTGATCCAGTCGTACCCTTTTTCTTCAAGTTCATAGGCGAGCTCTTTTCCTGCAGTTTTTACTATCCTGCCATCATAAAGAACATGAACCACATCGGGAATTATGTAATCCAGCAGTCTCTGATAATGTGTAATTACTATGAATGAATTATCCGGATGTTTTAGCCTGTTCACCCCGTTAGCTACAATACGCAAGGCATCGATATCAAGACCGGAATCAGTTTCATCGAGGATAGCAAGTCTTGGATCCAGCATCGCCATCTGGAAGATCTCATTCTTTTTCTTTTCTCCACCGGAAAAGCCTTCATTTACTGACCTGTTGGCAAGCTTTGAATCGATCTCGACCAGCTCTTTCTTGTCACGCATCATCTTGAGAAAATCCGAAGCTGAGAGCGGTTCCAGACCTTTATATTTGCGTTGTTCATTAACGGCCGTTTTCATGAAGTTCACCATGCTCACTCCCGGAATTTCTATGGGATACTGGAATCCGAGGAATATTCCTTCTTTTGCCCTGTCCTCAGGAGCCATCTCCAGCAAATTTTTCCCTAAATAAGTGATCGATCCTTCGGTTATTTCCAGAAATTCCTGTCCGGCCAGAGCTGCAGCAAGGGTGCTTTTTCCTGATCCGTTTGGACCCATGATAGCATGGATCTCTCCCGGTTTAACTTCAAGACTAATTCCTTTTAAAATGCTTTTACCACCAATAGAGGCTTTTAAATTCTTAATGATCAACATGATAAATATAGATTGTGAGAAATTATTATTCTAGCCGACACTACCTTCAAGGCTTATCTGAAGCAACTTCTGGGCTTCAACAGCAAATTCCATCGGCAGCTTATTTATTACCTCTCGTGCATACCCGTTAACTATAAGGCCTATCGCATCTTCGGTTGAAATACCTCTCTGGTTGCAGTAAAAAATCTGATCCTCCCCTATTTTGGATGTCGTTGCTTCGTGTTCCACAATTGCGGACTGGTTATCGACTTCGAGGTAGGGGAAGGTATGGGCACCGCACTTATCACCAAGCAACAGGGAATCGCACTGGGAATAATTCCTCGCATTTGTGGCATTTTTCAGAACTTTTACCAGGCCCCTGTAACTATTCTGACCCCTTCCGGCAGAAATACCTTTTGATACTACCGTGCTTTTCGTGTTTTTCCCGATATGAGTCATTTTTGTTCCGGTATCAGCCTGCTGGTGATTGTTAGTCACAGCAACTGAATAAAATTCTCCTGTGGAATTATCACCGCGTAAAATGCACGACGGATATTTCCAGGTAATAGCTGATCCTGTTTCGATCTGGGTCCAGGAAATTTTTGAATTTTCTCCCTTGCACATTCCTCTCTTGGTCACGAAATTATATACTCCTCCATTCCCATCCTTATCGCCGGGATACCAGTTTTGAACAGTGGAGTATTTCACTTCAGCATTTTTCTCAGCTACAATTTCCACAATTGCCGCATGAAGCTGATGCTCGTCCCTGGAGGGCGCGGTACAGCCCTCGAGATAACTGACATAGCTTTCTTCGTCAGCGATCAGAAGTGTCCTCTCAAACTGACCGGTATTTGCAGAGTTGATCCTGAAGTAAGTTGAGAGCTCCATAGGACATCTTACTCCTTTAGGAATATAACAGAATGATCCGTCGCTGAAAACTGCCGAGTTGAGAGTTGCAAAGAAATTGTCGGTATAGGGAACAACTGATCCCATGTATCTTTTTACAAGGTCGGGATATTCCTTAACTGCATCACTGAACGAACAGAAAATGATTCCCATTTCAGCCAGTGTTTCCTTGAACGTTGTTTTGATCGATACGCTGTCAATTACTGCATCGACAGCTACGCCTGCAAGATGTTTTTGCTCTTCAAGTGGTATGCCCAGCTTCTCAAATGTTTTTTTCAGTTCGGGATCTATATCATCAATGCTTTTAACATTCTTTCGCTCTTTTGGTGCAGCATAGAAAATAATGTCCTGGTAATTAATCGGGGCAATTTTAAGATTTGGCCATGTCGGCATCTTCATAGTAAGCCAATGACGATATGATTTAAGACGAAAATCGAGTAGCCAGGCGGGTTCATTTTTTTTAGCCGATATTAATCTGACCACCTCCTCGCTTAAGCCTTTGGGAATCTTGTCCATTTCAATATCGGAATAGAATCCGTATTTGTATTCGCCGCTAGTTACATCACTTAATATTTTATCCTGATCTTTTTCCATTTTATATATTCTTGAGCCGTTTACCCCGCTCCGCCAACTGGCGGGGAGCGAAGAAAATCAATTTACTCTCCGCCAGCTGGCGGATTGGTGTAAATAAATTGATTTTCGGGCGACTGAACCATTTTTGTTTATTATTAATAACAATAATAATGCCTTACTTGTATTTAATCTAAATAAAGATACAAAAATATAAAAAAATAAGATTTGAAGAAGCATTCAACAGCAATAATCTGTATTCAGGGATTAATCCCTCCAATATATACTCTATTTCAGGACTGCTTCGGATGAGCTACCGTTCTGTGTTTTCCAGGCGCCGGCTAATACCAAAAAGATTTAATTCTTAAAAAAGATTTAATTCTTTAAAAAGAATATACTAATTATTGAACTCAGAACGACAAAAAATGTACTTCCATATAAAAGAATATTTCTCATCCTGCTTTTGTCATTCTTTTGGTCCGAATCATATAAAAAATTATCAGAACAGCTATTAACTGCGTAGCTACGGAAAAGATAATTAAACCCATGATAGAGAAATCATACAAATATCCCATCAATGCACTTCCGGCAAACCAGAAAATACCAAAAGCAGTATTAAAAGTACCAAAAGCGGTTCCTCGTTGTTCTGCCGGTATCATTTCGGCTATTTCAGCTTTAAGGATGGATTCCTGTGCCCCCATACCTATTCCCCAAAGGATCATGCCTGCTAATGCCCAGTTAAAACCACCCATGAAAACCATTGGAGCAAAAAAGGAAGAAAGTAATATTGCTATTAAAAGGGTTTTAATTCCTTTTCTATCAAACATTTTTCCGAAAATCAGAGCTGCAACAGCATCAGTTGCCATAGCAATGGCATAAAAGACAGGAATAACCGAATCACTCATCAAAGCTTTAGCCTTGAAATGAAATGCGATAAGCGGAAAATCGACATAACCGGCTGCAATAAAAGCTGCAGCCATCACATATATCCAGTATCTTTTATTAAAACCTTGTGAAGTGATCGAGGTTGTTTTAATCTCGAGATTCTCAGGCCGGGGATAAAGGTGCCTGCAATAGAATAGTATACTGACAGCGGTAATAGCTGGTATAACAAGAATTCCATAAGCCATCTTATAATTCTGATGCTGGTAAAAAAGCACCGCACTTACAAGCAGAGGACCGATAGTAGCGCCAATCTGGTCCATCGCCTCGTGTAAGCCATATCCCCAGCCGCGCCCCATCTTTTGTGTGCCAAATGATAGAATTGCGTCGCGGGCAGGAGTTCTGATTGATTTACCGATACGTTCTGCTATCATTAATACTACTGCAAGCTGCCAGAATCCTGCAAGCGCCAGAAGAGGAACCGAGAAAAGATTTAACAAATACCCGGCAATTAATATTGTCCAGTATTTTTTTGTTTTATCGGCTATATACCCTGTGATAAATCTTAGTCCATATCCCAATAACTCGCCCAGACCTGCTACAATTCCCACTGTAGCTCCATTTGTACCAAGTAATTGCAGAAATGAACCATTAATGCTCCGCGCTGCTTCATATGTCATATCTGAAAACAGACTGATCAGGCCTATCATGACCACAAATTTTGTGGCTGTGTCAAATCTGAATGATTTCATTTTGTTCATTTATCTGTTTAATCCTGAATATGTTGCTAATATTCTGGTATAAATTTTATATCCCTGTCTTCCTCCTACGGCATACAAACCTCACGGGAAGTTAACAACTATGTGTTGAATATTATTAACAAAGATTTAAATTTTTTACCCTGATCAGACTCAAAAATGTTCTATTACCTTCAACTGAACATATTACCAGGATATCCAACGGATCATTGACATCACAGTATGTCAATAGTATAAAGATATAATTTTCAGGATTATGAACCGATGAATTACGAATTCCACCGCCAGTGGATAAAACAGGCGGACCTATTTACTCTCTCTGTATTCCTTTATAAGAGACTGAAAGATCTCCTTCACCGAGGATATTTTTGTTGCCCTGAAAGCGTTTGCACCGCAAAATGCATAACCGTTCTCAAAGTTGCCTTTCAATGCATTGATAAGAGCAACTATTATGCAATAAGGACTTTTTGATATATCACATGTTTTAATACATTTGAACGGACATTTTTTTGGCTGTTTCTTACCTTCCCTGACTTTTTTTATAAAGTTGCTGATGATTGCCCGTCCCGGCATTCCTACCGGACTTTTAATTATTCCAATATCAGAACTTTCAGCATCAATATAAGCCTGTTTGAAAGCCTGTGAAGCATCACATTCATCGGTAGTAACAAAGCGTGTCCCCATCTGAACCCCGGAGGCACCAAGATCGAGTATCTTGTGAATATCTTCACCGGTATAGATCCCGCCTGCCGCAATAAGCGGAATTTTCTTGCCGTATTTATCTTCGAATATTTTCAGCTCCTTTACTATTTCCGGAACAAGTTTTTCAAGAGAATAATTTGTATCGAAAATCTGGTCTTCTTTAAATCCCAGGTGACCTCCGGCTTTTGGTCCTTCAACAATAACCGCATCAGGAAGGTAATCATAATTTGATTTCCACTTTTCACAGATTATTTTTGCTGCTCTCGCTGATGAAACTATCGGAATAAGCTTGGTGGTACTGTCTTTCTTCAAATAGGAAGGCAGGTCAAGAGGAAGTCCAGCACCTGCAGTAATTAAATCAACCTTCTCAGAGATGGCTGTTTTTATCATATCTGTGAAGTTTGTCATTGCAACCATGACATTGACACCTATAACACCCAGAGTTTTTTCACGGGTCTTTCGTATCTCTTCCTTAAGTCCGTATATGCTGGCTGCGAGAAAATCAGACGAGAAATCTTTGTAAAGGAGTCCAAGTCCGGCGCTTGAGATAACCCCCACTCCACCTTCATTTGCAACGGCGGAAGCGAGTCCTGAAAGAGAAATCCCAACTCCCATTCCTCCCTGAATAATTGGTACTGTTATAGACAGGTTCCCAATTCTAAATCCCTTCATTCTATGCGTTTAAATATTTGCCAAAGGTAAGCTAATTAAGTTACCTGATGCAGGAAATCGGATATTTAACATTTGTTAAGAGTGTAAGCCTTTTCTCCGTTAATCCCTTACGCCTTAAATTTTTATATAAATGGCTTAAATAAAAAACTTAACTTTAGAGAGCTAATTTTGTTCCTTCACTATGAAAAAATTATTTATTACTTCGCTTTTCTTCATTTTAGCTGTTTTCAATGTCGGTGCCCAGACAGAGAAAGAGATCAAAGCTGAAATAAAGCATGTTACGGTATTTCCTGACAGGGCTCAGATTGATCGTGAGACACCGGTTTCACTGATGCCGGGAAAAAGCGTTCTCAGGCTTACCGGATTGTCGCCATACATCGATGTACAAAGCATTCAGGTAAAAGGCTTTGGTGATTTTACCATTCTTGCTGTAAATCATCAGAATAATTACCTGCAAAATCTTGAGGACTCTCCGGAAGTCAAAAACATAAGGAGTCAGATCGAAGCACTCCAGATTAAAGTTGAAGATGAAACTGCTGCATTGGGCACATTACAGGAAAAAAAAGATTTTCTGACGGCAAATCAAGCCATTCTGGTTAAGGAAACCACGTTTTCTCTTGAGCAGTTAAAGAATGTAATGGATCTGTATACAAATAATATGGATCAGATTAATGTGACAAAACTGAAAAAACAAAGGTTGATAAAAGACTACAATAAGCAGATCGCCGCTCTGCAGAAACAGATAGCTGACAAGCTGGGAAAACAACAACTCCCTTCCGGCGAGATCCTGGTTTCCATTAGTTCGGATAAACAGGTTACAGGCAGACTTACTTTCAGTTATGTTGTAGCAAATGCCGGATGGTATCCTTCGTACGACATCAGAGTCGATGACATAAAAAAACCGGTAACAATATTTTATAAGGCAAATGTTTTTCAGAGCTCAGGGATCGAATGGAAGGATGTTAAACTTAGTTTCTCAAATGCAACACCATGGGTGGCAGGAAATATTCCAGTCTTAAATCCCTGGTTTGTTGATTTTTATAACCCATCACCTGTCAGGATCAGAGGGATGTCATCCCTTTCCAAACGAAGTGAAGCACCTGCTGCCATGGCAGAAGCCAGTAACAATATTAAAGAGGAGAAATTAATGGAGTCCCCAGCTCCCCTGGTCGAGAAACAGGTTGGTGAGACCACAATCACCTTCGATGTTTCGGTACCTTATACAATCCCTTCGGATGGGAAAATTCAGACGGTTGAGATCCAGCACATTACGGCACCTGCAGATTATAAGTACGTCACTATGCCTAAACTCTCCCCGCTTGCTTACCTTACCGCAAATATTACGGACTGGGCAAAATTAAGCCTTCAGACAGGTGAAGCAACCCTCTATTTCGAAAATTCTTTTGTTGGCAAATCAACTCTCGATGTGAACCAGTTAAAAGATACTCTTACAATCTCCCTCGGGACCGATAACAGCATCCTTGTAAAAAGGGAAAAACGGAAAGATTTCACCAGCAGGAAGGTAATCGGGGCGAACAGAACCGATACGTATTCATTCCTGATCAGTCTCAGGAATAACAAACCCAACCCGGTTAAAATCACATTAAGCGATCAGATCCCTGTTTCATCAAACAGCGGCATCAACGTTGAAGCTGTTGAACTGACCGGAGGGAAAATCAACCAGCAGACCGGTGAGATAGCATGGGATCTTGATATCAAATCACAGGAAACCAAGCAGATAGTATTAACCTATTCTGTTAAGTATCCGAAAGATAAAACTGTTATTCTTGAATAAATCTTTAATTATCTGCATATGGACCTTTTGGGAAATCTTATCTGGCTTTTATTTGGCGGGCTGATAATAGCCATAGAATATTTTGTCGGCAGTCTGATCCTGATGATAACCATTGTGGGGATCCCATTCGGCTTACAGACTCTTAAAATGGCATCTCTGTCATTATGGCCATTCGGACGTGATACAGTTGTATCAACGAGAGCTTCGGGATGTCTGTATATATTCATGAACATTTTATGGCTGATCACTGGTGGTATATGGATAGCAATCACTCATGCAATATTCGGACTCCTTCTCTGCATCACAATTATCGGCATCCCATTTGGTTTGCAGCATTTTAAGCTCACGGCAATTGCGTTATCGCCATTCGGAAGAGACATTGTCAGTAAATAATCAGGTGCTGGCGAAGTCTTCAACTTCGCCGGAAATATGTTATATTTTATTATAAGCGAAGTTAAAAACTTTCCTTAGCTGAGCAAAAATCCGTGTAAACCCGTGTACTCCGTGGTTAAATATTAATTTTAATATTACATTGAAATGTCGGATCGTGAATATAGTAAAAGATCTATAAATGAATTCGGGAAATTTGGTCTTGTAAACCACCTTACCAACAATGTCAGAAACATTAACAGATCGACAATAACCGGGATAGGAGATGATTCTGCTGTTATTGATTCAGGTAAGAACCTGACTCTGGTTTCAACCGACCTTCTACTTGAAGGGATCCATTTCAACCTTATTTATACTCCACTGAAACATCTCGGATATAAAGCCGTAATCAGGGCAATCTCTGATATTTATGCTATGAATGGTACACCAGGTCAGATAATGATCGCTCTTGGCATAAGTTCAAAATTTCAGGTTGAACAGGTTGAGGAATTATACGAAGGAATCGCGCTGGCCTGCGAAAAATACTCTGTCGACCTGGTCGGTGGGGATATTACAAGTTCGATAACCGGAATGACTATCGGAGTCACCGCGATAGGAAGTGCAGAGAAGAATAGTATTCTTAAAAGGAATGGGGCCAAACCTAATGACCTTATCTGCGTAACAGGAGATTTCGGGGCATCCTTTATGGGACTTCAGCTTCTCGAACGCGAAAGAAAGCTTTTTATCAAAGAAAAGGTAACCCAGCCTGATCTTTCAGGGTATGAGTATGTTATCGGTAAACAGTTAAAACCCGAAATCCCGGCTTCAATACTTATCGAACTCAGGAAGGAAGCTATCAGACCTACCGCGATGATTGATGTTTCCGATGGATTGGCTTCAGACCTGATCCATGTCTGCAGATTGTCTGACACCGGATGCAGGATATTTTACAGTAAAATACCCATTGATCATGAAACCTCCAGGCTGGCGGAAGAATTCAATCTCGATCCGATTATAGCCGCCCTTAACGGAGGTGAGGACTATGAATTACTTTTTACTGTTCCGCTTGAGCAGGTTGAGAAGATCAATAAGGTAGAGGCTGTTAAAATAATTGGTCATATGACCACATCAGGATCAGGTCATTTTATTGTTGGGGATGATGGGTCGGAAGTCGAGATAACTGCGCAGGGGTGGAATGAGTAAAATGCTAACTGGTTTCTCTTACCCTGATTATACCTCTTTCTGATTTTCTTATAAATTCAAGAATGTAATCCCTGTCAGGGGATGATTTGAATTCACTCTCGACAAATTCCAGCGCTTTCGAAAAGTTCATTCCTTTCAGATAGATCGCCCTGTATATTTCGTGAATCTCATCAATACGTTCCTTCGCAAACCCCCGACGCGTCAGACCTACTGAGTTTAATCCAAGGAATGAGAGAGGATCGCGGTCTGCTTTGACAAAAGGAGGTACATCTATTCTTACCTTTGCGCCACCTCCGATAATTACATGAGCTCCTATATGAGAGAATTGATGAACGAGGGTACCGCCACTCAGAATTGCCCAGTCGCCAACATTTACTTCTCCGGCCAGACTGGTTGAATTACCGATAATGACGTTGTTGCCTATTGAACAGTCGTGACCTACATGAGAATAAGCCATCAAAAGACAATTATTTCCTATCAATGTTCGTCCGACAGCTGCAGTACCACGGTTTACGGTTACACACTCCCTTATGGTTGTGTTATCTCCCAGTTCAGCTGTTGAATCTTCTCCACGATACTTAAGATCCTGAGGTATCCCTGAAATGACAGCCGATGGGAATATTTTGCAGTTCTTTCCGATTCTGGCACCATCCATTATAGTTGCACCGGGTCCAACCCATGTTCCTTCGGCTATTGTAACGTTGCCGGCGATATATGCAAAAGGTTCAACAATAACATCTTTATCGATTTTTGCTTCAGGATGAATAAATGCTAAATGTGAAATCATTTATTTATTATTTGTTTTTTACTACCTGGGCAGTCATTTCTCCTTCCAAAACCAGTTTGTTCCCCACAAATGCCTGACCAAACATGGTAGCTATACCTCTCCGGATAACATCGGCAAATTCCATTTTAAGTATTACTGTATCTCCCGGAATTACCTTATGTTTAAACTTAAGCTTGTCAATTTTAAGAAAATACGTTGAGTACTTTTCCGGTTCCTCAACTGAGCTCAATACCAGCAATCCTCCTGTCTGAGCAAGTGCCTCAACCAGAAGCACACCGGGCATTATCGGCTCATCAGGAAAATGACCCTGAAAGAATGATTCATTGAATGTAACATTCTTTATTCCCACGATCGAAGATTCATCAAGAGCTATTATCTTATCTACGAGTAAGAAGGGGAATCTATGAGGTAAGCGCTTCTTAATATCTTCAATTGTAAAAATCGGAGGCAGAGAAGCATCATATACAGGAATATCCAGTTTCGAGAGAGTTTTCTTCATCTCCTGCCTTATGATCTTTGCCAGCCTGGTATTAGCATAATGGCCCGGACGGGTAGCAACAATTTTACCCTTTATAGGATGACCAACAAGGGCCATGTCACCCATGATATCGAGCAATTTATGCCGGGCGGGTTCATTAGGGTATCTTAATTCAGTATTGTTAAGTATACCGGCGGTATGAGTGTTTATACCGGGCCGGTTAAAAAGCCTGGCGATCCTGTCTATTTCATCCTGTTCAACTTCTTTTTCAAGAATGACAATTGCATTGTCGAGATCGCCACCCTTTATAAGGCCCATATTGTAAAGTGGTTCCAGTTCATGAAAAAATACAAAAGTCCGGCTCTTGCATATCTTCTCTTCAAAGTCTTCAATAGAGTCAAGTATCGAATACTGGTTTCCAAGGATCTTGGAATTATAATCTATCAGGACATTCACACTGAAATGATCATCAGGATATACTATCAGGTCCACGCCATGTTCTTCATCAGAAAAGGTAATCTTCTGCTTTACCACGAAATAATTCCTGTCTTCTTTCTGGTCAACTATACCTGCTTCCTTTATTGCCTCAACAAATTTCCATGCCGAACCGCCCATAATCGGCGCTTCAGGACCATTTAACTCTATAAGCGCATTATCAACTCTCAGACCATGGAAAGCGGCCATGACATGTTCGATAGTAGCAACAGAAGCATTGTTTTGAACGAGAGTCGTTCCTCTGGAAGTATCCGTTACATTTTCAGCAAGCGCTTCAATTAAAGGTTTTCCGGGAAGGTCCACTCTGCAGAATTTGTAGCCGTGATTTACCGGGGCCGGTTTGAAAGTAATTGTAACACTGTTACCCGTATGCAGACCCTTTCCGGTAAGGCTAATCTCTTTCGCAAGCGTCCTTTGCTTTTCACTCATCAGTGCTGGTTATTAATTAAAATCGGGTACAAAAAAAATAAAAATATTCCGAACAATCCAAAAAATTGTCCTTTAACTTAGTTTAGTACAGTTGATTCATTCCCGGACATGCAACAAAACTACTCCTTTTTCAGCGACTCCAGCGCTTTTTCAAGGGAATCTATCTTTGCACTCATTTCAGGCAACCTTTTGAACAGAACTGAGGATTTTAAAAACTTTTTCACTTCAATTGCCGGTGATCCTATGATCGCAGTATTTTCTTCTTTCACATCCCCAAGAATTCCACCCTGTGCCCCGATTTTTGTTCCGTTTGCAATCTTTATATGTCCGGCGAGTCCAACCTGCCCTCCAAACATGCAATTCCTGCCGATTTTTGTCGATCCGGAAATACCTGTTTGAGCAGCCATTACTGTATTCTCTCCAACTTCCACATTATGACCTATCTGAATAAGATTATCAAGTTTTACACCTTTCCGGATAAAGGTCGAGCCAATGGTGGCCCGGTCAATTGTAACGTTAGCTCCGATCTCAACATGGTCTTCCAGTACAACATTCCCCAGTTGAGGTATCTTCATATATTCATTATCACTCTGGGGTGCAAATCCAAATCCATCACTTCCGATAACAGACCCGGCATGAATGATGCAACCTTCACCAATAATGCATTCGTGATAAATCTTAACACCGGGATTGATTGTACAATTATTCCCCACTCTCGTGTTGTCTCCGATATAAACCTGTGGATAAATGGCACACCCATCACCTATTACACAATTTTCACCAATGTAGGTATACGGGCCAATGAAAACTTCAGATCCTATCTTTGCAGTCGGTTCGATTATTGCTGCCGGATGAATTCCCTTTTTACGTGGTCGTGACTGATCCACAAGCCTCAGCAGAGAGGCGAAAGCCTCGTACGAATTATCCACTTTGATAAGTGTGGCACTAACCTTGTCAGAGGGTACAAAGCTCCTGTTGACAAGCACTATAGATGATTTGGTAACATAGATATAATGTTCATATTTTGGATTAGCCAGAAATGACAAGGCACCGGCTTGCCCCTCCTCAATTTTAGCAATAGTATTTACTTTTATATCGGGGTCCCCAATTATTTCGCCATTTAAAAATCCGGCAATTGTTGAAGCAGTAAATTCCATGACAGTAAGATTTTAATTATCGACACTCTTTAGGATAACACAGGAAATACTTGGTGATTTTTTCTGAAAGGAACCTGTGGTCAAACATATCAGACACAGCTGAGATATCAGCGGTTCTTCCGCTTTTCAAAAGTATTTTAACTACCGGAGCTTCCGGAGTATAAGCCAGGTTTGAAATACTATCCGTAAAAACATAATACTCTTCAAATCCCGGTTCTGAATTTATTATTTTTTTCACAAGGCTGGTCAGTTCCCTCACCCTTGAAAGCGGGAAAGGGTCATTCTGAAGCTCAATAGCGAACAGGTCCCTGCGCATTAACCTGCCCGACAAATCAGATAGCACTTTATCGGAATGGTCAGTCCAGTATTTAGCGGAAGCAAGAACATCAGAATCGTCGAGCTGTGTAAAATTTGATGCAATCAAACCAGGTGTAAATTTTCCGTTATCTATCAGGTCGGAATGGCCTATTTTATTGTAAAGAAAGAATCTGAGTGAGGGAGTTGCATATAGGTCATACCCTTTGTTTGCAAGCTCTTTAGCCCTTTTAAGAATATTTACCAGCAGAGTTTCAGATGAAAGAACGGTCTTATGCATATATACCTGCCAGTACATGAGGCGACGGGCAATAAGGAATTTTTCAAGTGAATAAATGCCTTTTTCATCTATCACGAGGCTATCATCCACTACATTAAGCATTCTTATTATCCTGTCTGATCCTACTGCACCTTCTATAACTCCGGTGAAAAAGCTATCCCTTCTCAGGTAATCAAGCCTGTCCATATCTATCTGACCTGATATCAGCTCGTGTAAAAACTTTCTGGAGTAGGTTCCTCTGAAGATTTTGATTGCCAGATCGAGTCTCCCATTATATTGCTCATTCAGCTTTCTCATAAGCAGGAGAGAAAGATCTTCATGTGTAATGCCATCTATTATTGAACTTTCAAGTGCATGTGAAAAGGGACCATGCCCTGCATCATGAAGAAGGATCGCAATGAGAGTGGCTTCTTCTTCATCAGTCGATATCATCACTCCTTTGCTCCTGAGAGTAGCGATAGCCAGGTTCATAAGATGCAGAGCTCCCAATCCGTGCTGAAATCTGCTGTGGGTTGCGCCCGGATATACAAAACTTGTCAGGCCCAATTGTTTAATATTCCGTAATCTCTGGAACCAGGGATGCTCAATGAGATCAAAAACAAAATCACCCGGGATGCTTATAAAACCATAAACAGGGTCATTAATTATTTTTCTTTTATTAGTCAGATAGACCACCTGGGAAATTTTTATGTACAAAAATAGGAATAAGTTTAAGAATGCAGAAATATGAAAGTCTGAGCCATTTCCCCTTTCCTTTTTACCTCATCCCCCTTGCCCCTTTCTCCTTAAAGAGAAGGGGGTAAGATGATGATAGTCTGATATATAGCACCCTCTCCTTAAGGTGAGGGGAAGGGGTGAGGTAAATAATGAAAAGGAAAATTTGGAATTAGTAATACCTTAATAAAATCGGATTCCTATCTTTTTATGCTGTATAACATGGTATTTTATTGTCACATTTGTAATAATTTCCGTCTTTATAACGTCAAAGAGGGATGATCGGATGATGACAAAGCAACCTATTAGATTTTTATGAAAATTGAGATTAAGGGACTTAACCAGATATATCCGAATGGGAACCATGCATTAAAAGACATAAACCTTGAGTTTGGAACAGGAATGTTCGGACTGCTTGGACCTAATGGAGCGGGAAAATCAAGCCTGATGAGAATAATTGTCACTCTTATGAAACCAACCTCCGGCATGGTACTTATTGATGGAAAAGATATCCAGGAAAACCGTAAAGAACTCAGGAGTATCCTTGGCTACCTGCCTCAGGATTTCAGATTTTTTACTTCTCTTAAAACCTGGGAGTTCCTCGACTATTCCGGTTCTCTGGCAGGATTAAGAAACAAGAGGACAAGGATCGCTGAAGTAGACAGGCTCCTTGATCAGGTCGGACTTCTTGAGGTTCGCGACAGGCAGGCCAACAGACTGTCGGGTGGAATGAAACGTCGGTTAGGCATTGCACAGGCACTTATCGGAAATCCTAAAATAATTGTTGTTGATGAGCCGACAACCGGTCTCGATCCGGATGAAAGAATCAGATTCAGGAACATTCTTTCACAACTAAGTCAGCACGATGTGACAATAATTTTATCTACTCATATAGTAGGTGATATCTCATCCACCTGCCAGGGGATGGC
Source organism: uncultured Bacteroidales bacterium (assembly GCA_963816365.1). GTDB lineage: Bacteria > Bacteroidota > Bacteroidia > Bacteroidales > VadinHA17 > LD21. The sequence goes on along the minus strand of CAWFKG010000007.1, from coordinate 199,790 downwards.
CCTGCTTAACAAAGGCGAGCTCGTCTTTGCCGGTTCGCCTGAAAGCCTGGTAAAACTTGCCGAAGGACATGTGTTCAAGCTTACATTGAGTCCATACGATTATGAAAGGGTCAAGGAACATTATAATGTTATTTCCACAATACCGGTCGAAGCAGGCTGGGAAGTACAGATTGTATCTGATAACGTACCTGAATTCAATTATTCACTTATTGTTCCGAACATCGAACATGCCTATGTATATTTCATGGAACATAAAGTGCACACTGAAATTACTGATTAACTTTTAAATACGAAATGGCATTTCTTCATAATATAGGAACTGTTGCGCGGTATGAAGCCAAAACGTTAAGAAGAAGCTGGTTCTTCAGACTTTTTTCACTTTTTGTTCTTTTCATATTTACAATTCTGAATATAGGATTCTTTTCCCCTGTCGGGGATGAAAATTGGCAACTTGTTTCAATTCCGTCGTCAGTTCCTCTCTTTAACCTTTACATCCTGAATATAGGTCAGGCTATCGTAGTTATATTTCTGGCGGCTGATTTCCTTAAAAAAGATAAAAAACTCGATACCAATGAAGTTCTATATACCAGGTCGATGTCGAATTTTGAATATGTTATCGGGAAAACCTGGGGGATCCTGAGATTATTCCTTGGTCTTGATATTATCGTACTTTCGATGGGCCTGCTTATGAATATAATATCAAAAAGTATGGCAATTGATTTAATGTCATATTTTTCATATCTGCTGATCATCTCTGTACCAACAATTATTTTCAGCCTGGGGCTGGCATTTTTATTAATGTCCATTATCAGAAATCAGGCTATAACATTCCTTATCCTTTTGGGTATTGCTGCACTGGACATGTTTTACTTATGGTTCAGATTGGGATCATTATTTGATTATATGGCCTTTGGCGTTCCGGTTTTTAAATCAGGTGTTATCGGTTTTGATAATCTCCCATTTATAATTAACCAGAGACTATTGTATTTTTTCCTTGGGCTGGCGCTGGTTCTGGCAACTGTTTTATTATTCAAAAGATTGCCGCAGTCGAGAGTTCACAGGACACTTACAATCATATTTCTGATTGTTTTTGGAGCAGGAGCCGGAGTTTGCGGGTTTAATACCTGGTCGATTTTTGAAAGGGATAAAAACTTTAAGAAGCTTGTAATTGGGACAAATAGAAAATTCGAGAATAATAATTTTGAAACAGTAACAGATGCCTCAATAACCTTTGTTCATACAGGAAATTCCTTTGAAGCAACAGCTTCCCTTAAAATAATAAATGATAACAAAACGCCTCTTACAAGCTATATCTTCTCTCTGAATCCTTCGTTAAGTGTAACAAATGTTACATCCAACGGGCAACAACTTAAATTTTTGAGGACAAATCAGATAATTGAAATAGATCCGCAGAAGACTCTTAATTGTGGTAAAACCGACAGTCTTGTTATTTCATACAATGGTACCATTAATGAATCGTTTTGCTACCCTAATTATACTGAGAACCTGAAGAAGCTACCATACAGGATTATGCTCCTGAATGTCGATAAGAGACAATTTTTTCTTGAAGATAATTATGTCTTACTGACACCCGAAACTCACTGGTATCCTGTTGCTTCTCTGAACTATTACCCGGGTAATCCGGCAAGGATCAAGGTAGATTTCACAAGATATTCCCTACGTGTTAAAAATGAGGAGGGACTTTCCGCAGTTTCACAGGGGAAAATGAAAATTGAAAACGGGTACACCCGGTTTAAATCTGAGAGTCCTCTTACTGGACTGACACTCGCGATCGGTAACTACAAGTCTGATTCTCTTAAGGTTGATTCAATCGAATATCTAACCTATTACTTCAAGGGTAATGATTATTACAAAAAAGATCTCAATCTGTTAAAAGATACACTGCCAAATCTGGTATCTGGTATAATGCGCGATCTTGAGACCAGTTTCTCCACAGAATATCCTTTTAAAACTCTGAGTCTTGTGGAAGTGCCTGTTCAGTTTTATTCATATCCAAAGAAAAATACTCAGACACGAGCTGAAGTTCAGCCGTCAATGGTTCTTCTTCCTGAGAAATTATCAACAATAGAGAATGCAGGTTTCAAGAAGAGGTTCAACAACCAGAAAAAGAGAATGGCCCGCGATAACCAGGTTATTACTGATAAGGAGTTGCAGGTAAGGCTATTTAATGATTTTATAAAAAATGTATTTATCAGCGGGGAGAACTTCAGGTTTGTAAATGGTACTCCATCAAACGAACCTCTGAGATATCGTCTTGGTCCAAGTTTTTACTTTTTCAAAAACAATTTCTATTCGACAGACTATCCTGTTATAAATGCAGTTTTTGAATCGCACCTGCAACATATTGCAGATCAGGAAGAAGGGAATTGGCTTATGAGGGGACTGGGAATTCTGTCTGATAACGACAGGGCCAATCTCATTCTTAAAAATATGAGCTTCAGAGAACTGCTTTCAAAGAATCCCTCAGGTGATACATTACGGACTGTATTAACAGTAAAAGGCGACTGGTTTTTCAATTTTTTAAGATCCCGGGCCGGATTAAGGGAATTTAAACCCTGGTTCTCAGAATATATTGACAATCATAGATTTATTAAAATTGATCTGCAGGTATTTAATGATGATTTTAAATCAAAGTTCGGTATTGAATTTTATCCTTACCTTGATACCTGGTTCAATAGCAAACAACAACCCGGATTTCTTTTTAATAACCTGAAAGCAACTGAAATTATTGTAGGGGACAGATCACGATACCAGGTAACATTTATTGCTTCGAATCCTGAACCTGTAGCCGGTTTATTTAATGTTTCCTTTAGTACAGGAGGTTCCAAAAAGAGTTTACTTGAAATGAAAGTGAAGCTTGACCAGGCTCAGGCCAGAGGCGGTGCCGGAAGTAAATCAGCAATGGAATTACGTGGCCGGGGAATGGATGCAGATGATATTTCCAGGATAGTATTCCTGAATCCGCATGAAGCAAAAAGAATAGGGATAGTTTTAGATGATGAACCACGGGCAATGATGGTAAACACTCTGTTTGCCATCAATTTACCTGGCGAAATTACCTTACCTTTTGACAATATAATTAAAGCGAGAGGAGATATTAAGGAATTTTCAGGTGAGGAAGTTCTCAGTTCAATACCTCCCTACTCCGATCCGTCGGAAATAATAGTAGATAATGAGGATCAGGGTTTCATATATGCCAAACAGGTTATTTCGAGTCCCTTAAAAAAGCTTCTGCGGGTAAAAAACAGGAGTGCAAATACCTATATGAAGATAAGTGAATGGAATACTCCTGAGTACTGGCAACAGGTTATCCTTACAGATTATTATGGAAAATATGTACGATCTGCTCTATATACAAAGTCAGGAACAGGTGATAAATTTATAAGCTGGCATACAGCCATTAAGGAACCAGGTTACTATGATATCTATTGTTATGTGGATAAAACTGCCAAACTATTAAAAATAAGTTCGGGAGACGGATCAGAAAACGCCGATGGAGAGGAATCAGGTAATAACAATCAATATAAGGATATGCACTATAAAGTATATCATGATGAAGGAGTTGATGACATAAGTATTGATTATCTGCATGCAGAGGGAGGATGGAATAACCTGGGACGGTTCTATCTGTCCCATGACTCGGCTAAAGTGGTATTGACAAATAAATCTTCAGGAAGGATTGTAATTGGAGATGCGGTTAAATGGGTGCTGCAGCATTAAATTGATACACAATATAACAATCACCATATGAGAGAACATTTAATTTATAAAATAAAGATCAGTCTGCTAATACTGATATTAATAATCAGCTCAACGATTTCCTTTTCGCAACAGGGACTGACTCTTGAACAGAGTCTGCGCGTTGCTGAACTGAATAGTCCAACAATGAAGAAGACCAGGCTCAACCTGACGATAAATCAGGAGAATCTGAATGCACAAAATGCATCTCTTAAATCACAGTTCTCCCTGTCTCTTACACCAATCAGCTATAATCAGGGAAAGGTTTTTAATCAACTCATTAACAACTTCAACACTCAGCGTAATATCGGATCTTCCGGTTCATTTTCAATTGTTCAGCCAATTATCCTGACTGATGCGACTATTTCCCTTACAAACGACCTCAGCTATATTGACAGCTACAGTCAGTTTGCAAACCTGAAACAAAAAGTATTCAGTAACAACCTGGGTATAAACCTGAATCAGCCCCTGTTCACTTACAACCGTACAAAGCTTACACTTAAGCAACTTCAGTTAGCCCTTGAAAATTCGCAGTTATCATATGCAATTCAATTACTTGCTCTCGAAAAAGAAGTTACTCAGTCGTTCTATTATGTCTATCAGCAGCAGAAGAGTCTTGAAATTGCAAATCAGGCTTATCAGAATATGCAGAAGAGTCATGAAGTCTCTAAAAATAAGGTAGATGCAGGCATTTCCCCGAGGGAGGAGATGTTCCAGGCTGAACTTAATCTCGCCACAGCAAAATCTGATTATGAGAATAGCCTGGTAACGCTGGAAAATGCAAAAGATGATTTTAAGCTGCTGATCGGTATGAGCTTATACGAAGATCTGATTGTCCTTCCTAATGTTGCTGTAGATACTGTATCAGTCAATATTTCATTTGCAATTGATCAGGGGCTGAAGAATCGAATGGAACTTCGCCAGAGGAATATTGAAATTGAAAATTCCCAATTCGATCTGATCCAGACCAAAGCCGTTAATGAGTTTAAGGGCAATTTATCCCTGTCTGTGGGACTTTCGGGATATAATGAAAATTTCAGAAACATCTATGCAAACCCAAACAGAACTGATAATGAAGGAGTCTCATTGACTTTCGCGGTACCAGTATGGGACTGGGGCAGAAGGAAATCGATGATAAAAGCATCTGAAGCCGGAATTGCCACGTCAAAGATAGATCTGGAAGTAGAACAGAATAACATAATCCTTGATATCAGAAAAGTATACAGGAATCTGCTTAATCTAGCGAATCAGATCGAAATTGCCAGGCAAAATGTCGCAAATGCTCAATTAACTTACGACCTTAATAATGAAAGATATAAAAATGGTGATCTGACCGGTATGGACCTCAATTTATTCCAGAATCAGCTTTCACAGAAGCAACTCAGCTATACAAATTCACTTATCTCGTACAAACTTGAACTTCTGAATCTTAAAATTCAGACTCTTTATGATTTTGAGAAAAAAGTACAGGTTACACCTGTGATAACCCTTGACAAAGCAATATTAAATCAATAATAAAATGAAAAAATGTATCTTCCTGATAGCAGTTTCGATAGTATTACTAACCGGCTGCAGAAATAAGGAGCAGAATCTTAACGCAGATGTTGAAATTCCCGTATCTGCTGAAAACATAAAACTGAAATCTATTGAAGAATTCATTAACACAACTGGTACTGCCATCCCAAAAGGAGAGATCACAGTCAAGTCGAAGATAATTGCTTCGTATTATCTTGAAAAAAATCCTGAGACAGGCAGATTATGGCAGCTGGGAGATAAGATTAAAGCCGGTGCTCTTATCGCACGTCTTGAAGATAAGGAATATGTGAATTCCATTAAGCTTGAGACTAACCAGCTTAATCTTGAACTGACTGAAAGTGAGCTTAAAAAGGAAGAATCACTATATGAAAAGGGCGGCGTAACGCTGAAAGAGCTGAAGACAGCCGGGATAAATTATGAAAATGCAAAGACTACCGTTGAAAGCTCAAAGCTGCAGCTTGATAAAACTAAAATTGTTGCACCTATCGACGGAGTAATAGTTGATTTACCATATTATACCCAGAGTACCCAGGTTGAAACCGGTTCGACTATTGCTAAAATAATGGATTACCAGGTAATGTTTATGGATGTCCAGCTTCCTGAAAAATATATTTCTGTAATTAAACCAGGGCAAATTGTCAAACTGACAAATTACACTATTCCAGACGATACCATAATCGGAAACATAACCCAGTTATCTCCTGCAATAAATCCTGATACGAGAACCTTTAAAGGCAATATTTTAATTAATAATCCAAAATATCTTCTCCGTCCGGGAATGTTTGTAAAAGCAGATATAATTACGAATCATAAGGACTCTGTAATTGTGATCCCAAAAAGTATTGTCCTGTCGCGCCAGCGTGGAAAAACAGTTTTCATCGTTGACCGCGGTATTGCGGCTGAAAGAATTATTGAAACAGGACTTGAAAATATATCTGAAGTTGAGGTTACAAAAGGCCTTATTAAAAATGACCGGGTTGTGATCAGTGGTTTTGAAACTCTCAGCAATAAGTCGAAGGTGAAAATCATTAAATAGCAAACATGAACAGGATCGCACAATTTGCCGTAAAATACCCGGTTACTGTCTTAATGCTTGTTCTAGGGATAGTCCTTCTCGGATTTATTTCTTTTGGTAAACTGGGAACCGACCTGTTCCCCGATCTGAATAATCCGAAGATCTTCATCGAGTTGAAAGCCGGACAGAAACCACCTGAAGAGATTGAAAAAAATTATGTTGAACAGATTGAATCTCTTTCTTCCCGTCAGAGCGACGTATTGCAGGTATCATCTGTATGCCAGGTCGGATCAGCAGCAATAACAGTTGATTACGACTGGAATAAGGATATGGATGAAGCATTTCTCGATCTACAGAAGGAGCTGAACACCTTCAGACAAAATTCTGATCTTGAAAGCTTTACAATTTCCCAGTACGATCCAAATGCTTCGCCGGTTATGATTGTCGGACTTAAAAACGACAATATCAGTAACATGGATGAGCTGAGGAAGGTAGGTCAGAATTACATCAGGAATGAGTTAGTACGCATTGAGGGTGTTGCAGATGTAAGACTCACCGGAATCGAGGAGAGCGAAGTAATTATCGAGACTAATAAATATATCCTCGAATCATTTGGGCTCACAGCCGACGCTATCGCTGCACAGATAGCTAACTATAACCGAAATGTGTCAGGCGGTACCATTGAAGATATGGGTCTGAAGTATGTAGTAAAAGGGGTGAGTGTGTTAAATGATCTTAATGATCTTGAAAATATCGTGGTTGGTTTTAAACAGCAGGCAGCGACACCTGCAGGACCGATTACAGATCAGGCAGCTGCGATGGGACAGGTATCAAATTCAGAAAGAGTACCGGTTTATCTCAGAGATGTAGCAACTATCAGATTCGGCAACAAAGATCCGGAAAATATAGTCACAATTAATGGACAACGTTGTATTGGTTTATCTATTTACAAAGAGCCTAAATTCAATACCGTCGATGTAGTAAAAAGTCTCCAGAAAGCTATAACTACATTGGAAAAGGCCTTGCCCGGATATGAGTTCATAAGAGTTCAGGATCAGGGTGCATATATTCACAATGCAATCAGTGAAGTTAAGAACACTCTTCTCGTAGGAATTCTCCTTGCAGTATTTATATTATATGTTTTTCTGAGAAGAATAGGAACTACCCTGGTTATTAGCGTAGCCATACCAATATCTATCATTGCTACCTTCAACCTGATGTATTTTAATCACCTCACACTCAACATCATGACCCTTGGTGGCCTGGCTCTTGGTGCAGGGATGCTTGTCGATAATGCTATTGTTGTCCTCGAGAATATAACCCGTCTACGTGAAGAAGGGGTTCCCTTGAAGGAAGCTGTCATAAGGGGTACCGGGGAAGTCGGGGGTGCAATTACTTCATCCACAGTGACAACCATTGTGGTTTTTCTTCCAATAGTATATCTGCACGGAGCCTCGGGAGAAATGTTCAAGGATCAGGCATGGACTGTTGCTTTCTCCCTGCTTTCCTCCCTTGTTGTAGCGATGCTTGTTATTCCTATGCTTGTCTCAACACTTTTCACTGATAAGAAGAAAAATGCGAATATATCAACGCCAATCCGTTTCAACTGGTACAGGAATTTTCTTGAACAGGTCGTTGAAAAAAGGATCCTGGTTATTATCCTTTCAATTTTACTGCTTGGGATCTCTGCATTAATTATACCGCATCTCGGAAGTGAATTCATGCCAAAATCGGAATCAGCAGAATTTACCTTAAACCTAAAGCTTCCTGAAGGTACAAGCCTGTCACGAACATCCAGCACCATTTCTAAAACAGAAGGAATTATCAGGGAACTTCTGGGTGAAAAAATCAAAACACTTTATTCCCAGGCAGGAGCTGATAATACATCTTCCTTAAACACAGGAGTAACAAAAGGTGAAAATACCGGATCACTTAAAATTGTGCTTGCTCCGGCTTATGCATCTGAAACCGAAGCCTCAATTTCTCTTATCGGTAATTACATGAAAACTATACCAGATATTGAATCGGGTTTTACAAGGGAGGAGACCGCGCTTCAAACATCTCTCGGAACAAATGAGGCTCCATTCTCCCTCGAGATATCTGGTGAAGATTACAATGAACTGGAAAGAATCGTGAATGAATCGAAAACAATTCTGCTTAATAATCCCGGACTATATAATATTACAACCTCAATAGATAAAGGCACTCCTGAGGTTGAGGTGGCAATTGACAAATTTAAAACCAGCTATTATAATGTTACTGCCGAGACCATAATTAATCAGATTAAAAGTTATCTGTCGGGTTCAGCGGCAGGCAGTTTTGAGAAAGATGGAGAAATGAAAAATATCACTATTAAACTGGGCGATCTTTCGTTACATCAGTTGCAGGACCTGATGATTACAGCCGGTAATATTAAAGTCCCTCTCAGTGAACTTGCAGTAATAAGGACCATTGTCAGTCCGCGTGAGGTGACCAGAAGAAACCAGCAGAGGACTTGTTTTATCAATGCTATGGTAAGCAAAAATTCACCTTTCGATAAGGTAATAAAGAATGCCGAATCCTCACTCAGCGTGGTAGCGTTACCAATTGATTACAAGATGGAATTTACCGGTGATGAGCTTAAACGTAAAGAGTCAATGTCAAATCTGACCTTCGCATTAATATTATCATTGGTCCTTGTCTTTATGGTGCTTGCAGCACAGTTTGAGTCTATCATTCAGCCCTTTGTCATAATGCTTACAATTCCCATGGCAGGAATCGGAACCGTACTGACATTCTTTCTCCTGGGAAAAACACTGAATATGATGGCTTACATAGGAATAATCATGTTAGGAGGTATAGCCGTTAACAATGCAATTCTATTAATTGACAGGATAAACCAACTGAGAGAAAGCGGAGTAAAAAAGAAAGAAGCAATAGTTATTGCCGGGACTCAAAGGATCAGGCCGATCCTTATGACGAGCCTGACAACTATCCTGGCGCTTCTTCCTCTTACCATAGGAATAGGTGAAAGCGCTTCTCTCAGAGCACCAATGGCACTTGCAGTTATCGGAGGACTTGTATCCTCTACCCTTCTGACTCTGGTAGTAATTCCATGTGTGTACTGGGTCTTTGATAATTTCAGCAGTTGGATAACAGGTCGAAACAATGAGAGTGTAAATCCTTTATAATTTTCTTATAAGACAAAAATGAATTTTATTTTAAAAAGAAGGGTTTTCATAAGCATGCTCTTTATCGGGCTGACAATGCTTGGCTATGTATCTTATAAGAAGTTATCAGTTGAATTATTTCCTAATGCCCAGCTTCCTTTTCTGATAGTTCAGGTTGCCACTCCAATTGAAATGGACCCTTCGTACATTGAAACACAGGCAATAATACCTATTGAAGGATCAATTGGGACTCTTGAAGGAATTGAAAAGATAGAATCAAACATCACTTCCAATACCGGTAATATATTTATCTATTATAATCAGAATGCCAATCTAAAGTATGCAAACCTGAAACTTCAGGAAAAAATTGATATTGTAAAAACCACTATTCCGGCGGAATTTTTTATAAATGTCATTAAAATTGATCTTAAACAGCTGACAAACCGGTTCATGGACCTTCAGGTGCGGGGGGAAGGCGGAATTGACAGGATAAGAAACATTGCTGACCGGGAGATTAAACCGCATTTTGAAAACATAGATGGAATTGCAGGTGTCCAGGTTTTTGGCGGTAAGGAAAATTCAATCGAAATACGGCTGAATGAAAAAGCCTGCAAAGCAAATGGAATATCGATTGGCCAGATAAGGTCATTGCTTAACAATAATGGAGCTAAGAAGGCTTTTGTCGGAAAGGTTTATGATGGGAGCAATAAACTTTTTGTTAATGTTTCTTCGGAATATACCGATGTTAAAGATATAGGCAGCCTGATTGTAAAGAATACCGGTCCCGTGCTTTTAAAGGATGTGGCCGAAATTATTTTCGGAGTTAAAGAACAGAGTTCATACAGCAGGGTGAACGGACTTGATGCTGTAACTATTTCCCTGGCAAATGACAACCAGGCAAACCTGATTGATCTGTCTCATGCAGCCATAAACGAAGTAAATAAGCTAAATAGGTCTTTGGCTTCCGAAGGAATTGAGATCGTTATCCAGAATAATAATTCTGAGATAATGGAAAAAAACATAAATCAAATTATTAATCTGGCAATTACCGGTGGCTTGCTGGCTATCCTCATTCTTTGGTTCTTTCTGAGAAATATACGTCTGGTGGCAATCATTGCAGTCTCCATACCTGTTTCTGTCTACTCTGCATTTAATTTCTTCTATGCAGCAAATATTACTATCAATAGTCTGACACTCGTGGGTATGGCCCTGGCTATCGGAATGCTTGTCGATAACTCAGTTGTGGTCCTGGAGAATATATACCGGCTTGCCGGACAGGGAAAAGATCCTGAAACAGCTGTCAAACAGGGTACAATTGAAGTATGGAGATCGGTATTCGCCTCGACACTGACTACTGTGATTGTATTCATGCCATTTATTTTTGCTAATAGTTTCATGGTCAAAATAATCGGTAAGAACATCGGAGTGTCGATCGTTTCGACATTGCTGATGTCATTATTCATCGCTTTGCTATTCATACCAATGGCAACTTACTTTCTGCTTACGAGAAAGTCCAAAGGCAATTCGGAGATCTTTAAAAAACTTTCAATTCATAACAGACTCATTCAGGGTTATCATCTTGTATTAAAAGCAAGCATGAGGAAACCAGCATCGACAATTATAGGTACTCTGATCATTTTTTTCGCAGCTTTACTGATCAGTCTCGGATTAAGTATCAGTACAACCGAAGAAGTTCAGACACCAAATTTCTCACTTTCCGTAACTATGCCGGGGGGGTCATCGCTGCAGAAAACCGATGCAGTCGTAGCTGAAATTGAGTCGAGGCTTGCTTTAATCCCCGAGAAACAGGACATTGTCAGCCGTATCGAGGCGGAGCGGGCAAGCGTAACAATAAATCTCCCAAAAGGCTGGGATAAAAAGAGTAAGCGGACACTCCCTGAGATCAAGAACGACATCCTGGAGAAGGTCAAGCACATTACCTCAGCTGAGATAAGCATGGATGATCAATCAGGCGGCAGTGGCGGCTTTTCGGGCGACATAGGAGGAGGTGACACTGATAATCCTGGCTCTGACTTTATGAATCTTCTGGGAATCGGATCAAAAAGAGAGAGCATAATAATTAAAGGACAGAATTTCGTTCAGATGAAAAATCTGGCTGACGATATTAAATCTAATGTTTCAAACCTCTCAGCTATAAGCAGTTCTAATATAAATATCCAGGAAAACAAGCCTGAAGTCCATCTGATTTTCGACATGGATTATATCGGGAGGAATAATTTCACGACCATAAATCTGGCATCTGCTCTGTCTACATTCGGACCCGAATACTCATCCGGCACTACCTTCAGGCAGGGAACCGATAATTACGATATTATGATAAAGTACGCAGATGAACCGGGTACCGTAAAAACATATAAGGAAAAATCAATTGATGATCTTAAACACCTGGCAGTCAATTCCAACACTGGTTCTGTTATGGAGATGGAAGAACTTTCTAAAATTGTTTTTTCTTCAGGAATGGGAAGCATTCACAGGGAGAACCAGGAAAAAAGAATTACTGTAACATATGATTTCAATGAGGAGATTAAAAATTCCAAGGATCTTCTTGAAGGCGCAAGGACTGAAATAGAAGCTATAGTTGCAGGACTCAATATTCCCTCTGGCATAGCGGTCGAAGTGATACACGAGGAGAACCAGTTGAAGGACCTGTATTATATCATCGGAATTGCTTTCCTTCTTATTTACATGATCCTTGCTGCTGTATTTGAATCACTTGCCACTCCTGTTGTTCTTATGTTCAGTATACCTCTTGCCGCTCTTGGGTCACTTATTGCTTTGATACTTACAGGGAATTCACTTTTAAATCTAAATACGCTTACCGGTTTTTTGATTCTTTTAGGCATTGTAGTTAATAATGGAATTATATTAATTGATTATACGAATATTTTACGGAAGAGGGGAAACAATGTTCGCAGAGCCCTGATGACAGCAGGTGTCTCAAGGCTGCGTCCGATTCTCATAACCGCCGCTACCACGGTTATTGCAATGGTTCCACTGGCTATGGGAAAGGCTGAATTTGTATCGGTAATTGGAGCATCATTTGCCATAACTGTTATCGGAGGTTTAACTCTCAGTACACTGCTTACTCTCGTATTTATTCCGACCTTCTACACGGGCCTTGAGAATGCATTAAAGTGGTTCAATGCATTAGGATGGAAAAACAAGCTTATACAGTTGATACTTTTTACAGTAATGATAATCCTGATCTACACGTATATAGATAAATTCCTCTGGAAACTCATTACAACTATTCTGGCAGTAATATTAATTCCCGCGTCTGCATGGTTTGTAATGAACAGCCTCAGAAAAGCAAGAGAAACAGTCATATCATCTGACGAAAAAATAAACATTCATGTTCAAAGCCTGGTAAAGATCTATGAAAGAGAGAATCGCTGGACAAGAGAGTGGAAAGCCGGTGCACGTATCAGAAAACGTTTGGGACTTCAAAAACAATTCCGTTCGCTTAAAGATCTGAGTGAGGTTGCATGGCAGATCCCCTTGTTAGGGTACATCATCTATTTCACATATTTCTACCTTCATAAGGGATTCTGGATCTTCGTTTTCAGCATAGGAACATGGTTCATGCTTTCCGCGATATGGCTCTCCTTCAGGGAACTCTTTGGAAATCTTTCCGCAAATGGTGAAAGAAAATGGCTGAGAAAATTATCAGGAATCATTGATTTTGCAATTTTCTGGATTATTCCGCTACTTAACCTTATATGGTTCTATCACAGGTGGGAAAACCTGGTGGTTGTTCTCCTTCTTGGTTTCCTCTGGTTCAGCGGATTATTCATCTATAAAACCGGACAAAAGCTTACGAGGGAGAACATTGATATCTACAGACTTGAAGGACGATTCAAAGGTCTGAGAAAGAATATATACAAAATTGTTGCCGCGGTACCGTTAATCGGGAAGAAGAAGAAACCGTTTAAGGCACTGAGTTGCGTGTCATTGAACATAGGCAACGGAATGTTCGGGTTACTGGGCCCTAATGGAGCAGGAAAAACTACCCTGATGAGAATCATCTGCGGTATCCTGGAACAGAGCTATGGTAAAGTCTGGATCAATGGGCTGGACACCCAGAAAATGAGGGAGGAACTGCAGGGCCTAATCGGTTATCTGCCACAGGAATTCGGCAGTTATGAGAACATGAGCGCCCATGAATATCTTCACTACCAGGCTATGTTAAAAAACATCATCGATGTGAAGACAAGGGAAGAAAGAGTGACATATGTTCTGAATGCCGTTCATATGACAGAACGAAGGAACGATAAAATCGGATCTTATTCGGGTGGCATGAAGCAGAGGATGGGAATTGCCCAGATACTGTTGCACCTGCCTCGTATCCTGGTTGTTGATGAGCCGACTGCCGGGCTTGATCCAAGGGAGAGAATAAGATTCAGGAACCTTCTGGTGGAACTCAGCCGTGAACGGGTTGTAATATTTTCAACACACATAATCGAGGATATCTCCAGTTCGTGCAATCAGGTCGCTGTACTTAACAAAGGGAAACTCAGGTACTTTGGAAAACCAATTGATATGACCAAAGAGGCTGATGGCCATGTATGGCAATTCAATATTCCTTCCCGTGAATTCGGAGCTTTTGTCGATACACATCTTGTTGTGCATCATATGTCGGAAGGTGAAAATGTAAGGGTTAGGGTAATCTCAGAGAGTTCTCCGTGGGAAGCAGCTGTAAATGCCACTCCAAATCTTGAAGATGCTTACCTTTGGCTGTTAAGAAGAAAAGAGTTTGAGGTTTCAATAAATAACGACACCGCAAGTTAATGAAGGCAAATAACTTATATAATTATTTGAATCTTGTCCAAAAAATGATTGTCTATAACCTGCGGATAATTTTTGCAAACAGGTTTATATGGTTCCTGGCAGGATCTGTAATATTTTATCTTGGTCTTTCGGTTATCTATGTCTTTGACAAGGATGTCTCCGATATGAGAGACCTTTATGGTATTTTTTTGTTTTCCGGAGTACTTCTTGTTTTTTATCCCACTGTTTTCGGAATTCAGAATGACCAGGATGCGCGCACCATTGAGATCCTTTTCGGAATTCCCAACTACAGATATAAAGTGTGGCTTGTGAGGATCGTGCTGATCTATGCTGTAGCCTTCATGATCATGCTTGTATTCACCTTCCTCTCCACTATTCTGATCGTTAAATTCCCATTTGTCAGTATGACTGCACAGGTGATGGTTCCTGTAATGTTTCTGGGAATTATGGCTTTCATGCTGGCTACAGTTGTAAGAAATGGAAACGGAACAGCTGTACTGATGATAATTTTTGGATTATTTTTCATGATTCTGAGTGATTCCCTGGAAAGGAGCCAATGGAATGTTTTCCTCAATCCATATGAACTGCCCTACAATGTAAATGAGACTACCTGGGCAATAATTGCTTTTAAAAATCGGATCATTCTGATAACGGGGTCGGTGATATTTTTACTTGTTGCATTATATAATCTGCAGAAGAGAGAGAAATTTATGTAACCCCTTTCCCACCGTAAATCTCTGACGTTCGGCCCCCCAACCCCACTAAAGGGGGGCTAATACTGTGATACTTAAGCAGAAACTGGCGCGGATTTGACTTCGTCGAGCTCGCAGAAAGCATCCGATACTATTCAAACGGATTCTCCCTACTGAAATCCGGTCTGTAATTCACATTGCTGTCCATATCCTGTATCCATCCATTCCTGAATCCTAGCTTTTCCATTTCCTGAACGACGGTCTCATATTCGGCTTTGAAAAGTGGACGATTTAGTACAGGATGATGCTTCACCAGTCCGGTAGGATGATATTGCGACATGAGAGAAAGATGAACACCCGGAGACAATTCTCCGGCAATTGAGCGTAATACCTTTTTGCTCTCTTCAGCATGACCGGGCAGAACGAGATGCCTGATAAGCAGTCCGTTTTCGACGCTTCCATTCATCATCGGTCATAAGTGTTGAACCTTTCTGATAATACATCTCCTTTATTGCTTTAAGTGCAATCTCAGGATAATCATAAGCATCAGAATATTCAAGGGAAATTTCATTGGTAACATATTTATAATCCGGAAGATATACATCAATCAGTCCTGACAGGCTGCGTAATCGTTTCAGGCTTATCATAGCTATTTGTATTATAAACTGTTATCGGTTTAAAGCCGCGCTCATTTAACTCCCCTGATAATTGCCTTTACCTGGGGTACAACATGGGAAGGAGATACAAATCCAATAGCCGGAATGCCTTTCGAAAGTATACTCACTATCGTGTCGAGAACTGCTTCAAGGTCCGATCCCTGATACCTGATAATTGAACTGCCCTGGCTGATTTCATGATTCTGGCAAAAAATGCAGTGAAGATTGCATCCTGAAAAAAATATATTGCAGATGCCATCTTTTCCGCTTATAACGGGTTCCTCACCTTTATGAATACAGACAGTTGCAATATTCAATCCGGCATCCGTTCCGCAGTATCCTGTTCCACCCTCAAATCTGTTTACCCTGCATTCCCGTGGACAAACTGAACAATTCTCCAGAACCAGTCTGTCATTTTTGTCATATATATCTGCCTCTTTCACAGTAATCACTGAAAAAATTAATCTGTAAGATATCGGAATTTAGCTGTCGGCAAATATCGGAATGTTTCCTGATACACAAGCTACATATTTGAACCACAAGCATAATACTTCAATATTAATGCCGATTATTTTGGTGATTTAATATTAATATATACCTTTGCAGACGAATTGAGGGGTATTTGACCTAGGGGACCAGAGTCCCCTATTTTGTTATCGGTTTTTGGAAAATGATTGAAAAACAGGAAATACAGAGATTGGTAGAGGAGTATATAAGTGGCAGCGGACTCTTTCTTGTTTCAGTCAAAGTCAGCAGTGCAAACAGGATAACTGTACTTGCTGATAAGAATGAGGGCATAACAATTGATGAATGTGCTGCAATTCACAGGCACATTGAAAATAGGCTGGACCGTGATAATGAGGATTTTGAATTACAGGTATCCTCACCCGGACTTGATCTGCCATTTCGGAGTTATTGAACAGTACTACAAAAATGAAGGCAGAAAAGTCGAAGTTATTGACAATGAAGGCGTCAAAATATACAGGAAAACTTAAAAATGTTACGAAGGGCGGATTTGAGCTTGAGACTGAAATAAAAATTAAAGGAAAGACCAAAGAATTGAAGGATATTTCCTTCAATTTCGAACAGATAAAATCGACAAGAGTAATTTTAACAATTAAGTAATAATAAGAGGTTTACACCAGATGGAAAATGTTAATTTGATCGACACTTTTTCGGAATTCAAGGAGCTGAAAAATATTGACCGTCCGACAATGATGAGCGTTCTTGAAGATGTATTCAGAAGTATGCTTGCAAAGAAATATGGTTCAGCTGATAATTTCGACATTATTGTCAATATCGATAAAGGTGACTTTGAAATATGGAGAAACAGGGTTGTTGTGGACGATAAGGAGCTAACCGATCCTGTCATCCAGATACCTCTGTCAAAGGCCAAGGAAATTGATGAAGATTATGAAGTCGGGGAAGAGGTATCTGACGAGGTAAAATTTCTGGATTTCGGCAGAAGGGCTATTTTATCATTAAGGCAAAATCTTACTGCACGGATTCTTGATCTTGAGAAGAATAATATCTATATAAAGTATAAGGACAGGATAGGTGAAATAGTTACCGGTGAGGTTTACCAGGTCTGGAAAAGAGAAATACTTGTCCTTGATGATGACGGTAATGAACTGATATTGCCAAAAAGCGATCAGATACCCTCCGATCACTTCCGCAAGGGAGATTCTATCAGGGCTGTCGTGATAAAAGTTGAAATGAGAAATAATACTCCGTTCATTATTCTCAGCCGTACATCTCCTGTTTTCCTTGAGAGACTATTCGAGCTTGAAGTTCCTGAGATTTTTGACGGTCTGATAACAATCAAAAAGATTGTCAGGGTACCCGGGGAACGTGCCAAAGTTGCAGTTGAATCGTACGATGAAAGAATTGATCCGGTAGGTGCATGTGTCGGAATGAAAGGATCAAGGATACATGGTATTGTAAGGGAATTACGAAATGAAAATATCGATGTAATTAACTATACTTCAAACAATCAGCTCTTTATTCAGAGAGCGCTGAGTCCGGCAAAGATAACCTCCATAAAACTTGTTGAAGAAACAAAAAGGGCAGAGATATATCTGAAACCTAATGAAGTATCACTGGCAATCGGTAAGGGCGGCCTTAATATCAAGCTTGCAAGCCAGCTTACAGGATATGAGATTGATGTTTACAGGGAGCCGGGTGGTGAAGATGAGGAAGATGTCAATCTTGAGGAATTTGGAGATGAAATTGAAGACTGGATAATTGAAGAACTTAAGGCAATTGGTTGCGATACTGCCAGAAGTGTTCTGAATCTTTCAATCAGTGACCTTGTTAAAAGAACTGACCTTGAAGAGGAAACGGTAAAAGAAGTTGTTAACATACTCAGAGCCGAATTTGAATAAAAATTAAATATTAACTTTTCATAATCAGATTTTTTTGAAGTTTATAATAAAGGCAAGGCATATTTATGACAGAAGATATTAAGGCTACAAGATTAAGTAAAGCAGCCCGCGAATTCAATGTGGGAATATCCACTATTGTGGAATTTCTTCACAAGAAAGGGTTTGATCTTGATCCTAACCCGAATACCAAACTTCCGCATGAAGCTTATATTTTTCTTGTAAAAGAATACAGTACTGATATCAGTGTAAAAAAAGAATCTGAAAAACTAATTCTTAAGGATCTGCACAGGAAAAAGGAATCTGTTTCCATTGATGATTTTGCAGAAAAAGCTGAAGCTGAAGAATCTGAAAAGGAGATGATGTAATTGTGAAAGATTCTTCCGGAGCAAAATCAACGTGGATATCAAGACTGAAATCAAGAAGCCTGATATTAAGCTTGTTGGCAAGATAGATCTTGAAAAGACATTAAAACCAAAGGTTGAAAAAGTTGTCCCCGGCAAAGGAAGAACCTGTGCAAAAAGCTCCGGTACTGCTCCTGCTGAAAGCCTGAAAAACCAGAAAAGAAACAGGCTGCCGCTGAAAAGGAGAAGAAGCTGATATCCTGCTCCGGTAATAGAAAATATGCCGATACAAATATTGATCTGCATATCGTTGGGAAAATTGATCTTGATACAATTGGCAAAGAGACCAAAGCCTGGCTAAAAAGGAAGAACAAAAAGAGAAAGCCGAAAGTCCGGAAAGCAAAAACCAAGGAGAAGATGTATCACTGAACGTGAGGACCTGAAAAAGAAGCTGAAAAGAAGGAACCGGAATCTGTTGAAGAGACAGCGTTGCTGAGATTCAGTAACAGATGACATAGATTGAAGATCAGTCATTGAAAAACATTGCTTGTTCCTGAACCGGAAGAGGATGTTGTTGCGCTTTATAAAACAGATTTTAAAAAACTTTCTGGTCCAAGAGTTGTGGGCAAAATTGATCTGCCTGTTGAAGAGAAGAAGAAAGCTACCTCTTTCCAGCCTGTAAAGGTTAGCGGAGATAATGATTTCCGCAGAAAGAAAAGAAGAAAGAGAATCTCAAATGAAAAAGAGGTAACTCCTGTAGTCAAACCGGTATACTACCGATAAAAAAGAAAAACCGTCAGCCCGAAAAAGGTCATCAAAAAAAGACCTGTAAGAGCTGAAGTGAATGAAGAAGAGGTTCAGAAGCAGATAAAAGAGACGCTTGCCAGGCTTAACCACAAAAGGAAAATCAAGGGGCTCAAGATACAGAAGGGACAAAAGAGAAGCCATAAGCCAGAAGCATAAGGAGGTTGTCGATAAGATCGAACAGGATAAGAATATTCTGAAAGTCACTGAATTCGTTTCAGTAAATGAGCTGGCTTCCATGATGAGTATTCCGGTTACTGATATCATTTCGACCTGTATGAATCTTGGACTGTTCGTTTCGATCAACCAGCGGCTCGATGCAGAAACGATGGCACTTCTTGCCGATGAATTTGGCTTTAAGGTTGAATTTGTAAGCGCAGAATTACAGGAAGCAGTACGTGAGGAAGTGATGATGAGGAGGAAGATCTGAAACCGCAGGCCTCCGATAGTTACAGTCATGGGGCATGTCGACCATGGAAAGACAAAACTCCTTGACTATATCCGGAATACCAATGTTATTGCCGGTGAAGCCGGTGGCATAACACAGCATATAGGTGCTTATGGTGTTATACTTCAGGATGGCCGTCAGATAACATTCCTCGACACTCCCGGTCATGAAGCATTCACAGCAATGCGTGCCCGTGGTGCCCAGATCACTGACATAGCCATTATTGTAGTGGCAGCTGATGACGGTGTTATGCCACAGACAAAAGAGGCTATCAATCATGCCTCCGCAGCAGGTGTCCCGATTATTTTTGCAATAAATAAAATTGATAAGCCGACCGCAAATCCTGATAAAATAAAAGAAGCTCTTGCAGCGATGAATTACCTGGTTGAAGACTGGGGTGGTAAATACCAGTCACAGGAAATTTCGGCAAAAACCGGACTCAATATCGATTTGCTTCTCGAGAAGATACTTCTTGAAGCGGAGATGCTCGAACTCAAAGCCAATCCTGACAAACCGGCTCTCGGAACTGTTATTGAATCATCTCTCGACAAAGGAAGAGGATTTACGGCAACTGTCCTGGTAAAAGCCGGTACACTCAGAATTGGCGATATAATGCTTGCAGGCAGCTGCTTCGGACATATCAAGGCGATGTACAATGAAAGAGGTAACAAAGTTGACATAGTCGGTCCTGCCACTCCTACACTTATCCTCGGATTGAACGGTGCACCACAGGCCGGTGACAAATTCAATGTAATGGACAGCGACCGGGAGGCAAAAGATATTGCAACAAAGAGGGCTCAGCTGCAGAGGGAACAGGGACTGCGTACTCAGAAACATATTACACTTGATGAAATCGGACGCAGGATTGCAATTGGCAATTTCCAGGAACTTAACATTATAGTAAAAGGTGATGTCGACGGTTCAGTTGAAGCTCTGAGCGACTCACTCATTAAGCTTTCAACTCCTGAGATCCAGCTTAATATTATTCATAAGGCTGTCGGACAGATCTCCGAATCAGATATTCTTCTTGCTGCAGCTTCAAATGCCATTATTGTCGGATTCCAGGTAAGACCATCATTAAGTGCACGTAAACTTGCTGAAAAGGAGGAGATCGATATACGTCTCTACTCCATTATCTACAATGCTATTGAAGAGATAAGATCAGCTATGGAAGGTATGCTTCATGCCTGAACTCAGAGAGGAGATAGTTGCAACGCTTGAGATACGTGATATATTCAAAGTCACAAAAGTAGGTACAGTAGCAGGATGTTATGTCAAAGAAGGCAAAATAACCAGGAATACCAAGGTCAGGATTATCCGTGATGGTATTGTAATTTATACCGGTGAACTCGGATCACTGAAAAGATTCAAGGATGATGTGAAAGAAGTTGTCGGAGGTTATGAATGCGGACTTAACATTGATAATTTCAACGACATAAAAGATGGAGATGTAGTTGAAGGTTACACAGAAACTCGAAGTCAAGAAAACCCTGTAAAGCCTCACTTCTGATCCCCCTCTGTTTTACCCCAAGCCCCCCAAGGTGGGATGTCAAGATTCTTATTTTCGATGAGTCCTCCCTGGGGATTTAAAGGAGTTTATATCAATGCCTTATATTTTTCTGCAGAAAGCAAGTCTATTGGCTTCAGAAGGATCGGTTATCTGAATCTTAACCATCCATCCTTTTCCATAAGGATCTTTATTCACAACATCAGGAGTTTCCTCAAGAGCAGGATTCACTTCGAGTATCTCACCCCCTACAGGCATAAACATATCAGAAACAGTTTTCACAGCTTCAATAGTGCCAAATACCTCTTCTTTCTTAAGAGTTTCACCAACTGTTTCAATTTCAACGAAAACGACATCACCCAACTCACCCTGAGCAAAATCAGTAACGCCTACATAACCAATATTTCCTTCAACCCGAAGCCACTCATGGTCTTTGGTGTACATTAAATCTCCCGGAACATTCATAACTGAGATGGTTTTAGATAATTATTTGGTTTAATCTGTATTCATCAGCTCAGCCAAAAATAAACCTTTTTTTGTTTATCCAAAGTGATAATTATCTTTTTTTGAACATGGTGTATAGACTCCCTGTCACTGGGTTATTTCAAGTCTGTTCTTCTAGGTTTTTAGACTTTCACGAAAACATAAAATTTAGATTCGATTCTCCAAATGAAACAATGGTCCTTTTAATTTTTTTCAAAAAAAAATAATTATTTAGAAACTTATAAAATGAAGTAAATAAATTGAGCATTTCAATCGATTGCGGAACAATATGTTAATTAATTGAAAATTAATGCTTTCGATTAGTTCTTGATAATACTTCTTTAATATATTTGTAATATTGAAAAATACTAACAGATATTCTAAAATTTTTTTAAAGTAACTATAAAACTTTTAAACCCAAACAATCTATGAAAAAACAAATTTTAACAATGCTCTCTATGCTTTTTCTTGGAATCCTTCTTTCAGGAGCAATAAATGCTCAGGGAATAAAGGTCTCAGGTAAAGTAACTGATGCAGCAGACGGTTCTTCATTGATTGGTGTCACAATCCAGGAAAAGGGAACCACTAACGGGACAATTACAGATGGGAATGGTAAATTTACAGTCTGACAGTTGCCTCAAACTGCCACACTGGTCTTCTCCTATGTAGGTTATACTGCCAGGAAATTCCGGTAAATGGCAATACTTCAATCAACTGTAACAATGTCTATCAGCAACAAGGCATTAAGTGAGGTAGTAGTGATTGGTTATGGTACCGTAAAAAAAACAGATGCAACAGGTTCGATTGTTGCCGTAAGCTCAAAAGATTTTAACAAAGGCGCTATTACTTCAGCCCAGGATCTGCTGGTTGGAAAGAGTCCTGGTGTGGTAATAACAAATGAAGGCGGTGCTCCTGGTGCCGGTGCAACTATTCGTGTCCGCGGGGGTTCATCATTGAATGCTTCAAATGATCCTCTTATAATAGTTGATGGCGTTCCTATCAGCAACACATAATATTGCCGGGAGTCCAAACTTCCTTTCGTTTATTAATCCTAATGACATCGAGACCTTTACTGTTTTGAAAGATGCTTCTGCAACTGCTATCTATGGTTCAAGAGCTTCAAACGGGGTAATACTCATTACAACTAAAAAAGGGAAAGCCGGCAGCAAAATGAGTGTTGACCTATGATGGAAATACATCAATATCAAATGCCATTAAATTTGTAGATGTTTATTCCGGTGATCAAATGAGGCAGATAGCATTGGATCATATAGGCTATATATGGTGCTGCGAATTTACATCTGCTTGGAACTGCAAACACTAACTGGCAAAAGGAAATTTTCCGTACGGCGGTATCGCAGGATCATAATCTTAGCATAACAGGTTCATATAAAACATTGCCTTACAGAGTTTCAATAGGTTATACCGATCAGAATGGTATATTAAAAAACACTGATATGAAAAGACTTACTGGTTCTATAAGTCTTGATCCATCTTTCCTGAATGACAATTTAAAAGCCAATATCAATGCCAAAGGGATGACTACCGACAATAATTTTGGTGATGCAGGGAGCAATTGGTTCAGCTGTCAATATGGATCCTACTCAAGTGGTAAAAGACGGGAATCCTCTTTCTGATGGTTATTATCAGTGGAGTAATTATGGTGCAAATCTGGGAACTCCAAATCCGGTTGAACAGCTCCTGGCAGTTGATAACAGGTCCGTGGTAAACAGGATCATCAGTAACATCCAGTTAAACCTCATGATCCCATTCGTACCCGGTCTCAATGCAAATCTGAACCTGGCAACTGATTATACAAAAAGTAAAGGACACAATAATCTTCCTGTAACTGCCCCTTCTGTTCTTACATCTCCGCTTTACGGCAGACTGGATGATTATAATAGTAAAAATTCCAGCAACCTTCTTGATTTTTATCTGAGCTATTCAAAAAATCTCGATAAAATCGAGAGTAAAATTGATGCGACTGCCGGATATTCATGGTCACAATTCAAACGTTCAAGCTTTAACTATTCAAGAGGAATTGTGGACGATACCCATCCTTATCAAAAAACTGACAGTACATACAAGGCTCCTGTCATTCTGAGATTAATCTCATTCTTCGGCCGTGTTAATTACACTTTTAAAGACAGGTACCTCCTTACTCTGACAGTAAGGGATGACGGCTCTTCCCGTTTTTATGACGGCTTCTCAAAATCACCCACTCCTAACCAATGGGGACTTTTCCCTTCTGCAGCTCTTGCATGGAAAATCAATGAAGAGTCATTCCTGAAAAATGTTACAGCTCTTTCAAACCTGAAACTCAGACTGGGATGGGGTATTACCGGTCAACAGGACATCGGTAGTGATTTCCCGGCCCAGGCAATATATACAGTATCTTCTCCCGGCTCATACTATCCCATTGGTGGTGAATACGTACCTACTTTACGGCCAAGTGCTTATGATGGGTCAATCAAATGGGAACAAACGAAAACCCAGAATTTGGGATTGGATTTCGGTTTCCTGAAAGAACGTATTACAGGGTCAATCGATATTTATAAACGTGTTACCACAAATCTTTTGAACACAGTTACAATTCCAAGCGGAAGTAACTTTTCGAATACATTGTTCACAAATGTGGGAAGCCTGGAAAACAAAGGAGTGGAAGCATCATTGAATCTTACACCGATTTCAAAGAAAGATATGTCTCTGACAATTGGATTAAACCTGACCTATAATGTTAACAAAATTCTCAAGCTGCTCATAACTGATGATCCTAAATTTATTGGCGTTCTTTATGGCGATGCATTCACCGGTCAGAAACAGGTGACAAGAGTAGGGTATCCTGCTTACTCATACTTCCTGAATAAACAGGTTTATGATGCTAACGGGAACCCGATTGAAGGTCTGTATGTCGATCTTTCCGGACAAGGTGGTACAGTAAACGGTAACAATTTAGATAAATATATTTACCATAATCCTGCTCCCGATTATGTATTGGGATTGTCTGCACGTTTTGCCTATAAAAACTTTGATCTTTCTGCTTCCGCCCGTGCAAATATAGGGAACTATGTGTATAATCAGGTTGCTGCAGGCGCTTCATATGACCAGTTATACCAGATTGGATATTTCAAGAATTTCACGACTTTCCTTAGCGATACAAAATTCGTGAAACGGCAATTTACAAGCGACTATTTCGTCAGCAATGCTTCATTTTTAAAACTGGATAATGTTAGTGCCGGCTATAGATTCGACAACATAGTTGACAAATTGAGTGCCCGGGTCAGCTTAACAGTGCAAAACCTTTTGACTGTCACAAAGTACAAAGGAATTGACCCTGAAGTTCCGGGAGGCATTGACAACAACTTCTATCCGCGGCCAAGGACATTTATGCTTGGTATAAGCTTAACATACTAATATTCTAATAATACATATATGAATAAAAAGATTTTAATACTAGGAATTGTTCTTTCAACATTGATGATTGGATCGTGTGTGAAAGACCTTATAGTGAATCCGAATGACCCAAATATTATAATGTCTGGCAACTTAAACAGTAATCCGGTTTATATGAAGGAAGCTCTGGGGAAAATTTATGCCAGCTTTATAATCAATGGTCAGGGCAGCAATGGGGGACCCGATATCACTGCTCCTGATAATGACTTTTTTACTACCACAAGAGCTCTCTGGAATTGCCAGGAAATAACCACTGATGAAGCTATTTGTGGTTGGACTGATGCAGGAATCTCAGATTTGAATACACAAACATGGAGTCCAACTAATCCTTTTCTTACTGCGCTTTATCAGAGATTAAGCCTGAGTGTGACCTATGCCAACGATTTTATTAAAAAGACCAATGGAAGCACAGATGCCACTCTGCTGCAATACAACGCTGAAGCCAGGTTTCTGAGAGCACTGGCCTACACATGGGATATGGATCTGTTCGGTAATCCTCCTTTTACAACAGATGCTGACATACGTTGGTAAATTCTTCCCAAAACAGATTGAAAGAGCTAAATTATTTAATTATGTAGTATCTGAATTGCACGCAATAGAGGATAAGCTGGGAGCACCAAAATTTTCCTATCCCGAGGCTGACCAGGCTGCATGCTGGATGTTACTCGCCAGGTTATATCTGAATGCTCAGGTATTTACCGGAACCGCAAAATGGGACAGCTGCAAAATCTATTGTGATAAAGTGATCAACAGTGGGTCATATTCTTTGGCTACCAATTACAGACAGAATTTTAGTGCCGACAACGATGGTGATCATAACCCTGAAATGATTTTTGCCTGGGCTCAGGACGGAATCAATACACAAGGATATGTTGGGAGTACATTTATTATCGAATCCTGCAGTGATGCCACATTCATCAGGGCAGAAAGATTTCATGGATTGACATCAAACACCAACTGGAACGGAAACAGATCTAAAAGACAGTTTATGAATATTCTCGTAGACACACTTGCCACCTATGGTAATGTGCCTATTCCTACCAGTGATTCAATTTTTGCTCAGTGCAAGGATAAACGCGTATATATGAAAACCAAGAAAAGCATGAATATACCAAGTGCCTCATCGAGTGGTGATTATGGCATTGGAGTATATAAGTTCACTGCTAAAAATACAGATGGCAGTCAGGCTGCAGATTATAACCCTGCATATGCCAGCACAGACTTCCCTGTTTTCCGTTATGCCGATGCTCTTTTAATGAGAGCTGAAGCCTTGCACAGGTTGGGAGATGATGCCAACGCTGTACTTGATGTGAATGCTGTCAGAAGTCGTGCTTATGGAGATGCATCAGGAAATATCACCGCAGGTCAGCTTACTGATCAATTCTTACTTGATGAGAGAGGCCGTGAATTTTACTTTGAAGCTCAGAGACGCACCGATCTGGTTCGCTTCGGCAAATTCACCGACGGGAACTATAACTGGCCATGGAAGGGTGGTGCAATAAATGGCACAAACACCGATAGCCATCTGAATATCTTTCCAATTCCAGGAGACGAAGTGTCTGCAAATCCAAATATTCACCAGAATACCGGTTATTAATTTATAAAACTTGATTCTCATGAAAAAATTAATATTTTATATAACAATTCTTGGCTTATTGCTCAACGCCTGTAAGAAGGATGAGACAAAAGTCGTGATACTTGCAAATCCAACTCCGCCAACATTGGAGTCCATACCCAATCTAACCCTTCAAAGGTCACATGGTATGGATACTCTGGTTTTTGTTGGCACCGCAGTTGATCCTGGGTTCAGGGCTTCAGCAACCTATTTTCTTGAAGCCTGTGCATCAGGAAATAATTTTAAGGATTCACTACAAGTGCTTTCAAGTACTCAGGATGCCAGCTTAAAAATTACTGTAAGTGCCCTGAACGGGATATTGCTTCAGAAATTCCCTTCTGATTCGGTTTCTTCCGTTGATTTTCGAATAAGATCAGTGTTATCAATAGATGCCGGAACAGGTGCCATACCTATGATATATGCTTCTGATCCTGTAACCGCAAATGTTACAATTTTCGGTTTACCGCGTCTCGATTTGATAAACTCAGGTATTACCCAGAAAGTCGAATCAGCATTGGGTGATGGAAATTATATCGGATATGTGTATCTTGATGCAACTAAACCATTTACATTAAAGGACCCGGATGCCAATATCACATATGGTGCCAGCGGTTCAGCACTTGCTGTTAATGGCGCTGCATTTACTGTGGCAGCTAACGGATGGTATCAGGTGAAAGCCGATACTAAAGCACTTACTTACACCGTTCTTCCTTACAATATTGGCCTCATTGGTGATGGTACACCGAACGCCTGGAATTCCCCGGATACAAAAATGGCTTATGATGCAAAAACCGGATCCTGGTTCGTTTCGGTCATCCTGGTAAACGGAACCTGCAAATTCAGAATGAATGATGCATGGGATCAGGGTATCAATTTAGGACTCGGTGCAGGATATTCATTGGATAATCTGTGGAATAACGGTAGTAGTACAAATATCCCTGTTACGGCCGGCAACTATACTGTACGACTCTATATAAATACTACTCCTTTCAGAGCTACTTTTACATTGAACCAGTAATTACTAAAAATGAAACTATTTATGAAAAGATTAACCTTATATAGATTTCTGTTTGTTCTTGTAACTGCGACAATCGTTTTTGTCTCATGTAAAAAGGAACAATCGAATGTCAGATTAGACCCTAAGCTTGCTACCACTGCAGGTTATAAATATTAAATCTGACTCTGCTACTGTTGTTGGTTTTGTAGTTGCTTCCGGAGATGGTTTTTCTGAAAGGGGTGTTTGCTACAGTACGCAAACAGGTCCTACAACAGCCGACTCAAAAGTTGTATTCAGTGATCCTGTCACCAAAGCCACTTTTAATGTCAAATTATCTGGCCTTACATATGCTACTAAATATTATGCACGTGCATATGCAATTAATGCAAATGGTACAATCTATGGCGATGAAATTACATTTACCACTTTACCTATTGCACCTACACTTGCCACTGACACGATTACTGAAATAACCGGTACTACAGCTACAGGCGGCGGTGATATTACGAACGATGGAGGTTCCCCGATAACTGCCCGCGGAATCTGCTACGGACTGACCCCGAATCCGACTATTTCAGGCAGTAAAACTTCTGATGGAACCGGAGACGGAATATTTGTCAGTTCACTGACTAAATTAAATGGACTGACAACATATCATGTTCGCGCTTATGCCACAAACAGTGTCGGTACTTCCTATGGTAGCGATGTACAGTTTACGACTCTGGTTTCCACGCGCCTCTGGAATGTTCCGGGTGATTATGTTGCTGCCAGTTACCCTGGATCGACTCTCAAGGATTGGGATCCGGCCAACTCTCCGCAAGTGAAGAGTCTGGCTTCTGCTCCCGATAATATTGAAGGTTATGTATATATGGCAAATGCAACAAATGCCTGGAAGTTCGCTACCCTGCCCAACTGGGATGGTCCTAATTATGGCGATGGAGGTTCAGGCAAACTGGATGCCAACGGAGGAAACTTCAGTTCTCCGATGGGTTATTATAAAATTAATGTTAACGCATCAGCAAATCCAATGACATATACGGCAGTAGCAACTGTTTGGGGAGTTATTGGTGATGCTACACCGAATGGCTGGAATGATGAAACAGGTTTAACTTATAATCCCGCATTAACCACCTGGAACGGGGGTATGCATCTGACTGTCGGTTCGATCAAATTCAGGGCCAATCATTCATGGGATTATAATTATGGAAGCACACCTGCAGATGCCACATTAGATGCCAGTGGCAGTAATATTGCCATCGCTCTGGAAGCTGATTATGCATTTACTCTGGATTTAAGTCATCCTTTAGCCTACACTTACAGCGCCAACAGGTGGGGTGTTATCGGAGATGCTACGCCCGACGGTTGGAATTCTGATCAGAATATGACCTGGGATCCCGTAAATCATGTTCTCAAAGTTACTCTGAATATGGTTGTTGGTGCATTTAAATTCAGGGCAAACGATGCATGGGACATTAACTACGGTGGGGCAAATCTGAATGCGCTTACACCTGGCGGAGATAATATTCCAATTACAGTCGCAGGAAACTATACAATTACCTTCGATCCATGGACTCATGCAGCCACTTTAACTATGAACTAAAAAGATTTCAGAACTAAATTGAATCTGAAAAGTTACCAATTAATGTATAGAGGCTGTCGATTTTTAAGACAGCCTCTATAATATTATCTGAATTACAAAGTATTACAGCTAAAACCACCAATAATAAATACACAATGAAAAACCTGCTTATCATTGTCTTCTTTATCACTGGTTTTTCAAATTTGTCGGTTGGCCAGCTGGTGACTACTGATCCTGCAGTTCCTACACCCGGCAAAATCATAAAAATCTATTATGACAGCTCAAAAGATGCCGGAGATCTTGCATAATTTTACCGGCGATCTTTATGCACATACAGGTGTCACCCTTCTGGGAGTTGCATGGCAAAAAGTAATTGGTACCTGGGCTAACAACTCAACACAACCTAAACTAACTTATCTGGGAAACTATCTTTATGAACTGGATATAACACCGGATATTAAAACTTTCTATTCACTTTCTGATACTGATGTTCCAACAAATATTTGCCTGGTAATACGTAATTCTGCTGGAACTCTGCAAACCAGGCCTGACATATTTCTGAATGTCTTTCAGGCAGGACTAAATGTGACATTTACACTTCCGGTCAAATCGTCATTTGTTGCTGAACTCTATAAACAAATACCAGTTAGTGCTTCAGCTACGCTTGCAGATTCTATATCATTGTACATAAATAATAATTTTATCAAATCAGGCATAACACCTGATCTTCTGAACTATACCATACTCCCCGATCAATATGGTGAGTTTGTGGCAAAGGTCATTGCATGGAAAAAGCCGGCTTTTGCTATTGATTCATTCTTTTATTATGTCAGGAAGCCAATAATAACCGAAACTCTGCCTTCAGGTTTTGCAGACGGCATAAATTATTTAAGCGACACATCGGTAGCTCTTGTGTTACATGCGCCTTATAAAAATTATGTATTCGCAACAGGCGATTTTACAGATTGGCTCGCACGTGAGAAAGGTTATATGAAAAGAACCCCCGATGGCGAAAGATACTGGGTACAGGTTAACGGACTTAAACCCGGTAAAGAGTATCGCTTTCAGTATCTTGTTGATACTGCGCTATATATTGGCGAACCATACTGCGATAAGGTTCTTGATCCCGATAATGATCAATATATACCTGCTTCAACATATCCCAATCTTATCGCATATCCTAAAGATACAGCCTCAGGAATTGTTTCAGTTCTCCAGACTGCGCAGGTACCTTACACCTGGCATACAACAGGCTTTCACTCCCCCGGAGCAATCAAATCTTATAATCTATGAATTGCTGGTCCGTGATTTTACGGCAAATCACGATTATAAAACTCTGATCGATACATTAAATTATCTGGTTAATCTGGGAATCAATGCAATAGAACTGATGCCTGTAAACGAATTTGAAGGAAACATCAGTTGGGGTTACAATCCCTCATTCTATTTTGCACCTGATAAATATTATGGCCCCAAAAATGATCTTAAAGCATTTATTGATATCTGTCACAGCAAAGGCATTGCAGTAATAATGGACATGGTCCTGAATCACTGTTACGGACAATCTCCTTTTGTCCAGCTTTATCTCGATCATTACGGTACTGATCAAATCTATATGAAAATTCCAAATCCCTGGTTTAATGCACAGTCACCCAACCCTGTATATAAATTTGGCGCCGACTTTAATCATGAAAGCATTTCGACGCAACAGCTTGTTGACCGGATAAATGCTTATTGGCTTACAGAATATAAAATTGATGGCTTCCGCTTTGACTTCACCAAAGGATTTACGAATACTCCCGGTGAAGGAAGTGCCTATGATGCCTCGCGTATTGCAATTCTTGAACGGATGGCTTCCCAGATATGGAAGGTAAAGCCTGGAGCATATGTCATTCTCGAACACTTCACCGATAACAGCGAAGAAATTGTACTGGCGAATTATGGCATGATGCTATGGGGAAATAATAACTACAATTATGCCGAAGCAGCAATGGGATATTCATCTGATCTGACAGCAGTAAGTGCCCAGGGAGTGGGTTGGACTGTTCCCAACCTTGTAAGCTACATGGAAAGCCATGATGAGGAACGGATAATGTATAAAACAATTACTTTTGGGGCTTCATCAGGAAGCTATAATACGCAGAATCAAAAGACTGCACTGAAAAGGATGGAACTTGATGCACTTTTTCTTCTTACTGTGCCGGGTCCTAAAATGATCTGGCAATTTGGAGAACTTGGTTATGATATATCCATTGATTCGGCAGGAAGAACCGGAGAAAAACCGATAAAGTGGAATTATTTCTCTGATCCCGATCGTCACAGATTATACATTATATATAAACTGCTTGATAATCTCAGGAGTTCACAGCCGGTATTTGGGACTGGCAGCTATTCTTATTCGCTCTCAACACCCCTTAAAAGTATTCAGTTGTTTGATCCGACGATGAATGTCGATGTTCTTGGAAATTTTGGACTGACCACGGCTTCAATTGATCCGAACTTCCCGCAGACGGGTATGTGGTATGAGTATTTTAGAGGTGACTCAATCAACGTGTTGAATACAAGTGATCAGATCATTCTTCAACCTGGGGAATACAGACTTTATACTTCGAGGAAGCTTGCGTCTCCAAATATATTGCAGGGTATAAATGACATAGAAGCACCTGGCAGGAAACCGATCATTACTGTTTATCCTAACCCTTCGCCGGCAGAGTTTACTTTTGAAATTCGGAGCATGCATCCGGTTTCAGTATCCCTTTCAATCTTCGACATAACCGGAAATATTATCTGGCAAAATAAAACCAGCCTCTCAGCTGATGAGATTCAATCAGTAAAGTGGGATGGAAATTCTGCTAATGGTAATACAGCACCACCGGGAATTTATTTCGCACAGATCAGAACATCTCTCAGCACTGAAACGGTAAAAATTATTAAAGAATAGCAGTTCATTTCTTTTTGAGGACCACAGCTGTCAGAGGCTCAAGATTTAATTTGATTTCATTTTTAGTGCTTAAGATCCCTTTATTTTCGCCAGACATAAGGTTCAGATATTCCCCGTTGTTTTTCACCGGTACTTTAATGGTTTTGAGTTTATCTGACCGGTTAATAACCACAACTATCTCATCATTCCCCATTGACCGGTTATATGCAAGTGTCATATTTTGATTGTCTGCTACTGAAAAAGAAAGATCGCCGTATACAAGTACAGGATTTTCTTTTCTCATTTTACATAGTTTCATATAAAATGATTTGAGTGCGGTATCAGGTCTGACAATATCAACCGGCCGGCTTTTAGAAGGGTCGTAAGCTGCACGTTCGTCTTCATAAGTGATATCGTTCCAAACCATGGGCTTTCTGCAATCCGGATCATCAGCTCCCCACATGCCAACCTCTTCCCCATACCATATCTGAGGCGCTCCAATAAATGTGAACTGATGTATCAGAAGAATAATTTGTTCTTTTCTTGTACGCTCGTCAGGCTTATTTATTTTATAATCAGGATTATCAGATGGCTTTGCTTTATATTTATCCAAAGTCTTATTGTACAATGAAGTCGAGAATCTTGGAGTGTCATGCGTTGAAGGCACGTTCATCATAACCTGAAGGTTATCAATGTTTATACCTTTGTTGATCCTGTTTATTTCACTGACAAATTCTGTAGGATCCAGGATGGGTTCTGCCTGCCCGAAAAATCCTCTGGCAACCCGGTACCACCTGTAATTCATTATAGCATCGAACTGATCTCCTTTAAGGTAGACGTTAGGGTCCAGAATTTTATCTGGCCATTCCAGCCACCATATTTCCCCGATCAGATATGCTTGAGGGTTCACTGAGCGCACAACTTTCCTGTATTCGCGCCAGAATCCCATCGGGATCTCGCCAGCAACATCGAGTCTGAATCCGTCCACTCCATCCGAAGGATCGCCATTCCCATCAGGATCAAGCCATCTCCTGGTTACATCGAATATATGGCGTTTTAAAGATTCCGAATGCAGGTTGCCTTCAAATGGCATTGTCTTCTTATCCGGAGGAATAATATCTTTTTTAAATACAGGCATATAGGGATTGTTCCCACCCCATCCCTGATATTTTAATTCTTTTCTGGAAGCACTGTCAGGAAACTGGGTTATGTTATACCAATCAACATACTTTGATTTTTTCCCATTCTTTCTGATATCATTCAGTGCCCAGAAGGTCTTGCCGGTATGATTCCAGGAATAATCCATAATCACCCTGATTCCTCTTTTATGAAACTCCCTTATAACCTTCAGGAAAAGACTGTCAGCTGAAGTCCATTTCCATGTTGATGGATCATCATGGATTTCTGCATCCATTATTGCTGCATCGCCTTTCGGATCGGGCCCGAAATTTCTGTCGATGTGAGTGTAGTTCCTGGCATCATATTTATGCAATGAGGGAGAATCATTTAGCGGATTAAAATATATCGCGGTAACGCCAAGCGACTGGATGTAATCAATCTCATCGAGTACTCCCTGGAGATCACCACCATAACGACGTGCCTGGATTTTTGAATAGAAACTGTTTACTTTTACGCTATCCAGCCAGGGCTCATGAGAATACCAGTCGTGTCCCCACGGTGTAATCGACCAGTTAGCCGGTAGTTTATCAGGATAGGATCCCTTCATGTCGGCCGGTGTAGGGTCGTTGTTCGGATCACCATTCCGGAAACGCTCAACAAAGATCTGATACCAGATCGCTTCCTTTGCCCAGACAGGAACTGAAGCAAGAGATTTGTCATCGGTATTTTTGTTTTTGTTCTGCATTCGATCACAACCAGACATAAGTATGGCAATTATACTCAAAATCAGTGATATCTGTTTTATAGAATTCATTTTCTGTCTTTTATCTCACGAATACCTTATATCCCCATGGTTCAAATCTCAGGGAATCGGTCAAAGGCAATACTGTCTTAGAACCACCAAAATAATCTGTATAATCCCCGTTAAGATTTCCAGGGAGAGACCTTATAGCAACTTTTTTCTTCGTTAGATTCAGCAGAACCACAACTTTGTTTGAATCTTTTTCCCTGTAAAAAGCAAAGATTGACTTATCCTTGCCTGTATTGATTTTAACCATTGGGCTACCGGCATCACCATTCCACAGAGCCTTATTCTGCTTTTTAAGAGAGATCAGGTCAGTATAGAACTTTGTAAGGCGGCATGTATCATTCCACTGGATCGCATCCCTTTCAAAGAATTTTATTCGTTTGTTAAGGCAATCTTCCTGGCCGCTGTAAATCAGAGGAACACCCTGATCCGTAAAAATTAAAGTCGCAAAGGCACGCTGAGAATCACCCATTAATGAATCTATTGTCCCTGCCCAGGTATTTTCATCATGATTGGTAAGGAACTGAAGCCTGTAAACATTATTTGGATATACCTGCCATTCCTTATTATAATATTTTACCAGTTTGCTCACACTGTCTTTTCCCTGGGCGATACTGTTCATTAGGTGATGCATTTCCCAGGCATAGTTCATATCAAAACCTTTTTCGAGAAAATATGTCGGGTCCTCAATCTCACCTATCAGCAGAACCGGCTTTATTGCCGTTAGTTCAGTCCTTGCCCTTTCCCAGAATTCCTTAGGCGTATTGTGAGGGTGATCAATGCGAAAACCATCGGCACCCATATTTACCCAGAATTTCATAGCATCTATCATATAATCCTGAAGAGCACGTTTCGACCAGTCGAGTTGTATAACATCTGTCCAGTCTGTTCCAAGAGGAGGTGTAAACTTACCGGCAGAGTCTCTGACATACCAGTCAGGGTGTTCAATAGTCAGGTTATTATCCCACGATGTATGGTTCGGTACCCAATCGAGTATGACATGCATCCCCTTTTCATGAGCTTTATTCAAAAGAGCCTTAAAATCGTCAAGCGTACCGAATTCCGGATTTACATTCATATAGTCTTTAACGGAATAATAACTGCCCAACTCACCCTTCTTATTTTTTATTCCAATCGGATAAGTCGGCATAAACCATAATACATCAATTCCCAGAGCTTTTAACCTGGGAAGATGCTCTGCAAAAGCATTAAAAGTTCCCTGATCGGTGTACTGCCTGACGTTAACTTCATATAATACTGAATTTTTGGACCATTCAGGATGGACAACTTCTGACTGAAAAGGCTTAAGTTCCTTTTTCTTTCCAAAGAATGAAAAGGCGGATATCGTAAGAGACAGCGCCAATAACACAACGATTAGACCTAAAGGCAGTTTTTCCATAGTCTGAATAGTTAATTTGAACAATTAATAATTAATTACTGATCCATTATAGCTTAAGAAAAAATATCTAATTTCAGGTTAAGAACAAGTTTTTTTAAACCTTCAACCTGACATTCTTTGTCTGAGATTATCAGATTTAATAGTTTCGCTGATAAATTATTGATAGTGACAAAATCTTTTGTCACCCTGACCTCAAAAAGAATGCCCCGGTATCGTGCATGAAATGAATATGATTGCCAGTTTCCGGGTATAAGCGGATTAATGAGTATTCTATCATCGAGAATCCTCATTCCGCCAAAGCCTTCAACGATTGCCAGCCACGTCCCTGCCATACTTGTAATATGCAGTCCGTCAGATACTTCGTTATTATAATCATCAAGATCGAGTCGGGCAGTACGCAGATATAGCTCATAAGCTTTGTCAATATTTCCTATTCTCGAAGCCACTATCGAATGAATACATGCGGATAATGAAGATTCATGAACCGTCATTGGTTCATAGAAATCATAATTGCGTTTAATTGTCTCTGTATCAAACTGATCTTCAAAGAGGTATAAGCCATGCAAAACATCTGCCTGTTTAATATAACACGATCGTAGTATCCTGTCCCATGACCAGTGCTGGTTGATTGGCCTCTCTGCAGGAGGAATACTGTCGGCAGGCTTTAATTCCTTATCAAGAAATCCATCCTGCTGCAGAAAAATATTGCGCGATTCATCATACGGGAAGTGCATATTTTGAATCAATCTCTTCCATCTCGTAGTTTCGTCATGAAAGTTGAAACTGGTCTTTCTGTAAATAGCTGATAATTTAGCCGGGGCCGTCTTCTCCAGAATCTCCAGATTTTTTAGAGTATATGATAACGTCCATACGGCTAAATAGTTGGTATACCAGTTATTGTTAACATTGTTCTCATATTCATTAGGGCCAGTCACTCCAAGGATCACATATTTTTTAAGGTTTTCAGAGAATGTTGCCCTCTGGCTCCAGAATCGCGAAATACCGATCAGTACCTCCAGCCCGTACTCGGCCATATAGTCCTCATCGCCAGTATGCCTGATATAATTAAAAACAGCAAATGCAATAGCGCCATTCCTGTGGATCTCTTCGAAAGTTATCTCCCACTCATTATGACATTCTTCCCCGTTGATTGTTACCATAGGGTATAATGCTGCACCGTTTTTGAATCCGAGCTTCTCAGCATTTTCGATACTTTTTCCGAGGTGCTTGTAACGGTACAACAAAAGATTTTTACCTACTTTCTGATCAGCTGTTTTAAGGAAAAAGGGCAGACCAAAAGCCTCAGTATCCCAATATGTACTGCCGCCATATTTCTCGCCGGTAAATCCCTTTGGGCCAATATTGAGCCTTTCATCTTTACCTGTATAGGTCTGGTTAAGATGAAATATATTGAACCGTATTGCCTGCTGAGCCGATTCATCACCCTTAATTACAACATCGGACGTGGCCCAGATCATTTCCCATGCTTTAACGTGATCAAGAAAAAGGTTTGTAAAACCCTTTGCTTTTGCAGCAGCAAGCCGTGTCTTTGTATCGTCAGTCAGTTTGGCTTTTTCATTATTCAATGAAGAAAGAACGGATACATACTTATACAATACGATCTCTTCATTTTTTCTGATGTCAACAGGCAGTGTTACTGCAATATATTTTTCGCGACTCGTTGTACCAGGTTTTACCGGAACAGGCTCGTTATCCTTTAAAACCTCAAAACACATTCCGGTTGAAACGTGAAAATCTGTTTTCAGAGTTGCTGTAACAAGAATTCCATAGTCGGGAGTAATCTCCTTGCTTACCTCAACCCAGAACTTTTCACCGTAATTGGTGTCTTCATTTTTGACATCACCATCTACATAAATAGTGAATTCAAGTACGCCAGCAAAATCAATTGATTTAACTGCATATCTGATCGTTCCAAGATCGGGTTCTGCCATGCTTAAAAACCTTCTGGTATTAATCTCAATAGTTTTATCTCCGGAAACTATTATCCTGAAGGACCTTTCCAGATAGCCTTCCTTCATATTCAGGATCCGCGAGAAGGAAATTATTTTCGATGCAGCCAGGTCAACCGGTTTCCCGTCAGCCGAAATATCAATGCCAATCCAGTTTGGTGCATTCAGTACCTTAGCAAAATATTCAGGATAACCGTTTTTCCACCATCCTACCCTTGTTTTATCAGGATAATATACACCTGCGACATAACTTCCCTGAAGACTGTCTCCTGAATAATGCTCCTCAAAATTGGCTCTCTGCCCCATATAACCATTCCCTATCGAAAAGACACTTTCCGACTCCCTATTCTTCTCAGGGTGGAATCCCTCCTCGATAATCTGCCAGACATCCTTTTTATAAAAACTGTTCATACCCTGATTTCTTTTTCTATAGTCATGAGTTTAGAAATATTCATCTTATTTAATCCCGGAATAACAAAATGAGCTTCTGTTAAAATTCTGGGTGATCCAATACCAATACACATCATGCCTGCATTAA
The DNA here is from genome assembly GCA_963816365.1 of uncultured Bacteroidales bacterium. Taxonomy (GTDB): domain Bacteria; phylum Bacteroidota; class Bacteroidia; order Bacteroidales; family VadinHA17; genus LD21. The sequence goes on along the minus strand of CAWFKG010000007.1, from coordinate 161,809 downwards.
GGGCAGCCTGCACTCCGGCAACTGCATCTTCGAAAACGATGCAGTCAGTGGGTTTGACCTTTACCAGTTCTGCAGCTTTGATGAATACTTCAGGATCGGGTTTTGCTTTGGAGACAATATTACCGTCGGCGACAGCATCAAACAGATCCAGGATACCTACCCGTTCAAGTATCATTGGAGTATTCTTGCTTGCCGATCCTATTGCCGTGCGGATATCTGCATTTCTGAGTTCCTTTATGAACTTACGGCACCCGGGAAGTATATCGGCGGGGGTCATCTTACTTATATAATCAGTATACCATTTATTCTTAAGGGTTGCATATTCCAGTTTCAGGTTTTCATCGATGTTCCGGTTGCCGATTTCAAGAATTATTTCCAGTGAAGCCATCCTGCTAACACCTTTAAGCCGTTCATTATCCTCAACAGTAAAATGGATCCCAAGCTGGTCAGTCAGTCTTTTCCATGCCAGATAATGATACTTAGCTGTATCTACAATAACTCCGTCAAGATCAAAAATACATGCAGATATATGCATCATACTTATTTTGATTTTGTTTCATCGACATCCTTTACAAAAAGGATCAATACTGCAGCAATGAACATTGAAATACCACCTGTTACAAGGGCATAGATACTTTCGCCACCAAAAACATCGCGCACAAAGAATCCAAGGATGCTGGCTGCAAGTATCTGCGGAATAACTATGAAGAAGTTGAAAATACCCATATAAGTCCCCATTTTGTTCGCAGGAAGTGATCCTGTAAGAATTGCATACGGCATTGCAAGTATACTCGCCCATGCAAGACCGATTCCAAGCATTGAAAGTATTAACATATGGGGAGTGTGAATCAGTATAATTGAGATTAGTCCGAGTCCGCCTGCAATAAGGCTTACCGAGTGAGTAATTCGCCTGTTTGTCAGCCTTGCCAGAACAGGCAGAAGAAATGCAACCACTGCGGCAAAGCCATTATAAACGGCAAAGAGGATCCCTACCCAGTTTGCTCCCTGATTATATAATTCACTTGTAGGATCCTTTGTACCATATATATGATTTGTGACTGCTGATGTGGTGTAAATCCACATTGAAAAAAGTGCAAACCATGAAAAAAACTGAACGATAGCCAGTTGTCCCATTGTTCTGGGCATCTTATAAAGATCACTCAGTACAACTACAAGCCCGCTGCCGGATTTTCCCCCTGAGACAAACAGACCTGAAATAATCTGGATCAATCCAAACGCCCCGGTCCCGACTGAAAGAATATAGAGTTCTTTCTCGAGTGAATAGAAATAAATAAGCAGGCTAATAACTAAGCCAGCAAAAATCCAGTAAAATCCTCTTTTTATAAATACCCCGGTGGCAAAGGAGCTCTCAGTATCGGCTGAATTATAAGATTGTGCATTTTCCTGTGAAGAGAATTCGCGCAACTCTTCAGGAGAATACTCCCTTGTTCTTATTATGGTCCATAGCACAGCTGAAATAAATACTGCGCCACCTATATAGAATGACAACTTTACAGATAAAGGAATCTGCCCTGCAGGTGCAGTATTCTGAACATGGAACCAGTTTGTAAGCACATATGGAAGAACCGATGCGATGACAGCTCCGGTACCTATAAAAAAACTCTGTGTTGCAAAACCTGTAGTTCTCTGTTCCGATGGCAGCATATCACCCACAAAGGCTCTGAATGGTTCCATTGAGATATTGATCGAGGCATCCATTATCCATAACATTCCGGCTGCAATCCAGAGTACAGGCGAGTTTGGCATCAAGATCAATGCGAGTGAAGCAAGTAGAGCACCGGTAAGGAAGTAGGGACGTCTGCGTCCCAGCCTGTTCCAGGTATTATCGCTCATGTGCCCTATAATAGGCTGAATAATAAGCCCGGTCACCGGAGCTGCTATCCATAGGATAGGTATATTTTCAACCTTGGCACCGAGTGTTTCAAAAATCCGGCTGACATTTGCATTCTGAAGTGCGAATCCAAACTGAATTCCAAGAAATCCAAAACTCATGTTCCAGATCTGCCAGAAGGTAAGACGCGGTTTAGATTTTTTCATATAAAAGAAATATTTTTTAGAGTCTAGGGTACTCAAAGGTTATTTCGCAGTGTTCACTAAGGGTATCTTCGGTTTCTCAGTTGATACTATTCAAAAATAGAAAAATGGTTCGATAAATGGCACATACAACCCATTTATTTTATATCATAATCGCTGATTTTCAGGCAAGAAGGAGGGAGCCCTTTTACTTCAATCGATTTCTGTCTGTCTAAGTTTTATTTAAAAAACTCTTCCTTTATGATGGCACTCCCAAGCTTTCTGATATGATAAAACTCTATCTGTATAATGGCACCTCTGACCCCCCCAGCCGGGGGTTAGCATAACTCTCTGATATCAAGCCCTTAAGGGCAACCTCCGCAAGCTCCGATTTGTCGGAATTCGGGATGACAGGTAATTTTGTGGGACAAAGGAGGAAGAAACGGCGATTCGCAGCGACATTCTATTCATGAAGTATTTCACTCGCGAATCGCCGTTTCTTCCTCCTGCTAATCAACTACATACCTGTCATCCCGAGCGCCAGCGAGGGATCTCCTTCTCTCTTTCTGCAACGGACTTAAATTGAAATGTGTATAAAGATTAGGTGGGATTTAAGGGTGAGATATACAATGCAAAAGAGAACCTTTAATTTACACTTTTATTGAACCAGTGTGAATTTAAGGCTGAATCCGAAATTTGTATTGGAAGTTGGAAATGTATTAGCAACGAATGGATTATTCATGGTACGATCGGCAAATATCTGAAGATTAAACCTGTCACTCAGTACATAATCGGCAGTCGCACCCAGAGTAAACACTCTCTCTCCGATAACCGGTTGATCGACATCTTCCACCAGCTTTCGTGCAAGTGTCTTATTATCCCGGATAGAAAGGTCAAAACGCAGATTAAGATCGCTTTTCAGAGCCCGTTGTCCCTGTCCGGTTTTGAGAATTATCTGTACATTATCGAACCTGTATCCTGCTCCGAAAATCAGTTCATTAATCCTGGCATCGGAAATCTGGTTACTAGTCAAATTCAGTGCTACTGTCCGCGATTTTTTCCATTCAAAGCGGGTGGTAAGACTGTTTTTCCAGTTCATATCCACATTAATCAAAGGACTGAATTGCTCACTGATGGTGACAACATCTATCTCGTATTGCTGAGTGAAGTTATTCTGAAGGTCCCGTATTCTGCTTACCCCATCAGCATCAGGTTCCCAGTTCAGGTTGGTTGTGTACGCACCTATCTGATAGGTGCTACGGTACTGATGCATCAGATTAATAGACCTGAATACTCTCTGAACAAAATCAAATTTTGACAATCCGTCAAAGTTTATTCTCCAGTTAGGCATCATTTGCAGAGCTGACGGGAATGTTGCAAGCCCTATATTATTTGCATTTGACTTTGTATAGGCAGCCAGGAACGCAGGGATCATTACTTCCGCCGAAGTTTGCCCGTACCCGCTCTTATATTGTCCGTTAATAGGGAGACCTGTTGACGGATCTATATCGGGGTTATAGCCCGGATCTACTTTCTGCCTGTCAGCCGCTCTTCTTTGTGAAATAATGGTAATATTTCTTTTAAATGCCTCGAATGCAGGAGATTGATAATCGTTGCTTTTGGATATCTTTTCGAATGAGGTCCCCCAGGATATAATTGAAATTGAAAAGTTTCCGTTAATAATCTTGTTTCGGGTGCTGTCAGGGAAAGTGCCATTGGCATCGGCTATATAATAAGAGCTTATTGACTCTAAAAATCTTCTGTCGGCATTAATATCTATTCTTAATCCAGGGAAAGGCTCAACGAGACTTCTCAGTGACAGGTCACGCTTACTATCAAATATGGCAGGAGTATTAAGTATAGTATCCGTTGACAGCCATCCGTTGGTAACAGCCCTGTCGAAGAAGTTCCTGTCACTGTATCCTAGAATAAATGGCCATCCGGGGGCAAGCTTACCATTGACATTTGACATCCCCAGGAACTTTGTTTCAGGGGTATAACCCGGAAGGAATTCTCCCTGAGATGTTGTATAGGTCAGACTGAATGACCTTATTCCCATTATTGCCCTGACGAGATATTCACCGGTGACTATAAAGGGATTCCTGTTTTCCCTCACTTTCCCTTCAACGACAACCCTGGCATTATCAGTCTGCTGGGCTGCCGTAAAGTTCACTCTGTTATCATTGACAATTTCCACCTTGCCTTTCACCTCTTCACCGCCTTTTCCCACAATTTTGACCTTTACATCCTTTGTCTTCAGATTATGATAAATTGCTTTGGCAACATTTGCCTTGAAGCTCATATTTATCTTTGGTAAATGTGACTGTTTTTAAATCAGCCTTCATTTTCTGTGCACCTCCGGGCTGAGTATTCGACTTCAATTTTTTTCAGGAATTTCAATTTCGTATACAGAGAAGAAAGATTTGCCATAGCTGTGAACGTCAACTCACTATGGTTCTTAATTGAATTACCCAGATTGATCTGCAGACTGTCGGGGAAAAGCGGACCTGCAAGCCAGGTATAATCTGAACTATAGCGTGCATTGGCATTTACCCATGAAAGCAGAGGAAGCTTATTTATGGGAAGAGTATAAGTAATATTAATAAAGTGATTGTAATTGGTTGTCCTGCCTCCTCTTCGTAAATTGTTCAAGACTGAATCACGCCACGAATAATAGGTACTGCTGTACCTGCTCTTATCAACTCCGCCCGGAGGTTCGTCAATTCTGGCCAGATCTGTAGCTGTAAAATCAAATTTCAATTGTCTTGTAATATCATATTTGAAATCGTACATTCGGGTCCATTCAAAATCCTTTCTGAAAGACGGTGTAACCTTCAGGTAAGGATTATCAATGTTCCTGGTTATTAATTCATTATAATCTCTGTACAGATCGGTTCTGAAAGAAAGGCTTTTTGGAAATGGATAGAAATTAAAGTCCTTGACAATTTTGAATACCGGCGAATTAAGGAACCTTATATTCCTGAAGGGCATAATATTGGCAGGCTGTGCCTGAAAATCATAATTTATGCCTCCCCGGTAGTTTTTCTCCAGGTTAATTTCAGTATTGGTATTGCTGCTGAAAATTTCATTGTATGTATAGTTCACACTTAGGTTCGCCGGATCCCATGCATGAGGTTTTTCACCCCGCTTTGTTATGCCGGCATTACTTACAGTAATTGTTTTTCTCCTTGAATAATCTTCTGAAATATTTAATATTGAATCTCTGACAGCCTTATTTTTAGCAGCACTTAATGCATCTTTAAGAAGAATATCAGGATCAAGGGGATCATACTGAGGTTTTATCCTTGTTTCGGAATAACCAACATAAACAGGAAGTCTGACACCAATCTTCTCGGGAAAAAACTTTCCGAGTTCAATACTCGAGGATATGTCGTATTTAACTATATTTTCCTTGCTTCTTTCATTTACTTTTTGACTCGATACTTCCCCATCCGGGTGTACTGGCCTGTCCAACCATATCAACAGTTCCCAGATCAGCCAGACGAGCCTGCAGATGAGCATTTGCGGCCCAGCCTCCGTCTTCAATAAAATCGCTGAGCCTGAGTTCATTAACCCAGACTTCCCCATATTTTGGGAGTTCCGTCATCCCCTGCTTTGTTCCTGGTTTTTATAGGATTCCTTACTCCTATCATTATTACTTTGATATTACTCATATTTGGATTACCTGAAACTGAGACCCTGCGCTGTTCCATTTTGATATACAAAGACATCGGATATGCTTAATGATGAACCTGGAAGCTGCATCTGACGGTTACGTTCCTGCTTGGCAGCCTGAAGTACGGAAAGATCTATTATCAAAACTGTTTTCAGCAGGCCATACTTTAGCCCTATCTGCGTCAGAATTATTATTATAATGACCAGGAGGTGTAAGCTTTAAAGGAATTTCATATTCATAGAAATTCCCTTTATAATCTGACCCTATCCTGATAAATGCTGTCAGATCATTATCCTGCAAGGGCTGGCCGATCATAGCTTCAGCATGAACCTCCATCCTGAGTTTCCGGTATTGTCTGATATCGAGATTGACATTTTTAAAGCGGCCCTGGCATCTCCATCCTGAAGATCATTGAACTTTGAGTACCATCGATTGCTCATTGAGCTGTCTCAGCTGCGGATTCTGAGGGTCGGTTATCCTGTTAAACCCCGGAGGCAAAACATAATTTACAGGTGATTTCCCCGAATTCTCCTCAATACTTACCGAGCTTATTTCAAAAGTTCCATCTGTAGGTTCGGGCACAGTAATCCTTTCGCCTCCCTCCATAAACGAAATATTGTATTTTCTCCATTCAGCGCGCACGAGATCAAGCTTTGCAAAACGCATTATAACCGGCTGGTCAAATCCATTGAGAAACATTCTCATGAAACGGATTGATTTAAAATCTTTAATCGGACCAACCACCTTCTGATAATCCGTAATTGGAATCTTAAACTGATACCATTTTACATGCGATTTTTTCGAGTTTGGAAAGGTAATTTCCGGTGATTCAACCTCATCAACTACATAATTTGAACCAACTTTAATGTCTCCCGGGCGAATGCTGACTTTATACTGATAATAACTTTCGGTTTCACTTAATGTATTATCACGGTTGATATCCTCCATATCCGGCAAGGTTGAACCGGCAGTCGGATAAGATTCTTTTGACATCTCTGAAGTCGGGGAGTTTCCCTCCTCTCCGTTATACTTTTTATACCTGTCGAGAATTCCAAGCTGCTGGGCATCATAATCTGATCCCCTGTAATAATGGAAATCATCTCCCGAAGGATCTTTATGATATCTCCTGATATGCATCAGGAGTTGTGATCAGAGCAGCTTTCTGAAGATAATTCGAGAAGAAAGTTTGTTCATCCTGGTCCATCAGTCCATCAAGTCCTACATCCTGGAACAGCCTTGATTCGGGGGCATTATCAAAAGCATTGACAACAGCCTGAATTGTAGGTACTCTTCCCCAGGCAGTTGTATCAACATTCTTAACCACTGGAGAACCAGGAAGTCCATTCTCAAAACTTTTCCTTGAATCGCGTAAGATATCTTCTGAAATATTTCCCAGATTTATATAAAGATCCCCACCTGCGTTCAGTAGGATTATCAACAAAGGGATCCATTACCCAGAACTTAATATACTGGATATTTGCAGTTTCAAAATCACTGGTCAACACCTCTCTCATTATTCCACCCCATCGTGATTTAGGATCATTAAGCTTTCCACTGGAATTCAATCCCTTTGAATAGGTACCAGGATCAGTATCGTAATTATATGGACCCCTTTCATCGGGATAAAAAGCGAGGTTTAATACAGTCAGATTGAGCAGGGATCCCGCTTGGGCTCTCCTTGTTAGGGAAAATTTCATTTTCATATATCTCCCTTACAAAATGGCTCGATTGCTCATCAGGATGTGACCTGATGTATTCAGGAGTGGATGATCCGTTTCTTAAAAAGAGAGGATCAATTACATACCAGGCCAATTTAGCCCGGTTAAAACCGCTTACCAGATTATTATTAAATTTGGCCTCAGGGAAAAGATCATCCTGTCCCTGTGGGACACTGGAGATTGTCCATGCATTAAAAGCCTTAAGATCAAGAGGTATTTCACTGGCTTCAAAGTCGTCAATATATGAATTACCTGCACTTGAAATAGCTTTTGAATGTCCGGGAATCAGATTGGCAAACTCACCGAAAAAGGAGATAGTTGAAGGAGTTTTTGTATTGAGAAGAGGAATTTTGTCAATAATCTTTGTAAGCAGTTGTGATTCTGCCTTATATGAAGTATTTAAACCCCATATTGTATTTGAAATTGGCTCTTCTCCATAATTTACCTTTTGGGTATATGGTCTTTCGGTCAGATGAAGAACTGTACCGCCGATATCGAAATTATCAGAAGCTTTGTAATCAAGATGCGTGCCAACCAGTGTTTTTGTCTGGAATCCAAAAAACTGGTTATTTTCCAGTGAAACCTGAATAGGAGTCTGTGATTCAATCAGTGCGCTGTTTATTATGGTCACTGTACCCATATTATAATCAACCGTATAATCGGTGTTTTCAGTCAGTGGAACACCTCCGGCAGTAACCTTAACTGAACCCTGTGGTATATTTGTCGCATTCAGCCTGATCACCGATCCTGATTCAGATGAATATTGTCCTGTCAGTTTGAATTTGTTTTTTTCAGCCATCTGACGTGGCAGCGTCTGGGTTGAATCATAAAGCTCCTGGAACACATATTTGCTGGCAATTGCAGGATTCGCCAATCATTTTTTTCAGATGACTGCCGAATGGTTCAATTTCGGGGAAAATAATTTTACCTCTGTCGACCATAACAGTAACCCCATCAATAAAATCGAAAAAACCATCAGGTTGCCTGTCAAGCTGGGAATTCAGATTGTCGAGCCCCATAACCTGAAGCAATATTTTATTTGCAAGGTTGCCTTCCGGGATATAGTTAATTGAATTTCCTGTTTTATCATCCTGGTAAAGAACATTCAGTACAAAGTCTTTTTTATCGAGTTTCCCGGATCCCAGAGAATATATATTCTTCATCATCAGGTTCCATGTAGGCAATCTTGGGCTCAACGTGGTCCCTTTAAGCAGTTTTAAAACCAGTGCCTGAGGTGCGGTTATCCCATCGGTTGAAAATTCACCGACCTTAAAGACCTGTCCCTGCAGATGTATACTCATATGCAACAGCCAGAACTTCATCGGTATTAAGTGCAGTATTTAAGCGAAATATAACCAAGTTGTCTGTTGAAATCATATTCTCTTTCATCGAGTTTTCTGGCATTCTCAATCTTCTCAAAATCGCGTCCAATCTGAAATCCCGGATATAAAGGATTAAATGCATTTGTCACCTGATTGACATTACGTATTTTATCGTATACGTTAGTAAGCTGCTCATACATTTTGTTGGCATTATTATCGGGATATATCAATGCACCGGGGGTTGCCTGGAATGCCGGGACCTTATTAAAGATATGATTTGCATTTTCAGCAAGGTCCATAAATGCAACAATATTCCTGTTGCTGGCATCCTCAAAGCTGCTTTGCTTATTTGTTACCCATACTTCGATCCTTTCAATATTAATTCCGGAACTGATAACAGGAATATTTTTCAGAGATGCATCATAGGTATCTCTGAAGTACTGTGAAAGGAAGAAGTGTCTGTTTGCTTCATAATCATCAGCATACACTTCAAAATCTGTCAGCTGAGCACCTCCCTTGGCCTCTATTACAGATGATTGCCCTTTCTGCTGGGAAAGTACCGTAGTTACTGTCAGCTTTCCGAACTGCATTTCTGTTTTAAGTCCAAAGAGGCTGTAGCTGCCAGTGATCAGGGTTCCTGTCAGGGGAAGGGTGACATCTCCGGCTTCAACTTTCTTTATTATTTCGTCTTCCTTTCCTGCATACTGAAGCTTGGTCCTGTTCTCAAATTCAAACATTGCATCGGTATTGTAGTTCACACCAAGCTGCATCTTGTCACCAATTGTACCGGTGACATTCATCTGAATTTTTTCTTTAAAGTCGAATGTTGGAATTGTTCTTAGTTTTTCAGAGAGGGTGGGGTTTTCAGTCTTGGAGATATTAATTCCGAAAATAAGTTCAGCAGACCCCTGCGGCACGATATTGATCGTATTGCTTCCGAATATTTTATCAAATGCTGCACCTCCTATCTCTATCTGAGGGATCAGGCTTGACTTGAAACCGGCTTCAGCTCCTGAGATCCGTGATTGCCAGTAATCGCGCATTGCCCTGGAATATTCATATTTCCTGAATTCTTCCGGGCTCATATGCACAGGAGTTCGGTAATCTAAAGCACCTATTTTCTCATAAAGAATATATTCATTCTTATCGGCATCATAAATTACTGTAGATTTGTAATTTGATGGTTTATCGAGAAAGAGAGGGGCTTTTTGCTGTGAATCCCAGGGAATCCCTGAGTCTTCTTTAAGCTTAAGAACAGATTTGCGGGTTGTATCAGTTGCGCCAGTACTCTGTAAAGCAGTCTGACTACTTGCTTCTGAGGACATTAAGAGAAAAGAAGCTAACAGCAGAAGATACGAATATATCAGAATATTTTTATATGATATCCCTGATCCCAATCCGGCTTATATTCAGAATTACAAGTTTTTAAGTGCTCTCTTTATCATATCCTCAACTGTCAGGTTTTTTTCATCTCTGACTATTTTATCAAGGACTTTGGTAGACAGCACTTTTGGCAAATCCCAAGCATTACTAATGCAGATAACGCTTCTTCTCTCTTTGTATTGTCTGCAAATGCAAATATTTCACCGCTTCCGGCATGTTTGCCAAGCTTGTCTTTCAGATCAACGATAATTCTTTGAGCCGTTTTTAATCCTATTCCTTTGACGCTTTTCAGAAGGTCAGCATCCGAGCCTAAAATTGCCTTTTCTATCTCTACCGGACTAAGGGAGGAGAGCATCATTCTTGCTGTATTTGCTCCCACGCCTGAAACTGAAATCAGCAACCTGAAGATATCACGTTCATCGTTATCAGCAAATCCAAATAGCTGGTGGCTGTCTTCCCTGATGACTTCGTGGATCAGGATTTTGAATTCCTTTTTACCTTCAAGTTTTGAAAATGTGGTTATTGATATATTAACCAAATAACCTATTCCTCCTGTTTCCATCGTGAGGAATGTAGGGGTGATCTGTGTTAATATCACCTTTGATATAATCAATCATGTTTATTGTTCGGGATTAAATATATCAGGAGGAAGTTCATCTATCCGGTCACTATGAATTTCAATATCCTGATGTTTTAGGGGATTTTTCGATATTTCGTTGTACATTTCTCTGTTCCTGAATATATCGCAAGCAAGATAAATAGCCTGGCGGAATGAATTTTCCGATGCTTCACCTTTTCCTGCTATAGCAAATGCAGTTCCATGAACCGGTGATGTTCTGATAAAAGGCAATCCGGCTGTGAAATTAACTCCTGAATCAAATGATAGTGCCTTAAATGGGGTAAGTCCCTGATCGTGATACATCGCCAGTATCCCATCAAATTTTGTGAATGATCCGGCTCCAAAAAATCCATCAGCCGGAAATGGTCCAAAGGTCAGAATCCCTTCTTTTTGTGCCTGCTGGATTGCCGGGTTTATTATTTCGGCTTCTTCCGTTCCAAGCAATGAATTATCACCGGCATGGGGATTAAGTCCCAATACTGCGATACGTGGTTTACGGATCCCGAAATCAAGAATGAGCGACTGATTCATCAGTCGAATCTTTTGAATAGTGTTTCAATTGTTATCATTCCGGGAACTTTGCTAAGAGGAACATGGTCGGTAGCAATACCGATCCTCATGCTCTCACTTATCATAAACATCAGTGCTTCTCCTGTACCGGCAATGGATTTCAGATAATCGGTATGTCCGTTAAAATGAAATCTCTCCGACTGAACATTCTGTTTGTCAATTGGTGCAGTGATCAGAACATCAATCTTACCGTCTTTAAGATCCTCGACAGCTTTTTCAAGTGAAAGTCAATGCAGCTTCACCTCCCTGAGCTGTCGATTTTCCAAGTTCCACCCTGATATTGTCATCGAGACAATTGATCATATTGGCTTTCTTCGCATGAGCTTCATCTGCCGTTCTGATATTATTAAAACTAAAATTATTGATATTCAATGCCTTACGATGATAAGCAGCCACTTTTGGGGAACCGTATACAACTGGTGTACAAATATCATTTATTGTTGGATCAGAAAGTGCTTTGATAATTACTTCATATCCGATTCCATTTATATCTCCATGAGAGATACCGGCAAGTATTGTTTTCTTTTCCATAATTAATTTTTCTTTTCTGAATAGTTCCGCTGCAATTCTCCTCAGAAATGTTGAAAGTAACCTTAATCCTGATGCCACGCCGGTCTTTAATCTGTAATAATCATCTTTTTTGAGCATTTCCGTACCGGCAATATCAAGATGTATTAAAGGGAATTCTGCAAAACGCTCAAGAAATTTACCGGCAATAATTGCTCCTGCCTCCCGTCCGCCTACATTTCTAAGATCAGCAACATCCGATTTCAGCAGCTCACCATATTCATCCCATAAAGGTAATTCTGCGATTCTTTCATAAACATCATTACCGCATTCCTCAAGTAAATTGATATATTTTCTGTCTGCATTGGTCATCACAGCAATTGCCTGGTTTCCAAATGTCATGGCTGCAGAACCTGTAAGGGTTGCGATATCAATTATTAATTCCGGAGAATATTTTGAAGCATAGCTGATAGCATCGGCAAGTATAAGCCTGCCTTCAGCATCCGTATTGCCTATTTCGACAGTCATTTTATTATACATTGTGATAATATCGCCCTGTGTATATGCATTTCCTCCGGGACGATTATCTGTTGATGGCACCAATCCGATAATATGAAGCGGAATACCCGACTTTGCAATAGTATACATTACACCTGTTACTGTTGCGGCTCCTGCCATATCACCATTCATCCCGGTCATGAAGTCACCGGTCTTAATATTCAGACCACCGGTATCATATACGATGCCTTTACCGACCAGAACGATTGGATTTTTATTAAGACAATTTGCCGGATGCCATTCCAGGATACAAAATACAGGAGGATCGACACTTCCTTTATTAACAGCCAGAAGCCCTCCCATTTTTAAAGCTTCTATCTTACCTTTAGTCAGTATCTCAACTTTAAATCCTGCAGAATCCCCAGTTTTTTTAATTTCTTCCGCCAGTGAAGCCGCATTCAGCTGGTTAACAGGTTCCTTTATAAGATCGCGGGTAAAATAAACAGCATCGGTAAGATCGATCAGCCATTTAATATCTGAGTCATCTATTTCTCCGTGAAAAAGAAGTTTTTCCGGGTAGTGTTTCTTATCATCCTTGCCTGGCTTTGTCTTGTATTTATCGAATGAATAAATACTCAGAAGCAGTCCTTCTGTAAAATCTTCAATTGCACCTTTATATGCATTTTCAGAAGTAATAACCAGCTCTGAATGATTATTGTCTTTTATCAGTTTTCTCAGATTATATGCAGTTCTCCTGAGTTCTTCCCTTACTTTATAATGAGCGGGATCCCTCCTTTAATCTGATCAGGTAAATATACCTGTTATAAGAATTGATGAAAATACATTCCTCCTTCAGCATAAGTTGAGTTTGTGCAAAATCATTTTCCTGCTTTGTAAGTTTTAACCTTGTCAGGAATCATATCATCTCCCAGAATACATATAACAGATTGGTCAGATGATATTTGTGATATTTTTTGAATTTCAGGTTTCATATTAGTATGCGGTGGTTTTTGAAGATGTAAAGTTAAGTAAAAAATTGATTGTTTCGTTTCCAAAGAGTTACCTTTGCCCGTATTAATTCACATCAGTCAATAACAAGATCTTTATTCTCGACTTCAACTTCAGTTTTCCCAAACAGGTTAAATTGCTTATACATATGATTTTAGAAGACTTATATGACAAAGCTCTCAAGCTTATTCCGCTTAATGCAGAGGAAGGAGTTGCCCTTTATACCAATGCTCCTGCTAGAGGAGCTCATGTTTGTTGCAAATAAACTCAGGCAATTGCATAATCCGGGGAAAATTGTAGGCTGGATGATTGACAGGAACGTGAATATCACCAATATCTGCTATTCTCAATGTACATTTTGTAATTTTTGCAGGAAGAAAGGATCTGCAGATGCATATGTCACATCCCTTGATGACTATAAATACAAAATTGATGAAATGTATTCACTCGGCGGAGACCAGCTTCTATTGCAGGGAGGAATGAATCCTGAACTTGGCATCAGTTTTTATACTGACCTTTTCAGTAATCTCAAGAAACTGTATCCCTCATTAAAGCTGCATGCGCTGGGGCCTCCGGAAATTGTTTACCTGGCAAGAAAGGAACGGATATCCTTTTATGAGATACTTACCCGGTTGATTGATGCCGGACTTGACAGTCTGCCCGGTGCAGGAGCCGAGATACTTTCCGACAGGGTCAGAAAAATTGTTTCTCCCGCAAAAGCAACATCGGAAGAATGGCTTGGAGTGATGAGCGAAGCCCACAAGTTGAATCTGCCTACTTCTGCAACCATGATGTTCGGACATATAGAAACTCCCGAAGAAAGAGTTGAACATCTTATCCGGATCAGAGATCTTCAGGCTGAAAAACCGGAGGATCATTTTGGATTTATAACTTTTATACCCTGGGCTTTTCAGGATGAAGGAACTGTGCTTTTAAAAAAGCACAGAATAAGAAGCAGCTATAATGGTCCTGATTATATCAGGATGATTGCTTTAAGCCGGATCATTTTGAATAATATAAAGAATATACAGGCTTCAATATTAACTGTTGGAAAGGATATCGGGATGCTATCACTTCATGCAGGTGCAAACGATCTTGGATCCATAATGATAGAAGAGAATGTTGTCAGTGCTGCAGGTTCAAATAACCGGTTTAATGCCGGTGAGATGCAAGACATTATAAAGGAAGCCGGTTTTATTCCAGGAAGAAGAAATCAGAAATATGAGCTTCTACCCCCCAACCCCCCAAATGGGGGGCTAAATGAAAATAGAATTTTAGAATGAAGAACAAACAAATAGCGAATTAAGAATTTCATAGACTTCTACATTCTGATCTCAAATGTTCGTCATTCTGATTTCTTTAAGTCCCCCCTGGCCTACCCTGCTTAACTACCGGCAGGCAGGCGGCAGGCAGGCAATTGGGGGATTTAGGGGGTAAAAACAAAAAACCTGCATATCAATACAGGTTTTTCTACGAATATCATGAAAAAGAGTTTATTCTTTGTGTGCACCTCCTTATCATCGCTGGCAGGATCAAATTTCGAGGCTTTCTTAAATTCTTTCATTCCCTGACCGATTCCTTTCATAAGTTCAGGAATCTTCCGACCGCCAAAGAGAAGTACAACTACTACCAAGATCAATATTATTTCTGTCAAACCAATCTTTCCCATCTCGTTTAATTATTAGAGTTTACACAAAGTTAAAAATACTTTATTAAAATACAAGTCATGAAAAACAAAATCTATTTCCTTATCAATCTCAGTATATCATTGCCATTTGCATACAGCAAAAGCGCCAATAATATTACCATTCCTACAATTTGTGCATATTCAAGGAACTTATCGCTTGGCTTTTTCCCAGTGACTACCTCAAATAAAAGGAACAGTACATGACCTCCGTCAAGAGCAGGGATAGGCAAGTATATTCATAACTGCCAGAATAATTGAAAGGAATGCTGTCAGGTTCCAGAATCTCTGCCAGTCCCATACTCCCGGAAAGATATTACCTATTGTTATAAAACCACCCAAAGACTGGTAAGCTTTTGTATGTTTTGAAAAAATGAGTTTGAATTGTTTCAAGATAATCTGTAATTGTCTTGAAACCTTTGTTAATGCCTGCAGGGACTGATTGAAAAAATCCATATTTAATGGTTTTAAGTTCAAATATCTGATCAAGTGACACTGATCTTCCAATCCCAAGCATTCCCAGTGTGTCGGGAGACACAGTGACATTAACATTCTGACCTTTACGGATAATATTCAGAGTTACAGGATGTTGCTTGTTCTTGAAAAGATATTTTTGAAATTCATCATAGTAAGTAAATTTTTTATCGTCAAGGCCAACGACCTGATCATTGACGAGTATCCCGGCTGTTTTTGCGGGAGATTTCTTCCCAAAGCTTTCAACCACATATGGTCCGAAAGGTATCCTTGTATCTATCTGACCTTTACCCTTCAGCATTTTTGGAATATATTCCTTAGGTATATCAATATTTATGAGTTGCACCGTCGCGTTCAACCTGAATAGTCTTGCGATTGTTCAAAATAATATCAGAAGTTATCTCCAGAAAATTCTCAACATGCTGATTATCAATTGTAATGATCTTATCTCCGTTTCTAAGACCAATCGCATAATCCAACCGAATCAGTAACAATTCCATATTTAACATTGGATGTTGGCAGGTAAGTTTCACCCCATGCAAACAAAACAAAGATAAAAATCAGCATTGCAAAAATAAAATTGAAAATAACTCCTCCAGTCATAATAAGTAGCCTTTGCCATGATGTCTTTGACCTGAATTCCCATGGCTGAGGAGGCTGTTTCATCTGCTCTTTATCCATCGATTCATCGATCATTCCGGATATCTTTACATAACCTCCAAGAGGGAGCCATCCGATGCCATATTCGGTTTCACCCTTTTTATATTTAAAGAGGGAAAACCATGGATCGAAAAAGAGATAAAATTTTTCGACTCTGGTTTTGAATAATTTAGCAAGCGTAAAATGTCCGAATTCATGTACAATTACAAGAATTGAAAGGCTCATTACAAACTGCAGGATTTTAATAAGTATTAGTCATCTTTCTTTTTGAAGTTTATTAATATAGCTGAGTGCTGTCTCCCGTGCGTTTAAATCCGTAATTTCAAGGAAATCCAGATCCGGTGTTGCGAGAATAAAAACTATTTTCCATTGTATGCTCAACAATTTCAGGCATTTGAGTGAATCCAATCTTTTCATCAAGAAAAGCCTCTACAGCCATTTCGTTGGCTGCATTTAGTATACACGGCATATTTCCACCCTTTTGAGAGCGCCTCGTAAGCAAGGTAAGATTTCTGAATTTCTTGGTATCCGGATCACTAAATGTTAATGCTTTACATTCTGTAAGTTCAAGACGAGGAAGGTCGGATGTCAGCGATCGGGGATAACTCAGGGCATAAAGGATCGGAACCCTCATATCGGGGATGCCAAGCTGTGCTTTAACTGATCCGTCAGCAAAATGCACAAATGAATGAATAATTGACTGTGGATGAATTATGACTGAAATCTGTTCAGGCAGTAAGATCAAAGAGCCATCTTGCCTCAATTACTTCCAGCCCTTTATTCATCAGTGAAGCTGAATCAATTGTGACCTTACAGCCCATGTTCCAGTTTGGATGCTTAAGGGCGTCACATGGTTTAACATTCCTCAGCATTTCTTCCGACATAGTTCAGAAATGGTCCTCCTGATGCGGTAAGTGTAATTTTTTCAACCGGGTTGCCCGATTCACCTGCAAGACACTGGAAGATTGCAGAATGTTCTGAATCGACAGGAATAATTATGCTTCCCGATTCCCTGACCAGCTTTTCGATAATCTCTCCTGCTACAACAAGTGTTTCCTTGTTTGCAAGGGCTATTTTTTTCCCGGCTTTTATGGCAGCGATAGTCGGCCTTACTCCCGAATAACCTACAATAGAAGCAATAACAACATCAACAGTTGAAGAGGTCACTACCTGTTCAACAGCATCATTGCCCGCATAAACTTTAATATTTGTATCTTGAAGAGCATTCTTCAACTGAAGGTAATGATCCGGTATTTGCAATAACAACTGAATCGGGCTGATACTTATGTGCCTGTTCCAGAAGAAGATCAATATTATTTCCGGCAACCAGTACCTCAACTGCAAACTTTTCAGGATACCTGGAAATAATATCCAGAGCCTGAGTGCCAATTGACCCTGTTGATCCCAACAATGCAATTCTTTCTGGCATACCGGATATCCTGATATTTAGAATAAAATATGTTTCTCCGGATCCAGTGGGCTCCCTTTGTACCAGATCTCAAAATGAAGATGAGGACCTGAGGTATAAAGTTCACCGGAATCACCTACAATTGAAATTGCATCACCGGCACGTACAAGATCTCCTGTTTCCTTGAGAAGGCTGGCATTATGCTTATATACTGAAACAATATTATTCGGATGCTGAACCTCAATGACAAATCCGGTTTCCATTGTCCATCCGGTAAAGATAACTGTTCCGTCAAGAACAGCTGAAACAAGAGCTTTGGGCTTTGTAACAATATCTGTTCCAAAATGTTTTGTTCTTACATCATATTTTGCCGAAACAATTCCCTTTACAGGTGCGAAAAAAGTGAAGGTTGGCCAGTCCTGAAACTGATTCAGCTGATGGTACCGAGGGTGAGATTATATCTTTCTTCCTTTTCAACACGGGCTCTCAAGAGAGAATCGTTGGCTGAAGGTACTGAATTTGATTGCTTTATAATTTGCAGTAGTATCCTGTTTCATAGTCATTTCAACAGGTCTGACTCCGGTGATAATAGAATTCAGATTATCGAAGTATTTGTCGCGCAATTTAAGTTCACGATCAAGCGAATCGAGACGGATAGCGCTCATAAGGATATTACGGCGCATAGTAACATCAGGATAGCCCGGTATAAACTCCCTGAGATTTGTGAATGAGATCAGTGTAGCTGGTTCCCCAAATAATAAAAAGCAGGATAAAGGTGATAAGAAGGAAAGCATTATACCTGGTCAGTATTATTCTCCAGACCTCTTCCAGCGTATGATCATTTATTACAGAAAATCTGTATTTATCGCGCCAGTTACTTTTTTTCTTTTCGTCCTTAGCCATTTTCTATAATTTAATCGGCCTGCAAAGATAATAATCCTGCCTCATCAAATGAGTTAAAGGATTCAAAAATAGAAATTTAAACCCTTTATATAACTTTAACCGGTTTGTCTTCACTCTGCCAGAGCCCATGTTTTGTACATACCGACATTGCAGAAAGATTCATTGATACTTCCGGTGCCACAATATAAAAATCGACCTCAAAATGTGAGGGTACATTTCCATAAACACCTGCAGTATAACGGGCTTCTGCAAGTAAGGTTTCCCTGTTCCAGAGCTGGATCACGCTGATGAAATGGTCGTGCTCATCAGGATGCGGATACTCTTCTCCCAGTTTAACCTTAACTTCAAATTTTTCACCCCTTTTAACAGTATCGGGACAAAAAACATGTGGCATATGTCTGTCGAGATAATCACGTTTTACCTCTTTATCTTCTTTTTCTATTTCTGTTGCTTTAAATACCCGTGGCATATCAATCAATTTTCAGTTAATAAAACAATTCAAAACCCGAATAGAATACAAGTAATAGATTTTCAGACAAACTTAATAATTAAATCATTAGAGTGAACCAAAATCCTTTTTGAAGAGGTAGGCAATTTGATATTTAAGACAGCATATTGTGCTGAACTGGTCATTCTACCGGATCGTAAAACTTACCTGTGAGCTTGTCAACCGGCAGGTTTTTGTTTCGACCCGGATTACATCTTGTCAGCCTGTCAATAGCTGTGAAGAATCCTACGACTGCACCCTTTCGCTTTATGCTCTCAATAGCGTAAACAGAACAGGAAGGAGTAAATACGCATGCATCGATATCCTGCGAGGAAAATACCTCTTTGTAAATTACAAAGACTGTTGAAAATATGAAAGTCAGTTCATTTCTATTGTTCTTTAGCTCATCTCCCCAATTATGTGCAGTGCTTTTTTCAGCAAAAAGATTTTCAAATTTTTTAAGATCCTTGCTATTCTGTGCATTGCAAGCCAGCGAAAGAATTAATAAGAGAATAATTATCAGTGATTTCATAAATTTGTCACTTTTTCACGGAGGTATCGGGTGTTTCCCCCAGTTGTAAAATAAAATGATTCTTTTGATTCATATTTATATAATCAGCTTTATTTATTTTCTCCAGCAAATTATTCCTGAACAACTCTGCCTCCTTCATCTCATGCATTTTTAAAAGCAGCTTATAGTATTCCACACTATAAACCAGATTGCCGGGATATTGTTGAGTTAACATGTAACCATAATGCTTAGCCTTTGAATAATCTTTTTCAAGATAAGAATAAATTTTAAGCAGGAAATAGTCAGCTTCGGTACTTATCATTTCATTTCCTGATTTGGAACATTCCCCGAGAAATGCAAGACCCTTGATCTTGTCGCCTTTCTGAACTGTAAATAGCATTGCACTCATCATAAAATATTCATGGTTCAGATAGTCAATTATATAGTAATACAATCCCAAAACCAGTGTCAGCCTTTCATCCTTTACAGGAGCTTCAATACATTCTTCGATATATGTAATTGATTTATAAAAACTAATAAAAGATTTCAGGGTGTTCCCCGTGTAGTTCTCCAGCCGTGCCTTTAAAGAATAAGAGTAGATCAGATTCAAAAGCGAGTTAATATTCTTCTGCCTGCTTTTTGATCCTAACCTGATAGATTCATTTAAACTTAATTCACAACTCCTCACATTTATTTCGATCTCATCGCCGCTCAATAGTTTCCACCAGGCAAGATTCGATTTAATATTATTCCTCGTGAGATTATCTATGTCCGAACTACTGATCACTCCGGCCAGTGAATCTGCTTCATGAAATGAAAAATTATACAGGTTCCTGAAAAAGCAATTTATAAGACTATCTTCAGCATGAAAATTGATATTCCCCGCAACAACCGGATTTAAAAGTGAAAACATAAATCCTGTGAAAAATGAGATTTTTATAAGCCGTGGAGAGATCATTCAATTAATAATCTAATTTACCTCAGGTATTATTCTTCTGAATTTTCAGCTGTCAGTTTCAAAATTTTGGTATATACTTCATTTCGTTTAACCTGTCTTTTTCTTGTAGCAATATCATGAGCTTTTCCAAAACCGCCGGTATAATATCTTTGATACCAGGGCAAAATTGCTAAAATTGCGTCTACAGCACTGTAACTGATACTAATGTTTATACCAAGTGCTATCAGCCCGGAAGTTAAGAGCAATGAATTTAAACCAGATTTAAGGTCGTGAGCATAAACCTGACCCAGTCCGGGCAGAATCATACTCATTATTTTAGCAGTTCCTGGTGAAGGAGATAATAAATTCTTTCCGGAAAAAAGATCTTCAACTTCCCTCTTATCCTTCAATGCCACACAGGATTCAAAGTAAGAGCGGGCTTTGCTGAAATCTTCGAGCCCGAAATAACAGGTTCCGAGGTAGAAGCTGAGCCGTTTCTGAATGATCGCTGATGTGTCGGTCACCGAAAATAAATCTATTAAAGCATACTGGTAGTTTTTGTTGAGTATCTGGCTTGATGCTTTATTAAAAAGGAGTTCGGTTTTTAAACTATCATCGTCAGCCAAATTATAAGCTAAGCCATAATATTTTTGTGCAGTCTCATAGTCATTGACCCGATATGATATCGAGGCGATCTGTCTGAATAAATAAAGCGTTTGCCTTCCTTCGCTGAAGAAGAGAGCTCTCTGATATGTTTTTAATGCAGTTATTAATTCGTTGTTTTTGAATTGATTATCTGCGAATTTTATAGTTTCCCCGAAATTCTGAGCAGGAAGTTTTTGAATAGCGGCCTGGCTAAAAACTATCAGAACGGACAAAATCAAATACCTGATTATCAATTTCATTTTTCTTAATTTTATTATATCGTCTGGTTGCTTTTACAGCGCCGAAAATATTTCCAATATAGAAGCTTGCAGAAAGACTGGCAAAAGTCCAGCCATAACCGCTTTTAACACCATGATCATTGAATCCCCTGTATGCCTGCCATGCACTAGCCACTACAAATATCATTGAAACGACACCATCGCTCCAGTTCTTTGTATAAAATTTACCGGTACCGGGTATTATTGCTGAAAAACCTGCTGCAATCAAAGGACTTTTAAATTTAATCTTTAATGCTTTTTCAGAAAGGTATTTCAGGTCTTTCGGGAAATCAGGGTTTTTCCCGGAAGCATCTTCAGCTAAAAGATTGGCCTGATCATAATTACCACTTAAGAGCAGGTTACAGCTTTGAACTATTGTCTTATATTCGAGGGACAGAGTTTTATTTTGTTGAATAAATGTCCCAATTACTGACAATGAATCTGATAATAACTCAAGCTTTGCATATTCCGATGCAAGCATTTGAGGCATTGAATCGGGTGGATTCCCGTAAAATGAATATATGCGATTAATTCCGGAATTTAAGTCTCCTGACAACCTGTACGATTTAACCAGGTAGTATTTAAAACTGGTATTATTCCTGTCGAAATAAACGAGACGCTCGAATTCTTCTGCTGCAAGAGTATGCTGTCTGCTGGAGAAAAGATATTCTGCATATTTCCGGGAGTGTTCCCTGTCGTAAAGATTCTGGGTATAGCAGAAATTTGGATATAAAGCCAATAATATGAAGCTGAATATAATCCGGTGGCAATTTTTAGTTTGCAGGTATTTTGAAGTCATATGTATTTTCACCGGATAAGTCGTTAATTATTATATTAGTATAAGTTGTCAATTCAATGTCCTTTTGTCCATTTATATAATTCTCCCTGTATATTTCCTGGGGGAATGATAAACCATGCACTTTGGTATAGTTCCTAAAAAATTGCCTGCTGACTACCTCGCCTGCATTATTTTTAAATACAATTCCGTTAAGTTGTTGGTCAACAATAGATAGGAGGATGTCTCCCAGATATTTTTTAAATTCAAGCGGAGGCTCCCATGTCGAAATTATGTTATTACCGTTTTTTTCAACCTTCTTGATCTTGAATTTTGTTTTTCTTAAGCCGTAATCATTCAGGTTGCCGTTTAATATCAGATTAAAAATAGAGAATTCAATCCCTGGCGGAATCCGTTGTTTTCCGATGACTTTTGAATTGACTATTTTATAAAGAGTGGTATCGCGCTGGACCCATATTTCCTTTTCGGGAAAGCTTATATTATAAACTATCTGTTTAATATTCTTATCGTAATATATCTGACCGACAGTTAACCTCTGTTCGCCTGTTAGAGATTTAGCTTTGATAATAAAATCCGTTTTGATCCGGAAAAATAACTGAGGCTCCACCTGGATGGCTGACAGGGGGAAAAATAACAGGCAGAGATATTTTAACACTTCAGGGGTTTTAAGGAATGATTTTTTCTAACCGAATTATAAATGAAGATCTGATATAAAGCTAAACTTTTTTGCAAAAAAAAAGAGTATATCTAAATTTCTTTTTGATATACTCTTTGTTTTCTGCAGTTAAGCTATATGTGATAGAATGCTCCCCACCAGACAAGATCCAGGACTACGACCACAGCTGTCCATGCAATACAACCCCATAGTGCTTTCTTAGTTTCAACCATATCCTGATTGCTTACAATATAAACAACTGCCATTCCGACAACACCGAAGGCGCAACCCCAGAGAAATGAAGGAATACCAAGAACAGGATTATTTGAACCATCAGGAAGTTCACTTTCCGGGACAAGCCTCAGTGAAGTTACAAGATTTGAATTTGTAAGCTGCAGTGAACTGTAAGTCAGATCTGCATTGGCTGTAACCATACTGGCGAGTTGATTTAATTCCGAAAACTCTGCCTGAACAGCTTTATAATCCAGCTTGAACAGGTCGGGATCATTTGCAAGGATTGTAAAACCTGCAGATAACACCAGGAAAACGGAGACAAGTAGTTTTTTCATAGGCCTAATGAATAAAATGTTAAAGATATTTTACTTGCAATTCAAAATATTTCACTCAATTAATATATCTCAGAAACAAATAAATATTTTGATCTCCAACCTCAAAATTCTGAGTCTTTCATTCACATAAACATATAACATAATTTTTAAAAAACCTAATTTTCTGAATGCATTTTAAAATATTCAACAATTAATACGTCAGAAGGTTGGGATGAAAAGCAAAATTCAATAGTCTTAAATCTTTAAATGGCAAAAAACCAATTTTATTTTGGTAATTGTTCTATAAATGTTAAATTTGCACCGCAATAAACTGCGGGGTGGAGCAGTGGTAGCTCGTTGGGCTCATAACCCAAAGGTCGGAGGTTCGAATCCTCCCTCCGCTACAAAGAAAAGGCCTTGATGCGAAGCATCAGGGCTTTATTATTTTCAGACCGAAGAAAGCTTGCTTTCTGAAGGGATGGAAATAATAAAGCCCGCAGCCATCCGCCGGTTGGCGGATGGCAAGGCTTTTTCTTTGTGAAGCTCTCCTCCGAGGATCACACGAGCGGAGCGAGCGTAATCCTTCTTCAAGATTTTGTTTAGACGCCTAAGGCGGCTGCAAGGCTTTTTCTTGGGGTTGTCATGTCCTCACTGATGGTCAGGTTGACCTAAGTGGTGCCAGGCAGCCAGGCTCTTGCTTAAATTATGGATGTCCAAAAAATTATTTAAGCTTTCCTTGATTTTTTACTGAATTTATCGACTGATTAATAGCTACTTGATCGCCGAGATAGTTCTTTGTATTCACATTAATGTTTTCGTCAAGATCATAGACCAGGGGAATTCCGGTTGGAATGTTTATTTCCAGAATTTCTTCGTCTGATAAATGGTCCAAATACTTAACCAAAGCCCTTAAACTGTTTCCATGTGCTACTATTAAAACTTTTTGCTGATTTAGAATTGCAGGTTTAATAGTTTTGTGCCAATAAGGTAAAAAACGGTCAACGGTATCTTTCAAACTTTCAGTGGCAGGCAATAGTGATTTATCTATTGTGGAGTATTTCAGCTCATTAACCGGATGTCTTTTATCAGCAACATCCAATTCCGGTGGACGTACATTGAAGCTTCGACGCCAAAGCAATACCTGATCTTCACCATATTTTTCTGCGGTTTCGGCTTTATTCAAGCCCTGCAGTGCGCCATAACTTTTTTCGTTCAGCCTCCACGAACGATCCACCTGAATCCATGCAAGATCCATTTCATCCATCACATTCCAAAGAGTATGAATGGCTCTTTTCAGTACCGATGTATAAGCTATATTGAAAGTAAAATCCCTCTTCTTTAAGAAGCTTCCCTGCACTTTTTGCTTCTTCGATCCCTTTTATTGTTAAGTCAATATCAGTCCAGCCTGTAAAACGGTTTTCTTTGTTCCACTGACTTTCTCCATGTCGTAATAAAACTAATTTCATTGCCGGTGTATTAAATTTATTCTGGCAGAGGTCACGCCATGATGTGACCCTGGCTGATGCGGATCGCAATGATGATTACCTCATCTGATCCTGGCAAAATCTGTCAGTCAGATGCCAGTTCAAAATTGTGATTCTTATATTTGTGTTGAAACTCAGAAGGAGTCATCCCTTTTATCCGTTTAAACTGCCTGTTAAAATTCGATAAATAGTTGAATCCCGACTGAAAACACACCTGAGAAATGGTATACTTATTTTCTATTAAATTTTTACACGAGTTTCCTATTCTGACTTCATTAACAAAAGATGAAAAAACCTTGGTTGTCCTTGATTTAAAGAAACGACAAAACGATTGGGGGGTCAGATTGACAATAGATGCTATTTCATCAAGGAATATTTTATTTGAATAATTTTGAATCACATACCTGTAAATGATTTCCATGCGGTCTTTCTCCTCAGAATTAATAATCACAGGTTTATAATTAGGTGAGGACAAATACTTTACTTCACTACTCGTAGACATAATATCTAAAATTGTCAGTAGTCCTATTAATCTTCTCATGCCCATAAGACCAGGTAGTTCTTCAATCCGTTTGATAAGCAAATTACGCGTCCTATTCTCAAAATGTATTCCTCTTTTAGATTCATTAAGAAATGCATGGATCTTATGAAATTCCGGTATATCCCAGGATTTTTCAAGTACATCTTCCATGAACTGAATACAAATGGCACTTGAGATCCGGTTATTTTCTATATTTAAATAATCCGAACTACATGACCATACATGCGGGGTATTTGATCCAATAATGACCAGATCACCCGGGAAGAATGGACTGATACTATCGCCAACATATTTAATCCCGTGCCCTTCTCTTACATACAAGATCTCGATTTCGGGATGGAAATGCCAGGGGTCAGGGAAATATGGCTTTGTAACTTCTTCAAGATAAAAGGATTGATCTTCAGGTTTATTAATCTTTTCAAATATTGGTTTCATTTGTAAATAATTTTAGTTTTGAGCCCGTTGATTGCTTATAGTCTACATCACATTCAAAACAAAAAGGAAACAATATGTGCACAATATTTCAGTTTCATGTTTCTTTATTACCCTTATAACAAAGTTGCGTTCCTGAAAGCTTCGATCACTTTTTCGCGGGGCATGTCTACCTGCAGATAACGTCTTTCCCCGGCTGGTATTATAATTCCATTATAGTTTTTTATGACCGGAATCTCCTTCCCCAATTCTCTTGAAAGGTGTACTTTCTCAGGATTTATGTCAAGTTTCACCTTCTGTTCTCCCGAGATATGCCAGTACACGACATAAGTGCTTCCCAACCGGTCAAAGATAAACGCCCGAAGGGAAGGATTCCCCTTCGCTACGCCCGTTATCTGCTCATAAGGATATAATTCAAATCCGCCTTTTTCATTTATCAACAGAATATGTTCCTGAGCTGGGTTTTGTAATGATTTTTTTTGTTCATAGCTGAAATAATTATTTAATCTTGCTTCTTCCCACCGGCGTATTACTTCGAGATTATCAGCTGTCCGGGGATGGGCTTTTAACTGATCCACATTGCCCAGCAATGAAATGGGGCAATCCCATGCCGTGCTTCGGCTACAGGCATACTCGAACATATCGGGTTGCATGCCGGTTGTTTTCTCAGAGGGCGCAACATAGTTTATCCATCCAAAATTTATCGAAGTGAAATCTTTTGATATATATTCAGCTTCTGCGAAAGGGTGTTTGCGTATAGCATCCTTCATTGTCTCAGGGCTAAAAACGTCAAAAGCATTTCCTCTGGTTAAAATATGCCAGCTAAAATGTGATTTTCAGAGCACCCTCCGAAAACATAGGGGCAGGATTCATACAATTTAAAACTTTCAGTTGAGCCAGGGAGGTGTTAAACCAATAGGGGGGCGGAACATCTTCAGCACCATCAAAATAGGCGAATTGAAATCCGGCATCATTATATATCTTTCCTAAACGTTCGGCGACTTCCTGCTGAATACTTGTACGCTGGTCAAAACGTACCCATACAGGCCAGGTGTCAACATCCAGAAGGCCAAACTTCAACCCCTGTTCATATTGGGAAGAGTGAGTATTAAGAACTCCCCGGGTACATCCTGTGAACCGGTATGGGCGTCCGGAGGTATAATTGGTATATTCTATCAGTTCTTTCCCAATCTTTAGTATTCTTCTGTTATCATCTAGCGTACATCCCCGGGGGTTTTCCTCTACCTCAACCACATTTGATTTTTTATCCAGTTCAGTAGCCAGGGTAAATAAGCGGCTGAGGTTAAGCCGGTAATCGGGAACAGGAGTCACGTAAAGATCATTTATCTCTGCTTTGTTGTACCAGAAATGTGCACCTACAATCATACCGGCATCTTTTATTTTACGGATGACTTTTTGAAGATCCGCCATTCCATTAGGGTATTGGGAACTCCATGGGAAATGTCCACATGCCGATACGACCGAATTCCAATTAATCTGGAATGCCCGAAAACCTCCTTTTTTAGCAAAAGCTATATTTTCATCTATATTCTCAGGGGTTAGATCAACTGCCTCGTAATATGAATACCTGTATTCTTTCCTGAGCCGGCTCATGACACCGCGGGGAAGATTGTAATTCTGTTCTATCAGGTCAATATGATTTAACAGTTGATCGGTTTTTGTTACAATCAGTACCGCTCCCACACCAATATTTTTAACCTCGGAAACACCGCCTGCCCTAAGCAAATGATAACCGTCGCATGCTACAGCATCGATCATGCCGTACTGATCGGTAGCCAGAACATTCACTGCTACGTTCTTATCCCAAACAACATTCAACCACTCGCCAAAATTGACTCTGTTACGCACCGGAAGCTGCAAAATGGTAAATTCATCGAAAATGGTTTTTAACTGGTCACCGTACTTTGGCAACTTGTAATCCACTTTTTTTAAAATGAACCCGATATAGCCATCTTCTATTTTGAACCCAATAGTTACTTTAATGTTAATAAGTTCAAAACTTACAATCAGATCGTCTCCCTGTTTGTAGACCGAATCAGCTTCAAAAGTTCTGGGTTTAGCCGGGAACCTGAGTTGAAGTTCATTTTCATAAGGCCGGTATTGGGTCAAAGCACAAAAGGGTGTGCGAACTCCCTTTTGAAGACACTCCTGCCCTGTAGATTTGTGTATAAGACTCACTACATGTGCATCATTTCCGATTGTCAGCCTGAATTCAGCGTTTTCCAGTACAATGTCATTTTTTTTCTGACCTCTGGTGTTGTCTGAACAGGAATCAGAACTCATTAATATTAACATTAAGAATAAGAAATAATTAATGAATGACTTCATTGTACTTATATGTTAAATTATATAATATTTCTTATATCCTCCCCTCCCTGCAGACTTACTTAACATTATTTATATACTATTTAAATTCAACCTTCAATACAAAACCGGGTTCATCTGATTTTCTTCCTGAAGGGAGAGTAATATCTACTTTTTCATCCTTAGCTTTCCACAATAAAGCTTCATTATTTCCCAGGACTTTAATACTTTTAATTTTCTTCTGACAGTCAAAAAGAGATTTCACCTTAACCAATTTATTTACAGGATCTGACAGGCAGATTACATAAACATACTTATCTTTCGCTGTAAACCAGAAATCCTCAGGTGTAAAGGTAAAATCAAAATTGATCTTCTCTCCCGATCCCGTAAGGATATTCCCATCCTCATCACGGCCCTTTATATCACTTTTTGTAGGCCCCTCTTTCATTGTGGTCCACCTGCCAGTGCCATAAACAGCTTCTCCATTTATTCTCATCCATGAACCGATTCCTTTTAAGATCTTAATACTTTCTTCCGGAATTCTACCGTTACCATCTGGTCCTATATTCAGGAGATAGTTCCCCCCTTTGCTTGCAATTTCAGCTATCCAGAAAAGCATTTCCTTGTGAGATTTCCAGTTGTTATCATAGCTCTTATATCCCCAGGTATCATTTAATGTACCCGGAGTTTCAATTGGTTTAATTTCGCTTTTACTGCCTGAAGGAATTTCGTTATCTCCTGCCGTAAGTATATCTCCCAGATTATTGCCAACGCGATTACTTATTAAACACTTTGGTTGAATATCATAAGCTAGTTTATAAAAGTCAAAACTTTGTTTTAAATTCATTTTTACCGGATAATCGTACCAGATTTCAACCAGGTCCGGAAACTTTTTCAAAATCTCACGCATCTGAGGTTTTGCTTTATATTCAATGTAATCTGGGAAGGAAACAGGCGAAGGGTCAAACTGGTTAGAAGCTTCTTTATCAATATAATCGGGATGTTCTTTCTTATATTGGGCAGCACCAGCATCACCTCCATCCATCCAATCAATTGAATGAGAATAGTACAATCCCAGCCGGATTCCATATTTCTGACATGCCTTATAAATCTCTTCAATAGGATCACGTTTGAATTGCGTGTAATCATAAATATTAAATTTTGTAACCTTTGAATGGTACATAGAAAAGCCTTCATGATGCTTGGTCATAGCAACAATATATCTCATTCCTGCTTCCTTTGCCAGCTTGACCCATTCGTCCGCATTAAATTCAGTAGGATTGAAATTTTTGCATACCTCTTTATATTCATCACGTGGAATCTGAGCCTCATACATAATCCATTCTCCCAGACCATGGATCTTCTTACCTTTCCAGATGCCTCCCAGAGAGGAGTAGGCGCCCCAGTGAATAAACATCCCAAATTTTAAATCATTATAATCTTTATAAAGGTTTGTTTTAGATTCACTCATTTTCCCCCATTCTTTTAACATATCATCCTTCTCTTGTGAAAAACAATGAATTGAAGTTGCCATGCATATAAACAACAATAATGCTTTTTTCATTTTATGCTTTATTAAATACAAGTTTTCTCTCATTATTAAAAATCATGACGAAAGCCAGCAATAGTATCAGTGCTGAAGCTGAAGTGATTTCCCAAATGCTATTCCAGTTGTAAATCCTTACCGAATTAAAAGTCTTGGAAAAATGATCTATTAGTTGGCCGCTGATAAAATTTCCGACCAGTAGTCCAAGTCCAAATGTCACAAAGAAGATAAACCCCTGTGCCTGGGTTTTTAGTTCTGGCGGTGCTTTCTGATCAATGTATATTTGTCCTCCGACGTAAAAGTATCCAAAAACAATACCATGTACAAGTATCCCAATAAAATAGAATGCCGATGCATTGGTAACTGAACCTGTATAAAATGCAACATAACGGATACTCAGGGCTATGAGCCCGATGATCATTGTGTTTCGCAAACCTGTTTTCCGGATAAAGAAGGGGACAGAGAATAGAAAGAATATTTCAGCCAATTGACCGAAATTCATCGTGAAACTGATAAATTTAAAATTACGGTCCAGTAAAAATTCAGAACAATATGACCAATACATTGAAAAAGGAATCATTGATAAAAAGGAAAAAATAATAAAAACAGCAAAATTTTTATCTTTCATTAAACGGATGGTCCTAAGACCCAGTGCATCCATTATTGACGTTTTCTTGCCTTTACCCAATGGTGGAGTTACCGGAAGATACAAATTGTAGGCTGCAGTCAAAAGACTTATTACAAAAGCAAAGAAGAAGGGTATATTGGTTCCGTCAAAACGGCTATTGAAAAACTTAACCACGATCAGGCTAAACACTCCGGAAATCACCCATCCTACCGAGCCGAACATACGAATGCGTGAAAATTGGTCTGATTGGGAATGAGCCATTGCTATGGAGCTTGTCAAACTCCAGGTAGGCATATAACAAAGCATAGCCACCAGAAGAAACAGAAACAACCAATCAGGATTCTTTGTTATGCCTGCCAGCAATAGCAACACTGCATTTATCAGGTTCAGGACAGCCAATACTTTTTGACCCTCAAAATAACGGTCAGCTACTCTACTGATCATGGGTGAAGCCATACAACCTATAGCCATAGAGCTAAGTACCAGCGATTTATATACGCCTTCCACACCCATATTTGTCAAATAAGCGGCTAAAGGAACCCACCACACAGCAAACATCATGTACTGCAAAAACATCATCAATGTGAGCTTAAATGTAATATTTTGACCCTCCGGATTAAATTCTTTTCTATCTGTTTTCATTTAAATTTCCTTATTAATACGCTCATTTTCCAACTGATTTAAGCCTGCCATCATTATGATGACAGCTGGTGCAGGCTACGAAATGGATATTGTTCGGACTCTCCGGATCGAAAAAGGTAGTATTCATTGTTCTGACATCCAGCTTGCAGTTTGAGATGGCAGGATGGCATTTCTCACAACTTTTTTTCGCATCATTGCTATGCGGTTCATGACATACTATGCAACTTAAACCCTCATGAACGCCTCTCGGGGTCCGGTCATCACTCGTTCCGGCTTCATGCCAGGCATCTGGAGCATGGCACTGTACGCAGTTACGCATTTTATAATCGTCTGAAACTTTGACCTGCCTGCTACCTTCAACCAATTGCAATTTTGGCAGCATCGCTGAAGAGATATGAACTTTTTCATAACGATCATAGAAGGTCAGTCTTGACTCCGGAATATTACGGGTATAAAATACAGATGCCGGATTTGCATAATCTGGTCTTTTAACTACTTCCCCCTCTGTGTGTATCTGATGACAAACCATGCATGGAATTGTCGGTTGGCCGGCTTTTCCCTGATCTTTCATTACCCATGGGCCTACTGTATTGATTGGTTCCACTAAATCAGAGATAACGCCACTGAAAAACATCCCGTGACATCTTAGACAATCATAATTCAAACGTTCCGTCTTATTATGGGATTCATTAAGAAAAATGTCTTTATAGGAAGCAGAATGTCCTCCTGATTTCCAATTTGAAAATTCCGAGGCATGACACTGCTTGCAGTTGTCCATTACATAAAGCATCTGAGATTCATTCATTCTGATCTCTTCAGATTGATTTTTCTGAACATGGTTGAAGACCATCATTGCTTTCTCCTTCAGACTATGAACTCCATTGCTTAATGCAGTTCCATGACACACTTTACACTGCAAATCCTGATGTGATGATTGTGATAATGAATGGACTGCTCCTTCTATTTCATGACATGAAGCACATGTTTTATCAGGAGATGCATGATTCCAATAAATATAGAATGAACCAAAAGAAATAGTTACTGCAATCAATGAAACAGTGACCAGTAATATTATTTTATGTGACAGAGTCCTTCTCCTCATCTTCTACTCTTTTATTTGAAACTGTTCCCTTTTTGCCATTCTGAAGCAATATGTCCACCAACCCAGTAACCAAGAGCCATAATAGTCAGAGCAGGGTTAAAACCTCCATTGTTCACATGGAGGCTTCCATCTGCTATGAATAAATTCGATACTGAATGTACCCGTCCGAATTTGTCACAGACCGATGTTTTTGGATCATTCCCCATCCGGCAGGTACCTGCCTGATGCTGGCCACCACTTAATTCACGAATGCCCTCATATACTCCGGTCTGCCATGTTTCAACAGCTCCGGCTTCTTTAAGCCAGGCCTCTGCTTTACCTGCCATAAAAGCCGTGCCTTCAGCATCTTTTTTATGACCGGAACCCGAAAGCCTTACGACCGGGATACCCCAGAAGTCTTTGACTACCGGATCAACGGTAACCCTGGCATTAAAACTTGGAATTTCCTGGCAAGGTCCAACCACCTCACTTATCCGTTTAAAATTTTTCTTCTGAAATTTTTTATGCTCTGATCCCCAGAGAGCAGCTCCCGGAGGACGAATGTCTGTGAAAAGATAGGGCAGTCTGATGAATTCATTGCAGAGGACGCCCCCCCCGATTATTCCCGGATTGTGATGATTAAAGTCTCCGATAGCCAGCGAAGCGCCAGGGCCGCAATCATCAAATGTATCCTGATCAAAAATTCCGTAAGCTCCGCAATAAGCATGACCCTGGAGATTCCTGCCCACCCAGTCGTTTTCATTTCCAATTCCATTTGGAAAAAACCCCGATTTAGAATTAAGGAGAAGTCTGGCAGTTTCAGTAGCTGACGCTGATAGAACCAAAATGTCGGCTGTTTGAACCTGTTTCTGGTTATTTTCATCAAAATAACTGATACCTGTTATTTTTCCCCGGTCGTTAATCAGTATTTCGCTGACTACACAGTTGGTTCTTAATTCGCAGTTCCCGCTTGCCAGGGCCGTCGGAATAACAGTATTGTGAGTCCCGCCTTTGGCACCTACAGGACAGGCAAATCCGACGCAGGTCCGTATCCTGTAGCATCTCGGACGTCCTCCGTAGGGTACTGAGTTCCGCAACATCGGTATAGGAAAGGGATGGAATCCGAGTCTGCGGGCGGCTGCTTCCAGAATCCTGGCTTCCTTATTGTGTTCGAAAGGAGGCATTGGCTGTGGCTTTTTACGCGGGGGCGCAAAAGGATTTTGACTGTCATCCCCTGCTACCCCAATCTCCCATTCAGCCTTCTCATAATACGGTTCTAAATCATCATAAGAAACAGGCCAGTCATCTAAGGTAGAGCCCTCCACGTGACCATATGTTGTTTTCATTTTAAAATCTTCGGGCATATATCGCCAGCCCATTGCCCCGTAACTAACTGTTCCTGAACCAACGCAGGCAGCATTATTGCAATATTCCCATTCACTGGGCAAAACTATTCTATAGCTTTTCCCGTCAGGTGACACCCTTACCCTACAGTTATGTTCATTATCAGGCCCATAAGCATTTCCAAGTGCAGTTACCCTTTGTGAAATAAGCTCGTCATGATCGTGATCATCATATGTAACCCATCCTCCGCGTTCTATTAGTACAACAGACATTCCAGCGGTACTGAGTTCTTTTGCCACCACCCCTCCCCCGGCTCCGGCTCCCACTACAACAGCATTTACATGTCTATTTCTCATGTTTTAGTTTTGTACCTGTTTTGTCCATTGATGAAGGGATAGTCAAGCCCGATCATTTTATAACTTACATAATTCAGATTGCCCCCATGACGGGGACTGCCATAGAAACCCTGCATGGTATGATCGCGTATCAGACTAAAGAAAGTCTTGTCAAACTCTTCTGACCATATATTGTTTTCCTGCTGGCTCGTCGTATAACTTTTCAGCATGTCAGACAGCTTGCCAGCATCCATATTTTTAAGAAATGATGTCTGATCATCCCATGATAATTCCTCAAATTGTTTCTGATATAGCATTTTACAGGAAGCTTCAATTCCTTCAAGCCCTCTTCTGTATATTTTCTGATAACGAGTATAGGTGCTGACCAACTGTTTGTCGATGAAGTTGCATACTTTTGCGTCCTTCGCACCCGGCCATTCATCGGCAGGGATTATCTGGTCAATTATGGCATTAATTAATGCGGCCTCTTTTTCCGTGAAGAAACGCCATGAGGATTTTACCGGCCGGACTGTGCACCGGGATAAAAATAACACGCTTCCTGATCCAAATGTGACCAGCTTCAGAAAACGCCGTCTTGACCAATTATTTTTCATCATAGAGGGAACAAGAATTTCAGAGCTTTATAAAGATTTTTTTAGAATATAGTATCCAGCCAGCAAGCCAACATAAGAACGTAAAAGCCAGGGCATAAAGCAGTGAAGCATTATAAGCTCCGGTCAGCCGTAGAAAACAATTAGTATAGATCCATTCAATAAGGGAGATATTATCTCCGGTCGGCGAATGTGTAACTGTTATCCGGAATGTGATTTCAAGAAATTGAGATAAGACATAAATAAATATCGCATTCATCCCAAATATCTGAAAAGGCTTTATCCACTTTGTAAATCCCTTAACATCGATAATCCAGATCAGGGCACCCAGAAATGCCGAAGCAAATCCGCAGGTATACAGTACAAAGGAACTAGTCCAGAGAGGTTTATTGATAGGAAAAATAAAACCCCATACTATACCCGCTACTATACCTATAACACCATATATAATCAGCCGCTTGACTGCGTTCAATTTAATCTCAGTAGTATCAATTAATCTTCCGGCCAGATACCCGAGCAACAAATTGGCTATGGAAGGCAGTGTACTTAACAGACCTGTTTGGTCGAATTTAACTCCTGAATAGACCGGGATGTGGTTTGCTCCAAGGACTGCTATGTCAAATATCCTGGCAAAATTTCCTTCCAGTGAAAGAGGGGAAGCACCACCAAAAATCAGAAGGATGGCCCAATAGGAGAGTAAAATTAATGCTATCAGTACTTTCACCCATTTTATATTTATGCTAAGAACAATAAATGAAGCAATTCCGTATCCAAGAGCAATCCGGGGCAAAATTCCCATAAGCCGTATTTTGCTTAGATCCAGGCTGAATATTACATATGCATTTAGAATGAAGCCCAATAAATAAATCAAAAGAGTCCTTCGCAATATTTTCCATACCATCTTTCCAGTCAGTGTATAATTGCATTTCTTGTAAGAATACCACATTGCAACACCAACTATAAACATAAAAAAAGGAAAAACAAGGTCGGTCGGTGTACACCCGTTCCATTTTGAATGCAGCAGTGGCGGATATACGAATTCCCCGTTTCCGGGACTATTAACCACGATCATCAAGGCGATTGTCAGTCCACGGAAAACATCGAGAGCAACCAGCCTTTTACTATTTTCCATATAAATACTTGTTTAGAAACAGAATCAGTTTATTGAAAGATCTTTGAAAATGATCGATGTTGATATTACCTGAGGGTAATTTTCGCTTCATCAGCTATCTTGCCATCAGCGATTCAGCTTGCAAATAAGCTGCTAAATAATCAAGAAAATGCTAATGAAATTAATTGACGGATAAGGATTCTGAAAAGAGACCTTTTAACAGGTCTCTTTTCAGTGTTCCTTTTACGGGTACAAAATGAGAAAAACCCGGTATCATCAAAAACCTAAGATAAATTATTATCTAGTATCCTGGGTTTTGCCAGAAGCCATTTGGATCAGGACCAGATGTTACGTTAGTGGTAGCATCGAGCTGAGGTCTTGGTATTGGCCGGAGTACATGAAAGTCCTGGATGTTATTTTTAGCACTCCCATTATACAACCTAACTCTCTCAACCAGTTTACCTGTACGTTTAAGGTCAAACCATCTCTGCTGTTCTCCGCAAAGCTCCCTTGCACGTTCGTCAAGAATCACATTTATATCTTTACTATTAACCTGTGATTCTTCCGCAGGAGTCAGGACATTTGATTTTCCGGGAATAGCACGGGCAGTTCTAAGGGTGTTAAGCATTGAGATTGCCTGCCCTTGCTGACCCGACATCATATCTCCTTCTGCAGCGATAAGATACATTTCTGCCAGACGAAATACAAAAACATCTCGGTCACTAAGATTTCGTATTATAGAACCGTTCAGATCATCAAACTTTTTCAAATGTATATACATCCTGTTTCCTTTGTAGTTTTCATCTCCTGCAGATGAAACTGCTATTGTGGGTAAAGTTCCTGCATTATCCTGATAAAGAGGATGAACCAGAGGATTGCCGACATCAGTACGGGAGAAAAGGACATATCGGTTTGAAGCTCTTGAAATTATACCGGAAGGGGTATTCATGGATTTCGACATATAAATAGCTGTATCGCGCATTTCTGCAAAGCCTGTGGGGGGTTGAATCCCTGAGGCAAATGCTGCCTGAAGTGCCGGAGCGATATACCATGTATCCTGGAACGAGGCCTGGTATCTCTGATCAGTTTCATCATTAAACAAATCAAGGAGGTATCCTGAAGGAACAAATTCCGTAAAACCCTTGCTGTAAGGCTGATAACTGGTTCCCAGGTTATATTGAACGCCACGATAAGTTAATATTTTGGCTGCCTCTGAGTTCGTACGTACGAATACTGTGCTTAAAGCAGGTAAAAAATTCCAGACACCTGTCATATAAAGATGGGCAGCATCGCCCCCTGTGGTAGCAGAAACGACTATACCGGATGAATAGGTAGATTGTTCCGAGCCGCTAAACTTCAAACGTTTAGGCACTAAATTATTTTCAAGCACTTCATTGTTTTCAACATACCAGATGACCTCATTATTTACCGCACCTTTTTCGTTTTCAAGGTTCCAGCAATCAGCATAATTGGGAAGCAAAGAGAGTCCGCTGCCATCAATCACTTCCTTAGCTAATGCTGCAGCGTCAACATAAGACTGGTTATCATTGAACTTACTTGCTTTGTAAAGTAGAAACCTGGCCTTCATTGCTTTGGCAGCCCATATATTAATATGCCCGGTTTTATCTGTCTGACCGGCCAGACGGCTTATGGCATCGTCCATATCTGCAAGCATAAATGCATACACATCTTCTTCAGAATCACGTTTTGCCGTTGTGGTTGCGCTGTTAATCGGTTCACGGTTAATCTGAACCGGTCCCCATGTTTCGACCATGTGCCAGTAATAAAAAGCCCGGAGAGCTTCAAATTCACCAATATAAATACTCTTGTCAGACTCCGAAAGTACTGAGGTACTGAGTGCACTTGCATTTTTTATACCTGTGTTACAGGTATTCACTGCTGCATAAAGTAATTCCCAGAATTCATCGAACATGGGATTCATACTGGTGACGACATCGGCTGTAATATTTGAATAGTCCGCCAGAATCTTTTCCTGGTTATCATAACCGGTAAGCCAGATATCAACTCCTCCTTCGCTTAAATAAATACCTCCCTGGTGACCATACCATCCATGAAGATAAGCGTATGACGCTGCAAGCAACCCATCGATTCCCGATTTAGTTGAATAGATAACATCTTCAGTTGCACCAGTTTTATTATCTTCTAGGAGATAATCCTTACATGCAAATTCTGCAACCAAAAAGAAGGCAAATATTAATGAAATAAGTTTAAGTCTAGTTTTCATAATTTACTGATTTAGAGTATTTAAAATTCCAGGTTAACTCCGAACACCATTTGTTTTAACAAAGGATCGTTGTAAGAACCACCTCGTTCAGGGTCATAGTTATTAAGGTTGCTGAATGTGAAATAATTCTGCAATGAACCATATACTCTCAGACTACCTAATCCGAGCCTGGAGATTGCTTTTTCAGGGAAGGTATAGCTCAATGTAACTTCTTTTATTTTCACAAATGAGGCCTGTTCGAAGGCAAGGGGTGGTAAATCAGCCCAGGAATCTATTCCCGGACGTGGAAATTTGGCATTCTGATGTTCAGGAGTCCAGTAATCAAGTACAGGTCCACTTCCTGGTCCGGTTGGAAGATAGAGCGTATTAAGATCATAACTTATCCATTGCCCAACTCTTGAATAAACCAATGCTGATAATGATACCCCTTTATACGTTAAAGTATTTGACCAACCTAATATGAACTTTGGACTCTTATTATAGGTTCGTCTGTCGAGTTCATTTATAACTCCGTCATTGTTAAGATCTTTAATTTTTACATCACCGGGTATTTTACCAAATTTTGCAGCTTCGGTGGCTTCACTTATTTTCCAGCAACCATCAGCCTGGTAGTTATAGAATGCCTGTACTGGCTGGCCAACAATTAAAGCTGCATCTGGAATTGAGACATCCTGAGTCTGTCCACTTGCCAGGGAGACGATTTTATCTTTATTTGTTGAGTATGTTATATCAGTACTCCAACTGAAATTTTTCTTCTGTATGATACGCAAATTCAATGCAGCCTCAAAACCCACATTCTTGGTATTACCAACATTTTGTAAAACCTGAGGGAAGACCGAGGTAGCGGGTAATCCTCTGTAGAGAAGAAGATCGTAAGTCTTCGAATCATAGAAATCGAGTGTTGCAGATACTCTTGATTTAAATAAAGATAAATCCAGGCCGGCATCATACACTGAAGTTGTTTCCCAGGAGAGGTCCGAATTTCCCAGGTTCACTGGAACCTGTCCCAGCAAAACTCCGGAATCAAAATTGTAAGGGATTTTGTCTATTCCAAGTACAGTTAATGTCTGATAAGCATAGATTGCTGAGTTACCGGATCTTCCCCAACTCAAACGTAGTTTTAAATTACTGATTTTATCGATAGATTTAAGAAAAGGCTCTTCCGACATAATCCAGGCACCAGCTAATGATGGGAAATAACCCCATTTATGCCCTGGTGCAAAAACTGATGACCCGTCACCCCTTATGGTTCCTGTAAGAAGATACTTATCCATAAATTTATAATTTACCCTTCCAAAATACGACAGAAGATTAGTTTTAATAAATGTGTTGGAA
The DNA here is from genome assembly GCA_963816365.1 of uncultured Bacteroidales bacterium. Lineage (GTDB taxonomy): Bacteria > Bacteroidota > Bacteroidia > Bacteroidales > VadinHA17 > LD21. Next base: position 122,828 of record CAWFKG010000007.1, on the reverse strand, counting down.
ATATTTCTTCCGCCAATTGGAATAAATGAGAGGTCATAAAATGAACTTTTAAGATAATGATCCATGGCACCTATTCCTGACATACCGTGAGACTCAGAAACACTCTGGTCAATATGCTGGCCTGCAAGTAGTTCTATCTGACTTCTCCCAAGTAGCAATGAATAGTTCAATGTGGTTTCTGAAGTATAACTGACGTTTCCGCTGTTGAGGGCTGAGAATGTTGAACCCTGACTGTTCTGAAGAAGATTTTTTGTCATGAAATCTTCATAGTCACCTTCACGCTGAGATTGGGTATCAAGTCCAAAAACCGATTTGAGACGAAGGTCTTTCACTATTTCCCATTCAACATACATATTTCCGAATAATCTGCTATTCTTAAGATTATTCTGGTAATAACCAGGCACTTCATTTAATAAAGGATTAGAATAGCTTCTTCCTAATTCTGACGGATAAGTAAGCAGGCTTCCGTCGGCCAGATAAGGTTCTGATATGGAATACATTGAAATTAATGCATAGTATATGCCATCATCCCTTCTGTTCCAGTCGCGGTAAGTATAAAGTAAGTTTACCCCCGTTTTAAGGTTCTGGGTAATTTTATGATCAAGAGTGATTCTGAAGTTGTATCGGTTTTGATTGTCATTATGCAATATCCCATTCTGTTTCATATATCCAAGCGACAAACTGAAAGAAGTTTTTGCATCGCCACCTGTAATTGCGATATCATTAATACTGGTTACACTGTTATGAAATACCAGATTATAAGGGTTTATTCCGCCTTCCTTATATATTTGATAAACAGATTTTTCATAGGGTGAACTGATTACATTTGAAAGAATGCTTTCGGGAGGATAATTACTAAGACTTGTAGATCCCCAGGCACCGGTAACAGATTCATCGGCGTAGCGCTGACGTTCAACCATAAACAGGTATTCGTCCTGTACATTCATCTTTTTTGGGAGATTTGTCGGGCTGTTAAGCGACAGCGAGGAATTAATTGATACCTTGGTTTTTCTGGCACCTTCCGTCAGCCCTCTCTTTGTAGTGATAATTATGACACCGTTTGCACCTCTTGTTCCATAAATGGCTGTGGATGAGGCATCCTTCAGGACATCTATCGATGCGATATCAGAAGCATTAATGTCAAGGCTGCTTCCATAATCTATTCCGTCCACAAGAAATAAGGGACTGTTTGAAGCATTTATGGATCGATTACCACGTAAGTTAACATAAATTTCACTGCCTGTTGCACCGCTGGTTTGTGTTACGTCCAATCCGGCAATTTTTCCCTGCATGGACTGAAGAGGATTGTTTGTTGATAATCTTGAGATTTCAGCCGTTTTTATCGATGAAACTGACCCAGTGAGATCTTTCCTTTTTACGGTACCATAACCAATAACCACCACTTCGTCCAGATTGGCCAGATCATTAGCTAATGTAATATCTATAATTGTTTTCCCGGAAAGTGGAACTCTCTGGGTTTTATAACCCATAAAGGAAAATATAAGTACTGCATTATTATCAGATATAGTTAAAGAATATTTTCCATTTTCATCAGAGATAGTACCATTTGTAGTCCCTTCCACATGCACATTAACACCTGGTAAGGGGCTTCCGGTTTCATCGGTAACAACGCCGGTTATTTTAGGTTGTTGCATTTCAGCAGATGGAGATTTTAAATCACTTGGAGTGAGTATAATCTGTCTGTCAACGACAACAAATTTCACTTTATCATCAAATATTTTACTTAAAATATCTTTGATTGATTCATTTGTTGCTTCGATGCTCACTGTTCTTTCCACATCAACCAGTTTAGGGCTGTAGAGGAAATAGAATTCGCTCTGATTTTCAATCTCTCTCAGCGCATCTGAAATCTTTATATCTTCAATCTTTAGAGTTAGTTTTGTAGATTGAGAATAAGTTACACCTGCCATGAGTTGAAGAAATGACATCATTGATAAGAAGATTGTTAATTTCATAACTCTGATAGTTTTTTTTGAAAGGAATTCACGAGGAATCCTTTCGTAATAATCTCGAAATTTTTTCATAAGTTTGAATAGGTTTAAGTTACTAAAGTTTTTTCAAGAAATCAGGTACTTAATCTAGCGGGATTGTGGGCAAACACTCTCCCGCTTTTTTCATAGTCAGTAATGTTTCATAAGGGCATCATATTATTTGAGGTTTTAAAACTATATTATTTTCGCCTGTAACTTAAGATAACCTTTCTTTTAGTAAAGGTTCCTCCTTCCATCTCCTTACGGTCCGATATTGAATAATTTATTGGAGTCACCAGCGCTAAAAGTTCCAATACCTGGGGAAGTGTTTCATGTACGAAAGTCGCAGTATAAGTAATATCAAGTAATTCAGAATCTTTTATCTGTATATCAACATTAAACCATCTGTCAAGCTTTTTCACAACTTCAGCCAATGGTTCTTTTTTGAATATAAGTTTTCCGTCTTTCCATGAATAATATCTCTCATCTTCAATAGTAAGAAAGTTTATCTTTTTGTCCTTTTTCTGATATATGGCCAGGTCATAGGGTTTCATCTTGTAAAGTTCTGTCGAATTTCTGTTTCCATCGAGTCTCTGGATTTCAACGCTGCCATTAATGAGAGAAGTCTCAATCCTGCCTTCGTCAGGATATGCCAGAATATTGAATGTTGTCCCATGTGCTATAACCTCGATTTCTCCTGCTTTCACAACGAAAGGTATTGTTGGATTATGAGCTATTTCAAAGTATCCCTCCCCCATTAATTCGACTGTTCGGGTACCACCCTTGAACATTACCGGATATTTTAATGTACTGCTATGATTCAGCCAGATATTAGAACCGTCAGGCAAAGTAACCTTTGTAATTGCATCAACCGATGAAGATACTTCATTATATGCCTGATTTACAGAATTATGATCTGGCAGCATGGATTGGTATTTAAGGGATATATAAATCCCCAAACCTATAACAGGAATCAGGAGTACTGCAGCTGCTTTTGTAAGTGCTCTTACAAAATGTTCTCTTCTTTTGTACTTAATAAGGTTCTGATCGGATTTTTCAAGAAATTCTTTAGACTGAGCCAGATTAACTTTGTGATGTATTTTGTCAAGTATTAAATCAAAATTTATTTTTATGTCCTCTTCTTCATCAGTTAATTCCTCCCATATCTTAAACAAGAGTTCTTTGCCTTCAGATGATCTGACGGGCCCCTTAAACCATTCTAAAACAGAAATTAGCTCTTCCTCCGAACACTGATTATTACAATACTTTCCCAGAAGTTCTTTATTCATATCATAAATTAAGTCGAATAAAAAGCACTTCCGATTGTAAACCAGAAGCGCTTTTTTACCCTCATTCTAACAAACTAATACAATTACAATAATTAAGATCTTTTATAATCACTTTACATGTAAGACGCAGTAATAATAACTTACCACTACTTAAGTATAAAAAAAATAAAATAAAAATATTAAATGCCTTATTCTCTGTATTATACAAAAAGAAACCAGAATAGTACAGAGAGTAGTGAGTAATTGCCAAGTTTTTCGCGTATAGTTTTAAGAGCACGCGACATATGGTTTTCTATGGTATTAACCGAAATATTTAATCGATCTGCTATTTCATTATATTTAAGTCCTTCAACTTTTTGAAGAAGGTAAACCTCTTTTTGGCGCGGAGGCAACGTTTTTATAATTTCGCCAAGCCTGCTTGTAAGTTCAAGATATTCAATCTCCATATTAACAGTATCCTCGCTGATTTTCCCAACATACTTCAATTGATCAATAAAATCAGTCTCCCGGACTTTTTTTCTGATAACGGAGATTGCTGAGTTATAAGTTATTGAAAATAAATACGATCTGACTGATGAGTCTTTTTCGACCCTGTAGCGATTCTCCCATAAATTAAGGAAAACATCCTGCATAAGATTCTCAGATTCTTCATGTGATTTGAGTATTGAAAAACTAAATTTATATACTCTTTTACAATATTTATTGTATAATGTATCAAATGCAAACATATTGTCTGCCTTAATTTCCCGCATCAGTTCTTCATCACTATACAAAATATAATCTCTCATAAAAGTTGATCTGCCATTTCTAAGTTACGCCAATTTTAGAATAATATTTTAAATTCCACGTATTAAAAAAATTTGGCTCTTTACCCGAAATTTTAGAAGCCGGAAATATACAGACCAAAAATAATACATTTTCATCATAATATAATTTAGATTTTAATTGTAACCGGAGGTGTAAATCCAACTTGTAAACAGGGAGTATTAGTTTAAATTATATGAAAACATGTTGAACAAATCGATGTTGTCAGATAAGCTGAAAGCAACTATCTCTTTTGGGGACGGATTCCCAACAAAATCAGTCCGGATAATAAAACTCCTGCTGCTGACAACTGAAAAATAACAGATAATGATATATTAGCATCTCTGATAGCGCCACCAACATAAATCATAACCGCACCCACAAGTACACTAAAGAAGCTCAGGATTCCGTATCCGGTTGCCCTGTAGCGGCTATCTGTCACCTGGCAAATAATAGGCATAAAATTTGCATCATGGAAACCTTTCGCAAGACCAAATAAGATCATTCCTGTAATTGCCAGAACAAGTACCCCTGTAGAAGCTGTTAAGAAAAGAAATGGACCTCCCACAATAAACCCTATGACCGGCACATATATCCTTCCTTTAATGCTCCTGAGTGACCAGCGATCAGCCAGTATACCTCCTGCAAGGACACCTATAAAAGATGATACCTGAAGAAAAGCCGTTGCTGAAATTCCGGCCACACCGAGAGAAAGGTTGAACTGCTCCTTAAAATAAGTTGGTAACCATGCATAGATTACCCAAAAAGTCATGCCAAGAAGGCAACTATAAAGAATAAGGATCCAGTAAGAACGTGATCCAAAAAGACCCCTTAACATGTCAGCAACACTGAGTTTTTTGTTTTCGATTGTTCCCTCAGAATTCACATTTACTTCAATAGCCTTTGGTTTTTCATTTGAAGCATCCCGAAGGATAAAGAAAAGTACTAACGCATATGCAATTCCAAAACTGCCAAATAATTGAAAACCAAAGCGCCACCCCCAATAATCAGCAATATACCCACCTGCACCACCTAATGCTAAGCCAGCATATAAACCACTCATAAGTAAACCTGTGGCAAGTGACCTTGTTCGTCCTTTGTGGTATTCTGTTATAAGCGCCATAGCGGCAGGCAGATAGCATGCCTGGCTGATGCCTGTTAATGCACGCAACGCAAGCATCTCACCAAAAGAATGTACAAATCCGGTACATAGTGTAAAAACCGACCAGAATAAGAGACTGAGTACTATTACCATTTTGCGACTATAACGATCAGCGATATAACCGCCTAAAGGGCTCAGAATACCATATGTCAATAAGAATATTGTGGTAAGCAAACCAAACTGAGTTTCAGTCATATGGATACTTACCTTAATTGGATCACGCATTGATGCCAGCAATAGGCGATCGAGATAATTGAGCATCGACACTACCCACAGAATGCCTACAACGATCCAGATGTAGTATACCCCGATTTTTCTGTCACGTATCATAGTCGTATTTAAAAGAGACAATTATTGGTTGTAATTATCATAACATTCAAACCATTTGGAAGATGCCCAATTGATAATGCGGTTCCGGATACAATTATAGGTTCCGTTGACATACAAAATTTTCATTGTGGAATGAACTATCCTGGTACAAGTCATCTTTAGATATAAATTCCTATAATCTTTTAATGATTTTCAGGATTCTTTCCTCGTAGATCTTTTGCCACTCGGGTGCCAGAATACATCTCATATCTTCATAGCCCCATTCATTGTACGCCTCAGATGTTGGAGCATAATGGATGTATCCATTTGAATAACCAGCAAAATATGTATGTTCATATGGAGATTGCTTTTTTATATTCAGGCCTGTCTGTACAAAGGCTTCCCCGGGAAAGGAGACCACAACAAAATCACCTATTCGAATACCCTGAATATCAACAGATACAACATTACTACCTATCTTTCTTATTTCATCATTGCTAAATCTTAAGGTTGTCTTATTTTCCTCGATAGTCGCCATCGTTTCCATTGCCAGGATATTGTTCAAATATTTATTCATGTTGCTGCGGTTCGCTTTATCTAACGCTTTTAAATTCCTGGTATGAATCTTTTCCTGCTGCAAATAGTAATATGAATAATTTGAGGGATAATCAGGAGAAAGCTTATATTTTACTATCAAAGGAATAAATGATTTGATATTCAGACTTGTTAACCGTAAAGTAGCGAGCAATTTCTGTTCCTCATTATCAAGTGCTTCTAAACGTTCAGATATATCGGTTCTGAGTGGGAGTTGAAGTGATTCGTTAATGACTGTGAGATAGTTAGATTCACTGGTGTTAATTTCCTTAAGCGCCCTCAGGGTACTTAAACCCAGCATTTGACCAAAAGGTGAACAATCTCTTGCCCTGGTCACGTCTTTATAAAGAACCTCTGTAATGTCTCCGGCTGCGCCCTGCAGAAAAAATGCCATACATCCGGGGCCCAGATGTTCCTCAATCAGACCTGAAGCATAACCCGGGAATTCAGCTGTTACCTTTCCGTCGGGAACACCCGTATAAGGATGACAGGCATAATTATAAACTACTGCTTTTGTGGAACCATTCAGCCTGTCAATTCTCAAAATTCCTATCTCAGGATCAATTTCTCCTACCCCTGTAATTAAATCATCCGGCATATTTGGATTCGCAAGACGAATAGTAAAGACTTTCCCATTTTTCAATCTGACCCTTCTATTCATTCCAATCCGATCCTCAAAGCCACTTCCTGTTCCAATTTTTACAGTCTCCATTTGTTGAAGGGCTTTTTTTACCGCCTGAGAAGTTTTGTTGACTATATCTTCAGTGATTTTTTTATCACCCTGAATGATGTTGCTCAAAATAACCGATCCATCACAGTGATTATGTGAGGCATTAACTAAAATATTTTTGGAATTCAGACCAAAGTCATTCTGAATTTTCATACCTAAATCTTGCATGAAATTTTCAGAAAGAGCTCCGATTCCTCCGATTGCAATTACATCCAATGTAATTATTGCAATTTTAGTGGTATCATTCTCAATAACGAGGGCTTTAGCAAATAATGGATCATTTTCATGTCCCTTGCTGATAGTGATCCGGCATTTCCCCGTGCCGGCACGTAATATCTGTGAGTTCAATTTTCTGTAAGTAATTAAGTTATACTGTTTGGCGGCAATATATATTCACTGGCTTCTTTAAGAAGAGATGAAATGATCTTTTTGCTCCTGATTGCCGCTGCATCAGGTTCCGTAGTATAATCAAATCCCAGCTCAACTACTAAAAAACCTTCATACCCTGTTTCATATAATGTTTTTAAGAAAGGGACAAAATTAATGTTTCCTTCTCCTGGAATTTTATGCTGGTCAGTGAGACCATTGTTATCGTCAATATGAATATGAACCGGGATTTTTTTATCTTTCAGCATCAGGACACAATCAACGAGAGATTCTTTATTAATGTGACAATGTCCGGTATCCAGAGCTATACCAAGATGTTCATATTTCTGTTCTTCAATAATTCTCACACCTTCTGCTATTGTTAAGATCAAGTCGCTTTCATACATGTGTGCAGGTTCCAGCAGGAGTAAAACATCTTTTTTAATTGCATAATCTACCAGTTCGTTAAGGCTGGAAGTCAATTGCATCATTCCATGATCATACCCCTGCCCAAACAATGTACGTCCCGGACATATACTAACCTTTTTACAGCCCAGTAAAAGAGAGGTATCAATACTCCTTTTTAAGTACTCAACACTATCCTTTCGTATGCCCGGAACAGGACTGCAGATGCAGGTAGGATATCCAAACTGAGCCGGAATAAAGCCTGATATCTGAACAGCTGACTTTTCAATCAGTTTATTTAAGGATGCAGCAATTTCCCTGGTCATATCCTTATAATAGGCGTGAGGTCTCCCTCCCCAGATTTCAACACCTGGATAATTGATTTTGGAAAGTCTTTTAATTGTCTCTTCTAAGGTGTAATTGAAATATAGTTTAGTCGATATGCTTAATTTCATCAGTATCTGATTATTTCTTATTTTTTTTTTATGCAACACCGAATGTTTGATAAGTAATTCAACTGCTGCTTTTATGTAAGTTAACTATCTGCTATTAATTTCTCCAGATTCCCTTTCATTTTGACAGCCTCAGACATAATATTTTCTATTCCGCTTATATCTATAACCACATATCCATCGTAGTGAATCTTTTTTAGAGTATCAATGATATTCCTGAAATCAATATTACCCTTGCCTGGCTGATAATGATATGCCTGGGTTCCGTCATTGTCAGAAAGATGAACCAATCTGATATAATCTTTAATCTTAAGTATTCCTAAATCCAGATACTCTTTGATGGCATGAATGTGAGCAACATCATATACAATGCCGATATTATTTGTGCCGCAATCCTTAAAAATACTGATCATCCCATCAACCGAAGAAATAAAATCCCCGGCCCTCATTTCCATTGCAAAACTCAATCCATTCTGGCTTGCAATCTCAGATGATCTGGTCAGCTGTTCAATGACAATCTTTCGTAATTCCAGCCATTGAAATCCATCAGGGATATCTACTGATAACGGGGGTCCTCCATGATAAAGAGAAGTTTTATGTTTGGGTACCAGTTCAGGAGGAAGGTAGAAGCAATTTGTAATTAATTTAGCTCCCATTTCGGAAGTCATTTTACATATCAATGAAAAATCCTCGAGTGATTTTTTCCGTTTCTCACTGTTGAGGGAAAACATTTCATATGTTACTGCCATGATGCTTATAACGTCCAGTTTCAATCCTTTGGAGCGTTCTATCACCTTCTCCCAGTTATCAGCATATTCCTTGCATTCACCAGCTACAATTTCCATTTCCATGGTGTTAAAACCAGCTTCCTTAATTTCTCCCATCACTTTGTAAATGTTCTCCAGACTCGGAGGAAGTCCATATAAGGTAATAGGAATCGTAAATCCACATGTTACTTTCATCATTTTTATCCTAGTTTCTAAGATCGTATTTAATATATAGTTAAATATTTAACCGTAAACAAACCCTCTCATAAAGGTGATATTCTATCGCTCCAGGCTTTGAACTATGTATTTAAAGTATTGTATCTTAAAGAGTTTGAAAACCTGAACGAACAAAATTAACATATTAATGCTTGCTATTCAGAGTTTAAATTATCCAGCAATTACACTATTTTAACATAAAACAAATATTTAAATGAACTGCCTGGTAAGTCCCTTGCTTTGGCGATTCATCCATGCAAACAACCGGAAAATGTTTATCACATTGTAATTCCTATATGTCCGATACCATTTCTATCTGTGAAACATATTTTCAATAGCCATAGTTTTGTATAAGTTTTTTATTCTGATCTATTGCATCCTGTGGGATTGGATTAAAGTACATTTTTTGTGTAAATACATGCTCGTAATTAGTCGGTATCCGTTCATAAAGCCATACTCCACTGTTATCTGAAGGTACAGAATTAGTAATCTTCATGGCATGCAGTTCTTCATTCATATTTACCTCTGCAGTTTTCCAGCGCCAAAGGTCATAAAGTCTCTTACCTTCATAAACAAGTTCAATTCTGCGTTCATGATGAATTGCTTCACGCATCTGATCTTTAGTTAAACCTGGCTGCAATCCCGGAAGGTCAGTCCCGGGTCTGGTTCTGATAGCGTTAATTGCTTCATAAACTGAACCATCAGGTCCAACAGCTTCGTTCTGAGCTTCAGCATAATTTAACAGTACCTCTGCATAACGATAATAAACATAGTTCATTCCGCATGTACCACCGCCCGGTGCATTCAGGTTATCTAACCTCTTTTTGAAAAAATACCCTGTCTGCGTGGCATCAGCTCCACCAAAGTCAATTTCGTTCTTTGACGGATGTACTAAATCAATGCGTGTATAGATAGTGTCAGTTGATGGCATCCAGTCTTGTTTATAAGGAGCCCCGTCATAAACAATAAAATCATAAAACCTCTTTTCGCGACCTACGTACGGATGATTATCATCATATCCGGAAGTAGGGTCAGTAATATCCTTCCCATTAGCCATCTGATACTGGTCAACTACCTCCTGTGTAGGGTTATAATTACCCCATGTATAGTAGGTATCAAATATCCAGACAGGTCCGCCATACATACTATAGTAATTTGGAATTATATTACCAACAAGTTGTCTGTCCCATATGACTTCCTCATTATATTCATTTGCTTCCCACCAGAACTCAGACATTTTTGGGAATAAGTTATACTCACCAGTACCTTTATGTCCATATGTATCAATGAATTGCTTATTTGTGGCAGCCGCTATGGCCCATCTACCAGGATCAGGGGTTGCAAAACTTTGCAAATTATCGGAACTGGCCGGAACTGCAGGTGATGAAGAATTATAAGCCGGACTAGCTGCAAATAGCTGAATCCATCCTTTTAATGCCAGAGCTGCTCCCAGAGTTGCTCTTCCTGCATCTGCATCGCTATGGGTATATTTGACTGCCAGTTTATCGTTATTAATAACTGCATCTAATTCACTTACAATGAAATTAAAAGTTTCTTCAAATGTACTTCTTGCAACATAAAGCTCATCTTCGCTCATAGTTGCTCTATCCTGCGGAACTGTTATAATACAAAGACCACCTTGCAGCATAAACAGTTCGCTGTAATAATAAGCTCTTAAAAATTTAGCTTCATCAATACGTTTTGCGACCCATTCAGCTGAAAAATTAGAAGCATTCTCGTTCACCTTCTTAATAAACAGATTTAGCTTTCTGACTCTGCTATAGGTACCAGGCCAGTTTGCATCAAAGGAAGGACCACATATGCCAAACCATGCAGTGAAATCACTGGTTGAAGCAACTACAAGGCCTCTTTTCCAGTTATATGATGTATAATAAGAAGTCATAGTTGCATCATCAGTAAAATTATCCAGATTTTCAGGTTCTGCGGTTTTAATGTAAAGATCTTTATAACAATCATTTAAGTAAATATCGGCATTTTCTTCACTGGCCCACATAGTAGCGTCAGTCAGGTTAGACTTACTGGTAGTTTCCAGGAAATCTTTCTTACAGGAAAAAGTACTTATAAGTATCAGTCCTGTAAACGTAATATTCCTAATTATTCTGAACTTTATCATAGTATCTAATTTTTAAAAAGGAGTTAGTTAAAAGGTTGCATTTACACCAAAAGAATATGACTTCATTATAGGATATGAAATTTCATCCGCAGCCATGCCCGGATCAGCCATTTCAGGATCGTTATACTTAAGCTTACTTAACGTAAATAAGTTCAGACCTGAAAAATATACTCTTACAATACTAATCTTCAAGAATTTTGTAACACTGGCTGGAAGTGTATAGCCGAAAGTACAGTTTTTCAGCCTGAGGTAAGATGTATTAACCATCCAGAAATCCGACCCCTGGGAATTATTTGCATCCGGGCTGCCCATGGCTCTGGGATATTTTGCATTCTGCGTCTCTGGTGTCCAGCGATTATTAAAATACTCATAATCAGTGTTACTCTTGTCATTCTTAAACGGCACCGTCTGGAAATTAGAGAGATAATTTGAAACCATTGCTGAACCCTGGAAGAATAAACTAAGATCAAATCCTTTCCAATCTGCAGTTGGAGTAAAACCAAAACTCATTAACGGATAATTAGGGTAGCCTATTGGAACTTCATCGTTTTCATCAATTATACCATCAGGTACACCATTTGGACCACTTATATCTTCATATCTGATATCTCCGGGATGCAACTCTCCAAATTGTGTAACATTATATCCATCGGAGCTGTTAATTATGCCATCTCCATTTTTGTCATCATTAGTGGAAAATAATCCCAATGAATGATAGCCAAATCGAGTCTCAAAAGGTCTGCCTGTTACTCTCCGGTTAGGATTATTATATGTTGCAGAGGTTTCGAATACCTGTATCATTTTATTTTTGGCAAAGCTTAAAATACCATCAAAACCGAATCTTAATCCATTCTGTAATTTATATCTGGAACCAACAGTAACCTCAAAACCACTGTTCTTCATTTCCCCGGCATTTTCCTGGGAAAGAGATAATCCGTATTCGAGAGGTACAGTAATATTAGGAGCCAGCAACATACCGGTTCTTCTTTCAAAAAAATAGTCAGCTTCCACCTTTAACAAACTGTTCCATAATGCTGCTTCAAAACCTATATCCGTCTTTGTTGATATTTCCCAGGTGATATTGTGATTGGCTTCACCGGTAACTACGGCTCCCTGAACCATTGTACCTGTTCCAAAAGCATAGGCGTTTCCATATAAATCATAACCGCTTAAATACTGATATGGAGAACCGGCAAGGTTACCGGATTTTCCCCACGAACCCCTGATTTTCAGATTATTGATATATGAAAGGTCTTTCATAAATTTTTCCTCGGAAAGCTTCCATCCAATTGAGAAAGCAGGAAAATATCCCCATCTTTTCCCGGGAGCAAAATAATAATGCCCATCATAACGGCCTGAAGCTTCCAGCATGTATTTATCCTTATAAACATATCCTAACCTGTACACATAACCAATCTGGGCGCCTTCAGATGATGAACCGCCATTGTTGAAATCATTTTTATCTGAACTCCCCATATCCATTTCATCAATATTGACAGCAAAATTATTCCTTGATGCCGAAAGATCATTCGAATTATTGCTGCGTGCTTCGACAACGAATAGTCCTGTAATTACATTGAAACCAAATGATTTCACATAATTCACGTAGCCCTGATAAGTAAAAACATTACTATTGGTCTGTGACTGTTTCAGGTATGTGAATGGAGGAGAATCAGTTTCCATATTTGAAATTGATTTTGTATAAGTATACGGAGTTGTATTTGTGTTCTGTTCCCAGTAATAAATTGGTCTGTGCCATCCCTTAACGGACTCGGTTGATCCGTCATAACTGACTGTTCCCTTCACACTCAATCCTTTTATAAAAGGCAACTCTTGTTCTAATGTGATAGTCCTTAATGAATTATTATGATTAATGTGTTGATAGCCTCCACTATTAAGCACACCTACCGGAGAATTGCCTGCCCATTGCCCCCAAAGACCGTTAGTATAATAAATTTGTTGTGTAGGAATATATTTGTAAGCACTTCTAAAAATAAACCTGGCTGAAGAAGCGGCGTCAAGATCGTTTGTATTTTCCTCCGAATTGATTAGAAAAAGTGAAACTTTTGTAGTCTTAGTAACCTTTAATTCCAGATTTATATTATAGTTAAACCGGGTGTAATCAACTTTGTCAAACATTCCATTTTGTTTGAAATATCCCATTTCCACAAAATATTTTACTCTATCAGTTCCTCCTGTTAGCTGCAAATTATGATTTTGCACAGGAGAAACCATATGTACAAGATCTCTTGGATTACTATCTGGGTAAAGGTCAGGGTTTTCAGCGTGCAAAGTATTATAATTAGCGATCACATCAGGTGCAAAGGGCAGACTGGTTCCGCCTGGAAATTCATTCAAATATGCTTCGTTGCTCAAACTCATATAATCTTTGGCATGCAGAAGTTTTGGGTAGTAATCAGGTGTTTGCACGCCATAATATGAGTTAAGTGACAGGGTAGGTGCACCTGTCTCTCCTTTTTTAGTGGTTATCAGGATAACTCCGTTTGCTCCTCCCAGACCAAATGGGGCAACTGCAGCCGCATCCTTAAGAACAGTCACTGATTCAATAATTGACGGGTCAACCTGACCAATGTTATTTCTTATGATACCATCAATTACTATTAAGGGAGATTTTGATCCTGTGGTACCGATTCCTCTGATAAAAATCTGAGGGTCATCATTACCAGGGGTTCCACCATTTGGAAGCATGGTTACTCCTGAAAGTTTTCCTGTTATTGATTGTGAAATGTTGCCAACCGGTACTTTTGAAAGTTCATCCCCCTTTGTAATGCTCACTGATCCGGTTATTGAAGTTTTCTTCTGAGTACCATAACCAATTACTACAACTTCATCAAGATTCTGCAGAGAAGATTCAAGTACCACATCTATTATAGTATTAGATTCAAAAGTAACTTCCTTTGAAATATATCCTATAAATGAAAATACCAGGACAGCATTCTTATCCGGAACTGCAATAGAGTATTTTCCGTCAGCCCCGGTAATTACACCCTGGGTCGTTCCTTTTATATGAATGTTTACTCCCGGCAAATTCTGACCAGTTTGACTATCTGTGACTTTGCCTGATACTGTTTCCTGTTGCAACTCTAAATTGTCAGATGAATGAGTTGAGATTGCAGATAAATTAAAGTTACAACAGATCAGAATAAGTGAAGTAATTTTTAGAGTTAAAAGCAGTTTCTGAAAACAATTGAATGGTTTCTTTAAACCATAAATATTACTAAGATTCTTTTTCATGCTCAGGTAGTATTAAATAGTTAGTAATCAAATCATTTTTAATTATTTAAAAACAATCTTGTCAATCAATCAGGTTCTAAAGCTGCAAAAACAATTGTGGCTGGCTTTATTAGGTTTCAAAGCTATTTCAACGGCATTTTGTGGTTAATGAATTACTGCCCTAATCAATTCAACAATCAGATATAAAGGTGTTTTTCAACATACGGTCATGTTGTAAATTTATTAAACAAATATTTAATTTTTGAAGCCTGAATTATCCAGCTATTACACTATTTTAACATACATCCGGGATTCTAAAGAACCGGGCTGACAGTACTTTTAATAGTGAGTTGAATACTAAAGAAAACTGATTAGTATACCAATAAAGTGATAGTACATTAACTATTGAGTCGTTAATGAAATTACAGGCCTCCCCTTTCCAGTCGCAACTATTTCACCTCCATTTGCAACTCAGATTTTCCCTCAATCACTTCCAGTACTTTTGTAGTACCTCCCTTTTCGAGGTTTATATCGTGAGGCACATTCGTTTTCCATGAACCACCTGTAAAGTCAGGAACTTCAATAGATTGTGAATCGTTCGCTACAGACCATTCGCTCAGCGGAGCAATTGAACTCCAGAGTGCACCGTCATAAACATTCTGATCGAGGGGCAACCCGTTCCTCAGACAATCCATCGTCCTCCAGTCCATAACAAAATCCATCCCGCCATGACCACCAACTTTTAAAGCAATTTCTCCTATTCTCTTTGAAATCACAGGTGAATACTTTTCATACAGCTCTTTCATTTTGGCATCATCTGCCCAGTTCTCTCCAAAGGCAATTTGTTCCACAGGAAATTGACGCACCATACCTGTTGTACCCTTAACAAGGTGAATCCTTGAATAAGGTTGTGAAGATGATGTATCATGCTGAACCATAATTGTCTTTCCAAGAGTAGTTTTTATAATGGAGGTATTGATATTACCTCTGAAATGTGAATCTTTCCATTCCGCATAAAACTGATCGTGGGCTAAAAGTTCTTTTTCTTTCGGTCCCATTGAAAAGTCAGCTGATGACACAGAGCTGAGGCGCTCCATCTTATCACCTCGGTTAATACTCAGTGCCTGACATACCGGACCCAACCCGTGTGTAGGGTATAGATTACCATTTCTTGTGGCGTTCTCTCTTAGTCTCCACATATTTGTGTAGGCATCATCGACTTGTTGATCATCTTTGGGTTTCCTGAAGTTCATTTCCAATAGATTATGAATATAGGCTCCCTCCCCATGGATGATATCTCCAAACATACCCTGTCGTGCCATATTAAGAGTGAGCAATACAAAAAAATCATAACAACAATTCTCGAGCATCATGCAATGCTTCCTCGTTTTTTCTGATGTTTCTACAAGCTGCCAGGATTCGTCAATCGTCCTGGCTATCGGAACTTCACAACAAGTATGTTTTCCGTTCTCCATGGCATAGACTGCCATAGGAGTGTGCCAAATCCAGGGAGTACATATATAAATCAGGTCAAGGTCAGGTAAGTCAACCAGTTTTTTCCAGGCATAATCATCACCGTAAAACTCTTTTTTTGCTGGTCGCCCTATACCGGTAAGATATTTTTGCGAACCAGCTACAGCAACCTGCCTGAGGTCTGCAAGTGCATTTATCTCAACCCCTTCAATATAGGATAACCGTTCCACAGCGGCGCTTCCTCTGTTGCCAAGTCCGATAATTCCAATTCTTATTGTAGGAATCGCAGGAGCTGCATATCCTGACATATTAAACACCTGTGAATGGGATTTTTTAACTGATTCCAGAATCATTGACATGTGAGATTCAGTTTGTCTCTTGCCACATCCTGGTATCAAACCAGTTGTCATAGCCCCCAAGCCTGCTAATGTTGTGGATTTCAAAAAATTACGTCGATTAGATATCATGATCAAATTATATTTTGGTTATTTAAATTTAAGTATATTTTTTCAGATAATAGAGTTTTAATTGCGGATCCTGGATTTTAAGGGAAATTTTTGGAAATTAGCTGCCTGCCTGAAATACATGCGTCGGAATTTTGTAGATTGCATGATCTTTAGGAAGAGCATTTAATTATTAGAACCTCTGATAAATTATTAATTAGGCATTGAAAAATTGTGAATAAACTAGTTAAAGCAATATTCCTATTCGCATTTTATTTATTTTCTTCAAATCAAAGCGAAGCTCAGATAACCGATTTTTATGGATTTAAATGTCTGGATTTTAAGTTTGAAGGGCATGATGCTAAAATTGTCTTTCCAAAAAAAGCAGAAGTTCAACGGCATTGGATATGGAGAGGACGTTATTGGGGGCCTCAGCCTCAGACTGAGATTGCTTTGCTCAAAAAAGGGTTTCATCTTGTCCATATTGAGGCTGCAGAATATCTCGGGAACGATTCAGCTGTAATGTTATGGAACCATTTTTACGATTATCTTATTAAAGAATATCACCTTAATTCCAAAACAGTGCTGGAGGGATTCAGCATAGGTGGCCTGTTTGTTTATAACTGGGGATCTGAGAATGTGGAAAAAGTGGCTTGCATTTATGCTGATGCCCCCGTATGTGATATTAGAAGCTGTCCGGGTGGTAAAGGGAAAGGAGTCGGCATCCCTTCAGGCTGGAAGGATATTCTGAAAGCATATAATCTTACGGAGGAAACGGTTATCGATTTTAAGGGAATGCCTATATATAATGCCCGGAAATTAGCAGAAGCCGGTGTTCCGGTTTTGCATGTTTGTGGTGCAGCAGATGACATTGTTCCGATCGATGAGAACACTTATGTTCTTGAAAAAACCTATAAAGAGGCTGGAGGGGATATAAAAATCATTGTAAAAGAAGGAGTTGGACATCATCCTCATAGTCTTGAGGACCCTGCCCCGATTGTCCGGTTTATACTATCACATACTTCTCCTGAGTTGTCAGATGAACCTTTACCTGTTGATTCTAAGATGGTCATCAATTTTCGTGGCAACATTGATAACTGTCGCATAAAATTTGAAAAGGAGAAAAAGGGACGGGTAGCGTTTCTTGGCGGATCCATAACTGCTAACTCCGGCTGGCGCGATTCGGTTTGTGATTATCTGCAAAGACGTTTTCCCTCCACTAAATTCGAATTCATTAATGCTGGTATTCCATCATTAGGGTCAACTCCCGGAGCAATGCGATTTCGCCGGGATGTGCTGTCAAAAGGAACTATTGATCTTCTCTTTGAAGAAGCAGCGGTGAATGATGCTACAAATGGGATCAATGCCGATCAGCAATTACGTGGAATGGAGGGTATTATTTACCAGGCCTTGAAATCAAATCCTTTTATGGATATTATTATGCTGCATTTTGCCGACCTGGGTAAGATGGCAGATTATAATAACGGAAAAACCCCGGAGGTAATTCAGCAGCATGAGAAAGTTGCTGAATATTATTCAATTCCATCGATCAACCTTGCAAAAGAGGTAAACGATCGTATTCTGAACGGGGAGTTCTCATGGCGTGATGATTTTAAAGACCTGCACCCATCTCCGTTTGGTCAGAAAATTTATTTCCGGACTATTGAACATTTCTTTGAAGTATCGTGGAACAAGCCCGCAACAAATAAAATTCAGGCTAAACCATTACCTGTTATGCAATTAGATCCCTTTTCTTATATCCATGGGCACTTTAAACCAATCGAAAAGGCAAAAACAGGAGAAGGTTGGAAGTTGATTAAAAAATGGAAACCTGATGATAATAGCTCTGTCAGGGAAGGTTTTGTAAATGATCCGGTACTTGAGGTGAGACAGCCGGGAAGATTGTTGAAACTTAGTTTCAGGGGAAAAGCCATCGGTCTATTTGTTACTTCAGGACCCGATGCGGGCATTTTGGAATTCAGTATTGACGGATCTGAATTTAAATCAGCAGATCAGTTTACAAAATGGAGCAGCCAATTGCATCTTCCCTGGCTCATAATGCTTTCTGATGAACTTCATGATGGAAAACATACTCTAATCCTCAAAATGAGTGCAGATAAAAACCTCGGGAGTAAAGGAACAGTATGCCGGATTCACCGGTTTGCTGTAAACAATTAATCTGACAGGCTTATTCAGTATGATTCCTGTTAAGATTATACAAAAAATCCCGGTAAACTCCGGGATTTTTAAACTGAATCTTCTTAAGGACATGTAATATTGACCTTATTCTCATCCCAGCAATACCAGTTACTGTCGCCCATATAATCAATGCTTTTGACTCTCCCATTTAAGGTGGTTGTATTCCATTCAATATTTACATCCGAGAACTTCACATTATTGAAGTAATTAATTGTATAATAAGCGTTTAATGGATTAGTGGTTAATCCGTATTCAATGTAGCTGTTTTTAAATGAGTCATTCTTAACATATGTATATTTAATTGTAGCTATTGATCCTCCGGTATAGGTCCAGTCGATCTGAAGCATTGCTACCGCTGAAGCCGGACTCTGATTCAATATCCACTGACCGCCAGTGCCATCTAGTTTGGATGTTCCGGTGAACCAGAGAAAATCTGTAAAGCCTCCTGTTCCTTCCTGGGTCATATGCATCTCCCATAGAACGTTGCTTGCAGTGATCTGACCGGTAAGCTTTGCATTGTAAGCAGTTCCTGCGACAGTTGAACTATAGCTCCATTGCCAGGTTTTTGAAGTGACATATACCGGATCAGTGCCGCTAGCCAATTTAAAAGTGGTAACAGGAATCACCAGAGTAGTGTTTACAATCGATTCCCATACTAATGCAACAGCTGAAGCAAAATCCCAGTTGCCGGTTTCAACACCTTTCTGGACAAATGTCGGATCAGCGGCTTTTTTCTGAGAAGTGAAATTGCTGAAATCAATTGACATAGATTCCATTGGAGGCAACGCAGGAGCAACTCCCTTATTTTCTTTTTTGCAGCTGGAATTAATACTCACAGTAAGAATGAATATCAGCATTAAAGACATCAGTTTTTTCATAGTTTTATCCTATTTTAGTGTTAAGTTGAAGAATTAATCTTATTACGTATCTAACCCATATATATAAAACCAAAGGCTATATTTAATTAATAACTAGTTATTTACAATCTCAGTGTCAATTAAAATAATTTTTATTCCCATTATGGCATCCAATTTTAGGTGTTACTTTTTAACTGAACGTATCGGGAGTAATTCACCGCTCTGATTAATAATACCTATTTTCAGTGTACTATCAAGATTCAATCGGTATCTCAGGTAGTTTGGAAGATCTGCTTCACTCAGGTGATAAAATCCCATGACATTGGCGAGCATAGAATCCATCATTAAAGTAGTCTTAAAAGTGTTCTTTACATGATTGAGATACATATTTTCTGAGGCACAAAATGGATCTTTAATCTTTTTATTATTCAACATCGTCCATAATGTTGTATCATTATAATTTGCCAGCTTGGCCATCTCGTCGGCATGTGTCGGAGCAATTCCTTCGGGGCAGGGTGAAACGAGAATGATATCCCCGCCAATTCTGGTAGCAAGTTCAGCTGAAAAAAGACCTTTGTCACTCTGGGTCAGATCAAAATCAGCCGGGTAGGTACTGCTGAGTGTGATATCAGCCAGCTCGGAAAATTTTACGCCAAACACCTCGAAACCAAATTGAACTGCCTTACGATGAGCATCTATAAAATGACCTGCTGCTGATTTCAAAACCTTCCCTTCTTTGTCATGTATAACGTTAACTATAAAATGCAGGCCTACCGCTTGAGCAAAATCCTCCATCTCCTCTCTGCAGGGAGTTAATACTTTACCCAATTGCGGTTCATTTGCACCAAGCAAGTGCATGGCGCAAATAGTATCCTGACCTGCCACACCCGGCAGCAACATTTTGGCACCACCGCTCCAACCTGTGGGATGGTGCGGCAAAACACTTCCAATCGCTATCCGTATATCTGCCTCCAGAACTTCTTTATTAATGAAGATTCTCGTACCACGTCTTGTTGTTCCTTTATCAACCAGATTTTCCCTGTTCAGACAGTCATGTCCCCTGATCTCCACTGCTGACATCAATTCCGAACCAAATCTTTCTACGATTTCCTCCCGGGTCATTGATCGGTGGGTACCATATGCAATGACAATTTTTATCTGATCATTTTTTATACCAGCTTCATATAGTTCTTCCAGTACTATTGGAATTATTAGTTTCTGCGGAGTCAGCCGCGTACGGTCATCGGCCAGAATAACTACTTTATCATTCTTTGAAACTATATTTTTAAGCCGCTTACAACCTATTGGATTATGAATAGAATTTCTTATTCCCTCCACTTCATCCGATGGGCAAGCAACTTCATTAGCTTTAAGATTAAAAACCAGATTTTTCTTCGGAATGTCCAATTCTAAAACCGATGAACCAAAATTTATACTTTCCATATTAATATCATGTTTTTAACTTTCCTAATCAATAAGTTATGTGAAGCTTGTTGTTTATCATAACTTTATAATTTTCGTATATTCAAATATTTTGTCTCTCTTAAGTTTTATAATGTAAATCCCGGGAGAAAAGTTTGTTGTGGGTACAACCGTTCTTTCTGACAATTTCCCTCTGAAAATACTGAGCCCCGATGAATTCAGAATTTCAAGATCCAGCATTTCACTATTGCCTTCGAGATCAATAATCAGTTCATCAGAGAATGGATTGGGATAAACTTTAATTATTGAATTTGATCCTATTGGTTCAATTCCTACAGTTTTAACATTAATGGTGATGTTTGCCAGGCTGCTAAGATTTCCAATACCGTTGTCCTGTACTTTAATTATGAGAACAAAGTCAGAACTTATTCCCGCACCATTAACAAGTGTTAATTCGCCGGATATGGAATTAACAGCGAGAGCGTTGTTGGTATTTCCTGATACAATAGAGTAGTTTAATTTTTGACCCACATCCGGATCTGAAGCTAATACCGTACCGACTACAGTTCCATTCGGGCTGTTCTTATCAATCTGGAAACTTTGATCTATAATTGATGGTGGCAGATTGTTTCCATAATCAGACTCTTTCAAAAGCACAGCAGAAGTAAAGGGTGACAGCGTTATCTCTGTTTCAAATTTTGTGCCTTTAACGTCTATCATTGGAACTTCCAGAGTGATAATACTATCTTTCCTGGAAGGATTATATACAAATAGATAGTCCTTTTCATCAAGAATCTGAGTGGAAATACTGGAGTGCGAGTCGTACCCAAAAGTGCTGGTCCACGTATCAAAGGTATATTGACTTGAAAATGAATGTGGTGAGCTGGAATTTAAATACATTCCATTTGTTGTGTTGGAATAATAATAATTACTATCAATGTAACCAAGATGTTTTACTTCCTGAATTATATTATTATTATAAAATGACAGATCCGAACCATTCATATCAATATTATAGGCTATTGGACTTTTCCATGAAGAACTATTACGTGTGGATACGAATATATTTTTACTGATATTAAGGTCAGTGATGAAACCGGTTTGAGGCCATCTTTGAATCGAATAGAATGTAGGTGTCTGAAAAATTGTATTATTTATAACATCTATATCTGTACTGCAATTCATGTGAAGGCCTATATTAGTTGCGTTATAAACGGTATTTCCTGATAATAAAACATGAGAAGAAAATCCATCTACATACAATCCGTTTGCCTGGGAGGTAGCAACATTAGTGCCACCCGGAGCGCCTATTGCATTCAAGATTATGTTGTTTAGAACTTGTTTCCCGGCGTTGATATCAGAATATATATAAATTCCTCCCCCATCATCTTTTAAAAATGCATAATAATCAACATAATTATTTCTTACTATTGTATTTGCACCTCCATATCTAATTGGCAGATAGCCAGTTGTAATGACTTTATTATATTCAATAAGACCATTAGAACCGGTAGAGATAATAGCATTATAAGTTCCATCTGAACTACCACCGGCTCCAGCGATAGTTGCCGTGTTTGTGATGATATTATTGCTTATGGTGTTGTTAAAAGATTCATTATCTGAAAAATAAACAGCATTGTTATTTGTATAGTTAATTGTTGAGTTTCTTAATTCGCAGTGATGAGGATAACTCAGATATATAGCATCTGTGCCGGAAAATAATATATTGCAATTCTGAATAATCATATATTCAGGAGAATAATAACCATAAATCGTTTTTTCATTCGCTCCCTGAAAAGTAATATTATCTATGGTTATGTAATCATAACTATTATTGTACAGGCATCTGTCAAGAGTACTGGCTCTGACAATGTGATTATCCGGAGAATCACTTCCGAAATTCATATACAATCTTGACGTTGAAGCATTATAATACCAATCACCAAAATCAGTTAATGCATTTAAACTATTTTGAATAAAATATCCCCATCCAACCTGTGGAGGATAATATGATGACGACGAAAAATCCAGTCTGTTGTTAGTATGATTCGTAATAGGATGCCTGTCTATAATCCAATGATCCTTGCGTATAACAACTTCAGCTCCGGTCCAATTTATAGTCCCTGTTAATTCATTATCAGTAATACTTTGAGAGCTCGGGGTACCATCAATATACATCCATCCGGTTTTTGGCCACCGTCCCATCCAATACTGAGTGCCATCTATTACCACCATATAAGTAGAAGATTCACATGCTAAAGGCGCTGAATAAATATTATTTCCTTCATTGGTCCACGAGCTAATAGTAGTAAATCCTTCGATAACAGGTTTATTACCAGTACCATAAGCTCCTATCAAAATTGGGTTGCCGGATGTGCCGGATTCTTTTACCGTAATGGTTCCATAAAATACATCCCCTCTGTTAAACAGGATCTGATCGCCTGGCACAAATGAGCCCGCGCTCCAGAAACTGTTTACTTTTGTGATGGATGCCCAGGCAGTCGCATCTGATGTTCCGGTCGCAGCATCATTTCCACCTGCTTTTATATAGTAAGTAGTTGCATGTGATAAAACCGGGATAAATATTAAAAAAGTTAAAATTAACTTCTTAATCATTATAAAGAATTTAATGAAATGAAGGAATTCGTATGTTTAAGATATTAGTATTCTGAAATGACTTTAACATTATTATCTCCGGTCCAACGAAGGGATGTTATAACTTTATAATTTTCTTAAATTCAAATGTTATGCCATTCCGGAGTTTTAAAAAGTATATGCCGGGAGAAAAGTTTGCTATTGCTATGACTATTCTTTCTGACAAGGTCCCTTTGAAAACTACAACACCTGTTGAATTCAGAATTTCGAAATCAAGCTTGTTAATATTGCCTTCTTGTTCGATAGTTAATTCATCAGATGCCGGATTGGGATAAACTTTGATGTTTGCATTTGATCCTACTGGTTCTATTCCTACAGTTTTGACATTAATACTAATGGTAGCCTGGTTGCTCATATTTCCTGCACCATTGTCCTGTACTTTTACAACCAGTGCAAAATCAGCCTTGAGGGCAGAATCTTTTGCAACAGTAAGAACACCGGTTATGGAATCAATAGCGAAAGCGTCACCCGTGTTACCTGACACGATCGAGAAGTCAAGTGTCTGTCCGGCATCCGGATCTGAAGCCACTATTGTTCCAACTACAGTTCCAGCCGGACTCTTTTTATCGATCTCAAAACTCTGATCACTGATTACAGGCGGATGATTATTTATGCCTGTAAATTCAAATGCACCTAAATCGGGGGCAGAACCAAGGTAGGGTAATCCAATATCAATCCCTGCGTCTATTAAATCCGATCCTGGCGCAAGATGAAGAAAGGTTATTTCCGGTAAGCTGCCATCTGATTGTCTTGGACCGGCTAATTGTGTACCATCTACACTTACAAAATCAGCTTCAGAAACAGTAATTCCTCCGCTCCAGCTGTTGTGATCTGATATCCGGATAGTGCCCAGCTGATCAACACCATCTCCGAATGCGACATTGTTACGAAGTATATCAGGTATATCAAGTCCGTAAAAAGACCATCCCCTTTGTTTATTATGATAAGAAATGCAGTTGTAGAACTCTTTTCTTACATCTGCAAGCTCCTGCGAAAAGCCTCTCGTTCTATTGTTAAATGCTACACAGTTATATGTAAATCGTCGGGTAACACCGTCGTACGTTTGGGGATCATCACCATATTTGAATCCACAGCCATTGCCCCCGCCACTTATACCATCGGGCCAGTATCCCTGATGCCATGCCCAACAATTTGTTAAATAATATATCCCGCTGTATCCCGGATACTGGTACATATCAAAACCATCATCACCATTGTTCCAGGCTCTGCATCCTGTCATTCTGATTATAGCATTGTTATTCGCAAATCCAATATCATATCCGTCCGCATTATCACCGGGCAGATCAGAGAATTCATCCCAGTTTGAATAAGAATCACAATTTATAAAATTTGTCTCATTTACATCTCCCCTGGAACCCATACCCGGACCACCATTATGATGTGCCACACAATTTTCGATCGTATTGTTCTTTCCCCCATAAATTAGTAATCCTTGTCCTCCATACCGGTTACCGGTTGAAAGTTGATCGCACCTGGTTATTTCCAGGCCCTTAAGGTACCAATAATCAGAATGAGCAAGCAGTATTCCTATCCGATCGAAACTTGTGCCAGTTAAATTCCGGCCATCTAAAACCGGTGTTTCACCAGGATATGCAAGCACATTATATCTGTTCCCGGCAGTACCAAGTTTTCCTTCGACAGCTACACCGCAATACATATTGTTGGATATTGTGGCCGTAGGGTAATAAGTACCACCCCTTATGTACAGAGTCTGTCCGGCAGATAAAGTATCAAATCCTTTTTGCCAGGTTGCAAATGGCAGATCTTTTGTTCCGGGATTGCTGTCACTCCCTGTAGTTGATACGTAGTAAACTCCTTGTTCAATAAGAGCATACACACGTGCACCAACTTGCCACGTACCGTTTTGATTTGTCGGTTCCGGATTTGTTGTTCCCCATACAGCATTTACAGAAAGTCCTGTCTGCCATGCAGAACCTAAGTCAGTTCCGTAATCCAGACGTCCAGATGGAACAAAATCAGTAAAATCCTTAAAATTTGGGTTAACTACTACTGAATGTGTATCAAACCCCAGGGCCTGCCATTGTGCAAATGTTTTTACTGTGCCCAGATAATTAAATATCGGGGTTCCGCTTTCACAATAGAAAACATTGTAATCACTTTCAAATCCATCCAAACAGGCGGCATCATATATATAAATGTTGTAGATCTGATTTGTAGTATAAAAGATGTTATTTTTTATTTTTGTACCGGTTGCCGGCACATTTGGACTCACGTCAGTATTGGTATAAACATCAATTAGGCCCCTCCATGTTCCCGGAACCGTCTCCCCGGAATACATTGGTTGTGTGCTATATATTGTATTGTTGTAGATATTGACTCCATTTATACCCTTTACAGCAACTCCCACAGCATATGGGTCATTTATTATATTATAGGCTACCCCACCCGATGTGTTCGTCATAGGAACAGTTGACTTCCGGACAATTGCCATCGGTACATCCAAACAGTAATTATACATCACCGATACATTTATGTTATGCCCTGTAAATATGCCGTGTAATATATATTGTGCCTGATTGGGTCCGGTATAGGTGAATTTATTACCTGTAATAACTTCTCCCTCAAGGTGGTTGTTAAGGCCAGAAGAGCGTTCATCTCCGGCAGATAACATATGTCCGCTAGGATCAGAATCTGTTACACTATTATTACTGAATGTAAATGTCGTTGGGGTACTTCTGGGAACGTCGTACCCTAAACCAGCTACATCGGAATAAGAAAAACTCTGTCCGGTTACTGTAAGTACTGTTTGAGCATACAGGGATGAACTTATCGTAAAGAAAAATATTATTAATATTTTTTTCATTTAAATATTTTTTATAATTACCGAATTCACTAGTCATATTCACGATTTGCGAATATGCCAGCCATTAAAGCATGTAGTTACTCTATGTTCATTGTCAGGTTATGACTTTACAATTTTCTTAAATTCAAATGTTTTACCATTCCGGAGTTTTATAAAGTATATACCAGGAGATAGGTTTGTTGTTGGTATGACTATCCTCTCTGACAAGTTCCCTTTGAAAACTACAACGCCTGTTGAATTCAGAATCTCGAAATCAAGTTTGTTAACATTACCTTCCAGTTCAATAGTCAATTCATCTGATACCGGATTAGGATAAACTTTGATTTTTGAATTGGATCCGATTGGTTCAATTCCCACGGTTTTGACATTAATTGTAATGGTTGCCTGGCTGCTCAGATTTCCTGGGCCATCGTCCTGCACTTTTACAACCAGTGCAAAATCAGCCTTGAGAGCAGAATCTTTTGCAACAGTAAGAACACCGGTTATGGAATCAATTGCGAAAGCGTCACCAGTATTTCCCGACACGATTGAGAAGTTAAGTGTCTGTCCGGCATCCGGATCTGAAGCCACAATGGTTCCTACTACAGTTCCAGCCGGACTCTTTTTATCGATCTCAAAACTCTGATCATTGATTACAGGCGGATGATTATTTATGCCTGTAAATTCAAATGCACCTAAATCGGGAGCTAATCCAGTAAAGGGTAACCCAATATCAATCCCTGCATCTATTAAATCCGATCCTGCTGCAAGATGAAGAAAGGTTATTTCCGGCAAGCTGCCATCTGATTGTCTTGGACCGGCTAATTGTGTTCCATCTACACTTACAAAATCAGCTTCAGAAACAGTTATTCCTCCATCCCAGCTGTTGTGATCGGATATCCGGAGAGTGCCAAGCTGATCAACACCATCTCCGAAAGCTACATTGTTATGAAGTATATCCGGTATATCAAGTCCATAAAATGACCATCCCCTTTGTTTATTATGATAAGAAATACAGTTGTAGAACTCTTTTCTTACATCTGCAAGCTCCTGTGAAAAGCCTCTCGTTCTATTGTTAAATGCTACACAGTTATACGTAAATCGCCGGGTAACACCGTCGTATGTCTGGGGGTCATCACCATATTTGAATCCACAACCATTGCCTCCTCCTGTCACACCGTCGGGCCAGTAACCCTGATGCCAAGCCCAACAATTTGTTAAATAATATATCCCGCTATATCCCGGATACTGGTACATATCGAAACCATCATCTCCATTATCCCAGGCCCTGCATCCTGTCATTCTGATTATAGAATTGTTAGTCGAAAATCCAATATCATATCCGTCCGCATTATCACCGGGAAGATCAGAGAATTCATCCCAGTTTGAATAAGAATCACAATTTATGAAATGTGTTTCATTTACATCTCCCCTGGAACCCATACCCGGACCACCATTATGATGTGCCACACAATTTTCGATTGTATTGTTGTTTCCTCCATAAATTAGTAATCCTTGTCCTCCGTACCGGTTACCGGTTGAAAGCTGATCACATCTTGTTATTTCCAGACCCTTCAGGTTCCAATAATCAGAATGATATATAAGTATACCTATTCGTTCGTAACTAGTCCCGGTTATATTCCGGCAATCTAAAACCGGTGTTTCACCCGGATATGCAAGCACATTATATTTGCTCTCGGCAGTACCTGATTTCTGGTCAGCAACTACCCCGCAATACATGGAATGTGATGTTGTTGCCGCAGGATAATAGGTACCACCCCTAATGTACAGAGTCTGTCCGGCAGCTAAGGCATCAAATCCTTTCTGCCATGTCGCAAATGGTTGATCTATTGTACCGGGATTACTGTCATTTCCATCTGTAGCAACATAAAATTCAGTTATGACTGCTGTCATCGACAGATTTGCCGCATTACTGGTTACAGGAGAACCATTTGCACCACTTACAACCACAGTATAATTACCTGCATCTCCAGCTGTTATGCTGTTTATTGTATAACTTGATGATGTAGCACCAGAGAGATCTGCACCATCTTTTTTCCACTGGTAGGTAAGGTTCGTTCCGATAGCAGTAACACTAAATGTAACTGATGTTCCGGGATCCTGTTTAAAACTCTGCGGTTGAACCACAATAGCAGTGTTAATTATAACACTATTTAAGAAAGCTACTTCATTCAGAAATAATTTAAGCGAAGCATCTGTGTAATTATCCATATTCAGATGGGTTCCCAACCCATCGTCAGCACCTATATTCAAATATGATCTGTAATTAACATGCATACCAGCACCCGAATAAGCCTCAGCTCCTGGTTCCCATCGTGACATAAGCACTCTTCCGGCGCCAACTGAAGCATCTCCTGCCAGTGCAACAAGTGGCTTGCCTGTGTTTTGACCTTGTCCAAAACCCGATGGAAGATAATCCAGATAATCATAGAACCATTTAAAATATGGAAAAGCAGCACCAGCTGTTGTTACCCCATTAAATACCTGATCAAAAGTTCCATCTGAATCAGCCAGGGGAAGAGCGTTTGTAACCAGACTGCTATCTACCAGAGAACCGTCGGCAGTTGAGATAACCTGTCCATTTATAAGCTTCATCCGTGAATCTCTTACGCAAAATGAACTGAGCACCAGAACAGGCACATCGAGGGAGTTCCATGAAGTAAAGTCAGTAAAATCACTACTGCTGATGCTCCTGCCTACTATTACCAGATCATAGCCTGCCAGTGTTGTAAAATTAAAAGGTGTGTAGAGAGTATCGACAGAGTATCCCTCACCTTTTAAGGTATTTATTAATCCCACCTGGGGTTTGGCAACTCCGGTTTTTTGTATAAAGGCAATATGACCGGGTAAGGCCAGCTTAGCGCTGTTACTTGACACGGGTGAACCATGGTCACCAGTTACTACCACAGAATAATTTCCTGCATCTCCAGTTGCCACACTATTAATTGTATAACTGGATGTTGTTGCACCTGAGATATCTGTTCCATCTTTTTTCCATTGATATGTGAGGTTCGTTCCGGTTGCCGTAACACTAAATGTTGCTGATGTGCCGACTTTTCGTGTTATGCTTTGTGGCTGGGCTGTAATTGCCGTGTTAATACTAATTAAGAAAGATACTTCATTAAGGAACAATTTAAGTGAAGCATCCGTATAACTATCTATATTGAAGTGTGTTCCCAAATTATCATCGGCACCGATATTCATATAGGACCTGTAATTGACGTGGATACCTGCACCCGGGTATGCCTCAGCTCCAGGCTCCCATCGTGCCATAAGAACTCTGCCTGCGCCTGCTATGGCATCATTGGCCAGAACAACAAGTGGTTTACCTGTGTTTAGTCCGGTTCCAAAACCTGAAGGAAGGTATTCGAGATAATCATAGAACCACTTAACGTATGGAAAAGCAGCACCTGTTGTCACCCCGTTAAATACGGCATCATAAGTTCCATCTGTATTTGCTATCGGCAGAGCATTGGTTACAAGATTGCTATCTATAAGTGACCCATCCGCATTTGAAACAACTTGTCCGTTAATAAGCTTCATCCGTGAATCCCGTACACAAAATGAACTGAGAACGAGAACCGGTACATTCAGGGAGTTCCATGATGAAAAAACTGTAAAATCAGCACTGCTTACACTTCTGCCGATAATTACCAGGTTATACCCTGAAAGAGTTTCAAAATTAAAGGGCGTGTCGAGGGTATCAACTATGTATCCTCCGGCTTTCAACGCCTGTATCAATCCTACCTGCGGTTTTGCAACACCGGATTTTTGCAGGAAAGCAATATGTTTTTGTGCTAACAACTGCCCGCAAATGAGACTAATTATTGCCAGGGTTAAAATTATTTTTTTCACAATCTTAGGTTTTAAAAAATTACTGACACTTAACTTTGATCTAATGTATACAGCATAAAAGAGGAAAAGAATGTTTATCCTGTGAATTGAATAGTAAGTGACTTCACGGAATAAATAAATTTAATAAAAAGAAACCTGCCAGTCATGGAATTACAGACTGGAAGGTTTCTTCAATTAATCAATATTCAAATTAACCCACGCATGTTTATTTCGTACCCTTTATCAGACGAACCAGGAATCCATATCTGGGAGTACCTGTTTCCTTGTTTATGGTAGCATCGGTATTGAATACATCAAAGTAAAGCGGATAGCCATCTACATCAGATATTGTGGATGTCCAGAAATAGGCTTTTTCCCCTAAAGCGTTGAATGTCCCTCCTGCATAGGCGTCGCGGAAACCGCTCGGAATAGCAGTAAAGCCGGTTGAATTTGTAGCTCCTTCATTAGGCGCAGTCCAATAGGTAGTACCTGTTTGTTTAAGAGGCCCGCCAGCAACTGTGATTCCACCCAGAAATGATATCAATGTATCTACTTCAGCATTTGTTGGTAACCTATATCCGTCAGGACCTAAATGTCTTGTGTCTGTTGCTGCGAAATAGTTATACAATATGCCACGGACTGCGGAAGTAGCCTGATCGTTATTGTAATAACACCATGCTCCGGTTTCCTGAGCTCCCCAGGTATTACCATCAGTAATATTGGTTACTTCGTCTCCATTTTGATAGTGAAGTGATTGTAAACTCTCAACGAGCCATACCTGTGTGCCAATTGTTACCTTATGATAAACATTTCCATCAAAATCGGTAATTGGTCCTTCAACAGTAGTAAATGATACCGCAGTACCATATCCGGTACCTGAACCATTGGTGGCATAAGCACGAACATAATAAGTGGTTCCGGCTAACAAACCTGTAATTGCACTTGTAAAGGCGCCATTACCTGAGCCATCGTCAGTTTTACTGTCGGCTATGGTAGGGGTAGTACCTGTGCTCCAGCATACACCTTTTACTGTTACTGCTGAGGAACCCTGTGAAGTTATGTTACCTCCACCTGTTGCGGTTGTTTCTGTAAATACGGTTATAGCCGCAGTTGTCAGTGAAGGAGCTCCAACAGTTACCAGCTGTGTTGTTGTAAACGATACGGCTGCACCATATCCTGTACCTGCAGCATTAGTAGCATAAGCACGTACATTATAAGTAGTCTCTGGTGTTAAACCGGTAATACTGCTTGTGAAAGTTCCGGTGCCTGTACCATCAGAAGTTTTACTGTCGGCTGTGGTAGGAGTTAACCCTGTGCTCCAGCATACTCCTCTTGCAGTTACTGCCGATCCCCCATCAGACGTAATGTTTCCTCCAGAAGTTGCTGTGATATCTGCAAGTGCGGAAATAGCTGTTGTAGTTACTACAGGAACTTCCAGTGGCAGCGTGGTAAAAGTCAGATCATCACCATATCCCGTCCCGACACTGTTGGTGGCATAAGCACGTACGTGATATAAAGTCCCCCCTGTCAAACCTGTAATCGCAGCGGTAAAATTGACAGCACTTGTACCGGAAACTTTACTATCACTTGTTGTAGGACTTGCGGTTGTGCTCCAGCATACTCCTCTGTCTGATATTGCAGAACTACCTTCGGATATAATCAGCCCTCCACTGGTTGCGGTAGTAATTGTAATCTCAGTAACAGGAGTTGTTGACAATGAAGGTGCCTCCTCCTTTTTCTTCTTACAACCGGATGTAAACATTAATACTAATCCCATTATTATTAATGGGTAAATCAAAAATCGGTTTCTCTTTTTCATACTAATTCAACTTTTAATGTTAGTTAAAGCACTATTTGGAATAAATACATTTTATAACTATGTGTATTTTAATATGTTAGATATAACAAATCGACTGTCTAGCAAGTAGACTTTTATTGGATACATCTCCTGATCAAAAGAAAGATCTGATACAACCTGCGAAGAATTACTACTTTTATCTTTGTTGTCTAATTTTAAGGGGGGTCGTCATTTTACCAATAATGTCAAAATCTGCTTAAATATTTCAAATTCAAAGAACATATGTTATTAAGGATCAATAAACTCTGCACATACTCAAATTGAAAATATTCATATATGTTTTATTACAATATTGTATTTCAATGCTTTAACTGCATAAAAAAGTAAAAATAATTCATTAATATTTAATACATTAAGCTAAATTTACCCAGTCATTACACTATTTTAACCTATATCCGGATATTGAATAGGCTACTTTGAATACCTTTTTGGAAAAGGTTAATATTGTATATTAATACATTATGGATCAGGGACTATGAAGCTATGTCATCAGAAATCCGTTCTTCAGTGCACTTTATACTGATTTACGACCAAATAAGATGCAGCAGCCGAAACCCGCAATAATTGCAGATTGATTCCTGGATAATAAACTGCATGCCAGGCTATCCCGGAGCGGAATGATGTTTAATTCGTGGTGTTGGAATACCGAAAAGGAAAAGATTATTGTTAAAAATGGAGTGATTTATCGACTATGTATTTTAATGAATTAATGATTTTAAAATATAAAGGTCTAATTCCTCATAATCCCGCTCATTTGTACACTTTGCAATAAAGTCATCATTCAGGCTTCTGGATATTTCAAGAAGTCTCAGGAATATCTCTTTACTATTTGTCAGATGTTTTGTAGCAACATCGTCTTTTTGTGTTCTCATCGCCTTTACATCCAAACCAACAAATTCACCATTGGTGCCATAGTTGTGCTTATCCAGAATGCGAACCTGATTAAAGGCTCTGCGTATATCTACAGATCCGAATGACTTGTCCTGGTCGAATTTCAAACCGTTCTGATCATTAAGATGAACAGTCCACAATTTATTAAATGATAACGCAAATCCCATTTCATCTGAAGGATCGAGACCTGCGAGGATCGCATGAGCGCTTTCAATGTTAACACCTACACGTTTTGGATCGGTACACAACAGGGATAATGCGATCGCATGCCCTGTGGTCGGAATATATGCATGATCCATTGGCTCGTTTGGTTTTGGTTCAATGCATACTCTTATTTTAGAATTATATTCAAGCATATGGTTAATGGCATCTAAGATTCTTCCTGTGGCTATCTTACTGTCTTTTGCCTCACGTATATATGTTCCTTCCCGAGCCAGCCATAAGACCAGCAGATCGGTTTCCAGACAAGTTGCTATATCTATCGCACGCATGCTGCGATCGATTGCATACTGTCTGAACTGCTTGTTATTAGAGGTATAGCCACCGTCAATGGTCCTTTCATCTTCCCACAACCTTGGAGCCACAAATTCTGCAGTCAACCCATGGTCGTCAAGTAATTTCTTAAGATCTTTTGTTTTATTAATGATCTGCTGAGGTGTAAGATTATTCATATCGGGTACAGCATCATCATCATGAAACTGGACACCATCAAATCCCAGTTTTTTATACAAAGTCAGTTTGTCGCTGAATTTGACTGATTTGCGTACTGAAGGACCAAAAGGATCGCCGCCTTCATGAATATTCCAGGGACCAAACGTAAATTTAAATTTTCCTGCCATGACCTTAATATTATTAGATTATTAAAAAATAAATGCTATTACCTCTTCACTTCAAATTCACCTTGTACCCTGATGTCCTTTGATGAACTGCCGACCATCACTTTAAACATTCCGGGCTCAACAACAGGTTCAAGATACTTGCCAAGAAAAGACAAGTCCTCAGATGTAAGTTTAAATCTGACTGTTTTTTTCTCACCTGCAGCAAGGTTTATTTTTTCAAATCCCTTTAGTTCTATGACAGGTCTTGACATGGAACTTATCAGATCATCAATATATAACTGGACGACCTCACTGCCATCCCTTTTACCCGAATTTTTCACTTCGACACTTACGTTAACCTCTCCGGAAGGACCAATTATTTCAGGTGTTATTTTCAGGTTACTGTATTCAAAAGATGTATAACTTAATCCAAACCCGAAATCAAAAAGTGGTAAAGCACTCATATCCACATAAGGCTTATGATACCCGTTCACCCAATATTCTTTTGAGGGCATATAATTATAGTATACCGGTAGTTGTCCGGAGTGACGCGGGAAAGTAATCGGCAAATGTCCTCCCGGATTATAGTCACCGAATAATACGTCAGCTATGGCATTTCCTCCTTCCTCACCGCACATCCACGCCTCAACGATTGCCGGAGCATTTTCCGCTGTCCAGCGTATTGATAATGGTCTGCCATTAATTAGTACCACAATTGTCGGTGTACCTGTAGCATAAACGGCTTTTATAAGATCTTCCTGATAGCCAGTCAAGTCCAGACTCACAATATCATGTCCTTCTCCATTTGTAATTTCACCATTTTCGCCAACGACAACTATAGCAATATCTGCATTTTTAGCAGCTTCTCTGGCTTTCTTTATTTCATTAAGCTCGCTACCCGGCCTCACATAATTGTGACGGGCAGACTCCAGGTTAATTGATTCATTTAGTTCCTCAAGGGTTTTTTTAGAAATGTCACGAGCATCTCCAATTATTTCGCAACCTTTAACATAACTGATTTTTGTCTGCGGAGAGACTTTATTCCTGATACCCTGCAATACGGTAATTACTTGCTGGGTGACAGGATGATTAACATAATCACCAAGCTGGCTTCTCTCATCATCGGCATTCGGACCTATGACGGCTATTGATTTAATGTTTTTACTTAGAGGGAGAAGATTTTTTTCATTTTTTAATAAAACAATTCCCTCCCGGGCAGTCTGAAGTGCCAATTCCCGGCTTTCTTTCGTATCAGATTCTCTTACGGCCCTGTCAGTATCAATGTATGGGTTATCAAACAAACCTAAAAGATATTTGATTTTTAATATGCGTCTGACAGATCTGTCAATGGTCTCCATTGATACCTTTCCTTCATTTACATTTTCCCTCATAGCATTCAGATATCCGTCTTCGTACCAAATACTTACATCCACTCCTGCTTTAAGACACAGTTCTCCTGCCTCCTTCATTGTCGAAACAATCTTCTCATACACCAGAATATTAATTCCGTCACCTTCACACATTACCAACCCATTAAATCCAAGTTCTTCACGAAGAATTTTTGTAAGCAATTTCTCTGATGCGTGGGCTGGGAGACCGTCAATGGCAGGATATGTGGCCATTACACCCAACGCACCGGCTTTTTTTATCCCTGCAATCCAGGGGGGAAGGAATACTTCTCTCAATGTTCTTTCGGAAATCTCCATAGCTCCTCTTTCAAGCCCGCTTACAGGCTGACTTTGTCCCGGGAAATGACATAATAGGGATATTGCTTTATCTTTTTCAGAAATATCCTCACCCTGCATACCTTTTACAATAGATTCCACGATCCGGGAACACAAATATGGATCTTCACTATATCCTTCTTCATTTCTTCCCAGTCTGGGATCTCTGTTAGGTTCCACTACTAATGTCCCTAAAAAATGGACACCTCTCGCTCTCGCCTCTCTGGCGGCAACCCCGTAAATCTTACTAACGAGGTTTGTATTCCAGGTGCTTCCTATCGCAAGGCCTTCAGGAAACACAGTGGCCCTTGGAGCCAACATGCCATGTGTACCCTCCTCAAAAAAAAGAAGAGGGATTTTCAGACGGGTTTTCTGCAATGCAATCTTCTGAAGCTCATTAAGGAATTCAGACTGAGGTCCCGGGCCTTCTTTGAACATAGTCGATGTAGCCCAAAATCCCCCAGATGGACCGATGTTATTTACTAACTTACCTTCTGCAAATTTCCTGCATGTGTCAATCTGACCGGGGATGGTTTGCGCCATCAAACCAGGCCAGGGCATATTCAGTTGCCCCAGCTTCTCTTCAAGTGTCATCCGTGAAAGCAGATCTTCAACCCTTTTATCGATTGAATAGATGGGATTTTGATATGCCGGTAACTCATCAGATTTAGTTTCACCTCTTTTCTTGTTAATATAAGAAGCAATGTTATGAACATCATCTATCCATATACCGTTAGACGGATCTGAGGCATACTTACATATAGCTTCTATTGTAGAGAGGCGCGATGTTGCGCTACCCCCTACGTTAATCTCATGACCTGCAAGAATCAACCATTGTCCGGTACTTTTTGCATCGTCAATTAATTTTTTAATTTCATCGAAGGCTTTCCCATCAAGTTCCATTCCGGTGAGTTGTGCCATATCACAAAAAGCAGGGTCGTTGGGTCCTTCATCCCGCCAACCCCGACCGGTTTCAAACATCGCAGAAATTAAAGGCACATAACTTTTGACCATTGTTCCCCGGCCAACAAATTTCTGCCCGCAAGGATATCCAAATGAGACCGGAGCAACTCCCACCGCATCTTTTATGATTTTGTTTGCAGAATCCAGGTCAGAATACATAGTAGCAAGAGTGTAATCTTCGAGAGAATATGGTCTTGTCCATTTGAAGTTACCTGAACAGGGATGAACAACAGAATGATTACCAATATCATGCCCGTTCATTGCAGCTTTCTTCCACTCCTCCTTTTTCTTAAGCATATCGTCGGGTGATACATAAAAAGTAACCTTAATGCCATATTTATCAAATAATGGAATTCCATTTTCGACCTGGGTTATCCGGGCGTCATCAAAAGAGAGGCTTAACCCCATCTTTTTCCCTTCAGGCCATTGAAAATCAGATTTTTCCAGACTTTTTTGGGTCGGGGAATACTGAGCACTGGAAACTCTGAATGTAAAACTTAAAACTATTGTCAATATGACAATTAATTTTCCCTCATATGATCTCATATTATTTTCATATTATTTTAACTGTTTTTGATTGTGGGGGGGTTACTCCACTTTATCGTCGTTATTGAATGAGCTTTAAGCTTTTCAATAACCATTTTATTCATCCACAGTACTTTGCAGTCAGTGTCATCTCCATTATTAATTATATTGAGCACAATACTCTCATCAGTATTCCTGAAGCCGACAAAATTTAACTGTTCAGAACCTCCTGTACAATTTATACGATAAGCTCCGGCTTTGACAAATTTACTGAAGTGAGCCAGATAATAGTATAAACCTGTATATGTAACTTCTTTGGTATTTCTATCTATAATGACCACAGGATGTTGCTGGTTTGGATCAGGATCACCATGAACCGGAGAGATTAACCATGGACCTCCGTTCTGATCGAGAATCATGTTCCAGTAAATCCAACCCGAAACCCAGTTTTTAATATCATTGATTATCATGTTTCCCCAGAATTCTCCATCAGAAAACTCGAAAACAGGAGATTTTTTCGGACCGCCAGGAGGAAAAAGGGTTTTGCTGACATAGCAGACTTCCGTCATCCAGATCGGTAAATCCGGATATTTCATATGTAATTGTGTAAGAATGTAAAATTTATCCCAATCATAGCCATGAACAGTTAGAGAACTAATGTACTTTCTGACGTCAGGATCATCAAGTGCTTCCGGGAATAAACGGAGTGCCTGAGGGCGATCAGTAGATTCACCCAGTTGTATTTTAGTGGGTAGCCCATCTGCCTTTAGCTGCGGTACTACATATTTTTTTATCATCATTCCCATGGTCTTGTAGGAAACATGAGAGTAACCTGAATCACCGGTTTCGTTAAACAGATTAAGGTATTTGATTGTAACGCCGTTATCGGCATAAGCTTTTATGTATCTGGAATAATATTTAGCCAGCGAACTATAATATTCTGGTTTTATAGTCTTTTCTCCTTTTTGCACGTTATAATACATCCAGTCAGGTGCAAAATCCATTGGAGATTCTATTTCAAACCTGCCAAATTTTGATGCCTTTTTAATAAAGGTAATCAGACCATTAGGTCCTAAATCCCTTTCGATGGTAAAATGTCCCAGGGATGTATCACCGGGAGTATCGTCGTAAGTATACCAGGGACCGGCGGAGGCGAAATCACATGCGCTGATAGGAGACTTCATCAACGTATAACCTGCCCCGGAAGAGGGATCGAACAGCATTCTTAAAACGCTATCCTGGGCTTTTTCACTGAGAGAGTTAAGGCTTATCATACCTGCTTCATTGAAAGTGGCACCAAAACCGTCAATCTTTTGAAAAGAAGTTCCTTCATCTATTTTAATTGTTGGAAGTGAAGACTCCCGATCCGGAGAAAACGGCATACCGGCTCGCTTTGTTAATCTGTCGCCATCCCGTGATGAGGAATATACAGTAATGTCAGGACCTTTAATACTCTTACACTGGACATTAACTATAAGTATACTGACTATTAAAATATGCCCGATAAACCGGCATAATTTAAAATCTATTCTTGCTTTCATTTTCTATTTTTTTGAAATAGTTATACTATTATACTTTTTAAAAGTCGGGTCAATAGCCAGGTTCTCAATTACATTCATTGTTTTTTGACATTTGATGCTGTCTTTTCAATCAGGCCCGGAGGACAAAATTTGAATAATCCCTAGCTGGTAACAATTATTTACAGGCAAGAGTAAAGTCTTTGACAGCGGCTGCAATTTCCATATCGGTTGAGTTGATATTTATGCCCCATCCTGCTCCCAGGCCTCCATCTACAACACCAATACTGATGTTCATTGCACGACTAAGAATATCATCTGTCTTTGGATATGATCCTTTTGTGTGTGGCTGACCTACAATTTTAAGATGATTCAGAATATGCTCCATATTAGCATAAACATGCCACCCGCTCTGATCCACAGTTTTTGATCCAAGTGCTTTGGAAACTTTTGCAGCCTGACTTTTGGAATCAAATATAACTGTGCATATTGTGGCACAATCGCCGTCAGGGTCATTGAGTGTTCTGAATTTAAAACCTTTTGGGTCAGAGAGTAAACTCTTAAATTTGTTCCTTTTTTGTTGAAGTGTATCTACTATCAGATCGATCTTTTTTAACTGCGCAAGTCCTACAGCTGCCGTTAGTTCATTCATCCTGAAATTTAACCCGATTACATTTCTTGTACCTACTTCGACACCGAAACGCATAGGTTTGTGTCCCTGGTCATGTATGCCAAAAGCAGTTTCATAAAGCAACTTATCATTTGTGACAATCAGTCCTCCGTCTCCGCTGTTTATGGTTTTAAAAATGTTCAGGGAGAATGCGCCAATATCACCGATAGTACCAACTTTCTTCCCTTTGTATGAAGCACCAGCAGCCTGGCAGGAATCCTCAAGGACAAGTAAATTATGTTTTCTTGCTATCGCCATAATCCGGTCCATATCACAAGGGTTGCCCAACATATGCACAGGCATAATAGCTTTTGTACGGGATGTGATCCTATGTTCAATATCATCCGGATCAAGTGTAAGGCTTTCGTCTATCTCTGCCAGCACAGGAACTATTCCGGCAAATATTATTGAAGAATAACTTGCTACAAATGTATAAGCAGGTACTATTATCTCGTCACCCGGTTTAAGACCGAGGGCTAATGCTGAAGAAACCAATGAAGAAGTTCCTGATGATGTTGCCAGTGCATATTTGGCACCACAATATCTGGCAAACTCTTTTTCGAGTGTTGATACTTTATGAAGAAAGTCCGGATTGCTTTCGCTTCCGTAACGAAACAGATATCCGCTTTTCATAACTTCAACAACTGCTTCCATTTCTTCTTTCCCAAACCAATAAGCTCCCGGACCTGGCATAATAACCTCCTTTTTAGTGTATTATAAGTAAAATATAAGTACAAATTCAATAAATACTCAATATATGCAAATTAACCTGTTAAATAAATTTAATCATCCCAGTACTGGTTAAATATCTCCAAATAATCGCAAAGCAGCGACGGGCTGAATCAGCATTATACTTTGAATGACCAGAACTTCCAGATCGGAACCCTGAGAAGATTTAAATCTGAGACTTTAGTTTGATCAGTTTTAATTGCTGCCACCCATTCATCTGCTATTATTTGGCGGGCCCTTGTTGTTTCGTGTATCCCATCTCCGGTATCATAGGAACTATCTAAATTTCCCAGGCTGTCGCTTAATGCCTTCGTATGAGAGCTGCAGTATGAATCAAAATTAATAATCTTGTCAGGCCCTGTTCCAACCATTGCTGCATTCATTTCGAGCCATTTTCTGTAAGCAATTAATCCATCTTCAATACCATACAGATATATTAGTCGTTGCTTACAAGGTGTCAATGTGCTTGTAATGATCCGGCACGAACTATTTGTTTCGCTCCTGACCAAATTAATTAATGATTGATACCTTAAAAGTGCTTCTTGCGCAGGTTCTTCAGGTTCCAGATCATTCAATCCAATTTCAATAAAAACATAATTCAACATCTGTTTAACTCCTGTTGGTATTGCTCTCCACAGGGAATCTTCCTGGTGTATTGTATATCCCGGAACAGAAATGTCAGTAATAGAGTAAGCTGATGTAATATTCATGAGTGCAGCTATTGACTCTCCTCCGGCATATGCGGCAATGGTGCTGTTCCCTATTATTCCAATGGCTGGCTTCGTCTCGTATTTATTGCTGCCCTGACTTTGTTGACAATAAGACATATTGCTGAATAGAAAAAAAAGCAGAATTATAAAAAATCTATACAGCATCCCTGATTAATTTTTAAAAACCAAATGATTCAATATTCTGATCTGGCATAATGTGAAATAAATTCTGATAACAAGAAATCTGCAGATACTAAAATCCAAAATAAGTAAATAGTTGATTGTTATTTAAAGAGTAAATTACCCAGTCATTACACTATTTTAACATGAAATTCACTAAAAAAGCCCCCGGAGCTGATTCCGGGGGCTTTTCAATATCAAAAGTTTACTTTTACATTTTAATTTACCTACAAAATACCAACAATATCTTTTAACAGATCGAGATTGGATATTTCAAACATCTGATTTTACCTCTCCCCTTCATCCCCTCCCCCAGGTGGGAGGGGAAAGACATTCCTATTCAAGAAATCTTCAGAGGTCACGCCATAGCGTGACCCTAACGGCAATCCTTGGCGCCGCATTCTATTTCAAACCAAAAATCAAAGGGAATCCAATTATTACAAAAATTATCCAGATCAGGTAAAGAGGCAAGTATTTAGCTATCGTTAATTCAACTTCCCTGATCATAGCTTTTTTGAAATTTACTTTATACAGATCAATTATTAACAATACCAGGTTTACTAAAATCAAAATATTTGAACCAAGGACAGCCAGCCTGTTTGGTGTAATCCCAAATGTTCCCAGCCGGTAAAAAATTGCAGACAAGGCAATTAAATCAATAACTACTGTAATTATTGAAAGGGAAAATAAAATCAATTCATTAAATTTCTGCTTCCGGGTTATTGATGTTTCTGAAACCGAAAAGACAATCACAGCCATGACTCCTATCAGCATAATATTGAAAATCAACAAAAATTCACGATCATTATAAGGGTCTTTTCCGGTGATTACCAGGGCAGACAGGTAAATTATGGCTGTCAGCAGGACCAATGGACTGAAGATGTTGGCTATTATCGGGGCGATCTTATTAGTCAGTACTGTGTATTTATTGATAATATATGTAGCAACAATCGGAACTGAAACAGCGCCCACCATAACAACATTTTTCATATAAAAATTCTCAATGTTTATGCCTATTGCCTTAAACAAGCCAATAGTGATCCCGGTCAGGATACCGCCGGCAATAACAATCAGTGCCATTAGAATTGCAAGATCCCCATTGTATCTTATAAACTCAATTCGTTTGAGCTGGTCATTTAAATTGAAATCAATAAAAACCATTCCAAAGATGCACCACATCAATACAGGTAAATGAATATAAACCAGATTGATCGAGGCACTATGTTCAACCGGCGGTAAAAAATTAACATATATTGTCAGAATCAGAAATGAAAAAAGGATAAGCGACAGTCTTTTGAGCTCAAATAGCCTGTTAATCCAGACAACATAAGTGGTCAATCCAAAGAATACTATTAACCCTGCATTTTTCTCGTAAAAAATAAAGTCAGCCAGCTTTAAATTAAAGATATCCGGTAATTTTATCAGGAACCCGGCTATGAAACATGCTGAGATCAATACGAGAATATCAGTCAGATTAGATTTTTTCTGCTTTTCGGGCATTTTAGCAAAATCGAGTCTGATTTTCCAGAATTTCAACAGTTCAGATCTTTCAATCTCGGCATAGGCTTCTTCAAATCCTGATTCAAATGCATTTTTATCATCACGATATAATTGCTCGAGTTTTTCAGGATCATTTATGTGTTCTTTAATTATTTCCTTCATAAGTTATATTATTAATAAGTTAAAAGTGCTTTGAGTTACAAAGTATAAATTCAAAAAAATTACTGCTCCCGTATCAGGTTTTCAAGAGCCTTTAAATGCTGTCTGAATCCGGCGATTCCTGATTCGGTTACTGAATAGCTTGTATTAGGTTTACGGCCGATGAACTGTTTATTAACCTTTATCATCCCCTTTTCTTCCAGGGCTTTCAGATGGCTGGCCAGATTACCATCAGTAACATCCAGAGTCTCCTTCAGACTGTTAAAGTCATAGGATTCGTTTACCATCAGGACTGACATGATCCCCAACCTTACCCTGCTTTCAAAAACTTTGTTTATATTCGAAATAAGATCTCTCATGCCTCGTATTTTCCGTACATTGCCAGTCCATATATTATATGCAGGAGTCCAAAGCCCAATATCCAGAATATCAGGCCCCAGGCTGGAATAAAGGCTGATACAAGACCGATAACCAATTCGAGAACCCCGAGGTAAAATATCTCACCAAAGGTAAATTTCCCTGCATTTACAAGAGCGAGTCCATAAAAAATGAGAAAACACGGAATTATGAGCTGGATATTATTCTGGGTTATGAGAACAACAGCAAAGATTCCTCCTGTCACCAGGGGTATAAGAAAGTTTATAAGCAACCTTTTGGAAATAGGTGTCATGAAATTTTTGCCTTCCTTCTTAGCTTTCTTTATAGAAAAATAGAGAGTAACCATCACAGAAATGATAAGCACTATCAGAGCGTCTGCGAGAAGCTCCCATCTGACAACCCTTGCATTCTGTTCCGACAGGCTCATTAAATTATCCGCATATTTAATATTGCCATTTTGTAGAATGACAAAGTAAGCCACAAGTGCTCCGGCTACCGCTGTTATACCGGCAAATAAGCCGGCAAGTCCGCTGAGAGAAAGAAATCTGGAAGACTCTTCCATTATTTTTCTTATGACCTTTATATCCTCGATGGATTTTGTATCATTTTTCATATTCTAAAAGTACTTTGAATTACAAAGTAAAACATTAATTTTATATTCTCAAAATATTTATTTATTAATCAATATTTTTCCAATGATTATGAAAAATCATCACTTTTAGGTCATGCAAGGCGTGACCGGAGTTGATTGTAGCAAAAACTATATAACGAGTCCTACTGCTTCCTATGGCATTAAAATGAATATCCACAACATATTCCCAGGAATCGTCAGGCATAATGGAATTATCCTGTTTAGCAATCTATTTGATTGCAAAAATCAAGCGATCAGGTTATGTTGAAAATGGAGTTGCTTCCGATACCCCAGTAACAGGTAGATTTATCAAATAACTTCGTAACGCAGAACCCCGGGTATTAGTATTAAGATCAGTTTCCCGTTCAATTATCTGCCTTCCTTAACTCGTCTTTATTCAGTTTCCAGTAAACCAGGTATAGGAGTGAAGGAATGCAGAATATAAGGAAAATTGCAATAGCATTTGCTTTCATTGATGCTTCCTTATTGAATAAATTCAGGATATACACCAGCATAAAGCTTATCAGAGATATGATCCCTCCAAGACCTTCCTTCCAGAGGGCCAGAACAAGGCCGGCAAGGGCAATGCCCCAGATTACGAAAATAATCAATATAATGGGAGTGTATGAAGCCAGTCCGAATCCGGGGTTCCTCTGCTGACCTTCAATAAATTCTCCAATGACAATAATTAGCGTGAAAGCTACAAGCAGGATGCCAGTGATTCGGGCTATCCATCTAAGCCAGTTGTAGGGGTTTCTTTTTTTCATGGTTAAACTTTTGTTTCGATAATAAAACCTGTAACCAAATTTAAACTATTTTAAACAAGTTAAGATTATTTGACCAGATTTCAATCACCCCTTCATCCTCTCCCCCAGGTCTAATCTTTAGTCACATTAAAGAATTAACCTCATTTAGAGAGATTGCAGAGGTGGCTGGAGATTCCTCACTTCGTTCGGAATGACAAACTAATATGTTGGTAGAGAGGGAGAAGCGGCGATTCTAGATTAGCCCCCAGGTGGGAGGGGAAAGATATTCATAAAGGAGGCTGCAAGGCATTTCATTAGACTAGGACTCCATAAGCAAAAAGCCCCCGGAGCTTAGTTCCGGAAGCCTATCTATTAATTGTAAGGTTTTTATCAGTAATAATTCGCTTTAAGTAAAGACCATGAAAATCAGGTGTGAAGGAC
This sequence comes from uncultured Bacteroidales bacterium, assembly GCA_963816365.1. Taxonomy (GTDB): domain Bacteria; phylum Bacteroidota; class Bacteroidia; order Bacteroidales; family VadinHA17; genus LD21. The sequence continues at coordinate 78,207 of CAWFKG010000007.1, read as the reverse complement.
CCTTCCTGAATACCTCTTTTCTGATATTTATTTATCTATATATTTACCTGTTCGATCGGTTTAGCCTTTTCTGGAAATTCCTGTGCTGATTTGACTTCTTATAATCCTGTTGTTTAAAGCTGCTGCATCCTTTCTTCTGGCTTCTATATTCATTTTTATATACTTTTGTTGTACTTTTCGACTTTACATCAGGTGCTGCATAACCTGATAAGGATAGTGCCAAAAACATCAATATTAAAAATTTAACTTTGTTTTGTAGTAGTGTTTTCATTTTCTTCAGTTTTTAATAATAGCTACTTTATAATTTTTTGTTAATCCTTAACGACCTCATTAAATTTTAATTTACATATTAAAAGTAATGCACATAAAGGATTATGTCAAGTAGAAAAAATGTGATTAGAAGGAATTTGTAAGAGCTTCGGGTACTCTTTATCAATAAAAAGAGAAAGAGCATTTATGGTTAAAAACAACTGACAACACGATTTAGGTCATTCGTCAAATACAGGTCTATATTTACCAGAAATCAAGAAGAAATATGGATATTCAGTTCATGTTATATCCTATTGCGTTAATTATCTGAAGTTTAAAAAAGTCGCAATTTTAATATCAAGAGAGTCGCAATTTTGACCAATGGAAGATTTATAAGGATGAAATTTCTTGCCAAAGGCATAATTCCGGACCATTAATAATAGAACTTTTAATTTTGGACGTCATAAATATTTGGATGAGGCACACTGTGAGAAATTATCTTCATTATTCCAAAACCTGAAAAGGAGTAATGTCAGATTGAGATTATTTCCAGTTTCTTGCCTTCTGTCTGTTCATAAAGCTGCTTTGCTATGTCAGCTTTTTCATGGCTGAAAGAAGGATCCATTGAATAAGCTGTCATATATGATTCATAGGCTTTATCATATTTTTTAATATACATGTAGTAATCCCCTTTTGAGTCGTATACGTTCGGATTCTTCGGTTCAAGCTCAATATATTTGTCGAAAGCCTCTTCCGCTTTATCGGATCTGCTTTAGCGTCAGATATGCATATCCAAGCTGGTTGTAAAAGGATGCAAAATCCGGAGCGATTTTAATTGCCTTGTTTAAAGTTACAACAATGCCGGTAGAATCGCCTGCAAGAGATTGAAATGAAACCAGATTATTATATGAATTTGGATCATTTGGATACATTTCCACAAGCTTTTTCCCCAGGTCTGTAACATTGATATGACCCTGTTTCAAGCTGACCAGTGCATCTTTCAGAAGTCCCTCAGCGTCACTGAGTTTAGCTTTACAATTTATTGCAGCATCAGCATACTTGTCAAAATTATCAGCTGATCGATTCAGAAGGTAAAAAGATGCCAGCTGGTAATTAGCCATGAAAAAATCCGGATCCTGATCAAGAGCTTTTTTACAGGTCTCAATTGCTTTATTCAGGTTAACATCATCAAAGTACTTCATGGCCTGGTTGTAAAACGACAATGCTGATTTGGAATTTGTGGTAACTGGCATATATTTATCTTTTGCCGGCTGGGAAAATATCAACATTCCAGTTAAAAGTAACATCGTTAAAAGAAACATTCTCTTCATCTTTACGTGTTTTTAGTTAAATGAACCTCACAAATATTATAATTTATTTATAAAATATATTCCTTTTTGAATTATGCGTATATGTGTATAACAAATAAACACCCATGCCTGTTTAATAAAGACATAATTGATCTGATTTTTTCTATTTAAGCCTTCTATTATGCTAAGCTCCTCAAGTTGCATAGTATTGTAATAAATTTCTTCTATTTTTACTGTAGTTGTAAAGACTTTCTGCTATGAAAAAACTGATATTTCCCTTGTTCCTCTCTTTAAGTTTAATGTTATTGTCCTGTTCCACGGATAATATTAAAAACCAAACAATCAATAATCGCAATCTTCCCTTTGACACAGGGTGGAAATTCCTGCGAGACAGTATGCCCGGAGCTGAAAATCCCTCGTTTGATGATTCCGGATGGCGTACGCTGGATCTGCCGCATGACTGGAGTATTGAGAATTTTGACGGTAGCGATAATGAGGATCATATTGGTCCCTTTACTAAAACGAGTGAAGGAGGTGTTTCCACAGGTCACGTAAAAGGCGGCATCGGTTGGTACAGAAAACATTTCATGTCAGATGATTCATACAGGATGAAAAATGTATCTGTCTGCTTCGATGGTGTATACATGATAACCACTGTCTGGGTGAACGGGAAAAAGGCAGGGGATCATTTCTATGGATATACCCCCTTTTCGTTCGACATTTCAGGGCTTCTGATCCCGGGATCCGATAACGTGATTGCTGTTGAGGTAAAGAATCCTGGAAAGAACAGCCGATGGTACAGTGGATCCGGGATATACCGTCATGTATGGCTAACAATAACCAATCCGCTCAGAATAGATGAAAACGGCATGTATGTACAAACAAATTTACTTTCAAAAGATACTGCTCAGATTCGGCTGTCAGTTAAGCTTAAAAGTAGCGGTCATGAAAACTCTGAAGGAAAGCTTGTGACTTTTATCAGTGATACTGATGACCGGGTTATTAATAATACGGAAAAATCTTTAGGGATTGAGCCTGACGGAACACTATCAGTTGAACAGTCACTTAGGATAGCACACCCGTCTCTATGGTCGGTTGACAATCCCCACCTGTATCGGGCCACATCCCAGATTGTTGTGAAAGGGAAGATAATTGACAGTTATTCATTGCAATTTGGAGTAAGAACACTTGGCTTCAGTACGGATAGAGGTTTTTGTCTCAATGATATTCCACTTGAGCTTAAGGGTGCATGCATGCATCATGACAACGGATTACTTGGCTCTGCATCTTTCGACCGGGCAGAAGAAAGACGGATTGAAATAATGAAAGCCAATGGTTATAATGCCATACGTACCAGCCATAATCCTCCATCGAAGCAATTTTTGGACGCCTGTGACCGGCTTGGAATGCTTGTAATCGATGAAGCATTTGACATGTGGGAACATCCAAAAAACCCCTCGGATTACAGTAATTATTTTAAAGATAACTGGAAAAATGATCTGCAATCGATGATCCTTCGTGACCGTAACCATCCCAGCGTGATTGCCTGGAGCATAGGTAATGAAATTTACGAACGGGCAGACACATCAGGTCAGCGTATAGCAGGTCAGCTGGTCAGGATAGTTAAATCTCTTGATGATTCACGTCCTGTTACGGCAGCAGTTTGCTTTTTTTGGGATCATCCGGGTACAGATTGGTCAGCCTCAGAAAGAGCTTTTGCAAGTCTTGACCTGGGAGGATATAATTACCAGTGGAGAGAGTATGAAAATGACCATAAAAAATACCCCGATCGGATAATGGCAGGTACCGAGTCTTTTCCTATTGAAGCATTTGAAAACTGGCAGCAGGTGGAAAAAGATTCATGGGTTATAGGGGATTTTGTATGGACGGGCATGGATTATCTTGGAGAATCGGGCATTGGGCATGTGTATTATGAAAAGAATGCCAGTTTCAGCATGCCGTGGCCCTGGTATAATTCCTGGTGTGGAGATATAGATATCACCGGACAAAAGAAGGCTCAGTCTTATTTCAGGGATGTGGTGTGGGGCAGAAGTAAGCCTTGAGATGGCAGTTCATGCACCACTGCCGGCAGGGAAAAAGGAAGGTATTTCAATGTGGGGCTGGCCGGCTGAATATCAGAGCTGGACCTGGCCCGGGGAGTCAGGAAATACATTGCAGGTATCTGTCTATTCACGTTGCCAGGAAGTTCGTCTTGAGTTAAATGGGAAAGTGATAGGACAAAAACAAACTTCCGACGAAACCAGGCTTACCGCAAAATTCACCGTACCATACTCACCTGGCGAGCTAAGAGCCATAGGGCTTATAAATGGGAAAGAAGTTGCCACAAAGGTGTTCAAAACAGCCGGAAAGCCTTCTCACCTGACATTATCGGCAGACAGGGCCCAGATTAAAGCTGACCGTAACGATCTTGCTTATGTTTCAGTTGAAGTCAGGGACAAAGATGAAAACCTTGTTCCGAATACAGACATAACCGTCAAATTCACAGTATCCGGTGGCGGTGAACTGCTGGCATCGGGAAATGCTGCACCAGATGACATGCATAGTTTCCGTAAACCTGAATGCAAAACTTTTAATGGGAAATGTCTGGCTATCATCAGACCCTTTGCAAAAGCGGGTTCAATAAAGGTGATGGCAGAATCAGCAGGACTTCCGGTTGCTATGATTGAGGTCGTGACCAGGTAAATAGACGAATGGGAAAATCGCGTCCCTTTCTTTAGGGTATTCAGGAAATTCTTTCAGGTACCATCTGTGATGATCAAGAGCTCTTGTTGTAAGATTTATTAAAGTCCAGATTAAGAAAGAGAGAGCAGGCAGATTAAAGGCAACCAGAGCAAAACCTGCCCATGAAATAATCTCACCAAGGAAATTTGGACACGAAACATATTTAAAAAGACCGCCATAAGGAATTTTGTAACCATTGCCTGATGTTGGACGAAGTTTAATCAGTATTGAGTCGTGATATTTGTTAATGGCAAAACCTGAAAAAAATATAATTACACCTGCAATCAGGCGCAAATTAATTAATACACCTGGTACTGTAATCAGTTGCGAAATGCACAAACCAGTAGCCATTCAGAAAACCATTAATTACATTAAAAATGAAAGCAAGAAGTACAATTAATACCGGTATTTTCTTTCTGGCTGTCCTTATCTGAAGCGGAAAAATCAGTACACGGTGAATATAATGCAACATCCATAAAAATGCAGGTACCAGAACAAGCACATTTAACAAATTTGCTTTGAAAACACAGAAAATATCCAAAAATGGCTAAAGAAGGAAACTCCATAAAAAACCATCCAAACCTGTTGTTAATCATTGGTCCCCAGTTGTTTTTCGAATGTCTTCCATAGGGTTGGGTGACTTTTAGAAGTATCGGAAATATGATAACCGCAACAGCGATCCAGATCCAGCAAATCATGTTAAATGTTTCGTGCGATATCATATCAGTTAATAAAATTATTCTCTTTATACCAGTCAAATGTGTCTCTTAGTGTTTGTTCAAGAGGACGGGGTTCATACCCTAATTCCTTTCTGGCTTTTGCATTTGAAATATTTGACGGGAGAATTGACCAGAATATTAAGAGACTGATATGTATATAAAGGCTCCTTTTTTGTAATTGATGAGTAAACCTTAAAAAACGGACATGCCAGACGTGCCAGTGAAACAGGAACAATAACAGGAATTTTGCACCCTGATAATTTACTTATCATTGCAGATAACTCCCTGAAGACTGCAGAATTCCCCTGAAAGGATATAGTTTTCTCCATTTACGTCCCGATTCAATTGCATGTATTGAAGCTGACACAACATCACGCACATCAACCCAGTTGTATCCGCCGGAGACCATAAAGGGCAATTTATTCTGATAAATTTTAAGAAGTGCCTGACCCAGCAGAGAGCCTCTGTAATCAAACGGACCAATAACCGCAGTAGGATTTAATATTACAGCATTCAGCCCTTCCTTAACCGCTTTCATTACTTCCCTTTCACCTTCAGCCTTTGTAAACTCATAGATTGTTTTACTTGATTCAACCAATGGTCTGCTTTCGTCCAGCATCTGATCAGGAGATCCAATCTGAAAAGCATGAATACTGCTAAAGTGAATGAATTTTTTGACCCGGCCATAATTAGCTGCCTTAATCATGTTTTTAGTACCTGTAACATTGGTTTCATAAATCAGCGATGATGACCTGTTCTCAATTGCAATCTGAGCTGCAAGATGAAATACAACATCCACTCCGTCGCACAGTGCAGTCAACGATTCAGGTTCAAGCAAATTTCCCTGGATAAGCTCAACATCCATTTCATCCAGATAGCTTCTGAAATTGTGAACCAGCACTTTTATTTTGGCTCCCTGTTTTTTTAGTTCGCCGTACAAGGCAATTTCCGATATGTCCGCTGGCTCCGGTAACAGCAACTTTCATAAAAAATGTGTAAATACGTCAGAATAAAGCTATTTCTTCATCAGTTCCTTAACCGCTGCCTCAATCTGCTGATCACGGCCGGTTGAAATAATATCAGGTTCATTTCGGATCTTAACATCAGGCTCAAGCTGGTTATTCTCACAGAATTTGCCATCAGGAGTCCGCCAGCCACCCATTGGAATACCATAAACCAGCGATGGATCGATCTGAGCTTCCCACCAGACAAAAGTGCCTGTGCCTGGCACCGGCATTCCGAGTGTCCTGCCTGTTGCCTTTAACTTATAAGCTACCGGGAAGAGATGAGCATCAGAATAGTTGCTTTCTCCAATAAGCACGATTGAAGGTTTCACCCATTTATCGTATGGCTCTGAACCGACATACTGACCGTGCGGAATAATATCCATATACTTTTTACCACTTAAAAAATCAGACAACTGTTCGTGAATATTGCCTCCTCCGTTGAACCGGGTATCAATGATAATTGCATCCTTCTCAAGATTTCTTCCAAGTGCCTCTTCAAAGACAGTCCTCATGCTGGCATCATCCATTGACCTCACATGAATATATCCGATCTTTCCGTCGCTGAGTTTCGTTACCTCATCCCTGCGGTTATTGACCCATCGCTTATAAAGCAATTCATTTTCCTGGCCGCCGGTAACCGGTTTCAGCGTTTCTTCCCATCGGCTGTTTGTAGCAGGATCCAGAATTGACAGCAACACAGGCTTGTCAACCTTCCGGTTCAGTAACTGATAGAAATCAAGTGAATCGGTTACAGGAATCCCATCTATCTTCTCAATTAAAAAGCCGGCCTTGATTTTTGATGAAGCTTTATCTGCGGGTCCCCCTTTGATTACTTCTGCAATTTTGAGCCCGTTCCCCTTATGTTCATAATCATAAAACATTCCAAGATATGATGTCTGATCAGCTCCCGGCATATTGTAATTAAATCTGCAGCCTGTGTGAGATGCATTCATCTCACCAAGCATTTCACTCAGCATCTCGGAAAAATCATAATTATTATTAATGAATGGGAGAAATTGTTTGTACTCATTATAATAGAAGTCCCAGTCAACACCATTCAGTGTTTCAACATAGAATTTCTCTTTGAATTGCCGCCATGCATGATCAAAAATATAGTTTCGTTCATCTGCTGCTTTCAAAACCATTTCACCACCGACCTTCAAGGGCTCTGATTTGCCGTTTTCCGTTTCCACTTTCATTGCTTTCCCGTCAGCCAGAAGAAACAGGAACTTTCCGTCATTGCTCAGCTCCATGGAAGAATTTTTCACTCCAAGCTTTGACAACAGTTTAGTCTCTTTGGTTCTGGTCTCAGTAACCCAGAGATCATTTCCTTTATCGAAACTCGTAAGATAGAATAACTTTTCACCGTCTTTCGACAGAACCCAGTCGCTTGCCGGCGAAGTATATACTGTGAGCCGGAGTTTTCTTTCAGTCAGATCATCCCAGTCAATGGCAATATCTTTTACAGCGGTATCACTTTCAGCTTTTGGCTCAGCCGGTTTTTTTGTCTTTTTGTCAGCAGGTTTTACCTTTTCTGTTGAATCTTTTTTCTCCTTTTTCAATTTATCTTCCTTCTCTTTAACAAGGGCAAAATCTTCTTTTGATAGTGAGAACCTGTCGAATGCTTCCTTCGAGAAGAACATGCCATAAACGTTTCCGCTTATCAGGTCACCGCCCTGCTGGCGAGCTCCTTCGCGGTCAGATCCCCAGATCATCATCTTACCTCCCATGCACCACTTCGGAGAATAATCATTATAACCGCTTAGCGTAAGGTTATGAAGTTCACCTTTCCCATCAGCTGAAACCAGTCCAACTTCAGGCGACATCACCCTGTCGGCGTGTCCGTACTGAACGAGAAACCATTTACTGTCGGGAGCCCACTTATAGTACTGATCACCATCGGCATAGGAATAGTTTTTATCAGCAGTCATAATTGTTCGCGTGGCATGAGATGCCAGGTTGATAACTTTCAGTGTAACCCTGTTTTCAAGATACGCCACTTCTTTCCCATCAGGAGAAAACTCAGGCTGGTATTCTTCAGCTGAAGTTGCCACAACAGGCTCTTCTTTGAGTACTGTTGAAACGTAAAAATATGGTTCTTCTTTCCGGTTTATAGAAATTTTATAGACATTCCAGCTATTGTCCCTCTCAGCTGCATAGACGAGTGACCGGCCATCAGGACTGAAGCTCACTGTTCGTTCCTGCCAGGGTGTATTGGTAATACGCTTTGTAACGCCGCCATCAACGCTTGTTACGAATATTTCTCCTCTGAAAATATAAACAAACTCCTTTCCGTTGGGTGACAGTCGCGCTTCTGTGAAACCTTCATTTACAGGAACTATCTTATCAAGGGTCGAACGTCCGTCGGCTGATATGGTTATTTTGACTTTTTCAGGCACGCTCCCGGGTTCAAGAGTATATACTTCACCATTATAGCTGAAGCATAACCTGTTATTGTCGGATCGGGTCAGAAACCGTATAGGGTTCTTTGTTAAACTGGTTAGCGCAACACTTTTTGAAGGATCGGACAATGAACTTTTGAAAACATTGAATGATCCGTTTTGTTCGCTCAGATAATAGTAATCGTTGCCATTCGAATCCCATACCGGATTTCTGTCCTCGCCCGGATATGTGGTTAGCTGGGTATATTTGTGCGAATTGAGATCGTATGTCCAGATATCGCGTGTAACTGATGAGGTATGATGTTTTCGCCAGTTGTCCTCATAACCCTTATAGTCGTGGTAAATGATCTTATCCCCTGCCCTGTTCATGTTTGCATCTAAAGCAGGAACCGGAAGAACCAGAGAAACTTTCCCTCCACCCACAGGTACGCTGTAGAGCTCTGTCATCCCTGATGAAGGAAACTGGACATTCGTCGCCAGGTCTTGTCTGTAGGCACTGAAAAGCACTGCTTTATCATCACTGGTAAATCCTGACGGGACTTCTTTATTGGAATTGAAAGTCAGCCGTTTTGCCTCACCGCCGGCAGCGGGCATGATAAAAACATCGAAATTCCCATACCGGTCGGAGGAAAAAGCAATATTCTTTCCATCGTGACTCCACACCGGAGTACTTTCATACGATTCGCTTATAGTAAGCGGAATTGCTGACCCTCCTTTTGCAGGCACAGAATAAATATCGCCTTTATATGTGAACAGAATTGTCTGTCCGTCGGGTGAAATTGCAGTGTATCTCAACCAGAGAGGATTTTCCTGGCAAAAAGCAACCACAGCAATCAGAAGACCGCAAAAAATAAGTACTGATTTTTTCATAGGTGTATTATTTTAATCGTTTCCACTTTGATTAGTTTTTGTTATCCTGTTTAGCAGGTGTCGGATATTGCATTTATAGGTATAAGGAAATTCAAAAGGATAACTACTGATGTTTAAAGTCATATTCCCAAATTTACATTTTGTTTAAGTCAAAGACAAATAAAAGACTCTCAACTCTCCTTCCCATCATGAAGCTCGTTATAAAATCAAAAAAATCAGAAGATTTCCTGTTCAATAAATTATTAAATTTGTTTTAACATCTAATAACGCATTATTCCTGTCAGGACAATTTTTAATCTTTACTCTATGAAAAGACTATTTATCTTCATCGCTCTGTTCATGGCCAGTATCTCCATGACTTATCATTCATCTGCACAAATCGTTTCTGCAAGTGATCAATGCCTTAAATTGGGAAGAGGAGTTAACATCCTCGGATATGATAAAGCATTCTGGCAAGACCATAATAAAGGCCGGTTCAAGGAGCGTTATTTTAAAATGATAAAGGACGCAGGTTTTTCTACTGTCCGTGTAAATCTGTTCCCCTTCACACAAATGGACAGCCAGAATAAAATCAATCCCAAATGGCTGGAAACCTTAGACTGGGTGGTTGAAAAAGGCCTTGCAGCAAATCTTATGGTCATACTCGATTTGCATGAATACACAGCAATGGCTGATAACCCTGAGGCTAAAAAAGAGATGTTCTTTTCATTCTGGAGACAGGTTGCACCAAGGTACAAGGACAAATCAGAGCAAAGTAGTGTTTGAACTATTGAATGAGCCTAACCAGAAACTTACTCCGGAAATGTGGAACACATTTCTGATTGAAGCGATTAAAATAATCCGTGAGTCGAATCCTGACCGAACCCTGATAATCGGACCCGGTAACTGGAACGGCATAGAAAGTTTGAATACACTCAAGCTACCTGACAATGACCGTAATATTGTTGTAACTGTGCACTTTTATCATCCTATGCGGTTTACACATCAGGGAGCAGCATGGGCCAGCGAATATAAAAACCTGAGCGGCATCAAATGGACTGGCGCTCCGGAGGAAAAAAAGGAGATAGAATCCAAACTCAAAGTGGCAGCTGACTGGTCAGTGAAAAATAACAGGCCAATATTCCTGGGAGAATTTGGCGCTTATGACAAAGGCGATATGGATTCAAGGGCACGCTATACTGGTTTTGTGGCCCGAACTGCAGAAAAACTCGGCTTTTGCTGGGCCTACTGGCAATTCGACAGTGATTTTATTGTCTACAACATTGATAAGGAAGCCTGGGTTGAGCCAATCCTGAATGCCTTAATGAACAAATAGTTACTTTACCAGTTCAAAGTTGATATAGTCGTAATTCATCTGACCCGTTTCAACTGTATGAAGGGTAATTGTCTGCAAGCCTTTTTTCAGATCAATCCTTGCAATCTGATCGATATAGTTCCAGTGATGCCACTGCCTCCATGCAACAGTGTCTGCCTTGACATAGGTTGAAGGAATGAAAACAGGACCTGTTGCATCCTTGTCATTGACTGAAATGGATATCTTACCGGATTGATTTGAAGTGTACATGATTCCAAGCTGATAAGTTCCTGCTTTTTTTACCTTTACTGTGTACTTGGTCCATTCACCCGGCATGGTCCAACCTACATATAAGCTGATCCTTTTCGGGTTCAACTAAATTATAACGGGTTGTTATCGATAGCGGGATCCTGAAACTTTGTAAAAGAGATATCGACGGCTTCCTTCATTCGAAATTCATGCAGGTAAGAACCATCAGCCGGATTTAACCTGCCGCTGCCCGAGTTGATTGTATCGGCATCGTGATATGCAACTCCTTCGCCACCAAGATCATAATATTCACATTGAAGTTTGCCCGGAATTACCTGTGGTCCCGCATGATACAATTTTATCAGAATATGGTGTTACCTTTATAATCGACCGGGAAATTTGAATGGCAGGATGAAAGAATGCAAATACAAAACACATAAAATAAGATAATTAGAATTTTATTCTTCATAATGGATAAACTAAGACCAATTTTAGTTAATGTATATTATTCTCGAAAAATAAACCTCAGCGGCCAAAATACAACATTTTTCCCTTGTTAAGCATCCCAACCATAATCAAAGTTGCACGATTATCGCCTGTTTGTCTTGAAGTATTTTCGATCGGATCGTGCGGTGGCAAACCGGAAATGGCGCGAACTTCAGCCTTTTTTGGGAGCGTGACGCAAAAGGCATTTTGCCAAAAAAGGCTGAAGTTTTCATTTCCGGCGCCCTTTTTCTTTGGTTCGTTTCTTTTTGGACGAACAAAAAGAAATGAACATATAAAAAAAGAAGGTGTCCTTTTGAGACACCCTCTTGAATTTTATTTGCTAGTGAAGCGCCGGTTATTATCTTCTGCCTCCATGAGATCCTCCATGGAATCCACCTCCAAAGCTCCGGTGTTCACTGAATATTATGGTCGGGCCCCAGCCCCAGCTTCCATAAGGCCAGCCATATCCGAAACCTCCATACCACCCGTAATCACCGGGCCACCCATAATACGAATCATTCATCTGCTGATTTCTTCTGACAGCATCAATATGAGTCTTCTCCATATAATTTATCACTGAATCCGGTACTCCCTCATTCTGAAGCTTCGAAAGCTGATCAGCTTTAAGAGTGTAATATGAATGTGATTGTCTTATCTCTTTTATAATGCTTTTCGAAGAATATCCATCCTTACTCATTTTAACTATATCAGGAACGGTCACCTGTTGTGAACTATAAGGCTGGTAAACAACACAACTCTGTAAGAATATGATACCCATAGCTATCGAAAAGAAATACATAACGCGTTTAAAATCTATCAGTTTTTTCATTTTAATTCCCTCCTATAATAATCTCTAAACATCGCTTTAAAAAAACTTTTAGCCTTTTTAATCTTTCATATTATACAGCAAAATTAATGCCTGAGTGTTCATAAGTTGTCAAAATGTTGTTAATAAAGTGTTAATAAATGTGTTAATACCCGACAAGGAAAAACAGGAGATCCTTGAGAGTATAAGCATATTGCGATTGCTGTGAACCGAATTCAGCTTTAGTTGTTATAAAACAAATACCTGATATGATTAAATCACTTTTACCCGTTTTAGCAATTATGATATTCTCTTCAGCTCATTCACAAAAGTTACCTTCAGTTGTTTCAACAGTCGACCTGCACAGATATGAAGGATTATGGTATGAAATTGCACGGCTTCCAAATTTTTTTGAAAGAAAGTTGAAATGTACCTCGGCAACTTATACTCTTAGAAAAGATGGCAAAATTACAGTGCTTAACAAAGGACATTTCCTGACTGATCCCAAAAAGCTGTCATCTGTTCAGGGTGTTGCATGGATCCCCGATCAGAAAACTCCTGCCAAACTCAAAGTACAATTCTTCTGGCCATTTTCGGGAGATTACTGGATAATGGAGCTGGACAAAGAGTACAGATATGTTCTGGTAGGAGATCCAAAATATAAATACTTGTGGATTCTTTCCCGGACAAAAAAGATGGATCAATCAATCTATGATATGCTGCTCAGTAAAGCAGTTGATTCAGGATATGATGTAAAATCAATTATAAGAGTTGAACAGGACTGCGACTAAATATGATGAGTTCCTGTATCAGTTTAACGGAACATAAACCAATTCAATTCCATAATTTTTACCCAGATTACGGCTGTATTTCTTTTCAACAGGATTATTCCAGTGCTCCATGACACCAAGACTTTTTAACCGTGTGCCATCGCGTTCAGGATCATAGACTGTTTTTGACGGGGGATTTTCAGCCAGGGCGGCTTCTACAAGATATTTTTCAGTATAGGCAATATCAGCCAGATCGGGCCATTCTGCCCTTAAAAAATCTATTCCCACGGCATCGACCGCAACCCCATCCTGAGAAGCAAAAAGGCTTGAACACCAGCGATTATTAAAGGGTGCCATTCTCCATTTGTCCTTTATCAAGGGAGGACCATCCTGGGAACGTGCAGCATAAAAACCATCAATCATAAACAGGATTGTTTTCCCTCCGAGATCTTTATGCCCGAGGAAATCTGTGAAGGTCATATACTTATCTTTTCCCTGCCTGTCCGGGTCAAAATTATTATGAGCATTGTTCCGCCAGTTCCTGTCAATACTGGTAGCACCGTAAAAGTTCTTCGCACAAAGAGTAACACCCTGTCCTACGTGCCCCTTTAATAATGCCAGATTGATCAGGTAATCTGCATCGACTGCACATGAGGCCAGTCCCGTTGCCAGCTTGCCGTTATCAACAGAATAAGGTATAGCCATGTCTACATAGGTTGATTTTATACGTCCATCACCTCCTTCATTATCAACGAAATTGACTTCAGGAAAATCTTTATGGCATTTATTAAAGATATTATCGGTAATAAACCTGCTGGCATCAAATATTGTAATATTTTTCTGCGGTACGCCGGCTTCCTTTGTGAGACTGGCAATTAAAGCATAAATCAATTGGGGAGTACCATTTAATCCGGTAGTATCCGCGTGTCGTTTAGTGTTATTCTGATTTATCTTTACTGCAATTTTCTCGTTAACGGAATATCCTTTACTTATATTCTTTTTCTTTTCATTGAAATTTTTAAACAGTGCATCCCAGGCCTTTGCAATATTCTCCTTCCCGGTAAGTGACTTCACTACATTCTCCAGCATCCTGCCAGCTTCAGCCTGTGAAGTACTCTTTTCGTCCCACCAGTATTTATCAGTGCCATCCCAGGTTGCAACTTTCGGGTCAAACACCCATACTACTCGTCCCGGGTAGATGCCACGTTCAGCACCGATCGGTGCATTTGACATAATACTGTTTATATCAACCTTGCCGGCTATAATTGTGTCTGATTTACTTGTCATGAAGAATAATATGCTGACAAGTGCAATTGAATAAAAAGAACCGGCATAAATGTATCTGGCTTTCCGGAGATGATCTGAGCCCTTCCTGAATGCGACAACAGAGCCTGATAACGAAAGCAGGTATATTATAAAAGTCGACATTAACGGGGCTGCTGCTCTCATGCAGGGGTAGGCAGCTCTTTGGGGCTTCGGGATGACTCTCACCAGGAACCATATTGTTGAAGCTATCCCAAGGCCGATAAAAATAAATTTTGATACCGGCTTACTAACCCGATTTTTAAGGTTACTTAAAAACAATTTGAAATTTGCTTTCATGATTATTTTTTCAATAAAGATAATCGTGTTTTTGGACTTTCATAAACCGACAAAAAAAAAGCTGTTCAAAGTTGAACAGCATTCTTTTGTAAAATAATGTCACATCATTTACAATTTAAAACTTAATCCAAGAGTCAGATATCCGAGACCATATCCTAACTCACCGAATGCAGCCAGGTTATCACTAAAGAAATAGCGGCCACCAACATACAATGCGAATAGCCCATGAGTGAAAGAGGAATGCAATCTGCCGGTTCCCCCAAATACATCGGTATAAGATTCAGTTTCTATTCTTACACCTAAAGCGACTCCGCCATAAGTATCAAGTTTTGATACCTTAAAAAGATCATAATGAATGGCACCGCGCGCAGCAATAATGATATCATTCCAGGTCCACTTGTCATTAAGAGCATAATCAAATGATGCATGTTTGAATCCAATAATTCCTCCAATCGATAACGGTCCTACATTTTGTATGTCTTTGATCCCTTTTTCCAGGCTCAAACTAAAAGCAGGTAATGAAGTTGCACCATAGCCATAGCCATACCAACCAAATCCAACGCCCAGGTTTCCTACCATATCGCCATTTTTAAACGCCTGTCCTTTTGCAGGTGTTTGTGACATAAAAATAGCCATGGCAATAACTAAAAGAGAGATTCTAGTCAAATTTTTCATAGTTTTGTTATTAAATAATTAAATAAAATATAAACAATTATTTTTGGAACTTTGTTTACTCTTACTTAAATAACTTTCATAATAAATTTTCCTCTTACTTAAAAAAGTTACGGTTTTTGCTTATTAAACCAGGAATATATTCTCTCCTTCTTCCTCCAACATATGTTTAACGCTAATATAACACTTGTATCTCAGGAAAAGAAGGAAGCACAGCTTTTTTTATAAAGATTTTGACGAATTCTGTAAAAAATACTTTGAGAACAAGGACACAAGGCAAATATGGTGTATTACCGTCAGACCCTTTTAAAAAACAGGTACATTGCTGCAGCGAGTGAAGCTCCGAGGAGGGGCCCCAGTACTGGCACCCATGAGTATCTCCAGTCGCTGTCTCGTTTGGCATGGATCGGAAGAAGGAAATGAATGATCCGCGGACCAAGATCCCTTGCAGGATTTATTGCATACCCTGTAGGTCCTCCTAACGAAAGACCAATCCCCAGAACAACAATAGATACAGGCAACGCATTCAATGCTCCTAATCCTACATCGGGTTGTGCCATATAAAGAACTGCAAGTGCAAGCACATAGGTACCTATCACTTCAGTTAAAATATTATACCAGTAGCTTCGGATATTCGGAGCAGTGCAGAATACTGCCAGCATCGAATCAGCATCATCAGTAGCATCAAAATGCTTTTTATAAGCAACCCATACAAGAAAGGCACCAAACATTGCACCGAGTAATTGAGCACACATATACAATGGCATCAGAGTCACTGAAAATTTATGCGCCAGCACTAGCGCCAGGGTGACTGCAGGATTCAAATGGGCACCGCTATACGGTGCTGCAACCAATACTCCGGTAAAAACCCCGACAGCCCATCCGAAGGTTATTACAATCCATCCACCGTTATTCCCTTTGGTTTTACTAAGCAGTACGTTTGCTACAACTCCTCCTCCAAAAACTATGATTATTGCAGTTCCGAAAAATTCAGCAAAAAATGCGTTCATTTTTTCAGGTTTTAAATTATCTGTAAATTAAATTTGGTGTTATGTATTGTGTATATTGTGTAGGGACGTTGCATGCAACGTCCCTACACATAACCATTTTATTCTGTGTCATCGGCCCATGCTTTTGCAGCCCTTACCGCACGATCCCATCCTTTAATCAGTGAGCGTGTTTCACTCTCTTTGAGCTGTGGAGAAAAGGTCCGGTCCATCTGCCACTGTTTCCCGATCTCATCTATACTGGTCCAATAATTTACGGCAAGTCCTGCCAGATAGGCGGCTCCAAGTGCAGTCGTCTCAGTAATTTTTGGCCTGACGACATTTGCCTGTAATAAATCAGACTGGAATTGCATCAGCTGATTATTAACTGTTGCACCGCCATCCACGCGTAATTCACGGATATCTATACCGGAATCTTTCTGCATGGCAAGCAGAACTTCCCGGGTCTGAAAAGCGATACTATCAAGTGCAGCACGTGCAATATGCGCAGATGTTGTTCCCCGTGTGATACCAACGATTGTCCCGCGTGCATGCTGGTTCCAGTGTGGTGCACCAAGTCCGGCAAAAGCGGGGACAAAATAGACTCCATCGCTGTGCTTTACCTTTGCTGCAAGTTTTTCCACATCACCTGAGTTTTTGATTATCCCAAGGCCATCGCGAAGCCATTGAACGACTGCTCCTGCAATAAAAATGCTTCCTTCAAGTGCATATTGTGTGTTGTCCCCTATTTTCCAGGCAACTGGTAGTAAGAAGCTTGCTGCCCGATTCAATAGGTTTATTCCCTATGTTCATAACCATAAAGCAGCCAGTTCCATAAGTGTTTTTAACCATCCCCGGGTTCAATGCACATCTGACCGAAAAGAGCAGCCTGCTGGTCACCGGCAATCCCGGCAACAGGGATTGCAGTGGCAAAGTGACCATCAGTATTCCCATACACTTCACTTGATGATCTTACTTCAGGAAGCATCGCTGCCGGTATATTGAATATCCTTAACAGCTCTTCGTCCCATTTAAGTGTATGAATGTTAAAAAGCATTGTACGTGAAGCATTGGAAACATCCGTTATATGCAGTTTGCCTCGTGTAAGATTCCAGATGAGCCATGAATCAACAGTTCCAAATGCCAGTTGTCCCTGTTCAGCCTGTTTCCTTGCATCCTTCGACATTATCGAGTATCCACCTTACTTTCGTAGCAGAAAAATATGCATCAATGATCAGACCTGTTTTCTTAAGGATAACAGGACTGTGCCCATCACTTTTCAACTGGTCGCAAAATTCTGCTGTACGCCTGTCCTGCCAGACTATTGCATTGCAGACAGGTCTGCCTGTTTTCCTGTTCCAGACTATAGTTGTCTCGCGCTGGTTTGTTATACCAATAGCTTTTATGTTACTGCTTTCAAGTCCGGCTTTGGTAATAGCTTCGAGAGCGACACCAGCCTGTGTTGACCAGATCTCATCCGGATCGTGCTCAACCCAGCCGGGTTTTGGATAAAATTGAGTAAATTCTTTTTGTAGCAGAAGCTACAGGGAGTCCGTTCCTGTCAAAAACAATTGCACGCGAGCTTGTAGTCCCCTGATCGAGTGCTAAAATGAACTCTTTCATACAATCGGATTATAATTTGAATTTCATTAACAGCAATAATTCAAATAATGCTAGTTATAAATAATTCTTTACTAATTCTTTATATGATTTTAACTGATCCTTTTCCCATTTCTCATCATGTCCAAATTCCTTTGCCATCAAACCGGCAACTGTAGGTGCGATTTCTGCGCTTGCACGGGCATTGAGAAATAAGGACCGGGTTCTTCTGGCAAGTATATCCTCCAGAGTGGACAGGCATTTCATTCCTGCAGATCCAGAGTATCTCAGCTCTTGTATAAGGCAACCTGGAGTCGATCGCCATTCCAAGTTCCGGGTTTTCAAAGATCATTTTCTTCAATTTCCGCGGCATGATCTCCATAAATATTTAACCTTTCTGATACATTGTTCCTTGTTTGTCGGGTCAGTCTAAGCTTTGAGGTAATACATTTAGCTTTGCCGAGTAGTACCTGCCTTTATTGCCCTGTCAATTGTCTCCTCAGCCATGCGGCGGTACGTGGTCCATTTTCCGCCTACAATTGTAAGAAGTCCTGAAGGTGAAAGAGTTATTTTATGACGGCGTGAAACTTCCTTTGTTGAAGCGGGATTATCAGGATTAGCTGCAAGAGGACGCAAGCCTGCATAAATGCAGAGCACATCTTCCCTTCCCGGAGGTCTGACAAGATACTTTTCTGCTGTCCTTAAAATAAAACTGATCTCCTTCTCGAGAGCAACCGGTTCAAGACAAATTGTATCAAGGGGAGTATCGGTAGTGCCAATCACAACCTCATTGTACCATGGTATTGCAAAAAGAACCCTCCCATCATCAGTTTTTGGGATCATTATTGCAGAGTCGCTCTGAAGGAAAGATCTGTCAATTACTATAGTGTACTCCCTGACTTGGTCTTATAGTAGATTTTGACCCCGGATTATCCATTCTTGCAACCTCATCGGCAAATACCCCAGTTGCATTAATGACCAGGTGTGTTTTCAGTTGGAATTCCTCACCTGAAACTATGTCAGTAGCTGTTACACCATTGATTTTTCCAAACTCATCTTTTAAGATTCTTGTAACTTTGAAGTAGTTAAGAACAGTACCTTTATTTTCAGTACAGGATTCTGCCAGGGCAATTGCCATGCGTGAATCATCAAACTGGCCATCATGATACACTACTCCTCCTTTCAGATCTCTTGATTTTAGCAGAGGCAGGCGAGTCAGAGTCTTTTTCCGGCTAATAAAATATGATTTCCCCATACTCAACCGTCCGGCAAGGAGATCATAAAATTTTAAACCCAAAGTGTACTTAATCGAGTCCCAAAGTGTATAAACAGGAATAACAAACTCCTGGTTGAAGGTAAGATGCGGGGCATTTTTGAGCATTATTCCGCGCTCATGCAATGCTTCCATAACCAGGGCCAGGTCACCCTGAGCCATATAACGTACTCCGCCATGTACCAGCTTGGTGCTGCGCGACGATGTCGCTTTTGCAAAATCAGACTGTTCCAGCAATAAGGTTTTATATCCGCGCGAGGCTCCGTCCTGAGCAATTCCGAGACCAGTGGCGCCTCCTCCGATAACAATAATATCCCAGGTAATGTCCGATTGATTTTTTAAATCTTCAACATATTTCCGGCGGTTCATATGAGATCTGATTTTGATAATAAGTATACAAATAAATTTCCGGAAAACAAAATCCAGTCTTTCAAATTTACGCCTAATTAGCGTGCTACTATATAACTTACTTCTCCAAGCTTCGTAAATTGATTTTCGAGCCATGCGTACGAATATTGGGGGTCTATCGAAAGGCAGTGATCAGGAGAATAAAAGAGGCTACCTCAGCATTCCTTTAATATGACCGGGATCGCCGTCATTCTTTGCGGGAACAATATTGAGTATTCTGCAGATCAGGTTATAGATGTCGATATTATTAAGTTCTTTGAACCTATAGTTTTTTTTAAACGAAGGTCCTGCTGCATAAAAGATAGAAAACATATCTGAATTTGAATTATCATAACCATGAGCTCCCCCTCTTATCGATGAACCATCCGGACGGGTCCCTATGCTCCATGAACTGTCCGCAACAACAACGATTTCAGGTATCCGCGGGTTGGTGCCGTAATGCCATTTTGAAGGCAGCTGGGATTTACTCCAGGCTTTTAAACCTTTTGATCTGTTTAACAGATAAAGAACACTGTCCTTTCTGCCTTCCGCAGGATTGATCAGGTAAACAGGATTGCCACCCGAAATTGACGCAATCATTCTGTCGGGTACCAGCGATTTAATATTAATATATCTTTTGGATGAAACAGCTTCCATGCCATGATCTGACAAAATTATCAGATTGATTTTTTTGGCTTCCGGTAATCCCGATAGTTTTGCCCTGAGTACCCCCATAAGGCTATCCAGCTTCTCTACAACTTTTCCTGTTTGAGGTGAGACCGGTCCGAAAGTGTGACTTGTCTCATCGGGTTCATTAAAATACAGGGTGACAAGTTCCGGCCGTTTGTCAGGAGGGTAGCCCAGCCACTTTATTACAGTATCTATTCTTGCCTGGAAAGTCACCGATTCATCATATTTTTTCCAGTATGTCGGATGCATCCCCTTAACCGGTGCTTCAGATCCTACCCAAAAGAAGGAAGCCGATCTCAAGCCTTGTTTCTCTGCTGTTACCCAAACTGGTTCTCCACCGTAAAAAGCAGGATTTTCAACGGCTGTCCTGTCACCCATTCTGTAAAAAAGCCCCAGATCGGGGGCAGGAAAACTATTATTTATAATTCCATGATGATCAGGATACAGACCGGTAGCTATTGAATAATGATTTGGAAATGTGACTGTCGGAAAAGATGAATACATTCTATCAGCCTTCACTCCATCCCTGGCAAGCTTATCAAGATTAGGGGTATGATAAATTTTATTGTAATCCCATCTGAAACCATCGAGTGACACCACAAGTACATAATTTTTAAATGGTTTCCTTGTATCTTTCCTGAAGCCCGAAACCGGTATCAGGGCAATGAACAGTATCAGTAATATATAGTAGTGAAATTTTTTAGTTCTTATCAGATGAACATCATTTTCATATTTTGATTGTCGTGTCATAATTCTTTCGATTAAGATTGCGGCAAATATATGTAAAATATAAAATGAAAACCTTTAAACACAATGAATGCTAACGATTGTACTCACCTCCCATCGGGGGGATCAAGGGCAGAGCCGTCAACCTAAGCTTTGGGGATGAATGAGATACTGCATAAAAAAGTTGGGGCTGTTGAAAAAGTCCTTTATAACCGCTAAAGCAAGCTAAGTAGATTGCAATAGTCAAGATATTATGAATAGAGATCTTTGCAGTCCTTTGCGTAAAATCTCTTGCGACCTTTGCGGTCACTAGGTACTGACGAGATCAAGGGGGTGAGTACTTATTAAATATGAAGGAAAATAATACTATTCTATGAGTTGTAAAACTAAAACTTCAGACAGACCGGAGCATTTAGCTTATATTTATTGGAAGTGGCTGTAAGCAGTCCGGTTTTTTCGTTAATATTAAAAAGAGAAATATCACCTGATTTTTGATTTGCAACGATCATATACTTTCCTGATGGATCGATCACAAAATTCCTGGGCCAATCACCTCCGCAAGCAGTCCGTCCTGCAAGAACCAGTCTACCGTCGGAGCCTGCTTTAAAAACTACAATAGTGTTCTCACCCCTGTTTGACCCGTAGAGATACTGACCGTTCTTTCCCAGGTGAATGTCTGCACAGGCACTCTCACCTTTAAAATCCGGAGCAAGGGTCGTCAATGACTGAATCGCTTTAAGAGTACCATTTGCAGCAACATCAAACACGGAAATTGTCGAATTCAGTTCACAGATAACATACATCTTTGTTCCGGCTGAATTAAATACGAAATGTCGCGGACCGGTACCCCTTGGGAAATTAACTATGCCATTTTCAATTTGTTTAAGACGTCCCGATGCAGCATCAAAATCATAAATCACAATCCGGTCCAATCCAAGGTCGGTCAGATAAACTTTCTTCCCTCCCGGACCAAAAGAGATCATATGCGGATGGGAGATTTTTCCATCAATTACGTCAAATGAAATGGTATCTGAAACGAGTACCGGGATTCCTTTACTGTCGAGTTTTACCACGGCAATTGAACTGCTGGAATAGCTTGCCATTAATAAATAATCTTCTCCGGGTGACAAGGATATAAAGCATGGTCCGCCATCGGGAACAAGAAGATCTTTAACTTTTTCCAGGCCACCTGTTCCGGGGCTATATCGTACTGCCGTAACTCCGCCGCCTTTTAATCCATTGAATTCCATGACCTCATTCGCAGCATATATCAGGTTTCTCTTTTCCGATATACAAATATAAGAGGGATTTGGACCGGCATCTGCTTCTGACAGCAGCTTGAAAGTGCCCTGTTCGCGGTTAAGATCAAAAAGATATAATCCTTTCTCCCCCTTCTCGGTATATGTTCCCGCAAACAAACGGATTGGCTGACTAAAACATGAACCTGAACTTATCATGATTAATGCCATTGCACAAAATGAATATAAAGGATTTTTTCATAGTCTGGACTTTTATTAACCGTAAAGATCGCAAAGTTTCTTGCGCAAAGGTCTCAAAGAAAAACAAAAAAGAAGCTGTTATTCTAAACCTCAGGTCAAAAATAATTATATCTCAAAACTATCACATTCGCGATAAGCCTGAATTACCCGGTCTTCTCCTTCTTTACCCTTTATGCTCATACCATGTTCCATACAGAGAACACCTTCATATTTACGGCTGTAGATATATTTAAATACATTTTTAAAATTGATCTCTCCTGTTGTAGGTTCATTCCTTCCCGGATTGTCACCGAGATGGAAAGCAGCAATCTCGCTCCAGGCAGCTTCAATATTCGGAATCAGGTTCCCTTCAGTGATCTGCTGATGATAAATATCGTCAACAATTTTACAGACCGGCCGGTTTACAGCCCTGCAAATCTGCATAAGCCTGAGGTATACCGTTCAGAAATAAACCCGGATGATCATGAATTGTATTTAATGGTTCAAGCACAATGATCAATCCTGCAGGTTCCATAATATCACAGCAATACCGCAGATTTTCAATCACATTTGCAGTCTGATAGTCCCTGCTGAAGTCTTTCATCATATCTGCCAGGAACTACAAGTGCCCATTTCACACCCGTTCGTTTTGCCACTTCAATACCCTCTTTCATCTTATTGGCCAGCATATCCCGGACTTCAGGTTTATTAAGGACCAGTGATGTAACTGCAAAATCGGCATATAAAACAAACGGGCCAAGTTCCATTCCAAGCCGGTGCATTTCATTAGCAATTTTTACCTGATCATCTGCCGGCCTTCCCATAAGTCCATTGTCAAACATTGCCCTGAATCCCATATCATAACAGAACTTTATGTTATCGATGAGATCATTACCGGCATGTTCGTGAAACATTCCAAAGCCCGGAGCATATTTCAGCTTAAAGGGAGCTACAGCATCCGTGATCCTTTTGCTTCCTGGGAAAGAACGGATACCAAAAACTGCAGGAGCAGCTAAAATAGCGGCTCCTGTTGCAGTTGCTTTTTTTATGAATATTCTCCTTGAATGATCCATATACTGAATATTAAGAATTATCTGCTATTTATGTTTCAGCTTCCGGAACATAAGCCAGTCCTGGAAGAGGAACTGATTTGTCAACATCAACAGGACCAAATGCGAATACCTTTGGTCCAAGTTTGAGATCTGAGTTCATCAGCTCTTCATAAGTTACCTCTTTACCGGTATAGGCTGAGATGCGTCCCATTATTGCATCCATTGTCGAAATAGCAGTATTTTCTGCTTCATTTATGGGTTTACCTGTACGGATAGCTGTAACAAGATCAATATGTTCCTGTACATAAGGATCAACCATTTTATCTTTAGACTTGGTTTCCCTGTTTCGTCAACAGGATAATCATATTTCCAAATGACTGTTCCAGCAAGATCTTTCAAATAAACATCCTGACTTTGAGATAAAAATGCAGAACCTTTTGAGCCCTGAATTCTTTCAGATACATTATCAGTGCATCCATCTATCTGACGGCACATACTATGGAAATGTATGCCGTTTTCAAATGTCAAAATCAACACTGAAATTATCATATTGATTCCCGGTGACACGGCGTAGTCTTGACCCGAATCCGACAGCTTTTACAGGATGCGTTCCTGTGAACCAGTTCATTACATCAAGATTATGAACATGTTGTTCAACGATATGGTCACCTGAAAGCCATGTCCAGTTAACCCAGTTACGGATCATATACTCCATTTCGCTCCATTTCGGATTTGGATCGCGATGCCATAATTTACCGCCATTCCAGTAAACATTACCACCTATAACATCTCCAATTGCACCCTGACCTACCTGCTGCCAAGTGGAAATATAATCACGCTGATGACGGCGTTGTGTACCTGTAACTATAGCATAATTCCATTCCTTTTGCTTTCTGAGCATGAAGCCATTACTGACCTTGCTCCAACAGGGTCAACACATACAGGTTTCTCTGCAAAAACATGCTTTTTAGCCTGTATTGCTGCAGCAAGATGTTCAGGACGGAAAAAAGGAGGTGTAGCAAGAATAACAAGGTCAACACCTGCATCAAGAACTTTCTGGTAAGCATCAAAGCCTACAAAACATTTGTCGGGAGAAACTTCCATTTTTTTGTTTAAGGATCTCAGCTTTGCACGAATCAATACGATCCTGAAAAGTATCGCCTAATGCAACAATCTGCAGATTTGGCCCGGCACTTAAAAAGTTTATTGCTGCTCCGGTTCCTCGACCACCGCAACCGATAACTCCGGCTTTAATAACCGGACCGTCCGGAGCCTGATCAAGCATGGTTGGGATAGGGACTACCTTTTTTGTTTCTCGGGCACAACTTGTTATAATGGAAGGAACGATTACACCAGCTACACCAACCGTTGCTGCTTTACCAAGAAAATTACGTCTTGAAATACTTGATTTTTTCATGTTTGATTAAGTTTATAGGGAATGATAGAAATGGTTCCTGAAGGTCAGTTTTGGTACATAATCAAATATAAATATAGGCTTTTAAAAAAGCAAATAAATAAATCCTTTTAATGATTTTTAACTCAACCCATAAAGCTGGTAAAACCGGCTTTCTCATTCAGGAGGCAAAACAGTTATGAACGTTGCAGATTTTAGTTTATTTATTTTGCCAGTTCACTATTCCCTGTTTTTTCATCAAATTCGCAAACTACCCTGAACCCGACATTGAAACAATCGGAATACCACCAGATACTTTTCGGCATCTGAGGATCGGTCTTTAACCATGCATCAGTTCTGGTATAATCTCTTGCCGCACTTCTTACAAGTCCAGCAGTACTTTTGAATGAACCACCGCGAATAACATGCTCTGTTCCTTCCTGAGGACCTTTAGGATCTCTTACAATTCCTGCCGGATATCGTGAATAAGCATCAGGCTGATACCAGTCGGAACAGAATTCAGCAACATTACCAGACATATTCTTTAGTCCGAACGGATTTGGTTTTACTCTGTCTGGAAGCTGTGTTTTTGATGGACTATTGCCCTGGTATATCACATATCTGTTGATAACAGCTGTATCGTTCTTTGAGAGTTTTGCCAGGATCCCTGTTCTCTCAAACTTCTTCGGGTCTCCGGGGAAAAAATAGGGGCCGGGAGACCCGCCTCTGCAGGCATATTCCCACTCAGCTTCTGTAGGAAGGCGGTAGTTCTTACCCGTTACTTTACTAAGCCATTTACAGTAGGTTTCAGCAGCATGAAATGAAAAAGAGATCGCCGGCCTTTTTCCGAGCCCCCATCCCTGGTCGGGTTGTCCATATGGCGGAGTTGCACCTGAAATGGCATCGGTCTCTTGTCCTTTTTTGGATCTTATCCCTTCAGTATCTGTCGATCTGCCTTCTGCGGCTGTCTGAACATAAAATGCAAGGTATTCCTCCCACGATACTTCTATTTCAGCCATAAAGAATGGCTTTAACTCAACTTCCCTCACAGGTCCTTCATCTTCTTTTCTGAATGGTTCACTGACCGGACTGCCTATGTTAAATTTTCCACCGGGAACAGCAATCATATTGAATGTTACCGACGACTTCGGAATATACTCTTTGAAACTTTTGAATTCATCCACTTTGGCTGGTTCGGTAAAGATCTCTTTAGCAGCTGAAGAAGCAGTTCCAAACGTGGCATTGCTTCCATGCGTATATCCTTCTATAAAATGGCCCGCATTCAGATGACAGTTTATACAGTTCAGCTCCGGGGTTTTCTTTGTTTGTGTATAATAAAGATGAGCGTTCTCCCCCTCCTTTGAAAGCTTTGCCGGGAAAAGATTTACATGACATTTAATGCAGCTGCTCTCGTATACATATCCCCTTGCAACTTCAAGACGTCCCTTGTCAGTCCAGTTAAATGATGCTGAATCTTTTGTCCATTTGTTCCAGAGATCGCGAAGCCCGCTCTTCCCTTTTGCCCGGAGATATCCTTTACCCTCAGGTGGCAGATGGCATTCCGTGCAGCCTATTCTGTAACCTGAACGTGTATCATAATGTACAGATTTTTTCCACGAAGCATCTGCTATGGGGTGAATATGGCATGAAACGCAATATTCATTAGTTGATGTCAGATGCAGTCCTTTTCCTGCAGCCAGGATGATTAATGCCCCGAGAACCAGTCCTGGTAAAAACCATTTTAAAAATCTCTTCATTGATCAGAATTTGCAGAGCTTTCTTTTAACCGCAAAGTGCGCAAAGTTATTGCAAAGATCGCAAAGTATAAATCAATCCGGCTTATTTATTATATTCATCAAAGAAGTCATTTCCTTTATCATCAGTAATAATGAAAGCAGCCATATTCTCGACACGGATCTGCCTGATCGCTTCCATCCCCTGGTCCGCGAAATCGACCACCTCCACTGATTTTATATTCTCCGCAGCCAGGATAGCAGCCGGTCCGCCGATTGATCCCAGATAAAATCCTCCATACTTCCTGCATGCTTCTATTACTTTTCTGCTGCGGTTACCTTTAGCCAGCATAATTAATGATCCTCCAAGGCTCTGGAAAAGATCTACATACGGATCCATACGCCCGGCAGTGGTCGGACCAAAACTTCCTGAGGGCATACCTTCCGGTGTTTTTGCAGGCCCTGCATAATAAATCGGGTGATTTTTAAAGTACTCGGGCATTGGTCTTCCTTCATCAATGATTTTTTTAATCATTGCATGAGCGATATCTCGGGCAACGATTAGCGTCCCGGTAAGACTCAGCCTTGTTTTGACCGGATATTTAGCAAGCTCTGCAAGAACCTCCTTCATTGGACGATCAAGATTGATTTCGACAGGTTTTTCAAGCTCAGGCGCTTTTGCCGGCATAAACCGGGCAGGATTCTTTTCAAGTTCTTCAAGAAAAATGCCTTCCTCATTTATGTAAGCTTTAATATTTCTATCGGCACTGCAGCTGACTCCAAGTCCTACCGGACATGAAGCTGCATGACGCGGCAGTCTTATCACTCTTACATCATGAACAAAATACTTCCCACCGAACTGAGCTCCAACACCATATTCATGGCATATTTTTTCAATTTTCTTCTCCCATTCAATATCCCGGAATGCTCTTCCTGCTGCATTGCCGGACAGGGGAAGCTCGTCGAGATAACCCGCCGATGCCTCCTTTACAGTTTTAAGAGTTGCCTCAGCGGATGTTCCGCCTATTACAAGCGCCAGATGATATGGGGGGCAGGCTGATGTGCCGAGATCCTTAATCTTTTCCTTTACAAATTTTATCAGAGACTCCTCATTAAGCAACGACTTGGATTGCTGATATAAAAATGATTTATTGGCAGAACCTCCTCCTTTGGTAATAAAAAGAAACTCATATGATCTTCCTTCCCTGGAATAGATATCTATCTGGGCGGGGAGATTTGTTCCGGTGTTTTTCTCCTCAAACATTGAAAGTGGAACAACTTGCGAGTATCTCAGATTCTTCTCCTGAAAAGTCTCATATATGCCTTTTGACAGGTACTCCGTATCCTTTCCTCCGGTCCGTACATCCTCCCCCTTTTTCCCGATCACAATGGCGGTGCCCGTATCCTGGCATCCAGGCAGCTGTTCATCTGCTGAGATAACAGCATTACGAAGAAGCATGTAGGCAACAAACCTGTCATTATCTGTTGCTTCCGGATCATCAAGTATAGCTGACAGTTTTTCAAGGTGCGATGTTCTGAGGTAAAATGAGAGATCAGAAACAGCTTTCCTGGCAAGTATTTCCAGTCCTTCAGGATCAACTCTAAGGATCATCCTGTCGCCTTCCTCAACGAGTTTAACATAGTTTTTTGTCAGCAACTGGTAGTTGGTCTTATCCCGCTGAACCTGAAATGGTTTTTCGTAAATAAATTCTGCCATAGAAGTGGTTGTTATTTTATTAACAATGAATTATTTATAAAGAAATTTCTATTCCAAATATAAGAACAAATGAATAATCAAACAAAAATACATGGTCAGCCATCTGATACTGGTCAAAATCCATTAACCGTAAAGGGGATACAAATGCTGATACCGGCCGGGGTGGTTGATTGTGATAATCACCATGCGGATTTCCATCAAGCTCAATTACAAGTTTTTCTGAAGCATTAGTTAAAGTATCTTTGAAAACTCAAATTTGTCTTTGGCCCTTATCCCTTTAGGAGTCATCTCAAGATTGCAGCATTCCACAAATTCATCATGCTGAAAGACCAGAATATAATCATTGGTCAGAGCTTCATCAAGCAGTTTTCTTTTCTCCTCTATTGACTTTAGCGATTCAATGTCATAACTCATGTTCCAGATTAGCGGAATATGAGCAATTGTGGGAATAAGATCGCCGGTATATACTAGTGTTTTATCCTTATATTTAATCAAAGGGATCATTAATCCAGGCGTGTGACCATAACAAATTCTCAGTGACACTTCCGGGAAAAATTCGCCCTCTTCGTCCAGAAGATTCAGATGACCGCTTTGACCAATAGGCAATATGTTTTCTTCAAGAAATGAATCAGCCTCACGCGGGTTATTTTTTACAGCCCATTCCCATTGTGTCCTGCTGAGATGATAAGTTGCCTCAGGGAATGTTAGTTCAAAGCGATTTTCTCCTGTCACTCTCTTAACTCCGCCTCCGCAATGATCAGCATGGAGGTGAGTAAGAAATACATCAGTAACAGACTCAGGGCTGTAGCCTCTCTTGTTAAGTCCTTCTATCAGTCCTTCCCCGCCATTCAATCCGACATGCCGGAAAAACTTCTCATCCTGCTTATCTCCCCATCCGGTGTCAACCAGGATCACATGTCCTGAGGTTTCTATCACAAGCGACCGAAGTGTAAGATTGATCAGATTATCCTTATCGGCGGAATAGACACGCGACCATAGAACTTTTGGAACAACTCCGAACATTGCACCACCATCTACCTTAAAATTTGCAATATTAAAAAGCTGAAGTTTCATATTTAAGAAATTTACTTCCAATCGGCAAAGGTAACAATTGTTGTCTGTTCCAGGATCAATTCATTTCTATCGATTCTTTGCATTTTATTTTTTTTACTACTATTTCTTCGTCTTATTCTAATTCCTCACTCCTCGCTTTATTTATTTTTTTACCACTGAGCCCACGGAGTTCACGGAGTTGCACGGAGTTTTAAATCCGTGTTTTTTCTGTGTAATCCGTGTAATCCGTGGTTAATATTTATATTTGAAATTAATGTGATATCTTTCGAATAATTATCCGAAGTATTTCGAATCAAAAATTCTTATAATCATGAAAAAGACTTTATCATTATTTCTCATTTTCACAATTTCATCAATGCTTATAGCCCAAACCGGCAAAGTAATGGATGATCTTACTGTTCCGAGCAAGATATTAAAAATGGACAGGAAATATGCTGTCTATCTTCCTCCCGATTATGAAACTTCTCAACGCAGTTACCCTGTCCTGTATTTACTGCATGGAGCTGGTGATGATCAGACAGGATGGGTACAATTCGGTGAAGTCCTTACTATAGCCGATCAGGCAATAAAATCGGGAGCATCAACCGCTATGATCATTATTATGCCGGATGCCAATACGGGAAAGCGTGGTTACGTAAATGATGTAAAAGGTGAATGGCGCTATGAGGATTTTTTCTTTCAGGAATTAATGCCATTCGTTGAGAAGGAATATCGCATTAAAGCTGACAAGAGGTACAGGGCCATAGCAGGATTATCGATGGGTGGTGAAGGTACTTTCATATATGCACTGCATCATCCGGAGTTGTTTTCGGCTGCCTGCCCCCTGAGTGCTGCAACAGGACCAAAAAATCTTGATGAACTGAAGAATTACAGATTATGGCAGGGTGTTGAAGGGATAACAGATGCTGATAAAGAAGCCTATTTTAAAAAATACAGTGTTTTGAACCTGATCCAGAATATGCCTGATGATCAGAAAAAAGCAGTAAGATGGTATATCGATTGCGGTGATGATGATTTCCTGTATGAAGGTAATTGTCTGGCTCATATTGCAATGCGCCAGAAAGAAATACCACATGAGTTCAGAGTTCGCGACGGCGCTCATAACTGGACCTACTGGAGAGAATCATTGCCCGAGGTCCTGGCATTTGTTTCGATGGGATTTCATCAGTTTTAGGCCTTTTGCCCCCCATCCCGATCGCTTTCGGGACCGCAAAATGCCTGCCTGACGCTAGGCAGGGGGGACTTTCATATTCGTCAAGCAACCCCCTAAATCCCCCAAATGGGGACCTTATGAAATCAGAATGACAAACATTTGAGATCAGAACGCAGAAGTATATGTAATTCTTAATTCGCTATTCGTTTGTTCTTCATTCTAAAATTATATTTTCATTTGACCCCCTTTAGGGGGGTTGGGGGGCCGAAACGTCAAGGAATTAGGTGGTTTGGGGCCGTCAGGTCGTAGGTGGCTTTGATCTTTTTGCAGCAAGCATAAATAAAAACCTCATCATTATCCTTATCATCTGATATGAGAACCAGTCAGTCAGCTGGAAGAGCCATGTCTTCCTGTGAGTATACTCTTCAAAAGTCACCTTGCGGCAATCTTTCCCAATGATCTCAAGAAGTATCTTTTCAAAGTTCTCAGAAAAGTTGTCATCCAGAATATCTGCATTCATCTCAATACTGCCATAATCGCTGAGGTGATTCAAATTATAGCTTCCGATGGTGCTCCATTTCCCGTCAACTGTTGCTACTTTTGCATGCAGGTTTGATGGAAGGTACTCGTATATTGCTATATTATTCCTGAGTATAAAATCATAAAGGAAATTGGTTGCCCTGGTAAAAACGGGAGCATCGGATTCGGCTGATAAAACGATTTTAATATCAACACCCCGTCTGCTGGCAATTCTCAGAAGCCTTCTTTCATTTCTTCCGGGCAGGAAATAGCTTGCAAAGATTGTCATGCGTTTCTGAGCATGCTTAAGTGCCGAACGATAGCTTTTAAGTATCTCAATTTTGTTTCTGTACCAGTTATTCTGAAGGACCTTTACTCTTACGTTATCGTTGTATTGCACCGGGAAATGCACTCTCTCACTCGATCGTCCTTTTCTTGATATGAATGTCTTGTTCCACAGCCTTTTAAGTATATAAAGCACATGGGCACATTCGGGTCCTCTTATCAGTATAGCAAAGTCGAGCCATGGCCTGGACCCGTTCTTCCCATGATACCGGTCCGCAATGTTCATTCCACCTATAATAGCTGTCTCTCCATCAATAAGGAGTACTTTATGGTGTAGCCTTAGACTAAATTGAAAATCATCTGAAATTAGTCCGGGAGAAAACAACCTGAAAAGAATTCCTGCTTCATCAACCTTTTTTATCAGATCTTTTGAAAAGCTTTTACCTCCGTATGCATCGAGCAGAAAATATACTCTGATTCCCCTATCTGATGCCTTGATCAGTGCATTTACTATTCGCCGGCCTGTTTCATCGTCATCAACAATATAGGTCTGGAAATGTATATATTGTTTAGCTTCATCTATGGCACTCTCACACGCTGAAAAAAAATTTTCACCGCTTCTGAGCAGTTCGATGCTATGCCCGTCTCTGTAATCGTGTCTTGAAGGAACTTGCATATGATCGGCCGGTGTTTATATATCAAACACAAATATAGCATTTTATGATCGCTTTGTGAATCTTAGATTTGACCTTTGTGTGATGAAGCTTCACAGCCAAAAGTAATGAGTAATAAAATAATTACTATTTTTAAACTCAGGTTCTCCATAGAATCTTAACCATGAATAGAAGGAAAATGACAAAATCCCTGCGTAAATGCATCCAAATATTCGACGTTTAGAATGAGGGTTCACTTCATTGCTATCGGCGGCGCAGTAATGCATAATCTGGCAATTGCCCTGCATGAAAAAGGGTATGTTGTAACAGGATCTGACGATGAGATCTTTGAGCCTTCGAGATCGAGATTGGAAAAGTATGGTCTCCTTCCTCAAAAGTGGGGATGGGATCCGTCAGAATTGATACCGGTATAGATATCGTAATCCTGGGAATGCATGCAAAACCGGATAATCCCGAGCTTTTAAAAGCCCGGGAATCAGGTCTGAAGATCATGTCATTTCCGGAATACCTTTATGAAGAGACAAAAAATAAAAAAAGGATAGTCATCGCAGGCAGTCACGGTAAAACCACCACTACAGCCATGATAATGCACGTTTTCAGAGCGCTGGGAATTAAGTTTGATTATATGGTAGGGTCACAGATTGACGGATTTGAGACAATGGTAGGATTATCTGATGAGGCCCGGATCGCTGTTTTTGAGGGCGATGAATATCTGACCTCTGCACTTGACAAAAGACCCAAGTTTCATCTCTATAAGCCTGATATTGCAGTTCTTAATGGCATTGCCTGGGATCACATGAATGTATTTCCAACATTTGAGAACTATATCGAGCCAGTTCAGAGTATTCGTTCAAAAAATTACTGACGGAGGATCTTTGATATACTTTGATGGCGATGCCGAGGTTAGAAAAATTGCTCTCGAATCAAAGGATAGTATCCGAAAAATTCCATATAAAGTTCATGGCTACTTTCAGAATAAAACCGGATTTTATGCAGCGACACATAACCGGGTCGTACCGGTCAAGATTTTTTGGAGAGCACAATATGCAAAACCTTTCTGCTGCGAAAGAAGTATGTCTTGCATCGGGAGTAACTGAAGATGAATTCTATGAAGCGATCAGGAGTTTTGAAGGCACTTCAAGGAGGCTGCAGAAACTGTAATGAAACTGAGAAAGGAATTGTATATCTCGATTTTGCACATTCACCCTCAAAGGTTAAAGCCACCGTTGAAGCTGTTATTTCAAGATATCCGGCACGAGAGATCATTGCATGTCTTGAGCTTCACACTTATTCAAGTCTGAACAGCGAATTTCTGCCTCTTTACAGGGGTACACTTGCAGATGCATCAAATGCATTTGTATATTTTAATCCTCATGCAATTGAGCTTAAGAAGCTGACACATCTTTCCAGGGATGCTGTAGGTAAGGCTTTTGGAGGAGAAAACATAAAAGTGTATGATAACTGCGAAGAGATGTTTTCTTTTATAAAATCTAAGAAATATCATAGTCCGGTTTATCTCTTAATGAGCTCAGGTGATTTTGACGGATTTGATTTTAACAGACTGCTAGAATAACCTGACAGCCGGTCGGACATTTTTTAGGTCAAAATATTTTGCAGATCAAAAAAAACATCCTTTCTTTGCATCCGCATTTTAAAGTTCTTTGTACGGTCCATTCGTCTAGTGGCTAGGACGTCAGGTTTTCATCCTGGTAACAGGGGTTCGATTCCCCTATGGACTACAATTTTAAGATTTAGAAGATAATTTATATATACATGGCAAATCATAAATCATCAGAAAAAAGGATCAGGCAGATCGAGGTAAGAAAAGAGAATAACAAGTATTATGCAAAAACAACGCGTAATGCTCTGAAGGCTCTTCGCGGAACAACCAATAAGGAAGAGGCTGCAGTTCTTCTTCCTAAATTAACCTCCATGCTCGACAAGCTGGCAAAGAAGAATATCATTCACAAGAAAAAAGCTTCGAACCTTAAGTCATCAATTGTTAAAGCACGTTAGCAGTCTATAATATTATTCTATAATATTTCAGGAGGCTGTATCGTTATGGTACGGCCTTTTTTATTTTAACTCATGAATCCGATAGTGAACTGATTTGGTGATATCGGTCAGCATAATTTTTTGGTAGTCTTTAAAAATGTCATTGATTTCTTACTTGCATATGCATTTCAAATTGCTGCTAGATGTCACTTAAAATTACTGACTGGGCTGTTGAAGACAGACCCAGGGAAAAGCTATTCAGAAAGGTACTGCAAGTCTGAGTGATGCCGAACTGCTGGCAATCCTTATCAGTTCCGGAACAAAAGACAAATCGGCTGTTGATCTTGGTCGCGAATTATTAGGTATTGTTAACAATAACCTTAACAGCCTTGGCAAACTCACTATTGCCGATCTCAAGAAGATTCGCGGGATAGGCACTGCACGGGCTGTGACAATAGCTGCTTCACTTGAACTAGGCAGGAGGCGTAAACTCGCTGAAGTCCTGTATGTTCCACAGATAAGAAGCTCAAAGGATGTAGCTGATATTTTTCAGCCCCTGCTCTCTGATCTTCTTCATGAAGAGTTCTGGATCCTGTTCCTGAACAGATCAAATAAGGTGATTAACAGGATGAAGCTGAGCCAGGGTGGTATCAGCGGCACGGTTACAGATGTGAGGATTGTCATGAAAAAAGCAATTGAATGTCTTGCTTCAGGTATTATTGTCTGCCATAATCATCCTTCAGGAAATCTTAATCCCAGTGAATCAGATTCTAAAATAACTCAGAAAATAAAGGAGGCTGGAAATCTTATGGATATTCAGCTTCTTGATCATCTGATTATATCCGATAAAGATTACTATAGTTTTGCGGATAACGGGTTGCTGTGAGTCTTAAGGAGAAGGAGATGGAGGATGAG
The DNA here is from genome assembly GCA_963816365.1 of uncultured Bacteroidales bacterium. Taxonomy (GTDB): domain Bacteria; phylum Bacteroidota; class Bacteroidia; order Bacteroidales; family VadinHA17; genus LD21. The sequence goes on along the minus strand of CAWFKG010000007.1, from coordinate 43,381 downwards.
GTCTCACAACTCCCTTATCCCCACATATTTCGAGAAGATCCGCAAATGTTTTTTTCAGCACCGGATGGATCATAGTCAGGCGCCAGTTCGCAAAGGGGAACCAGGACAAATCTTCTTTGGTGCATTAACGGATGTGGAATTTTAAGACTCTCCTCATCAACAATAATATCATCATAAAGAAGAATATCAATATCGATAAGCCTCGATGCATATCGCTTTTCTCCTCTGACACGTCCCAATAATGATTCGATCATAAGAATTCTTCCAAGTAATCCCGAAGGATTCAGATCAGTCTCTGACCTTCACAACCATGATTGAGAAATTCTTCATTGGCCTGAAATCCCCAGGGTTCAGTCTCATATATTGACGAAGATTGTATAACCGGTCCAATAGACTCGCCGATTCTTTCAATCGCTTTTTCCAGATTGATTTCCCTGCTACCAAGGTTGGTTCCGATACCCAGAAATACAATCTTCATAATCAAATCAATCTGATATCAAAAGTATTAAATATGTATACCTTTACAAATTCATTTTGTTTTTTTATATATTTAAGATCCATTCCATTAAACCGAATATGAGATGAAAAACTTTCTAAAATACACACTGGCTACAATTACAGGAATAATAATTACTTCTATCCTTTTCTTTGTTGTAATGCTTGCAAGCTTCAGCGCTCTTGTGTCATCGGGAAATAAACCTGTTTCCATAAGTAATAATTCCATCCTGGTACTTAAGGCCGGAGTGCCTATCCCCGACAGAGGAGATCAGAATCCGTTGTCAGGAATTGACTTTGTAAATCTGACATTTTCTCCTGTCCCCGGGTTGAATGAAATTCTTCACAACATTGAAAAAGCCACAGAAGACAATAAGATAAAAGGCATTCTCATTGAAAACGGGCTTGCTTCCAACCGGCTGGGCTACCACTGAGGAGATCAGGAATGCCCTTCTGAAATTCAGGGAGAGCGGTAAATTTGTAATCTCGTATTCTGACTATATTCTGACCCAGCAGTGCTATTATCTGTCTACAGCAGCTGACAAGATTTATATTAATCCCGGCTCAATGGTGGATTTCAAGGGTCTGAGCAGTGAGGTAATGTTTTACAAAAAAGCCCTGGAAAAGATCGGAGTGGAAGTACAGGTGACACGTCATGGAAAATTTAAAGGTGCTGTTGAACCTTTTATTCTCGATAAACTAAGCGATGAGAACAAGGCTCAGATAAAAGATTATGCAGGATCATTATGGAATCAGATTATCAATGACATTTCAGAATCAAGAAATATTCCGGCAGAACAGCTTAACAAGACTTGCCGATAACCTTGATGGAAATCTTGCATCACAGAGCACTTGAAACAAAGCTTGTTGACGGGCTGATGTACCGCGATCAATTGATTGATACTCTTAAATCATGTCGGGGATTAGCAAGGATAAAGATCTTAACCTGGTATCGATGACTAAATACAGTAAAGTTCCGGATGATAAAGATGAGGTATTCCGCTGAAAAACAAAATTGCAGTGGTTTATGCATCGGGAACAATTGTAACAGGAAAAGGAAATGATGACAATATCGGAGGGAATTATTATGCAGAGGTGATACAGGAAAGTAAGACTTGATACTTCTGTAAAGGCCATCGTTCTGAGAGTTGATTCTCCCGGAGGAAGTGCAACTGCTTCCGATATTATGTGGAGAGAACTTGAACTGGCTGCAAAAGTAAAACCTGTTGTGATATCGATGGGAAATTATGCTGCTTCAGGAGGATATTTCATTTCTGCTCCCGGGACAAAAATCTATGCCGATCCAATGACAATTTCAGGTTCTATCGGTGTTTTCGGACTGATTCCTAATGCCAGCAAACTGCTGGAAGAGAAACTCGGACTAACAACAGAAATTGTAAATACCAATAAAAATTCGGATTTCCCTTCAATTTTACAGGCCAATGAATCCCTATGAAAAAGAGTTGATGCAGATGAGTATTGAAAAGATCTACAGTGATTTTGTAAGTAAGGTAGCTTCAGGAAGAAAGATGAGCTCGGCATCGGTTGACAGTATCGGTCAGGGAAGAGTGTGGAGCGGAACAAGCGCTCTGAAAATTGGCCTGGTCGATGAAATAGGCGGACTTAAAGATGCAATAAAAGGTGCTGCAAAACTTGCAGGTATTGAATCTTATTCAGTAAGGGAATTGCCTGTTCTTGAAGATCCGTATACAAGAATTCTTTCACAGCTGGGCGGAGACAGTAAAGATGAGCATTCTGAAAAATGAACTCGGTGAATCAGTAAAGTTTTATAATATGGTTACAGGAAATCAAGAGAAATGTCGGGTATTCAGGCACGACTGCCATATTTCATTGAGATACATTAATAAAAGTATGGAGTGTACTCATCAAAGTTTGGAAATGGCTAAAGTTCTCGCGCGCTCCTCGCAATGACCTTTAAAGCTAATTCAGGATCGAGTGACACAGTCATTAGATCCACTTCTTTGCAGGGCGAAGTGCGAGGCAATCTCAATGCCACTCCGTAGGCACATAGAATATAACGATGATGATTCATATAAAATACATACTCCTCTATCCGGTTTCACTTATTTACGGACTGATAACCGGATTCAGGAATTTTCTGTATGATTCCAGGATTCTGTCCATCAGGGAATTTCCATTTCCTGTAATCTGTGTAGGGAATATAACTGTTGGAGGTACAGGAAAAACTCCTCATACAGAATATCTTGCTGGAATTGCTAAGAAGAGCTTTAAGGTAGCGACCCTTAGCAGGGGTTATAAAAGAAAAACACGTGATTTCAGAATTGCCTCATCGTCATCGCTGGTCAGTGAAATTGGTGATGAACCCATGCAGATCTTCCGTAATTTTCCCGATGTGCTTGTAACAGTTGACAGAAACCGGGTTAATGGTGTAAAAAGGATACTGAAGGAATATCCTGAAACAGAAGTAATTATACTGGATGATGGTTTCCAGCACAGAAGAATAACACCGGGTTTCTCGATCCTTCTTTCTGATTTTGAAAGACTTTTTATAAGAGATCATATGCTGCCCTATGGAAATCTGAGAGAAAGCAAGTGCAAATATGAGAAGAGCTGATATAATACTGATCACCAAATCTCCTGAAGATATCTCACCGATTCAAAGAAGACTAATTGTAAAAGAAATTGACAAATCACCTTATCAGAATCTTTATTTTACTACCTTCAGATATAAATCTCCGGTTCCGGTTTTTGAATAATCGTATAAGCTGAATTCCAGATCTGATATTTCGGAAGGTCCGGAGTGTGGCATTGTTCTTATAACAGGAATTGCCAATCCCGGACCCCTGAAAGAGTATCTTCAGAAAAGCTACAAGGAGATAATCCATCTCTCATTTCCCTGATCATCATAATTTTAATGAAAAAGACCTGCTCAACATTTCTTCAGCTTTTAATAATCTTAAGTCAGCAATCAGGTATCTGTTTACTACAGAAAAAGATGCAGTAAGATTGCGGGAATTTACTAATATTGCAGAACCTGATCAGATCGGCATTTTTTTATATTCCGATTGGAATACATTTTTTGAATGAAGATAAGGATGAGTTTGATAATCTGATAATTGACTATGTTAGAAAAAATCATCGAAACAACAGAGTTTCTGAAAGCAAAGGGAATAATAAATCCTGATGCCGGTATTATTCTTGGAACCGGGCTGGGTGAGCTTACCGCTAAAATTGAAAATCGGATTGAAATAGATTATAAGGATATTCCCAATTTCCCGGTTTCAACTGTTGAAGGTCATGCAGGCAAACTCATCTTCGGAGAATTCGGACGGAAAGAAAATTGTTGCCATGAAAGGCAGGTTCCATTATTATGAAGGTTATGGACCCGAACAGGTTGCATTGCCTGTCAGAGTTCTGAAATATCTTGGGATTAAATGTCTCTTTCTTTCCAATGCAGCCGGAGGGGTAAATCCCTCATTTCAGATTGGCGATATAATGATAATTACTGATCATATTAATCTTTTGCCAAATCCTCTGATCGGACCGAATGATGACCGGATAGGCGCCAGGTTTCCCGATATGGGAGAAGCGTATGATAAATACCTTGTTAATAAAGCATTACTCATTGCAAAAAAAAATAATATCAGGATTCATAAAGGTGTATATCTTGTCTACAAGCGGTCCTACTTTTGAAACACCTGCCGAATACAAATATTTCAGGATAATTGGTGCAGATGCTGTAGGAATGTCAACTGACTCCTGAAGTTATTATTGCACGTCATATGAATCTGCCTTGTTTTGCAGTAAGTGTAATTACCGATCTTGGTGTCGAAGGAAAAATTGAGTATACAACTCACGAATCTGTTCAGAATGAAGCCGCCAAAACCGAATCAAGGATGACTACCATTATGACAGAGATGATTTCGTCTTTATAGTCTTTTTTACCACTAAGGATCACAAAGAGGTTAAGGTTAAGGTTAAGGTTGAGGCTGAGGTTGAGGCTGAGGAAGGTTGAGATTAATTTAATGACTTAATAAGTTTATTCAATTCCAAAACAAGATCATCATATTCTTTAAAAAGCTGGTGCGTTATTTGAGTTTCAAAATATCCTACTTTATTGCCATATAATAGATGATTCTGCATTTCAAAAGATGAACCCCTTGCCATTACATAAAAATTAGACTTATCTCTTTTAGTACTTCTTCCAAATCCTTCAGTAATACAGGCTGCAGCACCATTCGATGATTTTCGAATCTGCGATGTAAGTCCATAATCCTCAGATCTTGGCAAATTAATTGTCAGGTTGAATGCCTCAGTTGCAAGCTTATGTGCTTTCTGCCAAACTGTCATTTCTGTAAAACTTTTGTATATCATTATTTTATTAAATATTTAAACTAATTCCAGAACCTTAGCCTTAACCTTAGCCTTAGCCTTAACCTCAGCCTTACCTTATTACAGTACAAACCTTTTTCCAGCTTTTTGTTTTGCCGGTATCATCATAAAGATTAATAAGAATGATATAGATCCCTGTCCTGACAAGAGAACCATCGTCCGCTGTTCCATCCCAGATGATTGAAGCTTCAGCACCGGCAGAAGAGATTTGCTGCAATCTTTCTTATATAATTTCCGGTTTCATCAAAAACAGTCACTGTAACAACATTCCCATTGCCTGTCAGATTCATTGTAATCGTAAGAAGATCCTCATACCCATCATTATCGGGTGATATTTTTGAGGAGGAAAAGTATCAACATTGTCAGAAGTTGCCGGCACTTCATCAAAGATGGAATTTGGTGCACCCGGTGTTCCCCATCCGGAACTTTCCGATGCAGAATGCCAGTTTGCTTTCTCTTCCGATTTACCTGCCGGATTTATTTTTTCAAGGGCAACACCTTCATAAGTTGAGAGAAGCGAAAAGTGCATCTCTTCACTATAAACCAGCTCATCAATCTGGTCAAGTTCCCTGTTATATAAGATCAGATGTCCTTTATCATCGGGCATCGAAGGAAGTGAGCCGTGTCTCAAAAAGATGATCGGGGTCCGAGGAATAATATCTTTCTGAAATCCTTTCCACATCAGTGGTAATGGCATAATATTCTCCCGGCAGTATACATCTTTCTTCATCTGAGACAGGCACGGGTATCTGATTTGTCTCCTGTTGCATCATTTACCGACACCAGCTGAAGACGCGAAGCATCGATAACTTTCCCTGAAGTATTGTACAATTCAAGATAATCAGGATCCCCCGGTAACGGGTTGAAAAGAATCTCATTAAATAGAATGTCGCCGGGTTGTGCCGGTTCAGTCATCCCAAAACTAAACTTACTTTTTGTATAAGATTGCCTGCGAAATCATAAATCCCTGATGTGATTTCAATCTGGTATAGTTCATTTCTCTGAAGTGGCTCTTTCGTTTTGACCTCGTATTCCCGGAAGAGCGGATCAGCTGGATAGATATCAGGAAATCCCATCCCCTCCAACTTTGAAGTAACTTTTCTCTTTCAGCCAGATCAAATACCGGTTCAGAAAACCTTAAATGAATTGTGGAACTGTCAGTGGGAAAAACATTCTGAATTCCAAAAAATGTAATATCCGGATTACTTTCTGATACTGAATTGACAGAACCGGGAGTTCCTCCATTCCGTGATTCAGATGCTTTCCAGTTGTCCTGAATCGCAAAACGGGAAATCCAGTATCTATCATTTCAAGTGACCATCCTCCATTCGATTTTAAATCATCCTTATACCAGGCAGAAGAGTATTCCACGCCATGAATAAGATTGCCTGTACTGTCTGTAATAAGCAGAATCCTTCCGGCATCTGTAAGGGAAGGAAATTGCTTTAATCCGATAACTTTCCCGAATTTTTGAAAAAGCAGAAGTATCCTGCTGAACATACAAAGTATCGCTATACCTGAAGCGGGAGGTTTGCTACAGGGAAAAAGAGTATATCCTGGCTTCCAGTTGAGAGTTTCCAGTTTTTAAGGTTGAATGAGTATCCGGTTCTGTTGGTTATTTCAATGTATTCCCTATCCGGGCAAAGAGACTTCAGGTGCAGGATCAGCCATAATCTCTGAAATTATTACATCGCCTGTATCTGCCCATACCGGAGTAAAAGCTATTGTGATATTTTGAGAACAATTGCCGGAGATATCACATAATTTTTCAATTTTAAAGTATTTAAAGACCTGTTATTCAGCTCATTTTTAAATTCAATACTGTAGGTCAGGTTGTTTTTCTGAGCTATACCTGCAGGCCTGTTCCCTTCATCATTTAAAGAAATATTTTCAGATACCATAATTCCTTCTGCGGGGTCTTCACTTAGTGTGAGCTCAATTGAGTTCTTTCCGGAAGGCTCACACTGTGTTATTGCCGGAGGTTCCATTATCTTCATAAAAAATCCCTTCCATATTTATATCATCAAGCCATAGAAGCTGATCACGGGTTGAAGAGTATCTGTAATATACTCCCAGCCATCCAATGGTGAACAATTCATTATCAAATCCCAGTGTTTGTGGTAATAAGACCTCCGGAAATTGAGCTCACTGAAACCGTCCAGTTTCCATCTGCTGACCGTTCAACAACTATTCTTACACAATGGCTGTACCGATATCTGTCTGCCAGTTTATTCTGCAGTTTACAACAGTTGTCACAAGGCTGCCATTAACCTTCCAGAGACGCAGAGTATCATCTGATCCGGTAAGATTTACTCCTATATGCAAATCCTTTTGCTCCTACATCAGGAGACATGCTTTCCGGACCATTATCTGACATCAGGAAAACATGACCAGTTGTTCAGTGATGATGGATCATATCCATACCTGAGAAGAAATGACCATCTGGTAGTGCCCTCGGGAGGATGAAGGTTTTCTGCCCTGATACCGATCCTGATCGGTTCCGGCATCGGGATTATCAAATATATGGTGCAATGAAAATCTTCCGGAGATACTTGCGGTTGTATCGGCCTTCCAGTGACCCTGCAGCACTTTCTGTCCAGTTGACAATACTCTCCGATTCAAAATTCTCAACAATCTGGCCAAATGCCGGCAAAGGCATTAATAAAGCCAGCAAAATAACTTTTTTCATGCAGCGGGACGAATTGAAAAAAAAGTTAATTTTGACAGTTTTAATGTCAGAGTAAATTTAAACAAATAACTTAATTCATTCCAAACAAATAAATATGAAAACTGCTGTTGTAGGAGCCACCGGAATGGTTGGCCGGACAATGATGAAAGTCCTTGAGGAGAGAAATTTTCCGGTATCACAATTATTACCTGCCGCATCTGAAAAGTCGGTTGGTAAAGAGGTTATTTTTAAGGGAAAGCCTGTTAAGGTGGTAAGTGTTCAGGAAGCAGTTGACGCAAAACCTGAATTTGCTATCTTCTCAGCAGGAGCATCAACCTCCAGGGAATGGGCTCCTGCATTTGCCAAAAACGGAACCGTGGTAATTGATAATTCATCATACTGGCGGATGGATAAAGAATATTCCCCTGGTGGTTCCTGAGATAAACAGTCATGTAATTAAGAAAGGTGACAGGATAATCGCAAATCCAAATTGTTCCACGATACAGATGGTGATGGCGCTGGCTCCTCTTCACAGGAAGTATAAAATTAAGAGGCTGGTAATTGCAACATATCAGTCAGTAACCGGTACCGGGGTAAAAGCTGTTACCCAGATGGAGAATGAAAGAGCCGGAATTAAGGGGGAGATGGCGTATGCACATCAGATTGATAAAAACTGTTTCCCTCACGGAGGTACATTTCAATCCGACGGATACACTACGGAAGAACAGAAACTTATTGATGAAACCCGTAAAATACTGGAAGATCAGACTATCCAGGTGACTGCAACTGTGGTCAGGATACCTGTTGTAGGAGGACATTCAGAAGCAGTAAATATTGAGTTTGAGAAGGATTTCAAGATAGATGATATCATCGATTTGCTTAATAAGTTCCCGGGAGTTGTTGTTTATGATAATCCTGCTGAGAACAAATATCCTATGCCGATCCTTGCCCATAACAGGGATGAGGTTTTTGTCGGAAGGATAAGAAGGGATCTGTCGAAAGAGAAATGTCTGAATCTCTGGATCGTATCAGATAACATCAGGAAAGGCGCTGCTACCAATGCAGTTCAGATTGCTGAGTATATGGCGGAGAATAAATTATACTGATCTCTGTTATATTACCCCAACCCCTCTTTATTTCGTTTACCTCACCCCAACCCCTCTCCTTAAGGAGAGGGGCTAAATAGTTGAGTATGTTTGTACTACACTCCTTCTCCTTAAGGAGAAGGAGATGGAGAATGAGGTAAAATAAAGGAAATGAAAACGAAGGATAAGGTAAATCTCAAATAACCTGCATGAGTAAATTAGCAGACTAAATTGAAGTTGAGGTTACATCATACAGAAAATCATTATACGGATACCTTTTGGTATGTAACTTCTTTACTTCTTCATACAGAAGTATTGCGAAGCTCATCTATATTTTCCTTTGTTTTTGCTGAAATAAATACAGTCAGGTGGTGTTTATCTGATGACATCCAGGTCTTTTTCAGATCAGTAAGGGAATAGTTATCTTTCAATACAGGTGTAAGATCATCCTCATCCTTTACAGTGTATGAGAAGGCATCGATCTTATTAAAAACTATTATGAGTGGTTTTTCCGACACTCCAAGATCTTTCAGAGTATTATTGACAACCTTGATCTGCTCTTCAAAGGATGGATGTGAGATGTCGACTATATGTACAAGGAGATCGGATTCCCGAACCTCATCGAGTGTCGATTTAAACGATTCAATAAGATCAGTCGGAAGTTTGCGAATAAATCCAACGGTATCTGAAAGCAGAAATGGCAGATTGCCAATCACAACCTTACGTACTGTGGTATCGAGAGTGGCAAACAGCTTATCCTCAGCAAACACATCTGATTTACTGAGCAGGTTCATTATAGTTGATTTACCCACATTTGTATAACCAACGAGTGAAACCCTGATCATCTTGCCCCGGTTTTTTCGCTGTGTTGCCATCTGGGTATCGATCTTTTTAAGCTGATCTTTAAGCAGGGAAATCCTGTCCCTTATTACCCTGCGGTCAGTTTCTATCTCAGTTTCGCCCGGTCCTTTTAAACCAATGCCTCCCCTTTGCCTTTCCAGGTGTGTCCACATACCTGTCAGCCTGGGAAGAAGGTATTTGTATTGTGCAAGCTCAACCTGTGTCCGGGCATGAGAAGTACGGGCCCGCTTGGCAAAAATATCGAGAATCAGATTCGTCCTGTCGAGGATCCGGCAGCCGAGAGCTTCTTCAATATTCCTGATCTGGCTGGGAGTAAGCTCATCATCAAAAATTGCAAGATCGATCTTGTTCTCACTTACAAAAGAAGCCAGTTCCTGAATTTTCCCGGAACCAACAAAAGTATGAGGATTGGCGACATCAAGCTTTTGTGTGAACCGTTTCACCGGTTCGGCTCCTGCCGTTTCGGTCAGGAATGAAAGCTCATCAAGGAAGTCTTCCACTTCGCTTTCATCCTGTCCGTTATATATAATACCTATCAGAATTGCCCTGTCTGTAGGCTTTTTCGTTTCAATCATTTGTGTTTGAAGAATAATGTAACAATAAATGACATGCCTGAAGTATCAGAAATCAGGCATGCAAAGTTAGAACAATTTCCCGGTATGAGAGTTTATATTAACTGATATGTAGACGCCTCACTGATATGTAGAGGGTGTCTCAAAAGTTCTCTCTGAAATATTTACCCCAAATCCCCCAAATGTGACTTTATCAATCCCCTATCCCTATAGCTATCGGGACCCCCAATTGGGGGACTTACGTTTAGCACACAAAGTAGGAGGAGTTCTAAAAGGACACCTTCTTTTTTGTACTAATATGTTCACTTCTTTTGCTCCTCCAAAAGAAGTGAACCGAAGAAAAGGAGCCCGGAAATGAAAACTTTAGCCTTTTTTGGCAAAATGCCTTAGGCTTTACGCTCCCAAAAAAGGCTAAAGTTCGCACCATTTCCGGTTTGCCACCGCACGATCCGCTCGAAAATACTGTTAATAATAGTTGTAACGTGTTGAAAAGAAGGTAAATGCTTTCTGGGAACTATTGAAAGTACGGATAAAGAACTCAAGGGAAAAAAGGTAGATAAATTTATATGGAGCAATAGAACCGGAGTACAAAATACAAGTAATATAGGATTCATCAGTGGGTTTCCGACGGCCTCAGAGGATTTTGGGATCAGCAAGCGATTTGAGTCCTGCTGTGAGGGGTATAAGTAAGCAATACTGTTTGAGCAATACCGGTTCCTACGGTATTGCGAGTTGTATTGCGTGGGCAGGACGGAATGAGTGAGCCCCAAAATCATCTGAAGCCTTGAATTTTCTTTGTAACTTTCTTTGTTTCAAGACAAAGAAAGTTAGTTAGATTCTAATAAATATACCTCTTGTCGTTTTGAATTGCCGCCCTGATAGCCGTCTTCAGTGATTCCGAACAGCGGATAACCATTTCGATATCTTTAGGGAAAGGCACAATAGATGTTTTTGTTCTTTCAAGCTGATCTGCATTAAGAGCCTGTGTATCGCCAAGAGCACGGGAGGATATATTATCAAAATTCGACTCAGCTCCAATCGGATCTTTTTTAAGCTGCTTATTTGGATTCGTCTGGATCACCTCAACATCACCATCAATCCGGCAGTTTTTTGACTGTACTGTTTCTACGAGTGCACACTGGAGAGTTTTGTACTTTGTCTGTTTCATGTCGTTCCCGAGGGAATCTCTCATTACATTTCCTTTTTTATCAAGAATATAAGTAAAGCCGTCCTCAATTGTCTTTTTGATTACAGAATCTCTCTGTACACTTTGATCGGGGCTTACCCTGATGCTTCTGACATTTACATTAACAAAATAATCATATTGTGTATTTTCATCAAGACTCTGGGTGGAATACTCAACCCAATCCGAGTTCAGTCGTGGCAGATCTAGCGCCAGAAGATCCTGTTCGAACTGAGGTGGAAATTTTAATTGTGAAGTATTTTGAATTGTTATTAATACTCTGCTCATGCCTTTAAGTTTTGCATCCTGAATCTTGCTGTCGATTCCTTCATAGTCGCCGACATAATCTTTAGCCCTGAGGAATTCAGCAAAAGCCTGTCGGTAAGATTCTTTGATGTTGCTTTTCATAAGCTCATTGCCATGAGCATAGTAGAAATCAGCTGCCTTTCTCTTTGCATTCAGCATCTTCGGTACATAATCCTCATAAGCAAAATCAACAGATCGGCCGTTAACATTCAAAGGTGTCACCGTTTTTACGAGCGATTGTCTGTCATTCAGCGTCTTGTAGACCAGATAGATCTCGTCCCAGCTGTTAGGTTTCCCTTCCATTTCAAGTACGCGTGCTCTTTCTTTATCCTGCTCATTAGATACTTTATATGCCTGGGTGAGAATGTCAGCCTGTTTCACATCTGAGGGGTCTTTGCGTAGCTGTTTTACAGATTTCTGTATTGCAGCATCATAGTTGCCTTTCTCAAGTTGCTTTTTTGACGAACCACAACCTGACATGATTATGGTAATAATGAAAATAAAGGGTATAATATTTTTCATAGGTTAGAAATTTAGTATTGCCACGGATAAAGATAATAAAAACATTGAAAAAACAAATAATCTTAACTGTCTCTCCGGATGATACTTAAATTTCAAAAACTAAAATTCAAAGGGATAGAGTATCGTACCCTTACCGGCATCCCTCTCTGCAGACCCGGCTCCCATTTAGGTGATTCAGAGATAGCTTTCACTGCCTCATTATCAAGCAGGGGGTCAACACCCTTGACAACTGTCACGTTGCTTACTGAGCCATCTTTTTCAACGATGAATGTCAGAAATACTTTCCCCCTTACTTTCCTGTCAATTGCCTCCTGTGGATAATTGGTTCGTTTTTGCACCCATTCGCGGAACTTCTCCAAACCTCCACCCTTGAATGACGGCATCACCTCCACAAGAAAAAATGGCTCATCCGTTTCGGTCCCATCCTGTCCTGCAGTTAGGTCATCACCTGTTCCCGTTCCATTGGCATCAACCTTATCATTAATTGTCTGATTCAGGTACTCATCGGTTGAAAGCTGTGATTTTTCAAGCGGAGGAACGCTATCGACAACTTCAGGAGGAACATACTTAACAATCTCATCAACATGTACAGACTGCGGAGGCGGAGGAGAAGGCGGAACATAGATCTCCTCCCTGGGAGGTTCCAGATTTTCCATGTTAAGCTGCACATAACCCCTGTTGCCGGTAAGTACATCATTGGAACGGGAGGTGAATATAAAAGGAATGATTACAGCCAGACTAACCAGTACCGAAGCTACAATCAGTCCAGTTACAATTACGGAATTATATCTTTTTCTTAGCTGGTAGGCACCATACTCCTTATTCCGCGACTGAAAAAGCAGATCATCAATATCGAGCCATCTTCTTAGATTATCATACATTGTTCCGGGCTGAAACTCTTAATTGATGTACACCCAATTTAAAATAACGTTTTTCCGAATAGCAAAATTACTAATAAGTGTCTTTTTGGCAAAACTATAATGTTAAGGATTTCATAATATTTGAGGTTGAGGCTGAGGTTGAGGCTGATCCCTTAAACTTCCTCAACATAATCTGATTTGTAAGTTTTCAATTTTTTCTTACATTTACAGACTCTCACGGGGGTTTAGCTCAGTTGGCTAGAGCGTGTGACTGGCAGTCACAAGGTCGGGAGTTCGATTCTCCCAATCTCCACTTTTACCAGTAGGATATAAAAACAAAGCCCTGTAGATCAGCATTTACAGGGTTTTACATCTCACACTTATGAAGACCACGCGGAACGAATGGCAAGTGTCGTCGGGTATTATATTGTAAATTGAAGTTGAATGATCTTATTCCTCAATAACGGTCGTACTAATACCATTCTTTTTAACTGATTCGATACCAATCTCCATACCTGCCTCTGACTCGTACATCACACTATTACCAATTACCTGTCCATTTGCTGCTTTCAAAACAAAATAAGGCTTATTGTTGACAGACAGTTTACGTTCAAACTTGCTATCATCAGAACAATTACTCCTTACAGACTCAATGCCATTAAAGCAGGCTGACTCTGATGTATACACCTGACTGGTAAGGAGTGTTTGACCATTAGCAGCTCTTAGGTTGAAATAATTTTCATCGTTTTTTGCTTTGCTAATTACAAACTTCCCCCCATTTAAAGTCTCAGATGAAAGAGCTATTATTTCTTTATCCTTTTTAACTATTTCCTCTTCAAGGTCACCGATTTTCTCATTTAAATTACTGACTGTTTCATTAAGTTTGCTTGTTTCATCCTTTAACTTATTGACTTTTTCATTAAGGCTGCTTATTTCATCATTTAATGTGTCAACCTGTTTATTCAGAGTAATCTTATCAGCTTCAAGACTCTTTATTACAGGAGTATAAATTGATTTTGCATAAAACCAGGCAGTAAAATATCCGATAACTGCTGCAACGAGGTTCAAAGCAACTATTATAATTACATTCCCTGTAACAGATTGTGTGAGTTGTACAAATAATTGTGTCATGCTATTTCATTTTTATTGTTATTTCGGTTCTTCTGTTCTTTGCTCTTCCCTCTTCGGTCAGATTGTCAGCTGCAGGTTCTGTCTTACCTTTTGATTCCGTAACCATTCTGCCGGCATTTATTCCTTGATTTTCAAGGTATTTCTCAACTATCTGAGCTCTTTTAAGTCCCAGTTCAAAATTGTAATTTGTGGTTCCGACAAGATCAGTATGTCCGGTTACAGTGAGCATCGATCCGGGGTATTTATCGAGCCATACTTTAAAAGGAACTATGCTGTTATCAGTTTGCAGATCAGGTTTGAATTTTGTTTCATTAAATCCAAAGTAGATCACGAGATTTCCAGGCATAGATGCTTTAAGTTTCATTAAAGAATCTGCCTCATTTGTAAGTGGCTTGGGTGCTGTCGTTATCGGTACTGATTTCTTCATAGAAGGCACAAGCTTATCATTATAAATCCATGCGGAAAAAAAGCACCAGATCACGAATAAAACAAACCCGGTAATCAGGATTCTCATTTTTTAACTTGTTTGGTTAGTATCAAGTAATTATCCATACAAGTTAAGAAATTATTATAAGATAGAGGATAATAAAAACGACTAATTTTCGATTGGTCCTCAATCAAAGAATTTAAAATATTTAATACTCAAATTATACTAAATTCAAGTCCAAATTTTCCGTAAATTCACTTGGGATGTACCGGAATCGAACTTGTGACCTCTCACACGTGAAGCAAGCAGTCTTGACTGACCTGGTTCGTATAGAAATTAAAGATCAACAGAAAGCCCCCGGAGCAATTCCGGGGGCTTATATTCAATAATGTACTAATTCATTATTGTACTATCCAATCTATATACCTGTCTGTGAAAGTTCCCAATTTTGCATATTCATCCAGAACAGATTTCATATTGTCAACTGCTTTCTGACCCATTTCAGTATAAGTATTATCTGGCTTCCATATCTTATCCCTTGCTGCTTCAGACGTAAAAACCATCAGCATACCATAACAGTCAGTACATTGCCCTCTCTTGCCTTTAAGAAGATAACACTTTAAGCCTGGAACGTTCTTTTCATAGGCAGGGAACAGCTTAGTTTTTGTAAAGTTTATATATTGATCCATTGTAACTCCCGGACTTAGAGTCACCGGAGCATCGTGTAAACCAAGAACGCTGCCTTTTGCAAAAGTTTGTGCTTGTATTCCGTTTGAACAGAACAAGAGGAATAAAGCAACTGCGGTTGTTAAACAAAATTTTTTCATACTCCTGAGATTGTTGAATGAATAATAAGATGTTTATAATCAATTACTAACGAGAAGTTATTTTATTAACCAGTCTGTATATACTCTGGTACCCCCGGACGCGAAAAATTTGCCCGCCTCCTCATTTACAGATTTCATCCTCTCTTGTGCTGCTTTGACTACTGCATTCATAGTTGTGTCATTTTCAATTGGATAGTATTTGTCTCTTATGGCGACTGATTCGAAATAATCAACAACTCCAATCTGATTTTTCTTCTCTCCTCTGTTACCGGTAAGTAGAAACTCTTTTACACCCGGATAATTTTTTTCAAATTCAGGAATGTACTTATTTACGTAAAAATCTATAAACTGATCCATTGTTACCTCTGGTTTAAGAGTAAACGTATAAGTATTGACAGCAATGACAGCGTCCTTCTTTAATGTTTGTGAAAAAAGCTGTGTAGTCGCAATGCCTAAAAGAAGGCATAATAAGAATAATGTTTTTGTTTTCATAATGGTAAGATTTCAGTTAATAAATAGAAAAATGTCTAACTAAAATGTAATTCAGGTCATGAAAAGGTTCATGATATAAGTGAATTTCGAGAATATTAATTCACATTAAGTTTTGTCTAATATATTCTTAAACAAAGTTAGAATTTCAAAATATTAAAGTCAATTCTATCTATAAAAAATTATAGAAAATATTTTCCACTTGCCTCATTGTGTCCGTCATACTCAGCTCTTAAAGCTCCCCACCCGGCTTTGGGGAATTGACATTATTCCATCCGATTCATAAAAAAAATTGACTTTAATTTAAACATGGTGTAAATTTGACTTGCGAAACAATATTTTTAAAGTCAAAACCAAAACTTTTGCCGGAATAACAATTAAGTAACTTGATCATTTAAAGTTTAACAATTGTTGTGATCTTATGCGGATTACATTAGGAGTGGCCATAGCTATTAAATTTTCTTTATAAATTAAAGATAGTTACCTATGAAATCAACATCCTCGTTTGTGTTTTCAATTTTACTGCTGGCAGGCTTGTCTCTTATTGCCGGGGAGACGCAGGCGATTCCTTCTTTTGCACGGAAGTATAAAACAAGTTGTACTACATGCCACTATGCTTACCCGAAACTAAACGGTTTTGGAAAAGCCTTTAAGAATAACGGCTACAGATATCCTGCAGGGCAGGATCCGGAGATGACCAAGGAGGAGCCTGTAAGCCTTGGAGCCGAGGCGTATAAAAAAGTCTGGCCAAATGCAATCTGGCCGTCTGACATCCCGGGGACTATTCCACTCGCCATCCATGCTGTTGGGCGTTTTCACTATGACAATGCAGTAAACAACAGTAAATCAGGCTACTTTGAGATCCCCAGTGTCTTTGACTTCTTTTATGGTGGCACATTAGGTGATAAAATTTCATATTTCGGCGAGGTGGAATTATCAGGTACTGCTGATCTGGAATACCAGTTTGGAGTGAATTATGATTTTAGTCCGGCATTCCATCTTAAACTGGGATCGGTTGGTTTGGATGATGCCACTCCTGATCATCTTACGCTTACAGCAGAGGATTACAATGTCGGAAGTCTTCAAAATCAATCGGGCACATGGCAGCTTACTGATGGCGCGGGTGGTGGTGTACAACTATGGGGAGCTGTAAACGGACCAGGCGGAAAAGGCGGGTTTACATATTCTGCAGGGGTTGGAAACGGGCAAAGCGATGCAGAACAACTTTGATTTAAACAAAAAAAAGGATTATTATGGCAGGGTAACATACAAAATCGGTGGTCTGGGCGAAACCGGTGGTACAGAGGGACAGGCAAGTGCGGAATCAGCATTTTATCTTGATAATTCCCTGCGTTTCGGCGGTTTCTTTTATTCAGGAAACTCCACCTTAGGCGGAGATAACGATAAATTCTCAATGATAGGCGGCGATATCGACTGGTGGTTTCAGCGCCTTAATATGACGGCAGTCGCATTGCAGATGAAATCGAATTATCTGGGCACGGATCGTACCTCATTCGCATATTTTGTTGAAGGAAATTATGTGATTTATCCCTGGTTAATTGGACGTGCACGCTATGAATATACTGACCCCGACACTAAAGATAAATCCATTCAGGTGGAAAATAATATTTTGCCAGGCATTGTGGTAATGGTGAGAGCTAATGTGAAATTTTCACTGGAATATTTGAAGCCGTTGGATAAATCAAGGAAAGCTGATGACAGGTTTACCTTTCAATTTAATTTTGCTTTTTGATTCGGAGGCCATAAATCGACAACCAAAATTAATTTCAAATGTTGATTGATAAACTCCTGTAAGGGATATACTCGTTAATAGAGATACCTGCGAGTGAATAAAGGGACAAAAAAAATGAAATTTTTAATGAGCATCACAATTACAGCCTTGATATCAATCAACGCGGCTTATGGCGGTGATATTACCGGTACTGTTAAGGCGACAGGTACAAAAGATTCGGGGAATGCCATAATCTTCATTGAAAAAGTTGAAGGCAAAACCTTTTCTCCACCGGCAGAACATGCCCTGATGGATCAGAAAAACATGACTTTTATACCGCATGTTCTCCCGATATTGGCAGGAACAACAGTGGATTTTCTAAATAGCGATGACGTATTACACAACGTTTTCTCACCGGATAAATGTGCCGATAGTTTTAACCTTGGCACCTGGCCAAAAGGTCAGAAACGTTCGTTTACTTTCAAAAATCCCGGGTGCAGAGCAGTATTATTGTGCAAAGTACACCCGGAAATGGAAGGTTATGTGGTGGTTTTGGAAAATCCCTATTTTGCAGTGAGCAATAAGGACGGATCCTATTCCATTAAAAATGTTCCTCCCGGGACCTACACAGTAAGTATCTGGCACGAAAAGCTGAAAGGTGCATCAGTAAAGGTAACTGTGCCGGCTTCGGGATCTGTAACCCAGGATTTTGAGATTAAGAAATAAATGCCTGGAGCAGAAATTCAGAATATTAATCCCGAATGGCTGAGTAAGAATTTTCCCTGCATGATGGCCTGTCCTGTGCATACAGAAGCCGGTCGTTATGTAAATTTGATTGCAGCAGGGACGCTATGAGGAAGCTTATCGCGTTGCACGGGCACCTAACCCTTTTGCATCCATCTGCGGACGGATTTGCGCCGCACCATGCGAGCAGGCTGTCGCCGCGGTAAACTGGATCAACCCATCGCTATCCGGGCTTTAAAACGATTTGTAACCGAACGTTTTGGTGTGGAAAGTTTGATTGATGTAATCAAACTTCAGGAATTGTTTCGCACTCACATCAAACCAAAAGAGAAAAAAGTCGCTATCATCGGTGCAGGACCGGCAGGTCTCAGTTGTGCACACGATCTGGCCCTTATGGGATACCAGGTAACAGTCCTGGAAAAACAACAGGTCCCAGGCGGGATGCTGCGACTGGGTGTGCCGGAATATCGTCTGCCGCGTGAGTTGATCCGCATGGAGGTCAATGCCATTCTGAGTCTCGGGATAAAATTAGAATTAGGGAAATCCCTGGGACACGATTTCTTTCTAAAAGATTTACGCAGTGCCGGATACGATGCGATTTTTATAGCGATGGGTGCACATAAAAGCCGCATCCTGAACATTGAAGGAATTGACGCTGATGGCATTCTGAATGCTGTAGATTATTTATTGAATGTGAATCTTGGATACCGTGTGGATCTTGGGGAAAAAATTGTAGTAATTGGCGGGGGAAATGTGGCATTTGACGTGGCCCGGTCCGTTGCTAGGCGTGAAAAACCTGAGAGTCTAGCATCTTCAGATATGACCGCTGCCCTCGATGTGGCTCGTTCCGCAGTACGCTTTGGAGCGAAAAAAGTGGATATGGTGGTTTTAGAATCCCGGAATGAAATGCTGGCAGACGAGGAAGAAATTGATCAGGCTCTTGAAGAACGCATCACGATTCATAATTCCGTTGGCCCAAAACGTATTCTGACACGAAATGGAAAAGTTGAAGGTCTGGAAATCTGGAATGTCGCCTCAATTCTGGACAGCGAAGGACGATTTAATCCACAATTTGTTTCAGGAAGTGAAAGTGTTATTGAAGCCGATTCCATAATAATTTCCATAGGTCAATTACCTGATCTTAGCTTTATTCAACCTGAAGATGGCATTGCTGTCTCTCCGAGAGGAATGATAGAGATAGATCCGGAAACACTGGCCACTACCTCCAAAGGTATTTTTGCAGGGGGGGATGTCGCTTTCGGTCCGCGGATTGCCATATCAGCAATTGCCGACGGTCGCCTGGCAGCACGCTCAATCAACACTTACCTGGGTGGCACTGAGCCTACACAACCTGGTTTTAAAATAACCTGCTATAATACAGCCACATTTCAACCCAACCGGGGTATACCCAAATTCCCAGGCAGCCAATTCCCAATCTCCCTCTTGAACGGCGCGTGGGCATTGCACAGGTAGAACTGGGATATAATGAAGAACAGGCAAACCGGGAAAGCTCACGTTGTTTCCGCTGTTGGGAAAATACAATATTTGAAGGTGACCCCGAAATGGGTACGGAATGCATATTATGCGGCGGTTGCGCAGATATCTGTCCGGAAAATTGTATCGAAATCATTCCTAAAAATCAATTTAGTTTTGATAATGTATCAGAAGAGGATATTTGCAGCAGAATTTCAGATCGATAAAGAGGCTATCCGGGGGAAAGGGCTGGTGTTAATAAAAAATGAAGAGATCTGCATCCGCTGTGGCTTATGTGCCAAACGATGTCCGGTGGGGACTATCACTATGCAGGGATTTGAGGAGGTCGTGACATATTGATAATAAAGTCAATTGTATTTTAAAAGTCTAAACAGAAAAGTTACGAGATGGCTAATGACAAAAAAAAGGAAAATCACAATGATTCCCCAAAAGAACACTTAAACAGGAGAAAATTTTTTGTGGCTGCCGGTAATGCTGCTATCGGTATAGCGGCCCTGGGAAGCCTTGGTGTGACACTTGACTTCTTATCTCCAAAGGTCTTACTGGAATTGCCAAAGCGATTCGTCATCGGCTTACTGTCGAACATGCAGCCCAACAGCGTTACATTTGATGCAGAACATCGCCTGATTGTTTTTCGGGATAAGCAGGGTTATTTCTATGCCTTATCCGCCGTATGCACTCATCTTGGATGTATTGTGGAGTGGAAAGAGATGGGCATCCCGGGCTATCCCGAAGGAGTAATTGCATGTCCATGTCATGGAAGCGTCTTCAATAAAACCGGGGATGTTATCAGAGGTCCTGCCCCCCGCTCCCTGGACCGGTTCAAAATGTACCTGGAAGATGAAAAGGTGATCGTTGATATGACAGAACCTGTCAGTGAAGAGGAAATGATCCTGAAAGTTTGAAATATTTCTAATATCTATAACCTGGAAAAAGCTTGACTGGAATATGAAACTATTTACAAAAATAATGGACAGCCAGTTCTGGCGTTCAATTTTTCGGACCAGGCTGCCAATCAGTACCAATCTTGATCGGTCTCTGATCATCTTCAACAGCCTGGCCATGCACATTCATCCTGTTAAGGTCCGGGAACGTGCCATCAGGTTTTCATATACATTTTACCTGGGGATGATCACCTTTTCGCTTTTCGTGGTATTGGTAATAACAGGCGTTCTTCTGATGCTCTATTACCAACCTGCCATTCCCAATGCCTATCATAATATGAAGGACCTGCAATACGTGGTTTCCGACGGGATGTTCCTGCGTAACATGCACCGCTGGGCGGCTCATCTGATGGTGATTACAGTGTTCCTCCATATGCTGCGGGTTTTTTATAAAGGCGCTTATCAGCGGCCGAGGGAGTTCAACTGGGTTATAGGAGTTTTCCTTTTCCTGTTAACACTGCTGCTTAGTTATACCGGTTACCTTTTGCCGTATGATCAGCTTTCCTACTGGGCCGTAACTGTGGGAGCCAACATCGTAAAGTATGTACCGGTGGTGGGTAAAAGTATACGCTTCCTGCTCCTGGGAGGAAACGAGATCGGTGAATACACACTTGTACGTTTCTACGTTCTGCATTGTGTGATTTTACCTGTGATGATGACTTCCCTTATTGGTTTGCATTTCTGGCGTATCAGGAAAGACGGAGGATTGTATTGAAGAGTCAGATCACTGGTCAGGTAATATTTATGAAAAATAAAACAGGTCTAAAATGAATGATTATGGCAGAAGAACCCAAATATCAAGTTGAAGAATCCGCCGACCCGGTACAAACTCCTCAGCGATTGGCCTATTTCCCAAAAAATGTTCCTGCCCGGTTTGAAATTGAAAAAAAACCGGAAAAACTGGTGATGAGTTTTCCACATCTGATAATCAGGGAAGTAATCTGTTTTCTTGTTGTTGTGATCATACTTTCCGTAATGGCTTTGCTGTTCAACGCACCACTCGAGGAACTGGCTGAACCACAGCATACACCTAATCCTGCAAAAGCACCCTGGTATTTCCTGGGATTACAGGAATTGTTGCACAGTTTTCCTCCGGTAGTAGCCGGCGTACTTATACCGTTGCTCGTAGTCATTGCACTGGTCATTATACCCTATTTTGATATTAATATGAAAAGAGAAGGTTTGTGGATTCACAATCCAAAGACAACAAATCTCATATTTTCAGGCGTGATTTTTATTATAGTGCTGTTTTGTGCCTGGTATGATGCGTATTCGATTGCGGTTCCCAGTCTCATGCTTTACGGTATTGCGATATTGCCATACTGGGTTAAACGGGAAAAAGGCTGGATTCACTGGCTTTCACACCGTTCTTTGGCAGAATGGGTTATGACCTGGTTTGTCTTCGTAGCTGTTGTGTTAACTCTGATCGGCACATTTTTCAGAGGCCCGGGATGGAGCTGGGTATGGCCATGGAAATGAAGCGTCGTTCAAACAATGCATTGAATATAATGAAGTAATTAAAAGATAATCGGGACTGTTATCACCTTAGAAAAAGGAATTCCTTATGACCAAACTTCGAAAAGTCTACTTTATTACGGCAATCGTCTTTTTAGGCGTCTTAGCTATTTCTCCGTTCAAAGATTATTTCAGTGGATGGCGGGCTGTTCAAATGAATTATAACCGGTATATTAAGAAACTACCCCAAAAAATTAAACCTGCACCGTTAGCCCTCAGACAAATCTGGGTTCCGAAACTGAACAGGATTGACCGTTGCATCACCTGCCATAACGGATATGATGACGTGAAACTGGCCAATGCACCGCTTCCCTTCCGTAGCCATTCTCTGATTCCTCACGATATTGCAGCTTTTGGATGTACTATTTGTCATGACGGTCAGGGGCTGGCAACTAATTATTCCGATGCACATTTACCTACAGCTTTTTGGGATAAACCGGTATTGCCCACACGCTATCTGGAATCATCCTGCGGGCTCTGCCATATTAATGAAAACCTTAAGCTGACACCTTCCCTTAACCTGGGCAGACAGGAAATCAGTGACTTAAATTGCACAGGTTGCCACGATTTGTATGGCAGTTTCAAAAAATCATTTATTCCCTCATTGAACGGTATTGGTACTAAAATAATCAACCGGAAGTGGCTGGCACACTGGTTGAAAAATCCCCGGGAGCTACAGCCACAGACTAAAATGCCAAACTTCGTACTTTCCGGCAAAGAAGTGGAAATATTAAGTGATTTCTTAATGAGCTTTAAAAGTTTTTCCAACGGTGTGAAGCTGGATTCTCTGCCCGACATATACATCAAGAATAAAGATAGAGATGAATTCATAGCCCTTGGTAAAACCCGTTTCAGTGAATCACGATGCATAAGCTGCCATGCAGTAGAAGGCAAGGGTGGCCATCTTGCTCCGGATCTGGCCACAATTGCTTCCAAAGCAACCGCTGCCTGGATATTCAACTGTATTAATAAGGTGCATGTCCTGCAACCCGGAGTGGAAATGCCCCAATATGGCTTCACCGAAAATGAAACAGCAGAGATTACAGCTTATATGGAATCAGAGTTTGTCGACAGGGACTCACCCCCGGACACTGTTGCTGTCAACCAGCCTCCGGCTAATTTCTTTGAACTTGGGATAGCGCTGTTCAATCAATATAACTGTGGTGGATGTCATGAACTTTCTTCAGAAAAAGTTTCACTGAGCCGCGGACCAGATCTGACTGCCATCGGCAGTAAAAAGATTTATCAGATTGACTTTGGCACCTCCAAAATACCACATACTTTATATGATTATATCGATGCCAAAATAAGATCACCCCGCACATTTGGTGAATCCGCAAGAATGCCTGAATATCGACTTAACAAGGCAGATAATCAGGCAATTACTGCGGTCCTGCTTTCCTGGCAAAATGAACCGCTTCCCGGTGAATTTATGCATTCAGTTCCTCAGGCACAAAAGTATGATCCCCAGGGAAAAGTTGGGCAGATCATTGAAAAATACAGTTGTTTGAAATGTCATACCATAAACCAGACAGGTGGAACGGTCGCCCCTGATTTAAGCCTTGTGGGAAGTCAACTTCAGCAGAAGTGGGTAGAAAACTACTTCAAAGTCCCTTATTCGCTTCGGCCCGTCATGGAAGAAAGGATGCCCAACCTGTCCATAGCTGATGATGAGATAGCAACATTAACAGATTACTTCTTGAAAATCCTGATAAGTGACAGCCTCTCCATAACAGACAGTTGGGATAACTCTGCTGAGGCTATCGCCAGAGGGCAGGGATTATTCAGGGAGAAATATGGGTGTCAGAGCTGCCATATTGCCGGAGGCAGCGGTGGGTATGTAGGTCCTCCTCTGGACAAAGCCGGTGACCGCCTGCGACCTGGCTGGATATACCACTGGCTCTTGAACCCTCAGAAATATAAACCCGAAACATTGGAGCCCCGGGCTGGTTTGTCCGATGCCGAGGCAAGAGATTTAACAGCCTATATAATGAGTCTGAAAACAGGAAATTAGCTATGAAATATTTACAGATGAGTTTGTTTGTTTGTTTTTTCGTTCTCTCACAGACCGGCTGCCACAAATTGCATAAATCAGGTGCTGCATCACAAAAAGAAAACGATAGTCTGAGTGCAGCTATTGCAGATTCCCTGATTCGCAACGATCCATGGATAAGGTATACCTACGCAGAACGGCAAGGCAAACAATTGTATGAGCAGTATTGTACAATTTGTCACGGACAGAGTGGCGAAGGAGACGGGTTCAATGCCTACAACCTAAACCCCAAACCACACAGTCTGGCAGATTCAACCTATATGAAAGCGCTTTCATACGAATCCATGACGGAAACTATTTCTTTTGGCGGGAAGGGTGTCAACAAATCTGTTTTAATGCCTGCTTACCAGTTTACCCTCAGCAAAGCACAAATTTCAAACGTCGTGGCATATATTGAAACTTTTACAGAAAGCATATCTAAGCATTAAGACTAAAGGAGTTACTTGCCGGGTGAATTTCATTTTTCTGAGAAAATCTAATCAGGTAGTTGAACCGGGCCTTGCTACTTTTCCCGATTTTGCCATCTGACGTACGGTAGGTCTATGTGTGGATTTCTTTTTCTTATCAAAGCCTTTCCTTTCAGCTGTGCCCCATCCTTTTTTGCCTCTTAGTGCTTCAAAGTTCCCTATCACCGCAAAATAAGTATGCATGGGATAAAAGAAAGGTTCTATAAGAGCAGCCACCAGAAGTTTAAGGACATCTCTTTTTCTCTTGTACTTATGAAATGTTATCTCTTCAAAAAATACGGCACAAACCGAAAGCGATACTGCAAAGGTATAGACAAACAGGAAGAGGAGAGCGTAGAACGGCCAGTTAACTGAATTAACTACTATGAGATAAATAGTGTAGATAAAACCTGAAAAAGCAATAAGCGGCGATAACCATTCAAAGAAAAACCAGTAGGGGTACCCAAGCAAGACCCAGACTGCCATAAGTCTTGTTAAAAAATATTTTACGATGAGTCCTGAGAGATTCCACAAGACCACGGGTCCAGCGCGTACGTTGCTTGAGCATTGATTTAATGTCTGACGGTACTTCTGTCCAGCACAGAGGATCGGGGATATATGTCACTTCATATTTCACCCCTTCCTCAGCCATTCGCCGTCTCATACGCAGAACAAGTTCCATGTCTTCGCCGACAGTCTTTATGCTGTATCCTCCTGCTTTTATGACTGTCTCACGGTCAAAGATTCCCATAGCGCCGGATATCAGCATCAATCCATCAAGCTGGCTCCAGGCCATTCTCCCAAGAAGAAAAGCCCGTGTATATTCAAGAACCTGAAGACGAGGCAATATGTGGCGGGGCATACGGATTTCGCGGATATGACCACGTTCTACTATGCAGGAATTTACAATTCTTATAACACCACCTGCTCCGATAACCTTCCGCTCTTTTTCTTCAAGAAATGGCTTGACAAGCTTAAGTATTGAGTCGGATTCGATAATCGAATCGGCATCGATGGAAACAAAAAGAGTACTCTGGCAGATATTTATTCCGGCATTGAGAGAATCAGCTTTGCCGCCGTTTTTTTTGTCGATTACTGTCAATCTGTTATAGGAAGGATTCTTTGACTTATATACACCTTTTATTCTTTCACAGGGTATACGATAATCGAAATAATAATTGACTTTAGTAAGTTCGTATTCCTCCTTTATCTTTTCAAATGTATTGTCAGTCGAGCCATCATTCACTAAAATAACTTCAAAATTATTATAATAGAGAGAAAGAAGTGTCCGGATGTTATCAATAATGGATTTGCTTTCGTTAAAGGCAGGTGCTATAATTGAAATCTTAGGACTAAATGGTGATAAAACCAGTGAGTGATAATTGACATAACTGTTTTTCCGTAAGTACTTACGCAGCGCAAGGGCGGAGAAGATACCCAGGATCAGATATGATCCGAAGAGGATCAGTGTAAGTATAAAAATTATATTTGCAAAAATAAATCCCATCGTATTTTAATAAATTCTGCGATCAAGAACATGCCTGATTATAATATTGTAATTTTTATATTCTGATTTCATCAGCTTGACAAGTTCCTTTACTCCCTCTTCACCGTTATTTTCTATTGCTTTTGTTGCCTCAATCTGCAATTGCACATCGTCCTCCTTATCGAGCACCAGCTTAAGGAAACCCATCATCGAGATATCAGGCATTTTACCCAGTGATCTGACAATTTCAAGGCAAATATTGTATTCCTGATATTTATACATATGCTTCATTGTATCTAATGTCGAACGCATATCAAGATCTCCGGCTACCTGTACTGCAAGCTGTCTCACTTTTGGATCCGGATGCATAAGTGTCTCCCTGATCATGTCTTCAGATTCCTTCTGTTTGAATTCCCTGATCATCCTCAGCGCAAACATAATCACCGTCGGATTGGGGGAAGTGAGCCACTTTTGAAATGACGGCAGAGGAATATTATGGTGAATTATAAGCTCATGAAGTGTTATCTGCTCCCATAATGAGAAAGGAGTAGTGAGATGCGACAGAAATTCAAATGGATTATCCTCACTTAGTCTGACCAGTGCAATTTGGGCCTCCATTCTTAATATTTCATTAGATGAATTAAGCGCCTTATAAATAGCATCATTGGCATCTTTGATATTCATAAAAGCCAATTCGCGGAATCCTTTTATTTTTTTATGCCAGCGGCGGTCATAAGCTCTCATTATAGAATCCCGGTCGAGATTAAGATATTTATAAAGGCCAAGAAGTTTCTTACCCTCACCTCCTTTAAGATGGGCGCTTACATCTATCATCTGGTCTATAAGAACCTGGCGCCGGTAGGAATCGGAGGCAATTGAAAGGAATTTATCAGGACTGGCATTGCCATATAAATAGTCAATTATAAGACCTTGATATTTCTCCATCAGATACTGGTGCAGACGTTCAACCTTTTCCATCCTTCTCCGGTTAAGAAGAATGATTGCCAGCAAAATTATCATTACAGCAATAGATACCATAATAGCCACAATAAGCGCATTAACAAAAGCAACTGATTTACCGAAATAGTTTATTCTTCTTAACCAGGGACTATCCCCTCTGATGAAAAAGATAGTTCTGACGCTGGCAGCCGCTTTATCAACTCTATCCATGGTATCGGAAAGAAAATTTGATGTCTTGACAGTATCAGGGGTAATTGATGTCGCCCTAAGGGTATCGAAGTTTTTCGTAGAGTCAGGATTTATCTCCGACACTTTACCACGACTCTCATCAGTTTTATTCAGGCTGGTCAATTTGGCGTCAGGTAACCGGGCCATTCGTACTTTGTAATAACCATCCTCGATTATTATTTTGACATTCACATTGATATGAGCTTTAACCTTATTAAATAATTCTTCAGCATTTGACTTAATTCTGAATGCCCCCAGCTGAACCGGGTAATTATTATCCGAAGTGATGATGAATCCCTTAGAAGCAATTATTGAGAAATCATACACGTGTGAGGAGTTTATCTTAGTCTTATCGTTTGTTAATGTTTTAGCTGACACGACATTAGCTGATAAGAATAATAATAATATTAACAGCGTGCACCTCATCATTTCATTTTAAGAGCATAAATGAAATTTACCCCGCCCTCAAACCTGTTCCGCCAGGCAGCCAAGGCATACTCTTCCCGTGAATATCCTGCATTAAGACGCATCATCAGTCTGGAACTTAGTGATACATTGTAAGCCAGCCTTATGCTGTTTGCCTTAAGACGCATCAGGCTTGACTGAATATCAAAAGGTTCGTCAGGAGCTGTACCTGTTCCGAGTGTGACCTGCAGATAATCCTTATCGTTGAAATATCGCCTGACGTTCAGATAAAATGAAGTAGTTGGACCCTCATCCTTAAAATAAACAAACCCTTTTACAGAGAACCAGAATTTACCAAGGTATTTTTCAACAGATGCCGTGGCTATGTATGCATTCCTGTCAAAATAATAATAATTCAGTCCGGCAGATATCGCCCAGCCGGCAGGCAATACCTGCCATAGCTCTATAGCTCCGCGGTGTTCAGGAAAATATGAACCCGGACTATAAGCATATGACAGATATGCGTAATTCTTATCTGTAAGATGGGGATATGCCTCAATTTCAAACTGGAGTTCTGTTGCATGTATCGGCGATATACCGCCTATGTTTACGTTCCCGGCATTGATGTATGCAGCTGCCTGTCCCCAATTAAACCTGTGCCCTGCTCCTGCTTTAAAGACCTGCCAGTACCTGGAATAGGGTTCAGAAAAAGTATCAAAAAAATAACCTGCCCTCAGATCAGTCGCAACAGGTGAGTTTTCCCTTGACCAGAGAGATATATCCCTTCGGGCAGAAAGTGCATCCTTGTTGCCGGGTTCAGTTAAAAGCAGAGTGTCGATAACCGCGGCAGCATCCTTATAGTCTTTTTGCCATGCAAGTATCCGGCCAAGCAATATCCTTGCATCACCATAAGAAGGGAACATATTGACAAGTTTACGGGCTGCCGTAGCAGCCGAAGCATAATCTCCGTCAAATGCCAGGGTCCTGATCCGCTGGAACTCAGCTTCCGGATCAGTAATATCCTGTGACATAACCGGGATAGCAATAAACAGTCCGACAATTAATATTACAATAATTAAATGATATCTTCTCATTTGTTATTTTCGAGTATGGCCCTCATCCTGGCGATGAGATCGGTTATTTTTAGTGGCTTTACAAAATAGCCGCTTATTCCCAACTCCCCTGCCTGTCGTTGCATCTGAGGGTCGCTGAAAGCTGAAAGGACCAGTACGGGGGTATTCAGTTTAAGCTCAGACCTGATATAATTAATCAGTTCCAGACCGCTGTGAAATGGAAGATGTATATCCATCAGGATCAAATCGTAAGAATTCCTTTGTAAAAGTGTCATAGCTTTAAGCCCGTCTTCTGCAGTTTCGGTCGAAAAACCTTCCTTTTCAAGAACGTAGAAAAGTGTCCTTATCGCCAGCTGGTTATCCTCGCAAATTAGTATTTTCATCTTTTCTGAATAATACTGTTGGGAATTCCTAATCATAGAATTCACCCAATCTTCCCCGACAGGTTCGTCGTCAAAAGTGGTTATTTTTCACGGGTTTATCAAAAAAAAAGAGAGGATTTTGACTGTTAATAGGATTTCTATGATCAAATAGTCTCTGTCTGATGACTAATCTTTAGATCAATACCGGACTTTTAGGAGCCAAAAGATCAGCATTTTGCATTCTGATATGAACTGCAAATCTCCCATAAAAAGAGAGGGTGCCCTTTTGAGACACCCTCACCTTAATACTCTGTCCCCAATTAAGCGGACATCAGATCGTGAAGAACTTTACTGCTGATTTGTAAAATCTTATATTAATACAATCGTATTATTTGCCTGGCAACGTCTTTATTTGATTTATTTTACTCTGAATCTTTTTGTCGGATCTGGGTTTTAAGATTCTTACTCCCAATGTTACCTGGTGACTGTTAAATGCATTAAGCTGTACATTTGAACTTAGGTTAAATGAATAGTTCAGCATTATTCCATTATATACCTCGCCTCCTACTCCGGCTCCATAGATTCCGCCGGTTCTGAAAAGTACATTCCCCCAGAAGCGCTTGTTCCAGGTAACGGTTGGATTGAGTTCGAATAGCATAGGTACATGCTGGCCACCTCTCAAAATGAATGTTGGTTTTATATCCCAGGAATTATTGATCACGAATAGATATGAAGTGTGCAAAAGGAAGTTTTTCAATGGTTTGTACGTCATATCCATATTGGCGTACTTAACCGTGCCGAACATTACATTCGAGAAAAGAATACCTGCCTCAGCATCCTTGTACCTGTACAAAGCACTTATGTCAGTGGCAAACTTGATCTTTGATTGCTGCTGACCATAAATAAGTGCCATATCCTGTACATATGAAGGATCGTTGTAATACTTGGTAAGGTCAATTGAATTCCTGAAAAATCCCAGGGACAAACCGAAGTTAATAAAATGCTTATTCGCAATTCTTACTTCATATGTATATGTTCCCAGGAGCAGGGTTTGTTTAAAGATATCAGTCTTGTCATAAATAAACCTTCCACCGAAACCAACTCTGCCGATCTTATCACTATAACTTAGCTGATATGTCCTTGGACCTCCATCTAATCCCGTCCAGTCGGAACGATAATCAATAAAGAGGGACCTGGAGTTATGTATTCCCGCATAGGCTGGTGACAGGATAAAGGGATCCACACTGTAACCTTCCATGAAAGGGAACTGTTGTCCGAAAGCTATTGCAGGATAGAGAACCAGCAATATGATTACAATCTTTTTCATATCTGTAGTTTTTAATTTTTCAATCATTTTATCTGACAATGTTTACAACACCTTTAATTATACCCTTCACTGAAGATTTAATTATGTAATAATAGGTTGCTGAAGGCAGCTGATAACCATTCCATGTCCCGTCCCAATCGTTCTTATAGCTATCTGACCTGTAGACAGCCTGTCCGTATCTGTTGTATACCGTAACCTGGAGTTTGCCATACTGGTCAAGATCAGGAATATACCAGTAGTCATTTATTCCGTCATTGTTCGGTGTGAACAAATGATGTGATGGCTCCAAATGTTGGAAGCACGCTTACCGATTGCGTTACATCCTGTGCAGGATTCCAGTTCTTGTCACCTTCCTGTCTGACTGTTATAGTAAAACTACCATCCTGATTTATCGTCAGAGTACTGCCATTCAAAATTGCTATATGCGTGTCAGAAATTTCAAAGCTTACAGGCAGCCCGCTTGATGCAGTTGCATCCAGAGGATATTGCTGTGTCATCCTTAATCCTGAAGGAATTGTGGCAAAAGTGATTACCTGATCAGCTTTATTAACAGTAAGTACTCCTTCCGCATATGTGATCTGGTAGTTATTGTCTGATCCTCCGGAGACTAAGATTGAATATGTTCCGGCATCGGCTAATGCAGGAGCACCTGTACTGCTAAGTGAGACTCCCGGTATTGGATCACCCTCTACCAGACCGGTCATTGTAACCTCTGTTCCTGCAAAGGTCAGTACTTCTCCATAAGTTTTGGATAGATCATTCGCTGTGATGGTCAATGCCTTAGGCAGTATATCTAGCAATCAATGAAGGTTGAGAGAAGGTATAATTGCCTGCATCTGCACCAGCTATTGCGAAGCCTGTTGTTGAAACCTGTATAGCCGGTCCTGCATTCTTATCTGAGAAGGATCCGGTTGCGCCTGAGGTGATAAGGTTAACAACATCTGTTCCAAATATTCCTATCAGGCTTGCACTACCGGTATTCAGTGTTGCCGAAGTATTCCCGTCATATGTTTTGCTGTCAGCTGTTACACCTGATATTGTCAGATTTGCTATTGTTATATCAGCGGTCAGGGATGGTTGGGTAAGTGTATAATTGCCCGCATCTGCTCCGGCAAGCATAAAGTTAGATGTTGAGATTGGTTTTGCCGTACCAATATTCTTGTCAGCAAATGTTCCGATTGCACCGGATGTGACCAGATTTACATCATCTGCTTCAAGAACTCCCAGCAGTGTTGCACTTCCGGTATTCAGAGTGGCAGCGGTTGTTCCATCATAGACTTTGCTATCTGCGGTTACTCCGATAATTGTCAGTCCGATTGGAGTGATGTCGGCAGGAGCGGTCGGTTGTATCAAAGTGTATTTGTAAGCATCAGCTCCGGTTATAGTAAACCCGGTTGCATTGACTACTTTACCCGAACCAACATTTTTATCCACAAAGTTGCCTGTTACTCCCGTGGAAACAAGATTGACATCCTCATTTCCTAAAACACCTGAAAGTGTTGCATTAGTTGTATTAACGACAGCATTTATCGTTCCGTCATATACTTTATTGTCTGCTGTAACACCTGAAACTGTCAATCCAAATTCAGCAATTCTGGCTGTGGTTGTCGGTGCTCCAATTAATGACAAAGTATAGTTCGAAGCATCACTACCTGAAAGCGATGAACCTGTCGAGGCTGACAACTTTATTCAGGCCAACACTTGGATCGCTGAAAGCTGCCATAGCCGTAAGTGTAACATTATCGCTACCGGCTACTGTCAGCAGGGTCAGATTATTTAATACAATCGTTGCATAAGTTGTACCGTCATATACTTTATTGTTTGCAGTAAATGTGCCTCCAATCGTGAGTTCTCTGGCGGTAATGTCAGCTGTTGCTGTTGGTGCGCCCATTAAGGACAAGATATAATTAGATGCATCAGTTCCGGTAAGAGATGAACCTGTGAGGCTGACGATTTTACCTGTTCCTACAAACTTATCAGCAAAGGATGCAATTGCCACGAGGCTAACATCATCAGTACCTTCCTTCGTTTGAAGAGTCAGATTGTTTGTAGAAATAGTTGCATCCGTAGTTGCATCATACACCTTATTACCTGCAGTAAATGAGCCTCCGATTGTAAGAACTTTAGCAGTAATATTTGCTGTTGTTATAGGCGCTCCGGTAAATGACAGGTTGTAATTAATTGCATCGGCACCGGTCAGGGTCGAACCTGTCAGGCTGACAATTTTGTTGGTACCAATGACCTTATCGCTGAAGGTTGCTACTGCGTTAAGAATAACTGCATCGCCATCGACAGGTGTAACCAAAGTCAGGTTGTTATTTGCTATTATAGCTGCTGTAGTACCGTCATATGCTTTATTGTTTGCAGTGAAAGTGCCTCCAATCGTAAGTACTCTGGCAGTTATATTAGCAGCTGATGTTGGCATACCAACTAATGACAGAGTGTAATTCGATGCATCAGGACCGGCAATTGACAAACCTGTAAGTGATACCGGCTTGCCCGTGCCAACAACCTTATCAGCGAAGACTGGTGTAGCATTCAGTGTAACGTTATCACTGCCAACCAGGGTCAGAAGAGTCAGGTTATTCACTGCAAAAGTTGCAGAATTAGTACCGTCATATACCTTATTGTTTACAGTAAACGTTCCGCCTACGGTAAGAACCCTTTGAGTAACTGTCAATGAACCATTGATATAGCTTATGGTATAGTTGCTCAGTCCCGTTCCGACAGCAGCTGATGCCACTATAGGATAAGGTGAACCTGCAACAGTCGCTGTTGCTGCAGATCCGGTACTGGTAAGAGTCACACTTGTTACGGCGTCGCCATTTACTAATGCACCGGCTGGAATAGTGAATTCCGTGCCTGCAAAAGTTACAACATCACCATAGATCTTTGTACGGTTGGATGCAGTAATCGCAATTGCCTTCGGGTTAACTGTCAATGAACCATTAACATAAGTGATGGTATAGTTACCCAGACCTGTTCCAATAGCGGCAGATGGTACAATGGGATATGCTCCAGGCGTTGCTGCTGCTGCCGCACCCGTACTGGCCAGCGTAACACTGGTTATTGTATTGCCGTTAACTAATCCTTCAGATGTGAATTCAGTTCCGGCAAAAGTAAATAGCTCTCCATAGATCTTGGTCTGATCAGTTGCCGTAATTGTGAGTGCATGCGGGCTAACTGTTAATGTACCAGCCACATAGCTGATGGCATAGTTGGCGAGTCCGGTTCCAACTGCCGCAGATATTACAATCGGATAAGCTCCGACAACGGCTGCTGCAGGTGCTCCGGCACTGGTAATAGTTGCGCTGGTAACTGCATCACCATTTACCAATGCTCCTGCAGGGGTAGTGAATTCCGTACCTGCAAAAGTTACAACATCGCCATAGGTTTTTGTAAGGTCAGATGCGGTTATTGTCAATGCTTTTGGCGTAACAGTTAAAGTGCCATTGACATAATTGATGGTATAGTTATCAAGGCCTGTACCGGTTGCTGCACTGACCACAATCGGATAGGTTCCGATAGTTGCAGTTACAGGATCACCTGTACTCGTCAGAGTGACACTTGTTATAGCATCTCCATTGACGAGTCCGGCAGAAGTAAATTCCGCTCCGGTATAGCTCATTAAGGATCCGTAAACCTTGGTGACATTGTTAGCCGTAATGGTCAATCCGGCTGGAACAACATTCAGTGTTCCGTTCACATAACCAATAGTGTAATTGCCCAGACCAGATCCTAAGGCCAGGGATGGTACAATCGGATAAGGACTTCCGGCGACTGTTGCAGTTGGAGCAGCACCCGCACTGATAAGGGTTACACTTGTTACAGCATCACCGTTTATTAATCCAGCTGTGGTAAATTCTGTTCCTGCAAAGATTATGTCATCACCATACGTCTTTGTACGGTTAGATGCAGTTATCGTCAGAGCGATCGGGTTTACTGTCAACGTACCATTTACATAGCCAATTGTATAGTTACCAAGACCGCTTCCGAGTGCTGTTGAAGGTACAATCGGATATGGACTGCCTGTAACTGTTGCTGTTGCAGCAGCTCCGGCACTGGTAAGGGTAACACTTGTTACTGCATCTCCATTGATCAGACCAGCTGTGGTAAATTCTGTTCCTGCAAAGGTTACAACATCACCATAGTTCTTGGTCCTGCTGTTTGCGGTTATCGTCAGAGCGATCGGGTTAACGGTCAACGTGCCATTTACATAGCCTATTGTATAGTTGGCAAGACCGCTTCCGAGAGCTGTTGAAGGTACAATCGGATATGGACTGCCTGTAACTGTTGCTGTTGCAGCAGCTCCGGCACTGGTAAGGGTAACACTTGTTACTTCATCACCATTTACTAAACCGGTTGTGGTAAATTCTGTCCCTGCAAAGATTACAACATCGCCATAGTTCTTGGTCATGCTGTTTGCGGTTATCGTCAGAGCGATCGGGTTTACTGTCAATGTGCCATTGACGTAGCTTATTATATAGTTACCAAGACCGCTTCCGAGTGCTGTTGAAGGTACAATCGGATATGGACTGCCTGTAACTGTTGCTGTTGCAGCAGCTCCGGCACTGGTAAGGGTAACGCTTGTTACTGCATCACTATTTACTAATCCAGTTGTGGTAAATTCTGTTCCTGCAAAGGTCACAACATCACCATAGTTCTTGGTCATACTGTTCGCAGTTATCGTCAGAGCGATCGGGTTTACCGTCAATGTGCCATTGACGTATCCTATCGTATAGTTTCCAAGACCGTTTCCGAGTGCTGTTGAAGGTACAATCGGATATGGACTGCCTGTAACTGTTGCTGTTGCAGCAGCTCCGGCACTGGTAAGGGTAACACTTGTTACTGCATCACCATTGATCAGACCAGCTGTGGTAAACTCTGTCCCTGCAAAGGTCACAACATCACCATAATTCTTGGTCATACTGTTCGCAGTTATCGTCAGAGCTATCGGGTCAACTGTCAATGTGCCATTTACGTAGCCTATTGTATAGTTGCCAAGACCGCTTCCGAGTGCTGTTGAAGGTACAATCGGATATGGACTGCCTGTAACAGTTGCTGTTGCAGCAGCTCCTGCACTGGTAAGGGTAACACTTGTTACCTGATCACCATTTACTAATCCAGCTGTGGTAAATTCTGTCCCTGCAAAGGTTACAACATCACCATAGTTCTTGGTCCTGCTGTCTGCAGTTATCGTCAGAGCTATCGGGTTTACTGTCAATGTGCCATTGACATAACCGATAGTGTAGTTATCAAGACCACTTCCAAGGGCTGCAGTTGGAACAATGTCATAAGGACTACCGGCAATTGTTGCACTAGCAGCAGCTCCGGCACTGATAAGGGTAACACTTGTTACCTGATCACCATTTACTAATCCAGCTGTGGTAAATTCTGTCCCTGCAAAGGTCACAACATCACCATAGTTCTTGGTCCTGCTGTCTGCAGTTATCGTCAGAGCGATCGGGTTTACTGTCAATGTGCCATTTACATAGCCTATTGTATAGTTCCCAAGACCACTTCCTGATGCGGCTGTCGGAACAATGTCATAAGGACCACCGGCAACTGTTGCTGTTGCTGCTGCTCCATCGCTGGTCAGGGTAACACTTGTTACCTGATCACCATTTATTAAACCAGCCGTGGTAAACTCTGTCCCGGCAAATACTACTGTCTCACCGTAGTTCTTTGTCCTGTCTGTTGCTGTTACAGTCAGGGCTATCGGGTTAACTGTCAATGTGCCATTTACGTAGCCTATTGTATAGTTGCCAAGACCGCTTCCGAGTGCTGTTGAAGGTACAATCGGATATGGACTGCCTGTAACCATCGCTGTTCCAGCAGCTCCTGCACTGGTAAGGGTAACACCTGTTACCTGATCACCATTTATTAAACCAGCCGTGGTAAACTCTGTTCCTGCAAATACTACCGTTTCACCGTAGTTCTTGGTCCTGCTGTCTGCTGTTATCGTCAGAGCTATCGGGTCAACAGTCAAGGTGCCATTTATGTAGCCTATTGTATAGTTGCCAAGACCGCTTCCGAGTGCTGTTGAAGGTACAATCGGATATGGACTGCCTGTAACCATCGCTGTTCCAACAGCTCCTGCACTGGTCAGGGTAACACTCGTTACCTGATCACCATTTACTAAACCGGTTGTGGTAAACTCTGTCCCTGCAAAGATTACAACATCGCCATAGTTCTTGGTCATGCTGTTTGCGGTTATCGTCAGAGCGATCGGGTTTACTGTCAATGTGCCATTGACGTAGCCTATTATATAGTTACCAAGACCGCTTCCGAGTGCTGCTGATGGTACAATCGGATATGGACTGCCTGCAACTGTTGCTGTTGCAGCAGCTCCGGCACTGGTAAGGGTAACACTTGTTACTGCATCACTATTTACTAATCCAGTTGTGGTAAATTCTGTTCCTGCAAAGGTCACAACATCACCATAGTTCTTGGTCATACTGTTTGCAGTTATCGTCAGAGCGATCGGGTTTACCGTCAATGTGCCATTGACGTATCCTATCGTATAGTTTCCAAGACCGTTTCCGAGTGCTGTTGAAGGTACAATCGGATATGGACTGCCTGTAACTGTTGCTGTTGCAGCAGCTCCGGCACTGGTAAGGGTAACACTTGTTACTGCATCACCATTTATCAAACCAGCTGTGGTAAATTCTGTCCCTGCAAAGGTCACAACATCACCATAATTCTTGGTCATACTGTTCGCAGTTATCGTCAGAGCGATCGGGTTTACCGTCAATGTGCCATTGACGTATCCTATCGTATAGTTTCCAAGACCGCTTCCGAGTGCTGTTGACGGTACAATGGGATATGGACTGCCTGTAACAGGGGCTGTTCCAACAGCTCCTGCACTGGTAAGGGTAACACTTGTTACCTGATCACCATTTACTAATCCAGCTGTGGTAAATTCTGTCCCTGCAAAGGTTACAACATCACCATAGTTCTTGGTCCTGCTGTCTGCAGTTATCGTCAGAGCTATCGGGTTTACTGTCAATGTGCCATTGACATAACCGATAGTGTAGTTATCAAGACCACTTCCAAGGGCTGCAGTTGGAACAATGTCATAAGGACTACCGGCAATTGTTGCACTAGCAGCAGCTCCGGCACTGATAAGGGTAACACTTGTTACCTGATCACCATTTACTAATCCAGCTGTGGTAAATTCTGTCCCTGCAAAGGTCACAACATCACCATAGTTCTTGGTCCTGCTGTCTGCAGTTATCGTCAGAGCGATCGGGTTTACTGTCAATGAGCCATTTACATAGCCTATTGTATAGTTCCCAAGACCACTTCCTGATGCGGCTGTCGGAACAATGTCATAAGGACCACCGGCAACTGTTGCAGTGGCGGCGGCTCCATCGCTGGTCAGGGTAACACTTGTTACCTGATCACCATTTATTAAACCAGCCGTGGTAAACTCTGTTCCTGCAAATACTACTGTCTCACCGTAGTTCTTTGTCCTGTCTGTTGCTGTTACAGTCAGGGCTATCGGGTTTACTGTCAATGTGCCATTGGAATAACCTATAGTATAGTTCCCAAGGCCACTTCCTGATGCAGCTGTAGGAACAATGTCATAAGGACCACCGGTAACTGTTGCTGTTGCAGCGGCTCCATCACTGGTCAGGGTAACACCTATTACCTGATCACCATTTATTAAACCAGCCGTGGTAAACTCTGTTCCTGCAAATACTACCGTTTCACCGTAGTTCTTGGTCCTGCTGTCTGCTGTTATCGTCAGAGCTATCGGGTCAACAGTCAAGGTGCCATTTATGTAGCCTATTGTATAGTTGCCAAGACCGCTTCCGAGTGCTGTTGAAGGTACAATCGGATATGGACTGCCTGTAACAGATGCTGTTCCAACAGCTCCTGCACTGGTAAGGGTAACACTCGTTACCTGATCACCATTTACTAATCCAGCTGTTGTATATTCTGTTCCTGCAAAGGTTACAACATCACCATAGTTCTTGGTCATGCTGTTTGCAGTTATCGTCAGAGCGATCGGGTTCACTGTCATTGTGCCATTTACATAGCCTATTATATAGTTATCAAGACCACTTCCAAGGGCTGCAGTTGGAACAATGTCATAAGGACTACCGGCTATTGTTGCTGTTGCGGCGGCTCCATCGCTGGTCAGGGTAACACTTGTAACTCCATCGCTGTTAACCAGTCCTGAGGTGGTAAACTCTGTCCCGGCAAATACTACTGTTTCACCATAGTTCTTTGTCCTGTCTGTTGCTGTTATTGTCAGAGCTATCGGGTTTACTGTCAATGTGCCATTGGTATAAGTGATGTCATAGTTGTCCACACCTGTTCCAATTGCTGCAGCTGGCACAATAGGATATGTGTTTACTGTTGCGGTAACAGGGTCTCCTGTACTTGACAGGCTGACACTGGTTATGTTGTCACCATTGTAGAAAGTGCCTGTTGTAGTAAACTCACTGCCTGTATAGGTCATGAGGCTGCCATATGCTTTGGTTCCATCATTGGCTATCACAGTCACTGAAGCTTTGTCAACAGTCAATGTACCATTTGTATAGATGATAGTGTAGTTGTCAACGCCAGTTCCGACTGCTGTGACTGGTACAATTGGATATGTGCCTGCAGCTGCAGTGACCGGATCTCCGGTACTTGACAGGCTTACACTGGTTATGTTGTCACCATTGTAGAAGGTGCCTGTAGTGGTAAACTCTGTACCCGAGTAGGTCATGAGGCTGCCGTATGGTTTGCTTGCGTCATCGGCAATGACAGTAACCAGAGCTTTATCAACAGTTAATGTACCAGCGGTATAGGTGATAGTATAGTTATCAACGCCTGTCCCGATTGCTGCACCTGGTACAATTGGATATGTGTTTACTGCTGCAGTAACAGGGTCACCTGTACTGGACAGGCTGACACTGGTTATGTTGTCACCATTGTAGAAAGTGCCTGTTGTAGTAAACTCACTACCTGTATATGTCATGAGGGTGCCATAAGGCTTGATTCCATCATTGGCAATGACTGTAACAAGAGCTTTTTCAACAGTTAATGTACCATTGGTATAAGTGATGTCATAGTTGTCAACACCTGTTCCAACTGCTGCACCTGGCACAATAGGATATGTGTTTACTGTTGCGGTAACAGGGTCTCCTGTACTTGACAGACTGACACTGGTTATGTTGTCACCATTGTAGAAAGTG
The DNA here is from genome assembly GCA_963816365.1 of uncultured Bacteroidales bacterium. Classification (GTDB taxonomy): domain Bacteria; phylum Bacteroidota; class Bacteroidia; order Bacteroidales; family VadinHA17; genus LD21. The sequence continues at coordinate 3,621 of CAWFKG010000007.1, read as the reverse complement.
CCTGTTGTAGTAAACTCACTGCCTGTATAGGTCATGAGGCTTCCATATGCTTTGGTTCCATCATTGGCTATCACAGTCACTGAAGCTTTGTCAACTGTTAATGTACCATTTGTATAGATGATAGTGTAATTGTCGACGCCAGTTCCGACTGCTGTGACTGGTACAATTGGATATGTGCCTGCAGCTGCAGTAACCGGATCTCCGGTACTTGACAGGCTTACACTGGTTATGTTGTCACCATTGTAGAAGGTGCCTGTAGTGGTAAACTCTGTACCCGAGTAGGTCATGAGGCTGCCGTACGGTTTGCTTGCGTCATCGGCAATAACAGTAACCAGAGCTTTGTCAACAGTTAATGTACCAGCGGTATAGGTGATAGTATAGTTATCAACGCCTGTCCCGATTGCTGCACCTGGTACAATAGGATATGTGCTTGCTGCTGCGGTAACCGGGTCACCTGTACTGGACAGGCTTACACTGGTTATGTTGTCGCCATTGTAGAAAGTGCCTGTTGTAGTAAACTCACTACCAGTATAGGTCATGAGGGTGCCATAAGGCTTGATTCCATCATTGGCGGTAACTGTCATTAAAGCTTTGTCGATTGCCAATGTTATCAGTGTCCTTCCGGAGCTTACACAGCCAGTAGTTAAGTTTCGTGCCTCGGCATAAGCAATGTAGGTGCCGGCATTAGTTGCTGACGGAGCAACAGTGGAGCTTCCGCCTGTAGGTGCAGTGTACCAGTCAATGGTCTCTCCAGCTTTTACATCTGCAGTTGCAGTTTTTAATGTTCCGTCATAGGGATAGCTATTGCTTCCTGCAACTGGTGCTGCAGGTAAAGGATTGATAACAAAATCAGTAGCTGTACGACATGTGTTAAGGGTTGAAGTTGAACATACAGCGTAATAGGTATATGTATTGGGGGTATTTGTATCATTCAATCCTCCGGGTTTTCCAACCGGATCAAATGATGTACCTGAACCCATAAATGTGCCTCCTGAAGATGCAGTGTACCAGTCTGTACTTCCTGGAATTGAATAGGTTACAGCAACCTTGATATAATCAACAGATGCTGTTCTTGTTCCAACTCCGCTCTGGTTTAATACAGATAATGTTACACCGAAATTGGTGTTACGAACGTCACTTGCTGTCCAGGTTGTTCCCCACAAGTCAGAAGTAGTTCCATAATTGGCCACTCCTAATGTTGTCGGCCAGTCTGTAGCTGTAGCTTTATTACTTCCAGTTCCAGTGACTATAGTCCCATTCTTTATAAGACTTAGTGTTACATCATTTATACTGTTCCCTCCTGTATTTGCGGAACTTGACCTGTTTATAGAAACCTGGAATCCGAGTATAGTCGCATTTGCAGGAATGAGATTTGTAAATCCATAATTTGTCCCCTGAAGGTACTCTGAAGTGCCATTTGTAGAAATAAGCACGGTTGCATTACCGGTTGTGGTAATATTATTGGTGTTAGTCCAACTACCACCTGTACCCGGACCATTGACGTTAGCTCCTGTACCAGCATCTGTAAGTGCTGTCGTAATAGGGCTGCCATCTGAACATGTGGTAGAAGAAGTCAATGTTCCGCTACTTCCGGCACAAATTGTCACTCCGGTTGTTACGGGAGGTGTATTAATGACCACTGTCTGACTTCCTTCCGGTCCCCAGCAACCTGCGGCTGACTGAGCCCTGAAGTAATATGTTCCAGAAGTGGTAATAAATTGTGAAGAAGAAGGTGTTCCTGTTGATGTACCTCCCGAAGTGGTTCCCTGGTAATATATTGTTCCATCACTACCGTTGGAAGCAGTAAGTGTAGTGTTTATACATACTGTTCCTCCGCCCGTAACACAACTGCTGCAGGTAATGGATTGATAACAACAGTAGTAGCAGTACGACAACCAGGAGCAACTGAACATTCAGCATAGAATGTATAAGTTCCAGGAGTATTGGTATTTGGTAATAGAGAGGTTCCGACCGGATTAAATGGCGAACCTGAACCCAGTAATAATCCTCCTGATGGGGCATCGTACCAGGCTATTCCGGAAACTGTATATGTAACAGTGATCTGCATATAATCAACAAATGCATTTCTGGTTGATCCTGAACTACTCGTTGCCGAAAGTGCAACACCAAATCCGCTATTATTTACATCAGCTGGTGTTAAGGTAGTACCCCACAGGTTACTTGCGCCTCCATAAGTTGCAGTACCAATTGAGTTTGGCCATGCAGATGCGCTTGCCAGATTATTTCCTGTCACTGCACCTGCTTTCATCAATTGTACAACGTTGTCTCTTCCGCCTGTGGTTGTTTCAATATAACGGTTAATAACAACCGTTACTCCATTTATTGTTGCATTAAGAGGAATAGAGAAACCATAATTTGTACCCTGGAGTAATCGAGTTGTTCCATTAGAAGTAATAATAGCTTGCGTATAGGGTGTGCCTACGGTTGTAACGTTTCCTGGAGTACCCCAGGCAACTGTTCCGACTCCGGTTACTTTGCCTCCCGTTGCCGGCATTCCTTGGTCCGACTGGTGTCGGACTGCCTGAACCACAGACAGTAGATGAAGACATTGTCCCGCTTCCTCCCTGGCATATGATTGCTCCGGTTGTAACAGGAGGAGTATTGATAATCACAGCAGCTGATCCTTCCGGACTCCAGCAACCTTCAGTTGACTGAGCCCTGAAATAATATGTTCCTGGAACAGATATCGGCTGAGAAGCTGAAGGCGTGGCTGTTGATGTACCACCTGAAGTTGTTCCCTGGAAATACATCGTTCCGTCACCTCCGTTGGAAGCATTAAGTGTGGTATTGATACATACTGATCCACCACCCGTGACTGTTACTGTTGCAGGCAATGGATTTACCGTTATCTGTATCGCAGGTGAAATATCTGTACATCCTCCTGATACAACTGTTCTGCGATACCAGGTTGTTGCAGTTAAGACACCAGGAGTGTATCCTGGCAGAACCCGGTTACCGCTGGCATTTGCGAAATCAGTTGGTGCACCAGTTGGGCTGCTTTCCCAGTTAAAGGTAAAACTGCCTATTCCACCACCACCGTCAGGTTGTGTGCCTGTTAAGGCCACCGGAGCAGTATTGTAGCATATTGCCTGAGCTGAACTCACAATATTATTTGTAATTAAAGGAGTTACAGTAATAGGTCCCGAGAAATTACTCGTTGCAGCACAACTATTGGCATTGGTAACAACACAATAGTAATACAGAGTACCTGCGGTTGTGGTAAGCGGTGTATATGTACTGGATATAGCTCCGCCTATTAAAGTAGCTCCGCTGGTTGAGGCCGATGCATTACTGTACCATTGATAACCGGTTGCTCCGGTTGCTGCAACAGACAATGAGCTGGTAGTTGCATTCAAACAATAGGAGACTATTGCAGGAGATGGTTGTATGGTAATTACCGGATCATCATTTACCTGTCACAGGAAGCTGAGCATCCGCTGCAGCCGTACATCCGTGAGCATCGGTATAGTTCACCTGAAGAGATTGTGCACCTGAAGTGTTCCAGGTTACAGTTATTGTATTGTCGGTTGAAGATCCACCGGTATAGGTATTTCCGGGGGAGACTGTCCAGACATAATTTGTCATACCTGATTCTGTAGT
>CAWFKG010000006.1:0-106334 GCA_963816365.1 uncultured Bacteroidales bacterium | reverse complement strand
AATCTCTCGCCAGTCCCGAAACGAAAAACGCGAAACAATAAAGGGTTATTCTGCAATTGTAACTCCAGCTTTCCGTGCTGCCTCTCTGACAAAATTTGCAGCCAGCAGATATTCTTCCTGTGTCTGAAGATGCTCAAGCATAAATGGTATATCCCTGAGTTTTATTCTCTTTTTCTCCCCTTCTCTACCTTTCTTGCTTTAATGAGGGGTTCTCTACCGGGAACCGGCAGATTTGCAGAATCATTATCGATAACAAGCAACCAATCTCCTTCTGATCGTGGAGTAAAATTGCGAGATCCGTAAACAGGAAATACACCGATCTCAGTTGCCCTGCCATCTGACGGATCATACCACCAGCATCTTGCCTGAACTCCATGAATCTTGCTCATGTCTGCAGTTACTGTCCTTTTCGAGGGCAGATAAGCAATTATTGTGCTGCCGTCATCGGTCCTGGCGCTGCTGACATGATCTTTCGTTCCCCATGAGCCATAGCCTGAAGTTACCAAATTGTTTTCAAAATCAGGAACTAATTTTTGCCACGAACGCGACCTGAACAATCTCTGAAGATAGTCCATACTCACGGAACCGGCATTATTCATTTCTGTCTTCCAGTCATTTGTATTGCACCAGGTCGTCGCGGATCCGAAATGCCACACAGGACAGTTACCGAAAACATGTCCCATTGCTCCTGATAAAATTGCCCAGTAAGCATGGGAACGAAGCTCCTGAGAGGTGGAATTATGTTCGTTTTCATAAGCTGACTCAATCTGATAATAAGGCATCGCGGGTACTAGCTTGTAAGCCTTCATGTAACGTTTATAAATTACTGAATCATAGCTGTATACATTATTAACTTTCAGCCACGATTCACCAGGCCATGGATCGGAAGCCATTGATTCAGGCTGATTATGAGCAGAGAATAGATGAATGGTATCATTCTCGCGAATTCCCTTCACCATCTCCAGTACCTTATCTTTCACGGGTGAAGGATCAGTATCACCTCCGATTAACCAGATAATATTATTGAATTTTCTGTAGCGGGCACCTACATACCGTCCCCACGAATACATATCGGCTAATGAAGCACTTTTTACTTCAGCACACCACCCCTCATCCTTGCAGTCATAACCAAGATATAAGGGTGCAAGTAAAACCATTATATTGTGCTGCCAGGCAGATTCAATTACAGAATCAGCATGTGCAAAATATCTTTCATTCGATGTAACGAAGGGCGATCCTTTAAATGGCAGATCACCATAATAATTTGCAGGAGCATTGTGGCAAAATTTATGTTCGATCAGGCTTACCATTATTACGGTAAAGCCTTTGTCTTTTCTGTTTTCCAGGTAAAGATCCGCATCACTGGTGCTCAGTTGTGCTATGAGCGACCAGGCAGCATCGCCAGACCAGAAGAATGGCTGGTTGCTCTGATCAACAAGATAACGGTTGCCTGCACTTACCTTTAATGGATAGGCATAGGGGTAGATCTTCACGCCCTCATTTTTTTCCTGACTGCAGATGCAGACAGGGAAGAGTACTGTTAATAATATGCATAGGACTATGCTTCCTGTCGGCCGGATTATTGATCTCATTGTCATGAGAGTATTCCATTATCTCTTACACAATTACAGTAATAAGTTACATCATTCTAAGGTCACTTAAGAAAGTAATACGGTCTTCTATACTAACTGGCTAATTTTCTTTCCTTATGCCGGTAAATGTACCTTCTCCCATGGTTCCAAAGACAACCTTGCCTTTCATATTATTACCCTCAATTGTTCCGATATATTCCATACCCATATCGGTTGTCTCAATTTTCAGATTTATTTTATTGGCTTTGATTGTGCCTTTAACAGGAGCTTCTCCAAACTGACCTTTATATGTCCCTGTTATTAGTGTGTCATTCGCCTGTTTAAGAGTAAAAACAGGGTTGCCTGAACCCATGCTGGTCTCCACCGTCATGTTCCAGGTGCCGGTAACCTTTGCAGGCTGAGATTGAAAGGAAACTGAGAGCATCAGAGCAACAGCTGAAATTGCTATCGAAAATAGAAACATCTGTTTTGATTTTTTCATATAAATTGGATTTGTTTGAATAAAGATAATAATATTGTCAGAAACTCAACTGTAGAAATTGGCTATCAATCCAGCAGCACTTTTCTGAAAAAATTCCTGATATCTTCAGCCAGCAATTCAGGTTTTTCCATAGCCGGGAAATGTCCTCCTTCAGGAAAATCGGTCCAGTGCTGAATATTAAATCCCCGTTCTACGAACTTTCTGGGTGGAAATGGGTCCTCGTACCTGAAATGTGCAATTCCAACAGGAATATTTATGAAAGACTCCTTACCAATGATCAGCGGATTTTTACTGTTCTCATTATATAACCGGATAGATGAATGTAATGTTTCTGTTACCCAGTAAAGTGTTACATTCGATAAAAGCTCATCCTTTGAAAAAACATTCCCTATATATCCTTTACAATCAGTCCAGCCATACATTTTTTCCACTATCCAGGCACATAAGCCTACCGGTGAATCATTGAGACCGTATGCAAGGGTAAGAGGCTTGGTATTCTGTTCAAGTGAATACCCTCCTTCCCTTGAATACCACTCCTCCTCCAGATCGAGGTAATCATTTTCTTCTTTGGTAAATTCCTCCTTTTCTTCCATTACCGGCACATAATTACCCGGAATATAATTCAGATGCATACCAGTAACATGCTCAGGATATTTCATCGATATGGCAGTCGAAACACCGGCTCCGAAGTCGCCTCCCTGAACGCCATATTTATCATAGCCAAGTTCCAGCATCAGCTTATGCCAGAGCTCTGCCATAAATGAAACATTGCATCCTGGCTGGTTTATTTTTTGCGAAAAACCGTAGCCCAGCATCGAAGGGATAACCAGATCGAATGACAAATCATTATTCTCAGTCAATAGTGGTATAAGCTTTAGCATTTCAAGAAATGATGAAGGCCATCCATGCGTTATGATTAAGGGAACAGACTTATCTCCTTTGCCTTTAATATGTAAAAAGTGGATCTTGTAGCCGTCGATCTGAGCTATAAAATTGGAATATTTATTTATTTCACTTTCAGTCTTTCTCCAGTCAAAGTAAGTGGACCAGTAATTAATTAACTCTTTCATGTAGTCGAGACTCGCTCCATATGTCCAGCCGGAGCCTTCAATATCATCGGGCCACCTTGTGAGCCTTAATTTTGTTTTTAAGTCATCAAGGAACGACTGTGCCAGACTAATTTCAATTTTTTTTATCATTCTTTTTCCAGTTAATGCGAGGAACAAATTTATTATGATGTATAAATGGCGGGCAACATGCGCAAAGTTACTTCAATCGTATCAAAGAAAAAAAGCAATAATTATTATTGGCACGGAGGCATACAACTATTTCTACCTGTGAATCGTTGTACATAATATATCTAAAATCATTTTTAGTGTTTACTTACTTTCGTGTTCATGCGAACAGGCAGATCTCTTTGTCAGAAAATGAGGATCGTACATTACTTTCTTGTCTAGTCTTCACAGTTCTGTTCTTACTGTTTGCCGGCAATATTACATCTGCTCAGGATAATACTCTCTACCTCATTCCCGGAATTCCTCAGGCAAATCAGTTAAATCCTGCGCTGATACGGCCATGCGGAACATATGTGGAACTTCCGGTTATCTCATCCGTAAGGGTGAATATACGCAATTCCGGATTTGGTTTCCATGACGTATTCCATACCGGAAACGGAGCTCAGTCAGCTGATTATTTACTTGACCTCACAAAACTTGATAAGATACTAAAGCCAATTAATTATTTTCCAGACTGAAACCGATATTGATCTACTTGGATTTGGCTTTAGCTTTAAAGACTGGTACTTCACTTTCGGAATAGCTGATCATTCGGATCTGCTCCTATCCTATCCTCATAACATTGTTTCATTACAGGATGGCATTCTTCAGGCTACCGGCAAACCGAATTCAATAAATATCAGCCGGATGGGAGCTGAAATCACGCTCTGGAACTCTATTGGAGTCAGTGCAGCGAAAGTAATAAGTGAGGGATTGACTGCAGGTCTCAGGTTGAAATATCTGCAGGGAATGGCTAACGTTGTTTCACGAAGGTCGGAACTCCTGCTTAACTCAACCTCTGACCCCGTTTCCATGCAGGCTCAGATTAATTACAGCATTGATGCCTCTTTTCCGGTTATCGTGCAATACGGTCCAAACGGACTGGTGAACAGTCTGAATTTCGATAATGCACGAAATAATATAGCCGGCAATTATTTTTTTAACGGGAACCGCGGTATCGCGATCGATGCCGGACTGGTTTATAATCTGGATGAAATAACTCAGGTCACGGCAAGTATTACAGATCTTGGATTCATCAGGTGGAAGAAGAATGCAAATAATTTCACTACCGCCGGGGAATATATTTTCAATGCAAATGACCTTAATCAGTTTAACATACATCCAGGACAGACAGACCTTATTAATGCATTGCAGGATTCAAGCTCGAAGTCATTCAAGGCAACCCGGACCGCCTATTTTACTTTGATGCCGGTTAAGATATTCGCAGGTGTTACCCGGGTAATTCTGCCGCATTTAAGAGCCGGTGCGATGACCAGGATTGAAATCTACAATTTGCGCATGATGCCATCGCTGACCTTTTCAATGAATTATACACCCTTTCCTGCAGTTGCAGCTTCTCTTAGCTACACTTTGATGAACAATAAATTTAATCAGGTGGGTGCTGGTGTAGCGCTGGGTAATCGCATAGCACAATTCTATCTGGTTGCCGATAATATTCCGTTAAGGTTCACAAAAAACATCCGTTTCCCGGATGACACCGGTATCGGCGGGCCATTCATCCTGCCTTACAATGCCCGAATGTTAAGCCTGCGCGCGGGAATAAATCTGTTGTTCGGATGCAAGCAGAAAGAGAAAAAGAATGGTAAGAAAAATTACAGGCAGCGTGATTCATGTCCTGCATACTGGTAAAGTAAGGCGTAACGGCTCAACGGCGCAAAGGCTCAATGGACTGTAGGCTTAACGGTGTAACGGCTCAACGGCGCAATGGAGCAAATACAGACTCGCTAATTCCTGTACTAGAATTTATATATTGCACCTATTGAGATAGTACCAACGGTAACTAGATTATCAAGTCCTGCCCCTACTCCGAAGTTTGTTGTTCTGTTTTTATCGGGTCCGCTTTTTGAAACACTATAAGAAAAGCCAAAATTTAAAAAGTTGATATTGGTTTCCAAAGATAATTTGCTGCTCACATCATATGCAAGACCCGGCATGACATTGAGTGATAAAGTTGTTGTTTTAGGTCCATTGGTTGATGTTCCATTCACTTTTGACATTGATCCGGAGTATGAAAAGCCTATGTTCCCCTGACCGAATATGGAAAACTTATCCATTTTTATTGCATAATAACGCAAAAATGGTGTTATACCAATTGTGGAGCTGCTGTTTATAACTTCCGGAGTCCCATTATTATTATTTTGGGAAAAAGAAAAATTAATTAATGCGCCAACTGCTACATTTTCTGATAAAAACTTCCCTACCATTGGTGAAATGTTAAAACTAACCGTGGTAGGCTTGTCAGTTGTAATGGTTCCATTATCAATATTGCCTCCCGACATATTTAGTCCGAAATTACCCCCGAGAAATACCTGCGCATTTAAGATGAAAGGAAATAAAACAAAAATAACGATTAGAACAATCTTGTTTGTTTTCATATAACTGTCAGTTTTAAATTTTGCCTACTCTCTGGTTTTTCGACTTCTACCACCCGGAATTAAGATTTCTACGGGCTTTTCAATGATCAATAATATAAAGTTACAAACATTTTATTAATTCAAATGTTTTAAAGCCTTTTTGGGTTACTTTTATAACTTATGCTGCGGATTTTGATAATTTGTTCCCGCTGATCACACTGATTTACGCAGATCTTTGGTGCGCACTCAAAGGTCTGGAATAAGGTTCTCAAAAGTCATGAGAACGAGTTGATCTTCAAGTCTTGCATTTTATATAACTTTGGAAATTATTGCGTAATAGTTTATGGACAAAGTAAAGATTAAGCCTTTTAATGTAGTCGACAATACGGAATTACCGGAAATGTCAGTCGATCAGATACCTACTGATGGAGATCCGATTGAAATCAACCGGGAACTATACTATGTCTGTGAAAATACTGACCAGGAAAAATCTGAGCCACAGGTTATCGGTGTGATCCCGCTAGTGGTGAGAAATCCTTCAAAAGTCGAGAATATTGAGACCTATATCAAGTGTTTATCAATAGCTCACAGGAAAGTACTCTTTAAAAACAGCAAAGGAATTTGTGAACTGGAGAATTGTGATGAGATGATAATCAGCTAAGTTACATCCGGTATAATTCGGTATTCGGTATTCGGTATTCGGTATTCGGTATTCGGTGAGCGGATGAATTTCAAACAAAAATATGGCAATACAGCCCTGGTAGCCGGCGCTTCAGAAGGAATCGGAGCTGCATTTGCAACCTGTCTGGCAGAAGAAGGACTCGATCTGGTGCTTATTGCCCGCCGAAGTCAACCCTTAAAGCAATTAGCTGATCTCCTGGAAAATAAATATAAGGTTAAGGTCTACTGTATACAGTGCGACCTGTCTGACAATAATGCTGTTGAACAGATAGAAAAAACATTGAACAGCCGGGAAATAAATATGCTGGTATATAATGCAGCCCTCTCGTATATTGGTCCTTTTATCAAAAATTCACCTGAGAACCAGGCTAAGGCGACCCGTGTAAATATGATAACTCCATTAAACATGGTCCGTTCATTTGGGGAAAAAATGGTAACAAAAGGGAAAGGAGCCGTTGTTTTAATGACATCAATGGCAGGATTGCAGGGAAGTGGCTTTTTATCTGTATATGCTGCAACTAAAGCTTTTAACAGGATCCTCGCGGAAAGTCTCTGGTATGAATGGAAAAACCTTGGTGTGGATGTCATAGCCTGCTGCGCAGGTGCTACGGCAACGCCTGGTTATAAGAGTACAAATCCTGAAAAGACAGGGTTCCTTACTCCACGGGTCCTGGAACCTGAAGAGGTGGCTGGCGAATGTTTAAAAAAGCTTGGCAAACAACCTTCCTTCATCACAGGCAGAGGAAACAGAATAGCATCATTTTTTATGCAGAAGATGATGCCCAGAAAAATGGCTGTCAAAATAATGGGTGATAATACCAGGAAAATGTACAGGCTATAGGCTTAACGGTCCACGGCAGACGGGCCGACGCCGGTTGTTTTAATAAATATAGGGAATTATCCGGTAAGGCACTTTTTTCACATAGGTGTTCCACAGTTTACCATATTTAAGTGCACATCGCTTGTCATCGTCCCGCTGACGTGCTATCAACAGAACAACATAATACAAAGGATATAACCACGGCCAGATTAACGTGGGATACCCTGTGCAAAGGATTATACCCGATGCCATTAGTATTTCACCTGAATAATTAATATGTCTGCTGATACCCCAGAATCCATTTACAAGCAAGGCATTATTACCATCAGTTATCGTTTCGGGTACAATTCTCAGAAATGACCTTCCCGGATCTTTCTTGAAAAAGTATTTCTGCATATTTGCACCTCGCGATAAAATCCATCCTGTGAAGAAAATGAGTACATATATCATTAAAAGCCAGGCAGGAGTATGGGGATCAGGCAAATCAACGGTAGACCACAGGAAGACTGAATAAAAATAGGGATAAAAGACAATACAGCCCCAGCCCAGCTTGAAACCCACCCTTTCTGCAAATAAATCATAAGTGTACAGATGAACTTCTTCGAAGATGAAATAATCTATAATGAAGTATGTAAGCAACGCAGCCGAAAGAAGGATACCTGTTGAAGCTTTGTCTCCGTACAGGGCCAGATGATGAGCGGTAAAACTCAGGGCATTTAGTTCCAGCATGGTCGCTCCGGTAAGATACAACCACATTTTTGCGTCGGCTAATCCGTCCCAGAGCTGAAGGTTCTCTGTTCTTCCGAAAAAAAGATCCGACAGAAAGGATTTCCTTACCGGGGGATAATATAAAACAACTGCCAGTGAAAATATGATGCCTGCCAGGAATGCGCCTGCAAGCCCATACCACCTGTAAATGTACAGCCAGTCATATGGAAGAATGTTAAAAAATCCTGATAAAAACCAGAGTAAGACCATGGCAAGGAAAACAAAGATCCCATTCAGATGGTATCTCATTTTTTCAGTGGAATTTGTTTTGGTCACATATCCGGTTACCCATCTGCCAGGCAATAATATATTCAGAATAAATATCGTTATTAAAAGCAGTATCGGAGCTAAAAATCCCAGGGTTTTATCCATAATATCCTCATTTAAAATCTTAAATATTATTGTCTCTTTGTTACTTTGTCTCTTAGTCCCTTAGTCTCTCAGTCCCTCAGTCCCTTAGTCATTCCGGATATCCCACACTCTGGGCAAACAGTACCTTTTGCGCAGGCTTCAGCTTGAATTCCTTTATTGTATTCTCCTTGTCGCAATTATGAAACCAGGCTGCCAGACCAACCGATGCCGCATACAAATAAATATTCTGGGCAATAAAACCCGTATCGGTAAAGTAATATGACTTTTGAACCTCAGGGTCTCCAATTGATCTGTCAGGTTGTGATGGTCCAAGATCATAACGGCTCAGATCAGCTATATAGAAGATATTCACGGGGAGCAGCCGAAGCATTTCTGCGGCCTGCCCGTGCCCGGAAATCACCTTCAGCCACCGGCAGCAGCTGGTGACCGGCAGCTTCATAAATATATACACCTGCTGGTAATGCAACATACAGATCGATCTCCTGTGAGTTGCTTGCCGATGGAGCCGTTCTGCCTTTCTTGTTAAATCCTGCTGTTTCACGATTTACTCCGAATCCTGCCCAGAGAAGATTTGACAATATCTGATCAGATATCTCCCTGGAGCTGATTGAACGGGTAGTCTTTCGTTCAAGCAATGAAGCCAGAACCGATTTTCCTCCGTCTCTTTCAGGTTTAGGGAGGATTATCGGCTTAGGTTCTCCGCTCCGGAAGAACGGAAAGGAGCTGGCCGTCGCCGTGAGAACAGCCAGCGAGGGGACTGTCTTGACAAATTTCCTGCGATTCATTGTTTTGGATTTTTAAATTATCTTCACTAAAAACGCAACCCACTATTTAAAATTTACAGACTCGGGGGAGTGATGCATGGTTACTATTTCAAACTAACATCATACGCAAACAGCTTATCACCATGTCGGATATAAAGCTTCCCGCCGCATACAACAGGATGTGCCCAGTACATACTATCACCTCCTTTGGGTACTTTAAATTCTCCCGTCTTTTCATACTTTTCGGGTGTAGCTTTTACAAGTTTCATCGTACCCCTTTCATCAAGTGTATAAAGCATCCCTTCCGCATAGGTAACTGATCCTTTGCCGTCTGTCTTCCAGAGCTGCCTGCCTGTAAGGAAGTCGAGGCAGAACCATCCCCTGGCATTACTCCCCGAACCATAAAGGCAGCCATTCTGCAGAATTACACCACCATGATGATTATCCATAAGGCCGGATTCCCAGATTGTTTCGGGGATAATTCCTTTGCCTGAAGAATTGAGCCTGATGAGTATGCTGCCTTTTCCGTAACCGCTGGTGATAAAAACATAGTCGTTATAACAGATAGCATCAGTCAGATTTAGTTCACGCTGATTTACTACATCCACCTTCCACAACATTTTTCCTGTTCTGATATCTATACCGTAAAAACAATTTGAACTTGCCCCGACTAGTTGCCGGTATCCCCCTGTTTCTGTGATCACACCTGAATTATATCCCATCGTTCCCGGAATTTCGTTATTGACCCAGACTGTTTCTCCTGTATGTTTATCAAGGCATGCCTGGTATCCTTTCTTCCCGGCAGGCTTTACAAACAGATCATTGCCGTCGATCAGTACAGATTCGGAATATCCGTATTCGGGTACATCAGCATCAAATTCAGCTGACAGCAACTTTGACCATACTTCTTTGCCGGTTTTAGCCTCAAAAGCAGACAGTCTGCCCGATTCGCTCAGGTGATAAACAGTACCCTTATCATAGGTGGGTGTACTGCGTGAACCATTATATGAAGCTGCCCAGGATAAGGTGGTAGCCCAGCCTTTGCCGTTTGGCTTTTTCCAGACAGGTTTTCCATTGAGATCATAACAGTACAGATACGTCTGATTCTCAGATTTGCCTGCAGTGTAAAGAAGTCCGCCACCTATAGATATGGAACTGTAACCTTCTCCTAGTCCTGTAACTGTCCAGGCAAGACCCGGACCATTTACCGGCCACTCTTTGAGAAGTCCGGTTTCAGCAGATTTATTTGAACGGTCAGAACCATGGAAGCAGGGCCATTCGATTGAACTCTGAGCATATACATTGATCAGAGAAACAGAAAAGAAACATACGGCCATGAGTGTATTCCTCACTGTAATAATCAGAGACTCTGAACTGCTTAATTCAGTACAGGATGACGAACCATATGATTTCAAAAATATGATCATATTGATTTATCTTATTATTGAACTATGAAGATAAATTAAATTTAGGAATCTGAACCTGATATACAAATCCGATAAATGTTAAATAAATAAATATTTGGTTATGATCAACTTATATCATAATTTTGATAATGATACCGGCCATAGGTTGATTTTAAATTCTGACAATGATACTCTCAAACAGAATTTCGACAGCTTTTTATACCATAATACTCACGTTAAGTATATTATCCTTCAGCTGCTCCCCGACAAGAATTATACGTGAATTTCAAGATCCTTCCCAATTAAAATACCCGGGAATTCATAATAAAAATATTAAAATACATTTAACAGATGGCAGTCTCTATCTGCTTGATTCACTGATAGGAAATACTAATTCTGATACCGTTTACGGTTATGGATCATATTATAACCAGTACCGGGAGATTACTTTAACTAACAAAAGTCCCGAAGGAAAGCGTATTCCACCTGCCTTTCAGATACCATTGTCAAAAGTGGCATTGTTTGAAACTAATGATATTACCGGATTAGGAGGAAAGGTCCTCGCTATGGCTTTAGTCGGTGTGCCAACAGCTATTGTAAGTATTTATTGCCTGGCCAATCCAAAAGCGTGTTTTGGCTCATGTCCGACATTTTACTGCTGGGATGGGAATGATACGGTACTAATGGCAGAAGGTTTTTCATCGAGTATTCTGAGATCGTTTGAAAAACAGGATATTGACATGCTTTATCATGCAAAAGTGACTGGCAATAATATAAGTCTCAAGCTGACAAATGAGGCTCTTGAGACGCATGTTATTCGATACGCTGATCTACTTGTATTCCCGCGCAAACAGAATGAAAGAGTATTTGCCGTTGATAATGGCATGTATAACAGGGTATCCGAAATCAGAAACCCTTCATCCTGCATGGCTCCTGAAGGCGATTGTCTTGATGCTGTAAGTGAAATGGACCTGAAAGAACGATACAGTAAAACTGATGACAAAAACCTGGCAAAGAAGGAAGAAATTGAAGTAACCTTTGACTCTGTACCCGGAGGGGAGCTCGGAATGATCATAGGAAGCAGACAGACATTCCTGACTACCTTTATGTTCTATCAGAGTCTGGCCTATATGGGACACGCTGCAGGTAGTTTTGCAGCCGAAATTGAAAGCGGTAACCAGTCACTTCAAAAAAAGGTAAATAAGGTCTGGAATATTCTGGGAGGTATTGAAGTTTTTTTTCAGGATAAAAACGGAAAGTGGATAAAAGCCGGTCAGATAGATGAAATGGGACCAATTGCATCCGATGTCCATGTTATTCGTGTACCAGTGAGCTGTAAAAATGTGCTTAAAGCAAAATTAAGGCTTACTAAAGGGTTGTGGAGGATTAATTACCTTTCATTAGCAAAATTAGGTCCGGCTGTTGAACCTGTAAGGATTAAGCCGACGGTGTTATTCAGGGATTCCGATATTTGTAGTGTAAATAATACACAGCTCCTGGCTGATACTCTGGAACCATTGGTCACCCTTCCGGGTGATTCATACATTCTATCATACAGATTACCGTCTGCATCACAGGATTATGAGCTGTTTCTATGCAGTAAAGGATATTACCTTGAATGGATGAGAGAACCCTGGCTTCTGGAGGAAAACCTCGGAAAAGCATCGTTAATGTTTGGATTCCCGGGGATTTTCATGAGAATGGCAGCTAAGGACTTCAAAACAATTGAACCGCGTATGGAAGAAAATTTCTGGAAAAGCAGATATGTCAAAAAGAATTAATTTAATATTAGTATTATCGGGATTTATCCTGTTCCTGTCAGGTTGCGGTACTACTTTTATACCGGCTAACTACAGGCATACCCCCGGAGGAGCAAAACGTGCAATTACCGGCAGCTGGACAGAAGTAAAGCTGAAGCATACGGATATTACTGAATCTGAAACCTCACTCTCAGGTGAACTTATTGCAATACAATCAGATACAATGTATATTCTTACGGCTATGGGACTGAAAGACATTAATACTTCAAACATTGCCGTAGCAGATCTTTATTTATTTGTGAATCAGGCAGAGAAGAATGCAACTATAACCGGATTACTTTATATCCCTGATATTCTGGCTGCTATAATTATTGGAGAACCAGCTTTTTTACTATTGGGTGTACCCTGGATAATAACAGGTACTATCATAAGTGTGGTTGAGGGATCGGCTCATTTGAATAAGCTTAATTATCCCGGCAAAAATCAGCTATCGGAGCTGAAAAAATTTGCAAGGTTTCCACAAGGGCTGCCTTCGGACATCGATAAGTCAAGATTTCATCTGATAACCGGCAGGTAGACATTTTCAATAAAATCTTATTTTTACTTTTCCATAGAAGGATATCTCTTTATCCAGTCCTGATAATCTGCCGGTGACATATTATTCATTTTCTTCAACATAAAAGCTGTTATTGCCCAGATCGCGTTATCGTCATGTGTTGGAGCAAATGCCGGCATACTTGTAAATTTAATACCGTTTTTAATGATCCAGAATGCCTCATCTGGATCAGGCAGGTCTTCTGATTTATAAAATGTTGGCGGTATCGGATAAAGTCCTTTTGTCATTTCCGAAGGTTCAATGCCGGGAGCTCCGTGGCATACCACACACATCTCGTTATAATGTGCGAAACCCATCACAATCATAGATGTATCTGTCAGTGCGGGTACCTTGATCTGTTTTAGTCTTTTGTTGATTGAATGATGGGTTGTTGTGCCGATAATCCACCGTGTTAATGCATTATGATGCGACAGCTGACTTATATTGTACGATCCAGACCAGATGTAAATCACAAATGCTATCACCAGGACAACCAGAGTGAGAATGATAGTCAACAACTTTTTCATGGTTGAATTTTTTAATGAATAATATTAAGTGCTGTAATTCAAAGATAACAATTTTGAATAAATGGTACAAGGGTTGATTGTTTGGTTAATAGAAGCAGAACATTTCCTTAAATGACTTCTGTTATGCTACTAAAACCCCTCTGTCAGCTGCGCTGACATCTCCCCTAAAGGGGAGCTAATTCCCTGGAATTAAGAGGAATTTAACTTGTGTGTAGAATATTGGTCTCGCTCTGCGGGATTGAAGGGTCCATCTTGTTTTTGAGTGACAGTTTCCGTAGTGGCTTATTTACCTTAATAGTGGTGACAACAACTGCCAGTGTCATAATGCCACCAAAGACAACCGATGGCACCAGACCCATTAATTTAGCAGCTACCCCCGATTCGAAAGCCCCAAGTTCATTCGATGAACCTATGAATATGCTGTTCACCGATGCAACCCTTCCGCGCATCTCATCGGGTGTAAAGAGCTGGAGTATAGTGCCCCTGATTACAACACTCACATTATCGAAAGCGCCGCTGAGAATTAATAACACACCCGACAAGATAAAGCTTTTCGAGAGCCCGAAACCAATCATACAAAGACCGAAACCGATTACACAAATGAACAGGACCTTTCCTGTTTCTCTCATTGGAGGACGGAACATAAGTACAAAAGCCATGATCATGGCTCCTATGGCAGGACACGCTCTGAGCAATCCCAATCCCTGCGGTCCGGCATGCAAAATATCGGATGCAAATACCGGAAGCATTGCTACTGCTCCGCCAAAAAGAACGGCAAACATATCGAGAGTAAAAGCTCCAAGTAATTCAGGTGTATCAAAGACAAATCGTATTCCGCTGCGGATCCGTGTAAAAACACCTTCAGCAGTTTCAATAACTACATGCTTGCCGATTTTTATAAACATTATCATAAAGAACGACAAAGTGTAAAAGCCCAACACCAGTGAATAAGCCGGAACTATTCCCCAGAAACCGTATATCATACCTCCTATTGCAGGTCCCATAACTGCTGCCACCTGCCAGTTCGCGCTGTTCCATGTAGAGGCATTTGCATATAAATTGCCGCGGCACCATCTGACCCATCAATGCAACCTGTGCCGGACTTAGTATTCCCCGTGCCAGTCCTGTCAGAAAAATTGTTCCGAAAATAGGCAATATGCCGAATTTTGCAGAGAAATATGCTGCATCTGAACTATATATCAAGCAGTATTAGCTGCACTCAGGATAAGTAGAAGTGTGGTATAAAACACAATCTTTTTCCGGTTCCATAGATCGATATAATGACCTGCAAAGAGCGATATGCTGATTTGAGGTATAACTTCTGCCAGACCAATAAATCCCAGCCACAGAACATTGTGGGACAAATCATATATCTGCCATCCCACAATAACCGACTGCATAAGAGCAGCCATTGTCATAAAAATGCGGAATAACAGATAAAAACGGAAATTTTTTACATGTATTACAGCAAATGCTTCACCGGAAAACCAGGATCTCATATCGATTTATAATTTCGGGCAAAAGTAACCAAATAAGCGAATTATATATGAATCAATAAGGTGGTTTAATGGTACAAACTGATTGTGTGACCACACCATGGTCTGGCTCATTATAAGGTGGTCAGCCGTGTGAACATTAATTTTAATACTGATTCAATTTCATCCTGAATAATTGTGTGAGCCATATTGGGATAAATCTTTAATGTTACATCAGCACCATTCTTTTCCAAAAGATCTTTAGATTCCTCTGACCTGAGTACAGGAACATGAGGGTCCTTATCGCTGTTCCCGATAAATATCTTTGTACCATCAAAATCGCCCCGGTATTTTTCCGATCTGATTTTTTCGCCGATCAAGCCTCCGGTAAAGGCAGCCACACCAGCAAACCGTGTGGCATATCGTGCGGCAACTTCCAGAGTAAGACATGCTCCCTGGGAAAAGCCCATTAAATATATATTCGAAGGAGGTATCTGTTTTGATACATTGTCGATAAGTTGCTTTACAGTTTGAACAGATGAGGAAAGCCACGGCTCATTAAGTTCTTCTGATGCCATGAAGCTGAATGGATACCAGACATTGTTGAGAGCCTGAGGTGCAGCTATATAAAAGGTTTCATCACAAAATTTATCGGCCAGAGAAATAATTCCCTGCGCACTTCCTCCCCTTCCATGCAATAAGATAATGGCCTTCCCGGCTTCGGCTAATGGCCGACCTCTTTCAATTACATCATACGAATGCATAAATCAGTCCCTGAATTTGTCAATGTTGAGTCTGACCGGTGTTAACAGTTTTTCAATTTGCTGTCTTTTAGTTTCTTCCCAGGAGGGTAGCTTCAAGCTTTCTCCAAGATGTTCTTCAGATTCATCCAGAGTAAACCCGATATCGCTGGTGGCTGCTTCAAACAAGTATTCCGCCTGGTTCGCGAAAATAGACAGAATGGAAATACTGACGATCAATAACCGGTGTAGGATTAACAACTCCTCTCATGACCAGTTTTTCCCTGAATTCCAGTTGAGTCTTGTCATTCGGCGTTGCGAAGGCAACATGGTGAACAGTACCTGAGCCTCCCAGCCCGCGAAGTTCATCAGGAGAGCACAAAATATCTACGAAGCCACCGGGTTCACCACTGGCAGAAAACCTGAATCGATTTCCTTTTTCAGCAATGAGACGGTGGTCCATCTGTTCAGTGAGAAGTCCTGCTGTTCTTTCATAGCCTTCCTCGCTGAGAGAAACACTGTAGAATCCTTTAATTGCAAATTCCTGAGGTATCTGGCCATAAGTAAATCCCTCACGTTTATCCGTTTTATTTCCAATCAGTTCAATACCCAGACCATCCTGATCTTCAAAATAAATAAAGACTTCATCATTGAACCGTTCCTGCGGATTTTCAAATGCTATGCTGTATTTCTTTAATCGCTTCATCCAGTAGTCCAGAGCGTTTTCCGGAATAGAAAATGATGTTACGGTCAGCTGTCCTTTGCCTTTCCTGCCTTTAGCCAGTCCATGAAAAGGGAAAGAAAGTAAGAATCGTACCGGGTTTCCCTGTCTCATCTCCATAGTAAAGATGATAAACATCAGGAGCATCGAAGTTGATGGTTTTTTTTACCAGCCTGAGTCCTAATATTCCGGTATAGAAATCCACATTCTGCTGAGCATCGGATGTCAATGCAGTAACATGATGCAGACCCGTTATCTTATTGCTCATACCTGTATAAAAATTGATCTGCGTATTTGTTGTTTAATGTTTCTTGTCTTATGGCCTTTGCCGGGAGTATCCTCCACAAAAACTATGTCGCCGGCGCCAAATTGTCTGGTTTCACCCAGACTTGTAGTAATTTCAATTTCCCCATCAAGCAGGATAATGAATTGTTTTGCAGGATAATTATGAAAGTCCCATTTATAATCCGCTTTATTTTCCCTGAATTGCAGTGATTTTATCGCGAAACTTTCAGATAAATAACCTACAATTCCCTGATCTTTCAATGGAACCATCACCGTCTCAAAATGGCTCTCACCATTTGAATCTGAATAAATCCTGGTATAGTGCATATTTCCTTAGTAAAATAAATATTCTATTGCAATGGATCATGGAATACTTTTATAATAACAGATACTCGCCCAGATAAGTTTAATCAGTCAGTAAATAATGTAAGGTATGAGGAAAAAGCACACGCCCAGGATTCGGTGCTCTAGCTGGCGCCGATTTGTAATCGGTGCCCAAAACATAAGCACGGATTGCAAATCCGCGCTAGCAGCAGGTATGAGGAAAAAGCACAGGGCTCAGGGCACAGGGCTCAGGGAACAAATTATTTTATTATCTTTCTGTCGCGATTAGGGCAACTTAAAAATTCCTGAAAATGAAAACAATCCTGTTCATCTTATTATCAATTTTTTTCACATCCTGCATACAGGATAATAAGAATGCGTCCTTAAAAGTTAATACCCAAAGCGATACTTCGAAAACCAGTGATATCCGGAATGTTCCAATTAAAGTAAATATGGAAGCAATTTCAGTAGTCAGTCCTCTGGCACCGGAAAGAACAATTACGGTAGGAGGCAGCGGAGCACAGGTGCAGGGGCTTACATCGGAAGCTATCCAGACGGCAATTGATGCCGTGCACAGTACAAGTATAAGTGGTACTGTCAGGCTACTGCCAGGAATTTATGATATTATCGCACCCGTTAGACTCTATGATAATATGACGCTGGTCGGGTCAGGTCCAAATACAATATTAAAGAAATGCAAAGGCTTCCGGTCGCTATTTGCTCTGGATGCTGACTATGGTGAATTACAGATAACCGTTGCTGACGCTTCAGGTTTCAAGCCGGGTATGGGGATTGCTGTATTTGATGAAACTCAGAGGACAGGATGGGACCCAACAACCGCAAAAATTACGGGAATAAAAGGAAATGTCATTTTTATTGATAACTACCTCGTTCGCGATTATCATGCTGATAAAAAAGGCACCGTATCCAACAATTGTTCAGTGATCTCAGCCGTTAATGCCGAAAATATCAGGATTGCCGACCTGACTGTTGATGGCAGCAGGGAAACCAATGATATGATTGACGGTTGCAGAGCCGGAGGGATATATCTTCATAAGGTTAATAAGGCCACAATTGAAAATGTTACCGTTAAGGATTTCAATTGTGATGGAATCAGCTGGCAGATAACTGAGTACGTGACTGTTCGCAACTGCCAGGTTTTTGGCTGTGCCAATGCCGGCCTTCATCCGGGAACCGGATCTCCTTTCACGCTTATCGAAGGGAACGACAGTCATAATAATGACGGCTACGGCCTCTTCGTATGCTGGCGGGTGAGAAATGGCATTGTAAGGAATAACAATCTTCATAACAACGGCATAAATGGTATCAGTACCGGACATAAGGACATTGATATGCTATTTGCAGACAACCACATATATGAAAATGGCTCAGACGGCATCCAGCTGCGCGGAGAACTGGCGCAGAATGCACCTCACAGAAGCATATTTAAAAACAACATGATTGAAAATAACGGTACCAGGGAAAAAGGGTATGGAATATCTGTAAACTGCCAGGCGGAAGGTGTTGTATTTGAGGACAATATCATTCGAAATACCGGTAATGGAAAACAGCTTGCTGCTGTTCTACTGACTGCAAACAGTCTTCCTGTGGAATTAAAAAACAATAAGATCAGTGGTCACTCCCAGGGAGATGTCATTAATCAAAATAAATAATTGCATCAGACCCGGGGACTAAGAGACGAAGGGACGAAGAGACGAAGAGACGAAGAGACGAAGGAGAACGAAGAGACGAAGGGACGAAGAGACGAAGAGACGAAGAGACGAAGAGACGAAGAGACGAAGAGACGAAGAGACGAAGAGACGAAGAGACGAAGAGACGAAGAGACGGAGGGACGAAGAGACGAAGGGACGAAGAGACGAAGAGACGAAGGGACGAAGAGACGAAGAGACGAAGGGACGAAGGGACGAAGAGACGAAGAGACGAAGAGACGAAGAGACGAAGAGACGAAGAGACGAAGAACGAAGGGACGACGAAGGGACGAAGAGACGAAGAGACGAAGGGACGAAGAGACGAAGAGACGAAGAGACGAAGAGACGAAGAGACGAAGAGACGAAGGGACGAAGAGACGAAGGGACGAAGAGACGAAGGGACGAAGAGACGAAGAGACGGAGAGACGAAGGGACGAAGAGACGAAGAGAGTTAAGGGAAATTTTGTAGTAAGGATTATTCATTTTTAAAAATAATTTCAATTCTCTTATCCGGTACTATCCACATGAGTGCAACAAGAACATATATACCTCCTGCAATCCAGGGATTGATCCATGTTGAGCCAATGGCAATAACATATAGAATTGGAGATGCTTTCCCTTTGAGATCCTTCCCGATAGCTTTGGAAAGAAGGGAATCCGTACCATGATTAATTATTATCCTTGTTTGAAGAATATAATATGCAACAGCTGCCATCAGAAGAATTATACCGTAAAGCGCCAGGGGCATCTGTGAAAAATGATTCTCACCCATCCATCCGGTAACAAAAGGAACAAGAGATAGCCAGAAAAGCAGGTGCATATTTGCCCAGAGGATATCACCTGTTACATGCTTTACCGTATGCATCATGTGATGATGGTTATTCCAGTAAATAGCCAGATAAATAAAGCTCAGAACATAACTTGAGATGATCGGGATCAACGGTTTCAGGTCAGCAAGCTTATCGCCCCTGGGTACTTTGATTTCCAGTACCATTATGGTAATTATGATGGCTAACACACCATCACTGAATGCTTCCAGTCTTTCTTTTCTCATATTATAACCATGATGAGCTTGCTATCTCATTCATACTTATAATACAACCAGAGTTTCATTTTGTTTACCATCAATAGATATCGGAACGCAAAGATTTTACTCAATAATCGCAAAGGGAATAAGATATCAGAACACTATGATTTTAAGCAAAGAAGACTTCATGACTATTTAGCTTTACTTTTTTATTTAGTTTATAATATTTACATTTGATAGTCTATCTCATCGAAATGTCACTGAATTCTTCAGATCAATTACCGGGTTCGGACCGGCATTTTGCAGACTTACCGCGTAATTACAAAATTACTATCCGGATATCTCTTATAATTGTTTTAGCTATAAGTTTGATTGACCTTCTCGGCTGGATTTTCAACCTGACAATTCTCAAAAGCATTTCAGATCAATGGATTCCCATGAAGATCATAACAGCGATCTGTTTTATTTTGTCGGCACTATCATTAATTCTTATCAATTCGAAATTTTCATCGTTACTGAGAAAAACGTCAATCAGGTAACTGCAGTTTTTATTTGTCTGGTAAGTCTCCTAACAATTTATGTTTATGCGTTCAAGCTTAGTTCTGGTCAGGAATCCGCACTGGCCGGTTCTCCTTTTTTCAATTCTTTCCTTTCTAACAAGCAAAGAATGGCATTACTGACTGCCATAAACTTCTTATTAATTGGCTGTATACTGATACTTTTAACTAACCCGACCAAAATAAAAGCCGGAATTGCCCACATCCTGGTAATACCTGTTGCTTTGTCTGCATATCTGGTTGTATTAAGATATATTCTGGGTGTGGAAGCAATACATGAGCCTGATTATATCCCTGTGGCTATAAATACGGGAATTGCCTTCATTGCAATTTGTGCTGCAGTATTAAGTATGAATCGCGATACATGGCTGATGAAGGTTTTATTCTCAAGTGAAAGCAGTCAAACATTGGCAAGAATTCTTCTTCCTACACTTATGTTACTTCCTATAATAATAGGATGGCTAAGGATAAAAGGTGAACATCTTGGACTATTTACATCAGATGAGGGAGTTGTTTTTGTAGCAGCAACTTATACATTTTGTTTCCTTGTACTTATATGGTTCACTTCCAGGTCATTCAGTGCAATCGACAAAAAAAGGCTGGCTTCAGATGAGGCGTTGAAAAATTCACACAAGGAGCTTGAAGAGAGGATCCGTGAAAGGGACGAACGTACCGAAGAGCTTATGAGGATTGAAAAGGAGCTTCAGAGAACAAAAAACTACTTCGAAAACCTTATAAACTATGCAAATGCTCCGATAATTGTCTGGGATCCCGACACAAAGATTCAGCTTTTTAACCATGCATTTGAGAATCTGACCGGCTATTCATCGGGTGATGTAATTGGCAAGAAACTCGATCTTCTTTTCCCAAAAGATTCTTTAAAAGAATCAAGAGCAAAAATCAAACTTTCACTCACAGAGAACTGGCAAACCATTGAAATACCAATCATAACCAAAAACAGGGAGATAAAAACTGTTTTGTGGAATTCCGCGAACATATATGATACTGATAACAAAACAATTCTATCAACCATTGCGCAGGGGCACGATATAACAAGAAGAATAGCTGCAGAGCAGGATGTTCTGAAAGCGAAGGAAAAGCTCGATCTGGCCCTTGAAAATGGCCAGATCGGAATATGGGAGTGGAATATTGAAGCTGACACTCTGGAATGGGACAACAGAATGGGAAAAATGTTCGGAATGAACCATGATACCCTTCCGGTAAAATTCAATGAGTTTGAGAATTATATTCATGAAGAAGATGTTCCTCACTTCAGACGTGTTGTCCGTTCTGCAATTGAAGAAAATATTCCCCTCGATACAGTTTTCAGAACCAGACCGGTAAAGAAAGGATTTAACCATATTAGCGTAAAGGCTATCGTTGAAAAAGACACTAGTGGCAGACCGGTTAAACTTTCAGGTGTCTGTTTCGATATTTCTGAAATGAAAAAAGGAGCCGAAAAGGCACTGTTCAATCTCAATGAGGATCTAAGAAGGTCGAACAAAGAACTTGAACAATTCGCATATGTAGCATCGCACGACCTGCAGGAACCGTTACGAATGGTTTCAAGCTTTACCCAGCTGCTTGCACACCGGTACAAGGATAAACTCGATGACTGATGCAAATGAGTTCATTCAGTATGCAGTTGATGGTGCACTGAGAATGCAAAGCCTGATAAACGATCTGCTTGAATACTCAAGGGTGGAAACTAAAGGCAAGAACCCGGCTGTGATAGATATGTTTGATATTCTTGGTCAGGCAATAAACAATCTCAGCCTAAAAATAAAAGAGAAAAATGCCCTGGTAACAAATGATGACCTGCCTGTTGTCGTTGCTGACGGCAGACAGATGTTGCAGCTATTACAGAATCTGATTGACAATGCACTTAAATTCTCCAATGCTTCACCGATAATTCATATTTCATCGAGCGATGAACCCGATTATTACATTTTTTCAGTAAAGGATAACGGGATAGGAATAGAACCTGAGTATTTCAATAAGATTTTCCAGATATTCCAGCGTTTACATGCTAAAGAAGAATACCCCGGGACCGGTATTGGTCTGGCAATATGTCGACGGATCGTTGAACGTCATGGAGGAAAGATCTGGGTGGAATCAAAACCTGGTGAGGGAACAATATTTTATTTTACTCTAATTAAAACTAAATAATGTGGAATAATGGGACAAACTAAATTCAATCCGATAGATATCCTTGTTGTTGAGGACAATTCAGGTGATGCACGGCTTATAAAAGAGGTTCTGAATGAACACAAAATATTCAACACCCTCTTTATTGTAAACGATGGAGTGGAAGCAATGAATTTCCTCCTGAATAAAGGAAAGTACAAGGATTCACCCAAACCCGATTTAATAATTCTTGACCTGAATCTTCCGAAAAAAGATGGAAGGGAAGTTCTGGCTGAGATAAAAGAGAATGAAGATCTTAAACGCATCCCTGTCGTTATCATGACTATTTCACAGGCAGAGGCAGATATTCTGAAATCATATAATCTGCATGCCAACTGCTATGTGACTAAACCAATTGATCTTAATCAGTTCATTAAAGTGATCAAATCAATTGAAGAATTCTGGTTCTCAATAGTTAAACTTCCATCAAAGAATTAGGGAGGAAAATGGAACCAGCTGAAGAAAAGAGGTCAGGTAAGGTAATAGCATCAGGCTCTGAACCACTCCTGGACATCCTTATCGTAGAAGATAACCTCGGTGATGTCGTCATCGTGAAGGAACTGCTCAGGGAATCCGGCATCGATTTCAAGTTGACACATGCATCTAATCTAAAAGAGACTTTCGCATTTTGCGGTGAAAAGGAGTTTGATGTGATCCTTCTCGATCTTGGCCTGCAGGAAAGCACCTCGCTTGATACCCTGAAGATGATAAAGGTATTCAAGATAAAATCGCCAATAGTGGTTATGACAGGACTCGATGATGAGGATATAGCCCTGTCCGCATTAAGAGAAGGGGCACAGGATTATCTGGTAAAAAACAGGTTGACTTCCGAAATAGTCTTAAGATCAATTAAATACAGCATTGAGAGGAAAAAAATACAGGAATTGCTCAGAAAACATACCCGTCAGTTTTCGATACTCTCCTCTGCGACAGCAGCATTAAGCAGGTGTGAGATTCATGAAGCCTGCTTCAAGATAACCTGTGATAATATCACATTCCTGCTCGAGAATGCTAATGCCATTTCCATAGAATTGGGAAATAATGTTTCACTCCGTATTTCATGTACCGAATGGCTGGTGCCCTGGTACGATACAATTAAAGTCCTTACTGGCATCGATATGGCCAATCCTGAGCTTCATATTAACAGATCAAGAAAGGAGCTGATTGATCTTTTCAGTGACGGAAAATTACATGAGGTAAAAGGCGGGCTGCATGAAATCCTTGATAATTCTCTTGACAAGGCTAAATATGAAGAGCTGGAACGGAAAATAGGAATAAACAAAATATATGCATTCGGATTCATAAAAGCAAAATTTTTCCATGGAGCAGGCTTGATCTTTTCCCCGAAAATTATAGGCGATGACGATCTTAACATAATCGAGACCATTATCAGCCAGGCTACTCTGAGTATACACAGGAGAGTAATTGAAAAGGATCTCAGGTTAAGTGAATACCGTTTCAGAAAATTAACAAAGGAATTAGAAGGTAAAGTTGTTCAGCGGACACACGACCTGGAAACAGCAAATCAACAGCTTCAGCAGGAACTTTCTGAGCGTATTAAGGCTGAGGAAGCCCTGAAAATGAGCGAACTTCAGCTAAGAGAGCTCAATGCCACCAAGGATAAATTCTTTAGTATTGTGGCTCACGATCTTAAAAATCCATTCACCAGCCTTATCGGGTCCTCGGAATTACTTTACGATAACATTAACCAGATGGATAATGAGAGTATTCATAAACTTGCACTGATCCTGAATGATTCTGCTAAATCAGGCTATGCAATACTTCAGAATCTGCTTGACTGGTCAAGGTCTCAAACCGGATTACTGAAATATAATCCTGAAAAGATCAATTTAAGTGAACTTATTGATGAAAATATTTCGAACGT
Source organism: uncultured Bacteroidales bacterium (assembly GCA_963816365.1). Classification (GTDB taxonomy): domain Bacteria; phylum Bacteroidota; class Bacteroidia; order Bacteroidales; family VadinHA17; genus LD21. The sequence continues at coordinate 82,009 of CAWFKG010000006.1, read as the reverse complement.
TCAGTTGTTTGCCTCCAATAAAGAAATTGATCTGGTCCATGAACCCATCATAAAAATCTATATTGTTTCTGACAAATGTATGATTAACACTATTCTGCGAAACCTTCTTAGCAATGCAATTAAGTTTACTCAAAGAGGCGGTAAAGTTGTAATAAACGCAAAAACCAATCAAAACGAAGTAATCATTTCAGTAAAAGATACCGGGATCGGTATTTCAGGGGAAAACATTGAAAAGCTCTTTAAACTGGATACAAAATATACTATGAAAGGCACTGAAAATGAGCAGGGTACAGGCCTCGGACTTAAGTTATGCAAGGAGTTTGTCGAAAAAGAGGGAGGAAAGATCTGGGTTGAAAGCAGCATAAATAATGGCAGTGTATTCAGTTTTTCTATCCCCATGAATAAAAGCGGGTTCGCTAAAGAGAAGTGAGCAATAACAAATTCTGAGAATTTGTTCAACCGGACTCTTTTATTTACTTTGCAGGGGTAATCAATAATCTCATACCAGATTATTACTATAAATCAACTTAATAGGGAGCCTGATGAGAAATTTTTCACTCGACAAAGGTAAGATAAAGGTTCTTTTACTTGAAGGGATCCATGAGAATGCCAGGAAGTTCTTTCTGGAAAATGGATATACTGACATTGAATGTCTGAATGGTGCCCTGTCAGGCGACGAATTGGTAAAAAAATTAGAGACCGTTCATATAATCGGGATCAGGAGCCGTACTGAACTCCGTAAAGAACTTCTTCATAATGCTTCTAAGCTGTTTGCTATCGGATGTTTTAGCATAGGAACAAATCAGGTGGATATTCAGGATGCCAAAATGCTGGGAATCCCGGTATTTAATGCACCATTTTCAAATACACGATCGGTAGCAGAGCTCGTGATTGCCGAGATTATCATGCTAATGCGCGGAATTCCTGAGAAAAATGCACTGGCTCATCAGAAAATCTGGATGAAATCGTTCAATAACTCTGTGGAAATAAGAGGAAAGACACTTGGGATCATAGGTTATGGTCACATAGGTTCTCAGGTTTCTATTCTGGCGGAAAGCCTGGGTATGAAAATTGTATATTTTGATATTGAAAAGAAGCTCAGCCTGGGCAACTCCAAACATGTAGCAAGTTTGAATGACTTGTTAAAGACCTCCGACTGTGTAACAATTCATGTTCCTCTGACTGAACTCACAAGGAATATGATCTCAACTGACCAGATAGCGCTTATGAAGAAAGGTGCATGCTTAATTAATGCATCACGCGGGGATGTTGTAGATTATAAAGCTGTTGCTGAGGCTTTGAAATCAAAGCATCTTGCAGGAGTTGCGGCCGATGTCTTTCCTAACGAACCATCATCAAATGACAAACCCTTCGAGAATGCACCTCAGGATTTTAATAATGTTATTCTGACACCACATATTGCAGGCAGCACACTCGAGGCGCTGGCAAATATCGGACTGGAAGTAGCTGAAAAACTAGTTAGATACAGTGATACAGGTTCGACTATCGGAGCTGTGAACTTTGTTGAGATTGCTCTTCAGGCTAACTCAGCCAAACAGCGCTTTTTGCATATCCATAAGAATGTGCCTGGTGTTCTGGGCGAAATAAACCGCTATTTCTCCTCGAGAGGCATCAATATTTCAGCTGAATACCTGCAGACCGATGCTGACCTGGGTTATGTTATCCTTGAGACTGATACTGAACTTGATCCGTCGGTTCTTAAGGATCTTAAGAATATTCCGAATACGATCCGGGTAAGGATACTGTATTAAGCTTTTCCCCCTCGTTGCGAATGCAGAGAGGGGGAATAAAAGGAGGTGAGTTTATCTTCCTCCCGGAGGACAGTTTTTCTTCAGATAAGCTGTATAAAGAGTTGCCAGATGCAAAAAAGTCCCCTCCCCTTCTGAAATCCCATGAGTTCGGTTTGGATATGCCATGAACTGAAATTGCTTATTATATTTAATCAACTCATTGAGAAGCATTTCGGCATTCTGATAATGAACATTATCATCACCTGTTCCATGGATGTACAATAGGTTTCCCTTAAGATTTTTTGCATAAGTGACAGGAGAGCCTTTTATATAATCCTCCATGTTTTCCTGCGGCAAGCCCATATATCGCTCCTGGTAAATATTATCATAGGTCAGCTCATTGGCTACAGCAGCAATTGCAATTCCTGTTTTATAGATCTCAGGATACTGGAACATGAGGTTTAATGTAGCAGAGCCGCCCCCGCTCCATCCCCAGACTGCAATTCTTTCAGGATCGACAAAATCCCATTTCAGTATTTCTTTGGCAGCCATAGCCTGGTCGTGGATATTTATCTGTCCTATTTTCCTGTAAATAGATTTTCTCCAGGCTGCTCCTTTTGGTGCCGGTGTTCCGCGGTTGTCGAGCGATATATAAATGTAACCGTCTTTAGCCATGTCGCCCAGGTAGAGAAAATTCCTGTCCTCTTCCATAAGAATCCATTACTGTCGCTTCTGCAGGTTCAGTGTAAACATAAAATACCACGGGATATTTCTTTGAGGGATCAAAGTTTACAGGCTTAACCATCCATCCATCCATCTCAACATTATCAGCTGTTTTTATCTTGAAGAATTCAGTTGCCGGTTTAACCTTCAGTGAATCCAGCCGTGCAAGAATACTCTTCTTTTGCATTCAGCGGTTTTTGATTTGCGACAGTAATAAACTCACGTGACGGACGCGTAAAACTGTTTGAGAATGAATGAGCTGCATATTTGCCATTGGGTGAAAATGAATAACTGTGAGTTCCCTTAAGCATTGCCGGACTTAATAATTCAGCGTTTCCTGTACCATCCAGTTTTGTGCGGTACAAATAGTTCTGGGTGGCATTATCAGGTGAAGCCATAAAATAAACATATCCTTTTTTGCGGTCGATATACGTTATATCGCTGAAGTCATAATTCCCTTTAGTTACCAGCTTTTCAGGTTTTCCTTCAAGTGAAACCTGGTACAGATGTCTCCAGCCATCTTTTTCAGAATCCCAGAGAATGCTCTTCCCATCATTTAACCAGATAAATTTATTTGTAAAGTCGATTGTATAAGGATTTCCGGGTTGATAAATATCTACCCAGGCCTTATCCGATTCCTCCTCGATAACTTTTGAACTGCCGGTGGCGCTTCGCTGAGATATAAAGCTTGCTGGAGTTCTGTTTCCGGTTTAAGCTGTTGAATCAGAAGGTTATCCGTGGAGGGAATAAACTCCACTCTTACAAGATAGTTCTGAGACGGATCGCCGGGGATGTTCATCCACGTTTTACTTGTATCTGCAATTGTTACAACACCAACTTTGCATGAAGATGGCTTCTGTCCGACTTTTGGATATTCGATTGGTATTACACGTGAATAAATTGAATCGGTATAATTGATAAGGTAAAACTTCCTGATACTGCTTGCATCAATCTGCCAGTAAGCAATTTTTTTGCTGTCGGGGCTCCAGCGGAATCCATCACGACAGGCAAATTCTTCTTCATATGCCCAGTCAAAAGTACCGTTAATAAGAGTTACGGAACCATCGCGTGTCAAAGGCTTTGATCTGCGAAGTAGCCAGATCCTCAGCATAAATATTGTTTCCGCTCACATATGCCACTGACTTTCCGTCGGGAGAAAATTTGGCAAACATCAGTGAAGATGCAGGAAGGGTTTTTCCCAAGCTGAGTAAGTGAGCCTGTTTTTCTGTCGAGCATCCAGTAATCACCTCGTGAATTTAGTCTCCAGACCCTTTTTGTATTGGTAAAGAGCAATACTTTCTGCTGGTCATCGGAGAAAGAGTAAAAACTGAACTGAAGAGGATTTGAGCTTCCCTGGGGTGTTAGCTGTTGTTTTGACAGCACAACTACCGGTTTGTTATCAGGCAGGGTATACTGAACGAGTTCGTTTTTTTCAACTTTATAATAGGAATTGCCATCGATCGACCACCTGATATCACCAACCTGAGAACTGACGTTGAGTGAAGCAAACAGAATGAGAAGTGAGATAAAGAATATTTTTATTCGCATTTTACTTCTTAAAAATAATTCAGATTTAAACATATTAAAAGGTTTTATGATTGAACTTAATAGATACAGAACCCGGGTTTGATATCAAATATTAATTACTTCTTCCAGTCAGCCATATATCTGTTTCCTAACAAATCATCGTACGAAACTGTAAAGGATGAAATTTTTGAAAGATCCAATGGGGTTGAAAATGTATAACTCGTAAATCCATTCTCCCTGGTTATTGCAGGGCTGGACCACTGACCTAAATCTGTATAGCTAATTTGCAGCATCATAGAGGCCAGCATATCGGAAGGATTAATGGACTTCCCGTCGAGAAATTGAAAATCAAGAGAAACAGAAGTAAGTTGCCCATTACTGTCCGTATGTAATGTAGGAATGCCAAGGATAATATTTTTCTTATTATTTAAACTGGAATAATATAATGTATGGGTATGTGAACCATCAAGCGTCAGTGAATACGTTCCTGATGCAAATGCTGATGAATTACCGGTTGCCGGATCAGAATGCATAAACTGAACCATAAAACCTACTCCTTCGTTGGGATTAGACCGTGCATTTGCCGTATTAATTTGGGAATAAGGGTTTCCCATCGGTCCGGCCAAAGTTATATTCCCTGACGAAAACGTTAATGCTGTTCCACCCTGAAAGTACATCTGATAGTTTATAGTTAATTCTGATGTATCAGATAGAACAGGCTTGCTATTATCCGTTCCCCATTGTCCTTCCATAAAATAAACATCAGTATTAACAACAATCTCAGCATGATCTAAAACATCAGGGGTCCCGTTATTATCAGTGTCAATATTCTTTGCAAGAGTGCCATAACAGGCATCCATATTCCTGAAACTGGCTACCTCATCTGGAGTAAGGATAATTTCGTTACCGAAAGGATCGTGTGAAGGGAGTACATGGTTCTCTGAGAGAGTCAATGATGATAGGTCGATTGCAGTATTGTCTCCTTCTGAAAGATTTACTAGCGGAAGCATGTTCAAACCGTCGGTACAAAGATTTCCGATGTACCCGTTGTTTGAATCAAGAAATACCAGGGCAGTCGCATTTCCGGTCTGGGCGGAGGCAGAGAATGTACCGTTTATAATATCCACCAGAGAATAGGTCATCCCATGACTGAAAGTATTAGCGCTGAATACCAGCACTTTTTTTGCGTCAGATAACAATGATGAGGTTTGTCCCTTAGTACCGGTACCTTTCACAGTATTTCCTGAAATAGATCCCTTTATTGAAATACCATGATTACCGGAATGATTGTCTTTTTTACAGCTGATAATTATTAAACAAATTAAAATAAATAAAATGAGGTTTTTCATGCTTTGGTGGTTATTGTAAAGCCTACTCTTCAAAGTTTTCGGCGACTCTTCACATTACAGACAAAAGGAAAGTTATAATAAACTAACTCTTGAACTTTGACTCTTAAAGATAAGGATTAATTAATGCAACCTTACAAACTCTCTCTCGATTTTCGCTGAAGTATTTCTGTGGCAGCGGTAAGTTCCTCATGAGTCTTCAAGCCAAATTCCTTCAGTACATCTCTGACATTCAAGTCGGGAGAAAGACTTTCGATAACTGTCCACTCCTCTTCGTGAAAGTTTGTGATCCTGATATTCCTGCCATATTTTTTCTGAATCTCGTCAAATCGCTGTACGGCAGGCCAGGTATGAAGGAATGCGTGCAGGCCCATTTGAGAAACACCGGCTATCCAGACTTCCCTTGGAGAACTTTCTTCACCTGGTTTAACTGAAAATGCCCTTCCTGTCAGTCCTGCTGGAACAATCGTTGCCAGAGTAGAAGTAACTGCCGTTTTCTGTATAAAATTTCGACGTGTTATCCTGGTTGTCCTCATTTTGATTGCTGGTTAATTTACAGCTCAGAGATAATTATTTTATTTTAAAAATTGGCGTACTCGACGAATTTTTAAAATCAATTAACCGCAAAGTACTCAAAGATCACCTGCTCCAAAGTTACATTTGATGAGCACAAAAAGAACGCAAAGAAAACCATTTTGAAATATGAACATAAAAAAACCGGACTTAACCGGTTCTTTATTAAACTTGTTCAGGCGCTGCAACGTGTTCTTCTTCTTCCATGCATCCGTGTCTGAATTTCCCATGGTATTTTCTCCTCCATTCATTTCTCCTGTGATTGTGACCATGTGGAGCTACGCCGGTAAGGAGAATTTTCGACAGGATGAACAATCCTGCAGTCTGCCAGAAGGTGATAACCGGTCCGTGAAACAATGCCGGAATCAGAGCGTTCCAAAGACTCATTGTGACAAATACTGCCAGTGTAATGAAGCCTAAACCGAGTATTCCAAATCCTACGAACTTTAAAATCCTTAATGTTTTCATACTAATTGTTTTTTAATAGTTTATACAATTCATTTAATTTTTCTCTGAGGGCAAGAACAGCATAGCGTTTCCGCGATATGAGAGTGTTGATACCCGTACCTGTTTTCGCTGAAATCTCCCTGAAGCTCAAATCATCAAACTCAGTTGCCACAAATACCTCTCGCTGCTCCTCCGGCAGATCTGAAAGTGTCTCTTCGATTGCTTCCCATATCAATTCCTTAAGATCTTCATCCTCAGGAGTCGACCCAAGTGAAGGAAGGATCTCTTCGAGTGTAAGGGGCCCGTCTTCATCATTTTTTGCTTTTTCGCTGTAGCTGATGCTGACAGGCTTCTTTTTACGAAAGAGATCAGTTATACGGTTGTCAGCCACTTTATAAAGCCACGCAGTCAGACTCTCAAACCTCCTGATATCATTGAAGCCCACAGTTAACTGGTAGAAGACATCGTGCAGTATATCTTCCGCCTCGACCCTGTCGGGGACTCTGTTTCTTATATAACCGAGCAGACGCCTGCGCTCAACTTTATAAACAGCTCCAATTTTTTCTGACTCTTTTGGACTCATTCAAGAGGTTGTTTAATAGCATAGACGAATGAAGTATACAAATATTTTAAAATTTTTAGGATTTTATTCAGATTGTCTGAGGTAGCTTCTTTCGTAACCAAAAAGCAAACCAAATTGACAACTGCTGTCAAACTGAAGGATTTTGTTAAACGGAAGGCACCTTTGGGCAAATTGAAGAAGTCCAAAATTAACCGCAAAGCACGCTAAGGAGGCGACTTTTTCAACGGCTCATCTCCCCTAAAGGGGCTAAAATTCTATGGAGTTTAGGAAAATTACAAATGGAAGTCTGGTATTAGCTCCCATTTGCAGGAGAAGGTGTATAAAAAGAATGTAAGAGGAAATCTAATCTTTTAAAATGCTCTCATAAATTGCTTCTCCCCATAATTTGCCAAGAACTTCTGCTCCTTTTTTATTCGGATGAAGATAGAATGTTCCTGCATTGCCTGATTCAGGGATGAGGTCTGTAAGGTAATTATTCCGGAAATAAGCGAATCCTTTCAGATCTCCCAGAAATAAATGCCCGGGGTTGATATGTGAATACTCCGCAACAAGTGAGTCAAGAACAGGAAAATAGGTTTGCAGCCGTGCCAGTCCTTCAGACATATATTCTGAATTATTATATGTATTGGGACTATACCAGATCGGTTGAAGCAGTACAATTTTGGAGTCAGGAAACTCTTTAAATAATTTATCGGAGATAGATTTTAGATTCTTTTTATATTGGCTGGCATCTACCGGAGAACCGTTAGGTCCCCTGACAGCACTGTCGTTAGTACCAAGTGAAATGGTGAAGATCAGCAGATGACTTTGATCCTGATGAAGTTTATGGGCCGCAGAAATTACATCGGCAAGTGCACCTGTATCTGAAGGCAGATAATCAACAGTTGTATAACCGCTTCTTCCCTGATTTATAAATTCCACCCTGCCTACTCCGGGCTTCTTGCTTAAAAAATCACTTGCAGCTGCCGGAGGGGCTTCCTGCTGTGGATTTTCAAGCTGTCCACCTTCAGTAATACTATTGCCTATATAAACAATGTCCAGGTTCCATATGGTGACAAACGACTGATCCGAAATTTCTACAAATGAAATAAATAGAAGAAAGAGAATAATCATTAGTGATCTTGGCAATTTTTTCATGTGCTTTGTGTTAGTGAAGGCAAAAGAGCAAAATGTACTCAGATAACAGACGAAAATACATAAAAGTTGTTATCCGTGATAAATTCACATTCAGACCATTGTCACCTGCTGCAATAATAATTAAAAGCAAATCAGATCCTAATCCCAGGTTCTGCCTCTTATAAGTCGCAGCAATATTGCAATTATTGCCAGTACCAGAAGAATATGTATCAGATAACCGGCACTGAAGGCAATAAATCCGATCGCCCAGGCAATAATTAATATTATTGCCACTGCATAAAGTAAATTTCCCATAGCGATTGTATTTTTATCTTTTACTATCAATCATTTAATAATATCATTTGAGCTCTTCAAAGATCTTCTCAAGTTGGCTCTTTGTTTTCCCAAGCTTTTTTTGAAGTTTTCCGTACAGTTCGTCCTCCCGCCCATCTTCAAACATAAGATCATTGTCTGTAAGGACGGCATATTTCTTTTTGAGTTTGCCTTTTAACTCGTTCCAGTTTCCTTTAATTTCAGTTGAGTTCATAATATATAAATTTTAATTGGTTACATAAAAATGAGGTTGAATACCATTATGTTATTATTTTTTTGAAGGTACTGTGCCTCCGGCTTTTCGCGCTTCGCTTATGCCTATCGCAACAGCTTGTTTTCTGTTTCTTACCTTGCCGCCTTTTCCATTTTTACCCGACTTTAAAGTTCCTTCTTTAAATTCGTGCATCACTTTCTCAATTTTATCCTGAGATTTTTTTGAGTATTTTGCCATGATATTCCACTTTAAGGATTATTAATACAGACAAAGGTATTATACAGCTGATGGAAAAAACTTACATAATTAGAAGAATGAATTATATAATTTCCACATATAATTATACTTTACCAGATTTACTCACCTTGGGGATCTAATCTTACATCACATCTTTTTTATTACATCCCAGCTATGAGAGGGAGATCCCTCATTCCTCCAAACCTCCGCAAGCTCCGATTTGTCGTAATTCGGGAATCCCGAGCGCCAGCGAGGGATCTCCTCCTCTCTTTCTGCAACGGACTTAAATTGAAATGTGATGTAAGATTAGCTTGGGGATGGGGTAAATAAATGAAGTTCCTAATATTTGATAGGCGGGGTGATTCGCGGTTAATTGAGAATAGATGAGACACCGTTCAACAAATGTGGGGAATTATCTGTTTTACATTAAACAGATCATACCTAAATATTGACATTCAATCATGAAAATATGCTTAATTATTGATCAATACTTTAATAGTGAAACAGTAAAGCTTGGAATTGCTACGGTTTCATTTATTCTGCTACTGGTCATAATATTCTTTATATATAGGTACCTGGTTAGATTTTTCAAGAAAAAGTTATTTCTCACCTCCGGGAAGTTTACCGGTTTTATCATTGACCTCTTGAGAATACCGGCATTATGGGCAGTTTACTGGGTACTATTAAAGATTTTCACATACATCTTTCTCAGTAATTATCCGTTCTATCCATATCTGTTGCATATCAATACCCTGTTGATAATTTTTTCCATTGCATGGATTGCTACACGCGTCATTAAAGCCGGGGCATATTATTTACAAAATAAGCTCGATGTCGTATCAAGCGATAATCTTAGTGCACGCAAAAAGCTTACTCAGATCAAGGTACTGATCGCCCTGGCTAATTCAATCATAATAGTCATTGCGATAGCAGTAGGTCTCCTGACATTTGAAAAAGCCAGAACAATAGGATTAAGCCTGTTAACCTCTGCCGGAATAATAGGAATTGTAGTTGGATTTGCAGCTCAGAAAAGTCTCGGATTAGTCCTTGCAGGCATACAGATTGCATTTACCCAGCCAATCCGGCTCGATGATATTGTTGTGGTGGAAGGGGAATGGGGCAGGATTGAAGAAATAACATTGACTTATGTGGTAGTAAAAATATGGGACGAAAGACGATTGATACTGCCAGTTACATGGTTTCTGGAGAAGCCCTTCCAGAACTGGACACGCACAAATTCTGACATTACCGGTAGTATCTTTTTGTACCTGGATTATAGTTTCCCCGTTGAGAAAATCCGGAAAGCCATGCCCGGAATGTTAAAAGGGAATAAGGACTGGGACGGGAGGATATGGAACGTACAGGTTACAAATTCAACAGAAAAATATAAAGAAGTAAGGATACTGATAAGTAGTACGGATTCTTCGAAAAACTGGGACCTGAAGACAGAATTGAGGGAGAAACTCATCGATTTTATTAATGAAAACTATCCCGATTCATTTGCTAAAATAAGAATCCTCGAGAAATGAATTGGTGTATTCAATTGTGTTTATGAAAATTAATACCTGTGTTAAACTCAGATTTATACAGGCAGGAAAAAAGTGAAAGTCGAGCCAACACCAGGTTTGCTCTGAGCCAGGATATACCCGTTGTGATTTTCAACTATCTTCTTGCATATAGAAAGTCCAATCCCTGACCCTGTGAACTGGGATTTTGGGTTGAGTCTGTAAAAAAGTTGAAATATCTCCTCAGCATACTTCTGTTCAAAACCTAAGCCATTATCGGTAACAGAAATTTTGTAATATTTATTATTACTGTTCCCCTTCAAAAAAGTGTATTCAGCAGCATTTACCTCTTCGCTGTCAATTTTAATTACAGGAACTATCCCTGGTTTACAGTACTTTAATGAATTGCCCAGAAGGTTTGTGAATAGCTGTTGAATCTGAAATGGAATTACATTTAAAACCGGTAATTGGGAAGAATGAATAATTGCATTCGTTTCTTCAATATCCTGCATTAATTCCTGTCTTGCATTATCAAGCAACAAGTTTAATGTTGTTATCTCAAAGATCTTTTCAGTTTTAGTGGTCCTTGAAAAAAGGAGCAGGTCATCAATGAGAGTTCTCATTCCGGCTACAGATGTATTAATCCTTCCAAAATATTCTTTCCCTGTTTCAGATATATTTGACAAATCCTTTTCTGAAATACGCGATATGAAAGTCTGGATTTTGCGTAGAGGCTCCTGCAGATCGTGACTTGCTATATGGTTAAACGAAGCCAGTTCCTTGTTGCTGCGTTCCAGCTCTATATTTCTATCCTCAAACGCTGCATTGTTAATGTGTTGCTCGGTAATGTCACTATTAACTCCAATAAATATTTTCTTCCCGTTCAGATCTGTCAGTTTGAACACTGATTTAAAATAGCGTATCACTCCATCCTTACGGATTATTCTGAAGTCTATATTTGATGGTTTCCCTTCATCCATGGCCAGCTTTGCACTTTCCGTAACGATATGCCTGTCGTCGGGGTGAACAAAATCAAGAAAATTTTCAACAGTCGGCTCAAATGATTTCGATTCCAAACCAAGCAAGCCATATAAGTTATCGGAATAAATAAATTTGTTAGAATCCAAATGCCACTGCCAGCTGCTAAAGTTGCCTATTTCTTCAGCATGTTTAAAAGACTCGTTTGTAAGAAGCAGGTTTTCATTTGTTTCCTTCAGGACATTCAGATCGTTATTGATCTTTATAAAAGAAAAAACAACAATTATGAGTGTTATAAAAAGCAGGAACAATGTAAAGTTGGGAGTAAAATAAATTTCATGTGTAAATTTCTTTTGATGCTCATTAAAATATTTTGTTTCGAGGTCAATCATTTTATTGATCTGGCTACGGATGAGATCCATCACATTCTTGCCCCTGACCAGGTTTTCATCAAGGCTTTTTTTGTTAATCTCCGGTTCAGATATTAACTTTAAAGAGGTTGCAAGCAGAGTGAATCTAAGGTTGATCAATGTCAAAAGCGAATCAAGATTACTATTTTCCTGAAGGTTATTTACAGTCAGTGATTTTAACTGCAGGTAAGGTTCCTGGATATTTTCCCGGGCCGAATTATACGGCTGCAAAAAATCGGTATCCCTTGATATTATATATCCACGCTGACCTGTTTCGGCATCTTTTACATAAGAAAGTAATTGCTCTAATTTGATCTGAATCTCATATGAATGAACCAATAATTCTGAAGATTCTCTTAGGGCAATTGTGTGTTTATAAGAAACGCTGAAAATAAATATCAAAACAAACAAGGATATCACAAGGATACTCCGGATGAATAAAGATGATGTGAAAATGGCTTTGAGGTTCATGATCACATTTGTTGAGATTATCGGTTCAGTAAAAAAGTATCTCTGTTTAACCCCGAAGTATTGTATTGCCAGTTAATTGTGATCACTTCCTCCAATATTTTTTTAAGCGTGCCAAAATCGTTGGGCTTTTTAATATACACGTTAGCACCTTTAACAAAGGTCTCTTCAATATCTTCTTCAGAAGCCGAAGTGGAATAAATTGCGACAGGAATATCTTTTAAAGAATCGGTACGTTTTATTTCCTGCAAACATTCAATTCCGTTTTTACGGGGCATATTAAGATCAAGGAAAAGAATATGGGGCAGTTCGTGGCCGTTACTGTTCAGATGATCCATTAATTCCTCCCCATCGTTAAAGGTCATAACTTTTGTTCTTATTTTTATTTCTTTAAAAGCCTCTCTGAAAAATAAGCGGTCGTCCTCGTCATCATCAGCAAGTAAGACTTTTATCAATCCGTTTTCCATCTTGGGATATTTTTAGGAGGTATGCCTTTTATTAATAATACGTTGAAACATTGAAGGGGTCAGACCCGTCACATTTTTAAATTGGTTGCTTAAATGAGCTACACTACTGTAATTGAGTTTCCAGGCAATTTCAGTAATTGTTATTTCATTGGTAATTAAGAGTTGCTTTGCCCGTTCAATTTTTTGAAGAATAATAAAATTTTCTATTGAAGTGTAGGTAACTTCTGAAAACAGATTCGAAATATATCCATATCTGTGCTTTAGCTTATCGGCTAAATATGAAGATGTCTTGGATGTTGGCAATTTTTCTTCCATATAGACCATTTCAATTATAGCATCTTTTATTTTTTGTACGAGGATACTTTTATGATTCTCAACAATTTCAATCCCATAATTGTTTAAACTTGAACTCAGTTGATTGAGTGTGGCGTCTGATATGCCGTCATTAATTTCTACCTCCCAAAAACCCTTTAAAGAATAACTCAATTGAAGTTTTTCGAACTGTTCCTGAAGTATTTTTTTACAGGCAGCATATGTGTCATACTTAATATAAAGGTTCATAATACTTTACTCAAAAAGAGGTTTTTCCAATGATGTGGCATCATAAGGATAAACAGTATTTAATTATTTAAGTTCAATGATATTAACCTGATTAATTTCACTGAAAAATTGGCATAGGATCAGGCCTGACAACACATATATCTCTGAATGAAGGATCAATATCAATGCTTTTCTGGCTTGTTAAAAATATAACAATGGCATGAATTTTGTGTATCTCACTGTAACCCACGACCTGATCTTATGAAAAAAAGTTCATTTCAATTTTGATTTTAACAACCTAAAACCCTGATGCTCATTTACATTTTTTTGATAACATGAAAAAAATAATAGCTATACTGATAATAATAGCTTCCATTTACGGATGTAAAAAGAACGAAAATGAAATTCCAAAATTTATATCCGGAACTTACACAGGAGAAAAAACTTTATTTTATTCAGACACGCATTATGAAACAAGTGACACGATAACTATTAAGTTTGACAGTACTTCATATATCTATTCCGGCACAGATCTTCTGGATTTTGGCAGAGGAAAATATGTTGTTCAAAATAGTTCAATTGAATTTAAAGATGATGAAGCCAGAATTGCCTTATACAGCTGGGAATGGATATTGGGTGGCGTGTACAAATTTCAAATAACTGATGATCAGATGATTCTGAATCAAAATGGTTCCCATTTGCAGATATCATGCAGATTAAGGAAAATTCCGGAATAAAGATTTTCAAAAAGCACACATCCAAACTCCGCAATCCAAAATCCGCAATCCGAAATTTCTGATGATTTCTATTTTGCAGTAGTAATCACGATATTCCGGAATTCGATCGGACCATGATCTCCCTGCAATAATATCGGGCCTGGTTCTGCTTCCTTGCTGTCAATTGCCCCACCTGTTATTCCGGGTATGATAGTATCACAGATTATGGTTTTCCCATTTGCTACAACTGTAACACGTCTTCCGATCAGGGTTATGTCATAGGATTGCCATTCTCCCGGCGCTTTTGCAACATTTTCATTCGGAGTAAGGAATCCATAGATCCCTCCAAGTAAAACTGAAGAAGGCTCCTCTCCACGGCTGTCAATAATTTGCAGCTCATACCTGCCGCGCAAATAAACTCCGCTGTTGCTCCCTGCCGGATAAAGGAATTCAATATGAAGTTTGAAATCATTGAATTTTTGTGTGCTAAGCAGATTGGATCCTGATTTGGGGCTTTTAAGAATTCCATTTTCAGCAACCCACTGGTTATTTGGCTTCTGGGATACCCAGCCATCGAGGTTTGTCCCATTAAACAGCTTGACCGGCTCATTCCAGATAGGTTCTCTTTTCTCTTACCAGGGTAGGTGCTTTTTCCCCGGTAAATGGGTGTTTCTTTCCATCAGGATTGGTTATTGTGCCTGATATTTTATCATTTTCAACCGTTCCTTCAAATACCAGGTCATTGGAACCCGATTCCCATTGCGGAGGAATACTGAATGCAGCTTTTTGTCCTTCAGCATTCACTTTTGAAATTGGGCGCGCACTTCCTGCATCGGAGACAAAATGCCCGACCAGCGTTTTAATTCCTGAGAGCTTCACCTCAAGCCAGGAAGGAACCGTCTGGTTGTTGCCCATATCGACCGTAAGATCCCAGTGCCCGATAATAGGTTGTTTTTCATTCTGGGCGTTCAATCCGGTAAAAAAAACCGGAAAAAGTAAAAAAGCGGTTAGAACCTGTGTTCTGAAGGATTTGCAGATGGCGGGAAAATGAATGTTTTTCATTGAATACGATTTTAAGAATGGTATTCAAATATAAACATTTTAGACGATGAAAAGTTATCATTGAAATTTAAGGGTGAAGGTTGTGCCCTTATCAATAGCAGAATTCACTGCAATTGTGCCATTATGATTTTGCATTATTTGCTTCGAGAGGCTTAAACCTATGCCCGAGCCATTTTCTTTTGTTGTATAAAATGGAACAAAAATTTCTTCAATGATCTCACCAGGTATTCCAACTCCATTATCTTCAACCTGGATTAATGTGCCTATATCGGCATAGAATGCATTCAGTTTAATTGTCCCGTTCTTCTTATCCGATAAAGCTTCGATAGAGTTTTTTATTAAGTTTATAAGGATCTGTTCAATCTGGGCATAATCTGCTTCCAATGCAATATCTACAGGATAAACACTTGTAATAATTTTTATGCTATCCGGAATATTTGATTCCATGAGGATTTTACATCTCCGGAACAAACTATCAACAGTGAATTTGCTTAAATTAGGTTTTGGCAATGATGTCAGGCTCCTGTATTTATCGACAAAATCCAACAATCCTTTTCCTGTTTCTTCAATTGTATTCAACCCTGAGAGCGTTTTAGAAACTATCTGATGATCAATGTTTTCCAATAAACCGGGGTTCCCATCGTCCTTCTTCTTAAAGTACCCTGAAATCACCCCGGTGAGAGATGTGATCGGACTAATGGAATTCATGATCTCATGCGTTAACACCCGGATTAATCGTCGCCAGGAATCCAATTCTTTTTTATCGAGTTCATTGGTAATATCCTGAAATGAAACCAGTTTAATTATATTGCTTTCAAATTTCAGTTCGGTGGCTTTTATTAAAATACTTTGTAAAAGATTGTCTGATTTCATTTTATGCAATATCTCCTGCCCCGGTTTTATAGTTTTAATAATTTTAAATATTTCATCATTCATCGTTTTTAATGACGAAAGCTGCTGAGGTTGCTGAACGTTTAAATATTTTTTAGCAGCCCTGTTATAAATTTCTATTTTCCCATTTGTGTCAAATGACAAAAGTCCAATATCAACATGCTCAACCACTGTTTGTAAAAAATGGCTTGTTCTCTCATTTTCAATTTTAACATTCTGAATGATCGTATTTAAGCCATTCATTCTGTCATGTAATTTCCTGAATGAGTCATTCTTTGCATTTTGAGAAAACCGGACGGATGAATCATGATCCTGAACCGATGAAAAGAATTTTTCCAGATCCGTATTGGTTTTATTGACCTGATTTATCAGTAAATAAGTTTGTAACACTATCATAAATATGATACCTGTCAATGTATAATAATACCCATTGTCGAGATGCTGTAATGCAATTCCTAATGCTACACTGGTTAATACAATAAAAGTTACCCGGACAAATACATTAAAAAAGAATTTATTTAATAACATGATCTCGACTTTCTAAAGGTTATATTTTTGCATTTTATTGTACATGGTTTGTCTGGCAATCTCAAGTTCCTGAGATGCTTTTAAAACACTTCCATTATTGTTGTTCAGAGCAATCTGCAGAGCCTGTTTTTCTATTTCTGCAAATGTCGGTGGCTTATGGTCAGGCAATTGTTGTCGGGTTGACTGCGAGATTATAAAATCTTCAGGCATTAAAATGTCAGAATCACATAAGATTACTGCTTTTTCAATGGTATGACGTAATTCCCTTACATTTCCCGGCCAGTCATGTTTCATGAGCTTATCAAGGGTTTTGCTGTTGAATTTCAAATGGAATTTCTCGTATTTATTGGCGTACTCCCTTAAAAAATGCTCAGCCAGCAAAACGATATCTTCACCCCGGTCACGCAAGGGAGGTACCTCAATCACAATTGTGTTTATACGGTAATATAAATCCTCGCGAAAAAGATTCTTCGAGACCATTTCTTCGAGATTTTTATTTGTTGCACATACGAGTCTTATATCAAAAGAGATTGGAGTTTTTGAGCCGACCTTATATATTACCCGGTTTTGAATTGCTGCAAGAAGTTTAGCTTGCATAGTTAAGGAAAGATTACCTATTTCATCTAAAAACAAAGTGCCACCTGAGGCAGTCTCGAACCACCCAGTTTTATCTTCTTTTGCATCTGTGAAGGCACCTTTAATATGTCCGAACATCTCGCTCTCAAATAATGATTCTGTAATTGTGCCTATGTCTATGCTGATAAATGCTTCGTCGGCCCTGCACGAATTATTATGGATCTCTTTTACAATTAGTTCTTTGCCTGTCCCATTTTCACCTATGACTAAAACATTTGCATCTGTTCTGGCTACTTTTTTGATTACCTGTAAAACACATTCTATTGGATGAGATTTCCCGATGAATGGATCAGATTGATTAATGATTCCTTTATTTATCTGCTTTTGTCTGGCGCGGAGCTTTTTATTCTCAACCTTCGTCTGCCTGAGTTTAACAGCTGCATGCATTGTTGCAATGAGTTTGTTATTATCCCAGGGTTTTACAACAAAGTCAGCAGCTCCCTCCTTAATTGCTCTAACAGCCAGATCTACATCGGAATAAGCAGTTATCATAACAACAGAGGCAATAGGATCTGATTTTAATATTTTATTGAGCCAGAATATACCTTCGTTGCCTGTATTAACACCTGCTGAAAAGTTCATGTCCAGCAGGATTACATCAAACTCCTCTTTGTTTATACAACTGATGATCTGATTGGGATTTGATATGCCTATAATGCTGTCAAATTCAGGTTCAAGCAACTGGATCAACGCTTTTAGAACCTGTTTATGGTCATCAACGATAAGTAATTTGCCATTCATTTTGTCATCTTTATTTACCTATGGTTAAAAGTTGAAATCCATTAACCGCAAAGGGCGCAAAGAATTTTTGCCCCCCTGCCCCCCTAAAGGGGGGTTAATCCTCTGTCTTTCAATAAATTCGTTAATCGCACCGTATTAGTCCCCCTTTAGCGGGACAGCCGCATAGCGGCAGGGGGTCGTCTACTTCGCGTGCTTTGCGGTTAAAAAAGAAAAAATCAACAATATTGTCGTGTCTATAATATGGACATTATATGTACCTATATTAGACAAATATAAATAATATTATTTTGATTTCATTACTTAAATGATTAATTTTCAAAGAGTAAAAAATACTGGTACGATACTTGGAAAGGTGCTGGATGCCAGGGACTGGGTGTCAAGACCAAGCACCTTATACCAAGAACCTAGTACCAAGCAACGAGCACCAGGCACCACGCAACTATGATTAAGAACTACTTAAAAACAGCCCTCCGGAATATCAAAAGGTATTCGACATATTCAATACTGAATATTAGTGGAATGGCCATTGGCATGGCCTGCTCAATTCTGATTCTTTTATGGGTACAGGATGAATGGAGCTATGACAGACATCTCAAAGATGCAGATAATCTTTATCGTGTGCTTGAAAAAACGATAAGTATCGATGGTCACCTGTTCCAGGAAGCCAAACCACCCACTGCGCTGGCAGCTGCTTTAAAAGAGCAATTTCCTGAAATAATAAGATCTTCAAAATACCTGACCTTTCCTGTTTCATTGCAAAAAGGCGATGAATATATATCCGAAGTAGTTGCTTTTGCCGATAAGGACTTTTTAAAAATGTTTGATATCGAATTTAAACGTGGTGATATAAACAGCGTTTTTAACGGGCCTCAGAATATAGTTCTGACAGAAGAGATGGCCCATAAATACTTTGGTAACGATGATCCGATTGGGAAAACATTGAAGCCATCAGGTTTCATATTCACAGTTGCAGGCGTTATAAAGAGTTTACCTCATAATAGTCACCTGAAATTTGATTTTTTGGTACCTTTTGAATATCTAAAAGGAATGGGTTTAAATATGAATGACTGGGGTGCTCATGGAAGTTGTTATTCCTATATAGAGCTTAAAGCAGGAACAGACAGTAAATTTGTCGACAATAAAATTAAGGATATTGTCCAGAGAAATTTGAAAGATCCGGTTTATAAACCTGAGATCTTCCTCCAAAACGTAAAAAAGATTCATTTATATTCTTCAGGTAAATATGCTTTCGATCTTCCTGGTATGGGTGATATAACATACGTAAGGATCCTGGGCATAGTTGGTATTTTTATACTCGTAATTGCAAGCATAAACTTTATGAGTCTGGCAACAGCTCAATCAACCAGAAGGGCAAAAGAAATTGGAATGAGGAAAATAACAGGAGCAAGTAAGACAAAAATTATCTTCCAGTTTTTAGGAGAAACACTGCTGATTGTATTGGTGGCTCATATAATTGCCATGATACTGGTAGAATTGTTTCTGCATGGGTTTAATAACCTTACAGGAAAACAATTGTTTGTTGACTACCAAAACGCCGGCCTTTATGTTTCTCTGATCACGGTTGTATTGGCGTGCACTTTACTGGCCGGGAGTTATCCGGCTCTGTATTTGTCTTCTTTAAAGCCTTTGAATATTATAAATGGTATAATAAATAAAACCGGTAAGGCAGGTTTCAGGAGAGTCATTGTTGTTCTTCAGTTTTCTTTGTCTTTCCTGCTTATCATATTCACTTTGATTGCAGGAAATCAGCTTAAATTTTTACAGCATGGCAATCTTGGCCTTAATATCAACAACATAGGTCATTTCAGATCCAATGGTATTCGTGACGAAACTTTAAAAGCAGAACTTGCCAACAATCCTGATATATTGAGTACAACAATAGAAGCTCCCGATGTTTTCGATCCTGATGGCACCGCACAAAGTTTTGACTGGGAAGGCAATAAGGCCAGTGGCGAGTTTTATTTCAGTGCTCTTTATACTGATGCAGATTTTGCAAAAACATTGCAACTTGAGTTAAAGGACGGGCGTTTCTTTTCTCCTGATTTTCCAGGTGACAGTACTGCACTGGTGATCAATGAAACAGCGTCAAGGCTCATTGGCTTTAAGGAACCAATTGGAAAGATATTAACCAGTGGTGGAGCTAAATTCAGAATTATCGGGGTAGTAAAAGATTTTCATATTAAATCATTACATACTAAAATTGAACCACTTGCCATGCTGAAATTGAACGGAATGTATGGTAATTGCTATGTCAGAATGAAACCCGGTCATATTGCCTCAACCGTTGATTTTATAAAGAAGATTTATAAATCACATAACCTTGATACTCCATTGCAGTTTAAGTTTCTTGATGATGAGTATGATAATTTATACCGGACAGAACAGAGAATAGGCAAAATACTTGGTTACTCCTCCATTCTCGCTATTTTAATCTCATGCATGGGGCTTATTGGATTGTCATTATTCATGATTGAAATCCGCACAAAAGAGATAGGGATAAGGAAAGTGAATGGAGCTAAAGCAACTAAGATATTCTTGTTGCTATCAAGAGAGTATCTTGTACTGGTATTGATTTCAATACTGATCGCAAGCCCTATTGCCTGGTTTGGTATAAATAAATGGTTGCAGAGCTATGCATACCGGATTACTCCAAATCCATGGATTTTTGCTGTGGTTGGCCTCATTGTAATGTTTATCGCATTGCTTACGGTAGGCCTTCAATCATATAAGGCAACAAGAAAAAATCCGGTCGAAGCGCTGAGATATGAGTAGTAAGAAGAAGGGAGTGAGAGGAAGAAAAATTCCCAGCAGATCACGCAGATTTACCCTGGTCTGATAATGAGAATTGATCATATAGACATAAGAACTTAATCGAAGGTAGTATGAAGTGCATAATCTTTATCAGTTTATTACTGGTTTCTCTTCCATCGATTTACTGCCAGGAACCTGATTATATCAGAGGGAAAGTGATCGATTCCAAAACATCCCTGCCTGTACCTTATGCGACAGTACATCTTAAAAATGCCCAGACCGGAGTTATTTCAAATGCTGAAGGTGATTTCAGAATATTAAACAATCCGGTTTTTCATTACGACAGCCTGCTCGTGTCCTGTATAGGATTTCACAGGCTTTCACTGGCATTTAGTGACTTGAAAACGACCGGAATGAACAACCTGAAGCTTGTCCCCTATATCTATGGTCTGAATGAGGTAAGAGTAACTGCCAGGAAAAAAAGACTCAGCCCTGAAATTATAATTAGCAGAGCCATCAGCAGAATTAAAAAGAACTATCCTGAGAATCCATATACTTACGTTTCATATTACAGAGATTATCAGAAAGACAGCCTCAATTATCTTAACCTGAACGAGGCGATAATTCAGACGCTAGATAAGGGCTTTGGCTGGCCATCAGATTCGAACAGGTTCAGATTACTTGATTTCAAGAGGAATATGGATTTTGTGAGAAATAAAGTATCTCCATATTATGATCTCCCGGAAACAGATCATTCTGATAAGTCATATAAAAAAATCCCCCATGCGATAGTCGGTGATCAATATGGCAATGAGTTTTTTATATTGCTGGCTCACGATTCATTCAGAAGCTACAATAAAAGAACATTTTCATTTGTTGATACCCTGACGCGGAATTTTATCAAAAACCACTGGTTTTCAGCCCCGGCAGGAGTTCATGACGGGAGTACATTATTATATAAGATCGACTTCGCGGCAAAGAGTAAGATCACAGAGGATTCCTTCCGGGGGGCCATTTATATTCAGCCCGATGATTACTCAATACATAAGCTTGAGTATAACGGTTCATATTCAGATTCAAAAAATAAGAAAAAGGACATTTTCAATATTGAGATTGAATATCACCGGGTACCTGAAGTTAATTCCAGGATGTGTCTTAAGTACATTTCTTTCAGAAATACATTTACAATTCCTGATTCAACCGACAATGATTTCTTTAAAATAGTGAATAGAGATTGGTGGTTCTCCATATATCTTCCTCCCGACTTCCCTACAGTTATTTTAGTTGAGTTCAACCGGAAGGTAGATCCCGTTACAGGAAATAGAATGGGAAATTATAATGTTACCGTTGGTAAAAGACAGGCTAAAATCACAAATATTAAGATTGATGGCGCTAAAGTATTTTTAACTGTCAGAAACGACCATTTCAAGAGAAATGAATATGATTCCACTTTCATATCTGTTAAGGATCTGAAAGACATAAATGGTAATCTTATTAACAAACGGAGAGATCTTGAATTCCGCCAGTTCAGGGAACTTTTTGTGCAGGAGTATAATAGGCCGCTGGAATTTAAGAATAATTGTTTTATACAGGCTATGCCCCTTGACCAAAATTGTATTTCCAACTCTAAGGATTCCGGAAGATTTTGGATGAATACACCTTTAAAAGCTGAAGAGAAAAAGTAGGATATTATCACAACATGCATATATACAGCGTATTGCAAATTAACCTTGCAGAAAAGTTCAGAGCTTTCATACCCGCAATATCATTGTGTTTTATTTTTTATATACCTGTGAGGTCACAAGATACCCGTATGAATTCCGATTTGCCTGAGGCTGAAAAAATTTACCTGCAGCTGGATGGTAAAGTTTATACAACAGATAATACAATATGGTTTAAGTCCATTGTAACTAATGCCGGGGACCATACTCCCTCTAAATTAAGCGGAGTACTCTATGCAGAGCTGATAGGTCCCGATGAAAAAATAATAGAGAAGAAGCTGATCAAGCTGGAGAACGGCATTGGAACCGGATTTTTTGATCTGAATCAAAGTTATCGTGAAGGCACTTATCTGATCAGGGCCTATACTGAATGGGATAGAAATTTCAGTTCGGATTTTTTCTTTAATGAATATATCCAGGTCTTTGCACCGGGAGCAAAAATGAAAACTGAACCAATAAATAATGTCTCGCTTGTTGAAAAGGATATTAATAAAAGACATCTCGTTGCCAATTTTGACCCTGCTGCAATTGATACTCTTCACAAAAAAGAACTGACTGTCATTATAACCACAGACAACAATACTGACACTTTATTTATAGAAAAAACCGGTGCAGGTAAATACTTGATTGATTTTGACATTCCTGACAGCTGCCAGTTTGTTACGCTGAAAATGATCACCAAAAATAAATTCAGCTTTACAAAAACTTTAGTCCTTGATGAGGATCATCTCGATCTTCAGTTTTTTCCTGAAAGCGGCGAACTGGTTAATGGAATAGGAAGCAGGGTCGGATATAAGGCTTTGGAATATAACGGCAAAGGCAAAAGTATCTCAGGAGATATTATTGATGGCAAAGGGGACCTGCTTACCAGGTTTAAAAGCAATGAACTAGGCATGGGTAGTTTTATTTTGAATAGCCCCGATAAAGACAGAACATATTTTGCCAGGATAAAATCACAATCGGACAGTACTCTGTCAAATATTTACCCTTTGCCTAAGGTTGCTCCACAGGGAAATGTGCTTTCAGTGGTCAGAAACTTGAATGAATTTCAACTGACTGCTTCTTCGGGCTATATGAAAAATGATAGTATTTATATAAAGGTCACATGCAGAGGATTTATCTATTATGTAGTAAGAGGGAAACTAAAAGATGGCATGCTTGAATTTTCTTTACCGGTGACTAACCTTCCAGACGGTATCATTGCTTTCACCCTGATTGATCCTGCAGGTCAGCCTGTAGCGGAAAGACTTGCTTTTAATAAAAGGGCCGAAAGCCGATTAAATATTGAAATATCCAGTGACAAGGATTCATACACGCAACGGGAATTAACATGGTTAAAAATTGAAACCACGGATTATAATTCTAAGCCTGTTGCCGCCAGTTTATCATTGCTGGTACTGAATAAGGAGCAGATGGGCAAGCTCCAGGATAGTCGTCAGAATATATTATCATACTTTCTGATCCGTTCAGATCTCAAAGGTGAAATAGAAAACCCCGGATTTTACTTTTCTAAAAATTGTTGCTACGATGATCTGGATGCATTAATGCTTACCCAGGGATGGAGAAAGTACCTATATAATAATCCTGTCAAAACATTCAGCTTCGAGCGAGAATCAACGCTTAATCTTTCAGGTTCCGTCGGAGGATCGTTCGCCACCCGGAAAAATAAGAAAGGTGCAGAGATAACAATGATGACGTTTGGACACCGGAAAACCGTAAAGACTCAAACAACAGACAGCCTGGGGCGATTTTATTTCAGTCTGAATGATGAATATGGGCAGAATGTTAACATACTGATACAGAGCGCCAATCGGGCTGGCATAAAAAAAGATTATACGATCAATCTCGATAAAAAAGAATCACCCGAAGTTTCTTTTAATCATATTTCTTCTGTAGGAAAAGTCGACACCATAGTAAAAAGACTGGTTGAAAAAAATATTGTACGTAAAACGGTTGAAGAATCATATAAGTTGTCAAAAGGGATTCTGCTTGGTGAAGTTAAAGTTGAAGCCTACCGGATGACTCCTGCCAGGCAAAAAGTCATGCAGGAATACGGTAAACCAAAGGAGGTTATCAGCGGTGAAACAATTCGTGAGAAAGAAGAAAAATGGTCATATGGCTTATATAGCGTCATTCAATCCAAATTTCCGCAGATCAGGATTTTAAGATATGGTTTTGAATTGATCGCTGAAATCAGAAAATCAGCTCCAACTCTCGTAATTGTTGATGGAAAGACCGTAGATATCGATAACTTTGGCATGGTAGGATATATGCCAGCCAGCGAAGTAAGCAGTTTTGAGATACTGGAAGATGTAAGTAACAAGGGAAAAATATGGGATGAGTTTTGGTCGCCTTATAAAGCTCCACCATCACCAAAAACCATTGATGTTATAAGCATTTATACTTATGGAGAAGGAGGATTTTTTGGCGTCAGGAAGACCACAGGTATTTTCAAGGGTACTGTAGCGGTATTTTCTACACCGAGGGAATTTTATTCACCCAAATATGAAAACCTGAAACCTGAGGATTGGTACAAACCTGACCTGCGTGCCCTGATAGACTGGGAACCAAAACTTGTTGCTGACAGCCTGGGCATAGCTTCTGCTTCCTTTTACAATTCAGACAATACCGGGAAGGTGGAGGTTGTTGTTGAAGCTATTTCTGAAAAGGGAGAAGTTGGTTATAAGGAAATGGTTTATGACGTAAAAAAAAGTCCTGCCTCCAAATGACCGCTAGACCGCAATACAATATATTATGATTGAAAATTATTTAAAAATTGCTCTCAGAAATATCAGGAGGTATTCCGCATATTCAATTCTGAATATCAGTGGTATGGCTATTGGCATGGCTTCTGCAATTTTAATTCTATTATGGGTACAGTATGAATGGAGTTTTGACAGACATTTCAAAAATGCCGATAATATCTACCGCGTGGTTGAAAACCAAAATCCTTCTGGAGGAGAGTCCTCTCTGTTTGCTGTATCACCGGGAGAATTAACTAAAGCGCTCAAAGAAGAATTTCCAGAAATAATAAGATCTTCGAGATACGAGCCTCATACCGAACTGAGATTAAAAAAAGGGAATGAATTTGTACATGAAACAGCAGTCGCCACTGTTGATAAGGACTTTTTAAAAATGTTTGACATTGAGTTTGTTCAGGGAGATATAAATAGTGCATTGAATGATCCTCATAATGTTGTCCTTACAGAAGAAATGGCGTACAAATATTTCGGTAACGAAGATGCGCTTGGCAAAACATTGACAGAATCGCTGGGTTACCTGGTAACAGTCACCGGCGTTATAAGGAAGCCACATAACAGTCATCTCAGTTTTGATTTTTTAATTCCGGTTGAGTTGATAAAAGAAAGAGGAGCACCTATTAATGACTGGCAGTTTTTATGTTATAATTATATTGAAGTATCTAAAGGGACTGACGGTAAATTACTTGATAATAAAATCAGGGATTATTTGAAGAAGCATATTAAAGATTCGAAATCGGAGGTTTTTCTTCAGAACATCAAAAAGATTCATCTGTTTTCTTCCAGAAAATATACTTATGATATAAGCGGCCATGGTGATATTACATCTGTCAGGATTTTGAGTCTCATCGCTGTTTTTATTCTCCTTATAGCCTGTATCAACTTTATGAACCTGGCGACAGCCCAATCGGCCAGGAGAGCAAAGGAAATTGGTGTACGTAAAGTGGCAGGAGCTGGCAAACGAAGAATAGTCTCACAGTTCCTTGGAGAATCTATGTTGATTGTATTGCTGGCCCATGCAATAGCAATGATATTGGTTGAATTACTGTTGCCCGGCTATAAGAATCTTATCGGTAAGCAATTGGTTGTTAATTACCAGAGCGCTGGCTTATATATAGGCTTAATAACAATGGTATTGTTTTGCGGTTTGTTAGCCGGAAGTTATCCGGCATTCTATTTGTCTTCTTTAAAGCCGTTGTATACCATGAAGGGTGTGGTTAATAAAAATCCAGGCAATGTACAATTCAGAAGAGTCCTGGTTATTTTCCAGTTTTCACTTTCGGTTATGCTTATAATTTGCACGCTCATTGTTGGAAATCAACTAAGGTATCTGCAAAACATGAAGCTTGGTTTTAATAAAGACAACATAGGTTATTTTCAGTTCCCTGCAGCTCCCTGGGATCCTAAATTAAAAACTTTAAAACAAGAGCTCCTCAACAATCCTGATATAGTGAGTGTGACTAAGATATTCATTAATTATAATAACCCTTTAAACATTGAGGGCACTTCAGGCGGTTTTAACTGGGAAGGAAAAAAGCAAGGGGATGATGTTTTATTTTATACTCTTGGTGCTGATGAGGATTATGCCAGAACTTTTCAAATTGAGCTTAAGGAAGGCCGATACTTTTCTTCTGAATTTTCAACAGATAATTCTTCAATAGTGATAAATGAACAGGCAGCAAAAATCATGGGTTTTAAGGATCCCGTCGGCGAAATAATAACAACTCCTCAGGGATCTAAATTAACTATTATTGGAGTCGTGAAAGATTTTCACTTTAAATCGTTGCATTACAAAATTGAACCGCTTATCATGCAAATTGCTGCCTCTAACACTTTCTTTATCAGAATGAAATCTGAGCATGTTACTTCAACTGTTGAATCAATCAGGAAGACTTATATAATGCATTTAAACCTGACATTCCACTGGATTTTCATTTTCTCGATGATGATTATAATAACCTGTACCTGTACAGAACAGAGAATGGGTAAAATATTTGGCTATTTCTCTTTCCTGGCAATCATAATTTCATGTCTCGGACTTATTGGATTATCTTCATTCATGACAGAGCGAAGGACAAAAGAGATAGGAATAAGGAAAATAAATGGGGCAAAATCAGTTGAAATATTCTCTTTGCTGTCAGAGGAATATATTATCTGGGTATTGATCTCGATTATTATTGCATGCCCGGTTGCCTGGTACGCCATGCATAAATGGCTGCAAAACTTTGCTTACCGGATTGACATAAGCTTGTGGGTATTTGTTTCAGCAGGCGCTATTGCTTTACTTATTGCATTGCTGACAGTAAGCTTTCAGTCGTACAGAGCAGCCAGTAAGAATCCGGTGGAGGCGTTGAGGTATGAGTAGGAAAAGGCACAGGGCACAGGGCACAGGGGGAAAAGGTGAAGGGGAGAAAAGGGGAAGGGGAGAAAAGGTGAAGAGGTGAATGGGAGATTGAGGGACTATAAACTCCGTGGAACTCCGTGGATTTTAACTCCGTGAAACTCCGTGGTTAAAAAAAAATCACTGAGATCACAAAGACAGGGGTTGAAATATATTTATTTAATATTTTCTTTTTTGCAATATGAAATAATAATTTCTAAAAGCTCTTCCCCGAATTTCTCTGATTTCTTCTTTCCCATGCCCTTTACCAATTTAAGAGCAGGACAGGGACTGAGGCATAAAATTGGCCAGATGTAACCATTGTTTTTTGGGGCAGTATCATGTAATGCGGAAGCTTCATTTCCCTGGCTTTTATATTACGCCATTCTTTTAGCTGGCGGAACAATGCAGGATGTTGAATAATTCCGGAAGTATCTTCCACTGACTTTGCAGAATGAGATTTGACTGCAGGAATATCAATGGCCGATTTGGCTTTGGCATCGAGATATTTACTGATCGTAAAACCGGATCTGACAGCATTAAGGCAGGCTAACTTTATGATTCCCTCCTTTCTTATGCGCTCCAAAGCCTCAGAAACCGATTTGCGGACTGTTTTATTATCTGTTTCCACTGAAAAACCTTCGAGAATTTCTTTCAGAGCGGCTTCAAGTTTAACCGAAAAGAATTCGCATGCTTTTTTTACCCGTTCCTGCAGAAGAATATTTGATTCAGCATCAATTTCCCCGTTTAAAAGTCCAATTAATTGAGGACGGAATTTTTCCGATACTTCAATAAGGTCTGTCCTGATGCCGGTTAAAGCATTTTCGAGCATTTCCTGAGGATTTCCCAAAATAGCTATCACGATGCTCATTGATAACCTTAAGACAATAATTGAGGGTGCGTGAAAGAGAAGTAAAATCGAAAAGTTCTGTCAGCAACTTTTGCTGGTAAGCTTTTTTCGATTCTGCCAGCTGCTTTTGGTCGGGTTGATTTTGTATTGTTTCATGAACAAAATCTGAAATGGCCTGATCATCGATTATGCTTCGCTGATTGATCCGTGTGCTAAGAACCAGTCCGTTTAGTGTACGGCACCGGCTGAGAGCCACATATACCTGTCCATGTGCAAAAGCAATACGGGCATCAATAACAGCTCTGTCAAAAGTAAGTCCCTGACTCTTATGAATTGTTATTGCCCAGGCTAACTTGAGTGGATACTGTGTAAATGTTCCGATGACTGTCTCCTGAATCTCTTTGGTCTCTTCATCGAGAGTATATTTCATGTTTTGCCATTCCGCCATCTCTACCCTGATGGGAAAATTGTCATCAGGACACTTAACCACGATATATCGTCCTCAAAAGTTTCTACTTTCCCTATTTTCCCGTTAAAGAAAAGCTTATCGCGCGACAGATCATTTTTTACAAACATAACCTGTGCACCTTCCTTCAGAATCAGTTCACTGGCAGTAGGGTAGGAAAACTCCGGAAATTCATCTTTAATAGTGGCTTTAAAGGAATGAGGGCTGCCGGGAAGCTTCTCAAGCTTTGAATCATTCAGCATCTGAGCCTGATAATTGTGAGTGGTAAGAGTAATATATCCCCCGTCAGAATCAGGGTCAAAATCAGGAATATATCTTTTATTAAGTTCGCTCAAGCACATCTGAATCAACATGATTGTCGCGGACTTTATTAAGCAGGTTAATAAAAACCTGATCATTTTGCCGGTAAATATGTTTCAATTCAATAGTAACATAATCGGTGCTGCAGAGTGCCCGGCTTCCGAAGAAAAAAGATGAATCATAATATTTATTAAGTATTTCCTTGTCATCGTCTTTGACAACCGGGGCAAGCTGTTGAAGATCACCAATCATCAGCAACTGGACACCGCCAAATGGAAGGTGATGGATCTTGTATCTCCTCAACGCATAATCAACGGCATCGAGTGTATCAGCCCTTACCATACTTATCTCATCAATAATAAGCAGGTCAAGGCTTTTGATAATATTGATCTTCTCACGGCTCATTTTATAACCTGTAAAATCTTTTTGTTCAGGTTGTTTCCCAGGATTATTTTCCGGGAGGTAAAACGATGGAATGTATGGGTGAAAAGGCAACTGAAAAAATGAATGTATGGTAACACCTCCTGCATTAATTGCAGCTACTCCTGTAGGGGCTACAACAATCATCCGCTTCGGGGATAATTTTTTCAGGTCATGCAGAAAGGTGGTTTTACCAGTACCGGCTTTTCCTGTAAGAAAGATGTTGCGGTTTGTGTATTTAACAAAATCAAAAGCTAACTGCCGATCGTTATTTATGGCCGTTTCCATATTATTTCCTACAGTATTTAATGCAAAGACTACTTATCATTCCTCAGGATCTTCTTCAAAACCATGAAATGGTATGTCGTCATCGGGGTCCTTGTCGAACGGACCTACCCCGGGAGGATTAAAAAGTCCCCACCTGTCAATTATATAATCCCATTTATCAAATGCGGCCACCCAGGCGATGAACAGGAGACGGTATTCTTCAATAAGGTCCCTCACAATCTGATAATACTCAAGATATTCAAAACCAAACGCATCGAGTGAATGCTGCTGGACGATCAGGTCGCGGGCTGCTTTACGTATTATGGCAGCATTTTCCATTTTGAGGTCATACAACCCGCCTGCCTCAGCGCCAGCTACTTTTACAGTCAACTGTGCCGCATCACTTAACATCCAGGATTTAACTTCATTAAGGTATTCATCGTTTTCAGGGATAAGAGCGCAAATTTTATTTACAACATCAAAGATCTCTTTCCCTTTCCGGTAAATAGGAAGTCTTTCCGGACGCACGATATCATCATCTTCATCTGAATCCATTTTGCACGATTAATTTAGACATATTCAGGGCTAATTTAATAAATACGTAGGACATATCGTAAATAATTTAACAATCGAAACACTACTTTCAACTTTAACCTCAACAGGTATCAGAGTATAAAATTGATGTTGAGGCTTAAGTATATATCTGCCGCCTTTATCTACAACTTTATCACGCAACGAGCTTCAAAATGGACTGCCTCTTTTATTTTAAAACAAAATCGGTTGAATATTTCGTACATTTGATAATAAAAGTTCCAACTTTTGAAGGTTGATTTTCATTAGGTAATATGTAAATGATTAATTAACAACCTGAAAATGTTGCAAATAGCCACAAGAAATAGCAGGAATACTATACCTATTATAAATCCTTACACGGTTTCTCTAATCCCTTGAATCAAGAGCAAATTAATAAGATAAAATTTAGTAGTATTCCAGAAAGTATGGATTAAGGAATTTAATAATATAAGATAATCCCTAAAATATGAAGAAATCACTTTCCCTATCATTATTGATATTGACAATTTCTTTCTTTTTCAGTTGCAAAAAGAAAGAACCTACTACAATACCTATCTTAACTACCTCACCTATAACTAACATGACAGCAACAACTGCTATGAGTGGTGGTAATATCACATCCGATGGTCGTGCAACAATAACTGCCTGTGGAGTATGCTGGAGTACCACAGCCAATCCAACCATTTCAGATTCAAAAACTACTGACGGTAGTGCTACTGGTCAATTTGAAAGTGAAATCACTGGATTAACGCCAGGTTTGACTTTTCATGTGCGAGCGTATGCAACAAATAATGTTGGCACTGCGTACGGAAATGATATGTCAGCTTCAACATTAGGTCAAGTCGCTGATAGTCAAACTCGACCTGCAACCAATTTAACTCCAACAGAGGCAAGATTAAATGGGACAGTAAATGCTAATTATTTATCAACTGTTGTAGCATTTGAATATGGTTTGACAACAAGTTACGGAAATATTGCCACAGCAGCTCAAAGTCCTGTCACAGGTAATACAGTTACAATAGTTAACGCAGATATAACAGGATTAACTGTTGGCTTGACATATCATTTCAGAATAAAAGCAGTAAATTCTCTTGGGACAACTTTTGGAATTGATGTGACTTTTACTACTGTAGCTTCAGGCACAGTAACTGATGCAGACGGTAATATTTATAACACTACAACTATTGGCACTCAGGTTTGGATGAAAGAAAACCTTAAAACTACTAAATACAATGATGGAACTGCAATACCCAATATAACAGATAATAATGCATGGGCAGCCTCAACCACAGGTGCATATTGCGATTACAGTAATACCCCTGTTAATTCGAATACGTATGGAAGACTATACAATTGGTATACAGTAGATAATAATGCGGCTACAAAGGTGGTGAGCAATGGGGGTAAAAATGTATGTCCGACAGGTTGGCATGTACCTTCCGATGACGAATGGACAACATTAACAGATTATCTTACAAACAATGGTTATGGTTACGGTGGCAGCGGAAGCAACATTGCCAAATCAATGGCAGCGACATCGGGATGGACTACAAATACAATAGCAGGCACAGTAGGCAACAACCAAGCTGATAACAATAGCAGCGGGTTTTCAGCTCTTCCGGGTGGCAGCCGTGACTACTATAATGGGGCATTTGCAGACGCTGGCGACAACGGTCTATGGTGGAGTTCTACGGCGACCTCATCTACTTATGCCTTCTATCGGTATATCATTTATTCTAATACTCTTATTTTAAGTAACCTCGGCTATGTGCAAGGTGGTCTATCTGTTCGCTGTTTGCGAGATTTCTGATTTATATTCCTAATAAAATAAAAACCTGCCATTTCTGACAGGTCCTATTTTTTGGTACAATGGTACAAAATCTCTGTAATTAATTGATTCTCTGTACCTAAAAGTCGGGGTGAGAAGATTATATATTTTATATATATTATTGTATATCAGTATGTATATTTGGCTTACAAAATTAGTATTTTATTAATTTTTGGCTTACTTTTGAATCTGAAATGACCATTAAATAAGATGTTTTATAATCTTCATGTATTTCACCTATTATTTGGCTTACCATGTCTCATAAATCTGATGAACAACTGGCTGTTTATATAAACAAGTTTTATTCGCCACAGGATTTAAAGATATCCAGAAAAATCTTTTCAAACCAGACTGACAACGATGGTACATGTATGGTTTATCTTCGGCTCAGAAGGTATAACCCCCAAACCAGAAAAGATGCGAAAGAAAAGAAAATCCCAACTGGTGTTAGGGTCAAGCCAAAATCATGGAGCAGTAAAAAGGGTGAAGTGTTAAAATCTGATTTGGATTGGCAAAAGAAGAACCGAATCATGCAAGAGAAGGAAAGTGATATCAGGAAATATATTTCAAATCCTGACCTTGATTATGTTTTCGCTCAATTAAAAAGAGAGGAATTCATTTTAATTGAACAGGTATTTCCTACACCACGTCTTCTGAAGTACCAGAAGAATCTTGTGCATTACATTGAAGAGTACTACAACAGGAGAAAGAAGTTGGGTCATGCTACTGGTACAATAAAGGAATTTAAAACACTCATGAATCGGGTCAAGAATTTTGACGATGATAAAACCCGAATTACGTTCCTGAAAGATATTAATTTGCTCTGGTCAGATGATTTTGAATTGTGGATGACAGAAAAGGGTTATAGTGCTGGAACGGTGGAAAAAACCTATACTCTTTTAAAAACTGTTCTGCTTCATTACTACGAACGCAGGAAGCAGTTAAATATTCAACTGTCAGAGGAATTTACTTACAAATCCTTTAAGCGTGGAGAGAAAAGCCGAAACGACCCAAATCCATTAACTTTTGAGCAGGTTATGTTCCTATATAACCACCGATTTGCTGACAATGAAAAACATCTTGAACCTGTCAGGAAAATGGCACTTATTCAATGTTTCACTGGTTGTCGATATGACGACATTAAGAAATTCAGACCAAGTCACTTTAAAGAAAAAGGATGGTTAAAATTTAAACCGACCAAAACCACAAGGTATGATATAAATGTTGCCCAGCCATTGAATAGATATGCTGAGGTATTGTTTAAAGAAGTCGAATACAATACCAGTGGATACAAAATGCAGAATCAACCGTATAACCGTTCAGTAAAATCAATACTGGAAAGCATCGCCCAAAAAGATGAATTTAAAAAACTAAAATTCAAAACCAATCATACGTCACATAATTTTCGGGATACATTTATAAGTCAAGCTGTGCAGGGTGGCGTCAATTTTAAAAGTATACTGCAATGGGTTGGACAATCTTCATATACAATTATGGACAGGTACATCCACCTATCACCCGAATTTAATAAGCGAGAAATGCAGAAGTTATACAAGCAACAGAGAAAGCGTCAATCCGTTATTCACCAGAAGGGTGTTCAATAATTTGGTAATTGGTCAGTTATATATACCTTTATAAGACCGATATACAGTTGTGCCGAATTTTTACTGACAGGACAGACCGATGAATAAAATTCTAATACTAATATGTCTCACTTTATCAAGTAGTGTTTACGGACAAAGTGAAAATAGCTCCCAACCAGACAGCATTTACAAAAATAGGAGTGTGAGAAAAATTATTCGATTTGAGAACTCACCACGAGATTTAGCAGAGATAACTTACTTAGACAGAGATGGACGCAAAATTCGTTCAATTACATACAGCGCATCATACAATGGGAAAACTCGAAAGAATAAAAGAATAGAAGGGACAAAGCATTATAAATATGACTCAAATACGAGATTGATTCAAATCATTGACTCAACTGCTTATTTTGACGGTTCATTTGGAGTTGACTACACCCTTATCTTTTATGACACTTTGGGTAGGTTGACAAAGTCTCAGGACTTCCGTGAGAAATTCCCCGATTCTCCAAATTATGAGACACTCTATTACTACGAGCCTTTTAAATCAACAAAGACCCAACGAAGAGACACTCTTATAGTTTATCACATGACATCAGAGTATGAAAACGACTTTTACACAAAACGATGGTATGGATATACTTGGAAGCCGAAGCTTAAGGAAGGGCTAATGGTGGTCGGACAAGACACTTCCAAAGTTCAGTATTCTGACTACAAAGACCTTCAAAAATTTAACAGTAATACTGTATATACCAACAGCTATAATTTAAGGGGACAAATCATAAGCTCTGACATCAATCAGGTGTTTATGAATGATAGGACGTGGAATGCAAAATTGACATACTTCTATTACCCTAACGGACTACTAAAAAGTGTCCGTGGATACATTCCAGATTTTTTTGAATATGAATACTACAAGTAAAAACTGCACACAACAAAACGGTATTTGGCATATTCATTTTTTATTTCTGGAAAATTTTTTTGGGTTCAAACTATTGTCAGTTCACATAGTGGTTCAGGATTTTCTCATGTAGCACCCCTGTTAAATAACACCCTATTGTCTTTTGATTAGCGGTTAGTATATATAATTTGTACAAGAAAAGTGTTGGATTATTTGATGCCATAGGCAGGGGGAGCATGGAGCAGACCATTTTTCACCACTTCCGTTAAATTCTTAATTATTTCGGCAACAAAAAAAAGCCACATTTATTTGGTTTTACCGTAATAAAAGTGTATTTTTAATGTCTGATTTAAATAACATCATAAATGAAGATAAAATACAATAGGGTTTCTACCCTTCAGCAGAGCGGAAACAGATTCGAACTGGATAATGATTCGTATGACCTGACCTTGCTTGATAAGGTCAGTGGTAGCATTCCATTTATGGAGCGTCCAAAGGGGAAAGAAGTGGCTCAGTTGGTTGAGGCAGGTAAAGTGTCGGATTTAGTGGTTGAGGAATTCTCACGTCTTGGCAGAAACACTGGTGATGTCATACGAACTTTGGAATGGTTGGAAGAAAAGGAAGTAAACGTCAATATACTCAACAATGGACTGCAAAGCCGTCCCAACGGGAAGAAAAACCCTGTATGGAAGATGATATCATCAGTGATGTCCAGTCTATATGAAATGGAACTGGAAAACATCAAGGAGAGGACAATGATGGGCAGGTTAGTATATGTTCAGCGTGGTGGGAAACTCGGCAGACCAGAAGGTAGTAACGAAAATGAACGTCAGTTCCTCAACAAAGAGAAAAGCCAAGAAATCCTGAAGTACCTGAACAAAAAGCGCACCATCAGGGAAATTAGCAAAATCACATCCACCAGCAATAAGACCATTATTAAGGTCAGTCGCATCGGTGTTAAATATGGTATGCTCCAACCAGCAAAATAATTTTAGTCTTCGAAGATTGCCATGCAGGGGGCACAATGGTGTTCTCTGTGTCAAAGGATGGTAAAATTACCGTAATTCTGCCAATTTTACACCTTAATTCGTGGTAAGCCTCAACCATTCTGACCATATTCCTTCGCCTATTTCGAAAATTATGACGGTTATGGTACATGTTTTTGCGCCTCATCAGGTGCATTTTTTTTCTTTCATGTATTTATCCGAAAGCACGTGTATGATTAATGTAAGCGAAGAAACAAGAATTGGTAATAGTCAACGATTAGAAACCATTAGTAAGATGCTCAAAGAAATTCGGTTTTCTGAGGGCAGGAATCAGGATGATTACGCTGAATATGGGGCTACCAGACGCCAAATCCAACGTGGTGAACATGGTTTGAACTTGACTCTGACCAGTCTGTTTAATTTGCTGGACTGTTATGGCTATACACTGCGAGAATTCTTTGAAGATATGGAATGATTGTAAGAAAAATTTGCTTCCGTTGAGGTAAAAACCTTGACAACAACCATCATTTGTGTTAAATTTGCAGCAACTACATAATAAAGCAAATTCGGTAGAGAATGGTAAGTAGATGTAGTAACCAACTGTAAGGAGCAAATACTGTAGTATAACGCACTGTAATAGACCCCCACTGTAACGCAATTTCACTGTAACAATCCATTACTGTAGGAATTTAGCACATCGCTAAATCAATTTTCACGTTCTTTTCAACCCAAATCCAAGGGTTGACTTTCTTCGAACGATGGCAAATTCCCGCAACCCTTTTTGGAATCCCTGTCAAAGTCAAGACTGGTACATAGTGGTTAATATTCACGATAAAATGAAGCAGAGGTCAACTCCAACACTGCATTATCAACATGGAGAATAAAAACATTATATCGTTGTTTGTTAGTAAGCAGAGGACAGTTATTATTAGCGTTTAAAACCAAGTGGGTGCTCTGGTATATGAAGACGACCAACTCCTGACCACATCAGTTAATAATAATTGCTGTTAAACATCCAGATGATGGTGGTATGCTGGATTACCTATAAATAGGTGGGGGAGCAAATGCCGATGCTTACGGCTTACAATATTCAGTAATTCATTATTAATTGATGTTGTAATGAATATCTCAGTGTTTAACGATTGATGTTTATCAACAATGCGCATATCTTGCATAATATCAATTACTTAAACTTATCTTCAAGCAATTATGTTGTTGGGGGTAGATGGGGGATATAAGGGCTTCTTGTATCAGCTATCCATCCATATCTCCGAATCTAAAATCTTCCCGACAATATTATGATATCATGATGAAATACAAGATATTACCTTACCTCAAAGCGTTCCGTATCATGTATGGTGACCTAACGATGCGAAGTAAATTAATTGGCTTATTAATTGGCTTAATAAAGAAAAAGACCCTGTAATATATTGAATTACAAGGTCTTAATTTTCATATGGTCGGGGTGAGAAGACTCGAACTTCCGGCCCCTACGTCCCGAACGTAGTACGCTACCAACTGCGCCACACCCCGCTTTGACCTCCGTAACTTTAGCGAAGGAGGTATTTGACCGCCGAAACCTTGGCGAAGGCGGTCTTTGCACTCCCTAGACTTGGCCATGGAGTGTCTTTATAATAATATAAATTCCAATCAACTTATCATTTTCCAGCTCCGAAAGGCGCTACAAAAATAATCAATCTATCTTCATTACAAAAAGAATTTTAATTGGTTCATTTTGAAATAGAAAAATCCCAGACTGGTTCAGCTTATGCCAAGAAAACAGTCCAGGATTAGGTATTGAATTAAAACATGAAGTGATACAAAAAGTTGAAGTCAATTTTTAGTCACAAACTATTTACTTCACGGTTTATTATCTCTATTCGTGTCGTGAATTATAGTTCAAGTCTCCCCGATCACTATATCTGTCGTTATTTCTTTGATGCCTTTCATGACGTCCCCGATGCCCCTGGTCACTATATCCGTAATTTCTAGATCCTCTATCTCTATGTCCTTGATTCCCATAACCGTATGGATAGAGTGGTAAACATGAATAAAGGCCCATTGACAATATAATCAGTATTATGAACAATTTAATTACTTTTTTCATGGCTTATTTTTTAAGTTTATAATAAGAAATTGCCTTATTTAATAAGCTAATGTGCAAATAACGTGCCCAATCCCCCCACCAATGATTAAGTTTCGCATGAATGATACTAAAACCCTTTCTTTGGCATATTGTCAATGTCCTCTTTAGAATGATTAACCCTGTTCGATGCTTTTCCGGAATTGAACTGGTAATTGAATTTAAACCAGACAGGGAAAGCAGGTAACTTGATATTCCCTTCGGAATGACTATAAAAATTCTCGCCTCTTGTTTCAGTCCCCTGATAGTTAAACCGTTTCGTAAACGGGAGCGCGCTCATAATCCCTACTTTAAATTTTCCCCGGAATGTTTTCTCGAGTGTGATGAAATAAAGTGCATCACTGAATGAGATATTCTGGATGTCGACCAGAGGACTCTTATACTGAAATTGTAATGATGCAACAATATCGTACCTGAAAGTTACAATAGCTGAAAGCCCGGATTCGAAGGCAATTCCATGTATATTGTCTATCTCATATTGCTTTGCGAGGTTATTAACGGTTGTATATATACGAGTTAATTTAAGATATGGATTTAATGCTATTGCCTTCTTAAACTTTAGTGCTCCAGCCAGCTGAGAACCATACCCATGGATGTCACCCAGATTATCTACACGGGTTTCAAAGGCACCGGCATTATTAATAAAAGTATAGTGACTAATTGCATTAGATCTGTCCAGGTAGAATAGCTGTAAAGAAATATAATTATTGCCAAGGGTCTTAGAGTAATCAGCTGACAACATTTGCCGGAACTCCGGTTTCAGAAAAGGATTACCGCTCTGTACTGTATAAGGGTCATCAATTGAAGTATAAGGATTTAATTCATATACATTTGGACGATAAACTGTACGGTTGTAAGATAATTTTAAGATGTCCTTCGAAGTAGGTTTATAATTAATTGTAACATTCGGCAATAAAGCCAAAACCTTATTGTCAAAGCTGTTGGTTAAACCGGATGCTGATTTTTCCGCCCGTATGCCGGTACTCAAAGTAAATTTTGAAAAAGTATATGTTATTGTTCCATATAAAGCTAATATGCTTTCGTCATATTTAAATTCATCAGATAGCCTGTCTCGCAGCATCTGTGTTCTGACCTTGATTCCTGCATCGAACCTGAACTTTTCGGTAACAGGGGAGCTGTAATCCATTTTAAAGCTTACTGAGTTCTGCCTGGGTTTCACAGCATTTACCCGGTTTGTCATAAAACCGTCGGGTACAGATAATGTGGTTACATAGGTAGTAGAGTTTTCTGCCATGAAATTAAAATAACTTAAATCAAATGCAATTTCTCTGCCTGGTTTACTGAAAAGATGTTTGTAATAAAAAGAATAGAAAACTGACCTGTTGATATCTTTATCCTGTTTCAGAGCTGACCAGTTCTGATCTCCGGTATTATCACCTGTTACCTGCAACTTCACGTTACCGTTAAGCTCGTTTGAATAAGGATTATAATATCCATAAAAGTTAATCTGATTCTTTTCATTTAACATATAATCGAATCCGTAATGAAATCTATGCGACCAGTCTTGTTGTCTGACATTCTGATCAGATATGATTTGTGTTGTCCCTTGTTTATCCCAAAAATTCCGGTTGCTGCTTTCAATGTTATTAAAATAACTAAACTCACCATTATAGGAAGTAAATAAATTGAGCTTGTTGAAACTGTAATTAAAGCTGTAATCAGGAAAAACATAGATTGCCGATTCAGACGTTGGCATTTCTGCATGAATATGTCCGTTAAATCGTGATTCCCTGTCTTTCTTCAGAATAATATTAATGACACCTGTCACATCTGCATCATATCTGGAATCAGGAGTATTGATAATCTCGACTTTATCAATCTGACTGGAATTCAGCTGGCTTAAAAAACTCCTGTCACGCTGTTTACCATCTACCATGATAATTATATGCTGACTTCCTTCAAGTGAAATATTCTTCATTATATCTACCTGTACGCCTGGTATATAACTCAATATGTCGACTCCGTTATCTGAAGCATCATACATTTTTTTGTTAATAAAGTAAATTGTCTTTTCTGCTTCAGCTTTAGCTTTTATCCGTTCACCCACAACTTCTACTTCCCCAAGCTTAAGAGTATTCTCCTGTAAAAGAACAGTACCCATATCATAGTTATTTTTCAGATCAATATTAATTGTGACTCGAACATATCCTATAGCGCTGATTATAATACTATATTTCCCATCAGCTATCTGCTCGAGAATAAATTCTCCATCAATATTCGTTGAAGTTCCGGTAATCAGAGTCGAATCTGATGCTCTTCGCAATGCAACCGTAGCAAATCCGACAGCCTGCATGGTTTGTTTTTCCTTTAACTGTCCTTTAATGAATTGTTTCGGTTGTTCCTGTCCTGGTAATGCAGTCAGGTTTACTGCAATAACTAACATCAGTAAGAAACACTTTTTGCCAGATTTATTCCCTAATATTGATTCCATAATTCAGTGTAATAATTAAAGCTTACAAATAATTTACATTGTAAATTGAGGCAATAAAATGTTTCATTCCAATAAATTGGGATATATGGTAAAGATTTGTTACCAGTTGTATCGATGAGGGAAGAAATTGAATATTATTTGTTACAGGATGCAAAAATCTGGGACGAACAGTATAGTATCAAAAATGATATCTGGAAAAAAGCTCATTAAATATCCTGGTATTATTCCTCGAAACGGGGATTTTAAGTTCGGTTTCATTCAGTTTAAGGAGATAGCCTAAAGTGTTTCCCTGTTTGCTCCTGACTTTTTTTAAGTTCACGATAAAGGCCCGATGCGTCCTTAGAAAATAGGGAATGCCCGATAATTGCTGCTCTACGCTGTTTATCGAGTTACGGATTATCTCTTTCTTTACCTGGTTATTTATAAATAAATAAAAAACCACATAATTTCCGTCCGATTCGGCGTATATGAATTCACCAGGATAGAAACTTAAATCCTCATTTTTAAGTTGAGAGCTGATTTGAACAGGCTCATCAGGAGTCTGACTTACCTGACCTGCTGATGCATTGTTAACTTCAAAATAATCAACACTCGGTGACATTAAGTAAGGATAATTTATTGCCGTAAAAAATGCAACTGGAATAATCCCTAGTAAAAAGCCATATTTGCATGAATCCAGAAAAGTTGGAATATTCCACCTCATCGCTGAAGCTTCAATAAAAAAGCCCATAAAATATATAATTATGCCAACTCCGAAAAGGATAATAAGCCCGGATAATAAACTCTTTTAATATTGTCCAGTCCTTACTGTCTGAAAAGTAATGGAACGATTTTAGCAGCCTGCCAGACAGGATTACAGAAGAGCCGGAAATTAAACTATAGAGTGCCATAGTCAATCCATAGCTGAGTGATCTTGATGCATGATAACCCATCGGTTTGTACAAAATGGTAAAACCAAAGCAAAAAAGGGAAATTATTAAAGCTCCTTTAATAGGATTCCTAATAATATAATTTTGAGGATACTTTATCAGTAGCCATTTGAATACCCGATTGCCCATCTGAGAATTGTTGCTCCCTTTTTGACATTTAAAAATACACCTAAGCGGAAATATAGGCAATTATATTCTCCAAAAAAAAACATAAAAATATAAGCTTTGATTATCAGTATGTTAGTTCTCATTAAAAAATGCCTTACAACCTGCACTTCTGTAAGATCCTGTCTAAGCCAGGTATAAGGCAAAAAATGAAATTAATAAAGCAATATCGGCAAACAAAAGCCTGATATTGTTGTTGCATGTCTATAGGAAGAAAGAATTATTTCACAAAAGAGGATTTTCAGTAATAACAAACATCTAAAAACTTAAATTATGAACTCAGGAAAAGTAATAATAGGCGCACTGGCCGGACTGGCAGCCGGTGCTTTGATCGGGGTTTTATTTGCACCCGATAAAGGAACTGAAAGCAGGAATAAAATAGTCAAAAAAGGAGAAGACTATCTGGATTCCGTAAAGCATAAATTCAATTCACTTCTTGACAGTATCTCCGGAAAATATAATGGAGGCAGAGTTGAGGTTACCGATTCAGGTGAAACTGTAAGAGAAATGCAACCCTCTGGTGGTCAATAGATCCATTAAAACATTTTGAACAGTGAATATTTAACCATTATCGGGCAAATTTGGCTATATGCGCTGTTTTCATGAAATGAGATAATTCTTTTCGGGACAATGAATCTATTAAAGCTCTGATTATTCAGGGTTATATAAAGGATCCGCTCCCGAAGAGAATTTTATTATATAAACAAATACCATTACGGGCAAGTCTTCCCTGACAGGATTTAATTAATTCTGTCTGATCCTCACTCAATTCTTTAGTATTACTTTCATCATATTCAGAGCAGAATCAAAATAAAATCACCTTTTGCTTTCACTTGTTTTTATAAAAAATCAGTCTTTTAATAATTGAAAAGTATAATTTAGCGCCAAAATTATAACTGAAAAATAATGCCAATAAACATTCCTAATAATCTGCCGGCTATTAACATCCTTAAAAATGAAAATATTTTCATCATGGATGAGCAGCGTGCATCACATCAGGATATACGCCCTTTGCGAATTGCATTGTGTAATCTGATGCCGCTTAAAATTGTTACCGAAACAGATTTTATAAGAGTTTTGTCAAATACTCCGCTCCAGATAGAACTTGACTTTTTTTATATGGATAAACACGATTCAAAAAACACATCAAAAGAACACCTGAACATTTTTTATAAAACATTTGATCAGATCAAACACAATCGTTACGATGGTCTGATAATTACAGGCGCCCCGGTAGAAAACCTTGAATTTGAACAGGTTGATTACTGGAATGATATCTCAGAGGTAATGGACTGGAGTAATACAAATGTTACAAATACGTTATATATATGCTGGGGAGCACAGGCAGGGCTATACCATCATTATGGAATTCAAAAATATCCTTTAGAGAAAAAACTATTTGGTGTCTTCGAGCACAAAATAACAGATAATAAGATACCCTTGATCAGGGGTTTCGATGATACTTTCTATACGCCACATTCGCGTTATACAGAAACCAGGATAGCTGATATAAAACAACATCCTGGTCTGACACTTGTTGCATGGTCAGAGAAGGCAGGTGTTCACGTGGTTATTTCGAAAAACAGCCGGCAGATTTTTGTAACCGGACATTTTGAATATAATTCAAATACTCTCAGGGACGAATACGAACGCGATCTGAAATCAGGATTATCAATTAATATCCCGGAAAACTACTACCCTGATAATGATCCAAATGCCAAACCGATGGTAAAATGGCGTGCTAATGCCAATCTGTTTTTCGTAAACTGGCTGAATTATTATGTATATCAGGAAACACCATATGACTGGATCTGATCAGGCAGTCAGGATGTCTCGGGGAACTTAAAAAACTAATA
Organism: uncultured Bacteroidales bacterium; assembly: GCA_963816365.1. Classification (GTDB taxonomy): domain Bacteria; phylum Bacteroidota; class Bacteroidia; order Bacteroidales; family VadinHA17; genus LD21. Next base: position 38,866 of record CAWFKG010000006.1, on the reverse strand, counting down.
TGGGAATTGGGTCAAAGTGTCAAAATGATATGTAATAACTCCTGTTTCGTTTTGCCAAGTTTCTGACCAAGCACCTCGATCATTTCTTTTTCCTTCCCTTCAACAAAACGCAAATCCTTATCAGTAAGATTTTTATACTTCTTTAGAAGCTTCTCTTTTTTATCCTTCCAATATCCGGGCGAATTTGTCTTCATGACGTTTATACCAGATTTCAAACTTTTTCTACTATTCACCTAATTTTAACGCATTACTTTATAGCACTGAGTGATTACTGCTTTCATAGAATGATTAAACAAATGTTATGCCAGTTTTACATTGAAATCTTTAAAAATTGATTCCTGGATTATAATAATCTGTTTATCTGATTCTTACAATATTATTCCATATGCATAGCAAAGTTAAACAAATGAGTTTTTCTCAAATTGAGAAAAATATTACCAGATTTTAGCACTTTGGGAAATGTGGTATAGATACATGCTGGTATTTCTTATCTTTATTTTTTTAACCTTTATATAATAAATTTATTACAACTGATGACTAACTATAATCGTATCTCGTCAATAGATATCATGCGGGGACTTACACTTGTCCTGATGCTATTCGTTAACGACCTTAATATGAATGTTGCACCTGCGTGGTTAGGCCACCGTGCTGCTGATTTCGACGGAATGGGGCTTGCAGACTGGGTATTCCCCGGATTTCTTTTTATCGTTGGAATGGCTATCCCATTTGCATTTTCGAGGCGATTCTCCTCAGGACAATCACTTTATGACATAAGCCGGCATATTTTCACACGATCCCTGACCCTGATAATAATCGGTGTCCTTATGCTTAACAGCGGAAGAGTAAACCCTGAACTGACAGGCATAAGCAAAAACCTGTGGGCATTATTAATGTACCTGGCGGTTTTCCTGTTCTGGAACGATTATCCTGATAAAGAAAATAAATTCTTTACAATTGCCGGACTGAAAATTTTATCACTTGCAATCTTTGTCTTCATTGTATTTAAATTCCGGTCCGGACAACCTGAGAATAACGGTTCAATTATTACCAGTTGGTGGGGTATCCTTGGATTGATCGGCTGGGGTTATCTTGTCTCTGCATTCACATATGTTCTTTGTCGCGAATCCATTCTGAAGACTTCATTATTCGCATTGTTTTTCCTGATAATGAATATGCTTTCCGACTGGAAGCTCCTGGAATTTCTCAATCCGGCTAAACCTCTCCTGGGTATCATTATTGACGGTAATGTGCCGTTTATTGTTATTTCCGGATTGATTGGCGGCCTGATAATCAAGAAAATACCTGTCAAGGAATTTAAAAAGGTTGTTTTGATATTTGCAGGACTTGGGCTTGCTTACCTGATAGGAGGATTTATCTTAAGAAAGTGGTTTATCATCTCGAAAATTCAAGCCACGCCTAGCTGGGGAATGATATGCAACGGCATAAGTTTTCTTATTTTCATCTTATTATACTGGATCATTGATGTGAGAAATAAAATAAAATGGTCCTCATTTCTGCAACCTGCAGGAGAAAACTCTCTTACGACTTATCTGGCCCCTGATATACTCTATTACCTTATCTGGAGCACTGGCATACCGTTGCTTATCTATAAGCAGTCAAACGAGCCCCTGATTGTGGTTGCCGGATCGCTGGTATGGGCACTCCTGATGGTCGGACTGACAGCTCTCCTAGCACGCCTTAATGTAAAATTAAGAATATAATACGCGCAAAGAACGCAAAGTTAAAACCTTGGCAATAAATTCTTTGCGACCTCTCAGCGACCTTTGCGGTTAAAAGGAATTAGTTTTTACTCATAGAGAATGGAAAACTCTCCTCTTTTATGCCCCGCTTCTTATCAGGTACCGGTCCCATCCTGAAAATAATAGTCCCGCCTTTAAGCAATTCTCTGTGCCGGAAAAAATTATTGCTTATCCTTTTCCCGTTAAAGCTAACATCCTGAACATAAACATTTTTTTTTGAATTCCCTGATGCTTTTATTACCAGCTTCTTACCGTTTTCAAAGTTCAGGGTTGCTTTTCCGAATAAGGGTGAGCCTATGACATACTCATCAGTGCCCGGGGTAACAGGATAAAATCCAAGAGATGAAAAGACATACCATGCAGAAGTCTGCCCGTTATCCTCATCGCCGCAATAACCGTCGGGCGTGTAATTATAGAGCTTGTCAAGCACATCCCTTACATGGTATTGGGTTTTCCAGGGTTCTCCTGCATAATTATACAGGTAGATCATATGCTGGACCGGCTGGTTTCCATGGGCATAATTCCCCATATTCGCAATTTGCATCTCGCGTATCTCATGAATGACTTCCCCATAATAGGAATAGTCAAAGACGGGGGGTACCGTAAATACTGAATCAAGTTTAGCTATAAAGTTCTCTTTCCCCCCCATTAAATTAACCAGTCCGGCAATATCCTGAAAAACACTCCAGGTATAATGCCAGCTGTTGCCTTCTGTAAAAGCATCTCCCCATTTATAGGGACTGAAAGGGGACTGGAATTTTCCATCGAGGTTTCTGCCCCTCATCAGCTTTCTTCCGTCATCAAAGACATTTTTATAGTTCATTGCCCGTTTTGCATACAAATCGATCTCCTCCTTCGGCTTTCCCAATTCCCTGGCTATCTTCCAGATACAAAAATCCGCATAAGCATATTCAAGTGTTCGGGCCGCATTCTCATTAATTCCAACATTATAAGGCACATAGCCAAGATTGTTATAATATTCTGCACCTAGCCGTCCGACAGATGATACAGGCCCGGCACCCTTAGTATTTTTTATTATAGCCTGATACAGAGTTTCAATATCATATCCTCTGATACCTTTATTGTAAGAATCGGCGATCAGAGATGCAGAGTTGGAACCGATCATGCAATCGCGATGGCCCGGACTTGCCCATTCAGGGAGCCACCCGCTCTCCTTATAAGCATTGACAAGTCCCTCCATGATCTTGCTGTCGACATCGGGATACATAAGGGTAAAAAACGGGAATACCGCCCTGAACGTATCCCAGAATCCATTGTCGGTGTACATATAACCCGGTAAGACTTCCCCGTTATAAGGACTATAATGCACAATCTCATTCTTCTCATTAATTTCAAAAAACTGCCGGGGAAAAAGTATCATTCTGTAAAGACAAGAATAGAAAGTGCGCTGCTGATCGGCAGTTCCTCCTTCAACATTTATTCGCCCCAGCTGTTTGTTCCATGCATCCTTCCCTTCCTTTTTAATAGTTTCGAAATCTTTGGTACCTGTTTCGCGTGTAAGATTCAGAAAAGCCTGATCATGACTTATAAAAGATGAAGCAACCCTGACATTAATTTGTTCTCCTTTTTTAGTTTTGAACCCCAGGACGGCACCTGCATGATCACCTTCCTGTTCCAGATCCTTCATACTTAATGTGTCGCCATGCCATGTAGTGGCAAAATCAAAATCCTGATCAAAAACTGCTACAAAGTAATTATGAAAATTTGCAGGTACTCCTCCATGATTATTACGGCAATAACCAATTATTTTACGCTCTGAAGGAATTATTTTAACCATTGATCCTTTATTGAAGCCATCGAGCAGAATGAATGAGGAATCAGTTTCAGGAAAAGTAAAACGGAATATGGCTGCCCTTTCGGTTGGAGTCACTTCAGCAGTGACATCATAATCAGCCAGATAAACACTATAGTAATAAGGTCTGGCAATCTCTGCCTTATGTGAAAACCATGAGGCTCTTTCATTTTCACCGGTTTTGATCCTGCCTGTAACTGCCATCAATGAAAAGGCTGCATAATCATTGATCCAGGGACTTGGCTGATGAGTCTGCTTAATTCCCATAATCTTATTATCATGGTATGTATAGCTCCATCCATTGCCCATATTCCGGGTCTGAGGCGTCCAGAAATTCATGCCCCACGGTAATGCTATTGCCGGATATGTATTTCCATTCGATAATTTGTATTCTGAATCTGTACCCATCAACGGATTCACCAGGTCGGCAGGATTAATTTCTGACTGCTTTCCTGTATTTTGAATAGCAAATACGATAAGTATAATCACGAGAATTAATAATGGTACGAAGAGTCTCTTCTTCGCCATTCGTGATGATCTTCCAAAACCTCCATGTTGTTCTTCTTCAAAGTTCATAATGAATTATTTTAAAAAAAATAGAAAGCAATTAACCGCAAAGGTCGCAAAGATTTAAAACAAAGTTCGCAAAGAAAAAAAATCCCGATTTTGCTTTGCGTTCTTTGCGCCTACTTTGCGTCGCTTTGCGGTTAAATTGTGTCAGTGGGCATATCCAAGTTAATACCAATTTTTCAATTCTCTTAAAGACCAGTTCAGGTGTCAGCAACTTCATACATGCAAAATTATTTTTGGTTTTTCCTGTACCATAAATCGTGCATGGACGACAAGTAAGCTCATCGACAGGTATTCGGATCGAAAAGTTATCTGGTTGCATCCATGCAGAAAAACCACTTAAAGGATCAGTACCTCCCCAAATGGAGATGACTTTGATCCCTACAAGCGCTGCCATATGCATATTCGACGAATCCATTGCTATCATCAGGTCAAGTCTGGTCATAAAAAGCAGTTCTTCATCAAGTGTTAGCTTACCAGCAAGACTCGTAGAATGTGGTACTTTAGATTGAAAACCAGCCAGTTTTTCTGAATCCTCTTTTCCTCCGAAAAGCCAGAATCTGCATTTATGCTTTTCTGAAATGAGTCTGAGAAGTTGTATCATATTACTTTCAGGCCACATTTTAAGCTTGTGTTTTGCATAGGGTGCCACACCGATATTCAATACACCTTGCATATCGGTGATAAAATGGTCTACTTAAAACAGTTTCAGGCGATGGTACGATCCATTTTTCTTTCGATGGAATTACAGGAAAACCAGCTTTAGCAAAGACATCACAATATCTTTCCACAGAATGTTTCAACTGAATTTTCTTTTTGCCTGTAATCAGCGATCTCTTTTCACTTCTTCCTTTATTGATTACAGCAACCGGAACTCCCGAAAGACTGAAGAAAAATCTTAGAACCTTCGATCTTAAAACATCATGCAGGTCAATCACATAATCAATCTTAAATTGTCTTCTGACATCTTTAAAAAGACGTATTAATCCTGTGATCCCCTTGTGTCTATGTTCAAGATCGGGAAAAACTAATCCGAGTCCGGAAATGGAAGAAAAAAATGGTTTAAAAGCTTGCCGTGTAAGCAGCACTAATTCAACTTCAGGATATTGTTCCCTCATCCCTTTTAATACAGGAGTTGTAAGTGCTACATCACCCATAGCTGAAGTTCTGATGATCAGCAGGCGCATCTTAATATTTTTCGTAGGATTTTTCCTCCATCAATCCGGATGAGGTTTTAATATTTATCTTCCTTTTAAGTTCTGATCTCTTGTCATTTTTAAAATAGACGGCCCGGGCAGTGGCAATAAAATCTTTTCCGAAGTCCTTTTTTCTTTCAAGATCACGTATACGGTCTTCAATATCCCATAATTCATTATTCACGGCATACAATGATTTATACAATTCATCCGAAGTACTAATCAAGCCGGAAGCAGATTTAGAAAGCTCATCATGTTCCTTCTGAAGATTTATGAGCTTTACCTTGTCTTTGATCCTTTCAAGCTTTATCTGTACTATAGTAAGTTTATCAATTATCTCTCCGTTTGATACTTCAATTTTCATTTTGGAATTATTATGATCCAAAAGTAGCATCTTTTAAATCCATTAACCGCAAAGGACGCAAAGATTTTACGCAAAGATCACAAAGGAAAGTTAATACGGATCCACATCAATCGCAATCTTACAGTCGAAGCTCCCTTTTCTTTCTCGAGCCTTTCTATCGCCTCAATTATCAGCTGCTTGGCTTTTACCGGAGGTTTTTCCCTTTCGATCTTTATGAGTATGGTCTTGATATACCAGAGCTGAACCTGTGAAATAACAGGAGATTCCGGACCCAGAACTCTCTTACCGAAGATCACCTTGAGATCACGTCCGAGAATATCTGCGAAATAGTTTAATTGTGTCCGGTCCCTATGTCGTGATACTGATTTTGACCATACGGCAAAACGGAGGATAATTGAAGGTCATTCTTTCCTCAGCCTGTATTCTGAACATGCTTTGCATAATCGTGGCGAAGCACCATTCGTATAATCTTATTTGCAGGATCTGAAGTCTGGATTACAACTTTTCCCTGCTTCTGCCTTCTGCCTGCCCGTCCGCTAACCTGCTCCATAAGTTGAAAACTTCTTTCATGAGCTCTGAAATCAGGGTAATTTAACAGATTATCAGCATTTAATATTCCAACGACAGTAAGATTCTCAAAATCAAGTCCTTTCGAAATCATTTGTGTTCCGATAAGGATATCGATCTGTCTCTCCTCAAAAGCCTTTATTATTTTGTTGAAATGAATTTTTGTTTCTTGTAGTATCCTGATCCATTCTTGCAACTCTCGCTGCAGGAAAAACTATTTTTATTTCATCCTCAATTTTTTCTGTTCCGAATCCCTTTGTTACCATTCCTGTGGAATGACAATTATCGCATTTTGAGGGCACATCTCGTTGTATATCCGCAATAGTGGCAAACAAGCTTTCCTATTCCTTTATGGTATGTCAGATTGACAGAGCATTGAATACAGACAGGTATCCAACCACATTCAGAACATTCAATATATGGAGAAAAGCCCCGCCTGTTCTGGAACAGAATTATCTGTTCCTCCTTTGCCAAGTGCTTCGTCCATTGCCTGAAGCAGTTCCGGAGTAAAGTGCGAAACCATAAGTTTCTTACGGTATGCTTCACGGGTATTTGCCAGAATGATCGCAGGCAGTTTGATAAACCCGAATCTCTCCTTTAATTCAGTTAGGCCGTATTTCCCGTTTACAGCATTGTTATAACTTTCAATTGATGGTGAAGCTGAGCCCAGAATCGTTTTTGCTTTATGAATAGCTGCCAGCATGATTGCAGAATCACGTGCATGATATCTTGGCGCCGGATCATGCTGCTTATATGACCCGTCATGCTCCTCATCCACTATAATCAATCCAAGATCGGAGAAGGGAAGAAAGATCGAAGATCTCACGCCCAAAATGAGTCTGTAACTGTTCAACGGATCTTTTTCCGCTACCTTTTTCCAGATCTCCACCTTCTCAGGATCGCTGAATCGTGAGTGATAAACACCTGTTACTCCTCCGAAATGTCTTTTAAGCCTTAGTATTATCTGAGTTGTAAGAGCAATTTCCGGAAGCATATAAAGAACCTGTTTCCCTTTCTTCAATTGTTCTTCAATAAGGTGAATATAAATTTCAGTCTTACCGCTTGAAGTTACACCATGCAGAAGTACGATATCTTTTTCAGCGAACTGGGATTTAATTGATTGTATAGGCAGCCTGTTGGGCTTCACTCAATTTTTTTACGGGTTCCTTAAAATTGTCCGATTCGGAAATTCTGGAAACAGGTTGTACCACAGGTCTGAGGATTCCTTTATGTATGAGTGCGTCAATAATTGCTGGAGAAGAATGTGATTCGGTATGAAGAAGCGATTTGCTGACTGGTAAAATTTCCTTGCCGGTAGCATAGCCGGAGAGTCTTATAGTATGCAGATAAAATTTCCTGTTGCCGGGGTGCTTTTTTAAGCTTGTCAAGAATTTCATTTAGTTCGTCTTCACTAAATTTTTCTGATAATATTATAGATGGTTTCAAGCCGGGGTCTGAAATTTTTAAGGCTTTTCTCGCCGGGCATTGCTGCTTTCATCACTTCGCCCTCGCTGCACAAATAATACTCTGATATCCATAGCCATAATTTAAGCTGTAATTCATTTATCAGTGGGATACTATCAGTCACATTAATTACAGATTTTAAATTTTTAATTTCCGGGGATTTATCGTGGACTCTGCAAACAATACCTGAATACAGTATTCTACTGCCGAACGGTACCGTAACCAATACTCCGGGTCTGACATTGTCTGCAATATCTTCAGGGATCCTGTAGGTGAATCTACCCCTTACAGCAAGAGGTAAAATAATATCTGCAAAATGGTTATGTGACATTTTTTTATTGTTCAATACAAAGTAATAGAAATTTTGGTTAATGATCCATTATCATCAATATTGAGTAGAGACGCCCAAATTGGGCGTCTCTACATTTATCAAATTAAATGTCATCAGTGTTCAATTTGATTTGACAAAGCTCGACATGACAGTCAGGAGATGTTCGCGTCTGATTGGTTTTATAAGACAGGCATCACAACCTGCTTCCAGAATAATATCTTTATCATCTTCAAAGATAAAGGCTGTTTGTGCAATAATCGGGAGGTCCTTTCGGATTTTCCTGATTTCTTTTGTTGCTTCTATGCCATTCATTTCCGGCATCTGCATATCGAGCAGGACAACATCAATATCGGGAGTTGATTTTATTAATTCAATCGCTTCAAAACCCGATCGGGCAGTAACAATCGTAACACCAGTATCAGTAAGTATCCGGTTCAGGTAGATCAGTACATCCTTATTATCATCAACAAGCAGGCATTTTCTTGAACTCCAGTCAATCGGTTTTAAATAGTGTTCATTATTAACCTGAGCAACCTTAGTCTTGGTGCTTCCGGCGGGTCTGTATGGAATTGAAAAACTGAATTCCGAACCAACCCCTTTTTCCGACTCAACAAAAATCTTCCCACCCATCCTTTCAATTACCTCTTTTGCAAGTGTAAGTCCTATTCCAAGACCCTCAAACGGACGATGATGACCATCAAACTCCTGACGGAATTCTTCAAATATGCGACCCAGATTCTCTTTGTTTATTCCAATACCAGTATCTCTTATTTTGAATACTATATTCTGATTTTCTAACATATATGAAAACTCAACAGATCCCTCAAGAGTAAATTTCACTGCATTATCCATCAGATGATTAAGAACCCTTTTAAGCCATATCCTGTCAGTAAAAATCAAATCTCCCAGATCTTCAAAATGGTTTTTAACAGTCAGAATAATCGGCTTCTCATTTCGTCTTATGATCTGTCTGGCGTCTTCAATTATCTCATTTACAATCAGTACTAAGAGAGGCCTCTTCATAGGTAATTTCAATCTGAGAACTCTCAAGTCGCGACAGGTCAATAATATCACCAATTATCTGAAGTAACTTTTCGCTGTTGTGGTTTATATGTTCGATATATTCTTCCTTGACCTCATTTGTTAGATTATTTGACAGAAGGAGATTTGAAAATCCGACAACACTATTCAGAGGAGTACGGATTTCATGTGAAATATTTGCAAGGAAATTAGATTTCAGCCTGTTGCTCGATTCTGCCCCGATATTAGCCTTGATAAGATCCTCATGGACCTGTTTCAATCTGGTAATGTCACGAGAAATTGTAAGTGCTCCCAGCACCTCCCCGCTATCGCTTCTTACTGTAACCGAACGGGTTGACAGGTTCATATAGTGGCCGGCTTTATGTCTCAGTCTTAATTCGGTTTCAAAGAATCCATTATTTGCCAGTGCCTGTTCTCTTCTGATCTGGTAATCCTGATCGTCGGGATGAATCAGATCGGGAGGATTTAAAGTATTATAAGAATCCCTGTCATAGCCGATCATTGTATAAAAAGCAGAATTAGTGTATCTGAGTTTCCAGTTCCTGTCATAAAAGGAAATACCATCATTGGCTGATTGGACCAGCATCTCGTAGAATTTGTCAGATTCGAAATGCTTTTTTGTGATCAATTCCTTCTGAATTGCCAGTTCCTTATTCGAATTTTGCAGTTCGGCATTGATATCTGATATCTGTTTGTTCCTTTCGACCAGTTCCCGGTTAACTTTTTTTAATTTGATCGTAAAAAAAATTATTATGGCACAAATGACCACTAAAAGTGCCAAAAGGGTCAGGATCAGATGACTTAATGGTTCTGATAAAATCATTCCCGTCAACGCGTAAACCCAACCACTGATTATCATAATTTAATGCCAATGAATTGTAACCGCCGCAAAGTTTTTTCTGCGGCCAAATAAATGAATTTTGTTCATCTAAAAGATGATATAACACAAATATAAATATTCATAATGTCACTTTAACCTTAATGTTTATAAAAAGTGGTAAATTGCGACCGGGTATTTAAAATTTTTCCTTGGTCAGATTAAACGGTTCGGATTCTGGTCTCAATTGGTATAAAAATTACCTTTTCAGGTTCAAGACTGTTTATCAAAGAATAATACTTTAGTGGTGATGGAAAAAAATGAAAACCAATTTTCAGGAGGCAGGAGATATAAAAATAAGGATATAACAGTTTATTGGAAACCATCTGCTTGTATTCATGCTTCGTATTGCTACAGGGAGCTTCTCGAAGTATTCGATCCAAGCAGAAGACCGTGGGTTGACATGAACGGTTCAACAACGGAAAAAATCATTGAAGTTGTAAATTTATGCCCTACCGAAGCCCTCGCATGGAAATGGAATGATGAGGAAAAAAATGAGTCAGTCGGAAGTGACCAGCTTAATCATATTAAATTCAGGAGACCTGAACTTATGTACTCCGACGACCAGGATTCAGTAGAACAACCTGTTTCGGTAAAGATTATGCCTGATGGGCCTATTGTGTTAAAGGGCACATTTACTTTGGTATACAATGGTAACAAAAAAGAAATCCATGACGGTATGATTTCTATCTGCCGGTGCGGAGTTAGCGACCATATGCCCTTCTGTGACGGGCAGCACAGAAAAGCCGGTTTTATTGGTTAAAATAACAGCTATGGAAGAGCATAGAAAAGATAATGAAAAAAAATCCCAGGCATTGGTCGAAGTGATAGATTTCGGCCCGCTGAAAATAACAGGAAATTTTTTGCTTAAAGATCTCCAAAGAAACAAGGAAGAAACTCCGGGGAAGTCAGGCTCTGCAGATGCGGAAAATCAGGGAACAAACCATATTGCGATGAATCGCATAAGAAATAGCTACCTCTTCCTGTCCGGTATTTAACCGGATACATCCGGCGTTAACGGGAAACTACATGATAACAATTCTGCACCTTCTCGTATGTTGCCCAACACTTATTTTCCGACCTCAACTCCCAGATCACTTCAGCCAGAGCCTCTTTTAAGAATTTCTTATCACAGTTTGTCACGATCCATTTATGGACAATGAATCTTTTATAACTTATATCAAAAGCATTTCCATAAAGGTGCGGACTATTTGCTGAAGCATTGCCGTTGTATCTTCTCAGACTTTTCAAATTGTCTGCCTTCCTCGTCATTGAGGTTATGTAAAATTTTACCCCGGTCAAGCCATTCTCAGATGACTTTTTTCTGAATCTGCTGGCAATTTCATCAAGTAATGACTTGCTGTCCCTTGTTAGACAGGGATAACTGAAATTCATTTTTTCAACGCGATAGTTGTTCCCACTGCCGACTCTTACCAGCTTACCTTCGGAAATCCTTTTCTTCAGTTCGGCTTCGTTCCTGCAGGCACTTATTCCCTTTAATTTTGCAGAAGCAGAATAGTCAACAATTCTGTCATTCAGTTTTCTGCTGTAATCCTTTTGTCTGTAATCGAGGCAACGGGAGCTGAAATAAGCTGATAAGGGATTCTTTCTGCCTTTCTTAATGATCAGACTGGCTGAGATTAAAATTAAAAGAAGAACAAGAAAGATTTTCAATAATAAAACAAGGCGCGACCTACTGAATTTCATTACCGGGAGCTTTCAGATTATTTACTGGTTTAATACCCTGGTTACAAGGTCGGCCGCTTCCCTGAATGAGATTGCTGAAAAAACTGCAAGACCTGAATTATCAATTATCATTTTGGCTTCTTCAGCATTTGTGCCCTGCAATCTGACAATTACAGGCACCTTTATTTTACCTATTGAGTTATATGCCTCAACCACTCCGTTTGCTACCCTGTCGCATCTCACAATTCCACCGAAAATATTGATAAGAATTGCTTTTACTGCAGGGTCCCTAAGAATTATACGAAACCCAGCTTCTACAGTCTTAGGATTGGCTCCCCCGCCAACATCTAGAAAATTTGCAGGTGATCCGCCGGATAGTTTGATTATATCCATAGTTGCCATAGCAAGTCCTGCGCCATTCACCATGCAGCCTACATTCCCGTCGAGTTTTACAAAATTCAGATTATGCTTTCCTGCCTCAACATCAACCGGGTCCTCTTCATTCAGGTCCCTCATTGCCAGGAGATCGGGGTGACGGAATAATGCATTGTCATCAAGGACCAGTTTGCAATCGACTGCCAATATCCGGTTATCGCTGGTTTTTAAGACTGGGTTTATTTCCAGTAATTGAGCATCGCATCCCAGAAAGGTTTCATAAATACCAGACAGGAATTTCTGCATATTTTTAAAAGCATTACCCGACAAGCCAAGCTTAAAAGCTATATTCCGGGTCTGAAAAGGCAGCAGTCCTGACCGGGGATCAATTTCCTCAGTAAAAATGAGTTCCGGCGATTTTTCCGCAACCTCTTCAATTGACATCCCGCCCTCGGGAGAGTATACAACGATATACCTGCCATTGCTCCTGTTCAGGAGCAGGCTGATATAGAACTCTTCATGTTCAGATTCACCTTTGTAATATACATCCTGTGCAATAAGTACCTTGTTTACTTTTTTGCCTTCAGGACCAGTCTGCGGTGTGACCAGTTGCATACCCAGCATCTGACTGGCAATATTACCGACATCTTCTATCGATTTCGCCAGTTTAACTCCGCCCCCCTTTCCTCTGCCTCCGGCATGTATCTGAGCTTTTACGACGAAAAACCCGGAACTTAATTTCTCCTGCATTTGTTTGGCAATGGTAACTGCCTGTGCGGGAGTTTCTGCAACAAAGCCTTCCTGGATATCAACATTGTAAGCTTTCAGTAATGACTTACCCTGAAATTCATGAACATTCATCTTTCGATTTTTAGTTTAAATACTGTTTTGGATCGTGGAATTCACCGGTCACAAAATAACAACAAATGAGAGATTATTTAGTTACTTTCGCATAAAAAGTATGCGAAAGCTTCTAAATCGGGAACTCGGCAGAAAGACAGTAGAACAGTTCAGGCATACTAAAAAAGCTCCTTTTATTATCGTACTTGATAATGTCAGGAGTCATAGCAATGTCGGATCAATATTCAGGACGGCCGATGCTTTCCTGACAGAAGCTATTTACTTATGCGGCATTACATCATGCCCTCCCCACAGGGAGATTCAAAAAACTGCACTGGGCGCTACCGAAACGGTATCGTGGAAATATTTTACTGAGACCTCAGCTGCTTTAAATGAGCTTAAAGAAAAAGGGTACAGGATTGTTGCAGTGGAACAGACTGAAGGATCAATCGCCCTGCAGGATTTACGAATTGATAATGACCAAAAATATGCACTTGTCTTCGGTCATGAAGTGAATGGCGTCGATCAGGACATTGTAAACAGTTGCGATCTTTGTGTTGAAATTCCGCAGTTCGGAACCAAACATTCGTTCAATATTGCAATCAGTGTAGGGATTGTGTTGTGGGAACTGAATAGACCTCACCCCAATCCCTCTCCCAAGGGAGAGGGGCTAAGAACCTGATTATGTATTTCTTTCGGGGGATGAGGTAAAAAAACTAAAAAAAAGGCCGCTCATCGAGCAGCCTTTTCTATATTAAAGTAAATTCTTACTGAACAGTTGATTTGAATGTATCATCATTGAAGAATTTAGCAAACTCAAGGTCTGTTTTGGCATATCCCTTCCAATCAGGACTGAATCCGATAGCTTCACGAAGACCGCTTAACATATAATTTTTATCATCAAGACGAGCGCCGATAACAGCTTTCAGATATGAAGGTTTCCCGGTTTTGCCAAGGTCTTTCATACTATCAAGCGTTGATTTTGCCTTAGCGACATCACCTTTAAGACATTCTGCAAGAGCAAGGTTGAAGCTGGGTTCAGTTCCAAAGTAATTAACTGCTTTGTCATATTCGCCTTTTGTAATAGCAATTACTCCGAGACCATATTTTGATTCATTGGTTGCAGCAGTCATTGAATTGAAATAATCTTCAGCTTTAGCAACATCACCTTTCACCAGTGAGCCAAATCCAAGGTTGTTTTTAATTACGTCATTATTTTGCAGAGCTTTTGCCTTTTCAAATTCTGCAATTGCTTCATCCGTTTTACCCAATGTCATATATACGCATCCGGTATTATTTTTAGCGCGGAAGCATTTCGGGAAATTCTCCTGTGTGGTCTGATAGAACTTAAGTTGTTCATTAAGGTCTGTAGTAAGAGAACCTGCACGAAGCATTTCTTCCAGGCCAAGAACTTTGGGATCAGATCTCATCTGAGCCAGTATCTGTTCATCTGTACGACCTACGAGATCAACGTTGACTGCTAATTTTGATCTCCTCAGTTTTGGAAGGATATCAGTTTTAAGACGTTCGAATGCAGAGCTCATGTTTTTAATCTCTTTATCGCGGACATCAGGATCGGAGTACATTGAGAGTACTCTGAGGATAAGGTCCTTATCCTGGATATTTGATTTTTCTACTTCTGATTTAAAACCATCCCAGTCTTCAGGAGTCGTTTTCTCATTGAAAAAATCAGGATTCTTTGCTGCTTCGACTTTATTGAATTCCTTCTTTATGAATTTGTCAGCTGTCTTGCCTCTTTTTTCTGATAGCGGAGCATTAATTTTCATCGAACCATCAGGTGAAGCGTAAGAACTTACATCTGTCGATTTTAGTTTTCGGCTGGAATCAGCACTAACTGATTTTATGTACTCTTTAAGCAGAGCAATGTCTTCTGCTTTAAGTTCCTTACTATTAATATCTGCCTGATTTATTTGATAATGAATATCTGCTTCTTTACTTTCAGGATTAACTCTGACATAATTATCCTTCGAAGCAATTGTTCTGCTGTCCTTCTCAACCAAAGTTGAAGTAGCTATCACACCATCGGCAAGTTTAACCGGATCAAAATCAAGATTTTTTTTGCCTCTTACAGCTTTTAATCTTAATACCAGTTCCGACATTTTCATAGCATCTTTGTACGGAATTGTAGAGGTATAGGTAAAGTCACCGCCTGTAGAAGCAATTACCTTATTATTAGCCTGAACACTTTCGCCCTGAAGAATCTGTACTTTGTCAAAAGCAGTTTCTCCGCCGGTATAAGTGAGAACAGGAGTGGCTGTAACAGTTGTCTTCTTATCAAAGTACTTGGCCGGGAAGGTACCTTTAATAGTAACTGTAACTGTACCGGCATGTGTTTCAAGAACTTTTGGAGTAACCTCATACTTAACTAAGTTGGAGTTCTTCTTCATCTTATTCAAACCGCTGCAACCTGTCATAACAGCTGCGGCAAGGATAAGGATAAAATAGCTTCTGAATTTTTTCATAATTTAAAAGTGTTTTTGTTTATGATACTTTGATTTTACAGTTTATTACGAAGTATTAATTAAAAAGTTTTGACGTAAGCGCAAATTTACAATAAAATAGTCACATTTTAAGCAAATTAAATAAAATTATACGGCTATAAACACTGATTAAACGCATTTTTATAATTTGTAGCTACACAAGCTATTACGATCTTTAGCATAACAGTCGCTCTGAACATAACATGTACACGTGCCACTTAAACATTAGGCTGAATTTTAGAGTCTCTTTTATTGTAATCAATCACCTCATACCCGATTTGTTTCAAATATGATCAACCCGATTATTACGGATTTATCGGATGTATGTTGAACAAAGGTGACTACATTTAAAACAACTTGTCTTATATAATATTGGAAATAAGTTACACTATTCACAGGTAGTCTGCATTGCCTGAATTGCTATCTGAATAATGCAGATTACTACAAGATCACCTTATTCAGTCCCACCGGATAATCATCAAAAAAAATTGTGTCTATTATCTTGGAGTAATGACTTTCATTCGAGACAAAATCTATATTATTGACGTCAATAACAAGATATTTGTTCTCCGGATTTTGCCTGAAAAATGAAAAATAGGAGTCCTGTATCTTTTGCAGGTATTCTTTGGTAATATATTTCTCGTAAGTGCGGCCCCTCTTTTCAATATTCTCAAGTAATCTGTCAGGATTGAGATGCAGGTAGACATAAATATCAGGCTTTGGAACTGTACTGTAGATAATGTAAAAGATCTGACGGTAAAGATTAAACTCTTCTCCGGTAAGCGTTGAAGCAGCAAAAACCAGTGATTTCATGAAATAATAATCCGCAACAGAAAATGACTTAAAGAGATCCTGAGGTACCAGCTCGTCCTTAAGTTGTTTATACCTGCTGGCCAGAAAGGAGAGCTCGAGAGGAAAAGAATACTTTTCAGGATCACGATAGAATTTCGGAAGGAACGGGTTATCAGCAAAGTGTTCGAGGATCAGTTGCGCATTGAACTGGCCGGCTATTCTGCCAGCCAGGGTAGTCTTCCCTGCACCGATATTTCCTTCAATAACCACATAGTTGTACTTGATCTTCATCAGTGATTACTATTGATATGTCAATATATCAAATTTATAAATTGGAAACGAAACGGCAATAAAAAACCGGCTTTTCGTAGCCGGCTTTAGTTACTTATTCTGATTTTCTTCAGGCTTCCTGTTCTCATTCTCATGTCGCGGCGGTCGGGGAAGAAGTTCTTTACGTGATAACTTAATCTTTCCTGTTTTGGGATCAATATCGATTATTTTAACTTCAATCTCCTGACCTTCCTTAAGAACGTCTTCTACTTTATTCACTTTTCTCCACTCCAGTTCAGAAATATGAACCAGTCCGTCCTTATTAGGAAGTATTTCCACAAATGCCCCGAACTGCACGATAGTCTTAACTTTTCCTTTATATACCTGTCCTACTTCTGGAACCGTTACAATTTTCTTCACCCAGTCGAGCGCAGCAGTGATAACTTCGGCATTCTCACCAAAGATATTCACATCACCATGACCTTCAATCTCTTCTACAATTATTGTGGCTCCTGTAACCCTTTGTATCTCCTGAATAACCTTTCCGCCAGGACCTATCAGAGCGCCAATCAGCTCTTTTGGAATTGTGAGCATTTCAATCCTCGGAGCATGAGGTTTAAGTTCCGGACTAGGTTCTGCAATAGTCTGACTCATGATATCCAGAATGTGTAACCTTCCGGCTTTTGCCTGATTGAGAGCTTTTGTAAGGATTTCAAACGAAAGACCTTCAACCTTAATGTCCATTTGTGTAGCCGTTATTCCGTCGCGGGTACCAGTAACTTTAAAATCCATATCCCCCAGATGATCTTCATCACCAAGTATATCCGAGAGGATTGCATACTTACCGGTGTCTTTATCGGTTATTAGTCCCATAGCAATCCCGGATACAGGCTTCTTCAATTTAACACCGGCATCCATAAGTGCGAGTGTTCCGGCACATACTGTAGCCATTGATGATGATCCATTCGACTCAAGGATATCTGAAACAATCCTTATAGCATAGGGGTTTTCATCATCTGCCGGCATCATATTCTTAAGAGCCCTGTGAGCCAGGTTTCCATGACCTATCTCTCTTCTGCTTAATCCGCGGGCGGCTTTGGCTTCGCCTGTAGCAAAGGGAGGAAAATTATAGTGAAGAGTAAATTTTTCTGTACCCTTGTTCAGAACATCATCGATAATCTTTTCATCTAATTTCGTTCCAAGTGTCACTGTTGTAAGAGATTGCGTCTCACCTCTTGTAAATAAAGCTGATCCGTGTGTCGCTGGCAGAGGATCTATTTCACATACTATCTGTCTGATCTCATCAGGTTTTCTTCCATCAAGACGAATATTATCATCAAGGACAAGTCTTCTGGATGCTTCTTTTAAAACATCGTGGTAATATTTTTTTACAAGTGTTTCGTTAACAGGGTTTTCTTCAGTATACTGGTTAAGAAAATCTGCAACTATTGCTTCGAAGGTGTCAATCCGCTTGTGCTTATCTGCCGTGGATGATTTTGCTGCTTCATAGCATTTGGTATAGGTCTCATCCCAGACTTTTTTCCTGAGATCCTCATCATTTTCCTCATGACTATATACTCTTTTGACAGTGGTGCCCAGCTCTTCAGCAAATTCCATTTGTGCCTTACAATGGACCTTAATTGCATCGTGAGCTAT
The DNA here is from genome assembly GCA_963816365.1 of uncultured Bacteroidales bacterium. Taxonomy (GTDB): domain Bacteria; phylum Bacteroidota; class Bacteroidia; order Bacteroidales; family VadinHA17; genus LD21. The sequence goes on along the minus strand of CAWFKG010000006.1, from coordinate 20,760 downwards.
TTTAAGAGCTTCCAGCATCTCTTCTTCAGAAACCTCTTTCATTTCACCCTCAACCATAAGAATATTATCAAATGTGGCTCCGACCATCAGATCAATGTCAGCATCCTTTAGTTGAGTCGCAGTGGGATTTACGACGAATTTTTTATCTATTCTTGCAACCCTCACTTCCGACATTGGTCCATTGAAAGGTACGTCGGAAATTGCCAATGCTGCCGATGCTGCCAACCCTGCCAGAGCATCGGGAATGATATCCATATCGGCAGATATAAGACTTATTGTAACAAATGTTTCTGCATGAAAATCGTCAGGAAACAAGGGTCTTAATGCCCTGTCGACCAGCCTTGAGATGAGTATTTCATAATCTGAAGGCCTGGCTTCTCTTTTCATGAAGCCACCCGGAAACCGTCCCGAAGAAGCATATTTTTCTTTATACTCAACAGACAAAGGCATGAAGTCGGTGTCTTCTTTTGCCTCCTGAGCCGACACAACTGTAGCCAGCAACATTGTCTTCCCCATTTTTAATAATACAGAACCATTGGCCTGCCTGGCCATTCTGCCAGTTTCAAGGGTTATTGTCTTCCCGTCACCGAGATCAATAATTTTCTCTTTTATTTTGAACATTGTACGTATAATTTATGAAAATTGAAATTACAAAATAACCTGAATAGTATGAAAAAAGGCAATTTTGAATTGCCTTTATTTCTCTATTTACGTAATTTCAACGCTTTTATGATTTCGCGATACCGCCCGATATCTTTAATTTTAAGGTAGTCTAACAGCCTTCTTCTTTTCCCTACAAGCTTGATAAGAGCCTGCTGGGTACTGAAATCTTTTTTATTCTTCTTCAGATGCTCTGTAAGATGATTGATCCTGTATGAGAATAGCGCAATCTGGCCTTCTGCAGTACCTGTATCGATTTCAGATGTTCCAAAGGTTTTGAAAAACTCCTGCTTTTTTTCTGTTGTTAAATACATATCTCTAATTAAAATATTATTAATCCATATATAGATCGAGTCTCCAATTTTGGAACGCAAAAATAAGGCTTTTTTATGTAAATTATCAAACAATTTGTTTTTTTTTTAAAAGTTCATGAAATATTTATTTATCCAGAAGCCGATAAGTTTAAATAATTATTAATTCACTGTCATAATAAAGACGGAGAATCCAATGTGAAAGTTGCGTTGAATTACATTAACCTTCAGATATTTGTCAAAGAAATCAGTCCGTTCGTCAAAAATTAATTCCCCTTAATCAATAAATAAGGCCATGCAATGCTCTGACCCTGTTTTCCCAATTTCCCATTTTCCATGTATTCACTTCGATTTTTTCTCAAGGCTCCAAAAGAAGCTCATCATGATTCTTTAGTTTTTTACCCTGCCTGATTATCTTATTTCCAATACGGCAATCAAGACATTTTCTTTTCTTGCAGTATTCATTTCTCAGCTGAATCAGTGCCTGGGAATAAAATGCAGACTCTGCATCAATTCCTGCAGCTTTCCATTCAGAGATTATACTGTTATCCTCAGGGTTGATTTCTTCAAGGAAGAGAAGAGCTTTTTCACTGATCCCGTAACTGTCCCTGCTCTGTCCATAAACAAATATCAGCGGTATAACGGCATTTATCAGAAGGATGTCTGCTGCCTGCGATCCGGTATTCTTTATGGAACTCCTGCTTTTTTTACCAAATACAAAATGATCATCCCAGTATCGCGATGCTGACACTTCAAATAACATCTTAATCTGTTTTATATCAGGCGCTTCAAGAACTTTAGAAAAAAGTCCCCCTGTCACTGAAAGCATCGAGGCAAGCTGCGAAAGTCTTACGGTAGGGAAATTGGACGGCCTCAGCCTTGAAAATTTCCATAGCCATCCATGGAGAGGCTGAAGTGAATATTTTGCTGAAAGAATAGTGTATTCCTTAATAAGATTGCGGTAATATTCATCAGAGAGAGCTTCTTTAAACAGTCCGGTTTCAAGCAAACCTGCAGTTCCGAATAATAGCGCCTCAATCTGAAAGAGATTATCAGCATGTTTCCGGATTATCCTGAATGGAAGTGCAGCAGCAAGCATCTCAAATGGTTCAGTATTGACCCTGAATCCAAAATATCTTGACAGCATACTGTAAAATGTCTCTTCCCAGTCATTTCCTGTCTCTGAAAATATTTTCAGGATTGATTCTGATTTGTTCTGAAATCTTTCAATTACGAGTGAATTAAGCCAGTGACGGACTGGGATATTATCAAGTTGACCGATGTCATCCTGACAGGCAATAATATACGGATTATTGACCAGATAAATATATTTCTCGTAAAGAGATTGATCAAATGACAATTCTGTTGTCAGGATCTCTTCCCCCTTTGAATTAAAAACAGGTTTATCGTTTTCAGCAACAACATGAAGGATAATGTTATCAAAAGCCGGATCATTCTGATGTCCATGATTATCAAAATGCGACGACCTTTGTGTGTATTTCAACATTCCCTGCCCAAATAGTGTCTGCAACAGAGATGCGTGCATTGAAAAAATCAGGACCAGAATCCCGGTTATATTCACCGGGATCCAGTACCACAATTCTATTATTTTCGTTATCAAACAGTCTGTCCGGATCATAGAGACTGTATTTCCACAGGTAATGAAGAAATTCCTCTTTCATTTTAGCACAAATTAATAAACAGCGAGGATATAAATTTATGAAAAAAGAAAGCATTGTACAAAAAAAACAGGTCACGCCAAGGCATGACCCTACATTTCTACATCATGACTTTGCGCACTTTGCGCTTACTTAGCGTGTTTTGCGCCTCAAATCAGTTTATGCCGGTGGAGATGTTTTTCCATTTCAAGCTGAATCTCCTTTGCCTTTTCTCCGGCAACTCTATCGAAGTTTTCCGTACTATCGGCAAAAATAATTCCCCGGGAGGAATTGACCAGGAGGCCGCATTTACTGTTCAGACCATATTTTGCGACCTCTTCAAGACTACCGCCCTGTGCCCCGACACCGGGAACAAGTAGAAAATGATCAGGTACCAGCTGACGAATATCTTTCAGCATTTCGGCCCGTGTTGCACCAACAACATACATGAGATTATTTACTGTACCCCACTTCTGAGAAACTGTCAATACTCTTTCAAAAAGTTTTATCCCATCCTCATTATGATACTGAAAATCATCTGCCCCCTTATTGGAGGTTAGTGCCAGAAGGACTACCCATTTCTCATTATAAGACAGGAATGGAGTAACGGAATCTTCTCCCATATATGGAGCAACAGTTATAGCATCAAATGGCATATTTTCGAGAAAAGCTTTGGCATACAGTCTCGAGGTGTTGCCTATGTCTCCACGCTTTGCATCTGCAATAACAAAGATGTCGGGATAGTTTTCCTTTATATACTTTACCGTTAACTCCAGCGAAGTCCATCCTTTTGCCCCGTAACATTCGTAGAATGCAACATTAGGTTTATATGCGACTGCATATTCATGAGTGGCATCAATGATCCGTCTGTTGAATTCAAATATTGCATTTTTCTTTTTCAAAAGAATTGGGGGGATCTTTTCCATCTCGGAATCGAGTCCAACGCAAAGGAATGATCGTTTCCTGAGAATGTTTTCAAATAACCTGTTCTGATCCATGCTTATTGAAGTTATATATTGCTTTCTTTCAGACGTTCCGCATTCTCAGCCATCTGCAATTTATCAAGAACTTCCTGTAAATTGCCATCGAGAATTGATGGAAGATTATAGATTGTAAGATTAATACTGTGATCTGTCATTCTTCCCTGCGGATAGTTGTAAGTTCTGATTTTTGCAGAACGGTCGCCTGTTGACACCATTGTTTTTCGCCTGCGGGAGACCTCATCAAGATATTTCTGATATTCAAGATTATAAAGCCGTGTTCTCAGTTCTTTAAGGGCTTTATCATAATTCTTAAGCTGTGACTTTTCATCCTGACAGGTAACTACTATTCCTGAAGGTATATGAGTAAGCCGGATGGCTGAATATGTTGTATTTACCGATTGTCCGCCCGGTCCTGATGAACAATAAGTATCCTTCCTGATATCTTCGGTCCTAAGATCAATATCAAATTCATCAGCTTCGGGAAGTACAACAACTGAGGCAGCGGAGGTATGAATCCGTCCCTGTGTTTCAGTCTGCGGTACCCTCTGAACACGGTGAACACCTGATTCATATTTCATTATACCGTAGACACCTTCACCGGTAATGCTGAGAACAATCTCCTTATAACCACCTGCAGTTCCTTCTGACATATTATTAACCTCGACCTTCCACCCTTTTGTTTCAAAATACTTACTGTACATTCTGAAAAGATCTCCGGCAAAAATGCTTGCCTCATCTCCTCCTGTTCCTGCCCTTATCTCCATAACTGCATTTTTATCATCCTCCGGATCAGCCGGGATTATCAGCATCTTGATCTCCTCTTCCATTTCCGGGATATGGGATGTAAGCTCATCAAGCTCTGCCTTGGCCATCTCGCGCATCTCCTCATCCTTTTCTGTTGCAAGAAGCTCCTTTGTACTGGTTATATTACTGAGTGCCAGTTTATATCTTTCGTATGATTCAATTATCGGAAGAAGATCCTTATATTCCTTATTAAGTCTGACATACTTCTTCATATCCGAGAGAATATCGGGCTGGGTGAGAAGTTCACCAACCTCAATAAACCGGGTTTTCACACCCTCCAGTCTCTCAAGAATCATGTTGTTTGCCATAATGCAATGAATTTTCAGGGTGCAAAGGTAAGAAAAAAGGCACAAAGTCCGAAGACTTCGCCGAACGGAAGGTGTAACAAAAAAGTATATCCTAATATTCGAAAGTTCCGAATTCGGAACTTATTGTAAGTTTCTTTCTTTCAGACGCTTCGCAATAACCAATTTCCCTGGCTTCAAGATTAAATTCTGAGGCAATATTGATTATTTCAGATGCATTTCTCTTATCAGTATAGATCTCAAAGCGGTGACCCATATTAAATACCTTATACATTTCTTCCCAGGCAGTTCCGGATTGTTCATGGATCATGCGGAACAACGGAGGCAACGGAAAGAGGTTGTCTTTCACAATATGCATATTATCAATAAAATGCATGACTTTTGTCTGTCCTCCTCCAGAACAATGCACCATTCCATGAATCTCAGGATGCATGGTTTCAATGATCTTTTTTATTACAGGAGCATAAGTACGGGTGGGTGAAAGTACCAGTTTCCCGGCATCTGTATTGAATTCAGCTATAGGATCTGTCAGCCTGTATTTACCTGAATAGATAAGATCGTATGGTAAAGTTGTATCAAGGCTTTCGGGATATTTTGAAGCAAGATATGGTGCAAAAAGATCATGCCGCGCTGAAGTGAGGCCATTACTCCCCATACCGCTGTTATACTCTTTTTCATAACTGGTCTTTCCTGATGATGAAAAGCCAATGATAATATCGCCAGCCTTAATTGTTTCATTTGAAATTACATCTGATCTTTTCATTCTTGCTATCACCGTTGAATCAATGACAATCGTTCTGACAAGATCGCCCATGTCAGCAGTTTCCCCTCCGGTTGACCAGATACCAATCCCCAAATTACGTAGCTCTTCCAGAACCTCTTCTGTCCCATTGATCACTGCAGAAATTATTTCGCCGGGAATATGGTTTTTATTTCGACCGATTGTTGACGAAAAAAGAATATTGTTATAAGCACCCACACAAAGAAGATCATCAAGATTCATTACGATAGCATCCTGTGCTATCCCCTTCCAGACAGAAAGATCACCTGTTTCCTTCCAGTAAATATATGCAAGAGATGATTTGGTACCGGCTCCATCAGAATGCATAATGTTGCAATAATCAATGTCGCCACCAAGAAGGTCGGGGACTATTTTGCAGAAAGCTTTAGGATACAGACCTTTATCAACATTTTTTATAGCTGTATGCACATCTTCTTTTGATGCGGAAACACCTCTCTTGCTATACTTTGATTCAGTGGTCATAATGGTCAGTTGGAGCGCAAAGATATTATTTCTTCGGCGACTCGTAATCAGTTCTCAAAACCTTGAATTCAGTTCTTCTGTTAATCTGGTGGGCTATCTCTCTCTGTTCATCATTTGGAAGACTATTGACGAACTGTTCAGTGAGCTGAGTGCCAGCCTTCAGGAAAGGATACTGGGCAGCGATAGTAGCATCAACAACTTTCGTACTCGACTTTCCGTAACCTTTGGCAGTAAGCCTTTCAAGTTCAATGCCTTTACTAACCAGGTAGTCGACAACTGACTGAGCCCGTTTTTGTGACAGAATCATGTTATATTCTTCAGTATTCCTGGTGTCGGTATGTGACATGATCTCAATTGTGATATTTGGATTGTCAATAAGAGTTTCAACCAGTTTATCAAGTGATACCATTGACTCCGGTCTGAGATCCCACTTGTCAAAGTCGTAAAGTATATTGGGTAGTTCTATTGGTCTGTCAATTGGTGTGAGAAGCATAGTGACCATAAAATCGCGGCTCTTGTCCTGTCCTTTTGTTGTCTCTTTCTCCTTCCCGTTGAGATATCCCTTTTTTGATGCAAGAAATATATAATCCACATCAGCTTTAAGTGTAAACTTAAAATCACCTCCGGTACCTGTTTCAGCCTGCAGATTAGATCCATCACTTGCAATAAGCTGAATAACAGATTGACTAATTGCTAATCCGGTTTTTTCGTCTTTTACCAGTCCGGTCACATTGAATCTCAATGGTGGCAGCTCGAAGGAATAGAGATCGTCATTTTCCTTGCCTTTTCGTGTTGAGCTGAATATCCCTTTTTCATTTCCGTCTTCAAAGGCAATACCAAAATCATCGGCAAAGCTGTTAATTGGAGGTTTCATGTTCTGAACAACCCAGCTTCCGTCAGGTTGTGGTTTGGCTCTGAAAATATCGAGGCCTCCCATACCGATGAGCCCATCGGATGAAAAATATAATGTTCCGTCCTCCCTGATATAAGGAAACAGTTCATCACCTGCGGTATTGATATCAGGACCCAGATTAACCGGTTTTGACCAGGCATCTCCCGGTCTGAGCCTTGTAACTTTCCAGATATCCTTTTTGCCAAAACCACCGGCAAGGTCAGAAACAAAATATAAAGTCAAACCGTCTTTTGAGATTGAAGGATGTGCTGCTACAAGTGAATCAGGAAGTAAACCAAGGTTCTTGGGATCACTCCATTTATCACCGTTTCTTTTTGTATACATTATAATACAACCTTTTTTCTCACGTTTCCCTGCCTCACAGCGCGTAAAATACAGTTCTTTATAATCAGATGAAAATGATGGGGTTCCCTCTTCAAATTCAGTGTTTATTCCTTCAACAGGTACAGGAGTGCTCCACTTTGATTTCTTATCAATCCTGCTTTCGAAGATATCTGTGAAATTCTGACCTGTTGCGCCATGTGTCTTTTTGCCTGCAACCCCTTCCCGTGAAGATGTGAAGTAGATCATGCTGAAATCATCACGTCCATAGGCCGGACTAAAATCTGATTCTTTTGAATTTACATCCTTAAGTTCCTCAACCTTATATGCTTCAGGATTTCTCAGCCATTCCTCTGCCAGCTCGCAGGACCGGATTTCCTGTTCAGCTCTTGCATCTGAAGGGGCAATCTGTTTATATTTTTTAAATTCATCAATGGCGAGCGGATACTTGCCGTTTTTTTTAAGAGATTCAGCCAGCCAGAATTCAGCTTCAGGTTTTGAATATGATGATTTAACTGCCAGTTTGTACCATGTTTCGGCATTTTTTGGATCATTCGTTAGCCGGTAACATTCTGCAATCATAAATACCAGTTCGGTCCGTGAGTTTTTGTCAGATTTTTTTGTCTTGGAATATGCATCCTTGAACAGATCTATAGCATCATAGTACTCCCCTGCTGCAAAGGAGGTATAGGCTCTTTCTGATTTACGTTTCTGTGCTGTAACCTCAGGAGAAGTTACAAAAATCAATAATAAGAAGAAAAGTAAGAATTGTTTCATAACCGGGCCTCTTAATTTGACTATAAAAGTAATCAATTTAAGGAATTCTGATAATAATAATTAACGATGGAGCTAAGTAATTATTATAAAAAAAGGATCTTGATTTATCAAGTGATCATTGTACTCAGATTCAGGACTCTCTTCATCGAAAAGAAAAAGGATCCCTGAAATGGAATCCTCTTAACCAAAGATGAAAAAAAACTAACCAACCCTTTATCTTGTGAAAAGCAATTCTCTGTATTTTGGAAGAGGCCACATTTCATTATCAACAATCAGTTCAAGCTTGTCGATATGCGACCTGATCTCATCAAGATATGGTTTGACTTTACTTTCATAGGCAATAGCCTTTTTATAGGAATCCTCTATGACATTTGCTTTCTTGCGTTCCTCAATCATCTCATTTACAAGTCTTTTAATACTTGAGATATGATCAGAAATAGTGACTATCACCTCTTTACGTGCCCCGGCAAGCCTTTCATATTCAGTGTCATTAAAGACCTCCTTGAGACCTTTTACATTCTCGATAAGAGAGGTCATATATTTGATTCCAATGGGAACGATATGATTCATCGCAAGGTCACCGAGTACCCTTGCTTCTATCTGTACTTTTTTAGTAAACTTCTCATACTCCACTTCAACCCGGCTTTCAAGTTCCTTATCAGTAAAGACTTCGGATCCGACAAGCATTTCTCTGGATTCCTTTGTAAGATAGAGACTTATTGATTCAGGTACGCTGGCAAGATTGCACAAGCCTCTTTTCTTAGCTTCCTTATGCCATTCCTTACTATAGTTATCACCTTCGAATAATACTCTCTCAGATTCGAGAATATACTTTTTCAATACCTGGAAGATCGCTTCATCCTTTGTTCTGCCCTTTTTAATAATTAACATCAACTTCTTTCTTAAACTGAGTCAGCTGATATGCCACTGCAGCATTCAGTACAATCATTGAAGCGCTGCAGTTTGCTGAAGAACCTACTGCCCTGAATTCAAATCTGTTACCGGTAAAGGCAAATGGCGAAGTGCGGTTTCTGTCGGTATTATCAAGCAGGATTTCAGGTATCTTGCCAATACCAAGTTTAAGCTCGGTTTTTTGAGCAGGAGTCATTTTTTTGTCTGTCACTTTCCGTGGCAATATTCTCAAGCATGTTTATCAGATATGAACCGAGAAAGACTGAAATTATTGCCGGAGGAGCTTCATGACCTCCTAGTCGGTACGAGTTAGATTCATTCATAACAGAAGCTCTGAGAACATCGTTGCTGTCATTCACAGCTTTGATAACATTTACAAGGAAAGTAAGGAACTGGAGGTTGGTTTTTGGATTTTTCCCCGGGGATAATAGATTTACACCGGTATTTGTAGCCATTGACCAGTTATTGTGTTTGCCTGAACCATTTATTCCTGCAAATGGTTTTTCGTGAAATAAAACTCTGAATTTATGTTTCCGTGCCAACCCTTCTCATAATATCCATTAGCAGCTGATTGTGATCAACTGCCAGGTTAACCTCCTCAAAGATCGGAGCACATTCAAACTGATTTGGAGCAACTTCATTATGACGTGTCTTAACAGGAATTCCGAGTCTGTAAGCTTCGCATTCGAAGTCTTCCATGAATGCCATTACCCTTTCAGGAATAGAACCAAAATAATGGTCGGAAAGCTGCTGATCTTTTGAAGACTGATGACCCATCAAAGTTCTTTCAGCAAGAACAATATCCGGCCTTGCATAATACAGTGCATCATCAATCAGAAAGTATTCCTGTTCGCATCCGAGAGTTGCTATTACTTTAGTCACGTCTTTGTCAAAATACTGGCATACATCAACTGCTGCCCTGTCGAGTTCCGAAAGTGCTTTCAGAAGAGGTGCCTTGTAATCAAGAGCTTCCCCTGTCCATGAAACAAATATTGTCGGTATACAGAGAGTAGTTCCAACAATAAAAACCGGAGACGAAACATCCCATGCTGTATATCCTCTTGCCTCAAATGTATTACGAAGACCTCCGCTGGGGAAACTTGAGGCATCCGGTTCAGACTGAACAAGGACTTCACCGGAGAATTTCTCAACAGGATGTCCATTATCGCCGATTTCAATGAACCCATCATGTTTTTCAGCTGTTCCGTCTGTTAAAGGGTGAAACCAGTGAGTATAATGTGTGGCACCTTTACCTAATGCCCATGCCTTCAGACCTGTAGCAACCTGATCGGCTTCCGGCCTGGTAAGGGATTTCCCTTCAATAATAGCATGCTTCACCACTTTATACGCTTCCTTTGAGAGGAAGTGCTCCATTTTAGGAAGATCAAACACATTTTCTCCGAAGAAATCGGAAACATTTTTTGAGGGTAATTGAATTTCCACAGGCATTCTGTTGAATAATTCTTCGAGTGCCTTAAATCTTAATGTTGCCATAAAATAGTATATAATAGGTTTTCTAATTTAAGCTTATAAAAATAGTGTTTTTTTCAAGAAATACCTTAAATATTTCACTTTTAATTAAATAAATACAACTTTTTAAGACATACCCCCTATTTTTTGGACCTTATTTTGAATTTTCTTAATTAATCAAAAGAGGTGTGTCTCAAAAGGACACCTTCTTTTTTGGATTAATGTTCATTTCTTTTTGCTCGCCCAAAAAGAACCGAGCAGACCAAAATCATAATCATTTCTCATATATTACTTCTGCGAGCTCGACGAAGTCAAACGAACCAAAGAAAAAAGGCTCCGGAAATGAAAACTTCAGTCTAAACGAATTTCGCACCTTCCCTTACTGTTATAATTGTTGTAAAGTGTTAAAAGAAGGATGCATTCTGATAATCCTATTGAAAGTCAGTCGAAACGGTGTGATCTCTGTGTAAGTTCTTAATTATTTGTTACACACAGGGTCCTCAGAGAAGACACAGAGAACACAGCGAAAGATTTACAGTACTTTTGGACTTTTGAGTTACCCCTCTGAAATTTAATTAAGCTACATTGTTTTATAATTATCGTAATAAAGTGCAAATTCGAACGGATGAGGACGCAGGGATAATTCGAGAATTTCATTTTTCATCTTATAATCGATGTAAGTTTCAATTACATCGTCGGTAAATACTCCGCCTTTGGTAAGAAATGCATGATCTTTCTGCAATGCCATCAAAGATTCAGAAAGGGAACCCGGAACATTTTTTATCCGGGCTTTATCTTTTCCTGAAAGCTCATAGATATTTTCATCCAGTGGTTTACCCGGATCGATTTTATTTTCAATGCCATCAAGTACTGCCATCAACATTGCTGTAAATGTCAGATACCCGTTACAGGTAGGATCGGGGCAACGGAATTCAAACCGTTTGGATTTCGGATTAGTTGAATACATCGGTATTCTGACAGCAGCCGAACGGTTCCTGGCAGAATAAACCAGGTTGACCGGAGCTTCAAAACCCGGAACCAGACGTCGATACGAATTTGTCGTAGGAGCTGCAAATGCCAAGCAATGCCGCAGCATGCTTCAATATTCCACCTATTGCCCACAGTCCTTCCTGCGACATCCCGGCATATCCATTCCCGGCAAAAAGATTTTTCCCTTCTTTCCAGATTGAAAAGTGAATATGCATTCCGCTGCCATTATCCAGAAAAATAGGTTTTGGCATAAAAGTAACTGTTTTCCCATGACGCAAAGCAACATTTTTAATAATGTACTTATACCACATTAACTGATCGCTCATAGTCAAGATGTCGGCAAACTGCATATCAATTTCACTTTGTCCTCCTGTAGCAACTTCATGATGATGAGCTTCAACCTTTATTCCTATCTTCCGCATTTCCTTCACCATTTCAGCTCGCAAATCACTGTAAGTATCAGTAGGGCTTACCGGGAAATATCCACCTTTGTAACTTGGTTTATATCCTAGGTTAGGTTCTTCAATACGATTTGAATTCCAGGCACCTTCAACAGAATCAATATGATAGAATCCTGTATTCTGTTTTTGATCAAACCTGATCTCATCAAAAATGAAAAACTCCGGTTCGGGTCCGACATAAGCTATATCTCCTATTCCTGATTTTTTAAGATATTCAGTTCCCTTTTTTAGCTATGTCACGCGGATCGCGTGTATAACTATTCAATGTAACAGGATCAAGAATATCTGCTATTACACTGACAGTAGGTTCCTTAAAAAAAGGATCCATTTTAGCAGTCGATGGATTTGGAATCGCCAGCATATCCGACTTATGAATATCCTGCCAGCCTCTGATTGACGATCCGTCAAATCCCAGACCTTCCTTAAAAGTATCTTCATCCCATAAATCAATGGGATAACAACAATGCTGCCAGGTTCCAAGCAAATCAACAAACTTAAGATCTACTGTTTCGGCTCCATGTTTTTTTGCAAAATCTAAAAATTCTTTTGGTGTCATAAGAAATTAAATTATTGATTATTATAAATAATGAGATAAAATATCTTCTTATGTAGTCTTGAATAGATAGAAAGTTCAAATTCAAACTTCGATTTACTAAGAAAAACAATAAGAATCTAATTTAAACCTACAGCTTAATCATTTTTAGTTTTTTACTGATTTCTATAATATATGATTTTACAGTAAGTGTTTTTAAAAAGCAAGAATGACAGCATTAACATTGAAACTGCATCGGCTTTTTCCCTTAAACATATTCTAAATTACTCTTTCCTATTGGATTATAGATAAAAGTCAACAATTTAATGACAGGCTCAGAGTTTTAATGAAAATTTGTTATATTTGTCGCCTGTATTTAAAAAGGTATGATTTCTATTAATTATTAAAGAACATATTAGATGTCAACACTTCAATTTTTACGCGAGAAAGCCGGAGTATTAGTTGCAGGATTAATTGGTTTTTCACTTTTCCTGTTTGTTGTCAGTGATTTCTTCGGAAGAGGAAGAGGCCAGAGAATAAAACAAAAAAAATATTATGAGATCGGCCAGATCGGCGGTGAATATATTTCATATCAGGATTATGAATCAAAATTACAGAACCTTCTAGAGATCTATAAATTATCAGGAAGAACAAATATTGATGAAGTCGACCAATGAGATCATTGAGAGAACAGACCTGGCAGCAGATGATCAGAGAAAAAATCCTCGATCCGCAATACAAGAAACTTGGATTAGGCGTAAGCACTGAAGAGGTTGATGAGCTGGTTCTTGGAAATAATCCCCATCAGATTGTTCAGCAATTATTCACTGATCAGCAGACCGGAACATTCAATAAATCATTTCTTGTGAACTTTCTGAAGCAGACTGAGGTTGACGAAACAGCAAAAAAATACTGGTTATTCTTTGAAAACGAAATTGTAAATGACCGTACAAATACCAAATACAATAATCTTGTCTCAAAAGGATTGTATGTTACCTCAAAGCAGGCAGAATTTGATAAGAATCTTAACAGCTAATACTGTTGATTTTAGTTATATCCTTAAAAATTATGCATCAGTTTCTGATTCTTCGATCAAAATATATCGGAAGTGATCTGGAAGCCTATTATGCAAAACATAAAGAAAACTATAAAAGAACAGCCATCAAGAGATATTGAATATGTCACATTTGATGTTATTCCTTCTGATGAAGATATAAAACAGGCTGAACAATGGATCAATAAAACAAAAGAGGAATTTGCAACTGCACCTGATCCTGTTCAGTTTATTAATCTCACCGCTGATTCACGATATGTTGGTTTTTATATTCCACTGAGCAGTGTTCCTGAAAATCTTAAGGGATTTTGTGAAGAAAGAAGATCTTAAAAGTATTTTCGGACCCTATGTTGAAGATGGTTCATATAAAATAGCCAGACTGATTGCAGTTGGTGACAGACCTGATTCAGTACATGTTCGTCATATACTGTTATCGACCGGCAAGACAAGAACAATTGAAGCGGCAAGACATCAGGCTGACAGTCTGATAAAATTAATTAAGTCGGGAACATCTTTTGAAACACTTGCAATGGCAAATTCAGATGATCAGGGATCTGCAAAAATCGGAGGCGACCTTGGATGGTTTCCTGAAGGAAGAATGGTAGTGCCCTTTAATAATGCATGTTTCACAGGTAAAAAAGGTGATATCAAAACAGCTGAAACAACTTTTGGTATTCATATTATTGAAATTCTCGGCCAGTCGAAACGATTCAGGAAATATAATATTGGATATATTGACAGGAAAATCCTGCCAGGTTCATTGACCAATCAGAAAGCATATAGTGAAGCCAGCCAGTTTGCCGGCACGAATGATACATATGAAAAATTCACCAAAACAATTGCAGATCAAAAGGACTTGAACAAGAGAGTCGCTAATGATATTAGCTCCCCAGCAAAAAACCCTGCCCGGACTTGATAATCCAAGATCACTTATTATGGCTTTATTCCAGGCAGAACAAGGGAAGATTATTCTTGATAACAGTCAGCAGGCAGTCTTTGAAATCGGTGACAAGTATGTAGTTGCATATTGTACAAAGGTTCAGGAGGATGGAATTGCTCCTCAAAAAGATGTTGAGAATGATATAAGGTTTGCACTTTTAAAAGATAAAAAAGCTGAACTTATTTCTGCGGAATTTAATAAGAATAATACCTCAGGAAAAACCCTTGATGATATTGCACGTTCCATGGGACTCACAGTTCAGGAAGCTACAAAGATAAATTTCAGATCATACACTGTTCCTGGAGCAGGTACAGAACCTGCATTGATTGCTGCTGCAACAGTTGCCAAGCAGGGAAGTTGTCTCAGGACCGGTAAAAGGTAATGATGGTGTTTTTATGCTGACTGTGAATAATGTAACAGCGACTCACGGGTGTTGATCTTAAACTTTTACAGAAACAGACTGAAAACCACCTTCCAGATGAGAGGTACTTATGAAGCTTATGATGCTCTGCGTAAGGAATGCCAATATTGTTGACAAGAGATATAAGTTCTACTAGCTAATATTCTAGGAATTATCTAGGACAGGGACATGCTTTGTGGCATGTCCCTGTTTTGTATATAGATACCCCTCTACCGCTGTAATAGGATTACCCCCTCTGTCGCTTCGCGACATCTCCCCTAAAGGGGAGAAAATACTCGTACGTTAAGTCAAATTACACTTTTGACCTGGAATTTCTCCACCCTTCAGGGGGAGTGCCCGCAAGGGCAAGGGAGTACAGCTGGTGCGATTTGTATCCGGGCCTCTCGCATAACCGCATTGTGAAGCTAAGCAACATTTGAACAATCGAATTAAGAATCGCAGAATTAAGCTTCTCAGTTCTGATGATCGTTTCGTCCTACTGTTCGTTAGATTCAAACGATTTATAGCATATTTAGGGGATGAGGTATATAAAAAAGAAGCCCCGGATTTCTCGCAGGGCTTCTGATTAAAGTCGGCGACGACCTACTCTCCCACAATTGCAGTACCATCGGCGCTGTCGGGCTTAACTTCTCTGTTCGGAATGGGAAGAGGTGGAACCCCGACGCTATAGTCACCTAAAGACTATTTCGGATTTCTGATTTCGGATTTCGGATTTTCCTCCATTAGCAATCCGCAATCGTCAATCCGCAATCCGTCAATATTTGACATATTGGATAAAAGTTAATAAAATCTGATCCTCAGAAAGTTTACGGGTAATTAGTATTGCTCGGCTTTGACGTTACCGCCTTTACACCTGCAACCTATCAACGTCGTAGTCTTCAACGACCCTTAAAGGAGATCTCATCTTGAGACGAGCTTCGTACTTAGATGCTTTCAGTGCTTATCTCTTCCAAACATAGCTACCCTGCGATGCAGCTGGCGCCACAACAGGTACACTAGAGGTCTGTCCAACACGGTCCTCTCGTACTAGTGTCAGGTTCTCTCAAATCTCCTACGCCCACAACAGATAGGGACCGAACTGTCTCACGACGTTCTGAACCCAGCTCGCGTGCCACTTTAATCGGCGAACAGCCGAACCCTTGGGACCTTCTCCAGCCCCAGGATGTGACGAGCCGACATCGAGGTGCCAAACCGCCGCGTCGATATGAGCTCTTGGCGGCGATCAGCCTGTTATCCCCGGAGTACCTTTTATCCTTTGAGCGATGGCCCTTCCATACGGAACCACCGGATCACTATGCTCTACTTTCGTACCTGATCGACTTGTCGGTCTCACAGTCAAGCGCCCTTATGCCATTGCACTCTCCGCACGGTTACCAATCGTGCTGAGGGCACCTTGAGAAGCCTCCGTTACTCTTTTGGAGGCGACCACCCCAGTCAAACTACCCACCAAACAATGTCTCCCCTTGCGGGGGTTAGGTTCCAGATAAATAAAGGGTCGTATTTCAAGGGTGACTCCCCGATTCCTGGCGAAACCGGTTCATAGTCTCCGACCTATCCTACACATTATTTACCCAAAATCAATGTTAAGCTATAGTAAAGGTTCACGGGGTCTTTCCGTCCCGTTGCGGGTACCCGGCATCTTCACCGGGACTACAATTTCACCGAGCTCGTGGCTGAGACAGTGCCCAGATCGTTACACCATTCGTGCAGGTCGGAACTTACCCGACAAGGAATTTCGCTACCTTAGGACCGTTATAGTTACGGCCGCCGTTTACTGGGGCTTCAATTCAGAGCTTCTCATCCCGAAGGACAATAACCCCCCCTCTTAACCTTCCAGCACCGGGCAGGTGTCAGGCCTTATACCTCATCTTTCGATTTCGCAAAGCCATGTGTTTTTGCTAAACAGTCGCCTGGGCCATTTATCTGCGTCCCGCTTGCGCGGGAGACCTTTTTCCCGAAGTTACAGGTCTAATTTGCCTAGTTCCTTAGCCACGGATCACTCGAGCACCTTAGGATTCTCTCCTCGACTACCTGTGTCGGTTTGTGGTACGGGCACCATGTACCTAGAGCTTAGAGGTTTTTCTTGGAAGTCTGTTTAGGATCACTATCCACTTGCCCGAAGGCTCATGGTACTGTCAGGTTCATCATCACTAAGCTATTAACCTTGTGATATAACTACACCCTTTAACGTACTATTCCGTCAGTACGCGGATCTTTCACTACTCCGTCACCCCTTCGCAGTACACGGTGGTACTGGAATATTAACCAGTTGTCCATCGAGATCGCCGTTCGGCTTACCCTTAGGACCCGACTAACCCTGATCCGATTAGCGTTGATCAGGAAACCTTAGTCTTTCGGTGGGCCGGTTTCTCACCGGCCTTATCGTTACTTATGCCTACATCTTCTTTTCCAGCCGCTCCAACATACGTTACCATACATCTTCTGCGCTGACTGGAATGCTCCCCTACCAATCATGACTTATGTCATGAGTCCATAGCTTCGGTAATATGCTTATGCCCGATTATTATCCACGCACAACCGCTCGACTAGTGAGCTGTTACGCACTCTTTAAATGAATGGCTGCTTCCAAGCCAACATCCTAGCTGTCTAAGCAGTCGCACCTCGTTAATTCAACTTAGCATATATTTTGGGACCTTAGCTGATGGTCTGGGTTCTTTCCCTTTTGTCCACGGACCTTAGCACCCGCAGGCTCACTCCCGTGTATATCTTGCAGCATTCGGAGTTTGTCAGGGGTTGATAGGCGGTGAAGCCCTCTAGCCCTATCAGTAGCTCTACCTCTGCAAGACTCACCACGAGGCTGCACCTAAATGCATTTCGGGGAGTACGAGCTATTTCTCAGTTTGATTAGCCTTTCACCCCTATCCTCAGTTCATCCAAAGACTTTTCAACGTCAACTAGTTCGGCCCTCCATCCCGTGTTACCGGAACTTCAGCCTGACCAAGGATAGATCACAAAGTTTCGCGTCTACCCCCTCTAACTATACGCCCTATTCAGACTCGCTTTCGCTTCGGCTCCAACTCTTTAAGTCTTAACCTTGCTAGAGAGGTGTAACTCGTAGGCTCATTATGCAAAAGGCACGCCGTCATCCCTCCGTAGAAGGACTCCGACAGGTTGTAAGCGCACGGTTTCAGGTACTATTTCACTCCCCTGTTCGGGGTACTTTTCACCTTTCCCTCACGGTACTGGTTCACTATCGGTCTCTCAGAAGTATTTAGCCTTACCGGATGGTCCCGGCAGTTTCAATCAGGATTTCTCGTGTCCCGACCTACTCAGGATACCAATTATATTATTAATACTTACATGTACGGGACTTTCACCTTCTACGGTATGACTTTCCAGACATCTTCCATTTCATATTAATAATAATAACACTGGTCCTTCAACCCCGCTGTCGCCAAAACGACATCGGTTTGGGCTATTCCCCGTTCGATCGCCACTACTAAGGGAATCACTTTTGTTTTCTTTTCCTCCGGGTACTAAGATGTTTCAGTTCTCCGGGTTTGCTCCTCGTATTGCTACGGGTACTATGCCTTCAGCATAGTGGGTTGCCCCATTCGGAAATCAACGGATATATTGGATATTTGCTCCTCCCCGTAGCTTATCGCAGCTTGTCACGTCCTTCTTCGCCTCTGAGAGCCAAGGCATTCACCATGCGCTCTTATTTACTTTCTTGAGTTATTCAATTTTACTAACTTTTTATTACCAATATGTCAAAGAACTTTATCGAGTTAACCGGGTCCTGGATCCCCTGAAGTTGCGGATTGTTTTAATCTGCGACCCATCAGCGGGATGCCGCAGGTTGCCCAACTTGTGAAATTAAGGGTGTTGAAACCCCTGATTCCCATTTTCCATCGGGAATCTGGCCAATGCCAAATTTCGGATAAAGATATTTCGGAATTCGGATTTTTGATTTCGGACTTTTCAATCCGCAATCCGCAATCCGAAATCCGAAATTATAATAATGAAGTATAAACCAGGCGGATAAGCTGACTACGTTTCCATATAGGATATCAGCCAACAGTTATTGTTTTTCTCCAGAAAGGAGGTGTTCCAGCCGCACCTTCCGGTACGGCTACCTTGTTACGACTTAGCCCCAGTCACTAGTTTTACCCTAGGCCGCTCCTTACGGTTACGGACTTCAGGTACCCCCAACTTCCATGGCTTGACGGGCGGTGTGTACAAGGCCCGGGAACGTATTCACCGCGCCATGGCTGATGCGCGATTACTAGCGAATCCAGCTTCACGGAGTCGAGTTGCAGACTCCGATCCGAACTGAGACCGGCTTTGGAGATTCGCATCCTGTCTCCAGGTAGCTGCCCTCTGTACCGGCCATTGTAACACGTGTGTAGCCCTGGACATAAGGGCCGTGCTGATTTGACGTCATCCCCACCTTCCTCACGGTTTACACCGGCAGTTTCGTTAGAGTTCCCGGCATTACCCGCTGGCAACTAACGATAAGGGTTGCGCTCGTTATGGGACTTAACCCGACACCTCACGGCACGAGCTGACGACAACCATGCAGCACCTTGCAAAGAGTCCCGAAGGAAAGAAATGTTTCCACTTCATGCACTCTACATTTAAGCCCAGGTAAGGTTCCTCGCGTATCATCGAATTAAACCACATGTTCCTCCGCTTGTGCGGGCCCCCGTCAATTCCTTTGAGTTTCAGCCTTGCGGCCGTACTCCCCAGGTGGATCACTTAATGCTTTTGCTTAGCCGCTAACTGTGTATCGCTAACAGCGAGTGATCATCGTTTACGGCGTGGACTACCAGGGTATCTAATCCTGTTCGCTCCCCACGCTTTCGTGCATCAGCGTCAGTAATGGCCCAGTAAGCTGCCTTCGCAATCGGTGTTCTGTGTAATATCTAAGCATTTCACCGCTACATTACACATTCCGCCTACCTTGACCGTACTCAAGACTAACAGTATCAATGGCAAGTCTCCAGTTAAGCTGAAGGTTTTCACCACTGACTTATTAATCCGCCTACGCACCCTTTAAACCCAATAAATCCGGATAACGCTCGCATCCTCCGTATTACCGCGGCTGCTGGCACGGAGTTAGCCGATGCTTATTCCCAGAGTACCGGCAAGCCACTACACGTAGTGGGTTTTCTTCCTCCGGAAAAGCAGTTTACAACGCATAGCGCCTTCTTCCTGCACGCGGGATGGCTGGTTCAGGCTTGCGCCCATTGACCAATATTCCTCACTGCTGCCTCCCGTAGGAGTCTGGTCCGTGTCTCAGTACCAGTGTGGGGGATCACCCTCTCAGGACCCCTAAACATCGTCGCCTTGGTAGGCCGTTACCCTACCAACTAGCTAATGTTACGCATGCCCATCCCGTACCGTCGAAACTTTAAATATTAAAAGATGCCTCTCAATATCTTTATGGGGTATTAATCCGAATTTCTCCGGGCTATCCCCCAGTACAGGGTAGGTTGCATACGCGTTACTCACCCGTACGCCGGTCGCCACCAAAGTATTGCTACCTCGTGCTGCCCCTCGACTTGCATGTGTTAAGCCTCCCGCTAGCGTTCATCCTGAGCCAGGATCAAACTCTTCATTGTAAAAATTTATTCTTAAATCTCTTTACAAAAAACAATCCCGTGAACTCAATTCAAAATACTAACAAGTTAATTTTTGACGAGATTTCCATATCTCGCCTGGTTGTTTACTTCATAATTTCAAAGAACCTTCGTCCTCCGTAGCTTTAGCGCAGGAGGACTTTCGTTTTATTCTTTCAATTTCTTCCAAGAACTTATTTTGCTTTTGGGACGACAAAGTTAATACTTTCTTGCGTCTATTCCAAATAAAAAATGAGATATTTTTTCCGGCTTTTCTCTTTCCCTGCTTCCCTTTCTTCTCAAAGCCGGAATCCTATCTCTCCTACCCTTCAATCAACTCTTTGTCTTAAAGCGGGTGCAAATGTATGAAATGGTTTTTACAATCCAAATTTATATACAAGT
>CAWFKG010000005.1:0-659425 GCA_963816365.1 uncultured Bacteroidales bacterium | reverse complement strand
TTCGGTTCGTATTCCTCAATCAAACGAACAAGGAATAATACAAATGTATGATATGTAAATTTTAAAATATAATAATTAGAATCATGAAAGCAATAATTTTTGAGAGAATTTACTGAAATTTTTGACGAAAAACCAACTGAAGTGATTACAATGAACACAGCTTTTAGAGACATTGAAGGATGGGATTCTATGACAGCTTTAGGTTCAATGGCAATGGTTGATATTGAGTATAAAGTCAAAATATCAGGTCGGGAATTAAGGATGCCAAACAAAGGCGATTTGTATAAGATTATTATAAATAAATACTGAATAAGGAATTATTTTTAGATTAGTAATATTGAAAATATAAAAAATGTATAATCCATTTTCTCTCGAAGGAAAACAATATTAGTCACAGGTGCCTCATCGGGAATTCGGCAGAGCTATTCTATTGATTGCTCAAAATCAGGAGCAAGAATAGTTATAACAGGGAGAAATGAAAAGGTTAACAGAAACATTTTCTTCATTAGAAGGGCAAGATAATTGAATGAATTAATGCAGATATTACGTTGGAGCCAACCAAAATCATTGAATCATTACCCGCTTTAGAGATGGATTAGAAATGCTGCAGGAATAATTCGTATTCAACCCTTTTCAATTCATTTTGGAGGTAGAAATAAAAAATGTTCGATGTCGATTTCTTTTCACCCTTGCTTCTAACCAACAAATAATCAAAAAAGCTTCTAAACAAAAACAGTTCAATTATCTTTATTTCTTCATTAGCTGGCAATGTTATCGTATCTAAAGGCAATGCATCTCATAGTGCCAGTAGGAAAAGTGCAGTGACCTGCTATAGCTAAAACATTGGCATTAGAATTAAGCTCCCAGAAAAGTCAGGGTTAATTCAATTTTGCCTGGAATCGTAAAAACTGAAATGATGAAAATTTTTCTCGAAAGCCTAACTCAACCAACTGAAGAAGATGAGAAAAAATATTCCTTAGGATATGGAGAACCAAAAGATGTTTCAAATGCTGCAATTTACTTACTTTCAGACGCAGGTCAATGGATAACAGTAGCTCTCTCATAATGGATGGAGGTCATTCAATTCAATAACGAAAAATATGGATGCAAAAATAAAAGCAATATCATATATTTGCCTGTACAAATATTGACAATGCTAAACTCGTAGAAGCATTTCCTGAATGGTCGATTGAAAAAGTTGCGAATAAAACAGATATATCTCTGAGCGTCATGTTGCTGAGAAAAACGAACCTTCTTCAGATACGGCAATTAAGGCAGCAGAAAAAAGATCATTTTCAGAGTTTCAGATTTGATCGGTCCAGTGTCGATTTTCGTTATGCTTTGTACTCGAAGTCCTGATTATTTTCTTCCAACTTCAGCTTGTCTGATTCAAAATAAACTCGGAATCTACGAGAATGCCGGAGCTATAGACTTTAACCTGGGGTGTTCGGGTTTTGTTTATGGATTGGCAATGGCTAAAGGTCTATAGAAGCTGCTATTGCAAAAAACGTGTTGTTATTAACATCCGAAACATATTCCAACTTCATTCATGAAGGGGATAAGAGCAATCTGACGATTTTGGAGATGCAGCAGCTGCTACTCTGATTTCGACAGATGGGTCTTGCAACATATTGAAGAGTTTGATTTAGGAACAGATGGTAATGGATTCGAGAATCTTATTGTACGAAACGGAGGCTTAAGAAATCAAAAAAACCGGCAACCCAGATGAATATGATGAATATGGAAACATTATTTCTTCGGATCATCTTTTTATGATGGAGGTGAAATTTTTAATTTCACGTTAGATGCAGTACCAAAGCTAATGGATAATGTTTCTATTAAAAAATCATTTATACAAAATGATGTAGACTTGTCTGTATTTCATCAGGCCAACAAATATATGTTGAACCATCTAAGGAAAAGCTGTGCCATTGAAGAAGGAAATTCTATTATTATATTGAAAGGTTGGTAATATCTGTATCATCAACAATTCCAATTGCTTTATGAAGCGATGAAAGAAAATCATGATTAAAGAGGTCAAACGTTCTTCTGGCTGGGTTTGGAGTCAGGATACTCCTGGGTGGTACAATTTGAAATATTAGGATATTGCATTACAAGATTGTCGCAAAGAAAGCAATGAACTCAGTGAAAGGGAATGGTTTGAATTTACCAGTGCTTCAACTTAGTTTTCAAAAACAGTTTTCTGCCAGCCATTTTAAAACGAAATATTTTCGTTCATCTTTAGGTTATTCAGTTCACGGGATTCTTTTTCATAATACCAAGATTGTCGGGATGTTTACTGCATCCCGAGGCAATACATCTTTAAGAAGAAGAAATAACAGTCGCATTAGGATGTGATGCTTTTATCTTAAAAGAGCACCGAAAAGATGAAAATTTTTTAATGCAAATGGCCGAAGGAGTGACAAAATTATTGCAACTTGAAGGTGTAAATTATTATATTTCAATTCCCAATCAAATAGCTTACCCTTACTGGAAATATTGTTCGTGGATTGGAAAGATATTGGAAAACTAGACTATCTATATTGTTCCTCTAAGAGTTTCTGGGTTAATGAGGCAAATATAAATTTTTGGATCCTATTATCATTTTATTGTTTTCCGAACAGTTATAACTTTTAGTGCATTATGTATTCCATTTTCAAAAAAGTCAAGTTAATAAAACAATTCATTTAAAACGGGATCAAAATTATTTTGCACAACGTTACACTTCCGATTACACATTTCGTGAACTGTCTGATAAAAGCAATTTCGTATATCGTATATATAATGAAGAAAATATTCGGACAGCCTACATAGTTCGAATGTTTCCCTTTGTCTCAGGATAATCTTTCAAAGGCGATAAATCAAATTATTTTAGAGATCCGGAAGCGAAATTGATATCATTTTGTTTCGTTGGAAAGATCGACAATCCACCACTTTTTCTTGATCAAAGTTCCTGAGAAACGAGAACCACGTATCCAACCTTTTATTGGATTGTTCCATTAATTCTACGTCAGATGACGAATTTTTTTCAATAGACTCATGGGATATAAGTTTAGCAAACTTTGATAATCGATAATTCCATGAACATCCTTACTTTTGATATTGAAGAATGGTTTCATATCCTTGACAATTCTTCAACCAGAACAATCACTGAATGGTCCAATTTTGAAAGTCGTATTCATGCTAATATGGAGCGGCTTTTTCTGATTTTGGAGAAAAACAGATCAGAAAGCTACATTTTTTTGTCTTGGGTTGGATAGCTGAAACATATCCTGAAATTATCAGAGCAAATCGTTATTAATGGATATGAAATTGGCTCACATACGAGGATGCATCAGTTAGTTTATGAACAAAAACCAGAAGAATTCAGACAGGATGTCGATTATTCAATCAAAACACTGGAAGATATCAGTGGGCAGAAGGTAAAGTATTTCCGTGCTCCGGGTTTTTCTATCAGGAAGACAATAAGTGGGCATTTGAAATTCTTTCTGAATTGGGAATTGAAGCTGATAGCTCCATCTTTCCTGGTCCCAGGGCGCACGGGGGCTTTGCATCTTATAAAGCCGTTGACCATCAATTATTCAGTATGAAGGAATCAGACTTAAGGAATTTCCGATAAATTATACAACACTTTTGGGCAAACAAGTCATTTTTTCAGGAGGCGGTTATTTCAGACTAATTCCATATCCCTTAATAAAACATTGGACAACAGAAATCCGGACTATGTGATGACTTACCTTTCATCCGCGCGATTTCGATGCACACAGCCAATCATCATGAGTTGTCGATAATACGAAAGTTCAAATCTTATGTTGGTCTTAAAGGTGCGAAAGCAAACTTGAAAAATGGTTGACCGATTTTGAATTCATTGATATGGAAGCTGCAATTCGAGAGATCTGACTGGGAAAATGTTCCCGTAGTGGAGATTTAGGGAATCAATCCTATAATTTAACAATAATCTCTGAATAAATTAAACGGTTACCATTTTGATTTTTGTGTATCCTGTTTACTTCTAATATTAAACTTGATAAAATGACTCAACATTTCGAACTGCCCTAATCTTTTCTTATTTTTACACATTCCATTTGATTAACTGTTCTTCGATCATTCTTTTTGAATCCTAATCATGCCACTTACAATACTTATGGCTTATTCTATTGGCTGGATTACTTTTTCTCCTCCTGAAACGTAAACGAACCGCCCTTGTCTGTGGTATTTTTTCGATTGTCTGGCTTGCAATGATCTCCTTGCCTTTTATTCCTGACTTACTGGTAAGGTCGTTGGAAAAACGTTATCCCCCTTTACTTGAGATTTCTCAATTTAATCTAAAAGACACTGTTAATATTCTGGTCCTGGGAGCAGGATATACTGGTAATAGGGATCTTCCACCTAATGACCAGCTTTCATTGAATTCGCTTGGCCGTCTGACTGAAGCAATCAGGATTACACAGGTTGTTGAATGCCAAGCTTTCTCATATTATCTGGTTCTGAGCCAGGAGAAAAAGTCAGTGAATCAGAGCTATACACAAGTACGGCCCTTGCTTTGGGAGTGAAAAACAGTGAGATCGGCTTTCTCGGCACACCTCAAAATACTCAAATGGAAGCGATTGATTATACTAAAAAATTCGGAACAAAAAATACACTGATAATTGTCACAGATGCGATACATATGCCGCGAGCAATGTATCTTTTCCAGAAAGCCGGGCAAAAACCAATCCCTGCACCTACAAACCACATGGTGAAATCAGATCGGATAATTGATTTCAGGGATCGGGGTCCATCATCTTTCAATATTGTCAAAATGGATTATGCTTTGCATGAGATCATCGGCCTTGCCTGGGCCAAAATCCACTATTGAACATTCTACTCTGGTACTCATAACTCATCCTAAGAAGATGTGAGATATGAGATTTGAGACATGAGAATTGAGGATATTATTTGCTAAAGAGATAGATTATGAGTAAAGTTGGCAGCTTTAAAGATTTAATAGTTTATCAGAAGGCCTATAAATTGGCGATGGAGATATTTGAAATTTCTAAAAGTCTTCCAAAAGAAGAAAAGTACTCACTTACTGACCAGGTCCGTCGTTCGTCTCGATCAGTAACATCATGCATCGCGGAATCATGGGCTAAGAGAAGATATGAGAAAGCATTCGTCAGTAAGCTGACAGACTCTCTTGGAGAAGAGTACGAAACAGAATGCTGGCTTGATTATACCAGGGACTGTAAATATATTCAAACTGATACTCATGAAAGAATTCTGAGTGAATATGATGAGGTCCGTAAGATGTTGATATCAATGATCAATAATCCCGAGAAGTGGTGTATCTAACAAGAGGTGAGATGTGAGTCAGAAGCCACGAGTTGAGAGACTCAAATCTCATATCTCATATCTCATATCTTATCGCTTGTCACTCATCACTCAATACTCTTCGCTCTCCGCTCTTCGCCCTTCGCCCTCCGCTATCACGCATCTATACGCTATACGCTTATACACTTACTCCTGACAGAAATTCTTCTATATCAATGTATGTTACTTTGACACACATATCATGATAATTTAAAAGTTAGATACTTTAACATCATGTATTCAAATACCTTGCAGCCATGCTCGGAGTGGTAAGCTGACATATTACGCTTCTCCTGATCAACAATCCTTCATCCCTCATTAAATCAAAGAACTTGTCGCGCCCCGAGCCATGTCAATATTAAACTCAACTCGAGTTTTAGCCCCGACTTGTCGGAATCCTTCCATCTTCAGATCCTACGAAGAACTCTAACGCACTCTGTGACTATATGGTTCTCCGTTTCCTTCTTTCTTCATACGTAAGCCATTATAGAAAATTGACGCTTCTTCCAAACGCAGCCGCAGTGATCTTTCATCGAAGGAGCCGGATCTATTTTAAATCTTGTCAGAGTCGCTTTTTTAACCGCTCTTTGTCTACTTTTTTTTTAAACTCGTCAAGATCGACTTCGTTGTCCTCAGCCAAAAGTTCCAAGAATCCTCATTCTTAAATTTCCAATTCCTTATTAGCAAGAAGCTTCTCTAACTGTCTGACTCTCTCCTTGAGCTCTTTTACTTTATCTGTTTCGTCTTTCATTTAAATTCTGACTATTTTACTTAACAAATGGCTTTTACCAAGGTTCTTTATCCATCTACTGATTGTAGCACCGACAGCAATATCGTAAATTTCCATGGCTTGGTTGAAAAAACTGATCCTGGTTTCCAATGACCCATCACCACGAAAAGTGGAGTAAAATATTAATCATGCCATGGAGGTACTCTTCTGGATCAGTCTATCCTGGGACGGAAGGTTGATTGAGTAGCTTTGACTCCTCAACACTCAACACTCATCACTCACCACTCAATACTCTCCGCTCTCCGCTTCCTTACGCTATACGCTATACCTAACGCTATACGCTCATATCTGATTTTCTGTGAGAAAGATTCAGCTGATTACATTGCTCCTCCTTTTCATGCTACCTGGCATAACCGGCCAGAACAAGAATTTTTCGTTTGACCTGTCTTCATTAGCAGGTTACACAACTCCCGGACAAAATGTGCCGTTCTGGCTCAGATCAAACCAGTTTGGCAGCATACCACTCGATAATGCTTCTTTGAGCTTAATCGGAGCATTTCATAAAGATTATGATTATTCTAAAAAACGGATTTTTGATTGGGGTGTTTCTCTTGAAGGAAGAGGAAATATCGGAGACAGGTCGAACTTTACCATAATAGAAGGATATGCTAAATTAAGAATTAGTGTATTTGAGATCAGGGCGGGCCGGTCAAAAGAAATAATGGGCCTCTGTGATACAAGTTTATCATCAGGGGCCTTTGCTGTTTCAGGAAATGCACTGGGTATTCCAAAAGTTCAAATCAGCATACCCGAATTCTATAGTTTACCCATCTTTGGCAGATTATTCGCCTTTAAAGGCAATTATGCTCATGGCTGGATTGGAAAGACTTCTTTCTCTCTGAATGGTGAAGTTTTTCAAAGAGAAACCTGGTTGCATCAAAAATCACTCTATGGAAGATTTGGAAAACCTGAATGGAAATTTAAATTGTACGGAGGATTTAATCACCAGGTATTATATTGTTATGAGAATGGAGAAAGCTATTTCATTATCGCCCGTTAAGACTTACCTTTCTGTTATAACAGGAAGGAACAGGATAGGGGATCATTTAGGCTCAATTGATCTTGGTTTTGAATATGATTTTAAAAATATCAGATTATTAGCTTATCGCCAGAATCTTTATGATGCAGGAGCTCTTTACCATTTTGCCAACATCCGGGATGGATTGAATGGATTGAGCCTTACAAATACAAATTATAACAACAGAGGATTTCAATGGAGAAAGATCCTTGTTGAAGTTTTATACACCAAAAACCAGGCAGGAGAGTTTTGGTCGCCTCTCGACCAACTCAGGATGATGAAAATTATTATAATAATGAACAATATATTACAGGGCTGGTCATATAAGGGTCTGGGAATAGGCAATCCGTTCATTGCTGACCGGATCTTATACCAGAACTGGATTACCTTCCGATCCCATTGATTACTTCATCAATAACAGGGTGGTTGCTTTTCATTTTGGATTCGAAGGATCCATGCAGAAATGGAACTTCATCTTAAAAACTTCATATTCCCTGAACTATGGAACTTTCGGAACCAGCGAAGTGGGTCATACTGTTGGAAAGATCCGAACCCTTCCCGTTTATGGGATCTTCAGCGAAACAAAACAACTATCGACCTTTCTCGATATAAACAGGGAACTCAACCGGGGAGTGAGAATTGGATTTACGGGGGCGTTCGATGTGGGGGAGCTGTATTATGACGCGTTCGGAGCCCTATTCCGGATCGCGAAGTCTTTCTAGATGAGTAGTGAGTAGTGAGTAGTGAGTGGTGAGTCCTCCTCTGCCCGTTGATACTCCAAAATAGTTTACATATATGAGTCAGGTAAATAGTTTTAAGGAATTGATCGTTTATCAGAAAGCTTATAAGCTGGCGATGGAAATCTTTGAGATTTCGAAGGATTTTCCTAAAGAAGAAAAGTATTCCTTAACTGATCAGATTAGACGTTCTTCCAGGTCAGTAACATCCAACCTTGCTGAATCATGGGCAAAAAAACTATATCTGAAATCATTTGTCAGTAAATTGATCGACTCATTAGGTGAAGAATACGAAACAGAAGTCTGGTTGGATTATTCAAAAGATTGTAAGTATATCCCATATGAAACATACAAAAGAACATTGAGTGAGTACGATGAGGTACGAAAGATGTTGATAGCTATGATCAATAATCCTGAAAAATGGTGCTCTTGAGAAGTTGTGAGATATGAGTAGTGAGTTGTGAGTCCTCCTAATCCATCAACTTATCCCTCATCACTCAACACTCATCACTCAACCCTCAACACTCATCACTCATTTCTCACTACTCATTACTCTACGCTCGACGCTCATATCTCAAATATTGACACACCGGCAACCAGCAAATTATGGTCGAAAAATGATTGCATATTACGCAAATATGGTCTAAATTTGCAGATATGAAAGAAATAAAACGAGATATAAATATACCTGAAACATCGTTTTTCCTTTTCGGACCAAGAGGGACTGGCAAATCCACTTTTGTCAAAAAATTAATTAACAAAGACTCTTTATATATCGATTTTCTCGATCCTGATACCTTCAGAACCTATTCAGCATTCCCGGAAACCCTTTTAGAGACGGTAAATGCCATTAAACCAAAAAGGGTGATTATTGATGAAGTTCAGAAAGTTCCCGGGATACTTGATGTGGTTCATAAGATAATGGAAGAGAGAAAAATACATTTTATCCTCACAGGCTCCAGTCCCCGCAAACTCAAAAAGACAGGAGCTGATCTCCTTGGGGGAAGAGCTTCATATTGCAGAATGCACCCATTCACGGCAAATGAACTGGGAACCTCTTTTTCACTCGATAAAGCATTGAAAACAGGCCTGATACCGGTTGTTGAAAGAAGTGCAGATCCGGCAAAAACTCTTTCAGCATATGTGGATATTTATCTGCACGAAGAGATTATGGCAGAAGGCCTGGTCAGGAACCTTGGTTCATTCACCCGGTTTCTTGAGATAATAAGTTATTCACATGGTTCAATCCTGAATGAAAGCAACCTTGCAAGAGAATGCCAGATCAGCAGAGGAATCGTATCGGGTTATATTGATATTATCGAAGATCTGCTTCTTGCATATCGTCTTCCTGTTTTTGCGAAGCGTGCAAAAAGAAAGACTGCTTCACATCCGAAATTTTATCTGTTTGATAATGGCTTGTATCGCCGTTTAAGACATAGAGGTCCTCTCGATATTGAAGCTGAAATATCAGGACCGGCTCTTGAAGGGCTTGTTGGACAACATCTGCGGGCATATTCTGATTTTGCACTTCAGGAAACCAAATTGTTTTACTGGCGTTCATTAGCAGGAAATGAAGTCGATTTTGTGCTCTATGGAGGGAAAACATTTACAGCAGTGGAAGTCAAAAATACTAAAGTTCTCAGACCTACCGATTATAACGGACTTGTCTCATTTGGTGATGATTATCCGGAAGCATCTCTTGTTCTTCTCTACAGAGGAAATGTACCTTTGAAACATAAAAATATACTCGCTGTTCCTGTGGAACTATTTTTAAAAAATCCGGGTGAATACCTGGAAGACGTGAGTCTTTAGTAGTTATAATTTAAACATTTAGTATATTTGCATAATATTGTAATTATACTTTCAAATGAATGAGATTACTTTACCACGGAATATAATTGAGCGAAAAACTTATACCTCACGGGTTGAGCCATTTATCCGAAAACCTGTTATAAAGGTTTTCACCGGTCAGCGTAGAGTAGGCAAGAGCTATATGCTGTTCCAGCTTATTCAGAGGATCCGGAAGGAGGACGCTGATTCAAACATCATCTATATTAACTATGAGGATCTCCGTTTCGATTTTATTGCAACAGCTTCTGATTTAGTTAAGTATATAAAAAGTAAATCGGCAAAAAGTGGAATCAACTATATCTTTATTGATGAGATTCAGGAGCTTCACGGGTTTGAGAAAGCTGTCAGATCATTGTTGCTTGATAATAGAAATGACATTTACATTACAGGCAGCAATGCAAAATTATTGTCGGGAGAGCTGGCAACATTTCTTGGAGGCAGAACAATTGAGATCAGGGTTTACAGTCTCTCTTATTCAGAGTTTCTTCAGTTTCATAAGCAGGAAGATACGGAACCGAGCCTTGAGCGTTTTTTCCTTTACGGGGGCCTTCCTTTCCTTGTTAATCTGAAACTTACTGATGAGATTGTATTTGAATATCTTAAAAACATCTACAATACAATAATTTATCGCGATGTTGTATCGCGCTATAATCTCCGGAATACAAATTTTCTGGAGCAGCTTGTCCGCTTTTTAGCTGATAATACAGGATCTCTTTTCTCTTCAAAAAGTATAAGTGATTTTCTAAAGTCTCAGAAAGTGATGATACCACATAATCAGGTGCAGTTATATACCGGTTATCTGAATGATGCTTTCCTGGTAAGCAGAGTTTTGCGGTATGATATTAAGGGGAAAAGAATATTTGAAACAGGTGAAAAATATTATTTTGAAGACATCGGTATTCGCAATGCCATTATTGGTTACAGACCTGATGATAAAGCGAAGATCATTGAGAACGTTGTATATAATGAACTGCTTTTCAGGGGATTTGATGTAAAGACAGGATGGAAGAAGGATCATGAAACAGATTTTATAGCAACCAGGAATAATGAAAAGATCTATGTCCAGGTTGCACTGATGCTTGACAGTGACAAGACAGTCAGACGTGAATTCGGTAATCTTCTTGAGATTGACGATAATTATCCCAAAATGGTTATTACAACTGATAAAAAGTACCGGAATACCATCCAGGGGATTGAACATAAGAATATAAGAAGATTTCTGATGGAAGAGGCGTGAGGAATAAGTAATGAGTGGTGAGTTGGTGAGGAGAACGCTCTAAGCTCTGCGCTATACGCTATACGCTCTCCGCTCTCCGCTCTCCGCCCTTCGCCCTTCGCTCTCCGCTCTCCGCTCATATCTCGAATCTTAACCAGTACCCAGCACCCAGCAACAAGCAACAAGCAACAAGTTTGTAATTTCGTTAGTAAAAAACCCTCTTTCGTAAGGAAATTACTGATTTTCGTAAAAAACCCTGACCTGGCATTACTTTACAGAATTGCACTTAACAGATTAATTATGTGATATTTATAAGGTATGTCGCATCAAATGATCCGCACTTCACTGCAGGAGGTTTGATTAAGACCCGTACAACAAAGAATTTTATTATATAAGTTTAAATGATCGTTTTTACCCCTGAACTCCAAGACCTGACCTAGTGAATTTGTCCTTAAACATTTCTTCAATCTCTGTCCCTCAACCGGTGCTGATCTTCCTGGGATTTTCAATGGCATTCGTGCTGACCTGGCTGATCATTCCGTCTGTTGTTGCCATATCAAGACTGAAGAATCTTTTCGATTCACCTAACGGCCGGACATCACATATTGCAGCAACACCTACACTCGGAGGCGTTGCAATTTTTATAGCTCTCGTACTGTCAACAGTGATCTTTGCCGGGACATATTTTAAATTCGAGCTTAAGTACATAATTTCGGGATTAATAATCGTCTTCTTCGTCGGGATCAAAGATGATATCCTGATCATAGCTCCCCTGAAAAAGCTGGCAGGACAGATCTTTGCTATCATTATGATCGCAGTATTTGCCGATATCAGAATAACCAACCTATACGGATTATTTGGAATACACGAGCTATCATATGTTTTAAGCATCTTACTTACTGTCTTTGTATTTATAGTAATAATTAATGGCTTTAACCTGATAGACGGGATAGACGGACTTGCATCAGGTATAGGAATACTGACAGCATCAGTCTTCGGGATCTGGTTCTGGCTTAGCGGACATATTGCATGCACGATACTGAGCTTTTCATTGGTTGGTACACTGGCGGCTTTTTTCTACTTTAATGTCTTCAGCAAAAGGAACAAAATATTTCTTGGCGATACCGGTTCCCTGGTGTTGGGATTTGTGATGGGTATTCTGGTTTGCCGTTTCCTGCAGCTGGAATTATTGGCCCAGGGTCTCATGGATATCGATTCAACTCCGACAGTTGCCTGCGGGATACTTGTTGTGCCGCTTTACGATTCAATCCGGGTATTTGTCCTGCGTGTTTCCCAGGGCAGATCTCCATTCAGGGCCGACCGTCAGCATATACATCATCGTCTGCTGCAGCTTGGATGTACACATCTGCAGGCCACCCTGATTCTGATCGGTGTTAATATTTTCTTTATTGCGCTTTCATTTGCATTTCAGCACCTTGGAATTATCTGGCTCATGGGTGTGATTGTCGGTCTGGCTACGATAATGTCGTATGCGCTGTTGGTTTATGCCAAAAAGAAGAAGAAGGAAGAGATCAATGCTATCATTGCGGGCTATTTTGCGATGAAGAGAACAAAGGGCAGGGTTGGGTTGACAGGTATCACAAGAAAACAGCATGAAAGGAGCTTTGGGATGAACTCATTCAATAAAATTCGTCATGTTATGAATTAATTCTGCTCACCACTCATATCTCATAAGCTGCCCTAAGAGGCGGCTTTTTTTTGAAATCCATTAACCGCAAAGATCGGTTATCGGTAATCGGTAATCAGAAATCAGAAATCAGTAATCAGAAATCAGAAATCAGAAATCAGAAATCAGACAGAAACCTCAAACCTCAACCTCAACCTCACAACTCACCACTCATTACCCCGATGGCGCCGATTTGAAATCGGTGCCAAGTGTAATAAGCACGGATTGCAACCTGGCAGATGCAGGGGCACGGATTACAACCTGGCAGATGCAGGGGCCCGGATTACAACCGAGCAGATGCAGGGGGCCCGGATTACAACCGAGCAGATGCAGGGGGCCCGGATTACAAATCCGCGCCAGCTACTGCGAGCTCGGCGAAGTCAAATCCGCGCCAGCTTTCTGCGAGCTCGGCGAAGCCAAATCCGCGCTAGCATAGAGCTTTGAGCTTTTTAACCTCAACCTCAACCTCAACCTCACTACTCACCACTCATTACTCTACGCTATACGCTAGACGCTTTACGCTTTACGCTCTACGCTCTACGCTCACATCTCCTCGTCACTTTTTCCTCGTGACCAGGAACGCCACCAGCTCATCTAGCTCACGACCGGTAAGAGTGGCGCCATACGACGGCATGTTGCCGCCTCCATTGACGATCTTAATAGTTATCTGATCCTTTGTCAGACGGTCACTGACATAGGTGAGCACCGGACCTCTTTTTCCGCCGGTTCCTGAAACGGTATGGCAATAGATACAGGCCTTTTTATAGAAGAGATCGCCGCCATTCTTTGCTTCAGGACTAACATTTCCGATGACCTCGGCCGTCAGAGGCTTGGTATCAAAAGCCGGTGACCAGGGCGAATGAACTCCCACATACCAGAAAGCGGCTACCATGGTCACTACGATAATGACAATGACAATTGACCAGGGACGTCTCAGCGGACTTCTTTCACCCTTATAATTGATGAGCGGCAACAGAATAAGAATTGCGCCGAGTATTACAGGACTGAAAGCTATTGCAACTGTTTCAAGCTGCCGCGGCATTAATGCAAACAGCGCGAAGATCCACATGAAGTACCAGTCGGGCCTCGGATTTGCATCAATATCTGCCGGATTTGGCGGTTTCCCAATTTCAGGCGGTCCGACAAAAAGGGCCAGTCCGGCAATCGTTAAAATAACTATAATGCCAAAAGTAACATCCCTCCAGCCTGCGTCCGGCCAGAAGGGAACTCCCTTGCGGCTCAGCATCCCGTGGTACCAGCTTCTGTAGGTCTTGATATCCACCTTTTGCCCGGCTTTCGGTGGTTCTGAAATTCCGTTTCTTAACACCAGGTAAATATGAAGGCCTATAAATGCGAAGAGCAATGCCGGCAGAATAAATACATGAATTGAGAAGAACCGGCTCACAGTCAATCCGGTAATAGTATCACCTCCAAGTAATAATTTTGCAACTGCTCTGCCAATAAATGGTATCCGGCCCGCCTGTTCCGCTCCGACAATTGCCGACCATACTCCTGTGCTATCCCAGCGGAGTAGCTGCCCTACGAATCCCATTGTTACTGTGAGCAGTAATAATACTGATCCGGTTATCCAGCTCATCTCACGGGGATATTTAAAAGCTGCCATCAGGTATACCCTTATCATATGAATGCCTACCAGAAGGATCATTGCAGAAGCGCCGAAGTAATGAAGTCCGCGGAGGAAATGCCCGAAGTGAGCCTCGTAGGTGATATATTTCAGAGATTCATATGCCGGACCGGTTGATGGCTGGTAAAGGAATGCCAGGGCCAGACCGGTCACAACCTGCAGTATAAAACAGAAGAGTGTCGCGCTGCCAAAAACGTACAGCCAGCGTGCATCTGGAGGAACAGGATGGTCAAGCAATGGCTTTGAGGCTTCCGTTAAGCCGGTTCTGTCATCGGTCCATTTCCATATTTGCTTAAATACATTCACAGCTTCAGATATTAAAAGGTGGTTATTGGCACCGGACTGGCAAGTATTTCTACTTTATTGTCTCTTATTCTCACCGGATACTGAGAGAGATTCTTTGGAGGCGGACCGGCGGCATAGGAGCCGTCCTTGTTAAACACACCGCCATGGCACGGACAGAGAAATATCTCAGCATCAGGCAGCCAGTGTACCGGGCAGCCCAGATGGGTACAATTGACCGAGAATGCTATGAACTGATCTTCCGATACTCTTCTCAGCCAGGATGCTGTTTTGGATACGGTCCCCGTCCAGGGCAGGGAGGAGGAATTGGGAAAATCAACGAGTACCGTATCACCTGTTTTAAAATCCTCTTTATTGCCGACTGCCCTCCATGTCTCGGGTTTTTTCTTTGCAAGGGGACCAAGGAAAACGCCGATCACAGGAATGGAAATCAATAGTGCGGTAATTCCACTGGTGATGCCCAGCAATTTTAAAACAAATGAGCGGCGGTCGTTATTCATTTCAGTTCCTCTTTTTCGTGATTCATCTCACTGATCCATCCGGCTAAAGCGATGATCATACACACCAGTCCGACACCTGAAACGATGAGTGATGTCAGAAAGCCCCAGAACAGGAAAGCAATTCCGAATGCCAGGGCGAAGGGCCAGTAAGTGGAATCCGGAATTGTCGTCGGTTCCGTATCCTGTAACGGGTACTCAGTTTCGTTTAAATTTGTAACAGGTTCATCCATAGTTTTTTGTTTTACGTTTGATGGGGGGTCTCACATAGCACATCGCCTATCGCATGTAATACATAATACATTTTACCCGTTGCGCCGTTGCGCCGCTTCTCCCGTAAACCACCGGAACAGTATTATCATAATATTCGTCAGGTAAATGATACAAGCCGGCACCCACATTATCAATCCGCCCATCATCTGATCGATGCCCGGAGTAATGCCCCAGTCTGACCGGACCATCGTCAGAACATTCATATCCATTGATCCCATCGGGGATGCGAACATGTTTTCGGGGAGAAGGTTATCAATATCCCCAGCACCGTGCATCCCACACAGGCGAGGAACAGATAGACCGAGCTCTGAAGAGGCTCCAGTCTCCACCGGTTTACAGGCGCATAAACGGGCCAGATAAAGATCCATCCCAGGACAGGCAGAATAATCTGCTGCAGATCTGTAAGGAACTTTGAACCATCCATTCCCATCATGATTGACGGAACATGCATTATCCACATTGATCCGACTCCCAGGATCCATGCAACCAGGGGATAAAAGAGTATATTGCCTGCCTTCCTGAAAAATTCTTTCCCGGAGATCTTATCAAGAAAATCCTTATCTGTTCCTGTAAGAAGCAGAGGAGGTACTATAAGCAGCAGAACAATATGCTGCACCATATGAGCGCTGAAGAGAGCGTTCCGGGCAAGGAAATCCACAGGTGAAACGGTCACCAGGGCAAATAAAACTATTCCGGAAAAAAACTGGAAGCTTTTATGCGTCAGCCTGTACCCGTTTGTAACCCAGTGAGCCAGGATCAATAAGACCATGATCATTATTGCCAGGGCATTCAGACGCCAGTAATCAGCTAAAAATGTTGTCGTATTCATATTAGCGCGCCAAGGTAAACAACACTAAAAACCACGATCCATACAGCATCCACAAAGTGCCAGTAGATGGCTGCAGACTTAAGAGCTGAGCCTTCAATTGTTTTAAACTTCCCGTTAAGATGCATGAATAAAACAACCGATAACACCATTATTCCTATGAGTACATGCAATCCGTGAAATCCGGTCAGTGTAAAAAAAGCCGAACCGAATACGTTCCTGCTGATTGTAAAGTTCAGCTTATAAAGCTTTAAATATTCAGTTCCCTGTCCGATAAGAAAGATCAGTCCGAGCAATACTGTAAACGCCAGCCACATCCCAAGGGCCTTCCGGTTTCTCCTGGCAAGGCTCAGATCTGCAAGGAATATTGTAATGCTGCTTGAGAGAAGGGCAATTGTAAAAATGCCTGTTCTTTTGATATCGAGATAATGTGCTGAATCAGAAAGAACTCCTCCGGTATGGCTGAAATAGATATAAGAAATGATCAATGCCAGAAAAAAGAAGGCTTCTGATCCTACAAAAAAATACATCAATATTCTGTTCTTATTCATTATCAGCTTTTTTGATCTTTGATTTTGTTTTGCTTTCCCTTTTCCAGTCCGGATCCTCCGGGTGCAGAAGGTCCCATAATGGCCTGCGGCTCCTTACCAGCGGAACCTTATCAAAATTCTTTTTCTGCGGGGGAGAGGTGGCCAGCCATTCAAGGGTCCAGGCGTTCCAGGGATTATTTCCCGCTATCTTTCCATGCCTGAGGCTGTAAAAGACATTCCAGAAAAACAATACAAATGAAATACCGAATACAAAAGCGCTCAGAGTAGAAAAGAGATTAAGGGTATGCAGATAGGGGAGGTCGGGATAAGTATAAACCCTGCGCGGCATTCCCAGAAGTCCCAGAAAATGAAACACGAAAAATGTGCAGTTGAACCCGATAAAGAATAGCCAGAAATGCCATTTCCCGATCTTCTCAGATAACATTCTGCCAGTTATCTTCGGGAACCAGTAATATGCTGCTGCAAATCCTCCCGTCAGCGATCCTCCTATGAGAACATAATGAATATGCGCTACAACAAAATAGGTGTCAGTGAGCCTCCAGTCAACCGGTACCAGTGAAAATCCGACACCGCTCAGTCCGCCTATGGTAAAATTCACAATCAATGCAAGAGCAAACAGCATGGCCGTTTTCAGCTGAACGGAACCACCCCACATTGTAGCGGTCCAGTTAAAGATTTTCACACCTGTCGGGACTGCGATCAGCATACTGGAGGCAGCAAAAAATGCATTGAACGTAGTTCCGAGTCCGACAGCAAACATATGATGTGCCCACACTCCGAATGACAGTAACATAATCGCCACTGATGAAGCCGCTATAAATTCATATCCGAATATCGGTTTCCGTGAGAAGACCGGAATTACCTCCGACACCATTCCAAAAGCAGGCAAAGCAAGGATATAGACCTCCGGATGTCCGAAGCCCCAGAAGAGATGCTGCCACATCACCGGCGATCCACCCGTTGCGCTTACAAAGAAATGTGCATCGAACTGCCTGTCGATCAGTATCATAAACAGTGCCGCGTTCAGAACCGGAAATGCGGCCAGTATTAAAAATGAGTTTACAAATACCATCCAGACAAAGAGCGGGAGCTGGTTCATCAATATACCCTTTGCCCGCATTGTCAGCGTGGTAACAACAATGTTCAATGCAGTGCCCACAGTACCTATTCCCATCAGAAGAAGGCTGAAGACCCAGTAGTCGACTCCGGGTGATGAACTGAAGAATCTTTCACTGAGAGGAGCATAGCTGAACCAGCCGACATTGGGCATCCCACCGGCAAAAAAGCTGGAGTAGAGCAGCAGACCGCCCAGTAAAAATATCCAGAAGCTGAAAGCGTTAAGGCGAGGATATGCCATATCGTTCGCACCTATCATCAGAGGCAGGCAATAGTTGGCAAACCCTAACAGCATTGGGGTAAGCACCAGGAAGATCATGTTGGTGCCATGGGTGGTAAAGATCTGATTATAAGCTTCGGGTGAGAGAAAATTGTTTTCAGGACGCATGAGCTGGATCCGCATCAGTATTGCTTCGCCAAAACCCAGAACGAAAAAAAGCATGGCTGTGCACAGGTACATGATACCAATAAGCTTGTGATCGACCGTAGAGAGCCACTGCAGTAATCCCTCACCGGTCCTTATGTCGGGTATGGGCTTTGTCGATTCGGGTATATGGATCCTGAACTTCATTTCAATTCCTCCAGATATTTTACAAGCGCTTTAAGTTCATCAGACGTAAGTATGAAATTTGGCATGTGGGCGCCCTCTTTCAGTTTTTGAGGATTCTGCAGCCACCTGTACAGGTTCTCCGGGGTATTGGGCAGATCATTACTGATCAGCGTCTTTCGTCCTGAGAGATGTGTCAGATCCGGTCCTATATGCGATACAGCATTTGTCCCGGTGATAGCATGACAGCTGGCACAGGCTTTTTCACTGAATATCTTTAAGCCTTCTTGGGCGGTGCTGTCTTCAGGCTGTGGCGGTATCTTTTGCTGTTCTTTTATCCATTTATCATATTCATCGGGTTGTTCAGCGAACACAAGAATGCGCATTCCGGCATGCTGGGTGCCGCAATATTCGCTGCAGGCTCCGCGATATTCTCCAGGTTTGGCGGCTTCCAGCCAGATGTAATTATCTCTGCCCGGGATAGCATCTATTTTCCGTCCCAGCTCAGGTACCCACCAGTCGTGAATAACGTCTGCAGATCCCACTTTCATCAGAAGGTTTTTATTAACAGGAATATGCAATTCATTTGCAGTGGTAAAATTATATTCAGGATATTGAAGCTCCCACCACCACTGGTGGGCGGTTATGATTATATCGGGTTTTTGACTTGTCGTGACGGGAGGTCCGATATCCTTCATAAACTTCACGGTGAAATAAAAAAAGAACATGAGGATACAGAAGGGTACTATGGTCCAGGTGATCTCCAGCCATTTTATTCCTGTTATCTGTTCCGGTTCACCCTGATGTTGTCTTCTCCTGTAACGGATCACACCTATCAGTACACCGGCAATAACAATTATCATTATCACTGCGGCAAGTATCAGGAACCATAAAAACAGTTTATTTATATAATCTTCATTCGGGGATGAAGACCTGGACATCTCTGCGAAAAAGTGACGAATAGCATTCAGAATCTTGCTCATCCCTGATTTTCGGGTTAAACCAATAAAAGCAAATAACCTACTATCAATAATACGGACTTAAAAGCTATAAAATCCATTAACCGCAAAGCACGCAAAGTTTTAAAACAAAGATCGCAAAGATTACATTTTGACACCACTGAGGATGTTGAAAAAGTTGATATTTGCTCGGTTTTTACTTTGTGTTCCTTAGTGTTGCACTTTGTGATCCTTTGTGGTTTAATGTTTTAGATTTTACCACAAAGGCACTCAATCCCGAGTACTCGGGATCACAAAGGTCACAAAGGACTTTTTCAAAACTCTTTGAGGTTAAAGGAAGCCTTTGTTTCTATTCCTGATTAACAAATATATTAATAATTCGTTTTCACGCATTTATTTGGTAATTCTTTATTAGGATTCCGCCCTTTTAAGTAGAAGATCCCTGGCGCTCGGGATAACAAGGTGAATGGGTTAGAATGGGGTAGAAGAGGCGATTCGTCCCTTTTTAGAGCCACGAAGTGGCTTAATGTGAATAACCCCCGGCGCAGCCGGGGGTTAAAGCTACCCTACGGATTTTAAGCCCTGAAAGTGGCTTAATATGACATTGAATAATTGACATTTATATTCAGCTCCTTCAGAGCTGATGGTATCTTAGAGTCAACACACCCCCGGTTTCACCGGGGGTTATTCATATATGGCTCTTTCAGAGCCACTTGATCAATTTAAACCTGTCATAATCCCTTGCAAATAATTTGTATGGAAACCGGTAAATCATAATTTGTTAAACCTTATTTATCCTTCTCAATTGGCCACGCCATCGCGTGACCCTACAATCAAAAAAATCGGATTTGTAGGGCCATGCCATGGCATGACCTGCAAAAAGCCATTCATTAATCTTTTGAAAATTATCATAATACCTGGTGTGTAAAAAATTATATGTTTCGCGGCAGAATGACATTAAAATACTGATCTGAATTAACGATGTGTGGTAGCTGGCGATTCAGTTGGATTTAGTTTTTATGGTTTATTCCCATAAAGTATTGTGAACAATCGAAATCATTATAATGTTATATGAGTCCGCAAGTTAATTTGTAAGCTTTGGCAGCGGTTCTAAGAAATATGTATATACTATCCGGCAGAAATGCCATACTTTTTAATAATCTCTAAAATGCTCTGTTATAAAACTTTATCATATGACTAAAGGAACATTTGGAATAATCGGGCTCGGGAAAATGGGTGGTGATCTCGGATTGCAGGCAATTGATAAAAATTACACAATATCCGGCTATGACCCTTCTCCCAACAAAACAGTGTCAAAAAGTAATATTCAGCTGGCCGGCAGCCTGGAAGAATTAGTAAAACAACTCCCTTCTCCCAGGATCATATTCATATATATCCCTGCAGGAAATGCGGTAGATGAACTTCTGGAAAAACTCAAAACCCTGCTCAGTAAAGGTGACATCATTGTCGATGGCGGCAATTCTTACTGGGGCGATTCGATAAGGAGAGCGGAACATTTAAAGGAGTCGGGATTGTACCTTATCGATTGCGGTACAAGCGGCGGAGTAGATGGCGCAAGATACGGTGCCTGTTTCATGGCAGGAGGGGAGGATGCTGCCATCAGTCATGTGGCACCGATATTAGAGGACCTTGCAGTTCCAGGCGGATATATTCATACGGGTCCTGCCGGTTCAGGTCACTTTGTAAAGCTGGTGCATAACGGTATTGAGTTTGGCATGCTGCAGGCAATTGGAGAAGGCATGGACCTGCTGAGCCATTACAGGGAAAATCTCAATTTTCCGGAGATCCTGCACTGCTGGAACAATGGTTCGGTGATCCGCTCCTGGCTCATCGAGCTTATGGGCAAGATGTATGATGAGAAACATGGGTTCTCACAGGTCCCTTCATACATAGAGGATACAGGCGAAGTCAACTGGCTGGTAAATGATGCGCTTCATATGGAAGTGCCTATCCCGGTAATTTCACAATCGGTAATGCAGCTGTTTGTCTCAAGGGAAAAAACCCAGATCTGGGCACAGGCTATAGCTATGATGCGTCACGGATTCGGAGGACACCCCTTTGGAGAGGATAAGGGAATTAAGCATGAGCGCGAATCGGGGAGAGTGGGTGTATATCCGCAAAAGATTAAATCAAATAGTTGAGATCCCGGGGTTTGGCGGGAATCAATTCCGGAATAATTAATTCAATGAAAAATTCTACAGGAAAGCTTACCGGTCAATGCGCTGTCATAACCGGCGCAAATTCCGGTATCGGGTATGAAATTGCCATGGAAATGGCCCGTGAAAGAGCAAACGTGGTTATCAATTATGTCACTGATGAACCGGCGACAAATGCAATGCTTGAAGAGATCAAATCATTCGGCGGCTCAGCAATCGGTTTTAAAGCCGATGTCAGCAAAGAGGATGAGGTAAAATCAATGTTCCGTCAGGCGATCTCAACATTCGGGACTATTGATATTCTGGTGAACAATGCCGGCATTCAGAAAGATTCACCTTTTACACAGATGAGCCTGCATGACTGGCAGCTTGTACTGGATGTGAATCTCACAGGGCAGTTCCTGTGTGCACGCGAAGCTGTCATTGAATTCCTGCGCAGGGGTATGGTGCCGGAGCGATCGTGTGCCCTTGGGAAAGATCATCTGCATGAGCTCGGTACACGAAACGATCCCGTGGGGCGGACATGTCAATTATGCAGCATCCAAGGGAGGCATCAAGCTGCTTATGGAATCCATGGCCCAGGAGGTAGGGAAGCATAAGATAAGGGTTAACAGCCTGGCTCCGGGCGCCATTAAGACACCTATCAACCGTCCGGCATGGAGCACCCCTGAAGCTGAAGCAAAGCTGCTGGAACTGATTCCTTATAACCGGGTCGGAGAACCGGTAGATGTTGCAAAAGCTGCCGTATGGCTGGCTTCGGATGACAGCGATTATGTACATGGAGCAACACTGTTTATCGATGGGGGAATGACCTTATATCCGGGCTTTTCAACAAATGGCTGAAATATAGATGAACCTTAAAATTCAATAATATTCCTTTGAATGAATAATAATTAAAACCATTGAAGAACAACGGCTTGCACAGCAAAAGGAAATGAAGCTCCCGACAGCAGGCTGGGGTCCTTATGTGAGTGAACGTCAATGGGGAACGGTACGGGAAGATTATAGTAAAGATGGAAATGCATGGGAATATTTATCTCACGATCAGGCACGATCCAAGAGCTTACCGGTGGGGAGAAGACGGAATAGCCGGAATTTCCGATGCCCAGTGTCAGCTTTGCTTTGCACCGGCATTCTGGAACGGTAAAGACCCGATACTCAAGGAAAGGCTATTCGGGCTCACTAACTCTGAAGGCAATCATGGCGAGGATGTAAAGGAGCTGTATTATTATCTCGATAATACTCCCACACATTCCTATATGCAGTATTTGTACAAATATCCGCAGGAAGCTTTTCCATATGAACAGCTGAAAAATGAGAACAAGAGACGATCTGTTTTTGAAGAAGAATTTGAGTTGCTTGATACAGGAATATTTGACGGTGAAAATTATTTTGACATCACAATTACCTATGCAAAAATTGATCAGGAGGACATTTGCATACTTATTGAAGTTAAAAACAGGAGTAAGAATTCAGCTCCGATAACTGTCCTGCCTACTCTCTGGTATCGCAAACAATGGTCGCCCGATCTGATAAAGGGAAAACCGGAAATCAGTCTTCAACAAAATTCCGAAGGCCGTACCTCTGTTTGCGCTACCCATCCATTTATTGGTCAGTATTATTCTTTATTTCGATAAGCCGGAACAA
This sequence comes from uncultured Bacteroidales bacterium, assembly GCA_963816365.1. Classification (GTDB taxonomy): domain Bacteria; phylum Bacteroidota; class Bacteroidia; order Bacteroidales; family VadinHA17; genus LD21. The sequence continues at coordinate 636,236 of CAWFKG010000005.1, read as the reverse complement.
TTATTATTTACTGAAAATGAGACCAATAAGGAAAAGATCTTCAATTTGCACAATGAAACGCCTTTTGTTAAAGATGCGTTTCATAATGCTGTTATAAATAATGATTTTACAATATTCAAAGATAAAAGCAAGGGCACAAAATTTTCGCTCCGTTATATAAAGCAGATGTAGCTCCCGGCAGTACCCTCCGGTTTCAGGTTTCGTATTTCCAGAAAGAATGACCTGAAGGATCCTCTGGGCCAGGAGTATGAAAATGCGTTCGTCTAATTCAAAAAAGGAAGCAGATGATTTCTACAAAAATATCTTACCTGATAATCTGACGCCTCAGGAAGCGCTCATTGCCACGGCAGGCTTATGCCGGAATGCTCTGGAACAAACAATTCTATTACTATGATGTCAGGCAATGGCTGAGCGGCGATAAAGGTCAGCCTGCTCCGCCGGATGAGCGACTGACAGGAAGGAACAGCAACTGGAAACACCTGAATAACCGCGATATTATTTCAGTGCCTGACAAATGGGAATTTCCCTGGTATGCCTCATGGGACCTGGCATTTCACATGATTGTCTTTGCCTATATTGATCCGGAATTTGCCAAGCAGCAGCAGATCCTGATAAACAGGGAATGGTATCACGCGTCCCAATGGCCAGATACCTGCTTACGAATGGAATTTCAGTGATGTTAATCCTCCTGTCCAGGCATGGGCGGCCATGAGAGTATATGAAATTGATAAGAAGAAGACAGGAAAAGGTGATATTGATTTTCTTAAGCGGATCTTTCAGAAATTAACTATAAACTTTACCTGGTGGGCAAACCAGAAAGATGCGGAAGAAAATTATGTTTTTGAAGGCGGATTTCTTGGTCTTGATAATATAGGAGTTCTTGACCGGAATTCGATCCTTCAGAAAGGTTGTATCCTGGAACAGGCTGACGGTACTGCCTGGATGGGAATGTTTGCAACATATATGCTTGAAATGGCTGTTGAAATTGCACAGTACGATGATACCTTTCAGGATGTTGCCCTGAAATACTTTGAACAATATACCCTGATTGCCGAATCGTTAAATACAAACGGACTTTGGGATGAAGAACAAAACTTTTTCTATGATGTTCTCAAATATCCTGATGGCACCAGGATACCTCTAAAAGTACGGTCCATTGTCGGACTCACTTCAATTTTTGCAACCTTGTTCCTTCCTGGACAAACATTGAAGAAGCTTGAACAATTCAATCATGGAATTAACTGGTTCAGAAACTTTTGCAAAGAACGGGGACTATATATGGCAGTGATTCAGAAAGAAGAAAAAGAAGGTGAGTGATAAACTCATCTCCCTTATTTATCTTGAAAAACTTCACAAGCTCCTGGACGCAATTCTGGATGAAGAAGAATTCCTTTCACCATATGGGATCAGGTCTGTTTCAAAAAAGCATACGACCAGTTACCAGATTGAGATTGATGGACAATTATTTTCTCTGCAGTATGATCCCGGTGAATCAACAACCAAAATATTTGGAAGCAATTCAAACTGGCGCGGGCCCTATCTGGTTTCCGATGAATTATCTTATTATACATTCGTTAAATGCGTACTATCAGTATCTTGGAAATGAATTTAAAGTAGAATTTCCCAGCCGGTCAGGAAATTTTATGAACCTGAGGGAAGTTGCAATACAGCTTAAGAAGAGGCTCTTAAGCATATTTATTAGCTGATCAGAACTTTTTCAGACCTGTTTATGGCCGTCACGGTGATTTCTATAAACGTGCTGAAAACAAGGATCTGATTCTTTTTCATGAGTATTTTCACGGAGAAATCGGGTATGGGTCTGGGAGCATCGCATCAAACCGGCTGGACAGGCCTTATAGCTGCATTGATACAGGAACTAAAAGAATAGGCTGTTGCCCAACATTAATATTTTTGAGGCCCACGGCCTTAGAATTCAGCCCTTTTAAGTAGGAGATCCCTCGCTGGCGCTACTAATGACAGAGTTCTTTATTACGTTTTCAAGCCACGAAGTGGCTTAATGTGAATAACCCCCGGCGCAGCCGGGGGGAAAAGCCCCCCCTACAATCTTTAAGCCCTGAAAGTGGCTTAATATAACTTTGATTTATTGACATTTATATTCAGCTCCTTCAGAGCTGATGGTAACTTAGAGTCAATTCACCCCCGGTTTCACCGGGGGTTATTCATATATGGCTCTTTCAGAGCCACTTAATCAATTTAAACCAATTAATATTTTGGGGTTTTAAGGGCGTTGCCCAACGTTAATATATTTGAGGCCTACGGCCTATTAACTCTTCGTAGCATTCTGCCCTTTTAAGAAGGAGATCCCTCGCTGGCGCTACTAATGACAGAGTTCTTTATTACGTTTTCAAGCCACGAAGTGGCTTAATGTGAATAACCCCCGGCGCAGCCGGGGGGAAAAGCCCCCCTACAATCTTTAAGCCCTGAAAGTGGCTTAATATAACTTTGATTTATTGACATTTATATTCAGCTCCTTCAGAGCTGATGGTAACTTAGAGTCAATTCACCCCCGGTTTCACCGGGTGTTATTCATATATGGCTCTTTCAGAGCCACTTAATCAATTTAAACCAATTAATATTTTGGGGTTTTAAGGGCGTTGCCCAACGTTAATATATTTGAGGCCTACGGCCTATTAACTCTTCGTAGCATTCTGCCCTTTTAAGAAGGAGATCCCTCGCTGGCGCTACTAATGACAGAGTTCTTTATTACGTTTTCAAGCCACGAAGTGGCTTAATGTGAATAACCCCCGGCGCAGCCGGGGGGAAAAGCCCCCCTACAATCTTTAAGCCCTGAAAGTGGCTTAATATAACTTTGATTTATTGACATTTATATTCAGCTCCTTCAGAGCTGATAGTATCTCAGAGTCAACACACCCCCGGTTTCACCGGGGGTTATTCATATATGGCTCTTTCAGAGCCACTTAATCTATTCAAACCTGTCATAATCCTCAGTATGCAAAAAAATTGTCAAGTCATATTCGAAACCTAAAATACTCCGCTGGTCAAAATTGCATTGGTTTTGCTGAAGGATTTAATAACTTTGGTTAAAATTTGAAGTTATGAGAATCATATTCAGGTTAATAATGACCGTAATTCTGGTATTATATACCGGAATTACTTATTGTCAAAATGATTTTGTGACATTGACCAGTTCAGATTTTATAAAAGGATTGGACAATAAGGATTTTTTAAGAGGGAAGCTAAAAGAAAATGGATACACAGTCGCTGGCAAAGGTGCAGCAGGCGCCTCAACTAAAGGACTTTATGAGGCCTGGCAGGTTAAGACCCTGCTGTATGTCGACCTGATAAACAACTCCGTGTGAAGGAAATACTAGTAAAAGTAGCGATCCACGAGAGTGTTGCAGGTTTTCCTGAACGATTGATCCAGACATTCCCGCGTAAGGAGAATGAACAAAGAAATGCAGCTTTGACATCTGTTAATGTTAAACCGGTAAATAAAGATATTAGCTACTCCCTTATCTTTCCAAGGGATAGTGATAATATTCATGTATTGGTCTGGTACGATGCCCCGTACTACTTTTTCCAGTATAAGGAAGAAAAGAAGGTACCGTAAAAACGCAACCAGCTGAAATTCGATCTCCCGTCCTCACCGGCGCTCAGCTCCTGCTTTTTTATATTTCATGTCCTGTTTTTATGCAATAAATAAAATCACTTCCATTGTATAATAAGTTATAATTAATTTTACATTTGTTCTGGAAACGAAACGAAAGTAAATTATATTACGAATAGGTATAATATCTTATATTTACCGGTCATCACTTTATAATTTGCGGTTTTATAAGAATCTGTACAAAGGGTAATGCAGTTATAATTTGAATAATTATTGTAATTATTTCAGGATGGAAATCAAAAAGCCGACAATCGGACAGATTAAAGTCACAGCGACTGGCTTTCTGAGCTTGTTCTCACTGGTGGGGATTTCCTTCTACGGTCTCCCGTTCTTTTATGATTTCTGGGTAAGGGACTTTGGGTGGTCGCGTGCAACAGTGACTTCCGGGAATGCATTTGGTAAGATCATAATCGGACTCTTCGCTTTTTTTGCCGGATGGATAATTGACCGGTTTGGACCCCGGCGGGTGATGCTTGCCGGAGTGATGATGGGTGGTATTGCGTTGATCGGATTAAGCAGAGTGACCTCCCTGTGGCAATATTACTTTTTTTATCTCTTCAACGCGATGGGCTATATGTGCGGCGGTCCTTTACCAAACCAGGTACTGATATCCAGATGGTTCAGCGATACACGGGGCAAAGCTATGGGGATTGCCTATCTGGGGATCGGCATAGGCGGCATGCTGGTACCGCAAATCGCTAAAAGGCTAAACATGGCTTTCGGCTGGCACGATGCCATGATGCTGCTAGGTATAATAATGATCGTGATCGCCCTGCCAATGGTGTGGTTTGTAAAGGATAATCCCGAAAGCGCAACACAGGCAGCAAAAACCAGGGCTCCAAAAATCTCATTAAGCAATATACTAAAAGGATTGCCATTCTACCTTCTGCTTATCGGCAGCATATGCTCAATAGGGGCAGTGAGCGGTACAAGCCAGAATCTTAAGCTTTTTTTCAGCATCGATTTGAAATTTTCACAGGAGCACTCGGCAAATATTATATCCCTGATACTGGGAGCAAGCATAATCGGCCGTCTTCTCATGGGGTGGCTGGCCGACAGGATGCCGAAAAAATATGTGATGATCCTTATATATATCCTTGTTGCCGGATCAATACCTCTCCTTTATCTGGCCTCAACACCCGGTATTATATATCTCTTTGCCTTTATATTCGGGATAGGACTGGGGGGAGATTATATGATCATCCCACTCATGGCAGCCGAATTATTCGGTGTCAGGGTTATGGGCCGTATCATGGGACTGATCCTGACCTTCGATGGTTTATCGGAAGCATTTTGTCCAATGCTGGTGGGTTGGCTGCGCGACAGGGGAGGCAGCTATACCAATGGATTTGCTGCTTTAATGGTCCTTGGAGTGATCGGTATAATAACCGTTTCATTGCTGCCCCGTACAAAAAATTTAAATGCGAAATATTAAGCAGAAAAATATGAAAAAGACTTTTGATGTTCTGGTGGTGGGTGAACTTAATGTAGATCTTATCCTGAACGATATAGAAAAGTTTCCGGAAATTGGTAAAGAAGTGCTGGCACATGGGATGACCCTGACACTGGGAAGTTCCTCAGCAATTTTTGCCAGCAACATCTCCAGTCTGGGAGCACGTGTTGCCTTTCTTGGAAAGATCGGCAGGGATAAATTCGGGGAAGTAGTCGTGGAGAGCCTTACGGAAAATCATGTTGATGTATCAATGGTAATAGCTGATAAAACCGCAGGGACCGGCGCTACCATAGTATTATATGTTGACGAGGACAGGGCCAATACGACCTATCCGGGTGCAATGGATCTGCTTACGCCGGATGATATTAAGACAGAAGATCTTAATAAGGCCAGGCATCTGCATTTTTCTTCCTATTTCCTGCAACCCGGAATGTGGAAGGGACTCGGACAGCTTTTCAGAAAGGCACGGGAACTTGGTCTGACGACCTCTTTCGATATGCAGTGGGATCCCAGGGAAACCTGGGATCTGGATATAGTGAATATTCTTCCGTACGTAAATGTATTTCTGCCCAATGAAATGGAGCTTTTATCCCTGACAGGCAAAAAAGATCTGAAAGCAGCTATAGAATTCGTTAAGAAATATACCGATATCCTTGTAATAAAGAGAGGGAATAAAGGATCAATTTTAGTTCAAAATGACAGGATCATTGAACATCCTCCCTTCTTAAACAGAAATGTAGTTGATACTGTCGGGGCCGGTGACAGCTTTAATGCCGGTTTTATTTTTAAATATATTCAGGGTGAAGACATTACAAGGTGCCAGAGATTCGGTAATCTTGCGGGAGCGGTTTCGACTACAGCATCGGGCGGTACGAAAGCTTTTAAAAATTTTGACACATTCAGAAAGGCAGCACTGGATAATTTCGGCATTTCAATATGATCTGCAGGTTTCCCTAATGCTTGCGTCAATGTATTATTTTTTTATATCTTGACAGATTAAAGTTTCGATTTTCAATAACATAAGTTTAATTTATAATAAACTCATGGAAAGGTCATCTAACAGGTCAACTGTTTCAAGAAGGGCAAAAATTCTGGAAGAACTTGAAACCAAAGGTCAGGTAACCGTAAGCGAACTGAGCAAAATGTTCAGCATAAGCGAAGTTACCATCAGAAATGACCTAACCCATCTCGAAAAACAGAATATGTTAATACGTGCAAGGGGAGGAGCTATTAAAGTCAAATATTATCGTATGGGAATTGACCCCTCCATATCGGATAAGCAGAAGGAATACCAGAAAGAGAAACAGCGGATCGCCAAAGCTGCTCTGAAGTTCATAGAGGATGGAGATACAATTGTACTTGATTCGGGGACGACTACTACTGAAATTGCCAAAAACCTCGAGCAATTCAAGAATCTCACAATTATAACGAATGCTCTTAATATTGCTATTATACTATCTGAGTATGAGGGTTTTAATATTTATATGCCAGGTGGAATCCTCCGTAAGAGATCATTATCGCTTGTAGGGGTACTGGCCGATGAAAATATCAGTAAGTTTTACTGCGATAAATTATTCCTGGGCGTAGATGGTTTTGATACAACGCATGGATTATCAACACCTAATTCGGAGGAGGCGCACCTAAACCTGATAATGATGAGTGTTGCAAAGAAGGTGATTGTTGTTACGGATTCCAGGAAATTTTTAAGAAGACGCTTTGCCTTCATAAGTCCCATAAACAGTGTACATGTTGTAATAACCGATTCCGGGATCAGGGAAGAAGATAAAAACAGGCTGGAAAAAAGCGGGGTTGAGGTAGTAATTGCATGATGAAAAAACAGGATATTGAATCTATTAAAATTTTAATATTTCCCATTATATATTATGAATAAACGTCCGTGGTTATTATATACCCTTGTAACTACTCTGTTCTGGGGTGTATGGGGAGCTTTGATTGAACTCCCCGGTAAGGCTGGTTTCCCGCCTACGCTTGTATATATTGTATGGGCCCTCACAATGATACCCTGTTCTCTTGTCGGGCTGGCCCTGATAAAGTGGAAGCTGGATATTGATCTTAAATCGGTATTGTTTGGCATGGTCATCGGACTTACCGGTGCCGGAGGACAGATAGTATTATTTCAGGCATTACTGAACGGACCTGCGTACCTTGTGTTCCCCATTATTTCCCTGTCTCCGGTAATAACCGTTCTGTTATCGGTGATTTTTCTGAAAGAAACGACCTCAAAAAAGCACTGGATAGGGATAATTCTTGCCCTGATGGCAATTGTCATGATGTCTTTCCAGAAACCTGATAACAATGCAATAAGCGGATATCTCTGGTTCATTTTTGCGATCCTGGTCTTTTTTGCCTGGGGCACGCAGGCTTTTTATATGAAGATAGCAAACAACCATATGAAAGCCGAAAGCATATTCTTTTATATGATGATCACTGCGCTGATGCTGATCCCGGCTGCCTATTTTATGACCGACATGACTCAAAAGATCAACTGGGGATTCAGGGGACCTTACCTGGCTGCTCTTGTTTCAATACTGAATTCCATTGGCGCTCTCACCCTGGTATATGCCATTCGATACGGGAAAGTCATTATAGTAGCGCCGCTTACGAATGCTGTAGCGCCCATAATAACTGTTATTTTATCTCTTATAATTTACGCGGTTATACCCAATCCTGTAATTGTCACAGGAATAGTTCTTGCTTTGATCTCAGTCTATTTGCTGGCTGATTAATTTTCCGGCAATTTGAAAGGTTGATGACGATTTTGAAGCAAAAAATAAAATCAGTAACCTTCTGAAACTTAATAATTATATATTGAAAAGATAATGAAATCGATTATATTTGTATTGAAATAAAATAATCAACCTATGGAATATTTAAATTGTGATGAGAGCCAGCTTAAATCCTCCGGAGGATATTATACTGCAAAGGAGATAAGCCAACAGCCTGAACTATGGGTGAAGACATATTATAAGCTATTTAAAGAAAAGGAAAAAATTCAAAAATTTCTCAACAAAATACTCTCAAAGAATTGTCCATACGTTATTCTTACCGGAGCCGGAACCTCAGCATTTATAGGAGAAGCTCTTGAGGGCCCTTATCAGAAAAAGCTTGGAGTATATACAAGAGCCATTGCTACCACAGACCTCATTACCCATCCCGAAAATTATTTCATTCGTTCCCGGCCGACCTTGTTGATTTCTTTTGCCCGGTCAGGTGACAGCCCGGAAAGTCTAGCCTCTGTGGACCTGGCAAATAAGTATTGTGATGATCTGTATAAATTAAATATCACCTGCAATAAAGAAGGAAAACTTGCGACAAGAATGGATCCTGACAATTCCTATGTCTTCCTGTTACCTGAAGAAACGAATGACGTGTCGCTTGCCATGACAAGTTCCTTTACATCGATGTTACTTGCAGGCCTCCTGATTCTTGATATCAATGAAATCGAAAAATTGTTACCTCTGGTTAACAGGGTTAAGGATTACGGAAATCACATTTTAAAGGATTGTACCGGTGACCTGAGAAAACTGGCTGAAACAGTCTTTCAAAGGATGGTATTCCTGGGATCAGGACCACTTTTTGGAGCTGCCCATGAATCGCATCTTAAAGTGCAGGAACTATCGGATGGCAATATAATATGTACATACGATTCCTTCCTTGGATTCAGACACGGGCCGAGAGCCGTTGCCAATGAGGCGACAATTATAACCTATCTTTTGTCAAATAATTGTCATGCCGGGAAGTATGAGCTCGACCTGATCAGATCTGTAAATTCAACATCAAAGGGACACAGGTCCATTGCGATAGGTAATGGATACGATCCGCAGGAATTTACTTTTGATCTGCCAATAGTATTCACTGATGACATCAGCGATTTGCCGGAAGAATTTTTACCCGTAATTTTTATTCTTCCTGCACAGATCATAGGATTTTTTAAATCACTGAGTCTGGGATTGTCACCCGATTCTCCTTCTGATAGCGGTTCAATTACAAGGGTAGTACAGGGGGTAACAATCTATAGCGATGATCCTGCTGATAATTAAGATGTTAACATAGGATCCTTGTAAATTGATCAGGTAAAAGTACGGGTCAGGTTACTTTTTTTCTGTAGATTGAAGATGAAAAGAAATGCGTACGATATTTTTCTTGATATTGTTGCCGGAAACAGAATAGGAACAGCACAGGGCATTTATTCAATTTGTTCAGCAAACCGGGAGGTGCTGGAAGCCTGCTTCAAACAGGCAAAAGCTGATGATTCTCTGATCCTCATAGAATCAACTTCCAACCAGGTGAATCAGTTTGGTGGTTATACCGGCATGGATCCTGCTGCTTTTGCAGAATATGTGCATTCAATAGGTGCCCGGGCAGGTTTTCAACATGAAAAGTTATTGCTTGGCGGTGACCACCTGGGTCCTAACCCGTGGCAATCACTGCCCGCAAATGAAGCTATGTCAAGGGCAGCTGTTCTGGTAGCAGACTATGTAAAAGCCGGTTATCAGAAGATACATCTGGATACAAGCATGTTTTGCGCTGATGATAAGGCAGACAGATCACAACCTATGTCAGATGATATAGTTGCGTCAAGGACAGTTGAACTTTGCCGGGTAGCCGAAGAAACACGGAAGAAATATATTACCAGCGACCAGGCACTCATTTATATTATCGGAACTGAAGTTCCGGTGCCGGGCGGGTCAAAAATGACAGAAGAATTTGTTTCTCCCACAACTGCTGAAAATGTATCTCAGACCATCGCCGTTTTTAAAAAACATTTTATTGGGGCCGGGTTGCATCAGGCCTGGGACCGGGTATCAGGAATAGTTGTTCAGCCCGGCGTGGAATTCGGAGATGACTTCGTATTAAATTACAAAAGGACCGCATCCGGACTGAGCAGCGAGATACTGAACTATAATAACCTGGTTTATGAGGCTCACTCTACCGATTATCAGCCGGAAAATAATCTGAAGGCTATGGTAGAGGACCATTTTTGCATTCTTAAAGTAGGACCATGGCTCACATTTGCATACCGTGAAGCTCTTTTTGCCCTTGAGCAGATGGAAATTGAAATCCTGGGCAGAGTTAATACTGAATTATCGAGGCTTTCTGAGACACTTGAGAAGGTAATGATTAAGAAACCCGTTTACTGGGAACCCTATTACCAGGGAGACGAAAATGAAAAACTCTTCAAAAGAAAATACAGCTTCTCGGACCGGTCGAGATACTACTGGTCCGATCCGGAAGTTGAAAATGCAAAAAACAGGTTGATAAAGAACCTTAAACGAACGAAGATCCCGCTTTCTCTCCTGAGTCAGTTTATGCCTGACCAGTTTTTTCAGGTTTGCGCCGGGACCATAACTCCCGATCCCCTGGATCTTGTCCATAGTCATATACAGACGGTTACGGATATTTATTCCAGAGCCTGCGGACCTGGAAGGGGAAAAAAGTAATAGCAGAAAAACTTATCTTTGGCAAAGTAACCTTATCATGTAAATATGAGATTGCAGGATAAACTTAAAGAATTGCAGAACAAGCCGGCAGCTTTACTGGCAACAAATTTCTATAATCTCGAGACCTTGCAGGGCGTCCTGAGAGCAGCATCAAACATCAATTCTCCGCTGATCCTGCAGCTTACACGAAGCTCTATCGAATATATGGGTCTGCCTGTTGCATACCGGATGGCCCGGGCTGCGATCGGATTTCACGGAGTGGAGGCCTGGATCCACCTGGATCATGGAGATTCATTTGAACTGGCAGAGAAATGCCTGGATATTGGCTTTGACTCGGTAATGATCGATGCGAGTGAAAAACCTTTCAATGAAAATATAGCCATTACCCTGAAAGTTGTTGAACTTGCAAAGAAATACAACGCCTGTGTTGAAGCGGAATTGGGCTATGTGGCAAAATTAGGGCAACCGGCATCAAAAAAAGGCCTTACTGAACCTGAAGAAGCTGAACAATTTGTTAAAGAAACCGGCGTTGATGCTCTTGCCGTAGCAATAGGGACAGCTCATGGGTTTTATGCACGGGAACCTGAACTTGATCTTCAACGGCTCGAATTAATAAACAAAGCAGCTCATGTTCCACTGGTATTGCACGGTGGTTCAGGTATTCCGCATAAGACTCTTACCGAAGCCATTCAAAGAGGCATATGTAAGATTAATCTTGCGACGGAAATAAAGAACATTTTTGTTAAGACGCTGAAAGGTGTTCTTGAACATGAAAATGAAATAGACCTGCGAAAAGTATTTCCGGTAGCGACAAGTGCAGTGACATCCCTAGTAACCGAAAAGCTTAAAGTAGTAAACGGCCTGCACTTTCTATAATAAAATGTATACAAAGCTCATAATCTGAGAATCGACATCCCGCCATCCACCATAACAACCTGGCCCGTAGAATATGGTATTACTCCGGTTGCCATTGCCGCGGCAATTTTCCCTACATCCTCAGGTGTTCCCCATCGTTTCTGAATAGCCATTCCCTGTCCGAAAAGCTTGTCGTATTTTTCTTTCACGCCGGCCGTCATGTCTGTCTGGATTACCCCGGGCTGAATTTCATAAACCGGTATATCAGATTCACCCAGCCTGGCTGCCCATAATCTGGTAGCCATGGCAATACCGGCTTTAGATATGCAGTATTCGCCCCGGTCTACCGAAGCTATTGTTGCAGAAACTGAAGATATATTTATTATACAGTAAAAACCCGCTTTATCATTTTTCTTCTGCCTGATAAGCTGGTTTGCTATCAGTTGTGTAAGAAAATAAGGACCCTTCAGGTTTGTATTCATTACACGATCGAAACTCACCTCAGAGGCTTCAAGAATATCTCTTCGTTCGGAAGGGGCAATTCCTGCATTATTAACCAGTACGTTCAGTTTCCCGAAATGTTCTAAGGTTTTATCGACCAGTCGCTGGCGGTCCTTTGCAACAGAAATGTCTCCCTGTACATAAATAACATCGGATCCATTTGATGTCAATTCGTTCAGTACCGTTCCGATCCTGCCTTCATCACGGATACCATTTATAGCCAGATCAAATTGTGCCAGGGCAAGTTCCTTTGCAATCCCAAGGCCTATTCCGCGTGTTCCGCCTGTTATCAGAGCTACTCTTTTCATAGGTCAGGAATTTCAATCCAGGTCCGTTTTGTCCAGCTTTCAATTCCTTTTTCTGCAAGTTGAACTCCTTTGGCGCCCTCTTTCAGATTCCAGGGAAAGGGATCGTTTTTGACAACGTGTTTTAAGAAGAGCTCCCATTCAGCTTTAAAGGCATTTTCAAATACTTCCTGTTCAGGTACTTTAAGCCAGCCGTCATAGAAGTCAATTGATTGTGGTATGTCGGGATTCCAAGTTGGCCTGGGAGTGTTTCCGTAATGCTGGGTCCAGCATTCACGCAACCCTGCCACCGCTGAACCCTTTGTCCCATCCACCTGGATCGTTAGCAGGTCGTCGCGCCGTACCCGTGTGACCCAAGAGGAATTGAAGTGAGCAATGATCCCCCCTTTAAGCTCAAATGTCGCATAGGCAGCGTCATCAGCAGTACATTTGTACACTTTCCCCTGTTCATCAACTCTTTCAGGAATATGTGTGGCTCCTATACAAAAAACTCCTTTTACATTCCCAAAAAGATTATCCAGTACATAGCGCCAGTGGCAGAGCATGTCAAGTATTATTCCGCCCTCATCCTCCTTCCTGTAATTCCAGCTTGGCCTCTGTGCCGGAATATTAAAGCCTTCAAATACCCAGTAACCGAATTCGCCGCGCACCGAGAGTATCTTCCCAAAGAATCCGTTCTCCATGAGCCTTTTGAGCTTTATTAATCCCGGCAGCCAGAGTTTGTCCTGGACAACACCATGTTTTACCCCGGCTTCTTCACAAACCCGGTACAATTCAAGAGCTTCATGTGTGGATGAAGCGACAGGCTTTTCAGCATAAATATGTTTGCCTGCCATTACAGCCTTTTTTATCGCCTCAACCCTTCTGCCAGTGGTTTGTGCATCAAAGTAGATCTGATAATCAGGGTTTTTCAGCGCTTCATCCAGATCGGTGGTCCATTTCCCGATACCCGATTGCAGGGAAAGTTTTTGCAGTTTAATTTTGTCGCGTCCCACCAGGATAGGATCGGGCATAATGAGTTCTGCAGGACTGATCTTAACGCCGCCCTGTTTGATGATCTCAACTATGGACCTCATCAGATGTTGATTTGTTCCCATCCTGCCGGTAACACCGTTCATGATGATTCCTACCCTGTGAATTACTTGATTATCACTCATATCTTTATGTTTTTGTCAGATAAGCGTCAATTATTTTTTCAAGGTATTTATTTTGATCCTGTGCCCAGTATATATCGGAGAAGATCTCAACTTCGTTATACCCTGTGAAACCACTGGATTCCATCCATGACCTGATACCCGGGATATTTATGCATCCTTCTCCCATTAAACCTCTGTCATTAAGAAAATCGACTGTCGGAACCTTCCAGTCGCATACATGAAAAGCAAAAAGATGATTATTATCTGCACACCTGCTGATCTCCTGTTTTAGTTCAGGATCCCACCAGAGATGATACACATCAACAGCAACTCCCACCCATCCGGAATTAATCTGAGCTGCCATATCGTTAGCCTGTTTTATGGTATTAACAGCAGAACGGTCACCCGCGTACATGGGATGAAGCGGCTCAATTGCGAGCCTGATACCTGCCTTTTCAGCAAACGGCAGTATCCGTATTATGCTGTCCATGATCTGATCGCGGGATTTTTCCAGAGACTGCTCCTTATCTGACCCGCAGACCAGTACAATTAAAGGTGCTCCGACAGCTGCAGCCTGTTCAATGGCATGCAGATTATCATCGATTGCCGACTGTCTTTTCATTTCGCTTACTGAAGCGAAAAATCCACCCCTGCAAAGTGAGACAACATTCATCCCGACGTCATCGAGAAGTATTTTAACGGCCTTCAGGTTTTTATTTTCAAGGACATTTCGCCATATTGTGATTCCATGAATGCCTGCCGCGGAATAGTTCCTGATACATTCTTCTATTTCCCAGGGCCGTGTGGTCATGGTATGCAGGCAGAGCCGGGAAAGATCTTTAATTACCGAAGCCATAACTATTAAATTAATCCTGTAAAAAATGTATAATATTTTTCCTTATTTATTATCCTTTGAAGGTACAGGGCTGCTTCACGCGCATGGTAATCACCCCACATTGATGATTCGCAGCAGGGACTTTTTCTTCCTTCCGGGATATTGTCCCATCCGTTTGGCCGATGGTAGATTGAGTGAAGTATCAATCCCTGGTGAAGAGGGTTTTTGTTCAGGTAAGGTTCACCGAAAAGAGTATCCAGCACAGTTAGTCCTGCCTGCCGGTATACGTCCGCTTCTTTTAATTTCCCTTTCAGCCTCAGATAATTACCAAGGCGCAACAGGCCTTGTGCAGCAATAGATGCAGCTGAACTATCAACCGGTTCGAACTCGTTAAATGGCTCTGCTGGTTTGTCGGAATAGTCGCCCAGATAATGCAAATCAGGCGCACCTGAATCCCAATATGGAATTCCGTCGGTTGGTGTGTTTGCCACATAAAAGTCGCAGGTGGCTCTGGCGGCTTTCAACATTGTCTCTTCCAGACCCGGTCTGTCTGCTTTATCAGGTACCTGAGCAATCCTTAAATTGTCAAGCAACTCAAGCTGCTCTGAAAAACCAAGCATTGCCCATGCCAGTCCGCGGGTCCATGTTGTGAAGCCCGAATATCCCTGCTGTGAATTCGGACAGCGGTAACTCCCGTCAATAGTATTAAATAATGTCTCATGAGCTGTTCTTCCCCATGTATCATACTGGTCGCGTCCTTCGCCATAATAAACGGAATAGCGTGCAGTGGATTCAATATGCTCAACTGCCCGTTCTAAAAGACTGACAGACACATCGTTCTCGGTTTTTAATGAATGACCGAGGAGATGGCTTATCATAAGTACCCGGATTGACCGGAGAGTATCGACAAACAGGGAATGTGGTCCGTTAAATGAATAAATGAATCCTCCATCCCTGATCCTGGTCCACCGGTTAGCCTGCACGGCTCCGGAAATCCTAAGCGCCAGTTCATAATAGGATTTCTCCCAGGCATTGAAAGGGATAATGCCTTCATTCATCAGCCTGAGCAGGTTGCCATAAGTGCTTATGTTATTAAAACCATGATCATGAACACCCATATGACTGATGTGGTGAGCCATTCTCTCCAATATTTCCTTTTTGCCTGAATCAAGGAAATATGAATCACGTGTAGCATCAAACTGCAAAATAGCTGATCCGAACTGAAACCCCCGGGTCCATTCTGTCCAGCCCCTGGAAGTGTATTTTCCATTCAACGTGAAGACAGGTGCACCGTTAGAATCATCATAATCCTTTTGAATTAATCTGATCTTTTCTGCCGAGATGGTCCAGAACGTCTCCAGCTTTTTTGTCAGATCTTCAGGTTTAAGCTGAGTATTGATCGTGATCATACATTTTCATCTTTTTTATTATAAGTCCGAACTTGGTGGCCTGAAGGCGCTAATCTCCACGAGTGGATATAATTCCACTGCAGATCTGTATTGTTCTGCCGCTTCTTTTGCTTTTCCAAGACCTTCAAGGGCCAGAGCCCTGCAGAAGACGTTAACGGCCTTATCATGGTCATTTGAACCTTCTTTTTTTATATTATCCAATGAAGATAACATTCCTGAATAAACCGCCAGAGCTTTTTCCTTTTCACCGATAGCTTCAAGAGCTTTTCCGCGGTAGTACTGAAAAGCATTGTCTTCATTTACAGTATCAGCAATTGCCTTCTTAAAATAATCCAGGGCCTCAGTCTTCTTACCGGTTTTCAGCAGTGTCATTCCGATCTTGTAATTATTCCTCGCATGAACTGTATTTGGTTGTTCGGCGACTTCAAGATTATCGGGATAAGTGAGCGACTGCCTGTAGTAGACCAGAGCTTTTTCATATTGCGCTTTTTCAAATTCAAGATCTCCTTGTTTGATATTGCTTTGTTCCCAGAACTGATGAATGCCATACTGGCCCTCCCACGAATTGAAATGTACCGAGGTCAGCCATTTGATAGCATCCTGATATCTTCCTGTGGTCACGTACAATCCGACAAGCTGGGCAGCTGCCTGATTATAGACAGACACTATCCTGCTGTTTTTTTCAAACAGATCTATTTGTTCCTGGTAGGGAATTTTCATTTTATTATTCAGCGATCCAAGTTCAACGATCACTTTTCCGGATGATGGATCGGCCTTCAATGCTGATAAATATGCAGTTTTTGCTTTTAGAAGTTCACCTTTTTCGGCATAAGCAAAGCCAAGATTCCTGAATGCAACTGCATTAGACGCACTTAATGCCACTGATTTCTCCCAATGATCTATGGCTTCAGCGGGTCTCGAATGGCTGAACAGAAGGTTTCCGGCAAGGTAGAGTGCCTGCGGATCATCAGCGTTAAATAAAAGTGCATGTTCGAGAACCTCCAGATCTTCGAGCCTGTAGGGGAAGCAATATTCAGGATCTGCCAGGGAGGCTTTCCTGTAAGATTCCCCGGCACCTTTATTATCTCCGGTTAGAGTATTGTAATAGCCTATATAATAATATACAAGCGGAGAAACAGCTTTTCCCTTATCGTCTTCTGTTAAAAATTCAAGTACCCGAAGTGCTTCCGGATAACAACCGCTTCGTGCAAACCTGATGGCAAGTTCAATATGATTATCATTATCGGCTCGCGTCAGTTCCATTAATCTTTTATATTGCAGACCTGTTTGTGAATCTTCAGGTTTTATCTTATAATCAGACAGGTAGAGTATTGCCTGAGCAAAATGATCAAGCGGATCAGTTGCCAGGACTGTCTTTGATAACCTGATTGCTTCATCAAAAATATTCATTTTATAATAGATTAATGCTTCCACATCCATTGCACCGGTGTTGTCACCGTTACTGCGGAGACTTCTCTCAATATGATCGAGAGCCATTTGGAACTGACCCTTCCCGGCATTGATCTGAGAGAGCTCAAGATGTGAAGGAGCATAAAATGTTTGAGAATAGGAGGCCCGGTTCAGGCTGTTCTCCGCGCCGTTAAGATCACCCGTATGACACTGTGTCAGACCTTTATAATACAGGGCCTCATAACTGGTTTCGTCGCGCTGAATAGCTCTATCGAAATATTTATTTGCCTGGTTGAATAAACCATCCTTAAGCGCCATAATTCCAAGCGCTGTATTACACCGTACATCGCCGGAATCTCTTTTAACAGCTTCATTATAATATGCTTTCGCTTTTGTGATTTCTTCATACCTGTTCAGTGCGTCAGCGGTTACGAACAATTCATCCTGCGAGGTCATACTCTCAGGAGGTAATGGAGGGGGCAAAGGTCTGGGAAGGGGCGGATTGACTGGTTTTTCATGCCTGTAAGCAAGAAGTGTATCGCCTGCTGAAGACAGTACGGCCATAGTAATGTTGTATAAATTGCCCTGGGAAGGAAGAGTAGTCTCACCGATAAACGGATGGCCCGGATCGGTATCGGCCTTTTTCCTGAAATACTCTTTTTTATCATATGTCATGACAATTTCCGCGTTTTTGTTTTTACCTGTGGGTGACCAGCCGAACAATACCTTACCATTTTTCACATCAAGTTTTAATGCGCCTTCAAGATTGGCATAGTCAAATACGCCAATGTCCCGTACAGGGAACCAGAAGTGTGAAAATATCTTTGTTTCCCCGGGCATGATCCAGAATAAACTTGGCTGGTTATCGGAATATGCTCCGGCCTGGGGTTCAAAATATGGCAGATCTCCGTCGGTCAATAATTTTTCCCATAATCGCCCGGCAGGTGCAGTTCCCCAGGTCCACAGCTTCTTCCCGCGTACTATCTGATGATCAGCTACATGAACCATGCCGCCCTTTTCTTCGGGACTGTATCCGCCAAAATAATCAGATTTGGAATCCACTGCAAAATAACTGGCGGCCTGAGGCGTATTTTTCCAGTAACTTATATCTACACCATTGTTAACCGGCCAGTGGTAGAACTCATGTTTTCCATGACCGGTCATTATCTCGCCCGGAATTACTGCCTGATAATCAGGAGTAGCACGAACTGCGCTGGTGGCCCAGTATTGAAATCGCTGCATAAATGGTGTACAATTGTAGAGTCTTACTTTAGTTTCCACCCAGTTGCGATCGGGATGTACGGTAATGCCAACAGACCATCGCATACCGGTAGCTTTATCGATTTCGCCTACCCATGCGGTTTTTGAGCTATCAGGGTTTGAAACCAGCTTCCAGTCGGTGTCCCTGAAACCTGTCTGTCTGTGTCCTATTGGAAAGTTCCATTCAATGCCTCCGGATATCCATGCGCCCGTAATTCCGATCAGTGCAGGTTTAATGGTTGTCTGATTATAAAGGAATTCATATCCGTTGGTTTTGTCCTGTGCTTCGTGCAGCCGGCCCCCGATTTCTGGAAGCACTACTGCCTTCACATATTCATTTTCGAGGTATATAGCGTTATATGTTCTGCTGCCTTTAATATTGGTCAACCGGTCGAGCATGGTGTAAGGATAGTGGTGTACACCCCAGTCAGGCATTATTTCGGGTTCCCTTACGCCATATCCCGGCAGTGTCAGCGGTTTGTTGTACATCTGAACTTGTCCAGGCAGGCTGCTTATTGAAAATATACCAATAACCAGAAATAGAAGAATTCTTAAGTTCATTTCTGAATTTTCCTGAATATTATTCATAATTTTTACAATATTGTACTTTGTTCATCATTTTTTTCTGGGAACTGATTTCCCGTATACTTCAATCCAGTCAAGACGG
The DNA here is from genome assembly GCA_963816365.1 of uncultured Bacteroidales bacterium. Classification (GTDB taxonomy): domain Bacteria; phylum Bacteroidota; class Bacteroidia; order Bacteroidales; family VadinHA17; genus LD21. Next base: position 617,294 of record CAWFKG010000005.1, on the reverse strand, counting down.
GAGCAAGCCAGGCTTTGACCTCCACGCATTAGATCAGTGAAGCCTATTTCGTCCACACGAGTAAGATCGGGATGACTTACAGGAGCGCCTTCGATTACTGAAGAGATATTGAGTTCGTACCATGTGATATCTGCCAGGTTAAATTCGCGGATGCGCCAGTCACTGGATTGACCGTCGCACTTGTCGCTGATAAGCCATTTTCCATCAGCAAGTTTGAGAATAATGTACAGGTTTCGTAGTCCGCTTTGTTTTGATCTCCATAAAATTTTGGAATATTGACTTAAATCAGCGTAATAACTATTGTTTTTCAGAGCCACGGCCCAGTTACCTGTACATGTACCTGACCAGATGTAATAGGGATCATCAACAGGTTTGTCGTGATGGCTCTTTTTTATACTGTCACAGCCAGGACCGTAGAGCTTTAAAGTAAGATTTTTATCTGACACATGTTCCTGGGTCACGGGTGTAGCGGCAGGGATCTCTTTCCAGTCTTCCCTGAAAAACAGGGCGGGGCGGTACTGGGCCAAGCAGCTGATATGAATAAATTGAAGAGCTGCAAAAGTCAGAATGAGCTGCAGAAAGTTTCTTTTATTTTTGTTGTTCATGATTGTGATATTTTGACAATAATAAATCCAGGTATTACAAATATAATCAATTTGAATGTTTCGAAATAGATCTTTATTAGTTGCATAATGTTTCGTAATAATTGTTTTCGTCTTTTTTTGTCTTAATTTTACGATTTTTATGTTCAGAGGTAGCTCTATATATTAATTTTGAAATTGATTGTGAAGAATTATATGGAAGTCATATCCTTAACAAAAAAACTGATTTCTTTTAATACCATCAATCCTCCGGGCAATGAGGCGCAGATTGCTGAATTCACGGGCGGAATTCTTGCTGACAATGGATTTGTTGTCGAATTCTTTGATTTCGGAAAAGGAAGAAAACATCTGATTGCAGAGAAAGGAGTTACCAGCTCGTGCAGGCCGTTGATCTTTTCCGGTCATTTCGATACCGTACCGTTGGGAGATAAGAAATGGGAACACGACCCGGTCATCAGCGAGACTGTCGGAGACAGAATTTATGGCCGCGGATCGAGTGATATGAAATCTGCACTGGCAGCAATGATCTGTGCTTCTATTGAAATTCCGGCAGGTCAGATCCCAAAAGACGGAATCAGGCTCATTCTCACTGCAGCAGAAGAGCTGGGATGTCAGGGAATACAGCAACTTGCTGAAAATAACAGGCTCCCGGGGAAAGCAAGCGCAATAATTGTCGGTGAACCAACCGGCAATGTTCCGGCAATAAGTCATAAAGGGGCAATTTACATGAATGCTGTCGCTACAGGGAAAACAGCACATTCATCTATGCCTGAGCTAGGTGTCAATGCCATTTATAAAGCCGCCCGGGCCATTACAAAAATTGAGAAGCTGAGGATCAGCGCCGAAGAGGATAAACTGCTGGGGTTCCCTACAATTAATGTTGGAAAAATCAATGGGGGCCAGAATATTAATTCGGTTGCGGATCGTGCTGAATTTACAATCGATATCCGCACAACTACCACAGTTGACCATAAAGATATATTTCAAAAATTGGGACTTGTTCTGGGTAAGGAAATAGAACTGGAAAAACTTGTTGACCTGCAACCTGTTCATACTCCTGAAAAAGATCCATTTGTAAAGCTGGTTTACGATATCTGCACTAAGGAAGATATAAGTGCGCCGCTGCCACTGGCACTGGCCTATCTGACAGATGGCTCCGTGCTCCAGAAATATTACGGGAACATCCCAACCATCATTCTCGGTCCCGGTCAGCCAGAGCTGGCACACCAGACAGATGAGTTCTGCTATATTTCAAAAATTAAAAAAGCTGTAATAATTTATAAAAACATCATTCAAAACTGGAGGAAAACTATATGAATATATATCCTGATAAGATCAGCAACGAAGAACAGCTTGAGGAGCTGCTTTCACGTCCCGGAGACAGAGTTACCGAAATGTTTTCACGACTCGACGGTGACATTATGTTTTTAGGAATCGGGGGTAAGATCGGCCCTTCGCTTGCCTTGATGGCAAAAAGAGCCTGTGATAAAGCCCGGATAAAGAAAAAGATAATCGGAGTTTCTCTTTTTGAAACTGATGAACAAAGGCAAAAGATTCACAAACATGGTATTGAGACTATTCACGGAGATCTGCTGGATCTGGATTTCATCAAAAGCCTGCCAAAGGTGAGAAATGTTTTCTTCCTGGCAGGAATGAAATTTGGTTCACTAGACAATCTGTCTCTTACCTGGGCAGTGAATTCATTTTTGCCTGCGCTTGTCGCTGAACATTTCAGCGAATCACGAATTGTTGTTTTTTCAACAGGGTGCGTTTATCAGCTCGTTCCTGTGGAATCGGGAGGCTCAGTCGAAACGGACAGGCCTGTTCCTGAGGGTGAATATGCCCAGTCGTGTCTTGGAAGAGAGAGGATGTTCGAATATGGCAGCAAAAAATACAAAACACCTGTTACACTGATCAGGCTTAATTATTCCGTTGAATTACGATACGGTGTTCTTGTCGACATAGCGCTTAAAGTAAAGAACAAACAGACGGTGGATCTGGCAATGGGATATTTTAATGTCATCTGGCAGGGTGATGTGAACGATTTTGTGCTCAGGTCATTGGAATTGGCTGCAAGCCCTGCACGGGTGCTGAATCTTACCGGACCGGAGACCATGTCGGTAAGAGAAGTTGCCCTTCTTTTCGGAAAACTCCTGGGTGTTGAGGTTCACTTTACCGGGAAAGAAGCCGGTACGGCACTATTGAGCAATTCAACACAGGCATATAATTTACTTGGAAAACCTGAAGTTCGCGTCGGACAGGTAATTGAATGGATAGCCGGCTGGATGAAAGAGGAAGGTAAAATTTTGGGTAAGCCTACCCATTTTGAAGTTCGCGATGGTAAATACTAATTAAGATCATTCTTATGCTCTATTCCGGGATACCTGAAGAAGTTTACTCCTCTTTACATAAGGGAGTTGTCATTCCTGCCCTTCCTCTTGCTCTTAACAAATACCGTAAGCTGGATGAGAGACATCAGCGGGCGCTGATCCGTTATTATCTTGATGCCGGGGCAGGAGGGGTGGCTGTTGGCGTTCATACTACGCAGTTTGCCATACGGCTTCCTGAGAACGGTTTGTATCGGACTATTCTGGAAATTGCAAAGGAAGAATTTGACCGGTTCACTATAAATTCAAATAAACCTGTGATCAGGATAGCAGGAGTAATCGGCAAAACAGATCAGGCTGTTCAGGAAGCTCATTCTGGCCCTGAAAAATAATTATCACGCTGTATTGTTGAGTCTGGCAGCATTCAAAGATGCCTCCAACAGGGAATTATTAGAACATTGTAAAACGATTGCAGAGATACTGCCGGTAATAGGTTTCTATTTGCAGCCGGCAGTAGGCGGCAGAGTTCTGGACATTGATTTCTGGAAATCATTCGCAGCTATTGAAAATGTAATCGCCATTAAAATTGCCCCTTTTAACAGATACCGGACAATTGATGTGGTGAGGGGAGTGGCTGAATCGGGAAGAGCAGATCAGATAGCACTATATACAGGCAATGATGACAATATTCTGGTTGATCTTTTGACTGAATTCCGTGTTAAAGCGGGGGATAAGGTGATCAGAAAAAGAATTACGGGTGGTCTGCTGGGTCATTGGGCAGTGTGGACCCGTACAGCAGTGAAACTGCTGGAGACTATTCAAAAATCAGATTATCAGGGTGATATACAGGAACTTCTTTCACTTTCAGCCAGTATTACCGACTGTAATGCAGCATTTTTCGATTCAGCCAACAATTTTGCCGGCTGCATCACAGGGCTCCACGAAGTACTTCGCCGGCAGGGATTACTGGAAGGATTATGGACATTAGATAAGAATGAAGTCCTGTCACCTGGCCAGAAAGAAGAAATTGACCGGGTGTACGCTGCATACCCCGAGTTGAATGATGACGCTTTTGTGGCTGAAAACCTTGAGCGCTGGTTATCTTAGTTAATGTAGTGCAATATCCTCTACGGCATTATCATCACCTTTGGCAGGACCATACCAGACACCACCGCCAAAGGTTATTACAAATATTTTATCCGGGTCCCTAGGATCAGGATCCACCCTCTGTCCCCACTTAAAATTATAGCCCCTGATTCGCGTCCAGGTTTCACCCCGGTCCTCTGATCGGTAGGCCGAGCTATTAAAGCCGCAGGCATAATATATATTATTGCGGGGATCATAAGTTATATCATGTATGTATTGATCTTTCCCGAGAACTTGTTTCCAGGTCTTGCAATTGTCAGTCGACAGAAAGATTCCTCCGCCGGTGTCAGGAGAGAATTGACCTTTTGAAAGCCGTCCCCAGGCTGAAAGCAGAACCCTGTTATTATTTTGAGTATCGATCACCAGACTGACCGGAGCATTGGTGCCCGGAGGGAGCATTAATTTTACCCACGATTCAGCTCCGTCATCGGAACGATAAATGGCCCCATCATTTTCGTCACCAATGCTGCCGTCCTCACTGCGTCTGCAAACAATTAAGAACAGGGTCCCGGTTTTTTTGGTTTGGACTATTTGCCAGGTTAAAGGGCCGGTTCCTGAAATTCCTTTGTTTTTAAGCGTCCAGGTTTTACCTCCGTCCAATGATTTGTATACTCCTTTTCCGAATGCACATGCGTATAGGGTTCTTGTTTCTTTACTGCTTTGAGGATCGACGAGAATATGAGTAAATGCAGCTTCCCCAATTTCCCTGCTGACAGGCTGCCACGATTTTCCGCTATTTTCTGTGACCAGTATGCCTCCATCATAGTTTGCTGTTCCATTCCTCCTCCACATTTTAGGTCGTGGTATATCATGAACTCCGCTCATAACAGCCCAGGCTCTTCCTTTCACGTCAGGATCGAATGTCAGCCAGTAAGTGGTATTTACCCAGTTCTGCGGTACCCCATTGTCCTTTGTGGCGCTTATCCAGCTTTCTCCTCCGTCTCTGCTCTCCATCAAACCGATATCGGTGTTTGCAATAAACATATGGCTTATATCAAGCGGATCAAAAACTACAGTGTACGCGGTAGTAACATCAAGTCCCCTGGATATCCATCCTGCTCCATCTTTCTTTTTAGTAAATACCTGTTCCCATGTATTTCCTCCATCCGATGTTTTGATCGTCCTTCCAAAATCCGTAGTATAACATATATCCGGATTAACCTGCGAAACGGCAATTGAAAAAGGGTTCTCTCCCCAGGAGGGGCCAAATCGTTCATCAATCCAGCCTCCTTTATAATTTGAAGAGCTAAGAGCACTCTCTTTGGTCAATTGGTCCTTCCAGACCAGTTTCCATGTTTTTCCATAATCTTCACTTTTAGCCACACCAATGCATGCTGTATCTTGGTGCTCTTTCAGACCATTATAGGAGACATATACAACCTCAGGATGAGAAGAGCTGGTGGCTATACATCGCCATTCAGGGATATCATCATTATCCTTCCGTAGTCTCAGCAGGTCATCCTGCCGGTTTAACCAGGTTTTGCCACCGTCAGCAGTAGAATAAATACCTGAAAGCTCATTGTCAGGTTGAGAATAGGATCTTCCTGAGATTGCATAAATGATGTATCTTTTATGCAGCTTATCGAATCCACCTGAAAATCCACCGATAGTGCCACCATTCACAGGACCGGCATAAGTTTTCCAGGTTCCTTTTTCCCTGACCGTTATAGAGTTTTTTCCCGTAATGAACAGTGTTCGGTTCTCTTTAGGAGAGGAAGGATCAATAAAAATGTTTTTCACCCCGTTTTCAAGGTCCTTTTCCCTGGTCCAATGCCCACCCTGATCGTCTGAGAAGTAATAACCAAGTATATTATCTATGGAGATTGCTGCATGCAGGTTCATTGAATTTTCAGGATCCACTGCCAATGCCAGTACATTTCTGCGGGTACTGTCATTTGTTACTACTGACTCTTCACCATGGTCTCCCTTCGATAAAATTCCATTGATTTCTGCAGGAGCCGGATATATTATCTTCCAGGTGTTCCCGTGATCAGCACTTCTGAAGAGGGCAATGGAATTTGCATAAACTATATTGGAATCCAGAGGATCGAAAACAAAGTAACTGACTGGTCCCTTCAAAGAAAACATTCTCCACGATTCTCCTCCGTTATATGTAACATATGACCCGGTCATATCACAGGCTACATAAGCATAGTTTGAATTATGAGGGCTTATAGCCGGAGAGAACATGGCGCCGCCTCCGCCTGCTCCAATCTTTTTCCAATGCATAACTGAGTTCTTCGGTTTGTTTAACTGAGAACAGGATTGAAATAACAGAAGGGCTGTTAAAGAGCAGCATAAAATGACTGATCGTACATTTGCTTTTGTATTCATCGGCGATATTATTAGTTAAAATATCTTCATTTTATTGTGTAGTCTGACCATGTTCCGGTTCGCGGGATGTAGAATTCAGACTGATATTTGAACCTGCAACTTATATACTAAATGTAAAAATAAGTAATTAATGTGAACGTAAACAATAATACAATGAATTTATTAATTTAAATTTTATTTCTTTCATAATAACTTATATATTAAATATATAAAAATATTATGCTTAAATTTGACCATATATGCAATTCTTAGTTTATTTGTGCACGTTAACATAACAACGAAAACTTAAACAGAATGATGCCTGACAAAAATTTTACCGGAAGGGATCTAATTGGCAAAACGAATCGTGTTCCCATGCAATTCCTTTTTATTGTATTGTTATCCCTGTGCCTTGCAAATGAAGTTGCGGATGCACAGGAGGACCTGAATGTTATAAAAACCCCTGAGAATGGCTGGCTTGAATATGCTGATGCAGGCAATGCTTTATATTACTATCTTGAAAGTCAATCATGTGATCTTCTAAATAAAAGAGCTTCTGTTGTGGCAGGTATCCACACATTGTCAGGCTGGCAGGAAAGGCAAAGAAATGTACGCAGGATCCTCAATGATATAGTTGGTCATTTCCCTTCAAGAACTCCTTTAAATGCAAAGACTATCAGAGTTGTTAGACAGGATGGTTTCAGGGTCGAGCAGATCGTGTATGAGTCACAGCCAGGTTTCTTTGTATCCTCTTCTCTTTATATTCCAACGGGAAAAAATACGGATAAAGCTCCCGCCATTGTGTACTGTAGTGGACATACAACAGAAGGTTACAGGAACAAGGTTTATCAGCATATTATCCTGAACCTGGTAAAAAAAGGATTTATTGTTTTTGCTTTTGATCCGGTTGGCCAGGGCGAACGCAAAGAATATGATGATTCAGGTTCCGCGAAATCTTTTGTCAGGGGTCCTACAGATGAACACTCTTACCCGGGTGTACAGGTTCTTATCTCGGGTAGTTCTTATGCAAAATATATGATTTGGGACGGTATAAGGGCTGTTGACTTTCTTCTCTCCAGGAAAGAGGTTGATCCTGCCAGGATAGGCATAACCGGTCGTTCGGGCGGCGGCACTCAATCTGCATATATCGCTGCCTTTGATGACCGTATTAAGGCCGCTGCTCCTGAAGGCTATATTACCAGTTTTACCAGGTTGTTCCAGTCCATTGGACCACAGGATGCAGAACAAAATCTGTTTCATGAGATTGAAAGAGGAATTGATCATGCTGATCTCCTGGAAGTAAGAGCGCCTAAACCCACAATGATCATAACTACCACCCGGGATTTTTTCAGTATCCAGGGAGCGAGAGAAACTGCAAAAGAAGTTTCTCTCGTTTTTAACGCCTACGGCAAGTCAGGCAATTTCAGTATGGTTGAGGATGATGCACCTCACGAGTCAACAAGAAAGAACCGTGAAGCTATGTATGCATTTTTCCAGACGTATCTGGATAATCCTGGATCCTCAAAAGATGAAGAAATTGATCCGTTGAATGATGATGAGCTGCGTGTTATAACTGCCACACGCGACTCGGCTGCTTATAAAGATGAAACTGTTTTCAGTATCAACCGGAAAGAATCAGAAAAACTACTTGATATTCGTGATGCCTCCGGGCAGGACCTGAAAACTATTCTTAAATCAGCAATAAATTCTGCCAGGACTCTGTCGGGATATCAGGACCCATCTGAGTGTCAGGAACCTGTTTTTACAGGACGTATAAAAAGGGATGGTTATGTTATTGAGAAGTATTTTGAACCGGGTGGTTCAGGTTATCCCATTCCATACCTGTTAATGATACCCGACAAACCAAATGGCAGGGGATTGATTTATCTTCATCCTTCAGGCAAGTCGGCCGAAGCATTCCCGGGAGGTGAAATGGAATGGTTTGTCAGATTGGGTATTACGGTATTATCTCCCGACCTGGTAGGAATTGGAGAAATGGGACCCGGTAATTTTCAGGGCGATTCATTTATTGACGGGATATCATATAATATCTGGTTTGCCTCTATACTTGTCGGCAGAAGCATTGTCGGTATCAGGGCAGCTGATGTCGTAAGACTTAGTCATCTGTTGGAAAAAATCCATAGGGTAAACCTGGTTTATGGCATTGCATTGCAGGAGATGACACCTGTATTGCAACATGCTGCTGCATTTGATACTGTTATCTCACGGGTTGCTCTTATTGAACCATTATCTTCTTACAGGTCTATTGTAATGAATCGCTTTTATAAACCAAGTCTTATCCATAGTGCAGTGCCAGGCTCTCTTTCCGCGTATGATCTGCAGGATCTTGCAGCCAGCCTTGCACCCCGGAGACTACTGATGATCAATCCCACGGACAACATGGGCAAAACAATTGATGAGGAGGGGAGCAATAAAGATTCCGGAACCATCAGGCAGGCTTTTCACCTTGTTGGAGCAGATGATCAGCTCAATTTAGTCTTTAATAAATCAGCAGATGAACGAAAGGATTACCTGATGCAATGGTTAAAATAGTGATCCGGCAGGAATCCCGTAGTCTCAGATTCTATCTTTTTACCCCCAACCTCCTAAAGGAATAGGCGTAAACTTAAGGAGTTGAATGCAGGAAAATATGGAGAGAGTTTAGTATAAAACAGATTGTAAAGCATTGAATTTAAGCCTGATGCATTTTCCTTCCTTTTGAAGCTAATCTTTCATCACATCTCAGTTCATTAGGTGCTATGAGTAATCACATGCGACTTTTTTGTAAAACCTTTTATGCCACGAAGTGGCTAAATTTGAATAACCCCCGGTGCAACCGGGGGTTAGGTAACTCTCTAATTTTTAGCCCTGAAGGGGCGACATATAATTGGTTTTAATTAAAGTATTTTGTATCTTGGTCCCTCTCGCTGGTAAAAACTAAATAATTTTATCATGTCAAGTTATCGTCAACATCTGTATCATCTTGTTTTTAGGACAAAAAATAGTGTCCCCACCATAAAGCAAGATCATGTAAATGAACTTTATGCCTATATAGCGGGGAGTGTCAAAAATAAAAACAGTCACCTGTATCGTATAAATGGTGCTGCGAATCACCTTCACATACTAACCGATATGTATCCTTCAATTGCTCCAATAGATTTTATGAGAGAGGTTAAAGCTTCATCCTCATTATGGATGAAAAAAAGCCAGTTATTTCCTCAGTTTGTTGGATGGGAAGAAGGATATGGATCTTTCACATGCTCTTATAAGGATATAAACAGTCTTATTGAATATATTAAGAATCAACACCCGGTTCCACCGACGGTTGCACCGTCGGTTGCACCGGGGGTTATTCAAATTTGGCTCCTTCAGAGCCAATTGATGAACAGCATTTCTAGATATTAAAATAGATGTGTATAAAGATTAGTTTTAAAGGAGGGGAACCTTTTTTATTCAGTGTCTCATTCATCCCCAAAGCTTAAGTTTACTCCTACGACCCATGGCGGGAAGGCGAAGCTAAACCAACGTAGAAATCATCCATTTATTAACTATTTCAACACCTCCTTAAAGCTATTAGTCAGAATTATCCGGCAGAAAACCTTCCAGATTTTCTTTCGTTACTATATAGATCTGCATTTTTATTTTTTTAACCACCGGTTTCTTCGTAACTACATGATCGAAAAGGATTTGCAGGCCTTGTTCTCCCTGATTTTCTGCATAATCAAAAAGAATGAAATCAATGATGCCATTTTGCAGATACCTAATGTTCTGCTCTATTAAATCAAAACCGATCAGCTTTATTTCAGATTTATTGTTTTCTTCCAGTATCCTTCCAACCCAGTGAGCTTTAGAGTTATCAATGAAAATTCCCTTGATTTTCGGAAACCGCAAAAGTTCTTCCTTTAACAGCACTGCAAGCTTTTCAAATTTCGGGTTAACAATTTCAAGGAAATGAATGGTCCGTTTTTTTGTGGTCCGTGTTTCAAAAAAATATTTTAAACCATCTAACCGGTCCCGGACGTGTTCAAAATAATCAGCATACATGAGATTACTAATCGACAGAAGCTCATCATTTTTATCCAGACCATAATCAATAAGTTTTGCTGCCAGCACTCCGCTTTGAAAATAATCCTGACTGATTGAACAAAGCGGCTGCGACCCTTCAACAGGCGAGTCGATCACAACATAAGGCATACTTCCTTTTTCCAGATCGTGAATCAATCCTTTTGCCTCCTTATGAAACAGAGGCGCCAGCAGTACACCGTCACAGTGTGTCTTGAATATCTGAGAAGCCAGGCTGGCAAATTGGATATTGTCATCCTGATCATATAGTAATTTTGTTATTTTGACACCGAACTGCATTACAGCCTTTTCTGTCTTTTCTATACCGGAAAGGATTTTATACCAGTAGTCCTCCCCCTGGGGTTTCGGAACAAGAATGGTGAAGACCGGCCTTTTTTTGGAAGAGAGGGAACTAGCTATAAGATTAGTCTGATAGTCAGATTCATCCAATATCCTGCGTATTTTCTTTTCAGTCTCCGGGGCAACATTGCCTCTGTTATTAACGACACGATCAACCGTACCCAGCGAAACATTGGCTTTTCTGGCAATATCAACTAATCTTATTTTTGAAATCATAAATTTTTTATTGTGAGCAAAAATAGATATTTATGTGAACGTAAACAATAATAAATACAATATATATGAGTGTCTGTGACATAGTTTTTCAATTGTCTATATATTAATTGGTTATTAATTTAAGAAAAGTTTGAAGGATCCAAAGCATTTATTTAACTTGTGCACGTTAACACACATGACCTATGATAAGAAAATGCATTTCTGTTTATTTATTATTTGAATTGACCGGACATCTGATTCTTCCGGCACAGGAAAGACCGGTCACACTGGTTGTCAAACCTGTGGAAATTCATGATGTTCTTAACAATCCGGGTATTGGATTCACTACCTTTCAGCGTTTTAACGGTGATGATTTAAATGATGGGAACGGTTGGACTGAAGGGTACCCGATCGTATATCAGGATTTTGACGGCGACCTTACCAATAAGAACTACCCACAGACAAGTATTGCCTACTTCAGGGTTTACTGGCGCTATCTGGAACCTGAACCCGGGCAGTATAACTGGCCCATGATAGATAAGGCGCTCAGAACAGCCGCAGAGCGCGGACAAACATTGATGCTTCGGATTCCACCATATAGCGATGCAGTAGATGTGCCTGATTGGTACAGAAAAATGACGGGGAAAGAGATACCACAAAAAATAGAAAAATGGAGAATAGATCCTGAAGATCCCAGGTATATTCAATATTTTGGAGGAATGATCAGGGCATTGGGGGAGCGTTATGACGGACATCCCGATCTGGAATCTCTTGACATTTCCCTGACAGGATATTGGGGTGAAGGTGAAGGAAGTCACCTTCTTACTGATCAAACCCGTGTGGCATTGATAAACTGTTATCTTGATAACTTTAAAAAAACCACCCTTACTTTTCAGCCATTAAATGGCGATGCTCCTGACCCGGGAGTGCTGGTAAAAGGCACACCAATTGCTGCATCGTGGCCTGACGGAAGATGCAATGGTACAGGTCCTCAGATCCGGCACCTGGGATATCGGATGGATTGCCTGGGCGATATGACGACTGACCTTTGGAAGAAACAGGGATGGAGCCATATGACCGATATTTATCCGAAAGATATTATAAAGAGTGGAATGGGAGAGGCATGGAAGGAAGCGCCGGTCACCATGGAAATATGCTACACCTTTCTGCAATGGCTCGATAAACTGAAATACGATGAAAAAACAGTTAATTACATCTTCGGGGAAGCCCTTAAATGGCATATTTCTTCTTTCAATGCCAAAAGTTCCGGAGTACCCCAGGTATGGAGCCCGCTGGTAAATACCTGGTTGAATAAAATGGGTTACCGGTTCGTACTGCGCAAATTTGAATATCCCTCCAGTGTAACCCGCCAGGGACAACTGTCATTTACTTCGTTGTGGGAAAATATTGGCGTAGCACCAATTTATAAGGAATATAAATTTGCTCTCAGATTGAAAAATTCTCAAAGAACACTGGTACTGCCTACAACTGCCAATTTACTCACCTGGGTTCCCGGAGATATTGTTCATGATGAAACTCTGTTTATTCCGTTTGATATTCCGATCGGAAAATATCAACTTGAGATCGCTATCGTTTCACCGGTCTCATTTGAACCCAGAATAAAATTGGCCATCAGTGGTGCAGCAGAAGATGGATGGTATCCGATGGGCGATATCCTTGTTCAGGATAAATGAAATTGTCGGGGAAAATGATTTTACAAAACCGGCTGAGCATAGCCATTGAAATGATATTCCTTATTTCTTAAACATGTCTGAAAATAAGACTTTTGCGATACGACAAATGCATTTTGATGACATCGGAAAATGCATGCTGTTATCGGCCGCAGAACATTGGAACCAAACTGAAATGGACTGGAAAAGGTTAATCAATGGTCCGCAAAACCACTGTCTTGTAGCCGAAAGTGAAGATAGGATCGTTGGAACGGCAACAGCAATGAATTACTCAGATTTAGTTGCCTGGATAGGAATGGTACTGGTCGGCAAAGACTTCCGTGGCAGGGGTATAGCCAAAATACTTGTCTCATCACTGCTTGATCTGCTGAATTCGTGCAGATCTGTTAAACTTGATTCAACACCAGCCGGGCAACCTGTCTATGAAAAACTTGGATTCAAAAATGAATACCTTATTCATAGGATGATAAGATCATCTGAAATAATCCTTCAGAGAAATGAAAGCACAATAAAACCTGAACCTGTAAAGCCATCTGATATTCCGGAGATTTCTTTACTGGATCTTTCCGTATTCGGAGCTGAGAGAACTTATCTACTTAGTTCCATTTATAAAGAGAATTCCGATAGAGCCTGGTGCATAAGGCATAATGAAAGAATAACTGCATTTTCACTGGGAAGAAAAGGCAAAAATTACTTTCAGATCGGACCTGTTGTCGCACAGGGAACCGAAGAAGCAAAGAACTTGATTTTGTTCGTTTTAAGGGAATTATATGGAGAACACCTTGTAGCAGATGTGCCTGTTGATAAGCCGGAGCTGATAGAATTGTTAAAAGATAACGGATTCACTTATCTAAGGCAATTTTCGAGAATGTATCTGCGCCAAAATCCTTTTCCCGGAAGAGTCAGGAATAATTATTTGATCTGCGGACCGGAGTATGGATAAGAATATTTGTTATAATCTTCCTGAAGGCTGTTAATATCAATCTGATCGGCAGATCCTTTATGAATTACAACCCGGTATCTTAGAATAACAGGCTTGTCCATTTGCAGGCTGACCCTCTGCCTGCCCGGAAATACAATATTCTGCATGCTTGTTTCCCTCCTTAATATCCAGGGGGCGGGACAACCTGGAGTGGTTGGATGACAAAGAATAGTTAGTCCGCTTACTGAGTCAATTTTCCCGAAATATCCTGAAAAATCCATCCATGGACCCGCTTTTATCTGCAAAGTTTGCGGTTCGACAGGCCCGTTTGTTGATGTAAATATCAGGTCATGAGGGAGTTTTAACCGTATGCAAAAGCCCCCATACCCTTTCTCATCATCCGATCCTCCAATTGTTACATCAGGAACAAGGGCTTTCAGCCTGATCTCAAAATCAATCATACGGATGCTGACCGAAAGAGGATGAACCAGGATAGTGGTTTGTTCCTGTATAAAAGGTTTCCCATTCTGGTACAGAGAAGACTTCCATTCAACATCCAGGTCGAGGCGTGCTATGTGGTCCTTTATGTCTGACTTAAGTCGAGCCACATTCTGTGACACATTCTCCATAACCCAGCCGTCACCCACGCTTTGATTGCCGATATAGATCTGATGCCAGGCCCAGAAAATGCCCCGGTGATAGGGGTGATCCACGGGAAATACTTCAGTAAGTGTGTCACCGTCAGGTGAATACAGGGGATGCAGGTAATTGTCACATATATACCTGCCATCTGATGATTTGGGTTGTTTCTGGTAAAAATATACAGGATGTTCATTCTCAAGAAGTTCAATTCCCTGAGGACTTTGGATAAATCTGAAACCAGACTGCCGGTGGCTTGAATGGCAGCCCGTAAAAGTCAACAAAAGGATTAAAGGAATGAATTGCAGTGAAAATTTCTTCATTTTACACTGTTATACGATCTTTTTGTTAACCGGGTCCCATCTGACCTGTCTTTTTTCAAGGTATGATTTCTGTGCCATCAGGCATGCTACTCCCTCCTCAAAGGCGCGGTCAATATTAGCGCTTGTCGTGCCTCCGTGACGAATGCAGTTGATCCATTCCCGGAGGTGAAGGTGAGTGACATCCACGATACGCCCGTTAATATTCGTTGTTGTCAGCCCCCGTGATGCATAATATTTTGCAGTAGCAGAACTTACAGCATCTACCTTACCTGAACCCGGCTGAATGGCAATCATAGGAGCAGAGGTATCGATCAGTCCTGACTCTATCTGTTTCTTGTAACGTGTTGAATCAATGTCAGCATTAATGCTTAACGATTCACCCAGTTCCATTGAGGCATCATGTCCCATAAACACCCGGCCTCTGTCGCGACTGGACGCCAGGTCAGCGCTATAGATCAGGCTCAGATTCCTTTCGGGATACTCGAAAACGCAATGGAGAACATCAGGTATTTCACGATTATCCTTCCAGTAATATATGCCTCCCGAAGAAGCGACTGTGGCAGGAATTCCGATCCTGAGCAGCTGATTTACCGCATCAAACTCATGTGTAAAGAGCTGTCCGATCATTCCAATATCATAATCGAACCATTTCACCCAGTTGTAATATCTGTCGGTACTGAAAGGTTTGTAGGGCCTGTTTCCCAGCCACTGAAGCCAGTCAATAGTTTTTTCGTCGCCCGGTTTTGGTTTTCCGTTCTCATCAACATCTCTTATCCAGGCTCCGCTTGCCGAATTCCGGTTAGTAGTTGTCTCTATTAAGGTAATCTTGCCAAGAATATCTTTGGCAATTATCTCCTTAGCCTGCTGAAAAACAACGTTTTGTGTTATCTGATGACCAAGTTGAAATATCCTGTTGCTATTTTTCACAGCGTTATAAACCCTGTTGAGCTCTTCTTCAGTAAGAGCTATGCTTTTTTCGCAGTAGACATGTTTTCCGGCCTCTACTGCTTCTGCGGTAATATGGGCATGATGATGGTCGGGTGTTGCAATTACAACAGCATCAATATCCTTATCGGCAAGCATATCCTGATAACGAAGGTAGCGCTTCACGGGAAGCTTTACATTGTTTCCCCCGGCTCTTACATCATTTTGTGCGGTTGCCAGACCATTTTCAGCATGAAGGTCAAACACATCGCAGATTCCCACTATGCCGACATTAAGATCTTCCTGTCCGAGCCATTCTTTCAGGGATCCTTCTTTTTTCTTATTTTCAGTATCTGCAGGATGCATGAATCCCAGTCCGTTTGCCAATTGCTGGGCCCTGCTGCCAAAACCTATTATCCCGATCCGCAGAACTTCACTTTTTTTTGCAGATGAAGATTTCAGAGTTACCGGTACCTGCAGGTTTTTCAATCCAAGTTCTTCGATCAGCCGATTTTTCTTTTGCTGCTCATACTCCCATTTCTTTATTACCTCAAAGCTGAAAAAACCAAGAACCGGAATGCCGGCCAGAGCTTTCAGTAAGGTCCTTCGCTTGATTGAAGACTTGGGTCCCTGTTCCTTCTTATCTCCGGGATTCTGTATATTTTCTTTCTCGTTTGCCATAATATTATGCCTTATTTTTACTATTACGAAAACTAAATTTTGGTCTGATGCCATCCAGACCTGCGAATGATCCTGCCGGGAATACAACAAGGGCAAACAACGCCGCTGCCTCAATAAGGGTTTTACTTACTATCAGGTAGCTCCCTTCCGAAGGGAGTGTATATTCCAGTCCGATCAGAGGAGGATTGTTCAGATAATACAACAGGAGAAGAAATGTCCCGCTGATAGCTGCCGCACGGGTGAACAACCCAAGGATCAAACCAATTCCAATTGCAATCAGCCCCCAGGTATTCAGAAAATCCACTGCATTCAAAACTCCTGCATGTGAAACAATCCAGTCCGCAAAACCTTTCATGATCCATTTTGATTCACCAAGAAATCCTGCCGATGACCAGCCGGGAATGAGTAACTTTGAAATACCTTCATACAAAAAATTCCATCCGATCAATAATCGCAAGACGATTAAAATAATTTTTTGTGAAGAATTAAAAGTGATATTTTCTTTCATTTATTTGATGATAATTTAAATAATAAGTAATCGTAATATAGAATAGTTTCAAAAAAAACGATTTATAACAAGACAAACTTAAATATTAATTTTATATCATCAAAGGAAAAGCCTGATATAAAATCACTTTTTCAACTACGGAAGGAACGCATCCCATAGACCATGGATTTATGCGGCCGTCAGATGATTAGGAGCTCTCCAAAAACTTCAAGCGCTTCTGTATTCAGGATAAAACGTTGCACTTCTGCAGATATGGTGTTCCCATTCTATTTATGTTTTAACCCGATCATAGAAGGTGCAATGAAGTAAATTTCTTAAATTTGTTTAAACTGAATATTAACCGTAACCCTGAAGTCTTAAATCTGGCTAACTGTTGTTTGCTAAATGAATGAATCTCATCGGTGGTCATTATTTCTTCAGGGTGATAAGCATGCATTCTCAGAAATATTTCTTGCCTTCCATGACGATTTGTTACCGCTATGGCATGAAGCTTACCCGCGATCCGGAGACTGTCAACGATTGCATTCAGAACCTATTCCTCAAGCTCTGGAAAAACCGGAACAACCTGAAACCCGTACAGATCTCAAACCATATCTTTTCAGATCATTACGCCATCATATAATTGATATCCTTGAGCTGCAAAAACAAACTCTTCCCATTAATCAGGAATTGAGGAGTTGTGTTTGATTGAATTCACCGCCGAGGATTTCATGATATCCAGACAGGCTGAAAAAGAAACTCAGGAAAAGATCATCCGGTTGTTGAATCAGTTGACACCCACGTCAGCGGCATGCAATTTACCTGCGGTACTTTGAAGAGATGGAATTTGAAGACAATTGCACAGATAATGAACATGAATGTGCAATCAGTGCGCAATCTCATCAGCAGAGGTTTGCAGGTTGATGCGCAATTTTAGTGTTGATATTCTCCTTCTTTGTCTGAGTCTGAAAGCTCCATTACCTGTTTTAAATTATTTTTTACAATAATTCATCAACTGAGTATAAATAAATTAATATCTCCGTGTTACAGATAAACTCGAAAATAATAATAATTCGTTGAAGAATTGGAAAACTAGCTGATTTTAATGATTTGGGAGAATGATTCTTAGTGAATCCTTTCGTGAATTTGTCGAAGGATACAAATCCGGAATCAACTCAGAATATGGAATGAATGGATCGCTGTTCATCCCCGGATAAAAAAAGGCGTTGATACAGCAGTGAGCGTTCTTAAAACCCTCCTGAATACCAGAAAAAGCGAAATACTTGTCGACAAAAATGAGTCATTATCAAAGCTGATGAAGACTATAAATGATGAGGAACCAAAATCAGCCAAGACGATTTCGTTTCTAATTCTGTCTGGTTTAGGATAGCCGCAGTGGGACTTGCTGGTTATTGGATTGTCTTCACTCTGGAATGTGTTTCGCATATCACGAAGCAATTAAGGTCAGGGAACTTGCTTATAATGAAATCATAGTCCCCCTTGGAGAAAAAGCACAGATTATTCTTTCAGATGGTTCACATGTGTGGATTAATTCTGACAGCAAATTCAAGTATCCTGTAATGTTTGGCGAGACATCAAGGGATGTTACCCTGGAAGGCGAGGCTTTTTTTGATGTTGTTAAGAAACATGGTAAAACATTTGTGGTAAATACCCGTGATGTAAAAGTAAATGTTCTGGGTACCGCCTTTAATGTCAAATGTTACCCGGGTGATGAAAAAACACAGACCACTGTTGTAAGAGGAGAGGTCAAAGTTGAAGAAATACATGGAGATAAGAAGGCCATTATCATCAGGCCGAATGAAATGGCTACTTTACAGAACAGGATAATGCCGGATCATGCAGCTACTCCTTTAAATTCGATTACGGTAAGGAAAGTAGATCCCGAAAGCCTGGTAAGCTGGAAGGACCAGTTGCTTGTTTTTACCGGTGAGTCCTTCGAGGATCTTGCTGTAAAGATGGAAAGATGGTTTAATGTCAGAATCAGAATTGACGATGAAGGAGTTAAAGATCAGAACGATATAGCGGCAAATTTGTACATAATGAAACAGTTTATCAGGTGCTTGAAGCTATAAAAATAACTACACCCATCGTCTTACAAGGTTGAAAAGGATACAATTATCATTTCCAGAATACAAAGAAAAAAGTATAAACCTTAAAACTTATTGCCTGTGAAGAGAAACAAAACATAAGTCAACCAGAAATGAAAAACCGGAAAATGCTGAAACATCTTCCGGTAATTCTAAATTAATCAATCCCATGAACCTCTGCAGAAGTTGTAACATGGGTATTTACTAAAATTAAAACTATCAAATCTATGAAAAAAAATTTGTTTTTGGGTGTATTTCTCAAAAAAAAATGCCTGCAAAAAACCTTACTGATTATGAAACTAATGACTGTCTTCCTTATTCTTGCCACGCTGGAAAGTTTTGCCACAGGGTATGGACAATCCAGCATAATCAAGCTGAATAATGAAAGTCAAACCCTTTTAAATGTAATTGAGGCTATTGAGAACCAAAGTGATTACAAAATCTTTTACAAGACAGATCAGGTTGATGTGACTCGGACGGTTAACTGGACATGAATGAAGCTACAGTGGCCACAGTTTTAGACAAAGCACTTGGAAGGCACTGATTTGTCATATGTAGTGATGGATAAGTTAATTGTTTTTGCGCGTAAAGAATCAATCAATCAGCCTGGCAAAGTAACCGGTACAATTACAGATGCTACAACGAATGAACCTTTAATTGGAGTAAATATCTCTATCGAGGGTACCAACAAAGGCGTAATCTCCGACATAAATGGTAAATTACTGCTATTGATGTATATGGATGAATAATGCAACTCTGGTATTTTCCTTTGTTGGATATGCCACAGTCAAAATTACAGGTGGCGGGACAGTCAGTCATCAACGTTAGTTTAGTGCCCAATATTCAAAATCTTGACGAGGTGGTAGTTGTAGGCTATGGAACCCAGAAAAAGAGCGACGTTACCGGATCTGTCAGTTCCGTGAAAGGAACTGATCTTGTCCAGTTGCCTTCTATTCGGTCAGATGAAGCTTTGCAGGGCCATGCAGCCGGTGTGGTAGTTACAAATAATGATGGCGCTCCCGGAGGAGTTGCAACTATAAGGATCCGCGGAGGAAATTCAATTACCGGAGGCAATAATGCTCTTGTGGTAATCGATGGTTTTCAGGGAGGCGACCTTAGTTCGCTAAACCCCAATGAGGTCGAATCCATAGAAGTGCTGAAAGATGCTTCCGCTACTGCAATTTATGGATCCAAGGGTGCCAACGGAGTGATCCTTGTTACTACTAAAAGCGGTAAAATAGGCGCCCCTAGTTGTAGATTATAGCTATAGTTATGGTGTTCAATCTGTTGTGAAAAAAATTGATCTGCTTAATGGCCCCGAATATGCCAGAATACAAAATACCTGGAAGGCGACTCAAAACTTGTATGGCGATCCGTCTTCTTCCATTTACTGATGCTCAGATTGCTGCATTAGACAAAACAGGTGGTACTGACTGGCAGGATCAGCTTTTTCGTAACGCTTCATTGCAAATGCATCAAATTTCATGTAAAGGGTGGAACAGATGCTATAAGATACTTTATTGCCGGTGGCTATTTTGATCAGCAAGGCTTGATAATAAATACACAGTTCAAACGCTACACCCTTAGATCAAATCTCGATATAAAGGTTAATAAGTGGTTGAAGGCAGCCCTTTATATGAATGTAATTAAGGATAAAGGTAATATACCTCCTTCCGGTGAAGGAGTCAGGTATGTTGATATTTTATCACAGGCTGTCAATTCAGTTCTCAGGTTTGACCCATGCACACCAGTTTTTGATGCCCTTGGTAATTACAGTAAACCCCCGATCGCGTACGGAGACAGGGACGTTTGGAATCCAGTTGCTACAGCTATGGGGTCTTTTAATGAACTTAGCACCACAACCTCTAATCTTAATGCTTTCCTCGAATTTAAGATTATAGAGGGACTTACATTTAAGATTACAGGTGCAGCAGGAATTTATAATTCTGACAAGAGAACGTACTATAACTCACTGACAAAAAATGGCAGACCGGTAAATGGTATCGGTAATTTAACTGACGATAAAAGTCTTTATTATCAGAATTCCAATATCCTTACGTATGACAGAAATATAAACATAAAGAATCATATAACCCTGACAGGAGTGGCTGAACAGCAATCATCTGTAAGCTACGGTTCGGATTTACAGGCTCAGGGCTTTTCCTCAGATATTACAGGGGTTTATGATATTGGCGGGGCAAGTCAGACAAATTACAGGACCTCTTATGATTCAAGAAGGATCATCAACTCATTTCTTGGCCGCGCTAATTACAGCTATGCCGACAAATACCTGCTCACAGTAAGTTACCGGGCAGATGGATCTTCGGTTTTTGGTGCAAAAAATAAGTGGGGCTACTTCCCTTCCGCTTCACTGGCCTGGAGGGCATCCGAAGAAGAATTCATTAAAAACTTAAGCATTTTTACTGACTTAAAGTTCAGAGGCAGCTGGGGAAAAACAGGTAATCAGGCAATCGCTCCTTATGGCTCCCTGGCTAAAATCGGATCGGGTCTGAACTATCCTTATAATGGAACCGGCACTACAGATACCGGTTATGGGATAATAAGTGCAGCAAACGTGGACTTAAAGTGGGAAAGTACTGCTCAAGCAGATTTAGGTCTAGATATGAGCTTTTTTAAGGGCAGGCTGACCGCCACTTTTGATGTTTACAAAAAGACTACCTCAGATTTGCTTTTAAACAAACCAGTTCCTTTTTATACGGGTGCGCCAAGTGCTCAAATACTTGCAAACGTTGGTTCAGTCGGGAACAAAGGTCTTGAAATTACGGTGGGAGGCGAACCGGTTTCCGGTGCTTTCACATGGAACACCAGCTTTAATATTTCAATGAACAGAAGCATGGTGCTGAAATTAGTTGACTCACTGCCAATGGGTCTTAAAACTAGCACAGGCGGCGGATACCAAATCTACAATGCAGCTTCAAACTCCCTTATGTATTTGCAGGAAGGACAACCTATGGGCCAGATGCGCGGTTATATAGTTGAAGGAACCTGGGCAGAGAGTGAGCGTGCGGAAGCCCTTGCTTTTGGACAGTTACCTGGCGATCAAAAATATATGGATGTAAATGGGGATGGCAAGATAACCGAAGCCGGAGATGTGACAACAATTGGAAATTCCTCACCAAAATTTGTCTTTGGATGGAACAATAACTTCTCGTATAAAAACTTTACCCTTTCAATCCTTATTCAGGGATGTGAGGGTAACGACATATTTAATGCTACAAGAATTCAAATCGAAAACCCAAGCAAGGGTACAAGTACGGCATTGAATAACCGATGGACGATTGATAATCAAAATACTGATGTGCCGGCATTTACCGATCAGATAACACGGAGAGATGAGCTTCTGGGTGTAACATCGAAAGTAAGCTTAGGGAAGTCACCTAACCGGTTAAGCAGATATGTAGAAGACGGATCATATGCACGACTGAAAAACATAACGTTGGGATATAATTTGCCGCAATCACTTGTAAGTAAAATACACTTAACCAGTCTCAGGGCATTTGTCACCGCTACTAACATACTCACTTTAACCAGGTATACAGGATATGATCCCGAGGTAAGCTCGTTCAATGTCAGTACCGATGCGGTGAGAGGGATAGACTTAAGTAATTACCCTACTGTAAGGACAATAACTTTAGGAATCAATCTAACTTTCTAATAATATGAAAAATATATATTCTAATATTTTATTGAAGGGCAGTATAGTATTGCTCCTGATATTTGGGGCATCATGTCAGAAACTTAACGAGAGCCCTAAAGGACTGTCAACACCTGACAATTTTTATACTACTTCTGCCCAGTGTGAAGCAGCCTTTGCTGCCTCAATGAACAACTTATATGACGCATGGTCAGGTTACGAAAACGTATATGGAGCATTTCCGGATGGACAATATACAAACGTGGACCTGGCTTATGGTGCCAATTATAATGCTGATTATTGGCAAATACATTATAGAGCTATTAACGATATAAATTCAGTTCTAAAAGCGGTGATTAAACGTAAGAGTTTAGGTCCAACCGACCCCGGGGTAATCGACAATGTAATTGCCCAGGCAAAATTTCTCAGGACCTTTAATTATTTTACGCTGGTCAGATTGTGGGGAAAGATTCCATTTTTAACCGAAAATTCTCCGGATCCTATCAGTACCCCGTTAACACCTGCATCACGTCTTGAGATTGCAGCTATATATGATTCCCTGGAGACTGATTTAACATTTGCAATTGCTCATCTCGAAGACTATGATGCCTCCCGTCCTGCCAGACCGAACATATGGTTAGCAAAAACATTATTGGCAAAAGTTTATATAACGAGGGCAACGAATCCCCTAAATGAAACAGCGTACTATGCCAAAGCGAGGGATCTGGCGGATGACATAATCCTCCATGGCCCATATCAACTTCTTCCAAAATTTGATGATGTTTTTAAATCCAGCAATAAAAATAATCTGGAAATTATCTGGGCTTTTCAAACCACCGATGACGATCCAAATATAGATGGAATAGCCATGGCCCCATCAGAATGGGGCGGATGGAGTGGTGGAGCTGTTAAACCGCGCTGGGCAGAAGAATATCCTGACCAGCCTCGAAAACGTAGCTCTATTTTGATGGATTTCCCGTCTGATATTAGCACCGACCCCATGGGGCCAATCATAAATTATAAAAACTCCATAGACGGAGTTCCTTATATCCAAAAATATCTGTGGCCCATGATTACATTGGAAGAACAACTAAACATCTCCAGACAATATGCCCCTATATACCGATTTCCGGATGTTCTGCTGATATATGCCGAAGCAGCCAACATGGCGGGTACCGGACCAACTCAATTAGCACTAGATCGTATCAACCTCATTATTGACAGGGCCAATACTGACGGAACAACTGGTTTAATGACCGGTCTGGAGCCAAGGGCAACGATGGCAATGTCGCAAACAGAGTTTGACGCAAAAGTGATCAGGGAAAGAGACCTGGAACTCTGTTTTGAAAACGATCGTATCTTCGATGTTTTCAGGAAAAAATTGTTGCAGGAGGTGACCGTTGATGAGGAAGGAGTACCTAATCCTGACTTTAATGAAAATTGTTATTTATTCCCCATCCCGGTTGCAGATGCTTTGGACATTGGTCAGAATGCCGGATACTAATATTTAGTTTTTTCAATAGTTAGTAATTAAGGATGAAGAGTCCCGGGACCAATCCCGGGGCTTTTTTAGTTCTGTAAATCTCATTTTCTTTCCAAAGCTTATTTTTAATGCATAAAATAACTTCAGATCAGTATTTTTTTAAATATCTTTTGGCTTTCAAACTACAATGAACAGAGTAAAATTTAAAGTTGAGGGTATAAATTACCTTGATTCCTCTCCTGTTTCCGTGGAAATTGCCGATGGTAAAATTATCAGTGTAGAAAGAATAAATAAGCTTTCAGAAAAGGACAGGCCTTTCTTTATTGCTCCCGGGCTGATCGATATCCAGGTCAACGGATATTCATCGATATCATTTTCACTTGAAGGAAAGAATAAAAAGACGGCAAAAGAAGCGGGGCTTAGTGTCGCTGATGTTATGAAAGTAACTGAAGCCCTATGGAAGGAAGGCGTAACAACATATTTCCCTGCACTGACCACAAATAGCACGGAGCTGTTATTAAAGAATATTGCCATTCTCACCAGGGCGAAGGATAGTCCTTCCGTTATGGGTTCGATACCTGGTTTTCACCTCGAGGGTCCTTATATATCACCGGAAGATGGCTATCGTGGGGCACATCCCAGAGAGTATATCCGTACTCCTGAATGGAATGAATTTCTTGAATTATACAAAGCTGCCGGGGAGAAGATACTTCTTATTACCCTTGCCCCGGAGATTGATGGCGCCCTTAATTTTATTAAGAAGTGCAGGGAAAAGAATATTGTAGTCGCATTAGGACATCATAACAGTTCAGCGGAGATGATAAAACAGGCGATCGATAATGGAGCAGGGTTGGCAACACATCTTGGTAACGGATGTGCCAAAATAATCAAAAGGCACATGAATCCTATATGGCCTCAGCTGGCTGACGATCGGCTTATGATAAGCATTATCTGTGATGGCTTCCACCTTCCTCCGGAGATGATCCGGGTTTTTTACAAAGTGAAAGGGCCCGATAATATTTTACTTATATCAGATATTACCAGTTTTGGAGGATTACCTCCCGGTGAATATAAAATAGAAACCGGGGAGACAATTGTGAAAAGTCCCGACGGAAAGGTCTGTGTATCAGGAGATAATGGTGTGCTTTACGGTTCAGCTTCCCCTCTGGCTATAGGGGTCGGACATATAATGAAAGTAACGGGATGCAACCTGGCCGAAGCAATTCAGATGGCTTCAACAAATCCTGCCCGTCTTCATAATTTAAACGACCGCGGAAAACTGGAACCCGGAAAGCGTGCCGATATTATTCTGTTTACAATGGATGATTTCAGGATGAAGATAGCAAAGACCATTGTCGGCGGTAAAATTGTATACCAGTCAACTTGAATAAATGACATCATGAAGAAATATATAAGTTTAATTTGGGCTATCTTACCTATAGATATTTCACTAAAATCTATACCATATGAAAAGTAATACCAACACAAGAAGGATTTTTATAAAAAGAACCATTACCGGCTCGGCAGCTTTGTATGCCGGTGGCATGTTACCGCTCTTCAGCGCTAAAAGTTATAAGAAGATCATAGGTTCAGGCGACCGTGTAAATATTTGTATCATGGGTGCTAATTCAAGGGGATTTTCACATGCTGAGAATTTTACACGTCAGCCCGACTGTTCTGTGATACATATTTGCGATGTGGACTCACGTGTTGTTGACAAAACGGTTGCCAGGGTTCAGGAACTGGGGGGTTATAAACCGAAAGGCTTTACCGATATCCGTAAATCACTTGAGGACAAAGATCTGGATGCGATTGTAATTGCTGCTCCCGATCACTGGCATGCCCCGGCCGCACTTATGGCATTGAAAGCCGGAAAAAATGTTTACGTGGAAAAACCCTGCAGCCATAACCCCCATGAAGGGGAAATACTTACACAAGCTGCAAAAAAATATGGTAAAAAGGTTCAGATGGGAAACCAGCGAAGATCATGGAATAATGTTAACATGGCTATGAATGAACTGAAGTCCGGAGCAATAGGACGGGTTTATCTCGGCAAAAGCTGGTATGCAAACACAAGAGGGTCGATTGGTATCGGAAAGATAGCACCGGTTCCCGAATGGCTGAACTGGGAATTGTGGCAGGGACCGGCACCAAGAAAGGAATTCAAAGACAATGTTGTACATTATAACTGGCACTGGTTCTGGCACTGGGGTACAGGAGAAGCTCTTAATAACGGTACCCATATGGTCGATCTGCTGCGTTGGGGTATGGGATTAAACTATCCGGTACGTGTCAGCTCCAATGGTGGCAGATATCAATTCAAAGATGATTGGGAGACTCCCGATACCCAGGTCATAAGCATGGATTTCCCGGAAAATGTAACTATTACATGGGAGGGACGAAGCTGTAACGGGAAACCTGTCGAGGGTGATTCAGCAGGGGTGGTATTCTATGGGGAGAAAGGCAGCATTATGATAGGAGGCGGTAATGCTTATAAGGTTTATGATCTGAAAGGAAATCTTGTGAAAGAAGTGAAGGATACAACCACGGCCAATGCCTTGAATCAGGTCGGACCAGGGGATGCTCTTGATCTGCCTCATATACGGAATTTCCTGAATGCTATAAAGACCGGAGAAAAGCTCAATTCAGATATCGATTCGGGTTATAAAAGCACCCTGCTGGTTCAGCTTGGAAATATTGCCCAGAGAGTTGGTCATTCGCTGGATACAGATCCTGCCAACGGACATATCCTCAATGATACAAAAGCTCTGACCTTATGGAACCGTGAGTATGAAAAAGGGTGGGGGATGGTTTTGTAGACAGCAAAGAGACAAAAATTCACAAATAATCAGTCAAAGAAGTTAATAGAGATATCTAAATATCAGATAATGAATAAATTGTACTATATAGTTCCTCTGCTGATATGTCTGGTTTTACCATCATGTAAACAAAGACAGGCTAAAGAGGTAAAAACAGGTACTGAAACTGATTTTCCAAAGGAGATGGTTGATTTTGTACCTTATAATAACAATCCTGTATTCAGCGGGACCAATACAGAAACATGGGATAAGCATATCCGTGAGAGGGGTTATATACTGTTCGAAGACGGCATTTTCAAGATGTGGTACACAGGTTATGTTGGCGGGGATAATGATCCGAAATCCCTTGGGTATGCTACTTCTGCAGACGGTATAAGCTGGACCAGGTATCCTCAAAACCCGATCTTCAGCGCCAAGTGGACCGAGGACATGTTCGTAATAAAGCATGAAGGCCAGTATTACATGTTCGCCGAAGGGAAAAATGATGTGGCACATATGCTCACTTCGCCTGACGGACTTAACTGGAAAGAGGAGGGAGACCTTCAGATCCGGACTGTTTCCGGAGACACTATTCACGGGCCATATGGCACTCCTTCGGTGGTGATCGAAAACGGTAAATGGTACCTTATTTATGAACGAAACGACGACGCAATATGGCTCGCTACTTCACAAGACCTGAAAATATGGACCAATGTTCAGGATGAACCCATATTGAAAAGAGGAACGGAACCTTACGATTCAGGTGCAGTGGCCTGTAATCAGGTTGTAAAATTCAAAGGGAAGTATTATATGTATTATCATGGCTCGACCAATGCCGGATGGGCAACGCCGGGAGCAACTTCAATCTGGACCTCTAACGTTGCCATGTCAACCGATCTGATACACTGGGTAAAATACCCGAAAAATCCTATTGTTGAAGGAGATCATTCAAGCCCGATTTTAGTTCCTGATGGAAATAAGTACCGTCTGTACACGATGCATGATAAAGTGTGGCTATATTTTCCCGCTTCTGCCCGGGATGCGAATGACATCTTACTGAAGAACTATCGTCCGGTCTCAATCTATAAAGTTCCTGTGACACATGTCGCCAGGGCGGCTTATCCTGTTATCGATATGCATTCGCACGATTATGCAAAAACCGGTGATGGAGTAGCGAAATGGGTTAAGAATATGGACGAATGCGGGATTGAAAAAACAATCATTCTATCCTGTGCAACGGGAACTAAATTTGATTCCATAGTTCATCTGTACGGCAGATACGGCAAAAGATTTGAGATATGGTGTGGTTTTGATTACACCGGATATGACAAACCAGGCTTTGGACCTGCTGCAGTAAAGGAACTCGAAAGATGTTACAGGATGGGAGCCCGTGGTGTCGGTGAAGAAGGAGACAAAGGATTCGGCTTGTATTACTCTGAACCTGTGCAGGCTATCGGAATGCACTTCGATGATCCGAGGATGAAACCATTATTTGAAAAATGTGCTGAATTACATATGCCGGTCAATATCCATGTTGCTGACCCAATATGGATGTATGAGAAAATGGATTCGACAAACGACGGACTGATGAATGCAGAGAAATGGAAAGTCGATATGACAAGACAAGGGATAATAGGATTTGATGCGTTGATCCTGTCGCTTGAAAATGCAGTGAAAAACAACCCACGAACCACTTTTATAGCATGTCATTTTGCAAATCTTAACCACGATATCAATAAACTGGGTGAACTTCTGGAGAAATACCCTAATCTTTATGCAGATATCTCAGCACGGTATGCCGAATCGGCAACAATCCCCCGTTATATGAATGCCTTTTATGAAAAGTATCAGGACCGGTTACTATATGGCACAGATATGGGCCCTGATACTTCTATGTACAGAATTACATTCCGGATATTGGAATCCACAGATGAGCATTTTTATGAGATCGCCTTATTCGATTATCATTGGGCATTGAACGGATTCGGACTTTCCGGGAAAGTATTACAAAAGCTTTATCACGATAACGCTGCCCGGATACTAAATTCTATGTCAGATAAAATGTAAAGTACAGGAACCTTTCAATCCATGTTAGAATGACAGTATACTTCAGAGATTAAGCTTATCAGATTAAAATTAAATTATTTTATTGTTTGTTATTAAAATTTTTATACATTTGTTTCGTAATTAGACGAAATACTAAATGAAATGGAGGTAAAAGAAAGGGTATATACTGATAAGCAGGAAAAGATAGCAAGATACTCCAAAGCACTGGGACACCCGGTAAGAGTGTTTATAATGGACTTCCTGGTGAGAAATACAGACAAATGTTGCTATAGCGGTGATATGGCAGAAGAACTTCCCATAGCGCGTTCAACACTTTCACAGCATCTCAAGGAGTTAAAAGAAGCCGGCCTGATACAGGGAGAAATAAATCCGCCATATATTAAATATTGTATTAATAAAACCGGCTGGGCAGAAGCAAAAGAGTTGCTCGGCACATTTTTCAACAGGAAATAATAAATAATCGTATAATGGAAATAAAAATATTGGGAACAGGCTGTCCGAAATGCAAAACCCTTGAAGAAATTACCCGTAAAGTGGTAAATGATAATGGGATTGATGCCCACATTACAAAAGTTGAAGACATTGTTGAAATCATGAAATTCAACATCATGACAACTCCCGCCCTGGTCGTAAACGAAAAAGTTGTTTCAAAGGGACGGATACCATCAGTTGATGAAATAAAACAATTTCTAACTAAACAAAACTAACCCCATGAGAAAATTTTTTTTAATGAGTATTGCATTGATCAGTGTGGTAGGTATTTCATGTAGTGCCCAGACAAACCAGAAACCTGCTAGTTACAAAGAATAACGATGTTGAGGTTTATTACTTTCACATGACGGTACGGTGTACAACCTGCAAAACAGTGGAAGCGGAAGCCAGAAAGAATGTTGAAATGTTATATGCTGATCAGGTTAAAAGCGGGAAGATAAGTTTCACTGCTTTAAATCTTGAAGAGGCAACCGGAAAAGCAATGGGAGAAAAGCTGGGAGTAAACAGTCAGACCCTCCTGATTGTAAAAGGTGACCAGAAAATTAATATTACAAATGAAGGGTTTCTCTATGCATCATCACAGCCTCAAAAATTTACAGAGGTAATGAAATCGAAGATAGATCCACTGATTAAATAATTCTTGGTGCTGGGTACTCGGTGCTTGGTTCTAGGTCCTTGGAAGTCAATTACTGACCTGCCAGTAACATGAAACCAGGAATCAGAAATCAGAAATCAGAAACTATCCAGCAACCAGCAACCAGCAACCAGCAACCAGCAACAGTTAACTCAATATTCCCCTAATGGATTTTCTGACAAATCTTCTCGATAGTAGTTCCATGCCATGGATCACAGCCTTAGTGCTTGGCCTGATGACAGCTATAAGTCCGTGTCCTCTGGCAACAAACATTACAGCTGTCGGATTTATAAGCAAAGATCTGGAAAACCGTAACAGAGTCTTTTTCAATGGATTGTTTTATACTCTTGGAAGAGCAATTACCTATACAGTAATTCCGCTAATTATTTTTCTTGGAGCAGATCAGTTTAAATTCTCAGGATTCTTCCAGCGGTACGGTGAGAAAATCATTGGACCACTTGTTATTGTTAATCGGAATATTCATGCTTGATATTATCAGGATAAATTTCCCCGGCTTAGGCAAACTCTCAGAAAAGATGGAAAAGAGAAAGTCATGGAGGTTTATTGATGCAGTATTGCTGGGGATGGTTTTTGCTCTTGCTTTTTGCCCTTATAGTGGAGTATTGTATTTCGGAATGCTTGTTCCCTTAACCGTATCAAGTGCATCAGGATTATATCTGCCGGTTATTTTTGCTGTTGCAACAGGGATTCCTGTAATCATTTTTGCATGGGTGCTGGCTTACACAGTATCAGGATTAGGGTGGCCTTTACAATAAAATAAAAATATTTCGAACTCTGGTTCAGAAGAGTCATTGCCGTAGTCTTCATCATTGTTGGTCTTTATTATATTTTCAGGATTTACTTATAAAAAATTTGCAAAATTATTTCGTAGTATGACGAAATATCAATGCTTATAGAAATGAAAAACATTAAAACAAATATCTGGTTACCTGTAGTATTGTTACCTGTCTGGTACATAATATATCATTACCTCCAGCCCTTATCCGACTGGTTAATTGATTCTGTTTTCGGTATGACTAAGGGGGCACATCTGACTGAAGCAGTACGTTTCTTTGTTTTTGAATTCCCTAAAGTCATGATGTTGCTTACACTTATTATTTTCTTGGTGGGAATTATCAGGACATATTTCACGCCTGAACGAACAAGAAAGGCACTTGAAGGGAAGAAAACATTTACGGGAAATATAATGGCAGCAACACTCGGTATTGTCACTCCGTTTTGTTCATGCTCGGCAATCCCCTTGTTCCTTGGGTTTGTTGAAGCCGGGGTTCCATTGGGAGTCACATTTTCTTTTCTTATTTCCTCTCCGATGATCAACGAAGTTGCTGTTATCCTTTTATATGGAATGTTCGGATGGAAGGTGGCAGCAATATATGTGGGAACAGGGTTGGTTATAGCAATTATTGCAGGATGGATAATTGGTTTACTCAAGCTCGAAAAATGGGTAGAACCCTGGGTCTATGAGACACATCTGGGTGACAATAAAGAGGAAGAAGAAAAAATAACATTCGGTAGCAGAGTCAGTCTTGGTTATGATGCAATAAAGGATATTGTCGGTAAAGTATGGCTTTATGTAGCCTTAGGTATTGCTGTCGGAGCAGGTGCTCATGGTTATGTCCCGCAAGATTTTATGGTGGCTTTGATGGGCAAATCTGCATGGTATTCGGTTCCGTTATCAATATTAATAGGCATCCCGTTATATTCTAATGCGGCGGGAATAGTACCAATTGTTTCAGTGCTTATTGAAAAAGGAGCAGCGCTGGGAACCTCCCTTGCTTTTATGATGGCTGTTATTGGCTTATCTCTGCCCGAAATGATAATCCTGCGTAAAGTACTGAAGCTACCGTTGATTTTCACATTTATTGGTGTAGTTGGATTCGGGATAATGATCGTAGGATATTTATTCAATTTGATTTTTTAAATAACTCATAAAATGGAATCAAAAAAATTGACAGTCGTTTCATGTTCAGGTGCAAGTAACACAGGAAAATATTCAGATGTTGTTGCCAGGCAATTAATGCAATCAGGACAGGCAAAAATGCTTTGCCTTGCCCGATTCTCAATCGATAAGCAGTTCGCAGAGAAATCATAAACCAATACTTTCTATTTCTGTTGTTGCAAGACAATTAATGCAATCCGGACAGGCAAAAATGCTTTGCCTTGCCCGATTTTCAATCGATAAGCAGTTCGCAGAGAAATCAAAAACCGAAATAAACAAACTTGTCGTGCTGGATGGGTGCCCGATTAATTGTGCTGAACTAATTATGAAACAGGCAGGGATTACGATTTCATTCATCTTAATACAACAGATTTCGACATAAAAAAAGGTGTAACTCCTGTCACGGATGATAAAATCAATGAAATTATCGATCATATTAAAAGGTTGTAACAATGAATAATCTCAGGGGAAAAGCTACTGAAATCAAATCTGTTTTAAATCTCGGATCATCGTTGGTTGGAGTTAAATTGATCTGGCAAAATGAACCAATGCCTCCCGAAGCAAAAGTACTTTCAGGTCACCGCTATTGTCAGGCACTGATGAAAGCGAGACATGGTGAAAAGGTAACTCTCGATGCTGAAGGAATTGCTTGTCCTGCTGCTGCTGCTGCTTTTGGATTTAAAATACTTCCTGAAGGATTAAAATCCGGAAAAGGATTGATGGGTTTTGGTATAACCCAGGAGGAAACAACAGGTAAAACAATGTTCGAAGGGATGACCACATTACCACATAGGCGAACTAAGAGCAATATATCTCTTCCCATTGGAACACGCAGAGATTGAACCCGACGTGGTGGTAGTGGAAGATGAAACCGAAAAACTCATGTGGCTGGCTTTGGCTCAACTAAATGCACAGGGAGGAAAGCGTATTACCAGTTCAACAGCCATTTTACAGGCAACCTGTGTTGATGCAACACTTATACCTTATATAGAACAAAAGCTCAACCTTAGTTTTGGATGCTATGGTTGTCGGGATGCAACTGATATAGGTCATAATGAAACGGTTTTAGGTTTCCCTTTTAAAGATTTCCAAATGATTTATGACAACATTTTGCATCTAAACTTAAAAGCCATCCCTAATTCCCGGGGGAAAAATGCTTACACCATGTTAAGGAAGAAAGATGCTGAAAAAATTTCAGCAACAGATCCATTTAAAAATTGACACTATGGACCAATTTAAACATCTCGATTCTAAAACAATTGAACTTGCAGGGATTGCAGCTTCAATTGCAGGCGGATGTAAACCCTGCCTTGATTATCATTTCAAAAAAGCACTTGAAGTTGGATGTTCTGCCGGAGAGGCAGAGGAAGCGATAGAACTTGGGAAAATGATAAAACAGCGGCCTATAAAAGACATTTATGAGCAAGCTGAAAAACTGATCGTTAAGAACGCTAAATCTGGTAAGAAACCTTAAACCAAAGCAATATGAAACGCATTTAAATAAACTTAATTATGGAAAAGAAAAAATTTGAGATTCCCGCATGGGCATTTGAATTTCACGGGCATAAATGTCCGTTTATGCCAATAGGTTACCGCATGGGGACACTGGCACTTCAAAAATTAGGTGTTGAACGCTGCAAGGACCATGAAATGCATGTTTTCTCCGAAATGGGAATCGGGCATCCCCAGACCTGTATGCAGGACGGACTCATGGTTTCCACAGGGGCAACTTTTGGTAAAAGTATGATTGACAGACTATATTATGGAAAAATAGCTGCAACCTTTTGGTATCCCGGGAAAGTTGCTGTACGGATTGCTCTTAAAAATGAATTTTCAGATGCACTGGCACCACATGAATTTTTTGTTTACCGTAAGAAGGGGATCGAACCATCTCAAATTCCGGCAGAAGTATGCAACAGCATTATTGATGCGGTTCTATATGCTTCGGAAGAAGAACTGTTTAACGTAAAGTTGCTTCCGGACTTTCAATTCAAGCCACCTAAAGGTTCATTTAATAAAGGAAAATGTGAAATATGCGGAGAGTATGTATTTGAAAGGTATCTTCATCGTAAAGACGGTAAGAATGTATGTATCCCCTGTTCCGGATACAATGCCGATGAGAAATCGTTTTATATACCTCAAAAATAAAAGATCAGATAAGCTTAAGTTCAGGTATTCAATTGACTAAATTTATAAATTATGAGAAAGTACAACATCCAATACATTTCTGTTGCTTTATTTTTCCTTTCATTATTTGTCGTATCCTCATGTGGCCAGAATAAAAGCCAGGGGGAAAGGATAAAACTACAAGTCAGGTTTCAATGGATTCAAAGGATTCAGAGAAAAAGTACAAGGTTACTTTTATTGAGTTGGGTTCTGTCAGGTGCATCCCCTGCCAACAAATGCAAGCTGTTATGAAATCGATTGAAACAAAATATGGCAAAGAGGTAAAGATTGATTTCCATGATGTATGGACTGAAGCTGGCAAACCTTATGGCGTTAAATATGGCATTGAGGCAATACCAACCCAGGTTTTTCTTGACGAAACAGGGAAGGAATTTTTCAGGCATGTCGGATACTTTCCGGAGGAAGAGTTAGTAAAGGTGTTACAAATGAAAGGAGTAAAACCGATTTAAATGAGTGGTCTTTTTGATAATTACGGCTTTGTAAGCGGTGGAATATTAAATGTTTCACCTCGTGAAGCATTTGAATTGTGCGGAAAAGGAGCTGTAATAGTTGATGTCAGAGAGGAATACTTAAATAATTTTAAAAATTTTGATGTACCTGAAATAATGTTTTTCCCGATAAGCAGTCTGGTGCATAAATTATCAGAATTGCCACAGGATAAGTATCTCATATTTGCTGATACTGTCGGATTAAGAAGTAAAGAGGCAGTGGTTCTTCTTAAAGATAAAGGATTTATAAAAATTGCTAATATGGCAGGTGGAATTGTTGACTGGGATCGTGACGGGCTGCCACTTAAAACAAATATTGAAGAGAGATTATCCGGATCTTGCATGTGTCAGTTGAAACCAAGGGAAAGCAAGAAAACGGAACAGTTCCCTGCCCTCCGATTCAGGAAAATAAAAAATGTTGTTAATATTTAACCCCAAAATCATATTAAAATGAAACAGTCAATTGGTTTTATCGGTGGCGGAAGAGTAACAAGAATTCTTCTGCAGGCATTTAAAAATAAAAATGCACAATTCAGTAAAATTGTTGTTACTGATCCTAACCAGGATGTTTCCGGTAAATCTGAAAAAATCATTTCCTGATATTCAGGTTGATAATGCATCCGTTGCAGCTTCTCAGGATATAGTTTTTATTTCCCTGCATCCTCCCGTTGTTATGGATACTCTTGAGCTTATAAAGGGTAGTATTAACAGCAACACAATAGTGATATCTCTTGCCCCTAAAATCACTATTGCGAAAATATCATCAAAACTGAGCCAGGTAAAAAACATTGCGAGGTTAATTCCAAATGCAACATCATTTATAAATGAAGGTTACAACCCGGTATGTTTTTCATCTGATTTTTCAAAGAGTGAAAAGAAACAGGTTCTCGAACTATTAAAGCTTATGGGTAATACTTTTGAGGTTTCTGAAGAAAAACTTGAAAGCTATGCCATCATGTCTGCCATGCTACCGACATATTTCTGGTTCCAGTGGAAGGAACTGGCAGAGATCGGGAAGAAAATTGGTCTGTCAGAGAAAGAGAGTAACGATTCGATAAACGACACCTTGATTGCTTCATTAAACCTGATGTACAAATCAGGTCTGACTCCACAGGCAGTAATGGATCTTATACCTGTTAAACCAATAGGAGAACACGAATTGCAGATTACAGAAATTTATAACACCAAGCTGATCGGTTTATATGACAAAATAAAACCCTGAAAAACAGCCCTATAACAACCTTATTAGTTTTTTCGATAAAATAATTCAAAAAAGATTTGTTAATAAAAAATATGGATATATCTTTGTAAGTAATTACTTACATACAAACATGACACGCAAAACAACTGACATCAGACAAGAGGAAATAAAACAGGCTGTCCTTGATATAATCTATACTGATGGTTTGAAAAACCTCTCTACTCATAACCTGGCAAAACGGATTGGTATGAGTGAAGGTTCTATATTTCGACACTTTCCAACAAAACAGGATATTATTCTTTCCATTATAAATGATGTACAGAATGACTTTATCGGGCAATTACGGAACGTTTCGAACTCTGTAGGAGATCCGGAAACCCGCTTGAAAAATTTTATTTGTGCCACTATTGAATATCTCACAGATAATAAAGGAATTACAATGCTCATATTTTCTGAAGCATCCCACAATAACGATGCAGCACTGAAAAGCCAGCTTCAGAAGATATTCAATAGTCAGAAGGAGCTTGTAAGTAAAATAATTCTTGATGGAATTACTGCCGGAACATGGGACGATCAAATACCGGTTGAAAACCTTGCAATGCTTTATATGGGTATTCCGGTTTCACTTAACATCGAATTGATCCTCAGCGGTGGTGAGTTTCATACTGATAATTATTGTAACAGGATGATGCAATTAATGCTTAAAATCCTGAAGAAGTAATTTTTTTTACCACTTAACAATGTAAGTACTTACTTATATAATATGAATAAAGCTATTTCCATCCTGATTATCCTTCTTGGTTTTACAACTGTAAATGGCCAGTCTGACAACTCCAAAGTTAAATTTGATCTGTCGGTACGTTACCGGTTCGAGTTGTGGAATGGAATGAATGCCAAGAATTATGGGGATGATAGTCCGACTGCTGTTGGAAAGCTAAATGATAAGATCCTCTATCAACGGGTCATTACAGGTCTGACATTTATAGCCATCCAGGAAATTAACCATTGCATTTCATATGCAGGATTCACGTGCTTTCGGATGGTCATTTCGTAATAGTCAATACCCTGATCTTTTTAAAATTCGTAAGGCAGGTACTCAAACACCTTACTATACCATGAATCCCAATGAAGAGTTTTTTGAGATTTATGATGCTTATGTTGAATATGACCAGCTATTAAAAGATTTATCAGTTAAGCTTGGCAGGCAAAAAATATTTTATGGCGATTCAAGGATTTTTGGTCCTGGCGAATGGGGAAACACAGGGCGTTGGACATGGGATGCATTAAAAGTTTCTTATAAAAAAGGTGAAAATTTTATCGATGTTTTTGCAGGAGGAACCAAAATCCATGATCCGGAAAAAATTTCCATTCCATTTGACCAGACCGAGTTCTGGGGTGGAGGAATTTATTCCCATGTTGATATTCCAAAAGTACTTAACATTGAACCATTCTACGCTTATAAAACTGAAGGATCGGCAGATTATATCAACACAGTTAAACTTTAACAGGAATTGGGCAGGATTAAGATTATTCAATAACGATTTTCATCATTTTATCTTTGATCTGACATTAGTTAAGGAATTTGGCAGCGATAACGGGAAAAGGATAGATGCCTACGGCTATTTTGTAAAGGCAGGGTATCAGTTCAATTTTATTCCGACCAAACCTATTCTCAGCCTCAGGGAGTCTTACGCTTCAGGAGGTAAGAAAACAGATGACAAAATTTACACCTTCGAACCCGCCTATGGAGCACAGGATAAGTACTACGGGTGGATGAATATTACTATCCTGGTCAAACCTCGATGACCGGGAAATCGTACTGGAATTGTTTCCTGTAAAAAATATGTGGGTTGAAATTAAATACAACCGTTTTTATATTCCTGTTCCTGATGATGTAACACTTTTGAATACCATGAAATTAGAATCGGGGAAACATCATTTAGGTGATGAATTCGATGCTTTTATCAGGTACCAGGTTCTGAAACACTGGCAATTAACAGGAGCATTCGGATATTTTATTCCGGGAGATATTATCTCCAATAAATAATAAACCTGCAAAGGATGCAGAATGGTTTGCTATGCAGGTGCTTTTCACTTTTTAGTTCTTAAACAATTTAAAATTATGGCATACTTTATTGTGTTTCTAATTATTACGATTGCTTCTTTCATCTTTGCCATGCTCGGACTTGGTGGTGGAATGGTTTATGTTCCGGTGATCAACTGGTTTGGCTTCGATATGAAAGAGGTGGCAATCCCTCTCGGACTTCTGCTCAACGGATTAAATACCTTGTTTGCCCTTATCCCTTTTGCCCGCAAGAAGCTTATTGACTGGAAGGGTGGTGCTGTAATGGCAGTTGCTGCCGTCATTGCTTCACCTGTGGGTTCCTGGTTTGCTCAATATGTACCGGTAGGTACATTGAAAATATTCTTTGCTGCGATGGTCGTGGTTGCTGCAGTCAGAACATTAATGGTTTCAGGCAATGCAGAACCCGATACTATGATGTCATTTAAAAGACGGGCTCTCATTGGTCTTTTTGTCGGGATTTTCGCTGGTTTTGTGGGAGGTATGTTAGGTATTGGTGGTGGTTTTATTATTGCTCCGATTTTAATGTGGATGGGATATAAGACAAAAGAAGCTGCTGCAACAACAGCTTTTGTTGTCACTTTCTCATCTTTCTCAGGTTATTTCGGGCATATGGCACAAGGACACATGAATTGGACACTTACAATAATTTTAATTGTATCTGTAATCATTGGTTCCCAGCTTGGTGCAAGATATCTGTCTTCAAAAGCCAAATCAAGACAGGTCAAGATTATATATGCAGTTGTATTGCTGCTGATAGCAGCTAAACTGGTTATTGATGTTCTGTTAAAATAAATTCTTATAATATTCACTTTAAAATTTAAAATCATGATTGATCCAAAAGATTGGCTCGAATTCGGGCAAAAGTTTCACGGACATAAATGTCCTGCCATGCCAATGGGCTTACGTGTTGGCGCTGCTGCAATGAATAAACTCGGAATTGAACGTGCAAAAGACGGACAGATTGTTGCTTTTGTCGACCTGGGCGATGACCATTGCGCCACCTGTTATGGTGATGGTTTACAGGTTATAATGGGAACTACATTTGGCAAGGGAAACCTCAAAAAAACACATAAAGGAAAGTGGGCTGTCACCGTAGTTGACAAAGCTACCAACAGGGCAGTAAGAGTAACTCCTAAAGCGGAAGCAATGCTTAACAACAAAAAAACAGCATTCTTTACTGACTATCGCATGCTTGGCAAACCGGCAAGCACAGTTCCGGCAGAAGTAGTTGACCCGCTTGTGTCCGGTGTTATGAATGCTCCTGATGATAAGCTCCTGAATATTTCATCCATATTCGAATATAAACTTGAACCCAAAAAAGACAGTTTTGATGGTTTCGTGTGTGAAGAATGTGGCGAGATGACTGTTATGGAATATGGCAGAATTAAAGGTGATAAAAAGGTTTGTATTGATTGTGCTGCAAAATAGTACTTCAGGGTTTTTCAATTAAGCTTTAGCATTTTTCAATTGAATTTGTTATATATCAGTAAAATCTTTTGAAAACGGCCCCATGTCCAATCAAACCACGCTATTTGAGACTAAGACTATTGCAGAGGTATTATCTGATTTTAAAGTACAAGCGGAGAAAGGTCTTTCAACTGAAGAAGTAAAACAACCGGCAATCCACCTATGGTCTGAATGAAGTCGCGGAGAAAAAGCAATCAATGTTTCTGCTGTTTCTGAAGCACTTTTGGGGACTTACAGCCATTATGCTGGAGATTACCATTGTATTATCATTTTTGCTTCATAAGTATATTGATGTTTATGTAATTGGTGGGTTGATGTTGTTCAATGCCATTATAGGCTTTATAGAGGAGAGTAAAGCTGCAAGGACGGTGCAGGCTTTAAAGCAAAGTTTACAGGTGATTGTACGTGTCCTGAGAAACTCTGAATGGCAACAGGTGAGCGGGAACCAATTGGTTCCTGGTGATATTATACGTATCAGGACCGGAGATTTTATTACTGCTGATGCTAAAATAATCAATGGCACGGCCGATGCTGATCAATCTGCCCTTACAGGCGAATCAATGCTCAGCAGCAAAAAAGAAGGTGATATGCTGTTCTCCGGATCTGTAATTAAAAATGGTGAATGCAGTGCAGTTGTAACAGCGACCGGTGTTAATACCTTTTTCGGTAAGACAATCCGGTTGGTTCAAATGGCAAAACCACACCTGCACATGGAAGAAGTAGTAGCCAATGTAGTAAAGATATTATTTGCACTTGTACTGGTATTTGTTGGTATCACTATCTCACTTTCTTTACTGCGTGGTGAAACAATTATATCAATGCTTCCTTTGATGCTGATCTTATTGGTAACCGCTGTTCCTGTGGCAATGCCTGCGATGTTTACAGTAAGTATGGCAAAAGGTTCACAGCAGCTGGCTGCCAAAGGTATTCTGGTGAGCCGGTTAAGCGCTACAGAAGATGCAGCTACACTCACCACCTTGTGCATTGACAAAACCGGGACTATTACACAAAATAAATTATCAATTCAGGATATTGTGGCAGCTGAAAAATTTTCAATTGACGATGTCTTACGGTATGGTTTGCTGGCCTCCGTAGCTGCTAACAACGATCCTATTGATATGGCTTTTCTTCAGAAGGCGGCGGATAATAAAACAGATACGTCAGATTACCGGCAAACCTCATTTACTCCGTTTTCAGCTGCTGTCAAAAGAACAGAAGCTATGGTGCAAAAAGACGGTAAACAGTTTAAGGTAATGAAGGGTGCTTATAATACTATCAAAGGTTTATGCAATCTGCAACAGTCAAAACTTGACAGTATTGTTGATACCTGGGCGGCAAAAGGATTTAAAACTATGGCTGTTGCTATCCGGAACGATAACATAACAACAATGGCTGGCATTGTGGCGATTGTTGACCCTCCATTGCCTGATTCTGCAAAAATGATCAAAGAGATTAAGGAGTTGGGAGTGACAGTAAAAATGCTTACCGGTGATGCGCTGCCAATCGCTAAAGAGATAGCTACACAGGTAGGAGTAGGGGATGATATTGTTGCTGCCGGCTTGCTGCGGGAACATGGAGCGGGGAGTGATAATCATTCCATAATTATTGCTCATGATGGATTTGCTGAAGTGTTGCCGGAAGATAAATTTACAATCGTAAAAACATTACAACAGCATCAGGAGATAACAGGCATGACAGGTGATGGGGTTAATGATGCCCCTGCCTTAAAGCAGGCCGAAGTGGGTATTGCAGTTAAGTCGGCTACGGATGCAGCCAAACAGGCTGCCAGTGTAATTTTACTGCAGGAAGGATTGGAGAGCATTATTAATCTGATAACTGTTGGTCGCACTATACATCATCGGATTACAAATTGGGTCGTAGCAAAAATTTCAAAAACATTGTACACAGTTGTATTCGTATGTGCTGCTTACTTTATTACCGGAAGCTTTGTAGTGAGTGCTTTTGATATGGTACTGCTATTATTTATAATTGATTTTGTAACCTTGACATTATCAACTGACATCGTCAGCTGGTCAAAAAAACCTGAAAGCTGGGAAATAAAACCTTTGGTAAAAAAGGGTTTTCTTTTGGGATTGTTATTGATTGCAGAAGCATTGGTATGGTTGTTTGTTGGCAAGAAATATTTTAACCTTATTGACATTGATCAGCTGCACTCTTATGGATTTGCTTCACTGTTTTTTGCCAGTATTTTCAATATTTTTGTTGTCCGTACACCCACAAGGTTTTATAAGCAAGCGATAGGCAAAAATTTACTATGGGCAATAATAGCTGATATTGTATTTGCATTTATCATTTTATCAATTGGGCTTCCGGGTTTAAGCCCTTTACCACTTATTGTAACCGGTAGTAGTTTATTATATTTTGCGCTTTCCAGTTTAATTATAAACGACTGGATAAAAGTAAGTGTTAACTATTGATACATTGCCGTTTTTCTGCTTTGTAAATTTCAGATTACTGAAAAAATCAAGCCAGATCAAAGCGATCAAGGTTCATTACTTTGTTCCATGCTGCAACAAAATCCTTAACAAATTTTTCCTGGGCATCTGTGCTTCCGTAAACTTCGGCAAGGGCTCTGAGCTCTGAGTTTGAACCAAAGATAAGATCTACCCGGGTTCCTGTCCATTTTA
This sequence comes from uncultured Bacteroidales bacterium, assembly GCA_963816365.1. Lineage (GTDB taxonomy): Bacteria > Bacteroidota > Bacteroidia > Bacteroidales > VadinHA17 > LD21. The sequence continues at coordinate 575,348 of CAWFKG010000005.1, read as the reverse complement.
GTTCGCCCGTTTTACGATCACGTCCTTCAAATGTCTCTTTGGTATCAGATGCTGGCATCCAGACCGTACTCATGTCGAGCAGGTTTACAAAGAAATCGTTGGTAAGAACTTCAGGACGTTTAGTGAAAACACCATGTTTAGAGTTGTCAAAGTTTGTGTTTAACACACGCATACCACCAACAAGAACTGTCATTTCAGGAGCAGTAAGTGTCAGCAATTGGGCTTTATCAATCAACAACTCTTCGGTTGATATGGTGTATTTAGTTTTTAAATAGTTGCGGAAACCATCTGCTACCGGTTCAAGCACTGCGAATGATTCCACGTCGGTTTGCTCTTGCGAAGCATCCATACGACCCGGAGTAAATGGAACAGTTACAACAGAACCTGCATCTTTTGCAGCTTTTTCAACACCTGCACAACCTGCCAATACAATAAGGTCTGCAAGAGAAACTTTTTTGCCAGTAGATTGGGTACTGTTGAATTCTTTTTGGATGCCTTCAAGTTTTTCCAATACTTTCGTCAGCTGAGCAGGATTGTTAACAACCCAGTCCTTTTGCGGAGCAAGACGAATGCGGGCACCATTGGCGCCACCACGTTTATCAGATCCACGGAAAGTAGAGGCAGAAGCCCATGCGGTTGATACCAATTGAGATACAGATAGTCCGGAATTTAATACTTTAGCTTTTAATGCTGCAATATCTTTCTCATCAATCAACGTATGATTCACTGCAGGTATCGGATCCTGCCAGATCAGTTCTTCTGTAGGTACTTCAGGACCTAAGTAGCGTGCACGTGGTCCCATATCCCGGTGAGTCAGCTTAAACCATGCACGGGCAAAGGCATCGGCAAATTCAAGAGGATGTTCATAAAAACGTCTTGAAATTTTCTCATAAACCGGATCGAAACGCAAAGAAAGGTCGGTAGTAAGCATTGTTGGTGCATGCTTTTTAGATGAGTCGTGGGCATCAGGCATGACCTTATCGGCATTTTTTGCTACCCATTGATGTGCACCGGCCGGGCTTTTTGTCAGTTCCCATTCGTAATTTAAACAGGTTTTCGAAGAAATAATAGCTCCACTTGGCGGGAGTCTGTGTCCAGGTAACTTCCAGTCCGCTGGAGATTGTGTCGCCTCCTTTTCCTGAGCCAAATCTGCTTTTCCAGCCTAAGCCCTGCTCTTCAATGTCGGCAGCTTCGGGTTCAGGTCCAACAAGTGCTGCATCTCCGGCTCCATGGGTTTTGCCAAAGGTATGTCCACCGGCAATAAGAGCCACGGTTTCTTCATCATTCATGGCCATACGGGCAAATGTTTCACGAATATCTTTAGCTGCTGCAATCGGATCAGGATTCCCGTTTGGTCCTTCCGGATTCACATAGATTAAGCCCCATTTGCACGGCTGCAAGAGGATTGTCAAGGTCGCGTTCGCCGGAGTAGCGTTTGTCACCTTCCAGCCATTTGGTTTCGGAACCCCAGTAAACATCCTCTTCCGGCTCCCAAACATCTTCACGTCCACCGCCAAATCCAAAGGTTTTGAATCCCATTGATTCCAGGGCTACATTACCGGCAAGGATCATAAGGTCTGCCCAGGATATTTTCCGGCCATACTTTTGCTTGATCGGCCAAAGCAGCCTTCGTGCCTTGTCGAGGTTGACATTATCCGGCCAACTGTTAAGCGGTGCAAAACGTTGCTGTCCGCCTCCGGCACCGCCACGACCGTCACCTGTGCGGTATGTACCTGCACTGTGCCATGCCATACGGATGAATAACGGTCCGTAATGGCCGAAATCGGCAGGCCACCAATCCTGTGAGTCGGTCATTAGCTTGTGAAGGTCTTTTTTTAGAGCTTCCAAATTCAGACTCTTGAATTCTTTAGCATAGTTAAAATCTTCACCCATAGGGTTAGATAAAGAAGAGTGCTGACGCAGTATGTTCAATTTTAACTGATTAGGCCACCAGTCGCGGTTTTTTGTACCGCCGGCACCAACACTGTGCTTCTGAGTTGCTCCGGTAACAGGGCATTTGCTGACTTCATTTGAGTTATTTTCCATATCTGAACTCTTTAATTATTTATTGTCCAAGAATGATTCTCACGTTTATAAATCAGGACTTTGCTTTTAACCCGTAAAAATATTTTCCTGTTAAAAGTAACCCTCCAAAAACGAAAACAGCAAATACCAGACTGCTTAATGCGAGCTGCATACCGCCTGAAAGAATATGTCCGCTTGTACAGCCACCAGCCATTCTGGCACCAAAGATCAGGATAAATCCTCCTATAAATGACCATATGATCCGTTTTGCTACTGAATTACCCTTATATTTTTTCCAGTTACTGTGAATCAGCGTGATTTTAAATTCTTTCCTGAACAGTGAAATTACTATTCCCGATATAAATGCACCGGTTAAAAAGAATACTTCCCATTGTCCGGGCCCTTTGACTTTTGAAAAGTAGTTGTTACCTGTATTACCTGTAATTAAATCAGCTGCATATGGATATGCAGTTGAAGCGCCGATTATACGATTTGATACAACCTCCAGGAACACAACTGCATTCAGAACAGCTAACCCGATTCCTGAATATAACCATTTAAGGTTGGTTGCTTTTTCTTTTTTGTTTAACCAGAATGCCGTCCAGATAAATGATACACCCAGGATTATATCAGCCAGGTAGAAAATCAGGTGATGCTGACCTATTACTGTATATAGAGAAATACTGCCAAGATCCGGACCTAGAATACTTTGAACAGATGGTGATACCACGGTATAAATAAAACCGCCAGCGAGACCTCCCGTTATGCCAATAAGTGCATCAACCGAGCCTTCACCAAGAGAAACCGCAAGTGTTCCCGGACAGTATCCTAAAATTGCCATTCCTGTACCAAATACAATTCCTCCGATTGCAATTCCCCCTAACAATAATGGTTTTATATGATAAGTGGCAAAACCGAGACCTATTTCAATGGCTATTATTACTGCGCCAACACCAATAGCAACCGCGATTGCCTTGGCAACAGCAAAATTTTCAAGTGTTGCCATTCCGTTTATTACATTGTACCTGTTTAACTTTGAGTATTGAAGAATTGCTCCGAACAAAAAACCGAGGAATAGAGTTACAGCATTCATATAAATTTTTTTTACAGATATCAGAGGAACAAGGTAATGATATTTTATTGTTCCAATACGACTATATGATTGGTTAATGGATGATTCGATATTTCATCAGTAATTTTCAAACCGGCTTTGTCTGCTAGATAATAGATACCTCCATTAGACATGTAGCTTTTATAGTTTCTGTAATGTTCCTTACCTGCCAAAAACTCAATTGACTCACTTAAAAATCCTCCAAATCCGTCAGGTCTGGGTACCAGATAATCGCCTATAATTATTTTATCAGCTGACAGGGATATCTCCTTAAGAAGATTTATCCTTTCATCTTCATTAACCTCGTGAATAACATACGTTAATACAGCGAATTCAAATTTTTTTTTATTTGAATTTATTATTTCACGTATGTTACTGTGCTGAAAAGATATTTTCGGATCAGGATGTTTTAGTAATGACTGTTTTGCCCTTTCAATATTCCTTTTCGACAGGTCTATACCTAAAAGAGATTTGCATTTACCGGTGAGGGCAAATTCCAGCCGGCCGGTTCCGCATCCTATATCAATTATTGATGATTGAGGTGTCACAAGATCTTTTATCTGACCGAACAATTTATCCTGGTTTGGAGCAATAATTGTATCATAAAACCAGCCATCGTACCAGTGGTACTTGTTATTTGTCATATATTGTTTTTTTTCATCAATCGTCCCGACAATGAGTTGTTGAATAATTTCTTTTTATTCCTTATACCATCCATCCCTTATCATTATCATCCCCTCCGCATCAGTCACCTTCCATTCTTTCAGTATCATAGACAATCTATCTGAAAAATCCTTTTTGTTTTTGATACTCTCAATGAAGCGCTTATAAATATCGGGTGTTATCTGAAACTGCTTAATTAATTTGTCTGAAGTGTAATCTGCTTTTTCAATATGCTGTGGGTCAAACATGCATTTCTGAGCCATTAACGGACAGGTAACAGTTTCCCGTCTGATCCCAAACTCGAAGAACATTCCGCATTTTGCGCAGTAATATTTCCCGACTTCTCTTTCTCCCAGAATATCAATAAAATCAATATTGAGTTTGTGTTCAATATTTAAAACACTTTTTAAATATTCCAGGCTTCCGAGAAGAACATTCCTGATTTTGTCTTTCTCCCAACCAGTAATGATTTGATTCTGACATACTTCCCCCAGGTAAAGAATTGATCTTATTCTTTATCATCTCCATCCGTGTCATTTTGTTGTCTTCCATTTTATATATTATTTTAGAAATACGTTTTAAACATTTTGTAATAAAACGCTCTTAAGCTGGTTTTTACACTATCTCCAAGTTCAGTTGCGACCTCTTTCAAAATCGGAGACTGTATTTTACATGGACTGCACCAAAGTGCATGAAAATCAACAATTACGGGTCGCGGGTCACTTATAATTGAATCGAATTTCCCTTTCATAATATCACATTTTATCTTTTAAACTGCCATTTGGACAGGGTGCAACATTTTTCAGGCAGCGTTAATTTGTTTTATCAGAAAGTCTTTGGATTTTATACCTACGAAGCGATTTATCTCTTTTCCATTTTTGAAGAGAATTAAAGTAGGTATGCTTCGTACCTGGAATTTTTGAGCCAGTGACTGGAATTGTTCTATATTTACCTTCCCTACATGTGAATTACCAGCCAGTTCATCAGCGACCTCATTCAAAACAGGTGCCATCATTCTGCATGGTACACACCAGCTTGCCCAGAAATCGACAAGTACCAATTTGTTTTTTGTCTGGTGCTGGAAATTTTTATCGGTCAACGTCAGAATCTTGTCATTGTCAGCAACAACCGGAATATTTTTCATCCTTGATCTGGCCAGCAGGTACAATGCTGCTAGAGTTAAAAATATAATACCTGTTATAATTAATGTGGTCTGCATATCAGATTGTAATTAATTGTTTTTGTTTTACTTTCAATTCATTTAAATAGTTTGACGCTGCAAGTGCTGCCACTGTTCCATCACCCACTGCTGTTGTAACCTGCCTGAATCGTTTTGCAGTGCTGTCACCGGCAGCATATACTCCTTCAATACTTGTTGACATATCGCTCTTTACGACAATCTCGCCCCATGTATTCAACTCGACTTTGCCTTTTAAAAATCCGGTGTTGGGTATATATCCGATGAAAATAAATGTTCCATCGATCTTGTGATTCTGTGTCTTCCCTGATCTGAGATTTTTTATATCAGCACTTTCGAGGTTTTCATTTCCGTAAAATGCTGAAATCTCAGATTCCATCATGAAATTTATTTTAGGATTACCTTTTGCCTCTTCAACAGCATGTTCAAATGCCTGAAAATGATCGAACTGATGCACGATCGTTACTTTACTTGCATACCTGGTAAGAGAAACAGCTTCCTCGAGTGCGGAATTTCCGCCGCCAACCACTATTATCTCTTTGTTCGTGAAAAAATCTCCGTCACAAGTGGCGCAATAGGAGATACCTTTGCCTTTGAATCTATCCTCGCCTGGCACTCCTAACGTACGTGATCTGCCTCCGGGAGTAAGAATAATACTATTTGAAGTGTAAGAATTGCCATCAGATAGCGATATGATTTTTTCTTCGCTTTCCAGTTTAATTCCCTGAACAGAAATGTTTGATTTAATATCACATCCAAAAGTTTTCGCCTGTTTTTTCATAATACTGGCAAGCTGGTACCCGCTTATACTCTCGACGCCCGGATAATTTGCTATTTCATGTGTCAAAACCATCTGGCCTCCGACTGTCCCTTCATCCAGGATCAGAGTTTTCAACCTTGCCCGCGACAGGTAAATTCCAGCCGTAAGTCCGGCTGGCCCTGCCCCCATAATTATTGCATCATAATGGCTATTTGCATCCATATCATCAGGCTTTTACGACTGATGAGAACTCTTTATTCAAAATTGTTGTTACCTGGTCCTTAGTCTGAATACTGGAAGTAGCTTTTACCACTTCGCCATTCCGGTAATAAATTGTAAATGGAATTCCCATAAAACCACGAACTTCTGATAAACTGCGTATTACTGAAGACTCAGGATTGTCAAACTCCATGTCAAAAAATTTAACATGTTTATATTCATCTTCAAGTTCTTCTGCAATTCCGTATACAGGAATACACATTGGGCCCATACGTCCGCAAATAACCATAACATTTTCGTTCTCGCTGATTGCTTTCTTATGATCAGCTACTGATTCGAGGTGTCTTAAATTTGTGTACAACATAACATTTTATATTAATATTTACGGCACAAAGATACTGCTCAATAGCTCATAAATAAAGAATTGGGAGATTCGCGCAACAACTTCCCGGTTGAATCCTGACAACTTTTTTATTGATTTAAGTTAATGAAAACCAAAAGATAGCTATCTCACCAGAACTGAATCCAGTCTTGAATGTTGGTATGGACTTATCTTAACTTCCTTAGGAATTTTTTTCCTGATCACCAGCTTATGTGTAGCTCAATCTGATCATTTCATCACCCGTTGGAACTGATCAACTCTAAAGATTTTTTATTTATAATCTCAACTTTTTTCCCCGATAGTTTAATTATACCGTCCTTTTCGAATTCAGTTAGTACGCGGCTAATACTTTCTCTGCTTGAGTCAACGAGATTTCCTAAATCTTCCTGGTTTAAAGGAATTTTAAAAATTTCGGAGTTATAAATACGATCTGAAAATTCAATCAGAACGTCTGCTATCTTCCCTCTCATTTGTTTCTGGGTTCTGTTGGCACATCTGTGGAATACTTCCAGTTCATTATTGCATATCTCTAAAAGAATTTCATAAGAGAAACTATGATTAGCTTTTAATAAATACCGGAAGGTATCAATATCAATAAAGCAGACTTCAGCAGCCTCAATAACAGTCACGGAGTATTGATTTATCTTATCTCCAAAAGTTGTGGGTAACCCAAGATAGCTAGGGGCCTTTACTATCCTGACAATTTGCTCGTGATACGGCCCTGCAATATGGATTTTTGCTAAACCGCTTCTGAGATAAGCGACATTGGTAGAGAAAGTTCCCTGCCTTATTAAAGAATCACCCTGACGAAATTTTACAAGCGCACAACTAAATGAAAGTTTTTCAATCTCCTCTTCACTCAGTTTTGATACCGCTTTGGATTTAATAGCACAACCCGTACAATCATTTTTCATAGTGCAAAGATAGTAGAAAAGTGACGCGGATCACAAAATAGTTTAAGCAGCTTCACAGGCGATTCCATTGCTTCGACTTACCTAATGAGTTCCTTTGTGAAATAATTAACAATAAAAAATTATCGCTATGGAAAAGAAAAAAATGTGCCTTGGTTTGTTTTCAGGAAGTGTTGATAAACTGACTGCTGCAGGTATTATACTAAGCGGAGCAGTAGCTGATGATATGAAAGTTGATATCTATGTCTTGTTACAGGGTGCCAGGGCATTCAGAAAGGATATCGGCGACAACTCTGATAAGCTTCAGATGGCTGAGAATCCGGCTATGAAAGCTGAATTTCTGCAATCATTAAAGAACCTGAAAGTTAAGACATGGGTCGAATTTTTCAGAGAATGCAAAACAATTTCAGATGTTAAAATTCATATCTGCGGTCTTGCCGGGAAGATATGGGGCGCCGAAAAGCTCGATGATTTTATCGACATTGCTGATGACATCTGTGGGATTGGCGCATATATCACAGCAACCCAGGAGGCTGATGTGAATTTGTTCATTTGATTGCTGTTGAGTTTTGTTATTTCAATTTACTTTTTAAATAATAAATTATGACGCAAGAAGAATTATTGACATTACCGGTCACAAAAACAGTCGATGCCAGAGGTACCGCCTGCCCGGGCCCATTACTGGAAGCCAAAAAAGCTGTTGGCACTATCAAACCGGGTGACATTATGGAAGTCCTGTCAGCAGATGAAGGAACCAAAGTTGATATACCAAAATGGTGCACCAAACAGGGACATGAATATCTTGGGACAATAGATGTAAGTGGTTATTTCCGGATTTTTATGAAAAAAAGATAATCAGGGTGGATGTCAGAGACAAGCAAAAAAAGCGCTAAAATACTGGTTTTTTCCACTGAAAAGATATCGGATCCTGCCATTGACATGGCCGGATTACTAAAATTGCATTACCCTCCAACGGTCTATACAATTTCAATTCCCTGTTCCAGTGGTATAAAATCAAGATGGATTTTACATGCTTTTGAAAAAGGATTCGACGGCGTTTTCATTGCAGCCGACGGCAGCGATTGCCCTTATGGAGAATCATGTACTGAAAAAACCGGGAAAATAGTCAGTCAGACCCATGAATTAATGAAACAAAAGAATATAGAAACTGCCCGATTGAGGATGGCTGCAATATGTTCTGTCTGCAGCGAATCTTTTGTTAAACAAATGAAAAGTCTGAACGAATATTTACTCAAAAACTCAAACGTCTGATTATGCGTGAGGAAATAATAAAGGCCTCTTTTGATGCACTTGTTATAGGTGGCGGAATTGCCGGAGGGGAAGCAGCACTAAATATAGCCAACAATGGATTTAAGGTATTATTAATTGAAAAAGATCTTTCCATTGGGGGTAAAATGATTTTGCTCAGCAAAGTTTTTCCTACTCTCGATTGTTCTGCATGCATCACCACACCAAAGGTATCTGAGATCTCGAGGCATCCCGGCATTACAATTTTCACAGGCAGTGAAGTAAAAAACATTACTAAAAAATCTGATACCAGTTTCGAAGCAGAGGTAATAAAAACGCCCAGGTATGTTATTGGTGAAGATTGTACGGGTTGCCAGCTTTGTGAACAGGCCTGCCCGGTTTTAGTATCAGACCAGTTCCAGTATAATCTTGTGGGACGAAAAGCAGCTTATATTCCGTTTAGTATTGCAAGCCCTAGAGTGGCTGCAATCGATATAGAAAATTGCACTTTGTGCGGCGCATGTGAAAGAGTTTGTCCCACTAAATGTATCGATTTTACCCAGGAAACTGAAGTGTATCACATTGACGTTAAAACCGTAATAATCGCAACCGGATTTAAACTGTTCGACCCGTTATTGATGCCGCGTTATGGATATGGAATCTATAAAAATATAATCACTTCAATGCAGATGGAGAGGCAACTTGCGCCAACCCGGCCATTTAATACAATTCTCAGGCCCGGAGACGGGAAAGTCCCCGACAGAATTGCATATGTTCTCTGTACAGGTTCCCGCGATATCACAATAGGCAATCCTGTCTGTTCGCAGATCTGCTGCATGTACTCAATTAAACAGGCTCAATTGCTGATGGGAGCTCTGCCAATGGCTGATGTGACCATTTATTATCTCAATATCAGATCGTTTGGTAAAGGATTTGAAGAATTTTACGATCAGGCAAAAGGAATGGGAGTGAACTTTGTAAAAGGTAAAATAGGAAAGATCAGGCAAAAAGAGGATGGCAATCTTATAATGCGGTATGAAGATATTAATGAAAACATCGTAAAGGAATCTGAACACGACATGGTAGTATTGTCTGTAGGAGTCCTTCCCAATACCGACTGCGCTTCCATATTTTCAGAAGAAGAATTAAAACTCGATCCGTTCAGCTTTGTTTACCAGGCCGATCCTCTTGCAAGCCCGGCAAAAACTAGTATCAAAGGCGTTTTCGTCGCAGGGACTGCCACCGGACCAATGGATATTCCAGACTCTATCCTTTCTGCAGGAGCGGCATCAGCTGAAGCACTAAGTTTTTTAATACGTAACTGATGAATAAAAAAATAGGCGTATATATCTGCCACTGTGGAGGGAACATCTCCGATTACGTCGACGTTGAAAAAGTTAAAAAGTCAATTGAAAATGACGAAGGTGTTTTTCTGGTAAAGACAACCATGTTTGCGTGCGGAGATGCAAATCAGAATGAGATGGTGGAAGACATTAAGAAAAATGAACTTGATGGAGTTGTAGTAGCCTCTTGTTCCCCGAAACTGCATCTTTTAACTTTCAGGGCAGTAACGGAAAGAGCCGGATTGAATAAATATAATTATGTTCATGCAAATATCCGTGAACAGGCTTCCTGGGCGCATTCTGACGATAAACCCGGCGCTACTGAAACAGCGATACGATTAGTTAAAGCTGCATTGGCAAAAGTACGTTTGGCCGAATCGCTTTATCCGTTTATTATCACTTCCAAAAAGGCTGTTGCAGTAATTGGCGGGGGAGTTGCAGGACTTAGAGCTGCTATCGAATTGTCAGACATGGGATGCCCCGTTACATTGATAGAAAGAGAACATTTTATAGGCGGACGTGTTGCCCAGTGGAATTTGCTCTTTACTACCAATGAAACAGGTAAAGAGGTTGTGACAAAACTTTACAATGATATAATTAAACGTGATAACATTGCTTTATTAACAGGGGCAGAGGTAATCTCCAATACCGGAAGCATCGGTGACTTCAAACTGAGAATTAAAAAAACGCCACGGTATATAAAAGAGGAATGCCATAAGGGAAAACTGCAGGAGGCGATAAATGTATGCCCGGTAACAGTTGCTGATGATTTCAACTTCAGGATTACTGAGAGAAAAGCAATTTATCATAATTTCCCAAGCGAATATCCTCAAACACCTGTCATTGACATTAAAAACTGTACCCGGTGCGGTGAATGCGAAAAGATATGCCCGAGTGTTGATTTCTCCCAAAAGGAAGAGACAATTGAAATAAATGTCGGTTCCGTTTTGATGGCAACAGGATTCGATTCCTATACACCTGCCGAAGGTGAATTTGGTTATAATAAATTTGAAAATGTGGTCACCCTGCCTCAGTTTAAAAGGATAATTGAGCTCAGTGATAAGAAATTAATTTTCAAAGGGAAAGAAATCAGAAGTATAGCATATATCTATTGTGTGGGAAGCCGTCAGATTGATGGAGAAAACAAATTCTGCTCAAGGTACTGCTGTACTTCAGCTATTTTTGCTGCTATTCATACTAGAAATAAGTTTGCAAACATTAATAATTATCATTTTACCCGTGGGATCAGGACTTATGGAAAACAGGAGGTTTTGTATGCTGAATCACTAAAAAATGGAGATATCTATCTTCAGTCTTACGAAGATGATCCTCCTGTTGTTAATATGGTGAACGATAAAACCCTGGTCAGCATTAATGACATACTGAGCGCCAAAAGAGAAATGACAGTTGAAGCCGATCTTATTGTACTTGTAACCGGGATGGTGCCGAGGGCAGATAATTCTGTCGGCTCATTATTTAAACTGCCAAAGGGGAGGGACAGGTTTTTTAATGAGATCCATATGAAGCTGCGTCCTGTCGAAACTGTGATTGACGGTATAACAATCTGCGGTGCATGCCAGGGACCAAAAAACATTATGGAGTCGGTTAATTCAGCTCTGTCAGCAGCTACAAAATCATTTTCATATGTAAGTAAAGGAGAGCTGGAACTCGAACCTATTATTGCTAAAATCGATAAGGATCTTTGCGCATGGTGCGGAGCCTGTGCAGAAGCATGTCCGTTTGATGCCGTCAGTATGATAAAGGACGAGAAGAAGGATAGAGCGGCAATAAATAATTCGGTATGCAAAGGTTGTGGAATGTGCCTGCCGGTTTGTCCAACAGACGCTATAAATTTAATTGCTTATTCAAATAAGGAAATTGAAAGTATGATTGATGCCCTGGCGGGCTAGCCGTATCCATCCTTTGTGTCCCTTTGTGATACCTTAGTGTCCCTTTGTGGTTAAAGGATTTTTTTTACCACAAAGGTCACAAAGTAAAACACGAAGTAACACAAAGGGAAAACGTTTCAAATAAAACATTATGGAGATAGAGAAAGGCAAAACATATAAATACCTCAGGGAAAAAAGGGAAGTATCCCAGGCTGCAAAGGATAATCTGAAACAATTCATTAAGATCAAAAAATCGATACTTGATTCACTCCGGGAAGGTGACTTGACAGTTGAACAATTAACACAAAAACTTAATATGCCGAAACATGAGGTAGTTTATTATCTGATGTCGCTCGTAAAATTTGGTTTTGTGCAAACCGGTGCAGTTGATGATATGGACTCGTATTATTCTTATAAACTTAAAAAATAATGGCTGCAGTCAATCCGGAATTCGGAAAAGAACTAAAAAAGTTTGGGGCATTCGATTTTAACGCCTGCTATAATTGTGGTAATTGTACTGCAGTTTGCTCACTATCAACTGAAGAAGATTCATTCCCGAGGGAAATGGTAAGGTTCAGCGTTCTGGGACTGAAAGATGATATCAAATCTTCACTGAAACCCTGGCTTTGCTATTATTGCGGTGAATGTTCAACACATTGTCCCCAGGAGGCAAACCCCGGAGAATTAATGATGTCACTCAGACGATGGCTCACCTCTGAATATGACTGGACAAAGCTTTCCGGTCTGTTATACAAATCACTGCCTCTGACAATTATTGCATTTATTTTAACTGTCATTGGAGTACTATTATTTAGTGTTTCAAAGAAATTCGACCTTGAAATAATAATGCATCAGGGTCACACTTTCGAGATGCTGGCAATCGCTGGTGTTTTTGGGTTTATACTTCTTCCAAATATTATAAGAATGTGGTGGCATACTATTTTAAAATCTGGTGTTAAACCTTCCTTTTCAAAATATTTCACTGGATTATGGGAGTTAGTGCAACATTTGTTCACACAAAAAAGAGCTCTTGACTGTGATGATAACCAGTTCAGGTGGTTGGAACATTTTATTCTTGTAATAGGGTATTTAGGTCTGCTTTTTACGACAGTTTTTCTTGACTGGTTCTCAAGCGAGAATCTATTCATTATTGTACTTGGTTATATAATGAGTATTGCAATATTTGTTATAACAATAGATTTTGTATCAGACCGCATTAAAAAGAAAAAAGCAGTAAGTAAATTTTCGCAGTCATCAGACTGGATGTTCGTTATATGGTTGCTTCTTATGGGATTTACCGCCTTTGCCGTTCGTCTTTTTATCGATACCGGAATTCTTGAAAAAAACATCTGGCTGTACATCGTACATTTAATTATTCTTGTTCAATGGGCTTTGATAATTGTGCCTTTTGGCAAATGGCCGCACTTTCTTTATCGATCGTTTGCAATGTACTTTGCAAAACTAAAATCCTAATTTCAGATTACAGTTGCTTTTTGTGTTTCATAAGGCACCGCTCTTTTCGCAGGAGAATCATCGTATCATAATCCTTATCCAAACAAGGATTTAAAAAAGAAAATAATAATCAGTCTTTAAGCAGAATCGGGGAACACATTGAACTTAAAAGCGACGTTAATGTTTATTTACCGGGCGGATAAACCGAACCCAGCGACATTTTATGAAACTGATAAAGTAAGACTGGAATAAAAGAAACAAGTGAGATTATTTTATTCTTAAAAAATAGCTATATGCAACATTTAAAATTATTTTCTGGAATTATTCTTTCAGCAGTTTTTTCGTTTGTATTCTCAGGCACTACAACGGCAGGTACGGACAAAGACAGTGCTTCAAATATTTCCGCATCCGCACCTTCCGGTTCGGGCAAGGATATGTATTATGAATACAATTCTACAACAGTTGGGAAAGACATGACCATTAAAACTGTTATAAAAATGTATGTTTCTTCAAACGGTAGTATGCGTGTGGAAATGGATATGGAAAATTCTGCGATGAAGGGAAAAAGTTCAGGGCCAATGATAATTATTGGACATTCAGATAAGCCCAATGAAAGCATCTCAATTGATGATGCGGCAAAGACCTATAATATTAATCATTTTACTGATAATGATTTTAATACAGGTGAGAAAATAAAGTCTACTGCAACAAAAATCGGGGAAGAAAAAATCTTAGGCTTTAATAGTGTACATGCAAGAATTATTTCTAAGAAAAGCGTCGGCAGCATATATTCAGATGTAGATACCTTAGATATGTGGAGAAGTAACAATGTTCCGATGCAGGCCACTGTAAAAGAGCTATTTGACAAGTTTAATTCCAAAGGGATGGCCATGTACTCTGCCGATGTAGCAAATCAACTTAAGCAAATGGGCTGTGAAGGATTTATGACAAAAATGGAAATACATTCGAAAAGATCTTCTACTACAGAAATACTTGTAAAAGCAGAGTCTCGCGATTTACCGGCGAGCATGTTTCAGATACCTGCAGGATATACAGAAGTTAAAAGCGGAATGTGAGCAATAAATCTTACTCTTGAATATTGAGCTAATGCAATGAGGAACTGAAATTTTATTCACGATAAATGCTTAATGGAAAAGTATTATAAAAATATCGGGAATTATTTTTTGATTTTGATTCTTTTCATTGCGCTGGGGTTTTATTACCCTTACTTCTCCTTATTCCCTGGCTTTAAGTCAGTAACTGCAACCATTCATATTCATGCAATCAGTTTAATGATTTGGACACTTATTTTAATAGCCCAGCCCATACTGATCCGATATAAAAAATATAGAGCGCATAAAATTTTAGGAAGGGTTACTTATTTTTTAGTCCCTCTGGTTATACTTACTTTTTTTGGAGTAATGAGGCAACAATATTTTGAAGGACTTGAAAGAAATTTATCTTCAGCACAAAGCCTTAAAGCATTGTTTGTATCGTTCACACAAGCTATCTCTATTATAATTTTTTATGTGCTTGCAATCATTAAAGTGCATAAGGGTAATATTGCAGCTCATATGCGTTACATGATTTGTCTTTTTTTGCAATTCATTCCGCCAACATTTGGAAGAACACTGGCATACTGGTTGGGTTTAAGACAGGTTTACACAAATACTATTGCGGTTTTAGTTAGCGTTTTTATTATCATCATGTTGATTGCAGCCGACAAAAAAAGAAAAACAGTTTTTACACCTTATGTTGCTGCACTTTCGCTATATTTTGTTTTTAATGTCAGCTGGTTTGCTTTAGGCTGTCCGCTGTAAACCTTTAAGTACAAATAAGGACATTCTCATTTGTATATTTAGCAACGGTTTTGAAAAGATTACTGAATTGATCACTTCGAACGCTCAATCCAGGATTAAATAATTTAACGACATTTACCTTTACATAACATCCGCAAACTTTAGCCTGATTTGAATTAAAGTAATCAGAAAAAAATTAAGCTCTTGTGAAATATATTTGATTTTATTTTGATTATGAACGTAGGTTCATTATCTTTGCATTGGATTTTATATTGACAAATGGCACGTCCACAGAAATGCAGAAGAATTTGTAACCCGCCAAAAATGGAGGGATTTAAGCCATATGGAATGCCAATGTGCAAAATAGATCCTGTCATTTTAAAATTTGAGGAGTACGAAAGCATAAGATTAGTTAATTACGACAAACTTCCGCAGGATCAGGCAGCTGTACAGATGAATATTTCACGTCCCACATTCACACGTATTTATAACAGTGCATTAGATCAGGTTGCAAAAGCATTTATTGAAGGCAAAGCGATTGAGATTGAAGGAGGAAATTATGAAATGGATAAAGAATGGTACCGTTGCCGGAAATGTTTTAAACTGATTGAGGGTCTGGGGAACCATACTAAATGTAAAAAATGCTCACTTTATGGAGAAAATGAACTTATAAAATTAAATTGAAATTAGATAATCTATAACAAACAAATTATTAATGATGAAAATTGCAGTTCCGGTAACAAGAGAAAACCAGATAGATGGTCATTTTGGACATTGTGAATCGTATGGTGTATTTACGATAACCGATAAAAATGAAATAGCTGAAATAAAGAGTATCGAATCACCCCAGGGTTGCGGTTGCAAATCTGATATAGCATCAGTACTTGCCTCAGATGGCGTTTCGGTAATGCTTGCCGGCGGTATTGGTGGCGGTGCCATTAATGTATTGAATAATAGCGGTATAGAAGTTATCCGCGGTTGCTCCGGAGATGCCACTGAAGTTGTAAAACTATATCTCTCAGGATTGGTTGAAGACAGCGGCAGCAGTTGCCAACAGCATGCGACACATCACCAGGATGGCAGTTCTCATTCATGCAGCCAAAATTAGGGTTACTTTCCGAAAATTAACGGGTATCAGAATCACTAAAAAAGGCCGGTTTATTCCGGTCTTTTAATTTTATTCCTTTTTTTTGGTATTGATACCAAGTGCCAGCCAGATCGGACATAAACTAATCAGACTTGTCGCAACTAATACTACCCCAAGTACCAGAAGAATTATTCCAAGAGTACCTGAAATCACATGAGTAAAAAACAACACACCAAGTGTGACAGCAATCAGTATCCTGATCACTTTGTCAGTTGTACCAACATTCTTTTTCATTCGGATATTCTTTAATTTAAATATTAAGTTTTGTGATTTTATTTGATCATTAAAACGTCATTGATCGTTTTAATAATTGTTTCTTTTGGAATAAATCCCATTGAAGCCTGTGGTTTACCTTTTAGCGGAATAAAAAGTAATGTCGGCAATCCTGAAATTCCAAGCTGCTGACTAAGTGCTCTTTCTTTGTCAGTATCTATCTTGTATACGACTATTTTTCCGGCATATTCCCTAGCAATCTCTTCAACCAAGGTGATAACTGACGACAGGGAGGGCACCAGTTTGCATAAAAATCGATTATTGCAGGTTTTGTACCTTCATACTTCCATTCCTTATTCTTTTCGTAGTTATAAATCATCTGTTTGAAAGTGTCATTTGTCAGATAGACAATGGTTACCTTATTATCACCTTCTTTTATTGTGTTAACAGGATTTCCTGCAGTGATACTGGTTATAAAAAATAACTTCAATAATGTTGACATAGAGAATGCCATTTTCATTTTCTTCTTCATTTTAATTATTAATAATCATGAATTTTGTATCGTGATAAAATTATTCATAGTTCATTTTCGTTTGTTGGTTTTGAGCATCTGAGGCAGGGAGAACGGTTTCCAGAAATACCACGATTTAAAGAAATCTTTAACTGATTTTGGCTTTGGTGAATTGCTGCAATTCTGGTCCATAAAAATTTAATTATATACATATGTCGATGCAAAGATATATAAATAAATTATAAATCGCAATAGTATCACCTAAATCTTTTTGATATCACTATAATTATTTTTATCTTTGCCGCCAAATATGTTGATAATGAATGCAATTTTTAATAAAGAATTATCTTCTGAACAACTGAATGAACTGTTTCAAAGTGATGAGAAGTGTTTTGAATTTCTTGCTGATTTAAAATGGAGCAGGGGATTTGAATGCCGGAAATGTGGAAATTCTAACTTTTGTCCGGGTAAAACAGCCACATTCCCGACGATGCACAAAATGTAAGACAGAAGAGTCTGCCGCAGCTGGCACCATTTTTCATAATTGCAAATTTCCGGTCAGCAAGGCTTTTTATATTGCTTATAATGTTTGCAAAGGGAAAGAGGATCTTTCAACCTATGAGTTTGCACGACGTTTATCTCTCAGGCAGATGACGTGCTGGAATTTTAAGACCAAAATACAACATGCCATAAATGAGATGAATTCATTAAGTGAGAATGAAAAATTGTCAATTCAGAAGATACTGACCAGCTGATTCTCAAACATCCCTGGCATGTTTAATAAATCAGAGCACCATCTATCTTCAACTTTATTTTCTATGAAGACTGATGGTGCTCCGGACTAATCCCAACAAATAAAACACATTATTAATTTCTAAATTGATAACTGAAATATGTCCCATTTGGTTGTATCCCATCAATTGAAGAGAGGAATTCACCATCGGAGGTAGCTTCTCTTATATCAGAAGCATTATTTACCTTTTTGCCATTTATTGTAGAGATTATTGTTCCGTCTTTAATTCCGAGATCTTTTAGTTTCCCGTCACCCACACTTGTGACTTTTGTTCCGGAATCAATTTCATATTTTTCCTTATCCTGAGATGTGAGCGGAATAAGTTTAGAGCCAAAAACAGTTTCACCTGTACTTTCCAGAACAACTGCAGTGTGTACCATCAACGTTTTTGAGTTCAACTGATGCTGCTTCCTCCTTGCCGTTCCTGAAATAGGTTATTTTTATTTTATCACCCGGATGATGCTCTGCTACAGTTTCCTGAAGATCGGAAGGTGATGTCGATATTTTTATCATCGATTTTTACAATTACATCTTTTGCTTTGATTCCGGCTTCTTCAGCTGCACCACCCTGATTAACAGATGCCACATATACACCACTTACATTATCCAGTTTTTCTTTACTGGCAAGATCAGATGTAACCTCCCGGATATTTATTCCCATAACAGGCCTTTGTGCCCTTCCATACTGTCTTAGATCACCTACTGTTTTTTTGACAATATTTATGGGGATGGCGAAGGAATTGCCGGAGTAAGTTCCGGTAGGAGAGATTATTGCGGATGTGATTCCGACAAGCTCACCTTTAGTGTTAACCAGTGCTCCTCCGCTGTTCCCCATATTAAGAGCAGCATCTGTCTGAATAAATGATTCAAGTTTATAACCACCGTCCAGATCAAGACTCCTTCCTTTTGCACTGACAATTCCTGCCGTAACTGTTGAAGTAAGGTTAAAAGGATTGCCTACAGCCAGTACCCATTCTCCAAGCTTCAGATTATCAGAATCACCAAATTTTACTACCGGCAGGTTTTCTGCTTTAATTTTAATTAATGCAATATCTGAATCAGGATCCCTGCCCACTACCGTAGCAGTATATGATTTATTATTATTAAGAGTCACCTGAATAGAATCTGCTCCATCAATTACATGATTATTGGTGACTATATATCCGTCAGGTGAAATTATTACACCCGATCCGAAACCCGTAACTTTTCTTGGGTCGCTGTCTGATATTGTTATCATTGAAAAACTGAAAGAACGGATTGTCAGATTCATCATTACTAGCGACAGTCGATCTTACCCTGACATGTACAACTGCCTGAACAGTTTGTTCAGCAGCATATGTGAGGTCAACAGGTCCTTCAGGAGCCTGCATTCGAAGTTAAAACAACCGGGGCAGTTTTCTCAATCGGACTGTTTTCTGGTTAGTCAGACGTTTGCTTTGAACTGATATTAATATGTGAGTACACAAATAATGTACTTGAAACACTAAAGATTGCTACCAGAATTGCTGTTAAAAATATTTTTGTTTTCATAATATGGTATTTTAATTATTTGATAGTTTATTTATTTTTTCAATTAGATAGTTGATTGCTATCTGAGCTTTAATCTGCAGTTACCAATATTTTTGTCGTTACTGAAAATCTGTATCATATACTCTCCTTTTTTAAGTTTTTCTTTTGGAGTATATGTTAATGTTACTTTTTGTGAAGCATCAGATTTCGCCGGGAACAGATGGACAAACTGGCAGTCAGGCTGCCTGAATCGTGGTTTAATCCAGCAGGATAATGATTTGTCTTCCGGAGTAATTGTAGTACCAGAAGGAGTAATAATTTTCAAACTTATTGCTTCAGTAAGATTTTGAGGAACATCAAAGCTGAGATTCAGCTTTTTTGTCCTTCGTGCAAGGAAAGTAATCTTATCTTTTTTTTTCCTCTTGATCCATAAATTTCTATATTATCTGTCCTGTACTTCTCCGCATCTGCCAGGTTCTCTGAAAGTTCTTTCTTCTGTGCATCGAGTAGGATTGCTGAGTTCTCAAGATCTTTGATCCTTGATGATGCAGTTTCCTGTTTCAGTTTCAGATCTTCATATACTTTGTCAAGATCACTTTTTGATTTCTGCAATTGAACCAGTTCATTCCTGTCTTTCAGTAATGAACTGTTTTCCTTTGACATATGAGCAATCCTGTTTTTCGGTTTCTGCCAGTCTTGGAATTCTGTCTCAGCCATTGCTTTTTCGTCTGACTCCTTTTTAGTTGTTAATGCAGTCATGTCATTTTTTATTTTATCAAGGTCCTGTGAAACCTGCAGTTTCTGTGACGAAATAGATTCATTTCGGAGCTTTTCTTCATTATAATTGCGTTTGTTCTTTGAATTTGATATGAACGCAATTGAAGTGGTTATTAGCAGGACGACAATTATTGTTGTGCCTGCATATGTCTAGTGTCTTTTCTTTCATAGCTTTAATTATTTTTAATTATTTCAGTATTTGATTAGCAAGTACAAATTAAATGCCAAATATCACTCATTAACAATAGATTAACTATAGTTTAAGAAACTCTTAACTATAAAATGTCTAGATTTTTAATCTGGTTTGATTGAACTTAAAATATCTGAAAAGCGACTGATCAGGCTTAATCAGTCTGCATCTGAGGGAAGGAGTTTTTCCGTATTAATATTAAACTATCCGATAATTAAATCGCCGGATAGCTTCTCAAACTTAGCCGGGATCTCCCAGTAAAAAAGTTGATTGATTACTGCATTTTGCTCTTTTTCTGTGAAGCCGTAATTCAGAATTATTCCGTCAAAGTAATGAGCAACAAAATTGTCTCTGCCCTGGTCCGCATTTCGAATAACACTGTCTGACTCATATACTTTTATAAATTTCCAGTCTGAAAGATCCTTATCTTCAATTTTTAAAGTTCTGTGATGACCTAACATTCTTTTCATAAAAGATTCATATCTCTCCTTATCAAATCCCTTTGTTTTGTGCAAGTACAGGTAAAGATTATTATTCTCAATTATTGAACGTCCGTTATAATATGGAGATTTTATATCAAGTGCAATAAAGTAACTGGTCGAATCAAAATCACTCAAAACTTTATTATAAAACGGTGAATTCATGTTAGTACATCCGGTAAACGGATTATTTAATATTGTCAGGATTATGAAAATATATCCCGGAATTCCGGAGTATTTTCCAATTATCCTTTTCTGGCTATGAGTTTTTCTGCCTTGATGTTCAGGATTAGCGCTGACGATGATATTTGAGTTCATGCGTATAATTTTATTTGCTTTATTATAACAATCCAACCTTCAATTTTCCTCATCCGGTGCAAGTTTTTTGAAACCCCTCAAAAATGAGGGTTTTGCTTTTAAAAATGTTTTTAACCTTTAAAAGTGTAACTTTATTTTAATTCCTTCGTAAACATGGAACAATGAACCTGTTACCAGTTTAAATCAGACCATGAATTGCATTTTATGTCAGAACAAATTAAAAAACTAAACCAAATTGAAAACAATTGAATTATTATCAATCAGCATTTGTGGTTATTTACGATATAAATTGCTGGACTGCAGGATCTCTTCCATAGAAGAGCGAATAGATAAGCTGCAAAGTCTGAGTTTATTCTTTCAAAGCAGATTCGATGAAGACAGGTCTGATAAGATTAACAATAAGATCAAATATCTCTCACGAAGGAAAGTCGATCTCATGAAGAAAACGCAATCAACTGAAATTCAATGTAATTGCGTTTAGAAAAAATGAGCCTGTTGGAACCCGGCCCCCAACTTTCTGATCCCGGTCCGGAATAATTTTGAAAAAGGCAATATAATAGGTAGTTTTAACAGATAAAAGTTTACTATCTAATTATAATGAGATGAAAAAACAGGTTTTTCTTCTTTTCCTAATTTCGCTAATCCTCACTTTATCATCTGCAAATGCACAACCCGGAAAATTCAAAAAGTCCATGCAGGAATTATGCCCGACTTCCAGTGCACAACCCCGACATTTCAAAAAGTCCCAGCCAAAATTTGGGGCAGGTGTCAAGGCCGGACTCAATTATGCCACTCAGACCAGCAGTACCCCTAATAATGTTGATTTTAAAAGTATCATCGGGATTAATGCTGGTGCTTACTGTAATTATTTTCTTCTGGATTTCCTCGCCATCCAGCCTGAGTTAATGGTGTCAGGTATAGGATCACATTGGAAGAATCAGTTTTATGATGCCAATTATAATCTGACCTATATCGATTTGCCGATATTGATAAAATTTCAGCCTGTTTCATTTTTTAATATTCATGCCGGCCCTCAGTTTAGCTACCTGGTAAGAGCTAAGCAGAAAGATCTCGCTAATAATCAAAAAACTGATGTTATGGCCTATTATTATAAGTATGATCTTGGTCTTGCCTTCGGTGTTGAAGCAAATCTCCCTTTCAGAGTTAACCTGACATTAAGGTATATTTTAGGATTAAATACCGCAACTACAGGAGCTCAGTATACTGAAACCTGGAAAAATAAGTATTTTCAGGCATCAATTGGCTACAGAATATTGGGCAGATAGTGCCGGTAATAAAATATAACAAATATATTCAAGCCAGGATTAAGCCTTGAAAAGCTCAGTTTTTAAATTCATTGTAGAATCGTTGATGAAGATATATCAATAAATAAAGGCAACTAATTGATTTATAATTTAATTGCCTTTAATGGGTGTGAACCTGAAGGGACTCGAACCCCCAACCTTCTGGTCCGTAGCCAGATGCTCTATCCAATTAAGCTACAGGTCCTGTCGGACGCAAATATAGCAATCTTTGGAAAAAAATCATACTTAAATTTAGTCAAAGTTTGGTAGATTTGAAGTTCTTACTCGTACCACAAATACTCAACTATGAAAAAGTCATTATTAAAATTATGTGTATGCGTTTCAATTGCATACCTCGCAGAAACAGGATGCTCTCTGGCCCAATCCGTCAATGTCATTGCCGATAAACCGGTAAATGGTACATTTAAACTCGAGCCTGCATTGCCTGCAGATGGCAAATACCCTGCCGGGACTGTTGTTACCATAACAGCAAAACCGGACCCGGGATATGTAGTCGATGCTGTTTATTATTCTGATAAGGGCAGATGGGGTCAGATGTATTTTGAGTCAATGACTCCGACCTGGAAGGTTATAATAGATCATGAAAAACATTTAGGTGCCTCCTTTATAGAAGAATCGGCTGTTGCGCATATTAATGTCACACAGAATGTTATATACGCAAAACCCGGTGTCAAGCCACTGAAATATGATGTTTTTTCTCCGAAGGGTGCGAAAAACCTTCCCTGCATTATAATCATTCATGGTGGCGGCTGGACTACCAACACGGAAGATATAATGCGCGGACTCGCACGGGAACTGACAAAGGGAGGCAAGTTCGTGGTATTCAGCATCGATTACAGGTGGGCAGGAAAACTCGACGGCGATGCCAAAAATAATTCTATGGCCGATATAGTAGGCGATGTATTCGGCGCTATAGCCCATATAATGGAACATGCTGCTGAATACGGCGGAGATGCGTCACGCATCGGACTCACCGGAGACAGTGCAGGCGGACACCTGTCGGCCCTGGCTGCAACAATGACAAATAAGATCGGTGAAGGTGGCTTTGGAAAAAACAAAGGAGTTTTTGAATTCATGCCCTCATACATACCAGGGAACAAAAGCGTAAGCCAGGTACGGTCAGAGATGATGGCATCAATAAAAGCTGCTGCTCCCAGCTATGGTGTTTTCGGAGGTACCCTGCTGAATACCTATTCCGATGATCCTTCGGCTGATGACACATGGAAAGATGCCATTGCGCCTTTAAGCAATATACCAAATTCCTCCGAAAGAGCAGTACCTCAATACTTTTTGCGGGGCACAAGTGATCCGATTATAAAGGATGACGCGGTGAAGGCATATGTTGATGCTCTGGTAAAAGCCGGTCAGAGGGTGGAATATGTGCAGGCGGGTGGCGCCAGTCATGCATTTTTTGACTGGAAACCCGATGAGGTTACAAGGGCCACTTTCGCCAAATATGGTGTTTATTACGCCGCTGAAATGAAAGCTTTTTTCAGCTCCGTTATGAGTAAATAAATTCATGGTTATCCCCTGAAATTGCGGACACAGGTTTAGAGTCAAAGCAGGAAAGATGCAATATGTGTTTTACTTATAATCAATTATAAACATATATGGATGAAAAAGACAGCAGGCTGGATTTTTAAAATATTTCTTGGAATTATTCTTTTTATACTTATTATGCTTTTCACCATTCCTGTAATTTTTAAAAAGCAAATCAGGACCAAAGTTGAGCAGGTTATTAATGAATCAGTGTCTGCAACTGTAAGAATCGATAACTATAAACTGGGATTTTTCAGGGATTTCCCGAATCTATCCTTTTCACTTAATGGTGTTTCAGCCGTAGGGGTAGGTAAATATCAGGGAGATACTCTGGCAGCATTCAAATCATGTGTTCTTGTATTAAACCTTTCCAGCCTGTTCAAAAAATCGGGCTACGAGGTAAAATCAATCATAATAGACAAAGCTGTTGTAAACGCTATTGTAAAAAAAGAAGGAAAGGCAAACTGGGACGTGGTAAAAGATACTATCAAGGCTGCGGCAACGGTTAAGCAGCCTGAACCAGAATCATCGGGCATTAAAATACTACTGAAGAAAGTTTCAGTACTGAACAGTTCCATAGCCTATATTGATGAGAGTTCAGCAATGAAGATCTATCTTAAGGATGTCAATTTTGACCTGAAAGGCGACATGACCGCGAGTGAATCAGATTTACAGATGGCAATAAATGCAGGAGAATTTACATTTATTATGGATAATACAAAGTATCTGAATAAGGTGGTACTGGATTCCAGGATCGACATGCTGGCCAATCTCGATAAATGGAATTTCACTTTCCGCGAGAATTATTTATCAATAAATGATCTCAAATTAAATTTTACCGGTACTGTAGGCATGCCTGGAAAAGACATAGAGACGGATATTAAATTCGGAACTGCGCAGACCTCTTTTAAAACACTTCTTTCTTTGATCCCGGCAGTATATATGAAAGACTATAAAGACCTGAAGGCAAGCGGTGAATTTACTTTGTCGGGCTCAGCCAGGGGAATCTACAGCGATGCAGACAATACCCTGCCCGATGTGACCCTTGCAATATCAGCAACAAATGGAGTAATAAGTTACCCTGCGTTACCGGAGCAGATAAAGAACATTAATTTCAAATCTGATATTTTCGTAAATGGCAAGGCAGCCGACAAAACTATTGTAAATGTCGAACATTTTCATATGGAACTTGCAGGGAGCCCTTTTGATATGACCCTTGCACTTAAAACACCCATAAGCGATCCTGATTTTAACGTTTCGATGACCGGAAGGTTGGATCTATCAGCCCTCATGAAAGCAATTCCGAAGGATAGCATTAACCTGTCGGGTATAATCGATATGTCGGTAATGATGGCAGGAAAGATGTCGTTGATAGAGAAAGGGAAATATGATAGTTTTAAAGCTTCGGGGACTTTGGGAATTAAAAATATGGATGTTGCAATGACAGGATATCCTGAAGTAAAAATCAATGAAGCCGGATTCGAGTTTACACCGGCCTATGCAACAATATCGAATACAAACATGAATGTAGGAGGGAAGAGTGATTTTACATTGAGCGGCAGAATTGAAAATTACATTCCCTATGTTTTCAGCAAGAAAACAATAAAGGGTAACCTGACCATGCGTTCCAAACTTGTCGATGTCTCTGAGATAATGTCAAAAATAGCTTCCGGAGCGCCTGCTGTAAAAGACAGCGCCAAAGTTGTGACTAAGAATAATCCGGCACCATCACAAGCCTCTTCAACAGCCCCGGCTCCTGTTATTGAAAACTCCTCCACTCTGACATTAATAAAAGTGCCCAAAAATATTGATATTGATTTTGACGCTCAGATAGGCGTCTTCAGCTATGATAACTTTAATGCCCGGAATGTGAAAGGACATATGATCATAAGAAATGGGATCCTTAGCATCAGGGAAGCAGGCATGAACATTCTTAATGGCACAATAGCCATGAACGCCGATTATGATACACGCGACACTCTTAAACCGGTTATGAATGCCGATTTTGATATGAAGAACATCGGAGTAAGAGATGCTTTTAATACCTTCAATACTGTGAAGAAGCTTGCGCCTGCTGCCAAAGCGATAGATGGGAAGATAAATGCAAAACTGAACTACACCAGCCTGCTTGGACATGATATGATGCCTGTCATTAATTCCATCAACGGATCTGGAAATATTAAGTCCGACGAAATAACTCTGCTTGAATCCAAATCGTTCGACAGGATGAAAGAGCTTCTTAAATTAGGTGACAAGTACAGCAATACCTTCAAGAATATAAATGTAAGTTTTAAAATAGCTGATGGGAGGGTCTACGTGAGCCCGTTTGATGTGCGAACAGGTAATCTGAAGATGAATATTAGCGGCGATCAGGGACTTGATCAGACCCTGAACTACATTGTCAAGACCGAATTACCCCGATCAGAACTTGGAAGCTCAGTTAATTCGCTGATTGATAACCTGTCTGCACAGGCGTCTGCACTTGGTATCAAGATAAAACCTCCTGATGTGCTGAAGGTAAATGTAAAGGTGACTGGTACATTCAGTAAACCGGTGGTCGCTCCGTTCTTCGGCAGTACTTCAGGGGAAAGTTCCGGCAAAGCTGATAAATAAAATATGATAAAACATTTGCCACGCCATGGCGTGGCCCTACAATTAATAAATGGGGTTTGCAGGGTCATGCCATGGCATGAAAACAAAAAAGGCCATTCATTACGAACAGCCTTTTATTAAATTATAGTCTCTTTTAAAATTTCTTTTCGCGGATACGTGCTTTTTTACCGGTCAGATCACGAAGATAGAATATTCTTGCCCTGCGCACTTTTCCATGTTTATTGACTTCTATCTTGTCAATAAAAGGTGAAGCAACCGGAAATATTCTTTCAACACCTATATTGCCTGACATTTTCCTGACAGTAAAAGTCTCGGTATGTTTTTCACCGCTTCTCTGTATAACAACACCACGGTACTGCTGGATTCTCTCCTTATTACCTTCTTTAATCTTATAATGGACGGTAACAGTGTCACCTGCTACGAATTTCGGAAATTCATTTTTTACCGCAAATTCTTTCTCAACAACATTCATTAAATTCATCTCGCAAAGTATTTTGTATTCTCAGTTTGGTTTCAAAAATCCGGTCGCAAACTTACAAATAAAATTTTGATAATCCGCAATATGTAATAAAAAGTTTTTATACCATCCCGGGTTAAGGTTAAGGTTTAGGTCAAGGTTAAGGTTCTATACAAAATCTCAGCTTTACCCTCAACCTCAACCTCAACCTCAGCCTCAGCCTTATCCTATTTGTTGGCCGCGGGTTCCAGCAACTTATCACCAGTTTCCTGAACAACCGATTTCTTCCAGGCCTCTGAATAGCCTGGCTGCAGCGGCATAACAGGATTTCCCCACTTATTCCTTTCAAACTTCCCGTCTTTTTCTTTTTTGATATTGCCGTCAATATATTTCACCAGAAGATATTCACTCAAGGTTTTCCACTGTTTAAAGGTATTCTGTGCCATCAGTCCTGAATAATTTGTAAGATAATCACCGGGCATTATTAATATCAGTGGCAGCAAGTTTAAGTGCTTCTGTATCAACAGAATCTGTTTTAGATATATACATGGTTTCGAGTTTCTTCTGTACTTTCTGTGCATCAGCACTCATGAGATCGTAGCGAGTATAGCAAAAGTTGGCAACCATGTTGAACAACCAGAACGCTGATGTCGGGGAATAAGTCAGCATATCGCCATTTCCGACTTTGAAGCACTCAGGGATCGTAGTTATTCCGCAATACATGGGAGTGAATACAGTTGTAGCTGCATCATCAACTCCAAACCAGAATATACCACCTACCGGATCAGGAAGCCAGTTGCGCGATTCGGCAACAAATACGAAGCCTGTCTGCTGAGTAGCAACAGTTCTTTCATTGCAATACACAGGAGCATTCTTGCCGTATCTGCCTTCCAGTCAAGCGGACGCCAGCGGTAGGGGAGGCCAAATGGACCGGCTCCTATATCTTTTCTCATATCAAGGGGTGTTCCTTCAAGATGATCTCGCATGAAATTCATCAGATCATGATTGGAGATCTTATGGTCAGGCTTGATCCAGAGTGGCATGCGTCTGCTCAGATCATGTCCTGATATGTAATTGAAATACTGATACATATCGCTGTTTACCGATTTAAAGAATGACCATACGCGGGCGTCGCAAAAACGGGCTCCCGCAAAAGTTATGGGATTGTAAGTATCGGAAAAACTGAATTCAGCATCCTTTCCTTTAAATAAGTTTTTGCTTCTTGCAAAATCTATCACATCGATAAGCATAAACACATTCAACTATCGGATCTGAAATCCTGCTGAGTTCCTTTGATGTAATCGCAATGCTGTTCTTTTTACCTGTTGACAACGGGAAAGTCTGTATCCTGGCCTGGTTTGCATGACCAGAAACATATCCGTCAGGGATACGACGGGCAACCCATACTGCACCTCTGTTGTTCGGCCCTTTGCCAATAATTTCAAGGATCCACGCTTCATTCGGATCTGCATATTGAAAAAGATTCGCCTTCACTGGCATATCCGTATTCAGAAACCAGGTCAGACATAACTTTAATAGCTTCCCTGGCATTTTTGGCTCGTTGCAGTGTAAGATATATCAGACTGCCATAATCGACAATAGCTGCTGTATCAACAAGAGTTTCAATGCCGCCATATGTGGTTTCACCGATGGCGACCTGATGCTCATTCATATTCCCGACAACAGAATAAGTGTGGGCTGCCTGAAGAATTTTTCCCATATACCTGCGCGTATCCCATTCTATAACATCGACCAGGGTGCCCTGGGGATAATCCATTGCCGGCCAGTAATATAACTCTCCGTACAACTGATGGGAGTCAGCGGAGTATGTTATCATAGTCGATCCCTTTACAGAAGCGCCTTTCGTGACAAGAAAATTTGTACAGGCATTTGTTATCTCTTCTGTTACCAGACCTGACAGCAGCAGTACCATAAATAAAGAAAATACTTTTTTCATATTGATTGAATGAATTAATTATGACGGTTTGAAATATTTATAACTGGAATGAAGACCTGAATCAAAGTTTCCAAAGATATCAGGTTTATATTAAACTCCAAAATTCTTTATTGCAGGTGGGTCAGATTTGTAGAGACAGGTCTCAGACCTGTCTCTTCTATCATACTAATCAGACCTGTCTCTACTATCATACTAATCGGACCTGTCTCTACAGATAGTATCAGACTTCTTTCAGGATGGTCACAATTCGTTTTATCATATCAGGGTCAGCAACTTTCCTGGAAAATTCTGATGACCCCAAAGTCCCGCCCATTGATATATTATGTCTGTGAAATATCATTTCACTCTCTATGACTTTTCTTCCGGTAAGATGAAATTCTATTGCGCCGGTCTCCCTGGCAATATGTATAATATTCGATTCATTCAAGCCTGATCCGGGCATAATAATTATCCTTTTTCCTGCCTGCCGGATAAGCTTACCTATTAATTCCAGGCCTTCCTCCGCTTTATTTTTCTGACCCGACGTCAGAAGTCTCTCGGCTCCTGTTGATATCACATCTTCAAGTCCCTTTTCCGGATCGTTGCACATATCAAATGCCCTGTGAAAAGTCGCCGACATGGGCCGTGCAAGTTCAATGAGTTTAGCGGTTCGCTCAACATCAATATTACCCGGCCTGGTCAGTATCCCAAGGACAACACCATCCACGCCCGATTCTCCGCATGAAATTATTTCTCTTCTCATTATATCATATTCAAGGGCGGAGTATAGGAAATCTCCTCCCCTGGGTCTGATTATTACATGCAATCCTATTTCAATGTTATTCCTCGCAGCGACAATTGTTCCCAGGCCCGGTGTTGTTCCTCCTTCAGGCAGGTTATTGCATAGCTCCACTCGCATTGCTCCGGCTTTCTGAGCGTCAATGGCGGATTCAACATTGTCAACACATATTTCGAGACTGAAATTCATAGTTAGATATTTTGTTGGCACGAGTTACAAACTCGCGCCAGCGTTAAGACTCGTACCATAGTCAGGCGAATGTTATTAAGGTGTTCATTTTAAATAATTTTAAAAATACTGAAATATTCAGTATAATTGTATCGCAAAAAAAACTATAACTTATGAAACCAACTCTATTAGTTCTGGCCGCAGGAATGGGTACACGCTATGGTGGCAATAAGCAACTCGATGAAGTAGGTCCTTCCGGCGAAACAATCATTGATTATTCAATTTATGATGCTATACGTGCAGGATTTGGCAAGATTGTTTTTGTGATCAGACGCGATATTGAGGAACAGGTCAAGGAACGTTTTGTAAACAAGCTTAAAGGGAAAATTGAGGTTGACTATGTATTTCAGGAGATAACGAATCTGCCTGAAGGTGTGAAAGTATCACCTGAAAGACAAAAACCATGGGGAACCAGTCATGCAATCCTTGTTACTTCAGAAAAGATCAAGGAACCATTTGGAGTGATAAATGCCGATGATTATTATGGTGTGGAATCATTTAAAATACTCCATGATTTTCTTGTAAACGATAAGGATCAAAATTGCTATTGTATTGTTGGTTATAAGATGGGAAACACACTGTCGGATCATGGACATGTTAACAGGGGTGTGTGCAAAGTAGGAACAGACGGACTTCTGAAAAACATAGTAGAGACACGTCAGATCGAAAAAACACCTGATGGTGCAAAAGCTCCGATATCTGACGGTAAATTTCAGAAGTTTACCGGCAATGAGGTAGTATCGATGAATCTTTGGGGATTCAAGCCCTCGTGCTTCAAATTCCTTGGGGATGAGTTCAGAAACTTCATTAACAGAAGCGGGATGGATCTGAAGTCTGAACTTGATATTCCTACCTCGATTGATAAATTTGTAAAGAACGGTGAAATAACAATAAAGATACTTATGAGCAACGAAAGATGGTTCGGTGTCACATACAGGGAAGACAAACCATTTGTTGTTGAGAGTATCAATAAAATGATCAACCAGGGAGTCTACCCGGCTAAAATATACTAGATACTAGCTAAAAAGTAGGGAAAATGTTTTATGCGACTAACTCGCTGAAACCTTTTTAGGTGTTAAAAGTACCTTGCCTTTTGCATCCTGTCTTGCCCAGTACCGGCTTCTTGCTTCTTCCGGATCAGCCCCGACTGCTATGTAAATCTTGGTTCTTGGATTGATGACTACTTCCTGCATTCTCGTTATATCCGGTGTTTTAAAAACTGTTTGTTTTTTTTCTTGCATGATAATATACTGTTCAAATGATTATTAAAAATTAATTTGCAGTGAGTGTTTACATTATAACTGCATTGTGGTAAACGCTCCATGCGTCATTCATTTTAATCTATTGATGAAGTTGAAGTGTTAAGATGTTATCCTCAGCTTATCCTGAATTCTTACCGAACTCCTTTCAGAACGATTTTAATTGAGGCACAAAAAATATAGACTAGAACTTACTTTAATAACAACTGAAAGACTAAAATGTTGTACAAGGGTCAAAGATAGTCAATTTTCCCGATTTCTGTATCGGATGCAAGATGATAATTAGCAGATTTGAATTTAGGTGGATTTTCCTTAACCTCAACCTCAACCTCAACCTCAACTTCAGTTCCTACCAGGTGAAACTACATTTATATATGCTAAAATTATCTTTATTGTCAGTTACCTTCAGTGAAAGGCTATGTTTTGATCCTTTTGTGATCCTGGTCTCATCGAACCTGTAAATCAGCATATCGCTCTTCTGATCATATTCGAACAGAGCCCAGTTACCGTCCAGAACAGGTTCATATGATTTTATTCCCGATAGTTCATCAGTGATCTTAATCTTGATTTCTTTCTTTCCTCTAAGATCTGCTCCGGCGACCTGTCCTATAGCCGAAATTAGCGGTGCAATTGTATCAATCCCGACATAAATACCTGCCAAATGAAAGAACTTCTGCCGAAAGATATCCATCAGACCAGAAACTGTTTACAGCGTTTTTTTTCTGTCGTCGCCCAGTCGAACTATAAGCATTTTTGATTCTTTGCCCAAAGGGATCAATGTTGGTCTTATTGACAATGAGATAAGCTTTTTGACAGGTGTATAGATGTTGTGAACGAAGTGCAGATCAGAGAGCATCCCGGTTGTTCCCTTTACATTTCTGTAGGAAAAATGGAGCGTATCGTATAGTGCACCTGCCGGAATACTCACTGCAATATTCTCTGCTGAGAATTTATTGAGCTTGTTATACGGCATTATTTGGATCGTAGTATCGCTGAGCTCTGCATGTGGCTGAGTCTTATCTGATTGGGCCTTTATTTTAAATGAGAGCACTGATCTGTTATTGTTTACATCGGTCACAATAATTTCAGCATGATGTAATTTTTCATCATTAAAATTATATAATCCCCTGTTTATGACGTCTTTGTACAGCACTCAGTTTGTCATCGGGAAGAACAAAGGTTCTTTCAATATAAATGTTTTCCTTCATATATGTCTCATAATCAATATGACTGTTCACATATCTCGATTCATCGAATGAAAAACCGTCCATGACATATTTGAATAATGATGTGCTGTCAATTAGCAGTTCAATTGAGTATACAGCGCATCTATTGGGGCTGTCATTCAGCAGATCGTATGCTTTTATCCCGAATCCGGCAAGTCCGCTTATTGTTATCTCACGTCTCCCGGGATTGAGTATAAGCCATTGCTCCCGGAAACATTTATCTTTCCTGACGGCATTATGATTATTTATTAAAGTATTATGGTTGATAGGATATATTGCCAGTTTTTCGATTACAGGTTTGATATTATCGGTCATGTCAAACTCAAAAAGCAAAGGGTTAACTGGTCTTTCCGAATCTGATTTTCTTATCTCAAAGTGAAGATGAGGTCCTCCTGAAGCTCCTGAATTCCCTGAATATGCGATCAGTTCACCCTGTTTAACCGGAAATTCATCTCTTGCGGGAAACAATGTTATCTGGAAACTTTTTTTTTCATATTGCTGTGTTTTGACATATTCTTCAATCTTTGCTGTGAATCTTTCAAGATGTCCGTAAACTGTTGAATAACCTGAAGGATGTCTTATATAAATTGCATTTCCGAAACCTCCCGGAGTAATGCTTATCCTGTAAATATATCCATCAGCAGCAGCAACAACTTCCTTTCCCGTAACACCCTGTGTTTTAATATCCAGACCTGAATGAAAATGATCTATTCTGAGTTCACCGAAATTTGCAGATAACAACTGAGGGATCTTTAATGGTGAAATGAATATTGATTTGTCTTTAGGAATATCATTTAAAGTGCTGTAAAATAATATACTAAAAATAAAAAATCGTATCAGAAGCATAATGTTCAAATTTTAGATATACCGGAGTGCAAAGCTATACTTCTGGTTCATTCAGGCAAACTATTTCAGTCAAATTTTTGAAAATATCATTAACAATGTTAATTTTGTACTAAAGATTTTATTATGTCCGGTCAGGGTTACGAAGAATTAATAATTTTAAACAGAAAACTGGATGAATTGTTGGATCGGTATAATAATCTGAAGAATGAAGTGGCTGATCTTAAAAGACGGGAATGAAGTTTTGAAGGGCATGCTTCAGGAGCGGGAAGAAAAATTAAAAGAATTGGAAATTAAATACGAACGGATTAAATTATCAGGAGCATTGTTGGGTGAAGGTGAAAACGCTTATGGAAGCGAAGAAAAAAATAACTGAACTGGTGCGGGAAATTGACAGATGTGTTGCTCTTTTAAACAGATAAGATATAGCAATGGATGATAAGCTTTCAATCAGGGTTAATGTGGCGGACAGATATTATCCATTGAAGGTAGAACGGGAAAATGAGGAGAAGATCAGGAAAGCAGCCAGGATGATAAATGAAAAGGTGCT
Source organism: uncultured Bacteroidales bacterium (assembly GCA_963816365.1). Taxonomy (GTDB): domain Bacteria; phylum Bacteroidota; class Bacteroidia; order Bacteroidales; family VadinHA17; genus LD21. The sequence goes on along the minus strand of CAWFKG010000005.1, from coordinate 541,636 downwards.
GCAGTACAAGCAGAGGTACACCGATAAGGATGTACAGGATTTTTTGGCGATGGCTTCCCTGCAGTATGTGATTAAACTCACAGAAGAAGAAGAAAAACTTGAAAAAGATTATCTTCCCGATGCCTTGAAAGAACTGATACAAAAAATTGATTCAGTTCTTGAAACAAAAGAGTAACAGCGTTCTTTAAAATATAAAATTAAAATTGCCCGCATTGTTTCTTCATTCATTTTTGAAACTCAACAGTTAAAACTTTGGAGCAACTCTTAGTTCAGGTAGAACAGGCCTCATCCCGATTCGTCGGGCTCCCGCCAGCTGGCGGAACAGTGGAAGTTCAAACTGGATTAGTAGCTCCAGCCATTCAGACATGGGGTTTTATAAAAGCTGAAGGAACTTTGCGGGTTTTTTATTTACATATATAACTAATACAACTTATGATGACATTAATAATAGGAACATTAAGTAACGGGCTGCTGATTGTCTTCTGTATTTCAGCCCTTGTACTGGGTTTTGGAGCTTCATACTTCGTATGGCAGCTGGCGCTGAAAAATAAAAGCCAGAAAATTATCAGCGAAGCTGAAGCTGAAGCTGAAGTAATAAGAAAAGAAAAAATACTTCAGGCAAAAGAAAGATTTCTTCAGCTAAAAACAGAACATGAAAAGGTAATAAATGAAAAGAACAACAGGATAAGTCAGGCAGAAAGACAGAATAAAACAGAAAGAACTGACTCTTTCCCAGAAACTTGAAGAGACACAACGTAAGAAGAATGAAGCTGATGCAATTCGTGAAAACCTTACATCACAGCTTGAACTTGTTGATAAGAAATCAGAAGAGCTGGCAACGCCTTCACAAACAACAGGTCGAACAGCTTGAAGCAATTTCCGGATTTTCGGCAGAAGAGGCTAAAAACCATCTGATAGAATCCCTGAAAGAGGAAGCAAAAACAGGTGCAATGTCATATGTAAATGAGATCCTTGATGAAGCAAAAATGACTGCCAACAAAGAAGCTAAAAGAATTGTTGTTCAGACAATTCAAAGAGTTGCAGCCGAAAATGCCATTGAAAATGCAGTTACAGTATTTCATATTGAATCGGATGAAATGAAAGGCCGGATCATTGGCCGTGAAGGACGGAATATCCGTGCGCTGGAAGCTGCAACCGGTGTTGAGATAATTGTTGACGATACACCTGAAGCAATTGTCCTTTCAGCATTTGATCCGATAAGAAGAGAAGTCGCACGACTGGCTCTTCACCAGCTGGTTACAGACGGCAGAATTCATCCGGCCAGAATTGAAGAAATGGTTGAAAAGACCAGGAAACAGGTTGAAGAAGAAATTCTCGAAGTGGGTAAAAGAACTACAATTGATCTGGGAATTCACGGATTGCATCCCGAGCTCATCAGATTAATAGGAAAGATGAAATACAGGTCATCATATGGACAGAATCTGCTGATGCATTCCCGTGAAGTAGCTAATCTCTGCTCAATTATGGCAGCTGAACTCGGGCTTAATGCCAAACTTGCAAAAAGAGCCGGACTTCTTCACGATATCGGCAAAGTACCGGATGATGAACCGGAATTGCCACATGCAATTCTAGGCATGAAAATGGCTGAAAAATATAAGGAGAAACCTGAAATATGCAATGCAATTGGTTCTCATCACGATGAAACGGAAATGACAACCCTGATTGCTCCGATTGTACAGGTCTGCGATGCTATTTCCGGTGCACGTCCGGGTGCAAGGCGCGAAGTGGTTGAATCGTATATTAAAAGACTTAAAGAACTTGAATCACTTGCTCTTCAGTACCCGGGTGTAATGAAAACATATGCTATACAGGCAGGAAGAGAACTCCGGGTTATTGTTGGAGCTGAAAAAGTAACCGATAAGGAAGCTGAAGGTCTCTCCTTTGAAATTGCCAGGAAAATTCAGAATGAAATGACCTATCCCGGACAGATAAAAATCACTGTAATCCGCGAAACACGAGCGGTAAATTACGCTAAATAAATATTATGATCTACATACAATAAGGAGGGCATCTGCACATTTAGATGCCCTTCTGTTTTTTAATACTTTGTTAAAGCGATTCTTTTTTTATCTTTGGAGCCTGATAAAATTAAATGTTTCAATGCCTCAGATAAAACTACTTAATATTGTAGGAGCAAGACCTCAAATTATTAAAGCTTCTGCAATAAGCAGAGCTATCCGGAACACGTTTCGGGCAAATGATATTACTGAAATTATTGTTCATACAGGTCAGCATTACGATAAAGAGATGTCTGATGTCTTTTTCGATGAGCTTGAGATACATAAACCCCATTATAATCTTGGTGTTGGTTCGGCAGGTCATGGACGACAGACTTCCCTGATGATAACAGGTATTGAAGAAGTACTACTTAAGGAGAAACCTGATTGTGTTATTCTGTATGGTGATACAAACTCAACACTTGCAGGAGCACTGGCCGCTTCCAAACTTCATTTCCCGGTAATTCATATTGAAGCCGGACTCAGATCATTCAATAAAACAATGCCTGAGGAACTGAACAGGATCATGAGTGACCATTCATCGACACTGCTTTTTGCACCTACAAATGCTGCTTTTAAAAACCTGATGAGTGAAGGATTCAGACCTGAAAACAGTCCTCCATTATACAATCAGTAATCCCAAAATCTATCTTACAGGTGATATAATGTATGACAATACCTTGTTTTTTGCAGAACTGGCTGAAAAGAAGAAAGCTGATTTTCTTGAAAATTTGTCGCTTGAAAGAAATAATTATGTTCTTGTTACAATCCACAGGGATAGCAATACAGATGATATAGCCCGGCTTGAAGATATTCTTGTTACTCTTAAGGATCTGGCTGAAGAAAAGAATATTATCGCTTGTAATGCCATTACATCCAAGGACGATTATTTCACTTGAAAACAAGGCTGAAAGACTTCTATGAAGAACTCATGAATAGTGCTTGTATTAAAATCATTCCTCCTGTTTCATTTCTTGAAATGATCCTTCTTGAAAAGAACTGCAGAATGATTGTAACTGATTCAGGAGGTGTTCAGAAAGAATCACATTTCTTTAAAAAGCCATGTATCGTTCTGAGAAATGAAACAGAATGGATTGAACTTGTGAATAATGGAACTGCAAAACTTGTGGGTGCTGATCCTCAAGCCATAAGAAATGAGTTTCTGAATTTTTTGAATTTCACATTCCGAACTTGAATATCCCGGATTTTATGGTGATGGGAAAGCTGCTGAATTTATTTTGAATGAAATACTTCTGATGTTTGAAAAAGGTAGTATTTGTAACGTTAAATTCTGTTAAAATTTGTAATATTGTTTTTTTAAAATGCTGATGGAACGAATCTTGAAGGATAGGAGAGTGTTGGTTACAGGCGGAGCAGGATTTATCGGCTCAAATCTTGTAGAATCCTTCTTACTTTCAGGAAATTCTGTTGTTTGTCTTGATAATTTTTCAACCGGCAAAAGAGAAAATCTGAAAGCATTTATCAGATAATCCTCACTTTAAACTAATTGAAGGTGATATCCGTAATTATGATGATTGCTTAAAGGCAGTCAGAAAATATTGATTTTGTCTTTCATCAGGCAGCTCTGGGATCGGTTCCGCGGTCAATTAAGGATCCGATGACATCAACTGATGTAAATATCGGTGGATTTGTGAAAATGCTTTTTGCTGCAAAAGAATCAGGAGTAAAAAGATTTATTTATGCTGCCAGTTCATCAACCTATGGTGATCATCCTGATCTGCCTAAAGTTGAAGATAAGATTGGATCTCCGTTATCACCTTATGCAATTACAAAATATGTAGATGAACTCTTTGCAGACAATTTTGCAAAGACATATGGAATTGATGTTATAGGTTTGAGATATTTCAATGTTTTTGGCAGACGTCAGGATCCTGATGGAGCTTATGCAGCTGTAATTCCAAAGTTCATGAAAATGCTGATGAAGCATGAAGTGCCGCTTATAAATGGTGATGGATCTGTTTCGCGTGATTTTACATATATTGACAATGTTGTTCAGGCAAATCATCTTGCAGCTGTTGTACAGAACAGAGATGCACTAAACCAGGTTTATAATGTTGCACATGGTGAAAGTACATCGCTTAATCAGTTATTTTTCTTTATACGGAATCTGGCTGCTGAATTTGATAAGGATATTTTGACAATTGAACCAGTTTACGGACCTGCCAGGGCAGGTGATATACCACATTCTCTGGCTTCAATTGAAAAAGCTAAAAAACTTTTATACTATTCACCGACATTTAATGTCGAGGAAGGCCTTAAAGAGGCAGTAAAATGGTATTGGAAAAATTTGTAACATTTGTTACAATATGTATTGGATAAAACATATAGTCAGACATATACAAGTTTCAGTTATGTGACTGACGGTGCGATAGCTATAAATACGAATAAAACCTTCAGTTCTGCAATAATTGTAGAGTATTAGTTTTGAATTATTCTATTCTGTTTTAACTTTTGCATATGATTGAAAATCATTTAAAGAAAAGGTAATTAAGGTTTTTAAAAATCATTCATCTGCCCCGATGGTTGGTATTTCTTATTGATTCACTATTGTCTTTTTCTCATTTCTGATTGCCTATATTCTGAGATACAATTTTGAAGTTTATACATTTGAATATTTCGACTGCTTTCAGCAAGCATTTCTGGTTTTGGTTGTATATGCAATCTTTATCTTATCTTTCAAATCGTATTCAGGAATGATCAGGCATACCACAATAAGGGATACTTATAAAATTATTTTTTCAGACTTTGCTGCGCTTGTGGTCTTGTTTCTTATTACTATTATGAGCAGGAATAATGAATGGAATCCGATATTTAATATTCCATTATCAATTCTGCTTATTCATACTGGTGCCGTTACGATACTTCTTTTCTTTTTCAGGGTATTTGTAAAAATATTCTATGAATTTGCTTCGTCCTCGACCCATGATAGTAAAAATGTACTGATCTACGGATCAGGCGAAATGGGGATTCTCGTAAAAAGACTTATTGAAGGAGATCCCAAAATATCTGTACAGGCTAAAGGGATTTATAGATGATGATAAAAAAATTCAGGGGAAAAAAGTCGATGGTTACCAGGTATTCTCAAGACAGGTTCTGACAAAGGAATTTATTGAAAGTGCAGATATTAAGGTTTTTATAATTGCCATAAATAATATTGCCCCGGCAAGGAAGAAGGAAGTGATTGAATCGATGATCCAGTTCGGATGTGAAATACTCGATACTCCATCGTTTGATACATGGATGAATGGTCATTTGGAAGTCAAAAATCTTAAAAAAGTTAAATTCGAAGATCTGCTTGGCAGAGATCCGATTACTCTTGATCTTGAAAAGATACAGAACGGACTGATAGGAAAGACTATTCTGGTCACCGGTGGTGCAGGATCAATAGGTTCAGAAATAGCCAGACAATTAACCGTTTTAATACAAAACAGCTTATTCTTGTCGATCAGGCTGAAACTCCATCTTTTTATCTGGGAGAAGAATTAAAAAATAAAATTCCCGGCATGTAATTTCAGAATAATCATAGGAGATGTCACACGTCGTGAATATATGGAAAAAATCTTCAGAAAGTACAGGCCTGAAATTGTTTTTCATGCTGCTGCTTATAAACATGTGCCGATGATGGAAATTCATCCTCATGAGGCATTCAGAGTAAATGTTGGAGGTACAAAAATCATTTCGGAGCTGGCAATCAAATATAAAGCTGAAAAATTTGTAATGATATCTTCCGATAAAGCTGTGAATCCCACCAATGTGATGGGTGCAACCAAGAAGATCTGTGAACTGCTGGTTCATTCACTATCACATCGGAAAGGAATTGAAACACAGTTTATAACAACCCGTTTCGGAAATGTTCTTGGATCAAACGGATCTGTTATTCCTCTTTTCAATAAACAGATTGCCGATGGTGGACCTGTTACAATTACTCATCCTGATATAACACGTTTTTTCATGACTATTCCTGAAGCATGCCAGCTGGTACTGGAAGCCGGATTCATGGGTAATGGAGGTGAGATATATGTTTTCGATATGGGTGAACCCGTGAAAGTTCTGGATGTTGCAATAAACCTTATACGTTTATCAGGACTTGAACCTCATAAGGATATAAAAATTAAATATATTGGTTTACGGCCGGGAGAAAAACTGTTTGAAGAACTTTTTTCAGTGGATGAACCAATGATTCCTACTCACCATCCTAAGATAAGCATTGCTCAGGTCGCTGATTTGGATTTTGAGACGATAAATACAAAGATTGACAAGATACTACTCTCCCTTGACAAAATGTCTGAAACAATGGTGATTGAGGAGATGCAGGAGATTGTGCCTGGTTATAAAAGTAAATTTGAACTTATAGACCGGTAACGACTTACAATAGTAAAGTGCCGGGAAAACAGACTCCAGTCTTTATTTGTTATAAAATATTAAAATCTATTTTGAGTATTGATGAAACCAAAAAAGGTCTTTGTCAGTGGATGTTTTGATATTCTTCATTCAGGTCATATTGCATTTTTAAAAGAGGCTGCTCAGTTTGGAGATCTGTATGTAGGACTGGGATCCGATAAGACAATATATGAGCTAAAGGGCCGGAAAACAATAAACTCTGAAGACGAAAGACTTTATATGCTTGAAGCCTTGTCATGTGTACATAAGGTCAAAATAAATTCAGGAAGCGGGATTCTCGATTTTCTTGGTGATATGAAATCCCTTGATCCTGATATTTTTATAGTGAATGAAGATGGTCATACTCCCGATAAAGAACAGATCTGTGAAGAGTATGGGGATTGAATATAAAGTTTTAAAAAGAATTCCGTATGCAAATTTGCCGGTACGATCAACAACCTCATTAAGAAAAGAAACTCCGATTCCTTACAGGATTGACCTTGCAGGTACATGGATAGACCAGCCATATGTCTCAAAATTTAGTCCGGGTTGGGCAATAACTGCTTCAATTGAGCCGACTATTGAATTCAATGAACGTTCAGGAATGGCTACTTCAACAAGGAAAAAAGCAATTGAATTGTGGAATGATAATCTCCCTATGGAGAATCCTGAAAAACTTGCCAAAATTCTTTTCAGGTACGATAATGATCCCGGAACAAAGGATGTAAGCGGATCGCAGGACTCAATAGGCATAACTATGCCCGGTATAAACAGGTTTTTCTATGAAAAGGAAAAATACTGGCCATCGAAGTTTGAAACTATTTCAGATCTTTCAGTAATAAAGTGGCTTGAGGAAAGAATGTATATGGTTACTTTGTGGCCAAGACCTGCTGATTTTGTTGTCCTTGAAAATACAAATATCTCTGAGGATAATGTAAGACGGCTTGCAGCTGCGGCAGAATTGGCCTGGGATGGACTGAAAAGAAAAGATATTAAGAATTTTACAGAAGGATTCAGTGCATCTTTTGATTCCCAGGTGAGAATGTTCCCGAAAATGATGAATGGCAAAATTGCTAAAGTCATTGATAATCACAGAAATAAGGCCCTGTCCTGGAAACTCTCCGGAGCAGGTGGCGGAGGTTATCTGATCCTTATCAGTGAAGAAGAAATTCCAAACGCAATAAAAATAAAGATCCGGATAAAAGATTACTGGATTTAATTTCTCTGAATCATTCACTATAATAATGGAGTAAATGAATAAAATTGCATTAATCTCAGGCATTACAGGTCAGGATGGCTCTTACCTTACAGAATTATTAATAGATAAAGGATATACGGTACATGGAATTATAAGAAGATCAAGTTCTTTTAATACATTCAGGATAGACCATATTTATAATAATCCGGAATTCATAAATAAAACATTCTTTCTGCATTACGGAGATCTGACTGATTCAAGTAATCTGAACAGGTTAGTAGAAAAAATTCAGCCTACGGAAATATATAACCTGGGAGCACAATCTCATGTCCAGGTGTCATTTGAAGTACCTGAATATACTGCTGAAGTTGATGGTATAGGAACTCTCCGTTTCCTTGATGCGATTAAAGAAACAGGACTTAATACCCGTTTTTACCAGGCTTCCACATCTGAACTCTATGGCAAGGCTCAGGAGATACCACAGACAGAAAAAACCTCATTTTATCCAAGGAGTCCTTATGCCGCGGCTAAATTATATGCTTACTGGATTGTAATTAATTACCGTGAAGCCTATAATGTCTTTGCTTCCAACGGGATCCTGTTTAATCATGAAAGTGAGCGTAGGGGTAAGACTTTTGTAACACGAAAAATAACTGTTGCAGCTTCTAAAATAATTCTTGGACAACAGGATAAATTATCGCTGGGAAATCTCGATTCGAAACGAGACTGGGGTTATGCTCCTGAATATGTTGAAGCTATGTGGCGCATACTTCAGGCAGATGAGCCTGATGACTTTGTTCTAGCAACAAACGAAACACATTCAATTCGTGAATTTGTTGAAGAGACCTTTAAAGTACTGGGAGAAGAAATTATCTGGCAGGGGAAAGGCATAAATGAAACCGGGAAACTAAAATCATCAGGGAAAGTAGTTGTCGGCATTGATCGGCGCTATTTCAGACCTACCGAAGTGGATCTGCTTAAAGGTGATCCGTCTAAGGCATTCGATAAACTTGGATGGAAGCCGAAAACCACTTTTAAAGAACTGGTTAAGATCATGGTCAATTCGGATTTTGAAAAGGCCAGGAAACGCATTGAGTGATCAGAGATCAGGCTAGAGATCAGGGTCAGGCTTAGAGCTCAGAACACATAACTACTAATTGTCGGAATTCAATTATGCAGAAAAAACTCAAAAATATATATAGCAGGTCATAACGGAATGGTCGGGAGTGCTATAGTTAGGAATCTGACCGGTAAAGGATTCACGAATCTGGTATATTCTCCATTTCCTCCGTTTGACCTAACAAATCAGAAAATTGTTGGTGAGTTTTTTGAAAAAGAAAAGCCTGAGTACGTTATTCTTGCGGCTGCTAAAGTAGGCGGTATTATGGCGAATAATACCTACCGGGCACAGTTCCTGTACGAAAACCTGATGATTGAAAGTAACATTATTCATCAGAGTTATCTCCATGGGGTTAAAAAATTATTATTTCTCGGAAGTTCATGTATTTATCCGGGAAATTGTCCGCAACCTATAAAAGAAGAATATTTACTTACCGGCGAGCTGGAATATACCAATGAACCATATGCAATTGCAAAAATTGCAGGCATTAAGTTATGTGAATCGTACAACATACAATACGGCACAAATTTTATTTCTGTAATGCCCACAAACCTCTACGGTCCGAATGATAATTACAATCTTGAGACTTCGCATGTTCTTCCGGCATTGATCAGGAAAATGCACCTTGGCAAATGTCTCGAAAATAATGACTGGAAAGCTATACGCAAAGATTTTAATAAATATCCGGTTGAGGGAGTAAATGGCAATTCAACTGAAAGTGAGATAATTGAGAAGCTTAATAAATATGGAATTCAGTTACTCAGATGCATCAAAAGCCGCAACCGGAAACCAGCAGACAGTAACAATTTCTTTGTGGGGAAGCGGGAAGTCCCTATCGCGAATTTTTATATGTCGATGACCTGGCTGATGCATGTGTTTATTTAATGGAGCGAATGTCGATTTTAAAGATCTTAAGACCCTGCACCCTGCGCCCAGTGACCTGAGCCCTGAGCCTCCAGGAGCAAAACAGAAACCTGATGCAGATCTAAAAAATACTCATATAAATATTGGAACCGGCCGCGACCTTACAATAAAAGATCTTGCCGGGTTGATAAGGAATATTGTTGGTTTTAAAGGTCAGCTTGACTGGGATTCATCCAAACCCGACGGAACATTCCGGAAACTTCTTGATGTTTCTAAAATAAACAATCTGGGCTGGAAAGAAAAAATTGATCTGACGGAAGGCATCAGAATGGTTTACACTAAGTATTCAGTATAAATAATAACTCTCTTTCATCCCGTGCATTTATCCGCATGAACGCTTTTATCCTTGCCATGAGATATAGCTTTTATTATCCAAAGCGTTTAGCCGGTGATTAAATTATTAACTTTTATATTATGAGATTTATTAAGATTTGTACAATAATAATATCGGCAGTTATAACCTTATCCGCTTGTAAAAAAGACGATGTGATCGAAGATAATCTGACTTCGATTGAATATCATATCAGGAAGAGTTTTGATAACAGAGCTACATTCACTTTTAGTCAATATGAAGATTTCTTAAAGGTTTTGTCAGATGATAAATTTATTGTTCTTCCTCTAAACAAAATGCGTGACTCTGTTAATAATTCTAAGGTTATTATTGGCTTACGTCATGATATTGACTGCCATCCCTTTAAAGCAGTCCAGATGGCAGAAATGGAGAACAAATATGGTTTTAAAGCTACTTACTTTATATTACCTACTGCAAGTTACTACGGCATACTCTCAAAAAATGGGTTGAAGAGATTTTATTCGATGGATGAAATATATAAAAGAATTGATTCTCTCGGAGCTGAAATCGGAATTCATAATGATCTGATAACAGTTATGCTTCAATATCATCAGAACCCTTTTGATTTTAATCTTGACGATCTTGCCTATTTCGAATCGATCCATATCCCTATATATGGTTCTGCAGCACATGGATCCCCTCTGGAAGCTGCCCTTAAAATAGAAAATTATGAAATTTTTTCAGATTTTGTTGAACATCCTGTAATACATTATAAAGGCATAGATTATAGATTAGGATTACATAGTTTAAAGGAATTTGGATATTTGTATGAAGCTTATCATGTGGAAAGTAATTTATATTTTTCGGATAACGGAGGTCAGTTGCCAGGTGGTTTTTCAGGGTTTATTGAAAGCTTGAAAAATTCCAAACCAGGGGATCGCATCCAGATATTGATGCACCCTGTTTGGTGGGGCAAATGAGTATGTCAATAATTAAGTTTACCTGCTTAAAGCTCTTATTCATCTATTAATGAATCTTATAAAGAGGATCTTTGACAGAAGTGAGTTTCTGAAAAATAGCTTGATTCTGATTACCGGAACAACAATAGCACAAGTTATTCCGGTAGCTTTCAGCCCTGTAATATCAAGATTATTTGATTCTGATGATTTTGCAGTTTTTGGACTGTTTTTTTCTCTGGCGGGAGTAATCTCAGGCATAGCAGCTGGAACTTATGAATTTGCAATTGTACTTCCTAAAAAAGAGATCGATGCAAAAAATCTGATGGTACTTTCGATCATTATTTCAGTCCTGACTTCCTTAGCTTCTTTTATATTGTTCCTTATATTTCATAAGCAGGTAAGTCAGCTCTTAAACAATTCGCGCATATCATTATGGCTTCTGCTGGTTCCTGTTTCAGTCTTATTTCTGACCTTAAATTCTATAATAGGTTTTTGGTTTAACCGGGAAAAGAACTTTAAGGTCATTGGGCTTAATAAGATTATCAGAAATGGTACAATTGCATTTGGTAATATTTTATTGGGTGTCAGCAAACTTATTAAAGGAGGGTTAATAATTGGACAAATTATGGGAGACTTTGTTGCGACACTGGTGCTTTCAGGAAAATTCTTCAGAAACAATAATTTATCATCAGGAATTACAACGCTGAACTTAAAGAAAGTTGCTATTGATTTTAAAAATTTTCCACTTTTTACACTTCCAAACACTTTATTAAATAATTTCTCATACCAGTTGCCTGTTCTATTAATCTCGATGTGGTTTAATCCCTCTCAAACTGGATCATACTTCTTCTCTTCCAGGATATTATCCATTCCAATAACACTTATTGGTGCTGCTGTTTCTCAGGTTTTCTATCAGAAATTTGTTGAGATAATTAATGATGGGGTGCATAATCCTAAAAGGTTTCTGATTAGAGTATGGGTCATATTATTTGCTATAGGAATCATTCCTTTTGGGCTATTATTCTTCTTCGGGAGAGAGTTGTTTGGTTTTGTCTTTGGACCCGGGTGGGTAACGGCAGGACAAATATCTGCCTTTCTGGCACCCATGATACTGTTCATGTTTATAAGCTCTCCTACAAGTTCGACATATCTGGTTTTGGGTAAACAGAAGATTAATGTACTGTTTGGCATTGCCACATTTATTTACAGGCCACTGGCAATCTATATTGGTTATTTGAATAATGATCTGTTCACCGGCTTAAAAATTCTGGTAATTTTAGAGATACTCGAGGTATTCATATATAATGCAGTTATATTCCTGTATTTATAAATTATTGCAATATTTATAGGTCATAGCCATTGGATGGAAATACTTTTTTGCACTCCGTCTTTTCATCATCCCACTAACCCATTGTCATCGATCTTTTTTGAAGATCAGGTAAAGGCCGCAAAAGGGAATAAAAATCACATGGTATCTGTTATTGCTGTAAATATGATAGCCGTAAAAAGTTACAGAAGTTTCCGGTACCTGATTCCGGAATTCAGCATTACAGATACAAAGACTGATAAAGTATATCTTTCAAATTTCATCTCATTTCCTAAAATGAAGCGTTTTAACTTCAGAATGCAGCTGCTTTTGATGAAGCTTCTTTTCAGGAAGTACGTTAAAGCAAATGATCTGCCACAAATTTTACATGCACAGCAATATGACGGAGGTGCGTTAGCTCTATGGGCAAAAAGAAAATTCTCAATCAAATTTGTTCTCACAGAGCATTCATCTATTTTCGCAAGAAATCTGGCTAAGAATTGGGAAATTCTACTGGCACAAAAGGTATATTCTGAAAGCTCTTATAATATTGCAGTAAGCAAAGAGTTTGCAGCTTATTTATCTGAAAGATTTGACGTACAATTCAATTATATTCCAAATGTAGTTGATACCGACTTTTTTACCCCAGGTATAAAGTCAGAAACCGGGTTCGTTTTTGTAAACGTGGCAAACCTTGACGATAATAAAAATCATAAATTATTAATTGAGAGCTTCTCAAAATATTTTAAAGAAATTTCCGGATTTGAGCTAATAATCGTAGGCGAGGGAATGAAATCATCAGAATTAAATTGTCTTATAGATGATCTGAAAATCAAGGATCAGGTAAAACTTTTAGGAAAGCTGACCCGTAATGAGATAAAAGAGATTCTGGGTCGATCTTCATGTTTCGTTCTATCCAGTACTTACGAGACATTTGGAATTGTAATTATTGAGGCGATGAGCTGCGGACTTCCGGCTGTTTCGACCAGAAGTAAAGGGCCTGAATCTATCATTGTGGATAAAAAGCTGGGAATTCTTTGCGAAAACAACAGCACCAGTCTTGGTGAGGCATTGCTGGAAGCGACAGAGGAAAAATACGATGCCCGATTCATCAGAAATTATGTTATCGAGAATTTCTCGATTTCCTCGGTCTCGAATACTTTATCTGAAATTTATAAGAAATACGTTTCGATTTGAAAAGGTTATTCATTCTCATTCTAATTGCTGCTTTTGTAGGATCTAATGTTTATCTTATCACTACATCTTTTACTTTCTTCAATTTTTTTATGTTTCTTCTGTTATGTTATATTTTAGTATTTACCAAACGAGAATATGATCGTAATTTTATATTTGTTCTGGGCATAATAGGCACATTCATACTTATCGGATTTATTTATTTGATCCTTTTTTATCGCGATTTTGAACAGATAAAGGATTTCATCTATATGACCTATATCCTGAATATCTTCTTTATAATATTTACAGCTATAAAAGAATCAAAAATTGATTTTTTCAGGTCGTTTCTGAATACCTTACTGACAATAGAGTTTTTCCTGTTGCTTATCGCATTGTTTGAAGCATTTACTGGAAGGCATTTGCCGTCATCTACCTATTACTACGAAAAAAGTATTTTTATCCCTACCACAGTATTTACAAATCCAAATGACCTCTCAGCAATTGTTGTATTATTCTTTCCGGTCCTGTATTATCTTGCTGACTATTTTAAGAGCAAGTCAAAAAAAAGATTTCTTACGCTTATGACTATTGCTATTGTCATTCTTACTATGTCAAGAGTGGCTATGGCAATGTTATTAGTATACCCATTATTCAATTTACTCATTAAAAGAAAGTTATTGAGATTCACATTTATAAGCTTTTCATTGATGGTGATTTTCATCATTATTTTTAACCTTAAATTCAAATACCTGCCCAATGAAAATTCATTGTTTGTACGGAATTATAACAGATTCATTACACTCGTTAATATTAAAGATAATTTTAGCAACAAGAGTTCCTCTTTTAATGAAAGATCACAGGTTTTGTTGATAATATGGGAGAATCCTGCAGAGTTTATTTTCGGGAAAGGGTTTAGAGCAGGTGCTGTTATCATACCCGAAAAGAAGCACCTTCAGATTGTTGATCCTCATTCTTTTTTCCTTGAGGTGATTTACAATTTCGGGTATTTTGCACTCATTCCTGTGGCTCTATTGATCTTCATACCCCTGTATTATTCACTTAAGTATTTTGGCAGGAATTCCATTTACCGGCTGGGGCTGGTTCAAACCTTTTATTTTGTAATTCTGATTAATGTATCCTCAAGTGTTTTCAGGTTCCCTTTGGTTTGGGTTCCCTTTGCGGTGTCTTATATGATGATCATTACAGTAAATGATAATATATTGCCAGAATTTTGAAATGATATTTCTTTTACTCGCTGAATTGAAATAAATTGTTGGATTAAAATTCTTTGTCATAATTTAATATGAAGAAATTCTTGCAGATAGGACGAAAAAAACCTGAATATTATAAAGGTATTTTGATTAAGGCAGACACGGGGTTACACGATGAGCTTGAACGGATTATTCTTAAAAGAGTACTGAAAGGTTCAAGAATTCTTGACCTGGGTGCGGGAGAGGGAGCACTAAGTCAACGTCTTCTCGATTTGGGTTTTCAGGTTGTATCTGTTGATATGAGTGTTGATTTTAAAGCTGACATCTCGGTTTTCTATAAAGTCGATTTCAATAAATCTGATGAAGTGACAAGTTTCAAACTTAGATTTGCTGAATATTTTGATGCCGTCTTAGGTGTCGAAGTCATTGAACACATAGAAAATCCATGGGAATACATCCGAACATTAAAATCTCTTATGAAACCCGGAGGCTTAATAATTTTAACGACCCCAAACATAACATCGTGGCTCTCACGGCTGAATTTTTTATTTAAGGGACAGTTTATAAGCTTTGATGAATCATCGCTCGATTACGGACATATAAACCCTATTAACGCATGGGAAATGGAAGTCATATTAAAGGCTGAAGGTTTCACTAACGTACAGCTTCAGGCGGCTGGTTTTTTACCTGATATCTGGATTACAAAAAATATATTCTATTCTTTGCTCTACCTGTTATCCTTTGTTTTGAGACCTTTTATGAGCGGGATCTCCAAAGGCTGGTGTATTTTAGGTACTGCAATTAAATCCTGATCAGAACAGGTTGTTTTTAAAAATCATATTTCACAAATTTGTTCAAAGATTTGAACCTGATTGATGAGTAAAATATTATCATTATCTCTTTTGACCTTTCTTCTCTCAGCAGCTGTAAGTTATTCTCAGACTGATTCAGAATGGACTTTAGTGACTGAGCATACTGCTTTTTCGCCTCGTGATTGTGGAGGAACATATAACAAGGCAGTTGTATTTGATGGTAAAATATGGATCAGCGGAGGGTATAACTGGGAATATCTGGATATTGTTCCCGACCAGTGGTGTTCCTCTGATGGGAGCCATTGGGTGCAGGTCAAGTCAATGTCCGATAGATACAACCTGAGCCTTGTATATAATAATAAATTATGGCAGACAAATCATTATATACTTAGCTCTAAAGACGGGATAGAATGGAGTAATATTACAGATAGTCCTGAAGATGGGTATACAGTTATATTTAAAAATAAAATATGGCTGATAGGCAGTACAGGGATATACAGCACTGAGGATTTCAAAACATGGGCCCTTGAAAAAGACTCTCTGCCATGGCCAAAACGGTCATTCTTCGGACTGACTGTATTTAATGACAGGTTGTGGATAATGGGTGGCGTCAATTATCCTGACCTGTCCGAAACCTATAATGATGTGTGGTCATCAGCTGATGGTATTAACTGGGTGCAGGTAACTTCAAACGCTGACTGGAGCCGGAGAAGATTTTTTACTCCGATAGTATATAAAGGGAAATTATGGGTAATTGCTGGTCAGGACATGTCCTATCCATACGGGATAAACAGTGGAAATTTAAATGAGGTCTGGTATTCATCGGATGGAGCAAAATGGTATAAATATTTCAGAGATAACACTTTTCTTCCCCGGCATGCCCCTTTCACAGTAGTCTTCAATGATAATATTTATGTTTTCGGAGGCTATTCAAATAATGATAATTTCTATAATGATGTCTGGAAATTAAGTATAAATAAATTAACCATAACATCAGAACCAATCAAAACTATTGACATCAATTCTCATTATACCTACTCTGTCCATGCAGATTTCAGTACGAATAATGACACCATAAGATACAGATTCAGGAATGCTCCGTCGTGGATGTCAATTGATTCTGCAAGCGGGTTGATAAGCGGTGTTCCAACCTCCTGCAGTATTCCCGATTCAACAGTGGTGGTCGAAGCCTTTACTGGTAATGGAGAAAATGCCTTGCAAACTTTTAACATAAAAATATTGAATCCGGCGATAGATGCAACAATCTCATCTTCAGGTCCAACTTCCTTCTGCAAAGGCTCAGGAACTAACTTGTTCCCTAATTCCGATTACCTGGAATACAATTGGAATACCGGAGATACTTCACGGGAAATTGAAGTGCATAATACGGGAGATTATTATGTCGTAGTAAAAGACGAAAACGGATGTATTGATTCTTCGAATGTTGTGACCATTACCACACAGCCGGATATTAAAATTGCTGCAAATTCATATAATTATATCTGCGAGGGTGATAGTCTTCAGTTATATGCAACTGGCGTATTTTCTGACTATCTCTGGTCAACAGGTCAAACCACACCGTTGATATATGTTAAAAACTCAGAGGAGTATTTTGTCATTGTAAAAGATATAAATGGCTGTTCCGACACTTCTAATAAAATCACTGTTAATGTAAAGCCCCTTCCTGCTCCTGAGATAATTACAAGCGATACACTATGTGCCGGTAAGGCAAATTTTCTTTCAACAGGACAATATCATGATTACTTATGGACAGATGGTGAAGAAACCCGAGTCGCAAGCGTTGATAAGCCCGGTAGTTACTCAGTACGGGTGACCGATTATCACGGATGCAAAAACCAGTCAAAATCAAAATATGTTTATCCTCAGCCTGAAGCAGAAATTATAGCAGACCCATCCTCTACTTTTAATTTTGGCGATAGTATAAAATTGTTTTCATCATTATCATATCCCTTTTTCCACTGGAATACAGGTGAAAATACGCCAGATATTTCTGTGAAATCTCCCGGTGATTATTTTCTGACAGTGATGGACTATATGGGTTGTAAAGCAACATCTGACACTGTACATGTAAAAATGAATCTGGATTTCGCGTTATTTGAGGATTCCAGAGTCTATCCCAATCCAACTTCCGGAAATTTAGTAATCAGGATGAATGATTTAAAGTACATGGATCTGGATTTATATGTTATTGATATTAAGGGTTTGATAATTATTCATTCCAAAGTATACAATGCAGAGAATCAGATAGAACTGGATCTTTCAGCGTTGAATAGCGGATCCTATATACTTTTATTTAAGTATCACGGCAGGGCAATACTCTCAAAAAAAATAATAAAGACCAATACTCTCCGTAAGTAAAGGATTGACATACCATGGTTGTGATTATCGATTATAAAGTGGGAAATCTGGGATCGATTCAGAATATGTTAAGGAAAATTCACACTGAATTTCATGTTTCCTCAGATCCTGAGTTAATATTATCGGCCGACAAATTAATCTTGCCGGGGGTTGGAGCTTTTGATACCGGGATGCAAAATCTTAAGGATCTTGACTTAATTGATGTCTTGTATGAAAAAGTTATAAAGAGAGGCGCACCTGTTCTTGGTATTTGTCTGGGTATGCAATTGCTTTCGAATGGAAGTGAAGAGGGGAGTATCAAGGGGTTAGGGTGGGTTGATTCTGAGGTAGTTAAATTTAATTTTGCCGGTACTGGTTTAAATCTGAAAATTCCCCATATGGGCTGGGTGTATCCGACGATTTCAAAAAAAAGCAAATTGTTTACTGATATGCAAGCTGATCCAAAGTTTTATTTTGTTCATTCTTATTATTTAAAATCCCACAAAGCTGAAGATATCCTGGCTACTGCATCATATGGAAATGAATTTGTGGCTGCTGTTGAGAAAGAGAATATTATGGGCGTTCAGTTTCATCCCGAGAAAAGTCATAAGTACGGAATGAAACTATTAAAAAATTATATTGATTTATACTAGTTATGAGTGTCCCTAGAATTATACCTGTTCTTCTGCTTAAAAATAAAGGACTTGTAAAAACAGTTAAATTCCAGGATCCAAAGTATATAGGTGACCCGATAAACGCTGTCAAAATCTTTAATGAAAAAGAAGTTGATGAGCTTATTTTTCTTGATATTACAGCGACAGGTGAGAAAAGAAAGCCAAATTTTGAATATCTCGAGAAAATTGCAAGTGAATGTTTTATGCCGCTATGTTATGGCGGAGGCATCAACTCCTTAGACGATATACGAAAAATTGTAAACCTGGGAGTTGAAAAAGTATCTGTCAATTCCTTTGCATATTCAAATCCTTCTTTTATTAAAGAAGCTGCAAATGAGTTCGGAAGTTCAACAATTGTTGTCTCAGTCGACGTTAAAAAGAATCTATGGGGTAAATATGTAGTTGCTCTGAATAACGGGAAAACATTAACGAAGACTGATCCACTTGAATATGTCAGGATAATTGAAGAAATGGAAGCCGGCGAAATACTTTTAAATTCGATTGACCGGGATGGCGTCATGAATGGCTATGATCTGGAACTTATAGCTAAAATTTCAAGCATCGTAAATATTCCGGTAGTCGCATGCGGAGGTGCAAAGAATATTGATGATTTCAAAAATGCTTTAAATTCAGGAGCGTCTGCTCTGGCTGCAGGTAGTATGTTCGTTTATCACGGGAAACTCAAAGCAGTTTTAATCAGTTATCCAAGTCAAATAGAGTTAAGGTCAATTTTTCATTAAATATTTTGCTATAGATTGTCGCATGCTGAATTTGTTTGGCCACAATGGAAAGCCTGTGATGATTAGATGAGCCCAATTAAATTTTTTTAAATGGTCAGTGAATATATAATATGTACCAGATGTATAATGGATACAACAGACCCTCAAATCTACTTTGATGATGAAGGAGTCTGTAATCACTGTCATGAGTTTGATCAGAATGCCGGAATTCTTAAGTTGCCTTCGGAAGTAAAAAACCGGCAACTTGAGACAATCGTTAATCAAATCAAAAAGGAAGGAGCCGGCAAGGAATTTGATTGCATTCTTGGCTTAAGCGGTGGAATTGACAGCTCATTCTTAGCTTATTTCGCTGCTAAACAGGGTCTGAGACCTCTCGTGGTACATGTCGACTGTGGATGGAATTCAGAACTCGCAGTCAAAAATATTGAGAACATTGTAAAACACCTGAATCTTGAACTTCATACTCATGTTGTGGACTGGGAAGAGATGAAAGACCTCCAGGTTGCTTTTTTTAAAGCCAGCCTTGCGAATCTTGATATACCTCAGGATCATGCAATTTTCGCAGCTCTTTACAGATTCGCTGTAGATAACTCAATTAAATATGTTTTGAACGGAAGCAATTTTGAAACCGAATCTGTTCTTCCTGAAGCATGGGGCTATAATGCTCTTGATTACCGCCATATCAAAGGGGTACATAAAAAATTCGGCACTGTTCCCTTAAAAACATTTCCTCATGTTACTTTTTTCGATCGGTATATCTATTTTACTTTCATAAAAAAAATGAAAGTTGTGAAGCTCCTGAATTATATTGACTATGATAAAGAAAATGCTATCAGGCTATTAAGCAATGACCTGGGATGGAAATACTATGGCGGAAAGCATCATGAGTCGAGGTTTACAAAATTTTTTCAGGCTTATTACCTGCCTGAAAAATTTGGCTACGATAAACGCAGAGCTCATCTCTCGAGTTTAATTCTTGCAGGGAAAATGAGCAGGGAAGACGCTCTGAAAGAAGTAAGCCTGTCTGTTTACAGCGGATATGAGCTTGAAGATGATTACGATTATATAGCAAAAAAACTTGATCTCTCTGTCGAGACTCTTAAAGAACTGATTGGCCGGCCAATAAAAACTTATCTCGACTATCCGTCGAATGAATGGCTTTTTAAAACTGGTCTCGGATTCCGGAAAATCATAAGAAAAGCTTTTAAATAATTTTCCCTTTGAGTGTTGATCAAAATGACTCTTAAAGCGGAAATGTTTCTCAATTATTATGCATTTATACTCTCTCTCTGAATATTAGTACTTTTTTAATGTTGGACAATAGTGAAAGATAAAATTTGTGTATTTACCTCAACACATCTTGAGAATGATATCCGTATTTTTAAGAAGCAGATAAGATGTCTGTTGAATAATGGGATGGAGGTTGTTTATTTTACAAACAATGGAAATTTAAACGTCGATAAAAGGCATCTGAAGAATCATGAACAATATAATGATCCCAATCTGGAAGTTCACTACAACAAAAATTTCAACGAGGAAAGAAGAATAAAAAGATTGTTTAAATCTCTTTTCTTCTTTTTATTTCTCCCTAAAAATTGTGCGATTTATCATTTCCATGATCCTGATCTGCTTTTTGCCGGGTTGACACTTAAGATTTTTGGCAAGAAAGTGATATATGATGTACATGAAAATTATCGTGATTCGATCATGGATAAAGAATACCTGCCTGTTATTTTCAGACGAGTGATCTCGGCATTGGTTTCATCTTTTGAAACTTTTTGCTGCCGCGTTTTTGACTCTGTTGTCTGTGCAACACCATCTATTGAGAAGAGATTTATTGATTCCGGATTAAAGAACACGATTGTAATTAATAATTATCCTTTTAAATCCGAATTCTCACCAGTAAATAATTCCCATAAAGTAAAAAAATTCAGGATTATATATGCCGGAGGTATCACAAGGAAAAGGGGCATATCTGAATTAATTCAGTCATTGCCGTTTATTGACCCAACTATTCAATTCAAACTTATTCTTGCCGGTGAAATTTATCCTCCTTCATATGAAAATGAGTTAAAAGCTTTAAATGGTTGGGAAAATGTCGAATATAAAGGGATTCTTTCACGAATTGATCTCAAAGAAGCGCTTATCGATTCATTTGCAGGAATAGCCGTATTCCTGCCTGAAAAAAACCATGTTTTCTCACAGCCAAATAAAATATTTGAATATATGTCGGCAGGTATTCCCGTGATATGTTCTAATTTTCCTTTGTGGCGAAAGATTGTTGAGGGAAATCAGTGCGGAATTTGCGTTGATCCTGAAAACAGGGAAGAGATAGCTAAAGGCATTCAGCATATTTTTTCAAATGCAGACAAGGCAGCTGAAATGGGGGGAAACGGGTTATAAAGTTATTGAAGAAAAATATAACTGGGAAGCTGAGGAAATTAAACTGATATCACTTTACAATGAGCTCCTTGGCAAAAAATCGTTCTAATGACCACATCCGAGTATATTAGTCTCCATATAGATTTAGGATTCAAAATAATAGAAACCCCTTCTGTTAACTGGTTAATCAGCGAAAGCAGGTATGCACATTCATTTCCGACACTCGATGCATTTAACCCAACAAAATCGGACATGGATCTGGCGTTTAATGAGAACTGTAAATTTCTGCTATTTAGAAGTGAATTGAAGGTTAGCAATACATTTGAATATGTATTGTTAAGTGACAGATATGAAATTGAGATGTTTGATTCAAAGATTCGTAATCAAATAAGGAAAGGGATTAATTCTTGTGTTATAAAAGATGCTGATTTTAAATCAATTGCTACAAAAGGACTGGAAATTAACAAGAAAACACTTAATAGACAGAAAAGGAAAACATCCTTTCTTACCGATAGTGAGAAATGGGGAAAATACATCGCCAATTTCTTCAATAAAAAAGATATATTTATCAAGGGTGCATATTCAAATGATGAACTGATTGGCTATATAATTTTTATTAAATTGAATAATAAATACATTATTCAACATCCATTTCGTGATGAATCATTTTCTTCTTTAAATCCAATGAACGCAATTCTGTTTTCTTTTATAAATGAAGTCCTATCCAGGGAGAACCAGATTGAAATAACATATGGTTTGGCTTCTTTTGAGGAGAAGCCAGGTCTTGACAAATTTAAAAAAGGAATGTTATTTACCCCCAGGCCTGCTGCCAGGCTGGCAGTAATTTCTCCTTCATATAATTTTTTGTTTAATAAAACCTTGTATTCAATTTTCCGATTCCTGAATAAGATCAAAAGGATAAATAAAAAGAGATTCTCAGTATATTTCTATCTGGCTGAGGCCGGTGAGCTTTATAAGAAATATTACAAGAACAATAGCTGATTAGGTTATGATAATACCCAGATACACTGTTGATATTACCCTGAAAGATCTGATCTCCATTTCAAGAGGGTATAATCATTTTTTAAAGGCTAATTCTGATGATGTTTTGTTTTTTGATTCAGCAACTGAAGCAATAGTTCATTACCTGAAGTGTATCAACGGAGGCAAAAAACTTAATATAGGGGTTCCTGTTTATTCATGTCTTTCAGTTTACGAAAGTGTTGCAGGCTCTGGCAATAATATCGTTTTTTTAGATATTTCCCTTAACAGGGAAGGATATACTTTTAGGCTTGATGATTTATCAAATCTTGACGCAATCATACTTATTCATTATTTTGGGCTTCGTTTTGAATACTTATCCGAAATAAGACTCAAATATCCAAACCTTATTATTATCGAAGATTGTGCCCACCTGTCTTTCATGGATTACGTTGCAAACCCATATTCCAATATTTCAGTTTACAGCTTTAATCTTCACAAGCCCATTGCAGCCGGTTCGGGTGGGGCTCTGATATTCAACAATGAGTCTGAGAGCCTGCAGGTTAAAAATTTATATAATCAACTGCATGCCAGAAGCACGCTTAAGTGTATACTGAGCTATTTAAGAATATTAATTAGAAATTATGGTTTTAATCCATTGATATATAGCCTGCTGATAAGTAATCTCGAGAAAAACAGGTATCAAACAAAATTTAATTACAAATCAGATATCAGCGTTTATAAAATCTGCTTCATTGCAAAATATATCATAGGAAATAAACTATCCTGGAAGAATAATGATTTTACGAAAGAGTATTTAAAAATTCCCGAAAAAATGCGGCTTAAGGTAAATTTTAATGACGCAACACGCCTATTATATTTCCCATTATTTTTCTCAGATTCTGCTGGAAGGAATAAGATAAAAAATATTCTTTCTAAATCTGGTGTGGATAGTTTTATATTGTGGGAAAATACTCTCTATAATTCTTCGAAATTTGGATTGACAGAAACTGAACGGTTCCCGCACACTTTGGATATGCTGGATAAGGTTTTATTTTTACCTGAAAAAATATTCAAAGATCCAGTCAGGCTTAAAAAAATATCTGCACTATTAAGTTCAACGGAAAGTGATGCTAAAATTTCTTAGATGAATATTCTTCTGATAAATCACTACGCTGGTTCTCCAAAGCTGGGAATGGAATACCGACCTTATTACCTTGCGAAATACTGGCTGAAAATGGGCCATAATATAACAATTGTTGCAGCTTCTTATTCTCATGTTCGAACTACCCAACCCATAATTACTGAAAGTTATAACGAAGAGGTTATTGACGGAATAAAATACATATGGTTAAAAACGCCTTCCTACAGCCGAAATGGAGCAGGACGGATATGGAATATGTTAGTTTTCGTAACCAGGCTATTTGTATTTTCAAAAAAAATATTAAAAAATTCCAGTCCAGAGGCAGTTATTGCATCATCGACTTATCCGCTTGACATTTTTCCGGCTTTCAGAATATCAAAGAAATCCAAAGCTAAACTTGTATTTGAAGTTCATGATTTATGGCCATTGTCGCCAATGGAGCTTGGAAATTATTCCAGGTTTCATCCTTTTATTCTTTTAATTCAATATGCTGAAAACTTTGCCTACAGAAACTCTGATAAAGTTGTATCCATGCTTCCACTGGCATTTAGCCATATGGAGATCCATGGATTAAAACCTCATAAGTTTAATTATATTCCAAATGGTATAGACATCAGCAGCTGGAACAGCAATGTGTCTATTCCTGATGAATATAAAATACTGATTCAAAAGTTAAAATCGGAGAACAGGACAATAGTAGGCTATACAGGTTCAATCGGGATAGCAAATGCGTTGGACAGCTTTGTCGAATCTGCAAAACTGCTTGTTAATGAGAAAATATCATTTTTGATTGTCGGGAACGGGCCTGAAAAACAAATGCTTATTAAGAAAGCCAGAGAATATAACCTAACTAATATTTTCTTTCTGAATCCGATATCCAAAGACTTTATTCCTGCACTTCTTTCAGAATTTGATATCGTTTATATCGGATTAAAGAGGCAGAAGCTTTTCAGGTTTGGCATCAGCCCCAATAAACTAATTGACTATATGATGGCAGCAAGACCTGTCATACAGTCAATTGAATCGGGAAACAATCTGGTTAAGGAAGCTGAATGCGGATTCTCAGCCAGGTCGGAAGACCCTGAATCTATTGCTGCAGCTATCTTGAAACTTGCAAATTATGATAAAGTGACAAGGGACGGAATGGGTTTAAAAGGAAGGGAGTATATTCTTCGTAATAATACTTACGAATCGCTGTCAAAGAAATTTATTAAGGTATTGGAAGATAGATTTAATCATGATATTTAATAGGCAAACACGAGGATATATTGAAAGAATAAACTATTTCTTTATTCTTCTATTGGCATTTTCGATGCCATTGGCTATCAGGGCGGTGTATCTGAGCTATATTATTATCCTATTATTTGTTACGTGGGTTCTTCTGGGCAACTTCAAATCACGGTTTACATGGGCCATAATCAGATCCAACAGATTGCTTCTTCTGCTGGCTCTGTATTATATATTATATGTAATTGCTTTACTATACACCACTAATCTGAATGATGGATTGAAACATTTGGAGGTGAAAGCAACATTTTTGCTTCTTCCGCTTTTTTTTATAGGCAGGAATGTTTTAAGTGATAAACAGTCAGATGGAGTATTGAAAGCTTTTGTAGCCGGCAGTTTTACAGCGCTGCTGATATGTATTGTTGTTGCTACAGCTAACTCCATTACTGTTAATGCAAATGGATTCAACTTTAATACTTCAATCTGGGATGGGACAAGAAATTATCCATTTTTAGAATTACTTAAAAACAATTGGAGTTACTTCTCATATTCCTCATTTTCAGTGTTCTTACATCCCTCATATTTTTCTATGTACTTACTTTTTTCAATAGGGATCTTAATATATTTCCTGCACAAACACTTAAGCAATACCTGGATTGTTTTGACAATATCCTTAATTTCATTATTTGTCATCGCAATCTTTCTGCTTGGATCCAGAGCCGGAATTCTTTGTATTGCCATAGCCGTTATTTTCTTTGTAGGCTACAAGCTTCTTAAATCATCAAGAAAAATCATTTTTATTCCTATAATACTGGTTACAATAATTTCAATTTTCTTATTATTCTCTTCTTCACGATTCTCGATTATAGGCAGGGATTTTTCCTCATACGATTATGCAGGGTTAAAATCAACTTCTAACACACGGATAAAAGTCTGGGAAAAATCCGTCAATCAGATAAAGAGTCATTTTTTATTTGGCGTCGGGCCCGGTGATACTGTAAATTCACTTGATTACGTGAGTTCTGATGATCCTCAAAAAGTTAAGCTTAATGCACACAACCAATTCCTGGAGACTTTTATCGGACTGGGACTGATTGGGTTTTGTGTACTTATTTCCATATTTGTTTTTCCTTTGATTATTGCTTCCAGGAAAAAGGATGCGCTTCTCTTTTTCTTTCTCTACATAGTTGCTTTCAATTGTCTCTTTGAATCTGTTCTGGAAAGAGCAGCCGGTGTTATTTTTTATGCTTTCTTTTTTTGTTTGTTTTTAAGACCTGTTGAAGAATAATAGCAAACGACCTTTTAAATTTATAGAATTATGATACCATTTTCTCCTCCATACATTGATGAAGATATTATCGAAGCTGTTAGTGAAACGCTGAGATCGGGCTGGATTACGACAGGAAAGAAGACAAATGAACTTCAGTACGAGCTGGGAAAGTTCTGCAACGTACAGGATGTCCTTTGTGTTAACTCCGCAACCTCCGGCCTGATGATAGCATTAAAATGGTTTGGAATAGGCGCAGGTGATGAAGTGATTGTTCCGGCATATACATATTGCGCCACTGCGCTTGCTGCTTATCATTTGGGAGCTAAAGTTATAATGGCGGACGTTGACAAGGATTTTAATCTGAAAATTGAAGGCCTGAGTGAACTTATTACTGAATCCACTAAAGCAATAATTCCTGTTGATTTTGCTGGCTATCCATGCGATTATGACAGTATTTTTAAAATAGTCAGATCTTCTGAGATTGTCGACCGCTTCAGACCTGCAAATCCTGTTCAGAAGAACCTTGGAAGGATTCTGGTTCTAAGTGATGCTGCCCATTCTATTGGGGCGATGTATGATGGCAGACCATCGGGTTCACTGGCTGATATCTCGGTCTTCTCGCTTCATGCCGTGAAAAATGTTACAACAGCAGAAGGAGGTGCCATTTGTATCACGCTTCCTGACAGTTTTAAGAGTAATGAAGTGTTTAATACGATGAAGCTGATGTCTTTAAATGGTCAGACAAAGGATGCATTCAGTAAAAATAAGGCAGGCGACTGGAAATATGATATAATACTCGACGGGTTTAAAATGAATATGCCCGATATATGCGCGACAATTGGTTTGGTGCAGATCCTGAAATATAAAGATTTTCTATTGCCATTAAGGAAACTTATCGCAAATCGTTTTAATGATGCTTTTAAGAAGAAGCCCTGGGCAATTTTACCAACTCTGGCAAAAGGGAGCACTGAATCGTCATATCATATCTATCCACTAAGAATTAAAGGTATTACGGAAAAAGAAAGAGACAGGATTATTGAATTAATTTCGAAGAGAGATGTAGCAGTTAATGTTCATTTCATTCCTCTTCCGATGCTGTCTTTTTTTAAAGAAATGGGGTATCGTAAGGAAGATTACCCGCTTTCTTATAATAACTACAAATGCGAAATTTCACTTCCAATCTATCCTCAGCTTAAAGAGACTGATGTAGATCTTATTATAAACAGCGTTGTTGAATCGTATAATCAGGTAAAAACAGATGGTTAGGCTTTTGGACATTATTTTTTCAATTACTGCCGCTGTCATCTTGTCTCCTGTCTTTTTAATAATCGCAGTAATAATTAAGATTGACTCTGCCGGACCTGTATTTTTTATTCAGGAAAGAATAGGGAAGAATTTTAAGCCTTTCCGGTTATATAAATTCCGGACTATGCATAATTACTCCGGAGATGGAAGTCTTATTACTATTGGGAGCAGAGATCCGCGTATTACAAATGTAGGCTATTATCTCCGGAGAATTAAGTTAGATGAGCTTCCGCAATTAATAAATGTTATAAAAGGTGATATGAGCATTGTCGGGCCACGGCCTGAGGTTCGCAAATATGTTGAACTTTATACTGAGGAACAAAAAAGCGTGCTGATGGTTAAACCGGGGATAACGGATTATGCTTCAATTGAGTTCAGGAACGAAAATGAATTATTATCCGGGATTGAAAATCCTGATGAATATTATATTAAAATTATTATGCCTGAAAAACTGAAATTAAATATTCAGTATCTCAGGGATAGAAGTATCAGGCAATATTTAAAGATAATTTTTTTGACACTTTTCAGGTTATTCAGATGATCAGTAACATAAATATTCTCCGAGCTTACTTAGAAACTTAAATTCATCTGGATTAATTTCAGATATGATCTGTGAAAAGTTAATCGTAAAAAATTTTGATTAAAATCGAAAAAAGGGAGCCGCAAACTCTCTTTTTTATTTTAAAATTTTTGAATATCTCCTTGAGTTACTGACTATCTGTTATTAATATCCGACTATTGACAAAAATGGCTAAACCTGATTTCTTTATAAACTCCAAAAAAGGATGAATTTGATGAAAGTTCTTAGATTTCACCTGTGCTAAGCCGTTTTTGTAAATTATTTCTTTAATAAAGAATAACTGTAAAGATGTGATCCACTGACAAAATATATACAGCCATACAGAAAATCTCCTCCTTCGATGATTGGTACTGGCGTTTTTGATATCAGGTTAATTTTGAAGGACTTTGGCTCAACCCTGAATATATCATTGATAGCGAGAATATATACCTGGTGCTTGTTGTCAAGTACAAATACACGTGTTGTTTGATTATTGATTGAAGTGCTGAAGCTTGCTTGCAGATCCTGCTGATGTATTACTATTTGCTTAACAGGGTCAAAGACGAAGAATATTTTAAGTTCAGCGATTCCATAAACTAATCCTTCTGGTGTAAGGCACAAATCGCTGTAACTATGGACGCCAGGCATTATTGCTCCATGCCAGTCTATTTTTTTTGTCGATAAATCCATAATATACAACTCTGCTGTGGTTGCTTTTGCTTCTCCTCCTGTCCCGGGGGATGTAGTAGTTCCGCCTAAAATTTTATTTCCTGGTAATGTCACGAGACTTGATGTTGACTGGTCAAGGATAACAGCACTGTCAGACAGAACAGTAGCAGTTTTTTTGTCCCTGTCCCAAAAGAGTAATCCTCCACCTGTATATCCATAAGCGGGTGAACCGCTCATAACAATAGTTTTACCATCAGGGATAGCAAGTATTCGCAGGGGCCTGTGAAGCTGAATATCTGAAGTTGCCAGTAGCTGTGGATTAGTGTCCATACCTTTCTTTGTGTTAATCCAGGGTTTTGAGGGATCCCATTCAAGGAGTGCGCCCTGTGGATATACACCAATATAAAAGTTGTTTCCCTGACTGGCCACAGCATCATATTGACCAAAAGCTTCATTATTTGTGATTTTTCCTGTTTTTGGATTATAGCTGAAAAAACGCATTGGGAATGTTGTTCCTCCTGTAATTGCACTGTCAGGAGAAGCAGCCACATTCATAATTTTCGCACCATCGCCGGTATAGTCAAAAGTTACAGTTTTTTCAGTTTTCGTTTTAGGATCAATAATGACAAGGTTACGCCCTTCAAGATCGATATTTTTGATTTTCTTACCATCAGGGAAGTCTTTATAATTTAAGGTCTGATCTCCTGTTATAATTGGTTTAGGATTTGGATGGTCGTTTTTATCTATCTTATGCTCTTTGCCTTTATAAAGTTCGTACCATGTCTCACCAGTTTGTTTCAGCGACTGGCCATAAACCTTGCCGTCAAGATCCCTGTATACATATGCCTGACCCTTTTTACGTTCCGGTGCCTTTAACATTGGTTTTGCTTTGTTCGAAGCGGGATTAAAAGCGATTATCTGGCTCAATGAATTTCCAATGCCGAAATAAATCCATCCGGATTTATCTGCAGCAACATACCGCTGGTACTGGTTCCAGTTCTGTCTATAGAGGAATCCATGGTTTTTGAGATCACGGGTTTCAGGATTGTAGGAAACTAAACCGCTGTTTGGATACGTGGCAGCCCATATTATGCCATTGTCGTCCTCAGTCATTCCCATTGCCATATCGTGATTGATCTCTTTACGAAAGGTGATGGCACGTTTTACAGGATCGAATTCCACGAAAGTCTTATTGAAAAGAGTATATAATTTGTTTTTGCTGGAAAGAAGAGATGAAAATACTGCATAATCTGCTGAAAACGGAAGTGTGAATTCGTCAGTTTTTCCAGTCTCAGCATCAATCATCAGCAGACCATAACTGCCGCGATGATCAAACAACCATACCAGTACTACATCGCGTCCTTTCCCATCCACCGTTGCAATAACTCCTCGCTGAGTGCTGAATGGTGAGACTACACCATGGTCATAAAATCCATTGCCTAGATTTTGGGCGGAGACAGTCAATAAAGGAAATAAACTGAGAGTGATTATTGACAAAAAAACCACGAATATTTTTTGGGGGTAACTGAAAACAAATTTAAAAGACAGTTCCCAACGCAGAATATTTTTCATAAATCGATAATATTAAGTTTATTTGGTACCTCTTCGTCTTCTTATATTACTGGAATACAAAATTAGTAGTTTTAAATCTTATGACTATCTCAAGAAATTTTTTTTGCTCTGGGATAAAGTTGTTTTCTTAAAAACACAGGTATCTGCATTTTGAGGCTAGCCCAAACGAAGTGCAACTAAGTATCAGCTTGTGACTTTACTTAAAATGTGTTTAGTAATAATATTGCCGGATGTCATTAAACAAAAAAGGGAGTCGAAAACTCCCTTTTTATTTAGTATTTTTTAAATAACTCTTTTAGTCTTTTCATGTTTGCCATAATAATCATAACTAACAAAGTCAGAAAGAAGAAGCAAGGAACCAGAATTTTTGCATAATAAGAAACTCCGTTATCCCTTCTGGCAGGCAAGGAAAAGTCACTTAGAACTGTCACAATTCCTTTATAAAGATCCCCTTCAGTTTCTATCACCTGTTTCTTTGTATACAGATAATAAATATCGGGATAAATCAATTGGGTCTTCTGTTCCTGCATAAATACTATCTGTCCGCTGGCAGCAGGTTTTATATCCCTTGTTTCTTCAAAATACTTAACCTTCTGTAAACTGTCAAGCTGGATGATATCAAAGTTAAGCCGTGTAAGTAAATCCTGATTCTGCTTCAGACGTAACCTGTTCCTTTGCTGATATAATGAGTCATCATCAATATACTTTATTAAACCATCGCGTACTAATTTCAGATCTTTGGGGAGATGAGCCACCACCCTTATGTCAACACGGTCAGGCATCCTTATATTTACAGTATCATATGCGTTCTGAGCATTCTTATAATCAACATAATCAGGAATGCCATCCTTCCCCTGATCTATAATCCAATAAGCGCTTATATCAAAAATGTTTCGGACTGATTCAGTGTTCATAGACAATGACTGGGCTAATGCGGCATAATTGATCCCTGAGCAATATGAATGAAGTACATTAATTTTAGAGATCAGATCAGCTGTAGTGCCTGTATTATCCCGCATTTTAAGTTTCTCAATTACAGCCATATTATTCTTTAATACTATATCAGAGGTGTAAACGGAAACAGCTGTGCTCTTAAGCAAATATGAAACACCAATACCGGCACCAAGGCTTAGTCCTAATGGTAACCACCGCTTCAATATAAAAACCAGAGATATCAGAAAAGCTCTGCCAAGACCTTTGATCCAACGGTTTAAAGTTCTTCCCATTCTTCTGAAGAGATCAAGAAGATCTATTTCATCATCTCTGTTATTTTTTTTACTATCGATTTCAGGCATTTTTAGAAGATTGACAGGTTGGTTATACAAATATATTAAAATTCAGAAATTAAGATATGCCAGGTTCAGATTACCTCAAATACTTTTAACGCCAACTCTCTCATCAATGGCTTGTAATCCTGCACAAATTCTCCGGTCACCCGATTACCGATAACCAGGCAGATTGTAAGAGCTTTGTGCCCAAGCAGTGCTGATAAGCCATATATTGCAGAGCTCTCCATTTCATAATTGCTTATTGTTCTGCCCCTGTACGAAAACTCCGCCAGCTTATTGTTTATTTCATTGTCAAACGTTTCAAGCCTTAGCCTCCGGCCCTGCGGAGCATAGAATCCTGGAGCCGATATAGTGATCCCTTTTATGAAATTCTCATTTTGAAACAATTCGATAAGTTCTTTGTCTGCATTTACTGCATAAGGGTAGGAGAGAGTGTCGGGCCATTCAAGATATTCAACAAGCGTATCACATAATCCGGTATCAAGGATCCAGTCATATCCTTCATAAAAATGCAAAAGTCCGTCAAAACCTATAGCTGTCTCGGTAAGAACGCATGAACCTGCCGGTACATCTGTTCTCAAACCACCTGAAGTACCCAATCTGATAAATGTCAGTGAGACAGGCTCTTCCTTAATGATTCCGGTACTTAAATCGATATTTGCAAGGGCATCAAGCTCATTGACCAGAATATCGATATTGTCTGTTCCAATCCCGGATGATATAATGGTAATCTCAGTATTTTCAAATGATCCGGTAATGGTATGGAACTCCCTGTTTTCTTTTTTAACCCTGATATCCTGCATCAATGATCCCAGCATTTCAACACGACCAGGATCACCAACAATAATTATTTTATTGGAAATGTCACCCGGGAGCAGATTAAGATGAAAGATGGATCCGTCTTTATTTGTTATAAGTTCAGTTTTCTTTTGCATTTTTAAATTTTAGGCTCAAATTTAATATAATCTGAATATAAAAAAATGCCAGTATCAATGAAAGTATATAAGAACTTACACAGAGGGACACAGAGGAGCACAGAGTTTCACAGAGGGATTATACAACTAAAAGCCGCATGCCGCATGCCGTAAACCGTACACCGTTATTTATAGTATTCCATTATTTTACCGGAAATCAGCTGCAGCGACACTTCAGCAAGTTTAGTCTGATAATGTGCTGATATCAATCTCTCCCTTGCGTCAAGAAGACTTTTCTGGACCTCGCGCAGATCAATACCCGAGAGACTTCCAAGTTTGTATCTCTCCAGTGCTATATCGAGATTTTCTTTAGCAGTCTGATAGTTCTGATCTTCGAGGGTAATAAGCCGGAGGTTGTTATTATATGCGCTGTAAATGGTAAGCAAATCAGCTCTTATTGCCCTGTTCAACTTCACGATATGCCAGATCTTTACTGTTCCTGTCAATAGCGGAGTTATGAATGCTCCTTCGCTGATTATTCCCATCAAACAGGTTAACTCCAAGTGTGAGGCCGTAATTGACTCCGTTAATTGTCTGATTTTTGATGGAACTTTGAGTAAATGTATTGAGATTGTAACTGTAGCCTCCCGAAAAATTGAGATAAGGGTAAGACCGTGAGACGATTAGCTTATAATCATATTCGGAGATCGTTTTGTTCCTGGCAGCTATGAGAAGATTAGTATTACTTACAAGGGTTGCCTCAAGCAGCTTCTCGTAAAGGAGATTGGGATTTACATCAATAGAAGTGTCCCTTGTGGAGAATTCATTGCCGAGATTTTCCAGAGCCATCATCTGATTAATCCTTATCTGAGCTGATCTGACAACTTCATTTTGTCTTGAAAGATTTGAGCTATCGGAGTTAACATATACCCGCGACTGTAAAACTTCGAGCTTTGAGCCTGAGCCAAGCAGATAACGATCTTCATCAATCCTTAACCTTTCTCTTGAGAGAACTAAGGCATATTGAAGATTATTCATCAACTGTACCTGAAGGATGTAATTGTAATATCCTGAGACAATATCAGAAATAAAATTTTCAACAGTAAGCTGTGTATTCAATTGTCCGACCTGATTAAGCTCTCCCAGTTTTTTATATGTGGTCACTGCTTTGAATCCGCTAAAAATATTCATCCCAAGTACTGCGGAACCCACTGTAACCGTATTGAATACACCGTTTGAATTTGTCTGGGAACCATCGCTATTCTTCTGTGTGGTATTATCCAAAGTCCCTGTTTGTGTTCCAATGAGATTTACTGTAGGCAAAAATCCTGCGTTACCCAGGGAATAATTATTTTTTGAGATTGACTCATCGTTTTTTGCTATAAGAATTGAAAAATTTCTTTCCAAACCTATTGAGATACAATCTTTAAGTCCATACACATTTTGTCCATGTGCAGGTATAAATGACATTGATGAGAGAATAAGCAAACTACGATAAAGGAGCCTCATTTTCAGTTTTTTTTGTTTCGCTTGATATAAATGTATAGATCGCCGGAACAACAAAAAGAGTAAGGAATGTTGAAAATACCATTCCTCCGACAACTGCAATACCCATTGAAACACGGCTCTGTGCACCTTCGCCCAATCCAAGTGCCAGTGGCATAATCCCAAGGATTGTAGCCAGGCTGGTCATCAGAATAGGCCTGAACCGTGAAGCTGCAGCATATTTAATTGCATCCATTTTACACATGCCGGTCAGCTTTCTCTGGTTAGCGAATTCTACTATCAAAATCCCGTTTTTCGTCACCAGGCCGATCAGCATGATAATACCGATCTGGCTGAATATATTCATAGTGACATTAAAGTACCACATGAACAGCAGGGCACCGGTAAGAGCAAGCGGTACGGTCATCATAACAATAAATGGATCTTTAAAACTCTCGAACTGGGCCGCAAGAACAAGGAAGATCAGGATGATAGCCAGCATAAATGCGAACATAAGACTTGATGAGCTTTCCTTAAAATCTTTTGAGTCTCCGGCAAGAGCAGTTCTGAAAGTTTCATCGAGAACCTGTTTTGATATTTTATCCATCTCATCGAGTCCCTGGCTGATTGTTTTTCCTTTTGCCAGACCGGCAGAGATAGTTGCTGATACAAATCTGTTATACCTG
The DNA here is from genome assembly GCA_963816365.1 of uncultured Bacteroidales bacterium. Lineage (GTDB taxonomy): Bacteria > Bacteroidota > Bacteroidia > Bacteroidales > VadinHA17 > LD21. The sequence continues at coordinate 506,964 of CAWFKG010000005.1, read as the reverse complement.
TTCAGCTGAGGAGGAGCAGTCTCTTCAGTAAGAGTTACCAGATTATCAAACTGGATCATACTTCCATGATCATTCCTTACATATAATGATTTAAGATCCAACGGTTTATTACGGTCGTTTCTTGCCAGATCGCCGAGTATCTGATATTGTTTGCCATTCATAAAGAAATATCCAAACCTTTGTCCGCTCAGAGCAAGCTGCAATGTCTGACCAATATTCTGTGTTGACACTCCAAGGGCGCTTGCTTTTTCCCTGTCGATATGTATCCTGAGTTCAGGCTTGGTGAATTTCAGATTTACATCAGCCATCTGAAACATCGGATCATCCATTACTTTAGCCATATAAGCCGGAAGTACTTCCCTTAGTTTGTCAATTGAAGTGGCCTGAAGTACATATTGAATAGGCAAACCGGCACGTCTTCCTCCAAAAGTAGATTGTTGCATAACCATTGATCGTGCTTTGGTCTTTGACCTCAAAACAAAACCCATTTGATCTGCAATTTGTTGTTGTGTACGATCTCTGTCCTTGGGATTTACCAGAGTCACTCTCACAAATCCGCCACCTCCTCTCACCATTGACATAATGCCATCGCGTTCAGGTACCAGGTCGGTTATTGTTTTAGATATATCGTCAATATAATCAAGGTTAAACTCATAAGTTGAACCTTCCTGTGCAATCGTGTTAACCGAGATTTGAGACCGATCTTCCAGTGGTGCCATTTCAGCAGGTATATTCTTCCAGAGAAAGTAAATAAGACCTAATGCCACAAACAGAATTACGAAAGTTACTTTCCTGTGAATAAGGAAAGATTCAAGCATTCTCTTATACCCGTCATTCAGCCTGGTAAAGAACTTATCTGTTTTCCTGTAAAACCAGCTGTGTTTAGTCTCATGGCGCAACATCTTTGTTGATACCATAGGTGTAAGCGATAATGCAAGGAAAGCTGATATACCTACAGCACCAGCCATTACAATGGCAAACTCGCGAAATAGTCTTCCGGTTATTCCCTGGAGAAAAACTATCGGGAAAAAGACTGCAATAAGAGTGATGGTAGTAGCGATAATCGCGAAGTAGATTTCTTTCGACCCTTTAAGTCCAGCCTCAATAGGCGATACCCCGTTTTCTACTTTTACATATATGTTCTCCATTACAACTATGGCATCATCCACTACAATCCCGATTGCAAGAACTATTGCAAGGAGGGTCAGGACATTGATTGAATAGCCTGCTAAATACATTATAAAGAATGCACCTATAAGCGATACGGGAATGACCAGAATAGGTATAAGAGTCGCACGCCAGCTTCTTAAAAAGAAGTAAATAATAATAACTACCAGTGCGAATGCTATATAAATGGTGTTTTTTACTTCCTTAATGGAATTCCTTATAAACAGGGTATTATCAAATGGTACCCTGACTATAACGTCTTCAGGAAGGTCTTTTTTAATATATTCAAGGCGCTTGTAAACTTCATCAACTATATCAATCTGATTGGATCCAGGCTGAGGTATGATAACATCACTTACCATTGGGACCCCATCCATTTTGAGAATACCTCGAATATCTTCGGGTCCAAGTTCGGCTCTGCCTATATCTTTAAAGCGTACAATCTGGTCTCCGGTTTGTTTAATTATCAGATCGTTGAACTCTTTAGGAGTTGACATTAGTCCAAGGGTTCTGATCGTTAACTGAGTCGTATTTCCTTCAATGCTACCCGATGGAAGTTCCACATTCTCTCTGAGTACAGCACTTCTGACATCCAGAGGAGTGATCTGGTATCCGGCAAGTTTTACGGGATCAAGAAATAGCCTCATTGCGTAACGTTTTTGTCCCCAGATGCCAACGGCGCTTACTCCCGAAATGGTCTGCAGCTGTTCCTTTAAGGTGAGTTCCGCTATTTCTGACAGTTCCAGGAGAGATCTTTTTTTGCTTTCAACCGTAATTTGTAGAATAGGGTTAGCATCCGCATCTGCTTTTGCAACTACAGGAGGATCGCAATCGCGTGGCAGCATTCTCAGAGCTTGTGAAACCTTATCCCTGGTATCATTGGCAGCGGTTTCCATATCCACCGACAGCTCAAATTCAACAGTTATGTTACTTTGACCCTGCTGACTGACACTGGTAAGCGATCGTATCCCCTGGATTCCATTAATAGATTGTTCCAGGGGTTCTGTAATTTGCGTTTCAATTACATCCGAATTAGCTCCAGGGTACGATGTGCTGACTGAAATAATTGGAGGATCGACACTCGGAAATTCTCTTATTCCCAAAAAGGTGAGGCCGACTCCACCAAAGAGCAAAATAACAATAGCAAATACGGTTGCTAATACGGGCCTGTTAATACTAACTGATGATAAACTCATATTAATAATACCGGTTATTTGTTAAGAATCACTGTGTCAAGCACTATTGGAAGGTTTTGTCTCAGTTGCATTATCCCTGAAGTAATCAATGTATCTCCGAATTTAAGTCCGTCAGTAATCTGGATCTTTGATTCTGTCCTGAGTCCTGTACTGACTTTTATTGTCTGAGCCTTCCCTTTTTTATAAATAAAAACTGTCTCCCCATCCATCTGTGGTATCAAAGCTTCAGTCGGAATAGCTATTGCATTATCTCTCTTGGATAGCTCCAATGTCACACCGGCGAATGTTCCTGGTCTGAGTTCTTCATTTTTATTCTGATACATGGCACGGAGAACGACCGTTCTTGTATCTATATCAATTTTTGGATCAATTGCATAAACAAAAGCATTAAAAACCTGATCATTACCAACGATCTTAAAGGTTATCGGATAGCCGATCTTTATTTCGGAAGCATATTTTTCAGATATAGAGAATTCTATCTTTATAGGACTGATTTTAATGAGTTTTGCGATTTTGGTTGACATCGTTGTAAAACTTCCTTCACTCACATATCTCAATCCTATCATTCCGTCAAATGGCGCCCTAAGTTCAGTCTGCGAAATATTAGCTTTGATGAGGTTTATATCCGCCTTTATGGTCTGTACATCAGTCTGGACCTGATCGTAACTTTCCTGGCTTATTGCATCTTTATTAAGAAGGCTTCGCTGTCTGAACTCTTTAGCTTCTGCCATCTTTAATTGTGCCTGCAATTTTTCGAGCTGAGCCTGAAGCGGCTGATCATTTATTTTTGCCAGAAGATCTCCTTTTTTTACACGGGTCCCTTCAGTAAAATTAATTTCCACGATCTTTCCGGAAGTCTCAAATGAGAGATCAACCTCTTCATCAGGTTTTAGTGTTCCAGACTGGTTGATCAATTCACTCAAATGGGTCGGGATAATTACATATCCGACTGCATTTAGTTTTTGCTGCGTTTGCCGCAAAGGAGTTCCAGAAATACCATCACCTTTAATTTTTTTGGACAGAAAGGGTTTATATTTCGGATAAAGTACTATTCCAATTAGCAATATTATCAGGAGAGAGGTTATGAGCAGCCGTAGTTTTTTGTTCATCTTTTATCGATATTGTGATAATTATTTTATTGCCGGATTAAATCTAATTATTACTATAAAATATTGATTTTGTGTGCAATATTCAGGTACAATTCAATATTGGATCAAACGATCGCACAAATGTATGTAAATTATAATTTTCAATACAGACACCAATTCTAAAATAATGTTAAATATTCATAAAATGACTCATTTGCATTCCGGTATTCCGATTTTAATTAAAAGGAAGTAAATTTGGCAAGCCAAATAATTGATAAAATGATCCAGCGCATTCAGTCAGTTTACCTGTCACTTATAGTTTTAATCTCACTGTTATTATTTAAAGGAAGCTTATTAGTTTTCACTGAAAATACTGGATTCGTGATTAATGTTACCTTTAACGGGATATTCAGGGATACGAACGGGCAGGGTATCGTTATGATTGAAAGGCTGTTGCCGCTTTCCATACTTATCATTCTTATTCCTGTTGTATCCCTGATAACAATTTTCCTTATTCAAAAAAAGGATGGTCCAGCTAATGCTGGTAAAAGTCTTGATCGGATTACTGTCTGCATTTATTCTTGGGTCAATTTTCTATATATACCTGATCTTATCGAAATACAGCAGTGAATTCATACCCGGTATAAAGATGGCAATACCTTTTATATTATTAATCCTGGCGATTTTGGCTCTAAGAGGTATAAGGAAAGATGATCAGCTTGTAAAATCGTATGACAGATTGAGGTAGGCTTGTTTATATTATCTGCATATTTTCCTGGTTGGTTATTTTTTCACAGTAATGGCATTTCAGCGATACATTTTTTTTTGAAACGACCTTGAATCGTGTTGTAACTGCTTCGAAGTTTGTAATGCATTTTGGATTCATACACTTTGCGATGCCTACTATATTAGTCAGGCACCACAACAACTTTTTTCTCAACAACCTCATAGTCTTTGATGATATTCAGTTTGGCATCGGGTGCGACCAGGGCAATTCTGTTTATATCTTCATCTTCGAAAAAAACGCCCGAGATCTTTATGATTGCTTTTCTTCCAAGCTTTTTGCTTTCCAGGTTTGTCCCGAAAGTTATCTGGTTATCAATACGGTCGAGGCCAAGGATCTGGATTACTTTAAAAAGATTACTTGCCGGCACATGGTCAATTACTGTTCCGTTCTGGATAGCACTGACACTCATTTGTTTTGGTTCCTTCATCGCTCCTGATTTCCTTATTTAATTCCTAAAAGTGAACATACAATTGCCTGACGCGTATAAACTCCGTTCAGAGCCTGTTCAAAATAATAAGCCTTAGGATTACTGTCTACATCCTGATGTATCTCATTGACCCTTGGAAGCGGATGAAGTATCCTCATATTAGGCTTTGTGTTCTTTAACATTGAGTTTCTGAGAACATATACATTTTTCACTTTCTCATATTCAATGGGATCTGAAAATCTCTCTTTCTGTACCCTGGTCATATAGATAATATCAGCTTTGGAGATAATTTCGGTAAAATCATTGTGCTCATAGTATTTAAGACCAAGATTATCGAGGTACAGCTTAAATTCATCAGGCATTTTAAGCTCTTCAGGCGAAATGAAATTGAAAGTTGTATTCCATCTCGACATTGCCATCATAAGAGAATGAACGGTCCTTCCATATTTAAGATCGCCAACCATAAAGATGTTCAGATTATCAAGAGTCCCCTGTGTTTTGCGGATCGAGTAGAGATCAAGCAGAGTCTGAGTAGGATGCTGATTTGCTCCATCACCTGCATTTATGACCGGAACAGAAGCAATCTCACTTGCAAACCTTGCACTGCCCTCAATAGGATGCCTCATTACAATAAGATCGCAGTAGCTGTTAACCATCCTGATTGTATCATTCAATGTTTCTCCTTTAGAGACACTTGAACTCGAAGAATCAGAAAATCCCACAATCTTTCCCCCTAATCTGCTGATAGCACTTTCAAAGCTTAATCTTGTCCGGGTCGAAGGTTCAAAGAATAGTGTTGCAATAACTTTTCCCTCCAGTAATTTTTGAGTGGGTTGTTTTTCGAATTCCTCAGTCAGATCAAGAATCCTCAGGATCTCTTCTGTTGAAAAATCGTCTATTGATACTAAGCTTCTGTTTTTCATTAATATAGCACATTAAATGCTCAAGTTTTGTCTGGTATCAAATTTAGTCAAGAAATGTCTTAACTCCATTTAATGTTGATAATTAATTTAAAACAGTGTAAAAAAAGTCCTAAGCCGGAAGTTCAAACTCTTACATCCGACTTCTGACTTCAGGCTTCCGGATTCCTCAATGGGTTTCAATATATTTGAATTTCAAACCATCAATCCGCGAAAGACGTCCTAGAACTTTTTCCTTATCTGATACCCTGAAATTTATTAAGATGCGGCATTCAAGATCGAATGATTGATCAGATTGTCCAATATTTTCTTCCTTTAGTATCTTCATGACATCATTCATGGCAACATATGGATAAGTTATTTCATAATACTCCTGCAGTGTCCTCTCTGTTATTTCAGCATTCTGAATTGCAGATGACGCAGCAGATCTGTACGCATTAATTAATCCGCTTACACCCAGTAATGTTCCTCCAAAATATCTGCTTACAATAATTATGATATTTGTTAAACCGAATGAATTAATCTGGCCCAGAATTGGCCTTCCCGCTGTACCTGAAGGTTCTCCGTCATCATTTACCCGCCAGATGCTTCTTTCATGTCCTAGCATGTAGGCATAACAATGATGCCTTGCTTCATGATGTTCCTTTTTTATAGCTATCGATTATCGGCTTTATTTCTTTCTGGTCCGTAATGGGAATAGCAATAGAAACAAACCGGCTCCCTTTTTCTTTATATAGACCTTCAGCCGCAGACTTAATTGTTCTATATGTATCAGAATCCATCGCAGAAAATTAATACTTTTAAGTGGTTTCTGTAAATCTATGTATAAACTAATTCACGCTCCGAATATTTCTTAACCCTTCCCGATCAATTTTATTCCATCTGCGAAAATCTGCAGGATCAGCGGGAAAAAGAAGAAAAAAATGATACTTTTGTTAAGAATTGTACTGAGATATGAGCGTTTTATTAGATGAAAAGGATCTGAGTAAGCTGATTGTCATTGGCGACAGAATTCTTATTAAACCAAAAGTTCCGCAATCGAAGACAAAAAGCGGCTTACTGCTTGCCTCCCGGCGTAAATGAAAATGAAAAGGTTCAGATCGGTTATGTTGTCAAGGTAGGTCCTGGTTATCCTATACCTTCGGTTAGTGATAATGATGAACCATGGAAAAACAGATCTGATGAACCAAAATATGTTCCTCTTCAGCCTAAAGAGGGAGATCAGGCCGTGTATCTTCAGAACAGTGCCATTGAAATAGAATTTAACAAAGAGAAATATATAGTAGTTCCACATTCCGCAATATTACTATTGCTCAGGGATGACGGACTTTTTGAATAAAAAGATAAATATGGAAAATGAGTTCTTGAAAGGAAAAAAAATTTTAATTGTAGAGGATGACTTGTCAAGCAGATTATATCTCAATAAAATTCTGGAAAAAGCAGGAGTTATTATCCTGAATGCAGGTAACGGACAGGAAGCTGTGAATATGGCCCTGAATGATGGCGAAATTGACATTGTGTTAATGGACATTCAGCTTCCGGTAATGGATGGATATACAGCTTTAAATAAGATCAGGGAAGCACGAAAAGACATTGTTGTAATTGCTCAGACAGCATATGGACTTATGGGTGATAAGGAGAAAATTCTCAGTTCCGGATTTAATGATTATGTTATTAAGCCAATTCTTTCGCAAAACCTGATTGATAAGCTGGTAAAGAATCTTCCGAAAAAAAAGTGAGTAATCCGATAGTCTTTTGACCTACTCAGGGTAGACTGCTATATTTTGAAATTCTTTCTTGAATGCATCTGATTCGTGAGCCCATCTTTCCTTTTCGGCCCTGATATTTTTCCGGGAAATTAAAGTTTCCCTCATTCCCGAATCACCCGATAAAATATCAAATGGCATCAGATTGTATTCATATTCATATGGTGGAGCCTTGAATTTAAGAGCCTCATAATCAGTTGTCTCAATAATAGCATCAAAAATTTCGATGACTGTTCCGACTGGCCTGAAAACACTCGCATCGGTAACGTGTATTTGCATTCCATAACAAAGTTCACCGGTAAATTTATGGAATGTAGGTATGAAGTCATGTTGCCTGAAGACACATCCGTCTATCTTCCTGGAATCAAGATTCCTTTTTAGTTTATCAGAGTTAATGAAGGGAGCACCAAAAAGTTCAAACGGTATTGTCGTGCCTCTTCCTTCGGAAAGATTTAATGCCTCAATGAGCACAGTTCCGGGATAGACCATGGCTGATCTGAAGGGTTGGAATATTCGGTGATGGCAAAACCCAGGGCAGGCCTGTTTCACTGAATAATGAAGATCTATGCCAGTTTTGCATAGTAACCACATTCAGGTCGCAGCCAGGGAAGTACTTGTCCCTGAGCCACAAAGCCATTTCTCCTATTGTCATGCGATGACATAACGGTATTGATGCACCACCAACAAATGTGAAATATTCTTTTTTCAGAACCGGACCATCACATGCAATGCGCGAAATAGGATTGGGCCTGTCAAGTAACCATACCGGGATCCCTGCTTCAGTACATGCTTCCATACATAGCTTGACAGTCCAGATATAAGTGTATAGCCTGGCTCCAACATCCTGAAGATCAATTAATAAAACGTCTATACAATTAAGCATTTCGGGTGCAGGTTTACGATTCATCCCATATAAACTGAAAAGAGGAATGTCAAATACCGGATGTTGCTGACTCTGCCATTCGATCATATTGTCCTGAGTCTGTCCATGAAATCCGTGCTGGGGTCCGAAAAGTGCGGCTAATTTGCAGTCCTTCCTCCGGAAGAATACCTCGGAGATATGTCTGAAATCCCTTGTGATACTTGGAGCATGACATAAGATCCCTATCCTTTTTCCTCTGAGTTTGGCAGGAAAATTGTTTAAAATAGATTCCAGTCCTGTAATTACCATATGTAGATTTTATAGGCAAATATATGCTTATAGTCCCTAAATGATCAATAACATGCATCATAATAATTAGAAATGATTAATCTTTCATAAGTTTGGGCATTCAAATTATTCTAAAAATGAAGAGAGGACCAATTTTATTCCTGACAGCTAAATTACTTGCCATATTACTCCTGGTCTCATGCTCGGGAACCGGTAAAAAGAATATCCGGATCATAGAAACCACCGATGTTCACGGAGTAATACTTCCATACGATTTCATTGAAAAAAAGAAGATTGATTTTTCCATGGCGTCATCATATAATTATATAAGGCAGGCAAGAAAGAAAAAAGGGATAACGGTTCTTCTCGATGACGGAGACAATCTGCAGGGACAACCGGAAGTATACTATTATAATTTTATTGATACTGCTTCGATTCATTTTGTAGCTGATGTGATGAATTATATGGGATACGATGCGGTTACTGCAGGCAATCATGATGTGGAAACAGGTCACTCGGTTTATGACAGGCTGGTTAAGGAATATAACTTCCCCTTGCTTGCTGCCAATGCAGTAGATATAAAAACAGGCAAACCGTATTTTAAGCCTTACCAGATTATTGTGAAAGATGGTATTAAAATTGCTGTGTTAGGACTTGTGACGCCTGCAATCCCGAACTGGTTACCACAGGAACTTTACAAGGGTATTGAATTCCGGGATATGGTCGAAACTGCACGAAAATGGATGCCTGTTCTACTGAATGAAAAACCAGACCTTGTAATCGGATTATTTCATTCGGGGTGGAACAGAAATGAGAGTAAGACAGAAGCTACTGATAATCTGAATGAAAATGGCTCTGCCGCTGTCGCTTATAATGTTCCCGGATTTGACATTATTTTTAACGGTCATGATCATAAGGTGGCTAATGAAAAATTTGTTAATTCAGCAGGAGACACTGTTTTGATATTAAATGGAGGCAGCAGATCAGAAAAGCTGGCGGAAGCTGATATCATCTTTTCGCACAGGACACTTAGTGGAAAGAAACATCTGCAAATGAGCGGTAAGATACTCAATGTAGCTGATTACAAGCCAGATTCGGGATTTATTGCCATGTTCACACCTCAATTTAATACGATCAATGAGTATGTGAACAGGGAAATTGGGACTATATCCACGACAATATCGTCAAGGGATGCTTATTTCGGTCCTTCTGCATTTGTAGACATGATCCATACGATCCAGCTGGAAATAACAGGTGCGGATATTTCATTTGCCGCACCGTTGTCATTTGATGTTCAGATCAATAAAGGACCTGTCACAGTCGGAGATATGTTCAAGCTTTACAGGTTTGAAAACATGCTTTATACCATGTCGCTGACAGGTGACGAGGTAAAGAAATATCTTGAGTATTCATATTCGGGATGGTATAATACGATGAGAGGACCAGCAGATATGTTGCTTAATCTACGTACCGGAAAAGATGGAAAACCAACAATTACAAATGGCAAAGCCTGGTTTAAAAACCAATCGTACAATTTTGATTCGGCAGCTGGTATAGATTATACTGTCGATGTCAGCAAACCGGAAGGATCAAGAATTACAATAAAAGGATTTACTGATGGAAGACCTTTTGAACATAATAAAACATATAAAGTTGCAGTTAACTCTTATCGTGGTAACGGTGGAGGAGGCCATTTTACGGAAGGCGCAGGTATACCAAAAGATGAACTAAGAAAGCGGCTAATTTCATCTACTGATCGCGATTTACGGTATTTCATCCTGAAATCGATCGAAGCTAAGAAATCTATAAACCCTGTTCCTCTGAATAACTGGAAAGTTATTCCTGAAAAATGGGTAAAAACAGCACGCTCTTCTGAATATGGCTTACTTTTCGGTACAAAGAATTAGACTTGAAGTATTAACAACGTGAAATCAAAGTCCAGGATAATATCAGATGGAATATTACTGCCGGTTGTGGAAGAGTTTTTTTCTTTGCAGGGGGAAGGATTTCATACCGGCAAAGCAGCATATTTTATAAGACTGGGAGGATGCGATATCGGATGCAGCTGGTGTGATTCACGTTTTGCCTGGAATCCTGATATGCACCCTATGGTTAATACAAAAACAATCATAGACCATGTTATTGACTCAGGTGCAGATTCTGTCGTCGTAACAGGAGGGGAACCGCTGATGTGGAAACTTGATTTGCTTTGCAGCTGTTTAAAAAACAAAAATATCAGTACTTTTATAGAGACTTCCGGAGGTTATCCGTTGAGCGGGACCTGGGACTGGATATGTCTTTCACCGAAAAAAAACATGCCGCCTGACTCTAAGATCTGTAAGGTTGCTGATGAGCTTAAAGTTATTGTACAGGATAAAAGCGATTTTGAATGGGCAGAAAAATATCGTGGAATGGTTAACAATAAATGCAGATTATATCTTCAACCTGAGTGGAGCAGATTTGATTATATTATACCTGAGATAGTTAGCTATATTAAGAAAAACCCGGTTTGGAAAATTTCACTTCAGGTTCACAAATACATGCATATTCCATGATTCAATAATGAAGTACTTTCAAACTATATTAATTTCAACGATCTGCTGTTTTTTTCCCTTGTCAGGAATTGCCCAGAGCTTGCATACAAACTCAAATAGAGCTCTTAAAATTTATAAAGAAGGAGTGTCCTCTTATGATTACCTCGATTTCATAAAAGCTGAAAATGATTTCAGGTCAGCAATCTCTATTGATAAGACTTTCTATGAAGCATATATTATGCTGGGAGAACTGCTGGAAAAGCAAAACCGGTATAGTGAAGCTGCCGTTAACTATAGATCAGCTGTAAAGCTTGATTCTCTTTTTTTCAAGCCTGTTTTTTTCAATCTGGCAAATGCTGAAATGATGTCGGGAAGTTACGCTGATGCGCTGATTCATTTCAAGGTATATGAGGCACAGCAAGGGATGTCAGCCAAGAACAAAGCAGTAGCATGTAAAAAGCATTAAAAACTGTGAATTTGCAATCAAGGAAATGAAGAAACCGGTGCCCTTCAGTCCGGTAAGTGTAGGTCCCGGGATAAATACAAGTGATGACGAATACTGGCCTTCCATAACCGCTGATGGAATGACACTTATGTTTACACGGCAGCCAAATATAACTAATAATCCGGGGTTCAAAGGAATTGTCCAGGAGGATTTTTATGTCAGTCATTTTGAGAACAAGGTCTGGCAGAACGCATACAATGCAGGAGCTCCGTTGAATACTGATCAGAATGAAGGAGCCCAAACTCTTTCCTCCGACGGAAGTTACATGTACTTTACTGCCTGTAACCGGCCGGGCGGATTAGGAAACTGTGATCTTTATTTTTCAGCTTTCAGCAATGGCAAATGGTCTGAACCATCAAATCTGGGAGCTCCGGTAAATACCAAACACTGGGAGTCGACACCCTCAGTAAGCGCAGATGGCAGAACACTTTTCTTTTCGAGCAGCAGACCCGGAGGATTTGGCGGCAAAGATCATCTGGTATACAAGATTGAATGCGAAGAATCAATGGATAGAACCTGTGAACATGGGAGGTTTGATTAATACCGAAGGAGATGAAATGTCACCTTTCATTCACTTCGATGGGAAAACGCTCTATTTTGCATCCGACGGAAGGGTAGGAATGGGAGGGTTTGATCTATATGTGACCAGGCTGAAAGATGACAGTACATGGACTGAGCCTAAGAATCTTGGTTATCCTATTAATACCTGGAATGATGAAATGGGTCTGATAATAGAATCAGGTGGACAAAAAGCCTATTATTCATCTGTCAGGGATAAGTCTAACGGAAAAGATATATTTTCTTTTGATTTGTATGAATCTGCAAGACCGAATCCTGTCTCTTATATGAAAGGCAAAGGTATACGATAAGGAAACCGGCAAATTATTAAAGGCAGATTATGAGCTTATTAATCTGTCAACTGGCAAGATTATCTTTAAAAATGCCACAGATGAAACCGGTAATTTTCTGGTATGCCTGCCTTCAGGCTATAATTATGGCATAAATGTCAGTAAACCAGGTTATCTTTTTTATTCTGAAAACTTTATGTTTGCGGGAAAGCACAGTGCTTCTCAACCATATATAAAAAGGATCGTGCTGAATCCTGCAAAAGTAGGAGAGAAGATGCAACTGTCAAATGTGTTCTATGAAATTGACTCATGGCAGTTAAAGCAGGAATCAATGACAGAGTTAGATAACCTGGCAAATCTTCTGTCGGATAATAAGAATCTGGTTATGGAAATCGGAGGTTATACCGATTCGACCGGATCGGTTGAATATAATCAGACCTTGTCTGAAAAAAGGGCTTTGTCAGTCGTCAACTATCTTATAAAGAAGGGAATTTCTTCTGACAGACTAAAATACAAAGGCTATGGAAATACTTCACCTCTTGGAGATAATATCACCTCCGAAGGCAGAAAACTGAACAGACGGACTGAAGCAAAGATTGTTGAATTAACAAAATAAAAAAATGGCTGTCTATTGGTAAAACAGCCATTTGCTCTTTTGCTGATTGAATTCAGACATTAAAAAAAATGACATTAGCTTATATCAGATCGCGATCATGGTATTTAAATATTTATTAATATTAATGTCAGAGCTGACTACTAACTTTGCCGGAACAGAGAAATAGACTCCTGTTCCTGTAAGCCCGTTACATTCAACGAAAATAGTTCCTCCAAGCATCTCAATTAATTTCTTGGCAAGGGTAATATTGATAGCTGTATAGGTATCATTGTGAAGTATCAGCGATTCATTTAAATCCTCTGTCTGAATGAATTCCTTACATTTGAAATAGCCCTGGCCGGAATCGAGAACATAGAAGTTTACTTTATCGTCCCTGAGAAAGTATCCAATTTTGATATACCCTGACTTAGTGTTTTTTATTGAATTCTGGAACAGACTTCGAATTACCCTGTAAATCTTGTTCTTATCAATATTAACCTCTGCAGAATTTGAGAATTGGATCTCGGTGACAAGCTCAATTTCCTTATGACCTTCTTTTTTTAGTTCTTCCCTGAATTCTGAAAGAAGGTCATCAAGAAAAGTATCGAGCCTGCAAATTTTTGAATCAGCCTTTGAATTACCCGTATCAATTATGGCTGAATCAAGAAAGCTATCAAACAAACCAATTAACTGTTCACATGCAATTAAAATCTGGCTGCTGAATTCATCGCGGTCTGAATTGTTGCAACAATTATCTTTCATGAGAAACGAGAATGCAACGATTGCATTCATATGCGTTCTCATTTCATGAGAGATCCCTGTTAAAACTGTTGGACAACTTATCATTTTATTCGATGAATCCATATTGTTGACTATTATCCTGGCTATTCCCGTGAGTTACTGACACGTTATTAATTTTAAATAATAGATTTCCTTCAGCTATTTACTTTAGTCCTCTTATTATCTTTTTAGCATCCTTTTTATATATGCCGCCCTCGTTTCCAATTATTCTGAAGAGCTGTTTTGCTTTGTCCGTTTCATTGGTGTTGAGGTAACATAGGGCCAGATACCACTGAGCCTGATCAATATAAAGGTTGTTCTTGTCATCAATTACTTTTCCGAATGACTGTTTGGCTTCGGGATATTTCTTCTCTTCGAAATTTGATACTCCTTTTAATAGAGCTGTCTGCATATCATTTGGCTTCTTTTCAAGCATCCTGGCTGAAGAGAATGGCTGCATTCTGATAATCATGCGTATTATAGAACTCCAGTGCCAGAGTGAACTCGGCATCAGTTCCGGCAAGAGCCGACCTTTGGCTGGTAGGTGGCTCATACACTTTATAATAGCGTTTCATGATCTTCTCACTGTTCAGATTTTTCCCTGAGTACAATGTGATACTTCCAATAAGAATGATGCCCGATATAATGGCTGCATATCTTATTAAGGCCGTCTTCTTTGAGTTTTTTACAGGTTCACTTACCTCTTTTCTCTGATTTTCAATTGCTGAGAGCTTACTGCGTAATGCCATAACATTCTGCCGTTTCAGAATCTCATCAGTTCGCTTCCTGAGATTGACCTCATCCCGGAGCTTATCATTTCCCTGAAGCTCCTTTCGGAACCATTGTATTTCAGTATCACTCATCTCTCCGGCATTATACCTCTCGATGAAATATGAAAAATCAATTGTTTTCATAGATAATATATTATATCGTTACAAATTAATCCTAATTATTCACCACTTCAGTGCAATCATATAACCTGCACAATATCAGTAGCATAGCTCTATAAACAACGCTTCGGAGAAGCAATTCTGATTACTTATTATATTATAAGATGAATCTTACAATAAATAACTTACAGTATAAGACAACAAAAAATCTGTTTTCTCTAAAACAGAGATAAAAGCTTTCAGATTATTATCGGAGGCTGAACCGGTTTTATTATCGGATCACCTTCTCCGCCACGAACACAAATCATCTCTTCATTGGAAAGTTCAAATTCTGCAAAAATGTCACTCATTAATTTTGAATTCAGGGTTTTCATAGCTTTTTTTATTAGTCAGGGTAATTCTTAATTTAAATTTCTACACTCATACATGTCGGATGATATCGATTTGTGACACGAAAAAATCAATTATTTTTGAAATATTTTTTTATATACACATAATCAGATAATTACAGACCTTGATTTTTTAACAAAATAATGATTTTGATTTGGTTTTATTATCTTTGGCCGGAATACATAAATGGGGAATCTCTAAATTATGCAGTCATTTCATGAATTTTAAAAAGCAAATTTCCCGATTTGGTCTGATTTGTTTGCTTCTTTCTTCCACGATTATCCGGTACTCCCAGGTTGCCGGCGAGGGAATTATTTGCGTTCCATCTATGGACCATGATTCATTTAGTTATATAGAATCAGGTACAATTGAGAAATCGGAAAAGGAGATTGAAAAGATCAATGAAGCGCTTATGCATCTGCTCAAAAATGGAGATACGGCAAATAGCGGTCCTATAGTTGAAAAATTAATTCTGAAAATCAAGGCCAATAATATTGCAGATACATTATTATCAGAATCATATTATATCATAGGGATCTATAATCTTATAAAAAAGGATTATAATGAATCAATCAGGTACCTCGATCTTTGTTTAGCAATTAAAGGGAAAGACGGCGAATACGACGAACGTTATGCCAAAGCCCTTTATAATCTGGGGTCAGCATACTTTAGTCTTGGCGATTTTAAAAAGCATAAAGAGTATTCATTCAAATCACTCGAGATTGAGAAAAAAATAAATGGAGAATCCAGTCCTGTTCTTGCAGGAATTTACCTTAGTCTCAGTGCGGCATTCCTGGAATTGCAGGAGTATGAAAATACATTGATTTATTCTAACAATGGGTTGGCTATCGTAGACGTCAAACCCGGAAAAGTTTCACCCGAGATAATAGCAGGTCTTTATGGAAACCTCGGTGGGTGTTATACCAGGCTTGCAGATTTCTCTAAGGCTAAGATATATCTGGATAAAGCAGAATCAGTTTATAAGCAATTTAACTTAAGTACCAGTGACAACTCAATAAACCTTATAAATAGTTTAGCAATAACATACGGCGCTCTTGGATTGACGGCTGAATCAGAGGAATATTATAAAAAGGTAATTGCTATCGCAATTGCCAATAATTCACCAATGGCATACAATATAATTAATAGTTACTCAATTTTTTTGGCCGACAATGGTAAAGCACAACAGGGTGAGGAGTTACTCAAAGATGCTCTGACGCGGGCAAAAATCAGATATGGATTATCTAATCGCAGCTATATAGAGGTTCTTCTCAATTATGCCAGCTACCTTCGTGATTACAAAATTGATAATAAAAAGTCGCTCGCCTGTTTAAAAAAGTGCATTGAATACCTTCAGAATAATGACCAGGATATCTCTCTTAAGACCCGTGTTCTTATTGGATATTCCCTGTCGCAGGATGATGACGGTGAACTGTTAAACGCACTTGAAACAATTCAGTCTCTGCTTATACCTGACCAGCCGGCAAAGATCGCGGAAAACTATATTAATCCCTCAATAGATAAAATAAAACCCGACAGACTATCTTTAAGGATACTAAATACAAAATACAGGATATTGTGGGATATCTATAAAAAATCGAAAGACCAGAAATCCCTGTTAGCTGCTGCAAATACCTCTGAATTAATAGTTTCGCTCCTTGAAAAAGTCAGGATAAATATAAGTGAGGATGACAGCAGACTGATTCTGGGTGACCGGTACCGGGATTCCTATCTTAATGCAATACGCGATTTCAACCTGCTTTTCAATAAGACACACTGATCGTGTTTATCTGGAAAAAGCATTCGAGTATTCGGAAAAAAGCAAGGTTGCAGGATTGCTGACCTCAACCAGGGAATTACAGGCTACACAACTTAATATTCCATCCGGAATAGGTGATTATGAGAAGAAGCTGCAAGGGGATATAAGTCTGTTTAATGCACGATTGTATGAAGAGGCTGCTATGGAGACAACTAACCCTGTTTTGATCAATAAGCTGAAAGAAAACCTTCTGGACGCTATACGATCCAGAGATTCATTGATTCTGGTATTTGAAAAAGAATATCCGGTCTATTATTCGATCAAATATAATACTCATGTGGCTGAGCTTAAGGATATTCCAAAGATCCTTGGCAATAATGTGAATTATGTGAATTATATATTGTCTGATAACCTGCTATATACTTTTGTTGCAAACAGAAAAAACCAGCAGTTAATTGTACTTCCGGTTGATTCATTATTTTTTAAAGATGTACGAAAATTCAGAGACTTATTGGCGATGCCCTCACCAACTGATAATTCCTCTCTGAATTTTAAAGAATTTCAGGAGGTCGGTGATAGATTGTATAAATCCCTGATTGAGCCTGTAAGACCTTATCTGATTTCTGATAAGATATGTATATCACCAGATAATATTCTTTCATATATTCCATTTGAAACTATTCCTGCTTCTAAGGTTCACAGAAAGGCCTTATGTACAGGGATCTTAATTATCTTATGAACATTTTTGATATTTCGTATACCTATTCAGCAACATTTACCGCGGAATCAGAAAAGAAAGATAACAGCACAGACTAACAAGCTGATAGCATTTGCTCCCGATTATCCCAAACCAATTGATATCCAGTCAGCTATAATGTCAAGACAGGGAGGATTAGGAAAGCTGAATGATCTGCCGTTTGCACGGCAGGAGGCAAAGTACGTAACTGATCTGACTAATGGAATTCTATATGAGAACAGTGAAGCAAAAGAATCAGTTTTTAAGAAGGAATCAGGGAAATATGATATAATACATCTGGCAATGCATACTCTTCTCAATGACAAGGAGCCTATGCATTCAACACTGATTTTCAGCCAGGATGATGATTCTCCGGAAGATGGTTATCTCAAAACATATCGAGATTTATGGCATCCCGCTTAAAGCAAAAATGGTAGTTCTGAGTTCGTGCAATACGGGTACCGGATTGCTATATTCAGGTGAAGGCATTTTAAGTCTTGCCCGTGGCTTTATTTATTCGGGAAGTCAGTCTGTTGTCATGTCGATGTGGGAGATTGAAGATAAATCAGGGACAGAGATTGTTGAGATGTTCTATAATAATCTTAAAAAAGGATATTCAAAGAGTGTTTCTTTAAAGAAAGCCAGAATGGAATTTTTAAAGAATTCCGATCAGTTGAGGTCTCATCCGTACTTCTGGTCAGCTCTGGTAGTTTACGGTAACAATGCTCCCCTGTATCATTCAAATAAACTGAAGGTAATTACCATACTCAATATTTTACTATTCTCTTATTGTATGCCGGATTTTATTTCTGGAGACGAATATATTCCTGATATTCAGGATCTTCTTTTACCAGCTCCAGGAGAGCTTCCTTGCACAGATATTTTTTCCTTCGGGCATAAACCTCATTTTTCAGATTCATTTTTATTGCAATCTCTTCATAGGTCTGACCATCTGAAAATAAATTCAGTACCATTTGCTGATCGGGTTTTAGTTTCTGAAATGCCCTGCTGATTATACGCTCCAAAGCCGGATCAGACTGTTCCTCCTGTTCTTCCTCATCAGGAGGATCAATATCAAGTTCCACGGTTCTTTGCTTTTTTCTGAGCTGTGAGCTCCAGACATTGCGGGCTATTCCGAAAAAATACCCTTTCAGATCGGTTGTGAGATTCAGATTATCGTCGGTTATCTGATTATAAAGTACGATTATGGAATCCTGAAATACATCTGAAACATCTTCCTCGGAACCGCTATTACTTAGAACATGATTTTTAACAGATTGAAAATAGTTGTCATAAAGCCAATTCAGAATCTTATCATCCTGATTGCGAACACCATCTATTATATTAATATCAGAAATTCTTTTAAACAACCCGTTGTGGTTTGTGGTATCAATAGGCAAATATAGTATTTCCAAAATCCAAAACTCTTCTTATGGTGTATCAGGTTCCTATTTTATATGCCAGATGAGGATTATCCTGACCAAAATATAAATATCTTTACTCTGTCGATAAATAAATTTCCGGAAACCTCAGATGTCTTTCCCTTTTGTAAAACAACCTGATGCAATGGATTGCGGACCTGCCTGCCTTAAAATGGTGGCAGGATTTTACAAAATGAATTTTTCACTTGAATCTCTCCGTAAAAAATGTTATATAACCCGTGAAGGAGTCTCTTTTCTTGGACTTTCTGAAGCTGCGGATTCATTGGGATTCAGAACAATAGGAGTGAAAATTCCTTTTGAAATAATGACTGAGAATGTTCCTCTGCCATGTATCGTACACTGGAGGCAGAAACATTTCATCGTAGTTTATAAAATTCAAAATGATAAAATATGGGCTGCCGATCCGGCAGTGGGTCTGGTAAAATTCAGCCGTGATGAATTTGTCAAAAACTGGACATCTACGGTTGTCGATGGAAAACCATCAGGACTTGTATTAATAATTGAACCAACACCATCGCTTTTTGAGAATGAGAATGAAAAGGAAAAGGCAAACGGATTTAAATTTCTGTTTAAATATTTCCGTCTTTACAGGAAATATTTTTATCAGCTTGTGTTAGGCCTGTTACTGGGAAGTTGCATACAGCTTTTAATACCATTCCTTACCCAGGCGATTATCGATATTGGTTTGAATAATAATGATATAGGTTTTATTTACCTGATCCTTTTTGCCCAGCTGGCCCTGGTTTTCGGCAGAATGTCGGTTGAATTCATAAGAGGCTGGTTGTTGCTTCATATCGGATCAAGGGTTAATGTGGCTATCATTTCGGGATTCCTTCAGAAACTTATGTCGCTGCCGGTTGCATTTTTTGATACAAAGCTCACCGGGGATATCCTTCAGCGTATTGAAGATAATAACAGGATTGAAGAGTTTCTTACTTCAGCCAGTCTTAATATACTGTTTTCATTTTTCAACCTGGTAGTTTTTGGCATTGTGCTCGCAGTGTTCAATATTAAAATTCTTGCATTGTTTCTTACCGGGTCGGTATTATATATATTATGGGTATCACTTTTTATGAAATCAAGAGCAAGACTTGATCATCAGCGTTTCAAACAAATGTCAGTTTCAGGTAACAAATTAATAAATATTGTTAACGGAATGCAGGAGATCAAACTGACGCAGAGTGAATTAAGCATGCGATGGGATTGGGAAAAGCTTCAGGCTATTTTGTTTGGATTGAAGGTAAAGGGATTGAGCATCATTCAATATCAGTCTGCCGGAGCAACCTTTATAAATGAAGTGACCAATGTACTGATTACAATTGTTGCTGCTACAGCAGTTCTCAAGGGTGATATGACATTGGGTATGATGCTTGCGGTCCAGTTTATTATAGGTCAGCTTAATGTGCCGGTAAGTCAGATAATTGGCTTTTTTCGTATGTCACAGGATGCAAAAATGAGTCTTGACCGGCTTGCCGAAGTTCATAATCTTGAAGAGGAGGAACCTGATCCGGAAGTTAAAGTACGGAAACTTCCCGAAAAAAAGGATATCTATTTTAATGGTCTTTCGTACCAGTATGAGGGTCCGCGTTCGCCATTTGCACTAAAAGATATCGACCTGTTCATTGAGGAAAACAAAATAACAGCAATTGTCGGAACCAGCGGAAGCGGCAAAACAACACTGTTGAAGATGCTTCTTGGGTTTTATCATCCTGTTTCAGGTGAAATACTTATAGGTGACCTGCGCTTGTCAAATATCAGTCTTAAAATATGGCGGGAAAAAGTGGGCGCTGTAATGCAGGATGGCTTTTTATTCCCCGACACTATTGCTGCAAATATTGCACCCGGAAGTGAAGAAATTGATGAAGAACGACTTATAAAGGCAGTCGATATTGCAAACATAAAAGGATTTATTGAGTCACTTCCGCTCGGATATAATACCAAAATAGGAGCAAATGGCCATGGCCTGAGTGAAGGTCAGAAGCAAAGGTTGCTCATTGCCAGGGTGATCTATAAAAATCCCGATATAATCATTTTTGATGAAGCTACTAATTCACTCGATGCCAATAATGAAAAAGTAATTGTTGAAAATCTGGCTGAATTTTTTGAAGGCAAAACAGTGATTGTGGTGGCACACAGGCTTAGCACAGTGAGAGACGCTGATAAAATAGTTGTTCTTGACAGCGGCAGGATAATTGAAACCGGCACTCATGATTCGCTTATCGGGAAAAAGGGTGCCTATTATAATCTTGTTAAAAATCAACTTGAACTAGGCAGTTAAGATTGCAAATGAAGAACCAGAGACCTGAAATATTATATTCTGATCCTGTAAAAGAAATTATGGGAAGACCACCCAGAAGAATCCTTCGATGGGGCACTACAATAATGCTTCTGATATTTGTCCTTTTTATTCTCTTTGCCTGGCTAATTAAATATCCCGATACTATCCCTGCTCCTGTTGAAATTACTACTACAAATCCACCTGTAACACTTGTGACTAAAATAACAGGTCATATAAAATCACTATATGTAAAAGAAAGAGAAAAAGTACATGCCGGTCAGTTGGTTGCTGTAATGGAAACAACTGCTTCAATGAATGAGATCGAATTGCTGAAACAGACAATTGACACTATTAGGAATCCTGAACTGTTGTCTTACAGATCGCTTCCAATGTTTTCTGAGCTTGGTGAACTTCAGGGTTTTTATGGAACTTTTCTGAAGAACCTGTCTGACCTGAATAATTATCAAATCAATGATTTTTATGGAAACAAAATAGCTTCACTGACCGATGAGATAAAAGGAATTCAGGAATTTATCAATAAGCTGAGCGTTAAGGAAAAGTGGTATACTGAAAATCAGCGGATTGAAACCAAAAAATATAACAGAGATTCCTCGCTTTATGCCGGCAAGGTGATACCAGAAAGTGATCTTGAAAAATCACACCAGGCGTTGTTGATGGTAAATATTGAACTGCAGCAGGCACGACTCGATCACTCTGCAAAATCAATTGAACTGGCTGAAAAACGCCAGCTTCTTCAGGATTACCGGATTACCCAGGTGGAGGAGAAGGACAAATATGTTTCTGTTTTGCGTGAATCATTTTTGAATCTGAATGCTCAGATAAACTCATGGGAAAACACTTATCTTCTTATTTCTCCGATTGAAGGAATTGTTTCATTTACCAAGTTCTGGAGTGCAAACCAGTCAGTTGTAAAAGATGAACCGGTAGTCAGTATTGTTCCTCTGGAAGCCGGAAATTATCTTGGCAGGATAAATCTGAAGATGGAAAGATCGGGTAAAGTAAAAACCGGCATGCTGGTTAATATCAAACTCAGCGGATACCCTTATCTTGAATATGGAATGGTGAGAGGTATTGTAAAATCCAAATCGCTTGTTCCCTCAGGTGATGCATATGTTATTGAAATTGAGCTTCCAGAGGGACTCACAACATTATATGGAACAAATCTTGAGTTTACTCAGAATATGCAGGGTACAGCAGAAATTATCACTGAGAATATAAGGCTTCTTCAAAAGTTAGTCAATCCATTCCGGTACATGCTTTCAAAAAACAGGAGATGAATCCTGTTTATTTTTTTGAATAAGGTTCATAATCATCATCTTTTGCAGTGGATGGGAACGAAGTACCAGTTGCTGACCTTGAATCAAATCCCTGATTGCCTTTAGTTTTCTTTACATATTTCTGATATAGCCTGATAGCCAGAACAGCCATAGCCGCAACAAAAATTAGAATTTCATAGTTATGCATATATCAATTATTTAAGTTATTGTACCCGGAATTATGAGATTCTGAATTATCTGTCAAATATAGAATTAATCTTCCGATCGATAAAATATATTGCTTTCCCTGCATCATGATCAGAAGGTCTTAATATCTGATTCTCACATTTATTATATCAAAACTTTGAGTTTTATTAAATATTTCAATACTTTCGTAGTCTGAAATTCCCATGGATTGCCGTGGTGAAAATTACTGATAATGAGCTGAACAATAAAAGGATTGATTATGACCAAGAAAAATCCGGATGACTCTGTTCGTGAAGAACAATCCGGGGTAAATGAAAAAGCCCCTGGAACTGAGGATGCCACTCAAGCGGAAAACGCGCAAGAACCTGACTCTTTGGGAGAAGCTGAAAAGAAAGAAGAGCAACCAGAGATAGTCACTGAAAATGAGGTACATAAGCCTGTTGAAGATTCTAAACCAGCCACTGATAAAGCAGAACCGGCTCATGAGGATACTCATTCATTTGAGGATATTGAACTTCCTCAGGTTGATTATTCAGGATACTCCAAACATGAACTGGTTGAAACTCTGGGTCTGATTATTGAAAACCGGCCTGCTGTTGAGATCAGGGAAGATGTTGAACGGATTAAGATCCTGTTTTATAAGAAATTAAAAAGTGAATCAGAGGAAAGAAAAGCAAAATTTCTGGCTGAAGGGGGTAAGATCGAAGACTACAGGCAATGGGTTGATCCTGATGATGCGCGTGTAAAACATCTGCTTGAAAAATACAAAGAGAAGAAGACTGACTATAATAAGATTCAGGAAGCTGAAAAATATGAGAACCTTAAGAAGAAATACGATATAATTGATAAAATCAAAGATCTGGTAAACAGGGAGGAGTCAATAAATAAGACTTTTCATGATTTCAGATCTCTCCAGAATGAATGGCATTCAATCGGAGTTGTTCCCCAGACCTCCCTCAAAGACCTCTGGGAGAATTATCATCATTATGTAGAAATATTCTACGATTATATTAAGATCAACAAGGAATTAAGGGACCTTGATCTGAAAAAGAACCTTGAAGCAAAGGTTCTTTTGTGTGAAAAGGCTGAAGAACTTTTACTCGAGCCTAATCCTGTTAATGCATTCAGATCGTTGCAGGACTTTCATAATCAATGGCGTGAAATAGGACCGGTTCCTCAGGAATCAAAAAATGAAATCTGGGAAAGGTTTAAAGAAGCAACTTCTCAGATCAACAAGAGACATCACGAGTACTTTGAAAAGCAGAAAGACGATCAAAAGAAAAACCTTGATGCTAAAATAGCGTCTGTGTGAAGAAGTGGATGCTATCAACATGCTTGAAATTAAAAACTTCAAGGAATTTGATGAGAGAGCCGATAAGGTTGTTGAGCTTCAGAAAATGTGGCGGACAATAGGATTTGCTCCAAAGAAACAGAATAATAAAGTATATCAGAGATTCAGGGAAGCATGCGATGCCTTCTTTGAGAAGAAAAGAGGATTCTATGCTGATAACAAAGAGATCCAGCTGAATAACCTTCAACTGAAGACAGAATTATGTATTCAGGCAGAAGCTCTTCAGGAAAGCACAGACTGGAAAGCAACCTCCGATGCTCTTATTAAACTTCAGAAAGAATGGAAAGAAATAGGTCCTGTACCAAGAAAACAATCAGAAAGATGCTGGAAAAGATTCCGCAAAGCCTGTGATCATTTTTTCAACAGGAAAACTGAATTTTTTGCTGCTCTTGATACTTCATATGAAGATAATTTAAAGGCAAAACTTGCTATTATTGAGGAACTTGAAAAATTTGATCCCGGAACTGATGTTCAGGCTGCATTCGAACGACTGAAAGAGCTGCAGAGGAAATGGACCGAGATTGGTTTTGTCCCTTTTAATCTTAAAGATGAGATAACAAATAAATACAGGACCGCTATCAATAAAGAGTTTGATAAGCTGAAAATCGGCGATGAGGATAAAAGCATACTTAAATATAAAACCAAGCTCGATAACCTTAAAGCAAATCCGAAAGCATCAAGGAAAGTGCGGAATGAAAGAGATAAATTCTTTACTAAGATCAAACAGCTTGAGGGCGATATAGTTTTGTGGGAGAATAATATTGGCTTCTTTGCAAAATCGACAAATGCAGATACCATGATCAAAGAAGTTGAAGAGAAAATAGACAATGCAAAAAAACTTATTAAAACACTTGAAGAAAAAGTCAAGATGATAGACCAGTCAGGCCTTGATGATTAATGATAATGAAATCTTTTAGTAAACAAATAAACTTTCATTGATTTGGCAGACGTTAAGTACGTATTCGTTACAGGGGGAGTTACATCTTCCCTGGGAAAAGGCATTATTTCAGCTTCCCTGGCAAAACTGCTGCAGGCAAGAGGCTATTCCGTCACCATACAAAAACTCGATCCCTACATAAATGTTGATCCGGGGACCCTTAATCCCTATGAACATGGTGAATGTTATGTTACGCTTGACGGTGCTGAAACAGATCTTGATCTTGGACATTATGAAAGATTTCTAAATGTACCGACAAGTCAGGCGAATAATGTTACAACCGGCAGGATATATCAGTCTGTGATTAATAAGGAACGAAAAGGAGATTATCTTGGAAAAACTGTTCAGGTCATCCCTCATATAACTGATGAAATAAAAAGAAGGATAAAGCTTGGTAGGGTCAGGAGATAAATTTGATATAGTGATCACTGAAATCGGAGGTACCGTCGGTGATATTGAATCGCTCCCGTACATTGAATCTGTCCGTCAGCTGAAATGGGAACTTGGGACTCATAATTGCATCGTGATCCATCTGACCCTTGTTCCATATCTCTCCTCAACCGGTGAATCGAAGACCAAACCAACACAACATTCTGTAAAAGAGCTTCTTGAAACAGGAATACAGCCCGATATATTAGTTCTCAGGACTGAGAGGCACCTCAATGAAGACATAAAGAAGAAAGTAGCTCTTTTCTGTAACGTTGAAGAAAATGCAGTTATTGAATCTGTTGATGTTTCAACTATTTACGAAGTACCAATTAAGATGCTCGAACAGGGTCTCGACAGTACCGTCCTGAGAAAAATGGCGCTTCCGGTCGAGATTGAACCCCCTCTTACTGAATGGAGGGAATTTCTGAAAAAATTAAAGAATCCGATAACATTCAATAAAAGTCGGGCTGGTAGGGAAATATGTTGAACTGCCTGATGCTTACAAATCAATTGCTGAATCGTTCGTCCACAGTGGAGCAATGAATGAATGTGAGATCGATGTTGAATATATACATTCTGAAGAGATTACTGAAAACAATGTTACGGACAGGCTGAGCGGTTTTAATGGTATCCTGGTTGCCCCGGGTTTTGGATCACGGGGAATTGAGGGGAAAATATTGACCGCAAGATATGCAAGGGAAAACAATATTCCGTTTTTTGGTATTTGCCTGGGTATGCAATGCGCTGTAATTGAATTTGCAAGGAATGTTCTTAAACCTGGAAGGTGCACATTCAACAGAAATAAATCATAAAACTAAATATCCGGTTATTGATCTGATGGAGGAACAAAAAAGCATTATTGATAAAGGTGGAACCATGAGACTGGGAGGATATAAATGCATAATTGACAGGAATTCCAAGACTTTCGATGCCTATAAGAAAACAGAAATTGTTGAAAGGCACCGTCACCGTTATGAATTCAATAATAAATATTTCGACGAATTTAAGAACCATGGAATGATTCCTGTCGGGATTAATCCCGAATCGGGTCTTGTAGAGATTATTGAAATACCTGCACATAAATGGTTCATCGGTGTCCAGTTTCATCCTGAATACAGCAGTACAGTTATCAATCCTCATCCCTTATTTGTTAGTTTTATCAAAGCCTGTATCGGTTAGTAACGCTACAGAGATATCAACATCCGGAGAAATATTTACTAAATCAATATTAATTTTTAAATCAATATTAATAACTCACCCTGAAGAATGGATAGAAATACAATAACAGGCCTTATACTGATTTTTCTGATCTTTATAGGGTTCAGCATATATAATAGCAATAAGATGAATAAAGCCTATGAAAAGGCTGTTGTGGTTGCTGAATCTGATTATGCCAAAGGTGATCTTGAAACTGCACGAACAGAATATATAAATGCACTCAGATTCAAACCAAATCAGCCGGATGTACTGGCAAAAATAAATGAGATCAATGGCAAGCTTGGAAATACACCAGAGAAGCAGAAATCTGATTCTTTAGGTTTGCAGCCGGCTGCCATAGCGAATCCAATATCCAAGCAGGCGGAAACAAAGACAGATATAAGCCAGTATGGAGCATTTGCAGCTTCTGCGACTGGTGAAAATGACTTTATTACTCTTGAAAACAATAAAATTGAACTAAGAATTTCCCTTAAGGGGGGAAGAGTCTATTCCGCCAGAATAAAAGATTATAAGACATTTGACTCTAAGCCTCTTATTTTATTTTCAGGTGACTCAACAGTTTTTGGATTTAATTTTTTTACCAGTGATAACAAAGCTGTTCAGACTAACAACCTCTATTTCAAACCAGTATCGGAGCAAAAATCTTATGTCGTTAGTTCCCAGCCTCAAAGCGTTGTTCTTCGATTGCTAGCTGGTGAGGATAAATATATTGAATACAAATACACCCTTGCACCTGATAAATACATGGTTGACTTTAATGTTACCTTCAAATCTATGGAGGACATTATTGCTTCAAATCAGAACAGCATTACCCTGGACTGGAAAATGTATATGCCGCAACAGGAAAAGGGAAGGCAAAATGAAGAGAATTATTCCACCATTACGTATAAATACTATCAGGACGATGTTATATACTTAAAGCGAAGCCAGAGTAAAGAATTAGAAAAAGTTGATGTAACGACCAAACTGAGCTGGGTTGCATTTCAGGATCAGTTCTTTTCGTCAGTCATTGTTTCTAATGATTACTTTCTAAATGGCTCCCTGTCATCAACGCGGACATTAGCGTCTCCTAAGTATACAAGATATTACACATCTGAATTGGGAGTACCTTATAATCCTGCTTCTGCAAATTCTATTTCCATGAAGTTGTACTATGGGCCAAACAGCTTTACAATTCTTAAAAAAGAAGGTCTTGAGCTCGATAAACTTGTTTTCCTTGGCAAAAATATTATAGGGTGGATTAACAGGTTTGCAATTATTCCGATTTTTAACTGGCTAAACCGTTTTATAAGCAATTATGGTTTAATTATTCTTATTCTGACTATCATTATAAAGGTTGTTCTGTTTCCGCTGACTTTTAAATCGTATCAGTCGCAGGCAAAAATGCAGGTCCTGAAACCGATGGTCGAGGAGCTTGGAAAGAAATTTCCGAAGAAGGAAGATGCGATGAAAAAACAACAGGCCACCATGGATCTGTATAAAAGGGCAGGGGTGAATCCGATGGGAGGCTGTCTGCCAATGCTGCTGCAGATGCCTATTCTCTTTGCCATGTTCAGGTTTTTCCCTGTGTCAATTGAATTAAGGCAGGAACATTTCCTCTGGGCCACTGACCTTTCAACGTATGATTCTATTCTGAAGCTTCCGTTTACGATACCTATGTATGGAAATCATGTCAGCCTGTTCACACTTCTTATGACAGCCTCTACACTGACTGACAATGAAGATGACCGGTTCCTCACCGGGTTCCGATCAGCCGGGCATGAAGCTGATGATGTATATGATGCCTGTAATGTTCATGCTCATCCTTAATAATTTCTCATCAGGTCTTACATATTATTATTTCCTCGCTAATATGCTTACTTATGCACAGAATATGATCTCAAAAAGATTTATAAATGCTGACGCTGTCCTTGCGACACTGGAGGCAGAATAAAAAGAAACCGCTTAAAAAGTCAAAATGGCAGCAGCGGCTTGAAGCAGCTGCAAAACAAAGAGGTATCAATCCTCCTAAAAGATAGTATATTCAATCTATTGTACGTAGAGACACCCAATTTGGGCGTCTCTACTTTATCCTGTTACATACCCTATTGCAGAGGAAGCAAGTACTAAGTCAGCTGGGACAATTTCTCCTCTGAAGAACGATATAATTGTCTTTAAAAGTTAAAATTCATTAAATTATTTCTCTGATTCAAAAAAAGTACTAAATTTAATTCTCTCAATTAATGGGGAAATGGGAAAAAAATTTAAAAACAAAGATTTAGCTGCACGGCTTGGGGTATCAGGTACTTTAGTATCACTTGTCCTTAACAATAAAGCTGATCAGCAGGGTATCACGAAAGGATACCCAGGAAAAAGTTCTTGATGCTTGCGCGACAGATGGGGTATTTTGAATCAATTAAGGAGAAGAATGAAATATTCTCCGGTTGAAGAGAAGCCCGGGGTGCTGGGAATGATAGTACCCTCAATCAATGATCCGTTCGTTATTCAGATAACCCCTTATCTTCAGAAAGCATTTTCAAGTATCGGCGTGGGATTCTCAATTGTTACTAAAGATCCGGATGATCAGAGATACGACCGTCTTGTAGGAGCATTTAAGAAATTCTACAGCGGGCTTATACTTCTAGGAGATGCGGCTGATGAAGCTACAATCAGAGCTCTAAGAACAACTGATTATCCATTTGTGCTTCTCGAAAAGCCCTCCAGAACTTTGCGTCTGAATACTGTCAGCACAGATACAGCTGCCGGAGCGCATCTTGTTGTTAACCATCTTGATAAACTTGGATACAAGAACATAATCATAGTTGCTGACCATAGATCATGCCGCTCTGAGTCGGGTGCCATTCAGGATATTATTGATATAATTGGACAGAAACCGGGAATCGAAAAACCTGTTGTAATTGAACTCGATAAAAGGTTGGCCGGAGATGACATTGATTCATCAAAATTCGAACAGTATCTTCGTCCTCCTTACCGGGCCGATGTTATGCTGATAATGAATGCAAGCCTGGTTTATCCGATTATGACATTATTCAGGAAAAAGAAACTGAGAGTACCTCAGGATATAGCCGTAATTTCGATGGAAGAAGGCACAGGATTTGATCTGATGTTTTCACCGGTTACCTGTCTTCGGAAGCCGCTTTCAGGAATCTCCACCAAGGTTGCAAATATGATATGGTCCGAAGTGAAAAATTCTGGCAAAGGAAAATTTAAACGGCAGGTAAATATATCACCCGAACTTATTGTAAGAAGTTCCTGCGGCACAATTTAGAACTGTTGCTGACATGAAAATATCCTTTAAAATAGTAGAGACAGGTCTGAGACCTGTCTCTACACTTTTTTTAGCAAGACCTTTCTCCTCCCTGTTTTTAGTAATAATGCTTTTTGTGTCCTGTAGTCGCAGCCATCTGATTACAAACAATGAATACCGGGCCATCACTGAAAAAGCTTTCAGCCAGAGAAAGCTTCTCAGTGTAAAAAGAGATTCAGCTTTATTCACAGTTTTCAGACAAAAAATCTCAGTTGAACAGGCAGAAGCTCTTAAATTTCTTTATGCATTCATGCCATTGAGTGATCTGGCTGATTATAATGGAGACTTTTTTCTGGCTAATGCAGATAAATCCTTACTGCGCACGAAAGGAATCAGCCTGGGGTAAAGAGATACCTGAAGAGATTTTTCTGCACTATGTCCTCCCATCAGGGTAAATAATGAGAACCTCGACTCATTCAGAATTGTCTATTATGACGGAGCTCATGAACAGGATTAAGGGAAAAGATTTAGAGGAAGCTGCCCTTGAAATAAACCATTGGTGCCATGAAAAGGTCAGCTATCAGGCTGCTGATATAAGGACTTCCGCACCCATGAGTACAATTCTTTCAGCACGGGGAAGATGCGGTGAAGAATCGACATTTACGGTCGCTGCCCTTCGAACGGTTGGAATTCCCGCCAGGCAGGTATATACTCCACGCTGGGCACATACGGATGATAACCATGCCTGGGTTGAAATATGGTCAAACGGTGAATGGCACTATATGGGCGCCTGTGAACCTGAACCTGTCCTCGATCGTGGCTGGTTCACCGAACCTGCACGCAGAGCGATGCTGGTCCATACAAAATCATTTGGACAATTCACAGGCAATGAGAATACAATTAACAGGTTTAATGATTATACTGATGTTAACAATCTAGGAAAGTATGCCATTACAAAGAAAATTTTTGTGAAGGTCACAGATTGGAACAATGCACCCATAAAAGATGCCTTGGTTGAGTATCAGCTATATAACTATGCTGAGTTTTATCCTCTCGCAGTTGTTCCGACAAATGAATTTGGAATCAGCCAGTTTGAAACAGGTTTAGGGGATTTACTGATATGGGCTCATAAAGGCGATGAATATGATTTTAAGAAGATATCAGTAGCTGAGACTGATACTTTATTACTGAAAATTAGTCCAAAAGAGCCAGAACAAGGGAGTATTGACCTTGATCTTAATGTTCCTGTTGTTCGTTCTCCTCTTCCGGGTCCTTCTCAGGTA
The DNA here is from genome assembly GCA_963816365.1 of uncultured Bacteroidales bacterium. Classification (GTDB taxonomy): domain Bacteria; phylum Bacteroidota; class Bacteroidia; order Bacteroidales; family VadinHA17; genus LD21. The sequence continues at coordinate 475,757 of CAWFKG010000005.1, read as the reverse complement.
CTTATTGATCAGAATTCAGCAAGAATTAACCAGGAAAATATTGTGCGTCAGAAATATATCAATTCCTGGATGAATTCCTCCGGAGCAGAGGCTCTTGCCCTGAAACTTAAGATTGATACCGCCAGAGTCGGTAGTATAGTTGCAAGAAGCATGGGCAACTATAAAGAGATCAGCTCCTTCCTCACAGCAACACCAGATTCCCTTCTTCCGTATGCAATATCATTGCTTGAGATCCTTCCTGATAAAGATCTTCGTGATACCCGGGAAAAAGTTCTTTCAGATCAAATCATGAATGTTGATTTTCATACTGACTTCGAAAACAAGTTCTTTCTCGAGAACGTAATTAATCCAAGGGTTGCAAACGAACTCCTGGTGCCATGGAGAAGGTACTTCCGTACTATACTGCCTTCTCATTCTGGTTCAGACGGCGCCATATGATCCTTCAATTATAATCCGGTACCTGAATGATAGTATCAGAATTGATGATGATGATAACTATTATCAGACTCCGCTTACGCCCGTAGGAGTCAATACTCTCAGAGTTTCAGACAAAGCTTCAAGGGCAATTTGTTTTGTTGCAATATGCCGTAGTCTTGGAATACCTTCCCGTCTTGAACCAGGTAGTAATGTTCCTCAGTATTTCATAAATAATAAATGGACAGATGTATATTTTTCAGATCAGAAACAGCCCGATCTGAAAAAGGGTTTTATTAAACTCCAATCAAGCGATACCAGACCTGTGCCTGAATATTATATTCACTTCACCATTGCAAGATTTGATGACGGGCGCTATAACACACTGGAGTACGATTATAACCGGAAAATTTCCGATTTTAAGGATGAACTTCAACTCTCTCCGGGTCATTACATGCTGGTCACTGGTAACAGGCTAAGTGACAGCAAGATATTATCCAATATTTCATTTTTTGACCTCCGCGAAAATGAGCATAAAACAGTTGATGTAAAAATCAGGAAGGAGGTCTCTGGGAAAAAGATCCTGGGCAAAATTGACCTCGAACACAATAAACTCTCTTTATCCTGCCAGTAAAACTTCACAGGCATGTTCACCTGACAGGGGAATGGTAATTTTATGGATCGATCCGGAAAAAGAGCCAACCAAACATATTTTTAATGATCTTCCTGATCTGAAACCGGAATTTGACAGGTGGGGAGGAAGATTTCTTTTCTTGTCAGAGGCTCCGGACTTTGACAAGGTAAGTATGAAAGGCATGCCGCTTAATACGTTCTTTGGAAGGGATGATAAGCTGACAGTCTTAAAATACAGTCTTAAATTCAACTTGTCAACTGAGATAAATCTGCCGGTGGTGGTTGTCGCTGATAAGTATGGAAATATTGTATTCTTATCTACTGGATACAGAATAGGAATTGGTGAAGAGATATTAAAATATATAATGTAGGGCATTGTCGCGACCATGCCCTACATTATTGTTAACAACTGTTGATATCTGATCATTCTCAATTTGTGGCTGTATAAAAAAAATCGTTTATATTTGTTCCGTTTTGGTGTTACAATGAAATAAAATCATTGTAATGAAAAGGGAATGCGGTTTGAATCCGCAACAGTACCCGCTGCTGTGATGCCCGATCCCGCCTTATGCGGGATGATGGTTTTGTGAACTACCTGCCACTGTCCGCCAGCCGGCGGATGGGAAGGCTTCATAAATCCGGGATAAGTCAGAAGACCTGCCAGATAAATCTAATATTCAAAGCTTTCGGGAAGAAAAGCGCCGGATCATTCATTGATTCCCCACTTAAAATTCCTGATCAGCGGCGGATATCGGACTACCGGGTTGATTTTGAAACAGACCTAAAGCATCTTGAAAAGTGGCTGGGAAATTAATTATCTTTAAAGACCATCGGTTGCAAATTGCACTGTTAATCATGGTTTCCTTAATTTCATTTCCTCTTTATAGTCAACTTTCAATTGAAAATGATACAGTTAAAATAAAAGAGGTGGTCATCAGTGGAAAAAGGCTAAATCCTGATCCCTCCGGTTACAAAATAACAACATTCGACTCTTCCCGGCTTGTGAATTATAATAATAGGAACCTGTCTGACATGTTATCTGAAAATACGGGCATTTTCATTAAAAGCTATGGAATGGGAGGGACCGCAACTCCTTCCTTCAGAGGTACAGCAGCAAATCATACTCTGTTAGACTGGAATGGTATTAATATAAATAGTCCTATGCTGGGGCAGTCAGATTTTGCTCTTATACCGGTTGGGCTGATCGATGATATCCAGATCTGCTTCGGCGGTGCATCAATGGCTTTAAATAACGGAGGAATAGGAGGTACAATTAACCTGGAAACTAAACCTGTCTGGAAAAATGAAACCCTGATTTCTGTAAATTCTTCGGCTGGAAGTTTTGGCCAATACTCGGGATTAATGAAGGTAAAAACCGGTAATTATAGATTCCAGACAATTACAAAAGGATATTTTCAAAACGCGGAAAATAACTTCAGGTATCTTAACTCTGTTGAAGGAACTGAGCCTGTTTGGCAGACCCGCACTAATAACCAGTTACAGCAGAATGGTTTTGTGCAGGAGGTATATATTCAAAGCCATAATAGTGTTACATCTGCAAGAGTATGGTATGAGAATTCGGCCAGAAATCTGCCTGCATCACTTCTGACTGCTCCCAATTCAGGTGAAAAACAGTTTGACGAATCAGTCAGGACCATGCTGAATTATGTCTCAAATAGAGGAAGTACAGATTATTCGGTCACGGGTGCATGGATGCTTTCAAACCTGAATTATCTTAATCCACAGGCATCGATTGACTCGAGGAACCTTTCGGAAATTCTGACCTTCAAAGCCAGCCTTGGAAAACCGCTTTCAGAAAACTCAAAATTAAATATTGCATTGGATGAACAGTCCTGTCTTATTAAATCAAATAACTATAACAGCAGGAAAACCAGGAATACTGCTTCTCTTACTGTATCAGTTGAAAGAAAAACCGAAAGGTTTGGTACAACGATCCTGCTACGTGAGATCCTGGATAGGAGTACATTACTTTTTCCTGATTTTACAGCAGGAATGCAATTCAGATTAATAAACGGCAGGGAATATTATCTTAAAGCAAATATTTCAAGGAACTCCAGGATTCCCTCTATGAATGATCTGTTCTGGTTGCCGGGCGGCAATCCTGACCTTAAAAATGAATATGCTTTTATTTACGAAGCATCTTTTGAAATGGACCAGAGAATTTCTGATCCGCTGCATTTAAAATATGATTTATCGGTTTTCCGTTATAATATAAAAGATATGATATTATGGCATCAGGGCGAATACTCCTACTGGACTCCTGATAATATCACTGCTGCACTCTCGGCTGGAGCGGAATCTACTTTATCTTTGGAATATATTCTTAATCATATGAATGCAACTCTCAAAGCATTTTACACATTTACCAGGGCAACGAGCGCAGGTTCGGGTCGGGAACAGCTAATGTATATACCTGAAAATCAGGCTAACGCCTCGTTCCGGTTTGGCTATGGGAAAATCTATGCATCATGGCTTGCCAGCTTTACAGGAGTACGATATATTATGGCAGACAATTCAAATTATCTTCCGGGATACTTAATAAATAACTTTACAACTGGCATAAAAGTGCCTGTGAAAGCCTCTTTTATAGATTTAAATATTAATATCGATAATATATTTAATGTTGATTATCAGTCTATTGCATACTATCCGCTTCCAGGGCGGTCATACTCCTTAAAGATTCTAGTACAAATAATTAAATAGATTTAAAATGAAAAATTTAATTAAAATTGTTATTTCTCCTTCTGATAGTTTCCTCATGCAGCAAAGTACCATCGCCACCGACAATCCATTATTCTCTTGGAGGAGGTGTTTTTGTTGTTAACGAAGGCAACTACCTGGCCGGAAATGGTTCGATCTCTTTTTATTCATACGATTCTTCAAAGATCTATAATGACATTTTCTATAAAGCCAACGGCAGGCCATTGGGAGATGTACCAAATGCAATGGCTATAAAAGGAGACAAAGCTTATATTATTGTCAATAATTCAGGAAAAATTGAAATTGCAGACCAGGCAACACTTGAATCAAGGGGAACGATAACCGGACTGAATTCCCCGCGTAATATTTGCTTTGTGAATGATTATAAAGCGTATGTCTCAAGCCTTTATTCTGACTCAATTACAATTATAAACCTCACTACCAATTCTATTGCAGGTTATATTAACCTGAGGAGAACATCAGAAGGGATAGCTGTTGTCGGAAATAAAGCATTTATTTTGAACTGGTCAGGGGGAGATAAAGTTATGGTAATTAATACTTCGGACGATGAAATAGTTGACTCAATTGTAGTCGGTAAGGAACCGGAAAGTATGGCTTTTGACAGATTTGGAAGGCTTTGGGTCCTTTGTAATGGAGGCTGGATGAGACAAAACTATGCTGAACTGGTCCAAATTAATACAAGCACAAACCTTGTTGAAAAAACATTGACTTTTCCAACAAAGGAGGCTTCACCCACATGCCTTAGGGCTGATGGGATCGGTGAGAATCTTTATTATCTTGATAATGGCGTCAGGCGGCTATCTATAAACTCCACTGAACTGCCGGCTGCTCCCTTTATTCTGCCTCAACCGGGACAGAATTTTTACCAGCTGGGAATTAATCCGTTAAATAACGAAATTCTTGTTACTGATGCAGTTGATTATGTTCATCCTGGTTATCTGATATTCTATGATCAGACCGGAAATGTTACCTCTAATCAGCAAGTTGGTATTATTCCCGGATCATTGTACTTTAAACTGAGAATCAATACCTCCGCTAATTGATTTAAATAACTTCATCCTGGTACAGAAAATATTGAATGTTCTGAAATCGATATTGATCATTATATTATTAACAATTTCTGCCTGCAGGAACAGTGAAAGAAAGATTTCCGGTACACAACCGGGAGCTGGAAATGAAATTGTGAGTGCACAACGATTCTCGCTTGAAAAAAAACCAGGATGGACCGAAATAAAAATAATTAATCCATGGCAGGGAGCAATAAATGTGAGCCAGGTCTATTATCTTCTGAAAAGAGGGGAAGAATTACCGGAAGGCACAGATTCTTCAAATATTATTTTTGTTCCACTGAAAAAAATAGTCTGTATGTCGACTACCCATCTTGCTATGATATCTGCCCTGCATGAGGAGAATACTATTGCGGGTGTTTCAGGTACAGATTTCATCTATTCACCTGCTCTGAATTCAAGAGTTGATAAAGGCTTAATAATGGATGTCGGTTATGAGGCGAATCTCAATAAAGAGCTGATCCTCAAAATCAAACCTGATCTGATAATGATATATGGAATAGGAAGTGAATCAGCAGGTTATGTTGGGAAATTAAAAGAGCTGGGTACTAAGGTTATCATTAATGCTGATTACCTTGAAACTGATCCGCTTGGCAGAGCTGAATGGATCAAATTATTTGGGGCTCTGTTTTGCAGGGAAAATTCAGCCGACAGCATTTTTAACTCTGAAGTTGCAGAATATGATAAACTAAAATCGTTTGTGAACAACAGCATAATAACCAGGCCAAAGGTTATGCTTGGATTGCCTTTTAAAGACACCTGGTATATTTCACCAGGTAATTCATTCATAAGTAAACTTATTGAGGATGCTGGAGGAGATTATCTCTGGAAGGACACTGAATCATCTGTATCAATGCCATATGGACTTGAAAATGTCTATTTACGTGCAATGAAAGCAGATGTCTGGCTGAATATCGGGAGCGTCAATTCAAGGAATGAGATCTCCTATGTAGATCAACGGCTCAGTGATCTCCCCTGTTTCAAAAATGACAGCCTGTTTAATAATAATAAACGCATAACATTCAAAGGAGGAAATGATTTTTGGGAAAGCGGAAGTCTCTACCCTCATCTCCTCCTAAAAGATTTAGCTACTATTTTTCATCCTGAATTGTTCAGTGATCATGAACTGACCTATTACAGGAAAATTTATTAAAACAGATCACTTGAGAGTACAAAAAGATTTAACTGCCGGGGTTACATCACAAAAAAATATCAGGCTCATTTTCCCGGGTTTGTTTCTGCTGGTTATCATTCTTCTGGTTCTTGATATATTCTTAGGTTCAGTAAGCATAAGACCATCCGAAGTACTTAAAGCTATTTTCACCCATACGAACAGCAATTTTGAGACTATTATCCTGAAATTCAGGTTACCTAAGGCAATAACAGCTCTGACGGTAGGAGTTGCCTTATCACTGAGCGGGCTGCAGATGCAGACTGTTTTCAGGAACCCTATGGCGGGACCTTATGTACTTGGAATCAGTTCGGGAGCAAGCCTTGGGGTAGCTTTTGTTATCCTGGGCTTTTCTGCCAGTATCAGTCCTGACAGTCTTAACGGCTTAGGAAACTGGATCCTTGTTACAGCCTCCTGGGCGGGAGCTGGCGCAGTAATGCTTTTAATAATGATAATATCATCAAGGGTAAAAGATATTATGACCATCCTTATCCTTGGGATTATGCTCTCGAGCGGGATTTCTGCTATTGTTACAATTATGCAATACTTCAGCAACGAAACTATGCTGAAAGCCTACGTGATATGGACCATGGGAAGCCTGGGAAATCTTTCGGAAAATCAGCTTAATGTTCTTCTTATCAGTGTCTCAGCAGGAGTTATTATGAGCATATTCTCATCTAAAATATTAAATGCACTGTTGCTGGGGGAAAACTATGCGGGAAGTATCGGGCTCAATGTCAGATTTGCCAGGGGGATCGTATTTATATGTACCAGCATCCTTGCGGGAAGCGTCACTGCATTTTGCGGACCCATTGGTTTTATAGGGATAGCAGTACCTCATATTGTAAGGATAATATTTAAAACTTCCGATCACAAAGTTTTAATTCCGGGCACAATTCTGATGGGTGGGGCAGTTATGTTGCTTAGTGATATTATATCTCAGCTACCCGGATCGGAGAGTGTTCTGCCCGTAAATGCCGTCACCTCACTTATTGGAATTCCTGTGGTCATATGGGTAATCTTGCGCAACCGGAAATATTCAGGACAGTTCTGATGAAAATAACCAGAAAGGAAATATTATCAATCGATTCACTTGAGATTGGGTACGTTTCGGGGAAAAATAAAAATATTCTCCTTCCACCCCTTTCAGCACGGGCATTCAGTGGGGAGATGATCGCAGTCATCGGACGCAACGGAATAGGAAAGAGCACACTACTGAGAACACTCACAGGATTACAGCAACCTCTCGGAGGGGCGATATATTATGAGGGTGATAATATTAAGGATTTCTCCAGAATTGAACTGGCTCAGAAAGTTGGGTATATTTCCACAGAGATCGTTAAAGTCAGTAATATGCGAGTCTATGATCTGGTTGCTCTCGGCAGGTTCCCTCATACTAACTGGTTAGGAAAAATTGAGCTGAAAGACCAGGAGGCTATAGCAAATGCACTTGAAATGACCTCAATACAAAGCTTAAGGGATAAGTTTGTTTCTGAGCTGTCCGACGGCGAACGCCAAAAGACAATGATTGCCAGGATCTTAGCCCAGGATACCGGTACCATGATAATGGATGAGCCCACGGCGTTCCTCGATGTAGCCGCCAAATATGATATTTTCCACCTTCTGCGTAAGCTATCAGGCAATAATGGTAAAACGGTGATCTTCTCGACTCATGATCTTCAGACAGCAATTAGTCAGGCAGATAAAATATGGCTTATACTCGATAACGGGCTAATCGAAGGTGCGCCTGAAGATTTGATGATTGCCGGATCTTTTGACCATCTTTTTAATTCATCAACCGTGCTGTTCAATTCTCAGGACGGAACTTTTTCATTCAGAAGCGATCCGCTGGACAGTATATATATAGAAGGAGAGGGCAACACGAGGCATTGGACAGAAAAGGCAATCAACAGGGCAGGATTTACTCTTTCAAAAGAAAAATCGTTTCCTTACATTATAATCCCATCAGACAGCAAAGCCGGTTGGCAGCTCCTGACAAGAAACGATAATGAGGAGTTCAGCTCCATATATGAATTGATTTCGTACCTGAACAGAAAGGTATGAAGGGCTACTTAAAAAACTTTCTGTAATTATCAATGAACGGACCAATCTCTTCAACAGCCAGCTTCTTGGCAATTATTTTCTTGTTTTTATCCAAAATGTATACGGTAGGCGTAGATTGAACATTATAATAATAATCATAATGTGAACCTCTCTTCGGGTCCCATCCATTGATCCATGTGAGTTTATTATCCTCTATATACTTAGTCCATTTTGACTTGTCTGACGTTGTACAGACAGCAAATACTTCGAGGCTGTAATCCTTTGGTTTATCGTAGAAGGCTTTTAGTTTGGGAGTAGCCTCCTTGCAGTGCCCGCAATCGGGCTCCCAGAAGTAGAGAATAGTAAAATCTTTTTCAACATCATATAGAGAGACGAAAATTCCATTGAATGAATCCATCACGATGTTTTCGGCTTTTTTACCGATAAGATTTGGTCTTATAAGATCTATCTGTTTCCGGAGATCATCTTTAAACTCCTTACTTACCCAGTCTGCTTTACCGGAGAGATAAATGTCATCTGCAAGCTTGACCATCACTGCATCCTGACCCATGATCTCACTCTCTCTGAAATGGTTAAACAGAAAAACTGAGACAAACTGAAATACTTTATGGTTTGAGCTGCATTTTTTAAGAAGTCTGTCGATTTCCTTGTTTATGGTATCAGGTATCTGAATTAGAACACTGGTGAAAAAGGCATTGAGCCTTGTGTATAAAATAGGTGTGCGCAGAAGCCTCTCATCAGTAAGGTCAATGTTATCAAAGAAGTGATCCTTGTTATAAGTATAATTCCTGATCCATTTTACCGAGTCGGGATTTGCGAATCCGACTACAGAAAAATCAGGGATATCTACCGGCAGCATTGCCTTTACCAATGTTGCCAGAAATTTCCCTTCATTTGCCTTGATGACACTTTTCAGATATAATTTCATCCTGTCTTCCTGAAGCTTTTGAAGTGAACCAAGAATTTTCAAAGAATCGTTGTTTTGCCTGTTATTTTGAATCCTTTTAGATATTGCCATAGCACGTTGCTGCATGGAAACCCAGTTTTTCTGGTAATCGACAAAAGCAGAATTTTCGTCCGACCCGGTAAATTTAAGGGTATTGAAATAATCACTGAAAGTACAACTCACTGAAAATTGCTGATCTGAGGACATTAAAAGTTCAAAATATTTGCGGCCCGGTAAGACGATCATATAAATACCCTGCGGAAGGGCCTCCCTGCCTGCAACAACTCCATGACCTGATTTGTTGAGTTTGATTGTATCCTGTATATACTGTTTGTCGCCCAGATGGTATGCCAGGTAAACAGTGGAGTCAGCAAGGTCAGGTATGGATATTCCAATCTCATACCCACTCTTTAACTGACCTGATAAAAGTGTCGTAGTTAACGAAAGTAAAATATATAAAATTACCTTTCTCATTTATCTTCATGATTTTTAAAAACCAGTGCAAAATTATACAATGCAATTTCTTTGCCAAAGTTTGTAAGAGAATTATTAAGAAAATATGTTGTACTTTTGAAATCATAACCATCAACCGACATGAAGATTTCATTGCTGATTCCGGTATTCGATTATGATATTATTGCACTTGTTCATAGCATGAAAGATGCTATGGGAAAGGTCCCTGAGTTTTTTGAAATTGTCATTGGTGATGATGGTTCTTCGGCTGAATATCACGAAAAATACCGTTCTCTTGAAACTGAAAATGTAAAAGTAATTTCATCTGAGAAAAATATTGGACGGGCTGCGATCAGAAACAAGCTGGCTCTTGAGGCACGAGGCGATTTCCTGATTTTTATTGATGCTGATGTTATGCTGCCGGGAACGGCTGAAGCATATATCCTGAAGTGGCTGCCATATATGAAAACGTCACGGGTAATATGCGGAGGAACTTTGTATCACGATAGCCCGCCCGGTGATCCCGACAAATTGCTCAGGTGGAAATATGGGAAGTGGAGGGAGCAGAAAAGTGCGGCTGAAAGAAATAAGCACCCGCATGCAGGTTTTTCAACATTTAATGTTATGATTGAAAAATCAGTCTTCTCAAAGATCCGTTTTAACGAAGAATTGAAACAGTATGGTCATGAAGATACGCTTCTGGGCTACCAGTTAAAAAAAGCCGGAATCAATGTACTTCATATTGATAATGGTCTGATGCACGAAGGACTCGAATCTAACAGGGAATTTCTTATCAAGACCAAACTTGGAATTGAGAATCTTAGTAAGCTTTATGATAAAGTGACTGATAAAAGATCGTTCTCAGAAACAGTCACTATTCTCAGATATTATAATAAACTTAAGTATTTCGGATCAACGCGGATACTTGCTGCCATATTCATCAGATACCGTGAAAGGATGGAGATCAGGCTCGATTCGAGCAATATTTCTCTTTTATTGTTTGGTTTCTATAAAATGAGCATGTTTTGTACTTACCGGGAGATACACAACCGAAAAAAAGTCATTCCCGTTTTTTAGGTTCTTTTTAAACCGAAGAACGCATTTTGCAATGCGAAGAACCATACTGTAAATTTTGACAACGCCTCTTCGTACTGATTGAGTCCATAAATGCACGTAAATTTTTCGTTGATTATGACCTTATTCCACATCAATTCTCATTAGATCCACATTATCATCAAATCTTCTGGTAGCTTTTAAGACAAAACCGAACTTGTTTACCATTGTACAGAGAAAAAAATCGGTAGGAGGTGAGAATTCGATGTTAACAGGGTCGAAAAATCGTGATCCTGAACTATTCTGAAGATCAGGTATTCTATTTCCCGGAATAAAGCTTTCATTTTTAAGGTTTGCAGCAATCATTTCAGCACAAATCAGGTCCTCCTCAGCAGAAACGTTTGCTCTGTATCCCATTGCCACAAGTGATACTTCCCGGGGATCAATAGATTTTATATATTTCACTATCGCTCCGGCATTTACAAAACTGCCTGTCAGAACCGTATCAGACTTAGTGGCATTTATCAGTCCCTGCGTACCGGCTGTTGTCGTATGTATTACAGTTTTACCTGACAGGTCGGCTTTAATAATTTCTGTAGGACTGTTGCCAAAATCAAAGCCATCAATTTTTTTTTCATCTCTTTCACCAACAAGAACGGAGTTACTGTACCTGTTCTTCAGCTGAAATGCCTTAGAAACCTCAGCTGTGGCTATGATCCGTGCAGCTCCGGCATCGACGGCATAGCAGGCGACTGAGAATGCCCTGAATACATCAATAATTACTGCAACACCTTTTGCATTTCGGGCTCCTTTAACAAATTCAAGTATCTCAACCTTCATTTTGCCAACTTATTTAAAAGTGAAAATAACAATTATTTTGACTCTATCAGATTTTACACCAACAGGTATTTCGTATATTTGAACCTGTGAGTATTTTATTCAAATAACTTACTGATATTAATGCAAATATAACATCATGGAAAATCCTGTTACGTGGGTGCTCAATCAGATAAAGAGACTGAATGACGTAATCTGGCATACTCCGCTTTTAGAGTTGTCAAGAGGCAAGACATTCATATTCAAGCAATTGAGAATATTAATCCTGGCAGCAAAAGGCTTTTCAAATGATAAAGTACAGTTAAGGGCCTCAGCATTGACATTTTATTCTCTTCTCTCTGTCATTCCAATTGCTGCAATAGCATTTGCTATAGCAAAAGGATTCGGATTTGAACAGGTTTTGGAACAATCTATAATCACTAAGTTTCAGTCATATCATGAAATACTGGACAAGTTATTACCTCAGGTAATGCAGGCAATCGATGAAGCAAAAGGAGGTATCATAGCAGGTATTGGAATAATAATACTCTTCTGGTCAGTTATGTCATTGCTTAATCACATTGAAAGTTCATTCAATCATATCTGGCAGATCAGATCTTCCAGACCCTGGTACAGAAAGTTTACTGATTATCTTACAATAATGCTTATTGCGCCGATTTTTATTTTCCTTTCGAGCAGCATAACACTTTTCATCAGTACGGAACTACCCGGCTATATGGCTACAGCTCCAATCCTTAACATATTTAAACCGGTGATTAGTTTCCTTATAAAATTTGCTCCTTATTTTCTTAGTTGGATTACTATGACAATATTATTCATAGTTATGCCAAATGCAAAGGTCAAATTTGTACCTGCGTTAATTTCCGGAATAATTGCCGGAACAATTTTTCAGGTTGTTTTTTGGCTGTATGTCGACCTGCAGTTCGGGATATTAAAATTAAATAAGATTTATGGCAGTTTTTCTCTGCTTCCTTTATTTATAATCTGGCTACAGAGTAGCTGGAGTGTTGTACTTTTAGGAGCAGAAATTTCCTTTGCGAATCAGAATATCTCACGATATGAAATGGAGTCTGAGGCTTTGAATATCAGCAACTATCAGAAGCGTGCTCTTATACTAATGATTATGCACATGATAATCCGTAATTTTATTCTGGGAGAAAAACCTATAAGCGCAGAATATTTAGCGGTAAACCTTAAAATCCCTGTAAGGCTCGTACGTGATATACTTCAGGATCTGAGCAATGCAAATCTGGTCTCAATTATTCATGAAAATGAGGAGAAAGAACGTTTATATCAACCAGCTACAGACGTAAACAGATTGACTATTAGTTATATATATTCACAACTCGACAAGCAAGGTATCGAACAGATAATGGTTATAAGAAATAAGGACTATGAGAAAATAGTTTCAATTCTTGAAAAATTCGACAGACTCATTAAAAAAGTCCGATGCCAACATTTTGATAAAGGACCTTTAACTGATTTTAGGACACAGGATTTTAGATGTAGAGGATGTTGAAAAAGTTCTCTCTCAAATATTTACCCCTAAATCCCCCAGATGTGACTTTATCAACCCCCTAAATCCCCCAATTGGGGGACTTAACGAAATCAGAATCACGATCATTTGAAATCAGGATGAAGAAGTAGCACATATTTCATAATTCGTTATTCATTTGTTCTGTGTTCTTAATTCTGGATTTATATAGTCCCCCATATGGGGGGTTGAGGGGTTGAGATAGTTTCACATCCACCTCTGGAGGCTTAGGGATAAAAAAGCAACTTTTGAGACATCCTCTACTTTGTTTATTTGGAGTGGTAGTTTTCAACAAAGCTTATAAAATCGGTGAGGGAGTCCCATTCACTGAAAAGATAGTGAGGGAGTTTCAGAACGATATTCTTTGTCTCTTTCTCTTTTTCCCAATAGCCTTCAAGATTCTTTGAAGGAAAAACACGGTCAATTTCACTTGTAACAGCATAGTCCCATCTGAAGCCCGGCTCTTTTTGTTCCATTATACGATTATACAGCCATCTCAGCTCGTCATGGAGAGATTTGAGAGTCCGGTGAGGAACCCTGCTGATGTTTGTCTGATATGATTTTTTATCGCCGAACATCCGGAAATAGAATTTATCAATGTTTTCTTCGGTAATGTTGTTCAATGTTCCCTCAAAAATGTTCAGCGGAATTCCAAACATATCATCAGCGGGAACGGGAGTCCCATTTACAGCAATTGTAAGGTCAGGTTTAATTCCGGTCCTCGGTGACAGATATTCGGCAGCCCAGACACCCAGTGACCAGCCTATCAGAGTGATTTTCTCATATGTCTTCATCTCAGGAAGAACAAGGGCTTCATCTGCTGAATAATTATAAAAAAGAATAAAATCAAACTCATCATTGCATAGTGGAGTGAAGACATTTTCGTCCGTTCCCCAGCCTCCATACATTACGACAAGTTGATTGTTTTTTTCCCTCCGTCTGATATAGGTCTTCATAGTTCTATATAATACGGGATATTTATAAAAATATTCAGTTACCCCATTTGCTGAAAGAAAGCAAAGATAGTCTAATTCGTAATCCGATGTTCGTTTGTTCAGTATTCTTAATTTAAACAAATGATGTATTAACAAACTAAGAATGAAGAACATTCGAATTCATAAATCACAAGCTACAGATATTGAGTCTGAGGGAAAGTGAAATTGAAAGGATTTTTGGATTTACTCTGTGGAATCTTATAAAACGGCAAAAAAAATAAGAGGAGGAAGGGAGGTTGCGAAAATCAGGAGCGGGCTTTATTAATGAGATAATTCCCGTGTCTACTGTCTGATAAAAGGATGGAACCATAGTTAGCTGGCGCTATACCTCAGGCTCCTGATGTGAAAGTCAATGTCTGCAATACAATCCTGTTGATTTTCACTCCCTACCCTTGCTCAACTCCTCTTAATACCAATAGTATGAGCTTGAAAACAAATTTATACAAAAAAATGATTAAATCAAATTAATCTGCAAAAATATTTATCAGACGCAGAAGTTCCTTATTGCCAAAATATTGTTTAATTTTATAGTATCTGATCAAAACTGGTGGTTTTTACCATGGTTGCCGAACTCGAAAAAATATTATATGATGATGGCGGTGGTTTCCGGGCTGCCTATATTAATGATACGGACGGATTATGGCACTTTCATCCGGAATATGAACTCGTGTTGAATATTAAGAGCAACGGGACAAGGATTGTGGGTGATAGTGTAGAATTGTTTGATCAATATGACATGGTGCTGATTGGTGGCAATATACCGCATTGCTGGAATTACTACAGGCAAAACAATACTCTTCCTGAAAATCATGGCATAATTGTAAATTTTAAGCTTGATTCAATTGGTGAGGCGTTACTATCGCAACATGAACTGCATTCTTTAAAAGAATTGCTTATGCAAGCCGACAGAGGGATAGTCTTTTCTGTTGAAGATTCCAGGAATGCTGAAAAATTCCTTGTACAGATGATCAATAACAAGGGTATTGATAAAATGATAGACTTTTTCAATATCATTAAAATTTTGTGTTCCTCTGACAAAAGAGCTTACCTTTGTTCGGAAAATTACAAACTTGCTTATGACGAAAGAGGCAATAAAAGAATGTCTGATGTTTATACATATATAAGAGAGAATTACTTCAGGCCTATACCACTTGAGAAAATTGCTAAAATTGCAAAGATGAGTCCTTTTGCTTTCAGCAGATATTTTAAGAAGCATTGCGGGGCAGGCTTTATTGAATATCTTAATCGTGTCAGGACAAACAAAGCTTGTTATTTGCTGAGGGAAACAGAGTATCCTGTTCATGATATAGCAATGGAATGCGGCTTTGCAAGCATATCCAATTTCAACAAGCAGTTCCGGAAAACAGAAGGTATATCGCCGCGTGATTTCAGGGCACAATTCAAATAGTGCTGCAGAAATTGCTGTAATCAGTTCACATAACCTAAATTTCTAAAAATGGCAATGACTTTGCTGGAAAAAATACTGGCTGCACATTCAAAAAATAAAACAGTTCACCCGGGAGAAATTCTGGATATTGAAATTGATGCGCGGGTTGCACGCGATTTTGGAGGCGCAAACGTTGTAAGACACCTGAACGATTTCGGTTTAGATGTAAAGGATCCCGATAAAACATTTTTCACATTTGATTGTAATCCCACAGGATCGGATCAGAAATATGCAGTAAATCAGCAGCTATGCAGGCTTTTCGCACGGGAGAATGACATTAAAGTATACGATATCGATGCAGGAATAGGAACCCATATCCTTATCGATAAGGGATTGGCTTATCCGGGTTCCACAACAGTATCTACCGATTCTCATGCCAATATTCTGGGAGCAATCGGTGCTTTCGGACAGGGAATGGGTGATATGGATATTGCTTCAGCCTGGCATAACGGTAAAGTATGGTTTAAAATACCGGCATCGGTAAAAATTATTTTTGAAGGACCCCTTCCTGAAAATGTAACTGCAAAAGATATTGTACTGAATATGCTTAATATTTTCGGTGCAAACTCACTTCTTGGATATTCAATCGAGCTATATGGCCCTTGTGTGGACAACCTCGACCTGGATGACCGTATGACAATATCCTCCATGGCAACCGAGATGGGTGCCATAATTATCCTTTTCCCGCCAACTAAAGATATAATTGATTATTGTTCAAAGAGGGGAGGAAGGCAGTTTGAACCTTTGTTTGCAGATCACGACGCACTTTATGAAAAAACCTTTACAATTGATGTAGCCGGATTCAAGCCGATGGTCTCACGTCCCGGAGAACCCCATGATACCGTAAATGTTTCAGAAGTGTCAGGAATAAAGATCGATTCGGCATTCATTGGAAGCTGTACTAACGGACGAATGAATGACATGAAGAAGGCGGCAGAAATCCTCAGGAACAGGAAGGTGGCACCTGGAGTAGTGCTGAAGATCGTTCCTGCCACTGATGAGATATGGAGGGCTTGTCTTGACGAGGGGCTGATCGATATCTTTAAAAAGGCCGGTGCACTGGTTTCAAATGCAGGCTGCGCTGGTTGCGCAGCAGGTCAGGTAGGACAGAATGGTACGGGGGAAGTCACAGTGAGCACAGGGAACAGAAATTTTCCGGGCAAACAAGGCAAGGGAAGTGTATATCTGGCATCCCCTGAAGTTGTTGCTGCATCGGCTGTTGCAGGATGTTTAACGACACCGGATAATATACCTGAGATACCCTGCTTATTCACAAAACCGGAAAAAGCTGCAGACAAGCTGATAAGGAAGCATCCTCAAAACAAACAGTCCGAGAATGTCACTTCTATTGAAGGACGGATCTGGCTCATTCCAAAGGATAATATCGATACAGATATGATTTATCACAACAGATATCTGGCAATTACAAGTATCAGCGAGATGGGTCAGTATACGTTTGACAATCTGAAAGGATTCGAAGACTTTTCAAAAAAGGTGAGACCCGGGGATATAATTGTTTCAGGAAAAAATTTTGGCTGCGGAAGCTCACGGCAACAAGCGGTAGATTGTTTTGCCGCTCTCGGTGTTCAGGCAATAATTGCGGAATCATTTGGTGCCATCTACGAGAGAAACGCTATAAATGCGGCTTTCCCTGTTATGATATGCAAAGAAGTGAACAGACTCGATTTAATAAATGGTGACTCCGTCAGAGTCGATTTCAGGACAGGCCGCATTGAGAACCTGAGAAATAAAAAATCTATCCTGGCAGAACCTTTTTCGGAAGTTCAGCTTGAGGTTTACCGGAGGGGTGGCTTGCTCGGTAAATAATACTTAAATATTTTTGCCGTTAAGCCGTTATACCGTTGTACCTTTGTGCCTTTAGGTATTTTGGAAATTACCATTTAACAGTATGATCATGAATCCTCAGACATTTGCCGAAAAGATCTTCAAAGCCCCTGCAGGTGCTATAGTTTTCGCCCGTCCTGATATTATTCTTACTCATGACAATACATCGAGTATTTATAAGACGTTTCAGAAAATGGGAGGGAGTACTCTTGCTGATCCTGAGCAAATGGTGGTAGTACTCGATCATAATGCACCGCCAGCTGATGCAAAAATGGCAACACAGTACCAGGAAATCAGGGATATAGCAGCAAAATATGGGATAAAAAAGTTCTATGATGCAGGCAAAGGGATCTGCCACCAGATAATGTCATATCATGCAAGACCCGGAATGCTGATTGTCGGGAGTGACAGTCATACATCCACAGCCGGAGCTTTTAATGCTATGGCTGCAGGCATTGACAGGACTGAATCAGCAGGCATATGGAAGAGAGGTGAAACATGGTTCAGGGTCCCGGAATCCTTTAGGATTTCACTGAAAGGCAAATTGAAGCAAAATGTTTACGCCAAGGATCTCGCATTATGGATCATCGGAATTATAGGGTCCGATGGTGCAAACTATATGTCGATCGAGTATCATGGAGAGGGAGTTAAATCCCTCACTATTTCCGACAGGATGACTATTGCAAACCTGGCTTCAGAGATGGGTGCAAAAAATGCCGTATTTCCTGCCGATGAGATGCTGGATAGTTTTTTTGGAGAAGAAACTAAAGGTATCTGGGCCGATAAAGGAGCAAAATATGCAAGGCAAATTAATATTGATCTGAATGATGTATTCCCTGTCGTTGCAGCTCCGCATAATGTCGATAACATTAAATCCCTGGCTGATGTGGCGGGTACAGTCGTTCACGAGGGACTGATCGGAACCTGTACAAACGGAAGGATAGAAGATCTGAGAATTGCTGCAGGCATCTTAAAAGGCAAAAGTGTTAAGGATGGATTTCAGCTTCATGTCATACCCGCATCAAGAAAGATATTCCATCAGTCAATTCAGGAGGGCTTGATAAAGATCTTTATTGAATCAGGCGCCAATGTACTTACCCCTTCATGCGGGCCGTGCCTGGGTACGGGACAAGGTATCCCTGCAAACGGACATGTAGTAATCTCTACAGCCAATCGAAATTTCCTTGGAAGAATGGGAAACACAGAAGCACAGATCTATCTTGCTTCACCTGCAACTGTGGCTCATTCATCACTTACAGGAGTAATAACTGATCCCAGAAAGAAACCGGGTAAAGAAAAGTTCCCGGGTAAAAACGTTCAAAGTAAAACATCTGTAATAAAACCCGGGGAAAACAGGAGGATCGGTACGGTATGGAATTATTCTGATGTCGATAACCTGAATACTGATCAGATGTTCTCAGGTAAACATACATATAATATATTAAGCACGGATACTGATGCTATTGCACCTCTTCTCTTTGCAGATTTTGACCCGGGGTTCAGCAAAAATGTAAAAGAGGATGATATTATTATTGCCGGGGAAAATTTTGGCTGCGGGAGTTCGCGTGAGCACCCTTCTGTCGGACTTTCTCATATTGGAATAAAAGCGATAATAGTAAAATCGGTAAACAGGATATTTTATCGTTCTTCCATTAATCAGGGTTTGTTATTGATAGTGCACAGGGAAGCAGTGGAAGCTTATAAGCCTGGTGATCAGGTAAATATTGATTTTGACAATGGGAAAATCATTATCGGATCAACTACGTTTCATTTTGAACCCCTGCCTGAAAAGCTAAAACAGATAATTGATAAAAAGGGACTAGTGAACTATATGAAGGCAATCTGATCTGATTCCATTAACTGCGTTTGCTGATGTCTTTTAGATTTTCAGGTTGTAAAAATTGAAAAAAAATGTATTTTTGCAGCCTGAAAAACGGTTCCGTAGCTCAGTTGGATAGAGCAACAGCCTTCTAAGCTGTGGGTCGTGCGTTCGAGTCGCACCGGAATCACTCCTGATAATCAAGAGATTAGATGAATATTCTGATCTCTTTTTTTATGGCCGTCTTAATATTGTCTGAACCATTACAAATTGTAATGTCTCATTTTATTAAACAATGTTTTTCTGCTTATTTTTAAAAGGTTGGCAGTTTCAGTGCGGTTATAATTGCACTTACTTAATGCTTCAATGATCAGTTCTTTTTCAAGTTTAGAATTAAGGGATTTCAGGTTTTCATCCAGACCGGAATCAAATTCAAGCTTAGTGCCGTCAATTATCGGATAACCTTTAATTCTCATGGGCAAAAATTCGCTGGTAATCGTTCCTTCCCTGCACAGAATCATGGCGCTCTGTATGGCATTCTGCAGATCCCTGATATTCCCCGGCCAGCTATAATTCTGGAACTGGTCAACGGCCTGTTTAGACATATTTTTTATATGCAGACCTAATTCAGAATTATACTTGTTTATGAAATACTCAATAAAAAGGGGGATATCTTCTTTCCTTTCACGCAAAGGCGGTATTTGAATAGGAAAGATATTCAGGCGGTAATAAAGATCGAGTCGGAAACTGCCTTTCTGAACCCTTTCTTCCAGGTTCTTGTTTGTTGCCGAGAGAATCCTTACATCAACGGAGACTGGCTTTATGCCTCCAATCCTTGTTATTTTTTTATCTTCCAGAACACGTAATAATTTAACCTGTGCATCGAGCGGCAATTCTCCAAGTTCATCGAGAAACAATGTCCCGCCTTTAGCCTGTTCAAATTTTCCGATCTTTGTTTCTTTCGCATCTGTAAATGATCCTTTTTCGTGACCAAACAATTCACTCTCAATAAGACTTAATGGAATAGCGCCACAGTTTACTGCGACGAAGGGTCCCTTATTTCGCTGGCTTGATTGATGTATGGCATTGGCAATTACTTCTTTTCCCACTCCGCTTTCCCCCTGAATGAGCACGGTTGTATCAGTATTGGCAACACATTTGGCCTGTTCAATTACCTTTTTCATTTTATCATTCGAACTAATAATAGAATCGAATGAATTTTGTTCTGTAAGCTTACGTTTCAGATCGGATATTTCAACAGTAAGCCGTTGATGGTCTGTTGCACGTTTTATTAATAAAAGGAGTTTATCGTTGTCGAAAGGTTTTTCGAGATAATCATAAGCGCCTTTCTTTATAGAATCTACGGCAAGTGAGACTTCACCATGAGCAGTAATGATAATGACGGTTATGGAGGGATACTTTTCCTTGATGGTTACCAGTGCGTCAATCCCATTAAGTCCTGGCATATTTTGATCCATTAAAATTATATCAGGCTTATACGAAGCTGATACTGCAATGGCTTTTTGACCGTTTTCAACTGATTTAACAGAATAATCTTCGTCTTCGAGCAGCCGGGTGAGCACCTTTCTTATTTTTTCCTCGTCATCAACAATTAATACCTTTGGATTCTTCATGAAATACTAAGGTTAAGTGTCTTATTAACTTCATGTTATTTATCAGTTCAATGGAATTCTGATCTTCACTTTTGTTCCTGAACCTGGTTTGCTGAAGAATTCAATATCTCCGCCATGCTGACTTATAATACCATAGGAAATAGATAATCCCAGGCCGGTACCTTCGTTTTTAGTGGTATAAAAAGGATCAAAAATCTTATCAATGTTCTCATTTGATATTCCTTCCCCATTATCCGTAATCTCAATCAAATACATCGGTGTATATTTATTTTCGCCCTTAGAGAAAACAACATTAATTTCAACCTTGCCGGGTAATGTTTCAATCGCTTGAATCGAATTCATTATTATATTCAGAAATAATTGTTTCAGTTGACCGGGATCTCCAAAGATATCTTCCCTTTCAGCCTGATAATTGAGGGATATTTCAATTTCCTTTTTTCGCGCAGTGTTTGATACTAATTGAATTGTTTGCAACAGAATAGTTTTTAAGAGGGTGTTCTCCTTCTTCAAAGGCTGGGGTTTGGCAAAGGATAACATTCCTTCGATGATCTCATTTATACGGTCGACCTCTGAGATCAGATCATTAGCCATCTCTATATCACCCGGATCATTCAGCTTTCTTTTCAAAAACTGAATAGAACTGCGAATAGATGTCAAAGGATTCCGGATTTCATGCGCAGCGCCTGCAGATAGCTCTCCAAGAGTAGCTAAACGGTCGGCCCTGTACATTCTCTTTGTTCGCTCTTTCTGTTCCTGGTAAAGCAGTGCATTCTCAAAAGCAAAACCCGCCTGATCGAGAAAAATTTTTAAATATTTCAGCTCACTATCGTCAAAAGGAACATTGTTTTCTTTGCAGCCAATACAGACTATGCCACGAACCTGATTCATAACAATAAGCGGATAGATTAGCGACAAACATTTCTGTACCAGCAGTTCCTGTTCCCGTTTAGTAAAAAATGAAACTACCTGTGGATTCTGACTTAGATTAAGGAAAGTTTTATTTACGGAAAGCCAAAAGATTAATTTATCAGAAGTGTAGAAATATAATTCGTCGCTATTGGAATGCGTAGTAATGTTTTCTACAGTTATATACCTGTTCAAATCAGGATTTAGCATCAATATATAGATATGGGCGGTTTTCAGCAATTCCTTTAACCTGGATGAAAAATTGTCCTTAAGCTGTTCCAGGTCAGTAATTATAGAAAACGACTCATTCATTTCAGACAGAAACCTGTTAAAATCCAGGGTGAAGCCACTTTTATTTTGTCTGAAAAGCATATCGGATTTATCAGTGATAATCAAATGTAACCAAATAAAACTTCTTTCACAAATTAAATAAAACGGCCATGGGTAATCTGTTACACATAATTTATGCAGATTACCCATTAATTCATGGTAAGAACATTAGAGATATTGTTATAATGCACTGTATATGTGTAGAATACCTTCTTTGGCATAAGTATTGATAACCCAATTAAAAAAGGTTTTATGCTATTAAGGAATCTACTCCGGAAAAGTTCTCTTATTCTGACACTTGCAGTGGTCCTTATATCTGAGAAAATGTTTTGCCAGGATACACTCTACCTGTCCTGCCCCGGAGCTATTGAAATTGCATTGGGCAAAAGTTATTCGGCACATTCATTTGAGACAGATAAGCAAGCTATGCAATATTACTTTAGCTATTATAAAGCAATGTTCAAACCGCGGCTCGATCTGAATTTAAATACTCCGATATGGGCTGAATCGGTAACTGAAATAGATCAGGCTAACGGATTGCCGGTATACAATTCTAATGGATCACTCCAGATAGGTGGCAACTTAAGTTTTACTTACGTTTTACCAACAGGCGGGAATCTTTCCCTGTCTGCAAATCCATTTCGCCGGAATTTTACCACACTTATCGCAAGTGATAACAGTACATTAAAAACTGACATATTTAACAGCGAGTTATCGCTGTTCTTTACCCAGCCGATATTTACTAAAAACAAGTTGCGCGAGAATTTACGGGAGGCAGAGTATAACTATCAGAAGTCAGAACATTTATATACCCGCGCACAAATGGACATTGTATATGATGTTACCCAGGAATTTTATGCTTTATACCGCAGTAAAAAGCAGGTTGAGATTGCCCTGGAGAAACTCAGAAACTCCGAAGAATCCTTCCGTATTGCCAAGTTAAAATCGGAGGGCGGACGAATGGCACAAGGTGATGTGATGAGTGCGGAGGTTTCAGTTGCTCAGAATAAAGCTGCATATATTAAAGCAACTAACCAGATGCAAAACGATGAGGACCAGTTTAAGCAATTGATAGGCCTGGACCTCGACCGTAAAATAGGCATTATAACTAACCTTGAATATAAGCCTGTACTGATCGATGAACAAAAAGCTACTTCTGAAGCATTGAAGAACAGGCTTGAAATTAAGGAAACGGAGATGGATATAAACCTGATGAAAATTGAAGTTGACAGAGCCAAACGGGTACGTGAATTCCAGGGAAATATTTCAGCATATTACGATTTAACAGGTATCAGTACGCTTGGCGCCGGAACAACTTCACAATTATTCAGATCGTCAATTGACAATGTACGAAACCGTCCGCCTAACAGGGGTGTTGCTCTGACTCTATCAGTGCCTATTTATGACTGGGGAAGAGGCTCGTCGAAAGTGAAACAGGCAAAGTTCAATCTCCAGTCGAAAGTACTTGCCAAGGAAAATCTTGAAGTAACGATACGAAGGGAAGTCCGGGAAATAATCCGGTCAGTTAACGAATCTTCAGAACAAATGATAATTCATCAGAAAAACCTCGACCTGGCCAGGCAAACCTACAGAATCAGCCAGATGCGTTTTGAAAATGGCGATATCTCAAACCAGGATCTTACAATTGAACAGGAGAGACTCGCAACTATTCAGTTAGATTACCTTGACGCATTTATAGGATACCAGCTTTCAGTAAACAATTTGAAGCGGAAGACAATGTGGGATTTTGAGAATAATGTGAGTTATGTGGTGAAAAGCGAAGTGAAAGGTAATCGGTAATCGGTAATCGGTATTCGGTAGATTTGGGAAACTTAGATCAATTAGATAATGGAATACCAGCATTGGATAGAAGTTGCTTTTGAAAATGAGTATATCTCGAAGCAAAAAATGGACGATCTTTTATCCAAATGTGAATCCGTCGGGAAAATGCTAAACTCCATGATGGACAAATCCTCATTATTCTGTAAAAAGGGTCAAAATGAAACTAACTGATTGCCGAATACCGATTACCGAAAACCGAATACCGATTACCCCTCGTTTAATAAATATATTATGAAAAGAACGCTCTTAATCTTATGGTTATTTTTCCTCTTTGTTTCCGCACACACACAGGAAGACCAGGCGGGTATTGCCCTTGACCTGAAAAAGGCTCGTGCTGCATATGAAATTGCCAAACAGAAATACGACAATGATAAGGAACTGTATGATCAGAAAGCCATATCCCTGGCTGAGTTCAATAATTCTAAAAATGAGTCCTTGTCGAAAGAGGTAGATTACCAGAAGCTCATACTGAAACTGATTTCACAACAGTCATATATTATCATCGAGAAGGCTGTGAAATACCAGAATAATAAGACGGAAAAACGAGTTAAGCTGACTCTGCGCAGTTCCACAGAAGGAAACCAGGATTACCTGAAACAGTTCGAACAGCATTTTGATGTTTTCACACCGGAAATGCGGACTGCCAAGGTATATAATGTCTTTGTATCTATAAACAATATAGCTGACAATACAATCATAGGATCTCCCTATGAAATCCGAATACCCTATATTGATAATGGAGCTACTGCCACGGCTGATTTCAATCTCTTGCGCGATGCTGAAAGCGTGCAGGTGGTGTTGAACTACAACGGGAAAAAGGATTTAAAAAATATTTATCTTGAAAAAGATGCATCCGCCAATATGGTAGCCGTCAATTCATCGCAGTTTGCACAGGAAACTGATCTGGGAACATCGGCATCATATGATCTTAGTCTCGAACGTTTCTCTTCATCTGATGATGTTTACAGATTTATGGTTGTTAATCTGCCACGACAGGTTTCGTATGATTTTTTTGATGCAGATAATAATGCCCGTCTTTCACAGCTTAAATTCAATCAGGGTGTGAATATCCGTAAGCTTGCCCTGAAAGCTTATTTGCCCGATCGCGAAGACAATGAAATAAAGATTGACAATGCACTCGACTTCTATGTACTTGTTCTGAACAACGCAGAATATGAAAAGCTGGGCGACAGACGCAATATGACTCAGAAAGAAATTGATCAGATTCAGGCGGGAAAAATCAAGCTGGAGCTTATCCCGAAGGGCGTGGGACGAATTACGGTCAGAGCTCCATCACTTTATCATGAGATTAAAACCGGCGACAGTCTTTCAATGAAGATCACTGTGATTAATGACGGAACCAGGGTGCTCGATAATATTAAGATCACAACTGAAAACCCGCTTAACTGGAAAACAATTATTGTTCCTGATGTGATCGCCACGCTGGCTCCCGGGAAAGAACACGAAGTAATACTCAGTATCCTTCCTCCCGATGATGTGAATGTCGGCGCCCAGGAAGTGAAAATCAAAACTCAGGCCAGTGCCAACAACCGGACAGTTGAGACTGAAGACAAAACAGTTCGGATCCAGGTGGAAGCGAGGACCCCGATATTTGGCACAATCTTGCTGATCCTGCTTTTAGTCGGGGTGCTAATGGGGATTGTGGTGTTTGGTATAAGGCTAAGCAAGAGATAAATATGTAAATAGAAAGTATATGCTCAAGCACTTGATAATTAAAGAGATACAGGAAATAGTAACTAACTCGCGTTGGTTATTTGTCCTGCTGATTTGTTTAATCCTGATTCCTCTTGGCCTTTATGTATCATCAAAGGAGTATGAGCAAAATAAGGCTGCCTATAAAGATGCAAAACAGATGTACGAGGAACGCAACAAGGATACAAAGGGAATGGAATTTATAGCTGAAGGGTATATCC
Organism: uncultured Bacteroidales bacterium; assembly: GCA_963816365.1. Lineage (GTDB taxonomy): Bacteria > Bacteroidota > Bacteroidia > Bacteroidales > VadinHA17 > LD21. The sequence continues at coordinate 450,091 of CAWFKG010000005.1, read as the reverse complement.
CACCGTCTCCGCTTAGTATTTTTTCAAGCGGGTTATCCGGTTCCCTTCCTAATAAAATAACAACTGATTATCACGGAGTCTGGAGGTCTGATAATGACTATGGAATAAACAATCCGGTGTCTTTGCTTTTTGGAAAAATCGATTTCTACTTTATTGTCACCATCATCCTGTCGTTGCTGGCATTTATGGTCACTTTTAATAGTATCTCAGGCGAAAAAGAAAACGGCACGCTCAGGCTTATTGTGGCAAATGCTGTACCAAGGTGGAAAATCATCCTTGCAAAAATTATTGGAAGCTATGTAGTATTCCTGATTTCATTCTTAACGGGAGTCATTGCCGGATTAGTTCTGGTTTCCTTAACCACCTCAGTAACAATTTTATCTAAAAGCTACCTGATACCTTTTTTTGTAGTTATAATGATCAGTCTGATTTTGCTTTTTATCCTGTTCAATATAGGGATCTTACTTTCAATTAAAACAAGGAACTCAGGTGCTTCTATTACTGCATCACTATTGTTATGGGTGCTCATAGCAATTATTATCCCTAAAGTCAGTCCCATGATAGCTCAGGTTGTACACCCTATTAAATCGGAAGAAGTAGTTAATAAGCAAAAATCTATGAAACGCGATGAGATAAGATCTGAACTGGATAAGACCAGTTCAGAGCTTATGACAAGTATTATGAGTGACAGGGGTATTAATGTGGAAACATTAAATTTCTTCGGTAATGGGGATGATCCAAGAGTACAAGCTGCACTTGCAGATTATGACGGGAAGATCGGAGCTATAAAAACAAAATATGAGGAAATTGAAAACAATGCAATCAGTGTGATAGAGAAGGATTACCATAATCAACAGCTTGTTCAGCAAAATATTTCAAAAAACATTTCTAGAATAAGCCCTATCAGCTGCTATACCTACTTAGTAACTGATCTGACCAATACAGGGTTAAATGAATTATCAAATGTCGAGAATAATGCCAGACGATTTTCCATTTCTACTGAATCTGAATTATACAGTAAACTTCGTAAGTTTTATAAAGAGTATCATATTGGACCTCAAATTTCCAAAGGAGTATATGGACAGATAGACTGGAGTAGTATCGCGGTGCCTACACTTAGCACATACACGTACCCCTTGCTGATATCCTCTTTAGGCACCAATTTGATTGATCTTCTATTTATTTGTTTTTATGCCATACTTTTTTTTACTGTTAGTGTATTTCAATTTATTAAATATGATGTGAGATAAGTAAGAAAGCCAGTAAGTGTATAAGGCAACTTTGAATATCAGACTTTAAACTTTAAACATTAAACTAATATTATGTTACAGGCAATCGATTTAACAAAACGTTATGAGGATCAGGAACTGGCGCTTGATGCGCTGAACCTGGAAATAAAGGAAGGAGAGATTTTCTTCCTGCTGGGAGCTAACGGAGCCGGGAAAACTACAACCATTAACCTGTTCCTTAACTTTATTGAGCCAACCGGAGGCAAGGCTCTGATAAACGGTATCGACGTGACCAGAGAGCCGCTGGAATCGAAGAAATATGTCTCTTATGTGAGTGAGAATGTTATGCTGTACGGGAACTTTACTGCCCGGCAGAACCTCGACTTTTTCGCCAAGCTGGGAGGAAAACCAAACCTCACAAAAGAAGATTATTACATGCATATGCGTGAAGTCGGGCTGCAGGAAGAAGCATTCGAGAAAAAGGTCAAAACCTTTTCGAAAGGGATGCGTCAGAAAGTAGGGTTAACAATTGCAATAATTAAGGATGCCCCCAACATCCTGTTAGATGAACCTACTGCAGGTCTCGATCCCAAAGCTGCAGCTGAGCTGCTGCAGATACTCGTGAACCTGAAACGGCAGGGCAAATCTATTTTTATGTGCACGCACGATATATTCCGTGCCAAGAACATTGCTGATCGGGTAGGGATTATGAAAGAGGGCCGACTCGTGATGGTACGCACCAAGGAAGAATTTCTTGAAGACGACCTGGAAAAGATTTATATGAATTACATGCAGGAAATGGTAATTGAGAAATCATAAAAATATACAATGATCCTCCGGATTGCATCAAAAGAATGGTTAAATAAGATGAAAAAGGTAATCGGTAATCGGTGTTCGGTAATCAGTAACCGAATTACCCAGTACCGAATACCGAATACCAATACAGGTAATTAACTTAAAACTATAAACATGATCTGGCACATTGCTAAAAAGGATTTTCTGCTGAATATTTTTTCAGCACGGTTTATTATTGGTGTACTCCTCTGTCTTATACTGGTACCTTTTACCATTAGGGTAAGTATTGATGAATATAAAAGCCAGCTTCGTATTTACGCAATTGATAAAGAGAAATCTGAAAAAGAATTAAAGGCAATCAGGGTGTATTCCGGCTTGAAGCCTGAACTTATAAAATATCCGGAGCCTCTTGGGATTCTTTACAAAGGGATAAATCAAAATGTCGGAAATAAAGTAAAGATCTACCTGCAGGAATATCCTCTCTTTCCGACCGGACATGCATCAACGCGTGATAATCCTCTGTTGAACGCTTTTTTCTCTCTCGATTTTATAACGGTTTTATCTTTGGTCTTATCGCTATTAGCCCTGGTATTTTCATATGACCTGATTACACGAGAGCATGAAGAGGGTACTTTGCGGCTTATATTTTCAAACTACAACGGAAGAATTCCATTTTTAATCGGAAAAATAACAGGAGTGTTATTAAGTCTTTTACCTATACTGATTTTTTGTTTTCTGCTTTCGGCTTTGTTTATTGTCTTGTCGCCTGATATAAAATTGCAGGGTTCCGACTGGATTAGAGTAGCTATCCTGTTTACCCTTTCTATACTTTATATACTTGTCTTTGTTTTGATGGGAACAATTATCTCAGCATTTGTAAAACGCTCATCCACAGCTATTGTACTGAGTATGTTATGTTGGATCTGGTTTGTCTTCCTATGGCCTGTTTCAGGTTCTTATTTATCCAGGAGCATTGTCAAAACTGATTTATACGACAATGTAAGGAATTCACTTGACAACCTGGATAATGAATATGCCAAACTGGAAGGTGAACAGTGGGGTGCAATCCAGAATAGATTAAATATGAAAGGCACAAACTGGTGGAATGCCTCCGGCGGAGAAGATGGCTATTTCGAAACATATGGGAGCCCCTCTGAAACAATGGAATTTCACAGGCAGCTAAATACATGGAAAGAACCCGTTCGGCTTTCCTATGCTGACCGCAAGTGGCCGGTCCAGAAAAAATACCTCGATGGTCTGATACGGCAACAAAAAATGGAGCAGAAGCTTTCCTGGCTTTCTCCTTCCGAAATATTAGTACAAGCCTCATCTTGCCTGTGCCGAAGCAGCGAAAAGGATTTTATACGGTATATGGACAGAACACGGCAGTACCGCGAAACTATTGTTGCATTCCTGAAGGAAAGAAGATTGTTTGAAAAGTATATTTACTTCACTCCGCAGGACCCTTCGACATTTGTTAGTACTGCCGATTATATAAAAGGTAACAATAATGTCCCTGACCATTTTAATACTCTCGACTTAAAGGACTTACCACCATTTATAGATGCGCCTGCCGCGATTGATACATCGCTAAAAGATTCATTCACCGGAATAGCTGCTCTTATTTTAATCTCAATTATTTTGTTTTCAGGTAGTATTCTTGTCTTTAATCGTTACCAGTTGCGCTAACCATAAATTTATTAAGCTATGTTCAGTACCCTCTTCATCAAAGAAATACAACAATTACTCTACAGTTTCAGGTTCCAGGTGTCGCTTATAATAGTCTTGCTGGTATTTATTATTGGCACAATTGCTTTTATCCGGTTGTATTCCGAAGAAAAAGCCAACTATTTTGTATATCATAAAGAACAACTGAGAAACCTTGAGGAGCAGTCAAAAAATGCATCACAACTTGCAACCCGACGTAAAAACTATGTTTTGGAGCCTCGGTCTAATTCCATTATTTCAGATTGCAAGGAAAAAATGTTCCCGAACCAGTTTGTTTACAGCGCATATAATGTATTCAATCTGGAAGTAAGACATGATAATGTGAATCCTTTACTTAAACCGGTGCAAAACCTCAGCTGGTCGTTTATTGTCTCTGTTTGCATGAGCTTTCTGGCCTTATTATTTGCTTTCGATACAATTTCTGGCGAAAAGGAAGACCATACATTGTCCCTTGCTCTTTCAAATCCGGTATCGAGGGGTAAAATCTTATGGGCAAAATACGCATCCATTTTATCTGTGATAACAGTAACAACTGTTCTTGGCATTCTCATCAGCATCCTGATAATGAGTATTTCAGGAAAGATCTTGATAAACACCGATTTTCTTATTGAAACCGGAGGCTTCGTCATAATTACGTTTTTGCTTATTGCCCTGGTAACAGTATTCGGTTTGCTGTCGTCTGTTATTTCCCGAAATTCCAGTGTAAGTCTTTTGGTCTCATTATGTTTCTGGCTGTTTTTTGCAATTATTATTCCAAATACTTCTGTATACTGGGCAAATAGGTTATTCCCCATTGAACACAGGAACGAGGTGGAAGCAAAAATAGCGCAGGGATATGAGGACCTGTGTAATAATGCACCTCCGGGAAGCTGGTCGTCAAGTGGCGATCCCTTTTACGACAGACATAAACTACGTGCAGATTTACAAATGAAACTTATGGAGAATGAAAAAAAGTTTAATCTGAGTTACATAAACGATATGTTTCATCAATTTGAGGAAACCAGAAGTATTACGCTTCTTTCACCCATTGCTCAGTTCGATAACCTGAATGAAGTAAATCTTGGAGGCGGATATCTCAGGCTGAAGAAGAACTGGAACGATCTTCAAAATTATCAGAGTCAGTTTCTGGAATGGTTTAAAGCGTTTGATGCCAAAGATCCTAAAAGTCCGCACTGGTACAATCCTTTTGAAAGTTATTCTACTACCTGGAAATCAGTATCCATTTCGGAAGTGCCTGTTTATACTGAAAAACTTATTCCCTTTACTTCAAGAATATCCCAGAGTGGAAAATATATAGCACTTCTGCTTGCTTATACTGGGATCTTGTTTTTTATATCATTTTTGTTATTCGTGAAGTATGATGTGAGGTAATTAAAATTTCAGTTACGAAAGGGAACAGAAATATTTGGCTTAAGATATTTTTCAAGAATGGCAAATATCTTTTCGGGATAAATGGGTTTTAGCAGATACTCATTGCACCCTACAGAAAAGGCTTCCGTTCTTGTCTGCTCAGAAGAATATGCAGTGATCATTATAACCGGTGTGCTTTTCCTTTCTCTCCTGAATATCCTTATACAGTCAATTCCGTTTATCAATGGCACAAGAAAATCCATAAAAACGATATCGATGATTATCTTCTCCCCGCTTAAATAATCAACAAATTCTTTACCTGTACGAAAGATTTTAACTTCTGCACCCGAATTTATAAGTAATGCTTCATAGTATCTGCTGGATGGAAGGTCATCCTCAACTATTACTATGTTTTTGCCTGTTAGTTCAATATTTGCGATATTCAAGGTTATTTGTTTTGGTTAACTTAATGTAGATCTATATTTGCTGACTTGTTTATTTGCTGTAATTCAGTTTTGATAATTTTATGGTTTCATAAAAAAGACGTATTTGAAAGGATGTCCATGTTCGTGCAGCCACCGGCGTAATGCTTTAGCGATCTTTCTGCTTCTTAGTATTACCGTTCCGCTTTCTTCCGACGATATCAAAAAATGCACTTTCATGATTTTACAATATAATTTACAAATGAAAAGTACTTCATATTTTTAACCCTGTCAAGACGGGAATGCCCAATTAGCATGAATTTGAGAGAGTTTTCAGGGCACATTATCAATAAAAAGAGGGAGAGTATACACAGATAAATACAACTGACGACAGGAATATGGTCATTCGTCAAATTCAATTAAATATTTACCAGGAAAGTCACAATTTTGACAAACGGAAGGATTTAGTTGATAAAATTTAACTGTAAAAGCATAATTATTAACCTTTTATAATCGGAATTTTATTATTTGAGGTCTGAAAAATCTTTTTTTAGTCAAATTCCCGTTTACTTTAGAGCATGAAATTCCGTCAGTTTTTCGATCTCCTGAATGGAACAAATCTTACAGGAGCGAGTCGTTTCTTTTCAAGCTTCCCATTCTTTTTAACCAGCAAGATCAGATCCTGCAAATCAAAAGATTTCCCTACCGGAATTACCAACCGCCCGTTTTCCGCAAGCTGGTCAATCAGGGGCTCCGGGATTTCTTCGGCAGCAGCAGTGACTATTATAATGTCAAATGGCGCATGTTCGGTCCATCCAAAGTATCCATCGGCAGCCTTTACCACAATATTATTATATCCTAACTTTTGAAGTCTGGCAGATGATTCAGCGGCTAATTCATTCACAATTTCAATTGTATAAACTGTATCTGCAATCTCAGCAAGAACAGCTGCCTGATATCCCGAACCTGTTCCAATCTCCAGTACTTTCTTCTTTTTATCGGGCTGGGCAGCCTCAGTCATATAGGCAACTATGTATGGTTGAGATATAGTCTGTCCATAACCAATCGGCAAAGGATAATCTCCATAAGCGTCATTTTCCCCACATCATCGCGAAAAGAATTATAGATATCAGTTTCATAACGTGCTTATATTCCGCAAGAGAAGTACTATCAGGTCTTTACGCCATTATTTCATTACGCCGTTGCGCCTTTGTGCCGTTGTGTCTTTACGCCGTTGTGCTGTTGCGCCTTTACTCCGTTGCGCCTTTATCTATACCCTAAAAGCGATAGAAAACCATTCCCGAAGAATCTTATAACCGGCAGGATCGGGAAAACATTTATTTTAGTTACTAAGCTTATTATGACTAATCCGAATAAAATAAAGGACCCATATTTATACAGTCCGTTATACAGATTAGGATATTTTCTGAACTGAGACAACAAAAGGTGAGAACCGTCGAGAGGAGGCAATGGTATAAGATTAAAAACAAAAAGTGCCCAGTTTATGAAAATAGCAGAACGAAAAACTTCAGATACTATCTGACCTGAGAGCGCAGTTGAGAACAGGACAAATATCACCGAGAGAATCATTGCAATTACGGCATTCGACAAAGGACCGGCCAGAGCTATTTTTATTATATCATACCTGGGATTTCTGAGATTCTTTTCATTAAACTGAACTGGTTTTGCCCAGCCGAAACCAGCAAAGATCAGCATTATAAAACCAAGTGGATCAATGTGCTTTAATGGATTCAGAGTGGTCCTTCCCTGGTCTTTTGCTGTGGAGTCCCCACACATGAGAGCAACTACGGCGTGACAATATTCATGAACTGTCAGGCCCAGGATTATCCCTGGAAGGAATATCAGGATCTGAGCTAAATCAAAGTTTCCCATTATGCCTTTTATTGACAGGTTGGTAAAAATCTGCCGGTGTTAAATGACATTTATTTATCATTTCAATTGCGTACGCTGCACCGCTGAAATTTGCATCCGCGTTGTTTGTTCCCACCGTGAACTTTACACCTGCATTTTTTGCCCTGGCAATAAATCTGGCTGAAGGTATCCTGAATCGGTTGTTAATCTCAATAGCAATGTTGTGATCCTTTGCTGCTTTAATCACCTTATCCATCCTTTCATTTGTCCAGAATGAGTCATACCTGCCTGCCATCTGTTCAGGTAAATATGTAGGATTTACGTACATATTAATCGGCTCCGTACTCAAAATTTTAACTATGGTATTAACTAGATAATTCATAAATTCTTCTTCATTATCGATCCATGTTTCCTCCTTGATCCATATCCTGTTTCTTCTTCCTTTTGCATCAGAAAATGTCATTGCATCAGTGAATACATAGTCGAATTTATTAATTGACTCTTTTGAAAAATTATTCAGCCATTCCCTGCCTTCAGCCTGCATTCCAATTAAGAACTGGGGATAATTCTTAAATGAATTTATAACTGAATCTATTTGACTGTCACTATGAACAGGGAACCCGATACCAACGTTAGTGACGAGTCCATACTTTATATTTTCAGCTTTGGATTTTTTAACCGCATCTTCAATTGTAAAACCTCCTTTACAGTGAACATGAAGGTCCGTGAGAGGAAATGGACTGCTATTCTGGCTTTTACATAACGAAAATGATAACAGACCAAATAGTAAAACTGCAATTTTTTTCATATTATTATAATATTTTAAAGCATTTCAGGCACTATTCCGTATGTCAATTATTCAAACCCGGAAAGCGCATAAAGCTAACAAAAAAGCTTATGGGCTGCAAACAGCGGAATTATTAAATTTGCCGGTAGAATTTTGATTCCATTGGCACCTTTTTTTTCTGCTCAAAATCACTTATGTTTACAGAAAGGTGAAACAAAGTAAAAAGTTGCCTTTGTGATTCTTTGTGATAAGTGAAAAAATTCTATTAACCATAATGATCTGAAATGAAAAGGATCTTTCTTATTTGTTTTATTATCTCATTTGTATCTTTCCCCGGAGTTCTGTCTCAGCAATCAAATGATACTATTGTATATTTATTGACCTGTGGACCCGGTACGGAGACTTATTCAATATATGGACACAGTGCAATAAGAATAGCCCTCTCAGAACAACATTCAGACATTGTCTATAACTGGGGTGTATTTGATTACAGCACTCCGAATTTTACCTGGAAATTTGCAAAAGGAAGGTTAGATTATATGCTTGCTACCGAATCATTAAAAGGGTTTCTCCAGTCATATTTTTTTGAGAAAAGATATGTCTATTCTCAGCAGATGAATATTGATGCAGTAGAGAAACGGAAACTACTCGAACTGATAAATGAAAACCTGAAACCTGAAAATATAAAATACCGTTATGACTTTTTCTATGATGATTGCTCTACACGGATAAGGGACCTGTTTGAAAAATCAATTGGTGAAAAGCTTAAATATCCTCCTGCTGAAACAGGTAAATTGCCTACCTTCAGAGATATGGTTGGAAAATATCAGGCTCCGTACCCCTGGTTAAAATTCGGGGTTGATCTTATAATGGGATCAACTTCTGATAAACGGGCGGCATTCAGAGACAGAATGTTTCTGCCGATAGATATGAAAGATGAATTGTCAGAAGCACTTGTCCACAGGGGTGACAAAATGATTCCTCTGCTCCGGAATCCGGAGATTCTTCTTGATTTTGAAGCGCCAAAAATAAAGCCAAATTTCATTACATCTCCTCCGTTTATCTTTACCCTGGTGATTATAATGATTCTGATCCTGGCCGCTATGACAAAGAGCCTCAATATTATAAGGATAATCGATATAGTCATCTATTCAGTATTTTCCATTCTTTCTGTCCTGATGATCTTCTTCAATTTTTTTACCGACCATGTGCAGATGAAATGGAACCTCAACATAATCTGGCTAAATCCCTTTATTATAGTCTGTCTGATCACTCTTATCCTGAATAAAACGGGCACAATCTGGTTCAGGACTGTTTTCTTTATCTCGGCAGGTTTCCTGTTACTTCATTTTATCCTGCCACAGCAGTTCAATATCTCATTTTTTCTTCTCGCTATTATACTTTTAATCCGAAGCTCTGTAAGATCGGAATTTGAGTGGAACCCACTTTCAATCTCTACTTACTCCTAACTCACGATAAAAGTAGAGACATCCAAATTGAGCGCCTCTACAAAAAATATTGATCCGGGTTAAATCAACCTTTAACTAATATTTAACACTCCTTAACAAGAAGTTATAAATTATTGGATTTCTTTTGTATACGAATTTTCAGAAGGAATAATGGGAGTATTTCAGAGTAGAATTGAGTAAGAAATTTCAATGAAGATCCAGGTATGGTTAATGATACTCAAATTATTATATTTGCTACTTAAAAATTTAAAAATATGGAGCAAACTGCTGACATCAGGATTTTAAATGAAAAAATAGAAAAGGAAAGTTCCTTCGTCGATATCGTCAGGATGGAGATGAACAAAATTATTATTGGGCAAAAGCATCTGACCGATAGCCTCATGATAGGCCTTCTGGCAAATGGCCATATTTTGCTGGAAGGAGTTCCGGGTCTGGCAAAAACACTTGCGATCAGATCACTGGCATCTATTATCGATGCGAAGTTTAGCAGGATCCAGTTCACACCTGATCTTCTTCCAGCTGACCTTATCGGTACAATGATTTACAGTCAGAAGAAGGAAGAGTTTATAGTTAAAAAAGGACCCGTATTTGCAAACTTTATTCTGGCTGATGAGATCAACAGATCCCCTGCTAAAGTTCAGAGCGCCTTGCTCGAAGCAATGCAGGAAAGGCAGATCACCATCGGCGAAACTACATTTAAGCTTGATGAACCATTCCTGGTACTTGCTACACAAAACCCGATTGAACAGGAAGGAACATATCCTCTGCCCGAAGCGCAGATCGACAGGTTCATGATGAAGGTTTTGATTGATTACCCGGCTATGGACGAAGAGAAGCTTATTGTCAGGGAAAACCTTGCAAAAGACTTTCCAAAGGCAAATACTGTTCTGAAAACAGCTGATATAATAAGAGCCCGTAATGTTGTCAGAGAAGTATATATGGATGAGAAGATCGAAAATTATATCCTTAACATAGTCTTTGCAAGCCGTAGCCCGGAAAAATATGGCCTCCCTGCATTCAAGAATATGATTTCATATGGAGCTTCTCCCAGGGCTTCCATTAATCTCGCTCTTGCAGCTAAGGCTTTCGCATTTATTAAAAGAAGGGGATATGTTATTCCTGAGGACATTAGGACAATTTGCCACGATGTGATGCGTCACAGGATTGGGCTGACTTATGAAGCCGAAGCTGAGAATGTCAATCAGGATCATATAATCTCCGAAATCCTCAATGTTGTCGAAGTACCTTAGCAGATACAGCATGAAAATCATCACTTTATCTGCAGCACTGATTTTAACCAGTATTTACGCACACAGTCAGAATCTCATTGGGTATAATCCAAAAGAAATTCAGAAGTACATGAAGGAGAATCACCGCGAAATGAATTACAATAATGTAGTAAACAGCAAGTTCAGTTATCTGAAATATTCCGATAATTCGGATAATCAGACTATGTTGTTTTTTCTCAGTCCTGATTCTGTCTGCAGAAGCGTAAGAATAATCTGTGATGTCAGCATGAAATCACAGAAAATAAAGGAATTGAATTCTCAATATGTAAAAAACGGAGAGAACAGGTGGATAGACAGGCGTGATGGGAAAGAATACCTTATTGAAATCATGGAGGGAAAATGGTCGTGCGTTATATCGATTGAACATAAAAAATAATTTGTTGTAAAGTGGAAGCAACTGAATTATTAAAAAAAGTCCGGCGAATTGAAATAAAGACCAGGGGGTTGAGCAGGCACATTTTTGCAGGCGAATATCACAGCGCTTTCAAAGGACGGGGAATAGCCTTCAGTGAGGTGAGGGAATACCAGTATGGGGACGATATACGTAGCATAGACTGGAATGTTACTGCCCGCTTTAACCATCCTTATATTAAAATATTTGAAGAGGAAAGAGAGCTAACCGTTATGCTTCTTATTGATGTAAGCGCATCGGGTAACTTCGGCACCAGGATGAGCTTTAAAAGAGATGTAATGACTGAAATTGCTGCTGTTCTTTCTTTTTCGGCAATATTTAATAACGATAAGATAGGTGTAATATTTTTTTCCGATAAAGTCGAAAAATTTATACCTCCGCTGAAAGGGAGCAAGCATATTCTCAGGATAATCAGGGAACTGCTCGATTTTACATCGCAGAGTAAAAAAACAAACCTGGATGAACCATTGCGATTCCTTACAAATGCAATAAAGAAAAAGTGTACGGCATTTATTATTTCGGATTTTATAGTTCCTGAATTTGAGGAAGCGCTGAGAATAGCATCAAATAAACACGATATAGTTGCGTTGAAAGTATATGATCCGATGGAACAGATTTTGCCTGATGTAGGTCTGATAAAAGTTTCTGATGCTGAAACGGGAGAAGAGAAATGGGTTGATTCATCATCAGGTTTCACAAGGCAATCTTATGAAAAACATTGGATAAGCCATATGGAAATGATTAAAAATACCTTCAAAAGATGTGGAGTGGATTCTGCTGAGATAAGGACGGATGGAGATTATGTGAAGCCACTGATAATGTTGTTTGAGAAAAGATAGTACCAATGAAGAAGTATTTGTTTTTAATATTACTGTCTGTCACAATAGTTTCTTCCATATCTGGTCAGGATGTTAAAATAACCACCTCCTTTGATTCCACTAAAATATATATCGGTGATCAGATTAAATATACAATCACTGTTGATAAGCCTGCGAACTTAAGGCTTGCACTTCCCGTCCTTAGAGATACTTTGTGCAAAAACATAGAAATCCTTTCAGGTCCGAAAGTGGACAGCTCAGCTATTAAGGACGGTAGAATCAAGGTAGTGCAAAAATATCTTGTTACTTCATTTGATTCCGGAAGATACCAGGTACCACCGGTTTTTGCGGAAGCTAAAAATCAGGGTGGGCTCAAGAGATATTATTCTGATTATACTCCGCTTGAAGTGATGAGGGTTAAAATTGCACCGGCAGACACTACTGCAAAAATATTCGATATAATAGAACCCTACAAAGCACCTGTAACATTCAGAGAAGTCCTGCCATGGCTTCTTATAGCAGCACTGGCTGGAATTCTGGGCTGGGTAGCAATCAGGTTTTTACGCAGATTTAAAAAATCCGGATCCATCGAAACACCCTACATACCACCGGAGTCCGCTCATGTTATTGCATTCAGGGAGCTGGAAAAACTTAAAAATGAAGAACTCTGGCAGAAAGGAGAGATTAAAAGGTATTATACTGTGCTTACTGATATACTACGTCAGTATCTGGAAAACAGATTCAGGGTATTCTCACTTGAACTAACTACTGCTGAGACACTTGAGGCATTAGTTAAAACCGGTTTCAAAAAAAATAGTTCGTATGACGTGCTCAAAGCTGTACTTACAGGAGCAGATCTGGTAAAATTCGCAAAATATGTTCCTGTACCTGCAGAAAATGAATCACATTTTCAAAACTCCTGGAATTTTGTCGTTGCGACCAGGGAGATTGAAATGGCAGAAAATTCAGCTGAAGAAAAAATTAGTATACAGGAGGAAGTTGTATGAACGGGATAAAATTTGCTGAGCCATTTTTTCTGTACATGCTGATTTTAGTACCGGGAATGATAGTATTTTATGTACTGAAGCAGCAAAAGGTAACGGCTTCACTTAGGATGCCTGGCCTACAGGCTTTTACCGGATCAGGTAAAACATTCAGGCACTACCTCAGGCACATTCTCTTTGCCCTCCGGACTATTGCCATAACTTTTCTGATTCTTGTTCTCGCCCGGCCGCAGAAGACTGACAAGTATCAGGATGTATCAACTGAAGGTATTGATATCGTGCTTGCTCAGGATATATCCGGAAGCATGCTCGCACGTGATTTTAAACCCGACAGGCTGGAGGCCGCAAAAAACATTGCTACCGAGTTTATTTCCGGGCGTCCCTATGACAGGATCGGGCTTGTAGTTTTCAGCGGGGAAGCATTTACACAATGCCCTATAACAACCGATCACGCCGTATTGATCAATCTGCTTCACGAGATCCAGAGCGGAATGATTGAGGATGGAACTGCAATCGGGATGGGTCTCGCAACCGCTGTCAACAGACTAAAGGATTCCAGGGTAAAAAGTAAAGTGATAATCCTCCTCACTGATGGTGTAAACAACAGGGGTGAAATTGCACCTATTACCGCAGCAGGAATTGCAAAAACCTTTGGAATAAGGGTTTATACAATAGGTGTTGGCACACAGGGAACTGCTCCATATCCTGTTCAGACAGCTTTTGGTATACAATATGAGGATATGCCTGTAGAGATTGATGAGGATATTCTGAAGGAGATTGCACAGACAACTGGCGGTAAATATTTCAGGGCAACTGGTAATGATAAGCTTACTCAGGTCTATCAAGAAATTGATAAACTTGAGAAATCCAAAATTGATGTCAGACAGTTCAGCAGGAAGGAAGAAGAATATCTGGTACTTGCTTTAATAGCGTTTTGTCTGCTGGCCATTGAGATAATAGCCAGGAACACAATATATAAAAATCTTACTTAAACAAGGAGATAAAATGCAATTGTTCAGATTTGCAAATCCGGTTTATTTGTACCTGTTGCTGCTGCTTCCGGTAATTGTGGCTTTATATATTATTAATTTAATAAGGAAAAGGAATGCGCTTAAACGCCTGGGTGATGGAAACCTCGTCAGCAGGCTTGTTCCTGAAATGTCGAGAGTTCGTCCACCCGTAAAATTCTTACTGCAATTAACCGCTCTTACTGCAGGAATAATAATGCTTTCCAGGCCACAGTTTGGATCGAAGATCGAGGATGTAAAAAAACAGGGGGTTGAGGTAATAATTGCATTGGATGTCAGTAACTCCATGCTTGCCGAAGATATTCAGCCTGACAGGCTCACAAGGGCAAAACAGGCTATTTCCCGGCTGGTTGATGACCTTGATAATGATAAAATTGGGTTGATTATATTCGCAGGTGATGCCTATGTCCAGATCCCGATCACCACAGATTATGTCTCTGCAAAAATGTTCCTCTCAACGATAAGTCCTAATATGGTGCCAAAACAGGGAACAGCTATTGGAGCTGCAATAAGCCTTGGAATGCGATCTTTCAGTCCGGGTGAGGGCAAAAGTAAAGCTATGATAATAATTACAGATGGAGAAAATCATGAAGATGACCCCGTCAAAGAAGCTGAAGAAGCAGCAAAAGCGGGAATCGTAATACATACCGTTGGGATAGGATCAACAGAGGGAGTTCCGATACCTATAATGAATAATGGTAAGCGCGACTATCTGAAAGATGCTGATGGCAATACAGTTATAACGAAGCTTGATGAAGATATCCTGAAGAAAATTGCCCTGAGTACAAATGGTAATTATGTAAGGGCAAACAATTCAAACATAGGACTGGATGAGATATTCAGCGCAATTAAAAAAATGAAAAAACAAGATCTTGAAAGTACCATGTTCACTGAGTATAATGATCAGTTCCAGATATTTGCAGCTATAACATTATTGATGCTTCTGGGCGATTTTATCATCATGGAAAGAAAAAACAGGAGACTGGCGAACATAAGGTTATTTAAATTTAAAGTTTAATCGAGCGCATTACGTGATATGTCGGTAGTTAATCAAATAATGAAGAACAGGTCTGTATTCAAAAGTCTTTTACTTTGTATATTTATGCTTGTTTCTGTTTCTCTGAACGGCCAGGCGTATAAGAAATATATCCGGAAAGGCAATAAGGAGTACGGGAAAAGTAAGTTTGTAGATTCAGAGATCTCCTACAGGAAAGCTGCTGATGAAAATAAGCTTTCTCCCGATGCCGTATTTAATGTGGGTGACGCACTTTATAAACAGAACAAGTTTGATGAGGCAGGCAAACAATTTGTTGAGAATGCAAACCAGACTGATAACAGTATCAAGAAATCATCCGGGCTGTACAATCTGGGTAACTCAATGCTTAAGGAGAATAAACTTCAGGAAAGTATAGAGGCCTATGAAAACTCACTTAAGCTCCGTCCCGATAATATGGAAGCAAAATACAATCTCTCATATGCTCAGGATTTATTGAAGAAGCAGCAGGAGCAACAGCAAAAACAGCAGCAGGAAAAGAATAAGCAGGATCAGAACAAGGACAAAAATAAGGATCAGAAGCAGGATAAAAAGGATCAGAACGATAAAAACAAGGATCAGCAAAAAGATCAGAATAAGAATCAGGATCAGAAGCAACAGCCAAAGCAGCAGGAAATTTCAAAGGATGATGCCCAGCGGCTTGCTGAATGCTCTGGCAAATGATGAAAAAAATGTGGAGCAAAAGGTAAAGCTCGAGAAAGCGGCCAAGGCAAAAGTAAGATCAAGGATAAACTGGTAATTCGCATACAGTAAAATGAAAAAACTATTATTATATCAGTTGATATTCTTTATTTCGATTGACCGTTTCCGCACAGGACGTTTTCGTTAAAGCCGAGTATCCTGCAGTTGTGAATGCAGGTCAGCAATTTACAGTAATGTGGACTGTTAATGCCGGGGGAGGGGATTTTTCCGCTCCATCATTCAACGGATTTTATAAGCTGATGGGTCCTCAGACATCTTACAGTTCCAATACGCAGATAATAAACGGGAAAGTATCAAATTCGACTTCTTATTCATATGTCTATTATCTTCAGGCTGTCAAGGAAGGGAAATATGTCATTCCTCCGGCTGAATTTACACTTAAAAATAAAACCTATGAATCCGACTCGATGCACATAGAAGTAATCGGTTCTACTTCCCAAAAACAAAATGCCCAAACAGGCAATAATAGCACTTCGAACGATCCGGAAGTAGAATCCACTGGAAATGATTTCTTCGTAAATCTCTCGGTTAACCGGAAGGAAGTATATCTGGGGGAACCCATTGTCGCCACCGTTAAGATCTATTCCCGTCTGAATATCGCAGGGATTAACGAAGTAAAGGATCCGGCATTTGATAGTTTTCTTCGATCCGATATTGAAACACCGCCGCTTAATTCGCTCCGGCAGGAAAATGTAAATGGGACAATATATGGATCAGGTGTAATTCAGCAGTTCCTTTTGTATCCGCAGGTCACTGGCGAAATCACCATTGATCCAGTTCAGATATCGGTTCTTGTTCAACAAAAAACAAGAAGTGAGTCCGATCCGTTTTTTGGTGATTTCTTCTCATCATTTCAGACAGTACCTAAAGCTGCCGCAAGCCGGCCGGTCAGGATTAAAGTTAAACCGCTGCCGGGAGTTCAGCCTGCAGATTTTTCAGGCGTTGTTGGAAAACTTGACCTTAAAGCCACGCTGAACAAGGAATCTGTGGATGTTAATGATGCCATAAATCTAAAGGTGACAATATCGGGTAACGGAAACCTGAAGATAGCATCTGCTCCGGTACTTAAGCTGCCTCCCGATATTGAAGTCTATGATCCTAAAATTACAGATGATCTTAAGAACGGACCAAATGGAACAACCGGACAAAAAAGCTTTGAGTACGTAATGATCCCGAGGCATGATGGTGATTTTACTATTCCACCCATCGCGTATTCGTATTTCAATATCGCAACCGGCAAATATGAAAAACTGACATCACAGGAGTATCATATCAAATGCCCGTAAAGTAAGTGGACAGAATCCGGGAGCTACAGTTTATGGAGGAGTATCAAAGGAAGATGTAAAATATCTTGGGAAAGATATAAGGTTTTTAAAATCTGATCCGGGAAATCTTGAAATAACAGGCGATGTTTTAGTGTCATCGCAGGTGTTTTATAGTGCTTACGCATTTTCACTTTTAGCATTTCTTCTGGTACTGTTTGTCAGGAGAGAGCATATAAGGCGCAATTCAGACGTTTCGCTTGTCAGAAACAGAAAAGCAGGCAAGGTTGCCATAAAAAGACTTCATGGTGCATCAGTATGTCTGAAAAATGATGAGAAAGATCAATTCTACGATGAGATTCTAAAAGCGTTATGGGGTTATCTGAGCGATAAGCTGAATATTCCGGTGTCGGATCTCACGAGAACTAATGCCTTTGATTCACTGCAGGAGTGTGGAATTGAAGAAGACCAGATAAAGAGTCTTTCTGACATTCTGGATACCTGCGAATTTGCGAGATATGCCCCTGCATCATCCGGCACTGAGGCTGCATCAGTATATGAAGGCGCATCACAATTTATCAAGTCGGTTGAAAACATAATAGGATAGAACATGAGATCGGCAAAAACATATATACTAATTTTGATTTTACTCTTACTATTAACCTGGAAGGCAGAATCGCAGAATACAAATAAGGACAAATTCTACCAGGGTGTTACATATTTTACAGCTGGAAGTTACAAAGAGGCAGTTCAGGTATGGACCGATATTTATAATACCGGATACCGGTCGGCAAGCCTCGACTATAACCTCGGGAATGCTTATTTCAAGCTTAATAATATTCCTTATGCAATCTTGTTTTACGAAAGAGCTTATCTGCTTAAACCTGCTGATGAAGATATTAACTATAATCTCCAGGTAGCAAAAACCCTGACAGTAGATCGTTTTCAGGAAATTCCCGAACTATTTTTCATAAAATGGTACAATTTTGTCTCACTGTTCCTGTCGACAAACACCTGGGCAGAAATCAGTATAATTTCTTTTGTTCTCTGCCTTTTGTTAGTGTCGTTGTACATCTATTCCCCCAGGTACCGTTATAAAGTGATCGGATTCTGGTTCGCAATATTTTTTATGGTTCTTTCCATGACTTCATTAGCTTTTACCATCAGGAATAAAGCATTGGTGTATGATAGTCATAAAGCAATAATAACCAGCCCGTTAGTTAATGGAAAAAGTTCACCTGATACCAGCGGTAAGGATCTGTTTGTCTTACATGAAGGCACCAAAGTTACAATCGATGATAAAGTCGGAGAGTGGCTCGAAATAAGGCTTTCGGATGGAAACAAAGGATGGGTGCCTGTCAATAGTTTGGTTTATATATGATCCCAGTGCAACTAATTTGCTATATTTCCGGTCAGATTAAATAGCAAACCTGTCTGATCATGAAAAAGATTACAATTGTTTCGTTCTTGCTTTTAATAATACTCAGCTGTAAGAAGAAGGAATTTTCACCGGAAGGTCCGACAGATGTAAGAATCAGAAACATTTCGGACATGACATTCGGGGAAGTGATCGTAAGTACTTCAGAAAAGCCTGAAGATGTCGATACTATAGGGAATATTCCCAGCGGATCAGTATCTGACTATTTCCGTTATAAAAAAGCATATCCCAAGGCAGAAATCACGGCAAAAATAAATATAGGTGGCTCGCCTGTGACATTCTCCACGGGCGCTGTAAGTTATACCTATATGCAATATATCGGTCAGGACAGGATTACATTCGAAGTATATATTTCCAGCGTGCCTGATAGAGAGCTTACAATAAGTAATGTTATTCTCGAAGAACCACTTATATTAAAATAGTTTCCACTATCTGCGTAAACCTGCCTGCCGCGTAGGCAGGTCAGCGGTATCGGTGGGAAATTTATTACCGCTTTCTTATTAATTGTTATATTGATACATTTGCCATTATCGATTGAATAATGGAAGAATTCGTAACTGCTTGCCCGAGAAACTGCTACAGTACATGTACATTCAGAGTGCAGGTTGAGAACAACCGGATCAGAAGGATACTTCCATATTCTGGTAACCTGGCAACTCCCGAAGGACCGTGTATCAAAGGATTATCATATATTGAAAGAACAAATTCACCTGAAAGGATCATTCATCCTTTGCGAAAAAATTCATCAGGACAATTTGAAGAAATCAATAGTGAAAAGGCTCTTGATATTATAGCAAATGAGCTCTCTGTTATAAAAGAAAAATGGGGACCTCACAGCATACTCTGGTACAGAGGCAGCGGAATGTCAGGTCTTACAAATGAAATTGGAAATACATTCTGGAAAGCATTCGGAGGTACAACAATTACCTACGGGAACCTTTGCTGGCCTGCAGGACTTGAAGCTGTAAGACTTACATTGGGTTCAGTAAAGCATAATATCCCATGGGATCTGGTCAATGCAAAGACGATCATTATCTGGGGCAAAAATCC
Source organism: uncultured Bacteroidales bacterium (assembly GCA_963816365.1). Lineage (GTDB taxonomy): Bacteria > Bacteroidota > Bacteroidia > Bacteroidales > VadinHA17 > LD21. The sequence continues at coordinate 430,382 of CAWFKG010000005.1, read as the reverse complement.
CGCTGAAACCAATATTCAGGAGATTTCTTTTATTGCTGCCGCCAGAGAAACGGGAGGCAAGATAATTGTTATTGATCCCTTAAGGACACCTACAGCAGATAAAGCAGATATTCTGTTAAGCCCTAAACCCGGAACAGATGGAGCACTGGCACTTGCATTAGCTAAGTCGCTAATTGACAATGACCTGATTGATCATGAATTCATTGCAAAAAATGTGAAGGGATATAATGAATTAAAACAGTCACTCCATATTTCTCCGGCTGTGGCTGAATTAATTACAGGTATTCCCGCTGAAAATATCAATGAGCTGGCCTGTTTAATAGGAAAGAACGGACCAATGACCATCCTGCCCGGATATGGATTACAGCGCCATCAGAACGGTGGCCAGACCATACGAGCAATCTTGTTGCTTTCAGTGCTGACAGGAAATATTGGGAAATCCGGTTCAGGATTTAACTACGCCAATCTCCAGAGCTATGTTTTTGATGACATTAAAGAGCCGCTATCATATTATCCTGATCCTGAAAAGGATAAACCATTCCGGCGTTCAATCTCAATGGCAAAACTGGGCTCTGATATGCTGAAGGCCAGCGACCCTGAGCTCAAAGCTGCCTGGGTTGAAAGAGGGAACCCACTTCTGCAGTCGCCTGATACAAATACCATAAGAAAAGCGTTCTCAAAGCTGAAGCTTATAGTAGTCGTTGAACAGTTTATGACTGATACCGCAACTCTGGCTGATATCATACTACCTGCAAAAGATATGTTTGAGCAATCTGATATTATAGGTTCATACTGGTCGCCATATGTGCAGTTTAAACCTAAAGTTATTCAGTCACCCGGAGAAGTCATGCCGGAAAGTGAAATTTACTTTCACCTTGCAAAAAAGCTGAACCTCGATCCGGGCACTGATCTTATTCCTCAGCCTGGAAACGGGAACATCGAGAAATGGCTTGAAAAACGGATCAGTGGATATCCAGGAATTAATATTGACCGGCTTAGAGAGTCTCCGGTTCTGGCTCCCGGCCTGCAACAAATTGCCTGGGAAGACCTGAAATTTGAGACACCTTCAGGGAAAATAGAAATATATTCTGAAGAAGCATCTGAGAAATGGGGAATATCTCCGTTACCTGATTATAGTGCAATAATTCATAGTCAGGATGAAAAAAAATTTCCATTGGTATTCATTACTCCAAATACCGGTAGCCGCATCCACTCACAATTTGGTAATCTGAAGATAATCAGGGAGACCTGCGCTGAACATCTTGTCAAAATATCACCTGCTGATGCCTGGAAGCGAAATATACAAACCGGTCAGAAAATAAGGATATTCAACCAGACAGGAGAACTTGTAAGCAGAGCTGAAATTTCTGCCAGAGTTCCCAAAGGACTGGTAGTCTTGCCAAACGGGATATGGTTAAATGAACAGGGTAGTGGCAATAAAGTAGTTGCCGGAGTTGAAACAGACATTGGATACGGCGCCGCATTTCATGATACCAGGGTTGAAATTGAAAGAATTGAATAGTTATGCGCAAAGGCTTTATTTTTGATCATGCAAGATGCGTTAACTGTAACGCCTGTAATGCAGCCTGTATTCTTGAGAACGGATGGAAAGGCCATCCGAGGAATATTTATACTTATAATTCGCAAGCTGAACCCGGATTGCCACTGCTTCATCTTTCACTGGCGTGTAACCATTGTGAATCGGCTGCCTGCATGGATGGCTGCCCGACTTCAGCATATAGCCGGGAACCTGTTACCGGTGCAATAATACTCGACGAAACCAGATGCATAGGATGCAGGTACTGTCAATGGAACTGCCCTTATGATGCACCAAAATATGATTCTGAATCGAAGAGCATAGTTAAGTGTAACCTTTGTTTTTCCTTGCTCTTTGAAGATCGTCAGCCGGCATGTTCTTCGGGCTGCCCGACGGGTGCTTTAAGATTTGGCGAATTAACTGAACATGATCCCGGTCTGGTATATTCCTGGTTCCCCGATAAGGAACTGAATCCGGCAATTGAGTTTACAGCGAAATCTGACAACACCACTTTAAAAATCATTCCTGAAAATATTTATGGATCTGTTGATCAGGTTCCCTCAAAATCTGGTAATAACATATCTGATGAATGGAGCCTGATCGCATTTAGTTTTTTAGCAACACTCTCAGTCTCAGCTATCTATTCATCTTTCATAAAAGGAGTATTTCCTCCGGCAATGATTTTCCTTCCGGTCCTTATACTTACCGGAGCAGTCTCCTTTTACCACCTTGGACAAATAACTAGAGCCTGGCGATCAGTTGCCAATCTGAGTCACTCGGCTTTAAGCCGTGAGATCGCAGCTTTTTTAGCGTTTGCCTTAGTCTCTGCACTGACTGTTATGTTTCATATTCCTGGCCTTCTCATCGTTTCATCAATTATAGGGATGGCTTTCCTGCTTCTGATAGATAATGTATATGTCTCTGCAGACAAACGCTTTTCGGTCGTTCTGCATAGCGGACAGACTTTCATATCTGCTTTGCTGATAATTTCATTTTTTACAGCCAGTACGCTTCCATTTATTTTTATGGCTTTAATTAAACTGATATCATCTATCTATAGACTGTCAGTTAATCAGGTACATGAACAGCATTTTGGCCTGAGATTCCTGCGAATAGCCTTTCTCATCGTTTCAGGCATCAGCATGGTATCAGGTATTTCGTATCCGGATCTTCTAATAGTATCCTTGTTTTTAATTGGGGAACTTTTTGACCGGATACTTTTTTATATAGATTTCAATCCATTGAATATTTATAAATTGATCGACCAACAATTAAATACTGAGAGAAATGAAAAGAAAAGAAGTTAACAGTTCAAGAATGCCGGTTTACAGGGACGCAGGTTTTGAACTATATGATGCTCAAACAACAGCAGACGCCTTCAAAAAAGAGACTGATCACTTTCGTGAACCTGATATGTATATTTATTCGCGTTACAGGAATCCGACTGTTGTTTCTGCAGAAGAGGAAATTATGCGTCTCGAAGGTTGTAAATGGGCCCTGCTCACACAGTCGGGAATGTCGGCAATTGATACTGCTCTCTCAGTCTTTCAACGCGGAAAAGATACCAGACCGTGGTTATTTTTTACCGAAATCTATGGAGGGACCATTTCATTCATAGAGTCGGTCCTGAAGAACAGACGAGGTCTCGACATTCAATATTTTACACCTGATAATGGAAACTATGACCTTACAAAATTTGAAGATGTTTTATCTGTGTTAAAACCTGAATTCGTCTATATTGAGACAATATCAAATCCGATGCTGATCGTGGCAGATGTATCGGGGATAATAAGTATAGCAAAGAAAAAGGGAACCAGGGTCATAATTGATAACACATTTGCTACACCCTTTCTATATTTGCCATTAAAAGAGGAAGCAGATATAGTAATTCACAGTGTGACAAAATATTTCTCTGGTCATGGAAACCTTTCAGCAGGAGTAATCTGCGGAAATGATGAAGAAATAATGAAATCTGCAATCGAGTACAGAAAATTCGTGGGACATATGTTATCGCCTGATGATGCATACAGGTTGCAGACCCAGATTCAATCATTTGAACTCAGGTTTTCGCGCCAATGCGAGAATGCATTCCGGTTAGCTGAATACCTGGTCAGGATACCTGCAATCAAAGAGGTATGGTATCCGGGACTAAAAAGTCACAGCACCCACAAAGTTGCTGATAAGCTGTTCCGGGGAAAGGGCTTTGGAGGCATGATAACCTTTAATTTTGACGGGAAGGACAGGGACGAGAAGAGGAGCAGGAGGGATAAATTCATAAGTCTGGTTTCCGGTAAGATCAAGCTTATTCCCACACTTGGTGATCCTCATACTATACTCATGCCTGTTGAAGCTGTGTGGGGAACCAAATATCCCGAGCCGGGAATGATAAGACTCTCTGTTGGCTTTGAGGAATACACCGAGCTTGAATTGACAATCTCTTCGGCCCTGAAGAATATTTAAGGTTAAGGCTAAGGCTAAGGCTAAGGTTAATGGAACTAAAAATCAATCAACCTAAACCTAAACCTTTACCTAGCTTAAGTTCTTAAGCTATTTCCAGTCGATTGGCTCAACACCATGTGCTGATAGATATTCATTGCATCTGCTGAAATGTTTATTTCCAAAGAAACCCCTTGATGCAGAAAGAGGAGAGGGGTGAACAGATTCCAGTACCAGATGTTTTGACCGGTCAATAGCTTCACCTTTTTTCTGTGCATAGGCTCCCCAAAGGAAAAAAACAACATTCTTTTTCTCAGCATTAAGGATAGTAATTACCCTGTCGGTAAATTCTTCCCATCCCTTTTTCTGGTGCGATCCGGCCTGATGGGCTCTTACTGTTAGTGTTGCGTTCAGAAGCAATACCCCCTGAGCTGCCCACCTCTCAAGATTCCCACTTTTCACCTTTTGAACACCAAGATCGGATTCTATTTCTTTAAAGATATTGACCAGGCTTGGAGGAAAATCAATGCCCTCTCTGACAGAAAAACAGAGACCATGTGCTTGTCCCGGTCCGTGGTAAGGATCCTGTCCGATTATAACCGCTTTTACATTCTGAAAGGGGCAGAGGTTGAAAGCATTAAAGATCAGGCCTCCGGGGGGATAAATTGTCTTTAGTCTGTATTCTTCCTTTATGTATGCGGTAAGTCTTGTGAAATATTCTTTCTCAAATTCTTCCTGAAGCTTCATCCTCCAGGTTGGTTCAATCTTAACATCCATATATACTGATTTTTTTGATTTCGTATTATCCGGCCTCTAAATTAATTAAATATCATTTTCTCTTAAAAAATTTAACCGCAAAGGTCTATATACTTAGCGTGCTTTGCGGTTAAAAAGGACTTTTTCAACAGTCACGGAAGGGGGATGAGGTAAAAAGAACTCTCCTTGCAGGGTAATGACCATCGGAAATCAAACCAAAATTATATTAACTTTAAATAAAAAAATGGCAACTGAAACGGAACGTAAGTTCCTTGTTAAAGGAGAATTCAGACATCTGGCGGTAAGGGAGATAGAAATTGTACAGTCATACCTTACTATCGATCCCGAAAAAACCATACGACTCCGGATAGCCGACTCAAAAGCATATCTTACAATTAAATCCAGACCCTGGAAAAACTCAATAACCCGAAATGAATGGGAAGTACAGATCCCGGTCACAGACGCAGAGGAAATGATGTCAATTGGAATTCCGGGAAAGGTGGTCAAAACACGATACCTGGTACCTTCCGGGAAACATACTTTTGAGATCGATGTTTTTCATGATAAGAACGAAGGTCTGGTAATTGCTGAAATCGAGCTTTCTTCAGATGATGAATATTTTGAAAAACCCGCTTGGCTGGGAGATGAAGTGACCGGTTTACCTCAGTATTATAACGCCAACCTGATTAAATAAGCGTTACTTCTTAAAAATAAAATATACTGCCAGTATCAGAAATATGAATCCGATCACGTGATTTAACCTGAAATGTTCGTTTTTAAAGACAATGAGGGTAAATCCCGTAAAGACCATTATTGATATCACCTCCTGGATAACCTTTAACTCGATGAGGGAGAATGGCCCGCCATTTGCTTTGAAGCCTATCCTGTTAGCCGGAACCTGAAGGGAGTACTCAAAAAAAGCTATTCCCCAGCTCATTAAAATTACGGCAAACAAGCTAAGGCTCTCAAACCGGCTCATTGTCCGGAGCTTCAGATGTCCATACCATGCAACGGTCATAAAAGTATTTGACATCACTAGCAGCAGAACTGTATATAAACCTTTCATTAAAATTGGAAAATAAGAAAAACAAGTCAAATAATCACTTGTTCAAATCCGTGATGATCCGCGTCAGGACTTCTGTAAAAGGATATCCTGCTTCTCTGGTAGCAGCTACAAATCCACCGTCGGGCGAAATGCATGGATTACCGTTTATCTCGATCACATATACATTATCCTCACTGTCGGTTCTGACATCGACTCTTACATACCCTTTAAGTCCAAATAAATGCCAGCAGGAGAGGGCTGCATTTTTAAGATTTGCTGCCAGCCTCGGATTAAGTGTATTTCCGGGAAATTCGCGGACCGTATTTATGTACTCGAAGCTCTCTATCTCCCACTTCGCTTTAAAATCGATGATCCTTGGCCTGTTTTCATCATAATTCACAAAAACTATTTCAGCAGGAGGCATAACTTCAGGACCATCCTTCCCTGCAAGAACACTTATATTGAACTCTCTTCCGTCGATATAATCTTCAATAAACCAGTGAGAATCATCAAGTCCTTTTAATCTTTCCTCAAACCCTGGTTTGCATTCAAATACTGATTCACTTGTAATTCCAAGAGAACCGTCTTCCCATATTGGTTTCACAATATACTTCTTTCCTGCTGTCAGCAATTTAAACTGAGAAGGCAGGTATGATTGCGGATTATTAATTCCTGCCTGCTTCAGGCTTTTACTGCAAATTGTTTTATTTGTTGTCAGGAATATCGATTCAAGGGAATTACCTGAGTATGGGATGGAGTATAAATTCAGCAGGGCAGGAACAAAATATATAAGTTCCCCTTTATTATTGATTGATTCAACCAGGTTAAAAACGAAGTCCGGCTTTTCCTTGACCAGTTCTTCAATCTCAAACATAAACCTTTCCGTGATACCTTTTCTATAGACCGATATCCCAAGTTCAACCAGGTGTTTTTCAATATGCGCCACCTGATCCAGTACATCGAGTTCATCAGCTAAAGCATCCTGCCCCGGTTCATTATAGATAATACAACATCTCTGCATATCTCGTGTGCTCAGAACTTTAATTTTAATTTAAGTACTATTACCGCTTCATTCGTTTGATAGCTGACTCCATGATCATCTCGAGTAACGTCTGGTATTCAGTACCATACATTCGTGCTAAAATAGGCAGATCGGAATGAACGGGGTTCAGGCCGGCAAGCGGATTTGCTTCGATGAAGCATATTTTTCCGTTGCGGTCTGCTTTCAGATCAACTCTTCCGGCATCAACTGCATCTAATGCCTTCCATGCACCCAGGGCGACATCTTTGCATTCACCAATAATATCACCATCAAGAGGTTTGTACTTGCAGTAATTCTGATAATTCTCTTTTACTTCAACCGAATATGGCAGATTATTGGCACATATTACTTCCATTCCGCCAATTACAACTGCTTCATCACCATATCCGACCACCCCGACTGTGAATTCCCTTCCCGGTAAATATTCTTCAACCAGGGCAGGCTGATGGAATTCTGAAAGGATCCATTTGACCATTTTAAACAATTCTTCCGGGGAATGTACCAGACTATTCTCAGTAATTCCCTTACCTGTTCCCTCTGATACCGGTTTAACGAAAAGAGGATAATTAAGATTGCATTTGTCGAGATCTTTAAGTTCGGTTATCAGACATCCCGGACTGACAGGAACTCCGGCCGATGCAACCACAAGTTTGGCCAGATGCTTATTAAGCGATAAACCCATTATTACAGGACCACTGAAAACGTATGGTATTTTGTACTGGTCAAGTATAGCAGGGACAACAGATTCCCTTCCGTCACCGTATAATCCTTCGGCAATATTAAAGACAATATCCCATCTTTTTCCTGCAGCGAGAGCTTCAATAAGCTGAAATGTATTTCCGACAGGTTCAGGTTCATGACCCATCTGTTTCAGTGAATTTTCAATTGCATCGACTGTTTCCTGCTTGTCGAATTCGGCAGTTTCATCCATGGAATATCCACGGTCAATATACCATGACCGAAGATCATACGTCAAGCCAACTTTCATCTATAAGCCCTATTTTTCAGGATATTCGCACAAAACACCTTTGTAGTTACGCAACACTATCCGTTCGTCATTATGCTCTACCACATAGTTTGGAAGCAATGGTATTTTTCCACCGCCACCAGGAGCATCAACAACAAATGTAGGTACAGCATAACCGCTTGTGAAGCCTCTGAGTCCTTTTATTATTTCAAGACCTTTTTTGACAGTAGTTCTGAAATGACCTGATCCTGGTATTAAATCACATTGATAAAGATAATAGGGTCTTACCCTGATCTTCAGCAACCTATGCATAAGTTCCGTCATTACAGGAACATTATCATTTATACCTTTAAGAAGAACTGTCTGACTTCCAAGCGGAAATCCACCATCAGCCAGTTTGTTACAGGCTTTTGCACATTCACTCGTTATCTCATCAGGATGAGAAAAATGCAGGCTGATGAACAAGCGGGTGATATTTTCTTAGAATATTTATCAGATTATCAGTAACTCTCTGTGGAAGTACCACAGGAATCCTGGTTCCGATTCTTATTATCTCAACATGATCGATACTGCGGATATTTGAAAGGATATAATCGAGAGTCTCATCATTTAATGTAAGCGGATCTCCACCGCTTATCAAGAACATCACGTACTTCTTTATGAGTGGCGATATAATTAAATGCCTTTTCAAAATCCTGTCTTCCGAGCTTATCAAGTCTTCCGACAGAATGTGAACGCGTACAATACCTGCAATAATTCGAACATACCTGGGTAACTGTAAATAAAACCCTGTCGGGGTATCTGTGAACAATTCCTTTAACCGGTGAGAATGATTTTTCGTGCAGAGGATCAGACTGTTCACTACTTGTTTCAAGCAATTCCTCAACAACAGGAATTACATTCCGACGCAAAGGATCAGAAGGTCTGCTGTTGTAAATCAATGAAGCAAAATAGGGAGTGATCCTGAGCGGAAGACGGCCTTTTAGATTATTAATAGCCAGAATCTCCTTTTCGGATAATTTCATGATTTTCTTTAGGTCTTCAATGCTTGTGAATGCATTCCGAAGTTGCCATTTCCAATCATTCCAGGAATCGATAGTCGTTAGGGGGAAGTAGCGGTGCATGAACTCCGAACTTCGGTTGCTAACTAACGGAATTGGGATTTCGTTTTGCGAAAAAATCGTGGTTTTCGCGCCAGGCTCTTCATCAGAAGAGCAACCCACGAGGCGACTCTCTCCGTGGAGAGTCGTAGCCTCATTATTGTTAGCGTTCATAACGGATGATGAAAATTTTCACCTTTTCTTTTAATTTGATTGTTTTAAATTAATACTGTTTATTTAAAATAATTAGTCACGAAAATATATAATCTATAAATACAATGTATCATTCGACCACCAGAAATATTAACACTATTAGCATTTTATTAACAATCGATATTTCCTGTCTGGTCTCCATTTAGTTTAAACAACTGATTAATAATATTATATGTCTATTTGATTACCTAGACAGTAATTAAACTCAATTTGGTACTTTTTTGATATAAATTTTTCGAATCTAAGTTTAACTACCATCATGTTTGCTTAAAATCATATTCATTTCAACATCTGGTTTCTATTGTGAAAGCTTATAAAATTATCATTCCTAAACATTATCAGCTTCAATAATTTATTTTACTGACTTTCCATAACCAGGAATCAACGTTCAATTTAATTGTCCTTTAACGTGCAAAGTTGAAAAATGTTTGATTTGAATCAACTTTCTTTGGAATTTCCGGATTATTCTTACTTAAGCTGTTCATGAACTTCACAAATTGAACATGATGTACTTTGTGATCCTATTTTTGATTATTTTGAGTTTTTTTTAATTTCACTTTCTTTAAGTAAGAAATTTAAACTGCCAGATGTTTTTGAATGGGATTACGATTCAATTACCGGTCATCTTAATATTGCTCATGAATTCTGAAAATACACATAATATAATTGGAAGCAGATTAAAATCCTTTTTCAGGGATGTTACTGAAGCAGTTTCAGGAACAGAACAGGATTTTACTGAAGGCAAACTGAGCCGTGCAATTCTGTTGCTTTCAATACCTGCTGTTCTTGAAATGGTAATGGAATCTGTTTTTGTTATTGTTGATATTATATTTTGTATCCAAACTCGGTGCCAATGCAGTTGCAACTGTCGGTATGACGGAATCGATTGTAACAATAATATATGCAATTGCTATTGGTCTGGGGACAGCCACAACATCAATGGTTTCGCGAAGGATAGGTGAAAAGAATCCTGATGCAGCATCTGTCACAGCCATTCAGGCAATTCTGACAGGAATAATTGTTTCAGTTCTGATAGGATTACCCGGAGCATTCTATCTAAAAAACTTCTTGGATTGATGGGGGCCTCAAAGCTAATTATTGATAGTATGTCGGGCTACACCAGGATAATGCTTGGTGGCAATATAGTCATAATGATGCTTTTTATTATTAATGCCATATTCAGAAGTGCCGGCGATGCAGCAGTTGCAATGAAGGTACTCTGGATTGGAAATATAATCAATATAATTCTTGATCCGTGCCTGATCTTTGGACTCGGACCATTTCCTCATATGGGAGTTACCGGAGCTGCTGTAGCTACCAACATTGGAAGAGGTACTGCCGTGCTTGTCCAGTTCTATCTTCTGTTTTTCGGGAAAAAACGGATACAGGCTTTCAATAAAGCACTTTATCGGTCAACTTCAAAATAATGGTTAAACTGCTTCAAATTATCATTTGGCAGTATAGGCCAGAACCTTATCGGGACAACAAGCTGGATAGCACTGGTAAGAATTCTTTCAATCTTTGGAAGTGAAGTGGTTGCTGGTTATACAATCGCAATCAGGATAATAGGATTTACATTATTGCCATCGTGGGGGATAAGCAATGCTGCTTCAACTCTTGTTGGTCAAAACCTTGGCGCAAAAAAACCTGACAGGGCGGAAAGAGCTGTCTGGGTTACAGGTTGGATAAACATGATCCTGCTTGGTGTTATAGGCTTGATCCTATTCATTTTTCCTGAAACATTCATACGGATTTTCATTGAGAATGAGAACGTGATAAAATCAGGTGTACTTGGTCTTCGGATCGTAAGCATCGGTTTTGTTGCATATGGACTTGGAATGGTTCTTGTGAATTCCTTCAATGGAGCAGGTGATACATCCACTCCCTTGAAAATAAATATTTTTGCGTTCTGGGTTGTTGAAATTTCCCTTGCCTGGCTGCTGGCAATAAAAGCAGGATTCAAGGAAGAAGGAGTATTTATTGCCATTGTAGTTGCCGAATCGCTGATGACTCTTATTGCCTGGCTGGTGTTCAGAAGAGGAAAATGGAAACTGAAAGATGTGTAGGAAATTAACAGTTGAAAGTCATAAATGTAGAGACAGGTCTGAGACTTGTCTCTACATTATTTTCATGAAGTCTAATCTGCTGATTCTCCAGAGTCTTTTCGCATCTTTTTAATTTTTCCCCTGATGCGTTTTCCTTCGAGCCGCTTGATTTTTGATGACAATGTAGGTCTGGTTGATCTTCGTTTTTTTTGAATGGTAAGCGCTTTTGAAATAAGATCGTAAAATTTTTCAGTCACAACCATCTTATTCATTAACTGGGTTCTCTCTGATTGTGAGACAAGTATTAATTTCACCTTCCTTATTGATCCTATTCTTTAATTTTCTGAAAAGTAATCTCTTTTTCTTCTTCAGAAAAGCCGGATGATGAAAGAAGATTAAACCGTAACTCAACCTTGGTGCTGACTTTATTGACATTCTGACCACCCGGACCGCTGCTTCTGGAGGTTGAAAAGATAAATTCATTTTCAAGATTTCTGGTTTTTAAGCTCTTCTGAATTCATAACTTTCTGTAATTGAACTAAAGAAAAAATAAGGCAACACCTGCAACACTCACAATTGCTCCCAATATTTCAGGAATAGTAACTTTCTGCTTAAATAAAATAACAGCCGGAAGGATTATGAATACCGGAACCAGAGCCATAATTGTCGATGCAATACCAGCCTCAGTATATTTGATAGCTATAAGTGAAAATGATACACCAAGAAAAGGTCCAAAAAATGCTCCCACACTGGTCAGTATCATACCTGATTTATTCTCGGTTGCCTTTCTTACACTTATCCATCTTGCCAGAATTGTTACCAGCACTGATATATCCGATCATTCCTGCGATGATTCTTATCTGGGTAGCAGCAAATGGATCATAGTTCTTCATTCCAAACTTGCTCAGAACAAGTCCGAGCGCCTGTCCGACCGCACCGCCAAAAGCATACAGGATTCCTTTTGGTGCGAGTTTCAATGATAGCTTTTCACCTTTACCGGGCCGGCTGAAAATTGCCATTGCGATTCCTGTAAAAGTCAGTGTCATTCCCAGATAATGAAACAGGGTAAGCCGTTCACCAAGAATGATAAAGCTGAAAAATGCAGTAATAGGAGGGACCAGGGTCATGATCAGCATTGAAAACCTCGAGCCAATCACTGTATATGATTTAAAAAGAAACAGATCTCCAAATACAAATCCGACCAGTCCCGACAATGATAGCCATATCCAGTTTTCAGACAGTGGCGTCAACGGCAGGAACAAGCCCCGGCGGATAAGAGTAAATACACTCAGGAAAGCAAATCCGATAACAAGTCTGAGAATATTTACAGCTACCGAACCGATCTTATTGCTGGCCGATTCAAATGAAAGTGAAGTAATTGTCCAGAAAAATGCAGTAAGAAGAGCGGCAAATTCACCAATATGATTATTGAAAAAATTCATTTATATTTAGGATATACCTGATTATCTTTAAAGGCCGTAAAATTATAATTATTTGTCATTAGATTCAAGCAGTCACGAATTATATCTTTATAAAAACCTGTGAACTCAGTGATCCTGTGAACTTTGAATTCTAAATATTTTGAACCACAGAGGAGCACTAAGTTCACATCATTAGAATCACAGATTGAGAAAATATTTAAAAATATATTATGAATCAAATCAGAGATCATTTTATTAGTCAGTGGAAGAAGTATTTTAACAATGCTGATCTTCCGATAACATTTTATTATACTGATGATCCGGGGAATGCAACAGTTGTCTCACCATCCGGAAAATGGAGCTGTATTATCTGTCAGCTTCAAAAGGTCAGATCGGGAGAATCCCTGGCTTTTAGTGCTGAATCAGTTAAATGTGGCGGAGCAAAACGATATCTGGGATTTGCTGATAAGATCCGTCCGAATTTTGAGTATTTTCTTTCATGCGGAATTGAAAACGAAATGGAAGGTGAGAGGTATATTCAAACTCCCGAGCTGGTCACTGAACTGATGAAAAAGCAAAAGAAACTGGAATATCCACGGTAAATATATAGTCTTTAAAAGATGGGACAATCTTGAATGAAAATGAAAATCCTGATGTTGCAATATTTCTTTGCAACTCCTGATATTCTTTCGGGACTATTTACGCTTGCAAACTTTGACCAGTCTGAACCGGACAGTACAATTGCTCCATTTGCTGCAGGTTGCGGATCGCTGGTCTATTTCCCGTATATCGAAAAAGATTCACAGCGTCCACGAGCAGTAATAGGTATGTTTGATGTATCAGCAAGACCATGTGTCCCGGAAGGTGTTACTTACATTTTCTGTTCCGATGGTCAAGTTTGAGAAAATGATCAGCTATATGGATGAAAGCTTTCTAATAACCGATTCCTGGAAGAAAGTTCAGAAAAGAATTAAATAGAACTATAAAAGAAATTTCCCGCTAGATTCTCGCATGATTTTCGCAGATATGTGTATTTGATCAGCTTAATCTGCGAAATCTGCGGGAATTTGAAAGTTATTCCTTATTAATTATTCCGCTATTTCAAAACTATACTCCCCTGAACCGGCTTGCATGGAAAGCTTATTATCAGAGAATTTTATATCTTTCAGATAAGGATTCTGCGACAGTGCGTTTACCATTTTCAGTTACTTTATTCTGATCTGACGCGGCAAGAATAATTGTTGCCGTTGTATTTGCAGGTATTTTTACATTGACAATAACTTTACCGTCTTTTCTTTCCCATCCCGAAGCAATTGTTCCGTATGAACTTTCAAAAGAAGCTTTTGAATATGTAAGTTTCTGAGTCGGATGTGGCTGAATAATAATATGTTTATATCCTGGTCCCATTGTTTCAATTCCTGCTGAAACCCTGTACATCCAGTCACCAATTGCGCCATAGGCATAATGATTGAAGGAATTCATCCCGGGATCCTGGAATGTGCTGTCGGTTTTCTCTCCGTCCCATCTTTCCCATATTGTTGTGGCACCCATTTTCACAGGATATAGCCATGACGGATATGATTCCTGCAGCAGCAGGTCATATGCAACATCAGTATATCCATTATCGGATAAAACATGACAGAGATATGGTGTTCCCAGGAAGCCTGTTGAAAGATGATTATCTCTGCTCTTTATATCATCTACAAGAAACCCGGCAGCTTTGCTGCGAAGATTTCCGGCAGAAGATTGAATTTAAGAGCCAGAACATAAGATGTCTGTGAATTTGTTCCTACTCTTCCGGCGTTTGTAACATATTCATTAATAAATACTTCCTTGATCTTATTAAAAAGATCCGAGTATATTTTTGCATCATCTGTTTTACCCAGAGCCCTTGCTGCTTCTGCAAGAATACTGGTTGAATATGCATAAAATGCTGTAGCAATAAAATCATGATCAGTATAACCATCAGGTTCAGTATGATTATTTACAGGAGGATGATAGAACAGCCAGTCTCCATATTTGCTTCCGCCTTTCCAGATATAACTGTCTCCGGCCTTTTTTCTTATATATTCTACCCATGCTTTCATACTCTGATACTGGTTTTCAAGAAAATTTTTATCACCATAAACGAGGTACATTGTCCATGGTGCAATTACTGCAACATCACCCCAGCCGGCTGAAGGCTGAGCGGATACAGCATCCCTGTCTGTTCAGAATATCCGGAATAACATCAGGAACTTCACCACCGGGTTTCTGATCTGCAGCAACATCCTTTAACCATTTGGTAAAAAATGATGAAACATCCATGTTAAAAGCTGCAGTCCTGCAGAATGCCTGCGCATCTCCGGTCCAGCCCAGACGCTCGTCCCTCTGCGGACAATCGGTCGGCACATCAACAAAATTGCCCTTCTGACCCCACTGTATATTATGCTGCAGCTGATTCAGAAGAGGATTTGAACATTCAAACTTCCTGTAACAGGCATATCAGAATGAACAACTACACCTGTAAGATTATCGGTTGTAAGTTCACCGGGGAATCCTGTAACTTCAACAAATCTGAATCCCATAAAAGTAAATCGTGGGTTCATAGATCTCTTCTCCTGTACCTGCAAGAGTATAAGTTAGCTGACATTTTGCAGCACGAAGATTTGTTGTATAAAACTCACCGTATTTATCCAGTACCTCAGCATGCCTTAAGGTAACAACAGTTCCTTTGTTACCTGATACCTTCAATCTTAACCAGCCAACCATATTCTGACCCATATCAACTATGAGATCTGCCTTTTGGAGTCCTGAATATTTTTACCGGCTTTATTTCCTGAATTTTCCTTACAGGAGAACCTTCAGAAGCTATCAGGTTGCTGTTATTATAATTTCCAGTGTTCACATTTTGCCAGTTTTTATCATCATAACCCGGTTTGATCCCATCCGGTAAGTTTTTTTGTTGCATCATAAGTCTCCCCGTTATAAATATCATTCATCCTGATCGCTCCGTCATTTGAAGCTTTCCATGTTTCATCGCTTACAATGAGTGACGCGGAACCATCCGTATAAGTAATTTTCAACTGAAAAAGAAGTCCAAGTCTTTTTCCATAAACTGCCCAGTTATCTCCCCAGGCAAGTGTTCCCCTGTACCAGCCGTCGCCAAGAACAGCTCCAATTGCATTATTTCCTTTATGAGCAGTTTGGTTACATCATATACCTGATACTGAAGTCTTTTGCTATAGGATGTCCAGCCCGGAGTAAGCACCTGGTCTCCGACTTTTTTCCCGTTCAGCTGAAGTTCATAAAAGCCATGAGACGTAACATATATTCTTGCAGCTGCAATTTTCCTGGTTACCGGGAATTCTTTTCTGAAATACGGTGAAGGGGAATATCTGGGAGTATCGTTTGCCATTTCAATCCATTTTGCTTTCCAGTCAGATGTGTGAGAGCAGTCCCATTTCCCAGTAAGCTGTTTCAGCTCCATTTTGATTCTTTTCCTTTGTTGTCCCAGATCTTTACCTGCCAGAAATATCTCTGTCCTGATTTAAGGTCAGGTCCTTTATATGGCTGAAGAACTGATTCCCCTGATTCAATCTTTCCCGATTGCCAGACAATCTTTGAGGAAAATTTATTCGTCTGTCGCAACTTTCAATGAATATGCAGTTTGCATTATATTATTACCGGTTCCGGTAATCTTCCACGAAAATCGTGGCTGTTTATTCCCGATACCAACAGGATTTATCTTATGATCCACTGTCAGATCTTTTACAGACAGATCCTGGGCAACATGCAACTCCGAAAAGAGAAAGAAAAATAAGCGTGAGTCTGAGTGATTTCATGATTTCTGAAGAATTGGTAATTAATATCAAGGTTATAAAAAATTGTCTGAATAAAAAAATATCTGAAATGTCTTTTTCATGGCTGAAAGTTTATAAATTGCAGATCACTCTAGTTAAATATTTTTAAATGAATCCATTTACCAGGTATCTTACTGATAGCTCTGGGAAGCATTGGCGCCGCAAGTTTTTATGTGCCGTTTAAAAAAGTAAAGTCCTGGGCATGGGAATCGTACTGGATAAGTCAGGGAGTTGCAGCCTGGCTGATAGCACCTGTTTTGTTTGCATTTATTTTTGTTCCGAAAGGAGAACTCTTTTCAATAATTCATGAAGCACCTTCCAGGGCAAAACTTATGGCAATGTTTTTTGGTGCTCTATGGGGTTTCGGCGGATTGACATTTGGATTAAGTATACAGATATCCTGGGAGTTGCTCTGGGGCAGAGTATTGCACTTGGGCTTTGTGCTGCATTCGGAACTTTAATTCCTCCAATAATTGCCGGTGACAATCTTTTTTCGTCCACAGCAGGAATATTAACAATTATCGGGGTGTCTATTACAGTTGTCGGAATTGCAGTCATTGGTTATGCGGGCGCACTTAAAAGCAGGGAGATGACTGAGGAGGAGAAAAGAGCAGCGGTTAAGGAATTTGCTCTTGAAGAAAGGAATTTTTATTGCCATCTTCGCAGGTGTGATGAGCGCTTGTTTTAATTTCGGATTTGAATCGGGTAAACCCATAGAAACTGTAGCACTGGCTCATGGTACGAATCCCCTATTTCAGAAAAATCCCATCTCTCATATTTATTCTTCTTGGAGGATTTATTACTAACCTGGTTTATTGCGGTTATCTGAATATCAAAAATAAAACCTACAGGGATTATTTTTCTGTCTCGGGCAGTGTTCTGCTGAATAATCTCTTCTTTACCTTCCTGGCAGGATTCCTGTGGTTCCTTCAGTTTCATTTTTTCGGAATGGGATCGAGTAAACTTCCGCAGGGAATGGCTGTTTTTGGATGGAGTATCCTGATGGCTCTTAACATTGCAATAAGCAATATATGGGGAATCTTCCTGAATGAATGGAAAGGGGCGAAAAGGAAAACCATGATTGTACTGTCTATTGGTATTATTATTCTTATTCTTTCCACATTTGTTGTAAAATTAGGTTAGATAATATGGAAACAAAAAGATTTGGTTTTAAAATGAAAATGCTTCCGGGTTTCAGGGAGGAGTACAAGAAACGTCATAGTGAAATATGGCCCGAACTTGTGCGGCTTTTGAAAAATGAAGGTATCGGGAATTATTCTATATTCCTTGATGAAGAGACCAATACTCTTTTTGCCTATCAGGAACAATCGGGTGAAAGTTCTTCTCAGGATCTTGGGAATACAGAAATTGTGAAGAAATGGTGGAAATATATGGCCGATATTATGGAGACAAATGCTGATAATTCTCCGGTTACAATTCCTTTGGAACAGGTTTTTTATATGGAGTAACAAACGCCCAAAGACGCAAAGGCGCAATGGCTTAAAGGCTTAAGGACTAATTCGGTGTCAAGTTAACTTCTAAAATGACTAGAATGTACCTCATTGGGAGCCAGTGGAGGTTTGAAAACAGTGAATAACTCAGTGAAAAATCAGTGCAACTTAAAGTTAAGAATAATAAAACTTAAATAACATTGAATATGAAAAAGGAGATCATCGAAAAAGCATATCAGCTGGCAAAGGAACAATATGCCGAACTGGGAGTTGACACCGACAAAGTAATTTCCGAAATGGATAATATAATTATCAGTTTGCATTGCTGGCAGACAGATGATGTTGGTGGTTTTGAAAAACCGGGATCAGTTCTTGGCGGTGGAGGTATTCAGGCTACCGGAAATTTCCCCGGCAAAGCAAGAACAATTGAACAGATGAGATCTGATCTTGATAAGGTTATGTCGCTTCTTCCCGGCAAACAGAGATTAAATCTGCATGCAATTTATGGTGAATTCGGGGGAAAACTGGTTGATCGCGATCAGATTGAGCCAAAACATTTTCAGGGATGGATCGACTGGGCTAAAAAACGAGGTATTGGACTTGATTTCAATTGTACCTGTTTCTCACATCCCCTGGCTGATGATGGTTTTACTCTTTCAAGCAAAAATGAGAAAATCAGAAAATTCTGGGTTGAACATACAAAACGTTGCAGGGCAATTGGAGCTGAAATGGGAAAACAACTCGGAACTCCGGCAGTTCATAATATCTGGATACCTGACGGTATGAAGGATTCCCCGGTTGACAGGAATACCCTGCGGAAACTATTGAAAAAATCTCTTGATGAGATCTTTTCGGTTAAATATCCGAAAGAACATCTGAAGGATTCAGTTGAGAGCAAATTGTTCGGCATCGGATCTGAATCTATGGTTGTAGGATCTCACGATTTCTATCTTGGCTACGCAATCAGGAACAATATTATGATCACCCTGGATAATGGTCATTTTCATCCGACTGAACAGGTAGGTGATAAGGTTTCATCTATCCTTCAATTTGTTGATGAGCTGCTGCTGCACCTGACACGTGGTGTGCGCTGGGACAGTGATCATGTTCTCACCTTCAATGAAGAACTGTTGCTTATTACTCAGGAAATAGTGAGGGCAAAAGCCCTGGGAAGGGTAAATGTCGGTTTGGATTTTTTCGATGCCAGTCTCAATCGTATAGGTGCATATGTAATTGGAACCCGTTCTGCACAGATGGCATTTATGTATGCTCTTCTTGAACCTCATGAAAAACTTGTTAAGTTTGAAGAGGAGGGAAGGAATTTTGAGAGGCTCGCTACCTTGAGCTACTGAAAACTAAACCTTTTGGCGCTGTTTATGATTACTATTGTCATGAAGAATAAAGTTCCGGCCGGGCAGGATTATATAGATGATATTATGAAGTACGAGAAAGAAGTGCTGTTGAAAAGATGATTAATTCATACAAAGTAAAAAACTAAATTGATAAGAATATTCTAAAGCCCTCCTTCGGGGGGGTTGGGGGGTAAAATGAAAGAGACAGTTATTGCTATTTATGATATTGGTAAAACGAATAAAAAGATAATTCTCTTTAATGAAGACTTCAGGATTGTTTCAGAAATTGAGGAAAAATTTGCTGAAATTCTGGATGATGACGGCTTTGAATGTGATGATATTGAACATATTGAGAGTTGGATAAAGGATTCGCTGACCAGCCTGGTCCATTCAGACGTGTATGACCTAAAGGCTGTTAACTTTACAACTTATGGTGCTACACTGGTCTATCTCGATGAGAACGGCAAAAGACTTACTCCTCTTTATAATTATCTCAAACCTATCGAAGAAAAGATCTCTGAAAGTCTGTACAAGAGATACGGTGGACGAGATGAGTTTTGCAGGCGGACAGCTTCGCCAGCCCTCGGTATGCTTAATTCCGGGATCCAGCCTCTCTGGCTTAAAGCAACACGGCCGGATGTCAATTCTAAAATAAAACATATCCTTCATTTTCCACAATATCTCTCATACCTGGTAACAGGAAAGATATACTCCGAACACACTTCCATCGGATGTCATACCGCTATGTGGGATTTTGATAATATGAATTATCATCCCTGGACCAAAATCTATGGATTGAACCTGCCTGATCCTGTGCCTGTTGATACTATTAAATGAAGTTGAAATCGGCGGGAAAAAAATTCAGGTCGGAATCGGAATTCACGATAGTTCTGCCTCACTTGCTCCATATTTCACTGGCAGTCAGGGTACGTTTTTCCTGATATCCACCGGAACATGGTGCATTAATATGAATCCTTTTAATAAGGAAAAATTAACAGCAGATCAGCTTGATAAAGATTGCCTCTGTTATATGAGTATAACCAGGCAGCCGGTAAAATCTTCAAGGCTGTTTATTGGCCATATGCACGAAACTGCACTAAAACAGGTATGTGATCATTTCAGAAAACCAGATGATTACTATAAAAAAATCAAAGCCGACGATCAGTTGTCGAGCTTCATTAAAGCAGAAATATGGAGATAAAAAAATTTTCTTTCAGACAGGTCCATATTCCCGTGAGCTGAAAGAATATATAGATATGTATGAGTTCAACACTTTTGAGGAAGCTTATCATCAGTTAATGAATGAATTAGGCGATCTGTTATTAGAAGCAATCAATCTTGTTCTTCCTGCAAATGATGATACTGAAAACATTTACATAACCGGTGGTTTTTCAGGCAATGATCTCTTCCTGAATCTGATCACAAAAGCGTTTCCCTCGAAATTTGTATACACGTCTGAAATTGCAAATGGATCAGCTCTTGGAGCAGCCCTGGTTGTCTCAGGTTCAAAGTCTTCCCTGAACCTTGGACTCACCAGATGTAAAATCTGACTTTAAAATTAACAATAATATCATGCTGAAAAAAATATGCATTCTACTATATCCTTCTGATCCTTAGTATATTGTACTCGTGTAAAAAAACTTATGAAACGGTACCAGGAAATATAGTAATCAATGAGCTGATGCCGGTAAATAAAACTACGGTCACTGATCAGGATGGAGAATATGATGACTGGATCGAATTATACAACCTGGCCAATGTTGATTTTGATCTGTCGGGTTATTTTTTATCAGACAGTAAGAAGAATCATCTGA
The DNA here is from genome assembly GCA_963816365.1 of uncultured Bacteroidales bacterium. Classification (GTDB taxonomy): domain Bacteria; phylum Bacteroidota; class Bacteroidia; order Bacteroidales; family VadinHA17; genus LD21. Next base: position 409,361 of record CAWFKG010000005.1, on the reverse strand, counting down.
AATGGAAAATACCTAAGGGTACAATTATCGGAGCTAATGGATATGTTATTGTATGGGCTGATAAAGACACTACCCAGGCCGGATTGCATGCAAACTTTAAGCTTTCATCACTTGGTGAAGAAGTTTTACTGACCAGGCCTGATGGTACAAACACGGATAAAATTACCTATCCGGAGCAAACATTGGAATTATCGTATTCAAGAGTTCCTAATGGCATAGGGCCTTTTAAATGGCAGGCTCCAACCTTCGGCCGATCGAATGATACTAAATAATCGGGCTAATAAATCCTTTGACCAAGCGCAGCTTTCAGTTTATAAATGCTTGCAGCATAATCTATTCTTGCTTTAAGCAGCATTAAACTGCTTTCCGACACGGAAGTATTTGCGTCCAGCAGATCGAGGTTTGTTATCATTCCTGATTTAAAGCTGGTCTCAGCCAGCGAATACGCTTTCAAAGCCTGCTGCATTTGAAGCTCTGACTGGCTGACTTTCTTTTGTGCTGCGAACATTAATGCCTCTGATTCATAAACCTCATTTGAGATATTTCTTTTTGTAAGATCCGATTCAAATGTTAACGAAGATATTGCTGATTGTGCCTGGGCAACGTTGTACTTATTTTTCATCCCATCAAATATTGGTACTCTGAGTCCTATTCCTACCACATAGTTCGGAGTAAATCTAGCCAGATCAGGGATATATCCGTTTTTAGCTCCACCAGATGCTTCAAGGTTTAAAAACGGTTTATTCTGCAACTTTGTCATTCCAAATCTCAGCTCGGCAAGTGTTGTTCTCTTTTGATTTAATTTTACCTCGTCACGGTTACGATATGCAAAGGATAGGACTGAATCGGAAGGAATTACAGGAGGCTCGATACCGATATCGTTTCTTACAACAGGAATATTCACCTGGTCTTTACCCAGCAACGAGTTAAGAGTTGCCTGTTGCGACTTAAGCGAAGCCTCCAGATCGACTTTCTGACTCTCAACAGTTGAAATCCTGACTTTTGTTGAAAGAACCTGGTACTCAGTAGCGGAACCTGTAGCCAGAACTTTTTCAATATACTGAAGATGCTCATTGAGTGTTGCAAGCTGTTCATCCTTAATTTTTATAGCAGCCTGTAGAAAAAGCAGAGCATAAAAATTATTTACAGTATAAAGAGACAACTTCTGTTTTACCTGCTCAAGGCTCTGTTCGCCAATTGCTTTGTTTTCATTTTCAAGTGCCACATTCTGGTGGGTTCTGCCAAAATCATATAACAAGCTGATTCAAATTAAGTGAAGCGGAATAGTTGTATTGGGGGTAAAGCTGAAAAGTTCCAAGGTCGGGAAAAGAAAGCTTTGTAACCGGAGCAAGGTCAGCAAAGCTGGCTTCCAAATCAACAACAGGATTATAACCTGTCTTCGCTAATGCAATTTTAGAATCCGCATTCCTTATAGCCTCTTCCGCAACCTTGACTGTAGGATAAGAGGAGATAACTTGTTGAATGACACTCTTAAGCGATAATGAATCACCAGAGATTTTGTCTTTATCAGAGGCATTTTGTCCAAAAAAAGTGCTGTTAAAGATTATGACCAGTGCGAAGATGAGAAAAATTGATTTTTTGCTAATTTGATTATTCATGTGCAGGAAGATTTTTATTTTTTAATTTTTTTGTATGCAGGAATATTATCGGGATACCTCCTATAAGGGTTATAATGCCTGCAAGAAGAAAATCGTCGTCAATACCTTGTATATAAGCTTGTTTACTAAGATTTGAAAGAAGCAAAGCCTGACTTTGCATCGTCGAAATGGCTGGTGAACTACCGGCTTCATCCTGTAAATAATATTTTATTTTAGCCGTTGTCTGTTTATAGATTTCAGAACCGGGTTTGACTGCGCCGCCAAATACCTGTGCATGAAAATTGACCCTGGTGGTCAATAAAGTGGCAAGTAGGGCCACTCCCAGACTTCCGCCAAGCTGCCTGATGGAGTTTGTTATCGCTGATGCCTGAGCCATCTTTTCGCGAGGTATCTCAGACAGAGAAACTGTTGTCAGAGCAGTGAACATCAGGCCCATAGCCACTCCCCTCAAATATAATGACAACATAATGAAATGAAGCTCGGTGAGCCATGACAATTTTGAGTTGAGCCAGAAGCTAAAGGCAAAAAGTACCACACCTATAAACAGAGGAAGTTTTGGATTCAGTTTATCGGATATCCTGCCTGAGATAGGTGCAATTGTTCCCTGTATGATACCTACTGGCAGAAAAACTGAACCTGCCTGCAGAGCCGTATAGCCCAAAGAATTCTGAAGGTAAATTGGTAAAAGGAATGTACTTCCAAACATGCCGAGACTGAAGATTAACAGGATAATATTAGCTATACCGAAATTATGATTATTTAAGAGCCTCAGATCGAGAAGAGGTTCCTTTGCTGTTAATTCTGCAGTTATAAAAACAGCAAACGCAATTAAGGCAATAGCACCGAAAGCCAATATAAAAGGGGCATGCCATCCTGCAGAATTTGTAGCTGCATTGCCCTGGGAAAGAACATAGAGCGTAAGAGGCAAAAATATAGTGACTGAGATGAATCCGGCAAGATCAAATTTTCTTGTACTTCTGTTTATGTATTCACTCTGAATGATAATTGTAAACAGCATTGCTAATATCCCAATCGGTATATTCACATCAAAAATCAGCGGCCAGCTGAAACGGTCTATCAGAAAACCTCCTATTATTGGTCCGAATGAGACTGATGCTGCAGCAGAAATACCCCAGAATCCAAGAGCTATTCCCCTCTGATGCGGAGGAAATTCCCTTGAAATAATTGCCATGCCGAGCGGTTGTATTGTCCCGGCTCCAAGACCCTGAATGACTCTCGAAGCGATTAACATGTTTTCATCCGATGACCTTCCGCATAACATTGATCCTAACGTGAAAAGGAATAATCCGATGAAGTATAAACGCTTGTAACCAAATTTATCAGCGAGCCAGCCGGAAGTAGGAAGTGCGACCGCCATCGCAAGCATATATGCTGTAACGACCCATTCAATTTTATCGAGCCCTACACCGAATGATGCCATGATTTTCGGCAGCCCTACATTTACAATAGTAGCGTCAAGAACTGCCATAAAGGTTCCAAGCATAACATTTGCAAGAAGGAACCATTTGTATGACAAATGTTTGGGGTGAAACGATGAATTACTGTTCCTTACAAAGTACCTGATCCGGTGAGATGGCGTTCTTCTTCTTTCCATCTTAATTTTTAATAATCTTTACAACAACAGACATTCCTGATAAAATGTTGAATGAAGATATTTCCTTATTATTATCTGCCCTGTCAATAGATATCCTGACAGGTATCCGCTGAGTGACTTTTGTAAAATTGCCTGCTGCATTATTTGCCGGGATCAATGAGAATACTGATGCCGTACTGGATCCTAGCAGAAAAACTTTACCGCTGAATTGTACATCGGGAAAGGCATCAATAGAAAACTTCACATTTTGTCCCTGATGAATTTCTGAAATATTTGTCTCTTCAATATAAGCTACAATCCATAGATTTTTACTCAGGGTAAGAGTAAAAACTGACTGGCCCGGTTGAACAACATCGCCCGGAAGTAACCACCTTTTTGCTACGATCCCGTCGGCTGGCGAATAGAGCCTGGTATTCTTAAGCTGTGTATCAAGAACCTTTACCTGCGCCTTTGCAGTCTCGACTGATGCAGATGCGCTTGAGATCATTGATTTTGATACGAGTAATTGAGCTTTGGCCGCATCCAGCTGGGCCGAAGCTGTCTCATAAGCTTTTTTTATATGGTCAAATTGTTCAGCAGTTATTACACCTCCCTCAGATTGATTTTTTGCCCTGTTCATATCTTCATTAGCTCTTTCGAGATTTATCTCGAGCACTCTTATACTCTTCTGATCAGAACTGAATTTAACTTCTGATTGGACCAGGTTAGCCTGCGACTGTGCCATTAATGCCGAGGTCTGGTTTCTCTGGGCAAATAAATCCGTACTGTCAAGGTCAGCAAGGAGAACCCCCTGCTTAACAAGATCCCCTTCCTTAGCATAAATCGAAGATATTCTTCCTAATATCTTTGATCCGACACTGATGTTGTCAGCATCAACATGTGCATCATCAGTGGTAATATACATGGAATAATCTCTATACCAGTACCATGCGCCTGCCAAAACAATTATAATAACTATAGCAAGCGGAATGTAGATCCTGAGGCGGTTTTTCTTTGTTTCTTCTTTCATACAAAAGTTCTGAATTTAATTATATCGTTAATTAATGATGTATAGTTATTTACACTTTAGCCCTTTTATGAAAAAATTGGTAAAAGCAATGGTTTTTTCAAGGAGCAGATCGTATTCTGCCTGTTCTATGAAAAGTGTCTCCTTTTCATTGATCAGCGTAATCCTTAATCCCCTTAGAAGGTCGAGATACAGGGTAGCCATCTGATCAGTATCTTTTATAAAGAATATGCCGCTGGTTATCCCTTTTTTAAAAATCTTTTTTATTATCTCTTTTTCTTTTTCCTTGAAGATCTGGCTGGCGGCAAGAAACCCGGGCTTAAGACCTGAATAGGCATCCAACCTCAGTCTGCTCAGATTCAGGAGAGAACGAAAATACGAGAGACGTGCATTGGCATATTCCAGGAGCAACTGTTCCGGTTTCCTTATACTGAAAATTCTTTCGGAAATCTTAGCTATAAACTCAGCCTGCTCTTTCTCAACAACAGCTTTATACAGACTTTCTTTGTCGGGGAAATAGTAATATAATGATGCTTTCGATAATTTGAGATCATCTGCTATTTCGCGCATCGAGGTCTTCTCAATTCCATATAATCCAAAACGCCTTTGTGAGGCTTCGATTATCATTTGCACTTTCTCGTTCCTTGCAGAACCTGTTCCTGTACTATTCATTTCAGTAAAAAGATGCAAAGATAACAATCCGCCTGACTTGGTTGTTCAAATGGTCAGTTTTATGTAATTTTTTTCACAAACGATGATTACAGGCCGGATGGAAGAATTACGATGAAATCCATTATCACCTGATTGACAAAATAATATTCAGTAAATGAGGGTTTTTAACATATAAAAGGTCATATACTGTGAACCGGTTCAATTATTCACTAAAAATATTTTTTACTGACTTGAAGTAAATGTACATTTGGAAACACGACTTTTAACCTTTTTACCCGAACTGATATGCTTTTAATCACCAATTAATTTTACAAAATGAAAACACTTAGGACAACAGTATTAATTATCCTGATATTAGGTGGTACCTTGTCAGCAGAGGGTCAGAAAGCCAATTCCACCGGCAATATTAAAAGCCTGGTAGTTTCAGAAGAGAAATATGATATGCTTGTCAATAAACAATATAAGGAATCTGAAACATACTATGATAGAAAAGGCAATATCACGGAAAATATTACATATAAGCAGGGTAAAGTGAATAAGCATTTCAAATACGAGTATGATTCAGATAATAACAAGATTAAAGAACAGGAATTTGATGCTTCCGGCAAACTGAAGGAATCATCTGAGTACAAATATGAAAATGGATTAAGGACTGAAAAAACAGTTTATGATCCAAACAAGAAGATAAAGTCAAAAAAGACTTATGTATATACAACATTCTGAATTATGTACAGTTCTGATATTCAAACGGTTTTGAGCTCTTTTAGGCCAATTGGCTTAAGTGAAATGGAAGGGGTTATCTTAATGAACAGGATTGAGACAAAATATGTATTTTCAACTATGAAACTGGCTGTTTTACTTAATCGTTTATCAGAAAACTATAAGGTACTTGACATTGGTACATCTGAGGGCTTTTCCTTATTATACCACCTACCTTGACACCCCTGAGCTTTTATTTTACAACCAGCAGGTAAGAGGTAAGCTTAACAGGTACAAAATCAGATACAGATGGTATGAATCGACCGGTGTTTCATTTCTTGAGATAAAAAAAAGGACCAACAAGCACAGAACCATTAAATGGCGCATTGAAAACAAATTAAGTTCCAATTCACCTGACCGGAATGCATCAGCATTTATAAGAGAATATCTAAATTACAGTTTGACAGGTCTAATGCCTGTACTGATCAATGAATTCACCAGGATCACACTGGTCGGACTGGAGGCTAAGGAGCGGATCACACTTGATTACAACCTGAGTTTCACTAGCCCGGAAGGCAATAATTCCCGATTACCCTTTTTAGCAATTGCTGAATTAAAAAGAGAAATTCATAATTGTCAAACACCTGTATATAAGATCATGCGGGAAGCTGGTATTCAGCCTTGCAGTTTCAGCAAATATTGCATCGGCAGCACACTTATAAGGGATATGCCCCGGAAGAACATCTTAAAGCCTGATTTGCTTTTAATAAATAAGATTGAAAATGAATACACTAGATCTGCTCGACCCTGACAAGATAAATTTTGCAGGTATAGAAATTATAGATATCCCGAGTTTTCTTGAACTCCTGGGACGATTTGCCCTGAACATGGCTGTGGTCTTGATCCTGGTGAGATGGTTGTACTACTCAACAACTAAACGTAAAGATTATCTCTTTACCTATATTCTGATCTCCTGCCTTATCTTCAGTTTATGTTATCTTCTGGCGAGTGTAAAGCTTCAGATAGGATTTGCACTAGGTCTGTTCGCAATCTTCGGTATAATACGCTACAGGACAAGTTCAATTCCCATAAAAGAGATGACCTACTTGTTTCTGATAATCGGAGTCTCAATCATAAACGCACTTGCTGACACCAAGACCAGCGTTGCGGAGGTCCTTTTTACAAACTTTGTGATAATTGCCATCACTTTTTGTATGGAGAAAATATGGCTGCAGAAGCATGAATTATCAAAAATCATTATCTATGAAAAAATTGAGCTTATCAAGCCGGAAAACAATCAGGAATTGCTGAATGACCTGCAGGATCGCACTGGAATTAAGACAATCAAAAGGGTCGAGATAGGTAAAATTGATTTCCTGAAAGATACATGTACCCTTCAGATCTTTTACGATGTGAGCGGTCCCATGGTAAATACTATCGGCCTGAATGACAATAATAAAAATGCCAGAGACGATGACGATGATGATTAGAAAACTATTTGTTATTCTGCTTTCTTTTTTTATTCCACTGGTTGCTTCATCCCAGAAAAAAGATTTTGGGATCTGGTATGGGATTTCAGTGGAACATAAATTATCCAAAAAACTGGAAATCAATCTTTCCACTGATATCCGGACATTTAATAATGCGACTAAAATTGAAGAGGGTTTTCTCGAAGGCGGAGTGGGATACAGCATCAGAAAGTACCTTACAATAGCTGCGTCGTACCGGCTTAATAAAAATCTGGAGGATAACAATAGGTACTTCTTCCAGCACAAGCTGTTTTTTGATGTAAAAGGAATCCTTCCGGTCGGGAATTTTAGTTTTTCAAGCCGCTTTAGATTTCAGACAAGGATGAAGACTTATATTAAGGACAATAACGATAACTACCCTGATTATACCGGCATAATAAAATTAAAAGCCATCTATAAGACCCCCACTTTCCCTATTGATCCTTATGTATACATTGAAACTTTCATGCCTATGTTTTCGGAGAAATCCGGAACGGTAGGTAAAAACAGGTTAGCTGCAGGAATGGAATTAAGAATTACAAAACGACATTCAATTGAGACGGAGTATATTTTTCAGAGGGATTATCAGCCTCATCTCTCCGATATTAACATTATATCGGTAAATTATAAAATCAAATTCTAAATAACCGCAAACCTGCCTGCCCAGAAATACTTTTTGGGAGAAGGAGATTCCTCACTTCGTTCGGAATGACAGAGTCATATGGTGGAGAATGAGGGAAGAAGTGGCGATTCGCAGCAGAATTAATATGCCAATTGGTGTCGCGAATCGCCACTTCTTCCCTCCATAACTAAGCAAACATTGTCATTCCGAACGAAGTGAGGAATCTCCTTCTTATGACCCGTAATTCTAATTACTTCAGGTAATTAATTCTGATGATTCCAATCTAAATTAAAGATGTGAATAAAGAGTAAATTTTACCCCAAGGGTGAAAGGTTTAGATTCTCTTTCTCCCATGGGGGAAGGCTGGGATGAACTCAAAAATAATTTATACGCAATCATTAATTTGTAAAGAAGAACAGCATTGCTGCTGCCGCTCCTGATAGAAACAGACTGATTGGTAAGCTTACCTTTAAAACCTGAGCCTGATTCAAATCCAAAAATTTTCCGGACCTTCTTATATTCCTTAAGCTAAGGTATAATCCAATTAGTACTGCAAATGCCTGAAACCATGGAACAAACTGCGGCAGGAACTGATGCCAGGGAGTATTAGCCGTACCAAAGAAATCCCATCCCCAGCCAAAAGGATCAGATATTGATTGCTTTATGAAAGTGACATTGACAAAGAGCATCGGTATCACAAAAGCTATCCAGTTCATCATGGCAAAAGGAAGAAGAGATCCGGCATATTCCAGAAATAAATCCTTTGCACCAACTTTAATTCCTGCCATGAGGAGGCCAAGCCGGGACAGAAAATAAATAATTCCTGGAATAATGATCAATACTGAGGTCCACATTAACAGTGAATATATTCCGAATAGACCCCAGTTATGCTTGTCAAGGATATTCACATAATCGCGAACCACGGGCCAGGGGCCAAGATACAATATACTATAAATGATTGATATTGTAAACGTTGCCATTGACATCCATGCCTCACTCAGATTACGCGTTCCCATCTCAGATGCAAAGGGTCGTGCAAAAAGTGAGACATTATTATATGAGCAGCTTCGTATACATTCGAGACACAGGCCGCAATCCGTATTTTCTTTAATCTCACCGACATTCAATCCATAAGGGCATGCCCATCCGTTTGTATTCCCATTCTCGCAATAATGCGGTTTGCACTGATTGCATACTTCCTGTGATTTATTACGGAGAGATAAAGTACTCACCCTCGAAAAAGGCGCAACAAAAACACTCACCGGACATACGTACCGGCAGAATGCTCTTAGTTCCCAGATCCCCGACATTATCGTGGGTACAATCATTAGCATCAGCACTGTGATGCCCGATATAAATGGAGTTGCAACAAGTGTCGTGGAAAAAGTTGCAAGCACCAGAAAGACCAGCAATCTAAGCCAGTCATTTTTTAACCAATCGGGCCATTTGAGAAAGAGGCCTGAAAATTTATTGTTATAGCTTCTTGTTTTTCCTTTCAGAGGATTAAAGAATGATTTACGCTGAATCAGATCTCCGAAAAAAGGCAGAGGACAGATCGTACACCAGAATCTTCCAAAAAATGGAGTAATAATTGCTACCAGGGCAAATAACCAGACCGCCCACATTAAAAGCACCCCGAGGTTTCTGCCTGACACTTTGGTACCAAAAACCGATGTCAGAATTACGATATAAATCATTACCATAGTAATAATGGTAAGCGTTGCCTGTGTATATCTTGATGTTGCAACACCTTTTAAAAAGCCTGATTTTTTTAGCAGATCTTTGTAGCCGGCTTTCTCATCATTGCTGCTTATTTCCGGAACTGCATTTCTGAAAACAGATACAAGCCAGATAAATAATATTCCGAAGAGACTGCCCAGACTGAAGACAAGCAAAGTATTGGGTAATATTATTAGCTTGCCCTGTTCAAAAGCATGCATGGGACCACACCATACATGACAGCGGTAATTGCTTTTCGATACTATATAATTACTGATACCAGGATGCCTGGCTACAATTGTAACTTCTTTTTCAAGAAGAGGTTGAGCAGAAGGATCACTTGTCTTAAAAACTGCTACTTCATCACTGGAGGGAGTGATCTTAACATCTTTATCAAATTCCTGAAGAAAAAATGAATGCCCGGTGTCATCAGTTGAAAAGGTCAGAATTAGCGTATCACCCTCTGTTGCATTTTATTACATACGGATCCTTTCCATACCGGAAACTTCTTATATGAATATGGCGGCTGGTTGGTTTTTCAGTGAATGATTGGCATATCAAAGCTGAAACCAGTCCAAACCCAAAGATTATTAATAGATTAAGAATATGCCTTCCGGTGACTTTCATATTAGAACAATAACATAAAATTTTCTGATTTCCACAAATCCCAAAAGAGAATTCTTCAATTTTCAATAATAATTAATTTATTTCAATACGATGCTGTCATAAAGCACATTTAGATTATTTTTGAGGTTAATATTTTCTTCTCCCTAATACTAAATACAGCTTATGGCAAAAAATAAACCTTCTCCGGGAAATCGTAAAAAGGGTCTGAAAAACCTTATTTTATTAGTTATAGTGTTATTTCTTATTATTGGAATCCCGTATCTGTTGATCAGTTACCAGGCCAAACAAAAAGGTATGACCCGGAGGGAAGTCATGAACCGGATTATAAATAAATCAGGTGCAAAAAACAAGGAATCTGTAGAGCTCAAAGCCAACACTGTGGGAGCAAAAATAGATTTTCTAAACCCGATGCCTGTAGGTCAGAAGTTTACTGAAGCTCCGATGATATCAAATGTTGAAGCAGCCGACCTTGATAAAGACGGTTTAATGGACATAATCGTTTGTGATTGCAGAAGTAACTCGGTTAACTGGATAAGACAATATCCGGCCGGCGTATTCACAGAAACAGTCATTGCAGATAGCCTGAATGCCCCGGCTCATGTTCAGGTAGTTGATTTTGACAAGGATGGTGATAACGACATCCTGGTTGCAGTTCTGGGACTGATATTCCCAAGTAATGATAAAATAGGCTCAGTTGTTATTCTCGAAAACGACGGGAAGAATCATTTTAAAAAACATGTAGCTATCGAAAAGACGGCTCGTGTTTCAGATGTCAGGGCTGGGGATTTTGATAAGGATGGAGATCTTGATCTTGCACTTGCACAATTCGGATATGATGATGGTGAAACACAATGGCTTGAGAACCTGGGAAACTGGCAATTCAAAAGCCATGTCCTGCAGAATCTCTCAGGTCCTATTAATGTCATTCCTGTCGATATTGATAAAGATGGTGATCTCGACATAATTTCACTTGTCAGCCAGGAGTGGGAGGAGATCTATGGTTTTATTAATGACGGGAAAGGGAATTTTACATCAAAGCTGATATGGGGCTCTGATAATGAAGACTTTGGTTCCAGCGGGATTTATATCTGCGATCTTGATAAAGATGGTGATGACGATATACTATATACTAACGGAGATGCATTTGATTACATTCCGCCAAGAGGTAAACCCTGGCATGGAGTTCAATGGCTTGAAAACAAGGGTAACCTTAAGTTTGAATTCCACAGGATCTGCAATTTCATAGGAGCTTATAATGCACGGCCGGTTGATATAGATAATGATGGCGATCTGGACATATTTTGCGTTAGCGCATTTAACTTGTGGGATAAGCCTGAATCTCAAAGTTTTATCTGGCTGGAGAACACAGGAAACATGCAATATGTCGTTCATAATATAGCAAATTCTCCCACTCATATTTTAACTCTCGAAATGGGTGATTTCAATAATGACGGATTAATGGATTTTGTGACTGGAGATATGCATGCCTATCCGCCATTCGACAGAATGGGCCGTGTGACGTTATGGATGAATAATGGAAAGCTGACAAATAAGAAATAGACTGGATTCTTAAAATCCCCATAATACTATGAGATTAAATCTTCTGTCTTCCGGACTGATTATTGTATTATTAACTCTTACAGTAAATATCGACGGACAAATATTATCTGAACGACAATGGCCCGGATTTCGGGGATATATGGCATCAGGTGTCCTTGATAATGCAAACCTTCCTGATTCATTTGACATTCAAAAAACGATTAATGTAAGATGGAAAATCACGATACCTGGGCTGGGCTTGTCGAGCCCTGTAATCTGGGGCAATAAATTATTTATTACCAGTGCAGTCAGTAAATCAGATAAACAGGGAATAAAGACTGGCATTTACGGAGATGGTATGCCGGTTCAGGACAGCTCAGTTCATGACTGGAAAGTCTTCTGTATCGATAAAAATTCCGGTAAAACAATTTGGGAAAGGGTAGCATATACAGGAATTCCTAAAATCAGACGACATCCGAAATCGACTCATGCCAATGCATCAATAGCAACTGATGGCAGTTATGCTGTTGCTTTTTTCGGATCTGAGGGTTTATATTGTTATGATCATAAGGGTAATCTAATCTGGAAAAAGAATTTCGGTATTCTTAAATCTGTTGCATTTGATTACGTTGCCGCTGAATGGGAGTTCGCAAGCTCTCCAATAATATATAATGGCGTTCTTATCATACAGTGCGATGTACTGGAAAATTCCTTTATAGCAGCTTATGATCTCAGGACAGGGAAGGAATTGTGGAAAACAAGCAGAGATGAATATCCTGGATGGTGTACACCAAACATTTATAAGGACGGAGATAAAACACGTATAGCTGTTAACGGCTACAAACATCGAGGCGGATATGACTTTGAGACTGGAACAGAAATCTGGCGGATGTCAGGTGGGGGCGATGTTCCAATTCCTACGCCGATTGTGGGGAAGAACCTGATCTACTTTAACAGTGCGCATGGGCCTTCTTCACCTATTTATGCTATTAAAACCAATGCTTCCGGCGATATTACTCTAAAACCGACAGGCATTCTCAATGAATATGTTAAATGGAGTATTCCGCGTGGAGGATCCTACATCCATTCTTTACTTCTCTACCGTGATCATCTTTATAATGTCAACTGGAACGGTACTATTGTTTGTTTCGATGCAGGGACCGGTCATGTGATTTATAATGCAAAATTAGGAAATGCGCAAAGCTTCATCGCTTCGCCGGTAGCATCAGATGGAAAACTGTACATTGTTGACGAACATGGAACAGTTTATATTATTAAGGATGGTTCAACCTTTAAGAAACTCGCTGAGATACCTCTGAATGACGTATGCTTAACAGCTCCGGCGATTACTGATGGTATGATATTCTTCCGAACTCAGAAATATCTTTTCGCCGTAGGAAAAAATAATTAATCATGAAAAAGTACCTGGCATTTGTACTATTATTTTCATTTATAGGTTTTTCGGTCATTGAGACATCCGGTCAGGTTAATCCTGACAGGCAATGGACCTCTTATCGAGGGAATTTCTCTTCCGGCGTTCTCGATAATGCAAACCTTCCCGAATCCTTCGACATACTCAACATGATCAACGTAAGGTGGAAGAGGGAAATACCTGGTCTCGGACTATCCAGCCCGGTGATATGGGATAATAAAATATTCATAACAAGTGCTATCGGTCAGGCTGATAAAGCAGGATTCAAGCCCGGTATTTATGGCGACATTACTCCGGTAAAAGACTCATCTGTGCACGAATGGAAAGTATTTTGCATTGATAAAAATACCGGGAAGACCCTTTGGGAGAGAACCTCATTTAAAGGAATACCCAGGATGAAACGTCATCCAAAATCAACCCATGCAAACACCTCAGTCGCCACTGATGGAAAGTACGTCGTTGCTTTTTTTGGGTCTGAAGGCCTTTTTTGCTATGACATGAAAGGCAATCTTGTATGGCAGAAAAACTTCGGACTGCTGCGGTCCGTTTTCTTTGCAGTAAAATCTGCAGAATGGGAATTTGCCAGTTCTCCTGTTATATATAAAGGTGTGCTGATCGTCCAGTGCGATGTTCTTGAGAACTCTTTTGTTGCTGCCTACAACGTTAAAACAGGAAAAGAGCTCTGGAAAACGCAACGTGATGAGTATCCCGGATGGTGTACTCCGAATATCTATACAAACGCCGGCAAGACCTATGTTGCACTTAATGGATATAAAAACAGAGGCGGATATGATTTTGAAACAGGAAAAGAAGTCTGGAAAATGTCAGGTGGCGGAGATATACAGATACCGACGCCAATTGTAGGAAATGACCTGATATACTTTAATAGCGCACACGGGCGATATTCACCTATAATAGCGGTTAAGACAAATGCTGTCGGAGATATTACCCTGAAAGAAACAGAAACATCCAATGAATATATAAAATGGAGCCTGCCCAGGGGTGGTTCGTATATGCATACCTTGCTGCTGTATAAGAATCACCTCTATAATGTAAACTGGAATGGGACCATTATTTGTCTCGACCCACTTACCGGAAAAGAGATCTATAATGCAAAGCTTGGTAAGGCAAACAGCTTTATCGCTTCTCCTGTCGCCTCAGACGGTAAAATATATGTTGTAGATGAGGCGGGAACAATATATGTTTTACAGGACGGTGAAAGTTTTAAGCTTCTGGCTGAAATACCTATGAATGACACCTGTATGACTGCTCCGGCAATTACAGATGGCATGATTATTTTCAGAACTCAGAAGTATCTTGTCGGGGTGGGGAAAAAGTGATCATCACTATTCATTCTTTAAGCTCGATATTAAGGAAGTCCTTGTTACAGACCGTACCGACAATAACAAGGCAACTATGCCTGTTGCAAGAATTGCCAGTATCATGATGATCAGAAACAGCCATGGTATGCCCGGGTTGCTCTGTATCGAAACCGAAGTTGCAGCAATAGCAGAAATGATACCGGATGATACTCCGGCAAAGAGTATCAGAACCTGATCACTGAGAATCATTTGTCGTATCTGTTTTATATGAAACCCTGTAGCAAGAAGCAGGGCAAATTCATGTTTTCGCTGGTTATAATTTCTCAGCAGAACAAATCCAAGTCCGGCGATACCTATCACCATTCCAAGGGCGCCGAATATTCCAAATACTGAAAGATAGGTATTGGTAACCTGATAAAATGAAGCAAGACGATCAGATGTTTTTTCAATATCCATCCCATAATTCTCCAATCGTTCAGCAATAGAGTTTTTGTATATATCGATCAATGACCTGTCACCGTCTACGAGCATCACCTGACTTCCCGGCACGGAAGGGTAGAATATTGTGAAATTGCGCACGCCAATCAATACATTACCCTGAAATACAGAAGATTGCAGACCTGCTGCAATAATTATGTTCAGCAGCTGACCATTCTCGGCTCTCATGACTAGTGTATCTCCTGTTTTTATCTTTAGTCCCCAATCAAGAACCGTCTGATCTGCAATGCCATATATAGTGTTGTGCATCGGCGGAAGATTCAGGTATTCCCAGGGGTTGGCCAGCTTTTTCACGGCAACGGAACCTGCAAATGAGAATGATTTATTTTTTATGAACACCTCAGGATCAACTCCAAGGATAGGTGGTGACATTATGTGATTAAGGTTAAGGCAACTTGCATCGTTGCCAGCAGATCTTTTGAGGAGGACAAAGCTCATTCCGGACAGCTGATCACTGTCGAATCCAAGAGTTTTCCTTCCCGGAAGGGTATTAGGATCTGCCATTACAGGAACTGAACTTTCACACCAAAGCAAATATCCGCCGGTACCTCCCGACTTGTTCATTTGTTTTTCATTGAAATTCATTCTGTTGGCCCCGGTTATAAAAACCGTAAAAATGCCGGCAGCGATAAATAGAATAGGAGTGACCGCAATTGAAGGGTTGAATGAATAGTATAAATGTGACAGTTGCTTCCTGTTCTTAATTGAAATCCGGGACCTAACAGTTCTGCTTACAAAATACTGTCTCCATGAAAGCATCAGTGTAATCAGAAGCATTGCACCGGCCGAAAAAGAAAATAGCATTCGCAGGCTGCTGAATTTTGAAGCCATTATAAACAGAGAAACAGTTATGATTGCTGAAACTGAAACCAGGATGGCATTCTGAGCTGCCGAGGGAATTGTATATTTCTCCATTCGGCTTATGGTCAATCGGTTGAGATATCGCTTTATCTTAACAAACATCAGCGTCATTATCGTAAAAAATGTTAAGAGAAAGCCATAGCTAATTGGCAGTAAGTTAAAGAATGCGCCAATCGTATCTGTCTGAACGGCTCCCTTCCAGACTGAATTGAGAGCACCTGCAATTGCTAAAGTCACCAGATATCCGGAAAATGCCCCGGCAAAACAGCCAGTAAGAGCAATTAATCCACTTTCCATGAACAACAGTTGCAAAATCTGCCTGTTTTTAAAACCCAGGGCAAATAATGTATTTATGTGATCTCTTTTGGAATAGAAATATGAAGAGGCAGCAAATGACAACAGGACCAGGGAGGCCACAATGAGAAAAAAACCAAGGCTTAGAAAAAGAGAACCGAAATCCACACCTGTATTTGCTGCTTTAAGCGATTCATCAGCCAGATCGGTGACAATAAAACCCATATACGCAGGATCAAGCGATCCTTCAAGCTTATCGGTGATCTGAATGGCAGTCAATCCAGCAGGATATCGCACTGCGGTAGCAGGTCCAAAATTATTGCCCCATAGTTCCCTGCCTTTTTCATAAGCTATAAAGGCTTTCGGAGTACCTCTGTATCTTTTCCAGTATTGCTCATCCTTATTCCGTATTTCATCGGTTTTTATCATTACCCCAGCATCCCAGCCGGAACAAGATTCTTTTCCTGAGATCCCGGGAAAGTCAGGCATCAGCAGTGAATCCGACCAGATACCTTTCATGTCAACAACTTTCTTTATAATGAACCTGCTGTTTCTTTCAATAAGCTGTTTCAGGGAATCAGGAGAATACCAGTAAATTTGAATTGTATCGCCAACACCAGCTGAAAGATCTTCTGCCATCCACCTGTTTATTATCATTCCGTTATCACCAGGGATTTCAGGATAAAGTGCTGCAGGTAAAGCTGAAACAAATGAATAGGGGGTAAATTCAGAGCCAGCAACAAACTTGTTTCCAAGGTAAGTGATGACAGGAGAGGAATTCGGGAGAATCTTATCAATCTCATTAATAATTGATTTATCTATAAATATCCTGTCAGATATAAGTTCATACTCCCCGGTCTTTGCCACCTTTCTTAACTTTAGTCCGATATCGGAAAGCCTCAATGAGGTTTTCAATTCCTGCGATACCTTCTTCACCGAATTCGAACTTATTTGCTTTATAAGCAGTCGGTTAATCTTCAGTGAATTATCCGGAGTATCTTCCAGATCGGAGAGGTTCACAAAAATATTCGAAGGTGTGATCTGACTGATTGACAATGAAAAGCTGCCAATCTGATCAGGTGGCAGTATACGTCCGATCTTCATCACAAGTGATTTACTTTCATCTTTTGAAGGAGCAAAAGGAGCATCAGAAGGTATGTAGCTTATCTCTTTGTAACGAATCATAATGTCGTCACCCTGCTTAGCTCCGAGTATACCGGCCAGCTTGCTGTTAATAATAATTTCTCCCGGCTTCAGATTTATTGTATCAAATCCCTGGAAACCAAAAAAATCCTTCGTGATACCGTAAATATTTGTATTGAATGAACCCTTCTGATTATTCAGTACCTGACAGTAACCTTTGGTTTCCAGCAATCCTGTGCTTGAAATACCTGATTTTGCATGCATTCTTATACCAAGGTCACGACTAAAATATCTGTTTTCTGAACTAATCACAATGTCAGCGTTGCCCAGGCGGTGGGAAGCTGTCCTCCTCAAACTCTCCTTAACTGAACTTCCCGTCAGCAGTGAACCGGTTATTACGGCTGTCAGCAAAACGATGATAAGAACCTGGTTTACAACCTGCCTTTTATAGAATTTAATTGATTGTATAGCTAACTTAATGCTTAGCATGATAGTAATTGTTCTGTTAATCTGCTGAGACTTTCAGGACACCTTCTTTCAGGTACAATATTTTTGACATCTTTTTAGCCAGACTGATTGAATGAGTGGCGAGAATGATTGTTTTGCCAAAATCTACACTCGTTCGTACAAGGAGTTCGCCCAGAATTTCTGCATTTCTTGCATCTAGCGAACCTGTTGGTTCATCTGCAAGAATGATTGAAGGCTTGTTTGCCAACGCCCTGACCAGCGCAACCCGTTGAGATTCTCCGCCTGATATCCTGAAGGGATATTTGTCTTTCAGATCAGAAATGCCGGTCTTCTCCATCAGTTCCTCCAAATAGTCCTGACTTGCAGAAAGGTCTTCCTTTGAATGCTTTGAAGCCAGAAGCGGGAGGTATATATTTTCAGAAACGGTAAGATATGGCAGGAGGTGATGGTCCTGAAATACAAAACCGATATTTTTGTTCCTGTAATCAGCCGATTCATCCTCTGAAAATCCCGCTATTGCAGCACCTCTGAAAGATATTTCACCTGAATCGGGCTTATCCAGCAACCCTATGATATTCATAAGGGTCGTTTTCCCCGAACCCGATGGACCCATTATGGCGATAGTCTCTCCCTCGGCCACGTCAAGACAAAGATTATCGAGAACTAAACCGCGCTGAATAAAGGATTTTGAAATATTTTTTACTAAAAGCATCTATTTTGGTATATGTATGTCTCGGTTGCCTTTACTTAGTGATCCATTCTGGAAAAAAAACTTTACTATAATGCTGGCGCGGATTTGCAATCCGTGCCCCTGCATCTGCCCGGTTGTTATCTGTGCCCCTTCATCTCCTCGGTCCTAGTTTGCATAATGGCACGGATTGCAAATCCGCGCCAGCGAACGTATATGTATGTCACTCAATTGCTTTTACTTCGTGTTCCTTTGCGGTAAAGAATTATAAACTTTAGATAAGCCTTCTGACATTTTCTCAAGAGAGAGTTCAGACAGAACCTTATCTTTTCCCTGTTTTCCCAGTTGAATACGTAATTCATTTTCTTTCAGTATTTTCAGCAGGTTTGCTGACAGTTCCGATACTGTGTCCGGTAAATAAGTTAATCCTCCCGTGGTCCTCGCAATAATTTCCGGAAATGCTCCTGTTGCAGGCTGGACAACCGGTACTCCTGCAGCATTTGCTTCAAGGATGTATAAACCATAACCATCATGCTTTCTGACTGGCACACTCATCACATCTATATTCCTGAAAAACTCCTGTTTGCTGTTACCATGAAATTCGGGATAAATTCTTACAAAAGATTTCAGGCCACTTGATTTTATTTTCTTTATCTGCTGAGCAATAAAATGTTTATCATCACCAGTATAACCGCCAGATACGTGAAGGGTCAGTCCCGGAAGATAATCAGCTGTTTTCATCTCAATAAAAGCATCTACCAGCTTGTCAAAACCGTTCTGAGAGCTTATTCTGCAGAAATATCCAACAGAAGGATAATTATCTCTCTTTTCAGTTTTTATCTGTTCGCCGGGATCAAATCCGAGTGGGATAACGTGAAAATTGGCTCCTGAAATTCCTGTTTTTGCAATGAACAACTCTTTATAATAATTACTCGGGGTAAGGAACGCATCAACATTTGATGCTTCTTTTGATATCAGTTTCCATGCTCCCGACTGATAAGGTTCCGCCATTTCGTCTATCCAGTCGTCTTCATTAAGTAGAGAGCAAACGATCTTTACATCAAGCTTCTTTTTGATCTGTCGTGCCAGTCCGATTATGAGCGCATTAGAGAGATGAATAACATCAGGTTTTCCGTCTTTTGTAAGATAATCCGTCAACCGATTCAGTTCCTTTTCCGGAAATGCATTTTCCCCTTTTATCATGTTAAGTGTCATCTCTTCAAGACCCTCTGTCCTGGTTGTACCGGCTCTTTGAGCGGCCATTTTAAGCATTGGAGCGGAATCAAACATCTTTTCCAGAAATACCGGCATATTTCTGAGAAACGGGACTTTTTCTCTCAGATACATCGAGATTGCACCGAAAAAGACATTTTTATCCATTCCTGTTTCGTTTTCCGGACCATCAGGAGGAAGATACAATGGGATAGCGGAAGCGCTTATCCCCGGGACCTTGCGGATGGCCCTGAGGTAGATCATATCGCGGTAGCAATTGCCGCAATAAAATGAACCTCCCGAACCTGTAATGAGATAGACTATTTTCATATTATTTAATATTCCTCTGTAGCCCTTTTACCTCTCCCTAAATTCTATTACCTCATCCCCCTTAAGTCCCTCCCCCTTGGGGGAGAGGATTTAGGGAGAGGCCACACAGAGTTTAATTCCCAAATGCCATTAATCTGCCATCCTCTGTCAGAATATAAAACTTTCCGTCAACCACCGCCGGAGAGCTGCTTACAGGGGTACCTGCATTGAAGCTCCAAAGCTTTTTCCCGTCGGACAGCCTTAATATATAGATGAACCCATCCATTCCTGTAAAGAGAACCTGAGTTGATGATATTACAGCAGATCCGACTATTCTTCCGTTTGTTCGAAATTTCCATAACAACTTACCATCGGCAGAGTTATAACAATAAAGATATCTATCCTCACTGCCTATTACAACGGAATTATTTCCGATTGCTGGAATTGACATTATTGAGCCTCCTTCTCCGGTTCCCTGTATCTTCCAGATGATCTTCCTGGTCTTGATGTTAACACAATATATTGTACCGTCATAATCCCCGAAGTACGCCAGACTGCCTGAGAGGGCAGGAGAGGATGCAATATATACTCCTATATTAATGGTATCATTTTCCTTGCCCGTCAGAGGATCCACAACTCTTAACATCCCGTCACAGCCTCCGAACACTATTTTTCCGTTCAGTATTGCAGGGGTTCCGTTTATATAGTTTTCAGTCTCGACCTTCCAGAGAGATTTGCCCGTGTGAGGATCTACACAATGAAGATAATAATCATAGCTTCCTGTTACAATTCCTGACCTGTCGCCTTCAGTCCATACATTTGCGGAGCCGGCAATCTGATTATCAGTAGTATATGACCATATTAATTTGCCTGAGAATTTGTCAATTGCTCTCAGAATTCCATCGCTGTTTCCAAATACCACTTTATTTCCAAATACCATTGGTGCGGCATCTATTGAACTTCCAGCTTCATATTTCCACTTTATCTTTCCGTCGGAACTGACCGCTATAAGAGACCCTTTATCATTTCCATAATAAACGGTTCCTTCACTAATAACCGGCGAAGATTTCGTCGTTGCACCTGTTTTAATGCTCCACAGAAGCCTGGGTGACAGAGGAAATTCCGATTCTGTCTTTCCTGCCAGATCTGCCTTGCCTCTGAATAATGGCCAGTCTGCTGATTGACCGGAAACAGAAACGTATAAGAGAAAACTTAATATGCCTGTAAGAATGAATTTCATAAATAATTCGTTTGCTGGCGCGGATTTGTAATCCGTGCTTATATAAAACTAATATATGCTAGCACGCATTATAAATCCGCGCTAGCAGTCGGTGTTCGCAAACTTAAAGCCCCCGTAGGGCATATCTCAACAACCTCTTTGCTTCTTGTCCTCAGTATATTTTCAAAGTCCTCAGTAAGTGGCTCTGAGATTATACTGACAAATCCCCGGTTTATAAAGCAAAGTGCCGGTTCTTCTTTTAATTCCTCACATAGTCTGACACAAAGACCGCATTTGATGCACTTGGCATTCTCAAAGATAAGTCCTGTATTGATATTTATCTTCTTTTGAATAGGAGAATTAACCAGTTTCCCTTTTGGATCTTTAACAGCTAATTCATCGGCCAGGAGTCGCAGTTTACAATCGACTGCAGCGCGACAATCACAATGCATGCAACTCTCAGACTCCCGGGCAGCAGATTCAATATTTGTGATATCCCTGAAACGGGAAAGGCCATTTTTGCATTCTTTAAGCCATTCTTTCAGTTCATTTTGCTCAATTGTGCCAATACGTGATGAAAAACGTTTTGGTGCTTTTTGTTTTGGGAGCTCACTATTACCCTGTTCAAGACCACCGGGAGGGGCGTTGCATGCAACGCCCCTACTGATTTGTCCGTAGACAAACATTTGCATATTGCGGATTGAAACAGGAGCATCAACTTTTTTTCTCCGGCAGGCATTCTCACAATATCCCTTGCAATCAAAGCATTTTAATATTGAAAATTTTGTCTGACTTATAGAAAGATAGACGGCACCATCCAAATCATTAGCACTTAAAAGCCTGTTCATCAGAGGAATATCATATCCTTCCGGACAAACAACTTTACATTGTGCCTCACACTCCGCTCGATGCTCAGACAGTAGAAGTTCCAGTGATTTTTTTCTTATAGTAATTACATCTTCAGAGGCAGATTCAATGTCCATGCCATCCTGTACCAACGCAGAACACGAGGGTAAAAAGTTACCTGTTCTTTTATCTTTTACCATGCAAACCATACATGAAGAATAGTGTGGTAATCTATCTGAAAAGCACAGGGAAGGGATGTGTATTCCGGCATCCCTGGCGACATCCATGATGGTTAAACCTTCAGCGGCTTCAAAATCAATATTGTCTATTTTAATTCTAAGCATTAATATTTACTATTTCAATAGCCTTTTCAGGACAAACAATTCTACAGTTATCACATTTAGTGCATATTAGCTGGTCTATCTCATGTTTTTCATAAGGTTTAAACGGAATTGCTTTTACCGGACAATCCTGCGAACATTTTGTGCAGCCGGTACAATCATCATTTATTTGATATTTGATGAGAGCCTGGCATTTGTTTGCCCTGCAAATCCCTTTTGTATGTTCTTCATATTCCTCCCTGAAATATTTCAAACCAGTAAGTACCGGATTGGGGGATGTTTTTCCAAGGCCGCATAAGCTGCCATCCTTAACGAATTTGCATAACTTCTCAAGCTCCTTAATATCATCTAAAGTGGCTTTACCCTCAGACAATGCGTTAATAATATTGAGCATCTGTTTTGTACCAATTCTGCAAAATGTACATTTCCCGCACGACTGTTTATGAGTAAAAGTAAGGAAGTATTTTGCCATGTCGACCATACAGTCGGTATTGTCGAGGACTACCATTCCACCTGAGCCCATCATCGCACCCATCCTTGTAAGTTCCTCATAATCAATTGCAATATCAGCATGACTTGCAGGAATACAACCTCCTGAAGGACCACCGATCTGAATGGCTTTAAAAGTATTACCATCAGCAACACCGTCTCCGATATTCTCAACTATTTGTCGGATTGTTGTTCCCATTGGCACTTCGATCAGACCACCTTTTGAAATCTTCCCTGCAAGAGCAAATACTTTTGTCCCCTTGCTTTTTTCAGTGCCGATTGATGCAAATAGAACTGCACCATTATTGATTATCCATGGAACAAGTGAAAGGGTCTCAACATTATTAACGAGCGTAGGTCTGTTCTTATATCCTTTTACAGCAGGGTAGGGAGGCCGGATATGCGGGGTTCCGCGCTTACCTTCAAGAGATGCGATCAGAGCGGTTTCTTCTCCGCAAACAAAAGCACCGGCACCCTCAAAAATATTAATGTCAAATGAAAATGAAGTGCCAAAAATATTTTTTCCGAGAATTCCGTTTTCATAACAAGCTTTCAGTGCTATCCTTACCCTGGTTACAGCTAACGGATACTCTGCCCTGATATAAAATATCCCTTCGCTGGCTCCTGTCGCATAACCTGCAATGACCATTCCTTCTATAACCCGGTAAGGAAATGATTCAAGAAGCATTCTGTCCATGAACGCTCCGGGATCACCTTCGTCACCGTTACAAACTACATATTTCGTGTCACCGTTTGAATTTGCTGAAATATCCCATTTTTTACCTGTAGGAAATCCTGCACCTCCGCGACCTCGAAGGCCACTCTCTGATATAATTTTAATTATCGATCCCCGGTCAGATTCCTTAAGGCATTTTTTTAATGCATCATACCCTCCTGACAAACAATATTCATTGTAGGATTCAGGAGAAAGCATACCATTGTTTTTTGTTGCAAGATGAACCTGGTGATTCAGGAAGTTATCAAGGTATTTCTCTCTTTGTTCAACTGGTAAATTAACCTGCCCCGTAAGCTTGTCTTCAGACAGGAATGTATCAACAAGATCATTTATCTTGTACCTGATCCTTTTATTCAATTCCCTGGGCTGTACATGCTTAAGAAGAATTTCTTCAACTCTTTCTTTAGATACTTTTGTATAACTGGAATGGACTTCATCTTTTGTAACTATCTCCATTAAAGGAGTCTGATTGCAAACACCTACACAACCTACCTGTTTTAATCTGATATTGAGATTATATCTTTGTTTAATTTCAAAAATTTCAGACACGATTTCCTTACTTCCTCCGGCAACACAGCATGAACCGATTCCTACCCTGATCTCAGCATCTACCTCTGTGCCGGCTTCTTGTTCCTGAATCATAGTACTCATTTTACCCTGATGCAGAAAATCATAAATTATTTCGTCAACCTGCGTTGTTTTGACATGGCCATATGTCTTTCCGTCAATCTGAACAACCGGAGCCAGCGTACAGCAGCCAAGGCAGGCTACTTCCTCAATTGAAAAAAGATTATCTGGAGAAGCATTTTTTGAATCATCAATTTTCAGAACTCTTTTAAACGCATCGGATATCAACGGACTGCCTTTTACATGACATGCTGTTCCTGCGCATATTTTGATTGTATGCTCACCGACAGGAAGATGACGGAACTGGGTATAAAATGTAGAAACTCCCGATATTTGCCCGGGTGTGATATCAGTTACTTTACATATATATTTAAGAGCTTCTGAAGGTAGCCAGTTAAGCCTTTTCTGAACCTCCTGGAGTATCAATATAACTTTTTCAGGTTCACGTGCCTGTAATAGCCAGAACTTCATCTATTACATTTGTAATATCTGCCTGCGAAATCTTTTCGCATTCACAGGTGCCGGACAATATTTTTGATTTATCTGTTTTCAATTCTTCGAAATACAATAGAGGTTTTTCGTTCCCCTGATATAAATTTTCTTGTCGGAAAAGGCAGGTGAGCAATCGGCGCTTTCACCAAGAGGAGAATCACCGATATGAGTGAATTTATCTCCTGCTTTGACTATATGCATGATACCAGCTCTGTCAAGCAGATAAACCATTTCATCTGCAATTATAGGTGAGGCATAAAACGGATCCTGGAAATAATGAGTCCAGACTGTATCTCCTTTCGATGCATTGTAGCAGGCAACGTCCCCATTTCCTGTTGACAGGAATAAGAACTTATCTGTAGCAACCGGGCTCGATACATCAGGAGTATAAGTATTGTCTTCCCAGGCAATTGAGACTCCATTACCGGGTTTAATTGCTGCAAGCTTTGCATAATCAGTTACAGCATATGCAAGGGTGCTGTTAACTGCTACTGATGGCGCAACATCACCGCTCATACATTCTATTTCCCAGAGTTCGGTTCCGGTAACCGGATCATAACTACTGACGGAAGGATTACCGTTTATTATTACCTGAGTTTTGCCGTTAAAATACCCGAGTACCGGAGATGACCATACTGCACGTCCCTGCCGGAGAGTTTCCCATTTCTGATGCACCGGTTCCCAGATCAAATCCATTAAGTGATATTTTGGAATTGCTATCGAATTGGACAATCAGAATATCTTTATATATGAGCAGGGATGATGAGTAACCGTAACTGGTCTCAGGGACCCCTATATTTTTTGCCCAGAGCTGTTTTCCATCCAAATCAAAGCAGGCCAGGTTGCCATTTGCAAAAACAGCACAAACAACTTTGCCATTTGAAGCTACTGTTGATACAGCCAGACCAGCTTCAGCATCGGTCTTTGGAGATACAGCAGGTTCTCCCGGAATATTAGAGGCAGAACCGGTCCACAAAATTTTCCCGTTATTCTTATCGATGCAATATATTTCACAGACCTTATCCTTCGCACCTGTAATAAAAATCTTATCACCCCATATAACAGGAGAGCTCTTTCCTCTTCCGGGCACCTCCAGTTTCCATTCAATATTCTTTCCCGATTCTCCATTCCACTCGGTCGGATAACCTGAACCGCCTGCAATTCCACGACTATCCTGTCCGCGGAAAAATGGCCAGTTTGTTTTATCAGGTTTAGAAGCTCTATCGTCTCCTCCTCCTTCACTCTTTGCAGTTCGTGAAGAATTGCCCGATATATCGGGAAGATCCGCACGAAGATAAAAAGATGCTGCAACAGCTAATATAAAAACTACGGTGACAGTAGAAATGAGATATTTTCTGTTCCTCTCGCGATTCAATATGGCGCTGGGTTTTGCATCAGTGAGTACCGGGTTGAGTTTTTCATTTTCCGTAATAAGTCTCTGACATATTATGAATACAATGACTCCTGCAATAAGAAGATATGAACCGGCTTCAACCTGCCACCTTGAACTGAAATAGGCTTTCCGGGCCATAAGATCCATGGCTCTGACCTGTGCCGCTTTTGCAGCATCTGACGGGTCCTTGTCATACTGCTCCTTCACCGAAAGCAAAACCGGATTATCCAACGGATTCACAGTTTTTAACTGGATCAGAGCGAAGATCATGGTCAGAGCAACGATAAGCGCAAATCCTCCTGCAATCTGACTGACAACTTTCAGAACCCGGATATCTTTTTCAGTTAAAGCAATCTTCATTTTAAACTTTCACTTTAATTGGACAATATTTAAAACATCTCCCGCAACTATAACACTTCCCCTGATGTGGCTTATATTCACTTCTCTTACTTCTAATTGTCAGTGAGATCATTCCGAGGCCGAATGAAATTCCAAGAAATGCGCCGGCCCAGGGTGAACCTTTTATGAATCGATTAATTATCACCTCTTCATCCTTGAATAGCTCGGATTCTGTTTTTCCCGATTCTTTGAATGCAACAACATCTTTCAGGGTTGTTTCAAGCCCGGTTTTTTTCTCACTTCTGATCTCTCTTGCCAGCCTGACAGTACTGTTTGCACCTGACAAGGCAGGAGCGAGGTTATAAAGTAAAAATGCTCCGCTGATTGCGAAGACTGGCACAAGAATAAAGTAGAGAATAAACCTTTTTCTTGATCTCTCAGGTTCTTCCCTGGTCTGATCAGTATCAGCAGGGAGGATGGCATCATAGGGACATGCTTCCTCACAAAGCCGGCAATTCGTGCATTCAGCTGGTGTTATTGTCAGATGTTTCCCTGCAAACCGTGAAAAGATATTGAGAAGGACTCCGTAAGGACACAGATATCTGCAATATGGCCTGTTGACAAATATTCCTGCCAGAAGCAGCAAGGCTCCAAATATTATCATTGTATAGGGGGCATCAAGTCTGAAAATACCAACAAAAGGATCATATTTGCAGATCATGAACTGACTGTTTGTGGCTGAAAACAATATTGCAATCCCGAGATAAATAAAAGGTACAAATGCAAGGATCACTTCCACAGGTTTTGGCAGTTTGACGGGCTTTAAACCGGTTAATTCCTGAATGGCACCAAGCGGACAAACTCCCGCGCAAAATACACGTCCGTAAGCAAGAGCGAAGAGGAGCGGAATAATAAAGAAAAGAAGTGCTGTAACCGGAATCGAGTAGCCGGTATTAAACAATGCCAGTGATACATTCTGAACCGATCCTACCGAACAGATACAGCCTTGTCTGTAGAAACCGAAATATGCCACCGAAAACACCGACATCCAGATCAGGCCCCGTCGTGAACGCTTTTTCAATGCCAGCCAGGTGGTTAATATCAACGCACCGATCAAAACCACAACATCAAGGTACTCCAGTACCTGGGCCCTGGGCACCGGCATCTGGTTGGTGGGATAGATATGACCTGATTCAAATTCAGGTCTCGGAAACCTGTCCTGGGCAAAGAGAACCACGTGCCAGCATAAAAGCAGTACAAATAATATATATGGTAAGGTTTTCTTTCGGGATTGGCCCCCCTTAGCGAATTTGCCCCCCTGCGTCCCTAAAGGGGGGTTAATACGGTTATATTTTTGGAATTGAGTCATTAAATTGTTCTGCGTTTCTTATTGCTGGCGCGGATTTGAAATCCGTGCCTGGTTCTGATACGTTTATTGTTCCTTGTTTTCCTAATCGGCACCGATTACAAATCGGCGCCAGCTGCGGTTAATGGATTTCTTTTTTATTTTTTGGGTGCGTCTTTAGGTAAATATGCAATCCTGGCAGGAATTCTTGAAATTGCATTCGAAGGGCAGGTTCGTGCAATCGAGCATTCATTGCAGTTCAGACACCTGTCATGCCGGATCTGCATATAAAGTGATCCATTCCCGAAATCGCCGCATCCCTTGACACATTTAGCGCAACCGTCACATAGCTTTTCATTGATGGTATATTCAAAATACGGTTCTTCTACGAATTTTCGGGTAATTGCTCCGGTAGGACATAGCTGGTTTTCTGCGCCTGTACTTATAGTTTTAACTCCCTGGCGGAGATAGCCGCCGCAGAGGTCGCAATAACCACACATCCTGAACGCGTGAACACATTTTGAGGCAGAAGGAGTAAGGACACAATTGGTTTTGCACTGACCGCATTGCGTGCATTTGAACGGGTCGATCTGCCAGACATAACCGGAAGCAGAAGTTTTTTTTGCAAGAAAGGCCGGGATTATTATCAGGGGTATCGTCACAATCACCTTTCCTGCAGCTTTCACAAAATCGCGTCTTGACTGATATTTATTTTTGCCGGCCTTCATGTATGGTCTGTTTAGTACTTATTACAGTCTGTTTTGCCGTTGCAAATACCCTTGCCGGCACAGGTTGTGCAATCATTTGTTCCCACAACTTTCTTTCCGAGCGAAATGGCAATTATAGCAATCAGCAGAAGCAGTATGTATCTGCCGAGTCTTTTTAATAATTCACTTCTGGTCATAAAATATGTTGCTGGTTACTGGTTTCTAGTTGCTGGTTTTTTTTTGCTAAGCAAAGTTTGCATCTTCGCCTTTGCTGAGCAAAGTTTGCAACTTCGCTCTGTACTTTTCTATCAATTTATTTCCTTTTAAATATATATAGTCTCGAGTCAGCCGGATTGGCCGCATAAATTATTTTACCATCACTGGAAGCCACATCCAGAGGAACAGATTTAACGAAGCTATTTTTTGAATTGACGAACTCAACGAATTCACCCTTTTTGTTCAGGATCTTGATCCTGTTAATTCCTTTTTCAGCTGTCACAAATCCTTCAGGAATGATTGCGAAATGTGGAGGAGCACAACACCCGCAAAACAATCCCGGAGCAGTTCCTGCTTCTCCAAAATAACTTTTTAAGCTACCATCAATAGTCCGGGTTTCAATGCGATGTTTCCCTGTATTTGCAACAAAAAGATTATCGTCGTTATCGAGGGCCACGTCAAAATAAGGACTCGGGATAACAAATTCTTTTTTATTCTGGCCTATCATCTTCTTAACCTCACCACCTTTATCCAGAATAAAGACCATTCTATTTCCTGCATCTGCAACTGCAACATATTTCCTGTTTGAGCTTAATGAAGTAATGAGAGAACTGTCTTCAAACGGCCCCCATTCGCTTAATATTCTGCCAGCGAAATTCAAGACATATATCATACTTGATGTTGATGCATAAATTGTGTCGCCATAATTTGAGAGCGATGTTACAGGTGATTTTGTTTTCTTTTTCCAGACGAGATTCAAATCCTTGTCATAACACGAAAGGAATGAAGTTCCTCCAAGATATATTTCTCCATTTGGGGTCACTGTTACAGCTTTAAGAGAACCTTCACTCACCTTGAAAACATTTGAGATCTCCCAGGCATCAGGTATCTCCTGAGATTCCACTGTCACAGGTTCACTTTTAGCAGCCAGAGACGGCTTAACAGAATCAAATACTATATACCCAATGAAAGCGAGTATAACCAACACGGATAGAATTGTTATCAGATTCTTTTTCATTTTCGGTTCATTTACCAATATTCAAACAAAGCAAATTTCGTGAATCTCTCATAATGAGGTACTTACCGGCTATGGCCATTGGGCCCCATGCTTCAATCCCTTTCAATATTTTATGACTTGCCAACAATGTGGCTTTGTTATCCTGAATCTTATAAAAGTAAAGATTTCCGTCATCATCCAGAAGATATAATTTATCACCGCTAACAATATATGGTCCTAGTCCGCGGCCAAACCTGTATTCTTTGCCGCTCGACCACACAGCTGTTAAAAGATCCGTCTTTTTATAGCAGACAAGCTGCTTTTTCAATGCTCCGGCGTTTTCAGGAAGAACACTCCAGATATAATTTCCGATGATTACCGGCGTTTGTTGATCGCTGGCGAGTCCATTTGTAGCTTTGTGCTGTTCCCTGACGGTGGCAGAATAACCCGATGCCGTACTACTAATAAGGATCCTTGCACCTCCAGCCCCATAGCTTCCAAAAACAGCAATTTCGTCATTTCCCAGGAGGATTGGTGAGGCTGCGGTTGTTGCCGGACTCCAGTCAGTAGTTATCCACATGAGCTTGCCTAAATCGGCTTTTTCAGCAGATACACCGCATACTCCCCCGACTGCATTATATACATACATTCTTTTCCCGTGAATAGTCATTGGCATTATTGAATTATGTGACATTCGCAGGGAATCAGGATTAGGTGTTTCCCAGATTATTTTTCCTGAAGCACAATCCACACCTATCATCAGAGCCTTTCCACCAGGCGCAATAACAGCTATATCATTATCGATCATGGGACATTGTCCTGTATAAAAGTCGGGAGTAATTCTTCCTTTCTCTGTACCCGGGATACCAAACTCTTTTTCGAGATCAATCGACCACAGCATTTTTCCGCTGTACGGATCAACACACATTACATGAGATCGTGGTCCGATTGTAACAAGATATTTGTCGGTAACTGCAGGAATCGTTCTTGAGTATCCGTGATTTCGTTTCAGATCAACATAATACCACCGCCTCCAGAGTTCTTTTCCTGATGAAAGCGAAAAACATCTCAGCACATCGGCCTTTTTTCTTTCATTATAATCGAGAAGGTAAACTCTGCCGTTATGTACTGCCGGACCGGCATACCCTTCACCAAGAGTTGCTCTCCAGAGTATTGAAGGTCCGGAAGTGTCCCAATTCTCTGATAACGGAGTTGTGTCTTTGTTTATATTATCAAAATCATTGCCCCTGAAACGTGGCCAGTCACCAGGCACAACTTCATCCATCGCCGAGAGAGTATCAAAAAATTCTCCGATATTCACTGTGTCTGAACGGACAATCATTTTTGGACGTTCGTCCATGCCAGGGATCCTTTCGGTTACTGGCAGAGGTTGCGGGTTAAGTATCCACCAAAGAAGTACAGTTCCAAAAACTAATACAACTAAAGAAATAATAATTTTACTTTGCTTATCGTGTATCATCCACTCCTTCTGCTATATACTTAATGCTTTCGCATCAGTGCGCAAAGCTATTCTTTTTTTTATCCTCTTACAAACCTTTACCTGGATAAAGAATAATGCATTCCTGAACTTTATTTTATTCCGTATAAAAACGGAAATTAAGAATATTAATTGCTTTGAATATTGAAGGCCATAAGCGCTTTGCCATGACGGATGTATAGCTTTTTATTATGAATGACAGGGTGTGCCCAGTAGGGTCCTGATCCTTTGGATATTTTAAAGCTGCTTACTAAATCGAACTTATCAGGATTTGCCTTAACCAAACCTACAAAACCTGATCGTTCATCATAGATATACAGCATACCTTCAGCAGAAATGATTGAGCCTTTGCATTTCCAGTGCTCTTCATAATTTTTCTTACCGGTATTCCAGTCTATGCAACACCAGTTTCCATCGTTGTTGTTCAGCCAGTTTGATCCATATATATGACCGTTAACCAGAACCACACCCCCATGATGCACATCAAGAACATTATCTGTCCATGCCACCTTTGCATTATTGCCGCCGTCAGTTAAACTGAGCATTATGGCTCCATGATCATAACCTCCGGTAACATAAATTTTCCCATCGTAATAAAGAGGGGTAACGCATTTTATTACTTCAGCTTTTGCGGGGTTAATGTCAAGATGCTTTATTTTCCATACTATATTTCCATTTGAAGGATCAACCGCAAAAATATAACTGCTTGAAACATTAATTATTAATCTCTTTCCCTTGAAATTAATAAGGATAGGAGAAACGTAGGCGGGAGCATCCTTAAGGCTTGCAGATTTCCAGATTAAAGTTCCGGTTTTTTTATCCAGGGCGATTGTCATTGTCTGTGATCCACCTGGCGTGAAATAAAGTTTATTTCCATCTAAAAGAAGTGATTCCGCAATGCCCCATTGTTCAAAGGTTCCTTTGTATGTTTCACTTGCTTTAACCGACCAGATAATTTTACCGGTATTTGCGTCAACACATGCCAGATCACCCGATCCGCTGGATACATAAACATTGTTCCCTTCAACAGTGGGAGTACATCTGCTTTCAGGAGTGGCTCCGGTCCAGGCACGACCATACGGTACCTGCCATTTTATTTTTCCAACAGTATCTAATGCAAATAATACATCGTTTTTGCCAATCATTCCGGTCAAAAATATAGAGTTTTGCCCAAATGTTACCGATGAAAAGCCTGAAGCCAGATCCTGGTTAAACCAAAGCAAAGCAGGGCCCGATGCAGGCCACGATTTAAGCAATCCGGTTTCGGCCGAAACGCCGGTTCTGTTTTCCGGTCGCCATTCGCTTATTTTTTGACCCTCAGTTAATTGTAATAAACAAAATATTAAGGAGATAGACGCTAATAAATTTTTCATTTTGTGATTGATTTAAATTCAGGAACAAAATTATCAGGATTTTGCAGACTTCAATAAAACTATGAAGCTCAATTATATTAATAAATGTTAAAAACAGACTTAATATGACTTTTGTCATATTAATAATATTTATTAAATTAAGATAATAGATATGATTCATTCACATTTTCTATATATTTGCTTAATTATTGTCTTGTTTTAATTAAATTAAATAACAAAATGATTTTATGAATTGAAATAAATGTTAGCTTTGTACCTCTTATTGTAAAAAGAAATTAAACTGATAAACCGATTTATATGTGTGGAATTATAGGCGTATTTGATCTGAAAGTCAATCATATGGAATTAAGATCGACTGTTCTGAAAATGTCGAAAAAAGTAAGGCATCGTGGTCCTGACTGGTCCGGTATATTTTATTGCGAGAAAGCTATCCTTGCTCATGAAAGATTATCCATAGTTGATCCTCAGTCGGGCAAACAGCCATTATATAGTAAGGATTGCAACCTTATACTTGCAGTAAACGGTGAGATCTACAATCATCAGGAGATCAGGAAAAGATATGAAAAGACTTACGAATTTCAGACTCATTCCGACTGCGAAGTGATCCTCCCGCTTTACAGGGATAAGGGTCCCGCTTTCATTGAAGAATTAAACGGGATATTCGCTTTCGCACTATACGACAGGGTCAAAGACTGCTATTTTATTGCCCGTGATCATATAGGAATAGTTCCTTTATACGTCGGATGGGATCAGTTTGGAAACTTTTATGTAGCATCTGAACTTAAGGCCCTGGAGGGAGTCTGTAATAAGATAGAGGAATTTTTGCCCGGACACTACCTCTACAGCAAGGATGGCGTGATGACCAGATGGTATAAACGTGATTGGGAAGAATACTCAGCAGTTGAAAATAACAGCACAAGCATAGAGGATCTCAGGCTGGCGCTTGAGGCCTCAGTTCACCGTCAGTTAATGTCAGATGTGCCATATGGAGTTCTGCTTTCGGGAGGGCTTGATTCATCTGTGGTCTCAGCTATAGCCAAGAAATTTGCACCGAAGAGAATTGAATCGGAGGACAAAAGTGAGGCCTGGTGGCCGCAATTACACTCATTTGCTGTCGGGCTTGAAGGTTCACCCGATCTGGCTGCTGCACGAAAGGTCGCCAAACATATCGGAACGATCCATCATGAAATTAATTTTACTGTCCAGGAAGGGCTTGATGCATTAAGGGATGTGATATATCATATTGAAACATACGATGTTACGACGATAAGGGCATCCACTCCGATGTATCTTCTGGCAAGGGTTATAAAATCAATGGGAGTAAAGATGGTTCTGTCAGGTGAAGGAGCAGATGAAATTTTCGGAGGTTATCTCTATTTCCACAAGGCCCCATCTCCGGAAGCTCTTCACGAAGAAACTGTAAGGAAACTCAGCAAACTTCATTTATATGATTGCCTGCGTGCAAACAAATCTCTGGCTGCATGGGGTGTGGAAGGCCGTGTACCCTTCCTGGATAAAGAGTTTATGGATGTGGCGATGCGTCTGAATCCTAAAGATAAGATGATAAATAAGGATCGTATTGAAAAATGGGTCCTCAGGAAAGCTTTCGAGGATTACCTGCCTGCCAGCGTGGCATGGCGACAAAAAGAACAGTTCTCGGATGGAGTCGGTTATAACTGGATCGATTCGCTGAAAGAACTTACCTCACATGAAGTGAGTGACGATCAGCTTGCAAATGCAAAATATCGATTCCCGATAAATCCGCCAATGTCGAAGGAGGAATATTTTTACAGATGTATTTTTACAGAGCATTTTCCTTCAGATTCTGCTGCATTATGTGTCCCGTCAGTACCATCAGTGGCATGCAGCACTCCAGAGGCTCTGGCATGGGATGCGTCGTTTAAAAATTTGAATGATCCCTCGGGACGGTCTGTGAAGAGCGTGCATGTAGATTCGTATAAATAGCAAGAACGCCCCAACCCCCATATGGGGGGCTAATTCAATGATTATCCTTGATTTCGTAGGGGACATGCCATGGCATGGCCCTCCAGTCTCTCAAAGCTATTGTAGGGACAATATGTCCGCACCTGTCTCATTCTGATACACTAATTCATAACAAAGTATTTTCAAACATCTGATAACATGATGCTTATATTTATGGCATAAGTATTGACAAAGAATTGCGGATTGCGGATTTTGGATTGCGGATTTTTCTTCAATCCGAAATCGACATTCCGAAATCCGAAATATTAAAATCATGGATCGTCCGGTTTCAAAAGAGCACAAGAGAAAATTACTTTTCAGACAGATCGGTGTTATTTCAATAATAATAGTGGTTCCGCTTTTAATCATTCTTTTCCTTAAAAGTGTTTTTATTCCTTCCGTAAGTATTTCCCAAGTCGCAACAGGCATTTCTGACAAAGGTGATATCCAGATCACTATTCAAGGTTCGGGTAATGTTATACCGGCATACGAGGAGATAATTACCTCCCCATTCAAGAGCAACATAATGAAAATCATCAAAAAGCCGGGCGATAAAGTATTCCCGAAAGACACTCTACTGATACTCAATAATAAGCTGGCCGAGAATGATCTGAATATGTTGACAAATGAACTGGCTCTTGAGAATATTCGTATTGATAAACTTAAGATTGAATTACAGCAACTCAGGGAGGATTTCGAATTCAGCAAAAAGATTAAAGAGATAAAAGTTGAAAATGCCAGATTGGAGTATGAAGGGGAGGTTACACTTAATAAAATGGGAGGCAGTCCTGCTTCAGAAGTAAAAAAAGCAAAAACCGCCTGGGACATAGAGCAACTCGAGAACAGCCAGGCACAGTATAATTTTAATAACCAGGTAAATTCTAGGAATAACGGGATCCGGGAACTGGAAACCGAGATTAACATTCAGAAGAATAAAATAATTAAGGCAAAGGATCTGGTTGATCAGGCTTACGTTAAAGCACCATTTCATGGCGATTTAAGCTGGGTGATTGATCAGCCCGGAGCATCAGTTTCAGAAGGTCAGCAGATTGCACGTGTGGCTGATTTTTCAAGTTATAAGCTGAAAGGAACCATAAGCAATGCCTGGGCAGGAAGAGTTGTATCAGGACAGGAAGTTGACATCAGGAACCAGGATAAGGACATGATAGGGACAATTGAGAATATTATGCCTGCCATAATCCAGGGAATGATGGAATGTATTATACGGATCGATAAAGGAGATATCACAAACCTACGTCCAGCGCAACAGCTTGAAATAAGGGTTATTATTTCAAAAAAGGACAAAGTTCTCAGGCTTCCCAACGGGCCTTATTATAAAGATCGTGGGTATAAAGAAATGTATGTGGTTAGAGGAAATAAAGCATACAGGACAAAAATACTCTTCGGAGATTCAAACTTCGATTATGTGGAAGTGCTTGAAGGACTGAAAGAAGGGGAGAAGGTGATACTTTCGGATATCGGAGAAAAATATACGAGACGGGATATCAGGTAAAAGTAAGGAAGTAAACCCCTCCGCCGCTTCGCGGCACCTCCCCTGAAGGGGAGGAAAATCTCAGGCGCTTAAGAGCTTTTACCCCCTGTAGGGGGGGCAGGGGGGCCAAAACACGGAGAAAGTGAGAATTATTATGATAAAAGACAAAAACAAAAGGAACTAAATATTTCAGCATATTTCAATTTATTTTCTATCTATTTCAATATTATTTCAAACAATATGATCAAACTCGAAAACATAAGTAAAGTCTACAGAACAAAAGAGATCGAAACTCTTGCACTCGACAACATTAATTTTGAAGTAAGGGAAGGTGAATTTGTATCTGTCATGGGCCCTTCAGGTTGCGGGAAAAGCACATTACTGAACATTATAGGCTTGCTCGATGAACCCGATAACGGGAAAATTGCACTTGACAAACAGGATATTCTCACCTATGAGGATAAAAAGACCGCAAGAATGAGAAACCAACTTGTTGGTTTTATCTTTCAGAGCTTTCATCTTATCAAGGAACTTAATATTTATGATAATGTTGAACTGCCGCTTATCTATAGAAAAACTCCTGCAAGTGAGCGCAAAAAAAGAGTAATGGAAGCTCTCGAAAAAGTAGGACTCACAAACAGGATGTCACATTATCCCGGACAGCTTTCCGGAGGTCAGTGCCAGCGTGCAGCAATTGCACGGGCGGTAGCTGGAGATCCGAAGATAATACTGGCTGACGAACCCACTGGAAATCTCGACAGTAAGATTGGCCATGAAGTTGTGGATATTCTAGCTGAACTAAATAAAAAGGGTACAACTATAGTAATGGTTACCCATGATGAAATGCTTGCAAAATCCACCCACAGGATTGTGAGACTGTTTGATGGAAGGCTAGTAGGATGAGGATATAGAAAAATCCTTTAACCACAAAGGGACACAAAGGATGCACAA
This sequence comes from uncultured Bacteroidales bacterium, assembly GCA_963816365.1. Lineage (GTDB taxonomy): Bacteria > Bacteroidota > Bacteroidia > Bacteroidales > VadinHA17 > LD21. The sequence goes on along the minus strand of CAWFKG010000005.1, from coordinate 372,464 downwards.
AGGTTCACAAAGGTTAAAAACGCTGGCGCGGATTTGTAATCCGTGCCAAGCAAGATTAAGGGTTAAGAATTAATTAATACTATCATGTTAAAAAACTATTTCAAAATATTTCTGAAAGTCGCTTCGCAGAGTAAGCTCTTTACTTTTCTGAGCTTATTCGGCATAAGCCTGACTATAATGTTTGTTATGATCTTCAGCATGACAATATCAAAGATTACTAGCGGATCGGGACCTGAAAAAGATCTCAATGAGATTGTCTTCTGCCAGAGGGTGAAGACGAAGGAAACCCATAAGGGGAAAAAGAGTGAGGGTTATAGTGTTGCATCCGTAAGCAAAAGGCTCAGTGAAGAACATCTCAAAAAATCGAAGAGTGCAGATATAGTTTCAATGTACTCCGGCCCTAATCCCTGGGAATTTATCTTTAATGGAAACTACCAGAAGAAGCTTCAGAACCATACTGACGCTGAATACTGGAAAGTTTTTAACTACAAGTTTCTTCAGGGAAGACCATATAATGCAGAGGAGGTTAACAAATGGCGCCAATCTGGCTGTTATCACTAAATCGCTGAAAGAACTGCTTTTTGGTACTGAGGAAAATGTTCTTGGCAAAACGATTAAATATACATCTATGAATCTGGTTGTTACAGGAGTAGTTGATGATCCTCCAAAAACGGATCAGAATGCAATTGGGGATCTTTATTTTCCTTATACACTCATGAAAGGCGACGACTTTGATGATTACATCGGTGGATATAATGTTGCATTTAAAAGTTCCTCGAAACAAGTTTAAACTTATCAGAGATGAAGTTCAGGAGATGGTGTCTCGTATCGATGCAGCTGATACATCACGGGCAATTTTTCTTTCAGGACCATATTCGCAAATTGAAAAAATGATGGTGGGATACGGCGATCCCGAAGATTACTCTATGGGAACCAGCCTCTTTAAATATCTGATGATGGCCCTTGCCTTCATTCTTCTTCCTGCAATAAATCTGATGGCTCTGAACTTTGCACGTATTCATGAACGCGGGGAGGAAATAGCCGTCAGAAAGTCTTTTGGTGCAGCAAGCAAAGTCTTACGCGGACAATTTTTATTCGAAAATATTCTGATGACACTTGCCGGAGGATTAATTGGAATCATTCTCTCATATATAGTAGTCGCCCTTCTTGGAAATTCTCTTAACTCTTAGTATAGATTTTATGAATAATGTTCCATTGTCTTTTTCATTCAATTTTATAGTATTTGCTGGTGCGCTTATAGCATGTCTGATTTTTGGACTTCTCTCAGGTTTCCTTCCGGCTGTAAGACTATCAAGGATGAAACCTGCTGTTTATCTGAAAGGAGGTGAGTTATGATACGCTTGTTTTTTAAAACTCTATGGAATAACAAACGACGGAATATCCTGGTTTTTATAGAACTGTTTATGATTTCCTTCGTTCTTGTTAATCTGATTCTTTACCTTGACAATATGCTGTCAATATATCGTATTAAGAACTGTTACGATACTCATAATGTCATTCTGTTAGATATAACTAAAAAGAACCCTGAATCTGAAAAAATTGCTGAGGTGTCATTTCAGAATCTTAAAAAAGTACTTGCTTCAAACTCATTCGTTGAGTCAGTGTCAATCAGCACTAATGCTGTACCTTACAATTACAGTATCAGCACAGACCGGATTCAAACACGACAGCATTGAGATGGGTTTTGCCAACCGTAATGTTGATATCGATTATGCGCAGAGTAATGAAAATTGTTCCCTTGAAAGGAAGATGGTTCGATGAAACAGATTTAGGAAAAGCCGTCCATCCTATTATTATTACCAACGATGCCGATGAAAAATATTTCAAAGGCAATGCAGTGGGTGAAAGAATATACGAAAAAAACGGGAGATCCGGCAATGTCACAAACTATGAAATTATCGGTGTAGTTGACAGGTTTAAGCGAAATGATATTGAAACACCATACCCTGTCAGCATTTATATTAAAGGATTCAGTTAAGGCAGGTTCAAGCTGGCAAACTTCAGTGCTTATACGCACAAAAGAGAATAAAACCAGCGACATGCTGGCAATTGCTGAAAGCCAGGTTTATTCAACGCTTAATCCTGAAAGCTGGACTATTAACAGCCTGAATTCTCTCGATAACATGCGTTTACAGGTGAATAACGAAAACTATCAGAGAAATTACCTTACAGTAATAATTGCACTGTTTGTTCTCATCAATATTTTCCTTGGCACTATTGGTATTTTATGGTACAATACGAACCTGAGGATCCACGAGATCGGTATAAAACGTGCACTCGGGTCCACTGGAAAAGGAATTAAACGTCTCCTGATAACTGAAAACCTGGTTATTGCAGGGACAGGACTATTGATGGTTCTTCTAATAGTTCTCCAAATTCCAATCCTCGTCAGCAGAGGGGAACCACCAGAACCAGGTGTATTGTTGCAATCAATTTTAATAAGCGTTGTATCTATGATCATACTTGTTTTTTTAAGTACATGGATACCTGCAACTATAGCATCAAAAATACGGCCTGCAATTGCCCTGAAAACAGAATAAGTTAGTACTTTCGTCAGCAATGATAAAGTCACACCGCATATTAGTCTGTGATGATGATGATGCTGTAAGAAGCTCACTGGGATTCTTATTGAGTAAAGCCGGTTATACTCCATTCTTTGCCTCAAGGCCAGAGGATATTATCAAGGTATGTGGAAGAATCTGACTTCGACCTTGTTCTTGCTCGATATGAATTTCTCATTATCCATAAACGGAGACGAAGGAATTGAACTTCTGAAAAGAATAAAAAAACTTAAACCGGTTCTTCCGGTAATCCTCATTACAGCCTGGGGTTCGGTTGAACTTGCAGTCCAGGGAATAAAACTAGGTGCATCGGATTTTGTTACCAAACCCTGGAATAATGTTCAATTACTTAAGATAATTGAAACATCCATCAGCTTGTCAGACAACATCAGTTCAATGGATAATCAACAAATCAGTCCAAATAAATCTGAACGACCTGCTGAATTTGAGTCAATTATCGGGAATGATCCAAAGCTGATTGAGATTCTTGACATTATTAAAAGAGTTGCCACCACACATGCTCCGGTTTTAATAACAGGTGAAAGCGGTACCGGTAAAGAACTGATTGCTTCTGCAATTCATCAATTCAGTACAAGAAAAAACAACCCATTCGTCAAGGTTAACCTGGGAGGAATTCCTGCCAGCCTGTTCGAATCAGAAATGTTCGGTTACCGGAAAGGCGCTTTTACAGATGCCAAAAGCGACCATACCGGCCGGTTTGAAAAAGCAAATAAAGGCACCATCTTCCTCGACGAAATCGGTGATCTTAATTTTACTTCACAGGTTAAATTGCTGAGAGTACTTCAGGATCAGACTTTTGAACGATTGGGTGATCCCAACAGCATTACTGTTGATGTGAGAATCCTGTCTGCCACAAATCATAATCTTTACTCCCAGGTTAAAAAAGGATCATTCAGAGAAGACCTGCTGTATCGTATTAATCTTATTCAGATCGAAGTGCCTCCACTTGCGTCAAAGGACAAGTGACATACCTGTCCTTGCAGAGTATTTTATTAATAATGCAGTAAAAGCATATTCGCTACCGGTTAAATCATTTATCCGGAAGTGCAAATGAATGGCTATGCAATCAGCCTGGCCCGGAAATGTAAGGGAACTAAAAAACATAATTGAGAGAAGTCTGTTGCTGACAAAAGGTGACCAGATAAAACCTGAAGATTTTATTGCTGCCCAAATACCTGATCAAAATGCAGGAAATTCATTTCATACTCTGGATGAAATGGAGAAACAAATGATCATCAGCACAATTGAAGAATGCCGTGGCAATCTGTCAAGATCAGCAGAAAAGCTTGGCATTGGCAGGGCCACACTGTACCGGAAAATGGAAAAACACGGAATACAAACAGAAAAGAATGAGTAAAAAATGGACACTGATCTGGCTGACGCTCGTATTCTCTCTATTCCTGGTACTGGCAATATTTTCTTTCCATAAAAATAACCCGTTTCTTCTCATCGCTTCCGAATTTGTAATACCTCTATTATATGGCATTACGATCTGGATAATGATGAGGTCACTTAAACCTATCTCCAGTATCGGAAGAAGCCTTAATCTGCTTAAAGAGGGAGATTTTAACATTACCCTTGTTAAAACCGGAAACAGCGATGTAGATAACATTATCGAAGTATATAATTCGATGATTAATCGTCTGCGTGAGGAGAGGCTGTCGGTAAGGGAAAAGAATCATTTTCTCGATTTGCTGATTGAATCATCACCTCTCGGAATCGTAATGATGGATCTGGATGACAGGATCATGGAAATAAATAAGGCTGCAATCAGATCACTTGGCATTAAAGAAGATAGCTATAAAGGAAAGTATCTTAAAGAACTAAACAGCAATCTTTCTGTTGAATTAGCATAAGATAGCGTATGAAGAAAAACAACTGGTTGTTCTGGCAGACGGACAGAAATATCTTTGCCGCAAATTGTTTTTCATGGATCATGGATTTAAACATCCTTTTTATATAATAGAAGAATTCACCGAAGAAATAAAAAGAGCAGAGAAAGAAGCTTATGGAAAACTGATCAGAATGATGGCACATGAGGTAAATAATACTGTCGGGTCAGTAAACTCAATTATGACAAGCATCCAGTCAAATCCTGAAACATTTGTAAATTCCGAACAGGATGATATAATCAGGATGCTTGGTGTTGCCATTCAACGCAACTATCAGATGAACAGATTTATGCAGAACTTCTCAAATGTTGTGAAGCTGCCAGCTCCTGATAAGGAAGAAATGGATCTTAATGATTCGTTATCGCTAGTTATTGAGTCATTCTCTGCCGAACTGAAAGAAAAAAATATTTCTGTAGAAGTGAATCTGGATAGCACCATACCTTTGATTAATGCAGACCGGAGCCAGATGGAGCAGGTCTTTCTTAACATTATTAAGAATTCAAAAGAAGCAGTTCCGGTTAATGGGCATCTGAAAATAACAACTCAGAAAAATCCTGTTGCAGTAATATTCGAGGACGATGGGACAGGTTTATCAAAGGAAGTGTCAGAAAAATTATTTACACCATTCTTTTCAACAAAACCAGGAGGGCAGGGGATTGGTTTAACACTTGTACAGGAGATACTTACAAATCACGGATTCTCTTTCAGTTTCCGGAACAAAGAGACAAAAGGAACAGAATTTAAGATAATTTGTCACAACATTAAATGAAAAGATCAGCGACAACTTCTGCGAGCTCGACGAGTCAAATCCGCGCCCGGAAACTGCAACTGTAACAACCTTTTTGAATTATTGATTTCAGATTTTGATTCAAAATGGATGAAAAAGATCTTTTAGAAAGAATAAAAAAGACAGCCTGAAGCTTTTTCAGAGCTTTTCAAATTGTATTATCAGCCGATTTTTGGGTATATAATTCGTCGTACAGGCAATTTTGATGATACAGCCGACATTGCTGCAGATACATTTCTTAAAGCATTCCGACAATATCCATAATTTCAGGTATAGCGGCATTTCTGTGAAGGTCTGGTTATACCGGATAGCCACTAATGAAATAAATCTGTATTTCCGGTTTAAACAAAGACACACTTCAATCTTCGAAAGAATAATTACTGAGGATAAAGACATATTTAATAATTATCTGGCTGATGACAGAAAGGAAATAGAAACAGAATTTCAGAAACATGAACAGTTTCTTTCTGTTCTTAAAGAATTGAAAACACTTCCAGTAAAATACCAGGAAGTAATCGCGCTTAAATATTTTGAAGGAAAGGATAATAAAGAAATTGTTGAAATTCTTAATATAAATGAAGGTACTTTAAAATCATTGTTATCAAGAGGATTGGAAAAACTTCGTAAAAAATGCAACCAATTTTAACTTTTAACATTATTGGTATGAAAAAAGACAATTTTGAAATGAAATTAACATGAAATGACAAAACCCGAAATCCCTCATATGAAACATGAGGATATGCTTGGAAATGCAATAGTCAATGCGAAAGACAAATCTGTTGTAAGCTTATGGTGGCTAAGCGTACCTGCATTTATTGTTCTAATGCTGGTAATGAAGAGTGTTTATATGCCGGGGACAACATTGGTCTCAAATATGAAGGAGATGGAACTGCAAAACAATTTTGTATCAATTATTTTCTTCCTGATATCACCTGCTGTTCTCATAATAATCAATGCTCTCAGTATCAGAAAGATCTATTTTTTATCCGGATCTCCAAAGTCAGCAGCTTTCCTGCAATCCGTCTGGCTAAACATTATGGTTATTGCATTTGCTGTTGTTGTATTAATAATGTACTCACTCTAAAACACATTAAAATGAACTTTCCCTGGTTTAAAAGAATAGGAATATTTTTTATACCAGCCACCTATATAGGCTGGATAATATTGGTCTTCGGATTAATTTTCGCCGTCTGGAGTTTTCTTGATATTGACGGCAGATCGCATTCTGTAAGCGACACTCTGATGAATTTCGTATTCATGTTGCTTATAATAGGAGCGGTGTATTCACTTATAGGGTATCTGACAAGCAGAAACTTCAAAAAATGACTTAAAATCCATTAACCGCAAAGGTCGCACCCTCAATTCCAGAAGCTGAACCGGGGGTGTGCCATTTATAACGCAAACCAGTAAGAGAATTTGATCAGGAACACATTATGAGCTGTTTTCCTGAATAGATATTTTATATCATTTCCATAAGAGAACATACCATTGGTATCAGTACTTGTCCTGCCTTGCGACCATACCAGGTATAATGTTGATCCGGGAAGATATTCCCATCGAATCACGAGATTAGAACGGAACTGTCTGAAATTGAAATCGGGATTTCCAAAAGAATAAGTTCCGCCATCATTTACATTATATGTGCCGTCTGCATAAGTCAATTCGGTTGGAGTAAATTCAAAAAACCTTTCTTTGAATTTACCGGCATCAGGCACTGTGATTTTTTTAAATGCAGAATACTTGCCTGCTGAAATGAATGGCTGGCCGTAATATTCAATACTTAGTTCAGGATTAATAGTATAATTAATTCTGAATGTAAAGCTTAGAGTTGTCTGATGCAACTTACCAAACAAGTATACCGGATTTCCATTACTATTGACTGTATTTACATATTGCATTTCAGAGTTCTGAATAAGGTAATCCGGATCAACTGAGATTGAGATTGAGTTTGTTGGCCGGTAATTAATCTCACCATAGTATTCATGGCCGCTCATGCTATTAACATCACCTGAACCATGATAATTACCAACGAAAAAATTGAGTTTTTTGGATCTGTCAGAACTAATATTCAGATTAAAACTCTGATTACCAGGCATTATGAATGACGGACCACCACGTAACAGTGTTGTAGAAATATTTTCGCTTTCTCTGTTGAACTGTCCGTTGAGCTGCCACTTATTTTTGAACTGGGCATTAAAATTGGTATTGTAGTTTCTTGATAAGAGTTGACCGCCAAAGTTAAAGTACATCCAGTAATTGGTATTTAGATACAAATTATTGAATATCCAGAATGGATTTCGCAGATAATAACCCATCCAGTTTCCCTGGTAAATTACATCTGAGTATCTCATATAACCAATATCGTTGAATTCAAGTCCGGGTGATCGCACGATTACACAAGTTTCAAACTGGAGCCTCTTTTTGCTTGTCTTCCCGAATTTTACAGTTCCACCATAACCTGGAAGTGAGGTGAGGGTTGAATCAACGGAAAGATATTTTGCATCGGGTCTTTGGTAATAGCGGGCAGATGATAATTGAGTTTCAGTTATTGAGCGTGTTGAACCCTTAACATCACTGAATTCGGCATTTCCTGATAAATACCAGGTTCTCTCTTTCCAGTTATGCTGGAAGTCTATACCCGCAGTATACGCTGAAGAGTGAAGGAAATCGAGATTTGTGGATTTAATATTTCTGTTTACTGATGTAACCATAGCACCCAGAATGGTCTGACCTTTATTGAAATCCTGCTGCACTCTTCCTACAAAATAATTTGTGAGTGGTTCAACAGTCTCTTTCCGTCTGAACCCCGCACTGTCAATTAATGCATCTTCCCTTGATGTCAGACTTTCCAGAATGCCAACTGATAGTCCTTTCTTTGTTTTTCCCGATAACTTCACTGCACCGAGTATTGTCGTAGATTCTGGCATCTTGACGTGTACACTATCCGCAACTGAAGGATAGTACTGAGGATATCGTCCAATCCTGCGGGAGTAAAACAGGTTGTCAGAATACATATTATGAATCACTATTGTCTGATCAGGCACAAACTGATAGATATTCTGACCCTCAATAAAGAAAGGACGTTTTTCAGAAAAGTAGGATTCAAATGCTGTAAGGTTTACTTCGGATGGGTCAGCTTCGACCTGACCAAAATCAGGGTTAATGGTAAAGTCCAGTGTGAAATTATTGGAGAGACCTATCTTCCCATCCAGTCCGGCTGATATCTTTGAAAGCTTGCCGGTATTAAAAGGATCACCGTCAATTTTTTGAAATCTTTCAGTACGGGCGACTGTATAGGGCATCAATTCTATCTGGTGTTTTGGTTTTATATTATTAATTCCGTGAAGTTCACCAAATAAATGAATTAGGCCAGGAGATCCTTTTGGTATATATTGCCATTGAGAGCGTTCCTGAAGCCGGAATATGTGCCTTGTAACCTGAAGTCCCCATGTCTGGGAGTTATTCTTATCAAAGCGCAGCTGACTTAATGGAATTTTCATTTCTGCACTCCATCCTTTATCGTCGACCGATGTTTTCATAAACCAGATCGGATTCCAGTTGTCATCCTCGTTCTGGCCATCATCTGAAATTGCTGCATCACTTTTTGCTCCCGAAGCAGAAGCAGAGAACAGATAATCCGTCTGCTTATCAAAGTGGCTGTCAAACTCCACAAAGATCATATCTCCGTTGAAATTATCTCTTCGTGACATGATCTTACTTATCTTATCAGGTTCGGTATCATAACAACGGACAAACATGTAGATATTATCATTATCATAAAGTATCTTAAAAGCTGTCTGTTGAGACGGCGGTTTATTCTCAGCCGGCTGAGACTGAATAAAATCGGATGTCCAATCAACGAGGTTCCAGCATTCATCATTCCCTAAACCGTCAATTACAGGCTGTGTCTTTGTAAATGCTGTCTGATAGGTCCTTTTTAAAATAACAGAATCAGCCTTTTGCGAATAACTGCCTTTAAAAAGTAAAATCAATATCAGGGAGAGTACGATTCTTTTTAGGAAAGTGAATTTCATGACTAATATTTTAGAATAAGTTTTATCGGATTCAACTCTGATAACGCTCCAATTGCATAAGGGTTACAGATAATTTTCTAAAGACGTTGGATATAATGTTTAGTTGCATTTCTGTCAATTAAATATGACATTGAATTATTTAGATTTCTAAAAACAAAATCGGGCTTTTATTTCCTCACGCCTCTCACCTCACGCCTCCCTACTTACTCCTCACACCTTTTATTCATACTTAAGGCTTTTAGCCGGATTAGTTCTGACAGCCCTTAACAGCTGATAACTAATTGCCAGCCCGGCAACTATGATTGCAAGGAGCAGAGCAAAAATAAAGGTCCCGGCCGTCAATTGAATGTGATAGGCAAAACCTGAAAGATATTTGTGCAACATAAATAACGACAGTGGGATAGAAATAAATGAGGCAATCAGAAGAAGCTTCATGAATTCCCCGGAAATAAGCCCGAATATCGAACTTCCTGACGCACCAAGAACCTTCCTCAGACCTAATTCACGGGTCCTCTGTTCAACAGTGTAGGTAGCAAGACCAAAGAGTCCGATGCATGCAATCAGGATTGCGAGAATTGAGAAATATTTCAATAAAGAGCCAGTCCGTTCCTCCACCCGGTACATCTTATCTATCTCCTGATCAAGAAATTGATAATCAAATGGATATTGTGGCATGATCTTTTGCCATGTCTTTTCAAGGCTGGCAATTGTTTGGTGCAGATTTCCAGGCTTAATCCTGAAATAAATGAAATTCAGGTATTTATCTGGCCAGATCCATACCGCAAGGGGTTCAATTTTTGACTGTAAGGATGCATAATTGAAATCCTTCATTACGCCTACTATAAGGCCACGCGTTGTTCCGAATTTTAGCTGTTTTCCAGTGGCGTCATCAGTTCCCATCAATTTTTCAAGCTGTTCATTAATCATAAAAGTCCCTGCTGTATCATGAGGAATATCCATTGAATAGGCCTTTGAGAATGACCTTCCTGCCTTCATTTTAATACCCATAGTTTCAGCATAATCAAAATCCACACCAGCCATGCTAACAAGTGAATGCTCATCAGGTGATTTGCCTTCCCACCAGATATTATCAGCATTGCTACCGATGCTCTGGGGAGGATTTGTGCAGGCTGTTACAGAAATGATTGATGGGTTTCTCGAAAACTCCTGTTTTATGACCGGATAATTATCCTTCATGTTTCCTTTCATCTGGACATAAATCAGGTTTTCTTTGTCATAACCTAAAGACTTGTTTTGCATAAATTTAACCTGCCTGTAGGTAATTATGGTAAAAAGAATAAGGATTATACTGATAATGAATTGTGCCACCACAGTTATCTTCCTGAAATAGACTCCTCTTGTCCCACCTGTCATTCCCGAACGAAGAACATTAATAGGCTTAAAAGAAGACAGAACGAATGCAGGATAGCTGCCGGCAAGAACTGAAGTAAGAATTGTTATCAGCAAAGCACTCACAACAAACATGGGAGTTATCAGCTCTGCTTCCCTGAATGTTTTACCGGTAAGCAGATTGAATGGGCCAAGCAGAGCTGCTACAATTGCAAATGCAAGAACCATGGAGGTTAAGGCATATAAAAGACTTTCACCAAAAAATTGAAATATCAGATCCCTTTTATATGCTCCGTTCAATTTTCGAAGGCCGGTTTCTTTTGCCCTGGCAGCTGAACGTGCAGTGCTCAGATTCATGAAATTAATACATGCAATTATCAGGACCAGAAGGGCAATAGATGAAAATATCCATATATTCACTATCGCTCCGGGAGGGTGCCCGAATCCCCAGTAAGCATGTAAATGTATCTTCAGAAATGGGAAAAGTATGAACCTGGTAGTACCATCCGGATTATGTTCTTTTACTACTTTGTTGATTTTGGGAACAACCTGATCCTGAACTGCTCCTTTACTTAACAGGATATATGTGGCAATTGAATTATTTGACCAGCCATCAGAATACCAGCTCGACTTCTTCATATAATCGAAAGGAATTAAGAAGTCGGCTTCAATTGAGCTGTTTGCCGGGATTTTCTTCATAATTCCTGCAACCTGAAAGACTTCATTATTATTTACCTCAATGCTCTTCCCTACAGGGTCATCACTTCCAAAATATTTACGGGCCATTTCACTGCTGATCACAATTGACTGAGGATCCTTCAATACCGTCCGTGGATCACCGGTAAGAAGTGGCATTGTGAACATCAGGAAAAAAGTTGAATCTACTGCTACTACCTTTTCTTCGTAAAAGGTTTTATCCTTATAACGAAAGAGAAGACTCCCTGTATTAGTCATTCTGCAACTGTTCTCAATCTCGGGTATCTTTTCTTTCCATACTGGTCCTGATGGCCATGGAGTTACATTAACATGAAAAAGTCCTTTGGAATAAGGCTGATCTTCTTCAACACGGTAAAGCCGATCTCCAATTTTATTGAAATGGTCGAAATTAAGCTCATCAGAAACCCATAGAAAGATGAACATACTACCTGCAAGACCGATTGACAATCCAAAAATTGTTATGAAGGAGATGAGCCTGTGTCGCAAAATATTGCGTAATCCAATCTGAAGATTGAACTTTTTCATGCATTGATTTTTTTTATAACTCAGTTTGCACCTGATTTTCTGAAGAAGATATCGCCGCTAATTGTCTCTAACCTTATAGGATCACCACCACTGTTAAGCTTTTCAGTGATTTTCAAAGGAATTCCACTGTGCATATTACTCAGAGCAAGATCATGATTTGAATACATCCTCCCGGAGATGGTTGAAAAATCCAGATCGGCTTGTTTATTGGCCGGCACTGCCAGATCGATATAGCCACTGATGGATTTTACCTTCATCTCCTTTGTCTGCCCGGTAATTGTGATGTCTGCATTAATTGTCTCAACGGATATCTTCGTATTTTCAGGCATGAATATCTGCCAGTATATGTCAGATTCATTACAGCAATTGTTCCTTCCCTTGAAATATTTATCCTTGAAATTCGCATTTACTGTGACTGTAGTACCTGCTTCATTGAAAGAGGTAACATAAGCTGCATTATCTTTATTTTCATTTATATTAACTGAAGCTTTTACATAAACCTCATTTTTGTTCCAGGTCTGTATGTTTATGGAATCGGCTATCTTAATGTCAAGTGAAAGGGCTTCCTTTCCTGAAAAATCTATATGTTTCTCGATTATCTGTTGAGCCTGGGATGAGCCAAAGCACATCCACAAAACAACTAAAATTGTTTTTGTTTTCATTTAATTAGATTTTTAAGTTGAAGAACTTATTTAGGGTATTGCGGATTGCGGATTTTTGATTGCGGAATTAAAAAGAATCCGAAATCTCAAATCCGCATTCCGAAATATTACTGCCCTTTCCTCAGATAAATAGTTCCGCTTACTGTCCCAACATTAAATTTGAATCCGCCTCCGTTCAGTGAATAATTCATGTCATTTCCGCCAATCTTTTTCATGTTCTTTTGAGAATCTGAGAAGTCGAAATCAGAATATACTGCACCGGAAACTGTTCGTAGCTCAAGGTCCGTCGCTGTTTTCACAGGCAATGTAATATCAATTTCACCGCTAATCGAATTAACAGAAGATGATTTGGTAGTATTGATACTGCTGTAAGTAATATCAATATTTCCGCTTATTGTTGACAGAACCAGTGGGCCTGTAACGCCGGTTAACTTAATATCGTGACAGGTCTTAATATCAATCTCATTTTTCATATTCTGAATCGAAATATCAGTATTCCGTTCGCATCCGCTACTTATTTCAAGTGAGAGGTTCTCCGGGACCCTGAGCTTATATTCTCCATCTCTTGTAAAGGGCAGGAGGCAGGTTACTGTGATCATATTATCAGTTTTTTCCACACCAAGACCTATCCCTGTATTGTCAGTTCCAGCTGGGAACACAGGCTTTAAACCCTTCGCTTTAGCAGGAGGGGTGAGGTCTTCAGAGGTTGAAGTAATTATTATATCGGTTCCGTTGTAACCTTCAATAGGCAGGGAGCCCGAAAAGTCTTTCAGGATAAGTCTTCCATCCTTGCTGTTGGTGGTGGTAATCTTGTATTCCTGCGCAGACAGAATGCCTGCTGATAAGAATATTAACAAAGCCATCAGGCTGATTTTCATTTTTTTCATGATTTTTAATTATTAAGTAATTTACATTCTAATCAGGCAAACCCGGAATCTGCCACGATCTGTTTATATTGAATTCAATCTTTTTCTTATATTTTTCAGATAAGGACTCTTAAGCTGTTTTCAGCTACTGCTCTTACCTCTTTTAATGTGTTTCTGTTTGCAATAATCTTCTGTATTGGCACAAGAGCACTTTTTACTTTTCTCTCAGCAAGTATATTTATAAGAGTTACCTGCAATATAGGATCGACCTGTAATGAAAGAGACTTTACCAGGGAATCGCAAACTGCAGGCTGATCTGCAAATTTTGAAAGAGCATATGCTGCTGCCATGCGTACATTTACATTTTTGTCTTTATCCAGGGTTTTAACCAGGACAGCAATTACATTTTGATCGGGCTTATCGAGTTCATCAGCATAACTAACCGCCTGAATCCTGTCGCTCGATGATTCATCCTTCAGCATGGTGAACATGGCTGTCTTCCTGAGATCAGAAACTTCCGAATGCAATTGCTTTACTTCATTTGAATTATAGGAATTAAATAATCCTCCGTTGATAAGCATGCCTAGGAATGTGCCAGCTATAAGCAATGCAAATCCAGCTGCTATTCTGTACCGTACGATACTATACCATGGTGACGGCGTTTTTCCACCCAATAACAGGTTTTTACCTGCATCATTCTTTTTTATCTCACTGTGAAGCATATGGTAAAAATTTATACGCAATGAATCGTCTGGTTTCACCATATCGTCCTCTGAAATAAGCTTCAGTACCTGCTGGGTATCGCGTAATTCATCAAGGCATCTTTCACAGGTCTCAAGGTGCTTGTCGATCTCCTGACGTATACCTTCTTCAAGGTTTTTATCGAGATAATCGATCATTTTCGTTTCAACTTCCTCACATTTCATTGTCAGTTTCTTAAATCTGTTTAAAATAAATCCCTCTTAACTGCCTTATGGCTCTGTGTATAGTCACTTTGATTGCTGGGACGGATTGATTTACGATATGAGATATCTCTTCGTACTTTAATCCCTGGTACCTGCTGAGTATGATGAGCTCGCGTTGCTCACGGCTTAAAGCGGCGAATGATCGCTCCAGCCGTTCATAATCCTCTTCCGGAAATCCATCATTTTCGTCGGTGATATCTTCAGGGTAAGATTCGGTGTTCAGAAAAAGCTCACCTGATCTTTTTTCTTCCTTGCAGTAGTCAATATGAAGATTCCTGGCCATCTGATACATCCATGCTTTGACGCTGAACTCGTTCTTATATGTATTTTTATACCTTATCATCCGGTAAAACAAATTTTGAGTAAGATCCTGGCTGATCAGCTTGTTGCGGGTCAGCTTCAGAAAATAATTATAGAGCCTGACATTATATCTTTCAAACAGCACTGACATTTCCGACAGATTGCCATCCTTTACATGCTGCATTATTATATTGTCCTCAATCTCCTCCACAGTCTTATTTTTTCTTGTCTCTAATATGATTACTTGTAAAGTTACAAATGGTTACAACGAAATGTGAATTTTTTTAAAAATGTCACAAAAAAAGGTCATGCATCAGAAATGCAGGACCTGTTAGACCGTTTGGCGAAGTCTTCAGACTTCGCAAATCCGCCAATCAAAAAACGATTATTTCGTAAATATTCTCCCGAAAAACATTTTCATATCATTCCATGAATCCTTATCAGCCTGGGGATTATACTCAATGGGCATATTGAATTTCTTACCGGTAGCAGTTGAAGCGGGATTAGTAAAGGCATGAGTCGCGTTTGGATAAACCTTTACGGTATTGTCAGCGCCAATGGAATCCAGCTGATGTTTAAACAGATCTACATCTTTCTGAGACACGAATTTGTCACTTCCTCCCTGACAGATCAGAACTTTTGCCTTTAACAGGTTTTTATCTACAGGTGCACCGCCCATACCTCCATGAAAGCTTACAACTCCTTTCAGGTCAGCTCCAAGTTTGGCGTAGTTTAGTGCCACGAAACCGCCAAAACAATAACCGATTGCTGCAATATTATTGGGATCGGTCAGAGGATTTTCCTTCAGTTTCTGAAGTGCAGCATCCAGCAGGCTTTTGGCCAGTTTCGGATCTTTATAAAAAGGACCTGTAAGCTTCTGGGCTTCAGTTGGATTCTCAGCAACTGTCCCATTTCCGAATACATCTGTTGCCATAGCTATATAACCAAGCTCTGCCAGCTTCCGTGCCCTCATTTTGGGATAATCATTCAACCCCCACCATTCCGGCACAACAAGTATCGCAGGGCGCTTGCCATTGATGTTTTGATCATAGGCAATGAATCCTTTATATGTTACACCATTTGCAGAGTACGATACAGTTTCCTCCTTAATGTTCGGGGACGTTCCTGCCGATTTGACACTTAGAGAAATACCAAGCAGGAATACAGGTATAAAGATACTATTGGAAAAAAATTTATTTTTCATAATTACATATTTTAAGATTGAAATTCTGTTTGATCTGTTTAACAATAGATGAATTAAATTGTTTTGCAAGCCTGCAAAAAGATGATCCATAGAAACGGTTGCACTTTGAGATCCTTCGTAGTCGATTTTTCTGATATTTTGAACATTGAGTTAATTAGTTTTGTTTAAGCAAAGACCCTTTAAAAGTAACTTAATGGAAATTTCACAGTTTGTGCTGGCATCGCGACCATCCGGTCTGCCATCATCCGACAATTTCAGAATTGAGAAAGCAGTGATAAATGAAATTCAGGAAAACGAAGTGCTGCTAAAACCATGGTATATATCAGTTGATCCCTATATGCGCGGCCGTATGAACGCTGCAAAATCTTACGCCGCATCATACGAGGTAGATCATCCAATCCGGGGAGGTGTTGTTGCAAAGGTCATCAAGAGCAAGAGCATGTCGATATTTCCTGGTGACGTTGTTTACGGCATGTTACCATGGGCTACATTTTGCATAGAGAAAGAAGATAAACTCAGGAAGATAGATATCAGGAATTTATCGCCTGGTTATTATCTTGGAATTCTCGGAATGCCCGGTCTCACCGCTTATTTTGGAATGACAGAAATATGCAAACCTTTGAAAGGGGAGACGGTAGTAGTATCCGGTGCAGCTGGTGCCGTTGGTATTGTGGCCGGACAAATTGCAAAAATGAGGGGATCAAAAGTCATCGGTATAGCAGGCAGTGATGAAAAATGCAATCTTATAAAAGAGGAATTTGGCTATAATGAAGCAATAAATTATAAAACCTCCAAATCATTAAGAAAGGAAATCGGAGAACTATGTCCCGAAGGAGTTGATGCATATTTTGATAATGTCGGAGGTGAGATCACCGAGGCTGTTGTTGCCAATCTTGATAATCGGGCAAGAATTGCCTTATGCGGCCAGATATCACAATATAACAATACAAGGTTACCTGTCGGAACCTCAATACTCGGAACATTGCTCACAAGAAGCGTCATGTTACAGGGATTCATCGTCAGCAATTACAGCGATCGATTTGAAGAAGCGCGAACGAATCTTACGAAGTGGCTCACAGAAGGTAAGATCAGATACACTGAAACAATTATTGAAGGTTTTAACAAGCTTCCCGAAGCCTTTCTGGGATTATTTGCAGGCAGGAATCTGGGAAAAATGCTGATAAAAACCGAATGAATCACCCTCCAGCAAGGAAGTAGTCATGCCTAAAGGCAATCATTTCAGATTTATTTCACTTTTTTTCATCCTGGGCATATCACTTTCTGCAAGATCACAGGTGCAGAAAGCTGACACTATATCTCAAATCGGACTTCCTGAAGTATCAGTTACGGCTCTCCGGGTGCCATTTAAAGAAAGCTCTATACCATATAGCCTGTCAATGGTGAATGCCAGAATAAGCACACGGGGATTAAGCCTTTCTGAAAGTATCTCAGGCTTGCCCGGACTTGAGGTCAATGCCAGGTATAATTATGCAGTTGGTGACCGGATCACAAACCGTGGCTTTGGGGCACGTACCCAGTTCGGAGTCCGAGGAGTAAGAATTGTGTTTGATGATATGCCGGTCACTTTTGCAGACGGACAAAGTAATCTCGAGATGATAGATCTTCAGAATTTATCATATGTTGAACTTTTAAGAGGTCCGGGGTCCTCACTTTATGGAAATGCCTCCGGGGGAGTCTTAATTCTTCACAGTAAACCAATCACATATGATCGCTTTCTGGCTTCAGTTTCCACCACTGCAGGATCTGACGGTCTCTTCCGCTGGAATGGCTTACTGGAAGGGAGGATAGGTAAAACGGAGCTGTCGGGCACATACTCGGACTTTCATTATAGCGGTTATCGTGATCATGCTACTGCAGGTTACAGAAGAGCTCTCTTTAAGATTATTTCACCCGTGTCGGAAAAAGATAATTTGCGGATTGAGGCAGGAGTTGTAAAATTCAATGCATTGAATCCGGGATCCCTTACAAAACAGGAATCTGAGCTGACACCCGGAATTGCCAATCCGTCAAGTATCAGCAATGCTGCCGGCCAGGATGGAAATCAGTCTCAGCTTGCCGCAACCTGGAAACATAGGGCTGACAGTATCTCACATTTCAATCTTACAATCTATGGCATCCATCGCTCTGTTGTTAACCCGATAATAGGGAAGATCGTTGTTCTGCCGCAATATTCCGGTGGTATTGTCGCATCTTTTACTTCAGAAATAAAGGTTGGGCCGAAAGTTTTGAGCTGGAACGCGGGTATAGAATCAGCAGCCCGATTCAATAACAGGAAAAACTATATTAACGATAACGGACAGGATGGCAGTCTTATAATAAATCAGGAAGAGCAGGTAATCGGTACTGGAGCATTTTTGCAGTTTGTAGTGCCTGTAAGCTCGAGGTTAAATCTGGATGCCTGCCTCCGCTATGATCTGACTTATTTTGGCTTCAGGAACAAGCTTACTGCCGCAGATTCCAATAAAACAGGAAAACGGACAATGCATGCATTGGATCCCTCTGTCGGTCTGATTTATATGTTGTTTAAAAATTCAGGATTTTTTGCTAATATCACTACTTCTTTTGAAACACCGACATCAACTGAATTAGTCAACAGTCCTGATGAAGCAGGAGGTTTCAATCCCGGTCTGAACCCTTCGCATGCTCTTGAATACGAAGCCGGATTCAGAAGCTCAATTAATCCGGTTTTCACCTACGACTTTGCACTTTATCTGATCCGTACAACCGATGAACTCATCCCGTTTCAGGTTCCTGCTGTACCGGGCCAGGACTATTACAGAAATGCAGGTTCCACCATACACAGGGGAGGAGAGTTGACCTTTCAGATGAAACCAGTTTCCCAAATTGAATTTAGTGCAAGCCTGACTTATATTGATGCATTTTATAAGAAATTTGTGGTAAACGGGGTAGACTATTCCGGGAACAGGATACCGGGAATAGGACGGTTTCATGCAGTTTCGGAACTGAAACTGCACAGCGCTAAAGGATTGTACTTTTCATTTCTCTCGGAGAGCTATGGAAGAATGTATGTTAACGATGCCAATTCTGAATCAGCAAAGCCTTATACGATTTTCGACCTTGGTCTGGGTCACGAAGAACTTAGTTTTGGCAAAAAACAGCTAATGAAAGTCATGCTTTCCGGTGGTATTTCGAATTTGTTCGATAAACATTATATAACTGCGGTTACCGTGAATGCGGCAGCAAACAGATATTATGAACCTGGCCCCGGTCGTACATATTTTGTAAATGCAAGGTTGGATTTCGGAGTACGCTGACTGCAGGATACTGACTTCTATTCGCCTAATCTTATTATCTCAGTCGGGACACTGCGCTTAAGAATTGATATTCGCTGCTGACCATTTAGCTTAATTCCCCTCTCAGAGAACGTCTGCAGCAAGGTTTGAAGCGCCTTTTCGGGAGTATTATTATTTTTACTCAGGTGTGCAAGGCAAATATGGCTAAGATTGTCATTGACTATATCAGCCAGAAAGACAGAGGTTTGAAGATTTCCCAGATGCCCATTGTCAGACTGAATCCTTTTCTTCAAATAATACGGATATGTCCCATTCAATAACATCTCTTCGTCATAATTTGACTCTATAACAAGCAAATTGGCCTCCTTAATATATGGAGCCGCAGTCTGGCAAATGTGCCCCAGGTCGGTGGCAATAATTATTTTCTTTTCTGCGGCACAAATTTGGAACCCAATGGTTTCAGGAGCATCATGATAAACAGGAAATGCCTCGATTTCAAATCCTGCTATATGGAATTTTTCCTGTAAGTGAATTTCACGGATACAATCCCTCGACATCTTCACATGAGGACCGAGAATGCTTTCCCAGATTTTAGGGGTAGTAAATGCAGGAAGATGGTTCCTTCTGGTGAGTACTTCCAATCCTCTTATATGATCTGAGTGATTGTGTGTCACCAGTACTCCCATAATAGTTTGCATGGAAATATTCATGCTTTTCAGAAACTTACGTATCATGGTAGCAGAAATTCCGGCATCGATCAATATTCCATGGAACTCGTTACCTACATAATAACAATTCCCGCTACTTCCGCTGCTAAGACTGCAAAAATTCAAATTCATCAATAACTTGTTTCCGTTCAAAAATAATTATTTGTTTTTGCGATAAAAAGACCAGAAAAGATCATCCCCTAAATAAGGCAGAAGAAGATTATCAGGAATTATCCCTGCAATCCCAGATATTATTCTTAGCAATCTTCTGCCTTCAACTTTATGCTTCAACAGTGATTTTGCATGATCACTAATTATGTACTTTTTTGGCCAGCCTGACGAAATCTTGTGTAAATCATATTTATTCATCAGAATATCCAGGGTTTTTTTATTAAAATAATTCAATGTACCCGGTGGGCTATATTCATGCCAGTTCCTGCCAAACAATCTGGCAGCAATACTGCTTCGATTCCATGTCTCAATCAGCATATATCCGCCTGGGTTTAAACAGTCATAAGCATTTTTGATTGATTGATTCAAGTCGAACAAGTGTGCAACTACCTGAATCATAACAATTAAATCAACCTTTGACTCCAGTTTAATTGTCTCAAGAGTGCCGCGTCGCAGATCAATCCCAAACTTTTTTATACCGTATTCGACCATTTTTTCGTTTGGTTCTATTCCGATTCCGTGCCAGCCAATATTTTCAAAACCTTTTAAAATAAAACCTGCTGCCGCCCCAATATCTAATACAGTTCCCGGCTTCATAAACCTTAAGATCTTCCTTGCATAATATTCTCCACGAGAAATCAGCATTTCTTCTTCCGATGTATAGTCAGAATATCCGCTTCCTCCATTATAAAAATAACTGTCAGAGTAGATTTCATTGACTATTTCAGAAGTAACTTTTATATCAGTATAATAATGACTGCAATTTGCACATTTAAGTATCTTGTAATTATTTTTAATAAATACCAATGCACCGGTGCCTCCGCATAGCTGACATTCCATATTCTTTAGTATAATTCACTTACTTCCCGATACAGAAATTTCTGAATATATTACCTAATATTTCATCTGAGGTTATCTCCCCGGTTATTTCTCCCAGGTAATGGATAGCCTGTCTTATATCTATTGCGATGAGGTCCTCAGGAATCTGGTTTTCAAGTCCGGAAATTACTCTCCCAAGGTTCTCAGAAACATTTTTCATAGCTTCATAATGTCTTATATTTGTTATTATTACATCGTCTGAGCTTAACCTTTCCTTCATGACAATTTCCCCAAGCTTTGTGCGAAGGTCTTCAAGACCCGTTTTCTCTTTTGCAGATATGAAAAGTAGCGAGTCACTGTCTTCCAGATCAATTTTTTGGGCAAGCTCAATCTGATGATCCACCGGAGACAAATCTATCTTATTTATAAGTAAAATCAATTTCTTGTCTGATTCCCTTGTTATCTCCCTCAATAAACTCATGCGTTTATTTATTGATTCATGCGTATCGGATATTTCATCTGTAAGCAGGATTACAGAAGCCTGATCAATTTTCTCATGGGTCTTTTTAATACCCATCATCTCAATAATGTCTGATGTATCCCGAAGTCCAGCCGTATCAATAAACCTGTACTCGATGCCATCAATCACCACAGAGTCTTCGATTGAATCACGAGTGGTCCCCGGAATCTCTGAAACAAGTGCACGGTCTTCCATCAGGAGAGCATTAAGCAAAGTAGATTTACCTGAATTCGGCTTTCCCACTATTGCAACCTGGATTCCATTTTTCAATGCATTGCCCAGTTTGAAAGATCCTGCCAGTTTATCAGAAATTTCCTTCACTTTTTTGATAATGACCTTAAGTTTAGATCTGTCGGCAAACTCAACATCCTCTTCTCCAAAATCGAGTTCCAGTTCTATCAGAGAGGCAAAATTCAGTAATTCCTGCCTTAATTTTCTGATCTCACCCGAGAAACCGCCGCGCATCTGGTTAATCGCTATTTTGTGAGATGCCCTTGTTTTTGAAGCAACTATATCTGCGACTGCTTCAGCCTGCGAAAGATCCATTTTACCATTGAAAAAAGCTCTGCGGGTAAATTCACCCGGTTTAGCTGCAATAGCACCATTTGTGATTAATAATTCAAGAATCTTTCTGACTATATAAGGTGAAGCATGGCATGAAATTTCAACAGAATTTTCGCCCGTGTAGGAGTGAGGTGCTTTGAAAACCGTCACCAGTACTTCATCAATAACATCGTCATCCTGAAAGTATCTCTCCAAATAAAACTGTATATCCTTTTTGATCATTCAGTTGAGCATTTTTATCTAAAGGAAGGAAAATCTTCTCACAGATTGCCGTAGTCTCTGGTCCGCTAATCCGTATCACCGCAATTGCTCCTCCGGTAGCTGTTGCAGGTGCACATATGGTTTCTTCCGATCTTATCATCATTTAATCTAATGTGACCGCAAAGGTAGAAATTAGAATTTAGAAATCAGAAACCAGAAATCAGAAACCAGAGATCAGGAAACGGAACGTGAAATCCGGAGAAAATTGTATTCAAATAATACGGAAAGCGAATAATAAATTAATATTTTTGAAAGTTCGAAAAAAGAATCATTAAAACATGTTGTTTATGAGTATCCTGTTAAATAAAAATTCCAAAGTTATTGTTCAGGGATTCACAGGAAGTGAAGGCACCTTTCCATGCCACACAGATGATAGAATACGGTACAAAGGTAGTAGGAGGTGTTACTCCCGGCAAAGGAGGTCAGATTCATCTTGAATCTGCCTGTTTTTAATACTGTCAGGGAAGCAGTTGCTGTGACCTCAGCTGATGTTTCGGTAATTTTTGTGCCGCCGGCAGTCGCAGCCGATGCCATAATGGAGGCAGCAAATGCAGGAATAAAGCTTATTGTTGCAATAACTGAAGGAATCCCGGTTTCCGATATGGTTACGGTAAAAGAATACCTTAAATCATTTCCACTGCAGGCTCATCGGACCTAATTGTCCGGGAATAATAACTCCCGGTGAATCAAAAGTTGGAATAATGCCGGGATTCATTCATAAAAAAGGTTCGGTTGGAATCATTTCACGTTCAGGCACTCTGACTTATGAGGCAGTTGATCAGGTTACTAAAATGGGACTTGGGTCAATCGACCTGCATTGGCATAGGTGGTGATCCGATTGTTGGTACAACAACTCTTGATGCTGTAAAGCTGATGATGGAAGATACAGATACTGAAGCAATTGTTGTAATAGGTGAGATAGGTGGAAATATGGAAACTGAAGCTGCCGAATGGATCAAAGAAAATGGAACCAAACCTGTTATTGGATTCATTGCCGGACAAACTGCTCCGAAAGGCCGTAAAATGGGACATGCCGGTGCCATAATAGGAGGGAAGAATGATACTGCTGCGGCTAAAATGGAGATTATGAAAGAATTGCGGGATCCATGTTGTTCAGTCTCCTGCTGATATAGGAATAACTGTGCTGAGGCATTGAAGAGTACCTAGAATAGCTTTCATGTCCCCAGTGCACTCTCTGAATATTAGTGAGAGCTTATTGAATACACTGAATGCAGTGACCTTAATGCGATTTAACATTGGACTTTCATTATTATATTTGCACGAAATTTTAATATTACGAAATGAAATTACTTGAAGGAAAAACAGCTCTTATAACCGGAGCATCGAGAGGAATAGGTAAAGCAATTGCTCACAGGTTTGCTCATGAGGGAGCTGATATTGCAATTACCAATATTGTTGATGATGAAGAGTTTAAAACAACAATAAAAGAGATTGAAGCACTTGGAGTAAAAGCAAAAGGCTATGTGTCAAATGCTGCTAGATTTCGAAGATTCTCAGCGTGTTATAAATGAAGTTGTAAGAGATTTCACCAGGATTGATATTCTTGTAAATAATGCAGGAATCACCAGAGATACACTGCTTATGCGAATGACTGAGGATCAATGGGATTCTGTTATTGCAGTAAACCTGAAATCGGTCTTTAATCTTACCAAAGCTGTCCTTATGACAATGATTAAACAGAAAAGCGGTTCGATTGTTAATATGAGTTCTGTTGTTGGTGTTTCAGGCAATGCAGGACAAAGCAATTATTCAGCTTCAAAAGCCGGAATCATTGGATTTACAAAAAGTATTGCAAAAGAGGTTGGATCGAGAAATATAAGATGCAATGCAATTGCTCCTGGATTTATTCTTACTGAAATGACAGAAAAATTACCCGAAGATGTAAAAAATGAATGGGCCGATAAGATACCGCTGAAACGTGGCGGAACCCCTGAGGATGTGGCAAATACAGCTTTGTATCTTGCTTCAGATCTGTCTTCTTATGTAACCGGACAAACAATTCATGTCTGTGGAGGTATGTTAACTTAAAAATATTTATTATCTTTACGAAACCGCAGGGTGCCTATCCTTTCTAGCACGAGGAAATGCAGCGAGACATATTTATTCCACACTTATTTTAAAAGGGCGCCCTGCTTCTTTTTTTATAGACTGCTGATCAATGCACAATATTATTTTTTTCCTGATACTGATAATACCCTGTAACCGGCTTTATTGTTGAAAGATACCTCGATTATCTCAACTCTTTGATGTGGTCAGATACTCTTCCTGAAAAACTGAAGGGAATATGCGATGACGAGGAATACAAAAAAACCCAGCTGTATCAAAAAGACAATAACAGATTATCATTCTGGTCATCCATCATTTAATCTGGCAGTAATTCTTATAATGATAATTGCAGGAGGTTTTGCCTTGATTGACAATATTGCAAGATCATTCAGTTCAAATATTATATTTATTTCACTTATCTTCTTCGGGATTATTGGACTTGTCTCTGATATTATAAATATACCGTTCAGTCTTTATGATACTTTTGTTATTGAGAAGAAGTACGGATTCAATACAATGACTAGTCAGAACATTCATTACCGATCATATAAAATCATGGTTTATTGCACTTCTGGTTGGAATTCCTGTCCTGGGACTAATAACATGGTTCTACTATAAAACCGGCAAAAATTTCTGGTTATATGCATGGGGACTGATAACTGTTTTTTCAGTTTTTATAAACCTTTTTTATTCCGAACTAATAGTTCCGCTGTTCAATAAACAGATACCTCTGCCTGATGGATCGCTGAGAAGCCAGATTGAGGATTTTTCACAAAAGACAGGCTTCAGGCTAAGAAATATTTATATTATCGACGGTTCGAAGAGAAGCACAAAAGCAAATGCCTATTTTTCAGGATTTGGTCCAAAGAAAAGAATTGTACTTTATGATACTCTGCAAAAGGAGCTTTCCGAAGAGGAGATTGTTGCAGTGCTTGCTCATGAGATAGGACATTATAAGAAAAAGCATGTTTTGCTGAATCTTTTTTTTTCCGTTATTATTACAGGACTGATGCTATTCCTGCTTTCCGCAGTTGTCAACAGCCCTTCACTTTCCCGTGCTTTAGGCTCACAGAATGCCAGTTTTCACCTTGGATTGATTGTATTCGGAATTCTTTACAGTCCCCTGTCATTATTGATAGGATTACTGACAAATTATATTTCACGGAAAAATGAATTTGCGGCTGACAGATTTGTCAGAGAAAACTACAATCCCGGGATTTTGGCGGCTGCATTAAAAAAACTGTCGGTAAAAAATCTGTCAAATATGATGCCGCATCCGGCATATGTGTTTTTTCATTATTCACATCCTCCATTACTTCAAAGGCTCGAAAAACTGGAATCCGACTAGATGGGAATGGGAGAATGGGAGAATGGGAGAAGAGGAGAGAAAGGCTCTTTTCCCATTAAAGCTTTTAATTATATTTGCGAAAACTTTTGCCTCCTTAGCTCAGCTGGTAGAGCAGCTCATTCGTAATGAGCAGGTCGTGGGTTCGAGTCCCATTGGAGGCTCAGAAAGCTGATAATCAATCAGCTACATCGAGACTATCGAACTCGTATGTATTAGTGTCTCACTTTCATAGACTTTTTAAGGTGTTCCGAAATTGTCGATAAAAAAGGTACACTTGCTACTATTTTTCAAGTGTCTCGGCAATCACTGTAAGTACTTAACACTAATATATTTTACCAACACTGATGCGGTAAAATAATTGCTAATTATCTGTATATTAAAATATTAAAAAACACTAAAATGCACCAAAATGATTTGTCCAGGTGCGGATAGGAAATCTATGGTTTGAATATTGCTTTCAATCCGGATGTGATGCCAAAGGCTGGTACTGATGTGTGTGTTTCTCCTTCAAATACGCGTGTAGCAAGCCTGAGTCCTTTATAATTATGCGCTTTAATGTTTTGAATTAAATCATCTGTCGGATTGATTATCCAATCCTTGCCATCCAAAGAGGCATAAAATAAATAAACATTACAATTAAGTTCTTTATGCTTACTGAAATACTCATTTTCATATTTTGAAATGATTTTATTATCCCAAATCAAAAAAGGTGAACCAATAATGTAGTTTTTAAATAATTCAGGTTGTGTAAAAAGTAAATATGAGTTTAGTAATCCTCCAAGTGAATGCCCACCAATAGCTGTTGAATCTGGATTTGTTCTATAATTTTTATTAATTGTCGGAATTAGTTCATATTTGATGAATTTTATAAAATTGTCGGCACCCCCTGAGACAAAACCCTGATTCCATGCAGTATCAATAGAAGGTGTTAAATCTCTCGTCCTTTTAATTTGCCAATTCTCGAATCCTTTCCCATATCCTATACCTACTACAATAATATCCTTAATATCATTACCCATCATCAACAAATCTGCAATTCCCTTTATCATTCCGAAGGCATAGTCACCATCCGCAAAATAATAAACTGGATAGGATTTGTTTGAGGTAGTATAACTGAGAGGCAAGCTAACTTGAATTCTAAAGTTTTCACCTTTCACATAATTTGATGTCAAATAAAATTGTTCTGTGTTGTCGAGACAGGCTTTGTCTTTGACATTCTGAGCATTTAGTTCTCTAAATGAACCGGATAACATGAGAACAATGGTTGCAATAAAACAAAATGTTTTCATCTCGCTGGATTTATGTTATGAATTGTTATTATTTTGTTCGTGTCATTGTATAGGTTTTAAGAAGTTTTCCATTGATAATCAATTTTTCTACAAACAAATTAGGTGATTTAAATTCACCTTCAAATTTGAATGATGCCTTTTCAGGATTTGCAATATCACTATAAGAAGTAATTATATATTTATTGGTTGATGTAAACCACAACGCCAACATTTCGATATCCTTTCCTTTTTCCAGATTCACATAAACGATTTTATCAAGTTTTTTATCATATCCGGCAAGTTGTTTTCCTTCCGTAAATAATTTTCCCTTGGCAGCATAATTATAATTATATTCTGAACCCGTTCCATAAAGTTTCCCTTCCATAGAGAAAATTGTGTCATTTCCAAAATCACATTTCCAAGAACCCATAAACTGCTTCGTTAACTCAACTTGATTAAGTTTTATCTGCGGGGTTTGACTCTGTACTGCATTTGAGCAAAGTAACAGTAACACAATAACTGCTAAAATAAAATAATGTGTCTTCATTTGACTAGTTTTTAATTGATTTATAGAACTAAAACAACTTTAAGCCAATTATATTCTTAAAGTTACGACAGCAAAAAACCAAAGTCAAATAAATTTAATACTCAGCCATATTTATCACTTCTCAGTTAGTATTGAGCCTCACTACCTTTAACTATAGCTTAACTGTTTTTTCCCATTTTATATACGACTTTCAAATACCCCTGTCACCTCTTAAAATGTGTTTAACTCCTCAATAAGTCAATCAAAGTTATTTATCTTTAGTAATCATACAAACGAGTTATGTGCAATGATATCTGATTTTCAACTAACTGATGATCAGTGGATATTATAATTTGGTTTATGTATTGTCTCAGTTTTAATATCAAATTAATATGGAAAAATTTATGTTCATTCAAACTGCTTCAGAGGCTGAGGCTGAGGGCAAGCTCCGCGAGATCTACGAAGGAGACCGAAAGAGTATGGGATACGTGCCTAATCACGCTAAGGTTTTCAGTCTACGTCCAGAGGTGTTGGAAGCTTGGCGAGCCTTTCAAGGAAGTATTCGTAAAAACCTGAGATTGAGGCCCTATGAGTTAGTCACTCTTGCGGCAGCAATGGCATTGAATTGCCGATATTGTCTCCTTGCTCATAGTGCAATTTTGATTAAAAATGGGGTTAGCGTGGAACAGTTGCGTAGGATCCTGATAAATTTTTATGACGCAGGACTGGAACACGCTGAGGTCGTTATGATGGATTTCGCCCAGAAAATTATTCGGAACGCCAATGAAATATCACAGGCTGATATCGATTCGTTACATGAAGTGGACCTCAAAGACGTGGAAATCCTCGACATTACACTGACAGCAACAATGCGTAGCTTTGCCAGTAAAACATTCGATGCGCTAGGAGCGAAACCAGACTCTGTTTACAACGAATTAGAGCACCAACTAAATGATTTGCTTCCTAAATAGCGTAAAATCACTGCACATAACATGGACAATATAGGTAAGTTGGTTGTCATGCTTTTTGCATGATTCTGAGCCACTTACCGAGACCAGTACTTAAACCGGCACCCGGACACGCGTATCTGCAATCAAGCAAAATCCCGGACTTGACAATCTTCTGTTCTGAAGACAACCTTTACTGCAAAACTGCGCCTGTGCCCAATCTTCTGCAACCGAGACTACTTATCGATCGCTTATCAATATTGTACCACGGCACCACGACACAGACGGCAACTCAATTAAACCTCCACTCCAAAATAAATTGACCAAGATAAAAAATACTAGTTGGTATATACAACTAATATTAAAAATATTTTATCTTTGCATCGGTTAAAATGTTTAAAAATGAAAAACCAGAATACACCATTAGAAATAGAACTGGGCCGTGTAATATTAGAAGATATGTTCCGTGCAATAAGAAAATGTATTAAAAATCAGGCAGAAATAAAATTAAAGATAACCCGTGAACAGTTTAAACTGTTGAATGCGATAAGTCAGAACAAGGAAGAAGTTATACAAAAAGATATGGCTGATTTAATTGGAAAGGACAAATCAACCATATTGAGGTTAATTGACTCATTGGAAACAAAAGAATTAGTCAGGAGAGTTGCTGATACAAAAGATAGGCGCAAGAATTATTTGATGGTCACAAAAAAAGGAGAAGAATTAATCAAACAATACGAAAATATCTTTTCTGCTATTTTTGAAGAACTGCAACAAGGTCTTAATGAATCAGATTTGAATACTTTTTATAAAGTAGCAGCTCATTTTAAGAGCAGGGCTGAAAAATTATAATTTTTTTAAATATATAGTTGTTATATACAACAAATACTACTTTTACAATTTTTTTATTAAATTAAAGACAGAAAAATGAAAATAAACGAAAACGTGTATCTATTTGAAAAGATAAAAGGAGCTAACTCATTTCTTTATACATCTGATAAAAACGAGATTTCTATTATTGATTCAGGTATGCCAGGAAACGCAAATAAAATCCTTAGTCAAATTTCTGAATTGGATATATCCTTTGATAAAATTAAACACATAATCCTTACTCATGCTGATATAGACCATATGGGAAGTGTTGCTGATTTAAAGAAAGCAACTGGAGCACTTGTTGCCATTCATGAAAAGGAAGTTTCTTATCTTTTAGGTGAAAAGAAGAGAAAACTAGAAGGAGTAATTGGAGAATTGATTGGTTTAATTTTCAGGATACTATTAAAATTTATAAAGACTCAATACATATCCCCCGATATCACATTAAAAGAAGGTGATTTTATTGGTGGGTTAGAAGTAATTTATAGCCCTGGGCATACAGAAGGAAGCGTTTCTTTATATAACGCAGAAGCGGTTTTATTTTCAGGTGATGCAATTATAACCGATAAACATTCAAATATTAAAGGGTTTAAAAATAGAAGTGCTTCCGATACATTAGAAGCTGCAAAAACAATAAATAAAATTAAACACTTAAAATTTGAAGTTTTACTTCCTGGACATGGCAGCCCGGTTTTAAAAAATGCATCAGACAAACTTAAAGAATATAGCAAAATATGAGTTTCGATTTTACAACATCCTTTTTATTTTTACCATTATTCGGTTTTGTAATTGGCCTTTTGGTATCCATGTTTGGTGGTGGTGGTGGTGGTCTGTACGTCCCTGTGCTTACCCTTTTATTTAATGTGCCTATTCAGGTTGCTATTGCAACTTCACTGGCATCCATAATTCCCACAACCCTTTTTGGGGCTTATGCTCATCACAAACAGGGAAATGTTAATATTCCGATAGGTTTAATTTTTGGTGTAACAGGAATAATAGGAACATTGATGGGGGTTTATTTTTCAACATTAATCCCATCTCTTATCCTTAGGAAACTCTTTGGAATACTTGCAATACTCTTTGTTTTTCCGGTACTTTTAAGAAAGAACAGAGAAGGAAATAAACATGTTGATGATCCTGATGATTTGAAAATAATGAATCTAAAGAAGGTTTCTATAAGTTCAATCTTCGGTTTATTATCAGGAATAATGTCTGGCTTATTTGGAGTAAGTGGTAGTGCTCCTGTTGCGTCGGGATTATATATACTTGGTTTCCCTGCAAACATAGTTATCGGAACTTCTGTTTTTGTTCTTTTTTTTAATGCGGTTTCAGGTTTGTTCGGACACCTTGCAGTAGGTCATATCAATTTTATATTAATCATTCTATTAGGAGGTAGTGCAGCAATTGGAGCTTTAATAGGCCCACGTTTACTGAAAAGAATAAAAGCTGATGTTTTAGATAAATGGTTCAAAATAATTTTTACCGTTCTGTTAACCCTGATGGGATTGATGATGATAATAAAATAAAATTTGAATTAATGGTAACGGGAAAAGTAAAATTTTACTCCTACTGCATAACGTCAAGCACATGCTGTCAAACACACAAGCCGACAAGAGCCAAAGTTTGTTTCAAGAACTTGGCATTTTCCAATCACTACTGACAGACTCAAACCAACTCGGATGGTTTTAATTAATTGGATAACAGCATCTTTCTGGATTTTGTTCAACTCGCTCAGGATTGAATATTTAGAATCTTAAGCACATCTGTCCTGAATATTGAAAAATTGCCATTTTAGGGCACTTTAAGATGAGTAGAGATCTGGCTTTGTACAAAAGGGTCCGTACATTAATGGTACAGCTATCGAAATATATGAATTAGATCCATCATTAGCACAAACGGGAAAAACTTTCAACACTCAAATTAGTAATAATAGTGGTTCATTTGAAATCAATCAAGTTGTTTTATCATCAAAATATGTTGAGCTCTCTGCTAGTGGTTATTATTTTAATGAGGTTACTGGAGAAATTTCCATATCTCCTCTTACTTTATACGCATTATCTGATATTACTGACATCACATCCGTCAATGTTAACATACTCACACACTTGGAAAAGGGCAGAGTCGAATACCTCGTCAGCCAGGGGAAAAGTTTTCAGGAAGCGAAAGACTCTGCACAGCAACAAGTATTATCTATATTTGGCTTTAGATATAAAACTATGGATCAGTCCGAAAAGCTAGATATTTCTTTGGACAAACAAGAAAACGCAATTTTACTTGCGATTTCTCTAATAATCCAGGGGAGTAGAAGTGTTGGAGACTTGACAGAATTACTTGCAAACATCGCTACTGATATACGATCCGATGGTGTCTTAAACGATGAGGTCATTATGACAAATTTAAGAAACTCAACTAAGGAATTAGATTTACCAATTATACGATCGAATCTTGAAAAACAATATACCGACCTTGGAATCACAACTACTATTCCTGGATTTGAAAAGTATATTAATGATTTTTTGTCTTTTACTGGACAGAAGCCAATCGCTTTAACAAAAGCAGCAACAAAGATTACAACGACGGGTGCAACGTTAAACGGACAGGTTAATGCGAATGATTTAAGTACCATTGTAATTTATGAATATGGAACATCAACGGATTATAGTGATACTGCCACCGCTATCCAAAGTCCATTAATAGGTCATGCAAACACAGAAGTAAATGTTGATATAAAAGGTTTGACAATAGGAACATTATATCATTTCAGAGTAAAATCAATTAACTCACAGGTAAATCGTAAAGGTATTTGTTCGTTGGAAATTGATACAAATGGAGGCTCAATAACTTTTGCCACATTAGTGATCTTTCACACATCGCACCGAGAAGCCACAAGAATTCTCACTCCGGTATTTGTATATGTTCCTAAACTTATACTGCAGGTACCAGAAGAGCTTACTTCCTTCATTATAGGGTGTTGAACACCACCAGTAGCCTGAGATTCCTACATAGTTGAATATGCCTTCGAAACTACGGTAACCACCCGGGAGGGCGGTAAAACCGCTTTTATTGTTCGCACCATTATTAGGGCTCTTCCAGTGGACCGTACCTTTCTCTTTTAGTTTGCCTCCGGCAACCCCGAAGCCTTCCAGGAATGCTGTAAGAGTTACCCATTCTGCATCTGAAGGCACATGCCACCCTGCAGGGCATAATTTATTTGTACTAACAGCATTCCAGTTGTACAAAGCACCATATTCCTTTTTATTAACTGTTGAATCATTATTGTACCAGGAATATGCAGCCGTGGTTAATTTTGACCACTGATCATTATCAGTCACTACCTGTATTGCAGTACCATCGTTATATTTAGTTGTTCTTAAATTCTCTGCCATCCACACCTGAGTTCCAATAGTAACTGTTTTATAGACATTCCCTTCTATATCTTTCACTGAATTTGTCCGGCACGCTGTTAAGCCTGTTAAGGCCAGAACGACTGCCAGCAACATCGCATTTCCTTTGTTCATTTTCCTTTTTATCTAAATATTTAATAATTGCATCAGCCTAAAAGTAATCAATATTACCAAGACCAAAAATGGCTCAAATAATTAATTTGCCGTAATAAATCTAATTATTATTTTTGTCAGACTTTAAAAAATTGAGGGAGTAGCTCAGGGGTAGTCCCGAGTTCTCGGGATCCCAAGCTGAGGATCATTAAAAAAATACTGCGGGAGTAGCTCAGGGGTAGTCCCGAGTCCTCGGGATCCCAAGCTGAGGGTCATTTAAAAAATATTGCGGGAGTAGCTCAGGGGTAGTCCCGAGTCCTCGGGATCCCAAGCTGAGGGTCATTTAAAAATACTGCGGGAGTAGCTCAGGGGTAGTCCCGAGTCCTCGGGATCCCAAGCTGAGGGTTGTTTAAAAATACTGCGGGAGTAGCTCAGGGGTAGAGCATCAGCTTCCCAAGCTGAGGGTCGGGGGTTCGAATCCCCTTTCCCGCTCACTGAAAGTCAAAGAGTTAGAGTATTTCTAGCTCTTTTTTATTTCTCAATTTGCACATTTTTTGCATACGGGGCTACTATATAAAGTATCCTGAATAAAGAGTGTTAATAATGTCTGAAAGGGATATAAAAAACCCGGCTCTGGTGACAATAGTGGTTAAGCTTCATTATCAGACTGACTTGACCTGTAAAGTTTTAGCACCTCCTCAATTTTTGAAGCCTGCCGCAAACTAACTAAGATTATGAACATCAAAAGTAGAAGCACGAGAACAAATGGGGGAGCAAGTGTAGACGGATTTGATCGCAGCGAGAATAAAATCAATGACAAGAAGGTAAAAATAAACAATGAGAGTCCAATGACTATAAACTTTAATTGTTGAATAGAAAGTAAAACCATGCCATACTTTTTACGTTTTGCAGTTTCAAGCATCAAGGTGAGATCGCGCCGTTTCTGTTCAAGTTTGTTGCGCTGGCGTCCTGAAAAACGCGCTAATGCGAGATCCAATGCTTTCTTGACGTATGCGCTCCCTAGATTGATTAAAAACGCTACAATTACGACACTGAACCACCAAGAAAGCGACTTGATACTAATGAGAATTTCGTTCATAACAATGTAATATTTGTTGCCTAACTATAATCATTTAATCAAATTTATACCTTCCTTAAACTAAATTCCAATATATTTAAGCAAAAAAAACCAGCATTTCTACTGGAGCCCTATCTACGTTTAGGACGTGCTAAAATCCCATTCGTGTAATCTGATATTCTAATTTAGAATGATCCGGGGCCAAAAAATAAATATTCTCTCTTAAAATGTAAGGTTGTCGGATTGTAGACTTTGATAAAAACTATCGCACAGTTTACCTACATCATATATTGCCATGTCCTTACTATAGTACCTTCCACTCGGATCAACCACATTCTTTGGCTTGCCTTTATCGTTAAATCGTGTAGTAACAGTCCAACTTTGAGGAGTAATTGCAATTCGAGATTTACCGTCTTTTACTGTTATTTCAATTATTGCATAAATAGTTTTTTCAGGATAAAAAGAATTTAAAGGATAGTATTTCAAAAGATACCTTCCCATAATTGTTCCCTCTGTTTTATCTGAATATTGAATTACACTTCTTGCATCTTTGAATATTGAAACCATCCACCTATTTGACTTTAGGTATAACTGATCTTTAGTACCTGAAACATCGTAAGTCTTAACAATCGGTTCAGTAAAAGCGATAGGTACTTGTCTGAGAGTATAACATGAAGATAATAAGGTCAAACAAATTGCAGAAATATTAATAAGGCTTTTCATAATATCAAGTATGAGTTAACCAAAGTTACGAATTTCTTAATATTCAGGTTAAGCTTATATAAAAACCCCGGCTTTTTAGTTCCGGGGTCTTCCTGTGGTTTTAAGAGACGGATTAATTAAAGAATTCCAGAATATTTACTTTTAGTAAAAAATATCCTGTTTGTGGTTTGACTGTATTCTTCTAATACAACAATCCCAAAATCGGCGTTGAATTGAAATTCTTTTCCTACAAATCCAGAGTAATCAGGTATTTTGGAGCGTGTTGTATATTCTCCATATTTGGAACTCAAAAATTGCAGCGCTTCTGCGGTAGTTTTAACGTTTGTTTTGTCATAAATGCAAATTACTACTTCCAACGTCTTATTGGAATTGTAGAAACCATAGCTTATATCATTAAAATACTGGGTATCGCTATAATCTAAAGCTCCATCACCTGTATCAGTGAAAGGTAACGCTAAATAAACAATATCAGATGCAGAAAAATTTGAAACAAGTGTCCGTGTTTCTTGGCTTAATATTTGACTCTTTGTTAAACTCCAGTTTGTAATCGGTATCTTAAATATGTCTTGTGGTTTATCTTTTTTACAACCTGCTAAACAAGTAATTATAATAAAAAGAAACACTGGGGTTATTGAGGTTTTTACTTTCATGCTTTTATTATTAGTATATAGAAGAAATTTAGCTTTTATTATCAATAGGAAATTAATCCTTGATACAACGTACAGAAATCCCAAAGTTATTATGATATCCGTCTCTGCTTATGCTGCTGAGACCATAGTCTATGCTTCGGCACCAAGATTGGCTTGTGATTTGTTCGGTGGAACTCCACCAGACACCATACTTCACTGAGGAAGAGAATTTGCCTACAATATTGCTGCGTACGCCACCCGGAAGGGCAGTAAAACCACTTGAGTTCGTCGCTCCAGTATTTGGACTAGGCCAATGAGTAAGTTCCAGTTTCTTTTAATTTTGCCCCAGCAACATTTTCTCCACCAAGAGTTGATGTTAATGTTGTCCACTCACCATCGGAAGGCACATGCCATCCTGTGGGGCATAGTTTTCCTGTATTTACTGCCCACCAATTATATAAACCACCATAAATGTCTTTATAATTACCGCCATCGTTATTGTACCAGCAATAAGCAGGAGTACTTAATGTTGCCCATAAGGTATTGTCTGTCACAAACTGTATGGATGTACCGTCATTGTATTTGGTTGCTTTTAGGTTTTCGGTAAGCCATACCTGAGTACCTATTGTTACAGTTTCATATATATTACCATCTCCATCAGATATTTTAGATTCAGTTATTTTAGATTCATCTTTTTTCTTACACCCTGAAGTAACTACAATTGAGATAACAGCTATTATAAATAAGGTATAATTAATTATTGCTTTCATGATCTTACATATAGGGTTAACCAAAGTTACAAATAATAAGCTATTAAGCAAAACCCCCGGATTTCTCCGAGGGCTTCGCTGCGGGTTAGCTTCGTGAACCGGCACGTCTTGATGTCTGATAGTTAAATATAAAAATGCTCCGAGACCAAAACAATTTTTTTTGAACTCGAACCATAAAAGAAGGGAGCGACCCTCCCGGATATCTCCCTTAAATAGTTGTTTCTTAATAAACTAGACAGAACTTAAATTCCAGATTATTTACTGGCAAATAAACTCTGAAAGATTCTAGAAATTTAGTCAATTCTTCACAATCAAGAGTAATTGAACCAATATTGGTTTCTACATCAATTTTATCATTGGTTATTGTGCTTGGTTTGACATAACGTTCAACATTATATTTACGTCTGTCTGCATCCGAATTCTGTCTTGCCTGTCTAGCACTTGTTACCTTTGGATTATAAACTTTAAATATAGAACAAACACTATCAGATTTAATGTTCCCATTTAAATTTGGTATTATAATTCCCTTAAATGGATAATAAAATTCATTAAATTTATCGTCCCACTTGCGAGCCAGAAATACTTCAACATTCCATAATCTCTTTAATGGATCATGACTACTAGGAAAGAACCAGAATGCCAATCCCTTCTCGTGATAGTATATCATAGCTCCAGTTATATCAACTAATTCCGGTGCTACAGGATTGTTGTTTGTTGCAGATGGTCTCCCGAGAATATCAGTCACCTTGTTGATTGTAAGGTCTTTTAGCGGTAAATCGCTTAAAGTGAATTCATTAAGATTTAGACTTATGTTTTCCTGCGAGTATCCCCTGATGTACCAAGGAAAATAAAACACACGATCGAAAAAAACGATTTCATTATATTGGCTCTCATAATTTTAAATTTTACTGTAAGTTACGAATTATATTAGAAACAGTAAACCCCGGTTATTGATTTCCGGGGTTTACTTCCCGATGCGGGGTTTTGTGCTTCCACCCCGTCCATACCATTGACAAAGCTAATTTATAAACCTCCGGGGCCAAAAACAAATCTTTTTGTATCTCGGAGAAATAAGGTCTAAATTTGGTCATAGTGATACACACTGCCTTAACCTTAACTTACATTTATGGAACCACTTAAAGTTTTTCTCAGCTCAACTTGTTATGATCTTGGACAAATCAGATCAGATATGTATGATTTTTTTACAAATATGGGGTTCATGCCTATTTTTTCTGATTATCCAAACTTCCCTATTGATCCTGATAAAAATACAATAGACAACTGTATTGAAAATGTTAAAAACAATACGGATATTTTTATTTTGATAATAGGAAATATGTATGGATCACAAATTGATGGATTAAAGTCTATCACAAATACAGAATATTCTTACGCTAAGCAATTAGGCATTCCATCATACATCTTTATTAAAAAGCAAATAATAAATATCCTTCCTATTTGGGACAAAAATAAAACTGCTGATTTTTCAAAAATCGTTGACTCACCTAAAATATTCGAATTCGTTCAACAAATCCGTGACGTCGAAAAAAAATGGTGTTTTGAATTTAAAAAGCGCAAGAAATAATGGGTGTCTTAAAAGTGCAACTATCACACTTATTTAAAGAATGTCTTAAATTACAAAGACAATTCACCACAGGACTACCAGATTTCTTTAATAAATTATCACCTGATGCCGTAAATATTTTACTTAAAAAAGACGACTTATACGAAGCCTTGTTTTTTGCCCAAGCATTAGAGGATGAGCTTTTAAAGTTTGAAGAATTAAAATACGACCTTGACTATCAGATAAGATTTAGTTCAAAAGAAAAGATTAGTGACAGATTTGAACTTCAAAAATGGTTGTCAAGAAATATAACATCATTAGAAAATTATATTATATCATCTGATCAATTAATGAATAATGCCTTTCAAAAATTCTATGGTGCTCCGGGTGCAAAGTCTGATTTGAAAGGATTATATTATGTTGCCTGTGGGTTAACAAGATTATTTCAAGAATTCTTAAATTGGTATAATGCAATAATGTGCACTTCTGTAGAAGAAGAATTTATTTTACTTCGTAACAGCTTTGCGAGGTACACAATTGACTCTGCCCTTAAAATTTGGGAATTCCCAAAACTGATTAAAACTGAAATAAATAATGCTCGTGATCTTATTCAATCTGGTCACACAGCCCCGATAAACATAATCATAACATTAAAATTAGATGTCGAATCAGAAGCTAAAAAAGAATTTCACATTGAAATGGACAAGCTACTAAGAAAATATAAATAGCTACCATTTATAATTATTCTTCAACAAGAGATAAGACCGCATATTCTATTAAAACCTACCTTAAACACCGATTCTTGGAGGCTCTACTCTGCTATTTAAGCCCCCCGGCAGAAATGCCGGGGGCTCGCAGTAGGGATCGCGTTCCCGACATATTTCATGTTATCGACAAAGCTAATTTAAAATGCTCTAGAGCTAAGAACAAGTTATTCTTGCATCCCGGAAATATATAATTTAACTTTGGTTTATGTCTGATCAATAGAAAAATGAAGCATATATGATTAACATCTTAATTATTCTACTTTCTTCAGTCTCGACCGTTGCTGTTCTAATTGCCGTAATGGCTGATGGGAAGTTTAAAAAAGGGAAAAAAGTTAAGCCTATAGGATGGTTTTTTATAGGCATATCATTTCTTATAAACCTCGGAAATGGTTGTTTAACAATTATAAACTCTACTGATAATGCTAGGCAACTTTCGGATTTAAAATCAAATACTGAATCAATAAGGTATACTATTATAGATAATGCCACTAAAGTAATGGAAGAACAGCGGATAATCATCGAAAAAGACAAAGAGAATACGTTCATTCAGATGCAAAATGAAGTAGCAGAGAACTTACGAAAAACGCTAATTGACTTTAATAAGCAGAGGATACATTTATTTGTAGATACTCCTCTTTTTGTAACTACGAAATTAGAAAATACTTATATAAATAAATACAAATCCATAACAGCAAATAGATACTTAATATACTACTTAAATCAATCATCAGAAGTTATTAGTAATGTAAATTCACATGTGGATAAAATCCATATTATGGGTTATCCAAATGATAGAAGGAATACTGAAATTAAGTTGTTTCTTGAAAGTGTCGAACTTGCCAAGGACTACTTGTACCCGATATATTTCAGGGTTTATAATATAAACTCATATAAAGAATATGAATCTATTAAATGGGCGGACTCAATACCTCCTCAGATAAACAGAAAAGTTCTTAACGAATATATATTAATGGATTATAGTAATAGTCCTGCATATGAGCGATATAATAAAATAAAATAGATGTTGCTTTTTAATCATTTTAGTATGCATTTAACAATTTTCAACCTCAAGCGCTCTTCAGGCGTTTTTTTGAAACAAGAATAATCAACGGGCTGATCAGCTATGATAGTTCGTTTTTCCCCGACCATCCGGCTTCCCGGGAATTTTATATCCTGTAATGACATTCTTGTAGCTTTGTAATTTACTCAGACCGCCTCAGGTCACATTAACGCATAGTTTTAAAACCTGTACTGAATTCCCATTCTTT
Source organism: uncultured Bacteroidales bacterium (assembly GCA_963816365.1). Lineage (GTDB taxonomy): Bacteria > Bacteroidota > Bacteroidia > Bacteroidales > VadinHA17 > LD21. The sequence continues at coordinate 332,917 of CAWFKG010000005.1, read as the reverse complement.
ATAAAACTGCTTAAGAAACACTTCCAGAAACTCATGTCGCTCAACAGCCAGTTTTTTTGCTGTAAGGGTATTCATACGGTATTTAAGAAGAAGCAGCTTCGCATAGAAATGGCTGATAGTCGATGATGTTCCTGTCATACTGGCCGAATCCGATTCCCCGCCCGAATTAATTATTTCAGGATTATAGATGCTGTTATTCCTGAATCCCCCGTAGTTAAAAGCCCTGGCTACTCCGATAGCGCCTATGGCATCCAGTCTGTCAGCATCCTGGATCACCCATAGCAGCGGATCATCTGTATTGACAGATTTATCTTTACTGCTGAATGATACACTTTTTATTACATCTAAAACATGATCCCTGATTTCCGGCATCCCGTATTTGTCCATGATTTCACCGATCATTAAATAACCATTGTCAATATTGTCTCCTGCAAATTTTGAATCTGCCGTATCATGCAGTAACGCTGTAATATCAACAGTAAAAGGATCGGCAAGCATTTCCATCTCATTTATGAATGAAGCAATTTTCCTTACCCTTACAATATGCCACCAGTCGTGACCACTGTCGTATTCTTTCAGGTTTTGCTTTACAAATTCTTCTGTCATCAATATTTTTTCATTGTTATTCATCTTATTCAATTAAATGATCAATGGCATTAAGCAATCCTTAGTGGAACTTAGTGATAACCTTCGTGTTCCTTTGTGGTAAAAAAAATCCATTAAACACAAAGGGACACTAAGTACTTCACAAAGTAACACAAAGGCGTAGAAAATCCCGAGGTAAATTAAAGAAATCAATAGCTTTGTAGTTTTTAAGAACATTATGAAAGCAGCAATAATAACAATAGGTGATGAGCTCCTGATCGGACAAACAATCGATACCAACTCAGCCTGGATGGGAGCGGAACTGAGCAACGCTGGTTTTGATGTCTACAGGATAACATCTGTTCACGACAGGAAGGAAGATATTCTCTATGCATTACATGAAGCTGCAGGAAAGACGGATGTCGTTCTTATTACCGGGGGACTTGGACCGACAAGCGATGATATTACAAAACCTACACTCTGTGAATTTTTTAATACCCGGCTTGTTACTGACAATGAAGTACTCAGGATGATCGAGGAGATGATGGCCCGCCGTAATTTTCCGATGAATGACAAAAACAGGCAGCAGGCTGAAGTTCCCGAATCATGCCGTGTTCTGAAAAATGCATCGGGAACTGCTCCGGGAATGTGGTTTGAAAAGGACGGTACAATATATATATCTATGCCAGGGGTACCGCATGAAATGAAATATCTCATGACAGAACATGTACTTCCTGAACTTAAGAAACGCTTTACATCACAGATAATAATTCACAAGAAATATAATGACTTATGGTACTTTTGAATCTAAACTTGCTGAGATACTTACAGGATTTGAAGCAGGACTGCCCTGTAATATAAAACTCGCCTATCTTCCGGCAGCAGGAGTTATAAAACTGAGACTTACAGGAACAGGATCTGATCATAAGTACTTTGTCAAATCTTATTAAAGAACAGGTACAAAAGCTGTACAGGATAATTCCTCAGTTCATTTATGGCGAAGATGAGGTATCGCTTGAAACCGTCATTGGAATACTTTTAACCGACAGAAAACATGACGGTTTCAACTGCGGAAAGTTGTACAGGAGGGGAGATTGCTCACTTACTGACCAGTGTTGCCGGAAGCTCGGCATATTACAAGGGATCAGTTATTGCTTACGCTAATTCTGTAAAAACACAGTTGCTTGGCGTTCACGGAAGATGTTATAGAAAAGGAGGGAGCAGTGAGTGAAGAAACTGTAAGAGAAATGGCTGTCAGGAGCCAGAAATTTATTTAAAACGGATTATGCTGTTGCAACATCAGGTATCGCCGGACCAGATGGCGGATCTGAGGCAAAACCTGTTGGAACTGTCTGGATAGCAGTTGCTTCAGAAAAGGAAGTCGTGTGCGAAAAATGTGTTTTCGGAAATGACAGACTGACCAATATAAGAAGGTTTTCACTGGCAGCTTTAAATCTTCTTCAGAAAACAGATAATCAGTCATTGAACTGCAATTCTGAATGTTTATAAAAAAAGTAGAATAAATATTTGTTTAATAAGATAAAAATCACGTATTTTGCGCTTCGTTTAAAAAGGACAAACGTTAGTTAAGAAGTAAAACAAACATCAATGTCAAGAATTTGTCAGGTTACAGGGAAAAAGGCGATGGTCGGAAACAACGTTTCGCACTCTAAGAGAAGGACCAAGAGAAAATTCTATCCTAATCTTTTTGTAAAAAAATATTACCTTCCGGAAGAAGAAAGATGGATCTCGCTTAAAATATCTGCTTCAGGCATCCGTCTCATCAGTAAGAAAGGACTGACAACAGTTCTTAAAGGAAGCAAAAGAAAAAGGTTACATTTTGAATTATTAAAACAGGATAGAAAATGGCAAAAAAGGCTAAAGGAAACAGGCAACAGGTAATCCTGGAATGTACTGAACATAAAGAAAGCGGACAACCGGGAACATCAAGATATATCACAACAAAAAACAGGAAGAACACTCCTGATCGTCTTGAAAGGAAGAAATACAATCCTGTTCTTAAGAAACATACACTTCACAGAGAAATCAAGTAAAAAGATTGAAACCATGGCAAAGAAAGTTGTTGCAGCACTTAAGACAGGAGCAGGTAAAGCATTTACAAAATGCATCAAGATGACCAAATCCGATAAATCCGGGGCTTATCTGTTTAAAGAAGAGATCATTCATAATGATCACATTAAAGACTTCTTCACAAAGAAGTAACCGGATTAATATCTCATAAGATATTCATGGCTTTCTTCTTAGCGGAAGGAAGCTTTTTTTGTACCTACTCTTCAAATTAACTAAATATCAGATGGCTTTGCTGGGATTTCTGGGGAAAGATAAGAAGGAGAGCCTTGACAAGGGTCTTGAGAAAACTAAGGAAAGCGTTTTTCATAAGCTGTCAAGAGCCGTTGCAGGCAAATCGAAAGTTGATGATGAGGTGCTCGATAACCTCGAAGAAGTACTCGTATCCTCCGATGTAGGCGTGACAACAACTCTCAGTATAATCGAACGTATTGAAGCCAGAGTAGCAAAAGACAAGTATCTTAATACCAGCGAATTAAATAGGATCCTGAAAGAGGAGATAGTTGCCCTGCTTGAAAAAAATCAGAATGACTCGTATCCTGATTTCTCACTGGAATCAAAGAATGTTCCATACGTCATTATGGTTGTAGGAGTGAATGGGGCAGGGAAAACTACAACAATTGCCAAACTTGCCCATCAATATAAACTGACCGGGAAAAAGGTTCTTATAGGTGCGGCAGACACATTCAGGGCAGCTGCTATAGAACAGCTTCAGATCTGGGCCGACAGGGCAGGGGTCCCGGTCATTAAACAGCAAATGGGCTCAGACCCGGCATCAGTTGCTTTTGATACTCTCAGATCAGCGGTATCCAATGGTACAGATGTTGTGATAATTGATACTGCAGGACGGCTTCATAATAAAATAAATCTTATGACGGAGCTGTCGAAGATAAAGAGAGTCATGGAGAAAGTCATACCTGAAGCTCCTCAGGAAGTTCTTCTTGTTCTTGATGGCTCAACCGGACAAAATGCATTCGAACAGGCTAAACAGTTCACTGCAGCAACGAATGTTACTGCAATGGCTATTACAAAACTCGATGGAACGGCAAAAGGTGGGGTGGTAATCGGCATCTCTGACCAGTTCAAAATACCTGTAAAATATATAGGTATCGGTGAAAAGCTTGGAGACCTGCTTGTTTTCAACCGTTTTGACTTTGTCGATTCGCTGTTCAGTGATAAATAACCCCCTGGCAGCTTCGCGGCCTAATTATATGTTTGTATGTCTGGTAAAAAAATCAATATCATCACACTAGGCTGTTCAAAAAACGTTGTCGATTCTGAAAAGCTTCTCAGGCAACTTAATGCCGGAGGTTTCGATGTTTTTTATAATTTGGATGATTTCCGCGGTGGAACGGTCATTATAAATACATGCGGGTTCATTAATGATGCAAAGGAAGAGAGTATTGATACTATTCTTAAATATGTCAGGGCCCAAAAATCAGGATACATCGATAATTTATACGTAATGGGCTGTCTTTCTGAGAGATATGCTGAGGCTCTCGAACATGAAATACCGGAAGTAAAAAAATACTTTGGTGTGAATAATATGGCCGGTGTCTTAAGTGAAATGGGCCTGCAGGTGAGAAGTGATCTACTTACCGAGAGAACGCTCAGTGGTCCGGGTCATTATGCATATCTTAAAATTTCCGAAGGTTGTGACCGGACGTGCGCTTTCTGTGCAATTCCCTTGATACGCGGGAAATATCTGTCACGTCCGATTGATGAACTTGTGGAGGAAGCTTCACAATTAGCCCGCAGCGGTGTTAAAGAACTGATCCTTATAGCTCAGGATCTCAGTTATTATGGTCTTGATCTTTACAGGAGGCAGGCATTGTCTGAGCTTGTCACTGAATTACTGCGGATTGATTCGCTTGAATGGATCAGATTGCATTACCTCTATCCTGCAAATTTTCCTAATGACCTGATATCTTTGATAAGGGATAACCCACGGATCTGCCGCTATATAGATATTCCTATTCAACATATCACCGATAATATGCTTGGTAAAATGAAAAGATCCCATGACAGGAAAGAGACAATTGCCATTCTCAGCAGATTGCGTGCAGAGATTCCTGGTGCAGTTTTAAGAACGACACTCATTGCCGGCCATCCCGGTGAGACTGAACAGGATTTCAACGAACTGAAACAATTCATAACCAGCTTCAGATTTGACAGACTGGGTGTTTTTGCTTATTCCCATGAGGAAGATACCTATTCATATAAGGAATATAAGGATGAAATTTCTGAGGAGGTCAAAGAATCGAGGGTTGCTGAGCTGATGGAAATACAGCAAAATATTTCAGCAGAGCTGAATGAAAAAAATACGGGCAAGGTATTCAAAGTCCTAATCGACAGAAAAGAAGGAGAATTTTTCGTTGGCAGGACCGAATTTGACAGTCCGGAGATCGATCAGGAGGTTCTGATTAAGGCTGATTATAATCTGAAACCCGGAAATTTTTATAATATTCTCATAACTGAATCAACGGAGTTTGATCTGTATGGGGAACCTGTCAGTTTAATTGATTTTCTCTGTGGAATTCTGTGGAAACTCTGTAATCTCTGTGCTAGTCCTTAGTTCTTTGTTACACAGAGAAACACTAGAACTTACAAAGTGCCACAGAGGAATAAATAAATAAAAAAGGCTGCCAAAATTGACAGCCTCATTATTTTTATTCAGCAGGAGTATCCGTTTTTTCCGGAAGCTCTATCTGTCTTCTTTTGAATTTTTATTTTGATCTCCGATTTGGCACTGTTAAATCCGACATAGATGCAATCACCTTCTTTGAGGTTTGCTTTTATGAGAACTTCAGCCATAGGATCTTCAAGATATTTCTGAATTGCACGTTTAAGAGGACGTGCACCATAATTTGCATCGAAGCCTCTTTCAGCGATAAAATCACGTGCAGCAGTTGCTATTTTAAGCTGATAACCAAGTGATTTGACCCTGTCGTAGAGACCTCTTAATTCAAGATCAATAATTTTATTGATCTGTTCTTTTCCCAGTGAATTGAACATGATCACATCATCAATCCTGTTAAGAAATTCAGGTGCAAATGTTTTCTGCAGCGCTTTTTGGAGGATACTTTTCGTCTGTTCATCCTTTGAAGCTTTCCTGGCAGTTGTATCAAATCCCATTCCATGTCCGAATTCATTTATCTGCCTGGTTCCGATATTTGAAGTCAGGATCACAATTGTATTCCTGAAATCAACGCGTCTTCCAAGACTGTCTGTCAATTGTCCTTCGTCAAGCACCTGAAGCATTATATGAAAAACATCCGGATGGGCTTTTTCTATCTCATCAAGAAGAACAACTGAATATGGTTTTCTTCTGACTTTTTCGGTAAGCTGTCCGCCTTCTTCATAACCGACATATCCGGGAGGTGCTCCGACAAGACGTGATACTGAGAATTTTTCCATGTATTCGCTCATGTCGATCCTGACAAGATTATCAGTAGTATCAAACAGAAATTTTGCAAGAACTTTTGCCAGTTGAGTTTTTCCTACTCCGGTAGGACCAAGGAATATAAATGTACCTATTGGTTTATTCGGATCTTTAAGACCGGCCCTGTTCCTCTGGATCGATTTCACAACTTTGAAGATTGCTTCATCCTGTCCTATAACGCTTCCTCTAAGCTCATCGGCCATATTCAATAACCTTGTGCCTTCTGTCTGGGCAATTCTCTGAACCGGAACACCTGTCATCATTGCAACAACTTCTGCAACCTTTTCGGCATCAACAGTCTCACGGTTCACAGCAAGTTCTTTCTCCCATTTCTTCTTTTCCTGATCGATCAGATCGAGCAGATCCTTTTCACGATCGCGGAAGCTGGCAGCTTTCTCGAAGTTCTGGTTCTTTACTGCCATCATTTTTTCCTTCTTGGTATCCTCGAGTTGTTTCTCGAGAGAAAGAATTTTTTCAGGAACCACAATATTTGAAATATGAACCCTTGAACCTGATTCATCGAGTGCATCAATCGCCTTGTCGGGAAGATGACGGTCAGAAATATAACGGTTTGTAAGCTTTACGCAGGCATCGATTGCATCATCAGTGTAAATCACATTATGATGTTCTTCGTATCTTTCCTTTATATTATGAAGAATATGAATTGTCTCTTCAATTGAAGTTGGTTCAACAATTACTTTCTGGAACCTTCTCTCAAGAGCGCCGTCTTTTTCAATATGCTGACGGTATTCATCGAGGGTAGTGGCACCTATACATTGAATTTCACCACGGGCCAGTGCAGGTTTCAGCATATTTGCAGCATCGAGTGAACCGGTTGCTCCGCCGGCACCTACAATAGTGTGGATCTCATCGATGAAGAGAATAATATTGTCATTTTTTGAAAGTTCATTAAGAATTGCTTTCATCCTTTCTTCAAATTGTCCGCGGTATTTTGTTCCTGCAACTATTGAAGCCAGATCAAGAGCAACAACTCGTTTATTAAAGAGTACCCTTGAAACATTTTTCTTAATAATCCTTAATGCCAGTCCTTCTGCAATTGCAGATTTCCCGACTCCGGGTTCACCGATAAGAACCGGATTATTCTTTTTCCTTCTCGACAATATCTGAGCAAGACGTTCTATCTCTCTCTCCCTGCCGACAACAGGATCGAGACGTCCTTCTTCAGCTGCTTTTGTAAGATCAATACCAAAATTATCCAGAACAGGTGTATCAGAAGATGATTTGGAGGAGGAAGGAGAGGATGGTTGTCCTTTTCCGGGACCGCTAAAACTCTGACCTTCATCATCCTCATCTCTTGGATAATCAGCTTTTGCGGTTGGTGATTCAGTCTCAACCATTTTACGAACTGACTGGTAATCAACATCCAGTTCCGAAAGAAACCTTGTCACCAGGGCATTTTCATCTTTAAGTATTGCAAGAAGAAGATGTTCGGTATCAATAGTACTGCTTTTGAGAGCTTTTGCTTCGAGATAAACAAGTTTTAAGTATTCGTTCCGTGCTTCTCAGAAGTGGAATAACCTCATGATCAGCAACAGGCACCGGGCTTTCAACCTTTATGCTCTTCTCAAGAGATCCTTTAAGAACCATAAGGTCAATCCCCTGATTCATCAGGATCTCTATGGCCACACTCTCTCCATCCCTGAGTATTCCGAGGAAAAGATGTTCGGGACTTATATGACTGTTTCCCAGCCTTATAGCCTCTTCTTTGGAATAACCCAGAATATCTTTAACCCTTTGTGAAAATTGTGAATCCATATTTTATTATTTCAAATTACAAAGTTAATAAAATCAAAACGACATTCTGTCAGATTTTACTTGACAAAAGTACGCATAACTAACTATTTCAAAGTTAAATTATGCATAATATCTGTATGGCAATTTTCGTGCCCATTTATGAACAATGAATGTTAAAAATTCACAACCCTGAAAGCTCGAAAGTAACCAAATTTTGATTACTTTCGTAAATCCAAACCCCGGTTACGAGGTTTATTTGTAAATACTTAATTAATAATCTGTTATGTCAGAGAGAGAGAGAGTCATAAAGGTTAATATTGAGGAGGAGATGAAGTCGGCATATATCGACTATTCGATGTCGGTAATTGTGTCGAGAGCATTACCTGATGTGAGAGATGGTCTCAAACCTGTTCATCGGAGGGTTTTATTCGGAATGTCAGAACTGGGAGTCCTTTCAAACAGACCTTATAAGAAATCAGCAAGAATAGTAGGAGAGGTGCTTGGAAAGTTCCATCCGCATGGCGATTCCTCAGTTTATGAAGCAATGGTAAGGATGGCACAGGAATGGTCGTTAAGATATCCGCTGGTAGACGGACAGGGCAATTTTGGATCAGTTGACGGTGATAGTCCTGCTGCAATGAGATATACTGAAGCAAGGCTTAAAAAAATTGCCGAAGAAACACTTGGCAGATATTGATAAGGATACTGTTGATTTTCAACCCAATTTTGATGATTCGCTCACTGAACCATCTGTGTTGCCTACAAGAATTCCAAATCTTCTGGTTAATGGAGCATCGGGCATTGCGGTCGGAATGGCAACCAATATGCCGCCTCATAATCTTTCGGAAGTTATCGATGCAACTGTGGCATATATTGATAATAAGGATATTACTGCGGAAGAAATTTTGCACTTTATTAAAGGACCTGATTTCCCGACAGGAGGAATTATCTATGGTGAACAGGGAATAAGAGATGCATTGGAAACGGGGAGAGGCAGGATAGTAGTAAGGGCAAAGACCGAGATTGAATTGACGCATTCAGGAAGGGAATGTATTATTGTAAATGAGATTCCCTACATGGTCAATAAGGCAGAGATGATCCGAAAAATTGCTGATCTTATTAATGAGAAAAAACTTGAAGGGATATCATATATTAATGATGAATCGGACCGTAACGGAATGCGGATAGTAATTATCCTTAAGAAAGATGCCAGCGCCAATGTTGTCCTGAATAATCTTTATAAATTTTCATCGCCTTCAGACATCATTCAGTGTAAATAATATCGCACTTGTAAAAGGTCGTCCTAAAACACTTAATACAAAGGATCTGATTCATTATTTCGTAAATCATCGTCATGAAGTAGTTATCAGAAGAACGAAATTTGAACTTGATCAGGCAGAAAAACGTGCACATATTCTTGAAGGACTGATCATTGCAAGTGATCATATCGATGAGGTAATTGCAATAATCAGGGGATCACAGACACCCGATATGGCCAGGGAAAGACTGATGGAACGGTTCAGCCTTTCCGATATTCAATCGAGAGCAATTGTTGAAATGCGTCTGCGTCAGCTGACAGGTCTTGAACAGGAGAAATTAAGAGCAGAATACAACGAGGTGATGGCATTGATCGAGTACCTGAAAAATGTTCTGGCAAGTGTTGATCTTCAGATGAAAATTATTAAGGATGAACTGCTTGAAATAAAAGAAAAATATGGCGACAAAAGAAGAACCCTTATTATTCCGAATGCCGAGGAGTTTAATCCTGAGGATTTTTATGCCGATGATGAGATGGTAATCACCATTTCGCACATGGGTTATATCAAAAGAACACCTCTGACCGAGTTCAGAAGACAGAACCGTGGTGGCACCGGTGCCAAGGGTGGCGCTACCAGGGATGAGGATTTTATTGAGCATCTTTATATTGCCACAATGCATAATACGATGCTCTTCTTTACCAGGAACGGAAAATGTTACTGGCTAAAGGTCTATGCTATACCGGAAGGATCAAGGACATCAAAGGGAAGGGCGATGCAGAACCTTATAAATATTGAGCCTGATGATAATGTGAGAGCTTTTATCAATGTTAAGAACCTGAACGATGAAGAATACATTAATAATAACTTCATAGTGCTCTGTACTACAAAAGGAATCATAAAAAAAACTTCCCTTGAAGCCTATTCACGACCAAGGGTTAATGGTGTTAATGCTATCACCGTCAGGGAAGGAGACGAGCTGCTTGAAGCAAGAATGACTAACGGACAGCATCATATAATGCTGGCAGTCAAATCAGGACGGGCAATCCGTTTTCCCGAAGCATCTGTAAGACCGATGGGAAGGACTGCATCGGGTGTAAGAGGCATAAGACTCGCAAGTGAAAAAAATGATATTGTAGTCGGAATGATAACTGTTGAAAACAAAGAAAAGGATATACTTGTTGTTTCTGAAAAAGGATACGGAAAAAGATCTGATATAGATGGCTACAGGATAACAAACAGGGGTGGAAAAGGAGTAAAGACAATTAATGTTACTGAAAAAACCGGAACACTGATTGCATTGAAAGATGTGACTGATAATCATGATCTTATGATAATCACTCAATTTGGCAATATTCTCAGGAGCCCGGTATCGGCTTTAAGAGTAATGGGAAGAGCAACACAGGGAGTGAGATTGATAAATTTGAAGGAAAATGATATTATTGCTTCAGTGGCCTGTGTACTTGTAAATGAGGAAGAAGAAGGTGAGATAAAAATCAATTCTGAAGAAAATGAAATAATTGATGAGGAAAATGGCAAAGAATTTGATGTTTAATAAGTAATGTTATAAATTTGGGAAATTTTTAAAGACAATTAAATTAAAATTATAATCATGAAAAAGTTTTTCTTGCTGATAGCAGCCGTCAGTATTTCATTTGGAGCCATAGCTCAGAAGGGCAAGGTTACCAGTGCTCTCAGTTACATTGATCAGGGGATCCTCGATAAAGCCAAAGAAGCTCTTGATCAGGCTTTGGCAAATGAGAGTACCGCCAACTGGTTTAACACTTATTTTGCAAAAGGCAAACTCTGCCAGGCTTCTTTTCAATCCAAAGATCCAAAAATCAATGCTCTTTATGCTGATCCGCTGGCAGAAGCCTATACAGCATATGAGAAAGCTATGGAACTTGATCCAAAAGGCACAGTAAAAAAGAAAATTATTACAGGGTCAATCTTTAACAACCTTGCTGTTGACTTTTATAATCAGGGAAGTCAGAGATTCGAAGCCAAAGATTATGCTGGTGCACTGGAATCATTCGAATCACAAATAAAAATTACTGAAAGTGATATTTATGTTGGAGCAGTTGATACCGGAATGTACTACAATGCAGGTCTTGCAGCTGTTAATTCAGGCAAATATAAGGATGCAATCAAATACTTCCAGAAATGTGCTGAAATGAAATACATGGGAATTACACCTTATTTCCAGATGTCTGAAGCATACCTCGCTGCAGGTGATACAGCAAATGCTGAATCAACTCTGACCGGACTCAGTGCTAAATTTCCAGATGACAAAAATGTCACTCTGCAGTTAATTGATCTTTATATAAAAGGGAATAAAAACGCTGAAGCTCAGAAATATATAAAAGTTGCCAAGGAAACTGATCCCAATAACTACAGTTTGTACCTTGCTTCAGGTATTATATTTTTGAATGAATTAAAATATGATGATGCCATAACTGAACTTACCAAGTCAATCGAATTAAAAGGAGATGTTTATGATTCTCAATACGGACTTGGAGCTGCATATATTAATAAAGCTGCTGACATGTTCAAGGCTGCCAATGAGATTATGGATGTAAAAAAATACAGCGATGCAATTGATCAGGCAAATGCTGTTTATGCAAAGGCACTTCCTTATATGGAAAAAGCTAACGAAATTAAACCAGACGATGTATATTCAATGAGAAGTTTGCAGGAGCTGTACTACAGACTTAAAATGACAGACAAGTACACTACAATTAAAGCAAAACTTGATGCTATCGACAAAAAATAGATCATATATTTATTTCTGATGAAAAGGGATGAATTTTATTTCATCCCTTTTTTCTTGGTCATTAAAGAATATTTTGAATACAGGGTAGGTTAGAAGTTCGAAGGAATTGAATTAATTGTGCCCAAAGTTAAATAGTCTATTTTACATAATATTAATTATAGGCTTTTAAAGAGAATTTCCGTCCAGCTTTGCTGATTGACATAAAATCCGATATAGAATGAGGCCTTGCAAAATCAGATATAATGACGAGGCGAAGCCGAGTCCTATATCGGCACGATTTTATGTCAAAGGAAATTCTCGATCCAATACTAATCCCCAGCTTGCTGATTGACATCTGACTCCGCTTTAGCTATGGCAGACGCATTAAAATCAGATATAGAATGAGGCTTTGCAAAACTGATGTTAAGCACATATCCTCTCAGCCGGGTTCTATGACAAGGCGCCTTTAACCGCAAAGCACGCAAAGCTTATGCAAAGGACTCAAAGAATAAAGTATTTAGGAACTGTCACAGTGAAACACTGAGGACCACACAGAGTTATTTCGTTAAATGTTTCTTTTTTTTAAAAATATTGTATAAAGTTCTTTGACATATTTAAATCGGGAATAAAGGTTATTAAAGTTGTTAGTTTTTAACATGTTTATATATTGATTTTTCATAATTTTGTTTTCCGGAGGAACATGTGGATCCCGTACTTTGTGAAGTTATTTCACATTGGGACAAATCGTGTTCCCTCCTTTTTTTTGTCTGTTTTCTTGAGAATAGGTGCTTTAATATCAAATTCCTGAGATAACGACGACGCTTTTCTCAATGTTTGCATTTTCCTGTTGTTGTTTTTCTTGCTGTTTATCTTTTGACCTTTCACAATTTTGCTTGTCAATTAATGGGTTTGTATGCTTGTTTGTTCTTAAGCATCCCATAAATGATGCGTAATATTTTATGCATACATACACCGATAGCAGCCATTTTTTTCATTCCATGGGAAAGTTTTTTTTCATAAACAGCCATGATTAATGGATTATAAGTAATAGCACCCTTAGCAATGTTGAACAGTATCTTTCGCATGTTTTTGCTACCCTGCTTGCTCATGCGTACACCTATTACTTTATCTCCGCTCTGTTTAAACTTGGGATGTAATCCATAATAACAGCTAAAGCCCTTTACAGTAGGAAAACGCTCAATGGTTTCTATTTCGAGTAACAGGCCAATTGCAGATATGGTATCAATGCCCTTGAATGATTTTAGAATTTCAATCTCAGGGCAGGTCAAGTCCCGTTCAATCAATTGCATCTGAATTTTGATATTCTGATCGAATGATTTGATTTGCCTGGCAATTTGACTAACCAAAATTTCTGCATTTTTATCTGTAGTTGAAGCTATACTTTGTTTCGCTTCTGCTACCAGCGTTTTTGCTCTGGCTAATGACAGATATGGGATTTTTGCAAGCTTTTCAGGCCGGGCCTTCGCTAATGTCTCCGCCGTTGGACATTGGATAATTAATTCCAGTAACCAATTGGGCAAATTGTCTTTTTTAAAACGCATCAACGTCGGATTCGCACTGTATAAAATTGTTTCCAGTTGATTAATGGTCTGTACCCTTTGCTGCTTTTGCATCTCAACAAAATTCCAATGACGACAAAGAGATTTCCACTTGTCATCCTGATCATACTTGATATTATCAGGATGATTAATCAGATATTCAGCAATACTTAAAGCGCTGATAGCATCTGTAACGTTTCGTTTCAGACCAGCTCTGCGGTTAAAATTAACACCAGCCGGATTTACCCTGGCTACCTTGAGGTTAAAAATCTTTTGATAGCTTTTAAGGGTGCTGAACCAGTTGTTCTCATAACCACCTGTACTTTCTACAGCTGCGAAGACCTCCAACCCCTTATGCTTGCCAAAGTAAGCTTCAAGAGTCGCATAAAGCTTACAATGACCCGCATATGTGTCATCAAGCTGAAAATTGTCTAAAACAGCTTGTTTCTTCTCAGAAAGGATTACCCAGTCGGCATATCCTTTACTGACATCACCTCCCAAATAAAGTTTCATAGATCAATAGATTTTGTTTTACATTTTCAGGCAACATCTTTCTCGTAAATACGGTTTCAAAAACCATGTTATTTCCCGATTTTTACCTGACTGACATGATAAACTCTGTGACAGGTTCAAAAGACCTACAACACGGACCATCATTGCCAGTTAAGTAAAACAATAAATCAATAACTTTATACAAATATTTCAAAGAACAAACATACGAGTTACACAGAGATTTATCGGTAATAAAATCCTTTAACCACAAAGCATGCAAAGCTTTGGCAAAGTGCTCACAGACTGTCCCCTACCCTTCCGAAACCAGCTCTGCATACGTTATGTCAAATAGAAAAATGTCAGCTATGTTTTCTGCAACTGGCTTATTTACTGCAGGGTGCCTAAAATATCCTTAATGAGTCTGTCTGTATCCATTCCTCCTTTTGATGATGGTGAATATCCCACAACAACAATAACCAGTTCCTGTGTTGGCAAAATATAAATATGCTGTCCGTCATGACCGTCACAGGCATACATATCTTCCGGAACTGACGGAAGCGCTTTGCTCCTGTTAAGCCAGAAATAAGATCCGTACAGCCCCTTGCTCGCCGAAGCTTCGGAAGTAGCTGTACTTCACCCAACCCTCAGGTAGAATACGTTCCCCGTTAAAGACCCCGTCATTCTCGAAACAGCAATCCAAATCGTGCATAATCACGTGCAGTCGCATACAGATATGATGATCCTACCCATGAGCCTGATGGATCAACTTCAAAAACCGCGTCCGGCATGCCTATTTTGTTAAAAAGCTGATTATTTGCAAATACATAATATGCCGAATCACTTTTGAACTGCTTGCGAATCAGATAACTAACTATATTTGTAGAACCCGAGGAATAATACCAGTGAGTACCGGTATCATATGCCATGGGCCGGTCATATGCAAAACGTCCCATATCGCTTTCACAGTGAAGCATGAGTGTAACATCCGAACGGTTTCCATAATCCTCGTTCCACTTAAGGCCGCTCTGCATCTGCATAAGATTGTTCACCGTTATTTTGCTCCGTTCATCACCTTTCCATTCTTCGATACCTGCAGGTTTCTTTACATCGAGCTTACCCTGCTTTACAAGTATCCCAACCATGGCATTAATAAAGCTTTTTGCCATTGACCAGCTAAGAAATCTTGTTTTTTGATTGAATTGAGTCTTATAATCTTCGGCAACCGGGATTCCTTTATGAAGCACCACGAAAGCAAATGCGTCGCCGTTATATGCATTGTCTGTAATCAGACTTTTGGCTATCTCATCCAGTTTAATGGTATCAATGCCGGTTTTCCTCCCTGGCAGTTTATCACCAAGAGGCCATTTTATTGTATCCTGTAAGTATCCGGGATCTGCACCTGACGGATATCTGATGCTTCTTAAAGCTGCCTCAGAAATATCTCTTAACAGGGTTACTCCGAATCCTGGCCGGTAAATGGCTTTCGACCTGCCCCAGAGAAAACGGCTGGTAACACTCTTGTTTTTATAGTCTATTGTGCTCTTTGTAAGCTTGATAAAGGAAAAATTGAGGTCGATGGCCCTGACATTTTCAGGATCCCTGTTTGCGACAAATACTGCTGAACACAGATTCTTGGCTGCATATCCGGTAATGATCGGCATCAAACTATTTAAATATACAGCGAATCCAATAATTGCTATTCCAAATAGTGTCAATACCCCGTAAAAAATTCTTTTTACTGTCATCCTGTTATATTTTACTGATTCCAATACCTGTGGTATCAGGCAGAATTATTTTACCATTCTCAATCAAAATCCCTTTGAACAGATCATTGTCGATCAGAAGATTACCATCGAGATCAGCCCAGTCAACGAGCGGAGAAAGCTGTGCTGCAGCGGTCACGGCACACGATGTTTCAGTCATACAGCCGATCATAACCTTCATGCCCAGCGCCCTGGCCATCTTTATCATAACATAGGCAGATCTTAGCCCGCCGCATTTCATGAGCTTGATATTAACACCGCTATATACTCCCTGTACCTTTTTGAAATCACCGATGGTCTGAAAGGCTTCATCAGCTATAATTGGTAATGGACTGTTCTGAGTTAGCCATGCAGTATCGTCTGTAGATGTTTTGGACATTGGCTGTTCAACAAATACGACTCCTTTATCCTTTAGCCAGTGAACCATATCGAGTGCCATCACTCTGTCGGTCCATCCCTGATTTACATCGACACAGATGGGCTTATCTGTTTCGCTTCTTACAGTCTCGATCATCTCTTTGTCATTTCCCTGGCCAAGCTTGACCTTAAGAATTTTATATGGTGCAGCTTCTTTTACTTTTATTCTCACAACATCAGGCTTATCCATACCAATTGTAAATGATGTATTTGGAGCTTTTTCCCTGTTCAACCCCCAGATTTTATACCATGGCTGCTTCATGATCTTGCCGGTGAGGTCGTGAAGGGCAATATCAACAGAAGCCTTTGCAGCATAATTCCCTGCGACCAGCTTATCAACATATGCAAGTATATCCTCCATGAGAAAAGGGCTGTCAAACTGACTCAGATCAACTTTACTTAAAAAGGATGCAGCTGTTTCATGACTCTCCCCAAGGTAAGGAGGCATCGATGCCTCGCCATAACCAATAATGCCGTCATATTCCATCTCTGTCAGCATAACCGGCGTGGTGCTTCGCGATCCTTCCGCAACAGTGAAAACATGTTTCATATGCAGATCGTATGGCCGGTAACGAAGAATCAGCTTTCCTGGCTTTCCCTTTTTCTCATAAGATTCTTCAAATTTATTCCGTCCTATGTTAAGATAAGAGAATCCTGCACTGCCTGCAAGCAAACCGCAATCAGCAATAAACTTTCTTCTTGAACTCATAGTTAAATAGTTTTTTTTTAATACCAGGGATGTCTGCCAACCGGCACAATCCCCGGATCATTCTGAACACCAGTAATCCGTTTTGCCGACAGCAGCGAGCTTAGCCTGTAACTGACAAAATTAGGACGTGTGGAATCAAGACTGTTTATCATTACCCTTCCTGATGAATTTATATACTCTTTGTTACCCAGGTAAATGGCAACATGAGTGACATGCGGACTTTTATTTACAAGTGATCCAAAGAAAAGCAGATCTCCTTTTTTTAGTCCTTCATAGCCATCAGAAATGTCTACATCTAAGCCATGAAGTGCCTGTAAGGAGGCGTCCCGCTGCAAGATAAGACCGTTTCTGAAAAATACAGACTGGACAAATCCGCTGCAGTCTACTCCTTTGGGTGACGTGCCTCCCCATAGATACGGTATTCCCATAAAGGTCCGAGATGTTTTACATATGCTTTCCTCAGTGCATTGTACACTTTCCTTCCATCCTTCAAAATCCATCACCTTCTGTTTCTCAACATACCCTCTCCGCCGGTCAGGCAGCATTACACTGACAAACCCGTTCAATTCTCCAGTCTTTTCCATAATACAGCCACCAGCAAGATCACCAACGACCCCTGAGTTAAGAGATGTTGTATCGTACAACCATCCGGTATTATCCCGATAGATTACCCTGGGAGCCTTGCGCCATTTTTCAATTTCAATACGGCTCATCATCATAATCGAAGATGCTTCGGTCCATGAAATATAATTATCAGGTGTTTGAATCTCGAGCCATGAGCCGTCTTCTTTGAGGATCAATACCGGCGTACCCATCAGTGCCTGAGAAACAAGCTCTGAACTGTGATCCGGTTCTTTCCTGAGATTAATTACACTCAGAGTAGCCACACCCATGAAATTCTTACTTCTTATTGTATCTGGAAGTATTATTATGCTATCAATCAAATTTTTATAACGATTATTTAAAGCTCTAATTATCTCATCTTTTGCTGCCTCTATTGTGGTTTGTCCACTTAAGATTGCTGTACCTTTCTGGCCGGTTTTTAGAACAACGCTACAGATCCCAATCCTGCTGTCAGGAACCCATTTAGAAGCTATCTTGTCAATCTCTGATTGTGCCTGGTCAGTGCCTGAATTCTGACAATTGCTTAGAATAAAAAGAAGTCCGGCAAGATAAATACATCCCAAAAAGAACCTTTTGAATTCTGATTTTTTCATTTAATATGATTATCTGTATCCTAAAGCTGCATACCCGACCCAATGACAGTTTGTGGCAATGGCTGTTCTGCCCATTCTGATATCATCAACTGGTATATGGGCCGATGTTATACTTGTGGAATAGCCGACCAGCTCACCTGATAAAGGTTTACCATTACTCAGATAATATGACAAATACATTGCAACAGGTACTGAATATCTTCCGCACCAGGTCCATTTATATTCTCTGAAGTTTTCAGGATCTAAAGTATAACTGCTGAACAGTCTGATTCTTTCAGGCAACACCTCCCCTTTTAAACAACTGTCAATGATCACAGCTTCATGTTCGCGTGCTTTAATATTTCCCTGTTCATCACATCCAAAGTATGCTCTGTCAACACCACCCCAATCTTCATTACCATAGTGAACTGCATCAGTAGTTACTACTATGGCATAATCTGTACCCCATTCCCAATTATGTTTTTTTGCAACATCCCTGATAGCCTCGGCAAGAGCTTTTCCGCAAGCTTCCATCCTGCCGGGGTTCATTGCGGGTACCAGTATCGGGACTATTGTAATATTCCTGTTGAAATACTGAAGGAAAGGGATCATAGCTTCAACGGAGTGTTCAACTTTTTGGAGTGAGTCATTTATAATGGCATATTTCTTCGAGAGTAGATTGTAGATTTCCTCCCGAACAGGAGAGACAGAAACGTTATTCCATGGTCCTTTCCAATGTGTGTAGCTATCGAATACCAGTGAATCTTCTATTCCAAGCTGTGCAGCCTTATGAGCTACTCCTATGAGAATAAGGTTTGATGCTTTTACATTTTGAAGCAACTCAGGATAGAGCGTTCCGACATATGTGTAATCATCGTGAGGACAAATAACAAGCTTCCAGGGCATTTCAGCGGATTTTTTCCAGCCTTTCCTATCCATCCTTGCCATCAAACTGTCCATCTGCCAGGAATACTGGGCAAATCCCACAGTATCCTTCAGGGGCCTTATTTTTCGGTTTGTATTTGACATCTCTTTGCTCTGACAGGACAATAAATTAGCTAACAAGATAATAACTGAGGCATAAACTATTAAACAATTCTTCATATCTTCAGAGGCATAATGATAAAACAAATCCTATAATAAATTTACCATAAATATTATTCCAAACAATCATAACAAACAAAATTGAGTTAAAAAATCCCTTGATTATCGAATTATCTGAATAAAAATCAAATCACGGAAATTAAAATTAATAAGGATATGAAAACCAGATTATCTCTTTTTCTTCTTGTGGTAATTGCAGGTATATTAATTTCCCTTACCAGCTGTAAAACAAATCCCGATAGTTTTAACCGCGGACCAGGCATCTATCCCGGCAATCCAAAAGAGGATTATTCCCCTGTTCTGGCACCAGATAAAGAACATTACAGGAATCTTGCCAGGCTGAGACCCGCCTATCACTCTTCAAGCTATGATTATAACCTTACAGCCCAATTGGTTACTGATGGGATCATTATCCACGATATGCCGGATTATATTTCTCTTTCAACCAGCCAGGGTGAATTGCCGAAGAATGAGCGCGAATGGCTGCTCGATGATAACAGAGTGACTGAGGTAAGTCTGACAGGGAACAGCATCTGGATTCAGCTTGAGATCAATCCTGGTAACGCCATTCCTGAAATTACAAAGGTGAATCTTACAGGCAACCTCGAATTTAGCGGAAAACCAACACCGGGGTGGAAGTTTGTCTGTTCCGGCTCTGATGACGGCAATACCTGGACAATTCTTGGAAAAGCTGAGGGAATCGGGCTTCCCGGAGAGGAACGGCCGAATCCCTTTGCAGCATTTTTACCTAAACCGGGCTCTAAAGGTGCCACAGCAAAACGCCCGGCAAACCCGTTTGTAAATTTCTTTGCAGGTCCGTATGGTTCTGATTCGACGGCTCCCAGACCATCATTTACATTTAATTTTGGGAAACCTAAAACTCAAAGAATTATAAATCAATCATTTGAGCTTAAGGAACCAGTTGCTTATCATTTTTACAGGGTTGACATGTCGGCGAAATGTGCGGAGGACTGGAGATTTGGAAACCTGGCCTTCTATAAAAATGAAGCAAAGCTTAACATGGTGCCATCAGCTACTTTCAAAAGTGCCTGGATGAGTGCCGGGTCAGGGAAAGAATGGATTTATGTGGATCTTGGCACTACGAGTACCTTTGATAAAGTTAAATTGTATTGGATCAGTAAGGCAACAAAAGGTTCAGTCCAGGTGTCTGATGATGCAAAAAACTGGACCGACCTCGCCCATCTTCCAGGTACTGCAGAACTGATTGATAGTGTTGCTTTAGATAAAGAAGCCAAAGGTCGCTATGTCAGAGTATTAATGACAGAATCTGCTGCTGGGAAAAAATATGTCCTTAGCGAGATTCAGGTTTATGGAAGAGGAGGATTGGTACCAAAGCAGAAAGATAATCCTGCTGTTTCAGAAAACCGACTATCTCTTGCGGCCGGAAACTGGAGGATACAACGGGCATCGGAAGTCGAAGGGACAGGGGAAAGTATCTCTGAGCCCGCTTATGAAAACACCGGTTGGGTTGTAGCTACTGTTCCTGGTACTGCACTCGTAAGTTACTGGAATGCAGGTGCTTTGCCTGATCCAAATTATAGTGACAATCAGTTAATGATCTCTGAGTCATTTTTTAATTCAGATTTCTGGTACAGGAATGAATTTGAGGTGCCCACAGGATTTAAAGGAGAACATATGTTCCTGAATTTTGACGGTATCAACTGGAAAGCTGAAGTATTTGTGAACGGAAAGCGAACCGGAAGGATCGACGGTGCTTTCATTAGAGGAAGGTTTGATGTTACAGGCCTGATTAAACCCGGAGAGAAGAATGTTGTCGCTGTACTGATTAGGAAAAATGACAATCCGGGAGTAGTAAAAGAGGCCACAGAGCTCGATCATGATAAGAATGGAGGAATTCTCGGCGCGGACAATCCGACATACCATGCTTCAATTGGCTGGGACTGGATTCCAACTATACGAGGAAGGAACATCGGAATATGGAATGATGTATTTTTAAATGTATCCGGACCAGTTACTATTGAAGATCCGCTTGTAACAACAGATCTGAAATTACCTGATACAACAGCAGCTGATATTAATCTTGAAGTTACTCTTCAGAATCATAAATCAGAAGTTGTTTCCGGAACGCTGACCGGAAAGTACGGTGATAAAACAGTTGAACAGGAAATCTCGCTTGACCCATCTTCATCAAAGGTTATAAAGTTGAATCCATCAACAAATCATGCTCTGCATATCGTAAATCCAAAACTCTGGTGGCCAAAAGGTTACGGTGAAGCTAATCTTTACAATGTTGAATTGATATTCAAAACAGCAGCCGGTATTTCGGATAAAAAGGAGTTTAAATCAGGAATACGTAAAATGACATTTGATGAATCAAACCAGATACTGAACATATATATAAACGGCCGGCGATTTATTGGCCGTGGCGGAAACTGGGGATTTCCTGAATCAAATCTCAGGTACCGTGGACGGGAATACGATATTGCTGTGGCTTATCATGCTGACATGAATTTCAACATGATCAGGAATTGGGTCGGGCAAACCGGTGATGACGAGTTCTATGAAGCTTGCGATCGTCATGGAGTAATGATATGGCAGGATTTCTGGCTGGCAAATCCTGCAGATGGTCCCGATCCTGATAATCCTCAGATGTTTATAGATAATGCAAGGGATCTGATTAAAAGAATTAGAAATCACCCCTCAATGGCAATTTATGTCGGAAGAAATGAGGGTAACCCTCCCCTGGTGCTGGATACCGCATTGCGGGCCATGACAAAGGAGCTCCATCCGGGTTTGCATTACATATCCAATTCAGCTTTCGGCGTAGTAAGCGGCGGCGGTCCATACAGAGCTCTGCCGGTAAGAGATTATTTCCTATTATACGGGTACAACAAGTTGCATAGTGAACGTGGAATGCCCAATGTGATGACATATGAGAGCTTAAAGCAGACTCTTCCGGAATCGGCTCTCTGGCCGCAGAACAACCTCTGGGGGCTGCATGACTATTGCCTTGAAAGCGCCCAGTCGGCTGCTTCATTTAACCAGATGGTCGAGACAGGTTTCGGAAAAGTTGATAATGCAAAGAAATTCACTGAACTGGCACAATGGATAAATTATAATGGTTACCGCGGAATGTTTGAAGGGAGAAGTTTGTACAGGCAAGGTCTCTTGCTTTGGATGAGTCATCCAGCATGGCCTTCAATGGTTTGGCAGACATATGATTACTATCTTGAGCCCACAGCAGCTTACTTTGGATGCAAAAAAGCATCCGAACCAATTCATATCCAGTGGAATCCTGTCTTTGACAACGTTGAAGTAGTAAATAACAATGCCAGAGACAGAGCAAATCTTACAGCCAAAGCTCAGCTGATCAATATGGACGGGTCGGTTCAGTGGGAAAAAGAGACAGGGCTAAATTGCAGAGAAGATTCTACAGCCATCTGTTTCAAACTTGAGTTTCCTAAGAGCCTGTCTTCAGTTCATTTTATTAAGCTGACACTAAAAGAGGGAGACAAAACAATATCAGATAACTTCTATTGGAGAGGGCTTATTGATGGCAACTATCAGGCGTTAAATGGCCTGCCCCTCATTAAACTTCAGCATGAAACGAAGCTGGATAAATCGGGGAACAACTGGACCCTGACCACCAAACTGACAAATAACACAAAAACTCCTGCTTTAATGATCAGATTAATGGTTGCCGGAAAAGATAAGGGAGTACGGATACTGCCGGCATTCTATAGCGATAACTATATATCACTTATGCCGGGTGAGATAAAAGTCGTAAATATGAAAGTCAGGGAGGAGGATACTGCCGGAGATCTGCCGTCAGTCATTATTTCAGGCTTTAATCTGGAGAATAATAACTGATCAGCTCTTCCATCGGGACCTTCGTGTGCTTTTTTGGTATCTTTGGACATTTAAAACTGAACTTATTGATATATAATGAGAAACCTTTCAATACTTACCGGCCTTGTATTCCTGCTTACGTCCTCATCAGGAACCACCAGAACCTCTGAATGGCGAGGCATAAATCGCGAAGGAATATATTATGAATCAAACCTTCTTAAGACATGGCCGGCAGAAGGGCCAAAAGAAATCTGGTCGATTGAAAACATTGGAAATGGATTCGTCTCACCTGTATTTACTGATAAAAATTTCTATATAACAGGGGAAGTTGACTCTGTAGAAATACTTTTCAGCTTCAACCTTAAGGGGGAAAAACAATGGAAGACCAAACTAGGGAAAGAATGGATGAGATCATGTCCGGGATCAAGGTCTGCTCCCACTATTGTCGACGACCTCCTTTATGTTGGTACCGGGTTGGGTAATCTTTTTTGTATAAACAGGACTAACGGGAAAGTTGTCTGGTCAAAGGACCTGATAGCCGATTTCGATGGAGTATTGCCACTCCACGGTCATTCGGAATCTCCTGTTATACAGGGAGAAAAGGTATTCTGGACAACAGGCGGAAAGGATAACAATGTAGTTGCATTAAACCGGTTCACCGGCAAATTAATCTGGTCAAACAAAGGTTTTGGAGAACGTTCAGCCTATAACTCTCCTAAACTGATCGGGCTTGCATCGAGAAAGATAGTTGTTACTTTTTCAGCTTATCATCTCATGGGTTTCGATTGTGAAACGGGAAATATGTTATGGGCTCACGAGCAGGAGAATTATCCGCCGGATAAAAGGATACCGGGATACGGGGATACACACTGCAACACGGTTTTGTATGATAATGGCTACATTTATTATGTAGCGGGCGACGGCAACGGATGCGTAAAACTCCGACTTTCAGATGATGGAACGAAGATCACTGAAGTCTGGAGGAATAAAGGCTTTGACAGTTTTATGGGCGGAGCAGTGAAAATTGGCGGTTATATTTACGGATGCGGCACAGCTAAACCTGATATCCGTGCAATAAATGCATCTACCGGGATCCTTACCGATTCACTGAGAATCGGAAGCGGTGCAATAATTTCTGCAGATAACCGGCTGTATTACTATACTCAAAAAGGAGAAATGTATCTTCTGGGATTTAACCAGGGTAAAATTGAAAAAATCAGCTCTTTCCGGATTACAAAAGGAAATCTGCAACATTTTTCACATCCGGTAATCCATAATGGCGTGTTATTTCAGCGGCATGGTAATACCTTGATTGCGTTTGACCTTAAGAGGATAATATAAATATAATCGAAATGGAAACAATTAAAAAATCAACACTCGATTTTCTTACTGCTATCAAGTGTAATAATAACCGTGACTGGTTTATTGCAAATCGTCCACTATATTTGGAAGCTAAAGAAAACTTTGAAGCTTTTGTCCAGGAAATCATTGATAGAATAATTGCATTTGAACCTCTTATGAAAGGACTGGAAGCTAAGAGCTGTGTTTACAGGATTAACCGCGACATCCGCTTTTCGAATGATAAATCTCCCTATAAAACTCATCTCGGTGCTTTTATTATCCGGGGTGGGAAAAATAACGGAGATAAATATGCCGGATATTACTTTCATATAGAACCGGGTAAGAGCATCATGGCAGGCGGAGCATATATGCCTCCAAGCCCATGGCTTTCTTCGATAAGAGAAAAGATAAGTGAGCAGCCAGAAGAATTTATTAAAGATCATTAATTCAAAAGAATTCATTAAATATTTCGGCGGAATTGATGGAGAAAAGCTTAAGACAGCACCTAAAGGGTACCCATCAAATCACCCTCACATTGAGCTGCTTAAATTTAAGAGTTACCTTGTTGTAAATGAGGCATCAGATAAAATGGTGCTTAGCAATGATTTTAAAGATCATGTTCTGAAAGTTTTTAAAGCTATGAAACCGTTAAATGACTTTCTTAATGAGTATTAATCCTGTTCAACTATCCATCGCCTATCGCATCTATTACATAGTACATTAATAAACTATCCATCGCCTATCGCATCTAATACATAATACATTAATAAACTATCCATCGCCTATCGCATCTATTACATAATACATTAATAAACTATCCATCGCCTATCGCATCTTATTCATAATACATTAATAAACTATCCATCGCCTATCGCATCTAATACATAATACATAAATATGACCGGTCTTGACAGAACACTCTCATTTTTAAATGGGGAATCAGTTGATCACCCTCCATTTCATCCTATAATAATGCGATGGGCCGCAAAATATGCAGGAATAAAATACCGTGATTTTTGTCTTGATCCCTTTTCCAAATGCAAAGCTATGATCCTATGTGCCAAGGACTTTAATATCGACTGGGTAACAGTGATGTCTGATCCATGGGCTGAGGCATCAGCTTTTGGAATCCATGTTGAATATCCTGATAATAATCTTCCCATTGATAAAGGCGGCCATCTGCCTGATGCTGTTTCAGCCTCACAGATCAAACATTATAAACCTGCTGAAAACCTTCGATGCAACAACAGGCTGACTGAAATAAAACAATTCAGAAAAGAGTTGGGAAATAGTCTTTTTATCGTTGGCTGGGTAGAGGGACCGGTTGCAGAATATGTCGATCTCAGGGGAGCCTCAGAAGCATCTGTGGATTTTTTTCTTGAACCTGAAGCCGTCGAAAAGGCGATGGATATTATTATTGACTCTGCGATGGATTTTATTTCTCTTCAGATAAAGGCCGGGGCACATTGTATAGGAATCGGAGATGCATTTTGTTCCCAGATCGGACCTGAATTATATAATCAGTTTGCGTTTGCCAGGCAGAAAAAACTTGTTGATCATATTCATTCTGAAGGAGCATTGGCAAAGCTCCATATATGCGGAAACACTGTATCAATTCTAAAACCAATGATCGATACAGGAGCCGATATTATTGATATTGACCACCTTGTACCATCGATGGATGATTTTGAACATTTTTTAGGAAACAAACAGGTATTTTCCGGGAAATCTGATCCGGTAACCATAATTCAGGATGGAACTCCTGAGAAAATAAAACAGTCAATTATTCAGGATCTAAAGCAGGCAAAAGGTCGTTGCATCATTTCAGCCGGTTGTGAAATAACACCAGGTACCAGCTATGAAAATATGAAAGCATTCAGTAATGCAGCTGCAGATTATTCATACAGTTCCTGACATTTATAAGGCAAGTCCCATGTTTTTCAGCATCCACTTTACAGTGGCTCTGTTGTTATAATCGGGATCAAACTGCACAGCTACTATAATACCATCTTTGTTTATTATATATGTTGCAGGAACGGGTAATCGGGCTGAATCCCGACCGTTGTTTTGAGCAATGTCTATAGAGGAACTTGATTTAATTTTATCCTGGTATTCTTTGGTTACACTGTACATGACATCATAATCCTTCATTATTTTTTCCTGGCAATCGTAGATCACAGTAAACGTCAGATTATGAAGTTTTACTGTTTGCTCTACATTCTCAATTGATTCGGGAGTTATTGCGACTATATTAATTCCCTGGTCTGTAAGTACTTTAAGTGAATCCTGATAATTATTTAAATATCTGCTACATATACTAGACCATTTACCCTGGTAAAAAAATAAAATTATAGGTCCCTGTTCGAGGAGTTTTTTCAGTTCCACCTGTTTTCCCTTTTGATCGTATCCGGTAAATTCAGGTGCCCTGTCACCAACCTTAAGTCCGTGCGGTGCATTGCTGTCAATTGCAGTTATACCGTACTGTGCGTATTTAATCTCCTGAGCAGATACTGTATTCATTATAAATAATACTACAGCGAAAAGAAATATTTTATGCCACATCATGTTAATAAGTTTTTAGTTTCAGATTGAAAATAAATAGTTCTCTTTGTGTATTAAACCGACACACTGGCAATAAATAAAATCAGAATTATGTATGCATTTTGGAACAAATATAGATATTTTTCAGACACTTCCTAAAAGCGTGGATGAGCGCTATTTCGCTTACCAGGTATACGGATCTCAGGTATCTTTAATCCCCGGTAATAACTGTCTCCCGTGAGAGTATCTGCTATCTGCAAGAACAGAAAAAAAGACATCCTAAAAAACCCTTCGTTGATGGATATTTAAGCTATGGTAGTCAAATAAAAAATCGTGGTATCAGCAAAATAGCTACATTCGAAGCCTGACACTAAACCAAATTTTTCAAAATCAGTTAATACTGAAATTTTTTAACACTGGAAAAAGAATTATCATGAAATTGAAAAGGTTATTTTTTGGATTTGCCTTTTTGATGACTATACAGGTAAATGCTCAAAATTACCTTATCAGGTTCGCCGGCACGGGTGCTGCAACGACAGTATCTCAAGTCAAGGTTGAAAATTTGACAGCAGGAACAACTCTTACTGTTAATAAAGGTGAGATTTTGCGTCTCATCGGAACAGACGGACTCAATTCGGTTGAGAACAAGCAATATTCTATAAAGATTTATCCTAATCCCATGACGGGGAACAATGCCGTTCTGGTGATTTACCCACCGGACCCCGGCAATGCAATTATCTCAATATTTGACCTGGCTGGTAGAATTGAAGCTCAATTAGTTTGTTATTTAGGAAATTACCCGCAGGAATACCGGCTTTCAGGTTTTAAAAATGGCTTACATCTGATCAGTGTAACAGGCAAAACTTATCACTTTTCGGGGAGATTATTATGTGAAGGTGAAGCAGCTGGGACGATCAGTGTAGAAAGAATCACAAGTAATAATCCTGTGGATGAAAAAATATATGAATCGTCATATTTAAGAGATAATAGTACCGTCAATATGCCGTACACCTATGGCGACAGGTTAAAATTTACTGGTATTTCTAGAATCTATAGCACTGTAAAAACTGATATACCAGAAGCTGATAAGACAATTACTTTCAATTTTATTCCATGTTCCGACGGTGACGACAACAATTACCCCATAGTAGAAATCGGTTCCCAGGTATGGATGGCCAGGAACCTGAGGACCACAAAATATAATAATGGGAGTCCTATAGAGTATCCCGGAAGTAATTCGAAAAGTTGGAATAGCAATACGTCAGGAGCTTTTGCCTGGTATGATGATGACATGACAAAATATGAAGACGTCTATGGAGCCTTGTATAACTGGCATGCCGTAAATACAGGTAATTTATGCCCTGTTGGTTGGCATGTACCTGATAATGAGGATTGGACAACATTGACGGATTTCCTGGGAGGAGTGAATATTGCCGGTGAAAAAATTAAAGAAACAGGAAATCTTCACTGGACGCCGACAAATAACTACTCATCAAACGAAAGTGGTTTTACTGCCGTTCCGGGGGGCTACCGGAATCTGAAGTCTTTTACTGAAGTAAAGTACTATGGTTATATGTGGAGTTCCGGAGCAGGTGCAACAACTACGGGAGCACAAGGCTGGTATGTAACTTCTCTATCAGGCCGTTTGAATGAAAGTGACATTAATTATCTGAATGAAGGACTTTCAGTCCGTTGCATTCTCGGAGAATCTAGTTCAATTCCTGTAGTTTCTACAGATCAGATCACAGATATTTCTTCAAATTCTGCAATTTGTGGAGGCACCATAAATTCTGACGGAGGTGAAATTATCAAAACCCGTGGAGTATGCTGGAGTACATCTGAGGATCCGTCCTTATCTGATTACGTGACTTCCGACACATTAACTACAGACAATTTTATAATCAGCCTTTCTGGATTAATGCCAGAAACGACTTATCATGTAAGAGCTTATGCAACCAATAATATCGGTACTGCTTATGGTAATGATGTTTCATTTATTACCAGTCCGGTTATGCCTCCAATCCTCAGTACAACAAAGGTCTCATCTGTAACTTCTGCAACCGCTTCAACAGGAGGAACAATCATCGACGATGGCGGAGGACATATCACGATCCGGGGTATCTGCTGGGCAATTACCCCTTCTCCTTCAATCAGTGATGATACAACTTCAAATGGAAATGGAACAGGCAGCTATACCAGTAATATATCCGGGTTACAACCTGCAACCACCTACCATGTCAGAGCCTATGCTACGAATAGTGTCGGAACATCTTATGGTAATGACATAACTTTCACCACTGATGCAGCTACTCCAACTATAACTACAACAGAAGTTTACAATGTGACACGGACCACAGCAGCTTCAGGGGGGAATATAACCGCAGACGGAGGTTCCGCTGTTACTGGCAGCGGAGTTTGCTGGAGTACTTCGCACAATCCCTCCGTGGGAGGATCTCATAGCGTAGATGGCTCTGTGAATGGGAATTTTGCAAGCAGTATATCAGGCCTGACACCAGATGCCATATACTATGTCAGAGCTTATGCTAAAAACAGCATGGGAACTTCATATGGCAGTGAGGTTTCATTCACAACTGACCCGGTAATAATTCCTTCGCTTATCACAACTGTTGTTTCATCCGTTACTTCCTCATCAGCATTATCCGGAGGAAACATTACCGATGATGGTGATGGATCCATCACTGCCAGAGGTGTTTGCTGGGCAACAACTCCTTCACCTGCAATAAGTGATAATAAAACTTCAAATGGAACGGATACAGGAAGCTTTGCGAGTAGCATCACAGGATTGCTGCCCGGAACTTCCTACCATGTAAGGGCTTATGCTACGAACAGCGCAGGAACTTCTTATGGTAATGACTTAATCTTCACCACCGACGCAGTTCTTCCGGTTATAACCACAACAGCAGTGTACGATGTGACACGGACCACGGCAACCTCAGGCGGGAATATAACCACAGACGGAGGTTCCACAGTTACTGCAAGCGGAGTTTGCTGGAGTACTTCGCACAATCCGTCAACAGGAGGATCTCATAGCATAGATGGCTCTGTGAATGGGAATTTTGCAAGCAGCCTATCAGGTTTGTTGCCGGGTGCCTTATACTATGTCAGAGCATATGCTACAAACAGCGTGGGAACTTCGTACGGTAATGAGGTTTCATTCACAACTGACCAGGTAATAGTTCCTTCACTTACCACAACTGTTGTTTCATCCGTTACTTCCTCATCAGCAACATCCGGAGGAAACATCAGCGATGATGGTGATGGATCAGTCACTGCCAGGGGTGTGTGCTGGGCAACGACTACTGCTCCTGCAATAAGTGATAGTAAAACTTCAGATGGAACGGGTACAGGAAGCTTTACAAGCAGCATAACAGGATTAATGCCCGGAACATCTTACCATTTACGAGCTTATGCTACGAATAGTGCAGGCACTGCATACGGCGATGACTTAGTTTTTACGACCGATGCAATCATCCCTGCTTTAACTACCACAGCAGTTTACAATATAACCCTTACCTCCGCAACATCAGGCGGAAATATTACCTCTAATGGAGGCGCAGCAGTTGCGACCAGTGGAATCTGCTGGGGTACTTCGCATAATCCGTCCAGAGCAGGAACTCATACAAATGATGGTGCTTCAATTGGAATCTTTACCAGCAGCCTGACAGGATTGGTACCAAATACCTTGTATTATGTCAGGGCTTATGCCACGAACAGTGCAGGCACTGCATACGGCAACGAGGTATCATTTACGACCAACCCGATAGCCGTTGCAATTCTCACAACAACTACTGTGTCATTTATAACTTCCTCGACAGCATTATCAGGAGGAAATATTACCGATGATGGAGGAGGAACTATATCAGCCCGGGGTGTTTGCTGGGCAACAACTCCTGCCCCTGCAATAAGCGATAGTAAAACTTCAAATGGAACGGGTACAGGAAGCTTTACGAGCAGCATCACAGGATTAATGCCCGGAACTTCTTACCATGTACGAGCTTATGCAACGAATAGTGCAGGCACTGCATACGGCGATGACTTAGTTTTTACGACCGATGCAGTCATCCCTGTTTTGACTACCACAGCAGCTTACAATATAACCATTATCTCCGCAACATCAGGTGGAACTATTACTTCAAATGGAGGTTCGACTGTTACTTTAAGCGGAGTTTGCTGGAGTACTTCGCATAATCCGTCTGTTGGCGGATCACATACAAGCGATGGAACAGGAAGTGGAAGTTTTGCCAGTACTATTTCGGACCTGTTGCCAAATACTTTGTATTATATCAGGGCTTACGCCGTCAATGATGCGGGTATCGGATATGGTAATGAACTATCATTTACAACAAATCCATTAGGGGTCCCGACTGTTACAACTACTGCTATTTCATCTGTTACTGATTCCACTGCAAGTTCTGGTGGAAATATTACTGACGATGGCGGTGCCCCAATTACTTCAAGAGGCATCTGCTGGGCAATTACTGCCACACCAACAATCCTCAATGATAAAACAACAGATGGAACAGGATCTGGATTTTTCACCAGTAGCATTACAGGATTAAGTTCTGAAACTACATATTATGTAAGATCATATGCCACTAATAGCATTGGCACAGCTTATGGAAATCAGTTAAGTTTTACCACTACTCCCCTGCCTGACAATGATGTGACTTTTCATCTTTCAGCAGACTGGTCATTAGCTTTGCATTCGGTCGGAAATAAAAGAATTAATTATATAACAATCGGTGCAGATGACTATATCAGATATAGCAGCAATAATGGAATCTCATATAATCAAGGCGTTAAAGTCACCGGCATTTTTACTACTGACAATAAGGCCCGTATTTTAGGAAACGGTAATATCGTACTATTTTGCGGCAATAAGATCTATTATTCAGATAATAATATGGCTACAATTACTCCCTGTAATGTTCAGAACATTGATGGAAGTCCATATGTATGCCATACCCCCGTAAATCCTGCTTATCCTGGTGCATATTTTAATTTTATGGGCGGTTTTGCTGAAAATGACGGAGTTGCTGTAATGGGAACCTATACAAACGCTTCAATGGGGGCATCTCCTGTAAACCTGTACTATTCTCTTGATGGAATTACATGGAAAGTCTTTTATACTTTCGGACAAAACCCAAATTATACAGACAATGGCACTGCCATGGGAGGCACCGGAGGTACCTTACTTGGAGATCCGGACAATCCGTTACTTGCACGGCATATTCACTCGGTTAATATCGGACAAGATGGGAATTTCTATGCATGTACCGGGGATAACGATGGGGAAATGCATTTCCTTAAATGTTCTTATAACAAAATTGCCGACACATGGAGTACAGAAGATTTGTTATCGGCCGAAAGCAGAACCTGGCAACGTATGAGAGCACTCGGCGTTTATGAAAGAAATGGATATCTTTACTGGGGTTCAGATGGCCCGGGAACCTTTACCTATAACGGTGTTCAATATGATTGTTTAGGCATCTACAAATGTGCTGTCGCGGATATAAACGATCCTTCAAAGCATATCTTGCTTAAGTCGTTGTCTGATGCATGCTATTCATTCCTTAATGCCGATCATATCGTTTTTGCAGGAATGCAAAGTTACGGATATGTGTATATATCTTATGATTACGGAGAAACGTGGACAGCTTATGCTAAACCTGGCTGGATGAACGGAACTGTACAGGGAGTCTGGTATAACCAGATGTATAAATACCTGGTTACGGACTGGGGAGTTTATATTGAAAGTACACTGTTTTAAACATCCTTTACGCAAACTTATAACCAGGTATCTTTCTCATTCTCAGGTTCAGCGGAGTGACTTCAAGATATTCATCATCCTTTATCTGCTCCATGGCTTCTTCAAGCGAGAATTTTAATTTGGGAGCTATCTTAAGACTGTCATCAGAACCTGAGGCTCTCATGTTCGTGAGTTTTTTCCCTTTAACAATATTTACTTCAAGATCACCAAGCCGGGTATGTTCACCGATAACCTGACCCCTGTAAACCTGTTCTCCCGGATCAATATAGAATCTGCCCCTGTCCTGCAACCGGTCAATAGCATACCCTGTTGCCAATCCCATGTCGAGGGATATCAAAGAGCCGTTAGGCTTTGGCATCAGTTCATCGCCTTTGTATTTATCGTACGCCCTGAACCGGTGATGCATAACAGCCTCCCCTGATGTTGCAGTAAGCATGTTATTTCTTAATCCGATAAGGCCTCTTGACGGAATATCAAACTCTAAATGGGTAAGGTCGCCTTTAGGTTCAATGATTATCATTTCACCTTTTCTTTGGGTAACAAGCTCAATGGCTTTTCCGCTGAACTCGGGCGGAACATCTATTGACAGCGTCTCATAAGGCTCTGATTTAACTCCGTTTATATCTTTTAATATAACTTTTGGTTTCCCGACCTGAAATTCGTAGCCTTCGCGACGCATCGTTTCAATCAGTATAGAAAGATGGAGTATTCCCCTGCCATACACATTGAAAGTATCCTCCGATTTTGTATCCTCAACTTTCAGAGCAAGGTTTTTTTCAGTTTCCCTTATCAGCCTTGTTCTCAGATGCCGTGATGTAACAAACTTACCTTCCTTTCCATACAGTGGGGAATTATTAATAGTAAAAACCATGCTCATTGTAGGTTCATCCACTTCAATTCTCTGCAGAGCTTCAGGGGCAAGCAAATCAGCCAGGGTATCTCCTATTTCAAAATCCTCCAGTCCGATTACAGCACAAAGATCACCGCATCTGACACTATCAGTTTTTACTCTTCCCAGTCCCTCAAAAACATATAGTTCCTTTACTCTTACCTTCTTTACTTTACCGTCCCTTTTACATAATGTATAGTCTAAACCGGTAGTAATATCTCCCCTGAAAACACGACCGATGGCAATTCTGCCTACATAGCTTGAAAAATCGAGCGAAGCTACCTGCATCTGGGCTGTTCCTTCAATATACGGAGGTTCGGGAATTTCCTTAAGTATTGTATCAAGCAGATATTTGATATCAGTAGTCGGTTTTTTCCAGTCACCGCTCATCCATCCATATTTTGAAGATCCAAAAACCGTTGCAAATTCAAGCTGGTCATCGGTAGCATCGAGATTAAACATGAGTTCATAGACATCCTGCTGAACCTCATCAGGTCTGCAGTTCTCTTTATCCACCTTATTAACAACGACAATTGGCTTAAGTCCGAGAGCAATTGCCTTTCCAAGCACAAATCTTGTCTGAGGCATCGGACCTTCGAGAGCATCGACAAGCAGCAGAACACCGTCGGCCATTTTAAGTACCCGTTCAACTTCCCCTCCAAAATCAGCATGACCGGGTGTATCAATAATATTAATTTTTACCCCTTTATAATTTGCTGAAACGTTTTTTGAGAGGATAGTAATCCCTCTTTCCCGCTCAAGATCGTTGCTGTCAAGAATAAGATCACCCGCTTCCTTTCTCTGGTCCAGTACCTTGCATTCCTGTATAATCCGGTCAACCAGAGTAGTTTTACCATGATCTACATGTGCAATGATCGCTATATTTCGTATTAATTGCATACAAATTAATTAGACCGCAAAAGTAATATTGTTGCCGGGATAAATGATAAAAAGACCGAAAATTAATTAATGATAAAAAATTCATATATTGGACATTAAATTTAAATGCCTATCTTATGAAAAAAATGACCATTACCCTTGTTTTCTGTTTATTTGCCCTTACAGGAGTATTCGGACAGCAGAATGTCAAACTGGCTGTAGGGATGAAGGCTCCTGACTGGACTGTTTACTGATGCTGATAAAAAAGAATTTACTATGAATTCATGGCCTGGAAAAGTACTTCAGATAAATTATGTTGACCCGGATGAATCAGATCTGAATGATGCATTCAATGATGCAGTAAAGAAAGCAACTGATGTGGATAAGACTCTCAGCAAGGATCTGTTTAAAGGCTTTGGTATTGTTGACTGCAAATCAACCTGGAAACCTAATGGTCTGATAAGAATGATTGCAGGTAATAAGGCAAAGAAATACGATACGACAATCCTGTTTGACTATAAAGCTGTCCTTCAGCAGCAATGGGGCTTGCCAAAAGATAACTATACTGTGGTAATTCTTGATAAAAACAGGATTTGCAGAGCCATTTATAAAGGACATATTCCTGAATCAGATAACCAGAAGATTGTTGAGCAGATAATTGCACTGACGAAGGAATAACAATTCTGCTCCAATTGTGGTTTGCAGAATAGAGACTTTATGTTTACAGTAAAGAAGTCAAACGTAGAGACGTGCAAATGGCGTGTCTCTACAATATTTGTCCTACGAAGAGCTTTTGGTTTTAATTGTTTCTGTTTTTTTACAGTTATATGAGAATGTATTCCAAATCTTCTTCTCATTGCCGGAACCGGCACCAAGTCGGGAAAAACAACTATGGCATGCAGGATGATTGAGCAGTTCAGTTACCTTTAATATCACTGCAATAAAAATAAGTCCTCATTTTCATGAAACCACCTCCGGACTGAATCCGGTCTTTGAAGAGCCGGGATATGCTGTATATGAAGAAACGAATAATGATACCGCAAAGGATACTTCCCGTATGCTTCATGCAGGAGCTAAAAAGGTCTACTTTGCCAAAGTCTTGGATGACCGGATCAACTTTGTTTTTAATAAAATAAATGGATCTCATTCCTGAAGGAACACCAGTCATATGTGAATCCCCGGCTCTGCAGAAACTTCATAGAGCCGGGAGTATTCATAATAATGAGTTCAGAAACAACAAATAAACGTAAGAATATAAATCACTTGCTAGAATTACCTCATGTAATGTTTAAGTTTGAGGAACTGGCTGGAATCAGTACAATTCCGATAGGATTTGAAGATGGGAAATGGCGGATTGCATCCCTGTAGGGATCAGTCGCGACTGATCCCTACAGGGATCTCCTATTCGTCACATATCCGAAATATCTTTCCCAAGTTTGGCTTTTATTCTTTCAAGATCGTGTTTCATTCCGGCGACTGCCTGGATAAGTTGTTTTTCCGGCAAAACAGGATCGGGCAGTTCACTGCTGATATAATTAACAAATTTCCAGATCTCTTTCACCTCATTTACATGAACCTCATAAGGTTCATAAACCGGATTAAGCGAATAGAGGACCAGCTTACCGTCTTTTGTCAGATTGTTTTCAACCACCTTAAAGACTATTCCGTCGTCGAGGGTAAACACCACATAAGCTTTCCCGCTGATTATCTGCATCCAGTCCTGCAGGTACTCACCTGTTACCCAGGAACCATCGGGAATCGGAAGCATGGAGTCGCCTTTCAGCTGAAAAGTCCTGTATTTCTTTTTATCTGAAAGAAACGGCAGTGTGAATACCGGAAGCTCACCGATGTATTCCGGATCGGCATATCCGGTTGTATAACCTGCTTTTGCTTTCTCAGGTACCAGTTCAATATTTTCCCGGTTGCCGGAATTGACTGTTGTTGTCAGATACTCTGAGATTGCTTCCTTTGACATAGGCATCATATCCTCTTTCAAGTTCACCAAGCTGACTTTCCGACAACTTTGAAATATCCAGTTTAAGGATTGTATCGATAGCAATGTTAAAATAACCGGAAAAGGATATCAGGATTTCTATTCCGGGCTGGGCCACACCGTTCTCATAACCGCTCAGGGTTGAACGTTTAAGGTTAAGGGCAAATGCCACATCATCCTGTGTCCTGCCCCTCCTTTTTCTTAAAAATTTTATGTTTGATGCGAAGTACATAATGAAAATTGATTATATTGTAATCATAAAATTGATTAATTTCTAATCAAAAGTAAAACTTAATTGTTATATATGCAAGAAATATGAAATATTTTTTATGAAGAATCTAATGAGAGTAAAACTCTGTGTTCGGCTGCTGCAAAGCATCCTTGTTA
The DNA here is from genome assembly GCA_963816365.1 of uncultured Bacteroidales bacterium. Lineage (GTDB taxonomy): Bacteria > Bacteroidota > Bacteroidia > Bacteroidales > VadinHA17 > LD21. Next base: position 296,147 of record CAWFKG010000005.1, on the reverse strand, counting down.
AAGGTGTCTGGCTCCGTAGAATTACCAGAGCGATTGAGTTGCGGCAAGAGGACGCAGATGGAGCAATACATCAGTGTAAATTAGATACTTAACCATTTAGACACTTAAATTAAAATGATTCTCTCCGGCAACATAGACCGATCAGTTCTGCATCTCGACCTCGATACATTTTTCGTATCGGTTGAGAGGCTTAAGAACAGCCGCCTGAACGGGAAGCCGGTCATAATAGGCGGCATGTCGGACCGTGGTGTGGTATCGAGCTGCAGCTATGAGGCACGAAAATACGGCGTAAGCTCCGCCATGCCGATGAAAATGGCCAGGAACTATGTGTCCCGATGCCATTGTGATAAGAGGCGACATGGAACTTTACAGCAACTATTCAAACATGGTGACCGGCATAATTGCCGAAAGGGCGCCGCTATATGAGAAAGCATCGGTTGATGAGCACTATATCGATCTCACCGGAATGGACCGTTTCTACGGATGCTACAAATGGTCGCATGAACTGCGCCAGTATATAATAAAAGAGACAGGTCTGCCTATATCAATCGGACTTTCAGTCAATAAGACCGTATCAAAAATAGCAACCGGTGAGGCAAAGCCAAACGGTGAGATTGAGGTGCAGAAAGAGATTGTGCTTCCGTTCCTCGATCCTCTTTCGATAAGAAAAATACCGATGATCGGTCAGAAGACTTACCAGGTACTCCGGTCGATGGGCATTGCTACAATCTATACCCTGCGGAATATCCCTGTTGAGATGCTTGAAAAGCTGATGGGTAAAAATGGTATTGAAATGTGGAAGAGAGCCAATGGCATCGACTCCACTCCCGTCATCAGCTATTCGGAACAGAAATCGATAAGCACTGAACATACTTTCGAAAAAGACACCACCGACCTGGTAAGGCTGAATCAGCTGCTGGTAAGCATGGTGGAGAAGATTGCATTCGAGCTGAGAAAACAGGAAAAACTCACTTCATGCGTCACTGTCAAGATAAGGTATTCAAACTTCGATACCCATACACTGCAGAAACGGATACCATATACATCATTTGACCATGTTCTTGCCGATATCACCAAAGAACTCTTTGCCAGACTCTACCAGCGACGTATGCTTATAAGACTCATTGGTGTAAGGTTCAGTCATATGGTAAGAGGAGTCCAGCAGCTTGACATGTTTGACGATACTCCTGAAAAGGTCAGCCTCTATATGGCAATGGACAAGATCAGGAAGCGTTTCGGGCGAAATGCGGTCAGGAGAGCTTCAGGAGTAATGACGGTAAGCGAAAGAGAGGAAAAGGCCCTGAAACAGCTTGAAAATGCCCTTAAAGAGCAAAATATGATGGAGGAAAGACTCCGGGGAGGGTATTGGCATTAGGAAACGGCGCAACGGCGTAACGGTGCAAAGGCGTAAAGCGCACAATGGCGCAGAGTTGCAAGTCAGAGTGCCCAAAGACATCAATAAGCACGGATTGCAACCGAGCAGAACAAATTGGCACGGATTGCAAATCCGCGCCAGCATAGAATCAAAGCACAGTGCACAAACGCGTAGCCGAAACCAGGAACCAGCAAACCAGCAACACTATGTATCTTAACTGTCACTCATATTACAGTCTGCGCTACGGAACAATGTCCGTTGAACAGCTTGTGCAGAAAGCACTGGCTGCAGGAACGGATACTATTGTCCTTACTGATATAAACAACTCAACAGGAATACCGGAATTTGCAGGAGAATGCAGTCAAAAACAATATCAGGCCCGTTGCAGGTATTGAATTCAGAAATGAGAATGAACTTCAGTATATCGGAATTGCACGCAATAACAAAGGACTTCAGGAGCTAAATGAATTTCTCTCCGATCTGAATTTCAACAAGTCATCGCTTCCCTTCCCTGCACCTCAATTCTCCGAATCATACATAATATATTCCCTTAAAAAAATTCCATCACGTAAACTATTTGATAATGAACGCATAGGAATAAAACCACATGAGCTGAACAGCCTGCTGACACTCACTTCATCAATGAACAGGAACTCGATGGTTCTGCTGCAGCCTGTTACATTTGCAGAGAACAGATGATATTTTTATTCACAGGAGTCTCAGGGCAGTCGACAACAATATTCTCCTGAGCCACCTGCAGCCATGGCAATGTGCCGGAGAAGATGAATTCTTCAGAGATCCCGCACGAAAATGAAAAAATCCTGAAAGAATACCCATGGCTGATAAATAATACAAAAAAACTTCTTGATGACTGCAGTCTTGCAGTTTGACCGGGAAAGTCTCAAAAACAAAAAGATCTATTCTGCCAGCAGATATGATGACAAGCTGCTTCTCGAAAAACTGGCCTGGGACGGAATGATATACAGGTATGGCAGGCAGAATAATGAAGCAAAGAAAAGGGTAAAGCATGAACTTGAGATAATCGACAGACTTGGTTTCTCTGCCTATTTTCTCATAACCTGGGATATTGTAAGATATTCAATGGCACGGGGCTTTTATCATGTCGGACGTGGAAGCGGAGCAAATTCCGTCGTTGCTTATTGCCTGAAAATCACCAATGTTGACCCTATTGATCTAAACCTTTACTTTGAGAGATTCATTAATCCGAAACGGAGCAGTCCTCCCGACTTCGATATTGACTATTCATGGAAAGAGCGCGATGAGGTCATCGATTATATTTTCAAGCGATATGGTTACGGACATACCGCACTGCTTGGGACAATGAGTACTTTCAGAGGAAAATCAATTGTCCGCGAACTCGGAAAAGTACATGGTCTGCCCAAGGAAGAGATCGATTCGCTTATTGATAACCCTTCAGCTGAGACAAACAGGAATGAGATAACAAATCTCATTTTCTCAACTGGTCTGAAGATCGCCGACTTTCCCAACATGCGGAGCATCCATGCCGGAGGTATACTCATTTCAGAAGAACCGATCACCTGCTACACTGCTCTCGATATGCCGCCGAAAGGTTTTCCGACTACCCAGTGGGATATGTACACAGCCGAAGAGATCGGCTTTGAGAAACTCGACATCCTGAGCCAGCGCGGAATAGGACATATCCGCGAGAGCGCAGAAATAATCCTGCGGAACCGGGGCATCGATGTTGATGTTCATGCCATACAGAAATTTAAAAAAGATGAAAAGGTAAAAGAGTATCTGAGAATCGGCGAAACAAAAGGATGCTTTTATATTGAAAGTCCTGCGATGCGTGGCCTTCTTAAAAAGCTGAGATGCGATAACTATACAACCCTTGTTGCTGCCAGTTCAGTGATAAGACCGGGGGTTGCACGTTCCGGAATGATGAAGGAATATATTTACAGGTTCCATAATCCGGGAAAATTCGAATATATACATCCGGTTATGAAGGAACAGCTTGAAGAGACATTCGGTGTTATGGTCTACCAGGAAGATGTGCTGAAAGTCTGTCATCACTTTGCAGGACTCGATCTTTCTGATGCTGATACGCTGCGCCGCGCCATGAGCGGCAAATACAGGTCGAAACAGGAGATGCAGCGTATAATTGAAAGGTTCTTCTCAAACTGCCGCGAAAAGGGCTACAGCGAAGAGGTCACAAAAGAGGTATGGAGACAGATCGAATCCTTTGCCGGGTATTCGTTCTCAAAGGCCCATTCTGCTTCATATGCCGTTGAAAGCTTCCAGAGTCTTTATCTGAAAGCTCATTATCCGCTTGAGTTCATGGTAGCTGTAATAAATAACTTCGGAGGGTTTTACAGGACCTGGGTTTATGTACATGAAGCAAGAAGGTGCGGTGCCACCATTCAGCTGCCATGCGTGAATAAAAGCACATATAAGACAACAATCTATGGTACGGATATATACCTTGGCTTCATTCATATCATGAGCCTTGAATACAGCATTGCACAGTCAATTGAAGAGATCCGCAATGCTGACGGTCCCTTCACCGGTCTGAATGATTTTGTTACCCGGGTAAATCCCGGACTTGAGCAGGTAATTCTTCTAATCAAAGCAGGTGCGTTCAGATTTACAGGGAAAAAGAAGGCAGTACTCTTATGGGAAGCCCATATGATGATCAACAAAAACAAACCGGAAAACACCCGCCCGCTCTTCTCCTCTCCTGTCCGTAATTTCTCACTTCCCGATCTTGCCCAGGGAAAGATTGAAGATGTGTATGATGAAATTGAACTCTTCGGGTTCCCTGTAACAATGAGCTGGTTCGATATGCTTGAAACATCCTTCCGTGGCGAAGTATCAGCACGAAGGATGGGTGAATATACCGGTAAGAAAATCAGAATGGTCGGACACCTGGTGACAGTCAAATATATCAAAACAATAAAAAATGACTGGATGAATTTCGGATGCTTCATTGATGCTGAAGGTAATTTCTTCGATACAACTCATTTTGCACAATCGCTGAAAAACTGGCCTTTTAAAGGCAGCGGCACATATCTGATCCTTGGAAAAGTAGTTGAAGAATTCGGATTTCCGTCGCTTGAAGTGGAGAAGATGGCTAAACTGCCTGTCAAACCTGATGTGAGGTATTGATAAAGAACTTACACAGAGCTGCACGGAGAAGCACAGAGGGCCACGGAGTACGCTAGCGCGGATTTGTAATCCGTGCTTGTTGGGCCGGCAATGTATCAATTCCCCGTACTATCATACCGAACTGCTTTAAGTATTCCTTTAATACCCTGTATCTTTCTTATAATCCCATGAAGAACATCGCTATTAGGCACCATTATATTAAGTATCCCTTCAAATATGCCATCAGCCATATTATAATTGAAGCTTCTGACAACTGCTTTGTGGTCAGCTATTACATCTGCAATTTTATTGACCATGCCAATATCTTCAATCCCTGTCACTTTGACAATTGCAACAAATGAAGGACTGCTTTTTGACTTTGACCAGCGGGCTGCGATTACCCTGTAAGGATATCTTGCCATCATGTTATGTGCATTCGGACAGCTGGTTCTGTGAATTTTTATTCCTTCAGATATTGTCACAAAACCAAAAACACTGTCACCAAAAACCGGATTGCAACACTTTGATAATTTATAATCAAGGCCCTCTACCCTATCTTCAATTATCAGATAATCTGAAATTTGGGAATCTATTTGTTCTTTTAGTTCCTTTCCGGGAACACTGCTGCCGGAGTAGTCTCATCATTAGCCTCTTCCCTTAGTAATACTTCTTTTATCTGTAGCAGTTCTATTTTCTCAGTTGCAATAAGATAATACAGATCCTGGGCAGTTTTCAGGCTATATGAATTAAGCAGTTTTTGTATAAGGGTATCCCCATATACAATTTTCCAGTTCTTCATCCGACGCATCAGGATCTCTTTACCTTCAGCAGCTGCTTTTGTCTTTTCCTCATTCAGTACCTGCTTGATCTTCGTTTTTGCCTTCGTCGTTACAACAAATGACAGCCAGTCCTGCTTTGGTTTCTGATGTCTTTGACCTTATAATGGAAACATGATCTCCGTTCTGCAAGACATACCTGATTGTTACATTTTTTCCGTTTACTTTCGCCCCTACACATGAGCATCCGACAGCTGTATGAATGTCGAAGGCAAAATCCAGAACGGTTGCTCCTGCAGGCAACTGGCGCAGATCCCCTTTTGGAGTAAAAACAAAAACCTCATCGGTATATAAACCAGATCGCACCTGATCGAGAAATGCATTATCCTCTTTTTCAGAAGATTCCAGTATTTCGCGCATCTTTGACAGCCAGGAATCAAGTCCGCCTTCACCCTTTATTCCTTTATATTTGAAATGAGCTGCCAGTCCCTTCTCCGCAATCTCATCCATCCTTGTGGAGCGGATCTGCACTTCAACCCATTTTCCCCTCGGTCCGACTACAGTGGTATGCAGTGATTCATATCCGTTCGATTTTGGAATAGATATCCAGTCGCGTAACCTGCTGGGATTTGGCTGATAAAGATCAGTCACAACCGAATAAGCTCTCCAGCAATCGGATTTTTCGGTTTCACCCTGACTGTCAATAATTATCCTGACAGCAAAAAGATCGTAAACTTCCTCAAATTCCACTCCCTGCTTTTTCATTTTCAGCATTATGGAATGTATTGATTTTGTGCGACTTTTAATAGTAAATCTAAAGCCTTGCTTCTCAAGTTTTTCTTTAAGGGGAACTGAAAAATCACGTATCAGTTTATTCCTTGAAGCTGTTGTCTGTTTCAGCCGGCATTCAACATAAGTAGTACTGTTCAGGTTCAAGATATTTTACAGCAAGATCCTCCATTTCCGATTTTATATTATAAAAACCAAGCCTGTGTGCCAGCGGCGCATAAAGGAAATAAGTTTCGGATGCCAAAGGGATCCTGTCCTTTTCCGGAGCATTATCGAGGTTACGCATGTATTCAAGCCTTTCAATAAGCTTTATAAGAATCACTCTTACATCATCAGCAAGGCTTAGGAGAAGTTTCCGGAAATTCTCAGCCTGATAGGAAGATTGCATGGAATCAATGCTGGTAATCCTGGAGAATCCATTTAGTATCTCCACAACTTTTTTCCCGAACTCCTTTTCAAGCTCCTTTGGAGTAAGGTTCAGATTATTATAGGAATCATGCAGCAGTGCAGTGATAATTGAAGTAAGTCCGAGACCCATCTCACCTGCAATAATTCTGGCAACAGATAATGCATGAAGTATCTCAGGTTCCCCGGTAAGAATTACCTTATCGCCGCATGCCTCGATTGCAAGGTCCATGGCTCTTTCTTATAACCGGGGAATCTTCAGGCGCGACTGTGTTTTTGGCAGCCAGCAGCAATGCACGGTAGCCCCTGTTTATTTTCTGTGTGTCAGCAATCATCAACCTCTTAGTATTTAGAATTACTCTATAAACTGCAAATATGTCTAAATAGTTCTACGATTGAACAAAAATCCCCGGATCTCTCGTGGATCCGGGGATTTCAGAATAACAAAATTAATAAATTTATCTGAATGAGAATCCCAAGCCCTGCAGTAAGAACATTATACTGGGCCCTTGTATAATCCGCATGAATTGTTACCACAGCCAGTTTTAACCTGAATCCTATATTTGCCCGCAGGCCGGAGAAGTTTTTAATATCCATATTTGGAAAATCTGAACCTTTTTTTACACCTGAGTTATTATACTGTGCAAATGGAGCAGCATCGGCAGGAGTAACTAATACCGGAATCGGAAAATTTCCGGAAAGATCCATTGCGGTTCTGGTTTTGCAGTATCCAAGTCCTCCATAGAAAGTAATTACAGGCAGATTAAGAGAAGCAATTGCACTAATATTCAATGCCTGAACACTTATCTTCAGATTCTGATTGTTAAATGAAGTCAGCTGGATTATAAGGTGTCGTATATGCCTGATCGATATTCAGGATCAGGCTGCAGAGTCAAGAGGTACATTTCCCTTAAGTTTTGTATACCCTGCGAAAAGTGATACATCGAATGGCAATACTTTATTACCCGGCAAATACTGCATTAAGCTGTGAACGAGACCAACACCCCAGAATGATACATCACCATCCTTAATATTTATTTTAGGAATGAATCTTACTTTCAGTTCTGTTCCGAACGGTAAGCCAATTCCGACCTGTGCAGTTGGAACAGGAATATATCTCAAGTTGATTCCTTTTGGAGCATTAAAAGATAGCCAGAGTAACTCCACTGGCTTTATAATGTCATGAGCGGACCGTCTTTATCAGGACCTGCAACAGTAGAAGCAAATTCCTGCTCCGGTTACAGAAGATGAAAGACCGATCTTTGGATACATCAAATGTTTCAGCAGATGTAGGAACAATACCTACACTTGTGCTTATTGTTATATCAAATCCGCCGAATTTATGAGGTTTTGCAGTATTATACCAGCCACCGTTAAGACCAGCTCCAAAAGCATTTGCCCATGGGGTGATATAAGCCTGGAGATACTTTACTCCATCAGCAGGAGCGCTTCTCAGGAAATCAACATCTTTAAATTGGGAATAGGATACTGCTGAAAATAAGATACAAGCTGAAAATCAAAACGACGGATCGTTTTAGTGAATTGATTGTTCATAGTAGTTTAGTATTGGTTCAAGTTTCGAATTAATACAAAATATAAAAAAATGAGTCTTCAAGCTGCACTATTTATCAGTACTATCTAATCTATTGTACGAAATTTAGACATTTTGGTTGCTTCGCTAATCACAAAATATATATTTTATTCCTCAGGACTTTTCTTTTCGATTTTGTCAAGACTTTTAAGTTCCTGCATATCAAGACTTTTTGACAGATCTGATATGTTTTTAAGATTCAGATCACCTTTGATGGAAATCAATGAATTTCCTCCGGGTCCGCCTATTACAACAAGAAGTTCGGTTATGACATTACCTGATTGTTTAATAAGAAATTTAGTCATATCAGGTCCTGATTTTACAACCATAAGTTCTTCATATACCGAGAGATCCAGCTTTTTGCTTAGTTCTGTATAAAAATTAAGGTTTTTATTAAGAAGGGAATCTTCAACAGAGAGTATTTTTATTGATTTAAGCCTGCTTATTATATCATCGGCATCCTTATTTTCTGTGTCCTTATTCGCAAACAGACCTAACATTTTGCTTGAAATGGATACTACAGTGAATCCCTGCTTTTCAGAGTATTTATTAAACATCTCATCAACCGGATTGCTTTGAGCCTGCACTATCAGAGCAAGGCACAGTGCGGTAAAGGAAAGAAGAATCTTTTTCATATCACTGAATTTTATTTGTTTATATTTTTATCCACGGGTGTCTGATTTAGTTCAATTGCCTTTTTGAGATCGTCGAGGTTTTTCAGGTTCTTCTCAACAATTCTTGTGGATTTATTTATTGTTTCAAAACTTTTTTTTGTCATCTCATTTATTTTAGCGACAGGTTCGAGAACCTGGGCACCATGATTCATCTGTGCTGAAACATCCCGGAGGATTTTTATAGTTTCAGCATATGCAATTTGAGGATCTGAAAATGTATCCTCCGAATCATGCCTGTTCATAAAGAAAAAATATGATCCAGCCAGGATAAGCAAACCTGCTGCTGCACTAAGCAACGGAACAAGATACCTTCTTATCCTTTTCGATCCGTCAGCTATTTCCGATGCATCAATACCTGCCAGAATCCGTGCTTCAAAGTCAATAGAAGGCTCAGGCACGACAGCGGAGTCGGTATAATAACTGAAAATAATCTTTTCTGTTTCATAGCCTTCAGGGATATCGTTTTCTAGCAAAATAATCTCTTAAGCTTCTCTCCTCCTCTTCAGTACTTTCTCCGTTATAGTACTTTTCGATTAACCTCTTTAATTCCTCTTCGTTCATACTGATATTTATTAAATTCTTCTCTGATCATCTTCCTGGCTCTTGATAAAGTCACGCGCAGGGTATTTATGTTCTGTTCAGTTTTTTCTGCTATCTCCTCATATGACAGCCCTTCTATTTCCCTGAGTCTTATTGACACTTTATAAATCTCAGGCAACTGATCAATTATCTGATACAGAATATTTTCTGATTCCCTGCTTTCCATGATCTCAAAGGGTGATGCGCTGCCTGAAATCTGAAATTCTTTTCCCTCCTGTTCTTCCTTAAAAAGATGCTTTTTTTTCCTGAGCTGATCGATACAAAAGTTCTTAGTCATTGTAGTTGCAAGGGCTCCGATACTTTTATATTCATCAAGCTTTTTTCCCATATTCCAGAGCTTAATGAAAATTTCCTGAACAGCATCTTCCGCCTCCTCCTGATTCCGGAGAAGGCGGAAGGCATAACCGAAGAGATTGCGGTTAAGCTGCCGGACAAGATCATTAAATTCATCTCTTGTCATTCGCGTTTGAAGCAATAAATGCTTATAAAGATAGCTACATTATTAATTACTTAGAGATAGCTTCTTTATCCTTATGATTTCCGGTGATATTCAATCCATGATCCTTCTCTGCATCTTTAGATAGCTTTTTTGCCTCGGCATAGGTCATATTGCCTTTTATCTGAATGAGTGCATTATCCTTTCCACCTGCAATAAGCAAGAATTCTTTGAATCTGTTACCCTCAGAGCGTACGAGCATTCTGAGATCCTGATCTGATTCTTTTACCCTCATAAACTCATCATAATTTTTGAGGTCAATGTCTTTCATGACCAGGTCATAAAAATTATCAACCTTCATTCCCTTATCCTCCTGTGCAAGGATGCGGATCTCGGTAATATTTGCAGAAATATCTTTATCATCATCATTATCATCAAACAAGTGAGCCAGCTTAAGAAGACTCCCATTTATTGTTACCGTTGTAAATCCATCTTTTCCAGCGTATCTGTCAAAAAGGTCATCAATTGATTTCTGACTGTAAGCAAGTGTTGCTGTGACTGTTAGAACGATAAATACAAATAGTTTTTTCATTGCGTATATATTTAAATTAATACTTTGTTTTTAATACATGACGCGAAGAGCAAACTTTCATTACAAAGAAGTGAAGAAATATTAAATTAGGTTGAGGTTGAGGTTGAGGTTGAGGTTAGGTTGGTACAGAAAATTGGTCTTAACCTTAACCTTAATCCTTACTATGAGGGGTGACTTTGGGTGCCCGGGTCCGGGAGTCATTCCAATTGGAACATAAAAAAAGGAATTAAAAATAATTCCTTCTGCATTTTAGTGATCCAGCTGGGGCTCGAACCCAGGACCCCATCCTTAAAAGGGATGTGCTCTACCAGCTGAGCTACTGAATCCTCTTATATTTTTGCGAGTGCAAATGTATCATAAATTTAATTTAAAGCAAAAGAATAGAAACAATTTTTCAAGGTTATTGTCCCATTTTTTCAGAACAAAATTTTGTAGAGCACATTAGTGTTTAAGATAAGTGACAATCCTATCTCGAAAGAACAGGAATCTGTCTGTTTATTGATTCTTCAAGCGATATCAAAGTTTCAGTTCTGACAATACCCTGAATATTCTGGATCGTATCAGTAAGATATCATTCGCAGATGTTCATTATCACGTGTATAAACTTTAATAAACAATGAATAATTTCCTGTAGTATAATGACATTCAATAATCTCGGGAATATCCTTGAATTTTTCAATTACTTCCCTGAAATGACCGGGATGGTCGAGAAATATACCAATATATGCACAGGTTTTAAATCCTACCATTACAGGATCAACTTTAAATTCCGATCCCCTTATTACCCCAATCCGTATAAGACGCTGTACACGCTGATGAATTGCAGCTCCTGAAACACCACACTCCCTCGCAACTTCCAGATAAGGAATCCTTGCATTTTTTGTAATAATATCGAGAATCTTTTTATCCAGATTATCAATTTGTAAATTTTCTGACATTTCTATAGTAATTAATTAATAGATTGAAACAATATGTTTTTAAATTCTTACAAATTTAAAGGAAAAATGAGAGAAAGTAATAATCGGAATAAAATGTTTGAACTAATTTATATGCAGGATTGCACTGAGATCATGTCAGACGATTTATATAACCAATAATTTCTTTAATATCAGAAAATCCTTTTTTAACAAGATAATTTTCAATTCCCTCAAGAATTTTAACAGAAGCCTGAGGATCAATGAATGAAGCCGTTCCAACCTGAACTGCACTTGCACCGGCAAGAAAAAATTCCAGAGCATCGGAGACTGTCATAATCCCTCCCATTCCAATTACCGGGATTTTTACTGCATTGGCCACCTGCCATACCATCCTGAGAGCCACCGGTTTTATTGCAGGACCGGACAAGCCTCCGGTAATAGTTGAAAGTGAAGGTCTCATTTTTTCAACATCAACCGACATTCCAAGCAGAGTATTAATCAGCGAAACCGAATCAGCACCTTCTTCTTCAACAACCCTGGCAAAATCAACAATATTTGTAACATTAGGAGATAGTTTAACAATCAGCTTTTTTGAATAAACAGACCTGACCTCCCTTGTCACTTCCCGGGCCGAATCGAGATTTGTCCCAAAAGCCATTCCTCCCATCTTTACATTCGGACATGAGATATTCAGCTCAATTGCAGGTATCTTTTCAAGCTTGTTAATTCTCTCTGCAAGAGCAATATAATCTTCAATATAACTGCCATTTACGTTGACAATTACATTTGTGTCGTATATTCTGAACACGCGGATAGATAGATTTTTCAAAATAATCGATGCCTTTATTCTGCAATCCTACTGCATTAAGCATCCCTGATGGTGTTTCAGCCATACGCGGGATACGGATTGCCTTCCCTGGGTTCAAGAGTCGTTCCCTTCAGACAATTCCTCCCAGTCTTGAAACATCAAAAAAATCATCAAACTCAGATCCATATCCGAATGTTCCGGAAGCTGTTAACACAGGATTTTTGAAATGCAGATCCCCGATAGAAAATCCAAGATTCACCATTTTAAATCATTTATATTGAAAACCGGTCCGTCAATACAGGTGCAAAGATTGCCTTTTACCGTATCAACAATACAACACAGACATGCTCCAATTCCGCATGCCATGAGGTTTTCGAGTGACACTTCACAAATAATATTTTTATTTTTACAATAAGTCGCAATTGCCTTCATCATCGTATCAGGTCCACAGCAATATATCCTGTCATATCCGGTGTGCAGAAAAGACGGAATGGCTGGTTACATATCCCTTTTCTCCCATAGAACCATCTTCAGTAGTAACGAATACATTTCCTATTTTAGATATTCTTCAAATTCAATTATTCTTTCACTGTTTCTGAAACCAAGAAGTATATCAGGAACAAAACCATTTGATTTTAAATACTTTGCCGAGAAACAAAAGTGGTGCAATTCCGCATCCTCCGCCAACCAGAAGTACCTGTTCCTTTTCTGAAGGCAAAGAGAATGAATTGCCTAGCGGATAAATAAGATTCAGAATATCACCATTTCAGTACTGAAGACAATGTCTTGGTGCCTTTTCCTGCAATCTGAATAAGAATTTTAAATGTATTTTTCTCATAATCAACATCATGTATTGAAATTGGTCTGCGAAGAAATGTTTCCGGACTCCCATCTACCCTTACCTGAGCAAACTGACCCGGCTTAAATTCCGGAATTTTTGCATCCCCTGAAAGTTCGAGAATAAAAAAATCATTATTAAGACGCTTATTTCCAATTACTTTTAAATCTTCAATGCGCTTTGCCATCTACTCATGCATTTACGGCAAAGATAATTTTAATGACTGACTTCAAAAAATTTAAAGGAAGGATAATTTTTTTCATTTATAGATTGAATCAGTCTCATTGTCTGACCGGAAGAAATTCCTCGAAACTGTTATTTTCATAAAACCATACTATTTTAATGACTTCCGGAGCCTGATCGGATTTGAGGAATCAGCTGAATCCCTTGTTGTTCTGACCTCTCTGAATATCCAGATTCTCAGGTTCAGACCTGAGTGGCTTTTTGCTTGATTGTTCACTGATTCTCCGGTGAATTCACGGCATCATAATCAAACAGAGTTTGCATTTTAGGCTCTTTATACATTGATCCTTTGCCAAATAAAAGCCAGTCAGTTGAGAGGAACCTGTATTTCTCAAGCATTTTCAATATAAAATCAAGGCTTGGATTATTACGTCCTGAAAGAATATGGGAGATACCTGAAGCCTGAACTCCAATTTCCTCTGCAAACTGGGCAGAAGATTTATTTTCATTCCTTAAAAACTCAAGTAAACGCTCTTTCATAGTGTAAATTTTAATATTACAAATGTAAATAATATTTAATTGACATGTGTAATATAATATAATTACAGATGTAAATGGCCTGTATAAAGCAAATATTAATTAATTGGATTCCATTTGTATATGCCTGATTATGATTACTTATAATGAGGAGCTATTTGAAGTAATACAAGTTTAGTTATACAACATTATGGTATATAGCATATTAAAATGTTTTCTAAACGATTTTAACTCTTAAAATGCCTCTATCGCCATATACGGTTGATCATTACTGTAATTAATACAATATAATTTACTGATTTTATGATTATTATGTTTTTATAATTCTATTTATCTGAAAAGTTTAACTCTGTAATCTAAATTCAAATAAATCTCTGATTACATATGTAATTAAGTAATGTAATTTACTCTGGTTACAAATGTAATGTGAGTGAAATATGTAATTTGAGATGTTATGGAACGAGGAAATGATTATAGTCTTATTGATTTATCTAAGATTAAATTGAGGGCCCTGTGAAAATCATTTATTTCACGCTCTTCTGTACTTCCGTCATGAATATTGAATTCTGAAGAGGTTTATCAAGAAAGACTCCTACTCAACAATTTGTTGATCAGTAAGGTGATCGATAGTGAAAACTCTGTTAATCCTCTACGAGGAAAAGATTGTCCATATATCAATCCCTTCCACAATACTTGATCACCTACGTTGAATATGAAAATCGGTATTACTGAAGCTGGAAGAAAATTGTGCTGCAAAAAACTGGAATTTATGCTGTAATCTGAATCTGAAACATTGCCCATAGGGTATAAACTATTGTAGGTCTGATTGTTCTCTGAACATTATTACCTCGTAGAGGTTAAACATCTAAACGGTAAAAAAATAAAAAATATATTGTTGGAGTATTTACTCAGGTTTGAAATTCCTGGCAGCTGTTTCATCAAATTCATTTTCAGAGCGGGCAATAACAGCAGTTGCGAGGCAGTTGCCAATAACATTCACAGAAGTGCGGGCCATATCCATCAGTACATCGATGCCAAGGATAATGAACACAGGTTCCACAGGCAATCCGAAACTAACAACTGTCCCAAGCAGAATTACCAGCGAAGCCCTTGATACACCTGCAACACCTTTGCTGGTTAGCATAAGGGTAAAACAAATTACTATCTGTTTGTCAAGAGGAAGATCAATACCAGCAGCCTGTGCCACAAAAATTGATGCCAGTGAAAGATATAATGTTGTGCCATCGAGATTGAAACTGTAACCTGTAGGTATAACGAAAGCCACAATTTTTCTCGGTATCCCGAACTTCTCCATTGATTCCATTGCCGATGGCAAAGCAGATTCGGAGTTTGATGTTGCAAATGCGATAGTGGCCGGTTCTGAGACAGCCTTGATAAATGGTCTGACAGGTATTCTGAAAATCAATGCAACAGGAAGAAGAACAAATGCCAGGAAACAGGATCAGAGCCACATATAAGGTTGCCAGCAGTTTAAACAGATTATAAAGTATATCAAGACCCATATGTCCCACAGTATATGCGATAGCTGCAAATACCGCGACAGGGGCATAATACATTACAATATTTGTGAACTTGAACATTATTTCCGAAAGGCTTTCACTGAACCTGATCATTGGTGTCCGGTATTTTTCTTTAACCATTGCCACAGCGATACCGAAAATGATGCTGAAGATCACTATCTGGAGTATCTGGCCCTCGAATATCGCTTTGGCAATATTTTCGGGAAAGATGTGAAGAATAAAATCACTTGCAGTCTGAGCCTTAATTGTGGTGATCGGAGGAACCTCCGGGTTTGGAGGCAATACAACACCCACACCTGCTTTTCCGATATTAATTGCAAGAAGTCCGATAAACAAGGCAAGAGTAGATACTATTTCGAAATACAAAAGTGATTTCCATCCCATTCTCCCTATCTGCTTAATATTGGCATGTCCTGCAATACCCACAACAAGAGTCGAAAACAGCAGAGGGGCGATAATGGTTTTTATCATCCTCAGAAAGATATCGCTGAATACCTGTAGTTTTTTTGCTACTTCCGGGACATCATATCCGAATTCAGCACCGGCAACCATAGCAGACAAGGATCCATGTTGTCAGCGATCTTTTCCGGAATGCATAAACAAAGAGCAGGACAACCGTCAAGATTCTGAAAATCAATAAAACAGGAGAAGCAATCTCAAGTATCTTATTGACTTTAAAACTAAGAGAATCAGAGTAATGCTGATGATGCTCAGAAGCAAATAAGGGAATAGTTTCCAGGCTTTTTGCATTAAATATCGAGATTATTCAAACTGATATTTCTGCATTTCAGGTTTATCCGCAATTTCCGGAGCAATCTGAATGTTCTTTACTTCCGCAGCCTGAACAGGAATTCACAGTTGCAGCCAATTCATTTTCAGTGGCTTCGCGTACTTCAACAATCCTGCCTGAAAAAAACAGATCAAGACCAGCCATAGGATGATTGAAATCCATCCTGACATATGTTTCAGTAATTTCATTTATTATCCCTGTCAAAGGATTTCCGTCTGAATCTGTCATAGGGACCTCGTTACCCACCCTGCAGATATCCTCATTGATTTTTCCGTCGGTCTCAAAAACAGCAACAGGAACATTGATTATCATTTCCTCCCTTTTGTCGCCATATGCCATTTCAGAACTGAGTCTAAACCTGAAAGGATCACCTGAATTCAATGAACCTATATTTGATTCAAAAACAGGAAGCAAGCTCCCAGTTCCATATATAAATCTTAGAGGTCTGGTCTCATCGAGAGCTTCAATAATTCTTCCGTTTGAATCATTTTCTCTCAGTTCATAAATCAGAGAGACCATCTTATTATTTTCAATTTTCATAAAGCTTGAATTTTTAAAGTTTCAAATATAATTTAATTTGCCGGCTGGCAAATGGTACAATAAATATTTCAGGAGAATTATAAGAAATCCTGAAAACATGCAAATTTATATAAAAAAGTTAGAAAGTAAAACTGATCCTTATTTCAGGTTTACTGTAAATATCATAACCTGAATCATTTAATGGCCATAAAATCATAAAATTCAAAGAAGATCTTCTTCCAATCTGCTGACTTATGCCGCCTCCTGCAAGAACAGTGTTTACATAGAATCTGCCACGAGGATTCAGTGGATGTTTCCAGAAGTTGGCTTTAAGACTAAGCAATTCATCCTCAGCGTGAAGAAAATCCCTGTATGAGCACCAAACGGAATAAATGAATTAAGATCCTGAATAACAACTAATTGCACATAGGCTTTTCCTCCGTAAATACTCGTGGTAGTATCAATGTCCTTATAGTACCTGTATTTGGGTCCGGCAGCAACAGCCACACGTGGCAAAACCCAGTATCCGACAACCGGTGAGACCTGAATATCTGTAATAGTTCCGAACATAATCCGAGATTTCCTCCATAAAACAACCTCTCTTTAAAAGGTGGAGCCGATCCCTTGTCATTCTGATCATAAGGAAACTGATCTTCCTTTGTTTTCTGTCCGGATATTATTGAAAATGACATAAATACGAGCAGATTAATCAGAAACACTGTCCGGAATCTCTGAATTAATGCAGGTGTTTTATTATTGAGAATCATCCTTATTTAATTGTATCCAAAAATGTGAGGATACAAATAAACGAAAAAATGTAGTTATTAATATGTGATGGTTCAATCTTTTAAAGAATTAATTTACAGCAAGGTCGAAGTCGGAAGATCGGATGAGCAGAAGTGACCTGAGTAAGTCTGAGTTCAGAGTCACCGACTTCTAGACATCCGAGTCTTCAGATCACGCTATTATTTCTCAATCTTATCATATGATGCAACCAGACCTTTTATCAGTGAGGAACTGAATCCGTTATGCTCCATTTCATTTAATCCTACAATTGTGCAACCTTTTGGAGTTGTTACCTTATCGATTTCAAATTCAGGATGCTGATGTCGTTCAATTAAAAATTCAGCAGCTCCTTTAACTGTCTGATTTACAATGGCACTTGCAGTAGCCGCATCAAATCCGATCTGAATGCCTCCCTGGATCATTGCCCTGATAAACCTGAGAACATAAGCTATACCGCAGGCTCCCAGAATTGTCGCAGATTCCATCAGATCCTCATCGATTGTCATGGTGGTCCCGATCAGGTCAAAAAGATATTTTACCAGATTCAAGATCTTCGGGTTTAGCTCCGGCATGACAAATACATGTAACTGATTTACCAACACTTGCAGAAATATTTGGCATTGCTCTGAATACCGGAACCCTTGTACCGATAACATCCTGAATCCTGCTGTATTGTCACCCCGGCAGTTACTGATATAAGCAGATGCTTGTCTGGATTGAGATGATCTTTCAGCTCTTCAAGAACACTGACAATATTATATGGTTTTACAGCAATTATTATAATATCAGATTCCTTTATCGCCTTAATATTATCTGAAAGCAGGTTTACTCCCAGCTCTCTCAGATATTCGAGCTCATCAATATTTCTTCTGGTGACTGTAATATCTGTTGCAGGAATTGTCTTCTCCTTCAGTAATCCCTGCAATAAAGAAATTCCAATATTTCCGCATCCTATAATTGCTATTTTTTTGTTTATCATCTGTCAGTTTTTATTTATTTCGTTTAATCAATCCATCTTAATAATCAAATTATATTCCATTTTCAATTTGTCATTTATTTATCTCATTTGTCGTAATTAATTGCAAATATAGGACTATTAGTTTGAATATGAAACATTAACATGCTGTTTAATTAATATTTTGTATCTGTATTTTATATCAGGATCATAAATTCAATTGTGAAAATCTCTATGCTAATTTCCATTACACATGTTAATTAAATACCTTTACTGTAATTTAAGAAACTCCTGAAAAATGAATATTATTGTAAACGGTGGTACAAGGGGTATCGGAAAGGAAGTTGTAAATAATCTCGCACAGGATAAAGGAAATACAGATTCTTGTGACAGGAAGAAATAAAAAGTCGCTTATTGCGCTGTCTTCCAGTCATAAAAATGTTAAATCGTTTTTCCTGGATATGTCAGCTTTTGACAGTCAAGCAGGAAAGTTTCGGAATAGCAGTCCGGAATCCTGGGGAGCGTTGATATTCTCATAAATATGCTGGCTTCCTGGTAAAAAGAATTTCTTGATCTTACTAATGATGAAGCCAGGCTGATGATGGAGACAAATTTTTTCGGACCGGCTTCAATGATCAGAACGTTAAAACCCATGATGCATTCAGGATCTCATATCGTAAATATTTCAAGCATGGGAGGATTTCAGGGAAGTTCAAAATACAAGGGACTCTCCTATTACAGTGCCTCCAAAGCTGCCCTGGCTTGTCTCACAGAATGTCTGGCAGTGAATTCACGAGTATGGGATAAGTGTTAATTGCCTGGCCCTTGGGGCTGTTCAGACAGAAATGCTCAATGAAGCGTTTCCTGGTTATAAAGCTCCTGTAGATGCTAAACAAATGGCTGAATTTATTTCAGGTTTTGCCCTGAACGGACATAAATTTTTTAACGGGAAGATATTGCCGGTAGCTGTCGGGAATCCGTAATCGGCCACGCCATGGCGTGGCCCTACAGATATCAAAGAATGTTGCAGGGTCATGCCATGGCATGACATTCCGTTATTTTTATAGATATTTTTATCTCAATCTTCCCATCCAGTGCCAGCAATCCATTAAATGCCAGAGCTTTCAGTTCATCTTCTCCAGGATAAACAACAACCTCTGCGATAAAACTGACCATTGACCTGATGCTATTGACATATTCTTCCTGATATGCCATTCCGCCTGTGAGGATGTATTGCATCAACTTTCCCGTTCAGAACAGCAGCCATTGCTCCTATTTCTTTTCCGATCTGGTATGAACAGCATTTCTTATAAGAAGTGCTTTTTCATCGCCATTTTCTGCCATTTTGCAAACATCAATAAAACTGTTTGTTCCAAGATATGCCATCATTCCTCCTTTTCCGGTAATCATTGATTTAAGCTCATCATGAGAAAATCTTCCGCTGAAACAGAGGTCAACCAGCTGGCCTGAGGGAAGGCCTCCTGAACGTTCAGGTGAAAAAGGACCATCTCCGTTAAGTGCATTATTTACATCAATCACCTTCCCGTTTTTATGTGCTCCGACACTCACACCACCGCCCATATGTGCAATAATCAGATTTAAATCTTCATATTTTCTGCCCCTTGAAGCTGCATATATACGTGCAACTGCTTTCTGGTTAAGAGCATGAAAAATAGATTTTCTCTCAATCTCAGGATGTCCTGAGATTCTGGCAACTGACTGAAGTTCATCTACAACTACAGGATCAACAATATATGCGGCAGCATGCATAGCGAAGAGGCAATATCATCGGCAATAAGTCCCCCAAGATTGCTGGCATGCTGTCCCGAATATCCGGTTGTCAGATCATCTTTCATCCTCTGATTGACCCTGTATATACCTGATTCAATAGGCTTTACAAGACCACCTCGGCCTACAACCGCAGCAATTCTCTTCAGGTCTGTCTTCCGTTCAGACAATTCATTCATTATCAGATCTTTCCTGAAATGAAACTGATCGGTTATTCTTTCGAAAACTTTCAGTTCTTCCGCAGAATGCCTGAGAGTCTTTTCAAAAATCAGATTTTCTTCTTCAAACAGAGAAAATTTGGTTGAAGTTGATCCGGGATTGATTGCCAGAATTAAGTCGGTTTATCATAAATCAGACTGGTTTCAGTTTAATATTGCTGACAAAAATCTCATTCTGACATCAGACATGACAGTGCAATACAGAAATACTTTGATTTTTCGCTTTCGCTTCTCGACATAACAATAACAGGTTTTTCCGTTCCCCTGATCAATCCTGCCAGTTCACCGTTTGCAAAGAGCATAAGTCCTTTATAGAATGGATTACTCGATTCAAGCGAAGGGAATAGAAGTATATCAGCATCACCATTAACAGGAGTCTGAACTCCTTTAATCGCAATACTTTTCTTATCACAGGCAAGAAAGATGTCCAGCGGGCCATCCATAATACAATCTTTTATCTGGTCATCATGAGCCATTTTGCACATTTCCAGATAATCGGCAGAATATCTGAAATGGCTGGCTCAGGCTTTTCAGAAGCACCTATAAGAGCAATTTTTGGCTTCTTTAATACCAAATTTCCTGGCCATTTCGATTGCATAACGGGCCATTGCAATTTTCTGATTAAGGTCAGGAAAAGGGATCACTGCCGGATCAGTAATGAAGAGAAGCTTATGATATGCAGGTATTTCCAGTGCGCATACATAGCTCAGAACAGCACCGGGAAGCATTAGTCCCTTTTCTTTATCCATTACTGCCTTTAGAAACTTATCGGTTCCGACAAGTCCTTTCATTACAATATCAGCTTCACCTGTTTTTACCAGTCTTACTGCTTACTGATGCCTGAATTTCATTTTCAGATTCTACAAGTCTGAAAATAGTATCATCAATACCTTCGTCTCTGCATGTATTTCTTATTGCCTGTATGTCTCCAATAAGAATTGCCTCAATAAAGCCTTTTTTAACAGCTTTACTGAGCGCACCTATAGTATTGGTATCCTGAGCCCAGGCAACAGCAATACGGTGTGCTTTCTTAAGCGCAAGCACCTTTTCTTCCATCTGTTCCAGGGTTGTGATCATATTTATGCTAAATTATGCTATTGCAGGCTGCTGCTGCCAGAAGGATGCTGTCGAATTTTGCCTGTTCCGAATCCGATCTTGAAGTCAGAACGATAGGAACTCTTGCACCCAGAATTATTGAAGCAACTTTTGCCTTTGCAAAGAAGACCAATGATTTATATAATACATTTCCTACTTCAATATCAGGCATGAGCAGAAGATCAGTATCACCTGCAACCTCACTCTTTATTCCTTTAAGCTGAGCACTTTCAAGACTGACGGCATTATCGAAAGCAAGAGGGCCATCAATAATGCAATTTTTGATCTGGTCGCGCTGATTCATTTTTGAGAGAAGAGCAGCATCGAGAGTTGCCTGCATGTTCTCATTTACCATTTCAACAGCTCCAAGAACTGCAACTTTTGGCATTTTATAACCAAGTTTGTTAAGACAGGCAACAGAATTATTGACAATTGCTATCTTATCCTGCAGGGTTGGTGCAATATTCATTGCCACATCAGTAACTGCAATCACTTTTGGATATGTATCAACCTCAAAAAGTGCAAAATGTGACAAGCAGGTTACCTGTTCTGAGTCCCCATTCCTTATTCAGAACGCATCTCAGCAGGGTAGCGGAACCAATCTTTCCCTTCATCAGTATATCGCCCTGTTTGCTGCTTACCATTCTGACAGCAGTTTCGACAGACTTTTCAAGATTCAGCTCATTTATAATCCTGAGACCGGTAATATCATAATTATTTAATCTGCAGACATTATTTAATTCCTTCCTCATTCCCGACAAGAATCGGTTCAATAATATCTTCTTTCCAGGCTTTAATTACTGCACCCAGTGAATGCTGATCCTCAGCTGCAGCCAGAATGAGCTTTCTCCTGGGTCCCCCGTCAACAAGACGTTTAAGGTCATTCAGGTTTTTTAACACCATTGAATAAAGATTTTATATTTATACTATATTTTGCGATTCTCAACAATATCACGGGTTTCTGAAGCAATTACAAATTCCTCATTTGTCGGAACAATCATAACTGTTACTTTAGATTCCTTCTTACTTATAACCAACTCCTTACCCCGAACTCCTTCATTCTTATGCCTGTCAAATTCAAGACCCATAAATTCAAGATCCCTACAGATATTTTCCCTTGTTTCTGATGCATTCTCCCCTATTCCTCCCGTAAATATCAGAATATCGACACCACCCATTGCTGCAGCATAAGCTCCGATATACTTCTTTACACGGTATTCATACATTTTAAGAGCCAGAATTGCACGCTCATCTCCCTCTTCAGCAGCTGATTCAACTTCTCTCATATCGGATGAGATACCGGATATTCCGAGAACACCGCTGTGCTTATTCAGCAGTGTATTTAGCGAAGAATAATCGATCTCCTCCTTTTCCATAATCAGAGTAAGAGCTCCTGCATCAACATCGCCCGATCTGGTGCCCATAATAAGACCTTCAACAGGTGTTAAGTCCCATTGAAGTATCAACTGATTTGCCGTCTTTTATAGCTGTTATTGATGCACCATTGCCAAGATGACATGTAATTATTTTCTGTGTGTTATAATCGAGATTCAGGATTTCGCATGCCTCTTTTAGAGACATAACTGTGACTTGTTCCATGAAATCCGTAACGTCTGATCCCGTATTTTTTATAGAGAGAATAAGGAAGAGCATACATAAATGAATAATCAGGCATTGTCTGATGAAATGATGTATCAAATACACCTACCTGCGGAACATTCGGAAGTACCGTTTTCATTGCATATATTCCTTTCAGGTTTGCCGGATTATGAAGAGGAGCAAGATCTGAGCAATCTTCAACTCCTTTTATTGTAACATCATCGAGATAACAACTTCCCTGGAACATTTCACCTCCATGAACCAGCCGGTGACCAATTGCATCTATTTCATTAAGATCTTTTATTACTCCTCTTTTTTTACTTATCATTAAGCCAAGAAGATATTCAATGCCGGTCTGATGATCAAGTATCTCTCCATCAAGTTTAACTTTATCACCGTCAAATCTTTCATTTTTCAGGAATGATCCTTTCAATCCTATTTTTTCAACAATTCCTTTTGCCAGAACCACACCTGAAGTCATATCGAACAGCTGATATTTAATTGATGAACTACCGCAGTTAAGAACTAATATTTTCATTATAGAAAATTTTTTATAAAGTAATTTAATCAGAAGATGTGATGTTTACTCGCTTACAGAGATGTTTTTTGTAGTTTTCACCCCATCTTTATTATATTCATAAAATCCCCTGCCGTGCGTCTTCCCCACTGATTTGCCCTCACAAGTTTCTTAAGCAGAGGTGAAGATTTATATTTCAGATCACCGAATTCATCATAAAGGTTTTCACACCATCTGAGTATTTTATCGAGACCGATCTTGTCTGCCATTTCAAAAGGGCCCAGCGGCAGACCAAATCCGACCTTCATTGTAAGATCAATATCTTCCATTGTTCCGACACCTTCCATCAGGATTTCACATGCTTCATTTATGAACGGAACAATCAGCCGCGTACTTATTATTCCGGGAGATTCTTTTACAGGAACAACTTTTTTACCAATCAGATTGGCAAATTTCATTGTATTCTCATATGCTTCCTGTGAGGTGTATAGACCCTTTACAATTTCCACAACCCTTGCATCAGCTTCAGGAGTAAGAAAATGAAAACTTACACAACGGTCCTTATATGTCAGATCAGCTGTAAGTTCGGTAATAACCTGTGTTGAAGAGTTTGTTGCAATGATTGTATTTCTGTCAACATTCATCTCAATTTTTCTCAAAATTTCAGATCGGACATCATGGCTTTGTTCCCTGTTTGAAGATTTTATTGCCTCAATTACAATATCACAATCCTTAAAGCTTGAATAATCGGTTGTTCCTTTTATTCGTGACAATATTCCAAGTTTTTCGGAATTAGTCATACCCCATCGTTCAATCATCCGGTCAAGTTCTTTTGCCAGATCGACATATGCCTGATCAATCTTTTCCTGGGTAAGATCAAGAATTATTACATCCAGTCCCTTGGAACTTACCATTCTGGCAATATTCTGTCCGACCGAACCTGCTCCGACTATTCCGACCCGTGAAAACAAGGTTTTTGGTTTATTGATCCTTTGATAATCCATAATCCTCCAGCCGTTCTATATTTTCTGACATACCTATTTTATTATTTTTTGAATTTTATATGAATTTACAGAAATTTTCAGTATTCCTGCTATATTTTTTCATTCCTGCAGCCTGATTTGATGTAATTGCAATCATACTTACAATATCACTTACCGAACATCCTCTTGAAAGATCATTTATAGGTGCTGCCATTCCCTGCAGAACCGGTCCGATTGCTTCGGCATGTGCAAGTCGCTGAACAAGCTTATAAGCGATATTCCCTGAATTCAGATCGGGAAAGATAAGAACATTTGCTTTGCCTGCTATCGGGCTTCCCGGAGCTTTGCTCTTGCCAATTGCCTCAATAAGTGCTGCATCAGCCTGAAGTTCGCCATCAATCTGAAGATCAGGGGCCATCTCTTTTGCAATTCTTGTAGCATTTACCACTTTATCGACCATTTCATGTTTTGCACTTCCCTTTGTTGAAAAGCTGAGCATTGCAATCCTTGGTTCAAATCCGCAAATTGCTCTTGCCGTATGTGCAGATGCAATTGCAATCTCAGCAAGTTCTTTTTCATTCGGATTTGGATGAACAGCACCATCGGCAAATAATATAACACCATTTTCACCAAAGTTCTTATCCGGAAGGATCATAATAAATGCACCTGAAACAACAGAAATCCCGGGAGCTGTTTTAACATAATGAAATGCAGGACGCAATACATCGCCGGTAGCATGATCGGCTCCTGAAACTTCACCATCTGCATCACCGTTTTTAATCATCAGAACACCAAGGTAAAGAGGATCTTCAATCAGCTTTGAAGCTTCTTCCCTTGTCATTCCTTTGCTTTTCCTGAGTTCAACCATCATATCGATATAATGATCTTTCTTTTCATGCGATTTTGGGATTAATGATTGTTGCTTTTGAAATGTTCTTTAATCCAAGTTTTGCAGCATGTGAATTTATCTCTGAAGGATCTCCGAATAAGTATTATCTGAGCCAATTCCTCCTGTATAGCAATATCGGCTGCTTTAATTGTTCTTTCTTCATACCCTTCCGGAAGCACAATCCGCATATTGTGTTTTCTGGCATTTTGTTTGATGCGATCTAATAATTCCATTGTGTATCAATATATTAATAAGTTCGAAAATTTTTTATAAATGTACGAAAAAAAAGTTCTATTAAACAATTTTGAATAGCATGATTAATATCATTAATATGTCATTTTAAAAAAAATATCCTCGTAAAATGGCTTCATAAAAACCATGATTCAATCATTTTCCTAAATTAGCAGATCAAAATTGAGCGATTTAAATGGATATTTATTTTACACGTCTGGATAGCTCTTGGAAAGAGTCTTGAAGGCGATCTTAAATACGATAAGATCACTACTACCATTTATTCCACCGATGCATCGGTATATAAAGAGGAGCCACAGGCTGTAGTCTGGCCAAAATCAGTGTCGGATATCAGGAAAATACTTCAATTTGCCGCGAATGAAAAATCAAGTGTGACACTGAGGGCAGGAGGAACCTCGCTTGCAGGACAGGTGGTAAGCTCAGGAATCATTGTTGATATCTCAAGATACATGAACAAGATCCTTGAGATAAACAAGGATGAGAGATGGGTCAGAGTTGAACCTGGAGTGGTTCTTGATGAACTGAATCTGAAACTAAAAGAGTCGGGTCTTTTTTTTGGTCCTGAAACATCAACCTCAAACCGCTGCAACATCGGCGGAATGGTAGGAAATAATGCATGTGGCTCACATTCTGTTGTTTATGGATCAACAAGAGATCATACTATTGAGATCAGGACACTGCTGAGCGATGGAAGTGAAGCTATTTTCGGTCCATTGACAAAAAATGAATTCCATGAAGAAATGCAAGCTTGATAACCTTGAAGGAGATATTTACAGAAATATAAAGAATATTCTTGAGGATAAGACTAACCAGGAAAAAATAAGGGAAGGTTATCCCGATCCGAAGGTACACAGAAGAAATACAGGATATGCAATAGATCTGCTTCTTGACTCCGGATCTTTGATGAAAAATCGGAGAACAGATTTAACTTCTGCAAATTGCTTGCCGGATCGGAAGGAACCCTGGCAGTTACTACAGAAATTAAACTTAATCTCGTTCCATTACCTCCTGCTAATAAAGCACTTGTATGTGTTCATCTAAAGAAAAGGAACGATGCCTTCAGAGCAAACCTGATCGCTTTGAAATATAAGCCTTCTGCTGTGGAAATGATGGATAACCGTATCCTTGAGCTGACAGAAGATAATGCCAGCCAGAGAAACAACCGGTTTTTTCTTGAAGGAAAACCTGGTGCAATACTGATCGTTGAATTTGTAAGGGAAAAACCGGAAGAGATCGAAGCTGACTGCAACATCAATGATTGAAGCATTAAGATCAGCGGGTTATGGATACTCCTATCCGATTGTAAAGGGAAAGGATATTTCAAAGGTATGGGAACTCAGAAAAGCAGGACTGGGAGTTCTCGCCAACATGAAAGGTGATCCAAAACCGGTTACACTAATTGAAGATACTGCAATAAGTGTAGAAGTTTTGCCGGAATATATGGATGAAATAGAACAATTGCTTGCCAGATATGGTAAAGACGCTGTATTTCATGCACATATCGGGTCGGGAGAACTTCATATCAGACCTATTCTTAATCTTAAAGATCCTGCAGATGTGAAGCTTTTCAGGACAATCGGCCTGGAAACTGCTCAGCTTGTTAAGAAGTACAGAGGTTCCCTAAGCGGAGAACATGGCGACGGAAGACTGAGAGGTGAATTTATTCCGGTTATCATCGGTGAACACAACTATAACCTTCTGAAACAGGTAAAAGAATGCTGGGATCCGAATGGTATTCTCAATCCGGGCAAGATAACCGGTACTCCTCCGATGGATACCAGTCTGAGGTACATTCCCGGAATGCCCACACGCGATATCGAGACAATTTATGATTTTTCTTCCAGTGATGGAATTATAAGAGCAGCAGAAAGATGCAACGGCACAGCCGATTGCCGTAAATCAGCATTAATAGGCGGAACCATGTGTCCAAGTTTTATGGCGACTGGTGATGAATATAAAAGCACCCGGGCAAGGGCCAATGTAGTGCGGGAATATCTCGGCAAGGAAGGTGATCCATGGGACCACAGGGAGATCTATGATATTCTTGATCTCTGCCTCGGTTGCAAAGGATGCAAATCCGAATGTCCTTCAAGTGTTGATATAGCAAAGATCAAATCGGAATATCTTCAGCACTGGTACGACAGGCATGGAATACCATTGAGGACAAGACTTATTGCCTATATATCAGAGATCAACAGACTAGGATCCTTTGCTCCTTCCATATTCAATTTTTTTGTAAAGAACAGGTTTACATCCGGGATTGTTAAAAAAGGTTACAGGCTTTGCTTCGAAAAGATCCATACCCTTACTTTACAAAACAACACTCAGAAAATGGACAAGAAAAAACCTTCAAAAGATCAATCCTGAGAATCCGATTGGCACGGTATGTCTTTTTATTGACGAATTCAGCGATTTTAACGATACTGAGACAGGAATATAGCGCTGTAAGGCTACTTACATCACTAAACTACAAAGTGGTCACAGCAGATCACAAAGTAAGCGCCAGGACATTTCTGTCAAAAGGGCTTGTAAGAACTGCAAAGAAGATAATCAGAAGAAATATTGAGATTCTTATCCAGAATTATAAGCAATGATCTTCCTTTGTGGAATTGAACCATCTGCCATTCTTGGATTCAGGGATGAATATCCTGAGCTGGCTGGTGAAGATCTGAAAGAGTCAGCTGAAAAGATTGGCATCCAACAGTTTCATGATTGATGAATTCATTGCAAGGGAATTCAGGGCCGGAAGAATTGACCGGAATTTGTTTGTTGATGACAAAGTCAATATTCTTGTGCATGGCCATTGTCAGCAAAAGGCTGTCGCTTCATCTGCAAGCACAATTGAAATGCTTTCGATACCTGTAAATTATTCTGTAAAGGAAATCCCTTCGGGTTGTTGTGGAATGGCAGGTTCATTCGGATATGAAAAGGAACATTTTGAATTGTCCAACCAGGTCGGTGAACTGGTATTGTTTCCCGAAGTAAGAAATTCTGATAGTAAAACAATAATATCTGCACCCGGAACAAGTTGCAGGCATCACATTAAGGATGGAACAGGGCAGAATTGCATTGCATCCGGCAGTGGTGCTGTATAATGCGCTGAAGAAATAGAGAACCCAGAAAGGAGTTGAGGATCAACTTACTTTATAGTCTCCATTGTTCTCAACAGAGTTGCTGCCCAGAAATAGATATTATTCCTGACAATTACCAGACGCATCTGCATCATTCTCTGATTCTGCTCTTCTCTGCTCATTTCAAGTGCTAGCTTTAATTGCATCTGCTGATTTCTCTATGTCATAGGGATTTATGATTATTGCACCCTGAAGTTCCTGTGAAGCTCCGGCAAAACGGCTCAGAATAAGCGACCCGTCATTCTGATTGCGTGATGCGACAAATTCCTTTGCCACCAGATTCATTCCATCATGCAGTGAAGTTACCATGCAAAAATCAGCTGAAGTATAAAAAGGAAATATTTCTTCATGGCTGTGATGTCGTTTTCAAGAGCAGTATTGCTTTCCAGTTTCTTGCCTTTGAACCGTAGCATTGATCCTCTCCGCTTCATTTTCGACTGCAGTTACAGTATCAGAATAACTTTTTATTGAGGATCCGGCTTGGTGCTCCTATCTGAACAAATGTAAATTTACCGACATATGAAGGATTCTTTTCCAGAAAACGTTCTATAGAAAGAAATTTTTCAACAATACCTTTTGTATAATCAATCCTGTCAACTCCAATTCCAATAAATTGTGCAGTAAGACCATATTCATTTAATAACTCGGAAGGTTTAATTTTGGCTGAATTGATATCATAATCTTTTAATGTGAATGCAATGCTGATTGGAAATGGTTTGACAAAAGTTGTCCGGCCGGCCTTTTTCACTGAAAAATTCTCCCATAAAACTCTTGATTCAAGAGCATTATTTACTGTTTCAAGAAAATGATTGCAATGATATTGAGTATGAAATCCTATCAGATCAGCGCCAAGCATTCCCTGTAGTATTTCTCTCTGCCAGGGACAGATACCGAATGATTCAGGATTTGGCCATGGTATATGCCAGAATATAGCAACTTTAGCTTTGGGTTTTTTTCTTTTTATCAGTTCAGGCAGCAGTGCAAAATGAAAATCCTGGATTAAAATGAATGGTTCCTCATCATTTTTTGTTTCTTCAAGAACAGCTTTTGCAAAATCCTCATTCACTTTTTTATAATATTTCCAGTCATCATTTCTGAATGATAGGTCTTGTATGTGCAATATGACAAAGAGGCCATAATCCTTCATTTGAAAAACCATAGTAATAATGATTTTCTTCTTCCTTTGTAAGCCATAATCTTCTTAAAGTATATTTTGGATCTTCAGGAGGAACTTCCACTTTATCGTTTTTATCAACAGTTTCTTTATCTGCATCTCCGGTTCCTGATGCAATCCATAATCCGCTGCAGGCTTTTAGTATTGGTTCCATAGCCGTTATCATTCCGCTTGCAGGAACAATGCATTTAATTTCCTTGCCATCGTGAATATGCATATATGGTTCACGATTGGAAACCACTATCATTTTCTTATTCTGCAAAAGATTTTCCATCTCCACTTTCAGCCGTTCAGGTGTCCAGATGGCTTCTGCACTTGTTCTGAGACGTGCCTCTTCTTCAGCGGTGGCTTTGGCTTCATTCATTGCTTTTGCCATATGCTCAATCTCTTTGTGCAGAGGATCAAGTATGTCAAGATGAGGTTCTGGTCTTAGTCCCCCATTGCCTGTACGCATGGCTTTTGCCCAGTCAACAATTTTATTTATCTGTCTGAATATTCCCCAGCGTATCAGAAGCAAGGTAACAAGAGATACCAGAAATGCCTGAACAAACCATCCTATGAAATTCCGGAACCAGATATTGCGGATCACACTTGTCAATGTAGCTGGCATCAGTATAAAAAACAACAGCATTTTGAGGCCTGTCAGATATATTTTACAGGTATAATATACTGATAAATCTTCTTCCTGTCCTGATTTAAAAAAATTCCCAAGTGAGCTATCCATCGTTATTGATCTGGAAAAATATTGTCTGGAATATCGGATTAAATTGTGAGTGGAACTATTGCTTAGGATACTATCATTATTGAGGTAAACTGCAATCCCCAGCAGATTGTATTGTTTGATTATACTATCTGCAAAACGGTCTAACACTCTGGCTGATCTAGGTTGTCTGAAAAAAAATCTGTTGTTTTGAATTATGTCATTCGCAACCTGTGAGGCCCGTAATTCAAGTTCCCTATCCAGTTTGGTTTTTTCAGTTGAACTCTGATAAAAAGCAAAACCAAAGGCAACCAGTCCAACTGCAAAAACAATTGAAAGAATAAATGAAAGCGATAATTTCATCCCAATAATTGTTTTAAAGTATGCTACTTCACTGATACTGTTAACTTTATATCTTGCATAGGTAGATCCTTCTCCTACTTTTATGGTAAAAGCGTTGGAATAATTCAACAGATACTCAAACATTTCCTCATCCGTTGCATCATCTCCGATTGATAAGAACAAAATCATAAGCTGTTTTGCTCAAAAAGTTTTTTTACTGCCCTTCCCTTTCCGGTTTCGTTTGCTCAATATTTCAACCACTTTTTTCCCATCGAGAATTTTTAAATTATATGAAGGAGCTATATTTTTCAGAAGATCGATCAATTCTCTTGAACAGGAATATCCGACTTCAGGGTCAGCATTCCTGTAGTGCCATGTTATAGAAAAATTTTTTTCTTCAATATAAGACCCATGGACAAGTAGCTGTAATCTGGTTCAAAATAGGAATTATTGCTTTTTTCCATGAGAAGTTATTAATTATCTGATTCTTCCATAACTCCGCTTTCTCTAATCATTGCTCCATGTTCTGCAATAATATTGATTGGAATATGATTTAATAATTTCTCAATATCGAGATGACTTCTTCCGGTAATTATAAAAATTTTTGTCTGTGGATTCATCAATAAGATCTGATAATAATATCAAACATATGTTCAGGAAGACTTGCAGTTTCGGGTATTGGCGTATAATTAACCAGTGTTCCGTCATAGTCAAGCAAAACCAGTCTGTGTGCTGCATTTCTGTATTTTTCCTTTATTATTTGCTTCAATATTCATTTTCCATGAAAATTCAATATTAGGTAGACTGCGGAATGGCAGATTTTAACGGTATCAAGGATTAAAATTAGTTAAACAATCTCGTTGAATAATTGTTTTGACAAGAGATTTATTGTAAATATTATTTATGAATAATCTGAATTATGGTGTAATTGGCAATTGCCGGAGTGCAGCACTGGTGTCCGACAAAGGAAGTATTGACTGGTGTTGTCTGCCTGATTTTGATTCACCTTCAATATTTGCCAAACTGCTTGATAATGAGATAGGAGGCTCCTTCAGTTTTGAGGTTGGTGATGAATATATTATTTCACAAAAGTATATTATCTGGACAAATGTGCTCTGCACAGAATTTAAATCAATCCATGGCACCTTTGAAGTTATTGACTTTATGCCCCGTTACAAACTAACTGAGAAAGATTACTTTGCTCCTGCTGAAATTTACCGCTATATCAAGTATATCTCAGGCACTCCTTCCTTTAAGGTTATATATAATCCTGCATTTAATTATGCAAGAGAAGAAGTTTCGAATATAATTGAAGATAATTATATAAAAACCTACTCAAAGGAAATACCTACAGATTGTATATATCTCTATTCCAGCTTAAATGTCAACGATGTCCTGTGTTCAGAGTGAAATTACTCTTACACAGCCATCAGTTTCTTCTGCTTTCATACAATCAGAAGCTGATTGATATCGATATCAAAAGGGTTTATATGGAATTCCAGCGTACAAAAGTGTACTGGCTAAACTGGACAAACCATTCAAAAAAATATGAAAAATACAACGAAGAAATAATCAGGAGTCTGCTTGTTCTGAAAATTATGTCATACCAGGCAACCGGAGCCGTACTGGCGGCTCTTACAACAAGCATACCGGAAACAATCGGACATGTACGGAACTGGGATTACCGATTCTGCTGGCTCCGTGATGCATCAATGTCGATTGATACATTGCTGAGAATGGGGCATTACAATTCGGCACAGCGTTTTCTTGTTTATCTGAAAGGAATTCTTAAATCAAAGACCGATTCTTTCCAGGTAATGTACGGCATCAGAGGTGAAAGAGATCTTACGGAAATTGATCTTCCTCACCTGGCAGGTTATGAAAACTCAAAACCCGTCAGGATCGGAAATGCTGCATTTTATCAGAAACAGAATGATGTATTTGGCTATCTCCTGAATGTTATCCTACCAGTATTATGAGTTTTTCCCGGGCACATTAGACGAAATTGAAGATATGTGGGAGATTGTACGTAATATTTCACTCACTGTTTCAACTCACTGGGAAAAACCCGATAAAAGTATCTGGGAATTCCGCAGCAGTGAAAATCACTTTGTCTTCTCAAAGGTTATGAGCTGGGTGGCAATGGACAGGGCTGCAAAAATAGCCCTCGTGCTTAACAAACCTCACTATATGGAAACATGGAGAGGCATTGCAAATGACATTAAAGAAGATGTTCTGAATAACGGGTGGAATGAGGAACTTCAGACCTTTACACAAACCTATAGCAATTCAGATCTCGATGCATCCTTGTTGCTTATGGCTGAATATGGCTTTATTCCTTCCTCAGATCTAAAGTATCAGAAAACTGTTCTGGCTGTTAAAAATGCTCTTTTCTATAACGGTTTGGTTTATCGTTACATAAATCCTGATGATTTTGGCAGACCTGTATCATCCTTTACAATCTGTACATTCTGGCTGATTCAGGCGCTTTTCAGAATTGGCATGAAAGATGAGGCAAAAATAATGTTTGAAAACTTGTTAGCCTGCGGAAATCATCTTGGACTTTTCAGCGAGGATATTGATTTCAGTACAAAAAGGCTCCTGGGAAATTTCCCGCAGGCCTATTCCCATCTGGCATTAATCAACACCGCAGCCCTTTTCTCGGACGAGAAGTTTCTTCCTAAATACATAAAACCATAATTAACCACGATCAACTCACACCCATCACCATAGCCGTCAACTTTATCTTATCCGGCCTCTCCTCAAACCCCTCCCCCGATGTGCTAATCTTACATCACATTTCAATTTAAGTCCGTTGCCGAAAGAGAGAAGGAGATCCCTCGCAGGCGCTCGGGATGACAGGTATGTAGTTGATTAGCAGGAGGAAGAAACGGCGATTCGCGAGTGAAATACTTCATGAATAAAATGTCGCTGCGAATCGCCGTTTCTTCCTCCTATGTCCCACAAAATAACCTGTCATCCCGAATTCCGACAAATCGGAGCTTGCGGAGGTTTGGAGGAATGAGGGATCTCCTTCTCATAGCTGGAATGTAATAAAAAAGATGTGATGTAAGATTAGCCCGATGTGGGAGGGGCTTTAATTCAGGATAATCCTATTGAATTCTACCTCGCAGACTTTTATTACCATAATTTGAGTAAATCAAACTAAAGTACCGGTAATCCTTCTTCAGATAAGTATATTATTGCAGATTCAGTGGGACTATAAGTTTAAAACTTACGTTTCTTCCCATGTTGTAGATACCTTTCCGGCCTGTTGTGTTGTCAGGATATTGTTCAAAATATTTCAGCCTGCTGAGGTGTGACTGATACGCGAGATCTGTAATATTATTAGCCAGAATACTGATACTTAAAATTACCTTTCCTTTTTTGTTCAGTAAATCTGCTCCTGCTCCTGCATTGAAAAGCACATAACCGGGTGTTGGCGTTTCCGTACCATATGCCGAATATACCCTGTTCTGACGTGCATAATATTCCATTCCGATTTTCAGGTACAATGAACTGAAATGTTTCAATTTACGTATTGTATTCGCCCTTATTTCCGTATTGGTATGCAACGGAGGAATAAGAGGGACGTATCTGGTGCTATCTGTTATATGAATACCATTTCCACCCCTGTTCAGTGCATAGATCACAGAGATTGAGTTTTCGAAATGGAGCCAGTCGTAAGGATGAATATCCAGATTTGCCTCCCACCCATATAGCTGGGCCCTGGCCTGTTGATACTTAAATGTCTGGTTATCCTTGACAATGACAGAATCCTGCCCGAGATGGTTCAGCAATTTCTGATTAAAGATATAATTTGAAATGTTATTGTTATATATGTCAATGTTGCCGCTTATATGATCCCATCTGTAAGAGATTCCAAGATCTTCCTGAAGGCTGAATTCCGGTTTAAAACTCGTATTGCCAATCTGGTAAATCAGTGTTCCGGGATGAACGCCATTAGCTGTTATTTCAGCAACGTTTGGTGCACGGAATCCTCGTGCAATATTTGATTTCACTAACAACCGCTTCGTTATATTATAAGTCGCGCCAAAGCTTCCTGAAATACCTGAAAATAAATGGTGGAATGAATAAAAGGGATGCTTAGCCAAAGCTGTATCAGTTGGTGCTACCTGCATTCCAAAACCCGTCAGAGGATCAGGCCGGGTATACATCTGATCATTCTTAAAAAAACGGGCATCATACCTGACACCTGTACTGAAATCAAACTTCCTTATGGTTTTGGTTACCAGAATAAACGGACCAATATCCAGCTGATGGTAATCGGGAATAATAAATTCAGTGCCCTTGTTGGCATTAGCCTGATACA
This sequence comes from uncultured Bacteroidales bacterium, assembly GCA_963816365.1. Classification (GTDB taxonomy): domain Bacteria; phylum Bacteroidota; class Bacteroidia; order Bacteroidales; family VadinHA17; genus LD21. Next base: position 260,888 of record CAWFKG010000005.1, on the reverse strand, counting down.
TCCCATTGACTCCGATAGTTGTTTCCCATCCCCTTGATTCGGGAATGAAGTATTTTAGATCATATGTAAATGTTTTAAGATCAAGATACATACCTGGGATGTCGGGGTACTGCGGATGGCTGTATTCCCTGCGGATGCTTTGCTGATAACCAAGGATCAATCCAAGTTTACTTTTTCCGATAATGAAATTATTCGAGGAATAAATCCGGTAGTGCTGGACATGCTGGTGCAATACTGTAATTTTATACGAGGTCAGCTCTGAATTGGAAACAATTGGCCTGAATGTATCAGCTTCCGTTATCTGCCTGGTAAATTTCCGGGAAACTGAGTCACGGCTGCCATCCGGAATTTCCTGCAAATCATCAAATATTGAAAAGTTAAGATCGGAATATCCCCAGCTCTTATTTAATCCGATATATCCGCTCAGATCCGTTTCATTGAAAGCCGTACCATAGACCCGGCCGTCGTACTTGTCCTGATAATTGGCAGCTTGTTTATGCGATGCTACGCCTCCCCATACTAAACCGTTCCTGTTGCCCGCCAGTGAAGCTGAGGCCCCAATGAGACCATTGTTTGTCTGGTAATTTGTCTCCACGTGGCCTGTTATCGCACTATCGGGAACCGGAGGCGCAGGAAGTAAATTGACAACCCCTGCAAGTGCATCGGAACCATATGTCAGACTTGCCGGCCCCTTAATTATTTCGATCCGGTCAATAGCATTTTCATCCACATCAACGCCATGCTCATCGCCCCATTGCTGATCCTCCTGTCTTACACCATCATATAAAGTCAGAACCCGGTTAAATCCCAGGCCATGAATAAATGGCTTTGAAACGTTTGGACCTGTTGTTACAGCGCTTATGCCGGGAAGTTTTGAAATTGCATCAATTATGTTGGTATTCAGATTCTGATGAAGCTGCTTAATGCCAAGAGTGATCATGGGAATAGGATTTCGGGTGATCTCTGTGGCCCGTGTCGATCCGGTGATCACAACTTCATTCATTTCTGTAATAGCCTGATCCATAAAAAAATTGATCAGGGTTGTTTTGCTCAGATCAATCTTTTGAACAACTGATTTATAGCCCAGAAAGGTTACCTGAACCATCACACTTGTTTTCGGAAGATTTTCTATTGAATAAACACCGTCTTTATCTGCAATATCTCCCTTCTTAAGCTCCGGTATATAAACTGTGGCGCCAGCGATAGCTTCTCCTGTTTTTGAATCAGTAATCTTTCCGGTGAGCCTGATTTGTGATGTAGCAATATGACATGTTAAAATCAAAAAGGAAATGATGATTAATCTTTTCATCCTGCATTAAAATTCATAATAAGCAAATTATCAGATACATCTCAGGTTGTATTGAAATTTCAATTTGTTCCGGCTGTATTTCTGTGTCATTATTTTTCGTCAGGAATTAAACAATCATCAAATGCAAATGTTCCGCGGCTATTTCTTTACAGAAGTTATCCACCAGGTGTTTCCGAAAGGGTCAGTTACACCACCGCTCCGGCCATAAGGCTGGTCAGCAACCTCATTTATAACTTTTGCTCCCGCTTCAACTGCTTTTTTAAACCTGTTATCAGCATTATCTACATAAATAAACAATCCTGCCGGTTGAGATCTGTATCTCTCCGTTGCATCTGCAAACATGATTGTGCTGTCACCGATCATTATTTCAGCATGCATGATTGTATTCTTGTCTCTCATTTCTTTGAATTTCTCCTTAGCATCAAAAACTTTTTCAGTAAAAGCAAAAAAATTTGAAGCGTTTTCCATTATCAGATAAGGTATGACTGTCTGATAACCGGCTGGGATTGTGAGATCTGATGTCATATTAAGTATTTAACTAATTAAAAGAACTTTGATTTTAACTAGTTCAACTAACAATCAGATGGTTCAATTTGTTCCGGACAGATCAAACGCAATACCTTTTCCGGTTTGCCTGCGCACGTTCTAAAGTTGTAAATTGTTGATAACTAGTGAAAAACGGGGGGATGCCTCCCCCTTCCAAAGGGATTTAAGAAGGTAAGTACATTAAATTACAGATATTTCTCCAGCAAAAGCTTTGTCTTGCGGATCCCTTCTTCTTCAGGTTGGGTATTACCTTCAAACTCAACGCCAATAAATCCTTTAAAACCTGAGGCTTTTACAATACCGAGAAGACGTTTATAGTCCATTTTCGGCTGTTCCCCGTTGCTGTCAAAATCATACGTTTTTGCACTTACCCCTTTGGCAAATGGCAGCATCTCTTTAACACCCTGGTACCGGTCATAGTAGTCTTTGCATTCATCCTGTGTGCTTCCCCAGTCCTGCGAGAGGCAGAAATTCCCAAAATCAGGCAGTGTACCGACATTGGGTTTGTTCACCTGTTTCATAACATCTGCTACCCAGGCTCCGTTGGATGATTCATGCCCATGATTTTCCACTACAATATTGATATTCATCGGTTTGGCGAATTCTCCTAGACGGCTCAGAGAATCAATTGAGGCAGCTTTCTTTTCATCGGACGATCCGTCACCATGAAGATTTACGCGCACTGTGAGGCAGCCCAGGAACTTAGCAGCTTCGACCCATTTTTTATGATCATCAACCGCTTGTAATCTCACTTTATCGTTTGGCAGTGCAAGAGGTCCTTCGTCATCAACCATAATAAGATGGTTGAAAACTCCTGCATCTTTACTCCTTTTCAGCAGTTCATTCAGATAGTCGCTGTTTTTCCCGGCCACTTTGAAATCCATCTTCTTCCCGCCAAAAAAACCGTTTACATATTCCACTGTCGGGATCTGATAATCTTTCATTGCTATTGAAGGAAAATCGAGATGATCGATTTTCCCGGCCTCCAGCGCCCTGTGAAGTGACCATTCCGCCAATGAGATCTTTATTCCGGAATCCTTTAATGATTTCAAGTCAAGTGAAGGGGCGATCATTAATGCGCCGGCACCAAATAAAGTTTGTTTGAGAAAGGTTCTGCGAGTTGCCATATTGATAAATTTCGTTTTCTATTTATTAATTTTTGCCAAGGGCTTTTGACCTAAACAAATATATAATTTTTCCATAGATTTACTGTCGTCAGCCATTACATACAATCTGTCACCGGAAAGGATTCTTGTAGAGCCTTCAGAGATAAAGTACTTGTTATTTCGTTCGACCAGCGCAATGATTATACTGTTTGGCAAACCCAGGTCGACTATTGTTTTACCTATACAGCTGAAATCAGGTTCTACAGGCACCACATTGTATACAGTTTTTGTCTTCCATCCCAATTCAAGATCAAGAACCGATTTTTTTCTGATATTCACGGGCACAGCCAGTTTTAGCCATTTTGCCACTAACGGGATCGATGTTCCCTGAATCAGGATCGATGTAACCGATATAAAGAAAACAAGATTAAAGATGATATTCGCCTTTCCTATACCTGCCGTAAGAGGATACATTGCCAGCACAATCGGTACAGCGCCTCTTAAGCCAACCCATGAGACAAACAACTTTTTCCTGAAGTCCTGCCTGAAAAATGCCAGGGAAATGAATACGCTTACCGGTCTGGCGACGAAGATCAACAGCAATGAGATAAGCATTCCAATGCCGAGATATGGAAGTATTTGTTTCGGATATGCCAGTAAACCAAGGGTGATGAACATTATTATCTGCATCATCCATGCCTGTCCGTCGAAGTGTTTTGTCAGACTCTTTTTATGGATGAAATCCCTGTTTCCCAGAACGCATGCTGATATATAAACAGCCAGAAAAGCATTTCCTCCTATAAAATTTGAGAATGCAAAGGTGAAAAGCACAAGGGTTATTAATAAAACCGAATAAAGGCCTTCAAATTCAAGCTTGATCCAGTTGATTATTCTGTGCATGGCAATGCCCATAAATATTCCAACCCCTGCGCCAAGAATCATCTGGTTAAAAAACAGAGGGATTATCGACAAATAACCAGATTGAGGGTTTGCAATCAGATATGTGAAAATAATCGTAAGGACAAAAGCCATAGGATCGTTACTTCCGCTCTCAAGCTCAAGAAGTGGCGTCAGATTTCCCTTCAGACCAATGCTTCTCGATCGCAGAATTGAAAATACAGCAGCTGCGTCAGTCGATGATACTATGGAACCCAGGAGCAGACCTTCAAGAAAAGTAAAATCTGTAAATATATAAACCAGCACGCCGATTGTTGCTGCAGTTATTAGTACACCTACTGTAGAAAGGGATACTCCCTGCCAGAATACAGGTTTTATGTCATTCCATCTGGTTTCAAGGCCGCCTGAAAACAAGATGAAGCTTAATGCAACAGCGCCGATAAATTTGGCAATCTTCGGATCATAAAAACTGATCCCTACCGGGCCGTCAGATCCTGCCAGCATGCCAACAAGAAGGAATAACAGCAAAGTAGGAACACCGTATCTGGTTGTTCTGCTGGCTACAAGACTTACGAAGAGGAGAATCGATCCGATTAGTAATATGTTGTCAATTGTAAGCTTCATATTAAATATCTGAGGCTTTTATTTCTCTCCGATCTGAACTTTCTGATGTGCGAAAATAATTTCGAAACCTTTATATTTTAATCCGGCGCTGATCATTAATCTTTTAAACTCATCGGAACTATAGATGTTAACATGTTCAGGCTGAAGCAATTTTATGAATTTATCGAGAATCCTGATAAACATATAATCAGCGGTTGGATCGAGAATGAAAATTTTACCGCCCGGCTTAAGCAGCCGGCTGATAATGAAAACACGCTGCTCTGGGCCCTTCTTAAATAATTGTATTTCAATCCTTTACCATCAGCGGTTTTTGACCACTTATCCCATTTTGCTTCATTTAGTTTTTTATGCTTTGATTCATCCATATTATTGCGCCTGTCAGCGATTCCGATAGCTAAAGGAACTGCGGGAGTTTAAAATTTCTTTATTTCGCGACAATTTTTTTTACCAGAGTAACTGGTCCCGGATCCTTGATCAATATCCTGTATTCACCCGGAAAAGGAAGCGATATTGAGAGCTTCTGACCATCAAGAGTGATCAATGCGGGCGGACAGTCCGTTGGTGTGCTGTCGTAAGTTCCCCATGCCTCTATACTTATATCGTTGTTATTTTTGGACTGGTTGAATGTTTTAAAACTGGTGCATTCATCGAATCCGATTATACCAAAAAATACAATATCGAAGGATTTATTTAAGTCAACCGTGTCGGGAGCATGTATACTGTCCACTTTAATCAGAAAATCATTGTTGTCCTGGGAGAGATGGCAGGAAAACAACATAATACATGCTGCACAAGCTGTCAGTAAGCTTATAGATGTTCTGATCTTCATTTCTGAGAAACAATAATTCGTGCTGAAAAGTTTCGAGTTGCTACTGACTTATGATTTTTTTTCATCTGTGATCATGTCATGATAAAATCCTGCGGAACATCTTTCAGACGCGAGATATCCAGGATCTTTTTCCTTATATCAAAGCCTGATGTACAATTTATGTTACACAAAGAACAATTCTCACACGGGCGTCCTGAGATGTCAACATCTGCAAGTGTGTGCCAGGCCTGAGCCGTATTCCTGTAGCCGTAGGCATACATATAACTTCGCATGATGGTTGGGATATCAATGTTATGCGGACATTGCGGAATGCATTTCCTGCATTGCTGGCAATAGAGACCTGGTTCCTGATTGAGACTTGCAAGCTTAAGGTCCTTCATTTCCTGATCCGACATTTTAAGGTTTTGAATCATAGCCAGGTTTTTCTGCAACTCTTCAAGCGATGACATTCCGGATACGATCGATGAAATATTCTCATTCTGCAGCACCCATTTCAAAGCAGCGTCAGTGTTAAGGGCCGGGCCCGCCTTTTCCCGCGTTGCACCTGCCGTTGTCTTCATTGCTACGATACCCATTCCTGCCCTGACTGCCTTAGCAACAGCTGAGTTTAACAAGTCTTTATTGACTGTTTTGAAGTTGTAGCCAATCATTGCCATGTCATAAATGCCCGAATCAACAGCTGCCTGAAGCGCCTCTTCAGTGTCACTGTGCGAAGCAATTCCGAGGAATTTTGTTTTTCCCTGTTTTTTCAGCTGATCCAATGCTTTCAAAGCACCTTCATTAAGCACCATTTCCCTTTTTCCGGCATAAGGGAAAAGGAAAAAGTCCACATAATCAATACCAAAACGTTTCAGACTCTCTTCAGCTTTTTTAATATAAGCCTTAGGATCAAAGGTCTTTATAAATTTACCGGTGCGCATATCCAGACCATCAGGAGGAACAGCTGTTCCCACAATAAAACTGTCGCGCGGAAGGCCTTTCAGCCCTTCTCCGACGAGCTTCTCATTGTTCCCTTCACCATAATAGGTAGCAGAGAAAAATACTTTAATGCCGGCTTCATAGGCAGCTCTGATAAAACCCGCCGCTGTTGCATCGCTCGTTCCCATACTTATCAGAGGGGTTTTGATGCCTGTTTTACCCAGAATCCGGAACGGTAATTCAGGGAGGGCATATTTTACGGGTTTGCCTTCTAATCCTGTTGTCAGGCTTCCGGACAATAAGGCAGCCCCTGAAATACCGAGGAGGCTCTTTTTAAGAAAATTACGACGGTTGTTAATTTCCATGACTGAAGGTCTTATATTATGGCAATAGTTCTTTTATATGCAACTTTTTGAATTGTATAAAAGTCTGATAAATTTATTTATAATTTTTGGTATTTCAATTAGCACCAGGATCGCTTACCCTTCCCATAAATAGTATTGTACCTGTTGATGACTCCCGGATGAAATAGAGGAAAGGGTGATCGAGAGTCACTTTTTCAACCTCCGGATTTGCACTTGTAAATCCTATTTCAACAACGGTTACTGCAGCAGCTTCTGTTCCTTCTTCGTTTGTGTCGATGAATGTCTGATGTAATACTTTACTTATAGACAGTCCCTGATCGCTTATGTTACTGAAATCAGCCTGCGGGCTGAAAGCCGTATACATTCCGAGATCAATCAGGTCATCATTCAAAAGTCTTTTATACTGATATTTGAATCGGGGCATGCTGAGGTCGACCTTGTGAGAATTGTTGGCCAGCAGTCCCATCCACTCCTGCCATAATGATGGTGTCAGAGCTTTTGCCACATCACCCGTTGCGACGTTCTCATCAGGCATAACTATTACCATGGTGTAATTGCCCTGTCCATATGGAAGCTCAACCAATGTAAGGTTATTGTTTCTGACGGCTTTCAGGCTCTCCGTCTGATGCATCATAGGAACAGATTTTGGTACGGAAGCAGTAACATAAAATGGTTCATTCTTTGTATCAGCTTTGTCAAACGCGTACCTCCACTTGCCATTGAAATAAATGGCATTGATCAGAAGCATTGCCACGTTAGAATCTAAATTATCTAACATATTAGTGATTTTATTATTAGTTTTTGCCGCAATCCAGTCATTAACAGTTTTCACTGCATCCGGATCCGTAACATCTATACTGCGTGCCTCAGCTTTATACCATGTCTGCAGACCGGTTATAAATGGTTGCTTTACCACCAGTCGCTTTTCCACCCATACAGAATTGGCTATTTCCACATCAACCCGTTTATCGACCGATACCATTTCGGTCATCAGTTTAAGGTATGTGCTATTAATCTGCTCAAGGGTTTTTTCCTGTAATCCGAGCGACTTTACCATTGCCGCATAAGTCTCCCCTGCTGCACCATTGAGAGTCATCGAAAGGGCGCTTGTTATGCTGAACGGCGAAATCATTATGTTCTCATTCCCCTTGGCTCCAGCAAGACCGGGCTTAAACAAATCAAATGCGAATCTGTTTGCAGAGTCAATCACCTCCCTCTGATAAGCCTCGGTAGCTATGTTAACCGGATCACCGGGTTGGTCGTGTCGCTCCGATTTTTCACAGGATGTCAGTATGACCAACGAACTGATTAAAGCTGCAATTATTCCCTGTCTGATAATTCTTTTCATGATGCTGCGATTATTTATTGGTTTTAAATTTTTCATTCATTTATAAAAACTCCGTTACCGGTTCCTATCCAGACTTTATTATCCGGCGCCTGCTCAATTGCAAATACACTATTGGTCTTAAAACTTGAATTATCAATAAACCAGCTGAATCCATTATATACTCCATAGCCGCCATATGAGGCGCACCAAATATTATCAGCTCTGTCTATTGTAATAGATTTAATATGAGAAATACTATCATTTTTAATTTGTGTTGCAGTAGTGCCGTCAAATATGAAAAGCTGAGGGCCGGGATTAATCCATAAACTCGATAAAGAATAATCAATTGCTCCGCACACCTGATTTTTGCTGTTTATACGGATATTACCAAAATAATAAGGTGAGAATCCAAGGTCGTTGCCGGTATAGGTCGTCCATATGTTATTGGAGATCTTTACCAGATACGTGTCATTTACTATCTCCGATAAAGCCAGCCAGACATTATCGTATTTATCGATAGCTATACTTCTTACAAAGTTCGCGGGCAAAGCTGAATTGTCGGGTGTGTAGACTGTCCAGCTAATTCCGTCATATTTTACGATTCCTCCCTGTCTGAACCTGCACGATGTGAACCAGATATTGTCTTTGGAATCAATTGCGATAGAACCTACCAAATCTTCCGGAATCGGCGTGTTATTAGTATTATAGAATGTAAAGCTGTTGCCATCGTACTTTATCAATCCTTCGCAGCCGATCCAGACATTATTCTTACTGTCAACGGCAATATCCTGGATAACGGCGCTGTCGGGAATTACTGAATTGGATGAGTTGTATACAACAGTCCCCGTTGAACTATACTTTATCAATCCTTGTCTGAAGGTGCCAATCCATGCGTTCCCAAATTTATCAAAAGCTATTGATGTTACGAAGTAGCCATCTAAAATTTTTTTATTAAAGGCTGTATTTACAAATCTGGCAGAATTCCCGTATTTCTCACACGACTGAAAAGAAATAACGATGAAAAGGAAAAGAAAAAGCTTTTTCATTGATTTAGTCATTAGGTTTGAATCGGGCCAAAGGTTACAGTCAAACAGCAAAAATTGTTCCAATTATTATAAACAGAAACAGATTCTTATCAGATTATTAAGGAATTATACGAAAGACCCTGATGTTGTGTCAATATTCAGAAATCATACCCGAAATAGCATCAACCCAATACTCACTGTCATTCAGGCTTTCCACCAGTGTAAGTTTTTCTCCGCCATACCTCAGGAACAGATCCCTGTAATTCTGCCCGACCTCGATTATGGTTTCAAGACAATCTGCTGTAAAAGAAGGACATATCACCAGCAGCTTCTTCTTCCCCACTCCTGCAAGTTTTATAATAACATCATCGGTATATGGGGCCAACCAATTTTTAGCAATACGCGACTGAAAACAAACCGTGTACCTGCTCTTGTCGATACTCAACTTTTCGGCCAATAATCTTGATGTGGCATGACAGGTGGCATTATAGCAATACGAATTTAGCTCAGTGACCTCATTGGTACAATCAAAATCTTTGCAGGGTTTCCCATTGTGTGAACTTTTCACCTGTCTTAAAGGCAGACCATGAAAACTCATGAGAATGTGATCATAATCAGCATAGTCGTACCTTGAGACACTTTCAGTCATGGCTCCCAGAAATAACGGATTGTCATAATACTGCACTATAGTTTTTATTGCAGGAATATTAAGTTTACCCTTGAGGATCTCCAATAATTTTTCAACTGCCGTGCCAGTTGTAGAGCTTGCATATTGCGGAAAGAGAGGGAAAACGAAGATGGTGCTTACATTTTGTTGAAGAACCTTATCAACCATTTCTTCTATCCCCGGCTGCTGATACCTGGCAGCAAATTCAACAACGTAAGTGTCTCCCAGTTTTTGCTGAAGCTTTTCCCTGAGTGATATTCCATAGTAAAGAAGCGGAGAACCCTTTGCGGTCCAGAGTTTCTTATAGAGCTTTGCCGACCTGGTGGCCCTTAAAGGAATGATAATTAAATTGACAAGGATTTTTCGCAGGAGCCATGGAATATCTATAACCCGTTTGTCGTTTAAAAACTCTGCAAGGAATTTTCTGACTTTCGATCTTTCCGGACCTTCGGGAGTACCAATATTCAGAAGCAGAACAGCTGTCCCGGACTTCAGCATATTACCTGTAAATAAAATAAAAGGTCATTGAAATTATAGTAATAAATGTAGCAATACCATAATAAAATGAAGCATAGGCAAACCTGTTTTTATCAATACTGGTCCTTCGTATGAGAACGCCGCCTATCTGGGCCAGGATAAGTGCAAATGTCATAAAATAAAAATGCTCAACCACCCAGAATCTCAAAGAAACCCGCTGCAGTTCATGTTGTGCATCGACTGCCGATTTCGAATGAAGGATCTATAAAGAAATACATTATGATGCCATGAATGAGCGTAAGGTAGAGAAGCAGCATGAAGAAGGTCCTGAGATATTTATCCGTACTTGAATAGCTAAGATTCCTTGACCAGCCTGCAATTGATCTGACTGTTGTGGCAATGGCTACTGCCAGGAACAATGAGCTTGTGATTATGTGCAACAAAACAAGGAACCTGTACATAAAAAACTGAATTATGAATTAAAGACTATACGCTAAACGTTTACCCTGCTTTATACGGTCTGCCATTCCTATACCATCTCGCGGATTTCCTCCAAAGATAAGTCCTTTGTATTTAGACTCAAGCTTTTCCATAGCCAGAAGTTTTTTCTGACTTTCTATCCCGTATTGTGGTATGGCATGCTGGTAGCGGATAATTTTAAAAAGATCCGGATTAAATTCTTTTAACTTCATAACATCTGAAAACTCACGTTTAACAATGTTCATTATTTCAGCGTCTGTTCTGTCTGAAAGGTCGTCGCGCCTTATGCCGCCGACAAAAACTGAACATAAAGCACCACCTTCCGGGGCACGATCTGACAATAAAGCTGAAAGGAATAATACTCCCAGTATGTCACGCTTTTCCCTGAACGGAATTAATCCGCCAAAACCATCTAGCAGGAAAACCGTTCCACTTGTTAAACCCGACTACTACCTGCATAACACGTGCATATCTGAGTTTCTCAATATCCAGCAGCAATTCTTTTTCAGCAAAAGGCAGCATTTGTCTTAAAGTATAGGACCCGGTCGTAGTTATGACCTTTCCGGCTCTGATGTTTATTATTTCATTGTTCCTGGTTGCTGTTATTATAAAATGATCTCCCTCCGGCATTATTTCAATATTCTTTGTATCAAATATAAACTTTTCTTCGCCGGCTGATTTCCACAAGGCATTAATCAGTTGGGACAATCCGCCATAAACTGAGAATACTTTCCGCGTGGCTTTCTTTTCACGGGCATCTTTCTTTTCAAAGCTCTTTTTTATTGACCCCCCGATAAAACTACCGTAATTCTGTTCAAGGTTATAAAGCTTTGGAAATGCATATTTTGTGAGCAAAAGAGCGGGATCGCCTGCATAAACGCCAAGAATAAAAGGATCAATAGCATAATCGAGGAAACTTTGTCCCATCCGTCGGATGACCATTTTACTCAGCGGCTCATCAGGATCTTTTCCGCTGCCCCTGAAAGGTTCTCCCAATAGATGCAGTTTATCCTTAAGCGTGAATAGCGGTGTCGTAACAGCTTGCCAGGGCCCCATAGGCATTGCTTCCCAGACTCCATTCTTCAGAATATAACGCTTCTTTACATTTTCTCCTGCAATTTCACATTTACATGAGCCATCGAGATCTTCAAACAGTTCGGCTACATCGGGATTGCCGAGTACTCCGGTATTCGGTCCTTCCTCGTAGACAAATCCATTCTCATGCCTTGTCTGGATTACACCGCCTGGTTTTTCTTTTTCCTCCAGGACTATGAAATCCTTACTGTTCTTTTTCAAATAATAAGAGGTTGTCAGTCCTGTGAGTCCGGCACCAATAACGGCTATATCAACACTTTTTTCCATGAAATTAAATTGTTTTCGAGTACATCCCCTGTTTTCGCTTCAAGCTGAGGATCAAAATCCATTGCAATATTCCGTACAATCAGCATTCCCTGCTGGCTCACACTAATACCTTTATGGTTCAGATCGACTAAACCATCATCAATAAACTCAGTAAGTTTCATTGGCGAAAAGTGCAGGATTTCCAAAAGCTTCATCTGCAGTAATCCCGAACTTCCCTGCCAGCTCTTCAAAATAAAGATAACCGTTGCACATTATCGAGTTAATAGCTTCACGGCAAATAATGTCATTTTTCGTAAGCCGGTATCCTCTTTCTACGGCAAAGTCATGTTTTTCTATATGATTCAATATATCTCTGATAATCTTTGATATTCTGACTGTAGGAATTCCAAAGCTGGCTTATCCCGCTCGAACCGAAGGCATAAACCTGACCCGTCGTGTCGCGTGTACAATACCCCTGAAAATTCCGGTGAAGCCTTCTCTCCTTCAGAGCGATAGCCAGATCATCGGAGGGTTTTGCATAGTGATCAAGTCCGACAGGAACATATCCGCTATTTGTAAGCATCTCATATCCAAGACCGAACAACCTGAATTTTTCTTCAGTCGTTGGCAACCCAGCTTCTTCAAGCTTTTCCATTGATTTATTGAACCACGGAACATGGGCATAGGAGAAAGTCACCAGCCTGTCGGGAGACAATCCAATGGCCTGATTTATTGAATCCGCAAAAGTTTCCGGACTCTGTTTTGGCAAGCCGTAGATCAGATCAAGATTAATGCTTTTAAATCCTTTAGCCCTGATATAATGAATCAATTCATCCATGGGGATCAGGGAAGGCAACCTGTTAACAGCATCAAGCACTTCGCGGTGAAAATCCTGTACTCCGAGACTCAGGCGGTTAAACCCCGCTTCTGCCAGAGTATCAATATTGTTGAGAGTAAGGTAAGCTGGACTGCATTCCATAGCAATTTCCGCCCCCGGATGGAACTTAAATCCGGCCTTCAGAGTAGCCATTACTTCTGTGATAAGTTCAAAAGGAATTGAATTAGGGGTACCTCCTCCCCAGTGCACCTGGGTTACTTTTCTTTTTTTATCAATCAGCAGGGAAACTGCATTTATCTCTTTTATCAATGCGCGAACATAGCGCGCAATATGATCCTTTTCTTTAGCGATGCCTGTATTGCACCCGCAAAAGTAACAGAGCCGCGGACAGAAAGGGATATGAATGTATATTGATATATTCTCAGGTTCCTCTTTATTTGAATCAATAACTGATTGTCTGTAATCCTCAGAGGTATAACCCGGATGAAAAAATGTAGCCGGCGGATAACTTGTATATCTGGGTCCGGGTCTGTTATATTTTAATAGTAAGTTTTCGACCATTTATCTTTTCCAGTTTGCGGTTTTTACCCAATTGACAATATATTTTGCCTTTTCAAATGAGCTTCCCGGCATAAAGCCATGTCCCAGGTTGAATATCCATTTATATTCCGTTTTACCGAATTCCAGGTATTTTGACAGTTCCCTTGCGATCCCTTCCTCCCCTGCAAACAGCAGCCGGGGATCGAGATTGCCCTGTAGTCCAACTGCATGGTGAACCAGTTTCCTGGCCTCAATTATCGGGGTCTGCCAGTCGATGCTGACGAAATCGCAAATGTCAGGCGTAATATGTCTGAATCCCGTACCGATATCTTTCGGGAAAAATATAAATGGCACACCTTTATCACGGACAGCCATTGATATTTTCTTTATTGCCGGGAAAAACATCGTCTTATAGAAATCGAAAGGAAGGATGCCTCCGTGGGTCTCAAAGAGCTGAAAAACATCTATACCATGAGCGATCTGCTGACTGGCATATTCTATTGTAAGTTCAGTAACTGTTTCTATAAGTTTTTCTGTTGTGGCCCTGTCATTGTAGAAGAATGAAATTGCATCAGGGAAACCCGACCTGCTGCTTATGCCTTCAAGCATATAACAGAGAACAGTGAGCGGCGCGCCTGCAAAACCAATAAGCGGAATGTTCTTCTGCTTCGTTTTAACAATTTCATCAATTGCCCTGTAAATAAACTGAAGCTTCCCGGGCTCAGGTTTTAGTTTTGCAAACGGGTCATCATACTCCTTGAGCGGTTTATCAAATTTTGGCCCGTGATAAGTAAACTCAAGTCCCATGCCCAAGGCGTAAGGAACTACCAGGATATCGGAAAAGAGGATAGCTGCATCGACGCCAAGATCATTAACCGGAAGAAGGGTCACTTTTGCAGCTAGTTCCGGATCGCTCATCATATGCCAGAAGGAATGCTTTTTACGTAATTCCAGATATGAGGGCAATACCCTTCCTGCCTGGCGCATGAACCATACGGGAGGGCGTGAAGTTTTGTTGCCTTTAATTGTATTTAGAAATATAGAATCCTGCATATTATGTTCCTGCATCTTCTTTTCAGACTTTTACTGGTAATTATCAATATTCCGGCTGAGTATTTAGAGAGTTTTCATTGCTTCAAAAGCTGACTGAATAGCCATTTGAATATCATCATCGGTATGTGCAAGAGAAACGAATGAAGCTTCGAACTGAGATGGCGCCAGATAAACACCGTTATTCAGAGCCTGTTTAAAATAGCGTGCATATCTTTCAGTGTTCGATTTTACTGCGCTGACATATGAATTTACTTTCTCCTCCTCTGTAAAGAATAAGGTCATTAATGAACCAATACGGTTAACTATTCCGGGAATTCCCGAAAGAGTGAGATTTTTCTTAAGCCCATTTTCCAGCATCGCTCCTTTCCGGTCGAGCTCAGAGTAGAAACCTGGAGTTTCCTCAATGATCCTGAGCGTAGCAAGTCCTGCACTCATTGCCAGCGGATTACCTGAAAGCGTACCTGCCTGATAAACCGGACCAAGAGGAGCGAGTTTGTTCATTACCTCTCTCCTGCCGCCATATGCACCCACAGGCAGACCACCTCCAATTATTTTCCCAAGCGCGGTTATATCCGGAATTACATTGTAGTATTCCTGGGCACCTCCTTTTGCCAGCCGAAAGCCCGAAATTACCTCATCGAAGATTAAAATGGCACCATATTTAAGTGTGATTGCACGCAAACCTTCGAGAAATCCGGGTTCAGGAAGGAATACTCCCATGTTTGCAGGGACAGGCTCCACAATAACTGCTGCTACCTGATCACCTTTGAGCTTAAAGATCTCTTCTACAGAAAGCAAATCGTTGTACTGGGCAATTATGGTATCCCTGGCGGTTCCCTGTGTCACACCCGGACTGTCAGGATAGCCCAGAGTAAGCGCACCCGATCCGGCTTTTATCAGGAAACTGTCGGCATGTCCGTGATAGCAACCCTGGAACTTAATCACCAGATCCCTGCCTGTAAAACCACGGGCAAGACGCAAAGCGCTCATTGTAGCTTCAGTTCCGGAATTCACCATACGCACAAGTTCCATAGAAGGTACAAATTTTTTTATAAGCTCTGCCAATTCGGTCTCAGCTATAGTCGGTGCACCATAGCTGGTTCCAAGGAGCGCTGCATTCTGAATAGCAGCTATCACTCTTTCATCAGCATGACCCAGGATCATTGGTCCCCAGGACCCGACAAAATCTATGTATTCGTTGTTGTCAATATCGGTGATCCTGGATCCTTTTGCCTTTTTTATGAAGACCGGATCGCCATGAACACTTTTAAAAGCCCTTACAGGTGAGTTTACACCCCCCGGAATGCTTTCAATTGCACGTTTGAACTCATTTATACTGTTCCTGAGGTTCATGATTTTCTGATGAAATAAAATACTTTCTATTTTTGCAGCCACTCTGCCATGTCTCTTGCGTGATATGTAAGGATTATATCGGCACCGGCTCTTTTTATCGATGTAAGGATTTCATTAACAATACGTTTCTCGTCTATCCAGCCATTTTTCGCGGCAGCCTTGACCATTGAAAATTCTCCGCTCACATTATAGGCAGCTATAGGAATATTAAATTCGTCTTTTGCCCGGCGGATAATATCGAGATAACTTAAAGCCGGCTTTACCATAACGATATCTGCTCCTTCCTCAATATCGAGAGCGATTTCGCGCATAGCTTCATTGCCGTTTGCCGGATTCATCTGATATGAAGCGCGGTTGCCAAACTTCGGAGCGCTTTCTGCCGCTTCGCGGAAAGGTCCGTAAAAAGCTGATGCATATTTTGCCGAATAAGCGAGGATGGGGAGATCAGAAAATCCATCATGATCGAGGGCTTGCCGTATTCTGCCAACACGACCGTCCATCATGTCGCTCGGAGCTACCATATCGACCCCAACTCGTGCAAAAGATAATGCCTGCAGGGCAAGAGTTTCGAGGGTCAGATCATTGTCAACCTCTCCATTCACTATTGTACCGCAATGCCCATGTGTTGTGTATTCACAGTTGCAGATATCCGCAATCAGAAATACGTCATTTATTTCCTTTTTAATTGCTTTGATTGCCCTTTGAACAATAGAATCATCGCTCGTGGCAACCATACCTGTTTCATCTTTCTTTTCAGGTATTCCGAAAAACAGAAACGCCTTGATCCCTTTGTCTGAAAGCTTTTTACATTCTTCAACAATATTATCGACCGACATCTGATAGTTTCCGGGCATTGAGTTAATAGGATTCTTAACGCCGGTGCCGGGGCAGACAAACAATGGCATAATAAAATCGTCGAGAGAGATCGCGGTTTCCGTGACCATCTTCCTCAAAACAGGATTTCTCCTGAGTCTTCTTAAACGTGTAACCGGGAATGACATAGATTTAGTTTTTAATTTTATAATAATAATTCAGAATTTCCTTAGCAAGTCCTTCATAGGTTGAAGCTGCAGCAGTTATCGTACAATTTAATCCGTATTTCTTTGCGGCACTCTCCGTAACTTTGCCGATACATGCAAATCTGAGCTGCGGATCCAGATGCCGGGGCCCGAGTGTTTCGGCGAAATTTCTAACTCCTGACGGGCTGGTGAATAAAACAAGATCGTAACTATTGTTTTTTATCAGATCAATTGGACTGTTGTCTGAAATATCAGATTTTACAGTTCTGTAGACATTGATCCTGGTGGCATTCGCAATTTCAGAGAGTGAAAGCTGAACAGTATCGGGAGCAAGATTGCCAAGGGGTAATAACACATTGCAATTATGCACCAGTTTTTTCTCAATAAGTTCATTTATGAGGCTTTCGGCAGTACCTCCACTTCCTGTAAAGTCTGCAGCTCTGCCGTAATTTTTCAGCTCAAGTGCAGTCTTTGGACCGACCACGCCAATTTTAATTCCCTGAGGAATTGCAGTCAGACCGGTCATCTCGGATAGCAAATGATGAAAATACTTTGCGCCATTCGCACTTGTAAAGATGATCCATTGATATTTTTCAATCTGCATAAAGACTGACTGAATTTCAGGGGTATTATCAGATTCAGTAAATCTGGTCATTGGAAAATCGATCATTATTGCACCCAGCGGCTCGAAAATATTCCTTATTTCAGAAGCTTTTACAGCACTGACAGTTGAGATAAATATTTTCCCCTGAAGTCTCATATTTTATTTAAGAACCTGATTTTCTGTATTAGCTCTTTCGCACCCTTATCAAGAAATTTTTTTGCAAGCACGAGAGCTGTTTTCTCAGCCGTTCCTATCTCCCCTTCTGCAAATTCTTTCATCACTACCGAACCGTTTATATCAGCGACAACCCCTGACATTTTAAATTTCTTCCCGTCGGATTCTGAATAGCAGCCTATTGGAACCTGACATCCTCCGTCGAGAGCAGTCAGAAACACCCTTTCGGCCATCACAGCTGTGAAAGTGGGCATATGGTTAATCTCTGATACCAGTGATTCTGATTCCGGATCATTTCTCCTTATTTCTATTGCTATTGCTCCCTGACTTACAGCCGGAGTCATAATATCAGGATCGAGCATCTCAGAAATTTTATCCTGCAAACCCAACCGCTGCAATCCTGCAGCGGCCATTATCATGGCGGTACAATATCCTTCTTCCATTTTATGGATACGAGTGTCAACGTTACCGCGAATGTCAATTGTCCTTAGATTGCCGTTAAAGCTAAGAAGCTGTGCTCTTCGCCGCAGACTTGAAGTGGCAATGATATCTGTTTCATCAAGTTCATTAAGTTTCTTTCCGGCTATGCTCACAAGGGCATCACGAACTTCACCACGCTGCAATACTCCGGCAATAAATAATCCTTCAGGCAACGCAGTCGGCATATCCTTCAGGCTGTGAACAGCCAGGTCTGCTTCGTTCCGAAGAAGTGAATTTTCAAGCTCGCGGGTAAAAAGGCCTATGTCACCGATTTTTGAGAGTGCTACATCGAGTATCTTATCGCCTCTGGTTTTAATGATAACTATTTCAAAATCTTTATCAGGAAAGCGCCTTTCAAGTTCCTCTTTTACTTTATGTGACTGATAGAGACCTAGTTTGCTGCCCCTGGTTGCAATCCTTACCGGCTTGTTAGTCATTTCTGATGGGTTCAAATAAGTCATTTATTACCTTTATATACTCAGACTTTGTGCCGTTTCCGGTAACTTCTTTTAGTTTCTTGATAAAAATCTGGGCATATTTTTCTGAAATATGCTCTGAATATTGTTCAATCAATTCCCGTTCCTTGATTTTCCTTACCTTAATAAAACCCTCAAGCTCAGTTTGCTGGATAGTTTTTAAATTTTCCTTGATGTAAAGAATCGTCGGTGTAAGGCTCTGAATATCCATCCATTCCATAAATTCATTTTTAACCTCAGATATTATTGCCATACTATGTTCTACAGCGGATTTTCTCCGTTCAACGTTTTTAGTAACCACAGCTTTCAGATCATCAACACCATAATAATGTACATTTTCAATCTCGCTTACGCTTCCGGCAATGTTCGATGGAACAGACAGATCGATGTAAACCTGGGTCCGGTGTTCCCTGCTTGTCATTGCCCTTGCAGCCATCTCCCTGGTGATAAGGTGTTCCTTCGATGACGTGGCAGTGATAATAAGATCGCATTCAGAAATCTTTGATTCAATTGCCGATAGTTCTATGGCAGTTCCTGAGTATTTTGCACCAAGTTCAGCAGCCTTTGAGAAGGTTCTGTTTGCAATAAAAAAAGCAGGATTGTTTTTCTTCAGCATATTCTGCAGAATAAGATCGCCAGTCTGCCCTGCGCCAATGACCATAATAACCCGATGCTGGAGATCGGGAAATATCTCATTGCAGAGCTCCACAGCTGCATAGCTTATTGATGCTGCTCCGCGGCTTATGTGAGTTTCCGTGCGCACCCTCTTGCCTGCTTCAATTGCCTTGATAAATAACCTTGAAATGATACAGTCGGTCAACTTATTGTTCTGCGCAAAGCGAAAAGCATCTTTTACCTGCCCGAGTATCTGTTCTTCACCCAATACCATCGATTCGATACCCGATGATACTTTGAACAGCTGTTCAACCGCATTTCCCATGGTAAAAAAATAAAGATCCTCAGGATTATAGCTGAGGATTTTTTTGAATGAGATTAACTCGTTTGTAATAAGGCGTAAGATTTCATCTTCCTTCTCCATTCGCGTACTAATATATATTTCAGTACGGTTGCATGTCGATAAAATTACAATACCTTCAATCTGGAGTTTGTCTCTTATAAAATCAACAAAAGTTATTTTCTCTTTGTCATCAAAAGCATATAATTCTCTTCTGCTCACAGGAGCTGATTTGTGACTAATACCAAGGATAGCTAGCATAGAATTTTCAGTTTGGCCGGTAATATATTAGCCCAATTTTGAATTAAATTGGAATTTTTGCCAAAACGACTGAAAAAAGAAAATGATCGGGCTTATTTAAAATGAATCTTGATAATATGATTGTTGTCCTGAGAGGTGTACGAAATACTGAAATTATAATAGTCGCATATTTTTTTTACAATTGCCAGGCCCAATCCAAGTGATTCGGGTTTGTTTGATGACTTAGTGAATCGTTTAAACAGGTCTTCGGGATTGATATCCAGCTTCTTGCCTGTGTTTCTTATCATGAGTGTATCTGATTCAGTAACTATCTCAATTTTGCCTGAAGGAAGATTATGATAAATTGAATTTTTCAGAAGGTTTAACAGCAATATGTTTACAAGGCTCGAATCAGCCATTATGTTAATCTGATCTCTGTAATCCTTCTTAAGTGTGATGTTTTTTGACTGTATAATATCCTCAAAATTATCGAGAAGGCAATTTATGTTATCAGCTATACTGACCACCGCTTTATCGGGAAACTGGTTATTGTCAATCTTAGAAAGTAAAATCAGCGATTTGTTGAGAGTCGACAGCCGGCTGGTGCTGGTTTGAAGGGATTGTATCAGGCCGGCCTGTGATTTATCGAGGGTTTCACTTTGTTGAAGCAAATCTATCCTCGATTTGATAATAGCCAGCGGGTTTTGAATCTCATGAGAGATATTCTCTATAAACTCCTTAAGATTCTGATAATCCTTCCTAATGCGCTCATTCATCTTTTCGAAAACATTGTTCAGCTGATTAAATTCTGTTATTTCTGATTCGGTAAATACTATATTACTGGTTTCGGAAATGCTGTAATCCTTGATTACATTAATGGTCTTAAAGAAGCTTGACCATATACGTGAAAAGAAATAATTGTTCAGGCCAATTATGAAAAACAGAAGAATCAGTGAAAGGCCAAGGATTACCAGGGCAACATATTCAACAAGCTCGTCGGAGACCATTAGGGATTTAGAAATTGAAATACGGACCGGTTTATTATTGAGGAGAGCCTCATAGCTTATTATACGGTAAGCCTGGTAACTACCCGAAATCTTATCGAAAACCAGAGTGTCGTGGAAAACGAAACTTGAATTTTTAATAGAACTGACTGGTACTATCCTGAAATGAACTGGCAGGTATAAGTCTGAGGAATCATTTTCTGAAACACTACTCATAGGAGGATTCATAATTATCTGGTGCATCTCAGTGATCAATTCCTTTCTGACCTCACGATTCATCAGAAACCTGAAAGAAAAGTAGAATATTATCCCGCCTGCGAAAAGCACAAACAGCGCGATGGTCAGAAAATATAATGTGGTTTTAGTAAGTAGTTTCAAATTTCAACAAATTTATATCCAACTCCATAGACGGTCTTCATATAATGGCCCACTCCTGCTTTTGCCAGCTTCCTTCGCAGGTTTTTGATATGAGCATAGACAAAGTCGAAGGAATCCGTAGAATCCATGTAATCACCCCAAAGGTGTTCAGCAATAGATTCTTTTGAAAGTACTTTGTCTTTATTTGTCACCAGGAAAAGAAGCAGTTCGAACTCCTTCCTTGTAAAGTCCTTCAATTTCCCCTTAATATAAACCTCGTGTTCGTCGGTTTTTATTTCGAGATCATTTATGATAATTGACTGGCGCCCCTTGAAGATTACACGCCGTGACAGTGATTTGATCCTGGCATTCAGCTCAGCCAGATGAAAGGGTTTTATAAGGTAATCATCAGCACCGGTGTTAAGTCCTGTTATACGGTCGTCAAGAGTATCTCGGGCCGAGGTTATGATTATGCCTCCTTTAAAATCAGATTCTTTTAATTTCCTGATGATCTGAATTCCGTTGCCATCAGGCAGGTTGAGATCCACCAGTATAATATCGTATTCATAAAGTGAGATCTTATCGGTTGCGGTATCGAATGTAAGAGCATATTCACACAGATGGCCCTCACTTTTAAGAAATGTCATAATTGATTCGGAAAGTTCCAGCTCGTCTTCAACAATTAATATCTTCATTGATACCAGCTTATTAATCAAAAGAATTTCCAAAGTTAAGGAATCGATATCATATTGTTCACCTATTTTTCGCTAGTTAGGCTGGAACCAGATGTCAAAGAGGAGATTATTATTTAACTCGTTGCATTTTGCAAGATCAAGGATTTCCAGATCATGTCTGCTTTGTTTTTTGTAAATCAGAGCTCTGTCAAGATATAATTCAATGTCGTAAGGATCTATCTTGATAACTTCATTAATAAGGTTAAGAGCCTTCTCCATATTGCCTTTTTTATAATACCGAAAGCTTTCATCTTTTTTATAAAATATCGAGTTAGTCACTGTGAAATTAAATCCGGCCACATATTTTTTGTCAAGGGCAAGGTCATCAAATCTGGTCGGAGACCACAATCCTGAACTTCTTTTAAATGCGTTTATTACCATTTCTTCGTACATCGCATTTGGCTCATTTATAACACTAATGCTGTCAAGCTGACCAGTTTTTGAAATTATAAAACTGACAAAGACATTTCCATCAGTATAACCAAAGGGTGCTGAATTAAAAGAGAGGAATAGGTTATTTATGAAGAATTTTGAAGCCTCTTCCCCATTGATCATGGCCTTATCAAAACTGACTTTATCATAGGCGGCCTTTTCATATTCCAGAAGTTTTTCCTGACGGGCTGAACTGCACCGGATGAGGATCATCAGAGATAATATTCCAACAAACGTTCTCATTTTAAAGCCACTTCCAGGATACAACACCTAAACAGAAAGATAGTTTTGGCTATTTTGACATTACAAAAATATGAATCTCACAGAAATGTTAAATAATCCGGGTTTAGCCCGATACGGAGCTTGATAATTTTTGCTGATGGTGGGTGTCCTATTCGATGCATCTTACTGAGTACCCGGCCTTTTTATCACTCTGGTCGGCGCCAAGGATAGCCGCCTCAAATGATATAAAATAGAAATAGAATTCAGTCGAGGTCCAGTATTCTGCCGTCTGGCCAATCATTTCATATGGTCCGCTGGAAACTCTGTCCCCGCCGGGTATAGAGGTAAATTTTACTCCGTCAGAAGCAAATTCGTTCGGAGCATACCAGTGATCAGTCCCTGTTTCCTTTAACTTGCCTCCTGCCACGCTGTTACCTCCAAGGAATGACCCCAGTGTATTCCAGTCTGACTGTGTGGGCACACGCCAGCCTGCCGGGCAGATATTTCTCGAGTCTGTGACTGCATAAAAATTATATAATGCTCCATAGGTACCCTTATTATGAGTTTCATCATTGGCATACCAGCAATATGCTCCTGAGGTCAGTCCGGACCATTGGGTGTTGTCAGTCACATATAATAAAGGATCTCCATTGCTGTAGTGAATAGCTTTCAGATTTTCTGCCATCCAGTTTTGAGTCCCGATGGCAATTGTTTTGTAAGAATTTCCATCAATATCACTGATTGAGGCATAATTAATATCAGCTGGAGGCGTATCTCTTTTACAGCCAGATAATACTAAAACACAAATGACGGGAATAATTACCCGGAAAGGGTTTTTCATTGCAGCCTATTTTTGAATTTCACATGCAAAATAACAGGTTAAAAATACATTTTATTTTGCTAATAGTCTGCCTGAGTTAATCCTCTGTTCTTTATAAGGTTAAGAAGTTGAACCGGAATCGCTTCATTGAACAGTTACATTTTTATTTACAGAAACGTCCCCTATCCATATCCGTCCATTTCTCTGAAATAACTGATCATGAGTTATTCCAAAACTCAATCCCGGAAATTCAAAGGAGGCGGTGTATTGTCCCGGATTTAAAGGAGAGATCATAGAATAATTTATTGTAAATTGCCGTGAATCACCGGATTTTAGTGCTGATAACCATTCAGATTTCCAGCTATTCCATGGTGATGGGGTCTCCGGCTGAATCTGGCTGGAAAAAACTTCCTCGTGATTAACATTTCTAATACTTAAACCATTAGTGAAATAATGAAAGAGATTCGGACCTGTCTTTTCCAGGTCAATTATGAGAAGGTCCGTTATATCGGCATTGGTAACAGTAAATTTAAAAGTCAGCTGAGTTCCTGCAATATCTATAGAATTTATAGCAGCAGATAATCCGGAATGCAGGAGACCATGAGCCGTTAATGCAGAAATTATCCTTGGATCATTTCTGGGATCCGGAGGCTGATCATCAAAAGTCATGTGCTCAATCCTGAGGGTAAAGTCAGGATAGAATGAAGAAAATGAGGAAATATAAGGACCAATCGGAAGAGAAGAAGACGTTGGCGGCCAGAAGGTACCCTGGTAGATTTCCTTCCCATCAGCCAATACTGAAAAGATCGAAGACTTTTCAGTAAAGCTTTGAGGATGACTGGTCTTCAGATAAATAATATGCGTCGACGAATCATAAAGTTCACAATCACTATACTTGTATTCAAACCCTGCGTCAGATTTGAAGAAATAATCGTCACCTGAATTATTAAAATTTTTCTTGCAGGAAATCAACAACAGGATGAGCACAGCTCCGGTAAGAAGATACTTTTTCATGGTTACAGGTTGTTGGTCAGTAGCTTATAAGCTACAATTATCATGCCAGTATGTTACTCCGTGTTACCCGTGTTACTCCGTGAAGAACTCCGCGTAACTCCGTGGTTAAGAATAAGTCAATGGCAAAGTGAGTTATGATATAATCCTTCGTGAACCTTAGTGTTAACCTTTGTTGAGCCTTTGTGGTAAAAAAATCAATTAACCACAAATCAGCCAGCTGTGCAGGCAGGGGAACACGAAGTAACACCTCATTTAATTGTAAGTACGATTTGATTCAAATCTCTGCTTTTCCCGTCCGGACCAACTGATTTTATATCTTTAAATACAATTACCTTTCCTGGATTGGTCTCAGATATCAATGATTTCATTTTATCAGTCAATTTATTCCCATCAGATGTTTCTTCAAAATCCATGTTATCGTGGGAACAAAAAAAAGTAAATCCCTTAATTTCAAATTTAAGATCCCAGAGAAAATCTGTTAATTCAACATTAAGTATATCTGTTTTTAGAGCAATGTCTTTATCTATCTGACCTTCATATTTTCCGGCAAATACGGCTACCGGATTAGGAACATTTTTTATTCTGAAAATTTTTTCAGACACTTTTTTGTTGTCCACCAATACCGTAATTATAGATTCAGCTTGTTCTCCGGGTGATACTGAAAACCCGGAAGCAGATTTACTCAAAGTTCCATTTGTTATTATTGCCGTTACTTTATCAGAGGTAATACCGGGAACAGCAATATCAATTGGATTTGCCATTCCACGATACAGGACATTCATATTTACTGCCGCTACGACAGCATCATTTCCGGGTACCTGTGCATTTACAAAAAATGTGATCATCAATAAACTAAAAATCAGACTAATAATTCTCATAAGATTTAAGTTTTGAGTTTAACAATAATCAAATTTCGTCTATTTTATTCATTAAGACCTAAAGTACAATGTATATAAATTGAATATTTTCCTTTAAGCCTGAGGTTTTGTCTTTTATAGCCCCTAAAAAGGCGGGAGGAGATTTAATGAACATACAACACAGTCATGGTCGAGTGTATATTTTAATGTCAGACAATAATTCACCTGATACTACGCTATATAGCAGAACCGTTGATAATGATAGCATTTCTTGAAACAAGGTGGAAATTTATTATTCTGGTAGTTGTTGTATGTCAGCTACTTAATACTTATTGCTCCAAACAGCTCTATACTAAGACCTCATTTCAGAATACAAGGAGCACCGGTGAAAACAAGAAACTGAAGAATTTTATCGATACCGGGACTGAAAAAAAGTTAAATACCAAAAGCACCAGCGCTGATGAAATAATCAATACCGCAAAAAAGTATATTGGAGTGCGCCATTGCATCGGTGGTACAACAATGAAATGCATTGATTGCTCCGGATTACTGGTGACTGTTTTTGCGACACACGGCATATCCTTGCCCCATAATGCGGAAGAACAAGCCAGGTACGGAAAAATAATATCCGGAATGGATAAACTCAAAAAGGGCGATCTTGTCTTTTTTATAAGATCATACGAAACGCATCATTTCATAACCCATTCGGGCATTTATCTGGGGGACAATAAATTCATCCACACTTCTTCAAAAAAAGGGGTTACTATCACATCGTTAAGCGATCCATGGTGGAAGGAAAGGTATATCTTCGGAACAAGGGTGCTGGAATAATTACCATTAAGAATAACAGAAAAAGACTCAAGATTGAATCGGTTTTCCCATGTAAGCACAAAAACTTTACGGGCCGTTCTGAGAATCCTGTTGCTTTTCTGTAGCTTTTAATGGAGTATTCATCCAAAATCTTCCTGAATTATCAGAGATGGAAATACAGTTCTGTTCCAGGGGCATGGGCACTATAAAACAATTATTCTGAAGTTCCAGCGGCTTGTTATATTCCTGCACAAAAAGTTCCCTGAACTGACGAAATTCAAGATCTCTTCGTTTGTTAAGGAGATTGCCATTAATGTCTTTCAGATTTTTATAATTAATATTACAGGAATCTCGGAGAGTATTGTATTTGAATTTGTCATCTCTCACCGATATGTATAAGGTGTCGCCGCCAACCTTAACACTGGTGATCTTCGCTTTTCTTTTGCCGATGGTCATGGCGAAATTTCCCATTCTGCTTCCCGAAACCGGATCGATCTTCCTGTTGAAAAAAGATAAAATTGTCATATCGGGACTATGACCTGCATAAGGTCCTCCCTCCTGCTTCCATTCTACTCTCAAGACTTTAAAGAAATTTTTGTCATTCGCGTCAGGTACAATAAATGAATTATTGAAAGAAATGTATTTAAGACACATCCTGGAATTAACTGCTTCGGGCTGCTGGCAATAAATTACGGGATGAATAATCGAGAATAGTAAACCAATAAAGATTAAGTGTCGTAACATATCTTTTTCAATTTAAGTTGTGTCTCGTCACGGAATTGCGTTACACTTTGAGGGTGACGTAATTTGTTTCAGGGTTCTGGTCGATATTTTACTTGCAAAAAGTGTACCACCATTTCATGAATAGGCATGATCTCAATACCTTATAATTCGTTTTTCAGTTATAACCAGGCGTTTTTTAAAAAGGACGGGGAATTTTTAGTCTTTTTTCACTTATGGATGAAGCCCGGAAATATCCGAGTGCACCATTACTCATGTTTGTTGGAGGAGATCCGGGAGAAGGTTGATACGCTCCTCCGTCGTTTTTAAATTGTTGTATAAGTATTTTGTAAAACTCATAAGCATTTTGGGTAAGTGAGGATAAAGCGACATAAACAGAATCTCCTTCCATGTAAATCGGATATTCAATATTTCGCGGCGTTTCACCCTGACTGATATTCAATCCGTTAACATAAGGCTGAAGAAATTCATCAGAAAGGATTGAAAACTGCCAGAGCGTGTTTGAATATGTCCTTGATCCAACCTCATCATTAAGCTGGATTAAGTAATAATTTTTAATGCCCTGAGGTTCTGAAAAGTACAGGAGCGGCACAAAGCTTTCTGCATTATCTTTTTCTAATACCTTTCTGACAAAACCTATAGAATCAATATCAGGAACCGGGGGCATGAAGGCGCTGGCGCTATATTCTTTGCCTCCTGAAAGTACCTTCAATGAATATGTCCGCCCGGGTATGCCAATCAGGTGTTGCGTTTTATAAAATCCCCGGTCATAAGTAAAGGAATTGGGATCGGTCAAAAAGATAGTGTCGATTACATTATGGTTTGAATCATAAACAATTTTATATGATCCCAGAAAGTAATCCCAGGTATAGTCATGGATATCGAAATCGACAGGAACCAGGGTATCTGACTGGTTCACATCATCTGAAATAATAAGCTCAGCATTCTTTACCGGTGCCGGCGTATTATCATTACCCGGTATTCCGAAACTGCCGGTATGACTTTCTGTAAGACGAATATAGTACGGTCCCCGTTTGTTTGTTATTAAACCTTCAACTACCAGTCTTGGCTCAATTTCATCACGCCGGAGGTCAAAATCCTCAACACAACCATAAAACAAAACAAGCAATAGAGACAGGGCAAATGATTTTTTCATTTTAGAAACTGAAATTGTATGATAAATAGGGTGTTATCCCATACAGATACATTTTATAAGCTCTTGATATATCGAGGGCATAATCATCCTGCCGGATAAACAGAGAGAATATGTTCTTACGGCCGTACAGGTTATATATTCCAAAATTCCACTCCGGTTTCCTGTTCCTGAGCTGCTTTCGGGGATTTTTATAAGTGAAAGAAATATCCAGCCTGTGATAAGGAGGAAGTTTATAGCCATTCCGGCTCGTATAATAATTGAAAGATGCTCCATAATACAGGAACGAACCTTCAGGTATTGTTATGTATCCGCCTGATGTGAATTTAAATGTCGATCCTACATCCCAGGCATTTGTTAATTTATATATAAGAACCATCGAGAGATTATGTCTCTTGTCGTACGATGCCGGATAAGGGTTATTATTGTTGATCCCATCTATCTGCTTTGTGGTTTTGGAGAGAGTATAACTGATCCAGCCTGTAATTTTGCCATATTTCTTTTCTATAAAAAATTCAGCGCCATATGACTGCCCTTTCCCCTTCAAAACCTGTATCTCGACATGAGGATTTAGAAATAAGTCAGCATTATCTTTATAGTCTATTATATTTCCTATACTCCTGAAATAGAACTCAGTGGAAATCTCATATTTATTCTCTGAAAAGGTTTTATAGTATCCGACTGAATACTGGTTTGAATATTGCGGCTTGATATATTTATTTACAGGAAGCCAGACATCTGTGGGAAGCCCGACTGAAGAATTACTTAATAAGTGCTGATATTGTTTGACATAAGTGTAGGATATCTTTACAGAGCTATTATTATCAATTAAATATCTTAAATCGAATCTGGGTTCCAGTCCGCTATAATATTTTATTAATTCATTATTTCCATAATGGGTAGAATCAATAATTGCCAGTTCAGAGGAATAAGAATAAACTGTGCTTTCTCCCAGCAAAAAGAACATTGAATATCTTAAACCATAGCTCAGACTAATTTTGTCATTGATTTTGTGTTCGTTTGAAATGTAAAGAGCGCTTTCCACTGATTTCTGGCTATCCAGTTCAAAAGGTTTGGTCAATGAGGTAGAATCGCGCGGCGCAATTTTTCCCGGGAAGTATTTATGATTTTCTATTGAAATGCCAAATTTAAAATGGTTTGAAGGGTTCACGAAATAGTCAAAATCTGATTTAAGATCAACTTCCTGCAGGTTAGAGGACCATTTAAAATGTCTTGCATCATCTTTGAGAATATAGGAATAATCATATTTGCTGTATACGATCATTGTGTTTGAAAAAATTCTGGAATTGAATATATGGTTCCATCTGGCTGTTGCCGTCTGGTTTCCCCAATCCATACTGCTGTTCTTATCAATTGAGTAATAAAAGAAATGATCCCTTCCCGCGTATGCAGAAAGGTAGAAGTGATCATTATTTATTTTGTAGTTGACTTTTGCATTTAAATCATAAAAGTTAATTTCATTATGATTGTCAAAATCGCGCAGACTGCGTAATCCGATTACTTGTCCCAATGATCCCAAAGAATTTGCCGTTAATCCTGCATAACTGTATCTTCCGCTGATTATAAAAGAAGCCTGATCTTTTTTAAGAGGGCCCTCGAGAGATAATCTGCCGGCAATTAATCCGATGCCACCATTGCCGGTTAATTTTTGATTGTTCCCCTCCTTCATCCTGATATCAATTATTGATGATAATCTTCCTCCGTACTGGGCAGGAAAAGCAGTCTTATAGATTTTTACGCTGCTGATGGCATCGGGATTAAAAGTTGAGAAGAATCCTAATGCATGGGACGGATTATAGATAGGAGCATCATCGAGTAAAAATAAGTTTTGGTCGAATGACCCGCCTCTGACAGATAGATTTGTTGTGCCTTCATTTGCGGTTTGAATTCCGGGAAGCAATTGAAGGTTTTTTATCAGATCAATCTCCCCGATGGCTGACGGTGCTAATTTAATTGTCTTTAGATTTAAGGAATGGCTGCCCATCTGGTCATTAAAAACGATGTTATTTTCTTTTGCTTCTACAATCACTTCATTAAGAGAGGTTATTTCGGATTTAAGCCCAACATCAATAGTAGTGTCGCTCGAAAGATTTATGTGATATGAATTTGTTTTATAACCGATAAAGGAGAATGAAATATTATACGTTCCGTCAGGAAGTGTAAGTGAATAAAATCCATAATTGTTTGAGGAAGATCCTGTGTTTTTGTCTGCAGCCAGGATTGTGGCTCCGATAAGATGTTCACCATTTTCCAGATCACGGATTGTTCCAAATATTGAGTGTTTTTGCGCTGACAATAAGAAATTTGTCAAAAGGAAACAGCAGGTTAACGCAAGAGGTTTATTCATGTATTGCAAAGTAGTGCAGTATTTTATGTTCAAAACGGATTAAACAGGGTTATTAGTATGGACACTTAATTATAAATACAACCAGGACGATGTGAGCACCTGATGCCTGCAGGCAGGAAAGCAAAAAGTGAATTATATAAATCAGTTTACCTGCCAATGTACTTCAGAAGATAGAGCTGTATCATTATTCCGTTCTTTAACTTGTTGTCTCTTACGGTATCTGTTTTTATAAGTTCAGATTCTGATAAAACAAGGTCAAGATTTTCTTTATTCAATTCCAGATTGTGAAATCTGACTGCACAAAATACTTCTCCAGACTGTAGAAATTCGCCGGGCTGATTGTATTGATGTACCTCCGGGAAGGCATCAACGTTCGACATTTTCGCCTTAAGCCAATAATGACTTAATCCCGAAGTGCCGTTGTATTCTACCATAGGGCCAGCAGTTATCTCGGTAATGTGTAAGATTTTCTTAATTTCAGGGTAAGTGGTGGAGATATATTCGATCGTTTGTTTATAAGGCCCGTATGAAAAATTGAAATTGGAAATAGAAATCCGTATACCCAGGAATAAGATAACCGATAATAAAACAATTTTCAGCCATTTTATCTTCATCCGGGTAAAAAGAATAGTAGGCGGGATAACGAGCATAATAACAATGGTCATGATATACCTGGTGGATAAAATTGGTTGTGAATACAATGAAATAATCGTAACAACAAGTAGTGTACCCAGAAAGATAAACAGCGACAGCCACAAAACTAACCGATGCTCAGAAAACGATTTTGCAAAACTTATGACAATGGTAAAAACTACAAGGCTATAAATCAAAATATTCAATGAAAAGGAATAGTTGGTTGTCCAGAACTGTTCGGTGAATGGAACCGTAAAACAAGATAAAATAGCACTGAGACTTACTTCAGGAGCCCAAAAAGCATGTTGAACTTTCTTAACCTGAGTAATAAACATAAAGAGCCATGGGAGAAACAGGACGGTTGCCAGTAGTAACGAAATTAAATGAGGAAGCCACTTCTTATTTTTAGTTATAAGCAGGTGAAGAAAAACAAACATATTTGCAACAAACGCTGCAGCCATGCTATAATAGTGGGTATACAT
Organism: uncultured Bacteroidales bacterium; assembly: GCA_963816365.1. Taxonomy (GTDB): domain Bacteria; phylum Bacteroidota; class Bacteroidia; order Bacteroidales; family VadinHA17; genus LD21. Next base: position 229,618 of record CAWFKG010000005.1, on the reverse strand, counting down.
GGCTAACACAGTGAAAACAAAAAGTAGGACCAAATCACGGTTTTTCCCCGTTTTCATGAATAAGTAAGAATAAATAAATACTCCTGTTACTGAAAATGCTGCCCAGGTGTACATTCTGGCCTGGTGTGAATAAGCTGCCAGCATTGGAACTGAAATCAGCATCAGACAAAAATATAGTGCACCTTGTTTGCCAAAAACACGTTGACCGGCAAAATACCCCAGTAATATTGTTGATAATACCCCCAGAACTGAAAATAACCGTAACGATATAGCGTTTAACCCGAACAAACCAGTGAACAATCTTAATTCCAGATAATATAAAGGGGGATGTAAATCGTTTTTGAACTTAGCGAAAAAGTCCGATAAGGAACCACCCACCATTGATTTAGTATATATCTCATCACTCCACAAATCACTGAAGCCAATTTTGAACAGGTAGAAAACTGTAGCAACAGCAAAAATCAGTAAGAAGATTAACAATTTATTTTTGGTCAGCTTCTTCAAAATATTTTCCATATTTTAAAAATTTCTTTTTCTAACATTATAAATTAATTCCTGATAACCAATTTTACCATCCTGCGAAATAGCTTCGACAACCACCTCCATCTCACCAGGTGTATCAGCGTTGTAAAAAGTTGCGGAAGCGTTGCCTAAGCTATCAGCTGTGACTTTAGGTTCCCAATGGATAAGTGCACGCAGATCTGGTTTATACCAGTCACCGGCTTGAAGGTTTTCGTACTTTGGGGCATAGAATTCACGAGGCGCTGAAAAAACCGGAACGGCAGCCTTAATAATGCCTTCTGGTTTGGAAACTCCAAAAATTCCACTGCCTCCATATGTATATATTGCAATAACATCACCTTGACTTGGTACACCTAACGGAGAGACTTCAGGATTAAATTCCTGATAGAGTGTTGCAAAATTTTTAGCATTTTTAATGATTTCAAAACTGCTGACTTCACTGGGTGGAATATTAGGAATCAAGGGATAATCAAACAGATTGACAGTAATACCGTCAACCACCACAACGGTCTCATGTGACGCCCTGACCTGAGCCATCAGAAAACCAGGCAGATAACCAGGATATCCCAGAAATCTATTTATAATAATATCCGGAAATTTAGACTGAATAACACTATACAATCCAAACGACCACTTTTCTTCTTTTTTTTGTATTTCTTCCCCACTAATTACTTTATCTGGTTTGCCAATTTCCAACATAACCTTTTTTCTGTTTGGAGTCATTTTGTATGCTTCAACTTTAACTTCACCCAAAAGAATACCACTTGATAAGCGATATGTATCTTCCACTTTCTTCCGGTCGATATTTTTTTCAACAAGCGTATGTACAACACTGTCAACTTTCCCGATTGAAATTATATGATTAAAAACAACTTTTGGTGATTCTTTTTTATCCAACACGATGCTATAATTCTTGTTTTTTCCAGCATTATTTGCACTCTGAATCAAAATATTAAGGTTCTGTCCATATTCGTCATTTATATTGAAATTAAATCTGCCTGAGCTATCAGTTTTTTGAGTTCGAACCGATTTGTGGTTCCCAAATGTCATCAGATTTAATTCTGCAATCTTCTTCTTCTGAAAAAATATTCCTCCTACAGTTCCTGATACAGTAAGCTTTGTCTCGGGTTGAAATCGGATCTCTTCTACAGGTTGTGTATATAAGTACTTTCGCCAGCCCTGAGTAAGCAATAAGGCATCCAGATCGTTGTAGTTGTTACTATTACCATTGAAATAATATCCGGGGTTCTCTATCTCACCTTTCAAATCAGAACTAAGCAAAAAATATGATAATATATTCTGACGGGTACTCTGGATTTGTCCCATTTCCTCTTTGTTCAGTACAAGTAATGATAAATTGGCTTTTAGGGGTTGTCCATTATTATTTGAAGTCTTAATATTAAGTCTTGTCAATTCCCGCTGAGTGTATAATTCCTTTTCAGGAGAAATAGTAATATTTATTCTGCTTTCCGGTTTTTCATTAAAATAAAGCCTTTCAGCTACAGGTTGTCTCAGGTTATCCATCATTGTAAAAGCAATGATGCCTTCAGGCAGGCTGTCAGCACGGTAAAGAAAACCGCAGTACTACCGTCCTGCAATTTTCCTTTAATGTCATAGTAAACCAGTCCCCTGCAGGAAGCCATGATATAAATACTGTCATTTTTTAAATAGTTTGAAGAAGCAGTAAAGATTATTTCATTCGGTTTCTTAACAACCGACAATATATTTCCCTGAGGAGGCAACCTCTGGCAAGCGGATAGATATATGCAATCTTTTCATCTGATTGTGAATTTAATCTGGCACTATAAGTGGTATTTTTATCCACACCGGTCAGTAAAAACATTCCCCATTCCTGCCTGGTTGCTTTTAAATAATGCGACGACTTCCCCGTTGCCGTTTATTATATCTCCTTCGACACTTTTACCTTTACCATTATAATCTATAGCCTTAAAGCCGACCTTACTAGGTAATCCGTTAACCAATTCTCCGCTTTCCGGGAAAAATTGCAAGATCAAGACGATCCTCATTCAATGCTATAGTTTTTGTATAAGTGAAAAGCTTTTTAGTCTGCATCCGCAACATTACAAACTGACCTCTTTCCGGGATAGGATATTCGATCATGTACTTATTATCATCGCTTGGCCTGATAGAAAGACTGTCTTTCTTATCGTCAAGCGTTAGATGAAAACTGTTAGCTCTTTTTTGTGAAGGCTGTCAATTGCCAAAGGGTCAAAGTATGCAATAAGCTGTCTTTCATTATTCTGTTTTTCCACAATTTTAATGTTGCTGATTGGGTCTGCTTTCACTTTAGCTGAAGGAGCGAAAACCTGAATGTATTCTTTAAAAAAGAAATCTGCACCGAAATTTTTATTCCATTCGGTGTAAGCTCTGATCAGATAGAGGCCCTCAGAATAACTTTGATTCAGATCAAAAAATCCGTCTCCGATACCATTCTCCAGTTTTATTAACTTCTTTTCAATTATCTTCTCATCACGGACCTATCAACTCAACATACAATACTCCGCTTAATTTAGTGAGACTATGGTCGCTGGCACTGGTAACAATAGATTTAAACCATATGGTTTTATCGGTTGTATAAACCTTGCCGTCCAAGTTGCAGGTAAATTTTTTCAGGTTCATACCCAAATGAATATATTTGATTGTTTTGTGAATGGGCAGGAAAGTTTAAAATTATACACAACGATATTGTTGAAACTGAAGTCCTGATTAGTTTTTTTGCTCCTCCAAAAGAAATGAACCAAAGAAAAGGAGACCGGAAAAGACAACCTCCCCCTTTTTGTCCGCCCGCTACACAAGGCCATAATGGCGCCACCAAAAAGGGCGAGGTTCGCACCTTTTCCGGTTTGCCTGCGCACGTTCTAAAGTTGTACATTGTTGATAATTAGTGATAAATAGTATTGATCTTGATGTGCTTTTCTCAAAATTGAATTTTGTAACCGGTTGATACCTATTTCCTTTTGTATTAAAAACTATCCTGCTCTCCTTAAGAATACTTGCCTAAGTACTTTTACAGGATTTATGCGTAAAGCTTTGTAAGAATGAATAAATACTGTAAAAAGAATCACAAAAGTTGTTGCAGGTTGATCTGATTTTATTCCAGCGTAATCTTATATATCGAATTCATACCCAGGGAATATCCTGACTTATCCGAAGGAAAGGAGGCAATTGAGCTAAAATTAATATCATCCTCCATTTTCCAGGTCAGCCCACCATCAGAAGTACTATATATTGCTGAGGTCCAGGTGCCCCAATCGCCTCCTGTATAGTGACCTTTTCCGATTGCAATACCATTGAGTATATCAGCAAAATGTATAAAATATATTTCTGTTGGCGAGTTTGTCAAAACATTCCATGTGTTACCTCCATCTACTGTTTTTACTATTTCCTTTTGCCCGGCAGCATACCCAATGCTTCCATTCGCGAAGCAAAAATCGTAAATATGTCCATCTGAATTATTATTGGATTTTGACCAGCTATTTCCCTGATCATTCGTCTTAAAAATATTTCCGGACAATCCTGCCGCAAAACCAGTTTGAGAATTAATAAACAGGATTTTAGTCATCAGACAATTAACATTAAATTCAAATTTATCCCATGTAATTCCTCCGCTTGTTGTTTTTAATTGAAGCCCCAGGCCCACAGCAAATCCAATATTCTCATTTATGAAGAAAACAGAATTAAGTTCCGACCATTCGTAGGGTACAGTTTGCTTGTTCCACGATGTTCCACCATCCGTTGTTTTAAATACTATACTTCCCGGAACAATGCAGCCTGACCCGGTACAAGATGATTGGCCACCAACAACATAACCAATATTTTTATCAACGAAATAAATTGATTTCAGAAGTAAGTCTGTCAGGCTTTTTGATTGCCAATTTCTGCCATTATCTGTTGTTTTAAAGACTTTACCCAAATAATTAGCTGCGTAACCATTATTACTATCAACAAATTGAACATAACTGACTGATTCATTTAAGTCAGAGGCAAATTGCTCATAATTATAGCTCAAAGGACGAATTTTATCACTTTTTGTGCAGGTACATAATAATATCTGCAAAAAAAGAAGTGCAAGTAACCGGGCGTATTTCTTCATGGTTTTTAGTTTAGGTCTTGTTAATTCAATAACAGCAAAAATTATTCCAATTGATAATCTGACTGTTAGTTTTTTTTGGGGGGAATTAACTTTTTGTGGATTTATGCCGGTTCTGAATGAAAGCACAACTTTATCGTATCGCGATGAAGTTGTCTTACGGTACCAGGTCCTGATAACTGGACGCGCAGTCTTTTATTTATTAAAAATATATATTTATTGGCTTTGTCTCACTTGCCTTTGACAATAGGTTCATCATGTTTTCTAATGGGAATGAGTGAGCGTAACTTTTCATCGCGTAAAAATAAGCCTGCCCACACCAAAATCCAGACTAATCATTTTAATATTTGACCTTGCGATCTGACTGCCAAATGCTTTCGGTAGCTACCTTGCTTTGAATTCAACTAAATTTGAGTTTTTAGCATCTCGAATTACTAGCTTGTCCGGACCTAATTCAACTATCTCAACAACCGAAACTCTCAATGGTGGCTTAGTAGCTCCTTTTGCCCGGATTGGTTTTTGAATAATATAATTGCCTTCCTTGATATTTCCAACTTTGGTTGAATCGAAAATTTTTACAATTGAATCAGAAAGGTAATATTCCATATTGCCAATATTTTTACCATCTATTGAAAAGGAAAATATATCATTTTCATAAATATATTCTTCATTAAGACCGCTTACACCCTGTAACTGCCAGGTTTTGCCTAGTAATTCGGCCTGTTTAAAATTCCCTTTTTGGGGATAACAAGGGAATGAAATTAGCCCTAAAATTACCAATAAGGCTAATGTCTTAAATATTTTTATAAGTGATTTCATATCTATTTAAGTTATTAATTACAAGCGGATACAGCTATTGTATAATTTGGACCAAATCTTTCACTATTCATTATGTCATCTTCTTCAAAATTTGAGTCTAATTATTTTTCACTCTCGTATCCGGTATATTAAAACTAAATACCGACCCTTTTCCTGGTTCGGTGGTAAACCATATCTCGCCTCCCAGCAACTCGATATAAGCCTTTGCAATAGATAATCCCAGACCTGTACCTTCATACCTTTGCGTACTGGTGCTCTCCGCCTGGTAAAATGGTTTGAAGATATTAGGCTGATGCACCTCCCCGATGCCGATGCCGGTATCAAAAATATAGTATTCAATCTTGCCATCCTTTAATGCATAGCCAAACTCGACCTTCCCCTCCATGGTGAATTTAACCGCATTGCTCACAAGATTTGTAATCGACTGGAACAGCTTGTAACCATCTGTATTGATAATAATCTCTTTGTCATGGACCGGCACATCATACTTTAAAATGAGATTCTTTTCCTCCGCAGCGGGCCTGAACCTGTCGTATACCCTCTGCATCATGGCATTCAGTTCCGTATCCTTCAGGATCAGCCTCACAACCTTTGCTTCAATCTTGGATATCTCAACAACATCGTCCATGATCTCCAGTAGATGATCAGAGCTGTGAGTAATAATATCCATAAACTCAAAGCGGTCCTCCATAATATGTCCGGGTTCGCCCAGGAGTGTTGTGAATCCGACAATCGCGTTAAGCGGCGTCCTTATCTCGTGCGACAGATTATTCAGAAACGCTGTTTTTAATCGGTCGCTTTCCGAGGCCCTCTCACTGACTTTTTCGAACTGCTGACTGATCATTTTCTGAGAGGTGATATCAAAGAAAATCCCGATCAGACCGGTTGCCCTGCCGCTCTTATCATCAATGAGAGGAACCGAACTGTCTTTGATCCATTTTACCTCCCCCCCTGCAGTCGTGATCTTGATCTCCGCCTGGTATCTCTTAATCTCCCTTTTGATAATTTTTTCACGCGCTTCAACCCGGTCATGGGGAACATCCACATTAAGAGGAACTACTTCTTCAATCATGCTCTGAAACCGCTGCTCGGTGAGCTCTTCCGGATTGACACCAAAAAGATCTCTGATGCCATATCCAAGGTTCTGAAAGGACCCTTCCCCAATAGCTGTGCCAAAGACCAGCTGATAGGGCACACCACCGGCATTCTCAATAGCCCGGGATAAGCATCCGGCGGAATAATTTATCTGCTCATCCTCCTCTTTTTCGGAGCGGCAGTCAGGATAGTCGGGAGAAGACTCTGGTCTCATAATTATCTTATTTTTATTTATCTTTTTTTCTTTCACAATATCCATAAAATAAGGAACCACCCTGTCGGTTCTTCTTAATAAGAATCAGCAAAGCACACATTATTAACTCCTTACAATAATCTAAAGACATAGTAAGGATTAAAACTACAGGTTAATCGGGATAGGGGGGAAATTGTTACCCGGGTGTGGAGATGTGAGATATGAGATATGAGATATGAGCGGAGAGCGTATAGAATAGAGCGTATAGAATAACGAATAACGAATAACGAATAACGAATAACGAATAACGAATAACGAATAACGAATAACGAATAACGAATAACGAATAACGAATAACGAATAACGAATAACGAATAATGAATAACGAATAACGAATAATGAATAACGAATAATGAATAACGAATAACGAATAATGAATCCGAATAACGAATAACGAATACCGAATAATGAATACCGAATAACGAATAACGAACACCGAACACCGAATAAGTGCTTATCGAAAGTTGGTTTTTATTAAACAGTTGTTAATTGAAAAAATAGTATATTTGAATTTATTAAAGAAAGAGCCTGCGAAAATTATCAACTACTGTGAAAAAGTACACTGATAATGAGATCATCGAATGCCTGAGAAACCGTCAGAGTTATGTTGTTCATTACTTGTCCGATGAATATATGCCTATGATAAGGATGATGGTCCATCAGACAGGCGGCTCAACCGACGACGCACGCGACATCTTCCAGGACGGATTAATAATAATGCTCGAAAAACTCGATAATAAGCAATTTGCGCTTACATGTAAGTTCAAGACCTTCCTGTATTGCGTTTGTGAGCACCTGTGGAAAACACTTCTCGAAAAACGGCAATCCGCAGCAAATTACCTTACCCGGAATCCCGAAAGGGAGGACGACAGGGATTTTACTGAGCTGCCTGATCACCAGATGTATGAAAAGATCTTCCAGGAGGTCTTCAAAACACTCGACCCCATCAGCAGAAAAATCCTGACCCTCTACTGGAAGGAATTATCACCTCAGAAGATCGCTGATAAGCTCGGATATACATATGGATATGTCAGGAAGAAAAAAAGTGAGGCCCAGAGTGAACTAACGGAAAAAGTGAAGAAACATCCCGAATATATCCGGATCAAAAGTACAGAGGATGCGGTGAGGGAGGTGGTCCGCTAGCCGGGTGACGAAGGGACGAAGAGACGAAGAGATCAGGAAGTAAGAACAGAAGAACAAAAGAACAAAAGAACAGAAGAACAAAAGAACAGAAGAACAAAAGAACAGAAGAACAAAAGAACAAAAGAACAAAAGAACAAAAGAACAAAAGAACAAAAGAACAAAAGAACAAAAGAACAGAAGAACAGAAGAACAGAAGAACAGAAGAACAAAAGAACAAAAGAACAAAAGAACAAAAGAACAAAAGAACAAAAGAATATTAGAATGCAGAACACCTCACAATAAACAAAAAGGATAAAAGAAAAACGAGTGAGTCCTGCAACCAAAGAGGAAAAAAGAGAGTCTGGTAAATGATGACAAGGAGAAACAGACATATTATTCAGGGTCACAATGGAACCAGGAGCGGTTTTGAGAGTGACCTTATGGCTGACAGCAACGATGATGCTCTCTTTGAAACCATTGGCGATTATATGAAGGGCCGCATGGATATCGAGGATGTGAAGAACGACCCGGATCTGTTAAATGCCCGGAAGTCTGTTAAAGAGATGATCACCGATTATAATAAGAACAAAACCGGACATAAGGAAAACGAAAAATATATAAAGGAAATATTCGCTGAAGAGGGATCAGATGCTCGTTTGAATGAGGAGATAAAAGAGATAAAACAGGAGATCGAAAATAACAAGCTGAACGATATAACTGCAGATTGGGTCAGGGAATGGCACGAGAAAAAACAGAATTCCTTTTCAAAGGATGAAAAATCAGAAGAAATAGAAGATTTTATAATAAGTGCAATCAGTTCGGCCGAAAATGAACCGGTGGAGATCCCTCACGACGTGATACATATTAATTCCCGGCGTAATCTCTTCGTACGGTATGCCTCGCTCTCAGCTGCAGCAATTATCGGAGCTTTCCTGCTCTTAAGAACTCTCCTTCCCTCTTCAGATCCTGAAAAACTTTTTAACTCATACTACGAGCCGTTTGCTGCAATGTCTACCGTGACCAGGAGCATAAATAATGATGAATCAAATATCTATTCTCTGGCAATTGAAAGCTACAAATCGGGTGATTACCAGAAAGCAGCAGTCGGATTTTCGAGTGTACTGGAGAAAGATCCTTCCATTGTCTCATCAAAATTTTTCCTGGGACTATCACAGCTTGCGCTTAAAAACTATGACGGAGCCATCAATCTGCTTTCGGCCGCAGCAAATAATTCCGGTGAGTATGGAAAAGAAGCAAGATGGTATCTTGGCCTTGCATACCTTAAATCATCCAATAAGGAAAAAGCTGTTGAGTGCTTTACTCTACTTGCCGGTTCAGACGGCTTCTACCGTGAACGGTCAGAGGAGATCCTGCGACGTCTCAGATAGTATATTGCCACTCCTGCAATAAGTATAACAAAGACTGCATAAATTAAATAACGTTTATTGTCTTGCGTTACCGGCGCATTGTCACCGAGTACTTCATAAGCGGCCCAGTAATACGGATTTTTAAATGCAGGGGGTGAATTCTCCAGGTACCGGAGCTTTGAAAGCCGCATAGCTTCATTTTTCATTTTGCCCATTGAAAGATACCGGTAAAAATTCGTCATTATTTCCGCACTCGACTCATCATTTATTTCCCATGCAGTTTTGATCACAGATGAAGCACCGGCAAGAGTGAAGCTGCGGGCAAGACTCATTAACCCTTCGCCATAATACAATGTACCTGTCCCTGAATTACAAGCGCTGAGAACAACCATCGGCGAATTGATCCTGGTCAGGCTGATTTCATAATTGTACAGCCTGGCATTATTCAGGGAAACGTTATGAGAATCAAATATCAGATAAGAGTATTGTGAGTTTACACTATCGCTCATGGAATGCATTGCCAGATGAAATATTGCGGGATTGAGCAAGGCAGACAGAAAATTGGCCTTGGTGGCCAGTTCACCACTATATGAATCGCCACGGAACCACTTATGGATCGAGCCGATCTCATCGCCTGCTCCCTGAAGTTGTGAATATGTTCTTCCTGTCGGGGATGTTCCCTGGTATTCCGGAGAGAATGCAAGTACCTTCATTCTTCTTTTGGTATTGCCGGACTTACCTGAGATCAGCGATGAAGAATAAGCGTAGGAAAAGGTATAATCATTGATCAGATAGCTGAGCCCCTCATAATCCTTTTGATCCGGACGAGGCTTGGTCTTAAGAAAGGCATCGAACGGAAGCCAGCCGATCTCTTCATCGGGTATTATGATGAGATTTTTCCCCTTGAAAAGTCCTTCAACAGGTTTAATAAGGTTATTGTACATGTAATTCAGAGCACCAGTATAGCTGTGTGTAGATATCATTGCCACGGCTTGCAGTAACAGACGGATTTACAGTACTACGGATAAGCTCTGCATTTTTAACAAAAAGAGAATCGAGCCATAGTTCGCGGAAGTCAAGGTGATCCCGGGAAATCAAAAAAACATACAGTCTTCTTTTTCCCTCTGAATATTTATTTGAGAGGAGATAATCGATAATTTCTTCATCGCTTTTCAACTGTTTTTGAATAAGGTGCAGGGTCAATGGCTCTGTTTTCCTGAGGAGATCATGATATTGCGGGAAAACCGTTTCCATTTCACCGGTCACCTTTTCCTTTTCACGGTTCATATCAAAAAGATCATCCTTCCACAGAGCAATTTTATTGCTGTCAGGAAGTGCCTTCCTGGTCTCATCTTGTATCAGGTTGTTATATGCCGCGATGTTTCCGGTGAGCTGGTTTTGTTTTTCCCGGAGGGAATCAGGGATACCAGGCGAATAAAGCAGCTCATTTCCGGTGATTTCATTGCGGAGAATGGCAGCTTTTGCCTTCCGGGCAATGGAATACATCCTGATCCCCATCGAATCTTCCCTGGTTGCGGAATAAATACTATATGCCAGATGAGTCGCGCTGAGATATGTTTCTTTTTCATTTTCAGCAAGATATATACGACTCTCTTCCGTCATGTAATTATTTCTGATCTTGTCAATCAGCTGAAGTGCCAGTTCAATGGTCTCAAGACCTTTGCCCATTGCTTTGGCATTAATTGCAGAATCCTTCTGCTCGCCGGCAAAAAGCTCAAGTGCAGTGGCTTTGCTTTTCAGGTTATCGAGCAAGCGGATATCAAAAAGCGAGGAGTCGATTGAAGGGTTTGAGTATATATCACGATTGTTAAAACCATTCACAACTGCAATCAGTGATGCCTGGTAATAGTAAAGGGCAGAATCTAATTTATTTTGAAGAAGGTAATCATCGCCAATATGCTTATATGATAACGAAACAAGAGTATGTTTTTCGCCATAGTTTTTCAAGCATATTGATAAAGCTTTCTTGTGAATTTCAAGCGCTTCAAATGTTTTTCCCTCTGATATGAAGGAATAAACCATAATCAAAGTACACTTCTGCTAAACTGTAATAATTTTCGCCATTTTCTTTTTTGAATCCTGATATACTTTTTAAATAAAACCTTTCAGCATCTTTTAATTTACCAGTTTCTGCAAGAGTTTTAGCTATGTTAAGGTTTACAAGTGCTAATCCAGGCAACTTATGCTTTAATTTGATATTTGCACTTTTGTAAAAATAATTAAAAGCTGATTTAAAATCCTCAATTTCAAGGTACGTAATCCCTAAATTAAGATAAGCTGAGGCTAAACTTGAATATACCTTTTGTTCATTTACATTCAAGATTAAGATAAATACGAATTCCCTTTATCAAAATAATCAATAGCAGAAGGATAAGATTTTTAATTATCCCAAAATTATTGCTTTATTTATGTAAAGAGATCAGCCAACTCTTTTGAATACTATGCTCTTTATCGATTATATATGTCTCAGATAGGTTATAATATTCCAGTGCTTCTCTAAAATTTCCAAGACGATTATTAACATTACCAAGATTATTATAAGCTGCAATTATATATTCTTCAGATGGATTATTTATTGAATCTAATATTGAGAATAAGGTTTCTTCCGCTTTAATAAAATCGCCCGAATTATATAAATCAGAATATTTCAAAAAAAGTTTATAGACATTAGCATCCTGTCCAGATGTCTTACCCTGAATAACACAGTAAGCATAAATAGATACTATAATAATTAATCCTTTTCATTAATTATACTAATTGAGTGTACAATTAAGGAACAATTTCAGAAAAATAAAATACATTAAAAAAATAAAAGAGCATCTACCTTGTATATAATGCTCTTTTACTCTTTAAATAATGTCAATTATTACTGTGGCGGTTTTGGAATAATAATTATTGGCTCATTACCATTCCCTTCACCGCCGCTATACAAGCTCATTGCTCTTGTGTTTATATATCTCCTTTTCCGAGAATTTAGAAATTAACTGATCAAAATTTCTGACCGTTTTTGCTGATTTGTCTGCTTTTTTCATGATTGTATGGTTTAAGATTTAAATTAAATTCTGGTGCTTTATCGGGATATGTAAGAAATTGTTACCTGAGAATTTGTAACTGTTACAAACCAGACTTCAATTTAAAATCTTATAAAGTAGTAGAAGAGAATTAATTATGAACATTATTAACACAGGTTTCTTCCCGGAAAAAAAGATTAATTCCAATGTCGTTTTATCCGTCTTGATGCCCACATGCCTTTGCATCATTTCGCATTTTTGTCATGATAACAGGTAACAATTTACGCATAAACCCGATATAACTCTGTAATTTGATTAAAAGGATTTAATCTGATGTCTACCAAAAATGAGTCTAGTTACATATCTGATAGTCAGTTTTAAATTAAAATCAATAAGAAATGATTTACAAATACTGGGTGGCCAAGAGGCCCGGGAATAATGAGGATCATGCGGTCCATAAAGAAGATTGTCCGTTCCTGCCCGACAATGACAAGAGGATCTACCTGGGTGAATTCAGCTCCGGTGAGGATGCCGTAAGAGAGGGTCAAAGATACTTTGGCAGTACAAATGGCTGTATTTTCTGTTCAAAGGAACTTAATGTGCATAAAGGAAATCACTTCAGGTTTAAATGGCTTGAGATCGACCCGGTTGAGCAACAGGTAACGCTGCCCTACGAGGTGAGCCTGATATGCTGTGTGAATTAGTAAGATTATGACTGTACAAGTCAGAATGTTATTACAGGTTTACTTCAGGGTGAAATCATCCGCATCATTCAGAACGGGGAATTTCTTTCTGAATCCGGACAGATCAGTCAGGGATATTTCAGCTGAAACGATACATTCCATATCTTTTCCTGCAGAAGAAAGTATTTCGCCCTTTGGGCTTACTATCATTGAATCACCACAATGCTCAATTCCCGCACCATCTGTTCCGATCCTGTTTGATCCGGCAACATAGCATTGATTTTCAATTGCTCTCGCTTTCATGAGTATGTTCCAGACATTTTCCCTTGATACGGGCCAGTTGGCAGAGTAAATCATAAGATCAGCACCTTCACTGTTTCTGCTCCAGACCGGAAAGCGCAAATCATAACATATATAAGGTGCGATCTTGACTCCCCTGAATTCAAAGACTAACCGTGATTTCCCGGCAGTAAAAAGCCTGTCCTCCCCTCCCATGCTGAACAGATGACGTTTATCATAATGCCATACTTCGTTTTCAGGAGATACAAATAACCACCTGTTAAGGTAGATTGCATTCTCTTTCACTATATAGCTTCCGCACAATCCGAAGTTACCCTTCCGGGCAATATTAATCATCCATTCTCTTGTCTCTCCATACTGCGATTCGCCTAATTTCCCGGGGTTCATCGAAAAACCGGTATTGAACATTTCAGGAAGTATTACGATATCGGTTTTATTAAACAGCGGAGCCATTATTCCGGAAAGATTCCGGAAATTAAGGGATTTATCTTCCCAGGCTGTGTCGGGTTGGATGACTGAGATATTCATTGTGCAAAGATAACTAATGAGCCACAAAAAAAAATACAGGCTGAAATGTGCCTGTACTTTTCAAGATTAGGGTTAGGTTAATTATTTTTTATTCAATGATGCATAATAATCGCTGAAGATCCCATTGATAAGCGGTTTGTAATACAACCAGAAGAATCTTCGTGTATCATCAGGCTTATCGGAAAAGAAAATTCCTTTCAGTTTCTCAACACCTCTTATTCTGGAGATCCAGAACGGGAGATCATTAGTTGCAAAATCACCCGAGAAATAAAAGCATCTCATTGCAACCGGATCCTGGACTACAGCCGGGAATTCGTTCATAAGGGAATTGCTGATAAGAAGAGAATCACCCGCAGGTGTGGTATCAAGCTTAAATTTTGAAATCACCTTATTCTGAAGAGGCTCGATAATGTCAAACCACTGGTCAAACGCTACAGGTGAAATGACCCCGTATTTCTGCATAGAAGCTTCGTCGGTGATTATCTGTGGCAATGGATTTTTAAGTTGTTTCCCTTCTTCGAGAATGACAATATCTTTTTCCTTGAGAATGACAATACCCGGTTTTGTAAAAGTCCACGGTTTTCTGTATTCTTTACGGTACATGGCAGTCATCCAGACAGGGAAATCATTTGCGGTTGTATCGAGAGTGGTGAAATATTTTCCGGTCCATCCTGTGAAGCTGATCCCAAGCTTTTCCTGAGTCCTGACAGACTCAAAATCAGCAGTTGGGTATTCGAAGGAGTTATATTCCATTATAATGAGCTTATTCCTGTCCTTCATCTCTTTAAGAAGCAGGAAGTCATTATTATTTAGCCCGCCATAGATTTTTCTTGATTTTCTGCTTTTGTTTATGCCCCGGAACCAGTCATTGAAAAAAACACCGTAAGTATCTGTAAAATATAAGGCATCATTTTTCTCTGCAAGGCCAATCAGATCAGTAAGCCGGTAATCATTCCTCTCCCATTTTTTGTCGCGAAGCGGACGTTGAGGGAAGAATCCGTAATAATCTTTTGTGTATGAGTAACTGTTATTACCTTCTTTCTTCACAAATCGGTTATTAGTTAATATCCAGTTAAATGACTTGTGATGATCGCGTTCCAGGGTGGGCACGGTTTTGTCGACTATTATAATATCCATTGGTTTCTTTGATTCAGCGCTCCATCGGATAAGATTAATTACAGGCAGGGCAATAATTATTGCCAGAATGATAACTACAATAAGCAGAGTTTTTTTCATAACTGAATATATCTGAATGTATTCAAATACAATAACTACAACCCTTTATTCCCGGAAAAATGAATTTCAACCGTTAAAAGTATTAATTTATTTTTTTTAAAGAAAATAAATCTGAGGCAATTTAGCAAAAAATATTGAACCGCAAAGAAGTTAGTACCCGCAGGATGAATTATTTCCTCTTTTGTCGGCACCGCCGGCTTTTTTCCCGTCCGGCAGTATCATGATAGCATTTATGCTTCCTATAGACGGACGTTCCTTTAATATGTGACCCATATTTCTCAGTTTCTGCAATGAAAGACTGTCTATGGCATCTTTTTCATATATGATATAGTCGGGTAACCATTGATGATGAAATCGTCGTGCATCAACTGCCTGACCTATATTCATCCCAAAATCGAGTACATTTATAATTACCTGGAATACTGTTGTAGGGATTGTTGATCCACCGGGAGATCCCAGAACGAGAAGCAGTTTCCCATCTTTTTCAACAATCGTGGGTGTCATCGAGCTTAGCATTCTTTTTCCCTGCTGAACTGAATTAGCTTCACCTCCAACAAGTCCATACATATTCGGGAAACCCGGCTTGACAGAAAAATCATCCATCTCATCATTAAGTAAAAATCCGGCGCTGTCGACCACAATGCTGTTTCCGAATGTATTGTTTAAAGTTGTTGTAGTTGAAACAGCGTTCCCGAAGGCATCAACAACAGAATAATGGGTTGTTTCCTCACTCTTATATCCTTCCGGAGAGCCGGGTTTAATATCCCGGGAAATTGATGCTCTGTTTTCATTAAATGTGCTCATCCTTTCTGAAAGATATTTTTTGCTGACTAACTGATCTACAGGTATTTTTACAAAATCAGGATCACCCGGAAATTCAGATCGGTCAGCAAATGCCCTTCTCTCTGCCTCTGTGATCAGATGAACTGTACGGGAAGAATTAAATCCCCATTCCCTGAACGGGTATGGATCTATCATCTTTAAAAGCTGGATCAGAATTATCCCCCCTGCCGAAGGTGGAGGAACAGTAATGATTTTATAACCTTTATAATCAGCAGTAAGCGGTATCCTGGAGACCGATCTGTATTCTGTCAGATCCTGTAGGGATATGATCCCGTTACCTCTTTTCATCTCATTGATAAGGAGTTGTGCCGTTCTTCCGGAATAAAATCCATCACGGCCATTATCTCTTATTCTCCTAAGAGTTTCGGCCAGATCGCGCTGAATCAGCGTATCTCCCTCCTTCCATAATGAATCCTTTACAAAGGCTATCCTGGCATGAGTTCCTGTCAATAAAGGTTTGTCTGTTGGAATTGAGTACTGCTGCCTGGCGATGTGTCACAGGAAATCCATTTTCAGCAAGATCGATTGCCGGTTGAATCACATCTTTAAAGGGAAGTTTTCCATATTTTGAATGAGCCATTAGCATTCCGTCAACAGTTCCCGGAACACCGCTGGAAAGATGAGTGTCAGTGCTCAACCCTGCTACCACATTTCCCGATTTATCAAGATACATATCCCGTGATGCCTTGCCAGGAGCCTTTTCCCTGTAGTCGATAACCTCGGTTCTGCCATCCTTGGTTCTGATAAGCATAAACCCGCCTCCTCCAAGATTTCCTGCTTCCGGGTAGCAGACAGCCAGAGCGAACTCGGTTGCCACTGCAGCATCGACGGCATTTCCTCCTTTTTTAAGGATACTTACTCCGATCGCGGAGCTCTGCGGGTGTGCGGAGACAACCATTCCGCTGTCGGCAATAATGTCCTGACCCTCAATGTATTTATCATTTAGTTTAGGGGGTCTTACTGAACAGCCTGTAAGAATTACCAGGCTGAAGATTATTCTTATACCGTTATTCATTGAGTCTTTCCAGTTTTAATTTTCATATCAGATTTAAGAATGTGCTTCCTTCGTGTTCCTTTGTGTTGAACTTTGTGTCCCTTAGTGGTAAAAAAATTAAACCACAAAGTCGCACTAAGGATTACACCAAGGGTCACAAAGGATTTTTGAGAATAATAAGCTCTATAATTAATACAATTATAATATTAATGTCACTATAAACACAGCATCCCGATGGAAATCTGTGAGAACAAAAATTGTTTTACTACTTTTACGCAAATATTTTAAGGATGCTCGCAAATCAACCTCTTGCTGAAAGATTAAGACCGCGTGACCTCAGTGAGTTCTGCGGACAGGAACATCTTGTCGGCAAAAATGCAGTTTTGAGGAAAGTGATTGAATCGGGAAATATACCTTCCTTTATATTATGGGGTCCTCCGGGAGTTGGAAAAACCACTCTGGCGGGGATCATAGCCAACACACTGAAACGGCCTTTCTTTCATTTAAGCGCCGTACATTCAGGAGTAAAAGATGTAAGGGAAACAATTGAAAAGGCAAAAAACCAGCAATTCTTTAATCAGCCAAACCCGATACTGTTCATTGATGAGATCCACCGGTTTAATAAATCACAGCAGGATTCTCTCCTGAGTGCTGTGGAGCAGGGAGTAATAACCCTGATCGGAGCTACAACTGAGAATCCATCTTTTGAGGTAATATCACCGCTCCTTTCCCGGTGCCAGGTATATGTAATGAAACCTTTAACTGAAGATGAACTTCTTCTCTTAATGAACAAAGCTCTGAAAAAGGATAGCTACCTGGCAGCATATAACATCGAAATAGCTGAACATGAGGCATTGATAAGGGTTTCGGGTGGTGATGCAAGAAAGCTTTATAATGCCCTCGAACTTGTGGTAAGCTCGGAAGCAGATGAATCATCATCCGAAAAGATCATCATTGACAATGAGATGGTTTTAAGACATGTTCAGAAGAATCTTGCCCTGTATGACAAGAACGGAGAACAACATTATGATATAATCTCAGCCTTCATAAAATCAATGAGGGGAAGTGATCCGAATGCTGCGGTTTACTGGCTTGCCAGGATGGTTGAAGGAGGTGAAGACCCGAAGTTCATTGCCAGACGGATGCTGATACTGGCTGCTGAAGATATTGGTATAGCCAATCCAAACGCCCTGCTGCTTGCCCAGGCCTGCTTTGAAGCGGTAAATGTCATAGGATGGCCCGAATCGAGGATTATTCTGTCGGAAGCTGCAATTTATCTGGCTACTTCACCGAAGAGCAATTCATCCTATATGGCAATTGACGATGCAATCGCGAAAGTAAGATCTGAAGGTGACCTGCCTGTCCCGTCTGCATATAAGAAATGCTCCGACAAATCTTATGAAGAATCTGGGTTATGGAAAAGATTACAAGTACGCGCACAGCTATTCGGGAAATTTTGTTCCTGATAATTTTCTGCCGGATGAGATAAAGGGAACTGTTTTCTATGATCCCGGAACAAACCCGAAAGAGGAAGAGGTCCGGAAAAGACTATCTGTTATGTGGAAAGATATTTATAATTACGATAAGAAATAGTTGCTGGGTGCTGAAACATCAATTCAAACACAGTAACTTCCTTATTAATTAATATTTTTTTTAACTTTGTTATAATATGTCACAGGCTGCAATAAATATTCCAGGGATAAGTTTTACTGAATCAGGCAATTTTCTATTGATTGCAGGACCATGTGTAGTTGAAAGCGAAGAGATAGTTTTTGAAACAGCCGGTCATCTGAAGATGTTATCTGAGAAATACCATATCCCCTTTGTTTTTAAATCATCGTACAGGAAAGCCAACAGATCAAGAGCTGATTCTTTCACAGGTATCGGCGATATTAAAGCGCTTAAAATTCTTGCTGAAGTACGCACTAAGTATTCCATCCCGGTTATTACCGATATACATAACCCGAATGAAGCTGAGATGGCGGCCGCTTATGTTGATGTATTACAGATCCCCGCTTTTCTTTGCAGGCAGACCGATCTTCTTGGTGCAGCTGCGCGGACAGGAAAGTGGATAAATATTAAGAAAGGTCAGTTCCTGTCGGGATCATCAATGAAATTCGCTGTTGAAAAGGTCAGGGAATCGGGAAACAATAACATAATGCTGACCGACCGCGGTAATATGTATGGTTATCAGGATATTGTGGTTGATTTCAGAAACATACCCGAGATGAAAAAGATCGGGGTCCCTGTTATAATGGATATTACACATTCGCTTCAGCAACCCAACCAGGACCAGGGTGTCTCGGGAGGCAGGCCCGAAATGATTGAGACTCTGGGCAAAGCTGCAATAAGTGTGGGAGCCGATGGAATTTTCATAGAAACTCATCCCGACCCTGCAATTGCAAAATCTGATGGAGCCAATATGCTGAAACTCTCAGAGATGGAAAATCTTTTAATTAAGCTCATTGCATTGAGAAAAACAATAAATTCATTTAATTATTAAACTTTAATACCAGTAGTATGAAGAAACTAATTTTTATTATGGCAGGATTGCTAATAATGTCTGTCGTAAGCGCCCAAACACTTGATGAAATAGTGAAAAAGTATACCGAAGCCAATAAGCTTGACAATGTCAAGAACCTGAAAACAATAAAGATCACGGCAAATCTTTCTGTGATGGGAATGGAAATGCCTATGGTTATCTGGATGAAGAATCCTGACAAAATAAAATCCGTAACTACCTTTAACGGTCAGGATATGATTCAGGTTTTCGATGGAACCAAAGGGTATGCCGTAAACCCTATGACAGGCTCAACAGATCCTGTGGAGATGACTCCTGATCAGATAAAGCAGACTCTCAGAAGCAACATGTTCCAGAATTTTATGGCAGATTATTTAAAGAATGGTCAGCTTGTTCTGGTTGGTGAAGAAAACGTGAACGATAAACCGGCATATAAAGTTAAAGCTACGGTCGAAGGCGGAACAGAAATCGACATCTTCATTGATAAGACCTCTTATTACATTGTAAAGACAACCACAACAGCTTCAGGTATGACAATGGATTCATTTCCAACAGATTATACTGAAACCAGCGGAGTAATATTTCCGGTGAAAACATCCACATCCGCACAGGGAATGGATATGCTGATCAACTTCACCAAAGTCGAGGTTGACACACCAATGGAGGACAGCATCTTTGTAGTAAAGTTGTGAAATAATTTCCATGATTTCAACCGAAAAGGTTCCTTCCAATGATGGTGGAAGAAGTAAAATTTGGTTGGGACTATAGTCTTTAAAGACTACTTTTGATCTATCTATTTTTTGCATACCTCAAGTTACATAACCTGAGGTTCTTGGAGGGGGGAGGCATCCCCCCTTTTTCACTAGTTATCAACAATTTACAACTTTAGAAAGTGCGCAGGCAAACCGGAAAAGGTGCGAACCTCGCCCTTTTTGGTGGCGCCATTATGGCCTTGTGTAGCGGGCGGACAAAAAGGGCAAGGTTGTCTTTTCCGGACTCCTTTTCTTTGTTTCATTTCTTTTGGAGGAGCAAAAGAAATGAAAATATAAAAAAGAAGGTGCCCTTTTGAGACACCCTCTTATTTAAAGCAGCTGGCCTGTAAGCCGGATTCTGTACTGTTCTGGTATCTGTGAAAGATTTTAGAACAGTTTCCTATCATTTATCTGGGCACTGTATCGCTGCAGTGCTCATACGACCTACCCCCCGGCATCGGACGAGCAGCCCTGACCGCCGGTATACATGGTCTTTCAACCCATATGGTGTACGGTTCCCTGTGTTGCCACAACGACCGGTAAGCTCTTACCTCACCTTTTCACCCTTGCCAGCCGAAGCCTTGGCGAAGGCTGGCCTTTACCAGACTTTCGACAGGCGGTTATTTTCTGTTACACTACAATACCCTCACGGATATCTTCCCGTTAGGAAGTATGGTGCTCTTTGTTGCCCGGACTTTCCTTCCGCTATAAATAGAGACGATAGGACGGCCTGCTGCTCTGCAAAGGTAAGAAATTGACCCGGATTGGCGTTCACACTTTATAATTATGATTAATTTTGAGGCCCTTCGTGTCCCTTTGTGGTAAAATAAAATCCATTCACCATAAACCTGCCTGCCGGGAGGCAGGGGTGCACTAAGTAAAACCTCAAGTAACACAAAGGGAAGAATTTAGAATATTGAAGGATCATGAGATATATTGATATAAAGGACTACGATTATGACCTTCCTGCAGAGCGCATTGCACAACATCCTGTTAATGAGAGAGACGGATCGCAACTGCTTATTTACAGGGACGAAAAGATCATAAAGGATACCTTCAGTAACATTGATGAATATCTCCCGCCTGATTCGCTCCTTGTTTTTAATAATACACGGGTAATCCGTGCCCGGATTTTGTTCCGGAAAGCTACAGGAGCCGTCATTGAAATTCTCTGTCTCGAACCGCTCCTTCCATCGGACTATGAATTATCATTTGCCTCAAAAGAATCAGTTGAATGGAAATGCATTGCAGGAAATCTTAAAAAATGGAAAAACGGGGTATTGAAAACTCAGTTCAGCTATGGCGGAAAACAATATATTCTGATGGCAGAAAAGCTCAGGTCCGATGGCGATACAGGTTCAGATAAAATTCAGCTGGAACAGCGTGGAGATTGACTTTGGTGATGTAATTGAAGCTACAGGCCATATTCCACTTCCGCCATATATTAACAGAATGGACGAAGAAGAAGATGCTGAAAGATACCAGACCGTCTATTCAAGTATCAGGGGTTCTGTCGCTGCCCCAACTGCCGGATTGCATTTCACTCAAAAAGTCCTTGAAAAGATAAGGGATAGAAGCATAAAAATGATTGAACTGACCCTGCATGTAGGTGCAGGTACATTTCAACCGGTCAAGGCCAGGAATATTTCCGAACATGTGATGCATTGTGAACATTTTTCAATTGATGCCGGAGCGATAGGGATGGTCATTGAAAATCAGGGAAAGATAATACCTGTCGGCACCACTTCTGTAAGAACCCTGGAAAGCCTCTACTGGCTGGGAGTTAAGCTGATCAGTAATCCGGCTGACAGCTTTCCATACCTGTCTCTCGGCCAATGGGAAGCTTATGAGATGGTAACAGATATCACGGTAAAAGATTCGCTTGAAGCATTATTGAACTATATGAAATAGCGAAACCTGATTTTTCTCAATGCTGAAACAAGCATCATGATCGTTCCGGGCTATAAATTCATGATAACAAATGGTATGGTAACAAATTTTCATCAGCCCTGCAGTACATTATTGCTTCTTATTTCAGCTTTTACAGGGAAAAAATGGAAAGAGATATATACCTTTGCGCTTGAAAACGGTTTCAGATTTTTGAGTTATGGTGACAGTTCACTTCTATTGAAGTAAGCATGTCATTCATCAATGGAACAGTGCATTTAATCAAATATATGTTTCCTTAACGAAAATTTTAGTTTAATTTTGAGAATAAATCTAATTTTCGTTATTTTGACATAAAAATAATTCAGGATGAATGAGAACAGATTAATGCAGCAGGTGACAACTATTTTTTCTACCTTCATGGTGCTATTTTATCTGGGTGTTGGCATTTATCTTGTTTTCTATTTCAACATGAGTTATCTTGACAAATCTGTAAGAATTATAGTAGGATCTGCTTTCATTTTTTATGGCTTATACAGGGCTTACAGGTCTTATGTTCAAATAGTTGAGGTTTTTTTTACAAAAGATGAGGACGATAAGTAGACTGTATGCATGGTGAGAACTTCGACTTGGCACACACTTTGCAGTAATTAAAATAAATATTGACCTTATCTAAATTTAGGATTATGAACAGAGTATCAGTTATTCAAAATTTTATTATTATTGCGTGCCGGAATAAAAGATTAAAACTTTCAAGTGCAGTGAATAAAACAATAAATCATAAGGTATTCTTGATATATCTCCTGTATTTGGGTTATTGCTGTTCCTTGGTTCGTGTGGGCAAATAGGCAAAAAAGCTACAAACGAAACCCCTACCAGAGGAAATATACGGATTGTTGCTGATGAATCATTTCAACCGCTCATTGAAACTGAAGTTTATACATTTACCCATCTGTATACCGGGGCAACAATCAAACCGATATATAAACCTGAATATGATGTGATAAATGATTTCATGAATGATTCCGTAAAAGTAATCGTGACCAGCAAGAAGCTTTCTGATTATCAGATAAAGTACTCTTCGTGACACTCAGGTTATTGCACGTACAACGACTTATGCTTACGATGCTCTGGCACTTATAACTAACCATGAAAACAAGGATTCGCTTATAAAATATAATACGGTTAAGGATATTTTCCTCGGTAAAATAAAAAAATGGAAAGAAGTTAATGACAAATCAAAACTTGGTGATATAGCAGTAATTTTCGACAACAAGAAATCGGGAAATATCAGATATTTTAAAGAACTCTTTGATATAAAAGACTCTTTAGGCGCAAATTTCTTTGCAGTCAACAATAATGCAGAAGTCATAAATTATGTTTCAAGAAATCCCGATGCTCTTGGAATAATCAGCGTCAACTGGATAAGTGACAAGAATGATTCTCTGACCATGAGTTTTATCAAAAAGGTAAATGTAGTTGCTGTTTCACAGCAGTTCGTAAATGATGGAAGCTATTATCGTCCGCAACAGGGATTCATTTATGATAAATCTTACCCTTTCGTAAGGGAGATATATCTTATTTCAAGGGAAACATTTTCGGGACTGGGTTCAGGATTTATAAACTGGGCCTGTGGCGAACAGGGACAACGGATTGTGCTGAAATCAGGACTTGTTCCTGCAACAATGCCGATAAGGCTGGTGCAGATAAAGCACTAGGCAGTCAGGGCGACAGGGCACAGGTGCACAGGGTCAGATAGGGATCAGGAACAGATGTTAGATGAACTGGCATAAATAGGAAGATAACTTAGAATTAATAAATTTAAAAAAGATCAGAAATAATACTAAAATTGACATCAAATAATGATCGCTATGAAACGTTTAATTTTAAGACCAGCAATTTTTCTGGCAGTTTTAATTACAGGTTTTTCGGTTAACATAAAGGCACAGGATTTGGAGTCTGCTACTCAACTGACCAGGAGTGAACAGTACGATAAAGCCCAGGCCATGTTCCAGCAATTAATACAGAAAGAACCAACAAACAGCAAAAATTATTTCTTTCGCAGGAGAAAATTACCTTCTGGAATATTTTGCTGACACCATATCCAACTCACTGACAGTTGCATGCAAAATCTGCAAAGGAGATATATCAGAAAGGAGTCGACGCAAATGCCAATGATCCTCTTAATTATGTAGGTCTGGCTAAAGTTGCATTTTATCTTGGCGATAACAAAACAGCTACCGAGATGAGGGCAAAAGCCAGGAGCCTGCTCCTTCCCTACAAAAACATTAAAGAAAATTGTTCCTCCTGCACCGGAGTATGCGTTTGCGCTGGCAAAAATTGCCGAATCATATATTAAGGAATCGGCAAGTAGATACATCACTGGCACTTCCTCTGATAAGGGAGGCAATTAAAATTGATAATAAAAATAAAGATGTCTATCCTGATTGCAGGAGATATCTATATTCTTGTTAATGACGGATCAAAAGCCATCTCGTTTTATAACCAGGCTCAGTTTGCCGATCCGAAGTCACCGACAGCAAATATGAAAATCGGTAATATCTATGTTAAAGGGCCGTGCACTTCAGGCTGCAATTCCTTATTATGAACAGGCAATTCAGCTCAATGCCAACTATGCTCCTGCCTATCGCGAACTCGGACAACTTATATCTGCTCGCACAGAGGTTTGATCAGTCAAAGGAGTATTTTAAAAAATATCTCGATCTGACTGCAGGTAATATTCCTGCAAAAATCAGGTATGTGAATGCCCTTTTTTATGCAAAGGATTATGATGGTGTTATAAAGAATGTTGAAGATATATTCAAGGTTGACAAATCGAGAGACATATATGAACCGTATTGCCGGTTATTCATGTTATGAGAAAACTCCTCCTGATTATGACAAAGCTCTTGCATATATGGAAACCCTCTTCAAAACAGTTGCCCCGACAGGATCTTATGGAAGGATTATCTTTATATGGCCAGAATTACTGGTTAAAAGGAATCAGAATTATCCGAAAATGGCTGATGATCTTACCAGTCTTCAAACACAGCTTGACAAAGAAAAAGGCAAACTTGCCATAGCTGCCAACTGCTGCTGAAAAAGCAAAAGTAAAAGCTAGTCATTGAAGATCTGAACGGCAAAATAAACAGTGCCGAAAGCTATTATGGCAAAAGCAAATGCTGAGATAGACAGGGCTTTCATGAGAATATGGAAATGTGCTTAATTTAAAACCCGGATGACAAGGCATTGCTGAATGAAATGGCAGTAAACTATAATCTGTTCAGAAGGTACGACGGAGTTGCAATAACTTTGACCAAGATGCTTGATCCGACAAAAGACAATACTGAAGATCTTATGAGGATCGGAAGAGCATATTATAATGGTGAAAATTATAAAACAGCCGATTCGGTATTTACCTCAATCATTAAAAAAACACCTACTATGTTCCTGCCTATCTCTGGGATGCCAATACCTATCTCCAAAATGGATCCTGACTTTAAACTGGGACTTGCAAAACCAAAATTTGAAAAAGTTATTGAAGTTGCAAAATCCGACTCATTAAAAAATGAGGCTGCAATGATGGACGCATTTGGTTATCTGAGCTATTATCATATGATGAACAATAACTTCAGCAAATCAAAAGAATATTATAACAGGATGATCAATCTTGATCCCAACAATAAGGAAAATAAGATTAAAGGATATAGCGGTATTGGTATCGGTTGAGATACGATCAACTTCAACTGAAAAAACAAATGAAGGCAGACTTCCGTATCTTGACGAGAGCTACAGAAGCATATAATAAGATCCTTGCAATTGATCCGAATAATGCCCAGCCAAAGAGTCAGATAAATTATATCCATGAATTTGATGGCTCAATATTAAGAAAGGAATTAACCCGAATGAAATAAAAGGTATAATTACAAATAAAGCAGGTCAGCCTCTGCCTTATGCTTCAATCAGGGTAAAAGACACAGCTGCTGAAAATCTTTCAAACAGCAAAGGTGAATTCAGGTTTGAGATTCCTCAGGGATCTGAAATATTGATAATCAGTGCAAAAGGTTATAAAGCACAGGAAATACCTATAACAAAATCAAGAGTTTATAATGTTACACTGGAACAATAAAGTTGGCATGAAATATATTGTGCAGTAAATTAAAATATATTGAAATACATAGGGTATAATATAAATTATGACGGTCTTGAAATTTAGAGAATTATTCTAAACTATATCAAAAGTTTAACATATATTGTTTAGCTCTATTGGAAAAAAACAATTCATAATATATATTTGCAAATCGTAAAATCTTAAACCTAAACAAATCGATAAAAATGAGTAAACAAGGAAGTTCGTTCAAAGATGCGTTGCAGAATGTTTTTGCAACAAGTGCTATTTTAATAGCGTTTATAGTAGCCTATATTTTGTTCACACAGATCATGGGTAGTCCTGTAAATTTTGAAGGTGGTAATCCTGCCGGAAGAGCACTTGAGGGCAACTATTCTGGGAACCATCTATAAAGGTGGTTAGATTGTTCCTATTCTTATGACTGCGTTTTGGTTCTTATCATTTTCATTATTGAAAGAATAATTACCCTTATCAAGAGCAAAAGGTAAAGGCAGGTTAAACACATTTGTCAGCCAGCTTCAGGGTCTTCTTGCAGCAGACAAAATTGAAGAAGCTATGGATGCTTGCGACAAACAGAAAGGATCTCTTGCAAATGTGATGAAAGCAGGTCTGACACGTTATCGTGATCTTCAGAAAGACAAAGAACTTGAGAAAGATCAGAAAATCCTTTCAATTCAGAAATCATTTGAAGAAGCTACAGCTCTTGAACTGCCAATGCTTTCAAAGAACATGGTTATTTTCTCAACTCTTGCTTCTATTTCAGTGTTGATTGGTCTTATTGGTACAGTTCTTGGTATGATCAAAGCATTCATGGCTCTTGCACAGTCAGGTGCTCCTGATGCTCTTGCTCTTGCAGAAGGTATTTCCGAAGCTCTTGTAAATACAGCATTTGGTATTACCGGTTCTACATTAGCAATTATTGCATTCAACTATTTTCTCATCAACAATTGACTCTTATACATTTAAAATTGACGAAGCAGGCTTCAGTCTGACACAGAATTTTGCCGCTTCACTGAAGACCAACTAATTTTAAATTTATCTTTTGGTTTAATAATATAAATAAAAAACTACAATGCCAAAGATTAAATTACCAACAAAGTCGCCCCATATCGACATGACGCCGATGGTTGACCTGTTCTCGGTGGTGCTGACATTCCTTATGTTGACAACTACCATGAGACAGCCGGAACCGGCTCCTGTTGATACGCCTTCTTCAATATCAGAGAAACCCACTCCTGATTTTAATACATTGACTCTTCTTCTTTCAAAAGATGACAAGGTATATCTGAATTTTGATAACGGACCTGATACTCTGCTTAAATTCAGACCAAAGATCCTTACCGAAATGGGTAAGAGATACAATATTGAATTTACTGACCTGAGAGTTAAGGGAATTTGAAAAATATCCTTCATCAATGGGTATTCCGATTGATCAAAATGAAGGAATTTCTTGATACGAAGGATACTAAAGCAAGAACAGCACTGGAAACAGGAATTCCGATTGATTCAACTGATAATCAGCTGGCTGACTGGATCTTTTGTGCACGTACAGTAAATCCCAACATTCAGGCATGTATTAAAGGTGATGCAAAAACAGGATTTCGAGGTAGTGAAGAAAGTTCTTGATATAATGGCGGACAAGAATGTGTTCAAGTTTAACCTGATCACAACTCTTGAAGCCGCTAAAATAAACCTCGCAGAAATACAAAAGTGATATGGCAGAAATAATTCAAGAGGAAAAAGCAGGCGGGAAAAAGAAAGCGAAGAAACACGCACCGCATATCGACATGACACCGATGGTTGACCTGATGTGTCTGCTGATCACATTTTTTATGCTTACCACGGCTTTCAGTAAGGCAAAGATTATGGAGATCAATCTTCCTGAGAAGATCAAAGATCCAACATGCTACGCCTCCAAAGATCCCTGGCAGCCGTACTCTGAACATACTTCTTGGTCCCGATAATAAAATTTATTGGTACCCGGGATTAGTAAGACCAGAGGATTATAATAATCTGCCTCCTGTTAAGGAAACAGATTTCAGTCGCTAATGGTATTCGTCAGTTGCTTCTCGATAGAAACAAGACTCTTGTCAAGAAAGATCGATGATTTCAAAAATCAGGTTCTTACAGGTAAGATTAGTTATGCCACAGGATTCTGTTCAGAAGCATATCAGCAAACTGAAAACTGATGATGATACCGGACCAATTGTTCTTATAAAAGCTTATAAAAAGGCAACATACGGAAACTTTGTGGATATCCTCGATGAGATGAATATCTGCGGAATTGCCCGTTATACATTTGTTGATATGGCTTTTTATGAGAATACTATGGTGGAAAGAGCAGCTGGTCTTCCAATAACACCAATTACACCTGCTACTCCGGTTAAAAAATAAACCGTAAACCTTTAAAAAGATGGCAAAAGAAAAAATGAGATGCTCCTGCCTTTGATGATATAGTCTTTGAGGTACAGGAATAAGGAATACGGAGCTTATAAACTACGTAAAAAGTACAATCGTACTGTACTTGATTGCTTTGCTGATTGGAATTATTATTATAGCAACAGCTATTATTACTCCTTACATTAATGCAAAAGCAGCTGAAAACAGAGGAAAACGTGCTGAACGTCAGGTAGAGATAAAGCTGGAGAACCTCGATCAGCCAGCCGAACAGGTGGCTCCTCCTCCTCCTCCTCCTCCTCCTCCGGCTGATGTTGTTCAGCAGCAGAAATACGTTCCGCCTCAGGTTGTTGACTCAATCAAACCTGAAGATGTAAAACAGCTTATGACAGCTGATCAGGCTCAGACTGAAGTTACCAACAAAGAGGTAGTTGAAGTTCAGCAGCAGGTTAAAGAAGAAGTACAGGAAGCAGAACCCGAACAACAGCCTTTCGTTGTTGTAGAGGAGATGCCAATGTTCCCTGGTGGTGATGCTAGCACTTCTTAAATACATTGCTGAACATACACAATATCCTGAAATTGCAAAGGAAAACAACATTCAGGGTAAAGTAATTGTCAGATTCTGTGTAACTCCTAAAGGGGGTGTAAGCCAGGTAAGCATTCTCAAGGGAGTTGATCCCGAGCTTGATAAAGAAGCTATCAGGGTTGTTAACACACTTCCTCCATTCAAACCTGGAAAACAGGGAGGAAAACCTGTACCTGTATGGTACATGGTTCCAATTGCTTTTACGCTTAAGTAAAATCCTAGTTTACTGATTATAAGAAAGGCTGGATCGCAAGATTCGGCCTTTTCTGTTTTGACTCTGTGAACCTCTGTGTCTTCCCTCTGTGGCTCTCTGTGTAACCAGGTTTTAAGAACTTACACAGAGTTGCACAGAGGAGCACAGAGGCTCACAGAGCGATTGTTACCCCAATTCCTTCTTAAGAATTCTTACAAAATCTTCAATATCCTCCTTCTGTGTATCCCAGCTGGTCATTAGACGATACTCCGATCTTTTCTCATCCCAGGGATAAAAGAAGTAATGCTTCCTGACCTTTTCAGCAACTTCATCAGGCATTATAACAAAAACACCATTGGACTCGACCTTCTGAGTCATCCTTACTTCCAGGTATCCGGCTCAACTGGTCAGCAAGCAACTTCGCCATGGCATTGGAATTTGATGCACAGGTTTTCCAGAGATCATTCGCGAAATATCCAATGTACTGAGCTGATATAAATCTCATTTTTGAGGCAAGCTGCATTCCCTGTTTCCTTATATACTTAAAATCGGTTGAGAGACCGGGTCTCAGAAAACAGATCGATTCACCGAACATCATACCGTTCTTTGTGCCTCCGAATGAGAGGACATCAACCCCTGCATCGGTCGTGAAAGCTTTAAACGGCAGATTAAGTGCAACTGCAGCATTTGCAATCCTGGCACCATCCATATGAAGCAGCATTCCCCTCTCATGAGCAAAATCTGCAATTTCTTTAATCTCGGCTGCTGTATAAACTGTTCCCATTTCGGTTGACTGCGTAATCGAAATTACCTTTGGCTGCGAATGATGCTCAAAATCAATTCCATGCAAATGTTTTTCAATGAGCCGGGGTTTGATTTTTCCGTCAGGCGTATCAACAACAAGTACTTTGCATCCGATAAACTTTTCAGGAGCACCGCATTCATCTCCTTCCAGGTGGGCTGTCGATGCAGTAATTACAGAATTCCATGATCTAGTTATCACTGACAGGCCAAGCACATTGGCAGCTGTCCCGGTGAAGACAAAAAATGTCTCTGTGGAATCACCCAGGTGTTCTTTAAATAATTTCAGAGCCTGTTCTGTGTAAATATCTGTTCCATAACCGGTTACATGACCACTGTTCGATTGCAGCTATCTCCTTCAATATATCAGGATGAATGCCTGCATTGTTGTCGCTGGCAAATCCGCGTTTTTCGATTTTTTCATTCATAGCGGCAGAGCGGGTGCGATATTTATCCTTTTGCGTTTATTATATTTGCCATGTACTCTTTCGCAAGAGCTACCTGATCATGAACAAACTCAACACCGGCAACAGAGTGATCTTTGTTCCACAGGGGATGACAAAGTTCAAATGTAAAATATCCGTTAAATCCGATTTCGTTCATCAAGCCGATATAATGAGCATAGTCAGGCATTATCCCGCCTGCATAATAGTCAAGCAATTTCGGTTTTATTACGTTATTTTCATCCCGGTAATATTCTCCTCCAAAATGTGAATGCACCTGCAGATTTCCTACAGTACGAACAGCATTGGCAATATAATCCTTATCCTGTTTATCAAAAATCGGGAGATCCAGACATACTTTAAGCCATGGGGAATTCACTTCTTTAACCAGGTCGTATGTGTCTCTCCAGGTTCTTATGAGCGGGGCATGATTCTGAAGCGCTAATACGACGCCTGATTCTTCTCCGAATTTTGCAGCTTCCTTCAGGCAGTCCTTAACATAATTATATCTTTCGATCCAGGTTGCATACGGATATTGTCTGAGGAATGTATAAAACCCATCACCACGAACCAGTTCATACGTCCCAACACCATCGTGAAATGGAACGCCAGGCCAGGCTGCAAATACGCGGACAACCTTTGCTCCCATGTCTTTTGCCAGTCTCACTGTTTCGCGGACCATGAGCAACTGATTTTCCCTGTGTTCAGGTATCGGGCTGGAAAAGTCATTGTTTGCTGACAAGGCAGGCATTTCAAGACCATACTTAGCGAGAGAGTTTCGCATCTCATCCCTCTTGCGCTGGTCAAGGTCCATTGGACAACCCAACGGTCGCTTGTTATCCAGCTCTACACCATCAAAACCATATTGTTTTGCATATCTGCACAATTCATCAAACGATAAGGCGGCACCTTTATACCAAATACCTCCGTATGATATGGAATACAGACCAAGCTTGATTTTAGCGGTCTTTTGAGCTTTTTGTTCCGGAACTTCCGGACTGATTTGATTTGGGGAAGCAGGGACACTGCCCAACATGGCAGCACCGGCAGCTGCGCCGGATGTTTCGATGAATTTTCTGCGGTTCATTGGTTAATCAGGTTAAATTATAAATAAATTAACGGGAGACATAAACTCCATCCTCGATCCTTTGTAGTTAAAATTAAATTTCAATGAGCTATTTATGCTTTCTTCTTTTTTCGAAAAGCAGTGAAGAGCATTATCAATCCAAAGACAAGCATCAATAATCCCATAATAATATTTACATTGATACCCAGCGACTTATGATACATTTCGGTGTTTGATATTGTAAAAAAACCGAATCCTGTAATTAATACTCCTACGATCGAAAACATCAGACCTATAGGTATTCTTATATCTACCATTTTAATTTCCTCCTACCAGAACATTATTGTTAATACTAAAAAAATCACGCTGACCAGTATTGCAAGACCAACAGGACGCTGATACCATGGAAGGTCTTTATCTACAATTGTACGCGGGGTTAATGAATAGACCAGACCCTTCAATTCTTCGTCAGATTTTTTCTGCTTTGTCATAAAGGTAAGTCCAATTGTAACTATTGTACTTACACCGAAAGCTATAATTGCTGTCCAGAAGTTTTGAGCCATCTCAACCGGATATGTATGGAGTGTGGCTATCCAGCCGCCTTTAACCAGTGATGTCGCCCCGGCGGGTATGGTAAGTCCATGATGAAGAAGAGCCATCAGAAACCCGAGTAAGCAGTCCGGTAAAAGCAGCATGACCTGTGGTGCGTTTCCAGAACATGCCCAGGAATATAACGGCAAAGAGAGGTGCATTGATAAGTGAAAAAATTGTCTGCAGAAAATCCATTATGTTTCCGAATTTGCTCGCAATATAAGCCGATGCAATGCTTAAAAGTATCCCTGCAACTGTCGCAATACGTCCGACTTTAAGATAATGTTTTCCGTCAGCCTCCTCATTACTTGTACGTGGTCGTATGTAGCTTTGATAAATATCATAGGTCCAGACTGTATTGAATGCAGATACATTACCTGCCATTCCCGACATGAAGGATGCCAGCAGGGCAGTGATGCCCAGCCCTAAAACTCCTGTCGGAAGGTACTGTTTTAAGAGCATTATGATCGTCAGGTTATAATTTAATCCGCCTCCTGCATCGGCAGGTATTGAAAATCCTTTCCCGGGATCATGTGAAAGAGCAAGAGCAATGATCCCCGGGACAATAATAAGGAAAGGGATAAACATTTTAGGCAGTGCACCAATAAGAGGAACCTTTCTGTGCAGCTGCTTTGGATTCTGCGGCAAATGCTCTCTGAACAATGAGAAAATTTGTGCACCAGTAACCGAATGACAATACAAATCCAAGACCAAACAGTATTCCAAACCATTCAACACCGAGAGGATTGGCAGTTGCCTGACCCGAATACGCCCATGTTGTCGTAAATGCGTCAGGAGCATATCCTCTTGATACTGCTATCGGAGCAAGTTGGGCCTTGAGTCCGATCCAGCCGCCTACATCCTTAAGAGCCAGGAATACAAGTGGCAATAATCCGATAACTATTATGAAAAACTGCAGAACTTCATTATAAATAGCTGATGACAGCCCTCCCAGGTATGTATAGCCCAGCACGATAAGAGCAGAGATCCAGAGGCTAAGGTTAAAATTCCATCCAAGGACATTTTCCATCAGCAGGGCAAGGGCATACATTGAGATACCGGATGCGAGAACTGTCATTGCGGCAAACAGAATAGCATTCAATCCACGTGTCTTTTCATCATACCTGAGTTTGAGAAATTCCGGTACTGATCGCGCTTTTGAACCATAATAGAAAGGCATCATGAAGAGAGCCAGAAATATCATTGCTGGAATTGCTCCTATCCAGTAAAAGTGTGTTGTCAGCATTCCGTATTTCATACCTGAACCTGTCATACCCATCACTTCAAGGGCACCAAGGTTTGTGGAAATAAATGCCAGTCCGGCCACCCATGCAGGCATAGATCTTCCTGCTTCAAGAAATGCATTTGCGTTTTTCATGAATTTTCTGAGGAACCATCCGATGCCAAGTACAAATATGAAATAGATTATCATTATCAGATAATCTATCCAACTTAGATCAACTCTCATAATTAAAATAATTTATATTTGGTGTTCATCTATTAATATATCAGTTATATGCGTAAAATCACAGGTTCTCAACGATGAAGGTAAAAATACATTTTATGAATGATTTTAAATAATATTCAAAGTAAATTTTAGAAGTCGTGGTATACATAAATATGAAATCCATTAACCGCAAAGTGTCGCTAAGGTTTGCGCAAAAGGTCGCAAAGATCTAAACATCAGTTACTTTGCGTTCTTTGCGGTTTTTACCCACCGAGTCCGCACAATTGGCGGAGAAGGTGAGCTTTGCGTTCTTTGCGTATAAAAACTATTATATTTGTTAAAAGATTAAACGTGAAAACCCGATATTTCATATTTATCTCATACAAAGGCACTTCCTACCACGGCTGGCAGATCCAGCCTAATTCAGTTACTGTTCAGAAGATCCTCGACGATGCTTTGAGTGTTATTCTTAACGAAAAGATTTCCACCACAGGTGCCGGAAGAACAGATGCCGGCGTTCATGCAGCAGTATTCTGTGCTCATTTTGACAGTAATTCATGCTGATCTTTTTTCAATGAAAAATCTTATTTTCAGGCTCAATCAATTTTTGCCTGCCGATATATCCGTCAATTCAATAAGAAAAGTGGTTCCTGATGCAAACGCAAGGTACAGTGCAGTATCAAGGACATACAAATACTATATCTCAAGGAAAAAGGATCCTTTTTTTGATAATTCAAGCTGGTATCTTTATGGTGATATTGATATTGCTGCAATGAATGAGTCATGCCGTTTATTGTACAATTATTCTGATTTTACAAGCTTCAGCAGGCTTCATTCCGGTACAAAATCAAACATCTGCAAGATTTACAGCGCAGTCTGGGAAGAGTCGGATGACCGTCTGGTCTTTACCATTAAGGCCGATCGTTTTCTCAGAAATATGGTAAGAGCAATTGTTGGTACTATGATTGAAATTGGTTTTGGAAAAATGGATCCTGAAGATTTTGAGAAATAATTCTGGCGAAGGACCGCTGCAAAGCAGGAAAATCAGCTCCGGCGAAAGGGTTGTTTCTGGTGGATATTGAATATCCGGAGGAGATATTTATTATGATTATTTGTAGTGAATGGTAGCGACCATTCTCTGCAAATACAGCAAAATTCTTTGATTAATATTCGTCCGGCAGTTCCTTCAGCTGCGCCAACGTAAATACCGGTCCATCCTTGCAAACATATACCTTACCGACATTACAGCGGCCGCATTTTCCAAAGCCGCATTTCATGCGATTTTCAAGTGTTGTATAGATGCTTTCATCCGTAAATCCAAGTTTTGCAAGTACCGGAAAAGTATATTTTATCATCACGGGAGGTCCGCAAACAATAGCAATAGTATCTTTTGATGAAGGAGCAATTTTCTCGACTATCGTTGGAACAAATCCTATCTCACCTTTCCAGTCGGGAGATTCACCACCCGGATCAACAGTAGTTACAAGCCTAACATCTTTTCTAAGCTCCCAGTCTTTAAGCTCTTCCTTATAAACCAGATCTTTAACAGTCCTGGCACCATAGATAATAGTAACATCCTTGAAATTTTCCCTCAGGTCGAGTGCATTCCAGATAACGCAACGCATGGGAGGCAAAGCAATTCCTCCGGCAATAAAAAGAAGGTTTTTCCCTTTCCATTCATCAAGAGGGAAAACATTACCGTATGGTCCTCTGAAGCCAATTATACTACCCTCTTCGCAACCTGAAAGAGCATTGGTAACCTTGCCTGTCTGCCTGAAAGTACATTCAATATATCCTTTGCGGGTTGGCGGTGAAGCAATGCAAAAAGTTGATTCCCCTACTCCGTAAACCGAATATTCTCCAAACTGTCCGGCTTTATAGTCAAACTTTTCCTGATCAGCTTCATTTACAAATTTCAGCATGAAAGTTTTTACTCCTGGCGCCTCATAAGTGATTCTCTCGATCCTCATAAGGTATGGCATATACAAATTATCCGTCATACTGTAACCTCCTGAATAGAAATTAAATGTTCCAGAATATTCATATCAGCCGGACATGCCCTTGAACAACGGCCGCAACCGGTGCAGCCATAAACAGACAAGTCTTTCCGGCATGTATGAAAATTTATGCATTATTCTCTGTCTCCATCGTGCTGACTGCACATCGCGCGGATTATGCCCTGAAGTATGGATAGTGAAATGTGAAAAGCCGCATGAATCCCAGCATCTTACGCGTGACCTCTTTTTCCCGTGAGCTTCATCCTGAATATCAAAGCAGGCGCAGGTAGGGCAAACATAGGCACAGGCTCCGCAACCAAGACATCTCAGTGATTGTTCGATCCATTCCTTGCTTTCAAAAAATTTATCAAGCTTTTCTCTTATCTCCTCATGGTTAAATCTTACAGGCACTTCTGCAAGAAACTTTTCTTTTACAGAGTTTCTGATTTTTCGAAAATATCCGGAGCAGCAGATACAATAGCCATCCCTTTTTCAGTAAGAATTTCAGCAAGATAATCACCATCCTCTCCCATCCTGGTGAATAAAATATCGCTGCCGGCTGTATTTCCAGGATTACCGCCAACAGAAGTACAGAAACAATATTCATCCGATTTATTGCAGCTGAATCCAAAAACCGTAACCTTCGATAAACGATTATTGTATATTTCGTCTTTATAATCCCAGTTAAAAATTGAACTCAGCTCTCCTATTCCTGTTGCATCACAAGGTCTGACTCCCCACAGAATAACTTCAGGAATATCCTTCAGATCAATTCCTTTCACTGACATTCCTTCCTTATTCTTCGAATAATCGAGAATCTTTTCGGCACGCGGAAAGGCAATATCTTTTGATGACTCCGTAGTCTGAATATACCCGGATGAAATCCCGGCAAAACTTTCTGCATTCCTGAAAGTGGTTTTCCCGTTTCTTGTAAAAGGGAGCATAGATTGTTTTACTGTTCTGCTTTAAGATATCGAAAAGCTTTTCCAGTGAATCTTTCCTGACCAATCGCTTATCAATATTCATATTTTACTGTATAAAATTTTCTTTATCATCAGGTTTATATGTTGACATAAGATGATCGCCTTTAAGAGAAGGCTGATAACCGCCAAAATGTTCCTTAGCATCCAGAAGCATCTTCTTTGTGAGAAGGTTAATCGGAATTGAAAGAGGGCATGCATTGTAACATGCATCACAATCGATACACCGGCCCGTGAGATGTATTGCACGCATAATATGCCACTCAAGATTACCAAGTTCGTGTTGATGGAACCGGGATCCACTGAGGCTGGTTAAAATCAACGGTACATCGGTGAGCAATAACACATAGGACAGGCAGCACGGCAGGCATAGCATTTAAAACACGGAGCAAGCTCATCGATCCAGAATTTCCAGCGTTCAGCCTGGGTCATCTTTTCCAGCTTGTCGAGCATCTCTTTGTTACGTGCATCGATTTCAATCTGAACTGATGAACAAATGTTTCAACTTCAACAAGATTTCCGAATTCAATTAATTTGCTTTCAGGAGTTATTCCAAGTACAAGAAGATTATTGTCATTCACCTGGAACTCGGATGCAAGCTGAATTATACTTCTCATCACAGGCAGAGTGGCTGCAATAGCCATTTTTCCTTTTTCTTTTACTTCTTTTTTGGTAATATAGGCTGCAAGGTTCTGAACACAACGGCTGTCAAAAATCAATCTATCGGCATCTTCAGCTTTTTCAACAAAAAGAGCCCTGGTTTTATTGCCTGTACCCTGCTCGTAGCCAATCACTACCTTTACGGCAGAGGTCTCAATAAGCTCCTTGGCACGTTTAATCAAGATCAACCATGGTGTCACCTCCTTTTCAGGATATTTTGCAACTTTTTTGTATTCGGTATATGGACCCTAATTCCCGGATTGAAGCAACAGTAGCATTGACAATATCGGCCCATTTTGCTCCTTCTGCTGCCGATACCCATGAGAATTTAATCCGGTCGGTATCAATTCCCGTGAAATCGCACAGTGATCTGAACATTATCCATCTTCTCCTGGCATGAAAGTTACCCGAAGTATAATGGCAATCATTCGGATGACAACCCGAAACGATAATACCATCGGCACCTTCATCAAATGCTTTCAGCAACAACATATAATCTATGCGTCCTGTACAGGGAAACCTGACGATACGGACATTTGAAGCATATTTGATACGGCTGGTACCGGTCAGGTCTGCTCCTGCATAAGTGCACCAGTTACAGACGAATGCAACAATTTTTGGTTCAAATTCAGCCATCAATACTAAATATTAATATTCATTTAATAAAGCCATAACTTCTGTATACATCTGTTCATGTGTATATCCCTGTATATCAATTGATTTTGTTCGGCAGAATGCAACACATGTACCACATCCCTGGCAAAGACCCGGATTTACTTTTGCAATAGATTTGATAACCTCACCATTGCGGTTCTTTATCTCTTCCTTCTCAATAGCCTGATAAGGACAAGCCGATACACACAGGAAACATCCGACACACGATGAATAGACCGGAGGAGCCTGACGGTTCACAACTGCAATTATAGGTTCGCGGGTCAGCTCATCCTGTGAGAACAATCCGGCAACTTTAACCGCTGCACCTGATGCCATAGCTACCGATTCCGGAATATCACGCGGTGCCTGGCAGGCACCTGCCAAGAAATATACCTGCTGTATTTGTTTCGACCGGTTTCAGTTTTGGATGAGCTTCTGCAAAGAATTTATATGGATCGTAGGAAATATGCAATTTCTGAGCAAGTTCTTCAGCGCCTTCATTGGCAACACCTGCAGTTGCAAGAACTACCATATCGGCTTCGATTTCAACCGGCATTGCATTCAGAAGTGTATCGACACCATTTACAATCAATTTACCATTCTTTTCATAAATTCTTGAAACCCTGCCACGTACATAATTTACACCATCATCTTCAATAGCTCTTCTGACAAATTCCTCATACTGCTTCCCTCCTGCCCTTATATCCATATAGAATACATATGATTTGCCTCCATGTACTTTATGCTGATAGAGCATTGCATGCTTAGCTATATACATGCAGCATATCTTTGAACAATATGGAATACCTTTTGCAGGATCGCGTGAACCGGCACAGGCCAGGAATACAATTTTCTCAGGAATCTTACCGTCAGATGGTCTGCCGTATCTCTCCGAGAGTAGGACCTGATGCCGAAGCCAGACGTTCAAACTGAAGTCCTGTAATAACATCTGCATATTTTCCATATCCATATTCGGGGAAGAAATCAGGCTGTTTTACAGTGAATCCTGTTGCAATAACAATTGCTCCGATCTCAACTTCCATGATCTGATCTTCCTGGTCGAAACGAATTGCCCCTGTCGGACAAACTATTTCGCAAACTTTGCATTTGCCTTTAATATAATATGTACAATTCTTCCTGTCGATTACGGGTTTATTGGGAACAGCCTGTGGAAAAGGCACATATATTGCAGTTCGCTTTCCAAGTCCTTCATTGAATTCACTTGGAATTTTCTTTACAGGACATTTGGTTGTACATTGGCCGCAGCCTGTACAGAGTTTTTCATCGATGCTCTTTGATTTCCTTCTTATTCTTAGCTTTAAAATTGCCAATGAAGCCTTCAAGACTTTCAAGTTCGGCATATGTATATAAGGTAATATTGGGATGCTGTGCAACTTCTACCATCCTTGGAGTAAGAATACACTGAGAACAGTCGAGAGTAGGGAATGTTTCCGACAACTGCGACATATGACCGCCGATTGAAGGATCTTTCTCAATCAGAATCACCTTATGACCTGTATTTGCAATATCGAGGCTGGCCTGGATTCCGGCAATACCTCCGCCGATAACCAGTGCTGTCTTTGTAACAGGTACTTTTATTGCATGTAAGCTGCATGATTATATTTTACTTTTTCAACGAGAATTCTTACAAGATCAATTGCTTTTTCAGTTGTGGCTTCGCCTTTTTCATGAACCCAGGAACAATGTTCCCTCAGGTTAGCCATCTCACACATAAAAGGATTTAATCCGGCTTCAGCACAGGCTTTTCTGAACGTAGGTTCATGCATTCTGGGTGAACATGATGCAACAACCACTCCGGTAAGTCCTTTTTCCCTAATTGCATTTTTTATAAGACTCTGTCCCGGATCGGAACACATATATTTATAATCGACGCTGAATGCTACACCATCATAATTGCCGGCTGTTTCAGCAACCTTTGCACAATCGACAGTTGCGCTTATGTTTTCCCCGCAATGACAGACAAATACTCCAATTTTTGACATATGATTGCCTGATATACTTAATTAATAATCAAACTGATACTTTCACAAAATGTCTCTGAAGGCCAAGTGCCTTCCTGTCGAGACCAAGAGCAAGGCCGATAGCCTGTGTAATATAAAGTACAGGAATATCAACTTTTTCTCCCAGATATGAATTAATCGCATCACGACGCATATCGAGATTCGAATGGCACATCGGGCAGGCAACAATCACTGCTTCAGCACCACGATCCTTTGCATCACCGATTATCTTGCCCGAAAGTCTGCCGACAGAACTTGTTCTTGAAACTGACAAACCTGCTCCGCAGCATTCTGTTTTAAAAGCCCAGTCAATAGGAGTTGCTCCTGCTTTTAGCATAAGAACATCCAGAGACTGAGGATCTTCTTCACGGTCAAATTTCAGTATCTCATGTGGTCTGACCAGCAGGCAGCCATAATAACATGCCACTTTATGATCAAATGGCTTTACAACACGTCCCTCAAGATTAGGAGTTATATATTTATCGAGCATCTGGACGATATTCAAAACATTTACCGATCCGGTATATTCAAGACCATTTGCATCAGTTACAGCAGTCCTTAAGTGCAGGATCTTCTGACAGTTCATGTTTTGTTACTGTCAACCTGCTGTAACAGGCTGCACATGGAACAACTATTTCAGTCAGTCCCTGTTTTTCAGCAAGAGAAAGAATTCTTGCAGGAAGTGCCAGTGAAAGTTCTTTATTCATGTTATGGGCGGCTGTTGCCCCGCAGCAATTCCAGTCATTTATTTCCTCAATATTGATATCGAAGGCTTTTGCAACGGCAAGGACCGACTCAGCGTATTCACGCGAGGATCCTTTAAGGGAACAACCTGGATAAAATCCGAGAGTCATATATTTAATTTTTAGTATCAGATTTGAGTCGGAAGACGGAAGTCGATTCGACTTCGGACTTCTGACTTCGGACTTTATCTTTGATTTTCTGAAGATTGCAGCAACTCCTGAACGGTCTTTTATCAGTTCAGGAATAATATTCAGCTTTCCGCGTTTCATCATTTTTGGTGCAAGAGCAAGGTCATCGAGAATTTTTAATGTCCTGGTTTTATAGTCAACAAATAACCCGATTTCATATAGTCTTCCGGTATACTTGATTGAGTCGAGAAAAGATTTATGAAAGGCAATAATCTCTTTTGCCTTTGGATTTGCTTTTTTCTCATTTATTGATTTTTCTCTCAGGAAATCCATCATTTTGGGAATATCAATACTCATAGGGCAGCGTGCAAAGCACATCTCGCAGGTAAGACATACCCATATTGAGAAAGAGCGCAATACTTTATCTTCAAGATCAGGATTGCCTGTCTGCAGCATCCTCATGATTACACTTGGGGGATAATCCATCTCTTCCGAAAGAGGACAGCCTGCTGAACATTTTCCGCATTGATAGCAATGACTGACCTTTAACTTCGGTATGTTCCAACACTTCCCCTCCCAGTCCGGAAATTCCGGAATGATGTGTATCTGAACTCATAATATTCTTATTAATACTGGATATGAATAACAATTATTATAACCGACAAAAGTAAATAATTATTGCAGGTCTAATAACATGAAAAAAGTCATATTAACAATTTCAGGATAAAAGCTGCAAAATCCTTACTTTCAATATTTGACTGTAACATTCATCTAATCTGTGAAATAAATAACAGCAGGATTTTGAATCAAGTGATAAATATCATTATTATCATATGTTAATAATTTCACAAAACAAAAAAAAAATCTAATTTTGTGCGGCTTAAATCTTAACCTAATATCCATATTCTATGAATAATGAATGGTTAATTTTATTTTTCCTTGTTGGAGCCAGCTTTTGTAGGATTAGTTCTGATCTTTTCAGGAATAGTAGCTCCAAAATCAATAAATCCCCAGAAATTTGAACCATATGAATGTGGTATCCCTACAGAAGGTGTTACATGGCTTCAGTTTAATGTGGGATATTATCTTTTTGCCATACTCTTTCTTGTATTTGATGTTGAAACAGTCCTGGTATTTCCATGGGCTGTTGTAATGAAAGAAACAGGAATGGCTGCATT
Source organism: uncultured Bacteroidales bacterium (assembly GCA_963816365.1). Taxonomy (GTDB): domain Bacteria; phylum Bacteroidota; class Bacteroidia; order Bacteroidales; family VadinHA17; genus LD21. Next base: position 187,538 of record CAWFKG010000005.1, on the reverse strand, counting down.
TATTGAAATATTAATATTCTTTTTCATACTTGGTCTGGGATTATTATATGCCTGGAAAAAACATGCACTGATATGGGAATAAAAGGAATGAAGAGAGAAGAATTCGGGGATAATGAAAGCCTTGATCTTCTTAATGCATCCGGCACCAATATTCTGTTAACAACAATTGATGATGTTATAAACTGGGGCAGGAAGAACTCTCTCTGGCCTCTGACATTTGCAACCAGATGTTGCGGTATTGAAATGATGGCTGCAGGAGCTCCCAGGCACGACTTTGCAAGATTCGGGATGGAAGTATACAGAGCCAGCCCGCGTCAGGCAGATGTGATTGTTGTTGCCGGAACTATAGTGCATAAAATGGCACCGGTCTTAAAACGTCTGTACGATCAGATGTCCGAACCAAAGTATGTTGTGGCAATGGGCGCATGTGCAATTTCAGGAGGTCCATTTTTCCTGAATTCATACAGCGTTGTAAAAGGAGTCGAGCATGTGATTCCGGTTGATGTTTATGTACCGGGCTGCCCTCCCCGTCCTGAAGCATTATTATATGGTATGCTTCAGCTTCAGCGAATGATTGAAACCCAGACTATCAAGTCGAGGAAAGCAAGAAATATCTCTCATGATTATAAATAAATACCTAATTTCGGAAATCTGATCATAAATGGATAAAATACAACTAGGAGAATTTATTAAATCGATAGACAAAGATCTGGAGATAAAGGAAGGCAAACAATACCTTGAAGTTACAGTGCCTCCTTCCGGGTTATATGAGTTAGCCAAACAACTAAGAGAAAAAGAAGAGACACAATTTGATTTTCTGTTTTGTCTTACAGGAGTCGATTATGGCAGCTGACCTGGGAGTTGTTTATCACCTCCGCTCAACAGTATTATGATCATATCGGTAGTTTTAAAAACCCGGACTTCCGACAGGGAGAATCCGCATGCTCGATTCAGTAGCTGATATCTGGCAGACTGCTGATTTTCATGAGAGGGAAGTATTATGATCTGCTTGGGATTAAATTTAAAAATCATCCTGATCTCAGAAGACTATTCCTTGACAATTCATGGGGTTTCCCGTTAAGGAAAGACTATGTTGATGATATAAATATCGTTACCAAGTAATTTATGGAAGAAAAGGAAATAATCACTACTCCTGACGAACTGCAGGAATATTTTATAAATATGGGGCCTCAGCATCCTTCAACTCATGGAGTGCTGAGGCTTCTGGTTTCACTTAAAGGAGAAATGGTAAAGAATGTACAGCCTCATGTAGGATATATTCACAGCGGAATTGAAAAGATGTGCGAAAGTATTACTTATCCGCAGATCATTCATCTCACCGACAGGATGGATTACATCTCGGCTCATATCAATAATGAAGCAGTCTGTCTGAATGTTGAGAAAGCCCTTGAGATTGATATTCCCGACAGGATAAAGGTGATCCGTACCATAATGTCAGAACTTACCCGTATTCAGTCACATCAGCTCTGGTGGGCCTGTTTCGGGATGGATCTCGGCGGACTGACCTGTTTCTTTTATGGTCTGCGCGACAGGGAAAAAATCCTTGATATTTTTGAAGAGACCTGTGGCGGACGAATGATAGTCAGCTATAATTGTCCGGGTGGACTGATGTATGATATTCATCCCAACTTTCAGAAACGGGTTAAGGAATTTATTAAATATTTCAGGAAAATTTTACCTGAATATGATCAGCTTGCTGACAGGCAATGTGATCTTTCATGAACGAAGCAAAGGCATTGGCAAATCTATCGAAGGAAGATGCAATATCATTTGGTGTAACAGGTCCGACCGGCAGGGCATCAGGTTTCTCATGCGATGTCAGAAAACATGAACCCTACAGTGCATACGACAGGGTGCAATTCAAAGAGATTCTTTTTACCGAAGGAGATACATACAGCAGGTATGTTGCCCGGATTGAAGAGATGTGGGAATCGATGAATATTATTGAACAGCTGATAGATAATATTCCTGAAGGACCATTTGCCGTAAAAATGAAACCAATAATAAAACTGCCTGAAGGTGAATATTATCAGAGGGTTGAAACTGCACGTGGTGAACTGGGAGTGTTTGTTATAAGTGATGGAAATAAAAATCCTTACCGCGTAAAATTCAGATCTCCTAATTTCTCGAATCTCTCGGTGCTTAACCATATTGCAAAGGGTTTCAAAATAGCTGACCTGGTTGCAATCGGTGGTTCGCTTGATCTTGATAATACCGGATATTGACAGATAGGCCTGGGTGCTGGGTACCGGGTGCTGGTTGACTGGAATAAAAAGTAGGTAGTAAGTAGTGAAATTTAAGAATAACAAGTAACAAGCAACAAGCAACCAGCAACTAAGCAACATTTAGTAAAGTTCAACAAGTTTGGAATTAAGAAAATTTGACCTAAAGATATAAGGTATGCCATTTGACATTTACGATTTTTCATCACTTACCGAAATGGATAGACACGAGCCTTCATCAATGCTATGTCTCCTTTCTGGACAACTATAACCGAAATGCTGATAATAGGAGTTCTGATCCTGCTGTTTTATGCACTTGTCGGATTATTCCTGGTATATGCCGAAAGGAAAGTATGTGCATTTATGCAGAACAGGCTTGGGCCAAACAGAGTTGGGCCTTTCGGAATTTTCCAGACAATTGCCGACCTTTTCAAACTGCTTTTTAAAGAGCTGATCCCGATAAAGAATGCTGATGGATTTCTTTTCAACCTCGCTCCGTTTATTGTTATTATTGCATCCTTTATGGCTATAGCTGCAATTCCTTTTGCAAAAGGACTGCATGCCATAGATCTGAATATCGGAGTATTATATGTTATTGCAGTTTCAGCAATGGGAGTTATCGGAGTGCTTCTGGCCGGATGGTCGAGCAATAACAAATATTCACTGATTGGCGCCATGCGAAGCGGGGCCCAGATTGTAAGCTATGAATTATCTGTCGGTCTGGCACTGATCACCATTGTTATTCTTGCAGGTTCAATGCAACTATCAGTAATTGTTGAAGCTCAGAGAGATGGCTGGTTTATTTTTAAAGGACATATTCCTGCATTTATTGCTTTTATTATTTTCCTTATTTCGAGTACTGCAGAGACAAACCGCGGACCTTTCGACCTTGCTGAAGCCGAATCAGAACTTACAGCAGGATATCATACTGAATATTCAGGAATAAAATTCGCATTCTTTTTCCTTGCTGAATATATCAACATGTTTATTGTTGCATCAATAGCTGCGACAGTATTCCTTGGCGGATGGATGCCGTTTCATGTTGGGCACTGGGAAGGATTTAATCATGTCATGGATTTCATTCCGCCATTTATATGGTATATAGGAAAAACATTCTTTGTGATCTTCATGATGATGTGGTTCAAATGGACATTCCCCCGATTGAGAATTGATCAGCTGCTTACACTTGAATGGAAATATTTATTGCCAATCAATCTGGTTAATGTACTGATTATGGCATTTATAGTCCTTATGGGCTGGCATTTTTAATAGTAAATAAATATAAATATATATCTCTGAATGAGAAGTATAATAAATTATCTGAAAGAAATAATATTTGGCGTCTGGTCACTTCTGAAAGGTATGAAAGTTACAGGATCATACTTTTTCAGGCCTGGTACCATTGTGACCCAGAAATATCCGTCAAACAGGAAAGATCTTGTAATGTTCGACCGTTTCAAAGGTGAGGTGGTTATGCCACATAATGAGAAGAATGAGCATAAATGCACAGGTTGCGGAATCTGTGAATTAAACTGTCCGAATGGTTCAATTGAAATAATCTCAAAAACAATTATTACCGAAGATGGCAAGAAGAAGAGAGCAATTGATAAGCATATCTACAGATTAAGTATGTGTACCTTTTGCGGATTATGCGTTAAGACCTGTCCTTCAAATGCACTTGCATTTTGATCAGAAATTTGAACATGCTGTCTTTAACAGGGCGCTTCTTATAAAGACATTAAATAAACCAGGTTCACAATTAATGAAAGGAGTTGAATAATGGCCTCTAATCAGATTATGTTTATTCTGTTTTCTGCAATGATAGTTGTCTTTTCAATTCTGACAGTTACAAGTCGCAAGATACTGAGAGCTGCAGTATATCTTCTGTTCGTTCTTGTATCAACTTCAGGACTGTATTTCATGCTGAATTATCAGTTTCTTGCAGCCGTTCAGCTTACTCTTTATGCAGGTGGTATAGTAGTTCTGATCATTTTCTCAATACTTCTTACAAGTCATATAAGTCAGAATTTTGAATCTTCCGGCTGGAAAAAGAATATTTTTTCGGCAATTGCTGCCATTAGCAGGTGCTATTCTGTCAATAATTACAATTCTCGATTATAAGTTTTCAGCCACCACTGAGGCAGCAAAAGAGGTAAATATGAAATTAATAGGAAAAAGTCTGTCTATCTGTTGATTATGACGGATATGTACTTCCTTTTGAAGTAATATCAGTATTACTTCTTGCAGCAATGGTTGCAGCAATTGTAGTCGCCAAAAAAGGAGCTCCAAAAACTATCGAGTTCACAAAAATAAAATCAGGAATAAAATGAACTCAGGAATACCATTACAATACTTTTTAATTCTGGCAACAGTAATGTTCTTTACGGGAGTTTACGGCTTCCTTACACGCCGGAATCTGATCACGATACTCATGTCGGTGGAATTGATTTTAAATTCGGTAAATATTAATTTTCTGGCTTTCAACAGGTATCTCTATCCGCATAAGCTTGAAGGCATGTTTTTCAGCCTGTTTGTTATTGCAGTTGCGGCTTCTGAAGCAGCAGTTGCTATAGCTATAATAATTAATATATACAGGCGGTTCACAACCATCAATGTTGAAGATGTTAATGAAATGAAATTCTGATTACAAACTCACAGGAACTTAAATATGATAAATTTCAGTTATACAATCTGGATTCCTCTGCTTCCCTTTCTTATGTTTCTCCTGCTGGGACTGGCAGGTCACAAGCTTAAACCAAAGCTCTCAGGTTTACTTGGAACATGCGGACTGGCATAATTACTGTTCTGTCGTATATTACAGCATACAAATACTTTTTTACAAGTGAAAAGATAGACGGAGCATTTCAGAAAATAACAGCGTTCAATATTACCTGGCTTCAGTTCACCGATAAGCTTCATATTGATATGGGTGTACTGCTCGATCCGATCTCGGTAATGATGCTGGTTGTAATAACAACTGTTTCATTCATGGTTCATATATACAGCCTCGGATATATGAAAGGTGAAAAAGGTTTTGAACGGTTTTTTTCGTTTCTTTCCCTTTTCAGCTTCTCCATGCTTGGACTGGTTCTGGCAACCAATATTTTCCAGATGTATATCTTCTGGGAACTTGTTGGTGTATCTTCATTTCTGCTTATTGGATTTTATTATGAGAAACCATCGGCTGTCAGAGCTTCAAAAAAAGCATTTATTGTTACCAGGTTTGCAGATCTGGGATTTCTTATAGGTATTCTGATCTTATCATTTAATACCAAAACATTTGATTTTATATACACTGACCAATCCGACAGGACCGGCAATAGCACAGGGCAGCGGTATAGCTTTTCTCGGACTTTCAGTAATGACCTGGTCAATGATCTTTGTATTCATGGGTGGTGTAGGTAAATCAGCAATGTTCCCGTTCCATATATGGCTTCCCGATGCAATGGAAGGTCCGACACCTGTTTCAGCTCTCATACATGCTGCAACAATGGTTGTTGCAGGTGTTTACCTTGTTGCAAGAATGTTCCCTATATATGCTATTGTCTGCACCCGTTGCACTGAATGTTGTTGCATATGTCGGTGCTTTTTCCTCTCTGTTTGCAGCAGTCATTGCCTGTACACAAACTGATATCAAAAGGGTACTTGCATATTCCACCATGTCGCAGATCGGATATATGATGCTTGCCCTGGGAGTTTCGGGATATGGCGGACATGAAGGTTTAGGCTATATGGCATCAATGTTCCATCTTTTTACACATGCAATGTTCAAAGCTTTGCTCTTCCTTGGAGCAGGTGCAATAATTCATGCAGTTCACAGTAATTATATGACTGAAATGGGCGGACTTCGTAAATATCTTCCCATCACTCATATTACTTTTCTAATTGCCTGTCTTACAATTGCAGGAATTCCTCCTTTATCGGGTTTCTTCAGCAAGGATGAAATACTGGCTGCCGCATTCCACAGCAATAAACTTTTGTTTGCCGTTGAATATGCTGTTGCAGGTCTTACTGCATTTTATATGTTCAGGCTCTATTTCAGTATTTTCTGGGGGAAAGAAACCAGTATCATCATACCCCGCATGAAGCTCCTGCAACCATGACAATTCCATTAATAATTCTTGCGATTGGATCGGTAGTTTCAGGATTTATTCCTTTCAATAAGCTTGTCACCTCCGATGGAAAAATATTCGAAAGTGAAATTGAACTGATGATTGCCATACCTTCAGTGTATTGATCGGATTACTTGGGATAGGAATTGCTTATATAATGTACAGGAAAGAAACTGCAATACCCGACAGACTGGCTGCAACATTTAAGTACAGCTATAAATGGGCATACAATAAGTTTTATATGGATGAACTTTATCTTTTTGTAACAAAAAAGATCATCTTCAGATATATTTCGGCACCGGTTGCATGGTTCGACCGTCATATTGTTGATGGGACAATGAATGCGATTGCAAGTGTTACCCAGGGTGTCTCATTCAGAATCAGAGGATTTCAATCGGGCCAGTTGCAGAAATATGCTTTTGTCTTTATCAGCGGAGCAATAATGCTGGCAATATTATTTATATACCTGTGGAAATAACTGATAATTTAGAAAAAGACTTTTAATTATGGATATTTTATCTCTTTTTGTAGTAATTCCGGTCCTGACAATCACTGCCATTCTTCTCTTAAAAGATACACGTCAGGTTCGTCTGGTCTCGGCATTTGGAATGGGTCTGCAATTATTGATGGCAGCAACCCTTGTGTTTCTTTATCTTTCTGCCCGACATGCCGGCAATACCGATGAGATGTTATTTGTAAAAGACTATCTATGGTTTAAAAGTCTTAATATTCATTATGCTGTGGGTGTTGATGGTATATCTGTTGCAATGATAAGCCTTACCTCGCTGGTTGTTTTTGCAGGGATCTTTGCATCGTGGGAAGTTGAGTTTCTGAGAAAAGAATTTTTTATTTCCCTGATCTTGCTTGCAACCGGTGTTTTCGGATTTTTTATCTCAATCGATCTTTTTACCATGTTCCTGTTTTACGAACTCGCAGTTATACCAATGTATCTGTTAATAGGAATCTGGGGTACCGGTCCAAAGGAATATTCGGCAATGAAGCTTACGCTGATGCTCATGGGAGGATCTGCGCTGCTTCTTGTAGGCCTGCTTGGCATTTACTTTAATTCTTCACCCGACGGAAATAAGCTTACATTTAATATTCTTGAGATCTCCAAAGTTGTTATTCCGCTTTCGGCACAAAGAATTTTTTTCCCCCTGACATTTGTAGGATTTGGAGTACTCGGAGCACTGTTTCCATTTCATACCTGGTCGCCTGACGGTCATGCCTCCGCTCCCACAGCAGTTTCAATGCTGCATGCAGGTGTACTGATGAAACTCGGAGGCTATGGAGCTTTCAGGGTAGCTATTTTTCTTATGCCTGAAGCAGCACATGAATTGTCCTGGATATTTATTATACTTACTTCAATCAGTGTAGTTTACGGAGCATTTGGAGCAATTGCCCAGAAGGACTTAAAGTATATCAATGCTTACTCATCGGTAAGTCATTGCGGACTTGTACTATTTGCAGTACTGATGATGAACCAGACGGCAATGAACGGAGCCATCATCCAGATGATCTCACATGGTTTGATGACAGCATTGTTCTTTGCTCTTATCGGCATGCTTTATGGACGTACTCATACAAGAATGATATATGAAATGGGTGGATTGATGAAGATTATTCCATTCCTGTCTGTCTGTTACGTAATTGCAGGTCTTGCCTCACTTGGACTTCCCGGATTAAGCGGTTTCGTTGCTGAAATGACAATTTTCGTTGGAGCATTCCAGCATCCTGAGCTATTTTACAGGATCGTTACAATTCTGGCAGTATCATCAATAGTAATTACAGCAGTGTATATCCTAAGGGTCGTAGCAATTCTGTTACTGGGACCTACAACAAATGAGCATTTTGAACATCTGCCTGATGCAAAATGGTTTGAAAAGATCTCGGTAGTAACCTTAATAGGTTCTGTAGCTGCAATTGGTCTTGCTCCGTTTTGGCTCTCCAGTATGATTGGAACAAGTCTTCATCCTATTATTGAAAAAATAATGGCTCTTAACCCATTTTGAACTGTCAATTTATAATGTTTCGGATAAATTTATGATATGAGCTCAGGTACTTTTTTAATAATGCGTCACGAACTGCTGCTGATTGTTGCGGCTCTTTCAGTATTGATTGCTGAAATATTCTGGGATCCTTCCAAAAAGAAAAGCATAAGTCTTTTTTCAATAATCCTGCTTGGAATTATAACCATCATCGGTTTCATTCCTTCAACTGAGGGATCTCTTTTTGGAGGCATGTACATTTCTTCAGGAGCAAGGCTTATCATGAAGAACATTCTGAATATAGGTGCATTACTGGTTTTTATTCAGTCAGTTACATGGCTGAAAAAGGAAGAAAACTCCGAAAAGATCAGCGAGTATTTTCTATTGCTCATCTCAACCCTTATCGGCATGAATTTCATGATTTCAGCAGGTCATTTCCTGATATTTTATATTGGCATAGAACTGGCGACAATTCCGATTGCTGCCCTTGCAGCTTATGACCGCTACAAAAACAAATCTGCCGAGGCAGGTATAAAACTCATCCTGATTTCTGCCTTTTCATCAGGTATTCTGCTCTACGGCTTGTCAATGATCTATGGGACCACAGGTACACTTTATTTCAGCGAAGTGGCAGCACATTTTGGCAATGCCAGTCTACAGATTCTTGCGTTCATCTTCTTCTTTGCCGGAATGGCCTTTAAAATTTCAATCGTTCCTTTCCATCTCTGGACCGCTGATGTTTATGAAGGTTCACCGGTTAACATTACTTCATACCTTTCGGTTATATCAAAAGGGGCAGCGCTATTTGTTTTAATGATTATTCTGTTCGTTGTTTTTCCGGTCATTTTAGTTACATGGCAGAAGACGATATTTGTCACCTCAGTTCTTACAATGACTATAGGTAATCTATTTGCTATCCGTCAGAAGAATCTGAAGCGGTTCCTGGCATTTTCATCTATATCCCAGGCAGGATATATCCTACTTGGCCTTATTGGCGGAAATCAGCTTGGAATGGCCTCAGTGATCTATTATATCCTGGTATACATTTTTTCAAATCTTGGCGCGTTTGGTGTGGTTGCAGCTATCTCGAATGCAACTGGCAAGGAAAGTATTGATGACTATAACGGTCTTTATCGTACAAATCCGAAATTAAGTTTAGTTATGACTCTTGCATTGTTCTCGCTTGCAGGTATCCCCCCTGTTGCCGGATTCTTTGGGAAATTTTTCCTGTTCACTGCTGCTGCACAGAAAGGATTTTATGCACTTGTGCTTATTGCAGTTCTGAATACAATTATTTCATTGTATTATTATCTGCTTGTCGTCAAGGCGATGTTCATTATAAAAAGCGATTCTCCGATTAAACATTTTAAAAGTGATTTTCCGACACGTCTTGCACTTGGGATATGCATTGCGGGCATAGTAGTTACGGGCTTTGCGAGCATTATTTTTGAGGTAATTAGAAATTTAAGTTTTGGAGTCTAAGTAGAAAAAGAAAACCATTAACCGCAAAGAACGCGAAGATTCAAGAACCAAGCACGCAAAGTCAAATACAAATGCATCTTTCTTTGCGATCTTGGGTTTTAAAAACTTTGCGACCTTTGCGGTTAAAAGGATTTCAAAAAGTTAAAAATAAAGCCATGGCAATAAATAATGCAAAACATATTGTAGGAGAGATCGATGGCATTCGCTGTACAATCGTTGAAACCGGGGCCACCCTCGAACGCGCCGCTTTCCTGAAAGATCTTTTGAGCTTCAACAATCTGGAGGTAAAAGAATTGAAGGTTGTATCCGATGTTCCGGATGAAGAACCTAAATATACAATCGGAGTAACGGATCTTATCTTTAATCCTGTCTTTGCAATTTATGAAAGGCAGCTAAAAACCAGGGAAGGAGCATTAATAACTCCAGGTTACTGGAAAGAGGAATGTATTGAATGCGATCCACGGTACTGGATGCGGAGAAAATCCGAAAGAATACCCAATACAGACTGATATTAAGTATGCCTTCTCTAGTATTCCATTCTGATCCAAACTTTCAACCATGGTAAAGAATTATACAGGAAAAACAATATTAATTGCTGAAGACGAACGATCGAATTTTGATTTTCTGAAAATCCTGCTTAACAGGATGAATATCAATGTTATCTGGGCAAAAGACGGACAAGAAGCCGTCGAGCAATGTAATAATGATCCTTTAATTGACCTTGTTTTAATGGATATTAAAATGCCGGTCATGAACGGGTATGAAGCCACCAGGCTGATCAAGAACAAAAGACCTGAATTGCCGGTAATTGCTCAAACTGCATATGCAATGATTTCTGATAAAATGGAAGCTGACAAAGCTGGCTGTGATGCTTATCTATCCAAACCAATTAAGATAACTCAGCTTAAAGAAATACTGGATATCTATTTGTAATCCTGTATTCAAATATTGTCGTCATTCCAGATTTCCCAGGATTTTTCGGCCTGTGAATGAAGCATCCTGATTCCGCTTATTATTGCACAACCTTTCTCCGCACCCCTCTTAAGAAATGAAGTAAGTTCCGGATTATATACGAGATCAAAAAGAATGTGATTTTTGTTAAGACTTCCATAATCTAAATCGGGTTTCTCGTCAATATCAGGAAACATTCCGAGTGGTGTAGTATTTACTATCAGCTGGGTACGTTGAATGAGATCTGAATCGATATCTGAATAGGCTAAAACGCCCGGGGTTTGCTTTCTCGAGACCTGATCCACATTCAATCCGAATTTCTTCAGGACATAACAAACTGCTCTGGAACTCCCCCCTGTTCCCAGAACAAGAGCATTTTTGGTATTCTCATTTATAAATGGCCCGAGAGTATCTCTTATCCCTGTAACATCGCTGTTATATCCCGATAATCTTATCTGGCCACCAGGTCTGCGGATCTTCAGGACATTCACCGCTCCTATCTCTTCAGCTTCAGGTGTTATTGTATCAAGAAATTTTATTATTGCTGACTTGTAAGGGATGGTAATATTTAACCCGCACAGTTCGCTGTCAGATGCTAATAATTCTGTTACTTCCCCTATGTCTTTTAACGGGTAGTTCTCATAGGAGCTGTCGCTGATATGCTCTCTAATGAATTTATCGGTAAAATATTTTTTAGAGAAGGAATGACCGAGAGGGTATCCAATGAGTCCGAATTTTCTCATTATCAGTGCGATGGTTGATTATCTGATTGATAAGTTATGCTCAGGACTATTGTTTCATTTTCTCAGGCAGGAACTGGAAAAACGTATCTCCCCTAAGTCCGAGCCTGAGCGATTCGAGAGGAATGATCTCGGTTGGAGCTATATTCCCAAGGTTGACATTTGCTCCGAAAGTTTTGATAAACCATGACTGCTGCGATTTCAAAGGGGCTTCCCATATCACATTTTCAAGTCTGACATGTTCGGCAATTTCACAGATTATCGTATTATTTACGGTACCATCCTCATTATATATTCCGACAGTGCCTGATTCACGCGCTTCAGCAATTACTTTTACTGATCCGGCAGCTAATTCAGACTTCATCATGGCGACCCATTGACTGGGCGTATAAACAACATTCTTTTTCTTTGAACCTACTTCTGATATTACGGTTCCTCTTTCAGCAAGCTTGCGTATATACTCGAGTTTTCTCTCACGTTCCATGTCGTATGATCCATCTGATACTTCAACAAGCTCAATCTCGTGTTTATCAAGAAAATCAATGAACTCCCTGAACATGTTCCTTATGATGAAGGCTTCAAAAAGTGTACCTCCAAAATATGGAATAACACCTGCTTTCTTATAGATAGCGATTTTCTTTTCAAATCCCGGGGTAATCAGTGATGTGCCAAAACCAAGTTTAACAAAGTCGGTATAGCCGCTGCCTACAGACATGAAATCTTCAGCTTCCCTGATACTTAATCCTTTATCCATTACCATAGTAATACCTGAATCTCGGGGCTTTATTGGCCTTTCGGGCAAAAACGGAAGAAACTTCATCATATGCAGGTTAGTGTATTTAAGGTCAAAGCAGGCTGTAACTCTCAAGCAGCTTTTTAATTTTTCTTGAATAGAGTAGTCGTGGTAAGATATCCTCAAATTCTGAGAAGAGTTCCTTATCGAGATTCAAAGCAAGAGAAAGGTGGCGAAAAGCTTTTTCATTACTTCCCGAATGCAAATAAAATGAAGCAAGCAAATAGTTGATTCCGGGTACATCACCTGTAACTTTATATGCATGTTCGAGGTACGGGAGGGCTTTCTCTGCGAGTCCGTCTTTCAGGATAATGGTACCCAGGTCGGCCCACACTTCATCATAATACGAATCGAGCTTAAGTGCTTCCCTGAAACATCTTAAGGCTGCTTTTTTCTCTCCTTTTGAATAATGTGCCTTCCCCAGCAAATACCAGATCTCAGGATTTTCATCATCAAGACGTACTGCTTTTCTGAAATAGATCAGGCTGTCATCAGTATTTCCGGTATTTAAAGCGATAACACCCAAGCCGAACCAGGGGTCGGCAAATTCAGGGGAAAGCTCTATTGCTTCCTGATAATATTTCCGGGCCATCGTTACTTCACCTATCTTTTCGTAACATTCTGCCAGGTAGGTCATAGCTTCAAAGCTTTCAGACTCATTTTCAAGGTATTCATGATACACCGGTATTGCCTCGGCATATTTTTCCAGATTACTCAGAATATTTCCCTTATTAAAAATTGCAAATGTGTTCTGGGAGTTAATAGCGAGAGCAAAATCATAAGCTTCCATAGCTTTTTCGTATGACTCAAGCTTATTATAAATAATTCCCAGGTTATACCAGGCGCTATCTGAAAATGGTTCTTCATCAAGATATTTCAGATAGTATTTAATACTGTTTTCATAGTCCTCTATCTTTTCATAGGCATAGGCCATATCATAGAGATGGGCCTTGAATTCAGGCTCCATTTCAATGAGCTTCTCCATATAAGGGATCAGATGCTCATAATAATTAAGATTTTGCAGTACAGAGGTTATTGCAAACAAAATATTCTCAACATCTTCGGTATCGAGAGTCAGGGAATAATCGAACATTTTTTTTGCACCCTGAATATCGCCGAGCATACCGTATGCAGTTCCTTTGGCAATATATACTTCGTGATTTCCAGGTTCTATGCTTTCCAGCTTTTTAAGTAGTCTTAAAGCTTCAACAGCCCTGCCTTTATCGAGCAGAACTCTGGCCTTACGTAACTGAATTGAAACTGAATTAGGGTGTTGTTCGCTTGCCAGGGTTGCTGCTTCAAAGGCCTTCAGTGAATTATTGCTCTCAATATAATAATCTATAATTGTCTCAAATTCAATAACATCAAAGAAATAATTTTCATTATTCTTCTTCATTTTCTCAAACTTCTGCACCGCATGTTTCACCTCTTCCTCGTAGGAAAACCCAAACTTATCATCTTCCATGGCTCACAAAAATATGTCTACAAAATTAATACTATTTTTAATAAGGGTGTTTAGACGTATATCCAATTATTAACAATTTAACTTTTTTTTAACCATTTGACAAACAGTCAGGTACAATTTAAATGGTATTAATTATAAAATTATTTCAGTTCTGACGCAACCTGTAGTCTGTTTTAATCATCTATTATCTGTAAAACTGATTTATTTTAGAGAATCATACCCTATTTACCCTAGAATTAACCTAAATTCTACTTTCGAAGAACCGGGCGACCTCCCGGTTTTTCATTTTATAGTAATATATTTGTATCGATACATTCCTCAAAATCCATCAGCATGAAAAAATCATTGTACACCGGTTTGATAATGACAGGGTTTAGTATCTTTCTCGTTTCTTTCTGTTTTACCAGCTGCAAAAAAACAGAAAATCCTATAAAATATCCTCAGGGCACATTTCCTGACACAGTCATAAACATGACTGATATCAACTCGGTCTATGATGATTACAATATGGCTTTATACCAGATCACAGAAACACTGCCTATAATTTTTTCAAGTAACAGGAAGAGTGCCGGAGGCCAGTTTGACCTTGAACAGGGAAGTATCTCCTTTCAGTTTGATCAGACATCAGGAGTTTTCGCATTCTCATCAAAGATTACTACAGATGCTTTCTTCACCAAACTGATCGGGCAGGCTGTAACTCCCGGAAATGATTTCGGACCTTACACTCTTTTCAGCACTGTTGACGGATTTGAATATCTATTGCTCTCTTCAGTGAATACGTCTGGAAATCTTGATCTTTTCTACCTCAGGAATCAACCTGTATCAGGGTCGATCCTACCCGGTATATCGGGGCCATTCCCGATAAAGCTTATGAACACAGATTATAATGATGCCTATATATGTTTTAATTCTGCACAGGATACGGCTTATTTTTCATCCGATAAGGATGGAAACTTTGACATATTTCTTCTGAATAAACCGGCGGATAAAGACCTGTCATCGTGGTTTAATCTCGATTATGTGCTGCCTGTGAAAGCCGACAGCATTAACAGCGAATTTGACGATAAGTGCCCCTTCATACTAAAAAATATTATGGTTTTTACATCCAACAGGCCGGGAGGTCTGGGTGGTTATGACTTGTATTATTCAAAACTGGTAAATGGAAAGTGGAGCTCTCCGGTTAATTTTGGTCCGCGTATTAATACCTCCTATGATGAATACAGACCTGTGATTGGTCTTCATCCGGATTTTACAAATAAATTTCTGATGTTTTCATCAAACAGACCGGGAGGAAAAGGAGGATTTGACCTGTATTTTACCGGGATAGATTGATTTTGACTTCGTCGAGCTCCTACGCTTCGCTTCGTCGGTTCTAAGTTCACCTCGGCCCCAGGGGCATTTTTTATTTTAATTAAGAATATTGAACAAACGAACAACGAATTACGAATTCTCCGTGCAATCCGTGGTTGATGGATTTTATTCTGTAACTTCTGATTTCTTAATTCGAATGTTCTTCATTCTTAGTTTATTATTTTTCTGGCAGCCAGAAGAGTATTTCGAAGCAGAGATACCCTTGTCATTGGTCCTACGCCCCCTGGCACAGGTGTAATATACGAGCATTTAGGGGCAACCTTTTCAAAGTCGACATCTCCGACAAGTTTAAATCCTGATCTGGACTCCCTGCTGGAGATACGTGTAGCTCCGACATCGATTACTACAGCACCGTCTTTTACCATATCTTCCGTGACAAAGGCAGGAGATCCGATGGCAGCTATAATTATATCAGCCTGTCTCAGGATCTCCTTAATGTTTTTTGTGCGGCTATGTACAACTGTTACAGTCGCATCCATTCCTTTTTGTGAAAGAAGTATGCTTACAGGCCTGCCGACAATGTTACTGCGGCCGATCACAACACAGTTTTTTCCTGACGTATCAATATTATATCTTTTTATCAGTTCAACGATCCCGTATGGTGTAGCGGGCAGATACCCGGGAAGTCCGACAACCATTCTCCCTATATTTACCGGGTGAAACCCGTCTGCATCCTTCTTCGGATCAATCGCCTCAATCACTTTATTTTCAGATATATGTGCCGGCAAAGGTAATTGAACAATGAATCCGTCCACATCAGGATCATCATTGAGCTCTGTAATTTTTTTGAGCAGATCACTCTCAGCAATCCCGGTTCCGAACCGTATCAGAGTTGATTTTATGCCGACCTCTTTACAATCCTTCACCTTATTTGCTACGTAAATTTCACTTGAACCATCATTTCCAACAAGAATAGCAGCCAGATGAGGAACTTTCTTCCCTGCATCCTTCAGATTAGCTACTTCATCAGCTATTTCCTTTCTGATTTCAGCTGCAACCTTTTTGCCATCAATAATCTTGTACATTCTGTATGTTATTTTTTCCCCATCAGTCTTGCTGCATTTCCGCCTTTGGTCATCATCTTCATCATCTTTTTGGTCTCATCAAACTGTTTCAGCAGCTTGTTCACTTCCTGCACGCTTGTTCCGCTTCCCGTGGCAATTCTTTTTCGTCTGCTGCCATTGAGAACAACGGGATTTGTCCGCTCTTCGGGTGTCATACTTCTGATAATTGCTTCAATACCTTTGAATGCATTATCATCTATATCGAGATCCTTCACAGCTTTCCCTACTCCGGGTATCATAGCCATCAGGTCCTTGACATTTCCCATTTTCTTGATCTGCTGTATCTGCGAAATAAAATCGTTAAAATCGAACTGATCCTTTGAGATTCTCTTCTGGAGTTTTCTTGCTTCTTCCGAGTCATATTGTTCCTGGGCTTTTTCAACGAGAGAAACGATATCACCCATACCCAGGATCCTGTCGGCCATCCTTTCAGGGTAGAAGATATCAATAGCCTCCATTTTCTCACCCGAGCTTACAAACTTAATAGGCTTATTGACAACCGATTTTATTGAAAGTGCAGCTCCTCCTCTTGTATCCCCATCGAGTTTGGTCAGTACAACACCATCAAAGTCAAGCCGTTCATTAAATTCCCTGGCAGTATTTACTGCATCCTGACCAGTCATGGAATCAACAACAAAAAGTATTTCATGAGGATTAACGGCATCTTTTACTGAAGATATCTCCTTCATCATCTCTTCATCAATGGCAAGACGGCCTGCAGTATCTATTATAACGATGTCGTAACCTGTCTTTTTCGCTTCTTTCACTGCATTTCGTGCAATAACGATAGGATTCATATTCCCGTCTTCGGTATAAACCGGCACTTCGATCTGTGAACCGATCATCTTTAACTGTTCAATAGCAGCAGGACGGTAAACGTCGCAGGCGACAAGCAATGGATTTTTCCCTCTCTTGGTCTTTACCCATTTGGCAAGCTTTCCGCTGAAGGTTGTTTTTCCTGAACCCTGAAGACCCGCAATAAGAATAATTGACGGATTGATCTTAATATTAAGATCTGTTTTATCGCCGCCCATGAGATCAACCAGTTCATCATGAACGATCTTAACCATCATCTGTGAAGGGTTCACTGAATTGAGTACTTCCTGTCCCATAGCTTTCTGCTTGACAGTATCGGTGAATTGCTTCGCTATTTTGAAGTTTACATCGGCATCGAGTAAAGCTCTCCGTACCTCCTTAAGTGTCTCAGCAATATTTATTTCAGATATCCTGCCCTGTCCTTTTAAGAGTTTAAAGGATTTCTCCAGCCGTTCACTTAAATTTTCAAACATATATTTTAAAATAAATAATTTTAACTAAATTTTTGCATCACAACCTGCTGGCCAGAACAAATTCACCTCCTTTTTTTTTGCCCCCAACCCCCCTAAAGGGACGCTAATTCCCGTACATTTTTAAAGCCCACTTAAAAATCGAGGATTAACCCCCCTTTAGGGAGGCAGGGGGGCCTACATCCTCTCAGGCATTTCAATACCTAACAGCCACATACCTGTATATATAATTTCACTGGTGACCTTCGATAAAACCAGTCTGAAATTTCTTATCTCTTCATCACTTTCTCCCAGAATTGAGATGTCGTGATAGAACTGATTATATTCCCTTGAAAGCTCATAGCAGTAATTTGCAATTAATGCCGGACTGTATGCAGTTGCTGCTGCCGAGACAGTATCGGAGAATTTACCCAACAATTTAATCAGGCCGATCTCTTTAGGATCTGTCTTTGCTGCGGAATATGATAAGTGATCAGTACTGATTCCCATCTGTTCCGCTTTCCGGAAGACTGATTTTATTCTTGTATAGGTATACTGAATGAATGGCCCCGTGTTTCCATTGAAATCTATCGATTCTGCTGGATTGAATGTCATGTTTTTCTTCGGATCCACTTTCAGAATATAGTACTTTAAAGCACCCATTCCTATCTTCCGGAATATCTCCTCTTTTTCTTCATCTGAAAAGTCAGATAGCTTGCCGAGTTCGAGTGACACATCCTTTGCTGTCAGCTGCATTTCTTTGATGAGGTCATCAGCATCTACAATTGTTCCCTCACGCGATTTCAT
Organism: uncultured Bacteroidales bacterium; assembly: GCA_963816365.1. GTDB lineage: Bacteria > Bacteroidota > Bacteroidia > Bacteroidales > VadinHA17 > LD21. The sequence goes on along the minus strand of CAWFKG010000005.1, from coordinate 169,257 downwards.
CCGTCCCTCGGGAAGTTCAACCATACCATACGAAAAATGGATCAGTCCATCAGCCCAGCTATATCCCAGTCTTTTCAGAATTGCCTTAAGCACCTGGAAATGATAATTCTGTTCATTTCCAACAACATAAATGTTCTTGTCGAAATTATATTCATTATGCCGGTCTACTGCTGTCCCGAGATCCTGGGTCATATATACTGCTGTTCCATCAGAACGAAGCAACAGCTTCTGATCCAGGCCATCCTGAGTCAGATCGGCCCAGATTGAACTGTCTCATTCTGATAGAGGATTTTTTCATTTAATGCTTTGAGTACAATTTTCTTCCCCACTTTGTAAGTATCTGACTCGTAGTAGATCTTATCAAAATCAACTCCCAGTCTTTTATAGGTCTCATCAAATCCTTTATAAACCCAGGAATTCATCATTTTCCATAGACTGAATACTTCCTTATCGCCTGCCTCCCATTTCAGAAGCATATCCCTTGTTTCTTTCATAAGAGGAGCAGAATTTTTTGCTTCGTTTTCTTCCATTCCCTCCCTTACCAGCTTCTCAACCTGAATTTTATAATTCTGTTCAAATAAAACATAGTATTTTCCGACCAGGTGATCTCCTTTCATTCCGGATGACTCAGGAGTTTCGCCGTTTCCAAATTTTTGCCAGGCAAGCATCGATTTGCAGATATGGATTCCTCTGTCGTTAACAATATTTGTTTTAATGACCTTGTGTCCGCAGCCCGATAAAATGCGATAAAGAGAATAGCCAAGAAGATTATTCCTGATATGTCCCAGGTGCAGAGGTTTATTTGTATTTGGTGAAGAATATTCTACGAGAATTGTTTCAGGTTTTGTCACCTGACAATTTTCAAGATGATTTTTCTCAGTGGCAAGTTTTCCGAAAAACTCGACCCACCAGACATCAGAAATTTCAAGATTCAGGAATCCTTTTATGACATTAAAGCCGGAAACTGCAATGAAGTTATCAACAAGATATTGGCCAATAGTTTCACCAGTTTTTTCCGGAGTATTTTTTGAAAAGCGCAACAGAGGAAAAACAACCAGGGTAAAATCACCTTTAAAATCTTTTCTTGTTTCCTGAATCTGGATCAGATCATCCTGAACCTCGCAATTATAGATAGTTTTAACAGCTTCCTTTATCTTTTCTTTAAGAACAATCTCCATTTTTTCCTTTGCAAATTTCAGGTTGCAAAGATAACATTTTAATATATTGATTAACAAGAAAACATGTCCAAAAAAGGGCATCCTGGATAACCTACTTAACCCTGACGATTATACCAAACTAGTAAAATATTTGACAACTGACCCTTTCTTTTTGATAAAGAAAAATGCGATAATTAAAAACTTATTTTACTTTTGATTATGATTTTTTTATAACTTTATCATCAATAATAGATTAATAAGGTGGATTTGAAAAATTTATTTATCGAACCGACAGCTAAGACACCCCAGGTTGATTTAAATTATCCTTCAGGTGAACTTATTATGTCCGGAAAATCAATCCCTGAAAATGCAGCAGTAATTTATGAAGCAGTACTGAAATGGGTGACTGAATATATTAAAAATCCAAGACCCACCACAAACCTGCGTCTTAATCTTGAATATTTCAATACTGCATCGGCAATCTGGCTTGCAAAAATTGTCCAGACTCTTGGCTCCATAAGGGATAGCGAGTACACACTGATGATCCATCTTTACTTCAACATTGAAGACTATGATAATATGGAAGCTGAAGATCTGAAGGATGAACTTCACCCTATAATACATATGATCGGAGTACCGACTGTCAGTCTGGGCATCAAAATTTACGGCACTGATGACAAGGGAGAGATACTTAAAGAGTCTATGGTTCTCATTTAATTCCCGCAACTAACTTTTATCATTAAACTATTACTTCTTCAATTTTTTGGCATAACTTTATTCGCCAATAAATTGCAATAGTCATGCAAACAGTATTCATTGTTTTGCTTTCAATATTTACTATCATGGAAACATTTTCCCAGAATATTACAACTGACAGGCAGCCGGTTGCAGCAGGAGATTTTTATCCGGCTGATAAAGAGACACTCAGAAAAGATCTGTCACGTCTTTTCGAAACCTGCAAAAAATCACCCGAGAACTGGAAAGTAAGAGCAATCATCAGTCCTCATGCCGGATATGTATTTTCAGGGAAAGTTGCTGCATCAGCTTTTTCCGCAATTCCAAAAAATGCTGTGTATAAAAATATCTTCATTATCGGATCAAGTCATGTAATGTACTTTAACGGAGCATCAGTTTATAATTCAGGTGATTATATTACCCCGCTAGGAAAGATCACTGTAAACAGAGAAATTGCCAATAAACTGATATTAAACAATAAAGTTTTTAATTTTCCGACTGATGCACATATCAAGGAACATAGCATTGAAAATCAAATACCCTTTATTCAGTTTTATTTCAGGGAAAAACAAACCATAGTTCCGATTATAATAGGTACGGATGATGAAAATACTGTAAAAAAGATTGCTGAGGCACTCAGACCATGGTTCACACCTGATAATCTTTTTGTCATTAGCAGCGACTTCTCACATTATCCGCCTTATAAAGATGCTGTTGAGAACGACAGCCTGACGGCATTGAGCATTATATCAGGCAGTCCCAAAACATTTCTGAAGACATTAAGCGATAATGATTCCAAAAAAATCCAGGGTCTGGTTACAAGCATGTGCGGATGGACATCCGGACTTGCTCTTCTCGATCTGGCTGAAGGAAATAAAATGCTCGAAATAAAACGAATTGACTACAGTAATTCGGGTGATTCTCCAAATGGGGGAAAAGGTGAAGTTGTGGGTTATAATGCCCTTGTAATGATTGATAAAAAACAAGACACCATGCCTGTGAAAGAGCATGAAAACAGCTTCTCTTTCACTGAGGATGAAAAAAAACAACTTTTTACCATAGCTAAAAACAGTATTCGGTCAATGCTTTTTGATAATAAAAAGTCTGTCATAGACGAAAAGTCTGTTTCTGAAAAACTCAAAAAACCATACGGAGCTTTCGTTACATTAAAGATCAATGGCGCATTAAGAGGCTGTATCGGCAGATTTATATCTTCTGAGCCCCTTTATAAAGTAGTTCAGGAATCCGCTATATCATCTGCATTTGAAGATCCGCGTTTCGAGGCTCTTACAAAAGATGAATATAAAAAGACAACTATTGAAATAACTGTACTCGGACCATTAAAAAAGATCCACAACATAAATGAAATTGTGTTAGGCAGGGATGGTATCTATATTGCAAAAGGCCATATGGCCGGTACCATGCTGCCTCAGGTTGCGACGGAAAACAGATGGACTGTTGAGGAATTCCTTGGCTATACATCGAGGGATAAGGCTGGTATAGGATGGGATGGCTGGAAAGATGCGGAGATCTTTACTTACGAAGGAGTTGTTCTGGAAGACAATTAGCTTGTAGACTGAGGGACTTAGAGACTGAGAGACTGAGAGACTAAGAGACTGAGAGACAATGTGATATTTAAGCCGTGTAACTCCGTGAAGAACTCCGTGCAACTCCGTGGTAAAAAAACTTATAATGAAGAAAAATAAGAACTTTCACAGAATCACCGAGCAGATAAATAAGAGAATAAATTCCATGATTGAATACCCTGAGTAGATATGTATCATGTTATTGGCACTGGTTCCACCGCAATTCTCTTATATTTAATAAGCTACCTTTTCTACAGAACCGGCTATTATTCAATTCAATTTCACAGAAAATTCTGGAACTCATTACTTGCATCAGCTTTTTTACTGACAGCTCTGGCCGGAGTATTCCTTGCACTTCAGGTTAATTACAAATGGAACATTCCCTTCATAAAGACAATCCTGAAATGGCATGTCGAATTTGGAATTGCAATGGCGATCACAGGCTTCTTCCATCTTATCTGGCATCTTAACTATTATGGAAAGCTATTCAGTAAAACAGCAACGAATCAGGAAAAACCAGCTTTTCAGAAAACAAGCTCCTCACAAATAAAAACTAATCTTTTTATTACCGGATTTGTCAGCTCTTCAGTTCAGTTTCTGCTCATGAGGGAGATAATGAATGTTACCGGCGGATATGAGCTTATAACAGGTTCATTTTTAGGATCATGGCTGATAGGTTCGGCGATAGGATCAACAATAGCCGGCAAATCGGATCTGAATGATATCCGGAAGTTAAATCTTTTCTTTTCTGCAGGCCCGCTGATTTCACTGATCACTGATGCTGTTTTTATCAAGGGTGTTTTTAAGTCCCGGTCAAACACCCTCCTTCCTTGAAGCAATTATTTATACAATCCTGGTTTTGATTCCTTATTGCATGATATCGGGATTCACTTTCATCAAACTGATTACAATAGCAGGAACGGATAATAAACTTTGTTCCCGGAAAATCATTTTCAATTGAAACTACTGGAGGAATTGTCGCAGGCATTTCAATTACTATCCTCACAGCAGGTCTGCTTAATACCTACAAATTACTTCTGCTGATTTTATTACTGTCAGTCACTTATGTATTGACAACATACTACATATTTAAAGCCGAAATTTAAGATCGGGTTTAAGCTATTGCATTCAGTCGTACTCTCAGCTGCTTATTATATTATTAAATCCCGATTTGATATTCAGACAGATCCTGCTCCCGGGTATTAAGGTTACCGGTACAAAAGATACACCTTACGGTAATATTACCAGAGGAATGTATAAAGGTGAAGAAAGTATCTATTACAATCAAAGACTTCTCTCTTATAACGATGATGTGACTGAGCGTGAAGAAGATATCCATTATGCCATGCTTCAGTGTGAATCACCGCGAGAAGTAATTATGATATCCGGATCACCTCAGTCGCACATTCCTGAAATATTAAAATATCCCGTAAACAGAATAATTTATATTGAAAGAGATCCTGCACTCGCAAAATACAAAATATCAAAGGGCGACCTGCCTTCAGGTAAAGTGGAAATTGTGAACAGGGATGCGTACAGATATATCAGGAATTCTTCAGAATCAGCAGACGTAATTATTCTGCTTGATTCCGCCTCCGACCACCTTGCTTCTCAACAGATATTATACATCTGAATTCTTTTCCGAAGTGAAGAAAAAACTTAAGCCTGATGGTGTTTTTATGTGTTCTCCCGGTCCCGGTGACACATTACTTCAATAAAGAATCATTGAATCTCTATTCATCAGTCTATAACAGCCTGTCAGCTATTTTTAAAAATGTAAAACCTGTTGTCGGCAATAAGCTTTATTTCATTGCTTCCGACAAAGCAATATCATTATCATTTTGTCAGCTTGTCGGTGAAAGACATATAAAAAACTATTTATGTTGGTTCAGATTTTCTCGAAGACGATCTCATAATCAAGGAAGTCGGATGAAGTTAGTGCACTGATTGACCACGGAATAAAACAGAACAGATCAGCCTTCCCGGTGGCATGTTTACACTCACAATCATTTCAGTTCAGTAAAGACCTCGGGGAGAAGATCCCGGCAATAGTTATAATGTTTGTTGTCTTCGCGCTGCCCGTGATTGCAATAAAAAGAAGAAATCTGTTAATGTATTTCAGTGCTTCAGCTCTGGCAGGATTTGAAATAATAATTCTATCTCACTCTGCAGATCATGGTCGGAAATATGTATCAGCTTACAGGACTTATAATTGCAGGTTTAATGACCGGACTATCTGCAGGGTCGGGAATTAATATCAGGTCCCTTAATACTATTTCATTAAGAAACAAAGTTATCTTCCTGATATTGTTTTATATCATTTTTGGACTTTTCTATAACTACATGATAATGCTAAAAAGCGGATTTTTGTCAGTTGTGATAATTTTGTTATCCGGATTTATACCAGCATTTTTTACAGGGCACATCTTTCGTGAACTTACCAGTAAAGCTGATGGACTCACAAGGTCGCCGGCTATTTACAGTGCTGATCTTGCAGGCTCGGCTTTCGGTTTTATATTTATATCCGGAATTACTGTACCTATATTTGGAATTCAGATTTCAGTATTTATTCTGGCAGTACTGATTTTTGGAGGAGTTCTGTTTGGGACAATAAGGAATGAACTGATTTGCGATGTACACTTTGTGTTAGATTAATGTTAGATGTATAAGAAAACTTATAATATCAGTAAACGCGATTTCCTGAAAAAATCACTGGCTTTATCAGCAGGATTGATATGTTTCCCATGCAGACCAATTTTTTCGGCGGTGGCTGAAGAAGAGCCATCACCTTAAAAAGAATTGCCATGTTCCAGGAGGAAACTGCCAGAGGAATAATGTGCAGGATCTGTCCGAATGAATGTGTTCTGAAGGAAGGTGAATTAAGCAAATGCAATAACCGTAAGGTCCATGATTCAAAATTATATACTATGGCATTTGGCAATCCATGTACAGTCAATGTCGATCCTGTTGAAAAGAAACCTCTGTATCATTTTCTGCCTGGATCAAAAGCGTTTTCAATTGCGACTGCCGGATGTAACCTTGTTTGTCTTAATTGCCAGAACTGGACAATATCACAGACTAGTCCCGACAAAACCAGAAATATTGATCTGATGCCTGACCAGGTAGTAAGTGAAAGTGTCAGGAATAACTGCCGGTCAATAGCATATACATACTCGGAACCGATTACTTTTTATGAATACGTTTTTGAAACTGCCACTCTTGCAAGGAATGCCGGTATAAAAAATATTTTCAAATCAAACGGCTATATAAATGCAGAACCTCTGAAAAAGCTCTGCAGTGTTATTGATGCTGCTAATATCGATCTGAAAGCATTCAGTGAAAGCTCATACCTGAAACTGACAGGAGGAAAATTGCAACCGGTACTTGATTCCCTGAAGGTTTTCAAGGATCAGGGAGTCTGGCTTGAAATAACGAATCTGATTATCCCCGACTGGACCGATAATCCGGATGATATCGGAAAAATGTGCAAATGGTTAAGTGATAACGGATTTAAAAACACCCCTTTACATTTCAGCAGATTTTATCCGATGCATAAACTTGAACAATTGCCTCCGACTCCTGTTGAAATACTGAACAATGCTTTCCGTATTGCAACAGAAGAAGGATTAAAGTATGTCTATACCGGAAATGTACCGGGAAATGAAATTTCAGATACAAAATGCCCGTCATGTAATACAACTGTGGTCACAAGACAGGGGTTTCGGATCGCTACCAATACTATTACCGGGGGGAAATGCAGCAAATGCGGAAGAATAATTGATGGGGTATGGAACTGAATTATTTGTAGGTTGTTTCGTTTAGATTATATACCCCCTTCCCAGCCTTCCCCGGGGGAAGGAGAACGAAAATTAGGAACTTGCTAAGTGGACATATTTATGAGCCGGCCTGCAGGGTTGACATTTCCCCCTTGGGGGAAAATGAAAGGGGGTAATGAATATAAAAAGAGATATATACTTTTTACTGCTGAAATTCATAAAATAATCCAGGCGTTCAACAAAAAAAACAAACAATAACCATTTAATTAAAATGAAACAATCGGAAGCCAGGGAACGGATTGATATTCTCCGGAAGGAAATTGAAGAACATAACAACAGATATTATGTCTTAAATCAACCTTCAATCTCTGATTTTGAATTTGATATCCTGCTGAAAGAACTCGATACACTTGAAAAAAAATTTCCTGAATTCATGAGTGAGTACTCTCCTACCCGGCGGGTTGGCAGTGATCTAACCAAGAGTTTGAACAGTACGAACATACATATCCGATGCTGTCACTCGGAAACACCTACAGTGAAGAGGAACTAAGGGAATTTGACAGCAGAATCAGGAAAACGATTTCACAGCCGATTGAATATGTATGCGAATCCAAATTTGACGGAGCTTCAATAAGTATTACCTACAGAAATGGTTCACTGTTCAGGGCATTACACGGGGTGATGGGAATAAGAGGTGATGATGTTACCCTGAATGTTAAAACAATCAGAAGCATCCCCAGAAATATTAATGAAAAATCCATACCCGGTGAATTTGTGATAAGAGGTGAAATTCTTATGCCAAGAGCAGTATTTAACAAACTGAATGAAGAAAGGACAAGTGCCGGGCTGCCTCCGTTTGCCAATCCCAGAAATGCTGCTGCAGGTACACTCAAGCTTCTGGATCCCAGGATTGTGGCCTCAAGATCTCTGGATTGCATGGTCTATTTTCTTCTTTCCGAAGAACTTCCTCATGATAATCATTATGATAATCTGAATGACGGCTAAAGGCTGGGGATTCAATGTTGCTGACAGCATAAGGTTATGCAAAAATATTGATGAGGTATTTCAATTCATTTCATACTGGGAATACTGAACGAAAAAAGCTTCCCTACGATACCGACGGAGTCGTTATAAAAGTCAACTCACTGAGTCAGCAGCAGGAACTTGGATTTACAGCCAAGTCGCCCCGCTGGGCAATAGCCTATAAGTATAAAGCTGAAGAGGCTACTACAAGACTGCTATCTGTTGCATTTCAGGTAGGCAGAACAGGTGCAGTTACTCCGGTAGCAAATCTTGAACCTGTTCTTCTTTCCGGTTCAACAGTCAGACGTGCTACTCTGCATAATGCAGATCAGATAGCACTTCTTGATCTTCATCTTAATGATATGGTTTATGTTGAAAAAGGAGGCGAAATAATTCCAAAAATAGTGGGAGTCGATCATTCATTCAGAAATGAAAACAGTAAGAAGATTGTCTTCATTACCAACTGTCCGGAATGCGGAACACCGCTCATTAAAAATGAAGGTGAAGCAAATCATTTTTGTCCCAACTACCTTCACTGCCCTCCTCAGATTAAAGGAAGAATTGAACATTTTATCAGCAGAAAGGCTATGGATATTGATGGTCTGGGAGAAGAGACCATCGATCTGCTTTTCAGCAAAAAGCTGATCAGAAATATTTCGGATCTTTATGATTTAAAGCTGGAACAACTTGTTCCACTTGAACGACTGGGTGAAAAATCAGCTTCCAACATTCTGAAAAGCATAAGGAAATCGGTTGATATACCTTATCAGAGGGTCCTTTTTGCCCTGGGGATCAGGCATGTTGGAGAAACTGTTGCAAAAACCATTTCGCGAAAGTTCAGCATCAATTGATGATCTTATTAATGCAGATGTCTGAACAATTAACAAGCGTCGTGAAATAGGACCTAAAATAGCAGCGAGCATTGTTGCATATTTTTCCGATGCAGATAATCTTGAAATGATAAAACGGCTCAAACTGACTGGTATAAAATTCAGCAATGAAAATAAAACCCCGACTAAGAGCAATGCACTTGAAGGTAAAACAATTGTCATTTCCGGTGTATTCACTCAACACAGCCGTGATGAATATAAAGAAATGATTGAAGAGAACGGAGGCAAAAATTCATCTTCAGTATCAGGAAATACATCCTTTATTCTGGCAGGAGAGAATATGGGTCAGTCAAAAAAAGAGAAAGCTGATGAGCTTGGAGTTCCTTTGATCAGCGAAGCAGATTTCCTCAAAATAATTGGTAAATAATAACACCTGCTCCCCGCTTATTTTAACAAAAAACTCTTAGGTTTGCAATATGGAATTATTTAAAAATATCAGGCTGAAAATCGGTGATACTATCCTTAAAAATAAGATAGCCAGAACCAAGAGAAAAGCACATTATTCAAATATAAACCAGGTAAAAAATATCGGAATTGTATGGGATGCTTCAAGGATTGATGATTTTGCATTGCTGTCACGTTTTTATCAAAAAATGCATGAAGGTAAAACTGAAGTTAGAATATTTGGCTATTTCCCCGGAAAGAATCCTGCCAAATCAGTATACCGCCATCAGATATCTTTCAATCGTAAAAAGAGAAGAATTAAATATTTTTTATCATCCTGTTTCCACTGAAACAAATAAATTTGTGAACAATCCTTTTGATGTCCTCATTGATATGAATTTCAAGAAACTATTGCCTCTTCAATATATTTCATCACTTTCAAATGCCGGTTTAAAAGTTGGATTATTTGAATCTGAAGTCAGAAATCCTCCTTTCGATCTGATGATGGATTTAAAAAAACCGGTTAATGTTGAAGATTATCTGAATCATGTATTGTTTTACCTTGAAATGATAAATTCTGGAACAGTCAATTAAATAGATAAATAATCAGGATATGAAAAAATTCAGAGGGACCGGAGTTGCAATTGTAACACCATTTAAAAATGATTCGAGCATTGATTTTGCAGCCCTGGGACGGGTGGTAAATCATGTAATCACCGGTGGTGTAAATTATATAGTTGTCATGGGGACCACCGGTGAATCAGTTACTCTCACAAAGGATGAAAAGAAAGCAATTATATCATATGTTGTTGAAGTGACTGATAATCGTGTTCCTCTTGTACTTGGTATTGGAGGAAACAATACACAGGAAGTAATAAACTGCATCAGGCATATCGAATCTTTCAGGTGTTGATGGAATTTTTCTGTTGCACCATATTATAATAAACCAAACCAGAGAGGACTGTTTCAGCATTTTAAAGCTATTGCAACATGCAGTCCTGTTCCTGTGATCCTGTATAATGTTCCGGGAAGGACCTGCAGTAATATTTCATCAGAAACCTGTCTTGAGCTGGCAAATGAATGTGAGAATATTGTAGCAATAAAAGAAGCATCAGGCGATATGGCACAGATTATGAGGATTATTAAAGGCAAACCTGATAATTTCAGTGTAATATCGGGTGATGATATGATGACAATTCCGATAATAGCTGCCGGAGGATCAGGTGTTATTTCAGTTCTTGCAAATGCATTTCCTGCAGCAACCAGCGAGCTTGTCAATTTTGCCCTGAAAAGTAATTTTAAATCAGCACGTGAAATACAGTTACGTTATCTTGAAATGATTGAACTGCTTTTTATTGATGGTAATCCTGCAGGTGTAAAAGCCATGCTGAGCATAATGAATCTCTGCCAGAATACCTTAAGACTTCCGCTGGTCCCTGTTAACAGGACAATCTATACCAGGATACAGAAAGCAATTGAAGAAGTAAAGTAAGAGCTGATCACACATTTACACCTGCACCATGGAACTCCGGCCTGCTGCATACCATGACAATTTTTGTATTTCTTTCCGCTTCCGCAGGGACATGGATCATTTCTTCCTACCTTCTTATCAACCCTTACAGGTTCGGTTTTCTGATTCTTGTCCTGACCGCCTCCCTGTGCTGCTGTATTGTGAAAAATCGCTTTTTGATGTTCTCAGATTGCTCATATCAACCTGACGTCTTCTCTGTGCTTCCTTTACCTGTTCAGGATCCTGTGTAGGTATATGTCCTTTCATCAGTGTACTCACAACATCTTTATTCACCTTTGTGAGCATTGTCTTGAACAGCTCAAAAGATTCAAATTTGTAAATAAGCAAAGGATCTTTCTGTTCATATGTTGCATTCTGAACAGATTGTTTCAGTTCATCCATCTCTCTCAGATGTTCTTTCCATGCATCATCAATTGTTGCCAGAACAACTGTTTTTTCATATGCTTTTGCCAGTTCCCTGTCCTTCCGATTCAGCAGTTGCTTTCAGGTTAGTGACAACCTGATATACCCTGACTCCGTCTGAAATCGGGACAACAACATTTTCATAAACATGCGACATTCTGTCATAAACATCCTTAAGAACAGGATATGCCTGTGCTGAAATAGATTCAACTTTTCTCTTATATGTATCAAGCACTTTTGCATAGACTTTATCAGTCACATCGTGCGGCATTAGCTTTCTTGAATTCCTGATCAGGAACAGGTGAATCCATTGAAAATGAGCGGATAAGATCAAAATCAAATCCTTCAAAATCTCCGTCACCATGATAGATATCAACAAGGTTTTCAGTAACATCAAACATCATATTTGCAATATCGACACTTAACCGTTCCCCGAGAAGAGCATGTCTTCTTTTCTTGTATATGACCTCCCGCTGTGAATTCATTACATCGTCATATTCAAGAAGCCTCTTTCTTATTCCGAAGTTATTTTCCTCGACTTTTTTCTGAGCCCGTTCTATTGATTTTGTGATCATAGAATGCTGAATCATCTCACCATCCTTAAGACCAAGTTTATCCATTATTCCGGCAATTCTTTCAGAGCCGAAAAGTCTCATAAGCTCATCTTCAAGAGAAACAAAGAACTGTGATGATCCGGGGTCACCCTGTCTGCCTGAACGTCCTCTCAGCTGACGGTCCACCCTTCTTGATTCATGTCTTTCAGTTCCTATAATTGCAAGTCCACCGGCTTTCCTGACATCTTCGGTAAGCTTGATGTCGGTACCACGACCTGCCATGTTTGTTGCAATAGTAATTGTTCCTGTTTTACCGGCTTCTGCAACAATTTCAGCTTCCCTCTGGTGAAGCTTGGCATTCAGAACATTATGTTTAAGCCCTTTCATCTTGAGCATCCTGCTCAGCAATTCAGATATCTCAACTGAAGTTGTTCCGACAAGAACCGGTCGTCCCTGACGGTTCATCTCAGCAATTTCATCAATTACAGCATTATATTTTTCCCTTTTTGTTTTATATACCAGATCTTCCCTGTCAGATCTTATAACCGGTCTGTTTGTAGGAATAACAACCACATCAAGCTTATAGATATTCCAGAGTTCACCGGCTTCAGTTTCAGCAGTACCTGTCATACCTGCCAGCTTATGATACATCCTGAAATAATTCTGCAGTGTTATTGTGGCATATGTCTGTGTAGCATCTTCAACCTTTACATTTTCCTTTGCCTCAATTGCCTGATGAAGTCCGTCGGAATACCTTCGTCCTTCCAGAACACGACCAGTCTGTTCATCGACAATTTTTACCTTATTATCAACCACAATATATTCAGTATCGCGGTCAAAAAGTGTCCATGCTTTAAGAAGCTGAGTCATTGTATGAACCCGTTCCGATTTAACCGAATAGTCCTGCAGAAGTTCATCCTTTATCTTCAGCTTCTCGCGGTCGGAAATATCTGATTTTTCAATATCGGCAATTTTTGAACCGACATCAGGAAGAATAAAAAAGCTGACATCCTCAACAGAATCAGCATATCAGATCAAGACCTTTTTCAGTAAGTTCAATAGAATTGGCTTTTTCATCAATAATAAAGAAGAGCTCATCAGTTACCTTAGGCATTTCCTTGCTGTTGTTCTGCATATAGAAGTTCTCAGTCTTCAGAAGCAGTGATTTATTGCCCTCTTCACTGAGGAACTTGATAAGAGCATTATTTTTTGGAAGACCTTTATAATGCTCTCAGAAGCAGTAGTCCGCCCTCTTCATCCTTATTATCGGCAATAAGTTTTTTTGCATCAGCAAGTATCTGAGTAACAAGTTTTTTCTGAGCTGTCACAAGTTTGTCAACTTTAGGTTTCAGCTCATCGAATTGCTGAGTATCGCTTTTGGCAGTTGGTCCTGAAATAATAAGAGGTGTACGTGCATCATCGATAAGAACCGAGTCGACCTCATCAACAATTGCATAATGGTGTTTGCGCTGAACCAGGTCTTCAGGATTAATTGCCATATTATCCCTCAGATAGTCAAAGCCAAATTCATTATTTGTTCCGAAAGTTATATCAGCATTGTATGCTTTTCGCCTGTCCTGGGAATTAGGCTGATGTTTATCGATACAATCGACAGTAAGTCCATGAAATTCATAGATCGGACCCATCCATTCAGAGTCACGTTTTGAGAGATAATCATTAACAGTTACAATATGCACACCTCTTCCGGCAAGTGCATTAAGAAAGACAGGAAGAGTAGCCACAACTGTTTTTCCTTCACCTGTTCCCATTTCAGCAATTTTCCCTTTATGAAGAGCAACACCACCGATAAGCTGAACATCATAATGAACCATATCCCAGGTTATCTCATTTCCTCCGGCAATCCATTTATTGCTCCAGACTGCTTTGTCGCCATTTATTGTAATGCTTTCCCGTGTGGCAGCCAGATCCCTGTCATATTGTCGTGCCGTAACTTCAAGCTACGCTGTTTTCCTTAAATCGTCTGGCTGTTTCTTTTACAATTGCAAATGCCCTTGGAACAAGCTGATCAAGTGTTACTTCAAGTTTTTCATTGATCTGTTTCTCAATTTTATCTATATTATTGTAAATCTCTTCTTTCAAGATATACATCTTCCTCTTTTTCAGCCTTTTCCCTCAATGTTTTGATCTCATTTTCATCTGCTTCAATACTCTGGAGTATCTCCTTTCTGATTTCTTCAGTCTGGTCTCTTAATTCGTCATTTGACAATACCTGACTTTTTCAAATTCCAGATGGATCTTCTCGATATAAGGATTTATTTCCTTCAGATCCCTTTCATATTTATTACCCAGAAAAAGGCCCAATACATTATTTATAATGCTCATTTTAAGATGTTTTACAGTTTTTTAAAATATCCAGCAAAATTAGCTTTATTTTCCAATAAAGAATTCCAAAAACCCAATATATACAAAAACCCCGCCAAAAATGCAGGGTTTTGGATTTGACTGGAAAACTGTCTGATTGCGGATTTCTGATTGCGGATTTCGGATTGCGGATTGCGGATTGCGGGTTATCAGTGACCCTTGTATGCATTTTTTAATTCTGCAATATCAAACTTTTTCATTTTGAGAAAAGCTTCAGTTACCCGTTTCAGTTTTTGTGCGTCTTTAGTAGTCATCATCTCTTCCATGACAGTTGGAATGATCTGCCAGGAAAGACCGTACCTGTCCTTCAGCCATCCACACGCTTCAGCTTCAGGTACAGCGGAGAGCTTTTCCCAGTAATAGTCTATTTCATCCTGAGTATTGCAGCTTACTAAAAAAGATATTGCCTCGTTGAAATTAAACTGGTGTTTATGAGCACTGTCCATAGCTACAAATTCCAATCCGGCAAGAGTAAAAGAAGCAAATTTTATTGTTCCTTCCCTATCCGGTTCCTCGCCTTTGCCATACCGGAAGATAACACCGGTTTTTGAGTCGTGAAATACAGATGAGTAAAAATTAAGCGCTTCTTCTGTCTTGCCATAAACTTTACCGACAAACATGAGTACAGGTGTTATTTCTTGTTTTATCTCACCTGGACCAGTATAAATTACCTGCCATGAAAGCCCGAATCTGTCATTACACCAACCGTATTTTTCACGGAAAGGATATTCTCCCAGCTCCATTAGCACTGTTCCTCCATCTGAGAGCTTTTTCCATAATGCATCAACTTCACTTTTCGTTTTGCATTTTACCTGAAATGAAACAGATGGATTGAATTTGAAAAGCGGTCCGGCACTGATTGCCATGAATGACTGCTCCGAAAGAGTGAAAGAGACGATATCACTATCACCCGACGGAGTATTATGAATCTTTGTTATGTTTGAGATTTTTGAGTCAGGAAAAGCTGAAGTATACAGTTTAGCAGCTTCAACAGCTTCTCTGTCAAACCATAAATGCGGTGTGATTTTCTGCATAGTTTTCTGATATTACTTTTCAATATCCAACAATCCTGGCAGAAGATTGTTTTTTACCGGATCAGACTGTATTTAATTGTCCTTATTCCATCATCGAGATATAAAACGATGATGTACAAACCTGATGGATAACCAGATATATCTACGAGTGTTTCGGATGAGGCAGAAGTTGTGGAATTTATCAGACAGATGCCTGCCATATTGAAGACGCTGTAATGCAATGGTTTATAAATGCCAGTACCTGAAATTCCTGTACTTAGTTTTATCAGACCATTTCCAGGATTAGGATAGATGCGAACCGGATTATTTATTATTTCGGTCGTCAGATCAACAAATGGATTAATTTTCAGATCTTCAACGACCCATCCCCATCCATTTGCAAACGGATCGGAATACAACCTGAATCTCACCAACATAGTATCTCCTGCTGAAATATTGTCAGATGGGCGATAAAGGAAAGCATGTTTCTGAAGCATTGCTTCCGTTCCGACAAATGTCGAGTTATCTCCGACAATGCTGCTATTATAAGCAGTATCCCACAAAGGGCTAAACCGGCTATCGTAGCCATCAATAAGTTTAAACCAGGTCTTGCCAAAATTTTTTGAACCCTCAACGATCACATAGTCATAAAAATCAGGAGATCCGAAGACTGAACCCGGAGCACCAGGTTCCACCAGGACTACCTCGTTGAAGCTGAATAACAGGCCGGAAGCATCAAATAACAACGGATGTCTCAATATAGATGTGTATTCAATACTTTTATTGTTATCCATCGGACTCTCATACGGGTGTTTCGAATTCAGGCCAAATTTGCTGAAACCGGTTGGCCTTGAAATATCAAATCCGATATTAAAGAAGTCAGGTGCTGCTCCTGAAAAATCTGTCGAATATTTTGGCACTGTTGCTGAGATCTCTTCAATATGGGTCACGAAAAATCCAGTCTTCGGCAAAATTGATAAATTAGGGATCCTGGCTGTATCGACGGCAAATATTTTATACTCTATTGAATCATGCCCCTTAAGCAGCAAATTCCTGGCAGTGAAGGAAGTGTTATAAGAATCGGATGGACCTGCTTTCAGGCGGAGAAACTTTGAGGGTCCGCTATTCACTTTATATTCAACATATACTGAATCTATGCCAAGGTTATCAGTTACCCGGGCGTTATACTTTATCGAATCTACCGTTTGCAGATAGTAGGTAACCGGAGTATGAGATATAACGGGCTTTACCGTATCAGTTCCAATAAAAACATGATACCGGTTATTTTTAAGGATCCCATAATCTTTATACATTGAAGGAGATCTGTAGATCCTTAGAAAATAATCCTCTGTAAAGAAATAGTACTCCAATTCCGAATCATATCCCGGGATCGGAATGGAAGTAGTATAAGAGTCATTTGAACCCGGAGAAGTAAGATAAAGAGAATCGCTGGTCAGAAAGTTATTGAATGAATACACGACACCTACCAGATCATGATTATAGCTTGTATCGGATTTAATATCAGTTGACAGCGTAACCTGGGTCAGATGAGCCTCAGTATCTCCCATAGGATTGTGAATTATCCGGGTATTTATCCAGCCCAGATCTCCAAGTATTGAAAATGTATATTTCCCAGGGTCATGAATAGCTTCGCCAAGATCAATAAATGGAGTCATCAGTGAATTTACCTGCAAAGTAGAGGCCTCATCGAGATGAGAAATGCTTGATCCTGCATCCCATGTTGCCGGTGCGTATAATTTTGCCCTTAAATTTGTGTAGTTAACCGATTTAGAATAAGCAGTGAGAAGCGGACCGTTAAAGTAAATCTGATTCCCGGTAAGCTGATTTTTAAGAGCAGCAGAATTATTAAGGAATTTCAGTGTATCGGTTAACTTGTTTCCATTAAGGTTTTCCACAAAAGTATCGTATATAATAGGCAACGAGCCAATTCCCCAGGAAGCCAAGTGACCCATTGGAACTGAAACTGTCAAAAAAACCGAGTCCGTGGCAGATCTCGTGCAGGGCAACAGTTACCAGATCGTACTTCTGCACAGGAGTACTTCCGTCAGTGCCCAGGTACCAGTTTATTGAACTGTTAACAGACAACGTTATATCACCCTGCACGTCTTCATTAAGACTTTTACCGCCTATTTTTTCGGCGAGTGCTATGGGGTAAAACGACAGAGGGTTCAGGGCATTAATTCCTGAGCCATCTGCATAATCATGTAATTGTAGATTGGGCCAGTACACCTGCGGTCGTGATCTTGTCCCAGCTGGCGTTAATTGTGAACTTTGTATCAGCCGGAAGCATTGCCCTTAAAATTGAGGCAGCATATTCTACTGCTGCTTGTGCCTGGCTTGAAAAGCCTGAATAATAAACAGTTATCGATCCGCCGCTTTTTGAACCATTTCTTTTGAAAAATTCTTTTGGAGGCGGAATATAGATCCGGTTAACTTTAGTCCCGGCATAACAAACCCCGGTTACCCTTGAATTCCTTATCAGATCCTGCGCCCGGAGAGGAACAAGAGAAGTAAGAATAAATAATACTGTCAAAAAAGAGAGGTTTCTCTTCATGGATTCACATCAGATGAGGCTGCTTTTCTTAAACTCACAATGTCTCTGTCAAATTCATACATATTGTTTTTTCCAACAAGACGGAGTTTATCGAGTATGATCCGGGCTGAAGCTTCTTCTTCAATCTGCTCCATAACGAACCACTGTAAAAAGCTATGAGTATTAAAGTCTTTCTCTTCCAGAGTAAGAGCAACTATCTCATTAATACTAGCCGTAACAAACTCCTCATGTTTTAATACTTCTTTAAACATTTCCTCAACACTTTTAAAATCAGTTGAAGGTTTTTTTAATGCCGGCATAACTGCTTTTCCGCCACGTTCATTAATATACTTAATGAACTTAAGCATATGGATCCTTTCTTCATCTGACTGGTTATACATCCAGCCTGCGACACCATTAAGTCCGTTAACTTCGGACCATGACGCCATTGCAAGATAAAGACTTGAAGAATAGCCTTCCCGTTCTACCTGCCTGTTGCAGATGTCTTCAATTTTTTTCTTTAACATAAAATAAGTTTTAATAGGTTCACAGGATAACACTTATTTTAATTTAGTTGTTCATTCTCTAACAGCTGCTCAATCTTCGAAATAAGATCGTTTATTGAAAACGGTTTTGAATAAATCGCATCGGCTCCAAGGGCTTTTGCCAGATTCAGGTAACTGCCCGGACCTACTTTACCCCCGCCTGAGATGGCAATAATCTTGATGGAAGGCTTTAATTCCCTGAGTTTTATTACCACCTTAAGGCCATCCTCCTCAGGCATAATCAGGTCGGTGATAACGAGATCTGTAAGCAATGGTTTAAAATGTGTAATAGCGGCCTTGCCATTTTCCGCCTCAAGAACTGTATAATTTCTTCTTAAAAGCGACATTTTCAACATCTCTCTCAGTTCTTTATCATCCTCTACTATTAATACTCCCGGCATTTAATAAAATTTTAGGTTAGTTGCTTATCTCAATAATTCCTGAATTGCATTCCTGATCTCTTTAAGAGAAACAGGCTTGGTTAACTGTTGATTTATAATTCCCGAATTTAGCAATATTTCGTCTGATTTTTCCTCTATTGCGTCAGTAATGAGAATACAGGGGGTAAGAATATTCTGACTCTTGAATATTCCGACCAGGTCCTCAGCCCTGATCTGCTTTGAATCGCTCATATAGATAACCATATCAGGCTCTTCGCGCTGGTTAGTCATTACCCTGGCAAAACTTTTTCCATCGGAGATAAAAACAAGCTCATATCCTGCGCTTTCAAGAGCCAGTGATAAGATCCTTGACTCATATTTATTCCCGGTTATGAACAGGATCTTTTTCCTGCTTCCTTTTCTGACGGAAACAGAGGAATAGCTTTTCGATACCGGAAGATAAACATTAAATACCGAACCTCTTGTCTTCTTGCTCGACACAACAATTTCCCCTTCCATTTCGGTTATTATGCCATGTATCACCGATAGGCCAAGCCCGGTACCTTTTCCTACTTCACGCGTCGTAAAAAAGGGCTCGAAGATCCTTCCGATGAGAGACTTGTCCATGCCCTCACCGGTATCCTTGAAAGTTAGCAATACATACTCATCAGCGACAATATCCTTATTAAGCTCATGTTGCACAAATTCCCGTTTCACCTCAGCAATACTGACTGATAGTACGCCACCATTTTCTTCCATTGCCTGGATCGCATTGGTCATCAGGTTTAAGAATACCCTGAACAGCTGTGTCGGATCAGCAAGAACATTGGCGTTCATTTTGGCTATTCTGCTTTTCAGGACAATATTGGACGGAATTGATGATTTTACAAACCCGATGGTCTCTTTGAGGACTTCAGACACATTGATCAGGACTTTTTCCTGTTCGACATGTCTGCTAAATGTAAGTATTTGATTTGTAATTGACTGAGCTTTCTTAACTGCATTCTGGATCTTACTGACTTTCTCTGACAGATCCGAATCTTTCGGAAGGTCTTCGTGTAACATCTCCGAGTATCCCGAAATAGTGGCAAGAATATTATTAAAGTCGTGTGCTATTCCGCCTGCAAGGGATCCAATTGTCTCAAGTTTCTGAGCCTGAAGACAGACGATTTTCAAGCATTAGTTCCCTTGAACAATCCTCAACGGCAAAATCAATGTATGCAGGATCTCCCGAAGAATTAAAAGCAAGAAATCCACTTATCCGGCACGGTATCTCATTACCATAAAAATTTTTAAGATTGACTCTTCCGAAATTTTTTGTGTGGCTGTCAAAAAGCTGGTCGATCTGCAGATCAAACAGATCTTCCTGCTGATAAAAGTTTTTAAGATTCATGTTAGTAACTGACATCTCATCATGGCAATCGGCTATCATCAGGAAGGCTTCATTGGCGTGTAAGATTTTTCCTTCAGGATCGCACCTGAGAAAACCTATAGGAAGGTTTGATTCAAATTTGCGAAGCTCTTCTTCTTTTTCCAGTACAGCTTGCCTGGTAGTCTTCAGATCATTAATGTCGAATGTTTCCGCCAGAAGATGGGTAATCTTTCCGGGCTCAGCCGACAGCGGCCTGAATACAACTTCAAAATGTCTTTTGCCTGATTGTGGCGTAGGAAACGCTGCTTCGTACTTTATTGTTTTTCCTGTGAAGCACAGATCAACATTTCGCTTGATTGCATTGTGAAAAGTATCATGCCCCCATACATCTCCAAGCGATTTCCCGAGAATGTTATCCAGAACGACCTGATGAGCGTTGCAAAAAGTAGAATTGACCTTCTCGTAAATATAATCCCGGTTAATAATGGTAATCATCGACCTGGAATGGTTTATGATCTGGTCCGAGATATCCTTTTCCTTTGCCAGGAAATTCAGATAATCATTGCCGTCGGATAATTCAGGTTTCCTTTTCAATGTAAAAGAATTGAGTGTTAAAATTCATTTGTGGAATCATTTGGCAGTTAGTCATAAATCCCAATTGATTTTCGAGCGATTTATACATTCTGATTCATTCAATCGGTTTGTCAAAAAAGTGAAGCAGTCTTATGTTATATCCAGATTAAAAGTCTTCTTCATCTCTTTCAGTATCGGATATTTATTGATGAGATAATTAAGCTTTTGTTCATCAGAATACAAAACTTCACTGGTTTCTGAAAGGTCGACAGATGTTTCAATATCAATATCCGGCAATATGAACCTGCTCTCGAGAAAACCAATGAGCTTTGGTTTGTAATTAAGGATGAAAGTATCTTTTTGTGCTGTATTGCTTAGATGAATCCTGATGATCTGGTCGTTCTCCAGTTCAGGCCTTATCGATTTAAACATACTTACAATCCGTGTACCATCACCTTTAAGCTGATCTATGAATTCCTGCCAGGCAGCTTCGAATGCGAGGGGAGTGAATTCATCCTTTGGCTTTAACTGAATTAACGGGTCATTCAGAACGGATCTCTCCTCAATCTTCTGTTCTGTTTTAAGCTCGTCGGAGATTACCTGCTTAATTGAAAATGTTTTGGAGGGCCTGTCGATTACCGGGTCATGCTTTCCTGATGCAGAGCTCTGATTGATAGCTCCTCTCTCAGAAACATGTATTTCCTGGCGTATTATTTCAGATTTTGAAGGAAGAGGGAGATCTTCTTCCGGATTCTTCATCTGCCCTGAGTCAGGCTTTTTTTTTTCTGCGGGTTCAGCCGCTTCACTCATTAACCTGCACAGTCTTATTAATGCAAGTTCTATATGCAACCTGGGGTTTTTGCTGGCTTTATAAGCAAGATCACAGTTATTCCCGGTTTCCAGGGCGCTGAACAGAAATTCGACAGGGCACTTTCCTGTTTGCTCCAGATACCTTTTTTTTATTGCAGGAGTTGCTTCGAGAAGACGCAAAGTTGACTCCTCCTTACTCACAAGCAGATCGCGAAGGTGACTATTTAGTCCTGATATAAAATTATGACCGTCAAAACCTTTTTCCAGGACTTCATTAAAAGTCAGCAATATTGAGGATACATCGCCTGTCAGTGCCGCATCGATGGATTTAAAATAATACTCATAATCCAGAACATTAAGGTTTTCGATAACATCCTTATAGGTGATTGTTTTTCCGCTAAGGCTGACTATCTGGTCAAAAATTGACAAGTGCATCACGAAGGGCTCCGTCGGCTTTCTGTGCAATTATATGAAGAGCCTCCTCAGCTGCATTAATTCCTTCATTTTTTGCCACATACATCAGACGCCCTACAATATCTTCGATCCTTATCCTGTTAAAATCAAATATCTGGCATCGCGAGAGAATTGTGGGGATTATTTTGTGTTTCTCGGTAGTTGCCAAAATAAAAATAGCATGTGACGGTGGTTCTTCGAGTGTTTTAAGGAATGCATTGAAAGCTGATGAAGACAGCATGTGAACCTCGTCAATTATATAGATACTATACTTCCCTATCTGTGGCGGAATCCTTACCTGTTCATTTAGCGATCTGATGTCTTCCACCTTGTTATTCGAAGCAGCATCAAGTTCATGTATATTAAATGATCTCAAAGAATTGAATGACAGGCACGATTCACATTCATCACATGCTTCGAGGTTTTCACCAAGGTTGCTGCAATTAATTGTTTTTGCAAAGATCCTTGCGCAAGTCGTTTTACCGACACCTCTGGGGCCGCAAAAAAGATAAGCATGCGTAAGATGATTGTTCTTAATGGCACTTTTCAGCGTGTGTGTGATGGAATCCTGGCCAATTACCATATCAAAGCTTGCAGGCCGGTATTTCCTTGCTGAAACAATGAAGTTTTCCATAAATTGACTGATAGTTGTTTTTTAAGAAACCTGAATCACAAATATAGTCAAAAAGGCAAGATGAAAAGGAAAATAGAAGAAAGGAAAAGGAAATCCAAATCCATTAACCACAGAGATCGCAAAGATTTAAAACAAAGATCGCAAAGGTCTGAAATGAATGGTTTTACTTTGCGTGCTTTGCAATTCTTTGTGTTCTTTGCGGTTAAAGGATTTCAAAATTCAAAGTAAAATGATTTTTTCATCACTAAGTTTTTGAATTAAACAAAATAGTGTTACTTTTGCGAGCCAAAATCATATAACTAAAAAACAATTAATTACTATGTTAAATCAGTACGAAACCGTTTTCATTGCAACTCCCGTTTTATCTGAGAACCAGATGAAGGAAGCGGTACAGAAATTCAAGAAGGTCATCACCGACAATAGCGGTGAGATCGTTCATGAAGAGAACTGGGGCCTGAAGAAACTGGCCTATCCAATTCAGAAAAAATCTACAGGTTTTTATTACCTGGTTGAATTTAAAGGTGCAGGCGATCTGGTTGAAAAACTTGAAGTCCAATATCGGCGAGACGAAAGGATAATAAGGTTTTTGACTTTCAGGATGGAAAAATTTGCAGTCGAATATGCAGAGAAGAAGAGAAAACAGAAGGAATCAGGTAAATCAAAGGAGGAATAGAATATGGCACAGAATGAATCGGAAATCAGATATTTGACTCCACCAACTGTTGAGATCAAGAAAAAGAAATACTGCAGGTTCAAGAAAAACAGGATCCGTTATATCGATTACAAAGATCCGGAATTTCTAAAGAAATTTCTGAATGACCAGGGTAAAATTCTGCCACGCAGAATTACAGGTACTTCACTCAAATATCAGAGGAAAGTGGCAAAAGCCGTTAAAAGAGCCAGACACATTGCTCTTCTTCCTTATGTTACTGACCTTTTAAAATAAGGAGGATACAAAATGGAAATTATATTAATACAAGACGTCAATAAGCTCGGACAGAAAGACGATTTAGTAAATGTCAAAGCCGGTTATGGCAGAAATTTTCTGATCCCCAGGGGGTATGCTGTTGCAGCTACACCATCAGCAAAAAAAATGCATACTGAAAACCTTAGGCAGAGAGCTCATAAGGAAGAGAAGATCAAGGTTGCAGCACAGGAGATGGCGACAAAAATGGCTGGATTGAAAATAATTGTCGGAGCAAAAACGAGTACCTCCGGTAAGATCTTTGGTTCGGTGAATACAATTCAGATTGCTGAATCGTTAAAGGAAAAAGGATTTGATATTGACCGGAAGAACATCACACTTCCTGAAGATCAGATCAAGGAAGTTGGTAACTACAAGGCTGTTATCAAATTGCACAGGGATGTAAAAGTTGAGGTTGAATTTGAGATACAGGGGGAATAAAATTATCCGCTGAAAAATATGTTCATTTGTAGAGGGTGTCTCAAAAGGACACCTTCTTTTTTGTTTATGTTCATTTGCCTGCGGCGAGCTCCCTTCGGTCGGTTCTTTTTGTTCGCCCAAAAAGGTTTTGCCACCGCACGATCCGCTCGGAAATACTGTTAATAATTCTTGTAAAGTGTTGACAAGAAGGCGGATGCATCTTGAGAATTATTGAAATTATAGATAAGGCACTCAAGGGAAAAAGGTAGATATATTTATACTGAGTTCTTTAACCGGGGGATGAAATGCCAGCTATGCAGGATTTGTTAGTGGGTTTCAGACGGCCTCAGAGGATTTTGGGATCAGCGAGCGAATGGAGTCCTGCTGCGGGGGCATAAGTAAGCAATACTGTTTAAGCAATACCGGTTCCTACGGTATTGCGAGTTGTATTGCGTGGGCAGGACGTAATGAGTGAGCCCCAAAATCATCTGAAGCCTTGAATTTTCTTTGTAACTTTCTTTGTTTCAAGACAAAGAAAGTTAGTTTAAGTCTAATAACTATCGTGGAAATCTTTCCGGCGCTCATATTTCAAATCGCCTAAAACGGAGGCTTTTACCCGTATCAGAAAATTCCAGCTCTGCAAATTACCGTTAGGAACCCAGTTAAGATTCATTTCCCAGCAATGAAGATCGCGGGTAATCCCAATATTTGTCATTGTGATCTTATTGGCATTAAAATCGTAACCGCTCTGGAATGTGGCTGACATCTTTTTGGTAATCGTTACCGATCCCTGGAATGATACCGCCTGATCAATTGTTGTTTTAAAATGTGTGGGAGTATACGAAAAATGATAACTCATCCGGAATGTCCAGGGCATATCGAAAACCGGGTAGCCATACTCATCTATTTTTCCTGCCATGCCAGTCTGTTGTTTCTGCGCTTCCTGGGCCGGGGCACCTGAATTACTTCTGACTCCCTGATTTCCAAACTGTGATTCAGTGGAGCCGGTTTGGCTCTTATCCTTGTTCTTCTTCAACAGATCACTTAAGCTTAAATCGACACTGGTACTGAAATTTGTGAGATTCATCAGCTTGTGTTCCGTTGCAAGTAAAAATTTCCCTATCGGTGCGCCTGTTGTCGGATTGGTGCCATACAGCGTAAAACTGCTGCTTGCCGATATATTTATATTATTAAAAAGTGTGGTCCTTAGTTGCATTGCTATCGGAGACCATCTCAGTGAATCGGCAAAAATATTATACGACGTACCCATGCTGAAATTATCTATCAGCTTTACCTTCTTAGGTTTACCCGTGGTATCGTTCCTTTCAAACATTTTAGCCTCAACAATATTGACCAGGTTAAATGAGAAATTCCCGCTTTTCTGAGCAAGTGAAGGCGTACCAAAAATGTTCCCGTCAAATATTGAGTAACTCGACATGCGATCAAGTGTATCAGTCTGTACCTGTCTGTACATTTTGGAGCTGAAGCCTGCGAATGAAGGTGTAAAACTGAAGCCTACTGATGGTTTGATGACATGACGGATTGATTGCAGCCTGAAACCCGGATTTTTTTGAGAAAAGTCATATAATCCAAAAATCTGTGGGTTAAAACTTGCACTTATCGTAGGATTTACAGCCTGTCCGTAAAATAGTCCATGCAAGGTATCCAGAACGACTGTCGGTTGCTTCTTATCCAGGGCAGGATTAAAATAATCAGGATTCCATGTTTTCAATATCTTTTGAGTATACAATACGCCGGAATAGGTAATTGATGGAGAGATCGAAAAATTTCTGAACGGACGGATCTGTAAACTTAAGGGAATATCCTGCTTAAAACCATTTTTCATATGCTTCCAGACTGAAGATGTAAACAGAAGAGTATCTTTTGTTTCTATCTGATTATCAAGAGATGCAGAATATGAAAGCTGGATGTCCTCCCACCACTTGGCTGTACCCGTGCTTTCCTTCGGTTTAAACGGATAGATCCTGCCCATGTTAAAGCTTGCCTTGGGCAGATTGAGGCTTACAGATTTATCACTGACATTCTGACTATGGTTGGCACTTATAGAAAAGTTGAAAGGAGTGCCGTCCCACGATTTTGAATAGCTTATACTTGATTGCCTGGTCGTTGTAACATGGTCATTAACATTATAACTATTGTTTTGATCGTAGCCGCTCGAACTCATATTTACGCTTGCCGAGAATCTCGATCCGGGCGAGGCTTTTGCATCCTGTGTGAAGATCCAGCCCAGTCTGTAGTTATTGCTTTTACTGTAGTCTGACAGTCCGAGGTGCCCTGCTATATTGTTAGCATAACTAAACGAAAAGTTACCACTGTATTTATATAGGCGCTTATAATCAGTCTGTAAGGTACCCAGCCAGGAACCATTTGCCCACACGCTTCCCTTTAATGTAAGATCGAAGTAATCACTAATAGCAAAATAATAGCCTCCGTCGGACAGAGCAAAGCCTCGTACGCGTTCTTCTCCATATCGCGGTATGATCAATCCCGATGCCGCCCTTTTAGTCTGAATAGGGATATACGCAAAAGGAATTACCAGGGGCAATGGTATGCCTTCAAGCACAAGGTTGCCGGGACCGGAAATAATTTTCTTCCCGGGATATACCCTTGCTCTGGGCAGATTGATATAAAAATGGGGAGTATCGGCATCGCATGTGGAATATGTGCTTCGTGAAATATTCGACGTACCGTCCTCAAGAAGCTTGGTAAAAGCGCTATGCAGCAATCCGGCATCCTGTTTTGTTACAATGTTTTTTATCAGAGCTTTACGGGTTTTGAAATTGTAAGTGAGCTCATCTGAATCAAACTGATTATTTCCCTCCTTAAAGGATGGCTTGCCAATAACTTTACCGGTACTGTCCTTTCTCCCTATCGCAAACAACAGGTTAGTATTCATATTGATAACAATCGAATCAGCTTTGATCTCAAGTTCACCATAGTCTATTACCGCATTCTTGACCAGGATAAACCGTTTGTTAACTATATCTCTTTTAATTAAATCGGAGGCTTTGTAGGTAATCTTTGAATCGATGCCACTGGCTGATGGCTTGCGAATTGCCTTAGAAACTGTATCTATGGAAATTGTATCATTTTTTATCTGCAGCGTATCCTGTACTGTCTTGCTTTCCTGAGAGTAAATGGAATATGATTGGACCACCAGAAGGAACAATATAACTAACCGCTTTTCCTGTAAAAAATACAACTTAAATACTATTTTTGTATAGTTTTTGTGTGATACCTGGATGCCTGCGCAAAACTAATTAAAAATCATTAACGAAAAATGAGTACAGGAATTAAAAACGGCAAACATCATACCATTAATATACATCAGGCAATATTGTTTTTTGTTTTCATTCTTGCCTCCATTATTGGGTTTTCTTTTGAAAAATCGCAATATGCCAGGGGCTGGGTAATAGTGATTGATCCCGGTCATGGTGGAAAAGATCCCGGGGCAATTGGTTCATTTAGCCGTGAAAAAGATATTAATCTGGCGATTGCTCTTAAAACAGGTGAATATATTAAACAGAATATCAAGAATGTAACTGTTATCTATACCAGGAAAGATGATTCAACCGTCGACCTCAGAGACAGGCCCAAGATCGCAAATAAAGCCAATGCCGATCTCTTTATATCGATTCATACCAACTGGGCCGATTCGAAGAAAGTCACAGGGGCTGAAACCTATATAATGGGTACTGCCAAAGACAGGGCAAATCTCGAAGTTGCAATGAAGGAAAATGCTGTTATGCTGCAAGAAGAAGATTATTCAACAAAATATGAAGGATTTAATCCCACATCGTCTGAATCATATATAATGTTCTCTCTTACCCAGAAAGTTTTTCAGGAACAGAGTACAATGCTGGCATCCAAAGTCCAGACAGAATTCAGGGAGAGAGTTAACAGAAATGACAGGGATGTAAAACAAGCAGGATTCTGGGTTTTATATAATACAAAAATGCCTAGTGTACTTATCGAAACAGGTTTTATTACGAATCTTTCTGAAGAAAGATTTCTAAACTCAAAAGAGGGACAGACCTTATCTTGCATCCTCAATATTCAGGGCTTGCCGTGATTATCTTAATGAGATTGACAACAAGAGTGGTGTCTTATCGGGTAAAAAAAATGATACTCTACAGTTCTCTGATACACTTCCCGATACAGTCCTGTCAGGCAGGTGAAATAACATTTATGGTACAGGTTACAAGCTCTGTTTCCAGAACTGAAATAAAACCCGAAAACTTCAAAGGGATGAACAACATCACGGAAATTAATGGACAGGACAGGTTCAAATATGCTGCCGGAAGATTTACAAATTATTCAGATGCAGTTAATTACAGAAAAAAAATTGAAACATCTTATCCCGATGCTTTTGTAATTGCAGTAAAAGACAACAAAATATTACCTTTACAACAGGCATTGGAACAAATAAAGAAAAACCAAAAAGACTATTAGATGAAAAAGATCTCGAATGAAGTTAAAGTTGGAGCAACTGCACTACTGACTATTATTGTCTTTGTCTGGCTCTTTAATTTTCTTAAGGGAAAAGATTTATTAAAAAGTACAGCAACTTATTACACGGTATATGATAAGGTCGGCGGACTTGCAGAATCGAGTCCTGTCGAAGTCAATGGATATAAGGTAGGCGTTGTCAGATCAGTTGAATTTCTTGATGCAGTGAGCGGGAGGCTCCTGGTAGTTTTCTCAGTTAACAAGTAAATTCAAACTCCCTAAAAACACTGTTGCTGAAATAGTTCCTGTTTCACTTCTGGGAGGGATGAAAGTACAGTTTGTATATGGTAAGGGTCCCGGAGTTTACTCCGAAGGTGACACAATTCCCGGAAGACTTGCGGAATCACTGATGGATAAAATCGATACTGAAATCATGCCTGTTAAGGAAAAGATATCAAATCTGATAGTGGTCCTCGATTCAGTTATCAGGTCAATTGATGAAATAATGAATCCCCAGTTCAAAAAAGATCTTCACAGCACACTTTCTCACCTGAACAACACAACTGCCAGCCTTGATAAAGCAATGGGATCGAAAGAAAAGGAGCTTGCAGCCACCATTGACAATATCAATAATTTCACTAAAATGTTATCTGATAACTCCGGAAAGATGAACAAGACGTTCAGTAACCTTGAAACAATAACAGATACTCTTGCTGCATCCAGATATTTCAGCTTCAGTATCGAATCTGAAATCAAGCCTTGAAAAAGCTGCCAAACTTATGGATAATCTGAACAAAGGTAAGGGAAGTGCAGGCCAATTCCTGACAAATGATACTCTTTATACAAATCTTGCAAACAGTCTTGAAAGTTTAAATGTGCTTTTAAAGGATATGAAAGCTAATCCGAAGAGATATGTTCATTTTTCAGTCTTTGGTAAAAAAAGTACACCTTCTAAATAATATTATTATAAAATTCAGATTATCTTGATCTTAAAAATACATTCAGAATCAATGGCAAAATAGTCCTGTTTTATGTAGTTAATGTTGAATTTTGAGTAAGAATTCATAATGAATTGTAAGACACTAGACAAACCGGTTCTATATTATAATATATACCTGATAATCAATATTTTAATTAAATAAAAAATAATTTCATTTATAAGTTGCTGATGCTTAAAAACATATACTTTTTTTGACAAAGTCAAGTAAAAAAAATTTTTTTTATTAGTTTTTTTTTTACAAATATTGCTACCTGAATCGGCTTGATTCTAACCTTGAAATTATTTTAAAAAACCAACTTACATGAATAAGTCACATAATGACGTATGGAATAACTGTCTGCAGATAATAAGAGACATAATTCCATCCATCAGTTACAAGACCTGGTTTGAACCGATAATACCTCTTAAAGCTTGAAAACAATGTGCTGACAATTCAGGTACCAAGTCCATTTTTTTATGAATATCTTGAAGAACAATACATTGATATTCTGAGGAAAACTCTCAGACGAGAGATCGGAACAGATGCCAAGCTTGAATACAATGTCGTTATGGAGAATACCAATTATTCTGATGGTAAACCATATACAGTAAGATATCCGTCAAGAAATAAAACAGACCTTAATAACAAACCGGTTCAGGTTCCTTTCGATGTTACTCAACCATCAATAAAAAATCCATTCGTAATACCCGGTATTAAAAAAGTACATTTTGATCCTAAACTAAATCCCGATTACAATTTCAACAATTATGTAGAAGGAGAATGCAACAGACTGGCCAGATCGGCAGGTATTGCAGTAGGCAATAATCCCGGGCGGCACTGCTTTTAATCCTCTGATGGTATATGGTGATTCAGGACTTGGTAAAACCCATCTTGCTCAGGCAATTGGCATACTGGTAAAGGAAAAACATCCTGATAAAACTGTTCTGTATGTCAATGCAAATAAATTCCAGACCCAGTTTGTTGAGTCTGTCAGGAACAATAACAAAAATGATTTCCTTCATTTCTACCAGATGATTGATGTACTCATTCTTGATGATGTGCATGAATTTGCCGGAAAAGAAAAAACACAGGATACCTTCTTCCATATCTTCAACCATCTGCATCAGTCGGGAAAACAGCTTATCCTGACCTGCGACAGACCTCCTGTTGAACTTCAGGGAATGGAACAAAGACTTCTGTCAAGATTTAAATGGGGACTTCAGGCTGACCTTCAAAGACCTGATTATGAGACACGTCTGGCAATTCTGAAGAAGAAAGCATATAATGACGGCATTGAATTGCCCGAAGAGATATTTGAATTTCTTGCTGTTAACATATCAAATAATATAAGGGAACTTGAAGCAGTATTAATTTCACTTTATGCCCAGTCAACACTTAACAGAAAAGAGATTACCCTCGATCTTGCAAGGCTGATGGTTGAAAAACTTATAAGTACAGCGAGACGGGAGATCACTATTGAATATATTCAGAAAATAGTCTGTGATTATTACAAGATCCCGATTGATCTTATCCAGGGGAAGACCAGGAAGAGAGAGATTGTTCAGGCACAGGCAGGTATCAATGTATTTCTCGAAAAGCCTTACAAAAGCATCCCTCGCCAGCATTGGATCGCATATCGGAGGAAAAGATCACGCAACTGTTCTTCATGCATGTAAAACAGTTAATAATCTAATTGATACCGATAAACATTTCAGAAACCAGATTAACGAAATTGAGAAAAAATTAAAAGTATGATAATGGACATCAAAATTTTTACTGAAAAGTTTTATGAAAAATACGGGAACAGGAATGACAAGCCTGTTCTTTTTTTCTCACCCGGCAGGGTTAATCTTATAGGTGAACATACAGATTATAACGGAGGATTTGTTTTTCCATGTGCACTGAACTATGGAACTTATCTGCTGATCAGAAAAACTAGATGATAATACTCTGAAATTCAGCACAATCAATTTCAATGACGATTCTGAAACCGAGATTAAAGGTCTTTTTGTAAACACCGGAAAGAAATGGATAAACTATCCGCTGGGAGTAATAAATGAATTCATTAAGAAGAGATATAAAATTATCCGGACTGGAATTTCTTTATTATGGTGATGTTCCAAATGGTGCAGGCCTCTCCTCTTCAGCCTCCATTGAGATGGTCACTGCAGTTGCGCTGAATGAATTCTTCAACGCATGCTTTTACAACTCTCGAACTGGTAAAAATGAGTCAGAAAGCTGAAAATGAATTCGTTGGAATGAATTGTGGAATAATGGATCAGTTTGCAGTTGGTTTTGGCAAAAAGGATCATGCAATTTTTCTGAATTGCGATACTTTGTTTTTTGAGAATGTTCCCATAGTTCTTTCCGATTGTTCCCTTATAATTACAAATACCAATAAAAGAAGAGGACTTACCGATTCAAAATATAATGAAAGGAGAAGCGAATGTGATAAAGCTGTTGAATTACTTCAATTATATAAGCCTGTCAGGAATTTAAGTGAGCTTGACAGCAGTGAAATTAATATCCTCGAAAAATATATTAAAGATCCTGTTATCAGAAAAAGAGCAAAGCATGTTATAAGTGAAAACGGACGAGTTGTTGAAGCTGTGAGCGTATTGAAGAAAAATAATATCGTACGTTTCGGTGAACTCATGAATCAATCTCACGATTCCCTTAAAGACGATTATGAAGTTACTGGTATTGAGCTCGATACACTGGTCTACGAAGGAAGAAAACTTCCTGGTGTTATTGGCACCAGAATGACCGGAGCAGGTTTTGGCGGATGTACTGTTAGTATTGTCAGGAAAGCTGACTCTGCAAAATTCATGACTGATCTCTCAGAACTGTATATCAAAAAAAACCGGACTGGTTCCCGATTTCTATCAGCCGGAGATTGGTGATGGGGCAAGAAGAGTAGAATAACACATTCTGACTCCGCCCTATCTTTTACTTTTGTCTTTTATCCTTAAAGTTTCTTCACGTCAATATCCTTAACACATCTGAAGCCTACAGTGGAACTTCTGTCGAAACCCTGTGAAACCATAAGCAGAATCTGTGTTTTATCGAGAGACTGGGGTCCTCCCTGGATATACCACCAGCTTGATTCGGGTTTATAATAACTCCCTCCTCTGATAACTGTGAAATAATCCGATCCGTTAAAATACATGTCATTCGTCATCTGCCACACATTTCCTACCATATCAAACGCACCGTAAGGGCTCTGATTCCCTTGGGAAAGGCATCCACCGGGGTCGGCCTGTCAAATGAATTATTACAATAAGTTCCATGAAATTCATCGCCCCATGGCCATTTGCGTTTATCCGTGACCCTGTGCTGCCAGCTGCCATTCAGCCTGGGTGGGAAGCCGCTTTTGTGCCCATTTGCTATACGCCTGCATATCTTCATAACTGACATAAACAACCGGATACTTTTCCTGTCCCTGTTTAA
The DNA here is from genome assembly GCA_963816365.1 of uncultured Bacteroidales bacterium. Lineage (GTDB taxonomy): Bacteria > Bacteroidota > Bacteroidia > Bacteroidales > VadinHA17 > LD21. The sequence goes on along the minus strand of CAWFKG010000005.1, from coordinate 136,219 downwards.
ACATTCCTGATTCCCAATCTCTTAAATATCGTGTTGTATCTGCAGGTCTGTACCCCGATTTTATCACAAATTCATAATACTGTGCATTTGTAACCGGATACTTATCGATGAGGAAGCTGTCAATTTTCACGAGTCTGACCGCTGACTTCAGGATAAGGAATAAAATCCTCATTTGTTGAGACATTAAAAGTAAAAAGTGCACCCGGAACAAGAACCATATCAGCAGGCAGATCAGTAGATTTATTTGTTTCTTTTACCCTGCTGATTATCCAGGGTTTTCCACCTTTTAGCATTAATATATTCTCATCCTTTAACCTTTTATTTTCAATAAGCTGAATAACTATTTTCCCCTCATAATATCCAAAAAGATCTTTCACACTGATTGTTGTATCCTTTTTTATTATAAGCTCCTTATTAAATGTCTGATATGAAGGATATCCTTTCCAGAATAATAATTTTCCCGGTTCCATTGGCTGAAATCTTAATTGAATCTCCAATAAGCCTGGCCCTCAGAATATCGGGCAATTCAGCTATACAATCGACTGATCCCTCTTTTCTTGTACCCGAAAAGGATTGTTGCCAACCGGAGGCATCGGACTGTAAGAAATGTTTTACCCTTTTCGTTTGCCGGAACAAGATTCTCATGGTTCCACAATGAAACGTAGTGCTTCCCCTCAATATGCTATCGACTTCAAATAAATTCCCATTTACTCCCTCCGGTCTCATGTTAAGCACAGTATAAATGGTTTTTTCACCTGATTTCCAGCGATTGACAAAAACTTTATCGAGTGTAGTCTCAATCAGAGGGGTCCAGTCATTATCAAGAAATGCATCATTATTTTGCCGGAGGATGAAAGTTGTGTGCGCCAGAAAGTCAAGATCATTATCGTAGTTTTCATCCCTTCCGCCCGGCCTGAACATATTCAGTTCAGTTCCATAACCATTAAAAAAAGCAATTGCTATTTCGCGGTGAATAATATCCTCACCCACATCACATACCCTGAAGATCGAAAAATCAGGTTTAATTAACTTATTCAGATTCAGTTCAGGGCTAAGGAAGATAGCATTGTGAACCCTGCCTGAAATGATTCCTGGCATATCTTTAGGTACTGCCATACCTTCAGAATACATCACTACTCCCTTTTTTACACTGTCTGCGGCAGCCTGCAGTTCAAAGCTGGAACTGCCCCTGGTATCAAGAACCACTCCGTCAGCATCTGTCTCAGCAATAAGCTGTGCCATACCCTTATAATGATCCTCCTTTCTCGTACTGTTATCCCATGGATTATATGCAATAAAAAACCTTGTACCTGTCATGCGTGACATTCTCACAAAGTTTCTGAGCTGACCGGTCCCTCCGGAAGATCCCTGTACAAATCCCACTGATTGCGCTGATCAAGGCCCAGACGCGGCCATGTTGGCCATAATCCCGTAAACATCAATATTGCCAAATAAATCCATTCCCTTTTTAATAACCTCTGCATAGGTGTACTTTCCTGTAGAGCCTGTCATAGAATTCCCTGTCCCAGGCCATTTGAAGGATTATAAGATAACTCTCCTTTATCCAGGCAAGATCATTCCCTCTGAAATAAAGTGTTATCAAAGTTTTCAAGATCAAATAAATATCTGTCTCTGAAACATTATACGAAGTCCATTTTGCCACTCTCCCTGAAAGACTTCTGCATGAATTGAATAAGTTGACTTTGCTTTGGGAGGCAAGTCGGGTTTCATACCGTTGTTTCTGTCCACCTTCAACATTCTGTACGCCGGGCTACCGAGCATACCGAGAACTCTTTCCCGCAGAAAATGAAGAATATCCCATTTCCCATGCATTATCAGGCAGAATAACTCTAACCGGCTGATAACCAGGACGAAATAAACAAGCACGTGCCAGATCCACTGGACCATTCCCGGTTATGTAAACCGATCTGGTATCCTCCCCGAATGGCACAACATTACTTATTGATATAGTATCAGTCCCTTTGTTTTCAAATGTCAGTTCTCCTGTCCATCCTGAAGCATACCGATCTGCTGGTCTATATGTTACAATGAGTCTGTTCTCAAAGGTCTGAGAATACAGATTATTTGTTTTTAAGGCCTGGAACCTCCCCTGAATTAAGCAATCTTGTATTCAGCAGAAAGCTATAAAGAGGTTTGCCTGACGGCAGAATAATTGAGCTGCTGTCAGATAGAACAATCCTGTCAGTTCTCAGTCCGATACCTTTTTCAATTCCAATATTATAAAGAACCTGTGAATATCCTGGAAATGATATAAAAAGCATAACAATATTCAGGAGCCATGTTAATTTTCCAATATTCTTCATTTGAATAAATATATTATACCTGAATTTTTCATAATTCAATTATCTGTAATCAGTAACCTTTTCACTATTAATTCGTAAAAATGGTAAATATTCTTATGCAATATAAAACATACTGATCATTTAAAAAATGTTTATCTAAGTTTAGACCAAAAACAGGGTGTACGAGATTATAGGATCATTTTAATTTCGTTAGATTAATTAGTTGTATATTTATGGCTGATTCAAAAGTAGAGATGATGTCTAAAACAATTAAAATTCTGAATTATATATTTATTTTAGTTCTGATTGCGATTTTAACTGCCTGTGCCCCTGCCAAAAAGAATCCATACCTGGAAAAAAGGAAAAAAAGTTCGCAGGTAAATGCATCACAGCTGGGAAGAAACAAGTATTATTTTTCATCAGGATATCAGAAGAAACTTAACAAAACATTTAAAAAGAAATAAGATCATAGTCCAGATCATTCATCGCAAATAAGACTTAAACCATCATACGCCAGCATAATTTCAGGCGGCAATTCTTTTGATACTTCACTATGCAATCCCATCTGGTGACTGATATGTGTTATAAATGCTTTTTTAGGTGATATCTCCCTGATAAAGTCTATAGCTTCCCTGAGACTGAAATGAGAAATATGTTTTTCTTTTCTGAGAGCATTAATAACCAGGTATTTAACACCATATAGCTTCTCTTTGCTCTCTTCCGGAATATAATTTGCATCAGTAATATATGCAAAATTCCCTATCCTGAATCCGTAAACTGGCAGTCTGTAATGAAATACTCTTACAGGAGTAATCTGAAGCTTTTTGATCTTGAAACCATGTCTCGGGAATAGGATTAAGTCTCATTTTGGGAATTCCGGGATACTGATATTCTGAAAAAACATAGGAATATTCCTTTTTGACCACTTTCTGGACCCTTTCCTCAGAATATATATCGATGGCATCCTGACTTTTATAATTAAATGCCCTTACGTCATCAAGTCCTGCAATATGATCTTTATGTTCATGAGTCAGAATAATAGCATCGAGTTTAGATACATGCTCCCTGAGCATCTGCTGGCGGAAGTCAGGACCGGCATCAATAACCAGCGTTGTATCCTCACTCTCCAGAAGAACAGATGTTCTTAATCTTTTATCGTGCTGATCGGGAGAAAGGCAGGTATTGCACTCGCAGGCAATTACCGGGACGCCCTGTGATGTACCTGTTCCAAGGAATGTAATTTTCACAGTAGATTTATTTCCTGACAAACCTATATTAAAAAACAGTAATAGACAACAGGCAGAGCAATTTTTGTGATAATACAGCCTTCGGTTTATTTGTTATATTTGAATAAATAATAATATTAACGTGAACGGCAGGATTTATCTTATACCTGTGACTCTTGGAGGTGATGATTTTCTATAAGTGATCCCTGAAAAAGTTATAAGACTTACAAGTCAGCTGCGATACTTTATTGTTGAAGACATAAGAAGCGCCAGAAGGTTTTTGAGACTGATAGACAAAGAGTTTCCTATTGATGAAACAGTTTTTTTCGAATTAAATGAACATACCGATGTATCAGATATTGCAGATTACCTTGAACCCGTTTACAGAGGAATCGGATATCGGTCTTTTAAGTGAAGCCGGGCTTCCATGTATTGCTGATCCGGGTGCAAGAATTATCGCGCTTGCGCATCGGAAAAAAATCACAGTTACCCCGTTGTCCGGACCATCGTCGATAATACTGGCTCTTATTGCTTCGGGGCTGAATGGACAAAATTTTACTTTTAACGGATATCTGCCAGTAAAGCCGGCCGAAAGAATTGCCAGACTGCGGGAGCTTGAAAAAAAGTCAGGAGAAGGATTTGCCCAGATATTCATGGAAACACCTTACCGGAATCAGAAGCTTCTGGAGATCAATCATAAATATCTGTAATAATGATACATTGCTCTGTATCGCAGCAGACATTACCCTGCCTGCAGAATCAATAAGAACAATGAAAATCTCCGAATGGAAAAAAGATCTGCCACTATTAAATGACAGACTTGTTGTTTTTGTAATGCAGTGATATTACTTGGATGGTCCGGGTGCTACTTTAACGAGTTCAACATCAAACAACAGGGGAGTATACCCCGGTATTGTATAATAACCCCCAGGTCCATAAGCGAGGCTTGAAGGGATCAGGAATCTGGCCTTACCGCCTTCTTTCATATACAGAATACCTTCATCAAATCCGGCGATGAGATATCCTTCAGCAACAAGATAAGACTCATTGGGTGATCCTGACATTGGTATCAAATATAGTTCCGTCAAGGAACTTTCCTGTATACTGTACATAAGCAGTATCATGGATCAACAGGTGTTCGGCCGGTTCCTGTCAGAATATTATGATAGTACAAACCACTGGGCTTCAGGTCAAATGTATCAGCGGAGTTAGTGCTGAGGTAGTTCTGGATCGCTTCCTTTTCAGCCTTTTCATATTTAGCTGCCGGATCACATGATACAAGTAATAACAATAAACCAGTTGCAAAGCACACAAAAATCGATTGATAATACTTTTTAATCATAGATTTTATTTTAGATAGTTTTATTTAATTTTAAACGTAATGTTCCAGTCAATTATTATTTGGCCTGCAAGATATTAACATTATAAACAATAACAGCCCTCGGAGGAATCATTTTTCTGTCACCGATAAGCCCGTATGCCAGAAAAGGCGGAATAATAAAAATAGCTTCAGCTCCCGGTTTCAGCAATCTGAGACCTTCATTAAGTCCTGGTTCCATTTCACTTTTTCCCAGAATAATTTCCTTTGGACCGAGTATCGTGGGATGAATAACATTTGGTGCCATCGAGAAGAGAACATTCATAATCCATTACTATCTTATCATTATCAGTCAAATTGTTCCCGCTGCCTTCTTTAATTATCTGATACCATAAACCGGTTGGTGATTCATTCATTTTCAGATTTTTTCGTTCAATATAGTTTTTAATTCTTTCCCTGTCTTTTTGCACAAGATACTTATTCAGATCAGCCATTTCATTGTTTCCCGGCCTGGAGCTGACCCTGGAATTCCCCTGTCGCTGCCTGCATGAAAGAAGTGCAGCCAGAATTGATATTATAATGAATAATTTTATCGACATATAATTACATCAGCTCAGCAAATCTCCAGACATTTTCTTTAAGAACTTTAAGAAAATAGGCTATTGTATTGTCGAGAGTATCAGAATATTCACCACCGGAAGCATTCAGATGCCCTCCTCCTGAAAAATAAAGTGAAGCAAATTCATTTGAAGGGAATTGCCCTTTCGAACGGAAAGAGAGCTTTATAAAATTATCCTTTTCAATAAACAAAGCAGAAAAGTTGATCCCTTTGATTGATAAGGGCATATTTACAAATCCTTCTGTATCGCCCTTTACATGGTTATATTTTTTCAGATCTTCTTTTGAAAGATAAATATATGCTGTTTTGAATTCAGGAAGGACAACCATTCTCTGGTTAAGAGCAAATCCCTGCAACCTGATCCTGTCGCTTGAAAAATTATTGTATATCAGGTTGATAATCTTTTCTTTCTCAATACCTGAATCAAGAAGATCTGCAACAATTCTGAAGGTTCTGGAAGAATATGATCCATGCTCAAAATTTCCTGTATCAGTTATTATTCCCACATATAGTGCTTCAGCATAGGACCTTGTTCATAAATTTTGTTCTCGTTATTCTGCTGCAGATAGTTCATGAACAAGTTCCGATGTTGAACATTTTGAAGGATCAGATATTATCAGATCAGCAAAATTTTCAGGATCAAGATGATGATCAATAATCAGCTTCTTTGCTTTGGAAGAAATTACGTATTGCTTCTGCTTCACCTAGTCTGCCGGACTGATTAAAATCAAGCATTATAATAAGATCAGCTGCCTCAATCAGCTTTCTGCATTTCTTCCTGTCCTTTATAAAAATATTTATCTCGCCCTGCACCATCCATCCATTTTAAAAACTCCTGGATGATTGTTTGGTGCCATCAGTGAAACATTTTTCCCTTTGGCTTTAAAATAATGATATAAAGCTAATTGTGCACCAATTGAATCACCATCAGGATTGATATGACAAATAATTAATATATTCTCCGATGATGAGAAAAGTTTCGATAATTCTTTTGTATATTTGGATAAATCTATCACTATTGCCGTTATTTATTCAAGTGGCTAAAGATAAAGAATATTCCTTAAGACCAATTCTATAGTAAAAATCAAAATACTGATATATGCAAATGATTTTACTTTTTCGATAATTAAGCCAAATGCCGTGAGGACAGGTAAAACAGGACCTATTCTGGCAATGATAAATGAAGGCGGATTTGAAATTGCTGCAATGCGAATGGTTAAAATGACTCTACCGCAGGCTGAATCATTTTATTCTGTTCATAAAGGAAAACCATTTTTTGATGGATTGATTGAATTTATGACTTCAGGTCCGGTTGTTGTAATGATCCTGAAGCATGAAAATGCTGTAGATCAATTCAGAAAGCTTATCGGAGCCACTGATCCCGCCAAAGCTGAACCCGGTACTATCAGAAAGATCTTTGCTGTATCAGTCCAGATGAATGCAGTTCATGGATCGGATAGTGTGGAAAATGCAGTCATGGAGGCTAATTTTTTCTTTTCCGGAATTGAGAGGTTCTAATTAATACAGTCCTCGTTAGTCATAATGCATCTTATAAAGAACTGGCTAGAGCATTAAATCGTGTTACTATCAATGGCTTGAGTCAGCCCGCTTATTCCTGCTAACGCTCAATGACAATACGTTATGAGAACAACCAGCAGGGCATTAGGCATGAGACCTTCAATGGATTGAGTCAATCCGCGAGACCTCGCTAACGATCGGAATGGCAATACGTTAGTGACATAAGTGAATATGAATATTCTTAGCTCGTAGCGGCGAACAGGACATTATAAAATTTTCCTTTTTTCTCTTCCGGAACTTTATATCCCGTTTTGTGTTATTAGATTTGTAGATTATTAAAACATTATATGGATTCTGATCTTCACAATCAGATTTTTCAGATAAAAAAACTCTGGAAAAGTATTCTTCAGCCTTCACCCTTTCCGATATGGAGATATTTATTTTCCCTGAACTTTTCTATCCGCTGATCCTTGCAGATATAATGTCACCTGAATTGTGGAAATGGAGAGATGACCCATGGTTTAAGGATATTGAGAAGAAAAGCTTCACAGTCAAGGCCAACAGGATAAAACAGTATATCATTCAGAATTATGTTTTCAATCTTGATCTTTCAACATGGGGTCTCACATCAAAAAGCACAGAAATTGGCAGATTCAGCGATTTTTTCGATATGGAAATGCTTAAACAATCAAATGCACTTGTTCGGATATGAAGGAGACAAATACTATTTTGATATTGATATCCGGAAAGCATTTTGGTCTCGATAAATACGATTCCGACATAATTCCTTACTGGAAGACCGAAACCATTGAAGCAATGGGAGCTTTCAGATACAAAGACAATTTCAAAACCGGGGCAGGTGAATGTGTTTCATTATCTGCTCTTTATGCTGCTGCTATGTTTGTTGTCGGAAGAATTCCGCTGGAGAAGATTTTCCTGATTGCCACACCTCTTCATTCACAGAATTTCATAATTGAAAAAGACGGATTAATTACGAATAACCGCAGGATTGTAACAAAAAACATGTGGTATAACGGCACATCTCTCTCTGAGAAAGCCAGAAGAGCCATGGAGAATGAAAAAGTAACTATAGTTTCACATATATCGGGTTATATACATACTTTATATAAAGAGGCAACAATTGATACAAAGGCTTATAGGCTTTTTTCTGAAAAGCTGAGGGAGTTTCTTGAAACTGAACTGACAAGTCTGATCTTCATTAATTTTCTTCGCTTTAAATCAAAATACAAATCTCTGTTTCAATACAGGTGCGATTGTTCAGGGACAATAAGATACATATCTGCTCGAAAAGATGTTTGAATATGAGCATTCAAGCAAATTCAATGTTTCGTCAGAAACACGCGGATCGCTTGTAAAAGAAATTGAAGGAGATGACTTTCACCTTAGCCCGATCCAGTGGAAAATAATGCTGAATGATATTGAAGCAATTCTTGATAAACATTCCGGAAAGAGTCTGAAAGAAATTGAAAATGAATTTATTAAAAAAACCGGGACCGAATTTGAAGAATGTAATCAAGGAGATGTTTCAGGAGCTGAATGATTTTATCTTCACCGATCCTAAAATTCCTGATCCTGACAAGAACTACACACACTGACAGAACTCTGGATATTACGACTGAAAACAGCCGTGATGAGATAATTGATCTGATAACCAGACAAACAGGAAAATTCAGAAACCGCACATCTGGCTCTCTATGTTTACAGGGATATGGATAAAATTGACTGGCGCCCTTTTATTAAGGCAGCTGTTGAGAGAAATCCTGTCTCTTTTACTGATCTCAACGAAAAGAATAACTACGAAGTTTATTCAATGCTAAAAGAGCTTCCCGTGGAATCAATTTATGATGGCAACAGGCTGGCATTACCCGATGAAGTCTGGAATTTCAGACGGGGTGACGGAATTGAAAAAGCCTTTTTACTGGCTGATTTTCTTCATTCATAAGGATAAATCCTCAAAGGTTTCCATAGAGATTGATAAGAATGAAGTTATCTTATCCTGCGGCGGACATGAATTTCACTTTCATTTCACGTAAAAACCTCAGAAAGTCGATCCGGATTAAGGGACGAGACTATAAAGTAGTCTGATTTTAAGATCGAAATGTTGAACTAAGTTTTTTATCCGTACAACCGGCTTCACAGGTCTGTGTCTATGTGATAGTACTTTATAACTATATTATCTCAGAACAATATCCTTAATAACCTCGCTCCCAGCCTTTTTATTCAACTTTTCTCTAAGAGCTTCCCTGAGCATCAGCAATTCATTTCTTACAACTGAAGAACTCAGATGAACATACAATACTCCGTCCTTTATATAGATTTTGGTTGTCCGTGAACTGATTGCTTTACCAACAATTTCTTCCCATGAGTTGATAACTGCAACCTCACTAAGCTTCGCGCCAAGATTCATCTCCTTAATGTAATCATTGACAGCTTCAGCAAGTGATATGGTTTTACTTCGTCTCATTTAACTTTTTTGCCATTCTGAGTTACTTCCACAATTCCGTTATCAGCAATCCTGAAAAGTTTATAATCAGTTCTATGTGAAGATAATATATCCTGTAGACGGTTCTGATGAGTATCAGTAATAAAGATCTGTCCAAATCTCTGATTACCAACCAGTCTAATGATCTGTTCAACCCGTTCGGCATCAAATTTATCAAAGATATCATCGAGCAGCAATATTGGTGAAAAACCGGCTTTTCTTTTTATATAATCGAATTTTGCAAGCTTAAGAGCTACAAGATATGATTTCTGCTGTCCCTGGGAACCAAGCGATTTCACCGGAAAATCATTCATCTCAAGAAGCAGATCATCTTTATGAATTCCGACGGTTGTATATTCAAGATACCTGTCCTTGGTTAAAGAATTCAGAAGTGCTTCAGTAAAATTTCCTTCTGAAAGATGTGATCTGTATTTGAGCCTGACTGTTTCTTTACCGGATGAGATAAGTGAATAATATTCCTGAAAAACAGGAATAAGCTCATTTACAAGATATTTCTCTTTCGTTATATACATAGCTTCCATACCTCACAAGCTGAGCATCCCATATTGAAAGAATATCATTGTCAACTTTGCCTGAAGATTCGATATCCTTCAGCAGCTTATTTCTCTGCTGAAGAGCTTTGCTGTATCTAAGAACAGAATCGAGATATTCCGCACTATACTGGCTTATTATTTTGTTCATAAACTTTCTGCGGTCCTCGCTTCCTTCGGTTATAAGGGCACTGTCAGCCGGAGAAATCATCACAACAGGATATCTTCCTACATGGTCAGAAAGTTTCTGATACTCCTTCCCGTTCCTTTTTAATAATTTCTGTTTTTGCTTCTGAAATGCACAATAGATCTGATCTTCCTCATTATCCCTTACAAATGTTCCCTGAATTATAAAATAATCTTCTCCATGTCTTATACTGATACTGTCAATGCTGTTGAAAAAACTTTTTGTGAGTGAAAGATAATGAATGGCATCAAGAATATTAGTTTTACCCACCCCATTATTGCCTACGAAACAGTTTATCTTTGGAGAAAACTCAAGCTCGTTAAGCTCATAGTTCTTAAAATTGGTAAGTGCAAGATTTTTAAGATACATATTACATAAGTCGAATTAAAAGTCAAAAGATCAAAAGTACTAAGAAAATCATAAGTGCCTTTATTCTAATGCCAATCTGCACTGGCAAAAGTAAATTTAAAAATCTACCTCCATGGAGAGGTGACTATTCAGGTTTTTTAATTCTTTCATCCAGTGAACAATCTATGTTATTAGATACTGATATTCAGCCTAATAATAAATATTTTGGTACCTCAATTGATATTCATTAAATTAAATGTTTTAAAATTTCCTGAAAAAAATTACTTTTGCGGTGGTAAATTCAGAAGTTAAACTATTTATAACCAGTATGGCAAAGAATAAAAAGGATGTAAATCCATCGACTATTTCCAGTGTTGAGGAAACACTTACCAAGAACAGAACAATATCTTGAAGAGAATTATAAAACACTTTTAATAGGATTAGGAGTAATAGTTATACTGGTCGGATTAGGCTGGCTTGGCAAAATCTATCTTAACAAAAGAAACGATGAAGCTCAGTCACAGATGTATCCAGGCAGAAAGAGTATCTTGAAATGGATTCTTTGAAACTTGCACTTAATGGAGATGGAAACTATCTTGGTTTTCTTGATATTGCAAAGGATTATAAATTTACACAAGTCAGGCAATCTGGCTAAATACTGTGCAGGAATATGCTATCTGCATCTTGGGAATTATAATGAAGCTATAGATTTTCTCAATAAATATTCAAAGAAAGATAAAGTCATAGGTTCACTGGCTATTGGGGCAACTGGTGATGCATATGTTGAGTTGGGCAATATTGAGAAAGGGTTTTCAAAATATATTGAAGCTGCCGATTATGGCAAAAATTCCTTTAATACACCCTTGTTCCTTATGAAGGCTGGTGAGTTATATGAGTTAAATGGGAAATTCACTGAAGCTCTGAAATTATACGAAAGAATTGAGAATCAGTATCCGGAGAGCACTGAAGGTACATCAATCGAAAAATATATTGCAAGAGTAAAACTGCTGATTAAATAGCTTTCAGAAGAACCTTACTGCATTTAATGGATTACGCATCCGGCTCATATTTTTTTGGACAGATGCGTTTTTAATTTTAAAATACATTATTATGGGCACAATAAATTTATCAGCTTATGATCCCGAACTTGTTCCGGATGCAAGTGAAATGCGATTTGGAATAGTAGTATCAGACTGGAACATGGAGGTAACATGGTCACTGCTTGATGGTGCCGTTAAAACGCTGAAAAAGCATGGGGCCACTGATAAGAATATTGTTATAAAACATGTACCTGGCAGTTTTGAACTCACACTGGGTGCCCAGTTTCTTGCAGAATATGATGATCTTGATGCCATAATATGTCTCGGGTGTGTTATTCAGGGCGAAACACCTCACTTTACATATATCTGTCAGGGAGTGACACAGGGAATTACACAGCTTAATCTGGAATATAATCTACCATTTATCTTTGGTGTTCTGACAACAGCAACACAGCAGCAGGCAGTTGACAGAGCAGGAGGAAAACATGGGAACAAAGGTGATGAAGCCGCTGTTACAGCTATCAAGATGGCCGCTCTGCAGCGTGAAACAGAAAAATGAAACTATCTGAGTACCTTTCGGACAAAGGCTACTGTGAAGTACGACATCATAAATACACCCATAAAACCTTCTATCCCTGAGATCAGTCGGCTTAGTCCAACAGGGTAAACATCCCCATAACCTATTGTAAAAAAGGTAATTCCGCTATGATAGAACGATTGAAGGAGAGTCGTTAATTTGTCAGGATTACCGACTGCCGAAACTGTTCTGCCCAGGCCGGAAAGATCAATCAGAAAATAAATCAAGCCAAAGAAAAACCAAAATACCACAACACTCAAGAGGACCCTTCCGGGAGAAGTTGCATAGAGTCCGATCTTATCAAATACCAGCCACTGAAAACTGTTCGGAATATGACTTAGTATTCGGGCAATCCCGCCTTTTTCCTGTTGTTCGGTAAGCCAGGCCTTTGCTTCGTAACGTTTGAACATGATATAAGCCTTGTCCTCATCCTCATATTTCCCGGTTCCGCTGAAATTTTCTTTAAGTATCCTGAACTGTTCAGCTTTTTGTCTTAAGTTAGTGCCCTCCTGATTTCTAATGGACTCATTACAATTGTTATGTCTCCAGTCAATATATAACTTCCCCAGAAGCCTCATACCCGACATGTCAAGTGTCTTAATGTCTACAGGAAAATCATAAGGTTCGAGGTCCACTATATCACGGACGATGGTATCGGATATATCAAGAAGTCCGGCTCTGGCAAGACGAAGATCAACATAATGGTCGAGGTGGCACGATTTAAGGGAAATAGAACGAAACGTTGACCCGTAAAAGCTTACATCACCATCACCGAAATTCGTTCGTTCAAAACTGATATCAGTATCGCCCATCTCCATAAGATTGAAGTTCTTAGGTCCAAATCCCATTTCAGCTTTTTTAAACTGTATCTTCCCTGCCCTGCACGAGGCGCCTTCAAAATTAACCTCTCCGTTTCCAAAAAGGGACCTGTTAAAATTTATTCTCCCTGAACCAAAGTCCACTGTTCTGAAATCGACCCTGCTGTTTCCAAATTCTGTTCTTTCGAACATTATTTCACAATCGCCAAATACTGAATAGTGAAAATCAACTTTCCCTCCGGTAATCCTTGTAATTTTAAAATTAAAGCGTCCGCTGTTAAAATGAGTATTAATGAACAGCAGCTCTCCGCTGTTAAACTCTGTATTGGCGAAAGCTTACCTCTCCATTTCCAAACTGAATATCCTGGAAATCCTTGATTCCATCTTTTACTATTGCATTCTTAAACATGAAATCGCCATCGCCAAAGACACATCCCGTAAATTCAATATTGCCATCTCTGAATAGTGTATTTGACAAAATGACATTCCCTTCACCAAAGACCGAGCCATTAAAAAGAGCCTTACCTTTTGCAAAATGGCTTCCGTCGAAACTCACCTCGCTTTGCGAAAAAGAAGAATATGTAAAATCAGTGCACCCTTTCGCTTCAAAAAATGCATTCTTTGCTGAAAAGCCTTTTATCGGAACCAGTTCTTTCTTTTCAATTCCATTAATGCGTCTGTAAGAAGAGAGAGAAAATTCATGTATGTAGAAATTATCAAGGATAAGATCCTTCCCTTCCCTGATATTGGAATATAACAGGTTAACATCGACTGCTCCAAATAATTCTGAATCAACTTCTTCCCCTTTTTCATCGTAAAACGATACCATGGCTGTTCTTGGGCATGTCCTGCCATCGTCAGCAATGAATTTTACATTCCTGATCTCAACATGGTAATTAGAATAACCTGTCACCATTTTTTCCTTATTGAAAAGTTAACCCAATTTATAAAAAAAATACTACAACAAATAATTTTTATCATAAGCCTATCTCATGCATAAGATCCTGTATGGACACCATTTACATTTTCCCCTGACATCAGTTGTCTTCACGAATGGTTCATCTTTCCGAAAATGGTGCTGATCAACGACTTAAGACCGAAAGGAATTCTTCTCTTACAGACTCGTAATTTTCAATTAATGTCTCGGTTTTAGGATCTGTTCTCACACGCAGATGATCATTAAACGCGGTGTTGTTAAGCTTTCTTATTTTATAGATCGATGGCCGTACATCACGTCCGGCATTTTCTGCAAGGTATGCCTCACAATAGAGCAGTGTCTGCAACCATCCGTCAGCATCTTTCTTTCTGTCATCTGTAAATAAATCACTTATTGATTTGACATATTCCGAGACAGAACCTGTTTTGTAATCGACAATCCTTGTCACCCCGCCCACAGGAGTCGATCCGGTCAATCTTGCCACCTGCTGGAATTTCAATCCCTGATCCATCAGAATTAACTTTGAGGGGAAAACTAAATGAATGCTCAAGGCTAAGAATTCTGATTGGCACAAGCGTTCTGTCAGTATTGAGTATCCTCAACAGGTATGCCATCAACACATCCTTGACTATCAGCTCGTTGCCGCTTACGGAATCATTTCTGCCGGCTTTGAATTTTTCATTGACCGCTTCCTCCACAATTTTTGAAAGGAACTGTTTGTTCCTGATCAATCCATTAATTATTTCTGCTGTAATAATAGTGCCGGTAAAGGGTTGATAGAGATTTTTCATTATCTCATGAAGAATATTACCCAGCATTGCAGGGTCAATTTCAGCAGATATATTATCAGGTTCTCTAAGCCTGTTTACATACCGATAAAAGAACTTCATCCTGCAATTCAGCCAGGTGTTTATTGCAGAAGGTGAAAGAGACCTGGGTTTATTTTTATCTGAAAACAGACCTAGTAATTGGCTGGAATGTTCTTCATTTCTTTCAATTCTTTCACCAGGTTTGAGGGGTGTTTTTATTTCAAATTTCAGATCAAGAAACTCCGGTCGCAGAATTTTGTCATATTTCATCTGAATCAGAAACCTGCTCATCTCACCACTCTGCAAACCTTCAGAATTAGAATTATATATGAAAGTGACATTTTCTGCCCTGTGAAGCAGCCTGTAAAAGTGATATGCATAAACAGATTCCTGATGATTGACCGATGGAATACCAAAGGCTTCGCGCAAACTGAAGGGGATGAAAGAGGAACCTGTTGATACGGCAGGTAAAATACCTTCATTCACTGACAGGATTATTAGATTCCTGAAATCGAGGGCCCGTGTTTCAAGGATCCCCATGATCTGAATTCCGGAAAGTGGTTCACCGGAAAAGGGAACTGACTGCATTCTCAACATCCTGTCAAGAATTTTCATGTAGGTATCAGGTAGTAAAATTTATTTCCGGACTATTAACAATAGTTTCCAGCCTGTTTACAGACAAAGCTACCCTGTAAATAAACTCATTCCTGATATTTGTCTGAACAGTATTCGCAGAAGTCTTATTCGCACTGGTTTCATCATTTGAAGCGATAAGTGTCAGAATAATTTTGAAATAATCCGAGAGTTCAGCAGGAGCAGATGGTTTTTTAAATATCTGTGAAAGAACTTCCGACTTTGAAAAAAGATCAGAAGGAACCCTGGTAAGATTAGTTTTTACAATTTCCTTAACTAATTCATTATCTGATTCACTCAATAAAACCGATAGCAGCGAGTGTTTAAGGATGCTCATCACATCCTTGTAACCAAAACTGACCGCTTCATCCGTTGAGATACTGTTTTTCTGAAGATCCATCAGATGCTTCAAAAAAGTATACACCATTGATTGCTTCAAAGGATGTCCCATTGTGATATTGATGTCACCCATGCTTTCCGGGAGACTGGTCAGTACCGGCATTAAAAGGTTTTCATCAGCAAGGATAACAGCGGTATGATGGGCATTTGCATTAGTTATATCTGGTATTCCTTCTAATAATTGAGAAATCAGTTTGACCTGAGCCACGTCCGAAGAACTATCGATTACACGGCGATGCACCCGGGGAGCTCCATTTGAAAGCATTGTATCGAAACTCCAGCCCGATGGCATATCATTGCCGAATAATTTAAGGTTATCACGAAGAAAGAAGCCTGCAGAGTTTAACTTACCCTGATTGATATAAGAGTTATCATAGTCCCAGTAAAACCTGGCCTTACCTGCCTTTTTAAACCGGTCCATCAATGCTTTTTCACAGGCATTCAAGGCATTGAATCCGACGAAATGGACCTTCTCCCACTTATCATCTGGATTGTCTGACTTATCAGTGCTTTCAGCCACCTCCCTGAATATCATTCCCTCATATGCGAGATTCTGTGATTTCAGGGAATCCCTGTAACCAGTATACAGATCCGAAAGAACAGACCAGATACTGATGAACCCCGATTTTTGGTCTGTTGGTTTCTCAGGATTGAAATTTGTCCAGAATCTTCTGATTATTTCCTTCTGCTCTTCCGTCAGGCCTCCAAACTGCTGATCAATGTTTTTAATATCCAGCACATTACGGAATAACAACGAAGCGTCAACAAGATATTTGTCCACATCATCAAAATCATTCAGAAGCATATCTCCCCAGTAGTAAAATTCATCAAAGGATTCGAGCGGTTTTTTCAAACTTCTGTAGACTTTATAGAGTTCGAAAAGCAGTACCTCTGTGCCGGGTATCTGGAGTGAGGAATATGATCTGAAGAGATCATTGATTGTCAGTATAGATGGAGCCCATACCGGTTTTTCGATTCCTGCAGCCAGATATTTCAGGAAGTACAGTCCGGCTCGTCTGCTGGGAAATACCAGGCAATGCCGGTTTAAAGTGTTTCCGAATTCTTTGTAGAGTGATTGAGCAATATGTTCGAGGAAATAGGTCATAATCTGGTTGCTGGTTGCTGGTTGTTGTCATGTTAGCCCCTCTCCCCTGGGAGAGGGGTTGGGGTGAGGTTCCACGATACAGTCTTCCCTGCCATGTTTCCAACTCTTCCAACCGTTTTTCTATAAGATTCACAATTTGGTCGGTACGTTTTTTACCCCAGCCCTCCCCTGTTAGAGAACCGCGGAGGCGCTTCTCCTGTAAATCGTTCAACCACGATTGCAGGATTCAGTCTTTCAAGGAAAAGAATAAAGAAATCAAGGTACTCCTCCCAGGTAAAGAGATCAAAATCACCTGGTTTTCTATTAAATTCAATTTCCATCGGAGTCCCCTTAATAATCTGAAGCTGATGAAATTTGACAGTTGTGATCGGCAGGGCTGAAATAATATCAACCTGATCAAGCATCTCTTCGCGTGTTTCCCCGGGCAGACCAAAAATGAAGTGTGCACCTGTGGTTAAGCCCCATGGCAGCTGTTCTTTCGAGAGCCCAAACAGCATCCTCGAAAGAATGTCCCCTGTTGATCCGTATCAGAGTCTTATTATAACACGACTCAATTCCATACTCAACAGCAACATAATATTTCCGGGATAATTCACTAAGGTATGCAAGCTTCTCATCATCGATGCAATCGGGCCTTGTCCCAATTATCAAACCGACCACACCCGGATAATCAAGGGCTTCCTCATATAGTGCCTTTAGCCTTTCCAGAGGAGCATAAGTATTGGAAAACGCCTGAAAATAAGCCAGATAGGAAACTGCTTCATTATATCTCCATTTATGAAATTCTATCCCCTCCGCAATCTGTACCCGAACTGGCTTTGCCGGCTGACAATATGATGGATTAAATGCATCATTATTGCAGTAAGAACAGCCGCCTGAACCTTTTGATCCATCACGGTTCGGACAGGTAAATCCTGCATCAATGGAAACTTTCTGAACCCGGGCTCCGTACATATTTCTGAAATAATTGGAACAGGCATTGAATCTTCGTTCATGTCCCCAGGGAAAGGTTTTTGTTTCTCTGTTTGATGATATCATTCAGGCAGCAATAATTTTATTTTTATCAACATACCAGATATAGGCTTCGACATTTTTGTACCCCATATCAAAAAGAAGATTCCTGTATTGATCAACCTGTGCGGCATAATGCGGGTTCTCCTCTCCGAATTTAAAATCGATTATTGTCGTTTTTCCGTCTTTAAATATAACTCTGTCGGGCCGGCGCGTAATGCCTGTCGGCAGCAGAATCCCGGCCTCGGTCAATACTTTGTTATCCGGCAGGAACCACTCTGCAACCTGAGGTACACTTATCAACTCATTAATTCTCTTTTCAATGTCAGATGATTCATCGTCAGATAATTTGCCTTCAAGGACTAGTTTCCTGACGGCGGCGGAAATGTCGGACGGAGCATTTATACCTTCGAATACTTCATGCATCAGTTTTCCATAGTTAATCTTTTTTCTTATCGCCTTGCTCTCAGTAGAAAAGTAATTCTCTCCATGAAGCTTAAGTTTGAGTGACTCCATTGTCTGGCTCACAGAATAACCCGTTGTAATAAGATTCCCTTTGTCTGATGAGTCACTCTTGTTTACAGGAATCTCACCATACTCGAACACCCTTGATTCAACATTGTAGTACCTGTTGAGAATAATTTCTGTTGCCTCCTGCAGTTCAGGCAATTTGTAATGGCATTCCTGAGCACTCCAGCAATTGTATTTTCTGATCCGCGGATTATCAACTGAAAATCCGTATAGTACATCTTTTGCCCTGGTAAGTGCTACATATAACAGGTTTATATTATCGAGATATACCGAATATTTTTCCTCTTTGTAATTGTCTGCAAATATTGTTCCGGTCAGATCTTTACTATATTTCACAGGAACAATCCCAAGATCGCTGAACAGAGGAGAATCAGGTTTTACCCACAGAACAGGTTGTTTGAATGGCGGATGATCGAGATTCCATGAAAGAAATGGCAGGATAACAACCTTGAATTCAAGACCTTTTGACTTATGTATCGTCAGGATCCTGATAGCATCCTGGTTTCCGGGTAAAACAACCGACTTATTTTTTCCGCATTCCCCCCACCAGTCGAGGAATGACTGAATATCGGCATTTTTATTGCCTGTAAAATTCACAATATAATCCTGGAAGGTGTTGAGGAAAGGGACATTCCAGGAATAATCACCAAGACTGAAAAATTTTATTATGCTTTCAGTAGCTTCAAAAAGAGGCAGCTGACGCAATCTGTCAAGGAAATCTTCATAACCTTCAGGAAAATAAGCCTGGGAAATCTCTATTAACTTATCGTTCTGGATTGATACATTTTCAGTTTTAGTGTCGCCTTTTGCCATCAGGAAAAACCTTAACATAATTGCTCTGTTTATGTTGTCGCCCGGGTCATTCACTACTGAGATGACACTGATAATAAAAATTATCACAGGGGAGTTGGAGAGCAATAAGGAATCATTTGAAACAGCATTGAAATTATAGATATTCTTTTTTTCAGGAGCACACTTGTTACTATGATCTATCAATGTATTAAGTACCATGCCTCCTTCCCTCCCCTCTCTGACAATAATGCCGATATCCGAGGCTTTGTAGCCCCTGTCCTGTATTGATTCAATGACTGAAGGGATCCGTTCGCATACAGCCTCCTTCCATTTTAGCTCATCATCGTTTACTATGAACTCGAATCTTACAAATCCGCCCTCATTATTACAGGGATCTTTCTGGATAGCTTCAGCATAGAGCGTTTTAAAGCTGACAGGAAGCTTCTCATCTGTCAGGGATCTGTCAACCTGGTCGGGAATTATAGTAAAAAGTGTATTATTAAATCTGATAATATTTGACCGGCTTCTCCAGTTGGATATTAAAGGTTCACTGAAAATTCTCTTATTGTCGACCATACCCTGAAGATCCAGGCCGAGAATTCTCCAGTCACTGTTCCTCCAACGGTAGATAGATTGCTTTACATCGCCAACAACAAGGTTATCATTACCTTCGGCCATACTGTTATCAATCAATGGCTCAAAGTTGTCCCACTGAATTTTTGAGGTATCCTGGAACTCATCTATCATGAAGTTTTCATACTTGTTTCCTACTTTTTCATAGATAAAAGGAGACTGATCTTCACGGGTGATGAGATTAAGCACCTCCCCTGCATCAGACAGAAGAAAAGTGTTCTCATTGGTCGTGATCACATGAACCTGATGAAGCACATCGGATAATATTCCAAGTGCATAGATATGTGAGAGAATTGAAACCGCGGTATTGTATGATATGATATTCTCATCATAAAAATGAATCGCATCAATGAGCACATTTTCTAATCCATTTCGAATAGCAGTCTCCAGCTGCGGAGTTGGAGTGCAGGTTGACCATCTTGGCGGAGCCTTTTCAATTTCCCTTACATATTTATTAGGCATTGTCACATTTCCCTTAAGAAGGTTTTTGATAAACCCGGGGATCCCCTTTCCTTTCTGGAAAAACATATCATCTGATAACTGGTATTTTGAGTATAAACCGTCAGCTATCCTACCATATTCAATCAATTTTTTCTCAAATGTGCCCGATATTGATCTGATCCTGTCAATATACTCCGAAAGAAATTTTTTATCCTCAAGCCTTGACCTTTCCTCAATTGAAAGGATCTTGAATTTTTCCTTGAACAACTCCTGGGCCAGATCAATAATTCCGTTTTTAAGATTCCAGCTTTTTTCATCATCGATGTTTGCCCTTGCATATCTGATCAGCCAGTCTCTGAGCTGAGTGTCAGTAGCAGCAGATGCGATCACCTGGTCTACCGCGGACGCGAGAATTGTGCTATGATCAAGTTCTATGCTGAATCCCGAATGCAGACCTGCTTCTCTCGCAAAAGCACGCAGGACCTTCTGAAAAAAACTATCGATGGTTGACACTGAGAACCTTGAAAAGTCATGCAGAATTGAGTTCAGTATCTCATTTGCTTCCTTCCTTATCCATTCCTCTGATTTACCCGTACTCTTAATTAAATCTGTGAGATATTCTGATTTTTCACCTGCAGCAAGCTGGTAGAGATGATCGAGTATCCTCGATTTCATTTCTGCAGTTGCTTTATTCGTAAATGTTACCGCCAGAATCTTCCGGTAATTAAATCTCGATCTGAACAGGTTGGTGAGATAAATTGCTGTCAGCCTGTAAGTTTTGCCCGATCCTGCTGAAGCGCTGTATATTGTCAGAGTGCCTTGTCCCATGGTGGGTAAAGTTATCGCTTTTTGCATAACTTTGCAGCGTGAACAAGAAAGTAGTTGTAGGATTGTCAGGAGGCGTGGATTCAAGCGTCGCTGCATGGGTTCTTAAGGAACAGGGTTACGATGTTATAGGTCTGTTCATGAAAAACTGGACCGATACTACAGGTCTTCTTCAGAGTGATTGTCATTGGGAGGATGACCTTATGTTTGCCGGCATGGTTGCTAAAAAGCTAAAAATCCCATTTCACCAGGTAGATCTTAGTGTTCCCTATCGCCAAAGGGTCGTCGATTATATGTTCGCAGAATATGAAAAAGGCCGGACCCCCAATCCCGATGTGCTTTGCAACAGGGAGATCAAGTTTGATTCTTTTGCATGGAAGCCAGAAAGCTAAAAGGAGATTTTGTCGCAACTGGCCACTATTGCAGAAAAGAAGAAATATCATCGGGCAATAAAACAATTTACAGGCTTCTGGCAGGTAAGGACCATAATAAGGATCAGAGCTATTTTCTATGTCAGGTCGATCAGGAACAGCTTCAGACCGCGCTTTTCCCGGTTGGTAATCTTACCAAACCTGAAGTACGTGAAATTGCTCAGAAACTGGGACTTGCAACTGCACACCGGAAAGATTCACAGGGAATATGTTTTGTAGGAAAAGTACATTTACCCACTTTCCTGCAACAGAAGCTGTTAGCAAAAAAGGGAAGTATCGTTGAAATAATTGAAGGGGTAGCAGGGGTCGAACATTTTAATAAGGTTGAAACTTATAGTTACCCAACTATCCTGGACGGATTGCCCGATAAAGAGGTATCTGATGATTCATTATCCTCTCTGGCAGAACCATTCAGATATGAAACCTCTTCAGGTGAGATAATAGGAACCCATAATGGTGCACATTTCTTTACAATTGGTCAGAGGAAAGGGATTAATATAGGAGGTCATGTTGAGCCATTGTTTGTTATTGGTACAGATGTCGAAAAAAATATTGTCTATGTGGGTGAAGGACAGGCTCATCGGGGATTGAATCGTAAAGGCTTGTTTATAAGGAAAGAAGAAGTACACTGGATCAGAACTGATCTGAGGATGGAAGATGGTGATTGCCGTGATTATCTGGTAAGAATAAGATATCGCCAGCCGCTACAGGTCGCACGATTGTATTGTCGAAAGAAAGGTATATATATCATTTTTGATAAGCTGCAGCGTGGCATTGCTCCGGGGCAATTTGCAGCATGGT
Source organism: uncultured Bacteroidales bacterium (assembly GCA_963816365.1). GTDB lineage: Bacteria > Bacteroidota > Bacteroidia > Bacteroidales > VadinHA17 > LD21. The sequence continues at coordinate 113,863 of CAWFKG010000005.1, read as the reverse complement.
ATCAGGAGGATGAAGTCATAGGATCAGGAGTTATTGATCAATGATACTATTTTTGTTCCAGAATCCTTTAACCGCAAAGTGCACAAAGTATGCGCACCCCCTGCCGCTGCGCAGCTGTCCCCCTAAAGGGGGACTAAAACAGTTCTTTAGAAGGATATTATAGGTTACAAAACATATAGCCCCCCCCTTGGGTGGGTTGGGGGGTGCGGTCTTTGCGGTTAATGGATTTCGACTTCTTCAACTGCAGCTTTATTTTTCTTTTGAAAACTGACAACAAATACTCCTGCAAAAATCAGCAAAGCAGAGCTGATCATTATCAGATCGATATGATCCTGTCCCATAAGTGTTGCGAGATATGCCGCAATTACCGGCTGAGTATAAGTGTATGTACTGACTATGGTTGGACTCAGGCGTCGCAATCCAAATGTCAGGAATAAGTAACCGAGATAGGTGGCTCCAACTATCACAAAGCCAATCTGGAACCAGGCGACTAATGGAATAGCTGACCAATCCATTGCACTCCATTCCCGGTAGCCTAAGGGAACATTAGTCAGCATTCCGAACAGGAAGGTCCATTTCATTACTGTTACAGGATGATACTTTTCCAGCATTCTTTTGATAATAACTGTGTAAAATGCCCAGCTGATCGTGTTGATAAGAGAAAACATATCGCCTAAAAATGTTGAGCTGGCTATGTCGGGTGTGCCATTCTGCAGTATTAGTAACATGACCCCGGAAAGACCAATGGCCAGTCCTGTACCTTTCAGAAAAGTAATTTTTTCCCTGAGTATAAGCGCGGCAAAGGCAAATGCGAAGATAGGATTTGTCGAAAGTATTATAGAAGAGTTCACAGGGGTCGTCAGGTTGAGGCCTAAAAGAAACAGGGACTGGTTTATCACCACTCCAAAAAACGAACATCCGAACAGAAACAGTAAGTCTTTTTTGTTTACAGGTTCTTTAGGTATAAATAGACTTGTGACCCAGAATAATGCTGTTGCACCAATGCTTCTGACAGAAAGCAGTGCGAATGGTTTGATATGATCAGGCATTACTGCTTTGGCAATTGAATAGTTTAGGCCATATATTATATTGGCAATCAGAAGTGATAAATGGGCCCAGGTTTTTACGCGGCTCGTATGCATACAGAAAATTGAGTCGCAAAAATATAAAAAGCTGTAAGACTTTCAAATAATCAAAAGGAGAACCCTAACAACTTTCACATTGAGAACTACTACATAACTTACTTTTCCAAGCTTCGCAAATTGATTTTCTTCGTTTACCCCGCCCCCAAGGTGAGCGAAGGCTTTAAGAGTTATTAAACTTGAATTCCTATATTTGACAGGCGGGGAAATTTGCACCTACTTAGCGTGTTCTCTAATTATAAATATATTTGAGAAAAATTATCATGAGAAAAATATCTGTAATAAGTGGCGGAACAAGCGGGCTTGGCTTTGAAATTGCAAATCTGCTTATAAGGTCAGGAAAAAATGTTCTGATCCTGGGCAGGGACACGAAGAAACTTGCCGGTGCATCATCGAAGCTAAAAATGGTTTCAAAAGAGTCTCTGGCAGAATCGCAAATTTGTAATATAGGCAAAGAGGAAGATGTCAGAAAGGTTGGCCAATTCCTCACCAGCAATTCCTATTCGGTGGAATATCTTTTTAACAATGCAGGAAAGGGACTATTTGCAAAAGCTCAGAATTCAACATCAGCTTTAATTGACACAATATTTGAGGCTAATCTTAAAGGAATGATACTGCTTACATCTGAGGTACTCAGATTAACGCCTCAGGAGCAAGAACTTACAATCGTAAATATTATGTCGACTTCAGCCTTATTAGGGAGAGCTGAAGAGACTATCTATTGTGCTGCCAAGTGGGGAGCACGTGGTTATACGGAAGCATTAAGAACTGAACTGAAAGGCACAAAACGAAATATTATCGCTGTATATCCGGGCGGAATGAAAACTAATTTCTGGGATATTCCCGGACAGGATCGTGATATCAGCAGCTTCATGGATCCCGCAGAAGTTGCTGAAAAAATTGTCAATGCAGTTATTGTCACAGATGAATTGTTTGTGACAGATATTACCATAAACAGGAAGAAATAACCTCGGCCCCGTCCCCTTCTCCCAGCTAATCTTTATACACATCTATTTTAATATAGAGAAATGCTTTTATTAATTGGCTCTGAAGGAGCCAAATTTGAATGACCCCCGGTGCAATCGACGGTGCAACCGTCGGTGGAACCTTTCATCTGGTATTATCCCAGATTCCTTTAGTATTTGACGATATTCTTCCTCGAATGTCACTTTTTTATGATGTTCTTGCTGATTCTTTATATAATCAATAAGACTGTTTATATCCTTATAAGAGCAGGTGAAAGAACCATATCCTTCTTCCCAACCAACAAACTGAGGAAATAATTGGCTTTTTTTCATCCAAAATGAGGATGAGGCTTTAACCTCTCTCATAAAATCTATCGGAGCTATGGAAGGATTCATATCGGTTAGTATATGAAGGTGATTTGCAACACCATTTATACGATACAAGTGACTGTTTTTATTTTTGACAATCCCTGCAATGTAGGCATAAAGTTCATTTACATGATCTTGTTTTATGGTGGGGACACTGCTTTTTGTCCTAAAAACAAGATGATACAGATGTTGACGATAACTTGACATGATAAAATTATTTAGTTTTTACTAGCGAGAGGGACCAAGATACAAAATGCCTTAATTAAAACCAATTATATGTCGCCCCTTCAGGGCTAAAAATTAGAGAGTTACCTAACCCCCGGTTGCACCGGGGGTTATTCAAATTTAGCCACTTCGTGGCATAAAAGGTTTTACAAAAAAGTCGCATGTGATTACTCATAGCACTCAATGAACTAGTTGTGATGTAAGATTAGACTCCCAGGGGAGAAGGGGAGAAAGAATCATATAATCAGGACTTTAGCCCCTCTCCCTTGGGAGAGTGGTTGGGGTGAGGTATCAGGACAACCTGTTTTTATAATCATTGTATCCAAATTCCCTTATTAATCTGAATTTTCCCTCTTTTGTCCAGATGCCTATTGACGGATGATGAACACCATTAAATGTCGTTGTTTTGACCATAGTATAATGGATCATGTCGAGAAAAACTATTCGGTCACCCGGGACAAGTTCCTTATCGAAGGACCAGTCACCCATTACATCTCCTGATAAACAGGAATTTCCTCCGATCCTGTAAGCTGGTTTCCCAATTACAGGATCACTGGCACCGTATATCCTTGGTTTATAAGGCATCTCAAGACAATCGGGCATATGCGCCGTAAAGGAAACATCAAGAATAGCAGTTTTAATACCCTTATTTTCAACAATATCCTCAACGGTAGCGACCAGTTCGCCTGTTTCCCATGCAAATGCGCTCCCCGGTTCGAGTATTATATGAAGACCGGATCTCTCATGAAATTGCCTGAGTATTTTTATCAGATGAGTCGATATCATAATCATTCCTGGTCATAAGATGGCCTCCACCCATATTTATCCATTTCAGCTGAGGAAAAAATTTTCCGAATTTTATTTCGACTATCTCAAGCACTTTCTCAAGAGCATAGGAGTCTGATTCGAAAAGCACATGGAAATGCAAGCCCTTCAATTCCCTCAGGCAGACTACCGTTTAAATCTTCTGCAGTTATTCCCAGTCTCGATCCAGGAGAACATGGATTATATAATTCATGACTTATCTCTGAAAATTCAGGATTTATTCTTAATCCTGCTGATATCTTCTTCGGATAGTTTTGCAGTTCAGTCGAATACTTCCTGAATTGTGCTAAAGAATTAAATGTAATATGAGAACTATATTGAAGAATAGAATTGAAATCAGCTTCCTTATAAACCGGAGAGTAAGTATGCGCAGGGGCTCCAATTTCTTCGAAACAAAGACGTGCTTCATCAGCCGAACTGGCAGCAGCACCGGAAATATATTCCCTGAGAATTGGAAAAACACCCCACATTGCAAATCCCTTAAATGCAAGAATTATCTCCGCACCTGATTCCTCAGATACATGTTTTATAAGTGAAAGATTCTTACGGAATCTTTCTTCATCAATTACGTAACATGGTGATGGTATTTTGTTATAATCTATTGACATATTTTGTGTTATAGTATTGAAGAACTGTCACAGAGAACCACAGAGAAGCACAGAGGTGCACTGAGAACTGCGCCCTGAGCTCTGAGCTCTGTGCTTTCAAAGTTCCAGATCAACATTTGCAGCTCCACCCAGGGTAAACCAAGGTTGTTCAATTCTGACATAAACGGATCAGGATCAAATTCTTCAACATTGAATACACCTGGTTTTTTCCAGATCCCTTTCAGATACATCATGGCTCCAATTGCAGCGGGAACTCCGGTTGTATAGCTTACTCCCTGTGCTCCGGTTTCTGCGTATGCAGCTTCATGACTGCAATTATTATAGACATAATAGGTTTTTTCCCTGCCGTCCTTTATTCCTTTAATCCTGCATCCGATAGATGTCTGTCCTTTATAGTTTTCGCCCAGTTCTCCCGGATCAGGAAGCACAGCTTTCAGGAACTGAATAGGAATAATTTCCCTCCCCTCAAACATAACAGGTTCAATGCCTGCCATTCCGATATTTTGAATTACACGCAGATGCGTAAGATATTCCTGACCGAAAGTCATCCAGAACCTTGCTCTTTTTAGAGTAGGAAAATTCTTAACGAGTGATTCCAGTTCCTCATGATAAATTAAGTATGATTCTTTTGGACCTATCTCGGGGTAATTTAATGGCTTATGAATTTCATGAGGTTCGGTAATTACCCATTTACCATTTTCCCAGTATTTACCTTTTTGGGTTACTTCCCTGATATTGATCTCAGGATTGAAATTTGTTGCAAATGGTTTTCCATGATCACCGGCATTGCAATCAACGATATCGAGATAATGGATTTCATCGAAATGATGTTTGGCTGCATAAGCAGTATAAATTGAAGTCACACCCGGATCAAATCCACATCCAAGTATTGCGGTAATGCCGGCTTTTTTATACTTGTCGATGTAAGCCCATTGCCAGCTATAGGCATATTTGGCTTCATCAAGAGGTTCATAGTTTGCCGTATCGAGATATGCCACACCCGTTTCGAGACAGGCATCCATTATATGCAGATCCTGATAAGGCAACGCAACATTTACCACAATATCAGGATTAAATGATCTTATAAGTTTTACCAGTTCAGGAACATTATCAGCATCAATCTGTGCTGTTTTAATCTGGTTATTCCCAATTTTTGTGCTATGGCATCGCATTTGGATTTTGTCCTGCTGGCCAGCATTATTTCTGAAAAAACGTCAGGCAGAGATGCCATTTTATGGACTACAACCGTACTGACTCCGCCGGCACCGATTACTAAAACTTTTCCCATATAATTTTTATTATAATATTAACAAATCAATATTGAATACTATGATCGTAATTTATCATTGACGATCCAAATATAAGACATTAAAATGACCAATCAATAAACTCCTGTCATTCAAAATGAGATTGATTTCAGGAAGATTATATGACGGGCAGAACAATGTTAATTCTCATTATATTTGTATTCTGAAATACCTAAACCTGAGAATGAAGCTGATCAATCCTTTGCTAATTATCCGCATATTAAGTACGATCCTTCTGATAGAAACATTATCGTATCTGTTCTGCCTGCCGGTTGTCTTTATTTATAAGGAATCTCCGGCACCATTCCTCTGGTCAGCCGCAATAACCTTCTTCTTATCTTCAACATTTTATTTTATTTCTATTGGAGCCGATCCAAAAAAATTCAGCAACAGGGACGGATTTCTTGCAGTTACTTTGTCGTGGATAGTTTTTTCACTTTTAGGTTCATTACCTTACATTATAAGTGGAACAATACCATCATTTATTGATGCTTTTTTTGAATCCACCTCAGGATTTTCCACCACCGGCTCCTCAATTCTTAAAAATGTTGAAATATTACCATTTTCAATTCTCTTCTGGCGGAGCCTTACCCACTGGATAGGCGGAATAGGAATTATAGTGATCCTGATAATTATCCTTCCTTCAATAAGGGCGACAGGCTACCAGCTTTTTAGTCTTGAATCGTCGATGAAAGAAAAGATCCATGCAAAAACAAAAGCCATAGTATTCAGGGTATTATTCATTTATCTTGGACTGACTCTTGCCGAAATTGTACTGTTGAACCTTGGCGATATGAATCTATTTGACAGTATCTGTCACTCATTTGGAACAGTTGCTACAGGTGGCTTTTCAACAAAAAACAACAGCCTGGCACATTTTTCTTCATATAGCCAGTATATAGTAATGATATTTATGTTCCTGGCAGGTACAAGTCAGGTCATTTATTATTATATTGTGAAGCTTAACTTCAAGAAAGTCAGGCAGAATGAAGAGTTGTGGTTTTATATTGCAGTGCTCTTACTGGCAGGCACACTAGCAACTATTATTCTGAATGTTAATTCCACAAGAACATTTGAGGAATCATTCCGCGAAGGATTTTTCCAGATCATATCCATAATAACCTGCACCGGATTTACTTCGACTGATTATTTAATCTGGCCCGGAGCAGCACTGCTTCTAATATTCCTGCTGATGTTTTCAGGAGCAAGCACAGGATCCACAGGTGGCGGGATAAGAATGGCACGGCACTTAATTGTTCTTAAAAATATTAAAAATATTTTTGTTAAGCTCAATCATCCTAAATCAATATCATTCATAAAGTTAAATGGAAAAAGTGTAGCTGAAAATACAAATATCTCAATTCTTTCATTTGTCGTGTTATACCTCTTTATTTTTGTTTTAGGAACAATAATAGTTGTAGTTACAGGAGTTGATCCGGTTACAGCATCCAGTTCAGCTGCTACCTGTATGGCTGGTATTGGTCCGGGTCTCGGAAGTGTTGGTCCGATGAGCACTTTCGCCAATATGCCTGAAGTAAGTAAGGTCGTTCTGAGTCTGCTAATGATAATCGGAAGACTGGAGATTATTACAGTATTTACAATCTTCACCCGTACTTTCTGGAAGCTTTAAACAGTTGCTGGTTGCTGGTTGCTGGAGTCTACTTAGCATTAACAGCAATTTTCTTACATAATCGAGACTCTCGGGTGTTCCAATATCGACCCAATAGCCTTCATCATGTTTCAGCGTATAAATATTGTGTTCTGATGCCAGGTCAAGATATAATGTAATCATTGAATAAATACCTTCATGCATATAATTAAATATCTCAGGCTCAACTATATGCATACTTGAAAATGCAATTTCGGACAATCCATCGGCAGTAACGCCTGCGAGTATCTGTTCACCTGTGGAGATATTCCGCCATCCGCGCATCCTGCCATCCTTATCGACAAGCAGAATACCTTTTTCCGGGCCTGTGTCTGACTGCCAGTGTAGCCAGACCTTTTTTTTCAAGATGCAACCTGTAAAGTGCCGAAAGATCAAGATCAGATATTATATCAACATTATAAAGCAGAAAAGGTGATTTATCAAAGAAGTTCCGGGCTTTATATAATCCACCTCCATTTTCAAGAAGCATATCCCTTTCATCCGAAACAGATATCCTGAATCCCATTTTATTGAGCCGGTTTACCTCATCTTCAACCATGTCTGCAAAATGATGAACATTTATTATAATATCATTAAAACCGTGTGCAGAACATTTCTCAACAGCCCTCTGCAGAACTGTCTTTCCATTGATATCAACAAGAGCTTTAGGAATAGTTTCTGTTATTTTCCCAAGTCTCCTGCCCAATCCCGCTGCAAATATCATTGCTTTCATCTTTCGCCTTTTGCCTTTCAATCTACTGATTGTTCCTTCTCAAGCATTCTATATATCTGAACGTCTGGTATTTGCCTTACTGTCTGAAACAGTTCCAGCAGTGATACAGGAAGTTGTTCGGAATCAATTAATTGTATCAGAAGTTTTACAGCAGGAACAATGCTGCCTGTAAAAGTTGGTTTTTTTTCATACAGTCCCCTGAATCCAAATGCACCCAGCGCCTGCATAAGCCTGATCATACTGAATCCTGCATAATATCCCCTGAACTCTGTTTTTCTCTCCCCTGATACTGCACAAAAATTATTAATATGATAATCGAGAAGCTTCTCACGTGACTTTTCCGGAATATGGGCTTTTGCATCATATAGCAAGATGCAACATCATACTGAGGAGCTCCTTTTCTTCCGCCCTGATAATCAATGAACCATGGTTCTCCCTCCACAAGCATAACATTTGCCGACTGAAAATCCCTGTAAAGGAAATAATCCTGACTGGTTTCAAGAAGAAAATCAGCCAGAAAATTAAAATCATGTTCCAGCCTCCGTTCATTAAATGGAACTGCCACAAGCTTGAGAAACATGTATTTGAAATAATTCATATCCCACATCATCGATTGCCTGTCAAAACTTCTGTGAGGATAGCAAAGATCGAGATTAAGACCATCTATTCCCTTAATCTGGAAATGGATAAGATTGTCAAGAACTTTCCGGTATAAGTCTTCAGCCTCTTCATCAAATCCCTTAACAGATTGTCTTTGCTGCAGCCATGTGAACAGGTTTATATCACCCAGATCCTGAAGAAAATAAATTGATTTCTCAGGCAGATATCCAAATACCTCAGGTACGGGGAGTCCCTTGGAAATAAAATGCTTTGTAAAACCAATAAAAGCTTCATTTTCCTCAAGGTTAGGATTATGCGCCACTATTACAGTTTTGTTCCTATCGGTTATCCTGAAATATTTTCTGTCGGAACCTGACTGAGGCAAAGCAGCAATGGTAATATCCGATTCCCCGAATAATTCTTTGTAACCTGCTGATATAATTTCAATTTCATTCATATCATTGAATTTCCCCTTGCCATGCAATTTAACTTATAATTTTTACTTCTTTAACCAAGGGTCACACGGATTTACACGGATTTAAATCTTTACCCTTCCAGTCCCTTAGTCTCTAAGTCTCTTCGTCCCTTAGTCTCTAAGTCTCTTCGTCCCTTAGTCTCTAAGTCTCTTCGTCCCTTAGTCTCTAAGTCTCTTCGTCCCTTAGTCTCTAAGTCTCTTCGTCCCTTCGTCTCTAAGTCTCTTCGTCCCTTAGTCTCTAAGTCTCTTCGTCCCTTCGTCGTTTTTTAGTCTTTCGATATAATTTCTTTAAAGCCTTATCAGGATCTTTTTCCTGTATAGTAACAACGCTACGCTCCAGATGATCAGCATCTGAATCAACAGCAAACATCAGGCTGCCATTAAGATTGCCTGCAACCGGAACACATATTTTATCGTAAAGCCATTCATAAAGATCTATCCTGCCTTTGCCCGATTGTACCTGAACAAGTAAAAGCATTCTTGTCCAGATGCCGGCAAGAAAATAGGAAAACAGTGCATTTGTACCAAAAATCCTGAAGAATGCAAAGGGAATCTCGAATCTGAGGACATCAGCTATCAGATAGATTACGGAAAATACGCCCATAGCTAAGCCTGCAGTGTACAGGACATATGAACTTGTCCATAAAGGCTTATTGATGGGAAAAATCATGTTCCATAAATACCCGAGACCGACTGCAGCAGCTCCTAAAAGTAATAATTTTAGCACCGTTTTACCGGCAGCGGACCCTTTGTCAACCATACCTCCGATAAAATAACCTATAAGAACCGTGCATACTGCAGGAATGGTGCTAAGTAGTCCTTCAGGTTCAAAAGGTATTCCGAATCCTGTGTAAAGATGTGATTTACCCAGGATAGCTAAATCCGTTTTAAGTACAAGATTGCCACCAAGACTATACGGATCAGCTCCTCCGAAAAATGCAAGCAATCCCCAGTAAAAAAGAAGCAGAACAGCTATCACTATCCAAAGGTAATCACGATTTACAGCCAGACAAATTAAGGAACCTATTCCATAAGCCAGTGCAATACGCTGGAGTACTCCCATTATTCTGAGAGTTGAATAATCCATTCCAAATTTCGGGAATATCGTCAGGAACAAGCCCAAAGCGAAAATCGTGACAGTTCGTCTGAATATTCTTAGAAAAGAGCTCCAGTTCAGCTCATTCCCATACTTTTTTAATGAATACCAGGTTGACATTCCGACAATAAACAGAAAAAATGGAAATACAAGATCAGTCGGAGTGCAGCCGTTCCATTCTGAATGTCTCAGCGGAGGATAAACATAATCCCAGCTTCCGGGAGTATTCACGATAATCATAAAGGCTACAGTTAATCCCCTGAAGATATCAAGAGAAACCAACCTGCTGCTGTTTTTTGCCATAAATGCGACCAGATATATCTGGTAAAAATAATAATTTAAGCTGATATTTTAATGGTTCCCGCAGATCTCGCTGATTTACGCAGATAATAGTTATGATCTGCGCCAGATCAGCGCAATCTGGCGGGGAAATTATTAATAATTTGATATTTAAAAATGTTACTTTTGAGATGATTCAATATTCAATATTTTCTTTTCATTAGTTAATATTCATCAGCATGAATTTAATAAAATCATCAAAGTCTTCTATCCTGCTAATAATAACAATATTATCTCTAAGCAAAGTTTCTGCTCAGCAGACCGATCCTCCGTTCCTGAAATACATGAACCATCCATGGGTCGATTCGGTAATGAAGACCCTGTCGGTTGACCAGCAGATTGCCCAGTGTATCTGGATTGCCGGATATTCCAACAGGGATATTTCCCATGAAGTTGAAGTCACAGATCTGATCAGAAAGTACGGAGTCGGAGGCATTGTTTTCTTCCAGGGCACTGCTTCAAAACAGGCTGAACTGACAAATTATTACCAGAAGATTTCCAAAGTGCCTCTTCTTATTTCACTGGATGCCGAATGGGGAGCCGGCATGAGGATTGAAAATGTTGAAAAATTCCCGTATCAGATGACATTAGGAGCAATTAAGAATGATTCACTTATTTACCAGTTTGGCAAAGCAGTAGCGCTGCAGTTTAAAAGACTGGGTATGCAGGTGAACTTCGCTCCTGTCCTCGACATTAATGTGAATGCCCAGAACCCTGTAATTAATTACCGTTCATTTGGTGAAAACAGGGAAAAAGTCGCAGCAAAGGGCATAATGTATATGAGAGGAATGCAGGATAATGGAATCCTGGCTACGGGAAAGCATTTCCCTGGTCATGGTGATACGAATGTTGACTCACACCTCGACTTACCTGTTATAACTCACACCAGGGCCAGGCTCGACAGCATTGAGCTGTATCCCTTCCGGAAACTGATCGGAGAAGGAATCGGAAGCATAATGGTTGCCCATCTTAATCTGCCGTCACTCGATACTACAACAGGACTGCCCTCCACCCTGTCTCATGTCATAGTTAATGATCTTCTGAAGAATGATCTGGGATTCAAAGGATTAGTTGTTACCGATGCTATGATGATGAAAGCTGTGACAAAATTTTTCAAACCCGGGGAAGCCGATGCCAAAGCTCTTGAAGCCGGTAATGATGTTGCTGAGTTTGTAACAGATGTTGAAGCCACAATCAGGGAAACAAAGAATTATATTTCAATGAAAAAACTCACGGCTGAAGATATTGCCCTTAAATGCAGGAAAGTGCTTGCTCTCAAATACTGGTCAGGATTGAATCATCCGTGTGTAATAAATAAAGACAATATTGACAAAGATCTGTCTCCATATAATTCAAAAGCTTTAATACGTGAATTGTATGCGAATGCTTTAACTGTGCTGAATAACAATGATAACATTATTCCGGTAAAAAATCTTCAGAATATCAGGATTGCAACGATCGCAATTAACAGGACTGAAATCTCATTGTTTCAGAAAAGACTCTCAGAATACTATCCTGCCGACAGCTTTTTCATTAACCCGTCCGATTCTGCTGCCTGTCGTAATCTCTTAAAAAAACTTCCTGGATATGATCTGGTTGTTGCCGGTATATTTGATCTTGATCAGAGACCAAACATGGGATTCGGGATAAAACCTGAGCTCAATGCTTTCCTTGACAAACTCGTATTGAGTAATAAAACAATTATAACCTGGTTCGGAAATCCTTACGGAATTGATAAAGTAAAAGCCCTTGAGAATGCAAATGGCCTTATCCTGGCATATCAGGAGAATGACTATACTGAAGATCTCTCAGCTCAGCTTATTTTCGGAGGCATCGGGGCCAAAGGTACCCTTCCAGTTACAATAAATGCTAAATGGCCTTATGATTACGGGATTACCACTCCGGGAAACATAAGACTTCAATATGGGCTGCCTGAAACTGCTGGAATGTCATCGGAATATTTAAACACAAAAATTGACTCAATCGTCAATGCAGGTCTGGCAGCAAAGGCATATCCCGGATGTGTAGTGATGGCAGCAAGAAAAGGTGTGGTAGTATTTCAGAAAGCCTATGGATATCAGACATATGATGACAGGATTGCAGTTAAGGAGGATGATCTGTACGACCTGGCTTCAATTACAAAAATATCATCAACCCTTGCCGGATTAATGCTTCTTAACTCAGAAGGAAAGTTTTCGCCTGATAAGACTCTGGGATATTATCTTCCTGATTTTAAAAATACAAATAAAGGGAACATTGGAATGAGAGATTTTCTTACACATCAGGCCGGACTGACACCTTTTATCCAATTCTGGAAAGAGACAATTAAAAAGAATGGAGATTTCAAACCAAGGACCTTCAGTTGTCAGTATGGGAAAAGGTATCCTTTCGAGGTTGCACAGGGACTTTATATCTATAAGAATTACAGGAAGAAGATGTTCAATGAAATAAAGAAGAGTCCGCTTGGTGAGAAAAAATATGTTTATTCGGATCTTACATTCATAATTGCTCCCGGAATAATTGAAAACCTGACCGGACAGAAATGGTATGATTTTGTTACAGACAGTATTTATAAAAAAATAGGTGCTGCTGAAATGGGGTTCAATCCGTATAAAAAATTCCCGATGGACAGGATCGTCCCTACTGAATATGACTCTCTTTTCAGGAAACAGCAATTACATGGAACTGTCCATGATGAAGCTGCTGCGATGCAGGGTGGAATCTCGGGTCATGCAGGCTTATTTTCGAATGCCAATGATCTGATGAAGCTGATGGAACTCTATCGCAGAATGGGTGAATACGGCGGTGAACAACTTATAGGCAGGGATGTCATGGAGGATTATACGAAGGTACAGTTTCCCGGAAAACAATAACCGCCGGGGACTGGGATTTGACAAACCACTCCTGAATAATTCCAGTGCTTTCGCAAAATGATGCCTACCCTGCTAAAAGTGCATCGCCTGAAAGCTTTGGACATTCAGGTTACACCGGAACATTTGTATGGGTTGATCCTGTAGCGGAAATAACATATGTTTTTTTGTGCAACAGGGTTTATCCTACCCGGAGAAATGAAATATTATATAATATGAATATCAGGTCCGATATACTTCAGGCGATCTATGATTCAATAAAAAAGTAAAGATCGACCCGTCTTCAAATCTCAATCACCTTTTGCTTCGTCTATTAATCTATTTTAGACGCAAAGGCTACTCAATCATTGAGACATTTTTTTCAAAATCGAAGAAGGTCTTGCGCATAACGTCTGAAAGGAGAAGCTTATAAACAATGTATGAATCAAGTCGTGATGTATAGGCAGTATTTAACCTGTCCCTCTCCAGGGCCATAGCCTGACTTTCGATATCACCGTTGGCATATCGCTTACGGGAAATGTCAAAACTTTTTTCAGCTACTACCACGTTCTTCTCAAGCAGCTGCAACCTTCTGAGACTGCTCTGTAACCGATTAACCGTTGTACGGATATCTCTTTCAATGTCAATTTTTTCATAATCCAGCTGAATTTTGTTTAATTCAAGTGTGGACTGAGCACTATTTACTTTCGCTCTGTTCTCACCCCAATCTATTATCGGAATGCTGAGTGTAAGACCAACTCCAAAACTGCCACGACGGTTATTCAGGTTTTGCCAGGTATTACTGAATGATGTTTCAATGGGAATTGGTAGTTTGCTCTGATCAACACCAATAAAGTTGTAGTTCAGGAGTATATTTCCACTTATTCTTCCGTTAGCTTTTCTCCTTTTTATTTCCATCTGTGATAATTCAATATTAATCTCACTTTCTTTCAATTCCAATCGATTTTGAAGTGCGAGCGCCACTGCTTTCTCAACATCCACAATAACCGGATTGTAACTGAGATCACTTTTTATAATAACACTGTCTTTTAAATCTATACCAAGATCTTCTTTGAAGGAAGCATTTTGAGCAGTATAGTCTACTTCAGCAAGATCATGGCTATTAATAGCTTCACTTAAATCTACTTCCATCTGCAATGCATCGACTTCACGGATGAGTCCTGCCTTATATTTGCTTTGGGCAATATCATAAGCTTCCTGCTGGTTGTTGAGACTTATCCTGGCAATATTAAGCCGTTCATGATAAGAAAGAAGAGTAAAAAAACTCTGACTTACCTCGTAAATCAGGTCCAGTTCTGCTCTTTTCAACTGTTTCAAAGAAAGATCATATGCCAGTTTTGCCTGTTTAAATCCCAGTTGCAATTGATTATATCCAAAGAAAGCTGCGATAGGCTGCTGGAGACCTATACTCGAAGAAATCTGAGCAAGGCGATCTTTTGCATAGTAATCAGTAAGACTCACAGCCCCTGAGCGTATATATAATGAACCATCTGTAGGAAGGGGCTGGCTTATTGTCAGGTATCCATTCATTGTATTCTGACGTATCGGGATAATATGTGACACCCGCTGTATCTACAAACTGACTAATTGTTTCAGTGTATTGCGGAAGAACCATGTCCATTGTCACATGAGTCTTAAAACTGCTTGTTGCTGCCTTAAGGTCGAAGGATGCTTTTTTCAGATTTTGCTTCAACATAAGCATTGTCTTGCTTTTTTCTTTTGCCAGGTCAATACTCGATTGCAAGTCAAGATTATAAATCTGCTGAGCAAAAATATTATGCGTAATGAAAAAGAAAAGTAAAAAAACTGAAACGGATTTTGGTAAAAGGTGCATTTGAATATTTTTTAAATGTTGCTTCTGGTTACTTGTTACTGGTTACTGGTTGCTGGTTGCTGGTTGCTGGTTCGTCAATGCCTAAATAACGTTGACCTTTTTAATACTTAATTTACTTCTATTATTATAATGATGATTTACTGTTGATAACGGGAGATTACTCGAAGAGTTATTCTCGTTATCAATGGTACTTTTAAACATAATTGGGGTTAATTTTCTCAAAGCTTTATGTGGTTTCCCTGTGTTGTACATATATACAGCCTTGTCTAACAGTCTTCTAAGTGACGCTACGTTCGTTGGGCCATAAGGATAAAGATAATTGTTCTTGATTACCCCATTTAGCCTTTCTGCATGTGCGTTTTCGTACACCTTTTCTTCGGTCATTGAGTTTAACATATCCAAGCCTTTAGTAAGTGCTTTGAAGTCGTTACAATAGTACTGCCCTCCGCCATCTGAGTGCATGATCGCTCCTTTTAAATTTGCCTTGCCTCTTAGTTTAATTAATCTATGAAGAGCTGGTATCGTTGTGCTCTCTGTGCGCAAATTGTCGCTTTCCGAATACCCAACTACCTCACGATTATATAAATCCATAATAAAAGTAAGATAACGCGTTTCTGACCCAAGATCAAAGTAGGTTATGTCACTCACAAAAACCTGGTTGACACGTGTAACTCTAAGATCCTTTATAAGGTTCGGAAAACGGGTAACTCCAAGGCTGTTGGTTGTAACTCTAAAGTTCTTTAATCTCTTAATCCTGTAACCTGAGTCCATACAGAACCTCTCAAACTGATCCCTTCCCATGCAGCTTGGCTGAAGCTTAAGGTAGATATCCCTGGCTGACATACGAGGATGATCTTCACGTATCTCATTGATCAACGGAACCAGTTGTTCCTGTTCTTCATACTTATATCGCCTGCGACTTAACATCTGATGAAAGGACTGTTTACTTATGTTTAATACTTCAAATAGACCACTTAACTTTTTCCCGTGATCTTCCCGGTTGAAGTGGTACCAGACGAGAGCCTGGAACCTACTTTTTTTTTAATGTCAACGTTATAAGTAGCCTCTGCTATCTCAATCATCTTGTCCTTAAACTCAAGCAATAATTGCTTCTGCCCTACGATTCTCTCAAGTTCCTTAATACGCTCTTCCAGAGCTCTTATCTTTTGGGTGTCGCTCTTTGCTTCAACTACTTGTTTTACTTGTTTCTTTGCCATTACCGAGTATTTGTAAATCCATTTATAAACTGACGTCCTGCTTACAGAATAGGTCTTACAAATATCGGGAATTGAGGTAATATTCCTCTCCAAGTCCCTTATTTTCTTCTTTTTAAACTCTTCACTAAAAGAACGCTGAAACTGAGGTTTGTTCTCGTGATCAAAATAATTTACTTTTGCCATAGTGTTAACCATTTTTATGGTCAACGTATTTCAGGCACCGTCAGTTCGTTACTCTCTTCGTCTCTTCGTCTCTTCGTCCCTTCGTCTCTTCGTCCCTTCGTCTCTTCGTCCCTTCGTCTCTTCGTCTCTTCGTCTCTTCGTCTCTTCGTCCCTTCGTCTCTTCGTCCCTTCGTCTCTTCGTCTCTTCGTCTCTTCGTCTCTTCGTCTCTTCGTCCCTTCGTCTCTTCGTCTCTTCGTCTCTTCGTCCCTTCGTCTCTTCGTCTCTTCGTCTCTTCGTCCCTTCGTCTCTTCGTCTCTTCGTCCCTTCGTCCCTTCGTCTCTTCGTCTCTTCGTCTCTTCGTCTCTTCGTCCCTTCGTCTCTTCGTCTCTTCGTCCCTTCGTCTCTTCGTCTCTTCGTCTCTTCGTCCCTTCGTCTCTTCGTCCCTTCGTCCTCATTCATGCCTGATCGATTCAATAGGTTTCAGATTTGCTGCATTTTTCGCGGGCAGATATCCGAATGTAATTCCGACAATAACAGAAAAACTAAAGGCTATGATTATTGAATAGAATGTGAGGCTTGTATGAACATCCGTCACAAGAGATATTCCCAAGAGATAATGTAATTCCGAGGATCACTCCTATAATTCCGCCGGAGATGCTAAGAACAACAGCTTCAGTTATGAACTGGCTCATTATATCTGACTTCTTACCACCGATTGCCCGGCGAATGCCTATTTCGTTCGTTCTTTCCAGTACTGATGCCAGCATTATGTTCATAATACCAATACCACCTACAATCAATGATATTGCCGCAATTGATGCCAGTAAAAGTTATAAATCCTCCGCTCCTTTTCTTCCTGTTTCAATAACTCATATGGAACAACTATGCTGAAATCGTCATTGCTGTAATGACGCCGGAATAAAATACTTCTTATTACTGCAGCTGATTCGACGAGCCGGTCTGATTGATCAAACTTTACAGTAAGCTGCTTTACCTCGCTGGAAAACTGATTATCCCTGGGGATTCTCCTGGTGAAGGTTGAAAGTGGAATATAAACATCATTGTTCAGATCGCGTGCTGCCAGTTCACCAACCGTTTCGGTGAAAAGTGCTTTATTTTGCAGCACACCTATAACTTCAAACCACTGATCACCCAATTTTACACTTTGTGATAACGGATCATCATATCCGAAGAGTGATCGTGGCAACTGCAGATCCCAGAATACAAACTTTAAGCTGCCTTTGATAGTGGTCATCAGTTAGAAACTGACCCTTATCAGTCTGATAATTAAGTATTTTAAGAATTGAAGGAGTAATTCCGATGACTGTGGCTTTACATGATTTATCAGCATATTTTGCTTCCATTTTTGCTTCAGACTGAGGAGCGACATCTGAAACACCGGGGACAATCTCACGAATTGCCTCTGCGTCTTTAATGGACAATCCCTGTGAAAACTTCAATCTCACAGCTTCCAGCTCAGGATCAGTCAAATCTTTATCACGAACTATAATATTGTTTATGCCCAGATCCTTATATTTTGAAATAGCCTGTTTTTTTGCTCCCTCTCCGATAGAGACCATTGCGATAACTGATGCTGTGCCAAAAATGATTCCAAGCATAGTAAGGAAGGACCTGAATTTATGATCTATCAGTCCTAATTTGGCTATATTCAAATTTTCTGCGTAATGCATAACTATAGATTTTTTGAATTTGCGACTTCATCAAAGGGTACCAGTTTCTGACCTGGTTTCACATCCCCGGTTATTATGGAATAATTAATATTTGCTACACCGGCCTGCACTTCAACCTTTCGTACTGATCCGCCTTTCTTAAGAAAAATATATGAGTGACCTCTTTCTTTTAACAAGGCAGTTATTCGGTACAAACATATTTTTATCTGATTCATAAAGAATATACTCACAATTGACTGTCATCCCGGGTTTAAGACGAAGATCAGATTCATCTATTCCAACAACCACATTAAAGACTTTTTCTTTGTCACGGGCAACACAAATCTTGCTGATCTCGGTGATACTGCCATTGAAAGGTACCGATGGAAGAGCGTCAAGTCTTACAATTACTTTCATTCCTCTATATATTTTTTTTGCATCAGATTCATTTACATAGGTTTTTACTTTCATCCATGTAACATCCGGTATACTGGCAAGTATCTGTCCCTGATAAGGAGTATCACCTACTTTCCACATCTGAGGGTTTTCTGTCCATTCATTTACTGCAACCTGAAAAATGCCATCAAGCGGAGACTCTGAGGAGAAACAGCTTCAGAGTTTCTTTTGCATTATTCAGCTCATTTTGACGCTGCACTACTTTTATTCTCTGAATACGCCTGTCAAAATCATCAAGTTTTGGCTTTAGGTCCAGATTACGTTTTACCTTATTAAGTTTTATAGATCTCCTGCTGAAATTCCAGCTCCTTAATTCTTTTTTTGACATCAGAATCAAATTTACTTCTGTCTACTTCAAGCTTTTTCAGATCATACGCAGCCTGTTCGCTTTTGAATTGAGCATTAAGTTCCTGTATATTATTCTCACTCTGAACAACTTGTTTTTTTGCATCTGCAATTTCATTTTCAAGCATATCTTCCCTTTCAATTATGAACTTATATACAGATGTAGCATCGAGTTTGATAATAGAATCACCTTTATGGACAATTTTTCCATGGTCTGCCAATCCTATTATTTTGAACTGGTAGCCATACTGCCAGTCAATACTGGGCATTGGAATAAAAGATGCCTTAACTGCCACAAGTTCACCAGTCTGTTTGATAGATTGTCGGAAAGGTCCCGACATAACCGTATAAACCTCACCTTTTCCGCTTTTACATGAAATAACAGATGAGATAATTATCAGAATTAAAATGAAAGTTGCTGTGCTATTATAAACCCTGGAAATCAGATATAATCTTCTTCTTTTATTCATTCTGTATTTACTAAACTTATGATTAACATCAGGAATATTTATAATTAACGGTGAAGAATAATTTAGAAAAGAGTCGGTTATTCGTTTTTAGATTTGCCTTTAGTCTCTTCCTTATTAAGATAAGGATTTGTCAGGGCCAGCTCGTCATTTTCCTTTAGTCCCTCTAGAACGATTGCATAATCAGAATTTTCCGATCCGATTTTGACTGGTTTTTTGTTAAAACCGGAATTCGTTTTTAAATAAACATAGTCATCAGTCTGATCCTTGAAAATTGCATCGATGGGTATATAAAGTACTTCGTTAATTTCCCGTATTATTATTTTACAGCTCACTGTCAATCCTGGTAACAGGTTTTTTGATTTTCCATCAATAGCAATCTGTACAGGAAATATTTTAATTTTTGATTTTGAGTCTTTATTTTGTGCAAGATTGGCAACAGTAGTAACTTTCCCTTTAAAAGTTGAATCAGAAAATGCATCTGGTTTAATCTCAGCTTTAAGACCTGGAGCAACTTTTGCTATATCCACTTCATTGATTTTCACCTCAGCCATCATAGCAGCCATGTCAGGGAGTTCTATTAAAGAAGTTCCTGACCAGGGCTGATCTCCAACCTGCCATTTCTGATTTGTCAGCCAGTTATCTCTTATTATTGCTATTCCACTGGTTGGACTTATCACATAAAGACTGTTAACCGACCGTGTAGCATCATCAAGTGTTGCCTTTAATTGTTTGATATTTAATGTCTTCTGATAAATTTCCTCCTGCTGTATTTTTTTCTTATTCTCAATCTGTTCTTTTGCATGTGCGAGCGCAATATTCGCTGTTTCAAGTTTAAGATTGATCTCTTTCTTTGCTACCTCCGAGTCATAAATAGCTTGCTCTAAATTGATTTTCGAAATCTCCTGTGATATACGGGATATCTCAAGATCTGATTCAAGATCTTCTATTTCTGATTGTTGAGTTGCCTTTAATTTTTCAAGTTCAGCATTTGCTATTTCCAGTTGCTGCTGAGCATTAATTATAGCCTTTTTTATCTCTGAAGGGTCAAATAAAATGACAGTGTCACCCTTTTGAACTTCTTTGCCATCAGTAGCTATTTTGGTGATTTTAAGCCCCCCATATCTGTATGAAATATTAGGTGCATTTATGTTTGTGGAGTTAACGGCCTTCACATTTCCAACCTCAGTCAGTTCCTCAGTGAATGTGCCTTTTTTAACATGGGTTGTCTGGACCTCCTGAACTACTTTTTTGCCTTTGCAGGAAATAAGTTCAATACATAAAAGAAGAATGATTATCTTTGTTCATTATCTTCTTATTTAATAATGATTTAATTATTTCAATAACACAATTTTTTCTGGTGATTCCTTTTTTAAAGAATCCCTCCTTACGGTACTGGTTTTTCAATAACCTTGTTCTCTTTTATAGCTTCCCTGGATATTAAAAAATATGGTGGTTCAACAAGTGCAATGATCTCATTGCCTTTCAGGCCTTTTGATATAATACTCTCGGAACTGTTTGAAAGACCGGATTCTATTTGAACCGGCATAAATTTGTGGTCTTTGGCTACATATACTATTTTGAGACTGTCTCTTGTGAAAATTGCAGCTGAGGGAACCACTAGTGTATCTTTCACATTATTAATAATTATACTGCAGGATGCACCCAACCCCGGACTCAATTTAGAATCGCAACTATCCATGCTTACAATGACTTCATATGATTTTACAGCTGATTTTTGGTCCTTGTTTTTAGTTGCAAGCGACTTTCTTACTACTTTCCCGGTAGTCTTAAGACCTGCGACTGATGCTATCTTAATTTCAACTTTCTGGTCTTTATTGATCCTTTTATAATCTGCTTCTAGCACTTCAACTGAAACCTGCATTTTAGACATATCAGGGATCTGGAATATTGGCATCGAACTATATACTGTATTTCCTTCTTCCACTTTAAATCCAAGGTTAGTAACCCATTCCGGCATCTCAGACCGGATTACCAGTCCATCGACAGGAGCCTTCAGGTAAAGAGAGTTTGCCTGGTCCTGGAATCTCTGTACCTGGTTTTCCTGCATAGCTATCCGGGCGCCAAATTGTGCGATTTCTGAAGCTGTGATTTTCTTCTGGGCAGCAAGTTTCTTTTCAAGCTTCATTTTTTCAATTTTCACCTTCTCCATCTCGAGGTTGATGAGTTTCTTCCTGACTTCTGGGGCAAATTTCAGCTGTATTGAATCAAGCATACTGATTTCCATCTGAGCCTTGTTTGTCTCAACCTGGGCTTCGAGAACAGACAGTTGCATAGCCTGGGTTGCTTCGAGCGAGTCTTTTGAAGTCTGTACCATTTCAAGGTCTGTTTTGAATTTTTTAAGAGTTTCCATCAATTCAGCCGCCTCGAGTATGCATACTGTATCTCCCTTTTTCACGTATGTGCCCTCCTTTGCCAGGTGGGAAATTTTCATGTCCGACCAGACACGTGGTGCGACGACAATATTATTATTTACCGCTTGTATTGTCCCGTCCGATTCTATACTTTCAATATAGTCGGTATGTTTCAGCTGAAGGGTAAGAACAGGAATTGTCTTCCTGTGACAGGAAGCAAAAATTAAAAAACAGGCAAGAAAATAGAAGACGAAATACTTCATTGAATAATTAAATTAATTCAACGAGTTGTTAAATCGACGTACGCAATAAAGGAACAAACTTCCTTTGTTAAAGATAATCTAATTTTTGAATAAACGTGACCAATATTCGAAGAATTGTGTTAAGAATGGGAAAAGCGTAAGAGCGTAAAGACATAGAAGTTTAAGGACAGTCCTTTACAAAACTTTCAGATAATTTTGATTAATGCTATTTTATTTTCATCAGAAAGGGATATTTTTTCAAAAAAGTCTACAAATTCCGAATAATCTGTAACCGGATAATTACCGGTAGACAAACTGAATTTCCTAATATAACTGACAGCATTATCAGACGATAGTATTTCAGCCGAATATTCACCGAATTTTGAATTTAATATTACTCTTTCCGGGAGCTGTTCAATCTTGTAACCTTTTGGTAATATGAATGTTATTGTATCAACTATAATATACGGTCTTCTAATAATTATTTCTGATTTCCTTTCCTTTGTTCTACTAGGAAGTCTTTCAAGCCGCGTCATCAGATTTGTCTTAAAAATGATCTTACCCCCAATCAAAGTTCCGTAATTATTTAGTTTTAGATTTGAAACCTCATGTATTTCGGGGATAATATTCTTTTCTTCCTGGTAAGAATAATTAACCAGGCTATAACTTGGGATCTTTATTTGTGATATGACAAAATTAGTTTGGTCAGTCTTGTCCATTTGAAGTACCGGATAGACTTTGTCATATAGCAGACCTTTATAATTGGTCTTAACTGTAGCTGTTGCATTTCCATCAGTACTTATCGAAACGACTCCATTTGTGATTTGTTTGTTTTCCTCACCTGGATATCTTTTTGTTCTGACAAGGATTCCGCCACTGTCACTTGTAACAAGAACCTTTCTATCATCTGAAAATGTACCGATATAACCGAATGGGATTGTCTGATTTGTACATTCAAGCCATAGTGTGTCATTCCCGACAGGCACACAGAGAATAGCATGATTAAACTGATTCGAAGGGAAATCTTCATGTATAGGTGTTGCAAATTCACCGGCTCCAACCAGAGTATAGTAGCTTTTAATCCCAATTACATCCAACAATGATTTCATATAATTCGAAAGTGCTTTACAGTCGCCATAAGAAACACGATCGACTGTTTCTGCGTCAATGGTCTGCCATCCGCCAATTCCTTTTTGTAAACTCACGTACCGCACTTTTCTCTGCATGTATGCATACAAAACTTTTATCTTATCATATACATTGTCTATACCGGCAACAAGATTCCTGATTTTTTCAGTTGTTTCTTTCTCCAGAATATTCCTGCCACTTCCCAGTGTGTTGATCCATTTTCCGAATTCTACCCATGATTCCATCTTACCATTGTATCCGCCTATTTCAAAATCAGACGGCGCACAATAAACTACAGGAGTGTACTCCTTAAATGTTGTACTAAAGGGTTCATTTTTGATTTCCGGCATATTCGCAAATTTCCAGGTATAATTTACTTTATCCTTTGCTTCGGAAATAACACATTTTTCTTTAAGATTTTTTTCAAGATATCTGAATTTGAACCCTTTTGGAGCAGTCACTTCAAAAAATGCTTTTTCCACAGAAACATTATAATCATCATAAACTGCCCACTCCGGATAAGATAATAGCCCGTTAAACGATATTTCATAAGTATATTCGACAGTGAAGGGAGTAATTCTGCATTTAGGATCAACAACTTTTACCCTGTTATCCTCATAAAGCGAGTATCCAATATTTGCGGAGAAATCATCTACCTTAACATTGGCATCATTTTTAATGTGGATACCATTCTGGTCATATAATTCCCATTGTACTTTTCTGACTGTTGTAAACTTGTCATAGTATTGCACAAATACTGAATTACTAATCCCATTCGTATTAAGTATGGTAATAGCATATTTGACTTTCAGCACAGCTTTATTTATATCACTGATTTCAAATATTAACTTCTTTTCGCGAACAATTGCTTTTGAATTAGTAATCAACCCTGCCGGAATATCTGATACTTTGTACTTAATATCAGCACTGTAACCGGACTTAAAAAGAAGATTTGAAGAGACAAGTACGGCAAAATATATTTTAAAAGTAATGTTCATATTACTTCTTTTTAAGAACAATTGGTTCTGATTGTTTTTTCATGACCTTGTTATAGAATTCCCTGAGATTCTTATACTCTTCCCCTGGCAGAAATACTTTTTTATTAATAGAAAATACAGATCTTACACTAATAGTATTTTCAGATTGAGCGACAGCATAGGTGAGAGAAGCCGCATTATCAGGGAGTTTTATGCTGATTGAAGCGGGTAATTCAGTAACTGTATAATCAGCAGGAATTTCCAGAATTGTTGTTATTACTTTTTCAATATTATATCCAAAATCTACGGGATACTGCCTTGCATCTGTCTTAAAAGGATTTTCTTTAATCTGGTGGTAAAACATCGGGTAGATATATAGCTCATCTGAAGCTAAATTTGATTGGTTCGTTATTACAATATTATAGTCTTCACGTACCGGGAGATAAATGCTGTCAACATTGTTAAATTTAAAATCAGTAATTTGGAGTCCGGTTTTATCTTTCTTAAAATCTTCAAGATACTCATCAATGCTATTGAACTTATGATACTTATTCCTGAAATCATATGCGGAATAATCTATCCTTTTCGAAATAAGGGAACCTTCGAGACTTTGATTTTCATTGACTTTCAGTCGATAGGTGGTAAAATCTGCGTCTTTGCCTGAAGTGCTTATTACCACCTCGTCGGATTTTACCTGATCGACTGTTCTTCCTGGACCATTAAGGCATCTGAAGGGAATAAGTGTGTATGGCAGCATCGGATCGCATGCATCCAGTAAGATTGAGTTATCGCCAATTCTGACTAAAACGATTACATAATTTAGCTTCTGAATGCTTGGAGAAAATGAAGAAAGAAATCCATTCTGCCGTGTACTTAAAACTACAGGAACTGCATCGAAGTCAAGTTTCCTGAGCAATTGTAAAAGAATAAGATTAATATCTGCTGAATTTCCTATTTTCATCTTATAAGGAAAGTTTAACGCCAGTGCTGAAGTAGAAACAGATTCTTTTTCATTCCACTTCACATTTGCTTTTATTGAGTCGTAAGCCATTTTAAGTATTTTCTCTCTGGTTCCATTAGTTGCTTTAATCTTTTTTGTCAAATCATTAAGATAAGCCGGTCTGCTAATTGGAAATCCAAAATTCTGGTCATTTTTCAAAATTTCACTTATTGATTCCCATGTTAAACTAATTAATCTGATACCAACGTTGCTTATATCAAATTCGAGTTTTGTCAAATAGTTTTCTTTCGAGCTCATAAAAGGTTCCTCTTTAAACGAAGGCATATTTTTGGCAATCCACCTGTTAGGCGTTGCAAGAAAGAGTGGTTCATATCCAAAAAAATTATACCTGAATCCGAACTGCACAGCATCTTCCATTATAAGTTCACTGTACTGTACCGGTATGAGATCCTGAAATTTCCATACCGGCATATAACCGATAAAAGTGAATTTCAGATCTATTACCGAACCTACCTTAACATTTGGCATAGCTATCCGTTTGACATAATATTGTCCTGTTATTTTATCAGCATAAATTGATTCGTTTTTTAGTTTCTCTTTTATAATTTTACCATCCACAAGGTTAGCTGTTATCCCGGTTATTTGAGTATCGGAAGTGCATGGATACTCACTATTAGCCCAATTGTAGCCGTCTTCTTTAAGAATTTTTATTCTTCTGATCCGAATAAATTGAAATGTTTTTGAATTAAAAAAACCATAATCACACAAAATAGCTGCTGATGCAGATGTGTCGGCCGGATATCTCACCATTTGAAGATCTTCCAAACTTATTTCACCAAATTTTATCGGGGCTTTCTGTCCGAATAATCCAGAATTAATCAAACAAACAAACAGAGGAATAAATATTGCCTTTTTCATGGATAATGTTCTAAGTCATTACATTTCTTGCAGTTAAAATCAATACTGGAAAAAATGATTACAGTTTTGTATCAGCTCTTAGCTTATATAGTACAGTAAATTGCTTTTATCAGGTGTCTATTCAAAAGTATAATCATTTTTCTAAAAAACAAAAGAATGGCGGTGTAAATGCACCTCGGTGTAAAACATAAAGACATAAAAGCGCAAAGTGAAAGGTGTCGAGGCGCTTGTTGAGGTTGAGGTAGATGAAATAAAAAAACCAGACTGTAAATTACAATCTGGTTCGAATTTCAAGGTGCCCAGAACAAGACTCGAACTTGCACACCCTTGCGAGCACCAGCCCCTCAAGCTGGCGTGTCTACCAATTTCACCATCTGGGCGGAATAGCTCAGGGCTCAGTGCCTGGGGCTCAGAGTTTATTGCCCTGTGCCCTGCGCTCTGTGCACCGCGCTATTTATGTGCCCAGAACAGGACTCGAACCTGCACATCATTACTGACACTAGTCCCTGAAACTAGCGCGTCTACCAATTTCGCCATCTGGGCGGGCACACTTTGTCCACAGCGGCTGCAAAAATATAAATAAAAATGAAATATAAGAAAAAAGGTTGAATAATTTGGTAGCAACCGGCTCTGCTCCCGGATCACCTGAAACCGTTTAGCAGCTTTATTTGATTTGTAATTTCAAAATACTCAAAATAGTAAAACAGCTTATAATTAAGGTCAATTCCATAATTAATATCAGGCCTGTAATCAATATAGTCATCATACAATCCATTATAGTTTAATGTTTCATGCCTAAGGTTCCACTCTGTTACATAAAGGCGGTCCTTTATGGCATAATAGTTATTTGAATAAAAATTTTCAGGAGGCTGCGTTGCCAGCCATGCATCAAAACCAGGGTCTATGATGATCAAGCTGTATTCCAGACTGTCCGGTGAGGCTGTCTCCACCTTAATTTTAACCTCTTTCTTATTTTTCTGGCTGATCCCAACTGTCTGGAATGCAACCAGAATGCACAGTATGATAAAAATCGTTTTCTTCATTTTATATAATTTTTTTTGTACCTTTTTAAATATTATAAATGTTCACAAAAAATATACCAATTAAATGCTCATTATTAATTAAAAGTATATTTTTGCTCCGTGATTCTAACCTTATAAATAAGCAGATAAAAGGCTCTTGTGGTGTAGACGGATATGAAAATCATGAAATTTGGAGGGACGTCTGTTGGCAACTCCGACAGAATAAGAGCCCTGATACCCCTGGTAAATGACGATGAGAAAAAAATCGTTGTCCTTTCTGCTATGGCAGGTACTACCAACAGTCTCGTGGAAATAGCAGATCTTCTGGATGCCGGAAGTAATGACGAAGCCTCAGGTAATATTAACAATTTGGGATTAAAGTATCATCAGGTTGTTGAGGAGTTGTATGCCACAGAGAATTTCAGGAAGACTGGTCACGAGCTTATTGATTCTCATTTTGAATATATCAGGAATTTTACACTCAAACCATTTACAAAGGTCCAGGGGAAAGCCATTCTTGCCCAGGGAGAGTTGATATCTACAGCATTATTCCATCTTCTGCTTCAGGAAAGGAACATTAATTCAATATTGCTGCCTGCTCTGAGCTTTATGCGTATTGATAAAGACGGAGAACCTGATGCTTATTACATTGAAGAAAACATTGAACGGGAGCTAAAAAACTGTCAACCGGAGAATATTATTATAACTCAGGGATTTATCTGCAGGAATGCACATGGAGAGATCGATAATCTGAAACGTGGAGGCAGTGATTTTACTGCATCCTTAATAGGTGCTGCAGTAAACGCATCTGAGATACAGATCTGGACCGACATTAACGGTTTTCGTAATAATGATCCTCGTTTTGTTGAGAACACAAAAGTGATCCGTGAACTTTCTTTTGATGAGGCTGCGGAACTTGCATATTTCGGTGCAAAAATTCTGCATCCTTCAAGTGTGAATCCGGCACGTGTAAAAAACATTCCCGTCCGTCTAAAGAATACCATGGAACCTCAGGATATCGGAACTTTGATAACCTCTTCTTCAATACTTCAGGATTATAAAGCCGTCGCAGCAAAAGATGGTATATCAGTACTGAGGATCAGGTCGGACAGGATGCTGATGGCTTATGGGTTCCTCCGCAAGGTATTTGAGATCTTTGAAGCTTACAGGACCCCTATTGATATGATAACCACCTCGGAGGTTGCTGTTTCAATCACGATAGACAATCCTGAGTTTATCAAGCAGATCGCAAGAGACCTTAAAGAACTGGGAACCGTGGAAGTAGAAGAAAATCAAACTATTGTATGTATTGTTGGAGATTTTCGTACAGAGAGAACCGGATCAGCGCCTGAAATATTTGAAGCACTGAATACCATACCGCTGAAGATGATCTCATATGGAGGAAGTCCCAACAGCCTGTCGCTTCTGATTGATACATCGAATAAAATAGAAGCTTTAAGATTACTCAGTAAACATCTGTTTGACTAGAGGAATCAGCTAGCTCTGAATACTCCACTTAATGTTTGGGGCTGTAAAGCACGCTAAGCAGGCGCAAATTACTATTCTTTCGGTGTGTTCTGTCTGATCTTACTATGATTCACACCATAAGTGAAATATATCAAAAACCCGATTGCCATCCAGATGATAAGCCTTAACCAGGTATCGAGAGGCAGAGCCGCCATCTGAATGAAACAGATTGATGCTCCAAGGATTGGAACCAGCGGGACCCATGGTGTTTTAAAAGGCCTTTCAATGTTCGGTTTCGATTTTCTGAGTACCATTACACTAATGCAGACAATAATAAAAGCAAGAAGGGTACCTATCGATACCAGCTCACCCAGAATTCTTATAGGAAGTATACCTGCAATGATCATAGCAACTGAACCTGTTATAATTGTACTGACATAAGGAGTCTTGAATCTGGGATGAACCCTGGAAAAGACAGGTGGCAATAAACCATCTTTCGACATTGAGTAGAAGATCCTTGGCTGCCCGAGAAGCATAACAAGAATAACAGAACTTAAGCCGGCTATCGCTGCAATTTTGACTATAGGTCGTAACCAGAACATACTTTTGCCCATTGCATCAACACCAACAGCTACAGGGTCAGCAACATTTAATGTCGTATAACTGACAATACCTGTCAGAACGATAGCAACGAGTATATATAACACTGTTGAGATCCCAAGTGAACCGAGAATACCAACCGGCATATCGCGCTGAGGATTTTTTGCCTCCTGTGCTGCTGTAGAAACAGCATCAAAGCCAATATATGCAAAGAAAATAACACCAGCACCCCTCAAAATACCACTGATACCAAATTTGCCAAACTCATGAGAATATGCCTTCAGCCAACCCCACAACCCTCCATATTGCGATAGCGGAGCAGCTTCAACTTTATTGGCAGGTATAAAAGGATGCCAGTTGACTGTTTTTACAAACATGACACCAATTGCTACGAATAAAATAATAACCGATACTTTAGTTATAACCATTATATTATTGAAATTTGCCGATTCTTTTATCCCTATTACCAGGAGTGTTGAAAGAACAGCAACTATAAACATTGCCGGAAGATTCAGAACACATGTAACATGAGCCAGGGAATCTACCTGAATACCCGAAGAGGCCAGAGACTGGGCAAACGTATCCGAGAGAGTTTTCCAACCTACATCAGGCACATTAACAAGCACAGAGCCCGCGGCACCGGTAAATTGCGGCGGAATAAATACATGAAGGTCTTTCAAAAAACTTACAACATACCCCGACCATCCGACCGCAACTGTTGATGCGGCAAAAAGGTACTCCAGAATAAGGTCCCAACCGATAATCCATGCCAGAAATTCACCAAGAGTAGCATATGAATATGTATAAGCACTTCCTGCTATAGGTATCATTGAAGCAAATTCAGCATAACATAAGCCTGCAAAACCGCAAGCCAAACCTGAAACAACAAAAGATAATACTATAGCGGGACCCGCATATTGAGCTGCAGCCTGACCCGAAAGTACAAAAATGCCGGCACCAATAATTGCTCCAATGCCTAATGTTGTCAGATTCAGTGCTGTAAGCGTTCTTTTCAGACCTCCTGATTCTTTAGATTCGCTGAATAGCTGCGGAAGGGGCTTTGTTAAAAATAACCTGTTTTTTGACATACGGTTTATTTGAAGGTTTGGGATTCAAGTATTATTATTACAAACGTAACTTTATTTTTCGTAAAATAAATTATAATAATAAAAAGTTAGTTACCTGTTTTTTACTATTTGTGCTTTTGCATTTTTTTTAACAATTTAAAAGTAATTTTGATCGGATTATTTAAGCAAATAACATGCGCAGGTATATTATTCTCCTAATTTATTTTGTATTATTCTCCTGTTCTCCTGTAAGAAAATATCATGATCTTCCTGAAGTTAAGAATTGGGAAAATGAAATTCAGAAATTCGAACAGCTGGATAAAAATGAGAAATATCCTGATGATGCAATTCTGTTTGCAGGTAGCTCAAGTATAAGATTATGGACCTCACTTGAGAAAGATATGGCTCCATATAACATAATTCAAAGAGGTTATGGAGGGGCAAAGCTCAGCGACTTTGCCGTATATTCACAACGAATTTTTGACACTCATTCCTGTAAAGCTTTGGTACTGTTCATTGCTAACGATATTTCCGGCACAGTACAGGACAAATCTCCGGAGGAAGTTGCCTCGTTATTCAGGACCGTACTTAAGACCTTTCGTAAAATACATCCTTCAACACCGGTTTTCTGGATCGCAATCACACCTACAGAATCACGGTGGAAAGTCTGGCCAGAAATTCAGAAAGCAAATACTCTGATAAAGAAAGCGACCCATGCAATGAATCCGGTTATTTAGTAACTTGAAACCTGCGGTGTAGTCACGAATCCCGGATCCATCGAGATTGGAAAAAAGAGCAATTCCGTCTAAATCAGTGAAACCCTTTTTTTTCTGGCAAAGGATGCATGAATGCTTCAAATTAATAAACTGATAAATTAAAAATTATATTTATCTTTGCACTCCAATAAAAAGTAGCCTCAGAATGATAAAGATAACTTTTCCTGACGGATCTGCAAGAGAGTATAAGGAAGGAATAAGCAGTCTCGATATAGCAGAACAGATTAGTCCGCGTCTGGCTAAAGAGGTATATTCCGCGACTGTTAACGGGGAGATATGGGATCTTACCCGTCCTATAAACACCGATGCAACAGTGAAGCTTCATAAGTGGGAAGATGCTGAGGCTAAGCACGCATTCTGGCATTCATCGGCCCATCTTATGGCTGAAGCGTTAGAGTCTATTTATCCCGGGATGAAGTTCGGGATCGGTCCTGCTATTGAAAATGGTTTCTATTACGATGTTGATCCGGGCGAGGGCAATATAATTACTGAAGCAGACCTGCTTCCTGTTGAAAATAAAATGAAGGAGCTTGCTGCCATGAATCTTGTTTACAAAAGGCGCGATATAAGCAAAAAAGAGGCTCTTGACTATTTCACCAGGAAAGGGGATGAATACAAAACTGAACTTATAAGTGAACTCGAAGACGGAACGATAACTCTCTATACTCAGGGCAATTTCACTGATCTCTGCAAGGGACCACATCTTCCTTCGACTGAACCTTTAAAGGCCATTAAGCTTCTTAGTGTTGCCGGTGCCTACTGGCGAGGCAATGAGAATCGAAAGATGCTCACCAGAATATATGGTATTACCTATCCAAAGCAGAAGCTTCTTGATGAGTACCTTGTTTTTCTTGAAGAGGCAAAAAGAAGAGATCACCGCAGGATAGGAAAAGAGCTTGAGTTATTCACCTTTTCTCCGAAAGTAGGCATGGGTTTGCCATTATGGCTTCCAAGAGGATCGGACGTGAGACAGAATCTTATAACTTTTCTGACCAGAGAATTAAGGAAAAGAGGATATAAGATTGTCACCACTCCTCATATCGGAAACGTCAACCTGTATAAGACTTCAGGTCATTTTGAGAAATACGGTGCCGATTCGTTTCAGCCTATTTCAACTCCTCAGGAAGGTGAACAGTTTATGCTTAAACCAATGAACTGTCCTCATCACTGCGAGATATATAATGCAACACCTCACTCCTATAAAGATCTTCCTCTCAGGATGGCGGAATTCGGCACAGTCTACAGGTATGAGCAAAGCGGTGAATTACATGGACTTACAAGGGTCAGAAGCTTTACACAGGATGATGCTCACCATTTTTGCAGGCAGGATCAGATGCGCGAGGAGTTTAAAAGCATAATAGACCTGATTCTTTATATTTTTAAGATCCTGAATTTTAATGACTTTACTGCTCAGGTTTCATTGCGCGATCCGGAAAATAAACAAAACTATATCGGTTCTGATGAGAACTGGGAAAGAGCCGAGCGCGATATAATTGAAGCTGCGGCAGAGAAGAATCTTGAAACAACGGTTGTCAAAGGGGAAGCTGCATTTTATGGTCCTAAGCTTGATTTCATGGTAAAAGATGCAATTGGCAGAAAATGGCAGCTCGGAACAATCCAGGTTGATTATAATCTGCCCGAAAGGTTTGATCTTACCTATAATGGCAGCGATAATCAGAAGCACCGTCCGGTTATGATCCACCGAACAATTTTCGGATCGATGGAAAGATTTGTTGCTGTTCTGATTGAAAATACAGCCGGAAAATTTCCGCTTTGGCTCGCACCTGAAAAAGCGGTCATCTTACCAATAAGTGAAAAATTCAATGATTATGCAGGAAAAGTTTTGGAAATTCTAAATAATTCCGATATTTGCACACTGATTGACGACAGAAGCGAAAAGATAGGTAAGAAGATCAGGGATAATGAATTAAAGAGGATTCCCTACCTTCTTATTATCGGTGAAAAAGAGGTTGAGAATGGTACTGTATGCTGTCCGAAAGCAGGGCGAAGGAGATAAAGGAAGCATGAAAATTGATGAATTTGTGAGTTTTATTAATTCTGAAATCAAGAAGGAAATTGCAATTTAAGGTACAATAGTAATTTTAGTAATAATAAAAAATAAGGAGGAAAGAACTATAGCTTTACCAATCAGGCGAAGCCCGGCAAGGGTTACCCAGCCGGCTCACAAAATCAACCACAGGATCACTGCTAAGGTGGTCAGAGTAGTAGGTGAAGAAATAGAAGCAGATGTAATGAGTATTCAGGATGCTCTCAGGCTGGCAGATACCCTGGAACTTGATCTCGTTGAAATCTCTCCAAATGCTGATCCTCCTGTTTGCAGAATTGTTGATTATCAGAAATTCCTTTATCAGCAAAAGAAAAAACAAAAGGAGATAAAGGCCAAGGCATCAAAAGTGGTTGTTAAAGAGATAAGGTTCGGACCAAACACTGATGATCACGATTATAATTTTAAGCTCAAGCATGCCATGAGATTCCTCGAAGAGGGTGCAAAGGTAAGAGCTTATGTGTTCTTTAAAGGAAGATCAATCTTATTCAAGGAACAGGGTGAAGTCCTCTTATTACGTTTTGCCAACGACCTTGAAGAATATGGGAAAGTTGAACAGCTTCCAAGACTGGAAGGAAAGAGAATGATAGTATCTTTTTCACCAAAAAAGAAAAAATAGTTTTTTAATATATTTGAACGATAGAAATGCCAAAAATGAAGACAAATCCGGGTGCAAAGAAGAGATTTTCTCTGACCGGAACAGGAAAGATCAAGCGTAAACATGCATTTAAGAGCCACATCCTGACAAAAAAATCAACTAAACGTAAGAGAAATCTTACGTATGCCGGACAGGTTCACAAAACAGATCTTAAAAATGTTAAGCTGTTGCTTGCAATGAGATAATTTAGACGTTGCATGCAACGTCTGTACAACGTATTGATTAAGAAAATTATAGTATTAACAGATTGTTCAGCATTTAAGAGTCTTTTACCAGACCGCTGACATTCAAAAAAAATGAGTTATGCCAAGATCAGTAAATTCAGTTGCGTCAAGAGCCAGAAGTAAAAAGGTTCTTAAGCAGACAAAAGGAAACTTCGGTTCAAGAAGAAATGTAATAACGGTTGCAAAGAATACCCTCGACAAAGGAATGGGGTATGCTTACCGCGACAGGAAGAAAAAGAAAGGCTTGTTCAGAGCTTTATGGATCCAGAGGATTAATGCCGGTGTCCGGCAGTACGATATGAGTTATTCCGAATTTATCGGTAAACTCGATAAGAAAGGGATCACACTGAACAGAAAAACACTTGCCGACCTTGCAATGAATCATCCTGAAGCATTCAAAGCAATCGTGGAAAAAGTAAGATAAGGAATCAATCTTATCTCGCTTTCATAAACATCCTGCTCCATCTGATGCTTTTCAAACCATGTTCCTCCTTATCGAGCGATAACCAGATGAACTTTGGTTTACCTACTATATGATCCTCCGGAACAAATCCCCAATATCTTGAATCGGCTGAATTATGACGGTTATCTCCCATCATCCAGTAATAATTCATCTTGAAAGTATAATTAACAGCTGGCTTATTATTGATATAAATAGTGCTTCCGTCAACCCTCAGATCATTATGTTCATAAACATCTATTATGCGTTCATAAAGGCACAGGTTCGATGTGTCGAGTTTTATGGTAGCTCCTTTTACCGGAATCCATATAGGGCCGTAGTTATCTTCATTCCAGCCATAAACCGGATTATATGGGAAAATATGCGGTATATACTCGCCCTTACTCGTATAGACAGGTGATACTTCAGTTACATTAGTAAACCTGGCTATTGCTTCGGCATTTGACCTCGTAAGTGGTAGCAGATACACAGAACCTGATAATATAGTCTGGTCCGACTTGGAAATATCAAGCCGTTCAAATGCTTTCGGATTAATTGAGGTACCATTCGTTGTGACTGAATAAGTCGTCTGCTGTGTTCCATTGTCGGGAACAATTTTTCCATTGACATAGAGAACTCCCTTTTTTATAGTGACAGAATCACCTGGAATACCGATGCATCTTTTTACATAATTATCGCGTCTGTCGACTGGCCTGTATACAATATGGTATTTCTCCCATATTTCCTTCCTCGCCATCTGTGAATAGTAATTGTTTGGCTTTTTTATACTATTATTATCCATCTCCCTGAGTTCAGCGGCTCTTGTTCTTACGATCTGATAATAGCTGTTACTAGTTTCTTCAAGAACAACTGTATCTCCTGCAGGAAAGTTGAACACAATAGGATCGTTATTTTTTACTTTACCGGCTCCTGCAAGACGTTTATAAGGCCAGAGCACGAGGTTTGACCATGATTTACCTCCTGTAAGCGGCATGGTATTCTGGGTGAAAGGAAATGCAATAGGAGTGTTTGGCATTCTTGGACCATAGGCAAGTTTGCTCACAAACAGATGATCGCCGACAAGCAATGACTTTTCCATTGATGGTGTCGGGATCCTGTAATTCTGAAAAAGAAAGATGTTTATAAGCGAAACAGCAATTACTGCAAAAATCAGAGCATCAAGCCATTCAATGAATCCGCTGTTTTTTGCATGTCTCTTTTTCCAGAATGTCCAGTTAATTTTTTCACTGATATATAAATCGTAAACAACTCCCAATCCGATCAGGAGCCAGTAATTGCCAATCCATATCACTACAAGAATATAAAGAATTGCAACAATAGCAAATCTGATATTTTTTTTTGTTAAAAGTTCACTAGTCATAAAATATTTAATTTAGCCGTTAAAAATAGAAATAATTATCAGAATCCCATTACATCGCTCATTGTGAACACTCCTTTTCTGG
The DNA here is from genome assembly GCA_963816365.1 of uncultured Bacteroidales bacterium. Lineage (GTDB taxonomy): Bacteria > Bacteroidota > Bacteroidia > Bacteroidales > VadinHA17 > LD21. The sequence goes on along the minus strand of CAWFKG010000005.1, from coordinate 78,127 downwards.
AATGAATGAACTCTGCTGCAATGACTGCGCCAAGTGCAAAACCTTTCCTGTTTTTGGCCTCATGCCTGAGACTTATTGTGTCAATATCAGAATCCCAGGTAACTGTATGTGTTCCGGGAATTTCACCTTCTCTTATTGAATGAATTGGCACACAGTTGTTTATCTTTTCATTTTCAAAACACCATTTTTTATAGTCAGAATTATTTTCAACAATGCCTCCTGCAAGAGAAATTGCCGTACCACTGGGCGCATCAAGTTTTTTAGTATGATGAATCTCCTCAATTGATACTTTATAGTTGTTATAGCGTTCCATTTGCTTAGCCAGTTCAGCATTTAGCCTGAAAAGCAGATTGACGCCTATACTGAAATTTGAAGAGTGGATAAATGCTGTCTCATTTTTATTGCATACCTCCACAGCATCATAATAATGATCAAGCCAGCCAGTCGTGCCTGAGACAACGGGAACCATCTCAGTCAGGCATTTGTGTATGTTATCAAAAGCTGATGCAGGGGTCGAAAAATCAATTGCAACATCGATTCCGTTCAGACTGTTTTGATTCAGATCATTCCCATTATCCTGATCAATGATAAGTTTTATAAAATGACCTCTTTTTACGGCAATGGACTCAATTTCGTGACCCATTTTTCCGTAACCTATCAGCGCTATATTCATTATCTTTTGTTTTTGCGAAATTACCGGTTTTGTAACATCCTGCATCATAATGGATCAACAAAATTCTTAAAGAGAAGTTAAAATTAGATACAAGAATGTTAGGCGAAGTCTTCAGACTTCGCTTAGCGCATTAATCGCATTATTTCCGAAAAACTTTTGTGCCGTTGCGTCTTAGCATGGAAAAAGGTTACTATATTTCAAAAACGAAACAATGGACTAATGAAAAAACTAATCATCTCATTATCAGTATTTATCATGTTAACATCAGGTTCATTTGGACAAATGGAAAAAGCCGACCTCGTAATAATAAACGGCAAAATTCTGACAATTGACAAAGACAACCCAATAGCACAGGCTGTAGCCATAAAGGGAGAAAAAATAATTGCCGTCGGTTCCACAGCTGAAATATCGTTATTGATAGAAAAGTGCTGCACAAAAGTCATCGATGCCTCGGGAAGGCTCGTCCTTCCGGGCTTTAACGATGCTCATGTCCATTTCGGTCCGCTTGACCCCGATTATATTGAATTGCGCTACACAACTGACCCGTCAGATATAACACGAAAAGTCAAAGAACAGGTGGCAAGATCACAACCCGGGGAGCTTATAAAAGGCGGCCACTGGGAACATGAGATGTTTATTGACAAAAAATGGCCAACAAAAGAACTGATAGATGAAGTCTCACCCAATAATCCTGTAATGCTCAGCAGGGCAGACGGACATTCCGTCCTGGTTAATTCATTTGTACTTAAAGCATCAGGTATCACCAAAAACACTGAAAACCCCTTTGGCGGCGAAATAATCAAAGACCCTGTTACTGGCGAACCTACAGGCATTATTAAGGAGAATGCAGAAGAACTGATTAAAACCGGAGAGACAAAACCTGCGAGAACTTCTTCTGAAGAAAAAGCAAGATTATGGCAGGGTTATCTTCTCGCGTTGAAGGAGGCGAGTGTATTTGGAGTCACCAGCATACAGATTCCCGGTGCAGCAGATTTCGAAGCTTATGTAAAGCTTCAGAAGGATGGAGATCTTACCTGCAGGATAGACATCGGAAAATCACTCACAGGCGACACTGCCAAACTAAAATGGTATCTTGAACTTGAAAAGCGTTACCCAAGAAATGCTGACTGGATAAGATTCGGATACCTGAAAGGATTCATGGACGGAACTATTGGATCGGGAACTGCGCTGATGTTTGAACCATTTACCGATAATCCCTCTACATCGGGACTAGCCCTGACTCCATATGAGGAGATGGAGAAAATGGTTATTACTGCTGATAAAATGGGATTCCAGATAGGAATACATGCAATTGGTGATAAAGCGAATAACTGGGTATTAAATGCTTTTGAAAAAGCTGAGAGTATAAATGGGAAACGCGACAGACGGCTCCGTGTTGAACATGCACAGACGCTTCAGCAATCCGATATTCCAAGGTTTGCAATACTAGGTGTAATCGCATCAATGCAGCCAACACATTGCATCTCCGATAAAAAATTCTGTGAAAAGCGTATTGGCCCCGAAAGGGCAAAAGGTGCATATGCATGGAAGAGTCTTGCAGATGCAGGAGCAATTCTGGCTTTCGGCACAGATTACCAGGTGGAACCGCTTAATCCGATGGAGGGGCTCTATGCCTGCAGTTACACGCAAGGACAGGCTGGGCGAAGCAGGTGATGGCTGGCACCCGGAACAGAAGATAAGTATGGAGGATGCTATTAAATATTATACGCTTGGTTCAGCATATGCGCAGTTTATGGAAAACCGAAAAGGAATGATAAAAACCGGTTTCCTGGCCGATATAGTAATTGTTGATAAAGATCTACTGACAATCCCTGAAAATGAGATTATGAAGACAAAGGTGGATTATACAATAGCTGGAGGAAAAGTTGTATATGCTTCGGGGAAATAAGCTGCTTTGTTTTTCAATCCTGTAGAGAGCAGCTTGAGACCTGTCCCCAATCCGCGCTAAACTGTACGGAATTGCCGTTGGCCCTAGCCAACGGTTGAGGAATTTAAGCATTCATCGACTTTACCATTTGAATTTCTATTACTTCATCTGGGCTAAAGCCCTTTATAGCAATATCCTTTTCCGTTGGCTAAAGCCGACGGCAATTTAATAGATAACAAAGAGCACGGACATCATAGCATTTAGACATATTGCGCAATCGGGCTATTCCGAGAGAGACTCCAAAATCCTCATAGCCTCCTCCCTGTCGTTGCCGCAAAACTCAGGTTCCGCTTTAAAATCAGAACAAACTTTGGGATACCCGGGATCATTATAAATAGCACACCTGTAATCATCCATAAGATGAATGCACCTCACTCCTGCCGGTTTGCCTCCGGTCATACCCGGTATAGGTGATGATATTGAAAGTGCAATACAGCAAGCTCCGCAATTTTCTCTGCATTTCATGCCGCAAATATAGGCGAATTTAAAATCAACCATATTTAACTTGTTTTATATGAGAAATTATCTAAAATCGAGTGTAGAGACAGGTCTGAGACCTGTCTCAACTTTTGACCGCACTTACAATATAATTCAGGTTCTTTGCGAACTTTGCGCAAAATCTTTGCGACCTTTGCGGTTAATGGATTTCATTTTAAGCTTTATTTTTACGAAAAATAAACAGATGAGAATTGATATCCTTACTGTACAGCCTGAACTGCTCGAAAGCCCTGTTTAATCATTCAATAGTTAAAAGAGCGAGGGAGAAAAGATTGTTGAAATAAACATCATTAATCTGCGTGATTTTACAAACGACAAATATAAAAGTGTTGATGATTATGCTTTCGGCGGAGGTGCAGGAATGGTTATGATGATAGAACCAGTCTATAAAGCACTGGAAAAGCTTAAAAGTGAGAGAGAATATGATGAAATAATCTACACCTCTCCTGACGGAGAAAAATTTAATCAGAAAATGGCTAACCAGCTTTCACTTAAAAACAATATAATAATTCTTGCCGGTCATTATAAGGGAGTTGATCAAAGAATCCGCGATTATCTTATTACCAGGGAAATATCTATCGGTGACTATGTCCTATCAGGAGGCGAATTACCTGCAGCTGCTATTACTGATGCGATTGTAAGACTTATTCCGGGAGCCATGTCCGATGAACAGTCAGCTCTCTCCGATTCTTTTCAGGATGATCTGCTGGCTCCTCCTGTTTATACACGTCCTGCAGATTTTAACGGATGGAAAGTGCCTGAAATTCTTCTTTCAGGTCATGCAGCAAAAATCGAAAACTGGAGACATGAACAGTCTGAGGAACGGACCAATCGATTAAGACCCGGATTAGGTGAAAAAATGGGAAGGAAGACTAGAGACTAAGAGACTAAGAGACTAAGAGACTAAGAGACTAAGGGACTAAGGGACTAAGGGACGAAGGGACAAAGAGATACAGGACTAGGGGATAAGGGAATCAGCTTTGAATCCGTGTAAACCCGTGTAATCCGTGGTGAAAAAAGAAAGTTGCGAGGGACAGGAAGCATTTTGAAATATTAAAAAGCTTTCGTAAGATTGTATGCACTATTTAATCAATTATTATATATTTAATAATCAACAACATGAATACTCAGGATTATATTAATCGGGAAGACAAATATGGAGCACACAACTATCATCCGCTTCCGGTTGTTCTTGAAAGAGGTGAAGGACCATTTGTCTGGGATGTTGAAGGGAAGAGATATTTTGATTTTTTATCAGCCTATTCAGCAGTGAATCAGGGTCATTGCCATCCGAAATTATTAAAGCACTTAACTGATCAGGCAAAAAGGCTTACACTTACATCGAGGGCATTTTATAATTCTGTTCTTGGTGAATATGAAGAATATATCACAAAATATTTTAAATACGATAAGGTTCTGCCCATGAATTCAGGTGCTGAAGCTGATGAAACAGCTCTTAAGCTTTGCCGTAAATGGGCATATAAGAAAAAAGGCATAAAACAGAACAATGCAAAGATCATTGCCTGTGAAGGAAATTTTCATGGCCGGACAATATCAATTGTTTCAATGTCAACCGATCCTGATGCCAGGAATGATTATGGACCATTTACTCCCGGATTCATAATAATACCTTATAATGACCTTAAGGCTCTTGAAAATGCTCTGAAAGATCCTGATGTTGCCGGTTTTCTTGTTGAACCGATCCAGGGTGAAGCAGGTGTTTTTGTACCTGATGAGGGTTATCTGAAAAAATCATATGATCTCTGCAAATCGAAAAATGTACTCTTTATTGCTGATGAAGTACAGACAGGTATTGCACGTACAGGAAAACTGCTTGCCTGCGATCATGAAGGTGTCCGTCCAGATATTCTGATACTTGGAAAAGCTCTATCGGGAGGTGTACTGCCGGTATCTGCAGTTCTTGCCGATGATGAGATCATGCTTACGATAAAACCGGGAGAGCATGGATCAACATTCGGAGGTAATCCTCTGGCTGCCAAAGTTGCAATTGCTGCTCTTGAAGTTGTTAAAAATGAAAAACTCGCTGAAAACGCTGAACGTCTGGGTAAAATATTCCGTCAGGAATTCCAGAGTATAAAATCAGATATGGTTGAACTTGTACGCGGAAAAGGGCTTGCTAAATGCAGTTGTAATAAGACCGAAAAATGGCAAAGAAGCCTGGGATGTCTGTCTGGCAATGAAAGACAAGGGACTTATTGCAAAACCAACTCATAATCATATTATCCGGTTTGCTCCTCCTCTTATTATCACTGAAGAAGCAGCTCAGGGAAGCAATTGGACTGATTAAGGAAGCATTTAAACTCTTTGAATAAAACAAAATTTTTCCATTATGAAATAATAAATCTTCAGTTTAAACATATCGTAAGAATTCTTCCCTTTCCTGTTAATCTTTCTTGTGTTTTCATGCACGGGAAATCAGTGAGGTTACAGTCAAAGAGCTTCAGGAACATATAAAATATCTTTCATCAGATTCCCTGAAAGGAAGACTCACAGGATCTCCCGGTGATAGCCTGGCTGCAGAATACATAAGAAGCAAACTTCTCTCCTATGGATTGATACCGCTTTCAGGAGATGGATTTCAAAGATATAAAGTAACGAAAAGAGTCGTTGCCGGCAAATCATAATTCCCTGTCTGTCAATGGAATAAATTATACTGCTGAGAAAGATTTTATGCCATTCGCCTTCAGTTCAAATGCAGGACTGGAATCAGAAGTTGTTTTTGCAGGATATGGCTTCAATATTAACACTGACAGCCTGAAGTGGAATGACTATAACGGAACTGATGTAAAAGGGAAATGGGTAATGATACTTCGGGGTGATCCTGAACCTGAAAATAATAAAAGTCCCTATATTCCGTTCAGTGCCGACAGGGATAAAGCGCTGCTGGCAAAAGATATGGGAGCTGCCGGTGTCCTGATGGTTTCAGGACCGGTTTTGATCCTCAGGATGCTTTTGAACCTCTTAATTCAGAAGGATATTCAGTTGATATACCTGTCTTCAGGATTAAAAAGGAGTTAGCTGATCTCATTCTGTCAAAATCAAAAAACACAATTGCATCTCTTGAGAAAAAGCTTAATGAAACGAAAAAACCATTTTCATTTTCCACTAAAGTTACTGTTAATGGAAAGCTGAAATTGTAAGGGAAACTGGCCAATACAAGAAATGTTGTAATGATGCTTCCGGGTGAAGATGAAAAGCTTAAAAATGAATATATTAATCTGGGTGCACATTTTGATCATCTTGGTATGGGAGGTCCTGGTTCAGGAAGCAGGGCACTCGATACTATAGGTATTCATCATGGAGCCGATGATAATGCATCAGGAGTTGCAATGATGCTTGAACTGGCTGAAAAATTTGCCCGGACAAAGGGAAGTCATAAAAGAAGCATTATCTGTGCCTGTCATTTCAGCGGGGAAGAAGAAGGACTTCTCGGTTCAAAACATTTTATCGATGATCCCGGCATAGATCTTTCAAAAGTAAATGCAATGATCAATCTGGATATGGTCGGAAGATTAAATGAACAAAATAATTTGCAGATCTTCGGAGTTGGCACTGCCGCCGGACTTAAAGATCTGGTTTATGCAAAGAGCGATACTTCAGTAATAAAACTGACCCTTTCAGATGAAGGTTACGGACCATCAGATCACTCCTCATTTTACGGGAAAAATATTCCGGTACTGTTCTATTTTACAGGTGCTCATCTCGATTATCATACACCGACTGATACCTGGGAAAAAATTAATTATGACGGGATGGTAGAATATCTCACTCGATATTCAATGTTGCGAGAAACTCTTGCGTCAACTGACAATAAGCTTCAGTTTAAGGAAGCTGGTCCAAAAAGTGATAGACCCTATAGAAGGACAAAGGAGTTACTCTTGGCATAATGCCTGATTTTGCAGGAGTAATTAAAAACGGTTTGAGAGCTGATTTTGTCACTCCCGGCAAACCTGCTGCTCTGGGAGGAATGCAAAAAGGTGACATAATTACATTTATTAACGGAAAACCGGTAAATAATATCCAGGATTATATGTTCAGGATGGGTCAGCTGAAACATGGTCAGACAATAAGCGTTGAAGTTTTACGAAATGATAAAAAAGTGGTTTTAGTGATACAATTATAAAGGATATAAGCGTCTAAAGGCAATATCTGAACTTAAAATAATTCCTAATGAAAAAATTTATTCTGTGGTTTCTGGCATTCCTTATTACTGTCACGGCAGCAATCTATCAGCGCAAGACCGGTCCTACCTATCCGAAAAGGCTGGATGTTACACTGAATGATACTGTCCGGAAATTGAAGCTTGTAAGGAGCCTTGGCCTGAATGAGAAACCTGAAGTCAGATTAAATATCAATGATACTTCAGTTAAGGCAAAACTTTTCTTCAAAAGATTCAAAACTGATGATGAATATCAGGTTACTGACTTTTCATACAAAGTTTACCCTGTACATTCATTCATCATGAACAAGGTTTTTAAAATATACGAAGAAAAAGGTCTTTTTGCAGAGGTTCCACAGCAGCCTGCCGCCGGAAAACTCCAATACTATTTTGAAATAACCGATTCGAAAGGAACCAGACCATTTTTTAAAGAAGCTCCGGTGGTAATAAGATTTAAAGGAGATGTACCGGCATTTGTTCTTGTTCCTCATATTCTTTTAATGTTTATTGCCATGCTTTTCTCGACTCTTGCCGGACTTATGGCGTTATAAAATTTCCTCAGTACAAAAAGTATGCAGTATGGACACTAATTCTTGTTCATTGCCGGAGGATATGATACTGGGTCCGCTTGTTCAGTATTTTGCATTCGGCGATTTATGGACCGGAATTCCATTTGGATGGGACCTTACTGATAATAAAACACTTATTGCATTAATATTCTGGATCTTAGCTGTTGTTATGAACAGAAAAAAGGAGACTCCGTTCTATACTGTACTGGCTGCAGTTGTACTACTTTTGGTATTTTCAATACCTCACAGCTTGTTTGGTTCAGAGTTAGATTACTCAACCGGACAAGGTAACCCAGGGAATAATTCTCAACTTTTTCTGAAATTTTATTTAAAAATTCTTAAATTGAGTGCAGCATTAAAAAAATTACACCACGTCTATTGATTAGAAATTTAATAGAAGGTGGGTGCAGCAACACATATAAAAACTAGTCTTTACGTAAAGATGGCAAATGTAGAAGCGGCATTCAGAAACCTACACCAGGATCTTTTGGACGGGTGTAAAATCGGCGACCAGAAAGCACAGTTTCAGATCTACAAGTTGTACTACAAAGCAATGTACAATACAAGTCTGAGGATTGTAAATGACACAATGGAAGCTGAAGATATAATGCAGGAATCATTCCTGTCGGCCTTTGAAAAAATTGATACTTATTCAGGAACAGTAAGTTTCGGTGCATGGCTCAAAAAAATAGTGGTTAACCGGTCACTTGATGCCCTGAATAAAAGAAAAGCGGTCTTTGAAGATATTGAGTCACATGTTGGTATAAGAGATGAAAGCGGTGATGATACAGCCAGATATGAGGAGATTGATGTCAGGGTTGAAGAGGTTAAGGAAGCAATTGAACGACTTCCTGATGGATACAGAGTAATACTTTCTCTTTACCTTCTTGAAGGTTATGATCACGATGAAATTGCTGAAATACTTTCAATCAACAGCAGTACATCACGATCGCAGCTTTCAAGAGCAAAACAGAAACTCATTGGAGAATTAAAAGGAAAATGAAAAATTCATCGGATATGAAAAACTATAGAAGAAATAATCAGGAACAATAAGGATTTTTTCGAAGATGCAGAACCTTCGGAAGGTCACCTGGAAAGATTTAACAGAAAGCTTGAAATAAGATTTCAGGCTGCTCCAGTTAAAAGAAGTATTGTCCCTTACCTGTTAAAAGCAGCAGTAGTTACCCTGCTGGTCACTCTTTCCTCACTCTGGACATGGGATCATTTCATCCGTACCGGAAGCAGCAGAATGACACTTGGACAGGTATCACCGCAATACAAAGAGGTTGAAAACTACTACGTGCACCAGGTAAACCTGATGGAAGGTGAAATCGTAAATGTCGATCTGAAAAATAATCCTGAACAAAAAGCGATGCTCATGAAGGAAATGAAAAGCATGGATTCAACCTATGTCTCCCTGCAGAAAGAACTCAAGGCAAATCCAAATGACGAACGCATAATAAATGCAATGATAGAACACTATCAGACTAAACTTGAAGTAATGACCTATATAGTAAATCAGCTTAAAACAATCAGGAATGATAACCAAAATAAGAAAGAAAATGAAAAAGTCAAATTATAAATCAGGAATGTTATTCCTTATCCTGCTCTTCTTAATTTCTGCTTCACCTTATCAGCACAGGAGATTAACAAAGGAATTCCATAAAGAGTATACTGCAGGAACAAAACACACTTGATATCAGCAACAAATACGGAGATGTGGTAATTCAGAGCTGGGATAAGGACCAGATAGTTATCGATGTCAAAGTAACTGTTGATATGTCGAATAAAGAAAAAGCTCAGAAATTTCTCGATCAGATAGATGTTCAGTTTTCAGAAGGTGCTAATCTTATTTCAGCAAAAACAGTAATTGATGACAAATTCAATTTTACAGGATGGGGCGATTCAAAAAAATTCAGCATAGACTATAATATAAAAATGCCTGTTGGAACCGATCTGACACTCGCAAACAAATATGGTAATACAGATATAGATGAACTTCACGGATTGATGAATCTTGATATTAAATACGGAAACCTTACTGCCGGAAAACTCACCAGAGGAAATGTCAAACCCTTAAGCAGCCTTAACCTGGCTTACGGAAAAGGAACAATCGATGAAACCGGATGGCTCGATCTGACTGAAAGATATGTAGGAAGCATGGATATAGCAAAAAGCCAGGCACTTCTTCTCGACAGTAAATATTCCAAAATAATCCTTGGCGAAACAAGTTCAATTGTAGGTGAAAGCAAATATGATAATATCAGGATTGAAAAAATAAAAAACCTGGTTCTTGATAACGGATATACAGAAGTAAATATAGGAGAACTGACAAAAAAACTCAATTACACCGGCAGTTATGGTTCATTTTCAATTGACCGTATCCCTGCAGGCTTTGAATCAATTGATGCTGAAACACATTATATGGGCGTTAAACTTGGAATTGACGAATCAGCAAGCTACAAACTCGATGCAAAAGTTTCATATGGCGGACTTGAAATACAATGAAGATAATTTTAAAAATCAGAGACGTATTGTTGAAAACAATTCACATGAAGTATCAGGAACTGTAGGAAAAGAAGAAAATCCGGCTTCAAGAGTTAATGTACTATGCATCATATGGTTCAGTAAGGCTCAATTAATCACCACTTTACTATATTATTCAAATAGCGGGAATGTTACAACATTTCCGCTTTTTTTTGCAGCATTGTCCTTCAAATCACTGTCTTTAAGATGAAGAAGACGAGAAATCAGAAAGTTCTTTTATTTTAAGATACAGGAAAATGAAACTTTATAAAAAAATATCAGGTCTGTTTATTTTAATAATTATTGCAATTACCATTTCAGCTCAGAATAACAATTGCAATCTAAAACAAACATTCCCCATTAAACACGGAACAACAATCAGAATTTCAAATAAATACGGAGATATAAATGTCATCGATGGAAAAGATGATTCGCTTCTGGTTTGTGCAACCATTACTATAATTCAGGACGATAAAGATTTGCTTCAGCAAAATATGAAGTTGGTCAAATATCAGCATCGATAAGACAAAAGATACGATATCTGTTTCAACAATGTATGACAAGAAGTTCTTTTCTGAGACTCTAAGACAGGGGAGGAAAAGCTTCAGCGTTGACTACCTGATTAAAATGCCAGCATATATGAACATTAATATATCAGATGAATTTGGCAACATTTCAGTTGATGAGTTGTCAGGAACACTTAATGCCAGGATATCGCAGGGGATTCTGAGTGCAAAGAGACTTACAAAAGGAAACGAAAAACCCATAAGTTCCATTTATGCAGATCATAGTAAAATAAGTATCGATGAATTAAACTGGATGAATATAAATCTTCTTAATTGCCCTTCGGTAGTCATAGAAAAAGGCCAGGCTACTGTAATAACTTCAGCCATATCAAAAATAATGATCGGAGAAATAAATTCTCTTGTCAGTAATTCCAAATCTGACAGTTACAACATCAGATCAATATCTAATATTTTCACAGAAGGTACCTACACGGAATATATGATAGGATCACTTGGAGGTACAGCTAAAGTCAAAAGCAACTTATGGATCAATCTATATAACGGATCTAAAAAAGGGATTCAGCAGTATTGACATAGTTTCAGGTCAGAGCCAGATTGCAATTGAAACAGGAGAAGGTGTTTCTTTCAGATCGAGCATAATTGCAACCGATGCGTCAGTGGGATTTTCCGCTATCGAAATATCCGGGTGTAATAAAAACTGACGTAAATTATTCTGCTACGCTTGTTGGTCTGGCAGGAAAAGACAAGGAGACCAAATCAATAATCACTATCAGAGCAACATCAGGAAAAGTTACAATTCAGTAAACTGCAAGTAATTCCTCAGGCTCGGCGGAGTTTCTGACTTCATCGCAGAATATAAAACTTCTTTATTCTGAACTCGTTTGTTCATATGTTCTTACTTCTCTGTGGCTCTCTGTGTAAGTTTTTACTTTGTCTTTTTACTTTTGTCTTTTTACCTTTGTCTTTTATCTTTATTTTACACCTTCATCCTTATAAATAAAGATTCCTTCTTTCCCATCCGCAGTAGCAAATCCTCTGAACATGCCATCGGAATTGAAAGGCATTGAAATATTGCCTGATTTGTCGACACATATCACTCCTCCGCTCCCGCCTGCCTTTACAAGCTTATCATTTACAACAAGTTCTGAAGCTTCTTTAAGAGAAAGTCCTTTATATTCCATTAATGCTGAAATATCATGCGCGACCGTCCATCTTATAAAAAATTCCCCATGACCGGTACCTGAAACAGCACAGGTATTATTATTTGCATAAGTTCCTGCTCCTATAATCGGTGAATCACCTATCCTGTTGTATCTTTTATCCGGCATGCCTCCTGTCGATGTTCCGGCAGCGAGATTTCCATTTTTATCAAGAGCACAGCACCCTACAGTTCCATTTTTCTCTTTTTTCAGTATCTCCTGCAAGTTCATTAAATCGCTTTTCAGTATAAAAATATGATGCCGGAACAATCTCAAGTCCCTGTTCTTTAGCAAATTGTGAAGCACCTGCTCCGGCAAGCATCACATGAGGGGAATTTGTCATAACCCTTCTTGCTGCTGTAATAGGATTTTTTATATCAGTGACGCCAGCCACTGCACCTGCCGCAAGATTTGATCCATCCATAATAGCAGCATCCAGCTCATTCCTTCCTTCATGGGTAAAAACCGCTCCCTTACCGGCATTAAAGAGAGGATTGTCTTCCATAACCCTGATAGTCTGCTCTACGGCATCAAGAGCGGATCCTCCTTCAGAAAGAATCTTCTTTCCGGTATTCATTGCAATAAGCAGTGATTCCCTGTATTCCTTATCAATCTCACGAGTGGTATTTTCTCTTGTCATTCCCCCTGCTCCGCCATGAATAACAATTGCCCACTCCTGTTTTTGTGCAGAAGCAATTACGGACTGACCTGATGTTGTTGTTTTTTCAGCTCTGAAGGAATAAAGAATCAGAAAATAAGGTAAACAATGAATAAATAATAATCAGTTTTGTTTTCATAGATTTATAGTTTGAGTGTCGTTTGAGGCAAAAACTTATTTGCTTTTCCTTCGTATTTCATTGTGTTTTACTTTGAGATCCTTTGTGGTTAATTGGATTTTAATTTCCCCAAAAGGGCACACAAAGGATTCACCAAGATCCACAAAGTTTATTTTATTATAGTCTCTTAAGGCTAAAAATCCATCTCCACGACTGTAATTCCCGAACCTCCGAATTCCACATGCTCATCACGGAAAGATTTTACAACATCAACAGTTGCAAGATATTGCCTTACAAGCTGCCGGAGTATACCATTCCCTTTGCCATGAAGTATCCTCAGATTGCGGTGCTGTACAATAAGTGCATTATCGATAAGATCACGAACCTGGTTAATAGCCTCTTCTCCCCTTACACCACGGATATCGATCTCAGGTTTAAAATTAATATTCCGCTGAACAATAGCAGGATCATTTTCCCTGTATGACCTGGTTTGCCCTGAGGCTCTTTTTAAGTTCAGATCTGGTTATCCTTTCAATTTTGTCGAGCGGAACAAAAAACCTGAGGCTTGCCTGTTTCTACCTGGACCATTTTATCTTTTATCTCAATAATTTCGCCTGCTGCCTGGGTATCAATCATTCTTACAGCATCACCTGGTTTCAGAGGATGTACCGGAGTACAGGTTCACGACTTGTTTCTTCTTTAACCGGTTCCGGCTCAAGCTTAATTCTTTTTGCCCTTGTACTCAATATAGCAATCTTCTCTTCCGATTCAGTCTCGATCGGCTTTGTTTCCTCTTCAACAACATTTTTGAATTCCTCAAGCTGCTGCCGGATATCTTTTGTCTTTTCTTTTTCTGCCTGCGATTCCTTAATCTGCCGGATAGTGCTCTCAATCATCCGGTTAGATTCCTTAAGCAGTTGCTGAGCTTCATCTTTGGCTTTTGTAATGATCTCTTTTCTAAGCGTTTTGGCACCTGAAAGCTCCTTCTCATATTCGGCCATCAGCTCTTCAAGCCTTTTCTCCTGCTGCCTTATACTCTGTCGTTTGGTCTCCCAGTATCGTTTATCCCGGGCAATATCTTTAAGATGCCTGTCGTAATTAATATTTTTTACACCTGCTTTTCCTGATGCTTCTGCAAGAATTTCTTCAGGAAATCCGATTTTTCTGTGCAATTTCAAATGCAAATGAACTTCCGGGTTTTCCGATGGTAAGCTGAAAAAGAGGCTGCATAAGATGGTTGTCAAATGCCATTGCCCCATTTACAATTCCATCAGTAAGTGATGCAAAATGTTTCAGATTAGTATAATGAGTAGTTATAACCCCAAATACCTTTTTCCTGTTTAAGTTCACCAAGGATTGCTTCGGCAATTGAACCTCCAAGCATAGGTTCCGTACCTGTACCGAATTCATCAATAAGAATCAGTGTCTTTTCATTTCCGTTTTTTATGAAATATTTCATATTGATAAGATGAGAACTATAAGTACTCAAATCATTATCAATACTTTGCTCATCACCAATATCAATAAGGATATTTTTGAAGATCCCCGTTTCTGATCCTTCTGCAACCGGAATTGTAAGTCCGCACTGAAGCATATACTGAAGCAAGCCGACTGTCTTAAGACAAACTGATTTACCTCCGGCATTAGGACCCGAAATAAGCAGTATTCTGTCCTTTTCATCAAGGACAATTTCAAGAGGAACTACTTTCCTGTCCGGCAGATCTTTTCAAATGTAAGAGATAAGCAAGAGGATGAATGGCCCTTTTCCATGCAAGGAATGGCTTATTTATCAGAACCGGTTTGATTGAATGCAGATGATTGCCGAGAAGAGCTTTTGACCTTATAAAATCTATTTCACCAAGAAACAAATTTGATTCAAGAAGATCGTCAATATAAGGTCTGATATCATCAGCAAATGCAGTCAGTATTCTTACAATCTCTCTTCTTTCCTCATATTCAAGTTCAATGATATCATTGTTTATCTCAACAATCTCCTCAGGTTCAATAAAAACAGTTTTTCCTGAAGCTGACTGATCGTGAATAAGACCTTTTATCTTTCTTTTATCATAAGCACTCACAGGAATAACTCCTCTGCCGTTTCGTACTGAAACAGATGTATCCGCATCAACAATACCATCAGACTGTGCCTGTTTTAAGAATAGCATTCAGCCTTTTGGTGACATGAATGCTTTTGCCGATAAGTTCTGCTCTTATCTCCTTTAAGCCTTGGGGAGGCATTATCCTTTACTATTCCCCGTTTGTCAATAATCCTGTCAATTGCATCAAGCACATAAGGATACGTTTTAACCGAACTGCACATTCTCCGCAGAACAGGATACTTTGCAGCATCCTTATTTCTGAAAAAATTCAGAATTGTCTTTACGGTTTCAAGTGTACGTTTCAGATCAAATACTTCCTGAACTTCAGGAAATGTTCCTTCAATCCTTATCTTATTGAGACAATCTGAAATTTTATAATAATGTTCTGAAGGGAAAAAATCTTCAAACATGCAGTATCTGCTGGAATTCATATGTTGCTGATAAATATATGAGATAGCTTTTCAAAATCATCAATGAATTAATATCATCCACCTTTTCAAGCCCCATAGGACTCAGACATTTTTCAGCTCAGAAGTGTCCGTATCCTGTCAAAACCTATCTTATTTTCAAAATTTTCCGGATAAATCATAGTTAAAGATAAAAGACAAAAGTAAAAAGATAAAAGTAAAATATGTTATAAACGAAGTGATGAAATTCCGTTAAGGCAGGTATAGAAGTAAAACGTTGAGGAACGAAGTACGAAATACCGTTTCGACAGGAACTTTACACCTCAGTGCGTCACGCCTATACCTTACGGCCTCATACCTCAATCAGACTTCACTTCAGAACCTAACGGAAGAAACTTACAATATACAATCCGGTAAAGTTAATTATTGTTAAATCAGCTTCTCGAACCTATATGGGTTTCATTTTTATATACATTTGAATTACTGATGATTACAAACCTTAAAACTAAATCCATGAAAATTAAGAAAATCTCCAATCTCGTTATTGTTTCTCTTCTTTACTGCCGGCATGGTTAATGTCGCAGAGCGAAAATGTTGACCTCAGTATGATTTATAAAATCAAACAGGAAGGATTAAAAAATTCAAGTGTTGAAGATCTGGCTTTCTGGCTGACTGATTTTGTCGGACCAAGACTTACTGCCTCCACAGGATACAATCGTGGCAATGAATGGGCAAAAAAGAAAATGGAAGAGTTTGGATTTCAGAATGTAAGGATTGAAGCTGCAAAGGATTTCACCCGTGGTGGCTGGGACAATCTTAAAACATATGCAGCAATGACTGCTCCATACTATTCAAACTTTGCCTGCAATCCTGTTGCATGGACAGGAAGTACAAACGGACTGGTAAAAGGTGAAGTTGTATCTCCTGGATGTAAAAGCTGATAGCTGATCTCGATAAATATAAAGGAAAACTATCAGGAAAAATTAGTTCTGATGCCTTCAACAGCTACTTATGAGGTAAGTTTTGAACCGCTTGCAAGCCGGTCTGACAGATGCACAACTAAAAGATCTTACAATGGCCACCTCAGCCTCACCTTCAAGAAGACCACCTTTTGATCGTGCTGCAATGATGGCTCAGCGCGCTTTGCGATACAAAAATATCAGACTTTCTGAGGACATGAAGGTGCTGCAGTGATTCTGAATAGTTCAGGAACATTTCAATGTTCCAAGATCCAATGGAGCAAACTATAAATCAGGTGACAAAGAACCAATTGCTGAGCTGAACCTTCCTATAGAAGATCATGGAAGAATGGTACGTCTTATTACAACATAACATTCCTGTCGAAATGGAGATTGAAATACAGAATAAATTCTTTGACAGCCCGACTGTTTATAATGTTATTGGTGAAATACCAGGAACAGATAAGCTTCTTAAAAATGAAGTAGTTCTTCTGGGTGCTCACATCGATTCGTGGAACGGCGGAACAGGTGCTGCAGACAATGGATCGGGATGTATTGTAATGCTTGAAGCTCTGCGGATACTTAAAAGCCTCGATATTGCTCCCCGCAGAACAATCAGGATAGCTCTCTGGGGTGGTGAAGAACAGGGTCTGTTCGGATCATCCGGATATGTGGATAAATATCTTGTCGATCCTGCAACAAAAGAACATAAACCCGACTATGATAAATTTGCAGGATATTTTAATATGGATAACGGATCAGGAAAATACCGGGGAATTTATATCCAGGAAAATGAACTTGTAAGACCAATTTTTGAAGAATGGCTAAAACCTTTTGAAGATATGGGCTGTTCAACAATCACCATAAGAAATACTTCAGGAACAGATCATCTTTCATTTGACAGGGTCGGATTTGCCAGGCTTTCAGTTTATACAGGATGAAATCGAATATGGACCGTGGCTATCATACAGTTATGGATACATATGAAAGGCTGGTGATGGCTGATCTCAAACAAAATGCAGTAATCACAGCATCATTTGTCTATAATGCAGCAATGCGCAATGCCAAATTGCCCGGGAAACCGGTAATGAAAGCAATGCCGAATGCCGAACAGCGGCCAAGGATGTTAAAGAATGAATTGAAATAAATTGAAATAAATTGAAATAGGGAGAACACCTATTGACTTAAGTAGAGACGCGCAACTTGCGCGTCTCTACTGCATTTTATACCTTTAAATGGTTCAGTTTACGGTTCGATCGCTGATTTTAACCGGTCAGACAGTGTTTAAGCCTGTTCCGCATATTTTATTTTAAAACATGGTGAGTTTCATAGAATTTTATACCGTAATTATTAAATCTCTTTACTATGAAAACACTAAAAAACTTAATGCCGCTGGTCTTTGCAGTTGAGAGTGCGTCGAAGAATTCGGGAATGTGGCGATCAACCTCAATCCCGACCCGTCCGGAGGACACTGGAGCTCTCCACCGCTGTCCGATCGCCACTGGTACCCGATCTACGAAAAGATGGTCGAGTACGACATTCCGGCGATGATCCACGTGAGTACGAGCTGCAACGCGTGCTTTCACACGACCGGCGCGCATTACCTCAACGCCGACACCACAGCCTTCATGCAGTGCCTCACGTCGGACCTGTTCAAGGACTTTCCGACGCTGCGGTTCGTGATACCGCACGGCGGTGGCGCGGTGCCCTATCACTGGGGCCGCTTCCGCGGTTTGGCGCAGGAGATGAAGAAGCCTCTGCTCAAGGAGCACCTCCTCGGCAACATTTTCTTCGACACCTGTGTCTATCACCAGCCCGGCATCGACCTCCTCACCCGCGTGATCCCCGTCGAGAACATTCTGTTCGCCAGCGAGATGATCGGCGCGGTGCGCGGAATCGATCCCGAAACCGGCCACTATTTCGACGACACCAAACGCTACGTCGAGGCCGCCCACGTGGATGCCGGGCAGCGGCACATGATCTTCGAGGCCAACGCCCGGCGCGTCTACCCTCGGCTCGATGCCGCGCTGAAAGCGAAAGGACGTTGACCATGCAAGAACTCGGAGTCGTCTATCGCAACTTCCGGCGCGCCGATGGCGGTGTTGCC
This sequence comes from uncultured Bacteroidales bacterium, assembly GCA_963816365.1. GTDB lineage: Bacteria > Bacteroidota > Bacteroidia > Bacteroidales > VadinHA17 > LD21. Next base: position 59,659 of record CAWFKG010000005.1, on the reverse strand, counting down.
GCGAAGCTGGGTGCGCTGGGCACCGCGACCGTGCATGAAGCGATGGGCCGGATGGGCTTGATGAAATCCCATATGCGTCCTGTCTATACCGGTGCACAGGCCTCCGGGACTGCCGTGACGGTCCTGCTGCACCCCGGTGACAACTGGATGCTCCACGTCGCGGCAGAACAGATTCGCGCGGGTGACATCGTCGTTGCCGCCGTCACGGCCGATTGCACCGACGGTTACTTCGGTGATTTGCTCGCGACGAGTTTCAAGGCGCGAGGCGCACAGGGCCTCGTCATCGATGCCGGCGTTCGCGACGTGCGCGTGCTCACCGAAATGAAATTTCCCGTGTGGAGCAAGGCGATCTCCGCCAAAGGCACGGTGAAGGCCACGCTGGGCTCGGTGAACGTCCCTATCGTGTGTGCCGGCGCGTTGGTCGCCCCAGGCGACGTCGTCGTGGCCGACGACGACGGCGTAGTGGTCGTGCCGGCAGCCATCGCGCAGCAAACTCTTGACGCTGCATCCGCGCGCGAAGCGAACGAAGGCGAAAAGCGCGCGAAGCTGGCGGCCGGCGTGCTGGGACTCGACATGTACAACATGCGCGAGCCGCTGCAGAAGGCAGGCCTGAAATACATCGATTGATCGGGCCGGACGAGACATGACCGTCGAGTCAGGCACCGTTGGCGTCATGACGGGCATCTCGTCGATGGCGACGCGTGGCTTGTTGGCCGAGCTCTGCGATGCTTACGAACGGCAATCGGGACAGCCGGTCACAGTCGTTGCCGTGGGTGGCGTCGATGCGGCGCGGCGCGTCGCCGACGGTGAAGCGTTCGACTTCGTCGTGCTATCGGCCGAGGCAATCGAGCGGTTGGCAGCCGGCGGCTATGTCGATCCGCGAAGCCGGGCAGATCTGGCCCGGTCCGCCGTAGCGATAGCGGTGCCTGCCGGTGCGCCGCATCCCGACGTCTCCACCGAGTCGGCCGTCCGCGACGCCGTCGTGCGAGCGCGCAGCATCGGCTATTCGACCGGTCCGAGCGGTGCGCATATTGTTCGCCTGTTCGAGCGCTGGCGCATCACCGCGTTGATTGCATCGCGCATCGTCCAGGCGCCACCCGGCGTCCCCGTAGGAACGCTCGTGGCGCGTGGCGACGTCGAGTTGGGCTTCCAGCAGCTGAGCGAACTGATGCACTTGCCCGGCATCGACGTCATTGGCCCGCTTCCGCCGGAGATTCAGGTGGTCACGGTATTTTCCGCGGCGGTTTGCATGGCGTCCAAGCGCCACGCAGCCGGCCATGCTTTGCTGGCCTTCCTGGCATCCCCGGACGCCGACGCGGCCAAGCGCCGCCATGGCATGGAGCCTCCGCGAAGTGTCGCGCAGGTGCGATACGGTATCTGACGCGGTGCGATGATGCTCATCACCGATCCAAACTTCTACTTCATTGCGATTCCGGTTGTCCTGATGGCCGGCATTTCCAAGACGGGAATCCCCGGTCTTTTCGGTGGCATGGCTGTGCCGCTGCTTGCACTCGTCATCTCACCGCTGCAGGCCGCGGCAATCATGCTGCCGATCCTGTGTTGCATCGACCTCTTCGGCCTCGGCGCATTCCGGGGCGTATACGACCGGCGCAACATGCCGATCCTTCTCACCGGCCTCGCGATCGGCGTCATTGTGGGCAGCCTGATATTCGGTCTCGTGCGTCAGGATGTGCTGCGCCTGGCGATCGGCGCGATTGCGATCGCGTTCGCGCTCAACAATCTCTTCGGCTGGGCGAAAAACCGTCCGCAGGCGACAGCCTCATGGCCGCGCGGCGTGGCCTGGTCGGCGGTCTCCGGACTCACCAGCTTTCTCGCGCACGCCGGCTCGGCCCCGCTGATGGCGTATCTGCTGCCTTTGCGTCTCGACAAGCGCACTTATGTCGGAACGACCGTGTGGTTCTTCTTTGCGTCAAATTACGCGAAGATCATCCCCTACGCGCTGCTGGGCCAGCTGGACACGACCAATTTCGCCACGGCGCTGGTGCTCCTGCCTCTGGTGCCGGTGGGCGTCAAGCTGGGCGTGCTCATTCAAGGCAAACTCGACGAGCGGGTGTTCTATCAGATCAGCTACTGGGCGTTGCTTGCGATCGGCATCAAGCTCGTCTACGACGGAGTGATGCTGCCCTAGTGCGTTTGCCCGGCGAATCAGCAACCCGGCTGGGGACGCCGGATAAGCAAGCAAGCCGGAAGACTCCCGAGGTCGTGCCCGGCAACGCTCCGTGGGCTTCGAGATTGTCTGCACACAAGGCATTTTGCGCCAAGCCTTCCATTAATTCAGTTGAATAGCCGGTTGCAAGCAACACCAGATCGACGCTCCCGTCGCGACCACGAATTCGCTGTTCAGCCGTCATCTCCGGCGCACGGTCAGATCGGAACAGGAAGGCGCTTGTGAACCCCTTCGTCTGCATCACGTCCGGAATCAGATCGCCACCAACCCACCTGCGCAAGCGTTCCTCCATTCTTGGCGCGGCAGAGTATCGCAATGTCACGCAACTCGTCCCAAGTACGGAACCGTGACTGCTTTCCCTTCTGCAAAAGCCTCGGACCATGCCTCTGAAGCTCGGCATCATCCGGCTCGTCCAGGGCGTTGGGTGGTTGAGCCGCTCCAGGTACGGTGGCGACGAGAGCACGTCGATGTCCGCGACTTCATACACGACGAAATATCTCTCGCCCGGCGAGCTCGCGACCCATCGCTGAGCCCGAATGAAGCCGGGGATGCCGACTCTTTCCGGGAAATGCTCGCGTGTGTGCCAGTCGTCGTGTTCCGCAACCTGCTCCGCGACGATGTCGTACCAGAGCAGCATCGCTGCGCTACCGAGCAGAGCCATTGGCTCTCCTTGCGAAGACTGTCTTGGCCGATATGCGGGGTAGGTTACCCCTTGTAGCCCATGACCCTGGGCAGCCACAGCACGGTTTGCGGGATAAGAGTGATAATCGCAAGAACAACCAGCGCAACAATGATGAATGGGGTTGCTTCGCGGACAATCAACATCAAAGGCTTCTTCGTCATGTTGGCGACGACGAAGAGCAACAGCCCGAACGGGGGTGTGACAAGTCCGATCATGATGTTGACGACCACCACGACCCCGAAATGCACGAGATCGATGCCGAGCGCCTTTGCCGTTGGAATAAGAATCGGAACAATGACGAGGAGAATCGTGGTTCCCTCGAGCAGACACCCAAGGACAATGAGTATCGCGTTGACGAGCAGCAGATACATGACGGGGGTCAGCTGAAACGCGGCAATAAAGTGCTGAACCGAAACAGGAACGTTTTCAATCGTGACAACGTAGTTGAAGACCAATGCGCCCGCAATCAGCATACCCACCGAGGTAGTCGATTTCGCGCTCGAGAGCAGGATCGTGTACAGCTGTTTGAACGAGATCGAGCGGTATATGAGCGACGATGCCAGTAACGCGTAGGCTGCTGCCGCCGCCGCGCCCTCCGTGGGCGTCATCACGCCGCCGTAGATGCCAAACAGCAGCACGACCGGAAGCATCAATGCAGGGAAAGCGTCAAGTGTGATGCGCGGAATCTCGCGCATCGGAACCGGCGTCTCAACGGGATAGTTTCTGCGCCGGGCGATAATGGTGTTCATGATCATGAACGCAACGCCGAGCAGCAGCCCGGGCATGACGCCTCCGAGAAAGAGATATCCAATCGAAGTGTCGGAAACGAGTGAATAGACGACCATCGGGATCGACGGTGGAATTATCGGGCCGATGATGGCTGCCGAAGCGGTGATCGCGGCCGCGTACTCGATGGGATACTTTCCATTGCGCGTCATCATTCCGATGATGATGCGTCCTATGCCGACGGCGTCTGCAATAGCGGATCCCGACATGCCCGCAAAGATGATGTTCGCCACAACGTTGACATGACCGAGACCGCCGCGAAATCGACCTACGAGCACAAGACAGAATTTCAAAAGTCGATCCGTCAAACTCCCGCTGTTCATCAAATCCGCGGCAAGGATGAACAGCGGTACTGCCAACAGAACATAGCTGTTGAACAGGCCGTTGAGAATTTGCTCGCCCGCAGTGCCGAGGTCGAGACCTGCCACCAGCAGATAGAACACGGACGCGCATATCATTGACAGACCGATCGGCAGTCCGAACAGCGCCAGCGCGATCAGGACAAAGATGCACAGCGTGAAATGGCTGGGCATCAGGTACGTTCCCCATTTTCAATCACGTCTACCTCTGTCGAGGGTCGGCCGCGGAATGCGTTCCAGGCAATCCATCCATGCCTGACAATGCATGCGAGGGAGAAGATGACGTAGATCGAGTACAGGTAGTCGAAGCGCATTCCCAGGTAAGCGGACTTCTCGCGCTTCATGAAGAGCACGTAGTTCCAGGTGGCGGGCAGCGAGACGGCGAACAGGACGATCAGTACCAGGCTGGAAATTACCGTGAACACGCGCTGGGTTCGCGGGGAAACCTTTACGTAAAGGATGTCGAACCGAATCTCGTCATGGTCCGACAGGATGAAGGCCGCCCCCCAAAGCACCAGCCAAACCCAGCAGAGAACCGTAACTTCCTCGGTCCAGCCCAGCGGCCGGTTCAGCAGATAGCGAAAGGCAATTTGCAGAAGGAAGGAGATGAACATGACCGCTATCAGCGCAACGATCACGTTCTCGGCCCGCTTCCTCAGCCAGGATGCGGCGCTCGGTGGATTGCTCGGCTTCGTAGGTTCCATGGGGCCATCGACTCCGCGGACGCGCATTCTTGCAGACAAACAGCGACCTGCCAACCAGCCATTGCGAGCAATGGCTGGTTGGTGATGCCGATCACGGCACTGAGTGACTCGCGCCTTGACTACAGCGCGTTAATGCGCTCGAGCGCTCCCTTGGGCCAGTCCTGGCCGTACTTGTCGAGGTATTTCTTCTGGGCGTACGTTCGAAACGCGTTGAGGTCGGGAGTGTAGACCTTCTTGCCCTGGGCCTTGAAGAAATCCAGGACCTCCTTTTCCTGCGCGCTGAACTTCACGACGTAGTCGTCGATCGCCTTGTCGGCCGCTGCCTGGAATGCGGCTTGCTGCGCGGCAGGCATGGCGTCCCAGATCTTGCTGGTGATCGCCATCACATCGTATCCAATGACATGGCCCGTCATGACGAATTGAGTCGTCACCTCATAGAACTTCATGAGCTTGCTCGTAACCAGTGGATTGTCCTGGCCGTCGATCGCGCCTGTTTGCAGCGCCGTATAGACCTCGGCGAACGCGACCGGCGTTGGATTGGCGCCGATGGATTCACCGAGAAACTGCCAGAACTCGCCCGGCGGCATCCGCAGCTTGATTCCCGCCATGTCCGCGGGAGTCTTGATCACGCGATCCGGCTTCAGATTGACGTTGCGCGATCCGAAGTAGACCGGCGTGATGATCTGGATGCCGAGTTGGTCCTTGGCCATCTTGATGAAATCCCGGCCAACATCGCTCTTGAATGTCTTCTTTAGGTGGGCCGCATCGCGAAACAGGTAGGCCGACGTCATCAGCGACCACGCCGGGATCTGCTTCGATATGTCCGCCGGCGCGAGGTTGACCATTTCGAGGTTGCCCCGCTGCAGGGCGATGAGTTCCGTTCCCTGTTTGAATAGCGTATTGCCCCAATAAGGCTCGAAGTCGTAGCCGTCCTTGATTGCTGCGGCAAACGACTTGTATGCGTCGGCGCGCAAATCCTGCTCAGTGAACGCCGCAGCTGAAACGCAGCTTGGTCCGTGTCTGCGCTTGAGCGTGCGGCAGTGCGCCAAGCGCCAGCATCGAAGCGCCTGCGGCGAGAAAGTGACGTCGACTTGTACGAGAACCCATGAGATTCCTCCTTATGAAGTCATTGAAAATGCCAACGAACTACACCACAAAAGATCTCCACCTGCCCACGATGTTCCGTATTCGCCCGGCATGGCCGGGGTCCCAGAGATTTCAGGCATTGCTATCGCCGATTGCACTGACCGCGGCGCGAAGGCCCAGCAGGTAACTGTCGACGCCGAAGCCGCAGATCTGTCCCCGGACGACTTCGGCAAAGACCGACACGTGCCGGAAGGCCTCGCGCGCGTGGACGTTCGACATGTGCAGCTCGACGATGGGCACCGTCAGAATGGCGAGCGCGTCGCGAATGCCGTAGCTGTAGTGCGTCCACGCACCGGCATTGATCAGCACGGCATCCTTGCCCTCGGCAAAAGCCTGATGAATCCGCTCCACCATCGCGGCCTCGCTGTTGGTCTGGAAGCACTCGACCTCGACACCGAGCTCCTTTCCCAGCGAACGTAACTTGGCGTCGATCTCGGCCAGCGTGACCGTGCCGTATTGCTTCGGATCGCGCTTGCCGAACATGTTGAGGTTGATGCCGTGGAGCATCAGGATCTTCTTCATGTCCATTCCATATATATATCAATGGTGCAGATCACGCGCGTGATTCCATGCCCGCCGACAGCCTTCGGGAAACCCTCGGCCTGTGCGCGGCAGCCGAAGGTCGCTCCCCTGACGCGCCGTCGAGATGGCTCCGCGCGACGCGTAGCGCCAGCCGCGCAACCTCTTCCGGTCCGACGGCCTTGGTCAGCGCCACGCGCGGAATCTCCAGCGCATACGGAATGTCCTGCGGCAGACAGGCGAGGATGCCGCGGACGTCGATGCCGCCTTCGCCGGGAAACTGGCGCTCGTCGCGCGCCGTGTGGATGATGCCGGCCATCGTCGGCGGGCACCTCCTTGGCCGCGTCGCAGACGTGGGCGAAACGGAACCACTCGCGCGGCAGCTTGGCGAGCTCCTCGAGGCGCGAGTCGGAGCGGCCGAAGTGGAGCATGTCGACCAGGATGCCGGCATTGCTCCGGTTCGACGGCCCGCACGACCTTGGCCGCCGCCGCGAGATTGCCCGTCTCGGTCCAGTGCGGAAACTCGAGGCTGACGAAGATTCCGAGCGGCTTCGCGAGATCGCACAGCCGGGCGAACCGCGCGGTGGCGCGCTCGCGGTCGGGATCGGGCAACTGCGCGATGATGTGCCGCGCGCCGAGTTCGGCGGTCGCTTCGAGCACCGGAATGAAGCTCTCCGGCTCGAGCGACGGATCCATGCGAAAGAGCTCGACGTCGAGCACCTCGATCGCCGGTGTCGGCGAGCCGCGCCTTCGTTTCCTTCATCAGCGCCCGGTCGTGCGCCAGGTCGTACAGCGGCTCGTCCGGCGTCACCCGCGTCAGGCGCAGGCCCACGTACCGGTACCCGGCGCGCGCGGCCACGTCGACGACCTGGGGCGGCGTCAGCGACAGCACCGTCAGGTGCGCGAGCGAGTAGTCGTGTTTCATGGTCGCGCTCCTCCTGTCTCGGCGAGCCATCAGTCCGCCGCGACGCGTCGCCGGTGCTCGACGTGATGCACCTTCTTGCCGGGCGAGTAGATGTCCATGATGTTCCAGTGGCCCGCCGTGGGCACCGGCTCGTTCTTCATGTAGACGTCGATGCACGACACGGGCGCTTCGACTTGATCGCCTTCTCCAGCGCCGGCTTGAACTCGGCGGCCGAGTCGACCTTGACGCCGTCGACGCCGTAGGCCCGGGCGATCGCCGCGTAGTCGGGCGACCACGGCTTGCCGTCCTTCTCGAACACCGTGCCGAACGTCGTGCCGTAGTGCGCCTTCTCGAGGCCGGCGATCGTGCCGAACGCGTGGTTGTTCATGATCACCCAGACGACCGCGATGTCTTCCTCGAACGCGGTGGCGAGCACCGCCGGGTTCTGGCCGAAGCCGCCGTCGCCGATCAGCGCCACGACGACCTTGTCGGGCAGGGCCACCTTGGCGCCCAGCGCCGCCGGCGAGCCGAAGCCCATCGTCGCGTAGCCGCCCGGCGTGAAGACGCTGCCCGGCGTGTAGATCGGGTACTGCTGGGCCATGCCGTTCTTGTTCCAGCCCACGTCGGTGCAGAGGATCGCGTCGCGCGGCAGCGCGGCGCGCAGGTCGGCGAGGATGCGCTCGGGCCGCATCGGCCACGCGTCGCTCTCCATCGCCTTCCTGTTGCCGGCGACGAACTGCTTGCGGTTGGCCGCCATCTCGGCCAGCGAGCTTCGGGCCGCTGGACGCCCTTCGGCGCGAGCTTGCGCGCGACGCGGTTCAGCACCTTCAGCGCTTCCTTGAGATCGGCCACCGCGCCGATCGCCACCGGATAGTTGCGGCCGATCTCGGCCGGATCGATGTCGATGTGGATCAGCTTCGTCGGCGGGAAGTTGAACGTGTACTCCGCCTCCCACGAGCTGCAGTCGGCCTCGGAGAAGCGCGTGCCGAGGCCGAGGATCCAGTCGGCGCCCTTGCACTTGTCGTTGATGAACTTCGTGCCCCAGAAGCCGGTCATGCCGAGGATCAGCGGATGGTCGTCGGGCAGCGCGCCCTTGCCCATCAGCGTGTGCGCGACCGGCAGCGACAGGTGCTCGGCGAGCTCGCGCATCTCGGTCGGCCGCGTCGGCGAGCAGGATGCCGCCGCCGACGTAGAGCAGCGGCGTCTTCGCCGCGAGCAGCTGCGCGGACGATCTCCTCGGCCGTCTCGTCGTCGAGCGAGGGCTTGTGCAGCGCCTTGGTGTTGGCCAGCACGCGCTTCGAACAGCGCGACGTCGATCTCCTTGGAGAAGATGTCCATCGGCACGTCGACCAGCACCGGGCCCGGGCCGGCCGCTCTCGGCCAGCGTGAACGCCTTCTCGATGATCTCGGGAAAGAGGTGCGGCGAATCCACGCGCCACGCGCGCTTGACGAACGGCCGGTAGATCTCGTACTGCGACGCGTCCGCGTGCAGGTTCACTTCCTGGTGCGGATGCTTGCCGTAGTAGTGCGTCGGCACGTCGCCGGCGATCACGACCATCGGGATCGAGTCGAGCGCGGCGTTGGCCACGCCGGTCGCGGCGTTGGTGAGCCCGGGCGAGAGGTGCGACAGCACGACCGACGTCTTCTTCGTCGCCCGCGCGTAGCCGTCGGCCGCGTGCGCGGCGATCTGCTCGTGCCGCGTGTTGACGAACTTGATCTTCTTGCTCTTCGACAGCGCCGCGAGCACGGCGATGTTGGTGTGGCCGCACAGGCCGAAGATGTGCTCGACGCCGCGCGCCTCGAGGTACTTCACCAGCTGGTTCGCGATCAGGTCTTTCATTGCGTGCTCCTTCGAGTCCCGTCGGCCCGCGGCGGGCGCCGCGGCGAGTGGTCGTTCAGTCGTTGCCGCGTGCGGCTGGCGCGGGCACGGCGCGCCGCGCCGGTCCGCTGTAGCGATACGGAATTTCCTTCGGCATCGGCCCCATGATGCGGCGGCCGCGCTGCTTCTGCTCCCACGCGTGCGCGAGAATGCCGACCGAGCGCGACAGGACGAACAGGCCGCGGCCGAGCTCCGGCTCGAAGCCCAGCTCGCAGAAGATGACGGCCGTGATGCCGTCGATGTTCATCGGGATGTGGCGGCCGCTTGATCGCCTTGAGCGCAGCCTCGACCGCGTGGCCGATCGCCGCCCAGCGGCCGGACACCGCGCCGGCGGCCTCCGCCTTGGCGACGAGCGCGAACAGCGGCGCCGTGCGCGGGTCGATCGGATGGAAGCGGTGGCCGAAGCCCGGGCACGATCTTCTCGCCGGCCTCGCGGTGGCGCTCGGATGATCGCCGTGGCGGCCGCGACGAGATCGCCGTCGGCGCCGGCCGCGGCGTCGATCTCGCGGTAGAGCTCCATGCACTGCTGGCCGGCGCCGCCGTGGATGTCGTCGAGCACGTTGATCGCCGAGGCCATCGCGCCGTTGACCGGCAGCCCGCAGGTCACCGCCATCCGCGCGATCGCGATCGACGGCGCGTGCGGCCCGTGGTCGACGCCCGGCACCATCGCCGCCTCGAGCAGGTCCGACTGCGCCGCGCGTCGGCAGCTCGCCGCGCAGCATCAGCCAGATCATGTCGGGGAAGCGCACGCGGCCGATCAGCTCCTCGATCGGGTAGCCGCGGATCGCGATCTTGCCCGGATGGATGTCGATGATCGCCGTGTCCCACCAGGCGCCGCAGTCGGCGAGCAGCTCTTCGGGTGTCTTCGTCGTCATGGGGGTCTCGTCGAGGGCCGCAGTGCGGCGTGCGCGTGTCTGCGCGCTCAGGTCGTGATCGTCTCGACTTCGGCTTCGAGCGCCGGGTCGTAGAACGCGCCGAACAGCTCCTCGTCGGAGGGCTTGTCCTCCTTGATCGGCACCGACACCCACGTCGTGTTCAGGTAGTGCTTGAGGTGCACGTTCTCGGAGACGATGTTGCCGCCCCAGGTGCCGCAGCCGAGGCTCGAGGTCATCGGCATCCCGTTGTTGAACGCGCCGGCGTTGGCCTTCGACTGCGGCTGCCGCACCATGATCCGCGACACCGGCGCCGCCAGCGCGAGCCGGTGGATGTGGTCCTGGTCGAACGAGTAGATGCCGCAGGAGTGGCCCTTGCCGCCGACCTCGTAGATGCGCGCGCATCATGTCGAGCGCCTGGTCGAAGCCCTTGTACTTGTAGACGGCGAGCAGCGTGGTCAGCTTCTCGCCGGAGAACGTGGTGCTCCTTGCCGATGCCGTCGCCGTGGACGATGATGAACTTGCGGTCGGCGGGAATCGTGAAGCCGGCGACCTTGGCGAGCTGCTGCGGCGCGATCGCGACGGTGTCGGCCGTGCGGTGCGCGCTCGTCGTCCCACATCGCCGGCGCAGCACCGCCTTTTCCTGCGTCGTTCGCGAGGTAGCCGCCCTCCTTCTGCAGCTGCGCCAGCAGCTTGTCGAAGATCGACGCCTCGATGATCAGGTTGCCGTCGGCCGAGCAGCCCGAGCCGAAGTCCGACGTCTTGGACAGCCGCGTGTTGCGCGCCGCTTCCTCGATGTTCGCGGTCTCGTCGATGATCATCGTCGAGTTGCCGGCGCCCACGCCGTACGCCGGCGTGCCCGAGCTGTACGCGGCGCGCACCATCGGCTGGCCGCCGGTGGCGACGATCAGGTCGGCGCGCGCCATCAGCGCCTGCGACATCGGGATGTTGACCTTGGTCAGGCACTGCAGGATGTCGGCCGGCGCGCCTTCGCGCTCCAGCGCCTCGCGCATCAGCCGCACGGTCTCGAACGACGTCTTCTTCGAGCGCGGATGCGGCGAGAAGATGACGACGTCGCGCGCCTTGATCGCCGTAGATCGCGTTGCCGGCCGGCGTGAGGTCCGGGTTGGTCGTCGGCACGATGCAGGCGATGATGCCCGCCGGCTTGCCGTACTTGACGATGCCCTTCTCCGGCAGCTCCTCGATGATGCCGACGCTCTTCTGGCGCAGCGCGTCGCGCAGCACGCCGCGGATCTTCATCCGCTTGCCCATCCGGCTCACGGCGTCGCCGAGGCCGCTCTCCTCGATGCCCATGTCGACGAGGCGCGTGAACGTCTGCTTGTTCGCCACCGCCCAGGCGACCGCCTGGCACAGCCGGTCGACGCGCGCCTGGTCGTAGGTCTCGATGATCGCGAGCGCCTTGCGCGCGCGCGCGAAGACCTCGTCGAGCTCCTGCTGCTGTTCCTCGGTGATGGGCTTCTTCATCTCGGTCGCGGCCATCGGTTGCACTCCTGCGTGAGATGCCGACAGATCGCGCCGCGCCATCTTGCGCTGGCCGGTTGACGTTGGAATCGGGTGAGGGTTCGCGTTGCACGCCAGAACCTCCGCACGAACGCGAGCGTTGGTGGCGAACATGCCGATTCCGCGGCTGCGGGCCGCGCCCGAATCCGATTGCGACGATAGGACAGACGTGCCGCGACGGGTCAAGGGCGTATAGCGGCGATGTGTGCGCCAGACGCCCACAATTCCTTGCTTTTGCTCGCCCTGTGGCAAATGCTGGGCGATTCCGGTAACGTATGGGCGCTCTGCGCCCCAATTAGGTCAGTAGGAGCCGGCGCCGACAAAGGGGCCCGCCACGAGGGCGGCCGATCGGTCTAGAGTCGGCATGCCGATCAGGAAAGGTCGAATATGCGCAGGCGCGCCGGGATAATCCGACAACCCGGGATCGCTCGAGAGGATTCCGCCAACGTAACCTCGCCTCGACCCGCATTTCCCGACCCGAGCGCCCTGGTGGCGGCCAAGATCGCGGCGTTCGGCGATGATCCCGACTTCGTCACCGCGTTGGCCCGCGGACTGGGCGTCCTGCTGGCGCTTTCGGACAAGAAGCGGCGGATGTCGATCGCGCAGGTCAGCCATCGCACCGGGATTCCGCGTGCTGCGGCGCGGCGCAGCCTGCACACGCTGGAGAAGCTGGGATTCGTGGCGGCGGACGACGCGCGCCGGTTCTACCTGCGTCCGCGTGTGCTGTCGTTCAGCCACGGCTACCTGTCGGCGTCTCCGATCGCCGTGCTCGCGCAGCCCATTCTCGACCGCCTCGGCGATTCGTTGCGCGAGGCGTGCTCGCTCGCGATGCTGGACGGCGACGAGATCGTCTACATCGCGCGCTCGTCGTCGTCGCGCATCATGTCACCCGCCCTCAATGTCGGGCGTCGCCTGCCAGCCTACTGCACGTCGATCGGGCACGTGATGCTCGCGCATCTGCCGCAAGACGAGCTGAACGATTACCTGGCGCACGCGAGGTTCCATCCCTATACCGATTACACGCCTACCTCCGCCGAGAAGCTGCTGCCCGCTGCTGGCCGCGGTCCGCGAATCGGGATTCGCGTTCGCGAGCCAGCTGATGGAGCCGCGCCTGTGCACGCTGGCGGTTCCGGTCCGCGACGCGGGCGGGCACTACGTCGCGGGGATCAACGTCATCCTGCAGGGACGATTGGTCGACCGCAAGGAAATGGCGGAGCGTTTCTACCGGCCATTGCACGAGGCCGCCCTGGAACTCGGTTCGCTGCTGCTGCCGTGATCAATGCGCGTCGCTGGCGAGGTCGCATGCGCAGCCGATTCGGCTATCATGCGTACGACTATTCGGCAAAGTGTCGCCGACGATTCGCACTCGACTCGGCCATCGACGACAGACGACGAGGATCTGCAATGACCAACGCGCTGGAACACGAAGCGGTCCCCGAAGAGGCCTCAACCCCCTCGGCATCAGCGGCATCGAATTCATCGAGTTCGCCACGTCGAAGCCGCAGGCGCTCGGCGGCCTGCTCGAGAAGCTGGGATTCCGTCCGATCGCGCGGCACCGATCCCGGGAAGTCGAACTCTACCGGCAGGGGTCGATGAACATCATCGTCAACTCGCAGCCCGCCGACCTCCCCCACACCGTGCATCCGGCGGAAACGCCGGTCCTGAGCGCGTTCGCGCTGCGCGTACGCGACGCGGAAGCCGCGTTCCAGCGGGTTCGGGACATGGGTGCGTGGGAAATTCCCGTGCGTGCGCGCGCCATGGAGCTCAACATTCCGGCGAATCCATGGCGTCGGCGAGAGCCTCATCTATTTCGTCGATCGCTATGACGAATTCTCGATCTACGACATCGACTTTCGCGCCATCCCGTCGGTCGAAACGAAGCCTGCCGCGATCGGCGGCCTGCATTTCTTCGGAATCGTTCAATACATCGGCGCCGACCGGACCGCGGACTGGGTATGGTTCTATTCGCAGCTCTTCGGCTTCACGCCGCTTCCGGATCGCGTCCGCTTCGGCATCATGCCCAAGGGCTTGCTGCTGCAGAGTCCCTGCCGCAGCTTCTTCCTCCAGCTGATCGAACCCGACGACAACGCACGATACGCTGCCGCGGACGAGCACCTGCAGCGCATCGGCTTCGGAACGCCGGACGTAATGGCAACGGTAGCGATGCTCGAGAAGCGCGGCATCGAATTCCTCACTTCCGAGAAGGTCCACCCGAGCGACCGTGGCGCGCTCACAAAGCCGTGCCTCGGCAGCGTCATGTTCGAGCTCGTGCACGACGAACCCGGTATCCACGCGGCACGCCAATGATCATCCGCGACTTCGGGATGGACACCGCCTCGCTGGCGGGTCCGTTGGACGCCAAGCTCGCCGCGATACGGCGGGCCGGCTTCTCGCAGGTGATGATCTCGGCCAGCGAGATCGTCGGGCATCCCGGCGGCGTGGACGCCGGGGTTCGCGCCGTACGCGACAGCGGCCTCGCCGTGACGGGGCTGGAAGCGCTGCGCGATTTCGAAGGGCTCGACGGCCAGTTGCGCGACTACAAGGTGGACGTCGCCAAGTCCATGCTGGACCTCTGCCAGGAGCTCGGCGGACGCCTGCTCATCGTCGAGGCGTCGACGTCGAGTCACGCCAACACGAGTGCCGACGCGATAATCCGTGACCTGCGCACGCTGGCGATGCTGGCGATTCCGAAGGGTGTGTGCATTGCGTTCAAGGGCGTTTCGTGGAGCCGGACAGCCAGCAATTTCGCTGCTGGCCGGCGAGTTCGTGCTTCAGGCCAATTGCCGGAACCTAGGACTCGCCATCGATGCCTTCGACATCGTTGCCGCGCAGATACCGCTCGACGATCTCGATGCGATCGACCCGGAACAGATCTTCGTTGTCCAGCTGTCCGACTTCACGTGGCAGACGGTTCCCTCGATCGACGGAAAGCGCGGCGACCAAGACGCGATTTCGCGTCTTTCCCGGCGAAGGCGCCCACAGCGACGACCTCGCGGCATTCGTCAGCAAGCTCGACGCGCTGGGCTATAGCGGCGTCTACAGTTTCGACGTCTACAACGACGACTACCTGCAGATGCCTCCGGATGCCGTCGTCGACCGGGCGCGGCGCGCCGCCGAGTGGCTCGAGGAGACCGTGCTGCGACGGGCGCTGCCCGTGCCCAACATCGAGCGTTTGCGGGGCACGGCCAAGAATTGATATGCCCGGCTGCGGTCTCAGGCCGCTTCCGGCGCCATCGGGCGCTTCTGCTGCGCCTGCGACGCCATCCGTGCCGGCGCGTTGAGGCGCCGTAGCCGTCGTAGTCGTCCGACGCGCTGCACGATCTCGAAGAAGAAGCGGTCGCGAAGGTGGTTCGCGTACACGTGCAAGATATTCGCCTTCGGCCGAGTCGGTCGTAGATCATGCCGTGCTTGCGCATGCGCGCCGACCAGATGCCGGGTCGAGTCGCGGCGCGCCAGCAAGTCGTCGTAGTAGTTGGGCGAGATCGGCACGAAGCGACGCCGTCTGCGCGCAGCGTCGAACCGTCGCGAAGATGTCGTCGGCGCCGAGCGCGATGTGGTGCACGCTGCCGCCGCCGAGCGCGCTCGACCGTGCGCGCCGTGCGGGTCCGCTGGCTCGCCGACACGTTGAGCGACGAAGCGCACGCTGCGGTCGTCGTTGGCGAGCCCGCAGCTTCGGATGAGCCCGAACGGGTCGGACAATTCGAGGCTGTCGCCGGGCGCATGCCAAGCACGGCGCGGCAGAACAGGACCCATGTGTCGAGCTGATCCGGCGGCAGGCCGAAGGTGACGTGGTCGATCGCGGTGAGGCTCGGTCGCCTGGCCGAGGTAGGCTCGTTCCGTGGAAAGCTCGAAATCGATCTTGAACAGGCCGTCGGCGCCGAGATTGCTGTCCACGAAGTAGACGATGCTGCCATCCGGCGCGTGGATCGCCGGAACGTGCGCCTCCTGCGGTCCGACCCGGCTGTCGAAGCGCACGCATTTGAGGGCGGTCGCACGGTTGAGCGCCCGCGCCGGATCGTCGGTGAGCAGGCCGATCGCGCACACCGAGGGGCCGTGCGCCTCGAAATGCCGGCGCGCGTGCGAGCCGGATCCGCGTTGAGAATGAAGTTGATGTCTCCCTGGCGGAACAGCTGGACTTCCTTGGAGCGGTGCTTGCCGGCGTAGCGGAACCCGAGCTCGCGAAGGAGCACGCCGAGAGAGCGGGCGGTCGACTTCGTCGACCGCGAACTCGAGGAACGCGAAGCCCGACGAGCGTCGGCGGCGCGGGCGGATCGAACAGCGTCACCCGGTCGAGCACGCGCTGGCTCGTCCTCGCCGCATCGCCGGTACCCGCGGCCTGCGCCTCCAGCCGGGTACGCACCTGTCCTTCGAGGTAGAGCAGCGAGCGCATCGCGTCGACCGCCGTGCGCCGGTTCGGCGCCTCGCGGAAGAGATCGTTGAACACCTCGAGCGACATCGGTCCGCTGTAGCCGGCCCGCAGGGCCAGCTCCCGAGAAGTTCTCGAGATCGAACTGGCCCTGGCCGGGGAAGTTGCGGTAATGGCGCGCCCACTGCAGCACGTCCATCACGAGCAGCGGCGCATCGGCGAGCTGCACGAAGAAGATCTTGTCGCCGGGAATCTCGGCGATGCCGGACGGATCGTCCTTGAGCGAGAGCGTATGGAAGCTGTCGAGCATCAGCCCCAGATGCGGATGATTGGCGCGCTTGACGATCGACCATGCCTGGCGGAAGAGATTGGCGTGCCGGCCCCACGCGAGCGCCTCGAAGCCGATGCGCAGGTTTCGCTTGGCGGCGCGCTCGGCGAGCGCGTAGAGCTGCTCGGCCGCGCGTTCCTCGTCGGGCAGCGCGTCGGGCCTCGTGTTCGAGCACACGAGCATGAGCTGCGCGCCCAGCGCCTGCATCACGTCGAACTTGCGCTCGGCGCGCTCGAGGCTGCGCTTGAACACCGCGTCCGGCGCCCCTTCGAAGTCGCGAAACGGCTGGTACAGCTCGCACGCGAGACCGAGATCGGCGGCCATTGCGCCGATCTCGGCCGGCGTGCCGTTGAAGTTGATGAGGTCGGGCTCGAAGAGCTCGAAGCCGTCGAAGCGCGCCGCCGCGATCGCTTCGAGCTTCTCCCGCAGGGTGCCGCTCATCGAAACGGTGGCGATCGACTTGCGCATTGCTCCTCCGTGTCCTCAGCGGCAGCCGTGTCCCGCAAACATCGCTTCATGCTACCCCGGCACTGCCCGGGAGGATAAATGGGCTAGGTAATCGGGCCTAACTCATTGATTTGTAGAGTCGATACGTGACGCGGATCCTCGCGATATCGAGGGCGTTTGACAACAATCAACCAGTTTCGCCGAGTTCTGCGCTATACGTCTTTCCAATCCGGAAGCGAACCTGTCACTACGATCTGAAGCGGATCCACTATGCATGTTCGGCGCGGCACCCTGCCTTGTACGTTCTTTAGATTCGCGTGGTTGATCGGCGGTACGTTCTCGCTTGCAGCCTGCCTCGGCGGCGGCGGCAATAACGCGCCATCGCTTGCGACATTTCAAAACCTCGGTTTCCTCCAAGGCTATTCGTCGAGCGAGGCTGACGCCGTATCGTCGGATGGAACGGTCGTCGCGGGCACGGCGGCCACGTTTGCAGGCAATCGCCAGGCATTTCGCTGGAACGCTCAGCAGGGCATCGTCGGGCTTGCATACATGCCCGGAGGCACGCGCAGCAGTGCAAGCGGCATTTCCGGCGACGGGGCGGTGATCGTCGGCACCGGCGACACGACCGACAGCGACCCTGCGACGCCCTCGGCGGCATTCCGATGGGTCGCCGACGCGGGAATGAAGCGCATCGATTCGCTGCCAGGGTCCTATCTCTGCGCTGGCGGAGGCGTGTCCGGCGACGGCGCGGTGGTCGCAGGGACATGCCTGCAGTTCAACAACACGGCGTTTCGCTGGATGGCGAGCACGGGGCCCGTCGCCCTCAGCCGATTCGGCGGGGGATCCGACCAGCAAAGCTCCGCCGCTGCCATTTCCTCGAACGGAGCGGTGATCGCCGGCGCGGGCCATCCGTCGTTGACCGGGGCAGTCATTTGGCGCGCGGACGGCAGCGCAACTATTCTCGGCAAACTGCCAGGCGATGCCGCGGCCACCGCCACGGCCGTGTCGAGGGACGGATCCGTCGTCGTCGGCTCATCGACCGACAACGCCGGAAACTACCGCGCGTTTCGCTGGACCGAACAGACGGGCATGGTCAACCTCGAGAAGGACGTCGGCGGAATTCTCGGAAGCGTTGCCACCTCGGTTTCGGGCGATGGCCGCATCGTCGTAGGGTGGGGCACGGTTGCCACCGGCGAAGTCGCGCTGATCTGGGATGCCGACCATGGCTTGCGCCCGCTCGACGTGGCGCTGATGGCCGATTACCTGCTGCAGATCGACGGATGGAAGCTCATTCGAGCGACAGCCATTTCGGCGGATGGCCACACGGTGGCCGGTTACGGAACGAACCCGCAAGGCCAGACGGAAGCCTGGATCGTGAAACTGCCGGGTTGACGCGTCCGACGCGTGGAGTCCACGCGCATTTGACCGTTGATTCCTGCCCGAAGTCGGATTAGATTGACTTCAGGCGGGCGGATCGTAGTTCCCACGGCACACGAAACGGAGGCGATGTATGAGTGCGGAAAGCGTGGCTCAGGCAATCATGCGGCTGGACAATCCAAAGGTGCGATTTGCGGTAGCGTCCGGCGATTTCGGGAAGCTCTCGGACTTAAGGCTTACCAGCAGTGAGAAGGCCTTGATGATGGAGGAACTCGAACCTGACGGCCTCGGCCGCAACGCAGGCGCAACGGTTGCGCTGCTGTGCACCTTTGCCGGGGACGACAGACGTGGCCTGCTTTGGCTGTCGTCCCGCTACGCATTGGCCGGGCTCAAGGATGCTGCGGTCAAACGCAAATTCGTGACTTTTCTGAACAAGCACGCGAAATCTTGAGGGCAGTGAATGCGTTGGGCGCGCCGGCGACCGAATAGCGACCGGCGCGATCAGCACATCCAAGCTTTGTGCGGGGAAGCCGCCCGGCCCCATCCCTCCGAAGCGCTAAGCCGTCTGCTCTCGGTTCTTGCGATAGCAGTCGACCGTCTGCCATCCCTTTCCACGCTGGTTGAGCGTCCGGCGCCGCTATATCGGTCGCATTACGACCAAGCGAACCGCGAACCGCTTGCCCCAGGCCCGCAGTTACTGTCGGAAACTGCGTTGCTTGTCTTCGTCGGGTCTCGCGTGGTGCAGGCGAACTCGCCCGGATTCGCGCTGCTCGAGACACTGGGTGACTGGTTAGCCGCAGAGTCGACAAAGCTCGGCCTGACGGAGAGCTTGCTGCGCGCGCCCGCACTCTATGCGCTGCCCGCAGGAAGCGTGGTGCTGGCACTGGAGACGCGCGGGCACGATTCGGGTCCGCTTGGCATTCTCGTGCGCGAGATCGTCCTTGGCCCCGATCTCGATCGCTTCGACACGACCGTCGCGCAGGCGTCCGGCATTCGCTGGCTCAGAGCGGAGCTTCGAGGCCTCCCGCACTCTGCGGATTGGAGTTCCTCTTTCAGCGCCTCGCTGCAGACTTCGGCGCCGAATCCGCTCTGGGTTGGGCGCGCCGATCTTTACGACTTTACCCACATCCTCTTCCACATGACCGACTGGGGATTCTGCACACCGCCAAACTCGCTCGACGCGAGAAGATGTGCCCAAGTCATCCGGTCGACAATCGCGGCGCAGATTGCCGATTGCGACCTGGATCTCCTCGCTGAGTTGCTGCTTGCAAGCGCCGGACCGGGAACTCGCTGGACGCCGGCATGCGCATTCGGCTGGACAGTTTTGACCACGCTATGGGATGAAGCGGGCTACCTGCCCTGTCCGGGCTATGTTCCAGCCGTGCAAGACGAACTTGGCGGGCACGACGCGCGCTGCTACTGGCTGCGCCATCACTATCACGCGCTGTGGGCCGCCGGATTGCTCTGCGCCGCGCTCGCGGCGCGCGCACCGACGCCTGATGATCATCGCGTCGGGACTGGCGATAAGCTCACGCAAGACACGCTCGATCCAATCGAAGCGCCGTGTTGGATGGACAGTGCCATCGCATCGTCCTGGCGCGACGCCCTTCGCTGTGCCCCGATTGACGAATCGGAAAGAGCAGCGCTCGTCATTGAGGGAGGTCTGATTCGAGCGGTTCGCACGTGTAACATCGAGGAGATCCACCGACTGCTGCAACTTGCCGACGGCAATCCGGGTTGTTTTCAGCCTACGCTCGAAGATGCGAGGTGCTTTGTCGGGCGATGGGACCGTCAATTCCCGACATCTGCATCGACGTAGCTCGGTTGCCAATCGTGACTTCCGAGACCGTTATCGCCGTTCGCGCGCGGCCTTTCGGCGGCGCGGCCGCTATCTCTTCAATTGCACCTGTACGCCTTCACCGTTACCGTGGCAGGCGTGTACGCATTGCCACTGTCCACGCTGTCGACCACGATGCGGTTGGCGCCCAATCCAGCCGCGTTGTCCTTTGCGTCGTTGATGGCATTGGTGACGCCGATCGAGCCGACGCCCACCATCAGGCTTCTGCCGAGAACCGTGCTCAGTAGCGCGCAACCCTGCACTTGCTTGGCATCGACTTCCCTGACGGTCGCGGCGTAGCGCGACGGGGGGGCGGCGCAGCCGTCGCAAATGAGCATGATCGCGACCACGGCGGCTAATCCGTTGATTCTCGCAATTCCATTCTCGTTCGCGCCGTTCACGCTACGACCCCGCCGTCCGTCCAAAGCTAGCTGCGCCTCTCGAACCACTCGGCGAGCGTGGGCGCCAGGATCTTCTGGGCCTTGCCGCCCACGAACGTGCCGATGTGGCCACCGGGCACGGCCACTTCGGTGTAGTCCTTCGTACCGAAATGCGCGCCGACGGCCTTCGAGCACGACACCGGGATGATCGTGTCGCCGGTCGCATATATGTTGAGTACCGGCATCGTGATGTTGCGAAGGTCCACCTTGCGGTCGCCGAGCACGAGCTCGTTGCGAATGAGCTTGTTGTCCTGGTAGAGGTCCTTGAACCACTGCCGCAACACCTCGCCCGGGTGGTCGGGCCGATCGGCGATCCATCGCTCCATGCGCAGGAAGCTCAGGAGCTTCGCGTCGTCGTCGAGCACGTCCACGAGGTCGATCGTGTACTTAGTCAGGTTGCTGATCGGGTTCATCATGAGGAAGGCGAAACCGACCATCGCGCCCGGCGCCGAGCCGTACGCCTCGACCATGTCGTCGACGTCCTCGCGCGCTCAAGGCGCGCGTCCACTGATTCATGTAGCCCGCGCCGGTCTGCGGCTCCTTCTTGTCGCCGTGGAAGTCGATCGGCGTCACGGTCAGCGCGAGGTTCTTCACCTTCTCCGGGAACATCGCCGCGTAGCACGTAGAAAACACACCGCCCTGGCATACGCCGAGCAGATTCACCTTGGGCGCGCGCGACAGTTTGCGTGCGACCTCGACGCAATGATCAAGGTAGCCCGACACGTAATCATCGATCGTGAGAAAGCGCTGCGCGCGTCCGGGGAATCCCCAGTCGATGAAGTAGACGTCGAAGCCGCTCGCCACGAGCTTGCGCACGAGCGAGCGATCGGCTTCGAGGTCGATCATCTGGAAGCGGCCGACGAGCGCGTAGGTGATGATGATCGGAAACTTGTGCAACTTGTCGACCTGTGGCTTGCATCGGTACATCGTGACCATGTCCTCGCGGTACACCTCGTCGCGCGGCACGGTCGCGATGGCGAGATCCTCTTCGGAGATCCCGGCGAGCTTCTTCATGCCCCGGGCGAGCTTCTCGCGAGCGTCGGAGAGTTCCTTCGCGATCGAGGCGGGTGTCATCGCGAGGGCGCCGGCTGCGCGGGCGGCGAGCGTCGGATCGATGGGCGGGCTCATGCTGCGGCTCCTTTTCGGCGAGCGTTGCGCAACTCGCGCTTCAATGCCTGGATCTCGCGGAACGCTTCATCCAGGTCGCGGCGCGTGGCGAGGTCGAGCATGTCGGCGATAATGCCGGCCACTCGCTGCACGGCCTTGCGATGGGACAGCGACGCGCGGGTGAGTGCGACGGTCGCCGCCAGGCCGCGCTCGGATTGCAGCGTCTCGTGCACCGCGTCCTCCGTGCACGCGCCCCACAGCTTGAGCAGCGCGAACACGCTGTCGATACGCTCGCCGGCCGTCACCATGTCCGCGAGCCGCTTCACCAGACGTTCGTATCCGCCCGTGAACGCGGAGTTGACCACCAGCGCGTAGCTCGCGCGCGCCTCCTGTTGCGCGGCCGCGGCCTTGAGCAGGTCCTGCCACGCCGCATGCAGTTGCCGCGTCGGACCGAGGCCAAGCGCGTCGGTCAGCGCGCCGTACGTGCGATCGAAGGCGGTGTTGAGCTCGGCGCTCGTCGGCAGGTCCATGTGGATGCCGAAGTCGCTCCACGACTGCCCGATCGATTGCATGGCGGGCACGGCGGACGGCGGCAGCGCGGCGGCCCATTGCGCGAGCATATTGGGCATCGCGGCGTCTGTCATCATCGGCGCTATCGCCTGCGCCATCGTTTGCAGCGACTGCTGCGTCATCTGGGCCGCCTTCGCGATCTGGTCGGCCGGAAACAACAGCGCGTTCATCCACGGTATCGTGGGCGGCGCGCTGCGGCCCTGCGCCGGGCGGGGCGCCGAGTTGTCCCATGAACTGCGGGATCAACGACAGCCAGAAATCGTACACCGCCTGGGCGCCCTGCGTCGGATCGAACCCGTTCATAGCGCATTGACCAGTTGGCCACCGTCGACCACGAACACCGAACCCGTCGCGTACGAGCCAGCGTCCGAGCGCGAGCAGAAGCAGCGCGCCGTCGAGCTCGCCGGGGCTGCCGATGCGCCGCTGCGGGATGCGCTTGATCGAGCGCCTGTCCCGCTTCGCTTGCGAAGAATTCGCGGTTGATGCCCGTTTCGACGTAGCCGGGCGCCAGTGCGTTGACGCGGATCCTGTGCCGGGCGAGCTCGAGCGCCATCGCCTTGGTGAGGTGGATGAGCGCCGCCTTCGACGCGACGTAGCTCGGCACCTGCGACGAGACGCGCAAGCCGAGGATCGAAGCGATGTTGACGATGCTGCCGCCGGTCGCGTTCTTCGACCATGTGCCGCGCCGCTTCCTGCGCTACGCGCCACGCGCCGGTCAGATTGACGCCGACGACCTGCTCCCAATCGTCATCGGTGTGATCGAGCAGCGGCTTGGTGACGGCGATGCCGGCATTGTTGACGACGACGGTGACAGGGCCCAAGCGGCGCGCCGCATCCTCGAACGCACTCACGACGCTGTCACGGCGCGTGACGTCGAGCGCGACCTGATGCGCGGCGCCTCCGCGGTCCCGGATGCGCGCGGCGACGTCGGCCAGCGTGTCGACCCTGCGCGCGCACAGCGCGACCTTGGCGCCAGCCTTGGCGAGCGTCTCGGCGAAGTGCGCGCCCAACCCGCCGTTCGCCCCGGTTACGAGTGCGACCCGCCCGTCGAGCGTGAGGTTCATGCCGGTCCTCCTTGTTCAATTATTGCCGTATCGATGCGGGCTGACAATGCCGCAACGTTCCACTAACAGGGCGCCAAGGATGGTGGTGGACTTCACTTCGAGATCGCGCCCGGCAGACTGTCGGCGAACGCAAGGGCGCCGGTACCGGTGGGAGCAAGCCGAGGATGACCACGGGCTGCGCATCCATCCCCGTCAAGCCGAACGCATGGAACGGCGAGCGGCGCGGTGATGAACGGCTGCATGACGACTTTGAGCGAAAGGTGCGCCGCGCGCGAAGATCAGCGCAGGGAGCGCGAGGATGTTGAACACGACGTTGCTAGCCTTTGCCGGCCAGCTTGTCGCGCAGCACGCGGTGCAGGATCTTGCCGGTCGCCGTGCGCGGCATGTCCGCCTCCGCCATGAAGGACACCGAGCGCGGCCGCTTGTAGCCGGCCATCTTGTCCCGGCACCACTCGAGCATGTCCTCTGCGGCAGCCGTCTGCCCCGCGTGCATGACGATGACCGCGTGCACGGCCTCGCCCCACTTCTCGTGCGGCACGCCGACCACGCGCGACGTCCTTGACGCCCGGGATAGCGGCCGAGGATGTTCTCGATCTCGCTCGGGTAGATGTTCTCGCCGCCGCTGATGATCATGTTGCTCTTGCGGTCGACGAGGTGGATGAAGCCATGCTCGTCGCGGCGCGCCATGTCGCCGACGCTGCAGTAGCCGTCGGGGCGCATCGCTTCCGCGGTCTTCACCGGATCGTTGAGGTAGCCGTCGAAGGTATACGGCGTGCACGAGAAGAGCTCGCCGACCTCGCCGTCGGGCACCTCGTTGCCTTGCGGGTCGAGCATCTTCACGGGTCCCGACCCGGTCCATTCGCGGCCGACCGAACCCAGATGATCGATCTGCTCGTCGGGACGCAGCAGCGTCACCCAGCCCGCCTCGCTCGAGCCGTACAGCTCGTAGAGCTGCGAGTTCTTGAAGTAGTCGAGGATCGCGAGCTTCGTGTCCTTGCGCGCCGGCGCCGAGCGAGATCATCAGCTTGCGGACTCGGCTCACGTCGTAGCTCGCCTTGACCTCGGCCGGCAGGCCGAGCGTCATGATGTAGTGCGTCGGGCACGAGCGAGGTGAACGTGATGTGCTGCGATGGCCATCGTCGCCAGCAGCGCCTCCGGATCGAAGCTCTTGCGGTCGTCGACGACGACGGTGGCGCCGATATAGGTGAAGGTGCGAGCCGAAGTTGAGCGAGTTGGCGTGGCACATCGGCATCACCAGCAGCGCCGTGTCGTCGCGCGTGAGCCCCATGTCGAGCGCGGTGACCAGCGACATCAGCGCCATGCCCTCGTGGTTGCGGATCGCGCCTTTGGGTTTGCCGGTGGTGCCCGACGTGTACATCAGCGCCCACGTGTCCGTCGGGATTGACCTCGATGCCGGGCTCGCGCGTCGCGCCGCGCCGCGACGAGCGCTTCGTAGGCCGTCCAACCCGCGGGCGTCGTGTCGCCGATGTGGATCCATGCCTTGTCGGCGATCGCGAGCTCGCCGCGCAGACGTCTCGACCTGCGGTGACCAGCTCGTCCTGCGACGATGATGCGCCTTCGCCTCGCAGTGCTCGGCGATGTACTGGATCTCCGGCGTCACCAGGCGGAAGTTGATCGGCACCGCCACCAGCCCGGCCTTGGCGAGCGCGATGTAGAGCTCCATCCATTCGACGCGGTTGTAGGCGAGCAGCGCGACGCGGTCGCCCTTCTTCAGACCGAGATCGAGCAGCGCGTTGGCGAGCTTGCAGGCGCGCGCGTTCCATTGCTTGAACGTCATGCGCGCGGCGCGAATCGCGCGTGCCGAGCTTGTCGGGAAGCAGCCGCGCGTGCGCGGCGACGATCTCGCCGAGGTTGAGGACGGGTCTCATCGCCGGCGTTCCTTCTCGGCGTCGTCCCACGCGGTGAGCGCCTGGTAGTCGGGCACCCAGCCCAATCCCTTGCCGGCGTCGGACGAAAGCGCGTCCTGCGTCACGACGACGTCGAGCAGCGCCGGCGCCTTGGCGAACGCTTCCTCCAGCGCGCCCTTCAGGCGCGCCGGGTCGGTCACGCGCTCCGCGTGCAGGTCGAAGGCACGCGCCATCGCGGCGTAGTCGCTCCATGCGAGCGTCGTCCCGACGATGCGCCCGCCGTAGTTCATCTGCTGGTCGAGTCGCTCGATGTTCCACGCCGCGTTGTTGGCGATGATGAAGACGACCTTCGCGCCGTGGCGCTTGGCGCTGTCGATCTCCATCGCGTTGATGCCGAACGCGCCGTCGCCGCTGATAACGACCACCTGCCGGTCCGGATGCACGAGCGCAGCGGCCACGCCGTACGGCGTACCGACGCCCAGGCAGCCGAACGTGCCGGCGTCCAGGTACGTGCTGGGCGCATCGAGGCCGAGACGCGCGAAGCTCAGGATGTCGCCGCCGTCGGCGATGGTGATCGCGTCGGGCTTGAGCACCTCGCGCAGCGCGGCGAAGATGCGATTCGGATGCATGTGGCCGTCGTTGCCCGCCTTTGACGTCGCCAATTCGCTCGCATACTTGGTCGAGCGGCGCACGTGCTCGTTGCGCAAGGCAGTGGCCCACTCCCTATCGGTCGACTTCGTGTTCGGCAGCGCAGTCGGTGATTGCCGCCAGCGCGAGTCCGGGGTGCGCGAACAGCTCGACCTCGCCGCGGCGGTTCTCGCGCAGCTCCTCGGCGTTGTCGCCGATGCGGATCCAGCGCGCATTCGGCAGCACGGCGGGCGATCCGTAGCCTGTCTGGTAATCGAGCTTGCGCCCGATCGCGATGACGAGATCGGCTTCTTTCATCGCTCGCGCGCGCACCGCGCCGACGAAGGAAGCATGCGACCCCGGCACGATGCCGCGGCTCTCCTGCGTGTCGAGATAGGTCGCGCCGCTCGCGTCGAGGAAGCGCACGAGCTCTTTGCCGTTCCCCATCGCGCCGCGGCCCGAAATGACGAGTGGCCGCTTCGCCTGCGCGATGATCTGCGCCGCGCGTGCCGCGTCGGCGCGCGTCGGGCGGAATGCGCCGCGGCTGCCTGGGCGTGAGGTACTCCTGCAGGACGACACCGGGCGGCACGATCTTGCGCAATACGTCGGTCGGAATCTCGATGTACACCGGCCCCGGCGCGTTGCCGTCGCCCATCGCCGTCGACCAGGCCTTGTCGAGGTCGCGCAGGATATTGTCGGCGGTACGCAGCGTGCGCGAACTGCGCGTGACCGGACGCATGATCGATACGTGGTCGATACCCTGCAGCGGTCCCAGGTCGTCCTGCGGGACCGGGGCGCAGCCGCCGATCAGCACAACCGGCACACGCTCGAGCGAAGCGTTGGCGATGGCGGTCACGCAGTTCGTCACGCCGGGTCCCGCCGTGGCGAAGGCAATGCCGACTTCGCCGGTGAGCACCGCGTGGCAATGCGCCATGTGCACGCCCGCGCCTTCGTCGCGGACGTCGACGATGCGTACCTTGCGTTGCGTCAGGTAATCCCAGATCGGCTGGATATGGCCGCCCTGCAACCCGTAGACGCGCTTCGCCCCGCGGGCCACGATGAACTCGGCGATCCATTCGGCCACCGTCTTGCCTTGTTGTGCACTCATGCGAACCCCTTGCGAAAATGGACGCGTACCGGCCGCTCGCGCGCCCGGTGCCGGAAACGTCGCCGCTATCCTATGGAGCCCGTGTACTTCGTGAGCACTGCCCACGCTTCGGGGCCGAACTGCTGCTGCACCTGCTTGTAGAATCCGCTCGACTTGAGCGCGGCCTGGAATGGCGCGGGGTCGGCCTTGTTGAACGTGGGGCCCTTGACCCCGCCGCACTGGAGGTTGAGCTGGCTCTCGAGCGTCTTCCCGACGGTTCCGGAAACCGGCGTTATCATCACGCCCGCCTCCTTCAGCGCGGCCATCGCGCGCTCGACCAGGGGTTGGATGCCGGCGTTGCACGGGTTCATCGTACTGTGACCGTTCGCGACACCGACGATCGGCTTGCCACCCGTGATGATGGGAGAACGACGATTGGCAGCCATTGCGGATCCTCCGGCAAGAATGGCAAAGACGCTGAGAATCGGTCGCCTATGGTCCCGCGTTCCGATGCTGCACGCAAACTGATACACGTCACACCAGCGGTTCGCGCGCGACGTGATACTCATTACTCCAGCATCGGGCATCGACATCGAGCCGCGAGCCGGCATGGCCGGCGACTCCCCGCTACCTAACGCGTCGGCCGGCGCCGGCTAACATGACTCGGCCTCGACCATTGAAGGAAGGCCTTCAACGACAACCCATCGGACAGACGCGCGCGAGCCTTCTGGTTCCGGCGCCCCCGTCACAGTCGAGACGACGACTTGGTTTTTGTCACGCAAAATTCACGCAACGCCAATAAAGAAAAAGGGCTGCATCGCTGCAACCCTTTGATTTACTGGCGCGCCCGGCAGGATTCGAACCCACGACCCCCTGGTTCGTAGCGCCAAAAATTGTTGTAAGTCATTGATTTTATTAGTGGCGAACGCCCGGTGCGCGAGTTTTCGTCCCTATGAGGCTACATTCTTGGCGCGAAAAGTCGCGCAGAAGTCGCGCACGCAAATCGCAAAAGTCGCGCAGCTGCAAAAGCGCCATTTCATCATGTTTCGCCTGCCGGGTGCTTACACGGCCAGTGTGTCCGTTGTCATTGGCGTCCCGAGGGCGATCAGTCGCTATTCCCACCATTGTTGCCCATACGTTGGCACGGGTTGCGTAGTCCCATAGTGGGGTGCCTGGGTCGCGGAGGTTTTCGCTGTTTAAAATGCCCGGTTGAGCCCGCACTGGAAGGCGGCGGATCGCCAACGGGCCGCCGCCCTGAGCAGCCGGATGCGCTTCTTAGAAGCGGACGTTTGCCGCAATCACGTCGGGTCGAGTGCTTTCGCGGTCGTGAGGTTTCTTGCCGACTCGAACGTGGCGGGCTCGCACCAAACGCGGCTACTTCGAACCTCGTCGATGGAATTGGCATGCAACCACCGTAACAAGCCGACCTAGTGGAAGGACTGCGGCAATAGCTTCAACCCATCGAACCAGGGCGCTCTCACGCGGCGCGGCAGCGCGATGCAGCGCCTCAATCCGTTCGACGAGTTCCACAGAAAGGGGAATTGCGGATTCGAGTGCCATCCTGCGTAGAGCTTGTGAGTTCGCGAGCGTTCCGCAGTTGAAGCGAAACCACGTATTAACATCGACCAGTATTCCTCGCCCATCTATGAAGTCTGCGACCCAGGTCGAGCCGTGTCGGAGATATATGGCAACCGTATGGTGCTCACTCAGGCGCAGGAGCTGACCCTGAATTGGGCTGGGCACGTCAGGCGCACCTTCGCTTTCCACAGACGACCTAGTCGGATTATTGTTTTTCGTCATTCTTTGATGGCCTCGACGAAATGCGATCGCAGTCGGCGCCGTTCAGGCACGCAAATGAATGGTGCCATTCTCTTTGACGCTTGGCCGCGAATTCGGGACATGCTGACCCGAAGGCAGTGCTTGAACGATTCGATGACGGTGACAAGGGCGTGCCATATTTTCGCGTCGGCGGCCGCGTATCTTTGATGAAGGCGTTCGAGGTTCTCGAGTACGTCCTGCGTGAGCGGCGCGGCCGACCGGAGCACGGCTGCGTGCCGGCCGTTGGAAAATCGGAGTGCTCCGGCATGGAAATGGAAAAACGTGGCTGCATCAAACAGCACTACGCAACCGTTTCTGATTTCAGCGACCCA
The DNA here is from genome assembly GCA_963816365.1 of uncultured Bacteroidales bacterium. GTDB lineage: Bacteria > Bacteroidota > Bacteroidia > Bacteroidales > VadinHA17 > LD21. The sequence goes on along the minus strand of CAWFKG010000005.1, from coordinate 30,831 downwards.
GCACACACCGCCTCTTGCATAGATCGCGATCAGATGCCTTTCGCTCAAACGAAGCAGATGGCCGCTTGTCGAGCTAGAACAGTAGCTTTCCGGACATATGGTCATGACGACTTCCTTCACATAAGCAGTTGCAGCAAACGCGGAATCAGCACCGGGGCCAGCGTGGCAATCACTACCGCGGAGACGCCCATTGCGACGCCGGCGACGGCGCCCTGGATTTCTCCCTCCATGGCGGCTTGCGCGGTCCCGATGCCGGTGGGCTTCTGGAGCCGAAGGCCAGACCACGGGCAACGGGATCGCGCACGCCGGCACGATCCAGTAACCATGGTCCAAGCATTGCCCCCAAGATTGCCGTGGCGACGACCAACACCACCGTCAGCGCCGGATCGCCGCCGATCAGCGGGGCGAGTCTACGGCAATGGGGGCGGTGACCGACTTGACACCGATGGACCGAACCACGATTGGGGGAGCCCCAAACTCACTGCCAGAAACACGGCGGCGAAAAGGGTTGCCAGCGCGCCGCACACCAGTCCTGTAATTGCAGGCCAGAAGTACGCAATGACGATCTGACGGTGCTTGTAGAGAGGTACGGCCAGCGCCGCCGTCGCGGGCCCCAACAGCGCGACCAGCGGTTCGGCACCGCGCCGGTAGGAAATGTAGTCCAGGCCGGGTATAGCGAGAACGAGCATGACCCCCGCCGCTGCGAGAAATACGGGGTTGGTCAGTGCCGATGGAAACCGCGTATGTACTCCGCAGCTCGCCCAGTACGCGAGCAACGTCACCGCGACACTCGCGACGCACCAACCAAGTCTCAGCATGGTGGCCCCCGATGGCATCGATCGCCTTGGAGACCCGTAACGAGTTGGGCGACGCGACCGGTCACGGCAAAACCGACGGCAGCGCTGGCTACCAGGATCGCCAAGACGGCGAAGCCGTGGGCGGCGATCAGGTGGCCCTGGGCGACGAAGCCGGTCGCGAGCGGGACGAAAAACATCGGCAGGTTGCGCACCAGATGTCCCGCTGCCGGTTCGACGTACCGGAGTGGAAGCACCCCACCGGTCAACGCCATAAACGTGAGCACCAGCCCGGCGACATTGCCAGGCAAAGGCAGGTGCAGAAACGCCACGATTTGGTGGCCCAGCCAACTCATGAACCAAAGCAAGCCAACCTGCGAAGCGACGGCCGCGAACCGGCGAATCCTGATCTCGGTCCGGATTGAAAATACTGTGCGGTCGATATTCAATCTATGGCTCCAACGTGTTTTCGCTTACGACACACCCGACACGCGCTGCGCCACGGCCATAACTCCAACAGGCGATCAGCCAACGCTAGCGCAGCACGTGGGACACGATTGCAGGGGCGCCGAGCGCAACGAAGAGCAGGCCGGCTCCCGACACGATCAAGAGACCGTTCAACGCAACACGGAACTGCGCAACGCTCAATCGTTTGAAGTACGCGAAGCCCGCGGCTGCTCCGATCACGGCAAACACAACGTAGTGCAGGTCATGCGTATCGCCAAGTTGGCCGCGTCCGAGTATCTGTAGTGAGGCGACGGTCGACAGCTGCATCAGCAGAATGTACGGTTGGTAGATGGCACGCTGGCTCATCTTGTCGAGGCCGCGCAACGAGCACCAGATAGTCAATAAGGCACCGGGGAACGCCGTGAGGCCGCCGACGAATCCGCCCATAACACCGGCGACAAAATCGCGCCATCTTGTCGTCTTTACGACCCAATCCTCGGAACGACAGATTGAAAATGCGCCGTATGCGATAAGAAATGCACCGAGGCCGAGCCGATACATCGTTGCCTGTGCATGCAGCAAAAGCCAAACGCCGCAGGGCACCGTGAGGACTCCGCCGGCGAGCATCGGCAACAGCGCCCGCCACTGCACGCTTTTGCGGAGTTGCCAAACTGCATAGACCTGCGTCGCGATGGAGCAGAGGACGATGGTATGCACGGCATGTACAGGATCGGTCGCAATGAACGCCAGGCCGATACCGGCGAGTGCGGCGAACGCGAAGCCCACGACGCTTGACACTGTCGCGGCGACCAGTACGACAACTGCCGTCGCAGCCTGTGACCATGCACCTGGAGTATTGTCGGCAACCGATCGTGCAAGCGACACGAACTCGACCAGCGCCCAAGTGACCAGCAGCATCATCGGTAACGCCGAGCGCATCGTGGAGGTGCCGGCAGCTGACGGCACCACGGTCGGTGCCGCCGCGACATACACCGCGTCTTGCATCTCGATGGATCGTTTCATTGATGTTCTCCCGCGGAAGGACCGGAGTACAAATGCGCAGGGGGCCTCAACCGGCACGGCGATTCGCGAATGCCATTCGTTTCACTGCTCCGATGGCGCAGTCGAACTCTTCTTCCTGCGAGCTCATCATCCATTGCATGATGTCCGACCTCGACAGGATGGCGATGACGCGGTCGGTGTCGCGAACGGCGACGTAGCCGAGACTCGCCTGGATCATCCGACTCCAGACAAGGTCAAGGGTCGCTGAGCGCTCGACGCACTCGACAGGTGCGCTCAACTCAGAAATCGGCGTCACATCCGGATCCCGGTGTCGCGCGATTACGCCGTCGACAATATCCGTCTTGCACACGATTCCCACGGAGTCGCTGTCGTGCATCACGACAAGCGCGCCGGCGTTGCGCGACTTCATCAGCTTCGCGGCCTCGCTGACGGACGCGGACGGCGCGATGAACGACGCGGCGTGACTTCCGGTGAGTAATGAGCCAATGGTTGCGAATCTCATTGCGTTCTCCTCGGTTTTGCGGTGGTTTCGGCGCCAACAACCTTGCATGTTCGTTCCTTGCTCCTCACCGGTAAGCGGCCGATTGCGCCCTGTCGTCGCCCGACAGCCTCATTCGACGCTGTCGCCAGAAGTTTTCGTTTGCTAAACTGATTCGTCGGTAGGAATTCTTGGCGAATTCGCCGGCCAAGTCCTAAAGGAACCCTAAAGGATCGATCGAACGTCTGGATTGCCTACCGGCGTGCCGAAACCCGAGGCGCCAGTGTGGCCGTCGCCAAAGCGGTGCGGCGCGCAGCGTCCTACCCGAAGGTCGCCTTAGATGCGAAAGGTCTACGAGATCGGCCTGCTGCAGCTCGACCCGGAAGCTGGGGTACTGACCCACGCCGGTGCGGCGGTGCCGCTCGGGGCGCGCGGCGTCGCGGTGCTGACCGCCTTGGTCAGCCGCGCCAGCGAATGCGTGCAGAAGTCAGCGATCCTGGACGCGGCATGGCCGGGGCTCGTGGTCGAGGAGGCCAACCTGGCGGTCCAGATTTCGGCCATCCGACGCGCACTCGCCCGAGTGCCGGGTGGTGAGGGCTGGATCGAAACGCTCCCGCGCCGCGGCTATCGCTTTGTCGGTCCGGTTAGGGAAATTGCCGCCCGGTCGGTGCCACCCCTGCTCGCCAATCGCAAGCGCACCAATCTGCCGGAGTCTCTGACCTCGTTCGTCGGGCGCGAACGCGAACTGGCTGAGATCAAGCAGAAGTTACCCGCAACGCGCCTGATGACCCTGACCGGGATGGGCGGCCTCGGCAAGACCCGGCTCGCGCAACAGGCGGCCGCCGAGATGCTCGATGCGTATCGCGACGGCGTATGGTTCGTCGACTTGGCGCCGTTGGTCGATCCGGCCTTGGTGCCAAGCGCGCTGGCGCAGGTGCTGCAAGTGAAGGAGTCGGGAGGGCAGCCACTGCTTACGACGCTGTGCAATCACCTGCGCACGCGAGAAACCCTGCTGATTCTGGACAACTGTGAGCATGTGCTGGACGGATGCGCGCGGATGACTGAGGCGCTGCTGCGCGACGCGGCGCAGGTGACCGTTCTGGCCACCAGTCGCGAGGCGCTGCACCTTGGTGGCGAATGCGCGTATCCGCTGGACCCGCTGACGCTGCCTGATCCTCAGGCCGACGCGAAGAGTATCGCCCGCTCGGATGCGGTGCAGTTGTTTATCGACCGGGCGCGCCAGCATCGACCAAGACTCGATCCGGAGGCGCAGCAGGCGCGGGTGATTGCCGAGATCTGCGTGCGGCTCGACGGCCTCCCGCTCGCCTTGGAACTGGCGGCGGCAAGGGTCGCGGTGTTACCGGTCGAGCAGATCCTGCGCTTGCTCACCGAGCGCTTTCGCCTGCTGACCAGCGGTAATCGCGAGTTGCCGCGGCATCAAACGCTGCGGGCGATGCTCGATTGGAGCTACGACCTGCTCGATGACAGCGAGAAGAAACTGTTCGCGCGGCTGTCGGTGTTTGCCGGCGGCTGGACGTTGGAAGCCGCCAGCCAGGTGTGCGGTGGATCGCCAATCACCAAGGACGATGTGGTGTATGTGCTGATCGGGCTGATCGAGCAATCGCTGGTCGTCGCCCAGGAGGATGGCGACCGCTACCAGATGCTGGAGACGGTGGGCCAATATGCGCGTGGTCGATTGCTGGAGAGCGGCAAAGGAGAATGGTGGCGCGAGCGCCATCTTGCGTATTTCCTCCCGTTCGCGGAACAAGCCGAGTCCAATCTGACGGGCAAGGATCAACAAGCGTGGCTCGATCGGCTCGAGGCGGAGCACGACAACGCGCGCGCGGCATTGGCGTGGTCGTTGACCGAGGGCGGCGATCTTGCGTCCGGACTGCGCCTGGCGGGATCGTTCTGGAGGTTCTGGCACCTGCGCGGCTTCCTCGTCGAGGGCCGCGACTGGCTTGCGAAGCTGCTTGCGGCTTCGCCGGACGTGCAACCAACTCGAACCGAGGCGCGTGCGAAGGCACTCAATGGGGCTGGCACGTTAGCAAGGAACCTGGGCGACTACGGTGCGGCACAGGCGATGTTCGAGGAGAGCTTGGCAATCTGGCGCACGCTCGACAGGCGCCGTGGAATTGCCAATGCGCTGAACAATTTGGGGCTGTTGGCGTATTCCCAGGGCGACTATCCAACCGCACACACGTTACTCGAGGAAAGTCTCGCGATCCGCCGAGACCTCGGTGACCGTATCGGTGTTGCCGGGTCGGTCGGCAATCTCGGAAATCTTGCCTACCTTGAGGGCGACTACGACACATCACGCGCCCTCCATGAAGAGAGTCTCAAGATCGAGCGGGAGCTTGGAAACCAGGCGGGCATCGCCGCTTCGCTTCAGTGTCTGGGTCTGGCGCTCGAGGAGCAGGGCGACCATGCGGCCGCTCGGGCGGCGTTCGACGAGGGCCTCGCGATCCAGCGGGAACTCGGCGATCGACCCGGCATCGGCAATACGCTGAACAACCTCGGAAACGCGGCCTGCGAGCAAGGGGACTACCCGACTGCGCAAAGGTTGTACGAGGAGGCGCTGGCGATTCTAAGGGAGTTGGGCGATCGCGAACGCATTGCAGCCGTGCTCGACAACCTCGCGCTCGTGGCGGCCGAGCAAGGAGACTGTATGGCGGCGCGATCGCTCGGCAAGGAAAGCCTGACGATCCGATGGGCGCTGGATGACCGGCGAGGAATCGCGTGGTCGCTCGAGGGTCTTGCCAACGCCACTTTCGCCTTGAAAGGGCCCGCAAAGGCAGCGCGAATCTGGGGTACTGCTGCGCGAGTTCGCGAGGAGGTCGGATGTCCATTGCCACCGAGAGATCGTGTGCGGAGCGATCGTCGGATCGCTTCTGCGCGTGCCGCCATGGCCGACGACACCGCCTTCGACGGCGCCTGGCACGAAGGCCGGGCGATGCCGCTGGACCGGGCCGTGGAATATGCCCTGGATGATCGCGCCGGATGAGTGGCAACGCTACGCACGATCGTGAGAAATGAGAAGAGTGTGACGTCCGCAGGGCGATCAGTCCCTATTCCCACCATTGGGGCCCGGACGTTTGCAAAGGTCGCATAGTTCCAAAGTGGGGCGCCCAGGCAGAGAGTAGGTCTTCACGATTTGGAATGGCCGGTTGTATTGGAAAGCGGCGGATCGCCAACGGCCGGATATGATGTTACCCACGAACGGTGGACAGTCCGATCAGGTGCTGGTTGATTCCTCGAAGGCTAGCGGAGCCACGTAGTTGATGGTGGAGTGGCGGCGCTGGCGGTTGTAGAAGATTTCCATGTAATCGAACAGGCTGGCGCGTGCTTGGTCCCTACTCTTGTAGTCGCAGTGCATTACAAGCTCCGTCTTCAAGGAGTGGAAGAAGCTTTCCATCGGCGCGTTGACGCTCCTATGTCAAGAAGTGACTGTGGCGTCTCTCAGATCCGCGAGGATCAGCGGATAGAGTTCGCGCACGATATAGCGCTTCAGGCAGCGCTGAATCTCTTTCGATGATAGGCCCTCGGCAGTCCGTCGTGCGACGTAAGCGCGAGTGCGGGCATCGCTTCTCATCCGCACCATCGCGATGGTCCACAGTGCGTTGTTGGCCTCCCGGCTGCCCCCGCGATTGAGTCGGTGGCGCTGCGTCTTTCCCGAAGATGCCGGCAGAGGGCTCGCACCGCAAAGAGCCGCCAGTGCCGCGTCATTGCGCAGACGTTCGGGGTTATCACCGGCCACGACCATGAGCGTAGCGGCGGTGTATGGACCGACGCCGAACCGCTCGAGCATGCGGTGGGCGGCGCGCCTGGCAAGAGCCTCGAGCATCGCATCCAGCTCGCGCAGCTCAGCCGCCAGAACCGTCCAACGCTTCGCCAGGATGCGCAACGTGCGGGTCAGCGCCTCAAGCAACGGCGTCGTTCCGAGAGTACGCATCTGGATACAGGCCTGCACGCAGTGTTCAGGCTTCGATTTCATCAGCTTTGAGCGAATCGGATCGGGCGCTGTCACCAGCAGGGCGCGCAGTTGGTTGATGGCCTGTGTCTTCGCCTTGACAGCGCTGCGTCTGGCAACGGTAATGGCACGCATCGCCTCCACTACGCCCGACTGCAGCTTCGGAATCGCCGTGGCCTCTCCCGACAGCACGGCGCGCGCGGCATTCTCGGCATCCGTCGGGTCGGACTTCCCTCTGAGGCGCCGCTTCGACCGATCCGCCCGATTGACTTCCAGAACTTCGATGCCTGCGTCGCGCAGAACGCGTGCGAGCCCCGCACCGTAGGTTCCCGTTCCTTCAACGCCAGCTCGTGTGCACGCTCCGAATGAACGGGTCCACTGAAGAAGCTGTTGGTACCCATGGAGTCCAACCGGTGCAATCAAGGTCCCGAGAACCTTACCGACGCCGTCAATCACGACACCCACATGGGCGTCGAGGTGAGTATCGACGCCAAGAATGACTTCTCGCCCTTCCTTCGACTGTGCCATGAGATTCTCCTCGAGTGAGCTTGGCTCGTCTCGCCGATCCCAGCCGCAGGACAGGACACTCACGGTGCAGCACAAAGCTCCTATCAGGTCACTGACGCCTGGCCCGGCAACGCACGGGGAACGCCGGTACCCAATCGACAGGTCAACACCAAGGCATTCAGCCAATCCCAGCACGAGTCAGATTGGACCGGGCGTTCAAGGCCATCCTAGACTGAGTGTCCCAGCAATTCCCCTTGCGGCTCATGCTCTGGCGAATCCCGTGTTTCCGAATGAGGTCCAGGTATACCGAGGTTGCGTAGGTTGAGCCTCGATCGGAGTGCACGAGTTCGGGAACGCCACGTCGGGAAATGGCCATAGCGAGCGCGTCAATCGCCAGCTGGCCTCCCAGCGTGTGGCTCATGGCCCAGCCCACAATAGCGCGCGAGTACACATCCAGAACGGCCGCCAGGTACAGCCAGCCCTCGCGCGTTGGGATGTAGGTCACGTCGCTGAGCCAGCACGCATTGGGCCGCTCGGCTTTGAAGCACCGCCGGACCAAGTTGGGAAAGACCTCCTTCGTATTGCGCGAGTCGGTCGTTACCCGGAAGCGCCGGATCGCCTTGGGCACAATCTGCGCTCTGCGCATCAGCTTGGCGACCGTGTTGCGACAGCAGGCAATCCCCTGCACCGAGAGCTCCGCGTGCACTCTCGGCGCGCCATACGTCTGGCGGCTGGCCACGTGGATGTCCCGGATCTTGGTGATCAAAGACGATTGCCGCTCATCCCGGGCGCTGGGCGGCCGGCTTCGGGCTGCGTAGTATCCACTGGCTGAAACGCGCAAGGCCCGACACAGCGTACGCACCGAATGCTGCCGGCGCTGGCATTCGACAAACGCGTACTTCATCTCGACGCCTTCGCAAAGTAGATGGCGGTGGGTCCAATCATTCAGCGCAACACCTTTGTTCTAATGTTGAAATTTAGAGAAGGTGGCATGTATGGCTCGAATGGGACGCCCCGGTCTTTCCGATTCCCAGAAGTCGGAACTCTGGCAACGCTGGAAGGCTGGCGAATCGCTTAGCGACATTGGTCGTGCGTTGGGCAAGCACGCCGCTTCGATATTTGGGGTGGTCGTTCCCAAGGGCGGGATTGTTCCCCCCATCCGGCGACGTGCGCCGTTAGTGTTGCAGTTGGGGGAGCGAGAGGAGATTTCTCGGGGCATTGCCGCGAACTGCTCAATCCGCAAGATAGCGGCAAATATTGGTAGGGCGCCCTCGTCGGTGAGTCGAGAAATTGCGCCATGGCGGAAGTCCGCGACCGCGAAGAGAAACTGAAGCGGCAACAGCACGGCAAACGGAGCGATCGCCGCGAGGGCCCACAAACCACTCTCGACGCACTCCCGGCGCGACAGGGCGCCGCCGATCGTGCGCGAGAGGCTCTCTCGCCCCGCGAGCGGTGCGAACAGGCCCATCGCGAGGACCATGACCCAGCGGCCCGCCGCCGAGCTCGCGACAAATGCGGATGACCAGAGCGGCCAACCCGCCACGCCCCACTGGATGATGAGCGTCATCATGGCCCCCGTCCGAAGCGAAACCGCGAATAGCAGCCCCAGGGCACCGAAAGCCCCGATCCGGCTGTCCTGCAGTATGGTCAGGACTTGATCGCGCGTGTGGCCGCCTCCGAACGCGTCGCAGAAATCCGCGACCGCGTCTTCGTGCAACGCGCCTGTCAGCCACGCTTCAAACGCCAGTGCGGCCAAGACGGCCAGCCACGGTGGCCAGACCAAAGCTCCCAAGCCCGTCGATGCCGCGGCCAGAATCCCGATCAAGGCGCCCACAAGCGGAAAGAAGACGGGGCAATGCCCGAGCGCGCTCGACGCGTTAGACGCCCCGGAGGACAGCCGAATCCGAGTCAAGAACTGCACGGCGGCGACGAAGGCCAGCCATCGGCTGGGTCGTTCGCCGGGATCGCCGGTTACAAGCCTTACGGCGTGGCCGCTCGGAATGTGATCGGGCTCGTTCACGGTTCGATCTTTCGGCTGATGCCGAGGTCTTGAAGCCTGGCCATCTGAGTCGTCATCGCCGCGGCGGCGTCCAGCAGCGGCATGAGCAGAAGCGCGCCGGTCCCTTCACCGAGCCGGAGGTTCCAGTGAAGAAACGGTCGCAGTCGCAGACGATCGAGTACGAACCGGTGCCCCGGCTCGGCGGACAGATGCGAAGCGATCATCGACCGAGCCGCTCCCGGTGTCAGTAGCTCCGCGATCAGGGCGGCGGCACCGGCGACATAGCCATCGAGCACGATCGTGAGGCCGGCGGCATGGGCTTCCGCGTAGAAACCAGCCATCGCGGCGATCTCCAACCCGGCGACGGCCGCCACGGCGGCGAGTGGCTCGCGGGCCCATCGGCGGCGAACCCGGCCGACGGCCAGTTCGACGACCTGGCGCTTGCGGTCGAGCACGGCATCATCGGCTCCCGCGCCCCGGCCCACGGCTTCCCCGAGCGGGACATCCGCCAGGAGCATCGCCAGGCAAGCCGAGGGGGTTGTGTTGCCGATCCCCATCTCGCCCGCGGCGACGACGCGCATCCCGTCCGACGCGGCTTCGCGAGCCTCGTCGCGCCCCACGTGAATTGCCGCTTCAAACTCGCCGAGCAGAAGCGCTGGCTCCAGCGCCAAGTCGCGAGTGCCCGCGCGAATGCGGCGCCGCCGGAAGCGGATTCCAGGACGCTCTGCAGGTGCTTGCCCCTCATCCGCACACACATCGCCCAGCACTCCCACATCGATCAGCATGGCATCGGTCTGCGTCTGACGAGCCAGCACCGTCGAGGCAGCCCCGCCGGCTCGGATGTTCTTGACCATGAGTCGGGTCACTTCCGAGGGCCAGGCGGTGACACCGGAGGCCGTGACGCCGTGGTCGCCGGCAAAGAGCACGATTCGCCGCGGCGTCGTCCGCGGGAAGAGCGTTTGCTGGACTTCGCATAACCGCGCCGCCAACTCTTCGAGCCGCCCCAGGCTTGCGCTGGTTTCGTGAGCGAATCGAGATGGTTCCAGATGTCTTGCGAACCGAGTGACGTCATGCCGAGCCTTCAGAACTCAATGCCGCGCTGGGGTTTGATGCCGTCCCGGAACGGATGCTTGACCATCGTCATCTCCGTGACGAGGTCGGCCATTTCCAAAAGCGCGGGCTTGGCATTACGCCCCGTGACCACGACGTGCAGCATGGGGCGTTTCTGCGTGAGCTCCGCCACCACGTCGGCCAGAGGCAGGTAATCGTAGCGGAGCACGATGTTGAGCTCGTCGAGGATCACCATGTCGAACGATGGATCGCGCAAGAGCTCGACGGCTTTCTGCCACGCGCGCTGGGCCGTCGCGACGTCGCGCTCGCGGTCCTGCGTCTTCCAGGTGAACCCTTCGCCCAGGGTGTGAATCTCGACTCGCTCGCTCGATTTCGAGAGGAGCGCCGCCTCTCCCGTCGGGATCGCTCCCTTGATGAACTGGACGATACCGACCTTCAATCCCTGCCCGAGGGCGCGGAGCGCCAGCCCCAGGGCCGCTGTCGTCTTTCCCTTGCCGGCGCCGGTATACACGATGAGCAGTCCCTTCTCGCGCGTCGCGCGCCATCTTGCGCTCGAACGCTTCGTCCCGGCGGACCATCTTCTCTTTATGGGCGATGTTCACGTCGTCTGGCATTTGATTGCCCCTTTCCTGTCGAGTTCCACGCGATTCGCTCGAGTTTCTTCATGTCGAGGGCGTTTTCGACGCAGTCGGCCAGGCGATTCAGCGATTGCTCGAGCCTGGCCGCGGTGCTCGTGCGACCGCTCGAAGTCGCTTGCCCGTTTGGAAACGCAGCGGTGTCGCCCTTGCGACCTCCGAGCGAGTCGAGCCACGCCCGCCGGAAAAGGTCATTCGCGAACAGGCCGTGGAGATAGCACCCCCAGATCCGACCGTCCTCGGAAATGGCACCGTCGGCGGCTTCGACAACGACTCCGCCGCGATGAGAGATCCGCAACCATGGCTCGGCACCGGTCGTCTGCCCCAGATGGATCTCATAGCCCTCGACGGCGCGGCCTCCGCTCCCGGGGCAGTGGCGGTCATCCCGCACGATTGCGCGAACCTGGTTGGTCTGCTTGGCTGGCGCGAAGACGGTTTCGGTCGGCAGTAGCCCCAGACCAGCGGTTTCAGCCCACGACGATTCGATTCGCCGCGGGTCCCTGATGACCTGGCCCAGCATCTGATAACCTCCGCAGATGCCGACCACCGGAACCCCGCGCCGGGCAAATTCCACGATCGCTTCGGCGAGGCCGACTTCGCGCAGCCAGTGCAGGTCATCCATGGTGCTCTTGGTCCCGGGTAGGATGATCGCGCTCGGCTGCCCCAGTCGGTTCGGTGCGTCGACGTACCTCACGCGGGTTCCCGGCTCAGCGGCCAGGGGATCGAAGTCATCAAAATTGGCGATCCTGGGCAGACGGATGACGGTGATGTCGAGCCCGGTCTTGGCGGCCGGCTCCTCCGCGTGCGCACCATCCAGCGCTACGGCATCTTCCTCGGGGAGGTCCAGCCGGGGGAGCCAGGGAACGACGCCCAGCACGGGCACGCCTCCGCGCTCCTCCAGGAACGTCACGCCGCCGTCGAAGAGCGAAGCGTCGCCGCGGAACTTGTTCACGATCAAGCCGCGAACGAGCGCCCGGTCCAGGTCGCTCAAGAGCCACAAGGTTCCGAGCAACTGCGCGAACACGCCTCCTCGTTCGATATCGCCGACCAGCACGACGGGCGAACCCGCGTGTCGAGCAACCGCCATATTCACGATCTCGACGTCGCGGAGGTTGCATTCCGCCGGACTGCCCGCACCCTCCAGAATCACCAGCTCATACGCTTGCCGCAGCCGCTCGAGGGCTGCTACCACGATCGGCCAGAGCTCCTGGCGTGAACCGAAATAGGCGCGCGCCTCCTGGGTGCGCCAGGGACGGCCGTCCACAATGACCTGCGAACGCGCGTCGGCCTCGGGCTTCAGTAAGATTGGGTTCATGTCGGCCGTGGGGTCGATACCGGCCGCGGCGGCTTGGAGCTGCTGCGAACGGCCGATCTCCGACCCGTCGGCGCAAACGGCGGCGTTATTCGACATGTTCTGCGCTTTGAACGGCGCGACGCGAACACCGCGCCGGGCAAAGATCCGGCAGAGCGCCGCCACCAACAGGCTCTTGCCCACCGATGAGCTCGTCCCCTGAATCATCAGCGTTCGGGCAATCATCGATCTGTCATTCCGATCTCAAAGGCCGGCGCCGCGGATCGCCGGCGCTCTTGGATCACAAGTGTCAGCGAATCGGCGGTCAGGTCTTCCAGTGGCAGATATTCCGACCCGAGTACCCGCGCCAGCTCCCGCGCCCTGCCGAGACGGATGAAACCCGAATCGGTGTCCAGCACCAGCGCCGGCACGTCGACCTCGGCCAGTTGACGCGCAGCGCTCAGGGACTGGCTCCAGGGATCTTGATCGGTATCGGGCAGTGCGACGTTCGCCCGGCCGTCGGTCAGGAGAATCACCAGGACCAGCAGCTTCGGGTCTGCCCGTCGGGCGCGAAGGACAGTCTCGGACGTGAGCACAAGTGCGTGTGCCAGAGGCGTGCGACCTCCCGTTGGCAATGTGTGCAGGGCGCGCTCGGCCGGCTCGATGCTGCCAGTCGGCGGCAGGAGCAGCTCGGCCCGCGTACCACGAAATGCGATCACGCCGACCCGATCGCGCTGTCGATATGCATCGGCAAGCAAGCCGAGCACCGCCCCCTTGACGGCTTCCATCCGGTGCCGGGCAGCCATCGACCCCGATGCGTCGACGACAAATAAGATCAAGGAGTCCGCACGGCCCGACCGCTCTTTGCGATGCCAATCGGACCGCTGAATGTCGATTCGTCCCTCCGGGTCGAGACCACGGGCCGCGGCAGAACGGAGCGTCGCATCGACAGCGAGCTCGGGCGGATTGGGGTCAGGAACGGCCCGAACATAGCGCCCCCGTTCTTTCTGGGCCGATCGGTTGCGGCGGCCGGGCCGCCGCTTTTCCTCGGCCTGAGCCGCCGCGATTCGAATCGGCAGCACCGCTCCGGACGCCGCGGCGCGGAAGATCGTGTTCGCGGCCACTCGACCCGAAGGCGCTTCAGGCCCGGTCTCGTCACCAGATTCCGCTCGATCCTTCTCGGGGCTCGAAGCGTTCGGCTCAAACCTCGCGCCGTGGGATCGGGGCTCGCCTGCCGCATCTCCCTCGTCCCTGGCCCTCCCCAAAGGGCTCGGCCCGAGATTTTCTCTCCGCGATCGAGAAGAGTCGCTTGGCCGGCGGCGATGTGGGAGCACCAATTCCGACGCTCGGTGCACGTCGTCTGCGGCGACGCTCGGGTTTCCCTCCCAGGCCGCCAGAGCGCGGGCCGACTTGTACAAGGTGACGTCGGCCCGCATCCCCTGAGTGCCAGCCTGACAACAAATCTGGCTGATTATCTGCAGCATCTCGTCGTGGACAACCACGTCGGAAAGCTGCTGTCGTGCCGCCGCGATCCGCTCGCGCAAGGCCTGCTGTTCCGAGCTCCAGGCATCGACGAACCCCACTGGGTTGGCGTCGAATGCAACTCGCCTCCGGACCACTTCGATACGAAGCTCCGGATCGCGAGGGCCGACCACTTCGACCATCAGACCGAACCGGTCGAGGAGCTGCGGCCGCAAAAGCCCTTCTTCAGGGTTCATGGTCCCGATCAGGAGGAAGCGGGCGGGGTGAATGACCTCGACTCCCTCGCGCTGTACGACATTGATCCCGGAGGCGGCGGCATCCAGAAGCACGTCGACCAGATGGTCCGCCAGCAGGTTGACCTCGTCCACATAGAGGATTCCCCGGTTGGCCGCCGCGAGCAAACCTGGCCGAAAGGCTCGCCGGCCTTCGCGGAGGGCTCGCTCGAAGTCGAGCGTGCCGACTACCCGATCTTCGGTCGCCCCGAGCGGCAGCTCCACAAACGGCACGGGCCGCTCGATCTCGCGCCCGTCGTCCGATCCGGCTCGGAAGTCGAAAGCAGCCATTCCGGTATCGGGTCATCGGGCGCCGAGTTGACAGGGCAGCCCTCGCGAACATGAATCGCGGGGAGCAGATCGACGAGCGCTCGGGCCGCTGTGCTCTTGGCCGTCCCCTTCTCGCCGGAGACGAGCACGCCGCCGATCTCCGGATCGACGGCATTGAGCAACAATGCCAACTTCAATTGGTCTTGGCCGACGAGGGCTGAAAAAGGGTAACGCATTGGACAGGGCCTGACTTGACCTATTCGGGTGAGAGGGCGCTCCACCTGTGATTCCACCGCTCCGCGAAAACCACCTGGTCGAGTGGCGTGCGGGATTCCCATCCGGCTTGCTCGAGCATGGGCCTTTCCTCAAATTGAATGGGATATCCCAAGCAGAGGTAGGCGACGAGCACGATGGCCGGCGGAATCTCGAGCAGTCGCTTGACCGTCTCGGGGTCGAGAATGCTGACCCACCCCACGCCGATTCCCTCCGCCCGCGCTGCCAGCCAGAGGTTCTGGATCGCGCAGCAGGTGCTGAAGAGGTCGGTTTCGGGCATGGTGCCGCGCCCCAGAACGGCGGGCCCCCTTCGGCTGCGGTCGCAGGTGACCGCGAGGTTCACCGGAGCTTCCATGATTCCGGCCAGCTTGAACGAATCGTATAACGACCGCCGATCGCCGGTATAGTTCTCGGCGGCTCGCGCGTTTTCCTGCGCGAATGAGTCGAAGACGCGCTTCTTCAGCTCTGGAGCACGGACGACGACGAAGTTCCACGGCTGCATGAAACCAACCGAGCCGGCGTGATGGGCGGCATCGAGCACTCGGATCAGGACCGAGTCCGGGACTGGATCGGAGCGAAAGTGCCGCACATCTCTGCGACTGTAGATTGCCTCATAGAGGTCCATGTTAAACACGCGCCTCCTGGGCTCGAGTTTCGGCCCGCGCCTCCAACATGGTTTCACTGTCGACCAGGGCTTGACAGAGCGCCTCGATCGTGGCTGGGTCTGGCTCCAACCACATTCCGCGATGCTCGGCTTCCAGCAACCGCTCGGCGATCGCGTGCAGCGCCCACGGATTGCTCTTCTCAAAGAATTCTTGCATGCGCGGATCGAGCGCATACGTCTGAGCGACTTGCTCGTACATCCAGTCGTCGACGACGCCGGCGGTGGCGTCGAAGCCGAACAGGTAATCGACCGTCGCGCTCAATTCCAACCCTCCCTTGTAGCCGTGGCGCCCTATGCTCTCGATCCACTTGGGGTTGATGACGCGCGTGCGGAAAACCCGCAGCACCTCCTCCTTGAGGTCGCGGACGGCGGGGCGCGACGGGTCGTGAGTGTCGCCGAAATAATGCTTCGGCTTGCGGCCCGTCAGGGCGCGGATGGTGGCGATCATGCCACCGTGGAACTGCAGGTAATCGTCGCTGTCGAAGATGTCATGCTCGCGGTTGTCCTGGTTGTGCAGCGCGACCTGCACACCGACGAGCCGCCTTCGAAACAGGTCGCGGGCGTCGATGCCCTGCTCGTCGGCCGTGTACGCATAGCCGCCCCAGTTAACGTACGCTTCCGCCAGGTCGGCGGGGCCATCCCAGTTTTGCTGGTCGATCAGCGGCAGGATCCCCGCACCGTAGCTCTCCGGCTTGGAACCGAAGATGCGGTACGCAGCCTTCCTCTCGAGGTCGAACGCACAGGTCTCGGGGCTTGCGGCCGCTTCCACGTCCGCCAGGAAATGCTTGCGCGGGAAATTCTGGCCGGGCGGCTCGTCCAGTTGCATGACCAGCCTGGCGGCCTCGTCCAAGAGTGCGATCAGGTGGGGAAAGGCGTCGCGGAAGAAACCGCTGATGCGCACGACGACATCGACCCGCGGCCGGCCAAGCTGCTCGAGTGGGACCACCTCGATGCCGGCGACCCGCCGGCTTTCTTTCTGCCAGCACGGCCGAACGCCCAAGAACGCCAGCACTTGGGCTACATCATCCCCGTGGGTCCGCATGGCGCTCGTGCCCCAGACGCTGATGCCCACCGTTTCCGGAAACGATCCGGTTTCGGCGATGTGGCGCTCCAACACTTCGCGGGCCAGCTCCTGCCCGACCCGCCATGCGGCCATCGACGGGAGCGCGCGGGGATCGACCGTGTAGAAATTACGCCCGGTCGGCAGGATGTGCGCCATGCCGCGCGTTGGTGCCCCGCTCGGTCCCGCCGGTACGTGACGGCCGTCCAAGGCGCGTAACAGGTGTGCCGTCTCGTCGGTGGTCCGCGCCAAGGCGGGTGTCAAATGCTTGCAGACAAACTCGAGCACGTGACCGATCGCGGCGACCGCGTCTTCTCGATCAAGGCGCAGACGGTCCCAGCGCGGAAAAGTCTCGGTCAGGACGACGGGAATTGATCCAACGTCAAACAAATGCTGTTGTAACAGAGCGAGGAGATGATGGCAGAGCTCATCGACAGCCTCAAGCGCGTCGCCTCCCGTCGCGATCGGGCGGCCCGCGAGTCGGGCCAGCTCGCCGGGCTCGACGGGAAACCGCGCACCAGGTTGTCGAGCAGGGAGCCCAAATCGAGCTCGAACAACGAGGCCACGCTCGCGCAGACTCGGCGCCTCCAGGTTTGGCACGCGGGTGATCGCCTGCAAAAGACCCAGGAGCTGTTCGCCGCCCGGTGGCCGGCCCAGGATGTGGAGGCCGTCGCGGATCTGGGCTCCTGTCAACTCACACAAATAGGCGTCGAGCTCCCCGAGGACGTGAGCGACCTCGTTTCCCTGCATGGACGCCAGAGCAAGCGGCGTGCCGTCCGCAGTGGCCCCTTCGTCCCATTCGTGGGTATGCCCGTGGCCGCGCGTCATCACCTGCTTCAGGTCCTCGTCGAGATGGGCATCGCGAATCAGCTCCCAGATCTGCTGCTGCAGGATCGGCAGCTTCGAGGGGTCCAGCCGTTCGACCTGATAGTACTCGTCGACCAATTGGGTCAGCTCGGCCAGCGGGCCATAAGCATCGGCCGTCGTCATGGGGGGGACGAGGTGGTCGATCACCACGGCGTGAGCCCGGCGCTTGGCCTGCGCACCCTCGCCGGGATCGTTGATGATAAACGGATAACAAAGCGGCATGTCCGCGAGCATGCTGTCAGGAAAACATTCGGCCGAGAGCCCCACTCCCTTGCCGGGCAGCCACTCGAGCGTGCCGTGCTTGCCGAAATGAACGATCGCGTCGGCCCGCCACCCGTCGCGCAGCCACCCGTAGAACGCGTAGTAATTGTGGGGCGGCGGCAGATCGGGGCGGTGGTAGATCGCGTCGGGGTCCATCCCATACCCGCGCAGCGGCTGGAGCGCGACCAACACGTTTCCGAGCTCCAAGCCCGCCAGCGCGATGGCCCCGTCGTGCACGTAGGCTTCTCCCGGCGGAGGCCCCCACTGGCGAAGCATTCGCTCTTGTTGCACTTCGGGCAGCTCGTCGAACCAGGCCGCATACGCCTCGATGGGCACTCGCCCCGTTGCATTAGCCAATTGGTCGGCGGTCAAGTAGTTCTCGTCGTAAGAACAGCGGGCGATCAGGGCGTGGATCAAAGAATCGCCGTCGGCCGGCAGATCGGTCACTTTGTAGCCATGACGCCGCATCGCCTCCAGCACGCCGATCAGAGAGGCCGGCGCGTCCAGCCCGACGGCGTTCCCGATTCGGCCGGCCTTGCCGGCGGAGTTCGTCAAGACGAAGGCGATGCGCTTATCGTGATTGGGCAGGCGGCGGAGTCGGGCGAGTCGCAAAGCCAAGCCGGCGACGCGAGCGACCCGGTCCCCGACCGGAGCATAGTGCATCACCTCGAACGACGACCCTCCTTGCTCCTGCCGCGCCCGTTCCTTGAACGAAACGGGCGTCGTGATGATCCGGCCGTCGAACTCGGGCAAGGCGACGTTCATGGCCGTATCGAGCGGGTTCAAGCCGCGGCTGCTCACTTCCCACTGCCAGCGCGCCTGGCCTGAGGGAATCGCCTGCAACACAGGCACGTCCAGAACCGACAGGGCCGAGCCCGGCCCCTGGGCCGTCGCTCCGGTGTCCTGGCCGCCGATCGCGAAGGAGATCGTCGTGATCAGGGCGTCGCAAAGCGGGTTGCCAGTGCCGGGCTCGACCAGCAAGTCGAAAGCCGCCGGCCAGCCACGATCGGGGGCCGACGGATGGCATTGTGCCGAGTTTCGTTTCAGGGACGGTGTGAAGACCGCGAGCGCGCTCGCCCCCCGGCGCTCGATCTCGCGGATCATCGCATCGACGAACGCCAGGTTGCCGCTCATCCAATGAGCCCGGTAGAAAACGAGCCCCACGACCGCTTTCTCGGAATCGCGCCGCGCCCGCCATTCGTCCGAAGTCAGAAGGCGAGAGAAATCTGGGTGATAGATGCCGTGTTCGGGCAGTTCGGCCGGCGGATCGTAGCCGAAGCCGGTCATGAAAAAATGGTCGGCCAGGAACCGGAGGCATTGGCCGAAGTTGACGTGTCCACC
This sequence comes from uncultured Bacteroidales bacterium, assembly GCA_963816365.1. Taxonomy (GTDB): domain Bacteria; phylum Bacteroidota; class Bacteroidia; order Bacteroidales; family VadinHA17; genus LD21. Next base: position 12,126 of record CAWFKG010000005.1, on the reverse strand, counting down.
GGCGCCAAGTAGGTTGCCACGTCCTGGACGACCGCCGGAGAGACGTTTGATACCGAGAGCGACTCGGGATCGAGACCCTCCGTTCCGCTGACGACGATCAAGTGGCGAGGGCTTTCCCCGGCCGCTTCCGCCAACCGGCTGAAGCCCACTACCCCGGCGACGCTCCCCAAGAGTCGCGCCACGACGATCCGAGCACTGCACCCTCCGGTGCTCTGCGACATGCCCACCTGCTCGAGGTCGGCGATGCCATTCAAGGAGAGCGCACAAACGGCTGGGAACCCCTCCGGCAGATCACGAGCGGCTCGATCGAGGCACTGGAGATCGGTATCGGCGTGTGTCAGGAAGAGGATGCCCCCCTCCGAGTCGTTCACTCTCATGCTCGCAAGCGCCGCCGGCAGACCGCTCATTTCGTTGGTATGGTTCCACCGATAATAGTTGAACACGAAGCTGGAGAGTTGTGGCGGCGGAGGCAAGTACGCGTCGGCCGCGAGCATGCCGTCAATGTAGTCGTAAATCTCGATGACTTGGTCCTTGGTGTTGATCGACTGGAACCAGACCGGCCGGCCGTCGAAGACGACTTGCACGACGTTGAGCATCGGACAGGGGCCGATGCAGCCGCTCATCGTCAGTTGCACGTGCTTGCGAATCCCTCGCCGCGCGTACTCCTCCTTGTAAAACTCGACCGGCACGGCCGGATTACCGCGGTCCGTCCGCCCACAGCAACACCCCTTGGCGCAGACGAGCAAGTGCCCCTTCTTCGGGACCAGATAAACCGGCTTTCCATCCGGTCGAACAGTCCGGTGCCGCTCGAGCGTCGTCATGAGAGTCGGTTTGCCCACAGCCAGGGGAGCCGGCCGGCGCTCTGCCAGCCCAACGCGAAGCCGGCGACGAACAGCATGGCCAAGACCGGCAGGTGCTCCGGCGCAAGATGGTGTGCGAAAAGCAATGCCATGAAAAACCTCCTCTTCTTGGAACTGATCAATCACTCGCGATCAACGCGACTTGAGAACCCAATGACGCCAAGCTGTCCGGGCAAGGTGCGCGGCTGCCCCGGCGAGAAAACCCAGAACGGTCACGAGCCCGCACAACAGAATCTCATCCTCGACCAGCATTTCATGCAGATGATTCATCGGATTGCTCCACGATCTGCCGATTGAAGAGCCCACCTCAACGAATCGGCGGATTCAAAACCTCGATCTCCTCGCGAGCCAGAAAATGATCATGAGGCGTCTTGCCCGACTGTCAAGTTTAATAGGAGTCGGAGCTCACCACCTCATTGCCATTGCGTGTCGAGAGCTTTTGGTAGACCCCGAGCTGGGCGTTCGGCCCGCTTGGGATGAACTGGCCGGTCGCGTTGATCGTGAAGCCGGCCGGAACGAGGGTCGAGCCGTTTGCGATTAGTTGCCACGACTGGATCGTTTCCTTGATGAAATGGACCGAGCCATCCGCGAACGCGAAGTTGGCGCCGCCAGGATGGTAGCTCGAGGCCGACAACACGATGTCATCGGACCTGGTAGGTGTAGCCATAAAGTTGATGACAGTGGAAGCCACCCCAACTTTCGATTGCGGATTGATTGGGTAGAAGGAGGTGAACAGCGTGTCGCCATAGATGCCCGAGACCCACCAGTTCCACGAGTAGAAGTCTGTCGTGTGCGGCAATCCGTGAACGTGCTCGCTGAAAGCGATCGTGTTGGACAGGCCGTCGGTTATGGACGCGATCTTCACAGGCGAGACGCTGCCGGAGTTGGTATAGGAGGTCCCGACGATGGTGAACGGGTTGACTCCCGGCACCATGCCGATGTACTGGAACATGCCGTTCATCAGACCGAGCTGAGTCTGGTCGGCGCCGGTGCCTGTCATCGGGAAGTAGGTCCAGGTGCCCAGGCTGCCCGCATAGCTGCTATAGGTCATGGGCAAGGGGCCGTTGTCGTATGTCGCGGGAGCTGGAAACGTGTAGCGAAGGTTGACGATCGAGCCGTCGCTGGGGCACCAGAGGACGCTCAGCCCCGTGCCGCAGACGGTCGTGTTGGCGTTGTAATAGATCGGGATCGAGAAGTTCATCGCGTTGTAGATTGCGCTCTGTTCGATGAATTGCGTCAGCCGGACCAGCACGCCGGCCGCATCCGTATAGCCGTTGCCGTCGTTATACGATTGCCAACAAAAGCCCATCGGGAACGAGCCGTTGGCGCTTTCGTAGTTGTGCAGTGCCAGAACGATCTGCTTGAGATTGTTCGCGCACTGGAAACGTCGTGCCGCCTCTCGTGCCGATTGCACGGCCGGCAAGAGCAACGCGATGAGTATCGCGATAATCGCAATGACAACCAAGAGCTCGATCAGTGTGAAGCCGCGTCTGGGCGCGAATCGCGCGCGGAAACAACCGACGAAGCGGGAAGCGACCATGACAATCTCCTCGTTGTCCGGAGTCTGTGCGAAGCACAGCGGGAAAGCGAAGAGTCGTCGGCGCGGAGTGTGCGCGTGAGCTGCCGATCAATCAATCGGCTCGCGCGAAAGGCGAAGAGCGACGTGCAATCAAGGCGACCATATTCCACTTGCCGTGGCTTCATCATCGCGTCCACACCTCGACCGGGGAGGACCCTTCGCGAACCGACAATGGGCAGGTCTTCTGGCTCCCGGATCAACCTACAAGCCACGCCTTCCCACGGGTTTCAGTGCCCGCAGTGGCCGATGTGGCGTTCGTCCCCGGTTACAGCGGCGGGACCGCAACGGATTTGCACCGTTTTCCCTCTTCTTCGGATCTGGATCTCGTTTCCAGATCGGCACCCATGTCGCGCCCAATCGTACCAGGACAAACTCGGTCGTCAAGCCACTCGAAGTTTTTCGAGTCGACCCAAGGCCGTGGCCATATCCTCCGCGCAGGCCTTTCGAGTGGCCGATATGTCTCTGGCGCGATATGATAAAATCCTTGGTTCGACCGTTCGACTCGAGCGTCGGAAACCCATCGCCGCCGAAACAGGTCCCCTCCTCGATCAGGGCCCGGCATGGTTTGTTGCGACGCACGGGCGATCGCGCAGAGCGGAGGAGCATGCGGTCATGCGGTCGGTCGGACGATCCTCTTGACGGTGTCCCGGCGAAGCCGTGTAATCATTCTCTTATTCCATCAGGAAACCGGGCTTCGTTGTTCGATCCCCCGTGGACGTCATGAGATGAGCCGGCGGATGCTCGTGCGGCGGATGACTTGCCACGACCGCTGACTTCCCCTGGGACCCCACCTGCCATGCCTTCCGAAGAGAGTGCTCCCGAGCGACCACGCCGCCGTGGTCCATCGACCAGCCAGGTACTGGTCGTCACCAGCGTGATGTTCACCTTCATCTCGTTCTGGCGCACGGCGGCCATCGTGCTCTGCGACCTGGCGAGCACGGCCTATTACATCGGCGGCATTGTCGAATCGCAGATCGGAGCGGCAGCGCCCTGGTTCATCCTCGCTGTGATGATCTTCAGCTATGGCGTGCGGAGCATCTACATCGAGAGCTGCGCCATGTTCGTCCGCGGCGGTGTCTACCGGGTGGTGAAGGAGGCCATGGGAGGGACGCTGGCCAAGCTGTCCGTTTCCGCACTCCTCTTCGATTACATCCTGACGGGGCCAACCAGCGGCGTTTCGGCTGGCCAGTACATCGTTGGCTGGCTGGTCGATTTCTTCCATCTTGGCCCCGAGAGTTTGCTGGCTTCGAACCAGAACCTGATTGCGGCGGGGGTCGCGGTCGCGATCACGGTCTACTTCTGGCGGGTCAATCTCAAGGGCATCCACGAATCGAGCGACCAGGCGCTGCGGATCATGGGGGCCACCACGGTGATGGGGGTCATCATGATCCTCTGGTGCTGCGACCACCCTGGCGGTTCATCCCGACAAGATCAAGGCGCCGCCGATCGCCCCAAACTTCGACCGCAAGGTCGACCCCATACACACGAGCCGATGCTCGACCCCCTGGGTAGGCAGGTCGATCCGCTCGGCTTCCTCGGCCGGACGAAGATCGGTGCAGAGCTGAGGTCGGCACCGATGACCGGCAACTGGTTCAGCCTGCTTGGCGTCTGCGGGCTGCTGATCGCGTTTGGCCACTCGGTGCTGGCCATGAGCGGTGAAGAGACGCTGGCGCAGGTGTATCGCGAGGTGGAAAGCCCCAAGCTGAAGAATTTCAAGCGTGCGGCGTTCGTGGTCTTCATCTACAGCTTGCTGTTTACTTCACTGATCAGCTTCTTCGCCGTGATGCTGATTCCCGAGGAAATGCGAATCACGAAATACTCCGGCAACCTCATGGGCGGCCTGGCGATGAACGTGATCGGACCGCGGTGGGCCTTGCTCGCGTTCAACGCGGTGGTGGTCTTCGTGGGCTTCCTGATTCTCTCGGGAGCCGTCAACACGGCGATCGTCGGCTCCAATGGCGTGCTCAATCGCGTCTCCGAGGACGGAGTGCTGCCGGACTGGTACCTCAAACCGCACCCCAGGTACGGGACGACCTACCGCCTGATCAACACGGTTGCCGGTCTCCAGATCGTCACGATCGTCGCCAGCCGGGGCAATGTCTTGACGCTGGGCGAAGCCTACGCGTTTGGCGTGGTCTGGAGCTTCGTGTTCAAGGCCCTGTCGATGCTGGTCCTCCGGTTCAAGCAGCCCAGCCACCGCGAGTACGAAGTTCCCCTCAACTTCCGGTTCGGCAAGTACGACGTTCCGGTGGGCATCAGCCTGATCTTCCTCGTCCTGGCCGGTGCCGCGCTGGCCAACTTGCTGACCAAGGAGGTGGCGACCATCGCCGGCTCGCTGTTCACCTTCATCCTGTTCACGATCTTTTTCCTGAGCGAGCGGGCCCATCACCGGCGGCTGGGCTCGAGCGAGCACCACGAACACCTCGAGCAGTTCAACCAGGCATTTTCCGAGCACCTCACGCCCCAGGGGCTGAGACCTGACCAAGCCCTTTCGCAAGCTGGTGGCGATCCGCTCTCCGTATAACCTGGGCATGCTCGAGAAGTGCCTGAACGAGACCGATCCGGAGACGACCGAGGTCGTGGTCATGACGGCCACGGTGCTACCGCCCGCCAGCGCCGATTACGAGCCCACGATCAGCGATGAGGATCGGCACTTGCTGACGGCCGTCGTGAGCCTGGCGGAGCACGCGGGCAAGCCCGTCCGGCCGGTGATCGTGCCGACCAACGAACCCTTCTACGCGATGACGCAGACGGCCAAGACGATCGGGGCCCAGGAGCTGATCATGGGGCCGTCGAACAAGTACCGGCCCGAGGACCAGCTCGACGCGGTCGCTCTCTACTGGTTGAACGTCTGCGGCGCCAAGCCCGAACCGCTCTCGATCCGCGTGCTGGGCAAGGATCGCGACATGCGGCTGGACATCGCCGGCGGCAGTCAGATCCCCAAGCCTGGGGCGGCGGCGAGCCGAGTCGGCAGGGCTGCTGGCCGACTTGCGCAAGAGCTGGCACGGCGTCGAGCGGCTGCTTCTGGCCTACGACGGCAGCCCGCTCTCGGCCGACTTTCTCGATACCGTCATGAGCTTTCTCGATCCCGCGATCCAGGTGACCCTGATCGACGTCGCCCTGGAGGATCCTGACGGCGAGGGCCCGGCCGATCCCATCACCGAGGCCAACGAGGTGATCGAGCGCGGCGTGGAGCGCGCTCGCGAGCTCGGCCGGATCGTCAACTACAAGGTTGCCCGGGGCCAGGCCGGCCCGGAGATCGTTCGAGAGGCCGTCGAAGGCAAGTTCGACGCCATCTTCATGAGCCTGCGCGGGGTCTACCGGCGCGGGGATACATCGGTCTTTGCCTCCAACACGCGCTACGTGCTCGAGAACGCCCCCTGTCGCGTCATTCTCGGCTTTGCCCCCAAGTCGATCCCTTCGCAAACCTCATCGAACGGAACAGGCAACGGAGCCTGAGATTCAGGCTGCTTCGGATCCAGGCTGCGGTGGCAGCCGTCCTCGTTCAACGACCCCTTGGCCGTCGACCGAGGTCGGGGTTCTCTCGGGGCTGGCCGGCGCGGTCGGCGAGGCGGCGATTTGCCGCTTCTGCGCATCGCCAAGATAAGAAGCGTCGTTGCGGCCGAGGCGGTCGCGGAAAAACGCTCTCGTGTCGTACATCGACGTGCTCGGAGCCGTTGGCCTTACATCGACATGGCCGGCGAGGGGGTGCCGGGGCCGAGCAAGCTGGGCGGGATCCGGAAAGGATAACTCCCCACCGGGGCACGTCTCATTCGATCCATCCCGCCGCCCGATGGCGTGCGTCGGATCAAGGTACCAGACATCCCTGCCCTCCCCATTCCGCCCGGATTCATGATCCCGAGCGGGGCCAGTGGCGTGGTCGTGCTCCCGATCAGGCCAAGGCTCGACGTTGACCCCAGCATCCGCATCCCGCCAGGTTGCAATTGAAGACCAGGATCACGCATCCCTGGTTGCACTCCCAGACCGCCTCCAGGACCGGAGCTATACGGGACGAATCCACCCATGGCACCGCCGAAAGGTACGTAGGTGGAACTTCCGCCAAAATACGAGCCGGCACCCGAGAAACTGGAGCTCGACATCCGAGCCGAACTCGGGCTCGGACCGTAGGAACCGACGTACTGAGCCTGAGCGGGGCCGGCCCACAAGGCCATGAGCCCGATCGAACCAAGCCACGGGACAACCCGGCAAAGCCTGGAGCTTTTCATGGCAAGTGCTCCACCTGAGATCGTCCTTCGGCTTGGAATGGACTGGCAGAGGGCGGCGGGACCGGAACGGAGGGACGATCAATGCCACCAGACCCGGCGGGAGCGGCCAGTGAAGACGGGTCGGGGGGATGCTCGTTGAGCTGCGTCCCGACCGCTCGCTCGAGCGAGGCCAGCGTCTTGCCCAGCTCGGCCTCGATCTGGGCGATCTGAATCTCCACCTGGAGCAGCTCGCGCCAGGCGCTGAGCAGGCTCAGGAAATCCACGCCGGCATTGCCGGCCGTGTAATCGCCGGCCGTGAGTTCGAGAACTTGCTTGGCAGCCGGTAGATTGTTCCGCCGCAAGAGCGAGAGCACGTTCTGCTGGACCCTGGCTTGCACGAAGAAATCCTTGATATCGCGATGGGCCTGGTCTCGCTCTGCCTCGAAGAGCTGGCCATCAGCGGCCGCACGGGCTTGGGCTTCCAGAACTCCCGCGGCGAGCTTCTTGTGGTAGATGGGCAGATTGAAGCCGACGAACAGACCGACGTTGGGCTGTCCCGAGGCGGTCTTGGGAGTCTCGGCGTTGGTCTTTTCCATGTCTTGATAGACCAGCCCCACGGTAAGGTTGGGGTAATACCTTTTTCGCGCCAGCTCGATGGCCTTCTCGTCGCGGCCGATGGCAGCGAGCCGTCCCTGGAGCTCGGGGCGGCTGGCGCAGACCAGTTGATAGAGCCGCTCGACCTCCTGGGGAACGGATCCGACCGACAGGTCGGGCATGGTCTTCAGCGGGGTCTCAGGACTGATGTGGAGCAATCGAGCCAGCTCCGCTCTTGCCTCGTTGACCGCCTGACTGGTGTTCTCTAGTTCGCGGTTGATGTCGCTGATGGCTACCTCGGCGCGGAGCACGTCGACCTGCGTGGCCGTGGCCCCGCGGTAGCGCTCGCGGGCGACCTTGAGAAAGTCTTCGGCAAGCGCGCGATTCTTTTTGAGAAGTGCCTCGGCAATCTCATTAAAGTGTAAGTCGTAGTAGGCACGCTTGACATTGGCAACAACGTCGAGCTGGGCCGCGGCCAGCTCGAAGAGGGCGATCTTCACGTCGTCCTCGGCGGCTTGCCCCCGCAATCTCAGCGTCCCGCACCAGGGAAACTGCTGGGCCAGCAAGGTGCCATACGGCATGTAACCCATGAGCGAATACTGAGGGGCCGCCGACGGAATGGGGAAGATCGTGTTCGAGACGATCGGGTCGTCCAGAGCGGTGACCTGGGGGATGCGGTGCTTGAGGGCCAGAACGTTGAACTGTGCCGCTCGCACGGTGCGGTTCTCTTCGAGTGCATGGCGAACCAGAACGTCCAGGGGCTGCGGCCCGCCGAGGTCGGTAGCTACCAGGGCGGCCTCGCTCGAGACCGCGCTTGGGGTTTGCGCGGGCGCAACCTTTTCCATCGCCTCATACGTCGCGGGGGTCACGCTCGAGTCGCGTTTCGCCTCCGGAGCCAGGGGCGTCCTCGGGACCGGATCCTGGCGCAGATTGACGCAGCCCAAGACCCCGAGCAGGAAGGTGGCGGTCAAGAGCAAGGGCCATCGTCGGGTCATCGCCGGCCTCATCTTGGGCACAAAAAAGCAGCTCCGCGCGTACCAGCAGCGCGATCCGGCAGCGCCGATTCCAATGAGCCCGAAACCATGATCGGCAGGAAGTCAGCGTCGACTTTGGTGAGATGTGGTCGTTGTGCGGGTTTTAGCTATCGGGGGGATCGCAGGTTTCTGGAGGGTCCGCCGTTCACGTCGGGTTTATTCCGAATCCAGCCGGCTCTTTCCGCCGATGATTCTCCAATGAGAGCGTTGTGAGCAAACTCGGACAGGACGATCCAAATTTCGATTTTGCACTTGCAACATGGATCAATCGCGCTAGAATTAACGTATAGCAGGTGGAAGAAACCTTCCCCAATTCTGGTCTGGCTATGTTTCCTACCCGTTGCATACTTGGCACTCTCCTGCTTGCCCTTGTGGCATGCCTGGGAATGGTCTTATCTGCGACCGAGGCTTCGGCCTGCTCGGCAAACAGGGCGGAGCTTGCCGCACCTGCGTCCTGTGCCATGCAGCTCTCCTCCGACTGTTGTTGCTGCGGCCCTGATCGTTTTTCACCCGGTCTCGAGAATTCGCTTCAGTCGGACGAACCGGCTGGATCGGGGTTGATCCTCTCTCTGCCGGAAGTCCCTCACTGTGAATGTCGTCCCGCCGATCCCACCGCTGCAAGTACCAAGCCCCAGTCGCGTCCGACCGAGCAGCGTCCGACCGAGGCAGTTCACGACACGGCACTTCCTGAGATCGCCCGTCCCACTGTCGCGCCTGTCCGAGTGAGCCTCACAACAGGCAGCCTGCCCGACTTACCTCTCTATCTCAGCAATGCGCGCCTTCTGATCTGAATCGCACCCTCCGAGGCCATCGTGCCTCAGCTCCGCCGGGCGTTCAACGCACTCGGTTCGCACCGGGTTGTCATTCTGGCGCCCCCAAGCCCATCCCACGTACCCAATCTCTTGTCGGCGGATGAACCCGCTTCGAGTGCATCAACTCGCGGCGGTCACGGGAGCGAACGATCATGTCCTCGCAGGACCATTCTCATAGCGAACACTTCGAAACTATCACCCCCGATCCCGTCCCGGGCGAAGAACGACCACTGACGCGGTGGCAGAAGTTCCGCATGGTGGTCAAGGTGGTTGAATTGCGGCTGCGATTCATCGCCTTGATGGCCGCGACGGGCCTGGTCTTTGGCTTCTGGGATACGATCTGGAACTATTACGAGAAGTGGAACCGGCCCGCGGCGGAACATGCCGCCGTGTCCGCTGGCGTTGAGTTCTATTGCCCGATGCATCCCAGCGTCGTGCAGAATGAGCCGGGCAACTGTCCGATCTGCGGCATGCCCCTGTCCAAGCGGCCCAAGGGAGAGAAGCAATCCCTTCCCGAAGGCGTGACGGCCCGGATCCAACTCGCCCCCTTCCGGATCGCCCAGGCGGGCATCCGAACCGTCGAAGCCGCTTACTCGCCGATGAGCGAGAGTGTGACGACTGTCGGATATGTCACTTTCGACGAACGGCGACTGGCACGCATCTCCTCCAAGATCAAGGGGATGGCACGGGTCGAGAAACTCTTCGTCAATTTCACTGGCACGTTTGTGGAAGTGGGCGATCCGCTGGCCGAACTCTACAGCCCGGAACTCTATCAGGCGACGCGCGAGCTCTTACTCGCTCAAAGTACCTCGATCGAGCGGTCGAACGCTCAGACTCCCCTCGGCCAGTCACTCCAGGGCAACAAGAGCGACCTGGTCGCCCTGGCCCGTGACAAGCTTGCCCTCTGGGGAATCACTCATGAGCAGGTGGATGAAATCCTGGCGAAAGGCAAAGCCGAATACCGTGCGCCGATCCTCGCGCCCCTTTGTGGCTTCGTGGTTCGGAAAAACATCGTTGAGGGTCAGTACGTGACCGAGGGTGAGGCGATGTTCGAGGTCGCGGACCTCTCCCACGTCTGGGTCCAGGCCCAGATTTACGAGGACCAGTTCGCTAATGTCCGGGAAGGTCAAACGGTCGAGGCCACCGTGAATGCCTACCCCGGCGAGGTTTTTCGAGGGAAGGTCGCGTTCATCGACCCGGTGCTCAACCCGACCACGCGGACCGTCAACGTCCGCTACGACCTGCCCAACGTCGACCTCAAACTTCGGCCTGGCATGTACGCGACCGTGACCCTGAAGACCCCGGTCGCCGACACACCCTTGTTTCAGGCCAGGACTCTGGCGCGCAAGCTCTCCGGGGAGATCGATCCGGACGGCGAGCCTGACGCCCGAGGAGCAGAAGATCTGTCCGGTGACCAAGGCGAAGCTCGGCTCGATGGGCGATCCGATCTCGGTCGAAGTCGAGCAAAGGAAGATCTGGGTCTGCTGTCCGGGCTGCCCGCCCAAGTTGAAGGCCGAACCGGCCAGGTACCTGGCGGCTCCTCTCCGCCTGCCAACGGCGTCCTTTCGGTACCCGAAACGGCGGTGATCGACACCGGTGATCGCAAGGTGGTCTACGTCGAGAGCCCAACCCGGCGTGTTCGAGGGTCGGCAGGTCGTGCTCGGCCCGCGGATCGGCGACCGCTTCCCGGTGCTTGACGGTCTCGCGCCGGGCGACAAGGTGGCGGCGGCCGGCGCCTTCCTGATCGACGCCGAAAGCCGGCTCAACCCGACGGCGGTGACGGCAGCCCGCGAGAGCGGCCCCGAAGCCAACCCGACAAGCCCGGCCCAAAACTCGCTCCACCGCTGCCCCGAGCCGGGACGGCACACCGCCATTAAGCGCGAAACGGAGGCTGGCCATGATCGAGTCGATCATCGAGTGGTCGATCCGCAACCGCTATCTCGTCATCCTCGCGTCGTGGCGCTTGGCATCGCCGGCGTCCGGGCCATGATGACCATGCCGGTCGATGCCATTCCCGACCTGTCCGAGAACCAGGTCATCGTCTTCACCGACTGGATGGGCCGCAGCCCCCAGGAGATCGAGGACCAGATCACCTACCCCCTGTCGGTCAACCTCCAGGGGCTGGCCGGCGTCAAGGTCGTCCGCTCGTCGAGCGAGTTCAACTTCTCGATGATCACGATCATCTTCGACGAGGCGACCGACTACTACTTCGCCCGCACCGCGCGTGCTGGAGCGGCTGTCGATCGCCTCGACGTTCCTGCCGCCGGGCGTGATGCCCTACCTGGCCCCCGACGCCACGGCGGTCGGCCAGATCTTCTGGTACACCGTCGAGGGCGACGGCAGGGACCTGAGCGAGCTGCGGTCGATCCAGGACTGGTACGTCCGCTACCAGCTCAACAGCGTGCCGGGAGTGGCGGAGGTCGCCTCGGTCGGCGGCGCTCCCGAGGAGTACCAGATCGACCTCGACCCCAACAAGCTCCGCGCCTACGGCATCAGCCTGGGCGAGGTCTACTCCGCCGTCGCCCGGTCGAACTCGGCCGTCGGCGGCCGGGTCGATCCACCAGGGGAACGCCGAGTACCTGATCCGCTCGGTCGGCTGGATCGAGAACCTCGACGACATCCGCGACACGGTCGTCGCCCAGCGCGAACGGCACGCCGATCTACGTCAAGACACCTCGGCGCTGTCCAGGTCGGGCCGGCGTTTCGCCGCAGCGTCCTGGAGAAGGACGGCAAGGAGGTCGTCGGCGGCGTGGTGCTGATGCGCTACGGCGAGAACCCGCTGGAGGTCACGCGCAGATCAAGGAGAAGATCACCGCCCTCCAGGCGGGCCTGCCCGAGGGCGTCCGCATCGTCCCGTTCTACGACCGCACTCCGCTCATCCACCGGGCCATCGAGACCGTCAGCGGTACGGTCCGCGAGGAGCTCATCGTCTGCACGATCGCCATCCTGGTGGTGATGGGCCACCTCGGCGGGGCCTTCATCGTCTCGATCACGCTGCCGATGGCGATCCTCTTCAGCTTCCTGATGATGCGCCTGTTCGGC
>CAWFKG010000004.1:0-118606 GCA_963816365.1 uncultured Bacteroidales bacterium | reverse complement strand
TTCGATTCGCCGGCTGTTCACGTCAATCGCCAGCAGGATCTCCAGCACCTCCGTCATCGGCAGCCCGTGCCCGAGCGCCCACAGGATGATGTCGAGGTTTTCGCGACCATGCTTGAAATGGTCGATGATCGGATCGATCAAGGGTGACGCCTGGAACGCCGTTCGTAGGAGACCGAAATCCCCCTGATCGAGCTCGATCCAAAACGTCTTCCCCTGGAGATGCTCGAGCCAGCGATGCCTCAGGAATCCATTCCAATGCTCGCCAATCCAGCGGCGAATCGCTGTCTCGCCCAGGTCGCACCCGGCCTTTTCACTTTCGATCCACTTGTATCGCTGCGCCTTCCTCTTCCCCGCAACGATGAAGACTCATCCGGCATTCGCTGGGAAGAGGAGAAATTGTCAAAGATGAACTACACTCCAGCATCGAGTCCTCCAAGCTGAGATGCGGCCCCATTCCTTTGGTACGTCGCGACTGATCTCAGACCTCGATTCGAACGAGTGCACCTTGCCTCCACCCCTCTCGGGCTAATGATGTATACGCAAGACACCGGCCGTGGTGTTGGTGCTACTCATGATGTCGGTGAATCTCGAAGATGAAACAGAAACAAATCCGTGTTCTATAGTATTCCAAAGTACCCAGTCCAGCAAGATCGGTGCGGTGCAAATCGGGTGGATGGATGCTGGTCAACCGCCAATTGTCAAAATGTGTAGGCTAAGCAATCCAGAGGCTTGTAATACCTGCATTCGTGTTGCAAAAAAGGATCGATAGAAGGAAATGGAGATGTGATGCCAGGGCCACGTGATTGTAACTCCGAATCGGAATTTGTCTTACGACAAGCGGGAATCTAGCGGCAACGATAGGTCGGAGCGGACTGGAGGTTCGTTTCCAAACCACGCAAGCGAATTGCCCAAGAAGGCGACGGTGCCGGGGGTTCCGGCGGCGACCGGTCCCAGTGTCTGCTCCACGACGGCTCGCCGGCGCACCTGGCCATCCAGGGCCGAGCAGAGCAGGTGCACGCCGCGCCGGGCGATGCGGATGGGCTCGCCCGCGGACAGGAAACGGTGACGCGACACTGTCCCCGCGTGACCGCCCGGTAGCTTTCGTCGCTTTGAACGTCTGGCTCGCCCGCGCGCTCCGGCGCGGCCGCACCCGATCTGTCTTTGCTCAAAGCACCCTTTGGCGAGAGTGAATCCGTGATCGTCGGCCGGGATAAGTAGGAGCAGAGGCACGGTTAAGCCAACGGTCAGAGTACCAACCTTAATCACTCTCGCTGGCCATGCCGTAGGGCAATCGACTCATCTTCGTCAGGCGCGAACCTGCGTTATCGTTGAGGCTGGGGGCCCTGCTGTGGCGACACCGTAATAAGGGCCGCTGTGCCTTCGATGTGTTGAAGCCCCCAATCGGCAATCGCTCGAAGCACGGGCATCAGCGTCAAACCCTTCGCGGTCAAGACGTAGTCACAACGACCGGCGTGGCTCTCGATCACGCGTCGCTCGACCAAACCGTGCACCTCAAGGCGTGTGAGCCGCTCGGTGAGAATGTTCGTGGCGATATGCTCGGGTGATCGGATGAAGTCATTGAACTTCGTCTTGCCGCTAAACAGGTCACGAATGACGAGAAGGGTCCACTTGTCCCCGATCAGGTCGAGAGTGCAGGAGACCGGGCAGACAGATCTTCGATCAGTCTTCGCTGACATCACCCCTCCTTCGGCTCATTCTGTTCGGCAAGCGTCCGCACGGCTCGCGCCTGGCCAAGGATAATGCGGTCCGCGGACACATCCGGGTCAGCCGCCACCCCGGATTGCCGTGGGTAGCTCGGGCCACTCAACACGGGTATTGTATTTCCGCACTTGCATTTCGCAAGCGACTGATATATTTTCGTCAGGCGGCCAAGTGGTTGGAGCCTAGGAGAATAACATGTACATAATAATGAATGCACATCCATTGACTGTCATCGTCGTGATGGCGGCGATGATGGTTACGCCGATCTACGCTCTTGGCGCGTATGTTGCCAGCAAGGCGTCGGCGAGGAAAGGTGCTCTGATCGGAGCCGGATTTCTCGTGTGGGGAGCGATCATGAGCTGGATCTGCCTGGCGGACATCACACGATCCGTGGGCCCGATCGGCAGGCTGATTATTCCGGCTTGCTGGGCCGGGCCGACGATCTTGCTGCTGGTCTTCCGGCCTGGATTATGGACCGGCCTCTCTCGCAACACTGGTTGATCGGCGTGCAACTCTGGCGGGTGATTGGTGGAGTATTCCTGATCGAAATGTCACGGAAAAACATTCCCGGCATTTTTGCGTATCCCGCTGGTGTGGGCGACTTGCTCGTCGCTGGATTGGCTGCCGCCGTGTTGGCTCGATATCGAAACCAGCCGGTCATTCCGCGGGCGTCCCTTCTCGTTGTGAACGGTTTCGGAATCGCGGATTTTCTGAGTGCCTTCTTCTTCGGCTTCACCTCGTCCCCGGGCCCACAGCAACTGTTTCTCCCGTCGGTTGTCAACAACTCGTTGTTATTTCCCACCGGATTGATACCACTCTACCTTGTCCCGTGTCGGCGATTTATTCTCCACGCGCTTTCGCTGCTGGAGTTGCGCCGGGACCAGCACTGACCGAACCGGGATCGGCGGACACCATGGATCGGGGGACAGGTTCCCGGGACACCATACTCGTGCGCCGTGGCAAGGTGTTAGATCTTCAGTGGGTGCAAATCCCACCCGGCAACTGGGTCGCTCCAGCCGGTAGCTATCGAAGCGACGCGGGGAGGAAACGAAACCGTCGGAGCCTTCGAGACAGATGGGTCGCTTTGGCGACTCAGCGAGCCGACAGGCCGTAATCGCCAGTGAACGTTGAGCAGGCCTCGAAAAGTCCAATGTGGTCGCCGACCTTGCGTGTATATGGGGAAGGCCGCCGCATTCTGGAGTGGGCTCTCGTCCGCTGCCGCAAAAATCGCGGGGCACCGGGGGTCGACGGCCAGAGCTTTGCGGACATCGAGACGTACGGCCGAGATCGGTGGCTGGACGAACTGACGGAGGAACTCAAGAACGGAACGTATCGTCCCCGACCGGTCCGACGCGTGTTCATCCCGAAAAGTGATGGCAAGCTCAGACCGCTGGGAATTCCTTGCATAAAAGATCGCGTGGTGCAGATGGCTGCTGTGCTGGTCTTGGAGCCGATCTTCGAGGCCGACCTGGAGCCGGAACAACACGCCTACCGCCCGGACCGACGCCCTGGACGCCGTTCGCCAAGTGGAACGGCTAATCAGGTCGGGGCACACCGAGGTGGTGGACGCGGACTTGTCTGGATATTTTGATAGTGAACGAGACGACGACGCGATTATGCCGCCTGCCGGACGAATCCGTTTGACTTTCTGGGTTACACCCTTGGTCGGACAGCCACGTCCGCCATCGGGTGCGCCATTGGTTGTGCGTGAAGTTCAAGGTGCAGGGTCATGGAAGGAAACGATTCCATGCCGAACACCTGTACCAGGAGCTGGGATTACACCGGCTCCAACGAACGTTGACACAGCGCCGATCGTTCGTGGGCGAACGTGTGATGAAGAATATCAGTACAGCCTTGTCCGAAGGCCCGGTGCGGGAAAACCGCACGCCGGGTTTGATGAGCGGGATGTGAAAACGGAGTCATGGTGAGGCTAGTGAGGCACCGGCAACCGAAAGGGCCGGAAACAGAT
Source organism: uncultured Bacteroidales bacterium (assembly GCA_963816365.1). GTDB lineage: Bacteria > Bacteroidota > Bacteroidia > Bacteroidales > VadinHA17 > LD21. The sequence goes on along the minus strand of CAWFKG010000004.1, from coordinate 114,915 downwards.
ATGCCAAACCTATAACCACCGCGTCACATCGCGACTCTACAATTCGAGGTGTGGAATTATGTATGGTGTCACCGGAACTCCCGGAACTCCGGAACTCAAAAGCGTGACCTCGACGTCGTCAAGCGGCTTGCCCTCCTTGTCGACCACGCGGCCGCCGATGACCCTGGGGAGCGATATGGCGTCAAACGTCGCGCTCGCGATCTTGCCGGGCTCGACCTTCACCTGGCCGATTACCGGATAGTCCAGCGTCGTCGAATTGACTTCCACGTCGTATTCGCCGGGGAACAGGCTGATGGAACGGAACCGTCCCAGATCATCGGTCGTGGCATAGGCGTGAAACGTGGCCCCGTGTCCATGGGACTTCGTCGGCGTCATGATCCGCAAATCGAATTTCTTCATTGGCTCGCCGGTCTTCGCGTCCTTGAGCAACCCGTCGATGTGTCCAGCGAGGGTGAACTCGAGATCGAGCGTCTCGACGTGGCCGGCGATTCCGGGGATCGTGATGTCGCGGACGACCGCCCGTCAGCCACGCAGTGAGTGGGGTGCTCGACCCGAACGCCGACGTACTGGTCCCAGCGATCCGCTTTCTGATCCCTGATCATCGAGGACTGCACAGACTCGAATCGATCGCGCCCACTCACCAGAACCGCGAGTGGGTGCTCCGTCCCTTCTTTCATTGACGATGGCTCCCACGTCGACCTGGAGTCGGGGCCGCTGTGGTGCGATCGCTCACGATGGTGAGTCGATCGAGAGCCTCGAAGAGAAGGCGACTGCATCCCCAGGCACACGAAACCAACGTACTGGACGTTGCCATGATCCTGCAATGGAGTCGCGTGATCCAGGGACGAGCCCCACGGCCGGGAGGGGCACATCGTAGGACGGAATGCCATTCCGTCCCACCGCAAACACACCTGGGTTGTACCCACTCTGCCATGCGGGCCGGGAGCAGCCTCGAGTTCGGGTGGACAGCCGAAGAGCCACGACCGAGTTCGTGTCCCACGAATCGCGGTTTTTGGGTGACAACCGACCTTGCCTATCACGGGTAAGTGACAAGACGTGGACGATCCCGATTTAATTCGTTCCGTCCCGAATGGCATTAAGTTTTCGCAACCTATTTGCTCGGAATGGATTATATCTGTCAAAACATACGCATTAAAACAGTTGTAACTATTACATCGCCCGTTTCCCCCGCCGCATTAGTCAAATAATGATTGTATCAACATTAGCCGTCGTTTGGACGCGCGACACCCCCCTCCCCATCACATCAACTAAGGATTGATATTACACGTAACTATGCAACTCGATTATGCGGCCAAATCCTTCTCTCTCAAGAGTTTGCGCAATTCAGACCTCGGTTTCCTCATCAGTGGATATTGCTTGGGACGACGCTTCCTCACCCGGGGTTCGTACCGGCCAGGACGCCATGGGTTGACCACCAGTTCCGGCATCTCCTCTCCCTCTTCGGCTCCCCGCAGCCACCGCAGCGCGTCCACGAAACTGATCCGGTCCGCCATCACCCCCTGACGGTCCCCGGCCTCGCACATCGCCACTCGCACCAGGTTGTATGCGATGGCATACATCGTCAGTTCCTTGAGCACGCCATCCACTTTCTTGCACTTCAACACATCCATCTTCATTGTGTGCTTCAGCGACTTCAAGTTTTCCTCCACCCGCCACCTCGTCCCATAGAGTTCGGCCAAGGCATCAGCCGGGTACGCCGCGGCATCCAAGAGCGTCGTTACCAGCGTCACCTCGCGCGTCCGGAACCCTGGCGCCGTGATCCGATACCGCAGCTCGCGCACCATGATCGACTCTGGCAACACCCTATATTCGTCTTCGCTCATCCACTTGGGACGCTGCGCCGGCTTGAAGTATTCGACCACTTGATCCATCAACCCGCAGGCCGACACCCAGCGGCTGCGCGGCATCCCCTTGGGCACTCCCTTCTGGCGCGGCCGGGCATGGGCACGACCCGGCGTGAAGTCGACGATCTGCTTCTGATGCAGGCGAAACACCGCATGAGCCCGCTTGGCCATCAGCAGCGCCAGATGGGCAAACGAGCAGAAGCCGCGGTCAGCCACCAAGACGTCGCCGGCCATGAGCAGAGGAAGGATTCCGAGGATGCCGGCCATGTCATGAGACCGCAGCGGCGCCGCGATGACCTCCAGGAGGAGCCCGGTGCCGGCGTGGAACAGCGCCAGGATGTGGGCTATCGGGAAGCCGCAGCCTTTGGCCTGTCCACCGGGCTGGCCGAAGTGGGCTTGCAGCTCTGGGGTATCGGGCATGGAGAACGCCGAGCCGTCCTCCAGAAATGTGCGATGGCCGCGCCAGAGTCCCACCGTCTCGGTGGCAGGAATCAGGCCCTTGACCATCTCGCGGAGGACCGCCCGATAGACGACCAGCGGCAGTGCGGCACGTGCCTGACAGAAGGCGGACGCGGTGAAGGCGCGGCCAGCCAACAACGAGACGTGGGTCAAGGCGGTGTTGCCGTGGAAGATCTGAACGAGGAACCAGTGAATGATGGCCGCCGGAGTCAAGAGGCAGCTATCAGACCAGGTGTGGCCCGCCGCGCGGCAAGCCTTGAGGATGAAGTCGCCGCCGAGCCCGGCAGCAAGGTCTTGTCTGAGGGTCTTGAGGGTGGTAGAAATCCGTCGATGCATCGCAGGGCCTCCTGTCCCATGGTGAAGTTTCACAAAATACCATGGTGCACGGAGGCCCCTGTTCTCTCAAGAGCATAAACCGCTTGAGTTTAAAGCTGACTTAATGCCATTCGTTCGTCCCCTTTTCCCCCCCACATCGAGCCGTTTCCCCAAACCGCGGTCTTCCGACGCTTGATGTCCGGGCTCATGGAAACGCCAAGTTCGATGACCCGGCCGGCTCATATAGGCCGATCAAGGTGAGCTCGAGCGTAAAGTCGCGGGCGTCGCCGCGAATCATCATAGAGTACTCGGGCTAGCGCCGAGGTATCGGTGATGGAACATTGGTTGCTTCTATACACTTACCGCTGCTGGCATCCACGATATTGCGGATATGATTCCTATAGGCGAGAGGAACTTTGTCGGCTTTCGGCCCGTGAGGTTGCAGAGGCGGGATTCCACGAAGGGTGACTGCCCAGACTGTCTCCAGTCCCCTGAAATCGGAGTTGCGCCTCACGCACACCGCATCGATTTCCTTGGCTAGGAGTGGGCTTCGAATTCCATTTTTCAGAATGGAGTCGAGAAAAATTCACCCAAGCTTACCTTCGGGGGCTGAATTACGAATCCTACATACTTTTCCCCGGTTCCAAGCATCTGGTATTCCGCAGCTGCGGCCGGAGGCTCGGGGAGCAGGTCCGGATCGTTCAGCTTGCCATGGGACCGAACCCTAAGCACCGCGTTGGTTTGTGGATCGATGATCACCTCAAAATCGCGCCGATATCGATCTCTAACGTTATTTTGCGCCGAGGGCAGTCGAAGCGACACGTTCCTGATCATGACCCTCCAAAGGCTCTTTCCCTTCAAACCAGATCCGATGAAAGGGGTTTTATCGTCTTCGACAATGAAATGTACTGGCGGTACAGGCTCGCCGAATTCATGGAGCCCGGTGACTGTCTGAGATGACTTGAAAGCTGCTGTAGCGTCCTCTCCGGCGACAAATCGAGCTTGTTGGCCCCCCAAGACTATGAGGGCGCCCATCATCAGGGGAAACCGGCTGAAAGCTAAGCGAACTCGACTAACCATGGCCGCATGACTCCATGCACTTAGATTGCCTGCAGGCTTGCACGACAGCTCACGGCAAAGGATTGTTGTCCCAAACCGAGAACTTAATGACTCATACAACCGATGCCCCATTCAATCGTGTTATTGCTGTTCATATCCGCATTAACGAATCCGGCATTTATGTAAAACACACGATTCGTACGGTATTCGCAACTAACATACTCACAAGGGTGTAACGCGTCCAGGCATGTCGTCCTCCGCATTACATATTTCGGCGGCCCACTGCACCGTATCGCCATCGGTGTTGCAGTGCCGTCCATAAACTGATTCCACGGTTTGCCATCAAACGAGAACAACCACCGATTTGTAATAGGAGAAAGTTCCGCCTTATAACCATGGAAGCCGTTTATCGGAGCATTGAATGTGTCGTATTTAACAAGGTATTGACTGCCCGAGACCTCGGCATAGCGGTAGCTTGTAACGTTGTTCGTACCAACGCCGCCTCTCCCGCGACCATATCCAGTCTGTCCCCAATACTGATTACTCTTTATAAGGCAAACGTACGCAACTGCAGATGCTTGATCGGTTGCTGCTGGTTCGCCGCAGAGCTTGCCGTAACATGTTTTGATATCTGCCTTAACGCCATCGACTGAGAGCATGGTCTTGCTGGCGTACGCATACTTGTGGCCCGCGGTGCACTGCGACCCGCCCGACTGGGGAAGCATGCCAAAGGCGAGGCATGAAACCATCCAGTGGAATGTTAAGCCACGACGGCGACAGAGCCGCCACCCCAATCGTTTAGAGAGAGGCACACGGTTAGAAGGAAGTTCAATAGCTCCGGCTTGGACAGCTTTCATGACTATTTGTCCCCTAAAAATGCCATCCGAGGTCGGTTGATGAGAATTGGAAACTAGCTGTGGCAAAGAGACGACCGCTGCACTGCGGCGAGCCGCCCGGACCCAACTCGCGATTGCAAGACCTGACGGGTAAATCTGTCGACACGAAGCGAGCACAATCTTCCGTTGAACATCGGGCGAGCGAATCCGTAGCGTACAAGATCGATTGTAACCGACCCATCGCCTCACCGGAAGTTGACACCGGCCCATCCACCTTCAAAGTCGCCGTGTTGCTCGACGCAGCTCGACAATTAGTCCTTAACGTCACCGACGCGGTGCAAGCCCACGACCTTTCGGCACGTGACGGGCTCTAGCTTGGCCCGCCGAAGTCGCCACGCTCAAAGCCCTCCGACCCTCTGGAAGCCGCCAGGGGATCTGCATATCGGCGCCAACGGTTGATCTTCCCATCGACACCGCGGGTCCATCCCCCTCACACCAGCGGTACGCAGAAGGGGTCGAACCACGGTCGAGTCGACGAACAATTGCAGAGCCGATCCCGCGTCCGAGGCCACCTGCGCCACGCTGCCTCTCTCACCCCGGACCTCTGCCGGTACCCCATTCTATGATTCATATTGTCCCAAGCCACGAAGTTCGGCGGCAAGTCCCGTCATCGAATACCCGTACGATCGTGTCCGTCCGGTGAAGTGCATCTTCAAAGCGGCGTGAATTCCCGCGATGATGATCCCGTCGGGGCCGGTGGTCCCGTCAGGGAGATCACGCCGTGTCGCAAACCCACATCGTTATCTCACGCTGGAACGCCCTCCTCAACGATTTCCGCCGCAGCGGCCTGACGCAAGCCGACTTTTGCCGGCAGCGCAACATCTCGCTCCCTTCCTTTCGAAATCACCTCTACAAGCCCATTCGCCCAAACCCGCCCCCAGCGACGTCCGTTCTTCCGCCAGTCCCGATCATCACTTCCTCCCCGTCACCATCCTTCCCGATCCCATCCTCTCGACCACGGCCTCTCAACCTCACCTCGAACTCATCCTTTCCAATGGACGCCGGATCGCCGTCGCCCCCGGATTCGACCCCCAGACCCTCCGCCGTCTCATCGCCGTCGTGGAGGAACGCCCATGTTCGGACTGAGCGCCGCGGTCCGCGTTTACCTCGCCAAAGAACCGGCCGACATGCGCAAGAGCTTCGACGGCCTGGCCGCCCTGGCATCGGGCAGCCTGGCGCTCGATCCCCTCTCCGGTCATCTCTTCGTCTTCGTCAACAAGCGTCGCGATCGCATCAAGATCCTGTATTGGGACCGCGATGGTTTGGCCGTCTGGGCCAAGCGACTCGAGCGCGGAACCTTCCGCATTCCGGCCGCCACCGCCGATCGCGTCGAGATGACCACCGCCGAACTCGCCGCCCTCCTGGCCGGCATCGACCTGAACACGGCCCGACGGCGCGTCCGCTACTCCCGGCCCGTAACTCCTCTTCAAAATTCGGAGAATATTGCGCAAACAATACGAGCACCCGTCAACGTAGTATAGGGTATGATCACCGTCGCGGACCCACTCCCCGACGACCTCGAAACGGCCCATCAGCTCATCCGCGAGTTGCTGGAGACGCTCGGTCAGCAGATCCATCTCAACGAGAAGCTCCAGCACCAGCTCGAACAGCTCCTCCGCCAGCGCTACGGCAGGAAGAGCGAGCGGATCGACCCCGCTCAGCTCTTGCTCTTCGCCCAGGAAATCCTGGCGCAGGCGCAGGCCACTCCAACACCCGCCGCGGCTCGGAGCCGGTCCCGGCGCCGACGCCCACCTCGGATGCGCCCAAGAAGAAGGGCCACGGCCGCAAGCCGCTGCCGGCGAGCCTGCCCCGCAAGCCGGTCCTGCACGACGTCCCGCCCGAACAACGCGTCTGCCCCGACTGCGGCGTGCGAGCGGACCTGCATCGGCCAGGAAGTCCGCGAGCAACTCGAATACGTCCCCGCGTCGTTGATCGTGCTCGAACACATCCGCCCCAAGTATGCCTGCCAGGCCTGCGAGGCCAACGTCGTGATCGCCGACCGGCTTCCCGAGCCGATCGAGAAGGGTTTGCCCGGCCCGGGGCTGATGGCTCACGTCGCGGTCAGCAAATATGCCGATCACTTGCCGCTCTATCGCCTGGAAGGAATCTTCAAGCGGTTCGGCGTCGAGTTCTCCCGGTCGACGATGTGCGACTGGATGGCCGTCGCCGCCGAGTTGCTGGAGCCGATCGTCAAGCTGATGCTGAGCAGGATCCTGGCCTCCAAGGTCGTCCAGAACGACGACACGACCGGTGCCAGTGCAGGACCACAGCGGCAAGGGGATCAAGACCGGCCGGCTCTGGGACTCCATCGGCGACCACCACCATCCCTATATGGTTTATACTTACACGCCGGACCGCAGTGCCGCCGGGCCGCAAGAGATCTTCAAGGACTTCAAGGGCTATCTCCAGGCCGACGCCTACTCGGCCTACGACGGACTGTTCAACTCGGGCGAGATCATCGAGGTCGGCTGCATGATGCACGCGCGGCGGAAGTTCTACGAGGCGCGGACCAGCGACCCGCCACGGTCGCATCAGGCGCTGGCATGGATCAAATTGCTCTACGACGTCGAACGCGAAGTGAAGAACCGAGAGGGCCCAGAGTACGAGGCGTTCGTCGCGTTGCGGCATGAGCTGCGAGCCGAGCGATCGCGGCCGATCTTCGACAAGTTCCACGCCTGGCTGGAAGCCGAGGCAGCCGAAGGTGCTGCCCAAGAGCCCGATCGGCGAAGCGATTCAGTATGCGCTGAACCATTGGGCGGCGCTGAAGCGTCCCCTGGAGGCCGGGTTCCTCGAGCTGGACAACGGCGCCTGTGAGCGAGCGTTCAAACCGGTCGCGCTGGGACGAAAAAACTGGTTGTTCGCCGGGAGCGACAAGGGAGGCCAGACGGCGGCGGTGTCTGATGAGCCTGTGCACGACGTGCAAGAACCTGGGGATCGACCCGCAGGCTTACCTCCGCGACGTGCTCGATCGGATCAGCACCCACCCGGCGCGGCGGATCGAGGAGCTGCTGCCCGACCGCTGGCAGGAGTTGCGCCAGGCCGGCGACGCCGAACGACTGACCTGCACCTGAGCCCCGGGTTCGTCACCATCCCAGACGAGCGCGGGGTAATTGTGCGCGCCGCGCGTTTTTGACGCGTTCCGCGTTCGTCCCCGGTTCGCGGAGAGGCGGGGGCACCGGCGCCCGCCCGCCGAGTGGCGTGAAGACGATGCCCCGAACAGTCTCGCACGCCCACGAATTTTGGTAAAGATGTGGTTTACCGGACGCACACCCTTTCGTGGTTAAAAGATCTGCGTCTTTGTCTGGTGCGATCGGTCCGATCATCGTCGGTTCGGTGTCGCCCTCCCAGGGCTCGAAGAAAACGGAGGCGATGACGTGATCGCCCTTCCCGGCGTTGACACGCCGGGCTGTACGATACCGCCCCATCCGGGCGGGGCCGGGGACATGCGATGTCGTTGTCGGCGCCGCCGTTCCCGGAGTCGGTTTGCAGAGACCCATCGACTTTTTCTCGCTCGGAGAGCGTGGCCGCTTCGCGCACGCAATTCGGCCGCCGGCGACGTCTCGACTCAGTGCGCCGAAGCGGAAGGGATTGTCTCGCAGGGTGTTACGGCGATTTTTTTGAGGTCCGATTATTCAAGCGCCTAACCGGAAATCGCAAGGTGATAAGGAGATGTGGCCGAAGGGAGCTTTTTTTCGCCTGGCGGCCTTTATGCGCCTTCTTTCTCACTTGGATCATGAGGCGGTTGCCAAAACATCGGGGCCTTGCGACTGGTGCAACCGGCAAACTCGCCCAGCGCGGCCGTTGTCGACGCGGGCCCGACGGTGCCACGAGGTTACTCGTCGAATTTGCTGGCCGCCCAGCCGTCGTCGGCCCAGCCGAAGCGATCGCGTTTTTCGACGATGGCCGCGGCGTAGGGCTCGCCTTCGTTGATCCCAGCTCACTTGACTGACCGCGCAGCCGCTTTATGATAATACTCATCACCACGCCCATTCCATATTATTTACATCTTGTACGAAGGAAAAGAAGGATGAACCTCCTGTTGTCGGTTTTACATCCGATAAAACTTCAGGTAATGCCCCTTTAACTGTTAATTTCACCTCAACTTCAACTGGAGCTATAACTTCATATTCATGGACTTTTGGAGATGCAGGTACAGCAGCAAATCAGAACCCTTCACATACATTTACTAATTCTGGCACATACACTGTTACGCTCACAGTTACCGGACCAGGTGGTTCAAATTCAAGCAATAAGACTATTACTGTGACACAAGCTCAAGCTGCTCCTGTTGCCAGTTTTACATCAGATAATACTTCAGGAAATGCACCGTTAACAGTTAATTTCACTTCAACCTCAACAGGAAGCATAACTTCGTATTCTTGGACTTTTGGAGACGGTGGTACATCCACAAGTCAGAATCCTTCACATACTTATACTAATTCTGGTTCTTACACTGCTAAGCTTACCGTAACTGGACCAGGTGGTTCAAATTCAAGTAGTGAAACCATTACGGTGACTTCCGGGACTAATATCACATTTTATAATCCTGTTTTCACAACAATAAGTGTGACTTGTAACGGTTTACAGCAATCCATACCGTCTGGCGGCAATGTTACATATTACTCTGTACCTGGCTCCTCAGTCAATTATTATGCATATACATATGGTGCTACCACTTCTGGGACTCAGGTAGGTTTAAAATTGGAATGGAATGGTCCTATAACATTATCTGGCGGCAACCTCCCCTTTTATTTAAATGTACCCAGTACTTATTTCTTTCTTAGTATTACTAATAATAGCGCTTATAACTGGATAGGTTTATATGTCAATTATGGTTTGGTATCCCAATCATATGATGCCGTTGGGATATTAAACAATGGAGTTAAAAACACACTTGGTTACTACTATGCTTATTCTAATTCAAATGTTAGAGTGTATTCTTCTGATGGTACTCGCCTGTGGAATTGGTATAACGGAACTAATTTTACACTTCCAGGGACAATTAATCAGCTTATTAGCTTAACAGGCACTAAATCAAAAAGTGGTGGAAATGATATAAATTCAAATTCTGCTCAATCTTTTATTAAAAAAGATCCCAATGCCATTGATTTGTACTGCAAATAGTAAACCATTTTAATTCATTGGTGTAACTTTAAAATCATAATAAAAACAATAGTCGACTGCAACTTATTAAAAATGTAAAGATTATGCAGGCTGCGATTGTATATGTTTGCTATTGCAGTACTATTCGATTGATAGGTGTTCGGGTTGTTCTGTTGATGAGAATTAAATGTTGAGTAATTCTTTCAAGAAAGAACCTGATCCAGATCCAGTAAATGTCATCGATGTTGAAGGTAAGATTTATAAGATTATTCGAATTGGCAGGCAATTTTGGATGAAGGAAAATCTTAACACAATGAAAAAACCTATAATAGTTGCCACTTTATTCTTCATTGGTATTTCATTATTTTCTTTGTGTTCATTTTCGCAAACCAGAACTGCTGACACCATTTTGGCAAATCAATATTTCGATTTAGCTAAGAAGAATGAAAATAATTCCAAATTTGATACAGCAATTTTCTATGCAGAAAAAGCACAAGATTTGAATATCAAATATTCAGGTGAAAAAAATATAAAAAATGCCGATGTTTTACATTTGTTGGGTAGATTATTCTGGAGCATCGGTAAATATGACATTGCATTAGAATATGATTTTAAGGCTTTGCAAATAAGAAAAGAAATTCTTGGAGAAAAACATATTGACGTAGCTGAGAGTTATCATTATATCGGGAATGTTTATGACAATAAAGGAGAATATGACAAGGCACTGGAATATCATTTCAAGGCTTTACAAATAAGAAAAGAGACATTTGGCGAGAAACATTATGACGTAGCCTCGAGTTATGAGAATATAGGAAATGTTTATGATGATAAAGGCGAATACGATAAGGCCTTGGAATATTATTTCAAGGCTTTGCAAATAGATAAAGAAATCAATGGCGAGAATCATCCTGATGTTGCAAAGATTTATAATAATATCGGAAATGCTTACTTTGATAAAGGAGAATACGAAAAGGCTTTGGAATATCATTTTAAGGCTTTAAAAATAAGAAAAGAAATTCTTGGAGAAAAGAATCCTGATGCAGCTAAGAGTTATAATAATATCGGGAATGTATATTATGAAAAGGGCGAATACTCCAGTACTTTGGAATATTATTTTAAGGCTCTAAAAATATTAAAAGAGATCCTCAGCGATAATCATCCTCTTGTTACTGCAAGTTATAATAATATCGGAGCTGTCTATGATGAGAAAGGTGAATACTATAAGGCTTTGGAATACTATTTTAAATCTTTACAAATAAGAAAAGAGACCATTGGCGAGAAAAATCCTCTTGTGGCAACGAGTTATAATAATATCGGAAATGTTTATGATGATAAAGGCGAATACGATAAAGCTTTGAAATATCATTTTAAGGCTTTACAAATATTAAAAGAGATCCTCGGCGAGAAACATCCTGATGTTGCTGCAAGCTATAATAATATTGGACTTGTCTATAATAAAAAAGGCGAATACGATAAAGCTTTAGAATATCATTTTGTTGCTTTACGAATAAGAAAAGAGATTCTTGGCGAAAAACATCCTGATGAGGCTACGAGTTATAATAATATTGGAAAAGTTTATGATGATAAAGGTGAATACGATAAGGCCTTGGAATATCATTTTAAGGCTTTAAAAATAAGAAAAGAAATTCTTGGGGAAAAACATCCTGATATAGCTGCGAGTTATAATAATATTGGAAATGTTTATGTTGATAAAAGAGAATACGATAAGGCTTTGGAATATTATCAAAAGGGGGCTGCAAGTTGTTTATATGATTTTAATGATACTTCTGACGTTTATAAAACACCAATTATAAGGAATTATTTGTCTTGGGATTATTTATTAGAATCACTGCAGGCAAAAGCTCAACTAATTGCTGATAAAAATAAAATGATTACAGGACTTACCTATAATGACAGGAAGAAAATTGCGTTGAGACATTATCAGGTTTGCGATACATTAATTGACATTACCCGAAAGGAAATAAGTACACAATCTGATAAACTGGCATTAGGCGAAAAAGCAAATAAGGTCTATAATGAAGCGATTGATCTTTTAACATCTCCTCAAGTGCCTAACAATGGGGAGGTTGTGAAAACAATGTCTGATGAAGATAGGAATCTGGCTTTTTATTTTTCAGAAAAGAACAAATCTTCAGTTCTTCTTGAAGCACTTTCCGGGCAGGAAGCTATGAAATTTGCAGGTATTCCAGATAGTATGCTACAAAAAGAACATAACCTAAAAACTGATATTGCCTTTTACACGAAACAATTGACAGCGCCTGAAGAATTAGATAGTACTAGGTCAAAATTATTCCATGATAGATTATTTCTCAGAAACCGCACCTATGATAGTATAATTATGGTTTTTGAGAAACAATATCCTGAATATCACAATATGAAATATAATAATAAACCAGCAATGGTAAAAGAAATTCAGAAACTATTGGATAAGAAGACCGCTATTATATCATATACTGTTGAAGATAGCACAATTATAATATTTATACTGTCCAAGTGTAATTTTGGTGTACTGAAAGTGCCCAAGATTACATACCTAAATGATAGTATAGAGTGGTTTCGTTATGGACTTATAAAAACCAACTTGCCAAAGAAGGAAATCTATCAAAGGTTAGGTTATAAGCTTTATCAGCAACTTTTTCCAAAAAGTAATCTGATTGATAAACAAATTAAAAATTTGATAATAATTCCTGATGGTGAATTAGCTTTGGTACCTTTTGAGAGTTTATTAACGAAAAAATATGCTGGCAAAATAAGTGCATATAAAAAATATCCATACTTAATCAAAAAATATAATATCAGCTATTCTTATTCAGCTAACCTATTTTATCACACATTCTCTAACCATCTTTTTCCAACGATTGAGGTAACAAAATTGAATGACTGGTTGGCATTTGCACCGGTTTTTGATAGTAAAAGTGGGCAAAATATAATGGTTAGCCAGGAGCTGCAGCGTCAGTTAGACTCACTTAAAACAGATTCCCTGATGACAAACCGATCTATGTTTAACAGAAATAATATTAAGACATTGCCAGAAACTGAAACTGAGACTAAAGCTATCTTTAGACTTTATGATGAAAGGAATCTGAAAGCAAAAGTTTTATTGCGAAATGATGCAAATGAACAGTTCATTAAATCAGGAGAATTGGGGAAATATAAAGTATTGCATTTTGCAACGCATGCTTTTGTTAATTCAAAGAAACCAGAACTTTCAGGTTTGTTACTCGCACAAGATACTATCGGAAGGGAAGACGGAGTATTGTACTCCGGAGAGATCTATAACTTAAAGTTAAACTCAGACCTTGTAGTATTATCTGCATGTGAGACAGGACTTGGGAAGATTCAGAAGGGGGAGGGTATAATTGGATTGACAAGGGCTTTATTGTATGCCGGCACAAAAAATATTATTGTTTCTCTCTGGAAAGTGACAGATAAAGGTACATCAGCTTTAATGGTAGCCTTTTATAAAAACTCTCTCAAAAATAGAGGGCAACTATCATACTCTGAGTCTCTCAGAAATGCTAAGTTAAAAATGATAACAGAAGGGAAATATGCTGATCCCTTTTTCTGGTCTCCATTTATATTAATTGGGAAGTAATCAAAAAGACGAGCTATTTGATCCAATTTCCTTTTTCATACTTTTACTGTCGGTTAGAATTTAAAGAAAGAAAATAAATAAAGATTAGAATAGTTTCTGAAGTGAAATATTACTATAATAAATCTTCTAAGAAATTATCTATCAGTCATTTCACTTAATCTCAAAGACAAAGTTAAATCTTGATTAAACTAAACTCAAATTTATTTTAAAACAAAAAACCCCGGATTTCTCCAAGGGCCTCGCTGTGGGTTAGTTATATAGTATTCCCTACCCTGAATCTAATTTAGGCATTGCTTATTTAAACTTCGAGGCTTTACTCCCCAGGGGATTGCGAGCGCAGCAAGCAATCCCTTCTTGTTTAAAGAAGTCCGAGCAGGCTTGCCTGGGCGAGAGCTCTCAGCAATCTCGACAGCATCTTAAGAAGAACTATTCTGCCTATAAAAATGAATTAATAGCATCAGAAGCCTCCTTTGGAGCATCATACGGGATGGCATGACCGCAATCTTTCAGCATAATAACCCTTGAATCCGGCAGAATAGCTGTTGCTCTTTCGGCAGCTTTAGCAGGTGTATAAATCAATTCTTTATTGCCTAAAATAAGGAGTGTCGGAACTTTGATGGCCCTTAATTCATCATCAGTAAACTCCCTGGGATAAACTCTGAGTTGATTGGCTGCGGTCCTGAAGGAAATGGCACTCATCTCTGTCATCTCTTTACTCCAGAGATCCGGCTTTAAAGTGCCTGAAATTTTGAAGATCTCAAGAATATTATCTTTTGGGTAAAGTGCTGTTCCAAACGTTGTTAAGTAAAACTCAAGACTAAAAGGCTTTAATCCTGCAGCAGGCGCAAGCAAAATCAGCTTTTCAATTTTATCCGGATTTTGTTGTGCGATCAGCATGGCTTGAAATCCGCCATTGGAATGACCGCAAAGAGCAACTTTTTTCAATTTGAGACTATCCATTACCTCACTAAACCATGCCGATACTTCTTTATCGTTTTTTGGAGGATCATATGCATAACTTTTCCCCATATCTCCGATTATGTCAATAGCATATACACAATATCGCTTCTGCAGAAATGGCGCCATATATTTCCATTCCGTAGAATTAGAATAAAACCAGTGCAAAAGTACTAATGGTTTTCCCTCCGGATTACCGAAGGAAATGATATGTGTTTTACCATACTCTGTTTCAACATCAAATTCTTTGACAGGAACGGTCCAGGAGCTTAATTCTTTCCGATAATCAGATAGAAATTTTCGCTGGTCCTCAATATTTTTAAAAGTTGGCATCAGCTCACCCCTGACTTCATTGGGTGTGGATTTCGGAAAAACGGGTGGTCTTGGCGGAAAGAGCAGGAATGCCAGAACAATTACGATTGTATGGACCACCAGCGTACCACGGGGCCGCACGCGAAAAAAACTTGCGATGAGGCATACAAGTGCCCAGATAATACCGACCATCAGCACGACAGGTAGAAAGAGAAAATAGATGAAAGCATCGTGACGCAAGGGTAAGATGACCCTCAGAAGAACAAAGACTATTATGGCTACGCAATAGTAAATTGTGGCTGTTCTGAAGCCTCTCCAGAAAGGAGTCTGCATTCCGTCGGACATCGTCATGGATTAGAGTATTAGATTTAAGTAAATTTAAACAATAATCCGTAAACTAAAGACATTTGATGCAGAGTGTGCAGAGTCTGCTGACTTCGGCAGATAAAGTATGCAAATTACAGACCCCTGGACCTTGTAAAAGAGTTGTATTCAAACCGGTAATCACTTACTCTGTAGCTTACTGAATTGTCATTTTCAATCTGATACAACCAATTCCCGTATTCGTCAGGAGTGGAGTTTATCGGTTTTAAATAAATTTTATCGCCTACGGAAAAACTGCATGTTTTACCATATGCTGAAATTTTGCCATAGGTGCTGTAAATAGAAGTTTTAATCCAGATAAGATCCGCGCCTCCAACTATCTGCGGATTTGTATAGCAATAATCAATGAAAATGCCAATATATTTTCGTGTGATCATTATTTGATCCTCCTGAGGAAGGGATGTAGACCTTCTCGCTGTGCTGCAAGAGATTAGTATACTCAGTAATATTAAATATAAAACTTTTTTCATCAATATCTCATCTCAGATTGAACATCTCTTATTGACTAAACAAAATTTAAATAGAAAAAGAAAGAAAATTGTATTGTATTTATCATGATGTCATTAAGATTCGTCATTTGGGAAATTACAAATGTGCCTTTTTTATCAGCGAAAATTACAAAGGGAAAGAGTGACAATCAAATGGCACGACCCTATTTTCAGACTAAATATGATATATTTTTTATCGATTGTCTCTGAAATCTGTCTGAATAATTATAAGAATTTAAGATTGGTAACCGAATTGAGCAGATTCATCAAAAAGATGGTAATATTTATTACTTAACTAAGATTTATAAAAGGGAATGTATATTATATTATTTTATAAAGCCATGTAATACAGAATAATACAGATTTCTATGTTATTATTTCTATAGTATTATGCCTGTAAATGAGATTTTGACCAGTTGTCTGATATTCAGGATATAATTCCAGGGTTTTTACAGTTATAAGGTATTGAATTACCTTGTGAACTTAACCTACACAATCTTTTTCTTGGGCAGCGCTGTAATAGTAATAATATATAAACTTATACTTATAATTGTGTTAATATAGCATTATAGGTAGTAAAAATTGATGTTGTAAGAATAATCCTCAGATATTATTTTTACTGCAAATTCAAGACAGTTATATCAATCGCGAAATAAAATGAAAACAATACTGCGAGGCAAAACAAAAGAGGTCATTATCAATACCGAAGGTCCGGTCATTATTATAGGAGAATGCATTAATCCTACGCGGAGAAAGAAGCTTGTCGCGACTTTACAGGCCCGGAATTTCGAATATGTTCTGGAACTGGCCAGGAACCAGATAGAAGCTATGGCTGATATATTGGATGTCAACGTTGGGTTTCCTGGCGTGGAGGATGCAATACTGCTTCCGGAAACAGTTAAACAGCTTCAGAGTCATTTCGATGTTCCCCTTTGCCTCGATTCTCCAAATTCCAAAGCCATCGAAGCAGCTTTGAAAGTACTCTCAGGAAAATGTCTGGTTAATTCTGTTAACGGCGAAGAAAAATCAATGAATGCCATACTTCCAATTATTAAGGAGTATGGTGTTGCGGTCATAGGATTAACAATGGATGAAGAAGGTATCACTCATGATCCATATAAAAGACTGGCAATTGCTGAAAAGATCCTTGAAAGGGCCGTTAAGCTGGGGATCAGGGAAGAAGATGTTATTATTGACCCTCTCGCAATGGCAGTGAGCGCTGACCCGCGGGCGTGTGTTGTAACCCTTGAAACAATAAAATTAGTTCATGAGAAATTAGGCCTGAATATTACCCAGGGGGCCAGCAATATATCTTTTGGCCTTCCGGACAGAGAGACACTTAATATTGCGCATATGGTGCTCTCCATCCTCAATGGACTAACATGTCCCATTGCAAACCCTGAAAAGATTACTGCTGCTGTAAGAGCCGCAGATCTTATCCTCGGACGCGATGATTTTGCTATGAGATTTATTGAATGTTCTCAGCGTCTTGCTAAATCATGATCAAAGAAAACAGGTTAAGTCACTTTCAGACAATGAACACAATAAAGGGTTTTAACAGATGAATTAATTCTGTTTAGTTTTTTCCCAGTTCCATTCCCAGAAGTTTTGTATAACCTCTTTCTCTCAATCTTCTCTTACCGCGTTCTGTGATAAAATACAGGTTTCTGGCATCTGATGATGAAGGAAGGCTGGCTATTAATTTGTTTAATACCATATCTTCCAGATAATCATGGATGATTTCTTTGGATATGTACTCAGGTTTAAGATCATAATAAATTTCAGATAATGATATTCTCATCTTATCCCGGTCGAATAGATAGAGTAATATACTATCCTTTAATTCAGTAATTTCCAGAGCTTCCATTATTCCGATATTTATTAATTCGAATAATTCAATAATGCTAAGTTACGAAAAAATCAAATAATCAATAATTTATTCCTCATTTGTTCGAAGATGCTGCAATAAATTTTATCGGCAAAGCAACTGTTTATATCCTTTTTGAGTCTATTTAATTGAGTCTGCTTATCTGAATCGTTGAAACAATTATTGAGAAACATGAAGAAAAAAAGAAATATACGCATCAATGTGTTATTAATTTTTACACTGGCATTGATTCTTACAGCCGGATGCAAAAAAGTAGACAACCTGGATATTATACGTGATGCCAGTGGGAATTCCTATAAAAGCATCATTATTGGCACTCAGACCTGGATGACCGAAAACTTAAAAACGACAAAATATAATGACGGAGCTGCAATCCCGAATATCAGGGATTCCGTCAATTGGGCATCATCCTATAGCCCTGCCTATTGCTGGTACAGGAATGATTCTACAGCAAATGATTCTTATGGGGCACTTTACACCCTGTATGCAGTAAACAGTAAAAAACTTTGTCCCACCGGCTGGCATATACCAACCGATACTGAATGGACAATGTTGTTTGATTTTTTTGGAGGTGAATCAATAGCGGCAAATAAGTTGAAGGAGACAGTGACAATTCACTGGCGAAGTTCCTATAATGAGGTGACAAATGAATCGGGATTTACGGCACTTCCCGGAGGTTTGCGCGGTTTGGATGGGAGTTTTTTAAGCAGGACATGGTATGGTTACTGGTGGATAGCACCCTATGGGGCGCCTAATACTGGTTATGCAGTATGTATGAGCTATGAAGGCGGACAGATCTACACCTGGCAATTTATTGAAAGGATTGGATGCTCCGTGCGTTGCATAAAAAACCAATAATATTTCAATAAATACAGATCATTATGAAAAGTAAGATTAACCTTTTGATCCGTTTCTTTTTTATTATAATCCTTGCATCATTTCTTGCAACCGGCTGTAAAAAAGATAATGCCCCTGTTACCGTAACCGACATTGTGGGAAATGTATATCAAACCGTGACAATTGGTTCACAGGTATGGATGGCTGAAAATTTAAGAACAACTGAATTTTATGATGGCTCACCTATAGCGAACCTTACAAATCCAAATGACTGGGTAAGTTCAAATAATCCGGCTTATTGCTGGTATGACAATGACGAGGCAAATAATAAACCCCTGTATGGAGCTCTTTACAACTACCCTGCTGTTCAGTATGGGAGATTGTGCCCAACCGGCTGGCACATACCCGATGACATTGAATGGACAACATTGATCAATTACCTCGGGGGTGATAGTCTTTCGGCTATTAAACTAAAATCAACCAGCACACTACCATGGGCCCTTCATGCTACCAATGAAAGCGGCTTTTCAGCTCTACCGGGAGGATACAGATGGGATTCATTCTATAATCTTACCTACGGAGGTTTCTGGTGGAGTTCTTCATCTACAAGCAACGTGAACAGTTATTTTGAGATCTTTCCAAATAGCACTCTGATGGCATATAATTATGGTTATGGCTTTTCAGTTCGTTGTATAAAGGATTAGCCGGAATAATGTAATTTTACATTTAAATGAATCAAACTCTATATGACTTTTTTTGTAAGATCAATAATGAAATGTTCTCCGGTTTTATTAATGATCGTGCTTTCCGGATCAGTTGCAGCCCAGGATGATTATGAGATCCAGGTTTACAAATCGGATCTGACTGAAAAAGGGCATACTATTTTTGAACTTCACAGCAATTTTACGCCAGTTGGAAACAAGCAATACTCGGATAACATATTTCCATCGGATAAGATACTGCACGAAACATTGGAAATAACTCATGGTTTCTCTGATATATTTGAAGTTGGTGTTTATTTTTTCAATGCAATAGGCAGCAATGGCAGAAGTGGTTATGGAGGTTCACATATCCGGCCCCGGATAAAGGCTCCCGAATCCTGGAAACTTCCCGTTGGTTTAAGCCTGGGGTCTGAAATAGGTTATCAGCGAATTGGCTTTTTTAATAATCACTGGTTATTTGAGATCCACCCATCATTGATAAGGACTTCGGAAAGTTTTACATATCCATAAATCCGACCTTCGACTGGAATGTTGATAAATCCAATGATTTTGAGTTTAATCCCTGTCTGATGACCAGCTATAGGCTAGCTAAAGTGGCGGACATTGGAATTGAATGGTACAGTGGTTATGGTCCGATTAACAATATTCTTCTATGGGATCAGCAGCACCAGGTACTTTTTGCCGCTACTAACATTTATTTCGGGGGAAACTGGGAATTTAATGCCGGCATCGGCCGTGGCCTCAACACTTCTACCGATCCGTGGATTATCAAATGTATAATTGGAAGAACTTTTGCCTTTTAAGTAGGCCCCAGCCTGAGGTACAGTTTAATTTTTAGTTTAAATATTAAATTCAATTGAAATATACTTGTAATTTTACCGTTTCTTTTATCACTTATACTTCCAGGTCTGAATAAGCTGATTGGTTATCCTTAAGGAGTAGAATAATGCTGGTAAAGGATAGCCTGGTGAGTGGTGATCAAAATGAAAGTAAAAATTAAGTACCTAAAAATTTAATTATTATGCTAGATTTTAGTAGTCCTATGCACCTTATATTAATACTGCTTGTTGTGGTGTTATTATTTGGAGGAAGAAAAATTCCCGAATTGATGAAAGGAATAGGTCAGGGTATGAAAGAGTTCAAAAAAGCTTCCCGGCTTGATGATGAGTCTGAAAAAAAGGAGACGGAAATAAAAGATTCAGAGATTAAAACCACAGAAAAAAAATAGCAGCGGGTCTTAAATCCTGAAAAAAGGTTATGTTTTAATAAAATCTCTGACACGAAGCGAATCAGATTTCTGATCTCCTTGTGTCATTGAATATTAAGCAGTCTATCCAATCCCTGACTACGATCGATGAAAAGAATAAGAAGAATATTGATTTTCATATTATTGATACTTCTGCTTATTGTGATGTTAAAAATCGTATCAATGTTAGGGAAAGTAATAGGTATGCTTGTTCTGGTTGTTGTAATCCTCATATTCGGAGGTATCCTGCTTTAATCAGCGTAAAACCATTATCTCATTTGTTTTCCATCTCTCCAACTCTTTCAGATCATTCCTTTAACATATCCTGGGAAGCTGCTGTCCCGTAAGCATATCTAGTATCCTTTTACCTCCTATAGAGGTATTTAGGATTACCAGTTTCTTTTTGTCCGGCATGATCTCACCGATTATTCCTGCATTCTTTCCAAGCGGATCGGACCTGAGAATATCAATAACCCTTTCTTCCTGTCCTGCACCTGCAACCATCAAAACTTTGCCTTCATTTGCCAGATAAAGCGGATCAAAACCCATCATCTCGCACAAGCCCCTGACCGGTTCATCTATGGGTACGGAATCCTCATTAATTGATATACTATATCCAATCATTCCTGTGAGTTCATTAAGCACCGTTGCGAGTCCGCCTCGTGTAATATCGCGCATAAAGCGAATCTCTTTACAGGATTGAAGAACATTATTTATCATATGATTTAATGGAGAACAATCAGAAATCACTGGTGTACTGAAGCTTAGCTTGTTACGGGCCCCAAGTACGGCAATGGCATGATTGCCAAGCGATCCGTTGATAATTACTTTGTCTCCGGGTTTAATGTGTTTACCCGTACTGATATGCTCATTCTCAGAATTAAGAAGGCCAATACCCGAAGTTGTAATAAATACTTTATCACATTTTCCCCTGTCTACGACTTTTGTATCACCTGTAACTATCTTCACTCCGGCCTTAAGTGCTTCTTCAGCCATTGACTCTGCAATTATTATAAGTTCAGATACAGGAAATCCTTCTTCAATAATAAATGAAGCAGATATTACCAGGGGTCTTGCACCTGAGACTGCCAGATCATTGACAGTACCGCATACTGCCAGATTGCCAATGTTGCCGCCCGGGAAAAAAGCCGGATCCACTACATATGAATCAGTGGTGAATGAAAGAGATAATCCTGAATCTTTAATAATGGCTGAGTCGGTTAATGGTTCGGTTATACCGAAACGCTTCACAAAGACCTTATTAATAAGATCATGCGACAATTTACCGCCGCTTCCGTGGTTCAGAGAAACATAATCACTCATTCCTTATGCCTGTATTTATACCATGTATTGCATGTACCTTCATTTGAAACCATACATGCGCCTGTAGGATCTTCCGGGACACATTTTCTGCCAAACAGAGTACAATCTTCAGGTGTCTTTAACCCCCTCAGAATGTCTCCGCAGATACACGAATTATTCTCTTCATGCTCCGGGATGATTACTGTCATTGTCTTTTCGATATTGAAACGTTCATATTCCTTTCGTAATTTAAGACCGCTGCCCGCGATCACTCCAAAACCTCTCCACTGCTCATCACATGGTTCAAAGATCCTGTACAAATGTTCTCAGGGCAACTGTATTGCCGGCATGAGTAACTGCACGGTTATATTGAATCTCTACCTCAGGAGTTTGCCTGTTTACCTGTCGGACTAACATCAGAATTGACTGTAGGATATCGACTGGTTCGAATCCTGCAATAACACAGCCTAAATGAAACTTTTCTGGTATAAAGTCAAAAATTTCAGAGCCAGTTATAGTGGCAACATGTCCGGGACATATAAAACCATCCAGTCTGACTCCATCTTTTATGATAAATTCCATTGCAGGCGGCATGACCTTATGCGCACACAAAACAAAGAAATTTTTTATTGAATGCTTTTGCGCAAGATCTATTGTAACTGCTGTTCCCGGGGCAGTCGTTTCAAAACCTATTCCAAGGAAAATCACCTTTTTATCAGGATTGCTACTTGCTATCTCAAGAGCTTCGAGTGCCGGAAAGTACGATTCTTATATCTGCACCCGATGTCTTTTCCTTTTCAAGCGAAGAGGTCGAACCCGGAACTCTTATAAGATCTCCGAAAGTGCAGATTATTACATCTTCCTGATTTTGAACAGGCGATCGATTTATCAATAAAATCTGTTCCAGTAACACAAACAGGGCAGCCTGGTCCTGAAATCAGTTTGATATTGCCGGGAAGCAAATATGGAATTCCAAATCTGTGAATTGCAGCAGTATGACCTCCGCATACTTCCATAAAGGTATACTCACCACGGACAGATTCATGAATAAGATTGGTCAGTTTCCTGATCAAATCTTTATTTCTGTACTCATCAATGTACTTCATATCTCTTATTCACCCAGAGAATTTTTCATCTCCTCCAATAATTTTATTGTTTCTTTTGCTTCCTCCTCGCTGATCTTCTGAATAGCAAATCCTGCATGGAGCAGGATATAGTCGCCGATCTTTGCATTTTCAATCATATGCAAACCTGCTTTAAATATAGGTGCCTCCTGCAGATACATCTGCCATACTGCCATCAATTGAAACAATTCTTGCTGGAATACTTAGACACATTATTTTCTGGTTTTTGAAGCAATTACTAATTGACCGAGTGATATACCTCCGTCATTGACGGCACCTGATGATTTGTAAAGACCTTGAACCTGTCGCTTCTCAACAGAAACAGAGATTTTTCCAGAAGATATTTATTCTGAAATACTCCTCCTGAAAGAACAACTTTATTCAGTGATGTATCATTCCTGATCTGTCTTGAAACATCAAGTATGACCCTTGCAACCGTATTGTGAAATTTTGCTGAGATGACTGAAATTGTGTTACCCGATATGTCTGATAGAATTGACATAATTGTATCAGCAAAAACAATAGTTTTACCGGCCTGAACGGATAATAATCATCTGTTTCACAGTCAACTACAGATTCAAGCCGCATCGGTGCTTCCGAATCGAATGTAGCTACCGGCAAAGTCCGAGCATTGCGGAAACAGCATCAAACAAGACGACCTGCACCGGAAGTCAACGGAGCAATTTATCTTTTTGACTGATCATCTCATTGACCAGCGATAGCTTTTCTCTTTTCCCACAGATTTAAAAAGCGGTACTGATGAATAGTCAAAATCATATCCGAAATATTTGTAAATATGAGAATGCCATTCTCCAGGGTTCTTCGACTGCCTTCTCATCGCCGGGCATTGGAACGTAATCGAAATGTGAATAACGGGAGAACCTTTTCAGATCGGCAATCAAAAACTCACCACCCCAGATATTGTCATCAGAACCCAGACCTGTACCGTCAAGACTGATTCCAATTACTTCCTCATCCAATCCATTTTCAGCCATACACGATGCGATATGAGCATGATGATGCTGTACTCTGAAGAGAGGTATATTCAATTCATTTTCAAGAAATTCAGCATAATGAGTTGATAGATAATCGGGATGAAGATCACATGCAATATATTCAGGTTTAAATCTGAATAGATCTGAAAACCTGTCAATTGTCTCATTAAAAAAATCATAGGTCAGCCGGATTTTTCAGATCACCGATATACTGGCTCATGATTGCCTGGTTACCTTTTCCGATGCAAATACTGTTTTTCTGTTCCGCTCCGAGAGCAAGAATTCCTTCTGCATTGAATCTCAGATCGACCGGCCGCGGAACAAATCCTCTTGAACGGCGGTATATATTTGTATTACCGTCAATCATTCTTATCACAGAATCATCGGTTCTGTTAAATATCTTCCTGTTATAACTCAGAAAAGAGTCAGCAACATGTGATAATTGTTCTTCAGCTTTAAGATCATCGATCAGAATTGGCTCATCCGAAAGGTTGCCGCTTGTCAGCACTATCGCCGGTGTATTAAGGATCCTGAAAAGCATATAATGGAAAGGCATATAAGGAAGCATTGCTCCGATAGTGTTCAGACCGTTACTCACACCTGCAGCAAGCATCTTCTTTTGTTTAAGGATCATAATGGGTCTGCGATAGATTTCATCTCTTTCTCCTCTTCATTATCAATGAAACAGTAATTTTTGGCTGAAGAGATCGTATCTGAACATCACGGCAAAAGGTTTGGAATCCCTCAATTTTTTTTCCCGCAGTTTCATCACAGCATTATTATTCAATGCATCGCACATTAGATGATAACCGCCGAGACCTTTAACAGCAACAATATTCCCCGAAGCTATCTGATCAGAGACCTCTTCAAGTATCTGATCTAATATAATTGAGCGTCTTTACAGAATCTTTGTACCGGTAAACTGGTCCGCATGAATTGCATGCAATCGGCTGGGCATGGAACCTGCGATCGAGAATGTCATTATATTCTGAATTACAGTTACTGCACATGCGGAAGTCCCGCATTGTCGTTTTTGGCCTGTCATAGGGCAAGTCCTTCAACAATTGTAAAACGCGGACCGCAATTTGTACAATTTACAAAAGGGTAATCAATTCTTTCGGGATCGCTGACTAAATCTTCGAGGCAATCATTGCATACGGCAATATCGGGACTTATTTCAGTTATCTGGTTATCAATTGTTTTACTGGTGGTGATTTCAAAGCTGTCATAATCTTCCAATTTGTGTACTTTTTATTTCAATTGATTTTATCTGTGATGCCGGTGGTGCGTAATTGAAGGATATCGTTTCCGAAATGATCAATTGTTTTAATGTCGCCCTGAACAATTACAGAGACACCATCTGTCCTGTTATCTACCTCTCCAAACAAGCCGTGTTTTGCAGCCATTCTGCAGATAAAAGGACGAAATCCGACACCCTGGACCAAGTCCCCTGATCAGTATTTCATATCCTTGTATAATAGTTCGAGATTTTTAGATTCCGTTATTTTTGATCTGCTTGTGAACATAATAAATGACGCTTTCAAGTTCATCGCAAAGGTTCACATTGTTGATTATTACATCCTGCGGTACTTTTAACAGATACAGGAGCAAAATTCACTATTCCTGTTATACCCAATCCTATTAGTTCATTAGTCACTTCCTGTGCAGAAATTTCGGGTACCGCAATAATTGCTACCCTGACGCTGAACCTGTCAATGATCTCTTTTAGCCGGCTCATGTGCATATACCGGTATTCCTGATCGTATTTTCTGTTTGAAAGGATCGATATCGAAATGTTGCAACAATATTCATATTCCGCTGCACGAACTTGCTGTATTTAGATAATGCAAGACCCATATTTCCCATGCCGATTAAAACGATGTTATTATCCTTATTCCTGTGGAATAAGTTTTCCATCTTTTCCAGAAGATCGTTTATATCATATCCCCCCCGCTTATTCCCCCTGATATTGAATTCAGAAAAATCTTTTCTCACCTGATCGGATGTAACCCCTGTTTCATTAGCCAGGGTATGAGAGAAGACTTTTTCGACTCCCATAAGCTTCAGCCTCATGAGGCACGCCCTGTAAAGAAAAATTCTTTTCAGGCTGTTTTTAATAATATGTTTTGTGATTTGCTTCACATCAAATGTTTTTATTTTACTTATGTGTGCAAGATAATTAATTTTTGTCTAACATTATTCATTTCTTTTATAGCTGATTTATAGAACTTTAAAATAATTAAAATGTAATTGGCATTCATAATTAACACATTTTTTATTGAATATTTAAATTACAGAATCTATTTTAGATGTGATTCTTCTCACAAAAATGTGTTAAAATTTAATGCAGTAAATATAATTGGTTATGACGGATAAAAGAACCCTGATCCTTGGAGTCGGGAATGACATTCTCACTGATGACGGCATTGGATCAAGGCTTGTTACTGACCTTATTAAATTGATCGATAGTCCTGATGTACTTTTTAATACTGCCTGTTGCGGAGGCCTGGAGATAGTCGAATACATAAAGGATTTTAAACGGGTTATTCTTGTTGATGCAATAAGAACCCAGGGAGGGATACCAGGTGCAGTGTATTATTTTATTCCATCGGATTTCAGGGAAACATCACACTTATCGAACCTGCATGACGTCTCTTTTCTGACCGCCCTTGAACTTTACGGTACCTTGAGCCTGAGCCTGCCGGATGAGATTCATATAATAGCTGTTGAAATCGCCGAAGACATGATATTCAGTGAAGAATTCACATTGCAATTAAAGGAAAAATATCCGGGGATACTTGAAGAGGTACTTGCTAAAATTAAGCAGATTATCATTTAAGAAAGTCGCATTAAAAAAGTTAAGGTAATAATGTCATTATTGGATTATAACTACTTTAATATGGACGAATATTGTGAAACGTTTCATTATATTTATTGATATTTATTATCTATTCTGATTTTTTTTCATCTCCTGGATTTTTTTTAACATCTGTATTATCTGATGATATTATTTAATTGAGAATTGAATAAATTCTTGCTCAGAACTGTGAAAATCTCATTATATTTTGCTCCGATAATTTGCCAATGAACATATATATAATGCTTTACATAGTTGTTATACTATTCAAGTTCTCAATAAGAGTAATTACTTCAATGCTGATATAAGGCTAATAGATAGTGCCTGAATATAGCATTAGGATAGCCTTTTAATAAAAGATTAGTTGTGAATGGGTTCACATAATAAAAATTTTAATTAATATTTTTCATATTTTTATTTTGGATTATAGATTTTAATGTTTAAAGCGATACAGTTAAAATTTTCATTAAAAATAATGAGTCAGACAAATGGAATTTAAACCCCGGATTATTGCTTTTCTCTGCAAATGGTGTTCATATACAGGTGCAGATCTGGCAGGGACATCAAGGATGCAGTACAGACCCAATGTGAGAATTGTAAGGGTAATGTGCTCGGGTCGGATAGAACCTACATTTGTACTAAAATCATTTACTAATGGTGCAGATGGGGTGCTTATTTGTGGTTGTCATCCTGGTGACTGCCACTATCAGGAAGGGAATTACCGGTGTCTCCGGCGGTACCTGTTATTACAGAAATATGTTAAGCAGATTGGTATTGAATCAGACAGACTCAAGCTTGAGTGGATAAGCGCCAGCGAGGGTAAGCAATTTTCCGAACTGATAGACAGTTTTACGGAAAATATTACAGAAATGGGTCCATGTAAAATAAAAGAAACTCTGGATATTTTAACATAGATATTTAATTGTTTATCATGAAAGGATCAAAGCCTAAACTGAAACTTGCCGTTTATTGGGGTTCTGCCTGTGGTGGTTGTTGTGTATCAGTCCTGGATGTACACGAAAAGCTTTTTGATGTTATAGACGCAGCAGATTTTGTATTCTGGCCCATTGCCCTGGATATAAAATATAAAGATGTTGAAGAGATGCCTGACGGAAACATCGATGTGACACTTTTTAGCGGAGCGATCAGGAACAGCGAGAACGAACGTATGGCAGTTCTTTTAAGGAAAAAAAGCAAAATTCTCATTGCTTATGGCAGTTGTTCACATATGGGTGGTATTCCCGGACTGGCTAATTTTTCAACAAAAGAGGAAATTTTCCGAAGAATTTATGAAGAAAGTGAATCAACAGTTAACCCTGAGAAAGTAAGACCTTTGACTGAAAATAAAATGCCGGAGGGCGTGCTCGAAATACCTGTTTTTTATAATGATGTACGTCCGCTATCTCAGAGTGTGGATGTAGATTATTTCTTCCCGGGTTGTCCCCCTCAGACCGAGAGACTTCTTGAGGTATTTGTTGCTATAGTCAGTGATGCTGAGCTTCCTCCAAAAGGATCCGTCATAGGAGCAGGGACCAGGGCTCAGTGTGATGAATGTACCAGGAAGAAATCGGAAAACAAACGAATTAAAAAGTTTTACCGTCCATGGGAGATAACAGATGATAAGGAAACATGCTTTATGGAGCAGGGTATTATATGCATGGGTCCAACAACCAGGGAGGGATGTGGCTATCGTTGCATTAAAGGGAATGCTCCCTGCCGTGGCTGTTACGGACCAACACCCGGAGTAACTGACCCGGGTGCTAAAATGATGTCAGCGATCGCGAGTATTATAGATGAAAAAGAACCTGAAGAAATTAACAGGGTCATTGATGATATTGTTGACCCGGCCGGGTTATTTTATCGTTTTAGCCTGCCAGTCTCACTTATAAGGAGAAAGATCTCATGAAAAGAATCACGATTGATCCGATTACACGACTCGAGGGTCATGGTAAAATCGAAATTTTTCTGGACGACGACGGAGAAGTTGATAATGTATATTTTCAGGTACCGGAACTGAGAGGTTTTGAAAAATTCTGCGAGGGACGACCTGTGGAAGAACTTCCATCTATCGTTGCGAAAATATGCGGAGTATGCCCCGGCTGTCATCATATGGCCTCCGGAAAAGCTGTAGATGCGGTATTCGGCGTCGAACCTACCCAAACAGCAAGAAAGCTCAGGGAGCTATTCTACATGGCACATTTTGTACATAGTCATACAGCCCATTTTTATGCTCTTGCAGCGCCTGATTTTGTTGTTGGTCCTGACGCTCCGGCTTCTAAACGTAACATCCTGGGAGTAATTGAAAAGGTCGGCAGGGAGATAGGAACGGAAGTAATTAAACAACGTCGTATTGCTCAGGAGATACAGGCTCTGCTTGGCGGCCACCAGACTTTTGTGGTAATGAATATCCCGGGTGGCGTACGAAAAGGACTCTCCGTAAAAGAACGCGATGATATCGTTGAGAAAGCAAAAGGTTTTGTGGAATTCGCCAAATTCTCTCTAAAAATTTTTCAGGATTTTGTGCTTGATAATAAAAAGTATGTCGATATTATTCTTAACGGACCATATTCTCTTAAGCTTCACTCGATGGGACTTGTTGATGTGAACAATAAAGTCAACTTCTATGATGGAAAAGTAAGGGTAGTCGATACTGAAGGAAAAGAGTTATACAAATACGCTCCTAATGAATATCTCAATTATGTAGCCGAACACGTTGAACCCTGGACTTATCTTAAGTTTCCATATCTTAAAAAGATCGGTTGGAAAGGATTTATCGAAGGGCAGAATTCAGGTGTTTATCAGGCTACTCCGCTATCCAGATTAAATGCGTCAGATGGAATGGCGACTCCTCTTGCCCAGACAGAGTTTGACCGTATGTACAGCACTCTCGGAGCCAAACCCGTTCATGCGACACTCGCCATGCACTGGGCACGTCTTGTGGAACTGTTGTATTCTGCCGAAAGGTGTTTGGAGCTTGCTATGGATGAAGACATTACAGGTAAAGAATTACAGGCACAGCTTGGACCAATTCATGGTGAAGGAGTAGGAATCGTTGAAGCACAGAGAGGAACACTTACTCACCACTATCAGACAGACAACAGGGGAATTGTTACCAAAGTCAATATTATTGTCGGAACTACAAATAATCATGCAGCAATCTGTATGTCTCTGAAAAAGGCTGCTAAAGGTCTTATCAAAAAAGGGGTTGAGGTTACCGACGGTACTCTGAACATGATCGAAATGGCTTTCAGGGCGTATGACCCATGTTTTTCATGTGCTACTCATCGTCTTCCGGGACAGATGCCTATGATTCTTGAAATTCGTGATGCCAGTGGTCAGTTGATTCAGAGCATGGTCAGAAATTAATAAAGCGTTGGCGGTAAGATATATAAGATAATAAATAAAGATAAATTATGCGAATAGGAGTCTTTTTCTGCCAGATCGAAGTGAACGCGGATCTTAATCTTGATTCCATTGCGAAGTATGCTGCAAATCTTCCGAATGTTGACACTGTTCAGATCCTGGGTACAAAACCTCAGCTTGATGTTAAGATCCTTAGCGATCTGATCAAAACTAACAACCTGGGAAGGATAGTTATTGCAGGAGATATGCCCGGTTATTTTAAACCGGCTTTTACAAAAGCCATGGCATTGGCAGGAGCGAGCACGGAAGAAATACGACTGGCTTCTTTCATGGAACATGGTGCAAGAGGAGAAAATGCGATGGATCGGGCTAAAGCTATAATAGCCTGTGCAACAATGGCTGTTCCTTTCCCGCTTGCAGCCATCCCGGTTGGAAATCCGGTACATCACTCGACACTTATAATCGGAGGGGGTATAGCCGGAATACAGGCTGCCCTCGAGATAGCAAATGCAGGCAAACAGGTTTATCTTATTGAGCAAACCGGCACTATTGGCGGTCATATGGCTATGTTTGATAAAACATTCCCTACATTGGATTGCGCTGCCTGCATCCTCACTCCTAAAATGGTTTCAGTCGGACAGCATGAAATGATCCAACTGCTGACCAAGTCGAAGGTGGCAGCTGTTACGGGTAAGCCCGGAGCATACCATGTGAAGATTAAACAAAGTGCAAGGTTCGTTGATGTCAGATCATGTGTTGCATGTAATCAATGCGTTGAAGTATGTCCTGTTAAAGTTGAGAGTGAATTCGATGCAGGAATATCACTGAGGAAAGCAATTTATATCCCTTTTCCACAAGCGGTGCCAAATGCATACCTTGTTGATGAGACAAAATGTACCTATATCCTTTCCGGTGGAAAAAAATGCGGTGTTTGTGTTAAAAAATGTCCAAAGGAATGTATTAACCTGAATGAAACCGATCATTTTATCGATATAGAGGTGGGAAATATCATTCTGGCAATAGGATATGAACTGCTCGATGTCAGCAAAATAGAGCAGTATGGTTATGGCGTATATCCTAATGTACTGACCTCTCTCGAATTTGAACGTCTGACCAATGCTTCCGGAACTACGGGTGGGAAAATTGTCACTAAAACCAAGCGATTTAATAAAAAAACAGAAAAGGATGAATGGGTTTTTCTGCCCGAGGGCATACCGCCTAAAAGTGTCGCCATTATACACTGTGTGGGATCAAGGAATAAAAAATATAATTCATACTGTTCGAGGGTCTGCTGTATGTATTCCCTGAAATTTGCCCATCTGATCAGGGAGAAGATCCCTGATGTAACTGTATATGAGTTTTATATCGATATGCGGGCTTTCGGAAAAGGTTATGAGGAATTTGCAGATCGTATCAAGGAGGAAGGTACTTTAATAATTCGCGGACATTCGGCTAAAGTTACCATGCATAATGACCAGATGGTTGTCCGCGGTGAAGATATTATTAATGACAGATTAGCTGAATTTAAGGTTGATATGGTAGTTCTTGCGGTCGGTCTTATTCCTTCCTCGGGAACAAGTGATCTGATCAAAATGCTGGATGTCAGCAGAGATTCGGACGGATGGTTTTCAGAATTGAATTATAACGGCAGTCCGACAGATACTGAAAGAGGAGGTATATATGTGGCTGGTATGTGCCAGGGCCCAAAGGACATTCCGGATACAGTGGCTCAGGCTTCCGCTGTCGCAGCAGGCGTACTTAAAAGTCTCACAACCAAAAGAGGCATCGGACATATGAGCAGCATTCCGCTCAGTGAAATTGAAGCAAAAGCCAAGAGTATTCAAACAATATAAAATTATTACAATGGCAATCAGAGTTAATCCCGGATTTATAAATGCATTGGATCGCTTTGGCAAGGAAAATATACAACTGTGCTATCAGTGCGGTGATTGTTCGGCTGTTTGTCCGCATGCTGACGAATTTAACAGATTCCCGCGTAAGCCAATCAGGCTGCTGCAGATGGGACTGGAAAAGAAGCTGGAGACCACACTTGAACCCTGGTTATGCTATTATTGCGGCGACTGCTCAGATTTGTGCCCCAGGGATGCTGATCCGGGAGACACTATGATGATATTAAGGAGATACCTGACGTCAGTATATGACTGGACAGGACTGTCAAAGAAATTTTATACAACACACTGGTGGGAATTCGGCGCTATAGTGATTATAGGCGTTTTAATAACTTTGCTGTTCTCTGTTTTCAATCCTCATGGAATAGTGACCTCGCTTACTCCCGATGGCGGAGTGAAAGTAAACGAAATGTTCCCGGTAGAAACAGTGAATATTGGGGCACATATCATGCTGATCTCTATAGCGTGCTTCCTGATTTCGAATATAATAAGGATGTGGTATCTGACGATACTGAAGGATAAATCCTTAAAGATATCTTTCAGGATGTATGCAGTTAATTTCTATCAGGTGATTGTCCATTTCGTCACACAGAAACAATTCAGCAAATGCAAAGACAGAAATTACTGGTTCTTTCACTGGATGCTGATGTCGGGTTATGTCCTGATGTTTATCCTCATCGTGGGGAACCTGAAATGGTTCCAGACTGATAAAACCTATTCATGGTATGAACCTCAAAGGATACTTGGTTATTATGCGACCTTTGGTTTATTTATCGGACTGGTTTTTTTCAGCTGGGGACGGATCAGGAAAGCAGGACAGAAATTCAAATTTTCACATTTCAGTGACTGGATTTTTATCATTCTTTTAATGGCGACAACTGTTTCAGGGATACTTTTGCATATATTCAGGATCGGAGGTATGCCGGCTGCAACATATTATATGTACATAATTCACATGGCAGTGCTTGTTCCCATGCTTTGTGTAGAAGTTCCGTTCTCCAAATGGTCTCACCTTGCCTACAGACCTTTCGCCATTTATTTTGCGGAATTAAAAAAATCCGTACAGATTGAGGGAAAAAAGAACAACTCATATAAAATGAATTAATAAGAGCAATGACTGATAAACAAACATTACCAAGAATAGGAGTGTATATATGCTGGTGCGGGACTAACATAGCAAAAGTTGTTGATGTGGAAGCAGTTGCCGGATTCGCATCCAGTCTGCCGAACGTTGTTCTTGCCAAAAGCTATAAGTATATGTGCTCCAATCCGGGTCAGGAAATGATCACACAGGACATCAGGGAGCACAAGCTTAATCGTGTAGTTGTCGCTGCCTGCAGTCCAAATATGCATGAGCGGACATTTCGTAATGCTCTGAGGTCAGCCGGACTGAATCAGTATCTTCTCGAGATGGCAAATATACGTGAACAATGCAGCTGGGTGCATACTGACACAGTAGCGGCAACTGAAAAAGCCAAAGCTCTTGTTTGTGCAGCCATTTGCCGTGTTGAACTCCATGAGCCGCTTGAAAACATGTCGGTTGATATGTGTCCAAATGTACTTGTCATCGGAGGAGGCATTACCGGTATGACTGCTGCTCTCGAACTGGCCGATGCAGGTAATATTGTCTATCTTGTTGAGAAAGATGACCATCTCGGAGGTAACCTTGCGCGTCTTGATCTTACTGCACCTTATCTGTATTCTGCACGCGACCTTATTACGGAGAAAATAGTGCGTATCAAGGAAAACAGAAAAGTTGTAGTATATCTTGAATCAAAAGTAACTGAGGTAACGGGGTTCATTGGCAATTTCAAAGCCAGGATACAAACGTCAGACAAGAATACAGATAGTGGCTGGAAGACAAATGTAAAAATTGGAAATATTGTTGTTTGCACAGGATATAAGGAATTCGATGCATCACGTATTGTTCACTACGGATACGGAAAATTACCCAATGTCATTACATCTTTCGAGCTGGAAAAGATGATACGCTCAGGAAATATTGAAACAAAGGAGGGTAAGATACCTAAATAT
The DNA here is from genome assembly GCA_963816365.1 of uncultured Bacteroidales bacterium. GTDB lineage: Bacteria > Bacteroidota > Bacteroidia > Bacteroidales > VadinHA17 > LD21. The sequence continues at coordinate 81,183 of CAWFKG010000004.1, read as the reverse complement.
GTTGCTATTATTCACTGTGTGGGAAGCCGGAATAAGGAATTTCATTCTTACTGTTCGAGGGTCTGTTGTATGACAGCATTAAAATATGCTTCTGAGATCAAATCTGCAAATCCCGATTGTTATATATCAGATATCTATATTGATATGCATGCCTTCGGAAAAGGTCATGAAGATTTCTACCGCAAGTCGTCCGAAGCTAAAACACTGTTCCTGATGTATGAAAAAGGTGACAGGCCTGTAATTCATAAAGCAACTCCGAAAGATGACTGTGAAATGCTTATTGAAGTCAATGAGAAACTTTCAGGCGAACTAATTGAAATCCCCGCCGACCTGGTAGTACTGATGGTAGGAATGGAAGCCCGTGAAGATTCCAACGAAATAGCCCGCCTGGTGAATATCAGTCAGGACAAAGATGGATGGTTCATCGAGAGTCATCCAAAGCTTGAACCTGTAGCAACAACAACTGACGGAATATTTATTGCAGGGACCTGTGTTGCTCCAAAGGATATTCCTGATTCTGTCGCCCAGGCAAGAGCAGCAGCGGCCAGGATACTGGCACGTATTGCAAAAGGGAAAATTGAAGTAGATGCTGTTTATTCAGAAGTAATTGAGGAATTATGCTCAGGTTGCCGGTTCTGCAACCAGCTTTGTCCCTATAGTGCCATAGAATTCAATGAAGAAAAAAAGCAAAGTCATATTATCAATGCTTTATGTAAGAGTTGTGGGGTATGTGTCGCAGCCTGCCCATCATCAGCAATCAAGGGAAGGCACTTTACAGATCAGCAGTTAATTGCGCAGGTTGAAGGACTATTCCTGGTTTGAGGATTGGAGTTTTCTGCATCCCTCTCTTAACCAGTTGTACCAGTTTTCAAGTCCTTCGCCGCATTTTACAGACATATCAAAAAACTGCAAATGATGATTTATTCTTAATGCATACTCTTTACACTTTCTAACATCAAAATCAACGTATGGCAGTAAATCTGTCTTATTGATGAGACACAGATCTGACGTATGAAACATTGTCGGATACTTGAGTGGCTTGTCTTCTCCCTCCGGAACGCTGATAATTACAACCCGGAATGATTCCCCCAGATCAAACAACGACGGACACACCAGATTACCGACATTTTCTATGATTAATATTGAACGTTCAGTGATCTTAAGTTTTGTAATGGCCTTGTTTATCATTTCTGCATCCAGATGGCATCCATTCCCGGTATTTATCTGAACAACCGGACAGCCTGCATTTTGAATACGTTCGGCATCAAGCGATGTTTGCTGATCACCTTCAATTACGAAAAAATGCAATTCCTTGCCCAGATCTTTAATTGTTCTTTCGATAAGACTTGTCTTTCCTGATCCGGGTGAACTGACTAAATTTAATGTTAAAATATTTTTTGCACCAAGATAACCCCTGTTCCTTTCAGCAATAAGGTTATTCTTTTGAAGAATATCCTGTTCAATGATGATTTTATGAGCATGATGTCCGTTTTCGTTATCATGGTCATGATGATGACTGTAATGAAGGTCATCCTCCTTTTGAAGATGAATTTCTTCACCGGGCTTTAATATTGAATATGAACTACTGCTTTGACCACAACCACAGGTGTCACACATAATTTTTTCAGAGTGTTAATTTAAATCAGAGTATGCACATTATTTTGAAATAAGATTTTCCGAAAGTTCATCTAATAAACATTCAACGACTTTACCCTTAATTCCTGCCCCTGAATGATTTGAAAATTAAATCCTTTGCATTCAGGGCATTGTGCAATAAAACTATCAGTCGCGAACTCTTTGGAGCAGATCAAACACCGGGCCAGTCCGGGAATCAGCGTAAGTATTGTCCTTGAATTTTCAAGTATCGTCTTTTTTGTTACTATTTCCAATACAAATTCAAGAGCTTCAATTTCAACTCCGGATAATGACCCAACCTCAATTTCTATTTCATTGACTTCGGTAAGATTATTTATTTTAGCCTGCTCAGAGGCGATATCAATAATATTCTTTGCTATTGATAGTTCGTGCATCAATAAAAAATTTAATTAAAAGTAGGTATTTTTCATGTAAAAGCTCACAATTTTCCGACAAATCAGGAGATTCAGTTACGGTTAAACAGAGCTTTAATATTTTACAGTTAAATAAGCCTTAAATAATTGGGTGAAAAGAAAATATTTCGTACCTTGTTAAGGACGTTGCGATTAGAATTATTAAACAAATTAATAAACAGGAGGTGTATCATGGCAGTAGAATATATTTGTAAAATTTGCAGGGGCCATCTTAATGTGAAGACTTCCATAGTCCTTGCTGCTTCAAAACTTCACAGTTCCAAGAGAGGATTGGTATTCCTGAATCCTGAGATTGGAAACTATTCAGTACACAACACATTCTTCTTTTCAACTTAAAGAAGGGGAAGAATATATCTATAATTGCCCTATCTGCCACTCTCAGTTAAATAGTACCAAGTACAAGCACCTGGTAAGGATCATAATGATTGATGAGAATGGGAAGGAATACAATATTTACTTTTCAGGCATAGCAGGAGAAAAATGTACTTATAAGCTCAGGGAAAATATTGTTGAAGAGAAGATTGGTCCAGATGTTGAAAATTATGATAAATATTTTGATGTCCCTGAGGAATACAAGAAATATCTGTAATAATAACAATCGCCGGCACAACACTGATACTCCCTTTGCTTCAACAAATCTATTTAATCACTCCGGTTGCCCCATACATCCATGATATGGGCTCGTTAATCAAAATCACCTGAAAGAAACATATCCTTTTCTTTGTGTGTCCGTATAATACGGTAGGGAACCAGTATGGGAATTTTAAATAATAATAGTTACCACAATATGTTATTAACGGGGAAGAAGATTGAAGCTACCGAAAGTACTCCTGAGGTTGTACTCGATCCAAACGGTGTCATTAGAATAAAAGGGAGATCTATGGCTAAAAATGCAGCCGGATTTTATTCACAGATAGAGAAATGGATTGATTTATATTTTATTAATCCTGCTGATCTGACTTGCATTTGTTTTTATCTGGAGTACCTAAATAGCGCCAATTCATCAGTATTAATTGCTCTTCTGAGGAAAATCTCATATCTCAAATTGACAAACAAACAGCTTGTAATCAACTGGTATTATGAAGAAGATGATGATGATATCCTTGCAAATGGTGAAAAAATTTCACTGGTAGTGGATATTCCGGTTAATCTTATAATGATGCCGGAATACGAAGATGTTACCGGAAAACCTGATTACTTTTTTAACGCATTTAGCAGTCGTTAGGTGTCATCTGCAGGGTACAAGCCAATAATACATTGCACTTGCGAGCCCTGACTACGATGACCTGTATTTAAAAATTGCTTATCTATGCAATAAATAATTCCATAATCAAGTAAATTCTGAATTATTATTAGATTATGTTAAGTATTGTAACTGATTGAGTTAAGAAATATTTTCGAACAAAATGATAAAAGATTTTCAACTTTAGTATTAATCTTAAAATATCTTGAAAATTATTTATTAATTTTGGTCGTGAAATTCTTTGCCAAAACAACAATTTGCACATGAATTGCATTATTGTCGACGATGACCTTTTAACCTGCAAAATCCTTGAAGGGTATGTAAGCAAATCCACCTCCCTTAACCTGGTTGGTGTATTCAGTGATTCAGTTGCTGCCAGGGATGTTTTAACAAAACGGCAGGATATCGACCTTGTTATACTCGATATCCAGATGCCGGAAATGAATGGTTTTGATTTTATCCGGAGTCTCGATTTCCCTCCGAATATCATTATTGTATCATCTGCAGAGGAATTTGCCTTGAAAGCATTCGACTTCAATGTAGTCGATTACCTGCTTAAACCTGTTACATATGGACGGTTTTGTAAAGCTATTGATAAGACAATAAGGTATTTTGCACGAAAAGAAGTAACTAACAGCGGTGATGAGGAAATATTCATCAAAAAGGGATCATCACTGGTAAAACTGAAACTCACTGAGATCATATATATCGAAGCTCTTGAAAATTATGTTACCCTGAACACCAACGATGACAGATTTACAATTCATTTTACAATGAAAGCCATCGAAAATCAATTGCCTTCAGGAGTTTTTATCAGAGTACACAGGTCATTCATAATCAACAAAAGCATGATCCAGACCATTAAGGAGAACACTCTCGACCTGATGGTCGGAGGTTCTGTTAAAAGTATTCCGGTCGGGAAATCATTCAGGGATTCTCTTCTGAATGATATTAATGTGATGGCCAGATAATCACAAAAACTTCTCATGCTTACAAATCGTCAACTGTTCCTGCATGCACCTGGGACAAACTTCGGTCTGCACCATTGATGCTTGAAATTGTCAGAGCTGAAGGTATCTATATGTACGGACCCGATGGGGAAAAATACATCGATCTTATATCAGGCGTTTCAGTCAGCAATACAGGCCATTGTCATCCCAGAGTTGTTGAAGCAGTCAAAAAACAGGTCGATCTTTATATGCACCTGATGGTATATGGTGAAATAATCCAGATCACCCAGGTAAAATATGCTGAACGTCTGACAGAGATTCTTCCTCCGGCTCTGAATTCATGCTATTTTGTAAATTCAGGAAGCGAAGCTGTTGAAGGAGGACTGAAGCTTGCTAAAAGATATACCGGAAGAAGCCGGATAATTTCATTCAAAAATTCCTATCACGGGAGTACACACGGTGCATTGAGTATCCAGGGAAGTGAAATATACAGGAATGCATTCAGACCACTTGCTGCCTGATACTTTCCAGATTGATTTTAATGATGAAAAATCGCTTGAATTCATTGACAGCAAAACAGCCTGTGTGATTGTTGAACCGGTACAGGGTGAGGCAGGAATAATCTTTCCTGAGAATGATTTTCTTGTAAAACTAAGGGACCGTTGCACTTCAACAGGTGCATTGCTGATCTTTGATGAGATACAGACTGGTTTTGGCAGGCTTAGGTCATATGTTTGCCATCGACAGATTCGGTGTTGTTCCCGATATTCTTCTTCTTGCAAAAGCCCTTGGAGGAGGTATGCCTCTTGGAGCATTTATCTCTTCACGTGAGATTATGTCATCTCTTGTTACAAATCCTTCACTTGGTCATATAACCACTTTCGGAGGACATCCGGTCTGTTGTGCAGCCGGACTGGCTTCACTGAATGTGATAATTGATGAAAAACTGGCTGAGAGCTGTAATTCACTGTCGGCCATTTTCAGGAAGGAACTTGTGCACCCTTTGATATCGGAGGTGAGGGGAGAAGGTCTCTTGCTTGCAGTAAAGCTTACTGATCCGGAACTATATTCCGTATGTTATTGCACATGCTCCTGAATATGGACTTGTTCTTGATTATTTTCTTTTCTGCAATGACGCCTTCAGGATAGCACCTCCGTTAATAATAAGCGAAGAAGAGGTATTAACCGCATCGGGGCTGCTTAATGAGCTATTAAATGATGCAGCAACGTAACTTTAAGAGAAAATGAGACATCATATCTTACACCTTATAATATTATTACTCCTTATTCCTCCGGTTTTGCAAAAGGCCAGGATCTCCCGGGGATACATCCCAGATGCTCGAAGAGCTCTTTGACAGGCTTACAGGTAATTATAATGATACTGAAAGGATAAGGATCAACGATTCCATCAGGATAATCCTCGACAGCTATGTTAAATCCGATTCCGTTTTTAAACACAGATTTACCAATCTCAGATACCTGGGTCAGATAATGTCACCCGATTCACTGCTTAAAGATTATTACCTGGAACCTTGTTCTGGAAAATGAACCCGGAAGATACTATTGTTATTTCATCAGAAAGGAGTTGCCGGGCCAAAGTAACAAAATATACAGATTATCAGCAAGTTATAATGAAAGATCCAGTCAGAACAGATACCACCTATAACGAATCGGACTGGTATGGAGCACTGTATTATGATTTAAGACCATATATTATTGACAAACAGCGCTGCTGGGTTTTGCTGGGTATAGATTATGGCAATGCCTTACATCAGCAGGAAAATAATTGATGTGTTGACTTTTTCGCCTGATGGTTCCATAGTTTTTGGCAGGAAGTGGTTTGATTCAGGAGGAGAAGATGCAATACAGGGCTGTATTTGAATATGCATCAAATGCAATGATGTCTCTCCGTTTCAGATCAGACAGCTCGATCGTGTTTGATCACCTGGTTCCGTTCTCATCTGCACATAAAGATGATCATCAGTATTATGGTCCTGATTATTCATTTGATGCTTATAATTTTAAAAATGGAATATGGCAACTGACTATTAATGTCGATGCCAGGAATCAGGAGTTAATAGTGCTCATGATGTAAGCCCGCAAAGTGACGAAGATGTCAAGTGATTGAAGCTAAGCTTTAAACTCGGTTTCAAATTCGTATTTCAACAACATTTACTAACTTTACCTTTAACTCAGTTATGGCTAAGAATATCAAAACTCACCTTTACTGTTATGACGACCACAGGGGATTCTCTGAGGATGTGAGGAAAAGGTTTACTGACCTCTCGAGGTACACTAGTCTACTCTTTCCCGACACGTGAGGAATTCATTAATCAGCTTGAGGCAGAAAAGGAGCATAATTTCTGCAAGATTGCTATTCTTGGTCTGCATGATACCAATGAACAGTTTGAAATGATCGAACAGCTCACATTGGATATAAAAAAAATTGACCGGCGACCGGACTCATCCTGCTTGGTCCTCCTGATAAAATGGAGGCTATAAAGAAGACTCTGAAATTTAATATTGATGCTTATATTCCGAAAAATGGCAATTCAATTCTCCGGATCCACAATACTGTCAAAAAACTTATCAGTGAGCATAGCATCGGGATCTTCAGAAAAAAAAGTAATTTTTCAATCTATGTCCTGCTTGGATTCCTCTTATTATCTGTGATACTTTTAATTCTCGCCTTTTTCAGGCTCCCGCAGTATTTTTAGATAAAACCACCCCCAAATGTGACTTTATCAACCCCTAAATCCCCCAATTGGGGGACTTTGAAATCAATGAATTAAGAATGAAGAACAAACGAACACTGAATTTAGAACTGAATCATATTTCTGATTTCAGATTTCAAATGTTCGGCATTCTGATTTTTTCAGCCCTCCATATGGGGGATTGGGGGGTTGAGATAGTCTTGGGGGGCTTGGATGATGGGTGAGTACCCTTCATGGAAAAATTAAACAAGGTGACTATTTGTCAGTGAAAAACTAACGGCACAACTTTTGAAAGTGATCGGCAGATTATTCATGTTAAACTATAAAAACTATCTGATATGGAAACCGGAAAGATTGGAGTAACAACTGAGAACATTTTCCCGATAATAAAAAAATTCCTTTATTCTGATCATGAGATTTTCCTGCGTGAGCTTATTTCAAATGCAGTCGACGCTACACAGAAGCTGAAGACAATGGCTGCTGCAGGTGATTATAAGGGTGAGATCGGTGATGTAACTATCAGAGTGTCGGTTGATAAGAAGAAAAAAACGATAACAGTTTCCGATAGTGGTATTGGTATGACCAAGGAAGAACTGGATAAATATCTTAATCAGATCGCTTTTTCCAGTGCTAATGATTTTCTCGATAAATATAAGGACCAGTCAAGTGCCATAATCGGTCACTTTGGTCTGGGCTTTTATTCTTCCTTCATGGTATCTGATAAGGTTGAAGTTATCACCAAATCATATCAGGATGGTGCACAGGCAGTTAAATGGACCTGCGACGGCAGTCCGGAGTTTTCAATCGAAGAGGTTGAGAAGACCAAAATTGGCACCGATGTTATATTGTATATCGATAAGGAGTCAAAGGATTTCCTTGAAGAGAGTAAGGTTGAACAGCTGTTGAAGAAATACTGCAAGTTTCTTCCTGTTGAAATAGCATTCGGAAAAGAAAAGGAATGGAAAGACGGAAAATCCGTTGAAACAGGCAAGGACAAAATTATAAATAACACAAAGCCTGCATGGACACTTAAACCGGCTGACCTGAAAGAAGATGATTACTATAAATTTTACAGGGAGCTGTATCCGACAGGTGATGATCCGTTATTTTATATTCACCTGAATGTTGACTACCCGTTTAAGCTCACAGGCATTCTTTATTTTCCAAAGATCAAGAGCAATATTGAGATACAGAAGAATAAGATCCAGCTCTACTGTAATCAGGTATTTGTAACCGATTCAGTAGAGGGTATTGTACCTGAGTTTCTTACCCTCTTGCACGGCGTTATCGATTCACCCGATATACCGCTTAATGTATCAAGAAGTTATCTTCAGAGCGATTCAAACGTGAAGAAGATCTCAAGCCATATAACTAAAAAAGTTGCGGACAGGTTGAATGATATTTTTAAAAATAACAGGGAAGAGTTTGAAAAGAAGTGGGACAATCTTAAACTGTTTATCGAGTACGGTATGATAACCGAAGAGAAGTTTTATGAAAAAGCTTCAAAGTTCGCTCTGCTTAAAAACACCGAAGATAAGTACTTCACTATTGAAGAGTATGAGAAGATAATAAAGGAAAACCAGACTGATAAAAATAAAACCCTTATTTATTTATACTCAACAAATAAAACAGATCAGTTCACATACATCGATAAAGCAAAAAGTAAAGGATACGACGTATTGCTTCTGGACGGGCAGCTCGATGTTCATCTGATCAATCAGCTGGAAACAAAATTAAAGGATACGAGATTCGTACGGGTTGATTCGGATGTTGTGGACAAACTCATTCAGAAAGAAGAAACCCGGGAGTCAAAATTAACTTCTGATCAAAAAGAGGATCTGAAGAGTGTTTTCAATGTCAAGGTTAAAACGAAAGAGATATATAATGTTGTGTTTGAGACACTTGATGAAAATGAAGCCCCGGTTATTATTACACAGTCAGAATTCATGCGCCGTATGAAGGATATGTCGCAGATGGGAGGAGGCATGAATTTTTATGGTGAATTACCTGATAGCTATAACCTGGTTGTCAATCCTAACCATCAGATTGTTAACAAAATTGCGGAAGATCTTCAGACACAGGAAGGAACACGGCTGACTGAGAACGATAAAGAGAGAAAGCGGATAAGGGAGGAAATTGCCTTTATGGAACAGGACCATAAGAAAAAGAAGGCAGATGAGATCAGCCAGGTGGAGAAAGATGATCTTGAAAATCTGCGTAAGGAACTTTCCGGTGTTGAAAATGCCAGGAAAGACATTCTGGAATCGTTTGGTGCTGCCAATAAAATAGTGAAACAGCTTATTGATCTGGCATTACTTGCAAATAATATGCTCAGGGGTGAAGAGCTGAGTACATTTGTGAAACGAAGCGTTGATCTTCTCTAGTCAGAACCGAGGAGATTCTAAAGTGAGAAATAGTCACATCATGCCAGCTATCTCATTCTTGACATAATCAATCGCTGCCCTTGTTGGCTCCTTCTCGAGTTCCATTATTTTTTCAAGAAGCTGTTTACTGAGTGACATCCCGGATGAGCCGGGCGGAAGCTTTTCAACTTCTGTATTAACTATTTTTATCATGTTGGACCGGGCATTCTTTACTACCTCCCAGGCCTGGGGGCTCATATAGATCTGTTGCGATAGATTATGTTCAAATTCACTTCTGATCGCATTAAGCATAGCGGAATGGAGCTGGGCAGCTGTCATATCCGCAGAACTAACTCTTACCAGTAGTGATTCGAGGGAGATTCTTTCAAGAAACAGAACAATTCTTTCATAGGCCTGCAGCTTTATAGGAGTGACTGTCCGGCTGTTCTGAAGAATAAGCTCCTGTCTGCGCTTGTCCTGATCATTCCTGATCATATTTCTGAGAAGGACCCATGCCGTGAAGAAAACGATCAGCGCCGGGATAGTGATTTTTAAAATATCTGCCAGTAAATCCATTGTCTGTTATTTGTACAAACTTAAGTTTTATTATTTAAATCAAACTTCAAAGAAATTGATTTCACTTATAATTTATTTTGCGCAAGTCAAAGACTCCAGGTAACACTAAAGATTACTTTAAAGAGTTCTGGGGTAACTCTGCATTGTGCCTAGTGACAATTGATTTCAATATTTAGTTTATACTTTTAATTGATTCATTTATTGTGATTTTCATACTAATATATTTTAAATATGGAATATTTATCCGACAGAATTAAGTCATTATCAGTTTCCCAGACGCTTGCAATGGCTCAGAAGAGCAGGGAATTAAAAGCAAAAGGTATTGACATAATAAGCCTGAGTCTGGGGGAACCTGACTTCAATACTCCTGATTATATAAAAGAAGCTGCCAAGAAGGCAATTGATGAGAATTATTCCAAATATCCTCCTGTACCCGGCTATGCTGATCTGAGGGAAGCAATTTCCAGGAAGTTTAAAGAGGAAAATGGCATCAATTATTCTCCCGATCAGATAATTGTATCGGCAGGAGGGAAGCATTCTCTGATTAATGTAATTTTATCGATAGTAAATCCCGGTGATGAGGTAATCATTCTTGCCCCGTACTGGGTAAGCTATTACGATCAGATAATCCTTGCAGAGGGTAAACCGGTGATAATCAAGGCTAAGCTTGAAAATGATTTCAAGATCAGTCCCGAACAGCTTGAGAGCTGCAATCACAAGTAAGACCAGGCTAATAATTTTCAATTCACCTTCAAATCCTACCGGGATGGTATACGACCGGAAGGAGATGGAGAAAATTGCCAGGATCGTCGAAAAGCATGAAGGACTATTCATAATCTCCGATGAGATTTATGAGCACATTATTTTTACCGGAGAACATGTAAGCATGGCATCTTTTGATTTTATCTACGACAGGGTCATTACTGTCAACGGTGTATCAAAAGGATATGCAATGACAGGCTGGAGGATAGGATATATCGGGGCACCATTGTGGATTGCAAAAGCATGCAATAAATTACAGGGTCAGTTCACCTCAGGTGTCTGTTCAATAGCCCAGCGTGCAGCACTTGCTGCAATACAGGGAAAAGGAGATTCACGTAAGATAATGAGAGATGCATTTTTAAGAAGGCGCGACCTGATATGCGGATTGCTTAAAGATGTGAAAGGAGTTAAGGTAGGTATACCACAGGGAGCATTTTACGTGATGCCTGACATAAGCTTCTATCTTTGGTAAATCAGATGGTGAAACCACTATCACTAACTCAGATGAACTTGCTCTTTACCTCCTCGATAAGGCACAGGTCGCAACTGTTGGCGGCGATGCATTCGGGGCGCCGGAATGCATACGGATCTCATATGCAACTTCAGATGAGCTGCTCGTTGAGGCTGTAAGGAGAATAAAGAAGCCCTGGAGAGACTTGGTTAGTACTTATTATACGAAACAGTCTCCTTTGCGGGTTTCCGTTTCTTCTCCCTTGGCTGGCTTAACGAATATCCCAAGGTAATTATAAGTTCCACCCGTTTTGGTTTAGGGATCGACAGAAGCTTCTTTAGCTGCCTCTCATCAAACCAGCCGATAATACACGATCCGATACCCTCTGCTCTTGCCTGCAAGACAGATGTTTTCAGCAGCTATGCCAATATCAATCAGTGAATAATCCTTCTTCTTGATCGTTCCGCCCACTTTGATGACATATTTGGCTGTTCTCTTATAATAACCAGGATCAGCAGGTGCCTGGGCAACAAAGCTATTCATCCCGATAAGTTTTGCAGAGGCTGCTTCTGCAATCTTCACAATAAGTTGGTTATCGGTCACAACAATGAATTTCCACGGCTGGGCATTGCATGCAGATGGAGCCATCCTGCCGGCTTCGACTATCCTTTCAAGCTTTTCCTTCTCAACAGGTTTGATGTCGTATTTTCTGTCGCTCTGACGACTTATTATCAGATCAAGGATGCTTTTACCGTCAGCCATTATTAATAATTATTTGGAAGGAGTTCAAAATATGCCTCAGGGTGCAGACATGCCGGACAATTTTTAAGTGGTTTTGTTCCGAAGTGAATATATCCGCATTTTCTGCAATACCAGAATACCTTTTCGTCACGCTGGAATACCTTATCCTGCATCACATTCTCAAGTAACTTTCTGTATCTGTCTTCATGGGTCTTTTCTGCTACTGCTATTGCTTTAAATGCTGCTGAAATACTCTTAAATCCTTCTTCCTCTGCAGTTATTGCAAAAGCGGGATACAGTTTGCTCCATTCTTCATGTTCTCCCTCGGCTGCTGCAAAGAGATTATCCTTTGTTGTCTCAATTTTACCGGCAGGATAAGCTGCTGTTATTTCAACCATCCCGCCTTCAAGGAATCTGAAAAATCTCTTGGCATGCTGTTGTTCCTGTAATGCAGTTGCAGTAAAGATTCCGGAAATTTGTTCAAAACCTTCTTCCTTTGCAACCTTTGCTGCAAATTCGTATCTGTTCTTAGCCTGTGATTCTCCTGCGAATGCTTTCAGCAGGTTCTGTTCTGTTTTTGATCCTTTTAAACTCTTTTCCATATCAGATTTGTTTAATGAAATTGAAATACTTATGAACTTTAAATTGTTGTTCCAGGAAAGATTATTAAAGCAAATATAACTATCTTTATTATCAAATAATTCAATTTGAATGTCGTTCAAGTTTAATTTAAAACCGTACTAAGATGATAATTGTACTATTATTTCTCGCAATCATTTTTCTTTTAGTCCTGATGGCTGTTTCATTATACAACAGGCTTGTAAGGCTTAGAAATAACAGGGAACAGGCCTTTGCAGATGTGGATGTTCAGCTTAAACAAAGACATGATCTTATACCTCAGCTGGTTGATTCAGTAAAAGGATATATGGGTCATGAAAGAGGAGTGCTTACAGCGATTACTGATGCTCGCGCCAATGCAATGAAAGCCACCACTATTAATGAAAAGATAGATGCTGAAAATAAATTATCGGCTGCTCTTGAAGGATTGAAAGTGTCTGTAGAAGCCTATCCTGATCTGAAGGCCAGCCAGAACTTTATGGAACTGCAAAATGAGATTGCGGATGTTGAGAACAAGATTGCTGCAGCACGCCGCTTCTTTAATTCTGCAACTAAAGAACTGAATGTTGCAACCGAATTATTCCCTTCGAACCTGATTGCTACCCTGTTTAATTTCAAACGTGAACCGATGTTTGAACTGGGTACCCAGCGAGCCGAAGCAGAAACACCTCCAAAAATCCAGTTCTGACATTATGAGGTATTTTGGTTTGCAGAAGCAGATCTGGAGGAATAATACCAATTCCATCATTTTATTGGTGATGTTCCCTGTCGTCTTTTTTGTTCTTACCTGGCTCTTCTTTTTTTTCCTGTCATTTAACTCAGAAGAACACAGGACGATAAGCCAGATAAACCAGAGCTTTACTACGACTGCGCCTTTTATAATTATAGGCGTTGTAATCTGGTTTACTATAGCATGGTTCTCACATACGGCTATGATTAATTCAGCCACTGACTCAAAACCACTTGAAAGAAACGAAAACAAAAGAGTCTATAATCTCGTTGAAAATCTGTGCATTGCAACTGGTATGACTACTCCGAAGATCAACATTATAGATGATGATTCTTTAAATGCCTTTGCAAGCGGCATCAGTACAAAAACATTTTCTATATCGCTTTCAAAAGGAATAATTGAAAAACTGAACGATGAGGAGCTCGAAGCAGTAATTGCACATGAACTGACTCACATCAGGAACCGGGATGTCAGGTTACTGATAATCTCAATTATTTTTGTCGGGATATTTGCTTTCATCTCGCAGGCGATTTTCAGAACAATTCAGTTTGGAAGGATCGGAAGGGGGAAGAAAGATGGAGGCGCAGCAATCATCATTGCTCTTTTGCTTGCCCTGGTCGGATATCTGATCTCGACTCTTTTCAGGTTTGCTTTATCAAGAAAGCGTGAATATCTGGCAGATGCAGGCTCTGCTGAACTTACACACAGGCCGCTTGCCCTGGCATCAGCGCTAAGAAAGATATCAGATGATCCGACTATTGAAGCAGTAAAAAGAAAAGATATTGCACAGATGTTTATTGAAAATCCTCAGGTCAGGGATAAGAAATCCTCTTTTTCGGTAGCATCACTGTTCGCAACACATCCGCCGATAGGCAAGAGAATTCAGCTTTTAGAACAGTTTTAAAGAGAGGTCACTGAAACTTCCAGGTTTTCCTTTGTGTTCCCTGGAGATGCACTTTGTGATCCTTTGTCGGTTTTTTATCTATGGATTTTTTGGTTTTCTTCTCAATTTTAGAATTTTGGTCTCTTCTCCCCTCCAGATCCTGCCGATGTTTTTTCTGTGAGTTACAAGCAGGGCAATACCTACAATTATTGCAAATATCCTGAACAAAACCGAGGGAGTATCAAAAAACAGAAAGAGGAACGACGGGAAGGCAATTCCGGCGATCATTGATGAGATCGATACAATACCAGTCGTGAATAATATGAACAAGAAAAACCCCCATACAGCAAATAGTAAGCAGGGGCTGAAGTGCAAGAAAAACCCCGAAAACCGTTGCAACTCCTTTGCCTCCCCTGAAACCTGCAAAAAGAGGGAATACATGGCCTATAATAGCAATAATACCTGTCATGATCTGCAGATTTATAAGCAGTGCGCTCCCCGGATCAGCCAGATGAAAGAAGACAGGTAACATTGCTGCCAGCCATCCCTTGGCTATATCGATAATCAACACAGGAATGCCGGTCGTCCAGCCAAGTACTCTGATAGTATTTGTAGTTCCGGCATTTCCGCTGCCATGTTCTCTCACATCAATGTTGTGAAATCGTTTCCCGATCCATACTGCAGATGGAATTGATCCAAGGAGGTAAGCCAGTACTGAAGAGAGTACTGCATTAAGAAGATTCATACCAGAAAATTTCAGAAGGCAAATATAATAATTAAAATATACCCCTGTCAGATCAGATAACAGGACCGAAGCTCACCAGTTTAGCTGTCTCTTTGTTGACAGTAAACTTACTGAAGTTATTAATGAATTTTAAAGCCAGATCAGTTGCAGCAACACGCCATCTGGACTGAGATTCCCATGCTTTTCCGGGGTCCAGAATATTCTCATCAATTCCTTTGATTCCTGTAGGGATACTTAAATTAAAAACAGGAAGATTTACAAATTCACTATCGGTAAGTGAGCCATCAAGAATCGCATTTATTATCATTCGGGTAACAGGAAGAGTCAATACGGTTGCCTATACCATATGGGCCTCCCATCCAGCCTGTATTTACTAGCCAGGCTTCAGCATTTTGCATTTTCATTTTTCTTGTAAGCTCATTAGCATATATAATAGGATCGAGCATCAGAAATGCTGCACCAAAACAAGCAGAGAATGAAGGTACGGGTTCAATAATTCCTCTCTCTGTTCCTGCAACCTTTGCAGTATATCCGCTAAGGAAATAATACCTTGTCTGCTCTTCAGTCAGACGGCTTACAGGAGGCAGAACACCGAATGCATCTGCAGTGAGGAAGATAACTTTTTTAGCATGACCTGCCTTTGATACAGGTTTTACAATATTATGAATATGGTAAATAGGATATGAAACCCGTGTATTTTCAGTTTTTGAACTGCTGTTAAAATCAATGGTTCCGTCAGGTAAAACCACAAGATTTTCCAGAAGGGCATCACGTCTTATAGCGCTAAAAGATATCAGGTTCATTATTCCTGCTCAGCTTGATACATTTTGCATAGCATCCTCCTTCAAGATTGAAAACACCTTCATCGTCCCAGCCATGTTCATCATCGCCGATCAGAGCTCTTTCAGGATCGACAGAGAGTGTTGTTTTTCCTGTTCCTGAAAGTCCGAAGAAGATAGCAGTATCGCCATTTTTACCAACATTCGCAGAGCAATGCATTGAGGCTATTCCCTTGAGTGGCAGAAAATAATTCATGACAGAGAAGATCCCCTTTTTCATTTCACCGCCATACCATGTTCCTCCGATGATCGACATGCCTTCGGTAAGATTGAATAAAATAAAATTTTCAGAATTGAGACCCTGTTTTTTCCAGTCGGGATTTTTAGCCTTGGAAGCATTAAGCACTACAAAATCGGGTTTGAAATCAATCAGTTCCTCCGGTTCAGGTCTTATAAACATATTTTTTACAAAATGAGCCTGCCAGGCAACCTCAAGTACAAATCTGACTCTTAACCGCGAATTTTTATTTGCACCGCAAAAACAGTCTACTACAAACAGTCTTTTTCCTGAAAGTTGTTTTGCAGAAAGGTTTTTGCAATGGTTCCATATCTCATCTGAAAGTGGTTTGTTATCAGATACTTTTCCCTTATCCGATTTCCACCAGACTGTATCTCTGGTCGTGTCGTCGAGAACCACATATTTGTCCTTTGGTGAACGTCCGGTAAATATCCCGGTATCAACAGAAACTGCTCCTGACCGGGTAATAATTCCCTTTTCATATGAATCGAGCCCGGGTTTTGTCTCCTCCGCAAATAAGATATTATAGGATGGATTATAGATAATCTCTTTTATATCCTTAATGCCATATTCTGATAAATCGCTGGGTTCAAACATTTTACAGATATTAAAATTATTACCTTTAAATCGCAGTTAATATTACATTGTTTATTTAATACTTCGACTTAATGAATTCAAATTTAGTTCATTTTTTTGAATAATTATAGAGGAAGTGCATAGGGTATATTACTTCTTAAGGGTCATAGTTCAAGTTAGAAGGATTTACTAGTTTTCTACCAGGTTAGATCATTTTGCCATGAAAAGGAAAAGGGTTTCGCCAAAAGCGGAACCCTTTACATATATCATAAATGTCTATCTGGCTATTTACCGAATTTGATTGATGCCTGGGCAGCTGCAAGTCGTGCAATTGGCACTCTGAAAGGAGAACAGCTTACATATGTCAATCCTGTTTTGAAACAGAATTCAACTGAAGCCGGATCACCACCCTGTTCACCGCAGATACCTACCTTTAGGTTTGGTCTGGTTGCGCGTCCTTTCTCAACCGACATTTTAATAAGCTGGCCAA
Source organism: uncultured Bacteroidales bacterium (assembly GCA_963816365.1). Lineage (GTDB taxonomy): Bacteria > Bacteroidota > Bacteroidia > Bacteroidales > VadinHA17 > LD21. Next base: position 64,195 of record CAWFKG010000004.1, on the reverse strand, counting down.
CGCCATCCTGATCAATAGTCTGGAATGGATCAGCAGTCAGAATCTTCTTGTCAAGATAATCATGAAGGAATCCGCCTGTATCATCACGGCTGAAGCCGAAGGTCATCTGTGTAAGGTCGTTTGTTCCGAATGAGAAAAATTCAGCGCTTTTTGCCATTCGGTCGGAGAGAAGACATGCACGTGGAATCTCAATCATTGTACCATATTTGTACTCAATATTCTTAACACCGAATTTTTTGCAGACTTCGTCATATACTCTGTCAACAACTTTTTTTGTGATAGTCGAGTTCGTTAACCTCACCGGTAACAGGAACCATTATTTCAGGATGTGGTTTCTTTCCTTCTTTTATAAGTTCCAGTGCTGATTCGAACATTGCGCGGACCTGCATTTCTGAAATTTCAGGGAAAGTGATACCAAGACGTACTCCACGATGTCCCATCATCGGGTTTGATTCATGCAGAGCCTCACCTCGTTTGGCAACATCTTCCTTTTTAATGCCAAGAGATTTTGCAAGCTCTTCCTGTTTTTCAGCACCCTGGGGTACAAATTCATGAAGAGGAGGATCAAGAAGCCTGAATGTAACAGGCAACCCATCCATTGCAGCCATAGTCTCTTTCATATCTTTTTTAACATGTGCGAAAAGTTCATTAAGAGCTTTCCGGCGCTCTGTTTCATTTGCACTCAGGATCATTTTGCGAAGAAGGAATAAGCGGAGTCTCTGATCCTTTGCCGTAAAACATATGTTCGGTACGGAAAAGACCAATACCTTCTGCACCATAGTTTCGTGCAATTATTGCATCTTCAGGTGTTTCAGCATTGGTACGGACACCCATTTTACGATATTTGTCAACTATGATCATGAATTCCTTGAAGCGTGGATTTTCTGTTGCATCCATAAGGTTAATTGCGCCGGTATAAACATTTCCTTTTGTACCGTTCAGAGTAAGGACATCACCCTCTTTAATAACTATATCAGAACCTGTAATTTTTGCAGTCTTTTTTGAAGCATCAACATGAAGGGCGCCTGCACCAACTATACAGCATTTTCCCCATCCGCGTGCAACAAGTGCTGCATGTGATGTCATACCTCCCCGTGCAGTAAGGATACCTTCTGCAGCACGCATACCTTCAACATCTTCAGGGTTGGTTTCTTCACGTACAAGAATAACTTTTTCACCTTTACGGAACCATGCAACAGCATCTTCAGCGTTGAAAACAACTTTTCCGACTGCTGCTCCTGGTCCTGCCGGTAAACCTCTTACTACCGCCTTTACCTTTTTCTCAGCATTCGGATCACAGATCGGGTGCAGGAGTTCATCGAGCTGTGCAGGATCGACACGCATGACAACAGTTTTTTCATCAATCAGTTTCTCGTGAAGCATATCCATAGCCATGTTAAGTGCTGCTGTACCGGTTCTTTTACCTGTGCGGCACTGCAGCATGTAAAGAGTTCCTTCCTGGATAGTGAATTCAATATCAAGCATATCGTGGAATGATTTCTCAAGAATATTGCGGATATCCCAAAGCTCCTTGTAAGTGCCAGGCATTGCTTCCTGCATGCTGTGAAGATGCTGGTTCTGATCATTTTTTGTATCATCATTAAGAGGGCTCGGTGTGCGGATACCTGCAACAACGTCTTCTCCCTGGGCGTTCACAAGCCACTCACCATAGAACAGGTTTTCTCCTGTTGCAGGGTTACGTGTGAATGCAACACCTGTAGCTGAAGTATCACCCATATTACCGAATACCATTGCCTGTACGTTGACAGCTGTTCCCCAGTCATCAGGAATTCCTTCTATACGACGATAGGAAACGGCTTTTTTCCCATTCCAGCTCTTGAATACAGCTTTAATACCTCCTTCAAGCTGTTCTCTTGCATCATCAGGGAAAGGTTTTCCAAGAGTTTTTTTAACTATTTTCTTAAATTCTTCAGAAAGATCTTTAAGCTCATCAGCTTTGATTTCAGTATCAGATTTGTATCCCTTCTGTTTCTTAAACTCATCAAGTTTTTCATCGAGCTGCTTGCGTATCCCTTTGCCTTCACCAGGTTCAATACCTTCAGCTTTTTCCATAACAACGTCGGCATACATCATTATTAGACGACGATATGAATCCCAAACAAAACGGGGATTGTTGGTCTTTTTAAGAAAACCGGGGATTGTTGCAGAACAAAGACCGATATTAAGGACGGTATCCATCATTCCGGGCATTGAGCTTCTTGCACCTGAACGGCATGAAACAAGTAAGGCATTCTGAGCATCTCCATATTTCATATTCATTGTTTCTTCAGTCTTCTTCATAGCAGCCCAAACCTCAGGCATCAATCCTTCCGGAAGAGTACAATTGTTCTTATAATATTCATTACAGGCTTCAGTTGTAATTGTGAAACCAGCAGGAACAGGCAAACCCAGCAGACACATTTCAGCAAGGTTAGCACCTTTACCTCCGAGAAGGTTTTTCATGTCAGCTTTACCTTCTGCAGCTTTCTTTCCGAAGGAGTAGACTCTTTTAACGTTTGACATAGTTTTATTGATTTGAGATGAGTATAAAATTATAGGTTTTGCAAAATAAGCGGCAAAGTTAATAAAGAAATCCATTAACCGCTAATTCCGATAGCTAACGGAGCGCAAAGATTTTGCACAAAAGACCGCAAAGTCCCATTAGCTATCGGGATGAATAAGATTATTTGACTAGCATCTATGCACGCGGATGGAACATTATAAGAGTATCGCGGAGGTAGCTCCTGTCGATATGAGTATAGATCTCGGTGGTGAGTATTGACTCATGTCCAAGCATTTCCTGAACAGCCCTGAGATCAGCACCTGCTTCGATCATATGAGTAGCAAAGGAATGTCTGAAAGTATGTGGACTGATATTCTTTTTTATTCCGGCCTTTGCTGCCAGATCCTTGATTATTGTGAATATCATGGCCCGGGTAAGGCGGCCTCCGCGACGGTTTAGAAAAAGGATATTCTGATCCTTGATCACAGGGAGTCTGTTCCTGTCCTGTTTATAAAGATCTATCTCCTTTAATGCTTTGCCGCTCACCGGAACAAGCCTCTGCTTATTACCCTTTCCTGTAACAACAACAAATTCTTCACCATAATGTATGTCAGTCAGATGGAGATTTACCAGTTCAGAGACCCTCAATCCGCACCCGTAAAGTGTTTCAATAATTGCTTTATTCCTGTGTCCTTCCGGTTTGCTAAGATCAATTTCATCTATGATCCTGTCTATCTCAGCAATTGACAAGCACCTCGGGAAGTTTAAGTCCGATTTTTGGAGATTCTATCAGTGATGCAGGATTTTCATCAATTTCTCCTTCTATCAGAAGGAATCTGAAGAAAGCTCTGATTCCTGAAAGTACCCTTGATTGTGTGCGTGTGTTTTTATTATTGCTGCCATACCACGACAGAAAAGCCTTGAGATCCGGATATGAAACACTTACTGGTGAAATATCTTTTCCGGTTTCTATAAAATATTTTTCAAGTTTACCAACATCATTCAGATAGGCTTCGATACTGTTGTCCGACAATGATTTCTCAAGCCTGAGATAGGTTTCAAAATTTCTGAATGACTGTTTCCAGGTTAAGCTCATTTATTTTATTCCGAGCAACTGATAATTTGATAAAAGTAGTTAAAAGAATTATGCTGCCAAGGTGCAAAGTCATCAAGTTTCTTCCTTACTGCCGGGAAGCAGATTTCAGGAATCAACGGGAAAAAGGAAAAATGTCGGTACTCATAAATTTTTTAATTATTTTTACTGTAATTTAAAACGGCTATTGTCAATATTACTTTTTGATCCTTTAAGTTGTCTTAGTGTCCCTTTCCGGTAAATTTAATTACCATATTAACTTCAAAATCTGATGCATATAGAGATTATCAATGGTCCCAATCTGAATCTTCTCGGCAGGAGAGAACCTGAAAAGTATGGACATTCTTCTTTTGAAGAATATCTTCCGGTACTCAAATCGCGGTATCCCGATATTATCTTCAATTATTATCAGTCAAATATAGAAGGTGAGATCATCAGTGAAATTCAAAACACTGGTTTTTCCTGCGATGGAATAATTCTTAATGCAGGTGGATATACTCATACTTCAGTTGCTATTACCGATGCAATAGCTGCGGTACCCTCACCGGTCATTGAAGTTCATATCACAAATATGCAGGCCAGGGAGGAGTTTCGTCACACAAGTCTTATCGGAAGAAACTGCGCAGGAAGCATATCCGGATTTGGTCTGGATAGTTACAGGCTGGCTGTTGAGGCGCTTATTGAAATAATTCATTCAAAGAAGAAATAACTTATGGATTCCAAAAGAACCAAGATTGTTGCCACCATTTCTGATAAAAACTGTGAACCGGCGATTTATCAGGGAGCTTTATGAAGCCGGGATGAATGTTATCAGGATCAATTCAGCACATCTTGATATTGAGGGTGCGCTCCGGATAATAAAAAATACACGGGAAGTATCAGACAAAATTGCAATTCTTCTTGATACCAAAGGGCCTGAAATACGTACTACGATCTGTGATGCTCCAATTCCGCTTAAAAAAGGAGCAACAATAAATATTATCGGTGATCCGGCTAAAAAGAGTTCCCCGGAAGCAATCTATGTTTCTTATGCATCTTTTTCTTCAGATATTCCTCTTGGGTCGCTTATTCTTATGGATGACGGTGAACTAGAGCTCAGGGTATCAAGAAAAAATGGAAGTGCACTTGAATGTACTATTGAAAATGACGGGGTTCTGGGATCACGGAAAAGTGTTAACATTCCAAGTGTTAAGATTATGCTTCCATCCCTCACTGATAAAGACAGAGCTTTTATTGAGATGGCAACAGAGAATAATGTGGATTTTATTGCCCATTCATTTGTCAGATCAAAGCAGGATGTGCTTGATGTTCAGGCGGTCCTGAACTCATATAACAGTCCTGTTAAAATAATAGCCAAAATTGAAAATCAGGAAGGTGTCGAAAATCTTGATGATATTCTTGATAATGTGTATGGTATCATGGTTGCCAGGGGTGACCTGGGTATTGAAATACCATATGAACAAATTCCCGGTATACAGAAGATGATCATTACAAAGTGCATCATAACCCGTAAACCGGTAATTGTTGCAACTCAGATGCTTCACTCGATGATAACCAATCCACGTCCGACAAGAGCAGAAGTAAGCGATATTGCCAGTGCAATTTATTCCCAGACCGATGCAATTATGCTTAGCGGGGAAACGGCAAACGGCAAATATCCGGTGGAATCTGTAAAAACGATGACTAAGGTTGCTCTGGAGGTTGAGAAGAATAAGGAGAAATTTATGAATATCCCTTATCTTAATGTTACGGGTGAGATATCAGCATACCTGGCAAAAGTTGCTGTCAAAACTGCTTTCAGAATTGGATGCACGCGGAATAATTGCAGACACGGTAGGAGGGAGGACAATAAGGGATATGGCTTCTTACAGGGGCATCAAACTGATACTGGCACAATGCTATTCTGAGAGAACAATGCGTGAACTGGCTCTTTCTTATGGTGTATATCCAAGTTTTCAGGAACGGAAAAAGTCAGTTGATGAGTTTATTCATATCGCCTTAAAAAAACTTTCTAAAGCACATAATCTTAAGGGTGATGATATCGTTGTTGTTCTTGCAGGTAACTTTTCCGCAGGTTCAGGTTTTTCATTTATTGAGGTTGGATCGGTACAGTATCTGGAAGATCGCGTAAGTATTAAAGATTAATCAATAATTGGTCTGATTTTTGATGTTTAAATCAGACCTGAAACTGAAAAAATGTATGTAATCCACTTATTTCAAGGTGAATCAAATAATTAAAATAATCTGAGGCGTGAAAAATCCCGGAAAGAAATTTTTTTTACTTGTACTGGTATCATTTTTGCTTTGCCAGTCTGAATGCAACCCATAACAGGGCTGGTGAGATAACTTATGTGCAATTATCGGATCTCACTTATGAGATCACAATAACAACATTTACGTATACCCTGAGTTTAGCAGACAGACCAACTCTGAATGTTGAATGGGGTGACAATACAACTGCAACTGCTCCAAGAATAACGGACCAACCAGAATGTGAATTCTCCCGAACTTTTACAGGAGGAATATTTATATAATTAATCCATACATATCCCGGGTCCGGGTATTTATAAGATAGTCGTTCAGGACCCGAACAGGAATGCCGGAGTTATGAATATTCCCAATTCAGTCAATGTGATCTTTTCAATTTCAACAATTCTTACAGTTAATCCGGCAATGGGTCGCGACAATTCACCCGGTGCTGCTTAATCCGCCGTATGATAAGGCTGCTTATCATTATTTATTTATTCATAATCCCTCAGCTTATGATCCCGACGGCGACAGCCTGTCCTATAACCTCACTGTCTGTACACGTGAAGATGCAAGACCTATAGTCGGTTATACATTACCTCCTGCAACCCATTCAATAAGAGTAGATTCAATCAGCGGCGACCTTATCTGGGATACTCCTGCCGATACCGGGAAATTCAATGTGGCTATGGATATTGAGGAATGGAGAAACGGGAAAAAAATCGGAGTAGTAGAACGCGACATGCAGATTGAGGTCTTTAATACCAATAACAAACCTCCGGTAAACGGGCCATCTGAGAGATTATTGCGTTGAAGCAGGTGATTCCATTAGATTTCCTGTTTACCGCAACTGATCCCGATAATGATTTTTTAACACTCACTTCCACTTCAGGAGTTTACGACTTGACTCATGTAACGCCAGTTTTACAAAAGTTGATTCTAGTGGCGGGATTTGCATCATCCCGGTTCCGATGGATAACCATGTTTTGAGGCTGTAAGAAAGCAACCATATAATGTGATCTTTAAATCGGATGACTCCAATCCCGATGTCAGGCTCTGCGGATATAAGCAATATAAATATCAGAGTACTAGGACCGGCACCTAATCTGATAAATGCTGTTCCGGAAGGAAAAACCATAAGGCTGACATGGTCGCCCTATGTGACCAACTATATATCGGGATTTAACATTTACAGAAGAGAAGGAGCATCCACATTCAAACCCGACTCGTGTACTTCAGGTATTCCAGCATCCACAGGTTTTGTTAAAGTAGGATATATAGCAGGCAGCCACGACCGTAACCTTTTCCGATAATGATAACGGACAGGGCTTGTTATTCGGCAAGGAATACACATACAGGATAGTTGCCGTTTATCCAAATGAAGCCGAAAGCAAGGCTTCAAATGAGATTACATCAACACTTGTTTCCGGAATACCTGTAATAAAGAATGTAAGCGTTACAAATACGGATGCTGTAAACGGATCGATTTTTCTTTCCTGGAAAAAGCCGCAGAGACTCGACACTATTCCTGCTCTCGGTCCCTATGAGTACCTGATATACAGGGCAACAGGAGTAGGCGGAACTGATTTTCAGCAGATTAAAGCAATTGAAACAACCGATTTAAATGACACTGTCTATGTAGATACTTTAATAAATACTTCGACGACCGGTTATATATACAGGATTGAATTATGGAATAATGCAGCAGGTAACAGATTTCTCGTTGGTGATCCGGGCTATGCATCATCTGTTTTCCTTATAATCGCACCAGGCGACAAAAAAGCTCGTTTCACTATTACCCGTAATGTTCCATGGATCAATACCAGGTATGATTTTTTCAGACTGAATGGAACTACAAATGCTTATGATTCAGTTGGTACTACAAATCAGCTTACATTTATCGATTACGGTCTCGTAAATGGAAAGCAATATTGCTATTATGTCAAATCGGTCGGTGGTTACCTGGGAAATAATATGCCAAAGAACCTTATTAATCTTTCTGAGATTACCTGTACAACACCTGTTGATAATGAACCTCCCTGCGCTCCGTCACTGAATGTGACAAGCAGCTGCGATAGTTTATACAACACTCTTACATGGTCTGTAAGCGACTCTACCTGCAATTCCGATATTGCCGGTTATAAGATTTATACCAAGCTGACTACCGATGAGAATCTTGCACTTCTTGCTGACTATCAACGATAAGAATGTATTTACCTACAAGCACTTTCCGGGTGAGACAGTTTCAGGATGTTATGCAGTTTCAGCTTTTGATTCCGTCGGCAATGAGAGCAGCCAGTCGCCAATGATTTGTGTAGATTCCTGCAACTTTTATGAGATCCCGAATGTTTTTACTCCAAACGGGGATAATATAAATGACAGACTCGTTGCAAAAACTACGGGACTTGTTGAAAAAATTGAATTCAAACTCTTTAACAGGAACGGTTTGATGTTATTCAGAACTGAAAATCCAAAGATAGAATGGGATGGAACCTACAAAGGCAGAATTGTTTCTCCGGGTGTCTATTTTTATGAATGCGATGTTTTTGAAAATCGTATTTCAGGACTTCATCAATTCCATCTGTCGGGTTTTGTTCATGTTATTACTGAACTAAATTCCAAGGTTACTCCACAGACCACAAAATGATATTGAGGGATAAATAAAATGAAGAAGATTATAATTCTGTTTTGGATTTTGATGTGTGCCGGGCACGCTTCATGGTCAGCAGACCGTTGATTATATCCTTAAAGCCAGAGCACTCAGAGAAGCAGGAAAACCTGAGCAGGCAGTAAATCTGTTAAGTGTGGCAATTGGCGAAAATAAGGAGAGCAGACTTTATACTGAAAGGGCAGAAGCAGATATTCTGAATAAGGACTATTCAGATGCTATAAGTGATCTGAATGAAGCTAATAAATTAACTCCTTTCTCAGGGGAATACGGACTTGCAAGGATTTACGCCCTGAAAGGAGATGCCGGTACAGCACTCTATCATCTGGAATTAACTATGAACTCTCCCTTTAAGAAAGGTGAAAAAGAGATACTGCTCGATCCGGCATTCGGTGCAATTGAAAACAGGCAGGAATGGCGTCAGTTCTGGAAAAAGGAATGGTACAGTTTAACTGAAAAGAGTATTTCTGAGATTGAATATTATATCTCTGCCGGAAAGATAGATGAATCAAAAGAGGTTCTGGCAGAACTCAAAAAAAGCGGTGAGACTGGTGATGACATTCTTTATGCCGAAGCATTAATCAACCTGGCTTCGGGAAAATACCCTGAGGTTATGAAGGTTATTACAGGTCTGAATGATTTACAATCCGGGAAATGAAAAGTACCTGAGACTTCTTGCAAGGGCCCAGACCGGTGCCTCTGATCCGGCTGGTGCTTCAACAACTTATTCGCAACTTATTGATGCAGGGGTAGCTGATGCCGGCCTGCTTATACTTAGAGCAGATTGTTACAGCAAGACAGGCGAAACCGATAAGGCATTGAAAGATATCGGGAAATATCTTGAGATCTATCCTGATAACAGTACAGCTTTGAGCACTGCCGGTAAAATAGCAGCTAAATCAGGTGACAACCTGAAAGCGCTTGAATATTTTTCAAAGAATCTGAAACTTCATCCCAACGATCCGGAATGCTATATTGACCGGGCAAATGCTTACTTCGTCTCAAAGTCGTGGAATATGGCTATAAATGATTACAGTATGTCGCTTGATCTTAAACCTGCTAATTCTGATGTCTGGCTGAATAAGGGGATCGCTCTTCTGAATTCGGGTGATGTGGAGGATGCCTGTCATGATTTCAGAAGGGCATTGAGCCTTGGAAATAAGAGAGTTAGCAGATTACATCAGCAGGAACTGCATTAAATAGTCTTCGAAATCCGTTAACCGCAAAGGGCGCAGAGTATTCGCAAAGTGCGCAAAGAGCTTAAAACATTCTGCCCTACCTTACATGCTTCAGTATCCTCTCGAAAAGATCGTGAGGCTTGAAAGGTTTAAGAACATAATCATTTATTTTCAGATCCTCAATTTTGTCATGGCTTTCTGACATTATCGCTGCTGTAAGAGCAACGATAGGAATATTCCTGATCTTTGGATTATCGATTTCCGGATCACTCGTGTAGCTTCGATACCATCCATGACAGGCATATGCAAATCCATCAGAATAAGATCAAAATCCTCTTTTTCAAGTATATCAAGAGCTATCTGACCATTTTCCGCATGTGTAACAATTATTCCCCAGCCAATCAGAAATTTATTTGCAACAAAAAAGTTTATTTTGTTATCCTCGGCAACCAGTATCTTCTTCCCTTCAAGTCCTGTGTAATTCTCAGGTACTTCTATAACCTGAGACTGTCCACTTTTTTCTGAGATACCAAAAGTGATCGCGAATTTAAAAGTTGATCCTTTTTCGGGCTCACTTTCCAACATTATTGTACCTCCCTGTAATTCAATCAGTTTCTTACAAATTGCCAGACCAAGCCCTGTACCACCGAAATGTCTTGTTGTATCCGATGAAGCCTGTGTGAAACTGTCAAAAATGACAGAGTGCTTATCTTTTGGTATGCCTATACCTGTATCGGTAACCGTAAACTCTATTTTCGACTGATTGTATGTCCGGCTTAATTCCTTTACCAGGACCTGGATACTTCCATGAATTGTAAATTTAAGAGCATTTGAAAGAAGGTTGGACAGGATCTGATTAAGTCTGATCGGGTCGCCAATAACCTCAACCGGCAGATTACTTGCTTTTTTAATATCGAAAACCAGGTTCTTTGCTTTTGATCTGAATGAATATGATCTGAGGATCTCATTCAGAAAGTCACTGAGATTGAATTGAGTCTGTTCGAAAATTATTTTGCCCGATTCCATTTTGTTGTAATCGAGAACATCATTTACAAGGGTAAGAAGATGATTTCCCGAAAACTTGAGGGCTTTGATATAGTCCATCTGATCCTCACGCGGACCTCCCTGGAGGAGAAGATTGGTTATTCCTATGACTTCATTCAGAGGAGTCCTGATCTCATGACTCATGGTCGACATGAATTGCTGCTTCGATCGTGCTGCATCTTCAGCCTTTTGTCGGGCAAGAATAATGTTATCCAGCATCATTCTTCGCTGAATAGCTATAGCGATCTGATTTGCAATAAAATCCATAATATAGAGATCATCCTGGGAAAACTTTTCCTCATTATAATAATCCTGAAGACACATTACCCCGATAGTTTCATTTTCCACTTTCAGCGGAACACCCATCCAGACTTTGCATGGAGTTCCGACCAGATCAATATCACCTGATTCCTCGAGAAGCTTCAGATCTTTCTCCTTCAGAAGAACAGATTTATTATTATTGATTACCCATCCGGTTATAGTCTTTTTAGTTGGTATCTCATAGAAGTTATCCTTTTCATCAGCAAAAAAAGGCAGTGACAAAGTTTCTGTTATTTTTATCATAAAGTGCTATAAAGAAATTGTTAGTATCCCATATCTTGCTCAGTTCCTGAACAATAATGGGATAAATTTCCTTGATATCATATTGTTTGAGCGCTGCAGTTGAAATATTAAAAAGTATTTCCTGCAGGAGCTGATTTTTCCTTTCGGTTGTAATATCCCTGTATATACCAAGGTTGGCAACTATTTCATTATTAATGACTATTGCTGTCGCTACAAGGGTGACATGAATATTATTTCCGAGTTTATCTTTTCTTATGGTTTGTCTGACCTCCTTCCGGTTCAATGATGCCAGGTAATCGATTTTAACAGCTTCTTCCTTAAGATCATCAGGAACAACCAGATCGTTAATATTTTTATTCACAGCCTCTTCAGAGTGTATAACCAAAGAGATTTGTGAATTCGCGGTTGATCATTGAAATTGTCCCGGCAGGACTGGTAATTACTATAGCAGCCGGAGTTGAATTATATAAATGTTCCAGAAATGCTTTTTCTCTTGTTATCTGATTTTCATATTCTTTTTGTTTGCTGATATCTGTAACTACTCCCCTGTAACCGATAATCTGGTCATTAAAGAAAAGTGCAAATGAGTGAGTTACTATGGGGACAAGGCTTCCATCCTTTTTTTTGGCATAATATTCATTACTTGATATTTGTCCGGGAGAGGTCAGCCCCTTCAGGTTTTCAATCATTTCCTTATATCGTGTCAGGGAATATGTTCTGAAAGGTAAACACCTCTTTCCATATCTTCGTTTGAATATCCGAAAAAGCTCATTCCCTGCCGGTTGGCATATAATATTTTTCCGGACAGATCCACTTCATACACCATTTCAGGCAGCAGATCGGCAAATTTCTCAAAAACAAGTCCTGATTTATTCTGTACATCCTTTAACTTCTTCTGTGCTCCGGGTTCCCAGGTAATTACAAAATTTCCTGAAGTAAGATGAAATCCCGAATAATATCCGCCGGAATCATCACCATCAGGTGATGCTGCCACTTTATGACTATCACCTGTGAGATGAATATGCTTCAGAAGCTCGATCAGCTTTAGCCTGTTAACTAATGGAGTTTCGTCAATACACTTTCCGACAACTTCACTTCTGTGAACATGTTCTACTTCTTCAGCTTTACTGTTTATATCAATAACATAAAACCTGTTATTAATATCGACACTGAACAAAGCAAGGTAACTGCTGACTGTTTCGAAAATTTCTTTAAGCAGGCTTCCGCGGTTATCTTTTATCTTTCTGTCCTTCTGCGCTTTAACTTCAGTAAATATAGTAAGCAGATAGATGTCACTTTCAAGTTGTACTGTATCAGCTGAAAAAAGATAAGGCTTCTCTTCACCCGATTTGGTTTTGAGTGTTACAGGATAACCTTTGATACTTTTTAGCCGTGAGATAAGCTTAATATATTTATTGCTGTCTTCGAAATCTGCAAATATCCTGGATTTCATCTGATGTATGGCCTATAATCTCTTCTTTAGAATAACCAAGTGCTTTATAAAAAGATTCATTAACATCAACATACTGACCTGTATCCAACTTACTGATTGCCATTAAGTAGTTTGCCGAGTGAAAAATCCTGAAGATCATTTCCCTGGACGACTTCGGATTTTTCAAGGCTTTTTGAACGGATCAACTCAAGTTCCTTCTCCAGCTCTTTTATTTGTTTCCAGCAGCTCAATATAACTCTCTTTATAATCCATCAATCTGACAGTTTTCAATTACATTTTAAAAATAGCAAATAATTGAGATAATTCCGGTTTTATAGAATTTGATTTCCTTCTTTACATTAATTCTATAATCTTGGTCATCACTGCCAGGTTTCACTTATTTCCTGTTTTTCCTGTAATAATCGCAGAATTCTGACAGACCGCAATTTGCGCAAAGCGGATTTCTGGCCTTGCAAACATATCGTCCATGCAGGATCAGCCAGTGATGTGCTTCATGAATGAGCTCAACAGGAATATGTCTTGTCAGTTGTAATTCGACAGCCAATGGAGTTTTGGCATTTTTTACAAGACCAATCCTGTTTGCAACTCTGAAAACATGAGTATCAACAGCCATAACAGGTTTCTTGAAGATAACTGAAGCCACAACATTAGCACTTTTTCTTCCCACTCCCGGTAAACGCTGCAGAACATCCGGTTCAGAGGGTACTTTTCCGCCAAAGTCAGATATAAGCATACGTGACATTCCCGATAGATGTTTTGCCTTATTATTCGGGAAAGTACATGATTTTATGTATTCGAAAATCTCATCAGGTTCAGCTTTGGCCATCGATTCAGCATCCGGATATTTTTCTAGTAGAGGAGGTGTTATCATATTGACTCTCTTGTCGGTGCATTGTGCTGACAATATCACTGCCACAAGCAGCTCAAAGGGATTTTTGTATTCCAATTCAGTTTCTGCTTCCGGAAAGGTTGCCTGAAAATAGATTATTGTACGATTAAATCTTTCCTTGATTGTCATAGGTCTGAAATTAATAGTGCAGGTAAGGTAACACTTTTTATCTTTGCACAATATTGATATTTATGATAAGTTACCTTCAGGCAGACAGTATTGCGAGACGAATTGGAGACAATCTTCTGTTCGATAATATTAGTTTTAATATTAACAAGGATGATAAGGTTGCACTGATAGCAGTTAATGGAGCAGGTAAATCCTCTTTGCTCGATATTCTCGCAGGAAAGGAAAATCCTGACAATGGATCACTGAGCATTAAACGCGATTTGCGGATTGCATACCTTCAGCAATCTCCTGTTCTTAATGAATCGAACAAGATAATTGATGAACTTTTCAGCACCGACAGTGAGCTTGTAAATGTTATAAGGGAATATGAAGAATGTGTTCTCACGGTTCTCCTGAAATGCTTCAGCTTATGATCCAGAAGATGGATGATCATAAAGCATGGGATTATGAAGTTGCAGTCAAGCAGATACTCTTTAAGCTTAAGCTTACCGATCTGAATGCAGTTATCGCAACACTTTCGGGCGGACAAAAGAAAAGGGTAGCCCTGGCAAAGGTCCTTGTAGAAGAGTCTGATCTTCTTATCCTTGATGAACCTACAAACCATCTTGATCTTGATATGATAGAATGGCTCGAAGAGTATCTTATGAAGTCCAAAAAGACCCTTTTGATGGTAACTCACGACAGGTATTTTCTCGACAGGGTTTGTAATGTGATACTGGAACTGTCTGATAATGAACTATACAGATATGAAGGCAATTATGAATATTTTCTTGAAAAAAAACAGAGCAGGGAGTATTCGGCAAAAATGAATTCCGAAAAAGCTAAAAATCTTTTAAAAACAGAACTCGACTGGATGAGAAGAATGCCAAAAGCACGACGGCATAAAGCCAAATCGAGAATTGAATCTTTTTATGATCTAAAGGAAAAAGCTGCAAACAGACCTGAGGAAAAAAGCATCAACATAAATGTAAATATCTCCAGAATGGGCAGCAAGATCCTTGAGATAAAAAATGTCAGTAAATCATATGGCGATAAGGTGATTCTGAAGGACTTTACATATCTCTTCAACAGGTTTGAAAAAGCAGGACTGATCGGCAGGAATGGTACTGGAAAAACAACATTGCTCAATATTATCACCGGCTTGACTGAACCTGATGAGGGAACAGTTAGAACGGGGAGAAACAATAGTCTTCGGTTATTACCAGCAACAGGGCATTGAATTTGATAATGATATGACCGTTATTAGATGCTGTAAAGAATATTGCAGAAAAGGTTTTGATAAGTGACGGCACATGTACTTTCAATAACCCAGTTCATGAACTATTTTCTTTTCCCTCCTGAAAAACAATATACATTGATAAGAAAATTATCGGGAGGTGAAAAAAGACGTCTTTATCTGCTGACAGTGCTTATGAAAAATCCTAATTTTCTGATCCTTGATGAACCGACCAATGATCTTGATATCCTTACACTTAACGTTCTGGAGGAATATCTGGCCGGATTCAAAGGGTGTGTAATAGTAGTATCGCACGACAGATATTTTATGGACAAAGTAGTTGATCATATTTTTGAATACAAGGGTGAAGGAATTATAAAGGATTTTCCCGGTAATTATACACAGCTCAGGGAAAAACAGAAGAGAGTCCGAAAGGATTGTTCCCGCTTCAAAGTCCGCAAAAAGCTCAGAATCTGCCGGATCAGTTGAAGTAATGCTTAAAAAGGAGAGAAGACAGGGACTGACATTTAAAGAAAAGAGGGAATTTGAAATTCTTTCAGGGGAAATTGAGGATCTTGAATCAGAAAAAAAGCGAATTGAAACAGAAATGAGTAGTGGAGTTCTCAGTAATGATGAATTAATGTCAAAATCAAAAAGACATGGTGAAATAATGAAAATACTGGATGAAAAAGAGTTAAGATGGCTTGAATTGAGTGAGAAATGAACCAAAACACTCAATTTTACAGTAAAGAGTGTCGAATTAGGTCAGATTTTTTAACTTTAACAATCAATAAGTTACGCTTTTGGAAAAAATAACTATAAAAACACCAGGTTTCAGATCGGAAATATTGGTAGGGGAACAATGGGAAACAGTATCGGATCTGCTGCCTGAAAAGGGTGTGGTAATAATTACCGATGATAATGTAAGGAATTTATATGGCAGGAAATTTCCAAAGTTCCCGGTTTTTTCTGTTACACCCGGAGAAGAAAGTAAAAAATTTAAAGTTATAGAATCACTGGCCGGACAACTCCTGGATGCAGGTATTGATCGCTCAGGATTTGTCCTTGCAATTGGAGGAGGAGTGGTATGTGATATTGCAGGTTTTCTTGCCTCAATATACATGAGAGGCATAAGGTGCGGATATGTTTCAACTACTTTATTGTCACAGGTTGACGCCAGTACAGGCGGGAAAAATGGTGTTAACCTCGGAGATATAAAGAATATTCTTGGAACTATCAGGCAGCCTGAGTTCGTGATATGTGATCCTGCAATGCTTCATACTCTACCCGAAGAAGAATATTTATCAGGTCTTGCTGAATTGATTAAAACAGCAATAATAGGTGATAAAGACTTATTTGATACCATTGAACAAAGCTTTAATGAAATCAGGTCAAGGAACCCTGAATTACTTTCCCGTCTTGTGGCAAAATCTGTAAGAATTAAAGGATTGGTGGTATCTGAGGATGAAATGGAGACAGGGTTAAGACGGATCCTTAATTTCGGACATACCTTCGGGCATGCTGTTGAGTTGCAGAAAGCTGTAAAACATGGTTTTGCAGTTGCATCCGGGATGGTGCTGGCTACTGAATTTTCGTTTGAAAAAGGATATATAAACCGGGAGGAGAAAGAAAGAATTATCAGCCTGTTAAAGAGATTTAGACTGGTTGAGAAACTGGATATGACTGATAATCAAATGGAAATGCTATGTTCTTCATGATAAAAAGAAAACTAGTGAGTGATATTAATTTTGTTTTCACCCGGGGTATTGGAAAAGCGATTGTTGAAAAAGTACCGGTTAATGAAGTTCTCGGATTTTATAAAAGATTCAGAGACAAAAATAAAGAGTTATGAATTCATTCGGAGTTGTTTTCAGAGTCACACTTTTTGGTGAATCACACGGTCCGGCTATTGGAGTGATAATAGACGGCTGTCCTCCAGGGATACCTGTTAAGTCAGACGATTTTCTACCTGATCTCAGGCGACGTCAAAGCGGGAGTAAGGGAACAACAACACGTCACGAGCCGGATCTTCCTGAAATACTAAGTGGCGTTTTCCAGGGCATGACAACAGGTGCTCCTGTTGCACTTCTTACAAAAAACAGCGATAAAATTTCTTCAGATTATGATGAGTTTAAAAATATCCCAAGGCCCGGGCATGCTGATTTTGTATCGCGTATAAAACACTCAGGATTTGCCGACATGAGGGGAAGCGGTCATTTTTCGGGCAGAATAACGTGGGGAATGGTTGCAGCAGGCGTGCTGGCGAAAAAAATAACAGGATCGGCCGACATTCAAGCCAGATTAATCTCTGCAGGAGGATCGGCTGATATTGAGAAAGCAATTAATGAGGCAATAGCATTGAATGATACAATTGGAGGTATCATTGAATGCAGGGTTAAGAACCCGCCTCTGGCAGTAGGAGAACCATTTTTTTACTCTTTTGAATCTGCTGTCAGTCACATGATATTTTCAATTCCTGCAATCAAGGGAATAGAATTTGGTTCAGGCTTTGCGGCAGCAGCAATGAAAGGGTCGGAACATAATGATCCTTTTATGGATCAGAGTGGTAAGACCGCTACCAATAACGCAGGCGGAATTAATGGAGGCATAACTAACGGAAATGAAATCATTTTCAGAATTGTGGTAAAACCAACCTCATCAACCGGAGTGGATCAGACTACATTTAATTTTGAAACGGAGAGATGACTACCCTCAAAGTAAAAGGCCGGCATGATACCTGTATTGCTTTGAGAATGCCTGTTATTGTCGAAGCCGCTGCAGCAATTGCTATGGCTGACCTCATACTCATTGACAGGGGGATTCATGGTCAAAGAGATATAGGACGAAGTGTTTAAATGGGTTTATTTTTGCCACTAAGACACACAGCCTGGCGCTTAAGTTCACAACGGTTTAATATTGGATGAGATCAGAAGGACTCTTGTTGTTGAACTGGATATTTTGAACCTGTTGTCAATCCGGTCCCCGATGATCCAGACAATGTTTCCGCCCGATTCAAGAATGAATATGTTTTCTTTGTCAAGTTTCGAATACTTATTATCGATGAAATAATCGCTGAGTTTTTTCTTCCTGTTCATTCCCAGAGGGTAAAAGTGATCTCCTGTCTTCCATTTTCTGATTGTCAGGGGGAAAATCACTTTTTCATAATCAATACAAGCAATTGATGGATCGGAAGGTATTAAATAGGTATCAGTGATTCTGACAATTTTAGCTGATCTGATACCCGGGGCGCTGATAAAGTCCTGTAATTTATTTATGGTATACTCCTTGTCACTCGGGATTTCCTTTTCGGAAACAATTAAATCCTTCCTGTTTTTAATCATTCTGTGAGTGCCCGTAATGACCTGACCACCTGTTTTTCCATTAATCACTTTAATCAGATCAGTCAACAGTGCATTGGACATGCCGTATGGCTCAAACAGCTCGAATAATACTGACTTATTATGAAGATATGGTTTTAACTGGCTGATATTAAATGTGATGAATTTCTCTTTCTCTGAGGAAATAGTTCTCCTCAAATTTGAAATGTAACCCGATATGATTTCATTATACCCTGAAAATCTTCCTGCAGTTTCATTTAGTGTCAGTTCAATTGAGGGATTGATCTCCTTAAGAACCGGAATAACCAGGTGTCTGATCTTGTTCCTGGTATATTTTGTATCCGCATTTGATCTGTCCTCACGAAAAGTTATTTTATGTTTTTTGCAATAAGCTGTTATTTCCTGTCTTGTTGCGAATAGCAATGGTCTTATAATCCTGTTGTTTACAGGTTTCATCCCTGTCATTCCGGTTAATCCGGTTCCCCTGATCAGGTTTATCAGAAGAGTTTCGATATTATCATTAAGGTTATGAGCAACGGCTATAGAATCATATCCATTATTCTCTCGCACCTCTTCGAACCATTTGTATCTCAGTTCCCTGGCTGCCATTTGCACTGATAACCTGTTCTTTTTTGCATATGATTTTGTTTCAAACCTGATGTTAAAGAATGGAATATCATGATCAGATGCAAAGTTACGGACCAGTTCCTCATCCTTATCTGATTCACCATCTCTCAGCGAGAAATTGCAGTGGGCTATACCTGTCTTATAATTCTGTTTAAGGAACAGGTGAGCCATAACCATTGAATCTATGCCGCCACTGACTGTGAGCAGAATTTTATCACCCGGTTTTATAATCTTGTTCTCTGAAATGAACTTTTTGAATTCATCAGTCATAATGATTAGCTTAGAATGTAAAAATAGAAAAAGCTGGCTGAATAATTGTATTGTTCATTACCTATACGGGATGATAGCCGGAGGCCCCGGCTCAAAATTGGCCGGATGTAATAATTGTTCTCCGGAAAAAGTTACCGGGGATATTGTCGAATATGGCGGGTAATTCGGAAAATAACCGATCCTCAGCTGAAGGGTATTAAATACCAGGTTGTCATTCCGGACCCTTATGCCTACTCCAATACTTGAGAGTGAATATCCGTTTCCCACAATTTGGTTCGTAGCTGAAAGAAAAGAAAAATCAGCAAAACCGAAAAAAGCGAATCTGAAACCATAGAGATTTATTGGGCTGAACAACACAGATTCAAGACTTAATGTTAATCTTTGAGTTCCGTTTACAGAGTCATTGGCTAAATCCCGAGAATCCATTATTAGTAATGAATCGCAGGTTTTCATTGGTATATCTGCCAAATCCTCTCACATAATTAAAATAAACAAAATTCCGGATTTTGGAATTTCTCAGATTCACAAGGTTTGAGAAATAGTTTAGTCCCAGAGATAGTACACCTTGTTCCGTTTTATTCTTATTCAGATAAGTTGAAAATCCGGTATAGGAATAAAAATATCCCAGGGATTGTGATCGATACTGCTGAATGATACCTCACCTCCAAGATATGTCCTTTGCTTAAACTCATTAAATTCCCTGCCGGTAGTAAACTTTAGCATCGATCCATATGGGACATCCTCAGTACGGCCATAGCTATAGAGAAGGTTGGTTTTAGTATATTTTTGAACGGACAAGGCAGCCGATGCAAGGAAAAGCTTGTATTTCTGCAGGTTATAGAAAGATTCCGGGAGTATAACCGGATGGTCAAAAACATTATTATTAGTATAGCGGACACCAATTATTATTCTTGACACTGATTCTTTATTGACAAGAAATGATCTCGACAGCCAGTAATCCTGTAAATTATATTTCAGAGGCGCCGGGGTTATGAGAGTATCGAGAGTTGAGGTTGTGTACATCTGACGGATGGAAATTCCTCCGGCATATTTTGTGGTAAAGCTTACCAGCTTACGGATCATGGTAAATCCATAAGTTCTTTCTCCCAGGCCATGAAGATAGTAAACATTCAGATTTATAAACGATTTAGCGATATTATCGGCAATATAATGTACTCCAAAGCCAGGCGAATCAGGTAAAGTATTATTATAAGGAATATCTAACCCAAATTCATGTCCCATTCCGAAGATGTTTTTATCAAAAACCGAGACGTTTCCTTTTTTGAGTCCGTTGTAGGTGAATGAACCACCCAGCGAGTAAACATCTTTTGTATAGACTACAATATCAGCTTCGTCATCAGATACAGGAACAACAATTATTCTGGCATCATCTATATAGGGAAGTTGCCGTAAAAGCCTTTCGTTGTCACTAAGTACCAGAGGAGATATTGTCTGACCTTCAGAAAAAAGAAGGTTTTTCCTGATAATATTTTCATTTGTATTGAAGTGGGTCTTATTCAATATGTTTTCAATCTTATTAGGATTTGACGAACCTGGATTATAAATATTGGCTCCGAATACATTAAGCCTTTTTACAGTAATTTTTCGGATCTTTTTTCCTGAATAGATTAAATAGTTGGCATCACTTGTTCCGGTGAACTGTTTCTTAAAAATAGTGTCGCGATTAATTACCAGAAAACCATATAATTTTCTGGTCAGATTATTTTTTGAGGCTTTTACTTTCAGGGAGTCGAAGAAAAGATGATTTCTGTCCCTGACAACAGCAGGTGAGGGGGACATTGTTAAAAGAAAATTTTTAGAACCGATAATGAGATTGTCTCTGATCTTTTTAATTACGGCAGGAGAAATTTTATTTATCGTGTCACCATGGGAATTATTTTGGGAACTGGCAATGCTGCATGAGAAGAGAAAAGCCAGAAAGATTCCTGGCCCTGACCAATTCCTGCAATTTCTCTGTATTTTGCACATCAGGTTTCCTGAGGATTGCTTATCAAAACATCATCAGAATTAAACTGAAATCCCAGTCGTTTTCCAGTGATAACCCTTGAATGCTGGATCTTCGCTTCTGCCTGACCTACAGTTGCAATTTTTACTGCATCGTATGGTGGTACAAGAAGATCAAATTCAAGTGCATATTGAATTGCAGTTGAAATAATAAGCTGTAATGATTGTTTGCTTATCTCTTCATTGCCATAATTTGTGAACAGCATTCCCATCTGTCTTTTTCCTTCAACAAAATATTGTTTCTCATGGTTTATAAAGATCCTTGCCAATAAGATATCCAAGATCATCCAACCGTGAATATTTGAATGAATCACTGAGAAAATTGTAAATATTGATTATTCCTGAATATGCATTGTACTTGTTTTTCTGAATATAAGCTGTTTTCCATGCAGGATGTTCCCTGTCGAACTGAAAAATGTTGGAATGCATGCTGAAAAGCAGAATATCCCCGGCTACCTTTATCTGGGCATCAAAATTACTTCTGTCAGTATATTCCAGTCTTATCCTGGAATCGATACCGCTTAAACTTGTATTTACCTCTTTTGACAGGTTTTTGAGAACCTCCTTAACATCACAAAATGATTCAAGAGTATTATCAAATACTTTTTGTTTAAGAAGAGATTTTTCTTTAAGTGTTCCGATTATTGCCACTTTTTTATCATTCTGATCAGTCATGGTAAACGTAGAGTTAAGTGAAATATTGGCGTCTAAAGTATGAATTATTCAGTGGAAATAAATACAATCATATCCCGGGTAAATATTTAACTGAGTGTAATTATTAATTAATATGATCTTGCAAAAAGAACCCTTCTGTTTGGATGGTTTTCCTGAATAAACACATTTGCCCGGTTCTTCAGGACTGTCAAAAGGAATGCACCTGATAGTGGCTTTTGTCTCCTCTTTAATTTTTTCTTCTGTCTCTGCTGTTCCATCCCAGTGAGCCATAATAAATCCGCCCTGGTTATCAAGAACTTTCAGAAAATCAGACCATTTATCGACATAAAAAGTATTTTCTTTTCTGAAGTTAAGAGCCTTATTATAGATATTGGTCTGGATATCCTCAAGAAGTTCTGGGTATATATTCATTTACCTTGTCAACTGGAATGGTCTCTTTCGTCAGATTATCCCTTCTGGCAACTTCAATAGTTTTATTTTCAAGATCACGTGGTCCTATCGCCAGTCGTACAGGAACTCCTTTCAGTTCATAATCAGCAAATTTCCATCCCGGCTTATTATTATCCCTGTCATCATATTTTACAGATATTCCAAGAGCTTCCAGTCCGGTTTTGATTTTAATTGCTGTTTCAGATAATGCCCCTATCTGATCAATATTTTTATAAATTGGTATTATTACAACCTGGATCGGAGCAAGTTTCGGAGGCAGTACAAGTCCATGATTATCGGCATGACCCATAATTATTGCACCCATAAGCCTGGTTGAAACACCCCAGGAGGTTGCCCATACATAATCAAGCTTTCCTGTTTTGTCGGTAAACTGAACATCAAATGCTTTTGCAAAGTTTTGTCCCAGAAAATGGCTTGTTCCTGCCTGCAATGCTTTTCCATCCTGCATAAGTGCTTCAATGGCATATGTATCGAGAGCTCCGGCAAAACGTTCATTTTCACTTTTATATCCTTTTATTACAGGAAGAGCCATTGAGTTTTCCGCAAAGCCTGCATAAACATTTATCATCTTTTCAGTCTCTTCAATTGCTTCTTCACGTGTTGCATGTGCCGTATGTCCTTCCTGCCACAGAAATTCAGTTGTTCTGAGAAAAAGCCTTGTCCGCATTTCCCATCTGACAACATTTGCCCACTGATTTATGAGAATCGGAAGATCCCTGTATGACTGGATCCAGTTTTTATATGAATGCCAGATAATGGTTTCTGAAGTAGGACGGATAATAAGTTCTTCTTCAAGTTTTGCAGTCGGATCAACAACAATTCCCTTGCCATTTTCATCATTTTTAAGCCTGTAATGAGTAACCACTGCACACTCTTTTGCAAATCCTTCAACATGTGCTGCCTCTTTGCTGAAGAACGATTTTGGAATAAACAGATGGAAAATATGCATTTACATGACCGGTAGCTTTAAATAGTCTGTCGAGTTCTGCCTGTATCTTTTCCCAGATTGCATACCCATAAGGTTTGATAACCATGCATCCTCTTACAGCTGAATTTTCTGCCAGATCAGCCTTGATAACCAGATCGTTATACCATTGTGAATAATTCTCGTCCCTGTTAGTTAAAAACTTCGCCATTTTTTTGGTATGGTATTTGTTTATTAATAATTAAAGAAATAGATTGCGTAAAAATAAATAAAAAGATCAGTTATTATTCAAAAAAGAAAGGGAGGTTCATCATGAAAGCAAATTACTACATCGGAATTCTATCATTGCTTCTGCTGGCTGCTGTCACCGTAAATGCCCAGAAGACTATTCCGGAAACAACAGGAATGATGATGCCAAACTGGTTGTTAATAATTATTATAATGATTATGATTACTACTTTGCATCAAGGATAAACAGGTTCCACAGGTCCTATGCAGTGTTCGATTATTACTCGCCCGTATTTACAGATCCTTACTGGTATGATTACCAGCCTTTATCGCTTGGATTAGGCTTATTTGGCGGAGGTTTCGGTTTGGGTCTGGCATTTAACTACCCTTACTATGATTATAGTTATGGAGGGGATTATGGATATGATCCATATTACGGAAGCTATTATTACGGTGGTTATGATCCTTTTTATTACAACAACTGGTACTTTCCTCTAAACTTCAACTTTAATTTCGGTTACAGATGGCACCACGATTATTTTGGCTGGGACAGGTTTAACCATGGCTATGGTTACAATGGCTACAGGAATTCCTACTACGCACATAATGATTATAACAGGTCTAACAGGTATAGCTCAAACAGATACTCAAACCCGGTTTCTTCTTCGAGAAGAAATCCGGGGAACAGTTCAGGATCCTACGCCTATAACAGAAATAATTCCTCCGGCAATAATTTCCATAATGGAACTAATACCAGGAACTCAGGCAACAGGGGAGCAGGCAATGTCAACGGAAACAACGGCAATCACACCAATAACAGGATACATACAAATAACGGGAACAATATCAATAGTGTAATTGACGGAAATCACAGCAATAACAGAAATAATGGAAACAACGTTAACAGTGTGAATAATGGTAACAACAGCCACAACAGCAACAACGGAAATAATGTAAATAGCATTAATAACCGTAACAATAATGGTGGTGGCCGTAGCCTGGGTACCAGGAGCAATAGTTACTCATATGCTAATAATGCAGGTAAATCAGGAACTTTCACATCGAGTGTGAATAATAACCATTACAACAACTATGTAACACACAGCGCTAACACGAGCAGGACTTCGCATCTTAATTCATCTGTAGGTACACGTTCAGCCGGAGCAGTACACTCATCACAGGTGCGCTCGTCTTATTCCAGGTCGTCTGGTTCAGGATCGGGCATTAGAAGCAGCTCCTCGCACAGTATTTCCAGATCATCCGGCTCCAGATCATCCGTTTCCAGATCATCAGGTTCGAGATCATCCGGATCCGGTTCAGGTTCTTCTAAGGGAAGATCATCAGGAAGGAGATAGAATATAAAAAATAATATATTTAGTGATTCATAACACTTAGTTAATTTAATTTGTTTCTTTGGTACAATATTTGCGTGTTATTTAGAAAACAATGGGGGAAATTAAAATGAAAACATTATCTCAAATATTAGTCCTTGCACTTTTTGCTCTTAGCTCCTGTACATCAAGCCTTTATACAGGAGGAGAGTACGATGATCTTTATTATTTGCCTACAGATCAGCCGGTTGCCAGGAACAACGCACCTGTTAATGAACAGGCCCCAATAAGCAGTTTAAAGAATAAAGACTACTATGATAACAAATATGCAAAAGATACTCTGGTCTCAGACCAGTATTCAGGTGCAGTTGATTATGACACAGTAGTCGATAATAATTACTATAATAACAATGAAGGATATGATTATTACGATCAGGTCCCGTATTCTTCAAGATTAAGAATGTTTTATGGTAACTATTTTGATCCTTACTGGAGAGATCCATTCTATTCTGACTTTGGCTATCCTTCATTCGGATATGGTTTTGGCTACGGAGGTTTTCCATATTATGGTTTTGGCAATTCCTATTTCATGGATCCTTATGGATATGGAGGATACTATGGTGATTATTACGGATATGGCTACCCGGGTTATTATCCTGGTTTTTATGGAGGGTATTATGGAGGTTTAGGTTTTTATGGCGGTTATTATGGAGGATTATATAGTAATGGATATAACCGTTCCTACGGTGATAATACGGTTACCTATGGGAGACAGGCAAAACCAAGCAATCTTTCCTCAAGCTGGAATAGCTCTGTTGGCGGCATTGGTTCTTCAAGAAGGGATTCATACCTGTACCACACCAGTTCCTCGGCAAAAAGAATTTCCGGAACTGCAACACAGAATACTAATCAGAGAAGGTCTGTTACATCAGGAGTTGGTTCTCAGCAGCAAACTGTCAGTCAGGTAAACAGAAGACCTGCACAGGTTCAGTCGAAGGTACCTTATAATTCCACCTCCGTCCAGAGAAGCCCGGCAAATACAAAACCGGCATACAATAATGTTAACCGGACTTATACTCCAAGTTACAATAATCCAAGAATGTCCACCAGACCCTCTTATAACAATAGCAGAGTAAACAGCGGGTCTCAGGGTTCTTATCAGCGTACATATAATAATGTCAGAAGTGGTTCCTCGGGAAGCAGTGTACGGAGAAGCGAATCACCGTCAGGATATTCTCCCTCAAACCAGCTCAGATCAAATTCTTACAGAAGTTCGGGAAGCTATTCAGTTCCGTCCAGAAGCAGTGTGTCGAGAGGCAGTTATTCCTCGGGTTCTTACAGCGGTGCTTCTTCCGGCAGCAGCAGATCCTATAGCGGATCATCCAGTTCAGGATCAAGCGGTTCATATTCCTCAGGTTCTTCATCAGGTGGCGGCAGATCTTCAGGTGGAGGTAGTTCTTCGTCAGGAAGGAGATAATTTAAACAATAAAATAGCATTTAAAAAGTTCATTCTAAATAAAGAGTGCAGGGAAAGTCTTACAAAAAAAGAATCGTATGAAAAGAATAAGCTTATTAATATTCGCACTTATATCTGTTGCTGTCGGAGTTAATGCTCAGAATGTAGACGATGCATTAAGGTATTCCCAGATATTTTATGGAGGAACCGCCAGATTCATGTCTATGGGAGGTGCCTTCACAGCCCTTGGGGGAGATATATCATCTTTGAGTCAGAACCCGGCAGGACTTGGTGTCTTCAGATCCTCTGAACTGACAATCACACCTCAATTATTTCATATCAAAACAACTGCCGGCTTCAACGGAAACTCATCAGACTATCTGTATAATTTTAATCTGGGTCAGATCGGTATAGTCGGTAATATTATTTCGAATAACAAAGAATCAGGACTTATTACACTTAATCTCGGTTATTCGTTCAATAAAACAAACAATCTGAGTCAAAGTATTGTGATTCAGGGAGTCAGTAACTCGAGTTCCATGGCTGATTATTGGGCTGCCCTGGGAAACAAAGGAGTCGGAACGAATTTTCAGGATCTTCAGGGCGCAGAAAAAATTGCCTGGGATACCTACGTAATTGATACAATTACAGGGTCGGGGGGAAATCATTATGCAACAACCTATTCAAATTATGGCGATACTCCTCCATCGAGATATGGTCAGACAATCCAGCGTATTATTACCAATGACGGATATACCGCTGAACATGCTTTTTCTATTGGAGGTAATTATTCAAATAAGCTCTTCTTTGGTGCTACATTGGGAATCTCTGTTCTGAGATTTACCAGTCACTATGAACATCTCGAGTCAACCAATACAGCTCTTCCCTCACAATTTCAGGATTTTACCTACACTGATCATTTTGAAGATAGAGGAACCGGATATTCACTTAAGCTGGGAGCCATTTACAAACCTGTTGACGCCGTCCGCATAGGCCTGGCATTCCATTCTCCTACCTGGTATAAGATCGATGAATATTATTACAATGACATAACATCACACTTCACCGATGGTAACCAGTATGAGTCTTCCAATAACCCCTCAAGGTATAATTATGGGCTGGCAACACCTTTCAGGCTATTGGCAGGAGTAGGCGTACAGATTCAAAAACTGGCTATCCTCAGCGCTGATTATGAATTTGTTGATTATAGTTCTGCAAAGTTTTATCAGACTGGAGATAACTTTAATTACGATCCGGAAAACCTGGCAATCAAGACTAGTCTGAAACCAACAAGCAACATAAGGCTTGGTGGTGAGTTCAGATTGAATAACCTCTACCTGAGAGCAGGTTACGGATTTTACGGAAAATCATTTAAATCGGACCAGGATAATGCAAACCTTGACTATAATACGTTATCATTCGGGGTTGGCGTGAGGGAACAGAACTTATCCATCGACTTTGCTTTCACCAATTATAAATATGTACAGAAGTATTTTCTGTACCCTGTCGATGCAGGAGTTGATCCGGCACTCGCTAATCTGAATACGATAAAAAATATGTTCACTCTGACTTTCGGTTACAAATTTGGTATTTGATACTTTGATGACTTCCTACAGTTGAGGCTGCCTTGAAAGAGGCAGCCTTTTTTTTGCCTTTCTTAGGTAATTCTGTTTAAATCAGGAAACCCCTCTGCTGCTGCGCGGCATCTCCCCTAAAGGGGCGAAAATACACGTGCGTTAAGTCAAATTACACTTTTGTGCAAAGGATTTCTGCCCTTTCAGGGATAGTGGCCGAAGGCCGAGGGGGTGTAACGATTTTCCAGAATTTTTCTAGATTAGAGCTGCCCGGGTAGTATGCACAACTTTACAGGTAATCACCCGAGTCTGGGCCCATATTAAAGATCAGGTCTATAATACTCAACCCTCCAACAAATTGACCGCCTGTTTTAAAAACCTGCAGGTATTCTATTGCTGGCAGATTGGGAAGATTCTTTAGGTGATATTTTATATCTGAGATCATTTTCTGATCCTCCGGCAGGTTCAAATTTAGCAGTATAAAGGAGTTTAATTTTCAGATTGAGCATTTTCAGGACAGACTCAGTAAGTTCCATGTTCAGATCAAGGAGAAATTTTATCTTCTTTGAGATAACTTTTTCAATATACTCAAAATAGAATTGAAAATAGGGAGATGAGCCATAGGCAGCCGTGATAGCTCTCAGATGTACCTGCTGCCATCGCTTGGAGTAGTCTATCCTGATTTCTTTTATAGGTGTTTTGTGCTGACTGCCAAGATAAACCGGAACCGATAGAAGATGCGGTCCATGTGCAGACAATATATAGCATCTGTTCCTGTAGGACTGCTTTATGTAATTTTCCTCCTTCTCAACATATACCTCATCAGCCTGTAAAATGCAGGAGAAGTATTCTATCGGTGGCAAGTATGCCGTGGAAAGTAATATTTTCCCTGACATTTTAAAATGAATCACTCCATCTTATTAATCATGCTGGCAGCAAAAGCGGCTCCGAATCCATTGTCAATATTCACGACAGTGACCCCTGTTGAACAGCTGGTCAGCATTGCCAGGAGAGCGGAAATACCTCCGAAATTGGCGCCATAGCCAACGCTGGTAGGCACAGCAATTACCGGTTTATCGACTAATCCCCCGACCACACTGGCGAGAGCGCCTTCCATACCTGCAATAACAATTATCACCCTGCAATTTCGTATTTCAGGTAATTTATCAACAAGCCGGTGAATACCTGCGACGCCTGCATCATAAATCCTTAAGACATTATTTCCCAGAAGCTCAGCAGTTATTGCAGCTTCTTCTGCTACTGGCATATCTGAAGTTCCGGCAGTTATGATTGCAATCCGTGTCACAGGAACCTTAGGTTTTTTCTTTTGCATTGAGATAATTCTTGCGACGGGATAATATACAGCCTCAGAAGAAAGGCTTCTGACTGCGTCGTACATTTCGTCATTTGCCCTTGTACCAATGACATTTGTTTCCTTCTCTGACATAACTCTGAAGATCTCCCTGACCTGCTCAATTGATTTCCCGGCGCAGTAGATTATTTCAGGATAACCTGTCCTCATTTCACGGTGATGATCAATTCTTGCGAAACCCAGATCGGTATATGGGAAATTTTTAAGAGTAACCAGGGCCTCTTCAATGCTGGTCTTCCCGTTCTTTACATCAATAAGAAGCTTTTCTACTTCGAGAGCATTCATAATTCTTTTTTATTTCTTACCACTTGTGCCAAAACATTATTGTAAACCTCTTTGACCGGAATCTGTTTATCAGCCGCAATACGTTTACATTCTTCATATTCAGGTTTGCAGGATACCTCTATTCCGTTATAATAGGAACGTTTTATGCTAATATCGCCATAAGCCGTCATAATAGTTTCGAATTTTCTGGTCAATGTATCCTTTCTGAAAGGGAATGTCCTTATTCCCAGCGATGTAGATTCCGTAAAAATGATATTCTTGACTATATCAGCTAATTCGGTTTCACATATAACATTAAGCAAAATACCCGGACGGCCTTTCTTCATCATAATGTTTGAAAAGAAGACATCCGAGACTCCTGCCTTAAAGAGCCTTTCGGAAATATATTCAAAAAACTCAGGATTCATATCGTCAATGTTACATTCTATCTGAATGGCATCATGTCCGGATCCTTCTTTTAAAATTTTTTCACCAAGGAAGACCCTGAGAAGATTAGGCACATCCGAAGGGTCTTTCTGGCCTACACCATATGCTGTTCTTTCAATTTTAAAAGACAGTTCAGGGTCAGTATTAGTTACCAGTGAAGCCAGTATTGCTGCACCTGTTGGAGTTGTGGCTTCAAAGTCGACGCCTCCCTTTTTTAACGGGTATTCCCTTAATAATTTCGGCAGTTGCAGGAGCAGGAACAGGAAGTCTGCCATGATCGCATAATACAAAACCGCCTCCAAGTTCCACCGGTGAAACATGAACTTCATCAACTTTTAAAGCGTTAAAACATATTGCTGCGCCAACAACATCAATAATCGAATCAACTGCACCAACCTCATGAAAATGTACCTGATCAATTGAGGTCCCATGGACTGTTGCTTCAGCATGTGCGATCTTCAGAAATATTTTATTGCTTAATTCCCTGGTTTTATTGTCAAGTGCTGATTCATTTATAATTTTTTGAATATCTGAGAGATGCCGGTGGGCATGTTCATGCCTGGTCTGATTCACTGTTACCTTAGTTCCGGTAATACCATGTCGCTGATCTTTCTCTGCAAGAAGTTCCCATCCGGGAAGGTTAAGTTTTTTTAATTCATCAATCAGGAAAATTTTGTCGACTCCGAGATCGATCATTGCACCGAGATTCATGTCTCCGCTGATACCTGAGAAGCAATCATAACTGATAATTTTCATAATCCAGAGTATAAAGTGCAACAACAAAACCACTAAATGCAATTCTAACTCCTTAGCGGAATCTGCAATTATTTTAGTCTGCAAATATACTATTTACAATCTTTACAGAATAATGAAAAAAAATTGTATTTTTCGGCACTTTTTAAAAATCAAGTTATTTAACCAGTTTATTACAAGATATGAAAAGAAGAGATTTTCTTAAAACATCAGATTGGAGGCAGGTCTGGCAGCCGGTGCAGCTTTGAAAATGGGAGGATTTGATAAACTCTGGGTCATCAACAAAACCTGCCCCAAAATATGACATGGTTGCCATTATGGGTGGTAACCCCGATGCCATGTTTGACCTGGGTATACAGGAACTTGGAGGAATGGGCACTTTTGTTAAGAAAGGACAAAAAGTACTGATAAAACCTAATATTGGATGGGATGTAATTCCTGAACTTGCTGCCAATACAAATCCGCTGCTTGTAAAAAGGATTATTGAACATTGTTTCAAAGCAGGAGCCAAAGAAGTTTATGTATTTGATCATACCTGCGATAACTGGGTAAATTGCTACAGTAATTCAGGAATTGAGAGAGCTGCAAAATCGGCAGGAGCAAAAGTGGTTCCCGGCAATTCTGAAAGCTATTATCATGAGATTGAAATTCCCGGCGGCATAAAGCTTCAGAAAGCAAAGGTTCATCAGCTTTTGCTCGAAACAGATGTTTTTATAAATGTCCCGGTTCTGAAAGATCATAATTCGACACGGATGACCGCTGTCTGAAAAACTCAATGGGACTTGTCTGGGACAGAGGTTACTGGCATTCAAATAATCTGAACCAGTGTATTGCTGATTATGCTCTGTATGAGAAGAAGCCGGCTCTTAATGTAATTGATTGTTATAATGTTATGGTTAAACATGGTCCCCAGGGCGTATCAAAGGAAGATATTGTTCCAATGAAGTCGCAGATAATAACAACCGACTGGGTAGCAGGAGATGCTGCTGCTGCAAAAATGCTCGGAGTTGCTGTTGAAAAAATTGAATATATTCCCATAGCACATAAAATGGGACTTGGAAATATGAATCTGGATTCCCTGAATATTAAAAGAATTAAAATGTAATTTTTGATGAGTTCATCTGTACTTAGAAGAATCCGCATCGTTTTTTCAACACTGGTTTTTATCTTTTTTTTCCTGGTCTTTGTTGATTTCAAATCAATTAATACCGGCTAAATATCATTAACACCTTAATGTTCTT
Organism: uncultured Bacteroidales bacterium; assembly: GCA_963816365.1. Lineage (GTDB taxonomy): Bacteria > Bacteroidota > Bacteroidia > Bacteroidales > VadinHA17 > LD21. Next base: position 32,235 of record CAWFKG010000004.1, on the reverse strand, counting down.
TCAGTTCATTCCTTCTGTCATGAAGTTCTTATGATCTGAAAACATTAGCTGCAGCCGGTTTTATTTTCATTCTTATACTTACTTTAATAACAGGTCGTACATACTGTTCATTCCTGTGTCCGCTTGGAATCGGACAGGATCTGATCAGCAGGATAGGGGGAAGGATAAGGAAAAAGTTCAGGAGATATGGGTATAAAAGACCATTTACAATACTTCGATATTCACTTCTGGCTCAGTCACTCTGATTGTTACAATGATATGGGGTATTTATATGATTACCTTGCTTGATCCCTATAGCATTTTCGGCAAGGTTCATGACCTATTTTGCAAAACCGGTTGTCATTGTGATGAATAATTTTCTGGCCGGAATTCTAGGCAAATTTGATATCTATACCCTTAGTAATGTTCCTGTTAAAGGATTTCCGCTTATTGTATATTCAATTCCTGCAGCTATTTTTCTTCTTATAGGAGGTCTTTCACTAACTAAAGGTCGTCTCTATTGCAATATGATCTGCCCTGTAGGAACACTTCTTGGTCTGATCTCAAAAATATCACTTTTCAGAATAAAATTTAATGAAGCTGCCTGTACCAGGTGTGGAAGATGTTCGATGAGGTGTAAATCTTCATGCATTGATTTTCTTAAGCCTGATGTTGATCTTTCGCGATGTGTTGACTGTTTTAACTGCATACATACCTGTCAGGATAAAGCTATTTCATATGGTCTTGTAAGCTTTAAAAAGAAGGTTCATGAAACTGATGAAAGCAAACGTAAAGTGATAGTAGGTACTCTTCTTTTGTTCTTTGGCTTATCACGTGTTGCAAGCGGTCAGGACAAAACAGCTCCAAAACCTAAAAAAGAATCGACAGTAAAGGAAAACAGGACATTCCCGGTTTGTCCTCCCGGAGGAGTAGGGATTGCAGATTTTAATAAGGATTGCATTGCCTGTTCCCTGTGCATAAATGTTTGTCCGAATGGTGTTCTTGCAACCGGCTTATATGCAATATGGAATTGCAGGTATCATGCAGCCTGTAATGGATTATCATAAAAGCTTCTGCACCTATAATTGTACAAAATGCACTGAGATTTGTCCTACAAATGCATTGCATCCGCTGGTTCTTGAAGCAAAAAAGCTTACCCAGCTGGGGAAAGCAAAATTTATAAAAGATAACTGTATTGTTAAGACTGAAAAAACTGCATGCGGAGCATGCTCGGAAGCCTGTCCGACAAAAGCCTGTCATATGATCCCGTATGAAGGCAACCTTGTAATTCCTGAGGTTACCGAAGATATATGCATTGGTTGCGGTCATTGTGAATTTGCATGTCCGGCATCTCCTTATAAAGCAATTTTTGTGGATGGAAATCCTGTTCATGTTGCGGCAAAAAAACCTGAAAATGTACAGTCAGAAATTAAAACACCCGTAGAATTTCCATTTTAAATCAGCCTTTTAATTATATCTGAAGTAATTCATATTTATTCCTATAGAATGAAACCATCACATATTGAACATATTGGAATTGCTGTTAGCAAGCCTCGAACTGATGCAATAAGTTTCTATGAAAAGGTTTTGGACTGACATGCTATAATATTGAAGAGGTGCCCGATCAGAAAGTCAGGACCGCTTTCTTCAAGGTGGGGCAGACAAAGATAGAACTTCTCGAATCGACTGATCCGGAAGGCCCGATAGGAAAATTCATTGAAAAGAAAGGGGAAGGCATTCATCATATTGCTTTTTCTGTTGAAAAAATTGAAGAGCAGTTGCTGCATGCCGCCGATATGGGCATAACACTCATTGATTGTAAACCCCGGAAAGGTGCAGAAGGGCTTGATATCGCCTTTTTACATCCGAAAGCTACATCAGGAGTTCTGATTGAACTTTGCGAGAAAAAAGCATGCCGGAAAAATGCCTTGAATCTCTTAACTGACTGATGTGGTACATGTTTGAAAAAATCATTAGGTTTGTATAACATTACCAATCGTATGACAAAATGAAAAGAATCTATGGCAATCGCTGGGAACTCCGGTCCAAAGGTCAGATCTGATTGCGAAATTGTTTCTTGAAATAAAGACACAGGGTGGAATATTAAAATTGATCTTACCTCCAAAGTCAAAGCTCTTTATGGTGAATCGATAAATAATCTTATCACAGAGGTACTTGATTTTTTTGGAATTAAACATGCTGAAGTAAAAATCAATGACTCAGGAGCTCTGCCGTTTGTCATTGCTGCCCGTTTGGAATCGGCTGTTAAAGCAATTGATTAATACTGATCTTGAGTATCTTCCGAGCGTTTCCTGAAAAACATGTTACTCAACAACCCGCGACAGATTGCGTTTTTCAAGGTTATATTTGCCTGGCAATACTCCCGGACTTATGATAAATGCAGGGCTCCATTCAGCTGACGGAATAATTCTTGATCTTGAAGATTCTGTAGCACCGGAAAAAAAAGATGAAGCCAGGATCCTTGTCAGAAATGCTTTACGACAGATAAATTTCTACGGTGCTGAAAGAATGGTAAGAATAAATCAGGGAGAAAGAGGTTTGGAAGATCTGCATTTTGTTATTCCTCATAATGTCAACCTTATACTCATACCAAAATGTGAGAATGCAGATTATATCAAACAGGTCGAACACGAGATAGCGGAAATTAAAAGAAAAAATAGTTTAAATAACCAGGTGTTCCTGATGCCAATTATTGAAAGCGCACTTGGAATTGAAAACTCTTTCGCAATTGTCAGCGCGTCTGAAAATATTGTTGCCGTTGCAATCGGTCTGGAAGATTATACTGCTGATCTGGGTGTTGCCAGGACAGTTGAAGGCATGGAATCGTTTTATGCAAGAACAAGGCTTGTGGTTGCTGCCAGGGCAGCCGGCATTCAAGCCTATTGATTCAGTGTTTTCTGATGTTGCAGATATGGAATCGCTAAGACAGACTGTACTTGCATCAAAATCCCTGGGATTTGAAGGTATGGGCTGTATTCATCCCCGACAGATCACAGTCATAAAACAGGGATTTGCTCCTGATCAGGCTGAAATTGAAAAGTCGAAAAAGATTGTTCTGGCATTTGAAACCGCAAAACGAAATGGACTTGGTGTTGTAGCACTCGGTTCAAAAATGATTGATCCTCCAGTGGTTGCACGTGCTCAAAAAATTATTGATCTTGCTATTCGACTGGGGCTTTTATCATCCGGATGGCTCATGGAAACTCCTCCTGTTGAGAATCAAGCATAAAGAGACTATGCCATGAAAACTGTTATAAATGCCGCCGGCAGATCTGTCCCTCTGGAGATCAATGGTCAGCCGGTGATTCCGTTTCAAAGGAGTTGGTAAGCACAAACCTGAAGGAAGAAAGTATTCACCGTCTGATTCCGACATGTTCCGATTATCCCGATGACGGCAATAAAGTTCGTCGGTTCACTTGAAGAAGCTCTAAGAAAATGCGGACTAAGGGATGGGATGACAATTTCAACACATCATCATCTTCGAGATGGAGACCTGGTCAGCAATAAAGTATTTGAACTTGCTTACTCAATGGGAGTAAAGGATCTGATCTGGTTTCCTTCTGCCTCATTTCCCTGCAATGATCCGTTAATCAAGTATCTTGATAACGGTACTATAAACAGGATTGAAGGAAGTATGAACGGACCGCTTGGACGATATGTCTCAGAAGGCAGAATGAAAGGAACTGCTGTGCTCAGGTCACATGGAGGAAGGGTCCAGGCTATTCAGGATGGCGAGGTCAAAATTGATATAGCAGTTCTTGCAGCTCCCACAGCTGATTCATTTGGAAATGCAAAAGGAACAGGACGGTACATCGGCTTGCGGCGTACTAGGTTATGCTAAAGCTGATTCCATTGTATGCAGAAAAGGTGATCGTGGTGACTGATAATCTTATTGATCTTCCATGCTTCCCGATGGAAATAGAAGGAAATTATGTTGATTATGTTGTAGTTGTGGACAAAATTGGAATTCCCGAAAAAATTGTATCCGGCACTACACAGATTACAAAAAGTCCTGACAGACTTTTGATTGCTGAAATGACTGCTTCTTTTCTTGAAAAATCAGGTATTCTGAAAGATGGAGTGACTATGCAGGCCGGAGCAGGCGGCACATCACTGGCAATTGCTGTCTTTGTTCATCAGATACTTAAGAAGAAAGGATGGAAATCGAAATTTGGATTTGGAGGAAGCACAAAATATATGGTAAAGATGCTTGAGGAGGGCCAGATGGGCATTATACTTGATGCACAGGTATTTGATCTTGATTCTGTAAAGTCAATTGAGAATAATACCAAATCATGTTCCATACTCTGTATTCAATGCCTACAACTATCATTCGAAGGGAAATCTGACCAGTATGATGGATATTATGATCCTTGGTGCCACTGAGATTGACCTGAATTTTAACGGTAATGTAGTTACTCATTCAGACGGATATCTTCTGCATGGCATAGGCGGCTGGCAAAATTGTCTTCATGCCAGGAATGTAATTCTTCCTATTCCTTTATTTCGCGACAGGATACCGGTAATAGTGGATGAAGTCACTACACTTTGTGGACCAGGTGAACTGATTGATGTAATAATAACAGAAAGAGGTATTGCCATTAATCCTCTCAGGACAGGATCTGATTGAAAGTGTAAAAGGAAGCGGGCTTCCTCTTGAAAACCATCAGGGAGCTTAAAGATGAAGCTGAAAAAATTTGCGGCGTACCACAAGAAGCCTGAATTTGAAGAAGAGATCGTTGCTGCTATTAAATGGGTTGACGGAACAGTGATTGATGTAGTAAGGAAAATCAAAACCAGGTAACCTGTACTATGGAAAAATACAAATGTGTTGTTTGCGGATATATCTATGATCCGGCAGAAGGTGATCCTTCAGGTGGTATCGCACCGGGATACGCCATTCAATGATCTTCCTGATGATTATATCTGTCCGGTATGCGGAGCAGGTAAAGATGAATTTGAAAAGTATGAATAACCTGGAATACTGATTCTTACACTGAATGAGAGATTACCTCTATTTTACAGGCATATTCTGTACCACATCAATAAGCAGATCCCAGAACATCTGAGCAGTTTTGATTTCAATCATCTCTTCAGGAGTATGAGCTCCTTTTATTGTCGGTCCAAAAGATATCATATCAATACCCTTTATCTTTTCATATACCAGACCACATTCCAGACCTGCATGTATTGCCCTCACCAGTGGCTCTTTCCCAAACAGATCAATGTATGATTTACGGGTTATCTTAAGTATTTCTGAAGTCAGATTTGGTTTCCATCCCGGATAACCGTCAGAATGAACCACTTCTGCTCCTGCAAGTCTTGAGACACGATTCAACCATTGCTCCTGCATTCATTCTTGGCTGATTCAACCGAGCTTCGCTGTGTGGTAATTATTCTTATTGTATTATTCTCACTGAACTTTGCTGACGCAAGATTCGTAGATGTTTCAACAAGATCCTCCATATCTTTTGACCAGGCAATTACGCCATGGGGACAACAGGTCAATGCATTAAGAAACTTCTTCTTACTCTCCTCATCCATCACTGCTACAGGAATATCAGTTTCCTTTACAGAGATCTTAAGATTCTTTCTCAAGATCTCCGAATTCGTCTTTAAGGGTTGTATAGAAATTGTCAATCCAGCTTTTTACCGCAACTAATTGCTGTTTTGTCAAATACAATTGTTGAAAAAGCTTCGCGTGGTATTGCATTCCGGAGATTTCCTCCATTAAAGTCGGCTACTGATATATTGAACTCGATTCGAAAGATTCCAGAGTATCCTGTTCATTATTTTTACTGCATTGCCATATCCTTTGTGAATTTCATCACCTGAATGACCACCATGCAGACCTGTAACTGAAATATCAAGAGCAAATGAATTTTCCTTGTACAGGAACAGGCTTGATAATTCATTGTTCCGACAGTATCCATTCCTCCTGCACAACCAATAAAAAGTATACCTTCATCTTCTGAATCAAGATTAAGAAGTGTTCTTCCGGTGAAAAAATCAGATCTAAGGTTAATAGCACCTGTCATACCCGATTCTTCATCAACTGTGAAAAGACATTCAATTTCTCCCTGCTTTCAGATTTTTATCAGTGAGGATCGCCAGCTGCGAGGCAATACCAATTCCATCATCAGCTCCGAGAGTAGTACCTGTTGCAGTGACCCATCCTTCCTTTATTGCGGGGATTATTGGATCAGTTTTCCAGTTATGAGGATAGTCAGCATTTTTTTCTCCAACCATATCCATATGGCTCTGAAGAACAACGGTTTTCCTGTTCTCCATTCCGTTTGCAGGCGGTTTGACAATAAGTATATTTCCAACTTCATCCTCTTTTGATTCAAGATTGTTTTTCTTCGCAAACTCCAGAAGATATTGTCTGATTTTCCCTTCATTCTTTGACAGACGCGGAATATTACAAATCTCTTCAAAGTAGATCCAGAGAGGCTCCGGATTTAACTGACTTAAAATGCTCATACCTGGAATAATGTGCTAATTAGGCCGCAAAAGTACTATTTTTTTTCATTTTTCTGTATACATGCACCAAATTATAGTTGGTTTTAAGTCATAACAAAATTTGACTATTTTTACAAATAGTAAGCTATTAAGCCAAACCAAATAAAATCGTATGTCAAACGTACAATAGTTACATTGCCCGGAGATGGGATAGGATACAGTTGTTCTTGAACAGGCAATCAGAGTACTTGAAGCTGCAGGATTTGAAGCAGATTATATTCATGGTGATATTGGTTGGGAATTCTGGTGCAAAGAAGGTAATCCCTTGCCTCAAAGAACCATTGATCTGATAAAAAAACATAAAATTGCCCTCTTTGGAGCAATAACATCAAAACCTAATGATGAGGCAAAAGCAGAGCTTTCTCCGGAACTTCAGGGGAAAGGCTTTACCTATTCAAGCCCTATTGTTGGTCTAAGACAGCTTTTTAATCTTGATATTTGTGTCAGGCCATGCAAATCATATAAAGGCAACCCTCTTAATTTTGTCAGAAGAGGGAAAGGAAATACTATTGATGAACCTATTGTCGATGTTGTAATTTTCCGGCAGAACACAGAATGTCTGTATTCGGGTGTCGAATGGACAAATCCTCCTGCACAGGTTTATCAGGCTTTCATGACTCATCCGAAATTTGCTGAAAATTTTGGTAATGTACCAGTTGACGAACTTTCAATATCCACAAGAATATTTACCAAGAAAGGCAACATACAGGATACTTACAGCTGCATTTGAACATGCCAGAGAAATATGGATATAAATCAGTTACAGTATGTGAGAAACCTAATGTTATCAGAGAAACTTCCGGATTAATGTGGAAACTTGCTAAAGAAATTCAGAAAAACACATTTCCCGAAATTAAAGCTTCTTAATACAAATATTGATGCACAGATGATGTGGCTTACCAAAAATCCTGAAGATTATGGTGTTATTGTGGCAGGTAATATGTTCGGTGATATAGCTTCCGATGGTTTTGCCGGCCTTATAGGTGGTTTAGGATTTGCCTGCAGTGCCCAGTTCTCATCCGACGGGATAGCAGTTTTTGAACCTACCCATGGTTCGGCTCCAAAATATGCCGATTATGAAGTTTCTATTGTAAACCCGATTGCAATGATCGAATCAGCCTGTATGATGCTCGATTATCTTGATGAGAAAAAAATTTCCGCCAGAATCCGCAAAGCAGTAGCTGAGGTTATTGAAGAAGGCAAAGTAAGGACCTATGATATGATGAAAATGACAGGAAGACCTGAAGTTATTAAGAATGGTGCTGCTTCCACATCACAGATGACAGATGCAATAATAGCCAGATTAAAGTAAAATAAATTCTTATGACTGAAGAGGTTAAAAGACTATGGCCGGAACTTGAGTGGATCAGTGATAATTCACTCAGGGAGAAAACAGCCAGAACATGGGAGACGGCACTGGCAAGAAGTGTCCTGAAAGCAGATGACCTTGAAAAAATTCCGTTTACACTCTTATGCGGTCCAGATCTTAAGGTGAGTTTTATGGCTCATAAAAGATGTGTGGTTCATATTGCCAGGGAAAGCGGGGAGAAGATGAATAAGTTTTTCGGCGTCGAGCTTCCAGTTAATATGGATGTACTGATTTCAGGAGCTATCCTTGCTGATGTTGGCAAATTGCTTGAATATGAACTTGATACAGACGGTAAAGCTGTTCAGGGAAAATACGGCCAGTACCTCAGGCACCCTTTTTCCGGGGTTTCTCTTGCTGAAGAGTGCGGAGTACCTCCGGAAGTTTGTCATATAATAGCGGCTCATGCGCATGAAGGAGATCTGGTAAAAAGAACCACTGAGGCATATATTGTTCATCATGCCGACTTCATGACTTTCCTGCCGTTCAAAAGCAGACTGATTGTTTAGTAAAATAACCAGCTGGCTGGAACAATTGCTTTTGGTTTACCCGGCGCTTCAACGAGGAACTCAAGACCTATACCACCTGTACGCTGAAAATATTCTATTTTTAATTTATGATATCCTTTGGCCAGCGGAAAGCTTCTTCCTTCTTCCTTCATCCCGTGGATCCCATCATTGTCGACGCGTTCTGTTCCATCAATAGTCAGTCTGCTGCCGTCATCCGAGTTGATATACAGTCCATAAACACCATCGGCGGGTATAAGAATGTATCCGTCAAAAACAACAGCAAACAATGAATCCCTGCCTGCAACTTTATATGACACTTCTTTTACGGTTTTTGTCAAAGCAGGCTTAAGTGTTGAATAATCCGGCAGTGCATTAAAATTACCGTAATATATTGTTGACTTTAGTCCTGACCTGGGATTATTTGCATCGATTGATGGTACCAGACTTTTCTTCTCAATCAGGTATGAGATTATCCGGCTTTGTGAGTCAGCCCATCTGGTAAAGGTTTTAATTGTAGTGGTCTCTGAAATCTTAAACGGTGTGCTATACTGAGTGGAATTTTCTGTAGGCTCGCTGCCATCAAGGGTATAGAATATTTTGCCACCCGGGCGATAATTTTGAAGCTCAATTGTATAACTATCGGTAAAAATCCTTTCAGGTGAAGTGATTGAAGGCGGAATCATGTTATGAGTTGCTCTGAAGACATTTTCAGCTCCCATCTTGTTTATCTTGCTGTCATAAGTCATAAGCCCGTTTGTTTCGGTCTCAACATCAGTAGTCTGGGTGTAGATTGTGGCACTCAATCCGTTTTCTTTAACAAACCTGTGGATCATATCGAAATATGATTCAAATCTGGAAAGCAACTGAAGCGTGTCAGCCATATTCCTGTATCCCCAGTTCTTCTGTTCCCAGGTATGACCCTGGAGAGGAAGACCCAGTCCTCCGAACTCTCCCAGGACAATTGCCCTTTTCTCTTCTGCAGGTTGAACAACCGGGTCGGGATAATGATGTATGTCATTTATGTTTCCGGTGCCTCTGTCGGTCCAGCCCGAGGCGCTGTTAACAAGTCTTGTGGTATCATAATCAGATATCAGCCTGGTAATTCTTCCTGTTTCAAACTGACCCCATCCTTCATTAAACGGTACCCACATAATTATTGACGGATGATTATATTTTGTTTCGATCATTCTCTTAAGTTCGAACTCATATTGTTCTGTAGCTTCTTTTGATTTATCGATATCCGGCATATTCCCCCATATTGATTTATCCCCGCTTGGCATATCCTGCCATACAAGGATTCCCAGCTTATCGCACCAGTAATAAAAGATACGATTCTCCACTTTAACATGCTTGCGCAACATATTGAACCCCATTTTCTTTGTCATTTGAAGATCATAAACCATTGCATCTTCTGTTGGTGGTGTATATATTCCATCAGGCCAGAAACCCTGATCCAGGGACCATTCTGATACACAAATTCATTATTCAGAAGCATCCTGGTAAATCCATCAGCAGTTTTTCCTACTGATATCTTTCGCATACCTGTGTATGAGGTTACCTTATCGACTGTTTTATTATTGTTTATTAATTCTATGGTAACATCGTATAAAAAAGGTTTGTCAGGTGACCAGAGAACAGGATCCTTAATCTGAAGAGTAATTTCATTACCTGCCTTTCCCGTGGCAGTTGCGATTGTTTTTCCCTCTTTTTTTATTTTGATCGACAGGGACGCTGATGTTCCATTTTTAACTTCAGTTTTAAAAACAATTTTCCCGTTATCCGCATTTGTGACTGTTCTGAATGAGGCAATATATGATTCATTCACAGGCTCGATCCATACAGTCTGCCAGATGCCTGTTGTTGAGGTATACCAGATACTTCCAGGAGATGAAACCTGTTTGCCGCGCGGCTGGGTACCTTTATCAGTGGGATCCCAGACGCAAACCAGTAACGTATGTTTACTTTCCTGAGAAAGTAATTTCGTAATATCGAATGTGAATGGATCATATCCTCCCCGGTGTGTTCCAACTTCATTCCCGTCAACCCATATTGTTGTTTCCCAGTCGCAAGCTTCAAAATTCAATAGAATATGTTTCTTTTTCCATACATGCGGTACGGTGAAAGTTCTTTTATACCAGAGATTTTCATTTTCGGTGATTTTCCTTCTTACTCCTGATAGAGCTGATTCCACAGGATAAGGTACAAGTATTGATCCATCCCATTTTTCGGGTTTAATTCCTTTCTGAGTAATTGCATAATCCCAGAGACCATTTAGATTCATCCAGGCATTTCTTACCATATCGGGACGGGGATACTGAAGCCAGGGTTTCGAGGGGTCAACATCGGCTGCCCATTTTGTCAGTATCGGATTTTCAGCAATTTTCCAGTTGATTTCTTTTTTTTGTGTACAGGATACACTTATAAGCAGCATCAATATTGCAGAGACAATGGTCGTTCTCATACTTATTTATTATTGAATTATTAATGATTTTCTGATTACACGGATTACACTGCGCCCTGCGCCCTCCTCCTTCGCTAAGCTTCGGAGGACACGTGTGCCCTGCTTTCCCAGCCGTAGCCTTGCAAGCTGGTGCCCTGAGCCATCTATCCCAGTTTCATCTTTTCAACCTCTTCAATATTCCTTTCATTAGTAACTGCCTTTGCATCAGGAGTATATAGATAATCAATAAGATCCTGGTATTTATCCATTACTTTTCCTCTTACAATCTTCATTGTAGAGTTCATCAGGCCATTATCTTCTGTAAAGCTTTCTTCCAGTATGCCGATCGCGACAGGGAGCCATCTCTGCGGAAACATACTTCCGTATTTCCCGTTTGTCCGGTATTCATTTACTTCACTTTCGATCAATGTTATTACAGCCCGTTTTCCTTCATCTGAATCTGCAGTAAGACTCTTTTCTTCAAGATAAAGTTTCAGTGCATGCTGATTTGGAACAATAAGAGCCACCGTATAAGGTTTCTGGTTATTGTAAAGCATGCATTGATCAATGTATTTCGATTGTTCAGAAATTGCTTCTTCAATTCCTTCAGGACTGAATTTTTCACCATCATCAGCAATCAGAAGGCTTTTAAATCGTCCCAAAACATAAAGAAATCCGTCTTCCGACATATATCCCATATCACCGGTATATAACCATCCGTCTTTTATTGTCTCTTTTGTGGCAGCTTCATTTTTCCAGTAGCCATACATCACATTTCCGCCTCTGATAACAATTTCTCCTTTTTGACCTACAGGAACTTCATTTCCGTCATCATCACAGATTTTAAGATCCATATTATTGACAAGTGCACCTGAAGATCCCAGTTTATGTCGGCTTGTTGAATTTGATGAGATAACCGGAGAAGCTTCACTTAATCCATAACCCTGGTACATTGGTATTCCAAGTGCATAAAAGAATCTCTGAAGTTCAATATCAAGAAGAGCACCTCCACCAATAAAATAATCGAGTTCTCCTCCATAAGCTTCACGGATTTTGCTGAAAAGAAGCCTGTCATAGAACCTGAGAAGCGGCTTTTTCAGTCTTTGAATACCTCTTCCCTTATTCCATCCTTCCTTGTTATATGCATATGAGATTTTAAGAGCATGATTAAAAAGAATTTCAATGGTTTTTCCCTTTTCCTTTATTCCTTTTTCAATATTTTTTCTGAAATTCTTTGCAATTGCGGGAACACTCATAAGAAGATTTGGTTTAATCTCCTTCAGACAGGTCGGAAGATTCCTCAAAGTTTCCATAGGTGTTTTTCCTGTTTTTACTGAAGCAATACTTGCTCCTTTTCCCATAAAGGCAAATATTCCGCCGGTATGACCGAAGGAATGATCCCATGGAAGAATAAGAAGTGTCTTATAGAATGAGGGAATATCCATCAGACTATAAGCCTGGTAAACATTTGTTACATAATTTCCATGAGTAAGAATTATACCTTTTGGATCGGCTGTTGTACCTGAAGTATAACATATATTTGCAAAACTGTCAGGAGTAAGACTCTTATAAATGTTCCTCGAATTTTGCCAGATTTTCCGGAATTTCAAGCCATTCCCTTCCGAATTTTCTTACTTCATTGAAATGGATCTCATTATCTGGCATATTCTTCCTGAGTATCGAAATGAATTATTTTTTCTATTGTAGGACATTCGTTAAATATCCTCTTTAAGTTTCTGAGCCTGAATTGAAGAAACCAGGATCATTCTTGATCCTGAATGATTAATCCTGAATTTTATTTCATCAGGATTCAGTTTGACTGAGAGGGGAACATTAACTGCACCTGTGTACAGAATTCCCATTTCACCGATAACCCAGCTGTTTCGTCCTTCAGAAATAAGACTTAATCTGTCACCTTTTTTTATTCCGAGTTTTATAAGTCCGGCAGCAAATTCATAAACCTGTTTTCTTGTCTCACCGTAAGTTGTGCCTTCATATTTATCATTTGGTTTTTCCCACAGATAAACATTATTGCTAGTATTTTTCAACACTTTCTTCAAAAAATTGTATTAACGATTTCATCATGTCAGGTTTTTAATGGTTGTCAGAAAATTTATATGCCGAATATACAAAATCCGCTGTACTTTGACAGGAAGGCTTATATAAATATATCATTTGGTTTGGTTTTCAATAATTTGTATCTTTGATTTATACCATTAGATTTTAGTAAGTGAGTGAAATTGTAATATCTATATCTTAAATATATTATTATGAGACATTTATCTAATTATTTTAGTAATAGGGCTTCTTATTGCTGCTACCTTCCTGCAAATATTTTAAAGCAGGTGGATCTTCGGCAAAAAGGCCAGAACCATGGCCATATTGAAAGCTCAGGAGGACAGTATAAGGGTTGCTGATTCACTGCAGAAAATAAAGGAACGTCTGATGGCGATTGAGAATGCTAAACTTGATTCGGTAAGAAATGCCGAAGAGGCAAGATTAGCACTGGAGTCAAACAAGTATAATATTATTGTTGGAAGTTTCCTTACTCCAGATTATGCGAAAGGGCTATGCTGAAGAATACCGGAAGCAGGGTATGATCCCAAAATAATTAAGATGGAGGGAGCAGATTTGAACTTGTTTCAGTTGAAGCGTATGATAGTTTCAGAAAAGCAGTTCAGCAGACTGAAACAATTCCAGGATACTGTTCAGTTTGAATGCGTGGATGTATGTTAAAAAGTAGAAGTAATACCGCTGCCAATTCCAGATTGGAGTAATTACCTAATTTCTGAAAATAGTCTCTTCCCTGTCGGGTCCGACAGAAACCATTGTTACTGGAACGCCGGTCTGCTTCTCAATAAATTCTATATATTTTTTCAAGGCAACAGGCAATTCATTAAAATCCCTTTTATCCTGTTATATCTTCTTTCCAACCTTCCAGCTCGGTATAAACAGGTTCAATATGGCATCATCACTAAAAGGCAGTTCATCGCAGATCTTTCCATCAATTTTATATGAGGTGCAAATCTTTATTGTTTTAAACCCCGACATTACATCTGCCTTGGTCATAAAAAGCCTGGTAATTCCGTTGATCATAATTGAATATTTCATTGCAGGCAGATCGAGCCATCCGCAACGGCGTGGTCTGTCCTGTTGTTGAACCGAACTCATGTCCTATATTTCTTAAATTTGCACCTGTATCATCATTCAATTCAGTAGGGAAGGGGCCGCATCCAACCCTGGTACAATAAGCTTTAAAAATGCCAAATATATCACCGATAAGCTTTGGTGAAATACCTAGACCGTACATGCTCCGGCACTGATTGTATTTGATGATGTAACAAAAGGATATGAACCAAAATCCACATCAAGCATTGTTCCCTGAGCTCCTTCGGCCAGTATTTTTTTGCCGTTTGCCGCAAGTTCATTTACAAGATATTCGGTATTCGTTATCTGAAATTTTTTCAACATTTCAATTCCTTCAAACCAGCCTTTTTCATATTCTTTCAGATCGAATTTGAAATCATAATTTTTCAGTATAGTCAGATGACTGTTAAGGTGATCATTATATTTCTCTGAAATCTTTTTTGAGTATTTCTCCCACCCTGAGTCCGTTACGGCTTGTTTTATCGGTATATGCAGGACCAATACCCTTTAAGTGTGGATCCTATTTTTGAATTGCCTTTGCTTGATTCATATGCAGCATCGAGTATCCTGTGACTGGGCAGAATCAGGTTTGCTTTATTTGAAATTATAAGTCGTTTTGTAAGTTCACTCGACCGAAGGCCCCAGTTCCTCGATCTCTTTTTTAAACACAGCAGGATCTATCACAACACCATTGCCGATTATATTCAGTTTATCAGCATGAAATATGCCTGAGGGTATTAGATGGAGAACATGTTTAACATTATTAAACTCGAGGGAATGTCCGGCATTTGGACCACCCTGAAAACGGGCAATTACATCATAGACCGGACTTAAAGCATCAACAATTTTACCCTTTCCTTCATCCCCCCACTGCAGTCCTAACAGTATGTCAATGTTCATATTATATATAATATTTAAAATATTCAAAAGCTTTACAAGGTACAAATTAATTCAACTTTTCAGCCACTCCTTAACAGATTGTTGATAAATGGATGGATAATTCCATTCAGTGATTGAGCAAAGCTCTCAGATATATGATCAACAGGTTTTATCAATGGATCTCGTGAATTAGGATTTTTAAATTCAAATTAATAATTTTGTATATCACAACCTTATCATTTTGATATTTTTAACCACTATTAACCTGATTATGATGAAAAAAATATTGATCGTGATTGTGGCAATTGTAATTGCAGTTCCTTCTTTTTCTCAGGAAGCAACTGATGTTAAAACAGAAAAAAATGTACTTAAATTAAATACACTAAGCCTTTTTGTTTTGACACCGGTACTATCTTTTATGAGCGTAAAGTATCAGATATGACATCTGCTCAGCTCGGAATAGCATATATGGGTTATAAAGTCAGTGATACCAAATTTATCGGATTAATTTTAACACCTGAATTCAGGATTTATCCTAAAAAAAATGCAATTAACGGATTTTATATTGCACCGTATTTTCGGTATCATGAATTTATCTGTAAAAAGTACTTCAGAAGATGCAAATGCATCTTTGACTGTAATTGGAGGCGGTCTTCTTTTTGGAAGGCAGTGGATCTACAAAATCGGGTTTTAATATGGATCTGTTTTTTGGAGGGCATTATGGAAGTGGATCTGCTAAGAGCCAATTCGGGCATGTACAACCTGGTTTAATACATAATCTGTTCAGTGGCTTCAGAACAAGAGTTGGATTTTCTTTGGTTTTGCATTCTAAAACTTCATGAACTGAGGGTGTCTCAAAAGTTCTCTCTCAAATGTTTACCCCTAAATCCACCAGGAGGGACTTATTGAGCATCAGATAGTTTTACATCCCGCGTTGGGTGGCTTTGGGGTAATAAGCAACTTTTGAGTCACCCTCTTCTTTGTAGTCTATTCTTTGTCCTTTCCCTTATAATTACCGTAAATATAAAGTGAATGATATGGGGAGTGAAGTTATGCATTTCACTTGCAGTATTTATAATCTCATGAATTCTGGGATCGCAGAACTCAATTACTTTCCCGGTTTCAATATCAATAAGATGATCATGCTGTCCGCACTGGTATGCTCTTTCAAACTGCGCAATATTTTTTCCGAACTGATGCTTGATAACCAGGTTACAGTCGAGCAGTAATTCAATAGTATTATATAATGTCGCCCTGCTGACGCGATAGTTTTTATTCTTCATGAAAATATAAAGCGATTCAATATCAAAATGTCCCGATCGTGAATAAATCTCATCAAGAATTGCATACCTCTCCGGTGTTTTCCGGTGTCCCTTTTTTTCAAGATATTCAGTGAAGATCTTCTTTACGGTTAACCTGGTATCGTCACTAATCATATCTGGTCTAATTTAAAATAATAACAAAAGTATGCAAATTTCCCGGATATCGGGAATTGGATAGTGGTAAAATTTAGTTTGTGAAATCTTCCACTCTTCTCACATTCTCAATGCCATTGATATTTGAGATTTTCAGAATGAGATTATTCAGGTCTTTTGTATGGTGAACATACAGATCGATTGTTCCTTCAAATATGCCATTATTGACCGAAATATTGATCTTAGTCATATTTACCTTTAGTTCTGCAGAAATGATATTTGTGATATCATTTACCAGTCCTATCCTGTCAATTCCTGTCATGCTGATTCTGGCAAGGAATGAAACCAGTTTATGGATTGCCCATTTAACTGCAATTATCCTGTTTCCTTCATTTGACATGATCCGAATTGCTACAGGGCATTTAGGTTTATGAATTATTATTGTTCCTTCAGGAGAATGATAGCCGGTAACTTCATCTCCCGGAATAGGATTGCAGCATTTTGCAATTTCATATGATTGTTCTGCATTTTCAACATTTTCTCTCAGAAGGAACGGGACACTTTTATCGATATCTATCCTGTTGTACTTCCTGATCCTTCTTTTCTTTTTTTGATCCGATCAGCTTTAAGCTCCCAGTATTTAATAACATTCTTTGCAGGTTTCTTCCTGAATGCTTTCTTTAAGATTGTCAAGATTGATCCTGCCAAGACCGATTCCTGAATATAATTCTTCTTTATTCTGCACTTCATAAAACTGAATGAGGATTTAAGGATTTCGGTATTAGAGGTAATACCTAGCTCTCTTTAAGTTTTGACTCCAGAATCTCCATACCCTTCTGGATGACTATCTTTCGAATCATTTTTCAGAGCATTTTTGATTGCCTCCTTTGCTTTTGAGGTCCTTACAAATGAGAGCCATTCCATGTCGGGTTTCGCAATATCGGAGGTAATTATTTCAACCTGGTCGCCGCTCATCAGGATTGAGTTTATCGGATTAAGCTTATAATTTATTTTTGCACCGATTGCCTTATTGCCGATCTCGGTATGTATTTCATATGCAAAATCAAGGGCAGAAGCTCCTTTCGGCAGACTTACCAGAAATCCTTTTGGTGTAAAAACCATTATTTCTGAAGAGAAAAGGTTCATTTTAAATTCATCAAGGAACTCGATAGGATCTTCATGAGGATTTTCAAGCATCATACGGATCTTTTTTATCCATTTATCCAGTTCACTTTCCTGTGCTTCATCGCCTTTGTATTTCCAGTGAGCAGCATATCCTCGTTCCGCTATCTCATCCATCCGTTTGCTTCTGTATCTGTACCTCAACCCATTGACCTTCAGGACCCATTACAGTCACATGCAAAGCTTCATATCCATTTGGTTTTGGACGGCTTACCCAATCGCGGAGCCTGTCGGGTTTTGGCAGATAAGAATCAGTAATGATTGAATAAATATTCCAGCACTGGGTTTTTTCAGGAATTCCTGGAGTAGGTTCAAATACGATCCTGATTGCAAGAACATCGTAAATCTCCTCAAACGGAACATTTTTTGCCTGCATCTTCTTCCAGATCGAGAAGATAGATTTTGGCCTTCCGCTAATATCGAATTGTAGACCTGCCTCAGTAAGTTTTTCAATAATCGGTAATGAAAACTTATTAATAAGCGCCAGATTCTTTCTTTCACTATGTCTGAGCTTCGAGGAGATCTCCTCATAAATCTGGGGTTGCCTGAATTTGAAGCTCAGATCTTCCAGCTCACTTTTAATTGCATATAATCCGAGCCTGTGAGCAAGTGGAGCATAAAGAAAAATTGTCTCTCCGGCCACCTTCATTTTTTTATGCTCAGGCATCGAGTCGAGTGTCCTCATATTATGAAGACCGTCGGCTATTTTTATGAGAATGACCCTGAGATCATCGGAAAGAGTCAGCAGCATCTTCCTGAAGTTCTCAGCCTGCAGGGAAGAAGAATTTTCTTTATTGTAGGTGCCTGATATTTTTGTCAGTCCATCAATAAGAGAAGCAATCTTTGGATCAAAATCCCTTTCAACATCCTCAAGTGAATATTCAGTATCTTCAACAACATCATGAAGAAGAGCTACTGCAATTGATTTTGCACCCAGACCCGATCTCGCGGTTGACTATTTTTGCTACTGATATCGGATGAATAATATAAGGCTCTCCGGATTTCCGGCGCATATTCCAGTGAGCCTCATTTGCTATTCTGAAAGCTTTGTCAATAAGTTCCTTGTCCCCGGGTTTATTACACCTGAGAAGATTGTTTATAAGAGTATCATATTCAGCCTGAATACGGTTTCTGTCTTCTTCATCAAAAATATCTTTGTTCCCCATAAAATAACTGCGACACAATTTCTTACCAATATACAAATATAGCGATTCCGCCTCAATCCAGGAAGCCTGAAATTAGCATATATTATGTAATTCTGAATAGAAACAGGATTTGTGTGTATCGGGGAGATTCCGCTATTTGCTTATGATAGTCACGGTTCCGGTCCTTGAAATATTCTTTCCTGACGGAGTAGTTACTTTTAAGAACCACAGATATACTCCCTGAGGCTGAGGATCACCATTCAGGGAACCATCCCAATCTTCAAGAAAATCCCGGGTTTCAAATAAGACCTTGCCCTGCCTGTCGCTTATAATAAAATTGTATTCAACAGGTGTAAACGAAAGGACAGGCTTAAACCGATCATTTTTCAGATCATTGTTTGGCGTAAACACATTGGGAACAGTTATATTCTCAACAGGTGTAAGACATGTAGCCGATGATTTGCTTTCACCTGTGATGCCATGAGGATTGGAGCCTTCTGATGCAATGGTATAGAAACAGACCTCATTTCCTGACACATCATACATTATCTGCCGGTAACTCAGCATGAAAACCGTATCTGAAGACGGTATCTCTGAATATTCTACAAATCCTTTACCTGTGTCGACAAATAACTTATATGACAATATGTTACCAACCCAGTTTCTGTATGGATTCCATGAAAGTGTAATATTATCGCCTGACCTTTCTGATGATAGCACGATATTGGAAGCCATATTTGAGACGACTACCGGGAGGTCGCAACTATTTACAGCTGAAAGCTGGTAATAATTAATAACATTTGTTTCAGCCTGGAGATCAACATATTTAACTGAGCCATTGACTGAAACAGGTTGTGATATTATCTGATAAGAACCATCTGACCCTGTTTTCCGTCCGAGACTGAAATGGCTGATTTCTGATAACGGATCAATTGTAAAAGCAAGAGCGATTTTGCCATCTGAATTAATAGTTGCCTGATCCGCATTTATCCAATCGGGTGGCCTTTGCATCCTGGTGGATAAGCATACCTTATTTGAAGTGGAGGACTGACCATTTGAAAGATTGGCACGAATCACAAAACAATATTCCGCATTGATGGTGAATTCATTCAGGGTAAAGCTTGTGTCAGTGGAGCTTACAGTCCCCGCTACATTGTAATTGCCACCGCCGACCGACGATAATACCGAATACCCGATAACTTTTTCAGGAAGGGAGGGATAAATATTCCATGATACAGCAATCCTGCCCGTGCATGTATCAATAGCTGCCGATTCGAAAATTGAATTGATCGCATTCGAAAAAATGCTGGTGCATCTGGGGAGCCGCATTGCTGCAATCACATAGGAGACACTGAAATACTTAGTGGATGTACTTGAAAGCGTATAAGTGGTAGCTGCAGGATCCCACACGGTATCAATTGCCATTCCATCTCCGTTCTTATAGGAATAAAGAATGTAAGCGGCAATGCCTGGTGATGGGCTCGACGTCCAGGTAAAAATAGTATTTCCGGTCTCAGGCTGTACCGAAACGGAGGTCAGCACCGGAGCTAACGGCGGATCAGTTATGCAATCGGTCTGGGAGAAAGCATTTACTGACAATAAGCTGACTATAAGTATGATAATATATGAATGCCGGTTAATCATTCAGAGCCGACTGTTATTTCATAAAGTTCATCAATATTGTAATACGTCTTTGCCAGTTCAATTATTTCGTCAGGTTCAATTGTTTTTATTTTTTCAGCAAGGCTGTAATAATAACTATTGTCAAGACCGAATTCCCAGGCTGATCTGAAACTTTCAGCCAGTGCAAATGGTCCGTCAAACATTCTCACCATTTCACCCGACATATAATTACGGACAATTGCCAGCTCTTCTTTAGAAACAGGATCATTCTGCAGAATCCTGATTTCCTTGTAAATCTCATCAATTGCTTTCTGACAATTTTGCTGACCGACTTCAGTTGATATCACCTTATAACCTGAAAGATCAAGTGAAGAGACTGATGAACTTATACCATATGTATAACCTTTTTCCTCACGGATATTTTTCATTAACCGTGAACCAAAATATCCTCCAAGAATCAGAATCAAGGATCTTTAGTCCGGGATAATCCGGATGGCGTTTATTTATTGTTGCCGAACCTATTCTTACAGCCGTCTGTACTGCTCCGGATTTATTAATATGTATCTTTTTTAAGTCCGGTCCCTTGAGAGCAGCTTAGGGTATTCCTCATTCTTATATTTCCGTCCGCGAGTCATTGCCAAAATATATATTAAGCAGCTCAGCTGTTTTTGGGTGAATTTTTCCTGATATTATTACCGCCATATTATCAGGGGTATAATATCTTGAATGAAAATCTGATAAGATTGAAGGAGTGATAATTCTCAAAATCCTTTTCAATTACCTGATATCCATAAGGATGATTTTTTCCAAATAGCGATTCAAAAAACTGATCCATTGCAAGATTCTGAACTTTCTCCCTGTTTACCAGATACCAGCGAAGTCTTTTTTTCATCAGGGAATTAAGTTCCGGTTCAGGAAATACAGGACTGAAAAATATCTCCGGCTGAGTTCGCAGAACTTTTTCAATGTGTTTGTTCAGAAAAAAAGAGTACAATGCCTGCACGATCCTTTTCAGCTGACTGGTTCAGGAATACGCCATAAAAATCGAGCAATCTGTTCAATTCTTCAGAAGTATAATTCTGTGATCCTTCAGAAAGCATCATATTGCAGGTTGAAGCAAGCAGCGGCATGTGTTTCTTTAATCTGCCCGGCCCTGAAAATAAATTCAAGTCGCATTATATCTTCTGTTCCTGCCTCAATCAGGTAAACAGGTACACCATTATTCAGACTGAAAGATTTTGCTTCAGGAATAACTACCTTTTCAACCGGAAATACCGGTGGCTGTATTCTTTGCAGAGTCATTCATTATTATTCCTTTCGGGTTGAAATATAATTAATAGTACTGCAATTTGAAGGGATAAAATATCTTTCTGACTGCTTCAATGACCATCTTACAGCTTACACTTCTGTATGAATCAACCTCATTATTTATTAATCCGGGTCACCAAGAAGTTCAAAAAATGAAAGATTTGCTGCCTTATTAAGAATACTGGTATTGGAAAAGACAGTTGAAGATTCAAATTTATTCTTTACTTTTTCCATTTCATCCTCTATCTCCATTTCCGGTCAGTAAGCCTATTAATTACCTCATTTACTGAATCTTCTGCCTGACTAATATCAACTCCTTTCATTAATTTGCCCTGAATGATAATAAGTCCGGGGTCAATATCGGCATGTCATATATGCATTTATTTCGCTGAACAGCTTCTTTTCCCTTACGAGTCTGGTATTTAATCTGCCTGATTCTCCTCCGGCAAGAAGATCAGTGATAAGATCAAGGGTATAAAAATCACTGCTGTTTCTGTGGACCGATATGCCAGACCTTGTATAGTGCATGTTGAAGGCACATCTTTTTCAATATTCAGGATTCGTCTCCTGAGTTTGTTCAGGTTCGACAGGAAGATTTCTCGGTTGCGAATTACTCTTTTTTCGATTGGGCCAAACCATTTCTGAGAAAGCTTAAATGCCAGATCATAATCCAATATTTCCGGTAAGAGCAAGAATTGCATTATTCGGAGCATAATGCGAAAAGAAAAAACTTTTAACCTGTTCAAGATCCAGTATTCTTTAATATGCAGCATATCCATTCCGATTGTAGGCCATCGGTATGGATGTACTTTATAGGCAAGAGGTCGGAGTTTTAGTACTGCATCTCCATAAGGCTGATTGAGATATCGTTGATTGAATTCTTCGATTACAACATTTTTCTGAGTATCAAGATTTTTTTGGGAAAAATCAAGCTCAAGCATTCTGTCGGATTCCAGCCAGAAACCTGTTTCAATATTTTCAGAAGGGATTGTGAGATAATAATTTGTAATATCATTATTGGTAAAAGCATTATTTTCACCGCCTACCATCTGAAGAGGCGTGTCATAATCCGGAATATTCAGTGAACCGCCAAACATGAGATGTTCAAAGAGATGAGCAAGACCTGTCATAGCCGGATCCTCATCCCTGGATCCGACATCATAAAGGATATTCATTGCGACAAGTGGAGTAGAATTATCTTCGTGTACCAGAACCCTTAATCCGTTTTCAAGTGAAAATCTTTTGTAGTTTATCATAATGGTACCCTGATATAATCGCTAAAACCTTACTATTAACACCTGTATTGTCAAAACAAAACCGGCGAGCTTTGGTTAGCTGTATCTACCGGTGACAAACTTAATTAAAAAACAGTGAAGGTTTAGTATTGTTTTTATATTTGCATAATTATGTTCAGAAATCATTTTTTCAGAAGAATATTTAATCAAAATCTTTTTGATATTGATCAGGTTAAACTGGTGTACTTTCTGAGTCTGGTTGTCGGATTACTGAGTGCGCTAGCTGCTGCCTTACTAAAGTATTCAATTCATTATATCACATAAATTGCTTACCGGAGGAATTACCACTGAATCAGGCAGCTATCTCTATCTTGCCTATCCTCTGACTGGTATGTTCCTTACTTATTTGTTTGTAAAGTATATTGTCAAGGATAATATCGGTCATGGTATAAGCAGGATACTTTATTCAATTTCAAGAAAAAGAAGTCACCTTAAAGCTCATAATACCTGGACTTCAATAATTGCAAGCACACTTACAATTGGATTTGGCGGTTCGGTAGGAGCAGAAGCTCCGATTGTACTAACAGGATCTTCAATTGGTTCTGCACTCGGAAGATTTTTTAAACTGAATTATAAGAACATTACCCTTCTTATCGGATGCGGTGCTGCAGGAGCTGTTTCCGGGATTTTTAAAGCTCCTATTGCAGGAATTGTTTTTACTCTTGAAATACTGATGCTCGATCTTACAATATCATCTATTGTCCCGCTTCTGATCTCATCAGTAACAGCAGCAACTGTTGCTTATTTTCTGATGGGTGATAAGGTTCTTGTTACATTTTAATGTTGCCGGGTGCATTTAATATTTCAAATATTCCCTGGTATCTGCTTCTGGGAATTATTTCAGGATTGATCTCTCTCTATTTTTCGAAAATGACTCTCTTTCTTGAAGGAAGGTTATGATAAAATAAAGAATTCTTATTTAAGGCTTATTCTTGGAGGGATTAGTCCTTGGAGGTCTGATTTATCTGTTTCCCCCCTTTTATGGTGAAGGTTATGATACAATAATGTCGTTGCTTCAGGGAAATTCTGATTTAGTTTTCAATAGCAGTATTTTCAGTCATTTCTCTCAGCAGATTTCGTTGTGATTATTCTATTCATGGCAGGCCTGGTACTGCTTAAAGTTATTGCAAGCAGCTCGACAAATGGAGCAGGAGGAGTAGGAGGAATATTTGCACCGACATTATTTATCGGAGGTATAAATGGATTCGTTGTTGCCAGTCTGTTAAAAAAATTTATAGATATTGATCTTGCCTGACAACAGATTTGTGCTTGTCGGTATGGCCGGTATGATGGCCGGTGTTATGCATGCTCCTCTTACTGCCATTTTCCTGATTGCAGAAATTACAGGAGGTTATAATCTTCTTATTCCTCTGATAATCACTTCAACTGCAGCATATATTACAACCAGGAGTTTTGAAAAACATTCAATTTATCATGTTCAGCTGGCAAAAGCAGGAGATCTTATAACTCATGATAAGGATAAAGCGGTATTAACAAGGATGAACTGGAAAAGGAGATTGAAACTGATCTGCTAAAAGTAAAGCCATCAGATACTCTTGGCGATCTTGTAAAAATAATTGCAAAATCAAAACGGAATCTTTTTCCTGTTGTTGATGAATATAATATTCTGGAAGGAGTAGTTTCTCTTGATGATGTAAGAGAGATAATGTTCCAGCAGGAATTATATCAATACTACCTTTATGAAGGAACGTAATGACAATTCCTCCTTCATATATTGATAAAAAGGAGAACATAGAGACTGTAATGGATGCATTCAGGAAAACAGGTGCATGGAATCTTCCGGTTCTCGATAACGGATACTATGTCGGATTTATCTCCAAATCGAGGATTTTTTCCACCTACCGTGAATTGCTTGTTGAATTTTCAGAAGAATAGAATATTTATAAAATTATATAATATGAAAAGAGATACTTTGATTTTTGACCTTATTGAAAAGGAACGTCAACGTCAGATAAATGGAATTGAATTAATTGCTTCCGAAAATTTTGTCAGTCCGCAGGTACTGGAAGCAATGGGATCGGTAATGACAAATAAATATGCTGAAGGATATCCCGGAAACCGTTATTATGGTGGTTGTGAGATTGTTGACCAGTCAGAACAGATAGCCATTGACAGGCTGAAACAGCTTTTTGATGCTGAATATGCAAATGTTCAGCCTCATTCCGGTGCACAGGCAAACATGGCAGTCTTTATGACAGTTCTTAAACCGGGTGATACATTTATGGGATTAAATCTTGCACATGGAGGTCATCTTTCACATGGATCTCCTGTTAATTCATCAGGTCTTTTTTACAGACCTGTTGCATATAGTGTAAAAGAGGATAACGGTCTGGTTGATTATGATATGATGGAGACAGATTGCCCTGAAAGAGAAGCCTAAAGATGATAATAGGAGGGGCATCAGCTTATTCACGTGAATGGGATTATGAGAGGATGAGAAAAATTGCTGACATGATCAGGTGCAATTCTGATGGTTGATATGGCTCATCCGGCCGGTTTGATTGCGGCAGGTCTTCTGAATAATCCTCTGAAATATGCACATATTGTTACTTCAACAACTCATAAAACACTTCGCGGCCCAAGAGGAGGGATTATCCTTATGGGTAAGGATTTTGTTAATCCATGGGGTATAACAACACCAAAAGGTGAAGTAAGAATGATGTCTTCACTTTTGAATTCCGCTGTCTTTCCCGGTATTCAGGGTGGTCCGCTCGAACATGTAATTGCCTCAAAAGCAGTCTCTTTTGGTGAAGCGCTCTCACTCCCGAGTTCAATGAATACCAGTCAAGAGTTAAGAAGAATGCCTTTGTAATGGCAAAAGCATTTATGGATAAAGGCTATAAAGTCATTTCCGATGGCACTGACAATCATCTGATGCTTATTGATCTCAGAACCAAATTTCCTGAAATATCGGGCAAGAAAGTTGAAAATACACTTGTTCTTTCACATATTACGGTAAATAAAAATATGGTTCCCTTTGACAGCCGTTCTCCGTTTCTGACCTCAGGTTTAAGAGTCGGGACACCTGCGATAACCACCCGTGGACTGAAAGGAAGAAGATATGGGAGTAATTGTTGATCTGATCGATGAAGTTATTTCAAACATTGAAAATGAAGCTGTTATAGCAAGAGTAGGAGAGAAGGTGGTTAAAATGATGAAATCCTTTCCTCTCTTTTCGATGTGATTCCATACTTATTTATTCTCAATAAGCAGTAATTGACCCGGGTAACCCAGTCCGGCAAGCTCAGGATAGTATTTATAAGTCTCTTCGCGGGTATAGAATCCCGTGATAATTACATGGTAGTAATCATATTGTTTTACTATCTCAACAGGTAGTTTAAGTTTTGCTGTTAATCCTCCTTTGAGCACGAAGAGCGTCGGTTTGTTTGTGGAATACTCCTACCTGAAGAGAAATAGTCGGTTCAGGAGGAACTATCAAACTGCAACTATTTTCTCTTCACTTAAGCTTGAGCTTTGTTCCGGTTTCAGGGTTGAACAGAGCAGGGATCTGCCTTTCCACTCAACATGAGTCCGGTGCTTCACGCTGCACTATACCAGGTTCTTCCTCAGTGCTAGGTTTTTGGAGGTAATACCCAGATATCTTTTAATCCGAGCTTACCAATTGAAGGTTCGAGCTTCTTCATCTCTTCCAGAACAGTCTGATCGATCATGGCATTCCAATGATGCGAACTTTATAATATCCATGCTCATAAACAATTATTACCTTCTTATCAGACCTGTTGAAACGCGGTTTTTGAGCATCAGCGCATTGGATCTGAGTATGAAGGCTCCAATCTCTATTGACATTTCAGCATTTGAGATTGCTGCCTGATTTTCAGTTAAGCTTTCTGTTATTTTGATGATCGTATCCTGTTTTTCGTTCAGAACCCATTGCTGATGTTTTGCTTTCAGACTAATTACCCATACCTCATTGACACCATTCTGATGCAAACAGAAATGTACATCATCAACCTCTTTCCTTTCCTTAATTTCGAGATCCTGACCTTATAGAATCCGTCTTCAATAATTATCTCACAGGTTCTTCCAAGGATCTTTGCAATCTTCTTACGATAAGCTTCAGCATTTGTCTTCTTCTTGAATGCTCCCATTTGTATGGCATAGCTATCTTCGGATATTGTAACTAATTCCTGGGTAACCTCATGTACGATCAAATAAGATGTGTCTTTCTTTATAACAGGTTTTTCCTGTGCAGGTAGTCTTAATACCGGTCGTATCACCGGGTTTCAGTCTTAGAATGAAATCCAATCCGCTTACAATATCTCCGTCAATACCTGCGGCAATATTAAACTGTCATTGATATCAGGATCAGATATCATACCCAGTTTTCTCAACTGTGTTGTATCGATCCGGACAGTATATTTTCCGGGAGCAAGCCCGAAATAGCTGAAGTATCCATCATCTTCTGTAAGTGCTTTTCCGGCAGATGTTTAAGTTTGCTTGTTAAGAAATTTAAAATTATTCTTCCAAGACCTTTCCTTTCACCTTCCTTTTCAAGTATAACATTACCCTTTGCTTCACCAGCCACTGTGATCGGGATCTCAATAAGTTTCAGAATATTAGGATCAACAGTACACACTTAGAGTTTGTTTTGGCAATCTCCATGAAACATTATCAAAACTATTTGGATCGAGCTCAATAAAACAAGAGGTGTATGGTTCAAGTCCAAGGATCCTGATTGTAGAATCACGGTCGCTTTTTTCAATACGGCCTCCGTTTGCATGAAGATTCAAGCCATAGACTTTTGGTTCACCCTGATCTTTCCTTCCATTGGCATTAAGATCGAGGTATGATACAACGGAGATGCCTCCTTTTCCAACATTTGTCCTGTTATCAGTACCCAGATACTTTGTTTTCCTGTCGTTTATTAAGCTTCCTCTGGCATATTGAACAAGTGTTGTAGTCTTATCAGATTGCCTGACTGATGCACCTGTCTGAGCAAATGAAAAATCATAGCGGAATCCCAACTCTGCCATTTTAAGATTGGTGCTGAAAATCTGTTCGTATGACAGATTCAAAAAAGCGTGTTCCAGTAGATGTTTTTCAACTGCCAGCTTTGCAGAGATAAGCTTATTCTGTGAGTATCCATACTGCGTCTGCGGCATAAATACAAAACCATGCGGGAAGCCTCAATGCCAGTGAGAGATTACTGTACAGATAAGGATTATTATGATCGACAAACAGGCCATATGTTGTAAGGTTTGTACTTACTCCGGCAAGAGAACCTGAAAAGAGCCATTCAGCAGTAGTGTACTTCGATGCAGGCAGTACAATCTGGTATAACTGAAAACCTCTGATAGGTTGAGAATTTTCCAATTTTTAATGGTATAGATAACATTGCCTTACGTTCCTCCCTGTAATTGTAATTTATTGCTTTCTGATCTTTATCGTACCATGTATAATTAAGGTCCAACTGGAGATTTGAAGGCAGCAGAAAGGATAGAGTCCCTTTGGCTCTTACTCCATATGTATATTCACCTGAAAGGAGAAGATTGTTAGTTATTCTGAGTGAAGCATTCATATATGGCATTGCAGGACCTGAAATTACGGATGAGAGATACTCAATTCCTCCTCCCAGAGTAAGACTCCTGGTCAGCCCATAGTTAATATTTACCCGTGAATATCTGCTTCGGAGAGAATCTTCTACAATTCCTGCACTCAATGTATATTCCAGTGTATTTTCAGGCAGGAAATTGAAAGGGATATTTATATTCTGTTCTCTTGTCCTTTCTTCACCCCAGGGTCCGAAAAATCTGAGCTTAACTATTGAGTTTCCATATACAAGCGGAACCTTGAAGGTAAAAAATCCGGAAGCATCGGCTTTGATATAATCAACCAGAACATTATTTACATAAAGTTCGACGATCCAGCCCGGTTCAGTTTTATCGCTAAGTGTATACGTACCGAACGAACGCCTGTATGTCGTTGGAGTATTTGTAAACTGAACTCCAATAACCGGATTGTATATTGAAGAGATTGCATTTGTGACAATTTTACCGACCATTACCTGCCTCATAGGTGTGAAATCATTATTCACATAACGCCAAAGATAATATTGCTGCTTTTCGCTGAATGGATTATTGCTGTTATAATAAAATGAAGCATTTGCTTCACCTCCTGCAATCATTGAGCCAAGTGCCAGGTTAAGGGTGGTTTCTGACTTCCCGTTTATCTCTTCTGTAGCAATTGCTGACCAGTCAGCCATACCGAACTTAAATAGAGGATAGCTCCGGCCAATTGTAGTGTCGGCATTCACTCTCTCCTTTTAGACGCGTAATATTCTTCCTCATCTCTTCCTGTCGCATTTCCCTTATTAATGGCAACTCAAGCTTGCTGTTGACAATTACCGACAGACTTCTGAAATTGAAAATGCATTCAAGCCCGAATACCTTTCCGAAGTAAGATGATTTAAGGTAAAGATTTGATTCAGTGCGAATCATATCGCCCTGCTCCAGATTGTATGTTTTATCCTGATAATGTATCTGATTTGTTGTGCGGCTGATAAGGTATGGTGCTTCCGGATTAATAAAAAAGCCTGATATTGATTCCAAGTCGGGTGAGGGAACATTTCTGATCTTCAGAAAATCAAAGAGATCGGTAACGGGAAGAAAGAGCTCCTGACCTTTAATTACAGCGTTGATATCGCCTCCGCCAACACGCGGGACATCGAGAAAAACTGAGATTTCATCATAATCGGTCAATCCTGACCATAGATCTGACCAGATTAGGCAACTATAAAAGAAAATGCTAAATAAAGTAAAACAACATATCAATTTAGCACTCATATGCATCGATGGTCACGGGATTGGAGTATGCTTTTCTGACTATCATTCTTTCTTCCTTATTATCTCTTCGAGTGATTATTCCTGAATGAAATGTAATATTAAATGTTCCGCTGTAATTGCCTGGTGGATTGGCATGCTGGATTGCTCACTGTTAGAGTTCCGCCAATATTTAATAGGTGTTGCTGTCGGTGGTACAGTATTCGTTACAAATGGTGAAACCGGATTCGAATTACCAATATGGAGAGTCAATGATCCTCCGTTACTACCGGGCAGAGTGACATCAGAACCGTTCAAGAAGAGACACTATAGTTCCGGGATTTGCAACCATCTCATAGAGTAGCTGCTGAAAAAGAATATCCGAGATTAAGCAGGATAACATCACCTGTGGCAGAACGTGATCCCACCCGAGCTGATTGTAACTGTTCCTCCAACCGCTCCATGAGTAAATGCTACCAAAACCAAGGTTTTGTCCGTTACTGTTACTGTAATAGGACGGGGAGGAGGTTCCTGTGCCATCATCTTCTGAGATAATAACATGAGCAGTAAAAACGGTAGTAATGTCAATACGAAACTTATGACAGTATAAGCCTATCTTATTCTGCAACTCTCATCGATTTTGTATAAATATTTTTTTTGAACTCATTTTTGTACCTGTAGTATATCTGACAAAATAAATTCCCTCTTTTATTTCCGGGCTGAATTCATGATAACCTGTTTCATAAATATTCTCAATAAAAATAACCTGCCCAAGAAGATTATAAATCTTCAAAGTACCTTTTCTCCTTCACAGGATCTTTATTTCTGCTTTCAATTTACCTATGCGCTGAATAAATACTAAAAAGATCATTGGTGAGAGGTATCATCTGTTAATGCCAGTCGTGATGTTTGAAAAATTGAGAAAAAACCTGTTATCATATTCTCCTGTACCAAGGGAAACAGTGGTATTCCTTGTCAGGAAGCAAGTCCTGATCAATGCCTGCGACAATATCAGAAAGATAAATTCTCCCTCCGGTCAGTGATCTCGTCTATATCACTGATCCTGAAAATAATATTTCCAGCTCTGTTAAGTTTCAGACCAAGAGGTATCTGTAATAGATTATCTGAAATTGGTGGCAAAGCGCTTATTGAAAGTTTTGCACCATCCGGATTAACCAGTATAAAGGTTTGCGACAGCATAATCAGTATTATAACAATTTGAGTGCATCCAGCTGGCTGTCGAAGTCAGGAGTTGCTTTTTCATCAAAATAAATAACTGCAGGATCTGCTGAGGCAGTGATCATCTGAAAAACCTGAAGTAAGCCGGAGCAATGGTACTGAAATGCATGCCTTTAACGATTTGGTGAATGAATGAGTAAGGTTGGTAATTCTTACACTGTTATTTAATGCCAGTGTGCCGGTAACAGGCCAGGCGCCATCAGTTACATGAATGAAAAAACCCTGCATTGAGGGAATAATATTATTTACGACTCCATCACTTGAAATGCCATTGATATATGTACTGTACGTTCCTCCGTACTGATCAGTGGTGCTGGCTTTAAAGTAATAAAGAGCATTGTCTATATTAACTTTTGTCCATCCTGATGAAGCATTCCAGTCGACAGGTGAAGGGTATGGATTACCGATCAGGTTAAAGCCTTGTGTAAAGGTATTATTGTGATTATAAAGAGTAACCGAAAGGCTTCCATCGTTTACTACACCAGTAACATCGACGGTATTTGGAGCAGACTCGGACCAAAATTTAAAGCATAACCCTCCAGTGGAATAAGTGGATTTATTGCCAGGAGTATTGTAACTTACCCATCCTGAAGAAGTACGGCTTTCATCATATTTGTAAAAAGTGAAAGAACCGAGAGTCATATCATCAGCAAATTCATTAACAGTTGCTGCCTGGAAAGGAGAACTGAAATATTTATATCCGAATCCGGAAGAAAGATAACGTTGCATTGTAACATTTCCTGTAACAGTGCCTGTTCCTGATCCATGCTATAAGTGCAGTTTGCGTCGCAGTTGACTATAAGTGTTAAATTTCCGCCCGAAGAAAGATTTCCGTTTTGTGCTGTTACAATTCCTGTAATATTAAGCGGTCCTTGTAACGTAACTCCTGCAGGATTATTGATAATCAAATCGTTAATTGTGTTTCCGTCAAAGACATCAGCGCCAATGAACTGTGCTGCAGATCCGTTCATTGAAATTGTTCCGTCTGTAGCGGTGAATGTTCCGTTATTTGTAATTGTTCCGGCAATCTGTATTGTATTTCCAGATATTGTAAGTGAGGATCCTGCATTTATTGTCAAATTATTAACAGTGGCGATTGACCCGGAGCTTAGAACAGGTTTATTCGCGACATTCGGTATTT
The DNA here is from genome assembly GCA_963816365.1 of uncultured Bacteroidales bacterium. GTDB lineage: Bacteria > Bacteroidota > Bacteroidia > Bacteroidales > VadinHA17 > LD21. The sequence goes on along the minus strand of CAWFKG010000004.1, from coordinate 224 downwards.
GGACGATCGTCGTAGGACCGGGGATAAATCCGCATGACCAGTTCAAAGGATTGTTCCAATCTATATCTCAGCTCCTGTCCAGATCAGATCAGAAATAATTGTAATAGGACTTGTCGCAGTTACAACTCCACAACCACCTGATGCTGCTATCGTATTTGTCACCGTATAAATTCCAGGTGTGCTAGCTGCCAGATTTACCTGGCCTGTCGCAGAACTTACAAACA
>CAWFKG010000003.1:0-99720 GCA_963816365.1 uncultured Bacteroidales bacterium | reverse complement strand
GCATCGACGGGGTGCGCAAAGGCACGCGCAAACAACTAGCAGATCACGTCCTAAAAGCGCTGCGAGAAATGGCGGCTCAAGGCACAACGACCGTCGAAGCCAAATCTGGGTATGGGCTTAGCTTCGAGTCGGAGATCAAGTCGCTAGAGGCTATTCGCGAAGCGACCAAGCAGTGGCAGGGAACGGTTGTTCCTACGTTGCTCGGGGCACATGTCGTTCCTACTGAATTTCGCGAGCGGCGCGAAGAATACGTTGCGCTGGTCCGAAACAAGATGATTCCGGAGGTCGCGCGTCGAAAGCTCGCGCAGTACGTCGACGTATTCTGCGAGCGCGGGGCGTTTACCGTGGCGGAAACGGAGGCCATCTTCTCCGCCGCGAAAGAGCATGGCCTGGGTACCCGTGTTCACGTCTGCCAGTTGAGCGAAGCGCCGCTTGAATCCATGGCGCAGTTCCAGCCGGCATCTTACGACCACATGGATTGCGTCGGCGATCAGGACATACGCACTCTGTCGAACTCGGACTGCGTTGCTACATTGCTGCCAGCCGCCAATTACTTTCTAGGATCACTCTCTCTCTCTCTCTCTCTCTCTCTCTCACAAAAAAAAAAAAAAAAAAAAAAAAAAAAAAAAAAAAAAAAAAAAAAATGGCCATGGCCATGGCCCATGGCCTCCATGGCCGCCCCTGGCCCTGGCCATGGCCCTGGCCGCCGGGTCTTGTGTGCTCTCGCTGGCCTGCACGCAAATGAAGTTGTCTCCGGCCGAAGCAATTACGGCGGCGACTTACAACGGCGCCTGTGCTCTTCGGTTGCAGGATCGCAAAGGCAGCGTTGAGGCCGGGAAAGATGCGGATCTCGCAGTGTTCGCGGTGAAGGATTATCGTGAGATCGCGTATTGGATCGCGGGGCAACCCTGTTCAGGCGTGATTGCGAACGGCGTGCTGACCGATGCTGAGGAGCAGAGCGGCCTGCAGTTTGAGTGAATCGATCTGAATTGCTACAATGAATCGTTCCTGACATCGTGATCGCTTGCGATCACCTGCCTCGATGTTCCGGACAGTCCGCTTCAGCTTGCATTCCCGCAAGCGATTTGAAAGTGGCCAGGTAGCTCAGCTGGTAGAGCGCAGCCCTGAAAAGGCTGGCGTCGGCGGTTCGATTCCGTCCCTGGCCACCATAAGAATCAAAGACTTACACGATTGGGTTTTTTGCTTTGCTGCGCTACTTCTCTTCAAACGAGAAGATGGCGCCACGCGATATGTCCGGCAGCGTGAACACTGTCGATTGCCCGAAGGTTTGCCTTGAACGTCCTGGGTCTTTCCCAAGAAGGGCAGAAAATGGCCGGCACCTACTTTGCGTGGCACGGTCACGGTGACGTCTCTCTGAGTGGCGGAGAAATGTACCTCGTGCGGTCTTTAGTCCCGAAAAGTTTGCAAAGAAAATGTGAGGCGATCCTTCCACGGAAGAGATCGAAGTGGCGATTTCCGGTGACGCGCTCATCTCGATATCACTACCTGACGCCATCGCAGCGAGAAACTTCTGCTGGGAGTCAGGCAAAGTGGTTGCGAATGATTTTTCCAGCTGCTGGTAATATTCGGTTCCGGGAGAGCCAGGGAAGCGACTGATGTTTGCATTCCATTGAGAATTATATCACATTCAGGCATAAGCTGGGGGATTGGTCTGCAGTCAAAAGCGACTTGTTTAATGCACTGAAGATCTACACTTTTGCTGTCAGGTATGAGCCTGATAAAACCAGCAGAATTACACTTGGGCGTACAATAAACTACAGGATTTCAAGCATTGGAGCCATGGATGGGTTACAGGCTGAAAAAACTTTCAATAAGATTACTTTAGGTGTAGTCGCAGGAACAAGACCTGATTATACTGATTACGGTTTTAACAAAAATCTTTTACAATACGGAGGATATCTGGCATTTGACACAAAAAAGGATGATATTTTTACTCAGAGCTCTTTGGCTTTTATGGAGCAGATGAACAACATGAAAACCGACCGCAGGTTTCTATATTTCCAGCATTCCAGCTCCCTTTTAAAGAATCTTTATTTCTTCGGTACATTCGAGGTTGATCTTTATAAGGTGCAGAATTTTCATTCCTCAAAGCACTTTCGACCTTACAAGTTTATATCTATCCCTTGCGTTACAGGGTTACAAGGAACTTCACTCTTACTGGCTCGTACGATCAGAGAAAGAATGTTTTATTCTATGAAACTTATAAATCATTGATAGATAGTGTCTATCAGAATGAAAGGAGGCAAAGCTTCAGGTTACAGGCTAATTACCGGATTACACAAAACATGTCACTCGGATTGGAATCAGGTTATCATTTTTCAAAATCCGATCCTCGTCCCTCCAAAAACATTTATGGATACCTGACTTATGTTCAGATTCCGGGACTGAGAGTTTCAGTTACCCTGAACGGAACATATCTCGAATCGGCATATATGACCGGAAAAGTACTTGGAGCTGATATTTCAAAAGATCTCTTCCAGGGAAGGTTCCAGGCGAGTGCGAGGCTACCGTTATGAAGACTATACTCTTCCCGAAAGCCTGTTAAGCGTCAAACAGAGTATTGGTGAGATGAGCATATTCTGGCTGTTATCAGGAAAAATATCATTTCTCCGCAAATTATGAAGGGACTTTCGAGAAGCATAACAAATATAACAGGGTATACCTGATGATCAGAAAAAGGTTTTAAAGTTCTTAAAACTATTTAAACTCTCATTTGTTTCTAAAATATTAAACAGGATTTTACTTTTTACGATCCTGGGTATACTTAATTGATTAATTCATATCAAAACAGGAATTATAAATTAAATATTCTCAAAAGATGGACTTAAGTGCTAAAAAATGTATACCGTGTGAAGGTGGTATTCCACCGCTAAATGAGATGGAGATAAATGAATATAAAAAACTTATTTCTGAGGACTGGAAAGTCATTGATAACAACAAGATTACCAAAGAGTTTTATTTTGTAAACTATCGTCAGACTATTGATTTTATTAACAAAGTAGCAGATTTGGCGGAACAGGAGGGACATCATCCTGTATTGCACATCTACTTTGGCAGGGCAGTAGCTGAATTATGGACACATTCAATTAATGGATTATCGGAGAATGATTTTATTCTGGCTGCTAAAATTGACAAACTTTAAGATTCGTTCAGGTTTATATAAAGATTCCGTTCAGATGAAGCGTGGACCTCAGGGAGGTCAGCTATCCCCAAAGCTTAAGTTGACGTTAATGGGGTCGGCCGATGGTGTTCCGGAAGTTGAATATTGTCAGTTCTGAACCATAAATCGTATTATTTGTTAAACAATAATTAGAGTAAACAATGGAAGAGCATATTGTTAAGATACTCGATATTGAGGAGGTAACTCATGATGTAAAGAGTTTTAAGGTTGAAAAACCGAAGGGCTATTCATTCATACCCGGACAGGCGACCGAAGTATCTATTAATGTTGCCGGATTAAGAAACGAGAAGAGACCCTTCACATTTACCAGTCTGAACTCTTCAGATTTTCTGGAATTCACCATTAAAATTTATTCTGAGCGTAACGGAATAACCAATGAACTGGGAAAATTAAAACCTGGAGCAGAATTGATTATAAGAGATGTGTGGGGTGACATTTCATTTAAGGGTGATGGAGTATTTATAGCCGGAGGAGCAGGGATTACTCCTTTTCTTTCCATTTTCAGGGAACTTCATTACAGAAAGAAAATTGGAAGTAACATGCTGATCTTCGCTAATAAAACAAAGGAAGATATAATTCTCGAAAGTGAACTGAAATGGCTTTTAGGAGACTCATTTATCAATATTTTATCGGAGGAAAGGAGCGAAGGTTATGCTTTCGGTTTTATTACAGACGAATTCCTCAGAACCAACATCCCCGCACTTCAGATTAATTATTATTTATGCGGACCTCCTCCGATGATGGATGCAGTACTCAGGCAATTAGCCAATCTGGGTATAAACCAAAGTTCTATTACAATGGAAAGCATGTAAAAACGAGTTCGGTTTAAGCATGGTTATAATGAAAATGAAAACAATTCTGATTTTTGTCTCTACTCTCGATGGTAAAATCACAAAATGGGGCGACCCTCAGGTACGATCATGGTCATCCCGCGATGACCAGAATTATTTTGATACGATATGGAACGCAACCAGGATTATAATTATGGGCAGCGGTACCTATAATCCTGATCCCGTAAAACCAACATCAAATCATCTTTTTATTGTAATGACCCGACAACCCTCAAAGTATAAAAATTCTGAGAAGGCGGGTCAGCTGGAATTTACAGACGCGACTCCTCCTGTTCTGCTAAAACGGTTTGAAAAATACGGAGATGAAAAGATCCTTATTGTAGGCGGACCTCAGATTGCTACTTTATTTCTCCGGGAGCAGCTGATTGATGAACTGTGGCTAACTATTGAACCAAAAATTTTTGGAGTTGGCAGCAGCTTTGTCACAGAAGAGAAGCTTGACATCAGTCTGAACTTGTTAAGCACGGAAAAAATAAATGAGCAGGGAACGCTGATAACCAAATACAGGGTGATAACTAATAATTAAGTATATACCGCAATAAACTGAATACATTTTTAATGAAAAGGAATATCTTACAATTGGCACTATCGATATCCGGCTTTTCTGATATTGATCTTTTTAAACTCATATGCTCTCAATGGCGCAGACTCAGGAGAACGTATTGCCTGACAGCGCCAGCATAGATGATTGCATAAGCTATGCAATGAAGTTCCAGCCTCTGGTAAGGCAATTAAAGCTTGACGAAGCCATTGCAAATAAGGACATAAAAATTTCACTTTCAGACTGGTTACCACAAATCACCTCTACTGCCGGATACGAGTATATACTGAAACAACCTGTATTATTTTTCCCTAACCTGACTGACCTTACAGGTCCCAAAGTGCCGGTTACATCAGGTTTAAAGCAGAATTCAAATGTAAATTTTACAGCTAACCAGAATATCTTTACAAATGATTTGTTTTTTGCAGCAAGGACTGCCAGGTATTACCGTCAACAGGTCGGCCAAACCACACAGAAAGGAATAATTCAGCTCGTAGTTGACATAAATAAAGCATTTTATGATATACTTCTCTCTGAGCAAATGCTCAGTATAATAAATGAGGATATTGACCGGTTATCGACAAGCCTGAAAAATGCCAGGGCCCTTTTCACCAACGGAACAACAGACAAGATCGATTATAACAGGGCAATAATTGCACTTAATAATGCACAGTCGCAAAAAATAAGCATTACAAACTCAATAAAATCTAAAAAGAGTATTCTGAAGCAACTTATCGGTTATCCCGATAATAAGCCAATCAAATTAAAATACAATTTCAATGAAATGAAGAAGGATATACTTATTGATACACTTCAGGGAATAAAATTCAATGATCGCATCGAATACCAGTTGCTGCAAACGAATATCAGGTTACAGAAGATCTCACTGAACTATTACAAGCAGAGCTTTTTGCCGTCACTTTCAGGATATATCAACTATAATTACGTTTTCCAGAGCGATAATTTCTCGTCACTTTATAATAAATCATTTCCGAATTCAAACGTGGGGCTTACGTTATCATTCCCCATTTTTGCCGGGACAAAAAAATGGCAGAACATTCAGAAATCAAAATTTTCCTACGAAAGGCTGGTCCTCGATACAATTAATTTAAAGGATGAAATGAACAGCGGTTATATTCAGGCACTTTCTGAATATAAAAGTAACCTGGCCTCATATAATATCACAAAAGCTAACATAGACATAGCCCAGGATGTATATAACACAGTGATGTTTCAATATAACCAGGGTATAAAGCCTTATCTCGATGTAATAACTTCAGAAACGGATCTATTAACAGCAGAGTTGAATAATCTCAGTTCTCTCATATCATTAATGAACAGTAAAATTGATGTGCAACAGGCTTTAGGAAAGATAAATGTTCTCTATTAACTTATCAAATCAGTATATGAATAAATTAAAATTGACTGCAATTTTTTATCTGGCTTTGATTCTTGGCATTTCTCTCTTTTCGTGCAAACATAACAGCAAGGCCGGGCAAATGGGTGGACCTGTCCAGGTTGTTCCTTACACTGTTGAACCGTCAAATGTGGTATATTATGATACATATCCCGGCACAGCTGTAGCAACTGATGAAGTACAGCTTCGGAGTGAAGTCAGCGGTTATGTTACGGGTATCTACTTCACTGAAGGCAGTCAGGTAAAAAAAGGATCAAAGCTTTATGAAATTGACAGGAGAAAATTCCAGGCAGCTTTTGAAGAAGCGAAAGCTGCCGTTGATATTGCGAACGCTAACTTACAGAAAGCGCAGCGTGATGCTGACAGGTATAAAAAGCTGGACGAGCAAAATGCAATAGCAAAACAGGTATTTGATGATGCTATGACATCACTTGAAAATGCCCGGCTGCAGGTAAAATCTTCCAGGGCAAACCTGTTAAACGCTGAAACAGATTTCAATTACTCCCTGATTACAGCGCCTTTTACAGGGACAATAGGCCTGTCACAGGTGAAACCCGGAGCATTTGTTACTGCAGGACAGACCTTATTAAATAGTATTTCATCGGATGATCCCATTGCCGTCGATTTTATTATTGACGAAAAATCACTGCCTTACCTTCTCAGGCTTCAGAAAGTTAAACCTACTCCCCAGGACTCTACCTTCAGGATGACATTACCCGATAACTCCGAGTATAAATATAATGGCAGCTTGAGTATCATTGACAGGGCAGTTGACCCTCAAACCGGAACAATAAAGATCAGAACTATTTTTCCAAATCCTGAAAGGAACCTGAGGCCGGGGATGAACTGCAAATTAAAAGTTCTGAACGAATTTACAGGTCAGCAGATAAATATCCCGAACAGGGCCATTCTTGAACAAATGGGTGAGTATTTTGTGTTTCTTATTAATAATAATGATACTATAAAACAGAGGAGGGTTGAGCTTGGACCGAATGAGGGTGAATTTGTGGTGGTTAAAAAAGGACTGAGCCCGGGAGATAAAATTGTCCTCGAAGGAATTCAGAAAGTGCATGAAGGATCTGCCGTTGTTGCATCAGATGCGATGAATAACAATAAAGGAAATAACAGTAATGCTTCCCGTACAAAAGGAGACCAGGGTAAAGCTGATACAGGAAAAGTTGAACGTGGAAAAGGAAAATAAAGCGAAAGAGACAAACCAGGAAGTATGCATAAATATTCTCAGAAATGATTGCCGATACATTTATAAAACGACCGAATACAGCAATAGTTATCTCCTTAATAATTATTATCCTTGGGTTAATTTCTATTGTAAGTCTGCCTGTAAGTCAGTACCCCGATATAACTCCGCCCGTCGTACAGGTCTCAGCAAATTATATTGGCGCTGATGCAAATGTGATTGAACAGACCGTCGCAACACCTATTGAATCACAGGTGAACGGTGTGCCCGATATGGATTATTTGCAGTCAATCAGCACGAATACAGGTGGTATGAGCATGAACGTGACTTTTAAGATCGGGACCAACGTGGATATTGCAGCTCTTGATGTGGAAAACAGGGTGAATGCAGCTCTGCCCAATCTCCCTGTCGATGTTAAGAATCTTGGAGTTATTACACGGAAGAGATCCCCAAGTATTTTAATGGTTATCGGCATCTATTCTCCGAATAAAACACATGGCATTAAATTTGTCGATAATTACACCAATATTTACATTCGTGAAGCACTTGCCCGTGTCAAAGGAGTAGGGGATATTTTTACCCGTGCAGATCCGTTCGGAATGCGGTTGTGGCTCAATCCTGATAAACTTGCGGAATTACATCTGACGCCTGCAGACATAATCCAGGCGGTGCAGGAGCAAAATGTCCAGGTCGCTGCAGGTACCGTCGGGGCTCCCCCACAACAGAATTATCAGGCTTTCGAATATACCTGTTTTGTCGAGGGGAAGCTTGCCAGCGAAGATGAGTTTGGGAAGATTATTGTGAAAACAAATACTGCTGATGGCTCGCTTGTATATCTGAAAGATGTTGCAAGAATTGAACTTGGAAAATTCTCTTATTCGGGAAGTTCTTATGTGGATGGGGAATTGTCCTCCTTCCTTCTTGTCTTTCAACTGCCGGGAAGCAACGCAATGGAAACAGCCTCAGGTGTTTATGCTGCGATGGAGAAGCTTAAGAAATCATTTCCCAGCGATATTGATTATAATATCCCGTTTGAAACTGTTTCAGTTGTGAAAGTTTCAATTCAGGAAGTGGCAAGAACTCTCCTGCTTGCATTGACACTGGTGATCATAGTTGTATTCATTTTCCTGCAAAGCTGGAGGGCAACACTCATACCAATTCTGGCAATTCCGGTATCTATCATCGGTACCTTCATCGCATTTATTCCTTTAGGTTTCACAATAAATACGCTTACGCTGTTTGCACTGGTACTGGCAATTGGTATTGTTGTCGATGATGCGATAATAGTAGTGGAGGCAGTTCAGCATTATATCGACGAAAAGCATCTGACGGCTAAAGAAGCGGCTGTGAAGGCAATGGAAGATATATCTGCTCCCGTGGTAGCCATAGCACTTATCCTGGCTGCAGTGTTCATACCTGTTGGTTTCTTTCCCGGTATAGTTGGGAAGCTTTATCAACAGTTCGCAATAACAATTGCAGTATCCGTTCTCTTGTCAGCATTTGTTGCACTGACGCTTACACCTGCATTGAGTTCTCTTCTCCTGATACCACAAAAATCAGTCAAACAGGCAAAATTTCTGAAATGGTTCTTCGAACGCTTCAACAGATTATTTAAAAAAGGGGTGGATACCTATTCCCATAGTGTACTCAAAGTCATAAATTATGCCCGATATGTGGTCATCCTTTTGATCCTGGTAATATTTGGTACAGCAGTTTTATTCAGGTACAAACCTACAAGCTTCATTCCTACCGAAGATAACGGCAGACTTTATATCACCTTCGAACTACCTGAGGCAGTGTCAACTGCACGCACGGTTGAAGTACTGAATAATGTGATGGGTATTCTGAAAGAAGTCAAAGGAGTAGGACATTTCGCTGCAATTGCCGGACTTAATGTTGTCACCTTCTCAACCAAATCAAACAGCGGGACAGTTTTTTGTCAGTTGAAACCATGGGACGAACGTAAATCAAAGGCAGAACAACTCGATGGAATTATAGCTGAAATGAACAGGCGATTTGCAGCAATTAAACAGGCACGTGTGATCGTCATAGCTCCTCCTGCAATTCCGGGACTTGGAAACACGGGTGGTTTTAGCTTTATTTTGGAGCAGCGTGAGAGCACTGATGATATTAAGGGATTTGAAAGAGTTGTACGGAACTTTATGATTGAGGCAAATAAACGTCCTGAAATTGCCAGTGCATTTACTTTTTTTACTGCCAGCACCCCAAGATACACACTTACAGTCGACAGGGATAAATGCAAGAAAATGGGAGTACCGCTCTCTGAGCTTTTCAATACTCTTCAAACCTATCTGGGCAGCTTTTATATTAATGACTTCACTATTTATGGCAGGAATTTCAGGGTCATGGCCCAGGCCGACACAGCCTTCAGGGAAGATATTTCTGATATTGACAGATACTATGTAAGGAACAGTGAAGGGAACATGCTGCCTCTTAAAACCTTTGTAAGTCATAAAATATCAGAAAGTGCACCTGTGATTAACCACTATAATCTTTATCGTTCCACTGAATTCAATGGTGATGCACGCAAGGGCTACAGCAGCGGACAGGCAATTAAGGCGCTAATGGAAACGGCTGCAAAGGTATTGCCCGAAGGGTACAATTATGAATTCTCCGGGTTAAGCAAGGAAGAGATAGACGCCGGATCAAAATCGATCATTATTTTCTTTATATCCATATTATTTGTATTCCTTTTTCTGACTGCACTTTATGAGAGCTGGTCAGTTCCTTTTTCGGTCTTACTGGCAGTTCCCCTGGGAGCATTCGGTGCTATTCTGGCCCTGACATGTGTCCCAAGGCTCAGTGATAATGTCTATGCCCAGATAGGACTTGTGACCCTGATAGGACTTGCAGCTAAAAACTCAATTCTTATAGTTGAATTTGCAAAGACACGGGTCGACAGGGGTATGAAACTACTGGATGCAACTTTCGAGGCAATAAGACTCAGGTTGCGGCCAATTCTGATGACATCAATGGCATTTATCCTGGGTGTTTCGCCGTTGATTTTTGCCACCGGGGCCGGCGCTGTTGCACGTCAGACGATTGGTTGGACAGTGTTCGGAGGAATGATAGCCGCAACTTTCATCGGAATTTTTATGGTACCAGTATTATTTGTGGTAATTACCAGATTCGCATACGGTAAGAAGAAACTTGAAGAGCTTGAGAAAAACTTTAACCGTGATGAGGAATATCATGTATGATAGAGTGTCTTAAACCGGAATGTATCAGTCAAAATCAATATTCTTGTAGTAGGCAAGCTTCAGGGCAAGCTTGCGATACAGTTTCTGATTGTCGGAATCCCCGTTCATCTCACTTATACGGCTAAGACCAAAATAGGCATAAGCTGCATACTCATCACCGTAACTTCTGAACTGCGACATATCTTTGATTCCCTTTTCATAAAACTGTTGCGCTTTTTTTGGATCATGGTACTTCTTCTCCTGAACAATACCATTGAAAATAGTGACCTGTGCCTGAAAATAAGGATTCTTCTCCCTGGTATCAGATGATAGTATCTCTTTCTCAGCCTGATCATATTGTTTTATCAGCAGCAGGTTCTTAATATATGAACCCAGGTATTCAGGATTATCAGGATAAATAGAATGAATCCCTTTACTATAATAGGCAGCTTTCTGATAATTATTCTCAAAACTTAAATAAATCTCAGTCAGGAAGGTGTAAGCTTCTGCTTTAAGCATAATAGAATTCTCGGCTACTGACACTAGTTCTTTTATCCCTTCTGACTTGTTTCCGTGGGGAAAAAGAAATGACAGGGTTTTGTACACTGGATGAGCTTCAGGGTATGCCTCACGGTAATATTTATAGACACCTGTAAAAAAATAGAAATCCGAGTAATGACTGGTATAGTTAAAAGAGCGCCTGATACAATCGTACGTACTCGCAGCAATAGGGAACACTTCAAGACTGAGATCATTATCAGTTAAGAATAACAGAAGCAGCCCCCGGGCGCAAAGGTTGATCAATAGCGTTTCAGATAAATTCGATGTGTCTTTGTTCTGGTCACATAATTCGATGCATTTGTGCATATCTTCTTCAAACGAATTTCTGGAAGAGGAGCTTGGCACAAGGGGATAATTTTCCCAGTATGTGATCATTCCTCTATAAAAGTAATTTAATGGATGTCCGGGATATTTATTTCTCAGTTCTTCACTGATCCTGTGGGCATTATTGAATTCAAAATTGTAGACATAATCTATCCCTTTTTTAATAAGCCTGACAGTAGCTGTATCTTTTAAAACCTGGCCCTGAAGGCATGAAGTTGCAAGCAAGATTGACAGTACGGCGAGTATAAAAGTTTTGTTGCTACGATTTTTCAGGGATATCAGAAAAAGCAATATTTTATGAATTTTGTGATTTATATTTGAAGGATCAGAATCTCCCTGACTTGCCAAAATGATGAGCATAGTTGAATGTGTTCTTTTAAAACTTTTTATGTAAAGGATTGTTCCTTACTTGAAAAGTTATTGCGATAGAATTGTTACAGTAAAAATTCTAACAATTTATCAGATCGAATGTTCAGGGAGGTATTGCTACCGGCATGATGTACGAAGACCTGAAAATAGTACCATGGTAATAAAAAATCGGGAGGATTTACATAATGTTCAATTACACAGGCACATATACTGATAAGTATCAACTGAGCATGTCTCAGGTCTATTTCCTGAAAGGACAAAAGGACACCAGAGCAGTCTTTGACTATTTCTTCCGTAAATTACCCTTTAACGGAGGATATGCAATTTTTGCCGGATTGGAGGATCTTTTGAGTACACTCGATGTATTGCAGTTTGACAATCAGGATCTCGACTTTTTGAAGGAACTGGGATATCATCCTGATTTTGTCAGATACCTTGAAAAATTCAGGTTTAATGGTAATGTCTATAGTTCGCTGGAAGGAGATCCGGTATTTCCTGTCAGGCCAGTACTTCAGATCGAAGCGAATATAATTGAATCACAGATAATTGAAACGCTTGTCTTAAATATACTTAATTTTCAGACCCTTATAGCCACTAAGGCAAGCCGGATGCGTCAGGCAGCTAAGGGGTGTAGCCTGATTGATTTTGGTTTACGCAGGGCACAAGGTCCTGGCGGATATTCTGCCAGCCGGGCAGCATTCATCGGAGGCTTTGATGGTACCAGTAATGTCAGGGCAGCCAGGGATTACAATATTCCTGTTTCGGGTACAATGGCTCATTCATATATTGAAAGCTATGATGACGAACTTACTGCATTTACACATTTTGCTGAAGTTCAGCCCGACGATTGTATTCTGGTTGTAGATACTTACGATACATTGAAAAGTGGAATCCCCAATGCCATTACAGTGGCAAAGAAGATGGAAGAAAAAGGGTTCCGGTTGAAAGGAATCAGGCTCGACAGCGGAGATCTTTCATATCTGGCAAAAGAGACCCGGAGAAGATTGGACAGCGCCGGCCTCAATTATGTAAAAATTGCCGTATCAAACCAGCTGGATGAATATATCATAAAAAGCCTGCTTGCACAAGATGCCCCGATTGACCTGTTCGGAGTCGGAACCAGCCTTGTCACAGGTTACCCCGATGCTGCCCTGGACGGTGTTTATAAATTGTCATATTCGAATGGCAAACCACGCATCAAATTATCAGAAAATGTAAGTAAAATAACACTCCCGCATCAGAAACAGGTCTTCAGAGCAGTGGATAGCAATGACCAGTTCATTGGAGCCGATGCAATTGCAATGGCTGATGAACAGGACGTTGAGGTAATGCATCATCCATTGTACCCTCTTAAATCACTTTCATTAAAAAACTACACTAAGGAACCGCTCCTTCATAAAGTAATGTCAAATGGATCGCGGGTGAATGGTCCTCTTTCACTTTCTGAAATTGCCCGGTACAGCAGGCAACGGCTGGAAAAACTGCCTGAAGAATATAAAAGATTTGACAATCCGCATATCTATAAAGTCGGAATAAGTACGAGACTGAAACAGGAGCGCGACAGACTAATTGATGAATATAAACTGTAATCTGAAATGAAAACACTTATTATCATTGATGTTCAGAATGATTTTATGCCCGGAGGTCCTCTCGCAGTTCCTCAGGGAACTGAAGTAGTGCCGGTTATCAACAGGATTCAGAATCACTTTGACCTGGTAGTAGCCACTCAGGACTGGCATCCGTTAAACCATAAGAGCTTCGCTTCAAATCACTATGAAAGAAAGCCTTTTGACAGCATTCTCCTGCATGGAGTGCATCAAACCCTGTGGCCTGATCATTGCGTACAGGGCACATCAGGGGCAGAGTTCCATAAGGATATGGAATCAAACCGGATTGCAACCATCTTCCGGAAGGGAATGGATCCTGAGATCGACAGTTACAGCGGATTTTATGATAATAACCATCAGCTAAGCACGGGTCTGGCTGGTTATCTTAATGAGAAAGGAGTGACTGATGTCTCTTTTTGCGGACTGGCTGCTGACATTTGCGTATACTATACAATTCTCGATTCCATTCTGGAAGGCTTTTCTGCAACTCTTATCGAAGATGCTTCACGTCCTCTCTATACCGATAAATTTGATGACATAAAATGCGAGCTTGCAAAATTGGCCGTCCGTATTATCACAAGCCATGAGCTAGATAGCTGATAGCTTCCTGAAGCTGATCATCCTGCGGTTTCTCTCATCCCAAAGTCCAAGCGTCAGAGCTTTAAAAGTCGAGAATAATTTTATGGGCCGGACATCTTTAAAGATTTCGTTCTCATAATGACATTTTGCCAGGTTATAATTGGGTATTCTTGAGCTCAGATGATGGACATGATGAAACCCTATATTTCCTGTAAACCATTGAAGGACAGCTGGTAATTTCAGGAACGAACTCCCGCTAATAGCAGAAAGCTTATAGTCCCATTTGTTCTGCCTTTCCCATTCAACATCATCAAACTGGTGCTGAATGTAAAATAACCAAAGGCCCATACTATGTCCAATAAGAATTATTGGCAATTGAATCAAAAGGTAAGCTTTAATTCCGATCAGCAAGCTGATCGAAACAGCAATAAGCAATACAATAATATTTGTAAAATAAACATTCCATTTTTCTAACCTTGTAAGATTTTTTCTGGCAATACGATTTTGTACCAGTACTACCAGAAGCGGGCCCAAAGTAAACATGATGAATGGATTACGGAAAGCCCGGTACAGGAACCGGTTCCATCGTGAAGACTTCATATATTCGTCTACCGTCAGGGTCCATACATCTCCAATACCGCGCTTATCGAGATTACCCGAAGTTGCATGATGTATCCAATGCTGATGGTGCCATATATAAAAAGGTGTAAACGCCAGGATCCCCATGATGATCCCGACTATGTTGTTGGCTCTCTTTGAAACAAAAAACGATCTGTGCCCGCAATCATGGAAAATGATGAATATCCTGATTAGAAATCCAGCTGCAACTACCGAGAGTAAGAGGGTGACCCAGTATGGATACTGCAGGCTCCGGTACATAAGATACCACATTATTGAATATGGTATCACCGAATCAAAGATTTGCCATATACTTTTTCTAAGGTCCGGATGATTATATTTCATTATCACCGACTCCCATGATCTCTCATTCACCTGATCAGTATTAATACTTGCATTCATAATTCTTATTATTTAAATTTTAAAAATGTTATATCCTGAATTCTTCAATCAAAGTTATTGCCACGATTAATACATTGTATAAATGAGGGATTAATCTGCCGGAATAAGGGACAAATTGAGCAAATGCGTTGCTAATATCAAAAGAAGTGGGTGGCTGACATTCGCCCCTGGCCGCCTATAGTGCTTCTTTAAGTTTTAAGAGATATTGACGTGAGACGGGCACTGGCTCATCAAATCCCCTGATTAACAGCCAATGATTGCTGTTATCTCTGGTCAGCCGTTCAATATAGTGCAAATTCACAATGCAAATCCGGTGGCATCTGATAAAATTGGAATACTGTTTTATCTGGAGTTCTACATTCTTAAGAGTGTTCCGGATAAGTTTCTTTTTAAGGCTCTCACCCTCTTTATATACTATTTCCACATAGTTGTCGGCCGATTTAATCAAAGCCACTTCGGATAAGAGAAGATTCAGGCTCTCGGAACTGTTCTCCGAGGTAAATTCGATGGATTTGTTAAGGAGGTCCTCCTCATACTTCTCAATCTGTTTTTGAATTATTTTCCTCTCGACAATAAGTGCTTCATTTTGCTCTTTCAGGTCATTGATCACATCAAAAAAGTTGAGTATTAATGGAGGCGTGAGGCAAATTAGTACAACTTTGAAAGTGATAAAAAAGGTGATGCTTACCATGCCGACGTACCGGATATAAAATACCAGCGCTACTGAACTTAATACCAGGATAGCAAAGCCTTTAAAGTATGGCGGAAAAACAATTCCATTGTTCTGGTCATTGGTGTTGCGAAAGATACGTGGAATAGTAATTCTTATTAAGACCATAATAAGAAAGACGATGGTCCCGATACCACCGACAAAAAGCAGGATGTTGTTGAATTCGAGTCCAACAATAGGAAATGGCTGAAAAAAGAGAATAAACAGGAACACACCAAAGCTTATGCTCAGCAAAAGACCCAATTCATCCTTTACATCTTCGACTAACTGATCTAATTTCTTAATCACACTTGAAACACTATTAAATATTAAGATAATATTTTTTTGAGGAAAATGTTCAAATTTAATGCTGAATATTTAATCAAACAGAATAATATGCTTTATTCTGCAGCTATCAGAACAGGAGAAAATGATAGCGGTTTTCATAAATATTGATAAATTTGTATAAGTCGTGATAAAGTGGAAGGGAAGGGCGCAAAGGACGCAAAGTATTGTTTTAAACCATAACCCTTTGCGTGCTTTGCATAGTGAAATTCATATGTTAAATATAAAAAATACCGTCCGGATACCTTATGATAGAATGAAATCTGAATTTTTCAGGATTCTTACAGGAATAGGATTCTCAAATCTGAATGCTGAGAAATGTGCTGAGATCTTTACTATGAATAGTGTTGACGGAGTAAACTCTCATGGTATAAACAGATTTCCAAAGTTCGTTAAGGTTACGCGGGAGGGTTTTGTTAAACCTGACGCTGTCCCGACCATGATGCATAGTGTTGGATCCCTTGAGCAATGGAATGGCAATCTTGGAGCGGGTCCCTTGAATGCGACATTTGCAACTGATAGGGCAATGGAACTTGCAACAGTGAATGGTATCGGCCTGATAACTCTGGCTAACACGAATCACTGGATGCGTGGTGGAACATACGGCTGGCAGGCTGCTAAAAAGGGATTTGTTCTCATGTGCTGGACCAATACCTGTCAGAATATGCCTGCCTGGGGAGCAACTGATCCGAGGCTGGGCAATAACCCATTTGTAATTGGTGTACCTTATCAGAATGAAGCAATTGTCCTCGATTTTGCTATGTCGCAATATTCATATGGAAAGATGGAATCCCTGAAAAATGAAGGAAGGGAACTACCCTTTCCCGGCGGCTTCAATAACAGGGGCGAAATGACTAACGATCCGGGTGAAATACTTATGACATGGCGGGCACTCCCGGCAGGTTACTGGAAAGGAGCCGGTTTTTCATTACTGCTTGATATTTTAGCTGCAATACTTTCAGGTGGTCTCTCAACTCATCAGATTTTGGGTTGTGATTCAGAATATAGTGTATCACAAGTCTTTATAGCCATTAATCTCACATGTCTGAATAATTTCCCGGCTATCGGAAATTCAATAAATCAGATAATTGACGATCTGCATAAATCAAATCCTGCAGATCCGTCGAAAAAAATCCGGTACCCTGGTGAGAATGTCCTCTTGTTACGGCATGATAATTTGAAAAATGGAATACCGGTGGATAAGGCAATATGGGAAAAGATAGTGAATATGTAAAAGAGCCGGTAGTAGGTTATTCCTTTGCGTCCTTTGCGTAGAAACTTTGCGAACTTTGCGGTTAATGGATTTTGACTTTATCAACGTCTATATCTTCTCCTCTACGAATTCGATATTGATTGAATTAAGTTCCGCAAAATGCAGAATTTCATCTTTCACCTTCTCATTGGTTTCAATGTAGGTAGTACTGAATCTGAGAAGATATCTTTTATCTGATTTTAAAAATAAGATAAGTTTAAAAGGAAAGATTTCAATCTTCTGGATGTTTTCAACTGTAAACTCAACCGGCGAAAGAAGGATAGTTTTCTTAAGTTTTATTTTATCTGCACTTATCTCAATAAATCGTGTGGCCCTGCCTAATCCTGACCAGATCTGATAAAACCCGAATCCTGAAAGAAATACAATAGTGATCCATAAGGTCCGGTCAGCTTTTATTGATCTGATGTTAAAGATCAGCCAGAAGACTGCAACTGCAAAACAGGCAAAACCAAAGGCTATCTGAATGATTTTTATGACTCTGCTATTCTCAACTGAGCTCAGAGAGAAATATTTTTTTTCCATTTACAGTTTTCCCGGCAATTTATTTCTTTTTAACAGGATATCAAAATATCAATTGTTCAACACATTATTAATATTTCAATAGTCGCTAAACAAAATTTTTCTATTTTTATGAGGTGTTCTTCAAATACTGAATAAAAAATCGATACTCGATATAGGATGAAGAGAAATTATTATCTGGTAAGTCTCATCTTTTTTATTTTTTTTGCTATTTCATTCCTTACTAATATTCTTGGTTCTATAAATCCGAATGTGAGTGACAGTTTCTCACTGAACGGGACGATGACAGGTCTGCTTCCGTTTTCATTTTTCATTGCATATGCCCTTATGTCGATACCATCAGGAATGATTGTTCAGAAATATGATGAAAAGAAAAGTCTGGTTTTTGCATGGATACTGGCTTTATCAGGAGCTCTTCTTTTCTCGCTCGTACCTGTCTTCCCAATATTCTTGTGTTCATTGTTTCTCATAGGTTGCGGAATGGCTCTGCTTCAGGTTGCGCTGTTCCCTCTTCTACGAGTAACTGGCGGGGAAGAACACTTTGCATTTAATAATGTCATTGTTCAGCTTGTATTCGGAATAGGCTCATTCGTGAGTCCATTTGTTTATTCATTTCTTGTTACAAATCTGCATAATCAACATGCGGGTCAGGGTATATTTATAAATTTAATGTCGTGGCTCACCCCGCAAAGGTTGGCCTGGGTATCGATTTACTGGATCTTTGCTTTTGTAAGTCTTATTATGGTGGCTATCATTTTTCTTGTAAGATTTCCAAAAGTTGTAAGAAAAGAAGATGAAATAGTTGGCGCATGGGAAACACATGTTGAACTTTTGAAGCAGAAAACTGTAATACTCTTTTTCTTTGGTATATTTTGTTATGTAGGTATGGAGCAGGGAATCTCAAACTGGATTTCAGAATTCTTAAGAACATACCATGGTCTTAATCCGGAAACGGAAGGCGCGGCAACAGTCGGGTTATTCTGGGGGATGATGACCATAGGCTGTATTCTTGGATTGATATTGTTAAAAATTATTGACAGTAAGATCGTATTAAGGATTTTTTCTGCTGCCACATTTGTGGTTCTGACGTTTACACTTTTTGGAAACGCAAGAATTGCTTTGTTGGGCTTTCCGGCACTGGGCTTTTGCCTTTCAGTGATGTACGGCATAATTTTTTCCCTGGCGCTTAACAGCGTTACACGGTTCCATGGTTCATTTGCCGGGATTCTCTGCACGGCAATCGCAGGTGGCGCAGTGTTTTCATTGCTTATCGGGAAATTGAAAGATGTTATCGGACTGCAGGCAGGAATGATGATATTGTACCTGCCTTTGATATATATTCTGAGTTTAAGTTACTGGGCAAAACCGCTTGTTCAGAACGCAACGATTATAAAAAAAGTTACTAATTAATTTTAAAAATTCAAGACTATGGAAAAGAATTCGGATTTTAAGTACGCTATTTTAAAGTTAAGCTTTATGGTGTGCCTGTTTTTATTTCTGGCAAATTGGGTTTCAGCCAGTGTTGCTGATACAACTCAGTGGAGACAATTATTTAACGGGAAAGATCTTACTGGCTGGAAACAGGTCGGGCCCGGAAGTCATTATGTTGAAAATGGTCTGTTGAAATCAAAAGGCGGAATGGGCCTGCTGGTGTGGGAGGGAGAAAAATTCCAAAACTGCGTGATCCGTGTGGTATATGCAATGCGTGACTCGAACAGCAATTCAGGAGTTTTTATACGTATCCCTGCCATGCCTACGGAAGAATGGATGCCGGTAAATAAAGGTTACGAAGTACAGATAGACAATAATCCTGAAGCTTCCGGCGAAGATGATTATCATTATACCGGAATGTTATACTCCCTTACTAAACCTTTAGCCAAAACAGGTAAACCAGGTCCTCAATGGAACACAATGGAAATCACTCTGGACGGTCCACGGACAATCGTCTATTTGAATGGCGTGAAAGTGACTGATTATAAAGAGGGTGATCCCGTACCTGCAAAGAAGTTTGACTTCGAGCCTGAACGCGGGCCCCGTCCTCTTTCCGGTTATATAGGTATTCAGAATCACAGCGATAAGGATGTTGTATTCTTCAAGGAAGTTGCGGTAAGATTCTTACATTAATTCTAAAATGAAACAAATAATCTATAAAGACTATACCGAATTATCGGTAAAGACTGCTGAGCAGATTGCTGCAATAATTTACCAGAAACCAGATGCGTTACTTTGTTTTCCTGCCGGAGAGACCTCGGTTGGAACTTTTAAACATCTGATCGAACTGAATAAGCTCGGCAAACTAAGTTTTAAAATGTGTAAAATAGCAGGACTCGATGAATGGGCTAATATCGGGCCCATGAAAAGCGAGAACTGCTTTTCATTCCTGAAAAAACATCTGTTCGACCACATAGACTATTCTATTGGAAACTTGTGCTTTTTCGACGGCGAATCTTCTGATCTTAAGAAGGAATGCATCAGGACTGACAACTTTATTAAGCAATACGGGCCTATTGATATGATGCTTCTTGGTGCAGGGATGAATGGCCATCTTGGATTGAATGAACCCGGAACTTCCTTCGATCTTTATTCTCATATTGTAAATCTTGATGATACCACTAAAGTGGTCGGTCAAAAATATTTCTCAGGCAAAGTAACACTTACGAAAGGTATCACCCTGGGCGTGAAGTATATTATGGAAGCTAAAACTGTTATTTTGCAACTGAATGGCAACAGAAAAGCTGAAGTTGTAAAACGATTGACAGAGAGTGATGTTACTCCAGCTTTTCCCGCTTCAGCAATAAAGGCACATCCAAACTCGTTTTTGCTTCTCGACAAAGAAGCCGCTAAACTTCTTTAAACGTCTGAATGTGAATAAAAAAATGACTGATGCCATACCCGGTATTATATCCCGGCTTGGTCAGGCTGATATCACTGACAAAACTGCTTTCCTGGGATTTGATGCCTGTATAGATAATATTGTCAGGATCGTGAAGGATAAGCAGGGAAATGAAATTACCGGATATTTTTCTGACAGCGACCAGTTGGGTGAGTTTTTAGTAAACCTCGATAATAAAAGTTGCGGACTCGAACTGGAGACCAAGCTTTCAAAGATTGGCGGGAACATGGTAATCATGGGAAATGCACTCGGGACCCTTGGCATAAAAGTTGAGTGCCTTGGCACTTTCGGTCTTCCCGAAATTTTACCGGTTTTCCGGACCATGTCAGCGAATTGTTCACTCCGTACAATAGGGGACACTATAACAGCCACAGCTCTCGAGTTCAATAACTCAAAGGTTATAATGTTCGATCCCGGACCATATAATAATCTTACATGGGAGGGTATCAAAGGCCTTATTGGGTCCAACCTGATCAGGGATATGATCAGCGGCAGGCAATTGGTCGCATTCGTTAACTGGAGTGAGATCGAGAATTCTTCACAAATCTGGAAGGGTTTTCTTGATGATATATTGCCTGACATTCTTTTCGACGGACAAAAACCATTTTTCTTTACTGATTTTTCAGATTGTTCAAGGAAGTCAATGCAGGAAATACAAACAGCATCAGGTCTTTTAGGAAGATTCAGGCATTATTATAAAGTTCATATTAGTCTGAATCAGAATGAGGCTGCTCTGATTGGAAGGGCTCTTGATGTTCCGGAAAATAGTTCAGATGAAGAGTTTATTAAGGAGCTGTTCAGCAGGAGCAATGCTGATGTTCTGGTTATTCATCGTGTAAATGACGCTATTGCATTTGATGGGGTGTCGTATGAAAAATGTGATACATTTTTTTGTAATGAACCGAAGATCCTTACGGGGGGAGGAGATAATTTCAATGCAGGTTTTTGTTATACACTTTTCAATAATTTCACCCTCTTTGAATCCCTGTTAGTGGCTAACTCAGTCTCAGGATCGTATGTTAAAACCGGAACAAGCCCTTACGTAATTGGGCTGATAGAATTTCTGGAAGCATTTTCCCGCTGATCACGCAAACATCAAAATTTTTTATTTCTTGGGACCCTGACAGGAGTTCTTAAAGTAGAGCCTTTTATTACAAGTTCGGTCTTGATGATTTTCGTTTGAGAGGGCAGCTCGTGTTTTTTCTCGATACGGTCAATAAGAAGTCTGACTGCCTCTTTTCCTATCATATACCCATGCTGTTCAATTGAGGTCAGAGTAGGATTTGTAATATCCGATATCAGTCCGCTTGTAAACCCGACTACTGCAATGTCACCAGGTATAGAGTACCCCATATCATTTATTATTTTCATAGCGGCTGCAGCAGTAACGTCATTTACCGCAAAAATGCCGTCAGGCTTATCAGGTCTTTCTAATAAACGGGGGACAACAATAGCTGCATCCTCTCTGGTGTCACACCTTATTATGTTGCTTTCATCCACTTTTATATTATGTTCTCTCAAAGCTTTCCGAAAGCCGTCTGTCCGGCTTTTTCCAATTGAAAGATTTGGCGGGCCTGAGAGATGAACAATCCTTTTGCACCCGATAGATATCAGATGACTGACTGCATCGTATGCTCCAGTCTCATCATCGACTATAACCCTGTCAGTGTCAATGTCATCACATATCCTGTCAAAAAAGACCAGAGGGATACCGTTTTCCTGAATTTTTCTGAAATGATCAAAGTTTTCAGTTACTTTTGAAACAGATACAAGGATGCCGTCTACACGGTTTGAGAGTAGCGCCTCAACAGCCTTTACTTCCCGTGCATATAACTCACTTGACTGACAAAACATTACATGATAACCGGAATCATAAGCCAGATCTTCGATGCCACTGATCACAGTTGAAAAAAAATAATGGACAATTTCAGGAACAATGACGCCAATTGTTTTGGTTAAGCCACTTTTAAGACTTAAAGCAATCTGGTCGGGTTTATAATTCCACTTCTCGGCTAGTTCCCTGACGGATTTTATTGTTGAACTGCTTATATCCCGATGTCCTTTCAGGGCTTTAGAAACAGTCGAAGGCGAAATTCCTAGTTCCCTGGCAATATCCTTAAGTGTAATTTGTCCTTTGAGCATTATCTGTTTTTGCCTGATTATGTACCCTTCCTGCTAAATTAGTGAAAAAAAACTGAAATTCATTGAAACAAAATAAGAATATATCCCCTGAGAGGGATTTTCGTCCACCTTGTCCTCAGGAGCTGGCATGTCATCCCGGGTCATAATAAGGATGAATTTGAAGATTAGGAATTTAAAAAATCCCTCATTATATTTGTCTTAAACAACTGCAGGTTTTGATTGTTATTCAGTTGCCCTAAGGTTCTATTTAATTTAGCCATATAAAAAATGAAAAAATTGTTGATTTTCAGCTTTATGTTGTTGTTGTGCACATATATTATGGGACAGGCACAAAAAGCAACTAATCCTCCTGCCACAAAGTTTCCTGCACCTGAGTTGATGAAACCGGGTATGACCGAAATATGGGAGCCCGAAGTAAAAATAATTCAGCCGGCTGCTACGGACTCTGATGCACCTTCCGATGCCATCGTATTGTTTAACGGCAATGATGTGAATTCCGGGTGGACCGATATGCAGGGTAATCCTAGCAAATGGATCGTTAAGGATGGGGCCCTTATCAGCGTTAAGGGAGCAGGTGATATCAAAAGCAAGAGGAAGTTTGGAAATTTTCAGTTACATATTGAATGGAGGACACCATCGGAGGTGACCGGTGAAAGTCAGGGCAGAGGCAACAGCGGTGTGTTTTTGCAGGAACTCTATGAGGTACAGGTGCTCGATAGTTATAATAATCGTACATATCGCAATGGTCAGGCTGCCAGTATCTATAAACAATATGCACCACTCGTGAATGTCTGCCGCAAACCCGGTGAGTGGCAGACGTACGACATCATCTATACAGCACCCACTTTCGGAAAGGACTCAACATTATATGTTACCCCACCAAGAGTTACTGTGCTTCAAAATGGAGTTCTTGTTCAGAATAATGTCTGTCTCAGAGGTCCGACCGAGTACATAGGAATACCTGAATATTTTATAAAGAAACATGGACCTGGAAGCATTCTGCTTCAGGATCATGGTAATCCGGTCGGATATAGGAACATATGGATCAGGGAATTATAGATTTCCCAATATGTTTTTAAATATGGAAAATCATGTCCCTGACTTAATTAAATTAATTAATTTTATAGATCGTTTATAAATTTTAATTTACCTGAAATGAAAGAAAATTCAAAACACATTACACGCCGGAGGTTCATTGGAACCACTGGTGCTGTTGCTGCAGGTTTGACTATACTTCCGAGCTCAACTGTCAGTGGCTTAGGCCATAAGGCGCCCAGCGACAAGCTTAATATAGCTGTCGTTGGTATTGGCGGTATGGGTAATTCAAACCTGATGCACGTAGCTCCGACTGAAAATATTGTCGCTCTATGCGATGTTGACTGGGGTTATGCTAAAAGAGTATTTGCTGCAAACCCGAATGCAAAAGCATATTGGGATTGGCGCAAGATGTACGATGAAATCGGCAAATCAATTGATGCAGTTATTGTTGCAACTGCTGACCATTCCCATGCCGGTGTTGCAGCAAATGCTATACAGATGGGCAAACATGTATATTGCCAGAAACCATTGACTCACTCGGTCTATGAATCAAGATTATTAACAAAACTGGCTGCAAAATATAAAGTTGCTACCCAGATGGGTAACCAGGGTTCATCGGATGAAGGTGTAAACCAGACCATTGAGTGGATAAACGCCGGAGAGATAGGTGAGGTGAGGAAAGTTGAAGCATTTACAGATCGTCCGATATGGCCGCAGGGACTGAATGTTCCGAAAGGCGAATGGGTACCCGATACTCTTAACTGGGATCTTTTTATCGGTCCTACAAAGATGCGTCCTTATAACAGTGTTTACACTCCATGGAACTGGAGAGGCTGGTGGGACTTTGGAACCGGTGCACTTGGAGACATGGCATGCCATATTATGCATCCGATTTTTAAAGGTCTTAAACTGGGTTACCCGATCAAAGCTCAGGGAAGCTCAACATTGTTGCTGACCGATTGCGCACCAAATGCTCAGATGGTTACGCTTACTTTCCCTGAAAGAGTTGCACCAAAAGGATCAAAAATCAAATATCCTGAGGTTGTTGTGACATGGTATGACGGTGGTCTGGAACCTCCTAAACCAGCCGGCTGGCCAGCAGGAAAAGATATGAATGACGCTGGTGGAGGAGTGATCTTCCATGGTTCAAAAGACACACTTATCTGTGGCTGCTATGGTGTAAGACCATGGTTATTATCCGGCAGAAAACCTGTTGTTCCCAAAACTGAAAGAAGAATTGAAAAAGCAATGGACGGTGGTCATGAAATGGACTGGGTACGTGCTTGCAAGGAAAGCCCTGAAAGCAGAGTTATGACCAAGTCCGATTTTTCTGAAGCCGGACCATTTAACGAAATGGTTGTTATGGGTGTTCTTGCAGTCAGACTTCAGGGACTTAATAAGGAACTCGAATGGAACGGTGAGAAGATGGAATTTACCAATATCAGTGATGCTGACAAGGTAAAAATCTGTATCTCAGATAACTTCACAATCACCAATGGAGATCCCAAGTTCGACAGAAAGTGGACTGATCCAATGCCTGCTGAACAGTTTGCATCCGAAATGATTAAACATACATACCGCAAAGGTTTTTCCTTACCCGATATGCCTGCATAATTAAATATGAGTCACAGGTAAATTATACCTGTGACTTTTAACTTTTAATATCTTAAGTATTATGAAGCTAGTAAACATTATTTTATCATGTGTCCTTGTTCTGGGACTTGCAACATCATGCGGATCAAAAGGAAACGCTAAAAAATCTGCCTCAAAAGACGAAGGATTTGTTTCCATTTTTGACGGTAAAACTACTACCGGCTGGCGTGGCTATAACAAACCTGCATTCCCTGCTGAGGGATGGGAGGTTGTTGACGGAACTTTACATTGTATAGAATCCGGAACCGGAGAAGCAGGCAATGGTGGTGACATTATCTATGACAAGAAATTAAGCAACTTCGAACTCGATCTGGAATGGAAAATTGGTGTTGGCGGGAACAGTGGTATTTTTATTCTCGCACAGGAGATACCCAATGAACCGATATGGAAATCAGCTCCAGAGATGCAAATCCTGGATAATGACAAACATCCGGATGCTAAGTTAGGTGTTAATGGTGATCGTATGGCAGGCTCACTCTATGACCTTATTCCTGCAAATCCTCAAAACACAAAACCTGCTGGTGAATGGAACCATGCTCATATTCTGGTTTACCAGGGAACAGTCGTTTATTCCCAGAATGGTGCAAATGTAGTTGAATACCATCTGTGGACAGAAGACTGGAAAAAGATGATCGCCAATTCAAAATTCAAGGATTATGAATGGTTTGCTAATCCGGCTAAAGAAGGTTATATAGGTCTTCAGGACCATGGAAGTGATGTATGGTTCAGGAATATTAAGCTTAAAATACTTTAGTACTTACCGAATGAAATTTAAAAGGCCGGATCGATTGATCCGGTTTTTTTTTACCCCCCAAGCCCCATTCCATCCAGCCCGATCTCCTTCGCCACTGTCCTCATTCCCATTATACAGTCCGTTATCAGATCATCGAGACTGACTCCAAGCATTTCTGCCCCTTTTTCTATGACTGAACGATCCACTCCCGCGGCAAACCTTTTATCATTCCATTTCTTTTTAACGGATCTTGCTTCCATATCCATTACGCTTTTTGACGGTCTGACGAGTGCACTGGTAGCAACCAGACCGGTAAGCTCATCAACTGCGTATATAGTTCTTTCAAGCAATGAAACAGGTTTTACATCTGTTACAAGGCCCCAGCCATGACTTAATACCGCCCTTATGTACTCTTCAGGCCAGTTATTCTCCTTTAGTATTTTTTCAGTCATTATACAATGCTGATCAGGATACATCTCATAATCCAGATCATGAATCAGTCCGATTATTCCCCATTTTCCCTCATCCTCTCCATACTTTTTTGCCATATAGCGCATTACTCCTTCTACTGATAGTGCATGCTTTAGAAGACTTTCCGACTTATTATATTGTTTGAATAGCTTTAATGCTATTTCCCTTGTAGGCGTAGTTGAAGACATTTTCACTTGATTTTAATTATGGGGACTGTTTTATTTATGTCAGTCCCCTGGATTTTGAGAAAATAAATTGCCGGAGCTAATCTGACGTCGCTTATTGCGAAAGAATTATTACCGCTTAAAATATGCTTTTCGATTTCGTAGAGCTTAGCTCCTGTCACACTGCTGATGGATATATGCAGTATATCGTCAATCCGTGAATTAACAGTAATAGTAAGATTGTCTCTGAACGGATTAGGATATACCCCAAGTGTCTCGTCTAATGTGGTATTCTCGATTTTTGCAGACAGGGTATCATTACGAAGATAGTCATCATTATTCCCTGTTCCGTAAATGACAATTTTATAAATGCCATATTTTGAAAGATCGGCCCTGGTGTTAAATGTCACCAATACCGAATCTCCAAATGGAATAACGTTATTATCAAAGTGCTGTTGAACAGGGGGATACTGATCATTTATCTGGTAGGCAAGATTGAAGCCGTTCAAGGTATCTTTTCCCAGATTCATTACATTTACACTTACAGGTTCCTGGCCGTACTGATCTTTCACAACTGGTGTAACAATCCTTGCAACCTGAAGATCTTTTTGAATATAACTGACCGGATTTGACTGGGCAAAATCAATCATATCGAGCCATGCGCAATCAGCTCCCTGAGAAACAGAATTGTCTTTCTTGTAGACCCATTCCAGCTTGTTTAGTCCTGCTTTCACTCCAACAGTGCTCTTTGTCCACGGGATTTCTCCCGATTTCCTGAGTATTTCCACATCATTCAATCTGAATGAAAGGAAATCATAATTTGGCTCAGATGAAACCTGGTAATAGAACCTGAGGGAATCATCATTAGAGTAAAGTGTCCTTATTATTAACGAAGAGGAACTGTTGTGGGTGATCGTACCTGACCTTGCAGCAATGCTTCCGTCATAGGAACATGCTGAAGTGATTGTCCAGGGGACTGAACTGATATTGATCCAGGGAAAGACTTTAAACGATGATGCTTCAAAACTTTCCCTTATTTTTCCAACCCTGAATGAGAAATCTTTATTAACAATATATGGATTGCAGTCGAGCAATGCCGATACTGAAATAAGGCTACCCGATGGTACAGATTCCGATAGTTTTACCTGTACCGGTATTTCTGTAATCTGTCCGAATTTTAATACTCCCGACTTCACGCTCTGGTCGACGATTGAAATGTCAACGTTTGTACTGGACATATTAAACTGTCCTTCTATGCTGCTGCTCCCCAGGTTGCGGACTTTGAACACAAGATTGAATGTCTCCCCGGGGTCAGGAATGTCATCACCATTTCCGACTATTTTATCATCCATAGTGCAGTTGACTATCTGCAATTCGGGAGCATGAAGACAGATATCTATTGTGTAATTTTTTTCATACAGCGAATCCTTTAAGAGCAACTTAATTGTAACGATCCCCAGATCAGGTATATCGCTTGCTATCTTAATTGCAAGTTTATCCGAAAGCGTGGTATCCGATAGTGCACGAAGTGTGCCTATTGACACCGAATCGTCTGGAATAGTGACCATATCGGATATGGAGGAGATCCTGGCAAACAGATCATGAGAATCAGTCAGCCCCAGATTGCTTATTTTAAGTTTCAGATAAACGGTTTCACCAAAATCTGCCAGTTTGTTATCATTTCCCAGACTGTCGTTTATGCTGCTGGAAGTAAGGTTTATATATTCCTTGCTGATATTTGAGAAGCGGATCGTTTTTATTATGGGTACTTTGTTCTGGCCTGTAATAACAATCAGACATGAATCGTTTGAAATGCCCGGTAAGTCAAGGACAACTGTACCTGAATTACTTGAGAACGATGCGTCCCAGAGTGTATCAAAATGTGAAATGGCAACGTATGCGAAGGGATCAACATTCAGCGACAGTGATTTAATTCCGTTTGGAAGCGTATCAGGCAACGAAATGTTAAATCTTCCGGGAGTTCCGAGGATCGGTATTACACTTGGATCCCCAATCAGGTTATATGTTTCCCAGTAATACTTCTTTCTTTGAGAATTGGTGGCACTGACAGCCAGATTTCCGGCGTAATTGATCTGGCCCATTGTAAAATACCAGTCTGAAGGGGATTCCCCATGTGTATGAAACATCCTGTCATATGCACCAGGGCCCGATCCTTCATATGTGGGATCAGCCGATATTAATCCGGGGCCGACTGCCCAGTAGTAATCTTCATCCCAGTATGAATCGTTTGAGCAGCCAATAAATCCTATGGCGCCTTTATCAGCTGCAAGCAACATGCTTGTTCCAAACGAATTACTTATGTTAAATTGCGCTGTCCTGCATGCATTGCTGATTACCAATGGATACATGTTCTTATTTTCAAATGATGTAATATCAGTCGATTTAATATTAACATGCAACCATCCCTGGGCATCTCCATGCCCTGTATAGTTAATGAAGGAAACACCTTTATTAATTAGTTTTATTATTGAATCTTTCGCAAAATAAGACTGAGGGTAATTAAAGTGATACTCATTGATATTATTGGCATTTGTGAGATAATTTGTAATCGCGTATTTTATTTGTCCGTTCATATAGCTTGAATAACCTTCATCATAGCCTGCACTTACCAGTGCCCGCGAGTAAAATTTATTTGTATCGGCATACTGAAACTTCTCGTATTGGATAATCTTATTGACTGCAATTTTCAATTCTGAGGTGTCAGCAACCGGAATCCGGCCTATAAACATTTCAGGTAGATAATCACCATTTCCGTCGAATTCTCCGTAATACATATCCGTAATGTTTCCGGAGCCGCCGCTTCCATAGTAAGGTACTCTGTTGATATCCCCTATAATCAAAAGGTATTCAGGCGGGGGATCATTGGTAGATCCGGCTCTGTATATCCGGGCCAGAGTATCCTTTAACTGGGTATAATCATTGCCTGCAAGCCCGGCTCCTTTGTAGAGGATCGTAAGTTTAAATCCTTTCTGTGTTTTCCATTTGAAAAATGGTTCAAGCTGTTTCTTAAAAGCAGGATCTGTTATGATCACCATTTTGACTGGCTGGTCGGAGTATCCAGGTACCACCTGACCAGGATTGAAATTAATTACTCCTTTATCAAGTGTCTCATTAAAAAGTGAACGTTCCGCGGGAAGAGATTTTGATAATAAGCTGACAGTATTTGAAAATACTATTTCAATTTTCATTGATGTAATGACCTCAATCAGGTTTGAATGCGGATTGTATTTTACCGGTGATATATACAGGTTTGCCAGGTTATTCTTTCTGACTTTACCAAGCGGTTCAATTCTGACCGTATCACCCTGTAAGAATCCTTTTGTGGCATAAGCTGCTTTGTCCATACTGAAGGCCGGTTTCGCTTGCTGGAGAGCCTTGGTTTGACCCTCCTGCGCAGGAAAAAGAACGCCCTGTATCTTCTTTTCCGACGGTTTGATCCTGATTGATTTTACTTCAGAAATCTTTATTTTGAAGCCTGATCCTTCAGGAATCGATATCAACCGGCTGAATACCGGCAGCTCGGGTTGTCCCGCATCAGCCGACCTGATATGCTGCGGTATGGAAATACGGTAAAATGAACCAGCTTCATTAGTCAGGCTCTCAATATTGATCTCAGGAATTGAATAATATATTACAACGGAATGATCATTTACGATGATATCGGTTTTCTGCATAGTACCATCCGGATGGAATTTATAGCTTATTCCTGTCTGTCCTCCGGCTGATATTGCAAAAACCAGAAAACCTGCTAATAGAATAGCCTGTTTATCTTTCCCTAAACACATCAATGTTAATTAATTAACACAATGACCTAAATTCTAATGGGCAAGTTATTAAAAAATCAAGATATAAAGAATGTGTGCAATATATATTTATCAGAATTATTGAACAGGCATCTGGCGATTTACAATTTTATGACTCGCAGATTACTTTCTGACAAACACCTTTAATTCGATGGAGATCCCTCGCTGGCTCAAGTTATATAATTTGAGGTTCCTGGAGGGGGGAGGCATCCCCCTTCTTTTCAACACTTTACATCAATTATTAACAGTAATTTCGAGTGGAAACGTGCGGTGGCAAAACGGAAATGGCGCGAACTTCAGCCTTTTTTGGGAGCGTGACGCAAAAGGCATTTTGCCAAAAAAGGCTGAAGTTTTCATTTCCGGCGCCCTTTTTCTTTGGTTCGTTTCTTTTTGGACGAACAAAAAGAAATGAACATATAAAAAAAGAAGGTGTCCTTTTGAGACACCCTCTAAAATATATAAGGCCTACGGCCTTTTTCTATTTTATTAATTAATGACAATATTTTAGATGTCAATCATAATCTGATACTTGTATTCTTGTCATAAAAACATGATGTGCCACTTCTTCCCTCTCGCTCTCACCAAAAGGCTTGTCAATCCCGAACACCAGTGAGGGATCTCCAACGGTATTGACAAAACTTGCTAATGAGCCGGACAGCAGTGGAATCGCCAATTCTTCCCTCTTATTCTCTTTACTTGGGTGTTATCCCAAGCTTTAGCGAGCGATCTCCGTCTTAAATAACTCAGATTTTATCTTTTCAAAAGGAATAATAATCTTAAATAAAGTTAATAGTTAATGATTTTTTTCAAATCTTTGTATATTGTCGGATTAAAAAATTAATGTTATGAATAACTGTAATTTAGGTACTCTGAAAAAAGCCTTTATAACCCTGATTTTTGCTGCTGTTATCACTCAGGGATTTTCTCAGCAGCCTCCCGAGTACGATAAGATCAGTACTTCAGCCGGTGATGTTGTGATGAATTTTATAGGACATGGATCGCTAATGTTTAAAGTGAACGGTTTTGTCATTTATTTCGATCCTGTAAGAAGTTCGGGTAATTATGAATTTCTTCCTAAAGCTGACCTTATTCTTGTAACCCATGAACATGGAGATCATCTTGATCCGAAATTAATAGATGACCTCAAGAAGCCGGGAACACTGTTGTTTTGCAACCAGGCCTCCGCTGCAAAAGTTCCCTGGGGAATGGTTATGAAAGAAGGTGACAGACAGGAAATCAATAACATCATTATTGAAGCTGTGCCTGCCTATAATATTGTAAATGAAAGCTCTCCGGGTCATCCTTATCATCCGAAGGGAGACGGTTTGGGCTACGTACTTACTATAGGAGGAAAAAGGTTTTATGTGGCAGGCGATACTGAAAATACACCGGAAATGAAATCACTGAAGAACATCGATGTAGCCTTTCTTCCGATGAATCTGCCCTATACGATGACCCCGGCTATGGTCGCTGATGCGGCACTTGCATTTAAACCTAAAATACTTTACCCATACCATTTCGGCGATACGGATACCAGCGAAATAGTCAAATTATTAAAAGATTCAGGCATTGAAGTAAGGATAAGAAATCTAAAATAAATAAGCCATTTTGAAACTGACTCCGGAATATCCCGGAGCCTGACCGGGTTACTAATTGAAAAATGTTTATATGAAGAATATTGACAGGAGAAGTTTTCTCAGAACAGGTATTGCAGGAGCCGCAGGTATTGTTGCATTACGACCTTCGCTTACATCAGCTTCAAAATCAATCCAGCAGAAGGATGTTTTAACAAGATCTCTGGGAAAGACAGGAATGATTATTCCTGTAATTAGTTTTGGAGTTATGCGAGCTGATAATCCGAACCTCTGCAAAGCAGCTTACGAAAAAGGCATTAAACTTTTCGACACTGCCAACGGCTATCAGAATGGAAACAACGAGACTATGCTTGGCAATCTGCTCAAAAGCTATCCGAGAGACTCATTCTACCTTGCAACAAAAGTCAAACCTGCCGGCGTAGACAGAGAAGGTAAACCCTCCGACCAGACCACTGCTGAGGATTTTCTTTCGAAATTCGACACAAGCCTCACCAGGTTAAAGATGGATTATGTAGATATTCTTTATATTCATGATATGAGGAGCAGGGAGATGCTTGAATATAAGCCTGTTATCAATGCAGCTAAGAATCTCAAAAAAGCCGGCAAGATAAAGTTTTTAGGTTTCTCAACCCATGCAAATGAACCCATGGTAATTGATGCTGCAGCATCAATGGATACCTGGGATGTAATTCTGACATCGTATAATTTCAAGCAGACATATGCGAATGAAATGAATAGTGCTATTAAAAAAGCCAGCCGGGCCGGAATAGGAATCATAACAATGAAGCCTATGGCAGGTGGGGGTTTTCTTGATAAAGAAAAAACAAAGCCTATTAATTCTTCAGCAGCTTTGAAATGGGTATTATCAAACCCTGATGTGACTACCACAATTCCCGGAATGACTGACTTTGATCAATTGGATCTGAATGTTAGATTGCTGACCGATATTTCAATAACCGATCAGGAAAAGAAAGATCTCCTCATCGCCGGTGTTGAGAAGGGACTGTATTGCACAGGGTGCACAAAATGCCTTAATGCCTGCTCAAAACAGCTTCCGGTCCCGGATCTTATGCGAGCTTACATGTATGCCTACGGCTACTCAAACCTTGCTATGGCACACAATCTTTTACATGAGCTCGGGACAGATGCAAATCCCTGCAAGGATTGCGATACCTGTAAAGTGGAATGCACCAAGAAGTTCGATATCAGGGAGAAAATAGCAGATATTTCACGGCTTGTTAATGTTCCTGCAGACTTTCTGGGATAAAATATCCGCATATTTAATTTAGATTGAAAAGAAGGAGATCCCTCGCTGACGCTGCGGTGGATAAAAACGCAAAGCACGCTAAGATTGGCCGACTTATTTATTTCTTTGCGATCTTTGCATATACCTTTGCGACCTTTGCGGTTAATGGATTTCAAATTCTAAAAGAGATAAATTTATATTAAAACCTTTCTTAAATGAAAAACATTTATTTTACTCTAATACTCATCAGCATTCTTACTGGTTCTGCATTGGCACAGGAGATTAAACTTCCTGATCTGAAAGGTTTTAAACGGACCACAAGTAGTACTGTCTATACTCCGGCTAACCTCTGGGATTACATTAACGGTGCAGCAGATACCTATCTGGCCTATGATTTTGCAGATCTGCATGTTGCAGAGTATAAAAAGGGCAAAAATGTAATTAAGCTTGAAGTGTACAGGCAGGGTGATAATATTATGGCTTTCGGAATTTATTCAACTGAACGCTCCCCTTCATTTCACTACCTGAAGCTTGGTTCACAGGGATATTCAGCAGATGGAGCCATCAATTTCTTTAAAGGAAAATACTACGTCAAGATCCGTACGTATTCAAAAAGTGAGAGTACCTTAAAATCCGCTGAATCTCTGGCTTTTAAGATTGCTGATTTGCTTTCCGGTAAACCGGAGATGCCTTCGGCACTTTCTATGTTTCCTCCCTCAGGTAAAAAAATCAATGAGGAGGCTTATATTAATGAAAGTGTTCTTGGTCATAAGTTTCTCAATAGAGCCTTTAAAGCAAATTACGAAACAGCTGCTGATACTTTCTCGATCTTTATTATAGAAAACAACAAGGCAGAAGACACCCGGCATACAGTAGATGAGTATCTAACTGCAACCGGTACAGAAGCAGTTGATACTGAGATCGGCAGATACATGTTAAAAGACGGTTACAACGGAACAATTTTTCTTGCCTGGAAGGACAAAAAAATTGTTATAATTTCCGGCCTGTCGAAAGATCAGTCTGATGTCGCAGATCAGTATACTTCAGAAATACTTCAATAGGGGATTACGAAAACCATTTTCTTTCCCGATTCCCGAGACTACCCAGTATCTCTGTGGCAGTATTTACATTATCGATAACCTGAAAATCGAACATACCCACGCAAATAAAGTCGGCTCCGTTCTCAAACGCAAACCGGAATCCGTCTTTTGGCTGGATCGCCCCTGCAGCAAGTACCTTGAAGGCAAACCAGGGTTTATTTACCCCTTTCATATACTCGATTGTAGCTAAAGGAAACAGGTCCCACATGTTTTCATGAAATCTGTTGTGGTCAGGAGAACCCGGACCAATTACGCTATATTCCTCCCTGTTCTCGATCGGATGTGCTGACCAGTATTTATCGTGATGGAAGGTCTTTACATAGAAATCTGCATTGGTTCCTTCTCTTTCGCACGATTTTATGGTCTCAAGCGAATGAGCCCCCACACCGGCAGGAAACCCTTTTTGCTTGATATAGTCAACCGCTTTTTTAAGCATATCAAACTTGCCGGCATTCGCATATCTGTCGCCCTCACCACCCTGTATGTAAATGGCATCAGGACCGCTTTTAATAGCTTCGTCGATATTTGAGAAGAAGTCCTTGTCAGGCAGCATGGCCTGACATATTGATTGCATCTTGCTATTATAGATCTTTTTATATTTATTGAATGTTGGATAATACTGAGTCACCATAAAGACGGTATTTATGCCTGCCTGTTCAGCAAGGTAAAAGGTCTCAATGATTTTTCTCTCATTATTATACGCTTTGAAAAGGGTATCGGAATAGATAAGATCCCGTCCATGCGACCATCCGCCTATAAGGTTGCATCCCATTATCATCCTGCTTATTGTGATGTCACCCAGTTTACCGGAGGGCAGTTTGCCCTTCAGTTCATTAATCTGCTTATAATCAACTTTTATGGTGGCGCCTGATACCGCATCAGGTCCTGTTTCTGTCAGGTTTTTGAAAAAAGCTCCTGCAAATACAGCAAATACAGGAATTCCTGTAAGCGCTTTGATCAGTTCCCTGCGGGGATTCCTTTCCTGATTCCCTTCTTCAGCAGTTATTTCAGGGTCCTTATGAACTGCTTTTAATTTCTTCTTGCGTAACATATCCAGTCCGAAAAATTGACCCGATTCTGTGAACACAAGAATCAGCATTGCCAAAAGCTCAATAAGGTTTTTATTTACAATAAGATAACTTCCTTCCGACGGAGCTCCGTAACTGAAACCGCCAAATGGAGGGTACGCCAGGTAATACGAAAGCAGGAGAGCAACTCCGCTCCAAAGCGCGACCCTGGTGAACAGCCCTAATATTAGCGCAATCCCAATTATTGTAAGACCGTACGCATTTATAGTGTCGATGATCCACATACCGGTATTTCCAGAAATCATCCAACGGAAAAGATCTCCGAAAATCCATCGGGAACCTTCAAGAAAAGGCCTGGCTGTCCAGGCAGGATTCAGTAATTTAACCAGACCTTCATATAAGAAGTGCCATCCAATAGCGATTCTAAGGATCGTTAGAAAGAATGGAATCAGTTTGTTTTTGAAATTATCAGATATCATATACTATTATTAATTTTTGGTAATTGATTTCTTTTATCTCAAACCTCTTCAACCTCAACCTCAACCTCAACCTCAACCTCAACCTCAACCTACGCCCTCCGTCTTCAGCCTTTTAGTAGAGGAACGTATGGCATTCCGAACAATTAGCTTCTTTCCAGGCAGTTCCTATATCAACAGGATGCTTGAATTCAAGATTTTCCCTTACGTTGGTATATTCCATCGTGCCCTCTTTACCCTGTCCGACAATACTATGGCATAGATTACAGTCCCGTGAGATCCTGGTTCCGTCTTCAGCTTTAAATGCATCATTATGGCATCTGAAACACCCGTCAGATTCAAGATGCCCGATATGTTCCGGATAATGATCGTATGTCACTTTCATTTTCGGGAATGTGTTCTGACTGAAGGATCTCTGAATGGCAGAAACAGAGCTGTCAACCAGCGACTGGTTTTTAGTATAAAATGCATTTTGAGCAGATTTATAATAACTTGTAATACTGTCTCTTATTATCATCAGGGCAGTATCTTTATCGGAGAAGGTAGTCTTTAAAACTCCCATAGCGACTTTCTTAAAGAATGGGATGTTTTTCGAAATACCTCCCGACATCATTGCTTTATCAAAATAGACAGGAGGAGAATCATAGTTATGCGACGGCCGGTTGTGACAATCAATGCAATCCATTGTTCTTGCTGCTGAGACTGCCAGCAGGCTGTCAGAGATAGGATTGCTGTCATTCCGGTATATCTTAACCTTCCCGGTTGTTTTATTTGTGTACTTCACATAGGTTATATTCTCACGCTTGTCATTTTCTGAAATGTATTCAATTGTCACTTCCGGGTTAATGTGCCAGTGAATGCCTTCTCTCATGCCGAGGCCGCTGTATTCAGGACCAGTTTTCATCTCGAGCATTATGTCCCATTCGGTGTTGAGCGAATCGGCCAGAAAATACTTATTGGTCCACAATGTTCGGGCATAGAATTTCTGAGGCCAGTGACATTTTTCGCAGGTCTCCCTGGCAGGACGAAGGTCGTGCAGAGGAGTTTCAATAGGGCGGGGATAAGTGTTTGTTAATACTGCATATACCTGGTGAAGTCCGGAAAGCTTCGATCTGACATACCATGATGCTCCCGATCCGACATGACATTCCACGCAGGCAACATTGGCATGCGGGGATTTCTGGTACGCAGTGTATTCAGGCTCCATGACCTGATGGCATAAAGTACCGCAAAACTCGACCGATTCGGTAATATGGAAAGCCTGGAAGCTGCCGAGAGTGGAGAGAAAAAGAACGATAACAGTTGTCACCGTAAAAATTATGAATGCATTGCGATGTGTCGGATCATTCAGATCTATCCTGGGGAATCTGGCTTCCCCCTTAATTCCGCTTTTACGGATCTTTCTCCTTTCGCGGATCATCCCGACAGGGATCATTAAAAGACCTAACAGCATGAAGCCGGGAAGAATAATATAGATGAACAGACCGAGATTGGTATTGCTCTTATTAAATATCGTCGATATAATAAAAAGAACAATGATCAGGGCCAGATTGATTCCGGCAACAATTGAACCGATTATAGTCAACCAGTTTTTAGACGAAGGAGGTAGTTTCATTTTGCCGGTCAGGTGATTAGGTTTGGTAGAGGTAAAAATATAAAATTATTGGATTATTCAGACATCTTCAGAATTTAATAATTTGACAAGATATTGCCAAAAATCCTTTTTACTACAAACCTGCATGTTCTCTGGCTTATGATCAACTCACCCCCATCCCCATAACCGTCAACTTAAGCTTTGGGGATGAATGAGATACTGCATAAAAAAGTTTCCCCCTTTTGAACTAATCTTACATCACATCTTTTTAACTTGGACATTTCCTGCCACGAAGTGGCTAAATGTGAATAACCCCCAGCGCCAGC
Source organism: uncultured Bacteroidales bacterium (assembly GCA_963816365.1). Classification (GTDB taxonomy): domain Bacteria; phylum Bacteroidota; class Bacteroidia; order Bacteroidales; family VadinHA17; genus LD21. The sequence goes on along the minus strand of CAWFKG010000003.1, from coordinate 61,722 downwards.
TGGGGGCGGATGACTGGTAGTGTATCCAGCTCTAAAGGAGCTGAATGTAAATACTATGGAAAATATCTTTCATCAGGTGTAATCCCTGCTTCTAAAAGTATAATTCTGTACTCTTCTTCAAAAGTTACCTTCTTATGATGATTTTGTTGATTTTTGATATATTCAATCAATCTGTCTAAATCATGATAAGAGCATGTAAAGGATCCATATCCTTCTGACCATCCGACAAATGTTGGAAATATATTACTATGCTTGATCCATAATGAAGACGCTGTCTTAATATCCCTCACAAGATCTGCAGGGGCAAGAGATGGATGCATATCGGTTAATAAATGTATATGATTCTCAATTCCGTTAATGCGATAGAGATGACTTTTTTTATTTCTAAGAATTCCAGTGATGTAAGAGTATAGCTCATCCGTATGTTCTTGTTTTAATGTCGGGTGACTATGATTAGTCCTTATTATGACATGATAAAGATGTTGACGGTAGCTCGACATAGTTTTAAAAATTAAGTTAGCACAAAGAATTGTACAAGTTACATGATATTTACGATAATTCCAATATATTAAACCCTTTCAGGGCTTAATATCAATGTGTTACTTTACCCCCAGCTGCCGCTGGGGGTTATTCACATTTGGCTCTTTCAGAGCCAAAAAAAATGTGACGAGAGATTAGCCTTCAAAAGGAGGGGAAACTTATCAGGCTTAAATTCAATATTTTTCCTTCCTATCGGTACAGCGGGAAGGACCATGCCACCAATTTAAAATCCCTGGAAATAAATTTTATAATTCCTCCCCGTGTAGCAGCTGTGAAATCATCCGTTTCAGGCTGGCGTAGGTTTTAACCACTTTCAGATCGTTATGCTCATCAGCCACATTCTGAGGTGGATTATACAGAATTGCATGGTCCGCTTTTCGTAACATTGAGATGTCATTATATGAATCTCCTATGGCAATTACTTTGTAATTAAGGCTTTGCAGCGCTGCAACAACATGCATTTTACCATCTTTCTGCCTGAGATTATAATCAGTAATATTGCCCTCGCAGTCAGTTGTAAGATGGTGGCAAAATAGTGTTGGTCTGCCAAGCTGTCTCATAAGGGGATCAGCAAACTCACTGAATGTATCTGATACAACAATAAGCTGAGTTCTCGAACGAAGCCAGTCGATAAACTCCATAGCTCCGGGCAGAGGTTTTAATAATGAAATTACGTTCTGCACATCCCTCAGGGTAAGACCATATTTTTTAAGCAGATCGAGCCTCCTTTTCATAAGAACGTTGTAATCACTTATATCCCGTGTTGTCAGCTTAAGCTCATCTATTCCGGTGTGACTGGAAACATTCACCCAGATTTCAGGGACAAATACACCTTCAAGGTCAGAACAAACAATATACATGATCCGCTTATTTATAATTCTTAAGTAAGAAATCTTTTAAAAGCTGGTAATTATTCTCAATGTCAATATAATGTTCGGTTTTCTTCTCCAGTCCGGCAAGAGAATCGGGCAGGAGAGGTTCAATATTCAATATTTGACGTATTTCATCCGGAAACTTTGCAGGATGAGCCGTCTCAAGAGAAATGCAAAGTTGCTTCCCCTGTTTGTTTTTTGCATCCGTTCCGGAATACTCCTGCATACCTCTCCAGGCTGTAGCTCCATGGGGCTCAAGCAGCATATTATACCTGCTGTACACTTCATTTATGGTTTTCCTTGTCTCTTCATCGTTCACACTTATTGCAAAAAGATCTTTACGCATTTTGGCAAGATCGGGTTTTGTGACTATGAGTCCCGTTTCATCCATGACACCGCCATAAAAGTCAATAATTCTTGCCAGGTTGCTGGGATGCCCCACATTCATTGCACTTGAAATACAATTTTTTGAAGGACTGATTGGCTTATAGCTCCCTTTATTCAGGAATTCAGGCACCTCATCATTTTCATTGGTTGAAATAATAAATTGTTTTACCGGAAGACCCATTTTTTTTGCTATCAGGCCGCCCATCAGATTCCCAAAATTACCTGAAGGCACGCTGAAAACAGCCTCCTCATCAATAGCGGCAGCCAGCTTCGACCAGGCGTAAAAATAATAGACTGATTGCGGGAGCAATCTACCGATATTTATTGAATTAGCTGAAGTGAGGGAGATACCTGACAGGGCCTGATCAAGAAAAGCAGTCTTGACAAGCCGCTGACAGTCATCGAACTTTCCGTTGACTGCAATAACGGCTATGTTTTTCTGCAGGGTTGTCATCTGTTTCCTTTGCATCACAGTAACTTCATCCGCCGGGAATAATATGACAGTATTGATGTTATCGAGCCCGTAAAAAGCGTTTGCTACTGCGCTTCCTGTATCTCCCGATGTGGCTGTTAGTACAGTAAGACGCTGATCGTTTTGTGACAGGAAATACTGCATCAGCCGGCTCATCATCCTTGCAGCAAAATCCTTGAAAGAAGCTGTTGGTCCATGGTCGAGACGCATAATGTATTTCCTGCCGTATACTTTTTCGATCGGGACCTCGAAATTATACGCATCAGCACACAACGCTGATAATTGTTCTTTATCTACCTCATTACCAATGATTCTATGCAGAACTTCAAATGCTATTTCAGGATATCTCTTAGGTGTAAAACTCCAGATTTCCTTTTGGGATATTACCGGCAATGAATCAGGAAGGTACAACCCTCCGTCGGGTGCAAGGCCTCTGAGCAGCGCTTCACCAAAAGTAACTTTCGGCGCTTTTAAGTTTGTTGAATAATATTTTATTGTCTTCTTTTTCAATTAAGTAAATATTTCGCCTTAACCTTAACCTTGACCTCAACCTCATTATTCAGACATTGACAACCCGCATCAGATCAGCAAACAGGCCTGCAGCTGTAACATCAGCTCCGGCACCATAGCCTTTGATCACCATCGGCAGTTCGTTGTATCTGTTAGTGGTCAGAAGAATAATATTATTGCTTCCTTCAAGATTAAAGGACGGGTGATTTGAATCTATTGTAAGAAGTTCAACCCGTGCTTTTCCCAGTTCAATTGTAGCAAAAAAACGCCACTTTAAATTCTTTTTTGCAAGTTCCTTACGTTTTTGTTCAAATTCAGGATCATACTCTTTTACCTTCTCAAAAAAATAATTGATATCACCTTTGAAGCATTCCTCGGGGAGAAACTTTTTAATTACTACATCTTCTTTTTCAATTGAATAACCGGCTTCACGCGCCAGGATCATAATTTTTCTGACTACATCTGTTCCGCTCAGATCTACGCGTGGATCGGGTTCCGAGTAACCTATTTCCCTTGCCTTTCTGATAGCGCTGCTTAAAGGCACCTCCGGACTCAGTTCATTGAATATAAAATTCATTGTTCCTGAAAGTACAGCTTCTATCTTAAGGATCTTGTCGCCGCTAAGTACAAGATCGTTAATTGTTTTTATGATCGGTAACCCTGCGCCGACTGTCGTTTCATACATGAACCTGACTCCGCGTTCATTGGCAATGCTCTTAAGCTGCTGATAATAGCTCTGCTCAGAGGAACAGGCTATTTTATTTGCTGTGACGATTGAAACATATCTTGAGAGGATCTCACTGTATCGTGATGCGACATCACTATTGGCCGTACAATCGATGAATACGGAATTCCGGAGATTCATTCTTGTCATCTGCTGAATAAAGACCGATATATCTCCTTTTGCATCCGAGTTCTTAAGTACCTCCCGGTAAGTATCCAACGGAATTCCTTTTTTATCGAAAATCATCTTCCGGGAATTGGTGACGCCTATAAGGTTGATTTTCAGGTTATGTTCACTTATAAGTGTATTGTATTGATTTTGAAGTTGCTTCATCAGGCTTGTACCGACCAGTCCGGTGCCGGCAACAAAAACATACATCTCCTTGAAGCGTGAAAGAAAAAATCCGTCATGTATTACATTCAGGGCTTTTTTGAGACTCTCATTCTTAATAACAACAGAAATATTCAGCTCTGATGAACCCTGAGCTGTGGCAATTACATTTATTCCATTCCTGCCAAGCGATCTGAAGAGCGTTGCTGAAATCCCCGGGGTGTTTTTCATTCGTTCTCCCACAATAGCAATTATTGACAGATTCTTTTCAACAAGGATCTTTAATTCCTTATTATGTTCTATTTCCATGTTGAATTCATCATTCAGGGCCTTTGAAGCAATTACCGAATCAGTCGGGCTCACGGCAAAAGTTATGGAATACTCCGAAGAAGCCTGCGTAATGAGTACCACATTGACATTCTTCCGGGCCAGGGCCCCGAAAAGGCGCATTGAGGTCCCGGTTACACCGACCATACCCGTTCCCTGCAAGGTTATCAGATCGATGTGATCTATAGAGGAAATTCCCTTGATCGGACTTATATGATTATCATTTGATTTATTGCTTATAATGGTTCCTTTTGATTCCCGATTGAATGTGTTCAGCACAACGATCGGAATATTCTTTTTATATACCGGACGAAGTGTGGGAGTGTAGATAACCCTGGCACCAAAATGAGATAACTCAATGGCTTCAGAATAAGTAAGGCTTTCTATGGCATATGCTCTTTCGACTTTTTTTGGATCGGCTGTCATAAAACCATCAACATCTGTCCATATCTCAAGAACCTCAGCATTGAGCGCAGCAGCAAAAATTGAAGCACTATAATCTGACCCTCCTCTTCCAAGAGTCGTCATTTCGCCTCTTTCGTTACTGGCAATAAAGCCCGGGACAATAATTCGTTTCTTTATTCCCGGAAGATTTTTTGCAATCAGACCATCTGATTTGACGAAATCCACATTCGCAAAACCAAAGTTACTGTCAGTCTTTATATAATTCCGTGCATCAATTAAATAGCTGTCTTCTATTACGTTACTTAAGATAAGCGATGAAAGGATTTCTCCGGTACCCAGTACCTGGTCAAGGGAATGTTTACTGAGTTCACGAATAAGGTAGATGCCGCTCAATGTCTCCCTGACTTCTGAACAAATATTATTAATATCCTCAATGACAATACTTTGATTTTTCCCGGTAATCAGTTGCCTGGAAAAATCTATATGTTTTGTAATGACTTTTTCGAGAAGCAGTTCATATTGATCATCGCGGCTGGCAGCGAGTTCACTCAAATGTTTTAGTTCATCTGTGATCCCCTGGAAGGCAGACACAACGATAAGGCAAGGTGTGCTTTGTGCTTCAATTATCTTTTTGACGTTTCTTATCCGCTCAGGAGAGCCTACCGATGTACCGCCAAACTTCAGGACTTTCATTTTGTAAAACTATATAAAATGAAAATGCATCTCAATAGATGCATTACAATTAAGTATTAAAATAACAAATATAATAATATTTTGCAAATTTGATTAAATCTATTAACTAATCTGGATGAAAAGATGTAAAATGATTCGACTAAAATGGTAAAATAGTTAATGAAAGTCAGTAGAATAATCGAACTAACTTTTTCGATAATACTCAGATTCTTCGATTACTTAAACTAAACATCTACCCATTCCCTTCTTTCTCCAGCTTCTTCAGCATTGAAAAGATAAAAGCCGCCGAAGTCATGCAACAGACAATAAATACAAGCCATAATTGCCATAGCTCTACGGAGTTCCAGAGCAGACCGCCTACAAAAAGTAATTTATTGCCCACCGCTGTTGCAAGCAGCCAGCCTCCCTGCATGAGTCCCTGGAAACGTGAGGGAGCCACCTTTGACACGAATGACAGTCCCATTGGACTCAGAAAAAGCTCTGCGATTGTTAATATCAGGTAGCTGTTAATCAGCCAATATGGAGAAACGCGCTCCAATTCAGGTACAGGCGCTCCTGCCAGAATATGAGGGGATGAAAGATTAATAGAAGATAACAGCACCACCATGAATCCCAATGCGGCTATAATCATCCCAAAACCTATTTTCTTTGGTGTTGATGGCTCTAATCCTTTTTTATTAAGCCAGGAGAATAGCCCCATTACCGGAAATGTCAGCGCAACGATGAACAACGGATTGAATGACTGGAATATCTCGGGTGATATTGCATTCATTGCACTTGCTCTTGTCAGCCTGAAGTATGCAAATGAACAGGCGGCTATCAGCAGCGCCCCGCCTGCGATCTTTTGTTGTCCTTTTATATTCTTGTTAAGGAGTATTACAAGTCCTGCAACAGAACCTATTACAGCAAGAATTGACCATAAATTAAAAAACAAGCTGGTAAATGGACCTACCTCTTTTACTGTATAATCACGTGCAAAAAATGTAAGTGAAAGGCCATTCTGATGGAAGGACATCCAAAAGAAGACAACCACGATAAAGACCAGGATTAATGCAACTAATCTCGACATTTCTTCTTTTCTTGCAGTAAGCAGGAGCCAGACTATAAAGGCTGCGAACAATCCGAAGGCAAAACCTGATAGCCAGCCTACCTGAGGAATGAAATGCAACCCAAAAGCGGTAGCTGCCATTGCTGCAATTGCCATAATGAGAACCAATGGTTTGAATTCCACTTTTTCAGATACTTCCGTGACTTTCTTTTCTTTATTTGGCAATAATTTATTGAAGATGATATAAACCAGGAGTGAAATAATCATTGCTAATGCTGCAATTCCAAAGGCATAGTTGTAACCTCTGGAGAATACCTCCAGATAATTATGGGCAAAAGCTGAAAGATCTGTAACATGTCCGCTCAGATTCACCTTATCAGCCAATTGCTGAAAGACTGAAGTATCCTTAAGTGTTCCATTAATGAACTGGTGACAAAGGGACGGAAGGCTTCCATCATGAGCAAATCCATTTGTTTTCAACCACCAGTTTCTCATTCCCGTTGCTGCGAAAGGCGCAAAAAATGCTCCTACATTTATTCCCATATAGAATATCATAAAAGCAGAATCACGTAATTTTGCATATTTGGGATCATCATACATCTGGCCTACAACTGCCTGAAGATTTCCTTTAAACAGACCATTCCCGAATGCAATAGTGAAAAGTCCTATTATAGTTATTGTCAGAGTCATGCCCGGTATGGTCATAATGATATAGCCGGCAAACATTATTGCAATTCCGAATAAAATCACAGTTTTGTAACGTTTTGTAGCATCAGCAAGGATACCTCCAAGAAGTGCAAGTGCGTATATACTGAAATAGAACCACTATAGATTTCAGCTGCTTTGCCTTCTGATAATCCAAATTTAGCCTGCAGGAACAATACGAGTATAGCCATCATCGTGTAAAATCCAAACCTCTCTCCCATGTTTGAAAAGAAGGCCACTAAAAGTCCCTTTGGATGATTCTTCAGCATAATATCAGGTTTTTAAAAGGTTATTGAGTCGTTAAACAAATATATCAATCTTTTTCAAAGAAAAAACCGGCTTTATTCCCTCTTTTTCTCACTTAATTGTTAGTATCCTTTTAATTCAAAGTTGAAGAGTGTAAATTTGTGGGTTAAACAAAACAAGGAATGAAGCTTTTCCGGAGTGATCAGATAAAACAAATTGATGAGCGGACCATTGAAGATGAGCCGATAGCTTCAATTGATCTGATGGAGCGTGCTGCGGGACAGGTATTCCGGTGGTACATACAGCATTTTGAAAGAACAAGGCGCGTCTTTATTTTTGCCGGTCCGGGCAATAATGGGGGAGACGGTCTGGCCCTTGCACGAATGCTCGCATCAGATCGTTATGAAACAGAGGTATATTATGTCGAATTTACTGAAAAAACTTCCGGCGACTGGAAAAAAAATCTTAACCGTCTGAAATCTGAAAAAAGCGTGCCATTTTATTATCTGAAGGATTGTGACAAATTTCCTGTCATTTCTTCGGATGATATTATTATTGATGCAATTTTCGGTTCAGGACTCGCCAGAAGTGCGGAGGGTCTGGCAGCGGATGTTATAAAACATATTAATGAATCTGATGCTACAGTCATTTCCATCGATATCCCTTCAGGAATGTTCTGTGAGGATAACTCCGGGAATGATTATAGCAGTATTGTCATGGCAGATTATACGGTGAGCTTTCAATTCCCGAAGCTCTCCTTTATGTTTGCTGAGAATGCACGCTATATCGGTGAATGGGAGGTACTGCCTATCGGACTAAGTCCGAATGCCATTAGAAATATAAGTTCACCATTTCAGATGCTTGAAATGAGTGACATAACCCCTTTGCTTAAGAAACGGAATAAATTTGATCATAAAGGGATCTTTGGACATGGGTTGCTGGTTGCCGGTTCTTTCGGAAAAATGGGAGCAGCGGTTTTGGGAGGAAAAGCTGCCCTACGGACAGGTATCGGTTTAATTACCTGCCATATTCCTTTGAGTGGCGTTGTAATAATTCAGTCTGCTCTGCCGGAAGCAATGGCTGAACCTGACAAAGACGAAAGACATCTTTCTGAAATAGGAAATACTGAATCATTCAGTGCAGTAGGAATAGGACCGGGAATCGGAACGGACCCGGTGACGCAAAAAGCCCTGTACAAGCTTGTTAATGAATGTAAAAAGCCGATGGTAATAGATGCAGATGCTTTGAATATTCTGTCTTTAAATAAAGAGTGGCTTTCTTTTCTGTCAGAAGGAACAATATTGACTCCGCATCCGAAGGAGTTTGAAAGAATTGCAGGAAAATCTGAAAATAGTTATCATCGTCTGATGAAACAGATAGACCTGTCAGAAAAGCATAAATGCATATTTGTTCTTAAAGGAGCCCATACTTCTGTTACAACTCCGGATGGCAAAGTGTATTTTAACAGTACCGGAAACCCTGGCATGGCTACAGCAGGCAGCGGTGATGTCCTGACAGGAATAATACTATCTTTGCTCGCACAGGGCTATATTCCTGAACATGCTGCTGTTCTGGGGGTTTATCTTCATGGTCTTGCCGGTGATTTTGCAGCTGACCAATTATGTTATGAATCAATGATTGCTTCGGATATAATTAAAAACCTGGCTAAAGCGTTTAATAAGATACGGGATGAAAACAAAAGTATAGCTGGCGCGGATTTATAATCCGTGCCCCTGCATCTGCTCGGTTGTAATCTGTGCTTTGTTCATCGGGCGTTAGAATGGCACGGATTAAAAATCCGCGCCAGCAGTGCCATTGAGCCGTTAATTATGAATTAACTTATATAGATTTAAAAATGAAAAGAATAATCAGATTATCCGTATTGCTGATAACCCTGCTTCTGGCGAATTCATGCATGACAAATAAACAGCTTGCTGATTCAAATAGTGTTATCTTGCCACTATCAGATTCAACAGCTTTAAGAAACGGAAGTATAGTATATGGTCTTCCACGGACTGTATTTACAGTTGTGGTTGAAATGGAAAGAACTATTGAAAAACCAGGCCCATATGCCCAGTATGCTGAAGATCTTCTTGGGCTTACTGATGTCATAAAAAACGAAAGCGAATCATGGTCCATTGAGAGTCTGAGTATTAAAACACATGATGAGCTGGACCCATCCGAATATTATGTTATTTCAAGTACATCACTGTTTCAGACAAATGTTCTTTCACTCAGGAAAGAAGGTCTCATTCTCGATCTGAATCCGTCGGTGTTTTATTCAAATGATAATAAAGGAATTATTGATGAGTCGGGATACAGCCAGCCTAACTCCTTTGATCTGGGCTCGGATGAATACTTTCAGATGCAACGCGATACTGCCTATAAAAGACTTAACGTAGATTCAACTTTCGTGCGTATACCATATATAGTGGAGAAGAAAAAGAAACTTCCGGTCGATCAGCTTGCTGAAAAAGCAGCTAAAAGACTCCTGGAACTGAGAGACGGAAAACACCTGATTCTTACAGGTGAAGCAAATGTATTTCCCCAGAGTGATGCTGCCATAAATGAAATAAACCGTCTGGAAAAATCTTATACGGAACTCTTCACAGGTAAAACTCTGAGACATACTTTTACATTCAGGTATCAGATCATTCCGCAAAAGACGATGGTGGGAAAACCTTCAGCGTTGTTTCAATTCTCTGATCTGACCGGACCTATCGCCGGTTCAATGAAACAGGGTAAGCCTGTAACTATAGAATTTACTCCGGAAAAGAAAACCAAAGCTCTTACGATCATAAACAGGGCGCAATCGGGTTCAGAATCTAAAAAATTTGACAGACTATTTTACAGGGTTCCGGATGTTGTTGACATAAAAATCAATCTCGGAAATGAAGAGCTTCTCAACTCGCGTAAGCTGATCTATCAGTTCGGTGACGTCATTCAGCTGCCGGCGAACTATATTATTGGGAGGTGAATCTCCGTGATTCTCCAGTGTACCCGAACCCCTTAATTCTCTGACGTTTCGGCCCCCCAACCCCCCTAAAGGTGGGCCAATTTAGTTGAATTAAACTTGGATGCAAGGTTTTCTCCCTGCATAGGGGGAGTGCCCGAAGAGCGAGGGGGTTTATCGTTTGGCTTGAACTTTTTTAGGTTATTCTGTTTAAATCATGAAACCCCTCTGCTGCTGCCTTCGCCTTCGCGTAGCCGCTTCGGCGAAGCAAGGGCTGCATCTCCCCTAAAGGGGCGAAAATTCTCTGTAACTAAGGCAGATCAAACTAAAACATTGAGTATTAACCCTTTAGGGGGGCTGGGGGGCCTCAACATACTGGAAATTGTCAGTAGGGCAGGTGGGCCTTCCAGGTAAGCTATTTCACTCTCCCCTGGAAACTCTTCTGATAATCCTCAAATGTCTTTGATGCATATGCCTTGTCAGCAAAATAGCTCAGCCAGACTTCCATATCTTTTGGGTCCTTGTAACCCGGAACAGGGTTGACCTGAAATCTTGCCATCCGGCTGCGGCATCAGGAATACAACTGTCGGATATGATAATTGTCCACGCAGAAGGGTAACGGCTAACTGATGTGCCTTACCTGCTTTTCCGTCGTTAATAAATGTCTGACCGAAAAAAGTAATACTTTCAGTGCCCTCGGCATTAAATTTTACAGGATAAAATTTATTGTTGAGAATATCTGAAATAACTGAATTTGGAAAAGTTTCACTGTCCATTTTTTTGCACCAGCCGCACCAGTCTGTGTATGCGTCAATAAATATCGGACGTGGTTCCTGCTTGTAAAGCTTTTCTGCTTCCTGAAGTGTATACCATTTAACAGAAGAATTCTCCGGCGGAGCCGGACTCTGGGGATAAACCCTTAAACCAAAAGTCATTAGCAAAGCAATTATGATGATCTTTCTCATATTATAACTGTGAAGTTTGACTTATTAAATCTATGCAAAAATAACAGAATTATTTGTAAAAACAGCCGATGATACTATTTCAGTACAACCCTCCGAACAATTTCAGGCCAAAATGGTTTTGAAATAGTTTTTCTATTTGTTTGAGAAATATATTAATTACATTCACCCCCTTTAAAATTCAAATCAAAAGAACAGAATATGGAAACTATTACAAATACTCTTCGTGATTCAAAAGCCGCACGATGGACAGCATTGCTTATTGTAGCATTTACAATGTTTGCGGGGTACTATTTAACTGATGTTATGTCGCCGCTTGGAAGGGAGCTTGATAAAGAATTGCATTGGTCGGCAACTTCTTATGGCTGGTTTTCGGGTTCTTATAGTTGGTTTAATGTATTTTTCTTCTTTCTCATTTTTGGAGGTATAATCCTCGATAAAATGGGTGTCAGATTCACAGGAATAGTTTCAGGTATTGTAATGATTGTCGGCGCGGGTATAAAATATTATGCAGTATCCACACATTCTCTGGACGGACAAACATGGACAATAATCTGGACATTTCCCGCACAGGTATGGTTAGCTTCTATTGGGTTTGCAATATTTGGAGTCGGATGTGAAGTTGCAGGTGTTACAGTTTCGAAAATTATTGTTAAATGGTTTAAAGGTCATGAAATGGCTTTAGCGATGGGGTTGCAGCTTGCAATAGCGAGGCTCGGAACAGCGGTTGCGTTATCCTCATCTTTACCGATAGCACTAAAATTTGGACATGTTTCTGCTCCTGTCCTTATTTGTCTTATTTTATTGTGTATTGGATTACTTTCGTTTTTTGTTTATTGTGTTCAGGATAAGAAACTTGATAAATCCCTGGCTTTGGAAGCAGAAGGAAACGATAAAGAACCTGAAGAAGCATTTAAAACAAAAGATCTTTGGTCAATTGTTTCCAATAAAGGATGGTGGTACATTGCAATTCTCTGTGTTCTTTTCTACTCGGCGGTTTTCCCCTTTCTGAAATATGCCACAAATTTAATGATCAATAAATTTGGAGTAGATGATTATTATGCAGGTCTTATACCTTCATTGTTGCCTTTTGGGAATATTCTCCTTACTCCATTCTTTGGGAGCCTTTATGACAAAAAAGGTAAGGGGGCTACAATAATGATAATTGGTTCAATACTTATCATTCTGGTACATTTCCTTTTTGCAATCCCACTTTTTAACAGTTATTTCTTTGCGATATTTTTAATCCTTATTTTGGGAATTGGATTTTCATTAGTGCCATCTGCAATGTGGCCATCAGTGCCAAAGATAATTCCGGAAAGACAGCTTGGTACAGCATATGCTTTGATTTTCTGGGTTCAGAATATTGGATTATGGGGAGTTCCTTTTCTTATTGGCTGGGTTCTCGATAAATATTGTGTGACAGGCAAAGTCATGGTGGAAGGAAGTTTAGTAACCACTTACAATTATACATTACCAATGTTTATCTTTATGACTTTTGGAATAATTGCACTGGTTTTTGCCTTCCTTCTTAAAGCTGAAGACAAGAAAAAGGGATACGGCCTTGAACTTCCAAATATTAAATAATAATTTTTGCGGAGAGCGTATTCCATTTCTGATTTAGTTGCATCCGAAAAATTTGTTTAAAAAATATATTAATTACATTTACCTGTCAAAAACCTAAAATATTATAACAAAAATCATGGAACAAATAATCAATACTTTACGTGATTCAAAAAAAGCCAGATGGACCGCGCTGATATTTGTATCAATGGCAATGTTTGGTGCATACTTTTTTAATTATGCCCTTTCGCCTGTTAAACCGATGCTGGAAAGTATTCTGGGATGGAACAGCTCTGATTTCGGTATCTATACATCTTCCTACACCTGGTTTAATGTGTTTTTATTCATGCTGATCTTCAGCGGAATCATACTGGACAAAATGGGAGTACGTTTTACGGGATTGGCTGCCACCTCCATGATGGCAATTGGAACAGGACTTAATTACTGGGCGCTGAGACATGCATTCCCTGAGGGAGCCATGATTTTTGGAATAAAAACTCAGGTAATAATTTCTGCAATCGGATTCGGAATATTCGGTGTTGGAACAGAAGCCGGCGGGATCACAGTCTCGAAAGCTGTTGTAAAATGGTTTAAAGGACGGGAAATGGCTCTCGCAATGGGTATGCAGATGTCAATAGCCCGTCTTGGTACAGCCCTGGCTCTTGGTATAGCTTTACCCCTTGCAAAAACCTATTCTTACTCATCTCCGGTTTTACTGGCATTTGTATTCATGCTGATAGCCTTATCCTCTTTTATCATTTACACATTCATGGATAAAAAGCTGGATGTTTCAATAGCCCAGAGTGTAAAAGGAAAAGCCGTGGAAGATGCTTTTGAGCTTAAGGATATTTTGTTTATAATCAAAAACAAAGGATTCTGGTATATTGCCATTCTCTGCGTTTTATTCTATTCAGCAGTATTCCCGTTTTTGTTTTATGCTACCGATCTGATGATTAATAAATATCATGTTAATCCGAATCTGGCAGGATCAATTCCGGCACTGCTTCCTTTTGGAACCATCTTCCTTACCCCTTTATTTGGTACGGTTTATGACAAAAAAGGCAAAGGTGCAACAATCATGATTATTGGTTCTGTTAATTTTGATTTTCGTTCATGGGATGCTGACGATTCCATTTTTGAATGCATGGTGGCTTGCTGCAGCCGTTGTAATAATTCTTGGTATTGGTTTTTCGCTGGTCCCTGCTGCAATGTGGCCTTCTGTTCCAAAAATTATTCCTGAAAAACAACTGGGAACAGCATATGCTGTAATCTTCTGGATTCAAAATATAGGTTTATGGATTATTCCACTCTTGCTGGGAATAATTCTTAATGCGACAAATCCTGATGTAACACCAAATAAAATTGCTGTAAAAGAGGCGGTAACAAGTGCTTATAAACAGGTATTATCCGATAAATCATTTGATCTTTCCGCCAAAGAAATTTCACAGCTGGCTGAGAAAGCCAGCAGCCGAACGATTGACTCTCTTGTTCAAAATACAATCTATAAGTCAGTTCCTATATCTTCGGCTGATATGGAAAATCTGAAAACCAGTATTTCAACAAGCACTGCAGTGCTTTAACAGGTATTAAGACCGGAGGAGATAAAGATAAATTTGCAAAGGATATTGAAATTAAAACTTCAGAAGCAATCTATCCGATAATTGAAAAGACCAGGCTGAACCTGAGATATAATTATTTCTTTGATCTAGTAATGTTCACCTCTCTCAGTGTACTTTCCCTGTTGTTTGCATTCCTGCTGAAAGCAGAGGATAAGAAGAAAGGCTACGGATTGGAGTTGCCTAATATTAAAAAAGGTTAAGATTACAGGATATGTGCCTTTGTGAACCTACACTCAAAGGAACACGAAGGATAAAAACAATTATAAACAAAAATCTTTTATATGAAAAAAATACTAATTATTCTTTCAGGTTTATTGCTGATCGCTGTTGTAGTAATAAAAGTTGCAAATGCGCAGAGTACTCCTCAGGAAGTGAAAAAAGCCTCCACCGAGACAAAAATGGATTGCGGAAAGTGTCCTTCAGCATCTTCATGTGCAAAGATGGCAGATGCAAAAACAACTGATGCAAAAGTCTGTGATCCATCAAAATGTAAAGAAGGCGAAATGTGATACTACTAAATGCAGCTACCAATTGTTCAACTGCAAAAACAAGTATGAAAAGTTGCGATCCTGCGAAGTGCACTGGTATGACTAAAAAATAGAGAGCGTATGGATTCAAATGAATTTGAAAAATCAAAAGTCTTCAGTTTCAGTGAATCAATAGATTATTCCGACGGAGGAATTGTAAGCAAAACTGTACTCAAAAAGCAAACTGGAAATATATCATTGTTCTCTTTTGACAAAGGGGAGGCGCTTAGTGAACATACAGCTCCATTTGACGCTATGATTCAGGTAGTTGATGGGAAAGGAGAGGTCATAATCGGAGGAAAGCCGTTTCTTCTGGAAAAAGGTGAGTGTATTATTATGCCTGCAAATATACCCCATGCAGTTAATGCTGTGGAAAAATTTAAGATGGTGCTGACTATGATTAAAAGTACTTAACTCCGGCTTGTGGTCTCCGGTATGCAGCATATGTACAATGAATCTTACTATTTCCTCATTAGTTCTTCTTTAGAAAGAGCCGAATATAACCAGACAGGAAAAAATAATAATCAGTACAAAGGCTACAACAAGTGAAACTTCAGTCAAAATATTTGAATTTGGGTTCACTTTGTGGTTAGTCAGATTTTGAGCATTTTCATCCATATGAATTGAATTTGCAATTTCATGTAAATTTCTATATAAAAACAAAAATGCTTCCGGAATGTTCCAGCCGGGTTGTAATAAATAATAATATTGTTAAACTGATCAGTGGATAATCTGAAAAGGATCATTAAAAATGCGATCCTGTTTTTCATTTCAGATTGCATTTTTTATTTTTAACCCTGAAAACTCGATTTTTATGTTTAATTTATTATTAAAAAATTCGTACATTCGTATAGGAAAGAAGAAATAACCGGCATTTTAAATAACAGCTGAAGATATAATTCATTATTGTTATTATTTGCATATTAAATCTTAGGGCAAAATGTAATAGAATTTGTTTGCCTTAAATCAGAAGGATTGGCCTAATGAATTAAAATGTAGGATATGCCTGAAGACGTAGTTTATTATGTAACAAGATACGGGTATTTAGCAATTTTTATCCTGGTTTTTCTCCAGGAAATAGGCATGCCTAATCCTTTTCCGAATGAGCTCCTGCTTATATTCTCAGGTTATCTGACATTTAAAGGGCCTTCTGTACCTTCCTTTGGTTATAATTACTGCAGTTTCCGCTGATCTGATCGGGACAAACATACTATTCTTTCTGTTTTATTATACCGGATCATTTATTATGAAGAAAAAGCCTAAATGGTTTCCTATATCGTCCTCGATGATCGACCGGCTCACAGTTAAGATCTCAAATGGAGGACGGATGAGCATGTATATATTCCGGCTCACTCCGTTTACCAGAGGATATACATCTGTAATTGCGGGTCTGCTCCAGGTTAAAGCAAAAGTATTCTTTCCCATAACGTTTTTTTCTGCTCTGACCTGGGCTTCCGTTTATGTTGTCATCGGGAATCTGATCGGACCGTTCTGGAATTTGTTTGAACAGAACATTCATAGCTTCAAATATGTTATGCTTATTATGCTGGTTATTATAGCCGTCATGGTTAGTTCTAATATATTTCATTCGGAAAAAGGTAAAAAAGGGAAATGTTTTTATCAATATTTACTGAACCTCCCTTAAATGTGTACTAAACTTTCACCTTAAAACTGCAATATGAAAGTTCATGTGATCTCTGAAACTCCTTTTGTTATGAAAGCGACCGGTGTGCATACAGCGTTCGTGGAGCATATTGAGTTATTAAAAGAGAAAAATGATATTGAAGTTGTTGTAAATGATGAAGGTACGGGTGACATTTTTCATGGTCATACCTATGGGCTCTATTATCTCTGGAAGGGAAGAAAATATAAAGGAAGAAGAGTTTATACAGCACATGTCATACCTGATTCCATAAAAGGATCCCTGCCATTATGGTGGATTTTTATGCCATTCATCAGGCTGGGCCTGAGGGTAGTCTATTCCTATGCTGATGTATGTATTGCAATATCCCCGATGGTTGAAGAAGCAATAATCGAGACTGGTGCAAAAACCCGCATAGTAAGGATCTATAATCCTGTTCATATAAATACCTGGAAGCGGACTGCGGAGAACAGAATTAAAGGCAGAAAGATGCTAGGCCTGACGGATAATGAATTTGTAGTTCTGGGTGTAGGACAACTGACAGGCAGGAAAGGGGTGGAGGACTTCCTTGATATATCCGAAGCAATACCGGAAGTAAAATTTGTATGGGCAGGTGGCAGACCTTTCGGAAAACTGAGCGAGGGGATTAAAAGAATTGATGAAAGATTTAGTAGTGCTGGCAAAAATGTTATCAATGCCGGGCAGATCGATCTTGAGGATATGCCTCTTATCTATGCAGCTTCAGATCTGATGCTGTTTCCTTCCTACCAGGAAAACTGCCCTCTTGCCCCGATGGAAGCTGCTGCATGCGGAATGCCTGTAATATACAGGGATATTGAAGAATACAGAACCTTATACGAAAATCCATATCTTAAGGCACGAACCACTGCTGAATTCATTTCACTTACAAGAAAAATGATAAATGACAAGCAGTTTTATAACGAAGGTCTGATAATATCCGAACAGCTGCTGACACAATTCGATAAGGATGTTATAAGGGAAAAGCTGATCAACGTTTATAAGAGTCTTCTGAATACCTGGCAGACATCAGTAGCCTTGAGAGCGTCTTATATTTCATGAGCCTTACAGAACGCGGCTGATTACTATCACAACCAAAACAAAGCCGGTCAATATCGCAGCAGGTCTCCAGCTGAGCTCCGTTAACTTTTTAACCTGCACACCCAATTTAGCAGTTATCAGAGCTAAAAGAGAGAATTTTATCATCTGGGTAACAAAGGTGGTCAGAAGAAAGATCAGGATGTTTATCTCAAACACTCCCGACAATATTGAAAATACACCATAGGGAACAGGAGTAAAGGCTGCAGCACAAAGGATCCAGTAGTCCCATCGTACAAAAAGATGATGTATCTTATTATAAGCATCCTGGGAAAAACCAGGAATATTATTAAACAGGAATTGAACGAATCCGGTAAACTGTCCGTTTGGTCTAAGCCAGGCGTAATGACCGATCAGATAACCCGCCGAAGCGCCGGCAACTGTGCCCAAAACTACAAACAGGGCATATTTGAAAGTCTTTTTGACATTAAGTAAAGCCAGAATTAAAAAAATAGTTGTAACAGGAAGCGGAAGGAAGGAAGCATCGGCAAAAGCACATATAAACAATACCCATATCCCCCATTTTGTGCTTGCCATCTGAAGACTAAGCGCATGTAATCTCTTATACCAATTATTCATCGTTAATTTACTTTCAGATCTTCTTTGAAATTATTAATTGGCAAAAGTCTGAATAATTTCAACACGCGCTGAAAATAAATTGTTAAATTATTGTTAATTAATTCTTTTCGGAGTAGATGGCTGGCGCGGATTTGCAATCCGTGCCATTTACATACCTGAAGAACGAAGCACGGATTACAACCTAGCAGAAAAGGGGCACGGATTGCAAATCCGCGCCAGCTCCGTCCTATGTTCTGTGCCCTGTGCCCTGCTTTGCCAGCCGTAGCCTTCGCGAAGGCTTGTGCCCTGAGCACCTTTACGCCATTTTTATTATTATAGCTTTCAGGGTATCGGTAACATCCTCCTCCTCGTCGACACATCTTTCGAGCATCTCGAGGATCTTGTTATTTTTTATCAGTTCCTTCGGATCCTCTTCGTGTTCGAAAAGTTCAGATATACCGGTAAAATAAATTTCATCAGCCTTATGCTCAATGGCATTAACTATTCCGCAAGCCCGTCTTATCTTTTCCTTATTCGCAGCTGGATCCTTCAGGCAAAGAATTGCAGTTTCAACTTCTTTTGCTCCTTCATAGACCAGTTCGGCCATCTCTTTGTAAATGGGCATTAGTTTTTTTGGCCTGTAGAGGCAGATCCGGCGTGCGATCCCATTTATTGAGTCAACCACATCATCGATATTTGCTGTAAGTTCATGGATATCTTCCCTGTCAAAAGGAGTGATAAACGATTTATTAAGCTGTTCATAGGTTTTAATAGTAATTTCATCACCAATATGTTCAATATCTCTGATCTCTTTATAGATCCTTTCATGCTCCAAAGTTTCGCCGCTCGCCATAAGCTCTTTAAGAAGTTTACCAGCGCTTACAAGGTTTTTTGCATCACTTTCAAACAGAGGAAAGAAGGAGTGATCCTTCGGTACAAAAAACTTGAGAATACTATCTATGTTCATGACTATCAATATTATATTAATGAATGCGTTTACAGCTTATGGAAGGATCCATCTGAGAAGATGAAACATTAATGAACCAACAACTCCTGATACAGGTATTGTCAGCAACCAGGCCCAGAATATTTTGGTTGTCACTCCCCACTTTACAGCAGAGACACCTTTCCTGGCACCGGCTCCAATTATTGCACCTGTAATTACATGAGTAGTACTGACCGGAATCCCAAAGTGAGTTGCTCCGAACAAAGTCAGTGCACCGGCAGTCTCTGCACAAAAACCCTCAAATGGTTTAAGTTTGGTAATCTTTTGACCCATTGTTTTTACAATCCTCCAACCTCCCAGCAACGTACCCATTGCAATTGCAGTCTGACAGGAAAGAACGATCCACATATGATCCCTTATAGTTTCATTTTTTGTGACAATTCCTGTTACGATCAATGATACCCATATTATGCCCATTGACTTTTGGGCATCGTTGCCTCCATGTCCAAGACTAAAAGCAGCTGCAGATAAAAGCTGCAGGCGTCTGAAATGTTTATCAATTCCTGACGGAGAATGATTCCTTGCAAAGAAGATCACAACGGCTGATATAATAAAAGACATAACCATCCCAAGGATTGGAGCTACTACAATAAAGATCACAATTTTTATTACTCCTGCATAGACTACTGAATTCCAGCCCGAACTTGCGACTGCTGCCCCTACCAGTCCACCGACAAGAGTGTGGGAAGAGCTCGAGGGAAGCCCAAGCCACCATGTCGCAAGATTCCATGCAATCGCTGCAATGACTGCAGAAGCAATAACAGTCAGGTTTATAACATCAGAATTTACGACTCCGTAACTCATTGTATCAGCAACTTTTAGAGGAAAGATCACGAAAGCTATGAAATTAAAGAAAGAAGCCATAACTACTGCTGCCAGGGGAGACAGAACTTTTGTTGAGACAACAGTTGCAATCGAATTTGCAGAATCATGAAACCCATTTATAAAGTCAAAGACAATTACGAGGCCTACTACTACATATAAAAAGGTCATATTCTAAAAGTTAAAGACATTTTCGGAATTTATTCAATATTCTAGAAATCTTAATATATGATAACTTATTCATTTATTTCTTGTTATGTTTTAAGAATATTTCTAATCAGGCGGGAACAATGTAGCAAAAATGTAACAAATTTCAAATGAAGAAAAGTTGCATTTTTACTTTTAAATTTTAACGGGAAAATAACAGTATTCCATATCTCAAATTACTTTATCATTGTTTATGTTACTAAATTGTACTAATTTTATTGTCTTATTTTCAGAAACTAAAAATCTATTGAATATGAGCGACATACGTGATCTCAAGCCGAAACCAGTATGGAATTATTTCCATGAAATTACACAGATTCCACGTCCTTCAAAACATGAAAAAGGGATGATAGCACATATGAAGGAATTTGGTAAAAGTCATAATCTTGAAACTAGTGTAGATAAGGTAGGTAACGTTATAATCCGGAAACCGGCCACCAAAGGAATGGAGAACAGAAAAGGAGTGATTTTCCAGACTCATCTCGATATGGTTCCTCAGAAAAACAGTGATAAAAAACATGATTTTCTGAAGGATCCGATCCAGACTGTTATTGATGGTGAATGGGTAAAGGCAAATGGCACTACTCTTGGCGCCGATAACGGCATCGGGGTAGCTTCGGTAATGGCTGTCCTGGCTTCGAAGGATATAGCACACGGACCGGTTGAAGCGCTTTTTACAATCGATGAAGAAACAGGCATGACAGGTGTATTCGGACTCAAAAAAGGACTGCTTAAGGGAGATATACTCATGAACCTCGACTCTGAAGACGAAGGGGAACTTTATGTCGGTTGTGCCGGGGGTGTCGATGTAAATGTAACTAAAGACTATGCTGAGGAGAAATCACCTAAAGGGGTGGTAACATTTAAAATAATGGCCAAAGGGCTGAAGGGTGGCCACTCCGGGGTCGACATAGCTCTGGGAAGGGCAAATTCAAATAAGATAATGTTCAGGTTCCTGATGCAGGCGGAATCTGATTACGGCATCAGGCTCGCTGAAGCAGCAGGAGGCGACCTTAGGAACGCTATCCCAAGGGAATCTTATTCCATTGTTTTAGTGCCCGAAATTAAAGCTAAGGATTTTGAAAAATTCGTTAAGGGCTACGAGAAGATGTACCGTGCCGAATTTTCCGATACCGAGCCGGATCTGAAATTTATAGCTGAAAAAATAGCAACCCCTGAAAAGGTCATGAAGAAGGAGGAGCAATACAAGATCATCAGGGCTCTTTTTGCGTGTCCTAACGGAGTTCAGCGAATGAGTCAGGCAATGAAAGGACTTGTGGAAACATCCAACAATCTGGCAATTGTGAAATGTGCAGGTGGCAAGTTTGAAACATATAATCTTACACGCAGCTCTGTGGACTCTGCTAAAGAGGCAACTGCATGGAAGATTGCTGCAGTATTCCACCTTATTGGGGCAAATGTCACACTTACAGGTAAATACCCGGGATGGAAACCGGATATGCAATCACCCATTCTGAAAACTATGAGCGATGTATACAAGAATATGTTTGGAAAGATCCC
Organism: uncultured Bacteroidales bacterium; assembly: GCA_963816365.1. Classification (GTDB taxonomy): domain Bacteria; phylum Bacteroidota; class Bacteroidia; order Bacteroidales; family VadinHA17; genus LD21. Next base: position 39,967 of record CAWFKG010000003.1, on the reverse strand, counting down.
TGAGAAAAAAGCGATTCATGCCGGACTCGAATGCGGACTGATAGGTGGCGTTTATCCTGATCTTGATATGATTTCATTCGGACCAACGATCAAATATCCGCACTCTCCCGATGAGAAGGTCAATATTGAATCAGTCAGCAAATTCTGGGATTTTCTGGTTGGGACCCTCAAGCATATTCCTGTTAAAAAATAGTTATAAAAAGGCTGCTTAAAAGGGTATAATTAATTATGTGTTCCCTTTGTGTAACTTTGTGTAATCCTTAGTGATCCTTTGTGGTTATTTTTCTTACCACGAAGGAACACAAAGGTTATCTCTAAGGCTCACAAAGAGCTAATCTGTATCAACAATTCACAACTTTAGAAAGTGCGCAGGCAAACCGGAAAAGGTGCGAACCTCGCCCTTTTTGGTGGCGCCATTATGGCCTTGTGTAGCGGGCGGATAAAAATGGAAAAGGAGGAGCAAAAGAACCGACCGAAGGGAGCTCGCCGAAGGCAAATGAAAATAAAAAAGAAGGTGTCCTTTTGAGACACTCTCCTTAACGCTTGGCCCTGTAAAGCGGGGAGATCTCCCTACGCAAATTCGTGTTTAATGAGAAGGAAAATTGTGTATTTTTACGAAAACAATTCTCAATGGGTAGATCTGAACATCTTGATTTCGAGATTGTAAGAAAGAGAGCCAGGGAGCTTAGAAGTAAGGTACACAACAAAACATTTTTGGTCCGGATACTTATCCTTCTCGTCCTTCTGCTGTCACTGAAATTTATCTTTCCGCTCTTCTATGGCTTCATCTATTCTAAGACAGGGTTCCAGCCTGGCAGCTATTTCTCGCTTGCCGCTATTACCCTTATTATGATCATCCCGCTGATGACAGGGATTGCATATACCGATACTCTGAAAAACAAAGATGTCTTGCAGGTCATTAATAATCATGAAGATACAGATTTTCATAAAATTAGGTACCTGTTTCGGAAAATGATTTTTATTGGATTTTTCAGTTTCATAATAGTCATGATTGCAGTAATCCTCGCAAAGCCTGTCCCGTCGGAAGGATGGCTTAGAACTCTTTTCGCAGGATTTCTTTTTTCAATCCAGTCATCGGTTGTTTTCCTTTTTGATGTTGTTTCTTCCGGAAGAAGGTTTCGTGGAGTGACTTCCAAATGGATTTATGGTATTCTGGTGATTGTGGTTCCCCTGGGCCTTCTGCTGCATCACCCATGGAATTACTTCTCTTTCTTCTCACCACTTTACTGGATAGCTTGTTCCTGGTTGGTCAGATCGCCGTACGACAGCCTGATTTACGGATTAGTCGCCCTGATACTGACATCTGCTGCAATGCTGGCATTACTATGGCCTTTGATGAGAAAGCAAAAAGGATGATCTGCTATTCTTAGCTGGTGTATCTCGCCATATGAGCAAGAAAAAGATCTTTTCTGTTTCTTGAAATAGGTACCTGCGAACCATCGGTCATTTCAATATAGCCGCCGTCGTGCCGGATAAATTTCCTGACAAAATCGAGATTTATGAGATGGGAATTATGCGGTCGGAAAAAGTCACGGTCATTCAACAGTTCCTGGAACTCTTTAAGGTGTTTTGATACCAGAATTTTTCGTTTGTCATTTAAGAAAAACCAGGAATAGCTTCGGTCCGCTTCAATTCGGATTATATCTTTGGGATTAAGATACTCCCTTCCGTCGGATGTTGGTATGACCAGCCTTGTAGGATGAGTAGTACGGAGATTCTCCAGCAGAACCTCAAAATTTTCATTGAACGATACCGGATTTGCCGAGCGCTTGAGAACGACCCGGTTAACTGCTTCAATGAATTCAGAAATATTTATGGGTTTCAGGATATAATCTATGGCGCTGAATTTAATCGCTTTTATGGCATAATGGTTGAAAGCTGTGATAAAGATCACATCGAAATCTTTGTGGGGAAAATGAGACAGGAGATCAAATCCTGTGCCGTTTGGCATCTCAACATCAAGAAAGATCAGCTCCGGTTTTATTTCGTCGATAAGAACGGTCCCTTCTTTTACATTATTTGCTTTCCCGCACACCTCAAGATCGGGACAATATTCCGCAATAATTGAGGTAATGAAATCTACAGCATCAGGCTCATCATCAATAATTCCTGTTATTAACTTGCGCTTCATGTCATTATCGGTATTTGTATTTCCACACGTGTACCTTCAGGTTCCCCTTTTGCGTTTTTAAGATCGGTATAGATCGTTTTTAAACTGGTTCCATAAAGTGTATTGACAAGATCGAGGCGCGACGCAACTATTTGGGTACCCAGTGAGTTATGATTACCCTCCCTCGATCTTTTTCTTTCCTGCGATGCTTCCCTTCCTATCCCGTTATCTTCTATAATACATGAAATATATTCATTTTCCAGTTTCAGCGCAATTTTTACAAGACCCTTGCCTTCACATGGCATAAGTCCATGACTGATTGAATTCTCAACATATGGCTGAATAAGCATTGTCGGTACCTTAAACAGGAGTGTATCGATCTCTTCGTCAACTTTGATCTCAAAATCAAATTTGTCTTTAAACCTGATCATTTCCAGGTCAAGATACAGGTTTAAAGCCTCGAGCTCATCCTGCAGAGGTATTGATGTATGCTGGGAGTTTTCAAGCACTTTTCGCATCAGGCTCGAAAACTTTGTGAGATAATTGTTTGTGGCCAGCTTATCGTGCTGATACATATAATACTGTATGGAATTCAGCGTATTGAAGATAAAATGCGGATTCATCTGCTGCCTGAGGTTGGCCTGCGTTATTTCAGCTATTTGGCGATTCATCTCGCTGATGCGATGCTTTGAGTCGATCCTTGACCGGCTGTAAATAAGGATCCCTATAGCAAGACAAAGTATAAACAGTCCGGTATAACCATAAAGAAGCAATCTCTGGTTGCTTAATCGCAGGGAGAGCAGCTGAAGCTCCTTATTTTCAGTTTCTGCATCATAGCGGATCTTCGCATCGGTAAGTCCTTTACTGCTTGCCGATGTTAAAAGACTGTCGCTGAACTCTTTAAACAGAACATAGCTCCTGAATGCATTTGCAGTGTCTTTTCTTAAAAGATACATGTTGCTCATGTCGTTATAAATCCATGCCAGGTTTCGATAATCATTAGCTTTTTTACCCTGCTCGATTGCTTTATTATAGTATTTTATAGCTTTTTCGGTATCGCCGATATCTCTGTAGATTGTGCCCAGATTTCCGTAGGAATTGGCGGAAGCTTGATGTCTCCTGGCAGGTACGCTGAAAGACAGAGCTCTTGTATAGTAGTTAATTGCAGAACTGTATTTCTTTTCCAGGTAAAAGTTCCATCCAAGATTTGCCAGGGAAAGAGAAATATAGAGTGTGTCTTTTTTTTTCATCGAAATGGCAAGACATTTCCTGAGCAGGGAATCGGCACGGTAAAAATTGCGGTCAACTTCGGTTGAGACTGTTCCCAGTCTCCAGTAACCCGCTTCAAGATAGAGAGAGTCATTTTCAGCATAGGAGCTCACGATTAATTTCTGAAGGGTATTCCGGTATTCCTTCATATCTTTCAGCTCATAGTAAACATCAGCCAGCCCGTTATAATCCCTCAGGACAATTTGCTTTATCTTATTCTTCTTTGCGAGATCAATGCTGTTATTAAAATAATCAATACTCTCCTTATAGAAACCCGTACGCATGGTGTATTGGCCGAGAAAATTCAGCGTCTTTGCCAGGACAACCATATCTCCTGTACTTTTTGCTCTGGTCTCAGCGATCATAGCTTCCTGTGATGCATTTTTGAAATCTGAAATAAGAAAGAAATAATCCGCCCTGGCAAGATGCAGAAGGGGAGGAAATTCAATATCTTCTTTACTGCACAATGTTTCAGCAGTATCAATATATGCCTTCATGTATTTTGGATTGGGAGGGTACACAGCAGCATATTTAAAAGCTTTTCTGATATATTCGTTTACTGTTGCGGTATCTGAACCTGATTTTAATTTTGTTTCTGTTTTGATGCCGCCGCGAACAACTTTTGCAGTCAGAGGAATGGATGAGATCCCAAAGCATAATATCATTATTAATGCTATCAGTCTGTTGGTCTTCATATCCATTCTGGCGCTTGTTTCGAACTTAACCAAAAATATAAACAAAACGGAATATCATACCATATTGTTCTGTCCCGTAAATATTTATACGTCCGGTTTTAACATATGCAAGTTAGGATATTATTGTCAGATAAGCTGATTCCAGTCTACGGATGGCGGGTTTGAGTTGACGAATGGCTACGTAAGCTTGATCTCTACCAGTATATCATCTTTCATGACATTGGTATTGGGTTTTGCCAGAACCCTTTCGACTATCCCATTCACGGGTGAAACGATTTCATTCTGCATCTTCATCGCTTCAAGAATTACCAATGGTTCACCTCTCAGGACAGTTGAGCCTTCCCTCACAAGTACATCGATTATTTTTCCCGGCATCGGAGCCTTAAGGACCTCCTTTTCAATTTTGCCCCTTTTAGAATCTAAAACCTTCTTTCTCTGCAGGGAAAAGGGCGTTTCCACAGTGAATGTATAGCTGATATCATTAAAGAGTATTTCATATTTGTTCTGGCTCGAGCGAACAATCTCAACAGGATACTTCCTGTTCTTCCATAGAATATATGTACCGTATTTTTCGTCGGCCTTAAGTTTAACCTCATAATCCCTTTTGCCAATTCTGATAGTGTGTTTCAAGGGAAGGGAAAAGCTGAATTTTCTGTTTTCCGAGGATAGCAGCGTGAAGCTTTTTTATCTGATGCTTTTCGTTAGGCATGGTTATCAGAATTATTTAAAATTGATTAATTCGTTTGTTTAACAGCCATGGACTCATCACTTTCCCATGTTCAAAATTAACGTTTATACTGTCGTCATTGAGGTTTTCTTCGATGAAGAGCTTCGTCGCCAGCCATGCGGCAAGCATCTCTTCATACTCACTGTTAAAGTAGAACTTGTCAAGATCTTTTTCAATAAACGAGGTTGTAAAGCTTCCGTCCTGGAACTTCTGATGGCGCACCAGCATTCTGAAAAAAGGCAGTGTTGTCTTGGTCCCTTTGATCCATACTTTATCGAGCGCTATCTTGCAGTTTTTGATTGCTTCTTTCCGGTCCTTACCTTTTACTATCAGCTTGGCTATCATAGAATCATAGTTTGCAACAATTGATGAACCTGCCTGGACACCGGTATCAACCCTGACTGATGCGTCAGACGGCATATGCAGGTTCTCAATTTTGCCCGGATCAGGGGCAAATCCTGCCTGCACATCTTCAGCATTTATCCTGCATTCAATTGCCCATCCTTTTAATTTAATATCACTTTGTTTAAACTGAAGTTCCTCTCCATTTGCTATCCTGATCTGCTGCTCTATCAGATCTAATCCGGTAACTATTTCAGTTACAGGATGTTCAACCTGAATCCTGGTATTCATCTCCATGAAATAGAAATTCTTATCGGAGTCGAGAAGAAATTCTACGGTCCCGGCAGAATGATAATTGACTGCTTTTGCGATCTGCACGGCCATGTCTCCCATTTTTTTCCGAAGCTTTTCATCGAGTGCGGATGAGGGAGCTTCTTCGAGAAGCTTCTGATGTTTTCTCTGTATTGAACATTCCCTCTCGCCAAGGTGTATTACATTTCCTTTTGTATCGCCCAGTATCTGAAATTCAATGTGTTTCGGATTTTCAATATATTTTTCCACAAAGACAGAAGGATCATTGAACGCTTTCTCTGCCTCTTTGCTGGCAATAATAAACAACTTTTCCATCTCTCCGGCTTTTCTCACGATCCTCATGCCTCTTCCTCCGCCACCCGATGCAGCTTTGATTATTACAGGATATCCGATCTTTTCTGCTATTACCGCAGCTTCTTCCTCATTGGCAATATTTCCTTCACTTCCCATTGCCATCGGGATCCCACCTGCCATAGCGATCTTCCTGGCAATGGTCTTGTTGCCCATCTTATAAATAGCGTCAGGTGACGGACCAATGAAAATCAGCTTATTGTCAATGCATTTCTGGGCAAAATATGCGTTCTCTGCCAGGAACCCGTAGCCCGGATGAATGGCATCAGCTTTTGTCTTGAGAGCTATGCCAATAAGTTTTTCAATATTGAGAAATACAGGTATCTCTGAAATGTCCTCCGTATTGTCAAATATCACATCAGCTGTATGCCAGATACATGGCATTAGGTTCAACAGCCGTTTTAACAGCGACAGTTTCTATCTTCATACGGTGCGCTGTCTTCATTATCCTGACAGCTATCTCACCGCGGTTGGCTATTAATATTCTACGAATTTTCATCACTGTTACTTAATTTCGTTGCATTATTGAAAAGGCTCAAAGGCTCAAAGGCTCAACGGCTAAACCGCAAGTACCTTTACACATTGCGCCGCTGTGCCGTTGCGCCATTGCGCCGTTGTGCCTTAAAGGGGCATATTCCCATGCTTCCTCGCCGGCACCTTGACCCATTTATTATTAAGTGCGTTGAAGGCAGAGATTATCTTTTTCCGTGTCATCGCAGGATCAATAACCTCATCAATATACCCGCTCTCGTCTGCAATAAACGGATTTGCGATCTTGTCGCGATATTTTTTAACCAGTTCTTTTTTTAATTCAACAGGATTTTCAGATTCAGCAAGTTCTTTCCGGTAGAGGATCGCTACTGCGCCGTCGGGGCCCATCACGGCAATTTCCGCAGAAGGCCAGGCAAAGCTGAAATCGCCTCCGAGAAATTTACTGTTCATTACAATGAATGCACCACCGTAAGCTTTTCTTAGAATGACAGTTATCTTTGGTACGGTAGCTTCACTGTATGCAAAGAGCAATTTTGCGCCGTGACGAATAATTCCTGCATGTTCCTGATCAACTCCCGGAAGAAAGCCCGGGACATCTTCAAATGTAAGGATCGGAATATTGAAAGCATCACAGAACCGAATAAACCTGGCACCTTTTGTCGATGAATCGATATCGAGAACACCTGCCAGAACCTTAGGCTGATTTGCTACTACCCCTATTGTTTTACCTTTTAACCTGGCAAACCCTGTGACCAGACTGGCGCCGAAAAGTTCAGCTGTCTCGAAGAAGCTGTTTCTGTCAACGATCTGAGCAACAACATCCTTTACATCATATGCTTTATTCGGATCTTCCGGAATTATGTCCCTCAGTTTTTCATTTATGTCGTTTATTGAACCGTCATCGGGAACAATGGGAGGATTTTCAACATTATTGGATGGGAGGTAGGAGAGGAATTTTTTCAGGGCAAGCAATGTATTTTCCTCATCATCATATATCATGTGTGCAACACCGCTTTTTCGTGCATGAACTTCAGCGCCGCCCAGACCGTCAGATGTTACATCTTCATTCAATACTTCCTTCACAACATTCGGCCCGGTCACGAACATATAGCTGGTGTGATTCACCATGAAGACAAAGTCAGTGAGTGCGGGAGAGTAAACAGCTCCTCCGGCTGCCGGACCCATTATCACTGATATCTGCGGGATGATCCCAGAAGAACTGATAATATTATGAAAAATTGAAGCATAACCGCTCAGACTGGCGACACCTTCCTGAATTCGTGCTCCGCCGGAGTCCATTAAGCCTATAATCGGAGCTCCCATCTTAAGCGCCATTTCCTGTATCTTGGTAATCTTTTTGGAATGGACCAGCCCAAGTGAACCACCCATGATGGTAAAATCCTGAGCATATGCAAATACCAATCGTCCGTTTATTTTTCCATGACCGGCTATTACGCCGTCACCATATGTCCTTTCAACCTTCCCGAATTCAACAGGTTGCGAAGCAGGAGTAACAAAAGCATCAATTTCTTCAAAACTACCCGAATCGAAAAGCAGGCTGATTCGTTCGTGAGCAGTAAGCTTTCCCTTTGAGTGTTGTTTCTCAGCATTTTTAGCGTTATACTGCTTTTTTAAAGCTTCCTCACGGTCAATAAAGGCTTTATAGCTTTTACCTGATAAATCCATACCCTGTTTAATTTAAGGTATCAAAAATAGGCAATATCACGTTAATTACAAAAAGAACCTTCGACCGGGATTAAGTCAGACTTAGTAATATTATGATAGACAAATAACTAGGAGGTAATATATTTCGACCGGATATGAAATCCATTAACCACGAATCAGTAATTGGTAATCGGTAATCGGTATTCGGTAATCAGAAATCAGAAATCAGAAATCAGAAATCAGAAATCAGGAATCAGAAATCGGTAATCGGTAATCGGTAATCAGTAATCAGTAATCAGGGCCCTGTGCTCTGTGCCCTGTGCCTTTTAACCACGGAGTTACCATCGGCCGCCAAAGGCTTGCCGACGGCGCTGCACAGAGTTTTTCACGGAGTTTCACGGCTGTAGTTGTCTTGCCCTGTGCCCTGTGCCCTTCGCCCTGTGCCTCTACTTCGGTTTAAACAACCCGTCCCAGTTCGAGCCCAGCATGCCTGCCTGCAGCATGATATCACTTGCCTTTTTCAGATTGCTGATCATCTTCTGATCAATGACCGGATAATGACGGATCGTCTCCAGCTTATCTCCAATATACTCAAGGTCTTCATCAGTTGTTGTCCAGTGACGGGTATTATAGATCGTCAGATCGAGGGGCCGTGAATAAGATCGAAGTGATTTATCGCCTACTATATTGAAATAGAAATCAAAATATGACATAACAAGTTCACGAAGAGAGCGATAGACAGGCTCCCTGAATCTTAGTGATGTAAAATTTGATTTTGCTACTGCTCCCCAGTAGCCATCCTCTCTGAAAACCGTGATAACATGATCATCGTCATTATATGATTTCAGGTCAACTATAAGAGGTTTATATCCATTGAATTGCAGTGCAGCTGCTGCAAAAAGGGCTCCTTCGAAACAATGTGCAGATCTTTTTTTGATCACCCATCTCGGTGATCTGCATTCATATTTGGGATTATAATCGAGTGAATCGAGGAATCCCTGGATCCTGTCAGCATCACTCAATGTCTTCAGAAAGCTTGTTTCGTCTTTTGTCCAGTCCATAGTTACTTTTGAAATCCATTAACCGCAAAGCACGCAAAGAATTTGCAAAGTTCGCACGCTAGCGCGGATTTGCAATCCGTGCTTCTTTTCTGCCCGGTTCTGCTCGGTTGCAATCCGTGCTTTATGTTTTGGCACCGATTGCAAATCGGCGCCAGCTGTAATCCGTGCTCCAACAGCTTAGCGAAGTCTTCAGACTTCGCTTTAGCTCTCACCCTAGATCAGTTTCCCGATAATCCTCCTCATCTCCTCGTACTGTTCCTCCATGCTCATCACCAGTTTTAGCTGGGCCCTGTGCTCTCTGAAGATTATGCAATTCGTGATGTATCTTGAAGTAGTTATCGCCATCAATAAAATCTGTCAGAAAACGTACGGCTATGGTGTAAGTAATTAATCTCGGCGCAAATGCAAGCATATCTTTTTCCACCTCATTTAATGTCTTGCCTGTTTCGGAAAGATAGCCTTCAGCATATGCCCTGAAGAGATTTATGTCCATCTTGACCTTTGAAAGTTCCTTCTCATCTTCAGAGGCAGTATTCGCTGCCGTTCTGATTGCATCACCAAAATCATAATGCACATATCCCGGCATCACGGTATCCAGATCAATAACACACAATGCCTTATCATTCTCATCGAGCAGAATGTTATTGAATTTTGTATCATTATGGGTGATCCTGAGTGGTATTTTACCCTCTTTTCCCAGTCTCAGTATGATCTTCATCTCCTCCGCCCTGGTCAGTACCTGATCTATTTCCCGCGATACAGATCTTACACGGCCGACGGGGTTTTCCTTTATCTTGTCATTGAATGCCTCAAGCCTGTTTTCGATATCGTGAAACCACGGAATTGTCTCATAAAGAGGTTCTCCCGGCATATCCGAAAGCATTGCCTGAAACCGGCCGATTGCTTTTCCTCCTTCAAAAGCTTTGTCGGGACTGTCAACAATATTGTAGGAATGATGGTTGGAAATGAAAATATACATCCTCCAGTAATTGCCATCATTGTCAATGATCCAGGTTTTCCCGTCACGGGAGGGGATCAGGATCAGACATTCCCTCTTGATATCTGAACCGGGAATGGCTGCTAATCTGTTTCTCAGATGAACGGTAACTCTTTCAATGTTATGCTGAAGATCCGGGATATTTTTAAAGATCTTATTATTAAGCCGCTGAAGAATATAATCGTCCTTTTCCTTTTCGGCTGTTTCAACCCTGAAGGTATCATGAATATGTCCGCTGCCATATGGTTCTCCGTTCAGAAAGGTGCCATCAGCGTTGAAATATTCAAATATTTCCTTCAGATCGTACGCCATATTATTTTCCTGCTTTATGACCGATAAAAGCATAATACATTATTATCAGATATGCAGGAACGCATATCCAGTATGCAGTCTGGGTTGAAAATGTCACAGCAAGCTTGCCGTATAACAGAGGTAATAATGCGCCACCGGCAATTGCCATTACAAGCATGGCTGAACCGGTTTTTGTAAATCTTCCGAGACCGTTGAGGGTCAGAGGCCACATAGCCGGCCATACGAGTGAATTGGCAAGTCCGAGAAGTGCAACAAATAATACTGTTACCGGCAGCACCAGCTCAATTGATTTGAGTGTCATGATATCAATGAATGGCATGGTGAAGACGAGATGGGACGGGGTAAGTATTGCTCCGAGTGAAAAAATGACACCAAGAATTGTGCATACTTTTAAAGCGGTAACCTGTGTGAGATATTTTGGAATGAAGATAATCCCTGAAGGTAACCGATTATCATGCCCAGGAGCGTGAGTGATGTAAAGTATTTTGCTGATTCCATTGCTATTCCTATCGACTGACCGTATCTTATTATTCTGTCACCTGCAATAACCTCAACGCCGACATAAAAGAAGAGAGCGACCACTCCAAGAATAAGGTGAGGAAACTGCCAGACGCTGGTTTTCTTGGCATTTGATTCACTGCTTGTTGCATCTTCAGCATCCGTATCCACTTCAGGCAGATGGGCAAAACGTAATAGCAGACCCAAGAGAACAAGGATCACAGTCATCACAATATATGGCATTATTACCCTGCCGGCCAGTTCATCGAGCAGAACTGTACGGGTAGCGGCATCAGCTGCCTGGGCAAGTTTTTCAGAAAGCACTTTTGAATCTTTAAGAATGATGCTGGCAAGAATTATAGGAGCAATTGCTCCTGCAAATTTATTGGCTATTCCCATCATGCTCATACTCTTGGCTGCACTCTCAGGCGGACCGATTATAGTTATATAAGGATTTGATGCAGTCTGCAGCAGAGCCATTCCGGTCCCTTCAACAAACAAACCCAGAAGAAATAGGCCGAAAGTCCTGGTCATTGCAGCAGGGATAAATATCAATGCTCCGGCAGCCATTATCCATAATCCGAGTGACATACCATTCTTGAATCCGGTCTTTTTCAGGAGGGCTGAAGAGGGCAGTGCCATTACGAAATAGGAGACATAAAATGCAAATGTTACAAAATAGGCCTCAAAATCGTTTAATTCACATGCTGTTCTGAGAAAGGGGATAAGTATGCCGTTGAGCCAGGTGACGAATCCGAAGAGGAAAAAGAACAGTCCGATGATCGATACTGAAAAGATATAATCTTTTCTGCTGATCGCGGTTGTAGGTGAGCTGGTGGTCATGATCTTGATTTTTTTAATTCCTGATTTCTGATTTCTGATTTCTGATTTCTGATTCCTGATACCTGATTTCTGGTCCCTGAAGGGAAGTGTTCAAAACTAATCTTTTTATCTGACGGAAGCAAGAAAATTATTTTTTTGTTTTTTTAGTTCAAAAGTCATAGAACCTAATTCAATTATCTGTAAATTTGCTTGAAATCCATTAACCGCAGAGTTCGCAAAGATTCTTTGCAAAGGTCGCAAAGGATTTCCTTAGCGTGCTTTGCGCATTCTTAGCGTGCTTTGCGGTTAAAATAGTTTTTCTAATCATGCCAACTCAGGAAAAACGAATCCGCGAAACAATTGAAGAGACCGGCAAGGTATTTGAAAAGTTCGGGCTCACACCAATGCAGGGAAGGATAGTATCCTATTTCACCGTCAGTGATCCTCCTGAAAAGACCTTTGACGAGCTGGTTAAGTATTTCAAAGCCAGCAAGAGTTCCGTAAGCAATTCACTTAACTTCCTTCTGCAGAACAAAATAATTGACTACAAGACATTTCCATCCGATCGCAAACGCTATTTCTTCATTACCGATTCCTTTTTCAGGGTATATTTCAGGAAAGTGCTCGAGAATGTTGCGGAATTAAAGGATTATGCTTACCGGACCGTTTCGATGCGAACTCCGGAATATCCAATGACAAGCGAAAAGATCCTGAAATGGATCGAAAATGCCAACAAATTCCAGGAATCCCTTGAAAGCACTCTGGAATCAATCAAAACCGGATCCGATTTCTGATCTCTGATCGCTAGCGCGGATTTGAATCCGTGCTGCCTGTAGCGCGAGGCTTCGCCGAGCACAGCTTAGCGAAGTCTTCAGACTTCGCTTTGTACCCGCTAGCGCGGATTTGTAATCCGTGCTTAATGTTTTGGCCCCGATTGCAAATCGGCGCCAGCTGTTGTGAGTCTTTACTCATCACTCATCACTCATCACTCACCACTCACCACTCATCACTCACCACTCACCACTCACCACTCAATACTCTCCGCTCTACGCTCACATCTCATATCTCATATCTTCCCGGAGATCGCTCTCGATTTTATTCCGAGATATCCCCCGTGGTGCCTCTTAGCATATTCCTCGGCATTGAAATCAATCTTGCTCATCATGAGTACCACCAATGCATCTCCAATGACAGTCATCATGGTTGTGGAGGTAGTGGGAGTGAGTCCGAGTATGCAGACCTCTTCAGGGGCTCCTGTGAGAATATAGCAATCAGCTTTTGAGGCAAGCGGACTGTTCTCATTTCCGGTTATTACTATTACCGGTATCTGCGGGAAGAGATTATTTTTAAGATCTATCAGTTCAATTATCTCCCGGGTTTTTCCTGAATTGGAAACTGCAAGCAGGACATCATTTTCCTGCATGATCCCCAGATCACCATGCTGTGCCTCACTGGGATGAAGGAATATCGATGGCGTTCCTGTTGAGCTGAAGGTCGTTGCGATGTTATGTGCTATCTGTCCTGCTTTTCCCATCCCGCTGGTAACCAGCTTCCCGTTTTTTCCGTGAACATGTTTATAGATTATGTCGATTGCCGTCTCAAAGCTTTTGGTTACCGGAATGTTTTCGATGGCGTTAGCCTCTCTCTTAAATATTTCCCTGACTTTCTCTATCATTTTTGTGTAAATAATCTAATTCCAAAGTTATTAAATAAAATTATTTATCAAAGATGCTCAGGAAAACGGCATGCGGCTTGCGGTATGCGGTACGTAATACTCTGTGGTTCTCTGTGCTTCTCTGTGAATCTCTGTGTAACCAAAAATTTCAAGAACTGTCACAGAGTTTCACAGAGGTGCTCAGAGTTGCACAGAGTTGCATGGAAGTAGGTTCTGACTTTTCTTTGCGACCTTAGGTTTTAAAGCTTTGCGCCCTTTGCGGTTAATGGATTTAAAGTTAAATTTGTCAAAACCCAACAACTGATCCAAATATGTTCAATCACGCTTCAGCCATCGGAATCGATATCGGCCGGAACTCAATCAGGATAGCTGTCGTTAAGATCAATGGTGAAGTAGTTGCCACAAAATCCTTTCCGCTCGACACTGACCAGGACTGCGATTACCTTATCTCAAAGCTTCTCGATGCCATAAAGGATATCAGGCAATCAGTTGCATCGGAAGGCATAAATCCGATATGCGTCGGCACCGCTGCCAAAGGATTTATTGACCATGCATCAGGGATAGTTATTGGTCCGGACCAGGGTATAAAAGGCTGGACGAATGTTCCACTCGCAAAAATAATCAACCAGGAAACGGGTCTGCCGGCTTATGTAGGTAATGATGCAAATATGATGACCATAGCAGAACACCGTTTTGGTGCTGCGAACGGCTATGAAAACATAGTTTTTGTAGCGCTTCGTACGGGGATCGGCGGCGGAATAATCATCAACGGCAAGCTCTACAGAGGAGTAAATAATGCCGGAGGGGAAGTGGGACAGATGATCATTAATTTTGAGAATGGTATCAGTGATAAAGGTATCAGAGGTTCGTACGAACAATTTGCATCAGCCTCAGCCATAGTCCGGAGGTACCACGAAGAAACAGGGAAATTACGGCCTGAAAATGAAAAACCTCTTTCCTGCCGGGAGATCTTTGAATTGAGTTATACAAACTCACCGGCTGCAGTTAAAGTCGTTAAGGAAAATGCGGAACTGGTAGGAATAGGCCTTGCCAATCTTATCACAATTTTCGCACCCGAGATAATTGTTCTGGGCGGCGGTATGTCGGAGGCGCGCGACAGCTATCTTGATATGATCAGGAAAAGCGCATTTGCCAATTCCCTTGAGAACTGCAGATCGGAAGTGATCATCGAACGGGCTCATCTCGGGTCAAGCGCTTCGCTCCTCGGCAGCGCCTATTACGGGATGACAAGGCTCGCGGGGAAAACCATCTGAAGATGTGAGATGTGAGATATGAGCGTAAAGCGTAAAGCGTATAGAGTTGAGTGGTGAGTGATGAGTAAGGAGTAAGGAGTAAGGAGTAAGGAGTAAGGAGTAAGGAGCCGGATAGGAGCAGTGGTAAAAAAAATTAACCACAAAGGATCACGAAGTATGACTCAAAGTAGCACAAAGGAGGGAGTGCCCGAAGGGCGAGGGGGTTTAGCGGGACAGGGGGGTGCGTGCTTTGAGGTTAGAGGATTTAAAAACACCCGAATTGCAAAAAAAATCAGCTTTTTGATAAACGGCACCTAATAAGGCATAGATTGCTCAAAAGTGTTGATTTACCCCTTGTTCCTGTACTGAAACAGGTCAAAAATCAGCAGATTTAAGCCTTTCTTGACTCCGTTAGATTTGCTTTTCACGATTGCTTCCATTAGTTTTATTCCCTCAATTTAGTCCTTAACAAGACCTGATGTGCAGATTCGATAAAGACAGATTACTAAAACTAATAAATGACTATAAATGCCACAAATGCAGATTTTTACAGCTAAATGCATTTATGACTGACGGGGTCAAAGGATGACCCCCCGGATCAAAATTATATCGGTACAAATTAATTTAACTGAAGTTTAAATGTGCGGGTTTGTAGGAATTATAAATAAAGACAAGAAAACAGCCAATATCCAGATCCTGGAAAAAATGGCTTCTGTTATTGATTACAGGGGACCTGATGAAGAAGGAGTATTTATTGACGGACCCGTAGGTTTTTATCATAAACGGTTATCGATCATTGACCTCTCAACAGGCAAGCAGCCGATGACCCAGAACGATTGTACAATTGTATTCAACGGTGAAATTTACAATTACATTGAGCTGAGAGAGGAACTTAAAAAGAGGGGTCATCAGTTTAAAACCACTTCCGATACAGAGGTAATTTTGCATATGTACCAGGAATACGGCGATAATTTTGTCAATGACCTTAACGGGATGTTCGTGTTTATCATTTATGACAAACAAAATAACAAATTACTCGTTGCAAAAGATCATTTCGGGATAAAACCGCTTTACTGGTTCATGGATGACAGGAAAATTGTATTCGGCAGCGAAATAAAGTCGATACTCCAGCATCCGGATATTTCTGCAGAACCCGACACTAGAAACTTATACGCCTACCTGACATTCCAGTTTATTCTCGGCGAAGGAACAATGTTCAGGAATATTCATAAAGTTGCCCCCGGTCACTATATAACCATAGATCTGGCCTCCGGAGCATTTAACAGGGTAAAGTACTGGGAGCCTAACTTTAAAATTGACAGATATCACACAGAAGAATACTTTATAGTCAGATTAGGGGAGATCCTTGATGAAGCAATCACACAGCAGCTTAGAAGCGATGTCCCTTTAGGTTCATACCTTAGCGGAGGAATTGATTCCTCGTTCGTAACTATTTTATCTGCATGCAAATACGGCAGACAATTCAAGTCATTCACGGGATTATTTGATGAAGGTCCTGAGTTTAATGAAGTTGAGTATGCCAGGGAAGCTGCAAAAGTTGCAAACTCCCAATTATTTGAGGTCATTCCTACGGAAGCTGAGTTTATTGAGCTTCTGCCAAAACTGATCTGGCATCTCGATGAACCGGTTGCGGGTCCTGGAGTTTTTCCGCAGTATATTGTATCGCGACTAGCTTCAAAACATGTGAAAGTTGTGCTTGGCGGACAGGGAGGCGATGAAATATTCGGAGGATATGCCAGGTATCTTGTAGCATACCTTGAACAGGCTCTGAAAGGTGCAATATTTGAAAACAATGAAGAAAGGGAACATATTGTCTCACTGAATTCTATTCTCCCTAACCTGCCTTTCCTTCGTACCTATACACCTATGCTAAAGGACTTCATGAAAGATGATCTGTTTGAACCTATGGACAGGAGATACTTCAGGTTAATAAACCGCATGGGCTCTTCAGAATGCTTTCTGACCAAAGATTTTATGGAAGGGTACAAGGAAAATGAGATGTTTGAAAGCTTCTCAAAGATCTTTCAATAACCCTGATACCCTGAGCTACTATAATAAGATGACACATTTCGATATGGTTGCCAGCCTTCCCGGTTTATTGCAGGTAGAAGATCGCGTAAGTATGGCGGTTTCCATAGAGTCGAGGGTTCCGCTTCTTGACCGGAGAATTGTCGACCTGATCTCACGAATGCCTGCCGGTATGAAGTTCAAGGGAGGGGAAATGAAATACCTCCTGAAGAAAACCATAAAAGACATGCTGCCGCGAAAAATCATGAACCGGAAAGAAAAAATGGGATTCCCGGTTCCTCTCCATCTCTGGGCTAAAAATCAGGCAAAAGATTTTATACTCGATACAATGACGTCACAAAAGGCTAAGGAGAGAGGCATTATAAATTCAAAGTATATTGAGAATCTGATCTGCTGTGAGCGACCCTTCGGACGCGGACTATGGGGGATCCTGTGCCTTGAATTATGGTTTCAGACATTCATTGATAAAAACAACTGATCCTTTGTGATCCTTAGTGTTAACCTTTGCGTTCCTTTGTGGTAAAAAAAAAATTATTTATGGAAAATTCACCTCTCAGTATTGAAAATTGGAAAGTAAAAAAAATCGGGGTCATTGGTCCCGGAATCGTTGGCATGCCAATGGCAGCAATGCTGGCATCAGCCAGGATAAAAATCGGAACTACTGAACCTGCTAAAGTCATAGTTGTTCAAAGGGAATCTGTTAATTCCGGATGGAAAGTGGATGCTATTAACAGCGGAAGATCAGTGATCGGAGGGATCGAACCCGATCTGGATGAAATAACTCATGATGATGTAAAAAACGGACTTCTTTCGGCAAGTCATGATTATTCTGTTCTGTCAGATGCAGACGTTATCCTGGTTTCTGTACAAACCGACAAAAAAGGCTTTGAACCCGATTACGGGCCAATGTTTGGCGCCCTGGAAAAACTTGTGGAAGCTCTGAAAAACAAACCTGCTGATAAGATGCCTTTGATAATATTTGAATCAACGCTGGCTCCAACAAGCATGGACACCCTTTTCAGAGACTATTTTAAGAACCATGGTCTGGTTGAAGGAAAAGATATTCTGCTTGGAAACAGTCCGAACAGGGTTATGCCCGGACGACTGGTTGAACGTATAAGCGATTCAGATAAGCTTGCAGGAGGTCTCCATCCCGAGACACCAAAGCTGATCGGTAAGCTATACAGCCACATTGTTACCAAAGGCACTGTTTTTCAAACCAATAGTCTGACAGCAGAGATTGTGAAGACCCTGGAAAATGCGTACCGCGATGTGAGAATAGCTTTTTCAACTGAGATCGTACGGTACTGTGACAGTCATAATATAGATTTTTATGCAGTCAGGGATAAGGTAAATTCTCTTTTATCCCAGACAGATAATGCCACAGCTGATCCAAATGCTGTTCCAAAAGGAGGGATTCTTGTACCGATGCTGGGTGTCGGCGGACATTGCCTGCCAAAAGACGGAATACTTCTGTGGTGGAGAAATATTGAAAGGGGCATCGATACCTCCAACAGCCTGATACTTAATTCCCGTATAATTAATGATGAATCTCCTTCAAATACCTTTCACCAGGCTGAGAAATCATTTGGAAGCCTGAAGGACAAGAAAATCGCACTATTGGGTGTTGCTTACAGATTTAATTCGGAAGATACCCGGAATTCACCTACTCTTGCACTTGCTAATTATCTCCGGGATAATGGAATTTCTTACATCCTCCATGACATGTATGTAAAGCACGATGATCAGAACCTACTCAGATTCAAACAAAATACTAATTTTACAAAAGATCTGGATGAATCATTGCAGAACGCTGACTATGTTTTCATGTGCACGGCTCACAAAGGCTACCTCGACAGCTTTAACAAAATCATGAGCTTCAGGAATATAAAAGGTATAATGGATGCCTGTAACATATTCAATGCCGGCATGTTCAGATCATCGGGTAAAATTTATAGCGGAATCGGACGCGGAACTGAAAAGCCCGGACCGGAATTCATCGGTTTTGTTCTTGAAAGCTTCAGGGCCATGGAGCACGGATTGGGACTCGAGCTTCTCAGGCTGATAGAGTTTTACAACAAATACTACGCTCATGATGATTTCAATAAGGTTGACTTTTCTGAAGTACAGCGATTGGCAAAAACCTGTTCGACAGGTTGTGAGATAGCCGATCCTGTTAAAGTTGAAGCTGTTCCGGAGTATAAAGGATTCTCGAGCAGACTTGTGAGATGTGCAAATAAAATTAAATAAAGACTATGGCGGAAGGTACTAAGATCATGGGGAATAATTGGCGGAGGATTTATGGGTATGACCATGGCTCTCCGGCTTGCGCAGAAAGGTAATAAGGTCACTATTATCGAATGTGAACCTAAGCTGGGCGGCCTTACCGGTGATACTAAAATAGACGGGGTCGTATGGGACAGGTTTTATCATGTTATTCTGATGTCTGATCTGAATACCAGGAATATCATAAAGGAACTTGCACTCGAGGAAGAATTAAACTGGGTCGAAACCAAAACCGGGTTTTACTCCGGGGGCAAGTTATATTCAATGTCAAATGTGTTCGAATTTCTGAAATTCCCTCCGATAAATCTGATTGATAAATTCAGGCTCGGACTGACTATTGTTGCTGCGTCGGTGATAAAAGACTGGAAAAGGATGGAACATATCCCTGTTGAAAAATGGCTCACCAGATGGTCAGGCAAAAGAGTATTTGAAAAGATCTGGCTCCCTCTGCTGAAAGCCAAGCTGGGAAATCAGTATACAGAAACATCAGCATCCTTTATCTGGACCACTATTCAGCGAATGTATGCTGCCCGGAGGACCGGGCTTAAGAAAGAGATGTTTGGATATGTCATCGGGAGGATATGAAGTGATCAACAAAGCTTTTTATGCAAAGCTGAATAAAATGGGGATCGAAATAATTATGGATGCCCAGGTTGAAATGGTCAGCAGGGACATCACCGGCAGGATCCTTGTTAAGACAAAATCAGCAGGCAGCCATTATTTCGATGAGGTTATCTCCACTCTGGCATCTGATCTTTCCGTTCAGATCGCACCTTCCCTGAATACTGAGGAAACTGAAATGCATAACGGGATAAAATACCTCGGGGTCGTCTGTCCTTCGGTTTTGCTTAAGCAGCCAATATCAAAATATTATGTTACAAATATTACTGATAACTGGCCCCCCTTTACAGGAATAATTGAAATGACCGCATTGGTCGATCCGAAAAAACTGGCCAATCACACACTTATTTATCTGCCAAAATACCTGGAGCCGGGCAATGAGCTCTTTCAACAGGTCAGATGCTGAGCTCAGGGAGTACTTTTTGAAACCGCTGTTTAAAATGTATCCTGAATTATCGGAAAATGATGTAGTTAACTTTAAAGTATCCAGGGCAAGAAGAGTATTTGCTTTACCAACATTAAATTACTCGGAAAAGCTGCCATCCGTAATAACGTCATTTAAAGGATACTATATTGTCAATTCGGCTCAGATCATAAATGGAACCAATAATGTCAATGAGACAATCCAGGTTGCTGAAACAAAGCTTGAGCAGATCCTGACTTCAATCTCTGAGAACTGACTATGAAAAAGAATAAACCTTTAGCTGCTATATCACTCGATCTCGACAATCAGTGGTCATATATGAAGATACATGGAGATGAAGGATGGGAAAAATATCCATCCTACTTCGACATATTCGTCCCTCATGTTCTGGATCTTCTTGATGAACTTGATCTGAAGATCACATTCTTCATTGTCGGGAAAGATACTGAACGGGAAGAAAACCGGAAATACCTTCGCATGATAACCGATAGGGGTCATTCAGTGGGCAATCACTCATACAACCATGAATCGTGGCTGCAGAGCTATTCCAAAGAGGAGATTGAAAAAGAGATCATTGCTGCAGAAGAAGCTATAGTAAATGCAACCGGTCAGAAACCGGACGGATTCAGGGGTCCGGGATTCAGCTGGAGCCTCGATCTGTTGAGAGTGCTCGAAAAGAGAGGCTATGTATTTGATGCATCTACATTTCCGACCTATCTTGGCCCTCTGGCCAGAAGGTATTATTTCATGAAATCAGATCTTTCCAAAGAAGAGAAAAAGGCCAGAAAAGAGCTATTTGGAAAATTCAGTGAAGGATTCCGGAAGCTTAAGCCTTATTACCACGATCTGGGCGACGGGAAGAAATTAGCTGAATTACCGGTGACCACTATGCCGGTATTTAAAATACCTTTTCATCTGAGCTATCTGATCTACATAAGCAATATCTCAACGGGTCTGATGAAGATCTATCTTAAAACAGCTCTTTTAATGTGCAGGATCACAGGTACTCCTGTCAGTTTCTTATTACACCCTCTGGACATAATTGGGGGCGATAAATTAACGCAGCTGGCTTTTTTCCCGGGAATGAATATTAAAACAAAAGATAAAGTAAAGGTTTTCAAAACTGTACTTAAAGTGTTGTCATCTCATCGTGAGATAGTATCACTGCCCGAATTAGTTAAAAACCAATTACCGGAATGAAAGTTACTCAGCTTTGTTTGAAATCAATGCAACACGGATATAACTTTGATCTGATAATAAAAAAATATTTATATGGAAAAACGAAAAGCTTTTGAGAAAAAAAAGCCTCTGGTTTCTATTGTTATTCCCGGTTACAATGAAGAAGCAATTGTTGTTAAAAATCTGACAACAATATGCGGGTATATGGCAGGATTTAATAAAGATTATAACTGGGAGCTGATTTTTGTCAATGACGGCAGCCGTGATAAAACAGGCTTGCTTGCAGATGAATTTGCCAAAACCAGTCCGAACGTCAGGGTTATACATCATCCCGTAAACCTTAATCTGGGCAATGCCCTGAAAACAGGTTTCGCCCATGCAAAAGGTGACTATACCATTACGATGGATCTTGACCTTAGCTATGATACCTATCATATCGGGAAGCTTCTTGAGACGCTTGTAAGTACAAAAGCTGACATAGTAGTTGCCTCTCCTTATATGAAAGGCGGAAAAGTGACCGCGGTACCATTCGTAAGGCTGATCATGAGCAGGGTGGTTAACAGGTTTATGCGGCTGGCTGCCCAGGAAAAGCTTCATACCTATACCGGAATGGTAAGGGGTTACAGGACCGGATTCCTTAAGAGCCTGAATCTGAAAACCAAAGACTATGAGATAAATCCGGAGATATTATACAAGGCAATGATCCTCAGGGCAAGAATAATTGAAATTCCTGCTCATCTCGACTGGACCGAGCAGAATAAGCTGGGGGCAAAGAGAACCTCCAGCATGAATATCTTAAAATCATTTTTCTCCGGTATGATGGCCGGTTTTATATTCAGGCCTTATATCTTTTTTATCGGGTTCGGTATGATCCTGCTTCTTCTTTCATTCTATATTATCGGATGGATATTTTATAATATAATCCAGATCTACCCTTCGATCCAGATTGATTCCCATGTATTCGACGACAGGTTTTCAAATGCGGTAGGACAGGTATTTAAGGAGCGGCCGCATGCCTTTCTGGTCTCCGGTATCACTCTTCTGGCAGCTCTTCAGGTACTGAGCTTAGGTTTTATTTCTCTTCAGCAAAAAAGGTACTACGAAGAAATTTTCCATTTAAATACTTCGATCCTTAAAAGAGTCAGGCTCAAAGATGAAAGCGTATCAGTTGAATCTGAAGAAGATGAGAAGTCAGATGTTCATGATAATGTCCTGGATGAAATAAAATCTTCCTCATGATAATATAATTTATTCATTAATGTCCATTTAAATATAATTGATTTTCAACTGTATACGATTTAGTTCTTTGACATCCTGGTAATCCTGGTTTGTAAGGTTTTACGCAAAGAACGCAAAGAATCAAAAAACACTACACCCCGGATGTATTCAGGATTTCAAAGAACATTATTTAATTTTTAGTGGACACTAATGTATTTTATTCCTGAATAAATAATTATAAGGTGAGATGAAAACAGACAGAATTACTAAAAACCCATTTTTGCTTTTTTCTCCTTTTCTGATAATTTTTTTAACAGGCATTTTTGTTTTTCATAAAGACACGCTTCAGGGTGATGAATCGAGGTATCTGACCTATGCCGGTAATTTGCTTAATGGTTATTATTCATTGCCTGGTCCTAAGCTGGATCTAGGTAATGGTCCCGGCTATCCGTTATTTCTGTTGCCTTTTGTTGCGCTGCATCTGCCTGTGATTATTATGGTCCTGATGAATGCAGTATTTTTTTATTTATCCATTGTTCTGATTTATAAGATCCTGATACAATTTGTGTCACTGCGGCTTTCTATAATTTTTAGTCTGGTCTGGGCATGCTATATTAATGCATATGAATGGATGAATGTGATATACCCGGAAACATTAGCCATTTTTCTGGTTACGCTGATAATATATTTAATTGTAAAAGCCTTTAACACCGAAAATTTTTCAGGAGCGAAGAAATACCTGTATCTGTCGGGTTTTTTAATAGGTTACCTGGCGCTGGTTAAACCAATCTTCGGATATGTACTGCTGGTGATGCTTATAGGAAGCGGTTCCCTTTTGATATTTAACTGGCGAATTTTAAATTACAGAAAGGGAATAATTATTTTGTCCATCGCCCTTGCAACAACTGCTCCTTATCTGATCTATACATATCATTTGACCGGGAAGCTGTTTTACTGGAGCTCGTTTGGTGGTGATAATCTGTACTGGATGAGCACGCCCTACGATAATGAATATGGTGACTGGTTTAATTTTGAAAAAATCAATGATCCTTCTTTGGATGTAAGATACAGGTTCTCTGGATTTTGATGAATCCCTGAGATCAAATCACGTTAAAGATTATAATGAAATCATAAAATATAATGGTGTTGAACGGGATGATGCTTACAAAAAAATTGCTGTCAGTAATATTAAATCCCATCCTGTTAAGTTTATTCAGAATTGCATAAGCAATGTCAGCAGGCTGGTCTTTAATTTCCCGTATTCCTATAAGAGTCAGACGCCAAAGACATTGATACGACTGCCGATAAATGGATTAATTATAGTATTGCTTCTCTTTTGCCTGTATCCGACTTTCCTTAACTGGGAAAAGATCAGTTATTCCATCAGGTTTATGCTGGCTTTTGCCTTCCTGTATCTGGGCGGAAGTATTTTAGGCAGTGCTGAGACCAGGATGTTTAATGTGATAGTGCCTGTTTTACTGGTATGGATAGCGATCATACTGTATAAGTCGATAAGTCTGAAGATGAAGTTTGATGATAAATCATTTTCAGATTCAGGGAGTTTGTAATTCGGTATTCGGTATTCAGTATTCGGTAATCGGTATTCGGTAATCAGTATTCCGTGTAACTCCGTGCAGCTTCGTGGTTAAAAGGCGCAGGGCACAGAGCACAGAGCCCTGATTTCTGATTACTGATCACTGATCACCGATTACCGATTACCGATTTGCGGTTAAAGGTTTTCAAAAGTAACAACCTCAACCTGACTCGACAGGAGCATTCAACCAATAATAAATTGATTTCACCATGAAATATGCCGGTTCTATCAAATTTAAGATTATCCCTGTTTTTCTAAATATTTATTCTTATATATTCGTAACTGCAATTAACCTGACAACTAACTTAAAATGGCCCTGATCTTCTTCAGCTATCCTGTATTGATTTGCGTTCATAAAACACTCACTGCAACATCTTTACTGCAAAAAATGGAAGCAGAAGATCTTTAACTGAATTAACTTGGAACGATCGTATATATTAAGGGGATTTTTCATAACTTAAATTAACTTCGTTTAAGCTTTTGATATAAAATTTCAGCAGCTGTGTGGCAAATATTCGCCTGCATGGCTTGTAAGCTGAAGTATTCTGCTTTTTAATCGGGGGAAATGTTGGTCAAAAGACTGTGACTGACCCGGCGAAAGCGTGCCCGGGTGGCACAGAGCACAGGGCACAGAGCACAGGGCGAAGACAACTAAAGCCGTGAAACTCCGTGCAACTCCGTGAAACTCCGTGGTTAAAAAAGTGATAAGATATGAGATTTGAGATTTGAGATATGAGCGTAAAGCGCCTGGTTTCTGATTTCTGATTTCTGATTACTGATTACTGATTACTGATTACTGATTACTGATTACCGATTACTGATTACTGATTACTGATTACCGATTACCGATTACCGATTACTGATTACTGATTTCTGATCACTGATTTCTGATTAAAATACTTAGGTTTAAATTACAAAAAGTGTTATATATTTACATAATAAAGAACCTTATAGTGTAAAAATACAACAATAAATGGAACGTAAGATTTATAATAAATTAGAAGAGTGGAGGAAAAACAGGAAGAGGTTGCCTCTTATTGTGCGGGGAGCGAGGCAGGTAGGAAAGACTTATTCTGTGCTTTCATTTGGCCGGGAGAGATTTGATTCTGTTTTATATTTTAACTTTGAGAGCAATACAGAGCTTCACAGGATTTTTGACCGCGATCTTTCACCAACTCGTATACTGCGCGAATTATCGGTGTTGTCAGGTGAGAAAGTCAATGAGGAGAGAAGTCTTATTTTTTTTGATGAGATACAGGCTTGCAGTAAGGCATTGACATCTTTGAAATACTTTGCAGAAGAGGCACCGGGGTACATGATCATTGCTGCCGGCAGCCTCCTGGGAGTAGCTATCAACAGGGATACCAGCTCATATCCTGTAGGTAAAGTGGACATGGTTACCATGTATCCACTCGACTTTGAAGAGTTTTTGTGGGCCTTGGGTCAGAAAAAAGCCACAGCGGTGATACGTGATTCATTTAGCACTTTCAGTCCTTGTTCATTGCATGAGACTCTGATCGACCATTACCGGAGTTATCTTTTTACGGGAGGCATGCCCGGGGTGGTGAAAGAGTATGTGGAGACACACGATCAGCTGATGACCGGAGAAATTAAGAGAGGCATCAACGACGCATATATAGCAGATATGGCCAGGTATACAGGAAAAGCTGAAACAGTTCGTATTATATCCGTCTACAACTCATTGACTGCTCAACTGGCTAAGGAGAATCACAAGTTTCAGTACAAAGTGATAAAGAGCGGAGCAAGGATCGCCGAATACGGATCTTCAATTGACTGGCTGAAAGCTTCAGGAATTGTGCTGGCTTGCCAAAAGATCACTGAGGGCCATATGCCACTCAGTGCCTATTCTGATCCGGGCGCTTTCAAACTTTATCACTCTGACACGGGCTTACTATGTTCTATGGCAGGACTAACTGAGAAGAGCCTTTCTGCTAAAAATTTAGCAGGAAGCGGGTTTATTGGAGCACTTGCCGAAAACTATGTTGCCAAATCACTTAAATCAGCCGGTTATGATCTTTATTACTGGGACTCGAAGGGGAAAGCAGAAGTAGATTTTGTCATACAGACCGGGGAGTCCGCAATTCCTGTTGAAGTGAAAGCTTCTGATAATGTACGATCGAAAAGCCTTGGAGAATTTGTACGACGTTATTCACCCCCGTTTTCGT
Organism: uncultured Bacteroidales bacterium; assembly: GCA_963816365.1. Lineage (GTDB taxonomy): Bacteria > Bacteroidota > Bacteroidia > Bacteroidales > VadinHA17 > LD21. The sequence continues at coordinate 13,808 of CAWFKG010000003.1, read as the reverse complement.
ACCGGATATCAGAAAAGAATTTTGGAAATGGAAACAACATAAGAAGTGTTCCTTTCTATGCATTGTTTTGTATCTAATGACCACTATAATAAGTAATGAGTAGTGAGGCTGAGGTTAAGGTTGAGGTTTCTGATTACTGATTTCTGATCACTGATTTCTGGTTTCTGATTTCTGATCACTGATTTCTGATCACTGATTTCTGATTTCTGATTACCGATTACTGATTACCGATTACTGATTACTGATTACTGGATTTACCGATAATAACTTTTAACTTTCACCTTTTTATTTTTAACTTGAACCTTTAAAGCCTTACCCTTTGCGCCGTTGAGCCTTTACGCCAAAAATATCAGCCCTATGAAAGTAAACCCCCTCCTCATCACAATTTTCTCTTTAGTGGTTTTTTCCTCCTGTGTAACAAACAAGAAGCTTACCTACATACAGTACCGCGGAGTAAAGAACGACATCATCCAGCCCGTTGCGCCTGCAGATTACAAGCTGATGCCGTATGATAACATTTTTATCAGGGTTGTGACACCCGATCCTCAATGGTCGGCAATGTTTAACACAATGCCGGTTGCGACATACAGTATAAGCGTGACTGAACAAAGTGCGGACCTCGTAAGCTATCCTATTGATGGTGATGGTTATATTCTGCTTCCATACGCAGGTAAGATCAAGGTCGCAGGAAAAACCCTGGCCATGGTAACAGATGATGTGGAGAAGGTGCTTAAAAGCTATGTTGCCGATGCCGCAGTGACGGTTAAGATGGTCAATAATTATGTTAGTCTGATAGGTGAGGTACAGCACCCCGGCAAATACCCTATATATAAAGATCGTATGAACATATTCCAGGCTCTTGCCATGGGAGGTGATTTAACTGAATTCAGTAACAGACGGAAAATACAAATTATACGACAGTCAACTGAAGGCACTATGGTTAAACAGTTCAATCTTGCTGATAGAAGCATTATGGCCTCAGAATTCTTTTATGTAATGCCAAATGATGTTATTTATGCAATGCCAATGAAGGGCAAATTCTTTCCAGATGAGCGCATTTCCGTACTCCGTTCTGCTAAGTACGATTACCACGTTTATATTGTTGTGGAATGTGATGAAATTGTAAAAGTAAATGTCTGGTTCCGGTTCCAGAGTCGAAATGAACCAGCGATAGCATATAGTCTGGGTTGAAATGCGTAAAGCGTAAAGCGTAAAGCGTATAGCGTATAGCGAAAAGTCCTAAGCTTAGTAGAACATTTTAAGTACTTACATATGAGCAAGATAGAAAGTTTTAAGGATCTAATTGTCTATCAAAAAGCGTATAAACTAGCTATGGAGATTTTTGAATTATCCAGGGGTTTTCCGAAAGAAGAAAAATATTCATTGACGGATCAGATAAGAAGATCCTCCAGATCAGTAACGTCAAACCTCGCCGAAGCATGGGCAAAACGGCGTTATGAAAAATCATTTGTAAATAAATTGACAGATTCGGCAGGTGAGGAAAATGAAACAGAGGTCTGGCTTGATTATTCAAAGGACTGCGGATATATACAAAAAGAGGCTCACGAAAACCTTGTTAATGAGTATCTTGAAGTCAAGAAGATTCTTATATCTATGATCAATACTCCAGACAAATGGTGTTCCTGATACCAACTCAACGCTATACGCTATACGCTGATTTTTAACGCAATACGCTAAATATTGATTCTTTACGCTTTACGCTATACGCTTTACGCTTACATTAGACGCTATACGCTATACGTTAATGACTATACGAGTAGATCCACGCATCTTTCTTCATCTTAATCTTAATGACTGGCAATTGTTCACTCGCCTTATTGAAGCTTTCATAAGAAGCAACTGACTACTAAAAAAGAAATTGAATTATTTTTTAATTTAATAACCTTTGCTTTATAGCCTTCCTTCTGGTATTTCCTTGTAAGCTCTTCAGCATAGTTTAAACTTGTAAAACTGCCGATTATAATGCAGTATTCAGATCGGGTAATTATGTGGAATTTTTTTAACATCGGTCGTTTGATCACTGTTCTTCTCATTTCCCTTCTTAATATTCATTGAATCCGATGGGTTTTTTAAGGTATCTTTAATAATATTAGTATCCTGACTTGCCTTAATAATTGCCATAGCTTTCTCCTTACTCAGAAACAACCCTTCTTTTCTGAAATAATGACAGGAAGAAGTAGAAAACAGAAGGAGTAATAAAATAAAAATCAGGCAATATCTCATAATCAGGTGATTAAATCCAAAAACTATTTAAAGCAGCTTCTAAATTAATTATTATTGCGATTTAACAGTTTAAGATTAAATAAATAAATGCAGCCTCACGCCTCACGCCTCACGCCTCACGCCTCATGCCTCACGCCTCACGCCTCACGCCTCATATCTCATATCTCATATCTCATATCTCTACCTCTCCCTAACGCTTTACGCTTTACGCTTTTAATTTGTTCAAAGTTCAAAGTTCAAAGTTCAATGTTCAATCTACACCTCCATCCAATCTAAGTGTCTTCAAAAAGTTTTGCAGGCCTGATTCATAATTAGTAAATTTGTAAAAAATGGTGAAATGCCAAAAATATTTGAATACCTGGGAATCTTGATCTTCTTCTATTCCAATGAGCATGAACCAATTCATGTTCATGGGAAATATGAAAGTTTTGAAAGCAAAGCTGAATTTTATATTGTAGATGGCAAAATTGTTGAGATTAAAATAAAGTCAATAAAAGGATTAAGACCACTGATGGGAAGTAAACTTAAAGATTTCGAAGTCTTCCTGGAAAAATATGCAGACAAAATTGTTCAAAAATGGATTGATTACTTTGTTTATCATAGAAATATTGAATTTGAAAAAATAAATACCAGAATCAAATGAAAATAACTGAAGAATATATTGATTATAACATTGATTTTATCGAGATTAAGTCAGTCCTGTATATTGGAGATTATGCTATCAGGATCTTTTTTAGCGATGGATCTGATAAGCTTGTTGACTTTAAACCATTTTTAGAATCATCAGTGCATCCTTCAATCCGAAAGTATTTAGATGAAACTAAATTTAAGGATTATCAAATTGTTGATGGAAATATTAATTGGAATAATTATGATTTAATTTTTCCAATTGAAGACCTTATTAAAGGCAAGATTTAAAATCACAGACTACTCTTATTTCTCTGTTTTCATCGCTCATATCTCATATCTAATTACTCATTACTCTTTACTCATATCTCACATTCCGCTTCGCGGAACTTCGTCGCTCTTCCGCTATCGCGGAACCTCGTCGCTTTGCTCCTCGGGCTCCTTGTCTCATATCTCATATCTCAAATCTCAAATCTCACATCTATACGCTTTTGCCAACGCTCTACGCTCTACGCTTTACGCTCGCGCATCACGCCTCACGCCTCACACCTCACGCCTCACGCCCATGCCTCATGCCTCACGCCTCACGCCTCATATCTCATATCTCATATCTCTCCTCTTTACGCTTTACGCTATACGCTATACGCTTTACGCTATACGCTTTACGCTTTTAATTTGTTCAAAGTTCAAAGTTCAAAGTTCAAAGTTCAACGATTAAAGTTCTAAGTTTATGAAAGTAGATAGGTTTGAAGATTTAGCCCTGTGAAATAATTTGTTAAAAGTTGAATTTCATATCTTAAAATAAATGCAACTATCAATATACCAAAGTTTAATAATTCAGATATTTCACAGGGTGGAAAGAAGCCCGTGAACTTTGTAAGTATATTTTTTTATTAACTGAGCAACAGCCTTTCAGCAAAGATTATAAATTACGTGACCAGATAAAATCTTCTTCAGGTTCAATCATGGACAATATCGCCTGCCCTGTGAAATAACTTTGATGTATTACGTTTATGTATTATTGAGTAAAAAAGATGACCAGTTTTATACTGGATTTACAAAGGACATTGAACTCAGATTAATACAACATAATAATGGAGAGGTAACTTCAACCAGGAATAGAAGGCCATTGGAATTAGTGTATTTCGAAGCTTCATCAAATATTAATGATGCAATTCACAGGGAGAAGTATCTTAAAACTACTTATGGTAAAAGGTATATAAGAAACCGTTTAAAGAATTTCATGAATGAATAGAGTCAATTTCACAGGGCAAGGATTTGAAAGAGGAGGTAATAAAGAATTCGGTCAGTTTCTGTATATATCTAAGGGATCATGTGGCGAATGTCGCTCTCAATCATACAGAGCATTTGATTATCATTATATTAACGAGGAATCCCTTAATGAGCTTCTAAAACAAACAATCCAAATTGGTCGAAAAATTTCAAGCTTAATTTCCTATCTTAAAAATAGTGAAATGAAAGGATCAAAATTCCTTGAACCTTGAACCTTGAACCTTGAACCTTGAACCTTGAACCTTGAACCTTGAACCTTGAACCTTGAACCTTGAACCTTGAACCTTGAACCTTGAACCTTGAACCTTGAACCTTGAACCTTGAACCTTAAACATCTCAAACTAAAAAGCCATGTCTAATAATAATTTGCTGCAGATAGAGCAACAAAATTTGAACCCACAGCAGGAGGAAGTCGTTGACCTCAGAAAGCTCTTTTTTAAGCTGCTCTCTTACTGGCACTTTTTTGCGATAACCATCGTGGTAACATTAATATGTGCCTGGTTGTACAACAGATATGCCACGACCAAATACCGTGTTACATCTACTCTCCTTATTGAAGAAGACAAAAAAGGAAGTGCAGCAATCGGCAGTGATAAATTGCTCGAGGGCTTCGGTCTCAGACCCGGAATGCAAAACCTTGATAACCAGATACAGATCCTTTCCTCCTGGTCGTTAATAGGCAAGACACTTGATTCTTTGCCATTCGGGACAGAATATTATTGCCGGCTGCGAATGAAGCAGGAGGCTCTCTATCCAAAACACCCGATTACTGTTATACAAGACACTTATGGCACACTGCCATTTGATATTGAGTTTAAGTTTAAATACCTGGGTGATAATAAATTCACTCTCGATGCAGAATCCAAGGAATCTTATACTTTGCACAAAGAAGCTGCATTCGGAGAGAAGATTGAGACTAAGGATGGCAGCTTCCGGGTAAAGTGCGACAACTATAAATGGCTCACAGATAACAAGCAGATCGATCTTTATTTTAAACTCCACAGCCGGACGAGTCTGCAGGAGAACTTCAGGAAACGGTTGAAGGTTGCACCGGCAACCAAGGAGGCGACAATTGTTACACTCAGCCTCGAGGGAAACAACAAAGAGATGGATATTGACTTCCTTAACAAACTGGCTGCTATTTTTCTTAACTATAACCTCGATAAAAAGAATAATGAAGCAATCAGAACCATTGAGTTTATTGATAAGCAACTGGTTGGGATAACTGATTCCCTCTCAATAACAGAAGAGAATCTTCAGAAATTCAGATCAAAGAAAATGGTGATGAATCTTTCGGCACAGGGACAGGTTATAATTGACCAGGCGATGAAGCTCGAGAACGATAAAGCACGTCTTGTGATAGAGTCCAATTATTACAACTACCTGGCAGAGTATCTTTCAAAAGATAATATCGGAGAAGTTCCCATAGCGCCTGCCACAATGGGAATAACTGATCCCGGGGCTCTCCAGGCTGGTAATGGATCTTGCTGAGGTGCAGGGACAGTATTACAGTAAGAGTCTTGGAGATAAGAATCCCATGCAGGGTCAGCTGGCACAAAGATTAAAAAACACAAAAGATGCCCTGAAAGAGACGCTAAATGGAGTGAAGCAAGCCAATGAACTGGCAATGAGGGAGAACAGGGACCAGATCGTTACAGTAAATTCAAAGGCAGCTGCCCTTCCTGTAACAGAAAGAGAACTGCTTGGTATTGAAAGAAAATTTAAGCTTAACGATGTGCTATATACATTTCTTCTTGAAAAGAAGTCGGAGGCACAGATACAGAAAGCCTCAAACACTCCTGATAACGAGATTATAGATCCTGCCAGACCCGACAAGGATCCGGTTTCTCCGAAAACCACATTGAGTTATCTTATTGCCATTGTAGCCGGATTCGGATTTCCGTTTTTATGGATCATGCTTGCAGACACTTTTAATTACAGGGTGAGAGATGAAGAGGATATTATTAAGATAACCGATATGCCAATTGCCGGACATGTGCCTCACAGCCGGTTCAAATCACCCAATGTGGTATTTGAAGAACCACATTCGTATGTTGCCGAGGCTTTCCGCTCTCTCAGATCGAGGATGCAGTTTTTTACAAAAGATAAAAAATCGCCGGTTATACTGATAACCTCATCTATGCCTGAGGAGGGAAAGACTTTTACTGCAATAAACCTGGCTTCAGTTTATAGCCTTATGGGTAAGAAAACGGTTCTTGTTGGATTTGACCTTCGCAGACCAAAGATATACACCGACTTTGGTATCAGTAATGATCAGGGAGTCTCAACCTGGCTGATAGGCAGAGACAATCTTGACGATGTTATAAAAGCAACTCACATCATGAGAATCTGAGCATAATACCTGCAGGTCCGATTCCACCTAATCCATCCGAGCTGACCTCTTCAGCAAAGACCGATGAACTATTAAATTTGCTGAAGGAGAGATTCGATTGCATAATAATTGACTCCCCGCCAATTGGTACTGTCTCTGACACATTCTATCTTGCAGCCCTGGCTGATACCTGTCTTATAATAGTACGGCTGAACAAAACATCAAAAGACATGATTGAAAGAACCGTAAATGATCTGAAAATCAGTGATATAAAAAGCTCAAGCCTGGTTATCAACGACATCGGTTCAGAAGGAAAGGGATATGGTTATGGTGGAAAATATGGATACGGATATGGTAATGTATATGGTAAAGAGAAGAAGGGATAATTTCAATGGTTTAGGATTTTTGCATATGGAAAAACTCAAAACCAATAACTCTTCACTATTCACTGTTCAATAATATGATAAATTTCTAACTGAAACATTGAAACGGAAGCATGCTTCACTGAAAGCTGAACTCCTTAAACGCTGAAATCCAAATCCAGATAAGGAATAAGAGAAAATAAGAACAGTATGTAATTAGTTTTGTATTTGTATCACAGATCAAATATTATTCATTTTTATATCATAAATTATCGGAAAGTCAAAATTTGGCAAATTATAATGCAAAAAAAAATAAAAGGCATAGTATCCGAAAGAGCACACGATAAATTACCAAGTTTTCAAATTGTTACAAAGTGGGAAAACATAATAGGAAAAGAATTAAATTTGCCAATTATTACGGTAAAACGGTGGGCTTCCTTCATTTTCCGACAACTCAATAGTTTAAAGTTAACAGGCATATTTCTTTTAATGGATTCCCTGAGACCCGTTAAAAACTACTATTTATATTTTATTATGACAGCAACACCTCTCTGCGATGGATGGGTGTAAAAAATATTCTTCCTATTATTATTGATTTTTGGTTAAAGGATGAAGATTTAAAAGAATTTTATAGAAACTATCGAAACTGTAAATTATTACTTATTTCTAGTAAGGAGGTCTATGAAATATTAAAAAGTGATAATTGCCCTTTACCAATTGTACATTTCCCAATTAGCCTTCCAGATGAAGATGTACAAATGGAAGTTGCCACCCATGATAGAGGAATTGATTTTTTATTTGCAGGTAGAAAGGACCCAGTCTTTTGGGATTATATTATAAGTTATGAATTAGAAAATCCGAATATTGAATATGTGTATCAGGAACTTGAAGGACATACTCCATTCTATATTTCAAATAAAAGGGGTAAATTAGATGAGGACTTTTTTATAAGGGAAAGTTATGTTAAACTTTTAAAGAATGCTAAAATAGCCTTTTATACTACTCCGGGAAATGATTTAGCAAAAGCAGGAGCAAATGGTTATAATCAGATAACTCCCAGACTCTTCGAGCTATTGGCAAATGGTTGTTTAGTACTTGGCCGGTATACAGATAACCCGGACGTTAGGTTTTATGAAATTGAAAATCTTTGTCCGAATATTTCTAGTTATGCAGAGTTTAAGTTTTATGTGAAACAATATTTAGAAGAAGGCTACTCAAAGGAACATCTCAAAAAGTATCCAGAATTTTTAACAAAGCACACAACAAAACACAGAGTGCTACTTTTAGAAAAGATTCTGGTTGAACATAAATTTTTGATAAACTAAATTGGGTGCAATGAAAGCAATAGTGATAACGAGTATTTATCCACCGACAGAGGCAATACGAAAGCTTTCATTAAAAAGGGATTATAAAGTTATTGTTGTAGGAGACAAAAAAACACCTACTGATTGGTTTTGCTCAAATACCAGCTTTATCTCCGTTGAAAAACAAGAATCATTAGTTTATTCTTTATCTAAGGTATTGCCATATAACCACTATTGCAGAAAAATGCTTGGCTATCTGGAAGCAATTAAAGAGGATGCAGAATATATTTGCGATACGGATGACGATAATATCCCGTATGACAACTGGATATTTCCTGAATTTACTGGTGAATACAATTGTATTCCAAATGATAAAGGATTTATTAATATTTATCAGCTTTATACTGGACAAAAAATATGGCCAAGAGGATACTTCCTTTAAGATTAATAATACTGACTTTGCATTAGAAAACTCACTTGAAAGAAAGAAGGTTGAAGTTGGTGTTTGGCAAGGATTGGCTGATGAAGATCCTGATGTTGATGCAGTCTACCGTTTAACAAATGACGTTCCATGCTTTTTCAAGAAAAGAGAGCCGGTTGTTTTAAGCAAAGGAACAGTTTCACCTTTTAATACACAGAACACACTAATAAGAAAAGAGCTTTTCCCATTGATGTATTTACCAACTTATGTAACATTCCGTTATACAGATATACTTAGAGGTTTGATCGCACAACCAATAATGTGGGCGAAAGGATTTCAGCTCGGATTCATTAATGCAACAGTAATTCAAAAAAGAAATCCTCACGATTACATGAAAGATTTTATATCTGAAATCCCTATGTATGAAACTTGCGAAAAAATTATAGAATTGGTGACAAGTAAAATTAGTTCTTACGATAGTGTTGAAAATAATCTTTTTAATGCTTATGGCTTACTTCTCAAAAAAAACATTGTTGAAAGACGGGAAATTAAGACCTTAGAGGCATGGTTAAAAGACATAAATATAATAAGATGAAATTAATAAAACTCGAAGAAAAAAGAATGGGATGTGATCGTTTTAGATTTAACCTACAATTATTGATAACCTCTCTTGAATTGTTTTCTAAATAAGATTATTTCAAAATTTCCTTGACATACCTTTTGGCATTTCATTCTAAGAAGAATAGGTGCAAAATCGAACAAAAAATTAGAAATACATAGCTGATGTGAATATTGGGCACTAGTAAATCTGGAAATTGCTGCTGGCTCAGTTATTGGATTTTGAATAATGCTTGATTCTAGAAAGGGAATCGCTATAGAGAAAAATGTTACCTTCACAATTGATGTTATGGTTGTTGCAGAAAGAGTAACAATAAATGATTATGCATGGTTGTGTAGTAGATGTATAATTTTGTCAGGAGGAACAATAGGTGAAAGTGCTCTAATAGCAAGTGGTGCTGTTTTTACTAAAAATGTTGAATCTTACACTAGTGTTGTTAATGTTGTTGTTGTTCCGACAAAATAAATAGGATACAAAATACAAATCTGGACTATGTACCTAGTCGCTATTAACTTCTAATTGTTAAGAAGCTGCATTATACTTATGTTAAGAGATGTTTAGAAAATTGGGTAGCAATAAAGTCATTCGAAAACTTTACTTACCTGACAATTAGTGCAGCTTTATCACAGTTAATCGGATTATTAGTTATCCTGAAGATTTCGAGGATATTTGCTCCTGAGGAATATGGTATTTATACATTTATTCTTGCACAATCGCTATTGATTAGCGCAATAGGAGATTTGGGAATGAAAAATATTATTATCCGTTCAATTTCAAGAGATTCAGACAGAACTAACGATTTAATTTACAATGGGATAAAATTAAGAGTTTTGGCTTCGATTGTACTAATGCTTTTATATTTTATTCACAATTTCTTTTTTGGATCACTTAGCACAATACAAATTTCAATTCTGTTTCTCTTTTCAATTACTAGTATAATCTCTAATCTTTTTGAAAATGCTTTTTTGGGCCAACAGAAAATGTTGATACCGTCAATTTTCAATATAGGGTTTAACATTTTGTGGGCTATTATTATTTTTTCTTTGCCCTCTGTGTATTTCTCCGTAATTATCTTGCTAAGCATTCAGTTGGTAAGTAGTATAATTAAATCTGGTATTCTATATACGATGATGATAAAACAGAGGATTCTAATTGGAAAGGTTAATAGTTTTGCAATATCTTCTGTTTCTATTCTAAAACAAAGCTGGCCATATTTTAGCCAGATGCTTGTAATATTACCAATTGTTTATCTGGCAAATAATTTTCTGGATATAAACTCAACAAAAACTGAAATCGGCTATTTTAATTTATCACAAAAATTAATGGGGCCTGTTTCCCTGATCATCAGTTTTGCACTTTCAGCAATTTTCCCAAATTTGTTTGTCTTTGTGGGTAAAGGATGAAAACAAATTCTATCATTTAATTTCTGTAACCTTTAGATATTTTCTTCTTTTAGCTGCCGTTTTGTGTTTTTTGTTCACTCTTTTTTCTAGAGAAGTCTTTCTTATTCTCTTTCCTGGTAATTATTTTGCCGCAGTACAGGTATGCCAACTTCAAGTCTGGTATGTATTTCTGATGGGAGTTAATAGTTTAATTGGTACTATTTGGGGAGCTACCAATAAAGAAAAATTAATACTAAAAACTGCAATAGTTAATGCTATTATATCTACACCAATATTATATTTTGGGAGTTATTATGGCGCAATGGGAATATCCTATGGATATGTAATATCTTTCGCTTTATTTGAAATCTATCTATGGGGTGTATTTACTAAATCAGAGAAGGTAGTAATTAAATCTGACCGGATCATATGGTTAATTGCCATTTTACTTTTTTTTATATCGTATTTTTTCCCAACTAATATCTCAATACTATATAGGTTAATAGTAGCAGTTATTATTCTATCTATTTATATTTTTTATGGGATTATGAAATATAAAACAATTAGATTAAAATGATTAGAAAATTTCAAATACGATTTGTCTTTCTTCCCGTCCTATTCTCATTTATTTTTTTAGAAGCTACATTTTTGGATGAAATAATTACAACTAATTTGTGATTTATTTTAACTGGAATTGCAATACTGATCTCAATTCCATTTATAAATCGGCAATGGATTGGGTTTGTTTTACCAATTCATTTGATAGAGATTATTTACCTTATCCTTTGGCCAAACTGATTGCATTGATTTCGCTATTTTATACGAAAACGGCATAAGACAAACAATATTTATTAATTCAATGCTAAAATCAGGCTATTTACTTATTACTCTAATTCTCGTTGTCGACTGTTGGGACTTAACCATTCTTGATCCTGTGCTAAATAATAAAACCAATTCGGTTTATGCTTTAGCCTGGGCATTATTAGGTTTTTACTGGTTTCGTAGTCGCCCGGGTAATTTTAAAATTTATAATTACAAAAAATACCGAAAATATTTCTACTGGCTGATTATTGGTTTTGCATTATCAATAATTCCTGCCTATATATTTTGGAATCAAGACTTTATTACAAGCTTAATCGTAAACAGACATTTAATTTGGTACATCTTTTTACCATTAGTACTTTACATACAACCCTCCGAAAAAGAAATCATACGGACGTTGGTATATTATACGGTTGCCTATATGACAGTGTGGACTATACAGGCTGTTGCTCCGTATCCGTTAACGACACTCTTAGCAAACAAAATAGAGTTGGGAAGAGCTACATTTGAGATTGAAGAAACAGAATTTGGACACTTACTGCCTGGTAAATCGATCATGCTAATATTGCTATACTTCAAAATACAGCAATTTACAGAAAATGTCAGGCTTAAAACTTTCATACCCGTGGCAGCAATGCTTTCTATCTTTTTTATTTTACAAAACCGAGGCTACTCTCTTTTTTGCAGTGATAGTTTTCGGATTTGCCATTTTTCGGCTACGCTCACGACATAAGCCTATTTTATTGTTTTTTTTTGGTGCAATTGTTTTTGCAGCATACCTTACTACTGCACATTACTGGTCATCACTGATTCATGAGACAACGGAACAATTTAACGATCCGGATTATAACAGGTGGAAGGCTTATTATTACTTTGTAATTAAATATTCCCCTCACTGGTTATGTAATATATTTGGGAATGGCTTTTTAAGTGCAAAAGTTGAATCGGGCCAACTTATTCAAGAAATGATGACACAAGGATACCATCAATCTGATATTGGAATAATAGGATTTTGGAGTATTTACGGCATTTTACCAATTATTGTTATTTATACAGTAATATTCAAGATACTCTTTCGTAAGTTTTATCCTTTCTATATAAAAGCAATGGCAGCGCATATACTTTTAGTCCCTATTGCATGGTCTTTTAATGGATGTGATGCACTTTTATTCATTATTTTATTCTATTTGTTTGCTTATTATACGAAATATCATAGATCAATTGAAGTACAAAATTTTCGAAGAAAATTAAGAATCAATTATACTTAATCATTCATGTTCGGTACATGAATTAGTGCAGGACAATATATAATATTGTATGAATATAGAGTTCATTACATAATTGATTTTGTTTATCATAAATCAGCAAAAATAAATCAGGTTGTTTTATAACATGCCCTTGGGCTGGAATTCTGATGAGATGGTCTTTGTGAATGTCTAAAACCCAATTTTGGTATGATACTTAAGGCAGCTAATGAGTTCGATCTTGACTTAACTCAATGTGTGTTAATCGGGGAAAAAGAAAGCGATTTGCAAGCAGGAAAAAATACTGGAATAATGGAATCTAATCTACATTTCTTAAAAATAAAAACTGTTTTGAATACAATTATTAACAATCTGGCTGTTAATAACATATGTTTTTGAAGCCTTGATTTTTGCCTGGAATTTGATTAAATTCGATCATTTGCTGATTATATAAAGAATAATGTAAGTCTATTGTTTCATTAAGTGAATTTAACTAGTTAATAAATGGGAAAAGAAAAACTGTTTTGGGTAACACCTGAATGTTTTGTTGATGTTGATTTGCCATTAATACCTTTGTTGAACAAAAAGTATAATTTGCTGTGGGTGATAGTATTAACGAATGGAGGATATTTTTACAAACAACCTTATTTAAAGGATTTTTGTGATTCGAATAAAATATCCAATGTCATATTTTTTAATAACACTTACCGTCAAAGAGATCCAAGAAAGTCTAAAATGTATTTCCAAATTATCAAAAAATATAAATCATTTGGTTCAAAAATATTCTATACTTCAGACATAGGTTATATTTATTTCCCAATAATAGCTTTATTTTCAGGAATAAGAAAAAAAGTAGTATTAGCTATTCATGATGTTATAACGCACAAAAATATTAAGCATCATAAATTGCACCAATTGAGTAATTATTTAGCGTTCAAAATTTTTATTAATTTTCAATTTCTCTCACAAAATCAGGCAAGCAATTTTGAACAAATGCATTATAAAAAGCAATTTTTTGTTTCACCGATGTTTTTGAAAAATTTTGGAGAATCACAAAATAAGCCTCCTGATGATAAAGTTTGTTTTTTGTTTTTTGGATATTTAAGGGAATATAAAGGGTTAGATATATTAATAAAAGCAGTTAATAAAATTTATGAA
>CAWFKG010000002.1:0-151609 GCA_963816365.1 uncultured Bacteroidales bacterium | reverse complement strand
TCTTCAGGTCCGCCGCCAGGCCAGTGTTTTATCATTGTATTTACACTTGTATATCCCCAGCCGCCTGCAATTGCTTTGTCACCATGAGATGTCTGGAAACCGTCAACATATGCGCGTGCCATATCGGCAGTGAGCTGAGGATTTTCACCAAATGTGCCGTTAACTCTTGCCCAGCGGGGTTCGGTAGCAAGATCAATCTGTGGTGAGAGTGCCGTTGAAATTCCCAGTGCACGATATTCTTTTGCAGCTATCTGACCGAAATGTTTTACAACTGGCAGGATCAAATGTGGCAGCCATGCCAAGCGAACCCGGCCACATTGATATCTGTCCTGCTGACCCAACATTGTATTCAACATCTGAAGTTGAACGGTGCCTGGGATCAGAGCTGTTATTGGCAGGAATGCCAAATCCAATACCCTCACATAGTGCCTGAACTTTATTATTCCACAGGGCAGCAACTTCAGGACTTTGCACGGATGTAACCAGGACATGACGAAGATTATCCTTTGTCAGGAATTTGATCTGCTGGTCGCTAAGATCATATGGTTTTGCTCCGCTTTCAGCAAAAGGTTTTCCATTATAAGTGCTTGCTCCAAAACGTGTGCTGCCTGAGGGAATTGCCTGGTGTGCACTGTAAAGCATCAATCCGGCAATCTGTTCAACACTCATTTTGGATGCCAGATCCTTAGCACGTTCTTCAGCGCTCAGACGCCAGTCTTCATACTTGTCGAGCTTTGCCGTTTTTATTCAAATCCTTGAAGGCCAGACCGTTTAACGTTAATATTTTGATATGGGAGGTTGTATCATAACCAAGTGTCTGTCCTCCTTTATTGGTTACGATCCTGAGTGATCCTGTTCCGGATTCAGTCCAGTTTTTACAACTGCCTAATAAGCCAGAGCTGACTATTGAAGGCAGTAATGAGGTAAGAGTTAATTTTCATAAGTGATTTCATTGAGGTCAGGTTATTATAAATGTTTTTGAAGTAAATATACAAGATGTAATATATCTGTAAGTATTGTTCCCTGTCTAGGTTACAGCATGATAATTTACCGCAGACTAAGATTTCACCAAGGCTCGCTAAGAATCGGCGTACAAATCACTGTTGGACTGCAAATTAAAGTTGTTTTTTCTATAATCTTTCTTCTTAGTTTTTTCCCTGCTTCTTCGAAACCTGGTTTATTAAGAAGGGCAAACATATTTTTTTTGTATGCTTCAACACCCGGCTGATCGAATGGATTGACATCAAGAATGTATCCGCTTATTGCACAGGCCATTTCAAAGAAATAGATCAGCTGTCCGAGTATAATACTCATCAAGAGACGGAATAGTTATACGTGATGATAGGAACATTCCCGTCGTTATGAGCAAGTGTCGTGCCTAATTCAGCATTGTGATTCACTTCTGAAAGCCTTTTTCCGGCAAGATAATTCAGCTGATCGGAGTCATCTTTTTCAAGAGGGATTGTAAGCTTTTTTGCGGGATCTTTTACAGAGATCATTGTCTCAAAAAGAATTCTCTGTCCATCCTGAATATATTGACCCATTGAATGAAGATCAGTTGTCAGATCGACTGATGCCGGGAAAATACCTTTGCCATCTTTCCCTTCACTTTCACCGTAAAGCTGTTTCCACCATTCGGAGAAGAAATGGAGCTTGGGAGTAAAGCCGACCATTATTTCAATAGGTTTCCCATTCTGAAGCAAAAGATTTCTTGCTGAAGCATAAAGAAGTGAAGGATTGGATTCAGCATGTTTATTTTTCCTTGTAATCTCTTCCATCGATTTAGCACCTTTTACCAGCATCCTGATATCAAGTCCGCTGATTGCAATCGGCAGCAAGACCTACAGGTGTAAGAACAGAATATCTTCCTCCGATATTATCAGGAATAATAAATGTTTCATAGCCATTTGTTTCAGCCAAGTGACCTGAGAGCTCCTTTTTTTGCATCTGTAATTGCGATGATTCTTTCAGCTGCAGCTGGTTTCCCGACTTTTTTCTCCAGATGATCCTTAAGAATTCTGAATGCAATGGCTGGTTCCGTGGTTGTTCCTGATTTTGAGATCACAACTATTGAATAATTTCTTCCGTCAAGTAATTCAATAAGTTCCGCGAGATAATCCTCGCTGATATTCTGACCAGCAAAAATCACATCATGGTGCTTATTCTTCAGAAGGGTGGAAAAGGAATGCGACAGAGCTTCGATTACAGCCCTTGCTCCAAGATATGATCCACCGATTCCGATTACAACTGTAGTATCAGAAACTGATCTTAAATGTTTTGCAGTTTTTTCTATTTTTTCAAGCTGAGGGAAGTATGTCATCGGAAGTGAAAGCCAGCCCAGAAAATCATTTCCGGGACCGGTTCCGGCATTGAGAGTATCGAGATGTCTTACAGATTGTTGTGCATGGGCAATAACTTCTTCAAATGAGATAAACTTGCTGAGTGTTTTTCAGATTGATACTTAAATTTTCCTTCATTTTCTTATCATTTTAACATTTATTGCTACAAAGTTAAGAAAAAAGCCGTCGGAATAAATCCGGCGGCTTTTAATAATGATTGGAAATATATAGGATTTGAAGTTATCTTTTATGAATACCACCAGCACTTGATGAATGAGCATCGACATATTTCGGATCACCTTTATAATTAATATCTCCGGCACTGGAAGCTCTTGCTGTAATTCTTTCAGAAACATTAACATCAGCATCACCTGCACTCGAAACAGAAATATCTGCTTCCCTTGATTTCAGATCATAAGCATTCAGATCACCTGCACTGCTCAGATCGGCTCTTAGCATGTCAGTCTCACCTGTGAGTGTTATATCACCTGAACTGCTGATATCAATATCCATATTTTTTGCATTTACTTCAAGCTTAATATCTCCTGCACTGCTTGCCGATAATTCGAGTTTATCGCTGTTTATCGGACTCTCGCCAAATACATCACCTGCACTTGTTGTCCTGATCGAATTCACTTCTTTCATGGTTACATAGACTCTCTTTCTGTCTGCATCGCGTATATTATATTCGCTGTAAACATTCAGCACTCCATTTCTTACTTCCGTGAGAATATATTCATGAAGATTCTCATCAGCTTCAACGGTAACTGTTTCATTATTGCCCTGTTTCAGATAAACATCAATTCCCGAACTTACTTTTAATCCGGTGAAAGAATCAGTTTTTCTTTCTTTTGTGACAACGTTTCCATGACCTTCCACTGTTTTCCAGTATTGTGCCATGATCTGAATGCTGAGATGCCAAGGATGATAGATGGCAATTGTTAACGATCTAAGGCTTTTCATACTTCTCTTATTTTAGTTTTTTTGAATTCCAATCCTGATAAAGACAGGAAGAAAAGTAATTCGTTGCATTAAAGATATAAAAAATTGACTTATGGAGAAATTTACTTCTTAACTAGTTGATAGAATTTCAACCGCACAACCCACCAAATGGGGGGCTTTATTAGAGAAAGTCAAGATCCACTGCCTACCGGAAACAGGCAATTGAGGGATTTGGGCATAAGATGAACAAGCTTAGAAGTGAAGAATACTGAAGTTTCTCCTAAAAGAGCGGAATGTGTCAGTTTGTGAATTCAATACTTTACCTCTGTATGGTACAATAATTCGATGCTATTTCAATATATTCAACTCCAAGAGGTTCGATGCTATGGATTTAAAGGTCTTTCTCAATGCCACTTGAATATTTTTAATCCTACGGAGAAAAAGAGATCCCGATTGTAAGAGGATCAGAATTGGCAATGCTACTTCATGATAACCGGCACCTTCATTGAAGATGCTTCTTATTCCATCGGTCAGCATTGTCAGAGGCAGTTTTCTGATAACAGGAAGACTCCAGTCGGGGAAATTCTGATAGCTGAAGAAAATTCCCGAAAGAATCATCATCGGAAATACAACAAAATTGATCAGACCATTTCCCACTTCAGTATTTGAAGTATGTGATGAAACAAATACTGCAATCCTGCAAAAGCAATATTTCCTGCAAGAAAGATTAAAATAAGTGCTGAGATATTTCCCTGGATTGTCATTTTGAATGCAAAAAGAGCAAAAAGAAACAGAACCAGCGATTCAATAAAATTCATTGTGATCCTTACAGTAATAAGAGCAATAAGGAAATGAGATTTTTTCATTGGTGTGGCAACAAGTCTTCTCAAAAGCTTTTTTGATCTTTTTTCAATTATTCCATAACTTATACCCCACATGCTCGACATCATGACACCCATAGTTATAAGTCCGGGACAAGAAAATCGATATATCGTGTTCCGGTAACTGTCAGTGGTTTGATTTCTGAGTTGTTTCCGACAGGTTTAACTGACCCTTTCCCAATAACGTACTCAGTTTGAGATAAGTCAGCTGGGCATCGGGATTCATCGGATCGAAATGATATTCAACCGAATCATTTATTCCAACAAGAAGCACATTAATAGTTCCTCTTTTAAGCAATCTGACTGCTTCATCCCATTTCATATTATAGAACAGGAAAATCGAATTTCCCAGTTTTTCATCCTTTATTGTATATTTCCATTGCCAGGTATCTGGTTCTTCCGAGGAATTTTTTTCACAATTTTTTTGCAGGAAACTGTCAACAGCTGAATTTTCGTGATGCCTGGTGAACTTTCAGATATATTTATTATGCAACTTTTCGAATAACATCAGTTTTTTTTGTAAAGGCAAGACCGAGTCCAAGTGACATCAGAATAGGGAAAAGTATTCCCCAGAAAAGAACTCCGGGTTCCCTGATTATTTCACGGAAAAGAGCAGATATAAGCTGCCATAACTGTTTAAATCTGATCACATCTATTCATTTATCTTCCTTCCGGTTAGTGAAACAAACAGATCATCAAGAGTTTTACGTCGGCACTCCATATGTTTAAGAGTTATATTCTTCGATTTCATGAATGTCATAAAAGCAGGAAGTTCCGTTTCAAAATTGGTAAGAGTAACAAATCCTTTTTCATTTGTTTCTCCCGGATGAATTTCAAATGGCAAATCAGATGAATATATATCCTCATGTAGAAGAGCTCTTTCAGCAGTGAATTCAACAACTTTTTCATCTGTATCATCTTCAAGCAACTGTTGCAGAGTGCCTTCTTTTAAGATTACCCCGTTATCCATTATTACTATATAGTCGCAAAGGTTCTCCGCCTCCTCCATATAATGAGTGGTAAGGATCATTGAAGTTTTAGATTCTGACTTTAAGTGTCTTAAGATTTCCCATATTTCACGTCTTGCATTTGGATCAAGACCGGTTGTCGGTTCATCAAGAAGAAGAATTGCCGGATTGTTTATCAGGGCAATTCCAATTGCCAGTCTCTGTCTTTGTCCGCCTGAAAGATTCACTACATAAGATTTTCTGTTTTTCTTCAAGACCGACAATATCAATAATCTCATTAACCCGTTCCTTTCCCAGATTAAAAAATCCTGCAAAAAGCAGCAATGTTTCCGAAACCCGGAGCTTATCAATAAACCTTGTTTCCTGAAGAGAAAGTCCGATGATTTTGTGAAGTTCATCTTCATTTCCTTTCCACTTTTTCCCCATTATGGTTATTTCTCCTTTATCGGGTTTTTGAATGCCTTCAATCATCTCGACAAGAGTGGTTTTCCCGGCTCCATTTGGACCAAGAAGTGCAACAAACTGACCTTTAGGTATATTAAGATCAATACCTTTTACAGCCTGGACCGTTTTGAAAGATTTCCAGACATTTTTTACTTCTATAACAGGATCATTGTAGCATCTAAAAATATCTGGCGAAATTTTAATTTTTTTTAGGATAGGAATTGTTTAAGAAACACTTACAATTCCTAACAAATTCATATTGTTCAATGTTCGGATTTTTTGTAACTTTAAAAAAAAATGAGCTTAAACTAAAATCCACTATATAATTGCTTGTGTCTGTGTTTTATTATTGGGATGCAAACAAAGGAAATCAGTACAAATCAGCTACTGAGAAATTCCCATCAGAATCAAAAACTAAAATTTCCGGAATATTAAATATCAGTGGAGCATATGCTCTTTATCCATCTGGTCAAGAAATGGAGTGATGATTTTATGAAGCTGCATCCCTGCTGTAAAAATTATCTGTTAGCACGGAGGAACCGGTCAGGGACTTGAAGATCTGAGATCAAAAAAGAGCTCAACTGGCAATGATATCACGTCCGCTGACTGATAGCGAACTCGGTAGAAGGTATCTGGACCATACCGGTAGCAAAAGATGGGGTTGCCGCCAATTGTGAACCAGAAGAATCCATATCTGAAGAGAATTTTGTAGCAGGGTTTGAGTCCTGAGAAGTTTCTGAAAGTATTCACAAGCGATAAACCAGTTGACATGGGGAGAGTTGCTTGACACAGTAGGCAAAGAAAAAGTACTGGTTTTTATAAGGAAGATGAATCGGGAGCATCAGATGTTTTTGCAGGATTTCTCAATAAAGAATCCACCGATCTTAAAGGGACAGGAGTGACCGGTGATGTGAAATGATTAAAAATATTCAGGATAATCCGACTTGCAATAGGTTTCTGTAATTTCTCCTATGCTTTTGATCCTAGCGACAGGCAATCAGACTAAAGGATATTCAGATCATTCCTGCAGATCTTGATTATGATAATAAAATTGACGAGAAAAGAGATACCCTTCAGTAATCTTGACAAGGCCCACCGTGGATTATGGCTTGGAATTTACCCTAAAGAATCTTTGCCGTGAACTTACCTTTGGTTCTCTTGGGAAACCATCTGATCCGGCTAGTCGTTGAATTCTTAAAATATATTCTTACCGAAGGTCAGAATGATATTAAAGCATCCGGACTCTGTCGAGCTGAATGATGTGTATGTTGGTTATTCTCTCGACAAACTGAAATAGCCAATCATTTATTTGGTCCCGAACAATCTGTCGCCGGCATCGCCAAGTCCCGGAACAATATATCCATTCTCATTAAGCTTTTCATCAAGTCCGGCAAGATAGATCTGAACGTCAGGATGATCTTTCATTATCCGTTCAACACCCTGGGGAGCACCAACAATACAAACAAGCTTTAATGGTTTTTGCCCCGTGGTTTTTAATCACCTGAATTGCATCAGTTGAACTTCCTCCGGTTGCAAGCATAGGATCGAGCACCATTACAACTGCATCTGGAAGATTATCAGGGAATTTGGAATAATATGTCATAGGTTTAAGTGTGACATGATCGCGGTACATACCAATATGTCCGATTCTTGCAGTGGGTATCAGGTTTGATATACCATCGACCATTCCCAGTCCTGCCCTTAGAATCGGTACCAGAACAACATCCATTGCCAGTTCCTGGGTGTTGCATTTTCCGATAGGTGTTTCAATTGTAATATCCCTTACCGGGAGATCACGTGTAATTTCGTATGCCATCAGTCCGGCAATTTCCTCGAGAGTCTCGCGAAATTCTTTAGTATCTGTTTCCTTACGGCGTAAGAGGGTAAGTTTATGTGTCAGCAGAGGGTGTTTGAGTACGTTAAGCATCAGGCAATTTGAATTTAATGGAACATTTTCAAAGATAATTGAATATTTCCTATTGCATCTTCACCAGCTTTCTGACAACCTCAATTCTTGAAGAATCCTTCTCAAACAGCGGCCATGAAAAGAATACCACACCGCGTGAAGGAGTTTTCAGGGCTGCTTCTACGCATTCTTTAAAATCATCAGCTGTAAATTTCCGATCGATATAGTAAGGATAGACCTGGATACTCGGTAATATCTTTCCGGAGGCATGCCTGTTCATGTCGTTCACCACATCGGTAATCCAGACAGGGTCTCTTTTGAGCATCTGGGAATAACACATCGGTGAAATATAGTCTGCAAAGGCCGAAAGCTTACTTAAATCCTGGGAAGCTACCCGGATATTGGCTCCGTCAAAATCCTCCTCCCGCCAGGGAATTACATGAATATTAATTTTCAGCCCCGGCTTTATATGCCTGGCAGCTGATGTCAGTTCCTTCACCATACTGGCAATCAGATCACACCTGAAATCATTCCATTCATCTGATAAGTTAGTCAGAATAAAATCCGCTTTTTGCGGAGTAGTTTTGCAGGTATCCGGTATGGAGATCCCTTGCTGCTTCGAAAATCCGGCAAGACAGCTGTCACAGAAACATGCCATATCAATGCTTTCAGGTTTACGATCGGGATAGACCATCTCCCAGAATACGAACTGCCGGATGAAATCGATGCT
This sequence comes from uncultured Bacteroidales bacterium, assembly GCA_963816365.1. Taxonomy (GTDB): domain Bacteria; phylum Bacteroidota; class Bacteroidia; order Bacteroidales; family VadinHA17; genus LD21. The sequence continues at coordinate 143,399 of CAWFKG010000002.1, read as the reverse complement.
TATCCCATCGGGATCAAGTTGTTGGATCAAAGCTGTAAGCTCTTCCGTTTTTGCATTGCGATACACTTTTCTTGAAGGACAAACAAATTCCACCCAGTCGTTTCTGGCCTTCAGGCCCCTGCTTGTTATTGCATATAGGCTGCTGTCCTGCTTAAGGATCTCCGGATTTTGAAAAACAGGGAAGATAATATACGCACCGATCTTTTGCTTTTTCAGTGCTTTCCGAAAAGTATCATTGGCAGCAAGACTGGTACTTATGAAAGCAGTATTAATGCCCATTGCTTTCCACTTTGCGGTCAGATCAAAGAAATCGCCCTCATATTCATAAATTTTAATACCGATGATTTTCCCTTATTTTTTGAGCAGGCAGAAAATACCAGAATTGCAGCCAGAATTATCAGCAGTTTAGACAGACGGTTCATTGCTCAGGCCATTTTGTCAAGTGTAACAGAAACTGATTCAGCTACCCTCCCTTTAGCATCTGCAACTTTCATAGCATAGGAAATAGATTATAGAGCCCGGGCTTCAACCAGGCTTACTAATTTAGCCATTGTATTTATAATTTCTTTCTTATAATAATTATGTTTTGATTTAATCCTTCGCTTAAAGTCAGACAACAATTGTTCTTTTGTTTTATCAGAATCTGACTCAAAAATATCTGCCAGTTGCTTCATACATTCAAGAAGGAATAAGTTGCCCTCACGGATCACATTAGTGATTTTTTTGCAGTATTTACTACCCACCTGATTATCATTATAATAATGCATATAAACCGAGCAGTAATTTCTGGCCCATTTTGAAATATTTTCGACCCCATCAGGCGATCTTTGCCATTCTGAAAAACAATCCATTGTAAAATAATAATATCTGTTCATCGGTTCTTCAGTGAATTCATAATCCGTGTTACCGTTCGACTCGATAAGCCTCCCTTCTTCCCTCAATTCATTTTCTACCCTTGTGTCATACAAGGGGACAAGCTTAAGGAAAGTTGCAGGGGTATAGCCGTCGCCACAAATAAGAAGTAGGAATTCAAGATTTGCATATAATGATCTGAAAGTGGTTGACGGCTGGAAAAGCATGAACCCATAATCAAAACCAATATTCAGTTTTTTGAGAATTTCTATGCCTCTTATATTATCTGCAGCGTCCATTTGTTTGTTCAATTTTCTAAGGCCATTATTTGTACCATCTTCCAATCCGAGAAAAATAAGAAACAAACCATCTTTTTTCATTATGGAGAAACTTTCTTCCTCTATATCATCAGGCCTGCAATTTATTTTCCAGAGAATATTATTACTCAACCCGGTTCTTTCCAGTTCACTGCAAAATTTTAGCACCCAGTCTGCAGTCTTTAATGATTTAACCGGGAAATCGTCATCATGAAAAATAAATACAGAACATCCTTCCTTTTTAAAAAGAACATTCATTTCTGCTGCTACCATTTCAGGTTTTCTGATGCGCTTTAAGGGACTTTTTGCCTGGCGATAAAATTCCCTTGTATTGCAGAAGGAACAATTATGTACACATCCTCTGCCGGCAAGAATTGCAGTAAATTTCTTTCCGAAAGCATATTCATTCAGCGGCGATCTTGACGGATATGGAAATTTATCAAGATCTGTTTCCGGCAACCTGATTGTGTTTGCTGATATTTTATCGTTGTTTTTGAATGCCAGACTCCTTATTTCTCTCCAATCTTTATTACGGGATATACAATTTGCAAGCTCAAGAACGGGATATTCACCCTCAAACCTTACGATTGAATCAAGCTGGGGAATAATTTGAAAAAGCTTTTCATATCTGAGACTTGCATAATGGCCCCCTGCAGTGAAATGGCAATTAATCTCCTTATCGCGCAGGTATTTTATCAGGCCAATGAACCTGTTTATATGGTTAAGAAAAATTATTGAAAACCCTATCAGCAAAGGATCAAGTTTTTTCAGGATTTTCACAAGATCTGACTTTCTGACCCTGAAGTCAATAATTTTTGTTTTATATCCTGCTTCAGACAATATTGCCGCCATATAACCAACGCCAAGATTGTCATAATCTGTAATTGCAACAAAAACGATAGTATCCTTTATCATTATTTAAGGTTAGAGAATGAAAACATTCTTATATAATATGAATGCAATTACTTTTTGCTGATCTGTTATTTATTCAGGTACACTACTGTATGGAGTTTCCTTTAGAATGTTTTCGAAGCGATGATGAAGAATTTGCCGATGACCTGGTCAATCTTTTTTCATTGCTTAATTCTTTTAGCGACTTGAATTTAACTCGCCATGCCGGATCGAGAGGTCGAACCGGTTGAATGCCTGGTACTGCTTCTTTGGTTGCCATTATTTTAATTTTACAGGTTTAACAATTAATTCCGGGGATTGCTACGCATTAATATTTCAAAGGCTCCCACACCGGGTCGAGTTGTAACATTTTAACTGAAAGCAAAGACGGATTATTTAAATAATCATCAATAATAAGACGTGCATCATCTAACCTACCAAGCTTTATATAAATCTGAGCCAGGTTAATTCTCATCTCACTCGCAAGCAGATAGTTGTCTGACGCAATTTTTACAGCGGTTTCACCTTTCGATATTGCATCTGCACTATTACCTCTTCCTGCATATGCCAATCCCAAAAAACTATGGATATAAGCATTATCGGGATAACAGTTTAGCTGCTGGTTTAATTCCTTAAGCAGTTGATCATAATATTTACTGGCATCCTCATTTCTCCCCATAAAAGCGCTAATATTAGCCAGATACATTAAACGGGCACCTGTAATATTAAAATCCGATGGGGATGCATTTGCTGCTTTAGTTAACGCATTCTCATAATTACGATCATATATGTCGAGTATAATCCTTAATTCTTCCTGTTTTTCAGGGAAATTCCGGGTTACAAAGTCAAGTGTAGAATGAGCATCAGAAGTATCGCCATTTTTTAAACAAAGAGAACCTATTTTATTTAGATAAGCAGCTGGCCAGTCAGGTTTAACATCTATTGCTTTTTGATGGTAAGCCAGGGCAAGATCATACTTATGCATATAATCGTAACTTAATCCAATATTCGTCAGTACAAGAGGATCCCATGTGTCTTTCACGCTGTCCAGCAAATTACTTACTTCGCTCCACTTTCCCAAAATCCTTTGAACCATAGCCATATAAAATAATGGCTTATAATTTTCAGGATCTTTCAGAGATGCATTTTTGAAGCTGTCTATTGCATTTCCATATTCTTTCATGCAGTAATAATAATAGAATCCCCATGCCATATCCACTTCAGGGAGGCTGGATCGATCTTTGATGCAATCTTAATATCAGACAAGCATTTATCACAATTAGATGCATCGATTTCTCCTGAATGAATTCCCCAGGAAAGAGCTATGGCCCTTCTTGCAAAAGCCATGGCAAAAGCAGAGTCCTTTTCGATAGCCTTGTCATAAAGGTCTATTACCGATCTGAAATTGGTAGGGTCAGGGAATTTATTTCCCATTGCAGAGAGAAGCCCTGCATTTGCCCTGAAATAATTCAGATACGAATCGGGATTTTTGATCAGATCTGTTTGCATGTTAATAATTTCTTGATTAGTGAATACTATATAGGATTTTCCGGTTTTGTATGCACAATTTCAATTAAAAGGGTCATTGGCTGATTTTCATATATATTTTTAACTGGCTAATTATTTATGATTAATTATCTTTTGTCATATTTTGATAATAATGTTTTTAATTCCTTACGATCCATCAGGGGCCTCCAGACCGGGTCGAGCTTAAGCATCTTCGTTGAAAAAAGAGAAGGATTCTTAAGTGCATATTCAATATTTTTGATTGCTTCATCAAACAAACCAAGTTTGGTATAAATCTGAGCCAGGTTAAGAATCATATCAATTTGAACCATTTGGTTCTGTTTTGTTTCTCCAAGCTGCACAGCTTTATTACCTTCCAGCTCTGCTTCATTTTTTTCCCCTATTCCAGCGAATGCAAGGCCCAGATAACCATGCATACCAGCATTGTTTGGATCAGTTTTAAGTGACTGATTTAATTCTGTAATAAGTGAATCATAATAACTTACTGCATTCTTATCATCTTTAATCAGGCTGCTGATTTTTGCCAGATTCAGAAAACGGTCACCCTTAAGAGTAAAATCATCAGGTCTCGCATTTTTTGTTTTTGTAATGGCATCAAGGTATCTTCCGTCATAAATATCCAGAAAAATCCTGTATTCCAGCGGTACTTCATGGAATTGCTGATTTATTAAATCGAGCCAAGAATGAGCTTTATCAGTACTGCCATATTTTAGAAGCAGAGTATTGAATTTATTCAGATATGCAGCCTCGAATTTGGGATTAACATTTATGGCCTTTTCATGGTACATCAGGGCAGAATCAAAATTATGAAAATAATCAAAGGATAATCCAATATTCGTTAAGACCAGTTCGTCCTCCGGCTGAGGCTCTATCTTAATCACCCTGTTAAGAAATGAATGTACTATCTGCCAGTTACCCATAGCCCTGTAAACCATTGCCATATAGAAAAATGGTCGATAATTTTCAGGATCTGCAAGTGAGGCATTGTTAAAATTTATCAATGCATTTGTATAATCTTTCTTGCAATAATAATAATAGAATCCCTGTGCTATCAGGATCGCAGTCAGGTTCTTATTGATTCTGGAGGCATTTCTTATATCGGACCAGCATTTTTCAATACTCGTTGAATCGAGTTCGTTCGAATGAAAGCCCCATGAAAGAGCAATGGCCCTTCTAGCATAAGCCATGGCAAAGTCAGGATCACTTTCAATAGCCTTATCATAATAGTTTATTACCGATCTGAAATTGGTTGAATCGGGAAATATATTTCCCATTGCTGAGATAAGCCCGGCACTCGCCATCAGATAGTTCAAATAGGCATCGGGCTTCTGCGTAAGATCTTTTTCTATATTGATAATTTCCTGATTATTTAATACTACATCTAATTTCCCTGCCATTGTCTGGACTATTTCACTAAAAAGGGGCATAAGCTGATTCTCATTTACATCAAATGGTCTTGCCCATAACTGCCTGTTGTTTTTTGTTTTGGTCAGCCCTACCCACATTGTCATATTATTGGTTAGTCTGCTAATGTTAATTATTACCAGATAGTTGCACTTAAGTTCCTTACCCAGTTCAGCCGCGGATTTCTTGGTATCCAGGTATTTAAGAGATGATAGTCCGGACCTTACAGTTAAACTACTTATTTCCTGCAGCTTGGAAGTTATAGCATCCACTGAACCAAGGGCATATTTTCTAAGCTCCGGATCATTCTGCGGATTTGTCATTGGAATGATGGCAATGGTCTTCTCGTTAATATTATGCTGCCGGAGGCGGGTATAAATGTAAATTACAGAAAAACAGATAAATACAAATGACAAGAGGAGGATTCCTCTGAGAATGGGTTTGCTAAAGAACTTTCTGCCCCTATTGTAAACTATAGCTCTTTCTTTTTTGTCTGGCGCAGTTGTCACAGCCTGTTCGAAGCTGAGCAGACCCTGAATAATATCTTTTATGGAATTGGCAACTTTGTTTATCTGATCACGATAATAGGTTTTATTGAGATTGTCATGCGGATGATCCTCATTGGCCTAAGCGGCCTGTTAACGCCCGTAGATTTATAAACAAAATCAACACCCCTCAGCATCCCTCCAAGAACAGATTCACACAGTTTAATATCGGTTATATCCAGGTCGTGAATGCGAACTGGAAGAACCCTGCTCGCGACATTTCCGTTTGGGAGCGTTACTTTTAAGTCCATACTGATCCTTGGAGGCCTGTTCGACAAATGCTTTAAATTCATGTTCCCAGGCAAATGATTTTGGATCACAATATGTTCTTGAAATAACAGGGATAAAGACAAGACACTTAAGTTTGCTCTTCAGGGAGGCATCAACATCATGCGTCTCTAATAAGTCCATCATGTGGGTTGATATCGAAATAAACACTGATACCTCTTCCTTAAAAGTTGATTCGAGTTCAGTCTTTAGAGATTCAACAAATTCACTGACCCACCTGTCGCCTTTATTATCTTTCTGGCGATAGCTGATGAAGATGTCATATTCAAAATCCGGAATTAGACTCGCCATGTTAACCGTTCATAGTGATAAATTTACGAAAGAGAGAAACACTAACCAAATTTAAATCTGTCAGCTCTTTATGAGCTCACGAGATCTAAATGTGAATGGAATTATAAGCAGAACAAAAGAAGAACAGTAATGTTGACAAATACTGAATTGAGGAATCATTATGTTAAGGGAATAATTCATCCTGGAATCCGGCTGATTCATAAAATAAATTTGACTTCTGTTTAATCCTTTAATAATTTTGCAGTAAGAAATCGATTTATAACTTATCAAGATTCTCACTGACCGATAATATTTTGATAGAAATCAGATATTGATAAAAATTGTAAGAAATCGTTAGAAAATTGTAATTCTTTCATCTAAAATTACAATATTTTATCAGGTATAATATCCTAATTTTAATAGTACGCATAATTAGAATTTGTTTAAACATATTATAACACTTACTTCCTGATTCGTTCTCTTAAATTATATTATGAAATGCCTTAAAATTCTGATTTATGGGAGCTATAATTACCGGTAAAAAAGCCCTGATCATATCTTTCTTAGTCTTTATGCTTCCGGGTGTGAGATTTTCATTGGCGCAACCAGCATCACAATGTATTGCCGTAATTACTGAAATAAATGGTGAAGCTTTTTTAAGAAAAGCCGACAGGAGTGAATTTACAAAGGCTTCCTGGGGAACTCAGTTATTCCAGGGTGATGAGATCAAAACAACAGATAAATCTGAGGTGAAATTGCTCTTTTCAAACAGCAATCTGATCAGTCTTGGACCAAACAGCACCATTAGAATCTCCGGGAAATGACTCACCCATCAACTGAAACAATAGGAAATGTCAGGAATCTATCATCGGCGGCGATGATTGATCTTGTCTGATTAATTCCCAAGCAGAGAGGACAAAAATGATGCAGGCGCACTGGCCGGTTTAGATCAGCAGCAATGGACAAGGCAATCGAGCTGACATCTCCCGATAACACTTAATTAAAACTGATCGTCCATCATTTTCATGGATCACAAAAAAATCATATGATAACTATACTGTTAATCTATACAATAGCAAGGGATTTGGTATGGAGTAAAAAAATTTCAGAAAATGCAATGAATTATCCTGAAAATGAAAAAGGACTGGAATTTGGAGAATCATATTTCTGGAATGTTGAGGGAGAATATCTTATTGATACTGATAAATCATCTGAATCATAAATTCTCAGTTCTTTCTCTCGAAAAATCCAAAGAGGTGGAAGCAGAATGAAAATGCGATCAGGAATATTTCAAAAATGATCCGGAAAGCAGCAGCCTGCATTCCAGTACTTGGTGCATATTATATAAATAAGGGATTACTGCAGGATGCTATAGCTGAATTCCAGACTATTGCCAAATTGAACACCGATTCCGCCCTGCCGCATGAACTTTTGGGTTCACTTTATTCGAAAGTAGGAGATAAGGATAAAGCTATTGATGAACTTCAAAAGGCATTGATACTGGCAAAAGAAAAAGAAAAATAATTTTTTGAAGTATTATCAATTTAACTTTTCTGTCGTCCGACTGTCGATGATTTAAAACAACAGTCATGGCAAAAAGAATTACTAGAAAAAAATCTAATGGAATAATTTCCATTGCTGTCATTCTTTATCTTTCTTCTCCTCTCAACTCCAGTAACGGCATCTGCTCAATCACAACAGCTCACCCAGTCAGAATTTTCAAGGGAGCTGAGCAATGCATATCATTCAAAACAATAGTATCTGCTTGCTGATTCTCTGATTAAGGAGTCACAGGCTTGTTTGTTAAGCCATTCGTTAATGATCTTATTAAAGAAAGCATCAGTAGGGAGTTAAAAGGAAAGACAACAGAATCTGATCATGTACAAAGGCACTAGCAGAAAAGGTATCGGCAAGTTTTGAAAATATTTTTGGAGAAAAAAACCTTTCGATAGCTGTTGACTATTTAACATCGTGGTCGAAAGAGCAAAAAGTTGAAAAGTTAATTGCGGATAGTCTATATGCTCTTGGAACACAGTTTCGGCTGGGAAAAGAGCCTCTGAAAAGGCAATCGAGAATCTGCAAAAGGCATTGGATATTTATAAGAAGATTCAGGATGAAAGGGGAGAAGCAGAAGTTTTAGGCGGTTTTGGAGCAGTATATTTTGATCAGGATTATCAGAAATCGTTGTCATATTACCAGGAGGCTTTGAAGAAAAGAGAAAAGGTCGATGACAGGCAATTAATTGGAAACACTCTTAATAGTCTTGGTTTAGAATACCTAAAATATTTTGAAGACTTTACACAGGCAATTTTCTGGTTTAACAAAGCCGAAACAATACGGAAAGAAATTGGCGATCTTACAGGATGGCGCACCACACGCACTTATAAAGGATCAGCTTATCTGGCATTAGGTGATTTACTGACAAAAGAAGGAAAATATACTGAAGCACTGGCAAAGCTGGATACAGCGCTTCAATTAGATACAGAAATAGAAAATCGATTTAATACCGGGGAGGCGCTTAGCCATATAGGATTTGTTTATTCACGGCTTGGTAATTATAGTGCTGCTGTTGAGAAGCTGACTGAATCAGCAAAAATAATGAAAGAGGAAAATGATTCCGTTGGCCTCGCAGGGGTGTATAATAATTTTGGTGTCGCGCTGCAGGGAGCAGGCAGGATCGAGAAAGCATTGGATTACTTTACCAATTCACTTAAAATATACCAGAAGCATGATAATCCGGATATGGTCCTTGCAATTATGAACAACATGGGCACCATTTTTTTTGACAGGAAAGAGTATATTAAAGCAGAGGATTATCATGAGAAAGGACTTCAGTTAAGTCGCGAGCTTAATGAGAAAGATCAGGAAGTAAATTTTCTTTTAAATCTGGCAAATGATCAGACAATGCTCGGGATACACTGAGGCTGCGGGACCCAACTATGAATCGGCTTTTAAGATCGCCCGTTCAATAAACAGTCCTGACCTGATATGGAAGATATTTGCCGGCATGGCTGAAACTTATAAGATCAGGGGAGATTATGATAAGGTTGTTCAATTAAATGATTCTGCATTAAAAATCATTGAGAATATGCGCAATACTCTTAAAGACAACGAATTGCAAGCCAGCTATATGGCCAGTGAACGTTTTGCCTTTGAGGATATTATCAACATGCTGGAAATGTTTCATGAAAAAGAAAGTAACAGAGGATACGACAAAGCTTGCTTTCGGATACGCCGAGCAAAGCAAATCACGTGTTTTATTGGATCTCCTGGCAGAATCAAAAGGCAAAGCAGGAAATAAAGGGGATAGAAGTTCAGATACAGACATGATATATTTCGTAATACTCAACCTGTTTCACTTGATGAGGCAGAATTGATTTGTCCTGACAGGAACACTGTGATTCTTGAATATATGGTAGGCGATAGCAGCTCGTGTTTATGGGAAATAACACGATCGGGTCACAAGCTGTTTAAACTGCCAGGCCGAAAAGCGCTTCAGGAGCAGATTGAATCTATAAGATTTGCATTGTTGAAGCCCGATCAGTCGAATTATGACTTTTTTACCAAAGGGGGATATTCATTGTACCAGGTTTTGTTACAACCTGCTGAACCTTATTTTACTAAAAAGAGCAAACTGATAATCATTCCGGATGGTATATTAAATTATTTGCCATTTGAGGTATTATTAACTGACAATAAAGGAATTGGCTCCAGCTCTTCCTATGGAAATCTTCCTTTCCTGGTCAAAAAATATCCTGTAAGCTATGCACAATCAGCGAGTGTTTTAAAGAGATCTTCTTAAGAACAAAAGAAGAAAACAAAACAGATCCAGACAATAAAAAGCTTATTGCTTTTGGTGATCCTGTTTATGAGAATGCAAATGACACATCACATTCATCGGTAAACAGATATAAAAGACTAGAATATAGCGGTAAAGAGATTGAAAATATTGCAACATTTTTTAAGAAAGGGAATGCTGAAATCTACCTTAGGAATAATGCAACAGAGGAAAATGTGAAACGTGAGGGTGAGTTGAAGAAATTCAATTACATACATTTTGCCACTCATGGATTTATTGATGAAGCAAAACCCGATTTCAGCAGTCTTGTACTTACAAAAGAAACTAATTCTGAAGAAGATGGATTTCTTCAGGCAAAAGAAATATTTAATCTTGACCTGAATGCTGACCTGGTTGTATTATCAGCCTGTCAGACCGGTCTGGGGAAATTGATACGGGGAGAAGGGATGGTTGGTCTGACGAGGGCTTTTATGTATGCCGGCACACCTACTGTTATGGTAAGTTTATGGAGTGTATCTGATGTTTCGACAGCCACTCTTATGGGAGAGTTTTACAGGAATCTGGTAAAAGAGAAACTAAGTAAAACCGAAGCCTTGCGTAATGCTCAGCTCTCTATGCTGGGAAATGAAAAATTTGCCCATCCTTTTTACTGGGCTCCGTTCGTGATTATTGGAGACTGGAGGTAAGAATTCAGCTCCATGAACCTTGACATCTAATATCTTTTAGCATCCGAAGCTTTCATTTACCGACGAACTTAAGCGATATCCGTACCGAAGTGAGGCATTCAACCTGCAACCTGCAACCATACAACTTGATTACTTTTACTAACTGATACTTATAAAAATCTAAAATATTAGAAAATGAAAAACCTGAAAAAAATTATCAGACTCACATTTTGCCTGTCATTTGCTTTTCTGTTTTTTCAATTTCGGAGAGCAACGCACAGGTAAAAGAGATGTCAGCTCAGGATCTGACAACGGCATCCACTGCGGTATTTTACGGTAAATGTTCAAAAAAGAGCTGTGACTGGGATGAAAACCACAGGATAATATACACCTACGTAACGGTTGCACCTGAGGAATATTTAAAAGGCAACCTGGGCTCTTCACGCAATCATTGCAGTTCCCGGAGGACAGGTGGGGGATATCATTTACGAAGTGTCTGATATGCCGGTTTTTACTGAGGGAGAAGAGGTAATGGCATTTGTCCGGACAAATCCTGCCGGAAAGAACCTTGTGACAGGAGCTTACCAGGGCAAGATGAAGATTGATAAAGACAAGAAAACAGGTAAAAAGATGATTATTGGAACAGGGCTTGGGACAGAGACTGATGTGCACAGAACCAGGGAATAAGTACGACAAGGAAACCTGAAAGGCAGAAGCTTGAGGATTTTATCGCAAAGGTTAAAGCTTATGTGAAAAACTAATCAGTGAAATATTTAAGAAGCAAAAACCTTTAAAATGAAAGATGTCATGAAAAAATTTATACTCAATTCAATAACAACGACTGCTCTGATTATTGCATTTTCGGCGACCTTGTTCTCCCAAAGTACAATAAGAGGAGTTGTTAAATCAGGCTGGGATGGTACTCCATTGCAAAATGTGCCGATAACAATTGGTGGTGATTTAGCGGGTCTTACAGACGCCACAGGTAATTATTCTTTTGGAGTTGCATCTGGAACAAATACTTTAGCTGCAACTTACAATGGCAATACGATAACTAAAACCATAACATTTGCTCCGGGAGATAACTTGATGAATTTCTGGTTTGATCCACCGGCTTTGCCGTCTGACTTTGATGGAAATTACTACACGACTGTTACTATTGGCTCTCAGGAATGGATGGCAGAAAATCTTAAAACAACAAGATATTTTCGCGGAAGCTTAGTTGGGATAACGACTTTTTTTTATGGTGAACAGGATGGTCAATGGCCTGTCGGAGGTGATGAAGCTAATGTAGCCAAATTTGGAAGGTTATATGCATTTCTCAGTGCAGTTGATAGTGTATGTCCTGTTGGTTGGCGAATGCCAAAATATGGTGACTGGAAAAAACTTACATTTGGTGCTGACAGTATTTATTCATCAGGTAGTGATTTTAAAGATAGTGAAATCCCGATAGCCAAGACTCTGGCTTCAAAAACAGATTGGTTAGCAAATGGAACTGGAGGCACAGTCGGTAATAACCCTCAGAATAATAATATTACTGGTTTTACGGCTCTTCCTGCAGGAAGTCGTTTAACTGACGGAACATTTGGTACAATTGGAGAATATGGCAGCTGGTGGATCCCAAGTGGCAACAGCATAATTACGGCTACTATCAGTACTGAAAGTAATAATTTAGCACTTCACACTAACATAGCTTTTACACCATCTATGTTATCACAAATGCAGGCAGGATTAGGAAATTCTATCCGGTGCCTCAGGGATTTACCGATACCAACCCTGAATACTACAGCAGTTTCATCAGTTACTCAGAATGCGGCTGTTGCGGGTGGCAATATATCAAGTAACGGTGGATATGGAATAACTTCAAGAGGCGTATGTTGGGATACACACTCCAATCCGCTAATTAATAACCGATATAGTATGGATATGGGAATGGTTGGTGATGGTACTGGTAGCTTTTCCGTTGCCATAACGGGGCTCTCTCCTGATTCTCTATATTACATGAGAGCCTATGCCACTAATCAGAAAGGGACTAGTTATGGACAGAATATTAGTTTTACAACTCAGTCTTGCCCGGCAATAACAGCTACGATAAGCGGCACTACTTCGATATGTCAAAATGCAGCATCTCCGAATATCACTTATACCGGAGCCGGTGGAACAGCTCCTTATACATTTACCTATAAAATCAATGGAGGGAGTAATCAAACCATAACCACAACATCTGGCAGCATTGTTACAGTCGCTGCACCTACCGGGACATCAGGAACTTTTAATTATACTTTGGTAAGTGTCTTTGATGCTACAGGTTCTTCTTGTACCCAAGCACAATCTGGCAGTGCAATAGTAACTGTCACTCCAGATAATATAGTGAATATGACTTCGCCTGTTGGTACCGATGCACAGATGGTGTGTATTAATAATGCGATCACCGGTATCACCTATGCAACTACGGGAGCAACAGGTGCAACAGTAACAGGCCTACCTGCAGGAGTAATAGGTAACTGGTTAGCAAATGTTGTAACACTCAGTGGTACCCCAATAACATCAGGGCTATTTACCTATACAGTAACACTTACAGGTGGCTGTGGAGTAGTAACAGCACTAGGGACAATTTCTGTTAATCCACAACCAACAGCAACAGCATCCAACAACGGACCTATTATCCCGGGCACTCCACTGAGTCTGACTGGCGGACCTGACGGAATGACTACCTATGCATGGACTGGCCCCTATGGATTCAGTTCTGCATTACAGAGTCCTGTAGTATCGACTAATGCAACAACAGACATGGCAGGAGTTTATACCCTGACTGTTACTAACAGCAATGGGTGCCAGAGTTCTGCAACCACAATTGTAACATCCAATCCATTAATTGTCACTAATGTCAATGATAACGGCATCGGAAGTTTGAGATATGCAATTAATTACGCTAATTCTACTATTGGTGTACAGGACATTATCACTTTTGATATACCCGGTTACGGACCATTTACCATTCAACCGCAAACAGCCTTACCTCCCATAACCGATCCTGTGATAATTGATGGCTATTCTCAGCCGGGTGCTTCTGCTACGAGTCCATTATTACTGATCGAGATTGACGGAACTAATGCAGGTGCAGGATCAAATGGACTGACCATCACAAGTGGCAACTGTACAGTAAGAGGACTTATCATAAATCGGTTTGCAGGAGCAGGAATTCAAATTACAAATTCCGGAGGCAATATAATTCTTGGTAATTATATAGGTGTCGATGCTACAGGAGTATCACCCGAAGGAAACGGAGGTGACGGTATACAAATATCAAACGGAGCTTCCAACAACAAGATCGGAGGCACCAATACTGGTGAAGGGAATGTTATATCAGGTAATAAAGGAGCAGGCATTTCAATTCTGAGCAATGCTGCAAGCGGAAACCTGATCAGTTCTAATTCAATTTACTCAAATGGTGGTCTTGGTATTGATCTGGGTGGGAATGGAGTAACTTCCAATGATACCGGTGACCCTGATACGGGCCCAAACAACCTGCAGAACTTCCCGGTTCTGGCATCGGTCATTTCCAGTAATGGATCAGTTACAATAACAGGATCATTAAATAGTGTAGCCTCAAAAGTCTGCAATCTTCAGTTTTTTGCCAGTAAGCTGGCAAATAACAGCGGTTATGGCGAAGGACAGACTTTTTTGGGTTCTGCAAATGTAACAACCGGCACAAACGGGAATGTTTCATTTACTCAGACCTTTTCAATAAAAAGTTCTTCAGGCACTGTAATTACTGCTACTGCAACTGATCCGCTCGGGAACACTTCAGAGTTTTCAAAAGCGCTCGGAGGTTTGCAGAATCAGAAAGTCGCGGCAAGTAACTGGCCGCTTGTTTATACTCTTAATAAAGATGGCGTCCCAAACATTACAGATGGCAGCGACCTAAATGCTGTTCGTGCTTCATTCGCAGACATGGGCAGCATCTCCACGGCTACTATCAGGTTTACCGATGCCGCCACCACTACAACTAATAAATATGCCAATGCAAATGACGGAGTCAACCTGGTCTCGTTCGAGGATGACCAGTTCCCGTTCAGTTACGGTGTCCTTGCCGTGGCAGCCAAAACATTGAAGGTAGACCCGACAACGCAGGCAGCACAGATAATAGATGCTGATATTGTTGTTAATCCTGAGTTTGTTAATGATATAAAGTACAACCTTGGGGTAGGATATAATAACAAGAATGCAGGATATTTTGATATTCAAAGTGTAATAACGCATGAGATCGGCCATATTATAGGATTGTTGCACAGCGGTGTAGTCAGTTCGACAATGTTCTTTACACTGGGTAAAGGAATCACAGTAAGAACACTTGAACAGGATGATAAATCGTGGGCAAGCTATAGCTATCCGGGTGCAACATATAACAGTACTTATGGTTCTATATCCGGTAACATAACCTATGGCTATGGAGGGCAACCGGTAGCGGGTGCTCTTGTATATGCTATTAATACAGCCACAAAGGACTCAGTACATGCTTACAGCGATGCCTCAGGTAATTATCTTGTACCGGGATTGATCCCGGGATCATATTATATTTATATTGAACCACTCGACGGGAATGTTAATGGTTATAACCTCCGGCCCGGTAATATAAGTGCATATATATATGCTAATACCGTATATACTGATTATCCGGGAGAATTCTACAGTGGAAGCAGTGAGTCATCCAAGGAAACGACTGATATCAAAACTACTGTTAGTGTTTCGGCAGGAGCAACAACTAAGGGTATCAACCTTATTACTAACCAGGACATTACTCCTCCGTATGTTGTAAAAGCCAGGGCAACTGATGTTTCAGGCCAATTGGTTAATATTGTGTCAAACTTTAGTATAAGGTTCTCTGAACCTGTTGATGAAACTTCTCTTTCCGTCGCATCCTGTTATTTAACAGCCGGGACCAAGACTATTGGTGGAAGTTTCACAATCCTGGGTGATAGCGTTAATGTCGTCATGTTTGACCCGGAATCAGCTCTGGAATATAATACCATATATACTCTTCATATTACAGGTGGAGTCAAAGACTTAAGAGGTAATGCTTTACAACCTGAATTCACGAAGAGTTTCACAACGGTTTCAAAAGATAATGTTCCTCCTCTGATAAATGAAGTGATCCCGGGGAGTGGCGCTATTAGAGTATTTGTAACAGCTAAAATCATCGTATTCTTTTCAGAACCGATAAATACAACTTCAGTTGAGAATGGCTTTAAACTTAATTCCGGCGGAGTGACGATTGAGGGTTCATTTAGCTGGGACAAAGATAATAACTCGGTTACCTATACACCCTCGGGAAGCCTGAAAGAGGGAACCAGTTATACCGTGACATTACCAACAAGCATTACCGATCTCTCCGGAAATCAGCTGGCAACCAGTAAATCATACTCCTTCACCACTGTAACTAAGGCGGCGCCTACAATCGCATATCTGGGACCAGGTAACCTGAGTACCGGTATACCTGTAACAACATCGGTCGTAATTGATTTTTCAGAACCGATAAATATATTCACTGTTAATTCGACCACATTCAAATTACTGTTAGGCAACACTACGGTTACTGGCACGTATGAGTTCCTTAATGATAATTCACGGGTTATATTCAAACCAGGTACAGATTTGGCTTTTAGTCAAACATATACCATCAAACTAACGAATGGAATACTTGATGTTTCCCAAACGGTCATGAAATTTGCGGGGTCAACAACGACATTTACAACTGCTGCGAATGCTACAGTGCCAGATATCCTGTTTCTGGATCCTCCCAGTGGAATTGTTGGCGCAGCGGTTACAATTGCAGGGAGCGGATTTGATCCGAATCCTGCTAAGAATACAATAACATTCAATGGCGTTGTTGCACCGGTTAAAACGGCCACACTTACCACTTTGACGACAGAAGTGCCACTTGGAGCCATGTCAGGGCCGGTACAGGTATTCGTTAACGGAACAGCCTCGGATAACACAATGTACTTCTATTTAATTCCGCAGTCTCTGGATCCTTGCAGCAACGTAATTGCCAATACTTCTACCGGCACCAAATCGACACATGGTACTGATGTGACACCCGATGGCGCTTATGCGTATGTAACCAACCCCGACCTGGGCAAAGTCACTGCTGTCAATTTGAATACTCTGCGGACAACTTCCATCACTGTCGGGGATACACCTATGAACGTCGCTATTAATCCTCTTGGAACAAGGGCCTATGTTACAAATTTTAATTCCCACACTGTTTCAGTAATAGATCTTGTACAGACCAGTCCGACCTTTAATACTGTTATTAGTACAATTCCTGTCGGGATTGAGCCATATGGCATAGTAGTTACACCCAGCGGGAAACGGGTATATGTTGCCAATTATTATTCCGGCAATGTATCCATGATTGATGAAGATCCCAACAGCGGGGGATTCGATCATGTGGTTGCAAATGTCAGCACCGGCTCCAAGTCAGGTAATGTAGCTGTTACTCCTGATGGAGCAATGGTTCTGGTTACAGGCGAATCTGGTCTTACAATTATAGATTCTAATCCAAAGGATAAAGATTACAACAGTGTAATTGCGAATGTCAGTTCCGGGACAAAAACAAAGGATGTGACAGTTACTCCTGATGCCGGACTTGCTATTGTTTTAACGGAAGAAGGCAACCTGTTGGTAGTGAATTTACATCCTGAAAATGGAGACTATTCTGAAGCGGTTATTGCAAATGTAAGTACCGGTACCAAGGGGTCAAATGTGAAAGGCAGTGGCGATGGTCTCGTTCGTCTACGTGACTGATACTGATCATGATCAGCTTTTAGTGTATCAGATTGGCATAGGAGGATCCGGGACAACGAATGGTTCTGCTGTTTCAGGTCTCACCCTGATTCTGCACAATAAGATTCCTATTGGAAAAGCTCCTGAAGGTTTGGTTATAAATGCAAATTCTGACAGACTTTATGTAATTGATACAAATACATCGGGGAATAGAGAAATTACTACTGTTGCAATCTGTTGTGGGCCAATTACTCCATCAAAAGTAATCGGGGATTTAATTATTACCGTTCAGAATATGATTAATAATGGTAATATTACAAAATTGCGCGGAATATGCTCTTATTGTCACACTAAATAGTGCATTAAGAAATATTTACACTAACAGACCAAACCTTGCAATAGTTGACTTGACTGCATTTACAGCTTTAGTAAAAACTTACATAAAGAATAAACAAATCTCTACAGCTCAAGGAAATGCATTGGTCAATTCAGCCAATGCAATTATTACTCAACTGAATGGAACAAAGTCCGCTCTTGCAGAACCTTACCCTGCTGATACTGAACAAGTAATTAAGGATTTGATACCAGTATCCAGGCTAGGCGTAATTTATCCTAACCCCTTTAGTCAGACTATTACCGTTAATTATGAGATAGCTGAAAATAATGAAGTCGCTGACTAAAGTACAGCTCATGGTATATGACCATAAATGGCCGGTTGGTAAGCACTCTTGTTGACCAGATGATGCAATCAGGCTGTTACACCACCTCATGGAATGGTGATAATAATTCAGGAGGTGCAGCCCCTAATGGTACATATTTTGTACTCTTAAGGGCAGGTATGGTAAAAGAGGTAAACAAAATCATGCTTATCAAACCACGATAGAAGAATTTAAAACTGATTTTATAAGGCGGGGGTACTTACTTCCGCCTTTTTTTTCAGGAATTGCTGAGTCACCAGTCGTTATTTGATTATCTCCTTAAGATGTTTGATCGTAATTTCCTTTAAGTGTTTTTTTGCATCATTAATCTTTACCGAATCAGTCTCTAAATCAATGTAACTCTGCCAGATTTCAATGCTCCTGCGCTATTTTTCCGGAAGCTTCATAGGCTTTTGCCAAGTAAAGATTTGTCTCAGCTTCATCCTGTTTTAAATTCCTGGAGAGCTCCAGGTATTTTATAGATGTATCGATCTGTTCCTGAAGTAAATATGCATTTCCAAGATTTTTGTAGATCAGGTAAATGTATTTTGATCCTGGATATGTATTTTTCACTCTGTCAAGAATTAATATTGCATCAATAGGCTGATTTATAGTATTATACAGTCTGCAAAGTGCACTGTATGCCGGTACAATTGTCGAATCTTTCTTAAGTGTTGAATCAATTTTAATTGCTGTCTTGTACCATTTAATTGCCTGATTATAATCTTTCTTGTCGTCAAGGGCGTAGGCCATATTATACGCTGCCTGACTATTAGTCTGATCGAGACTAACAGCTTTGATAGTCTCGCCGATAGCCTTGTTCAGATTGCCTTCTTTGACGCTTACAGCTGCCAGTGAGCTCCATGCATAGGAATATTTATTGTCAATTGAAAGTGCAAGTTCCAGTTCTTCTTTTGCCGATACATAATCTTTATTGCTGATAGAAGATAAAGCAGCTCCGTACATGTGATTTAGCCAGATCTCTTTTAGATTTCCCAGCACCTGAAAAACTAAACTTCTCCTTCCGTCCAAATGCTAAAAGAAGCATTAAAACAATAAACAAAATTGAAAAAATGTACCTGTATATTATTTTTGGGCCAGATATTGCCTGGTTTATGCGTCCAGCCTGTGATCATTTTTCTGAATATTTCCTTTGCTTATTGTCTGAACTCCCGATGTATTATAGCTTTTATTCTCAGGAATGAATATCTATATTATTTTGGTCAGGGTGTTCTGCAAATGACCAGTTTTCTCTGACCAGTGAATTCTCTTGATTCTTTTTAAACTGCCTATAAGCTCATCAATGGCATTTGCTACTTTGTTGATCTGGTCGCGATAATAAATTTTATTCAGGTTATCATGAGGATGATCTTCGCTGGCTCTCAATGGCCTGTTGACCCCGGCTGATCTATAAATAAAATCAACTCCGCGAAGTGCTCCTCCTATTGCCATTTCACACAACTTTATATCACAAATATCCTGTTCGTGGATCCGAACAGGAAGAACCCGGCTGGCAACATTCCCATTTGGTAACGGTATCTTTAATCCAAACTCATCATGGGAGGCTTGTTCAATAAATACTTTAAACTCATGCTCCCATGCAAAAGATTTAGGATCACAATAGGTTCGTGAAATAACCGGAATAAAAATAAGACATTTTAGTTTCTCTTTCAGAGAGTCATCGACGTCGTGTGTTTCTAAAAGTCCGTCATGCGGGTTGTTATCAAAATAGACACTTATCTCTTCCTTAAAAGTAGCTTCAAGCTCCCTCTTTAGATTGTCTAACAAATTCAGTTACCCAACCATCATATTTATTGTCTTTCTGGCGGTAGCTGATGAAGATGTCGTATTCAAAACCAGGGATAAGACTTGCCATGTTAACCGTTCATTGTGATAAAGTTACGATTGTATTTAATACAAGTCAAATAAATAAGTTGCCATCATCAACAATGATTTCAATTCTTTTTAATAAATTTACTAGCAACTATATTAAATGAGTCAGATAATGTATACTGAGTCAGCTTGAAATGCATATTTTTATCTGATATGAAAAAGAAGATCCTCCTACAGCTTTCAATTTTTACATTTCTTGTTTTTTTATCAGCCGGTGGAAACAATCCCATGCTGGCACAGACTGCTGTTACAGACTCATCATTGAAAAGCTTCAGACTTTTTGAGGATGACAACCTTATTGAAATCTCTCTGCGATTCGACCTCTCGACTTATTTCAGAGAGAAACCCAGGGAAGAATATATAAAGGCCAACCTGACTATTCATGGAAATAAAACTGATTCGATAAGCAGGGATATAAGACTAAAGACGCGCGGAGTCTTTCGCAATAAGTACTGCCATTTCCCTCCGATTGAGCTGAACATTAAAAAAGCAAATTTTGGTTTTTCTGATCTTGACAAAATATCTAAATTAAAACTGGTTCCTCAATGCAGCTCGGGTAAGGAAACGGAAGATTATGTACTTCAGAGAATTTCTTGCATATAAGCTTTTTAATGTTCTTACAGACACAAGCTTAAGAGTGAGATTGCTAACCGTTAACTACCTTGACTCAGAAAAGAAAAGAAAACCTATAAAACAATTTGGTTTCTTCCTTGAACCTGTTGAAATGCTGACGGCCAGGACAAATTGTACTCTTATCAAAGCGAATACCATGGATCAGAAAAGTATTGTTCCTAGGATCATGGACAGGCTGGCAATTTTCAATTTCATGATTGGAAATTATGATTGGTCTGTACCCGGGCTCCATAATGTCCTGGTTATTAAATCGCTGGTTTATGAGCCCTCCGGTCTCGGGATCGCTATTCCACATGATTTTGACTGGACAGGACTTGTGAATGCCTCGTATGCAATTCCCGCTGAAAATGTCCCCACTGAAAATATTCGCGAACGGCTTTTTGAAGGAATATGCAGGAGTAAAGAAGTTTTTCAGAAAGATCTTGATTTATTTTTAGCCAAAAAAGGTGAGTTTTATAAAGTGATCAATGATTTCCCATACATTAATCAGAGAGGAAAGAGAGATCTGACTGATTATCTTGATGGATTTTTTGATCAGTTAGTCGGCAATCGGGATCGTATTCTGTATGACTTAATGAACAATTGTAAAAAGTTTTAATTATAAAATTATCTGTTATGCACGATAACATTCCCGACTGTTTTTTTTGCCTGAATAACCCGACATTTGTAGGAATCATCTGGCGATTTGGTATAGATCTTGTTTTTCTTTTCATTCTCATAAGGGTTGTTTATTTCAGATACTCCCGGAAGCCCAAGTTCTTATTTACCTTTTTCCTGATGGGTATAATGGTCTTCTTTATCTGTTCTATGCTTGGGACAGTTTTCCTGGACATGACTTTTGCCTTTGGTTTATTTGCTGTTTTCTCAATCCTCAGGTTCAGAACCAGGAATTTCAGTATTAAGGACATGGCATACACCTTCACCACCATAGGAGTATCACTGATAAATTCGTTAAAAGTGCTTAAATTCCCATTATTAGGGACTTTGATCATTAATGTAATTATTATTGTTGCAACAATTTTACTTGAGGAGTTCCTGGCTAAACACAGGTCAGAAACACATTCAATAGTCTATGAAAAGTTGGGTTTGTTAAAGCCTGATAAAAAAGATAAACTTTTAGAAGATATCTCCTTGCTTACCGGAAAAGCAATTGTGAAGGTCAAGATCCGCAGAATAGATTACAAAAGAAAAACAGCATTGCTTGATATTTACTATAGAGAATAGAAAATAAGTTCTGTTTTTAATCCCGGAAGTTCAGGTTAAAGCAATTCAGATACCCTCGATCCCGGGTTCCTTTTCCTTCAGTATCAGGTACCATGTGCCATTTTCAATCAGGGCCTCTTTACCGATAATAAAAAAGAGTTCTTTGAGATAGGTACGTTGTTCCTCTGAGTCCTTAAGGGTTGAAAATATTTCGTTAATTTTAGTTTTAGCTTTCTGATAGAGAACATTCATCAATTCATACTGCTTAAGCAGCTGATCATAACCTTTAAATTGAATATAAGCTCTGATCAGCGCAAAAATGCTAAGCAAAGTTCCTATAATGACCTGAAGATAATTCATAAAGTTAACTCTTACATAGTACTGCTCCAGAAAGAAAATAGAGAGAAGAAGTACTGAAGCAGCTATAAAAGAGAGGTTCGAGATTAAATGATAAAGAGACAGCTTTTTTGTCATTTTTCTGATGGATGACTCGAAAAAATCCGCCTGGTTGTTGACCCAGTTTGTAGTCAGGTCACTGAAATCTTTGTATATTATTGGTTTATCATTATAGGTAATGCCGTATATTGAAGAAAGAATATGTTCAATCCAGGTAAATTCTTTTCTGTGTATTCTTAAAATGTAATCGGAAACGTTATAATTAATACCAGTGTTGTTCCAGTAATACTGAATTCTCATCGCTTCTGCCAGCATTCTGTTGTAAAGATATTTTGTATGAACTTTTGAGATCCTGGAATAATAATAAATAAGACCTGCTATGATGATAAGTAGTACTGCGCCTGCCAGTACACCCTTGTTCAACCAGAGATTGGTGTAGATCCCAAGAGACATTACAATTAATAATCCCGTAATAAATAACCAGATCACAGTGTGCACATATTTTTTATGAAACCGCATTGCCAGTACATCGAGAATTGAATATAGGTTTAAGAGTGTCGCCTGAGGGTCATCAGGGTTTTCCGGATTGCTAATGTAGGAGTTTTGTGATCTTTCTGAAGCTGTCTGATTAATTTTGAGTGAAGACTTATTTATCTCTTCGATTTTATCGAGTGCCTCTTTGATTGTCGGATCCTTTAATACTGATTCAAGCGAAAACTCAGAAACCTTATTATTAGTATCTGAAAATTTACTTTCAGATGTTTTTCTGTCGCATGGTAAAACAAACACACTTCCGTTATATTCAAAGGTACTTTGTGCCACGTTACTGCTATCTCCTGTAATCTTATAATTTACTATATCGGAAGTTCCCCCCATGCTCCCATCCTTACCATCCCACAAGGCTATTAAAATCAAGGAGCTGTCAGCAATAAATCTCCCCGTTTCCAGATAATACCGTTGTTTGTCATTTTTTTTTCCGGTACATCTTATGCAGAACTTTCTTTTTGCCTGTTTCAGAAAATCATCAAATTCCTTATCAGAATTGTCATCAAAGTCCTTTTTGTATTCTTCATATTCAAAAGGCATGGGGACAATCAGTTCGAATTTCTCATTATATTGTTCATTGCTTTTTTTAAGGTCCAGAAAAATTTTAGCAACGAATCTGTCAGCACCATCTGCAATTGAAGAAAACAAAAAAACAGGAGAATTCGGATATTTTGCTGCGAGATCGATAAACATCATTTCGATTTTCTGTTTATGATCCCGGGTAGTTTTGGCATCACGATGACCTATAATCCCTACGGTAATTGGTATCTTCTCTAATCCTTTCATTTGTGTCATTTGCATTCAGAAAGAGGGTGGCAAATTGGTGAATCTCAATTATTTTTCAAGAAACAGGTGAATTTCTTCATCTTTGCTTTTTCCTGTCAGAGCACTTACAGTGGTGACTGTAATTTCATTCTTTTCAGGAAAGAATTTTAGTACACGAAGCAATCCTTTGCCTGATTTCTCATCAGTTCCTTTTAATCTTTCATCCTGGAAATCACTCAGGATTTCAAATACTATTCTTTTTTCATCAGATCCCTTAGATTCTTTAATCTTAACTTCCTTTTGAAATTCACCTTCTTTATGACCGCATAAAACCAGTATTACGTTGGAATTCTTCTTAACAAGTTTTTTAAATACTGCATCAGCATTATTCCCTTTAAGTTTATCATCAGCATCCCTTCCAGCAAGGTTAAAAGTTTTAAGGTCATCAAGATGCTTTCCTGCTTTGTCGAGGTAATCATGCGTTACTATAATGACTTTTCTTGAAGCATTCTGAGTAATAATATCGTCTGCCCAGTTCAAAACTGCACTACGGGGAGCCAGTTCCAGGTTCATGATCAAATATTTATAATCCTTATAATCAAAAAGACAATAATAGTTATCAATTTTACCTGGTTCATAGAATCCTCCTTTCCACCATGTACCGGGTTTATTAAACCGTGATACCGGAAAATACCGGTTTAATAGTTCTGTGTGACGAATGCCATCATAATAATTCAAATCAGGGTTTTTCATGTCATTGTCTCCATATACTATCGAATATGGAATTCCCGCATTATCAAGGATCTTGAATGATTTGTCGGCTACTTTCCAGGCATATTCCTTATTGTTATTAGTAATATCACCCAGATGAACTACGTATTGGATATTCAGCAGATCTTTATTCTCAACAATCCAGTCCATCTGTTTGTAGAAAATTTCAGGATAGCTGGATGAATAGTGCTGGGTATCAGGCAGAACGATGATTGAAAAAAAATCATCGTTGTTTAGAAATGATAAACTTATAAGTGATTGAAATAAAATAAATATGATCAGCAGATAAGTTTTTTTTTCTGAAAGACGTTCTCTATTCATTTGCAATTTTTCTGAACTTATCATTTAAGATTTTTAATTTATTCATCAATTCCTTGTAAGGAGCAAATTGATGCAGTGGTATCAGGTATGGGTCATCACGAAAATAAGAATAATTTGGGAAACCATTGTCAGCCGCCCATGTAAGTTTCTTAACAGATTTTTCGTAATCACCGAGCAACGCATAAGCTTCAGCAAGATTAAATGCAACATGATGAAAGTGGCCGAAATTAGAATTGGCTTTTTCACATAAATCTATTTTCTTCAGAGCGCCTGCTTTATCTCCTTTTTTTGCCAGCAAAATTGCGTAAGCACTCAGAAGATTGAAGTCAGCAGTATCTTTTTTTAAAGCAGTCTTCAACATATCTTCCGCCTCATCTGAATGGCCAAGTTTGAGAAGTGCAATTGCCCAGAATGAACGTCTCTGAGGAGAAATCAGACGATCGGGGGTTTGTTTGTATAAATCAATCAGTTGTTGCAAATCGGCTTGCTTTCCCGTGAAAGCATACCAGCTTACAAAATCAGTTGAGGTAACCTCATCATCAGGATTAAGCTTCATCGCTTTTCTGTAGGCATCGTATGATTCCTGCATCAGTCCCATATGCAGATATACTAAACCCATAAGGTGATAGACTTCAAATACATCGGGATTTAGTGCCAGAGCCTTTTTAAATTCACGTATAACTTTTTCATGGGGAAACCTGTTTTGCATATTCCATGTGCTATAGGCTTTTGCCATGTAGCCCTCTGCGAGATTCGGATTTAAATAGAGTGACGTTTCTGCTTCGAGGAAAGCTTTTTCCAGATACCCTGCTTCAGGATTCCACCAAAAACTCATTTGTTCATAGGCTATCGAGAGATAGGCATGGGCAAGGGCAAACGAGGAATCATCAGAAATAGCATTTTTCAGGAAAAAAATAGAGGAATCCAGATCGGCCTTATTTTCCCTTGTGTGAATGAATGTAAACTTCATGAACCATTCATAAGCTTTTGGATTAGTGGTAATATTTTTATCGTATTCTTTTTTGGGAGGCTCTACTGAAGAACGATGCTTAAACAATAATATAGATGCTACAAAAAGGAGTATAAATGAGAAGAGGGCAAAAAACCTTTTTTTACGTGTATTCGTTTTTTTAAGGTTCCTTTCCACGTATATTCGATCGGATGTTTTAAATCCCTCAGGTTTGGTATTAACCGATGAAGGCTTTTTCAGGCTGACAATGATTTCTTTAACAGCGTTAGCTACTTTGTTTACCTGATTTCTGTAGTCTGTTTTATTCTGATTATCATTTTTATTGTCTGAGGGTTTGAGGGGACGATTTACACCAGCCTCTCTGTAAATAAATTCGACAGACCTGAGAACTCCTCCCAACTCGTTTTCAAGCAGCATTCTATCTTCGGGATCCAGGTCATGAATCTTTACCGGGAGGATCCTGCTTGCTACATTTCCGTTGCTAAACTTAATGTCCCTGCCAAACTGATCCTCCTTTGCCATTTTGTTGAAAGCGCAAAACTCGTGTGTCCAGGCAAAGCTTTTAGTGTCGCAGTAAGTTTGTGAGATTATAGGGATAAAAATCAGACATTTCAGCTTTCCTTCAAGGCTTTTGTCAATATTATGGATTTCAAGCAGTCCATCATGAGGATCTTCATCGGTGTAAATGGATAAATCTTCCTTAAAAGTTGCCTCCAGTTCTTTTTTGAGGTTGGCAACAAATTCCGTTACCCATCCGTCATATTTATTGTCTTTCTGGCGGTAGCTGATGAAGATATCATATTCGTATCCGGGTATTATGCTTGCCATAGTAGGGAAAGATTCATATATTATATCGTTATGGTTCAATTAAACAATATTCACCGGTTGTTGGTTCAGAATTGGTTTGCAATATACCTTCTGCAACAGTCTGCAACAGGAGGGTTCCCAGATTGCAGGGCAAGCATGAATTACGAAGGGGGCCGGAAATCCATGTTCATTATTAGCCCGTAGGGCTTAAACTATTGTAGACGTAGATTATTAGAAATGATCTTTTTACCTCGTAGAGGTTAATGAATTTTTTAATTAATAATGCAGCTGAACAAATTTAAAAATTTCCTGTATTCAAAGCAATTGTTTAACCGCTACGCGGTAAAAATGAATAAGGTGATCGTTCTTCTACAATAATATATCGCCTACGGCGAAAAAATTTGTATAGTGATGTGAAGAAATCCTTATAAGAGGCAAAGGTCGCAGAGTCAATGGTTCATTCCATTGCACCTGTGGTTATTCCGAAATAACCAAATCTCAACTTGAATAACCCTAATATTGCAAAAATGCCGGTTAACATGCAAGACTTTTGTCCACAATATGGGTTTCGAGAAGACCATCCGTCGGAGTGTCATCAATGTAAATAGAAATTTCTTCTTTCAGGGTAGCGTGCAGCTCCTCTTCGCAGATTATTAATAAACTCAGTAACCCATACATCGTGTTTGTTGTCTTTCTGGCGGTAGCTGATAAAAATATCGTATTCGTAGCTCTGGATTATGCTGGACATTTAGTAAGAATGATTAGATACAATCCTTAAGATGATACCAATTTCTTAAACAAAATTAAAGGCTTAATATTAAAAATTTAATATTTGAATAGCAGGAAGTTTTCTAAAGATTCAGGGAAATCCTACTTTTCTAAGTATATCCTTAAATTCAGGATCATCATGCAAAGAATAAAATTGTGGCTCGCTTTTCAACCAGGGGATCTCCATCTCATGATGTGTATAAGCTTCCTGTATCCAATGTAAGGCTGAATCCTTGTCTCCAAGCGCAGCATAAATTACAGCTATGAAAAAACCAACTGAACCGGCATCGGGTTGTTTTACTTAGTTCTTTAAGTTCTTCTATTATTTCCATTGCCTTTTTCTGCTGACCTGACCGGGCATACGCAGCGCCTATCCAGCCCAGGATACGGGGATACCTTATCCCTTCCAGTTCCATGGCTTTTTGAAATGATTCAATAGCCTCACCATAATGGTTTGTATTCAACATGAGGAAACCATAGTCACTCAGGGTAGAGAAATTATGAGACAATTTCAGTCTTGATATCGCAAATTCAGTTGCCTCTTCATATCTCCCCAAATAATACAGTGCAGAAACCATATTTGAACTCGGGTAAAACGGATCTGTCTGATTCAACCTCTTTGCAATAATTAAAGCATCACTGTCTCTGTTGACAAAGTTTAAGAAATCGCAGTATATATGTAGCGCATTATTATAATTTGTGATAATTGATTTTTTGTACTCCCGTTCAGCTCCTTTAAAGTCCCAATTGTTATAAAGTAAATAGAAACCATTCAATGTATGGGCTTCCGGAAGATCAGGATCCAATTCCAGCGCTTTTTTTATATACGGTCTTGCCAATGCTAAGGCATCGAGTGCGTTCAATTCTGCTCCAAAAATAGCGGCCTTGTCTATGTAACATAAAGCGATTCCGCAATAAGCCAGCGCAAAATTCGAGTCCTGTTGGATCGCCTGATTGAAATACTCCATCGCTTTATATATCCCGTTTCTTGTAAAACTCATAATTTCAAAGTTACCTTTCAAATACAGGTCATAAGCTTTGGCATTGGCAGTCATTTTCTGATTCAGTTCTGCTTTTTCTTCAGGAGATAAAGTAGCTTTCATCGCTAAGGCTACATTTTTAGCTATCTCGCTCTGGGTCTTAAATATGTCATCCATTTCCCGGTCGTAATTTTCCGCCCATAACTGGTGTTCATTGGCAGCATCAATTAATTGTACTTCGATCCGTATTTTGTTTCCAGATCGCTGAATGCTTCCTTTCAACAGATAGGAAACCGTAAGTTCTTTTGAGATTTCCTTTGAAGATTTGGAACTGTTTTTATATAAATCAGTGGATGTTAGAGAAATAACCCTCAGTTCGCTGATTTGTGAGAGATAACGATTAATTGCTTCAATTACACCCTTGCTGAAATATTCGTTTTCAGGGTTATTACTCAGATTTTCAAATGGAAGTACAGTTATGGACTTGTCGACTGGGGTGGTTGAAGTTTTAAAAAGCGAAGACAATGCGGTATATCCCGTTACCAGAAAGCCGGTAATAATAACGACCCAAAGCGCTTTGTTCAGGATCTTTGGTCTTGTCCTGACCATTGGATGGATCTTCGGAGCGGTACTTTTAGCATTAAGAATTTCTTCCTTTTGAGCTTCGAAGTTTTTCAGTCCGTAGATTAACTCTTTAATGCTGTTTGCCACTTTATTGATCTGATCGCGGTAAAAAGTGTGGTTCAGATTCTCTGACCTCGAGTCGTCAGGTTTCAGCGGCCGGTTCACCCCGGGCGACTTATAGATGAATTCCACAGATCGTAATGTGCCACCAAATTCATTCTCAAGCAATATTTTGTCTTCCGGATCGAGGTCATAAATTTTCACAGGCAGGATCCGGCTGGCTACATTGCCATTGGCAAGCTTCATGTCTCGTCCAAACCGGTCGTTGATTGCCAGCTTATTGAATGCCACGAATTCATGCTGCCAGGCAAAACTCTTTGGATCACAGTAGGTTCTGGATATGATCGGAATGAAAATGATGCACTTAATCTTGTTTTCCAGACTTTTGTCTACGTTATAAGTATCAAGGATTCCATCATGCGGGTTTTCATCAAAATAGATAGAGATTTCTTCTTTAAAAGTTGCCTCAAGCTCCTTTCGCAGATTATCAACAAATTCAGTAACCCATCCATCATATTTATTATCTTTCTGGCGGTAGCTGATGAAGATATCATATTCGTAGCCTGGTATAATTGAAGACATTATTTAAATGTAATTAATGACCTTGTTGTGTTTTGTTTTGTCTTTAGTCGTATAAACTATGTTTTTGTTACTTAGGAAAATTCATTCGTTCCAGAATAGTTTGTCAAACCGGAGTGTCTGATCGCAAAGGATCCCATACCGGGGAATATTTCAAAGTGAACAACATATAATTTTTTTCAGTTATCGCTTTATCCAGATATGCAAAAGCTTCATCAATGTTGCCGAGATAAATGTTTACCTGAGAATGCAGAAAAAAGGGGAATTGGGATTCAGATAATGTTTCTTTTACCATTTGATACAATTGTCGTGCTGCCTCATTTTTCCCTGAAGCTGCCAAACACATAATAAGGTGTGCAGCACCATACCCTTTTCCTCCTGAAGCATCGTATTCCTTACGGGCATACTCTTCTGCCAGAACATATTTCTCTTCAAAAAAATAAGACAGGCACAATGGACGCCATGCTTCCTTCTTTGGAAAACCTAATTCCAGAATATTATTAAGAATGGATATCGTTTTTTTATAATCACGTACCCCATATAAATAAATCTGCGCCAGATGAAATTGATAATAAAAATTCAGAGGATCATTTTCCACACCTTTCAGTAACCGGCTTACTGCAAATTCAAAATCTCCAAACATCATGGCCCGATACCAGGGCTCCAGCGAAAATGAAAATGTCGGAGGGAAACTTGTAAGTTGATATTTATTTCCCAATGCGATTTCTGATTCCACTTTTTCCCAGTCATAATCATAAGTGAAGTGAATAAGCGCGATAAGGAAATGAGCATAAGCATTGCTTTCATCTGCTTCAATAGCTTTATTTGCACAATATATAGCTGTCTCCACTCTTTCTTTCTGAAGATACAGCCAGCCATGCATTTGATAATTCACAAATCCCAGATACCACCATGCATCAGCGTAGTGCGGGTCTAATTCAATAGCCTTTTTAAAATATTCAATTGATCTCTCAAAACCTTCTTCTGAATATTTTTTACAATAAAAATCTCCTTTTAAATACAATTCATATGCTTCTAAATTTTTCGTCGATCTTTTGCTTATTTCTGTTTTCTGATCTCTTAACAGCATTACTTTTAAATGTTCTGAAATCTTTGAACAAATGTCATCCTGCAAACCAAAAATGTCATCCATTTTACGGTCATACTTCTGGCTCCAGATATGAAAGCCATCTTCTGCATTGATGAGCTGTGCTGTTATGCGAACCCTGTTTTCTGCCTTCTGTATACTGTGCCTTCAAGAATATTTTTAACATTTAATACTTTACCGATTGTCGGAAGGTCAATGTTTTTATTCTTAAATGAGAAAGAGGAGACTACGTCCTGTCACTTTTAATTCCTTTATCTGCGAAAGAATAGTCAATAACTCATCTGCCAGGCCATCACCAAGTATTCCTGGTCCCTGGCCGGACTCATATCAGTAAATGGCAAAACAGCAATAGTTATTCCTGGACTCATTCTTTGTGTTCAATCTGAATAATCCTTTGAATGGTCTGATGTGTATTCTTTCGGAGTGCTAACTGGCTGAATTAATCCGCGTATGATTTCTTTTACAGCATTCGCTACCTTATTGATCTGATCACGGTAATAGATGTGATTAATATTTTCAGACACGTTCATCATTTGGCTTTCAGCGGACGATTTATTCCAGGTGATTTAAAAATGAATTCTATTGATCGTAAGGCACTCATCCCAGCTCATTTTCAAGAAGTGTATTTATCTTCTGCATCAATGTCATGTATCTTCACAGGCAGTATTCTGCTTGCCACATTTCCATTGACAAGTTTGATTTCTCGTCCTAATTTATCAGATTGTGCAAATTTATTAAAAGTGCAAAACTCGTTTACCCAGGCGAAGCTCTTTACGTCGCAATAGGTCTGTGAAATTATCGGAATAAAAACCAGGCAATTCAGTTTCTCATTCAGAGATGCATTAACATTATGTGTCTCTAAAAGTCCATCATGAGGGTTGATATCAAAATAAACACTTATCTCTTCTTTGAAAGTTGCTTCAAGTTCCCGTTTAAGATGGTCAACAAACTCAGTTACCCAGCCATCGTACTTATTGTCTTTCTGACGGTAGCTGATAAAGATGTCGTATTCGTAACCTGGTACAATGCTTGACATTGATTACAATTTAAGATTAATTTTGTAGTGGGATTCAGGAAAGTAAGTTTGAAAGCCTTGCTAATCTGTATTTTATAACATATTATTTTCCGTTAGCCATCCCTCTACTCTTTTATGCTCTGATAAATATTTAATTTCTATTTCTTTTGAAATTTGCTGAAAATCAGCTTCGCTTCTTATGCTGTTGAATAATGGATCATTTTTCATATACATTTGTATCCAGTAAGGCATCGTTTGCCTCAGATTGAACTTTTTTAAATATTTATATGCTTTTTCTTTATCTCCTGTGAAAGCATAAACTGCAGCCATATCATAATAGGGATATAATTTTTGTCCCCATGGCCTCTTAAGCTGGATAATACTCTTACTATATTCCAATTGTTTATTGAAGAAAAATGCAGCTTTTTTTCTTTGTCCATCCTCCCACAAAGCCCATCCTATATGGTGGATTTGTCTAAAAATGAAGCTTCTGTGAAAATTCAGGGTATCAATATTATTCTTGAAATATTTAAGAGATAATTCAAACTTATTCTGAAACATATAGACGTAAGCAATATCAATTATAATATCAGTATTAGCAGAATCCATCGAAAATGCTCTGAGCAGATACGATGTGGCTTTTTCATAATTGCCGGAAGCGTATTCAGTGAACCCCAGAAAATCCAAATATTTAGACGAATCTCCATCCAGAGCAAGTGCCTGAGCATTTAAGTACCTGGCTTTATTGAGAAACCCTGCTGACGAGTACTGCATGGCAATCGTTCGAAGTAGATCCGATAATTCATTGCCGTGATTAAGAACTGAGGCTTTCTGATAATTATCGATACTTTTAACATAATCATCAAATTCATAAATAAATCCTTTTCCAAGATACGCTTCAGAAAAGTTGGGATTTATAGTCAGGGCCTGATCATATTCATCAATAGCCTTTTGAATTGCGCCCTGGTAAGTGTAATAATCACCTCTCAGAGTAAATGCTTCAGCCAGTTTATTGTCAAGGGAGAGAGCAATATTGCATAAGATAAGAACAGAATCCATATAATTTTTTGAAAAGTATTCCTCTGAGGAAGAATGTTTATCCCAGAATACCCGGGCAAGTCCTGTATATGCCTGAGCTAATTTTGAATCATATTTAAGTGCCTGATGGTAATACGCTTCAGATTTATTCAATGCCATTGAATTATTTTTATCAGCTAGAAATTTTGAATATTCATCTCTGCCTCTCTGGTAAAAATTGTATGCTGTCAGGTTTGTTAAGGGTGTTTTTTCAATTAATTGATTTTCTTCGGGAGT
Organism: uncultured Bacteroidales bacterium; assembly: GCA_963816365.1. Taxonomy (GTDB): domain Bacteria; phylum Bacteroidota; class Bacteroidia; order Bacteroidales; family VadinHA17; genus LD21. The sequence goes on along the minus strand of CAWFKG010000002.1, from coordinate 110,601 downwards.
AATGGTTGTTTTTAATTCCTCAGCGATCCTTCGTGCAATCTGTGTTTGTACATCGAAGATATCCTTAACCTCCTTAATATCCTGTTCGTAAACATCAGACCACAGCTTATTTTCTTTTTTTACTTTGAATAATTTTGCATTAATACTGAATTTATTTCCAAATTTCTGACCTTCAGCTTCAACAATGTAGTTCACACCCAATTCCTTACCAATTTCAGGAATGGTCTTAGTCGTTTTCCTGTATTGTTCAACCGAAGTGCGCGAAATGACGCGGAGATCCTTAATGACCTGAAGATTATTAAGGACTTTTTCCATTATGCCGTTTATGAAGTATGCATTCGTATCATCCGGACTGTCATTTCGAAAAGGTAAAACGGCGATTGATTTTTCAATCTGTTCTACCGATCCGGATCGCTTTGTAAAAATAAAATAGAAAAGACTTAAAAAAATCAAGATTAGAAAGCCAAAAGGAATGATTTTCAGTCTTTTATCTTTTAGAGTTTTTGTCATAGGTACAGTCCTTATGGATAATTCCTGCTGATCATGGTTTTCTAAAGAGTTAATTATTTCTTTTATGGCATTGGCAACCTTGTTTATCTGATCGCGATAATAGATATGTTCCTGGTTCGATTTCGGGTCAATTTCGCCAGCAAGCAGAGGACGTACAACGCCAGGGGAGCGATAAATAAAATCTACAGGACGCAAAACGCCTCTCAGTTCAGTTTCAATTTGCTGACGATCTGATTCATCGAGTTCATGAATCCGAACAGGTAAAATGCGACTGGCCACATTGCCGTTTTGTAATTTCACTTTGAGCCCGAAAGAATCTTTTTCAGCCTGTTCCCTGAATGCAAGAAACTCATACTTCCAGGCAAAACTTTTTTGATCGCAGTAGGTTTGTGAAATAATGGGAATGAATACAAGACACTTCAGTTTTTCCTTAAGTGATTCATCAACATCATGAGTCTCTTTAAGTCCGTCGTGCGGGTTGATGTCGAAGTAAACAGAAACTGATTCTTTTAAGGTAGCTGCAAGCTCTTCCTGCAAAGCTTTATTGAACTCCGTTACCCAGCCTGAACGGTTATCGTTTTGGCGGTAGCTGATGAAGATGTCATATTCGTATCCCGGAACTATACTTGGCATAACAGGAATATAATTTTAGTGTGGCATTAAATGTCGCACCAATGTGTCTAACAATAAAGAAACATTTTAGTTCGGGTGAAAGCAAAGGAATTATTAATCACATACTTGCGGGAACAGTATGCTGGCTATTCTTTAGCTAATTGCCTGTACTTTTCACATGAGGCTTTTAATTTTTTCATCAATTCAATGTATGGTGGAAATTGATGCAGAGATATAAGCAACGGATCATTACGAAAAAAAGTATAATTCGGATAACCGTTATCAGCTACCCAGGTAAGCTTATCGACAGATTTCTGTGAATCACCCATCAAAGCATAAGCCACTACAAGATTATAAACAGCATGATGAAGGTGACTTGCATTAAAATCCTTTTTTTCACAAAATTCTATTTGTTTTAATGCACCTGTTTTATCTCCTTTTTTCGCGAGCAATATTGCATTGGCACTATTTAAAAACAGATCCAATGAATCTTTTTTCATACGTGCTGACAAAAGTTTTTCTGCTTCACTGGTCCTGTCAAGTGTGATTAAAGCAATTGTCCAAAAGTTAGCCCTGAATTCAGATATTTCGTGTTCAGGGATTTGCTTGTGTAAATCAATCGCAAACTCCAGGTCAGTTTTCTTCCCTGTCCAGGTATAAAGCACAGCTCGATCCATATCTGCCTCCTTGTTATACGGATTGATCTGTAATGTTTTATTCAGTGAGTTAAGCGCCTCATCCATTAAGCCGACATGGGCATAAATTCTGGCAAGCTGGTGATAGGCTTCATCCATGTCAGGCTTAAGGGCTATTACCTTCTTGTATTCCCTTATAACTTTTTCATGAGGAAACTTGTTCTGAAAATTCCATGTGTTAAATGCTATTACAAAATGACCTTCAGCAAGATCGGGATTCAAATAGAGAGACTTTTTAGCTTCTATAAAAGCCTTTTCGTTATACCCGCTATCAGGGTTAATCCAAAAGTTTTTTAATGCATAGGCATAGGCGAGTTCTGCATGAGCAAGGGCAAATTTAGGATCTGCATTGATAGCTTTTGTTAAGAACAATATACAGGAATCCACATCCTCTTTGTTTTCAGGCGTGAGCCTGAATCTTGCCTTCGAATACCAATCATATGCAATTGGATTTGAAGTAATTTTATTATTGAAAGTAGTTTCATTTGTTTTTTCCGTAAGGTGAAATTTATCTAATGAGAGAACTTTACTTACCGAGGTATGATCCTCGTCAGATATAGAATCTGATGATGAATGCCCTTTCAAACTACCAATTATTTCTTTTATTGCATTTGCTACTTTGTTAACCTGATTTCTATAGTCTGTTTTGTTTTGATTTTCATATTTATTGTCTGCCGGTCGGAGCGGACGGTTTACACCCGCTTCTTTGTAAATAAATTCAACAGCCCTAAGAACTCCTCCTAACTCGTTTTCAAGCAGCTTTTTGTCTTCATGATCCAGGTCATGGATCTTTACCGGGAGGATCCTGCTTGCTACATTCCCGTTTCTAAACTTAATGTCACTGGCCAAACTGATCTTCCTTTGCCAGTTTGTTGAAAGCGCAAAACTCGTGTGTCCAGGCAAAGCTTTTTGGGTCGCAGTAAGTTTGTGAGATAATCGGAATAAAAATCAGTGCATTTCAGCTTTCCTTCAAGGCTTTTGTCAACATTATGGATTTCAAGCAGCCCATCGAGCGAGTTATCATCGGTGTAAATCGATAAATCTTCCTTAAAAGTTGCTTCCAGTTCTTTTTTGAGATTGTTAACAAACTCAGTTACCCAGCCGTCGTATTTATTGTCTTTCTGACGGTAGCTGATGAAGATGTCGTACTCGTAACCTGGTATGATACTGGCCATTGAGTTAAGATTATTTAGACGGCATTCAATGTCGTTCTGCTAATGTTAAACAATTCATACACAGCTTGGTTCATCAAAAAATGAATCGGATGACCATTAAATTTTGTTAATATGATATAACGTTCAATGAAATTAATTAGCCGGATACTTTAGCTTATCGGTGAGCTCGCGCCAACCAGGTTCATCGTGCAGGGATTTAAACATTGGATACTCTTTCGTCCAGAATATTTCCACTTCGCGATCGGCTATTGCTTTCTCAAGATACATGAAGGAATCCTTTTTGTCGCCCATAACTGCATAAACCGAAGCAGCAAAAAACGACGGGCTCCTGACCGGTGATTTTTTGCTCATTTCGGTTATCCGGCTTAAGAATATTTTTGCTTTATTGGGTTGACCGGTTTTAAAATAGGATGCTGCAATAGCTGACAAAACTACAGGTGGTGCAGTTCCGGAAACAAAAGCTGTATCCTTTTCATATTCGTGAATAGCTTCCTCGTACTCGCCTCCAAAAGTTTTTAACCTGATGAAAGTCCTCCTGACAAAAGGATCCTCTGCGAAGAGGTTTTTAGCGGTCTCAATTGTTTCGAAGGATTTGTTTATTTGATTATTATAGAAATATGCATAAGCAACGATACTCCATTTTGTCGGACTTTTTCTATCATCCTCCAGGGCCTTTTCAGAAATATCAAGAGCCTCATCTGATCTTCCAGCAGCCATCAGATAGTCCGCCAGAAAACTAATTGCCCCCGAATTTGAGGGATTAAGCTGTCGGATTCTCTCATACTCTTTTTCCACAATATTAAAGTCGAGATCAAACCATAAATGGAGCAATGCCGAGGTATAGTGTGCCGATACAAGATCCGGATTCAGTTTCAATGCTTTTTGCAAGAGAGGTTTAACTTTTAATACAACTTCATTTGTACTTAAAGTCCCTGAATCATTACCTGCATTGAGCCAATGGTAAGCGAGGCAGGAGTATGCCTCAGCGAAACTTGAGTCGAGGGAGATAGCGTTGTTCAATAACTCAATGTCGTGGTCAAAGGCTTTAACAGGATCAGGTTTTTCCCACCAATAATAAGTAGAAGCCTGTAAATATAGATCGTACGCTGCCATATTGGCCGTTGGAGGTTTTTCAATACTTGCTTCTACTTCGTGGCTCATACTTAATTTCAAAGCGTCTGCTACAGCCCTGGCAATCTCGCTTTGAATGGAGAATGCATCTTTGAATTCCCGTTCATAGGTCTCGCCCCAAAGTTGAGTATCCGTCCGGCCATCAATCAACTGAACCCTTATCCTGACTGACTCTCCGTTTTTCTCAACACTGCCTACGAGAATATTGGCTACCTCCAATTCGCTGGCAATTTGTCTGAGTGGTTTCTTGCTTCCTTTATAAAATATGGATGAAGTGCGCGAAATCACCTTCAGATTACTGAGCTTGAACAAGTCATTTAGGATTTCATCCATCATTCCGATACCAAAATATTCCTGGTCTTTATTCGGACTTAAATCATCGAAAGGAAGTACAGCTATGGATTTATAAGTTTCAACTTTTCCACGTCCAAAAGCAACGAAGTAAAAAACTCCCAATGCAAGCAGACCCAGCAAAATAATCAATGTTGTGACAGCTGGTTTCTTCCGCCGGGCCGGTGCAACGGTTTCCTTTAAGTGAGATTCATGCTTTGTCTCTTTCAGGGGTGATTTCATCGATGTAATCAACTCTTTAATCGCTCTCACTACCTTGTTCATCTGATCGCGATAGTAGATATGTTCCTGGTTCGATTTCGGGTCTATTTCGCCAGCAAGCAGAGGACGTACAACGCCCGGGGAGCGATAAATAAAATCAACAGGACGCAAAACGCCTCTCAGTTCAGTTTCAATTTGCTTACGATCTGATTCATCCAGTTCATGAATGCGAACAGGCAAAATGCGACTGGCCACATTGCCGTTTTGTAATTTCACTTTAAGCCCGAAAGAATCTATTTCAGCCTGGTTTCTGAATGTAAGAAACTCATATTTCCAGGCAAAACTTCTTGGATCGCAATAGGTTTGTGAAATTATGGGAATGAATACAAGACACTTCAGTTTTTCCTTAAGTGATTCGTCTACATCATGAGTCTCTGAAAGGCCGTCGTGAGGGTTAATATCGAAGTAAACAGAAACCGGCTCTTTTATGGTTGCTGCAAGCTCTTCCTGCAAAGCTTTAATGAACTCCGTTACCCAGCCTGAATGGTTATCGTTGTGACGATAGCTGATGAAGATGTCGTACTCGTAACCTGGTATGATACTGGCCATTGAGTGAAGATTATTTAGACGGCATTTATTGTCGTTCTGCTAATGTTAAACAATTCATACACAGCTTGGTTCATTAAATGCTCAAATAGACACAAGCATAAAAATGCAAGTGGACATGACCGTTGTTGGAAAGACAATATTGGCCTTAATAAGCCGGAGTTAGGTCCTTGTTGAAAAATTTTTGTTTGCCTTTCCATCACATAGGCAGGTGCTGTATTCCTGACCCGGAGCTATAATTGCCAATGTGCAAAGGTTAAACTTCTAATCCTATATTATAATTAAATACAGAGCTGCTATTTAATTCTGTTATACTTTTTCAATATTTCAATTAACCGTTCCAACACTAAAGGTATTAGTTTCTACTCTGCCTCTTAGCCCAATCATCCATTTTCTTTTCTAATATGTTCAATGGCATGCATCCATCTTTTAAGAATTCATCATGAAAATCAGAAAGCTTAAACTTATTCCCTAACTGCTTACTGTATTTTTCTCTTAACTCCTTAATCTTTAACTCACCGATTTTATAACTCAATGCCTGTCCGGGATAAACCATATAACGTTCTATCTCAGCAGTCGCATCCTCTTCGCTGATAGCCTCATTATCCATATTGTATTTTAAAGCTTCCTCCCTCGTCATTTTACCTGTGTGCATAGCTACATCAACCACCAACCGTATTGCTCTGTGTATTTCATCGCCTAAAGCTCCCATTTGCTGATATGGATCGGTATAGAGACCCAGCTCTTTGCCAAGACTTTCGCAATATAACGCATAACCTTCACCATAAGCGCCATACCAGATAAAACGACGAAACTTTGGAAGATCATTATTTTCCCTTTGCAGTGACATCTGATAATGATGGCCCGGTATAGCTTCGTGCAGAAATGTACTTTCCATCCCTGAAGTAACATTGAATTTTGTCGCATCAATAATGGGCACATAAAAAATTCCGGGTCTAGTTCCATCGGGTAGTCCCTGATAGTATTCAGCACTGGCACTGGCCGCCCGAAAGGCTTCCGTTTGTCGTATTTCAAATTTTGTTTTGGGCGTTTTGCTAAACATTTTTATAAGATTTGGGTCAATACGGGCTTGAATGTTACGGAATGCATCCAGCACCTCTGTAGCCGACTTGTAAGGCATGAATCTCTTATCTGTTTTCATGAATTCAAAGAAAGCCTTCAGGTCACCCTTAAATTGTACTGATGATTTTATCAACTCCATTTTATCTCTGATGCGTTTTACTTCTGTAATACCAAGCTTATAAATTTCATCGGGAGTTTTGTCTGTAGTAGTCCAGAATTTAACTAAGTAAGTATAATATTTATCCCCGTCTGGCAGAGCGTTTACGCCTGTTGAATTTCGGGCATTTGTCAGATATTCTGTTTGTAAAAACACAGCCAGTTTTTTATACGATGGCACTATTTGCTGATTAATAAGATTAATATATGCAGTAGTTAGCCGATTCCTGTCGGTTTCGCTAAAATTAACAGGCATCGATTTAATGGGCCCATAAAACAGGCTCTTTGTAGCAGAATCTGTAACCATTGCCTGCATCTGAGGTATCATCTTTATAACAGCAGCTTTTGGTAATACATATTTTAAAGCCATCCCTTTTTTGAAGTAAACAATAGCGCTATCTGTCCAGGAACTAAAGGCGGCAGCCCGCTGAAGCCAGTTATCATAATCCGCAGGGGTCTTAAATGGCTGGTTGCCTGTGCCTCCACCCATTTGTCCAAGCAATATCGGTATACCACGGAACTGATCAAAAGGGAAATATGTATTATCGTATAAGTCCGCATCCCCTGTTTGATGGTTCACCAATCCTTCGATGCCCATGTCAATTTCATACTTAAGAATATTATAACTGATTTTATCATTGTCATTTAACTGTTCTCCGTCAAGAGTGGTTAAAGTATTCTGCCAGATATTGTAAAATACTGTTAACTTTTTACAGTAACTGTCAGTAAAATCAGCAGGCAGCAGGTTATTGAAACGGTTATCCCCATTAATGGTAGCTTCTAACGGAAACATATGCATCCGTTCATTGTAATATTTATCGACCAAACTGGCAAAATCCTTATTGTCTTCTTTGATCTGGTTGATTTTGCCCGGTTTGCAACTTGTTGTGATTATGATGACGGTAAGAAAGAAAATTACTTTTTTCATTTTGAATATGTTTTTTAATTCATTTTTAGTTATTCCTTTTCGCCGGCTTTAAAAACTGTCCAGGGTTGTGTTGGACGATCTTTAAGCAGGCCATCCATCCAGTCGTATTGAGGATGCTGTTCAAGAAATTTTTTGGCATCGAATGGCGTTCCGCAGGCAGCGCCCCAACGAGCAACAAATGACATTTGTTTTGCCATTTTTGAGTGATTGTTTCACCGGATCTGGAGCATTTATTCCAATGGAATCCTTTACTAGTGGCCACCAGTACCACAAAAGTTCCATATATCCATTAAGAGAAACCATTTCATCTCGGGAGGTCGTATCTCCGGCCACCTTCATCCCTTCTACCATGCCATCAATCTCTGCAAGATTTTCCGGATCTGTTTTTGGGGTCAGTATATCATGTGCCCGGTCGACATACCAGCTCCACTTCATTGCTGTCTGGTATTTCCATACGTCAGAAAGAATACGTATAGATTCCTTGATTTCTTTGGAAAGTAAATAACCATGCTGAAATCCACGTTCTTCCGGACTCTCTTCAATGTGAAGGTAGATCCACCCGTTTTTTTCATGGCGGTTGGCTTTTGACAGCCATGTTTTCTGCTCATTTGTAAGTTGATCAGAAGTTTGACTACGGACCAAGGTGAAACAAATGGAAACCAACAAAAAGAGAATAATCGCTTTTTTCTTCATGACATCTGGATTTTTAGTTTATAAAAAGGGCCATGTACAAATTCAATATCTTTCGTACTTTTCTGTATGATTATGGTGGCTAACGACCTGCGATTTTGGCTTTAAGCGTATTCCATTTTGCTATTAACTGTCGCAGATGTTCTTGTGTTTCTACCAAGGCAGAAGCTGTTTGCTCTGTTGGAGACAGATCAGCATCCTGCAATATATCCAGCATTTTAGAAAATGTTTTATTCAGCCTGCTGAATCCAGGTTCGCTGGCTCCTGCCAATGAATTTTCCAATAGCCCCGCTTCTTTTTCCCATGATACCATATTTTCTGCCTCAGTCGAAGATGCATTCTTTATTTTTGATTGCAGCTGTTTACGAATAGCTTCGATGTCGCTTAAGATCTCTTTGCATTGCTTTACTCCTTCATAGCATTGGTAAGATAGGTCATGTTGCTTTTGCAAATCAGCAAAAGAAGTTTTTACTCTCGGATCCATTTTTACTGCAAAGGATTGAGTCAATTCCTTTCCGTCGAAAGTAAGCTTAACAATATACACTCCCGGCATCACCCAGGGTGTGGTAAATTTTGGACCTGTGTTCATGAAGATTGCAGCCATGGGAAAGTAAGCTGAATCACTCAATGGCTGATAGTGCATATCCCAGGTAAAACGGTGTGAACCCTGTTTAGAAGAAAGAATTTGTTGCGGGCGTATCCAATAAGGCGGAACATTATCCGAAGGTATTTTATCTAAACCATCAAGACTGCTGTATTTTCTTATCAGGTTGTTTTTTTCATCCCTTATTTCCATTGTTATTGCTTTTTCGGTATCATTCAGATAATAATCAATAATAGCTCCATCTGGAGGATTTTGCCCTGCTGGTTCTTCCTGTGGCAGTGGCGTGTCGACGATGTTCATGTCCCATCTTACGCGGTAAGCGGTTTGCGGTTTAAAAAGGATCGCCGGAGAATTTGTAAGCGGTGCGTTTAACTGGCGCAGAGCTGTTATATCATCCAATATCCAGAAACTTCTGCCATGAGTGCCGATGACAAGATCATCATCTTTAATAACAATGTCGCGAATAGAAGTGGCTGGCATATTCAATCTTAGACTTTGCCAGTGTTCTCCCTCATCAAATGAAACATACACTGCTCTTTCGCTGCCCGCAAATAATAATCCTTTACGTTCAGGATCTTCTCTGACAACATTGATAGGATCATCAGGTAATCCATTTACGATTTCTTTCCATGTTTTACCTCCATCATTGGTTTTATAAATATGCGGACGCATATCATCGCAACGAATACGGTTTACGGCTGCATAAGCTGTATTCACATCAAAATGGCTGGCATCCATCAATGAGATTTTGCTCCATGAACTGATTCCGGGAGGGGTAACATTCTTCCATGTTTTTCCTCCATCCCTTGTTACATGAATCAATCCGTCATCAGTGCCACACCAGATCGTATTAATATCTTTATATGAAGGAGCAACAGTATAAATAACTCCTCGACTTGGCATTGTCTTCATATCCTCACTATTGTATATGCCAACGCTTGGTGGAATCTCCCAGGTTTCCCTTGACAGGTCGGGACTGATTACCTGCCATTTGTTACCACCATTTTTTGTCTGAAACAACACATTTCCGGCAAAGTACAATGTTTTATTATCTACCGGGGTGAACAGTACCGGTGCTGTTCTTAAAAAACGAACCTTACCACTGCTTACTGCTTCTGGAGAAATATTTTGTACCTGCCCCGTTTGTTTATCATACCGCGAAATTTTTCCACCATAAACAATATTCGGATCCAGCGGATCGGCTGCAACATAACCATATTCTTCAACGCCAACCGGATGCCATTCCCTGAAAGTAATCGCACCATCATTGCCTCTCGATGCAATGCCAACACTACCGCTTTCCTGCTGACCGCCATAAACATTATAAGGAAATGAATTATCAGTACTTACATGATAAAACTGTGCTGTAGGTTGATTATACCAGTGATGAAAAAGTTTGACCGCCATTTACAGTAATAATTGCTCCCTGGTCGCTGGCAATCAAAATAATATCAGTATTATTTGGATTGATCCAGATACGGTGATAATCATCACCTCCCGGTGCACCACGAAATGCATTCCATGTTTTTCCTCCATCAACAGATTTCCATGTTACGATATTTGCGCTATAAACAATATCCGGATTTTTTGGATCAACTTTTATTTCTGCAAAATCATCACCTCTTCCCCAATATCTCTCATCAGTTTGTATTCTTTTCCAACTTTCTCCTGCATCATCACTTCTGTAAATTCCTCCATAACTGGCTGCATCTACTGTCGCATACATTCTTTTTGAGTCGGATGGAGCAATGCAAAAACCAATTCTTCCCAAACCCTGCTCTGTTGTAGGTAACCCGAATGTAATTTTTTTCCATGTAGTGCCTCCATCTGCACTTTTAAATAATCCGCTTTCTGTTCCGTTCCAGGCACCGTTTTCCCATGGACCCTGTCTTCCTGCCCACAGATCAGCAAAAACTATTTGCGGATTACTTGGATCAATGGTTACCTGTACAGCACCAGTGTTTTCATCTTTATATAAAACTTTTTCCCATGTTTTACCACCATCCATTGTTCTGAATACACCTCGTTCGGTATTTGGGCCATAAGGATGACCCAATGCTGCAACAAATACCCTGTTCTCGTTTGTTGGATCAATGGCTAATCCACCAATTTGCTGTACATCTTTTAATCCCAGATGTATCCATGTTTTTCCTGCAGTCAGTTGATTTATAAATTCCATCTCCAACAGAAAGATCGGGACGTTGCAAGCCTTCGCCGCTGCCCACATAAATAACATTGGGATTAGAGGGTGCAACTGCCACATCACCAACGAACCGGTCGGCTGATCATCAAAAATGGGAAACCAGGTTCGGCCATAATCCGTTGTTTTCCATACACCACCATTATTGACACCGATATAAAAAATATTCGGCTGCTGTGGAACGCCTACGGCACCAACGGTACGACCACCGCGGTGTGGTCCGATCATCCTCCATTTCATTGCATTGAAGTACTTTGCATCAATCGGTTGCGCCTTAGCAGATGAGAACACCAATACTATTGCCAATAATGAAAGAATATGTCTTTTCATGGTAAAAAGTGATAATTTTTAAAGTAAGTTTTTTGTATCGATGAAAAATTATTTAAAGTATTCGGGGAATAATGTTCCCAATTTTAACCATACCATTATTTAATCTGCTCTTACCAGAACTCTTTTCCAGGTTTTATTGTCACCGATAATCAGCGTATCACCTTTGAGGATAAATGGTCTTGGCTCGTCTGTATCGATATACCAGGGAATAGAGCCTCCTTTTACATGATGAGTTACAACAGATTTATTGAAGTCAACGGAATATGTTCCAAAATATGCTACCGAGTAGTGGTCTATCCAATTAAACAATGTTATATTGTAGTTTCTTGAAGAGTCTTCAGAAATATTTAATGGTATGTCAGAAGATATATTTAAGTTAACAATATGGCTTTTGGTATATGTAAAATAACCTCTTGGATTCTTCCCATACGGATAATTCCATTTGCCTGTAATAGTGTCTAGATCTGCATATTCGATCAGTTTCCATGTTCCTGCTAATTGGTTTGATTGTGTCACTCCTTTATCAGACTTACTCATTTTGCTGTTGTTTTGTCCAGAGGAAATTTCACTACATACCAAGACAAAAACTGTCAAGCCTATTAAGATTTGAAATTGTTTCATGTCGTTAATGTTTTTATATTGTAATGTTGTGTTCGTGCTTTCTTTGATATTATTGTGGAAAGGCTTCAGGGATTTGTTTCTGATGACAAGGCCTTCATAAACCTGTACATAAAATCCACTCCGTCGTAGAATTCCTTTACTCCTATTCTTTCATCTTTCCCATGGGCACGAACGTCGTCCATATCAGTAAACATACCGGACACTCCGTAAACCCGGATTCCTTTCAGGCGCAGGAATAAGCCGTCGGTAGCACCGTTTGACATTACAGGAGTTACATTTACACCCGGCCACATAGAGGATGCTATTTGAATAACCGGCCCGGTAGCATCTTCTCTCAAAGGTGATAAAGGGGCAACTAATGATGAATCTGTACAGGTGACTGATATCTTATTATCGGCAAGAACAGTTTTAAGAACAGACATAACATTTTCCGGACTTTCATCCGGCAGCATCCGGCAATTAATGACTGCATTCGCAGTTTGTGGAAGTGCATTCTCTGCATGCCCTGCACTCATCATGGTTGCAACCCATGTTGTGCGCATCATCGCATTGTAGTAGGCAGATGATTCAGTAAGCCTTTTTGCCGCAGCGGTATCGGGAGGATTCCTGAGAATTGCGAGAATATCCGATTTAACCTGACCCGATTCTCCGGAAGCAATCTTTTCAAAAAGATTACGTGTTGTTTCATTGAGCCTGACGGGAAAATCATAGTTTGACAGACGGGTAAGACCTGCGGCAAGCGTATAAATAGCGTTATCCTTTACGGGAAGGGAGCTATGACCACCCTTGTTTTTTACTTCGAGTTTGTATGAAAAATACATCTTTTCACATGTTTGAATTTGCAACGTAAAAGGATTCCCATTCTTCAGATCACCATCTCCGCCATCGGGATTAATACAGAAATCAGCGTCAATTAAATCTCTGTGATTAGTTATTAGCCACTTAACACCATTCTCATTGCCCGCTTCTTCATCTGCAGTGAGGGCTATTATAATATCACGGTTTGGTATATATCCTTCTTTTTTGAGCCGGATGAGACTTACGATAAGAGAGGCGTCACCATTCTTTATATCAGTTGTACCTCGTCCATAAAAGTACCCATCCTTTTCAAGGAATGTGAATGGATCAACCGACCAATCCTCACGGAGGGCTTCAACTACATCTAAATGACAGATGAACAAGACCGGCTTTGACTTCCCGTTCCCACGAAACCGAAATACCAGGTTCTTATGCTGAAGATCAGGTCCGATTACCTGAATATCACCTATAGGAAATCCCGCTGATTTAAGTCTGACAGCCATAGCCTCAGCAGCTTTTGTGCTACCGTATCGCGATGTTGTATTGATTTCAATCAGTTCTTTAAATATATCCCTGGCCAACTTATTATATTCGGAATTTGGATCGCTCCTTACGGGGGTTTGAGTTCGTGATTGCGAGGCCGTTGAAGATTGTACCTGTGCTCTAGTTGTGAAAGCAGTAAGCAAAAGAGTTGCTAAAAGCAAACCTACTTTGATTGTTTCTTTCATTTTGTTTGAGTTTTATGGTTCATCATAAAAAAATCCGGATTTTTAAATAGAAAAAAGATATAGACGAAGCATGTCTTCTGTACTGGGGAATTCATATATTTGTAAATGTATAACCTTTTTTTTATTAAATTATACAACATTCTATTATAAATTTCTGAATATCATACTGTTAATAAATTAACAACAGAATCCTGGAGGTAGTCATTATTGAATTATTGTTTGAAGAAGTTGTTTAATTTACTGTAAACGAATACTTTAAATTAGTAAATATTGACAGGCGTTTAAATTTTTGATAATCTCATGTTGACCAGTTATTTTATTTTTGGAATGAAATAAATTTGATAATTTTAAATAATTATGGAGAACAGTTTAGTTGAGAGTACCACGCCGGTCTATACCCTGAGTACAACTTCCACTCTTTCAGGCATTCCGGTTCATTCAATAAGGCAATACATTGATAAGGGATTGATTATTCCGTTCAGGAAAGAATCCAATAGGAATTTATTTTCCCAGGTAGATATATTGAGACTGAGATTTATTCATAAATTACTGAATGAAGATGGTTTAAATATTGCCGGGATAAAGACCTTATTCGCGCTTATTCCTTGCTGGGCAATCAGGGAATGTTCTGCAGCAGAGCGGGAAAAATGCCAGGCTTATCATAGTGATGCTGATCCATGCTGGCTTGCATCTGATAAGGGAACTCTCTGTAAGAATACTAATTGCAGGGAATGTAATGTTTATCGTATCGTTGAAAACTATGCTGATGTAAAGTCATTTCTTAAGACTCTTATACCATAAAATGTCACTAAATCCTTTATTTTCCGGAATAGCGTTCCATCATTTTTTTAAACTCCGGTTGATTTCTTAATGGTGCCCATCTGGGATCCAGCTCAAGGATTTTAGTTGAAAGAAATCCCGGAATTGAGAGGAGATATTTTATTTGCCTGATTGCTTCATCATATTTGCCAACCATAACATAGATCAGGGCCAAATCTTCAGCCCTGAATACACCTCCATAGCTTCTTTATTTACTGGCAGTAGTTCCACACCTCTTTTCCCTGCTTCTATAGCTTTTTCATTTAGCCTAAGTCCTGCATATGCAATACCCAGTGAACTGTAAAACCTTTGATCCTTAGGAAAATCAATTCTTTTCTTTTCAAGAAATATACGGGCTGAATCGTAATAAGCAAGCTCTAATTCATGTTTATTCATCAAACTATAAATATTTGCATAATACAGATATTTAGGCCTGAAGTAAAATTGGGTTTGAATTACATCATATTTGAAAAGTGATATGTCTTTCAGAGCCTCTTCATATTTTCCTTCATAAATATCAATCAAAACATTTGTTTCGATGATAAGCGAATCCGATAGAAAAGATTTATTATTCCGTGCAGCGTTGTCCCAGTATTTCCCTTGCCTTCCTCATATCTCCTTTCCAGCTGAGATACATTCTGGATAAATCAAGAATAAGGATAATCCCAATCCGGATGAAGCATAATAGACATATTATAGTATTCCTCTGCTTTGGAATAATCCCTAAGCAATTCAAATGTTATTCCTGCATCGTCAGCCCAATCCCGACCTTCCGGGGTTAACTTCGATGGCTTTTTCATAACTCAAACTTTGCCATCTCCCAGTTTCCGGCACGACGATGAACACAAGCTGACCAGTATATAGCATCCGGGTTCTTAGGCTGATATTTCAATACCAGTTCAAATTGTTTCAATGCTTCCGGGTATTTCAAATAACCATGGTAGTAATAAATCCCTAAAGCAAGGTGAGCATCAGGGAGGTCAGGATCAATTTCAAAAGCTTTATCAATTGCAAGTTTACTTTTGTGCAATATATCCTCACTATGATCCTGATAATTCAAGTATTGGTCAAGCAAACATTTGGCAATTCCCGTAAAGCTAAGGCAAAACCCGGATCTAGTCTGATTGCTTTTTCATATAATTCAATTGAAGGACTAATGTCTCCCGATCCATAAGATTTCCAGTAATAGTAGTTCCCCTGAAGGTAAAAATTATAAGCTTCAGGATTTTCAGTAGGTCTTCTTCTCAATCTTTTTTATCTCATCAGGTGTAAGTTCTGCTTTTAGTTCAGAGGCAATTTCTTTTGCTATTTCGCTCTGCAGAGAAAAAAGTTGATTCATTTCCCCTGGATAATCATCTGACCATAACTGCTTATCGGCTTTTGAATCAATCAGGGAAACCCGTATCTTTAAATTATTCCCTTCGCGGCCGACACTTCCAGCAACCAAATAATTTACGTTAAGCTCCTTCCCGATAATTGGTGTTGATTTTTTGGTATCCTCTGATACTGATAGGAAGATGTTCTGGGTCTGACTGTAAAACCTTTTACTTTTTGAAGATCATTTAGAATATCTTCCGTAAAGCCATCGCAGAAAAATAACTGCGTCGAATCTTTACTTAGATTCCGGAAAGGAAGAACAGCAATGGACTTTTCAACAGAATCAGAGTTTTTAGATGGTTTAGAAATAAAGAAATACCCCAACGCTATAAGTACCAGAACTAATAAAGATCCTGCAATGATTTTTATCTTTGGATTCTTTGAGTGTCCAGGTTTTGCTTCAGGAACCTCTTTTGAAATTTCTCCATCCTTTTGATTATATTTTTTAATTGCGGTGATTATTTCTTTTACAGCATTTGCCACCTTATTGATCTGATCGCGGTAATATGTGTGATTCAGATTTTCTGTCCGTTCGTCATTCGGTTTCAAAGGGCGGTTAACTCCTGATGCCTTATAAATAAAGTCAATACTCCGAAGGATTCCTCCAAGTTCATTTTCAAGAAGTGTTTTATCTTCCGGATCCAGGTCATTAATCTTAACTGGCAATATTCTGCTTGCTACATTTCCTCCGGCAAGTTTGATATCTCTTCCGAACTGATCTTCCTTCGCTAATTTGTTAGAAGCACAAAACTCATATTGCCAGGCAAAGCTTTGAGGGTCGCAATAGGTTTGTGAAATAATAGGGATGAAGATGAGACACCTCAGTTTCTCCTTTAAGTGAAGCATTTACATCATGTGTTTCCAAGAGACCGTCATGAGGATTGATATCAAAATAAACACTGATTTCCTCTTTGAATGTCGATTCAAGTTCAGTCTTCAGAGCATCAACAAACTCACTCACCCACCTGTCGCCTTTGTTGTCTTTCTGGCGGTAGCTGATGAAGATGTCGTATTCGTAGCCCGGGAGTATACTTGCCATTGCTACATCTATTTTTGTTTACTTACTAATCTTGCAAATTGCTCTATAGCCAGGCGTTTTGCATCAAGATCAGCATCTCTAGCAATTAAATTAAATTCGTCCCAATGTTTGGATGCTTCATTTTTAAACCCCATTTTAGTATAATATATCGCTAGTCCATAATGTGCCAATGGGTATTTTGGATTGTATTCTAATGCTTTGTCGAACCTTTCTTTAGCTAGTTTTAAACTATCTATTTCAAGAAATAGCCATCCGAATTCAGTATTAAAAAATGCAATATCAAAAGGATAATTCCAATCCTTAATTTTATCGTGAATCTCATTATCAAATATTTCAATAGTATCATTGGCATCATCTATTTTCATTTGCTTAATAAGCTGGTGAATTCTAATATCCAGGTAAAACTTAAAGATCATGTTATAATTGAATTCATTAATCTTATTTTTAATAATAATGTTTTTCATATCCTGCATTTCTGACCGAAGGGAAGCCAGATCATTTGTTTCAAGATAAACTCTGGATAATATCCAGTGAAGTACATGATTACGGGTTAATAAATCATTGGAATCAAATATTGATTTTGCTCTCAGGCATGTATCAAGAGATTTCTTGAATTCAGTTTTGGCAAAATATATAAATGCTTTATTAGTTAAACCTTTATTAATTAGTATAGGTTCTGTCTGCAAAGAAATGTATGTATCAATATTTTTTTCTGCCTCCTTAAGCTTCCCTTCCTGAACATTAATATAAGCGAGACTGGTATAAATATAATCACGGTTTGGATCCAGCCGCAAACCCATATTCTTTGCCCACTTTGCACTGTCAAGGTTCCCGCAGGAGAATAAGATGTCTCCATAACTGTCAAAAGCGTTGGCAGATGGTTCAATCTTCAGATATTTTTTGACATGTATCAGAGCGCTGTCGTGTTGACCTGAATGACTGAGACAGTATGCATAGTGATTATTAGCAAGTGTAAAGTCAGGATCAAATGCTAAAGCTTTACGGTAATTGAGTGAAGCATTTTTAATGTCACGTAATAAGAAATATGCTTCACCCAATTCAAAATAAGGTTCTTTTTGAGCAGGCAGATAGTCGATTAATGCTTTATAATTGTTAATAGCTTCTTTTGTTTCTCCATTCATAGTATGCCATAAAGCAACAGTCCTGATGGAATCGGGGATAGTTAACTTTCCGATTGATCCCATTACAATATTTATGTGTTCTTTACCAGATTTATTATTCTCTTCAAATTGATCAATTTTTGCAAGCCTGAGATAGGGTAATATAAAAGAAGAATCAATTTTTATTGAATTTGCAAAGAATTTTCTTGCTTCAATTTTATTATAGGCATCCCAGACTATCTCTCCCTTGTAAAAGTTCTCAAAGGAGGACCAGTCATTCGTTAGAAAATTTTTCTTTGGAATTTTTGTGCCTAGGGCTGAAATTATTTTGCTAAGGTTCCCATCTAAATTTAATAGGTCAGAACGATCACGAAAAGTGATTTTATCCTCAAAAACTGAATCATTCTGATTATCAATAATTTTATATTCGACCTCATACTGATGCAAAAATTCACCATTAATTATTTTGAAAATAATATTTTTCTTAGGTATGTTTATTTCTTTTCTGTCTGGAGGATAAATTTTACTAAACTGAAAACGATTCAATAAAGTCATATTGCATTTATTGGATACATTAAATTTTAACAAATATTCGATCATCACAGGATTTATTATTCTTGCTGAATCTCTTGTTTTATTGATCGATATTACGGTAATAACTGATTCATCCCGTACAAACTTATTTTTCTGATTAATTATATTAATAATATCATTGAAATATGTAAATCCAAAAATTATGATTGCCGCAGCTCCTATGTATAACAGGTATTTTGATTTCAGTCTTTTTAGCTTTCCTGGTTTTTCTTTTATAAATTCCTTAGGAGATGCTCCATCCTGTATATGATATTTTTTTAGTGCTGTAATTATATCTTTAACAGCGTTTGCAACCTTATTGATTTGATCGCGATAATAGGTTTTATTGAGATTGTCCTGTGGATGATCTTCACATGCCCGTAAAGGTCGGTTCACCCCGGATGACTTAAAAATAAACTCAATACTTCGAAGAACTCCTCCAAGTTCATTTTCAAGAAGTGTTTTATCTTCCTCATCGAGATCATGGATCTTAACAGGTAATATTCTGCTTGCCACGTTTCCTCCTGCAAGATTGATATCCCTTCCGAACTGATCTTCCTTTGCCAGTTTATTAAAAGCAACAAATTCATGTTGCCAGGCAAAGCTTTAGGATCGCAATAGGTCTGTGAAATTATAGGGATAAAAATCAGGCACCTAAGTTTCTCCTTTAATGAGGCATTTACATCATGTGTTTCCAAGAGTCCATCATGAGGGATTGATATCAAAATAAACACTAATCTCTTCTTTGAATGTCGACTCAAGTTCGGTCTTCAGAGCATCAACAAACTCACTCACCCACCTGTCACCTTTATTGTCTTTCTGGCGGTAACTGATGAAAATATCATATTCGTAGCCTGGGACTATGCTTGGCATCTGGTACAAATAATTAGAGAACAATCAGAAAAACTGTTTTCAATTATGTATTTACTGTTAATTTATTAACAGTATGATTTCCAGAATTTTATATGTCAAATGTACAATAAAATTGAATAAATCGATAAACAATTGCCAAAATATGATTTTGTTAATACAGAAATATGGTGTCCGGCAGCTTATTTTTTGTATTATTTAGATTTCTAATATTATTATAGGTATTGATGGTGTGTGCAATGTATACTAAGCCAACTGAGACAAATTAAGCAATCGCTAGAACCATTATATCCTGATTCCCATAATTAAAATATCATCAGTCTGGTCTTCATTGTTTTCTTCCCTCCACTGTTCTATCTCTTCATATAACCTGTCGCTCTGCTCCGACATTGAACATTCCCGGAGACCAAGTAAAAAATTCATAAACCTCTTTTTCTGATATTTTTTATGGTGCTTCCCGCCAAACTGATCAGAATAGCCATCGGAACATAGGTATATCGTATCGGCATTATTCAGCTGGATCTTTGTTGAAGTAAACTGACACTGGCCGTCTTCAATGGTATCAATGGGTAAGTTTTGAGAAGGGTATTCGATAATTTCACCTTTTTTAATATGGTATAATGGATTTTTAACACCGGAGTAAGTAAGAATATTGGTATTTGTATCCAGAATACATAGAATAATATCCATGTCATCCGACACATTTGTTCCTTCGCTGTCAGTTCGAAGATACCTGTGTATTTTGCTATACAGATGCTGAAGGATATAGGGTGGATCAGTAAGCTTTATTTCATTAACAGCCTGATCAAGTATACCATATCCTAAAGTACTCAGAAGAGCCCCGGGAATCCCGTGTCCCGTGCAATCAACTGCAGCAAATATAGTTAGATTCTCCTGTTTGCTGAAGAAATAAAAATCACCGCTTACAATGTCCTTAGGTTGAAATAAGACAAAACTGTCGGGGAAACATTCCCTGATATAAAGATCATCGGGTAAAAAAGTCTCCTGTATATGTTGTGCATAATTATAGCTGCCTTCCACCTCACTGATAGCCTCTTCAATTTTTTTATTCCTGATACCTATCATCTTTTCTAATGGGGGTGTAATTATAGCCATCTTCCTGATCTGCTCATTTAATTGCCTGGTTTCATCTAAAATCTTATGTATGCTACTCTGTGGTTTTATTGCATATGATAACTTTTTGATCCGGTTTGGGGAAACAGGATAAGCTTCATAGTTAATATCCTGCAGGAAGGCAGGAATTAATTTTACGAGTTCACGATCCTTTTCCTTTTCCGATTCACTCAATGCTTCATAAGGAATCAGACTTGGATGTGTTTTCTTTTTATCATCTTTAGTACGACCGAAGCTCCATCCATTTAACCTTTTTTCCCAGCTCCACCTCATGTGTTCCACCCTGGCCATAGTTTCAATTTCCTCTTCATTCAGATGAAGAGCAAAAGGTTTAAACCCTTTTTTAACCGGTTTTATCTTATATCCTATTGACAATAATTTTGTCGGGATATGCGCAGCATTATCAATATTGGAATATTTAATCTCGTCCGGAAGATCATCAAAGTCTGAAACATACTCATTACCTGAATTCACCTTATTATAAAAAACGATATTGTCTGCCTTTATGCTTTGGTTTCTTATTTCATGAAGATATCTTGAATGAATAGCTCTGGCTAGTTTTCTGATCATTAAATTATTAATCTCAAAAGACTCTTCATATCGGATAATTTCATATCCGATCTTTTTAAGTTCAAAAGGAATTAGATAATTAAGTTCAAGAAAAAACTTCTGCGTATCTTTAATTGAACTATGAAACGATTTGTGAGACAGAAGGATATCCTGATCTTTCTGGGCAAGTACTTTTACCTCAGTATCTGTGATGATACAGGTCCGGCAAAAATCTTCAAAGCGACGGATGAAAAGATTTAATGTTCTGAATTTACCAGGTATTCCTGCTGCCAGGTCAAACCAGAATGTTTGTTCGCTCTATTTTGAGGTTTTTAAATTCTTTGACGAAATGCTCAGAAAATTGTAGTGCATAACCTGATTTCCTAAAATCCTGATAAAGATTTTCTGCAAGAGGATTAACAAAGAGTTTCTTATAATCATTTCATGTGTCTGAAACTTGTCCTGAAAAAACTGATTATCTGACTCATATAAGTTTTTTGATAACATTTTATTTCCTGATATCTTCTTTACATCTTAGGTCCTGTAAAAGGAGAATAAAAAGCTTCAGAGATTTTAGTTTATTTCCGATTCAACATATTCAAACGGGAATTTAACTATCCTCGACATTTCTTTTCCGGCCTCCAGCATATCATAATCATCCTTTTCAAAATGCCAGTTAACAATAACATTAACACCTTTAAGTTGCAATCCGGCTAGAATACTTGCAGATATCAAGATTAATTTGCCCGATGATGAATTAAAATATTCAAAATCGAAATTAAAAATTACCGGATCCTTCATTTCGTCCGACTTCATGAGATGTGAGCTGAATTCCTCGAAGCCATGACAGAACCTGGTCATAAAACTCCCTGACATCAGGTGGCCGTGATTCACCTGAGATGAGGTAGATCTTTTTTTCAGGATCAAGTACGACTTTCGGCGAGCTGGATTTTTGCTCGATAATCAACTTTCTCATGATATATTTATTAAGGGTTATTTGTATTTCAAAAAATAAGTATCCATTGATTAATGGATTAAAACTGTAGATTATTTTGTTCCCTGATTTTAAGGCCATATATATGAATCCTAATCCTGCACATATATCATCGTGGTTCAGATCACTGTTTATTTTATTTTCATAAAGAGTTTTCAAAGAAGTCTCATTTGAATTATTAAGATGATCGAGTCTGCTGGCAATATTATCCCTGATATCATTTGATATTGGATTTCCGGCTCTTATAATAATTTTGTTGTTGTCCTCCCCTACAGAGATATGAGAGAGCATTGCCGGGTTGTTCAATAAATTCAATTCGGTGTGCTTAATGATATTTTCAAGGCATTCAACTACCATTGAATAAACTCTTTTCCTTGTAGTCTTATCCAGATCTATATAATGACTCGTATCCTTAAGTTTTACAAGGAGAAGATCCATTACTTCAAAATCCAGTGGTCCACGATAATCCAGAAAACTTAGTGATTGGGACATTTTAAAGTATGATTCTATGAGCTGAAAAATACATTCACAAATCAACAAGAGATATCAATACTTGTTGAACGGCTTGAAATATTTTTCCAAATACATAATTATTATTATCTTGAATAACTTAAAACAAAGATAAATGTTTAATAGATTGTTTTTAAGGTTGATGCAGAAAATAACTTTCTGACCTATGATTGAACCCATTTTAAAAGCACTGATACAGTTATTTGCATTGATAAGTGATGTTCAGGGATATTTCTGAGATCTCAAGCAGGGAGAAGGATATAGTAAGGTTATTCCTCTCACGCCAGTTGAATAATGAGCTGGTTAACAAGTACATGGAAATGTTCGATGAATACATTACTCAATACAATGCCGATAAAGATTGACAGAGGCAGTATCAGAGATATGAAACGGACCTCTCTTACGGCAGTTAAAATTCTTGGAATATGTGAAAAAATAAATGAAGAGCTGCAGCAAAAACAAAAGTTATATGTTATTGTACAGCTCATGGATTTTATCCTATTCGGTGCTGAAATAACCGAGAATGAGCTGGAGTTCCTTGAAACTGTTTCAACAGCATTTAATATACCACAGACTGAGTTTCAGAATATCAGAAGTTTTATCCTGAAATCTGTAAATGATATACCTGAGAAAAACAGGGTAATGATCATTGATAGCAATTGAAAGATGAGATATGAAGGAATAAAACATTTGTTCAGGGAAAATCTCAAAGACAGGATATTATTGCTTCATATTGAAAGTACCAATACCTATATTTTAAAATATTCAGGGAAAGAAGATCTCTTTCTTAATGGTCAGAATATATTTCCCGGGCAGACCTATACATTTGATCATGGATCAACAATCACGGGGCTCAGGTATCAATACAATATATTATAATGATATTTCAAGTGTTTTCACGGAAGAAACATTTAAGATTAAAATATCAATTGATGCAATAGATGTCTCCCTGAGGTTTAAAAACAGTGAATACGGAATTCAGAATTTCAACTTTCATGAAGAATCAGGTAACCTTGTAGGTATTTTAGGAGGAAGCGGAGTTGGCAAAACAACCCTTATTAAATGTTTTAAGCGGAATTACCAAACCTCAGAGCGGTGAGGTACTGATAAACGGATATAATCTCTATTCTGATGAAGAAAGAACTCATCTTAAAGGAGTCATAGGTTTTGTTCCGCAGGATGATCTGCTGATAGAAGAACTTACTGTCTATCAGAATCTTGTATTACAGCGCAAGAATGTGTCTCGATAATCTTTCTGAAGACAAGCTTGCGGAGGTAGTGAATAAGACTCTGGCAGAACTTGATCTGGATGAGATCAGAAATCTGAAGGTAGGAAACAGCCTCAATAAAGTAATAAGCGGGGGACAGAGAAAAAGATTGAATATTGCCCTTGAATTAATCCGCGAACCGACAATTCTCTTTGTCGATGAACCGACATCAGGACTTTCATCTGTCGATTCGGAAATAGTTATGAATCTGCTTAAAGAACAGACAGACAGAGGTAAACTGGTAATTATAAATATCCATCAGCCCGGTTCTGACATTTACAAAATGTTCGATAAAATCATGATCATCGACAAGGGAGGATATCTGATTTTTTATGGAAATCCTTCTGAGGCAATAGTATATTTTAAAACAAAGGCCAGCTATGCCAATGCACATGAAGATCAATGTATTACCTGCGGAAATGTAAACTCTGACCAGTTGCTTCAGATAATTGAAGCAAAGTGATCAATGAGAATGGAAAACAAACTCATATCAGAAAAGTCTCTCCGCAGGAATGGGCTGAAAAATTTACACGAGGTTTCAGAAAAATCAAAACAAAAAGTATTTCAAGAGAACAGGGTTCTTCCGGAAAATTTCTATACTATTCCGGGTCTCTTGAAACAGTCGAAGATTTTTTTTATACGCGATCTTCTTATCAAAGTTGGCAAACAGGCAATATTTACTGATCAGTCTTCTTGGAGCTCCTCTGCTCGCATTTCTGCTGGCATATTTTACAAAATATACCATAGATGGTGAATACATTTTCAGTGAAAACGAAAACCTGCCTTCATATCTGTTTATGTGTGTCATAACTTCTCTTTTTCTGGGCTTGATAATCAGTGCTGAAGAGATCGTAAAAGACAGGAAAATTCTGAAACGGGAATCATTTCTCAATCTGAGCTGGTTCAGCTACCTGAATTCCAAGGTCATGATAATGTTTTTGATATCAGCAATTCAGACAATCTCATTTATTCTGATAGGTAATTATCATTCTGGAAATTAAAGGAATGACTCTGCCGTACTGGTTCGTTTTATTTACTACATCCTGTTTTGCAAATATGCTTGGATTAAATATTTCATCGGCATTCAATTCGGTAATAACAATTTATATCCTTATTCCTTTCATTATTATTCCTCAGCTATTATTCAGCGGTGTTATCGTGAAATTCGACAAGCTGCATCAGAAATAGCTTTACTTCAGTGAATTTGTTCCGGTTATAGGTAGATATGATGGCAGCACGCTGGTCATTTGAAGCACTTGCTGTAGAACAGTTCAAGAACAATAAATATGAAAAGAATTTTTTCAAATACGATATGGAGATAAGCCAGAATGACTGGTATTCTGCTTTTCTGATAAAACGCCTTGAAGAAGATCTCAGGGAATGTCAGTTATAAAGACAGTTTATCCTATAGGCAAATGTAAATGATAATTTCTATAAACTTAACTACTATATTGATAAACTTAATGTATTAGCTGGTTTTGGTCCAATTCGCGGAAACTGGAAAGAATCACTTAATATAGAGAATTTTAATCCTGAAGCAGCCAAAAAGATTGGTAAATATCTTGATAGTCTATCAGGACATTTTCACAAGATTCGAAAACATACTGGGATCAAAAAGATTCAGTTTGCAAAGCAATTGAAGAAAAAATTGGAAAAACCAGCGTTGACGAAACTGGAGAAAAACTACTGAAATAAACAGCTGGAAATGTATGTTCTCGACGGAATGCGGGTTGATCAATCCATTGAAACGAAAATAGAATAATTCAGAAATGTGAGCCGGGATATATGAAACCAACTTCAAAGTATGGACGTGCACATTTTTATGCACCGTATAAACAGATGGGGAATATAAAGATTGATACCTTCTGGTTTAATCTGATGGTATTATGGATTGTAACTCTCGTGCTATATTTTGCTTTGTACTACAATCTTTTGCAAAAACTGATTGGTGTTTTTGAGAATACTGAAATTTCAGAATTCAGAGAAGTAATTCTATTTCAGCCATTCCTCAACGGCCTGGGGACTCAATCCTGGTAAGCCAAGTTTGTTTTTCTTGTTAATGCCATTAAGATCATTGGCGAGTTTACCGGCTTTTTCAACTTCCTTGAGTTTTGCAACAGTAGTGAATCCAAGTTTTTTCAGGGGATCAACCCATTCTGCAGGGATTCCCTTTTCAATATATTTTTCATCTGGATCGGAAGTCTGTTTCTTTTCAGGTTTCATCTGCGGAAATAACAACACATCCTGTATTGATGGCTGATTTGTAAGAAGCATTGTCAGTCTGTCGATCCCGATTCCCATTCCTGAGGTGGGTGGCATTCCATATTCAAGAGCTCTTATAAAATCAAGATCAATGAACATTGCCTCATCATCTCCTTTTTCTGATAACCTGAGCTGGTCCTGGAATCTTTCATCTGGTCGATAGGATCATTTAACTCGGAATAGGCATTGGCAATCTCCTTTCCGTATTTTCCATCAGTTCAAACCGTTCAGTCACACCCGGTTTGCTGCGATGCATTTTGTGAGAGGTGATGTCTCTGTAGGATAGTCAATTATAAAAGTAGGCTGTATATAATTATGTTCACATTTTGCACCGAATAACTCAGTCAATCAGCTTCCCTTTGCCCATCGTAACTGTTGGGACATCAAGTTTATCACAGATTTCCCTGAGTCCGGCTTCATCCATACCTGATATATCAATTCCGGTATTTTCCTTAATGGCATCAGTCATACTGATCCTTTTAAAAGGAGGATTAAGATTGATGAGTTTATCTCCATACATAATTTCAGTTTTCCATGGAGATCCAGAGCAGCTTTCTTTACTATCTCCTCGGTAAAGGTCATCATCCAGTTATAATCTTTATAGGCGATATAGATCTCCATTACTGTAAACTCAGGATTATGATTACGGTCCATTCCTTCATTACGGAAATCCTTGGCAAATTCATAAACACCTTCAAACCCGCCAACAATAAGACGTTTCAGATAAAGTTCATTTGCAACTCTCAGATAGAGAGGCATGTCGAGAGTATTATGGTGAGTGATAAAAGGTCTGGCTGCAGCACCCCCGGGAATAGGCTGAAGAATTGGTGTTTCAACTTCAAGATAACCCTTTGAATTGAAAACCTGTGCATTGAATGAATTATCTGTGTCCTTTTTCTGAACACATCGCGAACCTGCGGATTGACAATAAGATCGACATACCTCTGGCGGTATCTCATTTCAGGATCCGTAACTGCATCGAATACAATTCCGTCTTTTTCCTTGACTATAGGAAGCGGACGGATTGATTTACTGAGAACTGTAAATTCATCGACATGAACAGTCGTTTCTCCCATCTGGGTTTTAAAAACATGTCCTTTTACTCCAATAATGTCACCAATATCGAGAAGATGCTTAAAAACAGTATTGTACATTGTTTTATCTTCACCCGGGCAGATATCATCACGACGAAGTATAGATCTGTATTCTTCCTGAAGAGTCCATTAATTCTGCAAATGAAGCATTTCCCATGATTCGTCTGCTCATTAATCTGCCGGCAAGACAAACTTCCTGGAAATTGTTTTTTTCAGTGATAATTTCAAGAATATCCTGTGCAAAGACATTGGTTTTGTATTCTGGGCAGGGTAGGGATTTATACCAAGTTTTCTGAGTTCATCAAGAGATGTCCTTCTGATCTGCTCCTGTTCGCTTAAGTTAATATTGCTCATACTGTTTTGAAAATTTGTGCAAAGATAAAAAAATCATGCATTTGAGATAGTGTGATATTCAGCCTTTTAATGCTTTTATCTCAGTATCAAATTTATCGCTTATTAATCTCGTGACTGGGCCGGGGACACCTGCACCAAGATGTTTCCCCGAGTTCTGTTACCGGAGTGACTTCTGACGAAGTATTTGTGATAAATGCTTCCTGGATAAATCTGATCCTGTTTTCCTGCACGGCTTCCTCCCTGATTTTAATTCCGGACTCCTGTGCAATTCTTAAAATATTCTTTCGTGTAATTCCTGAAAGGATATGATTCGATTCAGGATGTGTATAAAGAGTTCCATCTATCACAAAAAAGACATTTGAATGAGATCCCTCAGTAATTAATCCGTTTCTTACAAAAATGCATTCTTTCAATCCGTTTTCATGAGCTTCCTGAAAACTCATAGTATTGGGCAGGAGGGCAACTGATTTGATATCGCACCTGCTCCACCGGATATCTTCCTTAAGCATAACTTTAATTCCAGACTCTCTCGATTTAGCATCGGGAGCAAATCCCCATGCATAGGCGTAAGAAGTAGGAGGAACTTCCGGATTAGGAAAATGATGGGTGCGTCGGGCAGCGCCCCTTGTCACCTGGAGATATACCATTGCAGGCTGGTTTTCAAGACCGTTAATCTTAACAAGTTCCTTCGCAACTGAAGGGAACAGATCTGCCTCGGGCCAGTTGATTCTCAGCTCTCTAAGACTTCTTTTCAGCCTTGTAACATGACTCTCAATGTCGTAGAAAAATCCTTCGTACCATCTCACAACTTCATAGATGCCATCTGCAAATAGAAATCCACGGTCATCGGGACTGATTCTAATTTCATCTTTCGGAAGAAATTTTCCGTTGAAGTATGATGTTTCCATATTTTAAGTTTTTATAGCTTATATATGATATTACTTTTTTATTTCCACCCCCTTTTCGTTATCCAGATTCTTTAAACCCCCCAATTGGGGGAGGGGGGTATTTTCGGTTCAATGATCTCTGTTTTATAATTAATTGCTGATCTTGCCTCTTCAGGTGATGCTGCATTTCCACAGGCAGCCTGAACAAATAATGAAGCACCAAGTACAGTTGTTTCTTTCTGATCAATAATTTTAAGAGGAACACCTGTATAATTAGCTCTTAACTGGTTCCAGAGCCTGTTTTTTGACCCTCCGCCAACACACAGGATGCTTTCAGTTTTAAATCCGCCTGCATTTTCAAGGGAGCTCTTTTCTTCAGCAAGCCGATTAGCAAGTGCTTCAAGTATTGCCCGGAAAATTTCGTCACGGGTAGATTCCATGGTAAGACCAAGTATCTGACCGGCAGGTTTGCCTTTTGTCTCCTGATAGAAATCCGGAATAATTTTTACTCCATTGCAACCTGGCGGTACCTTTTCAGCTCCGGAAATCATAACTTCATAAACATCATCCTTTATATCGTGATATAAATTCCTTCGTGCCCACTCAAGTATTCCCGATGCGATCCACTGATTACCAATATTAAATAATCCAGGTCTTGAATCAAGTTCGGTTGTTATTCCCATTTCCATTTGCTCCTTTCCTGAACTGAATGTTTCTGATCGTACCATAAGAATTTCCCAGGTTCCTGAGCTGAGGACCGGCTGGTTTATTTCAGCTCCCGATCCGAAAATCGCAAATTGTGTGTCGTGGCCTGTAGCCACAACCGGTGTTCCCTCTGGCAATGATGTCACTGAAGAGGCTTTGGAACTGATCTTGCCGGTTATAGTTCCTGCTTCAACCGGAGTTCCTATTTTTTCGAAGGGGAATTTGATTTTACTCAATATATTTTCCGAAATGCCTCTGGTACCTAGATTTGTCAGCATTGATGTTCCTGCCATAGTAGTATCATTAACCATTTCGCCTGTCAGCAGGAATGAAAATATAGATGGCATGAAAAGAAATGTAGAGCTTTTTTCAACAAGCTCAGGCTTTTGTTCGATAAACCAGATGAGTTTATTGATTGTATTGAAAGAGAACGGAAGCACTCCGCTTTCGCAATATAAATCATTGAGAGGAATATATTTGTCTATATTCTTCATTATAGAATTTGTCCTTTCACACTGCCATGAAATAACAGGGTAAAGCATCTTCCCGTTCCTGTCAAACAGGGTTCCGTCAACACCAAATGTAGTTACTGTAACTCCGGCAATCTGGCTGGCATTAATCCGGCTGATCACTTTTTGTGATGCCTGGCACATTTTATCCCAGATCTCTCTTATATCCCAGATTCTGTAAGAAGGAAATAAAGGGATCGGATCTTGGACCATTAGCAGAATTTCTGAAGCAAGAATTTCACCTTTACTGTTGATTGCTATTACTCTTATGTTTGTTGCACCACAGTCGAAAACAATTACAATATCACCTTTTGGCATTAGTCAGGAGTTGATCTGAACAAAAACGAAGCCTGGCCCATATTTGAATGGGTAACAGGAAAAAGAACTTAATGAAACTCTGATTACCCCAGTCCTTTTAAAAAGGCCAGTGAAGATCCTGCAATAATTAGAGCGATAATATAGAATATGAAAATAATAATTATCAGAACCCCGATATATGCAAAATAGAATTTCAGGTTTTTTATGGCTTTATGAAGTCGCAGTTTATCAAGGTTTTGTATTGCATGTGAAGTGTGTTTTGAAAAACGGAATAAGAAAAGAACCGGGAAAAAGAGTATCACAATAACCAGCAGAACAGGTATGAACATAAGTGAGTCGCGGCTCCAAGACCTTTGTTACCGGAGCTAAAAGCTGTCAGAAATGTGCCTGCGATGCGCCAATAACAATTAAAATCCAAGGAAGATGAAGCCGATAATTGCAAGAAACATTGCCCATTTCCGTGTAGTATTCAGATGGTTCAGCGTCTCCTGTTCAATTTCTATTTTCCTGATTTCCAGAGGTGATTCCATAAAAGCAAAATTGTTTATTTGTAAAGTGCTCCATAAGTCTGACATGCCCTGTAATCAGATCCTTCCTTATCCATTCCGAAGGCATTCCAGGAACTTGGTCTGAAGATTTTTTCTTCAGCAACATTATGCATACAAACAGGAATTCTCAGGATTGATGCAAGGGTGATAAGATCGGCTCCGATATGTCCATAGCTTGAAGCGCTATGATTTGCTCCCCAGTTTGACATTACAGAATAGACATCAGTGAATGGTCCTTTTCCTGTCAGTCTTGGAGCAAACCATGTTGTAGGCCATGTGGGATTTGTCCTGTCAGTAAGTATCTTATTCATTTTTTCAGGAAGTTCAACTGTCCATCCTTCTGCAAGCTGAAGAACAGGTCCAAGTCCTTTCACAAGGTTGACTCTTGAAATAGTAATTGGCATTGTGCCTTTTGTATCGAATTGTGATGAGAAACCTCCGCCTCTGAAATATCCGGTATCTGCAGGTGGCCATTGAGTTGCTTCAAGACATGCTGCTGCATCTTTTCCTGTGATTTCCCAGAATGGTTTAATGCACGACTCACTTTTCTTCGTTTGTCTGCCTGAAAAATCAAGAGCAGAAGCACCTGAATTGATGAGATGAATAACACCGTTTGAAGCAAGTCCTTCAGGTTTTATTTTTGTGACCCTTTTAATTGCTTCAGGACTCCAGTAAGTACGGATATCGGAAAACATCTGTGCTGTATTTGTGAGAAGATATCCAAAGAGCATTGGCACACCATTCATTGCATCATTTTCAGTAGCAACAAGATATGGAGGTCTGATGCCATTCCAGTCGAATGATGAGCAAAGAATTGCTTCAAGAAAATCTCCGTTCGGCATATGATCTGTCCATTGTCGCTGTCCCTGGAAACCTGACAGAATAGCATTATGTCCGAGTGCTTCTTCACCAAATCCAAGTTTTTTCAGCTCTGGGATTGCCGACCATCAGATCGCGGGCAATAAGTGTCATTTTAACAACAGTTTCCCATTCCTTATCCTTTTGTTTTCTTGATTTTGGAGCAGGATTAAGATCTTTGCCTTCCCTGCAGTTTTTCTTTGTCCATTCAAGCGCTTTTTCAAATTCTTCCTTGTCAAAGATCTCCTCATTCAGTCTTCGGTTGAATTCACTCATATCGACATACTCATTGCGCATTCCAAGATATTCCTGGAAAAAATCTTCGCGTACGATTGAACCGGCAATTCCCATTGAAACTGATCCCATTGAGAGATATGATTTACCCTTCATTAAGATACAGCCAGACCTGCACGCACAAACCTCAGAATTTTTTCACTTACATCTTCAGGTATTGTCTGATCGCCAGAATCCTGTACATCATGTCCATAAATTCCGAAAGCAGGTAACCCTTTCATTGCATGTCCGGCAAGTGCTGCAGCAAGATAGACTGCACCCGGTCTCTCAGTTCCATTAAATCCCCAGATTGCTTTTGGAATATCGCTGTTCATATCAATAGTTTCACTTCCGTAACACCAGCATGGAGTAACTGTTAAGCTTACGCCAACACCGTTCTTGCTGAATTTTTCAGCACACATTGCTGCTTCGGCAACACCTCCGATACATGTATCAGCAATTACAGATTCAACAGGTTTCCCATTGGGATATTTCAGATTTGATGATATAAGTTTTGCAGCATTTTTTGCCATATTCATTGTCTGGTCCTCAAGAGATTCCCTGACTCCACGCATTCTGCCATCAATAACCGGACGAATTCCGACTTTAGGAAATTCACCTATAACAGTCTGATAGTTATTGTTTATCTTTAACTCAGTATTAGCCATTTGAATTAATATTTTTATAAAATGAGATTTAAATTGAAGTTTAACAAATATAAGTTTTTTTGTGTACTACAAATTATAGATTATGCAACTCTCGAAAGTCTGGGTCACATTGTAAAATTCAATAAGCATTAGGGATATTTTTTGTAACTTTGACTCCTTCATAATAATGAAAATTCAAATGCAAAAAAGAAGGCGGCTTCCCGACTGGCTAAAGATGCAGAGAGCCAGCGGAGAAACCTATTCCATGGTCAAACATATTGTTGCAGAGAATCATCTTCATACGATATGTACCAGCGGAAACTGTCCGAATATTGGTGAATGCTGGAACAGGGGCACTGCCACTTTCATGATACTTGGTGATATATGCACAAGGGCATGTAAATTCTGTGCAACAAAAACCGGAAGACCTCTTCCTCCTGATCCGGAGGAACCGGAACGGCTGGCTCTGTCGATTAGAAAGATGAAACTAAGCATTGTGTTATCACATCGGTCGATCGGGATGATCTTCCTGACGGCGGAGCATCTGTCTGGGCAGAAACAATATGACAGATAAAAGAAATCAATCCTGGCATTACGATTGAAACATTAATCCCTGATTTTAACGGCAAGCATGAACTCATTCAAAAGATAATTGATGCAGGGCCAGAGGTGATATCACATAATGTCGAAACAGTTAAACGTCTTACTCCTGTAATTCGGACAAAAGCAAAATACGACAGGAGCCTTGAGGTTTTAAGATATATTTCTGATACAGGGCAATATAGCCAAATCAGGCTTTATGTTAGGACTCGGAGAAACGAGGAAGAGGTCACACAAACTATAAATGATCTTTATGATTCAGGATGTAAAATTCTGACTATTGGTCAGTATCTGCAACCACTGTCAGGTTATATGGATGTGGTTGAATATATTACTGCCGGAAAAATTTGAAGAATACAGGGTTTCGGCCCTAAAGTTTGGTTTTGATTTTGTAGAATGCAGTCCCCTTGTGCGATCATCATTTCATGCAGAAAATCATGTAAAGGCTCGATAAAATTAATTATATTAGCCTAACTTTAACAAAAATTTTAAATTGAGCTATAGCGTTATATATAAGGATATTGGACAAAAAGATTATAAAGAGACCTGGGACTATCAGACAGATATTTTTACCAGAGCTTGTTGATAGCAAAAAAGCAGGGAAACATTGATGGCAATTCCGGTCAGACCAATTCTCCCGGGAACACTTATTTTTGTCGAGCATCCTCATGTGTATACACTTGGAAAAAGCGGATCAGAAAATAACCTGCTCCTCGATCTGATACAGCTTAAGGCGAAAGATGCTTCATTTTACAGGATAGACAGGGGAGGAGATATAACTTATCACGGTCCAGGACAGATTGTAGGTTATCCGATTTTTGATCTTGATGCTATTAAAGTTGGTCTTAAAGAGTATATTTACAGACTCGAAGAAGCAATAATAAGAACAGTAGATGAATTTGGAATTAATGCATCAAGACTTGAAGGAGGTACCGGTGTCTGGCTTGATCCGGAAATTCCGGGAAAGGCAAGGAAGATCTGTGCAATTGGTGTTAAAGCCAGCAAGTATGTAACAATGCATGGTTTTGCATTTAATGTAAATACTGATCTGAGCTACTTCAATAATATCAACCCCTGCGGTTTTACCGATAAAGGAGTTACCTCACTCCGGAAAGAGCTTGGG
Organism: uncultured Bacteroidales bacterium; assembly: GCA_963816365.1. Taxonomy (GTDB): domain Bacteria; phylum Bacteroidota; class Bacteroidia; order Bacteroidales; family VadinHA17; genus LD21. The sequence continues at coordinate 76,750 of CAWFKG010000002.1, read as the reverse complement.
AACCGACCAGGATATTGAAGCCGTAAAAAGCAAAGTGAAAAAGAATCTGCAGGAAGTTTTTGATTTAAATTGGATTAAGGAGTAAAAAGATGGAAAAAAGATGGGTTGTGAAGGAAAAGGGAGATACTGCAGTTGTAAAACAACTTGCGCGAGCTCTGGGTGTATCTGAATCTCTTGCAAATCTGATGGTTCAGCGTAATATTTCCTCAGCTGATGAGGCAAATGCTTTTTTTAATCCGAGTCTCGATTATCTTCATGATCCTTTTCTTATGAAAGACATGAATATTGCTGTTGACAGAATATCTGCAGCTGTAAAAAAGAATGAGAGAATTCTCGTTTATGGTGATTATGATGTTGATGGCACAACTGCTGTTGCTCTGATGTACTCTTTTCTGAAGGATCAGTATTCAAATGTAGAGTATTATATACCCGACAGATACAAAGAAGGTTACGGAGTATCTATTCAGGGCCTTGATTTTGCATATCAGAATAATTGCAAAGTTGTTATCACGCTTGACTGCGGAATAAAAGCTGTTGAAAAAGTAAAATATGCCCGTACAAAAGGACTCGATGTTATTATCTGTGATCATCATTACCCGGGAGATGAAATTCCTAAAGCATTGGCAGTTCTTGATCCGAAACAGCCTTCATGCAGTTATCCTTATAAAGATCTATCGGGATGCGGTGTAGGATTCAAACTGATTCATGCCTATTCAAGGGTACATGGTATTCCATTCAGTAAAATATCACATTATCTCGATCTGGTTGCTGTTCAGCATTGCATCCGATATTGTTCCGATTACCGGAGAAAACAGGGTGATGGCCTATTTTGGACTGAAAGAGGTTAAATGAATGTCCCACGTACCGGATTGAGGGAAATAATCCGTGAATCGGAAGTAACAAAAGCGCTTACAATTGAAGATGTTGTCTTTAAAATTGGTCCAAGGATTAATGCTGCAGGAAGAATGGAGACAGGAAGCAAAGCTGTTGATCTGCTGGTTTCAAGCGATACCCGGCTTGCCACAGGAATAAGCAAAGAGATCAATAATTTCAATATTGAAAGAAGAAGTGTTGACCGGATAATAACCACAGAGGCAATGCGAATGATCGCAGAAGATCAGCGAACTGTAAATTCAAGAACAACAGTGCTTTATAACCCTACCTGGAAGAAAGGAGTGATAGGTATTGTAGCCTCACAGATTAATTGAAACGTATTACCGTCCAACTGTTATTCTTACAGAATCAAATGGTTTTGCAACCGGTTCAGCCAGATCAGTCCAGGGTTATGATCTCTACCAGGCAATTGAAGCATGCAGCGATCTGCTCGAGAGTTTTGGAGGACATATGTTTGCTGCAGGTCTGACCCTGAAAAAAGAGAATATCAGGCCATTCATGGACAGATTCGAACACTATGTAAATAGCACAATAACTGAAGAACAGCTTGTACCGCGGATTTTTATTGACACAGAACTTTCATTTTCCGAGATAAATGAAGATTTTTTCAAAACAATGAGCCAGTTTCAGCCTTTCGGACCTGAAAACATGTCGCCGGTTTTTGTTTCCAGAAATGTATTTGATACAGGATCAGGACGAATGGTCGGATCGAGCGGTGAACATCTGAAGCTTGATCTGTGCCAGGAGTCGACAGGTCAGAAAAGCTTTTCTGCTATTGCTTTCAGCCAGGCAAATCATTTTGAATATATTAAAGGAGGGAATCCATTTGATATTTGTTATTCACTGGAAATGAACGAATTCAGAGGAAACAGAAACCTTCAGCTAAATATAAGGGATATTAAAACGCCTGATCTCATAAGCACTCACCTCTAAAACGCAACCCTGAACTGCATTTTAATTTCATCGGTATTTGGAGATGATTTATCATTTGATATCAGAGAAGTAATCCCGTATTTTATTCTTAGCTCTGCCCGGTCACTGACTGACCATTTAACCATAAAATAGCTCCGGCTTCCTTCTCCTGATAAGGCAGGTATACTGTAGCTGTACAGCAGATCATTTTCATAGGTGTATATTCTGGAATCCCAGTCGGTAGTATTGAAAAGGCAAAACCTTATCCAGACCGTAACCGGAATCTTCGGGAAACGATAACTTAATTCCTGAAACAGCATCATACCTTTGCTTCCCGAAGGATCAGCTTTTTTAAAGTCGGCTCTTGTACCGAGAGTCAGATTACCATTAACATTATAACGGGCAGATGCTCTTAAACTTCTGGTTATAAGCATCTTTTGAGTCGGGATTCCCTGACCTTCAGCACTATCTGCCATTGAGAACCTGTAATCGTATGAAGCATCAAATATGAGTTTTTCTGTCGGTAAATATCTGACTTTTAGTTCCTTCCTTACTCCGCGAGACGGAGCACTGCACCGGTACTTTAACCACGGGAAATTATAAACGTCACATCCGGCGCTTATGAACAGATGCCTGGCAGCTTCGAATGTAAAATTTCCCAGTATCCCGTATTCGTTGCTGGTCTTTGAACCGGATCCGGGTCCCTGGCCATAGAAAGTCGTATACCCGGCACTATAGTTTCTGAACAGAAGATTGATTGATAACCTGTCAGACGGCCTGAATGACATTCCCTGAATGAGAGCTATCCTGTTATTATCGTTTAATGATAATTCGCCAAAGAGTAGGATCTTCCTGATAAAACTATTGTAATAGATGGTATAGAGACTGTTCCTGTGGCCTGTAAAGAAATGGATATTTTCAGGATCAGTTTTTGTTATTAATATGGGAAGTGAGAGCCGGTTTTCTGTCCACGCCAGCCCAACTTTCAGATTATTAAAGTTGTAAAAACAAGATAATCCATAAGATTCTATTGAAACTACATCTTTTTTTTTCAGAAGTGAGGGTGTGTTGTGGAGTCCTCCAGGGTATAGACTTTCAATGAATTTATTCATTGAGTCTGACGAAGTGTTGATTGTAGCATCAGTGAAGTTTCTTGAAAAATAGACTGATATACCAAGACTTCTGAGGGAAAACTCCGCTGCAATTCCTCTTAAAAACCTGTTCTCTTCTGTTGAGGTATAGGGAACAATCTCATCGCTGGCTGACATATAGCCAGGAGTTGTAAGAGAAACTCCTCTGCGGATTCCGGTATTTAAATTTGTACCCTGTCCGAATCTGGCGGAATAGTCGCCGACAATGATTCTTTTGATCACTCCTCTTCCTTTATATGCAAGGTATGCCGATAAAAAATCGGGAACAGGAGGAGTGCCGGAAAGCAGCTTTTCTCCCGGATCTTTCTCCATAGTCATTCCTCCTGAAAATCCGCCTGCAGTAAATTTGTATTTTGTCAGGATTCTCCATAATGTACCTAAATAAGCTGAATTGTTATTTACTGATTTCAGTGAGAAATTTGATATCAATGCGTTTTTCCACCGGACAGAATCTGAATTAATTACCAGGCTTATTCTCAAGAGTGATGAAAGGGATGATCATCTCCACCGTTTCCCTGTCAAACCCTGGGATTGCAGCTATTTCATATACTGAGACGATCTGTCCTGAAGAATGAGTATATTCTGCGAGAGCTTTTACCTGGAAATCAGAAAGAAAGAATAAACGGGATATTTCATTTTCATTCGAAGAGTTGATCTTTACAGGATTCTCAGCGAGTTCATTAAGCTTATCTACAAAGGTTGTAACGGCTTCCGGATCGGAGTCATCTGCTGCGAGTTCTTCTGCAATACTGATGATTAAATCAGAATTAGTTGATTCCTGACCAAAACATTGAATCGGCAACAGAATAAGACAGTATATTAAGTAATGTCTGATCATTCAGCTTAACTTTTAGTTTATTAGTTACGTACTTTTGAAGTAAGAACATTTGAATAATCGAATGAAGAATTTAGAATTTATTCTTATTAGCAGTGACAATACTTTTGACAAAAATCGCAACTAATTCGTTGCACTCACTAATAAGCTCAAGGATATCTGGTTCCCTTTTGTAAATTCTCGCTTTATGTAAAATTCTGAGACAATTATGCGATTCCCGTAATTCCTTCAAGCATACTTTCATTTTATGAATAAAATCACTTTTGGATTCTGCACTTTTGGCCTCTCCATAATTCAAGCTTGATGATGTTCCAGATCTTAATAGTTGGCCACCAAGATGAATAGCTGATCTTGATGTTGGTAAACATTCGACAAATTTTATAATTGCGACTGCAAAATCTATCAGGCGCTCTTCAAGATCAAATTTTTTATCTTTCATGGTAATTCGTTATTATTAATTCTAATGTTCAATATTCAATTATTCAATTTTAATTTCAATTTATCTGACACTGCTATGTTTTGTTAAAACTTTGTAACTCTGTGATTCTCCGTGTCTCTCTGTGTAAGTTCTTCAAAATAGAATTTGATTTTATTATTTCATTTGCGGTTAAATGGATTTCATTTTATTTTAAATATCAATGATACAGAAGACGTTACACCAAGCTTTTCGTGAGTCAGAAAACCAATATCGATCTGCACAATTTTCACCAGCCATCCGAAACCGAAACTGAAAGAATTGCTATAGTGCTGAATCCTCCTCTTAACCAGAATTTTTTGACCACTTCATATTCAAAACCAGTTCTGAATGATAATTTACTTCCCGTGCTCATTTCGGCTTCAGCCCCTGCAAAAAGTGATTTATTCAGATAAGTTCCTGCACCAATCCTCAGAGACATCGGCAGGCTAAATTTTTCTGATGGAATTTGGGACAGGATTAAATATATGAATACCTAATCCGTGTGTTTTCAGAAGGAGTTATAACCATACCCGCTTCACATGTAATGAATTGATTATTATCATACTCTCCTGAAGTTCTTTCTGAAAAATAATCCACCTGTACACCGACAGATATTTTATCCGAAAGTTTCAGTCCACAGGCCAGTCCTGTCATGTCCCTTTGAAAATCGGTATATCCGAAATGTGAATAAATCGCTCCCAGAGAAGCTTTCCCAGCCGGAATGATCAACCCGGCTGTACGGGTTCCAAGCTCACTGATACTGAACCTGTCCTCGTAGTTAAATCCGACTGCGAATGAATTATTATATGCGAGATTTGCCTGGTTGTGGAATGAGGACCAGAAACCACTCTTCATGATGCATACATATCCCGTTCCTGCTTCGCCGGCTCCGGCTGAAGGACGATAAGGATCACCGCCCGAGGCAGTTAAAGAGAAAGAAAATAGTAAATAAGAAACAGATATTTTCAGCAGCGAGCTCAACTGTTTCAAAAATTGTTACCATAAATATACAAAAAAATTCAATAATGGCAGCAGGATTGAACTTTTTTTGTATGAATATGCGCTTCCGTATCTTCTCTCAGAAACGGTAGAGAAAGGTCTCAGACCTGTCTCTACAGATATAGTTAAGACATGAAGGCTCCAGAGAATAAATTAGTTTGTTTTGTAAGGATATTTTACTCCTTTCAGTTCTTCATTAGCCTGAACGATCTTCTTTTTGAGCGATTCCTTATATTTTACAACCTCTGACATAACTTCCTTGTCACCAGTGGCAATGATCTGTGCTGCAAGGATCCCGGCATTCTGAGCAGCATTTACTCCAACCGTAGCTACCGGTATTCCGGGAGGCATCTGAAGAATGGAGAATATTGAATCAAGTCCTTCAAGTGAAGCTTTTATAGGTACTCCGATGACAGGCAGAGGAGTCATTGATGCAATCACACCCGGAAGATGTGCTGCCATTCCTGCAGCAGCGATGATCACTTTTATTCCCCTGGACTCAGCATTTTTTGCAAATTTTTCAACCTCTTCAGGTGTCCTGTGTGCTGAGAGTGCATTCATCTCAAAAGGGATCCTGAAACTATTTAGTATCTCTGCTGCTTTCTCCATAACAGGCAGGTCAGATGTGCTTCCCATTATGATGCTTACTATCGGTTCCATTTAAAATATTTTAATTTAACTTGCTGATAAGGACAAAAATAAGCTATTATTTTCATATTTTCGCACCGGCTAAACAGTTCAAATATTGCTTCATGAAAGAAATCCGCATACTGGATAAAAACTTCAGGGAATATTTAACTGAAAGGTCAATACAAAAGAGAATTGAAGAACTTGCACGACAGATGAATAGCGATCTGACAGGACAAGGAGGTGGTCTTTCTGGGTATTCTGAATGGTGCATTTCTTTTTGCTGCTGATCTTTTCAGACGTATTGAACTTTCCTGCAAGAATCTCATTTGTGAAACTTGCTTCTTACCAGGGTACCAGCTCCTCAGGATCAATTAAGGAACTTATCGGCTGGAATGAAGATATTAAAAACAAAACAATTGTTATTGTTGAGGATATAGTTGATACAGGCAATACTTTGGAAAGGATTGTAGATGAGCTGGTGATAAGAAAAGCGGCTGAGGTGAAAGATTGCTGCAATGCTATTCAAGCCTGCTGCTTATACCAAGAACATTCCCCTTGATTATATCGGATTTGAAATACCAAATGATTTTGTTGTCGGATATGGTCTCGATTATGATGGATTTGGACGAAACCTGCCATCTGTTATATTAGCACTTAAGGATGTGCAATAAATTCGATAATTTATAAATATTATACATTCCTAATTCCTTTATTCTATGGTTAATTTTTTGATTTTTGGCCCTCCGGGCTCAGGCAAGGGAACACAGTCAGTAAGACTGGCTGAGAAATTCAATCTTCTTCATCTTTCAACAGGCGATATGCTTCGTGCCGAAATTACTGCCGGAACTGAACTTGGTAAAAAAATGAGCCTTATTATGTCAAAAGGTGAACTTGTTCCTGATGAGGTTGTGATTGAAATGATTGCCTATAAGATAGATCACAGTACAGGGTTCAGCCGGATTTCTCTTTGATGGATTTCCCCGGACTGTTGCTCAGACGGTTTCACTCGAAAAGATGCTGAATGAACGAGGTATGAAGATCGATCAGATGCTTGTTCTTGATGTCGATCATGATGAGCTTGTAAAAAGACTGATAGCCAGAGCTGAACTATCCGGAAGGCCTGATGACAAGGATCCTGCAGTAATTGAAAACAGGATTGATGTTTATAAGGAGAAAACAGAACCAATCATTAAGTACTGCAGTCAGAAAGGGTTATATCAGCCGGTAAATGGTATGGGCACAATTGATGATATATTCAAGAGACTTTCTGAGTATATGAAGAAATTAGTTTAGACCCCCTGCCCCCCTAAAGGGGGGTTAAGCATCGGGGTGAACTTGAGCTCAGATGAATAAGAGTTAACGATCTTTGAATGTCAAGTTCGATTGTTCTTAGATCTTAATTAAAATGGCTCTGCCTACCTGCAGGCAGGCAGTTGGAGGGTTAAAAACATTTGAAGAGAATTTCACTGAGAAATAATATATTATGTCAGGATCAAACTTTGTCGATTACGTAAAAATTTATTGCCGTTCAGGTAACGGAGGCGCCGGATCAGCTCATTTCCGCAGGGAAAAATTTGAACCCAAAGGTGGACCCGACGGAGGTGACGGAGGAAGAGGAGGACACATTATCCTGAGAGGGAATGATCAGATGTGGACACTTCTTCACCTGAAATATCAGCGTCATATTTTTGCCGATAACGGAGTTGGCGGTGGACGGCAACAGTCGACCGGAGCTGAAGGGAAAGACGTGATTGTCCAGGTGCCTCTTGGAACCATAGCAAAAAACAGTGAGACAGGAGAAGCAATATTTGAAATAACAAAGAACGGTGAGGAGAAGATCCTGGCAAAAGGGGGAAGGGGAGGACAGGGAAATGTTCACTTCAAATCACCGACCAATCAGACTCCGCGATATGCCCAACCCGGAGAACCCGGTATCGAAGATGAATTTATCCTTGAACTTAAAATACTTGCCGATGTAGGACTTGTCGGGTTTCCGAACGCAGGAAAATCTACTCTCCTCTCAGTAGTCTCTGCAGCCAAACCCAAAATTGCTGATTATGCGTTTACTACCCTGGTTCCCAATCTTGGAATAGTTAGCTACAGAGATGATAAATCTTTCGTAATGGCAGATATTCCCGGAATAATTGAAGGGGCGCATGAAGGCAAGGGTCTGGGTATAAGGTTTTTGAGACATATTGAAAGAAACTCTATGCTACTTTTTATGGTGCCCGCTGACAGTAAAAACATAAAAGAGGAATATGAGATACTTCTTAATGAATTAAAAATGTACAATCCTGAGCTTCTCGATAAGAAGAGGGTGCTTGCAATATCAAAAACAGATATGCTGGATGAGGAGCTTATAAAGGAAATAAGACTGGATCTGCCTGATATTCCCAGAGTATTTATCTCTTCCCTTACAGGAGAGGGGATTGTTACCTTAAAGGACATGATATGGAAAGTTCTTAACTACGACTGATATTAGAAATGCTTGAACAACTCGACCAGCACCTTTTGTTATTTATCAATTCCTTAAATTCACCATTCCTCGATCAGGTGATGCATGCACTCAGTGAGAAATTAATATGGGTACCGCTATACCTGGCTATTCTTATTTATCTGGCGATCACCTACAAGAGAAAATTCCTTATTATACTCCTTTTTATTATCCTGGCTATAACACTGTCTGACCAGGTATCGGTCCTTTTAAAAAATCTTACACACCGGCTGCGGCCATGCCATGACTCCCGCCATTATGGGAATTGTCCACCTGGTAGATGGCGAATGCGGAGGACTTTACAGCTTTGTTTCCTCTCATGCTTCGAACTCATTTAATGTTGCCCTGCTGAGCCTGCTTTTTATAAAAAGGAGGTGGTATTCAATAAGTATAATAGTTTGGGCGCTTTTAATTGGATACAGCAGGATCTACCTTGGTGTTCATTACCCGGGTGATGTGTTGTGCGGTTCAATAGTCGGAGCATTAACAGGATGGGGTATTTATAATCTTTATATCCTGACAGACAATAAGATACTTAGATACAAGCCTTATTTTAATAAGAGTTTGACTTCGTAGGTTTTGGTAGAGACAGGTCTCAGACCTGTCTCAGACCTGTCTCTACAATTACAAATTTACTTTTTCAACAGCCCCTTGGGACGTAAAAGTTAAATAAACAGAATCAATGTATTGCATAAATCTGGATACTACCGACCCGTTCTTTAATCTGGCCATTGAAGAACTTCTTCTTAAAAGCTATAGAGAGGAATACCTTCTTCTCTATGTCAATAGCCCTTCTGTGATTATTGGAAAGCATCAATCGGGCCACAGGGAAGTAAACACTAAGTTTGTTTATGAAAATCAGATTCCTGTAATCAGAAGGATCTCAGGAGGAGGAACAGTATTTCACGATAGCGGAAACCTGAATTTCAGTTTTATCATCGAGAGTGAACATGGGAAACAGGTCGATTTCCGGAAGTACACTCAGCCGGTTATAGAATTCTTAACATCTATGGGCGTTGATGCAAGCTTTGAAGGGAAAAATGATCTGAAGGTTGATGGATTTAAGATTTCAGGAAATGCTGAACATATTCATGGCAACAGGGTACTTCACCACGGGACTTTACTTTTCAGTACTTCTCTTGAAATGCTGCGGAATTCAATAAGGAAAGATCCTTCGCATTATATCAGCAGGGCTGTTGTCTCAAACCCCTCGTCAGTTGCTAACCTGAGTGAAAAACTTGACTGCCTGCGGGATATAAACGAACTAAGATCGGAAATGATGAACTACTTCCTCGGGAAGTTTCCGGGTAATGTCCCTTACGATCTGACTCATGCTGAAATATCCGGGGTAAAAACCATTGTTGATTCAAAATATAAGACGTGGGAATGGAACTGGGGATATGGTCCTGACTACACCTTTAATAATTGTCTTGACCTGAATAATGTTCATCACTCATGCAGCATGTTTGTTAAGGGTGGTATAATAAGGGAATGCACAATTGAAGGCAGTGACAAGTTAAAAGATGCATCTGAAAAAATTACCGGCTGCCGGCATATGGTTGATGATTTATCGGAATTTTTCAGGGAGAAAAATATTATTTTAACCGGGGAGGAGATCTTTGGTTTCTTTTAATTTGTTATTTTACCGCTGAGTTACTTTTAGCGTAACGTTAGTTGTTTAATTTTTCAGAATTTGGGTGACAAGTTTGATGCTAGCGCGGATTTGCAATCCGGGCTTTTTGTACTTTGGGCACCGATTTCAAATCGGCGCCAGCAAAAGCACTGAGGTACAGAGAAAAAATGAATTTCATGGACATCTTAAAATCGATAATCGTTTGGTTCATAGGAATATGCTATGTTGTAATTACTTTCCCTCTGACTCTGGTAGTCTGGTTGCTGACGTTTCCTTTTGACAGGAACAGAGCAATTATTCATTGTTTTCTGATGCAACAAAGCCTGATCATTTCTTCCCTTATGCCAATATGGACTATCCATATGCAGGGAAGAGATAAGGCTATGAAAGGGGCCACATATGTTATAATCTCAAATCATCAGTCGTTGCTTGATATTTTGTTAATTAACTGTCTCAGATATAAATTTAAATGGGTCTCAAAAATTGAGAATTTCAAAGTTCCGGTGATTGGCTGGTATCTGAAAATGGCTGACTATATAATTGTCGACCGTGGAAACGAGGAAAGCAAAGCAGAGATGCTCGAAAAGTCATTCGATTGTCTTAAAAAAGAAATTTCAATAATGATATTTCCGGAAGGAACACGCTCACCCGATAGTGAAATAGGTTTCTTTAAAAGAGGGGCCTTTCAGCTTGCATTACAAGCCGATGTTCCAATACTTCCGGTACTGATTGACGGAACAGGGGGCATCCTTCCAAAACACGGCCTTATTTTCGGAAGTGGTCATCATATCACAATAAAGGTATTGGATCCGATTTATCCTGCTAATTTTGGAACTGATATTCCGGAAGATCTTGCAAAGAAACTTAGTCTGTTTATGATCTCCGAACTGAAGGAATTAAGAGCCCGGAATAAACAACAATGAGTCACAGCATATCATATCGCAGAATGTTGACCAGGATGGGTTATTACAGCTATCAGAAAGGACTTATAATTCATCATGTAAATCAGGAAGGCGGATGGGAAAACCACCTGGAACGCTGTAGGAGTCTGATAATGAGAGGAATGGACATGTATAGGCCTGATAAGGTAACAGTTCTTGGCAGCGGCTGGTTACTTGATCTGCCTTTAGCGGAGCTGCTAGAACGAACCGGGAAGGTGTGCCTGATCGATATTATTCATCCTCCGGATGTGGCCAGCCAGGTAAACAGATATAAAAATGTTGAGTTGATTGAGCAGGATATTACGGGAGGACTGATCGAAGAGGTTTGGCAGAAGACCCGACAGAATTCGTTGTTCAGGAAGGTGTCAAGCCTTAAGACTATAAGGGTTGAAGAATATAAACCTGGTGATGATCCGGGAATGGTCATTTCACTTAATATTCTTACTCAGCTCGAATCTCTTCTAATAGATCTTTTAAAAAAAAGATCAAAAATTGCAGAAGAAGAACTGAACCTTTTCAAAAGCACAATTCAGAAGAAACATATTGATTTTCTCAGGAAACATAAATCTGTTCTTATTACTGATTATGCTGAAGTTATCACCAATAAATCAGGGAGTTCGAAGACTACGGCGACCTTGCTGACCGATCTTCCCGAAAGCCGGTTTAATGAGGAATGGACCTGGAATTTTGATCAGACAGGTGCTGACCTGTATAACAGCAGAAGTCAGTTCATGATAAAAGGCTTAATAATCTGATGTAATGGGGAAAAATGAGCTCAAAGAAAGATATCTTAGTTCAGTGTCATTCTATCGGCATCTCGAAAAAACTGAAGACAAGATACTGCTATTACTTTCGGCTTCCAGGTTTGTCGTATTTACAGGAGGATTGATCCTTGTCTGGATAGCTTTCTCAAAAAGTGTATTTGCAGGAATAATACTAATGATCCTGTTAATAGTTTTGTTTCTCTGGCTGATAAAACTCTTTTCTGCTCATTCCAAACGTAAAGAATTCCTGCGCAATCTTATTCTGATAAATCAAAATGAAGCAGAAGCTCTTTCAGGTAATTTTTCTGCATTCGATGAAGGCAGTTCATATATTGATATCAGACATGATTTTTCGTTTGATGTCGATCTGTTTGGTGCCTCATCACTTTTTCAATACCTGAACAGGACAGTTACCGGATATGGGAGGGATATTCTTGCGGGCTGGTTATCAGATCCTTTTAAACTTGCCGGCGATTTTGCTCAGCGCCAGAAGGCAGTCAGTGAACTAGCTGTAAAAGACAAATGGAGGCATCAGTTCATGGCTTCCGGAATGGGAACACCCCTTGAAAAGAATGATATATCGGAGTTGCTTCAATGGATCGGTGCAAAGGAGGGCATGCGCCGTTCATCCATTAAGGAATTTCTGAATTTTGCACTTCCGGTGTCAGCAATAGTTACTCTTTTATTATTGATAACAGGAATTTTACCATACCATATATTTATTTTAATCTTTCTCATCAATCTCCTGTATATTACACTGGGACTAAAAAAAATAAATGAGGTCCACAATGCTTTGACAAAGAAATATAACTTCCTCTCATCGATGTACGGTTTGCTAATGGCATTTGAAGATGAGTCCTTTTCTTCCACTGAATTAAATAAAATCAAAGTGAATATTTCCGGGGAAACTGCTTCGGCAGCTTACTCTGTCAGAAAGCTGGGCAAACTTATCCAGGCTTTTGATACCAGGAATAACCAGCTAGTCGGTGTTATTCTCAACGGATTGCTTTTATGGGATTATCAGAGTATCAGCAGGCTGGAAAAATGGAAATCGGAATACAGAACGCTTTTCCCGGTCTGGCTTGAAATGGTCGGGCAGGTCGATGCATATATAAGTCTTGGCAACTATGCATTTAATAATCCTGCCTTTGCTTACCCGGAAGAATCCGTGAATTTTGATGTGTTTTCAGCAACCGATCTCGGCCATCAGCTTATTGATGAAAACAAAAGAGTGTGTAACAATTTTTCTCTGGGAAGAAAAGGAACAGTTTGCATTATATCGGGTGCAAATATGGCAGGGAAAAGTACATTCCTGAGGACTATTGCCATAAACTATATTCTTGGAATGACAGGGGCTCCGGTTTGTGCAAAGGATATGAAATTCATTCCCGGGAAACTCTTTACGAGTATGCGTACAATTGATTCTCTATCTGATAACGAATCATATTTTTACGCGGAACTCAGAAGACTTAACATGCTGAAGTCGAAGATTGAAAATGGGGAACCGGTGTTTTTTATTCTCGATGAAATATTGAAGGGGACAAATTCAGCAGATAAAAGTACAGGATCAAAACTAATTCTGCAGAGGATAATTGCAGGAGGCGGAACAGGTCTGATAGCCACACATGATACCTCACTTGGCAATCTCGAATCCGAATACCCTGGAGTGATAATCAATAAATGTTTCGAAATTGAAATCGATGGTGAAAATATTAGTTTTGATTATAAGCTTCATGATGGCATTACACAAAAAATGAATGCTGTTTTTCTCATGAGGCAGATGGGAATATTGGATTGATGGAAACAAATTGGATTCTTTAAATGTCTATTCAGGTAATTATTTATAAGACTTAATTGGATGAGTAATATCAAATTTGAGAAGAAATCAGACAACATTGAATTAAAGAGGGAGTTAGGTCTCACAGCTGCGGTAGCTATTGTTGTCGGAAATTGTATAGGTTCTGGGATCTTTACATCTGCTGCCTCTTTAGCGGCAGCATCGAATCCAAAAACTTCCATTATTGCCTGGATAATAACTTCCGTGGGATCCCTATTGATTGCTTTAAGCTTTGCCAGTCTGGGCACGGCAATTCCAAGGACAGGCGGTCCAATAGTTTATACAAGGGCCGCATTTGGCGATTTTGCAGGATTTTTGATAGCCTGGACATACTGGATTGGAGCCTGGGTGGGCAATGCAGCGATCATTACAGCATTCATGCTTTATTTCACATATTTTGTTCCTGGTGCTGCTACACCATTATTAGCGTTTTTAATCACTTCGGGTGTATTGTGGTTTTTCACTTTCATAAATATTCTGGGAGTTAAAGGTGCAGGAAGGGTAAGCGTAATAACTACAATCCTGAAAGTTGGTGCACTGGTTGTATTTGTTGTAATTGCTGCGATGCATTTTAATCCGGCAATGCTGGCAACTGTTTCAAGCACTAAAGTGTCAGGCATGAATACTTTACCTGCTGCAATTGCAATTGCGCTCTGGGCTTTTATTGGCATCGAGAGTGCAACAGTTCCGGCGGGAGAAATTAAGGATCCGAAAAAAAATATCAGAAGGAGCACAATTTATGGTACCCTGATTGCTGCGACAGTTTATGTGATCGTTTCAATTGTGGGAATGGGGGTACTCGATCAATCAACTTTAGCAAGTTCAAATGCCCCTCTTGCAGATATTATTAACAAGGCAACCGGAGGAACCTGGGGTGGAAACTTTATTGCCTTAGGAGCAATAGTATCAGCACTTGGCGCATCATCAGGCTGGATACTGACCACTGCAAGAAGTGCATATGGCGCCTCGAAGGATAGACTTTTTCCTCCCATGTTTGCAAGGATACATCCGAAATATCTGACGCCGGTAACGTCACTTATAATAAGCGGTCTGGCCGCAAATATCCTTCTTGTATTGAACTATATGGGCACACTTAATTCAGCATTCAATTTTATGTTATTACTGGCAACACTGGCTTTTTTACCTGCCTATGCATTTTCAGCTGCAGCCGATATTGTTCTTCTGAAGAACCATTCATCAGATTTTAATTTCTTCAGTTTCCTGAAGAATTCTTTTTTTGCATTGCTGGCGTTTGGATATTCTATTTATGCAATTTATGGTACAGGGGCAAAAGTGGTTATGTACGGGTTTATACTGATGCTGGCCGGTATACCGGTCTACCTGTACATGATGTTGAAGAATAATAAGAAAGACAAACTTGTGGATGATTTAAGGACAGATGCCGGCGTTAGTACCCCCTAAATCCCCCATATGCCTGCCTGCCGGTAGGCAGGGGGGACTTTTAAATTAATGAATTAAGAATAAAGAACAAACGTACAGTGAATTTAGAACTGAATCATATTTCTGATTTCTGATTTCAAATGTTCGTCATTCTGATTTTTTCGCCACCCATTTGGGGTGCTGGGGGGTTTTAGTTAAAAGTGAAATTTTAATTCTAGTGGAGGTCATTTATCAACATTTTTCATAAAATTGTAATTATCATTTAATCAGCTAAATATTTTAGCTACTGCAGGATTGCGGCATTTCCTGAAGTGTAATTCGCCTCAATTGTTGAAAAATTGACTTAAAACGACTGTTGTAAATAGTTATATTTGCGCAAAATTTCTGCAAGATGTCAGTTGGGTATACGGAAGAACATATTAAAACTCTTGAGTGGAGAGAGCACATCCGCCTGAGACCCGGTATGTACATAGGGAAGCTTGGTGACGGGTCTTCTCAGGATGACGGTGTTTACGTGCTTCTCAAGGAAGTAATGGATAATGCCCTTGATGAGTACATGATGGGATACGGGAAAAAAATAGATGTATCCATCAATGGGAAGGAGGTCAGTGTTCGTGACTGGGGAAGGGGAATTCCTCTGGGAAAGGTGCTTGATGCTGTATCCAAGATGAATACCGGAGCAAAATATGATTCAAAAGCTTTTAAAAAATCTGTAGGACTTAACGGAGTTGGCGTAAAGGCTGTAAACGCCTTATCCAGTAAATTTGTAATACGTTCCATACGTGACGGACAGATCAAAGTCATTGAATTTGAGCACGGAAGAACTTTAGCCGATCATCCGCTTCAGCCTACAACTGAAGAAAATGGAGTTGAAGTGATCTTCCGGCCCGATGAGGAATTGTTCGGCAACTACTATTACATATCGGAGTATGTGGATACGATGCTTAAGAACAATGTATACCTGAACTCCGGACTAGTGATCAACTTTAATGGCAATAAGTTCCTCTCGCGGAATGGTCTGGTAGATCTGCTTAATGAGAATATGAGCAAGGAGGGCCTGTACCCTATCATACATCTTGAAGGAGAAGATATTGAGATCGCGTTTACACATGGACTTCAGTATGGCGAAGATTATTACAGCTTTGTTAATGGTCAGAATACAACTCAGGGAGGCACACACCTGACTGCCTTTAGGGAAGCGATCGTTAAGACGATCCGCGACTTTTATAAAAAAGATTATGACGCTTCGGACATCCGGTCATCCATAATTGCTGCTATAAGTATAAAAGTTGAAGAGCCTATCTTTGAATCACAGACAAAGACAAAACTGGGATCAAAAGATATGGGGCCCGAGGGCCCGTCAGTCAGGAATTTTATTAGTGAATTCATAAAGAAGCAGTTGGACGATTTCCTGCATAAAAATTCTGAAACAGCCCGGATAATACTTAAAAAAATTCAGGACTCCGAAAAAGAGAGAAAAGCTATTTCGTCGATCCAAAAGCTGGCAAGAGACAGAGCAAAGAAAGTGAGTCTGCATAATAAAAAGCTTCGGGATTGCCGTATACATTATAATACGAATGATGCAAATAAGCTTGATTCGACAATTTTTATAACGGAAGGCGATTCTGCAAGCGGATCGATTACCAAATCGAGAAATGTGGAGACACAGGCAGTCTTCAGCCTCCGTGGGAAACCTCTGAACTCATTCGGTCTTACGAAAAAGATTGTTTACGAGAATGAGGAATTCAACCTCCTGCAGGCTGCACTTAATATTGAAGACGGAATCGAAAATCTCAGGTACAATAACGTTGTGGTAGCTACCGATGCTGACGTCGACGGGATGCATATCAGGCTCCTGCTGCTGACCTTTTTCCTTCAATTCTTTCCCGACCTTGTAAGAAAGGGTCATGTTTATATACTCCAGACTCCTCTCTTCAGGGTAAGAAATAAAAAGGATACAAGGTATTGCTATTCGCCGGACGAGAAAGCCAAGGCCCTTAAAGCTCTTGGTCCGGCTCCGGAGATTACACGATTTAAAGGACTCGGTGAGATCTCTCCTGATGAGTTCAAAAATTTCATTGGAAAAGATATGAGGCTCGAACCGGTAAGAATGAAGAAGAACGATTCGGTGAATGGGTTCCTGGAATTCTTTATGGGTAAAAATACACCTGACAGGCAGGATTTCATAATTGAAAACCTGAGAATAGAAGAAGATATTGTGGAAGAGGATAAGTAGTGGAAAAGCGATAATGAAGTGTGAGTTAATCTATGGATGAAGATATTGAAATCAGCAACATTGAGGGAAAAGAAATCGTTCCGCCAGGACCTGTAGCTCTTCATTCAGTAACAGCCCTGTCGGGTATGTATCAGGACTGGTTCCTTGATTATGCATCTTATGTTATTCTTGAAAGAGCTGTGCCGCACCTGCACGATGGACTGAAACCGGTCCAGCGCCGGATACTTCATTCAATGAAACGAATGGATGACGGACGGTACAATAAGGTGGCAAATATTATAGGGCATACCATGCAATTCCATCCTCATGGAGATGCTTCAATAGGTGATGCACTTGTTCAGCTGGGACAAAAAGACCTCCTGGTCGATGCTCAGGGTAACTGGGGGAACCTGCTTACAGGTGATGGAGCCGCAGCGCCGCGATATATTGAAGCCAGGCTTTCAAAATTTGCACTCGAGGTGGTGTTTAATCCTAAGACAACCGAATGGAAATTATCATATGATGGCCGGAATAAAGAACCTGTCACCCTTCCTGTGAAATTTCCGTTGCTTCTGGCACTTGGTGTTGAAGGCATAGCTGTAGGACTTGGCTTCAAAAATTCTTCCGCATAACTTTAATGAACTCATCGATGCAACCATTGATTATCTGCAGGGTAAGGATTTTATTATTTATCCTGATTTTCCGACAGGAGGAATGGTAGATGTATCAAAGTATAACGACGGACAACGCGGCGGAGTAATTAAGGTCAGGGCTAAGATAGAGAAGGTTGAGAAAAAGGCTCTTGTCATAACAGAGATCCCATTTGGAAAAACAACCAGTTCTCTCATAGAATCAATTATCAAGGCAAACGAAAAGGGGAAGATCAAGATCAGAAAGATCGATGATAATACCTCGGCAAATGTGGAAATAGTAGTTCATCTAATGCCAGGCGTTTCGCCCGATAAAACAATCGATGCACTCTATGCACTTACCGACTGCGAATATTCAATCTCACCGAATACCTGTGTAATAGTCGATGATAAACCTTCGTTTATGGGTGTCAGCTCTATACTGAAACATTCGGCTGACAGGACCGTTGACCTTCTTAAAAAGGAACTTGAGATAAGACTGGGTGAACTTCAGGAAGAGTGGCATATGTCATCACTCG
The DNA here is from genome assembly GCA_963816365.1 of uncultured Bacteroidales bacterium. Classification (GTDB taxonomy): domain Bacteria; phylum Bacteroidota; class Bacteroidia; order Bacteroidales; family VadinHA17; genus LD21. Next base: position 58,419 of record CAWFKG010000002.1, on the reverse strand, counting down.
AAAAAATATTCATTGAGGAGAGGATCTATCACGATATTGAAGAATGTGAAACATGGGAAGCTGTAATTGTTGCAATAGATAAAGGGCTTGATCCTTTCAAAAAACTTCTGTTAAGGGAAGTTACAAGGGAAGATATTATTCAGCTTACTGAAATAAAGATCAAAAGGATCTCAAGATACGATGTAAAAAAAGCTGATGAACATATTAAAGGAATTGAAACCGAGCTTGAAGAGGTCAAAAATCATCTTAGGAACATTATTCCGTTCACAATCAACTATTTCCGACAGATAAAGAAAAAATACGGTAAAGGCAGGGAGAGAAAAACGGAGTTAAGAAGTTTTGATACAATTGAAGCTACAAAGGTAGTAGCAAATAATGCGAAGCTTTATATCAATTATAAGGAAGGATTTATCGGCACCGGTCTGAAAAAAGATGAGTTTATCTGCGATTGCTCTGATATTGACGATGTTATTGTAATCAGAAAAGATGGGGTTTATCTTATAACAAAAGTGGCCGATAAGGTATTTGTCGGGAATGATATTCTTTATGCACAGATCTTTCTTAAAAATGATGAACGCACAATCTACAATATTGTATACCAGGATGGAAAGGATGGGCCGTTACTCACAAAACGGTGCGCAATTTCAGGACTCACACGCGATAAAGAGTATAATCTGACAAGAGGAACCCCGGGTTCGAAAATTGTATATTTAAGCGCTAATCCAAATGGTGAAGCTGAAGTAATAAAAGTTCATCACAAGCCAAAAGCAAGGCTTAAGAAACTTGTATTCGAATTTGATTTCGGACAGCTCAATATAAAGGGGAAATCATCTATGGGCAACATCCTGACAAAAAACGCTGTTCAAAAAATTAGTCTTAAAGAAAAAGGTCTTTCAACACTTGGAGGACGAAAGATATGGTTTGATGATGCGGTCTTCAGACTTAATGTTGACGGCCGAGGACCATTTCTTGGTGAGTTCAGCGCCGATGATAAAATACTTGTAATTACTAAAAACGGGTATTTCAGAGTTGCAGGTTTTGATCTTTCAAATCATTTTGAAGATAATATACTTATAATTGAAAAATTCAGGCCCGGGAAAGTTTATTCGGTTATTTACTGGGATGCAGAACAGAAGTTCTATTATGTGAAACGATTTACTATTGAAGAGTCTGAAAAACCACTGTGTTTCATCAATGAAAATCCTGAATCAAAGCTTATCAGTATGACGGAAGTGGAATATCCGCGTTTTGAAATTTATTTTGGAGGCAAGCATAAGGGCAGGGGTAATGAGATAATTGAAGTTGCTGAATTTATTGGCATTAAGAGCTACAAAGCCAAAGGGAAAAGGATGACGAGCTACATGGTGGAGAACATCCAGGAGATTGAGCCCATTATTAAAAAGGAGGTCGCAATACAAAAAGAAGAGGACCCGGAGGAAGAAACTCAACCACCGGTAATCCATGACGATCCTGCACAGATGAAGCTTGAGCTATGACAGCCCGGAACCATATTTTATATATTATCGGTTTTATGGGAAGCGGAAAATCAACCACAGGGAAAAAGATTGCTTCTCATTTGGACTGGTCATTTATCGATCTCGATAAAAAAATTGAAGAACATACCGGAAAAACTATCCCGGAAATTTTTTCACAGGATGGTGAGGATTATTTCCGCGAAATTGAAACCAGTCTGCTCAGAGACTTTAAATCCGCTTCAGACACCGTAATTTCTACCGGCGGCGGGACACCATGCCACAGTGACAACATGAATTTCATGCTTGAGACGGGCCTTACACTGTACCTGAAGCTTACACCGGCTGAGCTGAAGAGCCGGCTTTCAGATTCAAAAGGCAAAAGACCTTTAATAAAGGATATAGATAATAAGAACCTGATTGATTTCATTGAGGAAAAGCTTAGGGATCGCGAAAAATGGTACGACATGTCCGACATTATCATTCAGGGAATTGATCTTGATATCAATCTGTTAGTTTCTCTTGTTAAATCCAGGCTAAACATCTGAATACAATTTATTTACCTCATCCTCAAGCTAATCTTTGTATACATATTGCATTGATTCAATATGCCACTGCCTTCCCCCATTGTACCCGCACTGACTTGTCATCCTGAGTTGCAGCAATCCCGAGCCTGCGAGGGTTTGCTACAACGAAGGATCTCATGGATTCTCCACAAATCTGATAAGAAATGAAAGTATGACTTTTGTGTACAAAGATTAGTTTCCCAAAGGGAGTAAATTGATTTTTTTCGCTCTCCGCCAGCTGGCGGACCGGTGTAAACGAAGAAGCGACGAAACGAAACGAGGAGCTCGACGAAGTCAAAATCAATGAATTAATGTACATGAATCCTGATACTCATTCAATATATAATAGGTCAAAAAGTATTGGAATTGATTAATCTATCAATTTAAATTGTTAATTTAGTATGTTATAATTTGTAACGGGGCAATCTATGAGAGGTAAGTTACGTACTCTCCCTCGAGCTGAATCAGGAGAGGGGTTAATGATATCAATGCTTCTGACACAATCGGTCTTCCTGGGGATTTTTATCGGAACTTTTGACATAGCCGCCCACTCTCTGTTACTATCGACTTTTGATGAAAAGATGATGGCACGTGGATATGTGGTTTCCGGATTTGCCGGTATTTTAATCACATTACTTTATTCACGGCTTCAGAGATCAGTTCATTACAGTAACCTTGCTTTCATAAATCTTATGATCAGCAGGAGTGGTTACACTTTATCCTCTGGTGCCTGCTGATATTCTCGCCGCAAAAATGGATGACATTCCTGGTTTTTATTTTGCTGGGACCACTCAATTTTATGGTGCTGACAATATTTAGGGGAACAACAGACAAGCTGGCTGCGGGGCAACAGGAGAATAAAATCTACCGGCTCCCGGATATTGGTCTTATCAGCGGAATAATGATAATTTCTTTCGTTGTGCCTGTCCTGATGTTATTTAAATTACAAGCACACGATCTCTTACTAATTAGTGCTTCTTCTGTTTTCATTGCAGCAGTAATTCAGCGCCTGACCCTTACAAGATTCAGCCTGGCTGAAGCTGATACGGAAGGTTTTCCTGAAGAGCCTGATAAAGCAATAACTCGACTCGTTCATTTACGCAAAGATCCTTTAGTAAGAATGCTGGGTCATATTTGCCGCTCTTTCATTTTAACTGTATTTTTCATACAATATTCATTTATGGCAGTTACAAGGGTAGAATATCCTGTAGCGGAGGATATGGCAGGCTTTCTTGGCTTTTTGACCGGAGGCATGATGATCATCCTTTTGTTTTTTAAACTGGTTGTCTTTCCTTTCATTTTGCGTAATTACGGACTTCGGTATTGCCTCCTGATCCCTCCGTTGCTTATTGCTGTGATAACTGCACTGACAGTTATAAGCGGACTAATTACGGGTAATTCACCTGGTTCATCAGGCGGATTTTTAATATTCTTCGTTCTTCTGGCTCTAAGCAGGATTTTCTCAAAGTCATTGAAGGATTCTATGGAAGTCGCTTCATTTAAGGTCTTTTATCAGTCTATAAAGGAGGAATTGAGTCTTGGCCTGCAATCGGTTATGAATGGTACGTTCAATGGGACCGCCATGTTGATCTCGGGGATTATTCTGATAATTCCTGGCCTGTTTGGATTCATTAAAATTGTTCATTTTTCAATAATTCTTTTAATAATTTCAATAATTTGGATGGTAACAGCTTTCAGATTATTTATTGAGTACAGGAATTCCATTATAAAAGTAACTGAAACGGCCAACCCGGATGTACCGTCATCTGACAGATCAAAAAAACAGAAGGCCCTGAATAACAGGTTTTCTGCCCGCATCGATTTTAAAACTGATTATTTCAGTCTTATTTCAGGTAATTATTCGGTACTGGGTACAGTTTCGAATAAATTTTATTTTGAAGAAATAATTGATTATGCTTATTCAAAGAAGGATATTAATCTTCTGCCATTGTTGAAAAAAACTTCAAATAATTCTGGGCTGGATGAAGAAGTCAGACAGCACTCTGCTGATGTTGTTGAGCTTCTTAAAAAGAATTCAGCTTCTTCAGATTATGGAGATGAAAAGATCAATGAAGCGATAAAGATGCTTGCAGGAACAAGAATGCCTCAGACAACAGAGGTCCTTAGACTTTTAAGGGATAAATCGATTGAATCAAAGCGACTGGCAATTTACATGATTGGGAAATTCAGGTTAAGCGATTTATTATCGGAAGTATGTGAATGCCTTATTGTACCTGGATTGGCAAATGATTCTGCCGAAGTTCTTAAGACATTCTGGCGATTTTGCTGAAGATGTATTGATGAGATATTATTTTAAAACATCAGGAAATATCCGGTTAAGCAAAATAGTCCTCAGGCTCATGTGCAAAAACTGCACAAAGGAGACTTTGGAATTCTTGTTTTCCAGGTTATGGGCAAATTCAAGACAGTTAAAAGAAGTTGCTATTAAATGTCTTATTGACTGTAAGTTCCGGCCATCCCTGGAAGATAAGCAACGCCTGAATCAACTTATCTCCGATGTTATCGGGATCATTGCATGGAATATTTCAGCCAGGATCGCATTTGAAAGGGATGAAGATAATTTTCTTCTCGAAAAGATAATCCGGGAAATAGACAGGTGGTATAAGTTTCTTTTTGATCTGCTTTCACTCACATATGATTCCAGGGTCATAGAAAGGATAAGGGAGAGTGTTGAGAAGAAAACTGAAGAAAGTTTCACCAATGCTGTTGAAATGTCCACTATGCTTGTGTCAGAGTCTATTCGCTCAAAATTGATTTCTCTCTTTAATGTTTTGTATGATAAAGATCGGCTAAAGGAGCTCTTTTACTTATTTCCTGGTGAAGTGCCGGACCGGAAAAAGCTTCTTGAAGATATAATTAATTGTGATTATAATCTGCTCAGTTTATGGACTAAAGCCTGTACGCTAAGGAGCATTTGCAAGATTGAAGGTAACGACATGGCAGAATCTGTAACCGCCCTGCTTTTCAGTCCCGAAGAATTAATTCAGGAAGAAGCTGCAAACCTGATGGCACGTACAGATCCTGAGTTGTACAGATCGGTTTCGGGGAGAATTCCGGATTCAATGAAAATGCGACTCGATAACATAGTAAACGGAACAACTGATAAAAATGAATATCTCTTCGAAAAGTTACACTTTCTGACAAAATACTTCAAAGGCATTACCGAGGATGACCTGCTGCCGGTTGCCTGCGAATTGCAGTACAGCAAAAATTTTGAAAAGGATTTCCCTGGATCCTCAGGGGGCCATATAATATGGGTCAGGGATGGTTACAGGCAGAGGAATGAAGTACATATAGTATATGATGGGGTTATCGATGGACTAGCAAGGACATTTGAGACCGGTCAACATCTTACTTTTTACTTTTTGCCATTAGATGCAGTTGAAGAATATCATTTTCAGTACCCCGATAATTCGTATGAGATATTAAAATTTATTGAGTCAAGTGAAGAATAAGCGACGCTCGTCTTATTTCCAGTTAAGATTCTTAATAAGAGGGTATTTTGAAAAGACTTGTTACCAGGAACAGATTTTATAAAGATATATATCAGTATGGTACCAAATAGAGACATCAAAAACTTCAATCCTTTCCCGGGATTGAGGCCCTTTACTCCCGAAGACAGTAATCTCTTTTTCGGGAGAGAGAATGAAAGTAATGAGATCATTACAAAATTGCTGAAAAACAGGTATATCACGGTTATCGGTGCTTCGGGAAGCGGCAAATCATCCCTGATATATGCGGGAGTACTTCCAAAAATCAGGGATCTGAAAAACGGCAAATCTTCAACATGGAAGTTCATTTCATTCAATCCTGATAGTGACCCTTTCGGAAACCTGGCCGGAGCTTTATCAAAAGCAATATCAGAATCAGCCGATAAAAGCATTGATAAAGAGATCATTTTACATTTACTTTCCGACAATACAGATGGTTTCTCTGATATTGCCAGGAAAATTACAGCGGATCATGATGACAATATTCTTCTGGTAGTCGATCAGTTTGATGAACTTTTCAGATATATTTTGCCCGGGAATTCTGATACCTCCCGTACAACTGCAATAAGATTTGTTGAATTCCTTATAAACTCAGTCATCAACCCTGCCCAAAATGTTTTCATTATCATTACGATGCGTTCTGAATACCTGGGGGAATGCTCGCATTACAAGGGACTGACAAAGCTGGTCAATAACAGCAATTATCTGGTTTCTGAAATGGGTTCGGAAAGTCTGAAGGAGGTAATTGAGGGGCCTGTAAATTTTTCAAAGGCAAAAATTGACCCTGAACTCGCAATGACAATTATAAGTGACCTAAATGGCATGTCAGGCAAGCTGCCGGTACTGCAGCATGCTATGATGCGGACATGGGAACACTGGAATAAATTTTACGATAAAGAGAAACCGGTCAGCAGGGCGGACTACGACTCGGCCGGTACAATCAGGAATGCAGTTTCACATCATGCCAATGAAGTTTATGAGGGATTAAACCAGAGAGGAAAAGAGATCTGTGCCATAATGTTTAAAACCATCACCCGGAAAGGTTTGGACAATAAGGGTTTACGGCATCCTTCTGACATTGAAACAATCAGATCGGTTGCCGGTTGCACTGAAGATGAATTAACACATGTGGTTGAAAAGTTCAGGGCAAGTCCAGGATCATTTATTATTCCGGGTGAAGGCGAAGTTCTGAGCGACAGGACTGTAATCGATCTTCAGAGTGAATGTCTGATCCTTTTGTGGGACCGGCTGAAAGAATGGATTGACAGTGAAGCATCTTCAGTGCAGATATATTTGCGGCTTTCTGAAGCGTCTGCGCTCTATCAGCAGGGAAAGACTGGTCTGTACAGACCCCCCGATCTGTTGAACGCACTCGCCTGGCGCGATAAGAGCAAACCAACAGTCTCATGGGCTGTTCAATATAATCCTGCATTTGAAAGGGCAATGGTGTACCTTCGTACCAGCGAAAAAGCATATAATATAGAAGAACAAAATAAAATCATCCTTGAGAAAAGAAAACAGAAAAGGACAACACTGATTACCAGATTTCTCGGAATAGCCGTTATAGTACTTTTAGCCTTCATGCTATTTGAACATTTTAAGAGGTCAGCTGCAGAAAAGCAAATCGTTATAGCTGAAAGTCAAAGAAATCAGGCAGTTAAGGAAAAAGCCCGGGCTGATTCAACATCACTGCTAGCCATGATGCAAAAGACAGTTTCAGATTCGACAGCTGCAAATGCCATAAAGGTTGCTGAGACTGCAATAAAAAAGAATGTTCAGGCGGACCACGAAAAATCCATTGCAAAAAAAAGTATCCAGGAAGCACTTCTGTCAAAAGACCTTGCAGAAGAAAAAAGCAAAGGAGACAAGCGGATGAGATTACTTTCTATTGGGAAGTCTATGTCACTCAGATCTTTGCAGATGATGGGTCAGAAAGATCTTCAGACACTTCTGGCATATCAGGCATACCTTTTTAATAAAAATAACAATGGTTTGGATAATGATGCCGATATTTATGCAGGGCTGTACAACGTTGCTTTACAGTATGGTTCTCTAACCTTCAAATCTTTTAAGGGGCATAACGGTGATATTAAAAGTATTGCATTTGTTCCCGGAAGAAACGAATTCTTTACTTCCGGAAACGATGGAAAGGTACTTAAATGGTCACTTGAGAAAAAAGATCAGACTATTCAGGTTATTTATTCAGGAAATGATATTATTGAGGTTCTGGCAGTCAGTCCCGATGCATCATGGCTTGCTTGTGGAAGTTCAAACTCCTCTATCAGAATGATCCCTTTAAAAGGCGATAATTCAGGATATGAAATGACCGGTCATAAGGGAGGCGTCAAATCACTCATATTCTCATATGATGGGAAATACCTATATTCAGCTGCACTCGACGGGAAAGTGCTTAAGTGGGATATCGCTGCCCGGACTAGCATTAATGTTTCGACCGGGTCAATGGAAATATCCTCTATTGACCTCTCCTCGAAAGGGAATTATCTTGCCGGTATAAGTACCGATGGCAATGTTGTTGTCTGGGATCCCGACCACTCGTCTGATAATTTCAGAATTGAGACAAGCGGTAAAAATATCAGAGTCGTAAGATTCAATCCTGAAAACAACCTTCTGGCTTTGGGTGATTCAAATGGTAATGTTGAATTATGGGATATCAGCCTTCACAAAAAAATATCCGAGATTAAAGCTTACGGATCAGAAATTAAAGATATCCGGTTTAATACAATTCTAAAGCAAATGGCAACTTCGGGGAGTGATAAGAAGATTAAAATATTCAATATAAAAGATCCGTACAATCTGACAGAGCCCCCCGTCACACTAGCCGGTTATGAAGGAATTGTCCTTGTAATGCAATTCAGTCCCGATGGCCAGATGATAATATCGGGAGAATCCGGTGGGAGCAATGACATACTTGGCAGACCAACACATGCGGACTACCTGGTTCAGGGGATCTGCAAACTGGTTTCCAGAAATCTGACCCGCGAAGAGTGGAATAACTATGTTGGTAAAGATATCCCCATTGAAAAGGCATGTCCGGAAAAGAGTTTTAATATTAAAGTGGAACCAATTACATCAATTAATAAATAGGGGTTAGGAAACCAGAGACCGGATATTCCAGACAACATTCCTGTTAATTAGCCTTTTTAATCAATCATTGTCCTGATTTGGCAATTTTGTCTAAATTTGTCCCCGATTTTGTACCCCGAACAAGGGTGCTTTATCTTTGATTAGTCATTATTTAGAATTCATATATGAACAAAAAGACTTTTCTGATGATACTTGATGGCTGGGGAATTGGCGATGGATCAAAAGCCGATGTTATCAGCCAGGTGCCCACACCTAATCTGACATATTATAAAAACAACTTCCCGAATTCACAGGCTTCATGCCTCAGGTGAAGATGTCGGGATTGCCTGACGGACAAATGGGAAATTCTGAAGTGGGCCATCTGAATATCGGTGCCGGGACGAATCATTTATCAGGACCTGGTCAAAATAAACAAGGAATGCAAGACCGGCGAAATAAAGCAAAACATAAGGTTCTGATTGATGCTTTCTCCTATGCCGGGATAAAAACAAACAGGTCCATTTTATGGGATTGCTTTCCGACGGCGGCGTTCATTCCCTTGACAAGCATCTCTACTATCTGTGCGATATGACAATGGATTACGGATTAAAGAATGTATTCATCCATGGATTTGGCGATGGTCGCGACACCGATCCCGAAGCGGAATTGGTCTATATGAAGAATCTTCTGGATCATCTGAAAAAATCCAACGGAAAGGTTGCCTCATTCATCGGAAGGTTCTATGCAATGGATCGCGATAAGAGATGGGAACGGATTAAAGAGGCATACGATCTGATTGTCAACGGTAAAGGAGCACCTACAACCAGTATAATTGATGCAATGCAGGAATTCATATGATGAGGGAGTTACCGATGAATTCATGAAACCGATTGTCGTTACGGATGATCACGGAAAGCCGGTCGGGACAGTAAAAGAAGGTGATGTAATTGTTTTTTTCAATTTCAGAAATGACAGGGCAAAAGAGACTGACGATTGTGCTGACTCAGAAAGATATGCCGGAATGTGGCATGAAGACCATACCCTTGTACTATTGTACAATGACTCCTTATGATGCAACCTTTAACGGACTGCATATATCTATACCAAAGGACAATGCTGACAATACCATTGGAGAAGTGCTTGCAGCAGCAGGGAAACAGTCAGCTCAGAATTGCTGAAACTGAAAAATATGCTCATGTCACCTTCTTCTTCTCAGGAGGAAGGGAAGCGAAAGGTTCAAAAACGAGGAGAGGATCATGATTCCTTCTCCAAAAGTGGCGACCTATGACCTTCAGCCTGAAATGAGCGCATACGGAGTTACAGAGATGCAGTGATTAGGGAAGTTGAAACAGAAAAGTTCGATTTCATATGTCTGAATTTTGCCAATGGAGATATGGTTGGCCATACCGGGGTTTATGAAGCAATTGAAAAAGCTATTGCAACTGTTGATGAATGTGCCGGGGCTGTTATTAAAGCAGCACGGACATGCTGGATACGATATACTTGTCATTGCTGACCATGGTAATGCCGACAAGGCACTTGAATGAAGATGGATCGCCAAATACAGCACATTCACTCAACCCTGTTCCATGTATTCTTGTAAGTGATGATTATAAAAAGATCAACGAAGGTATACTTGCAGATGTAGCGCCTACCTTGCTGACAATCATGGGTATTCCGATACCAAAGGATATGACAGGGAAAGTGCTTGTATAGGTGAAATTTCGGATTTCGGATTTTTGATTTCGGATTGCTTTTTCGCAATCCGCAATCCGCAATAACTAAACATGATTCGAATCAACGATACAATTTTCAGTTTCGATATCCTCGATAAAAAATTCAGGTGTAATCTGCCAAAATGCCTCGGCAATTGCTGCCGTTATGGTGACTCGGGTGCTCCGTTGAGCGTTGATGAGGTAGATATTCTTGATAATATTCTGGATAAAGTAAGACCTTATCTTAGACCTGAAGGTATTTCTTCAATTGAAGAGAAAGGCACAAGTGTTACTGATTTTGAGAACGATCAGGTCACCCCGCTAATTGGAAATGAGGAATGCGCTTATACTAATAAGAAGGATAATATCTATCAGTGTGGAATAGAGCAAGCCTGGGCAGCAGGTAAAATCTCCTTCAGAAAGCCTCTGTCGTGCCACCTTTTTCCCGTGAGGATTAAAAATTATTCGGACTTCAGGACTGTTAATTATGAACAGCTTGCAATTTGTTCTCCGGCACGAATAGAAGGTAACCGCGATGGTATATATGTGTATGAATTTCTGAAAGAGCCATTAATACGGGCTATTGGAGAAGAAATGTATAAAGATTTATGCATAGCGGCAGCTGAATTAAGAAAAAGCAATAAATTACAGAAGTAAATCACTTAGTTTTTTCGTATGTCTCATAAGCGCAATTGAAAACAAAAAAATCAATTTATACATTATTTATAATGAATAGTCAAAAACGATTTACAAGAGCAATTTTCTTGTAACCTATTTCATTAAAATGACTATTTACTTTCAATTATTACTTAAAATTTTGATTTTGAATACTAAATTTATATATTTGAAATCCTAAACCTATTTGATTTGCTAAACCTAAATCTCAACTTGTATGAAGAAGCTTTTTCTGCTGATTGTCTTGTTTGTGTTTATAAGTGGATTCACTTTGATAGCACAGACAATAATCATTACAGGTACGGTTACCTCTTCTGTTCAGGGGGAAGCTGCAATTCCTGGTGTGACTATAACTCTTAAAGGTTCCACTATTGGTGCCCTTACAGATGTGAATGGAAAATATTCACTTACAGTACCACAGAATGCTACCACCCTTGTTTTCTCCTATATCGGGATGAAAAAACAAGAAATTGAAATCGGAGGCCGTAAAGTAATTGATGTTATAATGGAACCCGATCTTCTTGGTTTAAATGAAGTTGTTGTCACTGCACTTGGTATTAAACGAGAATCAAAAGCTCTCGGTTATTCTGTCCAGAGTGTTGGTACAGATCAGATTGCCAACTCCAACAACACGAACATCATCAACTCACTTTCGGGTAAAGTTGCCGGTGTGAGTGTTACTCCTTCATCCGGAGCAGCCGGAGGTTCTACATTTATTGAAATCAGGGGATCCACATCCTTGACTGGTAACAACCAGCCCTTGTTTGTTGTTGACGGAATTCCTATACAAACCGGGGGAGGCGAAGGTGGTGTTGACGCAGTTGCTTATTCTGACCGTGCAATTGACCTGAACCCTGACGATATTGCATCAATGACAGTATTAAAAGGAGGAGCTGCCACGGCATTGTATGGTCTTCGTGCGAGTAATGGTGTTATACTTATTACCACCAAAAAAGGGAGCAATAACACTAAGATGAAAATTGATTACCATACTTCCGTTACTTTTGATAAAATTTCGCAGACCCAGAAACGGCAGAATGCGTATGCCCAGGGTTCTTCCGAGGGATATGTAGCTTACCTTGAATTTGCTAACGGACAAAAGTATAATCATGTTGCTTCTCCTGCTGACGGTCAACCTTACCGTAACGTGTCATGGGGTGCCAAACTTGATACATGCAGTTATACTACAGATCCCACATGGGTTGCTCCCGATGCCAATGTATATAATTACCTGAATATGGCTGATTATCTGGCTAAATGGGATCCAAATGGTCGTATAGTAAGCAAAAATGATCCCAAAGCTAATGGACTGCCGGTAAATGTTTATGATCCTTATGCTTTTTTCCGTACTGGAGTTACCTTTAATAATTCATTATCTATAAGTGGCGGGAGCGAGACCACCAGTTACTTTGTATCTGTTTCCAACGAGAAACAAAATGGTATAATACCCAATAACTCGTTCGGGAAGACCACATTCAAGTTATCAGGAGATACTAAATTAACTAAAAGACTAAGCAGCTCAGCATCAATGTCTTTTATGAATGATGAAGGAGATCGTATACAGCAGGGTTCAAATGTTTCCGGTGTTATGCTTGGATTAGTCAGAACCCCGCCTACTTTCAATAATGCCGGAGGTTATATATTCCCCGACGGCACACAGCGTACTTATCGTGGTGGTGGCGGATATGACAACCCCTACTGGACTGCCAACAAAAACATTTATAAAGATAATGTAAACAGGATGATTGGTAACCTGTCGTTAGTTTATGATGCGACCAGCTGGTTAAGTTTCAGCTATCGAGTTGGTATTGACTGGTATACACGTGGATCAAAGAACTACTTTGCACAACATTCAAATGCCTTTCCAGCAGGCTATGTATCAGTTTATCGCGATTTAAACCAGGATATCAACTCAGACCTTTTGATGTCAATCAAGAAAAGTCTCGGACAATCCTTATTCTTTACCGGAACTTTTGGTAACAATGTTTACCGGAGTTTCTCAAACAGTGCAAGCGGTACTGCGAACGGAATTGATATCCCGGACTTTTATAACCTCAGAAACTCCTCATCAGTTACCCCGAGTGAGACAACGTACGAAAAAAGAACCGCTGCCTTCTTCGGTGACGTGGGGATTTCTTATATGGATATGATATTCATTAATGCTACCGGGCGTGAAGAATGGTCAACAACTATGCCTGCGAATAAAAATAAATTTTTCTATCCTTCTATAAGTGCAGGTTTTGTATTTACTGAATTGCCTTTCCTCAAGGGGAATAATGTAATGTCCTTTGGTAAGTTGCGTGGATCTTATGCGATTGTTGCAAATGATGCAGGTGCCTACAATACAACGACATACTACAGCAAAGCTTCCGCCGGTGATGGTTGGACAAATGGGATTACCTTTCCATTCCTGGGCAAAACAGGTTTCTCAATTAATACCGGATTGGGGAACAATTTACTAAAACCTGAACAGATGAAATCTATGGAGGTGGGGACTGAATTGCGGTTTTTCAATAACAGGTTTTCTCTTGATCTTGCCTATTTCAATAACCAGAACAGTGACCTGTTACTCTCAGTACCTATAGCTCCTTCAACCGGATTCAGTTCCAAGTATACAAATGCCGGTACAATGAAAACTACAGGGTTGGATCTTTTGGTAAATGCAACTATCGTTAAATCGAGTTCATTCAAATGGGACCTTACAGTTAACTTCTCCAACCCAAAATCTGTAGTCAAAAGCCTGGCTCCCGGAGTTGAAAGTATATTCCTCGGTGGATTTACCGATCCGCAGATACGGGCAGTTGCCAATGAGCCTTACCGTTCAATTTACGGTGTGATGAAACTTAAAGATCCCGTATCAGGACAGCTCATTATAAATGATGAAGCAACAAAGGATGATCCTAATGTCTGTGGACCCGGAGTATATGGTTATCCGCAGGACAGCAAAACTGTCGGAAATATGGGATCTGTACAGCCCGACTGGAGAATGGGTATTACAAATACATTCACCTTCAAAGGATTCTCACTTTCAGCTCTGATTGATATCAAACATGGTGGTAAGATGTGGAACGGTACAAACGGAGCCATGGTATACTTTGGAACATCAGCTGTCACTTTAGACAGGGAGATATCCTATGTACACAAAGGATTACTTGGTCACTTGAACAGTGCCGGAGAGATTGTTCATTTTGATACCGACGGGGTAACTGAATTACCCGGGCCAGGTGCTCCGAATACAATTTCCAAGCCAGATGATGAAAACTACTGTTACTGGAATGGTCAGGGAAGCGGTTTTTCAGGTGCATCTGAACCATATATTGAAGACAGCGGATTTACAAGACTCAGGGAAATTACACTTGCATATACTGTTAATCCGGAGTGAATTAAAAGCACACCGATCAAGAACCTTGATGTTTATTTTACCGGCAGGAACCTCTGGTTAAAAACCACATATAGCGGAATTGATCCTGAAACAAGTTTACTTGGTGCTTCTAACGGTCAGGGTATTGATTACTTTAACATGCCCGGTACCAAAGCCTATACATTTGGTTTAAGAATTGGTTTCTGATATTGAAAGGTCGATAATAGAAATAATATAAAATTCGATATACTATGAAAAAAAGATATTTAATAAAACTTGGGATCATTTTACTGCTTGCTATTTTTATCGGCTCCTGTAAAAAATGGATAAATCCAACAATCAACGAAAATCCTGATTCCGTAGTTGATGTTCCTTATAACCTGTTACTTCCTTCAATTGAAGCTAACCTTGGTTATGTACTTGGAGGAATGGATTACAGAGGAATCACTGGTATGTGGGACCAGCACGTTTCCGGTCAGGCACGTCAGGCTGCCACAAGGTAAAAACTACAACCTTACCGAAGCCGACGTTAACAATCTCTGGAACTCGATGTATGATGGTTGCATGAAGAACCTGTCAATTTTTATTACAAAACCGGTGATGCTAACCCTCAGGCCAGAGGAGCCGGTAAGGTGTTAATGGCATACGCTCTCGGATCAATGACTGATCTCTTTGGAGACATACCTTATACTGCAGCTTTTCTGGGTAATGGAAATCTCAAGCCAACATACGATTCTCAGCAGAGCATCTACGAAGCAATTAACACATTGCTTACGGATGGTATTGCCGACCTGGGTACTGATAAGACTGCAAATGCTGTTCCGTTCGGTTCCACTTCAAATGACATGATCTATAACGGCAGTACCTCCAAATGGATCGCAGCCGCTCATTCTCTTCGTGCACGTTATGCAATTCATCTCAGCAATAAAGGTAATGTTGATTATAACGCGGTACTTGCCGACTGTGCTGCTGGTATCACCAGCAATGCTAATGATTTTCAGATGCCATTCGGAACAACCGAATCAAATGCAAATCCATTATATGAATTTGATGTTCAACGTACTGACGTAGCCCAAAGTGCCACTTTTACCGCCTTTGCTGCAGGCGATCCGAGACTTGCAGTATTTCAGGGAAGTGAAAACTTTGGACCATTTTATGGTTCAATCGACTCTCCTGTTCCATTTATAAGCTATGTTGAAACACTGTTCATTGAGGCAGAAGCACAGTTAAGGCAATCATCTCCTTCCCCGGTTGCCGCAAATGCTGCATATGATGCTGCAGTGACTGCCTCTCTGGCAAAATTCAGTGTTACTGATGCAACATGGCTTACAAACAATACTTCAGGCGTTCTCGGAGACAGGAGCATTCAAAACATAATCGAAGCTAAGTATATTGCCCTCTTTATGCAGGAAGAAGGATACACCGATTTCAGAAGAACAGGCTTCCCTGTGCTTAATCCGACTGCTGGTGCAGCTGTCCCATCAAGATATCCGTATGCCACTGATGAACGTTTATATAATACCGCCAACGTTCCGACAGGAATCACTAATAATACTCCTCTTTGGTGGATGTCAGCTAAATAAAATATAAAGCTTTTTTTAAAGAGGCTGACTCAAATGAGCAGCCTCTTTTTTAGTTAATTATAGTTATTGTAGCCACTTTTATTTAGTTTTTTATTGCTCCTTAAATATTGATTATCAGCTAATATAGTCATCTAATAGGTACTTATGATTATCAAAATGTCTATTTTGTTTGGAGGTAATAACTAGAACCTTTATATTTGGCTGTTAAATTAAAACCTAAAACTAATATCGTATGAAGAAACTATTTCTGCTGATTGTTTTGTTTGTGTTTATAAGTGGCTACACTTTATTGGCACAAACAATAGTCATTACAGGTACGGTTACCTCTTCGGTTCAAGGGGAAGGTGCAATTCCCGGTGTAACTGTTACTGTTAAAGGTACTACTCTTGGTGCCCTTACAGATGTGAATGGAAAATATTCACTTACAGCACCTCAGAATGCAACCACTCTTATTTTCTCCTATATCGGGATGAAAAGACAGGAGATTGTAATTGGCGGCCGTAAAGTAATTGATGTAGTTATGGAGCCCGATCTGTTGGGCTTGGATGAAGTTGTTGTGACTGCTCTCGGTATTTCACGTGAGAAAAAAGCACTCGGTTATTCTGTTCAGGATCTGGGCGGTGACAAGATCGAGAAAACAAAAGTATCAAATATTGTAAACGCTTTTCAGGGTAAACTCTCCGGAGTGCAGATCACCAACTCAGACGGTGGTGTGTCTTCCGGTGTCAGAGTACTTATCAGAGGTGTGAACTCGCTCTCCTCTTCCGGCGATAACCAGCCTCTCTTTATTGTTGATGGGGTACCAATAAACAACACAACTACTGACGCAGGTTCATATGGTGGCAGGGATTATGGTAATGCCGCTGGTGATATCAACCCTTCAGATGTTGAGAACGTAAGTGTTTTAAAAGGTGCCAGTGCAGCTGCCCTCTACGGCTCAAGAGCTGTTAACGGAGTTATTCTTATTACCACAAAATCAGGTAAATCACGTCAGGGTCAGTCTGGTCTTGGCGTTTCTCTTGAAGAAAACGTTATGTGGTCAAGTCCTCTTATTCTTCCTAAATATCAGAACCTGTATGGCCAGGGTTCAAGTGTTGGACCAGGTCTTGGACAATATGCATTTGCTTATAAAGATGGTGCTTATGGTGGAACAAATGACGGAGTTGATGAGAGTTGGGGACCAGAGCTGAATTATAAAGTGAAAGCTGAAGATTTGCTACCTGGCGGGAAATATTATTGGACACAAGATACTAACCCGGATACGAAGCTTGTCGAATCACCAATTCCTCAGACAGTAGGTCAAACTCTGGTTCTCCCACAGTTCGATAGCCCTTATGATCCTGCAAACTGGTATTCGTACAGCAACTCCCTGGATCGCCCATCCAAATAACACTAAGAGCTTCTTTGAAACAGGACTACAGAGAACTACCACCTTAGCAGTATCGGGCGCTAAACAAGGTGCAGATTTCCGTCTTTCTATTATCAAATCAGAAAATCACTGGTATTCTACCGAATACTGACCTTACGAAAAACAGCGTTAGCTTAAATGGTGAAATAGCTGTAACAGACAATATTACTATTGGTGGTTCTGCTAACTATATCAGTAACAAAAGTGATAACATCGCTGAGAATGGTTACAACGGTGGAAACCCGATGCAGTCACTTGGACAGTGGTTTGGTCGTCAGGTTGACATGACAGTTCTTAAAGCAAGACAGAATGAATTGAATCCTATTACAGGGACTCCTTTCAACTGGAACTCAAGTTATCATAATAACCCTTACTGGAACCTGAATAATAATACAAACTCCAGAAACAGGGACAGGATGATTGGTAATATGAATATGACCTGGAAATTCACTGACTGGTTATCATTCAGAGCTACTGCCGGAACTGACTGGTATGTTGAAGATATTATGGAAAGAGTAGCTGTTGGTGATGTTGGAATAGGATACCCTAAAGGTGAATTTAACAGTTATTCAAACCGCAGACAGGAAATCAATGCTAATGCAAGATTTGAATTTGTAAAAAGCTTTGGTGATTTCAGTTTCAATGGATCATTAGGAACGGAATATAATCATTATAATAGCCAGTACCGTCAGACTAACGTTGCAGAGCTTATTATACCAGATCTTTATTCGGTCAATAATGCAGCGGTTCCAGCAACTACGAAGCATAACTGAGAATCATCATGAAATTCAGAGTGTGTTCGGAACTGCAAACTTTGGATTCAGGAACTTCGTTTTCCTCGATTTAACAGGAAGAAATGACTGGTCCTCTACATTACCATTAAATAATAACTCTTATTTCTATCCTTCGGCATCACTTTCATTGGTTGTTACTGATGCTTTTAATATTAAATCAGACGTTTCTTTCTTTCCTGAAGTTAAGAGGAAGTTATGCTCAGGTAGGTGGAACGGCAGACGCTTATGCACTTAACGGTACATATAGCGCTGATAATCCATTCAACGGTAATCCATCGCTTAACTATACTCAAGTAATACCGCCACTTGGACTTAAGCCACAAAATAAGAAATCCAAAGAGATCGGTGCTTGAGATGAGACTCTTAAAAAACAGGATTAGTATTGATGCTTCTTTCTATAAAGAAAACACAATCAACCAGATCCTGAATATTGCAGTTTCAAACACCACAGGTTTTTCAAACAAAACAATTAACGCTGGTAACCTTCAGAACTCTGGGTGCTGAATTGCAGTTAAACCTTACTCCTGTTCAGACAAATGACTTTTCATGGGACGTATCCTTTAACTGGTCGAAGAACGTGAATAAGGTTGTTTCACTTTATGGCGACATGAAATACTACCAGCTTTATGACCTTAGTTGGGGTGGTTATGTTTATGCATTCCCGGGTAAGGATTACGGAACTATCTTTGGTTATGCAATTGTTCGTGAAAATGCAACTCCTGTTTATTATGATGATGCTAAAACACAGCTTGCATATTATACATATTCCGGAAGACCAATTGTTACACCAATCCGGCCGTTATATCCGTTCAGGACAAAGAACACCGCTTGGCAACGTTTATCCTGACTGGTTCGGTGGAGTTACCAACACATTGAATTATAAGAAACTTAGTTTCAGCTTCCTTGTTGACTTCAAGAAAGGCGGCGATATTTTCTCTGAAACTCATATGTTTGGTATGTATACAGGTGTTCTTGCACCTACTGCAGCTATCAATGCTAATGGCAAAAACATCCGTGATGCTCTTGCTGACGGCGGTGGTGTATTGATTCCAAATGCTGTTTATGGAAAAGTAAACACTGATGGAACAATACAATTACTTGATGCTACCGGTGCCAACAGTGATACTCCTGTCGCCAATACAACTTATGCTGATGCTAACACCTGGGGTTATGACTACTATGGCAAAACAGAATTGTCAGTGTTTGACGGAAGCTTTGCTAAACTGCGTGAAGTTTCTATTGGATATACTTTTGACAAAATTGGTTTTCTGAACAAAGCAGGAATTAAAGATATTGCTTTGTCAATTGTAGGACGTAACCTGTGGATCATTCATAAGAACGTTCCGGATATTGACCCTGAGGTCGGTAATAGTGCTGGTAATACAAGTGTTGGTGCTGAACAGAACACTATTCCTTCAACCAGATCTTATGGTTTCAATATTAAGATTAACTTCTAACCTAAATGATTCTGAATATGAAATATTTAAATATTACAAAAAAAATTATACCGGGATTGTTACTGATTGTGGGTCTTCTCTCATCCTGTACTAAGGATTATGAAAAGATCAACACGAATCCTAATAATCCTGTTAGTGTTCCTGCTATTGATATCTTTACAAATGCGGAACAGACTTCTATTAGCCGTCAGTTAGGCGGCTGGATTCAACATACTTATCTTGGGGTATGGTGCCAGCAATGGTGCAAAGTACAGTACATAGATGAAGACAGGTACATGCCTCGCGATATGTCAGGTGAATTCCAGAACCCTTATATCAGCGAGCTTAAAAACCTTACAATTGTGATCAACAAAGCTACAACTGAGAAGAATGACGGCTTTAGTGGCAGCTGCAAAGATCATGAGAGCATGGACATTCATGTATCTGACTGACACCTGGGGCGATATACCTTATTCCGAAGCTTTGCAGGGATTCCTCATCGCTGGAACATTAACTCCTAAATATGATACCCAGGCAAGTATCTACGCAGATGCTCTTACTCAGCTGGAAGAAGCAAATGCTACTCTCGGCGGAACAACAGCACAATCTGGGCTCAGGTGATCTTATTTATGGCGGGGATCCTGTTATGTGGCAAAAATTTGCCAACTCTCTTAAACTGAGAATTTTAAACCGCGCTGCAGGCACTCCATGGTCATTTACTTATAACATGGTTGCTCCACAGGCACCCGTTACAACCACTCCTGGTGCTGCTGCAATGACAGATGCTGATGCTCAGATTGCTGCAATTCTTGCAGTACTCCGGTGACGTACCCGATCTTTGAGACTAATGATGACAATGCAAAACTGGTATTCCCGGGTCTGCCATACAGGAACGATATTTATAATGCTCTTTATACCAGAACAGACCAGGCTATTTCTGAAACTATGGTGAACTGGCTGAAGGCAAGGAACTGACCCAAGGATTCATATCTATGGTCAGCCTACTCCGAATTCAGTAGCTACCCCTCCACTTGATTATGTAGGTTTTCAGAATGGTCGTGGTATCACTTCAGCTCCTTTCCCTGCAGTTTCTCTGCTTGGAACACAAATTGCTTATGATGAAAAAGCACCACTTTATGTTTTATGCCTTGATGAGATTCAATTCATTATTGCTGAACATTATAAAAGAGTAGGTAATGATGCTGCGGCCCAGACTGCATATGAAGCCGGTATTAAGGCTTCAATGGAGAGATGGGGCGCTATTGATGGGGGTAACGTTTTCCCATCATGGGGAAAGACTTCGATTACCACAAGTACAGTCGGTGTACCTGTTGACTATACCGCATATCTTGCTAATCCACTGGTTGCATGGGGTGGAACTGACGCACAAAAATTCCAGCTTATATGCGAACAGAGATGGGCAGGTATGTTTGGACAGGGTGTTCAGGCTTACGCTGAAGTAAGAAGAACAGGCTTTCCCGAAAGAGTTTTTGAATATAAACTTGAAGGCGCCTATTATCCAAACCTTGGCCTTCCTATCAGACTGCAATATGCATTAAGTGAGGATACATATAATACGAACAATGTTGCTGCTGCAAGACTTTCGCAGAATATTGAAGCGATTAATGAAGGTATGTTCAGTACTAATGGCATTGTAAGCCAGATGTGGTGGAATACAAGGAAAAATCCAATTCCTACGGAGACGGATGTACACTAGAATCTATTGATTATTTTTTAAAAGAAGGGAGCTCTTGAAGCTCCCTTTTTTTTAAAATATATAAATCATAACTTTAACAGTCTGCTTATTGACTGAATACTTTTGTCAACAAGTGAATGATAATGATATATTTTTTGGAGTTAATTATTGTTCTTTAATACAATTAAATATGAAAAAAGCATTCTTTTTTACCATGATAATTATTATGTATTCGTACTCTCCACTGATTTTTGCTCAGAGTTCATGCAAAGTGCTGATGGCAGAAATCAGCGGCTCTTATAATGGATCATGTAAAAAGGGATTAGCTGATGGCCAGGGGGAGGCAATTGGAGTAGACCGTTATAAAGGCGAATTCAAAAAAGGATTGCCTAATGGTATTGGCATGTATATTTGGCATACGGGTGAGACATACAATGGTGAGTGGAAAAATGGACTCAGAGAAGGCAAAGGCAAATTTGTAATTAAATTTATGGGCAAGGATTCGACAATTTCAGGTATGTGGGAAAAGGATAAATTTATCGGAGAAAAGAAAGTAGAACCATATTTAATTGAATATCGGAACAGCATTGGAAGAGTCACATGTATGAAAATAGGAGACAGACCTTATATCAAGTATGTTTTTTCACGAAATGGAGGCCCATCAAACAATATAAATGATCTTTTGCTGCAGGGTAGTTCAGGCTCTGAAAGAAATATCACTGAATTTACGGGATATGAAGAGGTTACATTTCCTTTTAAAGGAAAGGTGACTTTTAATGCACCTAATTCGTTTAACACATCAATCCTGTTCTGTGAACTCCGTTTTGTTATAAATGAACCAGGTTCCTGGATTGTAACTCTGTTCTATTGATTTTGTCAAAGTGGAGTACTTTCAATAGGATATTCACACTTTTTGTTTTATTATTTGGTTATAATAATTACCCAGCCTGATCACGTTTTCAGGTGAATTAAATTTAATGTTCTCATTCTTAATATACTTAATAAGATCAGATTTGTATTCAGGGAATATTTTAAGAAATTGTCTTTCGTTGCTGAATTTTTCTAACTTATTATTCTTACGTACCCAGAATACAGACGCATGAATAATTTCAACATTAGGAGGGAGATCTATAGAAGCAACCTGGCCACCTTGATAATTAACATCCAAAAGTTCAAACCTCTTTAGTTGTGTGGGTCCAACAGATTGGGACTTAATTCCATATCCGATATCATTTCCTTTAGGAACAAGGTTACTTTTATTCTCAAGAAAAAATGTGACGAATCCACTTGAAAGGATCTCAAAGAATGCATTTTCTACAGGAACAAATACTCTGTTTCCCAAATGAACAGTATCAATGAGCTGCGGATCTTTTGAGTACCTGTAAGCCCCATTAAGTTCGGTAATCATCTTTTCTTCTACCATATTGTAATTTAATAAGGAAGAAAATATTTTTCCGTCTTTCATTATGACAAGCCCTTCTGTAAATGAGGGGAATAAAAAATGAGGCAATGGATTGCCCTGGTTGTCCTGACCCGATAAATTAAATGTGAGAACAATAAACAGAGTCAATAAAATGGTTTCTAAAGAATTAGGTATTCTCTTCATCTTCTTTTTATTTATGATTGTTATCTTTTCTTTTTCGGTTATCTTTTGAGTCACTACATAAAAATGATAGACCCTGAGTAAAAGTACTAATTTTATCGGACAACAGTGCCTCACGCCTCAACCTCAGCCTTTATTCTATCTTCAGATTTACCAACTCAAGCCTGGTAGTCGATGCCTTAAGAACTTTAATAATGAAATTTCCGATCCTAATAACATCATTAGTTCCGGGGATACTGCCGTGATAAAAAAGGATCATGCCGGCAAGTGTTTCATAATCATCAGCCTCAGGCAGATTGAGGTGATATTTTTCATTAAGGTAATCAATCTCGAAACGTGCGGAAAGAATGTATTCGTTAACACCGGCATTCTTCTCAACCAGGTCAGTAGTATCGTGTTCGTCTTCGATATCACCCACTATCTCTTCCAGAACATCCTCTATGGTTACCATACCTGATGTTCCTCCGAATTCATCCACCACAAGCGCAATATTCTTTTTCTCATCCACGAAAAGCTTGAGAAGTTTATTGGCTGGCATCGTTTCAGGCACAATTGCGAGCTTCCGTATCATAGATTTTATATCTGATGGATTCCTGAAGATATCTTTCAGTTCAAAATAACCGCTGATATTGTCAATTGTATCCTGGTAAATAAGTATCCTTGAAAGTCTGGTTTCGACGAATTTCTCTTTCAGCTGCGCCACAGAAGTTCCCAGTTCAACCGCCTCGATTTCAGTCCTTGGAATCATGCACTCTCTTAGTTTCACATTTGAAAAATCAAGGGCATTCTGGAAAATCCTGATATCACGATGATCAGGCTCTGATTCCTCTTTGCTCTGACTGTTGAGGTTAACAAAATGGTCTAGATCAACCTTGCTGAAAACAAGATTCTCCTGTTTTTTTTCTCCCGGTTTGATTTTGAAGAATATCCTGATGAAGAGATTTGAAGCTGCGAGGGTAAATTTACTTACCGGGTAAAAGAGGAAGAAGAAGATCAAAGTAGGTACACTCAGGAACTTAAGAAAAAAATTAGGAGAGATAATGAAGATTGTCTTGGGCAGAAACTCTGCCACAAGCAGGATGATAGCAGTTGAAAGTATTGTGTTTATTATGAGTACAAGAAGATCTGAGTTCAGCAGTGGCGTGAGTAGTTCTCCAAGTATTTTAGAAAAAACCAGACCATAAATAACCAGTGAAAAATTATTCCCTATCAGCATTGTTGCAATATACTGGCCGGGATTGTCTGTGAATAATTTTATAATGCTTGAACCGAATACTCCTTGTTTCCTGTCAAGTTCAATCCGCAATCTGTTGGACGCTACAAAAGCGATTTCCATACCGGAAAAGAAAGCTGACAAAATAATAGCAAGAAGTATTATCAGAATAACATTCATACCTCAAATCTGGCTCTTTTTCCTCTGCCGGTGTCTTAGCCATGCGAAGACGAAACAGATCAAAGCCATTACTGCAAAGATAGGGATTTTGCTGCTTCCGCTTATTATCGCAGACCTGATTCCGGCAGCTATACAAAGGAAACCTGTAGCAATCCAGATAATTTCAAGAGCAAGAAGCGAGCTATTTCTCATCAGGAGGATAGATATCAGCAGTGACCTTCTTTATCTTTCTTTTAGTCAGATGGGAATCAGATTCAAAACCTATTCCCTGCATCACCTCATTTTCAGTGGTTATCTTAACAAACCTGTCAGTATAGATAAGATCTTTCTCCTGGTTCC
Source organism: uncultured Bacteroidales bacterium (assembly GCA_963816365.1). Taxonomy (GTDB): domain Bacteria; phylum Bacteroidota; class Bacteroidia; order Bacteroidales; family VadinHA17; genus LD21. The sequence goes on along the minus strand of CAWFKG010000002.1, from coordinate 33,782 downwards.
AGAATAAAAGTTCAGTCTCAAGCTTTTCGTTTTGTTCATTAACAACCACAACACTATCTCTGAGTTCCCATAGGTTATTGTTGGTACATTTGGCATATTTTGCTGTTACTCTTACTTGCGGAGTGTCCTTGCCATTGTAAACAATTACCTTTATTCCCTCCCTGAATTCAGAATACGGAGGATCTGCTTTTTCATATTGCTCAAGTAGCGGTGAACTCATAATTAGCTGTACACGTCCTGAGTCATCCAGAACAGTGGTAAAGTCCCTTGAAGTAAGTGAAGGAAGGGTAAGCAGGTCTGATTTTGGAATGACAGGCATCTTGTTTTCACATGAATGAAAAGTCACGCTTAAAATGAGTAGTGCGATAGCAGCCGGGTGGACTGGGAAATTCCTAATCATACTTCCTTTTGACGAACCAGAAGTCATAAAAGTTGATGCTTATCCCTGCTGTAAGATAGTCTTCAGAGTGAAAACTGTTGGTTGAAGAACCCATCCTCCTGGTAAAATCGACGAACAGATTCGTCTTTGTACCTAGTTTTTGCGGAAGGCCGATCCCTAAGCTTGCACCATATTCCTTAAGCTGTGATCCATTGATAATTAAATAATTATCTCCAATATGACCACCAATACGATATTCGATTCTGCTAATATAGCTATAATTAGAAAATTTATCAGCGCCACTTCGTGTGTAGCCGACCAAGCCGCCCGACTCGCCGATTCTCAGGAGCGATAACGATGGATTTCGGGGGTTTACCGCTGGAGATCAACTCCGAGCGGATGTATTCTGGGTAGGGCACAAGATCGATGTCGGCCGCGGCCTGGGATGGGCTGCCCTGCCGACCCTTTGATGTGGCGGCGGGCTGCGGTTCGGTCAGCGCAAGACTGGTGGACGGAATGCAAGGGCCAACCGCGACAGCGATGATCCAAGCGGTTGAGCCATATATCGGATGGGTGGACGCCACCGCCGTTACGCCCGTTACTAGCGTCGTGAGGCTTCGATGACCGCGGCGCAAGTTTCCCCCGGGATCGGATCCGCCCCCGCCGCGTGCCTGCAGGATCGAACGTGAAAGTACGCGACGCCGCGCCGACGAGGCGGGTCATGGTGGTGGCGATCATGGTGTCGATGGTCGTCTTCCTCGACAGCACCGTCGTGAACCTGGCTTTGCCGGCCACCGAACGCGACCTCGGTGGAGGCCTGTCCCTACAACAGTGGGTCGTCGACGGCTACTTGCTGGCCCTGGCGGCCACGATTCTGCCGGGCGGTTCCATCTCCGATCTGTTCGGGCGCGTGCCAGTGATGCGCTTTGGGCTGGCGGCCTTTGGAACGGGCTCGATGGTGGCGGCCACCGCGGCCTCGCCGGCGATGCTGATCACCGGGCGCCTCATCCAAGGACTGGGCGGCGCGTTTCTGGTGCCCGGCTCGCTGGCGATGATCAACTCCACGTTCGACCGCGCAGCCCGACCGGCAGCGATCGGGTCCTGGACGGCCTGGACCAGCACCGCCTTTGCGCTGGGACCGGTGCTCGGGGGACTGGCCGTGGACTTCCTCAGCTGGCGGTGGATCTATGTCTTGTCGGCGGTCCCGATGGTGATCGGCTTCGCCTTGACGTTTTGGCTATGCCCGATGCCCAGGCCCACCAACCACGCCCGCCTCGACATCGCCGGAGCCGCATTGTCGGCGGTCGGGCTGGCCGCCACCGTGTATGCAGTGATCGAATCTCAGCGGCGCGGCTGGGACAACCTCCTCGTCACCGCATCGATGGTCGCCGGGGTCGTGGTCTTGCTGGCCTTTGTGGCATGGGAGCGCCGCGCCCCTCACCCCATGCTGCCGCTGGGACTGTTCGCGAACCGCAACTTCGCCAGCGCCAATCTGGTCACTGCGTTCATCTACGGCGCCCTCATGCTGGGCTCGCTTTCCACCTGCCTCTACATCCAGGAGGTCGCCGGTTTTCCGGCCATCGAGGCGGGTTTGATTTCCTTGCCCAGCCCCATCCTGTCGTTGCTGTTGGCCCGCCGCATCGGTGGCTTGGCCGCGCGGATCGGACCGAGGGTTTTCTTGATGACGGGCCCCGTGCTGGCCGGGTTCGGGGTCCTGCTCATCCGCCCGTCCGCTGCCGGACTCAACGTCGTCACAGACCTGCTGCCCGGGAGGATCGTGCTGGCCATCGGGATGGTCATCACAGTCACGCCCCTGACTGCGCTCAATTTGTCCTCCGTCGAGCCCGAGCACAGCGGGATCGCCGCAGCGATCCAAAACGTCGTGGGTCGGACTTCTGCGCTGATCGCTGTGGCCTGCGTGGGACTCATCGCTGCCGGCACGCTCACCGATGCCAGCTTCACCCGGCTGCTGCAGGTCGCCGCGGTGCTGTTCTTCATCGGCGCCGTCGTCAGCGGCGTCACCATCACGAACCGGCCCGTCCCTGCTGAGCCCGTTCCCTGGGAAGTTGCCGCCCTGTCCCGCGACCGGCACGGCAGCCATCCCGCTCCGGCCAGCCGTTCCTGACCCAAGGGCCCACGCTGACCACTTGTCGTGCACATTACTTAGGTGCCACCAGTCCGCTACGCTGCCACCCGCACCCACAGATGAACGACTCTCACCCGCCTGGACCGCCTATCGGGGACCTGCCGGCACGATGTCCCCTCGGTTCTCGTTTACCGCACGGTGGCGAAGAAGGCACGGACGTCTTCGATGAATAGCTGTGGTTGTTCGAACGCGGCGAAGTGTCCGCCGCGGGGCATGGTGGTCCAGTGGGTGATGTTGTAGTTGGCGTCGCACCAGTTTCGTGGCGACCGGAGGATCTCCATGGGGAACTCGGCCACGCCGGTGGGCAGCTTGACGGCATCGGCTGTCTCGAACCGGTTGAAACTCTCCCAGTACATGCGGGCTGACGATGCTGCTGAGCCGGTGACCCAATACAGCATCACGTTGTCGAGGAGTTCGTCCCGGCTGAGCACGTTCTCTGGGTGGCCGTCGCAATCCATCCACGACCAAAACTTTTCAATGATCCAGGCCATCTGGCCCACTGGGGAGTCGACGAGTCCGTAACCGAGGGTCTGCGGCCGGGTCGACTGCTGCTTGGAGTAGCCCGAGTCCCACTTCTGGTAGTAGGCGAGGCGGGCCAGGGCCTGCTGCTCCTCCTCGGTGGGGTTATCCAGCGCACCGGCCGGGGGCCGACCGATTGGCATATTCGTGTGGATGGCGGCGCAGTGGCCGCGGTTGCGGCCGATCTGCGTGGTGACGGCCGCCCCCCAGTCGCCTCCCTGGGCGCCGTAGCGTTGGTAGCCAAGGCGGACCATTAGCGTTTCCCACGCCTCGGCGACCTTGCTGACGCCCCAGCCGGTGGTTGCGGGCTTGCCGGAAAAGCCGAATCCGGGAAGCGTCGGGCAGACAACGTGGAAGGCGTCCTCGGCCCGGCCGCCATGTGCCGTTGGGTCGGTGAGTGGCTCGATCACTTTGTGGAACTCGACGACCGAACCGGGCCAGCCGTGGGTGATGATCAGCGGAAACGCGTCGGCGTGGGGGGAACGCTGGTGGATGAAATGGATGTCTAGGCCGTCGATCTCGGTGATGAACTGGTTGAAGCGGTTCAGCGCGGCCTCGCGCGCCCGCCAGTCGTACCCGTCGGCCCAGTAAGCGGCGAGTTCACGGGTGTAGCGCAACGGTAGGCCCTGACTCCAGGTCGTCGACGGTTTCCGACTCCGGCCAACGCGTGTGGCCCAGCCGCGCGTGCAAGTCGGCGAGATCTTCATTGGGAACCGCAATGCGAAACGGGCTCAACTGGGCCATGACTGCAGCCTAAGAGACTTCGCCTTGTCGCTCGCCATTGCGATACCGATCAGCCCAGGGTGTGGACGAGTTCGATTGCGCGGCCCAGCGTGGTGAGCCTCTGGTCCAGAGTTTCACCGGCCGGGTAGAGCCGGACGGTGTCCACGCCGGCGTCACGCCATACCCGTAGGCGTTCGTGCACCATTGGCTCGGTGCCGATCAATGTTGTGCCCAGCACCATCTCGTCGGTGACCAGCGCGGTGGCGCCGTCCCGGTCGCCGGCCTGCCACCGTTGGTGGATCGCGGCGGCAACGTCGGCCCAGCCCTGCCTGCTGTAGGCGTCGTTGTAGAAGTTGGTGCTGGCCGAGCCCATCCCACCCAGGCTGAACGCCAGTTCTTTTTTGCGTGACGCCAGGTGACTGGCCACCACGTCCTCGTCGTCGAGGAACGCGACCTCTGCGCCCTGGCAGACGTCGAGGTCCTTGCGGGTACGCCCGGAGGCGGCCAGTCCCCGATCGAGGTGGTCGAAATAGGCGCCCGAGCCCTCCGGGACGAAGCTGGTGCCGAGCCAGCCGTCGGCGATCTGACCGGTGAGTTCCAGCATCTTCGGCGACATCGACGCGATGTAGATGGGGATGTCGGGGTTGGCCGGCAGCGACAACCGCATCGGCCGCGCCTCACCGCCGGGTCTGGGGATCTTCACCTGGCTGCCGCTGTAGCTGATCTTGGCCCCGGCGAAGGCCTGGCGGATCACCGCGATGGTCTCGCGCATCCGTTCAGCGGGGCGGCGAACGGCACCCCGTGCAGGCCCTCGATCACCTGCGGGCCGGACGGTCCGAGCCCGAGCAGGAACCGTCCCCCGGAAAGCCGGGCCAGGGTCAGGGCGGTCATCGCGATCGACACCGGAGTGCGGGTGCCGATCTGGATGATCCCCGAACCGAGCAGCAACCGGTCGGTGCGCGCGGCCAGGTACCCCAGCGCCGAGGGCGCATCGGCCCCCCAGGCCTCGGCGACCCAGCAGATGTCCAGGCCGAGTTTCTCCGCCTCGACGACAAAGTCGAGGGTCTCCTCCCACGTCTCGTGCTGGGCGGCCTCCACCGTGGTCGCGGTGCGCATCACTGCTGCTCGGCCAAAGTCTTGATGGCGGCCACGGTGCGGGTCATCGACTGCTCGAACTCGCGCATCCGGACAAAGACGATCTTTTGCTCCTTGTCGGGCATGGCGTCGATCGCCAGGCTCAGACCGGACCGGCCGGGCCCCATCCGCATCCACTGGCTCAGTCAAGGTACCGCCGTGCTGCGGGCGCAGCGTGAACTTCCACGTCGCGGTCGGCTGGTCGGGATCGGCCACGGCCCAGGCGAACACCCGGCCGGGTTCGTACTCGACGACGTGGGACACGGTCGACCACTCCCCCAGCGCGTCATGCTTGCTGTAGCCGCGGAATTTCGCGCCCACGCCGGGTCCCGCGGCGCGAAGCCACTCAACCGACTGCAACTCGTCGCTCAGCTCGGGCATCAACTCGATGTCGGCCACCAGTGACCACACCTGTTCCGGTGGCGCGTCGATCCACGTCTGCGCCTCGGCCGTCGGCCAGGTCCGCGTAGCGGGCGCCTGTCCATTCCATGGCTCTAGAACCACCTTTCTGACAGTTCGATCAGCGAGCGGTCGAGGCTGGCGAGCAGGTCGAACTGCGGCGCCGGTCCTCGGCAGCTCGCAGCGAAGAAGTAGCGCGCCGCCGCCGCTTGCCGTCGTAGAAGTCGCCCGCCTTGCCGTGCGCCGCGCCAGCAGCCTGCTCGAGCCACATCCACGCGACGCACGACGTGGCCGGCGGCCTCGAGGTAGACCGTCGCGTTGGCGAGCGCGCGTCTCGGGATCGCCGGTGCGCCCAGAGCGCGGCGGTCGACCTCGACGCAGCCGGTGCGACGCGACCGCCGCAGCGCTTGCGCCGCGCCGATCCGGCTCGCCGATCGCCGTCGCGCGCTGCGCCGGTCGCGCGTGATCGCGCTCGGCCAGCAGCGTCCGAGCGCCCGCGCCGCCGTCCATCGACGACCTTGCGGCCGAGCAGGTCGAGCGCCTGGATGCCGTGGGTGCCCTCGTGGATCGGGTTGAGCCGGTTGTCGCGGTAGAGCTGCTCGACGTCGTAGTCGCGGGTGTAGCCGTAGCCGCCGTGCACCTGGATCGCCAGGTCGTTGGCCTCCAGGCACCACTGCGACGGCCAGCTCTTGGCGATCGGCGTCAGGACCTCGAGCAGCAGCCGTGCGCTCGCGCCGGTCTCGCGGACTCGGCGCCGTCGCGCTCCTCGTCGACCAGCCGCGCGCAGTACAGGACCAGCGCGAGCGCGCCCTCGACGTAGGCCTTCTGCGCCAGCAGCATCCGCCGCACGTCGGCGTGCTCGATGATCGGGACCTGCGGGGCGGCCGGGGTCCTTGCGCCGGCCGACGGGCCGGCCCTGCGGCCGCGTCCGCGCGCGTAGTCGAGCGACGTGCAGGTAGCCGGTGTAGCCGAGCGCCGTCGCGCCCAGGCCGACGCCGATGCGGGCCTCGTTCATCATGTGGAACATGCAGCGCCAGGCCGCGGTGCGTGCTCGCCGACCAGGTAGCCGACCGCCCCGGCTCGCCATCCGGGCGTGAACGTCCCCTCGCCGAAGTTGAGCAGCGTGTTGACGGTGCCGCGGTAGCCCATCTTGTGGTTGAGCCCGGCGAGCACGACGTCGTTGCGCTCGCCGAGCGCGCCCGTCGTCGCCGACGCAGGAGCTTCGGGCACGATGAACAGCGAGATGCCCTTGACGCCGGGCGGCGCCGCCGGGCGATCTTGGCCAGCACCAGGTGGACGATGTTCTCGGACAGCTCGTGGTCGCCGCCGGAGATCCACATCTTGTTGCCGGAGCAGCCGGTAGGTGCCGTCGGCCTGGCGGCTCGGCGCGGGTGGTGATGTCCGCCAGCGACGAGCCGGCCTGCGGCTCGGACAGGCACATCGTGCCGAAGAAGCGGCCCTCCAGCATCGGCCGCACGACAGGTGTCGATCTGGCTCGGTCGGTGCCGTGACGCGACGAGCAGGTTGGCGTTGGCCGACGGTCAGCAACGCGTAGGCCGAGGTGCCGACGTTGGCGGCCTGGAACCAGGCGAACAGCGGCCTGGCCACGACGTGCGGCAGCTGCATGCCGCCGAGGTCGTCGTCGATCGTCGCCGGCCGAGCAGCCCGGCTGCGCCGAACGCGTCCAGCGCCTGCTTCGACCTCGGGGATCAGGTCGACGCGCCGTCGCCGTCGAACGGCGGCTCGTGCGCGTCGGCCTTGCGGTTGTGCGGCGCGAACATGCTCGGTGGCGATCTGCTCGGCCGAGGTCGAGCACGGCGTCGAACGTCTCGCGGGAGTGCTCGGCGTAGCGCTCGCGCTGCGTCAGCGACTCGACGTCGAGCCACTCGTAGAGCAGGAAGTTCAGATCCCGCGGGTTCAGCAATGGGATGTCTCCGCCAACGTGGCTCTTCACGATGTGGCTCCGATCGGGTTACGGGTCCAGCAGGTCGCCTAGATCGACCATTGGAGATGACGCCGTGCGATTACCATAGTTGCGTTTCGCTACTAATGGAAGACACTTCTGGCACTTATGGAAGACACTGCTGTCGTCTCGCAGTACCGGCATCCCAAGGCGATAGCTGTCGGAATCCATCGCTGCTCGGCGCAATCGGCCACGATCTCAGATCGGTTCTAACGAGTAGTAATTTGAAACTTCATGGGATAGTCTTCCTCCGGTGAGGCATGACGAACTGTTCGACGAAAACTGTGCAATCGCGCGGACGTCGGCCGTGCTTGGCGAACGGTGGGTCTGGATGATCCTTCGTCAGGCGTTCAACGGAGCCCGGCGCTTCGAGGAGTTCCAGCGCGGTATCGGCCTGGCCCGCAACATCCTTGTCGACAAGCTCGCCGTGCTCATCGAGCAAGGAATCCTGGAACGGCGAGCGGTCGCCGGCGGCCGCAGCGAGTACCGGCTGACCGACAAGGGACGCGCCCTGTTCCCGGCCTACATCGCGCTGATGCAGTGGGGCAATCAATGGACCGGACTACCCGCACCGCCGGTAGAGCTGCTGCACAAACCATGCGGGCACCGGACCACTCCGCGCGTCGTCTGTTCGCAGTGCGGCCAGGAGATCGACGCCCACGACACCGAGCCGGTTGTCGGCAAGGGCCTGTTCACCAACGCCCGCCACTGACCGGATTTATCAGACAACACCGATCCGCAACGACACCAAAGGATTAGGAGTTACCGACCATGCTCATATGTGATGCCGGCATCGCCGGACCTGCGCAGGTCACGACGTGACCGGCGACGACGACAGCGCGACGGGTGCTGTCGAGGCGGATACCCCCCGGAGTGCGCTACAGCTTCGGGTGTTTGTCAGTCCAGCGCATGTGATTCCCAACAGTGAGTCCACCTTTTCACCGACCACGTCCACCCTGGTCTTCGGAGACCACGAGGCGGTATTGGTGGACGCACAGTACATCACGCAGGACATCGAGGATCTGGGCGACATGATCGAACAGGTCGGCAGAAAGCTCACCACCATATTCATCACCCACGGCCACGCCGATCACTACTTCGGCATGGATCGGCTGGCTGCCCGCTTTCCCGGCACACGCATCGTGGCAGCGTCTTCGGTGGTCGAGGACATCAACGCCCGCGGCGACGAGCAGGTTGCGACGTTTTCGGCCTGGTTCGGTGACCAACTGGTGATACCGACCTCCTCACCCCAGCCCATCGACGGCGACACCCTGGTCCTTGAAGGTCACCAACTCCGCGTCATCGAGGTAGAACAGGCCGATATTGCGCCCAGCGCGGTGCTCTATGTTCCTGAACTCGGTGCTGTCATCGCCGGGGACTTGGCCTACAACGGGATTCATCAAATGCTGGGCCTGGGCGGGCCGGTCGAATGGGACAAATGGGTCGCCAGCGTGGAGGCTATCGCCGCGCTCGGGCCCCGCATCGTTGTCGCCGGCCACAAAAAGCCCGACGCTGGCGATGACGACGCGAGGGGGATCTTGGAGGGCACCTGCGCCTACATCCGCGACTTCGCCCGTACGGCGAAAACAGCTGGTTCGACACGGGAATTGGTGAGCGCCATGGAAGCGCTCTACCCCGACCGCGGCAATCTGAACACGCTGCTGTTCTCCGCGCGAGCGGTGATAGGGAGCAAATAAGTCATGCAGATTCACGGATCGGTGGCGTTGGTGCCCAAGCCGCGGGTGCTGAAACAACATCGCGATGGTTTTCGAGAAGTCTCTCACACTGACCAAGGTTGGTTAATCGCTACTGAAACGCGAATAACTGTGTGGAGGTCGGCGTTTGAGTGAGGCCCGCGGGTTCGTCGCGCAGGCCACAGCTCTGGGTGAGCGCAGGCCCGTATGTCATTTGGCCGCAATGGCATCGCCAGGTGGTGTGCCAACCGCATGAGCAGGCGATGGCACGGATCAGCGTCCGGTCCGGCCGCAGCAGGTGCCCGCGTGGACAACGTATCGGCGGCTGCATCATTCATTGGCCCCTCGAGCAGCGGAAGGGATCGGACCTCGAGAGCCGATCACCTTGCGGTGGGAGTTGTTCATTGGCGGGTGCAGGTAGCCGCGTAATACGTGCACGGCTATGGCGATACGTCGGTCTCAATTTCGAGGCATTTCTTCAGGGCTTAAAGCCCGGTCGCGAACGCGCGTAGGCTCCAAGGGCCGACCCGGCTGGCGTTGGTGCATTCGACCGGCTTGCCTTTTGCGGGGGTCGCCGATGGGCTGCTTCGCTTCGTGCTCACCGGAGGTCTCAGCGAGCCAGTCCGAGTTCGGCTCGGCAAAAGCCTGGTGGGCGCTGCTATCCGGGTGGCGATGCGTCTGCCCAGCGTTCAAGTATTGGCTGCAGCCATCAGGTCAGTGCCGGTGTTAGGTCGTTGCAATTCTGCGGTGGCTGCTTAGCACGGAGACCGCAACCAGCACCACGGTGAGCGCTTCGGCGATCACACTGGCCGGGCCATACGGTGATTCCCATCCGTGCTCGGTAAATCCAGCCAGCCCGGTGCTGCGCGAGAGGGCGAATGCGATCAGCGCAGCGACCGAAAGGGCACCGCCGGCCCAGCGCAGCCACGCCGGTCCGCCGGCCAAAACGAGCACGGCCAGCGCACAAAACACGCTGCCCTGCAGCAGGAATGCCGTGCCGATCGTCGGGATGTATTGGTAGCCATGGACGTAGAGGTAGGCGTGGATGACGCCGCTGATGGCCAGCGTGGCCGCGATGCCGATTCTCACCGCCAGCCGAGCAGAACGGCTGGCTGCTGTCAAACTCAAGCGATTGGTTGGTGTTGAACCAATGATGTCGTTCTGTGTTGAACTCATTGCAGTGTCTGCTCTTTCAGGGCGAGGGTGTGTTGGCCTTTGGTGTAGCTGACTTCGCGGATGCCCAGGGCGTCGTGCAGTTTCCCGGCGGGCAGGGTGAGTGGTTTGGGTGCGGGGCCGTCGCCTGGGTGCGGCAAGGGGTATGCGGTGGTGGTGCCGCTGTGGAAGGTGATGTTGCCGTCGGTTTTGGTAAACAGTTGGTGCACATGGCCGTTGAGGCAGGTCACCGAGGAGAAGCGGCGCAGGTAACTCAGGGCCTGGGTGGCGTCGTCGGTGCCCCAGCCCCAGTCCGGGTACATGGCGAACAGCGGGATGTGGCTGAACACAATGATCGGGGTGTCAGTGGACAGCGGGGCGACGTCTTTTTCGATGAACTCAAGCTGATCGGTTCCCAGATGGCCCAACTTGGTCATGTTCAAGGTGTTCACCAGCGCGATGACGTGCACGCCGGCGGTGTCGAAGCTGTACCAGCCGTCGCCCCGGGTGCCTGCGCCGAACGCCTGGCGGTACTTTTGGCCGCCGTCATCGATGGAATCGTGTTCCCCGGGCACGGTGAAGATGTGCGGGGTGTTGAGCCCGGTCAACATCTGCTTGACCTGGTCGAACTGGTCGGGGGTGGCCAAATGCGTCAAGTCGCCGGTGTGGATGACGAAATCCGGTGTGTAGCCGAGACTGTTGACCTGGTTGATCGCCTCGGTGAACGTACCGGCCACGTCGGCGTTGGCGCCGCCGGTGAAGCCGATGTGGCTGTCGCTGATCTGAGCGAAACGCAACGTCGGCCGGGCGACCTGCGCCGAGTGGGCGGTCCCGGCTGATCCGGCGACGTGGGAGATCACTTCACCGCCGGCCACGGTCAACACCACCGCGGCCCCGAACCACGCCGAATGGCGCATCATCTGGCGGCGGGTCATCGTCTGCGGATCACGCTCGGTGCTCATTTGGTCACCACCACGGTGCCGTGCATGAACGGGCACTGTCAACTTGAGTCAACCTAATTGGCCGATGTGATGATTCGGGGTGATGAGCCGTGGCTTGGACGAAACGTCCTGTCCCAGTCGCCGATTCAGGCGGCGGCCGTGGTCGTCGCCCCGGTGATCTCGTTCCAGACCGCGAAGCGGTCGGCCATCACCTGTCGGTAGTCGGCCGCCGACAGCAGGTGCCGACGGGGCCGAAAGTGCGGCGAGATGCCGCTGAACGCCGACAGGAACCGTTGCGCGTGCCGGATCGACTTGAAGCGTTTCATCGCCCGCTCGCGTTGCCGGGTCGGCTGGTGGGAGTTCTCGGCGCGGTTGTTCAGGTACTTCGACCGGCGATGCTGCACCGACGGCACGAGCTCGCGGTGCGCCACCTGGTAGCTGGCGAGCTTGTCGGTGACGATCACCCTGGGCACGTACCGCAGGCCCTTGAGCAGTCGGCGGAAGAACTTCTTTGCGGCCACCGCGTTTCGGCGCGACTGGACCAGAATGTCGAGCACGTTGCCGTGCTGGTCGACCGCGCGCCACAGGTACCGCTGTGCGCCGTTGATCTGGACGAACACCTCATCCAGGTGCCATTTGTCGCCCGGCCGCCGACCACGACGGCGCAGCTGGTTCGCGTACTGCTGCCCGAACCGGTCGCACCAGGCCCGGATCGTCTCATAGGACACGTCGACACCACGTTCGAGCATCAGCTCCTGCACGTCGCGGAAGCTCAACGGGAACCGGTGGTACAGCCAGACGCAATGGCTGATGATCTCGCGCGGAAACCGGAACCCTTTATACGACGAGCCTGCAGCGGTCACGATCGTCGATCCTGCCCCACCGCACCTTCCCGGCTCACCAACCTGACAGTGCCGCGCTCGGGGGGCGCGCACGGTACTGACGGCCTGAACAATTGCCCACCGATTTTCACGACGAGTATCGCAGTCGACGCCCGTTGTCTCACATGTAGAGAAACGAGACACCCTTTCCTTGGCGCTGGCGATACCAGGTGGTCCCAGGTCGCGGTGTCTCGTTTCTGACCGGAAAATACCCAGGGTGAGTCGAGCAGCCGACGGTACCCGGCCGAACATGCCGAGCCGAGTGACGTTGCGCGCGTGTGTATTTCGAGGATTACGCGGCGGGTTGGAGAGTGACGTGGAATCCCATCGCGGTCAGGTGGGCGATGTGGTTGCGGATCTTTCGCTCGGTGACCACGCGGCTGGTGTGGTAGTCGGGGCCCAGGTCGTGAAATCGGGCGGTGGGGTCGGAGAGTAGCTGCCAAGCGATGACCAGGATGGAGCGGGCGACCGCGACGAGGGCTTTCAGCCTGCCGCGGCGTTTGACCAGGCGCCGGTAACGCTCGCCCAGGAAGGTGTCGGTGCGGGCGGCCGCCGCCGCGGCCTCACCGAGCGCTCCCTTCAGGTAGGGGTTGCCCTTGCCGGTCTTGCCGCCGCGGATGACGGGACCGGACTGGATGGTGCGCGGGCACAGTTTGGCCCAGGACACTAGGTGCTCGGGTGTGGGAAAGCGAGTCATGTCCAGCCCAATCTCGGCGATGATCGTCTGCGCGGCGCGCTGGCCGACGCCGGTGATCTCGTCGAGCCGCTCGACCGCGGTCAACCGCAAGGCCTCGACCACCGTGGCGGTGTCGCTGTCCACGCCGATCGCGGTGGTGGTGGGCGGACCCAGCGCGGTTGTCTGCTCGCCGGTTGCCGGCGGCTCGGCGCCGCCCGATCCGCCGCGATCGCCGGTGTGGGGATCGGATTCGTCCATGGCGTCGATGAGCTGCTCGATGCGGGCACCTAGGGCGCCGATCTGGGCGGTCAGCGCATCGATTTGACCCAGCAGCAGCCCCGCGAGCTCGGCGTGATGATCATCGAAGCGACCGTCCAGCGCGGTGATCAGGTCCGAGCGCTTGGCTTTCATCCGCCCGCGGGCCAAATCGGCCAGTCGGCGTGGGTCGCGCTCACCGGCGATCAGGGCCTCGACCATGTCGCGCGTCGACAATGTGTTCAGTTTCGAGGCCACCGCCGACACCTTGATCGCCGCGTCCTCGAGCAGCTTCTCCAGCCGCTGCCAGTAGCGGGTGCATTCCCGTATCAGATCCTCGCGCAGCCGGGTGTAGTCACGCAGCACCCGGATCGGCGCCGGCGGGACGAAACTAGGCCGCAGCAGGCCCTTTTCGGTTAGCTTGGCCAGCCAGACTGCGTCGAGTTTGTCGGTTTTGGGCCGACCAGGCACGTTCTTCACATCGCGGGAATTAACCAACTGCACATCCAGGCCGGCGTCTTCGAGCAGGTAATACCAAATCCGCCAGTAATCTGAGGTGGACTCCACGGTCACCTTGTCAATGCCCAGTTTCACCAGCTGCTCGGCCAGTTCGGTGATGGCGCCGGTGCGCGCGGGCGCGTCCCACACCCGGCTAAACCGCCGCCCTGATTTGCCGGGCAGCCGAACACACACCTTGCCGGCCGCCTTGGCCACGTCGATCGCTGCGGCCCGCTCGACAACGAGCTCGTGTTCGGCGTCCGGAATCTCCACCGGCTCTACCATCGCCGGGTTCTGCTTGGTCTTACGTCGTGCTCCCACTTCGCTTGCCCTCCAATCGAATCCGTTCCATTCCATCGGGTGGGCCGCCCGGGGGCCTCGGTCAAGGGAACCGAAATTCTGACCGGCGTGCTCGAAGCGACAGTGCGTGACCCTTGCAGGTCGGGCCCCGGCGCCAAGCTTGTCTGCGGGCTCGCACACCCAAGAAACGATCGACGTCGACAGGCGACCCGGCCACATTTTCACGCCTGCGAGGCGTCCCCCGGAGGGATATGGAGCTTGTCTCACAGGTGCGTGTCTCAATTCCCCACTGTCGCTGGGCAATGAGACAGTCATCGGCATGACGGCGATCATCGGCTACGCACGTGTCAGCACCACCGGCCAGGACCTCGACGCGCAGCTCGCAGATCTACTCTCCCCCACCGACAATTTTCGGGACAGGGTTACGGGACGCCAATCCCCCAGGTCGCGACGTCGCGAACGACGTGTCCCGAAAACGCGTTCGATTCCGCCATTGGGTGCAGATCGTCCGGGCCTGCCTCGGTACGGTACGGCCATGGGACGGTCCTCGAAATCAGGCTTCACGAGAGTCACTAACTTCTTCTACGAGCGGATGCGGCACAAGGACGCCTGGTCGGCCGCGCAAGCCGAACCGACCGCCGGCTTCGGTGCGCTCGCCGGTCGCAAGTATGCGTTGCTGATCACCTATCGAAAGACCGGCGAAGGGGTTCCCTCGCCGATCTGGTTCGGCCGCGACGACCAGGATCGGGTGTACTTTGACACCGAGGAAGCGTCGGGCAAGGTCAAGCGGATCCGCAACAACCCGCAGGTCCGGCTCGCCCCCTGCGATTCGCGTGGCAAACCGCTCGGCCCACCCGCCGTCGGAACCGCACGCATCCTCGATCCTGCTGAAACGACCCACGCCGAGCACACAATCGCCGCCAACTACGGCTTGGGGCGCAGGCTGTACGAGGGCACGCTGCGGATGTTGCCCGTTTCCGGTGTCTATGTCGAGGTCCAGCCGCAGCGGAGCGCACCGTGGGCGGACCCGCAGTGGCCTCCATTGTCAAGCTCGCCATGAACGACGCAGGCGGCTTCGACGCCGATGCCGTGTGGGGCCAGCCCGACGATCGGCCTTGGCACCCACGCAATGAACCGACGGTCAATGGCCGCGTAGTCATGAGAACGGTCTCGAGTTACTAGACAAACGAGGTCGATCGGATCCTGTCTCGCGACATGGGCAGCAGTAGGGGTCGCCGTAGCAACCGAGCGAATCTGGTCCTCTTCATCACCATGGCGCCCGGTAGACGATCGGCGGATCGTCTACCGGAATACCCAGGCGCGCGCGGAGTTACCGGCCGGATCTCGTCGGACGATTGGCGCGTCCCGGATCGAGGCGCACCGTGCCGGTGCCGTCGCATTGCAGGCAGTCGAGCACACTGATCCCGATGCAGTCGTCGGCGGGCCAGTCCGCGGTTGCGCTGCGGGGTACCCACATGGTCGCCTCCAGGTCGTAGGCGAGCTGCCCGTCGCCGGCGCATTCGTCGCAGACCCATGCCGTCTCGACGGCCTGTGCTGCGTGGGCGGTTGTCGTGCTCACTTGGACTGCTCCGATCCCTTGTTCGGCAGAGGGTTACGCGCGGGTGCCGCGGCGCAGGGCCGCGGCGAAGTCGAGCCGGTCCGGGTCGCCGCTGGTGCGTACCACGGTCCGCTTGGTCAGGTCGACCAGGAAGGTCCAGCCACCGGGTAGTGCGCGGCCGGTGCGGTCGACCCGATTCACCTGGAAATACCCCGGATGGTCGGGTACCGATCGCGCCGCGATCGGGAGGAAGCGGGTTTCGGGGGCGCGTTGTCGAACCAGCGCCACCGCCGCGGCGGTGCGGGTGCGCGTGTCAACGGTTTCGATGCTCATGGAGTCGGTCACCTCCTGCGCGTGACGGTACCTGCCGAAGTCGAGTTCGGTTGGGATGCTGGCGGTTTCGAGGTCGGCGTGTCGTGCCACCGGGACCTGCCCGGCGCATTCGCCCGGCCCAGACGGAAGGTCTCGAGAGGGCCAGGATCCGACCCACGGAAACGTCAGTAGATCCCAAAATCGAAGGTTTTCGAGACAGGTTCAAGCCGCGGTTCCACTATCGGCCCCTGCCGGGGGCTGACCGTTAATCCTCGCTCGGTGGAGCCGGGCTCAGTTCACCGCGGTCGCGGTCGTGCGTTTCCCCGCTGCTTGTCTCACGCCGGGTCGAACATTTCCAGGATCGTCGTGCGCTGACGATCACCCAGGCCACGCAGCCGGCGATTGGGAGCTATCCCCAGATCGGTCATGATCTCCTGCGCCTTGGCCTTGCCCACCCTGGGCAGAGCCTGCAGCAGCTCCGAGACCTTCATCTTGGCTAAGATCTCGTCGCTCTCGGCGTCGTTGAACACTTGCTTGAGGCTGGTACTGCCTCGCTTGAGCCGATCCTTCAACTCAGCCCGCGCGCGACGAGCAGCAGCGGCCTTTTCCAACGCGGCGGCGCGCTGCGCATCTGTCAACCGGGGAAGGGCCACAGCTCCTCCATCTCATCACCATCGATTGCTCGTGCAGTGCTGGTCTTGTCCGACCAGCATCACGACCGTATCTGCGCCGCCTCGCCCATCGGGGCAGGCACTGACCTGCGTGTCGTGCGGCCAACAAGCGCAACCCAGCCGTCGCTGTCAGGCGAATGCCCATTCGCATCGACGCCAAACCGAGTCACCACATCGACTACCCCGTCTTGATCACCGCGCTGAAGAAGTGCTTTCCACAGTCCAGGCACTCCCACCGCTGCCCCCCGGCCTTGTTGGTGTCGGCGATCGGGTAGCTCCCGCTATCACCGCACCGAGGCATTCCGGAGGCATCTACCGATGCTAGACGAGTCATAACCCGTCGGCTGGGAGCTGGGTGGCCGTGTGGCCGAGTAAATCGGCATCGGTGAACACGTCGTCGCGCATAGCCTCCCCACAACTTCTACTGGGATAGCTACCGGTATGCGGTTGCCCGTCCAATTCCGAACACACAGGCCAACTCCCGCACAGATTCGCCCGTGGCAGCAAGGCGCCGCAACTGTTCTTGCCGTTCTGGGGAGAGCTTGAGCGGCTTGGTGGTCGGCAGGCCTGTTGCCCGGCACTGAAAATGGCGATGACGCGGTCACTTTCGATGAAGACGAAGATGGTGGCGTTGGTCGCCACCTTGACGGGGTGATCGTCGCGGTGACGGCATCGTCGGCACGGTGACGGTCGGTCGGCGGTGTGGTGACGCCATGCCGCGAGCAGGGGTGTCCCCCGGTGGACTCGATTTTCAGCCGCTGCGGGGTGGAGCGAGGAGCCGGCCGCGGGTGTACATGCCGATCAGCGTCCACTGCGGGTCCTCGAACCCGCAACGGCGGCGATCCCAATAGGCGGCCGCGATGAGCACGGTCAGCGTGTGCCGCAACTGGTTGCCGGCGTAGTGGATCTCAGTGAACGCGTCGGGGGCGAGCTGGATCAGCCGGGTGGCGCCCTGCTGGTATGCCCAGGCCAGGTGTTTGGCGGTGGCGCGGCGCAGCCAGCGCCGCACCGTCGATTCGGCCCGGCCCATGCGGGCGGCGATGCGCCGGAACCCGAGGCCGTTCGCCTTGTGTGCCAACGCGGTGCCGATCACCTCGGTGGTGTCGGCGCGCCGCGGCTGCAGCGCGGTCGGCAGCAGGATGTGGGTGGTGGCGCAGTCGCGGCAGCGCACCCGCCGCGGGCGCACGTTCACCGTCGCCGCACCGAGCGCGCGGACGGTGCGTTCGCGCGCGTACCCCCATTTGGCCAGCGCACCGCCGCAGCGCGGGCAGCACATGACGGCGTCGGCGAGCCGGGCCTCGGCGTCCTCGGGTCGGCGGACGACGATCACTGCCGGACACTGCGTTCACGGTGCATCAGTGTTGCCTACCACACCCCGGGTTGGGGAAGGGGTCAGTTCGTGTTGGGCGCAACAGCTTTTCGGATCCGTGCCGTCACTCACTTTGCCGACGACGCCCACTCGTCACGATGCCCCGCGTCGTTCGGTCCGGCGGGGCCCGTCACCGGCTGCACCACCGTACGTCGCCACATTCGGTGGTGCCGACGAAAGCCCGCAACCCGAAATCTCGCCGGCATCCGAAGTGACGGAGAGACCCTCCGTGGTCGTCATACAGAGGAACGCTCAACACAGGCCTCTCGCGCGGCGGGAGTCACGCTCACGCGAGCTAGCGCGACGCTCACGCCCAAGTTCGAGTTCCAGCTCGGCGAGAGTGGCCATGATTGCGGCGATAGCCCGCCCCGTCGGAGTCGCCGTGTCCACGCCTTCTCGGCCCCGGACTCCCGAAGCTGACCCGAGCCGCAAAGTAGGCGGCGGCGGGTCTACCTGCGCGTGCGGGCGCCGGGAGTGGTCGACCGAGGATCTGATCGCGTCGTGGAGGTTGGTCGGTGATGACTGGCAGCTGGTGGGGAACAAGACCGGGCGGGACGCGACCAGCTGCGCGACCGCGCCGCCGTGGGCGAGCGGAAATCCGCGCTGGCCAAGGAATTCGGCATCAGCCGTGAAACCGTCTACACATACCTGCGGCCCCACTGAATCAGCACCGACAACTACCTTGCGGCTCGGGTCAGCTTCGGGAGTCCAGGGCCAAATAAAGAAGATAAGGAAAGAGATGGCGAGTAATCCGATCGATCGCGTGTGGAGTATCCGAAATGCGCCACCCTCGTTATTTCTCCCCAACTAGAGGAGGCTGTAGGTATGGCCTCGCCACCACGACATGGGGGCGCTTCCACACCAGCCCGCCTCCTGTTCGGCTAGATGTGACGGTCCACGAGCAGCTGCTCGCGGCCGTCGACGGCCGGCGTGGAGTGGCGGCCGCCGACAGTCTGTGCGAGGCCTGCGTGGCGCTCTTCGACGTGGACGCGGCGGCGATTTCGCTGGTCATCGATGGTGCCAGCAGCGGCACACTCGGATCCAGCAGCGCGGCCGCGCGCAGATACGACGAACTGCAGTTCACCATGGGCGAGGGACCGTGCCTCGACTCGGTCACGCACCGGATCCCCATGCTCGCTGTCGACCTCACCGAGGAGCCCCGCTGGCCCGCCTACGGCCCGGCCTTGCTCGCGCACAACATCCGCAGCGTCTACGCGCTGCCCATCGTCGTGGCCGCCGAATTCATCGGCGCCCTCGACCTCTTCCGCGCCCAGCCGGGTCAACTGGAAGGCGGCGCACTGGCCGGTGCCATCGCCGCCGTCGAGCTGGCCGGCATCAGCGTTCTGGACCTACTGGACGCCGACCTGCAGGCTGCCTTCTCCGACCCCAACAGCAACGCCTGGGCTGAGCTCGACGCACTAACCCGCGCCGAGGTCAGCCAGGCGACCGGCATGCTCGTGGCCCAACTGGGCGTCGAGCCGGCCGAGGCCTTGGTGCGGCTGCGCGCCTACGCCTACGCCACCGCCCGCAGTGCCACCGACGTCGCCCGCGACATCCTCGACGGCCGACTCAAGCTCGCGGCCGACTGATTCACGCCCAACCGATAAGGGAACACAGCTCAAGAGGAGAAGAGGAGGGCAACATGACCGACACCTCTCGGGAAACCCGCGTGCTGCACGCGGTCGTTTCGCTGGTCGACACCCTGCTCGTCGACTTCGACGTCGTTGACCTGCTCACCGAGCTCACCGAGCAAAGCGCCGAGCTGTTGGATATCGCGGCGGCAGGCATTCTGCTCGCCGACCCCTTGGGGCGTCTCCGGCTGTTGGCGGCAACCTCCGAGCAAACCCGTGAGCTGGAGCTGTTTCAATTGCAGGCCGACGAAGGGCCGTGCGTTGACTGCTATGCCACCGGCCAACCGGTCTCGGTCGCCGACCTTCAAACCGCCACCGAGCGGTGGCCACACTTCGTTCCTGCGGCACTCGAGAGGGGCTTCGCGTCCGTGCACGCGGTCCCGATGCGCGCCGCGGGCATCCTTTTGGGGGCGCTCAACCTGTTCGGCACCCGCCCCGGCGCGCTCAACGACGCCGATTTGTTGGTCGGCCAGACCCTGGCGCATATTGCATCCGTGGCGCTCCTCCAGGAACGCGCGCCGACGCCAAGCACTGCGATGTCGCAACTACGCTCCGCGCTCACCAGCCGCGTCATCGTCGAGCAGGCCAAAGGCTTTCTGCGCGCGAGCCTCGGCGTGTCCGTCGAGCAGGCATTTCAGCTGCTCCGCGTCTACTCGCGCGCTAACGGCAAACACCTCACCGAGGTCGCCCGTCGATTGATGACCGAGCCCGGGTCCCGCCCGCAAATACTGGCGGCGACGTCCGAACTAGCTCACAGTTGACCACGCCGAGCGCGGGCGCGCCCTACCTCCTCCTCGACCAGCCGCTCGGCGATCAGGTAGAGCTTGACGTCCTCCGTTTGGCTGATGTGTCTGAGCTGTTCGAAGGCCTCCTGCGGGCATTGTCAAGTTGAGCGAAGTGGGCGCGGTCGCCAATCACATCAGCCTCATGCGTCACATATGACCTGGGGGTTCACGAGAACGCATCGCCTCAAATCCTGGTCTGATTGCTCAACTTGACAATGCCCATCAAACTACTGATGAGCTGCTGAAATGCGACTTTGCCGAGGCCCTGCTACGGCCGGCGGCACTCGCGGGCTGCTGCTCGGCCTGAACGGGATGAACGGGTTGCCGTAGCCAGCGGTGTCGATGGGGGTAGCGCCGATTACCGATCGCTGATGATGACCGGGCCGCGCCCCGTGGAGAGCAGGGGCGGCCCGATCAACTATTCAGACGGGACCTAGCGCCCTACCCGTTGGCCGGATCGCAGCGGCGATGGCTTGCCAGCGGTGACACGATAGTGACGTGAACGATAGTGGGCTGGCCGCGTGAGATGACGGCGGCAGCCTTGGTGCGCGGGTCGTGCGGTACTGAGCTGCCGCCGAACGCGAAGTTCTGTAACGAGTGCGGTGCGGCGGTTGCGACTGCCATGACGCCGGCCGAGTACAAGCAGGTCACGGTTTTGTTCGCCGATGTGGTTATTCCTGTAGGGGGTACAAAGGAGCGGCACAGGAGGAGGTGACGATGCTCACGTGGAAGGAGACGGTCGGGGCCGTCGCGCACTTCAAGGGGTCCAGGTACGCGATCACCCAGTCCACCGACCTAGACGACGAATGGGAGGTGGAGATCCTCGACCCGGACGGGGGCGTGGTGGACGAGGTATTCGGCAGCATCGAGGAGGCCAAGGAGTTCTGCGAAAGGACGGTGGCAGAGATCGGCTGATCCCGGCGCGCTTAACAACCCCGGGGTTACCAGGGGCGGTTCGACGCGGGACCCGGGTCCCGCAGATCGCGTGCCGCCCTGATCTATCATGCGGGGTCGGGACCCCTAGATCGGTGGTGCTCGGATGACGGCGGGCGTGGCGTGCGGGTCGTGCGGTACTGAGCTGCCGCCGAACTCGAAGTTCTGTAACGAGTGCGGTGCGGCGGTTGCGACTGCCGCTACACCGGCGGAGTACAAGCAGGTGACGGTGCTGTTCGCCGACGTGGTGCATTCGATGGACATCGCCGCGGCGGTGGGTGCGGAGCGGTTGCGGGAGATCATGGCCGAGCTCTCCGACGGCTGTGCGGCGGTGGTGCAGCGGTACGGCGGCACGGTTGCACAGTGGACCGGCGACGGGATCATGGCGGTGTTTGGCGCGCCGGCGGCGTTGGAGGATCACGCGCTCCGGGGGTGTTCCAACTCAAATCCGCCGAGCGCAAAAGTAGCGAAGGCGTCGTAAGATTGTTTATGCCGTATTACATGGACATTCACGAACTTCTGGGCGGCATCATCACGCCCGAAGAAGTGGCCAAGGCCCATGCTCAGGACCTTGCCGTCCAGGAAAAGTACGGTGTCAGCTATCATAAGTATTGGGTTAACGAAAAAGCCGGGAAGGCTTTTTGCCTTTGTCGCGCACCCAGCGCGGAAGCCGCGGAAGCGGTCCATCGCGAAGCGCATGGCCGGGTGGCGCAAAAAATCATTCAAGTCGAACCAGACGTTGCCGATCTGTTCATGGGCGGCAGCGAACTGGATGCGAGCGGCGCGGTTATGCTGCAAGGTGCGAAGGCGGATACACGAGACCCTGCGATTCGGACAATCCTGTTTACCGACATTGTCGGATCCACTTCGCTCACTCGGAAAATGGGCGACGAAGCCGCTATGAAGGTGCTCTGTGTGCACGATTCCATCGTCCGCCAGGGGCTCGACAAAATGGGCGGCCGTGAAATCAAGCATTTGGGCGACGGCATCATGGCCTCATTTGTGTCCGCCGCGGCCGCGGTCAAATGCGCGACTCGGATTCAGCAGGAGATTAAGAAACATGGCGAAGAAAACGAGGCGAACGCGTTCCAATTGCGGGTCGGCATTGCGGCTGGAGAACCGGTCGAACATCATGACGACCTGTTTGGCTGCACGGTCCAGCTCGCCGCCCGGCTGTGCGCCCACGCGCGCCCCGAAGAAATCCTGGTTTCAAATGTCGTCGCTGAACTCTGCGAAGGAAAAATGCTCCCGTTCCAAAATCTCGGCGAAATCAGTCTCAAAGGTTTCGAGCAGCCCGTCCTGACACACGCAGTGGCTTGGACAAATTAGGAAAGCTGCAGCGGCGCTTGGCACAAGCGCCTCTACAAGCCAGCAGTTGAGGGATCGCTACCGCGACATGGCGAGAACGCTTGGCTTCGAGGGGCATATCGCGTGGGCCGAGGCGATGCCGTGATGACGTCGGGATTGGCTTGCCGGTAATGGACCAGCGCGCTGGTACTAGGCCAGCCCGCAACGGGTGGGACGGCAAACATTAGCGAACGCATCCCGTAGGGCCAAAGCAGCGCCTCTCTCAACCTGATTGTTATTGCCGCTTAGGCGAGGGGAGCACCGACTGAAGGTGTCGATGGGACGGCCACGTCACGATGGTGGCTCGTTGCTGAGCGCCGCGGAGGTCGCGCATGCCCTGCGGCGCGGCCTCAGTCTGGTCGAGTTGGAGGAGCGCTACCGCGAGGAGAACTTGGGCAAAGCGCTGTACTGATGGCTATCAGGGCCGCGCCTCGAAAATCAGGTTGAACGGTGTCTGCGTCGCGCGCCGGAACTGCGTGAAACCACCATCGTCGACCATCACTTTCCTCAACCGCAGCTCCCCCGCCTGCGCACCGAGCGCCGGTCCACGCCGCGCCAGCGACACCGGAACACAGATCAGCGACGATGCCCCGTAGTAGAGCCGGCCCACCGGATTCAAGTTCTCTGCGATGCTGTCGCCTGCGAATGGTTCGACGAGCAGGCAGTGCCCGTCGGGTTTGAGTGCCTCTCGGGCGTGCCGAGCCGCGTCGGACGGGTCGGCCATATCGTGCAAGCAGTCGAAGAACCCGATGAGGTCATAGTCATCGCCGCGGTAGGAAGTGGCGTCGGCCAGCTCGAAGCTCGCGTTACTCGACACCCGCTTTCGCCGCCCGCTCGCGCGCGGTTTCGATCGACTCGCCGTGATAGTCGATGCCGACGAACTGCGAACTCGGAAATGCCTGCGCCATAAGGATTGTGCTCGCGCCGTGCCCACAGCCGACGTCGGCCGCCCGGCCGCCGGCAGCGAGCTTCTCGACGACGCCGTCGAGCGCGGGCAGCCACGACGCGACCAAATTCGCGTTGTAGCCGCCCCGGAAGAATCGCTCGGTGCCGTAGAACAGGCACCGATGATGCTCGCCCCATTCCATGCCGCTTCCGCTACGGAAATTCTCGACCGCACGCTCGCGCACGTAAAACAGGTCTTCGATGATCTGGTAGGCGCCGGGCAGATCGACCGGACCGTTCGGGTCGGCGAGGCAGAGCTCCTGCTCCGCGGTCAAGTAATACGTGTCGCTGGCCTCGTCGTATTCGACATAGCCGCCCGCGGCCTGATTCGCCAGCCACTCGCGGATGTAGCGTGCATTGGTCCCGGTCTTCTGCGCCAGCTCCTCGGCCGACAAACGGTGCTCCGCGAGCGCCGTATACAAGACCGAGCTCGTCGCCGATCAACATCAGCACCGCGCTCACCGACGCGCCGAGATCCCCGATCGCCTTGCCAAGAAATGCATTGAGTTTGTCTTCGGTAGCGGTCATCACCAGCTCCTCTGTTCACCGCAGCTCAACGCTAAACCGGTCCGGCGTCAACCGGCGCTGATTTCACATCTCCCGGTTGTCTTACATTTCCAGACGGCTCTTGCCAATACCCGCTGACCCCACCACGCCCACCACCGCGCCGTGTCCGTCGATGGCACGGTCCAGCAAGCCTTCAACGGCGGACATCTCCCAGCGGCGGGCGACCAGATTCGACTCAGCACGCCCGACAGCACGATGGCCGTCGCCCATGCCCAACAACCGACGGGCCCACCTGCACCTCACCTTTAATCTGAACCAGCTCAGGGCCGGTGAGAGCCGCTGCGCCCGCAACAAGTCGTGCGGTGGACGTGCTGAGCATCACCCCACCCGGCGGAGCGACCGACTCCATCCGCTGAGCCATCCCCATGGAGTGCCACACCGTTGACCGCTGTGCTCACCAGTCGTTATGCAAGCGACACGCGAGCGTTGTGCACCGGGTTGTCGGGCGAATTTTCGCCCGCCTTGAAACAGGTGAGCTTCGTTAACCTTTCGTCGCATCTCGACGCCGGTCTGATAGCCAGAACTCATGGCGCCGATGTGATGAGCGCCATGCCGACTTAACGGGATGCTTATCATCGAGGCGCGGTGGTCGCCACGGCGAGGCTAGCCGCCCAACCCGCGTGAACTGAGCCTTGGGTTGTGGAGAACCAACACAGCCCGATCGAAGGGGTGCGCGGTGTCGAAAGAGAGTCGATACCCACGGCTGCACAAGAAGCTCCGCTACGCGGTTCTTGATGCCCCGGCCACTACGGATGCGGCCCTCCGCCGGGCCGCCTACTGCGGGGAGGGCCTGGCGGAGCCACTGAGCGGATACGTGGAGAAGCTCCGCCTGCACGCCTACCGAGTGCAGGACGACGACATCCAGCGGGTGCACGACGCCGGCTATTCCGAGGATCAAATATTCGAGGTGACCATCGCCACGGCGCTCGGTGCGGGTGACGCGCGCCTCCGCGCGGGTTTGTCTGCCCTCAACGAGGCCTTGCGGTGAGGCTGCGAAGCGTCGCACGCGGGCGACTTGCCGGCCGCCTTGTGTTCGCGCTGGTACGACTGGTGACCGGCCGCGAGGTACCCGACATCATCAAGGTGCGCTACCACCGTCCGCGGTTTTTCGGCAAGCCGTTCTTCGAACTCACCCAGGCGGTGATGCGGGGGCCGTCGCCGTGGACGATTGGCGAGCGGGAGCTCTTCGCGGCGATTGTGTCGGCGCGAAACCGCTGCCAATTCTGCGCCACCACCCACGAGGCGGTCGCTTCGGCTGTCCTTCATCCCTCGATTACAGCTGCGGTCGTTACCGATTGGCGCACCGCCGGGGTCGATGACCGGGTGAGAGCCACCCTGGGCCTGTTGGAGAAGTTAACCCTCACGCCCGATGAGGTGGGACTACTTGATGTGCGTGCGGTGCTCGGCGCCGGGGTCAGCCCGGAGGCGATCCGCGACGCGATCGAGGTCTGCGCGTTGTTCAACACGATCAACCGGGTGGCCGATGGCCTCGACTTCGCGCTACCCACAACCGCTGATCGCGCTTTTAACACAAGGGTTCTACTTAAGGTCGGGTATCGCTGAGCTACCGACGACGCGCGGTGACCGCGACCACCAGGGCTGCCATGCGGTTGTTATCACGGGGCGCGCCACGGATACCTACCGGGGTTTAGAGCCGAAAGTCCCTAGTGGCTATTTCGGGGTCCGCGCGATGCTTCCGTCGTGCCGATCAGTCGATGAGGACCGGGCGGGAGGGTAGAGATGCCTGCTGTGATCGCGGCTCCGGAGCTGATGGCACAAGCGGCAACGGATTTGGCGACTATTGGTTCGACGGTCAACGCTGCGCACATGGCAGCTGCGCCCCCGACCCTTTCCGTCCTGCCTGCGGCCGCCGATGAGGTGTCGGCGAGCATCGCGCACCTGTTCAATCTGTCCAACATGTCCAGCCTACCTGCGGCGGGAAAGTGCTGGCAGATCCAGGTTTGTGCTGGTCACCAGGTTACCGGGCGGGCAGTTTCGAATCCTGCCGGGGGCACAAGCCTAAATGCCTAGTCAGAGGACATTTTTGAGCCCCAGACCGCCGACACCGTGCGATATATGTGCGACCCCTAGCCGTCACTCACCAGCACTTACCGGCACTCTATCGGCGGTCGGCCCGGCTTCCGCGATCTTTCGGGGCTGCTATGTCAACATTTCAACGCCCCTTAGATGAGCGGCCCGGCATCGGCGCTCACCCCGGCCCGACCGCACCACGATCCCGCCGCACACCGACTCTAAAACATCGGCCAACCACGGAATATTGCGCGCGACCGGCAACTGCCCGACGGCACGGAAAATCTTCTGAGATACACCCCTGCGTGTTTCCGTCGGGGCAGCTAGGAGCGTGGGTCAGTAACACGCCAGTCGGGGTGCTCGTCTGATCGCTTTGTGCAGGTGATGATGAGGTGTGGCTGGTGATGCTGGTTGGGATGGGCTGTTTGCGATAGATCCGGCGCAGCGAGTTGATGCGCGGGCTGTAGCGCCGAAAGCGTGGGTGGATAAGATGTTTCGGGCGTTTGAGCCGGGGCAGGGGTTGTTGTTGCCGCCGTCGTTGGATGACTGGTTGCCGGCCGAGCATCTGGCCCGGTTCATTGCCGAGCTGGTCGGTGAGCACCTGGACTTGTCGCGGATCTGGGCCGCCTATACCGAGGGGCGGGGTGGCCCACCCTATGACCCGCGGCTGATGGTGCGGATCCTGCTGTATGGCTACACGATTGGGGTGCGTTCGTCGCGGGCGATCGAGGTCAAGTGCACCGATGACGTGGCGTTTCGGTGGCTGGCCGCGGGGGCGGCACCGGATTATCGGGCGATCGCGCGGTTCCGTAAGCGGCATCTGTCTGCGCTGGGACACCTGTTTGTGCAGGCGTTGGCGTTGTGTCAGGCCGCGGGCATGGTGCGGCTGGGCCGGGTCGCGCTGGACGGGACGAAGGTGCGGGCCAACGCCTCCAAGCGCAAGGCGATGAGCTATGCGCGGATGAGTGAGAAGGAAAAGGTCCTCGCCGGGCAGGTGTCGGCGTTGTTGGCCGAGGCTGAGCGCATCGACAAGGCCGAAGACGTCCGCTACGGCAAGAACAACCGCGGCGACGAGCTGCCCGAGGCGCTGCGCCGACGCGAAACACGGCTGGGCAAGATCCGCGAAGCCAAGGCCGCGCTCGAGCAAGAGGCCGCGGCCGCGGCGCGGGAGCGGGCCGAGACCGCCGCGCGCGACCGTGGAGACGATGCGGACACCGTCACCGCTAATGGCACAGCGGCGGCGGATGCGGCGACGCCGAAACCCAAGGCGCAGCGCAACTTCACCGATCCGGACTCGAAAATCATGCTGACCGGCGACGGGGCGTTCCACCAGTGCTACAACGCCCAGGCCGTGGTCGACGCCGACCATCAGGTGATCGTGGCCACCGAGGTGAACGCCAACGCCGCCGATGTGGGCAATCTGATCCTGATGACCGAGCAGACCGCGGCCAACACCGGGTGCGCCCCGGATCAGCTGCTCGCCGATGCCGGCTACTGTTCGGCCGACAACCTGCAGTGTGCCGACGCGTTCACCGCCGAACACGGCACCGAGTTTTATGTGGCCACCGGGCGTGCGCGCCGTGGCGAGCCTCCGCCGGTTGCCCCGCGCGGCCGCATCCCCAAGTCCGCCACCGCCAAACAGCGCATGGCCCGCAAACTGAGCACCCAGAACGGCCGGGCCGTCTATGCCCGCCGCAAGGCGATCGTCGAACCGGTCTTCGGCCAAATGAGCACCCTGCAGAACGCCAAACACCTGTTGTTGCGCGGACTCGACCAGGCCCGCGGCGAATGGCTGCTGCTGGCCGCTTGCCACAACCTACGCAAACTTCACGGCGTCGTCGGTGTCAGTGGGCTTGCCGCCCTCGCCCCCACCTGACCCCGGGCGACGCATGCCCCACCCACAATCCACACGGCACCTACATCACCACGCCAGCCCGCCCAGCCCTACCGGCATCCGAGCACGCCACCATCAATGTCCGATTAGGCAATACCGACCCAGGCTCCTAGGCAATGGCGAGCACGTGATTCCTGGCAATCCAGTCGTCGATATGGCCCATAGTCACCGGTAGCGCCTCCCCGAAAAAGACGAGGTGGTCGGCGCGTGGAATCTCCACATAGGTCCCCCTCTGATACCGGGCTGCTGTCCAGGGGGCGACTTGTGGCGGGATGAGACGGTCGCATTCGCCCCGGATGGCAAGCACCGGCGTGGTGACTGCGGCGAAGTTGACGGTGGTGGCTTTGCCCCGGTCCAGATAGCAGAAAAGCATCTCGCAGTAGGCGCGCCCCGATTCGCAGACCAAGTCGGCGAGAAACTCGCGGGCGGTCTCCTCGGTCTGGGCGTTGGCTATCCACCGCCGAAACTTCTGCCACGTCGGGGGATACAGGGGTTTGGCCCACGGTCGCGGCTGTAGATAGTGCCTCCCGACGAGGCTCACGCCGCCGCGCATCTTGGCCCATGAGGCAGGCATCGTCGTGAGTCCCGCCGGGCAGGCGGCGACGAGGCCCGCATGACGGGTGCGTGCGGCGACTAGCTGCGCCAGCAGTCCGCCCAGCGACAGCCCCACAATAATCGGTGACGAGTCCAGCGAGTCGACCAGCGCGACGAGGTCGTCGGTGTAGTCGCGCATGCTCAGCGGCGCGATTTTCATGGCGCCTTCCTGCAAGGGCAGTTCGTGATGTCGCAGCGTCGGGGTGTGCACTGTGTAACCGCGCTCTTCGAAGGCCGCCCGAGTGGGACCCCAACTGTCGCCACGGCACCACGTGCCGTGGATGAGAACGACGTGCTTGGTGTCGGACATGAAGCTAAGGATGACAGCCGATGCGCCCAGACAGTGCCCTATAAGCGTCAAGTTCTTTTGATGGAAACACCACCTATTGGCTGAAGAACACTTGACTTGACGGGCCGCTACCTGGGGAAAAACGCGCGGGCGTCGGCGGCCACCGGGTGGCCAGGCGGCGCGCTGGGGCCGGACACCGGCTCCGAGAGGGCTTAGCCCGGCGGCCAGCTCGACGGCGGCCAGCGCCGGATGCGGCGGCGGCCAGCTCGGGCGGGCCGTGATGGTGACCCGCCGTATCGAGAAGTGTGGTCTGAGATGACCGAATCCGCCGGAAATTTCCGCGCGGCGAGCCACGCGCGTCCCCCTCGGGTGAGAAGGTCGTCGTGTGGAAATCCTCGCCACCGCTCTTCCAGGCTTCCGCCACCTCCGAGCACCATTGATTGCCGGTTACCTGTGGTTGGTCTTTCTATGGATTCTCATCAAGCCCGACATACACAAGCGACCGACCAATGGGGTCGCAGCCGCCGTATATGACCTCGCGAAGGATGCCGGTCCCATCTGGGTCGGACTCGGCGTCGGCGTGGCTGTGTACTTGGTCGGAACGGTTTCGCAGGCGCTGTCACCCATGCTTGGCCATAAGGCGGTGTCCGCGTTATGGCCAGGTCTGCTACGACGTATCGCCAACATGCTTGGACATATCGCCAACACGCCTGGCCGTATTAACAAGATGCTTGGCGATGAGGCGTTGGCCTTACGGAGACGTCTGCTACGAATTATCGCCGACGAGACCGACCCCATTTACCCATACGAGGACGAGGCACGGCGGAAGCTAGACCTGTTCCGGATACCCCGAAGGTATGTCAATCCCGAAGTACGAAGAGTTTCTGGACCGTGTTTCGGCAGTACACCGAACTCACGCCGACCGACTGGGCGGTGCTCAAGCAGTTCCTAGGTGACACGACGACCAGTCTGACCGTCGGCATGTACGACTTCACCGCCGCCCACATCGCCACGGCGGTCGAAGCCGCC
The DNA here is from genome assembly GCA_963816365.1 of uncultured Bacteroidales bacterium. Taxonomy (GTDB): domain Bacteria; phylum Bacteroidota; class Bacteroidia; order Bacteroidales; family VadinHA17; genus LD21. The sequence goes on along the minus strand of CAWFKG010000002.1, from coordinate 4,167 downwards.
GTGGCGAACAAGCAGTTCGACCTCGTCCTGGATCGACCGGCGCTCAACCCGACCGCCGACCAGACCGACGACGACACTGTAGCCGAGCTCAAGGCGGCCCTCGGTAAGAACATGAGTCAGGCCTGGGCGTTAACCAGGATGGACAAAGACGCGTCCGCATGGATTTACCCGACCTCGTACCACATCAAAGTCGCGGTTCAAGACAGCGCCAAAACGTGGCTGTCCAGCGGGAACTGGAACAACTCCAACCAGCCCGCAATCGACCCGGCCGGCAACGCCGCCGACGCGACCACCGCCCGTCACCGCGACCGCGACTGGCACGTCGTCATCAACGAACCCACGCTCGCCAAGGTTTTTGAGGCCTACCTACGCAACGACCTCACCGTCGCGGCGGCGCACAACGAGCCCCCGCGACCGCCGGGCGCGCCAGTGCCCCCGCCGGCGCTCCCTTCCAGTAGCACCCCGGCGTTTCAGCGGTTCTTTCCCACTGCCACAGTCACCGACAAGATCACGATCACCCCGCTGCTTACGCCGGACCCCGGCGTCTACACCAACGCCATTAAGGCACTCATCGCGATCGCCACCAACAGCCTGTACATGCAATACCAATACATCGAGTTACCCAAGACGGTCGACGCCACATCACAAGCCTTCGTCGACCTCGTGCAGGCCGTCATCGACCGACAGAACGCCGGTGTCGACGTGCGGATCATCATGAGCGAGTACGAGACCGCCGGTTATCTCGAGCAGCTGCAAGGCATGGGCGTAAACGTCGTCGACAACGTTAAGGTACAGCCGAACGTGCACAACAAGGGCATCATCGTCGACGGGAAGACCGTCCTCGTTAGCAGCCAGAACTGGTCGACAGACGGGACGCTCTACAACCGCGACGCCGGCGTGATCATCCACGACACAACGACGGCGCAGTACTTTCAGCAAATCTTCCTCCACGATTGGGATCACCTCGCCCAGAAGCGCGCAGTACCCGATTAACGGTCAGGAGCTCACCGTCGCCGAGTACGTCACCACGAATGGGCACCGCAGCGATGAGCACGGCTTGGGGCGCCGCTGCGGGTGGCGGTGGCTTGATCAATGTCGCGGATTCGTCAACGTCGACGGAAGCAACACCGGCCCGGGTCCATGCGCCCAACCCGGGTGCGGTCACGCCATCGAGCGAGCACGGTGGCCCACTGCTATCTCCACCAGACCCGGATTGGTGGCAAAGCACGCGAGCGTGGAAGTATGGCTAGGGACGCCAATCCCTTTGCAGGGCTAAACGACTACGAGGTAGACCACCTCCTCGATCACTTGTCCGTGCTCGACCGCGAAGGGGTCGTTCACCGGCTGCTCCGACTCACCGTGGATGGCCTCGCGCCGCACGTCTCAAGGAATGCCTGGTATGAGCTGAAGAGGGCCCGCGGGCGCGCCGAAGCATACTTCGGCGACCTTGCGAAAGCGCGACGTTTCGCTCGCGACCGGGTCGATTTAGCGCTCGAGGCGCGGTATGCGCTGCTCGGAGCTTCTGCAAGAACCATCGCAGAACGGACCGTCTACGCGTTCGGTCCGGACCTGGTCCGGTCGAGACGATGGACCCCCGAGAGGGTGATCGAATACGCCCGGCAGTCGTCCGACACCTTCGAGCGGAGTCGATCGCTCCTGCTTATCGCGCCTCTCGTGGACGTGTCCCGCCGCGTCGAGCTCGCCCGCGATGCCGCAGCGCCACTCAGCGAGGCACAGTCAAGCAGCGCTTTCGACTCCCTGGCAGGTCGTTGCACTTGCCCGTGAGATCGCTGACGTACTTCAGACGGCCCCCGCAACCGCGGCGGGTGAGGTGGCTGCCATGATCGTCGGCGCTGACCGAGTACAAAGCGAGAGTTCGGTCTGGGAAGGCTGCGTGACAGCCCTTGCGCCTGTCCTGCCCGAGACGACGAGCCGTGAGCAGCTTTCGCGCGCCGTCACTCTGGACGATGTCCGTTCAAAGGGCGAGGTACTTAGTGCGCTAGCCCCGCGCCTGTCGTCCAACGACTTGGTGGATACGCTTCGGGCATGGGCGTGCGGCGACTGGACTCACGAGCACGAGATCGGCGATGTCCTTGAAGCTGGCGCACCCGCTCTGGACGAGGAGGCGTGTCGCGCATTGGTCGGCGAGATTGTCGAGATCCACGGGACGACGGAGTGGACCGCTCGCCTCCTGCTCGCACTCGCCGATCGGCTTCCGTCCCAGGAGTCGCGGCTGATCACGCAGGATGTGCTCGCTGCTGCGCTGTCGTTCGATGGGGCGCGCACCGAGGACGGTTTCGATTTTGACATTGGTATCGACTTCGACCGTATATCGGGTGGTTACTACGCCCGCACCGCACGGTTGCTGGCACGACTCGCGCACGTCCCCGTCCTGTCGACCGAGGAGCGCCAGCGTGCATCGGCGGAAGCGTTTCGCCGGGGTCGACTCCTGCTAGATCCCGCTGTCCGAGTTGCAGTGTTCGCCGCCGTGGCAGACGTGGCGCCCGCGTCCTTGCGCGCCGAGTTGGTCGATGAGACGGAGGGCCTGTTACGGGGGCTGCTGCCGCCAACGACACCGCGCAGGGCCAACGGGAGCCAGGTGAGCCCGGAACACTTCGACGTCGTGCGAGCGGGCTTTGAGCTGGTACGGGCGCTCGACGGGGAGGGGCGCGACCGGCTTCTCCGCTCCCTTGAGCGCGTTGTGCACGCAGAGCGCTGTCCGCGCCAACTGCTGGGGCTTGCGGACTGGCGACAGGGCGAGAAGCGCCGCGCCGCGGTCGAAGATGTAATGGCGCTGATACGGAGGCGGTACCCCGCCGACCAGCGGTTGTGGACAGAGTTCCTCTCTGCCGCCGCCGCCGAGCTCTCCCGCGAGTCGATGGCGGTTGCACTCGACATCGCGACCGAGCTGGGAGACCGAGGCTACACGCCCACGGGTGGTGACATGATGTCGGCACTCGCTCCACACCTGCCGCGCGACCTGCTTCCCCGAGCGGTGGAAATTGCCGCCGCGCGAAAGGATTCGTCGGCTCGGGCAGCTGCACTTTCGGCGATTGCCCAGAGGCTTAGCCCCGCAGAGGCCGAGGAAGTCGCTGACCGCGTGAGCGCAATTAACGACGCAGATCTGCGAACTCACGCGATTCTCCGCTTCGCCGCGGCGCTTGGCGGGGTGGTCATACGCGGTGAGCCGGGCATCGGCAAGACCGCTATCGCAGCGACCCTGATCGCCCGCCGCGCCTACGTACACCACTTCAATATCGCGCCCGAGAACATCCGCTCGGCGAAGCAGTTCCTGGAGAACGTCTGCGCGCAGCTGATATTGCGCTTCGAGCTCAGTCACGCCACGCTGCCTCCCCACGCGAGCGATGACAGCGGCTTTCTGTCGCAACTGCTCAGCGAGGCCGCTGCCCGCGGGCCGCAGCCGATCGTCGTCGTGGTCGACGCCCTGGACGAGGTCGAGCACAACGATCTGACAGCGGCCAACCGCCTCTACCTTCCGCGCACGTTGCCACCCGGCGTCTTCTTCGTGCTCACTACGCGCGAGGAGGCCGACTACAACCTCGACGTCGACAACGAGGCCGAGATCTGGATCCGCGAGGACGATCCGAGCAACCGCGCCGACGTCGCGTGTTACATCGAGGCGTTCGTGGATCAACACGCCTCCGCAATGGAGCCGCGGCTCGCGGAATGGGGCATCGAGCGCGCAAAGTTCGTGGAGGACATCGCCGAGTTGTCCGAGGGCAACTTCATGTACTTGTTCCATGTACTGCCCGATATCGCGCGCGGACGGCTCACACAGGACACCGTTGGCGCGATCAGCGCCCTGCCTCGAGGGCTCACGCGCTACTACCAGCGCCACTGGCGCGACATGAAGGACACCGACCCGAACCGCTTCTCGAAGCTGCAGCGCCCTGTGCTGTGCTTCCTCGCCATCAGCCGCGAGCCTGTAACGCTGCAGCAGCTGATGCAGTGGACGCGCATAGAGCCTGGCGAGCTGATGGATGTGATCCGGGACTGGCGCGAATTCCTCAACGAGGACTCTGCCCGCTACCGCATCTACCACCGCAGCTTCGCCGAGTTCCTCGACGAGCAGGAAAACCTGCGCTACTACCACGACCAGATCGCCCAGTCGGCGCTGGCGAAGATCCCGGGGTTCCTTTAGATCTA
>CAWFKG010000001.1:0-7679 GCA_963816365.1 uncultured Bacteroidales bacterium | reverse complement strand
CAGGCGGAAGAGGCACCACTGTCGATAATCTAAAACTGGTTAAAGAACTTACTGAAGCATTAAGAAACCAGGGAATAAAAGCCGAATGGGCCAGCAGCCGGCCGGTTGTTGATGATGGTATTGTTGAATATGCCAGGCAGGTAGGTCAGACGGGCAAGACAATCCGTCCCAAGGTATATATTGCTGTCGGTGTTTCAGGTGCGATACAGCACCTGGCCGGGATGAAAGTAATCTGAAAAAATTATTGCCATTGACCATAATCCTAAGGCAAACATTTTTCATAATGCGGACTTTGGAATCGTTGGTGAATATACTGATATCTTACCTGAATTAATAGAGCGGGTCAAAGCCGGCTTTAAATTCGGCCTGGAAGCCAGGAAAAGCTAACAGAGACCTGCCCGGAATCAGGGCTGCAAGAAATCATTTGCTGCTTCTTGACTTTATCCGAGAAAATTATGATATTTACAAGGATCATTCACTGACCTGAACGAACTCTTGCAGATATGAAAATAATACTCTGGATACGCCTGTTTATCATTGCAGAAGTATTATTATTTATGACAGAGGGCTGTAAAAAGGAGATTGCAGGCTCAAATCCTGAAGTCAGCACTGTCGGATTGTCTCTTATAACTCCGGTATCAGCCTCCTGTGATGCAATAGTGAAATCTGACAGAAGCTCAGAGGTAACCGAAATAGGGGTATGCTGGAGCATGCTGGAGTCAGCCACGGTTTCTGATTACAAAGCTGTTCAGAACAGTTTCTCCGGAACCCTTAATTTTACAACCGACCTTTGCGGACTCAAATCAAATACAACCTATTTTGTGAGGGCATATGCAACCAGAAGCTCAGGAACAGTCTATGGCAATGAAATATCCTTTACAACTCCGGTTGATCATTCAGGTGAGCAAGGGATCGTAACGGATATTGAAGGGAATGTTTATAAAACAATTGGAATCGGATCGCAGATATGGACAGCGGAAAATATCAGAACTACCAGACTTAATGACAGTTCAGATATTACCAATGGACAATGTTTCAGATGCTGGAGTTCTTTACTCTCTCCGGGATATTGTTGTTATGATAATGATGAGCTGAATAGAAATATTTATGGAAATTTGTATAACTGGTATACGGTTAATACCATGAAACTTTGTCCTTCAGGCTGGCATGTACCGTCTGATTATGAATGGACCATTCTCGGGACATACCTGGGAGGAAGCCTCATTGCAGGTGAAAAAATGAAAGTATCTGAAAACACTAAGGCTGACAACAGCAATACGGGAAATGAAAGCGGCTTCACAGCTCTCCCTGGAGGTTACCGTGGTGATTTAGGAGTATACATCAATGGCGGAGAATCCAGCATATTCTGGACTTCAAATTCGGCCCCGGAGAATAAAGCAATTTACCGTGCCATAAGCACTGACAGTTCTGAGATCATCTGGGGTACCAACCCAGTTCGCTGGGGAGCATCAGTCAGGTGTGTAAGGAATCAGGCCGATCCTTCTTCGCGATAATATAACTTCTAATTCAATTCCTTTGCAATAGCCATTGCAGCAATTGTACCATCGGCCACAGCAGTTGTTATTTGCCGGTATTTTTTACTTGTTACATCACCTACGGCATAAATATCCGAAATGCTTGTCTTCATATTCTCATCGGATTTGATATAACCCCAATTATCAAGTTGCAGGCTGTCTTTGAACAGTTCAATATTAGGTTTCATACCAATAAAGATAAAAACACCATCACTTACCAATTTGCTACGCTCGCCGGAAATCAGGTTTTCAATTTCAGTAACCATCTTATCTCCGTCTTTGACAAATGCTCTTGGCTCGCTGTTAAAGATGAAATTCATTTTAGGGTTTGCTAATATCTTTTCCTGTGCCTTTTTATTAGCAGTAAACTTATCAAACTGATGTACTATCGTTATCTTGCTGGCAAAACGGCTGATATAATCAGATTCCTCAACAGCAGAGTTGCCTCCGCCTATTACCACAACTTCTTTATTATCAAAATATTTCGCATCACACGTAGCACAATAAGAGATCCCTTTTCCTTTAAGGGCTTTTTCTCCTGATGCTCCGGTTATATTAGGTGTAGTTCCTGTGGCAATAACTATCTTTTTGGCCCTTATAGTCTCATATTCATCTATAACAACTTCCCTTTTTTCGAGATCTATTTTTGTAACATCTACAGCAACCTTATAAACAGTACCGCAAAGTTTGGTCTGTTCGCTCATATTATGTGAAAGAAGGTAACCTGCCTGCGGTTCAATAAAGCCAGGGTAATTTGAGACTTCATGAGTCGTCGATACCTGTCCGCCAGGCAATGCAATATCTATCAGTACAGTGTTGATTTTCGATTGACAAAGATATAACCCTGCAGTAAGGCCGCCCGGGCCGGCGCCAAGGATTATAACATCATAATCTGAAACAGAGGGTTTAATCTGTGAAGTGATCTCTTTCCTTCGAACCTCAGATAACATCAGATCAAGATTTTTAATGATATTACTTCTTTTAATACCTCCTGTTAGTCTTTCTCCGGTTTCTTTACCATCATCAAAGAATAATAAAGTTGGTGAAGATTTAACACCTAGTTTATCTGCCAGGTCCCTGTTCTGCTGACGATAGATTTTGAGGAACCGGATGTCATTCCCGTAAAGTTTGGAAAGATCTTCAAATTTGGAAGCTAAGGCCTCGCAGGGAGGACATTCGGTTGAATAAAAATCAAGTACAACTTTGCCGGCATTTAAGACATCTTCATTAAATTCTTTTTCAGTTATTTCTTTCATATTTCTAGTTCTGAGAGTATATTAATTTATCAACAGATTTATTTTGAGCTCCTCCATCTTCGAAGTACTCAGAAAATCCTAGTTCCAGTAGTTCCGGAACAGGCCGGCAATCAGGTGAAAGGATGGATCCGGTACGGTTTTTTGCAACTGAGCCGCATCCTCCGCCGCAAGCTAATTGCAGATTACATTCCTTACATTCAGGAATGGAAACAACATCGCGCGATTCCCACTGTTCGATTTTTTCACGGTTAATGTTAATTTGCGGATAGAAAGTTCCAAGTGATTCATCTGATTTCCCAACAGTTGCTGTACAGGAATAGATCTGTCCGGTATAATCAAAGGCCCATTCTGTCTTACATGCCGGGCATGAATCAAACAATGCATCAGGCAAGCTCCCGTTTTCAGACAGGAATTTCGCAATAGAATAAGCAGGTTTGTAAAACTCCAGTATATGAGGATACTGTTGAGTCAGTTCATGTATCTTTTCGAAAAGTGTAACCCTGCTGAAGAGTTTATCAGGAGAAGACTGACAATGATGCAACTCATAATTTCGCCCCAGTTGTGTTTTAAAATAAGGACTTTTTGACCAGCCTTTATCATTAGCAAATTTTGCAAGATCAGGCAGGCTATCTACATTCTCTTTATCGACCACCATTCTGAGATTGACCGTAATTTTATTTTTCAGGCAGGCATCTATCCCGTAAACAATTGCAGCAAATGTCCCTTTACCGCTTTTCAGAAAACGCCGGCTATCATGCACAGGTCCGATACCATCCAATGTCACCTGAATCTCACGGATACTCTTGTCTTTCAGAATATTACTATAACTTTCAAGATTATAGCCATTGGTAACAAAACTAACTTCAAGTCTCTCATCAGCAGCTTTGTTTAACAGGTATTCAATAGATGCTTTCTGCTTTGGGCTGTTCAGAAGAGGTTCTCCTCCGAAGACAGTTATATATTTATTGCGGCCGGCATACTCCTTTCTGATGTAGTCGAAAAATGAATCAATCACTTCATTGCTCAGGTCCTTTTCAGGATGATTGTATTCATCCTGATAGCAATATGTACATGCGAAGTTGCAGCTATAATTTGTCACGAAGAAAAGTTGGATCTCATCCTTGTTCCTCGAATCAAGGAAGTCGAGATACCTTTTCCTATATACTCTGTTTTCCTCTTCCTCATCTGCTAAGTACCCCTTTTCTGTCAATTCAGCCAGAAAGGGCTCATCCGGAAGAGTCAGCATTTTTTGTACCGCTTTCAGCTTTTCAGCATCACCGGCATCGAGGATGTCAGCATTTCCTGAAAGCAAATTGACAATGAAATAGCTTTCAGAATCCCGTATTTTTGAAAAAATGTTAAATCTTGAGTATTTCATCACTCTCAATCGTGGCAACCGACAATGGTTTTAGATGTTTTCGCACAACACTGTGCCGGTCTTACATTCACTTTTGCTTCTTTCTTTTTAATCAGGCTTTTCATAATTGAAATTAATTGTTTGGTTAATAATACTTTATATATTTATTTATCTCTGGTTCCCGCAGTTACAACTACCCGATGATGCTTTTTCCGGTTATTGTCCAGCTGGAGACCATTACTTTCCCTTTCTCATAGGGTCCTGATTCTTCCAGAATCCTGATTAAAGAGAATCCTGCAAGTCTGAACTGTTCCAGATATTCATCCCGGGTCACAGATCCGGCCCAACACTCAGAAACTGCCACCGGATCATTCCTGTATTCCTCGGGAATCGCTTGTGACGAATAAATATCACTTATAACGAATCTCCCGCCTTTTCTGAGAATTCTGAAGACCTCATTCCAGGCCGTCTGCTTATCAGAAGAGTGATTTATAGTGCAATTTGAGATCACCAGATCGGCTGTATTGTCTTCCAGCCCGATCTTTTCCAGAGGACTGTGAATAAATCTGGCATTTGTGATGCCGAGACGGCTGGCTGTAGCCGTTGCTTTTTGTATCATACCGTCTGATATATCGATACCGTATACAAAGCCTGTATTCCCGACATTTTCAGCGAGTCTTAATACATCCGTACCCCTGCCGCTTCCAAGATCAACACAAACCTCTCCGGTTCCGGCCTCTGAGTAATTTACTGCACCGCCGCAGGACAGACAACATGAGGTTTCGGCAAGTTCATTGTAGCGTTTGTTAATTTCTATATAAGTCATTTCTACTTATCCCTATTGATTATTTATAATTAATTCTTCACTCTTCAACACCTTGTGCAAGGACCGCTTGAAACAAAATAACCTGCCAGTCCTCCGAATATAATTGTGCTGTACGAATGGCTTGTAATAAAGCAGGAACCGCTTGAACAGCCTACAAAATGGTAATAGAGAAACCCGGCAGTTGCACCTGCCAGAACTCCGAGAAATGGTCTCCAGAAGTACCACGATCTTAAAAACTCTTTTACACTTTTTGGTCGTAATGTAACCTTACAGTCCTTATCCATATAGCTGAGTTTTAATTTTTCTTTCTTGTACTGAGTGATAAGGGCAGGTATAGGGGACAGAAACTCACAAGACTTGTTATAACAAAAATTGCAGACAAAGCCAGCAGTATTATTGCCAGAGTTCCTGAAATTACATTAATAAAGTAAAGAGTTACAACCATGACAGCAACCAGAATTCTGATCACTTTGTCAACTGTACCGATGTTTTTTTTCATTTTGATCTTTTTTGATTTAATGAATTACTGGCAAACATACAGCGTTATTCCCTGCCAATTATGGAACAGGACCTACTGTTCGACAAGTTACAGATTGAATGTCGACAACTTTTTTGTTGATTTAAGTTAACTTTGCATCTTTTAAAGACCAGTAAACGATGAAAACCATTCTCGAAACCGACAGTGATTTTATTTGTGATATTCAGGCACCTTGTTTCCAGATGCTATTACCTGAGGAGGCTGAACTCGTAAGGGCAAGCAAAACCCAGGTGCTTTTCCGTAAGGACGATAATCTGACAAAACAGGGGGCATTTGCCTCATATGTATTATTTATGATCGACGGATACGCAAAACAATATCTTGAGGGTAATTCAACAAAAAATTATAATCTCAGAATAATAAAAGAAGGGGAATTTGTCGGCCTTTCTGCTGTGTTTTCTGAAAATACATTTAACTATTCCTCAGTTGCCCTCACCGATTGCCATGTATTCCTGGTCGAAAAAGAGGCAATTTCAAAAGTTGTAAAACAAAACGGGATGTTCGGTTTCAATATTATAAAAAGGTATTGCGAACAAAACACCAACCTGATCAACACTGTCCGCAACCTGATGTATAAGCAGATGAACGGCCGGATGGCAGACACTTTATTATATCTTGACACTCTGAAAAATGAGAAACCGGAAATATTTCAGCTCCTGTCAAGGAAAGATATCGCCGATTTTGCAGGAGTCTCGACTGAAAGCGCAGTAAAGCTTCTTAAAAATTTTGAAAGGGATGGACTGATCAGGCTGCATGAAAAAGATATAAAAGTAATTAACCATAACACCTTACTCGAAATAAGCCGGAACGGTTGATCGCTAAATAACCAGCAACCTGAAGCCCAGAATATTCAGAAGCTTCTGACCCGGACAGAATACCTGAAATGCTGGCGGCCATACTTTTGCAAGATACTTGTCCTGAGCTTCCCGGAACCTGATAATCAACTCATCCATGGCAGGTGCATTTGAGCCCTCCAGATATTTATAATCCAAAGCTTTGATGATTTGGGCTATATCATTGTACTTACCGAGATTCTGAGCCATGATGTCAAGCTTTTTTTCAAGTGCTTTTATCACAGTAGGATTTAAGGGTCTGAATATATAAAGCTGATAAAGGAAATCCTTTGTTTTTTTTCTTAACCGGTGAAGCATCGCCTCTTTTGGATTATTCCTGCATAAAAGATAAATATCCACGACCATTGTATATGTTTTCTCGAGCTCTTTTATAAGCAGTTGGGGGTTAATAGCGTTCATTGACTGAAATCGTATCCGGTAGCCTGTTTTCCTTATCAGCGAATCTACCTGTTCGGCAGCTGTTTTCAATTCCCCGGTCGGCTCAGTGCCCGTTGCATGTTTCTCAAGCAGAGATGCCAGCACTTTATCAATCAAACGCGGGAATAAATCAGGATATCTTTTCCTGAATTCTTTAAGTATTTTCCGCTGTACGGATGTTTCCCTCATGGTGCACATAATCCTCCCAGCTTCACGCAGTGCAGTAATATCTCTTGTTACAGATTCTTTATCCAGCTGTGGAGCCACAAGCTTCAAAACAGCCCTGGATTTCTTCATCAGAACACGGACATCGTGGACTGTTTTCTCGTCTGTTATGCCCGATTCCTTCAGCATTATCTGTGATTCCCTGATATATCCGGCGAGGGCAGGCTTGATGGGCTTCAATTTCACATAATCGAGTTCCATTGATAATAATGATATTATTAATCAAGTCATATAAAATTACAAATAATAATAATGATAATACAGACAAAGATTTCAAATTAAAATCTCTGTGCATCCTCTGGGTACCTCTGTGTAACAAATATTAAGAACTGTCACAGAGAACACAGAGAAGACACGAAGTTACACAGAGAATAAGCCAATATTTGTTACAATTAATTAACTTCATTATACTTATAAGAGTTAAATTTGCTTAAATTTATTTTCAAAGAATAAAAATGGGTAAAATAACAAGAGGCCAGAGAATAGGAATACTCACAGCAGGAGGCGATTGCCCGGGCATTAATGCTGCGATCCGCGGTGTCGGAAAAACTGCAATCGTGAAATACGGAATGAGCCTGGTCGGTATAAGCGATGGTTTCACAGGAATGATAAATAAAGAGTACAGGGAACTTACGGAGCCTGACCTTTCGGGTATACTTACTTTGGTGGTA